>CAVWTW010000001.1:0-20702 GCA_963758035.1 uncultured Actinomycetota bacterium
GTTCAAAATTCCCGCGGCTGTCGATCCGGCCAACTTCCGTTCGTCTCTTAGGGGACCATTCCCCAAAAGGAGGACGACGTGAAGTACATGATCCTGATCAACCTCGGTCCCAAGGCCCGTAATTGGCAGAGCCTTCCCGAGGACGAGCAGAAGAAGATCGCCGCGGCCTGGGGCGCCGTGAACCAGACGCCGGGCATCACCCCCGGCATGCAGCTGCAGCCGCCCGAGACGGCCACCACGGTCCGCGCCCACGACGGCAAGGTCGTGACCACCGACGGCCCCTACATCGAGACCAAGGAGGCGCTCGACGGCTACTGCGTCTTCGAGGGTGACGACCTCGACGCGGCCATCGAGCTGGCGAGCAAGATCCCCGCGCTCCAGAGCGGCGGCTCGATCGAGATCCGGCCGATCGTGGAGTGGTCGCAATCCTAGAAGCGACCTTCCGCGAGCAGTGGGGCCGCGTCCTGGCCGGCCTGATCGGCTTCCTCGGCGACTTTGACCGCGCCGAGGAGGCCGCGCAGGAGGCGTTCGCGGTGGCGGCGGAGCGATGGCCGCGCGACGGCGTGCCGTCCAACCCCGGGCTGTGGCTGATGACCACGGCCCGCAACCGGGCCATCGACCGCATCCGCCGCGAGCGCACCCTCCAGGACAAGACCCGCCTGCTCGAGGTGCCCGAGGCCACGGAGGACACGATGGACGACACGATCTTCACCGACGAGCGGCTCGAGCTCATCTTCACCTGCTGTCACCCGGCGCTGGCCCCGGACCTGCAGGTGGCGCTGACTCTGCGCACACTGGGCGGCCTCACCACCGAGGAGATCGCGCGCGCCTTCCTGGTTCCTGAGGCCACCATGGCCCAGCGGCTGGTCCGGGCCAAGCGCAAGATCAAGGCGGCGGGGATCCCGTTCCGGATCCCTGCCGACCATCTCCTGCCCGACCGCCTGACCGCCGTGCTGGCGGTGGTCTACCTCATCTTCAACGAGGGTTGGACAAGCCGCAACGAGCTGTCCTCCGAGGCACTACGGCTCGGGCGCGCGCTGGCGGAGCTGATGCCCGACGAGGCCGAGGTCCATGGTCTGCTGGCGCTGATGATGCTCCATGACTCACGGCGCACGGCGCGCTTCAAGGACGGCGAGCTGGTGCGGCTCGCCGAGCAGGACCGGGGGCTGTGGGACTGGGCCCAGATCGACGCCGGCCGCGCGGTGCTCGACCGCGCGCTCGCGCTGCGCGGGCACGGGGAGTACGTGGTGCAGGCCGCGATTGCGTCGCTGCACATCGAGGAGCCGCGCGACTGGCCCGAGATCGCCGCGCTCTACGGCGAGCTCGCGACGCTGACCGGCTCGCCGGTGGTGGAGCTCAACCGCGCGGTGGCCGTCGCCGAGGCCGAGGGGCCGCAGGCGGGCCTGGACATCGTCGACACGCTGCCGCTCCAGCACTACCGCTATCTGCACTCCACGCGGGCCGAGCTGCTGCGCCGCCTCGGTCGCACCGACGAGGCCCGCGAGGCGTATGCCAAGGCCATCGCCGATTTCTCAGACACCCCCGAGCGCCGCCTGCTCGAGCAGCGGATGGCCGACCTCCCCACCTAGGGAGAGCGGGGCCCGGCGCTCAAGCCGCCGGGACGCTCGGCCCGCGCACGCGGTTGCCCGCGCCCTCGGGGGCCGGCAGGTCGCGCTGGGCGGCGGCGATGTGGTCCAGCGCGGCGAGGATCTCCGGGGCGGCGGGCGTCGTCTTGCCGGCGGCACGGTCGACGTGGAGCAGCATGTGCTCGCCGGTGGCGATGAGCTCGTCATCGGCGTCGCGCCGCAGCTCGTGCCACAGGTGCAGCCGCTTCTCGTCGTGGCCGAGCAGCCGAGTGGCCACGTAGAGGCGGTCGCCGCCGTGGGCCTCGCCGAGGTGGCGGATGTGGGTCTCGACGGTGTAATAGGAGCGCCCGGCGTCGATGTAGGGCCCGAGGACGCCCACCTCGCGCAGGAAGGCATCGGTGGTGTCGGCCATCACCTCGAGGTAGCGGTGCTCGGTCATGTGGCCGTTGTAGTCGATCCACGAGGGCTCCACGAGCGCCTCTTGCAGGCGCAGGCGGCCATCGGGCAGTTGCGACTGCGCGCGAGCGCTCCCGGCGCGCTCGAACAGCTCGCGCTCGGTGAGCGCCAGCACCTCGCCGGCGCCGTAGCCCGCCCCCTTCAGGCCCTGCAGCACCGCGACCAGGCAATCGTCGCGGATGCGCTTGAGCTCGGCGATCGATTTCCCGCCGGCCTGGGCGTCTGATTGGGCCACGATCGTGTCGAGCAGCGCGTCGGTCAGCTCCGGCACGTCGGTGAGATGGGTCCAGGGGAACTGGAGGGCCGGCCCGAATTGGGCCATGAAATGGCGCATGCCGGCCTCACCGCCCGCCAGCCGGTAGGTGAGGAAGGTGCCCATCGACGCCCAGCGCAGCCCCGGGCCGTAGCGGATGGCGTCGTCGATCTCGTCCACGGTGGCGAGGTCATCGGCGACCAGCCACAGCGCCTCGCGCCACAGCGCCTCAAGCAGGCGGTCGGCGATGAAGCCGTCGATCTCGTGGCGGACGATGACGGGGTGCATGGCGACCGACCGGTAGGCCGCCACCGCTCGCGCCACCGTCTCCGGCGCGGTGCGCTCCGCCGCGCATACCTCCACCAGCGGCAGCAGGTAAACCGGGTTGAAGGGATGGCCGACGACGAAGCGCTCGGGGTCCTGCATCTCGGCGGCGAGCCGCGTGGGCAGCAGGCCCGAGGTGGACGTGGCGATGATCGCGTCGGGTGGAGCCGTCTGGCTGGCCTGGGCCAGCAGGGTGCGCTTGAGCTCCTCGCGCTCCGGGGCGCTCTCCTGGACCAGGTCGACCCCGGCGACGGCCTCCTCGACGGAGTCGACGATGGTGAGCGTGCCCTCGGCCGGCATGGGGGCGAGGGTGAGCCGCCGCCAGGCGCGCCGGCCTCGCTCGACGGTGTCGAGCACAGCGCTCGCGGCGTCCGGCGATGGATCGAACAGGCGCACGTCCACGCCGTGCAGCACGAAGCGCGCGGCCCAGCCGCCGCCGATGACCCCGGCGCCGAGCAGCCCGACAGAGCGGGGCGCGTCAGCCACGGCCGCGCAGCGCGAGCCGCTCCCGGACCTCCCCAGGCCCGAGCACGCGGACGTTCATCGCGTTGAGGATCGTGGTCGCCCGTTCCACCAGCTCCCCGTTGGTGGCCTTCTGACCCGGTCCCAGGTACAGGTTGTCCTCCAGCCCGACGCGCACGTTGCCCCCGGCCAGGACCGCCATGGCCACGTAGGGCAGCTGCATGCGCCCGATCGAGAAGGCGGAGAACACCGTCCCGGCCGGCAGCGAGTTCACCAGCGTGAGCAGCGTGCCGGGATCGTCGGGCGCGCCGTAGCGGATCCCCATGCACAGCTGGACGAGAACGGGATCGTCGATGAGCCCCTCCTCGACGAGATCCTTGACCATCACCAGCTGGCCGGTGTCGAAGACCTCGAGCTCGGGGCGCACGCCCAGATCCTTGATCCGCCGCGCCATCGCCCGGAGCATCTCGGGGGTGTTGGCCATCACGTAGTCCCCGCCGGCGGCGAAGTTCATCGTCCCGCAGTCCAGCGTGCAGATCTCGGGCCGCAGCGCCTCGACGTGCACGAGCCGCTCGGCGGCGCCCGCCAGGTCGGTGGCCCCCTGGTCGAGCGGCAGTGGCGAGTCCGGGCCACCGAGGACGAGGTCGCCGCCCATGCCGGCCGTGAGGTTGATGACGGCGTCGACGTCAGCGGCGCGGATGATGTCCACGACCTGGCGATAGAGCTCGACGTCGCGCGAGCCCTGACCCGTCGCGGGGTCGCGGACGTGGATGTGGACGACGGCGGCGCCCGCGCGCGCCGCCTCCAGCGCCGACGCGGCGATCTGGTCGGGCGTGACCGGAACGTGTGTGCTGCGCGCCGTCGTGTCGCCCGCGCCGGTCACGGCGCAGGTGATGAACGCTTCGGTGTTCATCGGTTCAGCGCCGCCTCGACGGTGGGCGTGTTGGACAGCAGCTTGGTCGTGTACTCGGCGCTCGGTGATTCGAACACGCTGACCGTCGGGCCCGACTCCACGATCGTGCCCTGGGTCATCACCACCACGCGATCGGCGATGGTCCGGATGAGCGCCAGGTTGTGGGTGATGAACAGCATGCTCAGCCCCGTCTCGGCTCGCAGGTCGCGCAGGAGCTCGACGATGGCCGCCTGCACGGACACGTCCAGTGCCGAGGTGACCTCGTCGCACACGAGCAGCGACGGCTCGGCGGCCAGGGCCCGGGCGATGGCCACGCGCTGTCGTTCACCGCCGGAGAGCTGGTCCGGGTACCGGTTGACGGCCGCCGCCGACAGGGCCACGCGCTCCAGGCACTCGGCCACGCGCGTGCCCGTTTCGCGCCGTGACGCGCCGAACAGCTGGAGCTGACGCCCGATCGTCTGTCCGACGGTGCGCCGCGGGTTCAGCGACGCGTAGGGGTTCTGGAAGACGTACTGGATCTGCTTGCGGGCCTGGGAGCTGCGCCGGCGGGCGCTCTCGGCCAGGCGGTCTGAGCCGAGCCTGACGTCCCCGGTGTAGTCGGCGTGCAGCCCGGAGATGCAGCGGGCCAGCGTCGTCTTGCCGCTGCCCGACTCGCCCACCACGGCCACGCACTCGTTGCGGCGGACCTCGAGGTCGATGTCGTGCAGCACGTGGGCCGAGCCGTAGTGGCCGTTGAGGTGCACCACGGACAGCACCACGTCGCCGGCTTTCGCCGCTGCCTGGTTCTCCCCGGTGGTGGGCAGCTCGGAGGGCGCCTCCTCGGCGCGGAAGCAATGCACCAGATGTCCACCGTCGAACTGCGAGGCCGGCGGGAACTCCTGCCGGCAGCGATCGATGGCCAAATCGCATCGCGGCGCGAAGAAACAGCCGGTGGGCCGGTTGCCGGGCAGCGGGGCGTGTCCTGCGATGCCGACCACCGCGCGCTTGCCCTCCATGTCGGGCACCGCGCGCAGCAGCTTGCGGGTGTACGGGTGCCGCGGCTTGGCGAAGATCACGTCGCGCGGTCCACGCTCGACGATCCGTCCCGCGTACATGACCGCCACCGTGTCGGCGAGCTCGGCCACCACGGCCAGGTCGTGGCTGACGTAGACCGCAGCCACCTTGTGGCTGTGGCAGAGATCGCGCACGGTCTCGAGCACCCGGGCCTGGGTGGTGACGTCCAGGCCCGTGGTCGGCTCGTCGCAGACGATCACGTGCGGGCGGCACGCGAAGGCCATGGCGATGGCCACGCGCTGCTGCTGCCCCCCCGAGAGCTGGTGGGGATAGCGGCGCAGGAACTCGTCGGTGTTGGGGAGCGCCACCTCATCCAGCGCCTCGCGGATGCGGGCCTTCTGGTCCTCAGAGCTCGTCTTGGACTTGTGGGCCTCCAGCATCTCGGTGAGTTGGCGGCCGATGCGCAGCGCCGGGTTCAGCGCGGTCCCCGGGTCCTGGGGGATGTAGGAGACCGTCCCGCCGCGGAGCCGCCGCAGCTCGCTGGCGGCCATGGCCGCCAGCGGCCGGCCGTCGATGAGGATCTCCCCGCCGGTGACCTTGCCGCCGGGCCGGGTGTAGCCCATCAGGGCCATGCCGACCGTCGTCTTGCCCGATCCCGACTCGCCCACCAGTCCCAGCACCTCGCCGGCGCGCACGTCGATGGCGATCGCGTCGACGATGTCCTTGCCGGTGGAGGTGAGGTCGATCTTCAGGTCGCGGACGGTGACCGCGGCCGCCGGCCGCTCTGCGGCGTCGGATGGCTGGTCTGCAATCGCCATGCTCACTCCCCTCGGTCGATGCCGATCGCCGCGCGGGCGAAGCCGTCGGTCAGCAGGTTGGTCCCGATCGTCAGCAGCGCGATCGCGATCACCGGGAGCAGCACGCCCCAGGGCTGAACGCTCACTGCCAGGCGGTTCTCCTGGATCATGAGACCCCAGTCGGCGGTGGGAGGCTGAAGCCCCACGCCGAGGAAGTTGATCGCCGCGATCAACCCGATCGAGTAGGTGAGCCTCAGCCCGACCTCCACCAGCAGCGGGCTGGTGACGTTGGGCAGGAGCTCGCCGAAGATGACCCGTCTTCGCGGCTCGCCCACCGCCTCGGCGGCTCTGATGAAGTCGCGCTCGACCACCTGCTGGGCGGCGCCGCGGATGACCCGGGCCACGCGCGGGGCGTGCGAGAGACCGACGATGAGGACGATCAGCGCCACGCTGGACGGGAAGGCCGTCAGGAGCAGCAGCGCCAGCACGATCTGCGGAAAGGCCATGAACACATCGGCGATGCGCATGAGCACTTCGTCCACCGCTCCGGACATGTAGGCGGCGGTCAGGCCCACCACGAGCCCCAGGCCGACCCCGATGATCGTGGCCGCCACCGACATGCCGAGCACAGTCCGGCCGCCGTAGAGGAAGCGGCTCCACACGTCGCGGCCCAGGTTGTCGCCGCCGAACAGCGCCACGCTCGACGGCGGGCTATTGGGGGCGGTGACGAACTCGTTGGGGGAGTGGGGGGCGATCAGCGGTCCCGCGAGCGCGATGAGCACCATCAGGACGAAGATGAACAGCCCGATGCGCGCCCGCCACTGGTGCAGCGTGGCTGCGACCAGCACCTTCCACTGGCGCTGGCGCATCACCTCCTGCCTGATGCCCCCCGGCTCGATCGGGTCGTCGAATGTGACTGCCGGAGTGCTCATCGTGCCGCCGCCGTTCGCAGCCGCGGCGTGACCAGGATCGTGAGGATGTCGGCGATCAGGTTCACCGCCACGTAGACGGCGGCGATGAGGATCGCCAGCGCCTGGACCTCGGGGATATCGCGGTTGCCCACCGCGTCCACGAGCGCCGAGCCGATGCCGGGGAACCCGAACACCGTCTCGACCACCACCACCCCTCCGGCCATGTAGGCGAGCTGGAGCGCGGACACCTGGATCGCCGGGACGATCGCGTTGGGGACGGCATGACGCCAGATCACCGTCCGGTTGGGCAGCCCTTTGAGTCGGGCCATCGTCACGTAGTCGGACTCCAGCACCTCCACCATGGAGGCACGCATGATCCGGGCGATGTATGGCGTCACCGCGATGATCAGCGTCGCCGCCGGCAGGATCACCTCCTTGGGCACGTTCCAGGCGTGCTGACCCGGCGGGATGATCGACACCGCCGGGAGCACGTGCGTGACGTTGGTGGCGAACAGCAGAACCAGCCCGATGCCGATCACGAACTCGGGCAGCGCCGCCAGCGCCAGCGTCGTGATCGAGATGATGTGATCGGTGGGCTTGTCGCGCCGGACGGCCATGAGGACGCCCAGCCCGATCGACAGCGGGATGGCGATGAGCCCCGACACCAGGACGAGGAACGCGGTGTTGAGGATCCGACTCGAAATGAGCTGGGAGACGGGTTCCTGGGTCGCGGCCGAGGTGCCGAAGTTCCCATGGATCACGCCGCCCAGCCAGCTGAAGTACTGCGAGAACACCGACCGGTCCAGGTGCAGTTGCTGGGTCAGCGCCGCGATACGCGCCGGCGTGGCGTTGCGACCCAGGATCGCCCGGGCCGCGTTGCCGGGCAGGGCCTGGGTCGCCGCGAACACGACGATCGAGACCAGCAGCAGCGTCAGCAATCCCAGAAGGACCCGTCGTAACAGGAACCTGCCCATGGCCTCGTCTCCCGTCTCGTTGCCTAAGCGGTGAACCCCACGTTCTTGAACCAGTAGTTGCCCAGCGGGAAGCCGGACTTCGCCTCCACGAAGCCGCTGAGCTTGGAGCTGTAGGCGTCGATCTGGTTGGAGAAGTACGGGATGATGTAGCCGCCGGTGTTGTACTCGATGGTCATCGCCTGGCCGATGATCTGGTTGCGCTTGGTCGCGTCGAGCTCGGCCCGGGCCTGCTGGATGAGCTTCTGGAACTGCGGATCGGCCCAGTGGGTCTCGTTGAACGGCGAGTTGGGCAGGCTGCCCTGCGCGACCTGGGGCAGGTACATACGGGTCGCCCAGAAGTCCTGGGCAAACGTCCACTTCAGGTAGTTGGGCCCGTAGAACGTGCCGGTGTCGAGCTTCTGGAGCTTGACCGTGACCCCGGCGCCCGTCGCCTGCTGGGCGAACACCTGCGCGGCCTGGACCACGCCCTGGAACACCGGGGCGGTGGTGAGCTGCACGCTGAGCCCGGCGTGGCCGGCCGCTTTGAGCAGCGACTTGGCCTTCTCGAGGTCCTGAGCGCGCTGGGGCAGGCTGGTCGGGTAGCCGGGATCGAACGGCGAGTACATGTCGTTGGCGATGCGCCCCTGGCCCGAGAGCACCTGCTCCACCATCTGCGGGCGGTCGACGATCAGCCGCATCGCCTGGCGCACCCGGACGTCGGAGAACGGCGCCTGGTCGACGCGCATCGTGAACGGCTGCCACTGCCCGGTGTGGGAGATGAGCACCTTGAGCTGGTTGTTGCCCTGCACCTGGGCGATCTGGCCGGTGGGCAGGTTGTCGATCGCGTCGACCTGACCGCCGAGGAGCGCGTTGACGCGGGCGGTGTCATCGGTGAAGTCGATGATCGTGAGCTGGTCGGCGTAGGGCCGGCCGCTCTGCCAGTAGTTGGGGAACTTCTTGAACACGCTCTGCTGGCCGGGGGTGAAGCTGGCGTACATGAACGCGCCGGTGCCGACCGGGCTCTTGGGGTCGTAGTTGGTGGGGACGATCGCGTTGAAGTACTGACCGAGGTCGTCCAGGAACGCGGCATTGGCGAACTTGAGCGGGATCCGGACCTGGGAGTTGTTGATCTTCTTGACGTTCTTGATGTCGACGTAGCCGATCGACGCGGCCCCGACCTTCGGGTCCTTGGCGTCGAGGATCCGCTGCAGGCTGAAGATGACGTCGTCGGCGGTGACGGTCTTGCCGTTGTGGAACTCGATCCCGGGACGGATCTTGACCACCCACGAGTCGGCCTTGCCCTTCTCGGCCTCGATCGACTCGGCCACCATCATCTCCAACGGGCCGAAGCTCGGCGGGCGCACCGCGAGGGGCTCATAGAGGTTCCAGCACCGCATGATGTCGGGGTCGGCGACCGGCAGGTGGGCGTCGATCGTGTCCTTGGCGCCGCCGCCGGTGGCGCCGACGCGCAGGCTGCCGCCGGCCTTGATCGTGCCGGTGGAGGGCGGGCTGGACTTGGCTGTTCCGCCGCCACCACCGCCGCTGGATCCACCGCTTGAACCGCCGCAGGCGGCGAGCAGGCCGCTGGCGGACAGCATCGCACCACCCGCGAGGGCGCCGTGCAGCACCTGGCGCCGTGTCAGTCGGTCGCGTGCCTCTTCGTTTGAGAACTCGTGATCAGTCACCCCAGACTCTCCTCTTTGTGGCTGTCAGTGTGGACATGGCTGTCGGTGTGGATATGGCTCTCGGCGCGCACCAGGCTCTCGGCGCTGGTCAGCCGGCGGGCGTAGCGGGTCGCCTCCTCGGTGAGGAGGTCGACGGTCAACACGAGGTGGGCGCGCACCACGTCCCCGGCGGCGGGGTCACGGGTGGCGATGGCCTCGAGCAGCTTCTGATGGTCGGCGACGTAGTCAGAGACCGAGTAGACCGGGTGCCAGTTGAGCAGCATCTGCGACTCGGCGGCCAGCGGCTCGTGCGCGCGGCTCAGCCGCGGGCTGCCGGCGAGGCTCACCATCACCCGGTGAAAGTCGATGTCGGCGGCGATCACGTCGCGCGAGGGGGACGCGCTGCCGTCGTCGCAGCAGAGCTCGCGGATCCGCTCCTGGGCCTGGTGCAGCGGGGCAACGTCGAACCCCGCCGGGTTGTCCAGCAGGGCGCCCACCGCGGCGACCTCGATCGCGGTCCGTGCGCGGTACACGTCGATCAGGTCGGTGGTGGAGACCGGGCGCACGCGGGCGCCCCGATTGATCTCACTGATGACCAGGCCCTCCTGGACGAGATGGCGTATGGCCTCCCGGATGGCGCTGCGCCCGGTGCCGAACGCCTGGGCCAAGGCGACCTCGGGCAGCTGCTCGGTCGGCTTGATCCGGCCCGCGAGGATGGCGGCCCGCAGTTCGTGCAGAACCTGATCGGTGGTCGAGCGCCGCTCGACTGTTCCTAAGCCCCAGGCGGTGTGATCAGGCAACTTGTCGACAACCTACTCCCGACTGTCGGCCAAGTCAACAGGATGTGAAAGCTTCAGTGCTCGAGCGGCCACATCGGTGATGAGGGCGGCCACGCGGGGGTCGGCGTTGAGCGCCCGGATCGCGCTGTCGTCGTTGACCGTCCACACCCACGAAGCCAGCCCCTGCCCCGCCGCCCACTCGACGATGCCGGTGCGGACGAGGCTGACGTGGGGGACCAGGAAGTCGGCGCCGGTCTCCCGCATCTGGCGCCTGGCTTGGGGCGCGGCGCGGGGAGCGACGAGCAGGCCGGTGCGGGCCTGCGGCACGTGGCGCTTGACCTGGGCCAGCACGCGTGCGAGGAAGGAGGTGACGACGAAAGAGTCGGAGGGGAGGCGCTGGGCGACGAGCGCCATCGCCTCCCCGACGTAGCCGTCCTCCTTGAGCTCGACGTCGACGAGGAGCCGCCCCGCCGCCGCGTCGAGGACGTCTGCCAGCAGCGGCGCCTGGCCGGCCTCCATCCGTGCCTGGACCTCGGCGTGGGTGAGGCTGCGTACGGTCCGCCACCCCAGCCGGCCGTCGTGGACGACGACAAGGCGGCCGTCGGCCGTGCGGCGGACGTCGATCTCGATGCCGTCGCAGCCGAGCTCGGCGGCCCGATGCATCGCCTCCAGTGAGTTCTGCGGCGCCTGGTCCCACGCGCCCCGGTGGGCCAGGACGAGCGCCCGGCTGACCCCGCGGCGCAGCACGGTGGCCGCGGTCGCTCCGTGGTTCATCGCCCGGCCCACGTTAGTGGTCGCCCCGCGGGAAGGGCCACAAGCTGGGTGCGCGGCGGCCGGGCGGCCGGATGCTTATCCTCCGCCAGCCCATGGCCACACCCGCGCCCGACTCGTTCCTGATCCTCATGGCTGACCAGCTCGCCGCCGGCTGGCTGCCCGCCTACGGCCATCCCGTGGTGCAGACTCCGCATCTGTCGGCGCTCGCGGAGTCCGGGACCGTGTTCGAGTCGGCCTACACCGCGTTTCCGCTCTGCGCCCCGGCGCGCGCGGCCATGCTCACCGGCCGCTACGCCTCGCGCGTCGGGGTCTACGACAACGCCGCCGAGTTCCGGGCGGGCGCGCCCACGGTGGCGCACGCCCTGCGCGCCGCGGGCTACCACACCGCGGTGAGCGGCAAGATGCACTTCGTCGGCCCCGATCAGCTGCACGGGTTCGAGGACCGGCTCACCACCGACATCTATCCCGCCGACGTGGACTGGACGCCGGACTGGAGCCGGCCGCTCGAGGACCCGCTCCCCTGGTACCACACGATGGAGAGCGTGCTCGCGCCGGGGATCTGCGCCGCCAGCATGCAGACCGACTACGACGACGAGGTCGCCTTCCAGGCGGCGCGCAAGCTGTATGAGATCGCCCGCCATCGCGCCGGCCAGCCGTACTTCCTGTTCGTCTCGTTCACCAATCCCCATGACCCCTGGGAGATCCCGCAACGGTTCTGGGATCGCTACCGGCGCGACGACATCGATGATCCGGCCGTCCCGGCGCTGGCGCTCGACGAGGTCGACCCCCACAGCCGGCGGCTGCGCGCGATGTGCCAGGTGGATCAGGCTCAGCTGACCGCCGAGCAGATCCGGCGCGCCCGCCACGGCTACTACGCGGCCATCAGCTATCTGGATGAGCGGATCGGGCAGGTGCTCGGCGCGCTGCGCGAGTCTGGCCTGGACGACCGCACCACGGTCCTGTTCTGCGCCGACCACGGAGAGATGCTGGGCGAGCGGGGCCTCTGGTACAAGATGAGCTTCCTGGAGCAGTCGGCGCGGGTGCCGCTGATCGTGCGCGCGCCCGGAGGGTCCGGGGGTTCCGGAGGGTTCGGCGGTTCGGGTGGGTCCGGCGGCGGCGCGCGGGTCGCGCAGCCGGTCTCCCTGGTGGACTTCGCGCCCACGGTGCTCGAGCTGGCGGGACTGCCGGTCGACGCGATCGCGGGAGCGGGCGACGGGGTGAGCCTGGCCGATGCGGTGTCAGGAGGCTCGGCCCCGGAGCACCCGGTGGTGTCCGAGTACCACGCCGAGGGCGTCCAGGCCCCCTCGGCGATGGTCCGCTCCGGCGCGCACAAGCTCATCGTGTCGCGGGAGGATCCCGACCTGCTCTACGACCTCGCCGCCGATCCGCAAGAGCTCCACGACGTCAGCGGAGCGCCCGACTCCGAGCGGGTGATCGCGCCGCTGCGCGCCGAGCTCGAGCGCCGCCTCGACCTCGCCGACATCGGCGATCGGGTGCGGATCAGCCAGCGCGAGCGGTTTCTCGTCTCCCGCGCGCTGCGTCAGGGCCGGCCGACGCCCTGGGACCACGAGCCCCCCTACGACGCCGCCGGCAAGTACATCCGCAATCGCGAGGACATGTACGAGCTTCAGCGCCAGGCCCGGCTGGACAGTGGCACGCCCGAATAACCACCCTTTCTCGCGGGTGCGGCGCGAAAGAGGTTGTGGTGAGACAAGGTTGATCGGGTGATGGGGCGTTCCTCGATGACGCGGGCGTGGCAGCGCATGGCCAGGTGGGTGCTCGCCGCCTTGGTCCTGATAGCCGCTGCGCTGGGCGGCTTGACTGCGGTGGCCAGCGCCGACGCCGCGACGTCGAACCTGACCGTCACGCTCGGCGGCGACGGGGCGGGTGCGGTCACGTCCGATCCTGGGGGGATCGACTGCACCACCGGTACGTGCACGGCCCCGTTTGACCCCACGACCGCCGTCGTCCTCACGGCGACGCCGGGGGTCGGATCGGTGTTCACGGGGTTTGGCAACGCGTGCACCGGTCCGACCTGCACGGTCGCGATGTCCGCGGACGCCACTGTGACCGCCAACTTCGACCTGCTTCCCACGATTACGGTGCCCGCCGCCGGCGCCGTCTACCCCGCGGCATCCGTGCCGGCCGCCGCGTTCGTCTGCGCGCCGGGCGACACAGCCTGCGCGGCGCTGCTCGACGGTCAGCCGATCAACAACGGCGACGCGCTCTCGGCCGTCCCCGGCCCACACACGCTGACGGTGGCGGGCACTGCGGCCGATGGCGCCCAGGTCTCCCGGCAAGCGTCCTACACCGCGGAGGATCCGCCCACCGCGCAGATCTCGGCCCCGAGCGCCGGCGGGATCTACGCCAAGGGCCAGGTCGTCCATACGAAGTTCCAGTGCGCCTCGGGCGTCGGCGCGCGCCAGGCGGCTTCGTGCGAGGACTCGCGCGGCCAGACCGACGGGACGGGCCGGCTCGACACGGCAGCCTTGGGCCCCCATACCTACACGGTCACCGCCACCCAGGATGGACTGATCGCCACCGCAGAGATCTCCTACGTGGTGGCGGCGCCGCCGACGGCGACGATCGCATCTCCGAGCGCCGGCGGCGTGTACACGGTCGGACAATCGGTGTCGACGCGCTTCAGCTGCGCTGACGATCCCAACGGGCCGGGGATCCGGTCATGCATCGACTCGGGGGGCGACGGCGACGGCACCGGCACGCTCGACACCTCCACGGAGGGGGCCCACACCTACGCGGTGACCGCCACCAGTCAGGACGGGCAGGTCGCTACGGCTCGCATCGCGTACACGGTCGTGGGGAAGTCCCCGGAGGTCGTCATCACCGCGCCGATCAACAACGCCGCCTACCTCTGGACGGGGCTTCCCGCCGCTGACTTCACCTGCATCGCGGGAGCGGGATCGACGGTGCAGTCCTGCAAGGCGACCGCCGGCGGTCAGCCCATCTCCGACGGCCAGGCCCTGCCGAACGCGCTCGGCACCCACACCGTCAGCGTCACCGCCACCGACGCGGACGGGCTCAGTGCGACGCAGACCGCCATCTATACCGTCACCTACTCGGCGGTTCCGCCGCCGCCGGTGTCGATCGAGGCTCCGGCCCAGGGCGCGAGCTACCGGCTGGGCCAGGCCGTGGCGGCCCGCTACTCGTGTGCGGCGGCCTCCACCGGGCCCGCGCTGCAGTCCTGCGTCGGCACCGTCCCCGCGGGCCACCGCATCAACACGGCGACGCTGGGCGGCCACCCCTTCAGCGTGTCGGCCACCAACGATCAGGGCGAGTCGACGACCGAGATGGTGAGCTACAAGGTGGTGCCCACGACCAACCGCTTCGTCGTCCTGCGGCTGCGCGCGACCGGCTCGGGCGAGGCGCGGGTGGCGCTCAAGCTGCCGGGGCCCGGTTCCGTCCGCGTCATCGCGACCGCGTGGAACGCGGCGGCGGGGGCCTCCCGTCGGCGCCTGGCCTACGGGACGGCGAGCGCGGGCGCCCGCCAGGGCGGCCCGCTGGCGCTCGTCGTCCAGCCCACCGCCGCCGGCCGGGCGCTGCTGGGAACCCACGGCGCGCGGCCCGTGATCGCCCTGGCGGTGACCTACAAGCCTCCCGGCGCCCGCGCCCGGGTGCTGCGCCCGAAGCCGCTGCGCCTCTCGTAGCTCACGCGCCGATATGGCTAGGAGATCATGCCTCCCCACTGCCCGCCGGTGATGCCCAGCACCTGACCGGTGATGTAGTTGGCCCACGGGGTGCAGAGCAGGAAGATGCCCCCGGCCGCCTCGAACGGCTGGCCCGGGCGGCCGAGCGGAATGAGGTTGGGGGCGAGCTCGCGCATCTGGCCCGGGATCCCGAGCTGGAGGGTCTGGCCGTCGATCTCCATCGTGTTGGACTCCTCCTTGACCGCGGTGAGGCGGGTCTCGATGAAGCCGAAGGCGACGGCGTTGACGTTGATCTTGAACTGGCCCCACTCCTTGGCCAGCGTCTTGGTGAGGCCGATGACGCCGGACTTGCCCGACGAGTAGTTGGCCTGGCCGGCGTTGCCCATGGTGCCGCTGATCGAGGAGACGTTGACGATCTTGCGGAACACCTCGACGCCCTGCTCGCGCTCCTTCTTGGCGGGCTCGCGCATGTGGGGGGCGACGGCGCGGCACATGCGGAAGGGGACGACGTTATGGATGTCGATCATCCGCTGGAACGCCTCGTCGCTCATCTTGTGGATGGGGGCGTCGATCGTGTAGCCGGCGTTGTTGATGAGGATGTCGACGCGTCCCCAGGCGTCGACGACCTTGCCGACCAGGTCGTCGCATACGCCCGGCTTGGTCAGGTCGCCGCCGAACACCAGCGTGTCGCCGTCGATCTCCGAGGCGGTCTGTTCGGCGACGTCGCCGTCCAGGTCGTTGATCAGGACCTTGGCGCCCTGCTCGGAGAGAAGCTCGGCGGTCGCGCGGCCGATCCCGCGCGCCGATCCGGTGACGATCGCGACCTTGTCGGAGAGGATTGCCATCTGCACTGCCTTTCGTCGGTGTGAGGTGAGCCGCGCGGGATCTTGCCAGCGCGGCGGCTCAGGCGCGCGGTCGCTAGCCTCCCGCCCACGATGAACGCGCCCGACTGGCTGGCCGCGTACGCCGAGAAGCTCGGCGTCCCGGCCCCCACCAAGGACGAGCTCACGGCCGTCCTGGACCTCGCCGGCGTCGCCGCCCACTCATCCCAGCGGATCGCCGCGCCTGTGGCGACGTGGATGGCGGGCAGGGCGGGGATCGACCTGAGCGAGGCGATGCAGCTCGCCGAACAGGTCGAGACCGACTCGCCCGACGACGAGTCCGATGGCTGAGCGCGAGCACGACGTCGTCGTCTTCGGCGCCACCGGCTTCACCGGAGCGCTGACCGCGGAGTACCTGGCCGGCGCGGCCGGCGCCGGTCGCTGGGCGATTGCGGGCCGCAGCCGGGACAAGCTCGAGCGGGTGCGCGCGCGGCTCGCGGGCGACGTGCCGCTGGTCGTCGCCGACATCGAGGACCCGGCCTCCCTGCGACGGATGGCCGAGTCGGCCAAGGTGGTCATCACCACCGTCGGGCCCTACATCCACTACGGCGAGCCGGTGGTGGCCGCCTGCGCGGCCGCCGGCACCCACTACGTGGACCTCACGGGCGAGCCCGAGTTCGTGGATCTGATGTGGCTGCGCCACCACCAGCAGGCCCAGCGCACCGGCGCTCGCATCGTGCACTCGTGCGGCTTTGACTCGATCCCCTATGACCTGGGCGCCTTCTACACGGTGGGCGAGCTGCCCGAACAGGCCTCCATCAAGCTCGAGGGGTTCGTGCGGGTCAACGGCACCTACTCCGGCGGCACCCTGCACTCGGCCGTCCACATCATGGCCCGGCTGCGCCAGGGCCGGCAGGTGGCGAGCCAGCGCGCCAAGCTCGAGGGCCGTCCGGCCGGCCGCACCGTCAAGGGCGTCACCGCGCTGCCCCACCATGACGACACCGCCGGAGGCTGGGTCATCCCGGCTCCGACGATCGACCCGGTCACCGTCCTGCGCTCCGCCCGCGCCCTTGACCGCTACGGCCCCGACTTCAGCTACGCCCACTACATCGTGGCCAAGCGCCTGCCGGTGGCGGCGGGTCTCGTGGCCGGGATCGGCGGCGTGGTCGCCCTGGCCCAGCTGCCTCCGACGCGGAACCTGCTGCTCAAGCTCAAGGACCCCGGTGACGGGCCCACCCCGGAGGAGCGCGCGAAGGCGTGGTTCAAGGTGCGCTTCCGCGGCGAGGGCGGGGGCCGGCGTGTCGTCACCGAGGTCAGCGGAGGCGACCCCGGCTACAGCGAGACGTCCAAGATGCTGGCCGAGGCGGCGCTGTGCCTGGCCCACGACGACCTGCCCGACCGCGCCGGCCAGCTCACCCCGGCAGTGGCGATGGGCCAGGCGCTCATCGATCGCCTGGTGGCCGCCGGCATCGGCTTTGCCACGGTCTCCAGCGAGCCCTCCGGGTGACCGACCTGCACGACCGCCCCGAGCTCGGGGAGCGCCGGCGCATGGTCGACCTGCGCACCGACGGCCGCGCGGCGCTGGACTGGGCGGCGGACTACCTCGAGCGGGTCGGCGACCTGCCGGTGCTCGCCCAGGTGGCCCCCGGCGACATTCGCTCGCGGCTGCCCGCCCATGCCCCCGACGAGCCCGAGCCGTTCTCCGCGGTGCTGCGCGACCTCGACGAGATCCTCCTGCCCGGCGTGACCCACTGGCAGCACCCGCGCTTCTTCGCCTACTTCGCCACCAGCGCGGCCGAGCCCGGGATCCTGGCCGAGCTGCTGGCGGCCACGCTCAACTCGGTGGGCTTCCTGTGGCGCACCGCGCCCGCCGCCACCGAGCTCGAGGGCGTGGTGCTGGACTGGACGGCTGAGCTGCTGGGCCTGCCCGGCGGGTGGCACGGCCACATCGAGGACACCGCCTCGACCGGCACGATGGCTGCGATGATCGCCGCCCGCGAGACGACGGGCCGCAACGAGGTGGTCTGCTCCGAGCACACCCACTCGGCCGTCGAGAAGGGCGCGCGGATGCTGGGCATGACCCTGCGCAAGGTCGCCACCGACGATCGGTTCCGGCTGCGCGTTGACGAGCTGGGCGACCTGGGCCAGGCCGCCCTGGTGGTGGCCACCGTCGGCACCACCGCCAGCGCCTCGGTCGATCCCGTGCCTGCGATCGCCGATGCCTGCGCCGCCGCGGGCACGTGGCTGCACGTCGACGGCGCCTACGCCGGCAGCGCCATGATCTGCCCCGAGTTCCGCTGGGCCTTCGACGGGGTGGAGCGCGCCGACTCGCTCGTCGTCAACCCGCACAAGTGGCTGCTCACGCCGATGGACTGCTCGCTGCTGTGGACCAGCCGCCCGGCGGAGCTGCGCGCCGCCTTCAGCCTGGTCCCGGAGTTCCTGCGCACGCCCGACGCCGAGGACGCCCTGTCGCTGAGCGAGTACGGGCCGGCGCTGGGCCGCCGCTTCCGCGCGCTCAAGCTGTGGGCGGTGCTGCGCTGCTACGGGCGCAGCGGCCTGCAGGAGCACATCCGCCGCGGCGTCGCGCTGGCCGAGCGCTTTGAGAGCTGGGTCGCCGCCGAGCCGGGCTGGGAGCTGTGCGCGCCGCGGCATTTCTCGCTCGTCTGCTTCCGCCTGGAGGGCGACGATGAGCGCAGCCAGGCGCTGCTGGAGCGGGTCAACGCCGGCGGCGAGATGTTCCTCTCGCACGCGGCGCTGGGCGGGCGCTATGTGCTGCGGATGGCCATCGGCCAGATGAGCACGACCGAGGAGGACGTCCGTCTCGCCTGGGACGTGCTGCGGCGCGAGGCGCGTGGCTTATGATCCGCGCGTGCGCTACGCCACTTTTCTGATCTTTTTGGTTTTGATGGCGATCGCCCCGGGGGCGCAGGGCGCGCTGCCGTTGCCCGTGACGCCGCCGGTGCCGATCGCAGTCAGCGCCGGCGAGCCCGTCTTTCACCGGTGAGGCCGCCGTCGCCCATCCCGTCCATGGCATCCCGCCGACGCCGCGCAATCGCTTCATGGCGCCCAACGGCGCCTCGGAGATCCACGACGACGCCTGGCAGACCGACGCCTATACGTGGGCCGGCCCGATGGGGCGCTCGCCCGTGGTGAGCTCCACGCTCATCAACCATGACTGCGGCTCGATCACCTTCGACTCCCAGGGACGGCTCATCTCGGTGTGCGTCGGCCTCGCCGGGCCGGAGCTCTACATGTTCGACCCGATGACGCTGGCCACGCTCGCGACCTTCGACCTCCCGCCGCGCCAGAGCCTGCCCACCAACCCCTTCCAGGATTTCACCGGCGGCGGCTACTTCTATCTCGACAACGGCAACCGCGTCGTCACGGCCACGACCAAGCGCCACATTCTCGTCATCGGCGAGACGGGTGAGGCTTCGTCGAGCAGCACGACTACGACCTCAGCGGCAAGCTCACCTCCTCGAAGGAGATCACCTCGGCGCTGCCGGACTCGAACGGACTGCTGTGGGTCGTGGCGCGTACCGACGGGGTCGTGGGCACGCTGAACCTCAGCACCGGCGCGATCCACGTGATCCGGCTGGGCACGGGCAACGGTGGGGGAGATCGAGAACTCGTTCGCCACCGACCAGCACGGCGGCGTGTACATCGCCTCCGACCTCAAGCTCTACCGCTTCGTCGCCGGGCCGGGCGGCGTGCCCAAGGTCATCTGGTCGGTCCGCTATCCCAACAGCGGCATGGCCAAGCCCGGCCAGGTCGACGCGGGAACGGGCACGACGCCGACGGTCATGCCGGGCGGCTACGTCAACATCACCGACAACGCCGACCCGATGGACATCATGGTCTACCGGACCGCTCGTGCGCCCGCGCCGGCCGCGCCTGGTGTGCAAGGCGCCCGTCTTCGCACGCGGGGCCAGCGACACCGAGAACTCGATCATCGCCGCCGGGCGCTCGATCATCGTCGAGAACAACTACGGCTACACGGGACCGACGAGCATCGCACGGCGGCGTCACCACGCCCGGCTTCGTGCGCGTCGACATCAATCGCAATGGCAAGGGCTGCCACACCGTCTGGCGCAACACCACGCATGCCGCCCCCACCGCCGTCTCCAAGCTGGCGCTCGCCACCGGCCTCGTCTACACCTACACGAAGGGCAGCGCGACCTCGACCGTGGTACTGGACCGCGCTCGACTTCCGCACCGGGCGCAGGTCTATAAGCAGCTGGCGGGCACGGGCGTGGACTACAACAACAACTACGCCGGAATTGCGCTGGCCCGCAACGGCACCGAGTACGTCGGCACGCTGGGCGGCGTCGTCGCGATGCGCGACGGCTGACTGTGACGCAAACTTTGCACGCCTGACACCCACGTGTGACAGGTTTCCTGGCACCCTGAGTGCGTGGGTCACTCTGGGACAGAAGGTCCAGGAAATGGCCACTTTCTGTCCCGAAGTGCCGCGCGGCAGGACGGAGTGGTCAGCCGGCCGCAGTTGCACGCGCTGGGCCTCAGCAACGCCCAGATCCGCAGCCGCGCGGCCAATGGCGAACTCCACGAGCTTTACACCCACGTATGGGCTGTTGGTCATCGCAACGTCACCCCTCTTGGGCACCTGATAGGAGCCCTCCTCTCGTGCGGACCATCCTCCTTCCTCAGTCATCGGACGGCCGCTGCGCTCCATGGCCTCCGCCCCATCAACGTCAAGGCGATCGAGATCACGATGGTGGCCCGGCGGAAGTACTCGAGACGGGGGCTGATCACGCATCGCACGGCCAAACCGTTGGTACCCAAGGACGTCCGGACCGTTGGCCACCTGCGCTACAGCTCGGTCCCGCGCATGCTCATCGAGCTCGCCCCGCGCGAAACCCTCGCCGAGCTCGACCGCCTCATCACGGAAGCGGCCCGCAAGCAACTCCTCAAGCCCGACGCCATCGAGGCGGCCCTGATCCGGCACCCGCGGTGGCCAGGCCTGACCCGGCTCAAGGACGCGCTGGCCGACTACCGTCCCCGTCCGGACCGTAAATCCGACCTCGAGCGCGCGTTCGACCTGTGGCTGACCGAGCATCCTGAGATCCCGGAGCCTGTGCGCAACGTCCACATCGACGGCTGGGAGATCGACTGCTGGTGGCCCGAGCAGCGGATCGCGCTCGAGCTGGACGGCCGGCCGTACCACGTCGCGGTCGCCGAGATGGAGCGCGACCGCCTCAAGGACACCAAGCTCCAGATCGCTCAGATCAAGCCCATGCGGGTCACCGGAGCCCGCTGGGACCTCGACCGCGCCGGGGTCCACCAGGACCTGTCGGCGTTACTTCAGCTCGGCTGAGGTCTTGCCCAGGAGC
>CAVWTW010000002.1:0-8395 GCA_963758035.1 uncultured Actinomycetota bacterium
AGTCACCTTCACAGGCTGGTCACAGGAACTTCGCAGGCTCGTCACGAGCCGCGCGAGTGCGGGCGCGAACGTATGTGATCGATGAACGCTGTGGTCCCCGGCCGGCGGTCCGTGAGGCGGCGACCGCGCGTCGCCAGACGGCCGCTCCGGATCGCCGACGTGACCATGTTCTACGGCGAGCGCAGCGGCGGCATTCGCACCTACCTCGAGGCCAAGGCGGCCTACGCGGCCCGCACGGGCCGCTTCGAGCACCACCTGGTCATCCCCGGCAAGGCGACCACCTCAGACGGTGAGGGCCGCCACGAGCACCGCTCGCTGCGCGTGGCGGCGTCCAACGGCTACCGGGTCCCGCTCGGCGGCGCAGAGCTCCAGGCCACGCTGCACGAGCTCGCGCCTGACGTGGTCCTGCTCCACGATCCGTTCTGGACTCCGCGCGGGGCCAGCCGCGCGGCCCACGAGTGCGGCGCCGCGGTCATCGCCGTGCACCACTCCTCGGCCTCGCTGCACGCCGCCGGCCTGCCTGGCCCTGACGCCGTCTACGCCCGCGCGCTGCGGCGCTGGTATCGCCGGGCCTACCTCGACGTGGACGCGATCATGTCGGTCGTCGACACCGAGATCGACGTGCAGCGCCCGGCGACGCTGCGCCTGCGGCTGGGAATCGAGCCCGTCTTTCACCCCCGGCCCGAGATCCCTCGCTCAGACCACGTCCTCTACGTCGGGCGCCTGTCGCGGGAGAAGGGCCTGCGCCAACTGCTCGACGCCGCCGCCGCGTCGAGCGAGCCGTGGCCGCTCGTGCTGCTGGGGACCGGTCCGATGGGCGACGCGCTGCGCGAGCGCGCCCGTCAACTGGGGCTGAGCGGGCGCGTCACCTTCGACCCCTACGTGCGCGACCGCGAGGCGCTGGCCGAGCGCTTTGCTGCCGCCCGCTGCGCCGTCCTCCCCGGCGCCCACGAGACCTTCGGCCTGGCGGCGCTGGAGGCTGCGGCGTGCGCCACCCCGGTCGTCACGGCCGAGCCGACGCCGTCGGCCTCGCTGCTCGACGGCCGTGTCGACACCTTCCGCGCCGGAGACAGCGCCGACCTGCTGCGGGCCATCGAGCGGGCGCGCCGGCGGACGCCCGACGTGCCGGGCGCGGCCCGGCTGGCGGCGCGGCACACCTGGGAGCGCCTCTTCGCCCAGGAGCTGTCGGACCTCGAGCGACTTCTGGGACGGTGAGAGCCGATGCCGTTCTCGGGCGACCTGGCGGTCGCCATCCACGACGTCGAGCCGCGATCGTTCGCGCGGGCCCAGGAGATCCGCGACTGGCTGACCGACCGCGGGATCGAGCGGACGACGCTGCTGGTGATCCCCGCCTCCGAGCTCCATCCCATCGCGCCGCGCGCGCCGGGCTTGATCGACTGGCTACATCACCGCACCGTCTGTGGCGACGCGATCGCTCAGCACGGATTGGTCCACCGGGCCACCTTTCGCGCGCCGTGGCCGCGCAGCGTGCTCGCCGGCTTTCAAGGTGGCCGCGCCGCCGAATTCCCCGGTCTTGACGCCGAGGCCACCCGCCACCGGGTCGAGATGGGCCGGCGCCTGCTGCGCGACGCCGAGCTCGAGCCGGCCGGCTTCGTCGCCCCCGGCTACGCCTACACGCGGGCGCTGCGGGACGTGCTGTCAGGGCCGTCGTATGACTGGTTCGCCGATCTGCATGGGGTCGACACCCGCTGCCGCGGCCGCATCCGCGCCCGGGCCCTGTGCCTGGGCAGCTCGACGCCGCTCAAGCGCGCGCTGTCGCCGACGGTGGTGCGAGCGGGCGCCCGGGGACACGGACGGCTGATGCGCCTCGACGTCCATCCCGCCGACTTCGACCTGCCCCACCACGTGGCGGCGATCGAGCGGGTGCTGGAGCGCGCCGAGGGGCGGCGGGCGGTCACCTATGACGAGCTGAGCGTGTAGGCGTGACGGCCGAGGACGTCGTGCGCCGCGCGCAGCTGCGCAGCGGCGCCGAGGGGGTGCTGCGCGCCAACTGGCGCGAGGGCCACCGCTCGGGCGACGGGGTGCCCTATGCCTTCACCTGCCCGGCGACTCCGCGCTACCGCCACCAGTGGTATTGGGACTCCTGCTTTCACGCCATCGTCTGGCGCCACTTCGACCCGGCGCGGGCGCGTGCCGAGCTGCACTCGCTGGTCCGCGCCGGCCGGCTGGACGGCTTCATCCCCCATACCGCGTTCTGGGATCGCCCGGCCTACTGGCGGCGGGCGCCGTTCTACGGGACCCACACGGTGTTCGGCGCGTCGGCCACCGCCACGATCCAGACGCCGTTGCTCGCGCTCGCCTGGGAGCTCGTCGCCGAGGCCTCGCCCGACGTCCCCGAGTTCGTCACCGACGGCCTGCCCCAGCTGCGCCTGCACTATGACTGGCTGGCCCACGAGCGCGATGTCGACGGCGACGGGCTGCTCACCATCATCTACCCCGACGAGTCCGGCCTGGACGACTCGCCCAAATACGACGAGGTGTTCGGGCGGATGCGTCACGACAGCATCGGCTATTGGTGGCTGGTCGAGCGCTACCGGCGGATGGGCTACGACGCCCACGCCATCGCCGAGCGCTACGACGAGCACGTCGAGGACGTCCTCGTCAATGTCTTCTACGCCCTGTCACTGCGAGCGCTGGCCCGGATGGACGACGAACGGTCGGCGACATGGACGGCACGCGCCGACCAGACCGAGGCGGCGCTGCTCGAGCGCTGCCACGACGAGGGCACGGGCCTGTTCTTCGACCTCGCCGGCCGTGGCGAGCGCCAGGTGCCGGTCAGCACCTGGTCGGCGCTTGCCCCGCTGGCCCTGCCGGGGATGCCCGAGGAGGTCCGCCGCCGGCTCGTCGAGGAGCACCTGCTCGACCCCGCTCACTACCGCGCCGCCACCGGGATCCCGTCGGTGGCGCGCTCTGAGCCGACGTTCAACCCGCGCTTCGCTCTGTGGCGCTGCTGGCGCGGGCCCGCGTGGATGAACACGTCGTGGCTGCTCGTGCCCCCGATGATCGAGCTCGGGTACGCGGCCGAGGCCGAGCGCATCGTGCGTTCGCTGGAGGTGGCGGCCCTGCGCCACGGCTTCCGCGAGTACTACAACCCGCTCACCGGGCGCGGGCTGGGCGCCCGCGGCTTCGGGTTTGCCACATTGCTCGTCGATCTTCTCGCAGAATGCGGGATCGACGGCAGCGAGCCGTCCGGCCGTCCCCGCATGATGCAACGGTGAGCTGGCGATCGACGCGCGCCGCGGGCCAGAGTGGCCACAGCCCTCGTCAGGTCGCCGTTGTCGACCTCGGCTCCAACTCGTGGCGCCTGGTGGTCTTCACCTACGAGTCAGGCTCGTGGTGGAAGCTCACCGACGAGCTCTATGAGACCGTCCGCATCGGCGCGGGCCTGGCCGCCTCGGGCAAGCTCAGCTACGAGGCGATCGGGCGCGGTCTCGAGACCCTCGGGGTCTTCGCGCGGTTCTGCCGGGCCAACCATCTCGACGCCGAGGACATCCATGTCGTCGCCACCAGCGCGATCCGCGATGCCACCAACGGCGAGCGCTTCCTCGCCGACGCCCAGGCCGCGACGGGGCTGACGATCGAGACGCTGTCGGCGCAGGAGGAGGCCTACTACGGCTATGTCGCCGCGGTCAACACCACCACGCTGACCGACGGCGTCGTGCTCGACATCGGGGGCGGCAGCATGCAGCTCACCCACGTCGACGGCCGCCGGCCCCAGGAGTCCGCCTCGTTCCCGCTCGGCGCCGTGCGCGTCACCGAGCAGTTCCTCCCCGGCGACGGCCCCGTCAAGAAGAAGGACCTGTCCAAGCTGCGCGATCACGTCGCCGAGACGGTGTCGACGCTGGACTGGCTGGCCTCCTCGGGCCGGCGGATGGTGGGCATCGGGGGCGCGGTGCGCAACCTGGCCGCCGCCGCCCAGGCGGCCAACGGCTCGCTCGATCTCGGCGTCCAGGGCTTCCAGATCACCCCGAAGGTGCTGTCTGACCTCACCGCCGAGCTCGCCTCGATGTCGGTGGAGGAGCGCGGCATGGTCCCCGGGATCAAGCCCGGCCGCGGCGACATCATCCTCGCCTCGGCCGTCGTGCTGGACACCGTCGTGTCCCTCGGCGGGTTTGACGGGATCGAGGCCACCGACGCCGGCCTGCGAGAGGGCGTGTTCCTGGCCCGCACCCTGCTCCAGGGCGACCCTCCCCTGTTCGACGACGTCCGCGAGGCCGCCGTGCGCAACCTCGCGATCCAGTACGAGTCCGACATCGTCCACGTCGAGCACGTGGCCAAGCTCTCGCTGCAGATGTTCGACTCGCTGGTCACCGCCGGCCTGTTCACGCCGGCTGAGGGGGAGCGCGAACTGCTGTGGGCGGCCTCGATGCTCCACGACGTCGGCATGACGATCTCCTACGACGACCATCACAAGCACTCGCGCTACCTCATCGAGAGCGCCGAGCTGCCCGGCTTCGACCCTCGCGAGCGTGCGCTGATCGCCCAGATCACGCGCTATCACCGCAAGGGCATCCCCAAGCTCGGGATCATCGAGGCGATCGCCCATGACGGCGACGAGGATCTCCTCGACCGCTGTGCGGTCATCCTGCGCCTGGCCGAGCACCTCGAGCGCGGCCGTGACCAGTCGGTGTCCGAGGCCCACCTCGACACCAACGGCGACGGCGTGGACCTGCATCTCAAGGCCGCCGGCGATCTCACGCTGCCGCGCTGGAGCGTCGAACGCTACGGCGACGGCGAGGCCTTTGAGCGCGTGTTCAACCGCCGGCTGCTCATCGGCTGACTCCGCCCGCTGCTCCGGCGTTTGGAGTATCGTGGCGCCAGCATGAGGAGATGGTGGCTGGCGTGCGCGGTGACGATGGTGGGCGCGGGGCTGAGCCCCGGCTCGGCGTCGGCGGCGATCTCGAGCGTGCTCAGTGGCCAGACCGTGAGCGGCCAGGCGATCCCGTGCACGGCGCAGGCCGACGGCACGCGCGTCTGCCAGGGCGACTTCAGCTCGAGCGGCGGCCCGGACACGCGCCTGAAGAGCTTTGACGCCACCCCGCTCGCGCTCTACGTGATCCTGCCGCCCGCCCCGGCCTCGGGCACCGACGGTTCCTACCCACTGGTGGTGCAGAGCCATGGCTGGGGTAGCCAGGCCGGCGGCCCGTCTGACACGCAGTACGGCGGCCCCACCGCCGACCAGTGGGCCAAGGAGGGCTACGCCGTGCTCCAGCTGACGGCGCGCGGGTTCGGAGACTCGTGCGGCAGCTCCGCCTCCCGGCTCGCCGATCCCACCGGCTGCGCCGACGGCTACCTCCGCCTCGACGACGACCGCTACGAGGTGCGCGACGTGCAGAACGCTATCGGCCTCCTCGTCGACGAGGGCATCGCCAACCCGGCGCAGATCGGCGTCACCGGCGAGTCCTACGGGGGCGGCGTCTCGCTGGCGCTGGCCACGCTGCGCGACCGCGTAATGAACGCCGACGGCTCGGTGAGCCCGTGGCTCAGCCCGGCCGGAACCCCGCTGCGCATCGCCGCCGCGGCGCCCGTCATCCCGTGGAGCGACCTCGTCTACGCGCTCATTCCCAACGGCCGCACGCTCGATTACCAGGTGGCCTCGCCTACCACGGACCTCTCCCCGCTCGGGGTCGAGAAGCAGTCGTTCGTCTCCGGTCTCTATGCGCTGGGATCGCTGAGCGGCTACTACGCACCCGCCGGGACAAACTCGCAGGCGGACCTCACCACCTGGTTCGCCTCGCTCAACGCGGGCGAGCCCTACGACGGCAACGCCGAGGATGAGGGGATCGCCGCCCAGATCGCCCAATACCACTCGTCGTACTACCTGCTCGACGGCGCCTACGGCGTGACTCCCGAGGCGCCCCCGCCGCTGCTCATCGCGAATGGCTTCACGGACGACCTCTTCCCCGTCGACGAGGCGCTGCGCTACTACAACCTCGAGCGCGCCAAGTACCCGAGCGACTGGATCAGCCTGTTCGACTACGACGGCGGTCACCAGCGGGGACAGAACAAGCCGGCCGACGCGGCGCTCCTGGCCCAGCACATCCAGCAGTTCTTCGACACCTTCGTCAAGAATGGCTCGAGCGCGCTCGTGCGCCCGGCGCCGAGCGTCACCGCGCTCACCCAGACCTGCCCGAGCACGGCCCCGTCGGGCGGCCCGTTCACCGCCTCCACCTGGGCCGGCCTGCACCCCGGCGAGGTCGACTTCTCCTCGGCGGCGGCGCAGACGGTGAGCTCGGGCGCCGGCGACCCCACCGTCGCCCAGGCGGTCGATCCGATCAGCGGGCCGGGAGCCTGCGCCACAGCGACCGCCACCGACCAGGGCGCCGGCGTCGCCAGCTACCGCCTGCCGGCGGCCACCGGATCGGGCTACACGCTGCTCGGCTCGCCGACCGTCATCGCGAACCTCGGCATCAGCGGGACGTTCCCGGAGCTGGCGGCGCGCCTGTGGGACGTCGACCCGGCGAGCAACACCGAGACGCTCGTGGCCAGGGGGCTCTACCGGGTCACCGCCGGCGGGCCCCAGGTCTTCCAGCTGCACCCCGGGGCCTGGCACTTCGCGGCCGGGCACATCCCCAAGCTGGAGCTGCTCGGGCAGGACAGCCCTTACGCGCGGACCTCCAACGGCCAGTTCTCGATCGCCGTGTCCGATTTCCAGTTGCGCCTCCCGGTCCACGAGGCCCCGGGCGCCGCGGGCACCCCGGCGACCGTCACGCCACCGCTGCCGCCGTTCTCCTCCTCGGCGGCGCAATGCACCGCTCGGCCGACCTCCACGATCGCCAAGCACGCCGTGCGCGTCTCCCGCCACGGCTTCTTCGTGCGTGGCCGCGCCTCTGAGCGCCGGTGCCCGAACGCCGCGCCGGCGATCCGCCGCAAGGAGCAAGTCGCCCACATCTTCGTCAGCGTCTACCGGACCTCCGGCCACGGCCGCTGCCGGTTCCTGCTGCCCGGCGGCGGGCTCGGCGCCAAGCGCTCGTGCGCCAGGCCGGTCCAATTCCGCGCCCGCGGGACGGGCGTGTGGTCGCTGCGGCGCCACCTGCGCATCCCCGGCGGGACCTACCTCATCCGCGCCGACGCCGTCGACGGTCTGCACCGCCACCAGCGCCGCAGCGGCGCCTCCGTGGTGCGCGTGCGCGTGAGGTAGCGTGCCCGGGCGTGAGCCCGGATCCGCCTGGGTCGCCGGATCCACCGGCCTCGCCGGATCCACCGGCCTCGCCGACCGAGGTCGCCCCGCCGGTGGCATCGCCGGCCCTGGTCGCCCGCGAGTGGACCCGGCTCGGGCTCATCGGCTTCGGGGGCCCGCCGGCCCACATCGCGCTGCTGCGCCAGCTCGTGGTCGTGCGCCGGCGGTGGATGGACGCGCGGGCCTTCGAGGACGCCAACGCCGCCTGCGGGCTGCTCCCGGGCCCGGCGTCGACCCAGATGGCCATCTACTGCGCCTATCGCGTCGCCGGACCGGCGGGCGCGGTGATCGGCGGCCTGGGCTTCATCGCCCCGGCGGTCGTGGTCATCCTCGCGCTCTCGGCTGCGGTGCTCGGCCATGCTCCGCCGCTGTGGGTGCGGGGCGCCGGCGCCGGCGCCGGGGCGGCGGTGAGCGCCGTCGCCGCCCACGCCGCGCGGGGGTTGCTGGGGCCGAGCCTGGGCGCGGGCGCGGGCGCGCTCGGACCTGTGGGCGTGGTCGGTGTACGTGATCGCGGGCGCGGCGGCGGCTGTGCTCATCGGCCCCTACCTCGTGCTCGTTCTCCTGGCCTGCGGCGCGGTCGAGGTGGGTCGCCGGCGCCGCGAGCTGTCGCTGCCCCTGCTGGTCGCGCCCGCAGCCGTGTCGGTGGGCGGGTACGGCGCGCTGGCGTGGACCGCGTTGAAGGTGGGTGCCCTCTCGTTCGGCGGCGGCTTCGTGATCATCCCGCTCATGCAGGGCGACGCCGTCCACGCCCACCACTGGATGACCAACGCCCAGTTCCTCAATGCGGTGGCGCTCGGGCAGATCACGCCGGGACCGGTCGTGGCCACCATCGCCGCCGTGGGCTATGCCGCCCACGGCCTAGCCGGGGGGATCATGGCCGCGGCGATCGCGTTTGCGCCGTCGTTCGGGTTCGTGCTGCTGGCGGGCCGGCGCTTTGACGGCCTGCGCGACCTCCCGGGGCCGCGCGCCTTCCTCGACGGCGCGGGCCCGGCGGCCATCGGGGCGATCGCCGGGGCCGCGGTCACGCTCGCCGCCGTTCTCACGGAGGCGTGGCAGTTCGGCGTCCTGGCTGCAGCCGCGGTGGCGCTGCTGGTGTTCAAGCGCGGGGTGGTCCTCACCCTGGTCGCGGCAGCCGTCGTGGGCGTGGTGCTGGCCCTGGCCGGCGCGCCGGTTCCGTAGGGGCCGTCCGCGGCG
>CAVWTW010000003.1:0-7969 GCA_963758035.1 uncultured Actinomycetota bacterium
GCGCATCGCGCTGATGAGACGGGTCGCCCGTCCCGAGCCCGCCCCACCTGCGCTGCCGGAATCGGCTGCGTCGGCGACCCCGGCCACCCCCAGTACGCCGAAGGTGGCGCGACGATGAGCGTCGCGGCACCCCAGGCCGGTGAGCCGTCCGCGGGCATCGGCGCGGTGCTCGAGACCGAGGCGCTGCGCGTCCAGTACGGCAACGTGGTCGCGGTCAACGACGTGACCTTCTCCGTCGCTCGTGGCTCGGTGACCGGACTGATCGGCCCCAACGGCGCCGGCAAGACGACGATGATCGACGCGCTCACCGGCTACGTGCGGCCGACCAGCGGCACGGTGCGCTTCGAAGGCGACACCATCACTCGCAACCGCCCTCACCGTCTGGCGCGGCGCGGCCTGATCCGCACGTTCCAGTCCGTCGAGCTGTTCAACGACCTGACGGTGGAGGAAAACCTGATGGTGGCCTCCGAGCCGCCGGGGCTGCTCGGCGGCCTGGGGCGCGTCTTTCTCCCCGACCGACGCGAACGGACCGAGGCGGTGAGCTGGGCGCTCTCGGTGACCGAGCTCGAGGACGTCGCCGGCCGCTTCCCCACCGAGCTCTCCCACGGTCAACGCAAGCTCGTCGGGGTCGGCCGGGCGCTCGCCTGCCGCCCGTCGCTGCTGCTGCTCGACGAACCCGCCGCGGGCCTGGACACCGACGAGACGCTAGTGCTCGGCCAACGGCTGCGCACCCTCCCTGAGCACGGGGTGAGCGTGCTGCTGATCGACCACGACATGGGCCTCGTGCTCAGCGTATGCGACCGCGTCATGGTGCTGGACTTCGGCAACCTCATCGCCGAGGGCACGCCCGGGGAGATCCGCGCCAACCCGGCGGTGATCGAGGCCTACCTCGGCAGCTCCGAGCCCGGTGGCGCACAGGAACCGCAGTGACGATGCCCAGCGCCGCGACACCCGCCCCCGAGGCTCCGGCCACACCGACGGACGCCCCGCTGCTCGCCGTCGACGACCTGCACGCCGGTTACCTCGGGATCCCCGCCGTGCGCCGGCTGTCACTGACGGTGGCCCCCGGTGAGGTCGTCGCGCTGCTCGGCCCAAACGGCGCCGGCAAGACGACCACGCTGTCGACCATCGCGGGTCTGCTGCCGCCGATCTCGGGGACGGTCGCGCTCGCCGGTGAGGCGATCACCGGCCGCCCCGCCTACAAGCTGGCCCGCCTGGGGGTGTCGCTGGTCCCCGAGGACCGCGCGCTGTTCTACGAGCTGACCGTGCGAGAGAACCTGCGCCTGGCACGTGGGGACAGGTCGCTGCCCCAGGACGAGCTGCTCTCGATGCTCCCCGAGCTGGAGAAGTGCCTGGGCCGCAAGGCCGGCGTGCTCTCGGGCGGCGAGCAGCAGATGCTGGCCGTCGGCCGCGCGCTGGTGAGCCGGCCGCGGTTGTTGCTCGTCGACGAGATGAGCCTGGGGCTGGCGCCGGTGGTCGTCGAGCGGCTGCTGCCAATCCTGCGGCGGATCGCCGACGAGCTCGGCGCGGGCGTGCTGTTCGTCGAGCAGCACATCTCAATGGCCCTCGAGCTCGCCGATCGCGCCTACGTGCTCAACCACGGTGAGATCGTTCTGGCGGGACACGCCGCGGACCTACGCGGGCGGCGCGACCTGATGGAGGCGAGCTATCTCGGCGAGTCGACGATCGACGACCTCTCGGACGAGAGTCCGACCACCGCCGGATGACGCTACACGCCGTGCCGCCGGCCGCTGAGGGGACGGAGCCCGTTACCCTCAGCGCCGCCGAGGCCGTCGTCGCCGGGCTGGTCGCGGCCGGGGTCACCGAGGTCTTCGGGATCGCCGGGGGCAAGTTCGCACCGCTGCTCGAGGCGCTGTCGCGCGAGTCGACGCTGCGCTGGACCGGCGTCCGCCACGAGGCGGCGGCCGCCTTCATGGCCACGGCGGTCGCCCATCGCACCGGCCGCCTGGCGGCGTGCATCGCCGAGATGGGCCCGGGCGCGCTGAACCTCGCCAGCGGGCTGGACACGGCGCGCACCAACCACCTGCCGGTGCTCGCGATCACGGTCGGCACGCCGGCCGCGCTGCGCGACCCGCCACGCGGCCTGCTCATGGAGCTCGACGCGCCGCGGCTGTTCGGCGCGGTCACCAAATGGCGGGCCACGGTGGCCGACGCGAGGCGGATCCCCGAGCTCATGGCCCGAGCGGTGCGCGAGACGGCCACCGGGGCGCCCGGCCCCGTCCACCTCGAGGTGGGCTACGACGTCCTCGGCGCGCCGCAGGCCTGCGCTGCCGCCGAGCTCGAGGCGGTTACCGCCGCGCTGCACGTCGGGCGCGCCCCGGCGGACCCCGAGCTCGTGGAGCGTGCCGCCGTGCTGCTGTCGGCGGCCGAGCGGCCGCTGCTCATCGCGGGCGGCGGCGTGATCGGCGCCGAAGCCGCCGGCGAGCTGCGCGCGGTGGCGGCGAGGCTCGGCGCTCCGGTCCTCGTCACGCAGATGGGCATCGGCGCGCTGGCCTCCGACGACGCCCATCTCGTCGGCCAGGGCGGCGTCGTGTTCGGCGAGTCGGTCCTGCGCGCGCTGCGCGAGGCCGACGTGGTGCTCGCCGCTGGGGTGTCGCTTCTCGTCATGGCTGTGGGACGGCATGGAGCCCGCCGGCGCCGACAATCCCCACCAGCGCCTCATCCACCTCGACCGAGATCCCACGGTGATCGGGCGAGTGCGCCCGGCCGAGGTAGGCCTGGTCGGCGACGCGCGCGCCATCCTCTCCCAGCTCGCCGAGAGCCTCGGCTCCGGTGCGGGCGCCGCCGATCCCGCGTGGCGGGCCGGGCTGCGGGCCGAGCACCTCGCCCACCGGTCAACGCTCGCCGCGCTCGGTGAGGGCGAGTCCGATCCGATGCATCCGGCGCAGCTGGCCCGTGCCTTGGGCGAGGCGCTCCCCGAGGATGCGCTCGTCGTCTACGACGGAGCGCACACGAGCTTCTGGTCAAACGATCTGACCCCGGTACCGGGTCCGCGCACGCGCTTTCACGATTCCGGCAGCGGCCATCTCGGCTTCGGCGTCCCCTACGCCCATGCGCTGGCCCTGCTGGAGCCGGGGCGTCCGGTGATCGACATCACCGGCGACGGCGCGTTCGGCTTCAGCGTCGCCGAGCTCGACACGCGCCGTGCGCTACGGCATCTCCGTCGTGCACGTCATCCATGACAACCAGGCGTGGGGCGTGATCGCGCAGAGCCAGAAGCGGCTCGGCTTCGAGCTGGGCACGAGCCTCGAGGGCACCGACTACGCCGCGATCGCGCGCGGCTTCGGCGCCCACGGCGAGCACGTGACCGCGGTGAACGAGGTCGCGCCCGCGCTCGCGCGCGCACTGGCCGCCGGCGGTCCCGCCGTCATCGACGCGCGGGTGCGCTTTGACCCGCACCCGGGTATGCCGCGCTTCGGCGCGATGGGCCGCCGGCCCTGATCGCCGGCGCCCGGCGCTTGGACCGGGACGGTCACGGGTGCACCTGTTATAGCCGGCTGCTAATCGGAGCGTCCGGCGGCGCGCCGGCGTGCAGCGCGTCGTGTGCCTCGGGTTCGGTCGCGTAGCCGCGCAGGTGGGTGATCTGCCCGTCGTGGACCTCGGCGACCAGGAACCGCTCCGGCGGCCCGAGCTCGTCGTCACCGACGCGGTGCACGTGCGCGAGGACGCGGTCGCCTTGCTTCGACGAACGCGCTGACCGACACCTCGCGGTTGGCGAGCAGGCCGATCCGCATCCGTTCGAGCGCCTGCGTCGCGTCCACGGCAGCGGGGGATCTGGCCGTCCTCGTCGGGGAGGCCCTGCCAGTCGATCTCCTCGGCCAGCATCGATCCGAGCTCGTCGAACCGTCCCTCCGACACGGCCGTGAACGCGGCCGTCACGGTTCGCATCGCCGCTCCCGGCTGCGTGGTCGGGACGGCACGGCTCCTCGGTCGACGGGGTGGCCGGGTCGGGGTGCTCGAGTGCCTCCAGCAGCTGTTGCGCTTCGTGTTGGCCGTGGTGCTCGGCCCATCCGGCCGGGGTGGCGTCATAGCCGGTGTCGTGGATGTTCGGGTCCGCGCCGTGGTCGAGCAGCAGCCGGATCACCGGAAGGTTTCCGCGCATCGCGGCCTCGTGCAGCGGCGCGGTCCGCGACCGCGCGTTGACGTCGAACCCCAGCTCGATCAGCAGCGCGACCGCCGTCATAGCTGTTCTGCTCGGCCGCGCGGACCAGCTGGTCGGGGCACCGCTCGATCGCGCGCTGGCGCAGGCCGGGATCGGCCGCCAGCAGCCGCTCCACCGTCGTCGCGGTCGCCGGCCATCGCGGTCGCGACCAGCTCGTCGACCTGATCGTGCTCCCAGGACGCGCCCGCGTCGACCAGCAGCGGACACGATGTCCATGTGCCCGTTGAGTGCCGCCTCCTGGACCGGCGAGCGTCCCTGGTAGATCGGGTGCTTGGTCTCGCGGCCCTCGGGATCCACCCCGCGGGCGAGCAGCCGCGCGGACCCGGTCGGTGAGCCCGTGACCGGCCGCGGCGATCAGCAGGTCCTCGAGCATCTTCCGGGGTGAGTCCTGCCGCTCGCCGAGCAGCCGGCGCCACGGGCCGCCGTCGCCGGTGCCCAGCCCGAACTCGAACAGCAGCTCGAGCCAGTCCTCCTGCGGGTCCTGGGCCCCAGCCCGGTTGTAGAGCGCCTGCCCATCGTTCGCGTCGGCGCCGGCCTCCAACAGCAGCCGCGCGAGCGCGAGCTCCTCCGGGTGCTTCGGGATGGTGCCGCCGCCGCCCAGCGCGCCGGTCAGCGCGGTGAACGGCGGGATCAGCCCCTCCCACAGATAGCCGGCGTTCGGGTCGGCGCCGTGCTCCAGCAGCAGTCGCGCGACCGCGACCGCCGAGCGGCCCGGCGCCGAGCGGCACGCGCGAGTAGGTCAGATAGAGCAGCGGCTCCCACCCGTGCGGGCCGCCGACCAGCGACGCCTGGGACGGGTCGCGGTCCAGCAGCTCGCGAGCGGCGTCGACCTCGCCGGTCGCGGCGATCGTGTGGATGCTCGCGCGCGCCAGCCAATCGTGCTCCTCGAGCAGCGACTGGGCGCGGCGGAACCGGTCCGGGTCATCGTCGCCGTAGGTCAGGCACGCCAGCCGCAGGAACTCGTCGACCACCGCCTGCTCGTCGGTCAGCGGCCCGCCGACCGGCTGCTCGTGCGGGGAGCGGGCGTAGCGCGCGACCAGCTCCAGATGCGCCTTGAGCTTGGGCCAGCTCGAGAACCCGAACTGGCGGGCGACCACCAGCTGGGCGTCGGTGCGCGTGAAGCCGTTCAGCTCCGGCGAGCCGGGCTGGGCGTCAGGCAAGCGCGGGTGGAACTCGCGCACGACCTCGGCGGCGCCGGCGTCGCCGGCGCGGACCGCGCGCTGAAAGGACTTCGCGCCCTTCTTGAGCTGCTCGAGGTTGGCGTTGCCGGGAAGACCGCGGGGTGGCACAAAGGCCTCCTTTCACCAGGGCCCGGAGTCCGCAATCGCAGGCCGGAAAGGAGACACCGACCACAAGCACAACCATCACCTGCAGGTGGGCTTCGCCCTTTCCGCGGACCGGCAGCGTCCTGCGCGCACCCCGATCATAACCCGCCAGGCAACCCCGTCACAACACCGTGCGGGCCGCCTCGGCCTCGGCCGGTACCGCCTCGCCCACGGGTACGCCCTCGGCGCGCGGGAGGTTGACGATCGCTACTCCGAGGATGACCAGGACGATGCCCACCATCGCGACTGGCCCGGGCAGCGAGCCCCGGATCGCCTCAACGAGAACCGCCACCGCCGGGACGAGAAACGTCCAGGCATACACGCGCGTCGATGGCCAGCGACTCAGGGCGGCATTGAAGCCGACGTAGACCAACACCTGGCCACCGAGAATGAGATAGGCGAGCTGCGCAAGAAGCACCGGCTGGCCCCAATCGGTGCTGCCACCGTCGAGGAGCACCAGTGGGATGAGCGGGATCCCGCCGGCCAGGAATTGCGCGGCGGTGATGCCGGGGATATCGAGGTCAGGCTCGCGCTCGGTGAGCACGCGCATGGCCAGCCCGCCGCCCGCCCACCCCAGCGCGCCGAGCAGCGCGAGGCCCAGCCCCGTCGCAAGTCGCGCGCCGTGCGCGATGTTCCCCGGGTCTGAGAACACCACCAGCACCACCCCGCCGAACCCGATCACCAGCCCCGCCGCGCGCAGCCGCGTGATCCTCTCCGCCAGCGCGAAGCGGGCGATGATCGCCACGAAGAAGGGCGCCGAGTTGGCCAGCACCGCCGCCACCGCCGCCCCCGCGCGATCGGTGCCAACGCTGATGCCGACCTGGGTCAACGTGGTATTCCCGAACCCGATCGCGAGCGCCCACAGCCACAGTCGGCGCGTCCGTGGCAGCCGGCTGCCCATCAGCGGCAGCATCGCCGTCAGCGCTGCCCCGCCCACCAACGCGCGCAGCGTCGCGATCATGATCGGCGACGTGTGATGCAGGGCCGAGTCGGTCACCGGGTACACGACGCCGGCCGCCACCATCGACACCGCCAGGATCGCGGGAACCGGCAACTGCCTGAGGCCCGCGGCGCTCCTCGTCGTCATGGAGCACGCATACCACCGCTTCGTGTCCGCCGCCACTATGGGTGTGTGAAGGTGTCACCCGCCGATTGGGGTCCAGCGGCCTTTTGGACCGAACTAGCTGCGCGCGACCACGCGCTCGGTGGCGTTCAGGACGCCCATGCGGTTCTTATGTGAACGCTCGTAGGCGCGGACCTGGTTGACGCGCTCCGCGTCGCCCTCGGAGAGGACGGCCTGCACCTCGGCGAGCGTCAGCTCGTCATAGCCCGGCCACGGCTCGTCGCCGCGCAGCGAGGTGATGCGGCTAGGACGGTGGTGCGGTTCTGGTTCTTACGCTCGTACGCGTCGGTCTTGGCCAGTTCGATCTGAGAGAGGGTCGCGAGCCTGCCGATGATCTCCTCGGCGGTAAGCGAGTCATACCGGGGGATCGCGAGATCTCCCTCGCCGGCCACGGCCCCCTTGACCTGACCCTCGGCCTGAGCGACGCCGGGCACCTTACGAGCCTGGCGCGCGGTGCGCTTGGTCGCTCGCGTCGCCTTGCGCGCGGCGCTCCCAGTCGCAGCGCCCGCCTCCTGAACCGCTTCAGCCGCGCCGGTCTTCGTGATGTCATACGACGGATTGCCGTTGACCTCGGCGCCGACGACGGCATCGGCGAGCTTCGGGATCTCCCGCATCACGCGCTCGAGCATCCTCTCCTCATCGCCTCGAATCGACACGGCGAGATCCGCAGTCTCCTCATCTCCGACAGCGCGCGCCAGGCGCTCGATCGCGGCATACGTGGCAATCTCCAGAGCCTCGGTCGCGCATGCATCCTTGGCGTTCTTCAGCACCTTCTCCTCGCCGCCCGACCCGCGCAGAAGATCAAACGGAGTCTTGCTGAGAGCCACCGCCTGACCAAAGACGTCCTCCCAGAAGCCGACAACAGCCATCAGCGGGTTCGAGCCGCCGTCAAGCGAGTCGAGTCGCTCACTGACCCGCTGCGCGTGCCGGCGAGTCTCGCCGAGATGGTTGTCCAGAGCCGACCGGTAGGAGCCGCGCGGAGTCATCGCGATCTGGGACTGCAACACACGAACGAGGGCCAGTTCACTGGCGCGAGCCTCGCCGAGGTACTGCACGACCTTCTGCTGAGAAGCGGACATGCGAAGTCCAATCAATGGGAATCAGGGGAAGCGCAAAAGCCACTCGGGACGTCGGCGGTGACGGAACATGGACGGCCGAGGCGTCTGCGGTCAACCCACACGATAGCCGGACATGCGTCTGCGTCAGGCTCGCTGCTCGCGACGAGTGGTGAGGCGCTGCCCGGTGATTGGGGTGCGCCACGTCGGGTAGGTCGGGGGCCGTGCATGAGAATCTGACGATGAGTATTGGTGTCCCCGCCCGAGCAGGAGCCGTCCACCG
>CAVWTW010000004.1:0-4057 GCA_963758035.1 uncultured Actinomycetota bacterium
CTGCAGCATGATCCACTTTCCGGCACGCGCGTTGCGCGGCGCGTTGCCCGAGATCGTGATCCGCTCGCCCGCGCGTACGATGCGCGGGCACCGTCACCGAGCTGTAGGGGTAGGTCACGGTGTGGCGGGCACGTGAGCGACGCTCGCCTGAGCCGGGGCGTGTGCGGCCGGGACCTGCGGGCCGCGGTCGCGACGCGGCGGTCGCCAGGACGGACGCGGCGACGCCGATGCCGATGCCGGCCTGGGCCAGGCGGCCGCGGGACCAGGATCCGGTACGAGGGGGGCTGAGATGCCATGGGGATGCTCCTTTGATCGATGTCATCCGGCGCCTGAGCGGTGCCGGTCTCTGTGTGATCAGAAAGGTCTCAGCGCGGGCGCCGCGGGTCGTTCGTAGCCCACTACGACATTTCGCCGCCGACTACTACGACGCGCCCGAGCAAGCGCTCCGTAGACTCAGAGCCAGGGTGTCGGACCGGGCTTCAGCGACCGTGTCTCCGGCGACTCGTGATTGGCCGCTGGTCGGTCGCGACGCCGAGTGGGAGCAGATCGCCGCGGCGCGCGCGGACCCCGCTTGCCCCGGCGTCGTCATCAGCGGGGCGCCCGGCGTCGGCCGCTCCGGCTGGCCCGCGAGGTGTGTGCGGACGCCGAGCAGGCCGGCGAGCTCACCTACTGGGCCCAGGGCACGACGAGCTCGGCGGCGATCCCGCTCGGGGCGTTCGCGGCACTGATCCCCGACGACGTCCGCTCCGACGAGCCGCTGGAGCTGATCCGCCGCAGCACCGAGCGCCTCCGCGCCCGCGCCGGCGGGCGCGCGGTCTGCGCCGGCGTCGACGATGCCCATCTGCTCGACCCGGCATCGGCGGCGCTGGTGCTGCACCTGGCCACCGCGGCCGGCGTCTTCGTCATCGCCACCGTCCGCGCCGGCGTGACCGCGCCGGACGCAATCGACTCGCTGTGGAAGGACGGCGGAGCGCTCCGGATCGAGCTGCGCCCGCTGAGCGACGACGCCCTCGAGGCGCTCGTGGACGCGGCGCTCGACGGGCCCGTCGAGCAGTCCGTGGTACGGCGCGTCGTCGATTGGAGCGCGGGCAACGCGCTGTACGCGCGCGAGCTGATCGTGGGCGCGCTCGAAGACGGGCGCCTGACCTTCGACCGCGGGCTATGGCGGCTGCGCCGCCGGGCGGTGAGCCCCTCGCTGGCGGCGCTCGTGACGCGGCGGATGGGCGCCCTCGACGACGCGGAGCGGGGCTGCTGGAGCTGCTCGCGCTCGGAGAGCCGCTGCGGTTGAGCGAGATCGCCGCGCTGGCGGACCTCGACATCCTCCAGGATCTGGAGGCACGCGGCATGGTGACCGTCGATCCAGGAGCGCCCGACGCCGTGGTCCGCCTGGCGCAGCCGCTGTATGGCGAGGTGCTGCGCGCCGGCCTGCCCGTGCTGCGCGCCCGGGCGCTGCGCCTCACGCTCGCCGAGACCGTGGCGCGGCGCAGCCCGCTCACCCCCGACGATGCGCTGCGCGTCGCCCGCTGGCGGCTTGAGGCCGGCGCCGACGTGCCGCCCGAGCATCTGCTGGACGCCGCGCGCGCCGCCAACCTCGCCGGCGATCCCGAGCTGGGCGCGCGGCTCGCCCAGCTGGCATGCGACGCCGGGCTGGGGCTGAGCGCGACGCTGCTGCTGACCCGGGCCCACATCATCCGCAACCGCTTCGCCGATGCCGAGGCCCTCCTGGCGGCCGCCGAGGACGACGCGCCCGGAGACCCCGCGGCGCTCGGCTACATCGCGCAGCGCGTCCATGTCCTCTTCTGGGGTCTCGGCCTCCGCGCCGAGGTGCAGGCCTTCGTGGACCGCGCCGCCGGATGGTCGGAAGACCCACGTGGCCCCAGCGGCTGGACCCGTGGCGACTGGTCATCTCGGGGTTCGTCGAGGGACTCGACCGCATGAGGAGCATGCCGGCGAGACCGCGCGCAGCCTCGCCGATGCGTCGCTCGACGCACGGGCGCGCCGCCAGGCCGAGCTGGCGCACATCTTCCGCCTGATGGCGATCGGCCGCGCCAAGGCGCCACGCGCTCGTGCGTCGCAACCGCCCCGCCGTCCCGATGCGCGACAACTACGACGCATCCATGCTGGGGCTCATGTGCGTGATCGAGCTCGAGGCCGGCGAGGACTGGAGCGACCTGGAGGCCTACGCCACCGGTGTCCTCCGTGACGGCGTGCGGGGCGGTGACCACCAGGCAGCCGGGCTCGCCGCGTTCACGCTCGCGGCGCTGGCGTTGGCGCGCGGGCGCTACCGCGATGCCGAGCGCTGGGTGGCCGAGGCCGATGGGCACTTCGCGCGCCAGGACGCGTTCGGGACGGCGCTGAGCGTGCGGGCGCTCGACGTGGGGATCGGGTTGTTCACCGGCGACCCGGCCCGTGCGCGGGAAGCCCTGGCCGCCGTGCACGCGATGCTGGGCGACGGCGAGCCGATGCCGACCCAGACCGGTTACCTGGCGCGGGCCGAGGGCTGGGCCGCTCGCGCGCTCAGCGACGCCGCCGGCGCCGACGCGTTCATGGCCGCAGCCGGCGCCACCGACCAACCCAACCTTGCGGCGCGCCTGCTCTACGAGGCCCTGCGGGCGGGCGCGACTCCCACCCCCGTGGCCGCCGGCCTGGAGCCGCTGGCGCAACGCTGCGACGCGCGCCTCGTGGCCGCGTATGCCGCTCACGCCCGCGCCCTCGCGACCCGCGACGGCGAGGCTCTCCTGGCGGTCTGCGACGAGATGGCGGAGATCGGCGCCGACGCCTATGCGATGGAGGCGGCGATCGACGCCGCGCGGCAGTTCGTGTCCGAGGGCCGGCAGGACTCCGCGCGCCGCGCCGCCACCCGCGCCCGCGCAGCTGTACGCCTCCGGCCAGGGCGCCGAGTTCCCGGACATCGACGGTCTCGACGCCGTGGCCACCGAGCTCACCCGCCGCGAGGCCCAGATCGCCGCGCTCGCCGCCCGCGGCCTGTCCAACCAGGAGATCGCCGACCAGCTCGTCCTCTCGGTGCGCACCGTCGAGACCTACGTCTACCGCGCGATGCAGAAGCGCGGAGTGAGCCACCGCACCGAGCTCTAGGTCGATCGCGTCCGGGCACGGCTCTCCGGCGCGGACCGGATCACGCCGGACCTGTCAGGAGCGCGCGAACGCGCCGGCGTGGTCGCGCGCCCACTCGTTAAACCGGCGCGGCGCCCGGCCGGTGAGCTCCTCCACGGTTCCGACGACCCGCGCGTCGTCGAACTCGCCATCGGAGTAGAAGCGAAAGAAGGCATCGATGAACGGCTCAGGCGTGTTGCCGGCCATCTCCGCCCGCGCCTGGGCGTCGGGCACGGCCTCGTAGCGGAGCGGGCGTTCGAGCACCCGGGCGAGGATCGCCACCTGGTCACCGGGGGTGAGCGGCTCGGGACCGCTGAGCTCGTGGGCGCGGCCGGTATGACCGGCCGGGTCGCCCAGCACGGCGGCGGCGACCGCGGCGATGTCGGCGGGGTCGATCAGCGCGGGCGCCAGGTCGCCCCACGGCGCGCGGATGAGATCTCCCTCGCGCAACTGCGGCAGCCACCGCAGCGCATTCGAGGCATAGCTGCTCGGATGCAGGAACGTCCACGGCACCCCGGACTCCCGGACCGCCGCCTCGGAGTCGAGCCACATCCGCGTGATCGCGTTGTCGGGCCGCCCGCCGATCACACAGCGCGAGGTGAGCAGCACAACATGCCCGACGCTCGCGTCCGCGACCCGCTCCAGCAGGCCCGGCATGTCGCTCCACGCGCCCAGCAGGAAGGCGGAGTCGGCGCCGCGCAGCGCGGGCGTCAGAGACTCGGGGAGCTCGAGGTCGCCCTGGACCACCTCGACCCCGGCGGGCACCTCACGGCCGCGGCCTCCGGGTCACGCACGACTGCCCGGACCGGGAGCCCCCGCTGAGCCAGCGCGGCCACCACTTCGCTGCCGACGTTGCCGGTCGCTCCGGTGACGACGATCATGGGTACATCCTGAACCAACTCGCGCCCGACGGCGGCGCGAGGCGGTCGCGGGCGTCAGCGGC
>CAVWTW010000005.1:0-19135 GCA_963758035.1 uncultured Actinomycetota bacterium
AATACCGCGCCCGGGTCAACGCGGCCCGCGCCCATATGGCCACGGTGCTGCTGGAGGCGTTCCAGCGCGCGGTCACCGACTGCGAGGACGAGGATCTGCGCTCCGTGCTCAAGCTCCTCTGCGACCTCTACGCGCTGGCGGACCTGGAGTCAGACCGGGCCTTCTTCCTGGAGCACGGGCGCCTGTCGGGGCCGCGGTGCAAGGCGATCACCCGCGAGGTCAACCGGCTGTGCAACGAGGCTCGGCTGTGCGCGGGCGCGCTGGTCGACGCCTTCGGCATCCCCGACGAGATGCTCGCTGCCCCGATCGCGCTGGGCGACCCCGGACCGGCGCGGGACTGAGCGCCGGTGCCCGCCGCGAAATCAGTGCTCGACGTCAGCCGGCTCACCGAGCTGCAGGAGCTGCTGGGCACCGACCGCGAGGCAATCGTCGGGACCCTCGTGACCGAGCTGACCTCCGCGGTGGAGCGGATCAACGAGGGCCTGGCCTGCGGCGACCTGGGCGAGGTGGCGGCGGCGGCTCATGCGGCCCGCAACAGCGCGCTGATGATCGACGCCCAGCCGGTGCTCCAGGTGCTCAAGCAGCTGGAGACCTGTGCGCGCAACGAGCAACCCGACGAGGCCGCGGCGGCCCGCGCCCGCCTGCGCCGGGCCTGGCCGCGGCTGCGGCGCGAGCTCGAGCAGGCTGCGGAGGTTCGCCAGTAGCGCTCTGGGGGCGGTGCTCCGTGGGGGGTCTGCCCTGGGTATGGGGCGCACGTCAACGGCGGACTTGGGAAAAGGGGATTGGGCGTTGGCTGGCGGCCTGTCCCGGGTGGTGAGGGTGCAAAAGTCGACAAATCAGGAAACGCTCTCCTGGTTTTCCGGGAAATGCACGCCTGGTGCGCATTCGGCGACAAATCGGGCGGCGCAATCCGGGTTTGTCGACTTTTGCACCCTACGCACGGCCGGATGGGTCGCCGCCCACCTCGCGTCCACCCTCCTAAGCCCGCCGTTGACGTTCGCCCCATACCCAGGGCAGACCCCGAGAGCCGAGAGCGGCTAAGCGCCCGAGCCGTCCCGGGCCTGGCGCACGAGCCGCCGCATCCCCTTCAGCCACCGCTCGGGCTGGGCTCCCTTGAGCGCCATGTGGTCAGCGACGTCCGCGTGGGGCAGGATGAGGAAGCGCTCGTCGCGCAGCCCCTCCACGACGACGGCGGCGACGTCCTCGGGCTCCATCAGCCCTCCGGCCAGCAGGGGCGCCGCGCCCACGGGGTCCTCGAGCGCGATGTCGAGCATCGGCGTGCGGACGCCCTGCGGGCACAGGCAGGAGACCTTGATGCCGGCGTCGCCGTAGGTGATCGACAGCCACTCGGCGAGGGCGACGGCGGCGTGCTTGGTGATCGAGTAGGCCAGCGCGGACACCTGGGTGAGCAGGCCGGCCGCCGAGGCGGTGCTCAGCAGGTAGCCGTCGCCGCGCTCCAGCCAGCCGGGCAGCAGCGCCCGGGCCGCCCAGACGTGGGCCATGACGTTGATCTCCCAGGTGGCCTGGAGCTCGTCATCGGGCGCCTCCGGGCCACCGCCGGGGCCGGCCACACCGGCGTTGGAGAAGAACAGGTCGATCGGGCCGTGGCGCTCCTGCGCGGTGGCGATGAGCGCGATGATGTCCGCCTCACGGCTCACGTCGGCGGCGACGGCGAGCGCGCCGATCTCCTCGGCGACGGCGCGCACGCGCGCCTCGTCGCGGTCGGCGGCGACCACCCGGGCGCCCTCGGCCGCGAACCGGGTGGCGCAGGCGCGACCGATGCCGCTTGCGGCCCCGGTGACGACGACGTGCTTGCCGGCCAGCTCCACGCCGGGAAGCCTATGCGTTTCGCGTCCGGAACCCACCGACGAGCTGAGGGCCCGGCTCGCGAGGGGGCTACGCGCTCCCCAGCCCCACTCCGGCGGCGACGATGAGCGCGCCGCCGAGAGCCACCTGCAGCAGGCTGGTCCGCAGCGAGACCGCGAGGAACCGCTTGCGGATGAGGGAGATCGCGACGAGCTCGATGGCCACCACGATGCCGGCGACGACCAGCGCGGTATGCACCTCCCGGATGAGGAACGGCAGCGAGTGGAACACGCCGCCGAAGGCGGTCATCGTCCCGGTCACCACCCCACGGGCAACCGCGGAGCCGCGGCCGGTCTCGCTGCCGTCATCGGACAGCGCCTCGGAGAAGCCCATGCTGATGCCCGCCCCGAGCGCCGTGGCCAGCCCGACGAACAGGGCCGCGTGCGAGCCCGACAGAAGGGCGGCGGCGAAGATCGGCGCCAGCGTCGAGAGCGTCCCGTCGATCAGTCCCACCAGCCCCGGCTGCACGTAGCGCAGCACGAGCGTCCGCTCGTCGATGTTGCGCAACTGGTTCAGGCTCTCGACCACCACGCAAATTATAACAACTGTGTTAGAATTAGGTCTCCCTTAAAAGTAGACTGCGACGCATGCCCGGCCACACTGACCCCCCCGCCCCGCCTACCGACCTCGTCGAGCTCCTGCACCGGCGTGGCCAGCGGGCCACCCCGCAGCGGCTCGTGATCCTGCGCGAGCTGCGCCGGCGGGGCCGCCACGCCACCGCCGACGAGATCCGGAGCGCGGTCCGGCACGAGCTGCCCGGGACCTCGACGCCGACGGTCTACGCCGCGCTCGAGCTGCTGGTGGATCTCGGCCTCGTGCGCCGGATCGACGCCGGCGCGGGCGCCACGCTGTACGACGCGCGCACCGAGCCCCACCAGCACACCGTGTGCCGGCGGTGCGGGCGGGTGGACGATCTCGACGGCGAGCTGGACACCGCCGTCCTCGAGCAGGCCTCGGCGCGGGCCGGCTTCAGCGCGCGGGCCGTGGAGGTCGTCATCTCCGGCCTGTGCGCGGACTGCGCCGCCGCGGCTGCCGCGGCCTGACGCTCAGCCGTCCGGCTGCCGCCCCTGACACTCAACCGGCCGGCCGCCTTGGCCTGACGCTCAGCCGGCGGTCACGGTGGCGCGGCTCAGGAGGCGGCGACGGCCCGGGAGCGCTGGCGCTCCGGGCTGATCCGCACCACGTTCCAGGCCAGCCCCACCTTCTGCATCCCGGCGATGATCACGCCCGAGGGATCGACCTCCCACCAGCGCAGGCCATGGTAGGCCGAGCGCGGGAAGGCGTGGTGGTTGTGGTGCCAGGACTCACCGAGCGAGAGCACCGCCAGCCAGCCCACGTTCGTCGAGTGGTCGTCGATATCGAAGCGGCGGCTCCCGAAGAAGTGGCAGACCGAGTTCACCGACCACGTCACGTGGTGCACGAAGAAGATCCGGACCAGGCCGCCCCACACGAGGCCCTGGAGGGCCCCCGCCACCGTGAAGTCGTGCAGCGCCCAGCCGGCGACGGTGGGGATGAGCAGTGACAGCACGGCGAGCTGCGGGAACCGGCGGCCGATCATCCGCATCGCCGGATCCTCGTAGAGCTCGGCGGCGTACTTCTTCCAGTCGGCCTGGCCCTGGGTCTCCATCAGCCAACCGACGTGGGCGTGCCAGAGGCCGGACAGGCCGCTGCCGTGACCGATGTGCGGGCTGTGGGGATCGCCTTCGCGGTCGGTATGGGCATGGTGCTTGCGGTGGTCGGCCACCCAATCCATGACCGAGCCCTGGACCGAGAGCGAGCCGAGCACGGCGAACGTCCGCTCCACCCACGGGTAGCTGGCGAAGGCGCGGTGGGTGAGCAGGCGATGAAAGCCGACGGTGATCCCAACCGCGGTGAGCATGTACATGACCACGAGCACGATGAGGTCGGAGAGGTCGACCGCGCTGTTCCACAGCATCACGATCGCCACGAGCGTCCCCACGAACGGGACGACGACTCCGGCAAGGTTGGCTGTGCGCTCGACCCGGGTCACGTGGAACCTAGGTTCTCATGTACAACCACGCATTTCTTGCATGATTGGGTGGCCCGACCGGGCCTGAATTTAGACGTTATCTACGATTCTTGGGCCCGAAGACCAGCCGCCGCGGGAGCGGCACCGGGGACAGGCGGTCGATCGCCTCGCCGACGAGCAACCGTGGCTGAAGCCTGGCCAGCAGGCCCATGAGCTCGTCGCGCTCGTCGTCGGTCAGGCGGCTGCGACGGCCGCGCCCGACGCGCACGAGGACGAGGAGCCGCCGTCGCTCGGGCGAGCTCAGCCGGCCGAGGTGGTCACGGGCCAGCAGGGCCAGCTCGGCCGCGGCGAGCAGCTTGACCAAGGGAATGTGCCGCAGCCCAGGCACCCGCTCGGACGCCTTGCCGAGGCCCATGTTCAAAAGGCGAGAGGGCACCTGTCCGAGTCTAGGCACGCGCCCGCGACGGGCGGCCGATGATTTGGCGGCGTGGGATCGTTACACCCCCTATGAACGAACCACTCCTTCACAACAAGAGCACGATCATCTACGGCGCCGGGGGCGGGATCGGGTCCGGCGTCGCCCTGGAATTCGCCCGGCAGGGAGCGCGGCTGTTCCTGGCCGGGCGCACCCGTGAGCCGCTGGAGCGCGTCGCTGATCAGGTGACGGCGCTCGGGGCCGGAGCCGAGGTCGCCGTCGTCGACGCGCTGGACGAGGAGGCGGTCGAGCGCCATGCCGACGGCGTGGTAGCGGCGGCCGGAGGCATCGACGTGTCCATCAACGTCATCTCCCGCGGCGACGTCCAGGGGACCCCGCTGATCGAGATGTCCTGCGAGGACCTGATGGCTCCGGTGGTCGCCGGGCTGCGGACCAACTTCCTCACCGCGCGCGCCGCGGCGCGGCGCATGGTGCGCCAGGGCTCCGGGGTGATCCTCACCGTCACCAGCGGGTCAAGCCGCGGGGCGCAGCCGCTGATGGGCGGCACCGGGCCGGCGGACGCGGCCGTCGAGTCGATGCTGCGCTACCTCGCCGCCGAGACCGGTCCCGCGGGTGTCCGCGTGCTGGGGCTGTGGACCGCCGGCGTGCCCGAGACGTTCGAGCGGGAGCACGACACCAACGAGACGCGCCGTGCCCTGGGTCTGACCGGCGAGCAGATCGAGGCCATCATCGGCCCACGGACGATGCTCGGCCGGGCCCCGCGGCTGGACCAGGTGGCCCAGTCGATCGCGTTCCTGGCCTCCGATCACGCCGCCGGCATCACCGCGACGACGCTCAACGTCACCTGCGGACTCGTGCCCGGTCCTTGACATGGGCGCCGGCGATTTCGAGACCCGGGCGCAACGCCATCGCCGCGAGCTGCACGTCCACTGCTACCGGATGCTGGGGTCCTTCGACGAGGCCGAGGATGCCGTGCAGGAGACGTTGCTGCGGGCATGGCGGGGGCGCTCCCAGGTCGACTCGGACTCCGGCTTCCGGCCGTGGCTGTACCGGATCGCCACCAACTACTGCCTCGACGTCCTGCGCCGGCGCAAACGGCGGCCCCAGACGGCGGCCTCCTTTGCCGAGATTCCCTGGCTTCAGCCGTATCCGGATCGTCTGCTGGACGAGATCCCGGCGGGGCCCGGCGGCGAGCCCGACGTGGTCGCCGTGGCCCGCGAGACGATCGAGCTGGCGTTCATCGCCGTCGTCCAGGAGCTGCCGGCGCGCCAGCGGGCGGCGGTGTTGCTGTGTGACGTGATGGGCTGGTCGCCGCGGGAGACCTCCGAGCTGCTCGAGACGAGCCTGCCCGCCACCAACAGCGCGCTCCAGCGGGCCCGCGCGGCCAAGCTGGCGGACCACCGCGACATCGACCGGCGCGCCGACCTGACCCCCGCGAGCGCGAGCTGGTCCAGGCGCTCATCGACATCCACGAGGGCGCCGACGCCGAGCGCGCGGCCGAGCTGCTCGCCGAGGACGTCCGCGTCACGATGCCGCCCAACCCGTGGCTCTATGAGGGGCGCGCCTCCGTGCTCACATTGTTCGAATTCGGAACGGGTTACAACGGCCCGGGCGAGTGGCGGCTGGTGCCGACCGCCGCCAACCGCCAGCCCGCCACCGCCAGCTATCTCCGCGACTGGGAGGACACGGTGTTCCGCGCGTTCAAAATCGACGTGTTCGACATCCGAGATGGGCTGATCACCCAGATCACCACGTTTGGCAGCGGCCTGTTCGAGGCGTTCGGCCTGCCTCCGACGTGGGAGGGGCCGCGCGCGTAGCGGCGGATGCGAGCGGCGCCGGCCGGGACCGGCCTAGCGGCGGATGATCTTGACCCGGCCCTGCCGGCCCGGGTTGAGCCCCAGCTTGACGATCGCGTCGCCGACGGCGACCTCGTCGATCCACACGCGCTCGTCCTCGTTGAGCGCGGCCAGCGCACTGACCTGCTGCATCACGGTGGCCAGGCGAGCGATCTCATCGCAGGTGCCCTCCAGTGGCTCGATGCCGCGTTCGGTCACGAACGTCACGGCGATGCCGTCCGCCGTCTCCCTGGCTCCAATCAGCTCCAGGCTCATGGCCCCTCCGTTTCCGAGACGTCCTGTCCCAAGATCAGACAACTGTAGTGGAGCAACGGACGGCATCGGCGCAGACGTTCGCGCTACGCGCGGATAGCTATGACGGCGAGGCGGTGGAGATGAACTCGGGCTGGTCGAGCACGCGCAGCCAGCTTCCGTCGGGCTGGCGGCGGACCACCTGGGCGCGCGCGCCGGCCCCGTCGTGCGGCGGGGTGGAGGTGAGCGCGAGCTCGCCGCTGATGAGCGTTGGCAGCGGAGGCTCCGGTTCAAAGCGCGGGGTCTTGGCCAGGAATGTGTCGAACAGTTGCCGGATCGCCTTCCGGCCCACCGTGACGCTCCCGGGCGGATAGGCCATCACGGCGTCCTCCTCGTAGAGGAGCGCGACTCCCTCCGCATCGCCGGCGTTGGCGCGCTCGACGAACAGGCGGGTGAGAGCCTCGGGGGTCTGGGCTGTCTCTCGGTTGGACACGGTGCTCCCTTCATGGTTCGTGGTCGGACGACGTGCTGGCACCGAGTCTGGGCCACGTCCAATCAGAAGTCCAACAGATTGTTATTCTCATCACCAGAACTAGCGATTATGGAACTGAGACAGCTCGAATACTTCGTCGCGGTCGCTGAGGAGGCCAACTTCACGCGCGCGGCCGAGCGCGTGCACATCAGCCAATCCGGTGTCAGCGCGCAGGTGCGCCGGCTCGAGTCGGAGCTCGGCGCCACGCTCATCGACCGGTCAGCGCGCACGGCCACACTGACCGCGGCCGGGGAGGCAGCGCTCGGCCACGCCCGCGAGGTGCTGGGCGCGGCGCGGGCCGTCCGCCAGGCGGTCGACGACGTCTCCGGGGTCCTGCGGGGCCGTCTCGACGTGGGGATGGTCAGCGGCTGCACGATGACGCCGCTGTTCGATGCGCTGGCCGCCTTCGGCGCCGCCCACCCGGGAATCGAGATCTCGCTCACCGAGGACGGCTCCGACCGGCTCACCGAGCACGTCCGCGCCGGTGAGGTCGACGTGGCCCTGATCGGTGCCGCGGGTCACACGCCGGAAGGGCTCGAGGCCTTCACGATCGTCTCCGAGCGGCTGGTCGCGGCCGCACCGGCCGGTCACCCCCTGGCTGAGCGCAAGGACGCGTGCACGCTGGCCGAGGTCACCGACCATCCGCTCGTCTGCATGCCGGTCGGGACAGGGGTGCGCGCCGTGCTCGACGCCGCGTGCCAGCGGCGGGGGCTCGTGCCCGAGATCGCGCTGGTCGCCAGCGCCCCCGACGCCGTGGCCGACCTGGCCCAGCGCGGGCTCGGCGTCGCCATCCTCAGCGAGTCGATGGGAGCCGTCCAGGACGGCCGCCTCCACGCGGTCCCGATCGCCGACATCGACGTCGCGTCGATCCTGGCCTTCGTATGGCGCCCAGAGCCCAGTCCGGCGCTGCGCGAGCTGCTGGTCCATGCGCGGGCGGCGTTCACGCGCCCGCCGGATGACCGCCCCACGGCGGGTCGAGCTCCAGGAGCTCCTGGAAGAAGATGAGCGACGCGCGACCGATCCTTCGCGCCACGTCCTGCTCACCGGGGCCGACCGCGACGACGGGCAGCCACACGACCCCTCCGCGCGTGATGTTGACCTCCAGCTCCGCGTGCACGCGGCCACACGCCCGCTCCCAGCCCGGCCCCGCGCCGGCCTTGCGCAGCGCCGCGCCGTGGTCTGAGACCGACAGCCGGTGCTCACGAGACAGGACCCAGACCCGGACCGGGTCCCCCGGCCGGTACTCAAGGCCCGTTTCGACGACCGTCTCGACCCGGGCGGGCTCGGCCGTCTGGCGCGAGGTGGGCTCAGCCGTCTCGCGCGAGGCGGGCTCGGCCGCCGCGCGCGTGAGCTCGGGCCAGGACCGGTAGCCCCGTTCGTTGGCCACGACGTGCTGGGCGTCGCTGAGGACGAAGCGCTGCTGCACCCGCTCGCCCACGACCGCGCGGGCGCGCGCCAGCGCGTCGGGGTCAGCGGCGCCGACGCCACGTAGCAGCCGCTTGGCGTCCTTTCGGCAATGCTCGAGATTCATGACGATCCTCCTCCGGCAGGCGCGGCGTCCGCTGACCGTGCCGCCCGCAGATCGTCTGCTCGGCTGATCAGGTCGTCCATCTCGACGAGGTGGGAGAGTCCCTTTCCGCGGACCGGAGGCGCCCTCGCAGGCGCCTCTCCCATGCTACGCCTGCGGTGCGAGACGAGCGGCGGCCGCGTCGAGCAGCGCTGCGATCAGCGGATGCACCGCACCGCTCGCGCTGCTGCCCACCTGGGGCTGGAACGCGGTGGCGAGGAAGAACGGATGTCCGGGGAGCTCGATGCCCTCCACGCCCGCGTCGGGGGCGTGGGCGGAGATGACCACGCCGGCGCCGGCGAGCACCGGCTCGTACGCGCCGTCCAGGCCGTAGCCGCAGTGGTGGTGGCCCTCGAATGGCTCGGGGCCGCAGATGGCGGCCAGGCGGGTTCCGGGCACGGGCGTGACGGTCCGGCGCTCGCCGTAGAGCGTGCACGCCAGCGGCGCCACCACCGGGGCGTCACCGTTGGGGTCCAGCTCGGCGCTCGTCGCGCCGCTCACCCCCGCCAGCGACCGAGCCAGCTCGACGCAGGCGTACTGGAACCCGCCGCAGGTGCCCAGGAACGGCGTCCCGGTGTCCAGGCAGTGGTGGATCGCCGCCCGCGCCGCATCGTCGTCGCGGTACGGGGTGCCCGGCAGCAGCCAGATGCCGTCATAGCGGTCAAGCTCCCGCGCCTGCGCGCTGTCGGTGGCCACCCAGCCGCAGTCGACGTCGCCCCCCAGGAGAGCCAAGGTGGCGTCGATCTCGCGGTGGGTGAGGTGCGCCGGATCTCGGTCCCCGAGTGCGGCGACCCTCACGCGGTGTCGCCCCGCCACGTGCGCTGACGCTCGTGGTAGCCGTCGGCGACCGCATACAGCCGGGCCGGCGCCGGCTCGCCGGGCGCGGCGCGCTTGTTGGGCGTCGTGTCGGGCGGCCGCATCCCCCGCGGGATGACGTCACCGTGCGCCAGCGCCTCGGCCCTGAGCCGGCGGGCCGGGACGGCCGGGACCTCCAGCGCGGCGGCCGCCGCCCGGACCCGGCGGCGCTTGGCGCCCCGTGAGAACGGCAGCGCCAGGGCGACGACCATCGCATGCTGCGCGCGCATGCCGTGGGCGTGGAGCTCGATCTGGCCCCACAGCGCGACCGCCCCGCCGACGAGGTCTGCCGTGAGCGCCGAGGCACCGCGCGGGGTGGGCGAGTACCACGCGTAGATGCCGCAGGTACAGCCGTTGGCCGGCGCCTGATGCGCGTGTGCGGGGCAATGCGCGGTGTGCACGCCGCGGTACCACCGCTCGGTGACGCGAAACGACCACAGCTCGTCCCCGCACAGTCGCCACTGGCGAAAGCCGATGACGGCCGTGATGAGGTCGGGTGCCGAGGCCTCCATCCGCCGTGGCCGGTCAGCGCGTGGGCTCGCGCGGGCGCTCCGGCCCGCGGGGACGTTGAGCGGGGCGCGCTGGCTCGGGCGGGTCCACCCGCTGTGGGGGAACGGGCACCTGGATCGGCTCGACCGTGATCGTCTTGGATGGCCCGTCCAGCGAGCCGCGCAGCCGCTCGGCGGACGGCGGAGGTGACTCGCGTGGATCCGAATGCGCCATGACCGGTGCCCACAGCAGATCGTACCGCCGCCCCTGCCCCGACTCGCCGGTTGGCCGGTGCGCCGGCGCCGCGGGCCTGCCCCTACGCCGCGGGCCTGAGCTACCGCGGGTCGAGTACGAAGACGCTGATGTCCCGCGCGGTGCGGGTGCGGTAGTCGTCAAAGCCCGCGTACTGCTCGTTCATCCGCCGCCACAGGTCCGCGCGCTCGTCCCCCTCGGCCACGCGCGCGATCACCCGCCGCCGGTCCGCACCGACCTCCACCTCGGCATCGGGATGGGCCCTGAGGTTGAGCGCCCACGCGGGGGTGCGCGCGTTACCGGCGTTGGAGCCGATGACGACGATGCGCTCGCCGTCGGCGAGGTAGACCACGGGCGCGGTGCGTCGCGCGCCCGACTTGCGGCCCGTCGTGGTCAGCAGCAGAACCGGCGCGCGGTCAAGGCGCCCGAACAGGCGCCCACGCGTGGCGCGGTAGATCGGCACGTTGAGCTTGCCGATCGCCTTCAGCGCGCCGGCGGGGATCGCCGTCGAGAATCGAGTCCAGGTGCGGTCGCTCGGCATGGTCAGGACAGCATGCCAGGAACCGGTGAGATGGGCTGCGCGCCGGCCCGCCCGCACGGGCCGGCAGCCAGCCTCAGGTGAGCGCCGGGGTGCCGCTCGGCGTGTCGACAGCCTGCGTGCCGGTCATGCGCCGCCCCCGCGACTCAAAACCGGTCGGGTACACCACCCGGTCCTCCCGCACGAGCAGCGGCCGCCCGTCGTCGACACGCTTGGAGAGCACCCAGCGGCGATGTATGACGTCCGTCTCCGGGATGGCTCCGGGCAACGATCGGTCCACGTCGTCAAGACTCATCCGTGACCTCACATCATGGATTTGGGGGGTCCCGCGGGCCAGGTTTCAGAGCGTCCCGCGGACCAGGCAAGGTAATGGGCGGCGCGCCGAAAGTCATGATTGTGGTGAATCTGCACACGGTCCCCCCGAAGACCTGCAACAAATCACACAAGCTCCGGATTCAGTCGGGTGTGAGCGGACCGGTCCGCGCGCTTCAGGCGGGGCCGTGGCGCGTGATCGTCAGGGTGGGCAGCTCGTCGCCGGCCGACCCCGCATCCAGCATGCGCAGCCGCGCGTGGAAGGCCCGAGCGACGCGGTCAGCATGCGTCTTGGCCAGCTCGGCCCGCTCGCCGGCGAAGAGCTCGTCGACGGTCGTGCGCCACAGCCACAGCCAACGCTCGAAGTGACCGGCCCGCAGTCGGACCTGCGCATTGAGGAGCGCATGCGGGCGAAAGGCCCCGCCGCCGTAGGACTGGGCGCCGAGCAGGATCGTCTCCCAGAACGAGGCGATCCGCGGGACATGCGCCTCCAGGTCGAGCTTGGCCACGTCGACGAAGATGAAGCCGATCACCGGGTCGGTGAGCGCCCGGCCGTAGAAGGAGCGGACGAGCCGTTCACAGTCCTCGCGGTTCGTGATGTCGTGCAGGGCCGTTGCCATCGTCCATGGAGGATATGGCGCACCGCCGCCCGTCAGAGCACGCGCGGCTCGGCGGTCATCTCGCCTCCGGCGTCGCCCGTGTTGACGGTCCCGTCGGGCTCGATGAGCAGCACCTCGGCGCCCTCAGCGGAGTCCGGGCAGTGCTCCACACCTCGCGGCACCACGAAGATCTCGCCCGCCTCGAGCTCGACGTCGCGGTCGCGCAGGTGGATGGTCAAGTGCCCGCTGAGCACCTGGAAGAAGTCGTCGGTCTCGTCGTGCTTGTGCCACACGAACGGCCCCTTGACCTTGACGATCTGAAGCTTGTAGTCGTTGAGATGGCCGACGATGCCGGGCTCATACGGGGCCTCGAGCAACGCGAGCTTGGCCGCCAGGTTGATCTTGTCGGTCATGCATCCCTCCGGTTCGCGCGCAGTCGGGCAACCGTAGCCCAGCGCCGGGTCGGGCTCGGCTCACCGTGTGTTCCGGGCCAGGCCGGCCGGCAGCGTCAGGGTCGCTGCGGCGGCGGCGAGGAAGAGCGCAGCCGCGATGAGCGCAACCGTGTGAAAGCCGTGGATGAAGCCGGGGCTGTCCGGCGCTGAGACGATCGCCCCGCACACCGCGATCCCGATCGCCCCGGCCGCCTGGCGCGTGGTGTTGTTCACCGCCGACCCGAGCCCGGCGCGCTGCGCCGGGACCGCGGAGACGGCCGCGGAGACGACGGCCGGAGTGAGGAACGCCAGGCCCACACCCCACAGCAGCATGGCCGGCAGCAGAATCAGACAGCCGGTGGTGGCGTCTGAGAGCGTGAGCAGCCCCACGCCGGCGGCGGCCACGAGCAGCCCGCCGAGCATCGGCAGCCGCGGCCCCGTGCGAGCGACGATGCGCCCGCCCACCGGTGCCAGGACGCTGAGCGGAGCGAACAGCGGGAGCAGGACGATGCCCGCCAGCAGCGCCCCGTCACGACGGACGTCCTGGAGATAGAGGGTGACGACGAAGAGCAGCCCCAGGGTGGCGAGGTTCATGGCGCCGGCCACGCCGTTTGCGGTCACGAAGGCCCGACGGCGCAGCAGGCCGAGCGGGAGCAGCGGGTCACGCGCGCGGCGCTCGGCGACGACGAACCCGGCGGCGGCGGCCGCCGCACACCCGGCCGAGACGACCACGGGCCAGACCGAGCCGCCATGCCCGGCCGAGACGACGGCGAAGGTCGACCCGACGAGCCCCACCGCGGCCAGCGTGGCGCCCGGAAGGTCGAGGCCTCGCGCCGTGTCCGGGCGGTTCTCGGCCACGACCCACGCCGTGGCGGCCACCGCGCCGGCGACGATCGGCACGTTGACGAGGAACACCCAGCGCCACCCCGCGCCCTGGACCAACATCCCGCCCAGCAGGGGCCCGGCGGGCAGCGCGCAGCTGCCGACGCCGGCCCACACGCCGATGGCCCGAGCACGCTCGCGCTCATCCGGGTAGGCGTTGGCGATGACCGCGAGCGTTCCCGGGAGCATGAGCGCCGCGCCGAGCCCCTGACCGACCCGGCCCACGATCAGCATCCCCATCGAACCGGCCAGGCCACAGCCCAATGAGGCAATGCCGAACACCGTCAGCCCGCAGATCACTACGCGCTTATGGCCATGCAGATCACCCAGGGTCCCACCGGTGAGCATGAGACCGGCGAGGGCGAGGGCGTAGCCGTCGACGACCCATTGCAGCCCGCTGACCCCGGCGTGCAGCCGCCGGCCGATCGTCGGCAGCGCCACGTTGACGATCGTCACGTCGAGCAGGACCAGGAAGTAGCCGACGCACATGACCAGCAGCACCGCCACGCGCGAGGGCGCGGCGCGTCGGCTTTCGGTGCGGACAGACACGACGCCCACTGTGGTGGGCGATCGCTTCGGCGCCCGCCGAAACATCGCGGCGCTACGGTCATGACGATGAAGGGCGACGCCGATATCGCCGCGGTGGCGGGGCTCATCGGCGACCGGACACGCGCCCGCGTGCTGCTGGCGCTCGGAGACGGTCGTGCGCTGGCCGCCAGCGTGCTGGCCGGCGAGGCCGGCGTCTCGGCCTCCACGATCAGCGGGCACCTGGGCAAGCTGCTGGATGCGGGGCTGCTCAGCGTCGAGTCACACGGCCGGCACCGCTATTACCGCCTCGCCGGCCCCCGGGTGGCCCGCCTGCTCGAGAGCCTGGCCGAGCTCTCACCCCCGTCGCCGGTCACCTCGCTGCGCCAGGGCACCCGGGCCAACGCGCTCCGGAGCGGCCGCTACTGCTACGACCACCTCGCCGGGCGGCTCGGGGTCAGGATCATGCACTCGCTGCTGGACCGCGGGATGCTCAGCGGGGGCGATGGTCAGTTCGACCGCTCGCGGGCCGTCTCGGATCGCCTCTCGGCGGCCGGTCGCGATCTCGACTACCGCCTGACCCCGGCCGGCGAGGGCTGGATGGACGGTTTCGGCATCGACCTCGACGCGCTCCGCGCGCGGCGTCGCCCGCTCATCCGCTACTGCACCGACTGGACCGAGCAGCAGCACCACCTGGCCGGCGCGCTGGGCGCGGCGCTCGCCGAGCGAATGGTCGAGCGCGGGTGGATCGAACGGGCGCGCCGCGGACGGGCCGTCAGGGTGACCGCCGCGGGGCTCGGAGGGCTGCACGAGCATCTGGACCTCGAGCTCACGGAGTCGGCCGCGGCCTGACCCCACACGGCTGCGCTCGCGCGTCGGAGCGCGGGCCTAGCGCTCGTGTCCGGCGAGGTCGAAGTCGGCCAGCCCGGCCGGATCGGAGATCCCCAGCTTGCGCCGCGCCCGCTCGGCGAAGCCTCCCGGATGCACGCGGACGACGCGTGCGGCGTCGGGCCGGGCCAGGATCTCCACGCGGGCGCCCGGGTCGGCATGGCCCAGCAATTGGCCGTCGCGCTCGATCGAGACCGGTGCGCTGGTGCGGAGGACCTCGATCCCGAGGCTCTCGCCCTCGGCCAGCACGACCGCGCGGTTGAACAGGCCGGCCGGGGCGTCGGGCATGACGATCATGCCGTGGGCGCGGGGCGAGACGAGCGGCCCTCCCGCGGCGAACGCGTACGCCGTCGATCCCTGCGGCGTGGCCGTGATCACGCCGTCGCTGGCGTAGCGCACGAGCAGCTCGCCGTCGATGTACAGCGCCAGCGCCGCCTGGCCGCGGCCGGGGGCCCGGGTGAGCACGATGTCGTTGTAGGCGATCTGGGCCTCGATGCCGTCCCGGGCGGCGAGCGCGAGCCCGCTGCGGCGCTCGATCGAGTACGCCCCTCGCGCCAGCGCGGAAAGGGCGCCCTCGAGGTGCACGCCATCAACCTCGGTGAGGTAGCCCAGCGTGCCCAGGTTGACGCCCAGCACGGGGACCCCGTGGGGACCGGCGACGCGGAGCGCGCCGAGCATGGTGCCGTCCCCGCCGAGCGCCAGGACGACGTCGCAGCCCTCGGCGAGCGACGCCTCGGCCCGGTGAGCGACCCCGTCGGGCAGGCGGAGGTCGCCCTCGGGACCCGTGAGGGCGACGCCGTGCGTCGCCGCCCACGCGTGGATCTGCCGGAGAGGGGCGTCCAGCTCGCGCTCCGGGCGCAGCGCCAGCCCGAGGTTGCGCACGGGGATCGGCATGTCGGCGATGGAGAGCATTGCTCTCCCAATTCTGGCGTGCCCGCGGGTCACTCGTGTCGCGAAGCGGAAATCGCGGCACTAGCATCGCGAGGCGGCCGGGGACGAGGCTGCCCGTCCCCACGGCCACCGAGCCGATGACCGAGCCACTCGAGCTGACCTACGCCCTCCACCTGCTGCCGCGGGGCCGGATCTCGTTCCGGCGCTGGCGCTGGGAGCTGTGGCACGAGCCGCAACTGCTGGCCGCCGGGTGGCGGCTCAATCCACTGCATGCCCAGCGGGCGCTGGGGGCCCATGCGTTCCGATACGTGCACCGCCTCCACGGCGTGCACCCGCTCCCCTCCCCCGCCGCCCACGCCCCCGAACGGCTCTGGGGCGGCGGGTCGGCCGCGTTTCGCTGGGGCGACCTGCGCGTGGTGCTGACCCCACGCGCCACGTTGGACGCGTCCTCGCGGCCTCCGGCCGCTGCGGCCTGGGGTCAGTAGCCGCGGGGGTGGCGGGCGACGAACCCACCGGCCGGCGACACCCGTTGCGTGGACCAGCGATCCTGTCCGTTGGACGAGCTCTGCGCCGCGGTGTCGAACCACAGCCCCGCGATATTGGCGTAGACGTGGCCGGCGTTGGCATACAGCGTGATCCACTGGCCGGTACCGGCGGCGCCGTAGCTCTCCATCTGGCCCGAATCCTCGGTCTGGGAGAGCAGACCCCCGCCGTGCAGGGCGAAGCCCACGGAGCCCGAGCAGTCGTAGCCCGAGGAGTTCCAGCTGCCGTGGCCGCCGGCGTACTCATAGGGCGTCGTGGCGATCGAGTTGGCCGCGGCGATCACCCGCTTGACGGCATCGGGCGCATCGGCCGGCGCGACCGCCAGGCCGTTGACGAGCGTCGCCTTGTCGCCGGGGGTGGTCACGGCGTGAGCCGACGCCCCTCTGGCGGCCGCCCGCGTGCCGTTGCTCACCCACGACTGCAGGGTCTGCGCGGTATGGATCCCGACGGTGCCGCTCGGCGGGGTCAGGTTCGCGGAGACCTGGAAGCGCTGGACCGACGCCTTGGTTCCCGGGCCGAACTGTCCGTCGGTGGACGTGGTGATCCCCACCTGGGTGAGCCAGGCCTGCAGCGTGCGCACGTCGCCGCCGTGGTCGCCCATCCGCAGGACGCGGTGAAACGGCGTCGTGGCGGCGGCGGCCTGAGACGCGGCCGGCGCGAGCGCGACGGTCAGCGCCGCCAGCGCGGCGATGGCCCACACGACGCGTGTCGACCGGGCCCTGCCCCTCGCGACGACGGCGACGGCAGAGCAGATTCTGGATTCGGACACGCGCAACCCCGCAATTGATCGACATTCAGCTGACTTGCCTGATGCCTACGGGGTTAGCTGACGGGCTCGCGCTTGCTCACACCAAGCGCTACCAGCGGATCACCGCCGGACTCGCCCCAAACAGATTGGGTTCCCCGCTCCCTGAGCGCGGCAGCTCAGGGACTCGGCAACTGCACACAACAGCTCCAGCGTCTCGAAGTTTCGCCGATTCGGCAGACAATCGCGTCCAGCTTCGCGCCCTGAGCGGATCGCCCTAGAGTCTCGGCCGATGCTGATCGCCACTCATGACGGTTCCTTCCACGCCGACGAGGTGTTCGCCGTCGCGGCCCTCGGGCAGCTCGGCGAGTCCATCGAGGTGCTGCGCACGCGTGACCGGGACGCCCTGGCGCGCGCCGATGTGCGCGTCGACGTCGGCTTTCGCCACGACCCGTCGACCGGGGACTTCGACCACCACCAGCGCGACTTCGACGGCGTCCGGCCCAACGGGATCCGCTACGCGTCATTCGGGCTGATCTGGCGAGAGTTCGGCGCCCGCGTGTGCGCGGGCGATCAGGATGTCGCCGACGCCGTCGACGCCAGTCTGGTCCAGGGGGTCGATGCCAACGACACCGGTCAGCAGCTCAGCGAGTCGCTGGTCGACGGCGTGTACCCGCTCTCCGTCAACGGGGTCGTCGGAGGCTTCAACGCGCGCTGGGATGAGACCCTCACGCCCGAGCAGGAGCGCCTGCGCTTCGAGGAGGCGGTCGACCTCGCCCGCGGCATCCTCGCCCGTGAGGTGCTGTCCGCGGCCTCGGGCCGGCGCTCGGCGCGCATCGTCGAGGAGGCGATCGCCGCCGCCACCGACCCGCGCCTCATCGAGCTCCCCGTCAACGCCCCGTGGAAGCAGGTCCTGGTGCCGGGGGCCCCCGACGCCCTCTACATCGTCTACCCCAAGCGCCAGGGCTTCGGCCTGGAGGCGGTACCGCGGGATCTGGGGTCCTTCGAGAATCGCCGCGACCTCCCGGCCGCGTGGGGCGGCCTGGAGGGGGACGATCTGGTGGCGGCCACGGGCGTGCCCGACGCGCTCTTCTGCCACTCCAAGCGATTCCTGGTCGTCGCCTCGTCGCACGATGGGATCCAGCAGCTCGCTCGCCTGGCCCTCGCCGGGGACTGACGAGAAGCTCGCGGAGCCTGGGCCGCTCGATGCCCCGGATCGCCACCATCGGCGTGTATGAGTTCGACGCGACGAGCTTCGTCGCCGCCCTCGACGAGGCCGGCGTCACCAAGGTCTTCGACATCCGCCAGCGCCGCGGCGTGCGCGGCTCCCAATACGCGTGGGCCAACGCCCAGCGCCTCCAGAGGCTGTTGAGCGAGGCCCGGATCGGCTACGAGTACCACCCCGAGCTCGCCCCGGACACCGAGTTGCGCCATCTCCAGTACCGCGATGACGACCGACAGGGCGTCGGCAAGCGCTCCCGCGTCAGGCTCGCTCCCGACTACATCCGCGAGTACACCGAGGAGATCCTCGACCTCGTCCCGCTCGAGCCGCTCGTCCGGCAGCTACCGGTTCACGGCGTGGGTGCCCTGCTGTGCGTCGAGGCCACGGCTCAGGCCTGTCACCGCTCGCTGGTCGCCGCTCGCCTGGCCGAGCGCTTCGGGTACGACGTCACCCACATCGAGCCCCGCTGACACGATCGAGCTCCACTGAGGCGGTCGAGCCCCGCTGGCGCGGTCAGCCCAGTGCACCGTTGCGCCGGAGCGTCGCGATCGCCTTGACGGTGGCGTATCCCCGCCAGTCCAGCGACCCCGCCGGGGAGATCGGGAGATAGTCCACGGTCCAGCCGCCGTCGTCCTGCTGGCCGTCGGCGAGGCGCTCTAGGTCGGCGGCGACCGCCGCGGACTCCACGAGTGCACGGGACGGGCGGCCGGGATCGGGGGCGATGTCGAGGGGCCTCAGCGTCTCCCCCTCGGCCCCGCCCATGACCGGCACCCGGCCGTCAGCGGGGACGTGGGCGGCGAGTGCGTGCAGCGCAGACGCCACCTCGGGCCGCCGGTCCTGAAGCGCGTCGAAGAGGCGGAGGCAGAAGGCGAGCACATAGGCGAACGGGTCCCCATCCGGAGCGGCGATGGCGTCCAGGCAGTACGTGGTCGCGCGCTCCAGCCAGGGGTGGCCGGCGACGGCCGGATCGTGAGCGGCGACGTGCTGCGCGGCGGCGACGACGAACGCCGTGATCTGCAGCGAGGAGACCGTGGCGTCGCCGTTCTGAAACCACGGGGCCACCCCGGCGCTGCTGCTCATCGGCAGTACGAACGGGAGACCGCCGTCGGGCAGGGTGACCGACTCGAGCCAGCCGCACAGGGTGGCGGCATGCGGGCTGGTGACCGGACCGGCCTCGGCGAAGACCTCGAAGGCGTGGCCGGCGGCGGCGGGCTGGCTGTCGCGGCTGCGCAGGTCGGGCTCCAGGCCCCAGCCGTAGCCGCCGTCGAGATTGCGGTAGGCCTCGAGGGCGGCGAGAACCGCAGGCCCATTGCCGCCGCCGTCCCCATCGCCGTTGAGGAGGGCATGGCGGCGCCGGTCCAGCAGCCGGGCGTGGGTATCGATGAAGGCCTGGGCGGCGGCGAGGTCGACGGTCATGGCGTCACAGTACCGTCGGCCACGCGACCCGCAAATGGACCGCCGGTAAGATCGGTTTCGATGACCGTC
>CAVWTW010000006.1:0-875000 GCA_963758035.1 uncultured Actinomycetota bacterium
CGTGGCGTCGGCCGCACCCAGTGCCTCCGCCAGCGCCTCCAGGCCACCGACCACGTCGGACTCCGGCGGCGCGAGCTCGTGCAGCCGGCAGGCGTCTGGCGCCAGCGAGCTGCGCTCGCCCGCGTAGGCAAACCACGAGACGGGCGCTTGAGCGTCGACCAGGATGAGGTCCTCGAGCCCCTCCAGCTGTCCCGAGGCCAGCTTGGGCCAGTACGCCAGTCTCTCGACGACGGGCAGGCCGGCGCCGCGCTCGATTCGGGCAGCGCCCCGTTCGGCGAACACGCGCGCGCCGGTGGCTACGGCGATCCGGGCCGCGGCGACGATTCCGCGCTCGCGCAGCACTCGGCCTCCAAGCAGGATGCCGGCGGCCGAGCCGCTGCGGATCGCCCGTGCGGCGGCCTCGATGCGCTCGGCGCTGACGACGGGCGGGGCGTCCAGGGGCCGCGGCGCCGCGGTCGGTGCGTCCGGATGCCAGGACACATCGGCCGGCACGATCAGCGTGGCCACCTGCCCAGGAGGGCCGTTGGCAGCGGCGATCGCCTCAAGCGCGTCGAGCGCGACGCGATCGGCGCCGGCCGACGTCCGCACCCAGGTCGACACGTTACGCGCGAGCGTCTCGATGTCTGACTGCAAAGGGGAGTCGTGCTGCGTGTGGTGGGTGGCGTGGTCGCCCACGATGTTGAGCAGAGGCACACGCGCCCGACGCGCGTTGTGGAGGTTGGCCACGCCATTGGCCAGCCCAGGTCCGAGATGAAGGAGAGTCGCGGCGGGCCTGCCGGTCATCCGGGCGTAGCCGTCGGCGGCGCCAGTCGCCACGCCCTCGAACAGGGTGAGGATGGCCCGCAGCTCGGGCACGGCGTCCAGGGCGGCCACGAGGTGGATCTCCGAGGTGCCAGGGTTGGTGAAGCAGGTGCCGACGCCCGCACCGACCAGCGTGCGGATCAGCGCCTCGGCCCCGTTGGACGTCATCTGTGCGGGCACGGTGCTCATCGTTCGCTGCGGATCACGCTCGGATCCAAGCCTCGGACGGCTCGCCACACTAGCGCAGCTCGTCCCGGGCAAACCGACGCGCGGTCCGTGCGCGCAAGCAGGCTCACCCCGCCATCGTTGATGTAGCACGACGTTTTCAACGCAGATCGCCGAAGGGGGCAGACTTGCACGGACTCACCAGCACCGAATCGACAGGCGGTCCGCGCGATGGATTCTGCGCCGGACCGACCGCCGTTCATCCATTCCCACGCGCTGGTGGAGACTGACCAGATCGGTCCCGGGACACGCATCTGGGCGTTCGCGCACGTGCTGAGGGGTGCGGTCATCGGGGCCGACTGCAACATCTGCGACCACAGCTACATCGATGAGGACGTGGTCATCGGCGACCGGGTCACGATCAAGGGCCAGGTGGCGATCATCGATGGCATGCGGATCGAGGACGACGTATTCGTCGGCCCCAACGCGACGTTCACCAATGACCCGTTCCCCCGCAGCCGGCAGCCTTTCAGTTGCACGACGATGGTCATCGGCCGCGGGGCCAGCATCGGGTCTGGCGCGACGTTCGTCCCCGGGGTGTCCGTGGGGGAGGGGGCCATGGTCGGAGCAGGCGCCGTCGTCACCAAGGACGTGCCGCCGTTCACCGTGGTCGTCGGCAACCCTGCGCGGGTCGTCCGCGAGGTGACCGACGCCGAGCGGATTTCGGACTAGACGTCGCGGGGCTCTGCTGGGCGTCGTCGGCCTGCGCCTTCGTGATCGCAATCCACGGCTGTCCGAGTTGAGGGTGCAACCGCCGATGCCAGCCGGCCTCGACGGCGTACGAGTCTGTCGAGCGCTGACCGCGGCTCACCCTAGAGGGCGGAATTCGGACTCGTCGGATTGGGCGTGAAAGAAACCAGGGGCCTTCACGCGTATGTGGACCAGAGGCTAGGAAGTGGAGGTTTTGGCCGTGCAACGGGTAGCCATCGTCGGGTTGGGTCCATGGGGCATTTGTGCGCTCGAGCGCGTCATCACCACCGCTCGGCAGGAGTGCCCCGGCGTCGAGATCGAAGTTCATGTCATCGAGCCCGGACGGCCGGGCTCAGGCGTCTATGACGTCGCCCAGCCGGACTACCTCCTACTCAACAACCCGTGCGGGCAGCTCTCGCTGTACCCGTACATCCACGAGGTGGACCGGCCGAGGTACGGGATGGGCCTGTACGAGTGGGCGGTGGCCCGCGGATACCGCTGGGTCGGTGACCGTTGCGTGCTCGGCAGCCACGGCGAGCCGATCGAGCCCCATCACTTCCTGCCGCGGCGCCTCATGGGCGAGTACCTCGGTTGGTTCTACAGCGAACTGGTGAACGAGGCCCCGGCCGGCGTCGACGTTGTCCTGCACCCGACGTCCGCCATCGACATCCGGTCGCGGCGCAGCGGGCAGGAGCACATCTTCATGGCCGACGGCACCGGGATCGACGTCGACCACGCGATCGTGACCTCCGGTCACACCGCCAATCGACCGGGCCACGCTCAGCAATCCCACCCGCAGACCTTGAGCCCTTATCCGGTTGCGCCCTACGTGGACATGCTGCCCGACGACGCGACGGTCGCCGTGGCGGGCATGGGGCTGGTGGCCATCGACGTGGTCATGGCCCTCACCGTCGGACGCGGCGGCACCTTCGTGCCCGACGGCTTCGGCCGGCTGCGCTATCAGGCGAGCGGGCGCGAGCCGGCCCTGCAGATGTTCTCGCGCAGCGGCCTGCCGTTCACCGCCAAGACGGTGACCGGGATTGATCGGACCGACGTCTACGAGCCGGTGGTAGCGACCCCCGCGGCGTTCGCGGAGCTCGCCCGGCGGCGCCGCGCCGTCGACGTGCGCACCGAGTTGCTGCCGATCCTGTTCGCGGAGATGTCGGCACGCTATTACGCCCAGCGGGCGTTTCAGGATGGCGGCCGCGCCGACGCGGCGCTCGTCCGCGCCTCGCTCCAGCGCGCCTGGAGCAAGCGCCGCTTCCCGGTCGTCCAGTCACGCTTGGCCGAGCGCTACGGCACGTTCGATCCTGAGGCCCTGTTCTTCGGCCATCAGCCACAGTACTCGAGCAGCGCCGACTACCAGCAGTTCGTGTACTCGGCGTTCGCCGACGACCTTCGGGAGGCCGAGGTCCCCGACGGGTGGAGCCCTGCGAAGTGCGCCGCCGAGGTGTTTCGCATCTTCCGTGATCCGATGCGCTCGGTGGTGGAGCAGGGTGGCCTCTCGATGGACTCCTACCTGGACTTCAACCGTGACATCCGCAGTCGCATTCACCGGCTCGTCGCCGGCCCGCCGGCCCTGCGCTTCCGTCAGCTGCTGGCGTTGATGGACGCCGGAATCCTGCACATGCCCTACGGTCCTGGCCCGACGACGGGTCCGGCGGCCGGCGAGTCCACCCCGGAGATGGCACGCACCCGGATCTCGTCAACGGCCTTCGCCACACCGCACTCGGCCGAGGTGGACTACGTCATCCGCGGGCACCTGGACGAGCCCCGGGTCGACCGTTCGGGCTCCGAGCTGCTCTCGCAACTCTATGACCGCGGCCGCGTGAGCCAGTTCCGCTACGGGTCGGTGACGGTGGGCAGCGTCGATCTGACCCCCGACTCGCATCCGATCGACCGCGACGGCACGCCGCAATCACGGATCTGGGTCTTCGGCGTGCTGACCGAGGGGGCGCGGCACTTCACCCACTACATCCCGTCGCCGCGCAGCCGCATCCGCGCCTTCGAGGATCTCGGCGCGTGTGTCTCGGAGATCCTCGACGCGCCGGGCTCAGCCCGTAGCGGCGAGGGCCTGGTCGAGATCCTCAACTAGATCGTCGGGATGCTCGAGTCCGACTGAGAGGCGGACCATGGCTGGGGTGATCCCGGCGCGCGTCAGCTCCTCGGCCGTCAGCTGACGGTGGGTGGTCGATGCCGGATGGGTGATCAGCGACTTGGCGTCGCCCATGTTGAGCAGCCGCTTGAACAACTTCACCGAGTTGAACACGGCGATTCCCGCGTCGCGGCCGCCACGCACTGTGAAGGTGAGGATGGACGGCGCGCGGCCGCCGAGATACCGTGCGGCCAGTTCGTGGTACGGGTTGTCGGGCAGGCCGACGAAGCTCACCGTCTCCACCTGAGGATGATCGAGCAGGAACGCCGCCACAGCGCGTGCGTTGGACTCGTGGCGGACCAGCCGCACCGGAAGCGTCTCGAGCCCCTGGAGCAGCATGAAGGCGTTGAAGGGGGATAGTGTGGCCCCCGTGTTGCGCTGACCGACCGTGCGGCACCGGGTGGCGTAGGGCGCGTCGGGGAAGTCCGTCGCGTAGCGAACGCCATGGAAGGCCGGCTCCGGCCCAACCATCAGCGGGAAGCGCTCGGCGTGCTCGGACCAGGGGAACCGCCCTGCGTCGATGATGATCCCGCCGAGCGTCGTGCCATGCCCGCCGATGAACTTCGTCAGCGAGTGCACCACGACGTCGGCGCCGTGCTCGAAGGGCTTGAGCATGAACGGGGTCGGCACCGTGTTGTCGGCGATCACCGGGACTCCGTGACCGTGGGCCATCTCAGCCACCGCGGCCAGGTCGATGACGTTCCCGGCCGGGTTCCCGACGGTCTCGCAGAACACCGCGCGAGTGCGGTCGTCGATCAGGCGGCCGATGGCCTGGGGCGAGTCATCGGCGGCGAAGCGAACCTCGATCCCGAGCCGCGGGAGCACGTGTGCGAAGTAGGTGTAGGTGGCCCCGTAGAGCGTCGGAACCGAGACGAAGTTGTCGCCGGAGGCGGCCACGTTGAGGATCGACATGCTGACCGCCGCCGAGCCGGAGCTGACCGCGAGCGCCCCGGTGCCACCCTCCAGCGCGGTCAGCCGCTGCTCCAGAACGTCGACCGTGGGATTGTTGATGCGGTTGTAGTGAAACCCGGGGGTCTCGAGGTCCATGATCGCGCCGGCATGATCGGCGTCGATGAACTCGTGGGCCACCGTCTGGTAGATGGGGACGGCGACGGCATGGGTTCTATCGGGGACGTAGGCCCCGTGGATAGCGAGCGTCTCGTCGTGCACTCTGCGTCAGGCTACCGCGGCAGACGCTGCTCGTGCCAACCCGAGCCAGTTCGCATATAGCGTCATCGACCCCGGCCGCCAGGTGTTCTGCACCGTGTCGGCGACCTGCCGATATGGGAAGACTGACCACAGGTGCTTGGGGTCGTGCCGGCCGGCGGTCGCCAGCACCGCGAAGTCCTCGAGCTGGCTTGTGGCGGATGCGGACAGGTACCCATCAGGGAGACGGGGATATCCGTAGCCGCCCTTCGAGAGCAGGTAGCGGCGGACGTCGCGGCGGTACTCGCGCAGCAGGCTCAAGGTGTCGTATTCAGGATGGCCCTGGCACAACACGAACAGCGATCGACCGCGCTCACGGGCTGCCACCGACCAATCCACCCCGGCCCCGGCGTCTCCCACGACGACGCGATAACCCGCCTCCACGAGCGCTGACTGCGGCACCTCATTGAGCCGCGAGTGAGGGACCATCAGATGTTCGGGCAGGCCGACCGCCAGCGGGTCATCCGGATCGAGGATCCGGCCGGGGAAGACGCCACTGCATTTGATCTGTCGGCGGCGTCGTTCGATTCCATCGAACAGCAGCACACTGGCGTGCGACGACAGACAGGAGAGAAGGACGGTCGGCACGAACTCCGCCGCCCACTCCAGTAGACGGGCCAGGTGCGGCCAGTACGTCTCGTGGCGCATCTCCGCCTGCTTGGGCTCGGTCCCGGTCACGATCAGGGCATCCGGTGGACGGTGCCAGAGGTCGCCGAGACCCCGGTACCGGTCGTTGATGATCGCCGCCACGTTCTCGCAGCGCGGGGTCCCCGTGATCGTGTACAGCTCTAGGTTCACGTCAGGCCCCGCCCCAAAGACGAGACGGTGGAACTGATCCTCGGTGTCGGTGAACGCCCCGTCGGGCATGTTGTTGACCAGCGCGACGGTCAGCGGCCGCTGGATGCGCCTGGGCCGCGTGATCAGTTCGACCACCATGCCTCAACAACGAGCGGCGACCCTCCGTGCTTGCACCCCGCGCGTGGATGATGTGCGCAAGCTGGGGTGTGCCGGCGGCGTTATGTCTGCAGGAGATGCCCGAGAGCGGAGCATCACAGCGGTTGGCGTCGCCCCTCTTGGCAGACGCGGCCGGCGTCCTGAGAGGAATCAGGTTTCGTGTCAAGAAATCGGCGTGCCCCGGCGTTAGTTGGCGTGACCAACTTGGCCAATGACAAAGGCAGGGATGACACGTGAGGGCACATACGGCAGCCGCGTTGCGGCGTGGGGGCACTGTGCGGTTTGTCGCGCTGGATCGACAGCATGCACCCATTCAGACTGAGCTGACCGATGCGTTCACGCGCCTGCTCGGGACCAGCGCGTACACGCTGGGCGAGGAGGTCGAGCGCTTCGAGGCCGACTTCGCCGCCTACAGCGAGACCCGGCACTGCGTCGGGCTCGCCTCGGGAACGGCTGCGCTCACGCTCACGCTCGCCGCAGTGGGCATCGGCCCCGGGGACGAGGTCATCGTGCCGGCCCATACCTTCATCGCATCCGCTCTTGGAGCCGTGCACATGGGCGCCACGCCGGTGCTGGTCGAGGTCGACGAGGACACCGGCCTGCTCGAGCCCGAGGCGGTCCGCGCCGCGATCGGCCCGCGGACCGCGGCGATCGTCGCCGTTCACCTCTACGGCCAGATGTGCGACATGGACGCGCTGCGCGCCATCGCCGACGAGCACGGTCTATTCCTGCTGGAGGACGCCGCACAGGCCCACGGGGCCCTTTGCCGCGGTCGCCGCGCCGGCTCGATCGGCAACGCCGGCGCGTTCTCGTTCTATCCGAGCAAGAACCTCGGGGCTCTCGGCGACGGAGGGGCGGTGTGTACCAACGACGACATGCTCGCCGCGCGTCTGCGCCGCCTGCGCAACCTCGGCCAGCGCGCCAAAGGCGAGCACGTCGAGATCGGCTACAACGAGCGCCTCGACGGGCTCCAGGCCGCGCTGCTGCGCGTCAAGCTGCCCCACCTCGACGCGTGGAACGACGCCCGTCGGGCGCATGCTGCGCGCTTCCGTGAGCTGCTTGACCCCGAGGTCCGTCTCGTCGGCGAGCGCCCTGAGACCCCCTGCATCTACCACCTCCTACCGGCCCGCTTCGCCGATCGCGACGCTGTCGCCGCCGCGCTGGGCGCCCAGGGCATCCAGACCGGCATCCACTATGCCCCCGCCATGACCGGTCATCCGGCCCTCGCCGAGTGCGCGCGGGTCCGGGGGGCCGTCCCGGCGGCCGAGGCCTGGGCCGCCGAGGAGCTGTCCCTGCCGATGCATCCCGATCTGCAGGAGTGGGAAATCGAGCAGGTCGCTGAAGCCGTCAATACCGCTGTTCTCGAAACCATTCCAGGTTCAGGAGAGTCACGATGCTGAAGTCGACGCCGGCCATCCACGACGATGAGGGGCGGGAGCCGCTGGCCGGCGAGGTCGGCGTGGCGGTGGTCGGCCTCGGCTATTGGGGGCCGAACCTGCTGCGGGTCCTGGGCGACAACCTTGACGCCAAGGTCCGCTGGATCTGCGACCTCGACTCCGAGCGCCTGGCCAAGTACCGCCGGCGGCATCCGGGTGCCCGGGTCACGACCCGGATCGAGCGCGTCCTGGCCGATCCCAACGTCGACGCGGTGATCATCGCCACGCCGGTGCACACGCACTTTGACCTCGCCGCGCAGGTCCTGGCCGCTGGCAAGCACGCGTTCGTCGAGAAGCCGCTCGCCCCGTCGAGCGAGCTGGCCGACGAGCTGGCCGAGATGGCCGCGGCCCGCGACCGGATCCTCATGTGCGGCCACACGTTCCTCTACAGCCCGCCGGTGCGCGCGGTCAAGCGGATGATCAACGAGGGGGAGCTCGGCGACATCTACTTCATCTCTTCCAGCCGGGTCAACCTCGGCCTGCACCAGCGCGATGTCAGTGTCATCTGGGACCTGGGGCCCCACGACTTCTCGATCCTGCTCTATTGGCTGAGCGAGATGCCGATGACCGTCCGCGCGGTCGGGCGCGACTCGATCGTCAAGGGCATTCCGGACGTGGCGTTCGTGACGATGACGTTCGCGTCGGGAATCATCGTGAACGTCGAGCTGAGCTGGCTGGCGCCGAGCAAGCTGCGGCGTTGCGTGGTCGTGGGCTCCGAGCGCATGGCAATCTATGACGACGGCGCCCCCGAACCGGTGCGCCTGTTCGACCGCGGCGTCGTCTACCGGGACCCGGAGACGTTCGGGGAATACCACCTCTCCTACCGCAGCGGCGACATCATCTCGCCCAGGATCGAGACCTACGAGCCGCTCGCGCTGGAACTGGCCGACTTCATCAACTCGGTCCGTGACGGCTCACGGATGGAGTTCCACACCGCGATCGCCCGAAGCGTGGTCCGCCTGGTGGACGCGGCCGACCAGTCGCTGCGACTCGGCGGCCAGGAGGTCTCGCTGCGCCAGGAGGACGTCAGCGCGCAGCTGGCCTCCTCCCGTCTCGCCTCGGTCTGAGTCCTCGCGCTAGCTGAGGGTGATCCGCGAGTCGGGGCCGAGCCGCATGTGCAGCCCGCTCGGGAGCTCGAAGCCCCGTGTGACCCGTGCCCGCTCGCCGATGATGCTCGCCTCGATGCGCGATCCGGGATGGCGGATCTCCGCGTCGGCCAGCACCATCGCGTTGTCGATCTCGGTCCCGCTCAGGATCGCGCGCGCGCCGACCGCGGTGTACGGCCCGACGAACGAGTCCTCCAGAACCGCCCCGTCGGCGATCGACACCGGTCCGTAGACCACGCAGTTGGACACGAACGCGGACGGGCTGATCACGATCCGGCCGTGCATTCGGTTGTTCTCGCTGAAGCCGCTTGGTGGGCCGACGGTGTCGGGCAGAGCGTCGAGCATCAGGCGGTTGGCGGCCAGCAGCGCCTCAGTAGTGTCGCTGTAGACCCAGTGCTCGGTCTGGTCGCAGACCGCGAGCCTGCAGCTGCTGTGCAACAGCGTCGCGATGAGATCCTCACCTTCGCTCTTGGGCGACAGCAGATCCTCGACGAGCGTCCGCGTCCCGGGCCCGAGGACGACGATCGTGTCGCTGGCTCGGCGCTCCGTCGGGTCGCGTAGCGGCTCGACCGAGGCCTGGACCGGGAGCACGGTGTCGACGTCGCCCGCGCCGAAGCGCTCGCTCATCGCGGCCACCTGCCCGCGAAACAGCGAATCGCCGGGGTGCAGCATCACGGGGCCGCGGGCCAGGGCCTGCTGGACCTCGGCCAGCACCGCCTGGCGCAGGTCGGGCAGCGCCGCCGGGCGGTAGGAGACCGAGATACCTGGATCCCCGCTGGCCGCCGCGCTGCGCTCCAATTCGTGCTGGGTCTCGGGCGCGGCGATGACGCACGCATCCTGGATGCCGCCCGCCGCCAGCTCGTCATACACGTGACGGATGAGCGGGGCGTTGGCGATAGGCGTCGTGTATCGGGACGCCGACGCGCTGCACAGCGGCTGGCCGGGGGCCGCCGCGGTGGCGTCGATGATGGCGAAGTTCAGGAGGGGCTCCCCATGGCGAGTGGGTCCATTATCTAGTTCTCGCGCGGATTGCGCACGTCATTGGCCGCCAAAGTTCGCGCGAGGTCGGCTCTAGTGGACGGAATCCCTAGCTTCCGGTAGACGTGGCGGAGGTGGAACTCGATCGTTTTGGGGGTCACGAACAGCTCCCCGGCGATCTGCCGCGTCGTGTCGCCGCGGGCGGCCAGCGTGGCGACCCGCCGCTCGCTCGGGGTCAGCGCCTGAGCGCCCGCCAGCCGCGTCCGTCCCTGCCGGGCGCCGCACGCGGCGATCTCCACCTCGGCGCGCCGGGCCAGCGCGGTGGCCCCACGCTCCTGGCACAGCTCGAGCGCCCGCACCAATGGCGCCCGCGCTGCGCTGCGCCGATTGGCTCGCCGGGTGGCGGCACCGAGGTCGACGAGCGCGTACAGATACTCCAGCCGGGGTGGCGCCTCGGCTCCCACGGTGACCGCCTCGGTGAGGAGGTCCAGGCGCCGGCGTCCGTCGGCGGCCAGCCCCAGCAGCCGTAGGCAGCGCAAGACCGTGCGGGTCACCTCTCCGCTGCGCGCACGCTCCAGCTCCTCCTCGGCCAGCTCGCGCGCGCCGCCGGGCTCGTCGAGCGCCAGGCGGGCTTGCGCTGCGGTGCATCGCCAGTTGACCACGTCGAAGCTATCCCCGCCGACCCGGGCCACGGCCAAGCGGCCCGCCTCCAGCGCGTCCAGCAGCGCCTCGGCCGCGCGGCCATGGGCCAGACGCACCTGCGCACGGACATCGAGCAGGATGGGCATCTCGGCCGCCGGCACGCTGTCCGGAGCCCGCAGCAGCTCCAGCATCGCTCTGGCCTGATCGAGCTCGCCCAGCTCGAGGTGACACGCGGCGATGACCCCGGCGAGCTCGGCTGGGGCCGCGCCGTCGACGTTGTCCGTGGGACCGTTGGCGGACCCGTCGTCGGGGGTGAGGCCGGCGCGAGCCGCGGCGAGGGCCTCGGGGATGGCGCCCTGGTGCCACAGCGCCCATGCGCGGTGGCGGCTGTTGGTCAGCCGCACCACCGGGTCCGTGCGCTCGACCTCCCGGTGGCCGGCGTCATCGAGGATGGCGAGGGCGCGCTCCAGCGCGTCGGCGGTAACCAGCGCCGCGACGCCGTCATCCGCGGTGCCGCGCCGGCGCGCCAACCGGCGCTGGGCGTCTGGGACCGTCGCCCGGATCGCGGTGCGCAACATGGGAGAGGTGAAGTGCAGCTGTTCTCCGGGCCGGAGGATCTCGGCGTCGATGAGCGCGTCGGCCGCGGTGGCCGCTGCGTCAAGCGGCACGCCCGCCACGGCGGCGGCGGCGGTCAATTCGAGCGTGTCATCGTGCAGCGCGAGCGCCTGGGCCAGCGTGCGCGCGGCCGGGTCCAGGGCGACGAGCGCGGCGCTCGCCAGTCCCAGCGCCCCTGGCGGGACCAAGTCGGCCAGCCGCTCCGCCGGCGGATCGGGCTGGTGAGGATCAAGCGCAGTGAGCAGCGCATCGAGCAGCCGGGGGTTGCCGGCGGTCAGGCGGACGCTGATCAGGTGCAGAGCGGCGCCGGCGCCGGGCCGTCGCGCGTTGACGATCTGGGCCACTGACTCGGGCTCGAGCGCCGCCGGACGCAGGACGAGCGCCGCGTCGCGCAGGGCGCTGACGGCGTCGGGGTCCTCGGCCCGGGGACGGGTGCGGGCAGTGACCACTAGCGTGATCGGCAGCGACTCGATCCGCGCCGCAAGGTAGGCGAGAAAGCGCAGCGACGGTCCGTCAGCCCGGTCGATGTCGTCGACGGCGACGACCAGGCCGGCGCCGCGGCTGGCCTGGGTGCGGGTGAGCCACAGCAGGGCATGCACGAGCGCGAACTCCTCGGTCCCGGCGTCCTCGCCCGAGATCAAGCGTGCCGCCGGGCCGGTGGGGCCGCGCAGCAGTGCCTCCTGCTCACCGGGCGCGAGGTCCAGCCAGCCTGCCTCGAACAGCTGGAGCGCTACCCCGAAGCGAAACCCCCGCTCCGGGGCGCGCGCGGTGGCGCGCAGCACGCCGGTCCCCGCGACGAGCGCCGATCTCGGCGGCGGCGGCGAGCAGGGACGTCCGGCCCACGCCCGGCCCACCCTCGATGTAGACGGTCTGGCCGGCGCCGCGCGACGCGTTGCGCACGACCTGATCGATCTGCGCGAGCTCGTCGGCCCGCTGCACGAGACCCCTGGCAGTTGCCCGGCTCGTCCGCGTCTCAGTCTGCTCTTCGTCTGATGTCATGCTTCCTAAGCCGTGCTGCCCGGCCTGACGCCGATCACTGGACGTTCGATCCGGGCTCGCAGCCCCGTTTAGGCACCATACTAGGGGGTGCTAGGGGGGGAAAGAAGCGGCGGGTGGCACATTACGGTCCGTCACGATCATAGATATTTGCGGGCATAACGCCGCCGCACTAGCCGACTTCCGCGGTTTTCAAACGGAATCTTGCAAATACTAGGGGGGGCCCTAGTGCAAGAACCGTGTGATGTAGGTAGCTTTAATAGCGTCCGTTGGATTGGACGGATGTTGGGGCAAATACCAGAGCGACGGCCGGTAGCCGTCACATAAAGGGGGTGGGCAACGCAGCGTCACGCACGGGCGCGTGATGCGTGCAAGCCACAGCTATGCAGTCCGCAGCCACGAAGTACACACCGTTGGTGTCGGATGAGCCGGGAACCTGCGGGTTCCGCGTCAGCGCTCTACAGGATCAGCCGGGCCGGGATCGTCGGGTTACCGCTGCCGTCGCGCGGGCGCAGGCCGGCGACAGCGAAGCGATCCGCTTCCTGTACGTCCAGTACAAGGACAACGTCTATGGCTACGTCCTGAGCTTCGTCCGCGACTCCCATGAGGCCGAGGACGTCACGCAGCACGTGTTCCTCAAGCTCATGTCGGTGATCCACAAGTACCAGGCGCGCGAGGTTCCGTTCGCCTCGTGGCTGCTGCGGGTCGCGCGCAATGTCGCGCTTGACCATCTGCGCCAGCGCCGGATGGTGCCATGCGAAGAGGTCTACGAGCCCACGTTCGAGGCCGACGACTCGGGCCGCGACCGCCGCTGGGGGCTCGAGCAGGCGCTCGGCGCGCTGCCCGAGGAGCAGCGCGAGGTCGTCGTGTTGCGCCATCTCGTCGGCCTGACGCCGGGTGAGATCGCCGATCGGATGGGCCGGACCGAGGCGTCGATTCACGGCCTGCACCACCGCGCCCGCAAGGCGATGCGGCGCGAGCTGGTCGACGTCGCGTGCGCGCCGACGACCGCCTGCGCGTCGACAGCCGCGCGGGTCTGAGTCATCGCAGGGGTGCCCGGAGCATGACGCTCCGGGTCACCGCCCCCCAACTAGCTAGTTGAGCGCGACGGCGGCGTCCTCGCCGACGTGCAGCCGCATCGCTCGCGGCAGGCCGAAGTCGCGGAAGATATTGGCCCCGCGCCCGATCGTGCTGCCCTCGATCCTTCCGCTGACGTGCAGGATGCGCACCGTCTCGGCGACGATCGAGCGCACGATCTCGGCACCCTCGATCTCGGCGCCGGCACCGATCGACGTGTACGGGCCGATGTAGGAGTTGGCCACCCGCGCGCCCGCGCCGATGATGCACGGCCCCAGGATGATGCTGTCGGTGACGTCGGCGGACGGGTCGATGACCACTCGCCCTTCGACGCGGTTGCCGGCGTGGTCGCGCGGTTCCCAACGGGCCGCCTGGCGGTCAAGCACGATCCGGTTGAGCTCGAGCAGATCGCGCGGGTCTCCGTCGTAGCGATGCCACTCGCGCACGATCGAGGGCTCAACCCGCCCGCCGGCACTGGCCAGCGCCTCGGCGATCGTGACCAGGTCCGGCTCCGGCGCCGTCCCGGCGGCGGCAGCGACCGTGGCGTGCAGCGCGCCCGGTGCGAACAGGCTCACCCCGGTCAGCGCCAGACGCGGGGGAGCGGTCCCGCCGAGCTCGGCGATGCGTAGCAGCCGCTCGGTGGCGGGGCTGAGGCCCTCACGTGGGTCGGGGCTCCGGTGCAGCAGGAGCATGAGGTCCGGGAAATCGGTGTCCAGCAGCGCGGCGAGGTCGTCGGCGCCGTCCCCGAGCAAACCGTCGCCAGGGTGCACGACCGCTGCGTCCTCGCCGACGAACGCAGCGGCGGCGCTCAACGCCCCAAGCAGGTCGGGGCGGCCGGTCTGGGGCAAGAACCGCAGCTTTGCTGCAGCCGTGGACTCTCGCTCCAGACACGGGCGGACCGCCCCTATCGTCAGTGGCGGGGCGACCACCGCGATCTCGGCGACACCAATGGCCGCCAGCGTCTCAAGGGCGTGGCAGACGATCGGACGGTTGGCGACCCGTTCAATCGCTCGCCGTCCAACGTCGCCCATCGGCATCAGTGCCGGGGCGAGCACAACCACACCCTTGGTTCGCATTGTCATACAAACGGCGGGGCCGGCCACCCGCTTGCGGGGCTCGTGCTTTCTTCCTCAGCGTCACGGTCTTGACCGCTGCGCGGCGGGGTGACCGAGCCTGGGCGCCCAATAAGCTGTCCGCCGAAGAGCACGCAACCGAGGAGATGACGTGGACCTGAATGACACCCCGGACCAGGCCGAGTATCGAGCCCACGCTCGGGCCTGGCTGGAGGCCCACCGCGGCGAGGCGCCGGCCCGCTCGGGCTCCAACGAGGACCCTACCTACATCGACGCCCGGCGCGCCTGGCAGCGCAAGCTCGCCGAGGCCGGTCTGGCCGCGGTTACGTGGCCCAAGGAGTTCGGCGGCCGCGGTCTCGGTCCCATCGAGCAGGTGACGGTCAACCAGGAGATCTCGCGAGCCGAGGTACCCGGGATCCTCGACGTGATCGGCATCGGCATGCTGGGGCCTTGCCTGATCGCTCACGGGTCCGAGGAGCAGAAGGGCCGCCACCTCGGCCCGATGCTGCACGGGGACGAGGTGTGGTGTCAGATGTTCTCTGAACCCAACGCCGGCTCTGACCTGGCCGCGGTGCAGACCCGCGCCCGCCAGGGCGATGATGGGAGCTGGACGCTCAACGGCCAGAAGGTGTGGACCACCAACGCCCAGTTCGCATCGTTTGGCCTGCTGCTGGCGCGGACCGACGCCGATGTGCCCAAGCACAAGGGCCTGACGATGTTCATCGTGCCGATGGATTCGCCGGGGGTCACCGTTCGGGGCCTGCGCCAGATCTCCGGCGAGGCCGAGTTCAACGAGGTCTTCTTCGACGACGTCCGCCTTGACGCCGACGCGGTGGTGGGCGGCGTCGGCAACGGGTGGGGCACCGCCCTGACGGTGCTCATGTACGAGCGGCTGACCATCGGCTTCGGTTCCGAGGGCTTCGGTTCGCCGACGCGCCTGGCCCAGACGCTGGCGGCCGACACGGCGGCTCGCCACGACCCGGATGCGCGCCGGCGCTTGGGGGAGGTCATCACCGAGCTGCTGGCCGTGCGCTACAACGGCTACCGGGCCCTCACCGCGCTGGCACGAGGACAGATCCCCGGGCCCGAGGCCGGTCTGGCCAAGGTGACGATGGTCAACGCCGCGATCGCCGCCACCGATCTTGGGGCGGACATCGTCGGCCCCGACGCGCTCGGCGCCGACAGCGAGTGGAGCTATCTCATCTCCTTCCTGCCCGGTCTGAAGTCGGCCGGGGGCACCGAACAGGTGCTACGCAACACGATCGGTGAGCGCGTGCTCGGGCTGCCACCGGAACCGAGGCTGGACAAGGGCGTGCCCTTCTCGGAGCTGCGTGCGATCGAGAAGCAGGCGGTGACGTCATGAACTTCGCTCTCACCGACGAGCAGATGCTGCTGCGCGAGGCCGCCCGTGGCTCGCTGGCCCGTGTCAAAACGGTCGAGGCCGCGCGCGCGGCCCTCGAGGACCCCACCGCGCTGCCCGACCTCTGGCCCATGGCCGTGGAGGCCGGCTGGCCCGGCGTTCTCATCGACGAGGAGCGCGGGGGCGCCGGCCTGGGCGGCTTTGACGCGCTGCTGGTGGCCGAGGAGTGCGGCCGCGTGCTCGCCGCCGTGCCGCTGCTGGGCCTGCTGCCCGCCACCGCGATCCTCAACGCCGCCGCTGACGCGACGCTCGAGGCGGTCGCCGCCGGCGAACTGCGACCCGTGTACGTCCCGGCGCGCCCTCCGGGAGAGCTCGAGGACGGCTGGTCGGTCGAGCCGCTGTCGGGCTTTGCCCGCGCTGGTGCGCCGCGTGTCAGCGGCGACGGCGACGAGCTCACGGTCGACGGGGCCGTGGCCTGGGTGCCCGACGCGCCCGGCGCCGACCTGCTGGTGGTGGTGGGCGTCGACGGCGGCGGACAACCCGTGGCGGTGGCCGTCGAGTCCGGCGCCGAAGGGGTGGCCGTGGAGTCGGTGGTCCGCTATGACGCCACCCGCTCGCTGGGCCATGTGACCCTCACCGCGGCTCGGGGGCGGCGGCTGGCCGTCGACGCCGACGTGGCCGCCGATGCCTGGTACCTCGCCCACGCGCTCATCGCCGCCGAGTCGATCGGCGCGGTACAGACGTGCCTGGACGTCAGCGTCGCGTACGCCAAGGAGCGCTTCACCTTCGGCCGGGCGATCGGCTCTTATCAGGCGATCAAGCACGAGCTCACCGAGGTCCTGCGCCGGCTCGAGAACGCCCGCGGCCTGGAGTACTACGCGGGCTGGGCCCGCCGGGCGCGGCCTGAGGAGTTCCCGCTGGCCGCCAGCGCCGCCCGGAGCGCCGCCGGCGGCGCGCTGGACTTCGCCGCCCGGACCATGATCAACGTTCACGGCGGGATCGGCGCTACCTGGGAGCACGACGCGCCCCTGTACTTCCGGCGCGCCCAGCTCTCGCGGCGCCTGCTGGCGGGGACCCACGACGCCACCGACCGCGTGGCCGAGTGCACGATGGCCAACGCCGCGGCCGCGGCATAGGGTTATCGCCGTGGGCGCCCTCGCCGCCCGGGCTTGCGCCCGGTCCCTTGCCATGTGAATTGGGATTCACTACCCTGGTGAATCACGATTCACGCTGCGCATCCGGAGCAAGGGAGATCACATGGCCACGATCGAGATCACCGACCCCGCGCGCGAGGTGCTCAATCAGGCGCCGCCCCTGGAGCCCGCCAACCTGTTCACGCTGGACGCGGCGCTGCATGAGGCGCTCGAACGCGAAGGCGGGGGCTGGGGCGCCGACCGGGCCCGTGAGACCGGTGCGGTGGCCGGCAGCGTGGAGGCCCGTGAGCACTCCCGCCACGCCGAGCGCAACGAGCCACGCCTGACCACCCACGACCGCTACGGCAATCGGATCGACGCCGTCGAGCTGGATCCGTCGTGGCACTGGCTGCTCGAGGGCGCGGTGGCGCGCGGCATCCACAGCCTGCCCTGGCGCGAGCCCCAACCCGGCGCCCACGTCGTCCGCGGGGCGCTATTCATGCTGTGGAGCAACGCCAACGACGGCGTCATGTGCCCGGTCTCGATGACCTATGCGGCCGTGCCGGCGCTGCGCGACGGCGCTCCGGCTCTGGCCGCCGAGTGGGAGCCGCGATTGACCCTGCCCGACTACGAGCGCGGCGCGCTGGCCGGGATGGCCATGACCGAGCGCCAGGGCGGATCCGACGTCCGCGCCAACATCACCCGTGCCGAGCCCGTCGGCGACGGCGTCTACGAGCTCCACGGTCACAAGTGGTTCTGCTCCTATCCGCCGTGCGACGTGTTCCTCGTGCTCGCCCAGGCGCGCGGCGGTCTCTCGTGCTTTCTGGTCGAGCGCGGCCCGGGTATGGAGTTTCAGCGGCTCAAGGACAAGCTGGGCACACGCTCGCTGCCGTCGTCGGAGGTGGAATTCCGTGGCGCCTTGGGACGGCTCGTGGGCGAGGAGGGACGCGGCGTGCCGGCGATCATCCGCATGGTCAACCACACCCGCCTGGACTGCCTGCTGGGCTCCACCACGGGGCTGCGCCGTGGCACGCTGGAGGCCATCCACCATGCGCGCCACCGCTCCGCATTCGGCGCGCGCCTGGTCGACCAGCCCGCGATGCGCAACGTCCTGGCCGATCTGGCCATCGAGTCCGAGGCGGCGACGGCGACCGCGATGCGCGTCGCGCGGGCCTATGACGAGCCCTCTGAGGGCGCGTTTCGCCGGTTTGCCACCGCGGTGTGCAAGTACTGGGTCTCCAAGCGCGGCCCCGCCCACGCCGCCGAGGCGCTCGAGTGCCTGGGCGGCAATGGGTTCGTGGAGGACTCCGGGATGCCGCTGCTGTATCGCGACGCGCCGCTGAACTCGATCTGGGAAGGATCGGGCAACGTTGCCGCGCTCGATGTGCTGCGCGCCATCGTCAAGGAGCCCGAGGGCCTGCCCGCCTTCCTGGGCGAGTGCGAGCTGGCCACAGGGGCTGAGCCACGACTCGACGCGCACCTCGCGCGCGTGCGCGCGCGCGTTGAGGAGACTGTTGGTGGCACCGACGGCGCCAGCCCCGAGGAGCGCCTCTACGACGGCCAGTTCAGCGCCCGCCGTCTGGTGGAGGATCTCGCCGTCGCACTGCAGGCCTCGCTGCTGGTCCGCCACGCCCCGCCCGCCGTCGCCGATGCCTTCTGCGCCGGGCGGCTGGAGGGCGATCGCGGCCGCGTCTACGGGACGCTGCCGGCGGGGGTGGAGGCCGGGGCGATCATCGAGCGCGCGCTGCCGGCATGACCGAAGTGCAGTACGCGGTGGCCGACCGGGTGGCCCGAATCACGCTCAACCGCCCGGAGCGCGGCAACGGCATCAACCGCGCACTGCTCACCGGGCTCGAGCAGGCCGTCGAGCGCGCCGACCTGGACCCTGACGTGTCCGTGCTGCTGCTGTCGGGCAACGGCAAGGGCTTCTGCGGCGGCTATGACCTGGTGCAGAGTGCCGAGGGCCAGGGTCGGCTCGAGGATGACGACGTCGGCATGGGCGGTGGGGCGAGCGCTGGGGTGGGCGGGACCGGCTCCCCGCCGGGCTCGCCCCTCGATCCCGAGGTGATGCGGGCCAACCATGACCCGGCCGGTGTGTGGGACCCCACGGTGGACTACGCGATGATGAGCCGCAACGTCCGCGCCTTCATGTCCCTGTTTGACTGCGGCAAGCCGGTGGTGTGCAAGGTCCACGGCTTCTGCGTGGCCGGCGGGACGGACCTGGCGCTGTGCGCAGACCTTCTGGTCATCGCCGCCGACGCCAAGATCGGCTACCCGCCGGCGCGCGTGTGGGGTTCGCCCACGACGTCGATGTGGGCCTACCGGCTCGGGCCCCAGCGCGCCAAGCGCCTGCTCTTCACCGGCGACTCGCTGTCGGGCGCCGAAGCGCTCGAGTGGGGGTTGGCCATCGAGGCCCCCGAGGCATCGCGGCTTGAAGAGCGCACCGAGGCTCTGGTGCGCGGATCGCACGGATGCCCGTCAATCAGCTGCGGATGATGAAGTTGCTGGTCAACCAGTCGCTCTACGCCCAGGGCCTCCACACCGCTCAGGTGCTGGGGACGGTGTTCGACGGCGTGGCCCGCCACACGCCGGAGGGATTCGCGTTTCAGGGCCGCGCCGCCCGCGAGGGCTTTCGGGCGGCCGTCCGCGAGCGCGATGAGGGCTTCGGCGACCTCGGCCCGTCGACATTCAAGGGGTGAGCTGAGATGGGTACCGTGGCCGCCGGCACCCGCGAGCGCCTCCTCTCCGCCGCGCGCGAGCTGATCGAGGAGGGTGGCTACGGCATTGCGTCGGTGCTGGCGATCGCCGACCGCGCCGGAGTCGCCGCCGGGACCCTCTACCGTCATTTCTCCTCCAAGGAGGAGCTGTTCGTGGAGGTGTTTCGCTCGGTGTGCGAGCGCGAGGAGCGAGCCATGCGGGCCGCCGCCGCGCAACTGCCGGAGGGGGCGACGGCGCGCGAGCGCCTCGAGACCGTGCTCGCCACCTTTGCCCGACGAGCGCTGCGCAACCCACGGCTGGCGTGGGCGCTCATCGCCGAGCCGGTCGATCCGCGCGTCGACGTAGAACGACTCGCCTACCGGGCGCGGTACGCGAAGCTGATCGCTGCCGATCTCACCGCTGGCATCGCCGCCGGTGAACTCCCCGAGCAGAATCCTCAATTCACGGCGGCCGCGCTGGTCGGCGGCTGCGGCGAGGCGCTCGTCGGTCCGTTGTCACCGCTCGCCGGCGGCGGACCGGACGCCGATGAGATCGTGGACGCGCTGCGCAGGTTCGTGGGGCGCGCCGTCGGCTACGGGAACGAGCAGTAGGTCGTCGTCGGACCGGTTGCGGTCTGGGAGCGGGCGTACTCCCACGCATACGTAGGGTGGAAGTACAGGTATTCCACCTCGAACACGCTCACCGCATACGTCCCGTGTCCGGCACGAACGGTGATCGGCGCCCACGTCCACGGGTTGAGCGCACCCGTCGGCGTGAGCCATGAGCTGACGCCGCTCGGCCCCGCGGTCCATTGGTACCACGCGCTCTTGTTGAGCCCGGCGGTGCCCAGCCAGCGCCATCCATTGGCGGCGGTGTAGAACGCCACCCACGGGCGCACGTCGATCATGGCCGCGGGCATGACGCGGAAGTTGGGCGCCACCAGGTAGGGCTGATCGGTCCCGAACAGGTTGCACTGCAACCCGCCGTCTGACCAGAACCTGTCCGGGGCTGTCTTACTCGAAAGCGTCACGGAGAACGACTGGCCGGCGCCGAGCGTCAACGATCCGATCACGGGCGAACCGAAGCGGTGCGCATAGGCGGCCGGCAGCGTGAGTGACAGGCTGGCGCGCCCTTTGCTACAGGTGTACCGGCCGCGGGCGAGCGGAGCCTTACGAATCGAGGTCACCGACAGGCTGGCCCTGCCGTTGGTGCGACATGCGAGTGAGAGGGTCAACTTGCGACCACGGAGCCGCGGGTTGCCGCCAACCGGACCCGGACCCGACACGGTGCTAGGGATCGCGGACGGCGGACCCACCGGCTCTGCGGGTGGGGAAACGCCCGGCGCCGGGGCCGGGGGAAAGCCCACTCCGGCACCGGGCGGCGGCCCTGGAAGCGAGGGCGGCCCGGCGGGAGATGAGGCCGCGAAGGCGCTGCCGGAGGCCGCGAGTAGCCCGGCAAGGAGCGCAATCAGGAAAAATCCTGACCGTCCACGGCGCCATACACGCGCGATGAGCTTATGGATAGGCACAGTAGGTCGTCACTGTCGTGGAACTCGGCTCTGACCGCGCATACTCCCAGACGGTCGTGGGATGGCTGTACCAATAGACCGCCTCCAGCACCGCGATCAGATACGTCCCGTGACCCGGGGCGATTCCGATCGGCCCCCACATCCACGGGACGATCCCGGTCGGCTGCTGCCACTCGGCGACACCCGTCGGCGTCGCCGTCCACCGATACCAACTGCTGGAGTCAGCGCCGCGGGCACCGAGCCATTGCCAGCCCGTGGCGGAGGTGTACCAGGCGAGCCACGGGCGCACGTCGATCGTGGTGGGAGCGGCGGTGGAGGTGAAGTTGGGCGCCACCAACTGCGCACTCTGAGGGCCACCGGCCGTGCAACCGAGCCCGAACGCGCTGGTCCAGAAGGCAGGGGCCGGAGCGCTACGGCCCAACGACAGGGAGAGGTGAACCGTCTGCGCCCCCTGGCTCAGCGTCAGCGCACCGACCAGGCCGCTGCTGGTCGCGATCCCGTGAGCCTGAGACCGTGTGAGCGCGAATCGAATCGTGCTGCGGCTCCGTGAGCATCGGTAGCTGGTCTTGACCGAGACCGAGCCGGCGCGCAGTTGCGCCTTTCCGTTGGCCTGACAGGCGATCGTCACCGGCAGCTTGGTGCCGCTGATCGCGCTGTATCCCGAGAGAAGGCCCGGCCCGTAGGGGGCCCCCGTGATGCTGACGGCGGGCAGGCTGGTCTGTGGCGGCGGAGCCTGTCCGGGCGGGGGTGGAAGTGGGAGGCCCGTGCGCACGCCCGGTGGCGGGCCCGGAAGTCCCGAAGGCGGACCGGCCGCCTGTGCCTCACCTCCGGACCCGGCAAGCGCCACGAGCGCGACGACGGTCAGCAGCGGGCCGCCCCGCAGTGGCAGCCTCAGCATCTGATGCCCGGCCGCGTGACCCCGATTGGGAGAGTGGCGATGGCCGACGACGGGGCATGCCGCGATCGGATCTTGAGCGTGTAGTGCTTGCCGTACCACCCGCAGCGCAGGATCGAGACGGTCACGGTGGTCCCGACGGCGAGGCGCGCGCTTCCGAAGACCGGCTCCAGGTTGATCGTGCGGCTGGTTGGGCACTTGCTCTTGCCCTTCGTGGTGCAGCGCGCGCTGTTGGCGACGGCAAGCGTATGTGTCGCGAACGGGCATCCCTGGCCGTGGCACGTGAAATAGAAGCTGCTTCCCGTGGGGACTCCGTACGCGAGCCATGACGTGAAGTTCGTATGAGTGGGCGAGTAGTGGACGTACCACTGCATCACGGAGGTGACGTAGTTCGGGCTCAGCCTGCCGATCGCGACCTTCCCGACCGCCGAGGTCGAGGCGCCGAAGTCGGCATTGCCGCTATACCGTGCCGTGATCCGATGCGCTCCCAGTCCGGTGTACCGGACCTGACAGCTCGCGCTGCTCTTCACAAGCCGCCGGCCAGAGCAGCCGCGGATGGTCTTGCCGCGATCCATGAATGTCACCGTACCCGACACCTGAACCGGACGCGCCGGTGTCGACCTGGGCGCCACCGACGCCGTGTACTTGATGTTGGACCGCCGCGCCGCCTGCCCGGGCGCTGTGAGATGGGTCGCCGTTGGGGCCCTTCCAACCGCGATCGTCGACGCCTGACTGCTGGACCCGCCCAGAAGTGAGCCGCCGGCGGCGGAGAAGACCGCCGTCGCCTGGGTGGTGCCGGTGGCAAAGCTCGTCGGGCACGTCACCGTGGCGCTCTGACCGCTCGCCTTCGCTGAAACCGCCCCGCAGCCGGTGATCGGGCCGGAGGCGGTGCGGAAGCTGACCGACCCTGAGACCGACGCGTTGCCGGAACTCGAAGTGACGGTCGCGATGAGCAACACCTGCTGATTGGTCACCGAGGTCTGGGGCGCCACGAGAGCGGTGGAGCTCGTCGCCGTGACCACCGAGGTGGCGCCCGACGTCACCGGGCCGCCGGTGCCGCCAGTGTTGACGGCCGACTCCTGCGCTTCAAGGGCGTATCCCACGTCACCGGGACCTAGGGTGTACGTCTGCGCGGTCGCACCCGGAACGGCGGTGCAGCTTCCGGCGCGACAGCGGAACCACTGATACTGATACGCATTAGGGTTGAACTCCCAGGCACCGTTGGATGCGATGAGCGTTGCGCCCTGTTGCGGGGTTCCGCCGACTGTCGGGAGCGCGGTGTTGACTGGAACGGGGACGGTGAGACTCGGCGTGGTGACGACGGCGGTAAGCGCAGAACTGTCCCCTGGGCCGTTGCCTCCCGCGTTCGCGCCGACCTCGGTCACATAGATCGTCCCTCCGACATCTGCCTCGGTGAGCGTGTAGGTCTGTCCCGTCGCGCCGGCGATCGCCACGCAACTGAGGCCGTTGCTGTCGCAGCGAGTCCACGTGTAGGTGTAGGAGGTGGGACTACCGGTCCAATTTCCGTGGTGGTCGGTCAGCGTCTGATTTTGAATCGCGTTTCCAGAGAGCAGGGGGGCGGTGATAGGGGTCGGTGGCGCCACGATTGTCGCGGTATGACTCGACGGCGACGTGGCTGTTCCGCCGGTGTTGGTGGCCGTTTCCAGCACCTCCAGTGTGTGGGCTGCGTCCGCCGCACCGACCACGTATGTCAGACCGGTCTGGCCTGCGATGGCGGCGCAGTTGGCGCCGCTTGTGTCGCACCGCTCCCATTGGTCTGTCACGGACGTGGGGGTGTTGTTCCACGTGCCTTGGGTCAGCGTCAGCGTCTGGCCCTCCTGGGCGGTGCCGGCGATCGTTGGGGCCGTGATCACCGTGGGGGCGAGTGCGGTGACCGTGGCGGTCGGCCCCGCCGTGGCCGTTGCGGTCCCGCCGGTGTTACTCGCGGTTTCCAGCACCTCAATCGTGTGTCCGACGTCCGCGACGGCGATGACGTACGTCGTCCCAGTCTGCCCGGCGATGGCCGTGCACGCCGTGCCGGTCGTGGAGCATTGCTCCCACTGATTTGTCACGGACGTGGGCGTGTTGTTCCAAGTGCCTTGGGTCAGGGTCAGGGTCTGGCCCTGCTGGGCGGTGCCCGCGAGCGTTGGAGCATTGTTCACCGTCGGGGCGAGTGCGGTGACCGTGGCGGTCGGCCCGGCCGTGGCCGTGGCGGTGCCACCGTCATTGGTTGCGGTCTCCACCACCTCGATGGTGTGTCCCACGTCGCCGGCGGCGACAACATAACTCGATCCCGTTTGACCCCCGATCGAGGTGCAGTTCGCGCCGGACGTATCGCACTGCTCCCACTGGTCCGTAAGGGTTGGGCTATTCGTCCAGGCGCCCTGACTGAGGGTGAGCGTCTGGCCCTGCTGCGCGGTGCCCCCAAGGCTCGGGTGGCCGCCGGTCGGCGGCGAAAGGGGCGCGACGGTGGCTGTCGGTTGCGACGATATGGGTGTCGGTCCGTCCGCGTTGCTCGCGGTCTCCAGCACCTCAATGGTGTGTCCGACATCAGCGCTGCCCAACTGATAGCTGCTTCCGGTCTGGCCGCTGATGTCGGAACAACTCCCGCCGCCGGTGTCGCACCGCTGCCATTGATCCGTCACCGACGTCTGAGTGCCGTCCCACCCTGCCTGTGTGAGGGTGAGGGTCTGCCCCTCTTGAGCCGTCCCGGCGATGGTCGGCAGGGTCGGCGGGTTGGAGTTGACAGGGGGCACGGCGAGCGCGACCCCGACAATCAGCAGGCAGCCGGCGACGCCGATCACGAAGCCTTTCCTCAGCGGACTGCTTGCTGCCCTAACGAGGCTCATGAGATGCCGAACGGCGAGACGGGATGGTGTTCTGAACTTCATGTGGTCGCTCCTACCTGGTTGGCGGGCGCACTCTGTCGCTTGAGTGCGCCCGCCGTGTCCGGGTCAACCCTTGATCGTGAGCGTCCCCTTGACGCTGTGAGAGGACTTGCGCGTGAGCTTGGTGGTGATCACCAGCTTGCCGGCCGTCTTCCGTGCCTTCGGCTTGTGATGAGCGGCGGCCGTGACCGCACTCATCGAGCGCTTGGGCAGCTTGACCGTGATCCGGCTCACCTTCCCCGACTTGAACCGGAAGGAGTGGCCGACCTTGCGGCCTGCGACCGTCAGCGTGAACGTGCCGGCGCAGGTCTTGCCCTTGACTGTGCGGCCCTTCGAGGCCTTGCAGTTGAGGGACACGGTCACCTTGCCGTGGCTGACCTTGACCGTCTTCGGGGCCGCTTGGACCGCGAAGTAGGTGACGGCGGCAGCCGGCTTGGGGGCAGCGCCGATCGGCGCCGGCTGCTTCGGCGCCGGCGGCGGACCGGGCAGGTGGCCGCCGTTGATGGGCGAGGGCCCTGTCGGCGGAGTCACGACCACAGGCGTGGTCGGCGGCGCGGGCCAGGTGGCCAGTGCCGTGAACGTGGTCGTGCCCGCGGGGACCAGAACCCAGTAGGAGTGAGTCCCCGCATAGGCCGTACCACCGGTGGTACCCGTCAGCGGGAGCCAGACCTGTCCGCCCGTCGAGTTCGTGACGGTGACGACGTTGCCCTCGATTGAGCCCGTCAGCTTTGCGCCATTGACGTTCGCCCAATTGGCCTGGTTGGTCAGCAGAGTCCCGATCTGGGCCATGGTGAGCTGTTCGATCGGGGCGGTGCTGTTGAAGTACTGGCCGTATTGCGCCAGTAGCGGATTCATCGTCTCGTAGAACAGTCCGTCACCGCTCCCATTGACGCCGCCGTTGGTCTGAGACATCAGGTTCGTCTGGTGGAAGTAGTGCGGCCTGGGATCGTTGCCCATCATGTGGGCGAACATCCCCTGGTCGACACTGGCGACGATCTGGCTGATCGAGAACTGCGTGCCCGCCGGGTTGCACGTCGTCACCCCGGCGATTGGGACGCAGGTCGGCTCGTCATACAGCGTCTGGTACTCGTCGACCTCCTGGGCGTTGCTCGACACGTTGTAGTAGATGTTCGTCGGATACCGCGGGATGCCGGTGCCGCCCGCGTCCTGGAACGTCCCGCCGGCGGGAACCTGTGCGCCGGTGTAGTCACCGGTGCCGAAGGACCCGTCGGCCGGCGTCGGGTAGGGCTTGGAGGCGTCAGCGCCGAAGTACTTGATGCCGCCGCCGGTGGTGGCCGCAAACGCCGCGTCCAACATCGGGTTCTGCTCGTACGGACTCTCGACAGCGGTGCCCTCGCTGGCGGGCTTGCTCGTCGCTGTCGGGGGGCCTGAGAACGTGGTCAGAGTTCCGGCTGCGCCGGTATCGGTGAACGTCTTCTGGATCGCGCCGCCACCGGTGGTGCTGGTGGTCGAGTTACCCGTCGGGTTGGTGAAGTCCGTGGTGGTGTTGGCCGCCACTGTGCCGAGCGTCGACCACGCGCCGATCGTGCCGGTTGTTGCCGGTGCGACCGGGGCGGTGTACGGCGCGCGATAGACGATGTAGCCGGCGGCGTGGCAGACCGCACCCCACGTCAGGCCGACGGACTGTCCCGCCGCCACGGTGACCGGCGACGAGATCGACGCCGCGGACTCACCGGTGCCGGCCACAGGGGTCGCCCCCGGGCCCGCCGTGTTGAACTGATCGCTCACCGCGTAGACGTAGTCACCCGCGGGCAGCGTGCTCGTCGCATCCGCAGCGGGTGTTGCGTCGTCGAGCGCCGGCGGATCGACCTGCCCGGGGTTCCCCGGCAGCAGGTTGGCCAGGCCGGAATGCTCGCCGGTGACGACCACCTGCGGGTTGTCGGTGCCAAGCGCCGCAGTCGGGTCCGTGCTGGAGGTGAGCCCGAGGCCACCGTTGGTCGGATTGCCGGCGGTGCTCGACACGGCCTTGGTGCCCCACGCGGTGTTCTGATTGAGCTCCGCCTCGATGTAGTTCTGCGTGGCGCAGCCCTCATCGATGTTGGGGTGATCCCAGGTATGACTGATCCAGCCGAAGTCGCCGGTGTACGGCTTTCCGGTCGACGGGTCCGTTGCCGTGAAGGCCCCCAGGAGCGGATCCACACCCGTCACGGTGCCCCCGGTGCCTCCGGTGCTCCCGGTGCCTCCGCTGCCGCCGTCGCCGGCGCCGACGAGGCTGTCGCCGTCTGCCACCGCGACGCTGCCGCCGCCGTTGAACAGCATGTCGATCCGGAAGTTGTTGGCCTTGGACCAGGTTGCCGCCTGCGTAACGTCCGCAGGAATCTCACGGAGAGCGTCGGCCGGGTTGAAGTCGGTCGAGTGCGGCGCGGTATCGGCGTTGCCGGCGACGCTCCAGGCATCGTCGGACAGGAAGTTGTCGTCGATGTTGGTCTCGAGGTAGTTGCGCTGGTCGCCGAAGTAGGTGTCGCGCCCGAGCCAGTCCAACTCGCCGTGACGCAGGAGTTCGCTCTGGAGCATGAACTGGTTCTCGTTGAAGGTCTGGAACATCGTCTGGCGACCGTCCGGCGTCGTGTAGATCCCGAGCAAGGTGCTCGTGCCGAGGCCGGCGATGGTCGGGCCCGTGATCAGCGACTTAACGTTGGCGCCGGCCGCGGGAGCGCCCTCGTATCCAAAGGTGCCCGGATCGAAGTCCACCTTGCTCAGATACGGAAACACGGTCGCGCCGTCCGACGTCAGGACCGGCGAAGGCGAGCCCGAGAAGCTGCCGACGGTGCTGGCGGTGGCCAGACCGTAGTCGCTGCTCGGCACGGCATAGGCCGTGAGCTGGCGAACCGAGAACTGCTGCTCGAAGGTCTGCAGGGTCGTCCACTGGGCGGTGCTCATACCCACCGTGCCCGACGTCGCCACGATGACGCCCTCGTAGTTGGCGACCTGGGTGCCGTCGGACGCGGTGCTCGACAGCGTCGGCAGCGGGACGCTGCCCACGCTGGCGTCGTTGGTCACGACGGTGTCATACGGGACGCCCTCGCGCTTGAGGGTGTTGACCCAGTCGTTGTAGGCGATACCGCTCGCAGTCGAGTCACTATTGCTGTCGGTGATCAGCAGCACGCGCATCCCGATCTGCTGTGCAGGCGAGGCGGCAGATGCCACCCCGCCGTCCGAGCCGCCGAAGGCTCCGGTGGTTGCCATGATTGCGAACAGGCCAGCCACGGCGGCGAGCGCTGCGATCAGAGGACGTAGAAGTCGTCTCATCGTGAATATCCGTCCTATCGTCGTGGGTGGCCCGAGACACACAAATGTCCTCGCGCCGCATTGCCCCTGGTGTGAACTGCCCCAACTCTGTCGCCAGTGTGTCCGCCAGGGGCGACGACGCCAATGGGCTTGCCCGGTCGTCCTGCGTTCATTCATGAACGTTGAACGCGTCCGACCATCCCTTTCGGCGGACGGCCGGCGGTGTTACGCTCCGTTGACGCTCGGTCTGAGGCCGAGGGGGATCATGCAGTCCGTTAGGGCTGGTAAACCAGAAGTCGGAAGGAACGTGGGGGCCGTGGAAGCGTCCGACGAATCTGTTGGGCCGGAGCTGACGCTCGTCGTCGGTGACGAGCAATTCGCCACGCGTGTGGGGATCAAGAGTGCCGTGGAGCCGCATGGGCTCCGGGTGGTGGCCGAGGCGTCAACCGCCGCCGAGGCGGTGGAGTGCTGCCTGAAGCAACGTCCTGACGTCTGTCTGCTGGGGACGGGCCTTCCAGGCAACGCGCTGCGCGCCGCCCAGGTGATCAAGCTGAGCCTCCCGGACACGAAGATCATCATGCTGACCGCGGTGGGGCGTAGTGAGGAGTTGTTCGGCGCGCTTCGTGCCGGCGCCGACGGCTATCTGCCGATGACAACCTCGGCGGCTCGCCTGCCCTATGCGATTCGCGGCGTGGCGCAGGGCGAGGCGGCGCTCCCGCGCGATCTCACCATCCATCTCGTCCGTGAGTTCCGCGAGCGCGGACACCGGCGGCGGGTGGAGCTCGAGCCGGGCCACGACGTGGAGTTGACGGCTCGCGAGTTCGAGGTGCTCGAGTGCCTTCGAAAGCGAGAGCGCACGGCCGAGGTGGCGGGTCATCTGGGCATCACCGAGGTCACCGTCCGCCGGCATGTCTCGTCGCTCGTGCGGAAACTGGGAGCGCCTGACCGCAGTGGCATGCTCGCGATGCTGGACCGATGCGAGAGCTCGAACGGCTCGGGCATCGTGATCTCCTAGGCCTGATGCTCTGAGCGCCACGCGCCACGCGCCACGCTAGCGGCGCGTCGCGCCGGGCATCAGCCCACGTGCAGGGCTCGGTGTGCCCGCGGCGCCAAGGCTGCGGGGCTCCTCGATCTTCGTCTGGCGTTCGAGGACCGTCCCGCCGGGCATCAGCCGCACCCAGCCGGACTTCTGCCCGGCGTAGTCCGCGCCAACGGTCGCGCCGGTAATCGGCATTTCGACCGGCACACCGCCATTGTTGATGAACGTCAGGTGCGTGCGGTCCGTGAAGGATCGGATCGAGCCGCGGGCCTGGGCCGCACGCCAGGCCTGCCGGCGGAGCAGCAACCGTCCGATCTCGCCCATCGTGGGCTGCACGAGCCAGGCGCTGGGCGCGACGTGACAACGGTAACGGTCAAGTACAGCGTTAAGGATGCTGTAGATCAGAGCGGGCATGCCGTCACCGCCCATCGGATCCCGTCCACCGATCATGTTGCTCTGATGGAAGTAGCGCGGTCGTGGATCGTTGCCCACGACAGAGTTGAACACCGTCCGCGCCTCGGCAGCCACGACCTCGTCGAACGCGCTCAGCACCTGCCCGTTTTCCGAACGAAGACGGTCGAGGACCTGGGATCGAGTGGCGGCATCGTGCGGCAGGCTCGTTGGATAGCGAGGCACCGCGATTGCGGGTCCCACCATGAACGGCGTACCCGGCGGGATCGCAGCGGCACCGTCAGCCGACGGATACGGGCGCGATGCGTCGCAGGCAACGTACCGGAGCCCCTGCGACCGGAGGGCTGCGGCCAGCGCCGGGTTCTCGGGTCGGGGAGGCGTGGCCGCCAGGTTCGCCAGCCCGGTGTGAGCGCCCGTGACCAATGCCCCAGGCTCCATTTCCAGTCCCAGGTCCCGGGCCCAACTGACATTGCGCTCGATCTCCGCTTCGATTTCAGGCTCACCGAGCTCATCGAGGTCAGAGTGCTCATACGTGTGGTTGAGCCACCCGAAGGCATCCCGCTCCGCGAGCAGGGCGGCCAACAGCGGATCCTCGGTGCGCCCGGTGAGCGCCTTGTGAAGACTGCTGCCCGAACCGTTGCAGGCGAGATCGAGACGCAGTCGCTGGTCTCGTCCCCACGCGGCGGCGTACCGCGCGTCGTGCTCGGTCATCCTGATGCTCTGTTCCGGCCGCCGGTCGGATTGGTGGAGCTCAAGGCTCCACGAGTAGTTGGCGAGCAGAACGTCATCGATGTGCACCGAGAGGTAGTTGCGATCAAAGCCGACGTATGAGCCGTGGGTGAGCCACGACAACTTCCCCTGCCGCAGGACCTGCCCCTGTGCCTGATTGGCGTTGGCGTTGAATGTCTGAACCAGCTCCTCGCGGCCGTCGTCGTGACGATGGAGCCCCAGGAGCACAGACTGATCAGGGCCCTCGACCAGGGTCTCGAACCGTTCAGCATCCAGCGGGTAGGCCAGGTGGGCCCAGCTGCCGGGATCGACCGGAAGGCGGTCACGCAGGTAGGGGAAGACCCGCCGGCCGCTCTCGGTCAGCCTCGGTTCCAGCTCCTCGAGTGGTCCTGACCAATGCGCCCCAGTCAGCCCATGCGCCGGTCCGGGCACAGCGTAGGCGGTCAGCCGGCGCAGCGCATGCTGGCGCTCGAGCCGCTCCAGGGCGGCGCGTTCGCGGGGTTCGAGCAGGATCTCGATGAGCCCATCCTCCGTGAGGATCAATCCCTGGTATTGCACGGCTCCGTGCTCGTCGACGAACTGAATCGGCCCGGCGAGATCGTTGAGCGATACCGCATCGAACGGCACCCCGGCGGCGGTCAGCCACTGCGCCCAAGCCGGAAACGCGGGTTCCCTCCCCGTCAGTCCGAGCAGCAGGACGCGCATGTGCACGCGTGTTGTGCGGCGATTGCGCCGAGTTCTCATCACCAGGCCTCGACGGCTGATCCTGCCAGAACCAGTTGTTCGTACAGGGGGCCGCTGTTCCCGAACTAGTTCACGCGCGTGAACGCAGGAACCCGCAGATGGGCCATTGGGCGCGTCGTCGTAGACCTCGACAATGTCCTCACGCGGGGATCATGGCCTCTGGTGCGAGAGGCGTCCTCAAAGGCAAACCAACGGATTGGAACCGTGACCACCGAGCTGCGACCGTACGTGAGCCCGCCCGCGCGGGTGGGTGCTCGTACCCGCGACAGCGGGAACACGCCATCGCCTACTCCAAATGATGCCGCGTCCACGTTGGCTCGGGGCCACAGCGGGCGGCGGTACAAGATCCTGATGACGACGGAGGGGACCTACCCGTACGCGGTGGGGGGCGTCAGCTCGTGGTGCGACGTCCTGATCGGCGGGCTTGACAGAATCGACTGGAACGTTCTCCCGTTGATCGCCGGGGGCAAGCGCATGCGGCCGACCTGGTCCCTGCCGTCGAATGCGCGGTTGCTGAGACCTGTCGAGCTGTGGTCCGAGGAGCGCCCGCCGCGGCGGCTCTCACGCCGGCCGGCAGTGGAGGAGATGGCGCTCCCCTCGCAGCTGCTTAGAGGGTTGATGCCCTGGGAGGGTGACCTTGATCAGCTGCGCGTCGCCCTTGTCAGCTGCCGGGTACGGCCGCAATCGATCCGCCGGGAATTTCGCAGCCGGGAGAGCTGGGAGGGGTTCCTTCGAGAACTGGAGGATCTACTCGCGGAAAGTCACCGGCAGTCCGCGCCGGCCCCGATCTACGATGCGATCGAAGCCGCGAGGCTCTACCAGGTCCTGTACTGGGTGGCTCGCACCGCCGCGGTGCCGACGCCTCCGTGTGACCTATTGCACGTCACGGCTGCCGGATGGGCCGCGATTCCGGCGATCGTCCACAAGGCGCTGCACGGGACGCCAATGCTGCTCACTGAGCACGGCGTCTATGTGCGCGAGGCGTATCTCGAGTCGGTGCGCGGTTCTGCGGCAGCTGCGGGCGGGGGTCACATGTCCCCGAGGGTCGCCCTCGGCTTGACGCGAGCGGCATACGCGGCGGCGGACGTGATCGCTCCGGTCACCGAGGCCAACGCCGAATGGGAGCGTGGCTTGGGGGTCGATCCCGCAAAGATCCGGGTCATTCCCAACGGCATCATGCCGCCGGGGGTCCCGACGGAGCCGCCGAACGCCTGCAAGGTCGTGGCCGTGGGGCGCATCGATCCGCTCAAGGACGTCCTCACGATGATGCTCGTCGCAGATGAGGTGAGGCGCCGGATGCCCCAAGCCCGGTTCGAGTGCTGGGGGCCGGTCACCCCGGGTCAGGAAGCGTACGGTCAGGGCTGCCGGCGCATGCACGCCGAGCTCGACCTCGGCGACCATTTCCAGTTCATGGGCAACACCAGCGATCCACATGGCGCCATCCGGGGCGGAGATGTGGTCCTGATGACGAGCATTTCGGAGGCGATGCCCATGGCGTTGCTCGAGGCGATGGGCCAGGCGCGGCCGGTCGTCGCGACCAGCGTGGGAGGGGTTCCCGGCGTCGTCAAAGGCTGCGGTCTGATCGCGCCTCCCGGAGATGTTCATGGGCTCGCCTCCGCGGTGACCACCCTCCTCGGCAATCCGGGCTTGGCCCGGGCTCTGGGCCGACGAGGACACGAACGCCTGCACCGGCGCTACACGCTCACTCGTTGCCTGGAGTCGTATGAGGACGTGATGATCGGACTGATCGAGGGGGCGCCAGCGTGAGCGGGCATGACGAGAACCACCCAAGCAGCATCGGGTCGCGCATCCCGACAGACGACGGGCGGGCGCTGCAGCGTGCGCACCGAGACCCTTACGCCCAATCGGTACTCGACGCGCGGCTTGGACGCCCGGCGCGAGATGTCCTGGAGGCGACCGTCGTGCTGGAGGCGTGGACGGGGCGCCCGGCCCAGGACGCGATGAGGTCAGCCTCAGATCTCGTGACACTCGACGGTCCGCCGGTCAACGCTCTCAGCCGTGTCGACCCCTTCGCCGACTCCGAGCGCACGAGCGTGATCTCGGAGGGAGTCACCCTGGTTCTGCTCATCGTCTCGATCGCCGCGTGGGCAGCGCCGATCAGCCGTGAGTTGGGAGGCGACGTGCTCGGGCACGCCATCCGCGTGGCTTTGCCGATCGCCGTGGCGATCCAATGGGGACTGAGGAGTCGATACCTGGGCCGGCCCCATGGACTGGCCTGCCTGGCTCGGGACGGGCTCGCGTTCTGGGCCTTGCTGCTCGTCGCGATCGACGTGCCTCTCCTGTTCCAATCAGGCTGGGGCCCGGTGGCCGCGATGCTGATTCCGATCTGGGTCGGAGGGGCCGTCCTGACCCGTCGCGGGTGGGGATTGATCTACGCAGGTGTGCTCGTGGTCGGCACGATCGCCCTCAGCAAGGGTCTCCAGCCGTATCTGGTGCTCGGCGCACTCACCGCGGTCACCCTGGCGATGTGCATCGCGGCCGTGCACTCACGGCGGGAGCGGACCGACGCTCGCGCCGGAAGCGCCGCTCGCGCGGTGATGGCGGCGCTGATCGGTGGACTCCTGGGGGTACTTCTCGTCGCGGATCCCAGCCTGAGCTGGGGAGTCCATGGCACCCACCCGGCGTTGGCGCTCATTCCGTCGGTGATCGGCAGCTATTGGGGGGGCTACTACCTCTGGAACTTCTACGACGCCGTGCCACGAGGACTCCGCGGGGTGTCGCTCAAGCGCGCCGGCGGTATCGGCTTCTCCGACCCGGCGATGGCGATCTTCGTCGGCGCGCTCGCGAGGTTGATCGGCGCCACGGCGGTGCTGTCCGCCGTCGTCATCGCCCTCAGCGACAGGTTCGGCGGAACCGATGAAGTGAGCGTCTTCATCGCCTTCGGCTGCGTCGGCACCGTGAGCATGTTGATCGGCCTGCTCGAGTCGTTCGCTCTGCAGTGGGCGGCTCTGTTGGCCGCCGCGGCGGCTCTTGCCACAGAGCTCGCCTTTGTGTCGCTGTCGCTCACTCACGCCCCCGGGGGCGCGCTGGCTGCCGGCGCAACCGTCGGGGTCCTGGTCACGCTTCCAGTGCTCCTCGTCAGGCTGGCGCGGTCAGGTCGGGTACTGGCCACGACCATGTGGATCCAGTGACGATCATCGTGCGGGGTGAGGAGAGTTCGTGGCACGCGGTTCGCGCCGCCGGGACGTTCACCGCTGAACGTTTCTTGTGCGGACCGGCCCATGGACTCCATCCGATGGAATTGACAATCTCTCACGTATGGCTCCGGGGCAGGAGCCCTGGCAGCGCAAATGAGGAGACAGATGGGGACACATAGACGCAAGCTGAGCTCAGAGGCCGCTACCGAGTTCTCCGGGGCGCCCGCTCTGAGGACGTCCACCGCAGAGGACGACGTGGTGGTCCAGATAGGGTCCGCGGCCGAGCTCCATGGGCAGCAGCCCTCCGGAGCGAGCGAAGCCTTCGGGGAGAGCCAGGAGCAGCCGTTCGACAAGTTCCGGCGGCGTTTTGAGCGATTCCGGGGGCTAAGCGATGCCGAGATCACGCCAGGCTCGCTTGACGACGAGTCAGAACTGAGGCTCCAGGTGATGCTGCTGCGCGAGGAGAACGCACGGCTGAAGGGCGCACGGCATCAGCCGGCGGGTGCCGGCAGCGCGATCGATCGCATTCGGCTGCTCAACTCCCAGGCCTCCGGTGCTGCGACGGCTGATGATGCGTGGGCGCTGCTGACGGATTGCCTCGTCATCCGCGAGGGTCTCGAGCAGGTGTGCGTCGAGATGCAGCAAGCCATCAGTACGATTCAGGAGCGGCTCACGGGGCTGACAATGAGTTTCGAAGCCGTGCGGCCGACCGACGAGCTCAGGGCCGATGGGGCTGGGAGCGCCAGTGGATGACCAGCGGTCGGCCCCTGAGGGCTTCGATCCGCGTGTTCACGCGGCCGTCACCGACATGTACGCGTATGTGCTCCTGTTGGATGCCGAGCGCAAGGGTGTAGGCGAACGGTCGCAGGAAGGAGACACGGTGAGTGCGCCTCCGCCGTGTGATCAGGGGGCGCATGTGAGTGACCTCCGCGCCGACCTGGCAGAGGAAGTCGACGCGCTTCGTGTCGCTGTCGCAGCCCTGCACGAGCAGGGCCTCGCAGACGCCACCAGAACTGCCTGATCGGGCTTAGCCTGGATCTGCCGATCCTGGGGTCGTCTCGACGCCGGATGGCCGTCGCTATACGTCATCTGCGTCGCTCATAGGGATCACCCTCATGATGCTCCGCCGATGACGTCTAGCTCGGCCCCCGACGCCGAGTCTCCGCCCATTATCGGTGGATCCAGGCTTAGACCAGGCCGCGGCGGACGGCCTGCACCGCGGCTTGGACCCGGTTCTCGACCTGCAGCTTGACGAGGATGCTCGACACGTAGTTCTTGATCGTGTGCTGGCTGAGAAACAACGTACGCGCGATCTCGACGTTGTCCATGCCGCGGGCGATCAGCTCGAGGATCTCGAACTCACGTGCGGTCAACTCCACGGGACCGTGGTCGAGTTCGAGGACCGCCGGTTGGCGGACGCGACGGATCAGCTGGCCGGCCACGCGAGGCGAGATCTGCGACTCGCCGCGCGCGGCGGCACGGATCCCTTCGACGATCTGCGCGACCGGCGCGTCTTTGAGCAGGTAGCCGCAAGCGCCGGCCAGCAGAGCATCCATCACGTCGCGCTCGTCGGCGACGATCGTTAATACGAGCACACGTGTCAACGGCACGCTGGCGCTGAGTCGCTGGGTCGCTTCGATCCCGGACATGCCCGGCATGTTGAGGTCCATCAGGACGACGTCTGGCACCAACTCTTGGACGAGGGTGATGCCACGTGCCGCGAGGTCGGCTTCGCCGATCACGTCCAGGCCGCTCTTGCGGAGCACCTGCACGAGGCCTCCTCTGAACAACTCGTGGTCATCGATCACGATGACCCGAATCGGGGGCTCGCTCATGACCCTGTCATCCGTGGCCGAGAAACGATCAAATGGGTGAACGACGACAGCCCTGTATCCCTATTGATGTCAAGCGCGATTAGCAATGTAATGAGATCCGGTATCAAATTCATTGGGGGCAATTGATGTGCGGAATCATCGGATATGTCGGAAAGCGGCCTTGCAGCGCGGTCCTGCTGGAGGGCCTGCGCCGGCTCGAATACCGCGGCTATGACTCTGCCGGAGTCGCGTGGCGCGACGGGGATGCGGTTCACTGCATCCGGTCGGTCGGAAATCTTGACTCCCTGGAGATGGCGCTTCGGCAGGCGCCCGGGGCCGTCCCACCGTTCGCGGGCGGTGATGGCGCCGGCACGGGCACCATCGCGTGCTCGAGCGGGGTCGGGCATACGCGATGGGCGACCCACGGAGCGGTCACTGAACGCAACGCGCATCCCCATCATGATGCCAGCGGCCGCGTGCGCATCGTCCTCAACGGGATCATCGAGAACCACATCGAGTTGCGGGCGCGTCTTGTCGGGGATCTCGTGCAGGTCAGTTCGGACACCGATGCGGAGGTCGTGGCTCATCTGATCGCACTCAACTATGCGGGGGACCTCGCGGACGCTGTCCGGAGGTCTCTCGATGACCTGACCGGTCACTATGCATTTGTCGCGATGTGTGACGATGAGCCCGACACCCTCGTCGGTGTCCGGAAGGAGTGTCCACTGATCGTCGGTCTCGGTGAGGACGAGCAGTTCGTGGCGTCCTCGATCGCCGCGTTCCGCGCTTATACCAAGAAAGTGATCCTCCTGGAGGACGGCGACGTCGTGACGCTGCGGCCCGACGCGGTGGGCATCTGCGGCACCGATGGACGTCCCCGTCGCGCGATCCCGACCGAAGTCGATTGGGACGACGATCGCTGCGAGAAGGACGGATATGAGACGTTCATGCTCAAGGAGATCCATGAGCAGGGCACAGCGGTGGCACAGACGCTCTCGCATTGGCGGGCTGGGTCTGATGACAGAGTGGGCCACGTCCTGTCCCGCCGGCGCCTCACCCGGATCGAGCGCATCGTCGTCGTCGCGTGCGGCACCTCGTATCACGCGGGCCTGGTCGGACGCCAGGCGATCGAGCAGTTTGCGCGGGTTCCCGTCGACGTCGAGACGGCGTCTGAGTTTCGCTACCGCGATCCGATCATCGGGCCACGCACCCTGGTGTTGGGCATCACTCAGTCCGGGGAGACCGCCGACACGCTGGCCGCCATGCGGCTCGCGCGGGCGCGTGGCGCAACAGTGCTGGCGGTGACCAACGCCGCGGGGAGTCAGGCGACGCGGGAGGCAGACGGCGTCCTCTTCACCCGAGCCGGACTTGAGATGGGCGTTGCAGCGACCAAGACTTTCGTCGCGCAGGTCGCGTTGCTCCACGCATTCGCGCTGCACCTCGCCGCCGTCCGGGGGTCGCTGGCTCCGGCCAGGCTCACCGAATTGCAGCAGGAACTGGACCGGGTGCCTGCCCTGGTCGACAGGGTTGTCGCGGAGGTCGATGACCACATGCGAAGCATCGCCGAACGCCTGGCGTGGAGCCCGTTTTTTCTCTACCTCGGACGTCTGTCGGGCCTGCCCGTCGCGCTCGAGGGTGCGCTCAAGCTCAAGGAGATCTCCTACATCCCGACCGACGCCTATGCCGCCGGCGAGATGAAACACGGCCCGATCGCACTGCTGAGCTCTGAGACCCCCGTCGTGTGCGTCGCGACGGAGCAGGCGGTATTGCCCAAGCTGCTGTCCAACCTGTCGGAGGTCCGGGCGCGCGGCGCGCGCGTGTTGGCGGTCGCAAGCGAGGGGGACAAGCAGATCGCCGAGCATGCGGAGGATGTCGTCTACGTTCCCAGGACGGAACCGCTCTTCCAGACGATGCTCAGTATCGTCCCGCTTCAGCTCTTTGCCTACCACGTGGCGCGCGCTCGCTCGCTCAACGTCGACCAGCCGCGCAACCTTGCCAAGACCGTCACCGTCGAGTGATCGGGTCGTCACCGTTGGGTGCGGTGGCGGACTCGGTGTCGTGCTGCGGGCCCTGCTGGACATCGGGTTGCAGCTCACCGTCATCGTGGCGGCTGCGGAGTACATGGGGTCCGGCGCGCCGAAGCCGGGCCCCGGACCGAGCCCCGCAATGGCGGAACTGCACGAGGCCCTGGAGGCGTTGGCCGACGATCGAGTCGCGCTGGTCCGCGCGATGCGCCGTCCGCTGACCATCGATCGGCTGGGGCGCCATCCTCTCGGGAATCTGATGATCCACTCACTGGCATCGGGCCTCGGTGATCTCGAGCGTGCCAGCGTCTGGCTCGGTACGCAGTTGGGCGTCGGTGGCGAGGTTCTCCCGGCGACGGTCCAGCCTCTCAGCTTCACAGTGCGCCCGGGACGCGCGCGACCCGACTGGCCGGCGATGTGGGCGCACGCTCTGGACCACCTGTCGTTCATTCCGCAGCGGCCGCCGGTGCCGGCACAGGCGATCACTGCCATCCATGCCGCGGACGCAGTTCTGCTGGCGCCGGGTCCGCTGTTCGGGGGCATGTTGGTGGCGGCGGCGGTCCCTGATATCGCGCGTGCGCTTCGCAGCACGCCGGCGTGGATCGTCTGGGTCTGCAACCTTGAACCCGAGGATGGCGAGACGGCCGGCGATCAATTGGACGTGCTGCTCCGTCATGGGGTGAGGATCGATGCAGCGCTCTACGACCCCGATTCGGGTCTCGGACCATCGTCGGAGCGGCTGGCCGAGCGGGGAGTGGAGACCATCCCACGGTCCCTGAGGGCGCGCACCTCTCGAGTTCACGACAAACAGCTGCTCTGCTCCGCGCTCACCGAACTGGTGGGCGGTCACCATCACCAACATGCCTGACGCTTGGCGTCAAGGTTGAGATTCTTGCGCATCGACATGAAGCCGTCCCGGTTCGCCTGCGCACAGAAACGCGAAGTCGGCAGCTGGTATTCCACTTCGAAGACCGCCTTGTGGTGGATGACGAACGGACGGAGCTTCTGGCACTCCGTGTACTGGAAGCACTGCTCGTCGAGCGCGTAATCGAAGTGGGACTCGAGCTGACGGGTCTGGTCCACATCGTTCTTGAGCGCGATCGAGAGGTGGAACGCGTGGGCGGTCCGGGCCAGCCACTCGTTGTAGGTCAGCTGCTCAGCGCCCGTGAGCGCAAAGCCCGTCGGGTTCTCGTAGCCGTCGACGTTATCGGCCTCGACGCCGTCGAAGCCCTTGCGTGCGCACAGCGCGAACCGGGCCCTCATGATCGGCTCCAGGATCGACAGCCGGCGGATGTCCAACCATCGCTCTCCCGGCCAGCCGTTGGTCCTCCCGAGGACCGATTTGGGGAACAGATGCGCGTCAGACCTGAAGTTCTCGTAGGTGCCGGCATCCAGATAGCAGATGACATGGCGACCCGTCCGATGCAGGGCGGCCACCACTCCGGCGGAGTTGTCGAACAGGTCGATGTCGAACATCTGCGCCGACACCGATTGGTCCACAGGCGTTGTGAGCTGCCACTGCCAGGTCGTGTGAGGAGCCGGGACCCACATCCTGCTGCGCGCCGCGACGGCGGGCGGCGGACGACGCGTTGGCGGCGTGCTCCGGGCGTCGACGACCTGTGACGCCACGAGCGCCGTCACTCCAAGAGCCGCGACGAGCAATACCGTCATCCATCGTGGGCGGCCGGCGCCCCCCAAGCGCACGCGCACCTACCCGCGCGCCGGAGCGTCGAGACACGCAGCCGACCTCGGGCGCGGTTGTCCCATGTCGGCGCCATCGTCGCGGACGGTCAGCCGCCAGCGAGTGCCGCAGCTCCGCATGACGACGTCGACGTGACGTCCCTCGCTGCCGCCGGCGGCGTCGATGATGGTGTTGCGAGCGGCCCGGACGAACCGCTGATGAGCGTCTCGGTCGAGATCCAGCGCCGGCCACGCACGGGGGTCAGCCTCAACGTGCACGGCGATGTCCATGCCGTGCTCCGCCTCGAGCTCGCGCGCCAACCGACAGAGTGAGGTGACCGTGTTCGGCGCGGTGGACGCGGAGAGATCGATCATGGCCCGCCGAGAGGCGGCCAGCGCGCGCCGCGCGGCGACGCCCAGAATCACGGGATCCGCGGACCCCAGCGGATCCAGTTGCTCAGAGTGCATCGCAACGGCGGCAAGATCCTGAACCAGACCATCGTGGAGGTCGCGAACGAGCTCTTCGCGCTGAGCGGCCACCGAGGCGCGGTCGTCAGCGCGACGGCGCCAGCGATAGTCGGCTACCGCGGCGGCGAGAAGCAAGCCGTAGGCGCCGAGCCGCAGAAGCTCGCGAGGCGTGACCCAGCTGCCGGGAACAATCGACGTCGCCACCGACTGGAAGCGCCCGGCTGCAAGCAGCAGGGCCGCGCCGGCCAGGAGACAGTTGCCGGCGGTCGCCGGTCGCGACCGCCAGTAGAGGCCGCCAGCCGCGAGAACGAACACAAAGCAGGACGCCAGGTTGACGATCAGGCTGGCCCGCGAGCCGGCCGACGCGGCTCCAGCGCGTCCGGCGATCACGTCGATCCCCTCAGCAACCGCGACTGCCCCGAGGCAGCCCGCGCACACGGCAATCAGAGTCTTGCGTGGGTTGCGCACCTCGACCCGGCCGCCCGCGAATGCCGCTACTACGAACATCAGCGGCAATAGGGCCAACACGACCAGTTGCGCGTCCGGGCCGGGTTGCACGCGCACGGCATCAGTTACGAGCCGCGGCGCCCACGAGACCAGGTTGGTCAACCCCACGGCACCGAGGGCACCGAGCAACAGCAGGGGCTCGATCTGTCTACGTCGTTGGGGATCGATGAGGGCCAGCGCTCCGGCAAAGAGGATCGCCGCTGCAATCGTGGTCTCAATGCTCGCACGAAAGCCCGGATCCGTCACATGTGGGTCCCACTGGAGCGCGAACGCGGTGCCGAGGGCGACCGCGATGATCCCGGCGGCGATGGCGACAGCCTCAGGGAGGTCGTGACACGAGGCGGCCCGTGTCCGGCTCTTCGGCTGGTCTGAGCTGCGTCCTCGACGTGACCCCACCCTCGGTGAGGCGCCCCACGGCACCGTGAAGCCGTCCGCCGAACGCACGATCGTCAACCCCCCGTCAAACGTCTTCATCCCGGCCCTCCGAGTGCTGCCCCTTGTTAACAAAACTTTACCATTGCTCTCCACGGCGCACAATGCCGAAGTCGCTAGATGGTCAAAGTGGTCAAAGTGCTCACGATGCGCCGCTGGACCGCGGTGGCCGGTGGCCGTTGCGTGTTTCCCGCCGCCCCGCGATCTCTCACATCTGGCGGCGCGGCTCAGCCGCCGCCGCTGGCGTTCCCGCTTCCGCTGGATCCGGAGCTGCCGCCCCCGCTCAGGTCACCGCCGCTCGCGCTCCCGCTCCCACTTGAGGAGCCACTGCTCCCCGAGCCAGAACTGGCGGGCGTGTGGGCGGCGCCGCCACCCGACGACGGTGCCGGCGTGGCCGGCGCGGTCGGAGGAGGCGACCGCACGGGTGTTGTCTGCACGACACGGACCGGGCTCGCCGGTCGAGTCGTCACGACCGGCGTGACCGTCGGCGCCGGCGAGGGAGACGACCGGTGCGACGTCACGGCGTGCGAGACCTGGACGCTCTGCTTCGGCTTCTGAATCCTCGCGGACCGGTGAGGCGCGGCCCCGCCTCGGTGTCCACCCGTCCGAGCTGCAGGTTTGGCGGGCGACCTGTGGGACTTGGCGGCCGACCTGTGGGATGCCCGCGACCGACTGGTCGGCGTCGCGGGCGGCGCAGTGTCGGGCGCCGACGCGATGTCGGCCACCGCATTGGTGACCCTGGGCGGCATCAGCCCCTGGCTCGAGTCGCCGCTGGAAAGGACGACGGCTCCGACCGCCGCCAATACAGAGGCCGTCGCGAGCGAGGCGCTGAGCGCGAGGACTGGCCTCCGCCGCCGTCCCGACCGTCGCGACCCTCGCGACCGTCCCAGGGGTGCGGACGACGCGACCGGTACACCCAACGCCGCCAGATTCTCGGCCGCGTTTGGATCGCCGCGCTCCTCGGCTCGCCGGAAGGCGGCTTCCGCGGGGCCGAGTCGCCCCTGCTCGGCGAGTAGCACGCCCAGGTTGCCCGCGGCCTCTGCGTGCCCGAGCCGATCGGCGCGCTGGTAGGCGCGCGCCGCCCCGGCCCGGTCGTCTCGTTCCTCCAGGAGAATGGCGACGTTGAATGCGCCGTTCGCATCGTCACGCTTCGCGGCGCGCCGATACGCGGCTTCAGCGCCCGCGATATCCCCCCGGCCTTCCAGCAGGACGCCCAGGTTGCAGGCTGCCGCGGCGTGGCCGGCCGTGTCGGCCCGCCGATACGCTGCTTCGGCTTCGGACAGCTTCTCGCCCCGCTCCAGTTGCAGGCCCAAGCGAAACTGTCCCTCGGCGAGCGCGCCGCGGTCGTCTGCAGGCCGGTACGCGCCGAGCGCGACCCGGCGCAGGCCCTCTAGAAATTCCTTTGATGCCCCTATGGGAAAGCCCCCTTCAGTTACTCCGCATCGTAGTGTACCGCCCCGGCGACCCGCCTGCACAGGTAAACGGGGGCACCGGGGCTATACTCGCGCCGATCATGACCCGGTTGACCGGGCCGTTCCTTGCGGGGAAGGCCTGGCTGTTCGTGGCCGTTGCGTCCGTGTCGCTGTTGTTTTGCGCACCGGCGCTGGGCGCCGCGTGGTGGCAGCCCCCCCAACAGCTCACATGGTATTGGCAGCTCACGGGTACGCCATTGGTCGAGCCCGTCGACGTCACCGATATCGACGGCTTTGACGCGACCGCGTCAACAGTTTCGGCGTTCCACAGTCGAGGCCAGCACGTCATCTGCTACATCGACGTCGGGACGGCGGAGAACTGGCGGCCGGACTACGGTCAGTTCCCGGCGGCCGACCTGGGCAGCGACAACGGTTGGCCGGGTGAGAAGTGGCTAAACATCGCCGATCCGGCGATCCGGCCGATCATGGCGGCTCGTTTTCAGATGTGCCGGCAGAAGGGGTTCGACGCCGTCGAGCCCGACAACATGGACGGTTATGAGAACTCCACTGGGTTCAGCATCTCCGCATCCCAGCAGGCCGTGTATGACGAGTGGGTCGCGCAGGAGGTCCATTCGCTGGGGATGGCCGTGTTCCAGAAGAACGACCCGGAGCAGGCGGCCACGCTGCAGCCGTCGTTCGACGGCGCGCTCGACGAGCAGTGCAACGAGTACAGCGAATGCTCGAGCTTTGCGCCGTATGTCTCCGCCGGCAAGCCGGTGCTGGATGCCGAGTACCAGTCCTCGCTGTATCCCGCGTTCTGTTCCGCGGACGCCGCCGCCCACATCATGGGCGCGCTCTACGCCGTGGCACTCGACGGCTCGACATACAAGCCATGCTTCGGCCCGAGCACAACATCCGGTGCTCCGTCGGGCCCCAGCGGTGGCGCGCCCGCACCCACGCCCGCGAAGCCCAAGACGAGGCCTCGGGTGGTGATCGGGGGTGGCCCGCTGAAGGCCGTCAAGGGCGTGATCCACGTGGGCCTCCGCTGCCCCTCCGGTGAGACGTTCTGCGCCGGTGTGTTGACGGTGCAGGCGCTGATGGGGAAGGGCAGCCGGCTGTTGCTTGGCCGCGTGCGGTTTCATGTGAAGGGCGGTCGCCAGGGGAGGGTCGCCGTGAAGCTCCGGCCGGCGGCGCGGAGGCGTCTGGGAAAGCGTCGGCGCGTCGCTGCCCGCCTCAGCGTGCTCGCCTCAGACCGCGCCCGGCGGACCGCGAGGTCTCACCGGGTCGACGAGCTTCGGATCGTCCGCCCGCATTGACCGCCGAGGCGGTCCGTGTCGCGCGCGTTGGCCCGGTGACGACCGTGCTGCTGTCGCGCCCGGAGCGCCGCAACGCCGTCGACGGGCCCACGGCGCTCGCGCTGGCTGACGCGTTCCGCAGCTTTGAGGCTGACCCCGACGCGGCGGTGGCGGTCCTGCACGGCGAGGGCGGGGTGTTCTGCGCCGGCGCCGACCTCAAGGCGGTCGGGACCGAGTCGGGCAATCGCGTGCAGGACGATGGCGACGGCCCCATGGGCCCCACCCGGATGCGGCTGTCCAAGCCGGTGATCGCGGCCATCGCCGGCCATGCCGTCGCCGGCGGCCTGGAGCTGGCGCTGTGGTGCGACCTGCGCGTTGCCGAGGAAGATGCCGTGCTGGGCGTGTTCTGCCGGCGCTGGGGCGTCCCGCTGATCGACGGCGGCACCGTTCGATTGCCGCGCCTGATCGGCGGCAGCCGGGCGATGGACATGATCCTCACCGGCCGGCCCGTGGGCGCCGAGGAGGCCGAGCGCATAGGCCTGGTCAACCGGGTCGTGCCGACCGGCACGAGCCTCACCGCCGCTCAGGAACTGGCTGGCGCCCTGGCCCGCGTCCCCCAGACATGCCTGCGGGAGGATCGCCTCTCGGTCCTCGAGCAGGAGGGGATGGGCGAGGACGACGCGCTCGCCAACGAGCTCGCCCACGGGCGGCGATCCCTGCTGGAGGTCCAGGCCGGCCTGGAGCGGTTTCGCTCGGGCGCCGGGCGTCACGGCGCCCTTGACTGACGCCCGGTCAGAGCCCCTCGGCCCACGCGCGCACGCGCGCGAGGTGCTGTGCGGTGAGCCCGACCGCGGGGTCTGTGGCGACGAGCTCGGTAGGAGCGGGGCGGACCTGCGCCCACCGCTGACAGCTCTCGTCGAACTGGTCGTCGATCCAGGCCAGGGGGCGGTGCGGGCCGGCGTAGGCATCGATCGCCGCGAGCTTCCAGTGCCGGGGTTCCCTGTGAGCTGCAGGCGCAGCAAAGTTTAGGTGGCGCAGCCCGGCGGGTAGCCCCAACGCGAACGGGAGGTATTCATCGGCTTTGTCCTCCCAGCCACTGCACCAGACGAGCTCGAAATCGTCGTGGAGGTCGCCGAGCAGCTCGGCGGCGCCGGTGGACAGGAAGTGCGGGATGCCGTCCACCAAGAGATACCGCCCGGGAGGCGGGTGCGCCGGATTGAACCCGAACAACGAGATGACCCCGTCGATGTCAATCAGCACAAGCGGTCGTTCCATATCGGCCACATACCCGAGCTTAATCTGGCTCCGACAGGGTGTTGGCGGGTGCCTCGAGCGCGAAACCATGCGTCCAGTTTGCGGCGGACCCGGGCATTGATGCTCAAGCCGCACCGCCGAATGCCGAAAGAGATGCGTGAGGCGACATAAACGCCTCGCTCCCACCCTTTCGATCCAGGCCCTTATTAATCTCATGACACAAGTCCTCGGCATCCTGCTCGCGCTCGCCTGTGCCCTCACGACGAACGTCGGCTTCCTGTTCAAGCATCGGGGAGCCTGCGAGGCGCCCGCCGTGGACATCCGCCATCCGCTCCGCTCGGCCAAGGCGCTGTTCGCGTCCAAGTTGTTCTCGATCGGCATGTTGATCGCCTCGGGCGCGTGGATCTTCCACGTCGCCGCCATGGCGGTCGCCCCGCTGTCGCTCGTCCAGGCGGTCCTGGCCGGCGGCGTCGTGCTGCTGGCCGTGATGGCCGAGCGCACCTTCGGCCTCTGCATCTCCCGCAAGCAGTGGGTCGGGATCTTCCTCACCGCCGTGGGCCTGCTGCTGCTGGGCTTCAGCCTCCCGGCCACCCACGGCGCCCACTCGCAGTACTCCGTGCCGGCCATGATCGGCTTCGAGGGCGTCCTGCTCGCCGCCGGCACGCTGCTCATCATGGGCCCGCGCATCGGCGCCCCCAAGGAGCACCACGGGTTCATGCTCGGCGCCGCCGCCGGCATTCTCTTCGGCGTCTCCGACGTCGCCATCAAGGCGATCTCCGGGCTCGTCGCCGCCCACGGCGTCCTGGGCCTGCTCAGCCCGGTCACCGTCGTCACCATCTTCGCCTCGATCGCCGCCTTCTACGCGTCGGCCAAGGGCCTGCAGGACGGCGACGCTGTCCCGGTCATCGCCGTCACCGGGACCGCCGCCAACGTCTCGGGCATCGTCGGCGGGATCCTCGTCTTCGGCGACCCGCTCTCGACCCACCCGCTGATGTTCGGCGCCGAGATGTTCGCCTTCGCGCTGGTCCTGTTCGCCGCGTGGCTGACCCCGGCCCCGGTCCGGGCCGCCCGCCCGGGGGTCCAGGGCGGCGCTGCGGTTCCCGCGATCGCCTGAGCGATGTCGCTGGGCCGCAGTGGCCCGCCTGCCCCGGCTTCAACGGGGTAGTACAACCCGCAGGCCATGACGTCCCCACTGATCACGGTCGAGCAACTCGCCGACCGCCCCGAGCGGAAGACGATCCTCGACGTCCGCTGGCAGCTGAGCGTCGGCGCCCAGCCTGACCTGTACGCCGCCGGCCACATCCCCGGGGCGGTGTTCGCCGATCTGGACCGCGATCTGGCCGCTCCGCCGGGCCCGGGGGGCCGGCACCCGCTGCCCGCCGCCGAGAAGTTCGAACGGGCGATGCGCGCCGCCGGCGTCAGCGACGACGCTCTGGTGGTGGTCTACGACGACGCCGGCGGCCTGCCGGCCGCGCGCGCCTGGTGGCTGCTGCGGTACTTCGGCCATCCGGAGGTCGCGCTGCTCGACGGCGGCCTCGAGGCGTGGCTCGCCGCTGGCCGGCCGCTCGCCGAGGGCGACGAGACACCGGCGAGCCTCGGCGACTTCACCGCCCGGGCCGGCGGCATGCCTGTCATCAACGCCCAGCAGGCCGGAGAACTGGCCGCCACGGGGGTCCTGATCGACGCCCGCGCCCCCGAGCGCTACCGCGGCGAGAGCGAGCCGATGGACCCGGTAGCGGGCCACATCCCGGGCGCCCGCAACTGGCCCAGGGACCGCAACCTGGATGCGAGCGGCCGCTTTCTCGGCCCAGCCGAGCTCGCCGAGGCCCTGGCTGACCTGACGGGCTCCGGGTCGGCTGTCGGCGCCTACTGCGGCTCCGGGATCACCGCGGCACACACGGTGCTGGCACTGGAGGTGGCGGGACTACCCGGCGCCGCGCTGTACCCCGGCTCCTGGAGCGAGTGGGTCACTGACCCCGCCCGCCCGGTCGCCACCGGCGACGAGCCCACGGAGGGGTAGGGCTCAGAGCCAGACGCGGCCGCGCTACGACGATGGTTGAGCTGCACGCGCCCAACCTATCCGAAGGCCCTCTCGGTGTGCACAGCGGCTAATTGATGGGATGCGATATCGCCCGGACGTCCAATTGCGTGCCACAGGTCCGGGGACTACCGTTGTACGAAACGGCCAAGCCCATTTCGGAGGAGTTCTATGGCAAGCACCCAGGAGGCCACCGGCACGGAGCGGGGCACTCTCCAGGACCTCGCCCGCCGTCACCTGTGGATGCACTTCACGCGGATGTCGGCCTACGAGCAGCAGGAGATCCCGATCATCGTCCGCGGCGAGGGTTGCTACGTCTACGACGAGCACGGCAAGCGCTACCTCGACGGCCTGTCGGCGCTGTTCTGCGTCAACATCGGCCACGGCCGCGCCGACGTCGTCCAGGCCGGCGCCGATCAGGCCAAGGAGCTCGGCTTCTACACCAACTGGTCCTACGCGCACCCACGCGCGATCGAGCTGGCCGCTCGTGTCGCCGAGCTCGCGCCTGGCGATCTCAACCGCGTCTTCTTCACCAGCGGCGGCTCAGAGGCCGTCGAGTCCGCCATCAAGCTGTCGCGTCAGTACCACAAGATCACCGGCAACCCGCTCAAGACCAAGATCATCGCCCGTGACATCGCTTACCACGGGACCAGCATGGGCGCCCTGTCGGCTACCGGCATCACCAGCCTGCGCACCCCGTTCGAGCCGCTGATGCCCGGTGGCGTCCACGTCCCCAACACCAACACGTTCCGCATGTCCCACGGCTACAGCGAGCAGGAGCTGGCCGACGCGGTGGCGGAGAAGATCGAGTTCGAGGGCCCCGACACGGTCGCGGCCGTGATCATGGAGCCCGTCCAGAACGCCGGCGGCTGCTTCGTTCCGCCCGAGGGCTACTGGCAGCGCGTGCGCGAGATCTGCAACGAGTACAACGTCCTGCTCATCTCCGACGAGGTCATCTGTGCCTGGGGCCGTCTCGGCGAGTGGTTCGGCGCCCAGCGCTTCGACTACGAGCCCGACCTCATCACCACCGCCAAGGGCCTCACCAGCGCCTATGCGCCGATGGGGGCCGTGATCGCCGCCGACCGGGTGGCCGAGCCGTTCATGCAGGGCCACAACAGCTTCACCCACGGGTTCACGTTCGCCGGGCATCCGGTGTGCGCGGCGATCGCGCTGGCCAACCTGGACGTGATGGAGAACGAGGGCATCATCGAGAACGTTCGCAACAACGAGGGCGCGTTCAAGGAGATGCTCGACTCGCTGCGCGACATCCCGATCGTCGGGGACGTCCGCGGCACCGGCTTCTTCCACGCCATCGAGCTCGTCAAGGACCAGGACTCCGGCGCCCAGTGGACCGACGAGGAGTCAGAGACGCTGCTGCGCGGCTACCTCTCCGGTGAGCTGTTCGAGCGGGGCCTCATCTGCCGGGCCGACGACCGCGGTGACCCGGTCATCCAGCTCTCCCCGCCGCTCATCGCCGGGCAGGCTCAGTTCGACGAGATCGAGTCGATCCTGCGGCCGGTCCTCACCGAGGCCGGCGAGCGGATGAGGAAGGTCTCGGGCCACGCCGCCGCGCCGGCACGACAGGGCGCGTAGGCGGCTCGAGGGGAATCTCCGGGGCCCGCGCATCAGATGCTGACGGTTCGCGAACTGCTGCGCGGGCTCGACGTCCGCCTGGTCTGCGGCGAGGAGGCGATTGACGCCCCCGTCCGCTGGGTGCACATCTCAGAGCTCCGTGACCCGACCCCCTGGCTCTCGGGCGGGGAGGTCCTGCTCACCACCGGGATGGCGCTCGAGACCCCTGAGCAGCAGCGTGACTTCGTGGGGCGGCTGGCCGATCATCAGCTGGCCGCCCTGGGCTTCGGGGTCGGCTTCGGTCACGACCAGATCCCGTCGGCGCTGGCCCGGGCGGCGGCCGAGCGGGAGTTCCCGGTGTTCGAGGTGCCCTACGAGGTGCCGTTCATCGCGGTCACCGAGGCCGCCTTCACCCAGCTGGTCAATGAGCAGTACGCCGTCCTGCGCCGGGCGCTGGCCGCGCACGAGCGCCTGGAGCGCGTGGTGCTCTCCGAGCGCGGGCTCGACGCCCTCGCCGGGACACTGGCCACGCTGATCGGAGCCGCCGTCCTGGTGTTCGACGCCCGCGGCGAGCCGCTGGTCCAGCGGGCGTTTCGGCGCACGCTGGAGCCCGACGAGGTCTCCGCCCTGCAGACCGAGCTGTGTGAGCGCCGGCGGCTGGGGCGCGCGTTCCTGCCATCGCATCCCGGGCTGGCCGACCGGTCGCTGGCGCTGCCAGTGGCGGCCGACGGGGGGGCGGGCGGAACCGTCTCCGGGGGCGACCCCCGAGGCGAGCGCGTGCCGCAGGCCTGGCTGGTGGCGATCAAGGACGGCGGCGGCCCCCTGTCTGATTTTGATCGCCTGACGCTGCACCAGGCGGTCACGATCGTGGCCTTGGAGCTCCTGCGCGGGCGGGTGGCCGGCGACACCGAGCGCCGCCTGGCCGGAGATGTACTGGCGGCGCTCGTCGGCGGAGAGCTGACCGGCGCCGAGCTGGCGCGACGACTGGAGCCCTTCGGGCTCGCCGAGCGCGTGGCGGCGATCGTGGTGCCGTGGGAGGGCGGCGCGGACGGACCGTCGGCGCGCCGCGGGAGGGCGGGGCCGGGTCCGGCCATCGAGGACGCACTGGCCCAGGCGCTTCGCGACGAGGCGGCCCCGGGTCTGGTGGCCTCGACGGGCGCGCTCACGTGCGGGCTCGTGCCCGGGGCGGAGGAGGACGAGCTGTTCGCCCTGGCGGGCCGGGTGGCCGATCGGCTGCGAACGGCGGCGGGTGCTGCCCTGAACATCGGCGTGGGACGCCCCGTCCCGGGCCCCGACGCACGCCGCAGCTTCCACGAGGCGCGGTGCGCCGTCGAGGCGCTGGCGATGGGCTCAGACGTATCGACGCACAACGGGTCGCCGCGCAACGGCGCCCGTCCCGTCGCCCCACCCAAGGTGGCGACCTACAAGGACCTCGGCTCTTTCCAGCTGCTGCTGTCGCTGCAGGAGGATCAGGCGCTGCGGTTGTTCTGTGACTCAATCCTCGGCCCGATCGAGGCCAGCGAGGGACACTACGGAGGTGAACTGATGCGATCGCTTGAAGCGTTCATCGAGGAGAACGGTCAGTGGGAGCGAGCTGCGCGGCGGCTGTACTGCCACCGGCATACGCTGCGCTACCGGATCCGGCGCGTGGAGGAGCTGACGGGGCGCAACCTGTCATCCGCACGTGATCGGATCGAGTTCTGGCTGGCCCTGCGTGGCCGGGAGCTGGTGGCATGAAGGTCGGCGTCCCCTCAGAGATCAAGACCGACGAGTACCGCGTCGCGCTGACCCCGGCGGGCGTCCGCGAGCTGTCTGACGCCGGCCATCAGGTGTTCGTGCAGAGCGGCGCCGGCGAGGGCTCCGCCGTCTCCGACGACGCCTACACGGCCCAGGGCGCGACGATCGTGCCTGACGCCGACGCCGTATTCAGCGAGGCCACCATGATCGTCAAGGTCAAGGAGCCTCAGCCGGTGGAGGTCGAGCGCCTCAAGCCGCACCACACGCTGTTCACCTACCTGCATCTCGCCGCCGACGAGGCGCTGACCCGCGGGCTGATGGAGTCCGGGGCCACCTGCATCGCCTATGAGACCGTCGAGGACAGCAAGGGCCGGCTGCCGCTGCTGGCGCCGATGTCCGAGGTCGCGGGCAAGATCGCCACCCAGGCGGGCGCGTTCATGCTGGAGAAGCCGCTGGGCGGCCGCGGCATCCTGCTCGGCGGCGTGCCCGGCGTCGCCGCGGCCAACGTGATCATCATCGGCGGCGGCGTGGTCGGCATGAATGCCGCGTTCATCGCGGTCGGGATGGAGGCCACGGTCTACGTCTATGACCGCAGCATCGATCGCCTGCGCGAGCTCGACATTGCGTTCGGCGGCCGGGCCGACACCTGCTTTGCCAACACGCTGTCCATCGAGGAGCGGCTGCCCGACGCCGACCTCGTGATCGGCGCGGTCCTCGTCCACGGCGCCAAGGCGCCGCACGTGATCACCCGAGCCCAACTGGGGCTGATGAAGCACCAGGCCGTCCTCGTCGACGTCTCCATCGACCAGGGAGGCTGCTTCGAGACCTCGCATCCGACGACGCACTCGAATCCCACCTACGAGGTCGACGGGATCACCCACTACTGCGTCGCCAACATGCCGGGCGCCGTCCCGGTCACCTCGACCTACGCGCTGACCAACGCCACGATGCCCTACGTGCTGCACCTGGCCAACGCGGGGGTGCACCAGGCGGTGGCCGAGAACCCTGGTCTCAAGCTCGGCGTCAACGTCGCCAACGGCGATGTCACCTATGCGCCCGTGGCCGAGGCGGTCGGCGTGCAGCACGTCAACGTGGATGTCGCTCTCGCGGGGGTGCCGGCATAGTCGCCGGCACCCTGCATTGCCTGCTAGCCTCCGTCGCCGCATGCCGACTACGAGCCAGTTGATCCGCAAGGGGCGTCACGCCCCCAAGAAAAAGCTTGCCACCCCGGGCCTGAAGTCCGGTAAGGGCCGCAAGAAGAAGGTTGCCGCTCCGCAGCGGCGCGGCGTGTGCACACGCGTGTACACGACGACGCCCAAGAAGCCGAACTCGGCGCTGCGCAAGGTGGCCCGTGTCCGGCTCACTAACGGCATGGAGGTCGGTGCCTACATCCCCGGCGAGGGCCATAACCTGCAGGAGCACTCCGTGGTGCTCGTGCGTGGTGGCCGCGTCAAGGACCTGCCGGGCTTCCGCTACAAGGTCATCCGCGGCACGCTGGACGCCGCCGGCGTCAGCGACCGCAAGAAGGCCCGGTCCCAGTACGGCGTGAAGGCCAAGTAGGAGATGCCCCGTCGCGCTGCCGCCGCGGTCCGGCCCATCGACCCGGATCCGGTCTACCGCAATCGTATGGTCCAGCAGGTCATCAACAAGGTGATGCTGGACGGCAAGAAGTCCGTCGCTGAGAAGATCGTCTACGACGCGATGGCGATCATCGGGGAGCGCAGCGGCAAGCCCGCCATTGAGCAGCTCGAGGCGGGCGTCAAGGCGTTGACTCCGGTCCTGGAGGTTCGTCCCCGCCGCGTCGGTGGCGCCACCTACCAGGTGCCCGTCGAGGTGCCCTCGCGGCGCGCCCGGACCCTCGCCATTCGCTGGCTGGTCCAGTTCGCCCGGCAGCGCCGCGAGCGCGACATGGCTCATCAGCTCGCCCACGAGCTGCTCGACGCCATCCAGCAGCAGGGCAACGCCTACAAGCGCAAGGACGACATCTACCGCATGGCGCAGGCCAACAAGGCCTTCGCTCATTACCGCTGGTAGACGTATCTAGCGTCGTGATGGCGGCCGTCTGACGGCTGTCCTGCCGGGTTGCGAGATCGCAGCCCTCGCACGGCCACATGTTCCTCGCAGGACTTGCGCCCCGCGCGCCCCGCCCGCTTCGGAGTGCGGGCTCGCGCTCGCGTGCGGCTTGGTCCGGGTCCGGCGTGCGCCGATCCGTCGACTCGTGCCGACGAACCTGCGTGCTTAAAGAGAAACGCGAGGGCTGCCCACCGCACGGGACCGGGGGCTGCGGTGGGACAACCCTCGCGTCCTCTAAATGTAACGACCCTGATGTTGGTAAACCGTTGTGATCGCCAGGAGGTCAGGAAGCGGACCGTCTTGGGGCTGAAATCGCCTGAACTCGGCCATTCGTCCACGGTCCGAGCAGCACGCCGCCGGCACCCGCGATGAGCAGGATCACCCCACCGGCGGTCTCGAGGTAGAGCCCGGCCCGCGGGCTGGCGGCGGCGGTGACATACGTGCCGCCGGAACGCTCGATTCCGCTGGACTGAGCGTCGGGCAGGTCGCGGGCGAGCGCGATGACGAGCGTCACCACGCCCAGGACGGCCAGGGCGAGGGCGGCGAGCCGGGTGGGCGACCGGCGCCACGCCAGCGCCAGCCCGGCGACCAGGAGCGCGATCGGGATGAGCGCGTAGGAGTCATGCGAGCCCGACCCCACGGTCGTGATCACGCTGTTGCGCGCGCTGGTGCGCACCTCGAACAGGGGCAGGAACTCGGCCACCAGCAGCAGCGCCGCGGCCACCAGCGCCCCTGCGAAGACGGCGCCGCGGATGCCGCGCGGGCCCTCCTCAGACGCCCGCTCGCGGCCCTCTGAGGCCGCAGGTGCTCTGCTATATTCGGTGTCCGCCTCGGGTTCGGACACGTTCATCTGTGCTCGCACCCGGGCGCGGAGGATCCACTCAATGGAGACACCGACCGACTAGACACAAGCCCGCGGCCGACATGCGCGTCGTAACCGGGCCCTCTGGGCCCTTTTTTATGTGCGCGATCGGCCATCCGAGAACTCCCTCCTACCCCAAAGACTCATGCCACGCACGTTCAAGCTCGAGAACATTCGCAACATCGGGATCATGGCGCACATCGACGCCGGTAAGACGACGACGACTGAGCGCATCCTCTATTACACCGGCCGGACCTACAAGATCGGCGAGGTGCACGAGGGCGCGGCCGTGATGGACTGGATGGAGCAGGAGCAGGAGCGCGGCATCACCATCACCTCGGCGGCGACCACGTGCGAGTGGAACGGTCACCGGATCAACATCATCGACACTCCGGGCCACGTCGACTTCACCGTCGAGGTCGAGCGGTCCCTGCGCGTGCTCGACGGCGCCATTGCCCTATTCGATTCCGTCGCCGGCGTCGAGCCCCAGTCCGAAACCGTCTGGCGCCAGGCCGACAAGTACCACGTTCCGCGCATCGCCTACATCAACAAGATGGACCGCGTCGGCGCCAACTTCGACCAGGGCGTGCAGACGATGATCGACCGCCTCGGCGCGCACCCGGTGCCCATCCAGCTGCCGATCGGCGCGGAGTCCGACTTCCTGGGGATCATCGACCTCGTCGAGAACCGCGCGGTCGTCTACAAGGACGAATTGGGCAAGGAGCAGGAGGTCATCGACATCCCCGTCGACCAGGTCGAGCGCGCCGCCGAGGCCCGCGAGCACCTGCTCGAGGAGCTCTCCCATTACGACGACGAGCTGCTCGAGATGATCCTCGAGGACCAGGAGGTCCCGGTTGCCAAGTTGAAGGCTGCGATTCGCGCCGCGACTCTGGCCATCAAGCTCACCCCCGTGCTGTGCGGCTCGAGCTTCAAGAACAAGGGTGTGCAGCCGCTGCTGGACGCGGTCCTGGACTACCTGCCCAGCCCGCTGGACGTGCCTCCGGTCGAGGGCCTGGAGCCCGAGCGCGGATCGGACAACGGCGGAACCCCCGCCCACCGCCAGGCGGCCGACGATGAGCCGTTCGCGGCGCTGGCGTTCAAGATCATGGCCGATCCCTACGTCGGCAAGCTCACGTACTTCCGCGTCTACTCGGGCAAGCTGTCAGCCGGTTCGCGCGTGCTCAACGTGTCCACCGGCCGTACCGAGCGCATCGGCCGGCTGCTCATGATGCAAGCCAACGAGCGCGAGGAGCTCGAGGAGGTCTACGCCGGCGACATCGCCGCCGGGGTCGGCATCAAGCAGGTCGTCACCGGCGACACGCTGGCGGCTCCTGACCGCCCGATCAAGCTGGAGACGATCGTCTTCCCCGAGCCCGTCATCAAGGTGGCGATCGAGCCCAAGACCAAGGCCGATCAGGAGAAGATGTCGGTTGCGCTCGGCCGCCTGGCCGAGGAGGACCCGACGTTCCAGGTCGCGACCAACGAGGAGACCGGTCAGACCGAGATCTCCGGGATGGGCGAGCTCCATCTCGAGATCCTGGTGGACCGGATGATGCGCGAGTTCAAGGTCGAGGCCAACGTCGGCCGTCCCCAGGTGTCCTACCGCGAGACGATCCGCGGCACCGCCGAGAAGGTGGAGGGACGCTTCGTGCGCCAGACGGGTGGCTCGGGCCAGTACGGCATCGTGTACATCAACGTCGAGCCGGCTCCCGGCGAGGGCTTTGACTTCATCAACAAGGTCAGGGGTGGTTCGGTACCCACCGAGTTCATTCCGGCCGTCGAGAAGGGCGTGGAGGACGCGATGGACAACGGCCCGCGGGCCGGTTTCCCGCTCGTGGATGTCCGCGTGACCCTCACCGACGGTAAGTACCACGACACTGACTCGTCGGAGATCGCCTTCCGTATCGCCGGTTCGCTGGCGCTCAAGGCGGCGGTCGCCCGGGCCAAGCCGGTCCTGCTGGAGCCTGTGTTCTCGGTCGAGGTCGTCACGCCCGAGGAGTTCATGGGCGACGTGATCGGCGATCTGAACCGCCGCCGGGGTCAGATCAACGGCATGGAGCAGCGTGGTAACGCCCAGGTCATCTCGGCGCATGTACCCCTCGCGGAGATGTTCGGCTACGCCACCGATATGCGGTCCGCGACCCAGGGCCGGGCCACCTACACGATGCAGTTCGACCGCTACGAGGAAGTACCCCCTAACATCGCCGAGGGCATTGGCGGCGGGGAGAAGGAAGCTGCGTAGGCGGCAACGAGAGTTGCGCCGCCAGCGTCTAGCAGCGGCGTCGGACGGAAAACTTATATCCTGAATAGGTTCGTCCCGCGGACGGACAAAACACTCAGAAAGAAGAAGGAGCAACACCAAAGTGGCGAAGGCCAAGTTCGAGCGCGACAAGCCCCATGTCAACGTCGGGACCATCGGTCACATCGACCATGGCAAGACGACGCTGACCGCGGCCATCACCAAGGTGCTCCACGACAATTTCGGCGACGGCACCGAGGTGCGGTCGTTCGACTCGATCGATAACGCACCGGAGGAGAAGGCGCGCGGCATCACGATCGCGACCTCACACGTCGAGTACGAGACCGCTAACCGGCACTACGCCCATGTGGACTGCCCCGGTCACGCTGACTACGTCAAGAACATGATCACCGGCGCTGCACAGATGGACGGCGCGATCCTGGTGGTCTCGGCGGCGGACGGCGCCATGCCCCAGACGCGCGAGCACATCCTGCTTGCCCGACAGGTCGGCGTGCCGTACATCGTCGTCTTCCTCAACAAGGCCGACATGGTCGACGACCCGGAGCTCCTCGAGCTCGTCGAGGTCGAGATCCGCGACCTGCTGTCGGAGTACGAGTTTCCCGGTGATGACATCCCGTTCGTCATCGGTTCGGCGCTCAAGGCGCTGGAGGGCGACTCCGAGTACGAGGCCAAGATCCTCGAGCTCGCCGAGGCGCTGGACACCTACATCCCCGAGCCGGTCCGTGACCTGGACAAGCCGTTCCTGATGCCGGTGGAGGACGTGTTCTCCATTACGGGTCGAGGCACGGTGGCCACCGGGCGGATCGAGAGCGGGATCATCAAGACGGGGGAGACCGTCGAGATCGTCGGCATCAAGGCGACCACCTCGACCGTTGTCACCGGCGTGGAGATGTTCAAGAAGAACCTCGATCAGGGCCAAGCGGGCGACAACGCCGGCTGCCTGCTGCGAGGGACCAAGCGAGAGGACATCGAGCGAGGCCAGGTTCTTTGCAAGCCCGGCTCGATCACTCCGCACACCAAGTTCAAGGCCGAGGTCTACGTCCTCAAGAAGGAGGAGGGCGGGCGTCACACCCCGTTCTTCACGGGCTACCGGCCGCAGTTCTACTTCCGCACGACTGACGTCACCGGCGTGGCCAACCTGCCCGAGGGCACGGAGATGGTCATGCCCGGCGACAACGTCCAGATGGAGATCGAGCTGATCCAGCCGATCGCCATGGACCAGGGTCTGCGGTTCGCGATCCGCGAGGGCGGCCGTACGGTCGGCTCCGGGGTCGTCACCGAAGTCATTCAGTAGTTGCAGTGGGCGGCGGGCTCGGTTGAGCCCGCCGCTTTCTTTTGTCAAGTCAGATACGACACACATCGGCCGCCCGGCTGGTCCAGGCGCGGTCGCGCCAACGAGAGAAACGAAAGCTCTAGAAGAAGTCCGTGGCAACAATCGCTCAAAACAAGATCCGCATTCGCCTGAAGTCCTATGACCACACGGCGATCGAGACGGCGGCCAAGGAGATCGTCGAGACGGCGACGCGCACCGGCGCGACCGTCTCGGGCCCGGTTCCCCTGCCTACCGAGAAGAACGTGTACTGCGTGATCCGGTCGCCGTTCAAGGACAAGGACTCCCGTGAGCACTTCGAGATCCGGACCCACAAGCGCCTGATCGACATCCACCAGCCGACGCCCAAGACGGTCGACTCGCTCCAGCGACTCGACCATCTCCCGGCCGGCGTGGACATCGAGATCCGGCTCGCCTCCTGACGATGACCGCGATCCTGGCCAAGAAGCTCGGCATGACCCAGCGGTTCCTGGACGACGGCAAGGTGGAGCGCGTCACCGTGCTCGAGGCCGGCCCCTGCCCCGTGACCGCCATCCGCACCGTCGAGCGCGACGGCTACGAGGCCGTCCAGCTGGCCTTCGGCGCATGTAAGGAGAAGGTCCTCACCAAGGCGGAGCTCGGCCATCTCAAGAAGGCCGACGCCTCCGCGCACCGCCACATCACCGAGTTCCGCGACCACGCCGGCGAACTGTTGGTGGGCGAGACCGTCACGGTCGAGGCCTTCGAGGTCGGCCAGAAGGTCAAGATCTCCGGCAAGTCCAAGGGCAAGGGGTTTGCCGGCACGATCAAGCGCCACAACTTTTCCTCAGGCCCCAAGTCCCATGGCTCCCACAACGTCCGTGCACCGGGCTCGATCGGCGCGTCCGCCACGCCGTCGCGCGTGTTCAAGGGCATTCGCGGCCCGGGCCGGATGGGCGGCGGCCGGATCACCCAGCGAGGCCTGACGATCGTCGAGATCATGCCCAAGCGCAACCTGCTGCTCGTGCGCGGCGCCGTGCCTGGGCCAACCGGCTCGACCGTGGAGGTGCGTACCGATGCCTAGGACCGCGCCCAAGCTCGGCGGCGGGTCGGCCACGCTGGACGCGACCGCATTCGAGGCGAGCTTCAACATGCCGCTGGTGCATGAGACCGTGCGCGCCGAGCTCAACGCCCGCCGCCAGGGCACCCATGCCACCAAGACGCGTGGGCAGGTTTCCGGTGGTGGCGCCAAGCCGTGGCGCCAGAAGGGCACCGGCCGCGCTCGCGCCGGGTCCTCGCGTTCCCCGGTGTGGACCGGCGGTGGCACCGTGTTCGGTCCCCAGCCGCGCCACTACACCGTCAAGGTCAACCGCAAGGCCCGACGCGCAGCGCTGCGAGCCGCCCTCTCGGTGCACGCCGAGCGCGAGTCGATGGCCGTGTTCGACGCCGGGGCGTTCGATGCGCCGTCCACCAAGCGGGCCGTGGCGCTGCTGGACGAGTGGCTGTCCACCGACCAGGCGGGCTCCACACTCGTCCTGCTGTCCGAGGACGAGGCCCAGGCCGGGCTGTCGTTTCGCAACCTGCGCCGCGTCGCCGTGATGCCGGTCGGTGACGCCGGTGTCGCCGACCTGATGGGCGCCGCGACGCTGCTGGTGTCCGAGTCCGCGTTGCCCCATCTCGTAGCTCGGGCAACCGGTGCTGTCGACGAGGAGACCGCCTGATGGACGCCAGCCAGGTCATCATCCGCCCGGTCGTGTCCGAGAAGTCCTTCGTGCTCGCCGAGGCCGGCAAGTACACGTTCCGCGTCCACGACAAGGCGCACAAGACCCAGATCCGCCAGGCCGTCGAGCAGTTGTGGGATGTCAAGGTGGTTGAGGTCCGCACTGCCTCGGTGAAGTCCAAGCCCAAGCGGCGCGGACAGACCGCGGGTCGCACGCGGCAATGGAAGAAGGCCATGGTCCAGCTGCGCGAGGGCGATTCGATCCCGATCTTCCAGGCGTTCGAGGCGCCCGAGTAATGCCCATCCGCAAGCCAAAGCCGACGTCACCGGGACTGCGCTTCGTCTCCTATCCGGACTTCGCGGAGGTCACCCGGACCACGCCGGAGAAGTCGCTCACCGAGGGCCTGAAGAAGTCCGGCGGCCGCAACTCCAATGGACGCAAGACCGCGCGTCACCGCGGCGGCGGCGCCAAGCGCCTGTACCGCCGGATCGACTTCAAGCGGAGCAAGGACGCGATCCCGGCCAAGGTGGCCGAGATCGAGTACGACCCCAACCGCTCGTCCTACATCGCGCTGCTGCACTACGCCGACGGTGAGAAGAGCTACATCCTGGCTCCCAACCGACTCCGCGTCGGGGCGACGGTCATGTCCGGCCCGGGCGCCGACATCCGCGTCGGCAACGCGCTGCCGCTGGCCAACATGCCCCCCGGCACGATCGTGCACAACGTGGAGCTGACCCCCGGGCGTGGTGGCCAGATGGCCCGCTCGGCCGGCACCGGCGTGCAGCTGCTGGCCAAGGAAGGCGATTACGCCACCCTCCGTCTGCCGTCGGGCGAGATGCGGATGGTCCGCGCGGAGTGCCGCGCGACGGTCGGAACCATCGGCAACTCCGACCACCAGAACGTCAAGATCGGCAAGGCCGGGCGCAAGCGGCACATGGGCGTGCGCCCGCAGACCCGCGGGACCGCGATGAACCCGGTCGACCACCCGCACGGCGGCGGCGAGGGCTCGACGACCCCCGGTCGTCACCCGGTGACCCCGTGGGGCGTGCCCACGCTGGGCTACCGCACCCGCAAGAAGAACAAGCGATCCGACCAGTACATCGTGCGCGGCCGGAGACGAGGGAAGAAGCGATGAGTCGTTCGAGCAAGAAGGGGCCGTTCGTCCAGGAGCGGCTGATAGCGCGCATCGAGGCGATGAACGCCTCCGGCGAGAAGCGCATGATCCGGACGTGGTCGCGAACCTCGACCATCTTTCCCGAGATGGTGGGGCACACGATCGCCGTCCACGACGGGCGCAAGCACGTCCCCGTGTTCGTCTCGGAGTCGATGGTGGGCCACAAGCTTGGCGAGTTCGCCCCGACGCGTCTGTACCGCGGCCACGCGGGAACGGGTAAGCGGCGATGACGGACGAGCCCGAGAAGCCAGAGGACGCCGAGGCCGCTGAGGAGACGGAGGCCGTCGCCGCGGATGCCGCCGGCGCGGGCGCTGACGCCCCCGAGGCTGACGCTCCCGAGGCTGAGGCTCCCGAGGCTGAGGCTCCCGAGGCTGACGCCCCTGAGGAGACGGCGCCCAAGCCGCGCCGCCGGCGCCGCAAGGCCGCCGAGCCCGTGGCCGAGGAGGCGCCCGCTGATCCGGACCTCGAGGCCGCCGAGGAGGCTGAGGACGAAGCCGAGGCCGAGGCCGCCGGCGAGGAGCCCGAGCCCGACGAGTCCGTCGCCGAGGAGTCCGTGGCCGCGGAGGCTGCCCCGGCCCGCCCTGCGCGCTCAGCGCCGTCGCGCCGCCGCTCCCGCCGCGATCCGGATCTGCCGGCCCCGGTTGTCCGCGCTCAGGCCAAGTACGTGCGGTCCTCCGCGCGCAAGGCCCGTCTGGTGTGTGACCACATCCGCGGGAAGTCGGTGGAGGAGGCGCGAGCTATCCTGGCTCTTACGCCACGCGCGATCTCGCGCGATTGGAGCAAGTTGCTCGAGTCCGCGGTTGCCAACGCCGAGCACAATCACGAGCTCGTGGGCGAGGACCTGTACGTCAAGGCGGTGCACGCCGACGAGGGTCCGACGATCAAGCGGTTCCGGCCGCGCGCCATGGGCCGCGCCACCCGGATCCGCAAGCGAACCAGCCACCTCACGATCTTGCTCACGCCAAAGGACTAGTCAGACACTCATGGGTCAAAAAGTTCACCCCGAATCGATCCGCGTGGGCTACATCCACGACTGGAAGTCCAACTGGTTCAACGAGAAGAACTTCGCGGACTTCCTGCACGAGGACACCCTGATCCGCGAGCACATCGTCGGACGGCTCTCGCACGCCGGCCTGTCGGACATCACGATCCGCAAGAACGCCACCGAGGTGGAGATCAACATCCACACGGCGCGGCCGGGCATCGTGATCGGCAAGTCCGGCTCCGAGGTCGATCAGCTGCGCCGGGACCTGCACCGGATCACGGGCAAGCAGGTCAAGGTCAACATCCTGGAGATCAAGCGCCCCGAGCTTGACGCGCGCCTGGTGGCGCAGTCGATCGCCGAGCAGCTCCAGAATCGCGTCGCCTTCCGGCGCGCCATGAAGCGCGCGCTCACCAGCGCCATGCGCTCGGGCGCCAAGGGCGTCAAGGTGCAGGTGTCCGGTCGCCTCGGCGGCGCTGAGATGGCCCGTACTGAGGGCTACTCCGACGGTCGCGTGCCGCTGCACACGCTGCGCGCCGACATCGACTATGGCTTCCACGAGGCTCGCACCACCTTTGGCCGGATCGGTGTGAAGTGCTGGATCAACAAGGGCGAGATCATGCCCGAGGGCTACACCGGGGCCGACCTGACGATCATGGACGAGCCCGCGCCTCAGGCCCCCGAGCGGGGCGGGCGCGACGGGCGCGGCGGCCGTGACGGCCGTGATGGCGGCGGACGTGGCCGCGGTGGCGGTCGCGGTGGTCCGGGCGGTCGCGGTGGTCCGGGCGGTCCGGGTGGCCGTGGCCAGGGTGGCCCCGGCGGGGCGGGTGGGTCCGGGTCCCCGGGCGGCGGTCGCGGTCGTGGCGGCGGTCCCGGCGGTTCGGGCGGTCCCGGCGGTGGCGGCGGTCGTGGTCGTGGCGGCGGTCCCGGCGGTTCGGGCGGTCCCGGCGGTGGCGGCGGTCGTGGTCGTGGTGGCGGTCCCGGCGGAGCCGGTGGCGGCGGTGGATATCGCGGCGGCGGCGGTGGCGGTGGAGCCGGTGGCGGCGGTGGATATCGCGGCGGCGGTGGCGGCGGTGGAGCCGGTGGCGGCGGTGGATACCGCGGCGGCGGCGGTGGTGCCGGCGGCGGCGGTGGCCGCGGCCCGCGCCAGGGCGGCGGCGGCGCAGGCGGGTCTGGTTCCGGCGGCGGCCAGGGCGGAGCACGCTGATGCTTTCCCCCAAGCGCGTCAAGCACCGCAAGCAGCATCGCGGACGCCGGCACGGCCTCAGCCGTGGTCAGGTGAAGGTCCAGTTCGGCGAGTACGGCCTGAAGGCGTTGGACGCCGGGTGGCTGACCAACCGCCAGATCGAGGCCGCTCGTATCGCCATGACCCGCAAGATTCGTCGTGGCGGGAAGGTCTGGATCAACGTGTATCCGGACAAGCCGTTCACCAAGAAGCCCGCTGAGACCCGCATGGGCTCCGGCAAGGGCTCGCCCGAGGGCTGGGTCGCCGTGGTCAAGCCCGGACGAGTCATGTTCGAGCTGGCCGGCGTGCCCGAGGACCTCGCTCGCGAGGCCATGAGGCTCGCCGGGCACAAGCTTCCGGTACGGACCAAGTTCGTGATGCGAGAGGACGCCTGATGCGGTCCGCCGACGTCCGCGACCTCTCCGACAACGAATTGGCCGAGCACATCGCCACCTCGCGGCGCGAGCTGTTCGGCCTGCGGTTCCAGCACGCCACCGGCGAGCTGGACAACACCGCCGGGCTGCGGCGCGCCAAGCGCGAGGTGGCCCGCGCGCTCACGGTTGCGCGCGAACGAGAAATCGACGTCCAGAGTTAGACAGGAAATGGCTGAAGACCAGACACCCGAGAACGCTGAAGAGACGGCTCCCGCGGCTGAGGCGAGCGCTCCGGCGGCCGAGCCCGAGGAGGTGCTGGCTCCCAAGGAGCGGCGCCAGCGCGCCCGTGCCACCAAGGCGGCCAAGAGCAAGGCCCGTCCGGCACGCACCCCCGAGGAGCGCCAGGCCGACCGCATCACCGAGCGCGGCAAGAAGGCCCAGCTGCGACGCACCGGCCGTGCCAAGGCCACGGCGAAGCACAAGGCCGAGGCCCACAGCCGCACCGCCACGGAGGCGCGCGAGCACGTCGTCGGCCAGCAGAAGGTGCGCCAGGGCGTCGTCGTCTCCGACAAGGCGGACAAGACGATCACGGTGCGCATCGACACCGCTCGGCGCCACCGGCGCTACTCGAAGATCGTGCGCACCTCCCGGACGCTCCACGCCCACGACGAATCTAACGAAGCCCACATCGGCGACACCGTCGTCGTGCGCGAGGCGCGACCCCTGTCGCGCACGAAGCGCTGGCGGCTCGTCTCGATCCTGGAGAGGGCGAAGTAGCCGTGGCCGAACGAGGCGAGCACCGATGATCCAGACCGAGACCCGCCTGCGGGTCGCCGACAACTCCGGCGCCCGCGAGATCCTGGTCATCCGCGTCCGCGGCGGCTCGCGCCGGCGCTACGCCGGAGTGGGCGACACCATCACCGCCACCGTCAAGACCGCCAGCCCGCAGGGTTCGGTCAAGAAGGGCGAGGTGGTGACGGCCGTCGTCGTGCGCACCAAGAAGTCCTACGGCCGCGAGGACGGGACCTACATCGGCTTTGACGAGAACGCCGCTGTCCTCATCGACGCTCAGAACAACCCGCGCGGCACCCGCATCTTCGGACCCGTGGCCCGCGAACTGCGCGAGCGCAACTTCATGAAGATCGTCTCGCTGGCTCCGGAGGTGCTCTGATGCCGGCGCGGATCCGCAAGGGCGACCAGGTGATGATCATCAGCGGCAAGGATCGCGGCAAGACCGGCACGGTCCTGGCCGTGACGCCCAAGAAGGAGCGGGTGACGGTCGAGGGCCTGAACATGATCAAGCGCCACCAGCGCCCCACCCAGACGGCCGCGGGCCAGCGGGGAGGGGGCGTCATCGAGCGCGAGGGCCCGGTGCACGTGTCAAACGTGATGCTGGTCGACCCCAAGGACGGCAAGCCGACCCGCATCGGCATCGAGATTGAAGACGGCAAGCGCCTGCGCGTATCCAAGCGCAGCGGTGCCCGACTGGACTAGGACCCACAGCAATGGCGACAGCATCCCCCACCACCGCGCGACTGAAGACGCGATACAACGACGAGATCCGCCCTGCGCTGATGCAGCGGTTCGGCTACTCGACGGTCATGCAGGCCCCGCGCCTGCTCAAGGTCACCGTCAACATGGGCTGCGGCGACGCCAAGCAGGACTCCAAGGTCCTCGACGCCGCCAGCGAGCAGCTGGGCACCATCACCGGCCAGAAGCCAAACATCCGGCGGGCCCGCAAGTCGATCGCTCAGTTCAAGGTCCGCGAGGGCATGCCCGTGGGCGTGGCGGTGACGCTGCGCAGCGAGCGCGCCTACGAGTTCCTGGACCGGCTGATGTCGATCGCGATCCCCCGGGTCCGTGACTTCCGTGGGCTCAACCCGCGCTCCTTCGACGGCCGCGGCAACTACTCGATGGGCGTGCGCGAGCAGATCATCTTTCCCGAGATCGACTACGACGAGATCGATCAGGTGCGCGGGCTGGACATCACCATCACCACCACCGCCGCCAGCGACGAGGAGGCCTTTGCCCTGCTCGAGGCGTTCGGGATGCCGTTTTCGAAGGAGGGTCGGGCCCCGGGCGTGCGCGCGGCGGACCTGGCCGTAACCGAGGCTTAGAAGGAGACACGTGGCGAAGCTTTCACAGCGCGTCCGCCAGCAGCGGACACCCAAGTACAAGACCCGGGGCTACACCCGGTGCCGTCGTTGCGGGCGTGCCCGCGCCGTCTACCGCAAGTTCGGCCTCTGCCGGATCTGCCTGCGCGAACTGGCCCACAACGGCTACATCCCCGGTATGACCAAGAGCAGCTGGTAGGGGTCTGATCGATGTCAATGACCGATCCCGTCGCCGACTTCCTGACGCGCCTGCGCAATGGCGCCAAGGCCCAGCACCACGACGTCAAGATCCCGTCCTCCAAGCTCAAGCGTGAGCTGGCGCGGATCCTCAAGGAGCAGGGCTACATCGACGCCTACCAGGTCGAGCCCCCGGTGCCTGGGCGCCCCAACGAGCAGATCACCGTCACGCTCAAGTACACCGATGACCGCAAGCCGGTGATCAGCGGCATCCAGCGCGTCTCGCGTCCGGGTCAGCGCACTTACGTCGACCACGCGCACATCCCCCGCATCCAGGGCGGGATGGGCACAGCGATCATCTCGACGTCCAAGGGCGTCATGACCGGCCACGAGGCCCGCCAGCAGGGCGTCGGCGGCGAGATCGTGGCGCGGGTCTGGTAACGGTGGGTGGGAGCTAGTCCACGATGTCCAGAATCGGCAGACAACCCATCCCGGTGCCCGCGGGCGTGACCATCGCGATCGAGCCCGAGCGCGTGACCGTCAACGGCCCCAAGGGCGAGCTCTCAGAGCGCATCAACCGCGACATCGGCGTCGAGCAGGTCGGCGAGGAGGTCGTGGTCACGCGGCCCACCGACCGCGGCGAGCACCGAGCCCTGCACGGACTCACCCGCACCCTGGTGGCCAACATGGTCAAGGGCGTGACCGACGGGTTCGAGAAGCGCCTGGAGATCCAGGGTGTCGGCTACCGCGCCGCACTGCGCGGCCGCGACCTGGAGCTGGCCCTGGGCTATTCGCACCCGGTCTCGGTCAAGGCCCCCGACGGCATCGAGTTCGAGGTGCCCCTGCCGACCCGCATCGTCGTCCGCGGTGCCTCCAAGCAGCAGGTCGGCGAGATCGCGGCCATCATCCGCAAGCAGCGCAAGCCTGAGCCCTACAAGGGCAAGGGGATCCGCTACGAGGGCGAGTACGTCGCCCGGAAGGTCGGTAAGCGAGCATGACCGTTCAGACCAAGCCACAGGCGCGCCTGCGCCGCCGCCGCCGGGTCCGCGCCAAGATCAGCGGCACCTCTGAGCGCCCTCGCATCTCAGTGTTCCGCTCCAACCGCGGGATCTTCGCCCAGCTCATCGACGACGAGGCCGGGCGTACGCTGGCGGCGGTCAACTGGACCGAGGCCGAGCTGCGCTCGTTAAGCGGCGCCGAGCAGGCCAAGCGCGCCGGCGAGGTCCTGGCGCAGCGGGCCAAGGCGGCAGGCGTGGAGACCGCCGTGTTCGACCGCGGCGGCTATCAGTACCACGGTCGTGTCAAGGCGCTGGCGGAGGGCGCGCGGGAGGGCGGCTTGCGGCTCTAGGCCGTCGCCGAGCCGCTACTCTCCGATCAAGTCATGGCATCCGATCGCTCAGTTTCCGCCGCGGGTCTCGACCTCCAGGAGCGCGTGGTGGAGATCAACCGTGTCGCCAAGGTCGTCAAGGGCGGCCGCCGCTTCTCGTTCACCGCCCTGGTGGTGGTGGGTGACGAGCGCGACGTCGTCGGCATCGGCTACGGGAAGGCCAACGAGGTCCCCGTGGCGATCCAGAAGGGCGTCGAGCGCGCCAAGAAGAACCTGTACCGCGTGCCCAAGCACGGCAACACGATCACCCACTCCACGACCGGCATCTTCGGGGCCGGCCGGGTGTTCCTGAAGCCGGCCGCGCCCGGTACCGGGGTCATCGCCGGCGGCGGCGTGCGGGCGGTGCTCGAGCTCGCCGGCATCCACGACATCCTCTCCAAGAGCCTCGGCTCCCAGAACCCGATCAACCTCGTCAAGGCGACGATGGCCGGCCTGGAGTCGCTGCGCACCCCCGACGAGGTCGCCGCGCTGCGCGGCCTCTCGATCAACCAGGTGCTCGGGCTCACCGGGGAGAGCGCCGACGGCGCCGCCGATAGCCCGGTGGCCAACGGCAACGGCGCCGCCTCAGAGCCCGCCGCCTCCGCCGAGGCCGAGGCCGAGGCTGAGGCTGCGGAGGCAGGGGCGTGAGTACGGTCACGCTGACCCAGCGCAAGAGCCGGAACGGCGCTGACCAGCGCCAGCTCGACACGCTGCGCTCGCTGGGCCTGCGCCGCATCGGCCAGAGCGTCGAGGTCAACGACACGCCGCAGATCCGCGGGATGATCGCCAAGGTCTCCCACCTCGTTGAGGTCCGGGACTCGTGAGCGCGGCGTCTGAGCGGGAGACCGAGGACTGGGTCGGGCTGCACAACCTCAAGCCCGCCCCGGGATCGCGCCGTCCGCGCAAGCGGGTGGGTCGCGGCGAGGGCTCGGGCACCGGCAAGACGTCGGGCCGCGGTCAGAAGGGCTACGGCTCGCGCTCGGGCGCCAAGCAGCGTGCCCGGTTCGAGGGGGGCCAGATGCCCATCCACATGCGGATGCGCAAGCTACGCGGTCCGCACATGAAGAAATCGATGCCGTTCGAGCCGTTCCGGACCCACACCCAGCCGGTGAACCTGCTCGATCTCGAGGCGCGCTTCGGCGCGGGCGACGCGGTCACGCTGGAGGCGCTGCACGGCAAGGGCCTGGCCACGCGCAAGGGCGTGCCGGTCAAGATCCTCGCCAAGGGCGAGATCACCATCGCGCTCACGGTCCACGCGCACGGCTTCTCCAAGTCCGCCCGCGAGCGCATCGAAGCCGCCGGCGGCACCTGCCAGGTCATCGAGAACTGAGGAGGACGGGATGATCGCCACGATCCTTGGAGGACTCAGGGTCGCGGACATCCGCAAGAAGATCCTGTTCACCGCAGGGCTTCTCGCGCTCTACCGTCTCGGTGCTCACATCCCGGCGCCGGGCATCAGTTCCAGCGCCGTCAACGCGATCCAGCAGAACCTCGGCGGCAACAGCATCCTGGGCCTGCTCAACCTGTTCAGCGGCGGCGGCCTGGGCCGGATCGCCATCTTTGCGCTGGGCATCATGCCCTACATCACCGCCTCGATCATCCTGCAGTTGCTGCAGGTGGTGGTTCCCTCGCTGGAGAAGCTCTCCAAGGAGGGCGAGGTCGGCCAGGCGCGGATCACGCAGTACACGCGCTACCTCACCGTCGGCCTGGCCTTCGCCCAGTCGATCGGCTACGTCTTCCTCTTCCGCAGCTTCGAGAAGACCGCCGGGCAGTCGCTGATCCCGAACTTCACCCTGTTCAAGGTGTTCCTGATCGTGATCTCGCTCACCGCGGGCACGGTGCTGCTCATGTGGATGGGCGAGCTCATCACCCAGCGCGGGATCGGCAACGGCATCTCCCTGCTGATCTTCGCCTCGATCGTCTCGCGCATCCCGTCGGGGATCAGCGCCTGGTGGAACAACCCCGATCAGGTCTTCCGGGTCATCATGCCGTTCATCGCCATCGGCGTCGTGGCCGCCGTCGTCTTCGTCCAAGAGGGCCAGCGGCGCATTCCCGTCCAATACGCCAAGCGCGTCGTCGGGAGACGCATGACCCAGGGCGGCCAGACCTACCTGCCGCTCAAGGTCAACATGGCCGGCGTCATCCCGGTCATCTTCGCCGCCAGCGTCATGGCCATCCCGCCGACCATCGGGCAGCTCATCGGCCAGAACCGGACCGGCTTCGGCACCAACCTCTACAACTTCTTCGCCCCGGGCGGCTGGCACTACGTGCTGGGTGAGTGCGTGCTCATCGTGCTCTTCACCTACTTCTACACGGCGGTCACCTTCAACCCGGTGGACCAGGCCGACAACCTACGCAAGTACGGGGGGTTCATCCCGGGGGTGAGACCGGGCCGGCCAACGGCCGAGTTCCTGGATCGCATCCTGGCCCGGCTGACCTTCCCCGGCGCGCTGTTCCTGGCGGCGATCGCGGCTCTGCCGACGATCCTCATCAACCAGACGAGCGCCAACTTCGCCTTCGGCGGGACCTCGATCCTGATCGTGATCGGCGTCGCGCTGGACACCATGAAACAGCTCGAGGCGCAGATGATGATGCGCAACTACGAGGGCTTCCTGAAGTAGCGGGTCGGCTACGGGGCTGTGGTGACGGCCGGGCACGAGTTTCGCGATCGTCCGCGCGTCGGATCACCCTGCCGTTCCTTTATGGCGGCCTATCGGTAGAGTGCGCGCGTGGCTCAAGAGCTCAATCTCATCCTTTTCGGCCCTCCCGGGGCGGGCAAGGGCACGCAGGCCGATCGCCTGCGCAAGGACTTCGAGCTCCCCTATATCGCCACCGGCGACATGCTTCGCACGAACGTCAAGGAGCAGACCGAGCTGGGCAAGCAGGCCAAAGCGTTCATGGATGCCGGCGATCTCGTCCCCGACGAACTCATCCTGGCCATGGCGGGCGATCGCCTGAGTCAGGACGACGCCCAGGACGGGTTCATCCTGGACGGCTTCCCGCGCACGATCGAGCAGGCCAAGGCACTGGCGGAGCAGCTCTCCGGCATGGGACGGCGCGTCACCGCGGCGCTGCTCATCGACGTGCCCGACGAGGAGGTCGTCCGCCGCTTGTCAGGACGTCGCATGTGCGTGAAATCCGGCCACGGCTATCACGTCGAGTTCGATCCTCCCAAGAACGAAGGGGTCTGCGACCAGGACGGCTCGCGCCTGGTCCAGCGCGACGACGACAAGCCCGAGGTGATCGAGAACCGGCTGCGCGTCTATCACGAGAAGACCAAGCCGCTCGTGGACTACTACGACAACCTCGGGCTCATGCGCCGCATCGACGGCACGCGCGACCCGGCCGACGTCCACGGCCACATCCGCGCGGTGATTGCCACGCTGCGCCTCGAGGAGGACGTCTAGCCCGCCCACGGCGGCCGCCGTGGCGCCGCCCGGATTGGCAGTGGTCGGCTCGCTAGCATCGATTTCGGAGAGCCTGGAGGATGAGATGATCATCAAGAAGACCCCCGAGGAGATCGACCGCATGGCCGCGGCCGGCGCCGTCCTGGTGCGGACGATGAACCTCCTGGCCGCCAAGATCCGCCCCGGGGTGACCACCAAGGAGCTCGACCAGGCCGCCGAGCGCTTCATCCGCTCCCAGGGGGCGACGCCGGCGTTCAAGGGCTACCGCGGCTTCCCGGGTTCGATCTGCGCCTCGCCCAACTCGATGATCGTGCACGGCATCCCCGGGCCCTACAAGCTGGCCAAGGGCGACATCCTGTCGGTGGACATCGGGGTGGTGCTCGACGGCTGGGTCGCCGACGCCGCGCGGACCTTCCCGGTGGGCCCGATCAGCCCGGTCGCGCAGAAGCTGCTCGATGTCACCGAGGAGTCGCTGATGGTGACGGTGCCGGCATGCGTGACCGGCAATCGTCTGGGGGACATCGGCCACGCGGTGCAGCAGCACGTCGAGGCCGCGGGTCTGTCGGTGGTGCGCTCGCTGGTCGGGCACGGGATCGGACGCGACATGCACGAGGATCCCCAGATCCCGAACTACGGGCAGCCCGGCACGGGGATCGTGCTGGAGGAGGGGATGGTGCTGGCGGTGGAGCCAATGGTGACCGCCGGCCGGCACGCTGTGCGGGTGGCCGATGACCACTGGTCTATCTTCTCCCAGGACGGCTCGCTGGCCGCCCATTTCGAGTTCACGATCGCGATCACGGCCGACGGCCCGCGGGTGCTCACCCCCTGGCACGAGGCCGACGACGGCCGCGCCGTCGCGTAGCACGCGGCCCGGCGGGAGTACAGAGGCCCCTGCTAACATCCCCCGGTGCGCCTGCAGCGCGACCATTTGCTGCTGCGTGGCGCCTCTTCGACGTGGTAGCGGCGACCGCAGCGGTCGCCAGAGCCGGGCCGAGGATTCAATGGAACCGCGAATTTCTGAGAGCGAATCAGCGTGAAGGTACGACCGTCGGTCAAGCCAATGTGTGAGAAGTGCAAGATCATCCGCCGTAATGGGCGTGTGCTGGTCATCTGTCCCAATCCCCGGCACAAGCAGCGGCAGGGCTAACCCTCGCTCAGGTAAGGAAGCTCCTCATGGCGCGAATTTCAGGGATCAACATCCCCCTCAACAAGCGGGTCGAGATCGGCCTGACATACATCTATGGCATCGGCCGCTCGACCTCCAACGAGCTGCTGGCCAAGGTCGGGATCGAGCCCGATCGTAAGGTCCGTGACCTCACCGAGGAAGAGGTCGTGCAGCTGCGCGATCTCATCGACAACGACCTCACCGTCGAGGGAGACCTGCGCCGCGAGCGTTCCCAGAACATCAAGCGGCTGCAGGAGATCGGCAGTTACCGGGGACTGCGCCACCGCCGTGGCCTCCCCGTCCGTGGCCAGAAGACCAAGACCAACGCCCGCACGCGCAAGGGCCCCAAGCGCATGCAGGTGGCCGGCAAGAAGAAGGCCGGTAAGAAGTGAGCCCAGCCCCCCGGAGACCTCAGCGCGGCCGTCGCCGCGTGCGCAAGAACATCCCTGTCGGGCAGGCGCACATCAAGACTTCATTCAACAACACGATCGTGTCGCTCACCGACCGTGAGGGGAACGTCATTGCGTGGGAGTCCGCCGGTGGCGCGGGATTCAAGGGGAGCCGCAAGTCGACCCCGTTCGCGGCACAGGTGACCGCCGACGCCGCCGCCCGCAAGGGAATCGAGCATGGCCTCCAGAAGGTCGAGGTGTTCGTGAAGGGCCCCGGCTCCGGGCGCGAGACGGCCATTCGATCGTTGCAGGCCGCGGGCCTGGAGGTGACCGGCGTCAAGGACGTCACCCCCCAGGCGCACAACGGCTGCCGACCCCGAAAGCGCAGGCGCGTCTGACATGGCTCGAGACACAGGTCCACAGTGCAAGCAGTGCCGCCGGGAGGGGCAGAAGCTGTTCCTCAAGGGCGAGCGCTGCCTCACCGACAAGTGCGGCGTCGAGCGCCGCTCCTATCCGCCGGGTGAGCACGGCCGTGGCCGGCAGAAGCAGAGCGAGTACCGCGTCCAGTTGCGCGAGAAGCAGAAGGCCAAGCGCTACTACGGCGTGCTGGAGAAGCAGTTCGCGATCTACTACGACAAGGCCAGCCGCCAGAGCGGCGTCACCGGCGAGAACCTCCTGCGCATGCTGGAGTGCCGGTTTGACAACGTGCTCGTCCGGCTCGGCTTTGCCGCGTCACGCCGTCAGGCGCGACAGCTCATCCTCCACGGTCACTGGACCGTGAACGGTCGCCGGGTGAACATCCCCAGCTACCAGCTGCGCGACGACGACGTGATCGCGATCCACCAGAAGTCGACGGCCTCGCAGGTGATTCGCGACGCCACCGAGCTGACCGGGCAGGTCCCGGCCTGGCTGCAGGCGGATCACGATTCGTTGACGGCGAAGGTCCTGCGCAAGCCGGAGCGGCGTGAGATCGCCGCGCCGGTGGCAGAGCAGCTCATCGTCGAGCTGTACTCGAAGTAACCAAGCTTTTTGAACGCCGGCGGGCCGGAGGCCCTGCCTGGCGCTGAACGCCGCCGCCCCAGGCGGTCAGAACCCACGAAGTTAGGACTGTGATGCTTGATTTCCAAGTGCCCCGAATCTCCAGCGAGTCGGTCGATGACACCCGCGGTTCGTTCACGATCGAGCCCCTGGACCGGGGTTTCGGCTACACATTTGGCAATTCGCTGCGACGCGTGCTGCTCTCCTCGCTCGCCGGCGCGGCGGTGACCAGTGTTCGCATCGAGGGTGTGGCGCATGAGTTCTCGACGATCCGCGGCGTCAAGGAGGACGTCACCGACATCGTCCTCAACCTGAAGGGCATCGTGTGCCGCATGCACTCCGACGCGACCGAGATCGAGGCGCCGCTGGTGGTCACCGGCCCCGGGGAGATCACGGCCAAGGACATCGACCTGCCGTCGGGCGTGGAGATCCTCAACCCTGATGCTCACATCGCGACGCTGGAGAAGAAGACCAAGCTCGAGGTCTACCTCACCATCGGCCGCGGCCGTGGCTACCGGCCCGCCGAGGAGAACAAGTCGCCCGACCAGCCGATCGGCGTGATCCCGATCGACTCGATCTTCTCCCCGGTGCGCCGGGTCGCCTACAACGTCGAGCAGGCCCGCGTCGGCCAGAAGACTGACTTCGACAAGCTCACGCTCGACATCGAGACCGACGGCTCGATCGACCCGCACGCCGCGCTGCGCGAGGCGGCGGAGATCCTCATCTCCCAGCTGGCGATCTTCACCGACGCCGATCGCGTGGTGGAACTGCGCGACGTCGGCGGTCCCGGCGCGCTCGATCCGGGACTCGTCGGCGGTGGCCAGGTCGGCGGCCCCTCGCGTCCGCCCAACGCCATGGACGACATCCTCATCGAGGAGCTGGAGCTCGGCGTGCGCTCGTACAACTGCCTCAAGCGGGCCGGTATCCAGACCGTCGGCGATCTCGTCTCCAAGACCGAGGGGGAGCTCAACGCGATCCCCAACTTCGGCAAGAAGTCGATCGACGAGGTCATCGAGACCCTGCACGCGCGCGGCCTCGGCCTGCGTAACGACTAACATCCTGCGCTGAGCCATGAGACACCAGCGTCAGCGATACCAGCTCAGCCGCAGCGCCTCGCATCGCAAGGCGCTGCTCATGAACCTCTCCAAGGAGGTCATCGAGCACGAGCGGATCCAGACCACGCAGGCCAAGGCCAAGGCGGTCAAGCCCGAGGTGGAGAAGCTGATCACGCTCGCCAAGCGCGGCGACCTGCACGCTCGGCGCCAGGCGCTCTCGGCGCTCGGTCAGGACAAGTTCACGGTCTACAAGCTGTTTGAGGAGATCGCCCCGCGCTACACCGAGCGCCCGGGCGGCTACACGCGGATCCTCAAGCTCGGACCGCGGCGGTCGGACTCGACCGAGATGGTCCTGCTCGAGCTGGTCTGACCGGGCTCGCCGGGCGAGGGTCGCAGCGGTGGGCGCCGCGAGGGGGCGGGCGCAGTCGGTTTCGCGCCTGCTGATCGAGTACGACGGCACCGAATTCTCAGGCTGGGCGCGCCAGCCCGGCCTGCGCACCGTTCAGGGCGAGCTGGAGCGGGCTCTGGGCGTGGTCCTGCGGCGCGACGACGTGGCGCTGACCGTCGCCGGGCGCACCGATGCCGGTGTGCATGCCCTGGGCCAGGTGGCCAGCTACGCCGGCGAGCCGGCCCGGTCCGACGCGCTCAACGCGCTGCTGCCCTACGACGTGGCGGTGATCGAGTGTGCGGCGGCCGCGCCGGACTTCAACGCGCGACGCGATGCCACCAGCCGCGCGTACGCCTACCGCGTCCTGACCCGGCGCTCGCGCAGCGCCTTCGAGCGCCGGCGGGCGCTGCACTGGCCCCACCTGCTCGATCTCGCGGCCATGCGCGCCTGCGCTGAGCTGCTGGCGGGCGAGCACGACTTCACGGCGTTCACTCCGACCGAGACCGAGCATGTGCGCTTTGAGCGCATCGTGCTCACCGCGACGTGGGAGGGGATGGGCGACGGGCTGCTGGAGTTCCGCATCGAGGCCGACGCCTTCATGCGCAACATGATCCGGGTGCTGGTGGGGACGATGCTTGAGGTCGGGGGCGGCCGGCGCTCCGCGGCGGCGTTCGGCGAGCTGCTGCGCGGGCGCCCGCGCGCCGAGGCGGGGGCGACCGCCGCGCCGCACGGCCTGCACTTCCTCGGCGCCGGCTATGGCGGCATACGCGTCCTGTGAGCGGCGGCGCGCCCGCAGTGGCGCGCGTTCGGGACGGAAGCGACATCCCCTTCCCGTCCAGGCCAGGACTAATCCTCAATTGGACGGATGTTCGATGTCGCTTTTTCCTACGAAACCCTACTATTTCCAACACATCGAGGGGCGCAGGCGTTTTTGGGGGTGGCCGCGGCGCGAGGGGTGATCTGGGTTATCACCACTCGCGCCGCGGTACAGCGTTTGCCAGCCTTCCGGCCCGGCGTCTGACCGCTTCCGGCCTGCGCGCGCCATAGCATTCAGGGTGTGCGCGTTCTTCTCACCAACGACGACGGGATCCAGGCCGACGGCCTGCAGGCGCTGCGCCGCGCCCTGATCGCGCTCCCGTCGGTGGAGCTGGTGGTGATCGCGCCCGACGGCAACCGCTCGGCGATGGCGCGCTCCATCACCACGCGGCGGCCGCTGTGGGTGCAGGAGGTCGACTTCGAGGACGGGACCGTCGGCTACGCCACCGACGGGACGCCCGTCGATTGCGTGCGGCTGGCCAACCTGGGGCTGGTGGAGGGGTTCAAGGCCGAGCTCGTCGTGGCCGGGATCAACCACGGCTCCAACCTGGGCGACGACATCACCTACTCGGGCACGGTCGCCGCGGCGCTGGAGGCGATCATCCTGGGCCTCCCGGGAATCGCGGTCTCGCAGCAGTCCGTCAGCCGCGAGTTGGACTTCCGCGTCGGCAGGGGCTTTGACTTCGAGGTGGCGGCGAGCTTCACCGCGCGCCTGGTCGCCGAGCTTCAGCACGTTCCGCTCCCCGAGGGGACGCTACTCAACATCAACGTGCCCGGCGCCCAGCCCGACGGCGTGGCGGTCGCGCGGCTGGGCAAGCGGATCTACCGTGACGAGCTCTCGCTCATCGACGAGGACGGCACCCACCCCCGCGGGCGCCGCCAGTACCGGATCTACGGGGACGCCACCTTCGAGCGTGACGAGACCGGGACCGATCTCGCCGCCGTCGCCGCGGGCCAGATCGCCGTCACGCCGATCCACTTCGACCTCACCGACCGCGACGGGCTCGATGCGCTGCAGCGCTACGACCTCGCCCGCCTGGTTGCCCCGGCCGCCGAGGAGGTGGGGGAGCCGCTGACCTCCGCCGGCGATGAGCTGACCGAGCCGGTGACCCCGGCCGCCGACGAGGTGAGCGAGCGATGAGCACGGCGGCCAAGGCCGACGCCGCGGAGGACCCGGCGGCCCGCGCGGAGGAGCTGCGCAGGCTGCTGGAGTACCACGGCCACCGCTACTACGTCCTGGATGACCCGGAGATCGGCGACGACGCCTACGACGCGCTGCTCGACGAGCTGCGCCGGATCGAGGCCGATCACCCCGAGCTGCTCACGCCGGACTCTCCAACTCAGCGCGTGGGCGGCGAGCCGGTGTCAGACCTGGTCAAGGTCCGCCATCCCGAGCCGATGCTGTCGCTGGCCAACGCCCGCTCGGCGGAGGAGCTCCAGGCGTGGATCCAGAGGATGCGCAACCACCTGGCGCGCGAGGGCATCGAGGATCCCGCGTTCGAGTTCGTCGCCGAGCCCAAGATCGACGGCCTGGCCATCTCGCTCATCTACCGCGACGGCGTGTTCGAGCGCGGCGCCACCCGGGGCAACGGCGAGGTGGGGGAGGACGTCACCCACAACCTGCGCACGATCGGCTCGATCCCGCTGCGCCTGGAGATGGACGGCGAGCCCCCGCCGGCGCTGCTCGAGGTCCGGGGCGAGGTCTACATGTCGCTGCCCGACTTTGCCGCGCTCAACGAGCGCCGGGCCCAGGCGGGCCTCTCGACGTTCATGAACCCGCGCAACTCCGCGGCGGGAACGATCCGCCAGCTCGACCCCAAGCTGGCCGCCGATCGGCCGCTGTCGCTGTGGTGCTACGCCATCGGGGTCACCGAGGGCCTGTCCTTCGAGGCCCATTGGGACGCATTGGAGTGGCTGCGCGCACACCGCTTCCCCGTCAACCCCGACGTGCGCAAGCTAACCGACGAGCAGGAGCTGGTCGCCCAGTGCGAGTCCTGGGAGCGCCGGCGTGGCTCGCTGGAGTTCGAGATCGACGGCGTCGTGGTCAAGGTGAACCAGTTTTCGCTCCAGCGGCGCCTCGGCGTCGTCGGCCGCGACCCCCGCTGGGCGATCGCGTGGAAGTTCCCGCCGACGACGGCGCTGACCCGGCTGCTGGAGATCCGCTGGAACCCCGGCAAGTTCGGCGATCTGCACCCCTACGCGGTGGTCGAGCCGGTGCACGTCTCCGGCGTGACGATCAAGCAGGCCACGCTCCACAACGAGGAGGACATCGCGCGCAAGGACATCCGTCCCGGCGAGGACGTGATCGTGCTGCGCGCCGGCGACGTCATCCCGCAGGTGATCTCGCCCGCGCCCCACGTCGCCGAGCGCAAGGACCGCCCGGGGCCGCCGCGGCCCCCGGAGCGCTGCCCCGTCTGCGACACACCCACCGTCAAGCCGGAGGACTCGGTGTTCACTCGCTGCCCCAACCGCGACTGCGCGGGGCGCCGGTGGCAGCTGCTCACCTTCTTTGAGACCGTGCTGGACATCGACGGGCTGGGGGAGAAGCAGGTGTCGCTGTTCATGGACCTCGGCTGGGTCCGGACGGCCGCCGACTTCTATGACCTCACCGCCGAGCAGATCGCCGAGCAGCCCGGGTTCGGTCAGGTGTCGGCCGAGAAGCTCGTGGCGGCGATCGCCAGGTCCAAGGAGATGCCCTTCGGCCGTGTGCTGGTGGCGCTGGGGATCGAGGAGGTTGGCGGGGTCACCGGGCGCAACCTCGCCGCCCAGTTCCGGTCGATTGACGCCCTGCTCGACGCTGACCCCGAGGCGATCGAGGCCACCCCGGGCGTGGGCCCCAAGATGGCGGGCGCCATCCACGAGCAGCTCCACGACCCGATCATGGTGAAGCTGATCGCGGACCTGCGCGCGCGCGGCCTGCAGTTCGAGCAGGAGGGACCGCCGCCCGGCGAGGGACCGCTGGCCGGCAAGACCCTGGTCCTCACCGGAACCCTTCCCGAGCTCACCCGCGAGCAGGCCACCGAGCGGATCGTGGCCGCCGGCGGCCGCGTCACCGGATCGGTGTCGCGCAAGACCGACTGGCTGGTGGCCGGCGAGAGCGCCGGCTCCAAGCTCGCCCAGGCCGAGAAGCTGGGCGTGGCCGTCCTGGACGAGGCCGGCCTGCTGGAGCTACTGGGCGGCTGAGCCGCTCAGCCGCCGTACTTGGCCAGCGCCACCTGCATCCGGTCCTGGATGGGGTGGGCGTAGTCGGGCACGATGCCGTTCATCATCAGCGCGTAGGCCAGGGTGTGCCCGTCCTTGGCCCGGCAGTAGCCGACGACGTTGGAGACGTCGTGCAGCGTCCCGGTCTTGCCCCGGCAGCGACCCTGCGCGTAGGTCCCGTGCATCTCGTGCTCGAGCGTGCCCGTCTCCCCGGCGACGGCCAGCGACGCGACGAATGGGCCGTTGGAGGCCATGCCCCGCAGCAGCGTGACGACCTGCAGCGGCGTCGTCAGATCCGAGCGCGAGAGGCCGGAGCCGTCGTTGAGGCGGGGGTGGATGCCGAAGCTCGAGGCCATCTGCGCCCGCACGACGGCGGCGCCGGCCGCGGTCGTGCCGCCCGCACCGAAGCGGGCCCCGACGTCCTTGATCAGCGTCTCGGCGAAGAAGTTGTCCGACGGGGTGTTGGTCAGCGAGACCAACGTCGCCATCGACGGCGAATGGACGCTGGCCAGGCTGCTGGCGCTGCTCGGCGTCCGGCCCGCGGTGATCTTGACGTGACGCGGCACCCGGATGCCCGCCGCCTTGAGGGCGGTGACGAGCTGCTGGCCGGCCTCCACGGCCGGATGCTTGAAGTAGACAGTGCCGATGGAGTTGGCCCAGCCGCGGTTGAAGGCCAGTGCGCTGAGCTCCCCCTCGGTGTCGATCGAGGGCTCGTTGCCGGTGGCCGGCGTCCCACGGTCTGAGTCGAACATCGTCTCGTCGGCCACGACGTTGCCGTCCAGCGCCCTGAGCCCCGTCGACGTCTCGAGCGCCGAGACCAGCTGCTGGATCGTCGCCCCCGTTCCGTAGTTGGCCGAGTCAAAGGAAGACGAGCCGAACGTCGGGTCGCCGCCGCCACGCAGGTACAGCGTTCCGGTGAAGGTGCTGCCTGCCTGGGTGCCGTCGCCCAGCAGCGACGTGGTCAGCGCGGTGCCGGGGCCGAACCGCTGCAGCGCAGTGCTGGTGGTGTAGAGCTTCTCCACCGACGCCGGGAGGCGGCCGGCGCCGGCGTTCTTGGCGTACACGGTCCGGTTGGCGGTCAGGTCGACGACGTCGGCACCGCTGAAACGGCCCGCCTGGCGCATCCCCAGATTGAGGCTGCCGTCCAGGGAGCGGTTGGCCGGGCTCGCCGTGGTGCTCGGGGGGCTGGGCGCGGTGCCCGTCCCCGTGCCGCTACCCGCCCCGGCGCCGCTACCGCCTCCCGCTCCGCTAGCGCCCCCGAGGCCCGCGCCGCCGCCGCCGCCGCCCGCGCGGCTGCCACCGCCAGCCGCGCCGGCGGCAATAGGGGCGGCGCCCAGCGCAATGACCAGGACGGCGGCGAGCAAGGGGAGGGCGGACCGCATTGCACATGTGTAACCCATCGCGCGGCGCAAAGCTGCGGTCCCGGGCCGGCCTCCCACGGGGCCCTTCGCTCCCACTAGAATCCGGCGCCGCATGGGCAAGGTTGTCAAGCTGGCGACGGATCGCGCAGCCGGGCCCACCCGATCGGGCCAGAACGCAGGGCGGCGGCGATCGAAGGCCGCGCTCGTCCTCGGCGGGGGTGGGTTCACCGGCGGGGTCTATGAGATCGGGGCGCTGCGCGCGCTCGATCTGCTCTCGGTCAACAAGACCGTCAACCAGTTCGACGTCTATGTCGGCACCAGCGCGGGCTCGTTTGTCGCGGCCGCCGTCGCCAACGGGGTCACACCCGAGGAGATGATGCGGGTCATCGTCCAGCAGGTGCCCACGCCGTTCCCCGACGCCCGGGTCGGCGCGCTGCTCAAGCCCAACTTCCGCGAGTTCATGACCCGGGGGGTGATGTTCCCCTTGCGCCTGGCCAACCTCCTGCGCACCCTGGGCCGCGATCTGCGCCAGGTCTCCGCCGTCGACCTCGTCCTGGCGCTGGCCGAGGCGCTCCCCACGGGGCTGTACTCGGGTGAGGGCATCGAGCGCTACGTGCGCCGGATCCTGTCGGATCCCGATCGGACCAACGACTTTCGCCAGCTGACCTGCGAGCTCTATCTGGCCGCCACCGATCTGGACACGTGCGAGCGGGTGGTGTTCGGCTCGGAGGGGTGGCAGGACGTCCCGATCTCGCGCGCCGTCAGCGCCTCGAGCGCCCTGCCGATGGTCTACCGCCCGGTGCGGATCGGCGACCGCGAGTACGTCGACGGCGGGATCATGTCCACCACCAACCTCGACATCGCCGTCGAGGCGGGGGCGAAGCTGATCCTCGTCGTCAATCCGCTGGTGCCGTACGCCAATGACTTCGAGACCCGGATCCCCACGATCACCGGCTCACGTCCGCGCCGGGTGTCGGACATGGGCTTTCCCCACATCGGCTACCAGGCGTTCAAGCTGCTGGCCCACCAGCGCCTCCACGAGCTGGCCCGACGCTGGGAGGAGCGCTACCCCGGTGTCGACATCATCCTCATCGAGCCCGACTCCGGCGACGAGCTGATGTTCCAGACGAGCATCATGAACTACACCTCGCGCGTCGAGATCGCGCGCCACGGCTTCCAGTCCGTGACCCTGAAGCTCGCCAATGACTACCCACGGTTCAAGCGCATCTGCGCCCGGCACGGGATCGAGATCTCTGCCACCCGAGTGCGCAAGGTGGTCAAGCACTTCGAGGCCGAGCGCGAGTCGACCCGGGCCTGGCGGAAGATCCTCGAGCAGACCACCTCGACGCTGCTGCGTCAGTCAGCCCAATAGCCGGCACCACGACGTGGCACGGCACGGCACGACACGGTGCGGGTCGGGTGCCTCCCGACCCGCGGACCCCCGCGGATGCCGCGCGCCCTACGCGCTGGCGAGGTGAGCCTGCGTCTGCGAGGACACCGTCATCTCGCGCAGGCTGGAGAGGAAAAGAGTCTTGTCGATCCGACCGTTGAAGATCGGGACGCCCAACTCGCAACATTTGGCGATGACATCGCGCCGGTCCAAACCGGCTTCACGCGCCAACTCGGTGGGCGTCAGGTGATTGGCCATCGGTCTTCTCCTTTTTGCCGTTCGCTACATGTTCACAAGTATGCAACGTCAGCCGGACGCTGGCAATCCCAATGGACGAAAATACGTTCGCTCGGTCCGCGAATTTCCCCCGCAATTGCAGTGGTTTATGAAGTTTTACTTCGGGGCATCATTGAGATACCCACCCGGAGTGCTGTTGAATGAACGCGGTAGTTCAGTCAAGCTCGACGGTGGATCCCCCGTCCAGTCCCGATTAGCTATCAAGGGTCGCCCATGCCGCTCACGATGAGCAAGACCGCCACGCTCCCCGCGCACAGCGAGCAGGGGCTCGTCGCTGCGATCCGTGCCGGTGACGACCGCGCCTTCGAAGAGCTCTACGCCCAGTACCGCGATCGCATCTTCGCGTTCATCCTCAGCAAGGTCCACGACCACGGTCGCGCGGAGGACATCGCCCAGGAGGTCTTCATGTCGGCGCTGCGCCGGTTGCGCGGCGCGGACCAGGCGATCGCCTTCAAGCCGTGGATCTACGAGATCGCCAAGAACGCGTGCATCGACGAGTTCCGGCGCGGCAGCCGGACTCGTGAGGTGCCGCTGGAGGCTGACGGCGGCGAGTTCGTGGTCGACCGCCAGCAGTCCCCGGTGTCGTCGGTCCCGACCCCCGCGGCCGCGGTCGAGTCAAAACAACGGCTCGATGACCTCCGTGGCGCCTTCGGCGGCCTCTCGGCGACCCATCACCAACTGCTGGTCATGCGCGAGTTCGAGGGCATGTCCTACGACGAGATCGGCCAGCGGCTCGACATGACCCGGCAAATGGTCGAGAGCGGCCTGTTCCGGGCGCGTCGCAAGCTCAACGAGGAGTACCAGGAGCTGGCCACCGGCCAGCGCTGCGAGCAGATCCAGACGGCGATCGAGAGCGGACGGCTGCGCGCGGTGAGCACGCTGGGGATCCGTGACCGTCGTCGCTGCGCACGCCATCTCGCCCATTGCCAGCCCTGCCGGCACGCCGCCATGATGGCCGGCGTGGACGAGACGCTGCTGCGGCCGCGCAGCATCGCCGCGAAGATCGCCGCGCTGCTTCCGTTCCCGCTGTGGCGCCTGCCCTGGCGCTCCCGGGGCGCCAAGGCGGCCTCCACCGGCTCTCACAATCTCGCCGGTGCGGGGCCCGCGGGCCTCATCCCGTCGGCCGGCTCGGCGTTCACGTTCGGCCAGGCGGCGGCGACCGTCGCCGTGATCATCGCCGGCGCCGGTGGTGGCCTGGCGGTGCACGGTCTTGCTGCGGGCAGCCCCGGCCATCATGCGGCGTCGCCCTCGGCGCGCCGGGTGTCCTCCAGCACCGGAAGCGCGGGGGCTCCGGTCTCCGCCACGGCGGCGAGGACGGCACGCACCCACGCCTCATCGGCCAATGGGCCCAGCGCGATCAGCTTCGCCGGATCGCACAACACCGCCGCGCAGCCTGGCACTACTCGCCGGCGCCAGGGCGGCTCGGCGCCCGGCGCACCGGGGACGGCGGGCGGCGGCTCTGCCCCACCGGCGTCGGGTTCCGCCCAGGGAACGGCCTCGCGACCCTCACCATCGCGCACCGCGTCGACGGTCGTCAACGGCGTGACCAAGACGGTCAACGGGCTGGGCAAGACGGTGAACGGGCTGGGCAAGACGGTGAACGGGCTGGGCAAGACGGTGAACGGGCTGGGCCAGACGGTGAACGGGCTGGGCAAAACCGTCGCCGGCGCCGGCAAGGCGCTGGGCGGCGTGGCCACCGGCGTGGGAACGACGGTCCACCAGGTCACCAATGGCGTGAACCAGGCCGCCCACGGCGTCACCAACACGGTCGGCAAGGTGACCAGCGGAGTGGGCAACACCGTGAGCAACGCCACCAACGGCGCCGTCAACCCCACCAAGACCGTCTCCACCGTGAACAAGGTCGTCGGTGGCGTGGGCAACGGCGTGGCCAACGCCGGATCACAGCTGGCCAACGGTGCGACCAACACGGCGACGGGAGCAGTCGGGAAGGTGGCCTCCGGGCTCACGGGCGGTTCGCCCGGGGCCAAGAGCGTGCTGGGGAGCCAGTCAGGCTCGTCAGGGTCCACCCCGGCGCCGTCGACCCCCAAGACCCCGGCTGCACCCGCCGCCGCCAACGGCTCCGGCAACGCGAGCCAGCCGATCGCCTCCGGGCTCAAGCAGGTCGGCGGCCTCCTCGGCCCCTAAGCCTGGATCGGCCACCGCCGATCCCTTGAACCTTCTCACTGAGATCCAGGCTAAGCTCACCGCCGGGCTCCTCGACGGCGGACCGCGTCCGCCGGTGAGGGTGCCTGTGGGATACTGGAGGTCCTCGGGGCGTGGCGCAGCCTGGTAGCGCGCACCGTTCGGGTCGGTGAGGTCCCCGGTTCAAATCCGGGCGCCCCGATAAAAGCCCCGCACACGTGCGGGGCTTTGTCTTTAATGGGCCTGGCGCAGGGCTCAGCGTTGGTCGAGTTGCGGCGGCTCGTCGTCGAACGTCCGCTCGGCGAGCATCCGTTCATCAGCCGGCACAGCGTCGTGCCGCGTCGCGGTCAGCCGCTACTGAGCGCGGCTCCGCAGCTCGCCGGCGCGCTCGCAGTCTCGGTCAGGCCGACGTTGGTCACGCGGCCACGGACCGATTGCGTCCTGAGGGCGAGTCCGCCGAGCTCCGCCTGGAGCGCCGCGAAGCATGCCCGCAGAGCGTCGGTGTCCTCGCGAGTTGCACTCGAGCTGCCCTGGAGGCCGTGGATGGTGCGGCCGAGGCCCGTCACGTGACGGTCGAGCACCCTGATCTTCTTGGTCAGCCGCGATCCCTGGCGGGCGGTATGCACGGCCCCCGTCTGGAGCGCGGTGAGCTGGCTGTCGGCGCTGTCCAGCCGGCTCGTCAATGAGCTGATGTCGTTCTGCATGCGGCTCGCCGTGGGGGCGATGGCCAGGAGGAGAATGGCGGTCACGCAGCCCAGCAGGGCGAGGACGGCCAGCATCGAGGCGACGATCCGGTGCGCGTCGCTGCGCCGGCGGCGCGCGGTGTAACCGCGATCGCCGGCCCGCATGCCCGGCAGTCGCGCTCCCGCTGACGAGAGCTCCCCTCCGAGTCCGGGCAATTCGTCCAATGTGATCTGCGCTGGCACGACTCGTCGAATCCTTTCGGCAATCGGTCCCGTCAGATCAACGGGCGCACGGGGCGCGGATTGACGCGGATTGACAAACCCCGCCGCCCCGCACCAAAAAGTGCCGGATGAGGCCTATTCGGCGTCGAGACGGGCGGCGATGAGCATCGCGGCGCGCTCGTGCGCGGCGTAGGTCGCGCGCAGCGCGTCCACCACCTCGGGCCCGTCGCCGGGGGCCGGCGGGGGGTTGGCGATCAGCAGTTGCCGGATCGTCTCGCCCAGCGCCTCTCCGCCGACCGCATCGGCCAGGGCCGTCAGGGCGTCGGCCCGCACGCGGGCCCCATCGACGAAGGAGCCGATGACCGTCTCACGAGCCAGCGGGGCGGCCCCGAAGACGCGGGCGTGCAGCACCGCCGGATTGACAGCGTGCGGGCGGATGAGCGCGCGGCGCTCGCCCGGGGTGAGGCCGGCGGCGGTGGCGAGGTGGTCGATCGCCTGGGTCACGCCCTGGGCGTCGACGGGCAGCGACGCCGCGATCTCGGGCGGCAACTGCGACATGAGGCCGCTGTGCTCGGCCGCGGCATCGGCCAGAAGGATCTCGACGCGCTGACGATGCGTGCCATCCATTGCCGTCAACGGTAGTCGCTGACGGCCCCGCCGGCGGGGCGTGGAGCGCGCCGGTCGCTACAGCTCGGCCGAGGCGATCCGGGCGCCCTCCACCAGCGACCCCAGCTTCAGCCAGGCGACTTTGGGATCCACCTGGGAGAAGCGAATGAACGTGTCAAAGCCGCAGTCGGTGCCCGCGAGCAACCGGTCCTTGCCGATGATCTTGCCCAAGCGGATCAGGCGATCGGCGACGACCAGGGGGTGCTCCACGTGGTTGGACTTCACATCGATGACGCCGAGGATCACCGAGGTGTCGTCGGGGACCTTGGTGTCCTGGAAGACGCGCCACTCGTGCTCGTGGCGGGGGTTGCCGCCCTCGACGTAGATCGTGCCGGCGTTGACGTTGAGGACGTCGGTGATGATCTCGGCGAGCGGCACGTCCTTGTGATGGGGCCCCGCGTAGTTGCCCCAGCACACGTGCAGCCGCACCTGCTCGCGGGGGATCCCGTCCAGCGCGGCGTTGAGTGCCTCGACGGCCAGTGGCAAGTGGGTGTGCCAGTCGCCGACGCTCGAGCCCACCGAGCGGCAGTGTGCCGCCATCGCCATGTCGGGCGAGTCGATCTGCAGCATGAAGCCCGCGTCGGCGATCGCGTTGTACTCATAGGAGAGGGCGTCGGCCAGCGCGCCCAGGTAGGTCTCATGCGAGCCGTAGTGCTGGTCGGGATAGTTGAACGCGATCTGGCCGGGGCTGATAGCGCCCATGAACGCGGACTCAGGCGCAGCGTCGCCGATGGCGTTCTTCAGCCGCGCGATGTCCTGGTGGACGGCGTCCTTATCAGAGAGCTCGACCGCCGCCACGCAGTTGGAGAACACGATGTGGGCCATCGACGGCGTGTTGAACAGGCGCATGGCCAGATCGGGGAAGTCGGCGACGTCGTCGGCCTGGAACTCCGAGCGGCCGTCAAAGCCCGAGAAGCGCTCGTTGACGTAGGTGCTGAACCCGGTCTTGCTCATCTCGCCGTCGCTGATGACGTCGAGGCCGACCTCCTTCTGCTTGCTCACGACATCGGCCACGGCGGCGTCGATCCGCTGGTCCAGCGCCGCGGGGTCGACCTCGTTGCCCTCGAGCTGGCCCCAGATCATGTCGACGACGTCGTCGGGGCGCGGAAGGCTGCCCGCGTGCGTCGTACGGATCGCTTCGCCTGCCATCTGTTTCCCACCTCCGGTTGGCGTCAACGCAGCTCGGCGCTGCGCTCTTAGCGCGTTCTACAGCAAACGAGCCGCTGGGGCGGCGCGCTGCGACAAGATATGCATACCTGTTCATGCGATAATGCGTGCATGGGACATGGCCTCGACCCCGATCTGACGACCCTCACCCCCGAAACGGCCCGCTCGGTCGCTGAGACGATGCACGCGCTGGCCGCGCCGAGCCGAGTCCGGATCCTCAGCCGGCTGGCCGCAGGGGCGTGCTCGGTGGGCGACCTGGCGCGCCACGTCGCGATGGAGCAGTCGGCGGTCTCCCAGCAGTTGCGCGTGCTGCGGCACCTCGGCCTCGTCGTGGGCGACCGCGACGGCCGGCAGGTCATCTATGCCCTGCACGACGAGCACATCCGCGCGCTGCTGGAGGAGGCGGTGTCGCACACTGAGCACCTCCGGCTCGGGCTGGCGGTCAGCCCGGCCGCCGACGCATTGAGGGCATGAGCGAGACCACACCCGCCCTGCTCGCCGCGGCGGCCGGAGTCGGATTCGGACACGCCGTGCTGCCCGATCACTGGGTGCCGCTCGCCGTGCTGGGGCGCGCTCGCCGTTACCCGCTGTCGAAGATCGCCCGCCTCTCCGGTCTGGCCGGAGTGGCGCACGTGCTGCTCTCGATCGTGCTGGGGGCGGTGATCGTCGCCATCGGGCTGCAGTTCCGTTCCGCGGTCTCCAGCGCCCAGGACGCCGTCATCGGGGGATTGCTGATCGCCACCGGACTGGGCTTCGGAGCGCTCCAAGCCACCGGTCGCGGTCGCCACGACCACGACCACGACGACCGACCACCACGACGACCACCACGACGACCACGGGCATGGTCACGTCCACGCGGATCCCGAAGCCGGTCACGGGATCGGTCGCCTGGCGGCGATCATGGTGCCCTTCGGGGCGGCGGCGTCTCCGGACCTCACGATCCTGCCGGTGTTCCTGGCCGCGACGACGGCCGGGGTGGCCACCGCGGTCGGCTCGGTGGTGATCTTCGGTGCGGTGACGATCGGCACGATCGTCGGGCTCACCCTGGGCGCCGCCCGGGGCGGCTACCAGGTCAAGGGCGAGTGGCTGGACCGGTGGGGCAACGCCGTGACCGCCGTCGTGCTGGTGGTGATCGGCGCCCTGGTGCTGACCGGAGCGATCTAGGCGAACCGCGCCGGGGTGCGGGCGTGGACGATCGCCGCTTCCAGCTCGGCCGCGAGGGCTCCGTGCACGCCCCCGGCCGCCATCCAGCGCTCGAGACGCGCCGTCACCGCCCTGCGCGAGGTCTCGTCGCCGCGCAGCAGGTCTGAGAGGCCGAGGCTGCGCCAGGTGGTGCGGCGCGCACAGCGGTGGCGGACCGACTCGTAGCGCTCCCCGAGCGCGCGCGTCCAGGCCTCCTCGCTCTCGGCGAGCTCGCGGCACAGCAGCTCGGCAAAACGGGGCGCGGCGACGGCCCGCAGCCCCGACTGGAACCGCACTGGGTCCATGCGCATCGCCGGCGCGCAGGCGCAGGCGAACACCATCCGCGCGGCATCTCGCTCGGTCGCCGTCCAGGATGGCGCGGTGGAGCGGAGGCCCAGCGCCCGCCACACGCCCACGGTGCCGGCGCAGACAGCGCGCTCCGCCTCGCCGGCCGCGGCGGACAGGAGCTCGCCGAACTCAGGCAGGGTGTCGGCCAGGCGGCGCAGCTGCTCGAGGTCGGGACGGCCGTCGACCGAGGTCAGCATCGTGCCGATCATCGCCCCGGCAGCGGGAAACGCGCCGGAGAGTTCGGCCGGGGCCGCGGTGGTGCGGTAGCGGGCAAGCGAGGCGCGGAGCGCCAGCAGATGGGGGAGGGCCTCGGGCGGAAGCGCCACGGCGGGCGGCAACATCGGTTGGCCGCTCGCGGCCAGGGGCTGACCGCCCGCGGACGGGGCAGCATCAAGCGCGTGTGTGCGATCGTCGGATACCAGCATTCGTTACGCGTCCGTGGTAAGGAATGGGCGACCGGGGTGGGCGAGGCCGGTCCCGCAGCCGCGGCAAGCATAGGCACGCCCCGCCCGGCGGTCAACGGCGGCGGACGGATGGGCCATGGCACCGGTGCGTCGCGTCCACCGGGAGTGGACGCCGGCCGCGCCGCCGGCTCAGCTGCCGGCGTGCTGGCGGCGCTCGAGGCGTCGCCGGCGCCGGACCTCGCGGGGCGGGCGCAGGGTGATCGGCTCGTGGCGCGTGCGACGCAAGATGATGAAGGCCACGGTCCCCCACATGGCCGGGACCCATAGCGCGATGGCGTGGTAGACGATGGTGGCCGCGGTGGCGAGGGTCGCCGAGACCCCGTAGAGCACGAACATGCCCACTAGGCTGCCGTCCAGCACGCCGATGTTGCCGGGGACCGGGATGAGGTTGGACAGGTAGCCGATCTGGTAGGCGAGGACGATCGTCGCCAGCGGCGGCACGGGCCCCGCGGCGGCGAAGCACGCCGCCAGCACCGCGATGTCGCACCACAGAAACGCGATCGCCCCGATGATCCGCCAGTCCGGGGTGGTCAGCAGTTGGCGGGTGGCGCGGATGCTCACCGCGAATTCCGTGAGCAGCGTCCGCACCCGCCCCGGCGCCCGCTTCGCCGCGAAGCGGTCCGTGATCGTCGGCAGAGCCAGGAAGAGCACGAGCACCGCGGCGCTCACCGCGGCGGGGACGAGGCTGAGCAATGGGTTGCTGGGGCCGGGGAGCAGGCCGAGCCACAGCCCGAGACCGGCCAGCAGGAGGGTGATCACGTTGATCGCGCTGGTGAGCAGGAAGAGCACCGCTGAGCGCTCGGCGATCCGGGCCGGGTTGCCGCCTCGGTCAACCAGCAGCCACGCTCCGACGGCGATGCTGCCCGCGCCGCCGAGGGAGACGGCCGCGCCAAAGGCGAGCTCTGACAGGGCCACCCGCGCACCGAAGCGCAACGGTGCGCGGTCGAAGACCTGCAGGAACGCGATCACGTAGCCGACGCAGGAGAGGATCTCCAGGACGACCGCCACGACCACCCACCCCAGGTGCATGTCGGCGACCTCGTCGGCGACTCCGTGCAGGCCGGGCACCGCCAGCAGCAGCGAGACCACCAGCACCAGCAGGATGACCAGCGAGATCAGGCCACGCCACAGGCTCCGGCCGGGATCCTCGTCGTCGCGCCCGCGCGTCGCGCCTTCGAGGACGATGGGTCCCTCGGGATCATCCCCGAGAGCACGAAGCTCGTCGGCGCCCTCCGCCATGGTTGACAATTCAAGCAGTGACACGGGTCGAGGTACCTGGGCATGACGTCGTGGGGTTGCGCGCGGACAACCCGGGCCCGTTCACGCTGACCGGCACCAACACCTGGATCGTCGGCTCAGATCCGGCCTGGCTGGTCGATCCCGGACCCGATCTGCACCCCCATGCGGCGGCCGTCATCGCCGAGGTCGAGCGGCGGGGCGGGCTGGGCGGGATCGCTCTCACCCACGATCACAGCGACCATTCCGGCGCGGTGGCCGCGGTGCGAGAACGGTTCCCCCATCCGCCGCTGGCGGCGGCTCGCGGCGACGTCGACCGCCTGCTGCGCGACGGGAGCGAGTTCGGGCCGCTGCAGGTGGTGAGCACCCCGGGCCACGCCCCTGACCACGTGGCGTTCATCGTGGGCAGCGCGGGCCTGACCGGCGACGCGGTGCTGGGACAGGGCAGCGTGTTCATCGCGCCCGATCCCGGGGCCCTGACCCGGTATCTCGATGCGCTGCGCGAGCTGCGCCGCCGGGACCTGACGGTGCTGCTCCCGGGCCATGGGCCGCCGGTGAACGACCCAGCGGCCAAGCTCGACGAGTACGTCGCCCACCGGCTCGAGCGCGAGGGCCGCCTGCTCGAGGGCCTTGACGCTGGCGCGCGCAGCGTGGACGAGATGCTCGACGCGGCGTGGGACGACGTGCCCGAGCTGCTGCGCCCGGCGGCAACCGTCACCCTCGCCGCCCACCTGGACAAACTCCAGTCCGAGGGCCGGCTCCCGGAGGGAGTGGAGCGGCCCGGCCCGGAGGCGCGCAGCGCGTCGGAGCCGCGCAGCACGTCGCTGCCCCGCCGGCCCACCGAGCCGCGCGGCGCGCCGGGGCCGAGCTAGACGCTCCCGGCGCCGTGCAGCCGCCGGCGCGCCAGCTCCATCGCCGCCGCCAGGGGCGTCCCCCCGGTGTCCTCGGAGCGGTCGAAGACCATCCGGGTGGTCGTGCCGATACCCCGGACCCGCTCGCGCGCGGCAGCCGGGTCATAGCCGCCGGCCTCTTCGGCGATGTTGATGATGCCGCCGGCGTTGGCGACGAAGTCGGGCGCCCACAGGATCCCGTGCCGTTGCAGCAGTGCGGCGATGCGGTCGTCGGCGAGCTGATTGTTGGCCGCTCCGGCGATGGCCCGGCAGCGCAGCCGCGGGACCGCCTCGTCGTCGAACAGGCCGCCCAGCGCACACGGCACGAGTACGTCGACCTCGGCACGCCACGCCTCGGCGGGGGTCGACCAGCTGGCGCCGAGCTGCTGGGCCAGCGCCTGCTTACGCGGATCGACGTCGGAGACGATGAGCCGGGCGCCGGCCCGGGCGCAGCGCTTGGCCACCCGCGAGCCGACATGGCCGAGGCCGAGCACGCAGACGCTGCGGTCACCCAACGAGCTGTCGCCGAAGGCGCGCTGGCAGGTGGCCCGGATGGCCGCCTCCACGCCCAGCGCCGTGAACGGACTGGGGTCACCCGAGCCGCCGCGGCTGCGGGCCAGGCCCGCGACGTGAGCGGTCTGCTGCGCGATCACGGCCATATCCCGGCTCGAGGTCCCGACATCCTCCGCGGTGATGTAGCGGCCCTGCGCCGATTGGACGAGGTCGCCGAAGTCCAGCAACGCCGCGCGGCGCCGGCGCGCGGTGAGGGGCGCGTCGGTGGGGGCCATGATCACGCCCTTGCCCCCGCCGAGCGGCAGATCGGCGACCGCGGCCTTGAACGTCATGGCCCGCGAGAGCTGCAGCACGTCGCGCACGGCGAGACGCGCGTCGCCGTAGGCCCACATCCGGCAGCCGCCCAGGGAGGGACCGCGCACCGTCGAGTGAATCGCGACGAACGTGTAGAGCCCGGAGCGCGAGCCGCGGCGCACGAGCAATTCCTCGTGCTCGAGCGGTTCGGGGTACTCGCCGGTCAGTTGCCCGTCATCGTGAACACGGCGATCGTACCGTGCCCATGAGGCCGTGCTGCCGCCGGGATCTTGGACGGGTCGATCGACCCCGTCGAGGTGGCAGGAGTCACCTTCGTGCTCTTGCCGGTGCCCCCGGTGGAGCTACTCGAGCCGGTGCCGCTGGGAGAGCCGGTGGTGCCCGACGAGCTCGTGCCCGTGCTGCTCGGCGACGAGGTGCCGGTGGCGGAGGTCCCGCTGACGGGGGTGGAGGTCCCCGTCGTCGGAGTGGACCCGGTGGCGGTGACGCTCGACGGTGCGGTGCCTGCCGATGTCGAGGACGGGGCGCCGGTGCTCGAGACCGGGGCGTTGGGGTCCGCCGGCGTGGCGGCGGAGGTGCCATTCGGGCTGGAGGCGGGCGCCGAGACGACGGGCGCGGCCGTCGGGTCGGCGGGATCGAGCGCGGTGGGCGAGGTTCCCGGCGGGTACAGGGTGGTGAGCTGGTCGGGATCGAGCCTCTGGGTCAGCGGGACCCACGGGGTCCTGCCGGTCGACCGCGGGCGACGGTGGCCGGTGCGCGTCGATGACGAGGTGGGGGTCAAGGGGTTTGAGGCCGAGCCGGTGGCCGGGGCGGCGGAGCTCGTCACCGGGTCGGCGGCGGTCTGGCTGACGCTCGTGCCCGCCGCCGGCGTGGCGCTCGCGCTACTTTCGGCGGGCTGCGGGCCCCGCGCGGGCCCGCGGGTCGCGGCGTGATGGTGGTGGGCGCGCTGAGGAGGCGGGGGCGCCATGTGCTGGAGCTCGATGGCGCCGCCGGCGGTGACCACCGCGGCGGCCAGCAGGGTGACGACGTGGCCGGTGCCCGCGAGCGCGCCGAGGCCCACGGCGGCGCCCGAGCTGGCCAGCCCGCCCGCGGCGCCGGTGGCCGCGGCGGTGGCGCCGCCGCCCGCGATCGCGCCGGTGCCGGCGGCCGCGCCGCCTCCGCCCCCGATGCCCAGGACCTTGGCGATGACGCCGATGGGGCCGAGCGCGGGCACGAACGCCGCCAGCTGGCGGCTGACCCCGCGCACCTCGCTGCGGAACTGACGGCAGTGGGGACAGTCGCGCAGGTGCCGGCGCGCCAGTCCGCTGGCGCGCACTCCGCGGTCGTGGGAGACGATCAGGTCCTCGCGGATGCGGGCGCAGGAGGTATCGCGGGCCTCGCTGGCCTGGGCGAGCCCCACGCGTGCGCGGACGAGCAGCGACTTGACCGCCGGCACCGACACGCCGAGTGCCCCGCCGACATCGGCGTAGGTCATGCCGGCCAACTCGCGCATCAGCAACGCCGATCTCTGTTGATCGGGGAGGCGCTGCACATCGGCGATGAGGCGCTTGAGCGCGTCGCGCTGCTCCAGGCGTGCGACTGGGTCGCTTCCGGTGTTGGGGACGGTGGCGGGGATCGCCTCGGTCGCGACCGACTGCGGACGGCGCAGCTCGTCGATGCAGCGGTTGTGGGCGATCCGGTACAGCCAGGCGCGCAGGGCCAGCTCGCGATCACTCGAGCGCAGCCCCGAGTAGGCACGCACGAAGATCTCCTGCACAGCGTCCTCAGCGTCCACCGCCGAGCCCGACAGCATCTGGCGCGTATAGGCGAACATCCGCTGCCGGTATCGGTCATGGATGGTCCGGAACGCCTCCTCGTGGCCGCCGCGGAACAGCGACACCAGCTGTTCGTCGGAGCGGAGGCGGAGAAGCGGGGCGCCGAGCGCCAGCCGCGTCCGTGCCAGTGCTACCGAAGGTGGGAGTGCGGAGGCTTCCACGTTGAACCCTGCCCCATCCTAACGGTTGACCCGGGAGAAAGTTTCATGCTTTGTCGTGCGATCAACGAGTTTGCACCAAACCACGGTGTAGGTGGGCGGCGGGTGGGGGCGGCCCATGCGTGCTCGCTCATGGGCTCACGCAACTGACCTCAGCCGCGCACAAGCGGCAGCGGGTACTCTCGGAGCGACATGGTGGATGCGGCCTCGGGAATCGGACTGCCGGTGGCCTTCGGTGCGGGGCTCATCTCCTTCCTGTCGCCGTGTGTGCTGCCGCTCGTGCCCGGCTATATCTCCGCCGTCGCCGGCGGTCAGCCCGGCGAGGTCAGCAGCGGACGGGTGCTCGGGCCCAGCCTGGCCTTCGTGGGCAGCTTCTCGTTCATCTTCATCGCGCTGGGGCTGATCGGGCAGCGGGCGCTGCGCTTCGCGCTGGTGGGCCCGACCGCACTGAAGATCTCCGGCGGGGTGATCATCGTGATGGGGCTGCTGTTCATGCTGGCCCCGTTCATCCCGGCGCTCTCGCGCGAGTGGCACGTCACCGGGCTCATGCAGCGGGCCGGCCGCGGTGGCCCGGTGCTGGCCGGCGCGGCCTTCGCCCTGGCCTGGACCCCGTGCACCGGGCCGACGCTGGGGGCGATCCTCACCGTCGCGGGCACCTCGAGCTCAGCCTCGCACGGCGCGATCCTGCTCGCCGTCTACTGCGCCGGGCTCGGCGTCCCCTTCCTCATCACCGGCCTGGCCTTCGGCAGCGCCACCGCGGCGTTCGCGGTCATCAAGCGCCACTACCCGGTCATCATCGGCGTCGGCGGGGCGGTGCTGATCGCGATGGGTGTGCTCATCTGGACCGGCGAGTTCACCACGCTCAACATCACCGTCAGCAACTGGCTGCAGTCCGTGGGGCTGCCCAACCTCAACGGGGACACGTAGCGGCGGCTGCGGCCGGGGCTACCTGATCAGCCCCGCGGACCTCGCCGCCCCCGCCATGTCCTCGAGGGTCTCGCGCGCGTCGTGGCGCGGCCGCCACCCCAGGACGGTCCGGGCGCGGGTGGTGTCCATGATCACCGGCCGGCGCACGCTCTCGATCCACTGTGCCTCGCCGGGCATGAACGGCAGCCGCGCGACGAGCTCGGCGGCGGCGCTGACGGCGAGGTCGGGCACCGGGATGCTGTACCAGCCCAGGGCGCGGGCCAGGTCGGCCAGCGTCAGCGTTCCATCGCCGGCCAGGTTATAGACCCCCGGCTCGCCCTGGCCCAGGACCGCCGCCTCCAGCGCGCCGGCGACGTCGTCGTGGTGCACGAGCTGGAACGGGACCCCGGGGTCGGGGATGACGGGGCGCAGCGCCGGCACGAGCTCGAGCGCGCGCAGGATCGACTCCGGCATCCGGTCTGAGAGCCGCACGTAGGGGATGCTCTTGACCAACGTCAGCGCATCGGGCCCGGCGACGATGCAGGGCCGGAACACATAGGCGGCGACGTCCGTGCCGGCCAGCAGCTCGCGCAGCGCCCCCTCCAGCTCGGCCTTCTGCGCGGAGTAGTAGTGGCGCTGGGTCCCGCGCGGCTCGAGGTCCTCAGTGAGCACGGGCGGGTTGTCGGCGCCGAACCCGTAGGCGGCCACCGACGAGGCATAGACCAGGCGCGCCACCCCCGCGTCGCTCGCCGCCTCGAACACGTTGCGCGAGCCCGTCAGGTTGATCTGTGTCGTCTCCCGGGCGCCGCCGAGGATCATGAAGGCGAGATGGACGACGACGTCCGCCCCCGAGATCACTTCGCGCACCGCGTCGGCGTCCAGGACGTCGGCGCGGCGGTACTCCACCTTGGCCAGGCCCTCGGCGGCGGGGTCAAACGGCCGCCGCGCCATGGCCGCGATACGCCCGACGCGGTCGTTGCCATCGAGGAGGCGCAGCAAGGAGCGGCCGATGTCCCCGGTGGGGCCGGTGACCGCGACCGTCAGCGGCGGGGGCGCCCCCGGGCCGATGTCAGTCGTCATAGCCGGGCTCGCCGGGCAAGACGATCCTGGCCATCTCGCCGGTGCCGATGACCCTCGGCTGGACCGGCTCGACGGTGCGGGTGCGGGCGTGGCCGATCAGGGCCTGCGCCGACGCGAACGAGGAGAGTTGCTCCAGGTGCTTGATCGTTGGGAATACCAGCATGATCTCGCCGGTCCGATAGGCGCGCAGGGCGTCCTGGGGCCCGAACCAGCGGGCATCGACCATCTCCCGGCCGTCGACCCGGGGCTGGGCGCCCTCGGGAGCTTCGGCCAGGTAGAACCACGTGTCGTAGCGGATCTTGACCACCGCCGGGGTGATCCACCGCGAGAAGGCCACCAGGGCCGAGGGGTCGTCGAGAGCGACGCCGGTTTCCTCGCCCAGCTCTCGGATCGCCGCCGCCTTGCGCCCCGGCTCTCCGCCGCCGTCGTCGGCGTTGACCGCGCCGCCCGGGAAGACCCAGGCGCCGCCCATGAACCGTGCCTGCGGATTGCGCTGCGCGAGGAGCACCTGAAGGGCGTCGTCGCCGCCGCGCAGGAGGATGACGGTGGCGGCGAGCCGCGGGACCGTCTCGGGACCGGGGTTGAGTTCCTCGCCGGGTGCGGGCCGCGGGGTGTCCACCACGCCGACCCTACCCCAAGCCCGCGCTGGCCAGGAGACGGCCGGGCCGGCCCGGCTGCCGGTACCCTTGCCCGCGATGAGATACATGTGTGAATCCTGCGGGTTCATCTACGACCCCGCCGAGGGCGACCCGGACGGGGGCATTCCGCCCGGCACCGAGTTCGCCGACATCCCTGACACCTGGTTCTGTCCCGTGTGCGGCGCGCGCAAGCGGGATTTCACGCCCTACGACGACTAGGTGGGCCCCCGTCCCGGGCGTGTGGGGGGCGTGGGGCTACCGCAGGGCCCTGGGCAGCCAGCGCTCCAGGGGCAACTCGGCGCCGGCGGCGGCCAGAAGCGCCGGGTCGGCCCGGGCCACCAGGGGCAGCGCCGCCACCTCGACCTCGCCGCAGCGCGCGATGGTCTCGCGGTTGGAGCGTTCCATCACTCCGGGGGCATCCGGCCACGGGGTGAGCACGACGCCGGCCACGCTCAGCCCGGCCGAGCGCGCCGCCTCCAGCGTGAGCAGCGTGTGGTTGATCGTGCCCAGGCCGGGCCGGGCGGCGATGACCAGCGGCAGGCCGAGGGCGCAGGCCAGGTCGCGGACGTCGACGTCGGGCCCGAGGGGCACGAGCAGGCCGCCCACGCCCTCCACCACCGTGATCGCCTCCGGGCGCGCCAGGGCGCGCACCCCGTCAGTGAGCCACTCGAGGGTCGGGGGCGCGGCTCCGGCCAGTTCGATGGCCAGATGCGGGGACACGGGCGGCCCGAAGCCGGCCAGGATGACCTCGCCGGGCTCACATCCCGCCGCACGGGCGAGCAGTTCGTGGTCGGGCGGCCAGTCGGGGTCGGGCGGATCCTCCAGGCCGGTGATCAGCGGCTTGACCGCCCGCACGTCGGCGCCCAGGCCGCGCAGCCGTGCCACGATCGCCGCCGCCACCACGGTCTTGCCGACACCGGTATCGGTGCCGGTGACAAAGCACCCGCGCAGCTCGGCGCTCACGGCACAGCGGGCCGCCGAACCGCGCTACGCGGCGCGACGAACCGGCTCGGTCGCCTCGAAGTCAAAGACGCCACGTGACGCGGGAGGCTCGGACGGCGACAGCTCCGAGCTCCACTCCTCGGCGCCGACGGGACCCAGCGCGGGCTCGGCTTCGGGGACGCGCGGGGTAGTCCGCCTTGGCGCGATCCCCAACGAGCGCGCGACCGCTGCCAAGGTCCGCGTGGCCTCGACGAGCTCCTCCTCGCGGTGGGTGGCCATCACGGCCAAGCGCAGCCGCGCTGTCATCGCGGGGACCGCCGGCGGGCGGACCGCCTGGGCAAACACGCCGCGAGTGAGGGCGGCGTCGCACATGCGCACGGCAAGCTCGGCATCGCCGACCACGAGCGGCACGATCTGGGTGCACGAGTCACCGACGTCGAAGCCCTCGCGGACCAGCGCGGCGCGCAGCGCGGCGGCGTTGGCGGCGAGCTTGGCCACCCGGCGCGGCTTCTCCTCGAGCAGATCGAGCGCGGCGAGGGCTCCGGCCACCGCCGGGGGCGGCAGTGCGGTCGAGAAGATGAAGGTGCGCGCCGCGTTGAGCAGGTAGCGCGTCATCTGGTGATCGCAGGCGACGAAGGCGCCGTAGGACCCGAGCGCCTTGCCCAGCGTCCCGACGATCACGTCGACCTGGTCCTCGAGTCCCGCCTCGGCGAGGGCGCCGCGGCCACCGGGGCCCAGCGCGCCTGTGCCGTGAGCGTCGTCGACGACCGTCCGCAGGCCGTGGCGCTGGGCGAGCTCGACGATCTCCGCCAGCGGGGCGAGGTCGCCGTCCATCGAGAACACGCTGTCGGTGACGATCAGGGTGCCCCGGCCCTCGGCCTCGCGAATGCCCCATTCGAGGTGCTCCACGTCGCCGTGGTCATAGACGAACACGTCCGCGCGCGAGAGCCGGCAGCCGTCCACCAGGGAGGCGTGGTTGAGCGCGTCGGAGAAGACAACATCGCCGGGGCGGGCCAGCGCGGCGACGGTGCCGGTGCCGGCCAGGTAGCCCGAGCCGAACAGGAGGGCGCTCTGGCGGCCCGTGAACGCGGCCAGCCGATCCTCCAGCCGGCGATGGATGGTCATCGTCCCCGAGACCAGCCGCGACGCTCCCGCCCCGACGCCCCAGCGCATGGCGGCATCGGCTGCGGCCTCCCGGACGCGCGGGTGATCGGCGAGCCCGAGGTAGTTGCTGGAGCACAGCAGCAGGACGGGCTTGCCGTCCAGCAGGACGTGCGGCCCCTGGGGGCCGGAGACGAGACGGGTCCGGTGATGCAACCCCAGGGCTTTCAGCTCATCCAGCCGGGCCTCGATCTCGATCACGGGTACGCAACATAAGACACCAGCCGGACGGCAGCGCAGCCGAACGCCCGGACGCTCTCAGGTCAGGTCAGGTCGGCCCGGCGCGCGGCGGCTTCGCGCGTCTCGCGCCCCTGGCCGCTGTTGGGAGCCCCGTCGGGGCGCCGTGGCACCGACCGCTTGGCCGCGAACTTCAGCTGGGTGGTGGGATCCCACAGCCGCACCGTCAGCGCCGGCGCGTCGTCTGCCGATGGCGGCTCGAGCACGGCCGTCACGACGTCGGGGGTCTCGCCCTGCAGCCACCCGGAACGGTTGTCGGGCCGGGGGTTTGCGCCGTTGTCGGCGTGGGCGGTGACGTTGAGCCCCAGTTCGGTGAACATCGCCTTGTCCTCGTCGGGGGTGTTGCCGAGCGTGGTGAGGAAGTTGCCCATCATCACGCCGTTGAGCCCCGCCCTGACCGCGGTGGCCTGCAGCTCGCCGAGGTTCTCCACCCGGCCGCCGCAGAGGCGGAACAGCGCCTCGGGGAGGATGAGGCGGAAGATCGCGATCCACTTGACCACGTCCCAGGGATCCATCAGCGCGCGATCGCCGAACTTGGTGCCGGGCCGGGGGTTGAGCAGGTTGATGGGCACGCTGGTGGGGTTGATCTCGGCCAGCTGGAACGCCATCTCCACCCGCTGCTCGCGCGTCTCGCCGAGGTTGAGGATCCCGCCCACGCATGTCTCCAGGCCCGCCTCGCGCACGGCGTCGATGGTGCGCAGGCGCCCCTGGTAGCGGACCGTGCTCGACACTTCGGGGTAGTAGGACTCGGCGGTCTCGACGTTGTGGTGGACGCGCTGGATGCCGGCCTGCTTGAGCGCCTTGGCCCGCTCGGCCGACATGTGGCCGATCGAGACACAGCGCTTGAGGTTGGTGTGCTCGGACACCAGCCGTGCGCCGGCCAGCACCTTCTGAAAGTCGCGCTTGGACAGGCCCTGTCCCTGGGTGACCATGCAGAAGCGGTGGGCGCCCGCCGCCTGGGCGGCGCGCGCGTGCTCCAGGATCTGCTCGGGCTCCATCATGGCGTGCAACGGCGTCTCGGCCTCGGCGTACTTGGACTGCGCGCAGAAGCCGCAGTCCTCGGCGCAGCCGCCGGACTTGGCGTTGACCAGCGAGCACATGTCCGTGGCATCGCCGAATCGCTCTACGCGCGCGTGCCAGGCGCGCTCGACGAGCGCGCCGATCTCGGCGTGGTCCTCCAGCTCGCCGAGGCGCAGCGCCTCGGCCGGCGTGATCAGCGGCGGCATCCGATCGAGCAGCCTAGAGATCCGCGCGGATCTATGATCGCCTGACCATGCCCGATCGCCTCTACTTCACCGACTCCGACGAGGCGAACGAGCTCATCGCCTCTGACCCGATGGCCCTGCTCATCGGCTTTGCGCTCGACCAGCAGGTCCAGGTGCAGAAGGCCTTTGCCGGGCCGCTGGTGCTCAAGGAGCGCCTGGGCTCGATCGACGCCGCCACCCTGGCCGCTGCCGACCTCGACCCCGTGTTCCGCGAACGGCCGGCCATCCACCGCTTTCCCGGCGCCATGGCCCAGCGCGTCCACGCACTGGCCCTCCACATCCGCGACGAGTACGACGGCGACGCTGCGCGGGTGTGGACCGACGCCGCCGACAGCGAGGCTCTGCGCGCCAACCTGGCCGGCCTGCCCGGCTTCGGTGAGATGAAGGTCAAGGCCCTGGGCTCGGTGCTGGCCAAGCGCTACGGCGTCGTCGCCGCCGACGGCCTGATCCCCTGGCACCCCACGCTCGGCGACGTGGACTCGCCCCAGGCCCTGGCTGACTACCAGGCGGCCAAGCGGGTGCACAAGGCCGAGTGGAACACGGCCCGCGCCGCCAGCGCGTAGTCGCTCAGAAGCGGGCGGGGCTCAACGCCCCTTCCACTCCGGGGTGCGCTTCTCGGCGAACGCGCTCACGCCCTCGCGGAAGTCCTCGGAGGAGAAGCAGGCATGGCGGAGCGCCAGCAACTCACGCTCCACCTCAGGCGGGAGCGTCGCCGCCCCGTCGAGCACGGCGCGGATGACGCGCTTGTTGCCCTGCTGGGCCAGCGGCGCGTTGGCGGCGATCTCGCGGGCCAGCGCCAGCGCCGCGTCGGCGAGCTCGTCGACGCCGAGGACGTCGTTGACCAGCCCCCAGGTGTGCGCCTTGGCCGCGTTGATGCGCCCGCCGACCAGGAACAGCTCCCGGGTCCGGGGCGCTCCGATCACCTCGATGAACTTGCGGATCCCGGTGTGGGAGTAGACGAGCCCGAGCTTGGCGGGCGGCATCCCGAGCTTGATCGGGTGGGCGGCCAGCCGGAGATCGCAGGACAGGGCCAGCTCCAGACCGCCGCCGACGGCGTGGCCGTTGAGCGCCGCGATCGTGGGATAGGGGTAGGCCTCGACGGCGTCGATGGCCGCGGTGAACGGGTTGGCGACGAGCCGCTCGGCCTCGTCGGCGAACTCACCCCCACGCAGATTGCCGATGTCATACCCGGCCGAGAATGTCCGGCCCTGCCCGGTGATGATCACGCAGCGCGCCTGCAGCGCGGGCAGGGTCTGCGTGAAGCTGTCGAGGATCGCGTGGTCCAGCGCCCCGCGCTTGTCGGGGTTGGAGATCGTCAGCCGCACGACGTGAGGCGCCGGCTCGTCGATGAGCAGCCGCCCGGCGGAGCCGGAAGGGCTATTCGAGGACAACGAGCGTGTCGCCCTCGGAGACCGACTGGCCCTCGCGGCACAGGATCTCGGTCACGACGCCGGGATCCTCGGCCTCCACCGGCATCTCCATCTTCATCGACTCCAGGATGACGACGGCGTCGCCCTCCTCGACCGTGTCGCCGACCTCGACCTCGACCTTCCAGACGGTGCCGGTGATGTGGGCCTCGATGTCGGTCACCTTCGGTCTCCTCCTGTCCGGGTTGGGGCGCTCGGAACCATATAAAAACCCTTCACATTCCGGGATCCGTCCGTGCGGGCCGGTTGACTACGGCCCTCTACAGAGCTTGGATCCGACGCGGAGGACCGCAGGTCACGCCAGACGATGCCCGACTCTCGACTCTTCATGAGCTCGCTGTCGCGCCGTGAGCTCGCTCGCCGCCGACCCGGCCGAGCGCACGCGTGGCGCGTCCGTCTGCTGGGAGGGCTGCTCGTCGCGATAGTCGCCGCCGCGTTCGTGATCGGACGCGGCGGCGTGTAGGAAGCCTGGCCGGCCGTTGACAGACGGCCGGCAACCAGGGGACTGCCGCCGCGCCGGTGGAGGCGCGGCGGCAGCCGGATCCCCTGAGGAGGTCGTCTACGAGACGCCCACGTTGACGCCGGCCTCGCGGACCGCGTCAGCACCGAGCGTCGCCGTGGCGTGAACGGTGGCGTTCGTGGCCGGCGTGTACTTCGGCGGCGTGACCTGGAACGACGCTGTGGGCGCAGCCGAGGGCGCCACCGACCTGAACGTCGACCGGCCGATCGCGCTGGCCTTCCAGCCCTGCGGGAGCTGCAGCGCGAGCGTCACCCTATGCAGCGTGGCGTTGCCCGAGCGTGTCAGCGTGACGGTGACGACCGATGGCTTGCCCGCCTGCATCGTCGACGGCGACTGGATCTGCACCTGACGTGCCGCCGGCGCGGCGGTCAGGTTGAACCCCGCCTGCAGCGGCAGGCCGGACGTCGCCGACGAGTCGCCCACGAACAGGCCGTAGTGGCCGGTGCTCTGGTTCCAGCCGTTGGCCGAGTCATCCCACCACCACGTATCGCGCGGCGTGAGGGTGAACGTGACCTGGGCGGACTTGCCGGCGCCGAGGCTCACCCGCTGGAAGCCCACCAGCTGTCGCGGTGGCTCGCCCGCGGCCGACGGGTCGCTGAGGTACAGCTGCGCCACATCCGAGCCGGCTCGCTGGCCGATGTTGGTCACCGTGGCGCTGACCTGCATGTCGCGCACGCCGTTGCCGGGCGCGCCCTTGATCCGCAGGTTGCTGAACGCGAACTTCGTGTAGGACAGCCCGTAGCCGAACGGGAACAGCGGCGTCAGGTTCTTGGCGTCATACCAGCGATACCCGACGTCGAGCCCCTCCGAGTACTGGACCTTCCCGCCGACGCCCGGGAACTGGGCGGGCGATGCGGCGGGCACCTGCGACAGGCTGGTCGGGAAGGTGACCGGCAGGTGACCGCCTGGATTCACGCGCCCGAAGAGGACGCGCGCCAGCGATGTACCGCTCACCTGGCCCGGGTACCAGTCATCCAGCACGGCGCCGACCTGGGGCAGCCACGGCATGGTCACCGGCGCGCCGGCGTTGACCACCACCACGGTGTGCGGGTTGACGGCGGCGACCTTCTCGATGAGCTCGTCCTGCGCCGAGGGCAGGCTGAGCGACAGCCGGTCCGTGGCCTCTGACTCGGTGTCGTCGGAGACGACCACCACGGCGGTGTCAGCCGACTTGGCCGCCGCCACCGCGTCGTCGATGCCGGGCGCAAGCGCCGACGGCGTTCCCCACAGCAGCTTGTCCGAGTCGCCGCTGATGTTCACGGTGTAGGTCTGGCCCTGGACGAGGGGGACCGCCACCGAGTACACGCTCACTGGGGGGGTGCCGGGGTCATCGAGGATCTGCTGCCCGTTGAGGGACAGGTAGGTCGGCGTGTAGCACCCGCACGGGTTCTCGATGGCCAGGACGTAGGTGCCGGTCTCCGGCGCCGTCAGCGTGCCCGTGTAGTTCCCGCCGAACGGCGTCGGCGCGTAGGCCGGCGACAGCGCCGATGCCGGGATGGCCGGCAACGACTGATCGGTGGGCAGGCCCTGCTGATAGGTCAGGTGTGTGCCGTGTCCGGCGGCCGCCTCCAGGCCCTGGAGCGGCGTCACCGTCGACGGCGGGATCACGTAGGCGCTCCCGCCGCCCCCATAGGTGGGCGACGCGGAAGCCGACGGCCCGATCACCGCCACCGTGCCGGCGTGGGCGGCCGACAGCGGTAGCGTCTGCCCGTCGTTCTTGAGCAGCGTGGCCGACTGGTTGGCGACGTTGGTGGCGACCGCGACATGGGCCGGACTCGTCACCGGGTCAGACGGGGTGCCCGTGGGCGGGTGATCGATGATGCCGAAGCGGAACATCTCGGTGAGCATCCGCGACACCATCGTGTTGAGCACGGCCCGCGGCACGGTCCCGTTCTGCACGTCCTGCTCGAGCGTGGCGCCGAAGGAGTCGGCGAACGGCTGCTCCTGATCGGTGCCGTCCGCGGCGCCCGACACGTCGTGCAGCGCCGCGTAGTCAGAGGTAACGAAGCCCTGGAAGTCCCACAGCTGCTTGAGCGTGGTGTTGAGCAGCGTGGGGTTCTGGCAGGCGAAGGCACCATTGATGGACGAGTACGCGCACATCACCGAGGCGACGTTGGCGTTCTCCACTGCCGCCTGGAAGGCCGGCTCGTAGATCTCACGCAGCGTTCGCGTATCGGCGATGACGTCGTCCTGGGGCGTGTTGCGGTTGGTCTCCTGGTTGTAGGCGGCGTAGTGCTTGACCTGCGACATCTCGCCGGTGCTCTGGACGCCCTTGATCTCGGAGACGGTGAGGGCGCTGTTGAGGAACGGGTCCTCGGTGAAGGTCTCGAACGAGCGGCCCCAGCGGGGATCGCGGTCGATGTTGACCGTCGGGCCCAGGTTGACCGCCGCGCCCTTGCCGAACTCCTCGCTGCCGATGACCTGACCGTACTGGCGTGCCAGGGACGGGTTGAAGGTGGCGGCGAGCCCCACCCCGGCCGGCAGCTGGGTGACGTTGGTGAGCTGGTCGGCGACCCCGGCGGGCCCGTCCTCCTCGCCCAGCTGCGGGATGCAGAGGTCGGGGATGCCCGGCATGTAGAAGACGTAGGGGTTGGGCGGCGCGGTGCCATGGCCCTCGACCATGGTGATCTCGTCGTCGAGGCTCATGTGGTCGATCACGTCGGCGACGCGGGCGGAGATCGGAGCCTGTGAGCCGACCCACGGGCACGCCGCCGAGGCCGCGCTGGCCTTGGGATGGGCGCGCGTGGTCGCGGCCGCGGCCGACGGCGGGCCGGCCAGCGCGAGCGCGACGGCCAGCGCACACGCGGCGGCCGCCAGCAGGACGAAGAACAGTCGCGACGTCGACGACGATCGCGAGGAGCATGCGTGGAACATCCCTACCCTCCCTGCCTCGGAGCGGTCGCCTGCCGGCCGCTGCATCGGCGCGGTTACCCACGGCGACGGCGGGGCAAACCCTCACTTGTCATAGACCGGGCAAAGGGGCTGCCGCCGCCGGCAAGGGCGTAGGCTGAAGCCCGCACCCGATGGCCGCCGACGACACCGAACAGACCGACCTCGACATCGATCTCGTCACCGCCTCGCTGCGCGCGGACACGAGCGACCTGCGGGCGTTCGTCGAAGCGCTCGCGGTGAAGCTGGAGGAGGCGGTGCCGGGCGCCGTCACCGTCGAGCGCCGCCGGAACGGGATGTTCGGGCCCAAGCTCGTGCGCCGCATCGCCGTGGACGTGTCCGGCCAACGACTCGAGTTGCGCGCCGAGGGCGCCTCGATCCAGACGCGGTGCGCCCGCCTGTCGGGCGGGATCGTCCTCAAGAACGAGGACGTGGCCACCGACGACTGGCTGCAGGCGCTCGGCGAGGCACTGGCTCAGCAGGCGCGCAGCAGTCTGACCACGCGGCAGGCGCTGGAGCGCCTGCTCAACGAATAGGAGACACATGGGGTTCCTCAGACGCGACGACGACGATGCCCAGAATGCCCCGCCGGCGGCCCAGGACATCGCCACCACCGAGGCTCCCCACGCCGCCCGGTATGAGTCGGGGTCGCTGGCCGGGATCCCGGAGTCCGGGCGCGAGCGCATCCAGCGCATGAAGAAGGACGCCCAGCGCGGCTTCTTCACCTCCGATCTCTCCGTGAACGAGTTCCTGCTCGTCAAGGAGTCAGGGTTTGAGCCGGTGGGTCTCGTGCTGGGCAGCTCGATCTACCACATCGGTTACCAGCAGGCCGGCTGGAACCAGAACCAGGAGATGGGCGTCCTCACCCAGGCCATGTACCACGCGCGCGAGCTGGCCATGACCCGCATGGAGGAGGAGGCCGACCAGCTGGGCGCCGACGGGGTCGTCGGCGTGCGCCTGGACATCGGCCGCTACGAGTGGGGCGCCGACCTCGCCGAGTTCATCGCCGTCGGCACCGCGGTCAAGCACCGCGGCGGGGAGCTGCATCGCGCCCCCAACGGCCGGCCGTTCACGTCGGACATGAGCGGCCAGGACTTCGCCACGCTGCTGCGCGCGGGTTACCGACCGGCGGGCCTGGTGATGGGCAACTGCGTCTACCACGTCGCCCGCCAGGGCATGCTCGCCTCGCTCAAGCAGGTGGGGCGCAACGTCGAGATGCCCAACTTCACCCAAGCGCTCTACGAGGCGCGTGAGCTGGCCATGGAGCGGATGCAGACCGAGGCCGACGAGCTCCAATCGGAGGGGATCGTGGGCGCGCGCATCATCGAACGCAGCCACGGCTGGGGCTCGCACGTCATCGAGTTCTTCGCCATCGGGACCGCCGTGGTCTCCACCAGCCCCGATCACATCATCGAGAAGCCCACGCTGGTGCTGCCGCTGCAGGGGTAGCGCGGAGCAGGTCAGGCGCCCGAGTCGGCCCCGGCCAGGCGGCAGGGGACGCGGGTCGCCCCGGTGAAGCCGCGGCTCGCGTCCACGTCGAAAGCAACGAGGTCGATGTCGAAGCACACGGTGCCGGCTCCGATGAAAAGGCTGGCCACCCAATGGCCGGGCCGCGGGTTGCCTACGAGCCGGTAGGAGCAGATCGCGCGGGGGCACGCGATCTCCAGCAGGATCGTCTCGGCGTCCTGGCTGGCGGCGACCCGCGGCGGCGGCAGCCACCCGGACGGATCCCGGTCACGAAGGTAGACCCCGGCCACCAGCGCCGCGCTTGCGCCGAGCAGCGCGACGGTGACGGCAAGCCATCTCATCCGCGCACCAGCCTGAACGCCTGCACCTCGCGTTGCCCGTTGCGGGCGCGCACCATCGGCCCCACCGCGATCACGCGCGTACCGCGCGAGGGGACCGGCGCGCCGTCGGGCAGCCGCACGATGGTGAGGTGAAAGCCGCCGATCACCGCCACGTGCGCCTCGCCGAACCCGGGGCCGGTCGTGGAGGCCAGGGCCAGACCGTCGACGCGCGCACAGAAGGCGAGGCGCTTGCGGTCCTCGCGTACCTGCCCGGCGGTGCACCACCGCTCCCACGGCGCTGTCGCAGCGTGGGGACGCTGCGGGATCACGTCCACCGAGCCCTGACCTGCACCCACGACCACGCCGGCGAGCAGGAGGGCCGCCATCACCGCGGTGACGCGCCAGAGCCGCGGCCGGTCCAGGAACGCGCGGAGCGCCGCGAGCCGGTGCCTCATCGCGCGCAGGCGTCGCTTGAGCGGTGGCGCTCCATCTGAGAACAACGCTCCGGGCCGCGGACCCCTTGCGATGCGCCGGGCTTGACCGATCGCCAGCGTAAGGCTAGACTTACGGTAAGTGACTACTTACGCAGCTGACCGACCCGGCGAGGTCGCCGCCGTCCTCATCGCGCTCGGCGACCCCACGCGCCGCGACATCTTCGAGCGCGTGGCCATCCGTCCGCAGTCGGTCACCGAGCTCGCCGGCGGCCTGCCGGTCAGCCGTCCTGCGGTGTCCCAGCACCTCAAGGTGCTCAAGGAGGCCGGGCTCGTCTCCGATCGCGCCGCGGGCAACCGCCGTATCTATCGCATGGACCCCCGCGGGCTGAAGGACCTGCGGGCGTATCTGGACTTCTTCTGGAACCAGGCCCTGGCGGCGTTCAAGACGGCCGTCGAACAACCACCCAAGGAGCAACCATGAGCACACAGTCAACCGCCGCCCCGGTGCGCACCTCGATCGTGGTGGAGGCCCCGCTCCGGCGCGCCTTCGAGGTGTTCACCCAGGAGATGAAGAGCTGGTGGCCTGAGGACCATCACATGCTCGATGGAGAGGTGGGCGAGATGATCTTCGAGCCGCGGGCCGGTGGGCGGGTCTATGACCGCGGCACCGACGGCCGCGAGTGCACGTGGGCGCGGGTGCTCGCCTACGAGCCGCCTGACCGGGTGATGTTCACGTGGGACATCAGCCCGGGGTGGGAGATCGAGACCGACCCCGAGCGCACCAGCGAGGTCGAGGTGCGCTTCATCGCGGACTCAGAGGCCCGCACGCGCGTAGAGCTCGAGCACCGCCACCTCGAGCGCCACGGCGACGGGTGGGAGGGGATGCACGGCGCCGTGTCCTCGCCCGGCGGCTGGCCCAAGACGCTGGCCGCCTACGCCGCCAACGTGTCCGGCTGACCGATCCGATCCGCGCGTCCGGCACGCTGCCCGGTACCCCGAGAGGTATCGTCGGCGGCGATGCCGGACGTCGAGATCAGGCCCCAGCAGTACACGGACCCTCGACCGGCGGAGTACTTTCAGCCGTTTCACGCGCGCGTGCGCGCGGGGGAGCCCGAGGCTCACGTCTACGAGATCGTTCGGATCGCCACCGTGCTCCACGCGTTGATCACGTTCCGCGCTCGCGGGATCCGGTCTGAGAATGTGCCCATCGGCCCGGTCATCCTCGCCCCCAACCACGCCTCGTTCATGGATCACTTCTTCGCCGGCGCGTTCGTGCGCCGGCGGATCCAGTTCATGGCGAAATCCCAGCTGTTCAGTTCGCCCACCCTGACCTACATCTTCAGCCACGGCGGGGTGTTCCCCGTCCGTCGCGGCGCCCACGACGATGAGGCGTTCATCAGCGCCTTCAAGATCCTGGAGCGCGGCGGCGCCATCGGCATGTACTGCGAGGGCGGTCGTTCGCGGACCGGCGCCGTCGGCACCGAGGCGCGGCCCGGCATCGGCCGGCTGGCGCTCGAGTCCGGCGCGCCGGTGGTGCCGGTGGCGATCCTGGGCTCACACCAGGTCCGCAACTGGAAGCGGCTGAAGTTCCCCAAGGTGACAGTGAGCTACGGCACGCCCGTGCGCTTCACGGTGATCGAGTCGCCGACTCGCGAGCAGCAGCAGGAGGCCGCTGACGTCATCCTCGATCGCATTCGCACCCAACACACCGAGCTCGTCCGCTTCGGGCACCGGGGTGCGCGGCGGGCCCCGCGGGCCGGCACGGCCGCGTGACCTTCGCCCCCGGCCTGCTCAGGGAGGTCCACGTGGCCATCGCCGGAGCCGGCGGGGCCGCCGCGCAGGCGCGCGCCCAGCTGCAGGCCCTGGGGGCGGCGGTGGACGAGCTCCCCGCCAAGGTCCTTGCCGACGAGGATGCCGCGGCCGCCTGGGCCCGTGACCGGGCGCCGCTGGACGCGCTGCTCTACGACGCCGATGCGAGCTTCGGCGCCGGCGGGGGGGACGCGCTGGGCGCAATGCTGGAGCAGGCCTGGCGCGCCATCCGCGCCGTTGCCACCGGGGCCCTGATCGAGGCCCACGCGCCGGGGCGCCTGCTCATGGTGGCGCCCCGGCCCGACGCCGGCCGGCTCGCCCCGGCCGCTCGCGCGGCGCTGGAGAACCTGGCCCGGACGCTGTCGGTGGAGTGGGCTCGCTACGGGATCACCGCGGTGGCCCTGTGGCCGGGCCGGATCACCACCGACACGGAGCTGGCGCAGATCGCCTGCTTTCTCCTGTCGCCGGCCGGGGGCTACTTCAGCGGGTGCCGGTGGGAGCTCGGCGGCGCCCCGGTCGCCGCCCGCTGATCGATCCCGGCACGCTCATACGGTCTTCTTACGCCGCTCACACGCGGTTGCTATGGCGCAGCCCGATGCTCCCCGCCATGACCAAGCAAGATGGCATCAGGTTGAGGGAGGAGCGCCGGGCGCGCGTGCGCAGGATCCGCGCCCGGGTGATCGGCGGATCGGTCGCCCTGTTCCTAGCGGTGTGGATGCTCATCACCGTCGTGCTCGTGACCGGTCATGACCCCGCGCTGGCGCGCAAGTCGGTGACGCAGTCGGCGACTCAGTCGGCGACCCCCGTCGCCACCACCTCCAGCTCGACGAGCTCGACCAGCTCAGGGGCGACGAGCAGCTCGACCGGCTCGGACTCCAGCGGCGTGAGCGCGGTGACCTCGAGCCAGTCATGACCGCCAGGCGGTTCGCCCGCGCAGTCGTTCCGCGCCGTCCGGAGCACCGCCACACCTTCGCCTGCTTCGGCGGCCAGTGCACGGTGATCGTGGCCGACGCGGCCCGACCCGCGGATGCCGCCGCCGCGGCGGCGATGGCCCGGCGCGCGCTGCTGACCTGGCACGAGCGTTTCTCGCGCTTCCATGAGAGCAGCGAGCTGAGCCGCCTCAACCGCGATCCGGCCGCCACCGTCGCCGTCAGTCCGCTGATGCGGCGCGTGATCGAGACGGGCCTGACGGCGGCGCGCGACACCGATGGCCTGGTCGACATCACCCTCGCCGACCAGATCGAGCTCGCCGGCTACGACAGCCACTTCGACGGAGAGGCCGCGGACCTGCGGGCGGCGCTGGACGCGGCGCCGCCCCGGGCACGCGCCGCCCCACACCCCAACAAGCGCTGGCGCCAGATCAGCATCGACGCGCGGGCGTCGACCGTCCGCCGTCCGCCGGGCCTGCGCATCGACGTCGGCGGCATCGCCAAGGGGGTCTTCGCCGATGAGCTGGCTCCGCTGCTCGAGGGTTTTGACGCCTACGTGCTCGACTGTGCCGGGGACCTGCGCGTGGGCGGGCGCGCCGGGGTGCTCCGGCCGGTCCAGGTCGCCGCGCCGTTGCGCGCCTCGCCACTGCTCACCTTCGCGCTGTCGGGCGGCGCTGTGGCCACCAGCGGCATCTCGCACCGCAGCTGGATCGACGACGACGGGCGCCCCGCGCACCACCTGCTGGACCCGCGAACGGGCGCCCCCGTGTTCACCGGCATCGTTCAGGCCACAGCGATGGCTCCCACCGCCGCCCGGGCCGAGGTGCTGGCCAAGGCGGCCGTGCTCAGCGGCCCGGCGAGCGCCGCCGAGTGGCTGCGCCACGGCGGCGTGATCGTCTCAGAGGACGGCAGCTACGCCCGGGTGGAGGCGGCCGTGCCGGCCGCGACGGGAGCGTCGGGGCTCACGCGTTCGGCCAGCCACGCGACGAGGTCCGCGAGCACCGCCTCGCGCTCGGGCTCGTTGAGAATCTCGTGGAAGAGGCCGGCATAGGCCTTGACCGTCGTGTCGGCGGCGCCAATCCGCTCGCCCAGCATCACGCTGCCCGCGGGAGTACACAGCCCGTCGGCGGTGCCGTAGAGGACGAGCGTCGGGACGGTGATCGCGCCGACGGTTGAGGGGAAGCCCTTGACGGCATCGGCGAGCTGGACGGCGGTGCGCGCGGGTACTTTGCCGTGGTGCACCAGCGGATCTGACCGGTAGGCCTCCACGACAGCGGGGTCGCGGCTGACCAGCGTGTGGTCGATGGCGATCAGCGGTGCCCGTGGCGCGATCACCGACAGCGTACGTCCCACCAGCTCCAGCGCCCTGGGGACCGCGTCGAGCTCGGCCAGCGTCCCGGACAGGATCAGCCCGGCCAACCGCTCCTGGTGGGCCAGCGCGTAGCGCAGCGCGATCAGGCCGCCCATGCTGTGGCCCAGCATGAACACCGGCACACCCGGCTCGGCCGCCGCCGCCCGATCGACGAGCGTGTCGACATCGGCGACGACGACGTCGATGTCCTCGATGAGGGCGCGAGGACCGTCGGAGCGGCCGTGCCCGCGGTGGTCGGCCGCATGGACGGCGTAGCCCTCGCCGACGAGCCGGGCGACGACGTGGTCATAGCGTCCGCTGTGCTCACCCAGTCCGTGGACCAGCACGATGACCGCTCGGGCCGGCGCGCCGTCGGGCGTCCAGGCGCGCCAGAAGATGTGGTGGTCACCGACGCCGCTGAAGGATCCCGAGGCCTCGGCGGTCACGTCTGCTCCTCGGCCCACGGGACGACGACGGCGTCCTCATGGGGGGAGTCACGGGCCACGACGTACTCGGCGGGGTCGGAGTCAGAGACGTTCTCCACCACGTGGGTGACGCGCGGAGGCACGTAGAGCATGTCCCCGGGCTCGACCACGAGCTGCTCCTCGAGATGATCGCCCCACAGGATGCGCACGCCTCCGCTGAGCATGTACAGCGTGCTCTCGCAGTTCTCGTGGTAGTGCGGGCGCGACTGCGCACCGGCGGGCACCCGGAAGCGCCCCATGTAGATGTTGCGGGCGCCCGCGGTGACCTGCGAGATCTCGGCGCCGCCGACGATGCCGCGCGGCGTCTCGTGATCCGGTCCGGGCTTGATGAGCCTCATTGCGGCCGAGTGTAGGACGCCGTTCCGTGCTCTGCACTCGGAGCCACCTCGATCTGGAGCGGCCCCTGCTCGGCCGCCTCGTGATCGACCTGGAGGGTGGTGTGGCTGATCCCGAACCGCTCGGAGACGATGCGCTGCAGCTCGCGCCGTCGCTCGTGGCAGTCATCGCCGGCACGCACCACGACGTGCGCCGACAGCGCCGGGAACCCCGAGGTGACCTCCCACACGTGCAGGTCATGGACCTCCACCACGCCGGGCCGGCTGGCCAGGGTGCGCCCGATCTCGTCGGGGTCGATGCCCGAGGGCGCCGCCTCCATGAACACGCGTCCGGACTCCTTGAGCAGGCCGTAGGCGGCGTAGAGCAGCAGCCCGGCGATGAGCAGGGAGGCGATCGAGTCGGCGCGATCGAATCCGGTGGCGATGATGACCACGGCCGCCGCCGCGGTGGCGACGAAGCCGTAGGCGTCGGTGACGATGTGGCGGTAGGAGCCCTCGAGGTTGAGGCTGCGCTGGCCGGCGGTGCCGCGGGCCAGGATCGCGGCCACGGCCGCGTTGACCACGATGCCCACGAGCGCCACCACCAGCACCGGAACTCCGTTCACGTGGGGCGGGTTCACCAGCCGGCGCACCGCATCCACCACGATGAACACCGACAGGACGAGCAGCGTCACGCCATTGGCCTGGGCCGACAGGATCTCGGCCCGCCCCATCCCGTAGGTGAGCGTCCCGCCGGCGGGACGCGTGGCCAGCCGCGCCGCCACCAGCGACAACGCCAGCGCCGCGGCGTCGGTGAGCATGTGCGCGGCGTCGGAGAGCAGGGCCAGCGACGAGGCCAGCACGGCGGCGGTGACCTCGGCCAGCATGAAGGCGACGATGAGGGCCAGCGCCAGCTTGAGCGCCCCGCGCTCGGTCTCGCGCGAGGGCCCATGATGGTGATGGGAGTGGTCGTGCGCCACCGGGAGTCAGTTCACGGACGGGTCGGGGGGCATGCGCGCCACCAACGCGTAGCTGCCCCCCTTGCGCGTCAGCACCGACGACCACAGGTCCAGTGGGGCGCCGGTGAAGGCGTCGTCGCGCCCGGCCGGCTCGAGGATCCAGTCGCCGCGCTCGACCTCGTCGTCGAGCTGTCCGGGGCCCCAGCCGGCGTGCCCGACGTACGCCCGGCCGCGGCGGACGCTCAGTGACGGCTCCACCTGCGCGCCGTTGGCCAGCACGCCCACGTCCTCGAAGGCGATGAGCGCCGCCTCGTCGGGCTCGTCGAACTCCGCCAGCACGATGAGCGCCGACGGCTGGACCGGGCCGCCGACGTAGAGCGGGTCGTCGACGTCGAGCAGTTGCTCGAGCTCAGAGACGGCCTCGCCCACCGTCGTCTCCGACGGCCGGTTGAGCACGAGGCCCAGCGCGCCCTCCTCGGAGTGCTCGACGATGAGGACCACGGTGCGCCAGAAGTTGGGGTCCAGCAGCCCCGGGCCCGCTACCAGCAGCTGACCACGTGCCGAGTCCACGCCACCGGAGGCTAGACGATGCGCACGCCGCTCACAGGCCCAGCGAGCGGCCGAGGATCTCCTTCATGATCTCGTCGGTCCCGCCGCCGATCGGTCCCAGGCGGGCGTCGCGCAGCGCCCGCTCGAGCTCCGCCGGCGCGTCGAGGCCGTGGATCTGCACGCAGGCGTCGATGACGTCGAAGGCGCTGCGCTGGGTGCGCAGCTTGGCGATCGTCACCTCGCGCACGGCGTCCTCGCCCGCAACGTGTCGGCGCAGCGCGGCGTAGGTGACGTCGCGGCCGGCCTGCAACTCGAGTGCGATCTGGGCCATTCGGTGGCGGATCGCCTGCTGGGAGCGCAGGTCCGGGCGGTCGCGAACGAAGGCGAGCGTCTGCTCGAAGCAGACCTGCATGGCGCCGACGGCGCCGAGCGCCATCAGCAGCCGCTCCCACTGGAAGTTGGCCATGATCAGGTAGAAGCCTTGGTGCTCGGCGCCGAGCAGGTTCTCCTCGGGCACGAACACGTCGTCGAAGGCGATCTCCGCGGTGTCGGAGGCGTGCCAGCCGAGCTTGCGCAGCGCACTCGAGCTGACACCTGGGCCGCGTTCGATGATCAGGAACGAGATGCCGTGGTGACCCCCATCCCGGGTGGTCCTGACCGCGGTGACGAGGATGTCGGCTCGCACCCCGCCGGTGATGAACGTCTTGGATCCGTTGACCACCCAGCCGCCGTCGACGCGACGCGCCTGGGTGCGGATCCCGGCGACGTCGGAGCCCGCGCCGGGCTCGGTGATGGCCAGAGCGGCAATGAGCTCGCCCCGCAGACCTCTGGCCACGTAGCGCTCGCGCTGCGCCTCGGTGCCGAATCGCGCGATCGGCGGCAGTGCGATGCCGGTGTGGGCGCCCAGACCGGCGGCCAGGCCGCCGGAGCCGCACCGTGCGAGCTCCTCGACCCACACGGCCGCGGCCACCGGGTCCGAGAGGCCGAGGCCGAGGTAGCCCGCCTCGGCGACCCAGCCGAACACGTCGTTGGGGAACCACTGGGCGGCCTCCCACTCGTCGGCGTGGGGCCGCAGCCGCTCGGTGACGAAGCGGCGGATCTCGAGCCGCAGGCGCTCGTGCTCGGCCGTGAACGGCGGCGCCGGCGCCCGTTCCGTCACAGGCCGTAGGACCGTCCGATGACGTCGAGCATGATCTCGTCGGTGCCCGCGCCGATCCGGTTGAGGCGCATGTCGCGCCAGACGCGCTCGATGCCGTACTCGACCATGTAGCCCGCGCCGCCGTGGATCTGGATGCATTCATCGGCGACCTCGACGGCGATCCGTGCCGCGTAGAGCTTGGCCATCGAGATCTCGCGCACCGGGTACTCGCCGTTCTGGAAGCGCCATGCCGTGCTGTAGACGAGTTGGCGGGCGGTCTCGATCTTGGTCGCCATCTCGGCGAACTTGTGGCGGATGACCTGGAAATGGCCGATCTCGCGTCCGAACGCCTTGCGTTCCTTGGCGTACTGCAACGTGCGGTCAAACACGTTCTGGGCGCCGGCCACGCAGCCGGCGGCGCCGATCAGGCGCTCGCCCTGCAGCTCCCACATGATGTGGTAAAAGCCCTTGCCGACCTGGCCCAGGACCGCAGACTCGGGGACGCGGACGTCCTGGAAGGCGAGCAGCGCGGTGTCGGAGGCGTGCATGCCGAGCTTCTTGAGGCGCTTCTCGCGGATGACGCCCTCGGCATCCATCGGGACCAGGAAGAGGGTGAACCCCTCATGGGTGGGCGGGGTCGGATCCGTGTCGGTCTTGGTCACCAGCACGATCACATCGGCGCGATGGCCGTTGGTGATGTAGGTCTTGGCGCCGTTGATCACGTAGTCGCCGGTGACGTCGTCGCGGACCGCGCGGGTCTTGATCCCGGCGACGTCGGAGCCGGCGTCGGGCTCGGTGATCCCGAGGCAGAGGATCTTGCGCCCGGCGATCGCAGGGACAACCCACTCCTGCTTCTGCTCCTCGGTGCCGAAGGCCAGGATCGGCGGCATCGCCATGTCGGTGTGCACGGCGAGTCCCATCGCCAGCCCGCCGGAGTGCGCGTGGACGATCTCCTCGGCCAGCACCAGGCTCGTGTAGTAGTCCCCGCCTTGGCCGCCGTAGGCCTCGGGCTTGTCGAGGCCCAGGAAGCCCAACTCGCCCATCCGCGCGAACACCCAGTCGGGGAAGGTCGACTCCTCCCACTCCTCGGCGTGGGGCTGGAGCTCCTTGATCACGAAGCGCCGGATCGAGTCGCGCAACTGGTCGTGCTCGTCAGTGAAGATGAAGTGCTTGCGCTGGCTGGCGTGGTCGGGTTTGAGGACGTCGGCGGAGGCCATGCGGGGCGGGACCTTTCAGATCGAGGGGCGGCGCCGGGGACGCTAGCTGCGGCGCGTCGTGAAGTAAACAGTAGAGCTTCCTACTCTCTACTTACCGCCCGGACGCCTCGATGGGGGATTCACCATTACGCTTGCGCGATGGCCTACGAAAAGATCGCCTTCTCGGCCACGCCCTCGGGTGTCGCCACGATCGCTCTCGACGAGCCCGACACCCGCAACGCGCTGTCCGACGACCTGCTGGCGGAGCTCATCCGGGCCCTCGAGGCGTGCCGTGACGACGACGCCGTGCGCTGCGTGGTGCTGACCTCGACGCATGACAGCGTGTTCTCCAGCGGCGGCAACCTCGGCGGGTTCGCTGCCGATGTCCCGCTCGTGCACAAGCACTTCGCCACCTCACTGTTCCCGGAGGTGTTCACCCTCCTCGGTCAGCTCGGCAAGCCGTCGATCTGCGCCGCCAACGGCCATGTCCTGGCGGGGGCGCTCGGTCTGGCCCTGGCCTGCGACCTGGTGATCGCGTCCGACACCGCCCGCTTCGGCACCCCCGAGATCAACATCGGGCTGTTCCCGTTCATGATCATGGCGCTCATCTACCGCAACGTGGGCCGCAAGAAGACCGCCGAGCTCATGCTGATGGGCGAGCAGATCTCGGCCCCCGAGGCCGAGCGGATCGGCATCGTCAACCGCGTCGTCCCCGCCGATCAGTTTCAGGCGGCGGTCACCGACTGGGCCGAGAAGCTGGCGCGCAAGTCCCCGGTGCTGATGAAGCTGGGCAAGGACGCGATGTTCCGTCAGCAGGACATGGATTACGCCGACGCCATCGACTTCCTGCGCTCCCAACTCACCATTGCGTTCTCCACCGAGGACATTCAGGAGGGCGTGCGCGCCTTCTTCGAGAAGCGCCAGCCGGATTGGAAGGGCCGCTGACGGTGGCCACCGACGTCCCCACCACCAGCCTGTTGCGCCCGCTCGCCGAGGATCTGCGCGCGCGGCGGGAGCAGATCGTGCTCGGTGGCGGGGAGGCCAAGATCGCGGCCCAGCACGCCGCCGACAAGCTCACCGCGCGCGAGCGGCTGGCGCTGCTGATCGACGAGGGGACGTTCGTGGAGCTGGGCATTCACGGCCGCCCGCATTTCTCCCAGCGCGCCATGGACGGCCGCGAGGCACCCGCCGACGGCGTCATCACCGGCTACGGCAAGGTCAACGGGCGGCTCACCGCGGTCGTCGCCTACGACTTCACCGTGATGGCGGGATCGATGGGCATGACCGGGGAGCTGAAGGTCACCCGGCTGCGCGAGTTGGCGCTGAGCAAGCGGATCCCGCTGGTGTGGCTGCTGGACTCCGCGGGGGCCCGGATCCAGGAGGCCGTTGGGTCGCTGTTCGCGGGCTCGGGCCATCTGTTCCGCGAGGAGGTGGTCATGAGCGGGGTCATCCCGCAGGTGGCGGCGCTGATGGGCCCGTGCGCGGCGGGGACCGCCTACATCCCCGGCCTGGCCGACTTCGTCCCCATGGTCAAGGGCCGCGGCTCGATGGCCCTGGCCGGGCCGCACCTGGTGCGCGCCGCGGTGGGGGAGGACGTCACCCAGGAGGAGCTGGGCGGTTCGCGCGTCCACTGCCGCAAGTCCGGCGTCGGGGACCTCGAGGTGGCCGACGACCCGGATTGCATCGAGCAGATCAAGCGCTATCTCAGCTTCTTTCCCCAGAACTGCGAGGAGCCGCCCCCGATCGCTCTGACGCGGGACCCCATCGATCGCGCCGACGAGGAGTTGCTCGACGTGCTGCCGGAGTCCAACCGCAAGCCGTATGACATGTATGAGGTCATCCGGCGCATCGTCGACGACGGCGACCACTTCGACCTCAAGCCCCAGTTCGCCAAGACGATCATCACCTGCCTGGCCCGCTTCGGCGGCCGCCCGGCGGGGATCGTCGCCAACCAGCCCAAGCAGCTGGGCGGGATCCTGGACAACGACTCCGCCGACAAGGCCGCCCGCTTCATCAACCTCTGCAACGCCTACGGGATCCCGCTGGTCTACCTGATGGACGTGCCCGGGTTCATGGTGGGCACCAAGGTGGAGCAGGCCGGGATCATCCGCCACGGCGCCAAGATGCTCTATGCCACCGCCAACGCGACGGTGCCCAAGGTCACCGTCGTGCTGCGCAAGGGCTACGGCGCCGGCTACTACGTGATGTGCGGCCGCGCTTATGAGCCCGATCTGATCGTCGCCTGGCCCAGCGCGGAGATCAGCGTGATGGGCGCCGAGGGGGCGGTGGAGATCGTGTTCCGCAAGCAGGTCCAGGAGGCCGAGGACCCGGCGGCCAAGCGCCAGGAGCTGATCGAGGCCTACCGCAAGATCATCGACGTCTACGTCGCCGCCGGCAACGACATGGTCGACGACGTGATCGACCCGCGCGAGACGCGGGTGACGATCTGCCGTGCGCTGGAGATGTCGGCGGGCAAGCGGGTCGAGCGCCCCTGGAAGAAGTCGGGAGTGGTTCCGGTATGAGCGTCGAGCCGGACGACCGAGGCCGCCGCCTTACAAGCGAGCCCCGGATGGCGAGCGGCGGCGATGAGCCGAGGCCCGCGATCATCACCTGCGCCATCTCGGGCGCGATCGCCAACCGTGACCAGTGCCCGGCGATCCCGTACACGCCGGCCGAGTACGCCGCCGAGGCGCGGCGGATCGTCGACGAGGGCGGCGTCCACATCCACATCCACGCGCGCACGCCCGAGGGGACGCCGAGCTACGAGGTGGAGGACTTCGCCGCGATCCGAGACGCCATCGTCGGCGAGATCGGCGACGCGGCCATCATCAACTTCTCCACCGGGACCGTCGGCGTGCCGGTGGACAAGCGCGTCGCCTACCTGGAGGCGTGCCGGCCGGAGGTGGCGGCGCTGAACATGGGCTCGATGAACTACGCCAAGTACTCGCGCTCGCGACGGGATTTCGTGTTCCAGTTCGTGTTCACCAACCCGTTTGACGAGATCATCGAACTGCTGAAGGCGATGCGGCGGCTGGAGATCAAGCCCGAGCACGAGTGCTTCGATGTCGGCCACGTGGCCTCGCTGGAGCCGCTGGTGGACATGGGCCTGCTGCAGGCGCCGCTGCACGCCGACTTCGTGATGGGCGTGGTGGGCGGCATCCCGGCCACCGCGCGCAACCTCGCCGCGATGGCGGACAACCTGCCCGGGCCAGTGGACACGGTGTCGCACCACTGGGGGGTCATCGGCATCGGCCGCGACCAGTGGCGGATGGTCGCGGCGGCGCTCACCCTGGGCGGCTCGATCCGGGTCGGGCTCGAGGACAACTTCTATCTGCCCGACGGCGAGATGGCCCGCTCCAACGGCGATCTCATCGCCAAGGCGCGGCAGTTGGCCGAGGACTGCGGGCGCCGCCCGGCGACGGTGCACGAGGCACGAGCACTGCTCGGCATCGCGCGAGAGGTTCCGGCGGGAAGCCGGACGACTCATGCCGCCGACCTACAGGCGAGGCCGGATGCCGAGCGGAGGCGATCAGCATGAGCACGCTGCCCCTGGAGGGCCTCACCGTGCTCGATCTCAGCCGGCTCTTGCCCGGTGGGTTCTGCTCCCTGCTGCTCGCCGACTTCGGCGCGGACATCATCAAGGTGGAGGACACCGGAATGGGCGACTACATCCGCTGGTCGCCGCCCTACTACGAGGGCGCCGCCGACACCGCCAAGGGCGCGCTGTTCCTTGCGTTGAACCGCGGCAAGCGCTCGATCCGCCTCAACCTCAAGTCAGAGGGGGGACGCGACGCCCTGCTGCGCCTCGTCGGCTCAGCCGATGTGCTCCTGGAGTCCTTCCGGCCGGGTGTGCTGGACCGCCTGGGCGTGGGCTACGAGCGCCTGCGCCAAGAGAACCCCGGGCTCGTCTACTGCGCCATCAGCGGCTACGGACAGGACGGTCCCAACCGCGCCCGCTCGGGTCACGACATGAACTACCTCGGGCTCAACGGGCTGCTGGGGCTCACCGGCGAGGCCGGCGGCCCGCCGGTCCAGGCCGCGGGCCAGATCGCCGACCTCGGTGGCGGTGCGCTGATGGCCGCGGTGGGGATCCTGGTCGCGCTGCGCGAGCGCGAGCGCTCTGGCGAGGGCCAATTGGTGGACTGCTCGATGTTCGACGGATCGCTGTCGTGGCTGGCGATGCTCGCGGCCGAGGTGTTCGCCACCGGGCGCGCGCCGCGCCGGGGCGACCTGGGCCTGGCCGGCCGCTACAACTGCTACCGGCCCTATGCCTGCGCCGACGGCTACGTCACCCTCGGGGCGCTGGAGCCGAAGTTCTGGCACGCCTTCTGCGAGGGCGTCGGGCGCCCGGACCTGAGCGATCACGCCTTCGATCCGCCGGACTCCGAGTCGCATGGCGCGGTGTGCGCCATCTTCCGTGAGCGCACCCGGGACCAGTGGCGGGCGTTCGCCTCCGAGCACGATTGCTGCCTGGAGCCGGTCCTGGGGCTCGACGAGGCGCTGGACTCCGAGCTCGTGGCGGCGCGCGAGATGGTGGTGGAGCTCGCCCAGCCCGGGGCCGAGCGGCCGGTCAAGCTGCTCGGGGTCCCGATCAAGCTCAGCCGCACGCCCGGCGACGCCGCTCGCGCACCGGGGCCGGAGCTCGGCCAGCACACCGACGAGGTCCTGGCCGCGGCCGGATACTCGACCGACGAGCTCGCCGCGCTGCACGGCTCGGGGGCCATCGCCGGTTGCGCCGAGACCGTGCGCGGCTCGTTCATCTCCAGCTGACCGCGCTCGTGGCCACCACCGACGGCATGCTGAAGATGTCCGAGTTGGCCGAGCGCTCGGGCGTGAGCGCCGGGACGATCAAGCACTACCTGCGCGAGGGCCTGCTCGGGACAGAATCGGACGTGCTGCGCACGAGCCGCAACATGGCCTATTACCCCGAGGAGTTCGTCGAGCGGGTGCGGCTCATCAAGCGCCTGCAGGAGGAGCGGTTCATGCCGCTGCGCGTGATTCGCGAGGTGATGACCGACGACCCGGAGCGGGCCGCGCGGGTGGTTGAGCTCGAGGACCGGATCCTGGAGCGCGCGATCGAGGCGGGGGAGACCGGCCGAGTGTCGCGCGCGAGCGTGCGTCAGACGTATGAGCTTCCGCGCAACGTGCTGGACCGGCTCGAGGAGCTCGAGGTCCTGACTCCAGGACCTCGTGGCTATGACGCCGACGACGTGGCGATCATCGAGGCGATCTCACGCTTTCGCGCCGGCGGCTATGAGGAGGCGCTCGGCTTCACGGTCTACGACACCCTGCGCTACCGCGAGGCGCTCGAGCCGCTGGTGGCCGAGGAGGTCACCGTGCTCCTGGACCGCCTGGCCGGCGAGGTGGAAGTCGACCGCGCGGTGGAGATCATCGCCTCCGGAGCCCAGCCCCTGCGCGAGCTGATCGGCGCCATGCACTCCAAGATGCTGCTCGCCGAGTTGCGTCGCCACCGCGGCCGGGATCACCAGAAGACGTCGTGATCCTCCATCACGCCGTAGCCGGCCGCCAGCGCGGGGCCGCCGGGCAGCGTGCCGGAGAAGGTGCCGAACGGCTGGCGATAGCGGCTGCGCACTACGAGCAGGTTCTGCATGTGCGCGCGGGTGGCCTCGGCGGCGAACCGCAGGTCGCCGGCCCCCTCCAGCGCGGGGTCGATCGATACCGGCGGCGCCTCGGCCGCCTCGCCGTCCACCCAGACCGTCCGCTCGCTGCCGGCCAGCGGGTCATTGACCCCGTCCACCAGGTTCCACGCCACCGGCCGGCCGTCGGTCGCGGCCCCGACCCCGGCGCACCACCGCCACCGGGTGTGCCTGCGGTAGTACGCGGCCGTGTCGTCGATGATCGCCGCGGCGGCGATCGGCCGCCGGCGCCCGTCGCCCAGCGCCACCGTGCCGGTGGCGCGCACCCCGCCCTGCTTGCGCGTCCACGCGTAGCCGGCGCCGTCGGCGCAGACGGTCTCGACGCCGGCACCCTCCTCCAGCGCGATCCAGAGCCCCGCGGCTCCGTCGCTGACGGCCGCCTGTCCCGGCGATAGCCGCACACCGCCGGAGCTCAGCCAGGTGCGCTGGTGCAGGCGACGGCCCTCGCGATCCCACACCGCCCAGAACGACTGGCGCGCGCGGCCGATGCGTACCGCGGCGACGCAGATCATCAGCTCGGGCCCAAACACCCCGATGTACCGCCACGCCTTGAGCGGGCGCGTGCCCAGGCGCGCGGGCATGGGCGCCGGCGGCAGCGGGATGGCGCTCAGAGACGGCGGCCGTGGGTCGCCGAATGTGCCGCGATAGGGCAGACGGGACCAGCGATCCGTGCGATCGTTGGGATCGGCCCGTTTACGGGTATCTTGTCCCACTGACTGACCAGTCAATCAGTCTCCGCCCATCCTGGAGGGATCGCCGTGCGCGCAGCCGCCGTCCAACTCAACGCCACCGAGGACACCGATCGTAACCTGGAGCGGGCCGACCGGCTCGTCCGCGACGCCGCCGCCCGCGGCGCGGAGCTCGTCGTGCTGCCCGAGAAGTGGACCGTCCTGGGCACGCGCGAGCACATGGCCGCCGGCGGCCAGACGCTGGACGGCGAGGCGATCTCGTGGGCGCGCGACGCGGCGGCTCAGCTGGGAATCGACCTCATCGCCGGCTCGCTCTTCGAGCGCCCAGAGGACGCCGAGAAGGGCTTCAACACCAGCGTGCACGTGGGGCCCGACGGGGAGATCCAGTCCGTCTACCGCAAGATCCACCTGTTCGACGTCGAGGTCGACGGCGCCGTGTACGCCGAGTCCTCCACCGAGGATCCCGGCGATGAGATCGTCGTCACCGACCTGGCCGACGGCCTGCGGCTGGGGATGAGCGTCTGCTACGACCTGCGCTTCCCCGAGCTCTATCGGATCCTCGCGCTGCGCGGGGCCGAGCTGCTCACGGTGCCGGCCGCGTTCACGCTGCCCACCACGCGCGACCACTGGGAGGTGCTGGTGCGGGCGCGGGCGATCGAGAACCAGTGCTTCGTCATCGCCGCCAACCAGATCGGCAACCACCCCGGCGGCCTGCGTTCGGGCGGACGGTCGCTGATCGTGGATCCCTGGGGCCTGGTCCTGGCCACCGCGCCCGACACCGAGTGCGCGATCGTCGCCGACCTCGACCTCGAGAATCTGCGCGCCATCCGGCGCCGGCTGCCGTCCCTGGCCCGCCGCCGCCCCGAGGCCTACGCGTGGGAGCAGCCCGTATGACGACAGCGGCGACCGACAAGCGACGTCTCATCCTCGACGCCGCCGTCCGGGTGTTCGCCCGCCAGGGCTTTCACACCTGCCGGGTCTCGGACATCGCCGACGAGGCCGGGGTCGCCTATGGCCTCGTCTACCACTACTTCTCCTCCAAGGAGCAGATCCTCGACACGCTGTTTCTGGAGCGCTGGGATGTGATGCTCGACGCCATCGCCGACGCTGACGGGTCAGAGCGCCCCCCGGAGGACAAGCTGCTGACGATCGCCGGGTTCATCATCGACTCCTACCGCCACGATCCGGAGTTGATGAAGGTCATCATCGTCGAGGTGACGCGGGCGGCCAACACGTTCGGCCTCACCCATCTGGACAAGATCCGCGACGCCTACGCGGGCATCGCTCACATCGTGGCCAAGGCCCAGACCGATGGGCTGTTCCGGTCCGAGATCACCCCCGAGTTTGCGGCCCAGGCGTTCTACGGCTCGGTCGAGCAGGTGCTCACCGGCTGGATCTTCGACAGCACCGCGGTGGGGGAGGCGGAGCTCGAGCGCGCCAAGTCGATGATCGTTGACACAATCTGCCGCGGACTCGCCGTTGGCGCCGAGTCTGCTTGAATGCCTGCACGATGTTGGAGAGCCCTTTGGTCAAGCGTCTACTGTGGGCAGGCATGCTCGCCGGCTTCGGCGCACTCGCAACACTCGCGTCGACGCGCCTGGCAGCCGTGATCTGGATGCGCGTGTTCGGCGAAGAGCCCCCTGAGTGACCGACCAGCCGCCAAGCCAGCCGCCAGCGCACGAGCCGGAGGGGGACACGCCGGCTGCGCTCGTCTCCGACGACGCGCCCACTCAGGTGAGGACGCCGGATACCGCTGCCGCATCAGAGCCGCCGCCCACGCCCGTGCCGCCGGCGGCGTTCGCGACTGGCGACGGCCCGACCGTGCCCACGACGGCCCCGCCGCCGCCGCCCGTGACCGACCTGCCCTCCGGCGAGGGCGCGTCCACCGGCCCGAGCGGCCTCGCCGCCGCCTTCCCGCCCGAGCACCCCGAACGGGCGCTGGGCGCCGCGTTCGGCGGTGGCATGGTCCTGGCCCTGATCCTCAAGCGCCTTGCCCGCTGAACCCGGCGAACGGCCCGACAGCCTCGCGGCTGCCGTCACGGAGGTCTCCGAGAGGCTCGGGACTCTCGTTCGCGACGAGATCGAGCTCGCCAAGGCCGAGGTCACCACCAAGGTATCGACCCTCGCCCGCGGCGCCGCGGCGGTCGCGATCGGCGCCGTCTTCGGTGTGTTCGCGCTCATCTTCGTGCTGCTGACGATCGCCTGGGGCATCAACTCCATCACCGGCCAGGTCTGGCCCGGATTCGCCGTCGTGATGGTTCTGCTCTTGGCCCTCACCTTCGCCGCGTTCTTCTTCGCCTGGCGCAAGTTGCGCGTCGGCGCCCCCACGCCGCAGCTGGCCATCGACGAGGCCAAGAAGATCACTGCCACCGTCCGGACCGGAATCGAGGAGTGATGCCGCCGCCGCCGCGCACCCCCGAGCAGATCCGCGATTCGATGGAGCGCAACCGCAAGGAGCTCGGCACCGCCGTCGAGGAGCTGCGGGCGGAGGTCGTCAAGCTCACCGATTGGCGCTCACAGCTCCGCCAGTACGAGCCGCAGGTGCTGATCGGCGCCGGCGTCGCCGGCTTCGTGCTCGCCGGCGGGCTCGCCGCGCTGGGCGCGCTGACCTTCGGGCGGCGCAAGCGCAAGCAGCAGAGGCTGCTCGGCCGCTAGGCCAGGTAGGAGCTCGGCAACCCGCCGACGCCCAGCAGCCCCGGCCCCACGTGGGTCCCGATGACCGGCCCGATCTCGCCCACCACCCGCGGCGGGACCCCGAACAGCTCGGTGCCGCGCCGGGCGAGCTCTTCGGCCTCGCGGGGAGCCTGGATGTGCTGGACCATCCACGCGTCGGCGCCCGCGTCGGCCCGCTCGGCGAGCAGGTCCACCATGCGCTCGAAGGCCCGGCGCGAGGTGCGCACCCGCTCCACCGGGGTGATCTCGGACTCGACGGTGAGGATGGGCTTGATCTTCAGCGCCGACCCCAGCCACGCCTGGGCGCCGGCGATCCGCCCGCCGCGGCGCAGGTACTCCAGGGTGTCGATCGAGAACCACATCTTCAGTGCCGAGCGTGCCTCGCGGGCGCGCTGAGCCACCGCGGCGCCGTCGGCGCCCGACCGGGCGCCGGCGACCGCGGCGAGGACGACCAGGCCCTCGCCACCGCAGGCGGTGGCGGAATCGACCACGTGGACGCGCGCCGCGCGGGTTCCCAGCTGGTCGCGAGCCTGCTCGGCGGCGCGCACGGTGCCGGACATGCCCCCGGCCAGGTGGACGGACACGACCTCGTCGCCGCGCTCCAGCAGAGGCTCGTACACGGCCAGGAAGTCCCCGATCGACGGCTGTGAGGTGGTGGGCAGCGCCCCGCCGGCGCCGAGCCGGCGGTAGTACTGGTCATAGTCGGAGATGTCAGCCTCGCGCTCGGCGCCCTCGGGCCAGTGCACGTACAGGCTGACCTGATGAATTCCCTGCTCCTGGGCCAGTTCGGCGGGCAGGTAATGGCAGGTATCGGAGACGATGGCGACGGGCATGAGCGCGGCACCCTAGCAGTGGCCCCGCCGGTCTACACTCGGCCCGCGACATGGGGCGAACGCTCGTCACCGGAGCGACCGGGTTCATCGGCGCCCACGTGGCCCGCCTGCTGCTGGCGCGCGGGGACGAGGTGGTGGTCACGGTCCGCCGAGACTCGCCGATGGCCGCGCTCGACGGGCTCGACGTCCGCCGGGTCCGCGCCGACATCCTGGACCGCCGAGCCGTGCGCCGGGCCGTGCAGGGGGTCGAGCGGGTCTTTCACGTTGCGGGGACCACCAACCTGCGGGCCGCGCGCGACGAGGCGTTCCCGGTCGCCGTCGAGGGAACCCGGGTCCTGCTGGAGGAGGCCCTGCGGGCCGGGGCGCAGCGGGTCGTCTACACCTCCTCGGCGGGCACCATCGGTCCCGCTCGCGCCGGTCGCAGCGCCGATGAGACCACCGGGTATGCGGCGGCCCGTTATGCGATCCCCTATCTCGACGCGATGCGTCAGGCCGAGGTGCTCGCGCTGGGCATGGTGCCGCGGGGGCTGGACGTGGTTGTGGTCAACCCCGCGCACGTGCTCGGCGCCGGGGATCCGGGCCGGTCGTCCACCGCGCTGGTCCGGCGCTTCCTGCGCCGCGAGATCCCCGCCTACGTCGACGGGACGCTCAACGTCGTCGCCGTCCAGGACGTGGCCCGTGGTCACCTCCTGGCCGACGAGCGCGGCCAGGTCGGCGAGCGCTACATCCTGGGCAACCGGAACTTCACGATGACGCGGCTGTTCGCCGATCTCGGCCGGCTCTCCGGGGTGCAGCCGCCGGCGCTGAAGCTGCCGGTGTTCGCGGCGATGACGCTGGCCGAGGCGGCCCAGCGGCTCGGCCAGACGCAGCTGCCCACGCCGGTGGAGGTGCGCGCCTCCTCGCTGAACTGGAGCTTCTCCAACCGCAAGGCCAAGCGCCATCTGGGCTGGAGCACGTCACCCCATGAGGACTGCCTGGAGGAGACGATCGACTGGTACCGCCGCCGTGACGGGGACACGCTGGCGCCACCGGGGGCCACGCAGCCGCTGCCGCTGCGCGTCGTGGGGGACGCGATCCGGCGCATCGGGCTCTGACTCCTATCGTGTGCCGAGACCATGGCAACGCTCTATCGCTGCAACACGCCGACGGACTGGCTGTGCCCTTGCGGCCGGGTGGCGCGCGCCCTGCGCCGGGACGGGATCGCCTTCGACGCGGTCGTCGTCGGACAGCGCCGGTCGCGGCGCGAGGAGGTCGAGGCGCTGAGCGGCCAGAAGCGGGTGCCGGTGCTCGTGCTCGACGGCGAGGTCATCTGCGACTCGCGCCGGATCGCCGAGCACCTCGAGTACCGGCGCTCAGCCGCCGAGCAACGCTGACACCGACTCTGTCGTCGGCGGCGCGGCGACGCCACGCTCGGTGACCAGCGCGGTGATCAGCGCCGCCGGGGTGACATCGAAGGCGGGGTTGCGGCACGGGGTGCCGGGCACGGTGAGCATCAGCGGCTCGTCGCGCCACAGCCCGGCCGCGCGGACCTCGTCGCCACTGCGCTGTTCTACGACGATCTGGGCGCCGCTGGGGCACGCCGGGTCGATGGTGGTGCACGGTCCCGCCACCACGAAGGGGATGCCGGCCGCGGCCGCGGCCAGCGCGTGCGGGTAGGTCCCGACCTTGTTGGCGACGTCGCCGTTGGCGGCGACGCGGTCACAGCCGACGATCACCGCGTCGATCTCCCCAGCCGCGATCAGGCCGGCGGCGGCGCCGTCCACCACCAGCGCGTGGTTGATGCCCAGCCGGCCTAGCTCATAGACCGTGAGGCGGGCACCCTGGAGCAGCGGCCGTGACTCCGCGGCCAGCACCAGCTCCAGCTCGCCGCGGTCGGCCAGCTCGGCGATCACCGCGAGTGCCGTGCCGCGGCCCGGCGCGGCCAGGGCGCCGGTGTTGCAGTGCGTGAGGATCCGCCGCCGTCCCGCGAGTAGATCGGCGCCGTGGCCGGCGATGGCCTCGCTGGCGGCCTCCTCCTCCGCGTGCAGAGCCCTGGCCTCGGCCAGGGCGACCGCCGCGGCTCCGGCCCCGTCGGCCCCGCCCGCCGCGCCCGCCCCGTCGGCCCTGTCGGCCCCGCCCGCCGCGCCGGCGGCAAGCACGGCGGCTCGCACCCGATCGACTGCATGGGCGAGGTTGACCGCGGTGGGCCGCGCTCCGGCCAGCGCCGCGCAGGCGCGGTCGAGCGCGCCGGCGTCACGGGCCAGCTCCAGCGCCACGCCATAGGCGGCGGCGACGCCGATGAGCGGCGCCCCGCGGATGCTCAGGCGGCGGATCGCGCCCACGACGTCGTCGGCGCAACGCAGCTCCAGCTCCACCTCGTGCCAGGGCAGCTGGGTCTGGTCGACGGCGCGCAGCGCGCCGTCCGCGTAGTGCAGCGCGACGACCGGGGCGGCCGTCGCCACCGCCTACAGCCGGTTCTCGATGGTGAGCGGCGCCTGCTCCATGCCGCTCGGCGTCGCCGTCTCGGCCTCCTCGGCGGGCGCCTCGAGGCCGAGGGTCCCGGCCAGCTCACCGGACTGGTACATCTCCGAGACGATGTCGCACCCGCCGACGAGCTCGCCGTCGACGAACAGCTGCGGGATGGTCGGCCAGTTGGAGATCGCCGAGAGCTCTTGGCGGATCCTGGGGTCGGGCAGGATGTCGACGGCGGCGAAGCGCGCGCCGAGCGACTGCAGGATGGCGACGGTGCGCGCCGAGAAGCCACACGCCGGTGCCTCGGGACTGCCCTTCATGAACAGGATCACCTGGTTCTCGTCGATCGCCTCCTGGATGGCGTCGCGAAGCGGGTTGGCGGTTTGATCGCTCATCGGGTCTCCTAACTGGGCCACTAGGCTTGCGCGGTCTTGGTGTGAATGGAGAGGGCGTGGATGCGGTCGCCCACCTCGGCGCCGAACACGTCGTAGACGAGCCGGTGCTGGGCGATCCGGGTCAGACCGTTGAACGCAGCGGCGCTCACGACGGCGTTGAAGTGGTGCCCGTCCCCGGTGACCTCGGCGACGGCGCCGGGGATGCCGGCCTCGATCCGTTCCTTGAGCTCATCGGGGGTCGCGGACATGGCTCTAGCGTAGCGAGGGCGGGTCGCTACACTTCATGAAGCATGATCACCCTCACTGACAAAGGCGCCGAGAAGGTCCGGGAGTTCCTGGCGGGCCAGACTACGGTCGTAGAGACCGCCGGGCTGCGGGTCGGAGTCCGCGGCGGAGGCTGTTCGGGCTTCCAGTACGCGCTCGCTTTCGACGAGCAGCGCCAAGGCGATTCCGTGTTTACGGACAAGGGGATCCGCCTGCTGGTCGACACCCCGAGCCTGCCGTACGTGGAAGGCTCGATTATCGACTTCGTGGACGGCCTCCAGGGCGCCGGCTTCAAGGTTGAAAACCCCAACGTGATCGCGGCCTGTGGCTGTGGCTCCTCCTTCCGCGTTGCGGAGGAGGAAGAAGTCTCCGCCGTCTAGCCGCGCTTCTCGCAGTTCAGGCGCGCCGGGCCGCGAGCCTCACACGGGGACGGCGCTCGACGAGCGCCACAGGAACAGCGACGCCAGCGACCGGTAGGGGCGCCACGGCTCGGCGATGCGCTCCATCTCGGCTGCCTCGGGGAGCGTGGGCAGCCCGTAGACCGCCTGAAACGCCTTGCGGATACCCAGGTCGCCCACCGGCAGCACATCCGGGCGCTGGAGGTGGAACATCAGGAAGATGTCGGCGCTCCAGCGGCCGATCCCGCTGATCGCGGTCAGCCGGGCGGTCACCTCGTCATCGGAGAGCCGGCCGAGCTTGCCGAGCTCCAGCGAGCCGTCGAGCACGTGCTCGGCCAGAGACCGCAGATAGCGGACCTTGGCGTGCGAGAGGCCGACGCTGGTGCGCAGCTCGTCGGGATCGTCGGCCAGGACCTCCTCCGGGGTCGGCGGCCGGCCGCCGAAACGCGCGGTCAGCCGGTCATAGATGGCGCGCGCGGACCGGGTCGAGAGCTGCTGGCCGACGATCGTCCTCACCAGGGCGCCGTAGTGGTCGCGCGAGCGCGTGACGCGCCGCTCGCCCAGGGTGTCTGCCCCGATCTCGTCGATCAGCTCGCGCAGCACCGGATCGGCAGCCCGCAGGTGCTCGATGGCGACGCTGAGATCAGGGGCGGCGGCCACGACCCGAGCTTAACCCGTGACCGCTCCAGCGAGCTTGTCCAGGCCGATCGGCGCTGTAGCGGCTACGGCGCTGTGAGTGAGAGGGCGGCGCCGTCCAGCGCGCCCAGGGCCCGCTCCACCGAGCAGGCGATGCACGTGAACGTCGGCGTGTCGCGCAGCGTGTAGGAACTGGACTCCGAGGTGCGCAGCCGTTGGACGAGGTCCAGGAAGTCCGCGGGGTTGTCGGTCTCGAAGGCGACGACGAACTCCTGGTCGTCGAGCCCGAAGGAATAGCTGGTGTTGAGGTCCACCGACGGGAACTCACGGCCGATCTTGATGTGCTCCTGCATGATCCGCCAGCGCTCGTCGGCGGGCAGGGCGTACCAGGCGCGGGTCTTGACGAACGGATATACGAACAGGTACTTGCCGTAACCGGGTCGAACTTCCAGACGGGACTCGTCGGAGTACTCCGAGGGCTTGGTCATCGCCAGCAGCGAATACGGGATCGTGCACCACTTCATCAGCCCGCTCTGGGCCAGCACCACATGGAACTCGTGAAGCCGCTCGAGGTTCTGCGCCTGGCTGAGCAGCATCAGGTCGGCGTCCCCGCGGGTGCCCACCAGCGAGAAGGACCGCAGAAGATGGCCGTCAGCGAAATCGGCGCACGCGGCGATGAACTCCCGCTTGTCGGCGGCGCGCTGCTCGTCATCGAGGCGCCGCCAGGCCGGGTCAACCTGCAAAAAGGTGTATTTGACGAAATGACGTCTGGGCATGAGCGCCTGATCATACGCCGAGTCAACCTCGAGCTGGACCGGTTCAGTCGGTAGCATGTTGATGATGCGGATTGCGTTGGTTTCGCCCTATTCGTGGACCTATCCGGGGGGCGTGACGAGGCATATCGAAGCGCTCGCCGAGCGCTTCATCGAGGAGGGCCATCACGTGCGCGTGCTCGCGCCGTATGACCCGGTCGACATCCCGTCGCGGGTTCTGCACCGCGGGGCGACTCCGCAGCCGCTGCCCGCGCCCGATTATCTGGTGCCGCTGGGCCGCACGGTCGGGTTCAAGGCCAACGGCGCGGTGTCCAACCTCTCGGTCACCCCCTACAGCGTCGCCACCGCGCAGAACGAGCTGCGCACCGGGGGGTATGACGTGGTGCACATCCACGAGCCGGTGGCCCCGCTCGGCGGCTGGATCACGACGCAACTGACCGGGCTGCCGATGGTCGGCACCTTCCACTCCTTCTCGGAGAGCCGCCTCCCCAACGGCCTGGCCAACCTGATGGGCGCGCGACGCGTGCTCAACCGGCTGCACGTCCGCATCGCGGTCTCCGAGGCCGCGGCATGGACGGGCCGGCGATTCTTCGGCGGCCACTACCAGGTGATTCCCAACGGCGTGCACGTCGATCCCGAGGTGCTGGCCCGGGCCGGCCACAAGACGCCGTCCGAGCGCCTGCGGATCGTCTTCGTCGGGCAGTCCGTCGAGCGCAAGGGGCTGCCCCTGCTGCTGCGCTCGTTCGAGGCCCTGCGCGACCACATCCCCACCGAGCTGACCGTCATCGGCCCGACTGCCGAGGAGCTGGCGCCGCTGATGCTCGACGACCGGGACGTCCGCGTGCTCGGCAAGGTCGACGACGCCCGCAAGCGCGAGGAGCTCGAGCGTGCGGACGTGCTGTGCGCCCCGTCGCTGCGGGGCGAGAGCTTCGGCATGGTCCTGACCGAGGCCTTCGCCGCGGGCACCCCCGTGGTCGCATCCGACATCGCCGGCTATCGCGACGTGGTGCGCGACGGCGTCGACGGCGTGCTCGTGCCGCCCGCCGATCCCCAGGCCCTGGCCGAGACCCTCCGTGACTTCTCCGACGAGCCCGAGCGGCTCCGGAACATGGCCGTGGCCGCCGCCGCCGACGTCGAGCGGTTCGCCTGGCCCGTCGTGGCCGACCAGGTTCTGGAGGCCTACGCGGAGGCGATCGCCGTTCCCGCCCCCTCCCGTGCGCTCCATCGCGCCGCGGTCGCCGCCGGCGTGCGTGCCGCCGACCTCAAGCCCCACATCCCCGCCCGCAAGCTGCCGAGCCTCGAGCCGCTCCCGGCGTCGCGCCGGCATCCGATGGCCAGGGTGGCGAGGCGAGCCGCGCTGGCCCTGGTCTCGTTGGGGGCTCTGCTGCTGGCCTATAAGGCGCTGAGCACCATCGGCCTGGGCAACATCGCCCAGGCGCTGGTGGCCTCCAGCCCGTCCTTCGTGATCCTCGCGCTCGCGGTGATGTGCGGCGCCATGGTCCTGCGTGCGGTGTCCTGGCACGCGATCCTGCGCGCCGCGCTGCCCAAGGCGCGGGTCAAGCTGTCAGACGCGATGCAGGGGACGTTCATCGGCGTCCTGATGTCCTCCACCTTGCCCGCACGACTGGGCGAGCCGTCGCGCGCGCTCGTGGTGGCGCGCCGCACCGGCCGGCCGCGCGAGCACCTGCCGGTGGTCCTGGGCACCGTCGTCTCCCAGACGCTGCTCAACATCGTCGCCCTGATGGTGCTTGGCGCGGTGATGTTCTCCTCCGTGGACCTTTTCAACGGCCATCAGAACGCGCTGCTGGTGGCGGCCGTCGCCCCGGTGGCGCTCCTGCTGATCGTGCTGCTGGCCCCGCTCATTCTGCGCCACGGCGGCGGGCGCTTCGGTCGCCTCCAGGCGCTCGTCACCCAGGTTCGGCAGAGTATGACGCGGGTCCGCGCCGGCTTGATGGTGTTCCGCATGCCCAAGCTCGGCGCCATCGCGACCTTCGCCCAATTGGGGGCATGGGGGCTGCAGTGGGCGTCCTGCTACATCCTGCTCGTCGCCCTCGGGCTCAACCACCAGGCCGGGTGGGCTGCGGCGGCCGCGGTGCTCTTCGCCGTCAACATCACCGCTGTGCTGCCGGCGACGCCCGCCAACCTCGGCGTCTTCCAGGCTGCCTGCGCCGCCGTCCTTCACACCGGCTGGCACGTGGGTCTGGGCACCGGCGTGGCCTACGGCGTGATCCTTCAGGCCGTCGAGGTCTCCAGCGCGATCCTGATGGGGGCCCCCGCGCTGCTCAAGGAGGGGATGTCGTGGCGCGAGGTGCGCCTGCGCGCGATGCACGCCGCCCCGGTCAAGCTCCCGGCGCGGCCCCACCGGACGCCGTCGCGCCGCTCGGGCGCGCTGGACACCAAGGCCTCGTAACCGGCTACGGAGCGGGGGCGGCCACGACTGGGCTGGGGGCGCCACCCTGCAGTCGCTCGAGCTGCGCCTCGCTCAGCGACGGACCGCCGGCCGCCTGGAAGACCTCGATCGAGGCGATGAGGTCGCCGCGCAGCCGGACCACCCACATGATGCTGCCCAGCACCCGCTCCCCGGGCCGGCGTCCCTCGACGCGCCCGAAGCCGATGACCGAGTCCTGCGCCTGCCGGAAGGTCAGAAGGGTCAGGCTCAGCTCGTCCCAGATCGTGGCCACGTCGCGCAGATAGGCGTGCACGCCCTCGTGGCCGCGGTAGGGGGTGGTGCGCTCGGCGCGCTTGGCCGTGGCGAAGGAGCGCAACACGAAGTCGGGGTGACACAGCCCCACCATCGTCGGGACATCCCGGCGGGCGAATGCGTCAAAGGCCGTGGTGACGATCTGGACCGGGTTCAGCGCGCCGGCCGGCTCGAGGCCCGGGCACCTGGCCGGGACCGGGTCGGCGCCGTGCGCGTCTGACGCCATCGGCGCCGGGCGGCCGAACAGGTAGCCCTGGGCCAGGTCGACGCCCATCTCGCGCAGCAGGACGAGAGTCTCCTGGTCCTCCACGCCCTCGGCGATCGTCGTCTGGTTGAACTCGCGCGCCAGCGCGACGATGCCACGCACGACGCGCGCGTCGGTCTCGCTGGAGGTCAGCTCGCGCACGAAGTCGATATCGATCTTCAGGTGGTCGGCCGGGAGATGCTTGAGATAGGTGAGGCTGGAGAAGCCGGTGCCGAAGTCGTCGAGGGCCAGGCGGCAGCCGAGCTCCCGGACGCGCTCGGCGAAGGCCCGCCCGGCCTCGGTCTGGCCGACGAACGCGGTCTCGGTGACCTCCACGACGAGCAGCGAGGGATCGACGCCGGATGCCTCGATCGCCGTGGCCAGTTCACGCAGGATGTCGGGGTCGCCGATCGAGCGGCCCGAGAGGTTGAACTCGGTGGGCACGCCGTCGGCGGCGATCTCAACGGCCTGGCGGATCACCCAGCGGTCGATCTCGGAGATGAGCCCGTAGCGCTCGGCGGCGGGGAGGAACGCGCCCGGAGCGATGATCTGCCCGTCCTCGTCGCGCATCCGCAGCAGGAGTTCGTGCTGGACGGTCTGGCCCGTCATCAGGTCGACGATCGGCTGGGCGTAGAGAACGAGGCGGTCCTCGTCCAGGGCGTCGCGGATGCGCCCCAGCCACAGCGCCTCTTCGACATCGTGCTCGAGCCGGTATTCGCGCTCCTTGCGGTCCGTGATGTCGACCAACTGCGAGTGGAAGGCCTCGACCGAGCCGTCCTCGCGGCGCACCGGCGCCCAGTGAAGCAGCCCCCACAACGTGCTGCCGTCGCTGCGCAGGAAGCGCTGCTCGGCGGTGAAGGAGTCGATCTCGCCCCGCAGCATGTCCTCCCGGGCGCGGCGCAGCATGGTCACGTCGTCCCGGGGCGCGATGGAGCCAATGGTCTGCCCGATGAGCTCCTCGCGCGAGCGGCCCAGCAGCCGGCACATCGCGTCGTTGACCCGCACGCAGCGGCCCTCCACCGGATCGGCCAGCGACATGCCGATGGGTGCGGCGTCGAAGCCCTCGCGGAAGAGATGCTCGGCGGCGAGGCGCCGGCGGTCGGTCTCGCGCTCGGCGGTGACGTCGAGGACGGCGCCACGGAGATTCTCCCGGCGGCCGTCGGGCAGGGTGATCGCCTCGGCGTGCAGAGACAGGGTGCGCGTGGCGCCGCTGGGCAGGACGACCCGGTACTCGCAGCTCATCGACCCGTGCAGCACACACTGCTCTCCGATCCCCGCGACGAGCGCACGGTCGGCGGGGTGGATGAGCGTGAGGTGCCCATGCTTGTCCAGCGGCTGATCCTCCTCCAGCTCCAGGAGCCGGGCCAGGCCGGCGGAGTAGGTGATCTCGCCGGTGGCGACGACCAGCTCCCAGCTTCCCACGCCCACCATGCGCTCGGCCTCGCGCAGGCGGCCCTCGCTGCGCGCGAGGTCCGAGGTGATCCGCGCGCGGTCAGTGACGTCCTGCATGACCGCCACCACGGAGCCGATCGCCCCCGACCCGTCGGGGACCGGAGCGAGCTGCACGTGGTACAGACGGGTGGCGTCGTGGCTGCGGTACTCGAACGCCTGTGGCTCCCCGCCGAGCGCCGCCTCGTAACGGGGCAGCAGGCTCGCCGCCACGTCGAAGGGCAGGACCTGCTCGATCGTCTGGCCGATCCAGCCGTCGGTGCGCAGGCCGTGGGCCGCGAAGGCGCCGCCGCCGACGTGCAGGATCCGCCGCGAGCAGTCCGCGATCAGGACAGCCGCCGGCGCGACCGGGACCGCCGCATCGGCCGCAGGCGCTGGGGGCGCCGCACGGTGTTCCGGTCCATCACCCGTCAGCGGGGGAGACGCATCAAGAAACTGTGACCTCACCCGGCGTGATATCGGCGCCGTTGATCAAACCTCATCCCCGTTTTGAGGGTTTCTGGACGGCTGCCCGAGGCAGAGCGTCCGCGGCGGACGTCAGGCCTCGGCCAGCGCGGGCTCGTCGGCGGCGGCGCCGCCGGCGGGGTCGGCATCCGGAAGGGAGGCCATGAGCGTCGGGTCCTTCTCGGTGCCGGCGATGAGCTCGTCGGCGGCCTGCTTGCCGGTCTTGGGGAGCGTCCCGGACTTCATCCCGAAGTACACGGCCTGGGGATGGTGGGCGACGATGGCCAGCGTCGACTGCTCGGGCTCGACGGCGTACCCGCCGGAGAGACGCAGTCCAATCGACGGCGCGTCGAGCAGGTCGAACACCTTGGTCAGCTCGGACTGCTCGGGGCAGGACGGATAGCCCCAGGAGTAGCGGCGCCCCTGCGTGGGGGTGATGCCCAGTTCCGAGCGCACCCGCGCGTGCAGCCATTCGGCCATGCCCTCGGCGGTCTGCACCCCGAGGCCGTGGACGAACAGCTGCTCGGCGAACTCGCCCTCGGCCTCCAGCGAGGCCATCAGCTCGGTGACCTCCTCGCCGGCGGTCACCGCCTGCAGGGCGACGACGTCGGTGCCCTCGGCGTCCAGCGGGCGATAGAAGTCGGCCAGGCAGATGCGGTCGTGACGGGGCTGACGGGGGAAGACCAATCGGTGCAGCTCACGCTCGCGCGGGGCCTCGGGATCCCACACGATGAGCTCGTTGCCTTCGGAGTTGCACGGGAAGTAGCCGAGCAGGGCCCGCGGGCGCAGGTAGGTCTGCTCTCGCCACATGCGCTCCAGGCGCGGCTGGAAGTCATCGCGCAGCAGGCGCGTCCACGCCTCGCCCTTGACGCCGCGCCCGCCCCAGTGCAGCTTGAACAACACATGGGTGTCGAGATGACGGAAGACCTCGTCCATCGGCACCTCGAGTTCGCGCGCGCCCCAGTACGGCGGTTCAGGCACCGGCGTGTCGGTGGCGGCGGCGCTGCGGACCGAGGCATCGGTGACGTCGGGCGCGTCCTCGTCGACGATCTGCGGGGTGTCGCGGAGCTTCTGAGCCGCCTCCTGGGTCTTCTGCACCAGGTCCTGGCGACGCTCGGGATCGATCATCTGGTCCATCTTGGCCAGGCCCTCGAACGCGTCCTTGCAATAGAAGACCCCGGGCTCATAGACGTCGTCTGACCCGGTGCCGTGTGGGTAGAGGATCCGCAGACCGAAGTTGCGGTTGATGGCGGCGCCCCCGATCAGCACCGGGAAGTCGAGCTTGCGCTCGTGCAGCTCCTGGACCGCGGCGGGCATCTGCTTGGAGGTCGAGACCAGCAGCGCGGAGAGACCGATGGCGGTGGCCTTGTGCTCCACGGCGGCGTCGAGGATGGTGGAGATCGGTACCTGCTTGCCCAGGTCCACCACCGAGTAGCCGTTGTTGGTGAGGATCGTGTTGACCAGCGACTTGCCGATGTCGTGCACGTCGCCGAACACCGTGGCCAGCACCACGGTGCCCTTGGTGTAGCCCTCGAGCTTGTCGAGGTACTGCTCGAGCTGGGCCACGGCGCGCTTCATGACCTCGGCCGACTGCAGCACGAAGGGGAGGATCAGCTCGCCGGCCCCGAACTTGTCGCCGACTTCCTTCATCGCGGGCAGCAGCACCGTGTTCAGGGTGGGGACGGCGCCGATCTTCTCGACGCTCGCGTCGATCCAATCCTCCACGCCCTCCTTCTTGCGCCGCAGGATGTGGAAGTGCAGCGCCTCCTCGGGCTCCATCCCTTCGGTCGGGTCGACCTTGCCCGCTGCTTCGTCCTCGGCCGGGCCCTTGGACTCGAAGTGGGCGATGAAGCGCTCCAGCGCGTCCTCGCGACGGTTGAAGACGAGGTCGTCGGCCAGTTCGCGCTCCTCGGTGGGGATCTCCGAGTACGGGGTGATGTGGTTGGGGTTGACCATGGCCAGGTCGAGCCCCGCCTCCACGCAGTGGTGCAGGAACACGCTGTTGAGCACCGAGCGAGCGGGCAGCCCCACGCCGAAGGAGACGTTGGACACGCCCAGCGAGGTCTGGACGCCGGGAATCTCGGTCTTGATCGCGCGGATCCCCTCGATGGTGGCCACCGCGCTGGGCCGCCACTCCTCATCCCCGGTGGTCAGGGTGAACGTGAGGCAGTCGAAGATGAGCGCGTCGGGGTCCAGGCCGTGCTCCTCGCAGCACAGCTGCGTGATCCGCTGGGCGATCTCCAGCTTGCGCTCGGCGGTCTTGGCCATCCCGACCTCGTCGATGGTCAGGGCGATCACCGCAGCCCCGTGCTCAGCGGCCAGCGGCACGACGCGGTCGAGCTTGTCGCGGCCGGCCTCGAGGTTGATCGAGTTGACGATCGCGCGCCCGGGGATCTGCTGCAGCGCGGTCTCGATGACCTCGGGCTCGGTCGAGTCGATCTGAATGGGGGCGGGCTGGGTCAGCGAGATCCGCTTGACCACCTCGCGCATCTGGTCGGCCTCGTCCTGGCGCTCGGTCAGCGCCACGCAGATGTCGAGCACGTGCGCGCCGCCGGTGACCTGGTCCTCGGCGACGACGAGCAGGCCGTCGTAGTCGTTGGCCAGCAGCAGTTCCTTGGCCTTGCGCGAGCCCTGGGAGTTCACGCGCTCGCCGACGATCGTCGGGCGGGGGGCCTGGACCATCGGCGTGGCCGCGATCATCGAGCTCACGTGTGCGGGGCGGCGCTCAGGGCGCACGCCGGGGGTGCGGTCCTTGACCCGCTCCGCCATCGCCTCGATGTGCTCAGGCGTGGTGCCGCAGCAGCCGCCGACGATGGAGACGCCGTAGCGCTCGACGAACTCACCCAGCGTGTCGGCCAGCGGCCCGGGCTCCTCGGGGAAGATCGTCTCGCCGTTGGGCCCCTGGTGGGGGAGGCCGGCGTTGGGTATGCAGTGCACAGGCACCGGGCTGAACTCGCCGAGGAAACGGACCGCGTCGCGCATGTCCTCGGGGCCGGTGGAGCAGTTGAGGCCGATCACGTCGACCTTGAGCGCCTCCAGCGTGGCCAGCACCGCGCTGATGTCGGTGCCCAGGAGCATCTTGCCGCCCTGGGGCAGCAGGGAGACGCTGCACTGGATCGGGACCGTGCGGCCGAGCTCCTTGCCGGCCCGGCGCACGCCGAACACCGCCGCCTTGAGCTCCAGGATGTCCTGGGTGGTCTCGATGATGATGAGATCCACGCCGCCCTCGATGAGGCCCGTGGCCTGCTCGGTGAAGACGGTCTGCAGCTCCGGGAAGGTGATCTGGCCGAGCGTCGGGTCATCCGAGGCGGGCAGGAAGCCGGTGGGCCCGATGGCGCCGGCCACGAGACGGTGCTCGCCCGCCGCCTTGCGGGCGATCTGCGCCGCCTTGAGGTTGATCTCGTGCGTGTGATCCTCCAGGCCCCACTCGCCGAGCTTCAGGCGGCTGGCCTGGAAGGTGTCGGTCTCCAGCACCTCCGCGCCCGCATCCAGCATCGACGTGTGCACGCCCTCGATCACGTCGGGGCGGTTGAGCACCAGCGCCTCGTGGCAGCGGCCGGGCAGCCGGTAATCCTTCTCCAGGCTGAGGTCGAACTGCTCGAGCGTCGCGCCCATCCCGCCGTCGAACACGACGACCCGCTCGCGCGTGGCGGCTAGGAAATCTCGCATCGGGGTGAGGCTAGCAACCTTGACACAACCATGTCAACGTTGGGAGGCGCGTGGGCCTTTCGCGTGGCGCGTCCGTGGGGCGTTGCAGCGGGGTATCGGCGCACGTCAACGGCCTGCTGGGGAGGGCGGCGGGGTTTTCGGCCGCGATGGCGAGAATCGGCGCGTATGCAGGAGGTTTTGGGAGATAACCATCACCACGTGAGAGTTATCTCCCAACATTCCGCGTCGAGGGCCACCGGGAGCGTTGATACCGCCCGGACCGCCCACTCGATAGCCAAGTCGTTGAGGTTCGTTCGTGCCCTGCAACACGGGACCCTCACCGCCACCCCAACCGAAGCGCCGCTACCTAGCGGTCCAGCCCATGTCCATCGTCACCGGCACCCCGGTGAACGCGCGCCCGGCCGGCCCGGCCAGGAACGCGACCACCTCGGCCACCTCGGAGGGCTCGATCAACTCCTTGATGGCCTGCGGGGCGAGGATGATCTCCTCCAGCGCCCGCTCCTCGGAGATCCCGTGCGCGCGGGCCTGGTCGGGGATCTGGCCCTCCACGAGGGGGGTGCGGACGTAGCCGGGGCACACCCCGGTGGCGGTGATCCCGCGCTCGGCGCCCTCCAGGGCGAGTGTCTTGACCAGGCCCAGCAGGCCGTGCTTGGCCGAAACGTAGGCAGCCTTGTAGGGCGACGCCACCAGGGAGTGCGCCGAGGCGATGCCGATGAAGCGCCCGGCGCCGGACTCGCCCAGCGCCTCCCACCCGTGCCGGGCGAGCAGGAACGGGCTGGTCAGCATGAGCGCGATGATCGTCTGCCAGCGCTCGATGGGGAACTCCGCGATGGGCGCGACGTGCTGGATGCCGGCGCCGGCCACGATCACGTCGAGGCGGCCGAAACGCTCGAGGGCGGCGGCCACCACGGCGGCATTGGCGTCGGCGTCGGTGAGGTCAGCCTCGTGCGGGGTGCCCGGCCCGTCCGGGTCCGGGCGCAGGTCCACGGCCAGCACCTCGTAGCCGTCGTGGACCATCCGTTCGGCCACGGCGCGGCCGATCCCGCTGGCGGCGCCGGTGATGATTGCGGTCTTGGAACGCGGCATTCGTGGGCCTCAATACCTGCAAATCCTGAGCATCGAACAATCCTACGGTGTTGCCCGCCGGCCACCGCGGCTGCAACGGGGTATGCGTAGTCTGCGTGGCCTACGGGTACAAGATCGCATATGCACAGCGTTGTGGGGAATCTGAACGAGACCTATGAGGCCTCGCCACGATCGGTAGCCGAGGGGCGAGCGAAGCTGGCGAACTTCGCCGCGAACGCGGGGGCGACGCCCAGCCAGATCGATGCCGTGAGGCTGGCGGCGTCGGAAGCGATGACCAATTCGGTGCTGCACGCCTACCGCAGCGGCCGGGGACTCATCTACGTCAACGCCGCGGTGGCGTCGGGGGAGTTGTGGATCCTCATCTCCGACGATGGCTGCGGCCTCAAGCCGCGGACCGATCGCTCCGGGCTGGGCCTTGGGTTGGGGCTGATCTCCGAGGTGAGCGACGACTTCGCGATCGTCTCCCGCGCCACGGGCGGCACCGAGGTGCGGATTCGCTTCAACCTCGTGACGGCCGATGCGCCCGCGCACGCGCCCGCCCGGGGTGAGCGCGTCGGCAGCGGCAACGGGCGGCGCGCCGCCGGCTTCTCGCCGTCGATGTCGGTCGTCTGAACGGCGCAGCGCCCGCCCGTCAGCGGGCAGGGACCACGGGCGCGCCCGAGTCTGCGGAGGCATAGAGCGCCTCGATGGTGGCGGCCTGGGCTTCGGCGTCGGCGCGCCCGAGCAGCGGTGCGCCGTCGCCGCGGATGGCCGCGGCCAGGTTGTCGGCCTCCAGCCCGTAGGAGTTGGCCGAGGGGACCTCGATGATCTCGGTGGCCTGCGCGCGGCGCAGCTCGATCCCCGGCGTCCGGCAATGCCACGGATCGGCCAGGAACAGGCTGGCCTCCTCGCCCACGACCTCGAGGTCGAAGCGGTCGTCGAGGATCAGGCCACTGTCGAAGTGCGCCGTCACCTCGCCGGCGAAACGCATCCAGCCGGTGAAGGTCACATCGACGCCATCGCCGCCGAGTACCTGGGTGCCGCTCACCAGCTCCGGCTCGCCGGCCAGCAGCCGGCCGGCGCTCACGCAATAGGAGCCGACGTCCATCAGCGAGCCACCCTCCAGCGCGGCGCTCAGCCGCACGTCCTCGGGATCCTCGAAGTGGAAGCTGAAGGCGGCGCGGATGACGCGGAGCCGGCCGATGGCGCCCGACCTCACCAGATCCACGAGGCGCGCGGTCTGAGGATGGTGGCGATACATGAACGCCTCCATGAGCAGGCGGTCGTGGCGCTCGGCCAGATCAAAGGCGGTCCGCACGTCGGCCGCGCGCCGGCTGAGCGGCTTCTCGCACAGCACGTGCTTGCCGGCCTCGAGCGCCCGGCCCGTCCACTCCAGGTGCAGCGCGTTGGGGAGCGAGATGTAGACGGCCTCGACGTCGGAGTCGGCCAGCAGCGCCTCGTAGCTGTCATAGGCGCGCTCGATGCCCCGCTCCGACGCGTAGTGCTCGGCGCGGACGTGGTCGCGGCTGGCGACGGCCAGCACCGCGGACTGCTGCGACTCCGCCACCCCGGCGATGAACTTGTCGTTGATCCGGGCCGTGGACAGAATGCCCCACTGCACGGTCATGTCGCGCGGGTGGGGGCGATCGGTCAGACCTTGCGGTCGGCCGCCGTGGCCGCCGTGGCCGGCCTGGCCGCCGTGGCCGGCCTGGCCGCCGTGGGGGCCGTGGCCGGCGTGTCGGCCTCGACGGTTCCCAGTAGCTCCTCGCGGCTGGGCTTCACGTCGTCGATCATGCTGCGCATATCGTGGATCCCCCGGCCGATGGCGCGCCCGACCTCGGGGAGGCGCTTGGGCCCAAGCACGAGTAGCGCCACGCCGAGAACAACGAGCAGATGGACGGGCGAGAGAATGTTGTCGATGAACGGCACCAGCGGGAGACTACAGCGTGGCTGACCGGGTGACCGCGTTTGCGCCCGGGCGCGTGAACCTGATCGGAGAGCACACCGACTACAACGAGGGTCTGGCGCTTCCGTTCGCCATCAGCGAGGGGGTCACGGTGCGAGCGACGCGCACTGGCGACAGCCATTTTCAAGTCGTGGCCGCCGACCTCGAGTCCTACGACACCTTCGCCCTGGACGCCGTCACCCCCGCGGCGGGCTGGCGGGCCTTCGCCCGCGGCGCCGTCGGAGAGCTCAGTGCCGCCGGGTGTCCGCTGGTGGGAGCGCGGCTCGAGATCACGGGCACGGTCCCCCGCGGCTCCGGACTGTCCTCGTCGGCCGCGCTGGAGGTCGCACTGTGCCTGGCGCTGCTCGCCGTCGCCGACGTGGCGCCGCCCGGGCGCCTGGATCTCGCGCGCCTGTGCTCGCGCGTGGAGAACGAGTGGGTGGGCGCTCAGACCGGCCTGCTGGACCAGATCGCGTCGCTGTTCGGGGAGCCCGAGAGGGCGATGCGCATCGACTTCCAGTCGCTCGAGGTCACGCCGGTGGCGCTCGAGCTCGACGGCTATCGGCTGGTCACGCTGGACTCCGGGGAGCGCCACGCCAACGCCGGCGGGGACGACGCCACCGCCGACGGCTACAACCAGCGCCGGGCCGAGTGCGTCCGCGCCGCCGAGCTGCTCGGAGTCGAGAGCCTGCGCGACGCGACGCTCGAGCGGGTCGCGGAGCTGCCCGAGCCGCTACGGGCGCGCGCCCACCACGTGGTCACCGAGAACGCGCGCGTGCAGGACACTGTCGCGGCCCTGTCAACCGGAGACCTCGAGCGCGTCGGGGCGCTCCTCAACGCCTCTCACGCCAGCCTGCGCGACTGCTTTGCCATCTCGACCCCGACCGTGGAGCGGACAGTGACGACGCTGGTCGATGCCGGCGCCGTCGGGGCGCGGATCGTGGGCGGCGGCTTCGGCGGCCACGTGCTGGGCCTGATGCCACCCGAGACCCAGCCGCCGGACGGCGCGCTGGAGGTGGAGCCAGGCCCCGGAGCGCGGATCGTCCGTTAGCGCTAACATCGCGGCGTGCTCCGGGAGGGTGGAGCGTTTCAGAGGAGCGGAGAGATGGACGTCGAGGACGACCAGAAAGCCCCGTCGCGACCGAGACGGCCGGCGATCATGTCGGACGTCGGACGGCTGGCGGGAGTCTCGCACCAAACGGTGTCCCGCGTCATCAACGGCAGCCGGCATGTCAGTCCGCAGACGCGCGAGCGCGTGATGGAGGCGATGCGCGAGCTCGGCTACCGCCCCAACTCGATTGCGCGAGCCCTGGCCACCGGCCGCACGCGCACCCTCGGCGTGGTGAGTTTCGACACCACGCTGTATGGCCCCGCGTCGACGTTGTTCGGTATCGAGCGGGCGGCGCACGAGGCGGGCTACTTCATCATGGTGGCCAGCCTCAAGGCGCTCGATCGCGCCTCGGTGGTGGAGGCGATAGAGCGGCTGCGGGTGCAGGGCGTGGACGGGATCCTCGTCATCGTCTCCGAGGAGGAGTCCGCGGAGGCGCTGCTGCACGCCCCGCTCGACATTCCGCTGGTGGCCGTCGAGTCTGGCCCTGATCGCGGAATCCCCGTGGTGGCGGTCGATCAGGCCGAGGGTGCGACCTTGGCCACGCGCCACCTGCTCGACCTCGGGCACAGGACCGTCCACCACATCACCGGGCCCCTGAGCTCGATCGAGTCCCAGTTGCGCGCCGGCGCCTGGCGCGCCACGCTGGAGGCCGCGGGCGCGCCCCGGCCCGAGCCGCTCATCGGCGACTGGAGCGCCCGGGCCGGTTACCACCTGGGGCGGCGGCTGAGCCGGGACCGGTCGATGACCGCGGTGTTCGTCGCCAACGACCAGATGGCGCTGGGCCTGCTCCGGGCGCTGAACGAGGCCGGGCGGCGCATCCCGGAGGAGATCAGCGTGGTCGGCTTCGACGACATCCCGGAGTCCCCTTATTTCACCCCGCCGCTAACCACCGTCCGCCAGGATTTCGGTGAAGTGGGGAGCCGCAGTCTGCGGGTGCTGGTGCGGACGATCGAGAGCGTCGAGGCGGGTGAGCGGCCTCCCACGGGCTCGCTCGTCCCGCCCGAACTGGTCGTCCGCGCCAGCACCGCGGTGCCGCGGGAGAACGATTGACAGGGATTTGATGTGATCGCTAACATGGGCGCGCGCCGGACAGGAGAGGAAACTCACACGTGCCGCAACCAAACGCCGCCATAGATGTGGTTGCGGATGAGGTTTAGCCTCGGTTAATGTGAATGGACAACCAACCCCGGGTCTGAAACGGTTGCGGGGTCGGCAGTCCCGGAGAGGAGGAGCATCAGGTGTCCAAAGAAGAAGATGTCGTCCACGACGCACTCGACAGGTTGGAATGGGATGAGCGCAAGGAGGAGGAGACGCCCTTCAAGAAGATGCGGCAGCTCACCCGTCGCACCGCGCTCACCGGTGGCGCCGCCGGAATCGGCGCACTGATCCTGCAGGCCTGTGGTGGATCGAGTTCGAGCTCCAGCTCCAGCTCGAGTGCCACCAGCACCGGGACGGCGTCGGCCGCCACCGGGGGAAGCGCGGCAGCGGGGATCTTCGGCGTCAGCAAGAGCTACAAGTTCACCTTCATCAACCACGTCACCACCAATCCGTTCTTCACGCCAACGCAGAACGGCGCCGCGGACGCCTGCAAGCTTCTGGGGTGCTCCTACCAATGGACCGGATCGGCGAACAGCAACGTCGGTGAGATGGTCAGCGCGTTCAACAGCGCCGTCAGCGCCGGCGTCGACGGCATCGCCGTCGCGCTGATCAGCCTGACCGCGTTCAACAGCCCGACGTCGAAGGCGCTGGCGGCGAAGATCCCGGTGGTCGCCTACAACGCCGACGCCGCCGGCAACCCGCGCCTGGCCTACATCGGTCAGGACCTGTTCGTGTCCGGGCAGGAGATGGGAGACCACATCGCCCAGCTCGTCCCGTCCGGTGACGTCGCGCTGTTCATCGCAACCCCAGGCTCGCTCAACATCCAGCCGCGCATCGACGGCGCTCAGGCGACGCTCAAGAAGCACCCGAGCATCAAGACGCACGTCGCCGCGACCGGAGCGGCCCTCACGCAGGAGTTGTCGACGATCCAGGCCTACATAACGTCGCATTCCAGCTTCAAGGGCTTCTTCGCGGTCGACGGCGGCAGCACCCAGAGCGTTGGCCAGACGATCCAAAAGCAGAACCTGATCGGCAAGGTCAAGGGTGGTGGCTACGACCTCACCCCGATCACCCAGCAGACAGTGGCGTCGGGCGCGCTGCAGTTCACCATCGACCAGCAGCCCTACCTGCAGGGCTTCCTGCCCATCCTGCAGCTGTACATGTACCAGGCGTCACAGACCCTGACCGGCATCGCCGACGTCAACACGGGTCTGAAATTCCTGGACAAGACGACCGTGGCGCCCTACAACAGCACCAAGAGCCGGTACGAGGGCACCAGCACCTCGCCCGGAGTTCAAAAGTCGTAGGGTACGCGGCGGCAGACATGGCCACCGCGTCGGACAAGACGGTTACAGCGCCTCCTCCAAAGGGCCCAGCGTCAGGCTGGGCCCAGCGCGGGGGGGCGCTGAGCATCGCCCAGCGCTTCCTGACGCTGCGCGAGGGCAGCATCATCGTCGTCACGCTGATCGCGTTCGTCTACTTCGCGACCACGACCAGCCACTTCCTGACCTCGTCGAGCATCAAGGCGCTGCTCCCCTACTTCGCGCCGTTCGCGATCCTGGCGGCGGGCGAGGTGTTCGTGATGATCAACGGCGAGATCGACCTGTCGATCGGCGCCGTGTACCTGTTCACCCCGTTCGTCTTCTACAAGCTGAGCGCGAACGTCGGCCTACCCCTGATCCCGGCGATGATCGGCGCGCTGATCGTGGCGATGCTGGTGGGCCTGTTCAACGGGCTGGTGATCGCCTTCGTCGGGATCTCCTCGTTCGTGGCCACGCTCGGCACGTTATTCACGCTCGACGGCCTGACGCTGATCATCTCCCACGCGACCCAGGTGACCACGCCCGGGACCTCGATCGTGAAGGTGGGAACGTTCGCTCAGATCTTCGGCGGAGGCACCTACTCCGAGCTGTTCTGGGCAATCGGGATCACGCTGCTGCTCCAGCTCTCACTGTCGTTCTCGCGATGGGGTATCTACACGGTCGCAGTGGGCGGAAACCGTCTCGGCGCCTCCGAGGCCGGGATCCGGACCAGGCGCGTGCTCACGGGCAACTTCGTCATGTGCGCGCTCCTTGCCGGATTCGTCGGGATTCTGGAGGCGGTCCGTGCCTCGACTACGACGCCGGACCCGTCCGGCTCCAACGCCATCCTGTTTCAGGCGATCTCGGCCGCGGTGATCGGGGGTACCCTGCTGCAGGGCGGGTCCGGGACGGTGATCGGGGCGTTTATCGGCGCGATCTTCCTCGGGATCCTCCAGGAAGGCCTGAACATCAAGGGCGTCAGCGCGAACTACTTCTACTTCTACCTCGGCCTCGCCATCCTCATCGCGATGGCCTTCAACACCTACGTGTCGCGCGTCCGGACGGGATCAGGCCGTGGCGGATAACACCACCGCCGCCGAGCACATCGTCGCGCCGGCCACCGCCGACGACGACGTCATGCGCGTCGAGCACATCACCAAGCGCTTCGGTCCCACCGTGGCGCTGCGCGACATCAACCTCCACCTGCGCAAGGGCGAGGTTCTGGGGCTGCTCGGAGACAACGGTGCCGGCAAGTCGACGCTGATCAAGATCCTCTGCGGGTTCCAGAAGCAGGACGCCGGGACGATGTGGTGCAAGGGCGAGGACTACACGCCCAAGAGCGTGGACGACGCGCGTAAGCGCGGCGTCGACACCGTCTTCCAGGACCTGGCGCTCATCAACGAGCTGACCGTCTACCACAACCTGTTCCTGCGCCGCGAGAGGGTCAAGACACCCATCCCGTTCCTCAACAACGCGGTGATGAAGCGCGAGGCGCGCAAGGCGCTGGACCAGATCGGGATCAACATCCCGCGCATCGACGTCCCGGCGGCCCGCCTGTCCGGCGGCCAGCGCCAGGCCATCGCCGTCGCGCGCACGATCTCCGGCGACGCGGACATCATCCTCCTCGACGAGCCGCTGGCCGCGATGGGAGCCAAGGAGGGCGCGATGATCCTTGACCTCATCGCGCGCCTCAAGGACGAGGGCAACGTCTCGATCATCATGATCCTGCACAACTACGTGCACGTCCTGACCGCCTGCGATCGCGTCAACCTGATCCAGGACGGCGTCATCGCCCTGGACAAGCCGACGGCGGAGACCTCGGTCGAGGAGCTGACCGAGATCGTCGTCGAGGAGTACCGGCGCGCCCGCCTGGAGGCCCAGGCCGGCAACGGCGCTGCCGCCGCCGCGGCACCTGAGCAGTCCGAGACGTGACCGTCGGGCCGTGAGCGGCCGCGCGTGCAGCATCGGGGTGGACTTCGGGACAGAGTCCGGCCGTGTACTCGTCCTCGACGCCCGCAGCGGCGAGGAGCTGGGCGTCAGCGTCGTCCCGTACCCCAGTGCGGTGATCGATCGCGAGCTGCCGTCCACCGGTGAGCGCCTGCCGGCCGACTGGGCGCTCCAGGACCCGGATGACTGGGTCAAGGTGCTCCAGGACGGCATTCCGGCCGCCGTCGCCGACGCCGGGGTCGCGCCCGAGGAGGTGGTGGGGCTGGGGATCGACTTCACCTCGTGCACGGTGCTGCCGGTGACGGCGGACGGCACGCCGCTGTGCACGCTCCCGCCGTTTCGCGAGCGGCGGCACGCCTGGCCCAAACTGTGGAAGCATCATGCCGCCCAGCCGGTGGCCGATCGTCTCAACGAGGTGGCGCTCGAGCGCGGCGAGCCGTTCCTGGAGCGCTATGGCGGGCGCATCTCCTCGGAGTGGTACTTCCCCAAGCTCATCGAGGTGTGGTCCGAAGATCGTGAGATCTACGACGCCTGCGCCGCCTTCATCGAGGCGACGGACTGGATCGTCTGGCACCTCACCGGACGCGAGGTCCGCCAGAGCGCCACCGCGGGCTACAAGGCGATGTGGTCACCGGCCGAGGGGCTGCCGCCGACCTCGTACTTCGAGGCCGCCTACCCCGGGTTCTCGGCGCCGGCCGAGAAGCTCGGTACGGAGTTCGCGGCGCTGGGCACCCGAGCCGGCGCCCTCACCGCTGAGCGCGCGCAGCGGCTGGGGCTCACCACCGACGTGGCCGTCGCCGTGGGCAACGTGGACGCCTGGGTCTCGGTGCCGGGCGCGGGCGTCACCAGCCCGTCCACGTTCGTGACCGTCATCGGGACCTCGACGTGCTCGATGATCGTCAGCCCCGATGAGGTCCGCCTGCCCGGGATCACCGGGGTGGTGCGCGACGGCATCCTGCCGGGCCTCTACGGCTATGAGGCGGGGCAGGCGGCAGTGGGGGACATGCTGGCGTGGTTCGTCAGGACGCTGGACGGCGACCGCGACACCTTTGCCCAGCTCGAGGCCGAGGCAGCCAAGTTCGCGCCCGGCGAGACCGGGCTGGTGGCACTGGACTGGTTCAACGGCAACCGCTCGATCCTGGCCGACGCCGATCTCACCGGCGCCATCTTCGGGCTCACCCTGCACAGCTCCCCCGGCGAGATCTACCGCGCGCTCCTGGAGGCGATCGCCTTCGGCAACCGGCGGATCATCGACAACTTCACCGAGCACGGGCTCCAGCTGTCAGAGATCGTCGCCGTCGGGGGGATCGCCGAGCGCAGCCCGCTCACTATGCAGCTCATCGCCGACACGAGCGGTATGGCGGTCCACGTTCCCGCCTGGCGGGAGATCCCCGCGCGCGGCTCCGCCCTCTTCGGCGCGGTGGCCGCCGGGGTCTACGACGACATCGACGCCGCGATCGACGCCACGCGTCCGTCGGCGTCAAAGAGCTACACGCCCAACGCGGAGGCCAAGGCGGTCTATGACCGGGTGTACGCGATCTACCGCAGGCTGTATGAGTCGCTGGGGGTCAGCGATGTCTCGCTGCTGCACGGCCTCAAGCGGATCCGCGCCGAGACCGGCACCACCTGAGGCGCGCCGGTGACGGATCTCGCTGAGCTGCGCGAGGCGGTGCTGGAGGCCAACCTCGCGCTGCCCGCCCAGGGGCTGGTCAAGCTCACCTGGGGCAACGCCTCGGGCGTGGACCGCGACCGCGGCCTGATGGCGATCAAAGCCAGCGGCGTCGCCTATGACCACATGACGGCCAACGACGTGGTGCTCATCGACCTCCAGAGCGGCGAGGTGGTCACCGAGCCCGGGGTCACGGACCCCGCCCACCCCCGCAGGCCCTCTACCGACACCCCGACCCACCTCGCCCTCTACAACGCCTTTGACCGCATCGGCGGGATCGTGCATACCCACTCGACCTGGGCCACGGCGTGGGCTCAGGCCGAGCAGGAGATCCCGCTGCTGGGCACCACCCACGCCGACCTCATGGCCGAGGCGGTCCCGCTCACGCGCCCGCTCACCGCCGACGAGGTTGACCGCGACTATGAGGGCGAGACCGGCACGGTGCTCATCGAGCTCATCGGCGAGCGCGCAGACGAGCTTCCCGCGGCGCTCGTGCGTGGCCACGCTCCATTCTGCTGGGCGGCGACTCCCGCCGCGGCGGTCACGGTGGCGGTCACGCTCGAGGAAGTGGCCCGGCTCGCGCTGCTCACCCGGTTGCTGCGCTCCGACGGCGGCCCGCTCGCCGACGTGCTGCGCGACAAGCACCACCAGCGCAAGCACGGGCCCGGCGCCTACTACGGCCAGAGCTAAGCGCGGGCGCTACCAGCGGTCGTGGACGTGCTCGCGGATGACGCGGTCGTAGACGTCGCGCACCCCGGCGAGCTGCTCGGCACGCAGTGGCGCCAGGTCGGCGGCGGCCACGTTGGCGGAGACCTGCTCGGCGTTGCGCGCGCCAGGAATGACGGTGCTCACGCCCGGCTGGTCGATGATCCAGCGCAGGGCGAACTGGGCAAGGCTCGAGTCATCACCGACGAGCGCCGAGAGCTCCTGCGCCGCGCGGACGCCGACCTCGAAGGGCACGCCTGAGAACGTCTCGCCCGCGTCGAAGGCCTCGCCGGCGCGGTTGAAGGTGCGGTGATCGGAGGCATCGAACGTCGTGTTCTCGTCGTAGCGGCCCGAGAGCAGGCCGGAGGCCAGCGGCACCCGCGCGATGATCCCGACCCCCGCCTCGTGCGCCGCCGGGAGGACCTCCTCCAGCGGCTTGAGGCGAAAGCAGTTGAGGATGATCTGCACGGTGGCGACGTGGGGGCGGGCGATGGCCGCCAGCGCCTGTGCGCACGTCTCCACCGACACGCCGTAGGCGGCGATCCGGCCGTCGTCCACCATCTCGTCCAGCGCCTGAAAGACGGTGTCGTTCTCATAGACGCCGTCGGGCGGGCAGTGCAGCTGCACCAGGTCGAGCGTCTCCATGCCCAGGTTCTCCCGCGAGCGTTCGTTCCAGGCCAGGAAGTTGTCACGGTTGTAGTTGATCGTCTCCTGCGCGACGCGGCGGCCCATCTTGGTGGCGACGAACACGTCCGGGTGGCGCTCGCGCAGGCGGCCGCAGAAGGTCTCGGAGCGGCCGTCGCCGTAGACGTCGGCGGTGTCGAAGAAGGTGACGCCCGCATCGACGGCGGTCTCCAGCACGCCGTCGGCGGCGTCCTCGCTCACGTCGCCCCAGTCGGCGCCGAGCTGCCAGGTGCCCAGGCCGACGACGCTGACGCTGCGTCCGAGGCGCGCGATGTCCCGTGACTCCACGCAGGCATCCTTTCATGACGGCGCCGGCCGGCACTTTGTGGGCACAATGACGGCATGAGCGAAGCCGGGATGCGGGCAGCGGTGGAGAAGATGCGGGCCGAGGGAGCCCACCCCGAGGCCATCCGGGCCTTTCAGCTCGCCTACGAGCGGCTCGAATCGGGCGAGACCGCGATGCTGCCCAGCGCCGACCTGGAGCCCGCCGGCGACGTGCCCGCGCTCGCGGACCTGCCCGCGGCCGACGCGCACCGCGCCCTGTCGCGGGTGGTGGTGATCAAGCTCAACGGCGGCCTGGCCACGACGATGGGGCTCCAGCAGCCCAAGTCGCTCATGGAGGCGCGTGACGGCAAATCGTTCCTGGAGATCATCATCGGGCAGACCCTCGGGCTGCGCGGGCGCCACGGGGTCGAGCTCCCCCTCGTGCTGATGGACTCCGAGAGCACGCGCGAGCCCACCCTGGCGGAGCTGGCGCGCCACCCCGAGCTGCCCACCGACGGCATCGCGCCCGACTTCATGCAGTCCGTCGTGCCCAAGCTCGACGCCGACACGCTCGAGCCCGTGAGCTGGCCGCAGGCGCCCGCGCTGGAGTGGAACCCGCCGGGGCACGGCGACGTCTACGGAGCGCTGCGGCGGTCGGGCATGCTCGACGCGCTGCTCGAGCGCGGTTTTCGCTACGCCGTGATCTCCAATGCCGACAACCTCGGCTCCAGCGTCGAGGCGCGGATCGCCGGCCACGTCGCCGACAACGAGATCCCCTTCCTCATGGAGGTCGTCCAGGGCACCGAGGCCGACCGCAAGGGCGGTCACGTGGCGCGGCGCATCGACGACGGCCGGCTGGTTCTGCGCGAGACCGCCCAGACGCCTGACGACGACGAGGAGTCCTTCCGCGATTTCCGCAGGTGGCGCTGGTACAACACCAACACTCTGTGGGTCGACCTGCAGGTGCTGGCCGAGCGCCTGGAGCAGTCCGAGGGCGTGCTCGAACTGCCGCTCATCATCAACCGCAAGACCGTGGACCCGCGGGATGCGGACTCCACCCCGGTGATCCAGCTCGAGAGCGCCATGGGCGCGGCCATCGGGAGCTTCCCCGGCGCGGCTCTGCTGCACGTGCCGCGTACTCGGTTCGCCCCGGTCAAGACCACCGACGACCTGCTCGTGCTGCGCTCCGACGTCTACGAGGTCGGTGACGACCTGCGCGTGGAGCCGGTCCCCGGCCGCGCCGACAACCTGCCCTTCGTTGAGCTCGACAAGCGCTACTACCGCCTCATCGACGCCTTCGAGCAGCGATTCCCGTCCGGCCCGCCGTCCCTGCGCGAGGCCGAGCGGCTGGTGGTGAACGGCGACGTCACCTTCGAGGCCGGGGTCCGTGTGCGCGGCGCGGTGCAACTGGACGCCGACTCGCCCACCACCATCGACCCCGGAACCGTCCTGGGGCCATGAGCCCCGCTGCGCCCAACGGCTCGGCCACGGCCGCGAACGGCGCCGCCGAGCCGCATCCCCCGGGGATGGTCACCATCGTGCTCGCCGACGACCACGAGATCGTCCGCGCCGGGCTGCGCCTGCTGCTCGAAGCCGAGCCCGGCTTTGCCGTGGTCTCCGAGGCCGGAGACGTCGCGCTCACCGAACGGCGAGTGGCGGCGCACCGCCCCCGGGTCCTCGTCCTGGACGTCAACATGCCCGACGGGTCGAGTCTGCCCGCGATCCCGCGGTTGCGCGCCGTGTCGCCCCAGACGAACATCGTGATGTTGACGATGCACAACGATCCCGAACTCGCGCGCGAGGCGCTGCGTGCCGGCGCCACCGGCTTCGTGCTCAAGGAATCGGCCAAGGAGGAGCTCATCCAGGCGGTGCGCCTCGCCGCCGACGGCCGCACCTACCTCACCCCCGAACTCGGCGCCAGGCTCGCCACCGAGGGGCCCCCGCCGTCGGGTACGCCCGACGACCTCAGCGCCCGCGAGATCGAGGTGCTGCGCCTCATCGCCGTCGGCCACACCAACAATGAGATCGCCTCCCAGCTGTTCTTGAGCGTGCGGACGGTGGAGTCACACCGTGCGCACATCCAGCAGAAGACCCAGAAGAGCTCCCGCGCCGAGCTGGTCTCCTACGCTCGCGACAACGGGCTGCTCGAGGGCTAGGGACGGCCGCGGCCACCGGCGCCGGCGATCTCGTCGCGCCGGGCGGGCAGGGACGCCGAGGCCGGGACGGGCTCGACCAGCGTGGTCGGGGCGGCGCGCTGGGCCGCGGTGATGTCCGCGGAGGTGACCGTCGCCGTGTCGTGGCGCTTGGCCACGCTCCACTTGACCCTGGCGATGCGGTAGCGCAGCAGCGCCGCCCACGTCTCGGGCCCGATGATGCCGTCAGCGCTGAGGCCGTGGGCGCTCTGGAACGCCTCCACGTCGAGGAGGGTGTGGTAGCCGTAATCCCCGGAGACCTGGATGGGGTAGCCGGCGGAGACGAGGTGTTCCTGGACCCACACGACGAGGTCCCCGGAGGAGCTGGGATTGACGTCGGCCAGGGTCTCGTAGGGGACGTAGCCGTGCAGGGTGCCGGCCGGGCGCGACATCGCGGTCCACATCGAGGACGACGCCTCCTGCCAGTCCCACCAGCTCACCCCACCCGCCCCATAGACCCGGGCGAGCTCGCGGAAGCGCATCACCTGATGCGCGGGCGGCCGGCCGTAGAGCTGGCCCAGCGGGTAGATCGGGCGCTGGTAGATGAGGTTGTACGCGTAGGTATGGCCGAAGACGTTGTCGGTGGTGGTGCCGATGTCGCGCCAGTACATCTGCGGAGCGTTGTACTGCGCGCCGCCGGGGCCCAGGAACACCGAATAGGGGAACGCCGGGTGGTAATCGATGTAGGGGAACCCGGCCAGGACGAGCGGATAGCTGTAGCCGATGAGCGACCGCAGCCGCTGGATGTACGCCTGTGCTGAGACGTACTTGCCCTCGTACTCGGACTCGGCATCGATGATCAGGCAGTCAGCGCCGTCGTGGACGGCGGCGGCCCCTCGGTAGGCCTCGCTGATCGGGGCGTTGCCGTAGACGTACTGCCAGGCGCAGACCCTGATCCCGTTGGCGTGCAGCGCCGACACCAACTGCGGGGTGAACTGCGACCACATGTCGGTTCCGTCGCTGGACTTGACGATCAGGGTCGACAGGCCGAAGCGGTGCGCGTCGGCGATGAGCGCCGTGAGGTTGCCCCGGTCTGACTGGGGCAACTCCCAGATCCACATCGCCCGCCCGCTGAGAGGGTTGCCCCGGGCGCCGCTGGCGGTGTGCACCACGGGTGAGGCGGCATGCGGGGGCGCGCCGCCGGTGCTGCCGCCGCCCAGGCCGGCGCCGCCGCCGCCAGCGGCAAGTGCCGGCGCCGCCACGGCACCGGAGAGGAGAAGCATGAGTACGACCCGCAGCAGCCGACGAACGTGGACACCCCCACGACAGCCGCGCGCCACGCGGACTTCCAGCATACGGCGAGGCACCGTAGCGGAAAACCCGGCGGACGCACGCAAGTTGCGGTGCGTCCGCCGGGCCTGCTATGTCCGAGCCGCTACTTGACGAACAGGATCTCGGAGTACTTGGGCAGCGGCCACAGGTCGTCGGCTACGACCTTCTCCAGCGTGTCCGCCGCGGCACGCGCCGCCTCCATCGCCGGGATGGTGACGTCGCGCATGTACTCCGCGTGCTTGAGCAGATCGTCGTGGGGCTGGTTCTCCTCGAGGTTGGCACTCTCGAGCTCCCGGATGGCGTCCACGAAGGTCGAGATCAGACCCTCGGTCTCTGAGGCCAGCTCGCCCATCTGGGCGCTGAGCAGCAACGCCAGGTGGCGCGCCGCCGCGGGCAGCAGCATCGTCCGGGCGATCGACGCGGCGGTCTCGGCCTCGATGTTGAGCTTGGCGATGTACTGCTCCACGAACACCTCGTAACGGCTCTCCAGTTCGCGCCTGGAGAGGACGCCGTAGTGGGAGAACAGCGTCACGGTGTCGTCGTTGACCAGGTACGGCAGCGCGTCGGGCGTGGCGCGGAGGTTGAGCAGCCCGCGCGCCTCGGCCTCCGTGTGCCAGTCCTCGGAGTAATTGTCGCCGCCGAACACGATCTGCCGGTTGGCCGCGTAGCTGCGCTGCAGCAGCGGACGCAGCGCTTCCTCGAGGTCGGCGCCGCCCTCCAGTCCCTCCTCGAGCTCCTCGGCCAGGGAGTCGATGGCCTCGGCCACGATCGTGTTGAGCACCGTGTTGGGCAGCGATAGCGACATGCTCGAGCCCAGTGCGCGGAACTCGAACTTGTTGCCGGTGAAGGCGAACGGGCTGGTCCGGTTGCGGTCCCCGCCGTGCATCGGCAGCGGCGGGAGCACCGGAGTGCCCAGGCCCAGGAAGGATTCCGGGGTGGACTCGCCCACCTCACCCTGCTCGATCGCGTTGAACACCTTCTCGAGCTCGGTGCCCATGAAGATGGACATGATCGCCGGCGGCGCCTCGTTGGCGCCCAGGCGATGATCCTGGCCGGGGGAGGCGATCGAGGCCCGCAGCAGTCCCTGGTGCTTGTTGACCGCCTGGATCACGGCGGCGCAGAAGAACAGGAACTGGAGGTTCTCGTGCGGGGTGTCGCCGGGCTCGAGCAGGTTCTCGCCGGTGTCGGTGCCCATCGACCAGTTGTTGTGCTTGCCCGACCCGTTGACGCCGGCGAACGGCTTCTCGTGCAGGAGGCAGATGAGCCCGTAGCGGCGGGCCACGTTCTGCAGGATCTGCATGGTCAGCTGCTGATGATCGGCCCCGACATTGGAGTTCTCGAAGATCGGCGCCAGCTCGTACTGGTTGGGCGCCACCTCGTTGTGGCGGGTCTTGACCGGCACCCCGAGCTTCTGCAGCTCACGCTCGGTGTCGAGCATGTAGGCGAGGATGCGCTCGGGGATCGAGCCGAAGTAGTGGTCGTCGAGCTCGTGGCCCTTGGGCGGCTTGGCACCGAACAGGGTGCGGCCCGTGGTGATGAGATCGGGGCGCTCGAAGAAGTACTGCTCGTCGATGAGGAAGTATTCCTGCTCGGGACCGACGGTGGTGAACACCCGGCCGGCCTCACTGTTGCCGAACAGCTTCAGCGCGCGCATCGCCGATTTGGACAGCGCGTCCATCGAGCGCAGCAGCGGGATCTTGTGGTCCAGCGCCTCACCGGTCCACGAGGCGAACGCGGTGGGGATGCACAGCAGCGCCCCGTTGGGGTTCTCCAGGATGAAGGCCGGGCTGGTCGGGTCCCAGGCGGTGTAGCCGCGGGCCTCGAAGGTGGCGCGGATGCCGCCGGTGGGGAAGGAGGAGGCGTCGGGCTCACCCTGGATGAGCTCCTTGCCGGAGAACTCGGCCAGCGCCGTGCCCTCGCCGGTCGGGCCGTAGAAGCTGTCGTGCTTCTCGGCGGTGAGACCCGTGAGCGGCTGGAAGACGTGCGTGTAGTGGGTGGCGCCCTTCTCCAGCGCCCACTCCTTCATGGCCAGGGCGACGGCGTCGGCGAGGCTCGTGTCCAGAGCCTCCCCGCGGGCGAGGGTCTTGGACAGCTTCTTGAATACGTCCTTGGGCAGGCGCGTGCGCTGCACGGCGGAGCTGAAGACGTTGTCGCCGAAGACCTGGTTGTCGGAGGCTGTGAGGTCCGGGGCCCCGATCCCGTGCCCGTTCGGGCTCCAACGGGCGGCGTGGACGTTCTGCTGGCGGATAGGCATTCTCTCTCGTTGTTCCTTCCTAATCGGCCTCGGCGGCGGAGGCAGCCGTCATTGGACGGTCTCGTGGAGACGACCGAAAGCGTAGGCGACGTGTCCGCGCCGGTCACTATCCCAATGGCCAAACCGGGCCCCGGGGAGTCGGCCGGGGGGCGAACAAATGCCGCTATTTGGGGACTTGGCACCGGCAGGGCCCCCGCGGGTCACACCTGAGAGAATGACGGACGTGTCGATTGACGCCGAGATCGGGCCCGCCTCCGTCTACGCCCCGGAGCCGGGCCGCTACGAGAAGGTGCACTATCGCCGCGTCGGGCGCAGCGGCCTGAAGCTGCCCCCGATCTCGCTGGGCCTGTGGCAGAACTTCGGCGACGACCGACCCCTCGGGGTCTCGCGGGCCATCCTGCGTCGCGCCTTCGATCTGGGCATCACCCACTTCGACCTCGCCAACAACTACGGGCCGCCCTACGGGTCGGCGGAGATCAACTTCGGCCGCATCCTGGCCGAGGACTTCGGCGGCCTGCGCGACGAACTGGTCATCTCGACCAAGGCGGGGTACGACATGTGGCCCGGGCCCTACGGCGACTGGGGGTCGCGCAAGTACCTCCTGGCCAGCCTCGACCAGAGCCTGACGCGCATGGGCTTGGACTACGTGGACATCTTCTACTCGCACCGCGCCGATCCCGAGACGCCGCTGGAGGAGACCATGGGCGCCCTCGATACCGCGGTGCGCCAGGGCAAGGCGCTGTACGCGGGGATCTCGTCCTACAGCCCGCGGCGCACCGAGGAGGCGATCGAGATCATGCGCCACCTCGGCACCCCGGTGCTCATCCACCAGCCCTCCTACTCGATGTTCAACCGCTGGATCGAGCCCGAGCTGCTCGGGGTGCTCGAGCGCGAGGGGGTGGGCGCCATCGCCTTCTCGCCGCTGGCCCAGGGGCTGCTCACCAACAAGTACCTGGACGGCGTGCCCAATGACTCGCGCGTGCGGCGGGGGCTGCACTTCGCCGAGGACCTGATCACCCCGGAGAACGTCGCCCGAGTGCGCGCGCTCAACGAGATCGCCTCCCGGCGCGGTCAGAGCCTGGCCCAGCTGGCCATCGCCTGGGTGCTGCGTGACCCGCGCGTGACCTCGGCGCTGGTCGGCGCCTCGAGCGTCGCTCAGCTAAAGGACACCGTCGCCTCACTGGACAACCCCGACTTCGACGACGCCGAGCTGGCCGAGATCGACCAGTACGCGGTCGACGGCGCGCTCAACATCTGGGAGCAGTCCTCCGAGACGCAGTAGCTCGCGGCTCGCGCGACCTGGGCAGAACGTCAACGACGGCTTACGAAGGCGGATCCGAGTGGCCGCTGTGGACGTGTGTCATCTGGTGCACCCTAGGCGGGCTTAGTTTGTACGGACGTCCCGCGAATTGCCCGCAACCCCGCAGGCTGCCCTCCCCAGCTGCTGTTTGACGTTCGCCGGTGTGACCCGCGGCGCCGAGGGCCCGCGGGCCTACTGCTTGGTGACGATCTGGCCGTTGTTGTTGACGTAGGACTGCGCCGGCTTGGTGCTCACCTTGACCGCGAACCTCCCGTGGGGCGCCGCGCCGTTGGACAGAACGGCCTTGGCCTTGCCGTTGAGCCCGGCGGCGACCTGCCAGGCGACGACGTGCCGGCCGGGCTGGACCGCCGTCACCGCCCAGTCAAAGCGCGCGGTCTTGCCCGGGGCCAGGCGCCCCAGGGCCCAGGTATTGGCGTACGCGGTCACCGCCGCACCCTGCCCGCCGTTCTTACAGCTGTAGCCGCAGGGGCCGGGAGGACGCTCGATGACCCACAGCGGGCGCGACGGATTGGCCAGGCCGCTCTGGCTGATGTCGGCCGCGAACGCCTCAGAGCTCGAGCCCTCGCCCTTGGGGGCGGGGTAGGCGCAGGTGACGTTGCAGATCGTCACCGCCACGTTGGGGATCGCCTTGCTGCCGGCGTTGTGCACCGCGATGACCAGGTGCGTGTGCTGCGAGAGCCGCTGGGTCGCGGGGAACGTGGCGGTGCTCACCTTGACCGGGAAGTTTCCGCTGGGCTCCGACGCCGCCTGGTTCTGGCCCCCGCCGCAGGCCGAGATGGCCAGGGCCAGTCCGACGCCGGCGGCCATCCCACAGGTCCTCATGCTCCAGGCGCTCAACGCGGGCGGAACATACCACCAAGGCGGCCGGCCCAAACCCGGCTGCCGGCGGGCGCCGGGGCGGTTGGGGGCCGTTGGGTGGCCTTCAATACACCGGCGTTCGGTTCCCTGTTGGGATCCACCCGCTTTGTGGGTAGGCTTGTGCCAGCCTGAGACGTTGGGCAGGCGCCAGATCCCTCTGGGAGGACGCAGACCCCTTGATCCGAGCAGCCGCCGACCGCGCGTTCCTGCCGACCAAATCCGTGCTGGAGGAGGTCGGCAACATGATGATCCTCACCGGGAGGACGCTCGTCTCCGCGGTGCGGCCGCCGTACCCCTACGGCAGCGAGTTCGTCGGCCAGTTCCTGTTCGCGCTCCGGCTGTGCTGGTTCCCGCTGCTCATCTCGACGATCGCCTTCGGCTACGAGGCACCCGGGCTGCAGGCCGCCAACTTCCTGGTCCTGTTCGGCGCGCTGGACCGCCTCGGCGGCTTCTTCGTGCTGGCCTCGATCCGCGAGTTCGCGCCGTTCGTCGACGCCATCGTGCTCGCCGGCGTCGCCGGGACTGCGATCACCGCCGACCTCGGCGCCCGCAAGATCCGCGAGGAGCTGGACGCCCTCCAGGTCCTCGGCGTGGACCCGATCAAGAACCTCGTCGTCCCGCGCTTCCTGGCCCTGATGCTGGTCACCGGCCTGTTCGACATCTACGCCCTCATCTTCGGCGTGTTCGGCGGCATCCTCGCCACCGTCGTCAACCACGCCCCGCTGGGGCCGTTCTTCGCCACCTTCTTCAACAACGCCGAGACCACGGACCTGTGGGGCTCGGTGGTCAAGACCACCCTGTTCGGCGCGATCATCGCCATCGTGTGCTGTTACAAGGGGATGACTGCGTCCGGAGGGGCGGAGGGGGTGGGGCGCGCCGTCAACCAGGCGGTCGTCATCGCCTTCCTGGGCGTGTTCGCGTTCAACTACGCGTTCACCCAGACGCTGCTGGCCACCCATCCCGAGATCACGACGATCATCAAGTAGGAGACGGAGCGCGCACGCATGAACGACCTCATCCTCACGCCCAAGGGCTGGGTCGAAGCCTTCGGGGAGATCGTCAAGTTCGGCGCCCAGATGGTCCGCGACGTGGCCACGCTGCGCGTGCTGCGATTCTTCGGCGAGGCGCTGCGCCAGGCGGGGATCCTCATCATCTCCTCGACGCTGGTCATCTGGGGCCTGGTGTTCATCATCGGCCTCGAGTGCGGGATCGAGGGCGCCTACTTCACCTACGGGGAGGGGACGCCCGCCTACTCCGGCGTGTTCGCGGCGTGGTGTGACCTGCGCGAGCTCGTGCCGCTGGTGTTCGGCTACATGATGGCCGCCAAGGTCGGCACCGGCATCGTCGCCGAGCTGGGCTCGATGCGGATCTCCGACGAGATCGACGCGCTGGAGGTCATGGGGATCAGTGGCATGCGCTTCCTGTGCGCCACCCGCCTGCTGGCGGCGATCATGGTGCTCCCGTTCGTGTACCTGTGCTCGATCGGCGCCGGCTTCTTCGCCAGCTACCTGGCGGTGGTGCAGCAGATCGGCTACGTGTCCTCGGGTGGGTTCTTCCTCATCTTCTGGCAGTTCCAGAACCCGCCGGACCTCTTATATAGCTTGATAAAGGCGATGTCGATGGCGATCGTCATCGTCATCGTCGGCTGCTATTACGGGTACAACGCCAGTGGAGGCCCCGTCGGGGTCGGGACGGCGACAGCGAAGTCGATGGTTCTGAACCTCGTATCGGTGCACCTCATCGGGATGCTCGGAACCCAGCTCTTCTGGGGGGCCAACCCCAGAGCACCAATCGGAGGCTGAACAAGGACATGGAGAACGCCAGCGACGATCCGCGCCATATCTCGGATCAGAGCGAGGGGCACAACGCGGAGGCCCGCGGCGCTCAGGTGGAGCTGTCGCCGGAGGAGCGCCAGGAGCAGGTCAAGAGCGCGGCGCCCGACGACGGCGACATCCAGGAGCTGCCCGACCAGCCCGCGGCTGAGACCGCGCGCGAGGAGGCGCGCGGCGAGCGAGCCGGCGCCGAAGATGGCGCTGGCGCCGATGAGAACGGCTCAGGACAGTCCGGGTCGCGCGTGTCGGTCGTGGATGAGTCGCCGCGGCCCGCGCCGCCCGACGGCGTGGAGGACGACGAGTACAAGTGGCACACCTACAAGGTGTATCCGTCGGGCCGGCCCGACGCGGTCGAGTTCATCGACACCTACAAGTCGTTCGGGCGCTCCCACATCCTGCGCGGCCTGAACATGGGCCTGCCCGAGGGCATGGTGTCGATGATCCTGGGCCCGTCGGGCACGGGGAAGTCGGTCTGCATCAAGCACATGGTCGGCCTGCTGTATCCCGACCAGGGGGACATCCTCGTGCACGGCCAGTCGGTGCCCGACATGGCGGACGACGACCTCTTCGACATGCGCAAGAAGTTCGGCCTGCTCTTCCAGGACGGGGCGCTGTTCGGATCCATGGACCTGTTCAACAACGTCGCCTTCCCGCTGCGCCAGCACACCGAGAAGGGCGAGGACGAGATCGAGGACATCGTCATGCGCCGCCTCAACGAGGTCGGCCTGGGCCACAGCCGCACCAAGATGCCCAACGAGCTCTCGGGCGGCATGCGCAAGCGCGCCGGGTTCGCGCGCGCGCTCGTGCTCGAGCCCGACATCGTCCTCTTCGACGAGCCCGACTCCGGCCTGGACCCCGTCCGCACCGCCCTGCTGGGCGAGCTCATCCTCGAGATCCACCGCGACATGATGGACGAGGCCAAGCAGAACCAGAAGGAGCACCTCCCGACGTTCTGCGTCATCACCCACGACATCATGAGCGCCCGCCGCGTCGCGGACTACATCAACGTCCTGTGGAAGGGCCGGATCGTGGAGGCCGGGCCCGCCGAGGACATGCTCAATTCAGACAACCCGTTCATCCGCCAGTTCCTCTCCGGGGAGTCGCAGGGCCCCCTGACGATGGACTAGGGCCGGCGCTGATTCACGGGGAGTCCGGGTAGCCTCGGGCGCAATGAGGGCGAGGACGTTCGAGAGGCTGTGCGGCGCCGCGGCACGCCGGCCGATTCTCACAGTGGGGATCGTGCTCGCGCTGGCGCTGGGCGGAGGCCTGCTGGCCCTGGGCCTGCGGCCCTCGGCCGGGATCGACACCTTCGTCAGCTCCTCGTCGGCCAGCTACAAGGCCACCGCCGACGACCAGCGCCATTTCGGCGACGATGCCGTCGTCATCCTTGTCCGCGAGTCGCTGCCCAACCTGGTGGAGACCAAGGACCTCGGCACCCTGACCCAGCTCGAGGCATGCCTGGCCGGCCAGTACGTCGTCGCCAACTCGACGCTGCAGGCCTTCACGCCCGTCGCGCCCGGGACCCACGCGGCCTACGGCGGCCCCAACAGCCCATGCGGGCACCTCATGAAGTCGCATGTGACCAAGGTCGTCTACGGCCCGGGCACCTTCCTCAACCGCGCCGTGTCGGCAGTCAACACGGGGATCCGCGGCCAGATCACGGCCGCCACCCGCGCCACGCAGGCTGCCGAGGCCAAGGCCTACCAGCTCGCCATCGGCGAGGGGATGAGCAAGAAGCGGGCGCTGCAGGAGGCGTCCTCGGCCGGGCGGCTCGAGTACTCCTCGCAGCTGCAGTCGCTCGAGCAGCTGGCGGTCAGCTCGGGCCTGAACGGTGTCCCATCGATCGACGATCCCAGCTTCATCCCGCAGATCGTGTTCGACCAGACGCGGGGGGTCAACCAGCCCAAGGCGCGCTTCTCCTACCTGTTCCCCACCAAGGACTCGGCGCTCATCCAGGTCCGCCTGCGCTCGTCGCTGTCGGACGCCCAGCAGGCCCAGGCGATCTCGTGGATCCGGCAGGCGGTCGCGATGCCGATGTTCCGCTCGGCCTACCACGGCGTCTACACGATCACCGGCGTCCCGGTCGTGATCAACGATCTCGCCGGTCAGATCACCGGCTCCATCGCCGGGCTGCTGATCGCGGCGCTGCTGGTGATGGCGGCGACCCTGCTGATCGTGTTCCGCAACCGCTTCCGCCTGCTGCCCCTGGCGGTGGCGCTGGCCGCCACCGGCATCACCTTCGGGCTGCTGGCGGTCCTGGGCGCCACCCTGACCATGGCCTCGATCGCCGTGCTGCCGATCCTCATCGGCCTCGGCGTCGACTACGGCATCCAGTTCCAGGCCCGCGCCCAGGAGGCGCGCGTGAACGCGGCGCGTGCCGGCGGCGAGCCCCTGTCGGCCGGGCGCGCGGTGGCGCAGGCCGCCGCGCAGTCGGCCCCGGCCATCGCGACGGCGGCGCTGGCCACGGCGACCGGGTTTCTGGTCCTGCTGCTCTCCCCGGTGCCGATGGTGCGCGGTTTCGGCCTGCTCCTGGTCGCCGGCATCGCGGTCGCCTTCCTGTGCGCGCTGACCGCGGGCTCGGCGGTGCTCATCCTGGGCGAGCGCGACGGCGGCTGGCTGGGCGCGTCGTGGCGGGGCGCCGGTGAGCTCCTGGCTCCCTTGGGGCGTGGGCTGGGCCGGGCCGGACGGCGGCTCGTGCCCAGGGTGCGGCCCGCGCGCGAGCGCCCCACGACGCCGGGGCGGCTCGTCACCGCCGTCGTCGCGCACCCCGGGCGGGTGCTGGCGCTGGCGGCCGTGCTGGCGGTCATCGGCTGGGTTGCCGACACGCAGACCGCGGTGCAGTCCGACGTGACCAAGCTCGTCCCTACGAGCATGCCGGCGCTGCGCAACCTCAACACGCTGGAGAAGGTGACCGGCGTCAGCGGGGAGATCGACGTCACCGTGCGCAGCCCGAACGTCGCCACCCCGGCGACGGTGGACTGGATGATCTCCTACGAGCGCCGCCTGCTCAGCCACTTCGGCTATCTGGAGGAGAAGGGGTGCGCCGCCGCCACGCTGTGCCCCGCCCTGTCGCTCCCCGACCTGTTCTCCAGCACCAGCCAGTCGGGCACGAGCGCCGGCACGAATCTGAGCCAGTCGCAGATCTCGGCGTTCCTGGCGGCGGTGCCGTCCTACTTCTCGCAGGCGGTGATCACACCCAATCACCGCGAAGCGACGCTGGCCTTCGGGATCCGGCTGATGCCGCTGTCGCGCCAGGAGCAGGTGATCGACTACATGCGCGCGCACCTGGATCCGCCGGCGGGGACGACCGCCGCGCTCGCCGGCCTGCCGGTGCTGGCCGCCGAGGCCAACGCGGCGCTGTCCTCCACCTGGCATCGCTTCCTCACCCTGATCGCCGGCCTGCTCGCCGTGGCGCTGGTTCTGCTCCTCGTGCTGCGCCAGCGTGACCGCGCGCTCGTGCCGCTGGCCCCCATCGTCATGGCCACCGGCTGGTCGGCGCTCATCCTCTATCTGATCGGCATCCCGCTCAATCCGATGTCGGCGACGCTGGGAACGCTGGTCATCGCCATCTCCACCGAGTTCAGCGTCCTGCTGTCCGAGCGCTACCGCCAGGAGCGGGCGGCGGGGCACGATCTGCCCACGGCGCTGGCGCGGACCTACCGCTCCACCGGCGCTGCCGTCCTGGCCTCCGGGGTGACCGCGATCGCCGGCTTCGGCGTGCTGGTCTTCTCGAACATCACGATGCTGCGCGACTTCGGGTTCGTCACGCTGATCGACCTGTCGGTGTCGCTGCTGGGCGTGCTGCTGGTGCTGCCCGCGGTGCTGGCGCTGTCCGAGCGCCGGGCGCTGGCCCGCGGGCGAGATCCGCTGCGTGCGGCGAGGTCCGTGCGGCTGCGGCTCAGGCGCCGGCCGCGAGTGGCGTGAGCGATCCGGCCGGGGGAGAGGGCGAGGGCCGGGGCGGCGAGGAGGTCCGCCCGTCCCTCCAGCGCCTGGACCCCGATCGCGCCGCGGGAATCCACGACGCTGCGCCCGGCGCGCCGTCCGATGCTCCGGCTGCCTCCGCCGCGCCGTCCGCCGCGGCCTCCGCCGCGCCGTCCGCCGCGCCGTCCGGCACCGCTCCCGTCGTGCCCACCGGGCGAGCCCCGGCGGCGCCGGTCATCGACACGCGCCCATACCGGTGGATGGTCGGGATCATCGGCCTGGTCATCGTGCTCGGCGTCTCGGTCTACCTGTTCGCCAGCCACGGGGTGGGGACGACCGGGGTCGCTGCCGGGCACGCCCTGCGCGACTTCGCGGCCCCGCTGGCCGCCACCAACCTCGATGGCGATGCCAACGATCACCCCACCTGTTCGGCGGCGCGCCATGACCCCCGGGCGCTCAACGTCTGCCTGATGGTCCGGCGCGGCCCGCTGGTGCTGTCGTTCTTCGTCACCGGGGCGAGCCAGTGCGTGCGCCAGGTGAGCGCGCTGCAGACCCTGGCGGGCCGCTACCCGTCGCTCCAGTTCGCCGCGGTCGCCGTCAGCGCGTCGCACCGGGCGACGGCGGCGCTGGTCCGGGCCCATCACTGGACGATTCCGGTGGCCTACGACAGCGACGGCCGCGTGGGGGCCCTCTACGGTGTCGCCGTCTGCCCCATGGTCGAACTGGCGGCGCGCGGCGGCGTGGTCCGCGAGCGCCTCGTCGGCAACCGCTGGCAGAACGCCGCGGCGCTGGCCCCGCACGTGCGGGCGCTGCTCGCCAACGGGTCGTCCGCGGGCTGACGCGATGGCCCCGGCGGCGCCGCAGCCCGGCTTCGTCGACCCGCTGGTGGCGGCGGAGTTCCCCGGGCTGCGCCTGCGCCGGGTCACGCTCGCGGCGCGCCCGGGCCCCAGCCCTCCCGCGCTGCGCGCCCAGCTGCGCGAGCTGTCCAACCGCTATCGGGGCGGCGGCGTGGTGACGATGCGCACCAAGCCCATTCCGCAGGCCTTCCGCGCCTTCTTTCGCCAGATCGGCCTGGACCCGGACGTGCGCCGCATCCCGTCCGAGGCGGTGGCGGTGGCGCGCCTGATCCAGGGCGGGTTCGTGTCGATCGACATCGTCGCCGATGCGTGCCTGGTGGCCCTCATCGAGACCGGGGTCCCGGTGTGGGCCCTGGACGCCGGCCGGGTCGACGACGCAGGGCTGGGCATCCGTCTCACCGACTCGGGCAGCCTCATCGTCGGCGACGGCGCGGCGACGTGCTGCGCGCTGTTCGAGGATCCGCTGCATGAGCGCGCCGTGACGGCGCGCACGCGGCGCGTGACCCTGTTCGCGGTGGCCGTCGACGGCGTGCCTGAGATCCACGTGGAGGAGGCGCTGTGGTGCGCGGTGGAGCTCCTCGCGCCGGAGTAGCGGCCTCCCCCAATCACCCGCACCCGCGGTATGAGCCGCCAACCCCGGGTGCTAAGGTCCCGTTAGCCATGGGAGGAACGGTGTTTCCCTCGCAGGTGCAGCGCGGGCGCGCCCCTGAGGTGGTGCGCGAGCCGGGCGTCATCACGGATGAGCGTGCGGCCCGGCGGAGCCTGCGCGAGCAGATCGCCCGGCTCGAGCGCGAGCTCGCCGACGCGTTCGTCACCGCCTTCCCGATGGGCGGGCTGCCCCACCCGGCTCCGGTCGCCCATTCGGCCGGCCACGCCCGTCTGCTGGATCTCGGCGAGTTGGAGGTCGTACGCGACGAGCTGGCCGAGCGGCTGCGGGAGGCGCGCACCACGATCAGCCGGCGGGCCGATGAGATCGCCGAGAAGCGCCTGGTGCTGGAGCGCATGCTCCTGCGCCCGGCCGACTACCGGTTCGCGCGCATCTCCTGCCGCGAGCTCGGCGAGCCCGGCTGCGGGGTGTGGCAGGTGCGCCCGCGGATGGGTCTGATCGGCATGCTCATGGGGTGGTGGCAGGTCAAGCTGTCCTCCGGCTGTCCGTTACCCGGGGGCCGCGGTGTCCGCTGACGCGGACCGTGGCCCGGGCGAGGTGGGGATGCGGCCGCTGCTGAGATCCGGAACCGGGGCCCTGCTGGTGGTGTCGATCATGTTCATCGGCAGCCTGGGGCTCTGGGTGGGCACGCCGCTGCTGTGGCTGTGGGTGGGCTCGCAGATCCAGGGGGCCACGCAGTCGCTGGGCACCGCGCTGGCGGCGGCGTTCTTCGGCGTCGTGCTCACGGTCACCGTGGTGGCTTCGCTGCTGTCGCGCCTGAGCGACGTCTACCGGGCCAACTGCCTGTCGCGAGGGCTCGAGGACCCGGGCCCCGTCGTGCTCGAGGGGGTCCTCGTGGTCAGCGCCGGCCTCACCATCGCGGCGTTCGTGATCTGGTTCTTCTTCCTGGCCGGCACCAGCCCCGTGCCGATCGGGATTCACGTCTGACCGAGCCGGACGCGCCTCGCGGCCCCAGCCGCCAGGCACGTCCGGCACGGACACCCGCTCGTCTAAGTGCCGACGAGTTCCATCTCCCTGGTGTCGGACGAATCCAACGAACTCGCCAGCATCCGGCGCTGACGGTCCGTCAGAGTCCCTACCGGCTTCGTCTCGATGATGTGACTCCGAGAGAGGAACTTCCGGCACCTCGTGTTGCCCCATCGCCGCTGGCTCATCAGGAGATCCCCGATCGGCCAGCTGGACGCAGCGTCAGGACACTTGAGAATGACTTCCGCGGCGGAGACCTCTCCGAGCGCGATGCGACGCTTCAGCGCCGCGCGCGCGAGCCGGATCTCGTTGGCTCGCTCGAGCGCACGCAGGCGCTGTGGCTCGGGGGTCCTCAGTGCGGTCGACGTCATGTAGTGCTCTCACTTCCCAACGTTTGGTCCGCCGCAGCGGACGTTGACCAGTATCGACAGCCACCTGACACCAGGCGTCAGCGAGCTGTCGGATCCTGCGTTTGATTCGGAGCCGAGCCTCGGCTCTGATGTTCGGTGATGGCCTCTTCCGGGGTGGTTCTCCCGCCGCCGGCCCTCTGCGCCGCTCGGTTGACCATCACCCTTGCGACGTCTAAGAAGCTAGAACAAACCGCTCGGTCACAGCAATGTCACACCGCGATGACATGCGCTTAGAGCGCCTTTTTTCTCTCGCGGGGCGTCTTGTGCAGGAACGGACAAGTCGGTCACGGCTCATTCGCCGCCGGGGAGCGTCCCATGCTCGGACTCGAAGGCGCGCTTGACCTTCGCGAAGGTGTCGAGAGCGCGATCGAGGGTCTCCCGGTCATGGGTCGCCATCACGCTCGTCCGCAGCAGCGCGCCCGACGGCGGGACCGCCGGATGGATCATCACGTTGACGAACACGCCCGCCTCATAGAGCGCCTTCCAGAGAAAGACGGCCTTCCAGTCATCGCCGACCAGGACCGGCACCACCGGCGTGATCACTTCGGTGCCGTCTGCCAGTTGCGTCGGCGGAACCACGTGAAAGCCCAGCTCGCTGAGCCCGCGGTGCAGGTAGGCGGCGTTGTCCAGGACTCGGGCGAACAGCCCCGGGCCCTCCTCCGAGCGGCAGATGCGCACGGCCGCCAGCGCCGCCCCCACCGCCGCCGGGACCGCCGAGGCGGTGAAGATGAACGACCGCGCCTGGATGCGCAGGAACTCGACGACGTCGGCCGGGCCGGCGATGACCCCGCCGCAGGATGCCAGCGACTTGGAGAAGGTGGCCATCCGAATATCGACGCGGTCCTCGACGCCGAGCAGCTCGGATGCGCCCGCGCCGCGGGCGCCGAGCACGCCGAGCGCGTGGGCCTCGTCGACCATCAGACGCGCCCCGTAGCGGGCGCACAGGTCGCAGATCTCGGGCAGGGGGGCGACGTCGCCCTCGGTGGAGAACACCCCGTCGACGACGACGAGGATGCCGCCGCCGTCGTTGGTGGCACGCTCGAGCGAGTGCTCGAGGCGATCGAGCCGGTTGTGGCGGAAGGCGCGCAGCTTGGCGCCTGACAGGAGCACCCCATCGAGGATCGAGGCGTGATCGCCGGAGTCCGCGATCACCGTGTCCTGCTTGCCCAGGATCGTGCCCAGCGCCCCCACATTGGCCTGGTGGCCGGTGGTGAAGACGAGCGCGGCCTCGGTTCCCAGCCAGTCCGCCAGCTCGCTTTCGAGCTCGAGGTGCAGGTCGAGCGTGCCGTTGAGGAAGCGCGACCCGGTGATGCCCGTGCCGTAGCGGTTCAGGGCGTCCATGGCGCCCTGTTTGACGCGCTCGTCACCGGTCAGCCCGAGGTAGTTGTTGGAGCCCAGCATGATCCGGCTGCGGCCCTCCATCTCCACCACGGGGAGCGTCGGGCCCTCCAGCGTGTGGAAGTAGGGGAGGGCGTCCAGGTCGCGGGCCGCCTTGAGCTGAGCGATGCGCTCGTGCTCGCGCGCCTTGGCGAAGACGTCTATCGATGTCGACATCTGACCAAAGGTAATCCTAACCGCCGGTCGTTGCCGATCGGCGGGCGTTCATGGCGGCTTTGAACCTGACCGCGTACGCTGTCACCATATGCCGCCCATGTCCCGCCACCGGTCCACTGACGAGCCGATCGTCGACGCCGACGTCGTGGACGACCTGGAGGGCGCGGTCCCCGCCGAGGAGACGGTGGAGGGCGTGCCCGTGCTGGCCGAGGTGCGCACCATCCAGTCGCACTCGCCGGTGACACTGCCCGCCGTCCAGGCCGCCGCCGTCGCCGCCACGGGGTTCGTCGCCGGCGCCGCCGCCCTGGCGCTCGTCCGCCGCCACAGCGCGCGCAAGCTTCAGCGCACCCGTCAGCCCCGGCGGGCGCTCGAGGCGCTGCCGATCGTCGGTTCGCGCAGCTTCCTGGTGGACGTCCACCTGATCGCCCGGGACTCGTGAGTCCCCAGCGGGGAGAGTGACCGCCTCGTCCGGCGCCTACGCCGCCGAGGTCCGCCGGGAGGTGCGCCCGCGCTGGACGTTCCGGCTGTCGCGCCGCGTTGGGCTGGACCGCGTGACCCGCGTCCGCGGCGGGGTCATCCACCGGCTGCTGCACTGCGGCGAGGCGCCCGTGGTCATCCGGGTGGCCCAGCTCAGTCCCGACCGCGTGCTCTTCGGCGCCCAGGCCGACAGCACGGAGGTCGCCGAGTGGGGGATTCAGCGGATGCGCGCCGCCCTCGGAGTCGATCAGGACCTGCGCCCGTTCTATGAGCGCTTCCGCTTCGACCCGCTGATCGGCGCCGGCGTCCGCGCCCATCCCGGGCTGCGCGCGCACGGCCGCCCCGACCCGTTCGAGGCGCTGGCCTGGGCGGTGTGCGAGCAGCTCATCGAGTACGAGCGCGCCGCCGCCATCCAGCGCCGCCTCGTGGCCCGGCTGGGCCGGCGCTGCCCCGTCACGGGACTGGCGGACTCACCATCGGCGGCAGTGCTGGCGGCGCAGGCGCCGGCGTTGCTGGAATCCTTCGACCTCACCGAGACCCGGGCGCTCGCGCTCGTCAAGGTCGCGCGCGAGGTCGCCTCCGGGCGCATTGACCTGTCTGATCCCGATCACGAGCGCGGCTGGCGGCGGCTGCGCACGATCCGGGGTGTGGGGAGCTGGACGCTCGAGACGCTGGCGCTCACCGGGCAGGGGCGTCTTGACCAGCTGCCCGCCGGTGACCTGGCCTACCTGAAGCTGGTGGGGCGGCTGCGCTCGCCCAATCCCCGCGCGCGGGCCACCGAGGAGGAGGTCCGGGAGCTGTTTGCCCCGTATGCGCCGTGGGCGGGCCTGGCCGGGCTGCACGCCCTCACCGGCGCCGGCAGCTCCGCGGCGCTCCGCCTGGCCGCCTGAGACGCGTCGCTACGCGTGCACGGGGGAGACGACGAGCTGGTTGCCGCACGGGGCGACGCGCGGCCCCGGGTGCAGCGAGAGGCGCTGCCAGCGCGTCCGCGATCCGGGCGCCGAGAGCATGGCGGCCGCCGCCGTGCGGCAGACCCGCGCGCCCTTGTACTCGTTGTTGGTCACCAGGCTGATCCCGAAGTGGGCGCTCCCTCCCGGCTTGAGCGCCACCGCCCGCGGCCCTGACTCGGTGTCCGGAAAGAAGCCGTCGCGGCGGCCGACGCGCAGGGGCAGCGGCCGGCCCGTGCGATCGAGCAGCCGGGCGGCGGGGTAGCCGCGCAACAGGCACGGGGACTGAGAGCTGTTGCGCACCGCTACGTGCAGCTCGAGGTGTCCCGTCGCGCCCTCGGTCCCGGCGTAGGACAGCGTGAGCTGAGAGCCCGCGCAGTCTTCGGTGTGCGGCGCTCCGGCGCTGTGCGGCGGTGCGGAGGCACTCGTCGACGAATGCGGCTGCGAGCTGCCACAGCCCGCGAGCGCCGACCCCACCACCCCCGCCAGCGCCGCGGCTCCGGCCATCCATCTCTGCATCCGCAACATCGTAGGGGCCCTCGGGGGCGCTCGCGCAAATCTGCGCCCGGGGCCAGGGTGGATCGCCGGCGGGCTATGGCCCCTGGCCGGCGAGCAGCTCGTTGGTGGAGGCGTCGGTGATCGTCTGGGCGCTCTTGATCAGGTGCTCGTGCAGCATCCAGTGGCCGAACGCGGTCCACTGCCCCTGGTCCTGCCACCCCCAGGGCAGGCTCGCCCGGGCGGGGAAGAACGAAGAGAGAGTGGCGGTGACGCTGGCCAGTTGGAGCTTGCGGCTCAGCGTCGGGTTGGCGTGGATCAGCGCATCGACGCCGGCGCTGGGGTCGGCGCGCACCGCCTGGTAGCCGCGCCCCAACGCCTGCACGAACCGACGCAACTCGTTGGTCTGGTTGGCGATCTCTGACTCGCGCACCACCACCACGAGCTCGTCGTAGGGGGGGACCCCGGCGTTGTCGACGCGGATCACGTCGGGCTTCTTGCCGGCCTGCCGCAGCTGGATGGCCTCGTAGTTCCAGTACGCGCCCAGCGTGGCGTCCACACGCCCTGACAGCATCGCGGGGACGAGGTTGGCGCCGACGTTGATGTCCTTGACCGAGCCGGCCGGGACGCCCGCGCGGGCAAGGATCGTCTTCAGGTAGGCCTGCTGATACGGGATGCCGGCGTCGCCGATCTTCTTGCCGCGCAGGTCCTGGGGCTTGGTGATGTGCTTGGAGTGCAGCGCGACGATCGAGGTGAGCGGGCGCTGGACGAGCGCGGCGATGGCCACCAGGGGCTCGCCGGCGTCGCGGGCCAGCAGCAGCTGTGGCTCGTAGGAGATGGCCGCGTCGACCTTGCCCGCCGCCAGCAGCTCCAGCGGTGAGGCCGGGTCGGTAGGGACGTGGACGTGGACCGCCAGCCCCGCCTGGGTGAAGTCGCCGTTGGCCAGCGCCTGGTAGATCCCGACGTGGTCGGCGTTGGGCAGCCAGTCCAGCATCAGGTTCAGCGGCTGGGTCTGGGCGGCGCTCGACGTCAGCGTGTCCTTCTTCGCGCCGCAGGCGGCGAGCGCCACCGCGGCCAGGATGGCGCCGGCCACGATCACACCCCGCCGTCCTCGGCGCCGCCAGGAACATGTCATCGGGATGGATCTCCAATCGGTTGATAGGCCCACGGCACGGTGAGCCGCTCGGCCAGGGTCAGCAGCGCGAACAGCGCGATCGCAAACAGCGACAGCACCACCACGGCGGCATAGGCGCGCGCCGTCAACAGCTGCGGGATCGACTGCTCGAACAGATACCCCAGTCCCGAGCTGGCGCCGGCCTGCTCGGCGAACACCGCCCCGATCACGGCCACGATGACGGCGATCTTGGTCCCGGTGAACACCCCCGGCAGCGCCGCGGGAAGCTCGACGCTGAGGAACACGCGGCGGCGGGGCATGTCGAAGGTCCGCATCAATTTGATCAAATCGGGGTCGACGGCGGCGAAGGCGGCGAGGGTGGTGACGACGATCGAGAAGAACGAGACCAGGGCGATCACCACCAGCTTGGGCAGGATGCCGAACCCCAGCCACAGGATCAGCACCGGCGCCAGCATGGGGATGGGGATCGTCTGGGAGGCGATCAGCACCGGCCAGGCCGCCCGACGCAGCGTCAGGAAGAAGTGCATCGCGCTGGCCAGCACCAGCGCCGCGACGGCGGCGACGAGGATCCCCAGCACCACCTCCTCCGCGGTGACCAGGAAGTTGGACCACAGCAGGCCGCGATCGTCAAAGAGCGACTGGGCGATGGCGTGGGGGGAGGGCAGGATGAGCGGGTCGGCCCCGCCGAGATCGACGTAGAGCTCCCAGGCTCCGAGCAGGATCAGCACGAGCACGAGGGCCCCCCGCCACGACGAGCCCCGGCTCAACCCCAGCGCCGTCCGCAGCGTGTAGCGCCTCATGCCGGCATCCCCAGGGCCTCGAGGACCTGCTCGCGCAGCGCCCCCACCTCGGCGTCCGTGCGCCGCCGTGGTCGCGCCAGCGCCACCGCCACCTCGCGGACCACGCGGCCCGGGCGCGGGGACATGACCACCACTCGGTCGCCGAGCACCACCGCCTCCTCCACGTCGTGGGTCACCAGCACCACCGTGCGCGGCTCGGTGGCCAGGACCTGCGCCAGCCAGCCCTGCATCTCGGCCCGGGTGATCGCATCCAGCGCGGCGAACGGCTCGTCGAGCGCCAGCACCGGCTTTCCCGCCAGCAGCGAGCGCAGGAACGAGACGCGCTGGCGCATGCCGCCCGAGAGCTGGGCAGGGCGCGCCTGCTCGAAGCCGGTGAGGCCGAAGCGCTCGAGCCACGGGGCGGCCGCGGCGCGGGCCTCGGCCCGGCCCATTCCCCGCGCGCGCAGCGCCAGCGCGGCATTGTCGATGGCGCTCAGCCAGGGCAGCAGCAGATCGCGCTGGGGCATCAGCGCCGCCGGGGCGCTGGCCACCGTGCCGGCGTCGGGCGCCTGCAGGCCGCAGATGAGCTCCAGCAGCGTCGTCTTGCCGCACCCGCTGGGGCCGACGACCGCGACGATCTCGCCCGGAGCGGCCCGCAGCGACACGTCGGCCAGGGCCTGCACCTCGCCCTTGCGCGATGCGAACGCCCTGCTCACCCGTTCCACGCGCACCCCGCCGGTGTCATGCTGCCCTCCGGCCCGGAGAGCTGGAGCCTCGATCATCTCGCGTGGAGAGACCACGTATCTCCCTTCGCGGGCATTACCCCACAGGTTCTAAGGGTCAGCGCCGGGCCGCGTGAGCGCGGGGGGCGCTATCTCAGCCGGCGTGCCCGCCAGCCCCCCTGGTTGTCAGGTCTGCGCGCGGGATGCTAGCGCCACGCGCCCACGCCGGGCGCCACGCTCCGGTCAAGCGCCGTGTCAGGCAGCCCCTGTGCGATAGGGTGCCCCGCGATGCGTGCAGGGAAGGTCGATCGCCGGGCCATCGTCGCGGGGGTGCTGACGGTCCTGGCGGCGCTGGCCCTCGCCGCGAGCGCCGCCGCCTCGCCCCACGTCGCCGGCCGCACGAGCGCCACCGCGGCCCGGCCCACGTTCAGGCCCCGCGTCGGCTTCGCGCTCGGACTCCTGCCGCTCCACGGCGCCCAGGAGATCGCCACGAGCCCCAGCATCCCCGTGCTCTACCACGGCGGTGCGGTGATGCGCAACGTCACCATCCACACCATCTTCTGGGCGCCCGCCGGCTATCGCTACGACGGCTCGCCCGGCGCCGGGGCCCCGGGCTACGTGCCGCTCATCCAGCAGTTCTTCGCTGACGTGGCCCACGACTCGGGGTCCACCGGCAACGTCTTCTCGCTGCTCAATCAGTACGGCGACCAATCGGGCGTGGGCAACTACCAGATTCACTACGACGAAGCGGTGGACTCGGTGCGCGACACCCACCCCTACCCGGCCGCCACCAACCAGTGCCCGTCGCCGTCCGGGGTCGCCACCTGCATCACCGACCTCCAGGTCCAGCGCGAGGTGGACAGGGTGATCGGCGCCGCAGGTTCCCCTGCGCGCGGGCTGACCAACATCTATTTCGTCCTGCTGCCGCCGGACGTCGACGAGTGCATCACCCTCGGCACCTGCGGCACGACCGCGTTCGCGGGATATCACTCGGCGTTCTCACTCGGCCACGGGCTGACCGTGTACGCAGCGATCCCCGATCCCCAGATCGAGTTCACGCCGCCGCCGGGATCTGACCCCGAGGGCAACCCCGAGGCCGAGTCGACGATCGACACCGTCGCCCACGAGACGATCGAGGCCGTCACCGATCCGGTCGGCACCGGCTGGATGGACCCCAACGGCCTGGAGACCGCCGACAAGTGCGAGAACGGTCCCCAGGACGGCACGCCGCTCGGCTACGCCGCCGATGGCTCGCCCTACAACCAGCTCATCGACGGCCACCCGTACCTCATCCAGGACGTCTGGTCTGACCCGCGCAGCGGCTGCGTGCAGAGCTCGACCGCGGTGGCCTCGACGCCGCCGCTGCACACGGTCAACCTGCGCCAGTTCACCCCGCGGGTCAGCGGCAGCCTCGGCGTGCGCCGTCGCCTATCGGTTGCGGTCATCCTGGCGCGGGCCGGCGCGCCGGTGGCCATCGCCCAGGGCGAGAGCCGCGCCGACGGGAGCTGGGGCCCGCTGACGCTGCGCGGCCGTGACGGTCAGCCCCACGCCGTCGGCGACGACCGCGACGTCATCGAGGTCATCTATGGCGGGGGCCCGCACGGCCCAGCGGCCGATGTCATCCAGACCGGCGACGGCGGCAACCCGTTCACGGAGTCCGGCTTCACCGGCTGGTTCGACCTCGACCACGGCTACGCCGTGTCCTCCGCCGGCGCACGGAGCATCTATGTGATCGGGCCGTGCGGGCAGACCGGCGTGCTCACGCTGCGCATCGGCACCTCCCTGGCGCCGTCGCCCACCGACCAGTGCGAGACCGAGACCGACTTCGCGCCCATCGTCGTACCCCACGTCGGCCTCGGCACCCCCGTGACGTTGACCAGCGAGGACAATCGCGCTCCCGGCGCGCTCGAGCCCGACGGTGGGTTGGTGCGGATGACGATCGCCCTCGGAGAGCCGCGCAGCCTCAGCGCGGTCGCCAACGGCCAGCTTCTCATCGCCCCCACCGGGTTCCCGACCTGCACCGCGTTCCTGCGGATCCGCTCTGTCCGCTGCTCGGGGCTCGTCCCGCGCGCGTCCTACCGCCTGCGGCGCGGCGGCCGCGCGCTCGGCTCCGGGCGGGCCGGCCGCGCGGGGGCGGTGACCATCAGCGGGCTCTCGCTGCACGGCGGCGACGTCGTCACCCTCGTCAACGCGGCGGGGCGGCGGCTGAGCTCGCTGCACGTCGCCCACCTGCGCGTGAACCTGATCGGCAACCAGACCATGGCGTCGTCGGGCACCTGCCAGGCCGGGGACTACTGGGGCGCGCCGGTGAGCAAGCTGCCCATCAGCGACGCGGTGGGAGACGGTATCGCGGGCACCGGGACCATCTGTCCGCTCAGCGGCCGCGCCAAGGGGCTGTCTGCCGCCGACATCGCCCAGACCGACGACTTCTCCGGGGGACAGACCGTGACCCAGGTCCCGGAGATCGAGTCGACCGCCCCCATCCAGGACGAGACCCTGAACGGGTCCTTCGTGGCCTCCGCGCAGTCGGGCCTGCCCGGACCGCACGGCGCGATCTCGGCGGCCGGCGTCCCGGTGACCCTCACCATCCGGCCCACGGGTTCCAGGCACCGCGTGTTCCACGCCGCCAACGTCGACACCGCTCGCGGCGTGAACGTACCCGCACTGGCCCCGGGGCCGTACGTCGCCACCTGGGTGCTCCGCGACGCGGCGGGCGACACGCGGACGGTCACCACCCGCTTCGTCGACGAGGCCTAGGAATCGAGCCGCTCGAGCCGGCGCAGGAACGCGACACCGGCGGCGGTGGCGGCGGGCGCGCTGCCGCTGACGCCGTAGCCCGCGACGGTCAGCCGGGTGCCCAGGAAGGCGTCGAACATGTTGTTGGCGCTCGGGGTCGACGGCGTGTTCCCGGCGCTCAGCCCCGCCAGCAGTTCGATCCCCGGATGTGACCGGGCGGCCTGGCGCGACGCCGCGGACACGAAGGACGCGTACGCGGACGAGTCGTCCTGGGTCGCCTGGGCCGGGGCCTCGAAGGCATCGGCGTCATGAGCGGTGTCGCCGGCCAGGCCCAGCCGGAGGAACTCGAGGTCGCGGTCGCCGGCAGGCGTCGCGGGCGCGAGGGTCCTCACCAGGCTCGTCTGGGGAGCGGCGATGAACAGCAGGCCGTGGGCGTGGGCGGCCTGCGCGGCCAGCGCGTAGTAATGGGCGGGGTTGCGCTGCTGGGCCGCCGGGGTCGCGCGGGTAGCGCCGGCGGCGTAGACGATCGCCGCGGTCCCCGGCTGCAGCCGGCCCTGGGTGACGGCGGCGGCCAGCCTGGCCTCATCGGCGAAGCTCGTGGCCGGCACGGCCGAGCCCATCCCCAGCAACGCCAGCCCGGATGCGCTGGCTCCGGTCACGAACGTCCGGGGCGTGTTGAAGAAGTGCGCCGCGGTGGCGTGGGCGGCGACCTGGAGCCGGGCCAGCAGGCCGGCGCTGACGACCCAGGCGGGCGTCGGGTCCGGCTGGATGCCGTCGCCGGCCTGGGCCTCGGCGGCGAAGTCCCCGAACAGGATCTGGCCGGGGCCCGCGCCGGGCACGCCGCAGGCAAACCCGGCGTAGCTCGTCGGCGCGAAGGTGGAGTCGGCCACGATCGTGCCCGGCAGGTCGAAGGCGAAGCCCACCACCCCGATGCGCTTGCTGGCCAGGTAGTCGAGGAGCACCTGCGCTGTGGCCGGAGCGTTGGGCACGCAGCCCGTCGTCGAGTTGGCGTCCCACTCGGTGACGATCACCGGGATCGAGGCGCTGGCGGTGCCGAACGACCGGTCCCAGAAGCTGATGCCGCGCGTCAGGGACGGATAGTGAATCCCATAGGCGAGCTGGGGGTCGGAGCGGTGCGCCGGGTCGACGACGCGCAGTCGCCCGGCCAGCGACTGCTCGCCGTTGAGGCTGGGGACGATGATGATGTTCTGCGGCGCCTGGGCCCGGATGTCGTTGATGAGCCGCTGCATGCCGACCGCCTGGCAGGCGCCGCCGGGGTAGATGATCTCGCCGCCCACGCGCCACTGGATCCAGCCGGCGGGCGTGGCCGATACCCCGGGCTCGTTGTAGAGCTCGAACATCACGTCGCCGTCGCCGGCGAACATCGCCGAGAGCGCTTCCCATGCGCGCTCGGCCCCCGCGTCGGGCAGCGGGCAGCGGGTGGGCTCGCCCGCCGGCGGCTGGGCCTGGAGCGAGACGATCACCGCCAGCCCCAGCCCGCGCGCGGCCTGGACGGCGTTGGCCACCTCGTCGACGTAGGCCGCGGAATACAGCGGCCCCTGAGGGTCGAGGCCGAACTGGCTGACCTGGAAGCGCACGAGATCGGCGTGCGCGGCGACGGCCGCCTGGAGCTCGGCGTAGCCGAACTGCTGGTGGGCGGCGACGTACTTGCCGCTCAACGCGCCGTCGGGGGCCACCAGACCGACGATCTGCACCCCGCGGGGCACCCACGGCAGCCCGTTGCGCAACAGCTGGTTGTGGTTGACGGTGATGACCGACGTCGCCGCGTCCGCGCGGGCGGCCGGCACCGCCAGCGCCGCCGCGGCCAGCGCCATGACGATCAGGATCCGAAAACGCCCCACGACAGCCAAACACCCGCGACGCGGCCCAAGTTGCGCGCTCGTCAGACCACCTGCATGGGTTGAGTCAGCGCCTTGACGAAATCCTCCAACTGGTCTGTCCGCCAGCACTCGAAGGCGGTGCAGTGCTCGGCGTAGGCGGCGATCACCGAGTCCCCGTAATTCCAGTAGAGCCTGGGCTCGGGGTTGAGCCAGAACGTCCGGCCCGCCTTGGCGGTGATGGCGGCGAACACGTCGTCGCGCGGGGGGCGTCCGTTGGTGCGGGCATCGCCGAGCACGATGACCGTCGCTCGGGGGTGCAGCTCGTCCTCGATCAGGGCCAGGAACTCGGTCCACACCCGCCCGTAGTCGGTGTAGCCCGAGATGTCGGCCACCCCGGCGTCGCGCGACACCGCTTCAGAGGCGGCGCGGAAGTCGCGCTCGCGCTCGAAGACCTCGGTCACCTCCGAGATCCGCTCGATGAACACGAACGAGCGCAGCTTGCGGAAGGAGTCGTGCAGCGCGTGCAGGACGCTGAGGAAGAAGGTGCTGGCGCTGGTGACGCTGGTGGAAACGTCGCAGAGCACGAAGATCTCGGGGCGGCGGGGCCGCCGCGGCCGGTACTTGAGCTCGACGGGGACGCCGCCGGTCTGCAGCGAGGCACGCATGGTGCGCCGCACGTCGACGTGGGCGTGTCGCTTGCGCCCCTTGAGCTCGTGGCCCTGGGAGGCGAGGCGGCGCTTGAGCTGCGCCACCACGCGGTGCACCGCGGCGAGGTCCTGGATGGGGCCGGTGGGGAGCGCCCGGTCCAGATCGGTCAGGGGTCGCTTGGGAGGCAGGCTCGCCGTCCGCTCGATGAGGGCGCGTTCGAGCTCGCGGCGCAGGTGCTGCTCAAAGCGCCGCAGCTGTTCGCGGGGGACACCGTCGCGGCGTGGATCGTCTCCGGGCAGGTCCGGCTGGGGCTCGGTGCGCAACCCCAACGCTCGGCGGATGCGCTGGACGTCGACCCCCAGCACCCCGGAGCCCTCGCCCCGTCCGAAGGCCGCGATGGCCAGCCGCGCCAGATCCCCCATGGCCGCGTCCGAGCCGTCGCGCAGGGCCGCTGCGATCTGCCGGCGCAGCTCGTCGAGGTCGAGGTCCAGCGATTGCCCGCTCTGGCCTGCGGCCGCCTCGGAGATCTCCCACCGGGCCGCCTCGGCCTCGGCGGCGCGGAAGAAGAAGCGCTCGAACACCAGCTCGAAGGTGTGGCGGTCGTCGGGGGACTTGGCCAGCGTGGCGGCCAGCGCCTCTTTGAAGTCCGCCTGGACCGTCCAGCTGATCTCGGTCAGCGCGGCGAAGGCGTCGAGCAGCTCGGAGGTGCCGACGGCCATCCCCTCCTCGCGCAGTTCCTCGGCGAAGGCCAGCAGCTGACCGTCGAAGCCGCCGGGCCCTCGCTCGGGAATCTTGGTGTAGACCCGACCCTGCGGGTTCTGGGGAGGGGCGGGCATCGGCGTGGCTGCGGCCGGGTCGGCGTTACGCCGCCGGTCGGGCGTCGGCGGTGGCGCCGTCGAGCTTGACCCCGACCCGCTCGGCCACGGTGTCCAGGTCGGTGCGGTGCTTGACGATCACGCTCATCGTCTGGCGAAAGACCTCCGCGTTGATGTCGTTGGCGCCGAGCAGCAGCAGGGCGCGGGCCCAATCGATCGACTCGGCGATGCTGGGCGGCTTCTTGAGGTCCAGCTCGCGGACCTGGTTGATGATCTCCACCAGGCGCCGCGCCACGTGGGCGTCGAGCTCGGGGGAGTGCAGGCGAACGATCTCCAGCTCGTGCTCGATGTCCGGATAGTCGAGCCACAGATACAGGCAGCGGCGCTTGAGCGCCTCGGTCAGCTCCCGGGTGTTGTTGGAGGTGAGCAGCACCACCGGCTGCGTGCGCGCCTCGATCCGCCCCAGCTCAGGGATCGAGATCTGGAAGTCGGAGAGCAGCTCCAGGAGCATCGCCTCGAACTCCTGGTCGGTCTTGTCGATCTCGTCGATGAGCAGGACGACCGGCTCGGGGGAGGCGATCGCGGTCATCAGCGGCCGCGGCAGCAGGAACTCCTCGCCGAAGATGTCGTCCTGGACCGCCTGCCAGCCGGCGTCTCCGGCCTCGGTCTGGATGCGCAGCAGTTGCTTGCGGTAGTTCCACTCATACAGCGCCTTGGCCTCGTCCAGGCCCTCGTAGCACTGCAGGCGCACCAGCGTGCGCCTCAGGTAGCGCGACAGCGCCTTGGCCAGCTCGGTCTTGCCGACGCCGGCGGGTCCCTCGACCAGCACCGGCTTGCCCAGCTTGGCGGCCAGAAAGGACACCAGGGCGGTCGACTCGCCCGGCAGATAGCCGGCGCCGCGCAGGCCGTCGGCGACGTCGGAGACGGATTGGGGCTCGGGGGCGGTCGCGGTCATGAGATCAGCGTGCCGTGCCGTGGCGGGCCTGCGCGGGCGGGCCGCAGCACGGCATGGTCACTCAAATATAGGGTTCCGTGAGCGTGCTCCTCCTCGCCGCCTCCCAGCAGGCCACCTTCCACGCCCTCATCGCTGTGCTGATCTTCGGTCTGGTCATCGGCGTCTTCGGCCACATCATCAGCTCCAAGACCCTCATCCTCACGGCGATCATCATCATCGGCGGGGTCAGCGCGTACTTCGCGTTCGGTTTCAGCCACGTGACCTAGACCCAGGTCGCCGGGCGCCGGTCAGTCGGGACGGTCCATCCGGATGGTGAGCTGATCGTCATCGGGGTCCGCGGGCCGTTGGCGCGTGCGCTCCCGTCGAGTCTCGGCCTTCGTGGGGTCGGGCGGATCGGCGGCTGGAGTGCCTCCCGGCTCGCCGGGACCGGCCGGCGCAGGCGGTGCCGAGCGGCCCAGGCGCGCGGTCGGCGGCTCGGCGATGTCGAGCTCCTGGATCTCGCGGCGGTCAAGGGGCCGGGTCTGGCCGTCTGACAGGGCGCGCGGGCGTACGCGCTGGGTGGGTGCCTCTGAGGGGTCGCGCGGCGCCGGTGGGGTGCGGCGCGTGGGCGCCTCTGAGGGATCGTGGGCCGGCGGGGCGGTGCGCCGGGCGTGTACCTCCTGGGTCCAATCCACCTCGGCACCCATGTCGGGACCCGGATAGGTGCGTGGTGGGGTGCTCCGGCGACGCGTGTCCTCCGAGCCCTTGCGCAGCCGGCGGCGGCGGCGCCTGCCCGCGGCGGTGTCCTGCGCCCCAGCTTCCCCGGGCAGGGGAGGCTCGGGCTCGTGCGCCAGCCGGATCTGGGATCCCGCGTAGGTGAGCACCGCGGCGACGCCGAGCGCGACGAAGATGCCCCACTCGATCCCCGAGGTGTAGGCGATCTGGCCGTGCCGGCTGGTCCCCTCCTTGTCGAAGATCCGCCAGATGATGAGGATGCAGGTCCAGAGCCCGGCTGCGGTGATCACCCCGCCGTCGCCGCCCGGCACGTGGAACGCCTGACGCTCGGCGCGCGAGAAGAGCAGGATGAGCACGGCCGCCGAGACCAGCAGCACCGCGGCCTCCACGAACGAGAAGGCGCCCCACCCGGTCAGCGAACTGCTCGCCGACCGCAGGCTGGTGACGCCGTTGGCGAACACCGTCTCCTGATACCAGGGCAGGAAGAGGGTGAAGAACAGACCCACGCAGGCCAGCGCCGCCAGTCGCCGCTCCTGGGGCAGCCCGCGCCAGACGCGCAGGAACCGGGTGGGGGCCGAGGCCTTGGGATGCGCGCCGCCGGCGTGGCGCTCCGCGCTCATGCCGGCGCGCCCGCCGCAGCGGCCGACCGCCGAGACATCGGCTCCGCCGTGCTCTCCGACGGCCCGGTGGAGATCCAGCTGCGGGGCACGGCTCGATTGTACGGGGCCGGCCGGGCGGCTCCGGGCCGGCCGGCGGCCCGGAGTGACGCACTAGAGGATCGGGATGTCCTGGACCTCGGCGGGTCCGGAACCGGCCCGATCGCTCCGCTCCAGATACCAGTCGATCAGGGCGCGCAACGCCAACAGGACCTCCCGGATCGCCTCCGCGAGCCGCTGCTGGAGATCGGGCGGGATCCGGTTTCGCACGGCCGCCAACAGTCCCAGCAGCAGGTCGCCGTCAGGGAGCAGCGATGCGTCGCGGTCGCGGCCGGCGCCCGCCTGCTGCCAGCCGGACGGGGGAGTCGTGGTGCCCGCGGGCTCGCCGGGATCGCCGGGATCGCCTGGCCTGCCGGGATCGCCGGACTCGGTCACCCGCTGGGCCGCGTCGGCCAGCAGCCGCTCGGCCGCGCGCGAGGCGCGGTCCAGCCGCTCCTCCAGGCGCCCCAGCGCGTCCTCCAGTGCTTCGCGTGAGGCCGCGCCGCCGCGGTCGTTGGGGTCACCGTCCGCCATCGAACCTGATCTCCAACGCGCCGTCCTCGAAGGTGGCGGCGGCAGGCCGCATCGCGGCCATCGCGGGTGGGAGCATGATCGTCCGGCGCTGACCGTCGACCCCCACCACCAGCTCCAGACCGATCTTCTTCAGCGAGATGTCGCCCTTCTCGGCGAAGGGCAGGTCAAGTCGCAGCAGCGCCCCGTCGTCCAGGACCTCCAGCTCCTGGGCCAGCGCGTCATGCAGCACCGCCGCGGGGTCCGTATCGGCGAACAGCTCGGTCCGCAGTCGGTCGAGCATCTCGGGCCCCACCACCTCCTGCTCGAAGAACGGCGCGCACAGCACCGGTACCGGCGCGAACGCCGAGTGCACACGCTCCAGATGCTGCTCCTGCACCCGGCGCCAATCGGCGAAGTAGTCGCCCACGCCCTCGGGGAACAGGCGGTTGACGATCACCGCGTCGGTGAGATACCCGTAGAGGTTGAGGTAGGTGAACGTGCGCATCGCCTCCCCGATGACCATCCGGTCGGGATTCATGACCAGCCTGATCGTCGAGTGGGTGCGATCGCGGAGGATCTCGTTCATCGCGATGAGGTTCTGCGACAGCCGCTCGAGGTCGGCGAACACGGCCCGTCCGGGCAGGGAGATGTCCAGCAGAGAGCGGGCGATCGGGCGCGCCGCGGCCAGGAGTTGGCGCTCGAAGGGAAACACCTTGTCGATCCACCACCGCGCCACGTCGGGGAACGACAGCAGCCGCAGGGTCTCGCCCGTCGGTGCGCAGTCGACGATGATCACGTCCCACTCACCGGACTGGTGGTGCGTCTGCAGGCGCAGCAGCGCAAATAGCTCGTCGCCGCCGGGCGGGACGGTCAGCTCCTCGGCGGAGATGCGATCGACCCCGCGCTCGATGAGCAGTTCGCCCAGCCACTCCTGCACGCCGGACCAGTGGCGCTCCATCTCCTCCTGGGCCCTGACCTCCTGGCCCCATAGGCCGTCGCCGACCGCGACCGGCTCGGACCCCAGCGGCGCCCCCAGCGACTCCGACAGGCTATGCGCGGGATCGGTGGAGATGACCAGCGTCCGCAGACCGGCGGCGGCGCAGCCCCGGGCCGTGCAGGCGGCCACCGAGGTCTTACCGACGCCGCCCTTACCGGTGTAGAGGATCGTCCGAGGCCGGCCCATCGGCGCGAGTCTAGGGCTCGCGACCGTGGCGGTGACCGCCCCGGCGCGCCGCCGGGGCTGCCTCAGCGCGTGATCTGCAAGTTCCCGGTGACCCGCGCGAAGTTGCCGGCGAGGTCGGTGGCGGTGAGGACCACGCCGTAGGCGCCGGCCTGCTTGAGCCGCGGCACGGTGAAGCTGCGCGCCCCGTAGCCGAACGACGCGCTCGTCGCGAACACCGTCTTGTCGGCGCTGTTGGTCACCGTCACGCCCACGTGGGAGATCTTCGACAGGTGGAAGCGCAGAGCGAACGCGGCCCGGTTGCGCGCTTTCATCGTCAACTGCGTGAGCGCCGGTGGCGTCGTGAGGTAGGCCTGGAAGTGCTGTGCCGTGGTGCAGTACACGGGCGCCTGGGTGCGGGTGCAGAGCTGCTGCAGGAACCCGGTGACGAGCTCGTGGTAGCTCAGCGGGTCCTCGACTCCGGGCTGGTACAGGGACCAAGCGCCCGTGTCAAAGCCGGGCAGCTCGGCCTGGGCCTGCGCGTTGCCGGCGGCGAACAGGGAGGCGGCCGTCGCGTTGTGGCTGACCTGGGCGAAGTCATAGAGCCCGATCAGTGTCTGCAGGAAGGCGTTGATGATGTCGGTGGTCGGGGCGAAGGTGTACTGCAGGAAGCGCGTCCCGGCCGGCGCCTTGACGTTGACGCCCACCGGGGGCCGGACGCTGAAGATGGGCAGGGCCTGGGTGCCGGTCGTGAGGTAGTCGGCGTTGCCTGTGGCCAGGTAGGCCCGGCTGAGCGCCTCCAGCCCGGTCGCCTGGGACATGGCGCTGGTCCACGGCGGCGCCCCGCCGTCGAAGTGGAAGTAGTACTCCCAGGCCAGGCCGCCGCCGCGCTGGGACGCCAGCGGGATCATCTCCGTGAGCAGTTGCTCCATCGCGGGGTAGTCCGCGGGGCCGCCGGTGTAGAGGCCGTCGGCCTTGCCGAAGGTACCCAGGACCTGGAGCTGGATGCCCTGCCCGGGGTAGTACTGCCAGACCAGCTGTGAGCCCGCGAACTCCACCCGCTGTCCGCTGGACAGCAGCGGCCCCTGCGTCCACCACTGCTGGTTGGCGCCCAGCGTGGCCATGATGGCCGGCAGTCGCGAGGGGGTCAGCTGATGTGCCGCGGCGATGTCGTGCATGGTCACGGTGACCGCGGTGAGCTCGGTCCGCCGCGTCCCGCGCAGCTTCTTCTCGGTGGCCAGGGCACGGTTGTAGGCGCTCACATCGGCCTGATAGGACGTGGGGCTCAGCGCGCCGGTCCGGTGCAGCCGCGCGAGCTCTGAGAGGAAGGTGATCTCCGGCTTCTTGGGCTTGGGCTTGGGCTTCTTGACCGCGCGCGCCGCATGCTCGGTTCTCGAGAGCGCGGGCGCGGGGGCGCCCGCCGGGGCGGGGGTCAGCGCCGGGCCGGTGACGAACGGATCGTTGCGGCGCGCGGCCTGTCCGTCGTGACCCAGGACCAGCACCGGTGTGGCGGATGCGGCGGCGGGGAAGAACAGCACCACGAGCAGGACGAGCAGGCTCCTGCGCACTGGGCCGATGCTACATTCGCGCCCAGGTTCCTGCCACGACTGAGGAGGATGTTGCATGCAGACCCGGAACACGTCCCGATCGCCGTGGTTGCGGCAGGGACTGCTCCTCGGCGTGGTGGCGGCCGCGCTCGGGCTCGCCGCCTGCGGCTCGAGTTCGAGTGGTTCGAGCTCCTCCGGCAACGCGCAGAGCCTCCTCAAGCAGACCTTCGCCAGCGGCCGCCCCGTCAAGAGCGGAGTACTGGCCATCAGCTTCACGCTCACCCCCGCGGGCTCGAGCACGCTGAAGGGCCCGATCAGCTTCAGCATCAGCGGCCCCTTCCAAAGCCGCGGAACCGGCAAGCTCCCGGAGTCCAACTTCACCATCGCGATCTCGGCGCTCGGCCGCCAGGGCCGGCTCGGGATCGTGTCCACCGGCACCGGTGGCTACGTCACCCTCAACGGGACGGCATACCAGCTGCCCGCCGCTGACTTCCAGCGGCTGGAGTCGAGTTTCTCCTCGGTGGGCGGGTCCGGCCAGGGCGGGGGCGGCCTGTCGGCGCTGGGGATCAACCCGCAGGACTGGCTGACCAACGCCTCGGTGGTGGGGTCGGACACCGTCGGCGGCGCCGAGACCACGCACATCCGCTCCGGCGTCAACGTCTCCGCCCTGCTCGCGGACATCAACAAGCTCCTGGCCAAGGCCTCGAGCTCCTCGGGGACCAAGCTTCCCACCTCCATCCCGCAGGCCACGCAGCAGAAGATCGCGGCCGCGATCAAGCACGCCAGCGTCGACATCTGGACGGGCAAGAGCGACCACGTGCTGCGCAAGCTGTCGCTGAACCTCACCGTGCCGGTGACGGGACAGCTCTCGACGCTGGGCGGTGGCGCGACGTCGGCCGGGATCGGCTTCACCCTCGGGTACTCCGACGTCAATCAGCCCCAGACGATCGCGGCGCCGTCCAACATCAAGCCCTACAGCCAGTTCACCACCAAGCTGCGCTCGGCGCTGGCGGGGATCGAGGGCTCGGTGGGCGGGGGCGCGCTGGGTTCGGGCGGATCCACCGGATCGACCGGCTCGGGCTCCACTGCCTCCACAGCCAAGATCCAGAAGTACAGCGCCTGCATCCAGTCCGCCGGACAGGACGTGCTGAAGATGCAGAAGTGCGCGTCGATCCTCAACGGCGGCTAGCGACCACTAGCAACAGCCCCGACGCAGCCACCGGCGGCCGTCCCGCGGGCGACCGCGGGACCGCCGGACGGCACTACTCCCGCCCGGCCTCCTGATCGTCTTCCTCGAGCTCGTCGGAGGAGTCTCCGCCGTCGTCCTCCTCCTCGGCCGAGCCCGCGTGCAGGTGGACCTGGAAGGCCTCGAGCAGCTCGTCGCGGCGATGCTCGTCCACGGGAAGCTCGTCGGAGATGTGCACCCAGTCGGCTCCCTCGAACTCCTCCATGTTGAAGATCTCGGAGTCGAGCTCGGGTGAGTCGTCGACGACGATGAGGACTTCGGTCTGGGGGTTGAAATACGTGCCCGGACGATTGACCAGATCGTCCAGCTCAACTCGGCGTGCGTCGGCCATGGTCCGGGGAGCCTATCGCCTGCCGAGGCTTGACGTATCAGCGCCTGGGGCCAGGTCGCTGAGAGCGGCGACCTGACGCTGGATCTCGGCCTCGACGTCCAGCGGCGGCTTGCCCTGTCTCGCGCGGCGATGGTTGCGCGCCACCACCATGTCGCGGATCTCGCCGCGCAACTCGTCGTCCACCGCGGGGGCGATGAGGCGGCTGAGCTCCTGGTCGATGTCGAGCTCGGGTTCGCCGCGCCGCCGTCGCCGCGCGTTGCGGGCCTCGAGCATCTGGCGGATCTCCTCGTCGCGCTCGAACATGGCCGCCGCCGAGCCCGCGGCGGGCTGCGAGGGGCTGCGCTCCATCACCAGGTGGTTGCGCCCGTAGTCCTCCCAGGTGCGGCGCCCGAGCAGCAGCGCGAGCACCGCGCCGGCGATGCCGACGCCGCACACCACCAGCACCACGGTGCCGAACGCGCCTTGCACACCCTAAGTGTGGCACGCAGCCGACGCTCGAAAACCTAGACCTACGTGTGTTGCGGCGTCGGGGATTGAGGGTATCCTTGCCCTCAGAGCGGATTGACTGACTAGTCAATCGAGGTCTGTAAAAGGAGAACACGGTGGTTGATTTCACGCTCACTGACGAGCAGAAGAGCATGCGCGAGATGGCGCACGACTTCGCCACGAAGGAGATCCGGCCGGTCGCCTGGGAGTACGACAAGGACAGCACCTGGCCTGGAGAGGTCCTGGAGAAGGCGTGGGAGCTGGGGCTGATGAACAACCACCTGCCGTCCGAGTACGGCGGGCCGGGCCTGGGCGCCCTGGACGGCGTGATCATCGAGGAGGAGCTCGCCTGGGGCTGCTCCGGGATCGCGACGTCGCTCACCTGCAATGGCCTGGCCACCGCGCCGGTCATCCTGGCCGCCTCCGAGGAGCTCAAGAAGGAGTACCTGGGGCGGCTTTCCGAGGCCCCGCTGTACGCCTCCTTCTGTCTCACCGAGCCCAGCGCGGGCTCCGACGTGTCCGGGATGAAGACCACCGCCACCCGCAAGGGCGACAAGTGGGTCATCAACGGCTCCAAGTGCTTCATCACCAACGGCGAGTACGCCAACTGGTACACGGTCTACGCCAAGACCGACAAGGACGCCGGGCACCGCGGGATCTCGTGCTTCATCGTCCCGCGTGACGCCGGCGTCGTCGTGGACAAGCACGAGGACAAGATGGGCCAGCGGGCCTCCAACACCGCCACCATCACCTTCCCCGAGGTCGAGATCCCGCTCGACCACCTCGTCGGCGAGGAGAACAAGGGCTTCAAGATCGCGATGATGACCCTGGACCGCACGCGGCCCGGCGTGGCGGCGATGGGCGTCGGCGTGGCCCGCGCGGCGATGGAGATGGCCATCGAGTACTCCAAGGAGCGCCAGCAGTTCGGCGTCCCGATCGCGATGCACCAGGCGATCCAGTTCCTCATCGCCGACATGGCGACCAAGGTGTACCTGGCCCGCCTGGCCACCTACAACTCCGCCGTGCTCCTGGATCAGGGCAAGCGCAACACGCTCGAGTCCTCGCACGCCAAGCGCTTCGCCGCCGACTCGGCGATGGAGGTCACCACCGACGCCGTCCAGGTGTTCGGCGGTTACGGCTTCATCAGGGAGTACAAGGTGGAGAAGCTCATGCGCGACGCCAAGATCCTCCAGCTCTACGAGGGCACGGCGCAGATCCAGCGCCTGGTCATCGCCCGCGAGACGCTGCTTCCGCGCCGCGTGCAGGAACCGGCCGCCGCGGTGGTCTAGAGCGGGATCTTCTTCTGGATGGGGGGCTCAGCCTGACGGCTGGCCCCCCCATTTTCAGCCCCGCTGACCCCGGCCGTTCCGTCAGGGCACGACGGTTGACTGGGAGTCATGCCGCGTTGGGCGGTCAGCTCGCATCTCGTGCAACCTCAAGGACGAGCTGGCCGGCCGTCTGCGCCAGCGGGTGTGCGCGGGCGAGACGCCGCTCGCCACCGCTCAGCTGCTGATCGCGCGAAATTGGGTCGCCGCCTACCGCCGCTACGGATAGCCACCCACACCCCGGCGCCCGATACCGCCATCCCGGCGACGGTGGCCGGGTGCAGCGCCTCGCCCAGCGCAGGGACCGAGGCGATCGCGGTGACCGCGGGGACGAGCAGCAGCAGGGCGCTGACCCGGCTGGCGTCGTGGCGGGCGAGCAGGTTGACGAGCACCAGCAGCGTGCCCATGCCCATGCCCACCCCCAGCCAGGCCAGCGAGAGCACGAGCTGCGGGCCCACGACGTAGCGCCCGCCGGCGATTGCCAGCACTGGGGCCATCACCACCGCGCCGGTGAGCGACTGGACGGCAGCCGAGGCCATGGGGTCCACGCCTGCGCCCCAGCGCTTCTGCAGCACGCTGCCGCCGGCGAGTCCGAGCATGCCCACGGCGGTCACGACGAGCCCGGCGCCGATCCGGGCGTGCCCCAGTTCGGGGATGAGCCCGATGACCACGCCGGCGATCCCGATGACCAGCCCGCTCCACATGCGCCGGTCGTGGGTCTCCTGCCCGCCGGCGATGGCCAGCCCGGTCGTCACCAGCGGCGAGAGGCCCAGCATCACCAGGGCCGACAGCCCGGCGGGCACGCCGAGGGCGAAGCCGCCGTAGATGCCCCCGAACTGGATCACCTGGAAGAGCAGCCCGATGACCGCCAGGCGCCGCAGCGGCGCGCCCTTCAGCCGTCCCGAGCGCAGCGCCACCGGGACGGTGACCAGCGAGGCGAGGATGAACCGCGTGGCCAGCAGCGGCACCGGCCCCGAGACCTGGCTGGCCAGCGCGCCGACCACGTATCCCGAGCTCCACAGGAGCACGAAGATGGGCTGTAGGAGCGCGTCGGGCATGGACCGATGGTCGCCCGTCCCGGCCACGCGAGCAATCACAGCCGCGGCGCGATTGATACCGATCTGTGATCAGTCACTTGCCAGGCGTGGCCCGCCGCGCGATCATGGCGGGGTGGACCTGGAGCCCGCCCACATCCGGTCGTTTCTGGCGGTCGTGCGCTATGGCGGCTACCACCGCGCGGCCGATGCGCTGCACCTCACCCAGCCGGCGATCAGCCGCCACGTGCGCCGTCTGGAGCAGCAGCTCGGCCGACCGCTGTTTCGCCGCCAGGGCCGTGGGGTGGAGGTCACCGCCTTCGGCGAGCGCGCCGCCGCCGAGCTGGCCGAGGTCCTGGGCGCTCACGACCAGGCGCTGGTCCATCTCGCCCGGGAGACCGACGCCGAGGGCCCGTTCATGCTCGGGACCGTCGAGCACATCGTGGACCCGGTGCTGCCGGCGCTGCTGGGCGCGATCCGGGCCCACGTGGGCGATCGCTCGCTTCAGTTGCGCGTGGATCGCTCGCTGTCGCTGGCGGCGGCGTTCGAGCAGGGGGAGGTCGACGCGGCGATCGTGCTCGACCCCGGCGAGGTCGGCGGGGCGCTGGACTTCGGTCCGCTCACCCTGCGCTGGTATGTCGGGGCGGGTGTGCCCCGGCCTGACGAGCTCCCCGACCCCCTGCCCATGGTCGCCTACGACGAGCCCTGCCACATGCGCGAGCTGGCCATGGCGCGGGTGCGGTCGCTGGGGCTGGCGCCGGTGATCAGCGCGCAGAGCCCCCACCTGAGCGGCATCCAATCCGCCGTGCGCAGCGGCCTGGGCTATGCGCTGCTGGCCGACGGCGGGGACGGGCTGCGCTCGGTGAGCCGCGGTCCCCTGGCCGAGCCGATCCCCTCCCGGCTGTGGCTGCTGCTGCGCCCCGCCGATCAGGCGCTGGCCGCCCCGCTGCGGGCGGCCATGTGGCGCGCCACCGCGGCGCGGCGTGCGGTCGCCGCGTGAGCGCCGCGGCCTATAGCCAGCCCTTGCGGCGGAAGAAGATGGCGAAGCCGGCCACCGACGCCGCGAGGAGCCCGAGCCCGAAGACGTAGAACACCCACTCGGAGTTCATCCAGCGCACCAGCGACCCGAAGTTCTGACCGAAGAAGCCGGTCAGGAAGGTGAGGGGAAGGAAGATCGTGGCGATGATCGTGAGCTGCTTGTTGATCTCCCCCTGCCGGTTGGCCACCGTCGAGAGATACATGTCGGTGGTCCCGCTGAGCAGGTCCCGATAGGAGTCCACGAGCTCCGAGACGCGGACGAGGCCGTCGTAGAGGTCGCGGAAGTAGAGGCGATCGTCGGTCTCCAGCCCGGGCAGGGCCGCGATCCGGTCGGCGTTGCGGACGAACATGTCGCGCATCGGAGTGACGACGCGGCGCATGGCCACCAGGTCGCGCTTGAGCGAGAAGATGCGCTGCAGATCCTCGGTGTCGGGGTCGGCGATCACGTCCTGCTCGAGCTCGTCGATGTCATCGTCGATGCGCGTCAGCACCGGGATGAACGTCGAGGTGATGGCGTCGAGGATCTTGTAGACCAGAAACTGCTCGCTGCGCACCTCCTGCTCGTCGTAGCGCTCCCTCAGATCCGTCAGGGCGCCGAACGGCCGGCGGTGGATCGTCACTACATAGTCGCCGGAGATGATCAGATGGACCTCGCGCAGCAGCGGGCCTCCGGACGCGGTGCCGGCGTCGACGCCGAACACCACCATGAACATGTAGCCCGCGTACTCCTCGATCTTCGGCCGCTGGCGGAACGTGTGCGCATCCTCCAGCGTCAGCGGGTGCAGCTTGATCAGGTGCGACAGCTCGGTGATGTCGTCGTCGCTGGGGTCCTCGTAGTCGATCCAGACGAAGCGCTGACCGTCGAGGTGCGCCGCGACCTCGTGCCGCTTGGGATTGTGCAGGCACGGAACCCGAACCGCCATTGGGCGCGACGCGGCCGGCTCACCGGATTTCACGCCGCCTAAGCTACCAGTCGGCTCTGATGCTCCGGCACGATGAGGGCGGTCTTCGCCTTGTGCGCCTTCTTGGCCTGCGAAGCCGGCTTGTCGATCATCGCGATGATGCCGATGGCGGCGGCTCCGATCACGAACGCGCCGCACACTCCGGCCAGCGCCCACGACCCCAGGCGTACCGATTCGCGGTTCTGAGCGCTGCGCGCTCGCTGGACCGCCAGGAGCAGGATCCCGAACGCGATGACCACGCCGGAGCCCCCGATCAGCGCCGCCAGGCAGATCTTCCACAGGGCGTTCCAGTCGATGAAGGGCTTGGACGCCGCGGCGATGAACACGGTGAGCATCTCAGACGCTCGCGGTCGAGGGCTGCGCCTGCCGGGCACCGAGCGCCTTGGACTCTTCTTCGGGGGCGACGTGCGTGCGGTCGAGGTCCGCGGCGGTGATCTTGTTGCGCTGCGCCAGCGACCACAGCCCGAACCCGCCGGCGACGGCGAGGGCGGCGATGATGACGGCGCCGAGGTTGCTGTGGCCGCCGAAGATGTCGGTGATCTCCCAGGCCACGCCGGCCAGGATCGCCGCCGACGGGATGGTGAGCACCCACGCGCCGGCCATCTGGCCCACCACGCCCCAATGGACGCTGGCCAGCTTCTTGCCCAGCCCCGAGCCCATCACGCCGCCGGTCACGACCTGCGTGGTCGAGAGCGGGTAGCCGTAGTAGGAGGAGGCGAGGATCACCGAGGCGCTCGCGGTCTCCGCCGCGAAACCCTGCGGGGACTCGACGGTGGTGATCCGGTTGCCCATGGTGTTGATGATCCGCCAGCCGCCGGTGGCGGTGCCGAGCGCGATCGCTGAGGCGCAGATGAGCTTGACCCAGAGCGGCACCGAGAAGTTGGTGGCACTGATGTCGCCGTGTGCGATCAGCGCCAGCGAGATGACGCCCATCGTCTTCTGTGCGTCGTTGGTGCCATGGGCCAGCGAGACCAGCGATGCCGACCCGATCTGGCCGAAGCGGTAGCCCGTGGCCGAGTCCTTGGCGCCCAGGAACCGGATGATCATCCGGTAGGCGACGTAGACGCCGATGAAGGCCACGACGCCGGCGATGATCGGCGACAGCAGCGCCGGCACGATCACCGACTGCACCAGGTTGTGCCAATTCACCGCGTTGCTGCTGGCGGCGACGATCGTCGCGCCGATGACGCCGCCGATGAGCGCGTGGCTCGAGCTCGACGGGATCGTGAAGTACCAGGTGATGAGGTTCCACATCATCGCGCCGATGAGGGCCGCCAGCACGAGCAGCAGACCCTCGCTACCGGCGAGCACGGCGGGGTTGACGATGCCCTTGGCGATCGTGGCGGCCACGCTGATGGAGATGAACGCGCCCGCGAAGTTCAGGCAGGCGGAGAGGATGACCGCGACCTTGGGCTTCAGCGCGCCGGTCGCGATGGACGTCGCCATCGCGTTGGCGGTGTCATGGAAGCCGTTCGTGAAGTCGAACGCAACTCCCGCCACAACCACCAGGATCAGGACTAGATCGGACCCCATGCCGGGTGGAGACTGACATTTCTAAGAACCCTTTAAGTGAACGGGCTGTGAACGTCAGCAGGCGATTTGGGATCACTCGGTGGCGCTGAACTCCCAGATGGCGATGCCGAGCATTCCCAGCCCCAGGATCACGATCACGGCCGCCTCCAGCAGGGTCGGCACGCGCCAGCCGAACCACGTCACGCCGGAGTTGAGCGCGTGCTGCGCGGCGGGGGAGATGTGGAGGTGGCTGAACACGGCCCGCCGCATCGGGTCGACCGCGTAGGTGAGCGGGTCCAGCCGGTTGAGGATCGCCAGCCACGTGGCGAGCCCCGCGACCGGGAACAGCGCGCCGGAGATGAAGAACATCGGCGTCACGATCATCTGCATCACGCCCATGAACGACTGCATCTGCTTGATCCGCGCCGCCACCATCACGCCGAACGCGGTGATCGAGAACGCCAGCAGTAGCTGCAGGAAGAAGACCTCGATGATCATCACCGCGTTGTAGGGAACGTGCACGAGCGGGGCGATGATGATGATCACGACCCCCTGGATGCAGGCGACGGTGGCGCCGCCGAAGCACTTGCCGATGACGATCGAGCTGCGCCGGATGGGCGCGACCATCATCTCGCGCAGGAACCCGAATTCCCGGTCCCACACGATCGACGCCGCCGAGAACATGGCGGTGAACATGACCGCGATACAGAGGATCCCGGGGTAGATGAAGGTCTTCAGATTGACCCCGTGCGTGCCGGCGGCCGCGACCGACTGCAGCCCGGTGCCGAGCACGAACAGGAACAGGAACGGCTGGACCAGCATCGTGACGATCCGCAGGCGATCCGAGCGGTAGCGGATCAGCTCGCGCCGCCAGACGATCTTGATCGCTCGCAGCTCAGAGCGCAGGCTGCGCTGCGGGACCGAGACGCGGACGATCGGCGTCGTGGTCGCCGCAGACGTCTCCGGCGGGGTGGTGGTGGTGCTCATCGCCGTCCTCCGGTCATCATCTGCATCATCACCCGGTTGCGATGCTTGGACTGGTCCTCCTCGGCGTCACGGATCGTGCTGCCGGTGTAGGACATGAACACGTCGTCGAGGGTGGGCCGCGACACGCTGACGGAGCGGATCGGCATCTGAAACTCGGCGAACAGCCGCGGGACGAACTCCTCGCCGGCGGCAACGCCGAACACCACCGCGCCCTCGCTCAGCTTGGCCTCGACCCCGAACTGACGCTCCAGCGCCGTGATGGCGGCGTCGTTGTCGTCGGTCTGGATCGTGACCCGGTCGGTCCCGACGCCGCCCTTGAGCGCCTCAGGCGAGTCCAGGGCCACGATCTCGCCGTGGTCCATGATCGCGATCCGGTCACACCACTCAGCTTCGTCCATGTAGTGCGTGGTCATGAAGATCGTGATCTCCTCGCGCTCCTTGAGCTCGCGGATGTAGCTCCAGATCGAGCGGCGGGTCTGGGGATCCAGGCCGATCGTCGGCTCGTCCAGGAACAGCACGCGCGGAGAGTGCATCAGCCCGCGGGCGATCTCCAGTCGCCGGCGCATCCCGCCCGAGAAGGTCCCCACGACCGAGTCCTTGCGATCCCACAGCCCCACCATCTCCATCACCTGCCGCATGCGCGGCACCACGAGGTCGGACTGCACCCCGTAGAGCTCGGCATGCAACCGCAGGTTCTGGGCCGCGGTGAGGTAGCCGTCCAGCGTCGGGTCCTGGAAGACCAGGCCGATGTTGCGCCGGACGTTGTCGCGCTCTGTGACGACGTCGTGGCCGGCCACCCTGGCGTTGCCCGAGGTGGGCTTGGCCAGGGTGCAGAGCATGTTGATGGTGGTCGTCTTGCCAGCGCCGTTGGGGCCGAGAAAGCCGAACACCTCGCCCATGGCGACCTCGAAGTTCACGCCCCGGACCGCCCGGACCTCGTCGTAGGTCTTGACGAGGTCACGGACGGAGATGGCCGGAGTCGACGCGCCGTTGTTCGCGGATGACGTCATCGCCTGTCTACGTTAGCCCGACTATGCGTCAGATTCGCCGGAAATGTCGGCGTCCTCGGCGTCGTCGGTCCCGGGGGCGTCCTCGGCGAGGATCCGGTACAGGGACCGGCGCGTCTCGCCCAGTACCTCGATGGCGCGGGCACGCTGGGCCTCATCGCCCACCGTGGCCACCTGCCACGCGGCCTTGCCGATCTGGATGACCAGTGGGGCCAGCTCGCTGATGGCGTTCTCGCCCTCCTCATCGGCGGGCTTCCAGGGCTCGGGCTCCTCGGCGCGGCTCTCCAGGTGCTCCCGGCCCGCGTCGGTGATCTCGAACCGGCGCGACCCTTCGGCCTCGACGGATTTGATCAGGCCCTCGTCCTCCAGCTGGGCCAGCGTGGGGTAGACCGAGCCGGGGCTCGGGCGCCACCGGCCGCCGCTGCGCTCCTCGATGGTCTGCATGAGCTGATAGCCGTTGGCGGGCTGCTCGGCGAGCAGGCGCAACAGCGCCAGCCGCACGTCGCCGCGCCGCGCTCGGCCACGACCACCCGGTCCACGGCCGCCGCGGCCGAAGGGGCCGCCGGGACCGCCGAAGGGGCCGCCGCCCATGCGGCGCCACGCGATCAGCTGCTCGAGCTCCTCGGGGCTTGGCCGCATGCCGTGCCGGCCGCCGCCGCCTCCGCGGGAGAACAGCCAGTTGGCCGCATCGCGGTGGTGATGGTGATGACGGTGACCCTTGCGTCCGCGGCGTTCGCCGCGCTCGCCCTGGTCCTCACGCTCGCGGTCGTCCGCGCCCCGTCCTTCGCGCCCGCCCCACTCAGCGGTGAAGCCGGCGCCTCGTGATGCCCAGGTTCCTCGCCCGGGCCAGTTCTGTGCGTATGCACCAGTCATATGTGGTTCCTCCACTCGTTACGTTTTATTCTTTGACTGTCGTCGGTGTATCGACGATACGTAACGATATATCGCTAAGTGTCGTTTGTCAAGGGGCCGTATGCGTCTGCGGGGAGACCCGGGGCCGGGGGAGGGGGCATCGGCGTTGACAGCATGGCTTGGGAAGGGCCGGCTGGGGCGTAGCGGCGACGACCGATCCGTGGCAAATTTGCCCCGGGGCGCGCGGATTTGCCGCGGAATGGCCGCCCCGTGTGCATCTGGTGACAAACCCGCACCAGAGATCGCGGTTTGTCATCGATTGGCTGCTGGGCATGCCGCCCCGCTCCGTCCACCCTCGAAAGCCCGCCGTCGACTTCGCTTCGTGCCCCGGGGACGCCCCGTCCCCTACAGCTCGGCTACTGGCCGTCCTCCGGCGAACCGCCCGGGCCGCCGGGGCCGCCAGGGCCGCCAGGCCCGCCGGGCCCGCCACGGTTGCGCAGCCAGTCGGCCACCTGCTGGCTCACGTCACCCATCTGGGACCCCAGATTGGTCACGTTCTCGCCGAGCTCGCGGAACAGGGCGCGGAAGCGCTCGGCGTAGTACTCGGCGGCGTCGGACGCTTCGGCCCGGACGTTGGTCTCGTCGCCGCGCTTGCGGTACTCGCCGCGAATGATCCGGTCGTACTCGCCGCTCTGGACCCACTTCATGACCTCGGAGACGCGCCGGACCGCGTGGGAGTGAGTGGCGTTGATCTCGTTGAAGAAGCGGCGGATGCGGTCGTGGCTGTCCTCCCAGTTCTCGTACTGCATCGCCTGGGCCATGAAGGCGTCGAGGTCGAGCTGGTCGGCGGGCAGGCCGGCGGCCACCACCATCAGCGCACGGCACACCACCTGCGGATCGCGGACGGCCAGGACGGCGGCGCGGTCGCAGGTCAGCTCGGCGGCCCGTTGCCACTCGAGCAGCACCGCGCGCACGGCGCGGACCGGCAGCCCGATGAGGGGCACGCCTCCGGTGGCGCGCAGCAGGATGGTCAGCGCGGTGGTGTAGAGCACGTGGTCGGAGAGGATGTGCCCGAGCTCATGGGCGACGATCACGCGCTGCTCGCCGGGGCCGAGCTGCTCGAGCAGGTTGGAGCCGACGACGATGATCGGCTTGCTGGACCCGATCGCCAAGGCGTTCCAGTGCAGCGACGACGTGACGTACAGGTCGTAGTCCGCGGGCATGTCCAGGATGCGCTTGACGCCCTGATAGGAGGTCCACAGCTCGGGAAGCTGTCGCTCGGAGACCTTCACAGAGTTGCCCAGGAACATCTGGCGCAGCGCGCGCTCATAGCTGAACTCCACGAGCTTGCGCACGACGACGTCGAGCATCGGGATCGACTTCATGGCCGCTGTCGCCGCGCGATCGGCCGGGTGCTCGTAGGCCTTGGACGAGATGTCCGGGTAGGGCTCGATCGCTTCAGGCAGCGTGTCCGGCATCCGCGCCACAGCGTACCGCCGCCGGCGCCTCAGGGCACCGGCCCAGACGCGAGAATGGACGGCTATGCGACCCGTCGAGACCGTGCAGACCTTCCCGGCCTCAGTCCATGAGGCGGAGCGCTGCTGGTATGACACGAGCCGCTGGCAGAACTGGGTGGACGGCCTTGATCGCGTCCTCGAGACCCGCGAGCCCTGGCCGATGGTGGGCGGCGGCGTGACGTGGGAGTCGGGCCCGGCGGGGCGCGGCCGCGTGACCGAGACCGTGGTGGACTACGCCCTCGCCGGCGGGCAGACGGTCGAGGTCGGCGACGACGCCATGACCGCCCGCCAGACGGTCAGCTTCGCCGCGGTCGGAGACGGCGTGGAGGTCACGCTGCATCTCGAGTACCGCGTCCGGCGCCGCTCGCCGGTCACGCCGATCGTCGACGCGCTGTTCATCCGCCGCGCCATGGCGGCGTCGCTGGACCGGACGCTGGCGCGCTTCGCCGTGCGCCTGCGCGCCGGCTGACCGGCCGCCCTCGCTCCGATCTCAGGCAGCGGACCGGCCGGCCCGCCCGCGGTGGGGCAGACCGGCCAGACCGACAACCAGTGTCAGCGGATGCGGTACGCGTACGGGATTGCCGCGATCTCGTCGCTGCTGACCGTGACCCCGTTGAACGTGTCGAGGCCGATGAAGCCGCGCACAGTGTGGCCGCGACGCCCGCTGGGCGTGAACGTCAGCGTGATCGTCCCGCTCTGACCGGGCGCGAGGGTGAGCGGCTCGTAGGGCGCGGCGTTGGGATCCACGCTCTGCTGCCACACGTCGCCCGTGCTCGGTGCCACCGTCTCGTCGAACGGATTGGTGTTGGCGACCGCGGCGAGGTTCGCCGAGGACCCGGCCGGTGTCCCAGTGGCGCCGAACGGACCGGTCGGCTCCGGGAGCCCGAAGAAGAACCCGGGAGCCACCTCCGGCGCGTTGAGCCGGTTGACCGCAGCGTTGCCGAACGACGGACCGCCGAAATCGGGATCCCCGAACTCGTACTGGGTGTCCATCCCGAGCGGGACGTTGCCCTGGGCGATCGTCGTGAGCTGATTGGTCCCCGGAGGCACCAGCCAGTTGGGCTGAGCCGTCAGCGACAACGGCAGGCCCACATTGCTGGCGTCGTTCCCGAGCAGCAGCTGCGGGGTCCGGCCGTTGAGCCGCGGGTCGGCCAGGAAGTCCTTGGTGGAGTTCCCGGTATTGGTCACCTTGACGGTCGCGGTGACCGGCTGCCCCGCCCGCAGGCGGGTCCGCGACGAGTTGGGAATGCCTCTCGTCGACACCGGCGGGGACGCGAACGAGATCGCGCCCGCGTACGGCTCGCTGAGGTGCTGTCCGGCGAGCGGACCGCTGACGTTGAGCGTCAGCGTCCACAGGCCACCGCGCGGGTTACCGCGGAAGAACTGCATTGTCGGGCCGAAGCCGACCACGTTCCCGTCGGCATCGGTGACAGCGGTGGACTGGACGTCCACCGGCTCCCCGCTCGGGTCGATGAGGAACCCGTTGAGGTTGTAGTTGGGGTCGGCCAGCTTCAGCGCGATGTTGAGCGCCTGCCGACCGTAGGGCACGTAGAACTGGTAGTTGAGGTTCTGACCGGCGTTGCCGGTGGACCCGCCGCCCGTCAGCTGGCCGGCGAAGGACCCGCCCTGGCGGGAGAGCGACACCAGCGACCGGACGGTGATCGGAATGCTCCCGTCCAGGCTGGAGCCCGTGCCGAGGTGCAGGCGGTACGCCTGATCTCCGGCCTGGGCACCGGGCACCTGCACCCGGAAGTTCGCCGACTGTCCAGGCCGCAGCGTCCGCGACGACGGGAACACCGCGCCGGCATCGTGGAACTGTTCGGTCGAGTAGCCGAACTGGACCGCGCCGGTGTACTGCGCGGCGTTGTGGACGGTGAAGATCACTGCCGTCCACGTACCGGCGGCCGGCTGGCGCACCTCGACGTGACCGAACCCGCTCTCGTCAGTGCCGATCAGCGAGTACGCCGCCACCTGGCCCTGCGGGTTGAACAGCGTCTCGAACGCCGCTGTCCCGCTGGACAAGGCGTTCCATGTGATGTCGCCATTGAGGTAATCCGCCCCGGCGGGCACCGTGAACGTGTGCTCCTGGAAGGAGTCGGTGTTGCCCTCCCCGTCGATGAACGTCGGCGATGCCGCGCTGAGCGTCACCGATCCGGTGTCGTTGCTGAGCGGCTGCGGCGCGCCGATGACGCTCGGCGTCACCGTCTGCGAGCCGGCGCCCTCGTTGGTGACGTTGACGTTGAACTGCGGCGACTGGCCCGCGTTGACGGTCGTGTTCAGCGAGGTCTGGCGCACGAACAGCGCGTTGCCGGTGGGCGTGCCGCCGTTGATGGACTGCGCCAGCTGCACGGCCTTGAGCGTGTCGACCAGGCCGGCGCCCTGCCGGTCGGCAGGCGCGCCCAGGTCCTGGGCGGTGCTGACGATGATCTGCTGGACCAGCTGCGGTGACGGGGCCTGCCCGTTGTGGGTCTTCTCGTAGGCGTTGATCACCAGCGCGGCGGTTCCGGAGGTCTCCGGCGCCGAGGCACTGGTGCCGCCCGCGGCCCAGATGGGCGGCGGGTTGGCCCCCTTGTCGATGTCGGCGCAACCGAAGAACGCCTTGGTGTCCTTGCTGCACAGCGACCAGCCGCGATCGCCGGGCGCCACGACGCTGACCGTGGCCGGGTTGAACTCGGTGATGCCGTCAGAGCTCAGCGCCGAGATGTTGTTGTCCTCCCAGCCCTCCGGCGGGTTGCTCAGCTGGGTTCCGTAACGGGTCGTCTGGCGGTAGACGCGATACGTCGTCGTCCCGCCGACCGCGATCACGCCGGGCGTGGTCGCCGGGGACCCGATGTTGTTGAACGGCCCCTCGTCACCGCTTGAGGCGACGACGGTCACCCCAGCGGCGACAGCGGCCTGATCGGCCAATGCCACGGGGTCGTCCTCGGTGTTGGGGAGGGGATTACCGCCGATGGACTCGTTGAGGATGTTGACGTGGTCATGCTCCACGGCCCACTCGATCCCCTGGAGGATGGTCGAGTTGAAGAAGCCGGCGTTGGGGCCGGAGAGGTTCATGACCGCCAGGCTCGCGCCCGGGGCAATGCCCTCGATCTTGATGTTGCAGCCCGCCGGCAGCGGGTGCGCGGGATTCACGAAGCCCGACAGGTCGTAGGTCTCGTTGCCCTGGGAGGCGATGGTGCCGGCGTCCAGGAAGGCCTCGCGGCCGTCGGTGGGCGCGTTGGTCCCAAAGCCGCTGAAGTCCTGATAGTCGAAGACGACGTGCTGCCCGTTGGACCGGATGAGGTCCGGGTTGTTGGGGTCGATCCCGTCGGCGACGATGCCGACCTTGACGCCGGTGCCGTCCGCCAGCTGCTCGGCGGCGGCGACGTTCATGACCTCCCGCGCCTCGGGCTCGATGATCGGCTTGCTCGGATCAGACGGGCAGACAGCCTGCGGGCCGGTGGAGGTGGCGTGTGCGCTCTTGCCGGCCATCGCGCCCAGCGCGGGGCCGGGGCCCGAGCCCAGCGAGGCGAAGTGCCGCAGCGTATCGGGCTCGACGGCCTGGACGGCGGGGTTGGCCCGCAGGCGCGTGACCTCGGCCGAGGAGACCGTCGCCGACATGGCGTCGATGATGGAGAAGCTCCGCACGTTCCTGGCGTGCAGCTGCGTCAGCTCGGCATGGACGCCGGCCTGGGCGGCCTGGGCCGCGGTGACCCGCGCGCGGACGTTGGACCGCGTGGCGGGCAGCCGTCCCAGCTGGTTCTTGAAGATGATGATGGTCCGCTTGTTGGCCTCGGCCGACAGGCGCTTGACCTGTGCCGCGCTCAGCCGTGACCGCTTCCCGTGACTGACGACGCGCTTGTGCGCGTGCGCGCTATGGGCCGCCAGCGCGATGCCGGTGGCGGTCAGCGGAACCAACACGGCGATCGCCAGCAGTGCGATCAGCCGGAACCGAGAGCCAGAGCTCATACGTCCATCCCCTCCCTAGAGAAACGAATGCGGCAACAAATGACCTTGGCCGCGCTCCCGGCGCGGCTCCCTGTCCCAGGAGTCTGTGACATCCCCCGCGAGGTTGTCAAGGCTCGTTGACGGATTTCTCCGCGGCTGGTTAACAAACGGCCGTTTTTGTGGCCGGAGGTGGCGATCCGGTACGGTCCGCGCGGCATGTTCGTCTTCAAGGCCGCGGTCGTCGGAGCCGGGACGATGGGCGCCGATATCGCCCACATCATCGCCTCGGCCGGCATCCCCGTCGTCCTCAAGGACACGGAGAAGGACACGGTGCAGGGCGCCGTGGAGCGGGCCCGATCACTGTGGCAGGCGCAGGTCGACGCGGGCAAGCTCGAGCCGGCCGAGCTCGAGCGCCGCGCACAACTGATCACCCCTGCCACCGACTACGAGCGCTTCGGCGACGTCGACCTGGTGATCGAGGCCGTCCCCGAGCGGATGGAGCTCAAGCACGCCGTGTTCTCCGAGCTCGACGAGGTCACGCCCGGCCACGCCATCCTCGCCTCCAACACCTCCGCGCTCTCGATCACCGAGATCGGCCAGGCCACGATCCGCCCCGACAAGGTGGTGGGCCTGCACTTCTTCTTCCCGGTGTCGGTCAGCCGTGCGGTCGAGGTGGTCGAGGGGGAGGACACCTCCACCGAGACCGCCCAGGCGACGGCCACCTTCGCCCAGGCGATCCGCAAGGCGCCGATCCGCTGTGCCGACACGCCGGGCTTTGTCGTCAACCGGATCCTCAATGCGGCCGTCTCGGAGCTGTGGCGCGCCCAGGAGGAGAGCGGCGCCGACCTGGAGGCGTTCGATCGCCTGATCGGCGAGGCATCGCCGTCGCAGCGGGGCCCGTTCTACATCGCCGACCTGCTCGGCCTGGACACCGTCGTCGCCGTCGCCGAGCACATGCGCGAGTCCTACGGCGACCGCTTCCACGTGCACGGGGCCATGCGCGCCCACGTCCAGGCCGGGCGGATGGGCGCCAAATCCGGGCGGGGGTTCTATGAGCACGAGCGCTGAGCCCGACGCCGGCGCCCTGCTCGAGCGCTACGCGCTCAAGGCCTTCGTCGAGGCGTGCCTCATCCTTCAGGACGGGGTGGCGTCGGCCCGCGACATCGACTTCGGCATGATGGCGGGCGCCGGCGGCGCGCCGCCGCTCGCCTCCGCCGACCAGGCGGGACTGGACGCGATGGTGAGCCGGCTGGAGCGCGCCGCCCAGGAGTGGGGAGAGGCCTTTGCGCCGCCCACGATCCTGCGGCGGATGGTGGCCCAGGGGCGGCTCGGCGTCGCGACGGGCCAGGGCTTCTTTCCCTATCCGCGTCCCGACGCCGGTTGGGAGGAGCGGCCCGTCAAGCTCGAGTCCCGCGGTGACGTCGCCATCGCGTGGCTGGACCGCCCACCGGCCAACTCGCTGGCCCCCGAGGTGCTGGACGCGATGGGCGAGCTGTGGCGCCACGTCACCGGGTCAGAGACGGTCCGGGCGGTCGTGTTCGCCTCCGCCAACCCGATGCTGTTCTGCGCCGGGGCCGACATCAAGGCGTTTCAGCGCCTCGACGCCACGACCTGCCGGGACCTGGTGGACAGCGCGCATGGGTTGTTCGGAGCCTTCGCGGCCGGGCCCGTGGTGACGATCGCCGCGGTCAACGCCGCCGCGCTGGGCGGAGGCTGCGAGCTGGCGATGGCCTGTGACCTGCGCATAGCCGCCGATTCGGCGAGCTTCGGCCAGCCCGAGATCAACCTTGGGATCATCCCCGGCTTCGGTGGCACCCAGCGGCTCCCGCGCCTGATCGGCCGCGCCCGCGCGCTCGAGCTCAATCTCGTCGGCGACGCCATCGGCGCCGCCGAGGCCCTCGAATACGGGCTCGTGAACCGGGTGGTGCCCGACCACGAGCTCCTGGACACCGCGCTGGCGTGGGCGCGCAACCTCGCCGGACAGGCGCCGCTCGCGGTGGGGGAGATCAAGCGCGTCTCGGGCGCGGATGACCTGAGCGCCGGCATCGCCGCCGAGAAGGACGCCTTCGTCACCGCCTTCACCTCCGAGGACGGCCGCGAGGGCGTCGCCGCGTTCCTGGGCAAGCGCGCCCCGCGCTGGAATCGTAAACCCGCCCGCCCGTGAGCGCGGCGCGCGTCGCCGAGCTGATCCGGGAGGCCGGCTCGGTGGTGGCGCTGACCGGCGCGGGCATCTCGGTCCCGTCGGGGATCCCGGACTTCCGGTCGCCGGGGACCGGGCTGTGGACGGGGGTGGACCCGATGGAGGTGGCGCACATCGACGTGTTCCGGCGGGATCCCGAGCGCTTCTGGCACTTCTACGGCGACCGCTTTCAGACGCTCGAGGACAAGGAGCCCAACGGAGCGCATCGGGCCCTGGCCCGGCTCGAGGACGCCGGCCTGGTGGGCGCGGTGATCACCCAGAACATCGACCGCCTGCACGCCAAGGCCGGCAGCCGCGACGTCGTCGAGGTCCACGGTTCGATCGAGCACTCCTCCTGCCAGCGGTGCCGCGCCCGCTACCCGCTGGCCGAGGTGCGCTCGCGCCAGGGCAGCGACGGGGCGGGGATCCCGCGGTGTGACTGCGGCCAACCGCTCAAACCCGACGTCGTCCTGTTCGGCGAGTACCTGCCCGTCGCCGCGCTGACCCGCGCCGAGCAGTTCGCGACGGCCGCGGACCTGATGCTCTGCATCGGCTCGTCGCTCGAGGTCTACCCGGTGGCCCAGCTGCCCCAGATGACCCTCGACGCCGGGGGGAAGATCGCCGTCATCACCCAGGGCTCGACGCCCTACGACGACCGGGCGGCGGGCCGTTGCCGTGGAGACGTGGAGGAGGAGCTGGAGGCGATCGCGGGGGCCCTGGGGCGGGTGTAGGGCGTGCGGCGAGGGCGCGCTACCCCGCGGCGGCCGCCGCCCGGGCTCGGAGCGCGGCCTCCACCCGGCTCAGCGCGAACTGCACCGCCATCACGTGCTCGGCGCTCAGCGGGCCTGACAGCGCCGCCTGTGCGGCCGCGGCGACCGGCTCGCGCTGACCCCGCAGCTCGCTCAGCCGCTCGGCCAACACTCCGGCGAGCGGATCGGCGGCGAGCTCGGCGACCGCGGCGTCGAGCGCCACCAGCAGCTGCAGCGCCGCCTCGCGCGGCCGTCCCAGGTCGACGTCTGACCGCGCCCGCAACGTCAGCTCCTCGGACGCCAGAGCGGCCTCGCGAGCGCCGAGCAGCGCGGCCAGCCGCGCCTGCGGCGCAAGGATGCGGGAGCGCCGGCGCCGCCCCTCGGGCACGGTGAGCTCCTTGGCGGCGGTCCACCGGCCCTCGGCGACCTCCTCGCCGGCGCCGAAGCCCAGCCGGGCGACGAGGGCCTGCGTGCGGCCCACCGGCCACAGGTACGGATCGGTGGTGATGATGCGAAAGGCGTGCAGCGCCCGGTTGAGGACGGCCAGCCCGGCCCCGAGGTCGTCCTCGCCGGCGCCGGCCAGCCAGGCCTGGGCCTCTACCTGTGTGAGGGGTGCTCCGACGTCGATGACGGTGGCCCGGCCGGTGGCGACCGCGGCGGGCTCAGGCTCGGGCTCCGCGTCGCGCTGCCGGCGCCGGCCGGCCAGGCGACGGCGCTCCGGGGCCCCGAGGGTGGCGAACACCAATACGTGGGTGGGCGCGGCCTCCGGGTGGGTGGAGGGGTGGGTGGGGAGTGGTTCCTCGGCCCGCACGAGATAGCGCCCGTCGGGTGGGCCAAGCGGCCAGGGCAGTTCGACCTGGACGAAGCGAAACAGGGCGGAGGGCGCGCTCACCGGCGCGGCATATCACGTCGGCGCGACAGGCGCGACCGCTACTTGGTCTTTTCCTGAATCGCGTACTTGCTGGGGGAGATCGGGACGACCGGCTCGGGAATCTGGCTGATGCGGTTGATCAGCTGGATCCACTGACCCGGCTGCAGGATGCTCGCGATCTGCTTGGTGAGCTTGTTGTTGGTCCCGAAGGCCGGCGTGTACGTGATCTGGATGCGGTTCTTGTGGTCAGGCAACGCCAGCGTGTTGGGCTGGGCCTTGTAGGAGATGTCGGAGACGATCTGATTGGGGCGCATCGAGCCCTGCAGCGTGAGGAGCCGGCGGATCGTCATGTCGGCGATGGAGCCCGGCTGCTGATGGCCCAGGATGGGAATCCCGTTGATCTTGGTGATGTCGACGCTGGCTCCGGTGGCCCCCGCGGCGTCGGTGCCGGTCGCCCCGTTCGCGCTATGTCCGCACTCCAGCCCCGAGACGTCGGGGTCAAGCCCGGAGGCCGAGAGGAACTCGATCACGGCCAGCACGCGCCGGTCGATGAGGCCGGCCTCGACGTCGCGACGGCCGCAGGCATAGATCTGGACGTGCGGGTCGGCGAGCACGCGGGTGGTCAGCTGCTGCTTGGACATGAGCAGCACCTGACCGACGCTGGGGTTCTTGGCGCCGGGGCCGAAGAACGGATCGACGCCCGCGGCGCGGTAGACGGCGGTGGCCTCCAGCAGCTTCCAGCCGTCGAGGATCGGCTTGGGGTCGATGTACGGGGCCTTCTTGCCCGCCGGCTGGATCATGAAGTACAGGTGCGGGGAGACACCCTGGGAGGGGCCGCCGATGCGGCCGAGGATGGTGCCGGCGACGACGATCGCGCCCTTCTTGAGCGACTTGAGCGTGTACTGGTTCTTGCCCAGATGCAGCGTGTCCGAGAAGTAGTTGCGGAAGTTGGTGATGTCCTGGGTGTTCTTGAGCTGGAGGTTGCCGCCGGCGGCGTAGGACGCCGGACGGTTCGGGTTGGCGAAGAGCCGCTCCTTGACCATCGGCGCCGTGACCGTGGCGGCGGCGCCCTGCGCCCCGGAGGCGGCGCTCTGGGCGGCGCCGGCGGCTGACGAGGCGGTCTTGTCCCCGGGCGTCGCCCCCGCGGCGCTGCGCGACTTCGCCGCACGGCCGGTGGTCTGAGTGCCGGCCGACGCGGGCCCGGTGATGGAGGGCGTCGAGGTCGACGGCTTGATCGCGGCCTTGCTCACGGTGGTCGCCGCCTTGGGCAGGACCTGCGACCCGGCCGAGGCCGCGGACGTCGGCGCCTTGGACGCCGGGACCGAGAACTCCTTGATGATCTGCTTGGAGGAGAACTTGACCGGCTTGGGCACCGGGTAGCTCTTGGAGACGGTCCCCAGATGCGCGTAGGTGTAGATGTTGCCGGTCGCGTCCTGGAGCTTCACGTAGCGGCCCAGTTGCGGCGAGGTGCCGACGCCGACGATCTTGCCGTCGTTGACCGCGATCACCGGCGAGCCCTTCTTGGCGAAGATCGACGTGCCCTTGGCGTTGGGGTTGGAGTTGATCGCGATGGCGGCGTTGGTGCCCTTGATCTTGTGCTTGGCCAGCTTGATCACCGACGAGTCCGCGTACTTGGCCGGTGCCGCGACCGGGAAGTGGCCCTCGACCAGGCCGGTCAGCGCGCCGATGAGCTGGGAGGGGATGCCGCCGATCAGCTTGGCGCGCAGCAGCACCGACTCGACGTACCAGCCGGCGTGGTTGTAGGCGAGGATCGCCCTGGAGAGGTTGCTCGAGGCGCCGGCGGCGTGCAGGTAGCGCGCCGCGGTGAAGATGGCGTCCACCGGGTTGTAGGGGTCGGCCACGCCGTCGCCGTTGGCGTCGACGCCCCATTCCTTCCACGTGGAGGGGAGGAACTGCATCCAGCCCACTGCGCCGGCCGATGACACCGACAGGTTGCGCCCATAGTCGGTCTCGATCTCGTTGATCCCGGCCAGCACCTGCCACGGCACCTGGTACTCGATGCCGGCGGCCTGGTAGATGGGGATGAGGAACGGCGGGATCCGGAAGGAGTCGATGAAGAAGTTGGGCACGCCGATCGGGGCCGGGCCGGGCAGCGACAGCGAGAACGTGGGATTTGTGGCCGCCGGCACGCCCTTGCCGGTGGGCAGGTTCTTGGTCCGCTTGGCCTTCTTGGCCTTCTTGGCCTTCTTGACCTTCTTCTTGACCTTCTTCTTGGCGTGATGAGGCTTCTTCGCGCCGCCGCTGGACGAGGGCGCCTCACCCTGGCTGGTGCCGGTCGGCACCGGGGTGGTGCTCGACGAGCTCGTGGTGGTGCTCGACGACGAGCCCGCGCCATGGCGTGAGGGTGAAGGTTGAGGTTGAGGTTGAGGTTGTGCCGGGATGTGACGTGGTGGTCGAGCTGGTCGGCGTCGTCGAGCTGCTCGTCGGGCTCGTCGTGGTGGTGGTGGTCGTCACCGACACCGCGGGCGCCGTGGAGGTCGCCGGCGCGCACTGCTCGCTCTCGGAGGCAACCGGCCCGGTGATCGGCAGGCCCATGGCGGAGATCGGTGTCCCGGGCGCGACGTTGACGTGGAAGACGAGGATCTGGCCGCTGACGAGGGTCACCGTGACCGTGCAGTCGTCGGCGGAGGCGGTCGAGATCGCGCCCATCGCCATGGCGAGGAAAGCCGCCATGGCGGCGGCGAGCACTGCAAGCAGCTGGCGGCCTTTCATCGTGGCCGCGCCTCTCGGACCATCACGTTGGTGCGCACTCCAATGAAATAACGGGGAAAACCGACGTCGTCTGTCATGGACGCTACTGGCTGGTCCGGAGCGATGCAACGCGGAACCGTGCTCCGCCGCAATCTAGCTTTTCGAATGCACGAGAGATGAAGAAGTTGCGAAGGCGGCTGGCGCGTTCTGTTGTTCTCCCGCGCGTGAACCTCCGCGGATCTGACTATCAACCTCTACCTCACCGTGAGGGTTACTCTCGAGTACGGCGATTCCATCCCCCCGGGTCTACCCCAGCAAGCTACAGTCCAAGCCCATGAGCGATGAGAAGAGCCTCAAGGGGCGAGTCACCCGGCAGGGCGAGGAGGCGATCGGCCGAGTCGCCCAGGAGCTCCTGGAGAATCCGGTGGTCTCCGGCGCGCTGTCGCGGGCCTTTGAGACACGCGAGCGCGCGATGCGCGCGCAGGAGATGGCGATGGGCGCCCTCAACCTCCCCTCGGCCAGCGACCTCGAGCGCCTCACCCGACGGGTCCGCAGCGTCTCGCAGCGCCTGGAGGGCATCGAGGACGCGCTGGACCGCCTCGATGAGCGCCTCGGTCGCGCCGATGGTGGCGGAGCACTGGAGCAGCGTCTCACCCGGATCGAGGCCGCGCTCGAGCGGATGGAGGAGGCCTCCGCGCCTCCGCCGGCGCCCTAGGCGCTCAGCGCCGCCACGGCCAGTTCGCCGAGCCGCCGCTCGGCGTCGTGTAGCGCCTCGGCGTCGATTCGCCGCGGCACCGGCAGCACGGTGTCGGACACGATCAGCGCGCAGCCTGCACGCAGTCCTCGCCGGCCCGCGAGCGCAAACAGGGTCGCGGTCTCCATCTCCACGGCCAGGGCGCCCTGCCCGCGCCACCGCTCCGCGGCGTCCTCGGGGCCGTCGTAGAACAGGTCGCTGCTCACGACCGGGCCGTGGCGCCCCTCCGGCCCGGCGGCGTCCAGGAGCCGCTCCAGCAACTCGGCGTCGCCGGCGACGCGGTCACCGGCGCCGAGGGCCCGGCTGGTTCCGTCGGCGGTGAGCGCTTCGGTGGCCACCAGCAGTTCGCCCAGCTCGAGCGACGCGTCCAGGGCGCCGCAGGTTCCGACCCGTAGCAGCGTCCGCGCCCCCAGGTCCGCCAGCTCGGCGATGACGATCGCGGCGCTCGGGCCACCCATGCCGGTGCTCTGGATGGTGAGCGCCACGCCGTCGCGGGCCTCGCCGGTGTAGCCCCACAGGCCGCGGTGGTGATTGAACATCTTGGGCTCGGCGAGCAGCGCCTGGGCGAGCAGGAGCGCCCGGCCGGGGTCCCCGGGGAGGAGCACGCGCTCGGCCAGCGGCGCGGTCGGCAGGACGTGGATGGTGGTCACGGGCCCGGCAGCTTACGAGGGTGCACGCCGGGCCATACACTCCGCCCGCGTGGCGGAGTTCACCTCATCCAAGGAGTTGCGGGAGGTCATGGACCGCACGTTCGCGCTCATGAGCGACGACCCGGACATGGGCCCCAAGCTGCGTGACGCCGACACCCCCCAGCGCTTCGAGTTCACCGATTTCGACCTCGTGGTCAACATTCGCGCGGGCGGGGCGGATGAGCCCAATCTGGCCTGGGAGTGGTCTGACGAGATCGACTGGGAGCCCAAGGTGCGGATGGCGATGAGCTCGGAGACCGCCAACCGCTACTTCCAGGGCAAGGAGAACGTGGCCATCGCGATCGCTCGGCGGCGCATCAAGGCCGGCGGGGACGTCAAGGCGGCGCTCGCGCTCATCCCCATCACCAAGCCCCTGTATGAGCGCTACCGCCGGATGATCGCCGACGACTATCCCCATCTCGAGCTCTGACCAGGAGCCGACGCCCGCCTCTGACAACGGTGCGGTTTGTTCACGGGAGGTGCCCATTTTCCGGCCCCGGCGATTGACAGACGGCGCGATGGCGAGTAGACCTCAAGCACAACGCAAGGCAACAGGCCGGAGCGTGATCCCCGCCTTTGGCGGGTTCGCGAGGCGCCGCCGGAAACGTGACGAGCGCCAACGGCCGACGCAGCGGGCCGTGATGCCCGCGGGCGGCGGGGCCAGGCACTCACCGAGACCCCGTCGCCAGCTTGCGTTGTGTCTTCGCGCATGGCCACGTCCCCCGGTCCCGAGCGGAGGCGCGTCGTGGCCTTGACCGAGGCCGCGGAACGGGTGGGCGTCACTGCGGCGACGCTGCGCCGCTGGATCCGGCAGGGGCTGATCCCCCAGTACGAGGGCGAGTGGAGCCCGGCCGCCATCGGCCAGGCGCGCGTCGTGGCCAGGATGCGCGAACGCGGCCACTCGCTCAAGGACATCCGGACCGCCACCGAGGAGGGCCGCCTCGCCTTCGGCTTCCTGGAGGAGCTGTTCCCGACCGAGCTCACGCACTACTCGCTCAAGGACGCCGCCCGTGAGACGGGGATCGACGAGGGGCTGGTCAAGCGGCTGATGGCCGGCCTGGGCATCAACCGGGAGCCCGCGGACGCGGTGTCCGAGGACGAGCTCCAGCTGCTGCGCTATGTCGCCGCCGTCCTGGACGCGGGCTTCCCGCTGGCGGCCCTGCTCCAGCTGGTGCGCGTCTACGGTCAGGCGATCGCGCGCATCGCCGACGCCGAGGTCCGGCTGTTTCACCTCTACGTCCACGAGCCGCTCATGCGGTCGGGCGCGACCGGGGTGGAGACGGCGGAGCAGATGCAGTTGATGAGCCGCCAGGTGCTGCCGCTGGCCGGGCCGATCCTGGACCAGATCCATCAGCACTATCTGCAGTTCTTCGTCGAGCAGGACGTCATCGGGCACATGGAGTCAGACCTCGACGGCACCGCCGTGGACCTGGGCCGGATGCGGGTGGCGATCGCGTTCGCCGACCTCACCGGGTACACGCGTATGACCGAGGAGGAGGGCGAGCTCTCGGCCGTCGACGCCGTCGAGCGGTTCGTGGAGGCCGTCGAGGTCACACTCCCCGATGAGGCGCGGATCATCAAGACGATCGGGGACGAGGTGATGATCATCGGATCCGACGCCGCCGCCCTCACCGACTGGGCGGTCGGCTTCCAGGAGATGCAGACCGAGCGCCCGCTGCCGCGGATCGCCGTGCACTACGGCGTCGCCCTGTTTCGCGACGGCGACTACTACGGGCGCGACATCAACATCGCCAGCCGCGTGTCGGCGCGCTCGGCCGGAGGCGAGGTGCTCGTCACCCGCCCGGTCGTCGAGGTGGCCCGGGTGGGCGGCGGTCATCTCGAGTTCGAGCGCATCGGCGAGGTCACCCTCAAGGGCTTCAGCGAGTCCACCGAGGTGTTCGTGGCGCGCCCGCGTCAGGAGCAGGACGGTTGACCGAACTCGCGGACGTGGTCCGGGCCCAGGGCCTGCTCGCCGACGGCCGTCCCGTGGTGGTCATGTACTCGGGCGGGCGCGACTCCACCTGCCTGCTCGATCTCGCCGCGCGGATCGCGGGTCCGCCGGCGGTGAGCGCCCTGCACGTCAACTACGGGCTGCGCGCCGGTGCCGACGCTGACGAGCGCCACTGCGCCGCCCTCTGCGAGCGTCTGGGGATTCAGCTCGACGTCCGCCGCCCTGTGCGGCCCGGGGAGGGCGGCAACCTCCAGGCGTGGGCCCGCGACGAGCGCTACCGCGCGGCCGCCGACCTGGCGGTGGCTCGGGACGCGGATGTCGCCGTGGGTCACACGCGCTCTGACCAGGTGGAGACGATCCTCTATCGGCTGGCGTCCTCGCCCAGCCGCCGCGCGGTCCTCGGGATGCCGGCTCGCGACGGCGCGCTGGTGCGCCCGCTCCTGGGGTTCACGCGCGAGCAGACAGGCGCCTACTGCACCGCGCAGGGTTTGAGCTGGCGCGATGACCCGACCAACGACACCGACGCCTACGCACGCAACCGCATCCGCCGTGAGCTCGTCCCGGCGCTCGAGCGGGTCCATCCCGCCGCGCAGGACAACGTGCTGGCACTGGCGGAGATCCTCCGCGCCGAGGCCGCGGTGCTCGACGAGCTCGTCTCCTCGACGCTCGCCGGCCGCGAGGAGATCACCCTGGACCGCCTGCGCGATTTGCCCCCGGCGCTGCGCCGCCTCGTCGTGCAGCGTCTGGCCGACGCCGCCGCCGGCCGGCCGGCCGCCGGAGTCGCCCGTCGCGCCGAGGAGGTGGCGGCGATGCCGACGCATGGCACCTCGGCGCTGGACCTGCCCTCCGGGGTCCGGGCGACCGCCCGTGACGGGGTGCTCACGCTCGCGCGCACGCCCGAGGGCGTGCGCCGGCGCGGCCGGTCTGACGGCGACGAAAAACCAAGGGGCGAAGCCCCCACCTAAGGGCTCGCGACCTCGCAAGTGACGGCTCCGACGGCGTCTGGACGCGCCTGACGCGCCCGGCTCGTCCTCACTTACCGCCAGTAGGCTCGCGCCGAGCCGGCCACGTCAGCCACGCCCAGTCACTCGTCGGCGCCCGCCCCTTGCTCGGCCGTGAACCCTAATATCCCCCTCGTGACCGACGATCCAGCGATCGGGGAGATCCTCGTGCCGTCCGAGGATCTCAGCCGCAGGGTGCGCGAGCTCGGTGAGGAGGTCTCCCGTGACTACGCGGGCAAGAACCTGCTTCTCATCGGCGTTCTCAAGGGTGCGGTGTTCTTCCTCTCGGACCTGATGCGCCACCTCGACATCCCCGTCGAGGTGGACTTCATGGCGGTGGCCTCCTACGGCTCGGCCACCAAGACCTCCGGCGTCGTGCGGATCCTCAAGGATCTGGATGCCGCCATCGAAGGTCGCGACGTGCTGATCGTGGAGGACATCGTCGACTCCGGCCTCACCCTGCAGTACCTCCTGCGCAACCTGGCCGGGCGCAATCCGGCGTCGCTGGAGGTGTGCGCCCTGTTGACCAAGCCCGCCCGGCGCAAGGTGGACCTGCGCACGCGCTACGTCGGCTTTGAGATCCCCGACCGGTTCGCCATCGGCTACGGCCTCGATCACGCCGAGCGCTACCGCAACCTTCCCTACGTCGCCGCGTTGAACGTCTGAGCGAGATTGCAGGCGATTCTGCAGGGCCCGGAAGGTGGTTTCCATGCCAAACACAGGTGCTACGCTTGCTGACCCAAGGTATCCACGCCGTCGTTGGTAGTACCCGGGCAACGCAGGGATTTCATTCATGAGCCGGTTTTTCAAGAGCGCCGCCTTCCCGATCCTGATCGTCGTCGTCTTGGCGTTCTTCGCCCAGAAGCTGATCGGGAGCTCGAACCACGGGCCGAACTACTCGTTCGGCAACCTGCTCAGCCAGCTCGACAGCCACCAGGTCAAGAACCTCTCGCTCGACCAGAAGTCCAACAGCGCGAACGTCACGCTGGCCAACGGCCAGAAGTACTCCGTCGGCTATCCCGACTCCTACGCCCCGCAGCTGATCGACCAGGCGTCCAAGGACATCTCGCCCGAGTCGAACTTCAACGTCGAGAGCAAGTCCTCCAACGGCTGGCTCTCGCTCCTGACCTACATCCTGCCCTTCATCATCTTCATCGGGTTCTGGATCTTCCTCATGAACCAGGTGCAGGGCGGCGGCTCCAAGGTGATGTCGTTCGGCAAGTCGCGCGCCAAGCGCATGTCGGTCGACTCGCCCAAGATCACGTTCAGGGACGTCGCGGGGGTCGACGAAGCCGTTGAGGAGTTGCACGAGATCAAGGAGTTCCTGGAGAACCCCAAGAAGTTCCAGGCTCTCGGCGCCCGGATTCCCAAGGGCGTCCTTCTCTATGGCCCCCCGGGCACCGGCAAGACCCTCCTGGCCCGCGCCGTGGCCGGCGAGGCCGGCGTGCCCTTCTTCTCGATCTCGGGCTCTGACTTCGTCGAGATGTTCGTCGGCGTCGGCGCCTCCCGCGTCCGCGACCTGTTCGAGCAGGCCAAGCAGAACTCCCCCTGCATCATCTTCATGGACGAGATCGACGCCGTCGGGCGCCACCGCGGCGCCGGCCTGGGCGGCGGTCACGACGAGCGCGAGCAGACCCTCAACCAGTTGCTGGTGGAGATGGACGGCTTCGAGATGAAGGACAACATCATCCTCATCGCCGCCACCAACCGTCCCGACATCCTTGACCCGGCGCTGCTGCGCCCGGGTCGCTTCGACCGCCAGATCGTGGTCGACCGTCCCGACCGCCTCGGCCGCAAGAAGATCCTCGAGGTCCACACCCGGGGCAAGCCGCTGGCGCGCGAGATCGACGTCGACGCGTTGGCCGGCCAGACCCCCGGCTTCACCGGCGCCGACCTGTCCAACCTGGTCAACGAGGCTGCCCTGCTCGCCGCTCGTAACGGCAAGCGCGAGATCACCCAGATCGAGCTGGAAGAGGGGATCATGCGCGTGATCGCCGGCCCGGAGAAGAAGACCCGGGTGATGAGCAACAAGGAGCGCAAGATCACGGCCTACCACGAGATGGGCCATGCGATCGTGGGGCACTTCCTGCCCAACTCCGATCCGATCCACAAGATCAGCGTGATCTCGCGCGGCCAGGCCCTGGGCTACACCATCTCGCTGCCGGGCGAGGACAAGTTCCTCACCACGCGTGCCGAACTGCAGGACCAGATGGCGATGACGCTGGGAGGCCGCGCCGCCGAGGAGATCTGCTTCGAAGAGATCACCACCGGCGCGTCCAACGACATCGAGAAGGTCACTGCGACGGCCAAGCAGATGGTGATGCGCTTCGGGATGTCCGAGAAGCTCGGCCCCCGGGTGTTCGGCCACGACCACGGGATGCCGTTCCTGGGCCGCGAGTTCTCCTCCGAGCCCGACTACTCCGACGAGATCGCCCGCGAGATCGACGACGAGATCCGGCGCATCGTCGAGATGGCGCATGTGCAGGCCAAGAGCATCCTCAACGAGAAGCGTCCCGAGTTGGAGAAGCTCTCGGAGATCCTCATCAAGCGCGAGACGATCGAGAAGGTCCAGTTCGAGTCGCTGCTGGAGGGTCAGTCCGAGGAGGCCGTGTTCGGATCCGAGGCACCTGTGCCGCCCGAGATCCCCTCGGTGACCGGCACCACCGCCGAGCGCGCTCGCCCCGAGGCCCCGCGCCCGCTGCCCCGGCCCGGGTTGGCCGGCGGCGCCGCCGAGTAGCTGCTGCTGTAACTCTTCTGTGACAGGTTCCCACGGGGGCGGTTTTGGCTGCCACTGTGGGCTGATGGCGGACGTGGATGGTAAATCCGGGCGTAGTGCAGGGATTTACCATCCACGTCAGCAACAGTTAGCCGGGCTCGCCGGCCGACAGGGCGGCGCGGTGTCGCGCGCTCAACTCCTGGACCTCGGACTCACCGAAAACCAGATCCTTCGCATGGTCAGTGAGGGCTGGCTGCACCGGCTGCACCACAACGTCTTCGCGGTCGGCCACGCACGTCTGAATGACCGTGCGCACCTCTTCGCTGCCCTGTTGAGCCTTGGCTCGCGTGCGTTTCTCAGCCATAGGAGCGCCGCGGCGGTCTTCGGGCTCCGGAGCATCAACCTCCACGAGATCGAGGTGACGCTCCCCGGAACGGGAGGCCGGACGCGCGATGGCCTGGTCGTCCATCGCACGCGGAGCGAGCCGCACCCCGCCGACGTCCGCACCCACGGCGACCTCAGGGTGAGCTCGGTGCCCCGCATGCTGATCGAGCTCGCTGCCCGGGAGAAGCCGGCGGAGCTGGAGCGCCTCGTCACCATGGCCGTGCAAAAGCGGCTGCTCCGGCCCGACGCCCGCGACGGGCGTGCCACCGTGGAGCAGGCGCTGGCCCGGCACGAGCGGTATCCCGGGATGGCCAAGCTCACGGCCGTCCTGGCCGTCTACCGGCGCACCGCGAGCAGCAAGTCAGAGCTGGAGCGGGCCTTTGACCGGCTGCTGGCTCAGCACCCCGAGATCCCGGACCCCCAGCGCAACATCTACGTTGACGTGTGGGAGATCGACCGGTTCTGGCCCCAGCACGACCTCGCCGTCGAACTGGACGGCCGCCCGTACCACGTCGCCGCCAACGCCATGGAGCGCGACCGCATCAAGGACGCCTTCCTCCTGCGCCAGGAGATCACCCCGCTGCGCTTCACCGACTTTCGCGTCGAGCACGACCTGCCGGGGATCCTCCGCGACCTGCGCCACTTCCTCAAGCTCGCCTGACCCCGACGGCTCAGGCGCTGAGCAGACCCCGCCCGTACCAGTCGGAGCGGTCCCGCACGCCTGGGAGCGCGAAGAAGTACCCGCCGCCCACCGGCGTGACGTAGTCCACCATGGGCTCGCCGATCAGCCGCTCCTGGACGGCCTCGAACTGGCGGCGGAGGTTCTGCTGGAAGGCGTTGAAGACGAGGCCCATGTCGAGGTTGCCGTTGAGGTCGACCCCGCGGTCGTAGTTGTAGCCACGGCGCAGGATCCGGCTGTGCTCGGTGGCGTGGGTGCGCGGGTTGGCCAGGCGGATGTGGGCGCTCAATGGGATGCGCCGGCCACGAGGGTCGGCGTGGAAATCAGGGATGTCGGTCTCGGCGCGCCCGTCCAGCGGCGCCCCGGTATCGCGGAAGCGCCCGATCATCTGCTGCTGCTCGGTGAGCGAGACGCGGTCCCAGAACTCGATGAGCATCTTGATGATGCGGCACACGTGATAGCTGCCGCCGACCGCCCAGGCCGGCTCCCCGATGCCCCGGGTGACCCACAACAGCTTGCGCGCGACGTCAGCGTCGGCGACGTCAGGGTTGGCGATCCCGTCCTTGAAGCCGAGGTGGTTGCGCGGCACGCCGACCGGCCGCGGTGGGGACACGAACCCGTCCAGGCGCCAGCGGAGCTGCATCGCGCCCCGGGTGTGCTTGACGATCTGGCGCAGGGCGTGGATGGCGGTGTCGGCGCTGCCGGCGCAGATCTGCAGCAGCAGGTCGCCGCCGGTCTGGGCCGGGTCCAGGTCGTCGTTGGGGAACGACCGCATCGGCGTGAGGTGGCGGGGGCGATGGGCGGCCAGGCCGTAGCGGTCGTCAAACAGGGTGCTGCCGACCCCGACGGTCACCGTCAGTCCGTCGGCCGGGACCACCGGCCCCAGCGTGCCGCTGTCTGACGGCGGCGCGCCCGTCCCCAGCGCCGGTGGCACCCCGCCGGCGGTCAGGAACCGCGACTGCACGGTCAGGGCGCGCAACAGCTCCCGCAGCCCGACGCGATCGCCGGCCACCACGTCAAAGGAGGCAAAGCAAGCGGCCGGGGGAGGGCGCGACACGATGCCCGCCTGGTGCTCGCCGTGGAAGGGGACGGCCGCCAGGCGCGCCGCGGGGTCGCCCACGACGTCGCGCTGGAGCGCGCCGTCTGCCTCCAGCGGATCACGCGCGGCGTCGGCGGCGTCGGCGGCGCCCGGCGCGGCGCCCAGCGCGCCGGCGGAGAGAGCCGCGGCCCCGGAGCGCCGCAGGAACTGGCGGCGGTCAAGGCTCACGAGCCACCCAGCACGTGAAGGACGTCGGGGATCGGGGCGAGGGTCTCCAGCGCCCCGCCGACGGCGGCATCGACGCGCTGGCGCGACGCCCGTGGCACGCGGTCGACGGCCACCCAGTCGCCGGCCACACGGGTGGCCTGCACGGCGCGGTCCACCGCCACCAGCTGGCGGCGCGCCCGGCCCACCACGCGAGGCGCCCGTGGGTCGAGGGCCGGCGCCAGGAGCGTGAGCATCTCGCCCGTGGCGGCGACGTCTGCGGTCACCGACGCCAGCGCGGTCCCGCTCCCGTACTCGTCATCGCCGCTGAGCGAGTCGCGCAGGGCATCCTCGAGGATCTCGTGGGCGCGCAGGGTCCAGGTGGAGAGGCCCGTCGGGTTCATCGGCAGGGCGTCGGCGAGCGGGCGCGCGGCCAGCCGCCTCACCAGCCGCGCCAGGACCGCGGCGTCGGCGGTCGCGGCGCCGGGGTCACCGCGCGTCCACAGATCGAGCTCCACCTTGTGAAAGCCGGTGAACGCCGGGTCGGCGGTGCCGTCCACGAGCCCCGCGGCGGTGCCGTCGATCTGGCGGCCGATGTCGCCGAACGCGCCGTAGGCGCCGTCGTCCTGGCCGATTCGCAGCCACGACAGGTGAGCGGCCACCCATGCCGACTCAGCTCCGGCGACGTCGCCCGCGGCGAGCCGCGCGCTCAGCGTCCCCAGCTGGATCTGGAGCGTGCCCAGCAGCTGACGCACGTACGCGCGGTAGCTCATCATCGGTGCGTGCAACTCGATGGCCAGCACCGGGACCGGGTCCGCCGCCGGGCGCGGGCCCGAGCGGCGGCCGGAGCGCGCCTGTGCCGTCGGTGCAACCCCGGCGACGACCAGCGCCACCACCGTTGCGGCTAGGGCAACGGCGGGTTGAGACCGGCGGCTTGGCACTGCGCGAGTCCGTGAGCCAGGCCCGGCGCCGCCGCCAGCTTGGGCGGCTCGGCGAACGCCGGCTCGGTGAAGTCGAAGTAGTCCGTCATCGGGTGAGCGTTGGCATCGCGGAACGTCATCGCCGGCAGATTCCACTTGTGCTCGATGAACGCGGTGATCGACGTGTGGTCCTGGACCACGTTGGAGATGTAGTTGCGCCGCGCCCACGGGGACACCACCACCGTCGGCACCCGGAACCCGTAGCGGTCAAAGGCCGCGGGCGTCAGCGGAGGCTGGCCGGGCACCGGGATGGGCGCGATGTTGTCGGGCTTGATCGCGCGCGGCGGCGGCACGTGGTCGTAGTAGCCGCCGTGCTCGTCGTAGGTGAGGAAGAACGCCGTGCTCTCCCATGCCGGCGAGTGCATCAGCGCCTTGACCACCTTGGCCACGAACCGCTCGCCGACCTGCACGTCCTGGGGGTTCTCCTCCGAGGTCGTGCTGTAGTCGGGGTCCAGGAAGGTGAAGGCGGGGAGCTTGCCCGCCGCCGCGTGGGCGAAGAAGTGGTCGATCTTCTGGACGCGCTTCTTGCGGGCACTGGTGAGGAAGCCCGGGACGATGAGAGCGCTGGGCACCTCCTGGTAGTAGTTGGCCCACTCGATGTGGTGTGCGTCGAGGCGGTCGAAGATGGTGCCGTTGGCCGCCTTGAGCTGCAGCGTCTGGGCGCTGGTGGCCACCAGCCCCGACGACGTCCCGGTGAACAGGTAGCGGCGGTTGGGGTAGGTCTGGGCCAGGACCGAGCAGAAGTAGCGGTTGCCCATCGGGAAGTGCTTGACCAGCGAATAGGTGAAGGGCAGGTCGGTGTTGTCCCAGAAGCTCATTGCCACCGGCCCCGAGGCCTTGACGAAGCCGTCGTTGCGCCCGCCGTCCCAGGACAGGTGCGAGGCGTTCCAGTTCTGGCCGGGGTGGCCGACGAGCTGGCACGGCGAGGACATCGGCCGCGCGAGCACCCGGGTGCCGTCGGTATCGAGATTGACCTCCACCGGTTGTCCCTGGGCCAGGGTGAAGCCGTCGACGTGCGCGCGGCCCGGAACGCGGTGGGGAACCATCCCCAGCAGGTTGTCGAAGGAGTGGTTCTCCATCATCAGCACCACGACGTGCTTGATCTGGGGCAGGCTCTCGGTCCCGGCGCGCATGTGCGGGAACGGGAGGGTGTCGGGGCGGCGCACGCCGGCGAGGCGCGCCACCGGCTTGGCCCACGCCGGCAGGGCCCCGTAGGTGAGCGCGGCGGCCCCCCCGGCGGCTGCGCCCAGGAGCGAGCGGCGGGTGAGGGTGGCTGAGCGCGGTGAGGAGGGGGAGGGTTGTGACGGCATCGCGGCGGATGTATACCGCGCGCGGCGGGCGGCCGTCTCACCAGGCCGCTCTGAGTTCACGGCTTGGTCACGATCGGCGCGCCGCTGGGACCGGCGCGCGCGGAGGGGTAACGTGGCGGGCATGACCGACGATCGGCGACCACGATCGGGCCGCTTCTGGCTCTCAGCCACCCGCGTGTGGCTGCCGCTGAGCATCGTCGTGGCGGGCCTCGTGCTCATCGTCATCGGGCACGGCAGCTACTCCAACCTGGCCAGCACCCGCTCACTGGAGTCGGCGGCCGGGGTCTCGCTCCTGCTGGTGGCGCTGATCGTGTGGATGCTCAACTGGATGTACCGGCTCAGCATCCAGTCCAATGAGGACCGCGAGACCGAGGAGCGGGCCCGCGAGTACTTCGACCGGACCGGCCGCTGGCCCGACGAGGAGTAGCGAGTGACACCGGAGTCTGCCACCGACTTCACGGTGATGGGCGTCGTCAACGTGACGCCGGACTCGTTCTCGGACGGGGGCCTGTACATCGACGCCGGCGCCGCCATCGACCATGGCCTCGAGCTCGAGGCGGAGGGCGCGGGGATCCTCGACATCGGCGGCGAGTCGACGCGTCCCGGGGCCCAGCCCGTCGCCTCCGTGGCCGAGCTCGATCGTGTGCTGCCGGTGATCGAGGGGCTGCGCGAGCGAGGCGCGGCGGCGCAGATCTCGATCGATACCTCCAAGGCCGCGGTCGCCGGGGCGGCGTTGGATGCGGGGGCCGCGCTCGTCAACGACGTGACCGCGTTGCGCGGTGACCCGGCGATGGCCGAACTGGTGGCGGGGCGGGGCGTCCAGTGCTGCCTCATGCACATGCTCGGGGAGCCCCGGACGATGCAGGACGACCCCCGCTACGAGGACGTCGTCTCCGACGTCAAGGCGTTCCTGGAGGAACGGCTGGCCTTCGCGGTCGCCTCCGGGATCGCCGAGGAGCGGATCCTGCTCGATCCGGGGATCGGCTTCGGCAAGACGGCCGCGCACAACCTCGAACTGCTGGCGCGCCTGGACGAGCTGGCCGCCATCGGGCGCCCGCTGGTCATCGGCACGAGCCGCAAGTCGTTCCTGGGGCGGATCACCGGTCGCTCCGTCGATGAGCGGCTGGCGGCGACGATCGCCACCAACGTGCTGGCCTACGAGCGGGGCGCGCGCGTCTTTCGCGTCCACGACGTGGCGCCGGTGCGTGACGCGCTGGTCATCGCGGGTGCTACGGTGCGACGCCGATGGCCGAGGACGCCGACGACGAGTACGACGAGGACGTTGACGACGTAGACGACGATGACGAGGGCGGAGAGCCCGAAGTCACGATCGAGATCGCCGGCCTGTCGCTGTTCACCCATGTCGGGGTGACGGCGGCCGAGCGCGAAGTGGGGCAGCGCCTGTTGCTCGACATCCGCCTCGACGTGGGCGAGTGCGACGCCACCCTCACCGATCGCATCGAGGACACCGTCGACTACGGCCAGGTGTGCGACATGGCCAACCTGGTGGCCCAGCAGCGCTCCTACAAGACGCTGGAGCGCCTGTGTGCGGCGATCGCCGACCGGCTGCTGGACCAGTACGAGGCCCACGCCGTGTGGGTCAAGGCCGCCAAGCCCGAGCCGCCGCTGGCGCTGCCCGTGACCGAGGTGTCGGTCGAGGTGTGGCGCGAGGCCCAGGGCTGAGCGGCGCGCCCGCGGCTCCGTGACGGCCACCGGATACCTGGGCCTCGGCTCCAACATCGGCGACAGAAGCGCGCACCTGGCGGCGGCCATCGCCGCGCTGCCGGCCCACGGCGTGCGGGTGCTGGCCTCCTCGTCGTTGTATGAGACCGCGCCGGTCGGCCTGGTGCTCGAGCAGCCGGACTTCCTCAACGCCTGCGTGCGGATCGAGACCGCGCTCGGGCCCGAAGATCTCCTCGCCGCCTGCAAGGTGGTGGAGCGCGAAGTGGGGCGCGCCGCCGGCGGCCCGCGCCACGGCCCGCGGGTGATCGACGTCGACGTCCTGCTGCTCGGCGCCCTCGAGTACAGCTCCGAGCGGCTGACTCTCCCGCACGCCGAGACCGGCTCGCGCCGCTTCGTGCTCGTGCCCCTGCTCGAGCTCGATCCCGACCTGACCCTGCCCTCGGGGCAACGGCTGGCCGACACCCTCGCCGAGCTGGGCGAGGATCGGACCCAGGCGGTCCGCCGCGTCGCGCCGCCATTGCTGTAATTGGCGCCATGCTCCTGGTCGTCGACGTCGGCAACACCCAGACGCACTTTGGCGTCTACCGCGACGGCGAGGACGTCGTCGCCCAGCACTGGCGCTTTGCCACCGTGCGCGAGTCGACTCGCGACGAGCTGGGCGCCGTCCTGGCCAACCTGCTCGGCCTGCGGGGAATGGGCTTCACCGACATCGACCGCTCGATCGTCTCCTCCACCGTGCCGCAGCTCTCGCAGGAGTGGACGGCGATGTCGGGCCTGTACCTCAATCACGAGATGCTCAACGTCGGGCCCGCGATCCGCACCGGAATGCCGATCCGGATCGACAACCCGCGCGAGGTTGGCGCCGACCGCCTCGTCAACGCCATCGCGGCCTTCGCGCGGTTTGGGCGCGCCTGCGTCGTCGTGGACTTCGGCACCGCGATCACCTACGACGCGGTCTCGGACTACGGCGAGTACCTGGGCGGCATCATCACCCCCGGTGCGGAGATCTCGCTCGACGCGCTCTACGAGCGGGCGGCCAAGCTCCCCAAGGTGGAGCTCTTGGAGCCGCGGGCCCTGATCGGCAAGTCGACCGTCGAGGCCATCCGCAGCGGCATCGCCTACGGGTTCGCTGGGCAGGTCGAGGGGATCGTTGGGCGGCTGCGGCAGGAGTTGGGCGAGGACACGCCGGTGATCGCCACCGGCGGCCTGGCCCAGGTGGTCGTCCCGTTCGCGCGCGCCACCATCGACGAGGTCGACGACCTGTTGACCTTGACCGGGCTGCGCCTCATCTGGGAGCGCAACGCGCCTGAGGCCGACCCCGGGGCACGCCCGCCGGCGGCTTAGACCGGCGGGACCGGCACGTCCGGCGTGCGCGCCACGTTGGCTGCGAGGATGAGGAAGGCCAGGCGGCGGCGGTTGTCGGGCTCGGCGGCGGTGAGCTCGTCAAAGGCGTCCAGCAGGGACCGGATCGCGGCGAACACCGGCGCGTCATCGATGCCGTCGGGCACGTCGCACGCCATGCGCGCCAGCGCCAGCATCTCCGGCCCGCCATCATTGGCGCGCATCGTGGCGATGGCCCCCAGCATCACGTACTCGGCGACGCGGTCCAGCAGCACGTGCGAGGCACGGTCGCGCTCCCCGACTGCGGGCCCGGCGGGCTGCAGCGGCTCGCCGGCGGCGATCCGCAGGGACTGCCCGGAGGTGATGGAGCGGATCTGCTCGGCGGAGAGCCCCACCTGCACCGCGGAGCGCAGCTGGAAGACCGCCGACATCAGCGTGTGCCCGTAGGGCGCGTCGGAGGCGAAGAGGATCTGGCCCGGGGGCACCAGCGCGAACAGCGTCTGCAGGTCGGCCGGCATCCACCACGCCGTGTCGAACATGAGGTTGGGGTGGTCGGCGGCGACGCGCCAGATCCACGACAGGTCGCACACGCCGGCGTGGGCCAGGATGAACCGTGTGCCGGGGTACGCGCCTGCGAGCTCCACGGCGTGGATGCCGAGCGCGGGGATCCCCCGGCCGGCGTGGATGAGGATCGGCAGCTCCCGCTCGTTGGCGAGGGCCGCGAGCTCCCGCACGGCGGGATGGTCGAGCGTGAACTGCTCAGCACGGGGGTGCAGCTTGATGCCCTTGGCGCCGGCCTCGAGCGCCCGCTCGGCCTCTGCGCGGGCTCCGCCGTTGTTGGGGTTGACCCGGCAGAACGGCGTGAGCAGGCCGTCGGCCTGCGACGCCGCCTCGATGACCATGTCGTTGGCCGGGGGGTACCCGTCGGGCTCGTGCATGGGAAAGACGAAGGCGCCGCGGGCTTGGGCGGTGCTGAGCCCGTCCAGCAGCTCGGCCGGCGTCTGCTTCATCCCGTCGGGGTCGTTCTGGCCGAGGTGCGTGTGGGCGTCGAAGAACTCGATCCCGGGGACCTGTTCGAGCATCAGCTCGGCCCAGGGGCGAATGAGCGAAGTGATGTCCATATCCCATTCGTACCATGAGTGGCTCGTGACCCCGCTTCTGGACAGCCCCAGCCGCCCCGGGCAGGCCTCGCTCACGGACTCCTGGACCCTGGGCGGGATCCCCATCGCCAACCGTGTGGTGCTGGCCCCGTTGGCGGGGATCGGCAACTGGTTCGTTCGCCTGCAGGCCAAGCGGCACGGTGCCGGGCTGGTGGTCTCCGAGATGGTGTCCAGCCACGCCGTGCACTACCGCAACGAGCGCACCTGCACCGAGCTGCTGCGCATCCACCCCGACGAGCACCCCGTCTCCATGCAGCTGTTCGGTTCCGACCCCGACGTCATGGAATCCGCCGCCGAGCGCGTCGCCGCCGCCGGGGCGGATCTCATCGACCTCAACATGGGTTGCCCGGTGCCCAAGGTATGCAAGACAGGGGCCGGTGCCGCCCTGCTCCAGGATCCCGCGCGCGCAGTGGCGGTTGCGCGCGCCGCCGGGCGGGGCAGCGGCCTCCCGGTGACGGTCAAGCTGCGCTCCGGCGTGCGGCCGGGGGATCTCAGCGGCGTCGAGGTCGCCCGGCGGCTCGCCGAGGAGGGGGTCGTGGCCGGGCTGTGCATCCATCCGCGCCACGCCTCCCAGCGCCACTCCGGCAGGCCCGACTACGAGCTCGCCCGCAGATTGGTGGAGGAGCTGCCGGTTCCGGTGGTCATCTCGGGTGGGCTGCGCACGCCCGAGCTCGTGCGCGAGGCGTTCGAGCAGACCGGCGCCGCCGCAGTGGCCCTGGCCCGCGGCTCGCTGGGCAACCCGTGGCTCTTCTCCCAGCTCCTGGGCGCGCGCGAGTCCGAGCCCACGCGGTCAGAGATCCTGGACGAGCTCGAGTGGGTCATGGCGCGCGCTGCCGAGCATCTGGGCACCGAGCGCGCGGGGCGCTACCTGCGCAAGTTCTACCCGTGGTACGTCGAGCGCCTCGGCGGCGACACGTCGCTCCAGGACGCTCTGCAGCGCGCCGAGTCGATTGACGCCGCCCGCGAGATGCTCCTCGCGTGACGGTCGGGTCCGCCACGCCGGCGGATAGCGACCGCTCGCCCGTCGCCGCGCGCGGCTACTAGACTGTGTCGCCTGCGGTGGCGAACGTGGGGACGCTGAGGGACCGGGAAATCTGACCCGACAGTCAGAAAACGCTGTCTATACTCATGCGCCCACTGCGGGCTCACTCGCGCTGGATTCCCGCCGCACGCGGCGGGTTTTTCTCGTCTACAGATTGCCCCAAACACAGGTCTGATCGCTATGCCTAAGGACGTCATCCTCACCCAGGAGGGCCTCGCCAATCTCAAGGCGGAGCTCGACCATCTCTCCACCACCCGTCGCCGGGAGATCGCGGCGCGGATCAAGGAGGCGCGCGAGTTCGGAGACATCTCGGAGAACGCCGAGTACGACGACGCCAAGAACGAGCAGGCGATGCTGGAGGCGCGCATCGCGTCGCTGGAGGACAAGCTGCGCTCGGCCACCGTCGTCGATGCCTCTGACCTCGGTACCGACGTCGTCCGTGTCGGTTCGGTCGTCCACGTCAAGGACGCGGCCGGAAAGTCCAACAAGTACACGATCGTCGGCTCCGCCGAGGCCAAGCCAACCGAGGCCAAGCTCTCCAACGAGTCCCCGGTCGGTCGGGCACTGATCGGCCGCAAGCGCGGCGATGAGGTGTCGATCGCGACTCCGAGGGGCGAGCGCAAGCTCAAGATCACCAAGATCGACGTCGGCGTCTAGCGACGGCGGGTGATGACCCGTGGGTGATAAGCCCGACGGGGGACGGCCGGACGAGCCTTCCGACGTCCTCGCCGATCGCCGGCGCAAGCTCGAGTCGCTGCGCGCCGCGGGGGTCGAGCCGTTTCCGTACGAGTTCGATGGCGTCGAGCCGATCGCGGCGGTACGCGCGGCGCACGAGGGACTCGAGCCGGGCGCGGAGACCGACGTGTCACACCGCGTCGCCGGTCGTCTTGCGGCGCGGCGCGGCCAGGGCAAGATGGCCTTTCTGGACCTCGAGGACCGGTCGGGACGGATCCAGCTCCAGGCGAAGGTCGACGTGCTCGGTGCGGAGCTGATGGACCGCCTGCTGTCGCTGGACCTCGGCGACCTGATCGGGGTCGACGGCACCGCGTTCGTGTCGCGGCGCGGTGAGCTGTCGCTGCGCGTCCACGCCTTTGAGCTGCTGGCCAAGTCCCTGCGCCCGCCGCCCGACAAGCACCACGGGCTCACCGACGTCGAGACGCGCCACCGCCACCGCGAGCTTGACCTCATGGCCAACCCGGAGACTCGTGAGCGGTTCATCACGCGCGCCAGGGTGATCACCACCATCCGTCGCTTCCTGGACGACGACGGCTTCGTCGAGGTCGAGACGCCCGTCCTGCAGCCGCTCTACGGCGGCGCCATGGCGCGCCCGTTCACGACGCATCACAACGCCCTGGACCGCGACCTGTATCTGCGCATCGCCACCGAGCTCTACCTCAAGCGGCTGATCGTCGGTGGGCTCGAGCGCGTCTACGAGATCGGCAAGAACTTCCGCAACGAGGGCGTCGACACCACCCACAACCCCGAGTTCACCGTGGTGGAGTGGTACGAGGCCTACGCCGACTACCTCGACGTGGCCGACCGCTGCGAGCGCCTCGTGCACGCGGTGGCCCAGGCGGTGGGCTACGCGGGCGAGTTCGATTTCACCCCGCCGTGGCGGCGCGAGACGCTGGCCGGCGCCGTCGTGGACCGGACCGGGGTCGACATCCTCGCCCTGCGCGACCGAGGCGCGCTGGCGGCCGGGATGCGCGAGCGGGGGCTCGACGCCTCCGACGACCGCACGTGGCCCGAGCTGGTCGACGACCTCGTCTCAGACCACGTGGAGCCGACCCTCCAGCAGCCCACGTTCCTGCTCGACTTCCCCATTGAGATCTCGCCGCTGGCCAAGGAGCATCGGCAGACGCCCGGGCTGGTGGAGCGCTTCGAGGCGTTCGTGGGGGGATTGGAGATCGCCAACGCGTTCAGCGAGCTCAACGACCCCGACGAGCAGCGCCGGCGCTTCGAGAGCCAGCAGCGGTTCGCCGCCGCCGGAGACGAGGAGGCCCAGCCCTACGACGAGGCCTTCGTCCAGGCGCTGGAGCAGGGGATGCCGCCCACCGGTGGCATCGGGATTGGGATCGACCGCCTGGTGATGGCGATGACGGGCACCCGTTCGATCCGCGACGTGGTGCTGTTTCCCGCATTGCGGTCATGACCCGGCGCGCCTGGTGGGCGTTTGCCGTGATGTCGGTGACGTGGGGCGCCTCGTACCTGCTGATCAAGATCGGGATCGACGGGGGCGTACCGGCGCCCGACGTGGCCTGGTTGCGGGTGGCGCTGGCCGCGGTCATCCTGATCGTCCTGGCGTGGCGGGCCGGCACGATGGGCACGCTGTCCGGACGCTGGCGCTGGGTGGTGGCCTACGCGGTGGCCGAGATCTCGATCCCGTTCCCGCTCATCGCCGCCGGCGAGGTCCACATCGCGTCGTCGCTGGCGGCGATCCTGATTGCCTCGGTCCCGCTGATCGTCACCGTGCTCTCGTTGCGCTTTGACCCCTCCGAGCGCCCGACGCCCGTGCGGGCCCTGGGCCTGGTGATCGGCTTCATCGGCGTGCTCGCGCTCGTCGGGATCGACGTGGCCGGCAGCGGACCGGCGGTGCTGGGCGCGGTGGCGGTGCTCGTGGGGGCCGTCGGATACGCGATCGGCCCGATGCTGGTCAAGCTCGGCATGGACGGGATGGACGGGCGTGCGGCCATGGGCGCCTCGCTGGTCATCGCCACCGTCATCCTCGCCCCGTTCGCCGCTGCGGACCTGCCCCGGCGGACGCCCACGGTGGGCGCCCTGGCGGCGGTGGCGGCGCTCGGCGTGTTCTGCACCGCGATGGCCTTCGTGGTCTACACCGTGCTGGTCCGCGAGGCCGGCACGGGACGGGCGACGATCATCACCTACGTCAACCCGCTGGTCGCCGTGGTGCTCGGCGTGACCCTGCTGGGCGAGCGCCCCGGCCCCGGCGCGCTGGCGGGATTGGCCCTCATCCTGACCGGATCATGGCTGGCCACGCAGGGCGGGCGGCGGCCCGGCGGCCCGTGGCGACGGCGACGCCGGCGCGGGGATGACGGCGATGTCGACCCCGGTCTCCCGGCCGCACGGAGCGGCTGACGGCGGTGTAGCGAGCGCCCGTACCGAGAAAAGTACGGCAGACCTGCTGTTAGACTGACGCATGGCCCAAGGATGAACCGTGGCGCTCATATATTCGGCCAGAAGTGCCGAATATATTGGGTGAAGCGGATTCTTCGGCGTCCCCGCGGGAGTTTGTGAACCAGAAGCGGGGCGGCGCCGTAGGAGCCAAGTATCAGGACCACACCCCGAACAACTTCCTCAGTCGTAAGCCACAAACTTAGGAAGCGCAATGTTTGAGCGATTTACAGAGCGGGCCCGCCAAGTGGTCGTGTTGGCGCAGGAAGAGGCCCGGACTCTCAAGCACAACTACATCGGTACCGAGCACATCCTTCTCGGACTCCTACGCGAAGAGGAGGGGCTCGCCGCCCGCGTGCTCGAGTCGCTCGACATCACCGTGGAGCGCGTGCGCGCCCAGGTGGTGCGGATCGTCGGCTCCGGCGAGGAGGTCACCTCCGGCCAGATCCCGTTCACGCCGCGCGCCAAGAAGGTCCTCGAGCTCGCCCTCCGCGAGGCGCTGAGCCTGGGCCACAACTACATCGGCACCGAGCACATCCTGCTCGGCCTCGTCCGTGAGAACGAAGGCGTCGCCGCACGGATCCTGCTCGATTTCGACGCCGATTCCGAGAAGATCCGCAACGAGGTGATCCGGATGCTGTCCGGGCCCGGCAGCCGCCAGCGCGGCTCCAGCGCAGGCAGCGCGGGCGGGGCGGGCGGGGCTGGTGGCGAGGGCAAGAAGTCCTCCAAGCTGCTGGACCAGTTCGGGCGCAACCTCACCAAGCTCGCTTCCGAGGGCAAGCTGGACCCGGTCGTCGGTCGCGAGACCGAGATCGAGCGGATCATGCAGATCCTGTCGCGGCGGACCAAGAACAACCCGGTGCTCGTGGGCGAGCCCGGCGTCGGCAAGACCGCCGTCGTCGAGGGCCTGGCCCAGCGCATCACCAACGCCGACGTCCCCGAGCTGCTGAAGGGCAAGCAGATCTACACCCTGGATCTGGCCGCTCTCGTCGCGGGCTCCAAGTACCGCGGCGAGTTCGAGGAGCGCCTCAAGAAGGTGATGAAGGAGATCACCCAGCGCGGCGACATCATCCTGTTCATCGACGAGCTGCACAACCTCGTCGGAGCGGGCGCGGCCGAGGGCGCGATCGACGCGGCCTCGATCCTCAAGCCCGCGCTGGCCCGCGGTGAGCTGCAGACCGTCGGCGCCACCACGCTCGAGGAGTACCGCAAGTACCTCGAGCGCGACTCCGCCCTGGAGCGCCGCTTCCAGAAGATCACGGTCGATCAGCCGTCGACCGAGGAGACGGTGCAGATCCTCAAGGGCCTGCGCGACCGCTACGAGCAGCACCACAAGGTCAACATCACCGACGAGGCCCTCGAGGCCGCGGCGGACCTGGCTGACCGCTACATCTCCGACCGCTTCCTCCCCGACAAGGCCATCGACCTCATCGACGAGGCGGCCTCGCGGATGCGGATCAAGTCGATGACCTCCCCGCCCGTGTACCGGGAGCTCGAGGACGAGATCGAGGAGACCCGCCGCGCCAAGGAGGAGGCGATCGAGTCCCAGGAGTTCGAAAAGGCCGCCAACCTCCGCGACAAGGAGCGCCGGCTCACCCAGCGCAAGCGCGAGCTTTCCGATCAGTGGGAAGCGGGCGAATCGACCGAGCGGCCGTCGATCGGCGAGGAGGAGATCGCCGACATCGTCTCGATGTGGACCGGCATCCCGGTGTTCAAGCTCACCGAGGCCGAGACCCAGAAGCTGATGCGGATGGAGGAGGAGCTCCACAAGCGCGTCATCGGGCAGCTCCCGGCCGTCGAGGTGGTCTCCAAGGCCATCCGGCGCTCGCGCGCAGGCCTGAAGGATCCCAAGCGGCCGACCGGCTCGTTCATCTTCCTGGGCCCGTCGGGCGTGGGTAAGACCGAGCTCGCCCGGACGCTGGCCGAATTCCTGTTCGGCGACGAGGAGACGATGATCCGGATCGACATGTCCGAGTACATGGAGAAGCACGCCGTGTCTCGGCTGGTCGGTTCGCCTCCGGGCTACATCGGCTACGACGAGGGCGGCCAGCTCACCGAGGCGGTGCGCCGCAAGCCCTACAGCGTGCTGCTGCTCGACGAGATCGAGAAGGCCCACCCCGACGTCTTCAACATCCTGCTCCAGATCCTGGAGGACGGACGCCTCACCGACGCCCAGGGGCGCACGGTGGACTTCCGCCACTGCATCGTGATCATGACCTCCAACATCGGGGCGTCGGAGATCGCGCGCAACACTCCGCTGGGCTTCGCCGTCTCCGACGACGAGACGGGGATCACGTATGACGACATGAAGAACCGGATCATGGGTGAGCTCAAGAAGGTCTTCCGGCCCGAGTTCCTCAACCGGATCGACGACGTCATCGTGTTCCACAAGCTCACCAAGGACGAGATCAAGGAGATCGTCGACCTGCTGCTCCTGCGGATCCGTGAGTCGATGGCCGACCGTGAGCTCCAGCTGGAGCTCTCGGAGCCGGCCAAGGACCTGCTCGTCGAGAAGGGCTGGGATCCGGCAATGGGCGCCCGGCCGCTGCGCCGGGCCATCCAGCGCTACATCGAGGATCCGCTGGCCGACTTCGTCCTGCGCTCGCAGGTGCCCGCGGGTTCGACGGTCCTGGTCGAGCCGGGCGAGGAGGGCACCGACGACGAGGACGTCAAGCTCTCGGTCATCGAGCCCGCCCCCACGCCCACACCGGTCGGCGTCGGCGCCGAGGGTGGCGCCGAGGGCGATCAGCCCGGCGACCCGGCGTCCGAGGGCGAGCCCTCCGAGCCTCCGGCCGAGTCCGAGTAGCGCCCGCTCACATCGACGGTTTTACACCGGCCCGGGCCCCTTGGCTCGGGCCGGTGTCGTTAAGCGGGGCCCGGCAACTGTGCCAATCCCGTCACAGACCCGGCGTGGCGTCGGGCACCACCCGTAGGCTGCACGGAGCCCCCATGCCCAAGCCCACCTCCGTCCACGTCTGTTCCGCCTGCGGCCACGAGACCGCCCGCTGGGCCGGCCGCTGCCCGGGCTGCGGAGAGTGGAATACGCTCGTCGAGCAGGTGCGCGCCATCGCGCCGCGCGGCGGTCCTGGTGGCGGCGCCGGGCTCGACGCCCGCGCCCGCGCCGCGCCCGTCAAGCCGGTGGCGCTGGCCGACGTGGAGGCGGTCGAGCACGACCGCCTCAGCACCGGGATCGGCGAGCTTGACAACGTCCTGGGCGGCGGGATCGTCCCCGGCTCGCTGGTGCTCATCGGCGGCGCACCCGGGATCGGCAAGTCGACGCTGACGACGATGGCGCTCGCCAACCTGTGCGTCGCCGGCCGGCGCACGTTGTACGTGTCGGCCGAGGAGTCGGCGGCCCAGATCCGCCTGCGCGCCCAGCGCCTGGGGGGCGGCGAGGCGCTGGCGGTGCCGGTGATCGCGGAGACCGATCTGCACACCGTGCTGGCCACGCTCGAGCAGGAACGCCCGGAGGTATGCGTGATCGACTCGGTGCAGACGCTGCACTCGGTCGACCTCTCCTCGGCGGCGGGCTCGGTGGCCCAGGTGCGCGAGGTCGCCGGCGAGATCATGCGCGTGGCCAAGCGGCGGGGGATCGCGGTGCTGCTCGTCGGCCACGTGACCAAGGAGGGTGCGCTGGCGGGGCCACGCGTGCTCGAGCACCTGGTGGACTGCGTGCTGCAGTTCGAAGGCGAGCGCGAGCGGACCTACCGGACGGTGCGCGCGGTGAAGAATCGGTTCGGGTCCACCGACGAGGCCGGGGTCTTCGAGATGCGCGATAACGGCTTGGTGGAGGTGCTCGACGCCTCGGCGCGGTTCGTGGCCGAGGCCACGCGCTCCCCCGGCAGCGTGGTGCTGTGCGCAATGGAGGGCTCGCGGCCCCTGCTGGTCGAGGTCCAGGCGCTGGTCAGCTCCTCGGAGCTCGTGCCGCCCCGGCGGGTCGTCGCCGGCCTGGACCGCAACCGGGTGTCGCTCGTCCTGGCCGTGCTGGGACGCCATGGGGGCATCGGCCTGGGCAACGCCGACGTGTTCGTCAACGTGGTGGGCGGCGTGCGTGTCGATGAGCCGGGCTCTGATCTGGCCGTGGCCCTGGCGGTGGCCTCCGCGGCCAAGCGAGTCGCGCTGACCGGAAACGGCTCGCACTCACCCGACCCCCACCGACCGCGGCCGCTGGCGTGCTTCGGGGAGCTGGGCCTCACCGGGGAGCTGCGCTCCGTGGCGCACTCCGACCGCCGGCTGGCCGAGGCCGAGCGATTCGGCTTGGCGCCCGTGCTGCAGCCCGAGGCGCACCGGACGCTGCGCGCCGCCCTCGCGGCCGCCCTGGCGCCCGCCAAGGAGGTGGTGAAGGCCGCCTGAGGCCCGCGAATGCTTGCCCGCGCGTGCAGGAAGGCCGTGCGCCACGCGCGCGTGTGTGCGCATTCCGGCGGAATCGCAGCGCGGAGCAGGCGAAAAGGACCGAACCTGAGCTAAAATCAGCCCTGATGCCGCCGCGTTCCGGGGAAGAGCTCAAAGACGAGCTCGAATCTCGACAAGAGTCCCGGATCATGAGGGCGCTGGAGATGGTGGCGCCCGGAACGTCGTTGCGCGAGGGGATCGACAACATCGTCGATGCCCGCACGGGAGCGCTCATCGTCATCGGGGACGCTGACGAGCTCGGGTTCATGTTCTCGGGCGGGATCAAGCTCGACGTCGACTACTCGCCGACGTTCCTCTACGAGCTCGCGAAGATGGACGGCGCGATCGCATTGAGCGTCAATGCGACCAAGATCGTCCACGTCAATGTGCAGCTGACGCCGGACCCGACGATCCTGACGATGGAGACCGGAACGCGCCATCGCACCGCCGAGCGCGTCTCCAAGCAGACCGACGCGATGGTCGTCGCCGTGTCCGAGCGCCGTGAGGTCGTCTCCCTCTACATCGATGGGATCAAGTACATCCTGGAGGACATCCCGGTTGTGCTGGCCAAGGCCAACCAGGCGCTGGCGACGCTCGACAAGTACCGCAGCCGCCTGGACCAGGTCTCGACGCGCCTGACCGCGCTCGAGTTCGAGGGTGGCGTCACCCTCCACGACGTCCTGACCGTGCTCCAGCGCGTCGAGCTGGTGACGCGAATGGCGGTCGAGATCGAGCGCTACATCGTCGAGCTCGGCACCGAGGGCCGTCTCATCGAGATGCAGCTCGACGAGACGATGGTGGGCGTCGCCGCCGACAAGGCCGCCCTCGTCCACGACTACCTCGTCGAGGACACCGACGACAGTTTCGCGGTCGTGTTGGATCAGCTGGCCCGCCTGGCTCATCAGGATCTGCTCGATTTCGGGCGCCTGGCGGAGCTGCTGGGCTACGACCGCAAGCTCAACACCCTTGACTATCCGGTCTCTCCGCGAGGATTTCGCATATTGGGTCGGATACCCAGGCTTCCCCGCCTCGTTGTTCAGAGGATCGTCACGGAATTCGGAGGATTGGAGGAGCTGCTTGCCGCATCGGATGGCGAGTTGGAGACCGTCGACGGAGTCGGCGAGATCCGGGCGAAGGACATCCGGGAGGGTCTTCGCCGACAGCAGGAGATCAACCTCGTTGATCGCTACCTGCAGACGTAGGAAATCGCGAGCGGGATCCTGCCCGCGCCGCCCTGACAGAGGAGGACACCATCACAGAGCTAATGGAAGAGCACCTGGATGATCTTGAGTCGATCGAGACGCCGCCGCACATCGAGTTCGAGATCGGCGACAGTGTCGTCTATCCGCACCACGGGGCGGGAAAGGTGCTTCGCAAGGAGGAAAAGGAAGTCCTCGGCGAGAGCCGTGAGTACCTGACGATCAAGATCCTCCACAACGACATGACGGTCATGGTGCCGACCGAGAACGCGGCGCTTGCCGGCCTCCGCCGCGTGATCGATGAAGAGACCGTCAAGAAGGTGCTCGCCGTGCTCCAGGACGAGTGTTCGGAGATGCCCAAGAACTGGAACCGGCGCTTCAAGCACAACCGGGACAAGATCAAGACGGGCGACATCTACGAGCTCGCCGAGGTCGTACGCAACCTCGCCATCCGCGAGTCCGAGAAGGGACTCTCGACCGGCGAGAAGCAGATGTTCACCCGCGCCAAGAAGATCCTGGCGTCGGAGCTGATGTACGCGCTGGGCATGGACGAGCAGGAAGTGGACGAGCATCTCTACGGACTGCTCCTCGACACCCACGCCAACGGAAACGGCAACGGGAAGGTGGCCGTCGCCGCCAAATAGGCGTCGGTCGGTACAGGCATGGCGGTCGCGGTGATCGTGGCCGCAGGACGAGGCGAGCGCCTTGGGTTCAGCCGCCCCAAGGCGCTCGTCCCGCTTTGCGGGCGCCCGATGCTCGAGTGGAGCGTCGCGGCGCTGCGCGCAGTGCCGGCGGTCACGCAGATCGTCATCGCCCTGCCCGCCGACGAGCTCGACGCCGCCCCGGAGGGCGCGGTTGCCGTGGCCGGCGGGCTGCAGCGATCTCACTCGGTGCGCAACGCGCTGGCCGCGTGCGCGGGCGGGGACCCCGTGGTCGTCCATGACGCCGCCCGGCCCCTGGCCACGCCGCAGCTGTTCGAGCAGGCTCTGCAGGAGCTCGAGCGCCACCCGGAGGCGTCGGCGGTGATCGCCGCCGCGCCCGTCGCCGACACCATCAAGCAGGTGGGAGACGACGGCGCCACCGTGGCCCGCACGCTCGAGCGCTCCACACTGTGGGCGGTGCAGACCCCCCAGGTGTTCCGCCGCGCCGCGCTGGAGCAGGCGCTGGTCTCCGCCTCCGACGAGGAGCTGGGCCGCGCCACCGACGACGCCTGGCTGGTGGAGCGAGCCGGCGGCACCGTGCGCATCCTGGGCTCGGATCCCGGCAACATGAAGGTCACCACGCCCGAAGACCTCCGCGTCGCCGAGCTGCTGCTGGCGGAGCGGCGGACGTGATCGCCACGGGCGCCGAGGCGCTGCGGGCATGAGCACCGGCATCGGCTATGACTGCCATCGGCTGGTCGCCGGCCGTAGGCTGGTGCTCGGTGGCGTGGAGCTGGAGCACGAGCTCGGCCTGGAGGGCCATTCCGACGCCGACGTCCTCACCCACGCCATCATCGACGCCATGCTCGGCGCCTGCGCCCTGGGCGACATCGGCCAGCACTTCCCGGACACGGATCCCCGCTACCGCGGCGCCGATTCGATCGAGCTGCTGGGCGCCACGGTGCAGCTGCTGCGCGACGCGGGTTTCGCGGTCGTGCACGTCGACGCCACCGTCGTGATCGAGCGGCCCAAGCTCGCTCCCGTCCGCGACCGGATGCGCGCCCGCCTGGCCGGCGCCCTGGGCCTGGAGCTCGGGCACGTCAGCGTCAAGGCGACGCGAGGAGAGGGGATGGGGTTCGTCGGGCGCGAGGAGGGAGTGGCGGCGCTGGCCGTCGCCACCGTCCGTCCGGCCTAGCTAGGCCGCGCCGCGCGCGGACCGGCGCGCCGCGGCCTGATCGCGCATGCGCTCGTGCTCCACCAGCCGGGTGAGCTGCGACACCGTGTTGCGCAGATGCGAGCTGACGAGCGGTTGGGCGATCCGCTCCGCGATCCACCCGGAGATGCCCGACCCGGGCACGCCGGCGGCCAGCCGGATCTCAGCCCGGGTGCGCCCCGGGGCCACAGAGCGCAGCCGCCAGCGCCCGCGCTGATCCACGCCGGTGATCGACGTCCAGGCCAGCTCCTTGGGCGGATTCCACTCCACGATCTCGATGAGGCCGCCGACCTCGGCCGAGCCCACGCGCAGGAGCATCCGGTAGCGCGCGCCGAAGCCGACGCCGCCCTCGCCCTCGATCTCCCACCGGGTCACCCCGGACATGAAGCTCAGCGCGCGCTCCGGGTCAGAGACGACGTCCCACACGGTCTCGATGGGTGCCGAGATCATGGTGGCGGCGGTGGCTCTCATCCGATCACCGGTAGTCGCCGCTCCTCGGCCAGCGCGTCGAGGGTGTCCTGCATGAGCCGGATCAGGTGATCGTAGATCTCGTCGAGATCGGGGTCGGGCCCGAACTCGGCCTTGAGGTCGATCGGCGGCAGGGTCTCGATGGTGATCTTGGCCGGCAGCGGCAGGTGGCCCAGCATGTCGCCGACGTTCAGGCCCCACGGCACCGCCAGCGAGATCGGCAGGACCTTGAGGCGAAACAGCCGGTCGAGCGCGAGCAGCCGGGCCAGGCCCTCGCCGCGGGTGAGGAACAGGGCCGTCTCCTGGCCGCCGATGGAGACCACGGGGACGACGGGCACGTTCTCCTGCAGCGCGAGACGGATGAACCCCTTACGGCCGTCGAAGTCGACGCGATTGCGCTGCCAGAACGGCCGGTGGACCTCATAGTCGCCGCCCGGGTACACGAGCAGGGCCGCGCCCGCCAGCAGCGCCTTGCGGGCGTTCGCGGGCGAGGCCGCCACGGTTCCGAACCGCCGCAGCGAGCCGAGGCCGGGCATCGAGAGCACCAGGTTGTGCGCCAGTTGATAGAAGGCGCGCTCGGCGCCGAAGTAGGTGTTGAACGCGAGCGTGAAGACGACCGTGTCCGGGGTCATGTTGCCGCCCGAATGGTTGCCGACCATCAGCACCGGACCCTCGTCGGGGATGTTGCCCAACCCCCGCACCTCGCCGCGGTACCACAAGCTCGCGGCCAGCCACATGAGCGGCAGCCGCTGGCGGATGAAGTCGGGATCGCGCTCGTCCAGATCCGCGCGCGGGATCCGGCTCTGCACCTGGCGCGCCACTCCGCGCACCGCCCGGCCCAGGAGCGACGGGCCGGAGGGCGCCTCGCCGCCCGGCGCGCGCGCCTCGCCGGAATCGACGTGTCCGTTGCTGTCGGCCCTGCCGGCGACGCCGGTGCTCGCCATCAGCGCGGAGACCTCACGCGGCGTGTCGGCCGGCGCTGTCGCCGCCGCCGCGCTGCGGCGTGGCCGGCCGCGCGACCGAGATCTCGTTATGCGCGATGAACCGCAGCAGGAGGTCGTTGGTCTCCTCGGGCCGCTCCACCTGCGGGACGTGGCCGCAATTCTGGATCGTCAACTGCTCGGCCCCCGGCAGCCATTTGCGGACATGGCGCCCGAAGGCCGCGGGCACCAGTCCATCGTGGGTGCCCCAGATGAACATCGCCGGCGGGCGCAGCTCAGCGAGCCGGGGATAGAACCCGTGGCGGCCGTAGGGGGCCTCGAGGTAGATGTTGCGCGCCGAGGCCAGGAAGGCCAGCCGGGCCCCGGGCGAGTGGTAGATGCGCCGGAACTCGTCCACCATGAGCTCACCGACCTCGGGGTCGATGAGGTCGCGGTCATAGAACAGGCTCCAGAACTGGGAGGCGACGGTGTTGCGCGTGAAGCCGTGGGGCAGGAGGCCGAACTCGGGCCGCAGCAGCCGGACCAGCGGGTGAAAGCCGCGCTTGACCCACGCCACCGCCGGGCACAGCAGGCCGAGCGAGCGGATGCGCTCGGGCTCCATCAGGCCCATCTCGATGGCGATCCGGCCCCCCATCGAGTTGCCGACGAGGTGCGCGTGCGAGATGTCCTGGGCATCCATGAAGCTGAGCATCATCTGCGCGTACCAGCGCGCGTTGTAGGGCGCGCGCGCCGGCTTGGAGGACGATCCGAATCCGGGCAGGTCCGGCGCGTGCACGCGGTAGCGCTGGCCCAGCGCGGCGGCGGTCGCAAACAGCGAGGCGCGCGTGCCCCCCAACCCGTGCAGGAGCAGGACGTCGGGGCCGTGGCCCATGGTCAGCGTGGAGATGTGCTGGCGTCCGACGGGAACGTCGTGGATCTGCAGGAGCGGCGGCCGGCCTTCGGGGAGGCGGAACATCCCCTCGAAGCCGACGGCGTAGTCGAGGTTGCCGGTGACGCTCAGCCGCCGGCGCTCGAAGGCGTCGATGCCGGACATCTCCCCGGCGCGCAGGGCCTGCCACGTCTCCGCATCGGTGGAGATGGTCACGTCGGGCGCGCGGCGGCTCGCGCCCTTACGCACCCGCGCGCCGTGCGCGGTGCACCGTACCTCCCACGTGTGCCCGAGGTCGCAGAGCCGGATGTTGTAGGTCGCGTCGAACCCGGGGTCGGCACCCAGATAGCGCTCGGGCAGGGTGCGGAACGCGGTCTCCACGTCCGCCAGCCGACGCGATCTGTCCGGGGTGATGGTCATCGCCGCCCTATTAACGGTGACGACTCGCCCGGATGGTCGCGCCGCCACCGATTCTCATGAGCCGATGGCTGATCCTCGCGCGCGGCCGTGCTCGCGCTGGCGCTAGGGTTCGGCCCCCTTGCGCACCGTGACGCTCCATGACACCCGGACCGGGCAGATCCGGGAGCTCGTCCCCGAGACCCCGGGGAGGGTGCGGATCTATGCCTGCGGCCCGACGGTATACGGCCGGGTGCACGTGGGCAACGCCCGTCCGTTCGTCATGTTCTCCCTGCTCAAGCGGTTTCTGGTCCACGAGGGCTACGACGTCGAGTTCGTGGCAAATGTCACGGACATCAACGACAAGATCTACGTGGCGGCCCGCCAAGCCGGGATCCCCAGCGAGGTGCTCGCCGAGCAGATGACGGCCGCGTACCGCGACGACACCGACATCTTCGGCCTCGGACGGCCCGATCAGGAGCCCCTCGCGAGCGAGACAATCGCCGAGATCATCTGGTTGATCAAGGAATTGGTGGAAGGGGGCCATGCCTATGCCGTGGACGGTGACGTCTACTTTGCGGTTCGTTCCTACCCTCAATATGGCGAACTATCCCACCGTCAAATCGACCTGATGGACCAGGGGGAGGACGTCGAGGGGGCGGCGCGCAAGCGCGACCCGCTCGATTTCGCTCTGTGGAAGGGCCACAAGGAGGCCGAGGACACCTCCTGGGAGTCGCCCTGGGGCCCCGGGCGACCCGGGTGGCATATCGAGTGCTCGGCGATGGCCGAGAAGCTGCTCGGCGTCGGGTTTGAGATCCACGGCGGCGGCTCGGACCTCATCTTCCCCCACCACGAGAACGAGGCCGCCCAGACGCGGGCGGCGCGCGACCAGGACCTCACCCGCCTCTGGACCCACGTCGGGATGGTGCGCCTGGACTCGGAGAAGATGTCCAAGTCGATCGGCAACGTGTTCATGCTGGGCGAGGCGCTGGAGCGCCACGGGCCCGAGACGCTGCTCATGTACTTCGTCGGCGCCCATTACCACCAGCCCATGGAGTACGACGAGGACCGCCTCGAGGAGGCCCGCGCCCGTGCGGCCGGGATCCGCAACACGGCCCGCGCGCTCATCGACGGTCCCAGCCCGGCGTGGTCGGCGCCGCTGAAGGAGCGGTTCTTCGACGCCCTCGCCCACGACTTCAACACGCCCAGGGCCCTGGCCGTGGTGGCCGAGTGGGGGAGGGAGGCCAATCGCAGCGGCCCTGGAACGGTGGGCGGCGCCGACCTGCGCGAGATGCTTGACGTCCTGGGCCTGGCCAGCCTGATGGAGTCCGGCGCGCAGCCCATCTCCGAGGAGGTCGCGGCTCTGCGCGACGCCCGCGAGCAGGCGCGCGGGGCGCGCGACTGGGCCGAGGCCGACCGCCTGCGCGACGAGCTGCGCGCGCTCGGCTGGGAGGTCCGCGACGGACCCGGCGGGCCCGAGCTCCTGCCCGCCGGCTGAGCACGGCTGACTCGGGCCGGGCCGCAGGCCGCGCAGCCTGCACGCAACGACGCCCGGCGCAAGCAGCTGTGCATAACACCGCGTTTTGCTTGACACCGGTGCGGTGCTATGTCAAGCTCGCCCGCGGTTAGTAACGATCAACTACAGCTTTAGGCTGAGTTGAACGGGGAGTAGGACGTCTCTGACGTCCGCTTCTGGGAAACGCTATATCGGTGCGGCGCCAGGGGAGGTAGCGCGCCACGACAATCCGGCTTCCGCATGCGCGGGAGTTGGGAAAGGCTGGTTTCGTGGCTCGACTCTCTGCAAACACTCAGTCTCAACCTCGGGTTGAGGATGGCTTTCTCATCGCCTTGGCGAAACAGGGCCACCCTGATGCCTATGACCGCATCGTCCGCCGTTATTACGGCTTCGTGCGGCTGAAGGCCTCGTCGTACTTCCTCGCCGGTGGGGATGCCGACGACCTGATCCAGGAAGGCCTCGTCGGCCTCTACAAGGCCGTCCGCGACTACCGAACCGATCGGGAGTCGAGCTTCCGCAACTTCGCCGAGCTGTGCATCACCCGCCAGATCATCACCGCGGTCAAGACCGCGACGCGGAACAAGCACACACCCCTCAACCAGTACGTCTCGTTCTCCAGCACGCCCGCGGGCGGGAGCGGGGACAACGAGCCGACCCTCGATGAGGTCATCCCGGGCTCCACCGTCCATGACCCCGTCAATCAGGTCATCTCCAGCGAGGAGCTGCGCGCGCTCGTGGCCTGCATCTCGACGGCGCTGTCCGAGCTCGAGTCGCGTGTTCTCGCCCTGTACCTCGACGGCCACTCATACGAGGAAGTCGGCCGCCGGCTGGGCTGCGACTGCAAGACCGTGGACAACGCGCTGCAGCGCGTCAAGCGCAAGGTCGGCGCGCACCTCATGCAGCGCGCCGTCCCGGCTTAGCCCGGATCCGCCCCCGCGCCGCCACCCGCCTCGGCGGCTGCCCCCGGCTGGGCGGTTGCCCCTGCCTCGGCGGCTGCCCCCGCCTCGGCGGCTGCCCCTACCTGGGCGGCGGGGAGCCGGGTGGGGAGCCGAATCACGAACTCGGCCCCGCCGCCGGGCCGCGCGGACGCGGTCACCTGTCCGCCCATCGCGGTGGAGAGCTCCTTGACGATGGCCAGTCCCAGCCCGGAACCCACCGCGCGCTCTGAGCGGTAGCGGTCATGCAGGTAGAAGCGCTCAAAGGCCCGCGCCAGGTCCTCGCCGGACAGCCCGGGCCCGGTATCGCGCACCGCAATCGCCCCCGCGCTGGCCCAGACCTCCACGGACCCGCCCGCCGGCGTGAGGCGCAGCGCGTTCTCGACGAGATTGGACGTCGCCTGGAGCAGGCGCCCCTCGTCGCCCAATCCCCAGGCACCGTCGTCGCCGGCGGCGCTCAGCGCCACGCCCAGCTCCTGAGCCCGCGGCAGGTGTCGCTGGACGGCGGCGGCGCCGATGGTGGCGAGGTCGACGGGACCGTGGTCCACGGCGAACCCCGCGCGCCCGAGTCGGGCCAGGTCCAGCAGGTCGGACACGAGACGCTGCAGCCGGTCGGCCTCGTCGGCCACGACGCGCCCGCCCTCGGCGGGCGACACGGCCCCCTCCTCCAGCGCCTCGGCGTAGCCCCGGATCGAGGTCAGTGGCGTCTTGAGCTCGTGGCTGACGGACTCCAGGAAGCGGCGTTGCGCCTCGCGGGCCTGCGCGAGCTCCGCGGCCATGGTGTTGAACGCTCGCCCGAGCTCGGCCAGCTCGTCCTCGCCCTCCACGGGGACGGTCACTTCGGTCTCGCCCGCGGCCAGACGTCGCGTCGCGCCGGCGAGTTGATCGATGGGACGCAGCAGCCGCCGGGCCAGCAGGAAGGAGAGCAGCGCCGCCAGCGCGGCGCCGCCCAGGCCGGCGATGATCAGGCTCCACAGAAATGGCCGCCACTCGGCGAAGGCCAGCCGGGCGCTGCGGATCAGTACCACCCGCCCGCGCGCCGTGGTGCGGGCGACGTAGAGCAGCCCGCGCCCTGCCGCCGTGATCGTCCCCTCGGAATCGCCTGCGGTATCGATGGCGCCGACCACCGCTCGCGCCACCACGGGCCGCACCCGGCGAGGCCGGCCGGTGCCGATCCGGTACACGTGGTCGCCAACGGTCAGCGCGCCCGGTGCGCCGCCCAGCGCGGCCACGACATCGGCCTGGGTCTCGAGCGCGGCGACGCGCTGGGAGGCGATCCTGTGGCGCACCAGGACGACCGCCACACCAGTGGTCAGGGCGCAGGAGGCGACCGCCGCCAGCGCGACGTAGGCCAGCACCCGCCGCCGCAGACTCACAACACGGCCTTGTAGCCCAGGCCCCGGACCGTGCGGATGAGATCGGCGTGGCCGAGCTTCTTGCGCAACTGGGCCACGTGCACCTCGACCGTACGCGTCTCCCCGGGCGAGCGGAAGCCCCACACCGACTCCAGCAGTTGGTCGCGCGAGACGACCTGACCGGCGTGGCGCAGGAGGTACTCCAGCAAATCGAACTCGCGTTGGGTCAGCTCCACCTCGGCGCCGTCGACCCTCACCTCCCGCGCGCCACGCGCGAGCACGACGGGCCCCAGCTCGAGCACGTCGCGCGCATCGGCCGCCGATCCGGCGCCCCCCGCCCGGCGCAGGACCGCCTTGACGCGGGCGGTGAGCTCGCGCGGCGAGAACGGCTTGGCCACGTAATCGTCGGCGCCGACCTCCAGCCCGGCGACGCGGTCGGCCTCCTCGTCGCGCGCGGTCAGCATGATCACCGGCACGCCCCCGGCGATGCGCCGGCAGACCTCGAAGCCGTCGATCCCCGGGAGCCCGATATCCAGGATGACCAGCGCGACGGGGTGACGGGGCAGCTCGATGAGCGCGTCCTCGCCCGAGCGCACCCACAGCGCGTGGTAGCCGGCACGCTCGAGGTAGGTGCGCACCAGGGCCCCGATGTGGGGCTCGTCCTCCACCACCATGACCGTCGTCGGCATGGCGCAATCGTAGGCGGGGCCCGCGCCGCGCCGTGCGGGTTTTTACACGCAGCTGACCTTTGGCTGACGGGTCCCTTTCATCGCGGCGCCACAGTGAACCGGCCAGTTGAGTTCACATCGACAAGCGAGGTCACAACACATGTCAACCATTCGCAGACATTCACGTCTGCTGCTCGTGGCGGTCTGCTGCGTTGCGGCGGGTGCCGGCATCAGCGCCATCGCCAGCGCCGGGGCGGCAACGAGCGGCTCGTCATCGCACGCCGCCACGGCGCACGCCAAGGGCCACAGGGGCGGCCTGCGCCGCCTTCTCCACGCCGTCCAGGGTTCGGCGGTCGTGCGCACCGCGGGCGGCTTTGCCAACGTGACGTTCCAGCGCGGCAAGGTCGACTCGGTGAGTGGGCAGCGGCTGACGATCACCGAGGGCACGCCCAAGGCCAGCTACAAGACGGTGAGCGTGACGGTCCCGGCCGGCGCGGTGGTCCGTGACAACCGCCACAAGGCGACGCTCTCAGACGTCAAGGCGGGCCAGCGCGTGCTCGTGCTCACCGCGCCCAAGCGCACCTACGTGATCGCCCGGACGCCGAAGACGGGCTGAGCGCCGGGACCGCTCGCCGGGTGAAGGTCGCCGAGGTCGTCCGGCCACGATCGCGGCGGCCCTCAGCCGGCGAGCGGCCCGAGTGCGGGCTCTAGCCCGTAGGTGGAGAAGGCGCGAAAGCGCGAGAACGTGTGGTGCTCGGGGCCGTGGTAGTCCGACGAGCCGGTGGTCAGCAGTCCTCGCTGGGCGGCATGCCCGGCGAGCAGGCGGGTCTGCTCCTCGGTGTGCGTGACGTAGAACGCCTCGACGCCGTCCAGGCCGTCGGCGCGGAAACCGTCCACGGCGTCGATCACCGCCTCCGCGCTCTCGATGTCCCAGAAGGGATGCGCCCACACCGCCACCCCGCCGGCGCCGTGGATGAGCTCGATCGCCTCCTGCACGCTCGGCGCGGACCGGGGCACGAAGGCCGGACGGCCCTCGATCAGGTACTCCACCAGGAAGGCGGTTGGGTCCAGCAGGCCGGCGGCGGTCAGCCGTTCGCGGTTCTCCGGCCGGCTGACGACGGCCTGAGCGAGATGGGGCCGGCCGATCGACTGGCCCTCGGCGGAGCGCCGCGCCAGCATGTCCTCGTCGACGGCGAAGCCCAGTTCTGTCAGCGCCTTGATCATTGCGCGGGCGCGGTGCTCGCGGTCCCCGCGCGAACGCCCCAGCGCGGCGACCAGCGCGGGATCGTCGGGGTCAAGGTCATAGCCCAGGATGTGCAGGTCCTGGCGATCCCCGAACAGCGCCGTGATCTCGGTGGCCGTCACCAGCCGGATCCCGGCCCGGTCCGCCGCGGCGGCGGCCTCGGCCACGCCCTCGGTGCTGTCGTGATCTGAGAGGGCGAACAGCGTCACCCCGGCCGCGGCCGCGCGCGTGACGACCTCGGCAGGTGCCAGCGCGCCGTCTGAGTGCAGCGAATGGCTCTGTAGATCGAAGGTGGGGGGCGCGGTGACGGCCAAGCGGTGGAGGCTAGCCCACGGGGGGCGGCCCCATCGGCGGCCGGCGAGCCCGGGCGGCTCTCGCCGCCCGGCCGCGTCCCCGCGCCCTACGCACGGTGATAGGTGAGGATCAGCGTGCCGGTCTTGAGCGGCTTGACGTCCACGAGGTTGAGCGTCGCCGCGTCGCTGATGCCCTCGAACAGGCGCTTGCCCTCGCCCAGCGCGACCGGGAACATCATCAGCCGGTACTCGTCCACCAGCCCGAGGTCGGTCAGCCCGCGCACCAGGCTGACGCTCCCGGCGACGAGGATGTCGCCGCCGTCCTGCTCCTTGAGCGTGGTGACCTCCTCGGCGAGATCGCCGCTGAGGATGGTGGAGTTATTCCAGTCAGCCTGCGTGAGCGTCTGTGAGACGACGTACTTGGGCATGCTGTTCATCTTCTCGGCGAAGCCGACGTCGTCGGTCCGGCCCGGCCACGCCTGGGCGAAGCCCTCGTAGGTGACGCGCCCGAGCAGCATCGCCTCGTGGTCCATGGTCTCGTCGAGCTTGTACTTCATCCCGTCGGGGTCGTTGAACTTGAACGACCAGCCGCCGTGCCGGAAGCCCTCGGCTCCGCCGGGATCCTCGACTACTCCGTCCAGCGAGATGAATTCGGTGACCACGATGCGCCGCATGGCTGTGCTCCTTGATTGAGAGGCTCGTACCTTCAGGCGTCGAACGACGCCGCGCTAAATCGACACCCAATTGTCAGGGCCCGCGACGTCGCGAACCCCAAGGAGCGGCGGTCAGGCGCGCGCGACCGCGCGGGCGGCCCGCGCCGGCGGGACGGCGAGGCGCCGGAGGGCCAGCGCGCCGCCGAATGCGACCAGCAGTGCTACCAGGGCGCCGATACCCAGCCCGGCGCGTGGGCCGATCGCGGTCATCGCCACCCCCACGAGCGGGCCGCCGATCGGCGTCGAACCCTGGAAGGCGACGAACCACAGCGACATCACCCGGCCGCGCATGTCGGGGGCCGCGTTGAGCTGAAGCGTCGAGTTGCCCATCGACATGAAGGCGATACTGCCGGCTCCGGCGACGCCGAGCGCGAGCAGTTCGAGCGGCAGGTTGGGCGCGATCGTGGCGAAGGCCAGGGCCGTCCCGAACCCCAGCGCGGACAGGACGAGCGGCCGCAGCCCGGTCGTGCCGCGGGCGGCGACGAAGAGGCCGCCGATCACCGCGCCGACGCCCAGCGCCGCGGTCATGAACCCGAACCCGGTGGCACCGACGCGCAGGCCGCGGTCGGCCATCACCGGCAGGGAGACCTGGAACTCATAGGTGAGGCAGCCGGCGATCCCCATCATCACCAGCGGGATGGCGAGGGTCGGCGTGGAGCGGACGTACCGCAGCCCCTCGCGCAGCTGGCCGCGGGCGCGGCGAGTGGGGGTGACGGTCGCGAGCTGGGCGCCGTCCATGGTGCTCAGCGACAGCACCACCGCGACGAAGCTCCCGGCGTTGACGAGGAAGCAGACCCCCTCACCGACGGTCGCGATGAGGATTCCAGCGACGGCGGGGCCGATCGCGCGTGCCACGTTGACGAGCACCGAGTTCAGGCTCACCGCGTTGCGCAGGTGCTCGGCGCCGACCAGCTCCATCATGAACGACTGGCGGGCGGGGTTCTCGAACGCGTTGTTGAGGCCGAGCAGGGCGGCGAGGAGCCCGATCTCCCAGACCCGCACCGCCCCGGTGACGGTGAGCAGACCGAGAATCAGCGCCTGTACGCCCATCGCGCTCTGCAGCGCGATCATCAGGCGGCGCTTGTCGACCCGGTCGGCGACCACGCCGCCGTAGGGCCCGAGCAGAAGCACCGGGAGCGTCTGCAGCGCGACGATCACGCCGAGCGCGGCGCCGGAGTGGGTGAGCGTGAGCACCAGCCAGGACTGGGCGGTCATCTGCATCCAGGTGCCGATCAGCGAGATCGCCTGGCCGCCGTAGTAACGGCGGTAGTTGGGGACCGAGAGAGAGGCGAAGGTGACGCGGCCGGCGCGCATGACGCGCGTCATGCGCGGCGGTCCTTGAGCTGCTCGGCCAGATGCTCCAGCGCGGGCAGCGCCTTCTCCAGCAGGCGGCGGTCGGCGGCCGCGAGCCCCTCCATGGCGGCGTTGACGGCGTCGGTGCGCTCGCGGCGCATCCGATCCGCCAGCCCGCGGCCGTCGTCGGTGGCCTCCACCCACGCAGCGCGGCGGTCGCCATCGTCGCTGGTACGGGCCACCAGTCCGGCATCGCCCAGATCGGCGATGACACGGGAGAGCATGGTGGGATTGAGGCTCTCGGACTCGGCGAGCACGGACACGCGGATGGGCCCTTCCCGGACGATGGTGAGGAGCACCGAGATCCGGGTCGGGGTGAGCCCGGCAGCGGACCCTGCTGAGGTGGTGCGCAGCCGGCGCGACAACCGGGCGATGGCGACACGCAGCCGGGAGGCGGTGTCGATATCAAGGGCGGTTGTGGCGGGGGACATAGTGCCTTTCGAGATACTTGCTTGCTGGCAAGCACTATGTTAGCAGCGCGCCCAGGCCGCGACCGCGGTGAACGCCGGGCGCCGGCCCGGGCGCCGCAGCCGTCGCCCACGCCGTCGTTCACGCCGCAGCCGTCGCTCCCGCCGCAGCCGTCGCTCACGCCGCCCCGGGCGCGGCGGCCGTCGCTCACACCGCCGCCATCGCCACACCCCCGCGGGTGCGGCGGCCCTACCCCTAACTCTCGGTGGCGACGATCAGCACGTTGCAGCGAGCGTGGTGAGAGACCTTGTTGGGCACGTTGCCCAGCGCCAGGCGACGGGCGCCGTGCATGCCCTTGCTTCCGATGACGATCATCGATGCGCCGACCTCGTCGGCGACGGCGATCAATGCGTCAGCAGGGTCTTTGCGGACGGGGTGCGAGGTGACCTCGACTCCGGCCATTCGGACTCCGGCGACGGCCTCGGCGAGGATCCGCTCCACCTCGTCGTCGGGCAGCGGCTGCCATACCTTGGCGGCGCCCTCCGGCGCCCCGCTCACCCTGGCGTGCAACGGCTGATACGCGGACACCACGTGCACCGGTGCCGACAGGGCCTTGGCCAGTCGCACCGCCTCGGATACCGCCTGCTTCGCAGTCACCGAACCATCCGTGCCCACCACGATCGAATCGCCCATCTCGTCCTACCCCTCTCTGCGCCTCAGGTTTGAGGAGAACCTACAGTTTCGGCGCAACGAAGTTTGTGTGAATGCGCACAGTGACCGCCCTCGCGAGCTCGGGCGAGACCCGGCTGAGCCCCCGGCTACCTCCGCCGACCCCCCGTCTCCGCGCTCCGCAACGACCAATCGGTGACAAACCCGCGCGGGCTGATCCGATTTGTCCTCAGACGCACGCGGAGCGACCGAAACGCTCCAAACCACCGGCCGCGTTCCCGATTTGTCACCGAATGGCTGCTGGGGCGTCGGAGCCCCCACCCACTGACCCCGCGCCACCACGCCTCAATCCGTACGTCGCGCAAACAGCACCCCGGCAGCAAGCACTGACGCCACGATGATCCCCACACTCCACGCCACCGCGGTCACCGCCGCTGCCCCCGGGGGGTGCCCGGCCAGCAGCGCCCGCAGCGAGTCGATCACGGGGGTGACCGGCTGGTGGCGCGCAAACCCCTGAAGCCAGGCCGGCATCGTGCGGATGGGGACGAACGCGCTCGAGGGGTAGGGCAGGAACGCGATCAGGAAGGTGATGCCCTGCGCGCCCTCGGGGGATCGCATCAGCACTCCGATGGCGGCGGCCAGCCACGACAGGGCCAGGATGAAGAGAGCGAGCAGCCCGATGGCGGCCAGCCAGTAGCCGATGCCGGCCCGGGGGGAGAACCCGATCGCGAAGGCAACGCCCACGGCGAGGGCCGCCGAGGTCAGGTTGCGCCCCACGCTGGCCACCACGTGGCCGGCCAGCAGCGACCGCGGTCGCACGTCCAGGGATCGGAAGCGGTCGACGATGCCCCCGGCCAGGTCGGCGGACACCGTGACCGCGGTGGTGCCCGCGCCGAAGCCGGCGCACACCAGCAGCACGCCGGGGACCACGTAGTCGATGTACCGCCCCCCGACGCGGATGGCGCCCCCGAAGAAGTACACGAACATCACCATCAGCATCACCGGCAGCGCCAGCGCGCTGATCAAGCCGTCGACGTTGCGCAGCGACAGTCGCAGCGCCCGAATGACCATCGTGGACAGCTCGGTCAACCCGGATCGCCCGCCGGCGCGGGCGGATTCGTCAACGGCAACGTCAACGTCAAAGGGATAGGTCAGCTCAGTCATTGATGGCCTCGCTTTCAGCGGTCGTGGGGTGTCCGGTCAGGGTCAGGAAAACGTCATCGAGGGTGGCGGTGCGGACAGAGAAGTCGGCGATCCGCGTGCGATCCGGGTCGAGCTCGTCGAGCAGCGCGCGCGTCACCGCGCCCTCGCCGTCGCAGGTGATCTCCAGCGTCAGCAGCGCACGGTCCCGGTCCACGACGCGCGCGCCCGCGGCTCGCGCGACCGCATCGAACGCGCCACTGTCGACGGCCCGGATCGCCAGGCGGCGACCGGCCACCGTCGCCTTGAGCTCTGACGCGCTGCCCTCGGCCACGATTCGCCCCCGGTCGAGCACGGCGATTCGGTCAGAAAGCGCGTCGGCCTCGTCGAGGTACTGCGTGGTCAGAAACACGGTGACCCCGTCGGCCACCAGCGACCCGACCAGGCCCCACAGCTGCCGACGGCTGCGCGGATCCAGGCCGGTGGTGGGCTCATCCAGGAACAGCACGTGCGGCCGGCGCATCAACGACGCCGCCAGGTCCAGGCGGCGGCGCATCCCTCCCGAGTAGGTGGCGACGCGACGGCCACCGGCCTCCCCGAGGTCGAACCGCGCGAGCAGTTCGGACGTGCGGGAACGCGTCGCCGCCCCAGACAGGCCCTGGAGCCGACCGATCATCCGCAGGTTCTCGGCGCCGGTCTGGAGCCCGTCGACTGCGGCGTACTGGCCGGTGAGGCTGATCCGCCGGCGCACGTCGGCGCGCTGTGCCACCACGTCGTGGCCGGCGACCGACGCCACACCGCCGTCGGGCGCGGTCAGCGTCGCCAGCATGCGCACCGTGGTCGTCTTGCCGGCGCCGTTGGGACCGAGGAGGGCGAAGACGGTCGCCCGCGGCACTCGCAGATCGATCCCCGAGACGACGGGCGTTGAGTTGTAAGACTTCTCGAGGCCGGCCGCCTCGATGGTCAGGTCACTGGTCATGTGGCATCCTTTGAAGACGAAATTGCGTACGACGTACGCGCTATTGCGTAGGCTATACGCAGTTACCCTCTCACGTCAAGCCCTCGACACGAAATGACCAAGCCCGAGCCCACCGACGAACCGCGGCTCCCCCCGAGCATCGAGCTGCTGTGGGGCCTGCGCGAGGCCGGCTCCCGTGGCCCGCGGCGTGGGCTGAGCCTGGCGCGCATCGTCGAAGCAGGGATCAGCGTCGCCCAGACGGAGGGCGTGGTCGCGCTGTCGATGGCCCGAATCGCCAAAGAGCTCGGCGTCGGGACGATGTCGCTGTATCGCTACGTCGAATCCAAGGACGAGCTGCTCCAGACGATGGTCGACACCGCGCTGGGGACGCCTCCTGCGCCCGGCGCCGGCGAGGATTGGCGCGCCGGGCTCATGCGCTGGGCCGTCGGCGTTCGTGCCGCCTACCACGGCCACCCGTGGACGCTGCGGGTGCCGATCAGCGGTCCCCCACTTGGCCCCAATAACGTCGCCTGGCTGGACAACGCGCTGGCCGCGATGGCCGACACGCCGCTCACCGAGCAGGACAAGCTGTCCTGCGTGCTGCTGGTGAGCGGCTTTGTCCGCAACGACGTGACGCTCGCCCTGGACTTCGCCCAGGCGTCCGGCGGTGCCCCGCAGATGCCGGGATACGGCCAGCTGCTGGCGCGACTCACCACTGCGGAGGAGCTGCCGTCGCTGCATCGAGCCATCGCGTCGGGGTCGCTGGATGACCCCGACGATCCCGATGTCGAGTTCAAATTCGGGATGGCCCGGATCCTCGACGGCATCGCAGCCCTGGTGTCGCGGTGCCACGGCTGACCGGGCCCGTATCGTGAACGGCATGCCCGCCCTGCTGCTGTACGGCGACACCGAGCGCTCGCCGGCGATGCGCCACGAGGTTCCCATCGCCATCGGCGACGGCCTGCTCCTCGCCGAGGTCGACGGACGCACGGCGATCCTCACCTCCTGGCTCGAACGCGATCGGATCGCCGCGGTGCTGCCCGACGCGCAGATGCTCGACTTCTTCGAGCTCGGGATGCGCGCCTTGACCGAGGGGGGGATGACTCGGCTGCAGGCCGAGCGCGAGGTCGTGCTGCGCGCGGTCAGGCAGCTGGGTATCGGGGAGGCGATCGTCCCCGGTGACTTCCCGGTCGCGATCGCCGATCGGTTGCGGGCTGACGGGATCACGCTGACCGTCGACGACGAGTCGGTGGCCGGGCGGCGTCGCGTGAAGGCGGGCGCCGAGCTCGACGGGGTCCGGGCGGCGCAGCGGGCCGCCCACGCGGCCACCGCGCGCGCGGCGGAGCTACTGGCCCGGGCGGAGATCGGCCCGGACGGCGATCTGCGCGCGGAGGACGGACGGCCGCTGCTGGCCGAGGCGGTGCGCGAGGATCTGCGCCGGACGTGCGCCGAGCACGGCGCCACCTGCCCGGCGGACATGATCGTGGCGTCAATTCACAACGGCGGAGGGGGCCACGATCCCGGCACCGGGCCGCTTCCGTCGGGCCTGCCGATCCAGGTGGACATCTTCCCGCGCGACGAGGCCAGCGCCTGCTGGGCTGACATGACCCGCACCTTCGTCGTCGGCGAGCCCACCGCCGAACACGCCGAGCTCATCTCCGAGCAGGAGCGCCTCGTCCGTGTGGCGCTGGAGGAGGCCCGCGCTGCGGTCCGTCCGGGGGTGACCGGGCGGGAGTTGTACGAGGCCACGTGTGACCTGTTCGAGGCGGCGGGCTGGGCCACCCAGCGGACCGGTGGCGGGGATGAGGGCTTTCAGTTCGCACTTGGCCATGGCGTCGGACTCGAGGTGCACGAGCCGCCGGGGCTCGGCTTCGCAGGCCGCGAGCCGCTCGTGGCCGGCGACGTCATCGCGATCGAACCCGGACTGTGGGACAAGCGCATCGGCGGCGTGCGCCTGGAGGACCTGCTGCTGGTCACGCCCGACGGGTGCGAGACGCTGACCGACTATCCGTACGAGCTCACGCCGCGCGCCTGACCTGCCGGGGCGCCGTCGCCCCGAAGCACGCGCAGCTCACCATTCCTATCCTTAATGAAGCCACCGACGCCAACGTCGACGAGACGGCCCCGTACATTCATCACAACGGCAACCGTTTTAGTCGACAATAGGAGGAATACATGACGCTCCAGATTGGGGCCACTGCGCCCGATTTCGAGGCCGAGACCACCGAGGGTCCCATCCACTTCTACGACTGGATCGGCGACTCGTGGGCGGTCCTGTTCTCCCATCCCAAGAGCTTCACGCCGGTCTGCACGACGGAGCTCGGCTACATGGCGTCCATCAAGCCCGAGTTCGATCGCCGCAACGTGAAGATCATCGGCCTCTCCGTGGACTCAGTGGACGACAACGTCCGCTGGGCCAAGGACATCGAGGAGACCCAGGGCACCGCGCCCAACTATCCGATCATCAGCGACGAGGACTTCAAGGTCGCCAAGCTCTACGAGATGCTCGCCGCCGACACCAGCGGTGACGCCGCGAGCCGCACGCCGGCTGACAACCAGACCGTCCGCAACGTGTTCGTGATCGGCCCGGACAAGAAGATCAAGCTCATCCTGGTCTATCCGATGACCACCGGGCGCAACTTCGACGAGGTGCTGCGCGTCGTCGATTCGCTGCAGCTCACCGCTGACCACAAGGTGTCCACGCCGGCACAGTGGCAGCAGGGCGACGACGTGGTCATCGCCGGCTCGGTCTCCAACGACCAGGCCAAGGAGCTCTTCGGCGACTACGAGTCGCCCAAGCCCTACATCCGCATCGTGCCGCAGCCCGAGGGATCACGCCGCTGACGGCGCGCCACCCGCGGCCGCGCCGCTGACGCCTTCACCGCCCGGAGCCGCTCGCTCCGGGCGGTGCGAGCGCGCCTACAGAACGGTGCGCACGAGCTGGATCGCCACCACGACCGCGGCGATCCCCGCGGCCAGGGCGATCATCGCCATCGTCAGCCGTAGCGCGATCCGGCCAGAGCCGCTCATCCCTCGGCCTCATCGAGGATCGTCGCCGTGAACGGCTGGCCGCCCGGCGGCGTCACCTGGAAGGCCAGGCTCCAGTTCCCCACCATGATGAGCGCCGGCGCCGCCCGGGCATAGACGCCCGGCCGGGTCTCGGTCAGCTGGTACTGCTGCTGGGGCATCTCCATCTCCGTGTGGTTGAACGTCAGGATGACATTGGCGTGCCGGACCGGCCGGCCATTCTTGGTGATCTTCAGCGCGAAGGAGTCGGGCGCCGCCGCCTTGTTGGGTGAGACCAGGACCGACAGCCGGTATCCGGCCCGCGTAACGCTGTGGGCCACGGGCCCGGGCCCGACCTGCGCCAGCGCCTCGTTTTGCAGCGCGAACGCGGGCGGCGGCGGGGCCAGGCTCGAGAGCAGCGCGGCCACGAACACGGCTCCGCCGACGAGGATCACCTCGCCCGAGGCCAGGCCGCGCAGCAACCGCGACGCACCCGCCGCCCGTCCCGGGTTCTCGTCGGCGCCGGCGAGTGCCGGCGCGGTCCTCAGCAGGTTGCCGGAGGCGACGGCCAGCGCCGCCAGGAGGATCCCGATCTTGACGAGGATGGCCACGCCGTAGCCGGTCTTCCACAGGGCGTCGAGCGCGGGCATATGGTCGATGGCCTCGATCGTCCCCGAGGCGACCAGTAACGCCACGGCGCCCAGGGCAACGTTGGAGAAACGCGGCACCACCACCGACAGGGCGGACACGCGCCGCGCCGCCGGTACGGCGAACCACAGGACCAGCAGGCCGACCAGGCCGCCCAGCCACACCGAGCCGGAGATGAGGTGCACCCAGTCGGCCGACAGCGTCAGCCCGGCCGGCGAGGTCTGCGCCGCGTGTCCCGCGGTGCCGGGAATGAGCAGGACCGCGACCGCGGCCAGCACTGCGCCGGTCTGGGCCGCCACCTCCGCGACCGAGCGCTGAGCGCGTTCCGGACGGTCGAGGTAGAGCGCCGTCCAGCCGGCGAGGCAGAACAGCGCGAAACACAGGAGCATGTCCACGTAGCCGCGGCCGAACGCGGTGACGCGAAACAACGGCACGAGCGCCCCCACGTCGAAGACCGAACGCAACGAGTCGGTGGCGATCGAGGCGTCGAGGTAAGCGGCGATGGCCAACAGCCCGACCACCGAGGCAGCAACGTAGGCGACCGACAGTGCCCGCAGGCCGCTGCCGTCGGTGCGCCGGCCCAGGACCCGGGCCACGAGGAAGCGCAGGACGAACAGCCCGATCGCGATCATCACCGCCAGGAACATCACCGTCCGTGTCACCAGCGGCTGAGGGGAGGTCGCGCTCCCGGCGATGCTGGGGATGGCAAATCGCGGCGCCGGACCGGGGTTGGGCCCGACGGCATACGTGAACGCGCCCTGGACCGGGTGGCCGTCGACCGAGATCGCCCGCCAGTAGATGAGGTACCAGCCCTGGGCGAGGTTGGGGCGCAGCGGCACCACGAGGGTGTCCGGATCAGCCGGCGACCGGCGCACCGCGCCGGTGGTCTCCTGCGTGCCCGCGGCGCTGGTCACCGAGATGATCGCGAACCGGGGCTCGACCGCTTCGTCGAAGGTGAGGGCCACGGTCTTGGGCGGCGAGTCGAGCACGCCGCTCGCCGCCGGCACGGTCTTGATCAGGTATGCGTGTGCCGACGCGACCGCGGGCGCCGCCAGCGCGATGCCGCCGGCGGCCGCGACGATGGCGATCCATGCTCTCAGCCTCATACCAGCGCCCGCCCTCCGCCGTCGCCACCACGGCCGCCGCGGCCGCTGGCCAGGGCAAAGCCGCCGGCGGCCAGGCCCAGTACGCCGATGATGAGCGCGACGATGGTGAGCACCGACGTCCCGCCGCCGCCACCACCGCCGAGCGACGACGCGGCCTCGATCGTCGGCGCCGGCGCCTCCGAGGACTCAGGCCCCGTCCAGTTGACGATCGACCCGTCGGAGTAGGTCTGCTGCACATGGAAGGTGTAGGTCCCCGGCTTGGACGGCTGCGCCAGGAACTGGAACAGCGAGTCCTGGCCCGTCGGTGTCCTCCCGCCCGTCCACGTCACCTGCTGCACGACCGCGTCCTCGCCCGAGCCCGTCGACCGGGCGCTTTGGGTCCAGCCGGTGGGCGGCGGCACGAACGAGTCGATGCCGAAGCCGTTGGGGACGGTGAGCACGATCTTGGTGGTGCTGGCGTTCGACTTCTCGGTGGGAACGGCGAGGCTGTAGAGCTGGAGCTGCCCGGACAGCGACACCGCCGGGCTGACGCGCGCGTGCGCGAGCGCCGCCGCCGGGACCCCGAGGACGATGAGTAGCGCCAGGACCACGGTCCGCCGCACGGGTCCCGCCGTGAGCTGTGCTTTCACTTGGTTGTTCCTCCTTGCCGGCCGGTGCCGCTCGGCTGCGCGTGTGGTCACGCAACAGGCGCGGCGGTCGGCCATCGATGGTCTCTGACGTGCGCGCTGCCGGGGCCCGCGAGGGGTGGGCGGGTCCCCGGTCGTCAGGCCGGAGGTCCGCGGCCGCACCACCCCAGAGCCAGAGGCGCGAGGCGGGGCAGCGAGACGTCGGCCGGGCGCGGCCGCACCGGGACCGCGGGGGACGGCGCACGCGTGGTGCGCGCGCGTCGGGTGGCGACCTCGTGTAGCACCCAGCGGGCACCGTGCAGGAGCGCCGCCAACACCAGCCCGACACAGACGGCGGCGGGTATCGCCCACCAGCCGCCGTAGCCGAAGATCCCCACCAGACCGGCGGGATGCCCGGTGGCCAGCAGTCCCTCGAGGAGCTCCTGCCCGCTGTAGATCACCACGAGGCTGGCGGCGCAGATTGCCCACAGGGCGATCAGCGAGAGCCCGTAGCGTGGCACTGAGGTCTGGCCGTGCATCGCCCGCCCCAGCGCAGAGAGGAACGCCCCCGCTCCCCAGGCCAGAGCCACCACGATCCAGGGCGCGACCGAGTGCAGGTAGGAGTGGCCCTGGCGCTGGAGCTCGACGCCCGCCGTGCTGCCGAACGCCAGCCAGTAGCGCAACTGGTGCACGGCGATAGCCGCGGCAGGCACGACCGCGGCCCGCGCCAGGCCGCGGAGGGCGGACGTTCGATCTGCCCCGGCGATCATCGTGCCCGCAGACGATACCGGCGCGGTGGGGTTCGGTGTGACGCCTGGATCGGCGATGATCTCCGCCCATGACCGACCCCGCGCAAGCCCCGACCGGCCCGGGGCGGGCACCGGTCGTGTTGCGCTCTCTGCGCGGATACCGCCGCTCGTGGCTGGCCTCCGACGTGCTCGCGGCGGTAACGCTGCTCGCGATCGCGGTGCCCGAGCAGCTGGCCACCTCCCGGCTGGCCGGCATGCCGCCGGTCACCGGCTTCTACGCCTTCGTGGCCGGGACGGTCCTGTTCGCGCTGCTCGGCTCGAACCCGCGCATGTCGGTCGGGGCCGACTCCACGATCGCGCCGCTATTCGCCGTCGGCGTCGCGGGCTTTGCCGCCAGCGGGACGCACCAGTACCAGGATCTGGTCGGGATCCTGGCGGTGATGGTCGGCGCGTTGGTGGCGCTCGTGTGGCTGGCGCGGCTGGGGTGGATCGCCGAGCTGCTCTCCGCACCCATCATCACCGGCTTCCTGGCCGGGATCGCGGTCATCATCATCGTCCATCAGCTCCCTGACCTGTTCGGGGTGCATTCCGACGGCGGCTCGACGCTTCACCGGATCGGATCGGTCATCGCCAACCTCGGCCACACGAGTGTCGCGACCCTTTTGATCGGCCTCGGGGTATTCGGGCTGGTCATCGCCGCCGAGCGGATCGACGGCCGGCTGCCGGGCGCGCTGGTGGGCCTCGTCGGGGCAACGATCGTCGTGGCGACGACCCACCTGGACCATCACGGTGTCGCGGTGCTGGGCGCGTTCGCCCACGGCGCGCCGCGTCTGGGGCTCCGGGGCGTCTCGTGGGCCACCATCCAGAAGCTGGCGCCGCTGGCGGGCGTCGTGGCGCTCGTCGTCGTCACGCAGTCAGCGGCCACGACCCGGGCCTTTGCGGCCGCGGAGCCCTATCCGTCGGACGTCGGCCGCGACTTCCTGGCCGTGGGGGCGGGCAACGTGGCCGCTGGTCTGGTCGGCTCCTTTCCGGTCAACGCCAGTCCCGCTCGGACCGCCGCGGTGAGCGCGGCACGCGGGCGCACGCAGTTGGCGTGCCTGCTCGCCGCCCTCGGGATGGCGGCTGTCGTTCCGGCGGCCGGGCTGTTGCGCGACGTGCCGCTGGCCGCCCTGGCCGGGGTGCTGCTGTACGTGGCGACCCGGATCTTCCACCTGGGCGAGCTGGAGGCCATCGCGCGCTTTGACCGCTTCGAGCTGGGCCTGGCGATCGTCACCCTGCTGGCCGTGGCGCTGATCGGCGTCGAGCAGGGAATCGGCGTGGCGGTGGGCCTGGCCATCCTTGACCGCACGCGGCTCACCGCCCGGCCGACGCTCCACGTGCTGGGGCGGATCCAGGGCACGACGAGCTGGGCTCCGCTCAGCGCGCGCGGGCAGCCCAGCGAGGTGCCGGGCGTGCTCGTGCTGCTGTTCGCCGCGCCGCTGTGGTACGCGAACGCCACGCACTTCCGCGCCGCGCTCGACCATGCGCGTCGCGAATCGGCGCAGGCCCCGCGGCTCGTCGTGCTGGATGCCCTGGGCATGTACGACGTCGATTTCACCGGCTCACAGGCGCTCGCCCAGGCGCTCGACGAGCTCGGGCGGGACGGCATCACGTTCGCAGTCGCCCGCGCCGGCGACCACCTCAAGCAGAACCTGGGACGTGCCGGTCTGTTGGAGCGGATCGGCGCCGCCCACTTCTACTCGTCGGTGGACGAGGCGGTCACCGGAGCCTCCGCCGCGACGAGCCCACGTCGCGCGTAGAGTCGGCGCTGCCTATGCCCGATCAGGCGTCCCACGCCGCTGGCTAGAGGCGGCGTGCCAGGCAGACGTAGGTGACGAGCGGCAGCTCCAGGTGGCCGCCCCGCTCGTCGATGCACTGCGTGATCGCGTCCAGGATCGCCGCTCGGTCGCGCTCGCCCAGCAGGATGTGGTCCTGGTGGGTCTGGACCAGCTCCACATACGCCTTGCTCGTGTAGCGCTCAGACCACCGGAACGCGCGAATCTCGGCGGCGCGGAAACCCTGAGCGGCGGCGATCTCGGCCTTCCAGTCGCCGGCCAGCCGGATGGGCTCGCTGTCGGGGTGCATGGGGAAGTCCGCCCGCAGCTCCACCGCAGTGCTGCGGTAGGCCCGGCTCAGCGCGTTGCGCTGCCGGCACCGCTCCCAGTCGGGGAACGACCAGACCGCGGCGAGCATGGCGCCCGGCCCCAGGGCCTGGTGGGCCCTGGCGTAGCGGACGGCCGGGTCGACCCAATGCCAGGCCTGGACGCTCACCACCGCCGCGAGCCGCTCGGCCGGAACCCAGTCCTCGAACGCGCTCTCCACGACGGTGACGCCGGGCCACCGCGCGAGCTTGACGCGCGCCAGCGCGGCCATCTCGGCACTTGGCTCGATCGCCACCACGTCCAGGCCGCGGGCGGCCAGCAGTTCGGTGGCCTTGCCAGTGCCGGCGCCGACCTCGACGATCCGCGCCCCGGGCGTCAGCGCGCCGTACTCGACCAGGGCGTCGATCGCCGCTGCCGGGTAGGAGGGGCGGGCGCGGTCATAGAGCTCGGCGACGCGCCCGAAAGCCAGCCGTTGTTCGTCGCTGTAGCGCGATGGCGCCGCGTCACTCATCGACGTCGCCCGCGGATCAGAGTGCCGCGAACTCCTGGAGCAGACCGCGCGCCGCCGCGATGCCCAGCGGGATGTAGTCCACCAGCATCCGCTCGTTGGGGGAGTGGATGTTGGCGTCGGGGAGCGAGAACCCGGTGATGATGGTGGGAATGCCGCGACCGCTCAGCGCGGGAACGATCGGCAACGTCCCGCCCGATCGGATGAGCGCCGGACGCGTGCCCAGGACCCGCTCGAAGGCGCTGAGGCCGAGCTGCACGGCCGCGGAGTCGGGCGGGACGAGGCCGGGCGCAGCGGAGGAGAGGAGCTGGAGCTCGAGGTCGGCCTCGGGCGGCGCGGCGTCGCGCATCAGCTGCTCGAAGGCACCGGCGATCTCCTCGGGGCGTTGGCCGGGCGCTAGGCGGATCGACACGTTGGCCGAGGCCTGCACCGGCAGGACGGTCTTCTGCAGCTGCGGCGATCCGCTTTCGACGCCATTGACGTCGAGGGCCGGCTCGGCGAACGTCCGCAGGTAGAACTCCTCGGCGGCGTTGGCGTCCTTGGGGCGGGCGCCCTGGGCGGCGAGCTCATGGGCTCCGGTCGGCAGTGCGCGCCAGCCCTCGAGCTCCTTCGAGGTCGGGGCGGCCAGCCCCTGGCGCAGCGGCTCGACCAGGCGGCCGTTGCCGGCGACGACGGCGCCCAGCGTCTGCACCAGGGCGTGGGCGGCGTTCAGCGCGGCCCCGCCGTACATGCCGGAGTGCAGGTCGCGCTCGCCGGTCCGGACGATGACGTGGAAGTAGACGAGACCGCGCGTGGCAACGTTGAATGCCGGTAGCCCGCGGGCGATCATCCCACTGTCGAAGATGACCGCAGCATCGGCGCCGCGCCGGTCCTCCTCGAGGAACTCGATGATGGAGTGGCCGCCGGTCTCCTCCTCGCCGTCGCAGGTGAAGCGGACGTTGACCGGGAGTTCGCCCGCAACGGCCAGTTCGCGCGCGGCGGACAGGAGCATGTAGAGCTGGCCCTTGTCGTCGGCGACGCCACGACCGTAGACGTACTCGTCGCGGATCTCGGGCTCGAACGGCGCCGACTCCCACAGCTCCACTGGATCCTCGGGCTGGACGTCGAAGTGGCCATAGCAGAGCACCGTCGGCGCCGAGTCCGCGTCATGCGAGGCCCGCAGCTCGCCGATGGCCAGGGGCTGGCCGTGCCAATCGATCAGCTCCGCGTCGCCCCCGGCGCCGCGCAGCAGCGAACACACCCACTCACCCGCGTCGCGAACGTCGCCCGCGCGCCCCGGGTCGGCGCTGACGGAGCGGATGCGCAGCCACTCGGCGAGCTCGTCGAACCACTCGGACACGCCCAGGAGCGTACTTGAGAGCGGCCGCTGACCTCCCCGTCGTCAGCCGGTGGGCGGGACCGCCTTTCCCTCGCCGATCAGGCGCCTCGGCTCATCGCCTCAAACCCGGAGAGCATCGCGTCCACGCCGAATGCGAACCGCTCCTCGCCGTCGGGCCCGGTCATCGGCTCCGCGATCGATGCCAGCACGGGGAAGCGGTTGGCCGGGAGGCGCTGGTAGAAGGCGTGGACGTCCTCGAAATAGCGCTCGAGCTCCGCGGGGGTGAGGCCCCGGTGCTCATAGAGGCTCTCCTCGAACGCCGAGGCGGCGATGTACAACAGGAGCTGATCGAGCCCCAGCGCCAGCACCCGGTCAGACAGGCCGCCGGCGCGCATCACGGCGACCACGACCTCGGCCGCCTCCAGGACCTTGGGCGACGACGGGACGCGGCCGAGTCCGGCCAGGGCGACGTCGCGGTGGCTGATGAGGATTCGGCGCAGGTCGCCGGCCATCTGGTGCATCTGCTCGCGCCACCGCGCCGGGTCGGGCTCGGGCAGGGGCACCCGCCCGACCAGCTCGTCGAACACGAGCTCGAGCAGTTCCTCCTTGCCGGAGACGTGGGCGTACAGCGACGCGGCGCCGGTGCCGAGCTGCTGGGCCACGCCGCGCATCGAGAGCCCGGAGACCCCGGTCTCGTCCAGTACCTCGATGGCCGCGGCCACGATCGCCTCGACCGTCAACGCGGTGCGACGGGTCGGTCGCTCCCGGTGCCGGGGGCGGCGCGGGGGGGAGGGAAGGGTGTGTTCGGGCTCGGGACTTGACGGGACCACGGGGCTAGTGTATAACACCGTTCGTTCAACGAACGATGTTCCGAACAGCGTACGCGAAAGGACGACCATGAACTCTGAAGCCGCTGCATCACCACCCACAAGCCATCCGCGCCGGTGGCTCATCCTCGGTCTCGTCCTTGCCGCCGAATGCATGGACCTCCTCGACGGGACGATCGTCAACGTCGCCGCGCCGACCATCCGCGAGGATCTGCACAGCTCGGCCTCGGCGCTGCAGTGGGTGATCGGGGGCTACGCCCTGGCCTTCGCCGTGGGGCTCATCACCGGCGGCCGGCTGGGGGATATCTACGGCCGCAGGCGGCTCTTCGTGATCGGCGCGCTCGGATTCGTCGCGGCGTCGGTCGCGTGCGCGTTCTCGGTGTCGTCGGAGATGCTCATCGGGTGCCGGATGGCCCAGGGCTTTGCCGCCGCGATGCTCATCCCGCAGGGTCTGGGCATCGTGCGCGATGTCTTCGCCCCCGGCGAGCAGGCGTCGGCATTCGCCGTGTTCGGCCCCGTCATCGGCCTCTCGGCCGTCCTCGGCCCGATCGTCGGTGGCGCCCTCATCGCCGCCAACGCCCTCGGCTCGGGCTGGCGGCTCATCTTCTTCGTCAACCTGCCGCTGGGCGTGATCGCCGCCGTCGGCGCGGCCCGGGTGATGCCGGAGTCTCGCGCCCCGCGGCCCCCGCGGCTCGATGTTGTGGGGACCGTCCTGTGCGGCCTGGGAATGGGCCTGCTCGTGTATCCGCTCATCCAGGGCCGCGAGGCGGGCTGGCCGCTGTGGGCGTACCTGATGATCGCCGGCAGCGCCGTCGCCTTCGGGGCGCTGGTTCTGTGGAGCCGCCGCGTGCGGCGGGCCGGCGCGGATCCGCTCGTCGAGGCGAGCATCTTCAGCCACCGCGCCTACACGGCCGGCCTCGCCGCCATCGTCGTCTTCTTCGCCGGCATGATCGGCATGCTGCTCGTCCTCACCCTGTTCCTCCAGTTCGGCGAGCACTTCTCGGCGATCCACGCAGGCGTCACCCTGGCTCCGTTCGCACTGGGCACGGCCGCCGGCGCCACGCTGGCCGCGACCGTGCTCGCGCCGCGTCTGGGCCGCGCCGTGCTCCAACTCGGCGCGGTGCTCATGGCCGGCGGATACTGGTGGGTGCACGAGGTCATCGCGGCCCATGGCCTGGGCACCGAATCGCTCATGCTGGTCGCCCCGCAACTGCTCGTCGGTGTCGGGATCGGCATGCTGATCTCGCCGCTGTTTGACTTCATCCTGGCCTCGGTGACCGACCGGGAGGTCGGCTCGGCCTCCGGGGTGCTCAACGCGCTGCAGCAACTCGCCGGCGCGGTGGGCGTGGCCGCCATCGGGACCGTGTTCTTCACCACGCTCAGCCGCCATGGGTTCGTGACGGCGATCAATCGCTGCATCGAGCTCGAGCTGGCCACGGTGCCGGTCCTCATCCTGTGCACCCTCATGCTCCCGCGCCACGCGCGCGAGGAAGCGGTCGACGAGGTTCAACGCGCGGCGGCCGACGGCGTCGATGGCGTCGAGCGCGCGTACTCGATGGCGCGATAGCCGCGACGGGAGCAAACTTGACCGCATGGGGTCGGTGCTCAGGGTGGTGGTCATCGCCAGCGCGAGTGGCAACGGCAAGACGACCATGGGACGCGCGCTCGCCGAGCGGATGGGGGTGCCGTTCATCGAGCTCGACGCGCTCGTGCACGGCCCCAACTGGACCGAGACGCCGAACGACGTGCTCGCCGAGCGGCTTGCGCCCGTCCTGGCCTCTGAGGGCTGGGTGATCGACAACGTCTACCGCCGCAAGCTCGGCAACCTCGTGCTCGAGGCCGCCGACCTGGTGGTGTGGCTGGATCTGCCGGTCCGTGTGTGGCTGCCGCGCCTGGTGCGCCGGACCGGCCGACGACTCGCCGGCCGCGAGGAGATCTGGAACGGCAACCGGGAGTCTCTGCGCACCGCACTGTGGGGCCGCGACTCGCTGTTCGGCTACGCCGTGCGGTCACACTTCTCTCGCCGGCGCGAGTGGCCGGTGCAGCTGAGCGCCTATCCGGTGATCCGCCTGCGCACCACCGCCGGGGTGCGGGCGTTCCTCACCGGGGCGTCGCGCCGCGACGGCGGCAGCGCATGAGTCCCTGGCGTCCCGACCTCGACGCCGACGGTTTCATCACGTTCGGGAGCTGACGCCCGTGAACACGCGCTCCTCCCACTCGGCGAAGCGTCGGTAGCCCACGTCGGCGTAGATCTTGTTCGAGGTCGGGTTGGCCAGATCGGTGTAGAGCATGCAGGTGTGCGCGCCGGCGTCCAGACCCAGACGGCTGATCGCGGCGACCGCCGAGCTGGCATAGCCGTGCCGGCGTGCCTCGTCCGGCGTGTACACCGGGCCGATGCGGATGACGCCGGCCACCGCCGGGTTCATCGCGACCATGGAGACCGGTCTGCCCTCGTCCTGCCACAGGAACAGGTGGCCCTGCGCGATGCGGAAGTCGACGTTGGCCGCCCGGACCTCCGGGCCGCCGTCGATCACGTGGCTGTCGGCGACGAAGCCGTCCCACCACCTCAGTGCCAGGTCGCGGTCGGCCTCGGTGGCGGGCACCAGTCGGCCCGGGCCGGGTCGCGACGGGTCCACGACGGTGGCGAGGGAGTGCATGGCCATCGCGGTCCGGCAGCGATCGGAGCCGCCGGTGCGACGGGTCCACGCGCTGGCGATGGAGCGAGCCGTGTCCCGGAGTGCGTTGATCCCGGACAGCTCGGGGTCGCGCTGCAGCCAGAGGTCAAGCAGCGGGCCGGCGTCCTCGGGCGCGATCACGGTGCACAGCATCGGCCAAGGCGACGTGCGCAGCGCCGCCGCCGTCACGGCGCCGGCCTCGTCGATGCCCACCGCCAGCACCGGCGCGGAGCGAAACTGGCCCTGGCTGGTTCCCGTGAGGACCGTCGCCACCACGTTGTTCTCGATACGTGCCTCCAGCAGCGGCCGCACGCGCGCGCCGAACGCCCCCAGGTCGGTTTCGAGCTCCCATCGCATGAGGGGTCAGCGCGAGGCGGTCACCTGGTCCAGTTGGGGCTTGACCTCGGTGACGAACAGGTCGAGGGTCCGGCGCGCCTCATACAGGCTCATGTCGCCGGTGGGGAGCATGAAGCAGATGTAGTCGCTGAGGCCGTCCTCAAGCGCGCCGGCGAGCCGCTCGGCGATCTGGCCAGGGGTGCCCGCGCCGAAGCTGATCGCGGGCTCCATGGTGGCGAGGATCGCGCGCAACGGCCCCTGGGCGGCGTCGCATTCCTCCTCGGAGATGACCAGGCGATCAAAGCGGTGGGCATTGCGGGTGCGGCGGACGAGTCCCTCCATGCCCCGGCGGGCGATCCCCTGTGCCTCGTCCTCGGTGGGCGCGATCGCGAGCACGACGTTGTAGGCGACGCGCGGCTCGGACTCGGGGCCGTCGAGCCGCAGCTCATCGTCCTTGTGGCCGTGCCACGCCTCGACGTACTGGTCGTAGGCGGCCTGCTCGATCTTGCCCGGCCACATCAGGCTGAGGCCGTACTGACCCGCGGCCACCGGGTTGCCCGGATACCAGAACGGGATGTGCTCCTGGAACGGCCTGGTGGACATCGGCATCGTCGGGAAGTCGTAGAACGCGCTGCCCTCACTGGAGATCTCGCCGGTGGCCAGCGCGCGCTGGATGATGCGCAGCACGTCGACGAAGCGCTCGCGCGACTGCGGCCACGAGTCGCCGAACCAGTAGTGCTCGACCGGCACCGCGCCGCGCCCCACGCCGTAGTCCAGGCGCCCCTCCAGCAGTTGGTCCAGCACGCAGAGATCCTCGATCAGCTGCACCGGCGGGTGCATCGGCAGCAGCTTGACCATCGGCCCGAGCCGGATCTGGCTCGTCACCTGGGATGCCGCCGCGATGAACAGCTCCTGACTCGGGGTCATGCACAGGTCACTGCCGTGGTGCTCAGCGAAGTAGTAGCCGGCGAAGCCCGCCTCGTCGGCCGTCCTGACGAGGGCCAGTCGGTCCTTCAGCAGCTGGCTGGTCGGCGTCCCGGGGATGTCCTCGATGTGGTCGAAGATGCCAAAGCTCGGTGTGGTCACGGCAAGTCCTTTCGCTGGGCGATCCTCGCCTCAGATCCTGACATCCCCGGCGCCTGTGTGGGATCGCCCCGCACAAATAGCCAACGCCCTCCGCGCCGAGGGGCACGAAGGGCATCGTCAGTGGGGCTGTACGCCAAAGCTCAGTCGATGGTGTCGGTCACCGCCAGCGGCACTGACAGGACCGGCGGCGCCGCGGCACTGCCCCGTCAGCCGAACAGCACGGTGAACGGCAGTGCCGTCGCCGCCCCCGAGGTGTTAGCGGTGAGTACCTCGGCGCTCGTGTCGCCGCTCGCGGTGCATGCGGCGCTGGCTGGAATGAGCACCTGAGCAGAGCCGGGCGTGGCGGCATCACCTCGGACGGAGGCCACACCGACCGACGGAGTGGACGCCAGCTTGACGCAGTACACGCCCGCGCCCGTGCCCGGCTCGACGCCGGTCACGCCGCGGCTCGTGGCCAAGGTGCCGCCGGCGTCCACACTGGCGAAGCTCGTGGCGACACCGTTGCAGGCGAACGTGGTGCCCGACCCGCCGGTGAAGCTCGAGCCGCCGCTCGGGCAGGCCGCGTTGCCCACGCCCAGCGTCGCGCTGGCGATGCTCCGGCCCGCCGCGCCGGTGCGACCGGTCCGCCCGGTGGCGCCGGTCTTGCCCGTCGCTCCCTGCGCGCCGGTGGCGCCGCGTCGCCCGACCGGGCCCCGCTGGTTGAAGGCCAGCGCGCGTTCGTGACGGCCGCACCGCGCGCCCGCGCGCACCACCCGCACCGCGCCGCCCGACGTCCGGAAGCACGTGTGGATCACGCCGTTGCTCGCGGGGGCGATCGCGGCATAGGCCCCGCCACCCATGGCGAAGACCAGGGCGAGGGTGGATGCCACGTTCGCGTACGAGAGATGGCGCCGGATGAGTCGCATGAATTGCCTCCTGATCGGTTGTGGCGGCGCGCCGCCACCCCGGCGCGGCCTCACCCCCGGCAAACCCGGGGTCACGGCCAAAGTTGCTGCACCCCGGAGCGCCGGTCCGGCGGCGGCTGCCCACCGGTAGCGGTCCTCGTCTCCTCATCCTCGCGCGCGTTTCTTATGGAGTTGTGCGATTGCGCTGCCCCTGCCCTTCACCGCGTGGGGCATCCTCGGGTCATCAGCAAAGGAGCCTGACCGTGACCACGATTCTCATCATCAACGCCATCTCGTCGCTTGTCGCCGCCGCCGGCATCGGGGGCCTCGCCGCCCGCCGCGCTCGTCGCGCCGCTCCGGTGCAGCCGGTGTACGTGGAGAGCGGGGCGCGACGCCGCCGGGTCCGCTGAGCGCTCAGTCGGACCCGGTCGCCGCGGCGCTCGGCGCGCTCGCGGCCGTCACCGCCGCGGCGCTCGACTGGGCCGAAACGTCGGTCTGAGCGGCCACCGTCGCCGGTGCCTCGTCAGCGGCCGCGGTCGTCATGGTCGCGCTGCCGCCGTCCGACGCGCTCCCGGCCGCGCTCGACGTCGAGCTTCCGGAGTCCGCTGAGCCGGCGCCGGCGGTGCTGGGGTCGCTCGCGGTCGTCGACGGCGGCGAGCTCGTTTCACTCACGGCTTGGGTGGATCCGGCGGCCGGCGGCGAGGCGGACGGGGTGTCGGAGCTCGCGTCCGCGGGCGGCGCCGCGTCAGCCGCCGGCGATCCAGCGGCGGACGACGTGGCGGGGCTCGAGGGGTCCGGTGCAGGCGCCGCGGGCGTCGTCGTCGTCGTCGTGCCGCCGCCCGAGGCGGTGGGCGCCGTCGGTGTGGAGCCGGTCGGGTCCCCGGAAGTGGGCGCGGGAGACGTGCCGGCTTCACCGGTGGGACCCGGGGCCGCCGCCGGCGTTGATCCGCCGCTGGTGGTGGGGCTCGAGCCCGATGACGTGGGCGTGGAGGTCGCCCCGCTTGATGTCGTCGTGGTCGTCGACGGCGCAGACGGCGTGGTCCCGGCCGACGTGGAGGTGGCGGTCCCGGGCGCCGGGAGCGGCGCACCGGACGCTCCGGCCGGCGGGTTGGCGGCCCGCCGCGACGGCCGTGCGGACACCGAGGCCACCAGCCTCTCGCGCGTCGTCGGGGGCGCCGCGGCCCGGTGAAGGAACGAGTGGTCGCCGTGCCCGGTGCCGGCCGCGACAGTGGCTATGGCGGCCGCAGTGAGGATTTTCGCCACCACGCCGGTGGCGCTCAGACCGCCGACTCCGACCGATTCGCCGATGGCGGCCAGCCCGGTGGCGGCGGCGATGGCCGGGGCGCTCGTCGCCACGGCGCCCGCGCCCGCGCTCGCCACCCCGCCCGCGGTGGCGGCCGAAAGCGCGCTCATGCCTCCGCCGATCCCGCTCACGGCAGAGGCGCCGCCGATGGCCGACACGCCGCCCACCGCCGACACGCCCCCGACAACTGCGCCGCTCCCGCAGGTCCCCGCGCCGGCCGCGACTGCGCCGCTGCCGCCGGCGGCAGCGACCGCGCCTCCGCCCCCGCCACAGGCCGCGGCAACGGCCCCACCGCCGTGGAGCACCGACCCGAGGATCGAGGTCTTCAGCTCGCCGGCGAGCGCAACCGGGACGATCAGCGCGAGCGCCGTCCGCTGGTGACTGACCTCGTGTTCGTAGGACTTGCATCCGGGGCAGCGGTCGATGTGCGCGCGCAACAGGCTGCGGGCCGGAATGCGCCCCGCCATCGTGGCCAGCTGTTCGCGGATGTCTCCGCACGGATGCTGCCTGGCGTTGCGGCCGCGGACGAGCGCCTCGCGCGCCTGAAAGACGAGTGCCTTGACTTTTTCGGCGCGCACACCGAGCACACTGGCGATCTCTTTCTGGGGATGGTCGCCGAGCTCGAACAGAACCAGGGCGGCGCGCTGATCGGCGGGCAGTCGCTGCATGTCTTCCAGCATCTCGCGCAGGTCCTCGCGGCGCAGGACCTGGTCGGCGAGACCCTCGAAGACCGGCTGGTCGGCGGTCAGTTCATCGACGCCGATAGTGTCGCGCCGGGCCCGCAGTTCAGACAGGCAGCGATTGCGCGCGATGGTGTACAGCCACGGCCTGAGCGCGATGCTGTTCTCGCTGTTGCGCAGGGCGCGGTAGGCCGAGACCAAGGTCAGCTGCAGGGCGTCCTCGGCGGCCTCGCGGCTGCCGAGCATGTGCGCGCAGAAGGCCAGGATGCCCCGGGCGTAGCGGTCATAGATCTCCTCGAACGCGGCCGGCTCGCCGTTGCGCACGCCGGCGACGAGCTCGTCGTCGGATTGCCCCATCACCGATCCGCGGTCCGCCGGATAGCGGAACCCAACAACCGTTGCCGTGGCCCCCATACGTACAGTGTGCGCCACCCGGGCGCCAGAGTCCAGTCCGGTCGGTGCCGAGGGTTCGTCTAAAGACCACGCGGGTGCAGAATTGCGCCGTGGGCTCCCGGGATAGGACTGCGCCCCGGGGGGCCGTCCTAGCCCCCGGGACGCGGTGCCCCCACATCCATCACAAACGGTCCGGGTCAGGCCCGACCGTAAACCTCTGGCCGACCTCCGCCACGATGGCTTCCAGATAGATGAACGCAGGTTTGGAGCGAAGGTTGGTCGAAGATCTTCATCTTTGACCCTCGAATTTGGCATAATTAGCCTTAAGCAAGCTTGGGACGAGAGTCATCTCGTCCCGCGGGTCGGGCGAGTGTGCCCCCACTTCCCTGACTCTCCGGGGGGTTTAGACGGATCTAGGCCCCCCGGGCCTATATGCGCTGACAGGGACCGATGGGGGGCCAGCGGTCCCCGTCAGCGTGCCCGCGAACAAGGAAGATCGCCCCGCCGGTTCACCCCGCGTACCCTTGGCGGCATGCGCCGAGCTCTTCTGGCGATGGCGTGCGTCGCCGGCGGGGCGGCGGCGTGTGCCACGGCTGGGCCCGCCGATGCGGCGTCCGTTGGCGCGCGTCCCGTTCCGGTCCCCGCCGCCGGCCGACCGGTCAACACTTCGCACCCCGACCACGTCATCGGCCACGGCACTCCGGCCGGCTGCACGTCCGCGGCGGTCGTGGCCGCAGTCCGGGCGGGAGGGATCATCCGCTTCTCCTGCGGCCCTGATCCGGTCACGATCACCATGCGCGCGACCGCCAAGGTCCGCAACACCAGCGCCCGCGTCGTGCTGGACGGCGGCGGACTGGTGACGCTCAGCGGCGGCGGCCGGCGCCGGATCCTCTACATGGACACCTGTGACCAGGCGCAGGTGTGGGCGACCTCGCACTGCCAGGACCAGGCGACGCCGCGGCTGACGGTCCAGAACATGGGCTTCGCGGACGGCAACTCGACCGGCCAGCTCTTCGACGGCGGCGGTGGCGGCGCGATCTTCGACCGGGGTGGGCAGCTGCGCATCGTCAACGCGACCTTCACGGGCAATCGCTGCGATGCCACCGGGCCTGACCTGGGAGGGGCCGGGGTCCGTGCCCTGTCCCAGTTCCACGACCGGCCGGTGTACGTGGTGGGCAGCCGCTTCGTCGCGAACGTGTGCTCCAACGGCGCGGCGCTGAGCAGCATCGGGGTCTCGTGGACCGTGCTCAACAGCCGCTTCACGGGCAACCGCGCCATCGGCCGAGGCGCGAATCCGGCGCGGTCGGGCTCGTCCGGCGGCGGCAGCGGGGGTGCGATCTACAACGACGGCGACACGATGACCCTCTCGATCGCGGGCAGCACCTTCAGCCACAACCACGCCAACGAGGGCGGAGGCGCGATCTTCTTCGTTTCCAACGACCGCACCGGCACGATGGCGATCACGGAGTCCACGCTCACCGACAACCCCAACGACACCTTCCATACGGCGGGACTGGCCGGGATCTACTTCCTCGGCGCCCGGCGCCCAGCGATCACTCGCTCGATCCTGCGCTAGGGCGGCAGCTCATGACCGCGCGCCTGGTGACCATCCCGATCAGCCACTTCTGCGAGAAGGCGCGCTGGGCTCTCCACCGTGCCGACGTGTCCTACGTGGAGCAGCCCCACCTGCAACTGGTCCACATCGCGGCCGCCCGTCGGGCCGGAGGACGGCGGTCGGTGCCCGTGTTCGTGGCCGACGACGGCGAGGTTGTCGCCGACTCGACCGACATCCTGCGCTGGGCCGACCGCCGCCTGGCGCCCGACCGGCGCCTCTACCCGGCCGGCGACCTCGGGGAGCGGGCCGCCGCCCTGGAGGAGGAGTTCGACGAGGGGCTCGGCCCCGACAGCCGGCTGTGGATGTATCACGAGACGCTGCCCGTCGTCGATCGGCTGCGGCCCTGGGCCGAGGTCGGCCTCCCCCGCTGGGAGCGGCTGGCCTTTCGGGGATCCGGGCCGCTGCCGCGGATCGCCATCAGCCGCGCGCTCGGGGTCAACGACGACTCGGCCGCGGCCGCGCTGCAGAGCGTCGATCGGACGTTCAACGACGCCGCCGAGCGCCTCACCGACGGTCGGCGGTTCCTGCTGGGCGACCGCTTCACCGCCGCGGACCTGACCTTCGCGGCACTCTCGGCCCCGATGCTGCTGCCCGGCGGCTACGGCTCGCCGCTACCGCCGCCCGAGGCGATGCCCGTCGCGGCGGCCGAGCACATCCGCCGCCTGCGCGCCCATCCCGCGGGCGTGTTCGCCGACCGCCTCTACCGCGAGGAGCGCTGGGCGCGACGCACCCGCGCCTGAGGCGTGTGGCTCAGTCGTCCGCGGAACCCTCCAGGAACGGCGGCGGGGGCCCGGACTGCGGGGCGCCGAACGTCGCGTAGTGGTCGCGGGCCGAGGTCTCCTCGTCTGGCACTCCGGCGCCGCGCCGGACCGCGGCGGCCTCGAGGGGATAGCGCGCACTGCCCCTCTCCCTGCGTGCGCCGACCGCGAGGATGAGGGCGGGCTCGGCGCCGGCGGCGACGATGGTGTGCGCTGTCCCGGGAGGGCAGTGGACCAGATCCCAGGCGCGCAGCGTCCGCTCCTCACCCTCGATGACCAGGACGCACTCTCCGCGCAGGATGAGGAAGTCCTCCTGCCCGGCCTCGTGGTGGTAGAGCGTCATCGGTTTGCCCGGCTGCACCCAGTAGAGCCCGATACCCAGATCGTCGAAGTGGGCCGCGCCCTCGCCGCCGAACTTGCAGACCGCCCGCATGTCGTTGTGCATCCAGCGCGCGTCGCGCGCGTTGATGACGAACCAGCCCGCAGTCGTCGGGATGCCATCCTCGATCACCGCCTCGTCCACGTGTCACTCCCTTCGCAATTCCGCCGGCCACGAAACGTATTTAATGGCAAGGCACTCGCCGCGGCCGGGGCCGGCCGTCAGCGGGTGGGGTACGACAACACAATCATCGTCAGGAGGACCGGGACCATGGCGGACGACGCATCACAGGCGCTGGGCGCGCCCGAGGTGGCAGGGACGCTGGTCAGCCCGCGCGGACTGACCAAGAAGATGTCGATGGGGACCGCCGGATCTCAGGTCGGCGGGCTCGTTGGGACGCTGGCCGCGACCGCGCTGACCTCCAAGACGGCCAAGAAGACCCCGGACATGCCGAGCTTCGGCCGGGTCGGTTACCTCGCCGCCTCGGAGACCGAGCTGATATTGACCAAGACCTCGCAGCTCGGATGGAAGCCGCATACCAAGGGCGATGCTCTGGTGCGTATGCCGCGCAACGACGTCCAATCCGTCGCGCTCGAGCGAGGCAAGGTGCTCTCCCGTCTCAAGCTCACGTTCGCCGACGGGGTCTCGTGGGACTTCGAGATCCCGCGGGCCAACCGCAAGGGGGCCATGGAGTTCACCACGGCGCTGGGCGGCACCGTGACCTGACGCCGATCGCGCCGCGCGCACTGGATCGCCTGCCCGACAGCGCGGCGAGCTCTCATTGTCAGTCGGCGAACCGCGGACTCAAGCAAGCCGCCATCGACGTCGATTTACTGCGCATGGAACGAAGCTGCGCACTCGAACACGCCGCCGGCCTGTGTGCCGCCAAACGCTATACCGAGGCGATGAGGCAGCTGCGGGTTCTCCTCCGCGAGGATCCGCATGACCTCGACTGTCTGGATCTGCTGGGCGAGGCGCAGCTGGCCGACCACGACCCCGACGGCGCGCTCGTCACCGCCACCAAGGCGATCGCGCTCGATCCCCAGCGCGACCTGTCCCACCGCCAGGCGAGCATCGCCTCCAGCCGGCGCGGTCTGCACCGCGAGGCCATATCGCACGCCGACGAGGCGGTGCGTCTGGCCCCGGCCGAGCATCGCGCCTTCGTCGTCCTCGCCCGCGCTCTCCTTCGCGCCAAGCGCGACCTGGCTCGGGCGCGTCGATCAGCCGTCCAGGCGATTGTGCTCGCCCCCGACAAGTCCGAGGCGCACCTCGTGTTCGGGATGGTGTCTGCCGTCGACCGCGAGCATGCGGCCGCGGAAGCGGCATTCCAGCGGGCGCTGACCCTCGATCCCTCCAGCGCTTCGGCCCGCAACGAACTCGCCCGCCTCAACATCAGGCGGTCCGCCCAGGCGGGCGCGACGGCATCGAATCAGGCCGCTCTGGGTGCGAGCGCCGGAGGCGCGCAGGCCCCCGAGCCCGTCCACCGCAGGAAGCTCGACATCGTGGCGCGGGTCGTGCGGGTACGCCTCACGCGACGCCCCGGGACCGCGGAAAACCTGGCCAGTTAGCGCTAACATCCCGCCCGCGAGAGAGCGCGCGCACGCCGTCTGTGCGCGAGAACAAGGCTTTAGTCGGGAGGGAAGGTATGCGCAGGGCGTACCGTTCGTTTTTCGTCGTCTGCGGGGCGACGGTCGTGCTGGCCGGCGGCCTGTTGAGCGGCGCCGGGGCCAAGGGCGTGCCGTCTCGAGGAGCGTCTGGCGCTCACGCCATGCGCGCCACCCACGTCGGACGCCGCGCGCTGCGGACGCACACGATCACCTACGACCAGGACTCGTTGATGATCGACGGCCGCCGCGCGGTCATCTGGTCGGGGGAATTCGAGTACTGGCGCCTGCCCAGCCCCAGCCTGTGGCTGGACGTCCTCCAGAAGATGAAGGCCGAGGGCTACAACGCGGTGACGATCTACTTCGACTGGGCCTACCACTCGCCCAAGCCCGGCGTCTATGACTTCTCCGGCGTCCGCGACGTCAACCGCCTGCTCGACATGGCGGCCCAGGCCGGCCTCTACGTCATCGCCCGTCCGGGTCCGTACATCAACGCCGAGACCAGCGGGGGCGGACTCCCCGGATGGCTGACCACCCAGGCCGGGAGGGCGCGCACCGACGCGCCCGATTACGAGGCCGCTGCCGACGACTGGCTGCACCACATTGACGCGATCCTGCGCAATCACCAGCTCACCAACGGCACGGGGACCGTGATCCTCTACCAGATCGAGAACGAGCTGGCCAGCACGGGCAGCGGCGAATTCGACTACATGCAGAACCTGTACGACACGGCGCGCGCCGACGGCATCACCGTGCCGATCTTCCACAACGACAAGGGTCGCAACGGCATCTGGGTGCCGGCAGGGTCGGGGGTCCCAGGCACGGTCACCGGTCCCAACGACCTCTACGCCTTCGACGGGTACCCGGGGGGCACGTGCAACACCGACGCGACGCCGGGCTCGCCCTCCACCGCACCCGACTGGGGGATCTGGGGCCCCGGCGGAGCCACCGGAGGGTCCAGCGCGTCCCCCCACACGCCCGGGTTCGCCGCCGAGTTCGGGGGCGGCTGGTTCGACTACTGGGGCAGCCAGGGCACGTATGACTGCATGGCCCAGCGCGAGGGCCCCGGTTACGAGCGCGTCTTCTACGAGACGAACATCGCCAATCGCCTCACCATCCAGAACTTCTATATGACCGTTGGCGGGACGTCGTGGGGGTGGGAGCCCGCGCCGGTCGTCTACACCTCCTACGACTACGGGGCGGCGATCAACGAGGCGCGCCAGTTGCGCCCCAAGGCCTCGACGATGAAGGAGATCGGGCTGTTCCTTCAGAGCACGGCCCCGATCGTCTCCACGTTGCAGGAGGGCGACCCCGTGACGCCGTCGTCCTCGGCGGTCAAGGTCTATGACGACGTGAGTCCCGCCACGGGCACGCACCTCTACGTCGCGATGCACAACCCGTCCAACGCCACCACCGACGACAGCTTCACCTTCCCGATCACCACCGCGGACGGCACCTACACCGTCCCGCAGCAGGGGACGCTGGCGATCGATGGACAGGACGCCAAGATGCTGCTCGCCGACTACGACATGGACGGCCAGCACCTCGTCTACTCCACCTCCGAGCTCATGACCCACCTCGTGCAGGGCTCCCAGGACGTCGCGCTCTTCTACGGGCGCGACGGCCAGGACGGCGAGACCGTCCTGCGCTACGCCAGCCGCCCCGAGGTGAAGGTCGTCTCGGGCAACGTCAGCACCACCTTTGATCCGTCCACCGGCGATCTGCGACTCGACTACGTTCACCACGGCCTGGCCCAAGTCCAGATCAGCGGCGGCGGACGGCCCGGCCTCACCCTGCTGCTGGCCGACACCACCACCGCCGACGGCTTCTGGCGCCAGGACACGGCCGCGGGTCCCGTCCTGGAGCACGGCCCCGAACTGGTGCGGACCGCCGCCATGAGCGGCTCGACGCTGCGACTCACCGGGGACACGAGCGCCGCCACCAGGATGACGGTCTGGGCCCCGCCGGGCGTGCGGACCATCACGTGGAACGGCGCGCCGGCGATCGTCTCGTCCCAGCTGAACCCGGGCCGAGGAGGAGGGGACGGCACCGCCCACCTGCCTGGCCCGGCCGCGATCCGGCTGCCCGATCTCTCGACCGCCCGCTGGCGTTACGCGCCCGAGTCACCGGAGTCCCAGCCGTCGTTTGACGACTCGAGCTGGCAGCTCGCCGACAAGACGACCACCAACTCCACCACCAAGCCCCCGGCGGGGCAGCCCGTGCTCACCGCCGACGACTACGGCTTTCACCAGGGTGACGTGTGGTACCGGGCCGCCTACTCGGGGGCGGCGACGGCGAGCACCCTGTCGATGACCTACGGCGGGGGCGGCGCCGGGATGCTCCAGGCGTGGCTGGACGGCGTCTACCTGGGCCAGAACGTGCTGGCCAGCGGCCAGGCGGCGCCGCCCACCACGGGCACCGCCACCTTCACCATCCCGGCCGCGCTGCGCACCGATGGTCCGCACACGCTGGCCGTCATGGTCCGCGACGACGGCCACAACGAGGACGGCGGGGTCAACGACGCCCAGAAGGAGGGCCGGGGCCTCATCGCGGTCAGGGTGACCGATGCCGATCAGGCGGCCGTGACCCCGCAGATGAGCTGGCGGATCCAGGGCGACCTCGGCGGCGAGCAGCTCGCCGACCCCGTCCGTGGGCCGGAGAACAACGGCGGCCTGTTCGGGGAGCGCCACGGCTGGTACCTCCCCGGGTATCCCGACGGCGACTGGACGCAGACGACCGTGCCGGCGACCTCGGCGATGTCGGGCACGGCGTGGTATCGGACCACGTTCCGCCTGAACATCCCGCGCCCAGACGACGCGTCGCTCGGCCTGACGATCGGCGACCCCTCGTCGCCTCGCTCGGCGGCGGACTACCGCGCCCTGATCTTCGTCAACGGGTGGAACATGGGGCAGTACATCGCCGACGTGGGCCCCCAGCACACGTTCGTGATCCCCAACGGCGTGCTCAACCCCGACGGACAGAACACGCTCGCCCTGGCCGTGACCAGCGACGGCGGCCCCGGCAACGGCCTGGAGAAGGTCGCGCTGACCAACCTCGGCACTGTCCGCGGCGGCGTGCCGGTCCAGATGGACCGCTTATCGGCCTGGAACGCCCACACCTGGGGCTCGCCCGCCGTGCCCAGCGAGGTGGCGATGGAGGGCTTTCACGGCACCGCGGCCAGCCCGGCGCGCGGCGGTGACACCTTCACCGTCACCGGCACCGTGGCCAACCTCAGCGGTCCCGCGGCCCACGACGTTGGCGCGGCTCTCACCCTGCCCGCGGGGTGGACGGCCACACCGTCGGCCCCGACCACCATCGGGACGCTGGCCCGCGGTGCGTCCCAGACGGTCAGCTGGACTGTCACCATCCCCGATGACGCGACCCAGGGCAGCTATGCCGTGGCGGCCATCGTCAGCTACCGGCAGGGGCAGAGCGCCCAGACCACCGGGGGGACCTACACCCTGAGCGTCATCCCCAAGGGGCTGGTGTATATCTCAGACCTGCCCTTCGTCTCGGCCACCAACGGCTTCGGGCCGGTGGAGCGCGATCAGAACGTCGGCGGGTCCGGCGCCGATGACGGTGGTCCGCTGACCATCGACGGCGTCAGCTACGCCAAGGGCCTGGGCACGAACGCGGTCTCGAGCGTCGTGATCGACGTCCCGGCCGGCTGCACGCAGTTCTCCAGCGACGTCGGCGTCGACGACTCCGCCGCCGGGAAGGGGAGCGTCACCTTCAGCGTGCTGGCCGACGCGGTCCAGGTCGCGTCGACCGGCGTGATGCGCGGCGGCCAGCCCGCCCAGCACCTCAGCGCCGATCTCACCGGCGTCTCGCAGCTGACGCTCGACGTGGGCGACGCCGGCGACGGCATCGGCCACGACAACGGCGATTGGGGTGACGCGCAGCTGATGTGCCCGAGCTGACCGGCGACCCGGGCGCCCGCGAGGACCGGCGCGGCTGCACGCCCAGCCGACGTGAGACGATTGCGCCGTGACGGCGTCTGAGACCGAGCGAGGGCTGCGCGAACTCGTGGCGCTCGGGTGCCGCATCCTGGGCGCCAACGGCCACGAGGACTACGTGTGGGGCCACGTCTCCGCGCGCGATCCCGAGGGCCGCGGGGTGTGGATGAAGGCGTCGACGTTCGGCTTTGACGAGATCACCGCTGAGCACGTCGTCCTCGTCTCCTTCGACGGCGACGTGCTGGTGGGGGACCACCCGCGGCATATCGAGTGGCCGATCCACACCGAGGTCATGCGCGCGCGAGGCGACGTGGCGAGCGTGGTCCATTCCCATCCGCCGCATTCCATCGCCCTCGGCGCCAGCGGTCAGCCGCTGCTGGCCCTGTCTCACGCGGCGACGATGTTCGTGCCGCCTGACGTGCCCCGCTACACGCGGACCGCCGAGCTGATCGTGTCCGCGGAGATGGGGCAGGAGGTGGCGGCGACCATCGCGCACCAACCGGCGTGCCTGCTGGTCAACCACGGCATCGTCACCGCCGGCGAGGATGTGCGGGAGGCCGTCATCCGGGCCGTGCTCCTGGAGCGGGCGGCCCACCAGCAGATGCTGACCCGCGTGTTCGGCGCGGTGGAGCGCTCGTCACCCGACGACGAGGCGCTGCGCAAGCGCGCCACGGTGTGGTCCGACGCCCAGGTGGGCGCCATGTGGGCCTACCTCGAGCGGCGGCTCGCCGCGGGGTCGCGGTGATCAGGCGCCGATCACGCGCCGCAGCAGCCCCAGGAGCGTCTGGCGCTCACGCGCACTGAGCGGCGCGAGCAGCGCGCGGCCGACCGCGTCGACCGCCGGGACGTGGCGCTCGAACTCCGTCCGGCCGTCAGGCGTGAGGTAGAGGCGGTAGCGGCGCGCGTCGATCTCCGAGCGCTCCCGCTCGATCAGCCCACGAGAGGCCAGGCGCAGGCACACCTCGGCCAGGGTGGAGGTGTCGATCGAGAGGGCCCCCGCCAGCGTGTTCTGGTCGGTGCCGGGGGCGGTGGCCAGTGCCGCCAGCACCGCGAACTGGACCGAGGTCAGCCCGGTGCCCACGAGCTCGGCCCAGCGCGCCTGATGCTCCTGCTGGGCACGCCGGATGAGGTGACCGGGCGCGGCCAGCAGGTCGAAGGCGCTCAGCTGATCCATGGGCCCCGCGTCCAGCCGTCGAGGTCGTAGTCGGCCAGGCAGCGGTCCACCAGCTCCCGCTGGCGGTCCGCGATCCCGCGGACCCGGGAGAAGCGCAGCATGTCCAGGCGCATCTGCTCCTGGTTGCCCGAATAGTTGACCTCATACCAGGCGTGCCGACCGGCGAACTCGCTGCCCATGGCGTCCCAGATGAGCTTGAACAGCTTGATGCGGTCCTGGGCGTCGCCGGATGAGCCGCGGTAGTAGCGGTCCAGCACCGGCCGCAGCTCGCGGCTGCGCAGGTCCTCGGCGCTGGACGGGATGACCAGCGGGGCACCGCCAAGTTGCTCGGTGAAGATCTGGCGCGCTTGAGTGAACGCCTGGCTCCCGAACTGGCGGATGAGCACCGCGTATTCGATCGCGGGCACCACGCTCTGACCCGGACCCGGTTGGGTGTCGTAGCACAGCGACGAGGTGAGCGCCCAGATGAGGTTGCGCCACCCCATCAGCTCGCCCATCGCCGCCTGCACGCCGCGGAAGCCGTCGGTGCCGTTGGTCTCGAGGCCCGCGGCCAGCAGTCCGCACAGGAAGTCGAGCTTGACCGCCAGGCGTGTCCCGGATTGCAGCGTGTAGCGCGGCATGAACCCCGACTGGGCATAGAACGCGGTGGCGCGGGTGACGTCGCGGTAGACGAGCACGTCCTCCCAGGGGATGAGGACGTCGTCGAACACGATCACCGCGTCGTTCTCGTCAAACCGGCTCGACAGCGGCGCGTCGAACGGCGAGCGCGCGCTCAGCTCGTACGAGGCGCGGGACACCAGCTTGACCCCGGGCGAGGCCATCGGCGCGATGAAGCACAGGGCGTAGTCCTCGGCCCTGCCCTCCTGAAGCTCGACGGCGCTGTTCTGGGCCACGAACGTCGCGTGGGTGAGGGCCGAGCCCGTGGCGAGCATCTTGGCGCCGCGGATCACCATGCCGTCGTCGCGCTCGTCGATCACGTGCACGAACACGTCCTCCACCTCGTGCACCGCCTTGGCCCGGTCGATCGGTGGATTGACGAGCACGTGGTTGAGGAACAGCGCCCGCTCGGCGTAGGCCTGGTACCACCCGCGCGCGCTGTCGCCAAACGGCGTGTACCAGTCGGGATCCGCCCCCAGGCTGGCCATGAACGACGCCTTGTAGTCCGGGGTACGCCCCATGTAGCCGTATGACATCCGCGACCACGTCGCGATCGCCTCACGCGAGGCCAGCAGGTCGTCGGAGGTGTAGGACGGCCGGAAGAACCGGTGGGTGGTGAGCCCGTCGGCGTCCCGTGACACCAGCACGTCGCGCAGTTCGGGGTCGTGCATGGCGTCGTACAGCGCGGCCACCGATCGCGCCGCGTTGCGAAACGCCGGGTGGGCGGTGACGTCGTCCACGCGTTCGCCGTCGATCCACACCTCCCGGCCGTCGCGTAGGGACTCGAGGTAGCCATCGCCGGTGAGCAGGCCGTCCGGTGTCTCGGTCGTCACTCTCGCTCCTTAGTCCGTGTACGGATGATCCGTACACGGACAGTAGCCAACGGGCGTGGCTCAGCGCAACGGCAAAGGAGCGCGGAAGATCGCCGCGGCTTGGCGCGGGCTCAGGTGACGGTTGACGACGAGCTGGCGGAGGACGTGGCTCTCGCGGTCGCGCGCGAGGGCGTAGTGGGCAAGGGGGTCGTAGGCCGTGGGCGCCTGCAGGAGCCCACCCAGCGTCGCCGCCTCGGCCCAGGTCAGGTGCGCCGGCACGACGCCGAAGTAGCCCCTGGCCGCCTCGGCGACGCCCCAGAAGCCATGTCCGTAGTAGCCGACGTTGAGGTACATCCGGATGAGCTGCGGCTTGCCGTAGGCCAGGGCGAGCTTGATCCCCAGCCCGATGTCCTGCAGCGTCGAACCGCCGGGGTAGAGCTGCCGGGCGAGCTGCTGCTCGATCGTGCTCCCGCCCGGATCTCCGCCCCCCTCGACCGCGGCCAACGCGGCCCGGCCGACGCCGCTCAGGACGTTGACGGCGATGTCGTCGTCGAAGTGCTCGTCCTCCACTGAGACCACCGCGGCGACGAGCCGCCCCGGCGCCGGCATCCCCGCCGGCTCGTGGTGGGCTGCGCCGATCGCGATCGCGCGCGTCCGGGCGTCGCCGACGCCGCGCAGAGACACAAGGTCGACGGCGATGCCGAGCACGAGGAGCACGAGCAGGCCGGCGAGGGCGATCGCCAGCCGCCGGGCGACGGTCCCAGCGCGCCACCGGGCGCGGGACGGCCGGCTGGCCATGGCCGCCCGGGACGGTGCCGCGCCGCTGCTCATGCTCCCAAGTGTGGCGCGCGCTGCCGCGGCCTGGTGATGACCCGCCCGCGCCTCCGGCTCGCGGTGGACGGGGACGGCGGCTGCCCTGTAGCCTGGCGCGCAGGGCGATGGCTCAACGGGACCACGATCGCAGGAGTGCACCCGGCCAGGGTCGGCCGCGCACGGGGCCGCGTCGCGGCGACGGTCCGGTGCTTGCCCTGCAGCGCAGCCTCGGCAATCGCGCCACCGCCCAACTGCTCGCGCGCCAGGGCGCCCGCTCAGGCCACGGGACGTTCGAGAACAGCGTCGAGATCGGCAAGCTGGGTCCGATCGAGATCACCCAGAGCAACATCGGGGATTGGATCGCCCACAAGAGCAGCGCCGAGGACCTCGTCCTGACGACCGCCATGGGCCCGCACTCGACCGAGCTCAAGCAGATGGCCGGGGACAAGTCCAAGGTCGACACGATCAAGGTGCAGTCCCTCATCGGCGAGAACAGCTGGGTGATCGTCACCTTCAGCCACGCAGTCATCAGGAAGTACGCGGCCGACGCGTCGGGCAAGACCGAGCAGTGGAAGGCCACCGATTTCGACGCGGTCCACATCGAGCGGACCTCGATCGGCAAGCCGCGTCCCTAGACGCGTGACGATGCGCCACCAGCGCCGCCAGCGCCGCCAGCGCCGGCGTGCGGTCGGGTAGCCGGGCCGCCGGCAGTCGGGCCAGGGCTAGCGCTGACGGCGCTCGCGCAGAGCCGCCGCCACGAGCGCGGTGATGTCGCCCACGTAGAGCGCCTCGGCGTGCCAGCGCAGCGAATGGCCGTCGCGCGGCCGTGGCGTGTCCACCAGCCACTGCCCGCGCGCCGCGACCCGCCGGACGTGGGACGACGCCCTCACTGTCTCTGAAGGACGGTCATCGCTCGGAGGGGAAGTCAGATCCGACATCGGCGCGCGCCTAGCCTTGTGATGAACGGTACTACTGCGGACCGCGCGCGACAAGCGCAGGACGCCGTCGTCGGGCGAGCCGCGGCGTCGCCGGGCGCCTGTCGGCGCACGGGGGTTCTCACCACCGATAGCATCCACGCCGGTGAGGTTGCACCCTGACCGATCTGGCTCACGCCGGCCTTTCGTGCATCGATCGGCCAGGCCGGCTCGGGCCGCCGCCGGCGCGTGCGTGGTCGCGGTGGCGCTCGCGGTCTCGGCGTGTGGCACGGCGCCCAATCCCCCGATCGACATCGTCCAGAACTACCTCAACGCGCTCGGCGCAGGCGACTACGCCACCGCCTGCGGGATGCTCGACGGCCAGGCGCTGGAGGCCCTCATACAGACCAAGCACGTGCGGATCAGCTGCGCCGGTCTCCTCCGCCGCTGCCTACCCAACCGATCGATCGTCCTCAAGAGCGATCAGACGCAGTTGCTCTATGCGGACATCAACGTGACCCTGAGCGACCACGGGAGGATCGCCGACGCCGACACGAGCGCAACCGCGGTGGCGACCGAGCTCAAGCACGTGACACTCAAGCACGAGCACGGGGTGTGGAAGTTCACCGGGTTCGGACGGGCGATCGAGGCGTGCCGGCCGACCGCACATCGGCCCCGGCACCACGCAGGGCACAGGCGCGGCCACGGCGCCCAGCCCTCGAGCTGACCGTAGGCTGTCAGCGTGCGCATCCCGCGGTTCCTCAAGCCTCGCGGCGCCGGCGAGCCTGCGGTGTCCATCGGCGACCCTCGACTCGAGGGCTGGGAGACGGTCGGCACGTTCGACGACGGCGACACCGCGGTCGCGTGGCGCGACCAGTTGCGTGCGCTGGGTATCGACGCCAATTGCGTCGCTGACCACCCGCTAGATCGGTTCGGGCGCGGCGACGTCTATCTCGTCGTCCCACCCGATCAGTGGTCACGGGCGACCGAGATCGTCGAGAACCTCGACTGAGCCTCAGGGATGGGATCGTCCGCGCGGGACGGTGTGGAAGCCGAAGTGGCGCAGGACGAGGTGCTGCAGCGCGGCGCCGGCTGCGGCGAACGGGTTGCGGTGAGACGGGCTGGAGCTGGCCATGGCTACTCCTGATTACCGGACTGCGTGTTCCACTTATCATATGGTTGAGCACACAATAAGTCAATATGCGCCGCGTGCACCGGCTCGCCGTCGTTGAAATCCTCAAACCCGGCTCGGGCCAGCTCGATGTTCGTGTCGGGGGAGGGGATGCCCGATGTCCAGGCGGGCCGGAGGGTTGAGAGCTTGTCCCTCCACGCCGGACAAGCTCCCTGGACCTGCGCCCCTACAAGCGCCGATAGCCGAACTTACTCAGAACATGCAGAACATAACCGAACCTCTGAGTACTTGATGCAAATTGGTATCTTTGTCAGAGCACGGACGCGTTGCGCGCGCCTTGCGCCCCCACGGCGCGCGTGGGGCCCGCGGCCCGCAGGACGCCGGTCGCGGGCCCTCCCTCTTGCGCTGATTTGTGAGCAGACCGTGCGGTGCTCGCGGCCAATAATGCGGCCCGCGCCCCAGCCATCTGCACACTCAAAATTCGTAACACTTGACAAAACCGTGTGATTTTTCGCGCAAAATGGGCAGTTGAGGAGGGCACGGACGCACAGGCGCGCCACACGCACCCGAGGCGCGCGTGGGGCCCGCGGTGCAAAGATCCCCATCGGCCGCGGGCCCCATTCTTCCTGGGGCTGCCGGGGGCTAGCGCTCGATTAGCGAGAGGAGTCGCAGGACGAAGCCAAGAGCCCGCCGGGGGACTTGAACCCCCAACCCCTTGATTACAAATCAAGTGCTCTACCAATTGAGCTAGGCGGGCACGACTGTCGCAAGTCTGGCAGGCGGCACCCGGCGCGGCTCACATGGAGTCCGGACAGCCGAGAGGGCCGCGAGCCGTCAGTCTCCGTCGCGCGCCTGCTGGCGCTCCCACCACTCGATGGTGTCGGCCATCGTCTGGCGCAGAGGAATGGCGGGCTCCCAGCCGGTCAGCGCGCGCACACGGGCCGGGTCGCCCCGGAGGTCCATGACCTCGCTGGCCCGGACGCGCGCCGGGTCGACGGTGTGCTGGACCTCGATGGGCGCGAGGAGCTCGGACAGGAGCGCGACCTGCTCGCCCGCGGACACCGAGGTGCCCGTGCTCACGTTGAACACGCCGCCCGCCGCGCCCGGCGTGCCGGAGGCCAGGGCGTGGCCCAACAGCCGGTAGGCGCCCACCACGTCGCGGACGTCGGTGAAGTCCCGGCGGGTGTCGGGGTTCCCGGTGACGATCTCCAGTCGCGACACGCCGGCGCGCCGGCCCTCGGCCGCCTGGGAGGCCAGCGAGGAGAGCAGGAAGATGGGCAGCTGACCCGGGCCCGAATGGCTGAACGGCCGGGCGCGGGCGATCTCCAGTCCGTATGCGTCGGCGTAGACCTCGGCGAGCATCTCGCCCGAGGCCTTGGACACGGCGTAGGGGTTGGCCGGGCGCATCGGCTGCTCCTCGGTCGCCGGCAGCACCGCAGGGGCGCCGTAGACCTCGCATGAGCTCACCCACACCACCGGCGCTCCGCCCGCGACGTGGCGCAGCGCCTCGAGCATCCCGACGGTGATGGCGTCGTTGTCGCTCACGGTCTGCGCCGGCGCTTCCCAGGAGCGGCCCACCGAGGTGAGCGACGCGAGGTGGTAGACGACATCGGGAGCAGCGACGCGCATTGCCGCTCTCACCGCGCCGCCATCGCGCAGGTCCACGGCGACGCCCTCGCCGCAACCCTCGGGCACCAGCCCGCGGCGCGACAGGCCCACCACCTCGTCGCCGGCCTCGGCGCATTGACGGCACAGCCAGGCGCCGGCAAAGCCCGACGCCCCGGTGATCAGGACCCGCATGGTCCGGCGGCGTCCGTGGTCGTCAGGGCGAGTCGTGCACGGACACGGCGTGCTCGAGCGAGCCGTGGCCGTTGGAGGAGTACTTAGTCTCGGGCTCGGGCGGCTCGGCCTCGGGCTCGGCGTTGATGCGCCGCTCCAGTTCGCCCAGGACCACGCCGAAGAGCAGGTGGCGCCAGGCCGCCTGCAGGTAGGCGGCTCGGTTGCCCCGCAGCTTGGGCAGCTCGCCTCGTGCCGGGTGCAGTCGGTCGGTCAAGGCCACCAACGGCCACAGGGCCACGTGCTCGGCCAGCGCCACCACGGGTCCCCGCAGCCTCGGCGACACGGGGATGGCCGGCGCGAGATTGGCGTAGACGGCGCCGAAGAGCGCGCCGTCGGCCATGTGGATGCCGAGGCCGATGGGGAACCAACCAGCGTCGCGGGTCACGGCCTTGCCCAGCAGCTCGACGTCGTCATAGCGGCTGGAGAACGCCAACTTGTCCAGCGGCTGCTGGAGCGCCCAGACCGCCGCGGCGACCGCTCCACTGACGGCCCCGCGGAGCGTCCGGGTGGGATCCAGGCCGGGGCTCATCGCGTCCCAACTGTAACGGGCGCAGGCCCGCCGGGTACCGCATTGTGCGATGGAGGACGACCGTTATTACCGGAGAGCGCGGGAGAAACGAGCCAACCTGCTCCTCTACGGATTCGTCCGCGTGACGTTCCAGGCGTTCTTTCTCGTCTACTTCCGCTTCAAGCGAATCGGGCGCGAGCACATCCCCTCCCGCGGCCCGGTGATCATCGCCTCCAACCACCGCAGCTTCCTCGATCCGTTCGTCATCGCCTGCATGGCCCGGCGTCCCATGTACTACGTGGCCAAGAAGGAGATCTTCCTCTACAACCGACTCCTCGGATGGGCGCTGGGCGCGCTCGGCGCCTTCCCGGTCGAGCGCGGCGCAGGCGACTCGGACTTCATCGACACCGCCAAGGCGATCCTCGCGCGCGGGGACATCGTGCTCATCTTCCCGGAGGGGACGCGCACCCGTCCCGGCTCGCTGGGCCAGCCCCGGCGCGGGGTGGGCCGGCTGGCGCTGGAGACGGGCGCGCCGGTCGTGCCCGTCGCCGTGCTCGGCACCGAGGCGATCCGCAAGGGCTGGCGCATCCGGCCCCACAAGGTCAAGATCCGCGCCGGACGCCCGCTGCGCTTCCCGCAGGTCGCCAACCCGTCGGTCGAGCTGGCCGGCGCGGTCACCAACCGCATCTGGCCGTGCGTGATGCTGCAGTGGGAGTGGCTGGGGGGCCTGCCCCCGGTGCGCCGGGTCGCCATCATCGGCGCCGGGGGCTGGGGGACCACGTTGGCCGTCTGCCTGGCCCGCGCCGGACTCGAGGTGGACCTCGGCTGTCGCACCCAGGAGCAGGCCGAACGGCTCCAGGTCGCGCGTGAGAACGAGCGCTACCTGCCCGGCGTGCCGTTGCCCGATGCGATCCGGGTGCTGCGCGCCTCGGACCTCGGCCTCGAGGGCTCGGACATCGTCTGCCTGGCGGTGCCCGCCAAGGCCCTGCCGGCGGTGATGGCCGCCCACGGCGGACGGATCACCAGCCGCGCCGGGGTGCTCGTTGTGTCCAAGGGCGTCGTCCCGCCGCTGGGCACGCTGCCCTCCGCGTTCGCGGCCGAGCGCTGCAGCGCCCGCGCCGTCGCCGTGCTGGGCGGGCCGGCGAACGCCACCGAGATGCTCGAGCGGGGCGGCTCGGTGGTCGTGGCCTCGCTGGACCTCGGGTTCGCCAGGCAGCTCAGGGACATCCTCTCCGCCGCCAGGCTCGACGTGCTCGTGAGCACCGACGTGACCGGCACCGAGCTCGCCGGCGCCGCCAAGAACGTCGCCGCGCTGGCCGCCGCGGCCGCCGCCTCGCAGGCGGGGGCCAACGTCGCCGGGGCCGCAGCGGGCAAGGTGTTCGCCGAGATCGATGCCCTCGCCCGCGCCCGCGGGGCTCGGCCCGAGACGTTCGCCGGCGTCGCCGGGGCGGGTGCGCTGGTCGCCAGCGTCGTCGACGGCGCCTCGCGCAACCACCGTGCAGGCGAGCTGCTGGCCCAGGGGATGCCCGCCTCGCAGATCGGGCACGCCCTCGGCCAGGGCACCGAGGCGGTCGATTCGGTGCCGCTGCTGGCCTCCGCCGCTCGCGCTGCCCGGCTCGACACCCCGGCGCTCGACGGCCTCGCCGCGCTCGTCGAGGGGCGGATCGATCCCCACCAGTGGGCGGCGACCGTCACCGACCCGCCGCGCCCGAAACGATCCCGGCCGGTGCGTGCCGCGTAATGCCGGCCCCCGGCCCCCGGCCCGCAGCGAGCGGAGGTAGGCTCAGCGTGACTTGGCTCTCGATGCCCCCGATTCCAAAGCAGAGCTCGACGCTCGGTTCACGGAGCTGTATCGCCGCCACGTGCGCGACGTCTACACCTACAGCTACTACCGGATCGGCAACCATCACGACGCCGAGGACATCACCGAGCAGACGTTCCTGCAGGCCTACCGCCACTTCGAGCGGGCGCTGCGCGAGTCCGACGGCCGCCCGCTGCGCCCATGGCTCATCAGGATCGCCCACAACCTGGCGGCCAACTTCTATCGCGACCGCTCCCGCAAACCCGAGTCCGCCATCGAGGACGCCGGCTTGATCTCCGCCCCCCACACCACCGAGGCACTGGTCGAGGGTCGTGAGGAGCTCAAGAACATCCTCGAGGGGGTCTCCCAGCTGCCCGACGATCGCCGCAACGCCCTCATCATGCGCTTCGCCCTGGGGATGGACAACCGCGAGATCGCCCGCGCGCTGGACCGGACCGACGGCGCCACCAAGGTCCTACTGCACCGGGCCATCCGCCAGCTCGAGGAGATGGTGAGCGAGCCCACCACCACCCCCGGAGACGACGCGTGAGCAGCGGGAGCACCGATTTCGAGGCGCTGCTGCGCGAGGCGCTCAGCCCCATCGATCCGCCCGAGGGGCTCACCGCGCGGATGGAGATGACGCTGGTCAACCTCACCGAGCTCGCCCAGGACGAGCTCGAGGCGTGGGAGCTGAGGACGATGCGCGACCCGCGCAACTGGGCGCGTCCCGTCGCTGCGGTGGTCATCGGCGCCGGCGCCGGGACCGCGCTCGTGGTGCTGCGGGTTCGCAGCCGCCACCGGGCGCGACGCCAGCAGTCGTCCAACCTGCGGGAGCTGGCCGGACGCACGTTCCAGGATTTCGCCGAGGAAGCGCGCCGGGTCCTCCCGGACCGCTGAGACTCGCACCGCCGCGTCCCGGCGGAGCACCGCCGAGCCGCTGATACCGTCAGCGACCCATGGCGACGTGCTACCGACACCCATCCCGTGAGACCGGGGTTTCGTGCTCCTCGTGCGGGCGGCCGATCTGCCCGGACTGCATGACCCCCACCTCGGTGGGCATGCGCTGCCCGGAGTGCGCGCGCGAGCGCACCAAGGTCAAGACGGTGCGCAGCGGGTCGACGGCGCCCGTGGTGACGCAGGCGCTGATCGCCATCAACGTCGCGGTGTTCGTCGGCGAGACCGCCACCGGCACTCCGCTGGGGGGCGTGAACTCCAGCGGCTTCGGCACGCTGTATGAGAAGGGCGCCCTGTTTGGGCCCTACATCGACCAGGTGCACCATCAGTTCTACCGGCTGGTGACCAGCGGCTTCCTGCACGACGGCGTCCTCCACATCGCCTTCAACATGTTCTTCCTGTTCTTCTTGGGGCCGATGCTCGAGTCCGCGATCGGCCACCTGAACTTCGCCGTCGTCTACTTCGTGTCGCTGCTGGCGGGGTCGTTCGGCGCACTGCTGTTCTCTCCCCAGATCCCCACCGTGGGCGCGTCGGGCGCCTTATTCGGGCTCCTCGGCGCGCTGATGGTCGTCTCGCACTACCGGGGGATCTCGATCTGGCAGAACGGCCTCGGTATCACCCTGCTGATCAACATCGTGTTCTCGCTCAGTGTGAGCGGCATCTCGATCGGCGGACATCTCGGGGGCTTCGTGGGTGGGGCCATCTGCGGCTGGTTGATCGTGCAGGTGGGAGAGCGCCGCCGCATGCCCAGCGCCGCCATCGCCGGCTGCGTGGTCGTGGGCGTGGTCAGCGTCATCGCCGCCATCGCCGTGGCCGGAGGCACCGGCCTGGCGCCCAACGGCATCACCATCTGACCGCGTCGCTACAGCGCGTCGCTACAACTCGACAGTGAGCGCCCGAGCAGGCGGGCCAGGGTCAGGCACCAGCTCCGGGTGCAGGATGTGGGCCATCAGCTCCAGCCCGTCGATCAGCCGCGGTCCGGGCCGCGAGTAGTAGGCGGAGGCGTCGACCGCGACGATCTCTCCGGCCCCGATCGCCGCGAGCTGGTCACGGTGCATCTCGGCCTCCCGGTGGGCGATCTCGGCGTCGTAGCCGCACGGCATCACGATCACGACGTCGGGCTGGACGGCGGCCACCTCCTCCCATGTGGTCTGGACCGAGTTCTCGCCGGCGAAGCCGAGCATGTCCTCGCCACCCGCGAACTCGATGAGCTGCGGTGTCCAGTGCCCGGCGATGAACGGTGGGTCCAGCCACTCCAGCGCCACCACGTGCGGCCGGCGCGTCGCCGTGCGGGTGAGCACGCGAACGCGGTCGATCCGCGCCGAGGCCTCCCGCACGAGGTCGACCGCGGCGTCCTTGCTGTCAGTGGCCTGGGCGAGCGTGCGGGCGTCGCCCAGAACCTCGCCCATGGTGTGGGGATCGAGTGAGACCACCATCGGCTGGGTGTCGAGCTCCTCGGCGATGGCCCGCACGTCGTCGTACGAGACCGCGCACACCGCGCACAGCGCCTGGGTGACGATGAGATCGGGCTCCAGTTGGTGCAGGGCGTCGGCGTCGAGCGCATAGATCGACTCGCCGGCCAGCGTGCGCTCCTTGACCGCGGCGTCGATCTGGGCGGCGCTGAGTCCTGCGGGCAGGAGGTCGCGCGTCACCTTGGGCCGAGCCTGGGCCTCGGGCGGGTAGTCGCATTCGTGCGTAACGCCGACAATGTCGTCGCCGAGACCCAGCGCGAACAGCATCTCGGTGGCCGAGGGGACGAGGCTGACGATGCGCATGCTCAGGTTTGCGGGGCGAGTGCCCGTGGGAGTGTCAACGGAAGCGAATAAGGAGAAGACATGCCGGAGGTGCTCAACGAGGAAGAAGTGGCCGCAAGGCTACGGCGTTTGCCGTGGGAGCGCGAGGGCGATGAGATCGTGCGCGAGTGGCGCTTCGAGGACTTCAACGAGGCGGTGGCGTTCATCAATCGGGTCGCGGAGGTCGCCGAGGAGGCCAACCATCACCCCGACATCCTGCTGCACGGCTGGAACAAGGTGAAGCTGTCGCTGACCAACCACTCGACCGGCGGTCTCACCGGGGTGGACTTCACCATGGCCGAGCGTTTTGATGGCCTCGACGGGTAGCGCTCGGGGCACGGCGGTCCCGTCGACGCCTTGGAAGCGGCAGCCCCCTCGGGCACGCCGGGGCCTGCTGCTACCGTGGGGCGTGTCGCTGAATGAACGACGACGAACGACCTCGAAGTAGCAGCGCGCCGACGCAGGGCGCCATCCGGGCCGTGGGCCGGATGCCGCGCGGGGCTGTGTGACGGCGCTCTTCATCATCCTGACCGGGCTGTTGGTGCTGGTCAACGCGTTCTTCGTGATCGCGGAGTACTCACTTGTGCGGTCGCGCAAGTCGCGGCTGCAGGACATGGCCGACGAGGGCAAACGGGGCGCACGTCTGGCCCTCGCCGAACTCGAGGACATCGGCGACTACATCGCCGCCTGCCAGGTCGGCATCACCATGGCCTCGATCGGCATCGGTGCGCTCGGCGAGCCGGCGATCGCCCACGTCTTCGAGCCCCTGCTGGGCGGCCCGCTCGGCCACGGCGCCGCCGTCGTGATCTCGGTGATCATCTCCTACCTGCTGATCACGGTGGCCCAGAGCATCGTCGGCGAGATCGCGCCCAAGCTCTACACGATCCAGCACGCTGAGGACCTCGCCCGCCGGATCGCCCGCCCGCTGCACTGGTGCCGGGTGCTGTTCACGCCCTTCATCTACGTGCTCAACTCCGCGTCCTACTCGCTCCTGCGCCTGACGGGCACCGATCCCGACGCGGAGCCCGAGGGCGGCACTCCCGACGAGATCAAGCGGATCATCGCCGAGTCCAGCAGCGGCGGCAGCCTCGACATCGGGGAGGCCAACATGCTCACCGGCGTCTTTCACCTGCACGAGCAGGAGGCCCGCCAGGTGATGACGCCGATTCCCGCGGTGGTCACCGTCGACCTGTCGGAGACCGTGCAGGACGCGCTGCGCCGGTGCGTCTCGACCGGGCACTCGCGCTTGGTCGTCACCGAGGACGAGAACCAGGACCGGGTCAAGGGCATCGTGCACGTCAACCAGCTGGTCAAGCTGATGATGAACGAGGGTTACGAGGCCCACTTCGACAAGCTCGTCCGCGCGGCGCCGATCGTGCCCGAGACCAAGCCGCTGGACGACCTGCTGGCCGACCTGCAGCGTGAGCGCACCGAGCTGGCCATCGTCGTCGACGAGTACGGGCGGACCGCCGGGATCGTCACCACCGAGGACATCATCGAGGAGGTGGTGGGGGAGATCTCCGACGAGACCGACCCGGCCGGCGGCGCCGTGCGCCGGCTGGCCAGCGGCGACTGGTTCGTGCGCGGCCACGTCCCGGTCTCCGACCTCGAGGACTACGGGCTGCACCTCCCCGTCGATACTGATGCCTACAACTCCGTGGGCGGGTTCGTGTTCGCCGAGCTCGGCCGGCTGCCCAAGCGCGGTGACCAGGTCACCGCCGACGGCTACTCGATCCGGGTCGAGTCCGTGCGCGAGAACCGCATCGAGGCCGTGCGGATCCGCCGCCGCAAGGCCCCGGCCGAGACGACACCAGCCTCGTAACGCGCCCTCGGCGCCTGGGCCCGGAGGGCCGGGCGTGACGCCGTCAGGTGCGGCTGGTGACGCGCGCGCTCGCGCCATTCGTTACATTGCCCGGCTAAGGGGCCGTCCGGTTGGATTCCGGCGGTTGAGAGGAGAGATGAAGCCGGCCCTCAGGGGCCGGCTTCGCCCCACCGTCTCACGGTCTCAGACCAAGCCGGTCGGGCCAAAAAGAAACCGGCCCGCTGGGGACGGGCCGGTCTCGTGCTTCTGGGGAGGAGGTGCTGCTATGAGGTACGTCGCGCCGAGAATGATGGGCGTCGGACCTGAACGCAGCCTTAATAGTTAGTCGTATTCGTAGAAACCGCGGCGGGCCTTACGGCCGAGCGCTCCGCTCTGGACCAGCTCGGTGAGGCGGGCCGGGACCGCCGCGCCGATCTCCTGCCCGATCGCCTCGGAGACATCGAGCCCGACGAAGTCGAGCAGGGCGATCGGGCCCATCGGCATCCCCGCCCCCAGCGTCATGCACCGATCCACATCCGCCGGCTCCATGCCGGTTTGGACCATGAAGTCCACGGCGCTGAACAGGTAGGGGAAGAGAAGCCGGTTGACGACGAACCCGGGCCTGTCGGGGACCTCTACCGGCGTCTTGCCGAGGTCCTGGCACAGGGTCCGCGCCCGCGCGCGCACGTCCTCGCGGGTCGCGGGTCCGAAGGCCAGTTCGATGAGCTCCATCCGCGGCACCGGGTTGAACACGTGCAGGCCCACGAACCGGTCGGGGTGGCCGCTGGCGACCGCGAGGTCCGCGATCGAGAGCGAGGACGTGGTGGTGGCCACGATCTCGTCGGGCCCCGTGTGGGCGGCCAGCTCGGCCAGCAACGGGCCCTTGTGATCGGGGTCCTCCACCACCGCCTCGACCAGGAACGAGGCCTCGGCCAGCTCGTCCAGATCGCCGACGACACGTACCCGATCGGCGCAGCCGTTGAGCTCGGGCGACTTGTCGCAATGCCTGGCTACGGCGCCCCGCACACGGTCCGCGGAGGCGGTGGAGCGCGCCCACAGCAGGACTTCTCCGTGGGCGGCGGCGACGGCGGCAAGTCCGGCCGCGATCGTGCCGGAGCCGGCGATAGCGAGTCTTTCTTGCAAGGGATCTCCTGGTTGAAGGTGCGCCCCCAGGACCGTGCCGGCCCCGCGGCGACCTCAAGAGTACGGGACTGTTCAGTGGAAAGTCACTACCCGGACCGCCCGCCGCATACTCGTGAGTAGCGCCCGGTCAGTTCTCCTGTTCGGTGGGCCGGATGAGCATCTCGTTGACCGCGACGCGCCACGGGCGGGTGACGATGTAGGCGATCGCGTCGGCGATGTCCTCGGACTCCATTCGCTCCATGTCCCCGAACCGGGACTGCAGCTGCTCGAGGATCTCGGGGCGGTTGTGGGACGGCAGTTCGGTGGCCACCGCTCCGGGCTCCACCAGCGAGACGCGGACATGGCGTCGAGCCACCTCCTGGCGCAGCGATTCGCTGAAGGCGCCGACGCCGTGCTTGGTGAGGTTGTAGACGCCGCTGCCGCTGCGTGCGACGCGGCCGGCCACCGAGCTGATGTTGACCATGTCGGCGATGCGCCGCGGGCTGTCCTCGGCCGCCCGGAGCAGATGGGGGAGGGCGGCGTGGGCGCAATAGAGCAGCCCCTGGACGTTGACGCCGATCATCCGCTCCCATTCCTCCAGGGGGGCGTCGACCGCCGGGCCGAGCAGCATCACGCCGGCGTTGTTGATCAGCGTGTCCAGCCGCCCGAGGTCGGCCACCGTCTGCTCCACGAGCGCCTTGGCGCTCTCCTGGGAGCTGACGTCGGCCTCGATCGCCAACGCGGTGCCGCCGGCGTCGGCGATGCGGCCGGCGAGAGCGTCGATGCGGTCCTTGCGCCGCGCCGCGATGGCCACGGCGGCCCCCTGCTCGGCGAGCGCGAGCGCGGTCGCCTCGCCGATCCCGCTGGAGGCGCCGGTCACCAGCGCCACGGTTCCGTTCAGCTTCTGGGTGTTGGTCATGGACCGAGCCTAGAAAGGCGTCTGTGGTAGAACCGCGGTCGTCAATGACGTCCGGCCCCGACACCGTCCGCGCCGCCCGGCTCGTCGCGCTGGGCGAGCCCCTCCAGGTCCAGGGGGTGCAGCTGCCTGCGCCGGGCTCTGATGAGGTCCGCGTCGACCTGCACTACGGGGGCGTGAACCCGGTCGACCGCTATGTCGCCGAGGGCCGCGTCAACCCGGACGGCCCGCGCCCGAGGACGCTCGGCGCCGAGGCCGCCGGCGAGCTCGACGGCCGTCCGGTTCTGGTGACCGGCGAGGGGCTGGGCGCCGCTCGCGACGGCGTCTGGGCCCAGGCGGCGGTCGTGCCGCGGCTTGCGGTAGTGGAGCTCCCCGAGGGTGTGGCGCCGCGCGCCGCGGCGGCCATGGGCGTGGCGGGGCTCACGGCGCTCAACTGCGTGCGCCAGGTCGCCGCGGTGACGCCCGAGGACCGGGTCGTCGTGCTCGGGGCCTCGGGGGGCGTCGGCAGCATGATCGTGTCGCTGGCCCGGTTCGCGGGCGCCACCGTCTGGGGCCACACCGGCTCCGCGGCCAAGGCCGGAGGGATCACCGAGGACGGCGCCCACCGCGTTCTCGTCGGCGGCCCCGAGGAGGTCGCCGATGACATCGTCGGGTTTCAGCCGACGGTCGCCTTCGATCCGCTCGGCGACGGCTATGTGGCGGCGCTGGTGGAGGCGATGGCCCCGCACGGGCGGATCGTCTCCTTCGGCGTCTCGGCCGGCGCCGAGGTCACCTTCAACATGCAGCTGCTGTATCGCAAGGCGGTGTCGGTGCTGGGCTACGCCGGGCTCATCCTCACTCGCGAGGAGCGGCGCCCCGGCCTGGAGGCCGCCCTGGAGGCGGTGCGGGCCGGCGAGCTCAAGGTCCGGGTCGACTCGATCCTCCCGCTCGAGGACGTCAACGACGCCTTCCGCCGGATCGTCGACCGCCGCGTGCAGGGCAAGCTCCTGCTCGACCTCAGCTAAGGGCCTAACCCCAGCGAAAGCCGACGGCGTCGGCCGACACCGGCAGCGGGCTGGCGGCCAGCCCTGGCGGCGGAGCGTCCTGATTGAACCCCACCGGCGCCAGATCGTTGGGCGTGTCGGCGTGGAACAGCGAGGCCAGATACTGGGCCTGGCCGCGCCCCGGGCCTAGCTCGAACTGGCCGCCCCCGTAGGCCCCGATGCCGTGCTGAGCGCAGTAGTCGTAGGTGTCACACAGCTTGCGCAGCCCCCCGATGCGCGACGGCTTGAGGTTGACCATCCGCGGCGCGAAGGGCAGCGCCTCGATGTCGGCGATGGAATGGATGGGGGCGTCCCAGGTGATCCGGTCGTGCTCGCCCGCCAGCGCGACGGCGGTGCCGTCGGTGACGAGGTCGGGGTCCTCCAGCCACGCCTCGGGGAAGGCCGCGACGACGCGCTGATACAGCACCGGATCGGGCGCCTGGTCGACGATGGTGCCGTGGTACAGCGCCTTGAAGTCGATCGAGTCCACCGCCCCGGTCCCGGCCAGCTCCGCGATCAGCTCGGGCGTCCACGAGGTGGTGGCGTCGAGCTTGAAGCGCAGCGTCGGGTAGTGGGCCAGCCGGTTCGAGATCGGCTCGAGCGTCGGCGGCTCGCCGAGGCGCAGCGAGACGACGAAGGTCAGCGGGCGCGGCTCGCGCTCCAGCGCCTGGTGCAGCGGGGTCCCACCCTGGCGCAGCGCCAGGTCCAACGCCGCGCTGTGGAACGTCCAGCGGCGATACAGCCGCGACACCTCGCCCCGCTGGGGCTCCACCGGGAAGAGGTCGAGGTCGTCGACGCGCTCACAGAACTCGCCCAGCGAGTAGCGCCCGGCGAGGTCCAGTACGGGTCCCGCCTCCTGCAGGGCGACCTGATCCTCGGCGTCGTAGACGACGTCCTCTCCCACGCCCTCGGCGCCCCCGCCGGTGAGGTGCACCACCGTCGAGAGCCGCTCGAAGCCGCTCGAGACCTGTGCGCGCAGGCCCTCCAACGTGTACGCGTCCACTTCCAGCGGCAGCCCCGCCAGCTTCTCGAAGGTGCTCATCGGCGCCCCGGCGCGGCGGGCGCGCTCGGGTCCAGGCGCGCCACCAGGTCCTCGAGGCGCAGCTCTTCGAGCCCCTGGCTCACGGCGTCCAGCTCGCCCGCGCAGTACTCCACCAGCGTGCGGCCCTCGCGCACGAGCTCCAGCGTCTCGCGCAGCCCTGCCTCCCCGGAGTCCAGGCGGCGGATGATCTCCTCCACCCGGCTCACGGCCGACTCGTAGGTGCCCGTCTCGGTGTCTGGCGTCGCCGTCGGCGTCTGGCCCGTCGATGCGTCGTTCATTCGGTCTCCTTCTCGCCGGCGACCTCGGCCGCGACGGCGCCGTCGTGGAAGCGCAGCGTCAGTTCCCGCGCGGTGCGCGCCGCCGCCGCGGAGCCGAGCGGCAGTCCGGCGCGATCCTGCACCAGGGCATAACCGCGCGCCATCGTGCGCTGCGGGTCGTGGGCCCCAAGCGCGAGCGCCAGGCGCTCGAGCTCTCGCGCCCGGCGGGCACGATCCCCCTCGGCGGCGCGTGCGGCGGTCCGCTCCAGCGCGACCGCGTGAGCGGTCACCCGCAGGCGGCCGCCGTCGGCTTGGCGGCGCGCGGTGGCGCGCAGCTCGCGCAGCAGCTGGTGCAGGCGGCCGCGGTGGCGCGCGATGTGCTGCGCCGGAGCCCGGGAGAGCTGGGCCAGCGTCCGCGCCCGCATGAGGACCGCGCCCCGGCCATGGTCGCGCAGCCGGGCGGCGGCGCCGGCCAGCGCCCGGCGGGCGGCGGCGCAGTCGACGGGAACGGCCGCCTCGGCGGCATGGGTGGGCGTCGAGCAGCACACGGCCGCCACGTCGTCGATGAGCGTGCGGTCCGTGTGGTGGCCGACCGACGAGATGACCGGCACGCGCAACAGCGCCACGGTCCGGCACAGCGCCTCGTCGCAGAAGGCGTAGAGATCGGCCAGCGAGCCCCCGCCGCGGGCGACGATCACCACCTCCACCTCCGGTGTGGCCGCCAGTTCGCGCAGCGCCGCCGCGATCCGGGGCGCCGCGTGGCGGTCCTGGACGGGGACGAAGGCCCAGACCAGGCGCCCGCTCCAGCCCCGCCGGCGCAGGCCGGCCAGGACGTCGTCGCGCGCCTTCCCGCTCTCGCCGGTGACGACTCCGATGGTCCGCGGCAGCGCAGCCAGCGGCAGCCGCTTCTGGGGCTCGAAGAGTCCCTCGTCGTGCAGACGCCGGCGCAGCCGTTCCAGCGCGACCAGCAGGTCGCCCTCACCGGCGGGTCGCAGCTCGGTGACCGCGAAGGAGAAGGCGGGCGACGAGGTGCCGCTCCCCGGGTAGTAGTCGCACCCGCCGCCCACGACGACGCGCATCCCGTCGACGAGGGTCACGTCGAGGCGCTCGAAGTCGTCGCGCCACATCGAGCACGGCAGCGCTCCGTGGGCGTCGCGCAGCTCGAAGTAGATCCGCACCCGGCTCTCCCGGAAGCCCCACACCTCGCCCACGAGCTGGACGCGCGCGAACTCCTGTAGGCGTTGGCGCAGCCGGGCGGCGTAGGACCCCACCGGGTAGGGCCCGGGGAAGCGGCTGTCGGCGATCGCCTCGGCGGCGAGCGACGCGGTCGAGGCCGTCGAGCTGGCGGCGCGGGTGGCGGAGTCCATCGCGTTGCCGAGGCTACACGCCGACTGACACGGACTCGGAACCCGCCCCGCCCCGCCGGGTGCGGCGCGTGAGCGCCACCTGGCGGCCGATCGCGGCAAAGCCCAGCCGGGCATACATGAGCTGCGGCCAGTCATCGGCATCGGCGGGGACGACGATGAGATCGGCGCCCCAGCGGGCCGCGTGCGCGACCGCGGTCGAGACGACCGCGCGGGCGAGACCGCGCCCGCGATGGGCGACCAGCGTCCCGACCTCCTCGACCGTGGCCACGCGCCGGCCGCCCACGTCGTCATCGAGGAACAGCGCGCAGCTCGAGGCCGGCTCGCCTGCGGGCTCCCCGGCGCCGAAGCACCGGCAGGGCGTCGTGGTGCGCAGCCGGCTCTGCGTGGCCACCAGCCGCGCCACCAGGCCGGTGCGGGCATCGACCTCGGGCGCCTCCTCGCGCAGGGCGGCGAGCTGGAGGGCCACCATCTCCGTCTCGGAGATGGGCTGTGCCCTCGCGTCGCCCACCAGCCCCGCGGGGTCATCGGTGAACGCCATATAGACGGTGCGCGAGCGCTCCCAGCCCTCCGGGGCCAGCTGGAGCGCCGCGCGCTCTCCGGCCCCGGCGTCGTTGAAGACCACATGGCGGTGTCCCAGATCGCCCAGGAACCGTTCGGCGAGAGCCGCGGCCTCCGCCGCACTCGGCTGGACCCGGGCAGCGTCCAGGAGCACGGCATTGAGGTAGTGGACGTCATAGAGCTCGGGGTGCCGCAGAGCAAGCCCTTCCGCCAGCGGGATCGCCTCCAGCGCAGCACGTCGCCGCACCGCGCGGTCAGCGGCGAGAGCGAGGGCGAGGTCGGGCGTCACGCGCCGGTGGCGACGCTGTCAGGCGCCGAGCCGCCGGCACCACGTGACATGGGTCCGGTACGGCGTGTCCAGCAGGCCGTCGGCCGCCACCAGACCGCGCCGGGTCACCAGATCGGACACGTCATCGAGCAGGCGCTCCCGCGGCGCGTCATCCAGCAGCGCGACGAAGCTCAGGGAGGCGATGCGGGCGCGCAGGGCGTCCGGGTCCACGCGAACCGGGTTGGGAAAGACCTCCTCGGAGATGGCGGAGAACAGCCCGGTCGCGCCGAGCAGTTCCCGCCACTCGTCGGAGCGGTCGCGCTCGCGCCGGCCGGAGTACTGCGCGGTGAGCGCGCGCATCTCCACGATCCAGTCCACGGACTCGTCCCACTCGTTGCGGACCACGCCCAAGCCGCCGCCCGGGGCCAGCACGCGATGGATCTCCGCCGCGGCGGCGGGGACGTCGAACCAGTGAAACGCCTGGGCCACGAAGACCGCGTTGACGCTGCCGTCGTCCAGCGGCATCCGCTCGGCGGTGCCGTCGAGCACCGTCACGCCGGGGACCGCGCGCTGCAGCTGCTCGCGCATGCCGACCACCGGCTCGATCGCCACCAGATCGGCGCCGAGTGCGAGCAGCGCGCGGGTCAGCTTGCCGGTGCCGGCGGCCAGGTCGACGGCGACGCCGCCCGGGCCGATGTCCAGCTCGCGCCCCAGCAGGGCGATCGCCGCCTCGGGGTAGCCCGGGCGGCCCCGTTCGTAGTCGGCCGCGCCGCGCTGGAAGCCGCGGGCGGCCTCCTCCGGGATCGCGCTCACGACGCCGCCGTCGGCGCGCCCTGCTCGCGCAGCCACGCCACCGTGGCGGCGAGCCCGTCGCGCAGGTCGATGCCGGCCTCCCAGCCCAGAAGCGTGCGCGCCTTCTCCACCGATGGCCAGCGGCGCTGCACGTCGACCTCGAAGCTCGGGAGGTGCTCGAAGGCCAGCTGCTCGGGGTCCTCGCCGCAGGCCTCCCAGATGAGTGCGGCGATCTCCGCGACGGTGTGCTCCTCGGACGCGGAGATGTTGAAGTCCTCGTTCTCCCCGGCGGCGGAGGCCATCGCGGTGACGATCCCGTCGGCGATGTCGTCGACATGGGTGAGGGTCCGCGTCTGGTCTCCGGAGCCGAAGATCTGCAGCGGCCGGTGGCCGGCGAGCACCTTGGCGATGAGGTCGGGGACGGCATGCGCGATGCCGGGCTCGTCGCGATCGGGCAGCTCGCCGGGGCCGTAGGCGTTGAATGGCCGGCAGATGGTGAAGCGCAGGCCGTGCTGGTCGTGCGCGGCCCGCGCGTAGACCTCCCCCGAGAGCTTGGAGAATCCGTAGGCCGAGCGCGGGGGAGGGCAGGCGTCGAGATGGGTCTCGGCGGTGGGGAACTCCGTGGCGCGCTCGAACACCATCGAAGAGGACACGTACACCAGCCGCGTCACGTCCTGCTCCACCGCGGCGTGCACGATCGCTCCCGTCAGCGCATTGTTGACCTCGGTGAGGGTGAAGGGGAGCTTGTGGAAGTTGGCGATGCCCCCGACGATCGCGGCCAGGTGGATGACGTGGGAGCAGCCCGCGAGCGCCTCGCGCGCCACGTCGAGGTCGCGCAGGTCGCCCTCGTGCAGCTCGCAGCCCTCGCGCATCCACGGGGGCGCTGGGCGGTGGTCGGCGATCCGCACCTCGAACTCAGGGTCGCGAAGCAGCCGCCGCACGACGGCCGATCCGATGGTGCCGGCCCCGCCCGTGACCAGCACCCGGGCCATCAGTGGGCGGCGTCCGTGGAGGCGTCGACGCCCGCGGACTCTCCGAGCAGCGTCGCCGTCTCCAAGGCGAACACGAACAGCTGCCCGGTGCCCAGGCTGTTCCACGGATCGGCGAGCAGGCAGTCGTCGGCGGCCAGCGCGCGGATCTGGCGCAGCGTCGCGGGGTCCTCGAACTGGGAGTGGTTGGTCGCGACGATGACCACGTCGGCGTCGCGCACCGCCTCGTCCAGCGACTGGGTCGGGGTGGCGGCGTGCGGATCGCAGACGGCGACGTCGGCGAGCTCGCGCTCGAGCAGGCGGATGAGCTTGGGCGACAGCGAGTCGCGCTCGTCATCGGTATCGCGCTTGAAGGTCAGGCCCAGCACCGCGACCTTGCGCGAGGAGAGGCTGCCGATGCGGCGCTTGATCCCCTCGACCAGAAACAGGGGGACGCCCTCGTTGACGCGCGAGACGGCCAGCAGCATGCCGGGTGCGTGGGAGCGTTCCTCGGAGAAGGCGAAGTCCTTGCGCAGGCAGGTGCCGGCGGTCATGCCGGGCATGGCGATGCCGCCGCGGGGATAATCGTGATTGATGAGGTCGATGACCTCGAACACGTTGGCCCCGTAGCTCTCGCAATCCATCATCAGCAGGTTGGGGAGCGCGAACGTGGCGTAGCGCAGGATGTTGGTCCAGATCTTGGCCAGCTCCGCCTGGACCGGCGAGGTCTTGACGATCGGCGCACCGAAGACGCTGAACAGGTTGGCGGTGTGCTCGGTCGAGCTGTCCCCGACCCCGCCGATGATGCACGGCAGCGAGGTGATCTCCTGCAGGAACTTGCCGGCCGCGATCCGCTCGGGCGCGTGGGCCACGAACACGTCCTCGCCGACGCGCAGGCTGCGGCGCTTCTCGAGGTAGCCGGCGACGAAGTCGGTCGTGCCCGGTGCGATCGTGGAGCGCAGGATCAGCGCGTGGCCGGGACGCAGCAGGGGCAGCAGGTCGTCGACGGCGGCCCGGACCTGGCGCAGGTCGGACTCGACGTGGGAGAAGGACGGCGTCCCGATGGTGATGACGATGTCGTCGGCGCGGGCGGCGTCGGCGGCGCGATCGGAGAGCTCGAGCCGCCCCGAGCGCTGGACCCGCTCCAGGAGCTCCTGGGTGCCCGCCTCGGCGAACGGCATCCGGCCTGAGCGCAGGGAGTCCAGGATCGCCTGATCGTGATCAACACCCAGCACGCGCAGGCCGCGATCGGCGAAGCAGAGCGCCAGCGGCAGCCCGACGCGGCCGAGGCCGATGACCGATACAGACCGTTGCTCACTCATCTCTCTGGGGTTAACCGTAGCCGCGCCTGACGGGTGCGGTAATGAGGTTCGACGTGGCACGGGGGGAGGCGGGGGCCTGTCCCATGCAGCGGCTGTGATGTCAGCGGGTGTCGCCGGGGAGGTGGCCGAGGCTGGGGAGCGGGGTCAAACCCGGTTCGGCGGCATGCCCGCGCGTTTCCCCGGAGAACGCGATCTTGTCCAGCCGGGCGATCTCTCGCTCCCCCTCGATGCGCGCCGGGTGGCCCTCGGGGAGGCCCCGGATGAGCGTGCGGATCCGCTCGCGCAGTTGAAGGGCGAAATGGGGGGTCGAGGCGCCCATGAGCTGGCGCACGTCCTCGACGGTGGTCTCGTGCCCTGTCGCCAGACGGTCCGGGTGCTCGGCCTGGCTCACTGCCCCTGCCCCTGTGCCTGCTGGGTCTGGGGGACCACCTCGAGCAGGCGGTCGACCTCAGCCTGGACCGCCACGGAGATGGCGCTCTGGTCCCCGATCATCCACGCGTGGTTGTAGACCGCAGCGGTGGGGCCCTCCTCGGTGAAGCCAGGCGTCGCGTAGTTGAGGAAGTAGTCGAGCACGGCCTTGGGAAGGGTAGAGGCATTCTTCACCAGCAGGTCAGGACCGTAGTCGCCGCTGCCCGACAGGGCGGCGGCTGCAGCGGCGTCGAGCGGCCGCGTGGTATTGAGCAGCACGTAGCCGTGCCCGGGGCTGCGCAGCGCCCAGCCGAAGCTGCCCGGCACGTGGGCGCACGCCTGACCGAACGGGCAGGCGGGATCGCGGTAGATGGTGAAGGCCACTGAGTTCTCGGCGGGATCACCGCCGCCCACCCGCTTGACCGTCCCGTACTTCTTCAGCGCGTTCATCGTCGCGTCCGGGATCACGCTGGGGGGGCCGAGCACGTAGATGTGCGGCTTGGCGTGCGAGAGGAGCGCCTGGCGGGTGGCCGCGGGGACGCCGGAGGCGCCGACGAACAGGATCGGGTTGCCGCTCTCCGCCGCCCATCCCGCCGCGGGCATCGCGTAGGCGGGATTGGTGCCCGACGCGATCACCACGTCGCTGCTCGGCTTCCCGGCCACGGCCGAGACGAAGCGGTCGATCCCCGCCGCCAAGGTGTAGGGATCGGCGCCGTTGATCGCGGTCGTGTGCGCTGCCTTGATGGCGGGCACGGCCCCGACGCGGATGACCCGGGCGCCCCCGGCGGGCCCGGATCCCGTGGGGGCGAGCGCCGTCAGGGCGTCAGCGGTCGCCGCGGGCAGCGTGGTGGGCCCGGAGAGGAGGACCGGGGCGTGGATGGGGGGCGCCATCAGCACCGACGCGGCGATGGCGGCCTGCCAATCATCGGTGGGGGCGAGGGTGACCACGGTGGGATGGGTTCCCGGGGCGACCGATGGGAACACGGCGCGCGCGACACCGGCGGCGTCGGCGATGGGATCGGCTCCCATCACCCGCGTCGTGTTCTTGGTGGCCACGACGGGGATACCGAGCTGCTGCGCCGCCTGCGCGGCCGTGGAGGGGACCCCGCCGCTGGCGACCGACGGGGCGGCGGTGGCGCTCGCGGTGCTCGACCGCAGCGGCTTGGGCCCCCCGCCGCCGCACGCGGTGAGGACGAGGGCCAGGAGCCCGGCGATCGCCGGCATCGCGCTCGTCCGGGCGCCACGGGATACGCGGGCATGCATGCCGGCGGGACGTTACCGACGGGTGGTCCGCCGCGCGCACGTCTGTGCCGGAGCGCGCCCGCCGAATGGCGGCCGTGCCTCCTCGCCGCCCAAGTCGGTATATTGCCGCTCGCCTAATCCGCGGGCCAGTCAAATCCGCGGAGCGGGGGACCCACGTGTTCCCTTGGGGCTAATCCCGTGGTGGATCCACGGGAGGCGCAGGCTCTTTTAGCGCCAGCCCGACAGCTAACCCCGCCGGCCCACGAAAGAGAGAGATTTGCCGCTACCACGACTCGTGATCCCTGTTCTGACGCTGTTCGCGCTCGCCGGCGCATCGTCGGCCTCTGCCGCCGGCGGATCCGGCGCGACCGCAGCGCCCTCGTCTCCACCGGCGACGACCGTCAGCACCGCCAGCACCGGCGGCGCGGGCCTTGGCGCCCCCGCCGCGGGTCCCAGCACCGCCCAGCGCCCGACCGTTCCGGGCAGCGTCGCCAAGATCATCAAGGGCGTCGCCTACGCCCCGTCATGGGCGCCGATGCAGGTCAAGAAGGCGATTTGGGCCGGGGACCAGATCCGGCTCAAGCCCTACCGCGTCGGCGGTGGCCACGGCAAGTGGCATGACTCCGCCTACGACTGCTCGGGCTCCGTTTCCTACGTTCTGCATGCCGCCGGCCTTCTGAAGGTCTCCGAGGACTCCGGCGAGATGGAGGCCTGGGGTCAGAAGGGCCTGGGCCAGTGGATCACCGTCTACACCAACCCGGGCCACGCCTTCGTCGAGATCGCCGGGATCCGACTGGACACCTCGCGAGAGGGCGATCCGCACCCGGCGCCCGGCACGGGCCCCCGGTGGCGGCCCGTCATGACCAGCACCGCGGGCTACATGGCCCGTCATCCGTCGGACCTCTGAGCAGCCGCCGACTCGGAGGAGAGCGCCGGCCGGCTGACCCGGGCCAACGGTCAGCCGGCCGGCGCTGCGCGCTTACGGTGCGTCGTCTCGTGGCTCGCGACGGGCCTCGAGGGCCCGCCGGGCGATGATCTCCACGCGCTCGGCCAGGCGGTTGGCGCGCCGGAGCTCGGCCTCGCGCATGCGGCGCGTCTCGGTCGGCGTGACTGCCAGCAGGGGCGGGATGGCAGCGGGATCGCCGCCGTCGTCGAGCGCCACCATGGTGAGGTAGGCCGTGTTGGTGTGCCGGCGGCTTCCGGTCATCGGGTTCTCGGCCTCCACCCGCACGCCGACCTCCATCGAGGTCCGCCAGGCGGCGTTGACCGTGGCCCGGAAGGTCACGAGCTCACCGACGAAGATCGGGACCAGGAAGTCCATGCGGTCCATCCCGACGGTGACCACGCGCTGACGTGAGTGCTTGATCGCCGCCAGGGCGGCGGCCTCATCGGCGAGCTTCATGATGGTGCCGCCGTGGATGTTGCCCCGGTTGTTGGCGTCGGTGACTCCCATCAGCTGGGTGATCTCCGCGCGGGAGTCTGCTGCGGCCTTTGCGTCCATCGCGAGATCCTATTCGCGCCCGGCGCGGGGCTTGAGCGAGGAGTTGACCGCCCGGACCGACTACGCTTGGGAGCGCCAGTAATGAACTCGCCAAGGAGGATGCGATGCCGGGCCTTTCCGGGCGCATGTCCACCGTCATCAAAGCCAAGATCTCAAAGCTGCTCGATCGAGCCGAAGATCCATCGGAGACGCTGGAGTACAGCTACCAGAAGCAGATAGAACTGCTCCAGAACGTCAAGAAGGGGATCGCGGACGTCGTCACCTCCAAGAAGCGACTACAGCTTCAGGAGGAGAAGTACCAGCAGCAGGTGGTCAAGCTCGACACGCAGGCCCGTCAGGCCCTCGCTGCCGGCAACGAGGAGCTCGCCCGCACCGCGCTGGAGCGCAAGGGCGGACTCCAGGCCGAGCTGCAGTCACTGGACTCCCAGATCGCGCAGCTCGAGCAGCAGCAGGAACAGATGACCGCGTCCGAGCAGAAGCTACGCGCCAAGCTCGAGCAGTTCCGCTCCAAGAAGGAGGTCATCAAGGCCCAGTACTCGGCCGCCGAGGCCCAGGTGCGGATCTCCGAGGCCGCCACCGGCGTGGGCGAGGAGATGGCGGATGTCGGCCTGGCCATGCAGCGCGCGCTGGACAAGACCGAGAACATGCGGGCCCGTGCCGACGCCGTTCAGGAGCTCGAGGCCGCCGGCACCTTCGAGGATCTCACCCAGCTGGGCTCAGGCGAGGACGACATCGACCGCCAGCTCAAGGCCCTGTCGAGCTCCACCGAGGTCGACTCCGAGCTGGCCAAGATGAAGGCCGAGCTCGGCACCGGCAGCGCCAGCAAGGGCGAGCTGGGCGCGGGGGCTCCCGCCTCCTCCGCCAGCGAGAGCGCCGGGGCCGGCCAGGAGCAGGCCCCGTGATCGTCCGGATCTCGAACGAAGGCCAGTACGAGGTCCCTGACGACGACGTTTCCGAGCTCAACGACCTGGACAACCAGGCCGTCGCCAGCTGCCAGACCAGCGACGAGCAGGCGTTCCATGAGGTATTCGGGCGTCTGCTGGACTACGTGCGCTCGCACGGGCAGCAGGTGGGCGATGACGAGCTGTTCGGCTCCGACATCATCCTGCCGCCGGCCGACGTCTCGCTTGAAGAGGCCCGGCGGGAGTTCCAGGGCGAGGGCCTGATCCCGGGCTGACCTCCTTTGTTGTGACCTCGGCGCCTCAGCAGCGGGGGCCGGCGATCCATCAGCGGCGCAGTGGGCCATCGGAGCACGTCAACCGCGGCTGTTGAGGAGAGGCATCGGGGATCGGCGCGCTTGCAGGGATCCCTCAGCGGGGGTCGTGGGAGCAAATGGTCGTCACAGACAACCAAAATCACCCTGGGCGGGTCGGTTGCGGTGGATAGTGAAGGAAATAGCTTCAAGATCGACCACAACCCGCCTGGAGCCCCGGCCAACGCCGGGGCCACCCGATCCGCCTCCTCCCAAGCACGTCGTTGACGGTCGCCGATACCAAGCTGAACGCCCCAGGGCTCGCCGCAACCCCTCAGCGAGAACCCGCAACCCTCAGCAAGGACCCGCGAGCCCTGACAGCAGCCCATCGACCCGCGCGGCGGTGCGGTCCCAGCTGAACTGGGCCGCTCGCGCCAGCCCACGCTCGCGCAGGTCCGCGCGCACCGCGGCGTCGGTGGCGGCGCCCAGCACCGCCGCGGCGAGCGCCTCGCCGTCGTCGGGGTCCACCAGTAGCGCCGCGTCCCCGCACGTCTCGGGCAGCGCCGCCCGGTCGGCGGCCACGACGGGCGTGCCGCAGGCCATCGCCTCGAGGCAGGTCAGGCCGAAGCCCTCGTACCGCGACGCCAGGACGAAGGCCCGTGCCCCGGCGTAGAGCCCCGGGAGCTGCGCATCGGCGACGTAGCCCAGGCTGCGCACGCCGGCCGCCTCGGCGGCGGCGGCGAAGTACGGCCGCCGGTCACCGGCCCACACCAGCTCCAGTCCCTCCCGGGCGAGCGCCGCCGCCACCGGCGCGAGCTTCTCCAGGTTCTTGCGGCGGTCGTCGGTGGCGATGGTCAGCACGTAGGGCCGGCTCAGGCCCAGCCGCGCGGCCACCGGCGCGGGGTCGGCGCCGGGCGCGAAGCGCGCGTCGACCCCTCCTGGGATCACGGTCAGCCGTGCCGGCTGGAGCCCGGCGAGCTCGATCAGCTCGCGGCGGCTGAACTCCGACACGGTGACGACGGACAGCGCCCGCCGCGCGCACGCCACGCCCACCCGCGCGTGCCAGGCCCGGTAGGCCCGCGAGTAAGCCTGCGGCTCGCGCAGCACCGCCGCGTCGTGCATGACGAGCACGTTGCGCGGCCAGGCCAGCGGCGCCAGGTTGGCCGGCGAGAACACGAGCGCCGCCCCGATCCGCGCTGCCTCCGCCGGGAGCGCGATCTGCTCCCACGCCTGGGCGAGCGCGCGCCGCCGCGCGCGCGGCGGTGGCTGGGCCACCAGGTAGCGATCAGGGCCCAGGGCGGCCAGGCGCCCGATGACCTCGTCGGTCCAGCGTTCGACGCCCGTGATCGTCGGCCGCGTGGCGGCTCGACGATTGAGGACGATCAGCGGCCGGTGCCTCGGCAGGCTAGGCGGTCGCCGCCGGCACGCTCTGAGTGGAGCGCTGGATCCACTTGGAGCTGCACGGGATCTTGGTCCGGTCGCAGCGGCCCGCGTACTTCCGGGCGATCTCCGTCACCTCGGTGAGCAGATCGTCCTGGAGACGGATCGGGTTCAGGCCGAGCTCGAGCAGGTGGTCATTGGCCACGAACAGCTCGTTCTCGGCCGCCTCCTTGCGCGGGTTGTCGACGTAGTCGATCTCCGCGCTGGTGAGGCTCGAGACGAGCTTGGCCAGGTCGCGGACCCGGTGGCACTCGGTCATCTGGTTGAAGACCCGGACGCGCTCGCCCTGCTCGGGCGCGTTCTCGATGGCCAGCTGGATGCACCGGACGGTGTCCTGGATGTGGATGAAGGCGCGGGTCTGGCCGCCCGTACCGTGCACGGTGAGCGGGTAGCCGACCGCAGCCTGCATGAGGAAGCGGTTGAGCACGGTGCCGTAGTCGCCGTCGTAGTCAAAGCGGTTGATGAGCCGCTCGTCCAGGCGCGTCTCGGCAGTCTGCGTGCCCCATACGATCCCCTGGTGCAGGTCGGTGACCCGGGTGCCGTCGTTCTTGTTGTAGAACGCGAACAGGAGCTGGTCCTGGGTCTTGGTCATGTGGTAGACGCTGCCCGGGTTGACCGGGTAGAGGATCTCCTGCTCGACCTCGGTGCCCTCGTCGGTGTCGATGCGGACCCGGAGGTAGCCCTCGGGGATCTTGACGCCCGCCGTGCCGTACCCGTAGACGCCCATCGTCCCCAGGTGGACGACGTGGGCGTCCAGCTCGGACTCGACCAACGCGCACAGGAGGTTGTGCGTGGCGTTGACGTTGTTGTTGACCGTGTAGCGCTTATGCCACGGGCTCTTCATCGAGTACGGCGCCGCGCGCTGCTCGGCGAAGTGCACGATCGCCTCGGGCTGCCAGTCGTTGAGGAGGTCCAGCATCACCCGGTAGTTCTCGGCGACGTTGAAGTTGTAGTAGGGGATCTCGCGACCGGTCAGCTCGCGCCAGGTCTCCAGACGGGTGCCGATCGGCGTGATCGGGGTGAGCGAGTCGGCCTCGAGCTCCACGTCGGCCTTGCGGCGGGCGAGGTTGTCCACGATGGCGACGTCGTGTCCGGAGGCCGAGAGGTGCAGCGAGGTCGGCCAACCACAGAAGCCGTCTCCACCGAGAATCAAGATGCGCAAGGTGTCTCCTTGTCCGTTCCGAATGGCACGCGCGCGCCCCAGGCGGCGCGGCAAGAAGGATTAGGCTCTGCTTAAGGCACAGTGAGCCGGGGTTGGGAGCCTAGCGCACCGGCAGGCGGGATCCGTGTCGCAGCGCCCGGCCCTGATCCGGGCTTTACGCCGGTCAGACGGGGATCCCCCACAACGGGAACCACCGGCTGAGCTCGGGCTCGATCGGCAGTTCGTTGGCGGCCTGGGCCTTGAGCACCAACTCACGCTCGTTGTCGCGCTGCTGCGACCCCGACGGGACGAACGGATAGAAGAAGCCGCGCTTGTAGTTGTAGATCCAGTACAGCGCCCGCTGCTGGGCGTCCTGGAAGGCGAACACCGAGCACAACAGGCGGTCTCCGTACCCCCCGCCCTGCAGGGCGCCCGACACCGCGTTGATGCCGACCACGAGGTCGTCGAAGTCCGAGCCGCGCAGGATGAGCCAGCTGTACCCGTAGCTGTCGGCCGACTTCTCGACGGTGGTGGCGCTGTCTGACGCGGTGGCCCGGACCACCTCCTCCATATCGCGCACGATGGTGGTGAAGTCCGCCGTGGCCAGGGACTGGAAGACGATCGCAGCGCTCCCGCGCGTGGTGATCTCCAGCCCCGTCTCGAACGTCACGTACGCGGTGGTGATGGCAAACAGCCGGTCCTCCGCGGGCTGGGCGAGCTTGCGCCGGCCCGTGAGGATGTCCAGGAAGCCCATGCCGGGAGGTGGAGCCGCGGGGCCGTGCCTACCGGGCGGTGCCCTGGAGCTGGGCCTCGTAGCGGCCGAGGGCCTCCAGGCGGGCCTCGAGCGGCGGGTGGGTCGAGAACAGCGTGGCCACGGTCGACTTGACCTTCGGCGGGAAGATGTAGAACGCGGCCAGCTCGCCCTTGACGGCGCGCAGGTCACGCTGCGGGATCTGGTCCATCTGATCCGAGATCTTGGTCAACGCCGAGGCCAGGGCGCTGGGGCGCCCGGTGACGATCGCCGAGCCTCGGTCGGCAGCGAACTCGCGGTAGCGCGAGAGCGCCTGAAGGAGCAGGAAGGAGACGACATAGACGATCCCGGAGACCAGGACGACCACGAGGAACCCGGCGTTGTTGTTGTCGTTGCGGTTGTTGCCGCCGCCGAACCCGCCCCCGAAGAGGAAGCCGAACTGGACGATGAATGCGGCGATCGAGGCGAAGAAGCTGGCGATCGTCATGTACATGACGTCGCGGTTGGCGATGTGAGTGAGCTCGTGGGCCAGCACGCCGTCGAGCTCGGCCGGGTTGAGCAGCCGCAGAATGCCGGTGGTGGCGCACACCGTCGCGGTGCTCGGCGAGCGTCCCACGGCAAACGCGTTGGGCATCGGCGTATCGGCGATCGCCACCTTCGGCATCGGCAGATTGGCCTGGATGCAGAGCCGCTCGATCGCGCCGTAGAGCTCCGGCGCCTCCTCGGCGGTGACCTCGTGCGCGCCCATCGACGCCAGCGCGAGCTTGTCGGCGGTGAAGTACTGCACCAGGAACAGGGCACCGGCGATGATGGCCACCGTGACCGCCCCGGCGCCGGCAGCGATGAGGACCGCGATGAGGACCACATAGACCAGGCCCAGCAGGAACGCGGTGGCCAGCATCCGGGTCTGGAGACCCCGGTCGCGACCGAATGATTGAGGGGCGGACATCTGGCCACATCTTCGCAGATGGGCTAAGCCCCGCCTGAACGCGGCCGATGAATTCCCCTGCGTGTATGGGACTGCCTCGATGGGACCGGCGCACGGAAGGGAGGACGAGCTGGGGCTCGCCCGCCCCGCTTTGGCGCGCCCGATTAAGGCTTGGCGTCAGTTGCCGATTAACACCTTGTGCGAGCCACTCGTGCATACGTCGCCGGCCTGGGAACTGCGGGAACTCTCGTTCTCGCTGCCTCGATCCTGTTCGTGCTCGGCAGCGCCGTCATCAGCTACAACGGCTGGCCCAAGCTGGGCGGCATCGGGTCGCCCGCCACACAGACGCTGACCGCGCACCCCAAGGCCGGCTCGCGCACCTCTTCCTCCTCGGCTCATGGGCTCGCTGCCGTCAAGCTCGCCAAGCCGGACGCGGCGAACTCGGGTGGGATTCCCGCGCTGGTCGCCGCCAAGCGCAGCACCCTCCTTGCCCAGGTCGGCCACAGCTCTGTCGGGCGCCCCTCGGTGCGCCGCTCCAACCCCGGGACGATCTCGCACCCGGTGGCCGGCCGGCAACCGACGCGCAGCTCCACGCCCACCAAGACCGGCTCGGGCAGCAGCGGATCCGGGAGCGGCACCACCGGTACCGGCACCGGCACCGTCACCGCGCCCACCCCCGTGGTGGCCATCCCCACCCCCGTCGCGAGCACGCCCACGACCCCCGTCTCCACCGGTTCGGGCTCCACCGGTTCGGGCTCCGGCGGCTCGGGCAGCTCGGGCTCCGGCGGCTCCGGCTCCAGCGGCGGCTCGGGCTCCAGCGGCGGCTCGGGCTCCAGCGGCGGCTCGGGCTCCAGCGGCGGCTCGGGCTCCAGCGGCGGCTCGGGCTCCGGCAGCGGCCTGATCAAGCCCGGGGCCGGCACCGTCACCACCGTCATCAAGCCCGGCGGCACCATCACGCCGCCGCTGTCGGTCGGCGGCCACGGATCGGGAACCCCCGTCGTCCAGGTCACCAGCGTCAACACCACCTCGACCACCTCGACCACCTCGAGCACCTCGAGCACCTCGAGCACCTCAAGTTCGTCGAGCACGACGAGCACCACCGGCGTCCACGTCACGGCGAGCGGGACCCCCGTGTACGCCGGCGGCCGGCCCAGCCTCGGCTGACCCGCTGACCCCGGTGTCAGCGCGCGCCGCGCGCCGGCTCCAGCGCCTGGCGGATGAAGCGCAGGCTCACCGCCTGCAGCTCCTCATCGTGCTGGATCGAGCGGTGATGGCCGCCCGGCACCGCGATCAGCCGGCTGCCCGCCACCGTCAGCACCTGGGCCAGCTCGCGAGAGTGCGCGATCGGCACCCGCTCGTCGCCCTCGGCGTGCAGCAGGAGCAGGGGGATCGTGAGCTGGCGGGCGGCCAGCGTCAGGTCGTGCTCGTCCAGGAACGCGCGCAGCCCCGCCCGATCGGCGGCGAACGAGAAGCGGCCCCCCTCCTCGAGGCCACGACGCAGGCCGTCGGCGCCGGCCGGGCAGATCGCCACCCCGGCGCGCGCGCCCACCACGGGTGCGGCGAGGATGGCCAGGTAGCCGCCCATGCTCGAGCCGCGGACGGCCAGCGGGGCCTCGGCGTCGCCCAGTGCCTCTCGCAACCTCGCCGCGACCGCCGCCACGTCCTGCAGCACTCCGGGGCCCAGTTCGCCGCCGCTCTCCCCGTGGCCGCGCTGGTCAAAGCAGATGGCTGCGAGGCCCAGCGCCACCGCCGCCCGCGCGAAATCGTGGTGGCTCTCCTTGCAGGAGTCGGCGCCGTGCAGGACCACGATGCCGACCCGGGCGGGCGGCTGGGGCGGGGCCGGAAGCCACAGCGTGAAGGCCAGGCCGTCGACGGCGCCGGTCTCTGAGGGAAGCAGCGGGGTGACGGTGCGCAGGCCGGAGACCATATCTTTCAGAGCGTGAGTGCCACGGCGTCCTCTCTGTCACACGTCTACCCCCTGGGAAGCCGGGTCAACGAGCGCGGCCACCTGGAGCTGGGCGGATGCGACGCCCTGGAGCTCGCCCGCGCCCACGGGACCCCCGCCTACGTCGTGGTCGAGGACGACCTGCGTGCCCGCGCCCGCGCCTTCGCCGACGCCCTGGCGGCCCGCCACCGCGACTGCGACGTCCTCTTCGCCTCCAAGGCGTTCCCCTGCACCGCGGTCTACCGGGTGCTCGCCGAGGAGGGCCTGGCCTGCGACGTCGCCTCCGGCGGCGAGCTGGCGCTGGCGCTGAGCGGGGGGTTCGACCCGCGTCGCACCTACATGCACGGCAACGCCAAGTCGCAGGACGAGCTGCGCCAGGCCCTGGCCGCGGGCGTCGGCCACATCGTGCTCGACTCCCGCGACGAGATCGACCGCCTCGCCGCCATCGCCGCCGACGCCGAGGTTCGTCAGGACGTGCTCATCCGCGTGACCCCGGGCGTGTCGGGGGATACCCACCAGGCCATCTCCACCGGGCAGGCCGACTCGAAGTTCGGCTTCTCGCTCGAGCAGGCCCGCCACGCCATCGACGCGCTCGCCGGGCACCGCTGGCTCAACCTCCAGGGTCTGCACTTCCACATCGGATCGCAGCTGTTCGAGCTCGAGCCCTTCCGGGCCGCGATCCGCGCCATCGCGGCGCTGGGCGACTTCCCCGTCTACAACCTCGGCGGCGGGCTGGCCGCCGCCTATACCCCCGACCAGCGGCCGCCCAGCCCCGAGCGGTGGGTGGAGGCGATCGTCGAGACCGTCCACGCCGAGCTCGGGCCCGACCGGCGACTGCTGCTGGAGCCGGGCCGCGCGCTGGTGGCCAACTCCACGGTCACGCTCTACACCGTGCAGACGGTCAAGCGCAACATCTCCACCTGGGTCGCGGTCGACGGCGGGATGTCGGACAACCTGCGCCCGATGATGTACGGGGCCCGCTACGACGCGATCATCGCCGACCGCCCGCTGGCCGCGGGCGATACGGTCTGTCATGTGGCCGGCAAGCACTGCGAGTCGGGCGACGTCATCGTGCGCGACGCCCGACTCCCCGACCCGGTCCCCGGCGACGTAGTGGTCACGCCCGCCACCGGCGCCTACGGCTATGCGATGGCCAACAACTACAACGGGGTCCCGCGCCCGCCCGTGGTGTTCGTCCGCGACGGCGAGGCGCGCGTCGTGGTGCGGCGCGAGACCCACGCCGACCTCATGAGCCGGGACGTCTGAGCGATGGCCGCCGCCCAACCTGGCACCTTCCACGTCGGGCTGCTCGGGCACGGGACGGTCGGCGCCGCCTTCGCCGACCTGCTGCCCCGCCAGGCCGACCGGATCGCGCGGATGACCGGCCTGCGGCCTCAGCTCTCCGGTGTGCTGACCCGCAGCCGCGGCTCGTTTGACGAGATCCTGGAGGGCTCGGACCTCATCGTGGAGTTGATCGGCGGGCTGGAGCCGGCGCGCGAGTATCTGCTGAGGTCGATCCGGGCCGGCAAGCACGTCGTGACCGCCAACAAGCAGCTGCTGTCTCACCACGGGGAGGAGCTGTGGGACGCCGCCCGGGAGAACAACGTCCAGCTGCGCTTCGAGGGCGCGGTGGCGGGCGTCGTGCCCGTCATCCGGGTGCTGCAGGAGTCCCTCGCCGGAGCCACCATCGATCGCGTCCACGGGATCGTCAACGGGACCACCAACTTCATCCTCACCGAGATGGCGCGAACCGGGGAGCCCTTCGCCTCGGCGCTGGCCGAGGCCCAGCGGCTGGGCTACGCCGAGGCCGACCCCACCGAGGACGTCAACGGCAAGGACGCGGCGGCCAAGATGGCGATCATCGCGCGCCTCGCCTTCGAGACCCCGGTCCACATCGATCAGGTCCGCTACGAAGGCATCGAGCACATCCAGCCCGACGACCTGCAGTACGCGCGCGACCTCGGCCTGGGGCTCAAGCTCATCGGCACCGCCAAGCGCGTGGGCTCCGACGGGCTGTCGGTCACCGTCTACCCGGCCTTCCTGTACCCGGGGCACCCGCTGGCGTCGATCAACGGGCCCTTCAACGCGGTCACCGTCGAGTCTGAGGCCATCACCGAGATCACGATGTCCGGGCCCGGGGCGGGCGGACCACAGACCGCGTCGGCGGTGCTCGGCGACGTCATCAGCGCGATGATCCCGCCCGCCTCGACCCCGCCGGCCACCGAGTCGCTGCAGATCGTGAAGGACGTCATGTCGTCCTTCTACCTGTACCTCGAAGTGGCCGACGAGCCCGGCGTGCTGGCGCACGTCGCCCACGTCCTGGCCGAGTACGACGTCTCGGTCAAGTCGGTGGTGCAGAAGGGCCTGGAGGACCAGGCGCGGCTGGTGATGGTGGTCCACCCGGTCCTGGAGTCGCGGTTCTTCGCGGCGATGGCCGAGATCGGCGCGCTGTACGCGATGCGAGGGCCACCGCGGGCCATCAGGGTCATCGAGGAGGAGTTTGTGTGACAGGATCACCCGCGCACATGCGCGCCGTCCAGATCACAGAGCTCTCCGGTCCCGCCGCCCTGCAGATCGGGGAGGTCCCCGAGCCGCCCCGCGAGCATCCGATGACCCCGGGCAGCGGCGTCATCGTCGACGTCCGGTCCGCCGGCGTCTCGTTCCCCGAGCTGCTCCAGTCCCGGGGCGAGTACCAGATGAAGCCCGACCTCCCGTTCGTCCCCGGCGCCGAGGTCGGCGGCATCGTCCGCGAGGTCCACGGCGAGGCACACGTCAAAGAGGGCGACCGCGTGGCCGCGTTCTGCATGCTCGGCGCGTGGGCCGAGCGGGCCGTGGCGCCCACCTACTTCACCTTCAAGATCCCCGCGGACTGGGACTTCGGTCAGGGCGCCGCGCTCATCCTCAACTACCACACCGCCTACTTCGCGCTCATCGCCCGGGGCCGGCTGGCCGAGGGGGAGACGGTGGTCGTCCACGGCGCGGCCGGAGGCGTGGGCACGGCCACGCTCCAGGTCGCCAAGGCATGGGGCGCCCACACCATCGGCGTGGTTTCGTCAGACGCCAAGGAAAAGGTGGCCCGCCAGGCCGGCGCCGACGAGGTGGTCCGCGCCGACGGCCCCTGGCGCGACGAGGTCAAGGCCATGACCGACGGCGGCGCCCACATGGTGCTCGACCCCGTCGGCGGCGATCGCTTCACCGACAGCCTGCGCTGCCTGCGCGAGGGCGGACGGGTCGTGGTGGTGGGCTTCACCGGCGGCTCGATCCCCGAGGTCCGCGTCAACCGCCTGCTGCTCAACAACACCGAGGTCATCGGCGCCGGGTGGGGCGCCTCCGTGCTCGGCTGGCCCGAGCGCACGGAGCGCATCGGCCGCGCCATCGAGGGGATGATCGAGTCCGGCCAGATCCACCCGATCGTCGGGGCCCGCTTCCCGCTGGAGCGAGCGTCGGACGCGCTCGAGCTCTTGGACGGACGCGGCGCCACCGGCAAGGTCGTTCTCGACCTCGAGTCGTAGACCACGGTCTCTGGCATCCTCGGGGCGCGATGTACGGGCTGATCGAGCGCTACCGCGAGCGCCTTCCCTTCGACGCCGATGACCCGGTGGTCTCGCTGGGCGAGGGCAGCACGCCGCTGATCCTGGCGCCCACGCTGTCTGAGCGCGTCGGCGCGGAGGTGTGGTGCAAGCTCGAGGGCCTGAACCCCACCGGCTCGTTCAAGGACCGCGGGATGACCTGCGCGGTGTCGGCGGCGGTACGGGAGGGGGCGGAGGCGATCGTGTGCGCCTCCACCGGCAACACCGCGGCGTCGGCGGCGGCCTACGCCGCCCGTGCCGGTCTGCGATGCGCGGTGATCGTTCCGGACGGCAAGATCGCCACCGGCAAGCTGGCCCAGGCGCTCATGCATGGGGCCCGGGTGATCGCCCTGGCCGGCAACTTCGACGTCGCGCTCACGCTCGTGCGCCGGCTCGCCGCCACGCACCCGATCAGCCTCGTCAACTCGGTCAACGAGTTCCGCATGGAGGGCCAGAAGACCGCCGCCTATGAGATCGTCGAGCAGCTTGACGCAGAACTCGACGCACTGTGCATCCCCGTGGGCAACGCGGGCAACATCACGGCGTACTGGCGGGGCTTCTCAGACACCGAGTGCCGGCCCCGCATGCTCGGCTTCCAGGCCGCCGGGGCGGCGCCGCTCGTCCACGGCGCGCCCGTCGAGCACCCGGAGACGGTGGCCTCGGCGATCCGCATCGGCAACCCCGCCCGCTGGGAGGACGCCATGAACGCCATGACGTCGTCCGGCGGTGCGGTGAACTCGGTCACCGACGAGCAGATCCTGTCGGCCTACCGGATGCTCGCCTCCGACGAGGGCATCTTCTGTGAGCCCGCATCGGCGGCCAGCGTGGCCGGGCTGCTCGCCCACGGTGCCGGCGACGCGCGACGGGTGGCGTGCGTGCTCACCGGCCACGGGCTCAAGGATCCCCAGAGCGCGATGGCGCAGGTGGGCGCCGTGCTCCCCTGCGCCCCGGAGTTCTCCGCGCTGCAGCGCGCGGTCTTCGGCCCCGCCCCGGCCAGCCCCCGGCCATGACCCTCGGCCGGCGCCGGGTGGTGCGCGTGCCGGCGTCCACGGCCAACCTGGGCCCGGGCATCGATGTGATGGCGGCGGCGCTGGGGCTGCACCTGGAGCTCGAGGTGCGCGAGACCGGCGCCTTCGCCGTCCACACCGACCTCGACGTCCCGCGCGATCGCTCCAACCTCATCGTCCGTGCCTTCGAGCGGCTGCACCCCGCCGACGGCTTCGCCTTCCACATCGCCTCCCGGATCCCGCTGACCGGGGGGCTGGGCTCGAGCGCCGCGGCCATCGTGGCCGGCCTCACCGCCGCCGACCATCTCTTCGAGCTCGACGCCGACGTCCGCGCGCTGGCCTCAGAGCTCGAGGGCCACCCCGACAACGTCGCGGCCGCGATCGACGGCGGCTTCGTCATCTGCCAGGACGACGTCGCCCACCGTTTCGAGCCGCCCATGGGCCTCGAGGCCGTCCTCGTCATCCCCGAGATGCCGGTGCGCACCGCCGAGGCGCGCGCCGCGCTGCCCACCAGGGTCCCCATCGGCGACGCGGTGTTCAACATCGCCGCCGCATCGACCCTCACCCTGGGCCTGGCCACCGGCAGCTGGGACCTGATCGCCGCCGGCCTCGTCGATCGGCTGCACCAGGCCCACCGGGCCCACCTCTATCCGCGGTCGGCCGAGCTCCTGCGCCACGCCACCGAGCAGGGGGCGTTGGGCGCCACGATCTCCGGCGCGGGGCCCACGGTCCTGGTGTGGTGCAGCTACGAGCAGACGGGCGCCGTGATGGAGCGCCTGAAGGGCGCCGCCGACGGCTGGGCGGAGGTCATCCGGGCGCCGTTCGAGTCACAGGGCGCCGACGTCCGCAGCCTGTAGCGCCGCCGCGCCCGCTAACCGCCGCCACCGCCACCGCCGAACAGGCTGCCGACCCCTCCGCCGCCCGGAGGCCCGCCTCCGAAGCCGCCGCCGTGGATGCGGCCCTGCCACACCGCCTTGGCGCCGAGATCGCCGGTGTGAAAGACGAAGTACAGGCACAGGACGGCGAGCACGGCCAGCCCCGCGCGCAGCAGCAGCGTGGCCGCTGCGGTGTCGCGCAGGCGCGCCAGGACGCCGTCCAGGCCGGGGATGCCGCTCTCGGCCCGGTACACGGCCAGCGAGATGATCAGCAGGGCCGTGAAGAAGATGGTGAAGATCCGCAGCAGGTCCGCGGCGTGCTCGTGACGGGCGATGAGGAGACTGTCCCCACCCACCCCGGCGGCCCCGCCGAAACCCCCGAGCGGCAGGCCGAGGTCGTCGCGCAGCGCCTTGCCGGCGCCCATGGTGAGGTTGAGCGCGCCCAGGGCCACCACCGCCACCAACGTCACCCATACGCCGTGGCGCACCCACCACGACGGGCGTGCGGCGAGCGCCAGCGCGGCGATGCCCGCCACCGGAATGAGGATCACCGGCACGTGCAGGAAGAGCGGGTGGGCGGGCAGGCCGCCGTAGATCGTGTTGATCTTGATGGGGATCAGCGCGAACGTGAGCACGCCCAGGATCCCCAGGACCAGCACCGGGGACACACGAGGACGGGGTCGCTGGGATCCGGTCACCGCGGGGGATTGAGTCGTCACGCGACCAGTCTTCCCGCCGAGTGTGAGATGAAGGTTAAGACGCCCGGGCCGGGGTCTCGGCCGCCGGCGTGGGGGCGATCTCCCGGCGCAGCTTGCGCACGGACTGGCGCGCGTCGCTGCGGTCCAGGCGCGCGAGCAGCTCATCGGCGACGTCGAGGTAGTCCACGGCCAGATCGGGGCGGTAGTCGAGGATCGAGACCGCGCGCTCGGCGGACTCGGCGTACGCGATCGATGAGCGGATCGTCGTCGGCACCAGCTTGTCGCCGAAGTGTTCGCGCAGCGAGGCAAAGGCCTCGCGCGAGTGCCGGGTGCGCATGTCGGCGATGTTGAGCACCACTCCGAGCCACTCGAGGTCGGGGTTGAGGCTGTCGCGCGCCAGTTCGATCACCTGGAGCGCCTGCTCGACGCCCTGCATGGCGAAGTACTGCGCCTCGGCCGAGAGCAGGGCGTAGTTGGACGCCACCAGCGCGTTGACCGTCAACAGGCCCAGCGCCGGCGGGCAGTCGATGAGCACGACGTCGTAGTCCCCGGCCACCTCGCGCAGCGCCTTCTTGAGGGTGAGCTCACGGCCCATCTTGCCGCCCAGGGCCAGCTCGGACTCGGCCAGCCCCAGGTTGGCGGGGATGATGCCTCCGTGGACCGCCTCGCGGGCCGTGGCGCGGCCGGAGAGCACGTCGCCGATGGTCGGCGACGCGTCGGGGTCGACGTCGAGGTAGTCCGACAGGTTGCCCTGGGGATCGAGGTCGACGGCCAGCACCGACAGCCCCACCCGACGGAACACGTCGGTCAGTGTCCGGACCGTGGTTGTCTTGCCGGTCCCTCCCTTCTGGGACAGGACGGCGATGGTGACGGGCGGCATCCGGCCGCGACTATACGGAAGTGATTGCGATCAGCCCGACTGCGCCCCGGTGCCGCTCTCCGAGGTGTGCCCGAAGCGCATTCCCGAGATCACCGGCACGTCCATGAAGTGCAGGTGGTGGCGCCCGATCACGACCTCGTCGGCGTCGGCCAGGGTGCTCCACTCGACGCGCTCGCCGTTGACGAACACGCCGTTGAGGCTGCGGTCGTCGAGCACGCGCAGCCCGTCGGGCTGGCGGACGATCAGGGCGTGACGGCGGCTGACCGTGGGGTCGTCGAAGCGGATGTCGGCGGCGAGGCTGCGGCCGATGCGCGTCCACTCGCGGGTGAGCGCGTAGGCCACGATGTCGTCGCCGGACCGGTACGCGATGTATTGGCCGGGTTCCTCGAGGCCGTTGCGGACCTCCTCCAGCCACGCGTGGTCCTCCACCTCGGGGCCGAGGTCGATGACCGCCTGCTGGGAGGTGGTGAACAGCGAGGCGCGGACGAACTCGGTCCCCCCGCAGTTGGGGCAGGCCGGCAGCTCGTCGGCGGCGTCGAGTGACACCGCGAAGTCACAATCAGTGCACCGGAAGGTCCCTGTTCCAGCCACACTGCCAGTCATCCAAGCTTTCATGACCGTCTCCTCGCTACGGATTCCGGCAGCTCCGCAATTGGGGTCTTGAGGCCGCGTGAAGCTCACTGAGCTCACGGCCCATTCTAGCCTGCCCGCCCAAGCGCACCTGAAACCGGTAACCAGCTTTTCGTCCATCAGTCCGCCGGTATTTCGGGAAAACCCGTGTGGCTGCTGACGGCGAGCGCTCACATCTTTTCACCGGCAGGAACGGGGGCCGCCGGGCCGAACACCAGGCCATGCCGACCTTGCGCGACATGCTCGACCTGGAGCTCGCGCTGTTGCGGCGCGGGCTGGACGAGCGCCTCGCCGGTTCCGAGCGCTGTACGTGCTGTCACCGCACCCCACTGGTGGGCGAGCGCGTCTACGTCTACGGGTCGGGCACCATCGCCTGCGAGCTGTGCCGCGGGCGCCAGCGAGAGGACCCGCTGGAGAGCCGCACCGTGCACGGGCCGGAGTTCGGCCACACGATGCGGATCACCGATCAGCGCGCCGCCGCCTGACCGTGCGGCCCCCTGACCGCGTCGCCGCCTGACCGCGTCGCCGCATAAACTCCGGCCACGTGGAGCCCTTCACCGTCTCGACGACGATCGCCCGGCCGCGTGAGCAGGTCTATGAGTACCTGGCGGACATCGCCAATCACGCCGAGTTCACCGATCACTACCTCGTCGACTGGCACCTGCTCCGCGTCGACCCCTACGGCCTGGGCGCCGGCGCCCGCTTCCGCATCAAGGCGCCGCTGCAGCGCTTCTCCTGGGCCGACGTGACCTTCGCCGAGATGCAGGCGCCCTACCGGATCGTGGAGCGCGGCCGCGGCGGCAAGTACAACCGCATCCGCATGCTGGGCACCTACACGCTGTCGCCGGGGCCGGGCGGCACCACCAAGGTCCAGTTCACCTACGAGACCGAGCCCTCCCAGATGTCAGACAAGCTGATGGAGAACTTCGGCGGGCGGTCCTGGGCGCGGCGCAAGGCGGCCAAGGGAATGCGCCGGTTGCGCGCCATCCTGGAGGACGGCCGCGAGCGCGGGCAGCGGGCGTCGGTGGAGAGCCGCTGATCGGCATGAGCGTCGTTAGACTTCCGGCCGCCGTGACGCTGCGCCGCTCCCTCATCGCCCTGTGCGGGGTCCTGTTCGCGATCGGACTGGCCGCCTGTGGCCACCAGTCGCCGCATCAGAACTTCGCCAACGCCGACAACGACGGCGACTACATCTCGGCCGGCTACATCACCTATCAGCTGCAGATCTCGCGCGAGCTCAACCAGTACGGCAGCGAGGACTCGTCCTACGTCAAGGGCCTGCCCCCCGGCGTGTCGCCGAACCTCGGGCCCGACCAGCTGTGGTACGGCGTCTTTCTGTGGGCCAAGAACCAGAGCGGGCACCCGGCCACCACCAGTGACAACTTCGTGCTCACCGACACCCAGGGCAACGTCTACCGGCCGATCAAACTCGACTCCGCCGTCAACCCGTTCGCCTGGACGTCGACCACCCTGGAGAACCTCGAGACCTACCCGGGTCCCAACACGGTGGCCAGCGACGGGCCGACCCAGGGCGGCCTGCTCCTGTTCAAGCTCTCGACCGCGGTGTACTCCAACCGGCCCCTCACCCTCGTCATCCTCGGCCACGGCGACCAGCGCCTCGGCGGGATCTCGTTGAACCTTTGACCCGAGCCGCCCGGCCGGCACGACGACGATTGATCGGGGGTCTCGCCACGGCGGCCCTGGCGTTGCTGCCATCGCTCGCCGGGCCGGCGGCGGCACAGGCGAAGTGGGGCGCGCCGTTTGAATTCGCCAAGCCGGGGACGCTCGATGTCGTGGCCCCGCAACTGGCCATCTCGGGGTCCGGGGCGGCTGCGGCGGCGTTCGGGATCCAGGACGTCGACACCCCGGGGGTGTCGCAGGGTTACGTCACCCTGCGCACGGCGCACGGCGCGGCGGGCGGGGGCCAGGTCCCGATCGCGATCCCGGGGGCCCAGCAGATCCTGGCCGCCGCCTACGACGGCGGCTCGCTGGAACTGCTCACCGGGGCGGCGCCGACGACCCAGACCTGCTGCAGCGCCGCCCAGGCCGTCTCGGTCAGTCGTGGTGGGCAGGTGGCCCGGGCGCGGACGCTCGTCGGCGGTCTCACCGGGGCCACTCAGGGCCGGCTGCTCACGCTCAAGAACGGCGCCATACTCGCCGCCGTGGCCACCGAGCGCGGGGTGTGGGTGAGCCAGTCGGCCAAGGCCAACCGCTTCGGCGTGCAGCACCTGCTCAGCCACGGCGGGCAGATGCCCGAGACGCTGGACGCCGCCTGGCTGGGCGCCGAGAGCTCGATCGTCGCCTGGACGTCGGCCAAGGGTGTCGCCGGCCAGGCCGCCCCGCGCAGCATCACCTACGCCCTGGGCTCAAAGACCCATGCTCCGCGCGGGCCCAAGACCGCGGTCACCGTGCCGGCCGGCCATCGCATCGACGAGCTCGGCGTCGCCGCTCGCCAGGGCGGGGCGACCGCCGCCTGGGTCGAGAGCTGGTCTGATAAGTCCGGCGCCTTTCACTCCGTGGTGCGGGCCATGGACATCGCGCCCCACGCCACGGTGCGCAACCTCTCGCCGGCCAACCGGCTGGCCTCGGGGCTGAGCTTCGCCGGGGACGTCGCGGGCGACCAGGCGCTGGCGTGGCAGTCGTGCACGGCGCAGGCCGCCTGTCAGACCCAGGCCGACGGCCGCAGTGCGAAGGGCTCGTTCGGCCCGGTGCGGACGCTCGGCGCCATCGACGCCTCGCAGGAGCCCGCCGCCGCGGTCGGCGCGCACGGGCAGGTGCTCGTCGGCTGGGTGCGCGACGGACACCCGGTGGTGGCCGCCGCGTCCGGTGCCGCAAGGCGGTTCGGGGCGCCGGTCAGCTTGTCGTCCACCACCTTCGCGCTGGATCTCACCGTGGCCGTGGGCAGCGGCGGCAGCGAGCTGGCGGCATGGACGCAGGGGACGCTGAACCCGAGCGTCGTCGGCGCCGCCTCGGGCTAGGTGGTTGATCTAGTGGCCTGAGAGCGCCGTCTCCAGCACCTGGCGCACCGGCGGCGCCGCGGTGCCGCCGCCCGCTCCCTGGTTGGGGAACAGCGCCCCGGCCACGAACCGGGGGTGACCCACCGGTGCATAGCCGACGAACCACGCGTCGGTGTTCTTGGGGTCGGAGGTCTGCGTGGCGGTGGTGCCGGTGCCGCCGTCGCTGGCCGGGGGCGCGGTGTTCTTCAGCTCGGCGGTCCCGGTCTTGCCGGCCACCTGGACGCCCGAGATCTGCGCCGAGGTCCCGGTGCCGTACTCGACCACCGCCACCATCATCTGCTGGACCTCGTGGGCGACCTGGGCGCTCGTCACGCGCACGAAGCGGGGGCGCTGGTGGGCCAGCAGGGTGGGGATCGGCCGCCGGCCGCCCATCGCGATCGTCGCCGCGACGTCGGTCATCTCCAGGGGCGTGGTCTGCACCAGGCCCTGCCCGATGGCCGAGGAGCCGACGGCGAGGTCGTCCCCGATGGACTTGGCCGATGGGATCGTGCTTTCGGCCGCGCCCGGGATCGAGCTGGGCTGGTTGAAGCCGAAGCGCTCGGCCGTGGACACCAGGCGCTTGGCGCCGAGCTTGGCCCCGAGGGGGGCGAACACCGAGTTGCACGACACCGCGAACGCGTTGATGAGCGTGCCGCCGCAGTCCTCTCCGTTGGCGTTCTGCAGCGTGTAGCCCTCGAGGCTGGCCCCGGTGGCGTAGGGGAAGACGGTGCTCAGCGTGGCGATATGGGCGCGCAGTGCCCCGGTGGCGGTGATGATCTTCATGGTGGAGCCGGGCGGCTGCAGCGCCGACCAGGCGATCCCCGCCGCCGCCAGCACCGCCCCCGTACGGGGGTTCATGACCACCATGCCGCCGTACTGACCACCGAGCGCGGCCACCGCCGAGCGTTCCATGCCGGGGGAGATCGTCGTCTCGACCGGCGTGGCGCCCGCGGGCGCCGTGTGGGCCAGCACGCGATGACCGGCCAGCAGCTGCCCGCCGGGGGTGCCCGCCAGCAGGTTCTGGAAGATGAACTCGAGGCCGTCGAGGCCCACCCGCGCGTGCGCCGGATAGCCGCGCGCCGCGTAAGCATGGACCAGGCCAGACGGGATCGGGCCGACCGTGCCGACGATCTGGTTGGCGACGTCGGGGATCGGCGTGCTGCGGTCCGGCCCCTGGGCCAGGGGAGTCCCGTCGGCGGCCAGCAGCGTCCCCCGGGGCGGCAGCGAGATCCGGCGGTGCAGCTTCTCGCCGGAGCGCAACCCCGGGAACAGCAACGTATCTGAGTAGTGCACCCGGGCCGTGGAGCCCGAGCCGCTGAGCGGTACCAGGAGTGTCTCGTGCAGCTTGCCCCACAGCTTGGTCTGGACCGTCATCGCCACCGCGATCACGTTGCCCTGGCGGCCGGCGACGTGCCTCACGGCCAGCGACTGGAGCGTCGCCGTGTCGGCGGCGGTCTCCAGCGCCCTGGCGAAGCGGCTCTCGGTCGTTGCCTCCCGGGAGGGGCGGTCCAGCAGGGCGAACATCTCGGCGAAATCGCTGTGGGTCCAGGCGCGCACGTACCGCGTGACCATCTGGCGCTCCTCGTGCCCGGGGCGCATCGCCAACACCACTCCGGCGCCGAACGCCGCCGCGGCCAGCACGACGACGGGCAGCGCCCGGGTCAGCAGCCGTCGTCGCCGTCGTCGCCGTCCCCTCGGCCGCGGTCTACCCGCCACGATCACCCCAGTGTGTGCCACCTTCTGACACACGGTAGACAATGCATGGCCATGGTCGGGGGACACGATCACGATTTGCAGTCACTTCGTGGGTCATGGTTGGGTGAAGTGAGCACTACCCTCGCGTGCGTGGGCCTCCAGATACCGTTTCCCGCCCGGAGGCTCCAGGAGGCCCGCCGGTGAGTGCGCTGGACTGGGTCATCGTCGGCTTCACCGTGCTCCTGGCCTTCTACGGGTACGTGCAGGGCTTCATCGTCGGCGCGCTGTCCCTGGCCGGGTTCGCGGTGGGCGCGTTCCTCGGCACCCGCCTGGCCCCGCTGCTGCTCAGTCAGGGAGCTCGCTCGCCCTACGCGCCGCTGTTCGGCCTGCTCGGCGCGCTGCTGGCCGGTGGCGTGTTCGCCAGCGGCCTGGAGGGGCTGGGGGCGCGTGTGCGCTCGGCGCTGCGGATCCCGGGACTGCGGACCGTGGACGGCCTCCTTGGCGCCGCGCTGACCGCGTGCGTCGGCTTGGGGATCGCCTGGATCATCGGCGCCGTCGCCCTGGATGCGTCGGCGTCGCGGCCGCTGCGCACCGACATCCAGAACTCGACGATCCTGCGCGCCCTGGACCAGATCCTGCCCCCGTCGGGCCCGATCCTCAACGCGCTGGCGCGCTTCGATCCGCTCCCGTCCGTCCACGGTCCCGCCCCCAACGTCCCGGCCCCCAATGCCCGCATCCTGGCCAGCCCCGGCGCGCGGGCGGCCCGCCACAGCGTGGTGCGCGTGTTCGGCAGCGCGTGCGGGCTGGGCGTGGAGGGCTCGGGCTGGGTCGCGGCGCCCGGCCTGGTGGTCACCAACGCCCACGTCGTCGCGGGCGAGAGCGACACCCAGATCCAGATCGACGGCGTCGGCCCCGGCCACCCCGCCGAGGCACTCGTCTTTGACCCCCACAACGACATCGCCATCCTGCGGGTGCCCGGACTGGCGCTGCGCCCACTCGGGACCGACGCCAACGCGCCCTCGGGGACGTCCGCGGCGATCCTCGGCTATCCGCTCGACGGGGCCTTCACGGCCCGGCCGGGGCGGCTGGGCCAGACCGAGACGGTCGAGACCCAGAACGCCTACGGACAGGGGCACGTGCTGCGCACCATCACCGCGCTGCGGGGCAAGGTCCAGCCCGGCAACTCCGGCGGGCCGATGGTCAACGGGCGCGGCCAGGTCGTGGCCACGGTGTTCGCGGCGCTCACCGGCACTCCGCGCCAGGGCGGCTTCGCGATCCCCGACGGCATCGTGCGCGCCGCGCTGCGCCACGCGCAGGCGGCCGGCGCGGCGGTGTCGACGGGGCACTGCGCCAACTGACCGTCGTGTAGCCCGACTGTCTGGTTGGTGGTCGACTGCCGGCGCCTGAGCGGGGTATCGGCGCACGTCAACTGCGGACTTGGGAAGGCGGATCCGGACCGCCGCGGCCGGCGGGCAGCCGCGGCGGGCGGCCGGGCGGCTGGGCGGCTGGGCGGCCGGGCGGCGGGTGCGGGGGTGCGGGGGTGCGGGGGTGCGGGGGTGCGGGGGTGGAGGGTGCACAACGTGACAAATCTGCTCCGCCCCACCCGATTTGTTACGAAACGGCTGCTATTCGAGCGTTTTGTGGAAAACCTGGGGTGCGTCTCGCGGTTTGTCACGAAATGGTCGCTCCAAGGCTCACCGCGACGCCATTGCCAACCGGCTCCATATCGACGGCCCGCCGTTGACGTTCGCCACATCGCCAGGGCAACCGCCCCACTCACGCTACGCACCACCTCAGTCAAACGGCCCCGCTGAAAAGCGAGGCCGTGACCTGCTGTGGATCAAGCGCCTGGCGGGCGGCGGTCTGCGTCGCCGCCCGCCTCAGGCGTTGATTGCCCCCGGACGTTCCTCGGCCATCTGTGCCACGACGTCGAGCCCAACCGCCCCCAAGAGCTCGGGATGGTGATGAGCGAGGTGAGCCTGAGCCGCATCGAAGAGCTGCTGCTCGGAATCACCCTGGAGCTGCGCCCCACACTCGCAATAGGCGATCCGATTGTGCTCTCGACTGGTTGGGGTCATTCCTCCCTTTGCGGCCGGGCTCTCGGCGTACCGGAATGGAGCGCCGCTTAGTTACTGATGGCCGTGGCCCCCGGTGGCCACGGTGACGAGAACGTTCCCATTGCCCCGTTGGCGATACGTTTCCACAACGTTGCCGGAACTGGTTCCCGTGGGTGAAAGGACGAGGATCCAGCTATGTGGACGCTTATCGGTGGAGTTTGATGGCGTCGAGCTGGTCCAGTCTCTGCGCGGGAAGCAGGTCCCGCTGCTGCTCGCCTACCTGGTCCTGAACCGCGATCGCCCGGTCGGACGCGACGAGCTGATCGGGGCGCTGTGGCCCGAGACCGCCCCTCGCTCGCAGGACGCGGCCATGCGCACCCTGCTCTCGCGCCTGCGCTCCGCGCTGGGCCGCGACGTCGTCTCCGGCCGCGACGAGCTCGGCCTGGCGCTGCCCGAGCCCGCCTGGGTGGACGTCGAGGCCGCGGCCAGCGAGGTGTGGCGCGCGCAGCGTGCGCTGGACTCCGGCGACGCGCGGGCGGCCTGGGCGCTGGCCCAGGTGCCGCTCAACATCGCCAGCCGCGGGCTGCTGCCCGGGACACAGGCCTCGTGGCTGGAGCCCCGGCGCCAGGAGCTCTCCGACATCCGCCTCCAGGCCCTGGAGGTCATCGGCCGGGCCGGGCTGCAGCTCGGCGGGACCCAGCTGGGCTCGGTGGAGCGCGCGGCGCGCACCCTGATCGACACCGAGCCCTACCGCGAGTCCGGATACGTCCTGCTGATGGCGGCGCTCGAGGCCCAGGGCAACGTGGCCGAGGGGATGCGGGTGTTCGAGCAGCTGCGCACGCTGCTGCGCGACGAGCTCGGGATCGCGCCCTCGCCCGAGGCCATCGGAGCCCACGAGCGGCTGCTCAACCCGCCGGCGGCGCGCCCGAGCCTGACCACGGCCGCGACCGCGGCCGAGATCGAGGTGCCCGCCGAGCTCGCGGCCGCCGCCGCTGGGCCGTTGGTCGGCCGCCAGGCCGAGATGGAGCGGTTGGAGCGGTGGTGGCAGGGCGGGCTGGGTGGGCGGGGCGCGGATTCTGAGCGCGTCATGTTCCTCGCCGGCGATCCGGGGGTCGGCAAGACGCGGCTGCTGGCCGAGACCGCGGTGCGCGCGTTCGCCTCCGGGGCGATCGTGCTCGCCGGGCGGGCCCCCGAGGAGACCCTCGTGCCCTACCAGCCCTTCCTGGAGGCGCTGGGCCACTACGTGTTCCGCGCGCCGCTGGAGGAGCTGCGCAGCGTCGCCCGGGAGTACGGCGCCGAGCTGGGGCGTCTCATCCCCGAGCTGCGCCGCCGCGTGCCCGAGCTGCCCCCGCCCGATCCCGGCGACCCCGAGACCGACCGCTACCGGCTGTTCGAGGCGGTGGCCGGCCTGCTGGCCGAGATCTCGGCCGCGGTGCCGGTGCTGATCGTGCTCGACGACCTGCAGTGGGCCGACCGCCCGACGCTGCTGCTCCTGCGCCACCTCGCGCGCTCCCCCCACAACACCCGCGTCTCGATCATGGGCGCCTATCGCGACGTCGACCAGTGGAGCGAGGGTTTTGACGCCGCGCTGGCGGGGCTGCGGCGCGAACGGCTCATGGTCCAGCTCGACGTCGGCGGTCTGCCCGAGGACGAGGCGATGGAGCTCGTGCGCCTGCGCGTCGGTGGCACGCCGTCGCTGGCCTTCGTCCAGGCGCTGTATCGCGAGACCGAGGGCAACCCGTTCTTCATCGAGGAGATCGTCCGTCACCTCAGCGACGCCGGGGTGCGCTCCCAGGACGCCGGCGCGCGCGACCTGGAGCGGGTGGGGCTGCCCGAGGATGTCCGCGACGTCATCGGCCGCCGCCTGGATCGCCTGGACCCGGGCTCCATCGAGTGGCTGCGGGTGGCGGCGGTCATCGGGCGCGACTTCGACTCGGCCCTGCTCGAGCGGGTCCTCGGCTTCGACGAGGACCGGTTCCTGGCGGCGCTGGAGGACGCCCTGGACGCGGGCCTGGTGGCCGAGGCGCCCGGCGACCCGGGGCGCTACTCGTTCGCCCACGCCCTCATTCGCGAGACGCTCTATGAAGGCATGTCCTCGGCGCGGCGCGCGCGCGTGCACCGCCGGGTCGGGGTGGCGCTCGAATCCGGTCCCACTCCCCCCGACGAGTCGCTCATCGGCGCGCTGGCCCTGCACTTCACGCGCGCCGCTGACCCCGAGGACGCCGAACGGGCCATCCGCTACGGCCTCCGGGCCGGCGAGCAGGCCACCCAGATGCTGGCCAACGAGGAGGCCGCCACCCACTACGCCCGGGTGCTGGAGGTGCTGGATCGGTCTGACCCCGAGGCGCTGCGCAGGCGTTGCGATCTGCTGCTTGAGCTGGGGGAGGCCCAGGTGCGCAGCGGCGAGCGCCCGCTGGCGTGGGCGACGTTGCGCGAGGCGGCGGCCCTGGCCGCCGAACTGGGGGACAAGGGGTCGCTGGTGCGGGCCGCGATCGGCGCCTCCCGGCGCTACGTGCAGCCGCCGGGCGTCGTGGACGAGGAGCTCATCGCGCTGCTCGAGCAGGCCGCGGCGATGACCGCCGAGGAGCGGACGGTCACGAGGGTGCGGCTCCTGGCGCGCCTGTGCGGCGCGCTGTACTTCTCAGACCGCCGGGACCGGATGGCCGTGCTGAGCGCCGAGGCGACCGAGATCGCGGCCGAGCTCTCCGATCCCCAGGCGACGGCTCTGGCCGCCGCCGCGCGCCGCCGTGCCTACTGGGGCCCTGGGAACCTCGAGGGCCGCCTGGCGGATTCGACGCTGCTGCTGCGTGCCGCGCGCGAAGCCGCCGACCTCGAGCTCACCCTCCAGGGCCACGCGTGGCTGGTGGTGGACCTGCTGGAGCGCGGCGACCGGACCGGGGTGGAGGTGCAGATCGACGCCTTCACCGCCGGAGCCGAGCAGCTGCGCCAGCCCCTGTATCTGTGGAACGCCGCGGTGTGGGAGGCGATGAAGGCGCTGCTCGACGGCCGGCTCGAGGAGGCCGAGCCGCTCGCCGCTGCCGCGGCGTCGTCGGGCATTCGCTCCGAGGGCGTGACCGCGCCGCAGTACTACGCCGTCCAGGTGCTCTCATTGCGCCGCGAGCAGGCGCGCATGGGCGAGCTCGAGGATCCGGTGCGCGAGGCCCTCTCCACCAACCCCGGCCGCGCCGCCTGGCGCGCCGGCCTGGCCCTGCTGCTGCACGAGACCGGGCGCAGCGGGGAGGCGCGCGCCGAGTTCGAGGTGCTGGCCCGCGATCGGTTCGAGTGGATCCCCCGCGACGGTGACTGGATGGTGGTGACGGCGCTGGCCGCCGACCTGGCCCACGCCTTCGGCGACCTCGAGCGCGCGGCGATCCTCTACGACCTGCTCGAGCCGTTTGCCGACACGAACGTCGTCATCGGGGTCGGAGCGGTGTGCATGGGCGCGACGAGTCGCTATCTGGGCCGGCTGGCCCTCACGCTGGGCCGCCGGGAGGAGTCGGTGGCACAGCTGCGCCGCGCCGTGGCGGCCAACGCGTCGCTGCGGGCCGTCGTGGAGCTCGCGCACTCCCGGGTGGATCTGGCGTGGGCGCTGGGCCCGGGAGCCGAGTCCGTGGAGCTGCTCGAGCAGGCCGAGTCGGTCGCCATCGATCGCCGGCTGGCGGCGGTGGCGCGGCGCGCCGCCCTGCTGCGCGAACGTTTCGTCTGACGCTGCCGCCATCGCGCAGTTGCGCGTGCAGGACTCAGATCCGCTTGCGGAGGGCGCTACCCTCCGCGGCCTATGCCCAAGACTCTCGTCATCGCGGAGAAGCCGTCGGTCGGTCGCGACCTCGTGCGCGTGCTCCCGGGCGCCTTCGACAAGAAGGGCGGCAAGGGCGAGGAGTTCCTGGAGGGACCCGACCACGTCGTCACCTGGGCGGTCGGCCACCTGGTGCAGCTGGCCGATCCCGACGAGTACGACGAGAAGTTCAAGAAGTGGCGCATGGCGGATCTGCCGATCGTCCCGGATCGCTTCAAGCTGGTCGTGCGCGACGAGCGCTCCAAGAAGCAGATGAACGTGGTCAAGCGCCTGCTCGGGCGCGACGACGTCGACCAGGTCGTCAACGCCTGCGACGCCGGGCGTGAGGGCGAGCTCATCTTCGCCTACCTGTACGAGAAGGCCGGGTCGCGCAAGCCGGTGCGCCGGCTGTGGCTGAACTCGATGACCAAGTCGGCCATCGAGGCGGCGTTCAAGGAGCTGCGGCCCGCCGGCGAGTACGCAGCCCTGGAGGCGGCGGCACGGTCGCGTTCGGAGGCCGACTGGATCGTGGGCATGAACTCCACCCGGGCGGCCACCATCCGGCTGCGCTCGTCCTTTGACGGCGCGGTCTCGCTGGGGCGCGTGCAGACGCCGACCCTGGCCATCCTGGCCCGCCGCGAGGAGGAGATCCGCGCCTTCAAGCCCGAGCCCTACTGGGTCGTCGACGCCGCCTTCCGCGCCGTCGACGAGCCCGCCGGGCGCGCCTATGAGGGTCGCTTCCACGCCGGCGCCAACCCCCGCCTGGCGACCGCCGAGGAGGCGCGCGCCGTCGTGCAGGCCTGCCGCGATCAGGTCGGCACCATCACCAAGCTCGAGAAGTCAGAGCGCCGGGAGCGCGCGCCGCTGCTCTATGACCTCACCCAGCTCCAGCGCGATGCCAACGGCCGCTACGGCTTCACCGCCCGGCGCACCCTCGCCGCGGCCCAGCGGCTCTACGAGGAGCACAAGGCGCTCACCTACCCCCGCACCAACTCGCGCTACATCACCGGCGACATGGTCCCCGAGATCAAGCCGATCGCCAAGCTCCTGGGCGGGCAGTCCGAGTACGCCGCCGCCTCGCAGTACGTCCTGGGCCTCGATGTCCTGCCGCTGGGCCGGGTGGTCAACGACGCCAAGGTCACCGACCACCACGCGGTCATCCCCACCAACGCCGAGCGCCACCCCGTCGACAAGATGAACGAGGACGACCGCCGGGTCTATGACCTGGTGGTGCGGCGGTTCCTGGCCGTCTTCCACCCGGAGGCGGTATCGGAGAACACGCGCGTGGAGACGACGGTGGCGACGCACGTGTTCCGGACCCGCGGCAAGCTCCTGCTCGTCCCCGGGTGGCGCGGCGTCTATGGCGAGACCGCCGATCTGGACGACGCCCCCGCCGACAGCGAGGACGAGGGCCGCGAGCAGCGCCTGCCCCGCCTCAACAAGGGCGAGGACGCCGCTGTCACCAAGGTCGCCGACGAGGCCAAGGAGACCAAGCCGCCGCGCCGTCACACCGAGCGCTCGCTGCTGGACATGATGGAGACCGCGGGCAAGCTCGTGGAGGAGGAGGAGCTGCGCGAGGCCATGAAGGACTCGGGCATCGGCACCCCCGCCACCCGCGCGGCCATCATCGAGCGCCTGCTCCAGGTCGGCTACATCGAGCGTGACGGCCGCGCCCTGGTCGTCACCGAGAAGGGCCTGAACGTCATCCGCCTGCTCGGCCAGCACCCGCTGACCAGCCCCGGCCTCACCGGCGACTGGGAGCACCGGCTGTCCAACATCGAGACCGGCTCGGACTCCCGTGAGAAGTTCATGGGCGACATCGTCAAGTTCACCGAGTCGACGGTGGGCGAGCTGGACACCAAGCTCAAGGACGTCCGCATCCCGCGTGCCAACCTGGGTGCGTGCCCCGTGTGCGGGCGCGACATCAATGAGAACCGCAAGGGCTACTCGTGCTGGGGCCGCGAGGACCCGGGCTGCGGGTTCGTCATCTGGAAGGCCAAGGCCGGCAAGCAGCTGCCGGTGGCGGTGGCTCGCGAGCTGATCAGGACCGGCCGCACCGAGAAGCCCGTCACCGGCTTCAAGGGCCGCTCGGGCAAGAGCTTCCGCGCCCGCCTGGCGCTGATGCAGAACGAAGAGGGCAAGTGGCGCGTCGAGTTCGACGAGCCCTGGGCCAAGGAGGGCGCCAAGCCGCCCGAGGCCGAGGAGCCCGCCGCTGATGGCGCCGCCGAGGCTGCGGCCGAGGAGTCCGCCGCCGCCTGAGCGCGACGGTCTAGTCGTCGGGGCCGCGCGCCACTATTGGGCGCGTGCCTCTCACCCTCGTGCTCGGGCCGGCCAACTCCGCCAAGGCGGGGGTGGTGCTGGGCGCCTACGCCGACGCCGCCCGGCGCGGCGCACTGCTGGTGGTGCCCACGGCGATCGACGCCCGCCACTACGCCCGGGAGCTGGCCGGCGACGGGGTGGTGCTCGGCTCGGTGGTCACGTTCAGCGGCCTGACCTATGAGGTCGGGCGTCGGACGCAGTACGCCGGGCGGCGCGTCTCGGAGCTCCAGCGCGAGCGGATTCTGGAACGGGTGCTCGCCGGGTCGCGCCTGGACGTCCTACGCGCCTCGGCGTCGGCGGCCGGGTTCGCCGCGGCCGCCGGTGAGCTGATCGCCGAGCTGCAGCGCTCGCTCGTGGATCCCGGTCGCTTCATCACCGGCCTGCGCGCCTGGTCGGCCCAGGACGTGCGCCGCGCGCCCTACGCGCACGAGGTGGGGCGCATCTACGGCGACTATGTCCGCGAGCTCGACCGGCTGGGTCGCGTCGACCGTGAGCTCTACGCGTGGCGGGCCCTGGACGCGCTGCGCGCCGCCCCGCATCGCTGGGGCTCAGAGCCCGTGTTCTTCTACGGCTTCGATGACCTCACTGCGCTCGAGCGCGACGCGGTCGAGACGCTCGCCCGCGTGGCCGGCGCCGAGGTAACGGTGGCGCTCACCTACGAGCCGGGACGCGAGGCGCTCGTGGCCCGGGCCGAGACGATGGAGGAGCTCCGGCCGCTGGCCGAGCGCGTCGTCGAGCTGCCCGCCCGCGATGAGCACTACGCGCCGGCGTCCCGCGCGGTGCTCCACCACCTCGAGCGCTCGCTGTTTGCAGGCACAGCGTCGCACCCGCCAGCGCGTGTGGACCCGGGCCAGGCGGTGACCCTGTTGGAGGCCGGAGGGGAGCGCGCCGAGGCCGAGCTCGTCGCCGAGCAGGTGCTCGAGCTGCTGCGCGCCGGCGTTCCCGCCGGCGAGATCGTCGTCATCTACCGCTCGCGCCACCACGCGGCGCCTCTGCTGGGGCACGTCTTCGCGCAGTACGGAATCCCGCTGGCCACCGGCCACGCGCCCCTACTGGCCCACACCCCTCTCGGGCGGGGCCTGCTGGGCGCCGCGCGCTGCGCGTTGGCGCCCGAGCGCCAGGCGCGCGCCGCTGATCTGCTCGCCTACCTGAGAACCCCCGGGCGCCTCGACACGCCGGAGATCGCCGATGGCCTGGACGCCGACGTGCGCCGCGAGGGGCTGCGGACCGCCGCCCAGGCGCGCGAGCGGCTCGGGTGGGAGCTGCCCGAGCTCGACGAGCTGGCCCGCGCCGCCGACCCGGCGCGGGCGCTGTGCCGATTGGCGCGGTGGCTGTTCGCGGCGCCGCATCGCGGGGCGGCTCCGGCCCTGAGCGACGCGGAGGCGCTCGACGCCCGGGCGCTGCACGCGCTTGTGGTCGCCGTCGAGGAGCTCGCGGAGTTGCAGTTCGGACCCGCCCGCCCGGAGCCCGCCCGCCCCGAGCCCGCCCATTCCCCGCTCAGCGGCGCGGAGCTGGTGGCCCTCCTCGAGCAGCTGACGGTGCCCGCGTCGGCGGCGGGCGACGGGGCCGACGCGGTGCTGCTCGCCGAGCCGCCGGAGGTCCGGGCGCGGCGCTTTCGCGCCGTGTTCGTGTGCGGCCTGCAGGAGGGCGAGTTCCCGCGGCCGTCGAGCCCCGAGCCGTTCCTCTCCGACGAGCGCCGCTTCGAGCTGGCCGCCGCGGGCGGCCTGCGGCTGCGCGCCCGCGAGGACGCCCTGCCCGCCGAGCGCTACCTGTTCTACGCCGCGCTGTCGCGCGCCACCGAGCGCGTGTTCCTGGCCTACCGCAGCTCTGACGAGGAGGGCAACCTGGCCCTGCCCTCGCCGTTCATCGCCGATGTGGCGGAACTGCTGAGCGACGACTGGCCGGCGCGCCGCCGCCGGCGCCTGCTCGCCGATGTCGTCTGGGATGCCGACCGGGCCCCCACCGCACGCGAGCGCGCCCGTGCGGCGGCCGACCGCGACGCGGCGTCCGGCGGCGAACCGCCCGCGCGCCGTCGCGTGCTCGGCGCGGAGGCGCTGGGCCGGATGCGCCACACCGAGATCCTGTCCGCGGGCGCGCTCGAGGCCTACTCCGACTGTCCGGTCCGCTGGCTCATCGAGCGCGAGCTCCAACCCGAGCCGCTCACCCCGCAGCCCGAGCCGCTGGCCCGAGGCAGCCTCATGCACGACGTGCTGGAACGGGTGCTGCGGGAGCTGGACGGGCCGGTGACCCCGGACACGCTGGCGGCCGCGCAGGCCATCCTCGATCGGCTGCTGGCCCGGCTGGCCGCCGACGGGGGCGCGGCGCTCGGGGTCGGCAGCCCGGAGGTGGTGCGCGCGGGCGCGCTCCGGGCCATCGAGGCCGATCTGCGGCGCTATCTGGAGCACGAGGCACGCACGGCGGGGGAGTGGCGGCCCCTGGGCCTGGAGCTGCGCTTCGGTTTCGAGGGCGAGGAGGGGTCGCTGCCGGCACTCGAGCTCGGCGAGGGCCCGGGGCGGGTACGGGTGCGGGGGGTCCTTGACCGCGTCGACGTCGACGGTGCCGGACACGCCGTCGTCCGCGACTACAAGTCCGGGGCCAGGCGCCCCGCGTGGTCGGCGGCGCGGTGGGCCGAGGACCGCCAGCTGCAGGTCGCCCTGTACATGCTGGTGGTGCGCGAGCTCACCGGGTCCCAGCCCGTCGCGGGCTTCTACCAGCCGCTGCGCGGCGACGACCTCCGTGCCCGTGGCGTGTTCGTCAAGGGCACGCCGGTCGGTGGAGGCGTCGTCGCCACGGACGCCCGGGCGGGCGAGGAGCTCGACGAGATGCTCGCGGACGCCGCCGAGCGCGCGGTGGCGCTGGCGGGTGCCCTGCGCGCCGGCCAACTCGAGCCGTGCCCGCAGAACTGCTCGCGCGACGGCTGCCGCTACCCGGCCATCTGCCGCAGCCAGTGAGCGTGTCGCCGCCATTGGATCCACCCTTCGCGGCCGGCGGGAACGAGCCGTCGTCCGGCCGCGCCGCGGCGGTGCGCGTGTGGACGCCGGAGCAGCAGCGGGCCATCGAGCGCCGAACCGGCGATCTCCTGCTCGACGCCGGCGCCGGCAGCGGCAAGACCTCGGTGCTGGTGGAGCGCTTCGTCCAGTCGGTGCTCCAGGACGGCGTGGATATCTCGGCGATGCTCACCATCACCTTCACCGAGAAGGCGGCCGCCGAGCTGCGAGACCGTATCCGGGCGCGCCTGCGGGCGCTGGGCGCGACCGAGGCGGCGCGGCGGACCGAGGGCGCCTTCATCTCCACCATCCATGGCTTCTGCGCCCGGGTGCTGCGCGTCAACGCCCTGGCCGCCGGGCTCGATCCCCAGTTCGCGGTGCTGGACCGCTACCAGTCAGACCCCCTCTCGGCGGCGGCGTTCGAGGCTGCGCTCGACGAGCTGGCCCAGGATGACGCGCGCGTCGTCGACCTCATCGCCGATTACACGCAGTGGTCGCTGCGGGCCGCGGTGCTCAGCGTGTATGCCCAGCTGCGCTCGGCCGGTCAGTTACATCCGCGGCTGCCCGAGATCCCCACGGCGACGGAGGGCGATGACGGCGGGGCGGGCGAACTGACCGCCGCCGCCCGGGCCTTGGCCGCCGAGCTGGGCGCGATCGCCGAGCCGAGCCCCCGCGTATGCGAGGCCATCGATCGGGTCGGCGCCTGCCTGGAGCTGGTCGCGAGCGGGGAGGTGTGGCCCGCCGACCTGGGACGGGCCCGGCTGCCGCGCAACGGCGCCGCGCTCAGCACCGACGCCTGTGCGAGCTACACCGAGGCGCTCGAGCGCTTCCGGGTGCACTGCGCGACCGTGGCGGCGCGCCCGGTGCGCGATCTGCTGGACCGGTTGCTGGACGCCTACGGGCGCCATTACAGCGAGGGCAAGCGCGCGGTCTCGGGGCTGGACTTCGAGGACCTGGAGCTTCAGACGCGGCGCCTGCTGCTCGACGACAGCGAGCTGCGCCAGCGCTACGCGGCCCGATTTGAGCGCATCATGGTCGACGAGCTCCAGGACACCAACCGGGTGCAGCTGGAGCTCATCGAGTCGATCGCCCGCGACAACCTGTTCACGGTCGGCGATGCCCAGCAGTCGATCTACGGCTTCCGCCACGCGGAGGTGGAGCTGTTCGAGCGGCGCGGCGCCCGGCTGGAGGCGCTCGGCGCGCGCGAGACGCTGCAGACCAACTTCCGCAGCCGCCCGGAGATCCTGGACGCGGTCAACCCGGCCTTCGCGCAGACGCTGGGGGAGCGGTTCCGGCCGCTGCTGCCCGGGCGGGCCGGCGGGGCGGGCGCCGGAGAGCCCGCGGTCGAGCTCGTCCTCGTCGACAAGGCCGCCGACTGGGAGAACGAGGGAGTGGCCTCGCCGTGGCGGGTGGCCGAGGCGCGCACGCTCGCTGACCGCGTGGCGGAGCTGGTGGCCGCCGGCCACGCTCCCGCCGAGATCGTGGTGCTGATGCGCGCCACCACCGACATGCGTGTCTACGAGCGCGCGCTGGAGCGCCGCGAGCTGCCGACCTACGTCATCGGGGGCCGCGGCTATTGGTCACATCCCCAGGTCGTCGATCTCGTCGCCTACCTGCGGGCGCTGGCCAACCCGCGCGATGAGGAATCGCTGTACGGGGTGCTGGCCTCGCCGCTGGTGGGGGCGTCGCTCGACGCATTGGTGGTGCTGGCGGCGGCGAGCCGGGCGTCCGAGCGCGACCCGTGGTGGCTGCTGCGCGAGCCGCGCGGGGAGCTGGCCGGTCTCGACGAGGCCGACCGGGTGCGGCTGGAGACGTTCACGGCGTGGTTTGAGGCCGAGCGGCGGCGAGCCCGGCGATGCGGGATGGAGGAGCTGATCGACTCCGCGCTCGTGGCCAGCGGCTATGACCTGGCCATGCTGGCCATGCCCGGCGGGCGCCGGCGGCTGGCCAACGTGCGCAAGCTCATGCGCCTGGCCCGCGAACACGAGGACGCCCATGGGCCCGACCTGCATGGCTTCCTCGACCTCGTCGCCGACCGCGAGGCCGGACGCTCGTCGGAGTCTCGGGAGAGCGAGGCGCCGATGGAGGGCGAGGGCCTGGACGCGATCCGCCTGATGACGATCCACCGGGCCAAGGGCCTCGAGTTCCCGGTGGTCGTGGTGGCCGATCTCGGGCGGGCGGTGCGGCCGCCGTCGGAGATGGTGCGGGTCACCCCCGACGGGCGCCTTGGCCTGCGGCTGTCGCGGGCCGGGGCCGGCGGGCGCGAGAACGCGCTGGATTACCGGGCCATCGGCGAGGCGCAGCGCGAGGCGCAGGAGGCGGAGGAGCGCCGCCTGTTCTACGTCGCAGTGACCCGCGCCCAGGAGCGCCTGGTGCTGAGCGGCGCGTTGAAGTTCGAGGGCTTCATGGGGGCGGGTGGCGCCACCGGCGGCGGCCCGGCGGCCTGGCTGGCCCCCGCCTTCGTCCCCGACCTGGGCGAGGTGCTGGAGCGCGGGGGAGGCGAGGTGGATCGCGACGGCGCTCGCATCGCCGTGCGGATCGGGCGGCCGGGGGATCGCGCGCGCGACGCACAGGTGCCCCCGCCCGACGACGCCCCGCCCGACGATGCCCCGCCCGCCGCCGCGCCGGGCCTCACCGCCACGCCTACGACCGCCCCGCCTGCGACTGCCCCGCCTGCGACTGCCCCTACGACCGCCCCGCTCGACCCCGTGCCCGCCCCTGCGACCGCCCCGCTCGACCCCGTGCCCGCCCCTGCGACCGCCCCGCTCGACCCGGTGCCCGCCCACCCCGGCTCGCCGGTGAGCGCCCTCAGCTACTCCTCACTGGGCGAGTACGCCCGCTGCGGCTACCGCTTCTACGCCGAGCGCGTCCTCCGGCTGCCGCCGACGCCCGAGCCCCGTGGTGCCGCCGAGCCCGCCGAGGGCCCGCGCAACGCCGCCGATCGCGGCGTGCTCCTGCACGCGCTGCTCGAGGGCCTGGACTTCCGCCGCCCCTCGATCCCGGGGCCGGAGGCCGTGACGGCTGCAGCGGCGCAGGCGGGGTTGTACCCGCCGCCCGGTCCGGCCGAGGCCGACGAGCTGGCCGCGCTCGTGCGGCGCTTTGCCGACAGCGAGCTGTGTGCCCGCTTGGGCCGCGCGACGCAGACCCGGCGCGAGGAGCGCTTCGCCTTCCCGCTCTCCGCCGATCCCGCGCAGCCACTGGTCGTCGGCGCGATCGACGTGCTCGCCCGTGAGACGTCGGCGCGGATGCTCGTGGTGGACTACAAGAGCGATCGGCTCCAAGGAGCCGACCCGGCTGTCGTCGTCGAGCGCCAGTACGGGACCCAGCGACTGGTGTACGCGCTGGCGGCGCTGCACGCGGGCGCAGAGGCCGTCGAGATCGCCCACTGCTTCCTGGAGCAGCCCGACGCGCCGGTCTCGGTCACCTTCGAGCGCGGCCAGATGGCCGAGCTTCAGGCGCGGCTGGACGCCCTGGGCCGGGGCGTGGTGGAGCGGCGCTTTGAGGTGGCCCCGGCGCCGTATCGCGGCCTGTGCGCCGGTTGCCCGGCGCAGGGCGGCCTGTGCTCGTGGCCGCTTGAGATGACCCGGCGCGAGTCGCCGGACACGCTCTTCTAAGCGCGCGGTGGGGTCTCGGGCGCACTGGCCTGGGACGGGCTGTGGAAGTCGACGTCGATGTGCTGGTGGTCCGAGCGCTCCTCCACCTTGGCCAGCGCGCGCAGGGTCCGTTTGTCCGCGGGCTCGTCGGGCGGACCAAAGAAGCTGCGCGGCCACAACCGGCGGCTGACAACGACATTGACCTCGGCGCAGTACAGGAAGACTTGAGTGCCAAGCCGTAGCCAGATGAGCAGCGGGATGACGATCGCGAAGACCCCGTAGCCGTGGCCACCCGCGTGCTTGAGGTACAGGCCGCCGACCGACTGAAGGATCGTCCACAGCACCGCGGCCACCGCCGAGCCCCAGCGCAGATCTCGGCCGGGGATGTAGCTGGCGCTCATCAGGCGGTAGGCGGCGAAGAACAGCACGAAGTTGACTGCGAGCGAGACCACGTAGCCGGCAACCTTGGCCAGGGCTCCGCCGAAACCGGCGCTCACCGCTCCGGAGGCGATGGTGGAGACGAGGAACAGGAGGCCCAGGAAGACCAGCAGGCCGAGGCCGCGCAAGCGGGACTTAATGAAGTTCGGTCGGTTCTTGAAGGGCACCGCCCACACCGTGTCGAGCGCCGTCTGCGAGACGGTCGTCACGCCGAGGCCGGCCCACAGCGCCGTGAGCACTCCGATCACGAGCGCGAAAGCCGAGCCGGAGATCGACTTCAGCGGCAACGAGCTGCCGATCGCCGGGAACTGGCTCTGCACAGCGTGCTCCACCGACTCGCGCGTGCTCGGATCTCCGGCGAGCACGTAGCCGAGGATCGTGGCGAACACGAGCAGGAGCGGGAACAGCGAGAAGAACCCGTACCAGGCAACGAGCGAGGCGAGGTTGCCACCCTGATCGTCGCCAAACTTCTTGACCACGGCGACTGGGAGAGCCAGCCACTTGTGTTTCTGCTGATAATCGTCGAACCGGTGGAGAGGTCCCGTTACGTCCATAGGGGGACGCTACCCCGCCTCAGATGTTCGCAACTTCCGGAATTTCTCCGGTGCGTCGATGGTCCGTAGGGCGGTGCGTCAGGCCGCGCCGGCCACCGCCGCCGGCTGACGGTTGCGTCAGGCCGCGCCGGCCACTGCCGCGGGCTCGGGCACCGCCGCCGGCACGCGTCGGCGGCGCAGTACGACCGTCGTCCCGCCCGCCGGGCTGAAGGTGATGCTCCGCCGCCGGGTCGCCTCCGGGCGCTCCGAGGCCGCCGTGAGCTCGTACCGGCGCAGCGTCGCCCGCAGGACCACCTTCATCTCCTGCAGGGCAAAGCTCGCGCCCAGGCAGCGCCGCCGCCCACCTCCGAACGGGATCCATGTGTAGGTCCCGGGGGCGGCGCCCTCAAAGCGCTCGGGCCGGAAGGCATGCGGCTCGGGGTAGATGTCGGGATCGTGGTGGATGAGATAGGCGCTGGCCATCAGTACCACCCCCGGCGGGTAGCGGTGCCCGCCGATCTCCACCTCCCGCTTGGTCAGCCGTGGCTCGGCGTTGGGCAGAACCGGCCGCAGGCGCAGGATCTCGGTGATCGTGGCGCTGAGGTACTCGTCGGACTCGCCCGCGTCGAGCTCGTCGGTGAGGCGCGCGCGGACGGCAGGCTCGCGGGCCAGGCGCTCCAGCGCCCAGGCCAGCTGCGACGCGGTCGTCTCGTGGCCGGCCACGAGTGCCGTCATGAGCTCGTCGCGCAGCTCCTGCTCAGACATCGGGGTTTGGTCCTGATGGCGGGCGGCCAGCAGCATGGCCAGGATGTCATCGCGCGGCGAGCCGTCGCCGTCGCGCTCCATCTCGCCGCGGCGCTCCTCGATGAGGGCGAAGATGATCTCGTCGGTCGCGCGTAGCTGATCCTGGAACCGCCGCTGGATCGGGGTCCAGCGCAGCAGCCGCTGCAATGGCGGGAGCACCGAGAGCGGGCTCTCGGTGAAGCCGAGCACCTGGGTGAGCAGGTCGCGCAGGCGATCCAGCGTCGGGCCCTCCTCGAGGCCGAACACGACCTGCAGGATGATCTCGAGCGTCACGCGCTGCAGGCGCGGGTGCAGTGCCACGGGCTCGTCGGTCGGCCACGACGCCACCTCGCGCTCGGCCAGCTCCGTCATCAGCCCGGTGAGGCGCTGCATTCGCTCACCGTGAAAGGCCGGCAGCAGCAGGCGGCGCTGCTCCAGGTGATCGTCCTCGTCGAGCAGGATCACGGAGTTGCGCCCGATCAGGGGCTCGAGGATGCGCGCGCCCTCTCCGGGGTGCAGCACGTCGGGTGCAGCCGTGAACACCTCCTTGATGTCGCCCGCGTCCCACAGCAGCACGAACGGGGGCTGGAATGGCAGCCGCACGGTGATCCGCTTGCCGTAACGTCGTAGGCGCTCCAGCGACGCCGCTGGCCGCGTCCACGTCGCCATCATCTGCACCGCCTTGGGCGCCGACGGCCCCGGCGGCAACTGCACTGTCTCGCTGCGTCTCATCCGTGCCTCCTCGCTGGGCGTCGGCACAGCCTCTCAGATGCGCCCGGTGCCCGTGGGAGATCCGTCACTCAGCTCGCTCGGCCCTCGATGGTCAGCAGCGTCCGCTTGCGCTCCAGGCCGCCGGTGTAGCCGCCCAGCCCTCCACCGCTGTGCAGGACGCGGTGGCAGGGGAGCACGATCGGCAGGGGATTGGAGCCCAGGGCGTTGCCCGCGGCACGGAAGCCGCGGGGGCTGCCGGCGGCGGTGGCCACCTCCCTGTAGGTGGCGACCTCGCCGTAGGGGATCGCGGCGGTGGCGTTGAGGACCCGCCTGGTGAAGTCCGACAGCAGCGACAGGTCCAGGGTGAGGTCGAAGGTCCGCCGGCGCCCGGCGAAGTACTCGTCGAGCTCGCGGCGAGGTTCGTCGAGCCGGCGCGGAGCGGAGAGCATCCGCGGCGAGAGCCGGGCGGCGATCTCCTCCATGACCGCCTCCTCCTGGCCGTCGTCGACGTACGCCAGCCGGGCCAGACCGCCCGGGGTGGACGCGAGCACCAGCGTTCCCACCGGGGAATCCAGGCGCGCGTAGGCGACATCCAGCAGTCCGGCCGCCGCGGCGGCGTCGATGATCGACGGGGGCGCCTCGGCGTCCTGGGCGCCGCGCAGCGCAGCGCGCAGCGCGCGCTCCATCTCCTCGTCACCGTCGCGGGTGTGGTGGTTGACGTTGATCTCGCTCATCGGGTGCGTTCCTCTCTGAGGCGCTTGAGGCCCTCGTGCACGTTGCGCCGTGCCGCCGGCTCGGAAATCTCCATCGCGGTCGCGATCTCCGCGTACGCCGAGTCGGCGATGAAGCGCAGTGCGACCGCGGTGCGTTGCTTGTTGGGGAGTGCCGCCACCGCGGTCCATAGATCCGCATCGGACACCGCCGTCACTGCGTCGAACCCGGCCCCGCCCACCCCCGCCTCGGGCAGGTCGGCGGGCTCGGCCACCGGCGTGGCCCGGCGGGCGCGGGCGCGGGCATGATCGATCGCCTTGCGGTGGGCGATGGTGAACAGCCAGCCTCGGAGGTTGGAGGCGTCCGTGAGCTGCGGATAGGCGCGCAGGGCCGCCAGCCACGTCTCCTGGTAGACGTCGTCGGACTCGATCGCGCCGACGGTGGCGATCAGGAAGCGATGCACGTCGCGTGCATGCGCGTCGAGCAGGTTCTGGAACGGTGGCAGGCGCACTGTCAGATCAAACGCCCCGGCAGCGAGGGATGTGAGATCAAGGCTAAGCTGCAGGCGCCATGGATCAGCGCGCGCTCGGCACGCAGGGCCTCACCGTCTCCGCCGAGGGACTGGGCTGCATGGGCATGTCGGAGTTCTACGGCAGCGCCGACGCGAGCGAGGCGATCGCCACGATCCGCGCGGCCCTCGACCTTGGCGTGACCCTCCTGGACACCGCCGACGTCTACGGCCCGTACACCAACGAGCAGCTCGTGGGCGAGGCCATCGCCGACCGGCGCGACGAGGTGATCCTGGCCACCAAGTTCGGCATCGTCCGCGACCCCGAGAATCCCGGCGCGCGCGGCGTCAACGGCCGTCCCGACTACGTGATGCGGTCCTGTGACGCCTCACTGCGTCGGCTCCAGTCAGACCACATCGACCTCTACTACCAGCACCGCGTCGATCCCGGCGTCCCCATCGAGGAGACCGTGGGGGCCATGGCCGAGCTCGTCGATGCCGGCAAGGTGCGCTTTCTGGGGTTGTCGGAGGCGGGGCCCGAGACGATCCGCCGCGCCCACGACGTGCACCCCATCAGCGCGCTGCAGACCGAGTACTCGCTGTGGAGCCGCGACGTGGAGGACGAGATCTTGGCGACGCTGGGCGACCTGGGTATCGGCCTCGTGGCCTACAGCCCGCTGGGGCGGGGCTTTCTCACCGGGCAGATCACCTCGCCCGACGATCTGGCCCCCGACGACTTCCGTCGCACCAGCCCCCGTTTTACGGGTGAGAACTTCGACCGGAACCTGGAGCTGGTCGACCGGATCAGGGAGCTCGCCGCCGAGTTGGACTGCACGCCCGGCCAGTTGGCGCTCGCGTGGGTCATGAGCCAGTCTCGCCCACCCCAGAACGTCGTCCCCATCCCGGGGACCAAGCGCCGCCGCTACCTGGAGGAGAACGTCGAGGCCGCCGAGCTCGAGCTCAGCGCGGAGGACCTGGCACGCATCGACGAGGTCGCCCCCGTGGGCGCGGCGGCGGGCGACCGCTACGCCGACATGTCGCCCCTCGGGCGCTGAGCGGCAAGACCGCGCTCAGGGCTTGCCCACGTCCGCCCTTCGCTATACAAACTAGGTAATGCCACGTGCAATCTGGAGCGGCGCCATCAGCTTTGGCCTGGTCAACGTGCCGGTCAAGCTCTACAGCGCCACCTCGCCCAAGTCCGTGAGGTTTCATCAGCTCTCCCGCGAGACGGGAGCGCGCATCCGCCAGAAGCGGGTCGATCCCGCGACGGGAGACGAGGTCGCCTTCGAGGACATCGTCAAGGGCTATGAGCTGACCCCGGATCGCTACGTGATCATCGAGCCCGAGGAGTTGGACGCGCTCGATCCCAAGGCGACGAAGACCATCGACATCGAGGAGTTCGTCGACCTCGCCGAGATCGACCCCATCTACTACGACCACTCCTACTACCTGGCGCCCGCCACCGGCGGCGCCAAGGCCTACCGGCTGCTGCTGGAGGCCATGCGGGAGGCGGGCAAGGTGGCGATCGGCAAGATCGTCATCCGCTCCAAGCAGCAGCTGTGTGCGCTGCGGCCCTCCGGGGAGGCGATGGCCCTCTCCACGATGCTGTTCGGCGACGAGGTGCTGCCCCCGGATCGCATCGACGAGCTCGATGGGCTGGAGGAGGCCGACGCCAGCAAGCGCGAGCTGACGATGGCCCAGCAGCTCATCGACTCGCTCTCGGCCGAGTTTGATCCTGAGAAGTTCAAGGACGAGTATCGCGAGCGCGTGCTCGACCTCATCGAGCGCAAGGCGGCGGGCGAGGAGATCGCCGTCCAGCCTGAGGCCGAGGAGGACGTGCCCGCGCCGGACCTCATGGCGGCGCTGGAGGCGAGCCTGGCCGACGTGCGCAGCGGCAGCTCGGACAAGGTGAGCGAGTCGAGCAAATCGAGCAAATCGAGCAAATCGAGCGGATCCTCGGCAAAGTCGTCGAAGGGCTCGAGCTCGTCGAAGTCCTCAGGGTCCAACGGAGCCAAGGGCTCGAGCGCCAAGAGCTCGGGCGCCAAGAGCTCGGGCGCCAAGAGCTCGGGCTCCAGCCGCAGCCGGGCCAAGGCCAAGTCCTAGCCGACTCTCAGGCTCCGGCCCTCGACTCCGGACTCCGGTCCGGTACGATTTTGCGGGCTGGCGTAGTGCCTTCCTGCCCACCCTCACGAACAGGCACCGCTGTATGTACCGATCTGGAGACGGCTCCCACCCGCCCACCGGCCTCTACGACCCCACGAACGAACATGACGGCTGCGGCATCGCCCTCGTCGCCAAGCTGTGGGGAGAAGCCAGCCACGCCGTGGTCGAGAAGGCGCTGGAGGCGCTGGAGAACATGGAGCACCGCGGCGCCGAGGGCGCCGATCCCAACACCGGGGACGGCGCGGGCATCCTGCTCCAGATCCCCGATGCGTTCATGCGCGGAGCGGTCTCCGGCATCGACCTGCCGCCCGCGGGCCGCTACGGCATCGGCGTCTGCTATCTGCCGGGCGATCCCGAGCGGCGGCGCGCCTTCGAGCAGCTGATCGACCAGACCGTCGCCGCCGAGGGGCAGAAGGTCCTCTGGTGGCGCGACGTGCCCGTCGACGACCGCCACGTCGGCGAGACCGCGCGGCTGTCGGCCCCGGTCATCCGCCAGGTCATCATCGAGGCCGGCGACGACATCGAGGATCAGGGCGCGTTCGAGCGCAAGCTGTACGTCATCCGTCGCGTGGTCGAGCGAGCCGCCGGCACGGAGCTCGCGCTGCCCAGCTTCTCCAGCCGCACGATCGTCTACAAGGGGATGCTCACCGCGCCCCAGTTGCCCCGGTTCTTCCCGGATCTGCGCGACCCGCGCGTCGCCTCTCGGCTCGCGCTGGTGCACTCGCGCTTCTCCACCAACACCTTCCCCAGCTGGGAGCTCGCTCACCCGTACCGGATGATCGCCCACAACGGCGAGGTCAACACGCTGCGCGGCAACGTCAACTGGATGCGCGCCCGGGAGTCCCAGCTCGCCTCCGAGCTCTTCGGCGATGACCTGGGCAAGGTGCTGCCGGTGGTGCGCAGCGGCGGCTCTGACTCGGCCACCCTGGACAACGTGCTCGAGCTGCTGGTGCTCAGCGGGCGCTCCATCGCCCACGCGATGATGATGATGATCCCCGAGGCCTACCGCACGCGGACCGACATCGACCCCGACGTCAAGGGCTTCTACGACTTCCACTCCTGTCTGATGGAGCCGTGGGACGGCCCGGCGGCGGTCGCCTTCACCGACGGCCGCCTGGCCGGCGCGGTGCTCGATCGCAACGGCTTGCGCCCCGGCCGCTGGGTCCAGGACACCGAGGGCTATGTGGTGCTGGCCTCCGAGACCGGGGTCATCACCGTCGCGCCCGAGCATGTGCAGCGCAAGGGGCGCCTGGCCCCCGGCAAGCTCTTCCTCCTGGACCTCGAGGAGGGCAGGATCGTCGAGGACGAGGAGGTCAAGCGCCGCGTCGCTCGCCGCAAGCCCTACGGCGAGTGGTACGAGCGCTCGGTGGTGGCCATCGACGACCTGCCCGAGCGCGAGCCGCGTGTGCCCCGCGTCGAACCGCTGCGCTCCAAGCAGCTGGCCTTCGGCTACTCGCAGGAGGACCTGCGGATGATCATCGCGCCGATGGCCTCCAATGGCGAGGAGCCGGTGGCCAGCATGGGCAACGACGCCGCCCTGGCGGTGATGTCCGATCGCCAGCCGCCGCTGTTCTCCTACTTCAAGCAGCTGTTCGCCCAGGTGACCAACCCGCCGGTGGACCCGCTGCGCGAGAGCGTCGTGATGAGCCTCCAGACCGGGGTGGGCGCCGAGGTCAACCTCCTGGCCGAGACTCCCGAGCAGGCCCACCAGCTCGTCATGACCCAGCCGATCCTGCGCAACGAGCAGCTCGAGAAGCTGCGCCAGGTCTCGCACGAGATCTTCGACGCCGCCACGCTGGACATCACGTGGCCGATCGAGGACGGGCCCGACGGGATGGAGCGGCGGCTTGACGCGTTGTGCCAGGAGGCCTCCAGCCAGGTCGAGCACCGGGCCAACATCCTCATCCTGTCGGACCGCAACCTCGGGCCCGAGCGGGTGGCGATGCCGTCGCTGCTGGCCGTCGCCGCGGTCCACCACCACCTCGTGCGCGCCGGCACCCGCTTGCGCACGGGCCTGGTGGTCGAGTCCGGCGAGCCGCGCGACATCCACCACATGGCGACCCTGATCGGTTATGGCGCCTCGGCGATCAATCCGTATCTGATGTTCGAGTCCCTCGACGAGCTCGCCGACCGGTCGCTGCTGCCCGAAGATCTCGAGCGTGAGGAGGCCGAGCAGCGCATCGTCAAGGCCATCGGCAAGGGGCTGCTCAAGACGATCTCCAAGATGGGCATCTCCACCATCCAGTCCTACTGCGGCGCGCAGATCTTCGAGGCCGTAGGGCTCGAGCCCGAGCTCATCGACACCTACTTCACCGGCACCGCCAGCCGGATCGGCGGGGTGGGCCTCGAGGTGCTCGCCGCCGAGGCCCTGGGCCGCCATTTCCGCGCCTACCCGCGCACCGAGCGCGAGGTGCTGCCCGTCGGCGGCGTCCTGCAGTGGCGCCGTGACGGCGAGCGTCACATCTGGAACCCGGACACGATCGCCAACCTCCAGCACGCGGTGCGCGCCAAGGCGGGCAACGGCAACGGCGGGGCGGGCGGCGCCGACATCGCCCGTGATCCGCAGGAGGCCTACGACCTGTTCGCCGAGCAGGCCAACGACCAGTCCACGCGCTCCGCCGCGCTGCGGGGCCTGATGAAGTTCCGCTTCGCGCCACAGCCCATCGCCTTGGAGGAGGTCGAGTCGGCGAGCGAGATCGTCAAGCGGTTCAGCACCGGCGCGATGAGCCTGGGGTCGCTGTCACGCGAGGCCCACGAGGCCCTTGCCATCGCCATGAACCGCATCGGCGCCAAGTCCAACACCGGCGAGGGGGGAGAGGATCCCTCGCGGTTCACCCGCGACGCCAACGGCGACCTGCGGCGCTCGGCGATCAAGCAGGTGGCCTCCGGCCGCTTCGGGGTCACGATCGACTATCTCGTCAACGCAGACCAGCTCCAGATCAAGATGGCCCAGGGCGCCAAGCCCGGCGAGGGCGGCCAGTTGCCGGGGCACAAGGTCGACGACTACATCGCCAAGATCCGCTACTCGACGCCCGGGGTGGGCCTCATCTCACCGCCCCCGCACCACGACATCTACTCCATCGAGGATCTCAAGCAGCTCATCTACGACCTGCGCTGCGCCAACCCCTCGAGCTCGGTCTCGGTCAAGCTCGTCTCCGAGGTGGGCGTCGGCACGGTGGCCGCCGGCGTGGCCAAGGCCAACGCCGACCATCTCACCGTCTCCGGGCATGACGGCGGCACCGGGGCCTCGCCCCAGTCCTCGATCCAGTCTGCGGGCGTGCCGTGGGAGATCGGTCTGGCCGAGACCCAGCAGACCCTGCTGCTCAACGACCTGCGCAGCCGGATCACCATCGAGGTCGACGGTCAGCTGAAGACCGGCCGCGACGTGGTCATCGGCGCGCTGCTCGGTGCCGACGAGTTCGGCTTCTCCACCGCGCCCCTGATCGCCATGGGCTGCATCATGATGCGCGTCTGCCATCTGAACACCTGCCCCGTCGGCATTGCCACCCAGAACCCCGAGCTGCGGGCGCGCTTCGAGGGCACTCCCGAGCACGTCGTGGCCTATCTCATGTTCGTGGCCGAAGAGGTCCGCGGGCTGATGGCCCGGCTCGGCGTGCGGCGCTTCGCGGACCTGATCGGCCGTGCCGAGCTGCTCGAGACCGACGACGCGGTCGAGCACTGGAAGTCCCGTGGCGTCGACCTGACGATGGTCCTGGCGACGATCGACCTCCCACCCGAGGTACCGCGCTCGCGCACCCGTAAGCAGGTGCCGGTGCTCGACGACGCGCTGGACTGGGAGCTGGTCCAGCTGTGCGCGCCCGCCATCGAGCGGGGCGAGAAGGTCCGCCAGGGCCCCATTCCGGTGCGCAACGTCAACCGCACGGTGGGCGGGATCCTGTCGGGTGAGATCGCCCGCCGGCGCGGTGCCCAGGGGCTGCCCGAGAGCACCATCGACATCTCCTTCTCGGGCTCGGCGGGGCAGAGCTTCGGGGCGTGGCTCGCGCCCGGGGTGACCTTTGCGCTGCGCGGTGAGACCAACGACTACACCGGCAAGGGCCTGTCGGGCGGCATCGTCTCGGTGCGCCCGCCGGAGTCGGCGCTGTTCCGGGCCGAGGAGAACATGATCGTCGGCAACACCGTGCTCTACGGCGCGACCGCCGGGCGGGCCTTCATCCGCGGGCTCGCCGGTGAGCGCTTCGCGGTGCGCAACTCCGGCGCGCACGCGGTGGTCGAGGGCGTCGGCGACCACGGCTGCGAGTACATGACCGGCGGGCGGGTGGTCGTGCTGGGGACCACGGGCCGCAACTTCGCCGCCGGCATGAGCGGCGGGATCGCCTACGTCTATGACCGCGACAATCGCTTCAAGGGCCGCTGCAACCTCGAGCTCGTCGATCTGGACGAACTCGACGAGGCCGGCGCCGAGGAGGTCAAGATGCTCATCTCCGAGCACGCCCAGCGCACCGGTTCGCTACGCGCCCGCAACATCCTGGCGTCCTGGGAGCGCGAGTCGCTGCGCTTTGTCAAGGTGATGCCCCGCGACTACAAACGGGTGCTGCAGGAGCGCGCCTTTCAACAGTCTGAGGCGGGAGAACGAGTCGGGGCCTGAAGAGGCCCTCGGCTACCCTCCGTCGCTCCATGGGCGAGCTCGGCGCATTCCTCAAGATCCACCGGGTCGGCTTTGACAAGCGCGACCCGCGCGGCCGCGTGGGCGATTACAAGCAGTACTTCTCGCTCCAGCCCGAGCCCGAGCTGCGCCGCCAGGGCGCGCGCTGCATGGACTGCGGGGTGCCGTTCTGCCATGAGGGATGCCCGCTGGGCAACCTCATCCCCGACTGGAACGACCTCGTCTACCGCGACAAGTGGCACGACGCCATCGAGCAGCTGCACGCCACCAACAACTTCCCGGAGTTCACCGGGCTGATCTGCCCTGCGCCGTGCGAGTCGGCCTGCGTGCTGGCCATCAACGACGACCCGGTGACGATCGAGCAGATCGAGCTGGCCATCATCGAGCGCGCCTACTCCGAGGGCTGGGTGGTGCCCCACGCGCCCGACCGCCGCTCGGGCCGGACGGTGGCCGTGGTGGGATCCGGTCCGGCGGGCCTGGCCGTCGCCGCCGAGCTCAATCAGTGCGGCCACGCGGTCACCGTGTTCGAGCGCGACGAGGGCCCGGGCGGCTTGTTGCGCTTCGGCGTGCCCGACGCCAAGCTCGAGAAGTGGATCATCGACCGGCGGGTGGCCGTGCTCGAGCAGGAGGGCATCGAGTTTCGCTACGACACCGAGATCGGCACCGACATCACCGCCGCTGAGCTCGACGAGCGCTTCGACGCCGTCGTCATCGCCATCGGCAGCCGCGTCTCCCGTGACCTCGACGTCCCCGGACGCGAGCTGGCCTCGATCCACCCGGCGATGGACTACCTCTACCAGCGCAACCGCTGGGTCGCGGCCCAGGAGGGCCGCCCCTCGCGGGCGCCGCAGGGCGGGTGGGGATCGGAGTCCCAGATCAGCGCGGCGGGCAAGAAGGTGATCGTGATCGGTGGGGGCGACACGGGGATGGACTGCATCTCCAACTCCCACCGCGAGGGCGCGCGCAGCGTGGTGATGCTCGACGTCTACGCCCAGCTGGGCGACCCCAAGCGCGACCCCCGCGCGCCATGGCCGCTGCCGCCCAAGCGCACCGCCACCACGTATGCCCTGGACGAGGGCGGCAAGCGGCGCTGGGGCACCGAGGTCACCGGCTTCGGCGGCACCGGGCAGGGCTCGGTCAGTCACGTCTACGCGCGCCAGGTGACCGGTAGCTCGTCGCGCGATCTCACGCCCGTGCCCGGCAGCGAGTTCGTCCTGGAGGCCGACCTCGTGCTCATCGCCATCGGCTTTGAGCACCCGGAGCACGAGGGCCTGCTGGACCAGGCCGGCATCGGGTTCGACCACCGCGGGAACATCGAGACCAACCTGACCTACCGCACCAACCAGGGACGCGTGTACGCCTGCGGAGACGCGCGCGTCGGGCAGTCCTTGGTGGTGACCGCGATCGCCGAGGGCCGCAAGTGCGCCCGCGTGGTCAACGCCGATCTCGGGGGCAGCCCGATGGACGCTGACCGCGAGCGACTGGCCGTCGGAGCCTGGAGCGGAGACCCCGATCAGACCCTGCGCCACCAGGCCGAGGCGGCCGGAACAGTCCGCCCCGGCGAGGAGTTCTTCACGGGGCCGGCGACGCGTGATCGGTGATCGGATTCTTATCCACGAACGCGTTGGAAGCTGATACGTTAACTCGCGGTGGTGCGGCCCGTCCGCTGCGCCTAGCCAAAATTGTTTGGGGCATTGAGGTTTACTCAAGGCTTGGGACGGGGAAACTCGCCCCTGTCGGTCAGGGAACTGCGCCCCCACTTCCCTGACTCTCCGGGGGGCCCAGATGGATCTGGGCCCCCCGGTCCTTTTTAGCCGGCGTGCGCGGCGCCGCGGCGCAACGCACCGCCGTCCGTAGCGTTGGGATCCGGCCGGTCCGGCCGACTGCCGTGTGTGCGACCGTGTGTAGATGGGATCGCCCGTACTCGCGCCCGTCCTCGCAGCGGCGACCGGTGGACAGCAGGTCGTCCACCACCACGCCACCTCGATCGGCGACACGATCACCAGCCTGCTCTCCTCGGCGGGCACGTTCTTCTCCCAGTTGGCGAGCCTGAGTTGGCCGGCGCTGCTGCTCGGCCTGGCGCTGTACGCGGGCTACCTCCTGCTGCGCTCGCGCGCGCTGTTCAACGCCGTGCGTGCCGCGTATCCCGGCGAGCCCGTCCGGTGGCGCGACGTGTGGGGCGCCTACATGGTCGGCTACGCGGTCAACAACGTGTTCCCGCTGGGCGGCGGGAACGTGGCGCAGCTGTTCCTCACCCGGATCTCGATCCCGCCGTCGAGCTACCCCACGCTGGCCAGCGCGCTCTCGACCGGCGTCCTCTTCGACTGGTTTATGGGCCTCCTGATCATGGCCTTCGCCTTCACCCAGGGCGTGTTTCCCAAGCCGCCGGACTTCTCCAAGCTGCCGGCCTTCGACATCAGCTTCTTTGCCTCGCACATGCGCTTCACCCTGTTTTTCCTGACGGTGCTGGGGATCGCCTTCGTCACCGCCTTTGCCCTGCTGTCGGCGAGGGTGCGCGCGTTCTGGCAGCGCATCCGCCAGGGCCTGGCGATCCTGTCTGACCGCCGCCGCTACCAGCGCGAGATGTGCCGCTGGCAGTTCGCGAGCTGGATCGCGCGGTTTGCCGCCTATTGGGCGCTCCTCGACGCCTTCCACATCGGCGGCTCGGTGCGCAACGCGCTGCTCGTGCTGGCCGTGCAGGTGGTCGCCTCGGTCTTCCCGTTCACCCCCGGCGGCGCCGGGGTCCAGCAGGCGCTGCTGTTGCAGATCTTCGCCCACAACCCGTACGTGGCGGCGTTCTCCGTTGGCCAGCAGATCGCCACCGCCGTGCTCAGCTCCGCGCTGGGGTTCGGGGCCCTGGTGTTCATCTTCCGCTTCCGGAGCTTCAAGGAGGTCATGACGCGGGCCCGCGCGCATCGCCGAGCCGAGGGTGGCGCGGCGCCGGACCCGCCAGACCCGCGCTCGCCCGAGCCCGAGCGGCTGAGCCGGACCGCCTGACGTGCGCCGGCCGGGTCAGCCGGCGCTGTGGGTGGCGGTGACCCGCAGCGGCCCACCCTTGCAGCCGCTGGCCGAGAGCGTCCCTGTGGCCTTCCCGTTGGCAAAGCGCAGCCTGAGGCTCACCCCCGACTGGGTGATCGACGACCCGCCCCGGGTGCCGATGAACACGTCCAGGGTCCCCTGGAGCCCGTTGCACGTGGCGATCGCCGCCGGCAGCCGGATCGCGGTGGCCAGTCGTCCGCCGGCCTGTACGTGGAAGGTGGAGCGCTCGCCGCTCGAGTAGCGCAGCATCCAGCTCCCGTTGGCGACGGTTCGCCGCACCGCGGGGCGCATGTGCCAGATGAGCGTGCCCTGGCACGAGGGGCGGGAGTAGCGGCCCTCAAGCGTGGCGGCGCGCCTGCCGGTGAACCCGCCGCCCAGGCCGAATCGCGACAGGCCGAGCGCGCCATGATCACCGAGCACCGCGGGCAGCCGGCCCCCGATGATCGATTCCCCGTAGTGGACCGGGTCAGGCGGGCACGCGAGCGGGCGCAGCATGACGAGATCCTGGATCCCGTACATGGGGACCCCTGCGCGCTGCTGGCGGACGGCGTCCAGGACGAGGTTGAAACTGGCGGTGAACCCATTGGCGGTCCCCTCCCAGTCGCCCTGAACCGGGACGAACGACCGGCCGTGGCTGGGCACGATCGCGGGCGGGGCGGGCTTGGCCGGATGTGTTGCGGACGCTGGCGCCGACAGCGCCGGGCTGCCCGTCGGCTGCGCCGAGCTTGGGCTCGCGGCGGCGGCGGCGAGCGACGCCACCGTCACGATCACGACGGCGGGCGACAGCATCCGGTGTCTGGTGCGAGGAGCTAACCCCAAAACTTAATCAATCCTACCCATACCTCGCCGCAGGGGCCAGCCCGCGGTCGCGGCCCATGCGGCCGGGGCCGCGTGCGGATGGGCGGACCTATAGTTGACGCCGCGACCCGCCGCCACCCGATGCCGACCTTCTGCCGCCACAACCACCTCGTCCAGAACTGCCCGATCTGCTCCAAGGAGCAGGACGTCGAGATGCGCCCCGTCGTGTCCCCCGGTGGGCAGACCGTGCGGCACGCCCGGCCGGGCGGATCGTCCGGCGCCGGGACGACGGGCCGTGGCGCGGGGACGCGGTCAGCGTCCGGCCGGGCCTCGGGCGGGCTCACCGTGCGCCGCCTGTCACGCGCCGCCGAGGATGGCTTTCGGTCCGCGCTCGTGCCGGGGGTGCGCTCGGGCGCCGACGCCCAGCGCCTGGCCGAGGAGCTCGCCTTCGCGGCGACCCGGTTACAGCGGCTGCAGGACGACCCACCCGGGCTCTACGCCGAGGTGGCCGACGCGTCGCAGCCGATCGATGAGCGCACCTGGCTGGCCTTCCTCATCGCCTACCTGGGCCCCGTCGACGACGCGGAGCCGTTTGCCGGCATCGCGCAGGCGCGGACGCCGTGGAGCTCGGGCGAGCCGCCCCATCTCGACGGCGTCGAGATCGGCCCCCGGACCGCTCATGAGCCCGACCGGGGCCAGCGGACGATCGATGCCTACCGCGCGTGGGCCCAGCGCAGCGGGTCACAGGAGGCCGCCTTCACCGGGGACGCCGCCTGGACGCCCGAGCGCCGCTTCGCCCGCGTGTTCGAGCGGCTGTCGCTGCCGGGGCTGAACCGCGGGGCACGCTTTGACCTGCTCGTCACGCTCGGACGCCTGGGTGCGTATGAGCTGAGCGCCGGGACTCTCGGCCTCGGCGGCAACGACCAGGTGACCGTCGCCGCCAAGCGCGTGCTGGGGATCGGCGACACGATGCTGCTCGAGCGGCGCGCCGCGGACCTGGCGGCCGCCTGCGAGCTGCCCCTGGACGCGCTGGACCTCGGCCTGTTCAACTGGGAGCAAGGGTCGCGGGCGGGGATGGGCATCGACCCGAGTACCGAGCCCGACCCGGCGCTGCTGGGCCCGGCGCTGGCCGCGCTGGGACTCTGACGCGCCGCTTACCTTTAAGCATCTAGCCTTACGCACAGATGCTCGCCCTCCTGCTCCTCATCCTCTGGCCCATCGCCGAGCTGTTCGTCGCCATCAAGGTCGCCGAGGCCATCGGGGTCCTGCTCACGGTGATCCTGCTCCTGGCCGGCTGGCCGGTCGGGATGTGGCTGACCAAGGCGGAGGGCCGCGCGGCCTGGCGGCGGCTCACCGCGGCCGTGGCTCAGCCGCACCCATCCCGGCCTCCGGGCCGTGAGGCGATCGACGGCGCGCTCGGGCTCCTCGGCGGGATCCTGCTCATCGTCCCCGGCTTCATCAGCGATGGGGTGGGGCTCCTGCTCCTCCTGGCGCCGACCCGTTCGGTCGCGCGCGGGGCAGTCACGCGCAACTTCCAGAGCCGCCTGGTGGGCGCCGCCACCCGGTTCTCCCGAGCGCCCCGCTTTGACTACGACGTCGACTCGACCGCAACCGACCTCGACCGTCCACAGCTGCACGGATGAGCCTCGCTGCCTCCAACCACCTGCGCACGCTGGCCTTCGGCGACGTCCAGGGTGGGATCTGGGGTGCGGCGCTGCACGCCGCCCTCCCGGTGCTGGTGCTGGGCGACGCGTCGGGGGCGACGTGGTCGACCGCGCTGTCGGCGGAGGGCTGGAGCGCGGAAGGGGTGGGGTGGAAGCTGACCGGCGAGGGGGTGGACCTCCACGTCGCCCCCGGCGGGGAGGCTGAGGAGATGGAACCCGATGAGCCCGAGGACTCGGGGGCTGACCTCAGCGGATGCGATGAGCTCTGCCGCGTCCGCGGCACCGTGACCGTCGACGGCGCCCCCCACGACATCGACTGCGTTGGCACCCGGTGCGTGGTGGATGGGGTTGACGCCGGATCACTGGGCTCGGCGCGCATGGTCTCGGGCTGGTTTGACCAGAACGAGGCATTCATGCTGCTGGCGCTGCGCGCCGCCGAGGCGGTCGGCCACGAGTCCGACCTCGTCGCCGCGACGCTGTTCGATCCGGAGGGCTGGGTGCCGGTGGACGATCCCCGCCTGTCGACGACCTATACCGAGTCGGGCCTGCCGTCGCGCACCAACCTCGAGCTGTGGATCGGCGAGGGCGACAACGAGTTTCCGCGCCGCGTGGCGGGGGAGGCGGCCGGCGACGGCGCCATCCTGTCCGCCGAGGGGACGGAGCTGCGGGTGATCCCGCTGCGATGTCACAGCCGGGGGCGCGAGGGAACCGGCGTGTACGTGCTCGCCACGTTCTAGATGGTGGCGAGCACCGCCGAGACGCACCCCGGGCAGCGGGTGGGGGCGATCATCAGCGACTTCGGGGGCGTGCTCACCTCCCCGCTCGAGGGCTCTTTCCAGGCCTTCCAGGACACCTCCGGGGTCCCCCTGGCGGAGCTCGGCAAGGCGATGGCCGCGATCGGCGCCCGCCTGGGCGTCAACCCGCTGTTCGAGCTGGAGACCGGCCGGCTGGGCGAGGCCGACTTCCTCGCCCAGGTCGGCGCGCAGCTCTCCGAGCAGCTGGGTGAGACGATCGACATGGGCAGCTTCGGCGAGCGCTACTTCGCGCACCTGACGCCCAACGAGCCCATGATCGGCTACATGCGCGAGCTGGGCGAGCGCGGTTACAAGCTGGCCATCTGCACCAACAACGTGCGCGAGTGGGAGCACCGGTGGCGCGCGATGCTGCCCGTGGATGAGATCTTCGACGTCGTCGTGGACTCGGCCTTCGTCGGCACCCGCAAGCCCGAGGCGCGCATCTACGAGCTGACCCTCGAGGCGCTCGGGGTGGACGCCGGCTCGGCGCTGCTCATCGACGACATCGAGGCCAACTGCGCGGGGGCGCGCGCGGTGGGGATCGACGCGGTGTGGTTTCAGCGGACCGAGCAGGCGATCGCCGACACCGAGGCGGCTCTCACCCGGTGAGCCGGCGGTCCACGTGGGCGGCCGGCGGGGCGGCGGCGCTGCTCTGCGCTGCCGCTGTGATCGGGGCGATCCTGCTCTCCGGCTCGTCGCGGTCGCCCGGGGCCCCCAAGCCCGCCCGGCTGGCCAGCACCGCGACGCCCAGCCTGCCTGCCGATCCTCCGCATCGCGGCGATCCGGCGGTCTCGGTCTCGATCGGGCGCAGGGCGGTCGGTGCGCCGATCCCCTCGGGGTTCCTCGGCTTCTCGTTCGAGTTCCAGGGCGTGCGCGCCTACACCGGATCGGACCCGGCGCAGGTCAACCCGGTGTTGGTGGCGCTCATCCGCAACCTCACTCCCGGCCAGGCGCCGGTGCTGCGCATCGGCGGCAACAGCACGGATGTGTCCTATGTGACCGCGCCGGGCGTCAAGCCCCTGCCCTACACGGGCTACCGCCTGACCCCCGGCTGGATGGCGACGACGGGCGCGCTGGCCAGGGCCACGGGCGCGCGGATGATCATGGGCCTGAACCTGGCGGCCGACGATCCGGCGCTGGACGCCGCCGAACTGCGCGACTACGTCGCCGCGCTGCCCCAGAACGCCATCGAGGCCGTGGAGATCGGCAACGAGCCCAATATCTACCACAAGATCACCGTCTACCACACGGCGTCCGGCGCGCCGGTCCATGCGCGGCCGCGGAGCTTCGGCTATCCGCAGTTCCGTTCGCAGTTTCAGGCCATGGCCAGGCGGACGCTGCCGCTGAAACTGGCCGGACCGGCGCTCGCGGCCGGGCCGACCCCCGGCCGGGGCTCCTGGGTCAACGTCGTCTCGGACCTGCTGCGTCGCCAGCCGCGGCTGACGACGATGACCGTCCACCGCTACCCCCTGCGCAACTGCTACGTCCCGCCGAGTTCGCCCCAGTTCCCGACGATCGCCCACCTGCTCTCCGGCTACTCCACCGTGACGCTGGCCGACAGCCTCAAGCGCTGGATCGCGCTGGCGCACGCCCAGGGTCGTCAGCTCCGCCTCGATGAGCTCAACTCGGTGGCGTGCCGTGGCAAGGCCGGGGTCTCGGACACCTTCGCCAGCGCGCTGTGGGCCACCGACGCGCTGTTCAGCCTGGCGCGGGCGGGGGTGGACGGGGTCAACCTGCACACGCTGCCCGACACCCCCTATGAGCTGTTCGCCTTCAGTCGGCACGACGGCCGCTGGCAGGCCCAGGTGCGACCGATCTACTACGGGCTCCGGTTGTTCGCGCAGGCGGCGCCCCCGGGCGCGCGGCTGCTGTCGGTCTCGCGCCGCGGAGCCGACTCCGGCCTGAGCGTCTGGGCGACGCGGGCGCCCGACCACCGGGTGCGTGTCGTCGTCATCAACAAGAGCCAGACGCAGCGCAAGACGGTGACCGTGAGACTGCCATCGGGCGCGGGGAGCACCGCCACCGTCGAGCGCCTGCTCGCCCCGGGCGCGGCCGCCAAGACCGGCGTGACGCTCGGCGCACGCAGCTACGGCGCCGAGACGCGGACCGGGTCGCTTCGCCCCGCCGAGGTCGCGCCGGCCACGGTCGCGCGAGGCCGGGTCACCCTCTCGATCCCGCGCGCGAGCGCGGCACTGGTGACCGTCGGCTGATCAGTTCTCCGCGCCCAGCCGGTCCCAGCAGTACAGCTCCAGGCATTCGGCCGCCAGCGACCGGCAGCGCTCGTCCGACAGCCACGGCAGCACCGTGTCGAACGCCTGTTCCTCGCCGACGCCGGCCTCGAAGGCCTCCTCGCCCCGGAACCCGGCGGCGATCTTCAGCGCCTCGCGCCGGTTCTCGCCCAGCGAGGGGAACACGTTGACCAGGAACTCCTTGCTGGGCAGCGGATGTCCCACCTCCAGCGAGACGTGCCACGCCGCCAGCAGCGACAGGTCGTGCTCGTCGAGGTCGGCGACGGCCTTGGCGTAATGTGACTCCAGCTCGCTCTCCGGGATCTCGTCGACCCACGCCCGGACCACCTCGCCCAGGATCTGACGACGCGCTTCGCGGCCGACGGAGTCGGCAATCACGCGGATCGCGTTCTGAGGTTCTATGAAGCAGAGGGTCATTGCAGCTCCGGCTAGGGGATGCGATTGCCGCGAAAGGTAGGGATGGGGCCGGACGACATCGCGCGGGCGCGCGTAGCGGCCTGGCCGGACGTGATCGCCCGCGTCCGCCCGCGGAACTCGGCCGCGTCCGGTCCGACCAGATGGTCTAGGTCGCCAGCGCGGCGGCCGGACCCTCGAGCTCCAGCTTGACGCCGGGAAGCTTGTGGAGGCCGACGAACTCGATCAAGGTCCGGATCTGCGGCTGCGGGCCGCACAGCCGGACGCCGCACCCGTGGACGCGCAGGCGCCGCGCCAGCATGACCAGGTCGAGCATCAGCGACGCGTCCGCGAACACCAGCTCGGAGAGGTCGACGCGCACGTCCTTCTGCGCGCGGATAGCCCTGATCAGTGCCCGGCGGCGGCAGCCCTGCGTCGTGCGGTCCTCGTCGCCGGCGCAGCGCAGTACGGGCGGTGTGTCATCAAAGACGACGATCCCGGAAACCTACTCAAATCAGCCGGTCCTTGTCCAGCCGATCTATCAAATGTCATCGTATTGGCCGCAATCCGCTCAAATCGGCAAGTCCACGCGCGTGACTAGACTGATGCCCATGGCAACAGTGGATGAAGTGACCGATGCCCTGCGCGAGGTGATCGACCCGGAGCTGGGCCTGGATTTCGTCGAGCTCGGCCTCATCTACGAGGTGGCCGTCGACGGCGGCTCGGTTCAGGTCACCTACACGCTCACCTCCCCGGGCTGCCCGATCGGGCCCCAGGTCTCCGAGCAGATCGAGGAGTTCGTGTCCGAGCTCGACGGGGTGCAGGACGTCTCGTCGACGATGACGTTCACCCCGCCGTGGACGCCCGAGCTCATGAGCGAGGACGCCAAGTTCGCGCTGGGGTTCTGACGCGTTCCGGCCCCCTCGGGTGACGCCCGCCGCCGTCCCCGGCGGCGTCGTTCACATCGGAGGGTGCAGCTCGCGGTTGAGGTCGATGGCGCGGATGTCGTGCTCGCCGGGGAGCTTGGCCAGCACGGCCAGCGCCACGTCGCGCACGTCACGCTCCTGGCGTCCGAGGTCGTCGACCAGCGACTTCAGCGCGGTGTGGACGATCTTGAGCTGGGCCGCGGTCAATTCCAGGTGGAAGGCGATCTCCCCCGGCTTGATCAGGATGTCGTCTTCCACTGGGGCTCCTTAGGGTGTCGTGTCTGGGACATTCGCACGCTGTCTGCGCGCGTCTGGACGCGCCTGGTGGGGGGCGATGACCCCCGCCGGACCACCAGTACGTCTTGGGCCATCGCCCGCCGCCATCCGCGCCCAGCCATCGCGCATCCAGCATCCGCTTGCCCCAGACACGCCACTCAGTCCGAGGTTCGCTTGCGGGCAGGACGTGAGCCCCGCTCGCGCTTGGCACGCATGTCCGCCGACGGCCCGCGCTTGGCGTGGCGGGCATGGTCGGCGGGGATGATCGGGGCGGGCTCGCCGTCCTTGACCGCCGGGGTGTCGGCCAGGGGCGTCCCCTTCCCGTTGGACGGGACCGTGTCCGGGCCACCCCGCCCACCCCGCCGGCTCCGGCCGCGGGCGGCGGCGAGCAGCTCGGCCAGCGACGCCTCGATCCCGTCGGCGACGACGTCGATATCGGGCAGGGCGTCGTAATCGCCCAGCAGGCCGTAGTCCAGGCCCCCGTTGTAGGACATGATCGCGACGGCCAGGGCGTGGTCCTCGGGCAGGAACGCGACCGGGAACAGGTCCAGCAGCTCGCGCCCCAGCACGTAGAGCGGCAGCTGGGGGCCCGGGATGTTGGTCACCAGGAGGTTGAACAGGCGGGTGGAGAAGTTCAGCCGGCTCGCCTGGGCCAGGATCGTCGGCGGGGCCAGGCTGTTGACCGCCGCCAGGGTGGCGGCGCCGACCGCCTGCTTTGACTCCTTGAGGCCGTCCATGGCGGCGCGGATGAAGCGCAGCCGGGAGACCGGGTCCTCGATGTAGACGGGCAGCGGTGCGCGCATCGCCGTGAGCTGATTGCCCAGCGAGCCGCGCTGCGCGTCGGTGCGCACCGACACCGGCACCAGCGCGCGCATCTCCAGGCCCTCGGTGCGCACGCCGCGCGCACGCAGCCACTGGCCCAGCGCGCCGGAGACGACGGAGAGCACGACGTCGTTGACGGTGCCGCCGAGCGCGTCCTTGATCTCCTTGTAGTCAGCGAGCTGCTGGCGGACCACGGCGTAGCGGCGATGAGGGCCGATCGGGACGTTGAGGGGCGTCTCCGGCGCCGGGTTCAGGCCGGCCCACACCAGCTCGCCCAATCCCTCCATGACGTCACGGGCCAGCTGCAGGGAGGTCGCCGGCCGGGTGGCGGCAACGACCGTGCGCGTGACCAGTGACGCCGTGGTGGTGACCGCGCCGCGCGCACCGGCCAGGACCAGCTGCGCGGAGGACGGCTCGGACTCGGGGCGCCAGGGCTCGAGATCGGTCCCGTCGGCATCGGGTTCGCGCTTGGCGTCGAACAGCACCGACGCGAGGTCCACCCCGGAGATGCCGTCCACCAGCGCGTGGTGGGTCTTGGAGATGAGCGCGAAGCGGTCGCCCTCGAGCCCCTCGACCAGCCAGTTCTCCCACAACGGCTTGGAGCGGTCCAGCTGCTGGGAGGCGATCCGCGACGCCAGGAGGAACAGCTGCTCCTCGGAGCCCGGCGGGGGGAGTGCCGTATGGCGCACGTGGTATTCGAGGTTGAAGTCCGGATCGTCGACCCACAGCGGCCGCCCGGTCTCCAGCGGCGGCGTGGCCAGCTTCTGCCGATAGCGCGGCACCAGGTGCAGACGCCCGCGGACGTGCTCCAGGAAGTCCTCGAACGCCGGAGCCGGGCCTTCGAAGATGAGCACCCCGCCGATGTGCATGTGCGACGCGCGCCCCTCCTGATGCAGGAACGATGCGTCGATCGAGGTGAGGCGGTCGAGGTGCTGCTGAGGCAAGATCCCTGCTCGTGAGAAGGCTGACTCCGAGCACCAAGCCTACCCGAAGGTAGCTCCGTGCAGTAGCGTGTGAGTCGACCCGCCGATGCCCTGGGATTTCTCCACAGAACCCGAGTTCGCGGCCAAGCTCGAGTGGATGCGCGGCTTCGTGCGCGAGTACGTATGGCCGCTGGAGACGCTCCTCGACGAGCTTGGCTGGGAAGGCCTGCGCCGCGCCGCCAAGCCCCTTCAGGAGCAGGTCAAGGAGCAGGGCCTGTGGGCCGCGCACCTCGATCCCGAGCTGGGCGGTCAGGGTTTCGGGCAGGTGAAGCTCGGTCTCATGCACGAGATCCTCGGCTCCAGCCCGATCGCGCCGCTCATGTTCGGCAACGCTGCGCCGGACTCGGGCAACTCCGAGGTCCTGGCCATGGCGGGGACCCCGGAGCAGAAGGACCGTTACCTGCACCCGCTGCTGGCCGGCGACCTGAAGTCCGGCTTCTCCATGACCGAGCCCGACAGCGCCGGCTCTGACCCGACGCTGCTCAAGACCCGAGCGGTGCGCGACGGCGACGACTGGGTGATCAACGGCCACAAATGGTTCACCTCCAACGGCTCGATCGCTGACTTCCTCATCGTGATGGCGGTCACCGACCCCGATGCGCGTCCGCACAATCGCGCCTCGATGTTCGTCGTGGAAACCGACACCCCCGGCGTGGACATCATCCGCGACGTCGCCACCATGGAGCACCCCTACGAGAGCTTCGGGCGCTACGGCAACCACGCCGAGATCCGCTACGAGGACGTCCGGGTCCCGGGCTCGGCCCTGCTCGGCGCCGAGGGCGCGGGGTTCCTGATCGCTCAGCAGCGCCTGTATCCCGGCCGTATCCACCACTGCATGCGGTGGCTGGGGGTGGCTCGGCGCGCCTTCGACATGCTGTGCGAGCGGTCGCTGTACCGCTACGCCCACGGCTCGACGCTGGGCCAGCACGGCACGATCCAGAACTGGATCGCCGACTCCGAGGCCGAGATGACCGCGGCCCGGCTCATGACGCTGCACGCGGCCTGGAAGATGGACACCCAGGGGGTGATGGCGGCCCGCAAGGACATCGCGCTGATCAAGTTCTACGGCGCCAAGGTCCTGCACGACGTCGTGGACCGCGCCCTGCAGGCCCACGGAGGCCTCGGCTACTCGACCGACCTCCCACTGGAGGCGATGTACCGCTTCGCCCGCGCCGCCCGCATCTACGACGGCCCCGACGAGGTCCATCGCGCGTCGGTCGCGCGCCAGGTGCTCCGCACCTACGAGGCCCCGGCCGACGAGGTCCCCTCGGAGTTCATCCCGGCGCGCCGCGAGGCGGCCCGCCGGCAGTTCGCCGACCTCCTGGACGCGGTCACCGCCAACGACTGACCGCGCTCGGGCCGTGCCCGGGCGCCGTCGTCGATCCGGCGTTCTAGACTGCGGCCGGTGGGACACGTCCCAGACACGCTGCTGCTCGCAGCGCCGCGCGGCTACTGCGCCGGCGTCGACCGTGCCGTGCAGACGGTCGAGCGCGCGCTCGAGCTCTACGACGCACCGGTCTACGTCCGCAAGGAGATCGTCCACAACAAGCATGTGGTGGAGCAGTTGCGCGACCGCGGGGCGGTGTTCGTCGAGAACGAGACCGAGGTGCCCGAGGGCGCCACTGTGGTGTTCTCGGCGCACGGCGTGGCGCCCGACGTCCACGCCAACGCCCAGGCGCGGCGCCTGCAGACCATCGACGCGACCTGCCCGCTGGTCACCAAGGTGCACCGGGAGGCGCTCAAGTTCGCGGCGGACGGGTACACGATCGTGCTCATCGGCCACGCCGGCCATGAGGAGGTCGAGGGCACGATGGGCGAGGCGCCCGAGCACATCATCCTCATCGAGGACGAGGCCGGGGTTGACACGCTCGAGGTCGACGACCCCGAGAAGGTCGCCTACATCTCCCAGACGACCCTGTCGGTCGACGAGACCCGCGCCATCATCACCCGCCTGCGTGAGCGGTTTCCGGCGATCGTGGGGCCGCGCACCGACGACATCTGTTACGCCACCACCAACCGCCAGGCGGCCGTCAAGCAGCTGGCCCAGCAGGCGGACCTGGTGCTGGTGATCGGCTCGGGCAACTCGTCCAACTCCAACCGGCTGGTCGAGGTGGCCCGCGAGCTCGGCGCCGACAGCTACCTCATCGACAACGAGAGTCAGGTCCGGGAGGAGTGGCTGGAGGGCAAGCGTGTCGTCGGGATCACCTCCGGCGCCTCGGCCCCTGAGGAGCTGGTGCAGCGCCTGGTGCAGTTCTTCCGCGACCGCGGCACCGCCGACGTGCGCGAGCTCGAGGTCGTCCGCGAGGACGTGCGCTTCATGCTCCCCAAGACGATCCGCCAGGCTCCGGCCGCCGCGGCCTAAGCGCTCAGGACCGGGGGCGGTCCGCGCTGCGCACGCTGGTCGTCTCCGATCTGCACCTCGGCACCCACGCCGGCACCGACGTGCTGCGCGACCGCCGCCGGCGGGCCCCATTGTTGGCGGCGCTGAGTGACTGTGATCGCCTCGTGCTGCTCGGCGACGTGCTGGAGCTGCGCCACGGGCCGCTGTACGAGGCGCTGGGCGCCGCCCGCGAGCCGCTGGGCGAGATCGGCGGCGCGCTCGGCCCCGAGGGCGAGGTCGTCCTGCTCGCCGGCAACCACGACCACTACCTGGTGCACGCGTGGAGCCAGCGCCGGGCCGGCGCCGGCCCGGCGCCCGCGCTGGATCCCGAGACGGTGGTCGACTGGCGCGCCGGGGACCCGCTCCAGGCCCTGGCGGCGATGCTCGCGCCCGCGCGGGTCCGCGCGGCCTATCCGGGGGTGTGGCTCCGGAGCGACGTGTGGGCCAGCCACGGCCACTACCTCGACGTGCACATGACCGTGCCGAGCATCGAGCGCCTGGGCGCGGGGGTGATGCGGCGCGTCGTCAGCACACCGGGAAGCGCACCCCACCCATCCCTCCATCCGCCCCTCCACCCACCTCCCGCCGCCGCCGAGGACTACGAGGCGATCCTCACGCCCATCTACGCATGGCTGCACGCGGTGGCCCAGGGCGCGGCACCGGGGCGGGGACGTGGGCTGCAGAGCGGGTCGGTGCGGGGCTGGCAGGCCCTGACGGGGCCGCGGGGAGGCCGCGGGATCCGCGGACGGGCGATCGCGGCGGCCTATCCCCTGGTGATCGCGGCGCTCAACCGGGCGGGCCTGGGGCCGCTGCGGGCCGAGGTCTCCGGTCCCGCGCTGCGACGCTCGGGGCTGCGGGGGATGAGCGAGGTCTGCTCTCGGCTGGGGGTGAGCGCCGCCTACGTCATCTTCGGCCACACCCATCGGGCCGGCCCGCTGCCCGGCAACGACGCGGCCGAGTGGGTCACCGCGGGCGGCAGCCGGCTCATCAACAGCGGCTGCTGGGTCGACGAGGCGGCGTTCATGGGCCCCGATGCGTCGCAGAGCCCCTACCGGATGGGCTTCTGCGTCATCGTCGACGACGACGGCCCGCCCCGCCTGGTCAATCTGCTCGATCCGGACCAGCCAGACCTGGGGTGAAGCAGACGGCGTGGCAGGTCACGCCGCCTGAGACCTCGAGGGCGAGCACGCCGGCGGTGCTCACCGGGTGGGAGATGAGCTCGTAGGCGCCCGGATGGTCGACGGCCGTCGTCTGGCCATTGGCCGTCACGGTGCCCTGACCCTCCAGGACCGCCCACACGCCGCCCGCCTCATAGGGGCCGCTCCAGAGCCCCTCGACGTCCTCACTCTGGGCGACGAGCACCGCCCCGGGGGCGTCCTCGGGGCGCAGGGGCTCCGGCGGCGGGCGCTTCACGCCCAGCAGCTCCTGGATGGCGGCCTCGGTCTCGTCATAGCCGCCCTCGCCGTAGTGGAAGTCAAACAGTCGCCCCTCCGGGTTGAACAGGTAGCGCGCCGGCCAGCCGAGGTTGCCGTACTCCTGCCAGATCTGAAGGTCGGTGTCGACCACCACGGGGTGCGCGATTTCAAGCCGCGCCACGGCGTCCTTCACCGCTTCGGCCTCCACCGAAGGGGGGAACCCCGAGGAGTGCACGCCGATGACGCGTAGCCCGTCGGGCTCGTAGCGCTCGTGCCAGCCTCGGACGTAGGGCAGCGTGCGCATCGAGTTGGGACGGCAGAAATCCCAGAACTCGATCAGGACCGGGCGGCCGCGCTGCTGGTCCATGCGCAGCGCCGACACGTTGATCCACGGCAGGCGCGAGGGGAAGGCCGGAGCCTCGATGTGGTCGACGGGGGGGCGCATGGCGGCGGGCGCTCGATGCTAGAGACGCGGCGTGCGCGATTTTGCTCACATGGCTGGCAACATCGCGCACATCACCAATCAGTTATATTTCTGGAATGGCATCTACGGTCCCATGGGGCGCCCTGAACGATCCGCACCGCCGACGGGTACTGGACCTCCTCAGGACCCGGCCCCGCGACGTCGGCGAGCTCACCACCGAGCTCGGGCTCAGTCAGCCCGGGACGTCCAAGCACCTGCGCGCGCTGCGCCAGGCGGGCCTCGTGCGCTCCCGCGTCAACGGCCAGCGGCGGGTCTACGAGCTCGATCCGGCCCCGCTGTCAGAGCTCGACGACTGGCTGGCGCCCTACCGGCGCTTCTGGGACCGGCACCTGGACGCCCTGGGCGCGCACCTCGACGAGACCGCGACCGCTACCGACTCCAACCGAGAGGACTGACGACACATGCCCACCGCCACCGGCACCTACGAGCAGATCGACGGCAGCCCGGTCGTCCGCTTCGAGCGCACCTTCCCGCACACGACCGCACAGGTCTGGGACGCGATCACCGACCCGGCTCGCCTCGCCAAGTGGTTCCCCACGACGGTCGAGTTCGACGAGTTGCGGGCCGGCGCGCCGATCACGTTCCGCTTCACCGATCACCCGATAGCGCCCATGAGCGGGTCCTTTCGCGAGGTCAGCCCGCCGCTTCGGCTGAGCTTCACCTGGGGCGATGACCTGCTCGCCTTCGAGCTCGAGGAGCGCGACAGCGGCGCCGCGTGCCGCCTCGCCTTCAGCGTGGTGCTCGACAGCGCCGACAAGGCCGCTCGCGACTCCGCGGGATGGGACGACTGCCTGGATATGTTGGACAGGGTGGTCTCCGGGGAGACCCCCGAGCGGCCGTGGAAGCCGGAGAGTTGGCGCGCTCGTTACGATGAGTACAAGCGCCGGGGATTCCCTGCTACGGCGGCGATTCCGGACTGACCCCAGACGCCCGGACGGGCGGCTCCCGCGGCGCTATACTCCGTGAAGTATTGGAATCCATACTGCCTTTGAGGAGTTTGACACGATGAGCCCGTCTGGAGCCGAAGTCCTCCGCCAGATCAAGAGCAGGATCGACGAAGTCGACCCCGCGCTCGTGCGTGAGCAGTCCTCCAACGGCGCGCTCATCGTCGACGTGCGCGAGCCCGAGGAGTGGGGCACCGGCCACATCCCCGGCGCCAAGCACGTGCCCAAGTCCTACCTGGAGTCCCGGATCGAGGGCGCCGCGCCCGACCGCTCCCAGCACGTCATCCTCTACTGCCAGTCGGGCAACCGCTCCGCGTGGGCGGCACGCACCATGCTCGACGACCTCGGATACGAGCACGTCGAGTCCATGACCGGCGGGTTCACGCTGTGGAAGGACCGCGGCTACGACGTCGAGACGCCCCGCACGCTCACCGCCGAGCAGCGCGACCGCTACAGCCGCCACCTCCTGCTTCCCGAGGTCGGGGCCGAGGGCCAGCAGAAGCTGCTGGACGCCAAGGTGCTGCTGCTGGGCGCGGGTGGGCTGGGCTCGCCATCGGCGCTGTATCTGGCCGCCGCCGGGGTCGGCACGCTCGGCATCGTCGACGACGACACCGTCGACCTCTCCAACCTGCAGCGCCAGGTCATCCACAACTCCAACCGTGTCGGGGTTCCCAAGGTCGACTCCGCCGAGGAGACGATCACGGCGCTCAACCCCGACGTCCAGGTCAAGAAGTACCCGGTGCGCCTGGGCCCCGACAACATCATGGACATCCTGCCCGGCTACGACATCGTCGTCGACGGGCTGGACAACTTCCCGACGCGCTACCTCCTCAACGACGCCTCGGTGCGTCTCCAGATCCCCGTCGTGTCGGCGGCCATCCTGGGCTTCGAGGGGCAGCTGTCGGTGTTCAAGCCCTACGACGGCCCGTGCTACCGCTGCCTGTTCCCGACGCCGCCGCCGGCCGAGCTGGCGCCGTCGTGTGGGGCCAACGGCGTGCTGGGTGTGCTGCCCGGAACGATGGGCCTGCTCCAGGCGACCGAGGTCATCAAGCTCATCCTCGGCGAGGGCGACCCGGCCATCGGGCGGCTGCTGCTCTACGACGCGCTGGCGGCGACGATCAACGAGGTCAAGATCCGGCGCGACCCCGAGTGCCCCATCTGCTCGCGGCACCCCGAGGCCATCTCCGACGACGAGATGGGCGTGTTCCCCGACTACGAGGCGTTCTGCGCCGGCGCTCACTAGATAGGCTCACGCGCATGGCCACCATTCGTATTCCACCCGTGCTCCGCCCCGCCGTCGGCGGGGAGAAGGAGCTGAGCGCGGAGGGCTCCTCGGTCGGGGAGATCCTGCGCTCCGTCGCCGACGAGCACCCCGAGACCCAGACCCAGCTGTTCGCCGCAGACGGCGGGCTCAACCGCTACGTCAACGTCTATCTCAACGACGAGGACGTGCGCGTGCTCGACGGCCTGGACACCGCCGTCGGCGACACCGACACGCTGGTCATCCTGCCGGCCATGGCCGGCGGGGCCGACTGACCTCAGCGCCGCCGCCCCGGCCCACCCGCCCCGGCCCACCCGCCCCGGCCCACCCGTCCCCGCCCACCCGCCCCCGCCCGCCCGGGAAGGCTTGCCGGAGCCCGGCGTCCTTGAGTGGACACGCAGTCACACTCGAGGATCGGAGTCGGGAATGACAATTCGCTGGAGACGAGCGGCGATGGTCGCCGCGGTCGGGATGCTGGCCCTGGCCGCTGTCGCCGTGGCCCAGGCCGCCATCGTGGGGATCGGCACCGCCGAGGTCAAGGGCCACAAGCAGGCCGTGGCCGTCAACTCCCGCGGGGTGACGGTCTATGAGCTGGCGCCCGAGAGCGCCCACCACCTGGTCTGCAAGTCGTCGGCGTGCCTCGGGGTATGGCCCCCGGTCAAGGCCTCGGGCAAGCTGATCGAGGCCGCCGGGGTGACCGGCAAGCTGGGCACGGTGCAGCGCAAGGGGTACCGCCAGGTGACGCTCGACGGTCATCCCGTCTACACCTTCGTCGAGGATGCGGGCCGGCGTGGCAAGGCCGAGGGTGAGGGCATCAGGAACTTCGGCGGCGTCTGGCACGTCTTCAAGGAGCGCTGAGCGATCCCCCGATCATCGCTATACTTCGTGAAGCAATGGCCGCCGAGAGCTTGCAGAACAAGCCCTGCGGGGGGCGCTACGGCGACATCGTCCAGTCGATCGGGCACACGCCGCTGATCGAGCTCAAGCGCCTGAGCCCCAAGCCGGGCGTCAGGATCTGGGCCAAGCTGGAGAGCCGCAACCCCACGGGCTCGGTCAAGGACCGCGTCGCGCGGGCGCTGATCGAGGACGCCGAGGACAAGGGCCTCATCCGGCCCGGGCAGACCATCCTCGAGCCGACGTCCGGCAACACCGGCATCTCGCTGGCGATGATCTGCGGGCGCAAGGGCTACAACCTGAAGGTCGTCATGCCCGAGAACGTCACTCCGGAGCGCACGCAGCTCCTGCAGATGTACGGGGCCGAGATCGTCTACTCCGAGGGCTCCAAGGGCTCCAACGGAGCGGTGGAGAAGGCGCTGGACATGGCTCAGAAGGACGCCTCGTACTACATGCCCTACCAGTACGGCAACCAGGCGAATCCCGACGCGCACTACAACGGCACGGCGCTGGAGATCCTCGAGGAGCTTGATGAGGTCACCGCCTTCGTGGCCGGACTGGGAACCGGCGGGACGCTGATGGGCAACGGCCGGCGCCTCAAGGAGGAGCTGGGCGACGGCGTCAAGATCGTCGCCGCCGAGCCCATGCAGGGCGAGCCCGTGCAGGGGCTGCGCTCCCTGGACGACGGCTTCATCCCGCCGATCATCGACCTCGCGCTCCTGGATCGCAAGATCTTCGTCACCAACCACGACGCGATCGTCTGGACGCGCAAGCTGCTCGACGAGGAGCGGCTCTTCGCCGGGGTGTCCTCGGGCGCCATCGCACGCGTCGCGGTCCGGATCGCCAACGAGCTGGACGAGGGCAACGTCGTCTTCATCGTGTGTGACGACGGTTGGAAGTACCTGTCGTCGGGGATCTACACGCGTCCGGTGCAAGAGATCGAGAACCTGGACTCCACCGTCTGGTGGTGAGGGACGGCCGCGCGTCCTCTCGGCGCGCGCTCTTGACGGGCACCGGCACGGCGCTCGCCGGCGGGGCGCTGGCGCTGGCCGGCTGCGGATCTGGCGACACCGGCAAGAAGGCGGTCAAGAAGACCTCCGCGCCGGTCCGCCGGCAGGACATCGAGATCCTGACACACGCGCTCGACCTCGAGCGTCGCACCGTGGCCGCCTACATCGCCTGCATCCCGCTGCTGACTCACCCTCAGCGCAAGGCCTTCCGGGAGTTCCTCAACGAGGAGCTCGAGCACACCGGCGAGCTGGTCTCGCTGATCAAGGCCGCGGGGGGCAAGGCGCCACCCCGCGCGGACAGCTACCCCCTCGGGCACGCCACCGACGGGCCGTCGGCGCTGGCCGTCCTGCACTCGCTGGAGGCGCTGCAGATCTCCAGCTATCTGGAGTGGATCCCCCGGCTGTCGCCGGCGCCGGTGCGCGCCGCGGTCGCCTCGATCCTCACCGTGGACGCCCAGCACCTGACGATGGTCCGCGTCGCCCAGGGCCAGGACCCCGTACCGGGGCCGTTCGTCACGGGATCGGCATGAGCCGCGGCGTGCCCACCCGGCGCGAACTGCTGAGCGCGGGCGCCGCGGGCGCGGCCGGCCTGCTGGCGCTGCCCGCCGCCGCCGTCGCGGCGACCTCCACCGCCGGCCAGCCTCCGTTCTCGGAGACAGACCGCCTCCAGCGGCTCATTCGCCTGGAGTTGCTGCTGCTCTACTGCTACCGGCACGTGCTGGGCTCATCGATCCTGGGGCCGCGAGCGCACCGCACGCTGGCGCCGTTCGAGGGTCATGAGGAGGCGCATGTCGACGCGCTCGAGATGCAGCTCAAGGCGCGGGGGGAGCGATCCCATCCGGACCCGACAGCGTCAAGACCGCCAACCGCTACCTCGCGCACCGGGGCGTCGGGGGCCGGCTGGGCCAGCTCAAGGGCTCGCGCGACGCGCTCTATCTGCTGCTCACGCTCGAGCAGGTGACGATCGGCGCCTACTTCGTCGCGCTGACCAAGCTCAACGACCCACACCTCATCAGCCTCGCGTGCCAGATCATGGCCAACGAGGCTCAGCACGACGCGATGATCGGGCTCTCGCTGCCCAAGTCGACACCGGGGACGGCCGTCCCGTACGGACTGGTTCAGGGGATACAGTGAGCAGCTCCATGCGCATCTCCCAGGCCCTCGTCGACGACATGGTCGCCCACGCTCGTGCTGACAACCCGAACGAGTGCTGCGGGCTCGTCTCCCGCCGCGACGGTGACGCGGTCACGGTCTACCGGACGACCAACACCGAGGCCAGCCGCTTCCGCTTCGTCATCGATCCGCAGGAGCAGCTGCGCATCTACACCGAGATCGAGGACGCGGGACTGGACCTCGGGGCGATCTATCACTCGCACACGCGTAGCGAGCCGTATCCGTCGCAGACCGACATCAACTTCGCCAAGGACTGGCCGGGAGTGCTCTGGATCATCATCGGCCTGGCCAACGGGGAGCCGGAGGTCAGGACGTATGAGATCCGCGACGGCGAGGTTGCCGACGCGGGGTTAGAGATTCACTGACCATGACCGAACGGGGGATCCTGAACGAGCCGACGCTCGTCTGCCCCCGATGCGCGTCGCGGTTCTCGGCCGGTGAGCGCTTCTGCCCGGACTGCAAGCTGCCCCTCGTCCTGCAGGCCACCGGCGAGGAGCCCGACTTCGAGTCAGACCGCCACCGGCGCATCCGCAAGGTCAAGCCGCAGCTGTCCGAGGGCGAACTGGTCAAGGTGGCGTGGGCGCGCAACGAGTCCGAGGGCGAGTTCATCCAGGGCCTCCTGCTCGAGGAGGGGGTCCCCAGCATGCTGCGCCGCAGCGCCGGGTTTGACGTGCCCGATTTCCTCGCCGCCGGCCCGCGGGACGTGATGGTGCCGATCTCGGGCGCGCAGACCGCCCGCGAGGTCCTGCTGCAGGCCGACGTGGTCAAGCCGGAGGCGGCCGGCCGTCCGGTCGACCCGCGGCGGCTGCTCGCCGGCCTGCTCGTGGCGCTCGCCGTCGGCGCCCTGCTCGTCTGGCTGCTGTCGCTGGCGGTTCACTGAGCGCTGGCCAGCCGCGAGAGATGCGAACGCCACGCCCCCTCGGTGTGCGCCAGTGCGCGGCCACCGAACGCCTGTGACAGCGCCGCCCTTGGCCCCTGGCGGTGCAGTCGGCAGGCGAAGCGCGCCGCAGCCTGGGCGCCCTCCTCGCGCGCCAGCAGGTCGATGACCGTCCCGCCGAGCAGGGCGGCGTCGCGGGGACCGGGCGGGAAGCTCGGCGGCCGGCCCTCGCGCAGACGCCGGGCGATGGCGGGCCGGGCGTGGGCGGTCTGGCCGCCGAACCAGCGCGCCGCGCCCTCCAGCAGCCATGCCCAGCGCAGCTCGCGGCGCAGGCGCAGCGCCGGCATCACCCGCGCCAGGTCCTTGTTGGAGGCGATGATCACCCGACGCGCGTACAGGCAGGCGGCGCCATATTCGAGCATCTCCGCCGAGCCCGGAACGCTGGACGCCCGGCGGCGCAGCAGTTCGGGCTCGAGCATGTGGATGACGCCGCGCCCGGCCCAGCCCACGACGTAGCGCCGGGCCGCCGGGGCGGTGGCCAGCCAGACCAGCGGCATCGTCGGGTTGGAGGCGATCAGCCCGGCGGGTCCGGCGTGCAGGACGAGGGTGATCTCGCCCGGGGTGCGCGGGAAGTACCCCTCCAGATAGCGCCGCGTGCGCTCCAGCGATTGGAGCACCTGGCGCGCGTCGTCGGTCGCCGTCGCGTCATGGCGCGCCGTGAACGATGCCGAGACCGACTCGACCCACGTCATGGCACGGACCCGCCGGGCCCGCGCGATCCGCGGACCCGGCGACTCCGGAAACCAAACGACGTCAGACGAGGACCGGCTGGCGGTCGGAGGCGATCGACGTGATCTCCTCAGACGCGCGCTCGAACTCCTCGTCGGAGAGCACGGGTGTGCCCTCGAACGGGAGATCCCGAGTCAACTCCAGCCAGGAACGACAGCCGCCGTACTCCTCGCGCACCTTGACGGTCACCGGACGGGGAATCCGGTAGGTCCGCAGCAGGACCACGTGGAGCGGGTGCCGGCGCTTCCAGGCCAGCCGCTTCTCGGCGTAGTCGGGCGTCCACACGTAAAACGGGGACAGGGCGTCGACGGCACGGCGATCGGTGATCGTGAAGTGTGCCGCGACCTCAGCCCAGGCACGGATGCGTACCCGGTCGGGCTGGTTGAGCGGCTCTCCGCGGTGCAGTGCCTGCGGATGCGGCTCGCCATCGGACCACACACCCTCCTCGAGCGCGCGAGACAGCTCGGGGCGGTGGGATTCGCGCACCAGGTCGGAACGCTGGTGATCAAACGTCGGATACAGAAAGAACCGCTCGTAGTCCAGCTTGAAATGTTTTTCTGGCTCGCGGATGCCGCCTTTGCGGAGCGTTAGAAGCTGCTCGCCTTCGGCGAGCGCCCGCACAGTCACGGCCCATTCTTTGAAAGCAATCGGCATAGGAAAATAAAGGGGGAGACGGTTGGGTTTGTCAGAGCCCTGCGCGCGCAGCCTTTACGTTGCAACGGCAGCGTCAGGACGGAGGGGATTCTAAGCGACAAACCCGAAATCGCAAAACCTCGCTGCAAAATCGCGCCTTTCAGCGCTCCGCGATCCGGACCGAACCTACGCTTCTGTATATCTCCCTCGGGTGGGCCGGGAGGTGCTCCCAGGCCCCCAGGCCGCGGTGGCTACAGCCTGGTCCCAGGAAATGGTACGCCACGGGGGCGGATCTTCCTTCCCGGTGCCTGGCGCGTCAGCCCGCCCGGCCGAAACCGCCGCCCCCCGGAGTCTCGATCCTCAGCCGCTGGCCCTTGGCCAGTTCCCCGATCGACTTGGGCTCAAGCTCCTCGCCGTCGAGCAGGTTGCGCCCCGGCGCGCCGGGCTCGCCGCCGTCGGCGCCGGGCGGCGCGTGGCGGCGTCGCTCGGTGATGAGCGAGTAGTGCAGCGGCGCCAGGGCCTCGATCTCGCGGACCACGCCGTCACCGCCGTGAAAGCGGCCGGCGCCTCCCGAGCCGCGGCGCAGCGAGTACTCCACCATCCGCATCGGGAACTCGAGCTCGAGCGCCTCGATCGGCGTGTTGAGCGTGTTGCTCATGGCCACGTGCACGCCGCTGGGCCCGTCGGCGTCTGCGCAGGCGCCCTGTCCGCCGCCGATCGTCTCGTAGTAGGTGACGTCGTCGTCGCCGAGGGTGACGTTGTTCATCGTCCCCTGTCCGAGCGCCTGGCCGAAGGCGGCCAACACGACGTCGGCCACCCGCGACGAGGTCTCGACGTTGCCGCCGACCACCGCCGCCGGTGACCGGGCGTTGAGCAGGCAGCCCTCGGGCGCGATGACCTTGATGGGGCGGTAGGCGCCGGCGTTGGCCGGGATGTCGGGATCCGAGAGCACCCGGACGGCGAAGTAGCAGGCCGACCGGGTGACCGCGAGCGGGCAATTGAGGTTGCCGTCGTACTGGTCGTCGGTGCCGGTGAAGTCCAGTGTCAGCTCATCGCCGGAGAGCGTGGCGCGCAGGACGACGCGCAGGTCGCCCTCGCGGGCCTCCAGGACGTCCTCGGCCCGGCGCTCGCCGTCCTCCAGCTCGGCCAGGCACGCTCGGGTGCGCCGCTCGGCGTAGTCGAGCACCTCGGCGTAGGCCTCGCGCAGCGCCGACACCCCCACCCGCTCGGCCAGTTGGCCGAGGCGCAGCGCCCCGACGCGTCCGGCGGCGAGCTGCGCCCGCAGGTCGGCGCGCCGCTGGTCGGGGCGGCGCATCTGGCCCGCCAGCTCGGCGATCGCGTCCTCGTCGAGGATGCGCGGCTCGATGACCACGCCCTCGTCGTCCAGGGTCCGGCTGTCGGCCGGCATGGAGCCGGGCGTGGGGCCGCCGACGTCGGCGTGGTGGGCGCGGCTGGCGGCGAAGGCGATCAGGTCATCCCCCGCGAACACGGGGGTGATGACCGTGATGTCGGGCAGGTGGGTGCCGCCCCGGTAGGGGTCGTTGAGGATCCATGAGCGTTCGGGGGCGTGGTCCTCGCCGAGCACCGAGGCCACCGCGGCGGGCATCGCCCCCAGGTGGACAGGGATGTGCTCGGCCTGCATCACCATCTCGCCCTCGGGCGTGAACAGCGCGGTCGAGGCGTCGCGGCGCTCCTTGATGTTGGCCGAATGCGCCGAGCGGATGAGGACCGCGCCCATCTCCTCGCAGATGGAGTGCAGCGCCCCGGTGAGGACCTGCAGCTCGACCGGATCCATCAGTGCCCCCGTTTCATGCGGATGTGGATGGTGCCGGTGTCATCGACCTCGCCGGTCCAGCCGGCCGGCACGAGCAGCGTGGATTCGGGCAGCTCGACCACCGCCGGCCCCTCGATCGCGGTCCCGGGGGGCGGACTGCCCCGCAGCACCGCCAGTTCGACCTCGTCGCCGTCGAGCGTGGCCGTGCGCGTCCCGTGCTCGAGCTCGCCGTCATCCCCGTCCCCGGCCTCGCCCAGGGAGACCTGAGCGCCGGGCATCGTCGCCGACACCCGCAGGGTCACCAGCTCGAGCTCCTGGTCGGCGTCCCGGTAGGCGTAGCGCTCCTCATGCACCGCCTCGAACGCCTCGCGCAGGTCGGCGGGCTCGGGCTCGAGGGCCCCCTCCACGGCGAGCTCGAACGCCTGGCCGCGGTAGCGCAGCTCATAGACGGCCCGCAGCTCAGCCTCGGGCTCGTGCAGCTGCTCGCGGGCGGCGGCGCCGAGCTCGGCCGCGACCTCGGCCACCGCGTCGGCGGTGAGCGCGTCGCCGCCCAGGAACACGCTGCGCTGGACGTCACGCCGGCGCGGGGAGACGACCAGGCCCAGCGCGGCCAGCACCCCCGAGGCACGCGGGCAGACGATCTCGGTGATGCCCAGCTCGGAGGCGACAGCGGCGGCGTGCAGCGGGCCGGCTCCGCCGAAGGCCAACAGGGCGTAGCGGCGCGGATCGACGCCGCGTTGCACCGTCACCACCCGCAGCGCGCGGATCATCTCGGCGTTGGCGACACGGATGATGCCCTCGGCGCAGGCCGACGGCTCGAGGTCGAGTTGGGACGCCAGTTCGCCGATGGCCCGCTCGGCGGCGTCGCGGTCCAGCGCGACCCCGCCGGCCAGGGGGGCGTCGCCGGCCAGATAGCCGAGCACGAGGTTGGCGTCGGTGACGGTCGGCTCGGTGCCGCCGCGCCCGTAGCACGCGGGCCCGGGGTCGGCTCCGGCCGAGCGCGGCCCCACGCGCAGCGCGCCGCCCGGATCGCGCCAGGCGATCGAGCCGCCGCCTGCGCCGACGGTGTGCACGGCGACCATCGGTAACGCCAGGGGCCGCTGGGCGATCGTGCCCGAGCTCTCCTCCTGGACAGCGCCGTCGTGAACGACGCACACGTCGCAGGAGGTCCCACCCATGTCGAAGCACACCGCGTCGGGCTCGCCGCTGGCCCGGGCGATGTAGGCCGCGCCGGCGGCGCCGCCCGCCGGGCCCGACAGCACCGTCCAGGCGGCGTGACTGGCCGCCGACTCCAGATCGATGAGACCGCCGCTTGACTGCATGATCGTGGGCTCCGGCAGCCCCGCCTCGTCGCAGCGCTCCACCAGCCGCCGCAGGTAGCCGCCGAGCAGGGGGGAGAGGGCAGCGTCGACCTCGGTGGTGCTGGCGCGCTCGAACTCCCGGAAGGTCCCCACCACCTCGTGTGAGAGCGAGACGTGAACCCGCCCTCCCTCGCTCAGCGCCTCGCTCAGCGCCCGGCCGATCGCCTGCTCGTGCTGGGGATGGCGGTAGGAGTGCAGCAGCGTCACCGCCACCGCCTCGACCCCGGCATCGGCCACCTGCCGCGCGAGCTGCGCCGCCGCGTCGGCGTCGAGCTCGCGCAGCGGCCCGTCGGGGGTCATTCGCTCGGGGGCGCCGAAGCGGGCCTCGGGTCCAGTCAGGGGCTCGGGGCGGGCCGCGCACAGCCGGTAGAGCTCGGGACGGTCCTGGCGCCCGAGCGCGATGATGTCGGTGAAGCCCTCGGTGGCGATGAACGCCGTCCGCGCCCCGCGGCCCTCGAGCAGCGCGTTGGTGGCGACGGTCATCCCGTGAGAGAACTCGGCCACCGCGCTGACGTCGGCGCCGGCGCGCTCGAGCACGGCGCGGACGGCGGCCAGCACCCCCTCGGACTGGTCCTCGGGCGTGGTCGGCGCCTTGGCGGTGATCAGCCGCCCGTCCACGGCCAACACCGCATCGGTGAAGGTGCCGCCGACGTCGACGCCCAGGAGCATCACCGCACCCTACCGTGACGCTGCCGACGTAACCCGAGGGCCCGCGCAAGCGGGCCAACTAAGACTCTGCCGTCACGCGGCGAGCGCCGGCATCTCCTCCGTCTCGGCCAGATGCTGATGGGACGGGCAGTAGCCGTTGTGGCGCAGTGGCATCCGCTGGCACGGGGTGCCCTTGCGGGTGCTGGCGCGGCACTGCAGCGGGTTGCCGTACAGGTCAAACCCGTTGTGCGGTTGCGCGCGCAGGAACTCGTCGGCGAACCTCAGGTACTGATCGATGATGCCCAGGATGCGGGGCTGCGCGCTCATCGGGAAGTAGGCGCGGATGTCGGTGAACAGCGTCCGCGCCGGCCGCGCGAAGTAATGCCGATCGGTCGCCATCCGCTCCACGGTGGCTTCGCACGCGCGCAGTACCCGCTCATGGTTGGCGAGGGGACAGCCGGCGTGCGGATCCTCAATGATCTCGTTCGCAATCTCCCGGTAGATCGCGCGACTGAACCGATACATAGGGGCTTTCAACTCCTTTCGGCTCCCGCCCAGGGAGCCCAAGCCATCACTAGCTACCGGCGAGTATCCCGTCGCCATGTGAAGCTCGCCCCGTTGCATCTATTAATTCCAGATTAAGCGGAATCTTGGTGCTTCCGGCCGCGCGGGGCCCCTATGACCAGGTCTCAAGGGTGGGTTGAGCGCCTGCCGTAATGGTGACATGGCGGCCGTCGAGATGCGCCGATCGATCCGGGAAATCGAGGCGCTGGTGGGCCCCTCGGCTCTCCTGGCGAGCGAGCGCGCCGGCGGCGATGAGCCGCACCAGCGGGTGGGGGTCCTGGGCGAGGCGCAGCAGCCCCTGGCCGTCGCGTTCCAGGCCGGCATCGCGCCACAGCGCGGCGCGCGACTCCGCAGAGATGGCGAACGCGGCGGTGGCACCGGCGGGCGTGTCGAACGCCTCGGGCGCTTCGGTCATCGCCGGCTCCTCGAGCGCGGCGAGGGCGGCGCGGGCGCCGAACACGAAGCACTCGCTCAGCGAGTTGGAGGCCAGGCGATTGGCGCCGTGCAGCCCGGTGCAGGAGCACTCGCCCACGGCGTAGAGCCCGGCCAGCGACGCCCGGCCGTTGAGGTCGGTGGCCACCCCTCCCATCATGTAATGCGCGGCGGGAGCGACCGGGACCAGTTCGCGTTCGGGATCGATGCCCGCCTTGCGCAGCGCGCTGACGACATTAGGGAACAGCGCCGGGTCGACATCGCGCATGTCCAGCCCCACCGGAGCGCCGCCGCTGGAGTCGATCTGGCGCTGGACGGCGCGGGCCACCTCGTCCCGGGGGGCGAGCTCGTTGACGAACCGCTCGCCGGCGGCGTTAAGCAGCCGCGCTCCCTCGCCGCGGACCGCCTCGGTGACCAGGAAGCCGTCGGGTAGGCGGGATCCGTTTCCCCCGCTGACCACCGTGGGGTGAAACTGCATGAGCTCGAGGTCGGCGAGCTGGGCCCCGGCGGCGTGGGCAAGCAGCAGCCCGGCGCCAATCGCCCCCGGAGGGTTGGTGGTGCGCTGCCACAGCGCGGCGGCGCCCCCGGTGGCCAGCACGATCGCGCGCGCTGCGATCACCGTGCCGTCGTCGAGCGCGACGGCGACCGCGCGGCCGCCCGCGGTGAGGATCTGCGTGGCGCGGCGCCCCTCGAGGACCGCGATCCGCTCCTCCTCGGCGGCCAGCGCCGACAGTTGGCGGATGATCCGGCGTCCGGTGGCGGCCCCGCCGGCGTGGACGATCCGCCGCGCCGAGTGGCCGCCCTCCAGGCCCAGGGCCAGGCGGCCCGTGCGGTCGGCGTCGAAGGTCACTCCCAGGTCGGTGAGGTCCTGCACCGCCCCCGGGGCCTCGTCGCAGAGGACCCGGGCGGCGGACTCGCGCACCGACCCGCGGCCGGCGGCGATGGTGTCGGCGAGATGGCGGTCGGGGCTGTCGTCGTCGGCCAGCGCGGCGGCCAGTCCGCCCTGGGCCCAGTAGCTGGACGCGCCGGCCAGCGGCCCGGCTGAGATGAGCGTGACGGGCACGCCGGCGCGCGCCACATGCAGCGCCGTGTAGAGCCCGGCAGCCCCCGCGCCGACGACGGCGACTTCGCTCTGCTGTGCGCTCACGTACAGGTACGGTACTCGGCGATGTGTGCCGCTCCCGTGCTCCTGCACCACCCCTCGTCGCTGGACCACGACACCGGACCGCACCCTGAGCAGCCGGCGCGCATCGTGGCCATCGAGCGCGAGCTGTCGGCCCGGGACTACCTCGGCTACGAGCGCGTCAGCTCACCGACGGTGGAGCGCTCGGTGCTCGAGGCGGTGCATCCGCCACGACACATCGAGCTGATCGAGCGTGTGGCCGCCCGCGGCGGAGCTCGGATCGACGCCGACACCGTCGTCTCGGCCGGCTCGTTCGTCGCCGCGCTGCATGCCAGCGGCGGGGCGGTGTCGCTGGTGGACCGTCTGCTGCAGCGCAGCGCGCCCACCGGGTTCTCGATCCACCGCCCGCCCGGGCACCACGCCGAGGCCGCCCAGGCGATGGGCTTCTGCCTGTTCAACAGCGTCGCCGTCGCCGCCCGTCACGCGCTGGACGCCCACGGGCTGGAGCGCGTGATGATCGTCGACTGGGACGTGCACCACGGCAACGGGACCAACGACATCTTCCACGCCGACCCGCGGGTCCTGTTCTGCTCGATCCATCAGTCCCCGCTGTACCCGGGGACCGGACCGGCATCGGATGTGGGGAGCGGCGCCGGCCGCGGGTTCACGGTCAACCTGCCCGTCCCTCCCGGCTCCGGGGACCGCGAGTTCCAGTCCCTGATCGACCACGTGGCGGTGCCGTTGGCGCGCGCCTACCGGCCACAGCTGCTGCTCATCTCGGCGGGCTTCGACGCCCACGCCGATGACCCGCTGGCCGAGTGCCGGGTGACCGATGGGGGCTACGGCGAGATGGCGCGATCCCTGCGCGGGGCGGCCGCCGAGCTCGGCGTTCCGGTGGGAGCGGTGCTGGAGGGCGGATACGCGCTGGACGCCCTGGCGCGGTCGGTGGCGGTGACCATGGAGGTGCTGGGCGGTCTGGAGTCCGCGGATGGCGCGGTGGGTATGACCGAGGTCTCCCGGGAGGCGCTGGAGCGGCTGATCGAGTTCTGGCCGGGGTTGGTGTAGCCCCGGTTTTGCGGCTGTGGGCTGTGTGGCGTTCCGGTGGTGCGGGGGGAACCTCAACGGCGGCTTTTGAGGGTGGGCCGAGGGGTTGCCGGCCACCGTGGGAGGGGGTTGTGGTCGATCTTGAGGGACATAGCGTCAAGATCGACCACGACGCCGGATCCAGGGCTCGCCGGCACCGCTCGTGCCGCCCTCGATAGCTCAAGTTCGCACCCCAATAACGCTGCGTGCCTCAGTCGTTGCTTACCCCAGCAACCCCCGCCACGCGTCAAGAACCCGCCCGGCCATCCGGTCAGTGGACCATGTCTCGGCGCGCGCCCGGCCCTCCACACGTGGATCGGCGGCCTCCAGGTGCGGCGCCAGCGCGGCTCGCCACACCCCGGCGTCAAAGGGCGCGCACAGCGTCCCCGCGACGCCCGCCAGCGCCTCAGCATGGACGCCGACCGGCGTCGCCAGCACCGGCACGTCGCAGGCCAGCGCTTCGAGCACGGACAGCCCGAACCCCTCGCGCTCAGAGGGCACCAGCACCGCATTGGCGGCGTTGACCCAGAGCGGCACCTGCTCCGGGGTCACATTGCCCAGCGCCAGCAGGGGGACGTCGCCGGCGACGGCCAGCGCCCGGTCATAGCGCTTCTCGGGGCGGGCGGGGTCGGCCGCGAACAGCAGATAGGGCTGGTCGGGCGCCAGCCCCAGCCGGCGCCTGGCCTCGGCGCGGTCGATCGGTTCAAATCGTCCGACATCGACGCCCGCGGGCAGGATCGCGGGCCGGCCCCGCATCGCCCAGCGGGGGACCGCCGCCGCCATCGGCTCCGACACGACGCCGACGAGATCGTTGAGCCGCAGGCCGGCCAGCGTGACCGGCCGCGAGCGCGGGTGGGCGAGATCGGTGCCGTGCAGCGTCACCGCCCGCGCCCGTGCCCGGGCGGCCAGTGCGGGCCACTGGGTCAGGCCGAAGTGCGCGTGGACGATGTCGAACCGGTCGCGGCGGTGGCGCGCCCGCAACGCACGCGCCGCGGCCACGTAGCCGCCGGGCGCGAAGGCGAACACCTCGACGTCGGCCTCGCCCGTGCGCCGCAGTGCCGCCACCTGGTCGGCGACGAAGCCGCCCAGGGCGGGCTGCCGGGGCGACGGGTACATGTTGGTGACGATCAGCGCGCGCACCGGTGGCGGCGAGCCTAGTGCCCGGCCCGGGAGAGCCACGGCGCCGCCGCGACCTTTGGCACCATGGTGAGCGTGTCCGGACCCGCCGAGCTTCCCGTGGCCGTGTTCGACTCGGGCGTGGGCGGCCTCACCGTCCTGCACGAGTTGCTCGTGTCGCTGCCCAACGAGGACTACGTCTACCTGGGCGACACGGCGCGCTTTCCCTACGGCGAACGCAGCCAAGCCGAGTTGCAGGCCTTCGCCGTTCAGATCGCCGATCACCTGCTTGAACTGGGGGCCAAGCTGCTCGTGGTCGCCTGCAACGCCGCCAGCTCGGCGGCGCTCGAGACGCTCGAGCGCCACCTGGAGCGCTCCGCCCGCGACATCGACGTGATCGGGGTGGTCGCGCCGGCCACCCAGCTCGCCGTCGCCCACAGCCACAACGGGCGCATCGGGCTGCTGGCCACGCCCGCGACCGTCGCCAGCGGCGCCTACGAGCGCGCGGTGTGGGCGGCTGACCGCCACGTCCACGTCGAAGCGGTGGCTTGCCCGGACCTCGCTCCGATCATCCAGGGGGGACTGCTCTTCGACGAGGAGATCGTTGAGACGGTGCGCGGCTACTGCGCCCCGCTGCGCGCGGCCGGCGTGGACACGGTGATCCTGGGCTGCACGCACTATCCGCTGGTGGCGCCGATGCTCCAGCGCATCCTCGGGCGCGGCGTACGGCTCATCACCTCCGGCGCGGGCGTGGCGCGCAGCGTGGAGCGCGCCCTGGCGGCGCGCGAGCTGGTCAATCCGCGCGACGGCGAGGGCAGCTACCGCTTCTGCTGCACCGGCGACGTCGCCGCCTTCCAGGCGCTGGGCACGCGTTTTCTGCAGATGCCGCTCGGCGATGTGATGGGGGTCGAAGTCGGCGCCGAGGTGGCGGCATGACACCCGAGCGCAGCTACGAGCGCACGCCTGCGCAGCTACGGCCCGCCACAATCGAGCCCGGCTTCGTACGGACCGCCGCCGGTTCGGCGCTGATCTCGATGGGGGAGACCCGCGTGATCTGCACGGCCTCGGTCCAGGACGGCGTGCCGCGTTGGATGATGGGCTCCGGGCGCGGCTGGGTCACCGCGGAGTACGGGATGCTCCCGGCCTCCACCGGGCAGCGCAAGCAGCGCGACGTCAGCAAGGGCCGTCCGGACGGCCGGACGGTGGAGATCCAGCGGCTGATCGGCCGCTCGCTGCGCGGCGTGGTGGACTTCGAGGCGCTGGGTGAGCGCACCATCTACATCGACTGCGACGTGCTCCAGGCCGACGGCGGCACGCGCTGCGCCTCGATCACCGGCGCCATGGTGGCGCTGCGCCTGGCCTGCGAGGGCCTGGTGGAGAAGGGGAGCCTCGGCGCGGTCCCGCTGACCGGGTCAGTGGCGGCGGTCTCGTGCGGGATGGTCGCCGGGGTGGCGCTGCTCGACCTGGACTACAGCGAGGACTCGACCGCCGAGGTCGACGCCAACGTGGTGATGACCGGCGACGGCGGCCTGGTCGAGGTGCAGGCGACGGCGGAGCGCACGCCGCTCTCGCGGGCACACCTGGACGACCTGCTGGCCCTCGCCGCGGGCGGCATCGAGGAGCTGCGGGCCCTCCAGGCCGCGGTGTAGCGGCGGGAGGACCGGTGGCCACGCCGCGCTCGCTCCTGCTCTCGACCCGCAACGCGCACAAGGTGCGCGAGTTTGACCGCCTGCTGGCGCCCGCTCAGATCGCGGTCGGCGCGCTTCCCGACGAGGTCGCGCTGCCTCCGGAGGACGGCGACACCTACGCCGACAACGCCCTGCCCAAGGCGCGCGCCGCCGCGCAGGCCACCGGGCGGATCGCCATCGCCGACGACTCCGGGATCGAGGCGGCGGCGCTGGACGGCCGCCCCGGTGTGCGCTCGGCGCGCTTCGCCGGGCCCGAAGCCACCGACGAGGCGAACCTGGCCAAGCTGATGGCCGAGGCTCCCGCGGGCAGCGCGCTGCGCTACGTCTGCGCCCTGGCCTACGTGGACCCGGAGGGGCCCACCGAGCTCGTGTTCTTCGGCTACTGCACGGGGCGGCTCGCCGACCGGGCCCGCGGGACACGCGGGTTTGGCTATGACCCGGCGTTCCTGCCCGATGGCGACTACGACGGTCGCACGATGGCCGAGCTCACCGACGATGAGAAGGATGCCGTCAGCCACCGGGCCGGGGCGGTGGCCGAGCTGCTGGTCTGGCTGGGCCAGGCGCCGCGAGTCGGATAGGCCCCGCGAGCCGCTCAGAGGAGGTTGATGCCCGCCGAGATGGCGACGGCCAGCGTCACCCCGGCATAGCCGTAGTAACCGTCCAGGATGAGGATGACGACGGCCACCAAGCAGGCGCTCACGGTCACCACCCACGCCACGCGACCGAGGTTCACCGTGCTTTCGTCAGCATCCACGGGGATATTGTCGCCTGCTGCCAGGACGGCTGCGCAACCGCCGCACCACCGCGGTACCCGACGGATTCTCGCAAATTGCGGAAAAACGGCACTCCCACATGGCGTTTCCGCCGGAAACGCGGCCAGAATGGGGCCGCGCACGCTCCGGGGCGGGCAGTCGCTGTCCGCAGACCCTGTTAGCGTCGCTGTTTCCTACCCAAGTAGAAGGAGGAGCAAGTGACCAAATCTGAATTCGTGGACCAGGTCGCCGACCGGGCCGGACTCAGCAAGAAGGACGCTGGCGACGCCGTTGACGCGATGCTCGAGACCATCGAGAGTGCACTGAAGCGCGGCAGCGACGTCGTGTTCTCCGGATTTGGCAAGTTCAGCGTCTCTGACCGCAGCGCACGCGAGGGCCGCAACCCGGCCACCGGGGAGAAGATCCAGATCGCTGCATCGCGTGTCCCCAAGTTCACCGCGGGCGCGGCGCTGAAGAAGGCCGTCAACTAGTGGCCGGCCGCGGCCACTAGGCGGCCGCGGAGGCTCGTGGCCGACGGACGGCAGACCGCCGCGGCGGCGGCACCCCCGCAGGCGGACATGCCGGTCCCCGGCCACTCTCACCACACGAGTTTCGGCGACCGGCTCGCCGCCTGCGTTCAGCGTCGGCGATCGCAGATCGTCCTGGGACTGGATCCCGACCCCGCTCGTCTGTGGCCTGAGGCGCTGGAGCTGGCGGGCGGGACCGCACCGCACCCGTCCGGCGCCGCCGAGCGGGCTGCGCGTGCGGTAGCGGTGCATTGCCGGCTGGTCCTCGACGCGGCCGCCGAGCAGTGTGTGGCGGTCAAGCCCCAGGTGGCGTGCTTTGAGCGCCTGGGCGCCCCGGGGTGGGCGGCGTTGCACGAGGTCATGCGCGACGCCACGGAGCGCGGCCTGGTGGTGATCGCAGACGCCAAGCGCGGCGACATCGACATCTCGGCCCGCGCCTACGCCCAGGCGTTCTTCGGCGCCACACCGACGCCCTTCGGGGAGGTGGAGGGCCTGGGCGCCGACGCGCTCACCGTGAGCCCGCTCCTGGGCCGCGACTCGCTGGCGCCCCTCATCGAGGTGGCACGCGGCCGGGGCGCCGGGCTGTTCGCGCTGGCGCGCACCTCCAACCCCGGCGCGGCCGACCTCCAGGACCGCGAGCTGACCGCCGGCGGCACGGTGAGCGAGGCCGTGGCCCGGATGATCGACGAGCTCGGCCGCCCCGGTGTAGGGGAGGCCGGCCTCTCCGATGTCGGGGCCGTCACCGGGGCCACGGCCCCCGAGCGGCTGGAGGCGCTGCGCGCGCTGATGCCGCACGCCGTCTGGTTGCTGCCGGGGATCGGCCCTCAGGGGGGCAGCGGGCGCGATCTCGCCCCGGCCTTCGCTCCCGGTCCCGCGGGAGGCCTGGTCTCGGCGTCCCGCGCCATCGTCTACGCCTTCGAGCGCGGCGGCCGCGGCGGGGCGGGCGGGGCTCCGGGACCATGCGCACGCGATGAGGCGGCGCGGCTGCGGGAGCTCATCTGGGGCATGTACGCCTGACGACGCCGGCCCGGGACAGGGCGCAGGAAGCCACCGGGGCCGCCAGTATGATCGCCCTGGGATGGTGGCTAAAATCGCGCGCTTCTTGGCGCCGATCGCACTCGCTGCGGTAGGGGTCGGGGTCTATCTGATCGTGCACTCAACCGTCGTGCACCACACCACGACCGCCACACAGTCCAACAGCCCCGCGGTTGCCAGCGGCCCCAAGCACAAGGCGCGCCGGCACCGCCGCGTGCCGAAGTTCTACGTCGTCAGGTCGGGCGACACGCTGGGCAGGATCTCGTCGCGCATGCACGTCCCCGTATCCGTCCTGACCACGCTGAACTCGTCGCTGGAGTCCAATCCCAACAGCCTGCAGACGGGGCAGCGGCTGAGGCTGAGGCGTTGAGCCGCCGCATCGCTGCGCGGTTGATCGCGACGGCGGCGTGCGGCGCTGGCCTGTGGGGCGCGGCGCCGGCCGTCGCGCAGACCCCGTCCCCACCCGCCCTGTCGGTGAGCGCGGCGGCGCTGTACGCGCCGGCGACTCATCAGTTGCTCTATGGCGTCAACGCGCAGAAGCGCGTCGCGATCGCCTCCACCACCAAGCTGATGACGGCGCTCATCGTCCTCCAGCACGTCCACCGGCTATCGACCATGTTCACCCAGAACGAATACACCGCGGCGGCGGTCGACTCCCAGATCGGCCTGGAGCCTGGGGAGCGCATGAGCGTTCACGACCTCCTGCTGGCCCTGATGCTGCCCTCCGCCGACGATGCCGCCGAGGACCTGGCCTACAACGTCGGCGACGGCTCGGTGGCGCGATTCGTCGGGATGATGAACGCCGCGGCCCGCGCCCTGGGCCTGCGCCACACCCACTACACGACGCCGATCGGGCTCGACACGCCGGGCAACTATTCCACCGCTGCGGACCTGGTCAAACTCGCGGACTATGACCTGGCCCACAGTGCGTACTTCGCCCGCATCGTGGCCCTGCCGCGGGCGACGCTCTACTCGGGGAGCCACGTCCGGGTGGTGACCAACCGCAATGACCTGGTCGGCCGCTACCCGTGGATCGACGGCGTCAAGACCGGCCACACCCTGGATGCCGGTTACGTCCTGATCGCGTCCGGGCACAGAGGGGGAATGGCGCTGATCAGTGCCGTCCTGGGGACCGACTCTGAGACATCGCGGGACGCCAACACGCTGGCGCTGCTCGACTACGGGGCCGACTTCCGGGTGTGGACGCCGGTGCGCAAGGGCCAGCTCATGGCCCGGCCCAGGATCAAGGACCAGGCAGGCCTGCGCCCCGAGGTCACGGCGGCAGCGGGCTACAGCCGGATCCTGCCGCGGTCGGCCCACGTGCGCGTCGGGGTGGCCGTCCCGCACCAGCTGCTGGGCCCGCTGCCCGCCCAGGCGGTGGTCGGCACCGCGACGGTCACCGACGGCCGGCGGGTGCTGGCACGGATCCCGCTCGTGCTCGCCCAGAAGGTGCCCGCGGTGAGCGGCCTGACGCGGGCCACGAGATTCATCACCCGGCCGCTGACGCTGGTGGTCATCGCCGCCGCCGCGGGCGGCGCCGCGCTGCTCCTGCGTAACGTTCGTCGGCGTCGGCGCATCGGTCGACGGGGTAGGGAACTGGAGGCGACATGATCATCACCGTCACCCTCAACGCCGCGATGGACAAGACGCTCGAGGTGCCCAGCTTCACGCCCGGGCGCCGCCACCGCACCGTCGACCAGACGACGATGCCGGGCGGCAAGGGCGTGAACATCGCGCGGGCGATCAAGCGCCTGGGCCAGCCGGTGATCGCCACCGGCTTCGCCGGAGGGCCCACCGGCAGCCGCATCGTCGAGGCCCTCAACGACGAGTCGATTCTCAACGACTTCGTGCGCATCTCCGACGAGTCGCGCACCAACACGGCGGTGCTCGACCCCACCACCGGGCTGCAGACCGAGATCAACGAGCGTGGCCCGGCGGTCTCGGCCCAGGAGCTGGAGCTGTTTCGCGACAAGCTCCTCTACCTGGCTCAGGGCGCGAGCATCTGCGTATTCGCGGGCAGCCTGCCCCGAGGGGTCGAGACCGACATCTACTTCTCGCTCATCCGCGAGGTCCGCCGTCTGGGTGTCACCACCATGATCGATACCGACGGCGAGCCGCTGCGGCTGTCGATGCGAGCCGAGCCCGATCTCGTCTCGCCCAACGAGCTGGAGGCCGAGGAGCTCGTCGGCCACGAGTTCAATGATGCCGACGACCGGGCGCAGGCGGTGGTCGAGATGACGCGATTGGGGGCCCACGAGGCGATCATGACGGTCTCCGACGGCGTCTACGCGCGCATCTACGAGTCCGGAGCGCCCGCCCTGTATCGAGTGCGGATCGCCGAGCAGGAGGCGAGGTCGGCGGTCGGCTCCGGCGACGCATTCCTGGCCGGCTACGTGTGCGCGCGCTACAGCGATCGCGATCCGGCCGAGTGCCTGCGCTTCGGGGTGGCCTGCGGGGCGGAGTCGACGTTGCACTTCGGCGCGGGCATCCTCGATGCGGCGCGGGTCGACCGCCTGCTGGGCGAGGTCGAGTCCGAGCGCATCGAGATCCCCGCCGAGATCGGTTGACGCGCCCCTCCGGGTGACCTCGCAACCTCCGCGTTAATCGCTCCTCGGCCCCGTCTGGACGGCGATTTGCCACTGCTAGGATCGAGCGTCCGAGCGCGGCCGCGACCGCCTCGCTGAATCGTCCGCCGCGAGTTTTAGGATGCGTGAATGGAAGTAGAGATCGGACGCGGAAAGAAGGCTCGCCGCGCATACGGGTTCGACGACATCGCCATCGTCCCTTCACGACGCACGCGTGACCCTGACGATGTCGACATCTCCTGGACCTTGGGTCCGTATCGGTTCGAGCTGCCGCTGCTGGCCGCGGCCCTGGACGGGGTCGTCTCGCCCGACACGGCCGGCCTGATCGGCAAGCTGGGCGGCCTGGCCGTCCTCAACCTCGAGGGCATCTATTGCCGCTACGAGGACGCCGAGACGCAGCTGGAGCGGATCGCGAGCTTCTCGCCGGACATCGCCACGCGCGAGATGCAGGACATCTACCGCGAGCCGGTCAAACCGGAGCTCATCGCCAGGCGCATCGAGGAGATCAAGTCCCACGGCGTGGTGGCCGCGGCCTCGCTGACCCCGCAGAAGGTGCGCACGCACTATGAGACGGCGCTGGAGGCCGGGCTCGACATCCTGGTCATCCAGGGCACGGTGGTCTCCGCCGAGCATGTCTCGCGCGACGAGAGCCGCCCGCCGTTGAACCTCAAGGAGTTCATTCGCGAGCTGGCGCCGACGCCGGTCGTCGTGGGCGGCTGCGCCTCGTACCACACGGGTCTACACCTCATGCGCACCGGCGCCGCCGGCGTGCTCGTCGGAGTCGGCCCGGGCGCGATCTGCACCACCCGCGGGGTGCTGGGGATCGGCGTCCCGCAGGCCACGGCCATTGCGGATGTGGCCGCCGCGCGCTCGCAGCACATGCTGGAGACCGGGGACTACGTCAAGGTCATCGCCGACGGCGGCATGCGCAACGGCGGTGACATCGCCAAGGCGATCGCCTGCGGCGCCGACGCGGTGATGCTCGGCTCGGCTCTGGCCCGCGCCTACGAGGCGCCCGGGCGGGGCTACAACTGGGGCATGGCCACGTTCCATCCCACCTTGCCGCGCGGCACCCGCGTCGCCACCAAGTCCAATGGCACGCTGGAGGAGATCATCAAGGGCCCGGCCCGAGAGAACGACGGCACGTTCAATCTCATGGGCGGCCTCTGCACGTCGATGGCTACCTGCGGCTACCGGGACATCGCGGAGTTCAACCGCGCCGAGCTGATGGTCGCTCCCTCGCTGCAGACCGAGGGCAAGCAGCTTCAGCGCGAGCAGGGCGTCGGGATGGGCGCCGGCAGTCGCGGTGCCGCCGTGGGAGTAGCCGATTAGGTTTGCCGCGTCATCAGCGGCGGAAATGGATGGTCGGCCCGTGGATGCTGGGCGCCGCGCGCGAGCGCAGGCGTGCCTGTGGCACGTCGAGCATCGCGGGTGGGGTCCAGCGCCGCGGGATGACCAGACAGACCGCCGATCATGACGGGGCAAACCGTTAGCTCCACCGGGACCTCTGAGGCGCTCGACGCCCTGGAGGCTTCGGGCGAGGTCCGCGGGGCGCCCGCCGACGACGGACTGGAGGATGTGCGCTCCACCACCGACGAGGTGGTGGTGCTCGACTACGGCGGGCAGTACTCGCAGCTGATCGCGCGGCGCGTGCGCGAATGCGGGGTGTTCTCTGAGCTGCTGCCCTTTCACGTGGGCGCCGCGGAGGTGGCCCGCCGCCGGCCCAAGGGCGTGATCCTGTCCGGAGGCCCGGCATCGGTGTACGCCGATGGCGCGCCGCCGCTGGAGCCGGCCCTGCTGGAGCTCGGCGTGCCCGTACTGGGCATCTGTTACGGCATGCAGCTCCTCGCGCTGGAGCTGGGCGGGCGGGTCCAGGGCGCCGCGGTGGGGGAGTTCGGGCGCTCGCAGCTCACCGTCGCCGAGCCCGGGAGGCTGCTGGCCGGCACACCCGCCGAGCAGACGTGCTGGATGTCTCACCGGGACACCGTGTTCGCGCCGCCGCCGGGCTTTGCGGCGCTGGCCGCCTCCACGGCGTCGCCCGTGGCCGCCTTCGAGTCGGCCGAGCGCGGCATCTACGGGATCCAATTTCACCCCGAGGTCGTGCACACCCCTTACGGCCAACAGGTTCTCACCAACTTCCTCACCGAGATCTGCGGCTGCGAGCAGGGCTGGAGCCCCGCCTCGGTCATCGAGGATCAGATCGCGCGCATCCGCGACCAGGTGGGCGAGCACGGACGGGCCATCTGCGGCCTCTCGGGCGGGGTGGATTCCTCGGTCGCCGCGCTCCTCGTGCACCGGGCGATCGGGGACCGGTTGACCTGCGTGTTCGTCGATCACGGCCTGATGCGCAAGAACGAGGGCGCCCAGGTGGTCCAGGCCTTCCGAGACCACTTCAAGGTCCCCCTGGTGGCCGTTGACGCCGAGGACCGCTTCCTGGACAAGCTCCGGGGCGTCAGCGACCCCGAGCGCAAGCGCAAGATCATCGGCGCGGAGTTCATCCGCGTGTTCGAGGAGGAGGCCGCGCGGCTTCGCGACGTGGAGTTCCTGGTCCAGGGCACGCTGTACTCCGACGTGATCGAGTCCGGCGGCGGTACGGGCGCGGCCACCATCAAGTCCCATCACAACGTCGGCGGTCTGCCCGAGGACCTGCAGTTCGGGCTCGTCGAGCCGCTGCGCGCCCTGTTCAAGGACGAGGTCCGCGCGGTGGGCGCCGAGCTGGGCCTCCCCGAGCGCCTGGTGTGGCGCCAGCCGTTCCCGGGCCCCGGCCTGGCCATCCGCGTCGTCGGCGGCGAGGCCACCAAGGAGCGCCTGGACATCCTGCGCGAGGCCGACTCGATCCTTCAGGAGGAGATCCGCGCCGCCGGCCTGTACCGCGACCTGTGGCAGTCGTTCTGCGTCCTGCCCGACATCCGCACCGTCGGTGTGCAGGGCGACGAGCGGACCTACGGCCACGTCATCGCCATCCGGGCGGTCACCAGCGACGACGCGATGACCGCCGATTGGGCCCGCCTCCCCTACGACCTCCTGGAGCAGATCGCCAGCCGGATGATCAACGAGATCCGCCCGGTGGGGCGCGTGGTGCTGGACATCACCTCCAAGCCGCCCGGGACCATCGAGTGGGAGTAGCGCCGGGCTGAGCCGCGCGGGCGCGGTGGGGGTCGTTCAGGCGCCGATCGCCGGGGCGCGCGCGATCACCGAGCCGACGTAGGGCGCGAGGTCCTGCGGGAGGGCGTCGCGCGCGAACCACTTCACGACGGCCAATTCGACGCGATCGATGGTCAGCGGCGGCTCGCACATCTCGGCGCGAAAGCAGTGGATGGTGTCGCGCCGGTGATCGGCGTTGCCGCGGATCTCGCCGATCGCGTTCCACTCGATGTCGAGGCCCAGTTCCTCGTCCATCTCGCGGCGCGCCGCGGTCAAGGGCGGCTCCCCGCGCTTGATCGCCCCTCCCGGGACGTCCCAGGCGCGATTGCCGTAGGTGTGGCGCACCAGGAGCACCCGATCGTGGCAGGTGAGCAGGCACTTGACGCCTTGCTTGGGGGGGCGCGCGACGAACCAGAACGCCTGCAACACCCGGTAGGCGATGCGGTAGCCGAGGCGGCGGAGCGTCAGCGTGACGGGCACGTCTACAGGGTAGGCGGGCCACAGCTCCCCCGAGGTCCGGCTATCATCGTCGACCTGTTGCGCGTGAGACCGCGCGACCGATGCGTGCCATGAAGACCTACGTAGCCAAACCCACCGATCGCGAGCGCAACTGGCTGATCGTCGACGCCGAGGGCAAGACCCTGGGGCGCCTGGCGACCCAGATCGCCGACGTGCTGCGCGGCAAGCGCAAGCCGACGTACACCCCGCACATCGACACCGGCGACTTCGTGGTCGTGGTCAACGCGGAGAAGATCGCGGTGACGGGCAACAAGCGCGCCCAGAAGATGTACTACCGCCACTCGGGCTACCCGGGCGGGCTGAAGTCCCGCACCCTCAACGACATGCTGGAGCGCCGGCCCGAGGAGGTCATCCGACTCGCCGTCAAGGGCATGCTCCCACGCAACCGGCTGGCGCGAAGGCAGATCACCAAGCTCAAGGTCTATGCCGGTCCCGAGCATCCGCACGCCGCCCAGCAGCCGCAACCGATGGAGATTTCGCAGTGAGCGACGCAGAGCATCCCGAGGACGAGCAGCGCCCCGACGGCGAGGCCGCAGCCGACGAGGTTCCCGCCGAGACCGCCGAGGAGCCCGCCGCGCCGTCATCCGAGCCCGCCGAGGAGCCCGTCGCCGAGGCCGAGCCTGAGCCCGCCGCGGAGCCGGTGGCCGAGGCCGAGTCGGAGCCCGCCGCGGAGCCGGAGCCCGCCGCCGAGCCGGTGGCCGAGGCCGAGCCGGAGCCCGCCGCGGAGCCGGAGCCCGCCGCCGCCGAGCCGGAGCCCGCCGCCGCCGAACCGGAGCCTGCCGCCGCCGTCGAACCTGAGCCCGCCGCCGAGCCGGAACCCGCCGCCGAGCAGCCCGCCGCTGCCGAGCAGCCCCCGGCTGCAGAGCAGCCCGCCGCCGCGGAGCCCGCAGCGGCCGCTGACGGCGGCGAGGAGGACGACGACGAGGTCGCTCCGCGCCTGCGGCCGGAGATTCCCGGCGCGGACCTCATCCCGGACATCGTCTCCGAGAGCGACGAGTTCTTGGACGCCGAGGCGCGCGCCGCCGCCGAGGCCGCGGCCGAGGAGGCCGCCGCTCGCGCACAGGAGCAGGACTCCGAGCAGGAGTCCCAGCCGATCGCCGACGCCGCCATCGACCTCGCCGCAGGCGCGCGATACACCGCCACCGGCAAGCGCAAGACGGCGGTCGCGCGGGTGATCCTCAAGCCGGGCGCCGGCACGTACTCCATCAACGGCAAGGAGTTGGACGCCTACTTCCCGCGCGAGACCCTGCGGCGCATCATCCGCCAGCCCCTGGAGGCGGTCGGCTACGAGTCCCGCATGGACGTCGTGGCCCGGATGCACGGAGGCGGCGTGGCCGCCCAGGCAGGCGCCCTGCGCCACGGGATCTCCCGCGCGCTGCTCGAGGCCGATCCCAACCTACGCGGCGAGCTCAAGCGGCGTGGCTTCCTGACGCGCGACCCGCGGGTCAAGGAGCGCAAGAAGGCCGGCCTCAAAAAGGCGCGCAAGCGGCCGCAGTTCTCCAAGCGCTAGCGGCGCTGCACTGCATCGTCCATGGCGCGCCAGCTCTTTGGCACCGACGGCGTTCGGGGCCGTGCCGGTGACTTCCTGACCGCGGAGCTGGCGCTCAAGCTCGCCCGCGCCGCCGTCGCCCGGTACGAGCCCCCCTCCGGCTCCGGGCGCCCTCAGGTGGTCATCGTCCGGGACACCCGCGAGTCCGGCGAGATGCTCGAGTCTGCGATCGCGGCTGGGGTGACGGCTGCCGGCGGCGACGCGCTGCTCGCGGGCGTGCTGCCCACGCCGGCGGCCCCGTTGCTGGTGCGCCGCCACGAGCTGGCGCTCGCCGCCGTCATCTCGGCCTCCCACAATCCCTACGAGGACAACGGCATCAAGCTGTTCGCCGCCGACGGGTTCAAGCTCGACGACGACACCGAGCACGAGATCGAGGCGGCGCTGGAGCAGCCGCCGGCGGTGCCGGAGCGGATCGGGCGGGTGCGCCGCCTCAACGGCGCGCTCGAGGACTACCTGCGGGCGCTGCACGAACGGTTCGCGGGGCTGGACCTCACCGGCCGCCGCATCCTCCTGGACTGCGCCAACGGGGCGACGTTCCGCGCGGCCCCGGAGATCTTCCGCCGCCTCGGCGCCGAGGTCGAGACGATGGCCGACGAGCCCGACGGGCGCAACATCAACGATGCGTGCGGTTCCACCGATCTCGACGCGGTGACCGAGCGCGGGCGCGCGGGCGGCTTCGAGGTGGCGTTCGCCTTCGACGGCGACGGTGACCGCGTGCTGGCGGTCGACGGCGACGGCGAGGTCGTCGACGGCGACGAGCTGGTGGCGCTGGCCGCGCTGCACCTGCACGCCGGCGATCGGCTGCCCGGCGGGGGCGTCGCGGTCACGGTGATGACCAACTACGGCTTCCACACCGCGATGCGCGAAGCCGGGGTGGAGGTCGCGGTGACCGCCGTCGGCGACCGTTATGTCCTGGACGAGCTGCGTCGCCGCGGTTGGGCGCTGGGCGGAGAGCAGTCGGGCCACATCATCGACTTGGGCTTCGGCCCCTCCGGCGACGGCATCGCCAGCGCGCTGCTGACGCTGGAGGCCCTCGGGGGCCGCGATCTGCGCGAGCGCGGCGCCATGGAGAAGCTGCCTCAGCGGCTGGTCAACATCCGCGCCGCCGACCGTCGATCGCTGACCTCCGCGATGGAGGCGCCCGCGCTGGGCGATGCGATCGAGCGCGAGCAGTCGGCGCTCTCGGGCCGTGGGCGTGTGCTGGTCCGCGCCTCGGGCACCGAGCCACTCATCCGGGTGATGGTCGAGGCGCCCAGCATGCGCGAGACCGAGGACGTCTGCGAGCGGCTCAGCACGCTCGTCGAGGCGATCCTGACGGACGCGTAGCAGGAACGCCCGCCGCGGGCCGTTAACATCGCAGGTCCTTCCCTGTCGCAGAGACCGACCGCTTGGGCAGGCGAGCGGCCTTGAGTCCCCGGCAGCGCTACCCCTGGAGGAATCGCAAATATGTGCGGAATCGTCGGCTATGTCGGACCCCGAAAGGCCCGGCCCCTCCTCATGGAGGGCTTGGAGAAGCTCGAATATCGCGGATATGACAGCGCCGGCATCAGCGTGCTGGACGGAGATCGCGTGGACGCCGTGCGTGCGGTGGGCAACCTGTCGGCCCTGCGCAACGCCCTCGCGAAACGCGACAACGCAGCGGGCGCCGGTGACGGCCCCGCCGTCGCCGTCGCCGAGCGACCGGTCCCTCAGACCGGGATCGCCCACACGCGCTGGGCCACGCATGGTCGCGTGACCGAGGAGAACGCCCACCCGCACTACGACACCACCGACAGCGTCCACATCGTCGTCAACGGGATCGTTGAGAACTACATCGCTCTGAAGGTCCGCCTCGTGGCCGAGGGGGCGGTGTTCACCTCAGAGACCGACGCCGAGGTGATCGCCCACCTCGTCGCCCACCATTACGACGGCGATCTGCTGGAGGCCGTGCGCGCCGCCTACGCCGAGCTGCGCGGCCACTACGCCTTCGTCGCCCTCACCGCCCGCGAGCCCGGTGTGCTCGTCGGCGCGCGCAAGGAGTGCCCGCTCATCGTCGGGCGCGGCGACGGTGAGACCTTCATCGCGTCCGCGATCCCGGCCTTCCTGCGCGAGACGCGCAAGGTGCAGTACATCGGCGACGACGAGCTCGTGGTCCTGCGGCCCGAGGGCACTGAGTTCTACACCGCGGCCGGCGAGCCCGTGACGCACGAAGTCGTCGAGATCGACTGGGATGCCGACACCGCCGAGAAACAGGGCTTTGAGACGTTCATGCTCAAGGAGATCAACGAGCAGGCCGATGCCGTGGCCGAGACGATCGGCGAGCGCGCGGCCCGCGGCTGGGGGGTCGACCTCGGCGACCTCGGCCCGATCGACGACGACCTCCTGAAGGGCATCCGCCGCGTCGTCATCGTCGCCTGCGGCACCGCCTACCACGCCGGTCTCATCGGCCGCTACGCCATCGAGCACTGGGCCCGCATTCCCGTCGAGGTCGACATCGCCTCCGAGTACCGCTATCGCGATCCGGTGGTGGGCCCCGAGGATCTCGTCATCGGCATCTCCCAGTCGGGCGAGACCGCCGACACCCTGGCCGCCATGCGCACCGCCCGCGCGGCCGGCGCCAGGGTTCTGGCGGTGACCAACGTCATGGGCGCCCAGATCACCCGTGAGGCCGACGGCGTGCTCTACACCCGCGCCGGCCTGGAGATCGGCGTGGCCGCGACTAAGACGTTCGTCAGCCAGATCACGGTCATGTACCTGCTGGCGCTGCGTCTGGCGGAGGTCCGGGGGGTCATGGACCGCGCCGCCCTCAAGCCGCCGATCTCCGACCTCAAGCGGCTGCCGCACATGATCGCCGAGCTGCTGGAGACAGACGTCGGCGGCATCGAGTCGATCGCGCAGGCCCACTACCAGGCCGAGTTCTTTCTCTACCTGGGTCGCCACGTGGGGCTTCCCATCGCGCTCGAGGGCGCGCTCAAGCTCAAGGAGATCTCCTACATCGCCACCGACGCCTACGCCGCGGGGGAGATGAAGCACGGCCCGATCGCGCTCCTGGACGAGAACACCCCCGTGGTGGTGGTGGCCACCGAGTCTCCGGTGCTGGAGAAGGTCATCTCCAACATCCAGGAGGTCCGGGCCCGCGGGGCGCGTGTGATCGCCGTGGCCACCGAGGGCGACGACACGATCGCCGAGCACGCCGACGAGGTGATCCGGGTCCCCCGTACCGACTGGATGCTGGCGCCGCTGCTGGCGGTGATCCCGCTGCAGTTGCTGGCCTACCACATCGCCCGCCTGCGCGGCCTCAACGTCGACCAGCCGCGCAACCTGGCCAAGACCGTCACGGTGGAGTGACGCGGGTGGGCGGGGCCGAGTCCTCCGTCGGGATCGACCTGCTGGAGATCGAGCGTCTCGAGCGGGCGCTCGAACGGCGTCCGCGGCTCGCCCAGCGGCTGTTCACCGACGCCGAGCGCGCGTACGCGGCCTCGCGTGCGCGCCCCGGCCAGCACCTGGCCGCACGGTTCTGCGCCAAGGAGGCCGTGGCCAAGGCCCTGGGCCTCGAGGTCTGGAGCTTTCGCGACGTCGAGGTGACCACGGCGGGAGGGCCGCCCGAGGTGATGCTCTACGGCGCCGTCGCCGAGCGCGCTCAGGCGCTCGGCGTCACCGTCCGGATCTCGTTGACCCATACGCGCACCGATGCCGGCGCCGTGGCGATCGCGGCCGCACATGACTGACGCCGTCGCGGCGCCCGAGGGTCGGCTGCCCGCGTGGCTGGAGCCGCTTCCCGACGCCGAGCAGCAGCGCGCCACCGATGCCTGGGCCATCGGGGAGCGCGGCATCGCCTCCCTGGAGCTGATGGAGCGGGCCGGGGCCGGGCTGGCCGATGAGATCCGGCGGCGCGTGCCCGACGGCCGGGTCGTGGTGGTGGCCGGCAAGGGCAACAACGGGGGTGACGGCCTCGTCGTGGCGCGGCTGCTGCGCGAGGCCGGACGCGAGGTCGACGTGCTGCTGCTGGCTGCGGGCGACGAGCTGCGCGGCGATGCCCGGTTGAACTTCGACCGACTGCCCGAGCCTGGATCGCGCCCCTTCGAGCCCGGCGCGCTGAACGGCGCCGCGGCCGTGGTGGACGCCATTCTCGGCACCGGGTTCAGCGGCGACCCGCGCGAGCCGGCGCGCTCGGCGATCACCGCCATCAACGACGCCGCGGGCGACGCGGTGGTGTTCGCCTGTGACGTGCCCAGTGGGGTCGACGCGTCCAGCGGCGAGATCGCCGGCGACGCCGTCCACGCGCACGCCACCGTCACCTTCCACGCCGCCAAGCCGGGACTGTGGATCGCCCCCGGCAAGATGCACGCCGGTGAGGTCACGGTCATCGACATCGGCATCCCCGACGGGGCGCCGGTGACGCCTTCGGTCGGTCTGATCGCCCCGGAGGCGCTCGAGGGCGTGCCGCACCGCGCCCACGACTCCACCAAGTTCGCGGCCGGCGCGCTGATGGTGTGCGGGGGGTCCACCGGGCTCACCGGCGCGCCCTGCATGGCCGCCGAGGCCGCGATGCGGGCCGGTGCCGGCTACGTCACCGCGCTCGTGCCCGCCTCGCTCCATCTCGTCTTCGAGCAGCGGCTGCTCGAGGTCATGTCGGTGGCGCTTCCCGACAAGGAGGGCACACTGACCCAGCGTGCGCTCGAGGTGGCGCTGGAGCGTACCCAGCGCGCCGACGCGCTCGTGCTCGGCCCCGGTCTGGGGCGCAAGCCGGGGACGTTCAAGCTGGTGCGCAAGCTCGCCGCCGCGGTCTCCATCCCGCTCGTGCTCGACGCCGACGGCCTCAACGCGCATGAGGGCCGCTTGGAGGCGCTGGCCGAGCGAGACGCGGCCACCGTGCTCACCCCGCACGCCGGCGAGCTCGCGCGCCTGCTGGAGTCCGACAGCGGCGAGATCGCCGCGCACCGTCTGCGCTGCGTGCGCGAGGCGGCCGCGGGCGCCGACGCGGTGGTTCTGCTCAAGGGCGACGACACGATCGTCGCGGCACCGGACGGCCGCGCCGCGGTGAGCCGCGGCGGCGCGCCGGCGCTGGCCACGGCAGGCACCGGCGACGTGCTCTCCGGCGTCATCGGGGCCTATCTGAGCAAGGGCATGGACCCGTTCCACGCTGCCTGCGCCGGGGTGTTCGTGCACGCTCGGGCGGGCCGGCTGGCCGCGCGGACCATCGGGACCGAGGGCGTGATCGCCTCCGACGTCATCGCGCTGCTGCCCCGGGCCCGGGCCGGCGAGGACGCGTGAGCGGACACCGCCCGGCGGCCGGCTCCGACAAGATCTGACCATGGCACTGCGTGCACTGGCCCGGGTCAACCTGGCCGCGATCGAGCGCAACGTGATCGCGCTGCGCGGCCGCTTGGACGACGGCGCCGAGCTGTGTGCGGTGGTCAAGGCCGATGCCTCTGGCCACGGCGCCGTCCCCGTGGCCCGGGCTGCGCTCGCGGGCGGGGCCACGATGCTGGCGGTGGCGACCGCGGGGGAGGCGGCGGAGCTGCGTGCCGCCGGGCTGTCCGCGCCCCTGCTGGTGCTGGGAGCCGTGAGCGACGAGGAGCTTCCCGTCGTGTTGGCAGCGAGCGCCGCAGTGGTGGCCTGGGACGAGCGCTTCGTCGAGGCGCTGGCGGCGGCCGCGGGTGGTCGGGGGTGGGCCCGCGCGGTCGACGTCCACCTCAAGCTCGACAGCGGCATGGGCCGGCTGGGCACGCGCGACGCCGAGGAGGCGTTCGCCGTCGCCGCCGCCATCCATGACCGGGCGCCCGGGCTCCGCCTCGCCGGGGTCATGACCCACCTGGCCACCGCCGACGGGGACCTGGCCTTCGCGGCGGCCCAGCTTGACGCGTTCGCGCCGTTCGCTGCCGAGCTCCAGCGCCGCTACGGGAGACTGCGCGTCCACGCCGCCAACAGCGCCGGCACCCTGCGCGTGCCCGGGAGCCATTTCGACATGGTGCGCTGCGGCATCGCTCTCTACGGTTGTGACCCGATGAATGAGGATCCCGACGCCACCGGCCTGGAGCAGGCCATGGAGCTCGGCACCTACGTGGCCGCGATCAAGCGCGCCAACGCCGGGGACAGCGTCGGCTACGGGCGCCGGTTCATCGCGCAGCGGCCAACGTGGATCGCCACGATGCCGATCGGGTACGGCGACGGCGTGCGGCGCGGGCTCACCAACAATTGCGACGTGCTCATCGATGGCCGCCGCTACCCGCTGGTCGGCACCGTGAGCATGGACAACATCACCGCCGATCTCGGCGCCGGCGATCCGGCCGTGCCCGTCGGCGCGTGTGCCATCCTGATCGGCCGCTCCGGGGAGGAGCGACAGACTGTCGAGGACATCGCCCACCGGCTCGACACCATCAACCATGAGGTGCTGTGCGGGATCTCGGCTCGGGTGACGCGCCGGTACCACCGCGACGGAGTCCCGGTCCCGTGACCGCCCGCCGCCGCCGGGATCACGACGGGACGCGGACGCGATGAGCGATCCCGTCGCCGAGCTGGCCGGGATCATCCCCGGCGCGTGGCTGGTCGGGGGCAGCGTGCGCGATCACGCGCTCGGGCGCGAGACCGCCGATTTCGACGTGGTCACGGCAGGATCGGTCGCCGACGCCGCTCAGGCGCTCGGCCGGGCCGCGGGCGGTTTCGCCTTCGAGCTGTCAGAGGCATTCGGCGCCTGGCGGATCGTCGCCCATGACCGCGCGTGGCAGGTCGACGTGCTGCCGCTCAACGGGGCGACGATCGAGGAGGACCTCAGCCGCCGCGACCTGACCATCAACGCCATCGCCGCGCCCCTGGGCGCCGAAGGCTACGTCGACCCCTTCGGCGGCCTGGACGATCTCAGCGCGCGCCGGCTGCGCGCCGTGTCGCCGGCGGCCTTCGAGTGCGACCCGCTGCGGACGCTGCGCCTGGCCCGGCTGGCCTGCGAGCTGGGCTTCCAGGCCGACCCGGCGACCCAGGAGCTGGCCCGGGTCGCCGCCCCGGGACTGGCCGGCGTCGCCCCCGAGCGGGTGTTCGCCGAGCTGCGGCGCGTGGTCTGCGCGCCCGGCGTCCTGGCGGGGCTCGAGCTCATGGACGCGATCGGGGTCACCGACGTGGTCCTGCCCGAGCTGGCGGCGCTGCGGGGGGTCGAGCAGAGCCGCTTTCACCATCTCGACGTGGCCGATCACACCCGTTCGGTGCTGGCGGAGGTCATGGCGCTCACGCGCGACCCCGAACGGTTGGCGGGTGAGGACGCCCCGGCGCTCGCGCGGTACCTCGCCGAGCCGCTGGCCAATGACCTGACCAGGGCCCAGGCCCTCCGCTTCGGCGCCCTCCTGCACGATATCGCCAAGCCACAGACGCGGGCGGTGACGCCGCAGGGGCGGGTCACCTTCATGGGCCACGACGAGGCCGGGGCCAGGCTCGGCGCCGAGATCCTGGGCCGCCTGCGCGCGTCCGAGCGACTGCGCGAGCACGTCGCCGCGCTGACCCGTCACCACCTGCGACTCGGGTTCCTCGTGCACGAAATGCCGCTGAGCCGGCGTGTCGTCTACGACTACCTGCGGGCCACGGCGCCGGTGGCGGTCGACGTGACGGTGCTGAGCGTGGCCGACCGCCTGGCCACGCGCGGCGACAACGCCGAGCGTGCCATCGCCGCGCACCTGCAACTGGCGCGCCAGATGCTCGCCGAGGGGCTGGCGTGGATCGCCGATCCGCCCCGTCCGCCGCTGCGCGGCGACGACCTGGCACAGGCGCTCGGCATCGAGCCGGGCCCGGTGGTGGGGGACCTGCTGGCCGAGCTGGAGGCCGCCAGCTTCAGCGGCGAAGTGGCCACGCGCGAGGAGGCGATCGCCCGCGCCCGCGAGTTGATCGCCGCCGACCACGAGGGCTGAGCGGGCGACCCACTCGCGAGGCGACGTCTCAGCCTGGATCCACCGATGATGGACGACCCCAGGATCCGCGGATCAAGGCTAAGCTGGCGGCCATGAGCGATCGAGATCCCGACTGCCTGTTCTGCAAGATCGTCGCCGGCGAGATCCCCTCCGAGCGCGTGGACGAGGACGAGCGGACCGTGGCCTTCATGGACATCAACCCCGCCACCCGCGGCCACGCCCTCGTCATCCCCCGCCGGCACGCGGCCAACCTGCTCGAGATCGATCCCGAGGACCTCGCCGCCACCGCCGCCGCCGCGCAGCGGCTGGCTCGGACGGCCTCCGAACGCCTCGGTGCCGACGGGGTCAACCTGCTCAACTCCTGCGGGCCGGTCGCCTGGCAGACGGTGTTTCATTTCCACATCCACGTGATCCCGCGCTATGACGGCGATCCGCTGCGGTTGCCGTGGACGCCGTCGCCGGGAGACGCAGAGGAGATCGCGGCGGCGGCAGCACAGCTGCGATGAGTGCCGGTGCCATGGCCGGAAGGGGCGGGGCCGGCGGGGCGGTGTCCGTCGCCCGCGAAGACGGGCTGGCGATCGTCACCTTTGACTCGCCGCCGCTCAACCTGTTTGACGCGGCCATGTCTGACGGCCTGGACGCCGCCATCACAGAGCTCGAGGCCGAGCGCCCCCGGGCGGTCCTATTTCGCGCCGAGGGCCGGGTCGTCAGCGGCGGCGTCGACGTGTCGCTGTTCGCGGCGCTGTCGGGGCCCCGCGAGGCCGAGGGCGTGTTTGCCGGATTGGTGGCGGTGGCGCGCCGTGTGGACCGGCTGCCGTGCCCCACGGTGTTCGCGGCCCATGCTCTGTGTCTGACCTGGGCCTTCGAGCTGGCCCTGGCCTGCGACCTCATCCTCGCATCGGAGTCGGCGAGCTTCGGCCTGGTGGAGAAGGTGATTGGGCTGACCCCGGCGATGGGCGGCACGCAACGGCTCGCCGAGCGCGCCGGGACCGGGCGCGCGCGGGAGTTCGTGATGGCGGGCCGCCCCTTCGGGGCTGCCGAGCTCGAGCGGTGGAACGTCGTCAACCGCGTCCTCCCCGACGACGGCTTCGACGCCGCCGCCCGGGCGTACGCCGGTGAGCTGGCGCAGGGGCCGACGCTGGCCCACGCTGCGACCAAGCAGGTGCTGCGCGACTACCTGGAGGGCGGCGTCGAACTGGCCAACGAGCGCGTCCCGGAGGTCGCCGGAGCGCTGTTTGGATCCGAGGACCTCCAGGCCGCGGTGCGCTCATTTCTGGACCAAGGCCCGGGGCGCGCGACCTTCCAGGGACGATGAGCACAGAAAATACCTACCGCTGACCGACCGACCCTGGTACGTTTCCCGCGATCTAGCCTGGCTTTCGCCTGCACTACGGGGAAAACGAAGGGATTTTCATGGCAACGGGTACCGTCAAGTGGTTCAGCGATGACAAGGGATTCGGGTTCATCACACCCGATGACGGAGGTCGCGACCTCTTCGTGCATTTCACGGGCATCAACGGCGACGGGTACCGCTCGCTGCCCGAGGGATCCAAGGTCTCCTATGAGGAGGAGGCCGGTCCCAAGGGCCCCAAAGCGGTCAACGTCACCAAGATCTAGACAGCCCACGCCACCATGCGCGGGCCCGTTCGGGCTCCCGTTCCGCGGTCGCAGGCCGTGGTGATGTCGTGCAGGGTTGGCGTCACGGCGCAACTGAAGCCCGCTGGTGGTGTTCACTCATGGACATGAAACGCTTCCCGCTCGCAATCGCAGCCGGCGTGAGTGCCCTGTGCCTCATCGCGCCCGGCATCGCCTCTGCCCAAATCGTCGAGCTCGGCCAGACGTCCAGCGCGCCCGTGGCGGCGCCCAGCTGCCCGCCCGGCGTGTCGCTGAGCCACTGTCTGATCGTCCTGCCCCGCACGACCGCCGTCCAGACCGAGACCAACGGCGTCCTCAATCCGACCAAGGTCACCAAGGACGGATGGATCGTCGCCTTCACGGTCGGGCTGTCCAAGCTCACGTCGAACGCCTCGACCGAGCTGAGCCTGCTCAAGGGCCTCGACGCCCACTGGGGAGGGCCGCCCCAGATCGTGCTCACGGCCCTCAAGCCCGGACCCAAGAACAAGTACACCGTCGCTGCTCAGAGCGCGACGTTCCACGTGCTGCCGTTCCTGGGCTCGGTGCTCCAGCAGCCGCTGTCGCAGCCGCCCACGTTCACCACGATGACGGCCGTGCCGGTCAAGAAGGGCGAGGTCATCGGGCTGACCGTGCTCACCTGGGCCCCCGTGCTCACCTACAACCTCACCGCCAGCAAGTACTCCTACCGGCAGAGCCGCCGGGCCAACTGCATCAACCCCCCGGGCACCCAGACCGCCCAGACGACCGTCAACGCCAGCCAGCAGTACCTGTGCAACTACACGGGGACGCGAGTCCAGTACTCGGCGACCGAGGTCGTCAACCAGCCCTACCCCAAGACCTACGTCGGCGGGCCGACCCCGACCAAGAAGTCACTGCGCTGAGCCCGGGCCACGCGCCGGGTAGCTCACCGCGCTGAGCATGGCCGCCGCCCGACCCCGGTCGGCCCCGGCGCTCCGCTAGCAGGTGGCGGGATTCTGCAGGCAGAAGGATGAATCGAGGCCGGCGCCGCCCGAGGTGCCGGTCCCGCCACCTCCTCCGCCGCCCGTCCCGCCGCCGCCCGTCCCGCCACCGCCGGTCCCGCCACCGCCGGTCCCGCCACCGGCCGCGCCGCCTCCACTGGGTGTGGTGGCCGGAGCGCTGCCGCCCGTCGGGGCCGTGCTCGCCGGAGTGGTCGCGCCGCTGGAGGGCGCGGCCCCGCCGCTCGACGGCGAGGTTGCGCCGGACGACGTGCTCGTGCCGCTGGTCGTCGTGCTGCTGGAGGTGGTGGTGGTTGTCACCGCGACGGCCGGAGTGGCCGTGGGGACGGTGAACTGAGGGACCCCCGCGGTGTCGGTGGTACCGGTGCCCCCGCCGCCGCAGGCGGCCAGCCCGAGACCCACCGCGATCGAGAGCACGACCGCGGGCACGGACCGTGACCGGCGTGTGCCGAGTTGGGTCATCCGCTCGGTCAGGAGCCGAGCGGCTCCATGCGCCTGCCGCAGACGGGGCAGTCGTTGAGATCCTTCGGGGAGAGTTGGTCACACCAGTTGCAGAACCTGAGGTTCTCGACCGTCCAGGGCAGCTCGGAGGGGGTGGGGGCCAACGGCAGCAACTGCGCGACCACCTCCAATTCCTCGCCCGTCTCGTGGTCGCGGTAGATCTGGTCAGGCTCGGCCTGGATGACCACTTCGCGGCCCGTCGACGGGGCCCGCATGCGATATCTCTGGTGCAACCTCATCCCGCCTGATGCTACCAGCGGGTCGGACAACATCGGGGCCTGATGAGCGCGCCAGCGCGCCGCCTGAATGGATAGAGTGCCGCCTGGGAGATGCTGCGTTGCCCGTCAAGCCTCCGTAGCACCGCGATCCGGCTCATCGCCGTGATCGGCGCGATGCTGGCTGTCGCTGGCTGCGGCGTCAAGCACCCCACGGCCAATCTGGTCAGCGGCAAGGTGATGTTCCAGAAATCGTGCGGTAGCTGCCACACACTGGCGCACGCGAGCACGAGCGGAACCACCGGCCCCAATCTGGACGACGCGTTCCGCCAGGACCGCACCGACGGCGTCAAGAGCACGTCGATCCAGGGTCTCGTCGACTACTGGATCCGGTATCCCAACACGCAGGGCGTCATGCCCCAGGGCATCGTCACGGGCCAGGACGCCCAGGACGTGGCCGCCTATGTCGCCACGGTCGCGGCCCGTCCCGGCAAGGACACCGGCGCGCTGGCCGCCGCCGGTGGCGTGCAGGGCACCACGCCGGCCGCCGGCAAGCAGGTCTTCACCGGCGTCGGCGGCTGCGGCAGCTGCCACACCCTGGCCGCCGCCGGGACCACGGGGACGGTCGGGCCCAACCTGGACACGGACCTCAAGACCAACTGCGCCACCGCACAGTCCAAGCAGATCCGCGGCGCGACGCTCCAGGAGTGCATCAAGACCGCGATCGTCAAGCCCTACGCCTACCTCCCGTCCGGCTACAAGGCGGGCGTGATGCCGTCGAACTTCGGGCAGACGCTGAAGCCCAACGAGATCACGGCGCTCGTCAACTTCCTCTCGACGGCGGCGAAGTAGGCGTCTCGCCGGCGGCTGCGCGTGCGCGCAGGCGGGTCCACAGCTCCTCGCTGCGCCCGGCGGCCACCGCCCGTGCGGCACGGCTCCCGTCGAGCTCGAGGTCATTCGCCAGGGCGAAGTCCATGAGCTCCTGACGCTGTTCGTTCTCGCGCGCCACGCGCAGGAACAGCCAGCAGAACAGGCCGATGGTCAAGAAGCTCTCCTCCACCATCATCAGCCCGCCGGCCGCCACCTGGTCGGCCATGGGGCTGATATGCCACAGGGCGTCCCCGGAGCGGTAGATGGGGTAGAAGACGGTGCCACCGAAGATGAGGATGTTGGCCAGGACCGTGCCGGTGAGGCGGACGGCCACGATGTAGACCAGCCGCGCGGCGTTGTTGAACCAGGCCGGCTTGGGCAGGGGCCCGAGCAGCGCCATGTACACCGACATGCCGAAGGCCAGGAAGGTGGCGTGCTCGAGCGCATGGAGGGCGTCGTGGCGCAGCGCTGCCTGGTAGAGGAAGGGCGTGTGCCACGCGTAGAAGTTGGTGGCCCAGACGACGATCGCCACCACCGGGTGCGTCAGCACGCGCAGGCGAGCGATCACGCGGTTGCGCAGCAGCGGCGCGATCAACGGCCCGGTCAGCCCCAGCACGAGAAGCAGGGCGGCGATGTCGCCGATGAGGAGATGCTCGGCCATGTGGGCGACCAGGAGCTGCTCTGACAGCGTGTCGACGGGTGGGCTGACGGCGATCTCGAGCACCACCAACCCCGCGACATAGCACGCGTAACGCCACCGCGGTACCGGTCGCCCGTGCTGGGCCAGCGTCCGTGCCCGCAAGTGGTACGGCACCCACGCCAGCACGATCAGCACCGGGAAGCCGATCGCCTGGACCGGAGCGTCGGCAAAGGGGAGAGGCGGAGCGAGCACCGCCGCCTATGGTGTCACGCGCGCGGTCGCGCGAGTGTCGAGAGGCGCTAGAGCGCTTGGATGATGAGCACGATGACCACGATCGCCGCCACCACGCACACGAACCAGATCAGGAAGCCGAACGCGTCGGCCTCGGAGCGCAGCGGGTTGGGCGGGGTGAGCCGGGGCCTCATCGGATGCGACGGCGAGCGCGGCGGCGGGGCCGCCGGCACGCGCGCTCAGATCACGTACACCGTCGTGTAGACGACCACCCACATGATGTCGACGAAGTGCCAGTAGATCCCCGGCACCTCCATGCCCTGGTGCTGCTCGGCCGAGTAGTGGCCACGGAACGAGCGCACCGTCACCATCAGCAGCAGGCACAGCCCGATGAAGACGTGGGCGCCGTGCAGTCCGGTGAGCGCGTAGAAGATCGTCCCCTGGGCGGAGTCGTGCGGCGCGAACCCGATGTGGATGTACTCGTTGATCTGGACGATCAGGAAGGTCAGGCCGAGCAGGAAGGTGGTGACCATCCCGGCCTTGAGCCCGAAGCGGTTGCCGCGCTTGATCGACGTCAGCGCCCAGTGGATGGTCAGCGACGACGACAGCAGGATGGCCGTGTTGATGCCGGCCACCGCCTCGGGGAGTTTGGTCCCCTGCGCGGGCCACGGGTCGTGGCTGACGACGCGGATGAAGAAGTAGGCCGTGAAGAAGGCCCCGAAGATCATCACCTCGGAGATGATGAACAGCAGCATGCCCAGCGTCGGCGCGTGGACACGGGACGATTGGTGGGCCGGGGGCGGGCCGTGATGTTCGGCGTGGGCGATCGAAGCGGCTTCCATCAGATCCTCCTACCTCTGGTGAGAGCCACCACTGCTGACATGCGCATTAGGCGGCACGGACGGGGTCTTGGGCCACGACGTGCTGGACGTCTTTGCCGGTGGCCGAGCGCACGCGCTCGATGAGATCGGCGCGCAGCCATCCGGACTTGGTCTCCGGCAGCGTCGAGATGATGATGTCGTCGACGCGGAAGTACTGCAGGGCGTTGGTGATCGCGGTGTAGGGGTCCGGGTCCCCGACCATGCCGGCCGCCGTCAACCCCGCATCGCGCAGGCGGCCGAGCACCAGCGACAGCCGCGTCCGGGCGCGCTGGGCCGAGACGCCGCCGCCACCCTCCTGGGGCACGAGCACGATGAACAGCCGCTCGTGCCGGTCGGTCTCCTCGGCGGCCTTGGCCTTGAGCGCCTCGAGCAGATCGTCGCCCGACGCCGAGCGGTTGGCCACCGCCAGCGTGATGTGGAACTCGAGACCCTCGGAATCGATGTCGGCGACGATGTGCTCCACCGGCAGGCCGGTGGCCTGGCTCAGGCGCTCGGGGAGGTCGCGCCGCAACCAGCCCGAGCGGGACTCAGGGTAGGTGGAGATGATGATCGCGTCGGGGTTGTACTCCCGGACCGCGTCCATCGTCGCTGCATAGGGATCGGGATCGCCGACCTCGCCGAGGGCCTCGATGCCCTCGGAGCGGATGAAGCCCACCGCGAGGTCCACTCGGGTCTGGGCGGCGTCGAACACCGAGTCGTCGTAGACGACGTACCCCGCGCGCGGCTGGGTCTGCGGCACGCACAGGACGAACCGCGTCTCCTCCTCGGCGGCGCGGCGGCGCACCGCGTCCAGGAGCGGCCGGCCCCCGAGGGTCTCGTTGGCGATGACCAGGATGGTCCGCATCAGTGATGGACCCCGCTGCTGCCGCCCCCGGCCGTCGCGCCGGTGCCCGCGCCCGCGCCGGCCGTGAGCGGCCGGGCCTCGGCGGGCGGCTTGAAGATGCCGTGGACCGCTCCGGGCACGCCGTACTCGTAGGGGCCGCCGACGACGGTCGGGACCGCATCGAAGTTGAAGATCGGCGGCGGGGAGGACACCTGCCACTCGAGCGTCATGGCGCGCCACGGATTGGCCGCTGCACGCGGACCCCAGCGCCAGCTGGCGACCATGTTGTAGAGGAAGATGAGGGTGCTGGCGCCGAGCGCAAACGAGCACAGCGAGATGAACAGGTTCCAGTCGGCGAACTTGGCGGCGTACTCGGCCACCCGTCGCGGCATGCCCTGGATGCCGATGATGTGCATCGGGCCGAAGGTGAGGTTGAAGAAGACGAACGTCAGCCAGAAGTGCCACTTGCCCAGGCGCTCGTCGTACATCCGGCCGGTCATCTTCGGGAACCAGTAGTAGACGCCGGCGAAGATCGTGAACAGCGATCCGCCGAACAGCACGTAATGGATGTGGGCGACGATGAAGTAGGTCTGGCTGACGTGGATGTCGAACGGGATCATGGCCAGCATCACGCCGCTGATCCCGCCGCACGTGAACGCCGTCAGGAAGCCCAGGGCGAACAACATCGGCGTGTCGAGGTGCAGCACGCCTCGCCACAGCGTCGCCAGCCACGAGAAGATCTTGATTCCCGTCGGCACGGCGATGATGGCCGTGGTGATCATCATCGGGATCCGGATCCAGGGGGCCATGCCGCTGACGAACATGTGGTGGGCCCATACGGTGAAGCCGAGCACCACGATCGCCAGCAGGGAGAAGGCCATCATCCGGTAGCCGAAGATCGGCTTGCGCGACTTGACCGCGATGACCTCGGAGATGATCCCGAAGCCGGGCAGCATCATGATGTAGACCGCGGGGTGCGAGTAGAACCAGAAGACGTGCTGGTACATGATCACGTTGCCGTTCTTGCCCGCCCCGACGAACGCGTCGAAGAAGTGGAAGTGCAGGGCGGTGTCCAGCAGCACGAAGAACTGGGACGCGGCGATGAAGGGGGTGGCGATGACCACCAGCAGCGAGGTGGAGAAGTTCGCCCAGACCAGCAGCGGCATCCGGAAGAAGCTCATCCCCGGAGCGCGCATGGTGATGATCGTCACCAGGAAGTTCAGCGCGGTGGCGATCGAGGAGGCGCCGGCGAACTGGACCGCGATGGTGAAGAACAGCTGCCCCAGCGGCATCGACGTCGAGAGCGGAGCGTATGCCGTCCAACCGGCGGCGAACGACCCCCCGGGGGCGAGGAAGCTCATCAGCATCAGCACGCCGGCCAGCGGCAGCATCCAGTAGGAGAGCGCATTGAGTCGCGGGAAGGCCATGTCAGGCGCGCCGATCATCAGCGGCAGCACATAGTTGGCCAGACCGGCGAACACCGGGATGACGAAGAGGAAGATCAGGACGGTCGCGTGCACTGAGAACACGCCGTTGTACTGCTCGGGGGTGAGGAACTGCATGCCCGGCTTGGCCAGCTGGGCGCGGATGAGCATGGCCAGCAGGCCGCCGACGAGCAGGAAGAAGAACGAGGTCACCACGTACTGGATCCCGATGACCTTGTGGTCGGTGTTGACGCGGAAGTAGTCGCGCCACGAGTGGGCGCCATGGGACGAGTGGTCCTCGGGGCGCGTCGGCTTGCCCGAGATCCAGTAGAACCAATAGTCGGCTGTGCCCAGGCCCACGAGGAAGAAGAGCGGCACGGCGATGAGCGCGACGATCGTGATCGCGTCGCCGTCGATGACCGGGTGCTGATGCATCAGCCACCGTATGAGCACGGTCAGACCGAAGGCAAAGGCAAATCCCAGGACGTCAAAAAGTGCCGCCCGGTACCAGCCGGGCGCTCGGAGCTTTGCCGGAATGGCCATCAGCTCTCCTTCCTTAAGGTGCTCTCGGTCCTGCTCATCCAGATCCTCCGCTTGATGTGCCGCTCGCTCCGCCGGTGCCGCTCGCTCCGCCGGTGCCGCTCGCGTATCCGGGCACGCCGGAGTTCAGCACCGCCGGCGGCGTCGCCCCGACGGGCGGCGGCCCGCCGGCCTTCTGGTGGACCAGCCACGTCCTGAACGTCTTGGGGGTGACGACGTGGACGGGGGCGCGCATCAGGCCATGGCCTGCCCCGCACAGCTCCGTGCACTCGGCCGGGTAGTTCCCCAGCCGCGTGGGCGTCACCCGCAACGTGGTGGTGATGCCGGGCACGGCGTCGAGCTTCTCTGAGAACTCGGGGACGAAGAAGCTGTGGATGACGTCGAGCGAGCGCAGGTGGAAGACCACCGGCTCCCCCTCGGGCAGGTACAGGTCGGAGGAGAGGATCTGCTTGCCGCCGGCGGCCGCGTACCCGAACTCGAAGGCGAACTGGCGCTCGGTGACGTTGACCACCATGGCTCCTGGGTGCGTCTTCTCGTTGGAGCGCAGCACCGAGTAGGCGTAGCCGCACAGGCTCACCAGGAGGACGGCCGGGATCGCAGTCCAGACCACCTCGAGGCGCGTGTTGCCGTGGATCGGCGGCCCGTCCTTCTCCTCCTCGCCCGGCTTCATGCGGAACTTCCACACCGAGTACAGGATGACCGTCTCGACGAGCACGAAGATCGGCACCGACACGATCAGCAGGACGTCGTAGAGGGTGTGGATGTTGTGCGCCTGGGTCGACCCCTCGGCGGGGAACCAGGAGATCGACAGGGCCACCACGATGCCGATGGCGATGGCGACGCCGGCGAGCACCCCCATTTGAAGCAGAGGCTTGTTACGCACGTCTCCCGCCTTGTGTCCTCATCTCCACGCTGCATCCTATGGGTTCTGAGCGACGAACGGCACCAGGCGTGTACGGCCGCGAGCGGTACGCCTATGATTGAGTCAATCGTTGCAAATGCCGAGCGGAGGCGCACAATGCTCGTTTCAGAGGGAATGTCCGAAGAGGTCCTGACGATTGGTCCTGGCCACTCCCTGCGGGAGGCCGCGGCGGCGATGTGGGCGCGGCAGGTGGGCGCTGCGGTGGTGCACGATCCCGACGCTCCGGGGCCGGGGGTGATCACCGAGCGCGACGTGCTGGAGGCGGTCGCCGCCGGCCTGGATCCCGACGCCGAGTCCGTCGCCGGTCACCTCACCGCGAACCTCACGTTCGCGCGCGGGGACTGGTCGCTCGAGCACGCCGCCGCCACCATGGTCTCGGGCGGGTTTCGCCACCTCGTCGTCGTCGACGGGTCCGACGTGGTCGGAGTCCTCTCGATGCGCGACATCGTGAGGGTGTGGTGCGGCGAGGGGGCCGACTGCGAGGTGCCCGCTTCGGCCGGGTAGGCAGACCGGCTAGGGTCCGACCGGCTCGGAGCGATCCGAGCGCTCACTTCCGCTGTGCGACGGGGCGCGGACGTGACCGTGGTGCTCCTCTGGGAGCTCTGAGATGTCGCGTCGCGTGTCGCGGATCCACATGGCCGTGGTCACGATGAACAGGATCAGGCCGACGATCGAGATGAACCAGTTGATCGTCGTCCCGATCACCGTCAGCGTGATTCCCGCCGCGCACGCGACCGGCAGGAACGTCGGGCCGGGGAGATGGATCTCCTCGCCGACCGGAGGCGTGTCGTTATCCGCGCTCACGGGTGGACGTAGATGGCGGCGGCGACGAAGGTGATGCCGAACATGAACAGGCAGGCCGCGCCCGCCAACAGGCCGGAGCGCAGGTTCTTGCGGGCGAGCTTTCGATCCATTGCGGTGGTCCTAGATCGTAGTGGGTGTGCGGGTGTGAGCGGTTCTGGGCACGGGGTCTGGGTGGGCCGGGGTGGGCACTACAACTTCACGTCGACCACCATGGCGGCAAACAGCAGCGCCAGGTACGCCATCGAGAACAGATACAGCCGCAGCGCGGTGCGCCGGTCGGCCCGCCGGTAGAGCAGCGCGGCGCCGCCGATGAAGGCCAGGCCGAGGATCATCGACGCCACCAGGTAGAAGCCGCCGAACACGCCGACGCAGAACGGCAGCTGGCTCACGGCGTACAGCAGCGCCGAGTACAGGACGATGTGCAAGCGCGTGGTGTCCTCGCCGCGCACCACGGGCAGCATCGGGACGTTGACCTTGGCGTACTCGTCCTTCATGAGCAGGCTGAGCGCCCAGAAGTGGGGCGGAGTCCAGTAGAAGACGATGGCGAACAGGTAGACCGCCGTCCAGGACAACGACCCCCGGACGGCTGCCCAGGCGACCAGCGGCGGCATCGCTCCGGCCGCTCCGCCGATGACGATGTTCTGGGGCGTGCGGCGCTTGAGCCACATCGTGTAGATGCCCACATATCCGATGAATCCGGCCAGCGCGAGCGTCGCGGCCAACACGTTGACGGTGAGCGACAGCAGCACGAACGACGCCACCTGGAGCGCGATGCCGAACCGGACTGCGGCCGCGCCCGAGACGCGCCCCGAAGGGATCGGTCGTGTGGCCGTACGGGGCATCCGGGCGTCGATGTCCCGGTCCCAGTAATGGTTGATGGCGCCGGCGCCCCCGGCCGAGAGGTAGCCGCCGGCGCAGGTCAACGCCACCAGTGAGACCGCCGGATCGCCGGCGATCTCCATCGTCATCACCGTGGTGAACAGCAACAGCGACTGGACCTTGGGCTTGGTCAGGTCGACGTAGTCGGCGACCAGCTGGCGGGTGCGCGACGCGCCCGAGACAGCGGTGGCGGGGACGGCGGTCACCGGCGATCCCCGGATGCGAGGACGATGACGGGCGGCGCGGCCGAGCCTCCTGAATCAGCGCGCCCGCTCGGACGCCGGGGACGGATCATCCGCCCGAGCGCGTGAACTGCTCGCTGCCGCCGGTCTTCTGGATCACGCCGGTGGAGCGCTCGATCTGGCGCCGGATGTCGCGCATCGGCTCCACGGAGCGCACGCGCGGGATCTCGTCGAAGTTGTTGACCGGCGGTGGGGAGGATGTGAACCACTCCAGCGTGTTGCCCTTCCACGGATCGGGGCCGGCAATCCGCCCGACGTGCAGGCTGCGCGCGACGTTGAGGATGGTCACCAGGACCCCGAGCCCGAGGATGAAGGATCCGATCGTCGAGATCAAGTTGTAGGTGGACCACCCCAGACCCGGCTGGTAGGTGAAGACGCGCCGCGGCATTCCGGAGAGCCCGAGGGCATGCTGGACGAAGAAGGTCAGGTTGAAGCCGATGAACATCAGCCAGAACGACGTCTTCCCGATGCCTTCGCTGAGCATCCGCCCCGTCATCTTGGGGAACCAGTAATAGATCCCGGCAAAGACCGTGAACACGGCTCCGCCCATCAGCACGTAATGGAAGTGGGCGACGACGAAGTAGGTGTCGTTGAGCTGCCAGTCGACCGGGAACACCGCCAGGAAGATCCCGGTGATCCCGCCGATGACGAAGATGGCGATGAAGCCGACGGCGAAATACAGCGCCGTGGTCATCACGATCGAGCCGCGCCACAGCGTCGCGATCCAGTTGAAGATCTTGACCCCCGTGGGCACGCCGATGAGGAACGAGCTGAGCATGAAGAACCCGAGCACCACGATCGGCACCGGCGAGGCGAACATGTGGTGGGCCCACACCAGCGTGGCCAGGAAGGCGATGACCGCCGTCGATGCCGCGATCGCCTTGTAGCCGAAGATCGGCTTGCGGGAGAACACGGGGATGATCTCCGAGATCATCCCGAACCCGGGGAGGATCATGATGTAGACCTCAGGGTGGCCGAAGAACCAGAACAGGTGCTGCCAGAGCACCGGCGACCCGTGGGCGGTGGGGTCAAAGAAGTGGGTGCCGAAGTGGCGGTCGGTGAGGAGCATCGTCACCGCGGCGGCGACCACCGGCAGCGCGATGATGAGCAGGATCGCGTAGACCAGCACGCTCCACACGAACAGGGGCAGGCGGTTCCAGGTCATGCCGGGCGCCCGCATGTTCACGATGGTCGCGTAGAAGTTGATGGCGCCGACCAGCGACGAGATGCCGGTGATGTGGATGAGGAAGATCCAGGCGTCCTGGCCGCCGCTGGGCGAGTACAGCGACTCCGACAGGGGCGGGTAGCTCCACCAGCCGGCGCTGGGCGGGTGGAAGAACAGCGTGGCGTAGAAGACGACCCCGCCGAAGAGCAGCAACCAGAACGAGAGGGCGTTGAGCCGGGGGAAGGCCATGTCCCGCGCCCCGATCATCAGCGGCAGGAAGTAATTGGCGAAGCCGGCCATGACCGGGACGACGAACAGGAAGATCATCGTCGTCCCGTGCAGCGTGAGCAGCTGGTTGTAGTGCTCGGAGGTCAGCAGCGTGTTGTTGGGCACGCTGAGCTGCAGGCGCATCATCAATGCCTCGACCCCACCGAGGCAGAAGAAGACGAAGGTGAGGACCAGGTACATGATCCCGATCTTCTTGTGGTCGGTGGTCGTGACCCAGTCGACCCATCGCTTGGTCTCGCGCGGGCGGGTCACCTTGTGGGCGATGACCTGGGGAACAGGCCTCACGACGTCTTCGCTGGTGATCGTCGCCATGTGTCTCTCAGTTTCCTAGCTGATTTGAGGCGGTGAGGACCGCGCGCAACTGGCCCACCTGGGCGTTCTGGGTCGCGATGAGCTGCTGCTGGCGCGCGACCCACGCGGTGTATTGGTCCGGCGTGACTACCTTGACGTAGGCGATCATCGCCGCGTGGTTGGTCCCGCACAACTGCGCGCACTGGCCGCGGAAGGTGCCCGTGTGCAGCGCTTTGAACCACGTGTAGGTGGTGTAGCCCGGGACGGCGTCCACCTTGCCGCCCAGCGACGGCACCCACCAGGAGTGGATGACGTCCGTGGATTGGATGGCGAGCACCACCGTGGTGTGCTCGGGGACGACCATCGTCGTGTAGGAGTAGGCCTTGAGCTTGGGGTCGAACGAGTTCTCCAGGCAGCCGTTTCCGTAGACGTAGCGCCAGATGAACTGCCGGCCCTGGATGCAGACGGTGAGTTTCTTGCCGTTGGGCGGCGTCGGCGCGTTGACCGAGGCCGACAGCACCAACCCGTTGGCGCTGGAGTTGGGCGGGTTGACGATGCTCGGGAGCTTGATGAACGTCACCACGGTGAGTACCACCAGGATCAGCGCGGCGGCAACGGTCCAGCCGATCTCCAGGCGAGTGTTGCCGTGGATCTGCGCCGCGACGGGGCTCTTCTTGGCGCGGAAGCGCCACACCGAGTAGACGAGCGCGCCCTCGACGAGCACGGCCACGATCGCCGCGACGTACAGGACGATGTTGTAGAGGGAGTGGATCTGGTTGGCGTTCGGCGAGCCGCCGGACTTGGGCTCGATGAAGTTGGCCAGCGCGTCGGGCGCGATGACGAGGGAGCCGACCAGGACCACAGCGAGCACGGGGATCGCGCTGCGGGAAAGGGTCCGCCGGCCTGGATCTGGATGCTCGCGGCGCCGGCGGCGGGGCGTGGCGTCGTTGACGTCGTGTCGCAAGGCGCGCGGGATTCTATAAGTCCGGGCCGCTGCTTCGCGCCCCGCTATGGGGCACGCATCCGCGACGCGCGCCTTCGAGCGGTGTCCTTCGCGCGCCTCTAACTGAGGGCGGAGTGCCCCTTTTGCGTGTGGCGTTACGGCGTTGGGGTCAGGACCAATCCCGTATGGGCGAGTCTGGATGGGCTCTTATACTGGCGCGCCTTGCGAGGATCACGGGCCATCAGAGCGGGAGCCTGGGCCCTGGTCGCAGCCGGGGTGACGGCGCCCATGCTGCGCCGCCGGGTCAAGCTGCCCCCCGCGGCGGTGCTGGGGGCCGGCGTCCTGTCGGTCCCGGCGCTGGTGGTGGCCATGCCGCGCAGCCGCCTCCGCGACGCCGGCCTCGTGGGTCTGAACATGTGGGCCTACCTGGCCGCCTACGAGCTGCCCAACGACGATCCCGAGGCCCTCGCCGCGCGCGTGAAGATCGACTACCCGATCGCGATCGACCGGATCCTGGGACTGGGCGTCCCGCCCACAGTCCGCCTGCAGGCGGACTTCTCTGACCCGGCGCACATCAATCGCTTCGAGCGCGTGCTCGTGTGGTGCCACTGGGTCTGGTTCCTGGTCCCTCACGGCAGCGTGGCCTACGTGATGTGGCGGGAGCCCGAGCGGTTCCCCGCCGCGGCGGCGCGGATGTACGCCGTGTTCGACCTCGGCGCCGTCTTCTACTGGGCGATCCCGACGGCTCCGCCGTGGTACGCCGCCCGCCACGGGCGCCTCCAGGACGCCCGCATGCGGCCGGTGCGGCGGATGATGATCGAATACGGCGAGCAGTTCTGGGGTGACCGCTGGACCGGTCTCTACGATGTCCTCGGAGGCAATCCACTTGCTGCTATGCCGTCGTTGCACTTCGCCACCTCGCTGATGGCCGCCCACCTCCTAGGAGAGGTGGGCCCGGTCGCGGGTGCCGTCGGTGGGTCCTATGCGGCGCTGTTGGGACTGGCGCTCGTCTACCTCGGCGAGCACTACGCAGCCGACCTGGCAGCGGGCGCGCTGCTGGCCGAGACGGTGCGGACCCAGTCTCGTCGCGCGCTTCCGGGTGTCCGGGCACTCTCTCGGCGCCTCGAGGCCTTGCAACTGCGGGCGGCGGCCGGCTAGGCGCTTGGGCGATGCGTGGGGGAGCTCCCATCGACCACCGTCACCCCGGCGCGGATCGGGCTGACGACGATGCGCCCGATGGTCAGGTCGCCACCGCCTCCAGTGGGGCGCACCGGCCCAGCTCGGGCCAGACGGAGGAGATGCCGCGCATCCGCCTCACCCGGCGGAGCCTGGTGGCATCAGTCGTCTTCATCATCTCTGTCGTCGCGTTTCTCTACTTCGTGCTGCCCAAGCTGCTCGGCCTGCGCGACACCTGGAACCGGCTTCAGCACGGCAACGTGTGGTGGCTGGCGCTGGCCGTCGTGCTCGAGTGCTTCTCGTTCCTGGGCTACGTGGTCCTGTTCCGCGGCGTCTTCGTCCGCGGAGAGACGCGCATCGACTGGCGCGCCAGCTACGAGATCACCATGGCCGGCCTGGCGGCGACGCGGCTGTTTGCCTCCGCCGGCGCCGGCGGTATCGCGCTGACCGTCTGGGCACTGGGTCGCTCGGGAATGGAGGCGCGCGTGGTCGCCTGCAGGATGGTGGCCTTCATGGCGGTCCTCTACGCGGTGTTCATGGGCTCGCTGGTGGTCTTCGGCCTGGGCCTGTACTTCGGCGTGTTCGAGGGGCAGGCATCGTTTGCGCTCACGATCGTGCCGGCCATCTTCGGCGCCGGGGTGATCGGCCTCTTCCTCGTCGTGTCGCTGGTCCCGGGCGACTTCGACCGGCTGGTGGCGCGCTGGACCCATGGCGGTCGCGTCGGCAGGCTGCTCCAGCGCGTGGCCGCGCTGCCGGCGGCGGCGGCCAGCGGCGTGCGGACGGCCATCCACCTCGTTCGCGAAAGGGACCTGTCGTTGCTGGGCGGCGTCGCCTGGTGGGGCTTTGACATCGCCGTGCTGTGGGCCTGCTTCCACGCGTTCGGCGGCGCGCCGCCCCCCGCGGTGATCGTCATGTCCTACTTCCTCGGACAGCTCGGCAACGTGCTGCCGCTGCCCGGCGGGATCGGCGGTGTGGACGGCGCGATGATCGGCGCCTTCTCGGCGTTTGGCATCTCGCCGGCGCTGGCGGTGGTTTCCGTCCTGGCCTATCGGGCATTTGCCTTCTGGCTGCCCACGCTGCCGGGCGCGGTGGCGTATCTTCAGCTGCGCCGCACGGTTCACCACTGGCGCGACGACAGCCCAAGCTATACTTAGTGAAGTAATGGACCAGAAGATCGAGAACGCAATCATCGTCGGCAGCGGGCCCGCCGGCTACACGGCGGCCCTCTACATGGCGCGCGCGGAGCTGGACCCGCTCGTCATCGAGGGCTTTGCCTGGGGCGGTCTGCTGCAGCAGACGACCGATGTGGAGAACTATCCCGGCTTCCCGCCGGGGATCATGGGCCCGGACCTCATGCAGCATTTCCGCGATCAGGCCGAGCGCTTCGGCGCGCGTCTCGAGACCGACGACGTGACAGCGCTCGAGCTCTCCCGCGACGGCTCAGAGCCCCACAAGGTATGGGTCGGCGACGACCTCTACCTGACCCGGGCGGTGGTGCTGGCCATGGGGGCCCAGCATCGCAAGCTGGGCGTGCCCGGCGAGCAGGAGCTGTCGGGCCGAGGGGTCAGCTATTGCGCCACCTGCGACGCCGCCTTCTTCAAGCAGGCCCCGACGCTCATCGTCGGCGGCGGGGACTCGGCGATGGAGGAGGCGATGTTCCTGGCCAAGTTCGCCTCCAAGGTCGCGATCGTCCACCGGCGCGATGACTTCCGCGCCTCCAAGATCATGCTCGAGCGCGCCCGCGCGGTGCCCAACATCGAGTGGATCACGCCGTATGTCGTGGAGGAGTTCCACGCGGAGGGCGACAGCAAGTCACTGACGACGGCTCGCCTGCGCAACACCGTCGACGGTTCCGAGAAGGACCTGGAGATCACGGGCGCGTTCATCGCCGTCGGCCACGACCCGCAGTCCCAGCTTGTCACTGGCCAGGTCGACACCGATGACGGCGGGTACGTCATCACCCAGGGCAAGTCGACGCTGACCAGCCTCCCTGGCGTGTTTGCCGCCGGAGACCTCGTGGACCACACCTACCGCCAGGCGATCACCGCCGCGGGCTCCGGCTGCCAGGCTGCGCTGGACGCCGAGTGGTACCTGCGCGACACCGCGCCTTTTGACAGCGCCGCGCGAGTCGCGGCGGGCTAGTGCCCCTGAAGCCCTAGCCGCGGTCTCTAGTTGTACGGGCAGCCCTCGGCCGGGCCCCAGTTGCCCGACGCGGCGTGCTGGCCCATGAGCAGCGCGAAGTCCTGCGTCCACGTGCCGGCCAGCGTGCTGTAGCCGGCGATCGACTCATTTGACACCCCGGTGCCCACCTCGCGGTACTGGGGGTTGAGGATGTTCTGGCAGTGGCCCTTACTCGCCATCCAGGCCTTCACCACGGCGACGGGGGTGGCATAGCCGGTGGCGATGTTCTCCCCGGCGTTTGACCAGTCAAAGCCGACGGCGCTGATGCGCGAGGAGAAGTCGGCACCGTGGCTGAAATCGCGGTGGGTGACCATGATGTTGGTCCAGCCCTGGGCGGAACGGTTCAGACGCGCGTTCTCGCGCAGACCCGGCAGGCTGCGCCGGTGGCGCTGCTGGTTGATGAGACACACCACGGCGCGCTGCAGCTGAGCGCGCGACGCGTGGGCGATCGTAGTGGAGGCGTCGGTGCAGCCGCGCGCGCGGGCCCGGGCGCGAGAGCGGGCGGCGGCCACGGAGACCACGGACAGCGACGCGATCACCACCGCGACGATCGTCGCGAAGCGTCGAGCGGCAGTCCAGGCGCGTGCCTCACCGAGGCACAGCGCAGCTGTGTCTGAGTCACTCATGTGAACATCCCTGTAATCGGCAGCACTCTGGCGGCTTTGAGTGGTGACCGAAGCCGACCGAACAAACGTCCAATCGACTGACGGCACCCTACACGAACCTGCCGTCCGCTGTTTTCTCCGGGTGATTCCCGGACCTACCTCCGGGGTCGGGGCGGTCCTACCCTTGCGGCAGGGGAATCACACTCTCTCTGGACAAACTTTTCCAGGAGGTTTCACAAGCGCACGACATCTTGGAGAGAACCTGTGCGCCTTTGAGGTCCTGCATGATCTCTCCCGGCTTTGCATTCCGGAAATACCCCGGAATCTAGGCCATAACACAAGATTTAGGGTCGCAAGACGATCTTCAGTGCTTCGCGGCGGTCATAGATCGCGTAGCCCTCCGGCGCGTCGTCCAGCGACATGTGGCGGGTCACCAGCGGCGTGGGGTCAAGCGTCCCGGAGGCGAGCATGCTCAGCACGCGATCGACGTGGCCGATGACGTTGGCCTGGCCCGTGCGCAGCGTCAGGGCCTTGATCCAGACCACCCCCATGTGCACCTGGACGGGCTCGGCGTAGACCCCGATCGCCACCACGGTCCCCGCGTTCCGGGCCACGCGGATGGCGAGGTCCAGCGCATCGGGATGGCCGACCGCGTCGATCGCCGCGGCGACGCCGCGGCCCTCGGTGAGCCGCCTGACCACATCGCGGGGGTTCTCCTCGGTGAGATGGACCGGCACCGCCCCGAAGCCGCGCGCCACCTCCAGGCGCGCCTCGACGCTGTCGATGGCCAGCACCGGCCCCGCGCCCGCGGCGACGGCGATCTGGACCGCGCACAGGCCGACCGGCCCCAGTCCCAGCACGGCCACGGGGTCTCCGGGGCGCACGCCGCCGGAGTCGATCGCGTGGTAGGCGGTGCCCATGACGTCGCCTGCGAACAGGGCCACGTCGTCGCTCACCCCGTCGGGGACCGGGCGCAGCGTCAGATTGGCCATCGGCACGAGCGCCTGGTCAGCCTGCGTGCCGGGCAGTGCACCCAGGGCCTCGCCGTGCCCGAACACCCGGACCCGGTCGCACTTCTGATAAGCGCCGCGCATGCAGAAGAAGCACGTGCCGCACGCGGTGTGGAAGCACCCGCACACGCGGTCGCCCACCGCAACGCGCGTCACCGCCTCGCCGGCTTCGACCACCCGGCCGACGAACTCGTGGCCGATCGTGAAGCCGGGCTCCATCTTGACCCGACCGTGGTAGATGTGCAGGTCAGAACCGCAGATGCCGCTGGCCTCGATGGCGACGATGGCATCGTCGCGGCTCTCGAGCTTGGGATCGGAACGCTCGTCGACCCGGACCTCCATCGGGGCTTGGAAGGTGACCGCTCTCATGATTCCTCGTAGGTGAAGAAGCCCTCGCCGGTGGCGCGGCCCAGCCGCCCCGACCAGCCCAGTCGCCGCATCAGCGGCGCCGCGCGGTAGCGCTCCTCGCCGCGCTCCAGATGCAGCGCGTCGAGCACGCCGAGCACGTGATCGAGGCCGATCTCGTCGGCCCAGGCGAGGATCCCGCGCGGGTAGTTGAGCCCGTGGACCATGCCGGCGTCGATGTCCTCGGCGGTGCCGACGCCCTCCCCCAGGGCGAACGCGGCCTCGTTGATGACCTGGCAGACGACGCGGCCCAGCACGAGCCCCGGAGCGTCGCCCACCCACTCGGTGTGCTTGCCCAGGGTGGCGAAGAAGCGCTCCGCCGCCGCCGCGGCCGAGGCCGCGGTATCGGGGCCCCGCGTGAGCTCCACCAGCGCGGTGCCGTCCAGGGGCGGCAGGGCGTGGAAGCCGACGGCCCCGCCGCCGGGGTCAAGCGCAGCCAGCGATCCGGCCGCGCAGCAGACCGCCCGCGGGCCGCCCTGTAGCGGCGCCTCGGGCTCCTCGCCGTCCAGGCCCACCTCGAGGATGAGGGCGGGGACCGGCCCGCCGTCGGCCTCGGCCGGAGTGGCGACCTCCCAGCCGGCCTCGATCGCCGCCTCCTCGAGGGCGAGGGCCAGCGCCGACTCGCCCGCGATGACCACCAGGCCGTCGCCGCCGCCGGGCGTCGGGGGGTCGGGGTCGGGATCGCGATGGGAGCCGGACTCCGGGTACTCATAGAAGCCGCGACCGGACTTGCGGCCGGTGCGCCCGGCGGCGACGGTCTTGACCGTGATCTGCGAGGGCTGCCACCGCGGCTCGCCGAAGCTCTGCTCATAGAACGAGCGGGCGATGTCGAGCCCGACGTCGACCCCGACGAGGTCCATCAGCTCGAACGGGCCCATGCGAAAGCCGCCCCCGAGCCGGCAGGCGCGATCGATCTGCTCCACCGTCGCCACCCGCTCGGACAGAAGCTTGAGTGACTCGAGGCCCCACGGCCGGTTGCAGCGGTTGACCAGAAAGCCCGGTCCGTCCATCGCGTCGATCACGCGCTTGCCCATGGCCTCGCCGCAGGCGCGCGCGACGGCGAGCGCGCGCGTCGAAGACTCGGCGCCGGCGACCACCTCCAGCAGCGCCATGAGCGGGGGCGGGTTGAAGAAGTGCATGCCCACGACCCGCTCGGGATGCTGCGCGGCAGGGGCCAGGGCGGTCACCAGCAGGGAAGACGTGTTGCTGGCCAGCACGCACTCGGCGCAGACGATCTCAGACAGCCGCGCCAACAGCTGGTGCTTGAGCTCGACGCGCTCGGGGGCGGCCTCGATGACGATCTCACAGCCGGCGAACTCCTCCAGCGAGGCGGCGGGACGCAACTGCGCCCTGGCCGCATCCGCGGCGCCGGACTCCATCCGCCCCTTGCTCACCTCGCGCTCGAGCTGGCGCAGGATCCGGGTCAGCCCCCGCTCCAGGGCCTCGGGGTCAGGATCGTGCAGCAGCGTCTGCATGCCCGCCACGCATCCCAGCTGGGCAATCCCGGATCCCATCGTTCCGGCCCCGGCGACGCCGAGCACGGTGGGCGCGTCGCTGCCCGGGGTCACGAGGGGACGAGCGCGTTGATGCCGGTGAGCGCGCGCCCGATGATGAGCTTCTGGATCTGCGAGGTGCCCTCGTACAGAGTGGTGACGCGCACGTCGCGAAAGTAGCGCTCCACGGGGTGGTCGTCGACGTAGCCCGAGCCGCCGAGCACCTGGATGGCGGTCGTGGCGCAGCGATTGGCCGCCTCGGTGGCGTAGAGCTTGGCGACCGAGGTCTCGGTCGAGTTGGGTTGTCCGGTGTCCTTGAGGTAGGCGGCGCGATACACGAGCATGCGCGCGGCGTCGGTCTCCACCTTCATGTCGGCGAGCATGCCCTGGACGAGCTGGAAGCTCGCGATCGGCCGCCCGAACTGCTGACGCTCCTTGGCGTAGTTGACGCTGTAGTCCAGACACCCCTGGCAGATGCCGACGCACCCGGCGGCCACGCTGTAGCGGCCGGACTCCAGCGAGGTCATGGCGATCTTGAACCCATCGCCGATCTCGCCCAGCATCCCGTCCTCTGAGACCGCGCAGTCGCTCAGCGAGATCTCCGCGGTGTCAGAGCCGTGCAGGCCGAGCTTCCCGTGGATCTCCTGTGGTTGGTAGCCGTCGTTGCCTTCGGTCTCGACGAGAAAGCAGGCCAGGCCCTTGCCGCGCTTCTCGGGATCGGTCTGGGCGAAGATGAGCGCGAGGTTGGCGACGTTGCCCATCGAGATCCACATCTTGGCCCCGTTGAGCACCCAGCCCGCGTCTGTCCTGCGCGCGCGTGTGCGCTGGTTGGCGGCGTCAGAGCCGGTGTCGGGCTCGGTCAGCCCGAAGCACCCCAGCCACTCGCCGGAGCACAGCTTGGGGAGGTAGCGCCGCTTCTGCTCCTCGGTGCCCCAGCGCACGATGGCCGAACACACCAGCGACGTCTGGACCGAGACGACGGTCCGCATCGACGAGTCCCCCCGCCCGATCTCCTCCACGATCAGTCCGTAGCTCAGGTAGTCCAGTCCGGCGCCGCCGTACTGGAGGGGCACGATCGCGCCGAGATACCCCTGCTCGGCGATCTTGGCCACGAGCTCGGTGTCGAAATGAGCGTTGCGGTCGTTGTCGCGGGATCGCGGAACGATCTCGTTGTCCGTGAACCTGCGGGCGGTTTCCTTGATCAGCTGCTGCTCGTCGGTGAGTGCGAAGTCCATGCGCCGAGACGCTACACGAGTGAGGCGTCTGGCCGCTGGTGTCTCAAAACCGCTGCGACCCCCGACAGACGACCGGCCTCCGCAATTGCGGAGGCCGGTGCCGCCCGCGCGGAGCCAACCCTCCCCGGGTTGGCTGCGCGCATCGGTGGTGGCTAGCTGGTCGGCAGTGTCGAGAGCGGGGGCTGGGACACGACGACCGTGACCGGCGCCGAGGCGCCGCCCACGTTGGCCGGGCCGCCGGTGATCCGGGCGCGGAACTCCTTGGTGCCCATGGTCCCGAAGGTCCATCCGAACTGGAACGTCGAGGCGTTGTTGACAAAGCGGACCTCGACGGTGTGCCAGTCGCCGTCCTTTCCGAGCTTCTGCAGGTAGATCGCGTGACCGGCCTTGCTGGGTGACACGCTGCCGGTGAACAGGACATGTCCGTCGACGGTCGAGGTCCCCGAGCTCGAGGACATGGTCACCACGTCCTGCACTCCTTCGAACAGCACCGCACTGTGACGGCGCGGGGCGAAGGTGGTGCGCACCAGGTACAGCTCGTTGGTGCTCGATGCCACGTTGGCGAAGCTATAGCTGCCATCGGCGCCGGTGGTGGTGGTCATCAGCTCGCGGTACGGACCGCCGCTCTGCGGCACCTTTTGGAACAGGCTCACCATGGTGCCCGGCTCGGGCGTCGTCGACCCCGGCGAGTCCAGCACGCCGGAGATGGTGACGGCCTGGTCGTTGGTCACGACCGGGTCAGAGGTGTTGATGGTGAATCCCGGCACCTCGGTCTGCTCGATCACGACCGACGCGATGTCCGAGACGGCCGGCGTGTTGCGGGCGTCGCCGCGGAACTTCACGCGCACGTCGTAGGCGCCGGGAACGCGCCAGGCGTGGGAGATCGTGTAGTTGGACCCAGGCCCGATGCGGGCGGTCTTGATGGTGGTCCAGTCGTCGCTTGAGCCCTTCTGCTGCTGCAGGGCGACGACGCCGCCGCCGTGGTCGGGGGTGACATGGCCACTGAACACGATGGGGTGGCGTGTCAGCCCGCCGGCGGAGCTGGCCGCCAGGCTCACCAGCGCATCGACGCGCTCGTGCACGGTGCGGCTGTGGGTGGCCCCTGGACCGCGGGCGAACCACTCGCGGTTGGTGTCCACGATGCCCTCCTGGCGGGTGAACTCATACTGACCGTTGGCGTTCGTCCTGGTGGTGCCGATCACCGTGAACCCGGGGTTCGGGTTGATGCGGTGAAACAGCGTGATCACCTGGTTGCCGTGGTCAGGACCCTTCAGTTGGCCGAAGATGAGTACCGCCTCGCCGGCGATGATGTGCTGCGGAACGGCGTGGATTGACAGCCCGCGGTTGTGCAGCGGTGCCGCGCCGGCAATGCTCGGAGCAACTGCGCTCGCCAACGCGGACAGCGCGCAGGCGAGCACGGTGATGCGAAGACGCATGAAGCCTCCCTTGCCCTGCATGTGTAGAGATAAGCCTCCGCCGATTGCCGGCCCGCCCGTTCGGAAGCGATGACGACCCATAAACACGACGTCAAGTTCGAAGTTGCGCGTGGACTGCGCGCTGCAGGGTGCGCTGCGGGTTAGACTCGCCGCCGGTGGACTCGTTCGCACTCGTGCTGATCGCCGGTCTGGCCATCCTGGTCCTGTGGGTGTGGATTCTCGGCCGCGCCAACCAGAACCGGGGCATGGAGCCGTTCGGGTTGCGGTCGGCTCGCCAGATCACCGAGGACCGCGAGGAACTGGAGGCCGAGGACCTGGCCCAGATGCTCGCGGCCCACAACGAGCGCCGTCGCCGTCGCGGCGAGGCCGACGTGACCGTCGCCGATCTCGAGCGCCGCGTGATGGAGGACGTCAACGAGCAGCGGCGCCGCCGCGAGGCCTACCTCGCCGACCGCGAGCTCGACGAGTTGCTGGAGGCCACCAACGCGCGCCGTCGCGCCCGGGGACTGCCCGAGCGCACGCGCGAGGAGGTCCGTCGCGAGTTCGGATCCGGCACCGCCGCCGGCAGCTGAGCCGACGTGGCGCGCTGCCTGATCGTGGGGTGCGGGTGCCGCGGCCTGGAGCTCGCCGCGGCGTTGCGATCCGAGGGCCATGCCGTCCGGGGCACGACGCGCGACCCCGATCGCCGCACGGAGATCGAGGCCTCAGGGGTGGAGCCGTTCATCGGCGACCCCAACGTCGTCGGGACGCTGGCGCCGGCGCTGGCCCACGTCGGTGTGGCCTGCATCCTGCTCGGCTCGGCGATCGGGACCGAGGAGCAGCTGGCGGCGTTGCACGGCACGAGGCTGGACATGCTGCTCGAGCGAATGCTCGACACCACCGTGCGCGGCGTGGTCTATCAGGCTGCGGGCAGCGCGGGGCCCGACCTCCTGGGCGCCGGAGCCGAGCGGGTGCGCTACGCGTGCGAACGTTCGCTGATTCCGTACGGGGTATTGACCGCCGATCCGGCCACCGATGAGGGCTGGGTGAGCCAGGCGGTGGAAGCGGTGGAGCGCGCGCTGCTGGGCCGCGACCAGTACGCCCGCTAACGGGAGGGCGGGTTGGTCATTCGGGGTGCGGAGCGCCCGTCAGTGGGACGATCCGATCGAACAGGTCGGCCAGGATCCTCGCTGTGGCGCCCCAGATGAGGTCGTCGCCCACGACGTAGGTGTCGGTGCGGATGGGGACGCCGCGGCGCAGAAGACGGCGGCGGCCGTAGCCGTCGCGCAGGTCGTCGAGGGCGAGCTCGAGGACCTCGGCGACCTCGCGTGCCGAGAGGGTCCAGGCCATGCCCGGCGCGATCAGGCCCACGAACGGATAGATGGCATAGCCCGTGGCGATCGTCGGCGTCGGTTGGAGCGCGCCCAGCACCTGGACCGCCGATGGTGCCAGGCCGATCTCCTCTTCGGCCTCACGCAGCGCGGTCGCCAGCAGGTCCGGATCGCAGTCGTCGCGCCGGCCGCCGGGGAAGGAGATCTCGCCCGGGTGACGCCGCAGGTCATCGCGGCGGCGGGTGAGCACCGCGTACACGCTCCCGTCGTCGCAGTAGAGGGGCACGAGCACGCCGGCATGGGTGCGTCCGCGGACCTCGAGCGCGCCGGCCGCTGTCGGGTCCAGCAGGACCGCCGAGAGCTGCTCCGCCAGCGCCGTTGACATCGTGCGGCGCTAGTGGTCGTCCCTGAGCACTAGGTCAGGGGGTTGAAGAGCAGGCCCGTCGGGACCTTGGGGAAGAAGTAGGTCGACTTGGGCGGCATGCTCTCACCGGCGGCGGCCACCTCCTGCACGCGCGCGATGGGCGTCGGCGCCATGAAGAAGGCCGCGTCGTACTCGGCGCTTTGGACCAGCTCGAGCGCTTGGGCGAAGTCCCGGGCATAGCCCAGGCCGTCGAGGTGATCGATGTCGTCGTCGGTCATCCCCAGGGCGCCCTTGAGGATGAGCGCCTCGAGCACCGCCGTGTCGAGGCGCCGGTAGGGCTCCGCCCGATCGGGGAGGGCTGCGTCGGCGATGGCCGGATCGCGCAGAGTGAGCATGAAAGGCCGCTTGAGATGGGCGTCGATGTAGCCGAGGCGGATTTGTTCAGAAGAAGCAGGGGCCAGCGCCGCGCTGTCCTGGAGCACCTCGATCTCGAAGTCTCGGCGCAGCGCGGAGGCCAGTGTCTCGTGCTGATCGGGGGTCAGGCCCCGTACCAGCCGGTGGGTGGGAAAGACCGTGAGTCCGGGGTCCTGGAGCGCGACCAGGCACATGAGCACGTAGCGGTGGGGTCCCTCGCCCCCGATCTCCTCGGCGTAGACGCGCGCCGTCTCATAGCGGTGGTGTCCGTCGGCGATGAGCAGCTCGGTCCCCGCCAGGACCTCCTGCACGGCGGCGATCGCCGCCCCATCGTCGACACGGCCCAGGCGGTTGACCGTGCCGTCGTCGTCGGTCGTCTGTGCCCACACGGCGTCGCCGCCGGCGTCACGCAGCACGTCGGCGACGGCACCCGACGGGTCGGAGAACAGCGAGAAGATGGGGGAGAGGTTGGCCTTCGTGGCGCGCGTGAGCCGGAGCCGGTCCTCGCGCGGGCCGGGATGGGTGCGCTCGTGAGGGCGGATCCGTCCGGGGCCGTACTCCTCGACGCGCACGCGCGTGAACACGCCCTTGCGCGTGCGATGCCGGCCGTCGGGTCCCAGGTAGTCCTGCGAGAGGGTCCACAACGCCGGGCCCTCGTCGAGCACGACGGCACCGTCCGCGCGCCACTCCTGCAGGACGGCGGCCGCGCGGTCATAGCGGTCCTCGCCGCCCCGGGGCAGGTCGATGCGCACGACGTTGAAGGGCGAACGCGCCTCCAGCGCGGCGCGCTGGGCGTCGTCGATGACGTCGTAAGGAGGAGCCACGACGTCCTGCAGGCCGCCGGTGCGGTCGAGGTCGTAGCGCAGGGCGCGGATCGGCTGGATCTCTGCCATCGGCGGCGCCGAGGCTAACACGAAGGTCACCGGGGCCGGTCGGGCCGTTCATTACACTCCGCCGAGCACGGGGCGTGGCGCAGCCTGGTAGCGCGCCTGCTTTGGGAGCAGGAGGTCCCCGGTTCAAGTCCGGGCGCCCCGATGATGAGCTAGGCCGGCATACGCAGAACGGGCTTGATGACGTCTCCGCGCGCCGATGCCTCCATCGCCTCGTTGACGTGCTCCAGGTCGAAGTACTCGATGAGCCGATCGAACGGGAAGCGGCCCAGGCGCTGGAGATCGATGAGCGCGGGGATGAGCTGCTCGCTCTGGCCCTCGCCACCGAGAATGCCTCGCACTGTGCGGCCCCATAGGACGGTGAGGTGGTCCAGGGAGAACTCGGCGCCGGCGGGCGCGCCGCCGATCACGCCGCACACGCCGGGCATGGCCAGCGCGTCGACGGCCTGACGCAGCACGGCGACGTTGCCCGTGCACTCCAGCGTGAAGTCGACGCCCTGGCCGCCGGTCAGCTCTCGTAGTGCGTCGACCGCGTCGGTTGAATTGGCGTCGATGGCGTCGGTGGCGCCGAACTCGGAGGCCAGCTTCAGGCGCGAGGGGACGCGGTCGATGGCGACGATGCGGGTGCAGCCGCGCTCACGGGCGGCGAGCAACGCCGACAGGCCCACCGCCCCGGTGCCGAAGATCGCGATGCTCGACCCGGCCGGGGGTGCCAGCGCATTGAACACGGCACCCGCGCCGGTGGAGAGTCCGCAGGCGAGCGGCCCGAGCAGTTCGATGGGAGCGTCGGCCGCGACCTTGACCACGCTGCGCTCCCACGTCATCGCCCGCGTGGCGAACGACGACTGCCCGAAGAAATGGCTGTGCACGGGCTCGCCGCCGGGGCGACGCAGGGCGCTGGTCCCGTCCGGACGCAGACCCGAGGTCACCATCGGCGGCATCTGCGCGCAGTAGCGCTGGCGGCCGGCCAAACAGTTGCGACAGACCCCGCACCACGGCCAGCCGATGACCACCTTGTCGCCGGCGGCCACCTTGGTCACGCCGGCGCCCACCGCCTCCACGACGCCCGCGCCCTCATGACCGAGGACGCCCGGCACCGGGAAGGGAAGGTCCTGGTCGCGCGCGATGGCGTCGGTGTGGCAGACACCGGTGGCGACGGTGCGCACGAGCACCTCGCCCGCCCGCGGCTCATCGATCTCCAGGCTCTCCACACGCAGCGGCTGGTGGTAGTCCTCCAGGACGGCGGCGGTGATCTCCACGTTCCAGCTCCCCTCGCTCGCGTTGGCGGGGGAACTGTCTCACACGCGCGGTGGGCTCGACGGCCCGCAGCGTGAGGGCTATCGGCGCTTGGCGCCCTTCGGGCGCTCAGGACGCGGCGGGTACTTCTCGCGCTCCTCGTCGGTCATCTGGCGGATGACCAGCGACCCCTCCTCGACCTGCTCCTGGACCTGGGCAAGCTTTTCCTGGCGCTTCTCTTCGGCCTTCTCGCGCCCGCTCTTCATTCGCTCACCCTCGCTGTAATCGTTATCCGTTTGCAGCCCATCTGAGCCGTGGCCTACCCGCAGCGGACTGCTCATACGCGCCGGCTTGCCTGCGGGCCCGGCGCACCCTCATCAAATCAGCTCATCGCGCAACCTGACCCAGCCGGTTTGAATCTTGCCGATCGACGGTAGGACCCGGCCATGCCGGTACGGCTACGGATGATGCCAAAGCGCGGGATGCGAGCGGCGTCACTCGCAGCCGTGGGGCTGGCACTCCTGCCGGCGGCTGCCGCGGCGGCGTTCGCGCCGCCCAGCCGCCCGGGCCCCCCGCTATCGGTGCCTACGGCCAAGCTCGCCGCCGCGCTGAACTGCGTCGGAACGCTGCGCGGGGCCGCGCACGCGCCCGTCCTGCTCGTGCCGGGGACCGCGCTGAACCCGGCCACCGACTACAGCTATGGGTGGGAGCTGGCCCTGAGCAAACTCGGCTGGCCCTATTGCACCGTGGCGCTCCCCGGCAACGGAATGGGCGACATCCAGGTCGCCGGCGAGTACGTCGTCTCCGCCATCCGCACTATGCATGCCGCCTACGGCGGGCGGATCGACATCGTCGGTCACTCGCAGGGAGGGATGGTCCCCCGCTGGGCGCTGCGCTTCTGGCCTGACACCCGGGCGATGGTCGATGACCTCGTGGGCCTGTCGCCGAGCAACCACGGCACCCTCGACGCGATCCCGGCCTGCGCCCAGAGCTGTGCGCCGGCGTTCTGGCAGCAGCGCTCGAATGCCACGTTCATCGCGGCGCTCAACTCCGCGCAGGAGACGTTCCCCGGGATCTCCTACACGAACATCTACACGAACACCGACGAGGTGGTCGTCCCCAACTTCGGCCCGGCGGCGTCCTCCTCGCTGTCCGGTGGAGGCGGGGCGGTCACCAACATCGCCATCCAGTCCGTGTGCCCGGCGGACGTCACCGAGCATCTCGGCGTCGGTATCTATGACAACACCGCCTTCGCGCTCGCCCTCGATGCGCTGACCCATCCCGGACCGGCCAGTGCCTCGCGCGTTCCCGCCACGACCTGCCTGAGCCCGCTGATGCCCGGTATCGACCCCGGCACCTTCGCCGCGCACTACACCAACACGGTCGCGTCGGTCGCCGGCACCGTGGCCACGTCTCCGCGCACGACGTCCGAGCCTCCGCTGGCCTGCTACGTCACTGCGACGTGCCCGACCGGGCGCGCCACGGCCCAGGAGCGCTCCGCCGCGTCGCCCGTCCGCCGTTCCACGCCCTCGCGGGTCACCCGCACGGCCGTCACGCGCCGGCATCGCTCTCGCATGCGCAGCCCCCGCCGGGCGCGCACCACTCCACTGGCCTACGCCGCCATCCGCAGTTGACCCACCGGGTCCACCTGGCCGTTACCCTCAGCGCCGGGCCCCCGTAGCTCAGTGGACAGAGCAACGGACTTCTAATCCGTTGGCCGCAGGTTCGAATCCTGCCGGGGGCGTGGCGGGACCGGGGCCCTGCCACCGTCGCTGGTAGATTCAGCTGTCCCACGGTGGGCGTAGCTCAGTTGGTAGAGCTCCTGGTTGTGGTCCAGGCGGTCGGGGGTTCGAGTCCCCTCGCTCACCCTCCGTAGAAAGTAGCGATTAGCAGGGATTTCTAGAGTCGCGTTCGCTCTCGCGCCGGTCGTTCAGTCGCTTGTTGTACCACTTCGTTGTACCACTCGAGCGCTTCGGCGCGGGCGGCAGCTGACATACACGGTTCCAGCCGGGCGAGCTCTACGGGTGACGTGCCTCTCGCTCCTCGGCCGGACGGCGGTTCGGTCACCGCGTCAGTTGAGACGCGGATCGTCTGACGCGTGCTTCAAGCGGAGGCATTGCGCGCGGGCTGCGGGTCTGCTCGCAGCAGGCCGCCGTTCGTTTAGCCCCCGGTCATTGCGAAAGTGATCGGACGGGTCTTGTGAGACGACGCTGCCGAGCTTCTCGGGGAGTCGTCCGCTGCGCGCGGCAGGCGTAGTCGAGCGATCCGTTCTGAGATGCATCCGAGCGGGCTCGGTCGGTGTTTGATCTAATCGCGCCTGGACCGACCGAGGGGGAGAAGATGAGTGCGCGATGGAACGACGGGCGTCGCTTTGAGGGCAGGGTGGCGGTGGTCACTGGCGCTGGGGGGACGCTTGGTGGGGCGGTGGCCAGGGGCTTCGGTTCAGAGGGCGCGTCGGTGGCTCTTGGCTATCGCTCCTCTCGCTCTGAGGCGGCGGAGGTCGTGGCGGAACTCGAGAGCCTGGGCGGTCAAGCTCACGCTGGCCGGCTTGACATCACCGACCCGGAGTCGGTCGACGCGTTTGTCGCCGACGTCGCGCAGCGCTACGGGCGGCTGGATGTGCTGGTCAATGCGGCGGGCCGGCTCGAGGAGGCCGACACGGTGAGGTTCAGCGAGCTAGACACGGCCGCGGCGAGCGCTCTGTTTGAGGTCGATGTGATCGGGGCGATGCGGATGTGTCACGCCGTGAGGCCGGTCATGCTCCAGGGCGACGGCGGCGTCATCGTCAACTTCTCAAGCACCTACGGCAACGGGACCAACCCCGAGAACGCCATCAACTTCGTCCCGGTCACCTATTCTGCCGCGAAGGGGGCAATCCGCGGTTTCACCACCACGTTGGCCCGGGACTTGGCGCCGGAAATCCGCGTCAACGCGATCGCGCCCGGCCCGATCTCAGGGGAATGGGAGACCGCGTGGGGAGTCTCGCCCGCGCATATCGAGCAGGCCATTGCGATGAACCCGCTCAAACGGTTCGGCAAACCTCAGGAAATCGCCGAAACCGTGCTTTTTCTCGCTTCCGACGGCGCCGGATACATCACCGGCCAGGTCATCCACGTCGACGGCGGGTGGGTACTCGCCGGTTAGAGTGCCTCAGACCCCGAGAGGCCCCTCGCATCCTTGCGTGGCTTCCCATTCGCGTGAAAGAAGCGTCCCTGAGTGAGACTGCGGATCGCCGGCGCGGGTCAGCCTCGCAGCCACTCGGAAGCGTCCGATGGTCGATCCCGCGTGAGACGCCCGGTGCGTCACGTGACTGGCGCGGCGGCTGAGCGGCAGTGAGATCGAGACTGCCGCCTCGGCGACGAAGCAGCAGCCGGGCCGGAGAGGGGGCCAAGGCTCGCAAACGTTGCTAGTGAGCGTCCGCGGCGGCTGCAACTGCCCGACCAAAGCGAGCGCAAGCTCGCTGGTTATTCGGAATTGCGGGTTTCTCGGGCGGCTGGTCACGGCTCGGTCGTTATCCCTGTTCGAGAGCCGCTAGCGCTTCGGCAGAGAACTCAAACCGGAACGGCATCGCGATCAATCGCTCCTCAGACACGACCGTGCCGTGGTCGGCGAGGAGTTCGATCAGATGGCTCCAGCTCAGCCGCGGCGGGCGGTGCATCTCCGGGTCTCGACCAAGCAGCCCGTTGAACGCATCCTCCACGTCGTAACGCTGAACGCGATAGGCGTTCAGGACTCGCTGGCGGGCGTCGGGATCCTCCGGAAGCGGCGGTCCGGCGTAGCGTTTTGTGGCCGCCCCGATTCCGCGGCCCGGTCCAGCTGCGCCCATGCTCGCGTGCGGCACCGTGATCCGACGACCGCCCGCGCTGACAGCAAAGAGTGTCGCATCGGCGCTCCACTGTTTGCTGGTGACGGCGACGGAGACAATCGCGCCGACGTGATCGAGCTCGAAGGGCATCTGAATTTCAGTATGCGCCTCGTGCGAATGTGGCTTCGTGTATCCCAACCGCTGCCGACCCCGGGATCAGAGCGCAAACCGACGCGCCGACCGCTTCATCGCCTCGTCGGCAGTCAGGGTTCGGCGATAGCGAGCAACTCAGCAACCGCCGCGGACCGACGATTGGCCGGCAAATTCGTCCGCTGGTCGATCCCGTCTGAGACGGCGACTTCGTCTGCGTGGCTCCTTTTCGCCGGCATTCGGCAGTCTTGGGTTTGTGGTTGCCTCAGCGACAATGGAGAAGTGAGGCTCACGACGACAATTCGGCAGGTGGTGGCGCGGCCTCGCGCCCGCCTCGACCTGGAGCTGACGATCGCGAAGCCTGGAGGTGAGCTGAACTACGTCATCGTCAACGAAGGCGACTCGCCGCTTCTCTTCGGCGCTGGCTACGGCTTTGAGCGACGTAAAGCCGTACGTTGGCGATCCAGGCGTACAGGAATGGTGTTCGCCGCGTGGGGCAAGCGACTTGCGCCCGGGATGAGTAGCACCAGCATGTCTGCCCACGTGCCCGCGGACTTCGAGCCCGGCCGATACCGGCTCATCACGAGCCTGACGCTCTTGCACCCCGATGGTTCTCCCGTACGAAGCTCTGAAGGTACAAAACAGATCCGCGTCTTACGGAAGTTCGCTCTAGCGGCGCGGGCGAGCGCCGACCGCCGGGCGGAGGGTGAGTCGGCATTCCGGTGAGCGTGGCTAAGGCCAGGGCGTGATGCGCGAACCCCGGGGCTTGGTGGCAGACCGCGCCTCCATACCAGGTGCAGACGCAGAAGCCGACGGGTTCGGGGCTCTGGTGGAAGGAGACCCGTAGGCTTAGAGAATGCCCTCAGTTTGGGGGGAGCTGCCGGAATGGCTGGTCGCGCCAGTGAGCGCAGTGTTCGCTGACATTCAAGGTGATGATCCAATCCCCGATCTGCGGGTGCTCGCTATGGAGATCGGTGAGGCTGACGGAATGCTATTGGGCGTCTTTGAACCCGATGGGACAGGTGGAGGAGGGAGTGTCGGCGTCGGGGTCAGCCCGCTCAGCGACCCGCTCCAGATGATCTTGACGATCGCGGAAGTGCTCCAGGAGGAATGCGCGGAAACGGCTTCTGGCTGGGGGCAGGCACGCCCGCCATGCCCATATCACCCTCACCCGACGCGTCCCGTCGCACACGGCGGCGAGGCCTGGTGGGTGTGCGAACGACGCGACGAGCGGCTCTACCGGATCGGGCACGGAGAAGTCCGCGCGGCCGCTCACACCAAGAACGCCCGCAAGCGACGTCGCCGTCCTCGTTGGCCATAGCCCGTCTGCGGACGTGTCGCGCAGACGGTCACCCCGCTTCTGCAACCAGCCACAGGCCGCACTCTCAAGGCTCCTAACCGAAGGCACCAGGCATCCCTCTCGACCGAGTCAGCGGACTCAGTCAGAGGCAGTTGATAGCGGCGGACGACGTCCCCCGTCAGCGTGGCTTGTCGCCGTCAACGCTCGCAAGTGAGACGCCGCTAAGTGCCGCCGCTCGGCGTCCGGTTGTCGATCGGTTTGTGCAACAGGCCTGCGTAGGGGTCGACGAGGCAAGACAGCGTTGCACTGACGATGCCCGTGCCGGGCCTACGGCCCCGTCTTGCTTGCCGCCGCCAGCGGCGGCGCACTGCTGGATCACCCCTGCTCCAGCCTCGTGCTCCCCGTGACCGCTCTGCCGGATGAGTCTCGTCAATAGGCTTGGCCTGTGTGCCAGCTTCAGCGTGTTCGTGGCGATCACATGGATGCGGTTCTTGCCTTTGAGCTGGCGAATCGGACGTACTTCGCCCGGTTCATCAACGACCGCGGCGACGATTTCTATGAGCGATATGCGGAGCGCCACCGCGAGCTCCTGATGGAGCAGGACAGCGGCGAGTGCATCTTCCACGTCCTCGTCGCTCAAGACGGGACCGTCTCTGGGCGCTTTAACCTGTACGACGTCGTCGACGGCTCAGCCAGGGTCGGGTATCGAGTTGCGCAGCGAGTTGCCGGTCGAGGTGTGGCGACCGCCGCCTTGCGCCAGCTTTGCCGACTGGCGCAAGCTGACTACGGTCTGGGGATCCTCACCGCCGAAACGAGCCCAGAAAACCGCGCCTCGCGAAGAGTGCTTGAGAAAGCGGGATTCTCAGCGACCAAGGACTGCGAGGTCACCGGCCAACCAGGGATCCGCTACACGCTCCGGCTGACCGTCCCAGCCTGAGTTCGTGCTTCCGTTCCCGCGGAGATGTGGGATCTCTCAGCCCCCGGATGCGGCGTGGAGGCCGCTGGTCTCTGCGCCCCAATGTGGCCCGCTCTTGCATCGCCCCGAAGCACCGGCACCGGTCTCCTCCGCGCGGATAGTCGTAACCAGGTGGAGCACGCGACGCGCTCAACCCGCGAGCGCCCCCGGAAAGTTGGAGCCACGTACGTGGCCGTCGACCGATGTTCGTGCAGCGTTGGGAATTGAGACCGCCCGCCCCGCCGACGCCGACGCCGACGCCGACGCCCTCGGCGACCGCTCGGAGCGTTCGGTTCCGCGTCTCCGAACATGGGCTCGATCAAGGCCTGCAGCGACTGAGCATGCACGCGAGGGCGACCGGAGCCGGCGGGTAAGTCGATGCCATATCGCGCAGTGACCGTGCGCAGGAGCTCCCTGGTCAAGGGCAGGGTGTCGGCGAAGTTGACCACGGCCACGAACCACCCACCGAGACGCAACACCCGGTGGGCCTCGCGAATCGCGGCGGCGGGCTCGGACACGTGGTAGAGCATGTGACGAGCGGACACGACCGAGAACTCCGCCTCAGCGAACGGCAACTGCGCGGCGTGGGCCAGCACCGCCTCAACGCTCGGGACCTTTGTCAGCTCGTCATCGCGGCCGGCGACGTATCCAATCCGACCAGTCGTCCCTGGTGCCCGTGGGACCGCAGGCGCGCCAGAAATGAGCCCGTGCCCGAGCCTACATCCAACAGCGCGTCCCCGGGCTCAAGCGGAAATGCGTCGAGTACGGCCTGCTCAACATCTTCCGGTCTCTCGGAGTACAGAAGGTGCGTCTCGATCCGGGTTTGCAGCGGTCCAAGGTTCGCGTACTCAGACTTCGCATCCGCGTAAGTCACCGGCGCCAGCCTACCGGCCGGCTGCGAGCTGTTCGCTGAGCGTCGGTAGCTGAAACAGCCGCTGAGTCCGACTGTGGGCCGGGCCCAGTCCGGTGGTCGTTTGGCTATGCGACGAGGATCTGAATCCGGCAGCAACTGACGGGGTGTCGGACCGACCTGCGTTTCCATGCGAGGTGCCGACCGCCGAACGACTAAACCCCGGTCGTGGCGCTGCCCCTCCGACGCAATCTCTTGGCGATATGCGGACCTCTGGCGCTGGGACCCAATACTCCCGTGCCCGAGCCGGCGAACGCGACGGTGCTTACCCTTGATGGCCTGGTCAAGATTGAGATCGACTTACCAACCGACGAGGAGCAGGACCTCCTCCGCCGATTCACGGTCAACCGCAACTACCTCCAAGCGGTCGCCGGCTTCGTCACAACAAGTTACGGGCGTCGCGAGAAGCTGTACGAGGGCCTGCACGCGACCGTCGAGGCCATGCCCGTCTTCGAGCGCATTCAGCGCAGCACAGTCGACCTCGAGCAGATCCGGCGTTTTCTGACGCTCGCCTGGACCAGCGAGATTCAGCTCCATCTGCCGGCGATCATGGGCAACAACTCGATGCTCGCTTTCGCGAACACGTGGGCGCCGGTCCACGCGTGCTACGCCATCTACGGAATGTTGCAAGCCTGGTTTGCCGCGAATGGGATGACCGGTGTCGCCGACGACCACACTGCGACGCTGCGGACGGTCTCCAAGCAGATCGAGCAGCGTGACCTCTTCCCCGAGCCCTGGAACCTCCTCGCGATTGGTTGCCCGATGCGGAGGGAGCGGCTTGCACCTCAATGATCATGGGCACGACTGCACCCGCCACATCGAGATGCTCTCGATCCCCGTCTCACTCGGCGAAGACCCTGACTTCTGGCCGCGCATGGGCACCTGGCTGCGCAGCACACGCGAGGCACGGCTGATCGCCCGCGAGGAGCAGTGGAAGCGCAAGGAGAAGAAGCAGAGGATCGCCAAGGCCGAGCGCACGAAGATCGCGCAGAGCGTCGCGCCGACTTCAATCTTTGACTGCTTCTGGCGTATGAGGATCAGGAGCAATTACGGGACCGTCGACCCATCTCTCGTGAATCACATCTCAGAGAGCGACCACGCCATCTACAACCGTGGGCTCTGCACCGTGACGCGCGCCACGGTTGCGCTTCTCGAGCTCTTCATCATGCGCAAGATCGGCAAGCTCGAGTTCTCCAGAATCGCCTTGGACTTCGTCGGCCAAGATAGGCACAACCTCAGCGCCAAGATGCTCCAAGCCCGGTTGGCCGCTTACGACTTAGCGACTTAAACGGATTTGCGGAATCCGAGCGTCCGCGGAATATGGGTCGCTAGAGCCGTTCGGTGGTCGATGGGCTTACGGGGCAAACCTGGCTTCCGCGCGCACCCGGGACCGTCGTCAGCGACGCGTAAATGCCCGTCGGAGCTCACGAGCAGGTTTGCGCCTTTCGTTCCGTGGGTTCAAGAATGCCCGCCCGGTCATCGTCGACCGGGCGGGCTATTGAGAGGTGGTCAAGCAGGCAATCGGCCGCCACCTCTAGCACCTGCCCCCCGGGTGCATCAGCAGTCGCGTGAGGGTCGGTCATGGCCCCGCCACGCCGGCAGGTAGGCCCGCGCCGTCGCCGGCATTACCTTCACCAGCTGGCGGGTGTGAGGAGCTCGGTGCGGTGGGCCTGGGCCCAGTCGGCGAAGCTGCGTGCCGGGCGGCTGGTGACTGCGGTGATGTCGCCGGTCGGCTGGGAGTTGAACGGTTGCAGGGTGGAGCGGAGTTGCTCGATGACGGCGTGCGCCAGCTCCTCGGGCATGCCGTAGGACACCATCTGCGCGAGCATGTCGGCCGGGTCGGCTTCGGCGTAGCGCAGGTCTCGGTCCAGCACCTGGCTGAGGATCGCGACCTGGTCAGCGGGGCTGAGCGGTTCTGGGCCGGTGAGCTCGTAGACCTGGTGGTTGTGGCTGTCATGGGTGAGGCAGGCAGCGGCGACCGCGGCGATGTCCGCCGGGTCGACGACAGCAGCCCGGCCAAGGGCGAACGGGGCGTGCACGACCTGATCCGCCGTGATCATCGGCGCCCAGTTCAGAGCGTTGGCCATGAACCCGGTCGGCCGCAGGAACGTCCATCCGAGGCCGCTGTCGCGGATCGCCTCCTCCCCGGCCCGGTGCAGGGTGGTGATCGGATCGGTGGCGCCGTGTCCGACGGCAAGTACCGACAGCTTGACGATCCGCTGCACGCTTGCGAGCCGCGCCGCGGCCACGAGCCGGCGGTCGTGGGCGGCGATGTTGAGCCCCTCGGTGAGCAGGAACACCGCGTGCACACCGTCCAGTACGGGTGCCAGATCGCTGTCTGCGAGATCGGCCACGATCTTCTGGGTGCCGTCGGGGAACACCGCGTCAGGGTTGCGGGTGAGCACCCGGATCTGGCCTGCCTGGGCGGGGAGGAGTGCTGCGATGAGTTCCGAGCCGACGTTGCCGGTGGCTCCGGTGATCAAGATCATGAGTTCTGGTCCTTTGTTTGAGATGGGTTTCGGGGTGGGTTTGGAGTGGGCGCAGCTTCCGCGGGCGGGAGCTGCGCCCCGTGACGACACGGTGGGTCAGCTGACCTCGTTAGGCGTCTATGAACGCGAGAGCGACTGAAGGCGCTCAGCCCGCGCCGACGGGAACGGCTTGGGTGTCGGCGCCGGCGGCCTCGCCGATGCGGGCCGCCTTCGAGTGTTCGCGGCTGTCGCGTGAGGAGATCAGCACGGCGGCGAGGATCGCTCCGGCGACGGCGAGGCCGGCGCCGACGAGGAACGCCTGGTCAAAGCCTTTGGTCAGCGCCACGGCCGAGCTGTGGACGCCGGCGTGGAACAGGCTTTGGGTGCGGCTGTTGGCGACGGTTGCGAGGATCGCGAGCCCGAGCGCGCCGCCGATCTGCTGGGAGGTGTTGATCAGACCGGACGCCAGGCCCGCCTCGCGTGGCTCGGTTCCGGTCACGGCGGCGATCGTCACCGGCACGAAGGCAAACCCGAGGCCGAAGGCGGCGAGCAGCGATGGGCCGAGCACATCGGCCAGGAACGAACCACCTGTCGCCGGCACCTGGGAGAACCACAGCAGGCCACCGGCGACAAGCACCATGCCGGCGATCAAGGGTGTCTTAAAGCCGACGCGGGTGACGAACTGGGAGGCGACCCCCGCCGCGATGATGATCCCCACCGCCAGCGGCAGGTAGGCGAGGCCGGTCTTGATCGGCGAGTAGCCCATCACGTCCTGGAGGTAGAGCGAGATGAAGAAGAACATCGAGAACAGCGACATGCCGATCAGCACCCCGACGATGTTGGCGCCGCGCAAGGTCCGGTTTCGGAAGATCGAGAACGGCACCAGCGGATCACGCTGGCGTAGCTCGATCGCCACGAACGCGATCAGCAACACCACGGCCGCGGCCAGGCAAACGATCGTCCGGGTCGCCCCCCAGCCGACGCTGACCGCGTCAACGACGGCGTACACGAGCAGCGCCAGCCCGCCGGTGACAGCCACCGCCCCGGGGATGTCGAACGAGTTGCCGAGCTGTGCGCGGCGGCTCTCACGGAGGATCCGTGGCGCCAGTGCGGCCGCGGCGATCCCGATCGGAACGTTGACGAACAGCACCCAGCGCCAGTTCAGCCCGCTGGTCAGGATCCCGCCCAGCAGTACTCCGGCGGCGCCGCCGGCGCCGGCCACCGCGCCCCAGATACCCAGCGCGCGGTTGCGCTCGGCGCCGTCGGCGAACGTGGTGGTGATGATCGACAGCGCGGCCGGCGAGACGATCGCTGCACCGAGGCCCTGGATCGCGCGGGCGGCGATCAGCCACGTCTCAGACTGCGCCAGGCCGCCGGCCAGCGAGGCGAGTGAGAACACCACCAGACCGAGCATGAACATCCGGCGGCGCCCCAGCAGGTCGGCCATCCGCCCGCCCAGCAGCAAAAAGCCTCCGAACGTCAGCGTGTAGGCGTTGACGACCCAGGTGAGGTCGTCGCGGGAGAAGTGCAGGTGGGCGCCGATCGATGGCAGCGCGACGTTGACGATCGAGGCGTCGATCACGATCACGAACTGCGTCATCGCGAGCAGCGCGAGCGCGAGATTTTTGGTGCGGGGCGTGTGCGCGCTCACAGGTTCATCCCCAGCATCCGGCCCAACCCTGACAATGCCGCGAAGGCAAATCGCTGCGGGCGCGAGGTTCGGATCGCGGTCGGGTGGGCTTGGAACAGCATCGCTACGTAGATCGCTTGACGCGGGCTGTGAGGTATTCCGGCGCCCATCCTCCCGGTCGATGTCAGCGACGCCATGTCGCGAAAGAACCCCTCGTTGTCGGCGGCGGGGCGGTGGCGATTGATGAACCTGACCGGCTCATCGTGACTGTTTCGCAGGGTGTGCCGGTGACCCGGAGCCGCAGCGGCGCGCTCTCCCGGACCATAGGTACGCCAGGTGCCGTCGAGCTTCACATCAAGCCGGCCCTCGACGATCTCAAAACTGTCTTCAGCATTGTCGTGCACGTGCACCGGGGGGCTGGGGCTGTGGGGACCAAGCCAGCTATTTGCCTCGAGGACCTCGCCGTTGGTGTCCTCGCCGTTGCGCACGATCTCCCAAACCATGTCCTGGCCTGGGCGAAAGTCGATGCGCCGTGTCACGGTGGGGCGGTTTGTAGGGGTATGAGAAGCAGTATTCATAGGGGCTCCATTAGGTCGTTGGTTCTTTATTGGTGATGTCCGGTCTAACGCTGGTCGGCAGACAGCCGATCTCCAGCAGCTCTAGGCCGAGCGCCTCGAGCTGGTGGATGACGCCGTACAGAGCGCTCTGGTCCGGGAGCGGGCCGGTGAGCAGCGTGTCCTGTCCGCGGCGCGCCGCGGCCAGTGTCGGGAACGCTTGCATCAGCGTCGGGCCGATCGGCCCGCGGACGCGGATCTCGTAGCGCCGCGGCTCGCGACCGCCGGTCGCTCTCTTGTTGGCTGACATGTGATCAGAGTCGTCGTCCACGGGGTGAGCGCGCATCGCATCGTTCCGGTGAATCCGATGGTCTGGTTGAACGGCGGCAGGGTGCAACCATGTGTGTCGTGGCCGACTCGGGAGCAGCCGTCGAACACGCCGACTCCGGTGTGAGGGCGTGGTTGATCCCGCGGCCGGGCCTGTTCGAGCTGCTGGGCGCGGCGCGGCGGGTGGTCCAAGTGTCGGCACCGGCGGGAAGCGGGAAGACGTTCCTGCTGCGCTCCTGGATCGCCGCGGAGGGTCTCAGCGAGCGCACGGCGTGGGTGTCGGTGGGGCGTCAGGAGCATGATCCGCAGGTGTTCTGGCTCTCCGTTCTCGACTCGCTGCGCCAGACCGATGCCGGATCTGAACGGGTGCGGGAGCTGACGGCCGCCCCTGATCTGGACGGCACGAACGTCGTCGGACGGTTGCTCGAAGATTTGAGCTCGCTCCGGGAGCCGCTGTGGCTGGTGATCGACGACCTGCACGAGCTCCAGGCGGACCAGGCCCGCCGCGACCTGGAGCTGCTGCTCGGGACCGCGCCGCCTGAGCTGCGATTCGTGCTGTTGACACGCCGCGATCTGCGGCTGGGCCTGCACCGCTTGCGGGTGGAGGGAGAGCTGACCGAGATCCGGGGCGAGGACCTTCGCTTCACGCTCGAGGAGTCGCGCGCGCTGCTGGAGGCGGTGGGGGTGCGGCTGTCCGACGGCGCGCTCGAGTCGCTGGTCGCGACGACCGAGGGGTGGGCGGCGGGCCTGAGACTGGTGGCATTGTCGCTCGCTCGCCACCCGGATCCCGAGCGCTTCGCGGTCAGCTTCTCTGGCCGTGAGCGCGCGGTGGCCGACTACCTGCTGGCGGAGGTGCTCGAGCGCCAGTCAGCGGAGGTGAGGCAGCTGCTGCTGCGAACCTCGCTGCTGGAGCGGGTCAGCGGACCGCTCGCTGACCGGCTGACGGGGAGCTCGGGCTCCTACGGGATTCTCGCCGGGCTCGAGGACGCGGGCGCGTTCGTGGTCGCTGTGGATCCGGAGCGCACCTGGTTTCGCTACCACCACTTGTTTGGGGACCTGCTCGCGCTCGAGCTCCGGCGAACCGCCCCGCAGGAGGTGCCAAGCTTGCACACGATTGCCGCCGAGTGGTGGGCCGAACACGGCTATCCGGTCGAGGCGATTCGCCACGCGCAGGCGGCTGAGAACTGGGGCTTGGCGGCGCGGCTGCTTGCGGACAATTGGTTCGGGTTGTACTTCGATGGCCGGCTCGCCACCCGCGGCGAGCTTCTGTCTGGGTTTCCGGCCGGCGTGGTCGCAGCGGATCCCGAGCTGGTGGTGCTCGCCGGGGCCGACAAGCGCGCGGCGGGGTCGCTGGAGGAGACCGAGCGGTATCTGGGCCTGGCAGTACGGATGTCGGCGTCGGTGCTCGAACACCGTCGCGGCCGCTTTACGCTCGCGCTTGGGTTCGAGCGATTGGAGCTCGCTCGGGCTCGCAACGACCTTCGGGCCGTTGCCGAGGAGGCGCAGCGACTGCTCGCCTCAACCGAGGCCACGGAATTTGGCCTCGGCGAGGAGGTGCGCACAAGGGTGTTGACCGACCTCGGGATCGCCGAGATGTGGGCCGGGCAACTGGAGGACGCCGAACGCCACCTCGAGCAGGGGCTGGAGGAGGCCCGACGGATCTCCAGACCGATGCTCGAGCTGCACGCGCTGGCACACTGGGCGCTCCTCAGCCCCTTTCGCTCTCTGGCGACGGCGGAGCAGCGCGCCATGCAGGCGATCGAGCTGGCCCGCAACCACGGTTGGGAGGAAACCGCACCAGCGGCCGCGGCCGCCTACGTGGCGCTCGGCGGGGCGACGGTCTGGCGCGGGCGGCTAGGAGAGGCAGAGTCGTGGCTAGACCTGGCCGAACGCGTCCTCGGGCACGACACCCAACCGACCGCGGCGACGCTGTACGCGACACGGGGGTTATTGGAGTTCGCGCGCGGCCGGCACGCCGAGGCGGCGGCCGCCTATCGGGATGCCGAGCGGATGGAGAGGCTGCTTGTCATGCCGCACATGTTCACGGCGCGCGTGCAAGCGCTCAAGCTCCAGAGGCTCGTCCGCGTGGGCGAGACCGAACAGGTGGAGCGAGCCCTCGCCGAGATGGACGAAGAGGTTCGCGAAACGAGCCAGATGCGGGTCGTACTCGCGGCTCTGAGACTAGCCCGCGACGATCCCGAGGCCGCTGTGGACGTCCTCGCACCCCTCCTCGACGCACCGACCCCGGTCACGGCGTCGGTGTGGGAAATCGAGGCGTTGCTGCTGGAGGCGATCGCGCGCGACGCGCTTGGCGATCCCGGAGCGGCGTCGCGCGCGCTCGAGCGCGCGCTCGACGTCGCCGAGCCCGACGGGCTGCTGCTCCCGTTCCTGCTCTACCCGACCGCGGAGCTGCTGCAGCGCCAGGCACGACTTCGGACCACTCACGCCTCGCTGATCGCGGAGATCCTGAACCTGCTCTCCGGACACACTCCAGCGGCCCGGCCCAAGGACGCCGCGCCGCTCCAGGAACCCCTTTCCACGAGCGAGCTGCGCGTGCTGCGCTACCTGCCGACCAACCTCCCGGCGCCGGAGATCGCGGCCGAGCTGTTCGTGTCGCTGAACACGATCAGGACCCACTTGCGAAACGTGTACGCCAAGCTCGGCGTGCACAGCCGCGCCGACGCGGTGAAGCGAGCGCGCGAGCTCGGCCTGCTGTCGCCCTCCTCGCTCAAGCGTCGCTGACCCGGGTCGCGGTCAACCAAAAGCTCACCGCAATGGGGACCCACGAGCAGATCACGCTCTACTTGACCCCCGGGCCGGCAGTTGTCAGTGGCCCGGTGAGCTGTACACCAGAGCCGGGCGCGAGCTCACCGAATCCGCCCGTAAAGGTTCTCGTGGGCCCGGCCGGCTCCGGTTCGGGCCAGAGCGCCGGCAACACGGGCCAGAGCACCTCCCACCTGGCCTGCATCGTCGGGCCCAACACCTACACGGGCCCCTATCCGGGCAACACTGCCAACACCGGCGCCGGTTGATCAGGTGACAGCCGCCGACGCCCGCTCGGCGCGGGCGTCGGCGCTGGCGCGATTGGGCGGTCCGGTCCCCGGGGGTTTGCCGGCGGCCGGGCCGCCCCGGCGGGCAGGGCTGCTTTATGGCGCCCCGGGGAACAGCAGGCGCACTTCTCTTTCTCGCGTCGCACGCCAACTGCGGAGCAGGTCCGCATTCCCGCGCCAGCGTCCGGTGAGCGACCTCTTCATGGACGGCGGGCCGAAGGCCGCTCGCCAGTATGGTCCGTCCTCGATGACACCGGTCGAACCGCGTCACAGTCGGCCGTGGTTGATGCCGCTGGCGCCGCCGCCCCCGCGTCTGGTGGGCGATCTCGGGGTCCGCCGATCGGGTCTGAGACGGACCCGCCCGCATCGGCCCTCAACTGCGTCCGGCAGGTACATGCTCAGGCCCACACAGCCGGCCGGCCAGCGTCGGTGCTGGAATTTCACCCTATAAGGGTGGCGTGCGCTCACCCACGGGCCCGTGGAGGATCTCGGCGACAAGGCGATCAGAGTCGAGGCGCGCGCAGGACAAGCCCATTGGCGCACGTCGCACACGTAGATAGGAGATGGCTGCCGGCGATTGACACGCTGCTGGTGTTCGTGGGGGTCTATGACAGCGTCGAGGATGCCCGGGCCGACTATCAGCTGGTGCACGACTTCCATTCCGAGGCGGCCTTGATCGATGCTTGGGACGCGGCCGTCATCGAGCGGCGCGGCGACGGCAAGGTCAAAATCGTCAAGAAGCATGAGACGCCGACACGGGTCGGCGGTGTCCTCGGCGGCGGAGTCGGGCTGACCACGGGGCTGGTCGTTGTGCTGTTCCCGTTCGCGGCGGTCGGAGGCGGGCTGCTTGCGGCCACGACCGCAAGGGGCGCGATCCTCGGCGCGGTGGCTGGTCATGCCGCGGCGGCGATGAGTCGCCACGACCTCAAGGAGTTGGGCGAGCATCTGGACGCCGGCACGGCGGGCCTAGTGGTAGTCGCTGTCTCGGACATGGCGGTCAAGGTCGAAACCGCGATGAAGCGCGCGGCAAAGCTCCAACAGAAAGAGCTGAAGGCCGACACCGCGACCGCGCGAAACGCGCTCCTGAGGCGGATCGATGGTCGCCGACGGGCGGCGGGGAAGGGATAACTCTCTCGCGCCGAGGCGCTCAGCGCACCGAGGCTGGCACTGCGTGGATTGGACCCTCGACGATCGTGCCGCCCTCGTCCGCGATGAAGAGCGCGACGTCGTCTGCCGCGTCGGGTTCAGCCTCGACGATCCGCTGCAGCGCTGCGCGCGCCTCGGTCTCGTCGCTGAACGAGTCGATGAGGTTGCCGCTGCTGCTGAAGAGGGAGTAGTCCATCACTGTGCTCCTACGGGGAGGATATCGGGGTCGGTGTCCGCGAGCGTGGGTTTGGCGACCCGCTTGACCGGGTTCTCGCCGATCATCCAACCTTCGTCGATCGCAAACTCGACCAGCGAGTGGAGTGTCCCGAGTGCGTTGGCTCGCGACTTGGGAGCGAGGCCCTTGCGCTCCAGGGCGGCGGCGAAGCCACGGACGTCATCGCGTGTGATCTCGCCGACCGGCATCGGCCCGAAGTGGTCGATGATGTGGATCCGCAGCCAGTACGAGTACGCCTCGATCGTTGAGGGCTTGCGTCCCGCCGCCCGTTTGGCCGCGATCAGCGCGTCTCCGACGACCGCCAGCGGTCGGCGTTGCTCCTCCGCCGCTCGCTTCGCCTCAGCCGCACGCTCGTCGGCGCGCGCAACTGCCACCTGCTCGCGGAGTCTGCCGAGCGCCACCTCGGCCTTCGGCGCGGGTCAGACCCTCGGGGTGCTTCTTGGAGTGCACGAACCCCAGCCCGCGCTGCACCTGGCGGCCGCCGTCGCGCCACTTCGCGATCCAGGTGTCGCCGTTGGGTCCGGCGCGGCTCACCAGCGTGCCGGCGCCATAGCGGGCGCCGCGGTGCGTGCGCGCCACGGCTGTTCGCTTTGCTTCTGAAGCCGCCATCGCGTTGTACCACTCGTTGTACCACTTCGGCCGGAAGTCGCGTCAACTCTGAGCAACTCGAAGCAACTCCGAAATCACGATTATGCAGCGCAAATGCTGGCAAATCACACCCCCTTGTCAACCTCTCGGCGCCTATTTGTGGTCCAGGCGGTCGGGGGTTCGAGTCCCCTCGCTCACCCTCCGTAGAAAGTAGCGATTAGCAGCGTGCATCAGGCCTGGCCGAACGAGACTGATCACGGCTACGACGGCAGCCACGAGGGCGCGGGCCCGAGTCCCCGCTCTGCGCGGCCGACGCACGGCGGACATGTGCTCGGCCGCGCGGGTGGCCTTGGCGCAGAGTGCTCGATCCGTGGGATGTCATCGGCGACCTGGAGATGACCGGGCACTGGGGATCGGTCGTCCCGGGGCTGTCCGGGACGAGGACGGTGCCGGCACCTGGTGGCAGAATGGTCTGGTTGCCCGAGCACTACCAGCGTCCCGGATGGTTTACGACCAACGTCTTCAACCGGCTCGTGGCCGCGCTCACGCGCGTCGGCGTCAGCGTGTACGGCTCCCGCGTGCTGGAGGTGAAGGGCCGCAAGTCCGGCGAATGGCGGCAGACCCCGGTGAACCTGCTCCGCTACGTTGACACCGACTACCTCGTCTCCCCGCGCGGTCACACGCAATGGGTGAAGAACCTGCGCGCGAGCAACCAAGGGAGGCTCCGTGTCGGCCGGCGGACAGAGCCGTTTACGGCGGCCGAGGTCGCCGACGAGGACAAGCCGCCGCTGCTGCGAGCCTATTTGAAGAAGTGGAAATTCGAGGTCGGCGTGTTCTTCGCCGGTGTCGGGCCCGAGTCATCGGATGAGGAACTGCGCCGGATCGCGCCGGATCATCCGGTGTTCCGGCTGACCAAAAGCTAGGAGGCGACGCGGCCAGCGCGGACATCGACGGCTGGTTGGGGAGCGCCCTGGCGAGACGGGGAGAGGTTGCTTGGCTCCAGAGCATTTGCCACACGGGCCCCGAGCTGACTCTCGCGCCATGCGATCAACGGTGCGGCGTCTATCAGCCGTAGGTCTCGGTGCCCGCCGTGCTCACGACCTCAAAGCTCTGGTGGTCCGAGGGATCGAAACGCACCGACACCTGCTGCCCGGCGCGTGGCAACTGGCTGACCTTCATTCTGGTTTCGGACATCGCGTAGAAGCTCGATCCATCACGAACGCGGATCAAGTACACGATCCGAACCGTCGCCGTTCCGAACCGACGGCGGTCCAGAACTACGACGTCCCAAACGCTCGCCTCGGCCACCTCGCCGCGCGATCGCCACGCCAGCATTGTGAGGGTCTCCACCCACTGCCTGGGCAAGAGCAACGCGACCCCAGCCAGGAAGACGAACAACACTCAACCAGCGTACGCGAGCTGCCGCTCGGGTACCCGTGGTGAGGCTTAAGCCGGGGGCGGTGCTGCGCCGCGTACGGCGTCTGGTCCGGATGTTCGCCTGGCGTTGCCCGGTCACGCCGAGGCGCCCGCATCTTCAGTTACTGACGACCCGGCGCACTCTCGCGTGCCGGACACGACTCGCCCCTTGGGCGAGCGCTGGTCGAGGATCTCTCGAGTCGTTGTGAGTAGTGGGCTCCCTGGCGAGACGGTTCCGCTGGGCGTTGGGCGTTGGGCGTTGTGGGATGATCGGCGGCGTGGCGGGCCCTGCGGACCTTGTAGTGGATCGGCTGCTCTACGGCTGCATGGGACTTGGCGGTACGTGGGACTCCGAGCAGTACGGACGAGCCGAGATCGCCGAGGCAGAGGCCGCCATCGGCGCGGCGTTGGACAGTGGCTTTACCACCTTTGATCACGCCGATATCTATCGGCGCGGGAAGGCAGAGGCGGTGTTTGGTGAGATCCTCGCCCGCTCGCCCGAGCTGCGTCAGCGCATCGTTCTCCAGACGAAGTGCGGCATTCGACTTCCTGAGGGCGACCGGGCCGGCGTCTATGACCTGCGAGGCGAGAGCATTGTCCGGCGCGTCGAGGAGAGCCTGCGGCGCTTGCGCACCGACGTAATCGACGTGTTGCTGTTGCACCGACCCGATCCGTTGGCTGACCCGGAGGACATCGCCCGGGCATTGTCGACAGTTCACGCGCAGGGCCTGGTGCGGTCGTTCGGAGTTTCGAACATGTCCGCCGAGCAGATCGTGCTCCTCCAGTCCTATCTCGACCAGCCGCTAGTCACCAATCAGCTGGAGATGAGTCTCTACCGTCGCGATTGGCTCGAGGCAGGCGTGGTGCTGAACACCCCCGAAGCGCTCGCAAACGGCTTTCCATTTGGCACGATCGAACACTGTCGAGCTCACGGGATCCGCTTGCAGGCGTGGGGTGCTCTGGCGCAGGGGCGATACACCGGCCGAGAGCAGACTCCGACCGAGCAGGCAACGGCGCGCCTGGTCGCGTCACTGGCGGCGGCGAAGAACACGACGTCAGAGACAATTCTGCTGTGGTGGCTTCAGCGGCACCCCGCTCACATCTCGCCGGTCATCGGGAGCGCCCGTCCGGAACGCATCAGAGCGTGCCGTGACGCTGTACGAAGCGACCCGGCTCTCACGCACGAAGAATGGTATGAGTTGTGGATCACCGCTCGAGGGACTTCGCTGCCCTGATGCGGTGAGTGGTTCCTGGCTCGGATCTGGTGTGAGCCGAGCCTTGGCAACGGAGACGGCCGGCGCCCGGCGCCGGTCGCCGTGTCCGGAGGCCTTGGAGCGTCTGTTTGTCGATCCTTGGGTCCGCGAGGGCTCCTGGGGGCGCTGATCGCAACTTCTGCGGCCAGTGCGCGTTCATGGCATTGGACGTCGACTTTTGGTTAGGGGAGGGCGACATGCGCAGGACCTTCGTCTTGCTCGCGGTGACGAGCGTCGCGCTACTGATCGCCGCCTCCCCGGCGGTGGCGTCCTACGCCGCGCGCTCCGCACCGCTGCTGTGGGACCAGCAGATCTCCAGCAACGGCAACGACATCAACGTCGGCCAGAGTGCCGCGATCCTCGACGCGAGCGGGACGCTCACGTCCTGTGATAACGCTACCGGGGATCAGCTGTGCCAGTTCGGACGCCCCACGCTCTCGCCCGACGGCCGCAGCGTCATCGTCAGCCGGCATCCCCAAGCCTCTGGCGCCTCCGCCGCGGCGGCCGGCCCGGGGACCCTCCTGCTAGTGGGCACTGACGGAAGTGACCCGCGCACGCTTGCCCAGTTCACTGCCAGTGATACGCAACCTGCATTCCTGCCAGGCGGACAGCGGATCGTGTTCACGGGTCGGCCGGCGCTCAAGTCGCTCTCGGAGCTCTACGAGGCCAACGTCGACGGCAGCGGCCTGCGGCAGCTGACGTCCCGCGGCGGTTCGTGGGCGGCGCCATGCTCCAACGGGGCGATCATCTTTCAGCGGGGCGCCGACCTGTGGCTGATCCCGGCCCACGGCAACCATTGGACGCGGTTCGTGCGTGGTGGATCGCAGCCCGACTGCGCGCCGAACAGCCGCCAGGTTGTCTACGTCATCAGTGGCCATTCGCGGCTGACGCTCATCGGCCTGAACGGGCGCGGCGCGAAGCTTGTGCCCCACGGCAGCGGCGCCGATGAGGAGTCCGACCGGCCAGGCACGCTCAGCTCGCCGGCATTCTCGCCTGACGGCAGGAACGTCACCTACCTCAGGACCTACGATGTGCTCCAGCAAGATGGTTCGCGCGACGAGCTCGACGTCTCCGATTTAAGCGGCCGGATCCGCTCACGCCGCGACGTCGCCGACCAGTCCGGCGGCAGCATCGGCTCCGACGCCCAGCAGAGCGTCACGCATTACGTCGACTGGTGACAGTCCCTGAGGAGCGGACGGCTCCGGAGCCAGCGCCTCGACGGAGACGCCGAGGACACGATCTCCTGGGCGACGCGCTGGTGCTCTACGGCGACGGCCCGCTCGAGCAGTGAGGCGAATCGCTCGACGACGGCCCGACCAGCCCCGCCGGGATCTCGCCGGAGCCCGGCCTGATGCAGCAACCAGCCAACATCACGATCGTTGAGCGTTGGGATTATGCGACGTAGGAGATGAACTCGAGCAGGGTCCCGTCGGGGTCGCGAAAGTACACGCTGGTTCCGAAACCCTTGGCGCCGTTACGCGGCACTGGTCCCTGCTCGATCTCGATGTCGTGCGCGTCGAGGTGCGTTGAGGCGCTCTCGATCGGTCCCAGCCATTCAAAGCAGAGGTCGCTGTTGCCCGGCGCCACCGGAATCCGGGCGACGGGATCGGGGTCCACTCCCGGACCGTGCACGTTGAGTTGCTCGGTCCCGAATCGGTACGCCCACGTGCCGGCGCCACAGTCGACGAGTTCGGCTCCAAGCACGTCGCGATAGAAGACATTCGATCGTTGCCAATCGGACACGTGGATCACGCAATGGTCGAGTTTCGCGAGCATGTCGCCATCGTCTCAGCTTTCCTCCGTGCTCCGCACCGCCGGCACGGCCCGGGGGTGCGGAGCACGCCCGGCACGGCCGCGATGGTCGCCCACAGCGCGTTCGCCTGCCCGCTCAATGCGTGCGACGGCGTTCGGTCGGGCGGAAGTAGCGACTGGTCATGCGGCACGCCTGTTCGCTCCAATCTGGGCGAAGTTGGCGATTAGGTCGGTGAGGCGGTCGGGTTGGTCGATCATCGAGAACGTTCTCGCGTTCTCGACCACCTCGAGCCGACCGTTGGGTAGGGTCGCGGCCAGCCGCTGGCCATCCTCGCGCGGGAAGAAGACGTCGTCGGCGGACCACGCCACCAGCGCTGGCTTGGTGAACCTCGGCAAGAGCGCGGCGGCTCGGACCGTCGTCTCGCGATTCAGCGAGGCGGTGAAGCGCCGCAGGTCGTTCCTGACCCGGCGGTTGGTGAGCGCTGGCTTGACCCACGCCGCGACGAGGTCATCGATGTCCGCATGAGCCAAGGCCCCAAACCCGCGCTCGCGTGCGAACCGGGTCCGGAGCGGTTGAAGCGCCGCGGTGTAGGCCGGCCCAGCCTTCGCCAGGGCGATCAGTGGCTTCAGGGCCGGGGGTGGGAAGTGCTCGAAGGCGTCGCAGCTTGTCAGCACCAGCGCGCCTAACCGCTCGGGCACGCTGGTCGCGACGAGCTGGGCGATTGCGCCACCGGTGTCGTTACCGACAAGCACGACGTCATCGAGCGCAAGCGCGTCAAGCGACTCTCCGACCATCGCCGCGATCCCCTCCATCGTCAGCTCGGAGCCGCTGCGCATCGGCTCGGTGTGCGCCCCCAGCGGCCATGTGGGCGCCACACAGAAGAATCCGCGCGCCGCCAGTCGCTCGCTCAGCGGCCGCCACAGCGATGATCCCATCGAGTAGCCGTGGATGAACACGACCGGACGGCCACCGAACGGTCCCGTTGTCTCATAGTGGATAGTTCCCGCGTTGAGCGTGACGGACGGCATCAGATCCTCCAACGATTGATTTACGGACAGGCTGCCCGTAACTTACCGACAGACTGTCCGTAAGTCAACAGGCTCCAGGCAAATGGCGCGCACCCAGGCACAACGATCGGCCGCGACCCAGCAGGCGCTCCTCAGCGCCGCCCGGCGGCTGTGGGGCGACCGCGGCTATACCGCCGTCTCGACGCCAGAGATCGCCAAAGTCGCCGGTGTTACCCGGGGCGCGATGTACCACCAGTACCCGGACAAGGCCACGCTCTTCCTCGCCGTCCTCGAAGCCGTCGAGACAGATGTGATCGGGCGGCTGTCGGCCGCCGTCGTCGCCCAGCAACCAACGACCCCGGCTGGCGCTCTGCGCATCTCCGCCGATGCGTGGCTCGACATCGCCAGCGAGCCGGAGGTTCGGCAACTCGTCCTGCTCGATGCGCCCAGCATCCTCGGCTGGGCGGGCCTCCGCGAGATCTCATTGCGTTACGGACTCGGCATGACCGAGCAACTTCTGACCGCAGCCATCGACGCCGGCGAGCTCGAGCCCCAGCCCACGCGACCTCTCGCGACCGTCATGATCGGGGCACTGGATGAGGCGGCCATGAGCATCGCCAACGCTGACGACCCCGAGCAAGAGAAGACCGACGTACGGAAGGTGATCCACAACCTCATCGATGGACTATTGACAAAGCCGAGTCGCGCCGCCTCGGCGCGGAACCTGCCTTAGGTCGTCACCGCGCATCACTGCACGCGACTCGTCCTCAGGCAACGGTGCGACGATGACCTCGGCCCGTTGCCGACATGCTCCGGCGCAGGCGAGCAGACACGTGGACGCGGGTCGCTCAGCGACTGGTCCGGGCCGCAGAATCCCGTGGAGGCTGGCGGGTGGCGCTGGCATCCGGCCTACCCGGCTGCCGTCGATGATGGCGCTGACGGCGAAGCGCACCAGCGAGGACTGTCAGCGTGCTGGGCAACCCATTCGTGCTCAAGCAGGGCCATGTCGACCTCATCGCTCCAGTCGCCCTTGAACCACTCGTTGCTGATGAGGTGCGCTTCCTGGCGCATCCCGAGCCGGGCGCCCAGTCGCAGCGATGCCTCATTGCGCGCATCGATCCGTGCGATCACACGGTGAAGCCCGAGATGATCAAAGGCCAAGTGGAGCAGGGCATGCGCAGCCTCAGTGGCGTAACCGCAACCCGAAAAGCCCGGGTGAAACACCCACCCGACCTCGCCGCCGCGATGCTCCGCGCTCCGAAGGAAGAGCACCACGTCCCCGATCAATTGTCGAGCATGCACCAGTTCGACGCCGAGGGTCAACGCGTCACCCTCAGCGTCGATCGTTCTGCGCGACCAGCCCACTCTGAGCCGGTTGGTCACCACCTCCGCGCTCATCGGCTCGAACGGCACAAACCTGCAGACCGCTTCAAGCGAGCGGTACGCGACCAAGGCATCGATATCGGCTCCCGACAGCGGCCGCAGGAGAAGACGCGCCGTAGCGACGGGATATTCGGGCGCGAGCTGCACGAGTCGATAATCCCAGACAAATCTCGGCCCGGCCTGACGGACCGTCTCATGCGTGGTCCGCCGGTGAGGTTCTTGCTTGGAGGCGTCGAGTCCCCGTGGGCAGGCCCCCTTGCCGCCGTCAGGCGGCGGCCCGGGTGATGCGAACCGAGATCGGAGGCAAGTGAGATGACATCGGCGGTACTCATTCCCGGTGCGGGCGGCCTTGGCTGGTATTGGCATCTGGTCGAGCGCGATCTGCGCCATCGGGGGTACGACGCGATCGCTGTTGACCTGTCGGCGGGTGGTCGAACGGGACTGCCGGCCTACGCCGACGCTGTCATCGACGCAATCGGTCGGCGCACCGACGTCACCCTGGTCGCCCAGTCGATGGGAGCCTTCACCGCGCCGCTGGTCTGGCAGCGCGTCCCGACCCGCCGGGTCGTGTTTGTCAACGCGATGATCCCGCGGCCCGGCGAGACGCCCGGCGACTGGTGGGACAACGTCGGCTCAGAGCCCGCCAGGACCGCCGCGGCGGTCCGAGAGGGCTACAGCCCGGTGTTTGATCTGAGGACATACTTCTTACACGACGTCCCCGAGGATCTGGTCGCCGAGATGCAGGCGCATGCCCTATCTCAGCTGGACGAGCGATTCGACGACGTCTGCACGTTTGACGCCTGGCCACCGATCCCGACGCACGTCGTGGCGGGCCGCGACGACCGCTTCTTCCCGCTCGAGCTCCAGCAGCGCGTCGCCCGCGAACGGCTCGGCGTAGAGCCCATCGTGGTCCCCGGCGGTCACCTCGCCGCACTGAGCCACCCAGACGAGCTAGCCGCCGTGATCGCCGGATATCTGGGACCCGTGCCACACGGCTGATCACGGCCCGGACTCGACCACGACGCCGGCCGAGAACGGAACTCCGACGATGGTGGGTTTCGCGGAGCGGTGCTGGGCGATATCTAGGCCGCCTCCCAGCTAAACCCATCAGGGTCGCTGAACTGGCCTGCGCTGCTGTTCACGGCTATGCCGTGCGGCCCGTCGCCGTCCGGGGCGATGCCCGCGTCTTTCGCAAGTCCGGCCCGCCCTGGGTAGAGCGCCAGCTTGATCCCGTCTGCCGGCGCGTCGAACTCTACGTAGCGCCCCGGGAAGCTGCGCTTCACCGACAGGCCACATTCGACGTAGAACCGTTTGCTCGCGCGCAGATCCGCGGCGCCGATGAGCAGGACCAGGTCGTCGATCTTGCGCGTGGCGGGGCCCTTGTCCTTCTTGGCGCTGGTGGCGAGCTTCCAGATCACGCCGTCGGCGTCTTGCACCACGGCGCCGTACCCCCACAGTCCCTTCGCGGCGGGCTTCAGGATCCTGGCCTCGCCGGCGAGCGCCGTCTCCAGGAGCGAATCGACGATTGATGGTTGACCGACCACGAGTGAGAGGGTGAAGCCACGGAAGCCGTTGGCTGGCGTGTCGGTTGTGCGCGCACGAACCTGTGTGTCAACTCCGAAGGCGGTCGCGTAGAAGGACTGTGAAGCGGTGGGATCAGACACTTCAAGGGTGAGTGAGGCAATGGTGATGTCCATGCCGGCGACTGTAAGGCGCGCGACGCCCCTTGCGCTTCTCGATTCCTGCTCACTTCGCGATGTCGTCAGATCCGATGGCACCGAGCAGCAGCCCGAAACTCTCCGTGATACGTCTGTCCGACAGGTACGATGGCTGAGCTCCGATGGAACCGGCGCGTGCGTCTTATAGGCTGGCGTCGTGATGGGACGTCTGGCGGCCGCCACTCGGATCAAACGCCTATCGGGCCTGCGGTGGAAGCTACGGGGCTGGCTGCGACTGGTGCTTGCCGTAGCGATCGGCTCGGCGCGCGGCTTGGTGGAGCGAGGCGGGGTCCGAGCAGGGGTGTACGTGAAAGAGTCCCCGTCCGCGGCCGAGATCGCTGCCAACTACACGCGCGGCTGGGTCCTCTTCGGTGTCGACGTTCCAGGCGTGGGCGGCCTTGAGTGGCGGCGCTTTCCCAAGCGTGCGGTGATCACGAGGGAAACTGCCCGTGTGCCGAAGCGGTTGCGCTCGATCCAGCGTCGCCAGGATCTGGTGGTCCGTTACGACGAGGACTTCGAGGCGATCGTCGGGCACTGTCGTGAGGGACGGTCAGGCTGGCTGACTGATCAGGCCGTGGACGCCTACCGCAGTCTGTATGAGCTGGGATTCGTCGCCACAGTCGGCACGTATCGAGATGGGCGCCTGGTCGGTGGCATGTGGGGAATCGCGGTCGGCCGGGTGTTCGGGCTCATGAGCATGTTCCATTTGGAGAACCACGCCGGCTCTCTGGCGCTGGCTGCGGTCGCGGACTGTGTCCGCGACGGCGAGCGGTGGTCGCTGGTCGACTGCGGGGAACTCAAGGACAATTCCAAGCGATACGGGGCCCACGAGATCCCGAGCGATCAGTTCTGCGAACTGGTGTGGAGGTCTCTGCAGCCCTCACCAGCAGGTCCGGCCCGGTGAGCGAACGCGGCACCCAGTTGCCCCCGCCGTACTCGGTGGTCTCGTCGGGATCGAGATCGTCAGGGAGCTGCACCAGTTCGCCGCTCACCGCCGATGGCTCGACGACGCCCAGCGTCAACCCGTTGACGTCCGCGAGTGGCCTGGCCACGATCTGAAGGCCTGCGATCGGCTCGGCAGCCTGCAGATCATCTAAAACGGCCAAGGCCGGTTGCATCAACCAGGGCGGAGGCACCTGGGTCTGCGCGCGCTCATGCGTAGAGCGGGTTCCTGACGCGGAATACGTGAACCCGCCCGTGATCTCCACGCCAGTCTGGCCGTGGGTCAAAGGCCGGGGCCATCGCTCCTTACGCGCCACTGGTTGAGCGTAGACCGGAGAGGTCATCCACTCCAGCGAGACTCCGCCGGCAGTAGGCGTTCGTGCTGAGAAGCTCTCCGGCTAACGCCGAGCACTCCATGGCGAGGGTCCAAGGCGCGCGCTGTGCGTTGGGACGTGAGACTCCCCTTCGCCGAACCGAGGTATTCGTGGACGGTGGCGAGCAGGTGGGTCCGGGCGAGGCCCAGGTTGGTGGTCAGTGGGGAGTCGCTGCCGGCGCTGAAGGAGTCAGGCGGTCGCCGCGCTGTCGATCGACGAAGTCACTCAGCGCCTCGACGGGCATCGGACGGGCGATCAGGTATCCCTGAGCCAGATCGCAGGAGAGTTGGGTGAGCCGGGCCAGCACGTCGGCGGTTTCGATTCCCTCGGCGACCACGCGCATCGAGAGGTTGTGGCCGAGCTCGATGACCGATCGCACGATCGCCGCGTGGGCGCTGCTCTCGTCAAGGTCGGTGACGAAGCTGCGATCGATCTTCAGCTCGTTGACCGGCAGCGCCGAGAGATATCCGAGCGATGTCTGGCCTGCTCCGAAGTCATCGATGCTGAGCCGCACACCGGCCGCGGCCAACAGAGAGAGCACCTCGGCCGCGCGCTGAGGATCGGTGAGCAGAGCGGTCTCGGTCACCTCCACGATGAGCCGCTCGGGCGACACGCCGTAGCGCTCCAGGGTCGCCAGTACTTTCGTGGCGAACTCGGTTCGGACGATGCTCCTCGCCGACGCGTTGACCGCCACCGCCAGCGGCATGCCTCGGTCTGCGAGCGCCGCCACGTCCTCGAGCGCAGTCTTCAAGACCCAGTCGGTGATCTGGTCGATGAGGTCGGTGTGCTCGGCCATGGGCAGGAACCGGCCAGGGGCAAGCAGACCGTGCTCGGGATGCTGCCAGCGAACCAATGCCTCGACCGTACGGACAGCGCCGGTCGTCGTGTCGATCTGCGGCTGATAGTGGAGTACGAGCTCGCCAGCGGGGATCGCGGCCCTGAGCTGGCTCATCAGGGCGATGTCGGCAGCGTCGTATCGGTCCAGTTCGGGCCGGTATTCGACCGGCCCGGAGTGCTGGGCCTTGGCCTCGTACATGGCGACGTCGGCCTGCTGTATCAACGTCTCGACCGAATAGCTGCCGTCGCGGGCGACCACGTAGCCGATGCTCGGCTCGACGCTCAGCGACAGCCCACGCACCTCGACCTCGGAGTGGATGAGCACCCGCAGACGCTCGAGTGCGTGCGCCGGGTCAGGGGCGTCGGTCAAGATGAGGCCGAACTCGTCGCCGCCCAGACGCGCGATGGTGTCCTCAGGCCGCATCTGCGCCGCTAGGCGCTTGGCAACCATGGTGAGGAGCTCGTCGCCCGTCGCGTGCCCCAGGGTGTCGTTGATCTCCTTGAAGCGATCCAGATCGATGATCGCGATCGTGCTGGCTCGCTGCAAGCGGCGGGCCGCCTCAACGGCCCGATGAGCACGTTCGAGGAACATGGCTCGGTTAGGCAACTCGGTAAGCGCGTCGTGCCGCGCCAGGAACGCATTGCTCGCGAGCTGCTGCCGCAGGCGCCGGGTGACCGAGAGCGTGATGACGAACAGGGCGATGTAAAGCGCGGCCAGTCCCAGGGCCAGCGCCAGGTAGAGGACGTGCAGCTCCGTGTGTACCTCGGCGGCGATCGGTGCGTACGGGAGATAGAGCTCGAGGAGCCCGATCCGTCGCGCCGGCGGGCCCGCTACGAGTGGCAAGTAGACCTCTATCGAGGCAGGCCCGACGGACCCGTCGTCGTCATCGTCGGAGTTGAGATGGGTGAGGTGAGCCACGGTCGTTCCGTGGGCGGCTTTCAGAGCCTCCTCGTTGTCGTCAGCGTCCGCCCGTTCCGACGGGTCATCGGAGAAAACGACGTTGCCGGCCAGATCACGCAAGCGCACGCGGAGGATGTGATGGCTGGCGACCGCCCGGTGGACGAGGCGGTCCATGATCGAGCGCTCGTCGCGCGACAGGCCCTGGCTGAGCGGCCGCGGGTCGAAGTTTGGTTCGACGGCCGTCTGTGCGATCAGCGTAGCCTCCAGGCGCCCCTGCGAAAGCCCGCGGTGCGTCGCGCTGCTGCGGATCGCGAGCGCCAGGCCGACGCCCAGCGCTATCACCGGGACCAGTGTGAGCAAGCCGTAGCCGGCAAGCAGGCGCGGTATCGATCGGTGCGTGGTGGCGGACGGTCCCGATGACATCACGCACGTATCGGCCCGCATGCAGATCACTTGAGCCCACATGGACCTCATGGCCCCCCGTTGGTCAGATCTCACACAGCCTGCGAACGCAGTGGCTGGCGATGTCATGCGACCACGAGCCGCGATCGGCCAGCGCTGGCTCCGTCACCTCAGGCAGGATGACTGAGCGTCCGAGCGGTGTTCTCGGGTGAGTGCCACGCTGCGTCGTGAGCAGCGACTGAGGGTGCTCGATTAGCCGGGTTGACGGTCTCGGACTGGATCTTGAGCGCCACAGGCTCCGTGGAACAGCGGCCCGTACCGAGATGCCTTGATCGGCTACGGTCGTCCGATGCCCGTGGACTTCGAGCAGCCAAGTTGGGAGGCGCCCAAATACCCTGGTCGCCGCGTCGCTCCCGTGGCCGCTCAGGCCGGGGCCCAGGAGCTCGCTGCCAATGTCTACGAGCTCGACCCGGGCGCCGTCGGCTCGCCCCTGCACGTCCACCACGCCAACGAGGAGCTACTGCTCGTCCTCGCCGGGACGCTCTCGCTGCGTGGTCCGGAGGGGACGCAGCTCCTGTCGGCCGGCACGGCGGTCGCGTTCCCTCGGGGGCAGGCGGGTGCCCATAGCTTGGTCAACCGCTCCGACGCGCCTGTTCGTTACCTCGTGGTCTCCACGACCAACCGCCCCGACGTCGTCGAGTACCCCGACACAGCCGCGACGCTTGTCGTCCTCGCCGACCAGCGCTTGGCCTATCCGAACGGCACGGACGCGGACCAGAAGCCCGTCATCGCCGAAGCGATGCGGGCAGCAGCTAACCGAGACGCGTGACCCGGCCGAGAGTGCAGCAACGGCGATGACGAGTCTGCTCCGCGACTGACCGTCTCAGCCCCCGGGAACTCTGAGGATCCCGGGGGGCTGAGGCCGCCTTCAGTATCCGTACTGAGGCGTCGTGGAGGGCGCGGCGGCCCTCGCCGTGCGGGGGGCGCTCGTGACCGCGTTGCCGGTAGGTCCGAGGACGTACCACAGCGCACCGAACTGGTTCAAGGCCTGGCCGCGGGTGCTGCCCGCCGTGGTGTCCCCAACGTAGTAGTAGAGGGGATGGCCGTTGTACGTGACTTGCCGGACGCCGCTCGGGCTGGTGGTGCTCCCGAGCTGTGCCATCTGCACGCCGGTGCCGGCCCTCACGGGCCCGGCGGCGACGAACCGAGGCCACACTGAGAGTCCCGCGCTGGACAGCCTGCTCACGTTGCGGCGGTCACCCTCGAAGAGGTACAGCGTGCGGCCCTGGGCATCGACGAGGGTCTTACCCAGCGATGTGGTGCGGACACTGACGGAAGACGCTGCGGGAACAGTCTGCGACGAGGGCGTCTTGGCCGTGCCGCCACCGACGGCGAAGACGATCACGGCGATGCCGGCGACGACAACTGCGAGGCCGGCGGAGGTGAGGTACTTGATGTTCATGGACTTCTACTCCTTTTAACGGCGGTGTCTGATACGACCGGGTGCGGCAGTAAAGACGTGAGTGGTAAGCGTCAACAGAGAAGACACTGCTGCGGGCCATTCCTTCCCCACATCTACGACTTTATGTAGTTGTTCATGAAATCTTCGGTGACCGGCCGGGCTGGGCGGCGGCACCCGGGCGGTTGCCTCCGGCCCGGAGACGCGCCGGACACCGTGCAACATCGCGGCGAAGATCGCGCGGTGCACGGGATAGAGCAGGTACCAGTAGACGACGCCCACATATCCCGCGGGATCGAACACCGTCGTCAGACGTATCGAGACGCGATGATCGCCGTCTACGTCGAACTGCAGCCAGAGACGCCCGGGTAGCTTCATCTCGGCGGCGAGCACGAGCCGGCGGCCGATTTCGACGCGCTCGACGCGCCAGAAGTCGACTGTGTCGCCGACGCGGAGGTCGTGCGGATCACGCCGCCCTCGCCTCATGCCGTCGCCGCCACGGAGCGTGTCCAGCCAACCGCGCAGCCGCCAGAACCAGTCCGCCTCATACCAGCCGGTGTCGCCGCCGATCCTCAGGATGGGCGCGAAGACCTCGTGTGCGTGGCCGTGCACATGCGCAACGTGGGAGGCGACCAGACGACGGTTCACCGTGGTCCCGCCCCAGCGTGAACCGGGGGAGAGCACGTCGCCCCAGGTCATCTCGGCAAACTCCTGGTCCTCGGCGGTGAGCGCACGTTCGATCGCCTCGGCCAGACCCCGGGGCTGGATCGCGAATGACTCGCGGGCGGCGGAGTCACTGACGACGGTGTTGTGCCGCAAGCTGTCCGCCATGGCTGCGGCGACGCGTCCGTGCGCGGGGGTCAGCGCCTTCAGCAGGATTCGCGCGGCGCGCAGCGTGGGTGCGGGCAGCGGCACGACGCGCCGATGTAGCTTGCGCTGGCGGGCGTACTCGCGCATCACGTCGGCGTAGGTGACCTGGTCCTCGCCTCCGATCTCGAAGATCGCGCTGCGCGTGCTGAGGTCCGAGGCCGCCACGAGGTAGTCGAGAAGGTCCTCGACGGCGATTGGCTGGGCGGCGCTCTGCAGCCCCGTCGGCGCCGGGATCGCCGGGAGCTGATCCACGACTGCTCGGACGGTCTCGAACGAGGCGCTCCCGGCGCCAATGACGATCGAGGCGCGGAGCTCGGTGGTCACGATCCCGGAGCTACGCAGGATGGTGCCGACCTCGTGCCGGCTGGCGAGATGCCTGGACAGACCGCAGCCGGATCCAAGACCGCTGAGGTAGACGATGTGCCGTACTCCCGCCGCCCGTGCCGATCCGGCGAAGTTGGTCGCCGCCTGCCGATCGAGCGCGGCGAAGTCGCCACCGGTATCCATGGAATGCACGAGGTAGTAGGCGACTCTCACACCCCGCATGGCCGGACCGAGCGACTCCGCCGCCAGCAGATCTCCGGCGACGATCTCAGTGGTGGGCGCCACTCGTCCCGCGAGCCGGCGAGGCCGGCGGGCGAGGCACCGCACTTGGCGGCCTTCGTGTTCGAGGCGGTTCACCAGGCGCGCGCCGATATAACCGGTGGCGCCGGTGACCAGGACGGGGGTGGGTGACAGCCTGGTGTTCACGTCGTACCGGACGCCGTGGAGCGTGTCGCGCCGGCGCTGGTGCGCCCGCTCGCCAGGAACAACGTGAGGAGGGCGATGGCCAGCGCCTCTGACGTGAGCGCGAGCACGATGGCGAGCCGGTAGCCGTGCTCGGTGAAGCCGAACAGGCTGGTGTGCTCGCTGATCAGCAGTGAGACCAAGCCCCCGGCCGCGAGCCCGATGCCTGCGATCGTCGCCACTCGGTCCAGGATCGCGCCCATCCTGCCTCCGGGTCGGATGGGTGAGAGCAGGAACAGCCCCAGCGCGGTCGCCGCCACGAAGTTCGCCAGAAACAGCGGGCCAATCGTGGGGATACTGGAATAGAACTCGAACTCGTACTGCTGGAAGTGCACGCTCCCGGTGACGAGCAGTGCGAGTGCGCCGAGCACGCGCGCGATGGTCCGGAGGGGCGGGGGGATGCTGGGGGACATGAACGGTTGACCCGGCTTAGGACGGCTGGGGAGGGGCCGCCACGAGGTCGGGCGTGGCCCGCCGCCGCCCACCGCGGCGGCGGCGTGCGTCAACTCCAGTGGGCCGGCGCGTCCATCCGAACGCGCCGAGGGCGACGGGTACCGAGATCGAAATGGCGCGGTACAGCAGCACGGCGGCCGCAGTCGGTGCGGCGGGTGAGCCGTACAGGATCAGTGCTCCGATCAGCCCGGCGTCGACAGCCCCCAGTCCGGCCGGGAGGGGCAATGCCCCCGCGGTCGAGCCGACCACGTAGCCCATGACGAGGATGCCCAGCGCGGGCGTGTGGCCGAACGCGTGGAAGGCCGCCCACAGCACGGCATTGTCGAACGCGTAGTAGGCGAGCGCGCCGCCGAGCTTCCAGTCGCCGGCGATGATCAACGCCCGGGCATCGCGGGTCCCGCTGCTCATCGCGACCGCAGGCATCCTCAGTCCGCGCAGGATCGATCGACGGTGCGGCGATTGCGATTGGCGCCCGCGATCGCGCGCCGCCACCCACCGGGGAGGATCGTGCTCGCCCCCAGTGCGCGCAGTGCGCCGGGAACGGTTCGTCGCCAGCTCTCGCGTGCCGCGAACACGAGCTTGAACACGAGGACGAACCCCGCCGCCGAGAACAGTTCCAGCGCGCCCGCGGCCGCGATCCACCCACCACAGCCGCGCGCGAGTTGTGCTGGCACACCGGCGAGCGCGGGAAGAGCCAAGAACACCGCCGCAGCGGACAGGACCAGTGCCGCGCTCCGGCCGGCCCATCGGCGCCACCGTGAATTCCCGGTCGCGAACGGACCGAGGCTGTAGTCGGCCATCGGCGTGGGCTACGAGCGCGAGCCGACCGCCTCGGCCGGCGGGGAGGTGGCCGGGGCCTGCTGACGGCGATCGCGATGCCCGGGGGCGGTCGCGGCCCTGATCCCAGCCGCTCGCGCGCCCACGATGCTGATCAGGACTCCCGTGATGAGTTCGCTCAGCCACGCCGAGTGGTTGGTGGCGTAGCCGAGGAGCCACGGGCTCGCGGCCAGCCAGAGGCCGGCGACGAGAACCACCAACGCGGCGGGCCTCAGCACCATGATCAGCAGCGCCAGCGGTCCGAACGCGAAGACGAAGAACACATGGCTGGCCACGGCGGCACCGCTGCCCGCGTACCCCCAGGCCCAGGGGCCGAGCGCGACCCACAACATCAGCGCTCCTACGGCGACGTTGAGCTTGCCCAGTCCGATGGGTGGGCGCAGGCGCTTCATTCGGTCACCTCCGGTGACGGACGGGCAAACAGGACGTAGAGCAGATAGAAGGCGGGAAGCACGGCGATGAGGACGACCGTGCCGGCGATCAGGAGCGCCGTCAGCGCGGGCGCAGTGGCGGCAGCGGTATGAATAGTCAGGCGGGCGCCCAGGAGCCGCGGTGACTGCGCGATCAGCCAGCCCCACACGATTGCCGCCGTCGCCAGGATCGTGGCGACACGTGCCATGAGGTACCAGCGGCGCGCGAGCCCGTGGAGTGACGCCGCTGTCGCGATCAGGCCCAGCACCAGAAGAGGCCATGCGGCTCCGCTCAGCCGGTCCCAGAGCGAAGGCGCCTTCCAGGCAGCCGCGAGCAGCGCCAGGAGACTGAGTACGAGGACCGCCGTTCCGGTCTGAAGGCCCCGGCGCCGAAAGCACTCGGCGAGCCTCGTTTGCTGGGTGTGGTGCAGTCGGTTGGACATGAAACTCGCGGCCAGGTGCGCGCAGAGGGCGACGGCCAGCAGCCCGCTGAGTCCCGCGAACAGCCCGGTCCAGGGGACCGACAGTGGGGTGCTCGCGCGCTGGGCGGAGCCCGAGACCTGCGCCACCGCGGCGGCCGAGGCGCCGAACAGCAGCGGTGCGACAACGCTGGCTGAGCCGAAGGTTCGCCCCAGGAGGCGGTCGCCGCGTGCCTGGGCGGCCGCGTCTGTACGGAGCCCGAAGCTGACACCACGGACGACGATCGCCATCAGGGCAAGCGTGAGCGGGGCCAGGAGCACAGTTCCCAGCGCCGCAAAGCCGGTCGGGAACGCAGAGAACAGGATCGTGATCGAGAAGATCAACCAGACGTGGTGTGCCTCCCATAGTGGCCCGATCGCGCGCGCGAGCGCGATGCGAGGCTGGGCGCCGTGGCCGAAGCTCAGGTCCAGGACCCCGGCTCCGAAGTCTGCGCCGGCGAAGACCGCGTATGCAGTCAGAGCGACACCGAGGCCGATGGCGATGACGTCAGCCAGGCTCATGTCAGGCCACGCTCACGGCGGGTCGGTCCATCAGGTCCGGGCTCCCGGTCGACACCCGGCGCACCCCCCACACCGTCACGGCGCCCAAGCCGACGTAGAGCACGGTGAAGCCGGCGAACGTTGCGCCGAGCCCGGATGCGGTGGTGATCGCGTTCGCGGTTCGGAACACTCCGTACACGACCCAGGGTTGGCGTCCGAACTCGCTGACCAGCCACCCGAGTTCGTTGGCCAGGAACGCCAGTGGGCCTGCGGTGGCCAGTGCGAGGAGGGTGTAGCGATCTTCCGGGCCGGGGCCGCTGCGGCGACGTCGCAGCCAGTACCAGATGCTGAGGGCGACCAGGCCGGTGCCGATGCCGACCATGCCGATGAACGCCAGTCGCGTCGGTCCGGCCAGCGGGGTTTGGTCCGCCTTGGGGAAGGTGTCCAGTCCGCGAACGCGTGCGTTGGGACGGTCATAGGCGAGCAGGCTCAGGAGGTTGGGGACCTTGACGTTGAACACGGTGGTGGCGTGGCCGGGCAGCGGAATCCCGCCGACGTTGAGTCCGGCTCCCGCCTCGGTGTGGGTGACGCCCTCGATCGCGGCCAGCGTGGCGGGTTGGTGCTGAGCCACGGTGCGACCGAGGAGGTCCCCGACCCCCATCTGGATCGGCGCCAGAATCGCCCCCAGCGAGAGCGAGACCGCGATTGCCTTGCGGTGGTATGCGTCGCGTCGGCCCCGCAGCATTCCCACCGCGTAGACGGCCGCCACGCCAAACGTGGTCGCCAGGTACGCCCCGAGCACCATGTGCGATGTCTCGGTCGCCCAGGCGGGATTGAACATCGCGGCGAGCACGTTGACGTGCGTCACGCGACCGTGCAGGAGCACAAAGCCTCGTGGAACGTTCATCCAGGCGTTGGCGGTGACGATGAAGAACGCCGACGCCGCCGACGAAATCGCGATCGGGATCCCTGACAGCCAGTGCGCCCGTGGCGAGAGCCGGTCCCAGCCGTAGAGGTAGATGCCGACGAAGATCGCCTCGATGAAGAACGCCGCTCCCTCGAGCGAGAACGGCAGCCCGATGATGCCGCCGGCAAATGCCATGAACCGTGGCCAGAGCAGGCCAAGCTCGAAGCTGATGATCGTGCCCGACGCTGCCCCGACGGCGAACAAGATCGCGAACACCTTGGACCACCGGCGCGCGAGGGCGCGCCACACCGGATCGCCGGTGCGCAGATGCATGCCTTCCGCCGTCAGCATCATCAGTGGCAGGCCCACCCCGAGGACCGCGAAGAAGAGGTGAAAGCTCAGCGACGTTCCCATTTGACCGCGCCCCGCGGTCAGATGTGTGACGGCTCCCATCGCAGGCCCGAGAACGGACGTCAGCATCGACAGTCCTCCGTCCAGACTCTGGTCACTCGAAGTGGTGACACTGCCGGGTGGGGGACGGGATGGTGGACGGTGCTCGCGCGGTTCATGTGTTGGATCTCGTGGTTGCGGAGGGACATCATCTGCTGATGACTACGACGCAGCGTAGCAGATACGGAGACCATCTACTACGGGCTGTCGTCCATCGCACTGGTCCGCGACGCGACCGTCAGTGGATCCGGAAGGAATCGCCCGAGGTCGAAGAGGAGAGCCGTTGGCTCGCCGGAAGTGGTTCGCTGAGACTCGCGAGGACGCGTCGCTGAGCAAACGGCGCCTCAGCGGCCGGCGTCACCCTGGTTCGGGCGCCGGTGGTACCCGGCGCCGTGCGTCAGCTGTTGCGAGCCAGCCGCTGCAGGGCTCGGCGACGAGCCGGGTCCAGGCTGGCCATCTGCTGAGCGAAGTTGCTCAACGCCACGTCGCCGTATTGCGCGACCAGGTCCTCGACCTGTGCTCGCGCGCGCAGCGCCATGTACTGCTCGCGGTCCTGGCTGGGCGCGTAGAAGTCAGTCTTGCCCTCGCGACGGCGGACGAGCATGCCCTTCTTGTGCAGCCGGGCCATGATCGTCATATATGTCGTGTACGCGCGCTTCTTGCCAGTGCCCTTGTTGAGCGCGTCCATCACCGCTCGTACTGGAGCTTCACCCGACCTCCACAGCTCTTCCATGACCTCCGCCTCGAGCTCGTGGAGCGGCGGGGGCACCGGATCGGACGATCGCGCATTCGCTTTCCGGGCGGGCATCTACGACGGAGTGTAGCAAGCACCGCGGTCCGCGGCGCTGGATCGGCATAGATGACCGCGAGACGTACTACAGTCCGTCATAGGAGATCTTGCGACGGCGACCGTCCGATACCTAGTGGGAAACGCGCGCATCAAGACACTGCCGTTGGCGGCGGCCAGATGGTTGGTCGTGACCCTGCGCCGCCGCGCCCCCGAGCCGGCATCGGCTGTGCGGGCGCCGCGACTCGGGGGCGTCTGCTTCGGCCCGATGAGTAAGCGTGATGAGCTCGCGCTCAAGGGCTTCGTCGCCGCCGGTGACCGCACCGCGGATGGTCTACGATGGTGGGTAGGAGATGGCGACCTCGACTCCTGAGCGGCAGCACGACCCAATGGCCGGTACGGCTGACGGCCGCCCGTGCTCCGGTCACGAGCGTCCTGCTGCGACGGCCGCCGCGCGCGTCTCGGGCGCGAGCCTGCTGTTGGGAGGCCTCGGACTGGTGTCGGCGATCTTGGTGTTGGTCAGGCTGATGGAGTCCTGGCGGGTTGGCTCGGGTGCGACGTCGCACCGGATCGAGGTCTTCGGGCAGGGCTTCAGCTATCCCGCGGCCAACGTCAACGCCATCGTGATCCTGCTGCTGGCGGCACTGGGATCGGTCGTGACCGTCCGGGCCCTCGGGGGCGCGATGCGCGAGTGCCACGCGTCGCGGCGTTTTTCTCGCGCCGTCTCACGTCGACAACTCGAGACCCTGCGGGATGCGGTGGTGGTCCCCGACCCGCAGCCGCGAGCGTTCTGCGCGGGCCTCTTGCGACCGCGGGTCTATGTGTCGGCTGGCGCCGTCGCCGTCCTCGATGAGGCGGCCCTTGACGCCGTGCTGGCTCACGAGCGCCACCATGCCCGTCGCCGCGATCCGCTGCGATTCGCCGCCGGTCGCGTGCTCGCCGACGCGTTGTTCTTCCTTCCTGAACTTGGCCTCCTCGTCGAGCGTCAGCAGGCGCTGGCCGAGCTGAGCGCCGACGAGAGCGCCGTCGACGGAGTCCCGGCGAAGCGGTCGGCGTTGGCTCGGGCGATGCTCGGTTTCTCCGATGCACCCACATCCGGTGGTGGGGGCGGGGTTGATCCAGCCCGCATCGACTATCTGCTCGGTGAGCCACCCAGCTGGCGATTTCCCGCGCTGCTGTGTGGCGCGGCGGCGGGCGTCCTCGCGTTGCTGGTTGCCGTCGGCGTGCTCGCGGGACGGGTGGCCATTGGGTCGGCCACACTGGCGCTCCCGTTCCTGTCGCGCCAGCCGTGCATCCTCGTTCTCGCCGTGATTCCGGCTGCGCTGGGTGTCCTTGCGGCAAGCCTCAGCCGTCGCTTGCGCCTGCGGTTCCCGCGCACCTCCGAGCTGCTCGACTGAGAGCAGGAGCACCGGCGGTGCCGAGACGGGGCCGGCGCAGGGCTTGACTGCCGCTTCACAGTCCGAGTCTGTGAGCGATGCTTCGTGCGCTCCAAGGGACGAGGGCGGCTGACTCGGGGAGCGCCGTCAGCTCGGGCCGCGGTGAGCTGCCCCGCAGCTCAGTCTCCAGGGTCGTGATCTGCTCCAGGAGACCTCGGCAGGTGGTTGCCGCCCGCTCCTCGCGGTTCAGCGCCGCAACGTAGTCGCCGAAAAGGCCGTCCCTGCGGCAGCGATGGCACATGCTCCACAGGCGGTATGACCTCGTCGCCGCAGCGCACTCCATCCGCCAGGTGACGTAGGCGGCGATGAGCTCATCGACGAGCGCGATGAGAACGGCTGGCGAACGCTCCGGAATGACTTGCTGCATGACACCAGACTACTACACAGCCTCGTAGATAGAAGCGACGTATGGGTGACAGTGGCCGGCTCTGAGAGTATCTGCGAGACTATCTACGATGAAGCATAGTATTATGAGGTGTAGGAGTTCGTCAGCTTCAGTCGCTCAAGGCAGTCGGCGGCGAATCCGTGGGGGCCCGATGCGCCCAGCGCCCCAGCCACGTCACGGTCGGTCGAGGTCGACGCAGGACCGCAAGCTCCCGGGTGCGATGGCGAGCTCCTCGCCCCGGCGTGAGACGATCCGGTCGTGCCGTCAGACCGAGGAACTGAGAGTCCGCGGGCCAAGCGCCGCCTGATCGCGACCATCGCGTGCACTGTGGTCGCGCTCGACGCGGCCACCAAGGCGATCGCGGCGCGGGCCCTGGCCGGCCGGGGTGTGGTCAACGTCTGGGGGGGAGCCTTCCACCTCGAGCTCTACCGGAACTTCGCCGGGCCCGGCAACATCCTCCGGGGCCACCCGGTCCTGGTGTCGCTGCTGAGTCTGGCGGCGGTCGCGTTGATCGCCGCCGTGGCCTGGTCGGTGCGGAGCACCGCCTATGCCGTGGCGATCGGCCTGCTGCTCGGCGGCGGCGTGGGCAATCTCCTGGACCGCCTGCTCCGGGCTCCCGGGCCCCTGCGCGGAGGCGTCGTTGACTGGATCAAGCCGACGCTCTCGTCGGGCAGCCTCAACGTCGCCGACCTCTCGATCAACGCCGCGGTCCTCGCGATGCTGGTCGCGGTCGCCCTGGACTCCTACCACCAGCGACGCCCCCGCGGCGACGGCGATGGCGCCCTGTCGGAGCCGGAAGCGCAGATACGATGAGCCGATGGCACCGATGAGCGACGAAGAGTGGAGAGCGTTCCTCCAGGAGGGGACTCGGACCGGCAAGCTCGCGACGACGCGCCGCGACGGCCGCCCGCATGTGATGCCGATCTGGTTTGTGCTCGAGGGCGACGACCTCGTTTTCAATACCGGTGCGCAGACGGTCAAGGGGCGCTCGCTGGCCCGGACGCGGTGGGCCAGCATCTGTGTCGACGACGACCGGCCGCCGTACTCATTCGTGACGGTGAGTGGCCCGGTGACGATCAGCGCCGATCTCGACGAGATGCTGCCCTACGCGACCCGGATCGGCGCGCGGTACATGGGCCGGGAGGTGGCCGAGCAGTTCGGGCGGCGCAATGCCGTCGACGGCGAGTTGCTCGTGCGACTGCGGGCCGAGCACGTCCTCGCCGTCCGCGACGTGGCCGATTAGATCGCGCCGGGCGGGCCTGCCCGCACCGATGGCGGGCCATCGACGGGCTCGGACAGCGCGACCGGCGCTAGCCGGTGAGCAGCTTGAACCCGTGATCCCAGGCGCCCCGGAGGCCGCCGATCTTGACCCAGACGATGCAGATCGCCTCGAGCTCGCGGGAGCCTTCGATGCCGCCGATGTCGACTGCCTCATCCCAGCTGAAGTCAGCCAGCGCGTCGGCGACGATGCGCTTGGCGTCCTCGTCGTCTCCCGCGATCAACATCGTCGGGCGGCCCTCGCTGAAGCTCGGGTCCACGAAGTACGGATTGCCGATTGTGTTGAACGCCTTGACCACCTTGGCGTCGGGCAGCGCTCGCTGCACACGTTCGCCGAGCGAGTCCTCACCGGCGATCCCCAGCTTGGGCGGGAAGCCGCCCGAGAAGTCGAGGGGGTTCATGGTGTCGATGACGACCTTGCCGCTGAAGTTGGCGGGGCCGGCGGCGGCAATCGCCGCCTCGGCGGCATTGCCCAAAACCGCCAGCACGAGCAGCTCACCGTGCGCGGCGGCCTCGGCGAACGTCCCGGCCTGGATCCCGTCTCCCTCGCCCGACAGCCATTCGCGCAGCTCGGGCTTGCCCGGGTCACGTGAGCCGATCATCACCTTGTGGCCTCGGCTCGAGAACCCCGCGGCCAGGCACCGTCCGACCTCGCCGCTGCCCAGTACGCCAACCCGCCTGTGCCCCAGTCGGCCGTCGGTCATCTCCGCTCCTCTCGCTTGTGCCGCCGGCGCGATCGCTCGGCGCTAGTCCGAGAACAGATGTTCGAGGAATCGCTGCCGGGAGTCCAGGAAGGCCCGCGTGAGCCGGACCGGCTCGGCGTCCTCGTAGGCGACTGCTCGTGCAGGGACACGCCGCCGTACGCGCGCAACGAGCCACCGTCGTCGAGCTGCTCGAGGTAGGTCGCCGCGGTGAACAGACTCTCGGCTCTCAGGAAGAAATCGGTCCGTGGTCGACCGGCGCCGCGGAGGAGGCGCCGTTCGCACCGATCAGGTACGTGACCTTGTGGTGCAACGCCAGCCGGTGGCGGAGAGCCTGGATCGCGGGCAGGTCCCACGGGTACCCGGTGCGCCGCTCACCCTGGTCGTCAGGCGTGAGGAGCTCAACCGCCTTGACGAGCGCGTCGTTCACGCCGTCTCAGCTGGTCGAGATCATCATGTTGAGGTGCAGGTCGTGCTCGACTGGTGACATCACCGGTGATTGTGGATCGCCGTAGCCAAGGCGCAGGGTGGGGTTGTAGCGGTCCTCGATCAGCACGGCGTACGGTGTGACTCCCTCGTGGTCGGCTTGGGGCCACGGGTGCCCGGAGGCGTCGATCACCGCGACCTGGAGGCGTTCGAGCATCCACTGGGTCACACGCTGCAGGCGGTCCGGAGCCAGGCCGGGCTTGGCGATGATCCAGCCCGGCCGGATCTGGAAGTCTGACTCCGAATGCGACTCGGGAACCAGAAGGTGGATGTCGGTGCGGGCCGAACCCTGGATCGTCCACCCTGGGGGCAGGATCCGCCTGAACCCGAGAGTGAGCGTCCTGATCAAGCTATCGAATTGGATCCAGGCAACGTCTCCCTCGTCGGGTCCATGTTCGGCCGCCGGGAGTCCGCGGATGATGGTGCGCGCCAGGCGCTGGGTGTGCGGATGGGTCATCACGGTCGTGGTGCGGTCCTGGCTATCGAGCACCGCCAGCAGCAGGTGCCCGGTACCGATCTGGGCGTGTCCGAGCCGGTAGGCCACCGAAAGCGAACCCTCGGCGACCACCCGCCGGGCGGTCGGGCTGAACATGCCGGTCGCCTGGTGAAAGGGGTGGGGGCCGTACCGGAGCGCCAGGTCGATCGCCTCGCCGATCGCCCCCAACTCCCCGTCCTCCCAGAGCGGCCCGAGCACGCGTGCGGCGAAGCTGTCGGGAACCTGCAGGCACCCGATCAGCAGGTGGAACGGATCGACCTCGCGGTGCTCGAGCAGCGCGGCGGTCTCCGCTGCTGCCCGGATTGCCCGGCGCGCGTCAGGTGTGAACCGCTCGAAGGCCGGCACTGCCGGCCGCGGCGTTCGCGTCTGCTCCTGCAGCGCGGCGCCCACGAGGTCCGCCCGCACCTGCTCGTCGCTGCGTGGCGCGCGGGGCGGTTCGCGCTCGTCGACCAGATGCACGAGATTGTCGGGGTCGCGATCGAGGTCGCGCAGGACCACTCGAACACTGTCATCGCCGGCCAGCGCCAGTAGCACGTCCAGGCTCCCGGGACGCCGCTGCCCCCGCTCGGCCGCGATCTCGACGGCACGCTGCAGCACCTCCTCGGAGGCCGCCGACCGGGGGAGTCGGCCCAGCACGAGCTCATCTCCCATCCCGTCGCCCGCCAGTACGACGGCGTGCAGTGCCCGCGCGCTGATGCCCCGATCGCCGAGGACGTCCGCGACGTGTCTGGACCGCGCGAAGGCGAGCAGGAGATGTACCGGCTCCACCCGCGATCGCCCCAGCATCCGGGTCTCGTCCTCGGCTAGCAGGATCAGGTCCGGGGCCTCATCCCCAAACAGGCTCACCGCCACATTGTCGCCGCCTGCTTGACTGGCACGTGCAATGACCGACGAGGCCAAGGACCCGCCGCCCGAGGCGCGAAAGCTGCCGACCGGGCGCATCGCGCGCACCGCCCGGGTCGGCGGCCTTGTCACCAGCCAGGGCGCGCGGTGGGCGGGCATGCGCGCGGCCAACCGGGTCCGCTCCCCCGAGCGGGCCGCCGCCGCGCAGAACGAGCGCACCGCGGCGCTCGTCAACCAGCTTGTCGAGCAGCTCGGCCAGATGCGCGGAGCGGCGATGAAGGTCGGGCAGGTGCTCTCGATGGTCGAGTTCGACGGCCTCCCCGAGGAGGAGCGCGACGCGCTGCAGGCAAAGCTCGCCGAGCTCCGCGATGACGTCCCGCCGATCCCGTTCGCAAAGCTCGAGCGGTTGCTGCGCGAGGAGTTCGGCGGGCCGCTCACCCGCGTCTTCCGCGAGTTCGACCGGCACGCGTTCGCGGCTGCGTCGATCGGCCAGGTGCACCGCGCCACCACGCTCGACGGTGACGAGGTGGTGGTCAAGGTCCAATACCCGGGGGTCGCGGAGGCCGTAGAGACCGACCTGCGCAACGCGATGCTGCTGCTCCCACTGGTCAAGCGGCTAGCCCCCGGCCTCGATGTGAAGGCGCTGGCCTCCGAGCTGCGCGAGCGGATCACCGAAGAGCTCGACTACGAGCTGGAGGCGCAGAACCAGCGGCGCGTCGGGCGTCTGCGGCGCGGGCATCCATTCATCTCGGTGCCTGCGGTCAACACCGAGCTCTCGACGCGCCGGGCGCTCGTGTCGGAGTACATCGCCGGCGAGCGCTTCGAGGCGGTGCGCCGGCTCGACGAGCCACGGCGCGACCGCTATGGCGAGATCGTCTTCCGCTTCTATTTCGGCCTCCTATACCGCGATCGAATCGCGCTGGGCGACCCCCACCCCGGGAACTATCTCCTGCGACCGGACGGACGCGTCGGCTTCCTCGACTATGGGCTGCTGCGCGACACCAGCCCCGCCCGTGTCGCCGCTGAGCGGGAGATCGCCGCGGCTGTCCGCGCGGGCGATGCGGCGGCGCTGACATCCGCCCTCATCGCCGGCGAGTATCTGCGGCCTGACCGCGCGGACCTGGTCGACGAGGAGCTGGCGCTGAAGCTGATGCGGCGGGCGACGCGGTGGTACGCAGTTCCCGGCCACCGGCGTTTCTCCGGCGAACGCGACCGCCGCGGCCGCGAGCACCGGCCGGTGGACGAGGAGCGCCAGGCCCAGGCCAGAGACCAGATCAACCAGTTCACCCTGCCGGCCGAGACGGTGTTGATCCGGCGCATGCACGCGATCGTCGGCGTCGTGCTCGGTCAGCTTCGCGCCGGCGCCGATTGGGGGGCGATCGCCGCCGAGTACCTCCACGGCGAGTCCCCGGCGACGCCATTGGGAGAGGCCGAGGCCGAGTACTTCGCGATGCGCGCCTCCGACCGTTTCGACCCGGTTCCGGGTCGATGAGCTCTCCGATGCCCCCGCTCCCCGAGGGCAACCCGTGGACCGCCGACAACGCCGCGAGCAACGCGTCGAACAACGGCGCGCACCACGCCGCCCCGGCCAGGGTCTCGAGCGAGAGCATCCACCGACTTGTCGTGCTGGGCTACATCACGGCGCTCGCCATGCCGCCCGTGGGATTGATCCTCGGGCTCGTGTTGGCCCTGCGCCTGGACAGGCCCAACTCCAAGCGAGGTATGTGGATCATCGCCCTCAGCATCATTGGCGCAATCGCGTGGGTCCTGGCGCTCGCCGTCGGCCTCCTGGACCCCAACAGCGAGACCTCGACCTGACCGCCGGCTCGGCCGGCGTGGCTGGTCAAGTCCTGAGTGCCCTGGAACGTCTCCACCTCTGCGTGCGTGGGCAAAGCGATGCTCGGTATTAGAGGAAGTCGTTGCCGGTGAGGACGTAGACGAAGGGGACGAAGGGGACGATCGCGGCGATCGCCCAGGTGAGCTTGGCGATCAGGCCGATGTCGCGGCGCAGGACGAGATTGATCCAGATCAGCACGACCGCGATCGGATGCAGGATGCACAGCAGGAGCTCCAGGATCTTCTTCATGGTTGGAGGCTACTCGTCACCGCGCCCCCGCTAGCCCAGCAGCGGCAGCGGGTGCGGACTGTGCCATCTCCATGAGGATGCTCGCGATCCGCTCCTTTGGCTGTTCGGGGTGGGCGAGCCACCAGTCGGTGACGGATTCGCCGGCTCCGGCGAACGCGTGCGCGAAGGCTTCGTCTCCGAACAGGGTGCTGAGCATCTCGGTGACGCGTGCACGCAAGCCGGAGAGCTCCTCCGCGACCAGGCCCCCCTGAGCCAGGGTCTCCCGGTGCAGGATCGTCCAGCCCGCGCGGTGCTCCTCGGCGTAGGTCAGGAAGGCGAGGAGTCCGGCGCGTAGGCGCTGGGCGGCCGGCGCATGGCGGGAGTCTGCCTCGCGCATGCTCGTGAGCAAGGCGCTGCCGGAGCGCTGGATGGAGGCGGCATACAGACCCTGCTTGGAGCCGAAGTAGTTGTAGAGCATGGGCTTTGAGATCCCGGCGGCCTCCGCGATGGCATCCATGGAGGCGTCGTGAAATCCGGAGCGCGCGAAGGCCTCGCCCGCGGCGCGGAGCATCTCGTCCTCACGTTCGGCGCGAGGCATGCGGCGGCGGCTGGTGGATCTCGACGTGGCGGGCATGGCAGACGTCACCGCTATCTTACTTCGGAGTAATATTACTCACGAGTAACGTAGCGAGCCTGCAACGAGAAGGGACTGCGGACATGAGTCACGAATTGGTCGCCCGGAGCTTCTCCCTCGATCTGACCGACGAGCAGGCCGACCTGCGCGAGCGGACCCACGCATTCGCGCGCGACGTCATCCGCCCGGTGGCGCCCGAGTACGACCGCGCCCAGGAGTTCCCGTGGCCGGTGCTCGAGGAGGCGGCCCGCCGGGGTCTCTATGGCTGGGAGCTCTACGCGCAGCTGTCGGTCGACCCGACCGGTCTGTCGCTGCCGATCCTGATGGAGGAGCTCTTCTGGGGCTGTGCGGGCATCGGACTGTCGATTGTGATGCCGGCCCTCGCGCTGGCCGCGATCCGGCAAGCCGCCACCGACGAGCAGCTGTTGCGCTGGGCGCCCGAGTGCTTTGGGACTCCTGGGGACATCAAGCTCGCCGCGCTGGCGGTGACCGAGCCCAGCGGGGGCAGTGACATCCGTTCCATCCAGACCCAGGCGCGCAAGGACGGCGACGACTGGCTCATCAACGGACAGAAGGTGTTCATCGGCAACGGCGGAATCGCCGACGTCCACGTGGTCGTGGCCACCGTCGACCCCGACGCCGGTCACCGGGGCCAGGGCGTGTTCATCGTCCCCAAGGGCACCCCGGGGCTGTCGATGCTGCGCAAGCTGGACAAGCTGGGCTGCCGCGCCTCGCACACGGGTGAGATCGTGTTCGAGAGCTGCCGGGTGCCGAGCGAGCACCTGCTCGGGGGCGAGCAACGGCTGGAGGAGCGGATCGCCAAGGGGCGCGAATCCGAGCGGGGGCGCAAGCCGATCGCACCGACCGAGGAGGGCGGTCCCGCCGCCGCGGTCCAGCGCCGCAGCTCCGCCGCGCTGGGCGCGTTCGAGCGCACCCGGCCGATGGTCGCCGCCCAGGCGATCGGGATCGCGCGCGCCGCGCTCGAGTTCTCACGCGATTACGCCACTGGGCGTGAGGCCTTCGGGCAGCCGATCATCGAGAACCAGGGCGTCGCCTTCCCCTTGGCCGATATCGCCGCCGATATCGACGCCGCGCGCCTGTTGACCTGGAGGGCCGCGTGGATGGCCGCCCAGCGCAAGCCGTTTGAGAACGCGGAGGGATCGATGTCCAAGCTCAAGGCCTCCGAGGTCGCCGTCCGCGCCTGCGAGCAGGCGATCCAGACCCTCGGCGGCTGGGGCTACATCAAGGACTTCCCGGTCGAGAAGTGGTACCGCGACGCCAAGCTCTACACGATCTTCGAGGGCACCAGCGAGATCCAACGCCTCGTGATCGGGCGAGCCCTTCGCGCCCAGGCCAGCACAGAGCCACTCGATCAGCGCATGCGGACCCCGCGTTGAGGCCCGTTATGCTGGCGCCATGGATCTCGGCCGGCCGATCGCGTATCAGGTCCTGAGCCACGGCACGGCGGTGTATTCCGCCGATGGCGGGGAGGTCGGCAAGGTGGTCAAGGTCCTGGCGGCCGAGGACGAGGACGTCTTCGACGGGATCGTGATCGGAGAGCACCCGTTCGGAAGCGGGCATCGCTTCGCCGACGCCGATGAGGTCGACTCGATCTTCGAGCAGGGTGTGGTGCTCACGCTCGACCGCGCGCAATGCGAGCGGCTGCCGATGCCGTCGGCCAATCCGGCCGTGATGCGAGACGACCCGGCCGAGTCAAGGGCCGACCGGCGCCGTGAGAAACTGATGCGGGCCTGGGATCTCATCTCGGGCAACGACTAAAAGCACCGCCTGAGCCTGATCCGGGCGCCTGCCGGTGATTTGGCGTGAGGTTGCGGATGGCGTACCGTGAGCCCATGAGGACGCCGTGAGTTCAGGCGAGCGCAGCCTCGGCGCTCCTGGAGCGGCGCGGCCCTCCGATTCCACGGTCCCTCGCGCCGAGCCCAATCGTTGGGCGGTGCTCGCGCTCCTCGGGACGGCGCAGTTGATGGTGGTGCTCGATGCGACGATCGTGAACATCGCGCTGCCCTCGGCGCAGCGGGACCTGCATTTCTCCACGGCGGACCGAGAGTGGATCGTCACCGCCTACGCGCTGGCGTTCGGCAGCCTGCTGCTGCTGGGCGGCAAGCTCGGTGATCTGTTCGGGCGCAAGTGGACGTTCATCGGCGGGCTGACCGGCTTTGCCATCGTGTCCGCCATCGGCGGGAGGGCGCAGGACTTCGACATGCTCGTGGCCTCCCGAGCGCTTCAGGGCGCGTTCGGCGCGCTACTGGCGCCGTCAGCCCTCGGACTGCTCACGGTCACGTTTGCCGGTTCCCCCGACCGGGCGAAGGCGTTCGGCATCTTTGGCGCGATCGCAGGTGGTGGAGCGTCGGTCGGTCTGGTGCTCGGCGGGGTGCTCACCCAGGTGCTGTCCTGGCGCTGGTGTCTGTACGTCAACCTGGTGATCGCAGTGCCGACGGCGATCTTCGCGCTGCGGCTCCTGGTCAACCACCGCGACCCTCAGCGGGGCGGCATCGACGTGCCCGGCCTGATCACCGCATCCGCGGGGCTGTTCGCGCTCGTCTATGGCTTCTCAAACGCCGAGACTCAATCGTGGACCGCCCCGGCGACGATCATCGCGCTCGTCGCCAGCCCCGTCTTGCTGACCACGTTTGTCGTCATCGAGAGCCGCGTCAAGGACCCGCTGCTCCCGCTGCACATCGTGCGAGACCGGGCGCGCGGGGGTGCCTATCTCTCCGTGCTGCTCGCCGCCGCCGGCCTCTTCGGGGTGTTCTTCTTCCTCACCTACTACTTGCAGTTGAACCTCCGCTTCTCACCAGTGACCACCGGACTGGCCTTTCTCCCGATGACCGCCCTGCTCGTGGCCACCTCGGTCACGGCGCAGACCCGCGTGTTGCCTCGCACCGGCGCCAAGCCGCTCGTGATGACCGGAATGCTGCTCGGGGTGATCGCGATGCTCATCTTCACCCGGCTCAGTCCCGATGGGGCCTACGCGACGCATGTCCTTCCGGGGCTCCTCGTCGTCGGAGTGGGCATGGGGTGCATCTTCGCGCCCGCGATCGGAACCGCGACCCTCGGAGTCGAAGTTCGCGAGACCGGCGTGGCCTCGGCGATGGTCAACACCTCACAGCAGGTCGGGGGCGCGGTCGGCCTCGCGCTGCTGAGCACGCTCTCAGCGAGCGCCGCGGCTGACTATGCCCGGACACACGTCGGCGCGCCCGGACTGGCCGGTGCCGCCGCCGTCCATGGATTCACGACGGGATTCTGGTGGGCGGCAGGCATCTTCGCCGTCGGCTTTCTCATGGCGCTGGTGGTCCTGCCGTCCAAGGCCGGAGCCCACGAGTGCAGTCTGCGGACGGCGCTCTCGCGCGGAATCGCCTACGCGCACCACCTCGAGGCCACGGCCCAGGACGCCGCCCATGCCCTGCGCATGAGCGCCCAGGCCCTGCCCCAAGCGGACGGGGCGCCTGGGCCGGATGGGTCGCCGGACGTTCCCGGCTCGCCCCCCGGCCAGCCTGTGGGTTGACGCGGGGACGGCCGCTATGAGGCGGGGTGCTGTGGCGCGATCAGCACCGGGCGTTCCGCATGTGCGGAGAGCTGGTGGGAGACGCTACCGAGGATGGCGCTGGCAAACGCGCCCCGTCCACGCTGACCGCAGACGATCAGGCGCGCGTCGATCTCCCGCGCGACGTCGCTGATCGTCTTGGCTACCGATTCGTTGGCCTCCACCACGCGCGCGGTTGCGTTGTAGCCGCGCCCGCGGGCGCCCGCGGCGCCCTCCTCGGCGATCCGCTGTGCGGCGGCGATTTCCTCTTCGTCGAGCTGGCCTTCATTGGGGACCACGGTCAGCAGCGAACCGCCTCTGGCCAACTGGACCGCGACTGGCGTCCACACCGACAGCACGACCGCATCGGCGGGGTGCATGACGAGCTCGACGGCCACCGTGAGCGCGGACTTCGATCCGTCCGAGCCGTCGTAACAGAACAACACAGGTCTATCCATGGCTACGCCATCCTAGAGGTTGATGAGACTGTGGCCCCGCTGTGGCGGTCGCCCGGTCCGGATCCGGATCAGTAGTAGATGGGGCCGCGGACGCCTCCGCCCGCAGCGATGGCGTCGCCGGTGATCGCGACGCTGAGCGGACTGGCCAGGAATGTCACCACCGCGGCGACCTCCTCGGCGGTGACCAGGCGGGCGATCACGACTGGGGCGGTCAAGGCGGCCTCCGCCTCACCGACGCTCACGCCGCGGGCGTCCGCCATCGCCGTCAGCGTTTGCGGCGTGCGCTCGGTCCGCGTCATCCCGGGATGCACGACAGTCACATTGATCCCCGACGCCCCAAGCTCGTCGGCGAGGTTCTTGGTCATCGCTGCCACCGCGACATTGCGAACCGAGCCAACGACCGTGCCGGCCTGGCGCGCGGCCAGCCCCGAGATGTTGATGATCCTGCCCCACCCGCGCTCGGCCATCCCCGGTGCGAAGGCGCGAGCGCATCTCAGGTAGCCACGGACCTTCACGTTGATCTCACGCTCGAGGTCGGCGTCGCGCAGCGGCGCGCCGGTGTTCGGCGTCGCCGCTGCATTGACGAGGATGTCGACGCTGCCGAGCGCCGCGCGCGCCCGCGCCGCCATGGCCTCCACCTCCGCATCGACTCCTGTATCCGCACGCAACGCCACGACCCGCCGCCCCGATTCCCCCGCCAGCTCGGCGGCCGTCGCCTCCAGGGCCACCTCGTGGCGCGCGACGAGGCCGACATCGCACCCCTCGGCGGCCAGCGCCCGCGCGATCGCCTTGCCGATGCCTCTACTCCCTCCGGTCACCACCGCGCGGCGGCCGCTCAGCTCAAGATCCATGGCTGGACTCTACGGCGGTCAGATGCCGTCCAGTCGCTGGGCAGCCTGACGGTGGGCGGCGTCAGCGCCATGAACGCCCGCCTCGGCATCCCGCACCGCCGCCTCAGCCTGGCGCAGCGCCTCGCCGGCACGAGCCTCGCGCTCCTGGGCGGTCCGCAACGCACGCTGGGCGCGGTCGAGCTCTCGGGCGGCGTCGCGCTCGAGCGCCCGGGCCTGCTTGCGCGCCTCGTCGCGCTCGCGCCGCTCAGCCGCCTCGGCCGCCTTGCGCTCACGCGCCGCCGCGTCGCGTTTCGGTGCCGCATCGCGTTTCGGCGATGCGGCGGGCTCTGCCCCGGCATCTCGCGTCGTCGCCGGCGGGACCGCGACCGCCGCACCGAGCCCCGCCCCGAGACCGACATGGCGCAGCTCGCGCACTAACCGGCCCTCGCTGACCTGCGTGCGCGCCTCGTCGTCGAGCGCTGCCGCGTGCAGCGTCTCGGCCACCCGCTCGACGGTGGCGGGGCTGAGCTCGTGCCCACCCGAGCTCAGCAGCCCACGCGCCGTGGCCACCAGCGCATCGACGGCGTCGCGCTCCTGCGCGGCGGCCGAGCGCAGGTCGCGTGCGTCGGCGCGGCCGGCCAGCACTCCGGCCTGAACCTCCCGCAGCGCATCGCCGGCGGCAAACAGCTCGTCGATCTCTCGCCGCTGGGTTCGGATCAGCTGGTTGACCGCCCACGCAGCCATGGAGGGCTTGCGCAGCGCGCCGACGATCGCCGCCTGCTCGCGCTCGCCCCCTGACCGCAGCGTGCGCACCAGCGACGCGCGCTCGGGGATGAAGCGGTCAAACGCCAGCCCGTAGAGGTCGTCGACGTCCACGCTCGTCATTGTCGACGAACGCCCGTGCCCGTACCGCAGCCACGGCCGGCCTCAGGCCAGCCGCAGCCGCGGGAAGCGCAACCGGCGCCAGCGGCGCGGCGACACGTGGGAGAGGTGACCGGCGCGCATCTGTAGGAGGGAGACCGCGTGGGCGGTCGGCACGAACGGGTCCGCCACGACGCGCTCGTCGTCGAGGGCGATCGCCGCCACCGCCTGGTCGCCGACGACCGCGAGGAGGACCGGGCCCTCCAGCGGGGCCGCGTCGTCAAGCGCGGCCAGCTGGCGGACGACCGCGTCGTCCTCGGCGCGCGCGGGCCGCAGTTCCACGGCCGGTCCCGAGCGCCAGAGCTCCCGGCTAGGGGTGTGGTTGTGGTGAGCGGCTGCCCGAGTCAGGTCTGATACGTGCTCCTGGGCCATAACTGCGTTGAGGGGGGCGTTCATCAGGGCTCCTTCGAAGATTGGACGTGATGCCATGGTGCGCCTAAGAGCGACCTCGTACATCGGGCAAATGCAGCGCGTTTGCCGACTCGGCCCCTTACCTGACGGAGGGTGGGGCCTTAGGTGGGCCGGTTGCCACACGCGGCCCGGATCGGCGCGCGAGTGATATGACACGGGACATGCCCAGACAGGCCGCACCCCTGCCCGAGTCCGCGTCGGTGGTCATCGTCGGCGGCGGCGTGATGGGCACCAGCGCCGCCTTCCACCTCGCCGAGGCGGGCGTGGACGTCGTCCTGTTCGAGCGAGCCGAGCTGGGCAGCGGCTCAACCTCGCGAGCGGCCGGGGGCGTGCGCGCGCAGTTCTCCGATGCCCTCAACATCCAGATCGCGCAGCGCAGCCTGGACGCGTTCACCGCGTTCGGCAGGCGGCCGGGCTGGGAGATCGACTTCAAGCGCAGCGGATACCTGTTCGTCCTCAGCCGTGAGGCCGATGTCGCCGAGTTCGAGGCGAGCGTCGCGCTCCAGAATCGCTATGGCGTGCCGTCGCGCATGCTCGACGGCGATGAGGCCCGGACGCTGTGCCCGCTGCTGGCAGGGAGCGACATCCTGGCCGCGTCGTTCTCGGCGGAGGACGGTCACGCCACGCCCGAGGCGGTCGTGCAGGGATATGCTTTCGCCGCCCGGGCCCTCGGGGCGCACCTGCGCGTTGGGTGCGAGGTCACGGGCATCGCCACGGACGGAGACGAGATCACCGCGGTGCAGACGAGCCATGGGTCGGTCGCCACCAACGTGGTCATCTGCGCGGCCGGCGCCTGGTCGCGGGCTTGCGGTGAGCTGGCGGGGATCGCGCTCCCCGTGACCCCGATACGCCGGCAGGTCCTCTTCACCGAGCCGATGGACGGCCTCCCGCCGGATCTGCCCTTCACCATTGACTTCGCGTCGAGCTTCTACTTCCACCGGGAGGGCCCTGGGCTGCTGATGGGCATGTCGCACGCGCGCGAGCGGCCGGGGTTTGCCCTCGAGACCACCGACGACTGGGTTCCGGACCTGCTCGAGGTCGCCTCGCGGCGGGCGCCTCGCATCGCCGAGGCCGGTATCAAGGGGGGCTGGGCCGGGCTCTACGAGGTCACGCCTGATCACAACGCGATCATCGGCGAGTCCGAGCGCGTGAGCCGCTTCCTCTACGCCACCGGCTTCTCGGGCCACGGCTTCCTCCAGGGCCCGGCCGTCGGCGAGATCCTGCGCGACCTCGTCCTGGGGCGCCGGCCCTTCGTCGACATCGCCCCGCTGAGCGTCGAGCGGTTCAGCGATGCCATGCTCCGCCCCGAGTACAACATTGTCTGACGCCGACCCGCCCATCGAGACCACCCCAGCTGCAAGCACCGGTGCCGCTGAGGTCGCCACCGCGGCGGTCCGCATCGTCCAGGCGCTCGAACGCCTGGGCGTGCCGGTCGCCTTCGGGCTGCCCGGCGTGCACAACCTCGCCATCTGGAAGGCGCTGTCAGAGTCCTCGATCAGGCTCGTCGGCGTCCGCCACGAGCAGGCGGCGGTCTACGCCGCCGACGGGTACGCCCGCGCCACGGGTCGCCTCGGCGTCGCCGTGGTGACCACCGGCCCGGGCGCCGCGAACACCCTGGGCGCGACCGGGGAGGCGATGGCGTCCGGCTCGCCGGTGCTGGTCATCGCCACCGACATCCCCGCCGCGATCCGCCGCCCCGACACCTACCGCGGCAGTCTCCACGAGACCCGCGACCAGGCCGCGATGTTCGCGCCGGTGACCAAGGCGGCGACGCTCGTCGCGGCCGCCGCCCAGATCGGCGACGCGGTGGTGGCGGCCGCGCACACCGCCCTGGCCGCGCCGAGCGGCCCCGTCTACCTGGGCGTGCCCACCGACCTGCTGCGCCGGCCGGCGCCCGAGCTGCCGCCGCAGCTGCCCGCGCCGCCGCGGACCCCCGCGTTCGACGGTGCCGGCCTGGACGAGGCCGTCGCTCTCATCGGCGTCGCGCGGCGCCCGCTCATCTGGGCGGGGGGCGGTGCCCTGCGGGCCGACGCCGGCGACGCGGTGACCGCGCTGGCCCACAAGCTCTGCGCCCCCGTCATCACCACCTACATGGGCCGGGGCCTGGTGGCCCCCGATGACCCGTGGAACGTCGCCGGCCCCGTCCACGCCCCAGAGGTCGGCGCGCTGTGGGACGAGGCCGACCTGGTCGTGGGGATCGGGACCGACTTCGACGGCATGATGACCCAGAACTGGCTCATGCCCCAGCCACCGAGGCTTGTGTGCGTCAACCTCGACCCGGCCGATGCCACCAAGAACTACGCCGCCGACGTGACGCTGGTCGGCGACGCGCGTGAGGTCACGCAGCGCCTCGTCGCTGCCGTCGGCACCCGCGACGACGCCGAGACGACGCTCGCGCGCCTCGAGCAGGTCCGTGCCGAGGTGGCGGCCACGGTGCTCGCCGACGACGCCGATGCCGCCGGCTTCGTCGCCGTCATGGACCGTGCCCTACCCCAGGACGCCGTGGTGGTGGCCGACATGTGCATCCCCGGGTACTGGCTCGCCGGCTACCGGCGGGTCCCGCGGCCACGCACGTTCGCTTATCCCATGGGGTGGGGGACCCTCGGCTTCGCCTTCCCGGCGTCGCTGGGCGCCGCCCTCGCCGACGCCGGGCCGGTGGTGTGCGTCTGCGGCGACGGCGGCTTTCTCTTCGCCTGTGGCGAGCTGGCGACGGTGGCCGAGACCCAGATCCCGCTCACGGTGGTTCTCGTCGACGACGGCGGCTACGGGATGCTGCGCTTTGACCAGGAACTGGCCGGCGACGAGCCGTTTGGCGTCGACCTGGCCGGTCCGGACTTCGCAGCGCTCGCGCGTTCCTTTGGGATCGGGGCGAGCACCGTGCGGGGGTTCGGCGCCGACTTCGAGGACACCCTGCGCCACAGCGTGACCACGCCGGCTCCGTCGATGATCGTCGTCAAAGCCCGGCTGCGACCCCCGCTCACCACCTCGCCGCGGTGGTATCGCCGCGCGCAGGCGGAGGGAACATGACCGCCGCCGGCACCCGTTCCCCCGTGGCGCAGCACGCTGCGCAGAACGTGATGGATGGGGCGGACGAGGTCGCTCGTTTCCACGACCGCTGCAGCGATCTCATGCGCGAGCTGTTGTGCGAGCTGGCGCGGCAGCCTGACACGCCGCGGCCTTTTCCCCAGATCGAGGATGCGCTCGGCTGGCCCCATCGCCGGATCGCGTCGGTGCTGGGGGGCGTCGCGCGGCTGCGCCAGCTCGAGTTCGGAGGCCGGCGTCCGTACCGCTTCCAGGACACCCGCCAGAGCTCCTCGGGCCGCTGGGAGATGTGGATGGACTCCCGACAGGCCCGTGCCCTGGAGGCGGCCCGGCAGGCCGAGACGGGAGCGAGCGGGCCGGGCGATGGCTGACACGGCTACCGGACGCTGCCTGTGCGGCGCCGTCGCCTACGAGGTGCGCGGGCCGTTGCGGGACGTCTTCATCTGTCACTGCGAGGAGTGCCGGCGTTGGCACGGGCAGGCCTCGGCGTGCACCGCGGCGCGACGCGAGCAGCTCGTGCTGACCGAGCAGCGAGGCCTGCGCTGGGTGCAGAGCCCGAGCAGCGACGCCGGAGCGCGGCGCGGGTTCTGCGGCGAATGCGGTTCGAGCCTGTTCTGGGATCCGCCCCGCCGCGACACGATCAGCATCGCGGCGGGCACGCTGGATCAGCCGACCGGGCTCCGGGTCGCCGCGCACTGGTTCGTGTCCCAGGCGGCCGACTACGCGCCGGTGCCCGACGACGGCCTGCCGCGCCACGAGCGCAGCGCCGAACGCGGCTCCCCCTCCGACGCGGGAACCTAGGCTTGCGGACCCGAGGGCTCCGGCCACCGCCGGCCGGCGACCTCGAGCTCGCCCACCTTCAGCGATCCGATCTCCACCTCGCCCGCCTTCAGGGTGCGGATCACGGCGCGGCCGATGGCGAGCCGGCCGATGGCCACGGCCCCGACCGCCATCACAGCGATCGCCAGCGGCCCCATGCTCGTCGGGCCCAGAAGCCGGGCCCCGGTCACGTGGGCGCCGACGGCCCGGAAGCCGGTCGTCTCGGCCTTGGCGTGCCGGCGGGCGCGCATGCGATGAGCCTACCGCTCCAGGGGCTCGACGGGGCGGCGTTTCAGTCCGGGATGTAGGCGAACACGTCGGGATTCGGGCCCGTCCGCCCGTCCTCGCCACGGTCCAGGGCGTCGATGGCGTCGATGTCGGCGTCCTGGAGCTCGAAGTCGAACAGGGCGAAGTTCTCCTCGATCCGCGACGGCGTCGTGGACTTGGGGAAGACGATGCTGCCGCGCTGCAGGTGCCAGCGCAGCACCACCTGCGCCGCCGTGCGCTCCACGCGCGCGGCGATCTCGGTGATCACGGGATCCTCGAGCACGCCCCCCTGAGCGATCGGGGACCAGGCTTCGGTGAGGATGCCGTGCTCCTCGCCGTAGCGGCGGAGCTCGGCGTTGAGCAGGTACGGGTGCAGTTCGATCTGGTTGACCGCGGGGGTGACGTCGGTCTCGGCAGCGAGCCGTTCCAGATGCGCCACCTGGAAGTTGGAGACGCCGATCGAGCGCGCCCGGCCCTGCGCCTTGAACTCCTCCATCACCTTCCAGGTCGAGACGTAGTCGCCGTCGTAGAGCGTGGGCAGCGGCCAGTGGATGAGGAACAGGTCCACGTAGTCGAAGCCCAGCGCCCTGAGCGTGTGCTCGAACGCCTGGCGGGCGTCGTCGGGGTGATGACACGCGTTGGAGAGCTTGCTGGTCACGAAGAGCTCGTCGCGGCTCAGGTCCGCGGCGCGGATCGCCTCGCCGACGCCGGCCTCGTTGCGGTACATCTCGGCGGTGTCGATGTGGCGGTAGCCGACCTCGAGCGCGGTGCGCACGGACTCGGCGGTGTCCGGAGGCGGGATCTGGAAGACCCCGAAGCCGAGTTGCGGGATCTCGTTGCCGTCGTTGAGCCTGAGGGTGGGCCTGGTGGAGACGGTGCTCATGTATCGGTCCTCCTGGTGCGGTCGGGGGCGGGTCTTCAGTGTGATCGGGCCAGCCCATAACTTCAAATGATGCTTTGCACTGTTCGATAGTCTGAGACTATGGACCCGCGCCGGGTGCTCACCTTCCGCGCCGTGGCTCACGAACGGTCGTTCTCCCGCGCGGCGCGTCGGCTCGCCCTGTCGCAGCCGTCGGTGTCCAATCAGGTGGCGGCGCTGGAGCGCGAGGTCGGCGTGACGCTGTTCGAGCGCCGTCCCGGAGGCCTGCGTCTCACCCCGGAGGGCGAGATCCTGCTCGAGCACGCCGATGCCGTCGCCGGCCGCCTCGGGCTGGCGGAGACCCAGCTGGCGGGGGCGGCCGAGCGCCAGCGCACCCGGCTGCGGATCGGCGCCCTGCCCAGCGCGCTGGCCGGGTTCGTGCCGGCCGCGATCGCCCGGGTGCGCGCCCGCCATCCGGCCACGCAGGTGACCTTCGACGAGGGGACGAGCGAGGAGCTCGCCAACCGGCTGGCCTCGGGTGAGCTCGACCTGGCGATCGCCTACCAGGACACGACGTGGCCGCGCGCCGAGCCCGCCGGGGTCAAGCGACACCACCTGCTGCACGAGGAGTTCATGGTCGCCATGGCGCCTGACCACCCGCGCGCCGCCCAGGAGGAAGTTGACCTCGCCGACCTGCGCGATGACGATTGGACCGCCGCCCTCACCGACGGCGTCATCGTGCGGGCCTGCCGGGCCGCCGGGTTCGAGCCCCGGCTGGTCTCCATCACCCACGACCAGCTCGCGATCCGCGGCCTGGTCATCCGTGGGCTGGCGGTGACGCTCGTGGCCGAGCTGCTCGCCGATCCCTTCAAGGACCTGGCGCTGCGCCCGATCGCCGGGATGACGGTCGCGCGCGACGTCTACGCGCTGCTGCCGCCCGGTCGGCGGCACCCCCTGGTCGCGCCGACGCTGGAGGCGCTTGATCAGGAGGCGGTGAACATGCGGCGCGTGCGCAGTGAGTGACTAGTCCTGCCGGCTGTGGTGGCCGGGGCCCGGCCAGGGGGCCAGACATAGCAGCAGCCGCGCGTCGGTGACCGCCTCCACCTCGTGGCGCTCACCGGGTGTGAAGTGGGCGAGGCCCTGGGCGCCCAGCCGCTCCTCGGTGGCCCCGGCGCGGATCATCACCTCGCCGTCGAGCACCACGGCGAGGGCGTGCTCGTGGACCTGGTGCTCTGAGAGGCGCTCACCCGCCGGGAGCGCGAGCAGGATCACCCGATTGGCCTCGTCGTCGGAGTGCAGGACCCGGGGCGCGTGCGGCTCGATCTGCTCAGCGTCCAGGCGCCAGACGTCCACGGGCGGATCATACGTCGGTGTGCAAGGCTGTTGGCGTGGAGCTCGGTCGCTTCGGCGTGTGGACGTCGTATAGGAACATCGGCGAGGAGAACGCCGGCGAGGCGGCTGCGCTCGTCGCCGACCTCGGCTTCGGGACGTTCTGGCTGGGAGGCTCGCCCCGCCTGCCCACGGTGCGATCTCTGCTCGAGGCGGCCGGCGGGCTCACCGTGGCCACCGGGATCATCAACGTGTGGGCTTATGACCCGACGGAACTGGCGCGTGAGTACGCCGCGCTCGCTCCCGAGTTCGGCGACCGGCTGCTCGTCGGCATCGGCATCGGGCACCCCGAAGCCACCAGCGACTACACCCGGCCACTGGCTTCGACGCGCGCGTTCCTGGATGGGATCGACGCCGCCGAGACCCCGATCCCGCCTGACCGCCGCGTCCTGGCCGCGCTCGGTCCCAGGATGCTCGACCTCTGCCGCGAGCGCGCGGCCGGCTCGCACACCTACTTCGTGCCCCCGGAGCACACGCGGGCGGCTCGCCAGCGGCTGGGCGCCGACCGCTTGATCGCCGCCGAGTTGGCGTGCGTGGTGGACACGGACTCCGAGTCCGCTCGCGCCGCCGCGCGCCGCTACGCGGAGATGTATCTCGGGCTCCGCAACTACACCGACAACCTGCAGCGCTACGGCTTCACCGAGGACGACATCGCCGGCGGCGGCTCAGACCGGCTGATCGACACGATCGTCCCTCACGGCACCGCCGAGGAGATCGTCGCCGCAGCCCAGGAGCACCTGGACGCGGGGGCCGACCATGTGTGCCTGCAGCCGGTGGGGATGAGCGGCGTGCCGCGTGCCCAGTGGACCGCGCTCGCCTCCGCCGCCGGCCTCGGCTAGACCTGCTGACCCGTCGCCGTGCTCAAGCATTCGCGGGCCGGCAGGGATTACTGGCGCTGCTGCTCCTCGACGGTCAGCTCGGCCGTCGGGCGAGCCTCGAGCCGTGCGTCGGGGATCGGTTCCCCGCTGAGCACCGACAGTCCGTAGGTCCCGGCCTCGAGCCGCGCCTCGGCACGTTCGACGGCGGCCAACTCCGCCTGCAGGTCGCCGCGCCGGCCCTCGTCCAGTTCGTCCTGGTAGAGGTCCTGGGAGCCCTCCTCGCCGGGCTCGACGTCCGCGTCTGACTCCAGCGAGCCGCGGGTGTGGAGGCCCAGCGCCTCCTCGATGCGGCCGCGCTCGCGCGCAAGCAGGTCACGGGCTCGTTCGGGGTCCATGGCCCCGGAGCCTACCCGTTCGTCGCGGGCGGGTGGGTGCCGGGCCTGCGGGAGCGAAGCGGGCGGATGCGCAGGCTCGCGGTCCAAGCCAGGGCGATGAGGGCCGCGCCCGCGGCCAGGGCCAGCCAGGAGCCGAGGTCGACTGACCCCAGCGCCGAGCCCGATCCCGGTGTGGCAGCCGCGCGGGGGAGGGGCAGGCGGTGCCCGTCAGTCGCGGCCACTGCCTGCACCACGCCCATGGTCGACGTGACCAACGGTCCGTGGGGGGCTGCTACCCCCACCTGCCCGCCGCCCGGCGCCCCGCCCACACTCACGACGCCGAAGCCGGCCGGCATGGCAACGACGAGCGTGCCGCGGTAGACCTGCGCCAGTTCCTGGCCGAGGAACCGTGCGTAGTCCTGCGGCTGTCGCCACAGCTCGCCGACGGAGCCCAGGTCGGCCTGGGTGGCGATCAGTGCCACCCGGATGGGGACGCCGGAGCCGCGGGCCTCGGCCAGCAGACCGCTCAGCCGCGCCGTCTGCGACGCTGAGAACCCCCCGTCGCTGGGGACGTACACCGCCTGGGAGGCGAGCACGTCGCTGGCGGGATCGCCATCGGCGAGCGCCAGGGCCGGCGCCGCCAGCATCACCCCGATCGCGGCGCACACCCACGCCGTCACCCGCGGCGGGTGGAGGCGGCGGTGAGACGGAGGGCGGCGCGTAGAGTCTGGCATCGGATATGGGCGTGTGGCGTCAGCGCGGGCGATGGGCGGGGGCGCTCGGAGTGATTGTGGCGGCTCTGGGGCTGCCGGCGACCGCCGCTGCCCACGGACCGGTGGACCCGGCGGCGTCCAGCTACCTGGCACGGGTCGGCCAGGCGCCGGCGGGACTGACCGCCAAGGTGATCGACGGCGATCAACGGCTGTGGCTCGCGGTCGACCCACGGCGCACCGTCGTCGTCCTCGACTACCAGGGCGCGCCGTACCTGCGGTTCAGCTCTGCCGGCGTGCAGGTCAACACCGCCTCAGCGATGTACTACCTCAACCAGGTCCCCGCGCAGATCCCCCCGCCGGGCACGGGCGCCCGGGTCACGCCGCACTGGAGCCACGTGAGCTCCGGGCACACCTACGGCTGGCACGACGGGCGGCTGCATGCGCTGGCTACCACCGCGCTCGCGCCCGGTGCGACCTACCTCGGGCGCTGGCAGGTGCCCCTGCGCGTCGACGGAGCGCGCAGCGCGCTCGCCGGTGGCCTCTACTTCGCGCCCAGCCCGTCGATCGTCTGGTTCTGGCCGATCCTCGTCGCATTGGTGTGCGTGCTGGCCGCGCGGCGCCTGCGCCGTCCTGAGCTCGACGAGCGCGTCGCTCGGGGCCTCGCCGCCCTCGCGCTGGGCGGCTTCGCCGTCGCCGTCACCGGTCAGCAGCTGCACGGCCGCCCGTCGGTGTCGGTAGGGCAGGGGATCGTGCTGGCGGTCGCGCTGGCCTTCGCGGCCTGGGCCGCCTGGCGCCTGGTCACCCGCCGCCACGGGTGGTTCACGTTCTTTCTCATCGCCGCCGTCGCGATCTGGCAGGGCGCCTCGCTCATCGCGGTGCTGCTCGACGGGTGGGTGCTGCTCGCCCTGCCGCCGGTGGTGGCCCGGGTGGCCGTGATCGTGTGCCTGAGCGCTGGCGTCGCTCTGCTGCCGCTCATCTTCGCGCTGGCCGAGCGCCCGCGCCGCCGCCTGGCGGGGGCGGCTCTGGTCAGCGCTCTGGCCGTGCTGGTACTGACCGGGTGCGGATCGTCGTCAGCGCCGCGTGCCTCCCCGCCTGCCCCGGGCATTCCGGCGGCGCTCATCGCGCAGGCGCGCCCGATCGGTCGCGGCGCGGCCTTTCACCCGCCCGCGCGCGGGCCGGTGATCGGGACCTGCCGGGCGCCGTTGGGCGCCCGTGATGGTGTGCACGTCGAGCTGTTTGCCGCCAATCGCGTCGTGCTCGTGGCCGCCGGGATCGGCGTCCGCGGCCCGGTGTCGCACTCAGGGGGCCGGATCACCGCCGCGCGCTGCTACGGCAATCTGGTCACAGTGGAGCCGACCGGGGTCGTCCTGGTCAGGCCCGGGACGCGCCTGACCGTGGCCGACCTGTTCCGCGCCTGGGGCCGGCCGGTGGGGCCGCGGCGCCTGCTCTCGTTCCGGGGACCGGTCAGTGTGTTCGTCAACGGCCGCCGTCGGCCGGGCCCGCCGCAGCGCGTCCCCCTTACACGACACGCCGAGATCGTCCTGGAGGTGGGCCCACACGTCCCGCCCCATCCGGCGTATCACTTCCCGCCGGGAACCTGAGCGGTCAGCCGGCGGTCCACGCGGGCCGTAGCGGCGGTCAGCCCAACGGGCCGGCGCCGTGCCCGCTGTGATCGGCGGACTCCACGCGGTTGCGGCCCTGCGCCTTGGCCATGTAGAGGGCGCGGTCGGCCTTGCGCACGAGATCGTCGGGGTCGACGGCATCCTCGGGCAGCCCGGCGACGCCGAAGCTGGCGGTGATCGGCCCGGTCTGCACCAGTTCGGTGCGCTCTATCTGCTTGCGGATCTTCTCGGCCAGTTCGATCGAGCCCTGCCGGTCGGTCTCGGGGAGCAGGAGCAGGAACTCCTCGCCGCCGAAGCGGGCGGCGAAGTCGCTGGCGCGGATGGTGGCCGAGAGCAGCCGGGAGACGGCGGTCAGCGCCTTGTCACCGTGGCTATGGCCGTGCAGGTCGTTGAGCACGCGGAAGCGGTCGAGGTCGAGCAGCACCACTCCCAGCGGGCTGAGCGAGCGCCCGGCCTGCGCCACCATGCGCCGCAGCGTCTCCTCGGCGGCGCGCCGGTTGGGCAGCCCGGTGAGGGCGTCGGTGACCGATCGCTCCTCGGCCCGCGCCAACTCGCGCTGGCTGGCCAGGATCGGGGCAGCGCGACGGGCGGAGTCGCGCAGAGCGGCGTGCTCGCGGTCAGAGATGCGTCCGGCGTGAGCGACGAGCAGGGTGCCGATGATCTCGCTGCCGGAGACCAGCGGCTCGCAGGCCACATCGGCGTCGATCGCCCCGCACACGCCGCACGGCGCCAGCGGGCTGCGATCCTGGCTGCGCCCGTGGCTGCGTCCCAAGCGCATGGCCAGGCAGGAGCGGGCGCTCAGGCCCTCGGTGCGGATGCCGTGCAGCGGGGTCTGGTCCACCGTGTCACCCAGCGTCGGCGCGAGGCGGTCGCCGCCGTCGGCGACGAGCAGCACCCCGCAACCGGCGCCGGGGAGGATCCGCTGGGCGTTGTCGATGAGCAGCCGCTGTGATTCGGGGCTGGAGCCCGAGGACTGCAGCAGCTCGTCCAGCTCGCGTCCGGCGTCGTCCAGTCCGCGCTCACGGCGCACCAGGGCGTGCGCGGCGGCCGCGGCGACGGCGGCGAGCAGGACGCCCAGCAACCCGACGAGGCCCACGACGAGCCAGGCCACCGCTCCGCCGCGGCGGGCGTCGAGCCCCGCGGCGAACGCGTCCCCGGTGAGCAGCACCGCCGCCACGACCGCGGGCACGGCGACGCGGCGAGCGGTGGGAAGAGTGGAGTGCCGCATCACCAGCGGATCGGCAGTTCCGGTGGTCTGCTTGAGGACGGAGGACTAGGCTTGGACCGTGGCCAGCCTGGAAGTCCAGTCCGGCGAGCTGATCGTCCGGCTCAGCGGGGTCGAGCAGGCCGCGGCGATGCGCCGTGAGGTGCGCGTCCCCCTGTCCTCGGTGACTGGCGTGTGCGCCGAGCCCGACCCGTGGGGAGCCCTGCGGGGGATCCGCGCGCCAGGCACCGGGATCCCCGGCGTCGCCGCCTACGGGGTGCGGCGCGTCACCGGCGGGGCGCCGGATTTCGCCGCCGTGCACGGCCGCGGACCCGCGGTACGGGTCGACCTCGCGCCGGGGGCGCCGTTCGGCCGGCTCGTGGTGACAGTGGAGGACGCCGAGCGAACGGCGGACGCGGTACGCGCGCTGACGCACACGTGATCCGCCGAGCCGAGTACGTTGTCAGCGCGTGGCGGTCCGCCCTGCGAACCGTGCAGCCGCAAGCGTGAGGAGTGGGTGAATGGCCGTCAAGGCGGGTGATCTCGAACAGGACCTGATCGAATCGCTGGGCCAGACCGTCGACCGGCAGCTGGCCCGGGAATCGCCGGAGTCCTATCGGGAGTTCGTCCGCCAGTACTACCACTGGGTCCCGGCCAAGGACCTCGCCGACCGCGACCAGGCCGATCTGTGCGGCGCGGTGATCGCGCACTGGCGCACCGCGCGCCATCGCGACGCCGGCGAGCCCAAGGTCAGGGTCTACAACCCCGAGCGCGAGCGCGACGGCTGGCGCTCGCCCTATACGGTCGTCGAGGTCGTCTCCGACGACATGCCGTTCATCGTCGATTCGGTGACGATGGAGCTGAGCCGCCAGGGCTCCAATATCGAGCTCATGGTCCACCCGGTGATGCGCGTCGTGCGCGACGCCGAGGGGGAGCTCGTCCAGGTGCTCGAGCCCGGCGCCGTGGCCTTTGGGTTCGTCACCGAGTCGGTCATCCACGCCGAGGTGGCCTACGAGTCAGACCCGGAGCGCCTGTCGGTGCTCCGCGCGGGGGTCGAGCTCGTGCTCGAGGAGGTACGAGCCGCCGTCGAGGACTGGGCGGGGATGCGGGCCAAGACGACCGCGCTCGCCACGGAGCTGCGCCGCCAGGCGCCGCCCGCCGATCCGCACGAGCTCGCCGAGGCCCAGGCGTTCCTTTCCTGGCTGGCCGACGAGCACTTCACCTTCCTGGGCTACCGCGAGTACGTGCTGAGCCCGGGGGAGGAGTCCGCCGAGCTGAGCGTCGTCGAGGGGTCGGGCCTGGGCATCCTGCGCGGCAGCTCCCGGTCGCCGATCACGCCGCTCGCGGGCAAGGCCCTGGCGCTGGCCCGCTCGCCCCATCCGCTCGTCCTCACCAAGGCCAATACGCGCGCCACGGTGCATCGGCCGGCCTACCTGGATTACGTGGGCGTCAAGCAGTTCGCCCCCGACGGCACGGTGCTGGGCGAGCGGCGCTTCCTGGGCCTGTACACGACGACCGCCTACAAGACGAGCCCGCGCGAGATCCCGCTGCTGCGCGACAAGGTCGAGCGCGTGCTCAGCCACGCGGCGTTCCCGCCCGACAGCCACGACGCCAAGGGGCTCATCGACATCCTGGAATCCCTGCCGCGCGACCTGCTGGTCCAGATCGACGTCGATGACCTGTTCGAAATCGCGATCGGCATCCTCGGGCTCGGCCAGCGCCAGCGGGTGCGCCTGTTCGTCACCGTCGACCAGCTCGATCGCTTCGTCTCCTGCACGCTGTGCATGCCGCGCGATCGCTTCAACACCGAGAACCGCCAGCGGGCGGGGCGGATCCTCGCCGATGCCTTCGGCGGCGGCCTGGTCGACTGGCGCCTCCAGCTGGGCGAGTCGCTCATCGTCCGCGTCGACTACATCGTGCACACGCCGGACGGCGTGCCCGAGACCTACGACGTCTCGGACATCGAGGCGCGCATCGCCGAGTCGACGCGGGCCTGGACCGATCAGCTGCGCGCGGTGCTCATCGCCGCCCACGGGGAGCAGCACGGAGGGGAGCTCTACTCGCGTTACGGGGAGGCCTTCCCGCCCGGCTACCGCGCCGACCGCAGCGCCGATACGGCGCTGCTGGACGTCGACCGCATCGAGGAGCTGATCGCCGCCGGACATCCGATCATCGACATCTACCGCCGCCCCGCCGAGAGCGAGAACCTGATCCGCTGCCAGCTGCTCAGCGCCACGCGCGTGTCGCTGTCTGACGTGGTCCCGACGTTCGAGCACATGGGCGCCAAGGTCGTCGACGAGCGCCCGTACGAGGTCAGCCCCGCGGGCGCCAGCCCCGTGTGGATCTATGACTTCGGCCTCACCTGCGACCCGCAGGGGCTGGCGCGCGCCGGGACCTCGTTCGCCGACGTGATCATCGCCGTGTGGTCCGGGCGGCTGGAGGACGACCGGCTCAACGGCCTGGTCATGGGCGCCGGGCTGACCGGCCGCGAGATCACGATCATCCGCGCCGCCCTGCGCTACCTGCGTCAGGCCACGGTGGCCTTCTCGGACTCATACATGACCGAGACACTCCTGCGCCACCCGACCATCGCGGTGGCCTTGGTGCGCCTGTTCGAGGCGCGCTTTGACCCCGACAGCGCCGACGCCGCGCGCAGCGAGGCGCTGACCGCGGAGATCGAGGTCGAGATCGACGAGGTCCAGAGCCTCGACGAGGACCGGATCCTGCGGAGCTTCCTCGCCGTGGTGCTGGCCATGCTGCGCACCAACTACTTCCGGATCGAGGGAGACGGGGATCTGGCCGAACCGCCGGGCTACCTGTCGTTCAAGCTCGACCCATCCGGGCTTTCGATGCTGCCACGGCCGCGCCCGCGCTTTGAGATCTTCGTCTACTCGCCGCGTGTCGAGGGCATCCACCTGCGCGGGGGCAAGGTGGCGCGCGGAGGCATCCGCTGGTCGGACCGCCGGGAGGATTTCCGCACCGAGGTGCTGGGGTTGATGAAGGCGCAGATGGTCAAGAACGCCCTGATCGTCCCGGTGGGCTCCAAGGGCGGCTTCGTGGTCAAGCGCCCGCCCAGAGGCGGAGGGGCCGACGCGCTGCGCGAGGAGGGCATCGCCTGCTACCGCACGTTCCTCTCGGGACTCCTGGACCTCACTGACAACTACGCCGGCTCGAAGGTCGTGCCGCCCGAGCGCGTGGTGCGCTATGACGACGACGACCCCTACCTGGTGGTGGCCGCCGACAAGGGCACGGCCACGTTCTCGGACATCGCCAACGAGGTGTCGGCGCAGTACGGGTTCTGGCTGGGCGACGCCTTCGCCTCCGGCGGGTCCCACGGCTATGACCACAAGGCGATGGGCATCACGGCCCGCGGCGCGTGGGAATCGGTCAAGCGCCACTTCCGCGAGCTCGGCTGCGACGTGCAGAACGAGGACTTCACCGTGGTTGCCATCGGGGACATGTCGGGCGACGTGTTCGGCAACGGGATGCTGTGCTCGGAGCACATCCGCCTGCTGGCGGCGTTCAACCACGCCCACGTGTTCCTGGACCCCAACCCGGACCCGGCGGCGAGCTTTGCCGAGCGCCGGCGGCTGTTCGCGCTGGGGCGCTCCTCCTGGAGCGACTATGACCCGGCGGTCATCTCGCCCGGCGGCGGCGTGCACGCTCGCGGCCTGAAGTCGATCCCGATCACCCCCGAGGTCAAGGAGGCATTCGGGATCGAGGCCGACCGGCTGTCGCCGACCGAGCTCATCCACCAACTGCTGGGTGCGAACGTGGACCTGCTCTTCAACGGGGGGATCGGCACCTACGTCAAGGCAGCCGACGAGACCCAGGCCGAGGTCGGGGACCGCGCCAACGACGCGGTGCGCATCGATGGCGGCCAGCTGCGCTGCCGTGTCGTCGGGGAGGGGGGCAACCTCGGCTTCACCCAGAACGGGCGGATCGAGTACGCCCTCAGCGGGGGTCCGGACGGCGCCGGCGGGCGGATCAACACCGACGCCATCGACAACGTGGCCGGGGTCAACTGCTCAGACCACGAGGTCAACATCAAGATCCTGCTCGGTGAGGTCATCGCCGAGGGCGAGATGACCGACGATGAGCGCAACGCGCTGCTGGTGCAGATGACCGACGCGGTCAGCGCCCAGGTTCTCTACGGCAGCTACATCCAGACGCAGGCGCTGAGCGTAGCCGGCGCCCAGTCGGTGTCGATGCTCGGCGTCCACGCCCGCCTGATCCGCCGCCTCGAGCAGGTTGCCGGCCTGGACCGCGAGATCGAGTCCCTGCCCTCCGAGAAGACGATCGCCGCGCGCCGCAACGATCGCCGCGGGCTCGTCGCCCCCGAGTTGGCGACGCTGATGGCCTACGTCAAGATCTTCCTCTACTCGGAGCTTGTCGAGTCAGACCTTCCCGAGGACCCGTACCTCGTGCGCGACCTGGAGCGTTACTTCCCCGCGCCTCTGCCCGACCGCTTCGCCGGGCACATCGGCCATCACCGCCTGCGCCGCGAGCTGATCGCCACCATCGTGGCCAACCAGCTCGTCGATCGCGCCGGGATGACCTTCGCCTTCCGACTGGCCGAGGAGACCGGTGCGGCCGCGCCCCAGCTCGCCCGCGCCTACGCGGTGGCCCGCGACGTCTTCGAGATGCGCAGCTTCTGGGACGCGGTCGAGGCGCTCGACAACCGGATCGAGGCAGGGACCCAGCTCTCGATGCTCATCGAGGCCCGGCGCCTGGTCGAGCGCGCCGCGCGCTGGGTCGTGCGCGCGGGCCCGCGCGCGGGCATCGACGTGACCGCAATGACTGATCGCTTCGCCCCGGGGGCGAAGCTCCTGGCCTCCGCCCTGCCCGGTGTCCTGAGCGGCCTGAACCTCGAGCAGTTCACCGAGCGGCGGGCGGACCTGGAGGCCGACGGGGTGCCCTCGGAGCTCGCCCATCGGGTGGCCAGCATGCAGTCGCTGCTCTCGGTGTTCGACATCGTCGTCGACGCGGGGCTGACCGGCTCAGAGCAGCCGGTCGTCACCGAGGTGTACTTCGGCATCGGCTCGCGCCTTGGCCTGGACTGGCTGCGTGACCGGATCCTCGACCTGCCGCGGACCGATCGCTGGCAGTCGCTGGCCCGTGCCGCGCTGCGCGACGACCTCTACCGGCTGCACCGCTCGCTGACGCGGGAGATCCTTCTCTCGGCCGCCGAGTTCGGCGCCCAGGAGCCGGTCGACGACTGGCTGGAGCGCAACGCGGCCGGGGTGCAGCGCGCCGACGCGATGCTGGCCGACGTCAAGGCCTCCCGGGAGTACGACACCACCACCCTCCCGGTGGTATTGCGCGAACTGCGCAGCCTCGTCGCGGAGGCCGGTCAGCTCACCTGAGCAAATGGGGTGGGCCACGCTCAGAGCACACGCTCCAGGTGTGACGAGCGTGTGCTCTGAGCGTTCGGGGGGCTGAACGTGTGGAGCACACGGTGCCCAAACGAGTGGTGTGTGCTCTGTGGGTTCACCGCTCGCCCCTCGGGGTGCGTGCACTTTTGCGAGTCTGCAACGGCCGGTCAGCTGACCGCGTCTCTGTCGGTTTCATCCTCGCCGGGCGGCGCCCCGCCGCGCCCGGGCCGCGGCCACCGCATAGGCCAGCACGTCGAGCACGCCGCCCAGCAGAAAGGCGACGGGCCCCGTAACGAGGCGCGCTGCAATCCGCGAGGGCACGCGGGTCAAGCTATCGTCTGCGCGACCATGACCAGCCTGAAGACAAGCGTCACCGAGCTCCCGGAGTCACGTGTGCGCGTGGACGCGGAAGTCCCCGCCGACGAGGTCGAGCGCAAACTGCAGCAGGCCGCCCGCAAGCTCGGCGGCCAACTCCGCATCCCGGGCTTTCGCAAGGGCAAGGTGCCGCCGCCGGTCGTCATGCGCCGGCTGGGCCGCGAGGCGGTCTTCGACGAGGCGCTGCGCTCCTCGCTGAGCGAGTGGTATGTCGACGCCATCGACACCGCCGGCATCGCCCCCATCGGCGAGCCCGACATCAACTTCGCCGAGGAGGTCCCCGGCCAAGGCGAGCCGCTGGCGTTCTCGATCGAGATCGGGGTGCGTCCCACCGCCACGCTGGGTCAGTACAAGGGCCTGGAGGTGGGCCGCCGCGAGCCCACGGTGCCCGATGCCGACGTCGACGCCGAGCTCGAGCGGCTGCGCGACCGGCTGGCGACCCTGGACACGGTGGAGCGCCCGGCGGAGAAGGGCGATCACGTCGTGCTCGACTACCTGGGCAAGGTCGACGGCGAGCCGTTCCCCGGAGGCGAGGGTCGCGATCAGCTCATCGAGTTGGGGTCCGGCCGGCTGATCGACGGCTTCGAGGACCAACTCATCGGCGCCTCGGCCGGCGACGAGCGCACCGTCAACGTGAGCTTCCCCGAGGACTACGTCCCCGAGCTCGCCGGCAAGGACGCGACGTTCGACGTCACGGTCTCGGAGGTCAAGGCTAAGCGCCTGCCCGAGCTCGACGACGATTTCGCGTCGGAGGCCTCGGAGTTCGACACCCTCGCCGAGCTGCGCGACGACGTCACCGCCAAGCTGCGCCACTCCGACGAGCACGCGGTCGAGCGCGAATTCGAGCAGGCGGTGCTGGAAGCTGCGGCCAACGAGGCCGACGTCGAGCTGCCAGACAGGCTGATTCACGCACGCGCGCACGAAATGCTCGAGCAGACGTTCTCGGCGCTGGCGCGCCAGGGCATCGGCAAGGACACCTACCTGCAGATCGCCGGCAAGGACGAGGAGGAGCTCGCCCACGAGGCCGAGCCCGACGCCGCCGCGGCGCTCCGCCGCGAGGCCGTCCTGGCTGCGGTGGTCGCGGCCGAGCACATCGAGCCCTCTGACGAGGAGGTGCTGGAGGCGCTGACGCCCTCCGCCGAGCGCGACGGCTCAAACCCCGCCGAGCTCATGGAGCGCCTGCGCAAGGCCGGACGCCTGGAGGAGCTCCGCGACGATGTCGCCACCACCCAGGCGGCCGAGCTGCTGGTGCGCGAGGCGGCTCCGATCAGCGTCGAGCAGGCCAAGGCCCGTCAGAAGCTCTGGACCCCCGGCAAGGACGAGGCGGAAACGGAAGGCGCCCGCCCGTCGAGCCAGCTCTGGACCCCGGGTAGCTGAGGTACGAAGGGGTTGTCCGCGGCGGCCAACCGGTCGTCGCTCGCATGTGCAGGATGGCCGAGTTGAGCGGTGATGCCCGGTTGCTACAGTCGGCAGGATTCCGGCGCACGATGCGAAAGCTGTGTTCCGATCCGTCACGATGAAGCGAGGACGATGAGCCCACTCGTACCCATGGTTGTCGAGCAAACCTCCCGAGGGGAGCGCGCGTTCGACATCTACAGCCGTCTGCTCAACGAGCGGATCGTCTTTCTGGGCACGCCCGTCGATGACCAGATCGCCAACTTGATCGTCGCCCAGTTGCTGCACCTGGAGTCCGAGGATCCCGACAAGGACATCTCGATCTACATCAACTCACCGGGTGGCTCGGTGTACGCGGGGCTGGCGATCTACGACACGATGCAGTTCATCAAGCCCGACGTGCAGACGATCTGCGTCGGCATCGCCATGTCGATGGGGGCGCTGCTCCTGGCCGGAGGCGCCGAGGGCAAGCGGATGGCCCTTCCCAACGCGAAGATCCTCATCCACCAGGTGTCCTCGAGTTTCCAGGGCCAGGCGACCGATATCGAGATCCACGCGCGCGAGATCATCGACGTCCGGCGACGCCTGGATGAGATCATTGCCAAGCACACGGGTAAAGACCTTGAGGAAGTTCGGCGTGACACCGAACGTGATTACTTCATGAGCTCCGAGGAGGCCAAGGAGTACGGAATCATCGATCGCGTGATCTCGCAGCACTAGGGCATTAAGCTCTAGGGCTGGAGACCGCCGACCGAGTCGTAGCTCTGGGAGGGGATTGATGGCACGTCCGACAGACTCCAACGAACAGCTTCTCTGCAGCTTCTGCGGAAAGTCACAGCGGCAGGTCAAGAAGCTGATCGCCGGCCCGGGCGTCTACATCTGCGATGAGTGCATCGATCTCTGCAACGAGATCATCGATGAGGAGCTGACTGCTCCGCCGAGCTTCGACATCGAGAGCCTCCCCAAGCCACGGGAGATCTACGACGTCCTCAACGAGTATGTGGTGGGCCAGGAGCAGGCCAAGCGATCGCTCTCGGTCGCGGTCTACAACCACTACAAGCGCGTGCAGATGATGCAGTCCGATGAGCATGACATCGAGCTGCAGAAGTCCAACATCCTGCTGCTGGGGCCGACCGGGTGCGGCAAGACGCTGCTCGCCCAGACGCTGGCCAAGATCCTCAACGTTCCCTTCGCGATCGCCGACGCCACTGCGCTCACCGAGGCCGGCTACGTCGGTGAGGATGTCGAGAACATCCTCCTCAAGCTCATCCAGGCCGCCGATTACGACGTCAAGAAGGCCGAGACCGGGATCATCTACATCGACGAGGTCGACAAGATCGCCCGCAAGGCCGACAACCCGTCGATCACCCGGGACGTCTCGGGCGAGGGCGTCCAGCAGGCCCTGCTGAAGATCCTGGAGGGCACCACCGCCAGCGTGCCGCCTCAGGGGGGCCGCAAGCACCCCCACCAGGAGTTCCTCTCCATCGACACCACCAACGTCCTGTTCATCTGCGGCGGCGCGTTCGCCAACCTCGATCGCGTGATCGAGCGCCGGATCGGCCACCAGGGCGTCGGCTTCGGCGCGGCGATTCAGTCCAAGGAGCAGCGCGACACCGGCGAGATCTTCGAGCACTGCCTGCCCGAGGACCTGATCCAGTACGGGCTCATCCCCGAGTTCATCGGCCGTCTGCCGGTCATGTCGGCCATCCACCAGCTCGACCGCACCGAGCTGATGAAGATCCTCACCGAGCCGCGCAACGCGCTCGTCAAGCAGTTCCAGCGGTTCTTCCAGTTCGACGGCATCGAGCTGGTCTTCGCCGACGAGGCCCTGTCCTCGGTCGCCGACAAGGCGCTGGAGCGCGAGACCGGCGCCCGCGGCCTGCGCTCGATCATCGAGGAGGTCCTCCTCGAGGTTCAGTTCGAGCTGCCCTCGCGCCGCGACGTCCAGAAGTGCGTCGTCACGCGGGAGACGATCGACAAGGGCGTCTCGCCGACGCTCGTCACGGTCGCTGCGCCCGACGAGGACGAAGCCGCCGCCTAACGCTCCTCCCGCCGCAGCCGGCGGATCGCCTCGAGCTCCTCCACGTCCAGTAGGTCTCTCGGACGACCTGCTGCCCTCTTCATCGCCTCGAGGTCATCGAGCGACGCCACCCGGACGGCCACATCGCCGATTGTGACTCGGTCCGCTCGGTCGCGCAGCTGCGCGTATGAGGGGACGCCTGACGGCGCCGCGAGCAGATCGATCCACCCGTCGTCGGTGGCCAGCGTGAGGATCTGGGTGCGCCGAAGTGTGCGTCCATCCGGGACGAACGGGACCCGGTCGGGAACCCCGCGCAGCCGCGCGCCAAGCTCCACCATCGTCGCTCCGAGAGCGTCCAGGTTCGCATGATCCGTGGCGTAGCAGATATCGAGATCGCGGGTGATGCGGGCCGAGCCATGCGCGATCACCGCGATCCCGCCGATGACGACGAAGTCGACGCCGTGCGCCGTCAGCCGGCGCAGGAGCGACTCCAGCCGAAGCTCAGGCCACTGCGCCACGGGATCGAGCGGCCGCCAGTGCGAAGTCGCGGACGCTGGCGTAGCTGGTTTCGAAGGCGCGTAGCCGCTCGCCGGGGGTGAGGCGCAGATTCTCGTAGATGAGCGTCTCGTCGATGTTGGCGTTCCGCTCGTGCGCAGTCAGCGAGAGCTGCTTGCCGCATGCTCGCAGGGCCCGCTCGACCGTCGCCACGCGCGGGCTCGAGCGATCTGACTCCAGACCGGCGATCGCCGACTGCGTGGTCCCCAAGCGCGAGGCGAGGGCCTGCTGACTGAGGCCGGCGGAGCGGCGGGCTTCACGGACGAGCTGTCCCGGTGTCATCGCATCTTTACGATATCAGACATACCATCGGAAAAAGACGATGAGTCGCCGTTGGATCTACACTCGCCAGTCGATGTCCGACCTCCAATCCACCACCCGCTACGACCCCACCGAGGTGGAGCCCCGGATCGTGGAGAAATGGCTGCAATCGGGGCTGTTCCACCCGGCCCCCGAGGGCACCCCGGAGGAGAACTACTCGATCGCCATCCCGCCGCCGAACGTCACCGGCGTGCTGCACATGGGCCATGCGCTCAACAACTCGATCCAGGACTGCCTGGCCCGCTACCACCGCATGCGCGGGCAGCGCACCAAATGGATCCTGGGCACCGACCACGCCGGCATCGCCACCCAGACCCAGGTCGAGCGCGCGCTGATCTCTGAGGGGACACACCGGCGCGACCTCGGACGCGAGGCGTTCGTGGAGCGGGTGTGGCAGTGGCGCGCCGAGTACGGCGGCAGCATCATCGAGCAGCTCAAACGACTCGGCGCCTCCGCGGACTACGACACCGAGCGCTTCACGCTCGACGACGCCTACGCGCAAGCGGTGCTCACGGTCTTCGTGTCGCTCTATGAGAAGGGCTACATCTATCGCGACCGCTACATGGTCAACTGGGACCCGGGCACCGGCTCGGCGATCTCCGACCTGGAGGTCGAGCAGCGCGATGTCACCGACACGCTGTACTACATCGACTACCCGCTGGCGTCGGGCTCCGGCGCCATCACCGTGGCCACGGTGCGGCCCGAGACGATGCTCGCGGACTCCGCCATCGCCGTGCACCCCGACGACGAGCGCTACCGCCGGCTGATCGGGGAGAAGGCCATCCTCCCCCTGGTGGGGCGCAAGCTGAAGATCATCGCCGACGATTACGTGCGGCCGGAGTTCGGGACCGGCGCGCTCAAGATCACTCCGGGCCACGACCCCAACGACTTCGAGATCGGCCGGCGCCACGGCCTGGCCCAGCCCATGGTCATCGGCGAGGACGGCCGCATCACCGCCGAGGCCCCGGAGCGCTTCCGCGGCATGACCGCCGCCGAGGCCCAGCAGGCCGTCGTGGCCGAGCTCACCGAGCAGGGGCTGATCCACCACACCGAGCCCCACCACCACACCGTGCCTTTCTCGCACCGCTCGGGGCAGCGGATCGAGCCGCTCATCTCCCTGCAGTGGTTCATGGCCATGGACGAGCTGGCCAAACCCGCCATCGAGGCGGTGACCAGCGGCCGGGTGCGCTTCCATCCCGCCAACCAGGCCAAGGTGTACCTCGACTGGATGGAGAACATCCGCCCGTGGTGCATCTCGCGTCAGCTGTGGTGGGGACACCAACTGCCGGTGTGGTACCGCGACCTGGACACCTATGTGGGCATGGAGCCGCCCAAGGGGGACGGCTGGGAACGCGACTCCGACGTCCTGGACACGTGGTTCTCGAGCGCCCTGTGGCCGTTCGCCACGCTCGGCTGGCCCCAGGACACCCCTGAGCTGCGGGCGTTCTATCCCACCGATGCGCTGGTCACCGGGCGCGACATCATCTTCCTGTGGGTGGCGCGGATGATCATGATGGGACTGGAGTTCACCGGGACCGAGCCGTTCTCCGACGTCCACATCACCTCGATCATCCAGGCCCCAGACGGCCGGCGCATGTCCAAGTCGCTGGGCACCGGCATCGATCCCCTCGATCTCATCGAGGGCGGCCCACGCCCGCCGGTGTTCGCGGAGGGCAACCGGCCGCCGGGTGATTTCCCCGCCTACGGCGCCGATGCGGTGCGCTGGGGGCTGCTGGCCATGTCCAGTGGCCAGGACGTCCGCTTCTCCGAGGACAAGGTGGCCCAAGGCCAGCAGCTGACCAACAAGCTGTGGAACGCGGCACGGCTCGTGCTGCTGGGGGTCGGCGAGGGCGCGGCCGACGGGGAGGGCACTCGCGCGGCCGCCATGCCCACGGCCGTCGAGGACCGCTGGATCCTGTCGCGCCTGGAGCGCGCCCGCGCCGAGCTTTCGGGCGACATCGAGCGCTTTGACTTCTCGCACGCCGCGCTCGGCCTCTATGACTTCGTCTACGGGGACCTGTGCGACTGGTACCTGGAGCTGGTCAAGCCCCGGCTGCGCACCGGAGAGCCCGAGCTCCGGGCGACCCTCCTGTATGTCCTCACCGAGACGGTGGCCCTCGCGCACCCGCTCATCCCCTTCGAGACCGAGGAGCTCTACTCCCACATCCCCGGCGCCGAGGGCCTGCTGGCCGCGCGCGTGTCCGACGGGCGCGACATCGAGGTCGACGCGACCGCCGAGGCGGCCGTGCAGCGCGCAATCCAGGCCATCCAGGAGCTGCGGCGCTGGCGCGACCTGGCCGGCGTCCGGGCCGGCGCCATGCTCGATGCCACGCTCCAGGCCCCCGGCTACGAGGACACCATCGAGCACGTCGGCCGTCTGGCGCGGCTCAGCCTCAACGGGGCCGGCAACGGCGGGGAGCCCGTCGCGGCCGTGCCGATCCCCGGCGGTCAGGTGCAGATCTTCGCCGGCGCCGACGTGGACGCGCAGGGCGCCACGGCCGGGGTGGCCAAGCGTCGCGCCAAGCTCGAAGCCGAGATCGAGCGCGCCGAGCGCAAGCTCGCCAACGACGCGTTCGTGGCCAAGGCCAGGCCGGAGGTCGTCCAGGGCGAGCGCGACAAGCTGGCGCGGCTGCAAGCGGAGTTGGAGGCCCTGTGACCCCTGCGCACCTCGGGCACGGCCACCCGTTCACGCCTGAGGAGGCGGAGCGCTATGTCCTCTCGCTGGAGCGGTTCGGCATGCGCTTCGAGCTGGACCGCATGCGGCGGCTGATGACCGCGCTCGGTCACCCCGAGCGCGCCTTTGGCTCCATCCACGTCGTCGGCACCAACGGCAAGTCCTCCACGACGCGGATGATCGCCTCGATCCTGGGCCATCACGGGCTGCGCACCGGCACCTACCTGTCGCCACACCTGGTGTCCTTCGGGGAGCGGATCCGGATCGGCGAGCGCGATCTGACCTCCACCGAGTTCGCCGCTGCCATCACGCGGGCCGCCCGCGCCGCCGACATGGTCAATCGTGCCCTGGACGCCGATGACCACGTGACCCAGTTCGAGGTGCTCACCGCCGCCGCCTACTCGGAGATGGCGCGCCAAGGGGTCGAGTCCGCGGTGATCGAGGCCGGTCTGGGCGGGCGGTACGACGCCACCAACGTCATCCCGTCGACCGTCCAGGTGCTGACCAGTGTGGGCCTGGAGCACACCCGCTGGCTGGGACCGACCCTGACGGCGATCGCCCGGGAGAAACTCGACGTGGTCCAGCCCTCCGCGACGCTGGTGCTGGGGAGCGGGCTGGCGCCCGAGGTGGTGGCGGTCGCCGAGCGCGTGTGTGCCGAGCGCGGCGCACGCATCGTGCGCGCCGGCACCGATCCCGGCGTGTCCGTGGTCGGCGCCGCGGGCGCCTACCAGCGCCGCAACTTCGCGCTGGCGCGCGCGGCGGCGGAGGCCTTTCTGGAGCCGTCCCGGGCGCTGGATCTGACCGCGGTGGCGGCCGCTGCAGCCGAGGTGCGAGTCCCCGGCCGCATGCAGCAGCTCGACTCAGACCCGCTGACCGTGCTCGATGTGGCCCACAACCCGGAGGGGATGCGCGCGTTGACCGAGTCGCTTCCGGAGCTCTCGCGCGGGCGCGCGCCGGTGGTCGCCGTCGTGTCCGTGCTCGACGACAAGGACGCGGCCGGGATGCTGGCCGAGCTGATGCCGGCGTGCGATCGGCTGGTCCTGACGGCGACGCAGAACCCGCGGGTACTGCCGCCGGCGACGCTCAAGTCACTGGCGGCGCAGCTGGACGGACCGCCGGCCGAGGTCCTCGGAGACCCGTGGCGGGCCCTGGCCCGCGCGCGGGAACTGGCCGCGCCCGACGGCCTCGTGGTCGTGACAGGATCCCAGTACCTGATCGGCGATCTGTTGGCGGGCGCCCGCCGCGAGCGCGCTTCCAGCCTCTGACCTCAGGCATGGAGAACACAGCGATGGACGACGACGATCAGCCCAAGTTCCTGGCCATGATCGGGCTGGTGGCGCTGATCGTGGCGGTCGTCATCCTGGTCTTCTTCGGCATCGGTTATCTCTTCGGCCGCGCGTTCCTGTAACGATTTCACCAATTTCGCACAAGGAACCGGGTACTTGACGGCGTATTGATATGAGCCGCACAATCCCGGTGACCACTACACTCGCCCCCTCCATATGCTGACTTTCGCAATCTTCGGGATCCACAACAGCGCCCTGCGCCTGGCCGTGGAGCTGGTGATCCTGTTCCTGGTGGTCATCTGGCTGGCGCTCATCTACTGGACGTACGCCGACGCCCGCCGCAGGATCGCCGACCCCCTGCTCATCGGGTGCGCCACGCTGGCCTCCGGCTTCCCCTACGTGGGGACGATCGTCTACATGATCGTCCGGCCGCCCGAGTATCTCGACGACGTGCGCGAGCGCGAGCTCGAGATGCAGGCCGCCGAGGCGCGGCTGGCCGAGCTGGGCTACCACCTCTGCCCGCACTGCGACTACGAGGTGGAGAAGGACTTCCTGCGCTGCCCCAACTGCATGCGCAAGCTCAAGGACCCGTGCCACGCCTGTGGTCGGCCGCTTGACCCGATGTGGAAGGTCTGCCCCTTCTGCGAGGCCGAGATCGGCATGCCCGCGAGCCGGACGCCGGTGGCCCGCCGCCAGCGCCGACGTGTGGAGTCCTCCGAGCAGCCCCCCGCCGAGCAGCCGTCGACGACTTAACCGGGCCCCGCACGCCCGCCCGCCCCGCCCCGCCGTTGAGCGGGCCGTCGCGCGCGCCGACCGCGTAGCCTGTCGGCCACCCGACACCCTCTTGGACCCCTAAAAGGAGGCCCGCCGCCGTGGAGCGAACGCTCATCCTTGTCAAGCCCGATGCCTTCGCCCGCAACCTGACCGGGGAGATCATCGCCCAGTTCGAGCGCAAGGGCCTGCGCCTGGTGGCGCTCCAGCTGATGACGATGACCCGCGAGCTGGCGGCGCAGCACTACGCCGAGCACGAGGGCAAGGGGTTCTACAACGAGTTGGTGGACTTCATCACCTCCGGTCCGCTGGTGGCGATGGTGCTCGAGGGTGAGGCGGCCATCCGGGCCGCGCGCCAGGTGATCGGCGCCACCAACCCACTCGAGGCGACCACGGGGTCGATCCGCGGCGATTACGCGACCTCGGTGGGGCAGAACATGGTCCACGGCTCCGATGCCCCCGAGTCGGCCGCGCGTGAAGTCACGCTGTTCTTCCCCGGCCTGTCCTGAGCCGCCCCGTCTCTCTGAGCTGACCGGGCCGTGCCGGACGCGCGCCTGATCCTCGCGTCGGCCTCGCCGCAGCGTCGCGCGATCCTGGAGCAGATCGGGGTCACGTTCGAGGTTCGCGTCCCCGCCGTCGATGAGCTCTCCGACGGCCCGGCGGCTGAGGTGGCGCTGGAGAACGCCTACCGCAAGGCCGCGGCGATCGCCCCCGCCGACTTGCCCGTGCTCGGCGTCGACACCGTGGTGAGCCTCGGCGCGCAGATCTTCGGCAAGCCGCGCGATGCCGAGCACGCCGCGGAGATGCTGGGCGCGCTCGCCGGCCGACGCCACGTCGTCGTCAGCGGGGTCTGCCTGATCGACGCAGACCGCGTGCGCACCGCGGCGGCGCAGACGACGGTGGAGTTTCGCTCCCTTGCCGCGGCGGCGGTCGCGGCCTACGTGGGCACGGGGGAGTGGGAGGGCCGCGCCGGTGCCTACGCCATCCAGGGTCGCGGCGCCACCCTCGTGCAGCGGATCGAGGGGGACTACCTCAACGTGGTGGGCCTCCCCGTGCCCACGCTGCTGGACCTCGCTCCACAGTTGATCGCAGACTGACGCTGGTGGTAGGGTCCCGGCGCCTTTTGCTGCGGTCCCGACTGAGGAGGAGGGGAAGTGTCTGAAGCGAGCGTCCCGCCATCAGCGGCTTCGGCCAGCACGACGCCGAAGCTGTTCGTTCGCCAGTCATCGGGCCTGGTGCGCAACGTCAGCGTCACCAACGCACTGTTCTTCAACGTCGCCGCGTTCGTCGGCGTCGGCCTGACGCTGTACCCCATCTTCTACTCTCTCCCGCTCGTGCCGATGTGGAAGGCCGGCCCGTTCTCGGCCTACGGCTGGGCCTCGATCATCGCCGGTCTGTTCTGCATCCTGCTGGCCCTCATCTTCTCCTCGCTGACGTCGGTCATGCCCCGCTCGGGCGGCGACTACGTGTTCACCAGCCGCATCCTGCACCCGGGGTTGGGGTGGATGGAGTCCTGGACGCTCGTCATCGCCTCGGTGCTGATCATCGCGTTCGAGGTGCCGTTGGTGCTGCGCAACCTCCAGATCACCGCGCGCATCATCGGGATCGGCGCCGGGGGCTTCAGCGGCGCCAACGGGTGGTTCACCGACGCCACGGGCGCCATCACCGGTACGCCCGGGTTCATCGGCTCGATCGTCGTGCTCCTGGCCATCGGGGCTATCTGCGTGCTGCCGACCCGCACCTTTCACCGCGTCGTGACCGCCCTGGCCGGCTTCGGTGTCGCCTGCTTCATCGCGATGTTCGTCTTCGGGCTGCTCTTCACCCACAAGGGCAGCTTCATGCACAACCTCCCCCGCTTGGACGGCGGGGTGACCACCGCCAAGATCGCCGCGACGGGGACGGCGTCAGGGGTCCTCGGCGCACCCCCGCAGAGCTTCCTGGCGCGGATCTTCTCCACGGGGGCGTTCCCGATCGTGCTGTCGGTCCTGCTGTTCCAGTTCATCGGCTTCCAGTATTCGGCCTACATCGCCGGCGAGGTGCGCGGCAACGTGCGCCGTGGCGTGCTCATCGCGCTGCTCGGCGCGCTGCTGATCGGCGTGTTGGCCAACTCCGTCTACGTCGACGCGATCTCCAGCCACTTCGGCTTCAACACCAACGTCGCCTGGGGCGCCGGCTACTGGGGCTGGGCGCACTCGATCTCGCCGCTCCCCCTGGGGCAGCCCAACGCGATGCCGCTGCTGGCGGTGGTCGCCAACAAGAGCCTGTGGCCGCTCTGGGCGCTGATCAGCCTGGGCGGGGTCGTGTTCCCGTTCCTGCTGTGCCCGGTCTACATCAACTTCATCAGCCGCATGCAGCTGGCCTGGAGCCTTGACCGCCAGATGCCGGAATGGTTCGGCCGGGTCAACGAGCGACTGCGCGCGCCGCTCAACGCGATCCTCGCCACCCTGGGCCTCACGGCAGTGTTCCTGTTCTTCCAGAGCTACAAGGACCTCCCGACGTTCCTGGCCACGACCGATCACAAGCTCAACCTGGCCGGGACAGCCTGGTTCTCGATCGTCATGGCGCTGTTCACCTGGTGTCTGCCCGGGTTCAACGCCATCCTCGTGCGCTGGCGGCGGCCGGATCTTGTGCGCAATGCTCCGTTCGGCAAGAAGCTGCCCTGGATCGGCCTGGCGTGGCTGGTCTTCCCGCTGTGGATCTACGCCTTCGCGGTGGTCAAACCGATCGTGAACGCGCTCAAGGCGGGCGGGGCCCTGACCTATCTGGAGACCAACGGGATCATCGACGCCGCCTGCTTCTACCTGATCGGCCTGATCATCTTCTTCATCATGCGCTACCGCGCCCGCGCCGCCGGCGTCGACGAGAAGATGCTGTTCACCGAGCTCCCACCGGACTAGTGGCCACGCGCCTGTACATCGCCTCGGACCTGCACGCCGCCGAGAAGGCGTGGCGCAAGTTCGTCAACGCTGTCAAGCTCAACGTCTACAAGGCCGACGCGGCGCTGCTGGCCGGCGACCTGACGGGCAAGGCGATCGTTCCGATCATCGAGCCGGACGCCGCCCGCCCCGACGGCCGCTACAACACCGATCTGTTCGGCGTGCACCGGACTGCCCGCGGGGATGAGGAGCTGGCCGCGCTGGAGCGCGACATCGCCGACGTGGGCTACTACTCGTTCGTGACCACAGCGGCGGACGCCGAGCGGCTGTCGGGTGACGAACCCGGGCGCGACGAGCTGCTGCACCGGCTGATGAGCGAACGCGTACAGGAGTGGCTGGACCTCGCCACCGAGCGCCTGGCCGACAGCCCGGTGCCGCTCTATCTCATCCCCGGCAACGACGACGAGTTCGGGATCGACGAGATCCTCAACGCGCCCGGCCACAGGCCGCTCAACGTCGACGGCCGGGTGGTGGAGATGCCAGGAGGCATCGAGCTCCTGGCCTGCGGGTGGTCCAACCACACCCCGTGGCAGACCCCCCGCGAGGAGTCAGAGGACGAGCTCTACGCCCGGCTCGACGCGCTGGCCAAGCAGGTCTCCGATCCTCGCCGCGCCGTGTTCATGATCCACGTCCCGCCCCACGACTCGGGCCTGGACACCGCCCCGATCCTCGACGAGAACCTGCGGCCCACAATCTCCGCCGGCGACGTCCTGCGCGGGCCGGTGGGCTCCACCGCGGTGCGGCGCATCATCGAGGACTACCAGCCCGTCCTGAGCATCCACGGCCACATCCACGAGTCCGGGGGCGAACGCAAGATCGGCAAGACCGTCTGCATCAACCCCGGGTCCGAGGCCAATCACGGGATCCTGCGGGGGTACCTGGTGGACATCGGCCGCAAGGGCGTCGAGCTCACCCAGCGCGTGGAGGGGTAGCACCCTCGGACTGGCGGGTCTGCCCTCGGCGTCGAGGCAGGGTATCGGCGCACGTCAACGACCTGCTTGGGAGGGGTGGGGATGGAGCGCAAATGAGGCCTTTGCAGGGGGTTTTGGGATATAAGTATCGCCAGACAAGCACTATCTCCCAAAGGCCCACCCAGAGGTGGCCTGCAACCCTCGTCCTCCTTCGAAAGCTGCAGTTGACGTTCGCCAATACCCCGCTGCAACGCCCGGGGACACTGGCGACGCCAGCGAACAACCGCCCGCGCTAAGACGCCACCCCGCAGAACCGCAGCGCCGCCACGGCCAGCGCCTGCGCGCACGAGACCAGCCCGTCCACCGGGACGTACTCGTCGATCGTGTGGGCCACGGTGGCCCCGTCGGGGTCGAAGCCGGGCGGGCCGTAGCCGATCGAGGGGATCCCGGCCAGCCGGGTGTAGGTCGCCCCGTCATACCAGGAGTCCAGGCCCCCGAGCTCGCGCCGCAGCCCCAGATCGGCGCTGGCGCCGAGCATCGCGCCCACGATGGGTGAGGACTCGGGGATCTCCATCGGCATCACCCCGTTGCTCCACCAGGTGAACGCCGGCGGGTGCTCGGACAGCCAGTCGTCGCGTGCGCACTCCCGCGTGATCCACGCCTGCACCTCCTCGCGCACCGCGGAGCCCCAGCCGTCGGCGTCGGCCTGGACCGGGAGGTACATGACGGCGATCGTCAGGTCGCACGAGGACGGGTAGGTCACCGGCCACTCGCCGCCGCTGACCACCGTCGGCAGCAGCGATGGCGGGGAGAGCACGGGATGGAGGAAGGCGTCGTCGGCGGCCCACCGCGCGCGCAGCGAGGCGATCGCCTCCAGGACGAGGCCCGCCTTCTCGATGGCGTTGACCGCCCCGCCGTGGCGCCAGTCGGGGTGGCGCACCTCGGCGTGGCCGGGACGGCCGGGCACGCGGATGACCCCATACTCCGAGCCCCGGCAGGCCACCCAGGTGCGGAAGTCCGTCGGCTCGGTGACGATCCCGGCGTCGGCGCGCAGCCCGTGCGCCACCAGGGCGCTGCCGCCCGCCCCCGAGGACTCCTCGTCGGTGTTGGTAGCCACGATCAGGTCGCCGGCCAGCGTGATGCGGGCCCGCGCAATGGCCTCGGCGGCGAACGTCATCGCCGCCACGCCGCCCTTCATGTCGCACGCGCCGCGCCCGTAGAGCCGGCCGTCGCGGACGTCGGGAGTGAATGGGTCGGTGGTCCAGTCAGCCTTCGGCTCGCCCGAGACGACGTCGATGTGGCCGTTGAACAGCAGGCTCCGGCCGCCGCCGGACCCGCGCAGCGTCGCGATGAGCTGGGGGCGCCCGGCGAAGTCCAGCCCCTCCGGAACCAGTGGCGCCCCCGCCAGCTCGCCGGTGCCGGGCTCGAAGAGATCGATCTCCGCACCCGTCTCGCCCAGACGCGCCGCCAGGTGCTCCTGGAGCGCCGCCTCGTCGCGCGGGGGATCGCCCACCTCGCGCGCGGTGGTGTCAAACGCGACCAGCGCGCGGGTGAGCTCTACGAGCTCGTCGCGGCCGGCGGCGACCGCCTCGCAGACGCTGCGCTCGGGCTCGGACAGAGGCACGGTGGCGGGACCCTAACAACCCCGGATCAGCTGTGGTTTAACGTACACGGGAGATGACGGAGACCTCCGCCGAGACCGGGCTCATGACCGAGGCTCGCCGCCTGATCGACGTGGCCGGCGAGCGCGGGATCGTGCTGCGCCTGCTCGGCGGGCTGGCCATCCAGTTGCTCACGCCCGAGCTGCCGCCGCGCAGCCGCGAGGGCCAGGATCTGGACTTCGCCTCGGTCCGCTCCAGCCGCAAGCCGCTGACCGAGATGCTCGCCGAGGAGGGCTACGTCGGCGACCGCAACTTCAACGCGCTCTACGGCGACAAGCAGCTCTACTTCACCCACGCCGAGAGCGGCCTGGCCATCGACGTGATGGTCGACCGGCTGCACATGTGCCACACCGTCGAATTCGCGCAGCGCGCGACGCTCATGCCCTACACACTCAGCGCCACCGACCTCCTGCTCTCCAAGCTGCAGATCGTCGAGCTCAACGCCAAGGACCTCGACGACTGTCTGCGCCTGCTCGTCACCTTCGCGCTGGAGGACTCCGACGATCCCGACGTCATCGACCTGCGCGTGATCCGGGGGCTCGTCGGCGACGACTGGGGCTGGTGGAAGACGATCTCGCTCAACCTGGAGCGGATCCGGGCGGCTCTGGCCGACGGCTCGGTGCCCGTACCCGAGGGCGCCCGGCTGGACCCCGCCGGGGCGGTCCAGACCCTATCTGAGGCACTCGAGCAGGCGCCCAAGAGCCGGCGCTGGAAGCTGCGCGACCGCGTCGGCGAGCGCAAGCGCTGGTACGAGATCCCCGAGGAGACGCCCCACCACTAAAACGGCGCGTCGCGGGCTTCCGGGCCCGGGTCTTCGCTGCAGCTTTTCGCCCAACGGGGCCCGCGCGGCGGGTTGCCGAATTTCCAGGGTTTTTTCTGGCGGTGAGCGCGCCGGGAGCCTCGTCGGCGGATGGCTCTTCGATACACTCGACTACGGACGAAGCTGGCAACTCGGTGAGGGACCGTACGCAAACTCCCCGCTTCGGCCACCGTTCCCCCCTACCTCTACTACATGGGCTTCTTTACGTATCTGACCGGTTTCGGCGGTCGTGACATGGCGGTCGATCTCGGCACGGCCAACACGCTCGTCTACGTGCGCGGGCGCGGCATCGTGCTGTCTGAGCCCAGCGTGGTCGCCGTCGACTCCCGCACCGGCGAGGTCCATGCCGTCGGGATCGAGGCCAAGCGCATGCTGGGCCGCACCCCGGGGACGATCTCGGCGATCCGGCCGCTCAAGGACGGGGTGATCGCCGACTTCGAGGTGACCGAGGAGATGCTGCGCCACTTCATCCAGAAGGTCCATCAGAACCGCTGGGCCCACCCGCGCGTCGTCGTCTGCGTCCCGTCCGGGGTGACCGGGGTGGAGAAGCGAGCGGTCGAGGAGGCGTGCCTGAGCGCCGGCGCGCGACAGGCCTACCTCATCGAGGAGCCGATGGCCGCCGCGATCGGGGCCGGCCTGCCCGTGGGCGAGCCGACCGGCTCGATGGTCGTCGACATCGGCGGCGGGACGAGCGAGGTCGCGGTCATCTCGCTGGGCGGGATCGTCGTCTCCCAGTCGATCCGCGTCGGCGGCGACGAGCTCGACGAGGCGATCATCAACTACGTCAAGCGGGAGTACAAACTGCTCATCGGCCAGCAGACGGCCGAAGAGGTCAAGCTCGAGATCGGCTCGGCGCACACCATGCCCGAGGAGGTCCAGGCCGAGATCCGGGGCCGCGACATGGTCTCCGGGCTGCCCAAGACGGTCATCCTCACCAGCGAGGAGATCCGGGGGGCGCTGGAGGAGCCGGTGTCGCAGATCATCGACGCCGTCAAGCAGACTTTGGACCGGACGCCCCCCGAACTGGCTTCCGACATCATGGATCGTGGCATTATGCTTGCCGGAGGGGGGTCACTGCTTCAGGGCATGGAAGAGCGCCTGCGCCATGAGACGCAGATGCCCGCGCACCTGGCAGAGTCCCCGCTGACGTGCGTCGCGGTCGGCTCAGGGCGGTCCCTGGAGGAGTTCGAAGCGATCCACCGGTCAAGTAAGAATTCGCGTAATCGCAACCGTCGGTATTAGCTTTCAGGTCGGCGCGTGCGGAGCAACACTTTGGAGACACGGACACCGTGCATGACAAACAGGTACGACGGCGCCGAGCGGTGCTCGCGCTGCTGGTCGTCGTCTCCCTGATCCTCCTCACTGCCTATTTCGGCGAATCGCCGCAGAGTCCGCTGCACAGCGTGCAGCGCGGCATCGTGCAGGTGTTCTCGCCGGTCCAGGCCGGGGCCAGCAAGGTCCTCTCGCCTGTGCGCGACGTCGCCAACTGGGTCTCGGACACGCTCCGGGCCAAGTCCAACGTCGACAAGCTGCGCAAAGCGAACCGGGATCTGACCGCGCAGCTGGCCACGCTCAAGACCGAGCAGCTGCAGAACCAGCAGCTCACCGCGGAGGTCGGCCTCGATCAGACGATCGGCATCCGCAACTACCACCCGGTTGGCGCCAACGTCACCGGCCGCGATCCCAGCCTGTGGTACCAGCAGGTCGAGGTCGACGCCGGCTCTGACGAGGGCGTCGAGCAAGGGGATCCGGTGCTGGCCGACGGCGGCCTGGTCGGCGATGTGACCACGGTCGATGCCTCGGTGTCGATCGTGACTCTCATCACCGCCCCCAGCTACGCCGCCGCCGCGCAGGTCACCGACCGCGCCGGAGACCAGGGGATCCTCGCGCCGTCGGTGGGCAACCCCAACCAGCTCCTGCTGACCGACTTGCCCGGGCGAGCCCAGGTCGCCCAGGGCGACCTGGTGGTGACCACCGGATTCAAGTCAGGCTCGCTGACGTCGCTGTACCCGCCGGGCCTTCCGATCGGCACCGTGGGCACCGTCAACCCCAACCAGCTGTTCAACAACAACGAGGTTCCCGTCTCGCCCACCGCCGATCTGCGCCATTTCGACTCGGTTCAGATCCTGACTCGGCCACACGCCGCCAACGTCCGGGCCCAGGTGCCGTGAGTCCGCCTCCGCTGCGACTGATCCTGCGCCTGGTGCTCCTGGCCCTGGGCACGGTCGTCATCCAGGAGGCCGCGGTGTCCCAGATCTCCATCTTCGGCATCAGCGCAGACCTGACGCCCCTGATGGTGATGAGCGTTGGGCTGCTGGCGGGCTCGCTCACCGGCGCGGTGATGGGCTTCGCAACCGGGCTTCTCGTCGACACGGTGCTCGTCCAGACGCTGGGGATCACGTCGCTGCTCTACATCGCGATCGGCTACTGGGCCGGGCGTCTGCGCGAGTTGCGCGATCCCGCCCATGGGCTCGTCCCGCTCGCGGCCGGCGCCGCCGCAACCGCGGTCGCCGGGATCGGGATGACGCTCATCCAGTTCCTGCTCGGCGTCGACGCGCCGGTGAGCCTGCTGCTCTTCCAGCAGATCTTCATCACCATCCTGGTCAACACGCTCATCTCGCTCCCGGTCTACGCCGTGGTGCGCCGGATCATCCATCCGGCGCTGCCCGACGATCCCCGCCGCCGGCGCCGGCGTGCCTACACCACCGGCGGCCTCAGCCCGCTGCAGAGCTCCTCGAAGCGGCTGGGCCAGCTAAATCGAGGGGGCGGATGACCAAGCCTCCCGAAGATCGCCGTCCCACCATGACCCCGCAGCTCGCGCTGCGCGTCGCCATCGTGGGCAGCTTCGCGCTGGGGCTGTTCGCGATCGTCTTCTTTCGGCTGTGGTTCCTGCAGGTGCTCTCCGGCGACCAGTACGTCAAGGCGGCCACCGTCAACCGGGTGCGCAACATCGACATCGCGGCGCCCCGCGGGGAGGTGCTCGACGCCAGCGGCACGCCGCTGGTCGACAGCGTCAAGACCCTGGCGGTGCAGATCTCGCCCGATGATCTCCCGTCGCCCGTGAGCCTGGACAAGCTCGAGACCCTCGAGCATCCGCCCCGGGCCGACGCCATCGTCTACAACCGCCTCGCTCACGTGCTGGGGATGCCCACCAAGCGCACGCGCTGCGCGCTGCACATGCCGCCGCCCAACGCGTTTCGCCTGTCGCCGATCGCGTGCGCCGTGGGCCAGCAGGTGACGCTGCAGTCCTACGCCGACGTCACCGTGCGGTCGGGCTCGGTGGTGACCCGCATCATGCAGTTCTACCTGGCCGAGAACCAGCGTCTGTTCCCCGGCGTTCAGGTCCAGAAGGTCTACGTCACCCACTACCCGTTCCAGACGCTGGCCGCCCAGGTGCTGGGCACCGTCGGCCCGGTCAACGCGGCCGAGCTCAAGGCGAAGTCCTACCAGGGCGCGGCCCGTACCGACATCGTGGGACAGAGCGGCCTGGAGGCCCAGTACGACAGCTTCCTGCGCGGCAAGGACGGCCGTCAGCAGGTCCAGGTCAATGCGCTCAACCAGCCCACCGGCGACCTGCGGACCTACCAGCCGGTCGCCGGCCACGACCTCAAGCTGTCGCTCAACGCCCAGCTGCAGCGGGTAGGCCAGCAGGCGCTCGCGGCATCGATGAGCGCGAACGCGTCGCCCGGCGGATCGTTCGTGGCCATGAATCCCGACACCGGCGCGGTGTACGCGATGGGGTCGCTGCCGAGCTTTGACCCGTCGATCTTCACCGGCAACCTCAGCCAGTCCAAGTACGACCAGCTGACCAACCCCAACGGCGGGGACGCGCTGCTCAACCGCGCCACCCAGAGCGCCGGCCCCACCGGGTCGACGTTCAAGCCCATCACCAGCGTCGCCGCACTCACGAGCGGCGAGTGGACGATCGGCGACACCTATGACGACGGCGGGCAGTTCTGCGTGGGCACCGGCGCCGCCGAGCAGTGCCGCCACAACGCCGGCCACGCCGTGGACGGCACGCTCAACCTCACCGAGGCGCTGCGCGTCTCCTCCGACGACTTCTTCTACAACCTCGGCGCCCGGCTCAACGAGGACCCGTACAAGCATCCCAGCGGCGGCCCGCTGGACGCCTGGGCCTCCAAGTTCGGGATCGGCCGGCCCACCGACGTCGACCTGCCCAATGAGGCGACGGGAACCCTGCCCAGCCCGCTGTGGCGCGAGAGCCGCAACCGGCTCGAGGCCCAGTGCGACACCGCCACCGGGTCGTTTCGGTGGACCGCTCCCGATGGCCATCACACGAGCGCGCACCACCACAAGGGCTGGCACCGCAGCCCCAAGCACGCCCCCGGCGGGTGTGGGATCGCCGACGGCACCAACCGTCCGTGGTCGATCGGCGACAACGAGAGCCTGGCGGTCGGCCAGGGCGATGTCCAGGTGACGCCGCTGCAGTTGGCGGTGGCCTACTCGGCCCTGGCCAACGGCCACACGGTCGTCCGCCCGCACTTCGGCGTCGACGTCCAGGACCAGGACGGGACGGTGCTCCAGGCGATCAACCCGCCCCCGGCGCGCGCCATCTCGATCAACCCCCTTTACCGCCAGACGATCCTCGACGGCCTCAATGAGGCCGCGCAGACCTCCGGCGGCACCTCCGACGATGTGATGGGCAACTTCCCGATGAAGGTCTACGGCAAGACCGGCACCGCGCAGTACACCAACCAGCCCGACTACGCCTGGTATGCCTGCTTCGTCATCGACAACACCAACAAGCCGATCGTCGTGGTCGTCCACGTCGAGAAGGGCGGGTTCGGAGACGTCGCCGCCGCCCCCGTGGCCCGGCAGATCCTCTCGCAGTGGTTCTTCGGCAAGCCCGGCAAGTTTGTGGCGGGGACCAACAGCAGCCTATGAGCGCCACCCCGATCACGCCTGGCGAGGAGACGGTCATCCCCCGCGCGCGGGCGATCCCGATCTTCGACCCGCTGCTGCTGCTGGCCGCGATCGGGCTCGTGGTCTGCTCGTGCGAGACGCTCAAGGGGGCGACCTCGCATGCGATCGCCGGCCACCCGCTGTACTACGTCCAGCGCCAGGCCGTGTTCGGCGGGATCGGGCTCGCGCTGGCGCTCATCCTCAGCCGGATCGACTACTCCCGGCTGCGCGAGTTCAAGTACGCGCTGTTCGGGATCATGGTCGCGCTCAATCTCGTCGTCTACGGGATGGCGCCGATCCAGGGGGCGCGGCGGTGGATTCCGCTGCCATTCCTGCAGTTCCAATCCTCGGAGTTCGGCAAGGTGCTGCTCATCGTGGCCCTGGCCGGCTTCGCGGTCGATCGCTCTCGCCGGATCCACGAGTGGCGCACCACGGTGCGGGTGATGCTGCTGGCGATCCTCGCCGCGCTGCTCGTCATCCCCCAGCCCGACCTGGGGACCGGCATGGTCTACGTGGCGGTCGGCTTCAGCATCCTGTTCTTCGCCGGCACCTCGTTCAAGCAGTTGACCGCCCTCGCGGCCATCTTCATCGCCTCGATCGCGATCGTGCTCGCCGGGGCGCCCGCGGCCGGGGTCCACGTACTGCAGAAGTACCAGGTCCAGCGGTTGACGGCCTTCCTGCACCCGAACGGATGCGGCAAGCCAACCCCGGACGTCCCGGACCCGTGCTATCAGCTACAGCAGTCGCAGATCGCCATCGGCTCGGGACAGAAGACCGGTCGCGGCAACAACGCGACCCAGACCAAATTGAATTTCCTCCCCGCCAATGACACCGACTTCGTCTTCGCCGCCGTAGGAGAGACCTACGGATTCGTCGGAGCGGTCGTCGTGCTGTCGTTGTACGCACTGCTGATCTGGCGTGCTCTGCGGATCCTCACGATGAGCAAGAACCTGTTCGGGACGCTCATCGCGGCGGGCATCCTGGCGATGCTCATGTTCCAGATCTTCGTGAACGTGGGTATGACCATAGGGATCATGCCTATCACCGGCGTCCCGCTGCCCCTCCTCAGCTATGGAGGGTCCTCGGTCATCGTGACCTTCATCGCCGTTGGGCTCCTGCAATCGATCTACATGCAGGCCCGGATGGCGGCCAGCGGGAAAACCCGGACCCTGATTTCGTAACGCCGCGCGACCAGATCCGCAGCGGCCTTAGTTAGCAAAGGACTGAAAACAATTGAAGAAGCAAGTATTGGTCAGCGTTGATCGCGGGGAGACCCGCGTGGCGCTGCTTGAGGCGGCCGGAACCGTGTCGTCTCGTAAACCCAGCTCAACCGCCACGCGGCGCCGCCGCAAGCCGGCCCCCTCGAGCGAGTACACGGTCGCGGAGCTCTACCTGGAGCGCCGGGGCAGCCGCTCGATCGTCGGCAACATCTACAAGGGGCGCGTCGATAACGTGCTGGCCGGCCTGGAGGCCGCCTTCGTCGACATCGGGCTGGAGAAGAATGGCTTCCTGCACGTCGACGAGATCGTGCTGCCGGGCGTCGAGGCGCCGCGCCGCGGCCGGGGCGCGGGGCGCGATGGCCGCAACATCACCGACATGCTCAAGCCGGGCCAGGAGATCGTCGTCCAGGTGGTCAAGGACCCGCTGAAGACCAAGGGCGCCCGCCTGTCCATGGATCTGACCATCGCCGGGCGCTACATGGTCTACGCGCCCTACGGCGAGGGTGTCGGCGTGTCGCGCCGGCTCGACGACAAGGAGCGCGAGCGGCTGCGCAAGGAGGCCGCCAAGCTCGATCTCAAGGGCGCCGGCGCCATCATCCGCACCGCCGCCCAGGGTGCCAAGCGCGCCGACCTGGAGCGCGAGCTCGTCTACCTGTTCAAGCTCGGAGAGGTGCTCCAGAAGCGCGTCGCCGAGACCCAGGCGCCGGCACTCGTCTTCCAGGAGGCCGATCTCTCGGTCCGCGTCGTGCGCGACATCTTCTCCGCTGATTTCGAGCGCGCGGTGGTGGACGATCCCAAGCAGCACCATCGGCTCGTGTCCTTCTTCAGCCGGACCGCGCCAGAACTCGTCGACCAGGTCGAGCTGTGGGAGGAGGACACGCCGCTGTTCGAGGCCTACGGCGTCGAGCAGGTGCTCGACTCCACGCTGTCGCGGCGGGTGGACCTGCCCAGCGGCGGCTACCTCATGATCGACTACGCCGAGGCGCTGACGGTGATCGACGTCAACTCGGGGTCGTTCATCGGCCGCGGCAAGGGCGCGCGCCTGGAGGACACGATCACCAAGACCAACCTCGAGGCCGCCGACGAGGTGGTGCGCCAACTGCGGCTGCGCGACATCGGCGGGATCATCGTCATCGACTTCATCGACATGGCGCGGGCCCGCAACCGCGACGCCGTCCTCAAGACCCTGCGCAAGGCGCTGGACGAGGACCGCACCAAGACCTTCGTGGTCGAGATCTCGCCGCTCGGGCTCGTCGAGATGACGCGCCAGAACGTGACCGACGGCGTCCGCGAGATCATGACCCGGCCGTGCCCGACCTGTGACGGCGAGGGCGTGATCAAGTCCGAGGAGACGATCGCCATCGAGTTCGAGCGCCGCATGCGCGACCTGGCCAAGGAGACCGACGCCGAGGCGATCCTCCTGCAGATGAACCCTCGGGTGAGCGCCGAGTTCACCGGCAACGAGGCCCGCGCGCTGCACGCCGTGGAGGACGAGACCGGCAAGTGGTTTCACTTCGAGGGCTCCGAGGGCCTGCCGCTCGACCACTTCCGGGTGCTGCTGGAGGGTGATCGCGAGCAGGTCCTGGAGCGCGCGCTGCCCTTCCGCGAGGGCGAGGAGGTCCACGTCGAGATCGTCGAGCCCCACATGTACAGCCCCGGCGACGCGGTGGCCAAGATCGACGGGTACATCATCTCGATCACCGGCGGGACCAAGTACGTGGGCGAGAAGCATCTGGTGCGCATCGACGAGGTGGGGAGGACCGCCGCGGTCGCATCGCTCCTCGACGTTCCGGCCGTCGAGAACGGTGCCTCGGACGATGAACTAGAATCAAAGCCTCGGCGTCGCGGCCGCAGAGGCGGGCGGCGCCGTTCGGGCGCCAAGGCCGGTTCGGCCGCGGGCTCGTCCGATTCGGAATGACCATGTACGCGATCATCAAGACAGGCGGCAAGCAGTACCGCGTCCAGGAGGGCGAGTGGCTCCTCGTGGAGCGCCTGCCTGTCGACGACGGAGCCACCATCACGATGGACCCGTTGCTCTACGTCGACGGCGACAACGTGGTGGACGGCGACGATCTGTCCAAAGTCACCGTCGAGGCGAAGGTCCTCGCCCACGAGCGCGGCCCCAAGCTGCGAGTGGTCAAGTTCAAGCCCAAGCGCGGCTATCGCCGTCGCAACGGCCATCGCCAGGAGCTCACCCGGATCGAGATCACCTCGCTGAAGCTGGGATCGGGTCGTACCCGATCCAAGGCCAAGGCCGCGTCCGCCCCATCAGACGAGCCAGCGACCGCGGAGGCCACCGATGGCGCATAAGAAGGGTCTGGGATCCAGCCGCAACGGCCGCGATTCCAACGCCAAACGGCTCGGCGTCAAGGTGTTCGCCGGGCAGACCGTCACCGGTGGGGAGATCATCGTCCGCCAGCGGGGCACCCGCTTCAAGCCCGGCGAGGGCGTCGGGATCGGCAAGGACGACACGATCTACGCCCGGTCCCCCGGCACCGTGCAGTTCACCTCCGGCCGCCGCGGCCGGATGATCTCCATCGCCCCGGCGGACGCCGCCGAGTAATTACGCCGACGCCGTCGCTTCGCCGATCGGCGACGTGCAGAAGGGACAGCGCCGTGCCGCCAGCGGGACGGCGCTGGTGCATTCCGGGCATGGCTTGGTCGAGGGGTCCTCTTTGCTGCGGCGCGCCACCAGCGCGTTGTAGGGCCGCACGACGAAGAAGAAGATGACGGCCGCCGTCGTCGCGAACGTGAACAGGGCGTTGAGGAAGTCGCCGTAGAGGAAATGGCTGCCGTTGATCGTGAACGACAGCGTGGAGAAGTCGGGCTGGCCGAAGACGAGGGCGATGATCGGGGTGATCAGGTCCCCGATGAACGCCTTCAGCAGGGCGGCGAACACGGCCCCCATGACGAAGGCCACCGCCAGTTCGACGAGGTTCCCCCGCAGCAGGAAGGTCTTGAAGTCTTGGACCACGCTCACGTCAACGCGGTGTTTGACCCCGGAGCGGTTATCCCTCCTGCGTGGTGGCCCGGATGAGGATCTCGTTGACGTCGACCGACGGCGGCTGGGAGACCGCGTACATGACGGCGCGGGCCACGTCGTCGGCCACCAGCGCGGTCTTGGGCTGATTCTCGAAGAACGGGGTGTCGACGGCGCCGGGCTCGATCAGCGTCACCCGGACGCCACTGCCGTTGAGCTCCTGGCGGGCGCCCTCACCCATGGCCGTCACCGCCCACTTGGTGGCGGAGTACAGCGAGCCGGGCAGCGCTCTGCGTCCCGCCACCGAGCCGGTGAGCAGCAGGTGGCCCTGGGCGTCCTTGAGCGCCTCGATCGTGGCCCGGATGGTGAGGGCCGCGCCGTAGACGTTGGTGAGGACCATCTCGCGCCAGAACTCCGGAGTCTCTGAGAGGAAGCCGCGCTTGGCGCCGAAGCCGGCGTTGGCGAAGGCCACGTCGAGGCGGCCGAAGCGCTCCAGGACCGTGCCCACCATGGCCTCCTGGTCTGCCCACTCGGTCACGTCGCACGTGATGGCCAGAGCGCGCTGCTCACCGCCCAGTTCGGCGGCGAGCTCGGTGAGCCGGTCGGCGGAGCGCGCGGCCAGAGCGACGCGGTAGCCGGCCTCGACGGCGGCGCGCGCGGTGGCGGCGCCGATGCCTGAGGACGCGCCGGTGATGAGGAACACGGGATCGCTCATAAGCTGAGTGACACAGCATGCACGATCGCGCACGAATTCACGTTCAGGCCGGCGCCGGGGGTGACGGAGCCCTCAGCTTCCGCCGCGAGGCCCACGTCCCCAAGGGCGGTCCCGACGGCGGCGACGGAGGCCGCGGCGGCGACGTCGTGCTCGTGTGCTCGGACTCGCTGCGCGATCTGGAGTCGTTCCGGCGCCGCGCGCACTACAAGGCCCGCCGTGGCGGCCACGGAGAGGGCTCGCTGCGCCACGGCGCCGACGGGGGGACGCTCGAGCTGGCCGTGCCGCCGGGCACCGAGGTGCTCGTGGAGGGTGACGGCGCCCGCTATGACCTCGTTCGCGGCGGCCAGCGCGCCGTGGTGGCCCGCGGGGGGCCGGGTGGCCGGGGCAACAAGCGCTTTGCCGGCCCCACCCATCAGACGCCGCGCTTTGCCGAGCGCGGCCTGCCCGGCGACGAGACCTGGCTGGAGCTGCGGCTCAAGCTGCTCGCTGACGTCGGGCTCATCGGGCTGCCCAACGCAGGCAAGTCCTCACTGCTGGCCCGCCTGACCCGCGCTCATCCCAAGGTCGCGGGCTACCCCTTCACGACGCTCTCGCCCGTGCTGGGAACCCTGCAGACCGACACCCGGCAGCTGGTGCTGGCCGACATTCCGGGGCTCATCGAGGGCGCCAGCGACGGCGCGGGCCTCGGCCACGAGTTCCTCGCCCACGTCGAGCGCACCCGGCTCCTGGTCCACGTGCTCGACCTCAATCCGCTCGACGGCTCCGATCCGGTGGCCAACCACGCGACGGTCGAGCACGAGCTGGCCAGTCACGACCCGCGGCTGGCGGCCCTGCCCCGGATCCTGGCGCTGTCCAAGGCCGACCTCGTCGACGCTCAGACCGCCGCGGCGGCCCGCGCGGCATGGCAGGCACGCCTGGGGGACGCGGTTCCGGTCCTGGTGACCTCCGCGGTCAGCCGCGTGGGCCTGGACGACCTCGCCGCCGAGCTCGTGCGCCGCGTGCCCGAGACGGCGGTCCCCGCCGACGGCGCCCCGGATGCCGCCCCCGAGCTCGCCGCCGTTGACCTCGCCGAGCATCAGGTGTTCCGCCCGGCGGCGCCGCGGGCCTACGAGGTCCGGCGCACCGGCGACGGGGCCTTCGCCGTCACCGGCACCGGGGTCGAGCGGCTGCTGGCCCGCTATGACCTCGACAACGAGGAGGCGCTGGCGCACCTGGAGCGGCGCCTGCGCGGGATCGGGGTCCTGAACGCGCTGGAGGCCCAGGGGTTCGAGGCGGGGGACGACGTCGAGATCGCCGGGATCGCGTTTGACCTCGACCCCGACGTGTGAGGCACCATCGCCTCGGTGGGGGTCCCGTGTCGGGCAGGCCCCCGGGGCGCGGGTCAACGGCAGGGCATTTGAAGGGTGACCTGGACGGCTCCTGAGGGACGTGTGTCAAGTTAAGCGCCGTATCGGCGCTTATTTTGTACGCACCCCCCTTGCGTGAGGCCGAGTCCGCCCCGTGCCCGCTCTCCCAAGCCCGCCGTTGACGTTCGCCGGTGCCACGCTCAAACGCCGAGCTGCACACGCACCCGTACCCTTGGAACCGTCCATGGGACCCCTGGTCATCAAGCTCGGCTCGAGCATCGTCGCCGATGACAACGGCGCGGTACGCGCCGATGTCCTGGGCCGCATCTGCGATGAGGTCGCGCAGCTCCACGCGACCGGCCGCGCGCCGATCATCGTCACCAGCGGGGCGATCGCCCGGGGAATGGGGGTGATGGAGCTGCCCGTGCGCCCGCGCTCGATCGACGAGCTCCAGGCGGCCAGCGCGGTGGGGCAGGGCAAGCTCTACCAGGTCTACGACGAGCTGCTGCGCGCGCGGGGGGTGCCCACAGCGCAGGTCCTGCTCACGTTCTTTGACATGAGCGCGCGGACGCACTACCTCAACGCGCGCCAGACGCTGCGCAAGCTGCTGGAGTGGCGCGTGGTCCCGGTGATCAACGAGAACGACACCACGACCACCGACGAGATCTCGTTCGGCAACAACGACTTCCTCGCCGCCCAGGTGGCGATCCTGCTCGGCGCCGAGCGGCTGCTGCTGCTCACCGACGCCGGCGGCGTGTTCACCGCCGACCCCCATCTCGACCCGTCGGCGCAGCTCGTCGCCGAGGTCACCGACTTCAGCGCGCTCGATCCGCTGGACATCGGCCAGACCGCGTCGCCCCTGGGCTCCGGCGGCATGCGCTCCAAGGTGGTGGCCGCCGAGATGGCCACGGCGGCCGGGATTCCGACGGTGATCGCCAGCGGCCTGACGCCCGGCACCATCGCGGCCGCGGCCACCGGAGCCGCCACGGGGACCGGATTCCCGGCGCGGGAGGGCCGATACTCGAGCTTCAAGCTGTGGCTGAAGTACGCCAAGCCGGTGCGGGGGCGGGTGCTGGTCGACGCCGGGGCCGCCCGGGCCCTGCGCGGCGGCGGTGCCAGCCTGCTGCCGGTGGGCGTGATCGAGGTGAGCGGCATGTTCGAGGCGGGCGACGCGGTGGAGATCGCCCACGAGGACGCTGCCGTCGGCAAGGGGATCAGCAACTACTCGGCCGCCGAGCTGCGCCAGGTCCTGGGCCTGCAGTCCGGAGCGGTGCGGGCGGTCCTGCCGCGCGCCAGCGAAGAGGCCATCCACCGCGACTATTTCGTCCTGGCCTAGGACACGGATACAGTCCGCCTGGGATGCCGGGGATGCGGACCGAAGAGTCGGCCGAGCCGCAGGCGGCGGTCGCCGCGGAGGTACGGCCGGCCGGCCGGGGCCTGGACGTGGGCGACCTCAGTCCCGCCGGTGTGCTGGCGCTCCAGCGCAGCGCCGGCAACCGCGTCGCGCGCGCCGCGATCGCGCGACAGGCCGCCCCCGGCAGCCGCGTGCTGGCGCGCGATAAGAGCCTCGACGACCAGGTCGCCGACCTGCAGGCCAAGATCTCCGCCGCCGCCACCGTGACAGATGCGCTCAAGCAGGAGGCCAAGGCCCTGGCCGCCAAGTGCTGGGCCAATCACGCCGCCGACGCCGACGGGGCGCGCGGCCAGGTCAGGAGGATCGTCGGCGCGCTGATGAACAACACCGCCCAGGACGCGGGCATCGACATCGCCGCCGCCACCAAGGACGCCGCCGTCGAAAGATCCGCGCTGGCCCAACTGGGCAACAGCTCGATCGCCGGGATGGAGAACTACCTGGTGAAGATGGGGCGGCTGGCCGGGGTCGCCATCACCGCCCCGGGCGCCAACCAGAAGGTCACGGCCTGGCTCGATGCCAACACCGACAAGATCGGGCAGGCTCTGGTCAAGCTCCAGGGCCAGGGGGTCACCGGCTTCAAGCAGACCGACCTCGAGCAGGAGGTGATCGGCCAGATGCTCACGGTCTTCTTCCGCGCCGCCACCGACGCCGAGGGTGACATCAAGCCCGACCCGCTCGGCAAGCTGAGCACGCTCGGCGTCGACGCCGCCACCGGGGAGATCATCGGCGACTGCGACGTCTGGGCCACGTACGGAGCCCGTCTGTTCCGGGCGATCGGGTGGACGACGATCGCGTACCTCAGCGTCATCCCCGACGAGAAGGATCCCACCGACTCATCGGTCGACCGGCCGGGCCACGCGGTCGTGCTGGTCAGCCACGCCGTGGGCCAGACCACCTCCTATGCCGGGGTGAGCGACTTCACCGTCAAGGCGTTCACGGGCACCAACGAGGCCGCAGCCAAGCAGGAGCTGCTGGACCTGGCCCTCGACATCTACTCTCAGAAGGGCGCGCTGAAGAAGTACAAGTCCTATTACGTGGCCGCGGGCGCCAACGGCGCCTATGACGTCAAGATCCTCGATCCGGTCAAGAACGGACTCACGCCGTGGAAGAGCGTGCCGTGAGCGCGCCCACCGGGACGCCTCGGGGCACTCGGTAACCTTTCCTCCCCCATGGCCAGCACCGCGCTCTCCATCGCCGAGACCTGCCAGGCCGCCAAGCGCGCGTCGCGTGCTCTGGCCATGCTGGGCTCTGGGGTCAAGGACGAGGCGCTGGAGGCGATGGCTGCTGCGCTGGAGGAGTCGACCGAGCAGATCCTGGAGGCCAATGCCCGCGATCTGGAGGCGGGCGAGGCGAACGGGCTGTCGGCCGCGCTCCTGGACCGGCTCGCCCTCGATCCCGATCGCATCGCGGGCATGGCGGCGGGCGTGCGCACGATCGCGGCCCTGCCCGACCCGGTGGGTGAGGTCATCGACGGCTCGACCCTGGCCAACGGCCTGCAGATGCGGCGCGTCCGCGTCCCCCTGGGCGTGATCGCGGTGGTCTACGAGGCTCGTCCCAACGTCACGATCGACGCCGCCGCCCTGTGCCTGAAGTCGGGCAACGCCGTCGTGCTGCGCGGATCGAGCTCGGCCACGCACTCCAACGCCGTGCTCGCCGCTGTGGCCGCCGACGCCGCCACGGCCGCGGGGCTGCCGCCGGGCGCGATGTCGCTCGTCGCCGGCGGAGGCCGTGAGGAGTTGGCCGAGCTGGCGACCCAGGCCGGCATCGTGGACCTGATCATCCCCCGGGGCGGCGAGGGCCTCAAGGCGGCGCTCAAGGGCATCGCCACCGTCCCGGTCATCTATGCCGCCTCGGGCAACAACCACGTGTACGTCGACGCCGGCGCCGATCTGGAGGCCGCGCGCGCGATCGTCCTCAACGCCAAGCTGCAGCGCCCCGGAACGTGCAACGCCGCCGAGACCCTGCTGGTCCACGCCGGCGAGGCCGAGCAGTTCCTCCCCGACATCCTCGACGCGCTGCACGAGGCGGGCGTCACCCTGCACGGGGACGAGCGCGCGCGCCGCGCCGCCCCTGACCTGCCCATCGACGCGGCCACCGAGGTGGACTGGGACACCGAGTACCTGGCGCTCGAGATGGCGGTCGCCGTCGTCGACTCGGTCGAGGAGGCCATCGCCCACGTCAACGCTCATGGCAGCGGCCACTCCGAGGCCATCCTCACCCCGTCGACGGCCGCCGCGCGCGCCTTCCAGCTCGGCGTCGACGCCGCCTGCGTCTACGTCAACGCGTCGACGCGTTTCACCGACGGCGGCGAGTTCGGCATGGGAGCCGAGATCGGCAACTCCACCCAGAAGCTCCACGCCCGCGGGCCGATCGGGCTGCGCGAGCTGTGCACGTTCAAGTACCTGGTCGAGGGCACCGGGCACGTCCGCGCCTGATCTGGCCCGTCCTATCGGCCGCGGCCACCATCGACGATGCGCATAGGGATCCTCGGCGGAACCTTCAACCCGCCACATCTCGGTCACCTCGTCGCCGCCCAGGAGGCATACCGTGAGCTGGGGTTGGACCAGGTGACGCTCATTCCCGCGGGTATGCCTCCGCACAAGCCCGTTGACGACGAGCCCGGGCCCGAGCACCGGCTCGAGCTGTGCCGGCTGGCCGTCGGCGACGACGAGCGCTTCACCGTGTCTGATCTGGAGCTGCGCCGGGACGGCCCGTCGTACACGGTCGATACCCTTGAGGTACTGAGATCCCGATCGCCCTCAGACGACCTGTTCATCATCCTCGGCGCCGACATCGCCGCAGGGCTTCCGAAGTGGCACGAGCCCGAGCGGGTGTTGGAGCTGGCGACGGTGGCGATCGCCAAGCGCCGCGGGACCGCGAAGGCGGCGGTGGAGGATGCCCTGGCTAGGCTGGCGGGCGGCGAGCGAGCGCGGTTCTTCCAGATGCCGCGGATCGGGATCTCGTCGACGATGGTCCGCCGCCGTGTCCGCGCCGGCCAGCCCATCCGTTACTTCGTCCCCGACCGCGTGATGCACTACATCGAGACACACGGCCTCTACGGCCCACCAGGAGGGAAATGACCCAAGCCCAAGCCAACCCCACGCGGGACCCGTCCCGTCAGCTCAACCCTGAGGAGATGGTCGCCGCCATCGCGGACCTCGCTGCCGATCGCAAGGCGCTGGACATCGTCCAGCTCGACCTGCGGGGCATGATCGGCTACGCGGACTACTTCGTGATCGCCACCGGCCGCACCGACCGCCAGACGCGGGCGATCCACGACGGCATCCATGAGGGCATGAAGGCCCGCGGGATCCTGCCGCGGCGCGTCGAGGGTGTCACCGAGGCACGGTGGATCCTCATGGACTATCTGGACGTGGTGGTGCACGTGTTCACGCCGGACACGCGCGAGTACTACCGGCTCGAGCAGCTGTGGGGCGAGGCGCCGTCGCTGGTCGTCGGCTCAGGCTGAGCTGCCCCGGCCCGACCGCTCCCGCCGTCTACAGCGCCGTCATCAGTCGCGGCGCGACTTCCTTCTTGCGGCTCATCACACCGGGCAGCTCGATCACGCTGTCGGACGGCTCCACCCCAAAGCTGCGCGCCACGGCGCCGACGTCGCCGGCGACCAGCATCTCGGTGCCCTTGTCCACGACGTCGGTGACCATCAGCGCGTAGAGGGCGAGCTCGCGGTCCTCCCGCTCGCGCCGCAGGGCGTCAAGCAGCTCGTCGGTCCGCTCCCGCAGCGCGTCGCCGACGACCTCCACCTGCGCGATGCAGATCTCCTGGCCGCCGCGCACGTGGTAGCGCTTGGCGTCGCGGGTGACGATCTCCTCGGCGCTGAGGTCAGAGACGTCGGACGTCGCCTCGAACATCTCCCGGCCCATGGACGCGGCGTCCAACGCCAGCACCCGCTCCAGGTACTCGACGACGGCGTGGTCGCGACCCGTCGTGGTGGCCGAGTTGAGGATGACGGTGTCTGACAGGACGGCGCCCAGCAGCATCATGGCCGTCGGCCGGCTGGGCTCCATGCCGGCATGCCGGAAGCGCTCGACGACGAGCGTGGCCGTCGACCCCACCGGGTCAAACGTGGCGGTCACCGGGATCCGGGTCTCGATCGACCCGATGTGGTGGTGGTCGAGGATCTCCATGATCTCCGCCTCGTCGATCCCCACCGCGCTCTGCGCCTGCTCGGCGTGGTCGACGAGGACGACGCGCCGGCGGGCGGGGGCCACCAGGTCTGACCGGGTGACCAGCCCCACGGGCCGGTCATCGGCGTCCACGGCGACGGCCGCGCCATAGTGGCTTTCCTTGATCTGCTCTGAGATGTCGGCGACGAGAAAGTCGGTGGTGACCGTGAGCGGGTCGGGCTCCATGAGCGCGCTGCACGGGGCGGCCAGCGTGATCATGCGCCCGGCCACGTAGCTGTCCAGCGGCGAGACCACGATCGCGGTGCCCCGCTCGCGCGCCGCCGCCAGCGCCTCGGGTCCGGGCTGGGCCGAGTTGGAGAGCACCACGAGCGCCGCGCCGAGCTCGATGACGCGCGCCTGCGCGTCGGGGCGATTGCCCACCACGACGATGTCCCCGTCCGAGATCCCGCTCCGCGACGCCGGGTCCATCGCGTACACCCACACCCGCCCCGACAGTCGGCGCTCCTCGCCGCAGACCAGCTCGCCCTCCAGCGCCGCGACGACCGCGCTCACGAACGTTGGCGCCTCCTCCAGAGTGGAGGTGCGCAGCGAATCGCGGACGAAGCGGCGAGCCAGGGCGCGCTCGGTGAGCACGCCGGCGAGCGCGCCCGTGTCGTCGACGATCGGCACCAGCTCCAGGTCGGCCTTGGCCATCGCCCGCCCGGCCTCGCGCACCGGCGCATCGTGGCGGCTGACCGGGAAGTTCTCCTGCATCACGTCGGCGGCGCGGAGCATCACGTGGGGGAGGTAGCGCGGCTCGCGCGCACTGCTGCGCTCCAGCAGCCACCGCGTCTGTGAGTTGAGGTCGCCCAGTCGTGCCGCGACGTACTCGTTGTTGGGATCCAGGCGGCCCTTGAGCTCCGCGTAGCCGATCGCCGAGGCGACGGAATCGGTGTCGGGGTTGCGATGGCCGGTGATGTAGATGGGCCGCATACGGCGATTATCGCGGGCGCGATACCGTCCCGTCGGAAACGGACGCCCGCCCGTCCCGCCCGTCACCCCAGCTGCCACTGACACCAGGAGAGGCGATGCCGACCGCACCAACCATTCTTCCGACCCAGATCACCCAGGGAAGCGCTCCCGGCCTCACCTACCGCTTGGAGGGCGAGCTCGTCCCGGTGCTGCATATGGCGCTCAACGGCCAGGTGCCTGTGTACTTCGAGCACCACGTGCTGCTGTGGAAGTACCCCAGCCTCCAGATCGGGCTGCATCCGCTGAAGAAGGGTCTCAAGCGCCGCGCCTTTGGCGGCATGCCCCTGCTCTTGCTCGAGGCCCAGTCCGCCGGCGAGGTGGCCTTCAGCCGCGACGCACCCGGGCACATCGCCGCCCTGCACCTCCCACCGGGCCAGGGGATCGTCGTGCGCGAGCACCAGTTCCTGGCCGCCACCGCCCACGTCCAGTACGACTACAGCCGGATCAAGGGGTTCGCCAACATGCTCTACGGCGGCGGCTTCTTCGTCGACGAGTTCTTCGCGGGAGACGAGGAGGGCGTGGTCTGGGTGCACGGCTACGGCAACGTGTTCGAGAAGCAGCTCGACGCCGGCGAGACGATCGACATCGAGCCCGGTGGGTGGGTCTACCGCGACCATTCGGTGTCCATGACCCAGGAGGTCTACGGGTTCAAGTCCGGGTTCTTGGGCGGCGGCACCGGCAATCTGATCTTCAACCGCTTCACCGGCCCGGGGCGGGTGGGACTGCAGAGCGCCTACTTCCATCCGCCGGTGTCCGAGGGCGCGGGCGGCAACGCCCAGCGTGAGGGCGGCGGTGGCATCCTTGGCGGCATCGTCGGTGGGCTCCTGGACAACTAGGGCCCGGATTCCACCGGCCCCGGACGCTTCCACCCATGCTCCACGAGCCAGGCTATCTCCAGGCCCACCCGCTGCCGCCGGGGATCGTCGGCGCGCTCGGCATCGGCGGCTATCAGCTGCTCGCCGATGTCGCCGGGGTGGGGGCGGGCCGTCTCGGCCCGCACATCTTCCTGCTCGTCGCCCCGGATCCCGATCCCAGCCGTGGAGAGGGCGGGGTTGATCTGGGCACCCAGATCGCGCTGCACCAGTCGCGGCTGAAGCACGAGGCGGACGTCGCGGCCTTCACCCAGCTGGCCGCCCAGCTCGGGTATCTGCGGCTGTCGGGCTACCGGCTCACCCTCGAGCGCCACGGGCTGCGCAGCAAGGTCGGCGTGCTCAACCCCGCCACGGGCGCCATCGTGGCCACGATTCCCGACAAGCATCCCGGAGGACTGCTGCGCGGGGGCGACGGCGCCGCCCGGCTGCTGGCGGGGGTGCGCTCGCTGCCGCCGGCCGGGGCGCCGCCGGACCTCCAGGATCCGGAGCTGTTGCGTCAGGTGTTGCTGGCGCTGGCCCTCGGCGACGAAAATGTCTCGGGGGCCGAGGCGGCCGAGCTCGCCGATCGCGCGCTCGAGTTGACCCGCGGCGACGCCTCTCTGGATCCGCCGGCTGCGCTGCAAGCAGCCCAAAACCTCTAAGTACTTCGCCGAATGACCTAAAGCTCACCGGAATGCGGCCGATAGAGGCGGCATGTCCACTGATGCGGTCGTAGCTGCCGGCTGCGGCGCAAGCTGACCTCGGCCCGAACGGTGCCCGGTACCCATTTCGATAGCGACCAGCGCCTGTCGCTGATCCTGGAGACCCAGCAGGCGATCGCCGCCGCCGGCGATGATCTGGAGCGGGTGATGCAGATCGTCGCCGAGCGTTCGACGGCCATCATCGGCGCCGACGGGGCGATGGTCAACCTCGTCGACGGCGACATGCTTCACACCCGCGCTGCCAGCGGTACCGCCGCCGGTGTCTTCGACGCGAGGCGCCCGATCTCCGAGTCGATCGCGCGCTACGCGATCGAGAGCGGCGAGCCGGTGCTGGTCGAGGACACGCGCACCGACCCCCGCATCAACCAGGAGCTGCGCGCCAAGGTCGGCGACACCTCGCTCATCTGCGTCCCGCTGTTCTCAGGTGGCGAGGTCATCGGGACGCTCAACGTCCTGAGCAACTCCGAGACCGAGCGCCTCAACGAGGAGGATCGCCAGACCCTCGAGATGCTCTCCGTCGTCCTCTCAGCGGGCGTGAGCCGCGTCGCCGAGTTCGACGCGCGCCGCGCCCAGGCCCAGGCCGTCGCCCGCTTCCGGACGCTGTTCGACGGCGCGTCGCTGGGCATCCTGCGCCTCGACGCCGACGGCGTGGCCGTCGAGGTCAACCCCGCGCTCGAGCAGATGTTGGGCGCCTCCGCCGAGGAGTTGATCGGCTCGCGCTTCAGCGCCCACCTGATCGCCGAGCACCGCGAGAGCGTCGACGACCTGCTGGCCGAGACGGTGGCCGGGACGCGCGGGTCCTTTGCCCTGGAGGCGCGCTGCATCACCAAGTCGGGCGGTTCGCTGTGGGCGCACGTGCGCGCGGTCGCCGAGCAGCGCGAGGGCGATGCCCCCCTGCGCGTGGTGGCGATGATCGAGAACATCACCGAGCGCAAGCGCGCCGAGCAGGAGCTCATCCGCCAGTCCCAGCTCAACGAGCACCAGGCGCTGCACGACCCGCTGACCGGGCTCCCCAACCGGCTGCTCTTCGGCGAGCGCATCGGCCACGCGATCCGGCACGCGGGGCGCAACCACAGCAAGCTCGCCGTGGTGCTCATGGACCTCGACCGGTTCAAGGAGGTCAACGACTCCCTCGGTCACTCCGCCGGGGACGAGCTACTGGTCAAAGTCGGCCAGCGCATGCACGAGGCGATCCGCGGCTCGGACACCGTGGCCCGCCTCGGCGGCGACGAGTTCGGGCTGCTGCTGCCGGATCTGCACGACGGCGAAGGGGCAGTCCCGGTGATCACGCGAATCCGCGCCGCGCTGGAACGCCCGGTCTACGTCCACTCGCTGCCGCTGGCCGTGGAGGCGTCGATCGGGATCGCCATCTACCCCGATCACGGCACCGACGCCCAGTCGCTCATGCAGAAGGCCGACGTCGCCATGTACGACTCCAAGCGCGACAACGCCTCCCACACCTTCTATGACGAGGGCTCCCACGAGTACGACGTGACCCGCCTGACCCTGGTCGCCGAGCTGCGCCGCGCCATCGCCGCCCGCGAGCTCATCCTGCACTACCAGCCCAAGGCGGCGCTCGAGAGCGGCGAGGTCCGCTCCGTGGAGGCGCTGCTGCGCTGGCTGCATCCCGAGCGGGGAATGGTGTTCCCGGACTCATTCATCCCCATCGCCCAGGAGACCGGGCTGATCGGGCCGCTCACCCTCTACGTGGTCGAGGAGGCGCTGCGTCAGGGCCGGCGCTGGCGCGACGCGGGACTCAATCTGTCGATCAGCGTCAACCTCTCGACGCGCAACCTGCTGGACCGCGACTTCCCCAACCAGGTGGCGGCCTTGCTCAAGCGGTGGGGGATGGGGCCCGAGTGGCTGGAGCTCGAGGTCACCGAGTCCTCCATGCTCGCCAACCCGACGCGGGCCAAGGTGGTGCTCAACGAGCTCTCCGCGCTCGGCCTGCGCCTGTCCATCGATGACTTCGGCACCGGCTACTCATCGCTGAGCTACCTGCGCCAGCTGCCTGTGGACGAGATCAAGATCGACCGCTCGTTCGTGATGGGGATGGGGGAGCAGGCCGGTGACGCGGTGATCGTGCGATCCACCGTCGACCTGGGCCGCAACCTCGGCCTCGAGGTCGTCGCCGAAGGCGTCGAGACGATGGACGCGTGGAACACGTTGCGCGAGCTGGGGTGCAACACGGCTCAGGGCTACTTCCTCTCCAGGCCGGTCTCGGCCGAGGAGCTCACGTCCTGGCTGAAGGCGCGCCCGGCGGCGCAGCCCGAGGCCGAGGCTGCCTAGAACGCCGAACGCCGCCTCGAAAGGCGGCGTCCTTGAAGCTCTATGGAGCTAGTCGGGCTCGAACCGACGACCTCTTGCATGCCATGCAAGCGCTCTCCCAGCTGAGCTATAGCCCCGTTGGGTCCTCGGCGGGAGGTTAGTACATGCACGGCCAGGGCGCGGGCGGCTTCGCCCGGCGGCGCGGGCGGCTTCGCGCGGCAGTCGCCCGGGCGCTCGAAGTAACCTGCGCCCTGGAGATGACCGACCGCCGTTACACCCCTGCCGAGATTGAACCCAAGTGGCAGCAGCTCTGGGAGAGCGAGCACACCTGGGAGGTCGCCAACGACCCCGATCACGCCGCCGACACCGCGTACGTGCTGGAGATGCTGCCGTACCCCAGCGGCGAGCCCCATGTCGGCCACCTCAAGAACTACGCGCTGGGCGACGCGATCGCCCACTACAGCCGTCGCACCGGGCATCGGGTGCTGCACCCGATGGGCTACGACGCCTTCGGTCTCCCGGCTGAGAACAACGCCATCAAGACCGGGGTGCATCCCCGGGTGGCCACCGACAAGTCGATCGCCGCCTACCGGCACTGGTTTCACCGGTGGGGCATCTCGATCGACTGGTCCCGGGAGCTGGGAACCCACGAGCCCACCTACTACCGCTGGACCCAGTGGATCTTCCTCAAGCTGTATGAGCGCGGACTCGCCTACCGCAAGGAGGCCGCCGTCAAGTGGTGCCCGTTTGACCAGACCGTGCTCGCCAACGAGCAGGTGATCGACGGCCGCTGCGAGCGCTGTGGCCACGAGGTGGAGCTGCGCCAGCTCGAGCAGTGGTTCTTCCGGATCACCGACTACGCCGACCGGCTGCTGGCCGACCTCGACACGATCGACTGGCCTGAGAACGTCAAGGCGATGCAGCGCAACTGGATCGGCCGGTCCGAGGGCGCGGAGGTCGCTTTCCATTGCGATGCGCTCGACGTCGACTACACGGTCTTCACCACGCGGCCCGACACCCTCTTCGGCGCGACGTTCTTCGTCATGGCCCCCGAACACCCCGACGTGTTCCGGCTGGCGGCCGGCACCGAGAACGAGGCCCGGGTCCACGACTACGTCAACCGCGCGCTCAACGAGTCGGCGGAGACACGCGGCGCGGCCGACAAGCCCAAGACCGGCGTGCCCCTGGGCCGCACGGTCACCAATCCCGTCAACGGCGAGCAGATCCCGATGTTCGTCGCCGACTACGTCCTCATGGAGTACGGGACCGGTGCGGTGATGGGCGTCCCCGCCCACGACCAGCGCGACTACGAGTTCGCGACGGCGTTCGAGCTGCCGATCCGCCCCGTGGTCGCGCCCGCCGATGCCCAGGACCCCGACATCTCCGAGCAGGCCTTCACTGCCCACACCGCCGACGAGGTGCTCATCAACTCGGGCGAGTTCAGCGGCATGGATGCCGTGGCCGGCCGCGACGCCATCGTGGCTGGCCTGCAGGCCGAGGGCAGGGGCCGGGCCTCGGTCAACTACCGCCTGCGCGACTGGCTCATCTCCCGCCAGCGCTACTGGGGCTGCCCGATTCCGATCGTCTACTGCGACGACTGCGGGATGGTGCCGGTGCCCGAGTCCGATCTCCCGGTGAGGCTCCCCGAGGTCGAGGACTACCAGCCCCGGGGCAAGTCCCCGCTGGCTGCCGCCGAGGACTGGGTGAACACCACCTGCCCGCGCTGCGGGGGCCCCGCGCGGCGCGAGACCGACACGATGGACACCTTCGTTGACTCCAGCTGGTACTACCTGCGCTACTGCGACGCCCGCAATGACACCGCGCCGTGGGACCGCCGGGTGCTGGCCTCGTGGATGCCGGTGAACAACTACATCGGCGGGGTGGAGCACGCCATCCTCCACCTGCTCTACAGCCGCTTCTTCGTCAAGGCGCTGGCCGACATGGAGTTGCTCGACGTTCAGGAGCCCTTCCAGGCTCTCTTCACCCAGGGCATGATCCTCGGCTCCGACGGCAACAAGATGTCCTCGTCGAAGGGCAACGTGGTTGCGCCCAGCCTCATCGTGGAGCGCTTTGGGGCCGATGCCGCCCGCTGCTACGTGCTGTTCATGGGACCGCTCGAGCAGGACGCGGCCTGGTCAGATGCCGGGGTCGCGGGTGTCTACAAGTTCCTGTCGCGGCTGTGGCGCCTGGGCGACGACCTGGCAAGGGAAGGCGACCCCAGCCCGGTCGAGCCGCTGGGTGGGTCGGGTCCGGGTCCCGACGGCGGCGCGCTGGCCATCGTGCGCAAGGCCAACTGGGCCATCGACAAGGTCACCCGCGACATCGGGGGGCGTTACTCCTTCAACACCGCCATCTCAGCGGTGATGGAGCTCGTCAACGAGATCTACCTGCACCTCGACGCCGACCTGGCGGCCCGCCGCTTCGCCGTGGCGACCGCCGCCTCGCTCGTGTTCCCGTTTGCCCCGCACCTGGGCTCCGAGGTCTACGAGATGCTCACCGGCGCCCGCGTGTGGGAGGAGCCCTGGCCCACCGCCGATCCCGAGATGCTGGTCACGCCGACCTTCATGCTCGTCTGCCAGGTCAACGGCAAGGTCCGCGACCGGGTCGAGGCCCCGACCGGCGCCCCGCGCGAGGAGCTCGAGAAGCTTGCCCTGGCCGCCCGTGGCGTGCAGGGGCACCTCAACGGCCATCAGGTGGTCAAGGTCATCGTCGTGCCCGACAAGCTCGTCAACATCGTCGTCAAGGCCTGACGGGACTCGTGCCGGCCGGTCCGTACATCGCGGTCATCGGCGCCTCGCAGCCATCCCCCGAGCAGGAGCAGGCGGCCGAGGACGTCGGTCGTGGGCTGGGCGGCGCGGGCTGCGTGGTGATCACCGGCGGCCGCGGCGGGGTCATGGCCGCCGCCAGCCGCGGCGCCCGCGATGCGGGGGCCACGGTGATCGGGATCCTCCCCGGGACCGATCGCCGCGAAGCCAACCAATGGGTCGAGATCGCGCTCCCCACCGGGCTCGGCGACGTACGCAACGCGCTGGTCGTCCGGGCCGCTGATGCGGTCATCGCCGTCGGAGGGGCCTACGGGACGCTCTCGGAGATCGCTCACGCGCTCAACGAGGGGATCGGCGTCGTCGGCTATGACACGTGGGCCATCGAGGGCATCGAGCTGGCCGACACGCCGGCCGCCGCCGTCGAGCGGGCGCTCGAGCTCGCCGCCGACGCCGAGGCCGCGTGAGCGCCTGGGCCGCCTGGCGCGCGCGTAGACTCGGCTGACATGGCGCCGTCGTTCAAGCCCGCCTACCTCATCCACGGCGATGACCACGGGCGCATCGTCGAGCGCCGCGCCCGACTGCGCGAGCTGGCCGAGTCGATCAGCGGCGCCGAAGGCGTCGAGCTGCTGGAAGGCGACGACGCGACGCCCGAGCGGGCCGCGGCCGCGCTGGACGCGATGACGCTGACCCTGAGCCGCCGGTTCATCATCGTCGAAGGCGTCGAGCGCTGGAAGGACAAGGAGCTCGACGCGCTGGCGGCCTCGCTCGGCGCGATGCCCCCCGAGACCACGATCGCGTTCTTCGCCCGCGAGGAGAGCCGCAACAAGGCGCCGGATCGCCTCCACGCTGCGGTCCGCGACGCGGGTGGCGACATCAGCCCCGAGGTGAACGTCAAGCCCTGGGAGTTGCCCAAGTGGGCGATCGCCCGCGCCCGCGAGCTGGGCGTGGAGCTCGAGCCCGACGGCGCCCGCGCGCTCGTCCGCCACGTCGGCGATCGCCAGCAGCGACTGCTGCGCGAGCTCGAGAAGCTCGCCCTCGGCGCCGATGACGACACGTCCGCGGAGCCTCTGGACGCCGATGCGGTGGAGCGGTTGACCGCCTCGTCGGCCGAGCGCCGGGCGTGGACCGTGGCCGATGCCATCGTCGCGGGCGAGGCGCGCGCCGCCGTCACCGCCTACCTCCAGCTGCGCCAGCAGGGGGAGCGCCTCCCCGGCCTCCTCTACTGGATATCCCAGCGGGTCCGGACCGCGCACGAGGTCGCCGTGGCGCTGGACGCCGGCGAACCGCCGGCCCAGGTCAAGCGGCGGTTGCGGATGCCCTCTCGTGCCGCCGACCATCTCATTGCCGACGCTCGGCGAACCGGCTCGGAGCGGCTGGCCGAGGCTGTCTGCGAGATCGCCGACCTCGAGCTGGCATCGCGCGGCGGGGGTCGCGGCGGCGCCGGCGAGGACACCACGGCACTCATCGCCATCGGCCGGCTGGCCGCCTGAGCGCGCCGGCCTCAGTGCAGGACGGTCGAGTGCAGGACCGCCCACACGGCCGCGATAACGCCGCAGAGGACCAGCAGAGCCACGAGCCGGCCGAGCCACCAGGTCCGGTGGCGTAGCGATGGGTTGAGCGGTCGCAGCCGCTCGGCTGTCGACGGGTTCAACGCGGGTGGGTCAGGCGTCTGATGACTCGCGCGCCGTGATGTCGGCCGCGATGGTGGTGGGGACGGCTCGGTCTCGTCCTGGAGCCCCAGCATGTCGAAGCGCTGGGTCTGAGTGGGATCGGCCTGGCGCCGCCGGGTCTCGGTGGGGTCGGCCTCCCGGGAAGCAGTCTCGCGGGACGAGCCCGCAGAGCGCGAGGACGCACGACGCCGCGCGCGAGGCTCGTCTCCGACAGCGGCGGCGGCGGCTCCAGCTGCAGCTCCGGCTGCGGCCGCGGCCGGTCTGCCGGGCTCCCGGGACTGCTGGAGCTGGGCGAGGCGGTTGCGCAGGCGCCCCGCCTCGGCCCGCTCGGCGGCCAGCGCCTCGCGCGTGGATTCCAGGGCCCCCGCCTGCTCGTGCAGCTCGTCCTGGAGCGCGGCATGCGCCTCGGTCACCTGGTCGTGATCGTGGGCGAGCGTCTGAGCGGTCTCGTCGTGGCGGCGGGTGAGCGCCTCGGTGTCGGCCTGATGGCGGCGCTGGGTCTCGCGCAGCTGCCGGCGGGCCTCCTCCAGCTCGGCCTCCACCGCCGTCGCTTCGGCCCGCGCCGTAGCGGCGACCTCGAGCTCGGAACGTGCCTGGCCGAGCTCGATGCGCAGCTGCCGGCTCGCCGTGCGCTCGTCCTCGAGGTTCTTGGCCATCGCCGCGCGCCGTTCACGCTCCTGCTCGAGCTCGTGGTTGGCGGACGCCAGGCGGGCGCCGAGACGATCGAGCTCGATCGACGGGGAGGGGCGCCGGCGGCGCGGCTCGGGGTCGGGCTCGGTGCCGGGCTCGGAGGGCTCTGGAGGAGTCGGCGCCGGGACCACGCGCTCGGTCTTGAACCGCGGCGCGCGGGCCGCCGTGCCGGCGGACAGCGAATCGCCGGGACGGGCCAGCTTCTTTCCCTTTGGTCGTAGCCCGACCACGATGTCGGGCGCCACCGAGAGCTCGATCTCCCGCGCCCCGTCGAGGCCCTTGTCCACGCTGAAGGCGGCGGTCCAGATCTCGCCGTCCTCTGCCGCCCATGGCTTGTGCTCGAGGTCGGCAAGGGCGCGGACCGCCGCGCCCTTATGGACGAGCGTCAGCGTGGGGCGGACGAAGCGGCGGCCGCGTACGCCGAACCAGCGACCGGCCACCTCGACGCGCCCCTCGGCGGAGGCATCGATGTGCTCCAGTTCGAAGCTGATTCGGTCGGGTTGGGCAGACAGGGGCGCGGGGGGCTCGGTGACGCCCGCCGGCTACGCGCCGCGGCGCAGCCGAGCTGCGCGAGACTTCTTCCGGGCGCCGTTGTTGCGATGCAGCGCCCCACGCTTGACGGCCTTGTCGATCGTCCTGACCAGCACGCGGTGCTCGGTCTCGGCGACGTCGTCCTGGCCCTCGGCGACCGCGGTCTCCAAGCGACGGAAGTAGGTCTTGATCGTGGAGGTGTAGCGGCGGTTCTCGAGTCGCTCGCGCTCCGCGCGCAGGATCCGCTTCTTCTGTGAGTGGATGTTGGCCATGACAAGAGGCGCGCGGGTGACCGCAGCGACGGCGCGTACTATAGCGCGCTCGTGACCGCGGACAGCACACCGATCGGGTCCGCGGGCCCGCCGGGTCCGCCGCCGCCGACCCCGCCCCCGACCCCGCCGAGCGACGCCGGCGCCACGTCGCCGGGACGCCGCCGGCTGGCGGTGAACAGCGCCATCTTCGCGCTGGCCACCGCACTCTCGCGGATCGCGGGCCTGGCGCGCGAGGTTGTGCAGGCGAGCTTCTTCGGCACCAGCGGCGCGATCTCGGCGTTTCAGATCGCCTCGCAGATCCCGAACCTGTTCTCCAACCTGTTCTCCCAGGCCGCGCTCGGCGCCGCCTTCGTGCCGATCTTCACCGAACTGTTGCAGGCCGGCAAGAAGCGCGAGGCGTTCCGGCTGGCGTCCTCGCTGTTCTGGCTCATCCTGCTCTCGCTCGGCGCGCTGACGCTCGTCTACATGGGGATCGCGGGGATCGTGATGCCGCTCTTCACCGGATCGGACATCCCGACCGCGCTGGCCACCGGGCTGTCGCGCGTGCTGTTCCCCGTCGTGCTGCTGCTCAGCCTCACCGGCCTGTTCGTCGCGATCCTCCAGTCCTACGACGAGTTCTCGATCCCGGCGCTCGCTCCGGCCGTCTGGAACATCGTGATCGTCGTCCTCCTGGTGGTCCTGCACGGACGGTTCAAGAGTCACGAGGACAGCGTCTACGCGTACGCCATCGCCTGGCTGGTGGCGACGATCGTTCAGTTCCTGATGATCGCCTGGGCCCTGCGGCGCGTCGAGTACTCGCTGTCCTTCGCATTTGACTGGCGCGACCCCCGGGTGCATCAGGTGCTGCTCCTCTTCATGCCCGTGACGCTGACGGTCGGGATCATCAACCTGGACATCTTCATCAATGCCGGCTTCGGAGCGCTCGTCGGCAGCTATGCCCCCGCCGCCATCAACGATGCCTTCCGGCTCTACATGCTGCCCCAGGGGATCTTCAGCGTGGCCGTCGCGACGGTCCTGTTCCCGACGCTGAGCCGGATGGCGTCGGCGCGCGATGCGCGCGGGATGCGGCGTACGCTGGGCAACGGGATCCGCCAGATCAACCTGATGCTGATCCCGTCGGCCGCGCTGATGGCGGCGCTCGCCATGCCGATTGTTCGCCTGGTCTATCAGCACGGCTCGTTCGGGCCGCTGTCAACGCACTATGTCTCGGAGGCGCTGTTCTGGTTCGCGTTCAGCCTGCCCTTCGCCGGCGTCAACCTGCTGCTCAGCCGGACGTTCTTCGCGCTCCAGCGACCGTGGATCCCGACCAAGCTGGCGGCGATCAACGTCGTCGTCGACATCATCGTGTCCGTCGCGCTGTACAAGCCGCTGGGGATCGCGGGCCTCGTGCTGGGCACGGTCACCGCCAACATCGTCATGACCTGGCTGCAGGTGCGGCGTCTGCGGATCGGCTTCAACGGCCACCTCGAGCTCGGCCAGACGACGATGATCACCATTCGCATCTGCCTGGCCACCGCGGTGTCGACGGCGCTGGGCTACTTCCTCTGGAAGGGGCTGGACGCCCTCCTCGGGGTGTCGCTGGTAGCCCAGATCCTGTCGCTCGGGATCGGCTTCGCGGTGGCCGGCGTGGTCTACGCCCGGCTCGTGCTGACGATGCGGATCCCGGAGGCACGCCAGGTGCAGCAGCTGATCGTCAGCCGGCTGCCCGGGCGCTCGCGCGCGGCGTAGGCGTTTTCGTAGCGCGCCGCGCCTTCGTACCCTTCAGTACGCAAAGCTATGGCAGACCAGGCCCACATCCGCAACTTCTCGATCATCGCCCACATCGACCACGGCAAGTCGACGCTGGCCGATCGCATCCTGGAGTTGACCCATACCGTCGATCCGCGCTCGATGCGCGCCCAGGTGCTCGACTCGATGGATCTCGAGCGCGAGCGCGGGATCACCATCAAGGCCCAGGCCGTCCGCGTCTTCTACGACTCCCCCCACGACGGCGAGACCTATCAGCTGCAGCTCATCGACACGCCCGGCCACGTCGACTTCACCTACGAGGTGTCGCGCTCGCTCGCCGCGTGCGAGGGCGCGCTGCTCGTCGTCGACGCCTCCCAGGGCGTCGAAGCCCAGACGGTGGCCAATACCTATCTGGCGGTGGAGTCAGGGCTCGAGCTCATCCCGTGCCTGAACAAGGTGGACCTGCCCGGCGCGGAGCCCGAGCGCGTCGCCGAGGAGGTGGCCGACCTGCTGGGCGAGCCCGCCGAGCAGGTGCGGCGCATCAGTGCCAAGACGGGGGAGGGGATCACCGATGTGCTCGACGAGCTCATCGCCCGCGTCCCGCCGCCCGACGGCGATCCCGACGCGCCCCCGCGCGCGCTCATCTTCGACTCCGAGTTCGACCAGTACCGCGGCGTGATCGCCTACATCCGCGTCGTCGACGGCACCTTCACCAAGGGCGAGGCGATCCGGGCGATGCAGGCCGGCACCGAGGCCGAGATCGACGACATCGGCTTCTTCACCCCGCAGATGACCCCGGCCAAGGCCCTGCACGCCGGCGAGGTGGGCTTCCTCATCACCGGCATCAAGGACGTGAGCGCGCTGCGCGTCGGCGACACCCTCACCACCAAGCACGGCGCGGCCACCGAGCCCCTGCCCGGCTACCGCGAGGTCAAGCCGATGGTGTTCTGCGGGCTGTTCCCGATCGAGTCAGATGACTATCCCGACCTGCGCGATGCGCTGGAGAAGCTCACCCTCAACGACGCCGCGCTGAGCTGGGAGCCCGAGACCTCCGAGGCGCTGGGCTTCGGGTTCCGCTGTGGCTTCCTCGGCCTGCTGCACATGGACATCGTCCGCGAGCGCCTGGAGCGCGAATACGACCTCGAGCTGCTCACCACGATGCCGAGCGTGGAGTACGAGGTGACCCTGACCGACGGCAGCGTGGTGCCGATCCACAGCCCCAACGACTTCCCCGACCCGGCGCGCGTCGCCGAGGTCCGCGAGCCGTTCATCCGCGCCTCGATCCTCACCCCCAAGGAATTCGTGGGGCAGATCATGGAGCTCTGCCAGGAGCGCCGCGGCGAGCACGCCGGCATGCACTACCTCTCGGCCGAGCGTGTGCAGCTCACCTACGACCTGCCGCTGGCCGAGATCGTGCTCGACTTCTTCGACCAGCTCAAGTCACGCACCCGCGGCTACGCGTCGCTGGACTACGACCTCATCGGCCTGCGCGAGTCTGACCTGGTCAAGCTCGACATCCTGCTCGCCGGGGACCCGATCGACGCTCTGTCGATGCTGGTGCACCGCTCCAAGGCCCAGAGCGCCGGGCGGATGCTGACCGAGAAGCTGCGCGCGAAGATCCCCCGCCAGCAGTACGACGTCCCCATCCAAGCCGCCATCGGCAGCCGCATCGTCGCGCGCGAGACGATCAAGGCCTATCGCAAGGACGTGATCGCCAAGTGCTACGGCGGCGACATCTCCCGCAAGCGCAAGCTGCTGGAGGCCCAGAAGAAGGGCAAGCAGCGGATGAAGCAGGTGGGTCGCATCGAGGTGCCCCAGGAGGCGTTCCTGGCGGTGCTTGAGCTCGGCGACAAGGGCTAGGCCAGGCGGGCGGGATGGGGTCCTTCACCGCTGAACTCGCCGCGCAGGCCGATCCCGAGATCGGCAACGAGGTCATCCGCATCCGCTACGACGACGGCCGCACCGAGGAGCTGCGGCTGCACGACTATGAGCGCCTGTACGCGCTGCCGGGGGTCTACGAGCAGATCGTGCAGGACCGCCTCGGCTGTCGTTCGCCCGCGGAGCTGGCCGGCATGCTCGCCGGCGCGGCCGACGCGTTGGGCTGGGCGCGCGGCGACGTGCGCGTGCTCGACATCGCCGCCGGCAACGGCGTTTCGGGTGAGGCGCTGGCGGCCGAGGGGCTGCGTCCGGTCCTCGGCACCGACATCGTCCCGTCGGCCCGCGCGGCGGCGTTGCGCGACCGCCCCGGGATATATGACCAGTACCTGACGCTGGACCTGCTCGCCCTGACCGACGGTGAGCGCGCGACGGTGGCAGGGCTACACGCCAGCGCGCTGAGCTGCGTGGCCCCGGTTGGGGAGGCCGAAGGGGAGTTGCCCCCCGACGCGCTCCTCGCGGCGGCGCGACTGCTCGCGCCCGATGCGCTTGTCGTCTACATGCACGACCCGCAACGCGACGCGACCGATCGCTTGACTCCTGAGGCGTGGGCCGCCGGCGCGGGCGCCGAGGCGCAGGAACTCCAGCGCCGGCGCTACCTGCACCGTCGCACCGTCAACGGGGCGCCGTTTGAGCTCTACGCCGTCCTCTGGCGGCTGCGGCGAGCCCGCTGAGCGCGGCTGGCGCTCAGGCCCAGTAGCTGCGTGAGGGCGTCTGGGTCCCGGTTCGAGGCGGGCCGAAGCCGCGCCCGCGGCGCGTGTACATCCACGGGCCGCGCGGGCCCATCGGCCCGCGTCGGCCGCCGCCGATGACCATCACGACCACCATCAGCACCATCCAGATGATCGCCGCTGCCAGCATCATCGCCAGCGTGACCGCCACCACCGGGATGGCGAACAAGATCAGCATGGGGTTGGCACGGACCGTCGCCAGCGCCCAACCCGTGGGTGTGCGCCGCGCCGGCGGCCGGCGTGAGCGGGGCCGGGGACCGGGCAGATCAGACACCGTCTGCTCCAGATCTCCGTAGGTGCGAGCCTTCAGCGCGTCGGCGACGCGCTGCTCGAGCTCCTCGGATGCGATGCGCCCCTCGGTCGCGGCCTTGTGCAGCCGCGATATGACGTGATCGCGGTCGGCGTCCGATGCCCGCAGATTTACACGCTTTTCCACGCAATGGAGGGTACAGGGCGCGCGCGTCGGCCGCAATGGACTCGACGGATGTACCTACGCGGCGGCCCGCGCCGTCGGTCTGCTCGGCGCTGCCGTCGCTCAGTGCGAGCGGCGCACGCCCACCTCGTCGAGGTGAGCGAGCAGGTCGGCCGGATCCTCGAAGACCCGGTAGGCGCCGGAGTAGAACAGCTCCTCGCGCCCGTAGCCGCCTGACAGCAGGCCGATGCCGAGCGCCCGCGCGCGCTGAGCCGCCAGCAGGTCCCAGACGCTGTCGCCCACCACGTTGCTCTGGCGCACGTCGACGCCGATCTGCCGTGCCGCGGTGAGGAACAGATCGGGGTCGGGCTTGGCGTAGCGCACCTGGTCGCGGGTGATCATCGGGGTGTCGTCGGGCAGCGAGAGCAGCTCGCGGGCCAGCCCGGCGTAGCGCTCCGGGCCGCTGGTGGCGATCGCCCATGGGACCTCATGCTCGGTCAGCGTGGCGAGCAGCTCCCGCGCGCCGGGCAGCGCCTGGACCGAGTCGTAGCGGCGGATGAAGGCCTCCGCGTGCAGCCCCGGCAGCGCGGCCAGAGTCTCGGCGTCCAGCGGCGTCTCCAGCTCGCGGGCGAGCGCGTTGACGAACAGGCCGCCGCTCATCCCGATCCGGCGGTGGAGCTTCCACACGGCCAGGCTCACCCCGACGCTCTGCAACGCCTCGCGCCAGGCCAGCACGTGCTGGTAGACGCTGTCGATGAGCGTCCCGTCGAGGTCGAACAGGAACGAGGTCTGGCCGGGGCTGTCGGGGAAGCTGTCCATCGTCAGCCCAGTCCGCTCGCCGGAGGGGGGAGCTGGTCGGGATCCTCGGCCAGCGCCCGGGGCACGATGGCGGCGAACCCGATCACCATGAAGCCGAACAGGGAGAACACGCCGATCAGGTGGGCCCACCCGGCGTCGGCGGCGTTGAGGAAGCCCACGCCCGCGATCAGCAGCGCGACGGCGACCCGGGTCTGAAGCGAGGTGGAGCGGGGTGGACGCCCTCGCGCCGGCGCCGGCGCCGGCGGAACGGTGGCGGGCTCCCTACCCGGCGAAGCGGTGGCGGGCTCCGTGCCCGGCGCGGCCGTCGCAGGCTCGCCGAGGCGGCCGCGCAGCAGGAGCCCGAACAGCAGCGCGAGCGACGGGAACAGGATCGCTCCGCCGGCGAGCACGGCGATCACCACTGCGACCAGGGTGTCGTGCGGCGCGGCCGCCTGGCCGACGGTGAGCCCGGGCAGCAGCACCGGGTAGCGGGCAAACGCCCAGCCGGCGACGACGCCGGCCACGGCGAGCGCCGCCACGTACCGTGCCGGCTCGAAGCGCCGCGTGGCCACGAGGACCAGCGCGGCGGCTCCGGCCAGCAGCGACATGATCAGCACCGCCAGCGCGGCGCCGTGCACCAGCCCGGTGTAGAGCGAGTGCGCATCGGCGTGCACGACGATCAGCCCGACGACGGCCAGCGCTCCCGCCGCCGTGCCGGCGCTCAGGGCCCGCACCCGGTAGGCCTCGGCGAGCTCGGGGTCGCCGTGGCGGGCGGCGTCGGCGGCGAGGTAGACGGCGGCCAGATAGGCGGAGAAGGCCACCGCCAGCACGCCGATGAGGATCGGGACCGCCCCGGTCCAGCTGGAGAACATCCCTCCGGCGGCGTTGCCCACGGGCACGCGCTCGGCGGCGATCGCGCCCGCCATCGTGCCCAGGGCGAACGGGGTGACGAGCGAGGCCACCGCAAACGAGCCATCCACCATCCGGAACTCGCGGCTGCTGCTGGCGGCGGCGCGCAGCGCGTAGCTGGCGCCGCGCACGATGATCCCCAGCGCGGCGATGACGAACGGCACCGCCAGCGTCGAGGCGACCGAGCCCACGAACACGGGGTATGCGGTCCAGGCCACCGTGATGACGAAGATGAGCCACACGTGGTTGGCCTCCCACACCGGCCCCATCGAGTGGTGGGCGTGGTCACGGATACGGTCCCCGCGCTCGCCGCCACCGGCCAGCAGGCGCCACATCCCCGCCCCGAAGTCGGCGCCGGCCAGCACCGTGTAGAGCACCAGGCCGGCCAGCACGAACACCAGGGGCAGGGTCTTGAGGAACATCAGGCCGGTTGCAGCTCCGAGTCGGGTGGGGCGTCGGCGCCGGGCACGTCGAGCGGAGCGCGGGACAGGCGGCGCAGGATCCACACCAGCGCGCCGGCCACCCCGATGTAGGTGACCACCAGCGCGGCATAGCCGACCGGGATCCCGCCGGCGCCGGTCACCGCCTGCGCCGTGGTCATCACGCGGTAGACCACCCACGGCTGGCGGCCGACCTCGGCGGTCACCCAGCCGGCAATGAGAGCCACCGTCGCCGCGGGCCCCGAGACGACCAGCGCCCAGTAGAACCACCGCCACGTCGGCAACGACCGGTGGCGGAGCCGGACGAACAGATAGATGACCCCGAGCAGCGCCAGCAGCGTCCCGATCCCGACCATCGTCTGGAACGAGAGTCGGGTGACGTTGATCGGCGGGCGGTCGGCCGCGGGCACCGAGTCCAGGCCGATCACCTTCGCGTCCCAGCGGTGGAAGGCCAGCAGGGACAGCAGGTGGGGAATGCCGATGCCGAACCTGATCTGGCCGTTGGTGTACCAGCCCAGCACGTGCTCGCTGGCCCCGCGGGTGGTCCTGGCCAGGCCCTCGATCGCGGCCAGCTTGATCGGTTGCTGGATGGCGATCACCCGCGCGATCCAGTCGCCGACCAGCGCCTGGACGGGTGCCGCGAGGCAGCCGATGGTCAGCGGGATGGTCATCGCCACCCGCTCGTAGCGCGTCCAGCGGCCCCGCAGCCAGGAGACGGCGTAGACGCCGGCCATGCAGAAGCCGGTGACCATGTAGCCGGCGATGTACATGTGGACGAGCTCTGACCACAGCATCGAGTTGCCGAACAGGGCCGCCCACGGGCGGACGTGCACCACCTTGCCGCCCACGAGCGCAAAGCCGCCGGGGTGATTCATCCACGCGTTGACCGCGATGACGTTGAGCGATCCGGTGAACCCGGTGATGACGATGGGGATGCCGCTGAGGAAGTGCAGGCGGGGGGAGAGGCGGTCCCAGCCGTAGGCGTAGATCCCGACGAAGATCGCCTCCAGGAAGAAGGAGAACCCCTCGATGGCGAACCCCAGCCCGAACACGCTGCCGAAGGTGGCAGTGAAGTTGGGCCACAGCCCGGCCATCTCGAAGCTGAGGATGGTGCCGGTGATGACGCCCACCGCGAACAGCGCGAGCACGATGCGGCTCCAGCGCCGCGCCACCGTGCGATACACGGGGTCGCCGGTGCGCATTCCCATCCACTCGGCGAACAGCACCATCACGGGAAACGCGATCCCGAAGCACACCAGCGGGATGTGGACCGCGAAGGAGAGTGCCTGCATCTGGCGCGCCTGGAGCAGATATTGCTGGTGCACCGGAGACAGAGCCGCCGCGAGGACGTTCATGGCCCCTGCGAAGGTACCGATCACGCCGCTCTGTGACCAAGACGAATTGTCTACCGACTCATTCGGGCGGCGACTGGAAGAATCCACCGCTATGGACCTCGGCCTCACCGATCGTGCCTGCATCGTCACCGGGAGCTCGCGCGGCATCGGCCTGCAGGTGGCGCGCCAGCTCGTCGCCGAGGGCGCCCGCGTGCTCCTGGTGGGCCGTGGCGAGGACGCGCTCAAGGAGGCCGCCGAGAACTGCGAGGGTGACGCGCGCACCGTCTCCTGGCTGGCGCTCGACGTCACCGAGCCAGATGCCGCCCGGCGCGCCGTGGCCGCCTGCCGGGAGCGGTTCGAGACCGTCGACGTGCTCGTCAACGGCGCCGGCATGAGTCAGGTGCGCTCGATCGAGGCGCTGACCGACGAGGAGTGGCAGGCGATGTGGGAGATCCACGTGATGGCTCCGATGCGGCTCATGCGGGCGGCGATCCCGGAGATGGCCGAGCGGGGGTGGGGCCGCATCGTCAATGTCTCCTCGTCGTCGGGCAAGCGGCCGGGCCAGCGCAACGTCGCCTATTCGGTGACCAAGGCCGCGGAGCTGTCGCTGTCGCGCGCCTACGCCGACGCTTACGCGCAGTTCGGCGTGCTCATCAACGCCGTGACCCCGGGGCCGGTGGCCAGCGAGCTGTGGCTGGAGCCGGGCGGGCTCGTCGACCAGACCGTCGCCGCCCGCGGCGGGACGCGCAAGGAGGTGTTGGACGCCGCGGCGGGCGGGCTGCCCATCCGGCGCCTGGCCGGGCCCGAGGAGATCGCATCGGTCATCGTGTTCCTGTGCTCCGAGCAGGCCTCGGATGTCGCGGGCGTCGCCTGGTCAGTGGACGGCGGCGCGGTCCCGGTGATCATCTGAGCGGCTGGCCGAAGCGGTCCGCCTCGTGTCCTGAAGGGCGCTCTAGCGACACTAGACTGCCCGCGATGGCCGTCAACACCGACGCGATCGGCAAGACCTATCCCCCGACGCACTACGCCGTCGGCCGGGAGAAGGTCAAGGAGTACGCGTCCGCGGTGGGCGAGCGCGACCCCATCCACCTCGATCACGAGGCCGCCCGCGCCGCCGGGTTCGCCGACGTCGTGGCGCCTCCGATGTTCGCCGTGGTCTACAGCCAGCCGTCGATGCTCCCCGGTCTGTTCGACCCGGAACTGGGGATCGACTTCGCCCATCTCGTCCACGGCTCCCAGGAGTTCCGCTGGGGCCCGCTGGTCATCGCCGGCGACGAGATCACCACCACGCTGACGATCACCGACATCTCCGAGCGCGGCGGGATGGGCTTCTACGTGTTTGAGACCGATAGCCGTAACCAGGACGGCGAGACCGTCTGTGTCGGCGTCTGGACCAACATCGTGCGGACGGGCTGATCCCATGGACGCCGGCGACACCTTCGAGCTCACGGTCACCCCCGACCGCTATCTCACCGTTCGCTACGCGGGGGCTTCGGGCGACTTCAACCCGATCCACATCGACGAGGAGTTCGCCAAGCAGGTCGGCCTGCCCGGGCGGATCCTCCATGGCCTGTGGACGATGGCCCAGGTGGCCCGCGCCCACACCGAGACCCTGGGCGGGGCGGACAAGCTCGAGCGGCTGTCCGTCCAGTTCCGCGGCATGGGCGTGATGGAGGAGGAGGTCGTGGTCAGCGGCACCGTGCGCGAGGTCGACTCAGAGCGCGCCGTGGTCCAGTCCCAGGCCACCCAGAACGGCAAGCGGATCATCCGCAACGGCGAGGCCACGATCCGCCGCTAGACACGCTGGTCGACGTGCGCAGGACCGGGCGCTCGGCCTTGCTCGCACAGGCCACCCCTCAAGAAACCTGTGCCGCCCTACCTACAATCTCGAACGATGCTGACCCAACGCCAAGAGCTCGTCCTGCGGCGCCTCGTGGAGGAATACCTCGACGAGGGCGCGCCCGTGGGCTCCAAGGCGCTGAGTGCGGCGTTCGAGTGGGGGCCCTCGACGATCCGCCATGAGCTGGCCAATCTCGAGGAGCTGGGTCTGCTGGCCCACCCGCACACGAGTGCGGGCCGCATCCCCACCGAGGCGGGCTACCGCTATTTCGTCGACCGTCTGCTGCCCGAGACCTCGCCGGGGCCATCGCTGTCGCTCACCCTGGTGCGCCGCGAGCTCGATGAGGCAGTGCGTGTGACCAGCGAGGCCCTGTCCCAGGTGACCAACCTGCTGGCCATCGTCACCGCTCCGCCGCTGGAGACCTCCACCATCCGCCACGTCGAGGTGCTGGCCCTCCAGCCCCAGGTGCTGATGGTGGTGGTCATCACCTCCACCGGCGGTGTGACCAAGCGGTTGTTCACCCTCCAGCGGCCCGTCGACACCGGCCTGGCCGACTGGGCCGCCAGCTACCTCAACGAGCGGCTGGTGGGACTGGGCCTGGGCGCGCGGATCCTCCATCAGCGCCTGCACGACCCCGCCCTGTCGGCCACCGAGATCGCGTTCCTGGAGGCGCTCTCGCCCGTGTTCACCGACCTGGAGGAGTCCGCCGTGGCGACCCTCTACGTCGAGGGGACCGGCAAGCTGCTCAGCGCCGGCCGTGTCGGCGACGTCTCGGAGCTCAACCAGCTCATGGAGATGCTCGAGCGGCGCGTCACGGTGCTCGGCCTGCTGCGCTCGGCGCTGTCGACCGGCCATCCCCTGGCCGTCCGCATCGGCGCCGAGAACGGCGTGCCCGCCCTGCGCTCGCTGGCGCTGGTGGCGGCCAGCTACGGCCTGCCCCAGCGGACGCTGGGTGCGGTGTCGGTGATCGGGCCACTGCGGATGGACTACGGCCATGCCATCCGCACGGTCCGTGAGGCCGCGGCCCAGCTGTCGCGCTTTGTCGTCGACGTGTACGACGAGCGATGAGCGCCGCGAAGATGCCACGCGACTACTACGAGGTGCTCGGCGTCGACCGGGGCGCCGACGATGGCGAGATCAAGAAGGCGTTTCGACGCCTGGCCCGCGAGCTGCACCCGGACGTCAACAAGGAGCCCGACGCCGAGGAGCGCTTCAAGGAGGCCGCCGAGGCCTACGAGGTGCTGTCGGATTCCGATCGCCGCGCCACCTATGACCGCTACGGCCACGAGGGCCTGCGCCAGGGTGGCTACGCGCCGAACTTCGAGGGATTCGGGTCGGTGGCCGACATCTTCGAGGCTTTCTTCGGCGGCGGCGGGTTCGGCGGTGGCGCCTTCGGCGGCGGGATGTTCGGAGGCGGCCGGGCCAGTGGCGCGATCCAGGGCGGCGACGTCGCCGTCGGCGCCGAGATCACGCTGGTGGAGGCCGCCTACGGAACGCCGGTGGAGGTGTCCTACGACGCGGTCTCGACTTGCGAGCATTGCCGCGGCAACGGGGCCGAGCCTGGGACCCCGATCGAGACCTGCACCAACTGCGACGGGACCGGCCAGCTACGCGTCATCTCACGCACCCCGTTCGGCCAGATGGTCCGCGCCGCGGTGTGCGACGTCTGCCACGGTGAGGGCAAGGTCCCCCAGACCCCCTGCCACGAGTGTGGCGGCCGCGGGCGCAAGGTGGAGCGGGTCAAGGTGTCGGTCGACGTGCCCGCCGGGATCGACGACGGCCAGCGGATCCGGATCACCGGGCGCGGACACGCCGGCGAGCGAGGCGGCCCGGCCGGCGATCTCTACGTGCAGATCCGCGTCAAGGAGGACCCGCGCTTCGTGCGCCACGACAACGAGCTCGTCACCGTGGTCGACGTGGCCGCGCCCCTGGCGGCGCTGGGCACAACCGTGGAGGTGCCGACGATTGACGGGACCACCGAGCTGGAGATCCCCGCCGGCGTCCAGCCGCATGAGTCGATCAACATCCGCGGCGAGGGGATGCCCGCGCTGCGCGGCCGCCATCGCGGCAACCTCCGGGTGGTCATCAATGTGGTGGTCCCACGCCACCTCTCCAAGCCGCAGAAGGAGCTCCTCCACCAGCTGGCCGACAGCCTCACCGAGCACAACCTGCGCACCGACGACGGCGTGCTGGGCAAGCTCAAACGGGCCTTCGGCGGCTGAGGCGGCCGGGGGCCGGGCTCGGATCGCGTTGCTGCGCCTCGCCGTTCGCGTCCATCGCCGCCAAGCCGAGCTCGTCCTGGCCGAGCTGCTGGAGCTCGCCCCCGGCGGGGTGGAGGAGGTGGAGATCTCGCCCGAGGTGATCGAGTACGCGGTCTATGGAGCGCCCGGCGAGCTCCCCGCCGTTCCGGACCTGCGCGCCGCCGCCGGAGGCGCCTACGTGGACGTCTCCACGCGGGAGATCGCCGACGACTGGGCCGAGCGCTGGCGCAGCTTTCACCGCCCGCTGGTCATCGGAGATCGCCTCACCGTGCGCCCGCCATGGGAGCCACCCGGCGACACCGCCCTCGACGTGGTCATCGATCCCGGGCAGGCGTTCGGGACCGGGTCGCACGCCACCACCCGGCTGTGCCTGGAGTTGATGCTCGACCTGGAGCCCGCCGCCGTCCGAGGCTCGTTCATCGACGTCGGCTGTGGCTCCGGAGTGCTGGCCATCGTCGCCGCCAGGCTCGGCTTCGCGCCGGTGACCGCGCTGGACTACGACACCGCCGCCACCACCGCCACGCGGGAGAACGCGGCGCGCAACGGCGTCGAGCTCGAGGTCCGCGACTTCGACCTGCGCTCCGAGCAGGCCCCGGGCGCCGCGTGCGCAGCGGCCAACGTGCTCGCCGGGCCGCTGGTGGCCTGGGCGGCGTCCCAGCACGAGCTGCCGCCGACGCTGATCCTCAGCGGCCTCCTGGCCACCGAGGCCGACCGCGTCGCCGCTGCCTACGCGCAACGTGACCACGCCGAGCGTGAGCGCCGGGTCCTCGGTGAGTGGGCTGCGCTGTTGCTGACGCGCGTCTGACGCCCGGATGGACAACCGCCGCGTTGCGAATCCTGTACACGCGGCCCATGCCGGTCCCGCGTCCAGTGCGCATCCTTCGCCATGTCGTTTGTGATCCTGAAACAGACTGAAGGAGGTGAACAGTTGCCAAACCCACTCGCGATGGGAGTGACACTCGGTGGCCTACTCCTAGACATCGTCGCGCCGCGGCCAAAGCCTCGGGCTGGCTTTTCGCAAGAGCCCTCTCTCCTCTCGAAGCGTGCCGTCCCGAGGACACCCAGGCACGACATTGCTGTCGAGGAGTACGAAGGTCCTCCAGTCGCGAGCGGCTATCGCAGCTGACCGCATGGCGGGGCCACGCGCTACCTTCTCCGGCGCGTGGCCTCGTTCGCGGTCAAGTTCCTCGGTTGCAAGGTCTCCCAGGCGGATGCGATGCTCGCCCGCCGCTCCCTGCTCGCCGCCGGTCATACGGAGGCGCCCGAGCCAGACGCGGAGCTGCACGTCATCAACACGTGCTGCATCACCGGCGAGGCCGAGGCCAAGTCGCGCCAATCGGTCCGCCGGTCGCTGCGCAGCGCTCAGCGAGTGTTCGTGGGCGGCTGCGCCGTCAACCTCGACTCCGCCCAGTTCGGGGACATCGATGAGCGGGTGACCCCGTTCGTCGGCACCGCCGACGAGGTCGCCGCGGCGATGGGCGGCCAGGACGATCTGGGGTGCGTCGACCTCGAGCACGACGTGCTCGCCCGCGAGCGCGCCCGCGGCGCCACGCCCGCGCCGGCCGCCCGGACGCGCGGCTTCCTCAAGGTCCAGGACGGCTGCGACTGTCACTGCGCCTACTGCATCATCCCCACCGTGCGTGGGCCCGCCCGCTCGCGCCCGGCGAGCGCGATCCTCTCCGAGGCGGCCGAGCGGGTCCGCGGCGGCCAGCCCGAGCTGGTGATGACCGGGATCAGCGTGGGCGACTACCGCGATCCCGAGCAGGGCCTCGAACTGGGGGAGCTGATGATGGCGGTGGCCCGCGTTCCCGGCGTGGAGCGGGTCCGGCTCTCCAGCGTCGAGGTCATCCACGTCAAAGACACCCTGCTGGAGGCGCTCGCCACGGAGCCGAAGGTGTGCCCGCACCTGCACGTGCCGATGCAGTCCGGCGACGACGACGTGCTGCGCGCGATGGGCCGCCACTACACCAGCGCCGAGTACCTGGCGCACATCGACCGGGTCCGGGACGCCGCGGCGGCGCGCGGCGACATCAACGTCACCACCGACGTGATCGTCGGCTTTCCCACCGAGGACGAGGCCGCCTTCGAGCGCACCCTGGCCGCCGTCGACGCCGCGGGCATCACCCGCGTGCACGTCTTCCCCTACTCGCCGCGGCCCGGCACGGTGGCCGCCGACCTGGGCGACCTGGTCCACCCGGCTGAGAAAAAGCGCCGCTCCCAGGTCCTGCGCGGCCGCTCGGAGCTGCGCTCCCGGCGGCACCGCTCCGGGCGCCTGGGTCAGCCCGAACGAGTGCTCATCGACAAGGTGGCCGACAGCCAGTGCTCGGGCTACACCGCCGACTACACACGCTGCTACCTGCCGGCCGGCGCCGGGCCGCGCGGGGCCCTGGTCGACGTGGAGTGCCTGGAGCTGCAGGCCGACGGCCTCGCCTGCCGGGTCCGGGGACCCCGAGGGCTATCCTCATAGGTGGACATATGACCGTCACCGAACAGGTTCGCAGCGATATCACCGGCGCCATGAAGGCGGGGGAGAAGGAGCGCGTGGGCGCTCTCCGGCTCGTCCTGTCCGAGCTGCAGAAGGCCCAGAAGGACGGCGGTGACGACGAGCTGACCGTGCTGCGCCGCGAGCGCAAGCGCCGCCTCGAGGCCGCCGCCCAGTTCCGCGACGGCGGCCGTCCCGAGCTGGCCGACCAGGAGGAGTCCGAGGCCAAGCTGATCGCCGGCTACCTGCCGGCCGAGCTGTCCGACGACGAGCTGGACCAGATGATCGCGGCGGCGATCGCTGCGAGCGGCGCCTCCAGCCCCAAGGACATGGGCCAGGTGATGAAGGCAGTGATGGCCGCGTCGGGTGGACGCGCCGACGGGAAGCGGACCTCCGCTCGAGTGCGAGAGGCGCTGGGGGCCTAGATGGTGGTCTGGGGAGCGGCCCAGCGATAGTGCGCCGCACGATCGAGCTCGACAATGCGGTGGCGGCCGAACTGGCCGGAAGCCAGGACGCCGTACTGCGAACGCTCGAGGGCCATCTCGATGCCGACGTGTTCCTGCGCGGCAACGTCCTCACGCTCGAGGGTGACGAGCCGGCGGTCGAGGCCGGGGCCGCCGTCGTACGCGAGCTCTCGGACCTCATCGCGCAGGGCCACGAGATCGCGCCGGGCACCGTCGAGGCCGTCGCCCGCGCCCTGGATGAGCATGCGTCCCCCTCTGAGATCCTGGACGACGTCGTGTGGCGTCACCGGGCCACGCGCGTCGCCCCCAAGACCGTCAACCAGAAGCGCTACGTCGACTCGATCCGCTCCAACACCATCAGCTTCGGCATCGGCCCGGCGGGCACGGGCAAGACCTTCCTTGCCGTCGCCCTCGCCGCGGCGGCCCTGAGCCGGCGCGAGGTCAACCGGATCATCCTCACCCGCCCCGCCGTCGAGGCCGGCGAGCGCCTGGGCTTCCTGCCCGGCGACCTCATGGCCAAGGTCGACCCCTACCTGCGCCCGCTGTTCGATGCCCTGCACGACATGCTCGACCCCGAGCGAGTCTCCCAGCACCTGGAGCGCGGGGTCATCGAGGTGGCGCCGCTGGCATTCATGAGGGGGCGGACCCTCAATGACAGTTTCATCATCCTCGACGAGGCCCAGAACACCACGCCCGAGCAGATGAAGATGTTCCTCACCCGCCTGGGCTTCAACTCCAAGATGGTCGTCACCGGCGACATCACCCAGGTCGACCTGCCCCGGGAGCAGGACTCGGGCCTGATCGTGGTCTCGGACATCCTCGAGGAGGTGGAGGGCATCGAGTTCGTGCGCTTCGGGGACGAGGACGTCGTGCGCCACAAGCTGGTGCGGCGGATCGTGGCCGCCTACAACGAGCATTCCCAGCGGGCGGCGCCGGAGCTACGCCCCCGCAAGCGCGCCTAGCGCCATGATCGACGTCGAAGTGATCGGGATCGAAGCGGTTGAGCCCGACGCCGTCGCGGCCGCCGCGCACCCGCCCAGCGCGGTGGAGCTCGAGGAGCTGTGCGCGCTGGCTCTGGCCTCGGCAGGGATCGAGGAGGGCCACGTGGCGATCGAGTTCGTCGACGAGGACCGCATCCGCGAGCTCAACCTGCGCTATCGCGAGATCGACGCCCCCACCGACGTGCTCTCCTTCGGCGTCGACGAGGACGGCGTCAGCGCCGGCCCACGGGAGCTGGGCGACATCGTCATCTGCCCGCCTCAGACCGAGGATCTCCGCGAGGCCGTCGTCCACGGCGCGCTGCATCTCAGCGGCATGGACCACGAGACCGATGACGGCGAGATGCTGGCCCTTCAGGCGGAGCTGATGCGGTGGGTGAGCTGACTCCCTCCGAGCTCACGCCGCCGAGCGTGACCCGCTCGGGCTTCGTTGCCCTGGCCGGGCGGCCCAACGTCGGCAAGTCGACGCTGGCCAACGCCATCGTCGGCGCCAAGATCGCGATCGTCTCCGACAAGCCCCAGACCACCCGGCGAGCCATCCGCGGCGTCGCCACCGGCCCCGACTGGCAGCTCATCCTCGTCGACCTCCCCGGCGTGCAGCGCCCGCGCGACGCGCTCACCGAACGGATGCAGCACCGCGTCGAGCATGAGCTGGCCGACGCCGACGGCTGCCTGCTCGTCGTCAACGCGCAGCAGGGGCTCGGCCCGGGCGATCGGTTCATCGCGGCGCTGCTCAAGGGCGCCGCCGTGCCGGTCACGGTGGCCGTTAACAAGGTCGACCGAGCCGAGAAGGGGCGCGTGGCCGCCACCCTGCACGACGCCGAGGCGCTCGACCTCGCCACCGAGATCTTCCCCGTCAGCGCGCGCACCGGCGACGGCGTTCCGGCGCTGGTGGAGCACCTGGTCAGCCTCCTGCCCAGCGGGCCGCCGTACTTCGAATCCGCACAGCGCTCGGACCAGTCACGCGCGGTGGTCCTCGCCGAGCTTGTGCGCGAGCAGGTGCTGGCGCGCACAAGGGAGGAGCTCCCGCACGCGGTCGAGGTCGAGGTCGAGGAGATCTCGCATCCGCGCCCTGACCTGGTGCGGATCGAGGCCGTGGTCCTGTCGGAGACCGAATCCCAGAAGGGCATCCTCATCGGATCGGGCGGCCGGATGATCAAGGCGATCGGCACCGCATCGCGCCGCGCCATCGAGCGCGAGCTCGGCACCCACGTGCACCTGGAGCTGTCGGTGCGGGTACGCCGTCACTGGCGCGGGGACGAGCGCGTCCTCGATCGCCTCGGCATCGAGTAGTCCCCGCCCGGGGCGACCCGGCCGCCCCACCCGCCTAGAATCCGGGCGGTGGACGATGCCGACGTGGCCTTCGACGAGCGCGGTCTCGTCCCGTGCATCGTGCAGGACTGGCGTACCGGCGAGGTTCTCACGCTCGCCTGGATGAACGCCGAGTCCCTCGCGCTGACGCGCCGGACGGGCGAGATCCACTTCTTCAGCCGCAGCCGGCAGGAGCTGTGGCACAAGGGCGCCACCTCGGGCAACACGATGACCGTGCGGGCCGTCCGCTACGACTGCGACGGCGACGCCCTGCTGGCGCTCGTCGAGCCCGCCGGGCCGGCCTGTCACACCGGCGAGCGCACCTGCTTTCACCGGGGCGACCTGGAGCCCCAGGCCCCGGGGGAGGTGCTGGGCGCGCTGGAGCGCACCATCGACCACCGCGCCCGCACGCGGCCGCAGGAGTCGTACACGGTCACGCTGCTCGACGACCCGGCGCTGGCCGGCGCCAAGGTCCAGGAGGAGGCCGAGGAGGTCGTCCGCGCCGTCCGTGAGGAGTCTGACGAGCGTGTCGCCGAGGAGGGCGCCGACGTCCTGTACCACCTGGCCGTGCTCATGCGCTCCCGCAGCCTGAGCCTGGCCGATGCCGAGCGGGTCCTCGATGACCGTCGCCGGCGCTGAGGTCGACGCCACCGGTCGGGCGGGACCCAGTCCCTCGCTGGCGCAGGTCCGCGAACTGGCGCGCCACCACAACCTCATCCCGCTGCACCAGACGTTCATCGACGACTGCCAGACGCCGGTCTCGGCCTACCTGAAGCTGCGCGACCCCACCCACCCCTCGTTCCTGCTGGAGTCCGCCGAGCAGGGGCGGGTCGGGCGCTACTCCTTCATCGGCGTTCGCCCCCGCAGCGTGCTGCGCTGGTCGCTGGGCGACGAGGGCGATCCCTACGCGCTGGCCGCCCAGGAGCTGGGCCGCTTCCACGCCGCGCCGCTGCCCGACCTGCCGCCGTTCGCGGGGGGCGCCGTCGGCATGTTCGCCTATGACCTCGTGCGCACGGTGGAGCCGCTGGGCGAGCCCAACCCCGACCCGGTGGGGGTGCCCGACCTCGCGCTCATGCTCACCGACGCCGTCGTGGTCTTCGACCACCTCAAGCGGACCACCACCGTGGTGGCCAACGTCTACGCCGACGATGACCTCGAGAGCTCCTACCGCCAGGCGGCCGAGACGATCGCCGAGGTCCGCTGGCGCCTGGCGCGGCCGCTGCCGATGCCGCTGCACTCCGACGCCCGTGCCGCCCCGCGCTTTGCCGCCAATATGCCGCGCGAGGGCTTTGAGGCGATGGTCTCCCGGATCATCGAGTACATCTACGCCGGCGACGCCTTCCAGGTCGTCCCGTCGCAGCGCTGGTCGGCGCCGGTGCCCGTGGAGGCGTTCTCGATCTACCGCGGTCTGCGCGCCGTCAACCCCAGCCCGTATATGTACTTCCTGGACTTCGGCGACTTCGAGATCGCAGGCGCCAGCCCGGAGCCCCTCATCACCGTGGCCGGACGGCGGGTGTCGACGCGACCGGTGGCCGGCACCCGGCCGCGCCAGGACTCGCCGGAGGCGGACGCCGCGATGGCCCGGGACCTGCTGGCCGACGAGAAGGAGCGCGCCGAGCACGTGATGCTCGTCGACCTGGGGCGCAACGACCTGGGGCGGGTGTGTGAGTACGGCTCGGTTCAGGTCGAGCGGTTCATGGCCGTCGAGAACTACAGCCACGTCATGCACATCGTCTCCAGCGTCGTCGGCACGTTGCGTCCGGGCGTCGACGCGCTGGCCGCGCTGCGGTCGGTGCTGCCTGCGGGGACCCTCTCGGGCGCGCCCAAGGTCAGGGCGATGCAGATCATCGACGAGCTCGAGCCGGTCAAGCGCGGCGGCTACGGCGGAGCGATCGGCTGGGCCAGCTACACCGGCGAGCTGGACACCTGTATCCACATCCGCACGGTGGTGGTCAAGGACGGCGTCGCCCACGTCCAGGCCGGGGGCGGCACGGTCGCCGACGCCAAGCCCGACTACGAGTTCCGCGAGTCCGAGTCCAAGGCGCGCGCTGTGCTGGAGGCCATCGCACTGGCCGTGGCCCAGCCCGAGTGGCCATAGGCCCGCGCGGACACTGAGGTACGGTTGCCCCGAGTGCGGGTCCTCGTCGTCGACAACTACGACAGCTTCACCTACAACCTGGTCCAATACGTCGGGACCTCGTCGGATCCACCTCCGGAGATCGAGGTGGTCCGCAACGACCGCGCCACCGTCGACGAACTGCTGATCCGCGGCTATGACCGCGTGATCGTGTCGCCCGGCCCGTGCACCCCCGACGAGGCCGGAATCTCGCTGGAGGCGGTGCGCCGCTTCCCCGAGGCCGGGATCGCCACCCTGGGCGTCTGCCTCGGCCACCAGGCCCTCGTGCAGGCGTGGGGCGGGCGCATCATCACCCACCAGCCCGTCCACGGCAAGACGGCGCGAATCGAGCACGACGGACGGACCATCTTCCGCGGGTTGCCCAGCCCGCTGGAGGTCGGGCGCTACCACTCGCTCATCGCCGAGCCGTCACTGCCGGCGGCGCTGGAGTGCAGCGCCGAGGCCGAGGGCGTGGTGATGGCGGTCCGCCACCTCGAGCTCCCCGCCGAGGGGGTCCAATTTCACCCCGAGTCGATTCTCACCCCGCACGGACGCCGCCTTCTCGCCAACTTCCTGGCTCAGCAGCTGCCGCCCTCGGGCGCGGTGCCCGAGCCGTGGCCCGACCTGGAGCCCGCCGACCCCAGCCTGCCGTGGTGAAGATGACCTCCGATCTGCTGACCCGCTCGATCGACGAGCTGGCCAATCGCCGCGATCTCAGCGCCGAGCAGACCTCGGCGGTGCTGGCGGAGATCATGTCGGGCAACGCGTCCGACGTGCAGATCGCGGCCTTCCTCATCGCGCTGCGGACCAAGGGGGAGACCGTCGAGGAGCTGGCGGGCCTGGCCAGGACCATGCGCGGGTTCGCCGCCGGGGTGACCGTCCGGCGCGGCGACCTGCTCGACACCGCCGGAACCGGGGGCGGGCGCCGGACGTTCAACGTGTCGACGACGGCGGCGCTGATCGCGGCGGGCGCCGGCTGCACGGTGGCCAAGCACGGCAACCGCTCGGCCACGGGGCTGTCGGGCTCGGCCGATGTGCTGGAGGCGTTGGGGGCGCGGATCGACCTCACGCCGGCGGCCGTGGCTCGCTGCATCGATGACGTCGGCTTCGGGTTCATGTTCGCCCCCGCCCATCACCAGGCGACTCGCTACGTCGTCCCCGTCCGGTCCCAGTTGGCCGTGCGCACGATCTTCAACTTCCTCGGCCCGCTCACCAACCCGGCGGGGGCCACCCGGCAGCTCATCGGCGTCTCGGACCCCGCCTACCTGGAGAAGATGGCCGGCGCGCTGGCGCTGCTGGGCACCACGCACGCCCTCCTCGTCTCCAGCCACGACGGCCTGGACGAGCTCAGCATCTCCGCGCCCACCCGCGTGGTCGAGGTGCGCGGCGGCGAGATCTCGAGCTATGACGTGGCCCCGGCCGACGTCGGGCTGACCGTGGCGCCCGCCGACGAGGTGCCCGGCGGCGACCCCGCGCAGAACGCCGACACCGCCCGGCGCATCTTCGCCGGGGAAACCGGCCCCACCCGCCCCGCGCGCGACCTGGCCGTGCTCAACGCGGGCGCGGCGATCTACGCCGGGGGGCGCGCGGCGACCCTGGCGGAGGGCGTCGCGGCAGCGCACGAGGCCGTCGACTCGGGCGCGGCGGCGACCGCCCTGGAGCGCTTCGTGACCGCCACCCAACGGCTCGCTCCCGGGGGGGCGGGCTCGGTGTCATGAACGCGCTCACCCCGATCATCGAGCGCACGCGCCACGACGTCGCCGCGCGCCGGAGCACCACACCGCCCGACCAGGTGCGCCGCGCCGCTCGGGCACGCCTCGAGGCCGACCCGCCGCGCGGCTTCGCCGACGCGCTGCGCGAGCCCGGGATCTCGGTGATCGCCGAGCACAAGCGCAGCTCGCCGTCGGCTGGGATGATCCGCTACGACCTCGCGCTCGAGGACGTCGTCGGCGCCTATGAGCGCGGCGGTGCTGCGGCGCTGTCGATCCTCACCGAGGCGCACAGCTTCTCCGGCAGCCTCGACGACCTGGCAGCGGCGCGGGCCGCGGGCCGGCTGCCGATCCTCCGCAAGGACTTCATCGTCGACTCCTACCAGGTGGCGGAGTCGCTGGCCGGCGGCGCCGACGCGATCCTGTTGATCGTGGCCGCCCTGACCTCCGGGGAGCTCGAGCGGCTGCATGCCGAGGCGGTGTCGGGCGGCCTCGACGTGCTCGTGGAGGTCCACGACGCCGCCGAGCTCGACGTGGCGAGTGCGGTCGGGGCCGGCGTCATCGGCATCAACAACCGGGACCTGACCACGCTCGTGGTCGACACCGAGCGGACCTTCGCGCTCCTGCCCGAGATGCCCCCGGGCGCCGTCGTCGTCTCCGAGTCGGGCTGGCGCACGCGCGCCGAGTTGGACCGGCTCGCCGCCGCGGGCGTGGACGCGGTGCTCGTCGGCGAGGCCCTGATGCGCTCAGCCGACGTCGAGGCGGCCTGCCGCACGTTGGCTCAGCCCCGAACGGCCGGTCACCTTTAGCTGGACTTAGGCGGTGGCGCGACACTCGTGCGGATGCCCCGCCTGCTCAAGTCGCACTTCGTCTCGGCGGTGCTCGGCGGCCTGGTCGTCGGCGGAGCGCTGCTCGTGTCCGGGGTGGCCGGCCGCAGCCACACCGAGACGATCGTCGACCAGGCGCCGCTGGTGGCCCAGAAGGCGGCCGACCCGATCAGCGGCGAGACGCCGCTTCAGATCTACGAGCGCTTCGCCCCCGGCGTCGTCTTCGTCCGCGCCAAGCTCGTCGAGCAGGTGGACAGCCCGTTCAACCTGTTCCACGCCCGCGAGAGCCAGACCTCAACGGGCACCGGGTTCCTCGTCGACCGCGTCGGCGACATCCTCACCAACTACCACATCATCGACGGCGCCGACCGGTCCAAGGGGATCAGCGTCGAGTTCGAGAACGCGATCGTTCGCAACGCCAGGGTCGTCGCCGTTGACGAGAGCAACGACCTGGCCGTGCTGCGCTCGGACATGCACGGCGTCCTCCCGATCGTGCCCCTGGCGCGCGGGGACTCGACGTCGGTGCGCGTCGGCGACCCGACGCTGACCATCGGCAATCCCTTCGGAGTCGACCGGACGCTGACCAGCGGGAGCGTCTCCGCGCTCCAGCACACGATCGTCGCCGCCGACGGCAGCCGCGTCAACAATGTCATCCAGGTCGACCAGGCCCCGGACGCGGGCAACTCCGGCGCGCCGCTGATCGACGCCAATGGCCGGGTCATCGGGATCAACTCGCAGATGATCACCGGCGGCGGGGAGTTCTCCCAGCGCCTCGCCTTCGCCATCCCCATCGACACCGCCGACGCGATCCTGTCCAAGGTCAACCGCGACGAGACGCCGAAGGTGGCGTATCTGGGGATCGCCGCGCCCACCGCCAAGAAGGCCCGGGGAGCGGAAGGGGCGGTCGTGGGCGTGGTCACCAAAGGAAGTCCCGCCCAGGTCTCCGGTCTCGAGGCCGGCGACACGATCGTCAGGGTCGATTCGCTCCCGGTCAACTCCATCACCGACGTGCTGGCGATCGTCTCTACCCGCAGCCCGGGACAGGCGCTGTCGGTTCAGTTCCGGCGTGCGCATCACCTGCACACCGTCCCCGTGACGCTGGCCAGCCGGACCGTGCCGCCGTCCTCGGGGAAGTAGCACGCCGGCGTTCGTACGATGTGGGGTGTGGAGCCCCAACCCACCAAGATCAAGTTCTGCGGTCTCACCGACGCGGCCGACGCCGAAGCGGCGATCGCGGCGGGCGCTTGGGCGCTCGGGGTGATCCTGTGGCCGGGCTCGCCGCGGCGCTGCCGCCCCGCGGTTGCCGCCCAGATCGCCGCGACTCACCGTCGCCATGCCCAGATCGCGGGCGTCTTCGTCAATCCCACCCTGGATGAGGTGACACGCGCCGCCGACGAGATCGGATTGACCATGCTCCAGTTCCATGGGGACGAGGGGCCCATCTTCTGCCGTGAGGCGGCGCGGCGGACCGGATGCCGGGTGATCAAGGCCGCTCGCGTGCGCAGTGGCGCCGATATCCAGGCGCTCACCGCGTTCCACACCGACTTCCACCTGCTCGACAGCTACCGCAAGGGCGTGCCCGGCGGGACCGGCGAGACCTTCTCCTGGGATCTGGCGCGCTCGCATCCGCGCGACATATCGATGATCCTCTCGGGCGGGCTGACCGCCGACAACGTCGGGGAGGCCATCGCCGCGGTGCGGCCGTACGCGGTCGACGTCGCCAGTGGCGTCGAGTCCGCCCCCGGTCGCAAGGACCACGGCAAGCTCGAGGCCTTCGCCGAGGCGGTGGCCGCCAGCACGATGACCTCGACGCCGGGTGCGCACATATGAGCGTCGTCGAGCATCGCTTCGGCCCCTACGGCGGCCAGTACGTGCCCGAGACGCTGATGCCGGCGCTGGCCGAGCTCGAACTGGCGTGGGTCGGCGCCCGCCACGATCCGATGTTCGGCTCCGAGCTCGACGGGTTGCTGCGCGATTACGTGGGCCGGCCGTCCCCGCTGTATCTCGCGCGCCGCCTCTCGCAGGTCGTCGGCCATCCGATCTATCTCAAGCGCGAGGACCTCAACCACACCGGCGCGCACAAGATCAACAACGCCCTCGGCCAGGCGCTGCTGGCCACGCGGATGGGCAAGCGCCGGATCATCGCCGAGACCGGCGCCGGGCAGCACGGGGTGGCCGCAGCCACCGCCTGCGCGTTGCTCGATCTCGAGTGCATCGTCTACATGGGCACCGAGGACATGCGCCGCCAGAAGCCCAACGTCGAGCGGATGGGCCTGCTGGGGGCGCGCGTCGAGCCCGTGCGCGACGGCGCCCGCACGCTCAAGGAGGCCGTCTCGGCCGCCATCCGGGACTGGGTCACGCACGTGGACAGCACCCACTACATCATCGGGTCGTGCGTGGGCCCGGCGCCCTACCCGGCGATGGTGCGCGACCTGCAGCGCGTCATCGGCGACGAGGCGCGCGCGCAGATCCTCCAGGCCGCCGGACGCCTGCCCGATCGGGTGATCGCCTGCGTCGGCGGCGGCTCGAACTCGATCGGTGTCTTCGTCCCCTTCGTGGCCGACGAGGACGTGCGGCTGATCGGCGTCGAGGCGGCGGGGGAGGGGATCGACACCGGCCGCCACGGCGCGCCGCTCACCGTTGCCGGGCTCCCCGGGGTTCTCCACGGCGCCTTCTCGGCGATCATGCAGGACGAGGACGGCCAGATCCTCGAGGCGCACTCGATCTCGGCCGGCCTGGACTACCCGGGCTCGGGCCCTGAGCACGCGTGGCTGCGCGACCAGGGCCGCGCCCAGTATCTGGCGATCACCGACGCGCAGGCGCTCGACGCGTTCGAGCGCACCGCCCGGCTGGAGGGCATCATCCCGGCGCTCGAGAGCTCCCACGCGATTGCCTGGGCGCTGGCGCACCCCGACTCCGAGCTCGACCTCATCTGCCTCTCGGGCCGGGGCGACAAGGACCTCGCCGAGGCGCTCGAGGCGCTCGAGGCGCTCCGGGCCCGGGGCGACCGCTGATGTGCGCCGCTGCGGCGGTGCCCGCGTGACGACGATGGGGACTCCGACCGGGATCGAGACCATCGCCGAGGCATTTGCGCGGGCCCGCGCCGACGGCCGGCGGGCGGCGCTGATGCCCTACCTGATGGGCGGCTACCCCGATTTGGAGACCTCGCGCGCCATCGGGCTGGCCTACGCCGACGGGGGCGCCGATCTGATCGAGCTGGGCGTGCCGTTCTCAGACCCGCTCGCCGACGGCCCGGTGATCCATGCCGCCGCCACCGCGGCCCTGAATACCTCCCCGCCCGCCACCCTCTCCGCGGTGCTCGAAGTGGCGCGTGACATCGCCGACCGGGTTCCCGTGGTGCTCATGTGCTACGCCAACCCCATCCTCTCCCACGGGCTGGAGCGCTTTCTCGACGCGCTCGTCGCCGCGCGCGTCAGCGGGCTCATCGTTCCCGATCTGCCCCTCGAGGAGGCCACCGAGATGCGCCCGGCCTGCCGCCGGCGCGGGCTGGCCTTCGTCCCGCTCGTCGCTCCCACCACGCCGGCCGAGCGGCTGGAACGGATCGGCGCGGGGGCCAGTGGATTCCTCTACGCGGTGTCGGTGACCGGGACCACCGGCGAGCGCGGCGAGATGGCCGGCGGCCTGGCCGCCATCGTCGCCCGCGCCGCCTCTCACACCAACGTGCCCGTCGCGGTCGGATTCGGCATCTCCACCCCGGAGCAGGCGTCGGCGGCGGCCCAGGCCGGCGCCGACGGCGTCATCGTGGGCACCCGGCTCGTGCGCGCCGCGGGGGAGGCCTCAGACCCCGCGGCTGCGGTTCGCGAGCTGATGGCAGGCTTCTCGGCAGCGCTGTCTGAGACCCCGCTCGGTTAGGATCTGCGATCCCATGGGCTTGATCCTCACCGCCACCGCCGGGCTCTGCATCTGGATCGTCGTCTGGTCGCTGAACGTCAGCGGCCTGGACGCGATCATGATCGCCATCGTGATGGTCCTGATCGCGATCGGCATCCGCAACCTGCTCCCGTACCTGCCCGGCCGGCGGGACTAATCCCGGGTTCGATGCTGGGCGCGTCGCTGCACCGCCCGCGCGCGGCGATCGCGTGCGGGCTGCTGGCGCTGGCGCTGGCGCTGGCCGGCTGCGCCGCGCAGACCAACTCCGCCGTGACGGTCGCGGGCAGGGTGCTGACGATCTACGCCAGCCAGCCTCCGGGGGCCGCCGGCGGCCAGACCGCCGCTGACGTGCTCGACGCCGAGCAGCTTGCCTTCCAGCAGGCGGGGGGAAAGGTCGGACAGTTCACGGTTCGGCTCGTCAGGCTCAACGGCAAGGAGATCTCCGACAACGCGCGCCGCGCGGTCCAGAACTCCACCGCGATCGCCTACCTGGGCGAGATCGGCCCGGGGACGTCGCAGGACTCGGTCCCGATCACCAACGAGCTCGGCCTGCTCCAGGTCAGCCCCACCGACACCGCGGCCTATCTGACTCAGGCGGTGCCCGAGGTGAGCGGCTCGCCCTCCACCTTCTACCCCTCGCGCTCGACCTACCACGAGACCTTCGCACGCGTGGTGCCGAGCACCGAGCAGGAGGCCGCGGCCATCACTGCCGAAATGCACTCGTTGGGCCTGACCAAGCTCTACGTCGCCGATGACGGTATGCCCTACGGCGCCACGATCACCTCCGAGGTACGTGCCGATGCTGTCAAGCAGGGGCTGAGCATCGTCGCTGGCGCCGCGAGTGCTGATGCCGTCTTCTACGGGGCCAACAACACCACGAGGGCCACCCGGGCGCTCGATCAGGCGGCCGCCGCCGGCTCCGCCAAGCTCTTCGCTCCCTCTGCGCTCTATGACGACGCGTTCGTCGCCGGCCTGAGCGCGGCCGCGCAGAGAAACCTGTACGTGTCCTCGCCGGGGTTCACCGCCGCGACGCTCACCCCGGCCGGGCGGCAGTTCATCACCGCCTTCCGCACCGCCTACCACCATGCGCCCGTGCCGCAGGCGATCTTCGGCTATGAGGCCATGTCCTCCGTGCTCGCCGTCCTCAAGCAGGCGGGCACGGGAGCCGGCAGCCGTGCCACCGTCGTCGCCGACTACCGCACGCTGCATAACCGCCAGTCGGTCCTGGGGACCTACTCGATCTCCTCGGGCGACACCACGCTGGCGCCGTTCATCTTCGGCCGCCCCCGTGGCGGTGTGCTGGTCGCGGGTCCCGCGAGCTGACGGGTGTTGCGCCGCCGCCTCGAGGGGTTTAGTTTCTGTTAAGGGGGCGGCGCGCGGTCGCCAAACCACGCTCTCGAGGTTGTTGGGATCCGAGCGCGCGACTACTCTCCCGCCAATCGAGGGCATTGACAGCCCGGTCGACCACGAGGAGGACGACTTTTCATGAGTGTTCGCGCAAAGGCGATCAGCGTATGCCTGATCGTGGGATCGCTGCTCCTGTTGGCTGCATGTGGCAGCAGCAACAGCTCGAGCAGCAGCAGCGCCGCCGCCGGCGCTCCGCCGAGCAGCGGCTCGTCGAGCTCCAGCGGAGGCGGTGGCAACACCGTCGACATCTATTCCAGCCTGCCGCTGCAGGGAGCCTCGACCGCCCAGACCGACCCGATGGTCAACGGCATCAAGCTCGCGCTCTCGCAGGCGGGCAACAAGGCCGGCAACTTCAACGTCAACTACCAGTCGCTTGACGACTCCACCGCCGCGGCGGGCAAATGGGACCCGGGCCAGACAGCAGCCAACGCGCGCAAGGTGGCGGGTGATCCCAAGGCCGTCTACTACATCGGCGAGTTCAACTCGGGCGCGTCCGAGGTCTCGATTCCGATCCTCAACCAGGCCGGGGTCCCGATGGTCAGCCCCGCCAACACCTATGTCGGCCTGACCACCAACCTGCCCGGCTCGGCTCCCGGTGAGCCGGAGAAGTACTACCCCACCGGCAAGCGCAACTACCTGCGCATCGTGCCGATCGACTCCATCCAGGCGGCCGCTGACCTGATCGCCATGAAGCAGGCGGGCTGCACCAAGGTGGCCGTGGCCAACGACAAGGAGGCCTACGGCGCCGGCCTGGCCACCCTGCTGAACCTGGAGAAGGGCTTCTACGGGGTGACGATCACCTCTAACACCGGCATCGACCCGACGTCGCCGAACTTCCGCTCCTACGCCTCGACCATCCAGGGCCAGGGCGCGGATTGCTTCTTCTTCTCGGGCATCGTCTCCAACGGCGCGGTGCAGATCACCAAGGACGTCCACGCGGCGCTTCCGAAGGCCAAGATCTTCGGTCCCGACGGCGTCTGCACCAGTTCCTACACCTCGCAGAAGGCGGGCGGCGTCCCGGCCGCCATCGATCCGCTGATGCAGTGCACCGTGGCGACCCAGGACCTCGCGGCCTACCCGGGCGGCAAGGACTTCCTCGCCGCCTACAAGGCCAAGTACGGGTCGGCCAACCCGGACCCGTACGCCATCTATGGCTATGAGGTCATGAAGCTGGGGCTGCAGACGATCGCCAAGCTGGGCGCCAAGGGCAACGACAAGGCCGCCGTGCTCAGCGCTCTGTTCGGTACGACGAGCCGCAACTCGGTGCTCGGCACCTACGGGTTCGACAAGAACGGGGACACCACGCTGAAGTCCTACGGCCTCTACAAGGTCGGAGCCAACGGCGACCCGGTGTTCTACAAGGTCATCACGCCGACCAAGACGGTCAGCGCCAAGTAGGAAGCCTGTGCGAGAGGGGGCGCTTTCCAGCGCCCCCTCTCCATATGCTTCGCTCACAGCCGTGGAAGCGCATTCGGTCACGCCTACCCTGCCGGCACCGGCGGCCCGCCCGCTGGCCGCGGTCCGACGGGCCTCGGGCCGCTGGGGCCTGATCGTCGCGCTGCTGGCGCTGCCGATCTACTACGGCATCCGCGACCTCACCCACGGCTATCAGGCCGGCGTCGTCGCCGGTCACGCCGTCGTGCACCACGATCTCTCCCGGCTGGGCTTCAACTTCGCCCAGGGCCTGTCCAACGGAGCGATCTGGGCCCTGATCGCGATCGGCTACACGCTCGTCTACGGGATCATCGAGCTCATCAACTTCGCCCACGGCGACGTGTTCATGATCGGCTCGATGACCTCTGTCGGTCTCTGGGCCACGCTGGGTCTGGGGCTCAGCACCGGCCCGGCGGGCCTGATCGGGGGCCTCGTCCTGACGCTCATCGTCTCGATGCTCGTGTGCGGCTCGCTCAACGTCCTGATCGAGCGCGTCGCCTACCGGCCCCTGCGAGCGGCGCCGAAGTTAGCCCCGCTGATCACCGCCGTCGGCTTCTCGTTCATCCTGCAGAACGTCGGGCTGCTGTGGAACGGCGGCTCGCCGTTCGGCGTCAACGACCTCATCCACCAGGGTCAGACGGTGTTCAACATCTTCGGGGTGCCGATCGTCCGCGGCTACCTGCTGGCACTGGCGGTGATGATCCCGCTCGTGTTCGCGCTGGGCGGGTTCATCTCCAGGACGCGCGCCGGCAAGGCCATGCGCGCGACCGCCCAGGATCCCGAGGCGGCGCGGCTGATGGGCATCAACGTCAACCAGACGATCTCGCTGACCTTCCTGCTCGGCGGGATGCTGGCCGGCGCCGCGGGCCTCGTCTATGCGCTGTATGAGACCAACGTCTGGTACTTCCAGGGCTTCAAGGCCGGCCTCATCGCGTTCACCGCCGCGGTCATGGGCGGCATCGGAAATGTGAGCGGCGCCGTCCTGGGCGGACTCATCATCGGGGTCATCCAGGCGCTATCGGACGCCCGCATGGGCCCGCAGTGGACGGAGGCGGTCGTGTTCGGCTACCTGATCATCATCATGATCCTGCGCCCGCGAGGCCTGCTGGGTGAGGAGACGAGGGAGGCCGGATGAGCGCGTCCGGCCCTACCGACGGCTTCGGCGAGCTGCGCGCACAGCTGAGGGAGTGGCGCGCCGGGATCGCGCGCCGGCTGCCGCCATGGTCCGGGCGCGCCCTGGCCGGTGCGCTGGTCGTGATCGGGATCCTGCTGCCGTTCCTGTTCAGCAATAACAGCGGGTTCATGAACGCGACCATCATCGCGCTCGCCTTCGCCGTCATGTCACTGGGGCTCAACATCGTCGTCGGCTTCGCCGGCCTGCTCGACCTCGGCTACGTGGCCTTCTACGCCCTCGGCGCCTACTCCCTGGGGTGGTTCGGCTCGGACTTCTTCTTCAAGGCCAGGGTCCACGTCGGAGTGCACGGCGTCGCGGCCACCGAGCAGGGCATCCACCTCAACTTCATCCTCATCCTGATAGCCGCGGCAATCGTCTGCGGTATCGCGGGCATGATCATCGGCCTCCCGACGCTCCGGTTGCGGGGTGACTACATCGCCATCGTGACCCTGGCCTTCGGGGAGATCATCGGCGTGGTCGCCGTCAACGGGCAGAGCGTCCAGATCGGAGGCGGCATGACGCTCACCGCGGGCAACCTCGGCATCAGCGCCGTGGACGCGCCGTATTTCCCGGGGATCGGCCAGTTCAACCTGCTCAACCTCAGACCCTGGTATTGGCTCATCTTCGCCATCGTGCTCATCGTGGTGGTGGTCAACGTGCGCCTGCGCGACTCCCGCGTGGGCCGCGCCTGGGTGGCGCTGCGCGAGGACGAAGTGGCGGCGGTATCGATGGGGATCCCGTCGGTGCGGACCAAGCTCTCGGCCTACGCCATCGGTGCGATGTTCGGCGGCGTGTCCGGGGCATTCCTGGGCACCTACTACACGACGGTCAACGCGGGACAGTTCCAGTTCGGCTTCTCCATCTTCATCCTGGCCATGGTCATCATCGGCGGGCTGGGCTCGATCTGGGGAGCGCTGTTGGGCGGGATGCTGCTCGGCTACATCAACAACTGGCTCATCCCCGACGTGCTCAACGACCTGCCCCAGAAGCTGGGGCTCAACTTCTCCATGACCGAGATCGAGTACGGCATCTTCGGCTTCCTGCTCGTGCTGGTGATGCTGTTGCGCCCGCAGGGCCTGATCCCCGAGCGCCGGCGCAAGCTCGAGCTGACCTCCGAGATCGCCGCCGAGGACGCCCAGTTGGTGGAGAGCACCGCGCCGTGAGCGCCGTGGCCCCCGAAAGCACCCCGCCCGCCCCGGCCACCGTGGCGCTCAGCGTGGAACGGGTCTCGAAGATCTTCGGCGGCCTTGTCGCCGTCAACGACGTCTCGCTCGACGTTCCGGCGCAGTCGATCGTCTCGCTCATCGGCCCCAACGGCGCCGGCAAGACGACGCTGTTCAACATGCTCACCGGCCTGTACAAGCCCTCGATGGGGCGGATTCTCCTCGGCCAGCGCGAGATCACGCGCATGCGCCCGGACCGCATCACCGCCCTCGGGGTCGCCCGCACGTTTCAGAACATTCGCCTGTTCGGCGCGATGACCGCGGTGGAGAACGTCATGATCGGCCGCCACTCCCAGATGCGGGCGGGGCTCGTCGGGTCCATCCTGCGCCTGCCGCGCGTGCGGCGCGAGGAGCGTCAGACACGCGAGCGCGCCCAGGAGCTCCTGGACTACGTCGGGCTGCGCAAGACCGCCATGGACCAGCTCTCGACCCAACTCTCCTACGGCGACCAGCGCCGCGTCGAGATCGCCCGCGCGCTGGCGTCCAACCCCACGCTGCTGCTGCTCGATGAACCGACGGCCGGCATGAACCCGCAGGAGTCGGGCCAGCTCACCGACTTCATGCGCCAGCTCCGCGATGACCTCCACCTGACGATCCTCCTCATCGAGCACGACATGAAGGTCGTCATGGGCGTGTCCGAGCGTCTGTGGGTCCTGGACCACGGCGAGAAGATCTCCGAGGGCGAGCCCGCCGAGGTGCGGGAGGACCCGCGGGTGATCGAGGCCTACCTCGGCAAATGATGCCCACCCACCCCGAGCTCATCTGACCGTCATGGCCCTGCTCGAGGTCCAGGACATCCACACCCACTACGGGGCGATCGAGGCGCTCAGGGGCGTCTCCCTCGAGGTGGAGGAGGGGGAGGTCGTCACCCTCATCGGCTCCAATGGCGCCGGCAAGTCCACCACGCTGCGCTCCATCTCCGGGCTCACCCCCGCCAGCGCGGGGCGCGTGAGCTTCGGCGGCCAGGACATCACGCGCGTGCCCGCGCACGAGATCGTCAGCTATGGCATCGCCCTGGCTCCCGAGGGCCGCCACTGCTTCCCCCGCATGACGGTCCGCGAGAACCTCGACCTCGGCGCCTACCACCGTCGCGGCTCAGAGGTCGCCGCCGACATGGACCGGGTGTTCGCGCTGTTCCCGCGCCTGCACGAGCGCGAGAAGCAGAAGGCGGGGACCATGTCGGGCGGCGAGCAGCAGATGCTGGCCATCGGCCGCGCGCTCATGGCCCGGCCCAAGCTGCTCATGCTCGACGAGCCCTCGATGGGCATCGCTCCGATCCTCGTCCAGCGCATCTACGAGACGATCGGCGAGATCAACAAGTCCGGCGTGACCATCCTGCTCGTCGAGCAGAACGCCAACTACGCGCTCGACGTCTCCAAGCGCGGCTACGTCCTGGAGACGGGCCGCGTCGTGCTGGCCAACGACTCCGACCTGCTGCGCGACGACCCTGAGGTCCAGCGCGCCTACCTGGGGACCTGATGTTCCTGCTCGCCACCATCGGCGCCGCCGCGCTGTATCTGCTGTTCATCTGGCTGGTCTCGGCCGCCGCCTCCGCGTGGCTGGCGGAGCGCAAGGGCTACGGCGAGCGGGTCGGCCTGTTCTTCGGGCTCATCCTCTCGGCACTGGGGTTTTTGATCGTGCTGCTGCTGCCCGCGCGGCCGGGCTCGACGTGGAAGGTCGAGGGCGCGCTGCCCAACCCGGGCACCCGCCGGCCCCTCGGCATCCCCGCCCTCGGTCCCGTGTCCGCCGACGACCCGCCCGAGTCCCTCGGCCCCGCCCTGAGCGATATCCCGCCCGCGGGTGACGACACGCCACCTGCCGGCGACGATACGTCTGCGGCCGGCTGACACGACGCGCGTCAGCGCCCCTGCAGCAACTCCTCGGTGGCGGCGAACCCGTGCTCGACGTGCGGATCGGCCACCCCGCTGTCGCGCGCCTCGTCGGCCACGGCGGCGGCCACCGCCGGGGCCACCTCCCGGTTGAACACCGAGGGGATGATGTAGTCCTCGCGCAACTCGTCACCGGAGACGATGTCGGCGATCGCCCGGGCCGCGGCGGTCTTCATCGTCTCGGTGATGTGCGCGGCCCGCACGTCCAGAGCCCCGCGGAAGATCCCGGGGAAGCAGAGCACGTTGTTGATCTGGTTGGGGTAGTCCGACCGGCCGGTGGCCAGGATCCGCACATGGGGCAGCGCCTCCTCCGGCGAGACCTCGGGATCGGGGTTGGCCATCGCGAACACGATCGGGTCGGGGTTCATGCGCTGCAGCGCGGCGGCGGGCAGTACCCGAGCGCCGCTGAGCCCGATGAATAGATCCGCACCCTCGACCACGTCCGCCGGAGCTCCCGAGCGGCGCTCGGCGTTGGTCCGCTCGGCCAGCGAGCGCTTGATCGAAGTCATGCTGCCGTTGAGGTAGTCCTCGCGCTCGGTGTGGACCGCCCCGCGCGAGTCGCAGCCGATGAGATGTCGCACTCCCGCGGCCAGCAGGATGTCGGTCACGGCGACGCCGGCGGCGCCGAGCCCCACCACCACGACGCGAATGTCGCCGATCCGCTGCCCGGTGAGCGTCAGCGCGTTCAGGAGCGCCGCGAGGACGACCACGGCGGTCCCGTGCTGATCGTCATGGAACACCGGGATGTCCAGCTCTGACTGCAGCCGCGACTCGATCTCGAAGCACCGGGGCGCCGAGATGTCCTCGAGGTTGATGCCGCCGAAGCCGGGGGCGATCGCCTTGACCACCGCCACGATCTCGTCCACGTCGGTGGTGTCCAGGCAGATCGGGAAGGCGTCGACTCCCGCGAACTCCTTGAACAGCATCGCCTTGCCCTCCATCACCGGCATCGCCGCGCGCGGGCCGATGTCGCCCAGCCCCAGCACCGCGGTGCCGTCGGAGACGACGGCCACCGAGTTGCGCTTGATGGTGTACTGGAAGGCCTTGTCGGGGTCGTTGCGGATCGCCGTGCACACCCGCGCCACGCCGGGCGTGTAGGCCATCGAGAGGTCGTCGCGGGTCTTGAGCGGGTGCTTGTTGGCCACCTCGATCTTCCCGCCCATGTGCACCATGAACGTGCGGTCGGTGGTGTCCAGGACCCGTGCGCCGGGAACCGAGTTGACGGCGTCGGTCAGCCGGGGCCAGTCGGCCGCGTCGCCGGTCTCCACGGTGATGTCGCGGATGGTGTGCGGTCCTTCGACGGTCACGAGGTCCACCGCGCCGATCGTCCCCCCGGCCTCGCCGATCGCCGAGGCGACCTTGCCCAGCATCCCGGGCAGGTGATCGATCTCGACCCGCAGCGTCAGGCTGTACTGCGCGCTGGGGCTGGAGGCGGAGGACGCGTCGCCGGCGGGGGCCATGGTTGGGGCATCCTACGCCCCGGGCCGCCCACGGGCACGGGATCGCACCGGTGGGCGAGATAGCCTGAGGATGGATGGCGGACGAGCTCTTCCTGATCGACGGCAACAGCCTGGCCTACCGTGCGTTCTTCGCCCTGCCCGAGTCGATCGCCACCTCCACCGGCGTGCCCACCAACGCCATCTTCGGGTTCGCCTCGATGCTGGTGAAGATCCTCACCGACTATGGCCCCAAGTCCACCGTCGTCGTGTGGGACGCGGGGTCCAGCGGCCGCAAGGAGGTGTACTCGGAGTACAAGGCGCAGCGCTCGAGCCGCCCGGACCTGCTCAAGGAGCAGTGGCCGCACCTGGAGCCGCTGGTCGACGCCTTCGGGTACCGCAACATCAAGGTGGACGGCTACGAGGCCGACGACGTCATCGCCTCCCTGGCCGAGGTGGCCAAGACCCAGGACCCGCCGATCGAGGTCATGGTCGTCACCGGGGACCGCGACGCCTATCAGCTCGTCGACGAGCAGGTCCAGATCATGACCACCTCGCGCGGCATCACCGACACCAAGGTCTATGACCGCCAGGGCGTGATCGACCGCTACGGGATCCCGCCGGAGCTCGTGCCGGATTTCATCGGCCTCAAGGGCGACACCTCGGACAACATCCCCGGAGTCCCGGGCATCGGCGACAAGACCGCCGCCGACCTGCTGCAGCGGTTCGGCTCGCTGGAGAACGTGCTCGACAGCATCGACGAGATCAGCGGCGCCAAGCGCAAGGAGAACCTCACCAACCACTCCGACGATGCCCGGGTGTCCAAGCACCTGGCCACCGCCAAGCGCGACATCCCGCTCGACGGGCTCGACGTCGCCGAGTTCGTCTCTCAGCCTCCGGACCGGTCACGGCTGCGCGAGGTCTTCCGCGAGTTCGAGCTCCGTGAGCCCCTGCGCCGGCTCGAGGAGGCGCTGGGCTCCGCCGACGCCGCGGCGCCGGCGCCGACCGCCGAGCACACCATTGGCGCCCGGCTGCGCAAGGGGACCCTGAAGGACGTCGAGCGCCTGGCCCGGGCCGAGGCGACCGTCGCCGTGCGGCCGCCGCTGGTGCCCGAGGGCGCGCTATTCGCCGAGAACGAGAACGAGTGGCGCTTCGGGGTCTACATCGATGAGACCAAGGAGGTCGTGGTCGGCACCGTCCCCGACCCGTCCCAGCTCGTCACGGCGCTCGGCAGCCGCCCGGTCGTGGCGCACGACGCCAAGTCGCTGGGCCTGGTGCCGGAGAACCTCGTCCACGACACCGAGGTCGCCGCCTACCTGCTCGAGCCGGCAGCGCGCGCCTACCCGTTCCGTGAGCTCTGCGAGGACCGGGGCCTGGCCGCCGACGTGGGGGATGAGACCGGCGCCGACGCGGTCCTGTGCCAGGCGCTGGCCGCGTGGCAGCGCGAGGAGCTCCGGGGTCGCGGCCTGACTGATCTGCTCACCGACGTCGAGCTGCCCATCGTGCGGATCCTGCGCGAGATGGAGCAGGTCGGGGTCAAGCTCGACACCGCGCAGATCAAGGAGATCTCCGAGCGCGTCAAGGCCGAGGCCGACGGGCTGGAGTCAGAGATCTTTGAGCTCGCGGGCGAGGAGTTCACCCTCGGCTCGCCTAAGCAGCTGGAGGAGATCCTGTTCGGCAAGCTCGGCCTCTCGCGCGGGCGACGCGGCAAGACGGGGTACTCCACCGACGCCCGCGTGCTCCAGGCGATCCGCGCCGAGCACGAGATCATCCCCAAGATCGAGCGCTGGCGGGAGCTGACCAAGCTCGCCCAGACCTACCTGGACGCGCTGCCGCTGCTCGTCGATGACAACAGCCGCCTACACACGACCTTCAACCAGACCGCCGCCACCACCGGACGGCTGTCGTCCAACAACCCCAACCTCCAGAACATTCCGATCCGCACGCCGCTCGGCCGCGAGATCCGGGCCTGCTTCGTCGCCGACGCCGGGAACCTGCTCGTCTCCGCCGACTACTCCCAGGTCGAGCTGCGGCTGTTGGCCCACATCGCCGGCGAGGACGTGCTCAAGGAGATCTTCCGCCGCGGCGAGGACGTCCACACGGCGACTGCGTGCCGCGTCTTCAACGTCACCCCCGAGCAGATCGACCCGGGGATGCGCTCGAAGTCCAAGATGATCAACTACGGGATCGTCTACGGCCTGTCGGCCTATGGCATGGCCGACCGCCTGGACATCCCCCAGGAGGAGGCCGCCGAGTTCATCGAGCGCTACATGGCCGGGTTCCCCGCGGTCAAGCGCTTCATCGAGGAGACGATCGAGCAAGGGGCCGAGCACGGTTACGTCTCGACCCTGTTCGGTCGCCGCCGCCAGGTGCCCGAGCTGCGCTCCCGGCGCTGGGACCTGCGCAAGCAGGGCGAGCGCTTCGCGGTCAACATGGTCATCCAGGGGACCGCCGCGGACATCATGAAGATGGCGATGGTGCGCTGCGACCGGGCGCTGGCCGAGGCCGACCTCCGCTCCAAGCTCGTGCTGCAGATCCACGACGAGCTGCTGTTCGAGGGACCGGCCGACGAGGCCGAGCGCATCGAGGCCATCGCGGTGCGCGAGATGGCCAACGCCTACGAGCTCGATCCGCCCCTGGCCGTCGACGCCGGCATCGGCACGGACTGGCTATCGGCCAAGTAGTGGGGCGGGTGCCCCGCACCCGCGCGGGTGCGGAGCCCCGACAGCCGATCGGCCTACATCAGGTGGAAGATGAAGTCGTACTCCGTGCCGCCGTTGCGCGAGTTGAGCTGCATCTGACCCCGCACGCCCTCGTAGGCGCCCGTCCCGCCGGTGATCGACAGGGTGCTGTTGCGCGTGTCGTAGTACGGGCCCTGCACGGTGATCTGGCCGCCCTTGAGGAACGTCGTCCACAGGCACTCCCAGATGCCGAGCTTGACCTGCAGACGCTCGCAGAAGCCCTCGTCGTGGCCGACCTGCTTCTTGTTGGCGGTGTCGAACACCGGGTTGTTGAAGGTCAGGATGTTGCCCTTGACGTCCTTGCCCCCGGCGACCGGGACCTCGGTGTCGGTCTTGGCGTGCTCGATGACGTGCACGGTCTTGCCCGACGCATGCGCCGTCTTGGCGTAGGTCGGTGCGGCGGTCACGAACGCAGCCAGCGCCAGCGCGGCGATGGCGGCGGCGACCATCGCGCTCAGGCGAAAGTGTGCCGTCGGTTGCGGCATGGAGAACCCTCCTCGTAGGGGTGAGAAGCGGCCGATCCTACGCCCGCGCTGACCGTGACGCGGCCCGGGGCTCAGGCGGCGCTGAGCACGGCGCGCGCCGCGGCGCGCGCCGGCGCGCCTCCCGAGGCGGCAAACGACGGGTGGGCAATGTTGAGGTAGTGGCCGAAGGACCAGTCGACGAAGCGCTTGGCCGCCATGGCGTGCAGGGCCGGTGCCAGCAGCCGCGGTGCCACGCGGGGCACCAGCCGCTGCACCCGCAGCATCCACTGGAACGGGACGGCATGGCTGGCGGAGAACCGGTGGTAGCGCGCCAGCGCGTGCTCGCGGGTCTGCTCTCCTCTGACCACCCGCGTGAGCTCCCGGCCGCAGGCCAGCCCGAAGTACAGCGCGGTGCGGATGCCCTCCGCGGTCAACGGCAGGCAGTGGCCGGCGGAGTCTCCGACGCAGAACATGCCGCCGTCGGTGGCCGGGCGCAGGGCATGGGGGATCCAGTTGCCCTGATAGCGGACGGTGTCGGCGTGGAGGTCCTCGGCCAGGCGCACGGTGGGCTCGCGCACGTGAAACCGGGGGTCGAAGGACCCGACGCCGATCCGCAGCTCCTCGCCCGCGGGGAAGCTCCAGCCGTACCCGGCGGGCACATAGCTGCGGTCGATCCACACCTCCAGCTCGGCGCCGCCCCCGAACGGATGCACCTCGAGGCCGCGGGACAGGAGCGCGTCAGGGGGCTGGATGTTGGCCCCGGTACCGAGGACGCGCCGCCAGCCCAGCGCGTCGACGATCAGACCGGCTCGGATCGTGCCCCGATCGGTCACCACCGCGGTTGAGCCCTCACGACGCTCGACCTTGGCGGTCTCGAAGGCGAACTGGGTAGGCGGGAGCTGATCCCACAGCAGTCCGCACAGGGTCCGGTAGTCAAAGGTCGAGAAGGACCACGGCAGGTCGTAGCGGACGGTGGCGTGCGGCGTGTGGATGACGAGCTCAGGGAAGGTCTGCCGGAGCGCCTCCTCCAGGTGCAGCGCGGTCAGCCACGTGGTGGGAATACCGCAGGCCGAGGTCTGGCGCTCGCCGATCTCGTAGCGATCGATCACCATCACGTCGGCCCCGCTCCCGGCGAGCTCCCGGGCCACCGCCAGGCCGGCGAAGCTGGCGCCGCAGATGAGGACGTCGCAGTCGCGGTCCAGCGGTGTCCGCTCGATGCCGCGTTTGGTGGCGCGCGTGGGCATTGCCGCGCCGATGATAGATACGGCGAGGCGCTGTAGAGGCCGCACAGGCGCTACAAGGCGGCTATCCTCCGATAACCCATGTCTTCAACTTCAACCTTGACGCCTCCCACCGACGCCGATCTGCCCCTCGCCAACGCGAAGGTGGTCGAAGGCTCCGACGGCCTTCTGCTCGAGATCGACGGTCAGATCGTCCCGAACTATGACGCCACCCTGCACCCGTTCGCGGAGGGTGATGTCGTCACCGGCCACGTCGTCCGGATCGACAACGACGAGGTCCTGGTCGATATCGGCTACAAGTCCGAAGGGGTCATCCCCGTCGGCGAGCTCTCGATCCGCAAGTCCGTTGACCCGTCCGACGAGGTGTCCCTCGGCGAGGAGGTCGACGCGCTGGTCCTCACCAAGGAGGACCAGGACGGCCGCCTCATCCTCTCCAAGAAGCGGGCGCGCTTCGAGAAGGCCTGGCGGCGCATCGAAGCCGCCGCCGAGTCGGGCGAGCCGGTCGAGGGCGGAGTGATCGAGGTCGTCAAGGGCGGGCTGATCATCGACCTGGGCGTGCGCGGCTTCCTGCCGGCGTCGCTGGTCGACATTCGCCGCGTGCCCAACCTCGACGAGTACATGGGCCAGACGATCGAATGCAAGGTCATCGAGCTCAACCGCTCGCGCAACAACGTCGTGCTGTCGCGCCGGGCGGTGCTCGAGGAGCAGCGCAAGGAGGACCGCGAGCGCATCCTGGACAGGCTGCAGCCCGGTCAGATCGTCGAGGGCACGATCTCCAACATCGTCGACTTCGGCGCCTTCGTCGACCTCGACGGGATCGACGGCCTCATCCACATCTCCGAGCTGTCGTGGAGTCACGTCAACCATCCGTCGGAGATCCTCAGCATCGGCGACACCGTGTCGGTCAAGGTCCTGGACATCGACCGCCAGCGCCAGCGGATCTCGCTGGGTCTCAAGCAGACCCAGGAGGACCCGTGGCAGCGCGTTGTCGACACCTACAACATCGGCGACGAGCTCGAGGGCAACGTCACCAAGGTCGTCACCTTTGGCGCCTTCGTCGAGATCCTGGACGGCGTCGAGGGCCTGGTGCACATCTCCGAGTTGGCCCAGCACCACGTCGACAACCCGCGCGAGATCATCCAGCCCGGCGATCCGGTGCGCGTGAAGATCCTTGAGATCGATTCCGAGCGCCGCCGTCTGTCGCTCTCGATCAAGCGCGTCGAGGGGCAGGTGCTCCCGGTGCGGCCGATCGAGCCGCCGACCTCGGGCGACAGCTTCGATGACGTGCCCGAGCTCGGGCTGTCCGAGGACGTGTTCGCCTCCAGCGAGGACGAGGGCTCCACGGCTGCCACCGAGGTGCTCGACCCCGGCGAGATCGCCGAGGCCGACGTCTCCGTCGATCCTGACGCCGGCGTGCCCGAGGCTCCGGCGCAGGCCGCAGTCGAGGCTTCGCCTGAGGCAGAGACTGAGGCAGAGGCAGCGGCAGAGCCCGAAGCAGTGGCCGAGCCCGAAGCAGTGGCCGAGCCCGAAGCAGTGGCCGAGCCCGAAGCGGCGGCCGAGCCCGAAGCAGTGGCCGAGCCCGAAGCGGCGGCTGCGCCTGAGGCAGCGGTCGAGCCTGAGCCCGAGGCAGCGGTCGAGCCCGAGGCAGTGGCCGAGCCCGAGGCCGAGGCTCCCTCCGAGGAGCCCGTAGCCGAGGCTCCCCCCGAGGAGCCCGTAGCCGAGGCTCCCCCCGAGGAGCCCGCGGCCGACGCTGACGCGGACAGCGACGCACCCAGCAGCTAAGCCTGCAGGCACGACACCTGGCGACGTGGTCCCCTGGATCGGGCTCACGGGCGGGATCGGCGCCGGAAAATCGACCGCGCTTGGAGCGCTCGAGCGGCTGGGCGCGGTCTGCCTGTCCACCGACAAGGTCGTCCACGAGCTCTACGAGTCGCCGGAGATCCGCGACGCCGTGGCCGAGCGGTTCGGCGACGGGGTGATCTCCGAGGGCCGGGTCGATCGCCCGGCGCTGGCCCGCGCTGCGTTCGCCACCGACGAGGGGCGCGGCTGGCTGGAGCAGTTGTTGTGGCCGCGGGTGGGGGAGCGCGTGGCCGCCTTCCGCGCGCAGGCCGACGCCGCCGCGCCGCCGCCGCGTGCCGCCGTGGTGGAGATCCCGCTGCTGTTCGAGTCGGGCTCCGACCACGGCTTTGACGCCACCATCGCGGTGATCGCCGACGAGGCGATTCGCCACGAACGCGCCGCCGCTCGCGGCCACGAGGCGCTGTCGGAGCGCGCCGCCCGGCAGCTCAGCCAGCAGGAAAAGTCGCAGCGTGCGACGTACACGGTTGTCAACGACGGCAGCGAGCGTGATTTGCACGACAGGCTGTCGGCAATCCTTGACATGCTGCCCCCGGCACCCTCGTCAGTACCGTGACTGTGACCGCCCACGCACACCGACGGACTCCGCGCACCAGTGGCGCCGCCCGCCGGCGCGCGGTGGCCAGGCGCCGGAGGCGGGTGCTGGGGGTCGCCGTGCTGGGGGGCATCGTCGTCGCGCTCCTGCTCGCCCTGCCGCTGGCCAAGCGCGCGGTCAACGCGCTGGGCCTCCCGCTCCAGTACTCGTCGGTGATCCGCCACGAGGCGACGGCCAAACACCTGGACCCGGCGCTCGTCGCCGCGGTCATCTACGCCGAGACGAAGTTCGATCCGCGCACCTCGTCGGCGGGGGCCGTGGGGCTGATGCAGCTCCTGCCCGAGACGGCGACCTTCCTGGCCAAGCGCTCGGGCGCCACCACGTTCACCACGGCCGACCTCGCGACCCCCCAGGTGAACATCGCCTACGGCAGCTACTACCTGCGCTACCTGCTCAACGAGTACCACGGGGACACCGTCCTGGCCCTGGCCGCCTACAACGGCGGGGAGACCAACGTCAACAGCTGGGTGAGGTCGGTGCACGCCGACGGGCAGCGCTTCCGCGTCGGCGACATTCCGTTCCCCGAGACCCGGGCCTACGTCCAGCGGGTACTCGCCGCGCGCGGCCAGTACCGGCGGACCTACGCGTCCGCGCTCGGCATCAGCTGAGCGGGGTCCGGTCCCGCCCGGGCGTCGACGGAGCCTCGGCGAACGTCAACGGCGGCGATCGAGGAGACGGTTGGGATGCCGCGGCGGCTCGGGAGGCGCGGGCGAGGGGGCGGCGAGTCGCGTGCGCGATTTTTCCAACATATGCGTAAAAAGTGAGCACGTCGGGTCGCCGCGTCCGTCCGTCCCACCATTCGACAGCCGCAGTTGACGTTCGCCGCCTCACCGAATCCGCGGAGACCGCGCGCCAAGACGCTCGTCAATGCGGTCAATTACTGGCCGCTGAGGCCCCGGAGCGGTCCCGCGCGGCCGCTAGATTCATAGAGGAAGAACCATGCCCAATTTCGAGCTCGACAGCGCCTTCTCACCTACCGCCGACCAGCCCGCCGCGGTCGACGCGCTGGCGCGCGGGATCGAGGAGGGCGAGCGCTTCCAGACGCTGCTCGGGGCCACGGGCACCGGCAAGACGATGACGATGGCCGCGACCATTGCGGCCGTCCAGCGCCCATCGCTGATCATCGCCCACAACAAGACGCTCGCCGCCCAGCTCTGCAACGAGTTCCGGACCTACTTCCCCGCCAACTCGGTCGAGTACTTCGTCTCCTACTACGACTACTACCAGCCTGAGGCCTACGTCCCCTCCAAGGACCTCTACATCGAGAAGGACTCGGCCATCAACCAGGAGATCGACCGGCTCCGCCACGCCGCCACCGCCGGCCTGTTCGCGCGGCGCGACGTGGTCATCGTGGCCAGCGTGTCGTGCATCTTCGGCCTCGGCTCGCCGGAGGTCTACGACGAGAACCTCCAGACCCTGAACAAGGGCGAGATGATCGACCGCGACAAGCTGCTGCGGAAGCTCGTCTCGATTCAGTACTCCCGCAACGACACCGCGCTGTCGCGGGGGACGTTCCGCGTCCGCGGCGAGACGCTCGAGGTGTTCCCCGCCTACGCCGAGACCGCGTACCGGATCGTGCTCTTCGGCGACGAGGTCGAGCACCTCCAGCACTTCGATCCGGTCACCGGCGAGCTCATCGAGGATGATCTGGAGCACGTGGCCATCTGGCCCGCGTCGCACTACAACGTCCGCGAGGGGATGATCGAGGACGCGGTCGCCGAGATCGGGCGCGAGCTCAACGCGCGCTGCGCCGAGCTCGAGCAGGAGGGCAAGCTGCTGGAGTCCCATCGGCTGCGCCAGCGCACCCAGTACGACATGGAGATGCTGCGCGAGCTGGGCTTCTGCTCGGGCATCGAGAACTACTCGCGCATCCTCGACGGCCGCAACGCCGGTGACCGGCCGTACTGCCTGCTCGACTACTTCCCGGATGACTTCGTCTGCTTCATCGACGAGTCTCACCAGACCGTGCCGCAGATCGGGGGCATGCACGAGGGCGACCGGTCGCGCAAGCAGACGCTGGTGGACTACGGCTTCCGCCTGCCCAGCGCGCTGGACAACCGGCCGCAGACCTTCGCGGAGTTCCTCTCGATCACGCCGCAGATGGTGTTCGTGTCGGCGACGCCGGGCGAGTACGAGCGCACGCACTCGCCGCGGATCGTGGAGCAGATCGTGCGGCCGACCGGGATCATCGATCCCGACGTGGAGGTGCGCGAGACGCGCAACCAGATCGACGACCTCATGAACGAGATCCGCGTCCGGGTCGATCGCGACGAGCGGACGCTGGTGACGACCCTGACCAAGAAGATGTCCGAGGACCTCACCGATTACCTGTTGGAGATGGGGTTCAAGGTCCGCTACCTGCACTCGGAGATCGACACACTGGAGCGGATCCAGATCATCCGCGAGCTGCGCCTGGGCGAGTACGACGTGCTCGTGGGCGTCAACCTGCTGCGCGAGGGCCTCGATCTGCCCGAGGTCTCGCTGGTGGCGATCCTCGACGCCGACAAGGAGGGGTTCCTGCGCGGCGCGACCTCGCTCATCCAGACGATCGGGCGGGCGGCCCGGAACGTGGACGGCAAGGTGCTGATGTACGCCGACAAGGAGACCGCGGCGATGCGCACCGCGCTGGACGAGACCGACCGCCGGCGGACGATCCAGCGGGCCTACAACATCGAGCACGGGATCACGCCCGAGACGATCGTCAAGGGCATCTCCGACATCGCCGAGTTCCTCATGTCGGACTCCAAGGTGCCCAAGTCGCGCCGTCGCCGACAGCGGGCAGCGTCGTCGATGCCGCCCGCTGAAATCGAGCGTGCAATCGTCGAACTGGAGGAGGAGATGCTCGCCGCCGCGGAGGATCTGCGCTTCGAATATGCAGCGAAGTTGCGCGACGAGATCAGGGACCTCAAGCGCGAGCTAGATCAGGCGATAGCTGACGGCAGGCATGCTCCGGTTTCCTGAGCTTTAACCGTTGCAAGAGTTCGCCCGTGTAGTGGGCGTTCGCTACGCTCGCCGTGCTCCTTCACTTCATCGTCGTGATCCCTCGGAGGTACAGGCGTGGCCCTGGACAGGCACAACATCGAGAAGAAGGACTTCCCGCTCGGGACGCGGGGGTATGACCCGGACGCTGTCGACGCCCACCTCGCTGCCGTCGCGGACGAGATCGCCACGTTCAAGGACGAGGCCCGCCGCCGCTCCGACACGGTCGCGTCGTCGGCCTCCGACCGTGTGCGCACGATCGTCGAGGCCGCCGAGCACTCCGCCTCGGAGATCCAGCGCGCCGCCGAGGACGACGCGCGCGAGATCCGCGATGAGGCCGCCGGCGAGGCCAACGCGACGCGCGAGAACGCCCACCGCGAGGCCCGCGACTACCTGGACAAGGTCTCGGCCTCCACCAGCGCGATGATGGAGCGTCTCAACGCGATGGAGCAGGAGATGAATGCGATGATCGAGTCGGTGCGCACCGGCTCGGGTCGCCTCAGCGCCGATCTGCAGCAACTCGAGACCGGGCTGAGCGACGTCTCCAGCGCGATCGCACCGCGTCCGGCGTTCGTCCCTGACGAGCCGGCCGCCGATAGCTTCTCGGCGCCCGCGACCGGGCTGCACGAGCCGGCACCCGTGCAGGACGACCCACAGGAGCCCCAGCCGGCGTCGGATGAGCTCCAGGAGCCCCAGTTCGCGGAGCGCTTCCAGCCCGGCGCCGAGGAGCCGGCGGTGGAGGCGATGCCGCAGCCCGAGGCCGCCGAGCTCGAGAGCGTGGCCGGGGACGGTCACACCAACGGCTTTGACCAGCCCCAGCCGGCCCAGCAGGCTGGCGATGCGGAGGGGGCGAGGCTCATCGCCCTCAACATGGCGCTCAACGGCACCCCGCGTGAGGAGACCGCTCGCTACCTGAGCGAGAACTTCCACCTCGCCGACGCGGGCGGCCTGCTGGACGAGGTCTACGCCAGCGTCGAGAGCTGACGCCCCGGCGATAGAGCGATCTATCTAGCGTCGCGCCGCCGGTGGTTGTGCCGGTTGTGCTGCGTGTCACGGGCAGCGCGGTGCTGGCGCCGGGCGTCGAGTTGCGCCTCCACGGCGTCGAGGTCCGGCGCCGGCCCGTACAGCGCCCACCCGTTGCGAACGACGCTGAGCAGGAACACCACCAGCACCCAGACCGGCCAGAACTGCCCGCTGGCGCCTGACGCGGCCCAGATCACGGTGCAGACGGCAAACGCCCCGAGCGAGCCACCGCTCTCCTGGATCATCCGGCGCGTCAGCTGACGGCGGCGGGCGGCGTGCTGGAGGGCGACGTGCTGGCTGAGCACGGGCAGATCGCTGCGCAGCGCGTCGAGCTCCCCGGTCGTGCGGGCCTCGTAGGCCGCACTGACGCGGCGCTCGAGCTCGTCGGTGTCCAGGCGCCCGGCCACGGAGTGGTCCCGAAGCTCGGTGATGAGCTGCTCGCGGTCCTCGTCAGAGGCCCGCACGCCGCGAGACGGCCTCCCACCCGGCCCTGGTGAAATTTCTTCCTCGCTCATTGCGTCAACTGTAGGCCAGATGGGCGCCCGGCAGCCTCGATTTCCCATGGGAACGTCTGTTCGATGAATTAGACTCAAAGGAGTATGGACAAACTTGTCGTCTCAGGCGCGCGCGAGCACAATCTCAAGGACGTCACGGTGGAGATCCCGCGGGACTCGTTCACCGTCATCACCGGGCTGTCTGGCTCCGGGAAGTCGTCGCTGGCGTTCGACACGATCTACGCCGAGGGCCAGCGGCGCTACGTCGAATCATTGTCGGCCTACGCCCGGCAGTTCCTGGGCCAGATGGACAAGCCCGACGTCGACTCGATCGAGGGCCTGTCGCCGGCGATCTCGATCGACCAGAAGACGACGTCGCGCAACCCGCGGTCCACCGTCGGCACGGTCACGGAGATCTACGACTACCTGCGCCTGCTGTGGGCGCGCATCGGGCATCCCCACTGCCACGTGTGCGGGCGCCCGATCACCGGACAGTCGGCCGAGCAGATCATCGATCAGGTGATGGAGCTGCCCGACGGCACCCGCTTCATGGTGATGGCGCCGATCGTCCGCGGACGCAAGGGCGAGTACGGCAAGCAGTTCGAGGAGCTGCGGGCCGAGGGCTTCGGCCGGGTCAAGGTCAACGGCGAGCTGCGCCGCCTCGACGAGGAGATCGTGCTCGACAAGAAGTACAAGCACGACATCGCGGTCGTCGTCGACCGGCTGGTGATGAAGACCGACCTCCGCAAGCGGCTGGCGGACTCGATCGAGACGGCGGTGGCGCTGGCCGACGGCCTGGTCGAGATCGAGCTCGTCGACGAGGACTCCAAGGTGCTGACGTTCTCAGAGAAGTTCGCCTGCCCGGTCCATGGGCCGAGCCTGGTGGAGCTCGAGCCCCGGATCTTCTCCTTCAACGCCCCCCACGGCGCCTGCCCGCGCTGTACAGGCCTCGGGTCGCAGATGGAGATCGACCCCGAGCTCGTGGTGCCGGACCCGACGCTGTCGATCGGCGAGGGCGCGATCGCGCCCTGGGCGGCGAGCGCCTCCTCCTATTACGACCAGCTCACCCAGGCGATCGCCGAGCGCTACGACGTCGATCTCGATACGCCATGGGAGGACATGCCGCCCGACTCGCAGGAGTTCTTCCTCTACGGAACCAACGGCGAGCGCATCCAGATCTCCTACCGCAACCGCTTCGGCCGCCGCCGCTCGTACGCCACCCAGTTCGAGGGCATCGTCCCCAGCCTGGAGCGGCGCTACCGCGAGACCGACTCGGACTACTCGCGGGAGAAGATCGAGGAGTACATGACGCTGCGGCCGTGCCCGGACTGCAAGGGCGCACGGCTCAAGCCAGAGTCCCGCGCGGTGCTGGTCGGGGGGACGGCGATCCACGAGTTCACCCACCTGCCGGCCCGGCGCGCGCTGGAGTGGATCAAGAGCCAGGAGTTCTCCGAGCACGACCGGCGGATCGCCCGGCTGGTGCTGCGTGAGATCGAGGAGCGCCTGCAGTTCCTGGAGAACGTCGGGATCGGCTATCTCTCGATGGACCGGGCCTCGGCCACGCTCTCGGGCGGTGAGGCCCAGCGCATCCGGCTGGCCACGCAGATCGGGTCGTCGCTGGTCGGGGTGCTCTACATCCTCGACGAGCCGTCGATCGGACTGCACCAGCGCGACAACGACAAGCTCATCGCCACCCTGGAGCGGCTGCGCAACCTCGGCAACACCGTGCTCGTGGTGGAGCATGACGAGGGGACGATGCGCGCCGCGGACCACATCGTCGACATGGGTCCGGCGGCCGGGGAGCACGGCGGGCACGTGGTGGCCGAAGGCACCGCCGAAGAGATCGGCAAGGTCAGTGATTCGCTCACCGGGCAGTTCCTGGCCGGTACGCGGCGCATCGAGGTGCCGGTCAAGCGGCGCAAGCCCTCGGGGTACGTCGGGGTCCAGGGCGCGGCTGAGAACAACCTGCAGAAGATCGACGTCCGGTTCCCGCTGGGAGTGCTGTGCAGCGTCACCGGCGTGTCGGGGTCGGGCAAGTCGACGCTCGTCAACGAGGTGCTGCTCAAGGCGGTCGCCAATCACCTGCACCGCAGCCGCCAGCGCGCCGGCACGCACAAGCGGATCACCGGCCTGGACCAGTTGGACAAGATCATCTCCGTCGACCAGTCGCCGATCGGGCGCACGCCGCGCTCGAACCCGGCGACGTACATCGGCCTGTTTGACCAGATCCGGGACCTGTTCTCCAAGACCCAGGAGGCCCGGGCGCGCGGCTATAAGCCGGGCCGGTTCTCGTTCAACGTCAAGGGTGGCCGCTGCGAGGTCTGCCGCGGTGACGGCCAGATCAAGATCGAGATGCACTTCCTGCCCGACGTGTACGTGCCGTGCGAGCAGTGTCACGGCAAGCGCTACAACCGGGAGACGCTGGAGGTTCGCTTCAAGGGCAAGACGATCGCCGACGTACTGGAGATGCCGATCGAGGAGGCGCTCGAGTTCTTCGCCCACATCCCCAAGATCCGGCGGCGGGTGCAGGCGCTGTTCGACGTCGGGCTGGGGTACATGCGGCTCGGACAGCCCGCGACGACGTTGTCGGGCGGCGAGGCGCAGCGGGTCAAGCTGGCCGCCGAGCTGAGCAAGGTGGCGACCGGGCGCACGATGTACATCCTGGACGAGCCGACCACGGGGCTGCACTTCGCGGACATCCAGCGCCTGCTGGAGGTGCTGGACCGGCTCGTGGAGGCCGGCAACTCGGTGGTCGTGATCGAGCACAACCTCGACGTCATCAAGGTTTCGGATTGGCTGATCGACCTGGGGCCGGAGGGTGGCGACGAGGGTGGGCGGGTGATCGCCATCGGCACGCCCGAGGAGGTGGCGGCCGAGCCGGCCTCCTACACGGGCCGGTTCCTGGCGGGGCTGCTCGAGGTCAAGGCCAGGCGCGGCCGCAAGCCGGCGGCGCGCGCCGGCGGGTCAAGGACGCCCCGGGCGTCCGGGAACGGGTCAAAGACGGTCAAGAAGGCGGCGGCGAACGGCGCGGCGAACGGGAAGAGCTCGGCGAACGGCTCCGCAAACGGGTCGGACAGCCGTCGCCGCGCGAGCGCGGGCAAGCACTAGACGCGGTGTCGCCCGAGCCACCGCCACGGGTGCCGTCGTGGGCCGAGCTGAAGCTGTGGGCGCAGAAGTGGCGCTGGTATGAGGGCAACACGCTGCCGTGGAACCGCGCCCGGATCCACTGGGAGATGATGCGCCGGGGGGCGTTCGCGCGCTGGCCGGTACATGGCAACGTCCTGGAGGCCCTGCGGGACGGCCGGCTGGAGATCGGCGCCCACACGCTGCTCGAACCTGGGGTGTGGATCACCGCGCCCGCGCCGGCCCGGATCCGCATCGGCGGCGGGACGTTCCTCAACCTCGGGGTGATGGTCGCGGCCCTGGACCTGGTGGAGATCGGCGACCACTGCATGTTCGCCAACGGCTGCTTTATCACCGACGCCGACCATCAGGTCAACGACCCAGATCGCCCGATCACGTGGCAGGGCTTTCAGAGCAAGGGCCCGACGCGCGTCGGCGACAACGTGTGGTGCGGGGCCAACGTCGTGATCACCAGCGGGGTGACCGTCGGGGAACGCTGCGTGATCGGGGCCAACTCGGTCGTCAACCGCGACCTGCCGCCCTACTCGATCGCGGTGGGCGCCCCCGCCCGCGTGATCCGGCAGATCACCTACGCCGAGGCCTGACCGGCGCGGCGACGCACCCGGGCCTGCCGCTCTTATTTCTTGGGCAGGTGCAGGCTGCGGATCTGCACCGGCACCTTGGTCTGCCGGCCCCGGGAGTCCTTGACCAGCACGATGAGCTTGAGGCTCTTGAGCTTGTGGCGCCGGGCTTGGGACTTCAGGCTGCCGGACTCGGCCAGCGCGCGGCTGGAGAGGCGGACGATCACGGTTTCGACGGCACCGCGCAACGTGATGACGAGATGGCCGCCCTTGAGCGCCGCGGACTTGATCCGGGCGCCGGCGAGCGACACCCCCTGGAGCTTGAGCGCCCCGTGGACGCGATGGCGCGTGAAGCGCAGACCGCGCGGCAGTTCCACGGTGAGCACGCTCAGCTTGCCCGCATTCCTGCCGGCCACCACCTGGAAGACCAGCGACGGTTTGCCGGTGGTCAAGCCCGAGGCCGAGGCGCCGTCGACACGGGGCGCCTTGCCGCGCGGCTTCGTGCTGCCGCTGGACGGCTGTGAGCTGGTGCTCAGCCTGCAGGGTGAGATCGTGAACGGGGCGACGACCTGCTTGGTCCGGTCGCCGTTCTGGGAGGTCAGGCTCGCGGTGGCCGAGCCCGAGGGGGGCTTGCAGGTGGCGTCGAACACCGATTTTGTGCCGCCGTCGAGCTTCACCTTGAGGTCGGTCAGGGGGAAGTCCGGGAGGCCGGTGAACGTCGTCGCGTTGGTGGCCAAGCTCACCTGGCCGACCAGCGTCTGGGCGAACGGAGGCCCGAACACCAGCGTCAGCGACGGCGCGGTCAGCGAACCGGTCAGGTAGGCGTTGGCGGACAGCGGCGCCGGGTACAGGGGCGTCACCGCCGCGGCGGCGCCCACCGGCGTGCACGTCCCCGAGGCCGGGTTGGCGCACAGCGCCCCCGCGACACCCAGGTTGGGCAGGAGCGCGTTGCCCGGGAAGGCCAGCGACACCGAGCGGCTGGGGGCCTGGTCCGCGGTCTGGGTGACGTCGGTGGTGACGGTGGCGCCGCTGTCATGCGCATCCTCGGTCACCGACACCGAGAATCCGGGTGCGTAGGGCTCCGCGCCGCAGCCCGTCACCGTCAGCGGCGCGGCGCCGGTGGTCGGGGCCGCGGTGTCGTAGGAGTCGGCGGTGACGGTCACCCTCGCGGGCGCCGCCGGGCACGTGTCCGGGAAGCGCAGGCCGTTGAAGGTGCTGTTGATCTCGTGAAGCTGGAGCGGGAGGCCGTCGAAGGTGTTGGGGATGTCGGCGAAGGCGATGTCGAGCCCCACGCCGTCCGGGTCGGTGGGTGGGCGGATCGTGACGGCGGCGGGCGTGCCGAGCTGGGTCGGCTGGCCGCCGGGAGCCGTGACGAGGACCGCGAGGCCCGCGAGGTTCGCCTGGCTGGCGGGCGCGACGAGGTCGAAGGTGGCCGGCAGGGCGACCGGAAGCAGGCCCCCGAGGATGTTGGCCGTGACCGTGCCGCTGCCAACCTGGCAGGCCGCGACCGGGGTAGTGCTCTTCAGGCACGCGCCGCCGTCGACGGCGGCGTTGGCCAGTAGCCCCGGCGGCAGCTGGAGCGTGAGGTCCTTGGTGCTGTCGCCGCTCGAGGGGGTGAAGGTGATGTCGGTCCCGAGGTTGCCGGTGGAGCCGGCCGGGGCCGAGCTCGGGGTGAGCGTCACCGCCACGGGGGTGATCGTGGCCCCGGCGGCCGGGGCCAGCGCCGCCATCGCGCCCACCACCGCCACCCACAGAGCGATCCGTCGCTTCATCGCCGCCACATCATTCCCGATAAGTCCGAAAGGCAATCCATCGGGGCCGCCGCGCCGGTCAGGAGTTCTTGATGACGATGCCCTCGAGGATGTTGGCGGCCCGCTCGGTGGCGTCGATGGCGGCCTCCAGGCGCTCGAAGATGTCCTTCCAGCGGATGACCACCATGGGGTCGATTCCACCGTCGAACAAGGACGCCACCGCCTCGCGCGTGATGCGGTCGCCCTCATTCTCCAGCCGGTTGACCTCGACCGTGTAGCGGCTGATGTCGCGGAAGCCGCGGAGGTTGGGGATGGCCTCGGCGAGCTGGCTGGAGGCCTCCTTGAGCACGCGGGCGAGCCAGATCGCCTGGTCCATCGGCGCCTCGATCTTGTACAGGCCGAGGTAGTCGGCGACTTCCTCGGTGTAGTCCACGATGTCGTCGAGCGCCGAGGCGAGCGCCAGGATGTCCTCGCGGTCGATCGGGGTGACGAACGTGTGGTTGAGCCGATCGATGATGTCGTGGGTGATCCGGTCGCCCTCGTGCTCGAGGTCGAGGATCTCACCGGCCAGCTGCTTGTTGTCCGGGTAGTCGGTGAGCAGGTCGTAGAGCAGCGTGGAGGAGCGCAGCATGTTCTGCCCCGCCTCCTCGAACAGCTCGAAGTAGACGCGATCCCGCGGGGCGAATACCTGGGCGAACCGTGCCATTCGCCCTGATCCTACGGGATCGCCGAACCGGCTCTACGTCAGCCCGGCGCGGAACTGCGCAAGCTGCTCGTCATCGATCGAGTAGCAGTGCTCGGGCGCCGGAAAGGTCCTGCTGCGCACCTCGTCGGCGTACTCGGCGACGCCCGCCACCATGTGAGCGCGAACATCGGCGAAGCGCTTGGCAAAGCGCGCCACGTGCCCGTCGTAGATGCCGAGCAGGTCGTGAAAGACGAGCACCTGCCCGTCCGTGGCCGGCCCGGCGCCGATCCCGATCACCGGGATCTCGACCCGCGCCACGATCTCCTGCGCGACGGCGGCCGGAATCGCCTCCAGCACGATGGAGAAGCACCCGGCCTCCTCCAGGGCGATCGCATCACGTGCGACGGCGATGGCCTGCTCGGCGGTCCGCCCCTGGGCGCGATAGCCGCCCAGCGCGGTCGCGGTCTGGGGCGTGAGGCCCACATGTCCCATCACCGGGATGCCCGCTTGGACGATGGCGCGCGCGCGCTGAACACTCGTGCCGCCGCGCTCCAGCTTGACGGCATCGCAGCCCGTTTCCTTGACGAACCGTTGGGCGGTGGCGATCGCCAGCTCGTCCGAGGCCTCGTAGGACCCGAAGGGGAGATCGCCGACCAGCAGGGGCGTGCGCAGGCCGCGCCGCACCGCCGCGGCCAGCATCAGCATCTCGTCGATCGACACCGGGATGGTCGACGGGTAGCCGAGCACCGTCATCGCGCCGGAGTCGCCCACGAGCACGACGTCGACGCCGGTCTCCTGGGCCACCTGCGCCGACGGGTAGTCGTAGGCCGTGACCATCACGATCGGCTCGCCCAAGCGCTTCTTCTCGGCCAGGCGCGGCAGCGTCATCGGGATCGGGCCGTCGAGGCTCTGGGGGACCGTGGTGTGGGGGGTCGCAGACATGGCTTTCGCCTCCTGTTAAGTGGTTGGCGCCCCGTGGGGGGTCGCCACCGTGGTGTCGGTGCTGCTCGGGGTCCGTCTCACGACGGTTATCGGCACGTTGTCGATCAGGCGCACAGAGCCGACGCGCGCCGCCACGGCTACGAGGACGTCGCCCTCGACGGCCGTCACCGGCTCCATCGTGTCCGCCGCCACGATGGCCAGGTACTCGGGCTCGATGCGGGCATCGGCCAGCTGGGCGAAGCCGGCCGCCGTGACCGCCTCCGGATCGCGTTCGCCGCGGGCGACCGCGGCCTGGACGGCCCGCAGCGCGCGATACAGCGTTGCGGCTTGCTCGCGCTCGGCGTCGGAGAGAAGCACGTTGCGGCTCGACAGTGCGAGGCCGTCGGCGGCGCGCACGGTGGGGCAGACCTCGATCCGCACCGGGAAGTTGAGGTCCCTGACGAGCCGGCGCACCACCGCTGCCTGCTGGGCGTCCTTCTGACCGAAGTAGGCGACGTCCGGTCCCACCATGTTGAGCAGCTTGCTCACCACGGTGGTCACGCCGTCGAAATGCCCGTGGCCGCGGTGCGCGCCCTCCAGGCCCTCGGTGAGCCCGCGCACCGCCACCGAGGTGGCAAACCCGTCGGGATAGACCTCGGCCACCGGAGGGGCGAAGAGGTAATCGACGCCCTGGGCGGCGGCCAGGCCGGCGTCGTGCTCCTCGTTGCGGGGATAGACGTCCAGATCGGCGGCGTCGTTGAACTGCGCGGGGTTGACGAACAGCGACACGACGACGACGTCACAGGCCTCGCGGGCGCGGCGGATCAGCGACAGATGGCCCTCGTGGAAGGCGCCCATCGTCGGGACCAGCCCGATCGTGCGCCCGGCGCGGCGGGCGTCGGCCAGGTGCCGTCGCAACTCGGACACGGTGCGGGCCGTCCTCATCGGACCAGCGCTCCGGCGGTGGCCAGGGCGCGCGTGGCGTCCACCATCGTGTCGAAGAGGGCGAGCAGGTCCGGGGCGCGCTCGGCGATGGCCTGGCGCTGGGCCGCCACCGTCCGCTCGTCGCCGCGGGCGACGGGGCCGGTCAGCGCGCCCTCGCCGCCCAGGCGAGCCCAGTTCTCGACGGTCGCGCGGATCAGCGGCAGCAGGTCCTCGCGTTCCATGCCCACGTTGGCGGCGAGGCGTTCGGCAGCGGCCTCCAGCGTGACCAGAAAGTTCGAGGCGATGGAGGCGGCGGCGTGGTAGGCGGTGCGGTCGGCGGGGGCGATCTGAAGCGGGCGCATGCCCAACCGCTGCGCCAGCCCTCGCGCCAGACCGAGCATGGCCGGGGTACTCCCGGCCACCGCGGCGCCGGCGCCGGCGAACGTCGTCGCGGCGGCATCGGCGGTAACGGTCATCAGCGGGTGCAGCGAGAACGCCTCGCGGCCGGCGAACACGTCGAGCCCGGTCGCGCCCGAGCAGTGGCCGACGGCGAGCCCGGCCGGCACCGCGCCGGCGGCGGTGGTGATCTCACCGTCCGGGACGCACAGGAGCACGGCGTCGGCCTCGCCTGGGGCCTGGTCGCGGCCCAGTGGACCGCTCACGTTGACGCCGGCGGCACGCAGCGCGCCGCCCAGAGCGTTGCCCAGTCGGCCGTTGCCGACAATGGTCACCCGTTCAAGGGTGATCGGAACAGGCGCGGACGATGGTTGAGAGAGCCGGTCCAGTTCCCGCATGTGAGATACCGGTCGGAGATTGGGGGAAAAACGTCGATGTCATCGGGTCCGGCCCTTGCCGGTGCCGGCCACGACGCTCAGGATACCCCGTCTGATGGCCTCTCTAGCATGGCAATCCGTGACAAGCCCCACAGAGCGGCGGGAGCAGCTCAAGGCGGTCTACGAGCAGGCGAAGGGCTGCACACGCTGTCCGTTGCACCAGACCCGGACGACGGTTGTCTTCGGCTCCGGGAACGCCGACGCCGACCTCATGTTCGTCGGCGAGGCGCCCGGCGCCAACGAGGACAAGCAGGGCCTCCCCTTCGTCGGACAGGCGGGCAAGCTGCTGACCAAGCTCCTCGGCGAGATCGGGCTCGACCGCGACGAGGTGTTCATCTGCAACACCGTCAAATGCCGCCCCCCTAACAACCGCGACCCGCATCCCAATGAGATCGAGTCCTGCAACGAGTACCTGCGCCGCCAGGTCGAGCTCATCCAGCCCACGGTGATCTGCACCCTGGGCAACTTCTCCACCAAGCTCTTGCGCGGCGACACCACCGGCATCTCCCGGCTGCACGGCCAACCGGAGGTGCGCACGATCGGCGCCCGCGCCATCCGGCTCTACCCGCTCTACCACCCCGCGGCGGCGCTCTACACCCCCTCGACGCTCGAGGTGCTGCGGGCCGACTTCAGCCGGATCCCGGACCTTTTGGCTGAGGGAGCGCCGGAGCAGCCCGTCATCGAGGATGAGGAGCGCCCGGACGTCGCCGGTGAGCCCCCGCGGGAGCCAGCCGCCGCGCACGCGCCGGAGCCCGCCGACGCGAACGGTGCGGCTGAGGACGATGGCTCCGCGGAGGAGCGCGCCGAGCGCGATGCACCAGAATCAGGTAGCACCGTCGGCGCGCCGCCCGAGGCCGCTCAGCTCGGGCTCTTCTAGGCACCGACGGATACCTTCCCGCCGTCCCTGCGGGGTCCGCGTCCAGAGAACCTGGACGCACGTCGGAAACGCCGGTTAAGGCTCAAGAACGCGGAATTCAGGGTCGATACCACGGCGATGAACTTTCGCCGTCACCCCAATCTCGTCGTCGCCGTGGTCTTCGCCGTGGCCACGCTGGCCTCCATCGGGCCGCACCTCATGATCTTGGGTTACTCGGTGGCCGACGCCAGGCCGCCGGCGGCGCTGCTGTTCATCTGCCCGCTGCACCGTCTCGACCAGCCCCATGCGCACGGATTCGTCCTGAAGGCCAAGCCCCTGACATGAGCGCATCACGGGACCAGCGGGCGACGAGGACGGCGGGTGGGCTACGAGCGCTCGTGGCGCGGCTGCGCGCCCTGCTGCCCCACGGCGGTTCGCTGCCCGAGGAGGACTGGCACAGCCGTCATCGCGTGATCGGCGTTCTGCTGGGGGTGAACATCATCATCGTCTCGGTCTACGCGGTGGCCGAGCGCGGCAGCTCCGCCATCCAGTACATCGCCGAGCCGGCCGCGATGCTCGCCTTCGCCGCGCTGGCGGGATGGACCGCGGCGTCACGCAAGTGGCGCTCGCTGTCGGCCTCGATGGGCCTGCTCACCGGGGCGGCCGCCCTCGTCGACATCTCCGGCGGCCTCACCGAGATGCACTTCAGCTTCTTCGTGGTGATCCTGGTCCTCACCCTCTACGAGGAGTGGGCCCCGTTCCTGCTCGCGGTGGCGTTCGTGCTCATCCACCACGGGGTCATGGGGACGATCGACCCGAGCGCGGTGTTCGACACGCGCGCCGCCCGCGCGCACCCATGGACGTGGGCCGGCATCCACGCTCTGTTCGTATCGGTGGCGGGCGCCGCCGGCGTGACCGCGTGGGGCCTGAACGAGCGCGTGCGCGACCGGATGCGCGAGGTCCAGCGCCAGCTCGAGCATCTTGGGCTCACCGACTCCCTGACCGGTCTGGGCAACCGTCGCCAGCTCATCGGCGACATCGAGCGGCTCATCGATGCGGGCCGCCCGGCGGCGCTGACGATCTTCGATCTCGACGGCTTCAAGGAGTACAACGACCGCTTCGGACATCCCGCCGGCGACGCGCTCCTGGTGCGCCTCACCGCGACGCTGCGGCGAACCGTCGCAGGGACCGGCAGCGCCTACCGCCTCGGCGGCGATGAGTTCTGCGTCCTCGCCGACGGCATCGACGGCGACGAGCTGGACGGGCATCAGTCCGAGTGGACCGGCTGCTTCAGCGAGCGCGGCGAGGGCTTCTCCATCACCGCATCCAGCGGCCTGGCGCTGATCCCCGAGGAGGCCGACACCGCGTCGGACGCCCTGCGGCTCTGCGATCAGCGGATGTACGCGCGCAAGCACAGCCGGCGCACGAGCCCCGCGGCCCAGACGCGCGATGTGCTGCTGGCCACGCTTGTCGCCAGCCATGAGGACTCACACGAGCGGGCGACCGCCGTAGCCCGGGACTCGGAGCGGGTGGGTGTGACGCTCGGGCTCAGCGGCCTCGAGCTCCAAGAGCTCGGGCACGCCGCCGACCTGCGCGACATCGGCGAGGTGGCCGTGCCGGCCACGATCCTCACCAAGCCCGGTCCCCTCACCGAGGGCGAGTGGGAGTTCGTCCGGCGCCACCCCGTGATCGGCGAGCGCATCCTGGCCGCCGCACCCGCGCTGGCCGGCGCCGGCCGCCTGGTGCGCGCCACCCACGAGCGCTTCGACGGCACCGGTTATCCCGACCGTCTCGCCGGCGACGCAATCCCGCTCGAGGCCCGCATCATCTCCGTGTGCGACGCCTATCACGCCATGACCAGCGAGCGCCCGTACCGCCGCGCCCGTCCCCATGCCGAGGCGATGGACGAGCTGCGCCGCGGAGCCGGCACCCAGTTCGACCCCGCCGTCGTCGAGGCGTTCGTGCGCACGCTGGCTCAGGCGGCCGACGCTGAGCCGCGCCTCGAGCCGATGCAGAGCGGCGATCCCGCTGCCACGGCCGGCGCCGCGGTGCGCTGATCAGACGGGCTCGGGGACGCGCTCCTCGCTCATCCGCTCCGGCGGACCGGGAGGCGACACCGGCGTGCGGTCCGGTTGCAGGGCGAACGCGAAGGCCACCAACGCCGCAACCACCTGGATGGCCAGAACCACGGCGGCAAAGCTCTTGGGCTCGTGGGAGGCGTTGAGCAGCAGGATCGGCTCGGCCACCGCCACGGCGGCGAGTGGAACCAGGAACCACGTCCGCCGCAGCGCCAGCATGTACTGGATCGCCAGATACGTGCAGGCCAGCACGGTGAAGGCCAGGCCGAGCACGAGCAGGGAGCTCGCAGCCACGGTCTTGGAGGCGCCGAACGCGGCCTTGATCAGCGGGTTGGCGGCGACGGCGAAGATGAGCAGGGCCGGGATCGCGCAGACCGCGACGATCCCGAGCGACCGGGCCAGGATCGGCCTCGGGTTCTCACCGGCGGCACGACGGCGTGAAACCTCGGGCACGAGGTAGAAGCCGGCGCCCATCGCCACCCAGATGAGCACCTTCGCGGCCACCGCTACCGCCCCGTACGAACTGGCGACATGGGTGGAGAACCGGTGCTTGGCGGCGATGATGTCGATGTTCTGCAGCACCGCGAAGATGATCAGTCCGCAGATCGGCGCCCACGCCCGCTTGACGTGCTCCCACAGGCTGATTGCAGCGGCTGGGGCCTGGTGGGACGCAGTCAGGGCGCCCACTGCGTCGCCTTCCAAGAGCCGCGCGTGCTGGCGCAGGCGGTACCCGCAGTAGATGCCCATGGCGATGAACGAGAGCGGGGTCCCCAGGTAGGCCCCGGTCACGCCCAGTCCGGCGGCGGCCAGGACGGCGCCGGTGACCAGCCTGGCGCCCTGCTCGCCGATGAGGCTCACGCCGACGCCCTTGTAGTCACCGACCCCCTGGAGCGCGCCGCGCAGCACGGAGAGCTCCAACCACAGCCCGGCGGCGGGCAGTCCCAGTGCCGCCGCCCACGGGTCGTGCTTGACGCCGACGGCCTGAGCGATCGGGTCGCGCAACAGGACGGAGATGACCGTCAGCGCGAGCGTGAACAGCAGCAGTCCGCGGGTCCAGCGCCGGATCGTGGCCAGGAGCCCCGCGCCGACGCCCAGATTCCCCAGTACCCCCTCGCGGGCGGTGGCCACCTGGATCGCCTGCCCGACGACCGAGAGGATGAGGAAGTAGCTGACCAGTGCGGCCAGCGAGCCGTAGCCGCCGCCCTGGTTGTCCTTGAGCAGCCGGCTGAACAGGACCGTGGACCCCAGGGCGATGACGTTGTTGACGATCATCGCCCCGGCGAGGCCGACCGCCTTGGCCGTCTCTGATCCGCGCACCTCCGCCAGCGACAAGGGCACCTCGGCGCGGTCCCCGACGACCCGCTTGACGAGCAGCGCGATGCGCCCCGGTGAGCTGGACGGACCGTCGGCCATAGTGCCCTGACGGTAGCGAAACCCCCGGCACTACAGTGTCGGCCAGTGCAGGGGCGGTTTCAGTCACACGGCGCGGCCGAGACCGAGGCGCTCGGAGGAAGGCTGGCGGCGGAGCTCGCCGCCGGCGACGTCGTGCTGGTCGAGGGCGACCTCGGCGCGGGCAAGACGACGTTCGTGCGGGGGGCTGCACGGGCCCTGGGCGTGACGGTCGCGGTGACCAGCCCCACCTTCACCATCGGGCACCTGTATCCGTCCGGTGGACGGGCGCCGGTGGCCCACGTCGACCTGTACCGCCTGGCCTCGCTCAGCGGGGAGGACCCGGATCTGCTCGCGGACTACGTCGGCCCCGACACCATTGCCTTCGTCGAGTGGCCGGCCGCCGGGGAGCAGGAGCTCGACGCGCTGGGGCATGTCGCGGCGCGCATCCGGCTTGAGCACGGCGGCGGCGATGAGCGTCAGATTGTGATCACGTGAAGGTTCTGGGCATCGACACGGCCACTCGTGCCACCGCCGTGGCGCTGCTGGACAGCGATCGCGATACGGCCGTTGAGCGCCGCGACGATCCGCCGGCCGGCGCGCGGCCCCGACACACCACCCGGTTGCTGGCGCTGGTGGTGGAGGTGCTGCGGGCCGCGGATGCCGACTGGGCCGGGGTCGACCGCATCGCGGTCGGCGTGGGCCCCGGCACCTTCACCGGGCTGCGGATCGGCATCGCGACGGCTCAGGCGCTCGCGCGGGCGCGGGAGATTGACCTCGTCGGGGTGTCGACGCTGCACTCACTGGCGCGGGGTGCCGGCGCGGCCACGGCCGCCTCAGACGACGCGGTGATGGCGGTGATCGACGCCCGGCGCGGCGAGGTGTTCGCCGCCGGGTGGGCGGCGCAGGACGTCACTCGCCCTGGCGCCGCGCCGGTGCTCGGCCCCCGTGCGCTCGCGCCCGATGCGCTGGCGCAGGCGATGCGCTCAGACGGCCGCGCGTGGTTGGCGGTGGGCGACGGGGCGGTAGAATTCAGCGCGGCTCTCGAGCATGTGGGAGCGCGGATTCCTGAGCCGGACTCAGAGCTCAACCGGGTCAGCGCCATCGGGCACTGCCGGCTGGCATTGGGTCTGCGGCCTGGGCCCCCGGATGGCATCCAGCCGGAGTATCTGCGTCTGCCGGACGCCGAGATCACCCTTCGCACCGCCCGGCAATGACCACAGACAGCATCACCATCCGGCCTCTGGGCTATTCCGATCTCCCGCAGGTGATCGCCATCGAGCGGCGCGCCTTCACGACGCCATGGTCGCTGGCGATGTTCGTGCTCGAGCTGTCCAAGCCGTCGGGGCTGTGCCTGGCCGCAGTTGATGACTCCGATCAGCTGCTCGGCTATCTGATCTGTGCCCGCTACGACACCGTGTGGCATCTCATGAACATCGCCGTGGACCCGACGCTGCGCCGCCGGGGCATTGCCCGGACGCTGCTGGAGCAGATGATCGAGCGCGCCGGCACCGACCGCGAGTACACCCTGGAGGTGCGGACCTCCAATGCCCCGGCGATCGCTCTCTACGAGCGGTACGGGTTCCGCCCGGCGGGCACGCGCCCCCGCTACTACCGCGACAACGGCGAGGACGCGGTGATCATGTGGCGCACCCTGGAGACGACGTCCCCGTCGAGCGCAGCGGGGTGATCCTCGCTCTCGAGACCTCCTGCGACGACACGTGCGCGGCCGTCGTCACGGGTGAGGGCCAGATCCTGTCCAACGTCATCTCCTCTCAGGGCATCCATGACCGCTACGGAGGGGTCGTCCCCGAGATCGCCAGCCGCCACCACCTCACGCTCGTCGGGGCCGCCGTTGAGGACGCGTTGCGCCAGGCGCACTCGGAGCTGGCCGACATCGACCTCGTGGCCGTCACTCAGGGGCCCGGCCTCGTCGGCGCGCTGCTGGTGGGACTGGCGACCGCCAAGGCGATGGCCGCCGCCCGCGCGCTGCCGCTGGCGCCGGTGGACCACCTGCACGGGCACATCGCCGCCGGCTTCCTCGCGCCCGCGCCGCTTGAGCCTCCGTTCCTGAGCCTCGTCGCCAGCGGCGGCCACACCTTCCTGGCCCGGGTGACCGACCACGGTCCCGACTACGAGGTGCTGGGCCAGACGCTCGACGACGCCGCGGGCGAGGCCTTCGACAAGGGCGCGCGCCTGCTGGGGCTGGGCTATCCCGGCGGGGCGGCCCTGGAGCGGCTGGCCCGCGACGGCGACCCCGAGGCCTTCGCCTTCCCCACCGGCGCGCGGATGCCCGGGCTGGACTTCTCCTTCGCCGGTCTGAAGACCGCGCTGCTGTACTGCGTGCGCGAGTTGGGCGAGGCCGAGGCAGAGCGCCGCCGCGCCGATCTTGCCGCCTCCTACCAGCGGGCGATCGTCGAGGCGCTGGCGCTGCGCGTGGAACGCGCGCTCGCGCAGACCGGGGCCGGGCAACTCGCGGTGGGGGGCGGGGTGGCCGCCAACGGCCCCCTGCGCGAACGTTTGTCCGGGCTCGGGGTCCCCATCGACGTCCCGCCGCGCGAGCTCTGCACCGACAACGCGGCGATGATCGCCAGCGCTGCGCGCTACGTCTTGGCCCAGCCGTTCCCGGAGTACCTGGACCTCGACGTGTACGCGACCGGCCAGCGGGCGCTCGTGAGATGAGTGCTCCCGAGGTGGTGCTCTACGGCCGCGACGGCTGCTGCCTGTGCGACGAGGCGCGCGCGATCCTCGAGCGCGTCCGCGCCCGCCGTCCCTTCACGCTGGTCGAGCGAGACATCGACGCCGATGAGGGCCTGCTACGCGCGTACCTCGAACGCATCCCGGTGGTCGCCATCGACGGTGTGGAGGCGTTCGAGTTGTTCGTGGACGAGTCCGAGTTCGAGCGGCGCCTGGGAGACCGACCTGTCGGCCTCCCGCGGACGTTGCGCGCGTCTGACGGATCCGGATGACCGCCAGGCTTTGTCCTCGGATCCTCGTGCAGCAGCGCTGCACGTCGGATCCTGCGTCCTCGCCTGACGGCCCCCGGACCACGTCATCCCGCACACAGCGTCCTCGGGAGACCGACTAGAGTGGCGAACAGCATGAGCTACACGGTCGGCCGCGGTACCGATCCGCCGGGCCCGGGCCTCGACAAACCGAGTGAGAAGCTGTCACTCGGGGTTGCGGCGCGACTGTCGCGGTACCTGCAGGTTCTCACGCAAGCGCGAAAGATCGGCAAGGAGACGATCTCCTCCCAGGAGCTCGCGGACTACACGCACGTCAACTCCACCCAGATCCGCCGTGACCTGTCCGGCTTTGGGAAGTTCGGCAAGCGGGGTGTCGGCTACAACGTCGAGTCCCTGGTCAGCCAGATCCGCAAGATCCTGCGCACCGCGGGACAGCACAACATCGCGCTGTTCGGGGCCGGCCACCTCGGGACCGCGATCGCGACCTCGGACATCTTCGCCGACCACGGCTTTCGTGTGGTGGCCATGTTCGACATCGATCACGCGCGCGTGGGGGCCCGCATCGGGCCGATGACCGTCCGCCACAACTCCGAGCTGCGCACGGTGGTCGACGAGCAGGACATCGTCGTGGCGGTCCTGGCGGTGCCCTCCGCGGCCGCCCAGAGCATCGCCGATGAGCTCGTCGACGCCGGCGTCAAGATCATCTTCAACTACTCCGAGGCGCTGCTCCAGGTGCCGCCGGAAGTGACAGTGCACACCTCCAGCCCTGCAGTCGATCTGCTCTACGCGCTGTACTTCTATCTGACCTAGATCGTCCGATTGGTTGCCGTGCAGCTCGACATCGACACCGCGCGTGCCGCGTTTGAGGCATCGACCGACTTCACCGTCGGCCTGGAGGAGGAGTTCGCCGTGCTCGATCCCGAGACGCTCGAGCTCGCCGGGCTCTTCGAGCGGCTGCGCGACGCCTCTGCCGGCGACCCGGTGCTGAGCCCGGCGATCGCCGGAGAGCTGATCTCATCGGAGATCGAGATCCGGTCCGGCCGCGGCGAGGACCTGGCCGCCGCCCGCTCGGCTCAGCACGATTTGCGCCGCCGGCTCTTCGCGGTGGCCGGCTCCCACGAGGTGGAGCTCGGCGCCACCGGGACCCACCCGTGGTCGGACTACCGCCACCAGCACATCATCGACACCGATCACTACCACCGCGTCGAGGACGGGCTCAAGTACGTGGCCTGGCGCAACAACACGTTCTCGCTCCACGTCCACGTGGGCGTCCGTGGCGCCGACCGGGCCGTGCGGGTGTGCGACCGTCTCCGTCCCGTCCTGCCCGTCCTGTTGGCCATCTCGGCCAACTCGCCGTTCCTCGACGGCCGCGACTCGGGCCTGCACAGCGTCCGGACCCAGATCTTCACCAAGAGCTTCCCGCGCTGCGGCGTGCCCGACGCCTTCGGCGACTGGGCGGCGTTCGGCGACTACATCGACTTCCTGATCCAGACCCGCTCGATCGTCGAGTACACGCAGGTGTGGTGGTCGATCCGCCCCCACTTCACCTTCGGCACGGTCGAGGTCCGCATCTGCGACGCCCAGCCGACCGCCGGCGAGTCCGACGGGTTGGCGGCGCTGATCGTGGCCTGCGTGGCCCAGGCGGCGCGCGACGTCGACGAGGGCGTCCCGTTCACCGACCTGCCCCACCGCCTCATCGAGGAGAACATGTGGCGGGCGCTGCGCTACGGCCTGGACGGCGACCTGCTCGACCTCGAGCGGCGCGAGCCCTACCTCGCCGCCGGCGCCCTGGACCGGCTGCTGGAGTGGACCGCGCCGGTCCGGGCCGAACTGGGGATCGAGGTGAGCCTGCCCGCGGTCAACGGCTCGCAGCGCCAGCGGCGCATGCTGGATTCCGGGATGAGCCTGCCCGAGGTCTACTCCGCCGTGCAGGCCGAGACCCGGGAGACATACTCCGGGGTGTTGGAGCCCCACTGCCGGTAGTGGACGGCCATTTCAGCAGCAACGTCGAACGGGGAGCAGAGCGCATGAGCACCAGCGACCAGCCAACCGAAGAAGAGCTCCGGGCCGCCTACGAGGCCGAGCTCAAGAAGATCCGCGTCGAGCAGATCCTCCTTGACCAGGTGGTGTCGCTCATCAATCTCGGCATGCGCCGCACCGGCCTGTCCCCGGGCACTGAGGACGAGCGCGACCTGGCCCAGGTCCGGCTGTCGATCGAGGCCGTGCGCACGCTGCTGCCCCTCATCGAGCAGACCGCACCGCCACAGGCGGGGCAGATCCGCGAAGCCCTGTCCCAGCTGCAGATGGCGTTCGTGAGGCTCGGCGGCGCCGGCGGTCCGGCGGCCGGGCCCGGGTCTGAGGGCGGGGGGGAGGGACCCGGCGGCGGTCCGGGCGGCGGTGGTCCCGGTGGCGACGGTCCGGGCGGCGGTGGTCCCGGCGGCGGCGGTCCGGGCGGCGGTGGTCCCGGCGGCGGTGGTCCCGGCGGCGACGGTCCGGGCGGCGGGGGTCCTGTCCCCGGGGGCGAGGCGCCCTCGCGCCCCCCCGAGCCCGACAGCCCCAAGCCCGGCGAGCCGGGCCCCGCGCAGCGCAGCGGCCGGCTCTGGGTCCCCGGTCAGTAGCCGTCGTCACCGCGGTTTGCCCCGCGCTTGAGCCGTTTCGGCGCGACGTTCCGCCCGCGTCCTCGCTAGACTCGCGCCGGGCTTATGCCGGGGTCTCCGCATTGTCTGAGCGCGGAAGGCCCTTTTTGACGTTGTGCTCGCGATTTCATCGCGGTTCCCGAACCTGAGAGCTTTCCCGGAGGACCTTCTTGTCTAGCTTCCTGACGCAACATGGCGTCGTGATCGCGCTTGTGTGCGCGGCGTGCGCTATTGGCTACGGCGTTGTCACCTCACGGTCGCTGCTGGCGCTGTCACCTGGCAACGAGCGGATGCGCGCGATCTCGGCGGCCGTCCAGGAGGGCGCCTCCGCGTACCTGACGCGCCAGTACACGATCATCGCCGCAGTCGGCGTCGTCGTGTTCGTCCTGCTGATCCCGTTGCAGAACATCCGTGTGGCGATCGGGTTCCTGATCGGCGCCGCCCTCTCGGCGACCGCCGGATTCGTGGGCATGAACGTCTCCGTGCGCGCCAACGCCCGTGTGGCCGAGGCGGCCCGCGGCGGGGTGCCGCCCGCCCTGAAGGTGGCCTTCCGCGGCGGCGCGGTGACCGGCATGCTGGTCGTCGGACTCGCGCTCATCGGCGTGGCCGGGTACTACGGGATCCTCACCTGGATCGTCGGCGAGACACCCCACCAGGCGGTCAACGCACTGATCGGGCTGAGCTTCGGCGGCTCGCTGATCTCGGTGTTCGCCCGTCTGGGCGGCGGCATCTTCACCAAGGGTGCGGACGTCGGCGCCGACATCGTGGGCAAGATCGAGGCCGGCATTCCCGAGGACGATCCCCGCAACCCCGCGGTGATCGCTGACAACGTGGGCGACAACGTCGGCGACTGCGCCGGCATGGCGGCCGACCTGTTCGAGACCTACGCGGTCACCGCCGTGGCCGTCATGCTGCTCGGCGTCCTGACCTTCAGTCAAGACGTCGCGGTGGCCATGTACCCGTTGGTCCTCGGCGGGGTCTCCATCATCGCGTCCATCATCGGCACCTTCGCGGTGAAGTCGCGTGCGGGCAACGTCGAGCGGGCCCTGTATCAGGGCCTGATCGTGTCGGGCGGCCTCGCCGCGCTGGCCTTCATCCCGGTCACGCGCTGGCTCATGCACGGCCTGACCACCACCGCCGGCCTCGCCGCGCCTGCGTGGTGGCACTTCTACCTGTGCGCGCTGATCGGCCTTGTCATCACCGCGGCCCTCTTCGTGATCACGGACTACTACACCTCGACCCGGTTCTCGCCGGTGAAGAGCACGGCGCGCGCTTCGCAGACCGGTCACGCGACCAACATCATCCAGGGCCTCGCCCAGGGCTACCAGGCCACCGCGCTGCCCGCGATCGTGATCGCTCTGGGCATCTTCGGCGCGTGGAAGCTCGGCCACGGCATCTACGGCATCGGCGTCGCCGTGATGGCGCAGCTCTCGCTCACCGGCCTGATCGTGGCGCTGGACGCCTTCGGCCCCATCACCGACAACGCCGGTGGTATCGCTGAGATGGCCGAGTTGCCCGAGGAGGTCCGCAACGTCACCGATCCGCTCGACGCGGTCGGCAACACCACCAAGGCCGTGACCAAGGGGTACGCCATCGGCTCCGCCGCCCTGGCTGCCCTGGTCCTGTTCGATGCCTTCAAGCAGGAGCTCGGCCAGGCGACGCGCTTTGACCTCTCCAACCCGCCGGTGCTGATCGGCCTGCTCGTCGGTGGGCTCATGGTCTACCTGTTCGTCGCCCTCGCGATGGAGGCCGTCGGCCGTGCCGGCGGCGCCGTGGTGGAGGAGGTGCGCCGGCAGTTCCGGGAGAAGCCCGGGATCATGGACGGGACCGAGCAGCCTGAGTACGGCCAGTGCGTGAGCATCGTGACCAAGGCCGCGCAGCGGGAGATGATCCTGCCCGCGCTGATCCCCATCGTGATCCCGGTGGTCGTCGGGATCATCTCGGTCCAGGCGCTCGGCGGGCTGCTCATCGGCGTGATCGTCGTCGGGTTGTTCATGGCCATCTCCATGACCGCCGGCGGTGGTGCATGGGACAACGCCAAGAAGCTCATCGAGGACGGCGCCTTCGGCGGCAAGGGGTCCGAGGCCCACGCCGCGGCGGTGACCGGCGACACCGTGGGTGACCCCTATAAGGACACCGCCGGACCGGCCATCAACCCGATGATCAAGGTCGCCAACATCGTGGCGCTGCTGATCATCCCGCTCATCACCTGATCTCAGAGCAGCGGTTCTGTCGCGGCGCGGATAGGCACCCGCCCACCCGCGTCGCGTAGCCTGTGCCGCGGCGATGTCCGCGTCTGTTGACATCGGGCTGGCTCTGGCCCTGCTCACCGCGTTCGGGTCGGTGGCCGGGTTCCTCTACAAGTTCCGCGGTGCCCGCGAGGCCCCGTCGGTGGAGCTGCGGCACCCCTGGCGCAGCACCGTCGAACTGTTTCGCTCGCCCCTGTACTCGCTGGGCATCGCCATCGCCTTCTGCTCGTGGGGCTTTCACGTCGGGGCGCTGGCGCTGGCGCCCATCTCCCTGGTGCAGTCGGTCATCGCCGGCGGCCTCGTCCTGCTCACGGTGGTCGCGGACAAGCTGTTCGGCATCGAGGTGACGCGCCGCGAGTGGGTGGGGGTGGGGCTGACCGCGGCCGGTCTGGCCTTCCTGGCCGCCACGCTGGACGGTGACGCGGGCAGCGCGCACTCGCGCTATGACCCAGGGACGCTGGCCGTCTTCCTCGCCGCCACGGGTGCCGTCGGCCTGCTGCTGGCGCTGCGTCCGCGCCGGCCGGGAATGCTGGCGGTCTCCGCCGGCCTGCTATGGGCGACGTCGGACACCTCGATCAAGGCGCTGAGCTCGCACCTGGGCTCCCTGGGGGTCGGCGTGCTGCTGCATCCGCTGGCCCTGGTCATCCTGGTGGCCTCGCTCGTCGGTCTGCTCATCTCCGCGCGCAGCCTCCAGCTGGGTGACGCGGTGCCGATGATCGCCCTCACCAGTGCGGCCGCCAACCTGACCACGATCGCCGCCGGGCCGATCGTCTTCGGCGAGCCGATGCCCGCCACCCAGCTGGGAATGGTGATCCGGGTCCTGGCGTTCGCGCTGGTCATCGCCGCCGCTGCGCTCACCCCCCCGCCGCGCTCCGATCACGTGAACCCTTTGTGACCGGTGCCGCTTGGGCTAAGGCCCCCTGCGGGTATTGGTCTCCATGTGACGCCATTTCTCGCGGAGAGCACCTAGAGTGCCGCCCATGTTCATTCTGATCGTCGGTGCCGGCCGTGTGGGGTCGGCGGTCGCCAAGCGCGCGTTGGACGCCGGTTACGACGTCTCGGTGCTTGACAGCGACCCGCTGTCACATGAGCGACTGGACAAGGACCAGTCGATCAGCTGGGAGGACGCCGGCGGACGATTCACGGTGGGCGCGGCCCTCGAGGTGGACGGCCTCGTCGAGGCCGGGATCGAGCAGGCCGACGTCTTCCTGGCCGCCACGCGCGGCGATAACACCAATCTCGTCATCGCCCAGCTCGCCCAGCGGCGCTTCGACGTGCCCCGCGTCGTCGTGCGCGTGGCCGACCCGGCTCGGGCGGCCTGGTATGGGGAGCAGGGACTGATCACCATCTGTCCCACGCAGCACGCCATCGACCAGGCCGAGCACGTCGTTCTCGACGCTTGAGGGAGGGACCGGGCACATGTACGTGATCATCGCGGGAGCGGGCAAGGTGGGGTGGAACCTCGCCCGGGAGCTCACCGCCAAGGACCGCGAGGTCACCCTGATCGAGTCCGACCACCGCCGCTATCGGGTGGTGGAGGAGGAGCTCGAACACGCGGTCCAGTACGGCGATGCCACCGAGCTGTGGGTGCTCGAGCGCGCCGGCATCCAGCGCGCCGACCTCGTCATCGCGGTCACGGGTGACGACGAGGACAACATTCTCATCTGCCAGGTGGCGAAAGAGAAGTACGGCGTCGAGCGGATCGTCGCCCGGGTCAACAACCCGCGCAACATGGTCCACTTCAAGACCCTCGGCATCCAGCCCGCCGTCTCGGCCACCGATCTCATCCTGCGCCTCATCGAGCACGAGGTCCCCGAGTACGGCCTCGTTCAGCTCCTCGCGCTGGAGGAGGAGCACCTTGAGATCATCGAGCTCGAGGTGGGGGAGGGTTCGGCCGCTGCCGAGTCCCGCGTCACCGATGTCGCCCTGCCCGAGGGGTCGTTGATCATCTCGGTCCTGCGCAACGGAGCCGGGTTCGTGCCCAAGGCCGACTCGGTCATCCACGCCGGCGACCAGGTGCTGCTCATCCTCGACCCTGGTCTGGAAGGCGAGATCACGCCGCGCTTCGCGCCCGAGGGCTCAGAGCTCCCGGCCCGCTGACGGCGCGGACGTCGCTGATGGCCGACCGTACCGTCGACTTCCTGCTCATCGGCGGAGGCGTGGCCGCGGGCAACTGCGCCCGGTGGCTGCGTCGCTCCGGGGCCGAAGGGTCCATCCTGCTCGTGGGCCGCGAGCCCGACCTGCCCTATGACCGCCCACCGTTGTCCAAGGGGTATCTCCGGGGCTCCGACACGCGCGACGACGCGCTGTTTCAGACCGCCGACTGGTACGCCGAGCAGCAGATCGAGGCGCTGGCTCGTACCTCGGCGATGAAATTCGATCTCGCCTCGCGCACGGTCACGCTCTCCAACAAGGAGCAGGTGGGGTTCGGCAAGGCGCTGATCGCCACCGGGGCCAACGTCCGCCGCCTGAGCGTTCCGGGGGCCGAGCTGGAGGGCATCCACTACCTGCGCACGTTCGGCAACAGCGACGCCATCCGCGAGGAGGCCGCGGGCAAGCGGGTGGTGCTGATCGGCGGCTCCTACATCGCCTCCGAGGTCGCGGCGACGCTCACCGAGCTCGGCAGCGACTGCACGATGGTCATGCTCGAGGAGCGCGCGCTGATCCGCTCCTTCGGCCGCGAGGCGGCCGGGTACTTCCATGACCTGCTGGCCGGGCACGGCATCACCCTGCACGGCGAGGACGAGCTCGAGAGCTTCCAGGGCGCCGATGGCCGCGTCACCACCGTCATCACCAAGTGCGGCCGCGAGATCCCGGCCGACGCGGTCGTCATCGGCGCCGGGGTCAATCCCGACGTCATGCTCGCCCGCGGAGCGGGCCTGGAGCTGGGGAAGAGCGGCGGGGTGCGCGTGAACTCCCGTCTGGAGACCGGCACCCCCGGCGTCTTTGCCGCCGGCGACATGTCCGAGTACGAGAGCGTCGTCCATGGCGGCCGCCACATCCGGGTCGAGCACTGGGACGTCGCCTTCACCCACGGCAAGACGGCGGCGCTCAACATGCTCGGCAAGGACGTTGCCCACGATGTCGTCCCCTACTTCTTCTCAGACCTCTCGGACTGGGCGGCGATCGAATACGTCGGCCCCGCTTATGACTGGGACCGCGAGGTCATCCGCGGCTCCCTCGACGACGGCGCGTTCTCGGTCTTCTACCTGCACGACGGCCACGTCGCCGGCGCCCTGTCGGTCGGCCGCTCCGAGGACCTGCAGCACGCCCGCCGCTTCATCGCCGAGCACACCGCAATCGGCGACCGCGCCGACGCGCTGGGCGATCTCTCCACGGACCTCGAAACCCTCTAAGAGCCGGTTGAGGCCTTGGCCCGAGGGCCGGTCCCGGGGAGCACGATCTGACTGAAACTGCGGGGCAAGGACTCGAACCTTGATAACCAGCTCCAGAGGCTGGCGTCTTGCCATTAGACGACCCCGCACTCGGGCTAGAGCATAGCCAAATGCAGCCAGATCTAATCTCTGCGACCCCTACGCGGCGGCCAGCGCGGCGTGGCGGATCTCTGACGGTGTCGCGCCGAACTCGCGCTTGAACACCCGCGAGAAGTGGGCGGCGTCGCAGAAGCCCCAGCGGAAGGCGATCTCGGTGACCGAGCCGCCGTTGGGCTGCTGGAGGTCCTCCAGGCAGCGCGCCAGGCGCTCACGGCGCACCAGCCCTGCCACCGAGGCGTCCACGTCCTCGAATAGCGCGTGCAGCGTACGCACCGACATCGCGTAGGCCCGGGCGATCGACGCCGGTCCGAGCTGGGGGTCCTGGAGGTGGGTGCGGACGTAGCGAGCGATCTCGGCGCGCATGGCCGCCCGGGTGGCCGCGCGGTCGCTGGGCAGTGCAGGCTCGACGGCCGCACGGAGCAGTTCGAGCGCCGCGTTGGCCGCCGCGGCGCCGGCGGCCGCGTCCAGTGCGGGCTTCTCGGCGGCGAGGGCGTTCATGAAGCGCACGAGCAGGCGCGCGGAGGCGCTGCCCTGCAGCGACGGGAGCGCATCGAGGCCGCCCAAACGGGGGCAGACGGCGAGCACGCGCTCGCGCGGGAAGAGCAGGGTGCGCTTGCAGAAGGCCTCGGCGATCTCGATCTCGGTCGGCTGCATCCCGTCCCACAGCACCATGTCACCGGCGTTGAGCGCGAGCTGGCGGTCGCCCTCGCGTACCAGTTCGACGCCCTTGAAGACGAACTGGAACCCGAGCACGTTCTCGTGACCGGCGTCCGTGTCGCCCCCGATCACCGCGGCGTCGCGATGGCCCAGGAACGGTGTGGCCGCGCAGTCGACCAGCATGAGGTCACCGATGGCGCGGCGGGTCACCGCGGCCTGGAAGCGCGACGGGGTGCGCCAGGTGGATTTGATCTCGAAGGCGAGATGGGTTGCGGCGAGGATCTCGGACCAGGAGCGCAGCCGCGCGGCGACGTCGGTCCCGCGCGCGCTCCACCGTTCCACCGGGGCTTCGCGCGGCGGCATGTGCACTAGCGCCATCTCGTCACGTCCTGTCTCTCTCCCTGGCCAGAGCCGTTGGCCTCTCTCGTCGTCTCATCTTAAAGGCGCGTGAGCGGTTCGCTGCGCGGCCAGGGCCACGAAGGCGTCGAGCGCCCCGGGATCGGCCAGCGCGTCGCGGCTGGCGACCTTCTCGGCGGACTCGCCGCGCAGGATGCGCTTGACCGGCGCCTCGAGCTTCTTGCCGGTCAGCGTACGCGGGATCCCGCTCACCACGATGATGTCGTCGGGCACGTGCCGCGGCGACAGCTCACCGCGCAGCGCCGAGCGCAGGCGCCCGAGCAACACGTCGTCCACGGTCGTCCCCTCCGACGCCACCACGAACAGCAGCAGTTCGCCCATCCCGCCCTCGTCGTCCTCGAGATGAACCACCAGCGCGTCGGCCAGCTCGGGGAACTCCTCCACCACCGCGTAGAACTCGCCGGTGCCGAGGCGCACTCCGCCGCGGTTGAGCGTCGCGTCCGACCGCCCGGTGAGCACGCAGCTGCCCCGCGGCGTGAACTTGATCCAGTCCCCCTGGCGCCACACTCCCGGGTAGCGGTCGAAGTAGGACGAGCGGTAGCGCTCACCGTCCGAGTCGCCCCATAGCGCCACGGGCATCGACGGCATCGGGGAGGTGATGACCAGCTCGCCCAGCTCGCCGATCACCTGGTTGCCGTCCGCGTCAAACGCCTTGGCGTCGACCGCGAGCGAGGCGCCCGAGATCTCGCCCTCGTAGACCGGCATGCCGGGGCAGCCGGAGACGATGCCGGTGCACACGTCGGTCCCGCCCGAGCCGTTGACCAGGCACACGTCCGGACCCAGCTGCTCATATACCCACCGGTAGCCCTCGGCCGGGAGCGGCGAGCCGGCGGTGCAGAGCACCTCGATGGAGCTCAGGTCGAAGTCGTCGCGCAGGTTGATCTGCGCCTTGCGGCACGCCATCAGGTAGGGCGGGGAGACGCCCATCACGGTCGGCCGGTAGCGCTCGGCCAGCCGCCACTGCTCGGCCAGGTCCGGCCACGCGGGATCCCCGTCGAGCATCACGATCGAGGTGCGCAGGAGCAGAGCGCTGACCAGGGCGTTCCACATCATCCACGCCGTGGTCGAGAACCACTGCAGGCGCTTGCGGGGCCCGAGGTCCCAGCCGAACCCCTGGTTCTTGTGATGCTCCACGAGCTGCCCGCCGTGACCGTGGACGATCGCCTTGGGCAGGCCGGTCGTCCCCGAGGAGAACAGCACGTAGAGCGGGTGGTCGAAGGCTACGGGCTCGAACTCGAGCGGGGCGCTCTCGCTCAGCAGGTCGGGCCAGGCCACGGCGTCGGGGACCGTGGCCTCGCCGTAGGGCACGGCTACGACGTGCTCCAGGCTCGTCAGGCGGGCCCTGATCGCCTCGACCTCGGTCAGCCGGCTCACATAGCGGTCGCGGAAGCCGTAGCCGCCGACGGCCAGCATCACCTTCGGCTCGATCTGGGCGAAGCGATCGATGACGCTGCGCGCGCCGAACTCCGGGGCGCATGCGGCCCAGATGGCTCCCAGGCTGGCCGTGGCGATGAAGGCCACGAGCGTCTCGGGGATGTTGGGCAGATAGGCGACGACGCGGTCGCCCGGGCCCACCCCGAGCCGCTGCAGCCCCGCGCGCGCCCGCGCCACCTGCTCGCGCAGCTCGCCGAAGGTGACCTCGAGCTCCGGGCGGGTCTGGGAATGAGCGACCACGGCCACCGTGTCGGTGTCCTCCTCGCGGCCCAGAAGGTGCTCCGCGTAGTTGAGCCGCGCCCCCGGAAACCACACGGCTCCCGGCATCTCGCGCGAGGCCAGCACGCGCTCGAACGGAGCGTGGGTGCGCAGCTCGAAGAACTCCCAGATCGACCCCCAGAACCCCTCGAGATCCTCCACCGACCACCGCCACAGATCGTCGTAGCCCGCGAACCGTCGGTCGCAGCGGCGCTCGGCGAACTCCATGAAGCGGCCGATCTGCGTGCTCTGACGCAGGTCGGCGGGCGGCTGCCACAGGATCTCTCCGATCATCTCTCCTCCGTAGCGTCAGACGACTGTGGGGCGATTCTCGCATCGGCAGCCCCGCGCTCCGCGGCGGGGACCCCGGGGCCCGCCGTGGGGGCCCACCGAGGGGCGGGCAGCGCGCCCTCCTGCAGATCGATGGCCGCGGCGATGAGCCTGGCCTCGTGCCCGCGCGGCGCGATCAGCGAGATCCCCGCCTCCCACGTCACCGGCAGCGCGGCCACCGGCATGCCGGTCAGGTTCCACAGGGCGGTGAGCGCGATCATCGGGTCGCCCGGGCCGCCGGCGTGGCCGCGGTCATAGCCGGGCCCGCGTCCGTAGGGCACGATCGGGAGCGTGGGCTCGAGCACCAGGTCGATCCCGCCCTTCGTGAACCAGGCCTCCCAGGCGGCGGCGCCGGCGGCCCGGCGCTGCTGGGCGGCGAGATACGCGGCGGCGCCGGTGAAGCGCTCGGCCACCTCCACGAACTCGGCGATGGCAGGGCGGTAGAGGTGCGCCCGGCTGGCGTGCTGGGCGTGGTAGGACCAGACGTCGGTGAGGAGCAGGCAGCTGAGGTCGTCCCAGTCCTGCTGCCACGGGGCCGCCGCGGCCACCACCCGTGCCCCGAGCTGCTCGCAGCCGTGACGCGCCGCGTCGAGTGCCGCCGCCACCTCGGGGTCGAGCGGAGTCCGCTCGGTGCGGTCGGTGACGGCGATGGTCAGCCCCTCCAGCGGGCGGGGGCCTCCCGACGGGCCCAGGGGCAGCTCGCCCAGCGCGGCCGGTGGGGGGACGGTGGGGTTGACCGGGGAGCCGCCGCCGGTCATCGCCGCCAGCACCACCGCGCAGTCGGCGACGGTGCGCGCCATCGGGCCCGGATGGTCGAGGGTGGGGGCCAGGGGGATGATCCCGTCGAGTGAGAGCAGGCCGTGGGTGGGCTTGATCGCGCTCGTGCCGCAGCATGCCGAGGGGATGCGCAGTGAGCCGCACGTGTCCGATCCCAGGGCCGCCGGGGTCATCCCCGCGGCGAGCGCCGCGGCGCTGCCGCCGCTGGACCCTCCGGCGACGCGGTCCAGCGCCCACGGGTTGCCCACCTGATCGGTCGTGCCGCCGGCCGCAAACTCGTGGGTGTGGGTGTGGCCGAGCGGCACCATGCCCTCGCGGCGCAGCCGCGCCCACATCTCCGCGTCTGCGCCTGCCACGTTGTCCTCCAGTACGCGGCTGGACGCGGTGAGCGGCAGCCCCTGCATCCCGTAGAGGTCCTTGAGGCCCACCGGAATCCCGCACAGCGCCGGCGCGTCGCCGGCGGCCAGGCGCTCGTCGGCGGCGCGAGCGGACGCGCGCGCCAGCTCCGGATACAGCCGCACCCACGCGTTGACGGCGTCAGGAGCGCCCGCGAAGGTCGGGGCGCCACCGTTGCGATCCTCGATGCGAGCCAGGCAGGCGTCGGTCAGCTCCGCCGCCGAGAGGGAGCGGCCGCGCAGCAGCGAGGACGCCTCGAGCACTCCGAGGTCGGCCGGATCGGTCGCGGACCGGATCCCGTCGGCGATGGTCATGCCGGCTCACCTCCGGTCACGATCATGACCCGGTCCGTCAGTCCCTTCATCGACACAGACTCTCTCCTTGACCCTCGCGCAAAACCGTGGTCCGCCGAGCCTCTCCCAAGGGGCCCGACGTACGCACTGTGACCGATTGTTCTCAAAGCGTACGTGATAGCGTTGGCGCCGGGAAGCGAGCCAAAGGCATGATCGAGCAAGCTCAACGCACCGCCATGCCCGCAGCAGATGATCGAAACGAGCCGGTCGCCGCGATCAAAACGGTGCGCGACGCGGTCTTCGACGTGATGCGACGGTTCGGGATGACCACCATCTTCGGGAACCCCGGTTCGACGGAGATCCCGTTCCTCACCGGCCTCCCGTCCGACATCCACTTCGTCCTGGGCCTCCACGAGGGGTCCGTGGTGGGGATGGCCACTGGCTTTGCCCTGGCGCGCCGGGAGCCGGCGCTGGTCAACCTCCACACCGCTCCGGGCCTGGGCAATGCCATCAACGCCATCGCCAACGCCCGCGACATGCACGCGCCGCTGGTCGTGCTCGTGGGGCAGCAGGATCGCCGTCAGCTCGCCTACGAGCCCTTCCTCACAGGGCGGGCCCTGGAGAGGCTCGCCGGCGAGTATCCGGTGTGGTCGAGCCTGCCCGTCCGCGCGCAGGACGTGCCCGGCTCGATCGCCCGGGCCTACAACGAGGCTGTGTCCGCCCAGGGTCCGGCGCTGGTGATCATCCCCATGGGGGATTGGGCCGAGCCCGCCGACGAGTTCGCCGCCGGTTGGCCTGACCGAACGCTGCGCAGCGCCGTCGCCACCACCGGCGAGCTCGGCGAGCTGGCTGAGATGATCGACCGCGCCGCCTCGCCGGCGCTCGTGGTGGGCCGCAGCGACGATTGCGAGTCCTGGGAGGCTGTGACCGGGCTCGCCGAGCGCCTCGGCTGCCCGGTGTGGCAGGAGTCGTTCGCGCGGGCGGCGGGGTTCCCGCAGGACCATCCGCTGTTCGCCGGGCACCTGCCGTGGCGCCGGCGCGAGATGCGCGAGACGCTCGCGCCTCACGACCTGGTCATCGCCATCGGCACCAATGCCTTTCGGCTCTACATCCTGGACGACCCAGGACCCATGGTCAGCGAGGGCACCCGCGTGGCCGTGCTCACCGACGACCCGAGTGAGGCCCATCGCAGCCCGTGCGCACTGGCGATCGTGGCCCCCGTGGCCTCGGCCTGTGCCGCGCTGGTGGAGGAGGTGGCGCCGCGCGACTCTGAGCGTCCGTCCCCGCTCCGTCGGCCCCCGGCGCCGCCGCCACCGCCGGCCGCGGGCGATCCGCTGCTGCCCGGTCACGTCTATGCCGCGCTGGCGCAACGGCTGCCCCGCGAGGCCGTGATCGTCGAGGAGACCCCCTCCAGCCAGCCCGAGCTCTACCAGCGCGTGCCCATCCGCCAGCCGCGGGGCTTTGTGGCCTGCGGCAACGGCGGTCTGGGCTTCGGCGTCGCGGGGTCGGTCGGGCTGAGGATGGGCAACCCGGATCGCCCGGTGATCGGCGTGGTCGGCGACGGCTCGTCGATGTACGCGATCCAGGCCCTGTGGAGCGCCGCCCACTACGAGGTCGGGGTGCTGCTCCTGGTCATGGCCAACGGCCGCTACGCGGTCATGGACGGCCTGGCCCGCGCGGCCGGTGCTCCGGCGGCCTGGCCGGCGTTCGGCTCGATCGACATCGCGGGCATGGCGCGCTGCCTCGGCTGCCCGGCGGTCAACATCTCCACGCACGACGAGCTGATCCATACATTTGACGAGGTCCTCCCGGATCTGGCCAACCGCCGGGAGCCGCTGCTCATCGAAATCGCCCTCGCCTAGTGGCGTGAAGCAGTAATTCGGTGCCAGGATGGGTCATGGCTGGGCGTGGCTGAGGTCCGGCGATGATCCAAGTCGTACTTCAGGACACTAAATCGTGACGCAGGAGCCCCGGCGTCCGACGCGCGGGCAGATCGTGCTGCTCGCCGCGCTCTCGGCCTTCGGCCCACTGTCGCTGGACATGTACCTGCCCGGCCTGCCGCCGATGACCCGGGATCTCCACACCACCGCGTCGGCCGCCCAGCTGACGATCACCGCCTGCATGATCGGCCTCGGCGTCGGGCAGGTCATCGCCGGACCGCTCAGCGACGCCCGCGGGCGGCGGGGGCCCCTGCTGGCAGGGATCATCGGCTATACCGCGTCGTCGGTGGCCTGCGCGGTCTCGCCGACAGTCGGTGTTCTGGTCGTGATGCGACTCGCCCAGGGCATGGCGGGGAGCGTCGGCATCGTCATCGCACGGGCGATCGTCCGCGATCTCAGCGGCGGGACCGTGGCGGCACGCCTCTTCGGAGTGCTCATGGGCATCACCGGCGTCGTACCGGTCCTCGCGCCGTTGATCGGCGGCCAGGTGCTGCTCGTGACCTCGTGGCGCGGGGTATTCATCGTGCTGGCGGCGATCGGAGTGCCGCTGGTAGTGGCCACGGCCGTCATGCTGCCCGAGACCCTGCCGGTCCACCAGCGTCACGCGGGTGGGCTGCGTGTGGTGCTGGGCCGGTTTGGGGCCCTGATCCGCGACCGGCGCTACATGCCGTACGCGGTGGCGTTCTCGCTCTCGTTCGCCGCGATGTTCGGGTACATCGCGGGCTCGTCGTACGTGCTGGAGAACGTCTTCGGGATCTCCCCGCAGCTGTTCAGCGTCATCTTCGCCGTCAACTCGGGCGGGCTGATCACGCTGTCGCTGCTGGGCAGCCGTGCCGTGGGCCGGCGAGGCTCGGGGTGGCTCCTGCGACGCGGGCTGGTCGGCACGGCCGTGGCATCGGTCGCCGCGCTCGTGGTCACGGTGGCCCACGCCGGCCTGTGGCCGCTGCTGGTGTGCTTCTTCGTGCTGCTCTGCGCCAACGGACTGGTCCTGCCCAACGGGACGGCCTCGGCGATGGCCTCCCAAACCGGCTCGCTGGGGGCGGCCTCGGCGCTGCTGGGCCTCGGCCAGTTCGGCGCCGGCGCACTGGTGGCGCCGCTGGTGGGCGTGGCCGGCCCCCGGGACGCGCTACCGATGGCCATCGTCATCGCGGTCACGGGGACCGCGGCGCTGGTCGTCGACCTCGCGTTCGCGCCAAACTAGGTCGCGGGAATGGACACCCGCCCGCCGGCCTCGAAGTAGCCGTGCTCGCCTCCGGCCAGGTACGCGGCCAGGCGGCTGGCCAGCGACATGATCGTCAGCGACGGGTTGACCGAGATCGTGGTCGGGATCACCGAGCTGTCGCCCACGAACAGCCGGCGAACATCATGGGACTCGGCGTGGGCGTCGACGACGCTGCGCTCGGGATCGGAGCCCATCCGGCAGCCGCCCTGAACATGGGTGCTGCACTGGCTGGAGGGCAGCACCCGCTTCGCGCCGGCGGCGAGCAGAGCCTCGCGGGCGAACCGCGATGACGCCTCGTCGCGTTCCCGTTCGACGTCGTTGAACGCGTAGGAGTAGCGGTCGCGCCCGTCCTCGTCGATCCAGGCGACGCCGTTGTTCTGGTCGGTCACCATCGCCAGCAGCCCGCTGAAGTACCGGTACCGCCGGACGATCTCGCTCAGCCGGCGCCCCCACATCGGCGCGCCGTCCTCGTCGCAGAGCATGATCGAGAAGCCGATCGGGTCCTGGATCGTCGCGGCCTCGACGATGAAGCCACCGTTGGCGTCGGACTGGAAGGTCATGCAGTGCGCGCTGATCGGGTACACGCGGTGCGCGTCCTGCGGCTCCTCGAACAGGCCCGAGATAATCCGGGCCGGATGCCACCCGATGTTGCGCCCGACGAGCTGCGAGCTGGCCGAGCCGCCGGCGGCCTCGCGGATGCCCGAGCGCAGGAGCAGGTGCGAGCTGGCCATCGCCCCGGCGGCCACGACGACCACGCCGGCCTCGACGGTGGTGGCCTGCCCGGCCGCATCGATGTACTCCACGCCGGTCGCCTCCGGCCCCGATCCGCGGTCCTCGATGACCACGCGGGTCACGGTGCACTCGGCTCGCAGGGCCAGTCGTCCCTCCGCCCACGGGGGGTGGATGTAGACGTTCATCGAGTTCTTGCCGGCGTTGGTCGGACAGCCCTGCAGGCATGAGCCGCAGCGCATGCAGTTGGCGTCGGTGTAGGACATGACCGGTTCGAGCTCGGCGCCCATGGCCTGAAATCCGGGAGCCACCGTATGGATGCACGTCTGCCAGTCAGACCGCTCCCGCACCCCCAACCGCGCCTCGACGCGCGCGAAGTGGGCCGCCATGTCGGCGGCGCCGAACGGCTCGCCGCCCTCGCCCACCAGCCCGGCGGCGGCGTGCCACTTGGCGTAGTCCTCGTCCGAGGGCCGCAACGCCACCTTCGTGTTGACGGTGCTGGTCCCGCCCACACAACGCCCGCGGATGACGGCGAGCGGCGGCGCCCCGTCGGACCGGGGCTCGACCAGGGTGGGCGCAAACCAGATGTCGTGGTTGGCGTGCGCCTCCCACCGGGTGAAATCGGCGGCGGTGCGGTGCGGGCCGGCCTCCGCCAGCAGGACGCTCGCACCCGCGTCGGCGAGCTCGCCGGCCACCAGCCCGCCGCCGGCGCCCGAGCCCACCACCACGACGTCAAAGCGCTCGGTGCCGCTCATGACTCCACCCCCAGATAGGACCAGTCCTTGTTGATGCGATCGGCCAGCGGGAAGCGGAAGTCGATCTCCTCCCACGCCCCGGGCCCGGCGGCACCCGGCGCGACGAAGTCCGAGTAGAAGGCCTCGCAGGCCAGCGCGCGCACTGCCCCGAACTCGGGCGTGAACTGGCGCTCGCGCAGGGCGTCCTCGCCGCCGTCAACGCAGCCCGACAGCGCCTCAAAGCACCCGATGAGGCCCGCGCGGTCGGCATCGGGCATCCGCGCCAGCAGGGCGTCGATGTAGACCTCGGCGCCCACGCGCTCACACCCGGGCACCATCAGCTCGCACAGCGACCGCACGAGCCCGGCCTGCTCAGCACTCAAGACCTGCATCACACCACCCCCGCGGTCGCCGGGGCGGCGGCTCCCGACCGGATGAGGTCAGCGGCCTTCTCGGCGATCATGATCGTCGCGGCGTTGGTGTTGGCGCGAGTGATCTCCGGCATCACCGAGGCATCGGCGACGCGCAGCCCCTCACAGCCGTACACCCGCAGCTCCGCATCCACGACCGAACCCATCGGGCACGATGAGGTGGGGTGGAACACCGTCATGCCCTCGCGGCGCGCGAAGGCCAGCAGCTCCTCGTCTGAATCGCCCGCCGGGACCCGGAAGGGCTGGTCGATGACCGCGCGCAGCGCCGGCTGCTCGGCCATGTCCAGCGCCATCCGCAGGCCGGCCACCATGCTCGCGCGGTCCTCCTCGGTCGTGAGGAAGTTGCACACGACCCGGGGCTTGGCCAGCGGCATCGGGGAGCGGAGCATGACCCTGCCGCGGCTGGTTGGCTTGATCACCACCGGGCCGTAGGCCATGCCCGGGGCCTCGGGGGCGGTCAACCCCCCGTCGTAGAGCATCGCCGGGGCGAAGTGGAACTCGACGTCGGGCGCCTCCACGCCGCTGCGCGCGCGGAAGAACCCGGCGCCCTCGGGGATGTTGGAGCTCAGCGGACCACGACCCTCGGCCGCGAACAGCGCGAAGTTCTCAGGGGTGGCGGCATCGAACAGCGACGGCCCGGCCGTCGTGTAGTTGAGATTGCACATGCAGTGGTCCTGGAGGTTCTCGCCCACCGGCAGCGCCTCGCGCACCTCGATGCCCAGTGGGGCGAGCTGCTCCTCGGGCCCGATCCCCGACAGCATCAGCAGCTGCGGCGAGTAGTAGGTCCCCGCTGAGAGGATCACCTCGCGCGCGGCGTCGATGCGCAGCGCCTCGTCCAGCCGCACGTACTCCACGCCGCTCGCGCGACGGCCCTCGAACCGCAGCCGGGTGGCGTAGGCGTGCGTGATCACGGTCAGATTGGGACGCTCGCGGACCGGGTGCAGGAACGCGTCGGAGGTGCTCAGGCGCCGGCCGTCGCGCTGGGTGAGCTGGAAGCGGCCGACGCCCTCCTGGCGGGCGCCGTTGAAATCCGGGTTGTACTCGTGGCCCGCCTGGCGGCCCGCCTCGATCATCGCGTCCACCAAGGGGTGCATCGAACGGCTCTCCGCCACCGTGAGCGGGCCGCCGGCGCCGTGGAACTGGTCCTCGCCGCGCTCGTTGTCCTCCGAGCGCTTGAAGTAGGGCAGCACGTCGTCATAGCCCCAGCCGTCGCAACCGGCGGCCGCCCAGGCGTCGTAGTCCAGCCGGTTGCCGCGCACGTAGATCATGGCGTTGATCGAGCTGCAGCCGCCGAGCATCCGCCCCCGCGGCAGGTAGAGGCGGCGGTCGTCCATCCCGGGCTCGGGGTCTCCGAACAGGTCCCAATCCAGCTCGGTCTTGAACATGATGGGGAATATCGCCGGGATGCGGATCTCCGGCGCGGTGTCCTCGCCGCCGGCCTCCAGCAGCGCCACGGTCACGTCCGGGTCCTCGCTCAGGCGGGCGGCCAGAACGCACCCGGCCGAGCCCGCTCCGACGATCACGTAGTCGAACCGGTCACTCATCTCGGATCACCACCTTCATCACCTCTGTCGGATTGCTCATGGCAAAACGGATCGCCTCGGGCGCCTGGGCGAGCACGAACTCGTGGCTGATGAGACGGCCCAGCGCCTGCGCGTTGCGCTCCACGACTCCCACCGCCTCCGCGAAGTCCTCGCCGGTGCAGCAGCTCGCCCCCAGGAGGTCGAGCTCCTTCTCGGTCAGGCTGCCGATGCGGATCGGCGCCTCCTCGGTGGACATGCCCACCTGGACGGCGCGGCCGGCCGAGGCCACCATGTCGACCATCGCGCGCACCGCGGCCGGCACGCCGGTGGCGTCGACGACGACGGGAGGTCCTCCGGCGCCGCCCCACTCGCGCCCGTTCGCGACCACCTCGGCCGCGGTCGTCCATCGCAGGGTCTCGGCGCCGAACACGCGGGCCAGCTCGAGCCGGGTTTCCTGCAGGTCGACCAGCAGCACGTCGGCGCCGAGCTCACGGGCCACCACCGCCACGCACTGTCCGATCGGCCCGGCCCCGAGCACGACGACCCGCTCGCCCGGCCGGATGCGCCCGCGGTGCACAGCGTGGACCGCGACCGAGACCGGCTCGGCCAGCGCCGCCAGGGCGCCGTCGGCGGCCTGAATGGGGAAGACCTGCTCCTGCGGGAGGCACAGCAGCTCCTGAAGCCCGCCGTCGGTGTGGATGCCCACCAGCGCGAAGTTGTCGCAGGCGTTCGGGCGCCCGATGCTGCACGGGTAGCAGCCGCCGCAGGCGCTGATGGGCAGCATCGCCACCCGCTGGCCGGAGGTCAGCTCGCGCGCGGCACTCCGGGCCCACGGCGGCGATCGTCGCGCCGACCTCGTGGCCGAGCACGCGGGGGAACTGTGAGCCGCCCGCGGCATCGGAGAGATGGCCGGAGAAGAAGTGGTAGTCCGAGCCGCAGATGCCCACCGCCTCGGGGTGGACGAGCACCTGCCCGCGCCCCGGCTCGCCCGGCTCGGGCCGGTCGACCACGGACATGACGCCGATGCTCTGGGTGACCGCCGCACGCATGACGGCTCACGACCCCCAGACCGCGGCCGCGGTCTCGACGACCAGCTCCAGCTTGGCCGCCTGCTCATCGCTGGTGAGGACGTTGCCCTCGACGGTGGAGGAGAAGCCGCATTGCGGCGACAGGCACAGCTGCTCGATGGGCACGTAGCGCGAGGCCTCCTCGATGCGGCGAATGAGGTCGTCCCTGCTCTCCAGCGCGCCGCGCTTGGTGGTGACGAGCCCGAGCACGACCAGCTTGCCCGGAGGGATGAAGCGCAGGGGCTCAAACCCCCCTGAGCGGGCGTCGTCGTACTCCAGGAAGAACCCGTCGACCTCCAGGGCTCCGAACAACGTCTCGGCGACGTAGTCGTAGCTGCCCTCGGCGGCCCAGGACGAGCGGAAGTTGCCGCGGCACAGGTGGGTCGTCACCGTCAGCTCCTCCGGCCGCCCCGCGATCGCGCCGTTGATGTTGGAGATGTAGGTCTCGAGCAGGTGCGGGGTGTCCTCGCCGCGCGCGGTGAGGGCCTCGCGCTGGCTGGGGTCGTTGAGGTAGGCCAGGGTGGTGTCGTCGAGCTGGAGGTAGGTGCAGCCCAGCGCGGCCAGCGCCTTGACCTCGGCGGCGTAGGCGGCGGCCAGATCCGCCCAGAACGGCTCGAGGTCCGCGTAGACGTCGGGATTGAGCGCGGCGCGACCGCTGCGGTAGTGGACCATGTTGGGCGAGGGGATGGTCAGCTTGGGGGTGACGCCCTCGCTCACGATGTCGCGCAGGAAGGCGAAGTCCTCGGCGAAGATCGTGTGGTCCAGCCGCACCGCTTCGTTGACCGCGATCGCCGCCGGCTTGAAGTCGACGGTCCCGTCCGCGTTACGGAAGTGCACCTCGATGTCGGACTGGATCTTCTCGATGCCCCCCAGCTGGTAGATGAAATCCATATGCCAGGAGCTGCGGCGAAACTCGCCGTCGGTGGCGTCCTGCAGCCCGGCGGCCCGCTGCATCTCCACGGCCTTGGCGATCTCCTCATCCTCGATCGTGCGCAGCTCCGCGGCGGTGATGGTGCCCTTGGCCAGGTCCTCGCGGGCGTCGAGCAGGCGCGGTGGGCGCAGGAGGCTGCCGACGTGATCGGCGCGGAACGGTGGCGTGGTGCGCCGCCCGCCGCTCACGGTGCTGCCTGTGGTCTGCGCGTCGTGCGCCATGTCTACCTCCTGATGTTGATCTCGACCCGCAGCCCGTCGGGGTCGTCAAAGAACAGCTGGCGCGGGCCGCCCGCGGGCACGTCGTTGCGCACCGGCTCGATGCCCGCCCGGGCCAGGCGCTCGTTCACCGCGTCGTAGTCGCGCGCGCTGAAGGCGATGTGGTCCACCGGGCCGACCGTGCCGCGCGGCCCCGCTGGTCCGCCCGGTCCGCCCGGTCCGCCGGGTCCGCCCGGTCCGCCCGGTCCGCCCGGTCCCGCGGGAGCCGTGCCCACCGCCAGCCCCAACGTCTGAGCGTGCGCCGCGTACTGAGCCCGGTCGGCGATGTGCAGGCACGGCGTCTCTCCGGCATACAGCCAATAGCCGTCGAACTGGAGCGGCGGCCGGTCACCGGCGCGCAGGCCGACGGCGCGCTCGTAGAACTCCCGGGTGGCCTCGATGTCGGTGCAGAGCACGAGCACGTGCTCCAGCTCGGACACGGCGCTCATCCGCCCGCGGGCCCGAGCGCGGTGCTCATCCGCCGGCGGGCAGGCTCTCGGTCGACGCCGTCGCCGGGTCGCCGGCGACCGTGCGCAGCAGGTAGGCCGAGTGCAGCCGACTGGGGTCGTCGCGCAGCTCCTTGGCACTGCCCGAGTACTGGATCCGCCCGCCCTCCATCACGTAGGCCCTGTTGGAGAGGCCCAGCGCCACGGTGGCGAACTGCTCGATGAGCAGGACCCCGATGCCGGAGTCGGCGACCTCGCGGATCGTGGGGATGAGGCGCTGGACCACCACGGGGGCCAGCCCCAGCGACAGCTCGTCGATGATCACGAACCGCGGGGTGGACACCAGAGCCTGGGCCAGCACCACCATCTGCTGCTCGCCGCCCGAGAGGGATCCCGTCTGGGTGGAGAGGCGCTTGCGCAGCTCGGGGAACAGGTCCAGAGCATGCGCGCGGCCCTCCTCGGCGGCCTTGCCCTTGAGCGCGTAGGTGGCGACCTTGAGGTTCTCCTCCACCGTGAGGTCCGCGAGCAGCCGGCGCCCCTCGGGGACGATGGCCAGGCCGACGTGACGGATCTTCTCGGGCCGCCGCCCGGCAAGCTCCCGGTCACCGATGGTGACCGAGCCGGCGCGCATCGGCAGGATGCCGCCGACGGCCAGCACCATGCTTGACTTGCCGGCGCCGTTGGGGCCGAGCAGCGCGGTGACCTCGCCGGGGGGGATCTCCAGGGAGACGTCGCGGACGACGTCGCGGCCGCCCCGGGACACGACCAGCCCGCTCAGCCTGAGGGCATCGCCGTTCGCCGTGGGGGTCATGGGGCTCCGCGTGGGGGCGTCGTCGGGCGCGGGGGCCTCGTTGGGCGTGGGGGCCTCGTCGCTCACGCTGCCTCCTCCGTGCCCAGGTACGCCCGCACGACCTGCTCGTTGCGCAGCACCTCGGCGGTCGGGCCGGAGGCGATCATCTTGCCGAAGTCGAGCACCGCCGTGTTCTCGCAGCACGACGAGACCAGGCTCATGTCGTGGTCGACGAGGATGGTCATCGCGCCGGTGTGGGTCGGGATTCCGCGGATGATCTCGCCGAGCTGCGCCGTCTCGGCCTCGGGAAGCCCGGCGGCGGGCTCATCGAGCAGCACCAGCCGGGGCTTGCCCACGATCGCGCGCGCCACCTCGACCAGCCGGCGCTGACCTGCGCCCAGCGTGCGTACCTTGGCGTAGGCCTCCGATTCCAGGCCGACGAGCTCGATCGCGCCCAGCACGTCGGTCTGGCGGTCGGAGCCGCTCAGCTTGGAGTGCTCGTGGATCATCGCGACGTTGTGGTAGACGGACAGATTCTCGATCGCCTGCTCGGTCTGGAAGGTGCGGCGCACACCCCAACGGGCGCGCCGGAAGTTGGCCATGGCCAGTAGGTCCTCGTCGAACGCCTTGACGGTGCCCGAGGCGGGGCGCAGGAAGCCCGAGAGGACGTTGAAGAACGTCGTCTTGCCGGCGCCGTTGGGGCCGATGAGGCCGCACGTGCCCGCGTCGAAGGTGACGCTCATGCCGTCCAGCGAGGTGACGCCGCCGAAGCGAACGGTGAGCCCGGAGACCTCGATCATTGGGCTGACCCCTGATTGGCCGCCGAGCGGCGGCTCGCACCGGTGACGAATCTGAACAGCCGGGCGATGTCCTTGGGCAACTGGTCCACGATTCCTGTCGGGGCGGTGGTGAGCACCTGCAGCACCCCGACGCCGAACAGGATCACCAGCCAGTCCGGAGAGATCCCGATGTCGTTGAGGATCGCGGGGAGCAGCTGGAGGAGCAGAGCGGCGACGATGGCGCCCCAAATGCTGTAGGCGCCGCCCATCAGGACCACCGCCAGCAGGGTGATCGAGTCCTGGGTCTGGAAGTCGATGGAGTACAGGTAACGGACCGCGCCGGCCAGGACGCCGCCGGCCACTCCGGTCACGAACGACGCGAGAGCGAAGGCCCACAGCTTGTACAGCGTCGTGTTGATCCCGGCCGCGAGTGCCGCGGGCTCGGACTGGCGGATCGCGGCCCACGCGCGCCCGGGCTTGGTGCGCACGTGGACGAGCACCAGCAGGAACATGATGGTCGCGGCGATGACCGAGTAGCGGAAGTACGCCGGGTCCGTGGTGGCGATGCCCGGGCGGCGAATCGGCGGGATGTGCAGCAGTGCGCCGTTGTAGCCGCTGAAGCCATGGCCGCCGTTGGGAAAGTTCAGGGATGCGAGCACGACGGTGATCGCGCCGGCCAGCATCAGGGTGATGAGCGCGAGGTACAGGCCGCGCATACGCAGCGCCGGCAGACCGACGAGCGTGCCGAGCGCCATGGTGATGACGCCGGCGGCGAGCAGGACGACCTCGTAGGGGAGAGAGGTGGCGAACAACAGCCGTGCCGCCACCCAGGCGCCGATGGCCAGGATCGCCGCCTGACCCAGGGAGATCAGGCCGACGCGGCCGACGAGGACGCCCAGGCCCAGCGCGACGATGGAGTACACGGCCACCTGGGTCATGGCATCGATGTAGTAGAGACTGAGGATCTGCGGCAGCAGGATGATGACCAGCAGCAACGCCACCGCGATGATCGCGGCGCGGGTGAAGAAGCCGCGCTCGAATCGGGAGGGCGCCGGCACCGACGACTGCGGCGTGGCCTCGGTGGCGACCTCGGTGGTGCTCATTCCTAGAACTCCTGCCGCGCCAGCGACAACGTGCGCTTGCGGTTGAGGAACAGCAACGCGATGGCGGCCAGGACGAATGGCGTCATATCGCGGTAGTTGGTCAGCGAAGTGATGGGGGTGACCCCGGCGTCGACGACGCCGATCACGATCGCTGCGACGAACGTGATCCAGATCGAGGACAGCCGCGCGATAAGCGCCGCCGCCAGCGATGAGATCACCAGGAAGGTCAGCGTGGTCGCGTCGAGCGCCACGAGATCGGCCAGCAGAATGCCCGAGAGCCCGGCGATGACCCCGCACCCGAACCAGGCCGACGCCTCCACGCGGCGGACCGGGACGCCGAGCGCGGCCGTGATCTCACGATCGTTGGCCATCGCGCGCATCGCGGTGCCGAGCTTGGAGTAGCGCAGGAACAGCGTCGTGAGCACCGTGATCAGGATGCCCACGGCGAGCGCGATGACGTCGGTGGTCGTCACCTGGATCTCGCCCACCATGAAGCCATGGTTGTCGGTGGGCAGCGTGATCGACCGCGACATGCCGCCGTTGGACGTCCACAGCAGGTCCATGACTCCCAGCAGGATGAGCGTCAGCCCGAGCGTTGCCGTGGTCTTGACCAGCGGATCGCGACCCGCCAGCGACCGGCCGAACACCATCCCATAGGCCAGCGTGATCGCGCCCCCGAAGAGGACGCACACCAGATACGCCAGCCACTGGTTCATGCCCGAGTGATTGATGAGCTGCCATGCGATCAGAGCGCCGAACGCGCCCACCGCTCCGAAGGAGAGGTTGAGCACCCCAGTGGTCCGAAACAGCACGATCATCCCCACGCCGGAGAGGGCGTAGACCCCTCCGAGCGCCAGGCCGGTGACGAGAAACGGCTGCTCGTCCTGCCAGCTGGGAAGCGACAGTGCCAGATGGATCAATGGATGCATGTTCGGCGCCCCGATCGCATGGTTGGTCTTAGCTCATCCGCTCAGTCACGAGATCCCGGCTGCCTTCGCCGCGGACCGGTACTGCGCGATCTGCGGGTCGGCGGCGGAGATGGGCGTGCAGCCCTGGGCCGTCACCATCTTCCCATTATTGGGCGTCACCGTGTAGTCGGAGTTGTTCGGGATGTGGAGGGCCACCTTCCCGTACGTCCACGGCAGGCACAGCATCTCGGACTTCTGGTCCTTGATGCCCACGATCGCCTGGTTGACGCTCTTCATGGTGTAGTCCCCCTTGACCGTCTGCAGGGCCTGGGTCAGGAACTTCGCCAGCAGGTAGCCGAACTCGCTGAAGGAGCCGATCCCGCCCGCCACGTTCTGGCCGTACTTGGCCATGATCGCCTTGTAGTTCTGGATCTCCGGGCCGTCGTGGTCGTCGGGGTTGACGGCCTCGGCGTTGACGAACAGCTTCTTGTTCCACTTCGGTCCCAGCGACTTGGCCAGGAAGTCGGTGTCACACGGCGTCGAGCAGCCCCAGGACTTCACGCGGTCCTCGACCCCCAGCTTCTGGGCCGCCTGCAGGATGACCAGCGCCTCGGGCGGGGTGAAGTTGAGGATCACCGAGCCGTCGGGACCGGCCGAGTTGACCAGGTTGAGCGCGACCGAGTTGGCGTCGTTGATCGGCACGTTCTCGGTGAGCTGCGTGATCGGCACGCCCTTTGACTTCGCGATTGCCGCGGGACCCGCGGCGATGTAGCCGGTGCCCGGGACGTTGGACTGGACGAACACGATCTTCTTGGCGCCGACGACATCAAGCGCGTACTGCACCGCGCCGTCGGAGCTGTAGCGCGGTCCCATGTTGACCGCCGCGCTGTTCGGGGTCGACCAGCACTCGGGCGCGATCCCGGCGTCCATCTCGTAGATGCCGAGCTGCTTCCAGTAGGACTGGTCCAGCGTGCACTCCAGCAGGTCGAACACGCCGTCGATGGCGACGACGTGATCGGACTGGATCAGCTTGTGCGCCGCCGCCGTGATCTGGGCGGGCTGCGTCTGGTCGAGCTGGACGAACAGCTTCAGCGGATGTCCGTTGACGCCGCCGTTGTCGTTGACGCAGTTGAAGTACGCCTGGATCGTGTTCGGGCCGTCGGTGAAGTCCGTGCCCGGCTGGTGGGTATCGATGGTGCCGATGTTGATCGGCGTGCCGGAGGCCTTCACTCCCGGCTTGGGTCCGCACGAAGAAACGTCGGCGGTGGTCCCGCCGGCGCCGGTCGTGGCTGCGCTCGTGCCGGTGCTGCCGGCCGGAGCGCTCGACGTCGCGGCACTCGTGGCACTACTACTGCTCGAGCTGCTGCTACTGCTGCCACATCCCGCCAGCGCAAGCAGCGCGACGGCAGCCACCGATGCGAGTCCGACCCGCATCCGTGGCATGAGGTGATAACTCCTCACGGCTCTCCTCTCCTCAGGGTGTCTCGCCGGCCCCGAGATCCGCTCGAGGCTGCGCGCATACTAATTGTGCGTCCCGCTGCATGCAAGAAGCGGCTAACAGACCCGCAATCCTCCGTTTTGACCAGGTTTCGGTCATTTCTTGCATGCAGTGACGCTCCCGCACTACACTGCCCCCGCCTCAGACGGCCTGCCGGGGGTGTCCGCCCTCTCTGACAGGCCCTGCCGGGCACGGCGATCGAATTGGCCAGGCCAGCTCACCGAACCCAAATCACGAAGGCGGTGCTCCGCCTGCGCGAGCTGATCTTCAACGGCCGGTTCTCGCCGGGCGAGCGGATGTCGGAGCTGCCGCTGGTCGAGTTGCTGGGTGTCAGCCGTACGCCGCTGCGCCTGGCGCTGGCCGAGCTCGAGCACGAGGGCCTGCTGCGCGGCCTGCCCGGCGGCGGCTACGTCGTGCGTGAGTTCACCCAGGGCGACGTGCGTGACGCCATCGAGCTGCGCGGCGTGCTGGAGGGCACCGCGGCGCGCTTCGCCGCCGAGCGCGGGGCGGCAGCCCGCGACCTGGCCGCGCTCCGCGCTACCAACGAGACGATCGGGGCGCTGGTGCACCGGTCCGACTACGAGTCCTTCGAGCGCTACCTGCATCTCAACGAGGCCTTTCATGCGCGGATGCTCAAGATGGCCCGCAGCCCGCTGCTGGTGCGCTCGCTCGAGGGGATCATCTCGCTCCCGTTCGCCGGGCCCAGCGCGCTGGTCTTCGCCCAGGCCGAGCTCCCGGCGTCGCGTGACATTCTCGTCATCGCCCACCGCCACCATTCGGGTCTGATCGACGCCGTCGAGCGCCGTCAGGGCGCGCGGGCGGAGAGCCTGGCGCGGGAGCATGCCAGGCTCGCATTGGCCAACCTGGAGATCGTGGTCGAGAACCGCGACGTGCTCGACCGCCTGCCCGGGGCGGCGCTGATCACCCTCACCGACGAGCCGTCGCGGGAGCCCGCGTCCGAGCCGGAGCCCGATCCGGCGGTGGCGCCCGAGCCCGAGCCCGCCTGAATCCCCGCCGGTCATTCGCTCTCACCCGCCCCCAACTCGCCGGCGGGCACCGGCTCCTCGATATCGGCCCATTGCACCGCATGGCGCGCGGCCGCGTAGATCTCGTCGCTCTGAGGGCGATAGCCGTCCTCCAGCGGCGGGCTGAGCGGGACGGGCATGAACGGGGCCCCGACGCGCTGGATGGGGGCGTCGAGGTAGTCGAAGGCCGCCGCCTGCAGCTCGGCGGCCAGCTCGGCCCCGAAGCCGCCGGTGCGCACCGCCTCGTGAGCCACCACGGCCCGTCCGGTGCGCCGCACCGAGGCGGCGATCGTTTCCAGGTCCAGCGGTACGAGCGTGCGCGGGTCGATGACCTCGGCCTCGATCCCGTCCGCGGCCAGTCGCTCAGCGGCGGTCATCGCCTCCCCGACCAGCCGCGACAGGGCGACGATCGTCACGTCCCGGCCGCGTCGGCGGACCTGGGCGCGCCCGAGCGCGACCGGCTCCGGCACGTCGGGGACGGACTCGCGCCGGAAGTACAGCGCCTTGTTCTCGACGAACACCACCGGGTTGGGGTCCGCGATCGCGCAGCGCAGGAGGCCGGCAGCGTCGGCGGCGGTGGCGGGCATGACCACCTTGAGGCCGGGAATGTGGGTCAGCCACGCCTCCAGGCTCTGGGAGTGCTGGGCTCCGGCGCGGCCCCCGGAGCCTCCCTGCGTGCGCAGGACCATGGGCACCGAGAGCTGACCGCCGGACATGAAGTGGGCCTTGGCCGCCTGGTTGACGAGCTGGTCCAGGGCCAGGGTGATGAAGTCGATGAACATGATCTCCACCACCGGGCGCAGGCCCGCCTGGGCGGCGCCCACGGCGATCCCGCACACGGCGCCCTCGCTGATGGGCGTGTTGCGCACGCGTTCGCGACCGAACTCGGCCGACAGGCCCTCGGTGGCCAGGTACGGGCCGCCCTCGGCGACGTCCTCCCCGACCACGATCACCCGCTCGTCCTCGCGCATGGCCTGCGCCAGGGCGCCGTTGATCGCCTTGACGTATGTGGTCTGAGTCATGACGCGTAGACCAGCCCGGCCGCCTGCTCGGCGGTGAGCGGCGGGCTGTCGCGGCCGAACTGCACGGCGCGGTCGACCTCGGCGTCGGCCTCGGCGGTCAGGCGCCGGGCGGCGGCCTCGTCGATCCAGCCCTGCTCGATGGCCACGGCCTCGAGCCGGGCGATCGGGTCCAGCTTGGCCCACTCAGCGTCGGCGAGGGCGTCGCGGTAGCTCTGCTGATCGCCCTCGTAGTGCCCGCTGCGCCGGTGCGTGGAGCACTCCAGCAGGAACGGGCCGGCTCCGGTGCGCGCCTGTGTGAGGTAGGCGCCGAACGCCGTCCGCACCGCGCCCACGTCGGCGCCCTCGACGATCTGGCGCTCGAAGCCGTAGGGCGCCACGACGTCGGCGACGCTGGCCACCTTCGTATGGGCCGAGCGCGGGGTGAACTCGGCCATGCCGTTGTTCTCGCACACGAAGATGAGCGGCAGCTCCCACAGCGCCGCGAGGTTCACGGTCTCGTGGAAATGGCCCGCCTGCACCGCCCCGTCGCCGAAGAACACGACCGTGACGCGGTCTGACCCCCGCAGCCGGGAGGCCAGCGCGTCCCCGGCTGCCATCGGGAGGTTGCCGCCCACGACACCGGTGGCGCCCATCAGTCCGTGCTCGGCGTCCACGAGGTGCATCGACCCGCCCAGGCCCTGGCACAGCCCGGCCGAGCGTCCCATCAACTCCGCCATCACGCGGTCCATCGGTGCGCCCTTGGCCAGGGCGTGACCGTGGGCGCGATGGCCGCTGTAGACGGCGTCGTCGTCACGCAGTTGGCGGCACACGCCGGCGGCGACGCCTTCGGAGCCGATGCTGAGATGGACCAGGCCGTGGACCTGGAGGCTGTGGTGCAGCCTCGCCACGCGCTCCTCGAAGCAGCGGATCCGCCACATCGTCGTCAGCAGATCGAGCGCCGTCTCGCGCCCCAGGCCCGCCGCCGCCGCGGCCCGCCGCCGCCGCGCCCTCGGGGCCTCGGCCCTGCGTGTGCCGCGGCGCTCGGCCACCTCAGGACACCTCAGGCCACGGCTGATGCCGTGCCGAGGACCTCGCGGACGGCGCCGGCGATCTTGTGCTCGTCGGGCAGGACGAACGCCTCCATCGGCTCGCTGTAGGGGATCGTCGCGTCCAGCGCGGTCACGAGCTTGATCGGCGCCTTGAGCGAGGAGAACCCGTGCTCCGCCACCTCGGCGGCGATGATCGAGGCAGCGGACGCGTGCCGTGTCGCCTGGTCGGCCAGGACGAGGTGCCCCGTCTTCTCGACCGAGGTGAGGATCGCGGGCATGTCGAGCGGCTGCAGCGAACGGGGGTCGATGACCTCGGCGTCGATGCCTTCGCCCGCGAGCGCCTCGGCCGCCTGCAGCGCCTTGCCGACCGTCCATCCGGTGGCGACGATCGTGACGTCGTTGCCGGGCCGGCGGATCGCCGCCTCGCCGATCGGGACGACGTACTCGCCCTCGGGCACGTCACCGTGCTCGAGCACCAGCAGGTAGTGCATGAGGTAGACGACCGGGTTGTCATCGCGCACGGCGGCGGCCATCAGGCCCTTGGCGTCGGCGGGCGTCGAGGGCAGCACGACCTTGAGCCCCGGGATGCCGGCGAACATCGTGTAGATCGAGCCCGTGTGCTGGCCGGCCCACCCGGCGGTGAACCCGTAGCCGGCCTTGAGCACGAGCGGCACCTTGACCTGCCCGCCGCTCATGTAGCGCAGCCGCGGCGCCTCGTTGGTCACCTGGTTCATGGCAACGAGCATGAACTCGGCCATGAGCAACTCGACGATCGGGCGATAGCCGGCCAGCGCCAGGCCGACCGCCATGCCGATCTCGGCCGTCTCGGAGATCGGACTGACCCGCACGCGGTCGCGGCCGAAGGCCTGGACCAGCGGGTCCTCGTCTGAGGGGGCGACGTCCTGGCCGTAGAACACGACGGTCTCGTCCCGGGTCATCTCCAGCTGGATCGCTTCGTTGACGGCAGCGATGTAGGGAATCTCTCGTGCCATTGCTCTCTCCTCGTGCGCTCAGGCGTAGACGAAGTTGGTGGCCGCTTCGGGCTCAGGGAAGGGGCTGTCGAGGCCGAACTGGACGGCCGCGTCCATCTCGTCGGTGACCTCCTTGGTGATCGCATCGGCCCGCTCGGCGTCGAGGGTGCCCTGCTCGATCAGACGCGCCCGGAAGCGCGGCACCGGATCGCCGCGCAGGGCGGCTTCGTACTCCTCGCGGTTGCCGAACACCGTGATCGCCTCGTGCTCGGGGTAGTGCAGCGGCACCCCGGGCGGAGCGATCAGGTTGCCGTGAGCGGACAGGCGGTAGACCTTGGACTCCACCAGGGTGGGGCCATCGCCGCCGCGGGCGCGCTCCACCGCGGTGTTGACCGTCTCGTAGACGGCCAGCGGGTCGGTGCCGTCCACGGTGACGCCGGGCATGCTGTAGGCCTTGGCCTTGACCGAGAGCGGTTCGCCGTTGGCGGCGTTGGCATCCTCCTGCTCGGAGTGCGTGGCCACGTTGTAGCCGTTGTTCTCCATGATGTAGACGACCGGCAGCTTCCACAGCGAGGCCAGGTTGAGCGACTCGTGGAAGGCTCCCTGCTTGGAGGCGCCGTCGCCGAAGAAGCACAGGACGACCTGACCTTGCTTTCGGATCTGGGCGGCGAAGGCGACGCCCGTCGCCTGGGGGATCCCCTGGCCGACGATCCCCGACGTGCCCAGGAAGCCACGGCCCGGGTCGCACAAGTGCATCGACCCGCCGTAGCCGCCGCACAGCCCGTCCGTACGCCCGTAGATCTCGGCCATCATCGCCTTGGTGTCGGTGCCCAGCGTGATCGGGTAGCCGTGGCAGCGATAGGTCGCCAGGAGCTGGTCGCCCTCCTTGAGCGTGGCCAGTGAGCCGACGATGGAGGCCTCGGCGCCGTCGGCGAGATGGGTGTGTCCGCGGATCACGCCGGGGTGGTCCTCGAACGTGCGCTTGACGCGCTCCTCGAAGTCGCGGATGCGCAGCATCTGGGTGAACATCCAGATCAGGCGCTCGTCGCTCAGTTCGGCGGTGGTCATCCTCGGTCTCCTCTCACGCGAGGCCGGCGCGGACCTGAGCCAGCGTCGTCTCGTGGGCACGGTCGAATTCCTGCTCGATGGGCAGGTTGCGCAGCGTCTCGGACAGGATCTCGGCGCCCCACGGGCCCGGATAGCCGGCCTGGTGCAGCGCCGCGACGTACCCGGGGATGTCGAACTCGCCCTCCCCGGGGAGCTCGCGGCGGTTGATGACCTCGTCGAGCTTGTCCTCCATGTACTCCTGCCGGCCGTCGGACAGCTCGACCCAGGCGATGTGCTCGGCGGGGATCGCGGCCAACTCCGCCGGGTCGATCCGCAGCTTGCCCATGTGCCAGGTGTCGATGGCCAGGCCGCCGTTGGGCCGGGCCGCCTCGCTGACAAGGCGCAGGCCGGCCTCGAGCGTGCCGACGTTCGGGTCGAAGGGGATGATCTCGTAGGCCACCCTGGCGTTGGTGTGGTTGGCGGCGTCGTCGCAGAGCGCCGCGTACTCCTCGATGACCCGGTCGAGCTCGCACGGGGTCTCGGGGATGTTGCCGACCTTGATGTGGTGGGCGTCGAAGGCCGCCGCGGTCTCGAACAGCTTCCTGCGCTGCGCGTCTGATGCCCTGCGCGCCTCGCTGCCCTGGGGCGTGAAGAAGTCCGCGAGGAACTCGACCTCCAGGTACTTGAGGCCGTGGTCCCGAAACACCGTGGCCATCTCGGCCAGCGTCGTGGACTCCAGCTGATGCTCGACGTCCGCGTGCCACAGGCCCAGGCCGGTCAAGCCGACGCGCTGCGCGTTGGCGCAGCGATCCGCCCAGCTGAACGTGCTCCACTCCCGCCCGAAATGGACCACCACCGGACCGCTCACCGTCCAGTAGGTGACCATCACCTCGATCTCGCCCACCGGCTCTCCTGTTCCTCGTTGCCGGGCGCAAGCCACGCTACCGCCGGGGTCCAGGCGCGTCCAGTGAGAGCGCGCAGGGTGTCTTGCCGATGAGCGCGCTAACGATTTCCCCACGGGCCTGCGGCCGGGTAGGGTGCCCATGTGGCGACCGAGATTCGCTCTCCCGTCTCGGCTCAGGCGCTTGACGCCGCGCTGGGCGAGTTCTGCGCGGTCCTCGGCGACGGGCGGGTCATCACCGACGCGGAAGGGCTGCGCGCCTTCCGCGATCCGTTCCAGTTCGCGAGCTGGGAGGACAACACCGCCTCCGCGGTGCTCTCGCCGACCACGGTCGAGGAGATCCAGGAGATCGTCCGGATCGCCAACCGCCACCGCGTGCCCCTGTGGACCCACGGGCAGGGACGCAACAACGGCTACGGCGGTCCGGCGCCGCGCGTGAGCGGTTCGGTGATCGTGTCACTGCGCCAGATGAACCGGGTGCTGGAGATCGACGGCGACCTGGCCTACGCCGTGGTCGAGCCCGGCGTGCGCTGGTTTGACCTCTACGAGGCAATCCGGGCGGGAGGGCACCAGCTGATGGTGTCGATCGCGGACCTGGGGTGGGGGAGCGTGGTCGGCAACACCCTGGACCACGGTGTGACCTACCTGCCCAATGGCGTGGACATGGGCATGCAGTGCGGGATGGAGGTGGTGTTGGCCGACGGCTCGGTGATGCGCACCGGGATGGGCGCGATGCCGGGCAACCGCTCCTGGCACCTCTACAAGCGCGGGCTGGGGCCGACGCCGGATCAGCTGTTCATGCAGTCCAACTTCGGGATCGTCACCAAGATGGGCGTGTGGCTGATGCCGATGCCGGAGACCTACATGCCGCTGTGGCTGCGCGTGTGGTCAGACGACGACCTGGCGCCGATGTTCGAGACGCTGCGCAAGCTCATGCTCGACGGGACGATCCGCATGGTGCCGCAGGTGATGAACACCGTGCTCTACGGCGCCGTCGTGGCCAAGCGCGCGGACTTCTGGACCGGCGAGGGCCCGATCCCCGACGACGTGCTGGACCGGATGGCCCGCGAGTTGGACATCGGCCGCTGGCTGATGCGCTTCGCGCTCTATGAGGACGAGGCGGTGGCGGACATCAAGTTCGCCAAGATCAAGCGCGCCTTCGAGTCGGCGATCCCCGGCGCCGAGGTGTGGGGTCGGAAATACGCGCCGGAGGAGATCCCGAGCATCGAGAACCCCGCCGAGAAGATCCAGGGCGGCATCCCCAACCTGGACTGGAACGCCATGACGGCGTGGTACGGGGGCGAGGAGGGCGGCCACATCGGTTTCTCGCCGGTGGCACCGCTGACCGGTCCCGACTCGCTGGCTCTGCGGGATCTCCTGCGCGGCATGGTCGAGGGCGCGGGCCTGGATTACATCGCCGGCCTGCTGCCCATCAACGCGCGCAGCTTCATCCACATCACGATGGTGATCTTCGACACCAAGGACGAGGCCCAGTCACGCGCCGCCTACGACGTGAGCCGCCGGCTGGTGGTGGAGGCCGCCAAGCTCGGCTACGGCGAGTACCGCGCCCACCTGGACTTCATGGACCTCGCCGCCGAGCAGTACTCCTTCGGGGATCACGCCTACCGGCGCTTCTGCGAGACCATCAAGGACGCCCTGGACCCCAACGGGATCCTGTCGCCCGGCAAGCAGGGGATCTGGCCGCGGTCGATGAGGGACCACTAGCTGACGCAGCGGCTGTAGATCTCCATGAGCCGTTCGGCCTCGTAGCCGGGAGTGAGTTCCAGACGGTCCTTGGTCAGTCGCATGGTCGTGAGCCCGTGCTTGAGGTTCTCGGCGTCGCGCTCGCGATCGTCCCTGAACGCGTCCTGGTCCTTGTGGAACTCCCAGCCGTCGCATTCGACGATCAGGTTGGCCTCCGGAAAGAACGCGTCGACCTCTCGACCGTTGAGGCGGACGTTGATCTGCGGCGTCGGGAGCTCGTGTTTGGCGATGAAGGCGAGGAAGTCGTCCTCGAAGGGTGAGCGGGTGGGGTTGCGGCGGTTGCTGTCGGCGAACGACGTGAGCAGCTTGGTGCCGGGGTGGTAGCGGTTGCGGTCCAGGACGTCCTGGAGCGCGTCGAGTCGTAGGTAGCCGTTGAGGCGTCCGTCGTTGACCATACGCCTGCGTTGTTTGCCGGTGAGGCGTGGGGCGAGGTCGAGGGCGGTGCGGGCGGGGCTGGTGGAGGGGATGCCGCGTTGGTGGGTGATGTCGCGTGGCTGTAACGACGGGCAACGATGGGTGAGGATGTGGCGTGGACGGCGGTCGCCTTGGGTGATGGTGATCTCTGGGGTTGGTTCGTAGCGGGGGAGGAATCCCCACAGCCAGGCGGCGGAGGCGTGGCTGGCCACGGCGTGGGGGCCGCCGGCCAGGACCGCGGCGGCAATGAGGGCCTGTGGGTCCTGACGCGCTGGGGCGAGGGCGTACACGCCCGGGTAGCGGCGGGTGAGAGCGCCCGATCGCAAGCGCGCGTCGATCGCTCCTTCGCTGAGGCCGACCCCCAACAACTGGGCTCGCGAGACGTTCCCGGACTGCCGCCCGGCGAGCGCCCGTATCGCCGCCTCCCGCGAGTCTTGGGATATCGCCGTTACGTGATGATGGTGATCTCCCACTACCTATTAAGAGCCTCGAGGGCAGCCGAAATCACCCCCCTCCCCCAGCCAAGCCATTCAGCCGCGCCGGCACCACCGCCCAGACGGGACTCCTACCCCGCGGCTAACACCCCAGCGATCCGATCCAGCCCGGCCACCAGCTCGTCGGTGCGCGACAGCCAGGGCGAATGGTCGGTATCGATCTCGATCACCGGATCGCAGCCGGCCTCCGTGTAGAAGAGGCGCTGCAACGCCGGGCGGATGGCCCGGTCCTGCAGGCACGTGATGTAGGCGCGCGGCAGGGCGGCGGCGGCGCGGATGCCATCGCCGGGCGTGAACGGGTTGGTGAAGGGGATCACCGGCTGGCTGCCGCGCTGCGGCAGTGCCCAGGCGATCTGCTCCTCGGTGCAGCAGTGATACAGCGCCTCGGGCGCGGCCTCAGGCGGCATCGTCGCCACCGGGGGGTCGCCCTCCACGACGAGGTTGGCCTGGACCGAGTCGCCGGCCGCCTCGGGCAGATGGGTGATGTCGAGCAGCGATTGCCCGGGCTGGGGGAGGAAGGCGGCGACGTAGATGAGGCCGGCGAGCTTCTCGGGATGCTGGGACGCGGCCTGGGTGATGACCATGCCGCCCATGCTGTGCCCGGTGAGTAATACGGGCCCGCCCACCTCGTCCATCCGCTCCAGGGCGTCGCACACCGCGTCGGCGTAGCGCGACAGCGTGATCTCGGCGAGCGGAGTGGAGTCGGCGCCCTGACCGGGGAGGTCAATGGCCACCGCGTCGTGGCCGGCGGCCCGCAGGCCCGGGATGACGCGCTCCCAGCACCACGCGCCGCCCATGGCGCCGTGGATGAGCAGGAAGTTGGCCATCGCGGCGCGCACCCTATCGCGCTGCGCCGCCCGCCGCCCGCATCGCGCGTTGCCTCGCAAGCGCTGATGCGCTCACGGGCAAGCCAGTTTGACTTGCCCGGATACGGTCCCGTATATACAGAGCAAGGCAGGTCCATGCCGTGTCTGCAAGAGCGCGGCCGAGGAGGGATTGCACGCATGACGACCACGACGGCAGAGACCGGCTCGTTTCCCAGCCCCTATGAGATCGCGACCCCGGAGGGGTGCGAGGGCTGGGAGGAGATGTACCCCTACTACGCGCTCTTCGACGAGCGCCGGCGCGAGTCGGACGAGAATCGGTTCTGGTTCTGGAACTCGATGCATTTCCCGATCCCGCATCCCGCCTTCGACGTCATCTGCATCGACTCGCCCTACCAGGCCGTGGGCTCGTGGCAGAACCGCGTGTTCGCCGTTCCGCCGGCCATGGGCATCGACTACCGGGTCGTCAACGGCTACGTCTACATCTCGGGCAACCCCGTCACCGATCCGGACAAGATGGCGGAGCGCGCCGGCTACTTCCAGAAGCGTGCGGGCCACTACTTCGCCAACTGGGCCGAGCTGTATGACAAGTGGAAGGACAAGATGCGCGCGCTCATCGCCGAGCTCGACGCCCTCGAGGTGCCAGGCCTGCCCGAGTACGAGCCCGATGAGGTCGCCTTCGACGCCGACCGCAACACCGCCTTCTATGAGGTGCTGAACGCCTACGGGCGCTGTCTGCGCCTGGGCGACCTCATGTGGCAGAACCATTTCGAGTTCCTCCTGCTGGGCTACGGCGCCTATGCCACGTTCGTCGAGCTGTGCAAGGAGCACCTGCCCGACATCCCCGATCAGCACATCGCTCAGATGGTGGCCGGGATCGACGTGCTCCTGTTCCGCCCCGACGCCGAGCTGCGCCGGCTCGCCGGCGTCGCCATCGCCATGGGCGTGGATGGAGCCTTCGTCGAGGGACGCACGCCCCAGGAGATCGAGGGTGAACTGTCGGACAGCGAGGCCGGCCGCGAGTGGCTGGACGAGCTCGAGAAGGTCAAGGACCCGTGGTTCAACATGGCCACCGGCGACGGGCTCACCCACTACTACCGCAGCTGGCTCGACGACCCCAGCATCCCGTACGCCTCGATCATCGGCCACATCTCCGCCCAACGGGCCGGCGCGCCCGCCGAGCGGCCCACGGAGCAGGTCGCGCGCGAGCGCGACCGGCTGGCCGAGGAGTACGGGGCCCTGCTGCCCGATGAGATCCGCGGTCCATGGACCGACCTGCTGAACCTGTCGCGGACGGTGTTCCCCTACGTCGAGGAGCACAAGTTCTTCTGCGACTACTGGTTTCTCACGCGGTGGTGGAACAAGGTGCGCGAGTTCGGCGCTCTGCTGGCCGAGGGAGGCTTCTTCGAGGACGCCGGAGGACATCTTCCAGCTCGGGCGCCATGAGGTCTCGGTGGCGCTCGACGAGCTCGTGCTGTGCTGGGCCACCGGCGGCCAGCCGCTGGGCCCCAAGCACTGGCCGCCGATCGTGGCCCGCCGCAAGGAGCTGCTCGAGCGCCTGGCGCAGTGGACGCCGCCGCCCGCGCTGGGCGTCGCCCCCGCCGAGATCACCGACCCGATGACGATCATGCTCTGGGGCGTCACCACCGAGCGCGTGCGCGAGTGGGCTCGCCACACCGAGGGCGGGTCGGAGCTCAACGGCGCCCCGGCGTCGCCGGGCACGATCGAAGGCCCCGCCCGCGTCGTCCGCTCGGTGACCGAGATCGCCGACATCCGCGACGGTGAGATCCTCGTCTGCGGCAGTACCTCGCCGGCCTGGGCCCCGATCTTCTCCAAGATCACCGGGACCGTCACCGACGTCGGGGGCGTCATGTCCCACGCCGCGATCGTGTGCCGCGAGTACGGGCTGCCCGCGGTGGTCGGCACGGGCCGGGCCACCGCCCTGATCCGCACCGGCCAGATCATCCGGGTCGACGGGTCGGCGGGCGTGGTGACGCTGGTCGGGCAGGACTGATGCGATGAGCACGGCTGAGGCTCGGCACACTCGCGGGCTGGAGGAGCTGCGGGCGCGGGACGCGGACCGGTTCGGCGGCAAGAGCGCCAGCCTGGGGGAGCTGCTGCACGCCGGCATCCCGGTTCCCCCGGGGTTCGCCATCAGCACCGACGCGGGCGAGGATCTGACCGACATATTGCGCCGCGATATCGCGGCGCGATATGGGGAGATGGGGGACGGGGTTCCGGTCGCGGTGCGGTCGAGCGCCCTGGGCGAGGACAGCGCCGAGGCCACGTTCGCCGGCCAGCAGGACACCTACCTGTGGGTGCGGGGGATCGACGCGATCTATGACGCCGTCCAGAAATGCTGGGCCAGTCTCCACAGCGCGCAGGCGGTCAGTTACCGCGAGCGCTTCGGCGTGGATAACCCCGCCATGGGTGTCACGATCCAACGGATGGTCGACGCTGCCGTCTCGGGCGTGATGTTCACCTGCAACCCGGTCAGCGGGGACCGCAGCATGGTGGCGATCAACGCCAGCTGGGGACTGGGGCTGGCCGTCGTCGGCGGCGAGGTGACGCCCGATGACTACCTCGTCTCCAAGGTCACCGGCGAGGTGGTCAAGCAGACCGTCAACGACAAGGCGATCCAGTACGTGCCCTCGACTCACGGGACCGAGCGCATCGACGTCGATGAGGCGCGCCGCAGCCAGCCCTGCCTCGACGACGACAAGCTCAGCGCGCTCGTCGCCCTCGGCAAGCGCGTCGAAAAGCACTTCGGCGCACCCCAGGACATCGAGTGGGCCGTTGACGACGCCGGCGAGCTGTTCATCCTCCAGTCCCGCCCCGTCACCGGCCTACCCAACAAGGAGACATCCGCGCCGACACCATCATCCGCCATGTCCATGATCTTCAGCAAGTTCGGAGCCGGCAGCTGATGCCCCTCAACGACGACGACGTCCGCGAGATCCTCCGCATCATCGACGAGTCCGACCTCGACGAACTGCGCATCGAGACAGAGGGCTTCAGCCTCCACGTCCGTAAGGGATCGGGGTCCGCGGATGCACCCGCGGGAGATGTCCTTCCCCGAACACCTCCCGCGGGTGCACCCGCGCCCCCCTCGAGCGCACCATCGTCAGCCGAAAGCGACGGGCTCCAGACCGTCGCCTCCCCGATGCTCGGGACCTTCTATCGGGCCGAGGCGCCGGGGGCCGCACCGTTCGTCGAGGTGGGCGCGAAGGTCGACCCCGAGACGACGGTCTGCATCATCGAGGTGATGAAGATGATGAACTCGGTTCCCGCCGGAATGAGCGGGACGATCGCCGAGATCGTCCCGGACAATGGGCAGCTCGTGGAGTACGGCGAGCCGTTGTTCCGCGTCACGCCCGACGGATGAGGCGCGTTTTCATCCCCAATCGCGGCGAGATCGCCGTGCGCATCGTCAATGCCTGCCACGGCCTTGGCCTGGAGTGCGTCGTCGGGGCGTCGGAGCCCGACATGCACGGCCTCGCCGCGCATATCGCCGACCGCGTGGTCTGCATCGGCCCGGGACCGGCGAGCCAGAGCTACCTCAAGGTCGACGCGGTCATCCACGCGGCGTTGAGCACGCGCTGCGACGCCATCCATCCCGGTTACGGCTTCCTCTCCGAGAGCCCGGCGCTGGCGCAACGGGCACGTGAGCACGGGCTGACCTTCGTCGGCCCGCCCACGGACGCGATCAAGCTCGCCGGCGACAAGCCGGCCGCACGCAAGGAGGCGGCCAGGGCCGGCGCGCCGGTCCTGCCCGGCGGCGAGGTCGCCGGCGCGGACGAGGCCCGGAGCCTGGCCCACGAGATCGGCTACCCGCTGCTGGTGAAAGCGGCCGGCGGGGGAGGAGGGCGGGGCATCAAGCGCGTCCACAACGACGACGAGCTCCGCGATCAGCTCAGCCTCGCCCGCAGCGAGGCCGGCGCCGCCTTCGGGGACGACCGCGTCTACCTGGAGAAGCTCATCGACGCCGCTCGCCACGTCGAGGTCCAGATCGCGGCTGACCATCACGGCAACGTCCTGCACCTCGGTGAGCGCGACTGTTCGGTGCAGCGGCGGTTCCAGAAGGTGGTCGAGGAAGCCCCCGCGCCGGGACTCATCGAGGAGACTCGCCGCCGCCTGCAGGAATCGGCCGTGGCCTTCGCGTCCCGCGTGGACTACCGCAACCTCGGCACCGCGGAGTTCGTGATCGACGGCGCCACCGGCGATCCCTACTTCCTCGAGATGAACTGCCGCATCCAGGTCGAGCACCCGGTGACAGAAGCGATCACCTACCTCGACCTGGTCCAGATGCAGCTCCAGATCGCCTCCGGCCACCCGCTGCAGATCGGGCAGGACGACGTCTCCTATCACGGCCATGCCATCGAATGCCGTCTCAACGCCGAGGACCCGAGCCACGGGTATCGCCCCAGCCCGGGCACGCTGACGGTGTTCGCCGTCCCGGATCGCCGCGGGCTGCGGGTCGATACGCACTGCCAGGCCGGCACCGCGGTGCCTCCCTACTACGACTCGCTCTTGGCCAAGCTGATCGGCCACGGCACCGACCGCGAGCAGGCCATCGACATCCTCATCGCAGCCCTGGAGGACCTCGACGTGGACGGAGTGGAGACCAACCGCACCCTGCTGATCGGCATCCTGGGCCATCCGGACTTCCGGTCGGGCCCGGTGACCACGGACTGGCTGGAGCACGCGCTGCGATGACCAGGACGATCGACTTCGTGGACACGACCACGCGCGACGGCAACCAGAGCCTGTGGAGCGCCACCGGGCTGACCACCCCCGACGTGCTCGCCATCGCCCCGGTGCTGGACCGCGTCGGCTACCACGCCCTGGACTTCACCTCCAGCACGCACATGGCTGTCTCGGTGCGCTTTCACCAGGAGGACCCATGGGAGCGGATCCGCGTCGTGTCCCAAGCGATGCCCGAGACCCCCCTGGGGATGATCACCACCGGCATGCGCTTCATCTCGTGGGTGCCGGCCGACGAGGAGGTCATGCGCCTCTCCTACCGGCTGGCGGTGCGCAACGGGCTGCGCCGCGTGCAGATCGCCGATCCGTCCAACCACCCGGAGCGTGTGCAGCGGATCGCCGCGATGGCCAAGGCCGAGGGGGTGGAGGAGGTGGTGATCGGGCTCACCTATTCCATCAGCGAGGTCCACACCCACCAGTACTACGCCCAGATCGCCGCTGCTTTGGCCGACTGCCCTGACATGGACGTCCTCTACCTCAAGGACCCCGGCGGGCTGCTGACCGTCGATGCCGTGCGCGAGCTGGCGGGGCCCCTGCGCGCCGCCGCCGGCGAGCGCCCGCTGGAGCTGCACAGCCACTGCACGATCGGCCTGGCGCCCCAGGTCTACGTGGAGGGTGTCAGGGCCGGCTTTGACACGGTGCACACCGCCGCCGGCCCGCTGGGCCGCGGCACCTCCCAGCCCGAGGCGCTCAGCACGGCCCGCAACCTCGAGGCCGCCGGCTACGCGCACCCGCTCGATCTCGACCTACAGCGGCTGGTCTCAGACCACTTCGCCCAGATCGCCGCCGCCAAGGGGCTGCCGGCGGGGGCGCCGCGCGAGTTCGATGCCGCCTACTACCGCCACCAACTCCCCGGCGGGATGGTCACCACGACCCGGCGGATGCTCGCCGAGCTGCGGCGGGCCGAGCTGTTTGACCAGGTCCTGGAGGAGGTGACCCGCGTCCGCGCGGAGATGGGCTACCCGATCATCGTCACCCCGGTCTCCCAGTTCATCGCCAGCCAGGCGGCGCGCAACGTCATCGACGGCGAGCGCTGGGCCAACGTCTCTGACGAGACCGTCCGCTTCTTCCTGGGCCACTACGGCGACCCGCCCGCCCCCGTCGACCCGGCGATCGCCGACCGGGTCCTGTCGCGCCTCCAGGCCAGGAAGCTCTCAGAGCTGCAGCCGGTGACCCTGGAGGGCGCACGCGAGACGTTCGGCCACCGTATCTCCGAGGAGGACCTCCTCCTGCGCCTGACCATGCCCGGAGAGCAGGTCGACGCGATGGTGGCGGCGCGCGACGCCGCCGACGGCCGTCCGCGCGGGCCGCTGCCCGCCGCGCGCCCCGGTCGCGCGCCGCTCGTCACGCTCCTGAAGGAGCTCGAGCGACGCTCATCGTTGAACAGCGTCGAGATTCGCACCGACGCCGAGCGGGTGGTGTGGCGGCGTGCCTGACAACGGACGCCTGCGCCTGCACGAGGCGCGCGCCTTCATGTTCGACATCGACGGCACGCTGCTGCACCGCGGGCCCGACGGCCGCGGCCGGCCCCAGCCCGGCGCGGTCGAGGTGCTGGAGCGCATCCGTGCCTCCGGCCGCAGGCTCGTGCTGTTCACCAACGGCAGCCACGTCCCCTCGCCGACGATCGCCCAGGGCCTGCGCGACGACGGCCTGCACGTCGCAGACGACGAGGTGCTCACGCCCGTCGACAGCGCCACCGCCTGGCTCAAGCGCCACCCCCAGCGCCACCCCGTCCACGCCTTTGCCACCGACAGCGTGCGCGACCACATGCGCGGCAACGGCGTGGCGCTGACCGACGGCGAGGACGCAGGCGCGGTGTTCGTGGCTCACCTCCAGGACGTGCCGCTGGCGGAGGTCGAGCGCGCCGCCCGGGCCATCACCACCCGCAGCGCCCCACTGTTCACCTCCAGCTATGTCCGCGGCTACGCCGGCGCCAACGGGATCATCTTCAGCCGCGGCGCGATGATCACCGCCGCCATCGCCAAGGTCTCGGGCGCTCGCCCGCGCGTCCTGGGCAAGCCCTCGCGCGCGGCGGTGACCGCGCTCCAGGACCGGCTCGGCGTCCCGGCCCGGGACATCGCGGTGATCGGCGACGACCTCTCCATGGACGTCGCCCTCGGCAAGCTCGGCGGCTCCCGGACGATCCTCGTGCGCAGCGGGATCAGCGGCGGGATCGATCTGCAGACCGTCGCGGCCACACGCCGCCCCGACGCCGCCATCGACGGCGTCACGGACCTCCTCGAGCTGCTCTAGGCCGGCCGCGCCGCGAGCGCCGCGCCGCGCCGCGCCGCGAGCACTACGCGGACTGGGCGTCCCGGATCGCGCGCCACACCGACTCGCCGTTGGCGGGCATGGCGAGGTGGCGCACCCCCAGGTGCGACAGAGCGTCCACCACCGCGTTGTGCACCGCCGGAGTGGCGCCAATCGTCCCCGACTCTCCGATGCCCTTGGCGCCCAGCGGGTTGACCGGGGTGGGGGTCTCCATCTGGACGCGCTCGAACGACGGGAGCTCGGCCGCCGTCGGGATGCAGTACGTGACCAGGTTGCCGTGCTGGGGGTTGCCCTCGGAGTCGTAGCGGACCTCCTCATAGAGCGCCTGGGCGATGCCGGCCGCCAGACCCCCGTGGACCTGGCCGTCGGCGACCAGCGGGTTGATGATCCGCCCCGCGTCATCGCACGCGATCATCCGGATGAGGCGGACCGAGCCGGTCTCGGCATCCACCTCGACAACCGCGATGTGGGCCCCGAACGGGAACGTCGGCTGCTCGGGCTTGAAGTCGGTCTCGACGCTCAACTCGGCCAGGCGACCATCCGACTCCAGGCGCTCGGCCAGCTCTGTCCAGCCCAGCGACGGCTGCGCGGACCCGGTGACGTGGAAGCTGCCGCGTTCCAGGTCGAGCACCATGTCCTCCGGGTTGGCCTCCAGCGCGTCGGCGGCGATCTGCTTGGCGCGGTCGACGAGCATCTCGGATGCCTGTCCGGCGGCGGCGCCTCCGATCTGGGTCGACTTCGAGCCGTAGGTGCCGGTGCCGCGCGGGACGCGGTCGGTGTCGCCGGCCAGGACCTGGATCTTCTCCAGGTCGATTCCGGTGCGCTCGGACACGATCTGGGCGAAGGTGGTCTCGTGGCCCTGGCCATGTGAGAACGAGCCGGTGCGCACGATCGCCCCGCCGTCCTCGGTGATCTCGACGGCGCCGAACTCGCCCTCCGAGATGCCGTTGGTGATCTCGACGTAGACGGCGATGCCGATCCCCAGCAGGGTGCCGGAGCCGTTGGCGCGGCGTTGCACCTGCTCGCGGCGCAGCTCGGCGTAGCCGGCCTGCTCGAGCGCTCGATCCAGCGCCCCGGCGTAGTCGCCGATGTCGTAGTGGGCGCCGGCCGCGGTCTCGATGGGGAACTTCTCGTTGGGGATGAAGTTGCGCCGGCGCAGCTCCGCCGGGTCCATCCCGATCTCCGTGGCGTACATGTCTACGGCCCGCTCGATCATCTGGGTCGCCTCGGGGCGACCAGCGCCGCGGACGGGCCCGATCGGGGTCGAGTTGGAGACGACGGAGGTGACGTCGACCTCGATCTTGGGGATGTCGTAGACGCCGCTGGACATCATCTGGGTCAGCACGGCCAGGAAGGCGCCGATGCCGGGGTAGGCGCCCGCGTCCTGGAGCAGCTTGACCCGCAGCGCCTTGAACGTCCCGTCGCTGGTGCCGCCGAGCTCGAAATCGGCCCACTGGGCGCGGCCGTGGTGCATGGCCACCATGTGCTCCGAGCGCGTCTCGGTCCAGCGGCAGGGCCGGTCGGTCGCGCGTGCCAGGGCGCCCATGAGGATGTCCTCGACGTCAAAGCCCTTGCCGCCGAAGCCGCCGCCGACGTCGGGGGCGATGACGCGGACCTGTTCGGGCTCGAGCCCCAAGGTGGCGGCGATACCCGCCTTGTCCTGGTGCGGAGTCTGGGTCGACAGCCGGATCGTCAGCTTGCCGTCCTCGAACTCGGCCACGGTCGAGCGCGGCTCGATCGGCAGGGCGAGCAGGCGCGGGCTCTCGTTGGAGCCGGTGATGATCACGTCACACCCGTCGAACAGGTTCGCGTCGCCGGCGCCCGGGATGCGGAGGCACGTGTTGGAGCCCGAGGGCTCGAACAACAGCACCTCGTCCTTGACGACCTCGCGGATGTCGGTGACGGCGGGCAATGGGTCGTAGTCGACGGCGACGAGCTGGGCGGCGTCCACCGACGCTTCCCGCGACTCGGCCACGACCGCGGCCAGGATCTCGCCGACGTAGCGCACCTTGTCGGTGGCCATCGGCGAGCGGAACATGCTCTCGTGCACCTGCAGCATCGGCGGGGGCGGGCTCGGCTGGAGCCCGAGGTCGGCCGCCGTGAAGACCTGGACGCCCGGCAGGGCGCGCGCCTCCTCGACGTCGATCGCGGTGATCGTCCCGTGCGCCACGGAGGAGCGCACAAAGGTCACGTGGAGCGCGTTCTCAATGCGGGTGTCGTCCACGTACCGACCCCGACCGAGGAGGAAGCGCGGGTCCTCCCGGCGGCGAATCCGCTGTCCGATTCCGGTGGCCATCAGGCGTTGTCCTTTCCGACGGGGCCAAGCATGTGGGCAGGATTGTTACCAGCTTGCGGCGCGGGCACCGCGTATGAAAGGTTGTACGCCGATGACAGGAGCGGCCCGATGACCGACACGATCCATACCGACGTGCTCGTGGTGGGCACCGGCCCGGCGGGCGCGACCGCGGCCCTGACCCTGGCCACGCTGGGTGTCGAGCACCTGGTGGTGACCAAATACCGCTGGACGGCCAACACGCCGCGGGCCCACATCACCAACCAGCGCACGGTCGAGATCTTCCGCGATCTGGGGATCGAGGACGACATCACGGCCAACGGAACCCCACAGCACCTGATGGGCGACACGGTGTTCTGCACCAGCCTCACCGGCGACGAGATCGGGCGCGTGCGGACGTGGGGGACCCATCCGGCCCGGCAGGCCGACTACACCCTGGCCAGCCCCTGCACGCACTGCGACCTGCCCCAGACGCTGCTGGAGCCCATTCTTGTGGGGCACGCCGCCGAGCGCGGGTCGCGGATCCGCTTCGACACCGAGTACCTGGGCCTGGCCCAGTCAGACGACGGCGTCGAGGTCCGGGTCCGCGATCGCGTCTCGGGGAGCGAGTACACGATCGTCGCCAAGTACGTGATCGGCGCCGACGGCGGGCGCAGCCAGATCGCCCGCGACGTCGACCTGCCCTCCGAGGGACAGATGGACGTGGCCGGCTCGATGAACATCGTCTTCACCGCCGATCTCAGCGTCAAGGTGGCCCACCGGCCCAGCGTCCTGTACTGGGTGCTGCAGCCCGGCTCGGACATCGGGGGCATCGGACTGGGCCTGGTGCGCATGGTGCGGCCCTGGAACGAGTGGCTGATCGTGTGGGGCTACGACATCTCAGAGCCGCCGCCCCAGCTCGACGACGACGCCGCCATCGCCATCGCCCACAATCTCATCGGCGACGACACGGTGCCGATCACGATCCGCTCCACGTCGCTGTGGGGCAACAACAAGTGGTACGCGACCCGGTATCGCGCCGGACGGGTGTTCTGCATGGGCGACGCCGTCCACCGCCATCCGCCCTCGAATGGGCTGGGCTCGAACACGTCGGTTCAGGACGCCTACAACCTGTGCTGGAAGCTGGCCTTCGTGCTGCGCGGCCAGGCCGGCCCCGGGCTGCTCGACAGCTACGACCCCGAGCGCTCGCCCATCGGCCGGCAGATCGTGCTGCGCGCCAACAAGTCCATCGAGGAGTTCGGTCCCATCTTCGAGGCGCTCGGCATCACCGATACCAGCGATCCCGACGTCATGAACGAGCGGATGCGGGCCCGCGCCGACGACAGCGCGGAGGGAGCTGCCCGGCGCGAGAAGCTCAAGGCCGCGCTCGAGCTCAAGGACTACGAGTTCAACGCCCACGGCGTCGAGATGGGCCACCGCTACCGCTCGCAGGCCATCGTGGGCGACGGGACGCCGGAGCCCGAGCCCACCCGCGACCCGGAGCTCTACTACCACCCGACCACGTGGCCCGGGGCCCGGCTGCCGCACTGCTGGCTGGGCGACGGCGACGGCCACAAGGTCTCCACCCACGACGTCGTCGGCAAGGGCCGCTTCGCGCTGCTCACGGGCGTGTCGGGCCGGCGCTGGGCCGACGCCGCGCAGGCCGTGGGTGACACCCTGGGGATCGAGATCGCGGCTGAGGTGATCGGGCCGGGCCGGCGGTACATCGACCTCTACGACGACTGGGCGCGCCTACGCGAGGTGAGCGAGGACGGTTGTGTGCTGGTCCGTCCCGACGCCCACGTCGCCTGGCGGGCCGCGGCGATGGTCGAGAACCCCGAGCGCGAGCTCGAGGCGGCCCTGCGAGCGGTCCTCGACCGGCCCGGCGACGACGCGACTCAGGGGTCGACGAACACGGCGGGTTCCTTGGTGAACCCGGCGGCGACGGCCGCGAGCTGATTGGGCGAACCGATCAGCCCCAGCTGAAGCTCGGCCTCGAGTGCCAGTGTCCGCTCTGTCTCGCCCGTCCACGACTCGTCGTAGAGGCGCTTGGCGGCCCGCACAGCGTGGGGTGAGCGCGCCGCGATCTGGGCGGCCAGCTCCCGGGCCGCGGCCGCCGGATCGTCGGCCACCCGGGTGACGACACCGAGCCGCGCCGCCTCCTCGCCGTCGAACACGCGACCGGTGAACGTCAGCTCCTTGGCGACGTCGATGCCGACGAGCCGGGGCAGGGTGCGCGTGATGGACATGTCGGGGACCAGGCCCCACTTGACCTCCATCACCGACAGGCGCGTGTCGGGCGCGGCGATCCGGACGTCTGCGGCTAGCGCGATCTGCAGGCCGCCTCCGAAGCAGGTCCCGTGGACGGCGGCGATCACCGGCATCGGCAGCTCGAGCCACGCGTGCGCGGCGCGCTGAAACCAGTTGGGCACCTCGTCGCGGACTCGCTCCACCAGGCCGTCCAGGCCATTGCCGGCGGCCATGATGCTGACGACGTCCAGGCCGCTGCAGAAGCTCGGGCCCGCCCCATGGAGCACCACCGCCCGCACGCCGGGCTCAGAGGACAGGCGGTCCGCGGCGGCGATGATCTGCTCGAACATGGCCACGTCGAGTGCGTTGTGCTTGTCGGCGCGCGTCAGCGTGACCGTCGCGACGTGCTCGGCGACCTCGACGAGCACGCGCTCCTCGGCGAAGGAGCTCATCGCACCACCTCGACCTCGTCGCCCACCTGCACCCGGCCGCCCTCCAGCACCTCGCCGTAGATCCCGAAGGGCAGCGGCTCCTCACTGGGGTGCTGCTTGCGATAGGCGGCGATGACGTGCAGGGTGGGGAAGGTGACCACGCCGGTGTCGGGGTCGCGCGTCGTGGTGGCGCACCTCCCGACATGGCCGTGCCAATGAATGAGAGCGGGCCCGACGCGGACCTTGTGGCGCACCCAGTCGTCCTCGGCGTGGGGTTCGACTCCCTCGATCTCGATCAGCATGCGAAACCGCCGTCCGTCTACGGGCGCCGAGTCGGCCACCTGGGCAAGCTGGCGCAGTGAGCCGCGGGACATCAGCGACACCGATCCGGCGCGGCCGCGATCGGTCCCGATCTCCGGTGCGACCACGCGCACCGGATGTCCCATGAACTCCGACAGCGCATCCGCCCACGGCCCGACGAGCTCCTTGGCGAAGTAGATGGACCCGAAGAAGTTGGTCTGGATCGGATCGCCGTACTCAACCCGTCCGCCGGCCACCTCCCCGGAGGGGAAGGTGAAGCTGAGCTCGCCGGCATCGGCGTCGTAGTCGGGGATGACCGCCTGCATGGCCCCGGCTCCCTTGCCGTTCATGAGCCGCCGCTTCTCGTCGATTACGTAGAAGGCTCGGTTCCCGCGCGCGCCCAGCTCCCCGAGCTCCACCGCGTCCACAGTACGCAGGCGCATGCCCTTGACGGGGGTGACAGCGAGCGCAGTGACGGTGATCGGCACGCCCTTCAGTGTGCCGCGTCAGGCAGCGGCCTGCTCGGCCCAGTCGCGGTAGAGCTCCCAGTAGCGCCCCTCGGCCGCCAGCAACTCCTCGTGGGTGCCCTGCTCGACGATGCGTCCGTACTCCATCACCAGGATCCGGTTGGCGTGCTGAATGGTCGACAGCCGGTGGGCGATCACGATCGATGTGCGCCCGGTCACCAGGCGCCGCAGACCCTCCTCGATGAGGCTCTCGGTGTGCACGTCGACGTTGGCGGTCGCCTCGTCGAGGACCAGGATCCGGGGATCGGCGACCAGAGCCCGCGCGAACGCCACGAGCTGGCGCTGGCCGGCGGAGAGCTGGACCCCGCGCTCGCCGACCTGGGTGTCGTAGCCCTGAGGCAGCGCCATGATGAAGTCGTCGGCGCCGACCGCGCGGGCGGCGTCGCGCAGCTGGGCCTCGGTGGCGTCCAGGCGGCCGAAGGCGAGGTTGTCGCGCACGGTGCCGCTGAAGAGGAAGCCCTCCTGGGGCACCATCCCCATCTGCGAGCGGAGCGAGTGGGCGGTGACCGCGCGCAGGTCGTGGCCGTCGACGCGCACCGCGCCCTCGGTGGGGTCATAGAAGCGGGCCACGAGCTTGGCGAAGGTCGACTTCCCGGCGCCGGTCTCGCCCACCAGCGCCACCGTCTCGCCGGGGGCGATCGTGATGTCGATGTCGCGCAGGGCCCAGGCGCCCTCGGGGTCCGAGCCGTAGCGGAAGGACATGTCGTCAAAGCTCACCTCGCCCCGGATCTGCCCCAGCTCGGTGGCGCCGGGAGCGTCGACGAGCTCGGGCTGCTCGTCGAGCAACGCGAAGATCTTGTCCAGCGCCGCCATGCCGGATTGGTAGGTGGTGTAGAGCTGGGAGAGCTGCTGGATCGGATCGAAGAAGTTGTTGAGCGCGGCGATGAACGCGAACACGACGCCGGTCGAGGTGTGGCCGTTGAGCGCCTGGATGCCGCCGATGACCAGGATCTCGACCGTCACCAGCGCCGAGAGCAGCTCGACCCCCGGGAAGTAAGCGGCGTTGAGCTTGACGGTGGTCCAGTTGGCGCGGCGGTTCTCGTCGTTGAGCGCCTTGAACTCGGCGATGTGGCGCTGCTCCTGTCCGAAGGCGCGGACCACGCGCATCCCCGACAGGGTCTCCTGCAGGTATCCGGTGATGGATGCGATCTTCTCGCGCGTGAAGCGATAGGCGTCGGCCGAGGCGATCCGGAAGGCCAGTGCCCCGAGGCCGAGGATGGGCAGCGCGAGGAAGGTGAGCAGCGCCAGGTGGAAGTTGAGCACCAGCAAGATCACCACCACGCCCAGGAGGGTGAGGCTCGACTGGATGAGCGTGGCCAGGCCGTCCTCGACGAGCTGGTCGAGCGCCTCGACGTCGTTGGTCATGCGGCTGATGAGCACCCCGGCCCGGTTGCGCGAGTAGAAGCTGATCGACAGCGATTGCATGTGGGCGAACAGCTTGAGCCGCAGGTCCTGCAGGGCGCGCTGGCCCACCCAGCCCACCAGGTAGGTCTGTGCGTAGGTGGCCACCCCGTAGACGACGGCGGACGCGAGGAACACGACCACGATCAGGTCAAGGGTGCCGGTGTCATGCTGCTGGATGCCCTGGTCGATGGCCAGCTTGGCCAGCGGCGCCGGCGCCAGGGCCGCTGCGGTGGCTGCCACCAGCGCGACGAACATGGCCATGACCCGCCAGCGGTAGGGGGCGAGGATCTGCGCCAGCCCGCGCAGCTTGCGCCCGCGCCCACCGGTCTCCCGCAGGCGGCGGCGCAGCTCGGTGCGGCGGTTGGTGACGGCGCTCATATGCCCGCCACCTCCTGCTCGGCGGGGTTGCGGGTGAGGAAGACCTGATCTGGGAGGCCTTTCTCGACGATCTCGCGGTAGAGCTCTGACTGCTCGAGCAGCTCGTCGTGGCTCCCGTCGGCGACGACTCGCCCGGCCTCGAGCACGACGATGCGGTCGGCGAGCGAGATCGTCGACAGGCGGTGGGCGATGACGAACGTCGTGCGCCCGGTGAACACGTCGATCAGGGCGCGCTTGATCTGGCCCTCGGTGGAGGTGTCCACCGAGGAGGTCGCGTCGTCGAGGATGAGGATCCGCGGATCGGCCAGAATCGCGCGGGCGATCGCGATCCGCTGGCGCTGGCCGCCCGAGAGCGTCAGGCCGCGCTCGCCGACGCGCGTGTCATAGCCGTCGGGCAGGCGCGAGATGAAGCCGTCGGCCTGCGCCGCGACCGCCGCGCGCTCCACCTCCTCGCGGGTGGCGTCGGCGTAGGCGTAGGCGATGTTGTCGTGGATCGTGGCGCTGAACAGGAACGGATCGTCGTTGACCACCGCGATGGCCTGGCGCAGGCTGTGCACCTCGACCGAGCGCACGTCGGCGCCGTCGATCTCCACCGCGCCCGCCGTGACGTCGTACAGGCGCGGCAGCAGCGACACCAGCGCCGACTTGCCCGAGCCCATGGCGCCGACGAGCGCCACCACCTGGCCGGCGGGAACGTCGAGGTCGACGTCGCTCAGCGCCGGGTGGGTCGTTCCTTCGAACGTGAGGCCCACTCCGCGCAGCGACACGTGGCCGCCGCCATCGGGCAGCGGCGGCGCGCCGGGCGGGGACTCGATCCTCGGCGCGCGGTCGAGGATCTGAAAGATGCGCGCGCCCGAGGCGGTCGAGCGCTGCGAGGCGCCAAGCATGTAGCCGAGCGTCCGCATGGGGGAGATGAGCAGCAGCAGATAGGCGTAGAACGCGGTGAACGCCCCGAGGCTGAGCGACCCGTCGATGACCCGCCGGCCACCGAACAACAGGATCGCCGCAAGCCCGAGGTTGGGCAGGAAGCTGATCAGCGGGTTGTAGAAGGCCTGGATGCGTGTGCTCAGCAACTGCTGGTCGAACACGCGCTGGACCGTGTGGCGGAATCGGCCGAGCTGGCGCTCCTCCTGGGCAAAGGCCTTGACCACGCGGACCCCGGAGACGTTCTCCTCGGCGTCGGCGGTGAGCTCGGCGATTCGCTGCTGGGCCTCCTGCATTGCCGGGCGGGACTTGTGGCCGTAGCGGTTGGCGATAAGGATCACGAACGGGACCGGGGCCAGCGAGATCGCCGCCAGGTCGGGCTGCAGGATGAACATGGCCACCGCGGCCAGCAGGATGGTCGCCACCGCCTGGGCGATGAAGACCAGGCCGTAGCCCAGGAAGAAGCGCACGGACTGGAGGTCGACCGTCGCGCGGGACATGAGCTGTCCCGTCTGCTGGCGGTCAAAGAACCCGAGCTCGAGGCGCTGGAGGTGGTCGTAGAGCGTCTGACGCAGGTCGACCTCCACGGCCAGCGAGACCTCGCCCGCGATGAGGCGCCGGAAGACGCTCAGCACCAGCCGCCCCAGGCCGGCGACGCCGATCGCCACCGCGAGCAGCACCAGCTGATCGCGGTGATGATGGCTGATGGCGTTGATGGCCACACCGGTCAGCGACGGGATGAGCACGGTGGCCCCCAGTGCCCCGAAGGCGAGCACGAACGACCAGATCACCCCCTTGCGATAGGGGCGCAGGAATCCGAGCAGCCGCCAGAATGTGGACATACTTCATTTAGTGTAGTAACCCTCCCGGCCCTTCCCGCACACGGTCTGTGTCACCCCGGCGCGTCCTCCAGCCTCACTCCGGCGCGTCCCCCAAGCGCGCGCCCACGTACGCACCGAGCATCAGCCGGCTCTCGGCCGGCAGCTGCGTGTCGCCGCGGCGCGAGTGCACGGTAGCGTGCGAGTGGTGACCGACCCCACGCTCACCACCCAGCGCGACGCGGTCGCCGCCGCGGCGCGCCGCCTGGCGGCCGCAGGGCTCGTGCTGGGCACCGCCGGCAACGTCTCTGTCCGCGCCGGCGAGCTCGTGGCGGTGACGCCCACCGGCGCGGTGCTCGCCAAGCTCGAGCCTCACCAGATCGTCGTGGTGAACCTCGACGGCGACCTCGTGCACGGGGACTACGCGGCGACCTCGGAGATCGAGCTGCACCTCGGCGCCTACCGCCGCCACCAGGCCGGGGCGGTGGTCCACGCCCACAGCCCGATCGGCACGGCGCTGGCCTGCGTGATGGACGAACTGCCCATCGTCCACTACCAGATGCTCGCGCTCGGCGGCCCGATCCGGGTGGCGCCGTACGCCACCTTCGGCACTCCGGAGCTGGCGGAGCTCACCCTCGACGCGCTCGAAGGTCGCGCGGCCGCGCTCATGGCCAACCACGGCATGATCGCCGTCGGGCCCGATCTCGACGCCGCCGTCGACAACGCCCAGCTGCTGGAGTGGGCCTGCGAGCTGTACTGGCGGGCCGCCGCCGTGGGGCGCCCGCGCACGCTCGACTCCGGCCAGGCGCAGGACTTCGTCGATGCCGTGAGCGCCCGGGGCTACGGCACCCTCCAGGAGCGCGGCGAGTGACCGACCACGGGACCTTCGACCTGAGCGCGGCTGACGCCCTCGCTCTCACCACCCCGACCAGGAGCCCCGTCCCGTCATGACCCCAGACACCGACTCAGGCCACCGCCCCATCACCCGCCGCCGATTCGTGGCCGGATCGCTCGTGACGGGCGCCGCCGCCGCCGTGCCGGGCGTCGCCGACGCCAAGGCCAAGCATCCGCCCAAGCACAAGCCCAAGCCGGCCAAGCCCGCGTCGACGGTCCACCAGGCGGACGTCGCCGTCGTCGGCGCCGGGTTGTCGGGGCTCACCGCTGCCCGCCGGGTCGCGGCGGCGGGCAAGTCGGTGATCGTGCTCGAGGCGCGTGGCCGGGTCGGGGGCCGCTGCTTCAGCCGCTCCATCGGCGCCGGCGCGTCAGACGTGGCCAACATGGGCGCGACGTTCGTGGGACCGACCCAGGCTCAGATCCTCGGGCTGATGTCCGAGCTGGGGATCGGCAAGTTCGACGTCTACTCCACCGGCAACCTCCTGTGGTATGAGAGCGGTAAGCGCACCCCCTACACGGGCCTCATCCCCCCGGCCAACGACCCTGCGTCGGTGATCGAGCTCGGCGAGGTCGTGCTGCCGGAGATCGACAAGATGGCCCAGACGGTGCCGCTCGATGCCCCGTGGACCGCCCCTGACGCCCTGCCGTGGGATTCGATGACGGTCGACACCTGGGTCAGCCAGAACACCAAGGGCTCAGACACCCCGAAGCTGTTCTCGCTGGCGGTCGACGCCATTCTCTCGGTGCTGCCGCGCGACGTGTCGTTTCTGTACTTCCTCTTCTACGTGCACGCCGCCGGCGGCATCGAGCCGCTCGTCAACAACGCCGGGACGGGCAGCGCCCAGGACTTCCGCGTCACCGGCGGGACCCAGGGCATCGCCATCAAGATGGCCCACCAGCTCGGCGCCAAGCGGGTCCTGCTCTCACAGCCGGTGCGCCGCATCTCCCAGGGCCCCAGGAGCGTCTACGTCTACGCCGACAAGGCGACGGTCAAGGCCAAGCAGGTCATCGTCGCCATCCCGCCGCATCTCGCGGGACGGATCGTCTACGAGCCGGGGCTGCCCGCAGTGCGCGACCAGCTCACCCAGCGGATGCCGATCGGCTCGCTGATCAAGACGATCGCGGTCTACGACACCCCGTTCTGGCGCGCCCAGGGTCTCAACGGCCAGGTGACGAGCGACACCGGTCCGGTGACCGTCATGTTCGACGCCTCGCCGGCCAGCGGGACGCCGGGCGTGCTGCTGGGGTTCATCGACGGCGATGATGCCCGCGCGCTGTCCGATCAGTCCGATTCGGCGCGCGCCGCGGCGGCGCTGAAGTCCTACGCCACCTACTTCGGCGCGCGGGCCGCCAAACCGCGCACCTACTTCGACCAGGTGTGGGACAAGGAGATCTACACCGGCGGCTGCCCGGTCGGGCTCATGCCGCCGGGGGTGATGCTCGAGTACGGCCAGGCGCTGCGCGCCCCGGTGGAGCGCATCCACTGGGCCGGAACCGAGACGGCCACCGTCTGGACCGGCTACATGGACGGGGCGGTGCAGGCGGGCAAGCGCGCCGCCGGCGAGGCGCTCGCGCGACTCTAGGCCTGCATACTGTCCACCCCGACCAGCACGAGGAGGTGCGATGGCAAGCGTTCGTGAAGCGACGTTCGACCTGTTCCGGGCCCACGGCATGACGACGATCTTCGGCAACCCAGGCTCGACCGAGCTGCCGATGCTCGCCGACTTCCCCGACGATTTCACCTACGTGCTGGGCCTCCAGGAACTGGTGGTCATGGGTATGGCCGACGGGTTCGCGCAGGCCAGTGGCCGCCCCACGCACGTCAACCTCCACACCGCCCCGGGCGTGGGCAACGCCGTGGGCGGGATCTTCAACGCCCAAGCCAACAAGTCGCCGCTGGTGATCACCGCCGGCCAGCAGGTCCGGCCCCAGATCACCATCGAGGCCAACCTCACCAACCGCGATGCCACCGTCGGCCCCCAGCCCTATGTGAAATGGAGCCACGAGCCCCCGCGCGCCCAGGATGTCCCTGGCGCGATCGCCCGTGCCATTCACCACGCGATGCTGCCCCCCAAGGGCCCGGCGTTCGTCTCCATCCCCATGGACGACTGGAGCGCCGAGGCCGACGCGGATCGCAGCGCAGCCGCCATCGCCCGCCGGGTGACCGGGCGCACCGCCCCCGACGAGGCCGCTCTGGCCGACCTGGCCGAGCGCCTGGCCGGTGCGCTGTCGCCGGTGATGGTCGCCGGGCCTGACATCGACGCCGCCGGCGGCTGGCACGCCGCCATCGCCCTGGCCGAGAAGCAGCGGCTGCCGGTGTGGGCCAGCCCGGCCACCGGTGGGTCCCGGCTGGGCTTCCCCGAGCGCCACCCCAACTTCGTCGGCGTGTTGCCGCCCGCCATCGGCGCGGTGTCCGAGACGCTGAAGGCCCATGACCTCGTGCTGGTGGTCGGCTCCTCGGTGTTCCCGTACTACCCCTACATCCCCGGCCCACTGCTGGGCGAGACGACCCAGTTGGTGGCCATCACGTCAGACCCCGGTGAGGCCGCCCGGGCACCGATGGGGGAGGCCATCGTCGGCGACGTGGCGCTCGCGCTGGAGCGCCTGGCGGCGCTGGTGCCCGACGGCACGCGCGAGGCGCCCGAGCCGCGGCCGGAGCCGGGCGATCCGCCCGCGGCCGACCCGCCGGACCGGCTCAGCGGGTCGGAGGCCATGGCGGCGCTCGCCGAGGTGCACTCCGACGACGCGATCGTCGTCCTGGAGGCGCCGTCATCCACCCTGTCGCTGCGCAACCGGCTGCGCATCTCGTCGCCCGGCAGCTACTACTTCTGCGCCAGCGGCGGCCTGGGCTTCGGGATCGCCGCGGCCGTCGGGGTGCAGCTGGCCCAGCCGTCGCGGCCGGTGGTCTGTGTGCTGGGCGAAGGATCGGCCCAGTACGGGATCACCGCGCTGTGGAGCGCCCTGGCCTACAAGGCGCCGGTCACCTTCCTGATCCTGCGCAACGACGAGTACATGATCCTCAAGTGGTTCGCCATGCTCGAGCAGGTGAGCGGCGCTCCCGGGCTGGACCTGCCCGGCCTCGACGTCGCCGCGGTCGCCCGCGGCTACGGCGTCCCCGCCCAGGACGTCAGCGGGCGCGAGGAGCTGACCGAAGCGCTGCGCAACGCGATCGCCGCCGGCGACGGCCCGCGCCTCATCCAGGTGCCGGTGGCGTCCGGAATGTGGCTCGAGTAGTGGCCGCGACCGCCACCGAGACCTCCACCATCGTCCCCGAGCCGCCCGCTCCGGCGCCCGACCGGGCACCCGACTGGGTCGCCGCGGGCACGCCCGAGCCGCTGCGCTCCCGATTGGTCGCCGCCCTGGGCGCCGACCGCGTCCTCACCCGCGCGCTGGACCTCATCCGCTACGCGTCGGACGCGAGCCCGTACCGGCTCATCCCGCAGGCGGTGGCGGTCCCGCGCGACGTGCGGGACATGGCGTCACTGCTGCGCTGTGCCACCGAGCTCGAGGTGCCCGTCACCTTCCGCGCCGGTGGCACCAGCCTCAACGGCCAGAGCCAGACCGACGCCATCCTCGTCGACGTGCGCCGCCACTGGCGGCGCGCGCGGGTGGAGGATGGCGGGGCGCGGCTTCGGGCCCAGCCCGGCGTCGTCCTCGGTCACGCCAATCGCCTGCTCGCCCGCCACAGTCGGCGCATCGGGCCCGACCCGGCCTCGACCAACATCGCCTGCGTCGGCGGGGTGGTGGCCAACAACTCGGGCGGGATGCGCTGTGGCGTCGTCGCCGACTCCTATCGCACGGTGAGCTCGATGACGCTCGTGCTCGCCAACGGCGCGGTGATCGACACCGCCGACGCCGGCGCCGAGCAGCAGTTCGCCGCCGCCGCGCCGGAACTGGCGGCCGGCCTGGCGCAGATCCGCGATGGCATTCGCGCCGACGCGGAGCTGTCGGAGCGCATCGCGCGCAAGTTCGAGATCAAGAACACCACGGGGTATCGCCTGTGCGCGTTCCTGGACGCCGACACACCGCTCGAGATCTTCCGGCGGCTCGTCATCGGCTCCGAGGGGACGCTCGCCTTCGTCGCCGAGGCGGTGTTCGACACCGTCCCGCTGGGTCGCCACACGACGCTGGGGCTGGCCAGCTTCGAGGACCTCGACGCCGCCGCCGGAGCGGTCGGTGAGCTTGTCGACGCCGGCGCGACCGCCACCGAGCTGATGGTGGCCCCGACCCTCATCGCCGCCGGCTGGAACATGCCCGGCACGCCCGAGGCCTGGAAGGAGCTGCCCCCAGCGTCGGCAGCGCTGCTCATCGAGTTCCGCGCTGAGACCCTCGAGGAGCTCGGCCCGCTGGAGGAGGCCGCCGCGGCGATCCTCCAGGCCCACGGCGGGCGCGATCCGGTCGCGCAACAAGACGCCGCGCGCTTCTCACGCGATCGCGGGGACATCGAGCTGCTCTGGCGCGTCCGCGAGGGGATGCAGGGGCTGCTGGCGGCGATGCGACCTCCGGGGATCACCATGCTCATCGAGGACGTGTGCGTACCGCCGGCGCGGGTGGCGGAGGCGGCCAAGGACCTCCAGGCGCTTCTCCTGGCCCACGGTTTCCTCCCGGGCCTCGCCGGCCACGCCTCGGCCGGCAACCTGCACTTCATCCTCACCGCCGAGTTCGGCAAGGAGGGCGAGCCCGAGCGCTACGACGCTTTCATGCACGACCTCGTCGAGCTCATCGTCGACAAGTACGACGGCTCGCTGAAGGCCGAGCACGGCACCGGGATCAACATGGCCCCGTTCGTCGAGCGCGAGTGGGGCGCCGCCGCCACCGAGATGATGTGGGAGGTCAAGCGGCTCGCCGATCCTGCCGGCGTGCTCGCCCCGGGTGTGGTCCTCAACCGCGATCCGGGCGTGCACCTGCGCAATCTCAAGAGCGTGCCCGAGGTGGAGGAGAGCGTCACCAAGTGCATCGAGTGCGGCTTCTGTGAGGCGGCTTGCCCGTCGCAGAACCTGACCACCACGCCCCGCCAGCGGATCGTGGTGCGTCGCGAGATGGCGCGCCAGCCCCCGGACTCGCCCGTGCGCGCCGCGCTCAGCGAGCAGTACGCCTACGACGGGATCGAGACGTGCGCCGTCGACGGCTCGTGCAAGGCCGCCTGTCCGGTGGCGATCGACACCGGGACCCTGATCAAGGATCTCCGCCGCCGCGAGCACGGCGCGGCGGCACAGCGCGCGGCGCTGCAACTCGCGCGACACTACGCCGGCGCCGAGCGCGCCGCCCGCGTGGGGCTGCCGCTGGCGCGGGGAGTGGCCCGTCTGCGCGGACTCTCGATGCCGCCGCCGGCGCCGGCGAAGTTGCCCCGCACCCAGCGCGAGGGCGCGGCGGCCGTCTACCTGCCGTCGTGCCTGAACCGGATCTTCGGACGGCCCGACGACGCACCGGACGGCCCGACGCTGCCCGAGGCACTGGTGGCGATCTCGTCCCGCGCCGACCGGCCGCTGTGGATTCCGCCCGACGTCGCCGGCCACTGCTGCGCCACGCCCTGGAGCTCCAAGGGGTACGCCGACGGCTTGGCCGAGATGGCGGGGCGGACCGCGGCCGCGCTGCGCCGCTGGACCGGCGACGGCGAGCTGCCGGTCGTGATGGACGCCAGCTCGTGCAGCCTCGGCCTGCGGGAGAACCTCGCGCTCGACGGCGTGGAGGTCATCGACTCGGTGAGCTGGGTCCACGATCACCTGCTCGAGCGCCTGGAGATCACCCACCGGCTGGGCTCGGTCGCGCTGCACCCCACGTGCGCCACCGGCCACCTCGGCGTCTCGGGCAAGCTCGCGGCGGTGGCCGGCCGGCTCGCCGACGAGGTGGTGGTGCCCGCCGCCACCCGCTGCTGCGGGATGGCCGGGGACCGGGGATGGCTGCACCCCGAGCTGCCCGCCGCCGCGCTGGCCGACGCTACGGCCGAGCTCGCAGGCCGGACCTTCGACGCCTGCCTGTCGAGCAACCGGACCTGCGAGATCGCGCTTGCTCAGGTCACCGCGCGCCCGTATGAGTCGCTCGTGCTGACCCTGGAGACGCTCACGCGGTCAGCAGGATGACTCACGCCGCCGACATTCAGGCGAGTCTGGATGGCGAGCGGAGGCGATCAGCGTGAGCGCGGACCGGCCGGCGCGACCGCCCGCGGGGTTGTGCGACAGCTGCCGCCATCAGCAGATCGTGCGCAACACGCGCGGGTCGGTGTTCTCGCTGTGTCGCCGCTCCAAGTCAGAGCCCGATCGCTTCCCCCGCTACCCGCGCCTGCCGGTGGCGCGGTGCCCCGGCTACCAGCGGGCTACTGCGGCGGAAGGGGATTGAGGACGATCAGGCTCGAACCGTCCTGAGCCTGCTGGAGCTGCTCGGAGAACAGGGCGCGGGCGGTGAGCTGGTCCACCAGCCCGGCCTCGGGCGCGTGCGGCATCTGCGCCACCGTCGGAGGCGTCTGCTCAGGCAGGATCGCGTTGAGCGGCTGCTTGAGCAGCGGTGAGAGCTCCTGGCGCACGAACAGCACGGCGATATCGACGGGCTTGGTCGATGTGCGGCTGCTCTTCGGGCTCGGCGGCTTCTTGCTCAATGTCGCCGGCTGCTCGGGATGGCCCGGCGGGAGGATGGCGACGACGTTCTGGGTGCCACCGATGTACTTGAAGGTGTAGAGCGCCAACTCGAGCGCCTCGCGGCGCAGCAGCAGGAGACGGTTGGTGGACGGTTTGCCGACGCCGATGGCGCAGTTCTTGCCCCCGATGCCGCAGAGGTTGTAGGCAATCGTGTTGCCGTTGAGCAGCGACACCTGGCTCGAGGTGGGGCTGGGGCGCACCGCCACTTGGAGCCCTGAGCCCGTCGTGCTGGGGGCGGTGCCGCTGGCGGCGGCCTGCTGGGCGGCGGCTGCCGCTGCGGCGCTCTCCAGGTTGACGACGGTGACCAACGCGAGCTGGTTGACGCTGTCGATGCGATAGAACGGCGCCACGAAGTCGGCGATGTCCCGCGCTCCGAGGGTTCCGTCGTCGGCCGGCTGCCAGGCGGACCATTTCGGCCCCGTCGCGGCCGACCGTCGGCCGCCGACGGCGACCGACACGGTGACGATGATCGCCCCGATGCCCAGCGCCACCAGGACCGCGGTGATGGTGCGAAAGCGCTTGGCGTGCGGCGAAGCGGCCTCCTCGCGCCTGCGGCTCGACTCGCTGTGCGCGGAACGCGCGACGCCCGTGCCGACGGCACCGTCGTCGCCGGAGCGATCGGCCCGGAGGTCCTCGTTCACAGCTCCGGCCAGGTCGCGGGGTTCATGAGGTCAAGGTCGGGCTTTGAGAGCTCGACGCTGTCCAGGAGGTCCCCGACCTCGTCGCCGTGCAGTTCCTTGCGTTGGACCAACGCGTCGGCGATGGCATCCAGGGCATGCCGGTTGGACGCCATCAGCGCGTAGGCGGTGACGTACGCCTGCCCGAGCAGTTCGGCGGCGGCGGCGCGCTTGGCGCCATCGCTCAGCACCGAGCCCAGGGGATTCTCGGCGAAGGCACCGCCGCCGCTGGCACGGTTCATGATCTGCGTCCCGATCCGCTCCAGGCGCCGGCGCACGAGATCCTCGGCGCTGTCCTCGGCGTTGGGGCCGCGGCGGGGTCCGGGCCCGAGCCCGATCGTCACCGGATCGGGGCCCATGGCCAGCTGGCCCACCATCATCGCGGCCAGCGCCGTGGCCGACTGCACGTCTCCGGACACGCCGGCCGAGTTCTCCTTGTAGAACACATGCTCGGCCGCCATCGCGCCGAGGACCACGATCAGCCGCCCCAGGAAGTAGCTGCGGAAGTGGCTGAAGCGCTCCTCCTTCTCGAGGCTCATGTGGTGGCCCAGTGAGCCGCCGCGCTTGCGGATCGAGAGGCGGGTGGACTCGACGTCCTTGCCCAGGTAGACGTGGCTGGCCGCCGCGTGCCCCGCCTCGTGGATGGCGACCGCCCGGGTCTCCTCGGAGATGTACTCGATGTTCTGGGCGGTGCCCGTCTCCACCGTGGTCATCGCCTCGACGATGTCGCGCCAGGCGAACTCCCGGCGCCCCTCGGTGTGGGCGATGGTCAGTGCCATCGAGCAGCACTGCTCGATCATCGACGGCGAGTACCCGTTGGTGATCCGCGCCAGCTCGTCGCGGCGGCGATCGGTGTCGAGGTCGGGCTCGTGATCGACCTTGCCCAGGTACAGGTCGAGGATGTCCAGCCGGTCGTCCTTGGTGGGGGTGCGGAACCAGATGTGGCGACCCATGCGGCCCGGGCGGGTGAGCGCGGGATCCAGGACCTCGATCGGGACGTTGCAGGCGCCGATGAAGTAGATCTGCTCCGAGCGCGGCTTGGGCGGGGACAGCCTCAGTCGCACCTTCCCGATCTTGCCTGGGATCACGAACATGGCGTCGAGGAACGTGTTGAGGCGGTTGGTGAAGACCTTGCGCATCAGCGGCGGCTCGTCGATGCCGTCCATCACCACCAGCAGCTGGTTGAGGGCCTGGCCGCCGCCCCCGCCGCCACCGCCCATCCCGAAGCCGGGGTAGTAGCGCAGGATTCGCTCGTTGATGCGCTGGGCGACCGTCTGCGGACCGGTGGTCCGCTCGGCCCGTGCCGCGAACAGCCGCTCGCGCCACTCGCGGGACTCGATGATCACGTCGCCCGAAGCCGTGATCGCCCCACTGGGACCGTAGAAGCAGAGGTCGTGGATGGAGGTCGCCGCCGAGGCCGAGTCCGGGGCCATGCCGCTGCCCAGCGCCTGGCGGCGCATGCCCACCGCGTCGATCTCATCGATGAAGACGATGCACTGGCCGCCCCACTTGGCCGCCAGCTTGCGCGCCTTGCGGGCCAGGAACTGCACCGTGATGGCGTCCATCCCGATGAACATCCCGGCGAACCCCGAGCCCGGGATGGTGACGAAGGGGCAGTTGAAGTTCGTGGCGATGGCCTTGGAGATCATCGTCTTGCCGGTGCCAGGCGCGCCCAGGAAGAGCAGACCGCGCTCGCGTTTGCCGCCCGCCTTCTCGAACGCCTCCCCTGACTGCCACAGGGAGATGACACGCGTGATCTCCTCCTTGGCCTCGGCCTGGCCGCGAACGTCGGCGATCTTGACGCCCCAGCTGGCATCCCCGGGCTCGTAGCCGCGGATCTGGCGCACCGCGAAGAACAGGAAGGGCCCGAAGAAGATCGCGAAGTTGACGAAGAACAGCAGCGGCAGCTGGATGAAGACGAGCCCCAGCTGGGGCAACGTGTTGGGCGGGAAGATCTGCCGCAGGCCGTCGAACGGGTTGAAGAACGGGGCGCTCACACCGGCGAAGGCGAAGAACACCTGACACAGGGCCAGCAACGCGAGCACGATCAGCACGTAGATCGGCAGCCGGCGGAACTTGCCGCGCCAGTACCAGTAGCGCCGCCGGGCGACGATGTCGTCCTCCTTGAGGGACATATCGGCGCCGTACAGGCTGGGGGAGGGGATGAGCTTGCGCGCCAGCACCTCGACCAGGCCGCGGAAGGTCACCACGGCCAGCGCGGTGACGATCAGGGATGCGAGGAGGCTCCAGTGGTTGGAGTCAAACAGGACGATGAAGAACGCGGGCGCTGTCAGCAGCGCCACGAACGTCGCCGCGCGGGTGAGCCGCCGCCACTCCGTGGCAAGCGCGGCCGCGTGCTCGTTGACGGAGCCCGTCACCCCCGGTCTCTCCTGTGCATAGGCCATGCGTGCGCTTGAGGGTACATGGCGGAGAACGGGAGCGGGCCGGGTTCGGCGGTCCCTCGGCGACGACCATGCACGTGCCACCGACCCCGCCGGGGGTCCCATCCCTCTACGCCCCCACGTACCCGATACTCATAATTTCGAACGTATGTGCGCCATGCGAACAATCGTTGATCATGTGCGCGCGGGGGGGACCGGTGCGTCTCAGTTGACCGGTCCGATAGGTTCCACGCTCGAAACCGGCCAACACACGTATGGGAGGAACATGAATCGACTACGGTTTCCCGCTCTCGCCGCCGCCGGAGCTGCCGCTCTGGCCATGGCGAGCGCGTCTGTCGCCACGGCTGCCGCGCCGGCTCGGGTGACGCTTCGCAACTCACAGTCACCCGCTGCGGCCACGACCCCGCGGACGGGGTCCGTGGCTTCCGGGACGCAGATGAACTTCGAGGTGGAGCTCAAGCTGGCCGATCAGGCCGGCGCGGAGTCCTTCGCCCAGCAGGTCTCGACACCGGGCAGCGCGTCCTATGGCAAGTATCTGACGCCAGCGCAGTGGGAAGCGCGCTTCTCGCCGTCAGCCGCCGACGTCGACCAGGTCAAGCAGTTCCTGACCCAGAGCGGCTTCACGGTCAACAGCGTCTCCGGCGACCGCATGGCCGTCGAGGCGTCCGGCACCGCAGCACAGGTCGAGAGCGCCTTCGGAACCTCGCTGTCGATGCACCAGGTGGACGGCAACTCGCTGGTCCTCGCCGACCAGAACCTGTCGGTCCCCTCGAGCATCGGGGGCGTCGTCGCTGGCGTCTCGGGCGTGAGCGACACCCTGGCCAAGCCCGACGACACTGTCGGGGGCCCGAGAACCACCTCCAGCACCACCCCGGCAGCGGGGAACCCCAACCAGCCGCCCTTCCCGCCCGAAGCCGGCTTCCGGGTGGCGCCCCCGTGCGGCCAGTACTACAACCAGATCTTCGACACGATGCTGCCCCAGTTCCCGGGTGGCCAGGCCAAGCCGCCGTGGGTGGTCTGCGGGTACAACGGACCGCAGTTCCGCAGCGCCTATGGCCTGAGCGGAACCAACACCGGACGCGGGGTCACCGTGGCGGTGGTCGACGCGTACCTGTCGCCGACGCTGTTCGCCGACGCGCACCAGTTCGCACACCTCAACGACCCGAGTAACCCGTTCAACGCGGGTCAGTTCGAGACGCAGGCTCCGGCCGACTTCAACAAGGGCGGCCCCAACAAGTGCGACGCGTCCGACTGGTTCGGCGAGCAGACCCTCGACGTGGAGGCGGTGCACAACGTGGCGCCGGGCGCCACGGTCCTGGCCGCGGCGGCCAAGAACTGCGAGTCGACGCAGCTCAACAAGGCGCTGCGCAATGTCATCGACCAGCACTCGGCCCAGGTCGTCAGCAACTCCTACGGTGACGACGGCGGAGACGCGCTTGACACCGCCGGCGAACGCCAGGCCACCGACTCGATCCTCCTGATGGCGGCGGCCACCGGCGTCACCGTGACGTACTCCAGCGGCGACGACGGCGACGAGTTCACCACCATCGGACAGGTGGCGGCCGACTACCCGGCCTCCAGCCCTTACGCCACCGCCGTCGGCGGTACGACCCTCCAGGTCGGAAAGGCCGGCCAGCGTCTGGGCGAGTTCGGCTGGTCCACGGCGCGCAGTTCCCTCTGCAACGACACGCTCGTGTCCGAGGGTGGCTGCACGGCGGCGCAGGAAGGCCAGTGGCTGCCGATCGACCTTGCCTTGGATGGTGGGTCCGGCGGAGGCACCAGCGTCGTCTACCCGCAGCCGTTCTACCAGCAGGGTGTGGTTCCCAACTCGCTCTCGGAGGTCAACGGCAACACGCCGATGCGCGTGGTGCCCGACATCTCCATGGAGGGCGACCCCGGCACCGGAATGCTCGTGGGGCAGACGCAGCAGTTCCCCAACGGCGTCTTCTATGACCAGTACCGGATCGGCGGCACCAGCGTGGCGTCACCACTGCTCGCCGGCGTGGTGGCTCGGGCAGACCAGGCCCGCGGCGCCTCGCTCGGGTTCGTCAACCCGGCGCTGTACTCCCTGTCCGGGAAGCCGTCGGCCCTGTTCGACATCGGGCCGGCGGGGAACCAGTCTCAGTCCCGGTCGGACTTCGCCAACGAGGTCGACAACACCGACGGCATCCTGTTCACCCACCGGATCATCGATTACGAGGGCCCGGAGCAGTTCTGTACCGCCAAGGGCGTCTGCACCACGCGGCAGGTGGCTCTGCACGCCACGCGCGGCTACGACAACATGACGGGGCTCGGTTCGCCGGGCGCCAACTTCGTGCAGGCCCTCAGCGGTCGCTGAGAGTCAGAGCGAGATGCCGGACGCGTCGGTCGACGCGTCCGGCCTCGCGACCGCCGTCCGGCGGGCGTCCCTCGCGGGGCGCCCGTCGCGCCGCGTCGCAACCGCCAGCAGGATCGGCACCGGGAGGATGAACAGGCCGATCGTCGCGATCCCCGCCACGGACTCGACCGCCAGCACGCCGATCGCCGTCCAGGACACTGCGCCCGCCCACCCGGCCCAGGGCGCCCCCGCGCGGCGCATCCGCATCGCCGCGAGGACCACCCCGCTCATCACCAACGGGATGGCCATCAGCAGCAGCGCGCGCGCCCCGTGGGCCTGAACCAGCGTGGCGTGACCCAGCGTCACCCCGTCTCCGGACATCTCACTGGTCGGGTAGGCGGGCCACACCAGGGCGGCCAGGATCAGCCCTCCTGACCACACCAGCGCCGCGGCGCTCAGCCGCACTGCCGATCGCTGCGGGGAGGACACCTCGGGGGCTTAGAGATTGACCGCCACGTACTTGGTCTCGAGGTACTCCTCGATCCCCTCGTAGCCGCCCTCGCGCCCGAAGCCCGACTGCTTGACGCCGCCGAAGGGCGCCTGGGCGTTGGACACGATGCCCTGGTTGAGGCCGATCATCCCGGTCTCCAGCTTCTCGCAGACGCGCAGCGCGCGCTTGAGGTCGCTGGTGAAGACATAGGCCACCAGGCCGTACTCGGTGTTGTTGGCGGCGGCAATCGCCTCGTCCTCGTCGGTGAAGCCCTTGACCGGCGCCACGGGGCCGAAGATCTCCTCCTGTAGGAGCTCCGCGTCGTCGGGGATGTCGGTGAGCACCGTCGGCTGGTAGAAGTAGCCGGCGCCGTCGCGCTTGTGTCCGCCCACCACCGCGGTGGCCCCGCGCCCGAGCGCGTCCTCCACCAGGTCGGCCACCTTGCCCCGCTGGGTGTCGTCGATGAGCGGGCCGACGTCGGTGCCCTCGTCGACCCCCCGCCCGAGCTTCAGCGCGCCCATCTGCTCCGCCAGCTTGGTCGCAAACTGGTCGGCGACCGCGCCGGCGACGTGGAAGCGGTTGGCCGAGGTGCACGCCTCGCCCATGTTGCGCATCTTGGCCAGCATGGCGCCGGCCACGGCGGCATCGATGTCCGCGTCCTCGAAGACGAGGAACGGCGCGTTGCCGCCCAGCTCCATCGACAAGCGCAGCAGAGTCTCGGACGCCTGGGCCATGAGCCGCCGCCCCACCTCGGTGGAGCCGGTGAAGGACATCTTGCGCAGCCGCTGGTCGGCGATGAGGGGACTCATCGTCTCGCCGGAGGACGAGGCGGTGATGAGGTTGAGCACGCCGCCGGGCAGCCCCGCCTCCTCCAGGATCTTGGCCAGGGCCAGCATCGAGAGCGGCGTCTGCTGCGCCGGCTTGACCACCATGGTGCAGCCGGCGGCGATCGCCGGGCCGATCTTGCGCGTGCCCATGGCCAGCGGGAAGTTCCAGGGGGTGATCATCAGACACGTGCCGACGGGCTGCTTCATCGTCAGGATCCGCCCAGCGCCGTTGGCCGCGACGGCGTAGCGGCCGTCGATGCGGACCGACTCCTCCGAGAACCACCGGAAGAACTCGGCGGCGTAGGCGATCTCGCCCAGTGACTCTTTGATCGTCTTGCCCATCTCCAGGGTCATGAGGAGGGCCAGGTCGTCCTTACGCTCAGTGATCATCTCGAAGGCGCGGCGCAGGATCTCGCCGCGCTCGCGCGGCGCCATCGCGGAGAACTCGGGGCCGGCGTCCACGGCGGCGTCGAGCGCGGCCTTGGCGTCGTCCACCGACGCGTCGGCGACGTCACACAAGGCCTCCGCGGTGGAGGGGTCCTCGACGCTGAGCGTGCCCTTGGCGCCGTCGCGCCACTCGCCGGCGATGTACAGCTGCTTGGGCACCTGGTCGACGACCTGCTGTTCTTGGGAGGCGGTGATCGTGGTCATGGACGTCAACCTACTACTGCGGCCGCCGCGGCCTCATGGCCCCAAGAAAAAGGGCGCCGACCGTGTGGTCGACGCCCTCGTCCTCTATGCGTTGTCTGCGGGGTGCGGGTTATGCGGCCGCGGGGTGCGGCGCCGGCTCCAGCGCCACGTTGAGCACCTCGTCGATGGTCATCGCGACGTGGAACGTCATCTGCTCACGGACCTCCTCGGGCACGTCATCCAGGTCGCCCCGGTTGCGCTCGGGCAGGATCACGTCGGTCAGGCCCGCCGCGTGGGCGGCCAGGACCTTCTGCTTGAGGCCGCCGATCGGCAGGACGCGACCCTGGAGGGTCACCTCACCGGTCATGCCGACGGTGTGCTTGACCGGCCGCTGGGTGAGCAGCGAGGTGAGCGCGGTCACCATCGTCACGCCGGCTGACGGGCCGTCCTTGGGGATGGCTCCCGCCGGGACGTGGACGTGGAAGGCCTCGTCCTCGAACATGGCGGGGTTGATGTTGAGGTCGGCCGCGTGGCCGCGGACGTAGGAGAGCGCGATCTGCGCCGACTCCTTCATCACGTCACCCAGCTGGCCGGTCAGGGTCAGCCCCGGCTTGCCGGGCATTGCGGTGGCCTCGACGAACAGCACGTCGCCGCCGGCGCCGGTGACCGCCAGGCCGGTGGCCACGCCGGGCACCGCCGTCCGGATCGCCGACTCCTGGAAGAACCGCTGACGCCCCAGGGCGTCACGGAGCGCGTCGGTGTCGATCGTCACCGGGGCGACGACCTTCTCCGAGGCGATCTGGGTCGCGGTCTTGCGCAGCAGCGTGCCGAGGTCGCGCTCCAGCTGGCGGACGCCGGCCTCACGCGTGTACTCGGTGGCCACGGTCTCCAGCATCACATCGGAGACCTCGACCTCCTCGGACCGCAGGCCGTTTCGCTCCAGCTGACGCGGCCACAGGTAGCCGCGGGCGATCGCCACCTTCTCCGAGGTGGTGTAGCCGTCGAAGCGGATGACCTCCATGCGGTCCAGCAGCGGGCCGGGGATGGTGTCAGCCACGTTGGCGGTGGCGATGAACATGACGCCGGACAGGTCCAGCTCCAGGTCGAGGTAGTGGTCGCGGAACGCGTGGTTCTGCGCCGGGTCCAAGACCTCCAGCAGGGCCGCCGAGGGGTCGCCGCGCCAATCGGCGCCGACCTTGTCGACCTCGTCGAGCATGATCACCGGGTTCATGGTGCCGGCGTCCCGCAGGGCACGGACGAGCCGTCCCGGCAGCGCGCCGATGTAGGTTCGCCGGTGACCGCGGATCTCGGCCTCGTCACGGACGCCGCCCAGGGACATGCGCACGAACTCGCGGCCCGTGGCGCGGGCGATCGACTCGCCGATCGAGGTCTTGCCGGTGCCGGGAGGGCCGATCAGGGTGAGGATGGCGCCGGAGCGCTTGTCCTCCTGAATCCCGCGATCGACGCGCAGCTTCTTCACCGCGATGTACTCGACGATCCGGTCCTTGACGTCCTCCAGGCCCGCGTGGTCAGCGTCCAGGATCTCCCGGGCGTGCGTGGGGTCGAGCTTCTCCTCGGAGCGCTCGTTCCACGGCACCGAGAGGATGGTGTCCAGGTAGGTGCGAATGACGCTGGACTCGGCGGACTGCTCGCCCATGCGCTCCAGGCGGCCGAGCTCCTTGTCGGCCTGCTCCCGAGCGTGCTCGGGCATGCCGGCCTCTTCGATCTTGGTCCGGTACTCCTCCACGACCGAGGCGTCGTCCTCGTCGAGCTCCTTGCGGATCGAGTCCATCTGCTTGCGCAGGAAGTACTCGCGCTGCTGCTTCTCGGCGCCGGACTCCACGTCCTCGCGGATGCGCTTGCGCACCTGCAGCTCGGCGAGCCGCTCGCGCTGGTAGCCCAGCGCCAGCTCCAGCCGCTCAGTCACGTCGAGCGTCTGCAGCAGTTCGACCTTCTGGTCATATCTGAGGTCGGGGGAGTAGCCGGACGTGTCGGCCAGCGTCCCGGGCTCGGAGATCGAGCGCAGGAACGCGCTGATGCGGCCGTCGTCGCCGCGAACCTCGAGGATCTCCTCGACCACGGCGCGGTACTCGCGCTCGAGGTTGCGGGTCTTGCCGTCCACCGGGACGGCGTCGGGGTGCTCTTCGACCTCGACGAACAGCCGGCCGTCGGGCATCGTCTGGGCAGCGCCCGCGACACCGCGGTGCTGGCCCTGCAGCTCGAAGGCGCGGCCGCCGCCGGGCAGGCGCACGCGATTGCTCACTTCGGCGACCGTTCCGACGGCCGCGTAATCCTGCTCATGGCGAGGCACCAGCAGGACGCGCTCTTCGTCGCCGGCGTCGATCGCCAGCGTGAGCGACATGCCCGGGAAGACGACGACGTCCTCCAACGGGACCAGGAGAAGGCGACTCATCAAGTCTTCACTTTCAGTAGGTGCTTACGAATGATAAGTAGAGGATACCACCGGGACGGGCGCCCCGCAAATGGATCTCAGTCACCTCGACTGAGATTATCAGCACCGAGTCGCCTCACCCGCTGTCTTGGGAGTGCGCCCCGGCCAGATCTGGGATCATCGACGGAGATGCCAGGCCAGCGCCCCCATAGTCAGGATCCGGCCCGCGACGTTCTCGCCGCCGAGGAGTTCGGCATGCCCGCCCCGGACCCGGCCCTGCACCGCGAGCCGGCCCGCGACGTCCTCGCCGCCGAGGAGTTCGGCATGCCCGCCCGCGACCCCGCGCTCCATCACGGGCCGGTGACGCTGCCCGGTGATCCCACCGGGATCGCCGAGCCGCACGACGTCCTGGCCGCCGAGGAGTTCGCCCTGCCAGCGGGGCGGCGGCACGAAACGCCCGAGGCACAGGCGCCGCGGCGCCGCCGCACCGCGTCGGCCGCCGCGGCGCTCGTGCTCCTTGCAACGGTCTTGTTGCGCCGCCGCCGCACTTAAGTTCCAAACGCGTCTTGTTCCGTCACACGCGGCGGTGGCACCGTCCGTGCTGTGCAAAATAAGCCCGGATACGGTGCACCAGATGACGCACGCCTGGCGAAACTCGCTGAGACGCAGCACGGCGTGGTGTCTCGGAGACAGTTGTACGATCTCGGGTATTCGCGCAGCGGCATTGCGCGTCGCGTCGAAAGGCGGCGGCTGCTCCGCGTGCACCGCGCGGTCTACGCCGTCGGCCACAGGCGCCTATCGATCTACGGGCGCTGGATGGCCGCAGTCCTGGCCTGCGGCCGGGGTGCGGTCCTCAGCCATCGCGACGCCGCGGCCCTCCACGACCTCCGCCGGATCGGCAGCGGGAAGATCGACGTCACCGCGCCGTCGCGCCACCAGCTCCCGGGCATCCGTGCCCATTACGTCCGCACCTTGCACGTGCAGGACACGACCCGCGTCAACGGCATTCCCACCGCCACGCCGGCCCGCACCTATCTCGACCTCGCCGAGCTCCTGAGCCACGCGCGCCTCATCGACCTCCTCGAGGCCGGCCAGCGCCAGAACAAGCTCGACGTCAGCGCCATCGACGCCGTGATCGCCCGCCACCCCGGCCGCCACGGCATCAGGGCGCTGCAGGGCGCGGTCCGCGAGCTCACCGACGAGGCGCCCGTCCTGCAATCAGGGCTCGAGCGGGCCTTTCGGGCTCTGGTCCGCGACCACCACCTGCCGATGCCGCAGTTCAACGTCTACGTCGAGGGCGAGCTGGTCGACGTGGTATGGCCGGAGCACCGGCTCATCGTCGAGGTTGACGGCTACAAGTACCACCAAGGCAAGCGGGCCTTCGGCAATGACCGACGGCGCGACCGCGTGCTCGTCCGCGCCCACTGGACGGTCGTCCGCTTCACCGACGACCAGGTGGACCGGGACCCCGCGGGCGTGGCCGCGGAGCTCAGCGAGCTGCTGTCCGACGGGCCTTGGCCGCCGCCGGCGAGATGAGGTCGGTGATCGTCCCGTCCTCGAGCTCGGCGCCCAGTGCGATCGTCTCGGACAGCGTCGGGTGCGGATGCACGCTCAAGGCGATGTCCTCGGCGTTGGCGCCCATCTCCAGGGCCAACACCGCTTCGGAGATGAGGTCGCCCGCCCCCACGCCCACGATGCCCGCGCCGAGCAGCCGTTGGGACTCTGGCTCAAAGAGCAGTTTGGTCACGCCCTCGTCGCGGCCGAGGCCCAGGGCCCGGCCCGACGCGCTCCACGGGAAGATCGCCTTCTCGTACTTGATGCCGTCGGCCTTGGCCCGGGTCTCGGTCAGGCCCATCCACGCCACCTCGGGGTCCGTGTAGGCCACCGACGGGATCGTGGTGGCGTCGAACGGTGACGTCCAGGCCGGAGATGACCTCGGCCGCCACCTTGGCCTCGTGCATCGCCTTGTGGGCCAGCAGCGGCTCGCCGACGATGTCGCCGATGGCGTAGATCCCGGGCACGTTGGTGCGCATCTGGGCGTCGACCGGGATGTAGCCGCGCTCGTCGACGGTCACGCCGGCGGCCTCGGCGGCGATGGCCCGGCCGTTGGGCACACGCCCGACGGCGACCAGCACCCGGTCGAACATCCGCCCGCCGGCGCCGGAGATCTCCACCTTCAGCCCGTTCTTCTGGGCCTTGATGCTCTCCGCCTTGCTGGACAGGAGCACGTCCTCGTAGCGTCCGCCGATCCGCTTGGCCAGCACGCGCACGAGGTCTGGATCACAGCCGGTGAGCATGTGGTCGAGCATCTCGACGACGGTCACCTTGGCGCCGAGCGCGTCGTAGACGCACGCCATCTCGAGGCCGATGATCCCGCCGCCGATCACGAGCAGCCGCCCGGGAATCGACGTCGGCGACAACGCGCCGGTGGAGTCGATGATCCGTTCGTCCTCGGGCAGGCCCGGGATCGTCGCGGGCTGGGACCCAGCGGCGATGATGAGGTTCTCGAAGCTGATCTCGCGGTCCCCGACGCTCAGGGAGGTGGGGCTGGTGAGCTTGCCCTCACCGTGGATCACCTCGACCTCGCGCCGCTGGGCCAGGCCGACCAGCCCGCCGGTGAGCTTGTCCACCACCGACTGCTTCCACTCGAGCAGCTTGGGCAGGTCCACCTTCGGAGCGCCGAAGGACACGCCGTGGGTACCCATCTCCTCGGTCTCGGCGATCACCCGCGCCGCATGCAACAGCGCCTTGGAGGGGATGCAGCCGACGTTGAGGCAGACGCCGCCGAGCGTCTGGTGGCGCTCGATCAGCGCGGTGCGCAGCCCCAGGTCGGCCGCCCGGAACGCGGCCGTGTAGCCGCCGGGCCCGGACCCGAGCACCACCACCTGGAAGTCGCGGTCGCTGTCAGACGACGCAGGCGGGGGAGAGGGTGGAGGCTCCGGCTCGCGCACCACCTCGGCCGCCGCCGGCTGCTCCTCCTTGACTGCGCCGTCGTCCGAAGCCGGGCCCGCGCCGTCGAGAGTCAACAGCAGCGACCCCTCGGACACCCGGTCACCGACGGACACCGAGACCTCCTTGACCACCCCGGCCAACGGGGCGGGAACGTCCATGGTGGCCTTGTCGGATTCCAGCGTGACCAGCGGATCCTCGACGGCCACCGTATCGCCGGCCGAGACGAGGATCTCGATCACCGGAACATCGTCGAAGTCCCCGATGTCGGGGACGCGTACCTCAGAGGGCTCGCTCACAGCAACGCCCGGCGCAGATCGGACAGCACGCCGACCAGGAAGGCCACGAACCTCGCGGCCGCCGCGCCGTCGATCACGCGGTGGTCGTAGGAGAGCGACAGCGGCACCATCAGCCGCGGGACGAACTCCGAGCCGTTCCAGACCGGCTTCATGGCAGCGCGGGTGACGCCCAGGATCGCCACCTCGGGCGCATTGACGATGGGCGTGAACGACGTCCCGCCGATTCCACCCAGCGACGAGATGGTGAACGACGCCCCGCGCATCTGATCGATGGAGAGCTTGCCGTCACGGGCCAGTCCCGAGAGCTCGGTGAGCTCGACGGCGATCTCCTTGAGGCCCTTGCGGTCGGCGTCCTTGATCACCGGCACCAGCAGGCCGCCCGGCGTGTCGGCGGCGAAGCCGATGTTGTAGTAGCGCTTGAGGATCAGCTCATCACCGTCCAGCGACGAGTTGAAGTTGGGGAACTTCTTGAGCGCGGTCACGCACGCCGCGACCAGGAAGGAGACCATCGTGAACTTGACCGCCTCGCGCGCGTGCTCCTCGTTGAGCTGCTTGCGCCAGGCCTCCAGGTCAGTGATGTCGGCCTCGTCGTTGTGGGTGACGTGGGGGATCATCACCCAGTTGCGGGCGAGGTTCGGCGCCGAGATGCGCTGGATCCGCGAACGCTCGACGCGCTCGATCGGACCGAACTTCTCGAAGTCCACGGACGGCCACGGGAGCAGGTCGAGGCCCGCCACGCCGCCGCCACCGCCGCCGGCACCGCCACCGCCACCGCCGGCCGGGACCGCGGCCTCGTCGACGCCCTTGCCGTCGGCGAGGCTCTGGACGTCGTCGCGGGTGATCCGTCCCTTGCGCCCGCTCCCGGTCACCGCGCTCAGGTCGACGCCTCGCTCACGAGCCAGCCGTCGCGCTGACGGGCTGGCGTAGATCGGCCCGCCTCCGTTGCTGCGCGCCGGAACCGCCGCGGTCTGCGCGGGCGCCGGCGCGGGCGTGGCCGGCTCTGAGCCCGACTCGGGGGGCGCTGGGGCGGCCGGCTGAGAGGGCGCCTCCACCGACTCGGCGGGTGCCGTCGTGGCCTCGGCGGCCCGGTCGGCGGCCGCGGCCTGCTCGGCCGGCTCGCCACCGCCCGCATCGCCGTCACTGCCCTCGAGGCTCATCAGCACGGAGCCCTGCGACACCCGATCGCCGATCGACACGCTGATATCGCGAACGACGCCGGCCGTCGGGGCGGGGACGTCCATGGTGGCCTTGTCGGATTCGAGTGTGACCAGCGGGTCCTCCACTGCGACCGAGTCCCCGACGGAGACGAGGATCTCGATGATCGGTACCTCGTCGAAGTCCCCGATGTCCGGGACTTCCACCTTCGTCAGAGTGGCGCTCATACGGTCGTGGGCGGGGGGGCGTCGGCGTCGATCTCGTACTTCTTGATGGCCTGGGCGACGAGCTTGCGATCCACGGTGCCGGCATCGGCGAGCTCCTTCAGAGCCGCCACGGCGACGTAGTGCCGGTCGACCTCGAAGAAGCGGCGCAGCGCGGTGCGGAAGTCGCTGCGGCCGTAGCCGTCAGTGCCGAGCGTCCGGTAACTCGTGCCCTCCCGCGCCACCCACTGACGGATCTGGTCGGGGACCGCGCGCAGGTAGTCCGTGGAGGCGATCACCGGGCCGCGGCGATCGGAGAGCTGCTCGCTCACGTAGGCGGCCCGGGGCTTGCGCGAGGGATGCAGCATGTTCCAGCGCTCGACGTCCAGGCCGTCTCGGCGCAGCTCGGAGAACGAGGTCACGCTCCAGATGTCTGACAGCACGCCGAAGTCCTCCTCGAGCAGGTCCGCGGCGGCGATGACCTCTCGCAGGATCGTGCCGGAGCCCAGCAGCTGCACCACCGGCTTGCGCGATCGCTTCGGCGCCTCGCGCAGCCGATACATGCCGCGCAGGATGCCCTCCTCCGCGCCCTCGGGCATCGCCGGGTGCACGTAGTTCTCGTTCATGAGGGTGACGTAGTAGAAGACGTCCTCCTGGTCCTCGAGCATCCGGCGCAGGCCGTCCTGGACGATCACGGCGAGCTCGGAGCCGAAGGCCGGGTCATAGGCACGGCAGTTGGGCACCACCGAGAACAGCAGATGGCTGTGGCCGTCCTCGTGCTGGAGGCCCTCACCGTTGAGCGTGGTCCGCCCCGCCGTGCCTCCCAGCATGAAGCCGCGGGTGCGGCAGTCGCCCGCGGCCCAAATGAGGTCGCCCACGCGCTGGTAGCCGAACATCGAGTAGTAGATGTAGAACGGCACCATCGGCACGTTGTGGGCGCTGTAGGAGGTGCCGGCGGCGATGAACGAGGAGGTCGAGCCCGCCTCGGTGATCCCCTCCTCGAGGATCTGACCGTGCTCGTCCTCCTTGTAGAACATGAGCTGCTCGGAGTCCTGGGGGCTGTAGCGCTGGCCGAACGGGGAGTAGATCCCGACCTGGCGGAACAGCCCCTCCATGCCGAACGTGCGCGACTCGTCGGGGACGATGGGGACGATGTGACGCCCGAGTTCCTTGTCGCGCAGCAGCGCGGCGAGGATGCGGACGAAGGACATCGTGGTCGAGATCTCGCGGTCCCCGGTCCCCTCCAACTGGGACTTGAACGTCTCCAGCGCCGGCGCGGTGAGCGACGTGGACTTCGGCCGGCGGGTCGGCAGCGAGCCACCCAGCTTCTCGCGGCACTCGCGCAGCATCTGCATCTCGGGCGAGTCAGCGGGTGGTTTGTAGTACTCGGCGTCGTGGACCTGCTGATCGGTGAGAGGCAGCTCGAAGCGGTCGCGGAAGGCGAGCAGGGCGGCCTCGGTCATCTTCTTGGCCTGATGGGTGATCATCTGGCCCTCGCCGGAGACGCCCATGCCGTAGCCCTTGATGGTCTTGGCCAGGATGACCGTCGGCTGGCCGGTGTGGCGCACGGCGGCGTCGTAGGCGGCGTAGACCTTCTGCTGGTCGTGGCCGCCGCGGTTGAGCAGCCAGATCTCGTCGTCGGACATGTGGCTCACCCGCTCGAGCACGCGCGGGTCGCGTCCGAAGAAGTGCTCGCGCACGTAGGCGCCGTCGCGCGACTTGAACGTCTGGTAGTCGCCGTCGACACAGTCGTCCATGACCTTGACCAGGGCGCCGTCGACGTCGGCCTCCAGGAGCGGGTCCCACCGCGAGCCCCAGATGACCTTGATCACGTTCCAGCCCGCGCCGCGGAAGTCAGACTCGAGCTCCTGGATGATCTTGCCGTTGCCGCGCACCGGCCCGTCGAGGCGCTGAAGGTTGCAGTTGACCACCCAGATGAGGTTGTCCAGCTGCTCGCGCCCGGCCAGGGCGGTCGCGCCCATCGACTCGGGCTCATCCATCTCGCCGTCGCCCAGGAACGCCCACACCTTGCGCGAGGCGGTCTCGGCCATCCCGCGCGCCTGCAGGTACTTCATGAAGCGCGCCTGGTAGATCGAGGTGATGGCCCCGATGCCCAGCGAGACCGTGGGGAACTGCCAGAACTCGGGCATCAGCCACGGATGCGGGTAGGAGCTCAGGCCGGCCTCGACCGAGACCTCCTGGCGGAAGCCGTCGAGTTGTGCCTCGGTCAACCGGCCCTCGAGATAGGCGCGCGCGTAGTTGCCGGGCGAGGAGTGGCCCTGGAAGTAGATGAGGTCGCCACCGTGCTCGTCCGTCGCCCCGTGCCAGAAGTGGTTGAAGCCGACCTCCATGAGCGTGGCCAGCGACTGGTAGGTGGCGATGTGCCCGCCGAGCTCCGAGGAGATCTTGTTGGCGCGCAGCACCATGCAGATGGCGTTCCAGCGCACGATCGAGCGCAGGCGGCGCTCGACCATCGCGTCACCCGGGAACGCCGGCTCCAGCGCCTGCGGGATGGTGTTCACATACGCGGTGTTGAGGCTGGCGATCGGGCCGGTGCCGGCGTGCTGGGCGCGCTCGATGACCCGCTTCAGCAGGTCCCGAGCGCGGTCGGGTCCGTCGTGGGAGACAACCGCGTCCAGCGCCTCCAGCCATTCGGTCGTCTCTACCGCATCGGGGTCGACGGCCTCGGGGTCGGCTCCGTTGCCATTCGTTCGCGGTGTCTGTGTCTCGACGCGGTCAGTCATGGCCTTGGGGGGATTGGGGGTCAGGGCGTCGACTATACCTCCGCGTTCGCACCCCACGGGCGTGGCCTGGCTGCCAAGTTTGGCGTAGCGTGAGGGTATGAGCTTGCGCAGGGTCGAGGGCTTTCCGGGTGCCCCATGGGATCGGCCTCTGGCCGGCATGCTGGACCGTATAACGGTGCATTCCGAGGTGCTGGAGGAAAACCCCCTTGGGGATCCGGCCCGGCGCCCGCTGTACGTGTATCGCTCCCCGGGGGCCATCGCCCCGGGCCGGGAGCGGTTCCCGACGGTCTACGTGCTCCAGGGCTACTCGGGTCAGGTCGACATGTGGGTCGGGCGAACCGCGTTCGAGCCCACCAACGTCGAGCGGCTCGACGAGATGTTCTCGGGCGGGGACTGCCCGGAGGCGATCGTGGTGTTCGTCGACGCGTGGACCTCGCTGGGCGGCTCCCAGTTCCTCAACTCCTCCAGCACCGGCCGCTACCTGGACTATCTCTGCGACGAGATCGTGCCCTTCATCGACGAGCGCTACCCGACCATGCCCGGTCGCGAGCACCGCGGGGTGGCCGGCAAGTCGTCGGGCGGGTATGGCGCGATGGTGGTGCCGATGCTGCGCCCCGACGTGTTCGGGGCGCTGGCCTCCCACGCGGGCGATGCGCTGTTCGAGTACTGCTACCTGCCGGAGTTCCCGAGCATCGTCCGCCGGCTGCGCGACGACTTCGGCGGCTCCTACGACGCGCTGCTGAGCAAGATGCGCGAGGGCCCGACGTTCGACTGGGGACGCTTCGGCGACGCGTTCTCCATGTACGCCTACGCGTGCGCGTACACCCCCGATCCCGATCACCCCGGTCAGCCGCTGCTGCCCTTTGACCCGGCCACCGGCCGGCTGGACGAAGAGATCTGGCGGCAGTGGCTGGCCCTTGACCCCGTCCGGATGGCCGAGCCCTACGCCGACGCTCTGCGCAGCATGCGGCGGATCTACCTCGACGCCGGACGCCAGGACGAGTTCTTCCTGGACCTCGGGGCCCAGGCCTTCTCCGATGAGCTCACCCGGCTGGACATCCCGCACACGCTGGAGCTCTTCGACGGCAAGCACGGCGGCATCTCCTACCGCTACCCTGGCGCGATCCGGCAGCTGGTGCTGTCGCTCCGCGACCCGTGACCGTCATCGCCCACACCGATCTCGCCTTCGCCGGGCCCGGCGCGCTGGTCGCGATGGTCCGTTCGGGGGATGTGTCCGCGCGCGAACTGGTGGAGCTCTACCTGCGCCGGATCGAGGCGCTCGATCCTCAGCTCAACGCGTTCCGCGTGGTTCGTGCCGAGCAGGCGCTGGCCGAGGCCGACCGGGTCGACCGCTCCGCCCCGCTCGCCGGCCTCCCGCTCGCCGTCAAGGACGACATCGATCTGGCCGGCGAGACCGCCACCCGCGGTTCGCGAAGCTTCGGGCCTCCGGCGACGGCCGACGCCGAGCCGATCCGCCGCCTGCGCGCCGCCGGCGCGATCCCGGTCGGGGTCACCAACGTGCCCGAGCTCATGATCTTCCCGTGGACGGCAACGGCCGCCAACGGCGTGACCCGCAACCCGTGGGACCCCGCGCGCACGACCGGCGGGTCGTCGGGCGGCTCGGCCGCGGCGGTGGCCGCGGGCCTGGTGGCGGCTGCCACCGCGTCTGACGGGGGAGGGTCGATCCGTATCCCGGCGGCCGCGTGCGGGCTGGTGGGCATGAAGCCCAGCCGCGGCCGGGTCAGCGGGGGTGGATGGCTGGGCCTGTCGACCTACGGTGCCCTCGCGCGCACCGTGGCCGACAGCGCGCTCCTGCTGGACGTCATGCACGGCGCGCTGCCCGGCGACCCACACCACGCGCCGGCCTTCACCGGAAGCTACGTCGACGCTGCCGCGACGGCGCCCCCGCGCCTGAGGATCGCCATGTCGCGCAAGCTGCCGCCCGGGCAGCTGGCGCGCGTCTCTGGCGATCAGCGCGGCGCATGGGAGCGCACCGGCGCGCTGCTGAGCGCGCTCGGCCACGACGTCGTCCCCAAGGATCCCGCCTACGGGATGGTTCAGCTCGAGTTCTTCCAGACCTGGGTGCGCGGCGTCTATGAGGAGTCGCTCACGGTGCCCGATCGCAGCATGCTCGAGCCCTCCACCCGCCAGATGGCCGCCCTGGGCCGCTATCTGGTGCCGCCCCGCCGCCGCGAGGCCATCCTGGCGGCGCGCGCCCGGACCACCGCGCGCATCACCGCGCTGTGGGAGGAGTTCGACGTGCTGCTGGCGCCCACGCTGGCCAAGACGGCCATCGCCGCGGAGGGCGGATACGGCAAACCGGCGCCGGCCGCAATCGACATGTCCGGCCGGTTTGCGCCGTTCACGCCGATCTTCAACGTCACCGGCCAGCCCGCGATCTCGATCCCGGCGGGCGTCGGCAGCGACGGACTGCCGCTGGCCGTGCAGCTGGTCGGTAGGGTGGGCGCCGAGGACACGCTGTACTCGCTCGCCGGCCAGATCGAGGCCGCGGCGCCGTGGGCCCAGCGCCATCCGAACGTGTCATGACCCGCGCCCTGCGTCTCACCCTTTCCCTCGCCGCGCTCGCGGTGGTGTGTCTCGCGGCTGCCGGCGCGGCCTCGGCCCGGACGGTGTGGCTCTGCAAGCCGGGACAGTCGCCCAACCCCTGCAACGTCAGCCTGGCCACGACGGTGTTCTCGCCGACGCTGCACAAGCTCAGTGTCATCCACCCGGCGAAGGCCAAGGCGCCGTCGATCGACTGCTTCTATGTCTACCCGACCGTTTCTGACCAGAAGACGACGCTGGCCAACCTGCACATCGACCCGGAGGAGCGATCGATCGCGCTCTACCAGGCGGCGCGCTATTCCCAGTACTGCCGCGTCTTCGCCCCGATGTACCGCCAGGTCACCGTCCCGGCGCTGCAATCCGGCACCCACGAGACGCCCCATCAGCTGGCCGTCCCCGTCAGTGACGTCCGAGACGCGTTCGCCACCTACCTCAAGAAGTACAACCACGGCCGCGGCTTCGTCCTCATCGGCCACTCCCAGGGGTCGTTCGTGCTCGAGCAACTGATCGCCAAGGACGTGGATTCCAAGCCGGCCGTGCGCAAGCGGCTGGTGTCGGCGATCCTGATGGGCGGCAACGTCCTGGTCAAACGCGGGAAGGGCATCGGCGGCAGCTTCCAGCACATCCCGGCGTGCCGCTCGGCGACTCAGCTGGGATGCGTGATCGCGTTCTCAACCTTCGATCAGCCGCCGCCGGCCAACTCGCTGTTTGGCCGCACGACCGTCCCGGGCGATCAGGTCCTCTGCACCAACCCGGCGGCGCTCGGGGGCGGGGCGGCCAAGGTCGACCCAGTCCTTCCGTCGGCCCCGTTTGCACCCGGGACGCTGATCGCCGCCGGTAACGCGCTGTTGAAGGTCACCATCCCCAAGGCGAGCACCGAGTGGATCAGCGAGCCCAATGCGTACCGCGCCCAGTGCTCGTCGGCTGACGGCGCCAACGTGCTCCAGATCACCGCGCTCGACGGCGCCCAGACCGCCACGCCCAGCCCGGACCCGACCTGGGGGCTGCACCTGCTCGACGCCAACATCGAGCTCGGCAACCTCGTCTCGGTGATGCACGACGAGGCCGGCGCCTACACGGCGCGCCCGTCCGCGCCACTGGCGCCGACCCTGAGTCACGCCGGCCGCCGATAGAGGAGCGTCCCCGGGGGGCGCGTGTGCGGTACAGTCTCGTACCGTGACTGCGGTCGCGCAGATCCGACCCGACGCCGAGGCTCCTGAGCGTCGAGGCGCGCCTCCGTCCCAGGCCGGTCCGGTCGAGCCCGGGACGCCGATCCACATGCCGCCCACCCTGGGGATTCCGGGGCCGCTTCAGGGGCTGCGCTTCGCGCGGCGGCCGATGAGCTTTGCCCTGAACGCTCAGCGCCGGTTCGGCGACGTCTGGCAGATCCGTGTGCCCACGCGCAGCGAGGCCTTCGTCGTCACCTGCCATCCGGATCACCTGCGCTCGCTCCTCAAGGCCGATCCCGGCGACGCGCCCTCGCTCACCGGCGAGTCGCCGCTGCGCCCCATCCTGGGCCCCAACTCGGTGCTGACCTCGGTCGGCGGACGTCACATGCGCCAGCGCAGGATGCTGCTGCCGGCGTTCCACGGCGAGGCCGTGCAGCGCTACGTGGCGATGATCGCCGACGTCGCGCGGCAGGAGATCGACCACTGGCCCCTCGGCGAGCCGTTTGCGCTCGCGCCACGGATGCAGGCGGTGACGCTGGAGGTGATCATGCGTGGAGTCTTCGGCGTGGGCGCGGCCTCGGACACGACCGCGTCCGAGCGCCGCATGCGCCAGGCCCTGCGTCGCATGCTCGCCGCCTCGAAGTCGCCGCTCTACCTGCTCGTGGAACTCCGCAACGCGCGCCACCTCGAGCCCAAGGGTGTGCTCGCGGCGGTGATGGCGATGGTCGACCGCCAGATGTACGCGGTCATCCGCGAGCGCCGCGCGGCCGCCGGCCACGAACAGCGCGGCGATGTCCTTTCGCTGCTGCTCGCCGCCCGCGACGAGGAGGGCGCGCCGCTCACCGACCATGAGCTGCGCGACGAGCTCATGTCGCTGGTGCTGGCCGGCCACGAGACGACCGCCAACTCACTGGCGTGGATCTTCGAGCGGCTGCTGCGCACGCCGCTCGCCTACACCCGCCTGCGCGAGCTGGTTCGCTCCGGCGATCGCGTGGGCGCCCAGGAGTACGTCGAGGCGACGATCCACGAGGGCATGCGCAACCGTCCGGTGATCCCGATGATCGCCCGTCTGGCCATGCGTCCCTGGCGGCTGGGCGACTACACCGTGCCCGCCCGCACCCCGGTCGGGGTCAGCATCGTGGCGCTCCACCACCGCCCCGACGTCTATCCCGACCCTCAGGCCTTCGATCCGGAGCGCTTCCTCGGCGTCAAGCCGGGGACCTACACGTGGATCCCGTTCGGCGGCGGAATCCGCCGTTGCCTGGGGGCGACGCTCGCCATGGCCGAGCAGCGCGTCGTGCTGGAGGCGATCGCGCGCCGCACCGACCTCATGGCCCTCGACCCCGCCCCCGAGGGCCCGCGGATGCGCAACGTGACGATGATCCCGCGCGGGGGCTGCCTGGTCTGCGCTACGCACCGCTATCGAGACTGAGCGCGGTCTATGGTCCCCCAGGTGTCTGTCGCACATGAAGGGGCGCTCGCCGCCGAGCCCACCGGGCATCGCGAGCGGCTCATCTCCGCCATGGCGACCTCGATCGAGCAGAAGGGGTACCGGGACACGACGGTCGCTGACGTCGTGCGCATCGCCCGCACCTCACGACGTAACTTCTACGAGCACTTCGCCGATCGCGACGCCTGCTTCCTCGCGCTCTTCGACGCCACCAACGAGGCGATGATGCGCGAGATCGCCGATGCCGTACGGCCCGATCGTCCTCTCGACGAGCAGGTCGACCGTGCCGTGGACGCCTACATCGACAACGTGGCCGCCACTCCCGCGCTGTACCGCAGCTTCGTGCGTGAGCTGCCCGGCCTGGGGCAGGCGGGCGCCGACCGGGGCCTGGCCACGCTCGAGCGTTTCGCCGAGATGCTCGTGGGCTTCGTCGAGTCCGGGCGCCAGGCCCAGCCCGAGCTTCCGCTGCGACCGCTGGCCATGGACTCGGCGATCATCATCGTCGGGGGGCTGCGCGAGTTGCTGGTGATCGCGCTCCAGCGCGGGCGCGACATGCGCGAGCTGCGGGCGAGCGCGGGGGAGACGATCAAGGCGATCCTGGGCGGCGCGCTGCTCTAGTCGCGTCCCGATATCGCGGCACGATATCGCGGCACGATATCGGGACGCGATGCCGAGGGTTTTGGAGTCAGCGATCGGTGGGTATGGTCACGTACCACTACGGTACGACAACGTACCGCACGTGTCCGAACGCGACCGGCCGGGAGGCGGCATGCCCCACACCGACACCCGTGACGTCCAGATCGCCATCGCCGGCGCCGGCCTGGCGGGCCTGGGCATGGCGATCGCCCTGCGCCGCGACGGGATCGAGGACTTCGTCGTGCTGGAGCGCGCCGACGACCTGGGCGGCACGTGGCGCGACAACAGCTACCCGGGGTGCGCCTGCGATATCGCCAGCGTCCTGTACTCCTACTCCGACGAGCAGAACCCCGCGTGGACCCGCGCCTTCGCCCACCAGCCGGAGATCCACGCCTACATCCACGATGTCGCGCGCCGTCATGGCGTCACGCCGCACCTGCGCTACGGCCACGAGGTGCTCGAGGCCAACTGGGACGAGGAGTCCGAGCGCTGGGACATCCGCACCTCGGGCGGCGACTTCAGGGCGGAGATCCTCATCTCGGCGGTCGGCGCCCTCGCCGACCCGTCGATTCCGAGCCTGACCGGGCTCGACGGCTTCCGGGGCACGGTGTTTCACTCGGCGCGCTGGAACCACGATCACGATCTCACCGGCCGCCGGGTCGCCGTCGTCGGCACAGGGGCCTCGGCCATCCAGTTCGTTCCCGAGATCCAGCCGCACGTCGGCCGCCTCGACCTCTTCCAGCGCACCCCGCCGTGGGTGCTGCCGCGCGGCAACCCCGTCATCCCGGTGAGCTGGCGGCGACGGTTCGCGCGCCACCCCAAGCTGCTGGCGTGGCTGCGCCGGTCGGTGTTCTCGCTGTATGAGACCTTCCACTACGGCTTCCAGCATCCCGCGGTGATGAAGCTGGCCGAGCGGCGCGCCCGCGCGCAGATCGAGCGCCAGGTGGCCGATCCGCAGCTGCGGGCCAAGCTGATCCCCGACTACCGCCTTGGCTGCAAGCGGGTGCTCGGCTCCGACACCTGGTATCCCGCCCTCACCCAGGACAACGTCGAGGTCGTGACCGCGGGCATCACGCGGGTGACGCCCGACGGGATCATCGATGCCGACGGCGCCCACCACCCCGTCGACACGATCATCTTCGGCACCGGCTTCCACGTCTCAGACGTGCCGGTGAGCCACCGCATCCGCGGTCGCGGCGGCGAGCTGCTCGCCGATCGGTGGCAGGGCAGCCCCCGGGCGCATCTGGGGATCGGGGTGACCGGCTTCCCCAACCTCTTCATGCTCCTGGGCCCCAACACGGGCCTGGGTCACAACTCGGTGCTGCTGATGATCGAGGCGCAGATCGCCTACCTGCGTCGCGCGCTGCGCTACCGCCGCGAGCACGGCCTGGGCACGCTGGAGCCGACGCCTGGGGCGCAGGCTGCCTACATCGCCGCCGTGGACCGCGGAACCGAGGGCAGCGTGTGGACCGCCGGCGGCTGCCTGAGCTGGTACGTCGACGCCACCGGGCGCAACTCGACCCTGTGGCCGGGTAGCGTGCGTGCCTACCAGCGCCGTCTCGCTCAGTTCGAGATCGGCGACTATGACGCCCAGCTCCCGCGCCACCTTCCGGAGCGCGAGCCGGCCTACGTCTGAGCACAGGAGAGCCGATGACCAGGAAGAGGGTTGAGGTCGACGGGCGCACCGCCTTCGTGTCGGGCGCAGCCTCGGGGATGGGGCGCGCGGTGGCGCTGCGGCTGGCCGCTCACGGCTGCCCGGTGGCGATCGTCGATCAGGACGAGGACGGCCTGCGCGAGACCGCCGAGCTGATCTCCGGGCCGGTGCTGGCACGGTCACTGGACGTGCGCGATCGCCAGGCGCAGATGGCGTTCGCCGCCGAGGTGGCCGACTGGGCGCCGACGCCGCTGGGCATGGTTCTCAACAACGCGGGGGTGGGCACCTCGCAGAGCATCGCCGACGGTTCGCTGGAGGACGACGAGTGGGTCCTCGAGATCAATCTCGGCGGCGTCATCAACGGCACGCGTGCCTTCCTGCCGATCCTTCTGCGCCAGGACTCGGGCGTCATGGTCAACACGTCGAGCGTGTTCGGCCTCGTCGGCATCCCTTTCCAGAGCGCGTACTGCACCTCGAAGTTCGCGGTCCGCGGGTTCACCGAGTCCTTGCGCCACGAGCTGCGCGGCACGGGCGTGAGCGCGGTCACCATCCATCCCGGTGGGGTGAAGACGAACATCGCGCGCAATGCGCGCTACCACGCCCATCCGATGGAGCCCGGGCTCAGCCACGACGAGGCCGCCGCGCGGTTCGAGGCGATGTGCTTCACCACCCCCGAGCGGGCGGCCAAGATCATCCATGAGGGCGTGAAGGCGGGCCGCAGCCGGGTCCTGGTCGGCCCCGACGCGTACATGTTCGACGCCCTCGCGCGGCTCGCGCCCACTCGCTACTTCGACGTCCTGTCCGTCCTGGAGGGTCTGTCGGCGCGCCGCGGTTCACGCAGCAGCGCGCCGAGCTGACGTCAGGAGACTGTGAGCGTGCCCACCATGCCGCCCGCGCGGTGGCCTGGGACGCTGCAATAGAAGGTGTAGGTGCCCGCCTTGAGGTTGAGGCTGACGCTCTTGGTGCCGCCCATGAACGTGGGCGTGGAGCCCAGGACGGCCCCGCTGGTGCCCTTCTGGATCGTGATGTTGTGGCCCACGGGCGACATGTTGGCCATCGTGATGGTGACCTTGCCGGCCTTGGCGGCCAGCGTCTTCTTGTCATAGGAGAGCGATCCGCTGGGGTTGGCGGCGATGGTGAGATTGCTCGATGACCCACCGGCGGCGGCGGAGCTCGAGGTGGCCGCGCTCGTCCCGGTGCCGCTGCTGGCGGCGGCCGACGAGGTGCTGCCGCCTGCAGCCGACGAGCTGGAGCTCGAACCGCCGCCGCACGCGGCGACGCCGACCGCCAGTGCGGCTGCGCTCAGGAGCAGGGCGGGTAGCTTGAACATGGCGGAGATCTCCTTTTTCGTGGTGAGTCGCAACGGCCCGGGATGTGAGGTGGCGTCGCGTGACTGTTAACGCCGGCCATCTCGTTTCCTTCCCCGCCCACGACCTGCTTGGATGGTAAGGCAGCGTCAGGGGATGTCCTGGCGATGCCCACGGGCACTGAGCAAAAGGAGCAACCCTGATGACCGCCACCACCCCGCGGGAGATCCGTCCTCTCGACTTCCTCGGCATCGATGACCTCCTCGACGACGAGGAGCGGATGATCCGCGACACCGTGCGGGCGTTCGTCACCGATCAGGTGCTTCCGTACGTCGGCGACTGGTTCGAGGAGGCGCGAATCCCGCTGGAGCTGGCGTCGGCGCTGGGCAAGATCGGGGTGCTGGGCATGCATTTGGACGGCTACGGCTGCGCGGGGGCCAGCGCGACCGCCTACGGCCTTGCATGCCTGGAGCTGGAGGCGGGAGACAGCGGGCTGCGCAGCTTGGTTTCAGTGCAAGGGTCGCTGGCCATGTACGCGATCCACCGCTGGGGCTCTGAGGAGCAGAAGCAAGAGTGGCTGCCGCGGATGGCGGCCGGGGAGGCCCTGGGCTGCTTCGGGCTCACCGAGCCCGACGCCGGCTCGGACCCCGCGGCGATGCGCACCCGGGCGCGGCGCGACGGCGACGACTGGATCGTGCACGGCTCCAAGATGTGGATCACCAACGGCTCGGCGGCGGAGGTCGCGGTGGTCTGGGCTCGCACCGAGGACGGCGTTCGCGGCTTCCTCGTGCCCCGTGGGACGAGAGGGTTCACCACCCAGGACATCCACAAGAAGGTCTCGCTGCGAGCCTCGGTGACCTCGGAGTTGCTGCTTGACGACGTGCGTCTGCCCGCCTCGGCGATGCTGCCCGAGGCGACCTCGCTGCGCGGGCCGCTGTCGTGCCTGAACGAGGCCCGCTACGGGATCGTGTGGGGGGCCATCGGCGCCGCCCGCGCCTGTTATGAGTCGGCGCTGGCCTACGCCAAGGACCGGATGGCCTTCGGGCGGCCCATCGCCGCCACCCAGATCCAGCAGCAGAAGCTGGCCATGATGGCGCTCGAGGTCAACCGCGGCGCGCTGCTGGCCCTACATCTGGGGCGGATGAAGGACGAGGGCCGGCTGCGGCCCGAGCACGTGAGCATGGGCAAGCTGGCCAACGTCAACGCCGCGCTCGACGTCGCGCGGACGGCCCGGCAGGTGCTGGGCGCCAACGGCATCACGCTCGAGTACCCGGTGATCCGCCACATGAACAACCTCGAGTCGGTCGTCACCTATGAGGGCACCGCTGACGTCCACGCGCTCGTCGTCGGCCACGCCATCACCGGCATCAACGCATTTCGCTGATATGGCACCCACCGAGAAGCCCACCGTCGAGGTCCCCGACGACCAGCCGCCGTCCTACCAGCTCGAGCTCGACGACATCGAGGTCGGCGATGGCGACGAGGCGGTCGCGGGCACGGTCGTCGAGGTGCACTACGTCGGCGTCTCCTGGCAGAACGGCAAGCAGTTCGACGCCTCCTGGGACAGGGGCGACACCTTCAAGTTCACGCTCGGCAAGGGCCAGGTGATCGAGGGCTGGGATCAGGGCGTGCAGGGAATGAAGGTGGGCGGCCGGCGACGGATCACGATTCCGCCGATGCTCGCCTACGGCAAGCGCGGCGCCGGCGGGGTGATCGGCCCCGACGAGACGCTGGTGTTCGTCGTCGATCTCATCGCCGTGCGCTAGTGACCCGAATGAGCCCTTCGGGACACTAGGTGGCAGCGGCGCCCGAGGAGCCGGCCTTTGACCAGGAGCTCCTGCTGTGGCTCGGCGACGAGTCACCGGAGGTACGCGCCGCCGACGCCGACCGTGTGCGCGACATCGCCGCGGAGTTCGCCAGGGGGTTCGATGCGCTGTCGCGGGTGAACCGCGCCGTGACCTTGTTCGGGTCGGCCCGCACCCCGCCCGACCATCCGGACTACGCGCTGGTGCGCGAGGTGGCCGCCACCCTGGGCCGGGCGGGCTACGCGATCATCACCGGCGGCGGTCCGGGCCTCATGGAGGCCGCCAACGCCGGGGCCCGCGACGCCGGGGCCCTCTCCATCGGATGCAACATCGAGCTGCCGCGCGAGCAGCACCTCAACCCATACGTCGACATCGGCCTCGTGTTCCGTCACTTCTTCGTGCGCAAGGTGATGTTCGTCCGCTACGCGTCCGCGTTCGTCATCTGTCCCGGCGGCTTCGGCACTCTGGACGAGCTCTTCGAGGCGTTGACGCTCATCCAGACCCGGACCATCCGCGACTTCCCGGTGATTCTGCTCGGGGCGGGCGAGTGGGACGGCCTGACGGGATGGCTGCGCGACCGCGCCCTCCCCAACGGCCGGGTCAGCGAGGAAGATCTGAGCCTGCTGCTGCGTGCCGACCAGCCGGCCGGCGTCCTGGCGCTCGTGCAGGAGGGTGACCGGCGCCAGCGCGCGCGGGCACGCATGCCCCGGCGACGGGCGCACCCGTGAACCCCCAGGTGCATGCCGCCCGCGCGGTGCGCGCCTACGCCGCCATGCGCCGCCATTTCCTGCGCCGGGATGGGCTCTACCGGCGCGACGGGCGGCCACGGGTGCCCGGAATGGCCGCGCATCTGTGGCCGACGGCGCGAGCATTCGTCGCCGCGGTCGACCTGCTCGGGGTGCCCCGCGACCTCCGCCTCGGCTTCGACGCCGACGCGGCGGTGGCCGCGCACCTCGGCGCGCTGGAGGTCTACTGGGACGACCGGGCACGCGACCCGGCGTACGCGTCAGATGTCATCGGCAGCCACTTCGGAGGCGATCGCTACTACGACGACAACGCCTGGGTCGGTCTGGGGCTGGTGGAGCTCGAGCGTCTATGGCCGGGGCGCGGCCATGCGGAGCGGGCCGCGACGCTGTTCCGGTTCGCCGCCAACGGGTGGGATGCCCGCCCCGATGCGCCCAGTCCCGGGGGCGTCTTCTGGGTGGAGCAGGGCCGCGGCAGGGGCGCCGCCAACCACGACCGCAACGTCGTCTCCAACGCCCCCAACGCCCAGCTCGGACTGCAGCTTGCCGAGCTGACGAGCAGGGCGGACGAGGCGAGCCGGACGGGTGACCACGCCCGCGCCCAGGACATGTACGCGTGGGTGAACGTCACCCTCGACGCCGGCCGCACGGAAGGGGCGCCCGGGACGGGCCTGTTCTTCGACAAGCTGCGCGGCGACGGCACCCTCGATGAGACGCTGTGGTCCTATAACCAGGGCAGCATGATCGGCGCCAACGTCCTGCTGGCGCGACGTGCTGCGACGGGCCCGGGCGCGAACGCCGGCTCCAGCGCGACCTACCTCGCCCGCGCGGAGGCGATCGCCGCTAGCGCGCTGCGCCACTACGCCGGCGCGTACGAGGACGGGCCGGCGGCCTTCAACGCCATCCTGTTCCGCAACCTGCTCCAGCTCCATGCGGCCACCGCGGATGCGGCCCTGCGCGAGCGCATCCGCCGCGCCATGAGCACGTATGCCGGGGCGGCCTGGACGGCTCACCGCGACCCCCACGATCGGTTTCGCTTCAGGCGCGGCGGCCCGACGCTGCTTGACCAGAGCGCGATGGTCCAGGTGTACGCGCTGCTGGCGTGGGATCCGGACGATTACAGGGGTCTGGCCTGAGTGGCCCGCTGCCCCTCGAGGGACGCCGTTGGCCACAGTGACGGGTGTCCGCACGGCGTGTCGTATGACACCGCGGCGACCTTGACTTTCCCTGCGCACCCGATTACGGTCACATGATTGGATCGTCGCTCCGATAGCGCGATCTGGTGCGCCGTAGAAGAGCAACCGGCGCGGGGTGAAGTGCCATGGACATTCGAGTCGTGCGCGAGGGCATGATGGACATTTCGGATCTGGGCGGGCCAGGCGAGCCCGTCAATGCGTGGGTGGGGTTGGAGGCCGATGAGAGAGCCGGCACCGGTGGGCGATCCGATGTCGGCCGGCGTCTGAGGACGCACCTCCCAGGCTGATACCCACACACCCTGGACGGTCGGCGCCACGCGCATTACCGTGACACGATGCGGCGGTACCGTGCGTGCGCGCTGACCGGTCTGGGGATTACGGCCTGGTGACGGATCGTCACACCCGCCGCTAGTACGTGGCGCGGCCGCCGCTGACGTCGTATACCGCCCCGGTGGAGAACGTGCACCGCTCCGAGGTCAGCCAAGCGACGAGCTCGGCCACTTCCTCGGGCTGACCCACCCGCTGCATCGGGATGAGGCTCGTGATGTGGGCCAGCACAGCCGGATCGGTGGCGGCGTTCATCTCGGTATCGATGACCGCGGGGGCGATGGCGTTGACCAGCACCCCGGTGGTGGCCAGTTCCTTGCCCAGCGACTTGGTGAGGCCGATCACCGCCGCCTTGGTCGCCGAGTAGGCGCTGAGGTTGGGGTTGCCGTCCTTGCCCGCGATGCTGGCGAAGTTGACAATCCGGCCCCAGCCGCGCTGCACCATCCCGGGGACGACCGCTCGGCACATCGCCACGGTCCCATGGACGTTGACCGCGAAGGTGGCGTCCCACTCCTCACGCGAGGTCTCCCACAGTGGCCGGTTGGGCCCGATGATGCCGGCGCTGTTGAGCAGGATGTCGATCGGCCCCAGCTGGCTGACCAGCCTCATGACCCCGGCGTCATCGGCGACGTCGAGCCGGACGTCGGCGCCCTCGGCGATGTCGGCGGTGATGACCTCGTGATGGTCGTCGCGCAACCGGCGCGCGCACGCGCGGCCCAGGCCGCTCGCTCCGCCGGTGACCAGGGCCCGGCGGATCCCGGGGTCAGTGAGACTCACGGCTCACCTCCGCGCCACTGGCGCCGACGAGGAAGCTCAGGTCCGCACCGGTGTCGGCCTGCTGCACGGTGTCCACGTACAGGCTCTGCCAGCCGCGGGCGGGGCTGGCATAGGCGGCCGCTGCCGCCGTCGCCGGCGACCGGGCGGCCAGGTCGGCCTCGGGGATGTCGATCTCCAGCCTGCGTCTGGGGACGTCGAGAAGGACCGGATCGCCGGTGCGGATGAGGGCCAGCGGGCCCCCGGCCGCCGCCTCGGGCGAGACGTGCAGGACGACGGTGCCGTAGGCGGTGCCGCTCATCCGCCCGTCGCAGATGCGCACCATGTCGCGCACGCCGCGCTCCAGTAGCTTGGGCGGCAGGGGCATGTTGGCCACCTCGGGCATGCCCGGGTAGCCCTTCGGGCCGCACCCGCGCAGCACCAGAACCGAGTCGGCGTCGACCTCGAGGTCGGGATCGTCAATCCGCGCGTTGAAGTCCTCGATCGAGTCGAATACCACCGCCGGGCCGCGGTGGCGCAGGAGTTCCGGCGACGCCGCCGCCGGCTTGATCACCGCGCCGGTCGGCGCCAGACTGCCGCGCAACACCGCGATACCGGCCTCGGGCTGCAGCGGCTCCGACCGCGTGCGGATGACCTCGGGATCCCAGATCTCCGCCCCGTCGAGGTACTCCACCAGCGGCCGTCCGGTGACCGTCAGCGCCTCCGGGTCCAGGAGGTCGCGCACCTCACGCAGCATCGCCAGCACGCCGCCGGCGCGGTGGAAGTCCTCCATGAGGAAGCGGCCCGCCGGCTGCAGGTCGACCAGCAGCGGTACGGCGGACCCGACTCGGTCGAAGTCGTCGAGGGTCAGGTCGATCCCCAGCCGCCCCGCGATGGCCAGCAGGTGGATGACCGCGTTGGTCGACCCGCCCGCGGCTGCCAGGGCGACGATCGCGTTCTCAAACGAGCCCCGGCTGAACAAGGTACTGGGCCTCCGATCCGCGGCCACCATTTCGATGACCTGGCGGCCGGCCGCGTGCGCGGCCTCCAGCAGGCGGCTGTCGGCCGCCGGAGTGCCGGCCAGGCCGGGGATGGTGGTGCCCAGCGACTCGGCCATGATCGCCATCGTCGAGGCCGTGCCCATCGTGTTGCAGTGGCCGCGGCTGCGGATCATCGAGGACTCCGAGCGCAGGAAGTCCTCGCGTGACAGCGTTCCCGCCCGGACCTCCTCCGAGAGCCTGAACACGTCGGTGCCGCAGCCGAGGGCAACTCCGCGGAAGGTGCCGGTGAGCATCGGGCCGCCCGGCACCACGACCGCCGGGAGATCCACCGACGCCGCGGCCATGAGCAGGGCCGGGATGGTCTTGTCACACCCGCCCAGCAGCACCAGGCCGTCGATCGGGTTGGCGCGGAACATCTCCTCCGCGGCCATCGCGGCCATGTTGCGCCACAGCATCGCGGTTGGGCGCACAATGGTCTCGCCCAGCGACACCACCGGGAGGTTCATCGGGATCCCGCCGGCCTCGTACACGCCCTCCTTGACGCTCTGGGCCACCTCGTTGAGGTGGGCGTTGCAGGGCGTCAGATCCGACGCGGTGTTGGCGATCGCGATGTGCGGGCGGCCGTCGAAGGCGTGGCCGGGCAGCCCGCGTCGCATCCAGGCTCGGTGGATGTAGGCGTTGCGGTCAGACCCGGCATACCAGTGTGAGCTGCGGTGGGAGGGCATCGGCACCTGTGGCGGAGGGGTTAGGGACTCGGGTCACATACGATCACATTTGCCATGCAGGTGTTCACCGCCACGGTCGCGTCCGACGCCTGCTATGAGCTGGGGGAGGGGCCGCTGTGGGACGAGGCCCACGAGCGGGTGCTGTGGGTCGACATCAACGCCGGGACCGTGCACGGCGGACATCTCGAGGGCGGCTTCGTCGCCGCGGACTCCGAGATGCACTTCGAGGAGACGGCGTGCACCGTGGTGTGCGACGCCGCCGGGGAACTGCTCGTCGCCGGAGCGCGACGCGTGTATCGCGTGCTCGGGGAGGGGCGCGCCGCGGTGCGCGCCAGCCTTGTCCCCGACGCCAAGGCCAGCCGGCTCAACGATGGGGCCTGTGATCCGGCGGGGCGCCTACTCGTCGGCAGCATGGCCCTCGACAGCCGCCGGGGCGAGGAGTGCCTGTACCGGCTCGAGGACGACGGCGGGGTGACCGTGCTCGACGATGACCTGACGATTTCCAACGGGCTGGCGTGGTCGCCGGCGGGCGACGTGATGTACAGCGTCGACACCGCCCCCGGCGTGGTGTGGCGTCGCCCCTACGATCCGGCCTCCGGCGCGTACGGCGAGCGCGCGGAGATGGTCCGCCTGACCAGCGGGGGCTGGCCCGACGGTCTGTGCGTCGACACCGACGGCAACCTATGGGTGGCGATCTGGGGCGGGGGAGAGGTGCGCTGCTACACGCCGTCAGGAGAGCGGCTGGCCACCGTCAGCGTGCCGGCGCCTCACACGACGAGCGTGGCCTTCGCCGGTCCCGAGCGCGACGTTCTGGTCATCACCACGGCCACCCACGAGCTCAGCGCGCCCCAGCGCGAGCAGTATCCGCTCTCGGGGCGGCTGTTCATGGCGCACGTCGGGGCGGTCGGGCTGCCCGTCACGCCGTGGTCGGGTCGCTGAGACCCCGCGCGTGAGAGCGTTCGTGGTCACCGGGCCGGGCGAGTGCGCGGTCCAGGAGGTGGCGCCGCCCTCGGCGGCGGCAGGCGAGGTCGTGGTGGACGTCGCCAGGGTCGGCGTGTGCGGGACCGACGTGGAGTTCTTCACCGGCGAGATGACCTACCTGCACGACGGAAACGCCGCCTACCCGATGCGGCTGGGGCACGAGTGGTGCGGAGTCGTGAGCGCTGTCGGCAGCGGGGTGGCCGAGGCGTGGCTCGGTCGCCGCGTCGCGGGCGACACGATGTTGGGCTGCGGCCGCTGTGGCCGCTGTCGCTCGGGACGCCAGCACCTGTGCGCGGACCGCTTCGAGGTCGGCATCCGGGGCGGCAAGCCGGGCGCGCTGGCCGAGCAGCTCGCCGTCCCCGCCTCTTCGCTCGTTGCTCTCCCCGCCGTCGTGGACGACGCCGCCGGCGCCATGGTCGAGCCCGGCGCCAACGCCCTGCGCGCAGTGTGGGGCGCCGACGTGCATCCAGGCGACCGCGTGCTGGTGCTGGGGCCCGGGACGATCGGCACGCTGGCCGCCCAGTTCGCCCGCGCCGCCGGGGCCGAGGTGCACGTACTGGGGGAGCGCGAGCCGTCGCTGAGCTTCGCCCGCTCGCTCGGCCTCGACGGCGTGTGGACCGCGGGGGATCTCCCGCCCCTGGCCTTCGACGCCGTCATCGACGCGTCGACCGCGGCGTCCCTGCCGGCGCTGGCGCTGGAGCTGGTGGAGCCGGGTAAGCGCGTCGTCTACATCGGGATCTCGGGCGCCCCGAGCACGATCGACACCCGCACGATGCTGCTCAAGGACGTGACCGCGGTCGGGGTGCTGTCGGGCTCGCCGGCGCTGCCCGCCGCGGTCGAGGCCTACGCGGAGGGCTCGGTCGATCCGCTACCGCTCGTCGCCGCGACCGTCGGGCTCGCGCAGGTGGGCGACGTGCTGGCGGGCCGGCGGCCGGCCACCGCCGGCCCAGGGCCCAAGATCCACGTTGATCCGCTGCGCTGAGGCATCAGTCCACGGCGGCCAGGAAATCGGCGAGCAGGCGCCGCACCGTGTCCGGGGTCTCCAGCGGCGCGAGATGGCCGGCGCCGGCGATGACGCGATGCGTTGCCTGCGGCAGCGCCTCGGCGAGCTGTTGTGCGCTCCACAGGAAGTCCGGCATGTCGCGCTCGCCGACCGCGACCAGGGCGGGGACCTCGATGGCGCGCAGGCGCTCGGGATGTGCTTCGAGCGGGTCCGGCGGCTCGGGCATCGTGCCCTCGGGGTCGAGCTCGTACGCGCGGCGCTGCATGGTGGCCACGAGGTCGCGCAGCCCCATGGGGGCGTCGGGCGCCAGCCACGCCGCCACCACTGCGGCCGTGGCGGCGTCCAGGTCGCCACGCTCCAGCGCCTCGGTCTCGGCGGTCCACGCCGCCTCCAGGAGCGGCGAGGGCTCCAACCCCGGCGCGGGCGAGGAGATGATCACCAGGGCCCGGACGCGCTCGGGCGCGGTCACGGCCAGGCGCAGCGCCACGGCGCCCCCGAACGAGCAGCCGATGATGACGGCCCGGTCGATCGCGAGCTCGTCCAGCACCTCGCGCAGGTAGTCCCACGGTGCGGGAGGGTCCGGCGTGGGAGCGTGCTCGCCGAACCCGGGCAGGTCGGGCGCGACGGGATGCCACCCCTCGCCGGCGAGCCAGGGCAGGTAGGGGCCCCACATCCGGCGGTCGGCGATGCCCGCGTGGACGAGCATCACGGCCGGTCCCTCGCCGGCGTCGTCGTAGAGCGGCCGACCGGTCATCCGGCCAGCCCGTGGGTGTAGGCGTAGTGGACCGCCTGGGCGCGATCACGAGCGCCGATCTTGGCGAACACGTGGTTGATGTGGGTCTTGACCGTCGCCTCGGAGACCACGAGCGTCGACGCGATCTCGCGGTTGGAGAGCCCCTCGGCCACGAGCGACAGGACCTCGGCCTCGCGCGGGGTGAGATCGTCGGGCAGGCTCGCGGAAGACGATCCCGCTCGCCCCGGTCGCGCGCCGGCACTTGCCGCTTCGATGAGCGCGCTCTGCGCCGCCGGGTCCAGCACCGCCTGGTGGGCGGCCGCGGCGTGGACCGCGCGTGAGATCTCGGCGATGCCCGCGTCCTTGGTGAGGTAGCCGCGCGCGCCGGCGCGCAGCGCGTCGAGGATCGACGCTTCGTCGGCGTGCGTGGTGAGCACCACGATCTCGGTCTCCGGGAGGGCCGAGCGGATCTGCCGCGTGGCCTCGACGCCGTCGAGTGCCGGCATGCGCAGGTCCATGAGCACGACGTCGGGCCGATGGCGGGCGGCCAGCCGGACCGCCTCCGCACCGTCGCTCGCCGCCGCCACCGGCGTGATGTCGGCCGCGGCGCCGAGCAACGTCATCAGGCCCTCGCGCACGAGGGCCTGGTCGTCGACCACCATGACCCGGATCGACCCGCTCACGCCGGCTCTCCCGAGGCGGAGGGGGCGGAGGGGGCGGAGGGGGCGGAGGGGGCGGGCAGCCGCAGTTCGACGCGCCAGCCGTCGCCGGCCGCGCCCGCGCTGAGCGTGCCGCCCAGACCGCGGGCCCGCTCGCGCATGCCCTCCAGGCCGTAGCCGCCCCCGGTGGCCGCCAGGGAGCTCGGCCCTGGGCGGGCCCGTATCAGCGCCACCGCCGTCGGGCGGTCCTCGACCACCGCGACGATCTCGTCCAAGGGGGCCACGCCGGCGTGGACGGCCACCGACACCGCCGCTCCGGGCGCATGCTTGCGAACGTTGGTGAGGGCCTCCTGGACGACGCGCAGCACGGCGTGGCCGGCCGGGCCGGCGAGCCGGTCTCGGTCGCCGTCGATCGTCAGCTCGGCCGGTGCCTCGGCCCCCGTGCGGTACTCGGCCACCAGCGCCTCGACGGCCGCCGGCGCCGCCACCGTGTCCCCGCGCAGCGCGCCGACGGCCAGGCGGGTCTCGCGTAGCCCCTCCTTGGCCAGCTCGTGTGCGCGCTCGATGCGGGCCAGCACCTCGCCGCTCTGCGCTCCCTGCTCGATCAGCGCGCGCGTCGCTTCGAGCTGGATGGTGAGACCCGCCAGCGCGTGGGCCAGCACGTCGTGGATCTCGCGCGCGATACGCGCGGACTCCTCGAGTCGCGCCGCCCGAAGCTGCTCTTCGTGCGAGCGCTGGGACTGGGCCAACAGGAGCTCGGCCTGCTCGGTGCGCTGCGCCGACTGACGGCTGTTGGATGCCGCCAGGGCGCAGACGGCGAAGCCGAGGGCGTAGGCGAGCAGCCCGACCCCGAGGTGGTGGTAGATGGCGTCGCCCGCAGCCAGCGCCACCACTCCCAACACGGCGACCGGCACTGCGTCCAGCAGGTCGACCCGGAGACCGGCCGCCACCACGGCGACGAACACGAAGGCGCTGGCGGCGCTGTCGGGCGAGGCGCCGGCGAGCAGGCCGCCCGCCGCCGCCATCACCCAGAGCTCGGGAGTGATCACGCCGTCGTTGAGCGGGCGGACGGTCCACACGACCGAGGCGGCGACCACCGTGGCGAACAGCAGCGTGATGACCAGGCCGCGGCCGTGGCCGCCGGGGGGGTGATCGGCATGGAACACCGACCAGCCGATGAGCACGAGCGCCGCCAAGCGCACCAACGCCCCCGAGCGGCGGTCCAGGCGGGTCAGGAGCACGGGGAACACGGTAGGGCTTCCTGGCCCCCGGCGGTCACGCCAGCTCGGGGGTCCCCAGCACCTGGAGCTGCCGGCGGCGCAGCGCCATGATCAGCGACCGGCCGAGGACCTCGAACACCGCCATCCCGAGCAGCGCGTCGGTCCAGGCGGCCCCGCTGGTAATCGAGTGCGCGGAGCTGAAGCTGGCGATCGAGGTCATGCCGCCATGGCTGATCCAGATCAGGAAGGCGAAGCGCGAGCCCATCCCGAGCACCCAGAAGAAGGCCGAGGCCCACCCGGCGCGGGCGAGGACCGCGTCGTGGTCGCCACGGCGCATCTTGACGGCGATGCCGCTGGCGACGCCGATGGACAGGCCGGTGAGGGCGACGACGGTGATGAGGACGAGGTCGTTGCCGGCGGTGGGGATGGTGTGGAAGTAGTTGGCGACGGCGACGGCGAGGATGACGATGGGGCGGACGATCGTCTTGGTGGTGAGCTGGCGCTCCTTGAGCTGGAGCAGAACGAGGAGGACGAGGGCTGAGTCGATGAGGTAATCGGTGATTGACATGGGAGCATCGTCGGCGACATCGCGTGAGCGCACATCGGCGCGGGGGTCGATTTGCGGGTGGAGATCGCCGTGGGTCTCCACCCACGGGTGGAGACGGTGTGAGGAGGCCAAAACCCCCGCGGCGGACAGATTCGGCGTAGGGTGGGTGCGTGCCGATCTACCGGGGATTCGGCGCGATCGCGGCGGTGATCGCGATCGCGATGGGGGTCGTTCCTGCGACGGCCGGCGCCGACGCGGTCACGGCGCCGCAGGTGTTCGTGCGGCTCGTCGACCCCGACAACGCGACGGTGGGGCGGACCCCCTGGCAGCCGCTCAGCGCCGCGCTGTCGTCGATGGGCCCCTATGACATCGGCGTCGCGCTGCAGTCCACGACCGCCGAATACAACCGTCAGGCGGTGGAGGTGGATCTCGCCTCCCAACCGGGCGGGCCGGTGCCCGACCTGTGGAGCACCAGCTTTGACCCCTACGCGCCGTACTGCGAGACCCTGGCGGGCACGCCCGGCGCGGTCCAGGCCACCGGCGCGCAGCTCTACTTCCACGGCAACGGCACGTACGCGCTCAACGTCTCCATGTACACCGATGCCCAGCACAGCGCCATTCCGGGCCACACCTGCAGCGGAGGCCCAACGAGCACGGTGAGCCTCACCGTCAACGCCGCCCCCGCCGTCCACATCGCCGGGACTCCGCTCGTCCCGCGCACGACACGCAAGGCGCACGGTGACAACGGGCCGGTGCTGTCGATGCCGGTGGGCACGCAGGGCTACAAGTGGCGGTGCGCCCGTGATCCGGTGGCCGCTCCTGACGGCTCGGTCACCGGAAGCGCGATCACCACCGGCTCTGCCACGGGAACGGGCGAGGGCGCGGGGAATACGGCGTCCGTGGTGCAGGAGACCGACGCCTTCAGGGGCCCCGGACGCTGGGCCTGCTCCGCCCAGGCGCTGAGCGGCGACAACGGCGACAACGAGTTCGGCACGCCGTGGGTGACGACGCCCGCGGTCACGGTGAGGGGCGAGTTCATCCGCGACCAGGTCCACACCGTGCTCCAGCGCGGTCCCCGCGGCCGCGTGCGGTTGACCATCCCGGCGGTCAAGATCGACGCGGCGGCCGCCGCGCACGGCAAGGTCATGGTCACGATCAGTCGCGCGACCTGCGCTTCGCCTCGGAAGGGCACGTTCAAGCTCCGCAAGGTGCTCAGCCGCAGCCTGAGCCTCAACGGCTCGGGCCGCGGGTCGTTGACGTTCACCTCACCGCGGCAACCGGGGCTGTATCTGGGCCAGATCACCTTCGGCGGCACCGCGTTGATCCTGCCCGGGCGCGACGCGAATATGTTCCTGGGCGCGTCCTCGGGGACTGATCCTCGCGCGAAGCCGACCCTCCGGTTCGTGGATCCGAGCTCCTGGGCGCCGTGTTGATCACTGGACGGCGGGGCCCGACGCACCGACGCCGTTGCCGAGGTCCACGACGGTGTCGGCGACAGCCAGCAGGCGCTCGTCGTGGGTCGCGCACAGGACCGTCTGGCCGTCCTCGCGCGCGGCGGCGCTGAGGAGCTCGGCCGTCATGGCGGCGTTGGCTTCGTCCAGGCGCGAGGTCGGCTCATCGACGATGAGGAGCCCGCGCGCGCTGGCCAGTGCTCGGGCCAGGGCGAGCCGCTGCCCCTCGCCGGCCGACAGCCGCCCGGCGCGCTGGCGGGAGCGTTCGCGCAGCCCGACGCGAGCCAGCACGCCGGCCGCCCGGGCGCGGGCCTCGCCCTCGCCCCACCCGCGTGAGCGCAGCGCGAGCACGATGTTCTCCTCGGCGCTGAGGAAGCTGACCGGCGTCGGCTCCTGGGCCAGGTAGCCGATCCGCCGTCGCCGCAGCGCGGCCAGCGACTCCGCGTCATCGGCCGCTAGGTCGTGCGCGTCGAGGAGGACGGCGCCGGTGTCGGGGTGGTCCAGGCCGGCGACGAGCCGCAGCAGCGTCGTCTTGCCCGACCCCGACGCGCCGGCCACGGCATGCATCCGCCCCGCGTCCAGCCACCGGGTGACCCCGTCCAGCACGGTCCGCCGGGCCCCGCCGCGTCCGAGCGTGCGAACGACCGCGCGCAGTTCCACGGCGGCCGGCCGCCAGGGTGCCGGCCCCGGGCCGTTGCCCGCCGGTGTTGCTGGCTCGAGCGTGCCGCCGGGCGCGCCCGTGGCGCTCACCAGCAGGCCGCCGTCGGCGATTCGCACTTGGGCACGGTCTGAGATGCCGGCCTCGCGCAGCAGCGCCGGCGGCACCGAGAGCCAGCCGCTGCGCCCGACGACGATGCCGCCGCCGGGGGCGGTGCCGAGCTCCTCCACGATGCGTCCGTCGCGCATGCGCACGCTGCGATCCGCGCCCGCCGCGGCGGCTGGATCGTGGGAGACGACGATCACGGTGGCGCCCTCGGACCTGGCCAGCTGCGCGATGAGGCTCAGCACGGCCCGGCCGCTGGCCGCGTCGAGCTCGCCGGTGGGCTCGTCGGCGAGCAGCAGTCCGGGACGATGGGCGATGGCCAGGCACAGGGCGGCCCGCTGGCGCTCGCCGCCCGAGAGGACCCCGGGCAGCTCACGGACGCGATCGCCCAGCCCCACGGCGTCCAGCAGCTGCTGCGCCCGCCGGCGGCGCGCGGTGCGCCCGGCCCCGCGCAGCGCGAGTGGCAGCGCAACGCCGTCGCGCAGCGGGAGGTCGGGCGAGAGGGTGGAACTGGAGTGCTGGCCGAGCAGGCCCAGCGACCGGTGCCGGATCCGCGCCCGGGCCCGGGCGGGGGCCCGGCCGATGTCGCGCCCCAGGACCCGGACGGCTCCTGCCGAGGGCGTCTGTAGGCCGGCGATGATCCGCAGCAGGGTGGTCTTGCCCGCGCCGCTGGGGCCCAGGATGCACACGTTCTCACCCGGCGTCACCGTGAGCGTCGCGCCCTGCAGCGCGGCGGCGTCGCCCTCATTGGTGCGGTGCACGCTGAAGACGTCGCGCAGCTCCACCACCGCGGTCATATCCGACCTCCACGGGTACCGCCGGCGGTACCGAGCCAGATGGCGAGCGCGAGCGCGACCAGGCCGCTCGCGCTCCAGACGATCAGCTGCGCCGCGGGATCCACCGTCACCAGGGGCGGCGCCCCGCCGGCCCCCGCGGCCACCGCGCGAATGGTGCTCACCGCCAGCCGGGCCAGCACGACGGCGATGATCGCGCCCGCGGCCACACCCAGCGTGCTGGCGATGACCGCCTCGAGGCGGAGCTGGGCGCGGACGGCGCGGGGGCTGGCGCCCTGGTCGACGAGGTCGCTCTCCAGTCGCCGATCGCGCCCCGGCCCCAGCAGTGCCGCCAGGAGCCCGAGGACGGCCAGCGCGCCCGACAGGGCCGCCGCCGCGATCAGCGTGCCGAGGACGGCGTGGGCGACCGGGGCCTCGCGCAGCCGCCGCTCGATTGTCTGCCGGTATTGGGCTTGGAGGCTCGCGAGCGGCGGCGTGCCCAGCGCGGCGCGCAGCGGCGCGAGGTTCCGCGACGAGATCCACAGCTCGTCGGCCCGCCCCTGGCCGGGCAGCTGGGCGTCCAGGGCGCCGGCCAGGGTCTGCTCGTCGGCGACCACGAAGCCGGCCGAGCCCGCGGGCACCGTCGGGAACCGCCGCAGGACGCCCGCCACCCGGGCATGGACCGGCTCGCCGTCGACGGTGAGCGCCAGGGTCTGCCCCTCCCCGGCTGCGGCCGCGGTGGCCGGATCCACGAGCACCGGGATCGCGTGGGTGTCGCTGGGCTGTGCCGGGCGCACGATTCCTGGCTCGCCTGAGTCGCTGAACAGCACTCTGACCTCCCCGCCGCCCTCCGCCCGCGACCCAGACGCGGCGCCGACGCTGCGCCACCGGGCCGGACTGACGTGGACGATCGCGCTGCCGGCTGCGTCGAGCAGGGATACGGTGCCTAGCGTGACCGTGGCGCTCGCCTGTGTTCCGGCGGCGACGTTCTCGCCGTTCTGGTGGCCGTTGGTGGCCTCCAGACCGGCCGGCTCGTCGAGCTCGAGCGCCGCTAGCTGCCAGGACCCGCTGCGCCGCGTGGGCAAGCGGGCGCGCAGCGCAGCCGGCCGAGCAGCGCGGCCACCGATCTCCCCGAGGGTCACCTGGTGGATGACGTCCGCGGCGTCCCGCAGGTCCGCGGTGACGGTGGCGGCGATGTCAGCCGCGCCGACGCGCACCGACAGCATGCGGGCCTGCGCCGGGACCGTCGCGCCACGCGTCTGGACCGGGGCCGTGGGCGCGAGGCGCCGCGCCAACGTGCCCAGCGGCGCGGATCCGTCGGACGTCCGCCACCCGTGCAGGCGTGCCAACGCCGCCGCGGGCACGCCGAGGGCGGGGACGGTGACCGACGCGTCGCCACTGACGAACGTGGCCTGGGTCCGCCGGACCGGCCAGGCGACGCCGCGGGCCAGAGCGTCCCAGCGGCCGGGGGGCGCGAGCATGAGCGGGGTGGCGAAGGTCGGGCCGGGGGAGACGATGGCGTCGAGCGGGACCGCCGCCGCCGCCTGGTCAGACGCGCTGCGCTCGAGCGTCGCGCGGTAGCTGAGGGCGAAGCCCCCTAGCCCGACCGCCACGGCGACGAAGGCGACCCACAGCGACGGGAGTGCGGGCCGGCGGGCGAGGCCGACGAACGCCATCCGCACCGCCACGGGTCCGTGCCGCGCCGCCCGCTCGCCGGCCACCAGCAGCAGCCCGCACAGACGCAGGACGAGCACGCCGCCGGCGAGTGCGCACAGCGGGGCCAGGAGGATCGTCTGCGCCGTACTCCCCGAGTCCGGTCCCGCCAGCGTCAACGCCAGCGCCGCCGCTGCCGCCAGCGCGGCCACGTCGGCGATCCGGCGCCCGGCGGGCGCCGCTACCAGCACCGCGACGAGCAACGTGCTCACGAGCCAGCCCCCGGCCACGGCCGCGATGCCGCGCCAGGTCTCAAGACTGTGGGCGAGGATGCCGCCGACGGGCTCGTGGGCGGTGCCGGCAAGCACCGCGGCCGCTCCGAGGGCCGCCACCCCGCCCGCAATCAGCGCCGCGCCGCAGGTCAGTGCGCAGTCGGCGAGGACGAATGCCGCGAGCTGATGGGAGCGGGCCCCGACCGCGCGTAGGCGCTCGAGCTCCTCCCGGGCCTCGTGTCGCATCCCGCCGACCACCAGCACGAGGAACAATGCCAGCGCGGCGATCCCGCCGCCGGCCACCAGCAGCAGCCGTCGCGGGGCCCCGCCGGCGTCGGTGACCGCGGCGTCGAGCCCGGTGAACGGCGCGGCCAAGCTGAACCCACCGCCCTCCGAGAGCAGCGTGGCCTCGGCGCGCTGCAGCCGCCCGCGCAGCGCTGGCAGCTCCCAGGAGTGCAGTCCCGTGACCGGCAGCAACGCCAGCCAGCTCTCGGTGCGATAGAAGGAGCTCAGGCCGGGGAGGCGCTCGAGTCCCGCCGGGTCGCTGCCCAGGAGCACCGGTGGCCCAGGGGTCTGTCCCGGCACGAAGCCCAGCGGCGCCGCGGACCGCAGCACGGCGGTGCCGGTCACCCTGAGCTGTACCCCCGGCGCGCCGAGAACCTCGCCCGGCCGGACGCCGGCTCCGTCGAGCAGCATGGGGCAGGTGGTGCCGCGGCACGGGCCGGGGACCTCGACGCCGGGGCCCGTCCACGGCGCGAGCGGCGCGATCGCGGCTGGCCGCACGAGGTGACCGTGCAGGCGTACCGGGCTCAGCAGGGTGGCCGTGGCGGCGGGGCCGAGGCCCAGCCTCGCCAGCGCCGCTCGGGCCTGCCGGTCCACGGCGCCAGTCGCGGCGCCCTGCCAGGTCACGATGATCGCGCGCTGGGCCGGGGTGAGGTTCGCCAGCCGCACCCTCGCCGCCTGCTCGCCGGCGACTGTGCCCTCCGCCCACACGGCTCCGATGAACGCGACCGCGAGAGCGATCCCGAGGGCGGGAGCCAGGCCCCGCCACGGCCGGCGCCGGGCTCGGGCCAGCGCCAAGGCCAGCGCCGGGCCCGCCGTCCTCACCCGCGATCCTCCTCCCGCCGGCGGCGATAGTGCGCTTGTGCCTTGGCTCGCCCGCCGCACACCGACATCGAGCACCACCGGCCGGTCTGGTTGCGCGAGTGGTCATAGAACGCCCAGCCGCAGTGGTGGCCAGGGCAGGTCTTAAGCCGCTGCCAGGTCCCGTCGAGCATCGCCGTGCCAGTGGTCGCGAGCACGACACCGAGGGCGCGATCAAGCCCGGCGCCATTGGCCACGAAGCGAGGTCCGTGGGCCTCCAGGAGCACCTCCACCCGGGCGCCGGCGGCGGCGCGGTTGACATCGGCGAGGCTCGCTGCGGCCGCCTGCGGGGAACCATCGTTGTTGACCGCGGCCAGCCCGCGCAGGCCCTCGCGCACGGCGATGGCGCGGGTACGGTCGCGGGCGCGCAGGCTCGTCCCCGCGGACAGCAGCCCCCGGTCGGCCAGCCAGCCTGCGAGCGCCTCGGGCGTGGCGAACAGATCCGCGCCCCACTCGGCCTCCAGGTCGAAGAACGAGTTGATGTAGGCCTGCACGAGGGCCAGGCTCCCGGGTGCGGGCGGCCGTCCGCCGGGCTGCACCGCGCCCCCGTCCAACTGGAGCCCCTCACCGGTCACCATGGTCTGGCCGGTTAGGCTACCGCGTGCCGAAGGCGCCCGCGATCACTCCGCCGTCGGTCCGGCGCACCTGATCGCCGCCACCCGTGTACTGAAAGCGCGGCACCAGCGAGACGCCCTGGGCGGACCCGGGCCGCCGGCCCACGTGTCGGCAGGGCGAGGATGGCCGCAGCCGGTAGTCGTAGCGAGTCGCGCCGATGAAGCGCGGATCGGCCGTGACGCAGTCGTGCCGCAGGCGCGCCCCGGACTGGGCGACGAACACAGGGCTGCCGGCACTGATGTCGTTCTGCGCCAGCACGGGGGCGCGGACTTCGGAGCCGATGAGCATCGCCGCGCCCCGGCCGAGATCGTTGACGAAGGTGTCGTTGACCGCGTACAGATGCGAGTCGGGGTTCAGCGAGCCCTCCTCGCCGTAGGCGAGCATGTTGGGGTTCTGGGTGCCGGGGCCCTGCTGCAGCACGGTGCCGATGACGTAGGAGAGGCCGCCGTTGGGCAGGTCGAGCTCGTAGCTGTCGGTGCCCCGCTCGCCGGTGAGGCGGTCATAGAGGATGTAGTTGCGCGCGGCGCGCGACTTGACCAGGTGTCCGACGTGGGCAGCGGTGGAGTAGCTGTCGCGCAGGGTGAAGCTGCGGACATGATTGATGTAGAGGTTGTGCGAGAAGCCGTCGCCGGCTCCGTTGTCGGCGAACACGCTGGAGTCGATGACGATGTTGGAGGCCGGGTTGTCCCCGGCGAGGATGCCCTCCTGGTTGTGGTCAAAGACGCAGTGCTCGACGGTCAGCCCGGCGCCCTGGAGGCGGATGCCCGCGCCGTTCTGATCGGGGACCCGCGCGCCCGACAGCTCCACGTTCTCGATCGTCGTGTCGTCGCCCGCGATGACCCAGATGGCCTTGCCCTCGCTGTTGGCGCCGGCGGCGTCGATGTGGGCACGGCCGTGGACGCCGGCGAGCGTCAGGCGGTTCGTGGACCACGCGCACACGTCGCCGCGATAGGAGTGGTTTCCGCGCGCATCGATCTGGATGGTGTCGCCGGCGCGGGCCCGAGCGATCGCCTGACACGGCCGCGTGAAGCGCTGACCGGGTCCCACCCGCAGCACCCGGGCGCCCGCGGTCGCCGGCAGCGCGGCGAGCGTGGTCACGATCACCGCCGCCGCTACCACGGCGATGGCACGGGGGAGGGCCATCCACGCGATCCTAGGACGCACACCCTGGCCACGACCCCTCGCGGTGTGGTGGAATGGCCCGCAACCCACAGGGGCGACCGGAGGGAGAAGGGGCATGAGCGGACCGATGGTGAGATACGGCGATCGCGAGATTCCCCATGAGGAGCTGCGGGTTCAGGCCGCGCGGACGGCCGCCGGGCTCGTCGAAGCCGGCGTGCGCCACGGTGACCGCGTTGCGTTGGTGTTGCGCAATGAGCCCACCTTTCTGTCGCTCAGCGCGGCGTGCGGGTTGATCGGAGCCGTCCCCGTTCCCGTCAACTGGCACTGGCATGGCCTGGAGCTGCGCCACGTGATCGCGCACTCGCAGTCGCGGGTGGTGTTCGCCCACTCCGACTTCGTGGCCAACGTCGAGGATGTCCTGCCCGCGGGGGTCCCGCTGGTCGAGGTGCCGGTGCCCGAGGAGCTCGCCGCGCACTACGGCGCGGCGCCCGAGACCGGGCGCCGGCCACTGTTCGCTGACTGGATCGGCGCCCACGAGCCCTACGCCGAACCGTTGGACGCAGCGCCGATGAGCCTCATCTACACCTCGGGGACCACGGGCCTGCCCAAGGGCGTGATCCGCGACGCCATGAGCCCCGAGCAATCCCGCGACGTCGCCGCAGCGACCTTGGGCGCGATGGGGCTGACGCCCGGCATGCACACGCTGGTCACGGCGCCGATGTACCACTCGGCCCCCAACGCCCAGTCCCTGTTCGCGTTGGCGCTCGGCATCGAGCTGACGGTCATGCCGCGCTTCGCGGCCGAGGCGTTCCTGCGGCTGATCTCAGAGCAGGCCATCACCCATGCCCAAACCGTCCCGACCATGTTCGTGCGCCTGCTCGAACTGCCCGATCAGGTCCGCCGCCGCTATGACCTCGGCTCCCTGGAGTGTGTCGTCCACGCCGCCGCGCCGTGTCCGGCTCACGTCAAGCGCCGCATCATCGACTGGTTCGGGCCGGTGATCCGCGAGTACTACGGCGCCACCGAGATCGGCATCGTGATCGTCTGCGACAGCGACGAGTGGCTGGCGCACGAGGGGACCGTCGGCCACCCCTTCGGCGGGTCGGACATCCACGTGCACGACGCCGAGGGGCGGCTGTTGGCCACGGGGGAGACCGGGGAGGTCTTCATCCGCCCGCCCGACTATTGGCCGGGGTTCACCTACCTGGGCCAGGACGACAAGCGCCGCGAGATCGAGCGCGACGGTTACATCTCGATCGGCGACGTCGGCCGCGTCGACGCCGAGGGCTACCTGTACCTGTCGGACCGCGCCCGCGACATGGTCATCTCCGGCGGGGTCAACATCTACCCGGCCGAGATCGAGGGCTGCCTGCTGGAGCTCTCAGGCGTCCGCGACGTCGCCGTCTTCGGCATCCCCGACGATTCCTTCGGCGAGGCCCTGGCCGCCCACGTCGACGCCGAGCCGGCCGCCGGGCTCACCGAGAGCACGGTGCGCGAGCACGTCCGCTCCCGCCTGGCCGGCTACAAGGTGCCGCAGGTGGTCGTCTTCGACGCCGATCTCCCCCGTGAAGAGTCGGGCAAGATCTTCAAGCGCCGGATCCGCGAGCGCTACTGGCGCGAGGCCGGGCGCAGCATCTGAGGCCCGCTCAGGTGGCGGGGTGACCGGGTCGGTCGGAGGCCGCGAGCGGGTACCGTCGGGCCCCACAACCCGATGGAACTCAAGGAGCGGACATGAGCACGCCATACGCATTCGTCGCCCGTATTGAGGCCAAGCCGGAAAAGGCCGAGGAGGTGTCGCAGTTGCTCGCCGGCGCGCTGCCGCTCGCTCAGGCCGAGGAGGGGACCGTCGCCTGGTATGCCGCGCGGACCTCGGAGACGACGTTCTGGATCTTTGACACGTTCGAGACCGAGGACGCCCGCCGGGCCCACATCAACGGGGCGATCGCCGCCGCGCTCATGGCCAAGGCCGACGAGCTCCTGGCCTCGCCCCCCGAGATCCTGCCCGCTGACGTGCTGGCCGCGAAGTAGCCGCGGAGGGGGTTGCGGCGGACAGCCGTGAGCCCTACGACGCGGCCTCGCCGAGGAGCCTCTCAACCAGGACGGTGTCCTTCCACTGGCCGTCGAGCTTGCCGTGGCGGCGTTGGATGCCCACTTCGTCAAAGCCGGCGGCGCGGTGCGCCGCGCGGCTGGGCTGGTTGTCGGCGAAGATACGGCTCGTGAGCTTGTAGAAACCACGGCGCTCGGACTCCGCGCACAGCTCGTTGAGGAGCTGACGGCCCAGCCCCTGACCGCGGCCGTCGGGGTGAACGTAGACGGCGTGCTCGCCCACGCCCTGGTAGACGCAGCGGTCCGAGTAGAGCCCGGCGCGCGCCCAGCCCAGCACCCGCCCGTCGCGCTCGGCAACGATGAACGGGCGGCCGTCGTTCAGCCAGTCGGTGATGTCGGCCGGCGCCCGCAGCCGTGTCTCGAGGGTGGCGATCCGCTCGCGGATCCCCGCGTTGTAGGCCGCGACGACGTCCTCGAGATCGTCAGCAGTAGCGAGCCGGATGTTGGCGGTGGCGGACAGCGACACGAGCCAAGACTTTATTCATCGGGCGTCTGGACCTCGGTGGACTGGGCGTGGCTGTATGGGTCCTTGGGGGAGCGGTCGTCCGACAGGGAGTCGCGGGAGGCCGTGACCAACTGCTCGATGGCGTCGGCCAGGTGGATGGGGGCGATGTTGTAGTCGCCGCGCTGCACGCGGAGCCGGTGGGCGGCCAGCAGGACCTCGGCGTGGCTGACTCCCGCCGGCGGCTCGAAGCGGTAGGACGCCAGCTCGATGAGGAGGCCGAGCGGGTCGGTGAAGTAGATCGAGTCCATGAACCCGCGGTCCTTCACGCCGCTGTGGCGAACGCCGCGCTCATCCAGCCGCTCGACGGTCTGCGCGAACGTCGCCTGCGAGAGCGCGAAGGCGACATGGTGGACGCACCCGGGGTCCGTCGGCGTGCGCTCGGGGTCCGGGGTGCGCTCCTCGTTGGTGAACACGGTGATCAGGCGGCCATCGCCCGGGTCGAAGTAGAGGTGGCTCTCGGCCACGTTGTCGAGGTTGGGCTGCTCGAACACGAACGGCATCCCCAGCATGCCCTCCCAGAAGTCGATCGAGGTCTGGCGGCCGGCGCCGACCAGCGTGATGTGGTGGACGCCCTGGCTCTGGATCTTGCGCATGTCGGTGCCGTCCTGTGGTGATCGGGTCGGGGTGATCGCGAGTGATCGCCTCGAGGTGTAGTTCAGCAGGCCGCGCGCGGATACAGTGTGCGCCGGTGCGACGATGACCTCTGAACCCGCGGACGGCCTCACGCGCGTCGTCGTGCTCGGTGCAGGGTTCGGCGGCCTGGAGCTCACCACGCGACTCTCGGAGGAGTTCGGCGACGACATCGAGATCGTCCTCATCGACCGCAGCGACGCATTCGTGTTCGGCTTCTCCAAGCTCGACGTGATGTTCGGCCGCGCGGTCCCCGAGCAGGTCCGCCACCCCTACGCGGACATCGTCAAGCCGGGGGTGCGGTTCGTGCAGACGTCGATTCGGTCGATCGATCCGGCCGCCCGGACCGTCGAGACCGAGGCGGGCACGTTCGAGGCCGACGTGCTCGTGGTCGCGCTTGGCGCCGACCTCGATCCAGCGGCCACGCCCGGCCTGCTCGAGGGCGGCCACGAGTTCTACACCGTGGCCGGCGGATTCACGGCGCATGAGGTGCTGGAGCGTTTCGAGGGCGGCCGCGTCGTCATCGGCGTGCTCTCGACGCCATACAAATGCCCGCCGGCGCCGAGCGAGACCGCCCTGCTCCTGCACGAGTACCTGCTCGAGCGCGGGCTGCGCGAGCAGTCGGAGATCGCGCTGGTGATCGACTTCGGGCGGCCGATCCCGCCGTCGCCCGCGGCCTCCGACGCGCTGATCGAGGCCTTCGCCGAGCGGGGCATCGAGTGGCACGCCCGCCGCGAGGTGCGCGAGCTGGACCCCGGCCGCCACGTCGCGATCCTGCGCGACGGCGGCGAGATGCCCTACGACCTGTTCCTCGGCGTCCCGGTGCATCGTGCGCCGGCGGTCGTGAGGGAGGCGGGGCTGACCACGGACGGGTGGGTCCAGATCGACTCGCTGACCTTCGAGACCTCGTTCCCCGGCGTCTACGCCATTGGTGACGTGGCGGCGGTCGGCACACCCCGCGCCGGGGTGTTCGCCGAGGGTCACGCCGCGATCGCGGCGGAGCACATCGCCGCGCGCATCCGTGGCACCACCAGCTCGGCTCAGTACGGCGGGCGCGGGATCTGCTACCTGGAGTTCGGAGCCGACGCGGTGGCGATGGTGGACGTCACCTTCTTCGGCGACCAACGCTCGGGCGAGCTGATCGGGCCTTCGGCGGCACTGGTGGCCGACAAGGCCGAGTTCGGCTCAAGCCGCGTCAAACGCTGGTTCGGACGGGACGGCGAGCCGGGCGGGATCTAGCATCGCCGGTGTGATCGACGCTGGCGCCATCATCCTGGCCGGCGGCAAATCCTCGCGGATGGGCTCGCCCAAGGCGGCTCTTGACTGGCACGGCTCCACATTGTTGCGCCGGGTCACCGGCCTGGCCGCGCGCACCGTCGACGGGCCGGTCGTAGTGGTGCGTGCGCCGGAGCAGGGACTGCCGGACCTCGCCTCGTCGATCGAGGTCGTATCGGACGCGCGCGAGGGGCGCGGGCCGATGCAGGGGCTCGCCGCGGGCCTGGCCGCGATCGGCGAGCGGGCCGAGGTCGTGTACGTGTCCTCCACCGATGTGCCGCTGCTGCATCCAGCGTTCATGCGCCACGTGATCGGTGCCGTCACCGATGACGTGGACATCGTCCTGCCCGAGATCTACGGCTTTCGCCAGCCGCTGTCGGCCGCCTATCGCCCGCGCATCCTGCCTGCGGTGCACGCGCTGATCGCCGCCGACCAACTGAAGCCCGCGTTCCTGTTCGACCGCTGCCGCGTGCTGGCGCTCGATGCCGCGACGATGCTGCGCGATCCGGCGCTGGCGGCCCTCGATCCGGGCCTGGCCTCGGTCAGCAACCTCAACGATCCCGACGACTACCAGGCGGCCCGCGCGCAGCCCGCGCCAGAGATCGAGGTCCGCGGCCTCGACGGGCTTGCCGTCAACGGCACGCCACCTGCCCGGCGCGTCGCCGCCTGGACCCTGGGTCAGCTCGCCGACACCGTCGGGCTGGTTCTGGACGGCCGCGTTGGCGTCGCGCTCAACGGCGACCGGATCTCCAGTGATCGCGAGCTACCGTTGGCTACGGGTGACACCGTGGGGTTCATGCATGTCGAGAAGCCGTGACCGGCTCCGCTCACCAGTGACGGGCCACGACAGACGCGGCCCACGACATCAGGAGGCGACCATGCCGAAGTACCTGCTCCTCAAGCATTACCGCGGCGGCCCAGAGCAGCATCATCCCTTTCCCCCGATGGACCAGTGGGCCCCCGAGGATGTGGAGGCACACATGGCCTTCCTCAAGCACGTCACGGAGTTGCTCGAGGAGAACGGCGAGTACGTCGACGTGGCGGCGCTCACGCCGGCGCGCACCTGGGTGCGCTATGGCGGCCCGGACGCCGCGCCGGTCACCACCGACGGCCCGCTGCCCGAGACCAGCGATCTCGTGGCGGGCTGGTGGATGATCGACGTCGAGTCGCACGAGCGCGCGGTCGAGCTCGCGGCCTATGTCTCGTCTGAGCCCGGCCCCGGCGGGGCGCCGTTGTACGAGTGGATCGACGTCCGTGAGGTCATGTCCGAGTCGCCCTCGGACGAGTGACGCGGGACCTCATTCCTCGGGTGCTCGCAGGGCTCGTCCGGCGGGGCGAGGACTTCGACGCCGCCGAGGACGCGCTGCAGGAGGCGCTGCTGGAGGCACTCCGGGTGTGGCCCGAGCATCCGCCGCGCGACCCGCGCGCGTGGCTGACCGCGGTGGCGACCCGCCGGCTCGTCGACGCCCGCCGCAGCGAGGTCGCCCGTCACCGCCGCGAGGAGCAGGCGTATGCGGAACCGCAGGCGGGCGGGCCAGATCCCGAGGAGGGCGACGACACCCTCTTCCTGCTCTTCTGCTGCTGTCACCCGGAGCTCACGCCGGCCTCGCAGGTGGCACTGACCCTCCGCGCGGTCGGGGGCCTCACCACCGGCGAGATCGCCGACGCCTTCTACGTCCCCGAGGCGACGATGGCGCAGCGGATCAGCCGGGCCAAGCGCACTTTGGCCGGCCCGCCCGCCCGCCGCCTGGATCAGCCCGGGGACCTCGCCGTCGTCCTGCGCGTCCTGTACCTGGTCTACACCGTCGGCCACGCCGGCCGGGTGGACCTGGCCGGCGAGGCGATCCGGCTCGCCCGCCAGCTCACCCTCGCCACTGAGGAGCCGGAGGCGCGCGGGCTGCTCGCGCTGATGCTCCTCAACCACGCGCGACTTCCGGCGCGGGTGGACACCGCAGGACGGATCGTGACGCTCGACCGGCAGGACCGCACGCTGTGGGACCGGCGCGAGATCGCCGAGGGGGTGCGCGTCCTGCAGTCGGCGCTGGCCATGCAGACGAGGCAACGGGGCCCGGGTCGCTACCAGGTCGAGGCTGCCATCGCCGCCCTGCACGACGACGCGGCACGCGCTGAAGAGACCGATTGGCCGCAGATCCTCGCCTGGTATGACGACCTCGTCGCCCTGACCGCAGACCCGGTGCGCCAGGACCCCGCCGCCGTGTTGGGACGCGCGGTCGCGGTGGGCCACGTCCTCGGCGCCGCCGCCGGGCTGCGTGAGACCGACCGCCTGCGCGACGTGATCGGCGAGCGCCACCGCTGGCACGCCGTCCGCGCCCACCTGAACGAGCTCGGCGGCGACCTGCCCGCCGCCGCCTCGGCGTACGCCGACGCCGCCCGCCGGGCGACGAACGTCTCCGAGCGCGACCATCTCGTGCGCCAGGCCGCCCGCGCGCGGGCCGCGGCGTGACTAACGGCGGCAGCTACCCGCTGTGCTGCGTCCGGGGGCCAGAGGGGATCATCGTCGAGCTGGCAGAGGGGCTCGGCGAAGGCTTCAGGCGCGGGGCTTGCCCAAGTCGTTGCCCCAGTGCGGGCGGAACTGGATGCTGATCCGCGCGCCCAGGCAGTTGGCGACCTTCGGTATGCCATGCAGCCAGGTTCGCTGGCAGCTTCCGCCCATCACCAGCAGATCCCCATGACCGAGTTGGAGCCGCAGTCCCGGGCCGCCCGGCTTTGGCCGGAGCCCGAACGGACGGGCGGCACCGAGCGAGACGATCGCCACCATGGTGTCGCGCGGGCTCTCTCGGGCGATGCGGTCACCGTGCCAGGCGACGCTGTCGTTCCCGTCGCGGTAGAGGCACAGGCCGAGACTGACGAACGGCTCGCCGAGCTCCTCGGCGTAGTGGGCACTGAGCGCCGAGCGGGCCTCCTCGAGCACCGGATGGGGCAGCGCCTCTCCCTGCGGGTAGCGGGCCAGGAGACGGGGGACCCGCACGGTGCTGTCGTAGATGTGCATCCGTTCCTCGCGCCACGGCACGGCGCTTGCCAGCACGTCGAATAGCTCGTCGGCGGCGGTGATGAAGCCCGGTCGCAGATCAACCCAGGCGCCGTCGGAGAGCGGCCTGCGCTCGACGGCGTCGCCGAGCTCGGCGACGCCGAGTGTCTCCACCGAGCCAAACAGCGATGGTTGGACGAGGAGCGACATGGGATGAAGTCTAGCCGTTACGAACAGACGTTCGTAACGCGTTATCTCGCGGCTACCCCGCCCGCCAGGCCGGCGCCGAGCATGGAACCCCGCTCCCCACCGCCGGCGTTGCCGACGAGGTCCTCACCAAGGCGGAGCAGCTCGGCTACATCCACCGTGACATCGCGGCGGTCCACGACCTCCTCGCGCACCTCAGCGACAACGCCGCCGCGGTCACATCGTGAGCAGGCCCAGCCTGAGCCCCGGGCCCGGCCGGCGGTGGGTCAGCGTTGGTAGTACTCGGCGTTGATCTGGACGTACGTCTGCCACTCATCGGGCAGCTGATCCTCCGCGAAGCACGCATCCACCGGACACGCCTCGACGCAGGCGTCACAGTCGATGCACTCCTCGGGATCGATGTAGAGCTGCGGCGCGTCATCAAACCCCTGCTCGTCCTGACCAGGGTGGATGCAGTCGACGGGGCAGACCTCGACACATGAGAGGTCCTTGGTGCCGACGCACGGTTCGGCGATCACGTAGGTCATGCTGATGCTCCTGGCGGGGCTTGGCTGGTCCAAGGACTGTCGCACTTGAACCGAACTTGAAGTCAAGCGAGGGCCGTCGCGCCTCGTCTGGAACGTCTGGACGCGCTCGCAGCATGGTGCTCGCGGAGCGGTAAGACCCGCTCGTCGAACATGCAACACACGTCGATGGACTCGCAATCGCACCTGCTGCAGATCTTGAGCACTCGCCGCACCGAGGTCGCTCGGGCGATCAGGTCGTCGAGCTCCGGCAGCTTCAGCAGGGCCAGTTGGCGCAGCCGCTCGTGCGCGAGATCGTCGCGCGATGCGAGCAGGTCGCGGATCTCCTCGAGTGTGAACCCCACGCGCTGGGCCGCGTCGATGATCGCGAGACGCCGAAACACTGCCTCGTCATAGCGGCGCTTGCCCGCTGCGCGCTCCGGCTCAGGCAGCAGCCCGCGCGTCTCGTAGTACCGGATCCGGGACGTGCTCATCCCGGCCCGTTCTGCCACCTCGCCAATTGCCATCTGTTGCGGCACGTCGCTCGGTCCTCGGGGCGCGTTTGACTTCAACCCAACTTGAAGCGCAAGGGTACCGGCATGGGCTTGCCGTCCCGCGCGACCACGCTCAACCGCGCTCGCCATCGCGAGAGTTCCGCGTCCCCGCATCGGAGCACGGCGTGAGGGACACCACCTCAACAGCCGGGTTCAGCCCGCCGCGGGGAAGATCCCGAGCTGACTCAGTCGGGCGAGGTTGTCCTCCACGCCGAACCCGGAGACCAATCTCCCGTCCTGAATCCGAAAGATGTAGACCTCATCGACGTTCTCGAACCTCCGGCCCGTCGGTGGCAAGCCGAGCCACTCCCCGAGCTGGCTCCCCGAGCACCTGAAGTGCGCCACGACCTTGTCGCCCTCGGCGATGAGTTGGACGATCTCCATCGTGAAATCCGGGAACGCGCCACGGAACGGCGCGACCCATCGTCTTGCGACCTCGGCGAAGGGCCCCGCGGCGATCTGCTCCAGCACGTCGGGGTTGCGATTGCCGACGGCCTCCTCGACCAACCGACGCACCAGTTGCTTGTTCTCATCAATGCCCACGTTGCATCGCTCCCTGTGTGAAGCCAGGCGTTATCTGAAGCGACGACTTGAAACGCCGACCGCCGCATGTGGTCCAAGGTGTACTGATTCGGATAATGGTGAGCAATGCGAGGCCCGGCGCGCGTGTGGGACGGAGCTGGCTGCGGGATGCGGCTTGTCGACTGGCTGAGCGTTGCGGCCTTCATGGTTCCTCCGGTGATCGAGCCTTACGTTGTAAGTAGCAACCGGTGAGGCGCGGCTGGAGCTGCCGACTTGCTCGGTCGGCAGCTCCAGTCTGTGTTCGAGTGGATGGTGGTGGCCGCTGCGCGGTCTGTTGGTCGTTTGTCGGGATGGTTGCGTCAGACGAGGTCGCGGCTACGCAGGCGCCAGGCGGCTGCCGCGAAGATGGTGAGTGTCCAGGCGACCATGACCGCGAGCGCGGGCCCGGGCGACAGGTCCCCGTGGGCGCCGCCGAGGACGCCGCCCGGAGCGCCGGCGAGCGGGAGGAGGCGACCGACTTTCGGGACCGCCGAGAAGACGGCGGGCTCAATCGCCGCGGCGATGATGATGAGCCCGACGACGGTGACGATCTGATTGCGTATCAGCGCGCCGACGCAGACGCCGAGGGGGCCGAGCAGGGCAGCGACGGCCAGGTTGCGCCACAGCACGTCGGCGATGCCGCCGGCGCCCAGCGTTGGTAGCCCGCGGCCTGACAGGACCAGCTCGCCGACGATGATGGTCGGCACCGTCACGATGATCGCGAGGGCGATGCCGGCCACGGAGTAGGAGATCGCCTTGGCGGCGAGCAGCCGCACTCGGTTGGGGGCGGCGAGCACGGAGCCTGTGATCGTGCGATGACGCCACTCGCCCGTCATCGCGATCGCACCGAGTATCACGATGATGTAGGTGATCGCGCTGTTGGTGAACAGCGCGTGCGCTTTGGTTTCCTTTCCTAGGGCCGCGCCGAGGACGACCAGGGTCAGCGACAGCGCCGCGGCGCTGGCGACGACCGCGGCGAAGGTGCGGGTGGTGCGGAGCTTGAGCAGCTCGGCTTGCAGGAGCGCGGTCATGACTGCACGCCAGTGAGGGCGATGAACGCTTCTTCGAGGGAGCGCCTTCGGGGGGCCAGGCCGAGCACGGCCAGCTGCTCGTCGCCGGCGATTCTGCCGACCTCTTCCGGGGTGGCGCCGGAGACGTTCAGCACGTCACCGTCGCGGTCGACGCGGTGACCGCGACGCTCGAGCGCGCGGGTCAAACTGACCGGGTCCTGTGCGCGGACCGTGGTCGCGGGGCCGTCGTCGCCGCCGAGCACCTGCTCCAGGGGCCCGTGGGCGCGCAGCTCGCCGTCGGCGATCACGACGACGTCGTCGACAGACTGGGCGACCTCGGCCAGGACGTGGCTGGAGATCAGCACCGCGCGCCCGTCTGCCGCCTGCTCGCGCATCAGACCGCGCAGCCAGATGATCCCGGGCGGGTCCAGGCCGTTGTTCGGCTCATCGAGGATCAGGACTTGCGGGTCGCCGAGCAGGGCTGCGGCGATCGCCAGCCGCTGACGCATGCCCATCGAGTAGCCCTTCACACGCCGGTCGGCGGCGTCGCTGAGCCCGACCGCGGACAGGACCTCCTCGACGCGGTGGGGGGGATGGTTTCCCGTGATGGCCAGGACCCGCAGGTGGTTTCGTGCGCTGCGACCCGGATGGAACGAGGCGTCCTCGAGCACCGCGCCCACACGGGTGCTGGGCTGGTCGAGCTCGTCGTAGCGCAGACCGCCGAACGTGGCGGCCCCCGACGACGGCTGCACCAGCCCGAGCAGCGCGCGCAACGTCGTGCTCTTCCCGGCCCCGTTCGGTCCGAGGAACCCCGTGACGCGACCGGGCTCGATGTCGAACGAGAGGTGATTGACGGCGGCGACGGCGCCGAAGTGCTTGGAGAGATCGCGGATCTCGACGGGGGCCATCGGCCCTCCGATCCGACGGCGTCCGCGGCCAGGCCCGGGCTCTTTGGCTTTCCGAGCGGGGAGAACTTCTTCAAGTACGGCGTGTGGTGCGGTCATCGCTGCTCCTCAGGTTGGTGCAAGGTGCCTGGGGGTCAGTCTGGGATCGCCGCGTGCGCGTGTCATCGCCCGGAGGGCGTGTGTGCGCTCCTTCTCAGCGCAGATCTTTGCCGCTGGCGCCTCTGTCGAAGGACAGAGGCGCGTCTACGCGCCGGGGGTGATCAGCCCGCTCTCGTACGCGAGGACGACGGCCTGCACGCGGTCGCGGAGCCCGAGCTTGGCGAGCAGGCTGGAGACGTGGGTCTTGATCGTGCCCTCGCTGACGAACAGCTCGGCGGCCAGTTCGGCGTTGCTCTTACCGTGGGCCAGCATCGTCAGCACCTCGCGCTCGCGCGCCGTCAAGGCGTCCAGCTGCGTGCCGAGCTCTGGCCTGACCGGCCGGCGGGCGAACTGCTCGACGATGCGCCGCGTGACCGACGGGGCGAGCAGCGCCTCGCCGGCAGTCACGACGTGCACCGCGTGCAGGAGCTCCTCGGGTGGGGCGTTCTTGAGCAAAAAGCCGCTGGCGCCCGACCGCAGCGCCTCGAACACGTATTCGTCACGCTCAAACGTGGTGAGGATCACCACACGACTGTGCAGCTTGCCGTCTTGGGTAATCCGCCGCGTGGCCTGGAGTCCGTCACCGTCGGGCATCTGGATGTCCATCAACACGATGTCGGGCGCCAAGCGCCGGGTGCTGGCCATGGCCTGCTCGCCGTTTGCCGCCTCGCCGACAACCTCGATCTCGGGATCGGACTCAAGGATCATCCGAAAGCCGGCGCGAACCATCGCCTGGTCATCGGCCAGCAGCACACGGATGCTCACCGCCCACCCTCCGAGGTTGCAGCGGCGTAGGCGAATGGGTGATAGAGCGCGCGGTCGCGGTCGCGGGCGACGGCAAGGTCGAAGCGGTGGCCGCCCCGCTCGTCGTCGACCGAGACGGTCACTGCGTCCTGGCGGGGGTGCCAGAGCAGCAGGACGTGGATGCCGTCGTTCTCGCGGGCGGCGAGCTCGCGCGTCTGAAGCGTCACTGACGTCATGGCTCCTGTCTCCGGTTCAAAGCTAGTGAGTGGTCTGGTGGTTGGGGCTTGCATGAGCGGTCCGTTCCGCGTTGATTCGATGCCACGAACCTTTGCGTGCGACGGTGAGATCGGCATCAGGCAGCGCTGAGTGGATCTGGCGAGAATGACGTGCGGCCGGCGTCATGTGTGAGTCCTGCTTTGGCTCCGAAGGGGGCGAAAGCGCCGGAGCTCATCGTGTCGCAACTCCCGCCTCGAGGGCGTTGCAGCACCAGGGCTGGAGATCGACGCGAACCCTCAAGAATCAGCGTCCGCCGATTGGGGGCGGTCCAGAAGTCCTGATCTACTCTCGCGCCCCGATCGCCTCAACGGGCCGGGAGCGGAGCGCTCGCCTGGTTGGCAGCGCCAGGGCCAAAAGCGCGAGGAGCGCTGAGATGCCGAGGATCGCGGCGAATGGTCTCGCGGGTATGTGTGGGAGGCCGCCGTTGAGCGCCTGGCTGAGTGGTAGCAGCGCGATGGCGGCGATCGCCAGTCCGATGCCAAGTCCGATGGTGATGATCAGCGCTGCCTCCCAGCGCGCCATCGATCGGACCTGGCGGGTGGTCGCGCCGATGAGCCGCAGGAGCCCGAGCTCGCGGCGGCGCCGGAGCCCGATCATGAGGAGCGTGTTGAGTACGGCGATTGATGTGAAGGCGAAGATCTCGACGACGAACTGTGGGCCGAACCAGCGGTTCATCTCGTCCTCGGCGTCGGTGGCGGTGGCGAACGTCGCGCGGTTGCTGATCTTCAGTCCGGGATACCGCGTAACGAGGGCGTGGAGGCGCCGGGCGACCGCGGCGGGGTGGTCTGCCTGGATGAGGATCGTCCCGAGGAGCGGGATCGTTTGATGGCCGGCGGCGAGCTCGGGGGAGAGCAGAGCGTCTCCGAAGGCCAGGTCGCGGCTGTAGATCGCGACGACGGTGGCGTGGGCGAGTGTGCCGTCACCGAGCATGATCGGGACGCGTTCGCCGATGTGGGCGTGGGCGGCGTTGGCGCGGTGGCGCCCGAGCGCGATTGTGTTGCCGTGCAGGGCGTTCAGGGATCCGGCGGTGACGTCGACGTCGAGGCCGCCGCCCTGCCCGCCGGCGAGGATCTGGGCGGGGAGGATATCGTCGGAGTCGCCCAGGCCGGGGCCGAGCGTGGTCGAGGTGAGCGCGACGGCGGAGCGTACTCCGGGGGTGGCGCGCGCGTCGCTCAGCGCTGCGGTGGGCAGTCCCGGACCGGTGCTGGTGAGGGCGAGCTGGCCGGTCAGCCCGGCGTGCCTTTGCTGGGTGATGGCGTGCTCGATGGTGGTCGTGCTGAACAGGAGCGTGCAGCTCATGGCGACGGTGAGCACCAGTGGGGTGCTGGCCGAAGAGAAGCGCCGGGTGGCGGTGCGTAGGTTGGCGGAGGCGAGGAAGCCGCCGACCGGCGAGATCGCCCCGAGCGCCGGCGCCAGCAGCCGAGCGACCACGTACGCGAAGATCGGTCCCAGGAAGCCGACCGCCACGACGAGGAAGATCGCGGTCATTTCCGCTGTCGCGGCGGCGGTATCGGGCGTGCTGGTGGTGACCGACACCGTGAACAGCGGCACGGCGCCGGCGAGCGCGAGCAGCCCGCCGATGATCCGCCCCGGGCCGAGCAGCCGCGGCTCTACCGCGGCGTCGGTGAGCGCGAGGGTGGGCGACACGCGGGCGGCGCGCCGTCCGGCGGCCAGGACCGCGAGCAGCGAGGTGGCGACCGCGCAGCCGATCACGGCGGCGGCGGGGAGCCAGTCGTAGTTGAGGGCAAAGTTCGCCGGGGCGATGCCGTGGCGCACGAGCCCGTGTGCGAGCGTGCGGCCGAGCACGATCCCGGGCCAGATCCCGGCGGCCGAGCCGATCAGGGCGATGATCGCCGCTTCCCAGGCGATCATGCGGCGGATCTGCCCCGGCGTAGCGGCCACCGCCCTGAGCAGCGCGATTTCGCGCTCGCGCTGCTGGATTGAGAGACCTAGCGTGCTGGCCACGACGAACATGGCGATGAACAACGCGAGTCCGCCGAAAGCCGCTGTGACGGGGATAAGAGTGGTACGGGTCTCCCCGAGCTCGGGGTATTCGCCCTGCCCGCGGGCCGCGCCGCGGAGCACCTGTGCTCCCGAAGCGGCGGCGCGCACGCGGTTGATGTCAAAGCCAGGCCCGGCGAGCAGGCCGATCGCATCGACTCGCCCGGGGTGGCCGGCCAGCGCAGTTGCCTCGGCGTCGGTGAGGAAGATCGCGCTCTGCTGGGTGACGGGATCGCGAGGGCGAGCGACGCCAACCACGGTGACCATACGCGCGGGCACGGCCGATGCGAGCGGCAGCCGCGCGCCAAGCGCGGCGGGATACCCGGTGACTACCTCGTCGGATCGGGCGGGTGGGCGTCCAGCACTCAGCACGTAGGGGGTGAGCGCGGCGCTTGACCACCCATGGGCAACGGCGGTGCGGTCGCCGAGCCGGGCAGGCACCGACACGTCGCCGATCGCAGCCCGGACGCCCGGCAGCCCTGCCAGGCGAGTGATGAGCGCGGTGCCGACCCGCGCGCGTTCGGTGAGCTGCACATCGCGGTCGGCGCCGACGTTCTGTTGTCCGGCCACCACCGCCGCGGCGCCGGCGTACCGCTCGACGGGCGGATGGGTGCGGAGCATCGATTCGAGTTGCATGCCCCAGGCCATCGCGAGCACGGACGCGGCGACGAGCGCGATCAGGGCGGCGGTGAACGTGCCGAGGCGGCCGCGGGCGCTGAGGATGGATAGCCGCAGCATGGCTCAGCCCCCCAGATGCGCGAGCTGTTCAGCGACGTCATCGGCGCTGGGAGCCTCGAGCGTCGCGGCCACGCGTCCGTCGGCGAGCACGATCACGTGGTCGGCGTACGCTGCGGCCACGGGGTCGTGGGTGACCATCACCACGGTGCGGCGGTCTTGGTCGACGATGTCGCGCAACAGCGCGAGCACCTCGCTTCCGGTGCGGGTGTCGAGCGCTCCGGTCGGCTCGTCGGCGAACACGACCTCGGGCCGGGTGACGAGCGCCCGGGCGATCGCGACGCGCTGCTGCTGTCCACCGGACAGCTGGGAGGGACGGTCGCGCAGCCGCTTCTCCAGGCCCACGCGCGCCGCGACCTCGCGAACCGTCGAGCGCCGCGGACGGTGACCGTCGAGGCGTAGAGGCAGGCCGATGTTCTGAGCCACGGTGAGCGAGGGCAGCAGGTTGAAGGCCTGAAAGACGAACCCGATCCGCTCGCGCCTCAGGATCGTCAGCCGCCGCTCGCTCAGTCCCGCCAGCTCGGTATCGGCGAGCGTGACCGTGCCCGACGTCGGCCGGTCCAGCCCCGCCGCCACGTTCAGAAACGTGCTCTTACCCGAGCCCGACGGGCCCATCAAAGCTGTGAATGATCCGCGCGCGAGGCCGACCGTGACCCCGTCCAGCGCGACGACCGATCCGTCGCCCCGGCCGTACACCTTGCGCACCTCACTCAAGGCAACTGCCCGAGTCGAGGTGACCGCCTCGGAGGTGCGGAGACGTTGAACATGGGGTGCGGTTAGCCGTACGGCGTGTGGTGCGGTCATCGCTGCTCCTCAGGTTGGTGCAAGGTGCCTGGGGGTCAGTCTGGGATCGCCGCGTGCGCGTGTCATCGCCCGGAGGGCGTGTGTGCGCTCCTTCTCAGCGCAGATCTTTGCCGCTGGCGCCTCTGTCGAAGGACAGAGGCGCGTCTACGCGCCGGGGGTGATCAGCCCGCTCTCGTACGCGAGGACGACGGCCTGCACGCGGTCGCGGAGCCCGAGCTTGGCGAGCAGGCTGGAGACGTGGGTCTTGATCGTGCCCTCGCTGACGAACAGCTCGGCGGCCAGTTCGGCGTTGCTCTTACCGTGGGCCAGCATCGTCAGCACCTCGCGCTCGCGCGCCGTCAAGGCGTCCAGCTGCGTGCCGAGCTCTGGCCTGACCGGCCGGCGGGCGAACTGCTCGACGATGCGCCGCGTGACCGACGGGGCGAGCAGCGCCTCGCCGGCAGTCACGACGTGCACCGCGTGCAGGAGCTCCTCGGGTGGGGCGTTCTTGAGCAAAAAGCCGCTGGCGCCCGACCGCAGCGCCTCGAACACGTATTCGTCACGCTCAAACGTGGTGAGGATCACCACACGACTGTGCAGCTTGCCGTCTTGGGTAATCCGCCGCGTGGCCTGGAGTCCGTCACCGTCGGGCATCTGGATGTCCATCAACACGATGTCGGGCGCCAAGCGCCGGGTGCTGGCCATGGCCTGCTCGCCGTTTGCCGCCTCGCCGACAACCTCGATCTCGGGATCGGACTCAAGGATCATCCGAAAGCCGGCACGAACCATCGCCTGGTCATCGGCCAGCAGCACACGGATGCTCACCGCCCACCCTCCGAGGTGGGCAGCTTGACGCGCACGGCGAACCCGCCGCCGGATGCCGGCCCCGCCGTCAGTTGGCCGCCGTGCAGGGCGGCACGCTCGCGCATGCCGATCAACCCCAGGCCCCCCGGGCTCGTCCCCGATAGCGCCGTCGCGCCGCGGCCGTCGTCGATGATCTCGACCTCGAGCTCGTCGGGCCAGTACCGCACGCGCACGTCGGCGCGCGACGCCGCCGCGTGCTTGAGGGTGTTAGTCAGCGCTTCCTGCACGATGCGGTACGCCGACACGCCGATCATCGGCGCCAACGAGCGTTCCTCCCCTTCGATGCTGACCGCGACAGCGAGCTCGGACTCACTCATGCTCGCCGCCAGCCGCGGAAGCTGGCTCAGGCCAGGCCGCGGAGCCAGCAGATCGTCCTCGTCGCCGGCCTGCCGCAGAAATCCGAGCAGACGGTGCAACTCCCCCACCGCCTGACGGCTCGAGACCTCGATCGCGGTCAACGACTCCTTGGCCTTGACGCGGTCACGGTCGATCACGACCCGGGCAGCGCCCGCCTGGACGCCCATCATGCTCACGTGGTGGGCGACGACGTCATGCAGCTCCCGCGCGATCCGCACCCGCTCCTCGAACACGGCGTGCTCGGCCTGTGTCGCACGTGACTCCGCCACCTCGGCCCGCTCGGCCCGCGCGCGGACGGCAAAGCCGGCAACCCAGGCGACGGCGAAGTCGACGGGAATGAAGACAAGCTGGGCGAGCGAGTGCCCGGGGATGAGGTAGACGACGGTCGCCGTAGCGCCGACCACGATCGCCAGTCCAAGGCCAGCCCGCCGGACGTCCCGAAGATTCCCAAGCAGGAATGCGACCGCCAGCTGCATCAGGAAGAGGGACTCGGGGTACGGGATCAGCAGCGGGTCGACGAACGAGATTCCCACGGCCAAAAGCCAGTACGCCGCCGGTCCGGCAAACGGAAACCATCGCCGCGCGAACACGGGTAGCACCAGGATCGCGAGCGCGGGAAGGCAGAACCACAGCGTCGTTGTCGGAGCTCCGGACGAGCCGCGTCCGAGCACCACGTCAAGCATCGCCACGATCGCCACCAGCGCGATCAGCAGATCGAACCAGTACGTGCGGGCGAGATGCTCGCCTCGGCTCACCCATCGAACGTACTCCACCAACTCGCGGACCGCCACCCACAAGGCCAGACCCGGGATCCCTGGAGAACCTGCAGGAGCGGCACCGTCGACTGGACCTCAGCCGCAGCCGCAGCCGCCGCCGGCGATGGCCTCGGGAGAGCAGCAGCTGCCCTTCTCGGTCGGCTCACAGCAGGTGGCCTGCTCGGTGACTGAGCAGCAGCCGGCCGGTGTGCTCTCGGCGGGTTTGGTGGCCCGGACGATCGCTGAGATGGCGGCGGGGTGCACGCGGTGGGTGTCGGTGATGGTGATGTCGGTCAGTCCGGCGGCCTGAAGGGCATGGGTGAACTCGTCGCGGGTCAGCGCTCCGGCAATGCAACCGGTGTACGCCTGCATGTCCGCTCGGGTGGCGTCGTCCATGTCATCGTCGGCCACGACGTCGGAAACGGCGAATCGCCCGCCGGGCTTGAGCACGCGGGCGGCCTCGCGCAGGACCTGGGGCTTGTCGCCCGAGAGGTTGATCACGCAGTTGGAGATGATCACGTCGACGCTGTTGTGCGGCAGCGGGATCTCCTCGATGTGGCCGCGCAGCCACTGGACATTGGCGACGCCGGCTTCGGCCTGGTTGCGCCGCGCGAGGTCGAGCATCTCGTCGGTCATGTCCAGCCCGTAGGCCAGGCCCGTCGGGCCGACGCGGCGCGCGGACAGCAGGACGTCGATCCCGCCGCCGGAGCCGAGGTCGAGCACGGTCTCGCCCTCGTGCAGCTCGGCGATCGCGATCGGGTTGCCGCAGCCCAGTGAAGCGAGCACGGCTGGCTCCGGTAGCTCGTCGCGCTCGCCGGCGTCGTAGAGCGAGGAGCCGAAGTAGTCGTGCTGCTCCTTGGTGACGATCGCGCCCTCGGCGCCACAACACGCCGTCGCAGAGATGTCCTCGCCGGTGGCCACAACCGCCGCGGCGGCGTACTTCTCCCGGATCACGTCGCGCAGTTCGCTCTGGTCGGTGGGGATGCTCATCGGGCTCCTCCTTGAAATCGGCGGGTGGTCAGGTCAGCCATGCCGACAGCTCCTCGAGCGCATCGGGGATGACGTAGTAGTAGGCCCATAACCCTTGACGCTCGGAGCCGACCAAACCGGCCTGGCGCAGCACCTTGAGGTGGTGCGACACCGTGGGCTGGGAGAGATCAAACAGCGGAACCAGCTCACACACGCAGACCTTGCCGGCGTGCTTGCGCAGCACGTCGATGAGCTGGACGCGGACCGGATCGCCGAGCGCCTTGGCGACCTCCGCCATCCGGATCGCCTGAGTGCGGTCGACATCGGGATATACGACCGGCTCACAGCACGGTTGACCGACCGCCCGCTTGGTCTTGGGGGTGAGTTCCAGATCGACAGGCATCGATATACAGATATCGATTCAACTCACATCTGTCAATGCAATACTTCGGGATGTGATCACGGTCCTGTTTGTGTGCCGCCAGAACGCCGGCCGCTCCCAGATGAGCCAGGCCCTCTTTCAGCGCGCCGCTGGTGGCCGCCACCGGGCGCTGTCAGCCGGGACCACTCCCGCCGCCCAGGTGCACCCCGAGGTCGTCGAGGCGATGCGCGAGCTAGGCATCGACCTCGCCGAGCGCACCCCGCAGCTCCTGACGCAAGCTCTCGCAGCGCAGGCCGACGTCGTGGTCACCATGGGCTGCGGCGACGAATGCCCCTTGATCCCCGGCAAGCGCTACATCGACTGGGACCTCACCGACCCCGCCGGTCAGCCCCTGGACCAGGTGCGCGCGATCCGCGACGACATCGAACACCGCATCCAGGGGCTCATGCAGGAGCTGCCGGACTCGTGAGCGCGCGCCCCGTGTAACAGAGGGGGCACCTGGCACGACTGACTGCCACGAGACCTCGTGTCAGCAGATATCCCAATCGAGGCGAGCCAGAGGCGGTCAGCACCCGCTCCAGGCGGTAGGGTGGCGTGGTGCAGGACGACCGGGCTCTGCTTGCACGATTGCGGGCCGGAGAGGAAGAAGCGTTCGACACGCTTGTGAACCGGTATGACGCCAGCCTGCGTCGGGTGGCACGCGCCTTCGTCCGCACGCCGTCCGCGGCCGACGATGTCGTGCAGGAGACGTGGCTGGCCGTGATCCGGGGCCTGGACCGATTCGAGGGCCGCTCGTCCCTGAGCACCTGGATGTTCAGCATCCTCGCCAACCGCGCGCGCACTCGCGGGACCAGTGATGCTCGCAACGTGCCGTTCTCGGGGCTCGGTCTCGATGATGAGCCGGCCGTCGACCCCGAGGCCTTCGGCTCCGATGGCCGGTGGCGCAGCGCCCCGCCGCGGCTGGAGGCCGATCCTGAGGCACACCTTCTCTCAAAGGAACTGCGCGGTCATGTCCTGGCGGCGGTCGAGGAGCTGGCGCCGGCCCAGCGAACCGTCATGACCCTGCGCGACCTCGCTGGACTGGGCGCCGAGGAGGTCTGCTCCCTGTTGGGGATCAGCGACGGCAACCAGCGGGTGCTGCTGCACCGCGCTCGCGCCAATGTCCGCGCGGCACTCGCGTCGCTGGTGGAGGTGCGTACCCGATGAGGCTCTGGCGTCGTCACCGCCACGACCACGATGCGCTGGTCTGCCGCGAGTTCGTCGAGCTCGTCACCGACTACCTCGAGGGCACGCTGGCCGACGGCGAGCGAGCGCGGTTCGAGGCTCACCTGGCGGAGTGCGACGGGTGCGCCGGGTACCTCGAGGACATGCGGCTCATGGTCGCCTCGATGGCAGAGTTGCCTGAGCCGCCCGTCGATCCCGCCACGCACGACGCGCTGCTGCGTGCGTTCCGGGACCTGCGCCCGCAGTAACGACGAGGGAGTGCCGGGACATACACCGGCACACCAGCGTGCCGCGGTGGCGTTGGTCGACGCGGCGTAACGAAACACGCGCTCGAGCGACTGAAGGGTGACCACCCTGACCGCAGACGGAGGCACACACGATGGGGACCGATCTCGGCGCACAGCAGGAGGAGCTCTGCGCGGCGTCGCGCTGGGACTTCAGCGACCTGAAGGCGATCTACCTCAACTGCACGCTCAAACGCTCGCCCGAGGTCTCCAACACGCAGGGCCTGGCCGAGCACTCGATCGCGATCATGCGCCGGCTCGGCGTCGAGGTCGACATCATCCGAGCGATCGATCACGAGATCGCCACCGGCGTCTACCCGGACATGACCGAGCACGGTTGGGTGCGCGACGAGTGGCCGGAGATCTTCGCCAAGGTGATGGAGGCGGACATCCTCGTGCTCCTCTCCCCGATCTGGCTGGGCGAGAAGTCCTCGGTCTGCACGCGGGTGGTCGAGCGCCTCTACGGCAACAGCCATCTGCTCAACGATGCCGGGCAGTGGGCGTACTACGGTCGCGTCGGCGGCTGCATCATCACCGGGAACGAGGACGGCGCCAAGCACTGCGCCATGAACATCCTCTACTCGCTCCAGCATCTCGGCTTTGCCATCCCGCCGCAGGCCGACTCGGGCTGGCTGGGCGAGGCCGGACCGGGTCCAAGCTATCTCGATCCGGGCTCCGGCGGCCCTGAGAACGACTTCACCAACCGCAACACCACGTTCCTCACCTGGAACCTGCTGCACCTGGCGCGGATGCTCAAGGACGCGGGTGGCATCCCCGCCCACGGGAACCAGGTCAGCCAGTGGGATGCGGGCTGCAGGCTGGACTTCGCCAATCCCGAGTACCGCGCCTAGGCAAATCTCGAGTCAGTGGGAAAAGGCTGCAACGCGGACGCCGTGCGTCGCGGTGGCAACCGCGAACACCGACCCAGCGTGAGGTTGGGCCGCGAGTTGCTCGCGGCTGAGGCCAGCCCGGGCGCTGGTGATGTACAGCGTCCCGTCAGGTCCGAACGCGCAGCTGGACGGCTGAGTCACCGGCATCGGAACGATCCCGGTGAGACTGCCGGTCCGGTCAAAACGGCGCACCTCCGCACCAGTCCACACCGCCACCCAGATGCAGCCATCGACATCGACGGCGAGGCCGTCGGGCAGCCCCGGCTCGATTCGGCAGAGCGGGGCGAACTCGCCGATGAGGCCCTCGTCGGCGTCGTAGGCGGTGCTCAGCAGGCAGTTGGTCATGCTGTCGATGAGATACATCCTGGTGTCGTCCTGATCCCACCCCAGCCCATTGGGAAGGGTGAAGCCGTCGGCGAGGATCACGCTGGGCGAGTCCCCGTCCCACAGGTGCAAGGCGCCGGCACCCGGGACCAACTCCATGTGGGTGCTCCCCGCCCACAGCCGACCGGCGGAGTCGCACTTGGCGTCGTTCATCCGACGGTGCGGCTCGGGCAGGATGCGGTCGGTGACGGTCAACCGGCCTGAGGCGTAGTAGCCGAAGCCGTCGGCAACGGCTGCAGCAAAGCCGGGTCTGTCGGCACGCGGGGCGATCGCGCCCACCATCGTCTCCAATGGTGCGGCGGTCACCTGCCGCCTCTCCTGGAGCTCGTGCTCGTAGATCATCCCCTGGACGATGTCCACCCAGCACAATCGCCCGGTCCGCTCATCGATCACCGGTCCCTCTCCGACCTGCGCTTCAGCCGCGATCAGCACGTCAGGCGCGGGCAGGACCTCGACCCGATCCAGCCGATTGCTCGAAATGCGCTCGCGCCTGGTCGGGCTGGATGGCTGCTCGGTCACGATCCTTCGGCGGCCTGCATCGCCGCCCTCATGTATCCCAGCGCATACGCCATCCCCGCGTGCCAAGGCGCAGCGCAACTCATCTGCGGCGTGTGGTCAGGGATGAATACGCCGTCATAGCCGTTTGCCGCGTAAGTCTGGAGCGCCTTGCGCATGTCGACGTCGCCCTCGTCGACGAAGACCTCGTGGTAGTCGGGTACGCGGCCCACGACGTTGCGGAAATGGACGTAGCCGATCCGGTCCTGACGCGCGAAATGCGCGATCGCGTCGTATACGTCGACGTCGGGCATCTCCGAGACCGTGCCCTGGCAGAACTCGAGGCTGTTCGCTCGGCTGGGCACACAGTCGAGCAGGCGTTGCATCGCCGCCGGGCTGGTCAGCACCCGGGCGGTGTGGCGCAGCGCCGGGACGGGCGGGTCGTCGGGATGGGCGCACAGTCGGACCCCGGCGGCCTCGGCGACCGGGACGGCCGCGGCGAGGAACGCCTCCAGCCGCGACCACATCGCCTCGGCGTCGACCGCCCCGATGGAGCCATCGGCCGCTCTGTCATCGAAGTCCATGTTCCACACCTGCCCGATCGAGATCTCGGGCTGGGGACCGAGCCGGGCCGCGTCGAACGCGATCGACTCCGCACCGCCGCGTGCGAACGGGCCCGTGTAATGCCCCCACACGCCCGCGATGGAGAAGTTGTAGCCAAGGCACGGCACGCCCGCCTGCCCCAGCAGTCGGATGCTCTCGAGGACCTGCTCGACCTGCTCCTCGCGCTTGGGGCCGTGCAGCAGAACGTCATGCCAGTGGCCCGGATCGAGATTCTCGATTGCGTGGAGTGTCAGGCCGGCGGTGGTGACCTTCGTCTTGACGTCCTCGATCTCCTCGAGCGTCCACGGAATTCCGACGCGCTGCGACGACCCCCAGCCAGAGGTCGCCGACACCGACGCCGGGATACGCGGTCCCGCACTGAAGTAGTCGACCAGGTGCGCGACGATGTGGGTGGCACCGGCCTGCCGCGCGAACCTGAGGTTGTCCTCGGTGAGCATGTGGCGATAGAGGCCCAGCCCTAGCTTCATCATCGCTCCTGCACGTGCCGCTCGAGTCGTCCGCGAGTGCGCCCGGGTGAAACGCTCGCAGATCACGACGGTGCGTGCGCCGTGACCGGCGTCGCCGATCGTGTCGGCCCACGGCTACGGTTGCGCCGCCTCGTTCCTCGCGCGACTACGCGGCAGTGGCGTGATCCGAACGACGCGGCGTCCTGGCGAGGGGCAGGACGCTGATCTCGCGGCGATCGGGAATCGTTCCTCGTATCGTCGTTCCCCGCACGGGGGAGGAGATGACTTCGAGTTCTCCGCCGACTGAGCTGATCCGATCGCGCATGCTGGTCATGCCGATGCCGTCGCCCCGTGGCGCCGCGTCGAGTCCCACGCCATCGTCGGAGAACTCAAAGCGAAGCAGTCGGAGGTCGCGGCCGACCCGTAGGGTGACGCTCGCGTCCGCGCCCGCGTGTTTGACCGCGTTCTGGAGCGCTTCCAGCGCGCAGAAGTAGATCGCGTTCTCGACTGGTTCCGCGCAGCGCCCGACCCCCTCGTCGATGACCTCGACCGGGATCGGCGCCTCTCTGGCCACCGAGCGGAGCGCATCGCCGAGGCCGTTGCGTCGCAGCACCGCCGGATAGATCCCCCGTGCCAGGGCGCGGAGCTCGTCGACCGCTTTGGCGGCCTCGGCGCCGATCGAGTCGAGCTGTCTCGCCAGATCCTGACCCTCGGCAGCCTCCCGGGCCAGTTGCAGCTTGAGCATGATCGCCGTCAGTCGCTGCTGGGCGCCGTCATGGAGGTCTCGCTCCAGCCGCTGGCGAGCCAGGTCACCGGCCTGGATGACCCGTTCACGCGCATCAGCGAGCTGACGAAGCGCCTCCGCCCGCCCGGCACTGAGCTTGGCGTTCTCCAACGCGAGCAGGAGCACGAGCTCCCCTGCGTCGATCGAGGGCGACTCGCGGGTGCTGCGCATGCCGCCCACAGCGCCGGGCGGAATTGGCGTTGAGGTCTGCTTCATCTTGGTCCCATTCGTCCTACAAATAGGATTAGACTCAGTGAGCGCGGTGATGTCAAGCCCAGACATGAACATCCTGTTACCAGCCGCTCGGAGCCGGTGATGGCCGAGCGCCTCAGCAAGACGGTCGCGGATGACCTGCTGGCGCGGATCACTCGTGGCGAGTACAGGGCCGGCGATCGGCTTCCCTCCGAACAGCTGCTGATGGCCGAGTACCGCGTTGGCCGCAACACCGTCCGGGAGGCGATGCAGAGCCTCCGAACGCTTGGGCTCGTCGACATCAGGCCCCGGCTGGGCGCACGCGTGCTCGGCCAGGCGGCCCCCAACACGCTGGCAAACTCAGCGGTGTCCATGCTCATCGGCGACCAAACGCTGAACGAGCTCTACGAGGTTCGACGCATCCTCGAACCTGCCGCCGCTGCGCGTGCGGCCAAACACCGCAGCGAGGACGACCTCCTTGCCATGAGACGCGCGCGGACCCACTACCGGGTTGCCTACGAGATGGGAACGCCCGTGTGGGAGGCGGACATCGAGTTCCATCAGGCGATCGCCGAAGCCAGCGGAAACGCCGTACTCGCCAAAGTCCTGGCGCCCGTCTCGGATCTGCTCAACAGCGCCCGCCAAGCCACCGGCACGCTCCCCGCCGCTGTCGAGATCGCCCTCGGCCAGCACGACGAGATCGCCGACGCGATCGAGGCGCGCGCCGCTACACGCGCGCGCCGTGCAATGACACGACACATCGAATCCGGCATCTGGGCGGTCAACCAACTCAAGGGCGCCGAGCCGGCCGAAGGCTCACTACAGGACACAGAATCGGCCGCCTGAACGCCGCGTTTCAGATCGCGGCGGAGGCCGGCAAGCCGGCCTACGGCGGTCGCGTCGGATCAGATGCTGGCGCTGACAAGGTCGGGGAGCCGGTCGATGCGCGCGTCGTTGCGCCGGTAGTAGGTCCACGGCCCGATCCGCCGCCCCTCGATGAGGCCTGCTCGCTCCAGCACGGACATGAACTGTGATGCGGTCGACTGGGAGATCCCGGCCTTCTCCTGGATCTGCTTGACGCAGACGCCGACCTCCTCAATTGGGGCGCCCTGCGGCTCGAAGTGACTGACGGGATCGCGCAGCCAGCCCATGATCTCCAGCCGCGTCGGGTTCGACAGCGCCTTGAAGACCGCCAGCAGATCGTCGTCGACGAGCGAACTCATGACACAGATCATATCGAGACATCGAGGTTTACCGATGTCCTGCTACGCTTTCGGACGAGACCGGACATCGAGGAATTCCGATATCCCGATTTGGAGGCTCGTCATGTCACAGAAGGTCGCTCTGATCGTCGGAGCTCGCGGAGTCATTGGCGGCAACCTGGTGCGCCACCTCCAGGCACTCGACGACTGGCGCGTGATCGGCCTGTCGCGCCGCGGCGGGGAGGCGGCGGACTCAGTCACGCACGTGAGCGTCGACTTGCTCGACCCCCGCGACACCCGGACCAAGCTCGCGTCCCTCACCGACGTGACCCACGTCTTCTACGCCGCCTACCAGGACCGCCCCACATTCGCCGAGCTCGTTGCCCCCAACCAGCAGATGCTGGTCAACCTGCTTCAGGCGATCGAGCCGGTCGCGGCCGAGCTGCGCCACGTCCAGCTTATGCAGGGCTATAAGGTCTACGGCGCGCACCTGGGCCCATTCAAGACCCCGGCGCGCGAGAGCGACCCGCCGCACATGCCGCCCGAGTTCAACTCAGAGCAGCAGGCATTCCTCGAGGCGACGCAGCGCGGCAAGGGGTGGACGTGGTCGGCGCTGCGGCCGTCGGTGGTGTTCGGGTTCGCGCTGGGCATCCCGATGAACCTCGCGATGGTCATCGCCGTCTACGCCACGATCTCCAAAGACCTCGGGGTCCCGTTGCGCTTCCCGGGCGCACCCGGCGCCTACCACAGCTTGATCGAGTTGACCGACGCGCAGTTGCTCGCTCGCGCGATGGCGTGGGCGGCCACCGACCCGCGCGCCGCCAACCAGGCGTTCAACATCAACAACGGTGACCTCTTCCGCTGGGAGGAGATGTGGCCGCGGATCGCCGCTTACTTCGAGATCCCCACCGCCCCCGGACTCCCCATGCGCCTCGCGACCGTGATGGCCGGCAAGGAGCCCGTCTGGGACGCGATCGTGCGCCGGCATGGCCTCGCGCCGACGCCGTACCGCGACGTGTCCTCGTGGGCGTTCGGCGATGCCGTGTTCTCGTGGGACTACGACCTGATCGCCGACGGCTCAAAGGCACGCCGCCACGGCTTCCACGATTACGTGGAGAGCGAGCGGATGTTCACCGACGTCTTCGACAACATGCGCGCCCGCAGCATCATCCCGCCAACGTGACCTACCCGTGTCGGGGGCGCACCGCGGTCGCGCCCGCGATCCGGCATGCTGTCACCCTAGGATCGCCGCCCTTGCCTCCCCAGTGATCGCGGCGCCCGCCCGCTCCGTGCCGCCCGCGCCGGTGGTTGCGCACCTCACCGCCGAGGACCTCGCTGCGATCGGGCGCGACTTTGACGCGATCCGCGCAGACGTCGTCGCCGGGCTCGGCCAGCGAGATGCTGACTACATCCGCAGGGTGATCACCGTTCAGCGCTCCTTGGAGCTCGCCGGCCGTGCCTCGCTCCTGCTCTCCAGGCGCCGCCCCTGGTTCTTCGCTGGGACCGCGATGCTGACGCTGGCCAAGATCCTGGAGAACATGGAGATCGGCCACAACGTGATGCACGGCCAATATGACTGGATGGACGATCCCGTCGTGTGTTCTCGCAGCTGGGAGTGGGATGCGGTCTCCACTGCCGCCTCTTGGAAGTTCGCCCACAACTTCCAGCACCACTCGTTCACGAACGTGATCGGCAAGGACCGCGACCTCGGTTACTCCGTGATGCGAGTCGACGCAGACCAGCCGTGGCATCTCATCTATCTCATCCAGCCGATCTACGGCGTCGCGGTGGCGCTGACGTTCGAGTGGGGAATCGCGATCTACGACATGGAGCTCGACGCGGTGCGCCGAGGCGAGAAGTCATGGGACAAGGGCCGGACGGAGTTGGTGGCGTTCGCGCGCAAGGCGCGGCGGCAGCTCGTCAAGGACTTCGTGCTCTGGCCTGCTCTTGCCGGCCGGGCGGCCAAGCACACCGCGATCGCGAACCTGATCGCGAATGTCGCTCGCAACGTGTGGGTCCACACGATCGTGTTCATGGGCCACCTCCCCGAGGGCGCGGAGACGTTCAGTGAGGAGCAGACCGCCGACGAGACCCGAGGGGAGTGGTACGTCCGGCAGTTGCTCGGCTCCTGCAACCTCGAAGGAACGCGGCTGTTTCACATCATGAGCGGCAGCCTCTCCTACCAGATCGAGCACCACCTGTTCCCTGACATCCCGAGTTGCCGTTATCCCGAGATAGCACGGCGCGTGCGTGAGGTCTGCGAGCAGTACGGGCTCCCCTACCACAGCGGGCGGCTGGGCCGTCAGTACAGGTCGGTAGCGACCAAGATCCTGCGTTACTCCCTGCCCTGAGGCGCCAGCTTGGCACGAGGACACCGCGTCCCTAGCGGGCGGCGGTGAAGACCTGGAAGGCGAGCGGCGCGTGGTAGCGCCCGTCGGCTCGTTGCAGGCCGGCGAGGTGGTCGTTGACCGCGGTTCTTGCCACGTCGAAATCGCGGTCCGAGACGCCAAGGAACGTCAGTTGGCCGTCATCCACGATGGCGTCTGAATCGACCGCCACGGTCCGCTCGTGGGCCGTTCGCTGGATTGCCGACCATCCGGCCGCCGCGAGGATGCTCGTCGTGTGGTCCGGGTCAGCGAGGCTGAACGGCCCGGTGGGGCTCTTGCCAACCGCAGGGGGTGGCGGTGGTGCGATATACGGCGCCAGGCTCGGGCCGACGAACCATGGGTTCTGCGCTGGAGCCTGCCAGCACACGAAGGCAAGCCGACCCCCCGGGGCGAGCTGCGCGCGAATGTTCGCGAAGGCCACGACGGGCTCGTCGAAGAACATCACGCCGAACTGGCTGATCGCCACGGCAAACGGCGCGCCGTCGATGCCCTCTCGTTGGACATCGGCCACGACGAAGCGGACGTTTGCTGCACCGCGGTCACGAGCTCGCTGCGTCGCGAAGCCGACGAGCGGGACGGAGATATCGGCACCCAGCACGGACCCCGTCGCGCCGACCCGCTCGGCGGCTGCGAGCGCGGCGGTGCCACCACCGCTCCCGATATCGAGGACCTGCTCGCCGGCAACGAGTCCGACGGCGTCCAGGAGCATCTCGGTCACAGCGCCGGTCAGCTGCTCACGCCGAGGCCACACCGAGGCCCAATACTCGTCGTTCCAACGTCGCCGTTCAGCCTCGTTGTCGCTGCTCTGCGCCACCACGCGCCTCCTGTCCCTTGCCGGGCGACCGCGTTCGCGATCCCGCGCGCAATCTACACACCATCCCAGCCAAGGTTGGTGATTGAGACACCCTCAGCGGCCGGGTTCGGCTGCCTGGAGTCGTACGCTTGTCGGGGCCATCCACCAGGAGATGCTCGTCGACGGACATGCACGCGCTTAGGATCGCTATCGACATCGCGTGGGTGCTGTTCTGGGTCTATTGGGTGGTGTCCGCCTTTGCCGTCAAGGAGGGCAGAGCCAGCCGGCGGCGGGTCCCCCTCAACGGCCTGACCGCCCTGTCGGTCGTTGTGGTCGTCCGCGTGTTCCGCGGCGGGAGCTTGGCAGTCAGCAGTCCGATCCTTGGCGCGATCGGGGCCGTGGTCTTCGCGGCCGGGATCGCGGTCGCGATCTGGGCTCGCGTCCACCTTGGGCGCAACTGGGGGATGCCGATGACCCAGAAGGCCGAGCCGGAGCTCATCACCTCGGGCCCTTACCGGTTCGTCCGCCATCCGATCTACTCGGGGCTGCTGGCCGGCGTATTGGGCACGGCGCTCGCGACCAACCTGATTGGCGTGATCATCGTCGCGATCCTGGGTGTGTACTTCTACTACTCAGCGTCCGTGGAGGAGAAGAACCTCACCGCGACATTCCCCACGGCCTATCCGGCATACCAGGCCACCACGAAGATGCTCATTCCCTTCGTCTTCTAGCGAGTCCGTGCCGCTCTAACTGGACTGCTGCGCCCGGCCCGCAGGGGTATTCGGTCAGAACGGGACCGTGTTCAGATTGTCGAGCTCGGCGATCACGCCCCTGTCGATGTCGCTCGAGGCAGGCCCGAACAGGTTGAAGTCGACCTTGAACTTCTTGATCGCATCGGCGGTCTTGGAGCCGAACACGCTGTCCACGCCGTCGCTGTTGGGTCCGAAGGTACCCAGGTCGTAGCCGCCCTGATCGACGAGCGCCTGCTGGATCACCTTGACGTGCCTGCCCCGGGCGCCTTTCTGGAGCTTGAGCTTGCGGTCGAAGATCTTCTGGAACACAGGATCGGGGGCGCCGTCGGGCCCCATCAGGATCGGCGCGGTCAGGCCCCGCTTGGTGGCGCGGCTCGGGTCGTAATGGCGGGCGCGCTCGACGGCGAACACCTCGCGGTCGAAGTCGGGGTACTCGTAGCGGGTCGCGCCGTCGGGGCCCGCAAACGTCGCCGAGAACACCTCGCGGGTGCTCTGGAAGACCTGCATGTCATTGTCGACCTTGCAGTCCTTGCGGGCCGCGTCGCAGTGGTTGGCGTGCCAGTGAGAGTTGCTGGCGTCGTCCCAGAAAGCGAAGTCGAAGTTGGTAAAGCCGGGCTGCCGGAGGAACTTGTAGCCGGTCATGTCCACCCTGCCGTCGCCGTCGGGCAGGAACGCGGAGGGGTCCGTGTGCTTGCGCTTCTCCTCGTCAGGGTCCTGGTTGGACCAGAAGTGCACGGCGAAGACGACCCATGGCCGCGGGGCGAACCGGCCCTCGGCGCCGTTGCGGCTCTCCGCGACGCTGTGGGCCTTGGCGAACGTCGAGTACGCCTCCGCCAGGAACGGCCGGTCGAGCAGGCCGAGATTGTTCTCCGTGATGCCGATGCAGCCGGCCTCGATCGTGTTCTCGTCGGCGGCCGTCAGCTTCGTGCCCTGCTCGGCCTCCCACATCGCCTCGTACTGGCCCCGGCTCCACCGCCGCTGCTTGCCTGTGTCCTCCCCGAACGCCGGCTGCTGGGCGGTCGGGTCGAGCGGGACATCGAGCCGCTGGCCAAGTCGTGCCAGCTTCACCCGCGGCGCCGTCGTCGGCCGGCGCGCGAGCAGACGGGCAGTAGCGCGATTGCCGGCAGCGCGCTGCAGCATCTGCGCGGTCGCCGGGTCGCGATGCAGTCCGGTCAGCTCCCGGATCACGATTGGCTCGGGCCCGGCGCTGCGCGTAGCGGCGGGGGGTTGAGCAGCCTCTGGACCGGGTCTCCGACTTGCGACGCCCACGTCGTCAACGTACCACCCGTGACGCGTGGTTTGACGCCGTCGGGACGACGGGTCTAACGTGAGCGGAGGAGTGTCCAGCCCAGAGAGCCAGAGTCCCGGGGTACGAACCATGACTGTCCGAGGCACCGCCCGGACGGGAGCGGCTGGCGCGCTGATCCTGGTGCCCGGCGAGCTGCCGGTCTACGTCGGTAGCCTCCGCCGGTGGCCGGCGGAGTTCGAAGGCGTCGAAGTCGAGGCCACCGGCACAGTCCACATCCAGGAGGCGCAAGTCGAGTCGGGCGCCCGGGTGCACGGCCTAGCCGACGACGTGCGCGTCCTCGAAGACGCGACCTGGTCGCCGCTCTAGAGCGTCCTGGTGGCGGCGGACCAGGTGTCCGTTGCGTGAGTGTGTGGGTTTGGACCCACGGTAAGGTCGCTGTGTGACCGTCGTCGTCCTGACCGGCGCCACTCGGGGTATTGGGCGAGCTGCCGCGATCGAACTCGCCCGGCGAGGAGCCGACGTCGTACTCGTGGGACGCGATCCCGAACGCGTCAAGTCAGTCGCTGAAGAGGCCAGCTTCGCCGCCGCCGGGGTACGTGTCGACGCGCTGGTGGCCGACTTGGCGCTGATGTCCAACGTCAGGGTGCTGGCCGAGGAGATCAGCGGGCGCTACGGGCGCGTCGACGTCCTGGCCAACAATGCGGGGGCACTGTTCGCCTCGCGCAAGGAGACCTCTGAGGGCTTTGAGCAGACCTTCGCTCTGAACCACCTCGCGCCGTTTCTGCTCACGAATCTGCTGCGCGATCGCCTTGCCGGCGGCCGCGTCGTGACCACGGCGTCGGGCGCGCACCGGTCCGGTCGCCTGGATCTCGACGACCTCCAGTCGCTGCGGTCCTATTCCGCCCGCGTGTACGGCACTTCGAAGCTGTGCAACATCCTGTTCACGCGAGAGCTGGCCAAGCGCGCGCCGGAGTTGCACGCCAACTGCTTTCACCCCGGCGTGGTGCGCACGGGCTTCGCCAAGAACGAAGACGGGATCTGGAAGGCGGTCGCCACGCTCGGCGCGCCGTTCTTCCGGTCCCCGGACCGCGGTGCCCGGTCGCTGGTCTGGCTGGCGCTCTCCGACGACGCCGCTGAACTCTCCGGCCAGTACATCGAAGATGAGAAGGCAGTCGCCCCCAGCACCCAGGCTCAGGACAACAGTCTCGCCCAGAGCCTCTGGGAACGGAGCGCGGAGCTGGTCGGCCTCCGCGCCGACACGCGCGCCTGACGCCACCGATCCGCCCAGATCCAGCCGGAGCTACCGCCATCTTGACCGCGTCGGCCGGGATGATGTGCGCGTGGAAGCGACCCAGCCTCGCACCGACGACACCGAGCCAGTTCTGCGCCGCGCTCTGCGGATCGTCGTGTGGCTGGCGGCAGTGGCGCTTCTTCTGTTCATCCTCGATCAGCTCGGAGTCCCGGTCTCCGACTGGATCCGTGACTTCTTCGATCAGCTGCGAGCGGTGCCCGCTTACGCGATCGCCGGCGGAATCGTGCTCAGCACCCTGCAGACCGTGTTGGTGGCGCTGGCCTGGCTGACGATCCTTCGCGCCGCCTTTCCGGACACGGACCTCCCGTTCCGCCCGGTCCTGGCCTCGTACGCGGTCGCGGTCGCGCTCAATAGCTTCCTGCCGGCGAACATCGGCTCGCTGGTGATGCTGCTGATGTTCACGACGTTGATCGCGAGTGCGACGTTCGCGGTCGTGTTGTCGGGATTCATCGTGCAGAAGATCCCGTTCTCGGTCTTCAACGTTGCCGCCTACCTGTATCTGTTCGCGACCGTCGCCGGCTCGCTCTCGATCAAGCTGGGCTTCCTGGCCGAGCATCCAGTCGCCAGCGCCCTCATCGCACTCGGCGGGGTCGTGCTGCTGCTGCTGCTGGCGCGCTTTTTCTGGGCTCGGGCGACCAAACTCCGCGAGCAGGTCAAGACCGGCGGCGCGATCCTCGGTCAGCCACGACGATTCTTGACCGGCGTCGCCCTTCCCGAGCTCGGAAGCTATCTGGCGCGGCTGGGGATCGTCGCCGTTTTCATGGCCGCGTACTCGATCCCCGTCAGCTTCCACTCGGTCCTCGCCGTCAGCGCGTCCAACTCGATCTCCAACGCGCTGTCGGTGACGCCGGGCGGCGCGGGCGTCAATCAGGCCTTCAACGTCGCGGTCCTGGACAGCACCACGAGCAGCGCCAACGCCGCGGCCTATTCCCTCGCGCAGCAGCTGATCATCTCCGCGTGGGACGTCGTGTTCGCGATAGTGCTCGTCTCGTGGGTGTTTGGCTGGTCGGGCGGGAAGCAGCTCGTCAGAGAGTCCTACGCGGAGGCCGAGGTCAAGGAACGGGAGCTCAGGGCTCAGCGTCGTGCGCGGCGGACTGCTCGACGTGATCGATGGCAAGCGCGACGAAAGTCGAGGCCCTGATGGGCTGGGGCGTCGACCTTCGGTGACCGCGTTCCTCCACGGTCAACCGGAGAAAGCCCTCACAGGTTGCGCCGCAAAGACGTGCGCGACGCCTCCGCCGCTGAAGACGGTGGTGCTGATCGGCTCGATGGTGAGCGGCGCGAGGAAGAGCCGCTCGCCCGCACCGAGGATGGCCGGGTGGATGACGAGGCGGTACTCGTCGATCAAGCCGGTCTCGACCAGCGATCGGGCGAACCGTGTTCCGCCGTGGGCGAGCAGGTATCCGTCGGAGCGCTCCTGCTTGAGTCGCGTGATGGCTTCGGCCAGGTCGCCGGTGGCGATCGTCGTCTCGCCCCAGTCGGCGGACGCGAGCGTGTCCGAGAACACGACCTTGGGGATCTCGTTCATCGGCTTGGCGAACGGCCCGGTGGCGCTGGGCCAGTAGGTGGCCCACGCCACGTAGGTGGCGGCACCGATGAGGTGCGCGCCGGCGTTGCTCACGGTCTCGACAGTCCAACTGAGGGCATCATCGGAGCCTCCCGCAGCGATCCAGTCAGTGCTCCCGTCAGTTGGTGCGACGTAGCCGTCGAGGGAGACAGACATCTTGAGAACCAGTGAGGCCATGGGCTGCTTCCTTCCTGGGATAGATGACACGAGCCGAAGGTACGTAACGGCTCAGGCTCAGGGGTACAAGTAGCCACCCCGGTGGTCGATCTCCGAGCCATACTTGTGAGCGACGTCCCAGACGTTGCGTTCCGGGTCAGAGAACGAGAACCCGCAGCCAAAGCCCGAGCGCGAAATCTCCTCATCAAAGGAGCCCAGGTCGTCAAAGCCACGGATCTCGTCGTGTGCGCCGGCGACATGTGCCTCGTTCTCGCAGGCGATCGTGATCGTTACGCCGCGAAACCCGGTCGGTGCCGGCGCGCCGTCGCAGTCGAATACGGCCTCTGAGAACAGCGAGAGCACGACGCCGTTGGTGCACTGATAGACAACGTGCGCGGGAACGCTTGTTGACGCTTCGGGCCAGCCGAACTGCCTGTAGAACGCGGCCATCCGGTCGACGTCGCGGCAGACGAGCGTAACGGCGCTGATCCGCGCGGGCAGGCTCACGACGACGCGCTCTCGGGCGTGCGCATGTGCCCGAGCCTATCGACGAACTGGGCGGCGATCAGGTGGTCGGCCGGCCCGAATATCCTGGCCGCTGAACCTCGTTCTGGCTTGAGCGGCTCGGGGCTCGCAGCCACAGGATCCCGAGCAGAGCGGCGCACACGTGCGTGAGCGATCCCAGCTGACACTGGCGCTAGGGGAGGGTGAAGCCGCGGGCCTCCGGGCGGTTCTTGTGCCCGACGCTCGCATCCCAGATGCCGATGCCGTGGCCGCGGGCGTCGACGGCGAGCGTCTGGTTGCGCACCTGGGGTCCGCTGAGCGCGGCGACAGGACCCAGCTGACCCCCGGGCAGGAGGCGCTGCAGGACCACCCGACCGTCTCCATCGCCGCGAGCGAGGGTCGGCCCGGACGGCCCGGCGAGGAGCTGCGGCCCGTTGAGCTGGGTCGGGTAGGGGCCGGTCTGCCAGTTGGGCGCCGGGAACCGACTGCCCGGCGCCGCACAATCGCCCTCGGTGCGGACGATGTTGGCGTCGTAGTGCTTGGCGGTGCCGACGGCGCGGTCCCAGGCAAGGCACACCCGTCCGTCGGCGGCGATGCTGACTGACGGTGACAGCGCCTGAGCGCCACGGCCGGAGACGCGCATGGCCCGTTGGAAGAGCTCATGCGGCGCGCGCTCGCTGACCCACAACTGGGTGCCGCTGCGCCCGGCATCGCAGAGCATCGCGACCGCCGCCTGCCCGGAGGAGACGGCCGCCAAGCTCTCAACGTCGCAGCCGCGGCGCAGCAGCTGCGGCGCTCCGAGATGCCGGCGCGAGCTCGCGGTAAGGGCCACCGCGGAATCCTGGGCAGGCCGGGCCGACCGCGACGACGGTGAGGCGTTGGCTGGCGGCGACAGCGAGAGGGCGACGATTGGGTTCCCGGCACCGTCGACGGCTAGACCGGCCGGCTGAATCGTCGTGTATCCGTGCGTGCGCAGCACCGTGCTGTCGCGGAGCGGTCCACCGACGACGGTCTGCCGCGCCAGCACGAGGGTGGCGGTCGATCGCGTCTGCGCTGTCCAGTCTTCCAACACCCGGTCACCGGCGTCAAAGGCGATGCTGGGCGCGGGGGAGGCGTCGTCGGGGTCGTGACTGGTGATCGGTGCCAGGGCGCTGCGGACGGCCCATCGCGCGCCGGCGCCGGGGGCGCGCTCAGCCAGGTCCTGACCGAAGGCCACCCGGTTCGCCGGTTGTAGCTGGCGCCGCACCGACCAACCGAGCGCCACCCGTCCGTCAGCAGCGACCGCGGGCTCCAGGGGTGAGATGTCAGACCTCGTGCCGAGACGGAGAACCTGTCCGACCGGGATGCGACCGGACCTCGTACGGCCCACCAACATTCCGAACGATCCGAACGGGTCGTTCTGCGGATAGGCGATGAGAAAGCGCCCCGACGCGTTCATCGCCAACACCGGATGCTCGGCATCGCCCCCCAACACCGGGAACCGGACGGCCTGACCCAGACGAATCGGCAACCCCGACGCGGAGGCAGCGCCAGACGGGTCCTCGCGCGCCGTCACGCCTCCCGACGCGCAAAGGCAGACAGCGACTGATGCCAGCGTGGCCGCGAGGGTCCATCCTGATCTCGCACGCATGAGCGCGAATGATGAACGGCACTCGGTGTTCACGCGATCCGACGCCCCGGCTCGCAACAGCGTCGCGGCGCGGGGAGACTTGCTCACGATCGAGACCTATGCTGCGGCGGTGGGTGAAATGGCTTCCCGCGGGCTCGGCACCGGCGACCTCGACGAGTTCCGGAGTGCCGGCCACGCCCTGATCGATGCTGTGGCAGACCACCTGGAGGGACTGCCGGATGGGCCGGTGTGGCGGCCGCTGCCCGACGGTCTGCGGACGGCGCTGCTTGAACTGCCGCTGCCGGACGGCCCGACCGGGCTGGACGTGCTGGGCGAGACGATGACCGCCGACGTACTGCCGCATGCGATGGGCAATGGGCACCCGGCCTTCTTCGGCTGGGTCAACTCGCCGCCTGCGTTGGCCGGTGTGCTGGCATCCCTGGTGGCGGCCGCGATGAATCCGAGCGTGGTGACGGGCGACCATGCCGACGTTCACCTCGAGCGCACAGTCGTGCGCTGGCTGGCCGAGCTCGTCGGATACCCACACGCGCCAGGCGCCGGCCTGCTCACCAGCGGAGCGTCGGCGGCGACGATCGTCTGCCTGGCGGGGGCCCGCAGCCGTGCCTGCTCGGCCGCGGGCCGGGACGTACGCCGGGCTGGGCTCGTGAGCGGACCGCGCCTGGTGGCGTACGTGCCCTCCGAGGCACACAGCTGCGTGCCGCGCGCACTCGAGCTGCTCGGCTTCGGGACCGACTGCATCCGACCGGTGCCGCTCGCCGGCGGACATCTCGACGGGGACGCGTTGCGAGTCTCGATTGCGGCCGACCGCGCCGCAGGCGCGACGCCGGCGCTGTTGGTGGGCTCGGCGGGAACGGTGAACAGCGGCGCGATCGATCCGCTCGACGCGCTCGCTGAGATCGCCGCCGCCGAACGGCTGTGGTTTCACGTCGACGGGGCCTACGGCGCGTTTGGAGTGCTGGACCCGGCGCTGGCCGTTCGCTACCGCGGCATGGAGCGCGCCGATTCGCTGACCCTCGACCCGCACAAGTGGCTGGGCGTTCCGGTGGACGCCGGCTGCGTGCTGGTGCGCCGCGCTGCGGACCTGCGCGACGCGTTCAGTGTCGTCCCGCCCTATCTGCGCCAGGGCGCGGGGGCGGAGGTGGGGACCTTCGCCGAGTACGGCCTCGAGCAGACACGGCCCTTCCGGGCCCTCAAGACCTGGGCCACGCTCGCCGCCCGGGGCCGTAACGGCGCCGTCGAGCAGATCATCCGCGCGAACGCGCTCGCCCGGGAGCTGGCCGGACTGGTCGAGGCCGAGCCCACGCTCGAGCTGGCCTGCCCGCCGCAGACGTCGATCGTGGCCTTCCGCGCGCAGCCGGAGCATTGCTCGCCGGAGCGAGTCGAAGCCGTCAACCGCGTACTGCCCGAGGCTGTCCAAGCGCGCGGCCGGGCCTTCGTCACCGGCACCGTCTACGACGGACGCGAGACCCTGCGCGCCTGCATCCTCCACCCCGGCACCACCGAGAGCGACTTGGCCACGCTGGTCGCCGAGGTCGTCTCTGCCGCCGCGGAGCTGGCCGCGGCAGTCGACTGACGTTCACCCGTAATGACGACTCGACCAGTCGCGTCGATGGTGGCGTCAGCGGTCATCTCGGCCGGCCTTGACCTTGCGCCAGCCACCGGCGCGATTATTGGCGATGATCTGGCCGAACATGGCCGCCAAGGCCGTGTCGTTGATCACTTCGTTCTCGTAGATCGCGACGGTCCGCGCGGTCTTGTTGCCAAGGCCGCCGGTGATGATGTGTGCCGGATCAGGGACGATCGCGCCGTCATAGAGAAAGACGTTGACGTGGTCCTTTGTGGCCAGCAACGCGCAGATATTGCCCTTGAGCACGAAGTACGGCTGCACCCTGCGCTTGATCGTCTCCTGGACCTCAGGATCCGCAGCGTGCACCAGGTCACGCACGTGCTGGCAAATCGCCTGCTGCCACGGCGGCAAACCGCCGATGTAGCCGTCCACGCGTGGGTCCTTCGTGTAGCTCACACCAGCTCCGAGGCTCGCTGCGGCCTGGGCGAAGTCTTAAGTGAGAACGCCCCGGTACCGGCGGGATATGAGGCCGGACTCGGGGCGCGCTCGAGGGAGGAGAGGTACTTCGCCACACATCATCGACTCGGTCCTTTCAGAAGTCCAAGACGGATTGATGTCGAGACTCATAAGCCCGACTTATGAGAAGGCCGAGCACAGCGCCGAGTCGACGCGGTGTGCGACAGCGGCTGGGCGGTGCGACCCACCTGCCCTAGTCGCGCTAGGCCGTGAGTGCGTCTGCAGCGCTCTTGTTAGCGCGCTGGACGCGGCGGTCCGCAGCTTCTTTCTTGAGCTCGGCCTGTTGGGTGGAGAGCGACGCGATGCTGGCCGCGCGTCGTTCGGCGGTACTGAGCCGGTGGTTCGTCGGTTGTATGGACACGGTCACCTTGTGTTTGGCTGCCATCACAATCTCCTCGAGTCATTCCTTGCTGGGCTTAATCGCGGCGTGTCGGCCTGAGCGCGCTACGGCCCCGACCCTTCGGCAGACCGCTAGGGGAGCGTCGGCGAGTCCCGCCGATCGGAGAGCCTCGCTGAAAGATCCGCAGTACATCATGTAGCAGGTCGGCGGCACACCGGTCAGCGATCGGTCCAGACGCACGGCCCCGGCAGCGGCCCCGGGGCTACGCCGGCGCGGTACGCCCGGGCCGCCGTCCGTACGCAACCGGAGGCGTCGCGGCGCGGATCTCGTCGAGCAGCCGGGCCGTGAAATCGCTTGGGCTTTCATCGGCCGCGAGGCCCCCACGGGTGGGCCGGAAGAACCGGACGCGCAGCCGGGGACGCCGCGGGAAGCGGACGAGCTCAACCGTGTCCTCGACCGCGCAGCAGACGATTTGTGCCTCAGGCACGGCTTGCGCGAGGCGTCCAAACCCGCTTCGGGCGCGTAGCTGCCGCCCGCCTGTCCGGGTGCCTTCAAGGAATATGCCGACGCAGGCACCCGCTCGGAGCTCGAAGGTTGCCCGTTCGAGGGCTGCAACATCGCCCGTGCCCCGCCCGATGGGGATTTGTCCCATCCCGTCGAGAACCTTCGCCAGCAGCGCGTTCTTCCATAGCGATGACTTCGCCAGCGCTTGGATCTGGCGTCGCTCAACGGCGGCGATCCCGATCACGACCGGGTCCCACCATGAATCGTGGTTGCCGGCGAGCAGTGTCGGGCCAGAGCGCGGCAACTGCTCAAGACCCGAGACCTCGAGACGACCCCATCCCCGGACCACCGGCGAAGCGACCGTCATCACCACCCGAAAGGGAGTCGCTACGTGGGAGGGCATTACCGGAATCCTCTCAATGATGGGTCTGCCGTGGCCGGAAGTCGGCCCTGGTCAGTCACGACCGCGATCCACGACGGCCGCGCCTGGTCAGGCTATACGGGTCACAGCCGCGTTCGCGGTTCGCCGCCAGCGTCGCCCGGATCGTCTAGCTCAGCCGGGCGAACGAAGGGGTCGGGTTGGGACCGCAGCGAGGAGATAAGCTCGCGCAGGATGCCGGATGTCGACCTCAAGTCACCCGTCTACAAGGACGAGCGGCCCAAGGAGTATTTCGACACATTTCACAAACGTACTCGCGGCGGGCCGCCGGGCACGACGTACGAAGTTGTCCGTGCGGTCACCGTACTTCTTGCCCTGACAACGTTTCGTGCACAAGGTATCGACAGCGGCAATGTCCCGGCGGGACCACTGATCCTCGCGCCGAACCACGCCTCGAACATGGATCACTTCTTTACGGCAGCGTTTATTCGACGCCGGATCCAGTTCATGGCTAAGTCTCAGCTGTTCGGCTCCGGCCCGATGAGCTGGATCTACAGCCACGGCGGGGTGTTTCCCGTTCGTCGCGGAGACCAGGATGAGGAGGCGTTCACCACGGCGTTCGGAATCCTCGATCGCGGTGGTGCGATGGTGATGTATTGCGAGGGCACCCGATCTCGGACCGGGAAGTTGGCGGCGTCGGCAAAGCCGGGTGTCGGCCGGCTCGCACTCGAGTCCGGGGCTCCCGTGGTGCCGGTCGCGATCCTTGGCTCTCATAAGGTTCGCAATTGGAAGCGAATGCAATTTCCGAAGGTGACAGTCAAATATGGAGCGCCGTTCAAATTCGATGTTGTTCCAGAGACGACACGAGACCAGCGTCAAGAGGCGGCCGATTACATCTTCGACCGGATCAAGGAGCTTCACTCGGACCTCGAGCGGCGCGGACATCGGGCAGCGAGACGCACCGGGAGGCGCCGCGCCGGTGCCGCCGCGAAGCCGTCGGTTGGGCCCGACACCGAGGCCTAGCTCCGAATCGGATCCCAGCCGCGAACGGCGCGTTTCCGCCGCAGCGGCCTTCCTGCGCTGAGGCAATCCATCAGCGGGACGAGTCGGGCGGGCGGTGCTGGGTCGTGAGCCAGTCATCCAGCGTCGTGGCCAGGGATACAGGTTGGTCGATTTGGACCAGGTGCCCGGCGGCGTTGATGAGCTCCAGGCGAGAGTCAGGAATGACATCGGCGAGTCGGTGAGCACGGTCGACGGGGATCCAGGTGTCGTCCTGGCCCCAGACGATCAGGACGGGAAGGTCAAGCTCGGGGTAGCGCGACTGGATCTCGTCGGTGTAGGTCTGATCGGCCTGGGCGATCTGGCGATAGAACGCGTGCTGACCGTCAGGTCCTAGCCACGGTGCCACGAGCATGTCCGCTTGCGCCGGGGTCAGGCCTGTGTGGCTGGCGCCGGCGACGTAGGCACGGACGGCGCCCTCGTGAACCGCGGCAGGGAGAGCGTCGAAAACGTCGACATGCTCGTGCACGAGGCGAAAGAAGTCTGAGCCCCACGGTGCCAGCGCGACGACATCGACCAGCGCGAGCGACGCGTAGCGGGCGCTGTGGAGTAGGTGGGCCCGCAGCGCGACCGCGCCTCCATAGTCGTGGGTGATCACGTGCGGCGAGTCGACCTCCCAGTAGCGCAGCAGTTCGGCGAACACCTGCCCCTGCACATCGAGCGAGACACGGCCGTCAGGCCCGGGGCGCGATGAGCCGTAGCCGGGCATGTCCCACAGATAGGTGGTGTACCGCGAGCACAGTGCCTCGGCAAACGGTGCCCACAGCCGGGAGGACCACGGTGTCCCGTGACAGAAGACGGCCGCGGGTCCGCGACCAAGACGGCTCCACCGGATACGACGCCCCTCCCATTCGTACTCCTCGGTCAACTCCATGCCGGCGAATCATCGCCCACGGTGGCCGACGTATGCCGGCTGCCGTGCGTTCGCGTCGTGCTGTGACGCCGCAGCGCTTGACACATGAGATCGGCGACCTGAGCCAAGGGGTGCCATAGGATTGGGCGGTGCCGTTCACGCTCAGGAACCTCAAGGAGGACCTGGAGGACGTCGGGTCCAGGTTTGACGGCGCGCCGGAACTTGAGTTTCGCTTGGCGACCGGCGCACTCGAGCTCGAGAAGTCCGGCCTGAGCTACCAGCGCGTCCCGCCCGGCTACCGCTTTCCCTACGGCCACACGCACAAGACCCAGGAGGAGGTGTACGTGGTCGTGGGCGGGACCGGGCGGATGAAGGTCGACGAGGAGATCGTCGAGCTCCGGCAATGGGACGCGGTGCGCGTCTCGCCCGGTGCGTGGCGCGGCTACGAGGCCGGGCCCGAGGGCCTCGAGATCCTCGTCATCGGCGCGCCTAATCTCGGCGCGGCACCGCGCGAGGACGTCGAGGGCCGGCGCGACTGGTGGGCCGATTAGCGCCAGGGAGTTGCCGGCATTTCACCCTATACGGGTGACGTGCGCGCACCCATCGGCCGGAGAGGATGTCGGCAAGACGACGATCGGAGTCGACGGCGCGCGCCGCGCAGGCTCACTGGCGCACGCCGCAGACGGAGACAGGAGATGGTTGATGGCGATTGACACGCTGGTGGCGTTCGTTGGGGTCTATGACAGCGTCGAGGACGCCGAAGCCGACTATCAGCTGGTGCATGACCTTCATTCCGAGGCGGGCTTGATCGATGCCTGGGACGCGGCCGTCATCGAGCGTCGCGACGACGGCAAAGTCAAGATCGTCAAGAAGCATGAGACGCCGACGCGGGTCGGCGGTGTTCTCGGCGGCGGAGTCGGGCTGGCCACCGGGCTGGTGGTCGTGCTCTTCCCGTTCGCGGCGGTCGGAGGCGGGTTGCTTGCGGCGACGACTGCCGGCGGCGCGGTCCTGGGCGCGGTGGCTGGTCATGCCGCGGCGGGGATGAGTCGTCACGATCTCAAAGAGTTGGGCGAGCATCTGGACGCGGGCACGGCTGGCCTGGTCGTGGTCGCCGTCTCGGACATGGGCGCCAAGGTCGAAAGGTCGATGAAGCGCGCGGCCAAGCTCGAGCAGAAGGAGATGAAGGCCGACAACGCCGAGATCGAGCGCGACGCCGCCTCCGCCTCGGCATCGTAAGGAGTGTCCGCGTCGTTGCCGGCAACCAGCGACGCGGGGGCCGACTGCGCTGTTGCGCGCGGTGCCCTTGCCGTGTGAGATCCGTGCCGCGGGAGGAGGGCCTGAATTGGCGGCAGCGCGACCTGCACCGGCCGAGCGTTCATGTAGCCGCTGCTTCGTGGGCGGCGGACCCGTCCTAAGGCGGCGGCGAGCCCCCCGGGTCTGAGCCGGGAGGGTCGTGGTCGGTGTCCTCGTGCTGCGGGTCGCCTTCCACCGAGGGCGCGTCCGCTGTGGAAGACGGCCGAGGGGGCTTTTGGCGCCGGCGGATGGCGACGATGCCCCAGATGACGAGCGCCGCCACGGCAGCGCCGATGAGCCCCCACGCCCAGCCCGGGAGACCCCCTCCGGAGGAGCTTGGCGTCGTGGCGCTGGCCGTCGTGGGACTCGGTGATGCGGAGCTTGACGTTGTTGAGCTCGACTCTGAGGAGCCCTTCTTCTTCGCGGCCTTGGCGGCTGCCGCTGCCGCGGCGGCGGCAGCGGCCGCGTGATTGGTGGAGGTTGTCGTCGTCGTCGTCACCGCCGCTGGTGCGGACGTGGTGACGGTTGTGGTATGCGCCGTGGTGGAGCTCGTCGTGCCTTTCGACGTCGTCGTGCCCTTCGACGTCGTCGGGGATTTCGTGGTGGTCACCGTCTTCGTTTGCGAGGACGTCTTGGTCGTGCTGGTGGAGGTTGCGGCCTTGGCTTCCTGGGAGGTCGACGCCGACGTCGTGCGTGATCCTGACTGTGACGGCGTGGTCAGGGTCGCGGTCCTTGTCCGCGTGATGCTGCCGCTGAGGCTGCTGCTGACGCTCGATGCAGCGCCTGTTCCACACGCCGCGCAGAAGACCACGCAAGTGGCGGCGAGCGCCGCCCTCAACATCCAGTGTCTCCGCAGGCTGGTTGGTCGGGGCACGAGGGTTAGCCCCTGGGCGTTGGAGACGGCGAGGGGACGCCTTGCGGCGGGCGCGGGGCCAACCACAACCGACTGCTGCTGTGCGACGCGGCTTTCGGCATGGGCTGCTCGATCGTCGTCATCTCGGTCTCCGGGGGTCGCTAGCTGTGGAGCTATCGCGTTGAGGATCGCGTTGAGGCGCCCCCGCGCATCGTCCGATCCGGGTGAAGATCTACGCGTCTACGGCTCTACGGAGCCTTCGTCCGCCGGCCGATCGGCGTGGCGGTGTCGACCAAAGAAGCGCCCGGCGCGTTGCATCTCGTGTTCGGCCGCTCCGATCGGAGCCATCATCGCCACCAGCTCTTGCATCGTGTCCGTCAGGCGGTCCACAGAGGCCCGCAGCGGATCGACAGACGTCGCGAGGGTCTCGATGACCTCGACGTGTCGCTCGATCGAATCGGTGGCGCTTTCAATCGCATGAACCGCGCCGAGCAAGTCGGCCTCGACGTCGCGCGTCTCGTTCACTGATTCGACCACGTCGCGCTCGGTCACGCCGAGCACCGATCGGATCGGCCGTGTGAGGAACCCGAGCATGGTCCGCAAGCCTAACCCCTATTCGATGAGCGCTCCTGGATAAGCCAACCCGGGTCAACCTCGGCTCGTTGCGGTCGACGCTCCCCTGTCGACTCGGCGAATGGGGTCCGAGGCGCGGGCTTGGTGCCGGCCCGGCGTGATCGAGATACCTCCTGCTGACATCGACGTCGTGGGGCCGCCGACCGGCGACCTCCTAAGATCGGCTCTCGAATGGCGTCCAAGCCGCTTTCGGTGTTCAAGGAGCCCGGCCGGCGTCGCCATCGGCAGTGGAGACGCGGCCTGTACGGCGTCGCGCCGTTCCTCGTCGTGGCGCTGGCCCTCGTGGGCTTGGTTGCTGTTGCACTGCTGGTCCTCGGGCTCCTGGACGTCCATGCCGTCACCCGGCATTTCAGCGTTCACTAGGTCAAGACCGGCGGCCGGCGTACGACCGAGACGGGGCTGCGCCTAGGCGGGCTGGAAGTCGTATCGCGACGCGATCGGCCCCATCACCTCGGGCGTGAGCGCTCCGCGTCGCGCTGCTTCCCCCAGTTCTCGCATGTAATGCTCAAAGCCCGACGGCGTATTCATGTTCAAGAACCGGGCGGGCGCTGTGCCAGCGTTGCTGAACGTATGGACGATCCCGGGAGGGACACAGACGAAGCTGCCCGCCGCCACCTCGTGGGTCGCCTCCCCGAGGCGCATCGTCAAGACACCCTCCAGCACATAGAACATGTCGTGCAGGTGCCGGTGCGTGTGCGGTGGCGGGCCCGGGAATCCGGGAGCGATCGTCGTCTCGGACATGAAGAAGGACCCGCCGGTCGTATCGCCAGTCGCCTTGAGCACGATCGCCGAGCCCTCGCCGGCGGCGATCCGCTCTCCCTCGCCGGGTGGGCGGAACGTTGCGTCGCTCATCGCCTCAACCATACGCCCGACCCCTGCCCGCCTCGCTGAGCGTTCCGGGTGAGACGCGGCCGGGATGGCGCTCGCGCGCGCTGGGCCTGCGTACATCGGCGGTGGATCACGACGCACAGGGGTAGGTGCCGCTCAAGACCTGACCACTACTCGAGGACTGACAGTTATGGGGAAATCGCCAGACGCTACTCGTCGTGTGGTCGCCGGGGTTACATTGGCGGTGATCGCTGGCCCTGATGGTCATCGGGATCAGCCAACGCCAGACATGGCTCGCTATACCAGGGGTCGTCGGGGCTATCCCAGCGCTGGCCAGGCAGCTCGGACGCTCACGCGGTGAGCCGGCTGGTTACCGCAATTCGCTCGTTCGGCCGTGGCTCCGCACGCAGCGCTGTCGCCCGAGCACAGCCCCAGATCACGCCGTGGTCGCAGATCGACTGAAAGCACAACGCAACCGGGACGGGTAACGCGATCACCCGCTCGGTGCGCGAAGTTCTATCCCTCGGCGAGAATCATGAGGGTGTCGGCGTGGACCCCGTCATGCTTCATCGCTTCGGCCGCCGGATCGGTCTGCATGAACTCTTGAAACGCGGCAAAGTCGGGGATCTCGACGATCATCCCAACGCGCTTGGAGCCCTGCGGGTCTTGGAAAGTGCGCGTGGTGATTCCGAGGGGTCCGAACACCTCGTCGCGTCTGGGTGAGCTCAGCCAGTGGTTGACGTCGTCAACCTCGTGAAACGCCAGGTATGTGGCCATCGTGCCTTCTCTTTTCCCACAGCGAGAGCTGTGCCCGGTCGTGGATGAAGTTTGATCAAAACTAACCGACTCTCGTGCGTCCGGGGGAATTCTCAGAGCTGGGGTGCCCGGGTTGCCGCCCGTCGGGGTGCTTTGGTGCCCCTTGGGCCGCGGAACCGTCCCGCCGGCGCCAGACGCGAAATCGAGTAGCGTCGCGATAACCGCCCTGCTTGAGGCGAGTGAAAGAGGGCCCCCGGTGAGTGTGATTGTGCTGCTCCATTCGGCGTGTGAAGTCGGGGAGGAGCCGTTCCGAGGTGACCCTCGAATCAACGAAGGGACCGCAATGTCATATCTGCTGACCCATTTCTGGCCAGGTGGCACCGAAGAGCAGTACCAGGCGACGCTCGCCGCTGCCACCGAGGCCGCCGGAGGGTCCATCCCTGAAACCTTCCACGCTGCCTGTGTGACCGATGGTGGCGTATTGATCGTCGCGACGTATGAGTCTCAGGAGGTTGCTGACCGTTTCATTCAGGAAACGCTGATGCCGTTGATGCCGATCCAGGGCGGACTGGTCGGCCCTCCCGACCAGCGCGGGGGCCAGAACCTCCACTGAGCGACGTGCTCGCGAGGCGCCGGTGCGGTAGTAGGTCGTTGCCGCACCGGTCCGGGCGGCGACGACGGCCGCCGGACCTGACGCTCGCGATGCTCCTGCCGAAGAAGAGGTGAACACCTGGCCGCTCCGGGACACACGCGGTTGCGGGTGCGGGTCTCGACCCGAGGGTCGCGACGTGCCTGCTCCTCGTCAAACCGAGGGCCTGCCAGCTTGGGCGCCTCTGTTCGCAGAGCGTTGGGCCTCTGCGACAAGGCCGACGGGGGCGGACGCCACAACAGAGCGTCCGGTGGGTTAGGGCTGATGTGACGCTTCGGGCTCGGGTGCGCCGCGGACGGGTGCGCCGTTGAGGTCGTCGAGGAGGTCTTGCAGGGCCTGGCACATCGCCTCGAATCGTTCGGCTCCGATACGGCGGGCGTAGTCGGCTTCGATGCCGGCGATGATGGCGCGCCCGGCGCGGATGGCGTCCCAGCCGGCGGGGGTCAGCACAACAAGCTTGGCGCGGCCGTCGCTGGGGTCGGGTCGGCGTTCGAGGAGCCCGTCGGCTTCGAGCTCGTCGACGAGCTCGGCCATCGAGGGGCGGGCCATCCCGGCCCAGGCGGCGAGATCGGTCAGCCGGGTGCCTTCGGCCTTGATGTTGCCGAAGACATGGAGGTGACTCAGCCGCAGCCGGATCCCGGCCTCGTGCGCGATGGGCTCGCCGGCGGCGAGCAGCTGTTCGCGAAAGACCCGGAGGTGATGCACGAGGAGCTGGCCGATGGGTAGGCGTGGGGTGGGCATTGACTCAGGCAACTGCTTAGGTATCCTTCGCTTAGGTGTCCTAACTAACCGGAGGTAGAATGGCACACGCGGGCGACGTCATCGAGAACCCGGTGACCGGGCAACGGCTGATCTTCCTGGTCACGTCATCTGACTCCAACGGCGAGCTGTTCGCGGCTGAAGGCATCTTCTCGCCAGGCGGGTTCGCCGGCGTGCGGCACGTCCATCCTCATCAGGATGAACGTTTCGAGGTGCTGGCCGGGGACGCCGCGTTTGACATCGACGGCGCCCGCCATGTCCTCGGCGCGGGCGACACCATCGATGTGCCCAGAGGGACCAGGCACACCTTCGCCAACGCCGGCGCCGACGAGATGCGCGTCCGGTTTGAGTTTCGACCCGCGCTGACCAGCACCGACCGTTTCTACGAGCTGTACTTCGCCTTTGCGCAGCAAGGCCGCGTCAACGCCAAAGGCATGCCCGGCCTGCTGGATGTCGCGACGGTGTGGCCAGTCACCTCCGAGCACGCCGTGCTCGCGACGCCGCCACCGACCATTCAACACGCTCTCTTTCACCTGCTGGGGCCTGTCGCCCGAATCACCGGACGCCAGCCACCGTTGCAAACGAACTGATGCCGGAGGAGGGACTCGAACCCCCGACACGCGGATTATGATTCCGCTGCTCTAACCGACTGAGCTACTCCGGCGGGGAGCGGCGGAGTTTATCGGCGGGGCCGGGGATGTGGCCTTGGCGCGGGCGGTGCGGCGCGCCCATCGCTTGGCCCAGCCGTCGAGGGGTGCGAGGTCATCGATCAGTCGCAGGCCCTCGGGCGTGAGCGAGTAGCCGTGGCTGGGCTGGGCGGTGACGATGCCGGCGTCGCGCAGTTCGTGCAGGCGGTCGTTGAGCACGCTGGAGGAGACCTCGGCGCAACGGGCCTGGAGGTGGCGGAAGGTGAGGCTCTCGCCGGTGCGCAGCTCCCACAGGACACGCAGGGCCCAACGGCGACCCAGCAGGTCGAGCAGGGCCATGATCGGTCGCCCGGTGGTGGACCCGCGGACCGGGACTCCGGGGGCGGGGGGCTTGCGTGCTTTGGATTTCGAAGCTACCATCGCGCTCCCACACTTGCTTTGATTTTAGAAGCGGAAAGGAGCATACGCGATGGATATGACAGCTCGGATCACGCCCCTTGAGCCGCCCTACGACCCGGAGACAGGAGAAATGCTGAAGCGCTGGATGCCGCCCGGCGCGGCTGTGGAGCCGCTGGCGCTGTTCCGAACGCTGGCCGTCCATCCTCAGCTCATGTCGCGGATGCGACCACTCGGTTCGGGCATCCTCAACCACGGTCTGGTGCCGCCGCGCGACCGTGAAATCGTCCTGCACCGAACGTGCGCACGCGCGGGGACGGAATACGAGTGGGGCGTCCACGCGGTCGCGTTCGCGGCAACCGTCGGCCTCACGACCGACCAGGTGGCGTCCACCGCCATCGGAGGGGCGGACGACCCATGCTGGTCAGAGGGCGACGCGCTCCTCATCCGGCTTGCCGACCAGCTTCACGACACCAACACGGTGTCTGACGAGCTCTGGGGACAACTCGCCGAGCGCCACACCGACCAGCAGCTCCTGGAGCTCATCGTCACCGCCGGTTGGTACCGCACCCTGGCCTACGTGATCAACGCAGCGCGGATCCCAGTGGAGGCCTGGTCGGCCCGCTTCCCGAACCGCCCCTCACCGACCAATCGATGACACACCTGCCGCCGCCCTCCAAGCGAGGAACGAGATCGTCGCTGTAACCAGGTCCAGCGGGCAAACCGCGACGACCGATCGTGGTTTGTCACCTTCTCCATCCCCCACATGGTTTGGGCGGGAAACCTGAGCAAGCCGGACGCGATTTGCCGCCTTTCCCAGGTCGGAGGGTCGCTCAGCGCGGCGCGAGGCGCTCGGCGAGGCACGCGGCACGCGGCACGCGCCGCGAGCCACGCGGCGAGTAGCCAATCGGAAACAAATCGCGATCGCAGCGCCGAGTTTGCCCGCTGGCGTACGCATAGCGGCCACTTCGCTCCAAACGGTGGCGCACGGATTGTGGTTTGTCATCGACTGGTCGTTCGTGAGTCGCCACATATGATCCGGCCCCCTTGACGACCCTCCTGGCCTACCCCAACGTCTCCGAAGGCAAGGACCGGGCCGTCATCGACCGGATCGGACAGGCCTTCGGCGACGCGCTGCTGGACGTCCACTCCGACGTCGATCACCACCGCAGCGCCTACACCCTCGCCGGTGAGCCCGGCGGTCTCGCGCAGGCCGTCGTGCGCGGAGCGGCGGAGGCCGTCGCGTCGATCCAGATCGACGCCCACGCGGGCGTGCACCCGCGCGTGGGCGCGATCGATGTGGCGCCCATCATCTTCCTCTCCGACGAGGACCGGGGTGCGGCGTGCGCCGAGGCGCTGGTCCTCGCCGATCGGCTCGGAAGCGAGCTCGAGGTCCCCGTCTTCCTCTACGGCCTGCTGGCCGCCGGCCGCACCCGCGCCGAGCTGCGGCGGGGCGGGCCCGCCGAGCTCCAGCGCCGGATCGACGCCGGCGAGCTGCGGCCCGACTTCGGTCCGCCGCGCCTGCATCCCACCGCCGGCGCGGTGCTCGTCGCCGCCCGGCCGCCGCTGGTCGCCTTCAACGTCGAGCTCGCGCCGCCGGCGACGCTTGAGCAAGCCAAGGAGATCGCTGCGCACATCCGGGAATCAGGGGACGAGGGCCTCGCCGGGGTGCGCGCGATCGGCCTGTGGCTGGCCGCCACCGACCTCGCCCAGGTCTCCACCAACGTCGAGGACCATCGCGCCACGCCGCTGCGCGCCGTCGTCGAGGCCGTCGCCCGCCACGCTCGCCTCGAGGGAGCGGAGCTCGTCGGCCTTGCTCCCGAGGCCGCCTTCGATCAATTCCCCCCGGACATTGCGCTCCGTGGGTACGCGACGATTGAGCAAGCCCTTCACCGGCGCGCCCACAGCGCGTAAGGGCACCCGCGGCATTAGTGTCGGAACTGCCAATAATGCCCGTGGGTGCCCTAAGCTCTCAGTCACAGATGGCACAGACCAAGCGCAAGCGCCGGACCAAGCACCGCGGCAACGCCGCCGGCACCGTCGAGGTCCGCGGCCGCACCGGTCGGCCGCCGACGCCGGAGGAGCGCAAGAAGCAGGACCGGGCCAAGCGTGCCCAGGCCCGGACACCCAAGCCGCCGACGTGGAAAGGCGCCCTCAAGAAGGCGGGGCTGGCCACCGGGTTCATCTTCGTCTTCCTGCTGATCACCAACAAGTTCCGCGTCCTGCCCGCACTGGTGTTCGCGATCCTGGCGATGCTGCTCTACATCCCGTCGGGCTATTACCTCGACGGCTACCTGTACCGGCGCTACCAGCGAAAGCAGCTGCAGCAGCAGTGATCGACGCGCGCATGTTCACGGTCGGGCCGGTGCAGGAGAACGCCTACATCGTCCGGCTTCCCGACGCTGACCGGGCAGTGATGATCGACCCCGGCGACGAGGCCGAGCGGCTCATCGGCGCGCTCGAGGCTCTCGGGATCACCACGGTGGAGGCGATCCTGCTCACCCACACGCACTTCGACCATGTCGGCGCGGTTGCGCCCGTGGCGCGGGCCACAGGGGCTCCCGTGTACTGCCCTCAGCTCGAGACCCACATCCTGGCCGACATCAACGGCCACATGCGCCTGCCCGGGTTCGGCCCCTTCGAGAGCTACGACGCCGATGAGACGGTGGCGGGCGGCGAGACGCTCGAGTTGGCCGGCATGGAGTTCGAGGTCTCCTTCGTGCCCGGCCACAGCCCCGGCCACGTTGCCTACGCCGCCACGGCCCACGAGGCCCTGTTCTCCGGCGACGTCCTGTTCCAGGGCTCCGTCGGCCGCGTCGACCTCCCCGGTGGCGATTGGCCCACGCTGCTGCAGTCGATCGATTCGCTGATGAAGGCCTACCCGGCCGAGACGACCGTGTACCCCGGCCACATGGGCCTCACCTCCCTGGGCGTCGAGCGCGACACCAATCCGTTCCTGCGCGAACTCGCGCATCACAACTAGCCTCCGTAGGGCAGCCATGAGCTCGCTCCAGGCCCCCAGAGGCACCTTCGATGTGCTCCCGCCCGACGCGGCGCGGCGCGCCGTGCTCGAGCTGCACGCCCGGCGCATCCTCGGCGCCGCCGGCTACGGCCGCATCGAGACCCCCACCTTCGAGTCGACCGAGTTGTTCGCCCGCGGGGTGGGGGAGGCCACCGACATCGTCCAGAAGGAGATGTACAGCTTCGACGACGGGGGCGGCCGGTCGCTGACGCTGCGCCCGGAGGGGACCGCGCCGGTGGCGCGCGCCTACCTCGAGCACGGCATGCACAAGCAGCCCCAGCCGGTGAAGCTCTGGTACCTGTCGACCTTCTTCCGCGCCGAGGCGCCCCAGCGGGGCCGCTACCGCCAGTTCTGGCAGGTCGGCGCCGAGGCGATCGGTGCGGCCGGTCCGGAGACCGATGCCGAGCTCATCGTGCTGCTGTCTGACCTCCTGCACGCGGTGGGGGTCAAGGAACTGCACCTGCGGCTCTCGAGCCTGGGCACGGCCGAGACGCGCCGCGAGTACCGCGAGGAACTGGCCGCCTATCTCCACGCGCACGAGGACGGACTGTCCCCGGAGGTCGTGGCGCGCATCGACCTCAACCCGATGCGGGCCTTCGACGCCGATGATCGCCGCACCCAGGAGACGATGCGCGAGGCCCCGCTCCTGCTCAACCGTCTCGCCCCCGACGACGCCGAGCACTTCGAGCGTGTGAAGGAGTTGCTCGACGAGGCCGGCGTCAGCTACGCCCTCGACGCCACGCTCGTGCGCGGCCTGGACTACTACGCCCGGACCCTGTGGGAGTTCACCTCCGACGCGCTCGGCGCGCAGTCGGCCGTCGGCGGCGGCGGACGCTACGACGGGCTCATTCAACAGCTCGGTGGCGCACCCACGCCCGGGGTGGGCTGGGCTGCCGGCGTGGAGCGCATGCTCCTGGCCGCCGCCGAGCTGCCGATCGCGGCCGACATCGTCGACCTCTACGTCGCGATCGCGGCACGTGACTCCGTCCCGGCCCACCAGGCGGCCTTCAAGCTCGCCAACGACGCGCGGCGGGCCGGGCTGTCCGCGCAGCTGGAGCTGGCCGGCCGCAGTCTCAAGGGCCAGCTCAAGCATGCGGACCGCCTCGGCGCGCGCTACGTTGCGATCATCGACGACCAGATGCGGACCAACCTGAAGGACATGGAGGCCGGTGACCAGATCGAGGTCGAGCCCTCGGCGGTGATTCCGGCGGTCCTGCGCGGGGGCCGCGTCGCGTGAACCACGCGCCCCGCGCCAACACCTTCCGCGACAGCTGGGCCGGAGAGCTCGACGCCGAGCGCGCGGGCACGGGTGCGCGAGTCTCAGGCTGGGTGCACCGCCGCCGCGACCACGGCGGCCTGATCTTCATCGACCTGCGCGAGCGGTCGGGGATCGTTCAGCTGGTATTCAACCCCGCGACCGCGGGCGCGGCCCACGCGGAGGCGCACAAGCTGCGCTCCGAGGACGTCATCACGGCGGCGGGCACGGTCAACAAGCGCGCGGCGGAGAACGTCAATCCCAACCTCGCCACCGGCGAGATCGAGATCGCCGTCACCGACATGGAGATCCTCGCCGACGCCGAGACGCCTCCGTTCCCGGTCGACGAGGACGGCGCCGTGGATGAGAACCTACGCCTGCGCTACCGCTCGCTGGACCTGCGCCGCGCGCCGATGCAGGACGCGCTGGCCCTGCGCCACCGCGTGATCAAGATCATCCGCGACGTCCTGGACGACCGGGACTTCCTGGAGATCGAGACGCCCTTCCTCACGCGTTCCACACCCGAGGGAGCTCGCGACTTCCTCGTCCCGGCGCGGATCGCGGCCGGCTCCTTCTACGCGCTGCCCCAGTCGCCCCAGCTGTTCAAGCAGCTGCTGATGATCGGGGGCTTCGAGCGCTACTACCAGATCGTCCGCTGCTTCCGCGACGAGGACGCCCGCGCCGACCGCCTCCCCGAGTTCACCCAGCTCGACATCGAGATGGCGTTCGTGGACGAGGAGGACGTGCTGGAGACCAGCGAAGCCGCGCTCGGGGCCGTGTTCGCGCAGGCGGGGTTCGACGTACCCGCCCCGCCGTGGCCGCGGATGACCCACGCCGAGGCGATGGGCCGCTTCGGCTCCGATCGTCCCGACACGCGCTTCGGGCTGGAGCTCAAGGACCTGGGCGACGCAGTGAGCAGCAGTGAGTTCAAGGTGTTCTCGGGCGCGCTGGCCTCAGGCGGCGTCGTACGCGGCATCAACGCCGGGGCCCGCGAGCTGACCCGCTCAGACCTCGACGCGCTCACCGAGCTGGCCAAGCAGCACGGGGCCAAGGGCCTGGTGTGGGCGTTCGTGCAGGACGAGGCCGGGGGGGCCGACGGGCTGTGGCGCTCGCCGATCGCCAAGTTCCTCACACGACAAGAGATCGACGGGATCACGACAACGCTGAACGCCACCCCCGGTGACGTGCTGTTCATCGTCGCCGACGCCGGGGCCACCGCCAACCAGGTCCTCGGCGCGCTCCGGCTCGAGATGGCGAGGCGCTTTGACCTGGTGCCCGAGGGCGTCCACGACATCCGCTGGGTCATCCAGTTCCCGATGTTCACCTTCAAGGCCGATGAGCAGCGCTGGGACGCCGAGCACCACCCCTTCACCGCGCCCGCCACCGCCGCCGGCGCCCCCGCCACCGTGGCGGACATGGACGACCCGGGGGTGCTGCTGTCGCGGTCCTATGACCTCGTGCTCGACGGCAACGAGATCGGCGGAGGCTCGATCCGTAACCATCGCACTGACGTGCAGTCGCGCATCTTCGACCTCATCGGCATCAACGAGGAGGAGGCCCAGGCGCGCTTCGGCTTTCTCCTGGACGCTCTCAAGTACGGCGCGCCGCCGCACGGCGGCATCGCCTTCGGAGTCGACCGCGTCGTCGCCATCCTGGCCGGGCGCGACAACATCCGTGAGGTCATTGCCTTCCCCAAGTCCACCAGCGGCGCCGACCCGCTCACCGGGGCGCCGGCGCCCGTGGACGACATCCAGCTGCGCGAGCTGGGTCTCCGTCTCAGGTAGCGATCACAGGGATCGCCCGCCACGGTCCTAAGCTAAGCCTGCCATGGACGCACTGGCGTTCGAGCACCACCTCACCTCCCCCCAGGGACGGGGCCACCGTCCCGCGCACGGCCACGCCGCCACCGCCGGGGGCTACGCCTGCGGCGACGAGGTCACCATGACCATTGCCGTCAGCGGTGATCGCGTCACCGACGCCGGGTTCGAGGCCCGCGGCTGCGGGGCCTCCAGCGCCGCGGCCAGCGCCGCCGTCGGACTGATCCGCGGCGCGTCGGTCACTGAAGCCGCACGAATCGGAACCGCCGAGGTCGCCAAGGAGCTCGGAGGCCTGAGCCCGGGCAAGCTCCACGCCGCCGAGCTCGCCGCCGACGCGCTGGCTCGTGCCCTGGGCGGAGCGGTCCGGGCCCACGCGCACATTCCGCGCAATCCTTCCCAGCCGGCCACGCTGGTGGCGATGAGCGGTGGAGTCGACAGCGCGGTCGCCGCGCACCTGTGCGCGCAGGAGGGACCGACCCTGGCGGTGACGCTCGAGTTGTGGGCCGATGCCGAGAACGACGCCGAGACCAGCTGCTGCTCGGCCACGGCGGTCGCCCAAGCCCGCTCATTGGCCCACCAGATGGGGATCCCGCACTTCACCATCGACCTGCGCGAGGAGTTCCGCGCCGGCGTCGTGGACCCGTTCATCGCCGGCTACGCCGCGGGGGAGACGCCCAACCCGTGCGTGGGCTGTAACGGCCACGTCCGGCTGGACGCGATGCTGGACCTGGCCGACCGCCTCGGTTGTGGCGCGCTGGCGACGGGCCACTACGCCCGCACGGCCGAGCCCGACGACGCGCGCGGCCCGCTGCTGCGCGTGGCCACCGACACCGCCAAGGATCAGACCTACATGCTGGCCGCGCTCAAGCCCGACTCGCTGGCGCGGATGCGCTTTCCCCTCGGCGAGCTGCACAAGCCCGAGGTGCGGCGGATCGCCGCGGAGGCCGGTCTCCCGGTCGCCGCCAAGGTCGACTCCCAGGACCTGTGCTTCCTGGCCGGCACGAGCCGCGCCCGGTTCATGGAGCGCCACGGGGCGATCCCGAGCGCCCCCGGGGAGATCGTGGACACCACGGGGGCCGTCCTGGGCCGCCACGACGGCCAGCACCGCTTCACCGTCGGCCAGCGCCGCGGCCTCGGCATCGCCTCCGCCGAGCCGCTGTTCGTGCTGCACAAGGACGCGCGCACCGCACGCGTCACCGTCGGCGTCCGCGGGGAACTGCGCACCGACCACGTCGCCATCCGTGCCGCACGCCTGCACCGCGACGGACGCCGGGTCGATCGGGTCAAGCTGCGCTATCGCCAGCAGCCGCTCACCGCCCGCGTCGCCGGCGATGCGAGCGAGGGTCGCCACCGCTCGCTCTCGCTGCAGCTCGGCGAGCCGGTCGACGGGGCGGCGCCCGGGCAGCTGGCCTGCCTGATGGACGGCGACGTGGTGGTGGGGTGGGGGACGATCGACGGCCGATCACCCACCTAAACTGCGACGCCCATGACTTCTGACGAGATCCGGCGCACATTCCTCGAGTTCTTCGAGTCCCAGGACCACCTGCGGCTGCCCTCGGCCTCGCTGGTCCCGTCCGAGCATGACCCCTCCGTGCTGTTCACGATCGCGGGGATGCATCCGCTCAAGCCGTATTTCGCCGGGGTGGAGCGCCCGCCGCACCAGCGCGTGACCACCTGCCAGAAGACCTTCCGCACCGGCGACATCGAGATCATCGGCACCACCACGCGCCACCTCACGTTCTTCGAGATGCTGGGTAACTTCAGCTTCGGCGACTACTTCAAGCGCGAGGCCGCCCGGTTTGCCTGGATGCTCTCGACCGAGGGGTTCGGCTTCACGCCTGACGACATCTGGATCACGGTGTTCGCCGGCGACGAGGAGCTGGGCCTCGGGCCCGATCAGGAGGCAATCGACGCGTGGCTGGAGATCGGCGTGCCGCGCGAGCGGATCGTCGAGTGTCCCCGCTCGGAGAACTTCTGGCAGTCGGGCCCGCTGGGGCCGTGCGGCCCCTGCTCGGAGCTGTACCTGGACCGGGGCGTCGAGCATGGCAAGCCCGACGACCTGCCCGGCGGTGAGAACGAGCGCTTCATGGAGTACTGGAACCTGGTGTTCATGGAGATGGACCAGAACCCCATCAACGTGCTGACCCCGCTGCCGGCCAAGAACATCGACACCGGCCTGGGGCTCAACCGGATGGCCTGCATCCTGCAGGACAAGGCGACGGTGTTCGAGACCGACCAGTTCGCGCCGCTCATCGAGCTGGGCGAGGAGCTGTCGGGACGCCGCTACGACGAGGAGTTCGCCACCGACCGCGCGCTGCGCGTGCTCGCCGACCACGGCCGCGCGATGACGTTCCTGCTCGGCGACGGCGTCGTCCCCTCCAACGAGGACCGCGGCTACGTCCTGCGCCGCATCATGCGCCGCGCCATCCAGCATGGCCGCGCCCTGGGCCTGGAGCCGGGCTTCCTGGAGCGCTACGCCGACGTGGTCACGGAGTTGATGGGCTCTCAGTATCCGGAGCTCAGCGCCCAGCGGGACACCATCCGCCGCTGGATGGCCTCGGAGCAGGAGAGTTTCGGCCGCACGCTGGAGCAGGGCCTCAAGCGCCTGGACGACCTCATCGCGCAGGCCCGCGACGAGGACGAGGAGGGCATCGCCGCCTCCGACGCGTTCCTTCTGCACGACACCTACGGCTTTCCCATCGACCTCACCCTCGAGATCGTCGCCGAGCATGGTCTGGGCGTGGACGAGGAGGGCTTCGAGGTGCTCATGGAGGACCAGCGGACGCGGGCGCGCGAGGGGTCGCGCGGCGACCGCGGGGGCGATGGCCTGCGCGAGCGGGCGGCGGCGCTGTCGGGCCGCGCTGGGTTTGCCACCGAGTTCGTGGGCTACGAGACCACCGACGCCGAGACGACGATCGGCGCGGCCGTCGCGGACAACGGCGAGCTGCTGGTCAAGCTGGTCGAGTCGCCGTTCTATGCCACCGGCGGCGGCCAGGTCGCCGACACCGGCGTCCTGGAGTGCGAGAGCGGCGGCTGCCGCGCGACCGTCACCGACGTGATCCGGCTGGGCACCGATCAGGTCGTGCGTCTGCGGCCCGAGCATGGGATCTTCGAGCCCGGCGAGCGGGTGCACGCTCATGTGGACCGCGCCACGCGCCACGCCACCGCCGCCAACCACACCGCCACCCACCTCCTGCATGCCTCCCTGCGCCGCCGGCTGGGGGCGCACGTCCATCAGGCCGGCTCCTACGTCGGCCCCGACAAGCTGCGCTTCGACTTCACCCACTCCAGCGGGCTGAGCGCTGATGAGCTGCGGCTGGTCGAGGACGACGTCAACCGCTGGATCGTCGAGAGCCACCCGGTCCATGCCATCAGCACGTCACTCGACGAGGCCAAGCGTCTGGGGGCGATGGCGCTGTTCAACGAGAAGTACGGCGAGGTGGTCCGCATGGTCGAGGTCGGCGACGGGTCATTCTCGCGCGAGCTGTGCGGAGGCACCCACGTCGGGAACACCGCCGAGGTCGGCCTGTTCCGCATCATCACCGAGACCTCGAGCGCGGCCAACGTCCGCCGCATCGAGGCCATCACCGGCCCCGAGGCCATTGATCTGTTCCGCGAACGCGACCGCGAGCTGACCGCGGTGGCCGAGATGCTCCGGGTCCCGACCGGACGCGTCGTCGATTCGGTCCAGAAGCTGACCGAGCGCGTGCGCGAGCTCGAGCGCGCGGCCAAGCGCGGCGGCGCGGGCAACGGCGCCGTCAACGTCGACGCGCTCATCGCCTCGGCCACGCAGTCGGGCGATGCGCGCATTCTCACGGCCGCCGTCGAGGTGGCCGACGGCCAAGCCCTGCTCGAGCTGGCCGATCGCCTCAAGGGCAAGCTGGGCGACGCCGCCATCGTGCTGGGAACCGCCGGCGAGGGACGGGTGGACCTGGTGGCCAGCGTCGCGCCCGCGCTCGTTGCCCGCGGCGTCCGCGCGGGGGAGATCATCAAGGTGGCGGCGGCTCAGGTCGGCGGCGGCGGGGGCGGACGTGACACCATGGCGCGCGCCGGCGGCAAGGACCCCGCGCAGCTGCCGGCCGCGATCAATGCCGCACGGACCGCCATCGAAGCCGCGCTCGACGCCTGAGGCAGTGCGCGTCCTGGCGCTCGACTACGGCAGGGCCCGTTGCGGCTGCGCGGTGAGCGATCCCACCGGCACGCTGGCGACGCCGCTGGCTGCCGTGACCGACGTCACCTCGCGCCGGGGCCGCGCGCGATTGCGCGAACTGGTCAAGGAGGTGCGCGCCGAGCGTGTGGTCGTCGGCCTGCCGCTGTCGCTGTCGGGCGCGGACTCCGCGCAGACCGCCGAGGCTCGCGCGTTCGCCGCCGGGCTCGGGCGCGCGCTGCCGGTCCCGGTGGAGCTCTATGACGAGCGCTTCACCACGCGGCTGGCCGAGCGCACACCGGGCCGCGCCAGCGAGGACTCACGCGCCGCTGCGCACCTGCTGGAGAGCTGGCTGGCCAGCCGGCGCACCGAGGAGATCACCCATGGCTGACAGCGAACGCAGCGCCGAGGAGCGCGAGGCCGCTCGCCTCGAGCGCGAGGCCGCTCGCCGCGCCCAGCCCGGCGTCTTCAACCAGCCGGAGGGGGATCCCGCCCTGGTGGCGGACCAGCCGCAGCCCGCCGCCGGCCAGGCGCCGTTCGTGGACTGGAGCGAAGACGACGGCGACGACGACGCCGGCGACGGCCACGACGACGCCCACTACGCTCACGAGGACGACGAGGCGGGGTTTCACGAGGGCGATGACGCCGGCCCGGGCGCCGCGAGCGGGGAAGCCCCGTCGGGCACCCGCCGGATCAGTCGCATGGATCAGCGCAGGATCCGGCCGCACAAGGCGCGCACCGTGCGCCGCCGCCCACCGCACAGCCGTCGCCGCGGACGCTGGCGGGGCCGTATCGCTGCCCTCATCGCGCTCATCCTGGCCGGGGCGCTCATCTGGTTCCTGGTCGAGCTGTTCCAGCCGCTCGGGACGTCCCCACACGGGAACGTCACCGTCGTCATCCCGCCCAAGTCGAGCACCAAGGAGATCGGCGCCCTGCTCCAGCGCCAGGGCGTGATCGCCCGCGGCGTCTTCTTCGAGCTACGGGCCACGCTGGGGGGCGAGCGCGGGGATCTGCGGTCGGGCACCTACCACCTCCAGCTGGGGATGAGCTACGCGTCGGTGCTCGACGCGCTCTCCAAGGCCCCCAAGGCCGCGCCGACCACCCAGCTGACGATCGCCGAGGGCCACACGCGCGCCTACGTGGCCGCGCTGCTGCACAAGCAGAAGATCAAGGGCAACTACCTGGCCGCCACCCGCCACTCGCGGGTACTGAACCCCCGGACCTATGGGGCCCCGCGCAGCGTTCCATCGCTCGAGGGCTTCCTCTTCCCCGACACCTTCACGCTGGTCAAGCCCGTGAAGGTCTCGGCGCTGGTCGCCGACCAGCTCAAGGACTTCAAGCGCCGCTTCGCCAGGGTGAACCTCGGCTACGCCCGCTCCAAGCGCCTGTCGCCCTATGACGTGCTCACCGTGGCCTCGCTCATCGAGGCCGAAGCGGCCTCGGAGAAGGCGCGGCCGCTCATCGCCTCGGTCATCTACAACCGCCTGGCCGACCACATGATGCTCCAGTTCGACACCACCACCCAGTACGCCACGGGCAACTACACCAGGCCGTTGACCGTCTCCCAGCTCAAGTCCAAGTCGCCCTACAACACCCACACGCATTTCGGATTGCCGCCGACCCCGATCGACAGCCCCGGCCTGGCCTCGATTGAGGCGGCCGCCCATCCGGCCCGCACGCGCGACCTGTACTTCTTCGCCAAGCCGTGCTCGAACCAGACCGTGTTCGCCACCAGCTACGCGCAGTTCCAGCACCTGCTGGCTGTCGACCGGCGCCCCCACTGCGGCAAATGAGTGAGCGGCGCCGGCTCGGCGTCCTGGGCTGGCCGGTTGCCCACAGCCGCTCGCCGGCCATCCAGAACGCGGCGCTGGCCGCTGCCGGCCTGGGCGAGTGGCGCTATCAGCTCCTGCCCGTGGCCCCCGAGCTGTTCGCCGAGACCGTTCCGGCCCTGCCCGGCGCCGGGTTCGCCGGCGCCAACGTGACCATCCCCCACAAGGAGGGGGCGCTGGCGCTGGCGCATACCGCCACCCCCCGGGCCGTGGCGATCGGCGCCGCCAACACGCTCACCTTCGGTCCCGAGGGCGAGATCGGCGCCGACAACACGGATGCCCCCGCGCTGATCGCCTCGCTGCCCTTCCCCGCCTCAGGCCGCACCGCGATGGTCCTGGGGGCCGGGGGGAGCGCGCGGGCAGCCGTGTGGGCCCTGCTCGACGCCGGCGCCGTCGAGGTGCGGCTGTGGAACCGGACCGCCCAGCGCGGCCACGCGCTGGCGGCCGAGCTCGGCGCCATCGCCGTGCTGCGACCCGGCCCTGCAGACGTGCTGGTCAACTGCACCGCGGTCGGCCTCGACGGCTCCGATCCGTTTGACCGGCTGCCCCTGGGGCCGGAGGAGCTGACCGGATATGGCTGCGTCATCGATCTGGTGTACACCGCCACGGGCACGATCCTCGTGGACCGGGCGCGCGAGCAGAAAATCCCCACGGTGGACGGGCTGGAGCTGCTCATCGGCCAGGGCGCGCTCAGCTTTCAGATCTTCACCGGCCGGCCGGCCTCGATCGAGGCGATGCGCGCCGCCGTCGCTCCATAGCGGGGGGTGCCGGCTGGCGCCGCCCACGCCCAGGCGGCAGGCGGCAGCTAACCTCCGCCGCCATGGCGACTGAGGAGTCCACCCCCGCGGACCAGATCTGCAACCCCTGCCGCGGTACCGGCCACCTCATCTCCGGCCTCGGCGGCGAGCCCCACCAGGTGGTGTGCCCCTGGTGTGAGGGCACCGGCCACAGGATCCCCGGGCGCGACGCCCAGGAGCATCCCGCCGAGGGCGGCGAGGGCGGGGCGGGTCCGGATCCCTCGTCCTCATGACGCTGACGCTGACGACCGCCGGCGAGTCCCACGGGCCGGGCCTCACCTGCATCGTCGAGGGCATGCCCGCCGGCCTGACGCTTGAGCGCGAGGCGCTGGACCGGGATCTGGCCCGCCGCCAGCTGGGCCATGGCCGCGGCGGGCGCATGAAGATCGAGCGCGACCGCGTCGAGGTCACCGGGGGGGTCCGGCACGGCCGTACGCTGGGTGGGCCGATCGCGCTCACCGTCACCAACCGTGACTTCGCCAACTGGGAGGAGCGCATGAACCCGTGGCCGGTGGAGGCGCAGACCGCCGAGGTCCACCTGCCGCGTCCCGGCCACGCCGATCTCGTCGGCACCCAGAAATACGGCGTCTCCGACGTCCGCGACATCCTGGAGCGCGCGAGTGCCCGGGAGACGGCCGCGCGCGTGGCCGGCGGGGCAGTGGCCAAAGGCTTCCTCGAGACGCTCGGGGTGAGCGTCTTCTCCCACGTGATCCAGATCACCGGCGTGACCGCCCCCCGCCGCGACGACCTCACCCCCGAGGACTTCGCCGCCGTCGACGAGTCGCCCGTACGCTGCCTGGATGACGACGCCGGGCGCGCCATGGTCGCCGAGATCAATCGGCTGCGTAAGGCCAACGAATCCCTTGGCGGCGTCTTCGAGGTGCGCGCCTTCGGTCTTATCCCGGGGCTGGGCTCGCACGTCTCCTGGCGCGAGCGCCTCGATGGCGTCCTCGGCCAGGCGATCCTGTCGATCCAGGCGGTCAAGGGCGTCGCGGTCGGCGACGGCATCGAGGTCGCCGGCCTGCCGGGCTCACAGGCCCACGACGAGATCTTCTATGACGACGAGCATGGCTTTTACCGCCAGACCAACCGGGCGGGCGGGGTGGAGGGCGGCATGACCACCGGCGACCCACTTGTCGTGCGGGGCTACATGAAACCGCTGCCGACGCTGACCAAGCCGCTGCGCTCGGTGGACATCGCCACCCACGAGCCCGCCGAGGCGCTGCGCGAGCGCACCGACTCGTGCACCGTGCCCGCCGCCGGCGTCGTGGGCGAAGCGATGGTCGCCTTCGTGCTCGCCGATGCCTACCGGCGCAAGTTCGGGGGCGACCACATCAACGACGTCATCGCCGCGCTCGACGCCTACCGCGAGCGCATCGGCTGGCAGCGGCGGTGAGCGTGCACACCCGCGACATCGCACTGGTGGGGTCCTCCGAAAGCCACCTCCAGGCCGCTGCCGACGGGATCCGGGACCTGGGGACGCCGGCAGGCCGGATCATCACGCTCGCTCCTGCCCAGCTCGACCCCGGCGCACTGACCGATCAGCTCGTCGTGTGGGTCGACAGCGACGACGGCGCGGCGGTGCCGTGGGCGGTCGTCGACGTCGTCATCCCCGAGAGGCGTGTCGACGAGATGCGGCGGATCGGCGACGCGCTGGAGGCGATGCCGCCTCGCGCCAGGCTGCTGTGGGCCACGACGGCCGGTGGCGACTACCCGGTCTACCTCGGCCCGGGGCTGCTGGGCGCCGCGGGCGACGCCGCCTTCTGGCCTGCCAAGTTCGTGCCGGGGCGCCGCTTTCTCGTCACCGACTACAACGCCGGCCGGCTCTATGCCGACCGCCTGGAGCCGCTCGACGGCCGCGTGACGATCATGCCGGGCGAGCAGTCGAAGACGATCGCCCACGCCGAGATCGTCTGGACCGAGCTCGCCCGCGCCGGCATGACCCGCGCCGACGTCGTCGTCGCCCTCGGCGGCGGTGTGATCGGCGATCTCGCCGGGTTCTGCGCCGCCACCTACCAGCGTGGTGTCCGCGTGGTCCAGGTCCCCACGACGCTGGTGGCCCAGGTCGACTCGGCGCTGGGCGGCAAGACAGGGGTCGACCTGCCCGAGGCCAAGAACTACGTGGGCGCCTACCACCAGCCCCAGGCGGTCATCGCCGACACCGATGCTCTCGCCACGCTGCCCGCCGAGGAGCTCGCCGCCGGCTACGCCGAGGTGGTCAAGACCGCGCTCATCGCCGGCGGGGGCCTGTGGGAGCTGGTCCGGGGCGGCGCCGATCCGGCCTCGCCGGAGGTCATCGCGGCCTGTGCCCACACCAAGTTGAGGATCGTGGCCCGCGACGAACGCGACGGCGGCGCCCGGCAGGCGCTGAATCTCGGCCACACCGTGGGCCACGCCATCGAGGCCGTCACCGGCTATGCCACCTACCGTCACGGCGAGGCGGTGGCGCTCGGGCTCCTGGCCGCGCTGCGGCTGTCGGGCAACGGCGACCTGCGCGCGGAGGTGGCCGAGCTCCTGCACGCCCGGGGCCTGCCCATCGAGCTGCGCGACGTGGACCCCGACGCCGTGGTGATGGCCACCGCTCGTGACAAGAAGCGGATGGGGGAGGGGCCGGTCCCCTTCGTGCTGCTGCCCGAGCCCGGCGAGCCGCGACCCGGGAGCCCGGTGGCACCGCGCGAGCTCATCGCGGCCGTGCGAGAGCTTGCCGGCTAGCGGTGCGCCGGCCGATGCCACTAACGTGAGCGTCATGGAAGTCCGCAACCGCATCGAGGTCATGCACGGGGTCAACCTGGACCAGTTGGGCCGCCGCGACCCCGATCACTACGGCAGCGTCACCCTGACCGAGCTGGAGCTGGGGATCTCGGAGGCCGCCGCGGAGGTGGGCCTGGCCACGCGGTTCTTCCAGACCAATCACGAGGGCGCCTTCGTGGAGCATCTGCACGGCCTGGCCGAACTGGCCGACGCCGTCATCCTCAACCCCGGGGCGTGGACGCATTACTCCTACGCCATCCGTGACGCACTGGAGCTGACGGGGCTTCCCGCGGTGGAGGTTCACCTCTCCAACGTCGACGAGCGCGAGCCCTTCCGGCGTCAGTCGGTCCTGGGCGATCTCTGCCTCGCCCGTATCGCCGGCAAGGGCCAGGACGGCTACCGCGACGCGCTGAGCCGTCTGGCCCAGGAGCTCTCGACCGCCGCATGAGCGACCGCGCGACCCGCCTGGCCGAGAAGCTGCCCGAGATCGGCGCCGACCTCCTCGTCGTCACCTCCCTGGTCAACCTCCGTTACCTCACCGGGTTCACGGGCTCCAGCGGCATGGCGCTGGTGGGCCCCGACACGCGGGCGTTCATCACGGACTTCCGCTACCTCGAGCAGTCGGCCACCGAGGTCGATGGCGACTTTGACCGCACGATCGCTCCGCAGGACCTCATGGACGCCGTGCCGGGGCTGCTCGGATCCGGAGATCTGCGCCTGGCCGTCGAGGATGCCCACATGAGCGTTCGGACCCAGGAGCGTCTGCGCGAGCTGCTCGGCGGGCGCGTCGAGCTCGTCGCCGGCGGAGACGCTGTCGAGTCGCTGCGGGCGGTCAAGGACTCCGATGAGATCCACCGGATCGCCGAGGCCGCCAAGCTCGCCGATGCCGCCCTGCGCCAGATCATGGAACGGGGTCTGGTCGGCCGCACCGAACGCAGCGTGGCCATCGCCCTGGAGCGGGCTATGGCGGATGGCGGTGCCAGGCGGCCGTCGTTTGACTCGATCGTCGCCGCCGGCCCCCATGGCGCGCTGCCCCATGCCCAGCCGCGCGACGTCGAGATCGGGCGTGACCAGCTCGTCGTCATCGACTGGGGCGCGGAGCTGGACGGGTACTGCTCAGACTGCACCCGCACGCTGGCTACCGGGGACCTCCCCGACGCCACGCTCGAGATCTACGACCTCGTCCGCCAGGCCCAGCTCGCCGGTCTCGACGCCGTTCGAGCGGGTGTGAGCGGCCGGGATGCCGACTCGGCAGCGCGCGAGGTCATCGGCCAGGCCGGCCGTGCCGAGCACTTCGGACACGGCCTGGGCCACGGCGTGGGGCTCGAGATCCACGAGGCACCGCGTCTGTCACAGCGGTCAGATTCCGTGCTGGACAGCGGCAACGTGGTCACGGTGGAGCCCGGCGTCTACCTGCCCGGGCAGTTCGGAGTCCGGATCGAGGATCTCGCGGTCGTCACCGAGACGGCCTGCACCATCCTCACGTCGGTGCCCAAAGAGCTCATCACCGTCGGCTGATCGTGGCCCGCCGAACCGAGCAGCGCCGCGCCGCGGTGTGGGCGTTGTACCAGAGTGATCTGCTCGGGCGTCCGCTGGGCGACACGCTGCCGCGCGACGTCCATACCTTCACCTTCGCGCTGGCCGAGCAGGCGCGCGAGCACCAGCCCGAGCTCGACGAGCTCATCCAGCGCTACTCCAACGACTGGCCGCTGGAGCGGATCGCCCCGCTGGAGCGCTCCATCCTGCGGGTGGCGCTGCTGGAGATGCTCTATCCCGGCGTCGTTCCCGGCGAGCATCCGATCCCGCCCGAGGGGGCGATCGACGAGGCCATCGAGACCGCCAAGCGGTTCTGCGGCTCCGGCGCGCCCGCGTTCATCAACGGGATCCTCGGCGCGGTGCTCCGTGACCGCACCGCCGCCACCGACGGTTGACGATCCGCCGCCGAGCGTAAGCGAAACGTAGGAGTTGCTCACGCCCGCCGGGTTCACGGGCGACAATCAGAGGTGTGAGACTGCTCGTCGTCGACGATGACCGCGCCCTGCGCGACGTCCTGCGCCGGGCCCTGTCGCTGTCCGGTTACGAGATCGTCCTCGCCGCGACCGGCTCCGAGGCCTTGTCGGAGGTGACGACCTCGGTGCCTGACGCGGTGGTGCTGGACGTCGGCCTGCCCGACCTCGACGGGCTCGAGGTCTGCCGGCTGTTGCGGCGCGAGGGCAACCGCGTGCCGGTGCTCATGCTCACCGCGCGCGACGCCGTGTCTGACCGGATCGACGGCCTCGATGCCGGGGCCGACGACTATCTGGTCAAGCCGTTTGACGTCGACGAGCTCCGGGCCCGTCTGCGTGCGCTCCTGCGCCGCGCCGGGGGCGAGGGCGACGTCGAGGGCGGACTCACCTTCGCGGAGCTGAGGTTGGACCCGGCGCGCCACGGGGTCGAGGTCGCCGGCACCTTCGTGGAGCTGACGCGGACCGAGTACCAGCTGCTGGAGCTGCTCATGCTCAACCCTCGTCGCGTGCTGCCCCACGCGACGATCTATGACCGCGTCTGGGGCTATGACTTCGGCCCCAGCTCCAACGCGCTGCGCGTCTACGTGGGCTACCTGCGCCGCAAGCTCGAGGATGCCGGCGCCCGTCCGCTCATCCATACCGTCCGCGGGGTGGGGTACGCCCTGCGCGAGCCCGTCACAGCCGGATGACTCACGCCGCCGACTTTCAGGCGAGGCAGGATGCCGAGCGGAGGCGATCAGCGTGAGCTTGAAAGCCCGTATGGGGCTGGCTGCGGGGGTCGCGGTGGCGATCGCGGTCATCGCGGTGGCGGTGTCGGCGTACGCGGGCACGCGCTCCGAGCTCCAGGGGCAGCTCGACACCTCGCTCTCGGGGCTCATCCATCCGCTGCTGGTGCGTGCCGGCGTGGCCACCGGCCCCGCCCCCGGCGGCAGGGGTGATGGGGAGGAGGGGCCGCCCGGATTCCAGGGCCGGCCGGGCTTTGACGCCGCGCCCGGGTTTGGGGGCGCGGCCGGCAGGCGCGGGAGCGGCTTCGTTCGCAACGACTGTGACCAGGGGCTGGGCCTTGACAACGCTCGAGGCGGCGGCTTCGGTGGTCCGCAGGGATACGTCCAGCTGGTCAGCCCGTCGGGCTCTGTGTGCCTGGCCACCGGCGAGACCACCAAGCTGCCCGTCGACGGAGCCGTCAAAGCGCTGGCGCGCTCCGGCAGCGGTCGCTACTTCACCGACGTGACCCTGGGCTCGAACCATCTGCGGGTGCTCGTCCATGGCGCGGGCAAGTACGGGGCCGTCCAGGTGGCGCTGCCGCTCACCCAGGTCGACGACGCCCTGTCGCACCAGCTCCTGCTGCTGGCGATCATCGCCGCGGCGGGGATCGCGCTCGCCGCCCTGCTCGGGCTGCTCGTGGCGCGCACGGCGCTGGCCCCGATCGCCCGTTTCACCCGGCAGACCGAGACCATCGCCGCCAATCCCGACCGGCTGGACTCCGAGCGGGTCGACGTCACCGGCGGCGGCGAGTTGGCCCGGCTGGCCCAGACCTTCAACAACACGCTCGACGCGCTCGAGCGCTCGGTCCAGTCACAGCGCAATCTCGTCGCCGACGCCTCCCACGAGCTGCGCACCCCGATCGCCACCATTCGCGCCAACCTCCAGCTCATGCGCGACGAGGAGCTGCTCTCCGCCACGGACCGCGAGGCGCTGCGCCACGACGTCATCGAGGAGCTCGACGAGCTCACCGCGCTGGTGGGGGACGTGGTCGAGCTCGCGCGGGGCGCCAAGCTCGGGAGCGAGCCGGCCGAGGTCCGCGTCGACCAGATCGTCTCCGCGGCCGTGGAGCGGACGTGCCGTCGCGCGCCGCAGCTGACCGTCCTGGCCTCCCTGGAGCCGACGCTCGTCCACGGCGAGGGCGACCGGATCGCCCGCGCGGTGACCAACCTCCTCGACAACGCCGCCAAGTACGGCCAATCGGGAGGCACCGTCGAGGTCACGCTGGCCGCCGGCACGCTCACCGTGCGCGATCACGGGCCGGGCTTTCACGAGGAGGATCTCCCGTTCGTGTTCGACCGCTTTCACCGCGCCCGCGACGCCCGCTCCCAGCCCGGCTCGGGACTGGGTCTGGCGATCGTTCGCCAGGCCGCTGAGGCGCACGGCGGGTTTGTCCGTGCCGCCAACGCTCCGGGCGGGGGAGCCGTGCTGGAGATCGGGTTCGGGCCGACGCTCGAGCTCGACGCTGCCGCACTGCCCGGCGCGGTCAGCGGAACCTCGTAGCGCCGCGCGACCGGCGTCACGGCCCGAGGGGCTCGGCGATCGCCGAGCCGCTGGCCACCGCGATGGCGCGCCCGTCCGCGTCGGTCACCTCCGCGCGTGCCACCGCCGTCCGGCGCCCACCGTGGACCAGCGTGGCGTGCGCAGTGGCGTCACGGCCGTCGCTGGCCAGCGGACGGAGGTAGTTGAGCTTGAGCTCGAGGGGGGTGAACCGGTGCCTGGCCGGGGCGGCGGTCTGCATCGCGGCGTCGATCGCGGCGCCGGTCAGCATTGCCACCGCGCCGCCCTGAACGCGCCCGGGGGGCGGCGCACACAGCCAGCGGGTGGCGGGCAGGGCGACGACGGCCTCGTCCGGGGCAATGGCTCTGGACTCCAATCCGGTGAGGCGCGACAGCCCGGCACCCGGGGACCGCCGCTCCCATGGGTCCGGGCCCGCAGCCGTCCCGGGCTCGCCCGCCTCCGCGGCCCCGTCCTCGCCCCCCGCCTCGTCCGCTCCGTCCCCGTCGGCCTCGAAGCGGAGGATCACGCACAACGACCCGCCGCGTGCGATCAGCGCGCCCGTGTCATCGGTCACGGTCACCTCGGCCAGGGCGACCGTCGGGCCTAGGTCCACCACCGCTGCCGTGGTCACCAGCACCCCGCCCGGGCGCGCCGGCCGGACCTGGCGCAGCCCGAGCTCAGACGTCGTGATCGTGGTCTGGGCGGGGAGGGCGGCGATGATCGCGCAGGCCATGGCGGCGTCCGCGGGGATTGCCATCACGCCGAGCGGGATCCGCCCGTCGTCGTCGCACAGCCAGGGCGACAGGGGCATCGTGTAGCGGGCGCAGTCGGCGCGCAGCGTGACCGGCGCCATCCCGGTGAGGCGAGCCAGCGGCGGGGCGGGCGTCTCCCCGGCGAGCAGCGCGTCGAGGAACTCGATCCCCGGTCTGGCGGCGAGCACCGGGTCGGGATGGCCGCCGCGGACCGGACCGCGCCACGGCGCTTCGTCGTCACGGCCGCGGGGCGGCGCAGCGGCGGGCTCGGCGTCGTCCATGGGACTCAAACTATCGTCCGCCTGGGGGCACGTGGCCGGCGCTTTCGTGCAGACTTGCTCGGCCAAACGCCGCCGGCCCGACCCTCACGGCACCAACGCCGCCAGCCACTCCGCGACCGCGGCCTGCACGCCCGGGAGGTCGGCCTTGAGCCCGTGATCGCCGGCCACCTGCACCACCGTCCGGCCGGGGCCGCCCGGGGGCATCCCGAAGCGGTCGCTCGCGCCCTGGACGACGAGCACCGGCACGGCGACCACGTCGAGCTCGGGGAGTCGACTGGGGGAGGGCTTGGTGGCCGACGCGCGCCGGGGCGGCGCGAGGGGGAATGCCAGGCACACCACCCCGATGGAGCCCGTTGCGGCGGCGGTGCGGCAGGCGACCCGGGCGCCCATCGAGCGCCCGCCGGTGACCAGCGGCATGCCGGCCAGCTGCGCCGCGCCCAACTGCGCCACCACCGCCGTCCACGCCTCGTCGAGATGCGTCGCCGGCGGCGGCGCCCGGCGGCCCGCCACTCGATACGGCTGCTCGACGAGGGCCACCGCCCATGCGGCGGCCAGCGCCGCCCGCCGCGCTGCCTGGAGGTCCGGGGCGCCGACGCCGCCGCCGGCGCCATGGCCCAGGATCAGGGCGCCCGCGACCGCCTCCGTGTCAGGGAGGCTCAGGTGGGCTCGCGCTGGTCCGCGCGGCGTGTCGATCATCACCTCGGTCATTTCAGGCATGCTCTCATCCCGTGCGGGCGGGCTGCCGCGTCGTGGCGTCGTGTGGCGCGGCGTGGTGCGGCGTGGTGCGGCGCGGCGCGGCGCGGCGCGGCGCGTAGGCTTGCCGGTGTGGGAGGAATTCCGGCGCAACGAGCCTTTCGGCTGCTGTTCGCGGCCCAGTCGATCTCTTCGCTGGGCGACCGCCTGGTCCCGGTGGCCCTGGCCTTCGCCGTCCTGAATCTCACCGGCTCGGCGACCGACCTCGGGGTGGTCCTAGCCGCCCAGACGATCCCCCTCGTCCTGTTCGTCCTCGTCGGGGGCGTGTGGGCTGACCGCCTGCCGCGGCGGCTCGTGATGGCGACCTCGGACCTCGTCCGTGCGACCTCCCAGGGCATCTGCGCCGCGCTGCTGCTGACCGGGACCGCCCATCTGTGGCAGCTGGCGGTGCTCCAGGCCGTCTATGGGACCGCGCGCGCGTTCTTTGACCCGGCCGCCCTCTCGGTGGTGCCGCAGACGGTGGAGACCGGGGAGCTTCAGCGCGCCAACAGCCTCATCGCCCTGACGGGCAACGTCTCGGCCGTGGTGGGCCCCGCGGTGGCCGGCGTGATCGTCGCCGCGGCCGAGCCCGGGTGGGGGCTGGCCTTCGACGCCGTCACCTTCGTCGCGAGCGCCGCCTGCGTGTATGCGATGCCGCCCGTCATCGCCGAGGTTCGGAAGCGGGCGACGCTGCTGCACGACCTGCGGCACGGCTGGGGCGCGTTCCGCGCCCGCCGCTGGCTGTGGATCACGGTCAGCTGCTTCACGCTGTACATCGGCTTTGCCTGGGCCCCCTGGCAGGTGCTCGGCCCGGAGATCGCCCGGGAGTCCCTGGGCGGCCCCGGGGCCTGGGCGGCGATCGTCGTCGCCCTGGGAGCGGGCTCGATCGCCGGCGGGGTCGTCGCCCTGCGCGCGCGGCCCCGCCACCCGTTCCGGCTCTCCTTCGCCCTCTTCCTCGTCGTCACGCCGACGATGCTCGCGTTGGTAGCGGCGCACGCCCCGCTCCCGGTCATCCTGCCCGTGGCGTTCATCGACGGCAGCAGCGGCACGATGTTCAACACGTTCTGGTTCACCGCCGTGCAGTCCGACGTCCCGGCCGGCGAGCTGGCCCGGGTCATGTCGTGGGACTACTTCGGCTCGGTGGCCATCCTGCCGCTCGGCCAGGCGCTGAGTGGCCCGGTGGCCGCGGCGATCGGCTCCTCGACGACCATGTATGCCGCCGCCGCGCTGACCGCGGTGCTGTTCGGCCTCGGGCTGGCCGTGCCCGCGGTGCGCAACTTCAGCCCGCCGGCGGTGGTGCCGGCGGGCTAGTGGCGTCAATCAAACGCCTCACGACACGAGAAGCGGCGTCTCTTCAGCGGTGGCGGTTGAAGCTGATCACCTGCTGGATGCCGCTCGGCCGGTTGGTGTAGGACATCGTGTACTTGAGCAGCCCCGGGATGAACGTGATCCGCTCGTCGGTGGCGCTGGCCCGCCACGCGCTGGGGTTGGCGCTGTGCTGCTGGTGGGTCAGCGACCTCCCGGCCGCGGCGATCGCCCCCCATACCGCCTGGCGGCAGCGCTTGAGGTTGCCGGCGCCGCAGTAGGCGTTGGCGAACGGCTGCGGCTGCTTGATGTGCAGCAGCTTGGGGATGTCGCGATCGAAGTACTGATACCAGCCACTGAACTGGCCGCCCGGGGGCGAGTCGAACACGCTCACCAGTGAGCTGAACTCGCCCTCCAGCGGCCCCAGCTGGGGTCGCATGAAGGCGGCGGCGATCTTGGGCCACGCCGCGTTCATGATCGCCGCGCCGGGGTTGTCGATCTTGCCGTCCCCGTTGAGGTCCAGGAGGTTGCCGCCGGCCTTGCGCCATGCCACCAGCAGCGACAGCATCTTCGCCGCCTGCGCGGTGGGGGCCTTGCTGCCCTTGAGCAACTCCTGGAGCACCGGCACGGTGAGGATCGCCCGGACGTCCTGCGTCGCTGAGGCGTTCATCGCCGAGGTGACGGTGGCCAGGGACCACTTGCCGTGCTTACGCAGACGCGCCAGGTTGTAGTTGAGCAACTGGACCCGCGCTGCCGAGCCGTTGGCGTTCCACGCGTCGTCGGCCGCGCCGAACCCGTGGGCGGCTACGTTGTTCCAGTTGGTCATCGTCCCCTTCACCGGCGTGTGCGAAGGGTCGACGCCCTTGGGATGCACGCTGTCAGGCGCAAAGCCGCGCCACTCGAACTTGCCGGTGCCGATCGTGGGCAGGCTCGGGTCCGTGCCCTTGGGCCGGAGCGGGAGGAGGCCGGTGGTGATCTCGGCCACGTGCTTGTCGTCGATGTAGAACGTGTTGAACGTCTGCGGCGTGAGCTCGGCAGCCTTGAAGAACGACTGGGGGCTGTGGACCTGGCCGTCGGAGAGGCGGCGGTTGAACAGCAGGTCCAGTGCGTCCTTGCCGTAACTCGAGCGCTTGCTCGAGATCGCCACCAGACGATGGTGCACGCGGGCGTACCCCACGACCGGTCCGTGGACTGTGGTCTTGTAGGCGACGGTCTTGCCGGCGAGCGTGCCGGCGTCGAAGTTCTGCATCGACCGGCACTTGCCGTTGAACAGGTACTTCGTTTTGCTGTGACCGCACAGCGTCTCGGCGTACTCGTCCACGACGTCCCCGGAGGCCGAGGTCAGCGTCGTGGCGAAGTCCGGCCCGCGCCCGATCAGCATGTAGCCCGGGAACGGCAGCGACGTCGCCCCACGCCAGTCCAGGCCGGGAGCGTGCATGTCGATCTCGTAGGTCAGGCCGGGATAGAAGTAGCCCACCTGCGGGCCTCCGACCAGCAGCGGGTGCCCGGTGGTGGAGTCCTTGCCCTCCACCATCAGCTCGTTGGAGGCGTGGGGACGAGGCTCGAGGCGCCCGAACTTGGCCGCCTTCGCCGACGACACCGCCGGCGTGGCGTGGAAGCTCCCCGGATCCAGCACGACGCTGCCCGGGGCGCCGGGCTTGCTCGGCGTGTGGTCGTAATTGAACGTGCCGTCGACGGTCGTCGGGCTGCCGGCGTTGAGGTTCTGGCGCAGGTCGTTGAAGACGCTGTAGCCCTTGTTGACCCCCAGCCGGTGCTCGAGCCCGCCCAGGAACTGGGAGTTCTGGGCTTCGCGGCCGCCGCCCTCGCCGAAGAACTGGTCCTTGAGCGCGTTGAGCGCGTAGATGTCGCCGCGCGTCCACGGCGGGGTCGTCGGGCTGTTGATCTTCAGGTACGCATTGATTCCGGTGATGAACTCGTCGATGTCGGAGAGCACGTCGCGGCCCTCGGGACCGGCCTTCTGAAGCACCTGGGTCTGGCGGTCGACGACCTGCTTGGTCTGGGCGCTGGGCTGGAAGCTCTGAAGGTTCTCGATCAGCCCGATCGCCGTGAGGCCGGGAACGTCGGTGGCAGCCACGTACGAGTTGTCGCGCGCCTCCTGGAGCAGGAGCCCGCGGTCCTCGGCGGCAATCCAGCCGGCGGCCCACACGCCGCCCGCGTGGGTGGTTGCCGTCACGTGCGGGACGTGGAAGCGGTCACGCACGATCGTGACCCCCGGGAAGGGGACCGGCTCGATCGTCCCGGGCCCGTCGCTGCCCAGGCCGAACTGCTCGGACTTGAAGTCAGAGAACACGTCCGCGGTGGTGACGTGGTCGAACAACGGGGTCAGCGCGTTGTACATCTGCGCCTGGGCGGTCGCGTCGCTGGGAATCGGGAGCGACCCCTGCTGCCCCGACGGAATGATGTTGCGCGCGACCTGCGAGTAGTCGATATCCGCGGCGCCCGCCTGGGCCGTGGCCACCCCCAGAGCCACGACCGCGGCTGCGGCCAGCGCGGCCGAGATCCTTCTCATAGCAATGCTCCTCTTGTCGGCCCGCCCCCTGGAAAGGGCGTGTGAAACCCCCGGGCAACATACACAACCGCGCGGGTGGCGGCGCTGTACCCGGGGCGAGCCCCACGATCACAACCGCTAGCGTTCACGACCCATGAGCCCCGCTGTCGAGGTTCCCGAATACGTGGTCCACGCGGAGGTCCGCATCGACCCCACGCGTACGGCCCTCGTCGTCGTCGACATGCAGAACGACTTCGTGAGCGACGGCGGGAGCCTGCAGGTCCGGGACGCCGAATCGACCATTCCCGTCATCGCGACGCTGCTGGAGCTTTCGCGCGCCTACGGCATGCGCGTGGTCTTCACCCAGGACACCCACCGCGACGGCGACCCCGAGTGGCGCATCTGGCCCGAGCACGCCCGCGAGGGCAGTTGGGGGTGGCAGATCGTCGACGCGCTGGCGCCGCGCGAGGACGAGACGGTGATCCAGAAGGTCCGCTACGACGGCTTCTACGGCACGCCGCTGGACCACCTGCTCCGGCTGTGGGGGGTAACCACGCTGGTCATCTGCGGCACGGTGGCCAACATCTGCGTGCACTACACCGCCGCCAGCGCTGCCCTGCGCTGGTATGACGTGATCATCCCCCGGGACGCCGTCTCGGCGCTGGACCGGTTCGATCTGGAGTCATCGTTGCGCCAGACCGCCTTCCTGTTCAGCGGACGGATCACCACCGCCGCCGGCGTGCGCATCTGACCCGACAGGGAGGCTCCCGCTAGGTTCGGCAGCGTGAAAGCGCCGCGCCTCGCCCGTTCGCCGCTCTCTCCGGCGCTGCTGGTCGTCGGAGTGATCCTGGTGTCCATCAACCTGCGACCCGCCGCTGCCAGCGTCGGCCCCGTGCTGGATCGGATCCAGTCAGACACCGGCCTGTCGTCGGGGTGGGCGGGAGCGCTGGCCACGCTCCCCGTGCTGTGCTTCGGCCTGCTGGCGCCCCTGGCTCCGCCCCTGGCCCGCCGGTTGGGCGTGCACACGGCCATCGCCGTGGCGCTGATCGCGCTGACCGCGGGCCTGCTCGTGCGGCTGATCGGCGGCAACGTCCTCCTCTTTGCCGGAACCGCGTTGGCGGGCGCGGCCATCGCCATCGGCAATGTGCTCATGCCGGTCCTCGTGCGCCGGGACTTTCCTGATCGGACCGGCACCGCGATGGCGCTCTACACCACTGCGCTGATCGGGTTCGCCGCGCTCGCGGCCGGGGTCACCGTGCCGATCGCCGACGCCTTCGGCGGCGGATGGCGCCCCGGGCTGGGTGTGTGGGCGATCCCGGCGGCGATCGCAGCGGTGGCCTGGCTGCCCGCGTTCCTGCGCCGGGATGCTGACGCAGGCGCCGAGGCGCGCGCCGGGGCGCACGCTCCCACGGTCCGCCCAATTTTGCGCCAGCCGCTGGCCTGGCAGGTCACCCTGTTCTTTGCCGTGCAGTCGGGCGGGTTCTACTCCACCCTGGCCTGGCTGCCCGACATCTTCCGCAGCCATGGCGCCGGCGATTCGCAGGCTGGGTTCCTGCTCAGCCTGTCGATCGTGGTGGGTCTGCTGACCTCCACCACCGTGCCCGGGCTCGCGACGCGGGTCCGCGATCAGCGCTGGCTGGTGGTGGCGTGCTCGGCGGTGTGGGCAGCCGGACTCGTCGGGATCCTCGTGGCCCCGATGTCGGCGCCGTACCTGTGGGCGGTGCTGCTGGGCCTGGGCCAGAACTCGACCTTCCCGCTCGCGCTGATGCTCATCGTGCTCCGCGGGGGCAGCCTTGCCACCACCGAGGGCCTGTCCACCCTGTCGCAATCGGTCGGCTATGCGCTCGCCGCGGTCTTCCCGCTCGCCGTGGGAGCGCTACACGGTGCCGCGGGATCCTGGACGCCGGCGCTCATCCTCCTCCTTGCCCTCCTCGTCCCGCAGGTCGGGTTCGGTCTCGCGGCCGGCCGCAACCGCCAGCTCGCTCCGGCCTAACGCCAGCGCAAAGGAAGGATTGTCGGCGCCGCGGGGTCTCTGCTAGTGACACTCGCTCTCAGCGGGTGCACGCAACTCCACGAAATGGAAGCATCATGACTCGTCATTGGAAGTCCGTGAGGACTCGCACCAGCGGTGCCCTCGCGCTGGTCACCGTGGGTGTGGTCGTCGCGGCATGCGGCAGCAGCAGCTCGAACTCGAGCGCGAGTGCCAGCGCGCCCGCCTCGTCACCTAACGCGGTGTCAGTGGGCACCGCCACCGGATCGGCCGGCACCTATCTCGTCGGTGCCTCCGGGCGCCCTGTGTATCTGTGGGTGGCCGATGCGCATGACAAGTCGGTGTGCGCGGGAGCCTGTGCCAAGTTCTGGCCGCCGCTCATCACCAAGGCGGCGCCTGTCGCCGGCAGCGGCGTCACCGCCGGGCAGCTGGGCACGATCATCCGGGCCGGCGGCGCCAAGCAGGTCACCTACAACGGCCACCCGCTGTACTACTTCTCAGAAGACAAGACCAAGACATCGTTCCTGGGTCAGGGCAACACCGGATTCGGCGCCAAGTGGTGGCTGGTCGCGCCCTCCGGGACGGCCATCACCAAGAACGCCGCGAACTCAAGCTCGGCGTCGTCGAGCACGCCCACCGGGTACTGACAGTCGCCGCACCGGATCCCCCGCGCCGCTGTGCCGGTGTCGGCCGCGGGGTGGGGGATCTGCGTCGCCTTTGTGACACTATGGAACGCACCGGGCGAGTGTGTGAACTCCCAGGCGTCGCAGGCTAAACGGCGGTGGTGCGGCCGATGACGCCGCCGAGCGCGGTCCGCGTCTGCGCCAGTGCGTCGGTGAGCCCGGCGTGGAGCTCGAGTGTCCCCTCCGTCGCGCCGGCCGAGGCGATCTCGCACAGCGCCTTGGCTATCTCGCTCATCCGTGTCGCCCCCACGGTGGCGGCCGAGCCCTTGAGGCCATGAGCCAGGCCGTGCAGGCGGTCGGGGTCATCCTCGGCGATGGCGTCGTGCATGGCCGTCAAGCGCTCGGCGCACTGGTCCAGGAACATGGTCGCCAGAGTCCCCTCGGTCTCTGGATCGCCGATCTCCTGCAGCGGCCCCGGATCGAACACGTCGCCGGTGGCGGCCAGAGCGGGGGCCCCGGCGGGCCGAAGCTGCGGCAGGCGAGCGAGGACGTCCCTGATGCTCTGACGACGCAGGGGCTTTGACAGGTAGTCGTCCATGCCGGCGGTCAGGCACTTCTCGCGATCGCCCTCCAGCGCGTGGGCGGTCAACGCGATGATCGGGGTGTGGCGGTCGGTCTGCTGCTCGCGGCGGCGGATGACCCGCGTGGCGGTGTAGCCGTCAACGTCGGGCATCTGGCAGTCCATGAACACCGCCGTGTACTCGGTGCGGCCGCTCATGGTGATGGCCTCGCGGCCGTTGGCGGCCACGTCCACGGTCAGCCCGAAGCTGCGCAGCAGGCGAATGGCGGCGAACTGGTTGATCTCGTTGTCCTCGACCACCAGCACCCGGCCGCCGTCGCCCGCGAGGACCGTCGCGACGGGCGCCGGAGCGGCCGCGGCGATCGCGCGGTGGGCGGCGACGGTGCGGTGGAGAGTGGTGAGCAGCTGGTTGTAGAGCCGCGAGGGGCGGATCGGCCTGGCGATCTGGGCGTCGACCCCGGCGGCGTCGGCCGCGGCGGCCTCCACGGGTGAGGCGACGACCATGATCAAGCGGGTGGTGCGCAGGGCGGGCACCTCGCCGATCTCGCGCACCAGCGCCAGGCCGTCGGTGTCGGGCAGGCGCGCGGCGATCAGTGCGGTCTCAAAGGGGCGCCCTGCCTCGGCCGCCTCACGCAGCAGGCGCACCGCGGTGGCGCCGTCGCCGGCGGTGTCGGGCGCGATCCCCCAACTGGCCAGCGTGCTCCGGAGGATCTCGCGGTCGGCGTCGTCGCCGTCGACGACGAGGACCCGCGCGCCGGTGAGGTCGTTGCCGAGCAGGTCGGCTTCGACGCCCTCGCCAGGCTCGTAGGGGAGGGTGAACCAGAAGCGGCTGCCCACGCCGGGCTCGCTGGCGCAGCCGATCTCGCCGCCCATCAGCTCCACCAGCTGCCTGGAGATGCACAGGCCCAGGCCGGTGCCGCCGTAGCGGCGCGTGGTGGTGGCATCGGCCTGCGAGAAGGGCTCGAACAGCGCGGCCAGCTTCTCGGCGTCGATCCCGATCCCGGTGTCGGCGACTTCGAGCCGCAGCCGTTCCTCGTCGCCGGGGCCGTCGACCAGCCCGATCGTCACGGTCACGTCTCCCTCCGAGGTGAACTTCACCGCGTTGGAGAGCAGGTTCATCAGCACCTGGCGCACCCGGTTGCCGTCTCCGGTGATGACCGGGGCGACCTCGTGGGCGACGGACACCTCGAGGGCGAGGCCGCGCTCGGCGGCTTTGGTGCCGACGATCTCGGCGACGTCGTCGACGGCGGCGCCGAGCGCGAAGTCCTCGCGGAGGATCTCGAGCTTGCCGGCCTCGATCTTCGAGAAGTCCAAGATGTCGTTGATCACACGCATCAGCGCTTCGGCCGAGGTCATCGCCACCTGCGCGTACTGGGACTGCTCGCCGTTGAGCGGGGTGTCGAGCAGGAGTTCGGCCATGCTGACCACGCCGTTGAGCGGCGTTCGGATCTCGTGGCTCATGTTGGCGACGAACTCCGACTTCAGCCGCGACGCCTCCAGGGCCTTCTCCCGGCTGGCCCGCAATTCGTCTTCCATGAGGCGGCGCTGGGAGATGTCGCGCCATACGCTGAACGCGCCGGTGATCGAACGGTCCTCGGAGCGGTAGGGCGCGATGTCCACGGCGTAGGTGCGACCATCGCCGGCGCCGTACTCCAGAGAGCCCGACTCGCCGGTCAGCGCTCGCTGGATCGCCGGCTCGAGCGTCTCGAGCCGCGCCGGCGTCACCAGCTCTGACAGGAGCTTGCCCTCGAAGGCATCGCGCTGCGCGCCCAACTCCTCCATCAGTGCGCCCTGCACGAATCGGCAGCGCAGATCGTGGTCATAGAGCACGACCATGGTGTCGGGGAGGCTGGAGAGCAGGACGCGCTGGCGGTTCTCGGTCTCCTCGCGCCCGATCCGGGCCGCGCGCTCGGCGGTCACGTCCTGGGCGGTGCCGGCGATGCGCGGCGGCAGGCCGACGCTGGGATCAGCAGCGAGGTAGTCACCTCGAACCGACAGCGTCCGCACCCGAGATCCTCCCAGGGCCACGCGGTACTCGTCGACGAAAGGCTGACGGTCGCGCACGATGTCGAAGATCTTGGCCCGGACCCGCTGGCGGTCCTCCGGGTGCACCAGTGCCAGGAACTGGTCGAGCGCCGGCGCGTCAGACAGGGGGCTCACGCCATGCAGGAGGTACTGCTGCACCGACCACGCGGGCTCGCCGTTCTCGAGGTTCCACGTCCAGCTCCCGACGCCGGCCACCGACTGGGACTCGTCGAGCAGGCGCCGGCCCTCGCGCAGCGCCGACTCGGCGGCCTTGGCTCGGGTGATGTCCTCGATGTGGGCGACGAAATGCAGTGGCGTGCCCCGCTCGTCGCGGATGAGCGAGACCGACAGCTTGGCCCAGATGGCGTGCCCGTCCTTATGGAAGTAGCGCTTCTCCATCTGATAGGTGAGGATCTCGCCGGTGAGAACCTGGCCGAGCTTCTGGAGGTCGGCCTCGAGGTCATCGGGATGACTGATGTCCTGAAATGTGAGCGCCAGCAGCTCCGCCTCGCTGTAGCCGACGATCTCGCACACGGCGCGGTTGACCTCGAGCCAGCGGCCGTTGGGTCCGACGAGGGCGACGCCGATCGGCGCCTCGTCGAACGTCTCCCGGAAGCGCGCCTCGGACTCCTCCAGATCAAGCTCGAGGCGGTGCTGGTCGGTGACGTCGCGAGCGATCGAGGTCGCGCCGATGACCTGGCCGCTCTCGTCGCGCAGAGGGGCGGCCGAGAGGTCGACGTAGATACGGGAGCCGTCGCGGCGGCGACGGGGCCGGGCCCGCTCGATCACGTGCTCCCCGGCCATCAGCCGCGGCATCAGCGCCTCGGCGTCGGAATCGTCGGCACTGGGCATGCCGGCAGCGAGCTGTGGGACCCCGACCATCTGCTCGGCGGTGTACCCGTAGAGGCTCTCCGCGCCGGCGTTCCAGCTGGTGATCGTGCCGCCGAGGTCGACGGTGATGACCGCGTCGTTGGTGGACTCCACCACCCGGGCGAGTTGCTCACGCTGAAGCTGAGCGGCACGGCGATCGGCGATGTCCCGGACCAGCGCGTTGAAGCGCGGTCCCTCGGGGGTGTCGACGCGCGCGATGGACACCTCGACCTCCAGCGTGCGTCCGTCACGGTGCCGGGCCCTCACTTCGATGGGGAGCGCCGGCAGGTGCGGCCCACCGGCGGAGGCGTGGTGTTCCAGGCCCCGGCCGGTGCCGAGCTCGGGCAGGATCGTCTCAGAGGCCGGGCGTCCGATCGCCTCAGCGGCGGTCCAGCCGAACAGCCGCTCCGCGGCCGGGTTCCAGTCGACGATCAGGTGGGCGGCGTCGACGGCCACGAAAGCGTCATGGGCGCTCTCGATGATCGAGCGTGTCTCATGCTCGCGCGCGATCAGGGCGCGGTTGGCGGCGCGCAGGTCGAGCTCGGTCATGATGTTGTGCGCGAGCTCGGTGAGGATCTCGATCTCGATCTCGGTCCACTCGCGAGGCCCGTGCTCGATCGCGCAGAACGAGCCGAGGGTGTTGCCGTCCGCGTCAGTGAGGGGGACGCCGCAGTAGGCGATCACGTCGAGGTCGTCGATCGCCGCGTTCTCGGAGACGCGGGGGTCGAGGCGCGCGTTGGTCACCACCAGGGGAGCGCCGCCGGTGACCACGTGCTGGCAGAAGGAGTGCGACAGCGCCGTCTGATTGACGGCCGTGCCCACCGCGCTCTTGAAGTACTGGCGCGTGTCGTCGAGGAGCGTCATCGTCGCCACCGGGGCGCCGAGCAGCCTCGTGGCCAGCCGCGTCAGCCGGTCGAACACCTCCTCGGGCTCTGAGTCCATCAGCTCTGACCGCGTCAGCGCCTCCAGACGCGCAGGGTCGCGCAACAGGTCGCTCATCTCCCCCGTGATCGGCAGCAACCCGCTGGATCTGGAGTGCAAATCCAGTGCGAGAGAATGAGTGGCGCTCACATGATCCCGCTGGCGGCCCCTCGAGCTCCCGCCGCGCCCCTGGGCGCTGCGCTCTATGAGTCGCACTACCTGACGGCGGCCGCCCCGGCCGGTGGCCGCGCGCTGTGGCTGCGCTTCACCGCGCTCAAGCGCCCCGGCGAGCCCGCACATCTGACCACCTGGCTGACCTTCTTCGACGCGTCGGCCGGGTCGCCCCGGGCGCAGCGGGTGACCGCGCCCGAGCCGTTGGGGGATCCCGGAGCAGCGTGGGGGCGATCGAGCCTGGGCGAGATCGGGCCGTCGGGCACCCGGGGGGAGATGGGTGAGGACGTGGGAGCCGACCCCAGCCCGCGCGCCGCTCGGGCGGCCTGGGACCTGCGCTGGGAGCCGCGCGCCGGCGAGGTGGCCTACCTGCCCGCGCGGTGGCTCTATGACCGCGCCGTTCCGCGTTCCAACGGCGCCGCATTGGTACCGGCGGCGAGTGCGACGGGCACGCTCGTGCTCGACGGCGACGAGGTGACGCTCGACGGCTGGGAGACGATGGTCGGCCACAACTGGGGCTCGGAGCACGCCCACCAGTGGTGCTGGATACACGCGGGTGGCCTGGGCGAGGACGGTCGCGGGTGGCTGGACCTCGCGCTCGTCCGGATCAGGATCGGGCCGCTCATCACGCCGTGGGTCGCCTCAGGCGCGATCGACGTCGACGGGCGGCGGTTCGCGCCCGTGCCGCTTCGCCGTGTGACCTGCGAGCGCGCCGGAGAGCACACGACCGTCCGCGTCTCCTTGTCGGGGGGCGCGGCGGTGGCAGTGGAGTTGACCGCGCCGCGCAACGACACGGTCACCTGGGATTACGCCAGCCCGCGCGGGCCCGGCCGCGCGGTGGACAACTGCTGCGTCGCCGACGCGCGGATCGCTCTCCAGGCTGCGGGTGGCAGCCGATCCCTGGTGGTGACCGGCAGCGCCGCGGTTGAGCACGGGGCCGCGACATCCTGAAACCTCACGACGCGTGACGGCTCAGGGGTTCCCGCAGACCTGCTGGGCGTGTTGGAACGCCGGTGAGTTGACATCGGTCCCCGGTCCGGGCCCGATCCCGACCGAGCCGGTGGGCGAGAACGTCGGATCCGGGAAGTTCGGCACCCCGTGGGCGCGCATGCACCGGGAGAACCTCAGGAAGCCGGCCTTCGCGGCCGCGCTCATCGGCGGCCGCGGGTGCGCGGCGAGGAACTGCTTCATGCACGTGTTCAACGCCGACTGGAACGCCGGGGCCTTGATGTCGGTGGTGGGCGGCAGCGATGCGCCCAGGATCGAGATCGACGATCCCGCACCGGGCGAGGCTCCGGGATCGGGGAACTGGGGGACGCCATGCCCCCGCATGCACTTGGCGAACGTGACCGCTCCCGGGCCGGGCTGCGAGCCGGTCTGCGCCGAAGCGATTGGCCCGCCGCCGCCGCAGGCCGAGATCCCCAGGACAGCCGCTCCCACGGCCAGGGCCACCGACGCCGGCGCGTGTCTCAGGTGGGGCATGACCCGGGTTGTAGGGTGCGGCCGCTAACGCCGCCGTAACGCCGTTATGCCGCTGTTATGCACGCCCGCGCCCCGCGCCTGCACCAGCGCTGGACAAGGTGGTTGGATAACACCATGCGTGCCCGGCTCATGAGGTGGACCGTGGCGGCTCTCGTCGCCGGTGGCGTCGGGGTGTCCCTGGTCGGCGCCGCTCGTCGGCACCACCTAGAGCGCCCGGCGCGCCTCCTCGAAGCTGAACGGGGACAGGTCGATGGCGGGGGCCTGGCCGGTCACCCACTCGGCCACGGCCTCGCCGATGGCGGGCGAGTGTTTGAAGCCGTGGCCCGAGCACGCCGAGACGACGAGCACCACGTCGTGCTCGGGATGGCGGTCGATGATGAAGCGGCTCCCGCGCGTGCTGGTGTACAGGCAGGAGACGCTCCGCAGCGGCACCTCGCCGAGCCAGGGCAGGTACGGCTGCACGCACCCGCGGTACATGCGCTCGGTCTCAGACGGGCTCGCCGGGTGCTGGCGGCCGTCGGGCGTCGTGGTGTGCTCGTATGACTCCGACGCCACCTTGACGCCACCGCTGGGGCCGTCGATGGCCGGGAAGCCGTAGAACCCGTCGAGGTGCACGAAGCCGCGCTGGTCCCCGCCGACGTCCCACACGAAGGCGGGCATGTCGCGCAACGCGGCGTAGTGCTCGCGGATGGGAAACCAGAACAGCAGCTGGCGGTAGACGGCGACCATGTCCCTCACCGCCGGCACGAGATCGCCGGCCCACGGGCCGGCGCAGACCACCAGCTCTCGCGCGGTATACGTGTCGCAGTCGGTGGTCACGGTCACGCCATGCGGGGACGCCGTCCAGCGCTCCACCCGTTCGCCGAGATTGAGCCGCGCGCCGGCCCGCATGGCCAGCGTCAGCTGCGCCGCCACCGCCCGCTCCGGCCGCACGTACCCGGCCTGCGGCTCGTGGTAGCCGACGGTCTGCTCGTCGACGGCGAACATGGGAAAGCCGGTCCGCAGCTCGGCGTTGGTCAGGTCCCGGTGCTCTATCTCATACAGGCGCGCTGCCGCCCGCGTCTCGGCGAGGAAGGTGCTCGACGGATGGGCCAGGATGACGATCCCCGGCTGCGTGAGCAGCTGGGCGCCGCTGTCGCGCTCGAGCTCGCGCCACAGCTCGTGCGAGCGCCGCGCCAGGGGCACGTACTCCCGTCCCTCGCCGATGGCCAGGCGCGTGATGCGGGTGTCCCCATGCGTCGATCCCCATGCGTGCGGGGGCGCGTATCGGTCGATCCCGATAACCGAGACCCCCCGCGCGGCGAGCGCCCGGCAGACAGCGCTCCCCATCGCGCCCAGTCCCACGACGATGACCTCGGCGGTCTCCACTGCCGCATCATCGCGAAGCCGGGCGACGGCCGGGACGCGGCCGCCTCAGAGCTCGAGGGTGAGCTCGCTCGCGGGCTGGGTGCAGCAGAGCAGCACGCGCTCGCCCTCGGGCCGCTCGAGCGGCTCAGTGCCATAGCTGACCTCACCGGCGAGCAGTCCCGTCTCGCAGTAGTGGCAGACCCCGATGCGGCACCCGAAGCTCACCGGGATGTCGCACGCCTCGGCGAACTCGAGCAGGCTCCCGTAGCTTGGATCCCAGGCAACGACGAGGTCGCTGCGGCTGAACGTCACCTCCGGCCCCGTCCCGGACAGCCCGCTCGGTGGGTGAGGGGGCGGGTGCTCGCCGCCGAGACCAGGGGCGGAGATCACCGCCTGGGCCCCGAACACCTCCATCGCGACGTGCTCAGGCGTGGTGCCGCGAGCGACGAGCGCCGCCGACAGTGATCGCATGAACGCGTCGGGCCCGCATAGGTAGTAGTCGGCGTCGACGGGGACGCCCGCGGTCGTGATCGTCTCTATCGACACCCGTCCCACCTCGTCAAAGGCGACTCCCGGCGCCTCGCCGGGGCCGGGCCGGCTGTAGCTGATGATCCGGTGCGCGTCGGGCAGCGCGGCGAGCAGTCGCTGCGCCTCGGCGGCGAAGGCGTGCTCGCGGCCGTCGCGGGCGCCGTGTACCCACCACACCTCGCGGGTCGCGCCCGCGTCGGCGAGGTTCTGGAGCATCGCCAGAACCGGCGTTGCCCCGACTCCGGCGCTGAGCAGCACGACCGGCCGGTCGCCGTCGCGCAGGGTGAAGGCGCCGCGGGGCGCCGCCGCCTCGATCGTGTCGCCGACCCGCAGGTGCTCGTGCAGGAAGGTGCTCCCGACCCCGTGGGGCTCGCGTTTGACGCTGATGCGATACCCGCCGCGACCCGCGACCCTCGAGAGTGAGTAGCTGCGGATGACGGCGGGCCGGTCGGGCCCGCCCGGGCGCAGGCGCAGGGTGAGGTACTGCCCGGGGCTCACCGTGCCCGGGGGCGGGGGCGCGCCGTCGGCGGGGGCGAGCGTGAACGACGCGATGGTGGCGCTCTCCTGACGGATCTCGGTGACCGTGAGCGGCTGAAACCCCTCCCACGCAGGCGGCGGCGGCTCGGTGGCTGTCTCGTCCTGCTCGAGCAACGTGCGCAACGAGCCCTTCCAGCCCTCGCTGAGCGCCGGGATCCGCAGCGCGCGCTCCAGCGTGCGGCGCGAGCGGTGGGGCAGGTAGAGCAGGCCGTCGATGTCCGCGACGCTGATCCGCTCGGGCCCGCGCCCCAGCCGGACGATCACGTCGCCGGCCTCCACGGGCCCCTCCTCCAGGACCCGCAGGTAGAACCCGGGGCGGTGGTGGGCGACCAGCAGCGAGGGCATCCGCGGCTCGTCCATCCGGATCCCCAGGCGAAAGCACGTCACCCGCGGCTGGGTGACCTCGAATGTCGCGCCGCCGATCCGGTAGCGGTCGCCGATGCACACCTCGGCGTCGGCCAGGCCCTCGACGGTGAAGTTCTCCCCGAACTGGCCGTAGCCGAAGTCGCTGCGGCCGAGCTCATGCTCCCAGTAGCGGTAGGACTCCAGCTGGTAGACGTAGACCGCGCGGTGCTCGCCGCCGTGGGCGTTGCGGTCGGCCTGGTCGTCGCCGTCGATGTTGATGCGCCGCACCATCCGCGGACCCTCGACGGGCTCCTTCCAGATCGCGGTGCGTACGGTCTTGCCCTCCCACGCCACGTCCCGCGGCCCTCCCACGTTGAGCGAAACGAGCCGCCCGGCGGGCGCAGATGTCGCGCCGGCGCGGCTCACCCGGCGTGCGTCGCGTCGTCGTGGTGGCGGTTGAGCTCGGCCTCGAGATCGAGCAGGGGAGACGGGTCACCGGCCGCCGCCGCCGCGCGCGCGATGCTCCGGGCGCCGGGGAGCCAACGGCGCACCGTCATGGCGACACACCTGGCGAGGGTCTTGCGGTTTGGCATTCTGGGCTCCTTTCCGATCGCTCCGCGGGGCCGCGCCGGGCGTGGCCGGTGCGGTATCACGGCAGTCAGTGCCGGCAGGGGGGTCGTTCTTACCGCCGCTCGAGCTCGCGTGTTCGCCCGGCGATCAGTCGGGTCCGATATCGCCGAACGTGCGCGCCGCGTCGAGCAGCCCGTCGTGGTCGGCGCGGCAGCCGGGACAGCTGCGCAGGTGAATGGCGGTACCGGGGAAGGCGCCCGCGGGATCCTGCCCGGCGAGCTCGAGATCGACGTAGGCGTCGAGGATGGCCTCGCCGGCGGTGCAGCCGGCATCCCCATCGAGGGCGCGCAGCAGATCGTCGAGGTGGAGAAGGCCGTCGCTCATCGCGTGACCGCATCCTCCTCGATGATCGGGTGGCCGGCGTGGGCCAGGCTCGCCCGCAGCCGGCGGCGGGCATCGAACAGGTTCTTGTAGATCGCGTTGCGGTTGGAGCCCAGCTCGAGGGCCAGGACGTCGATGGGGGCATCGTTGAGGGCGATTGCCACGAACACCTCGCGCTGTCGCTCCGTCAAGGCGCCGATCGCCGCCGAGAGCGCCTCGAGCTGCTCGCGCTGCTCCAGCCGGTCGCCGGGCCGCGGCGAGAGCCGGTCGGGCAGGCGCTCGAAGCTCAGTTCCCCGGTGCTGGGGGCGTGGCGGCGCCACGCGTGCCGCGCGACCTTGCTGGAGACCTCGAACACGGCGAACTTGTATGCCCAGGTGGTGAAGCGGCTGAGTCCGCGGAAGTCGTCGAGCCGCCTGAGGATATTCATGAGCGCATCGTCGGCCGACTGCTGTGCGAGGTCCTCGAACTCGGGGCCGGCGATCGAACCCAACTGGGCGCGGCGGCGAGACAGCTCGTGGAAGGCCACCCGCAGCAGCAGCTCGTGGAGCCCGGCCACGGCCTTGTCATGACGAGGGTGGCCCGCCCGGAGCTGCTCCACCCACCGGCATGACTCGTCATCGTGCCGGGCCGGGGTGGCAGCGTGCGGCTCGTCGTTCACCTCGTCGGATGCTATTCCCCTCCTCGCACGGTTAGTGCCGTGCTCGGGCACGTTCTTACCGCGTCGATGGCGGTAAGAGGGGCGCCGCCTCCGCCACTGATCCCTACAGCCGGACGTTGACCGGCAGCACGCGATCGAACCACACGAGCGAAAGGACGGCGGACATGGGATTGGCCTGGCAGCAGGGACCTCTGGCACCGGGTGCGAGGGGAACGTTCCTGGTCGCGCAACCGCTCCCCGAGCGGCTGCTCTACGCCGAGCCGCTGCGACGGCGCATGCGGGTGCGATTCGCGGGCGCGTGGATCGCCCAGAGCGACGACGTGGTGATCCTGCACGAGCCCGGGCGCTATCCGGTGGCCTACTTCCCCAAGGCCGATCTGGCCGAGGGGGTGCTCCACGACACACAGCGCACCACCGATCACCCGGAGCTCGGCCGCACCGCCTGGTACGCGGTGCGCCACGGCGATCACGACGCGGCGCGCGGCGCGTGGGAGCACGTCGAGCTGCCCAGCTTCGCCGCCATCCTCGCCGCCCGGGTCGCCTTCGCGTGGCATGCCATGGAGGCGTTCTACGAGGAGGAGGAGCGGGTGCTCGGTCATGCCTCTGACGCGTATCACCGCATCGACATCCGCCAGACCTCGCGCCACCTGGTGGTGCGTGCGCGCGATGAGCTGGTGGCCGAGACGCGCCGGCCGCTGGTCCTTTATGAATCCGGGTTCGCACCCCGCTGGTACGTGCCCCGCGAGGACATCGACGAGCAACGGCTCACCGCGGCGTCGCGTCAGACGTTCTGCCCCTACAAGGGCCTGTGCGACTACTACGACATCGGCGACGCGCGTCGCGCGGCCTGGTCCTACCGCGCGGCCTACCGCGAGGTCGATCGCATCGACGACCTCGTCTCCTTCGAGCCCGACAAGGTCACGGTCACCATCGACGGCCAACCACTCGAGCTCGCGCCGGGGCAGCAGGTGGTCCCCCACGGCCCCGATCGCGGGCTGACGCCTGACGAGGTCGGAGCCCAGGGTGGCGGCGGCCACGCGCGGGGAATGGTCGCACCCCGCTGACATACTGCGCGGATGCCGCGGCGAGAGACGACGGGCCAGGGTGACGCCGCGCCGTCTCCGACCCTTCGGTCCCAGCACGTGGAGGCCACTCGCCGCGCCGTGCTCGCAGCGGCCCGCGCCTCGTTCGGGAGCAAGGGTTACGCGCAGACGTCGGTTGACGAGATCGCCGCGGCGGCCCGGGTCACCAAGGGTGCCGTGTACCACCACTTCTCGGGCAAGGAGGCGCTGTTCCGCGCAGTCTGGACGGAGGTTGAGGCTGAGGCGACGGCACGTGCGGCGAACGCCGGAGATCCGAACTCGCCGCCGATCGACCAGCTCGTGACCGAGGTGGACGCCTACCTGGAGGTCGCGCTCGACGAGGAGGTCAGGCAGATCACGCTGATCGATGGGCCGGTTGTGCTCGGTCTCGAGCCCGAGGGCCCCGTCGAGCAGCACCCCGGCCACGTGGCTCTGCGAGCGTTCATCGCCGCGGCGATCGATCGGGGCGAACTGCGCGACTTGGACCCCGGCGTATTTGCGCACCTTGTCGGAGGGCTGGCGCTCCTGGGCGGCCTGATGATCGCGCGCGCCGGCGATCCCGAGACGACGAGAGCGACGGTCGGCCAGGCGATCGAGGTGATGCTGCGGGCGCTCGGGCCGGGCGACGGGTGAGCGTCCTGACCTGGCGACAGGTAAGCGTCCTGACCGAGCCTGCCGTTTCGGCTTGAACTTCTCGCATACCGAGAGTATGTTGGCAACTTATGGAATCTGAACGGCTTGAAACCCGGCTCGGACCTCTCGCTTGGCGGTCATCTGGTCACGGGCCCACGCTGGTGTTCTTCGCGGGCGCGCTCGCCAACGGCGACCTGTGGCGCGACGTCGTCGCCGCGCTCGCGGACCGCTACCGCTGCATCACCATCGACCTGCCGCTCGGCGCGCATCTGTGGCCGCTGGCGCCGGGCGCTGACCGATCGGCCGTATCGCTCGCTCGGCTGATGCTCGACGCCCTCGAGTTGCTGGAGGTCGACGATGCCACGGTGGTCGCCAACGACACTGCGGGCGGCCTGCTGCTGCTCTCGCTGGGCACCGGGCACCCGGCGTTGGGGCAGATCGGGCGGCTGGTCCTGACCAACTGCGACAGCTACGACCAGTTCCCGCCTGACGCCCTGAAGATTGGGGCGGCGATGTGCCGCCATTTCCCCCGAATCGCCAGAGTGGCGTTTCGGCTGCAATTGAGGACGGCGATCGGCCGGCGCAGGGGCGCCGCCACTGTTCTGGCAACGGGGCTGGACCAGGAGCGCGAGGAGTCGTTCTTCGGGCCGGCGTGCCACGACCCGCGGGTGGCGGCCGACGGGGTCGCGGCCATCGCCGGCTGTCGCCCCGAACTGCTCGTCGACGCCGCTGAGGCGATCCCACGCTTTGACCGGCCGGTCCTGCTCATCTGGGGCGAGTCCGACGACTTCTTCCCCATGGCGCACGCGCACCGGCTCGCGTCCGAGTTTCCCCAGGCGACGCTGGTCTCCGTGCCCGGTGCCAAGACGTGGGTGCCGATCGACAATCCGGCCGCGGTGGCCGATGGCATCGCCAGTCACGTGCCGGTGGCGGTGGGCTGACCGGTAGCGTTGGAGCATGGCCGCTGACGGCACCGAGAACGAGAAGCCCGCGGCGAAGGCAGACCACGAGCCGCCGGCCGGCGCGGAGGCGACCGGGAGCTGGACCGGGGCCCGCGGATCGCTCGACTACACCGTGAGCGCCGGGTGGACCGTCCTGCGCAAGAAGGAGAAGCCGGCGGCCGAGATCTTCTCGGTCTCCTATGTCGCCACCGGCGATGGCGAACGTCCGGTGACCTTCGTCTTCAACGGCGGCCCCGGCGCGTCCTCGGCGTTTCTGCACATGGGCGCCGTCGGGCCGCTCCGGGTGGCCTTCCCGGCCGACGGCACGCCACCGCGGATGCCCGCCCGGCTGGTGTCCAACGACGAGTCCTGGCTCGCCTTCACCGACCTCGTGCTCGTCGATCCGGTCGGCACCGGCTTCAGCCGCGTCATCGAGGACGACGGCAAGGAGCGCGACGATCACCCGAAGCGCGACGGCGGCGACGGCGGCGACGGCGGTGGCAACGACGGCCGCGCGCGGGAGTACTTCGGCTACAAGCGCGATCTCGAGTCGCTGTGCGAGTTCATGAGCCGCTGGCTCTCTGACCAGCGCCGCTGGGGCTCGCCGGTGTTCATCGCCGGCGAGAGCTACGGCGGCTATCGCGTCGGCCGGCTCGTGCGCATGTTGCAGGAGACGACCGGGGTAGGGCTCAGCGGCGCGGTGCTCATCTCGCCGGCGCTCGAGCTCGTCTCACTCCGGCCCACCGACTACGACGTGCTCGGATGGGTCGACCCACTGCCGACGATGGCGCTCACCGCCGTGTGCCACGGCCGCTCACGCGCGTTCGGGGCCGGCACTCCGCTCGCGGACGTCCGAGCCGAGGCGGAGAGCTTCGCCACCGGCGAGTACGCGACGCTCCTCGCCCGCGGCGCCTCGATGCCGGCGGCGGACCGCGAGCGGATCCTGGCGCGCCTCGCCGATCTCGTTGGGCTCTCCCCTGACCTGGTCGCGCGCGCGGAGGGCCGCATCACCATCGCTACGTTCTCACGCGAGCTGCTGCGCGACCAGCGCAAGGTGCTTGGCTGGTATGACGCGAGCGTCACCGCCAGCGACCCGTTCCCCGATCGCGAGGAGTTCGCCGGACCCGACCCGACGCTCGCCGGCATCGACATGGTGTTCACGACGGCGATCAACCGGCACCTCCGGTCGGACATCGGCGTGCGGACCGATCGCGAGTACGTGGTGCTGAGCGAGGAGGTCAACACGGCCTGGCGCAATGATGCGCCCGAGGACTTCTTCAGCCCGCCCGTCGGCGCGATCGACGACTTCCGCTACGGCATGGCGCTCAACCCGCACATGAAGGCCTTCATCACCCACGGTCGCTACGACCTCGTGACCCCGTACTACGCCACCGACCGGCTGCGCAACCTCATGCGCCTGGACGAGCAGATGGCGGGCCGGCTGAGCGTCCGCCATTTCGACGGCGGGCATATGTTCTACGCCTGGGAGGCCAGCCGGCGCGAGTTCACCGCCGCGATCGCCGCCTTCGTGGCCGACGCGCTCGCCCCCGGCTGAGCGGTGTGACCGCGGCGGGCGGGCGCCTCAGCCGCCACTCTCCAGGTTGCGCCGCAGGTTCTCGTGATAGGCGCGGAACTGCCGGTCGATGACCCGTGTGACGATCGGCGCCAGCAGGCGCATCGGCCCCTGGAGCGCTCCCTCCGCCGTGAACGTCACGACCGTACCGCGATCGGTTGGGCTGAACACCCACCTGCCGTCGATGGGCTGCGGTCCCTCGACGATGTGGGTGTCAAACCGTTGAGGGCGCTCGAACTGCGCGAACTCGACCACCTGCTCGAACTCCTTGCGCCCAGGGACCTTCGTCCACTCCCGCATGCGGTAGCCCGCTCGGGGCTCTCCGTCGGAGAGGACCTCCACCCGCGTCTTGGACGTCTGCCAATCCCGAAGGTTCGCGGGGTTCGTCATGTAGTCGAACACGGCCTCGGGTGGGCGCGCCACCTCGAACGTCTGCTCGATTCGCATGCCGAGAGCATCCCACGTCGCCCGCGCCGCGTCCCAGGAGCACGCCCAGGGCGTCCCGAACGATGAGTTTGGCTGGATGGGCCGGTCTGTAGCGTGGACCGGTAGGGACGATCGGAGGAGTGTGAGATGGCGGACCACGTGAGGCTCGGCGACGTCGACACCTGGTATGACGAGGCCGGGTCGGGCGACCCGCTCGTGCTGCTTCATCCCGGCGGGGCCGGGGTCGACGCCCGAGCGCTGGGCGCGACCCTCGGTCCCCTCGCCGCGCACTTCCGGGTGTACACGCCGGAGCGGCGCGCGCACGGGCGCACGCCGGACGTCCCCGGGCCGATCACCTACCAAGCGATGGCGCAGGACACCATCGCCTTCCTCGAAACCGTCGTCGATGGTCGCGCCCATCTCGTCGGCTACAGCGACGGAGCGATCGTCGCCCTGTACGTCGCGCTGGCGCGACCGGACCTGGTCCGTCGCCTGGTCGTGGTCGCGGGCGTGTTCCATTTCACCGGGTGGCTCCCGCATGTCCTCGACGCCGCCGGCGATCCGCCCGCGTTCCTGGAGCGCCTCTACGCGGAGCTCTCGCCCGACGGGGGGGAGCACTATCCGGTCGTCGTTGCGAAGCTGGTGAGGATGCACGCCGCGGAGCCGACGCTCACGACCGATGACCTGGGCGCCATCACGAGCCGGACGCTCGTCATGGTGAGCGACGACGACGAGGTCCCCCTCGAGCACGCGGCCGCGATGTACCGGGCCATCCCGGACGCCGAGCTCATGGTCGTGCCCGGCACGTCTCACGGACTGCTGGTCGAAAAGCCCGAGCTCTGCAACGACGTCATCGTCCAATTCCTGGCGACCGATCCGGTCCGCCTCATGGCGCCCATCCGCCGAGGCGCGGCGCAGTGACGCCCGCGGCGCAGAGCGCGGTCAGCATCTACGCCGCCGCCTTCCGCCGCCGCGCGATATTCGCCGCGCAGTCCGGGGGCTCGGCGTTCGACGACCCCGGCCTGGTGGGCCTTCAGCAGGCGGATGGTCGCGTGAGCCTGCTCGTGGTCGACGACCGTGCACTCGCCCCGCTGGTGCGGCTGCTGGGGCGGGAACCGCAGGGCGTCATCCGCGTCCTGCCCGCCGCGTCACGCAGTGGCGCGCTGCTCGAGGCGCAGCCGCGGTGGGCGACGGAGTCACTCACCGCGATGGTCTGCCGCGATCTGGCAGCGGTCCCCGACGTTCCGCTCCCCGAGGGTGTCGGGCTTCGCCCCGTCTCGCTTGGTCCCGGCGGCGCAGACGCGTCCGTGGACCTGCTGGCGGTCACAGCCATGGTGGTGGAGGCAGATCCGGCCGCCGTCGGAGAGGACCCTGAGCGCATGGCCGCGTCCCTGCGCGCGGTCAGGCCGGCGCCCGTGTTCCTCGCCGCGGTCGACAGCTCAGGGGCGGTCCGCGCCACCTCGGGCTGCCGTGTGTTGGGGCACGACGCCAGCATCCTCTTCATCAACACCCATCAGGACTGGCGCCGGCGCGGGATCGGCCGGTCGATGACGGCGGCGGCTCTGCACGCGGCGCGACACGCCGGCGCGACGTGCGCCGGTCTGGACGCCACCGACGCCGGAGCGTCGATCTATCTCAGCGTCGGCTTTGAGAGTGCCGGCCCGATGGCAGAGTTCGCGACAGCCGGCTAGACGCCCCGGGGCGTCGGCCGGGGGGCCTCAGCGCGCGGCTTGCTCGGCGCGTCGCGGCAGCTTCCAGCCCGGGCGTACGAAGTGGCAGGTGTAGCCGTCGGGATAGCGCTCGAGGTAGTCCTGGTGCTCGGGCTCGGCCTCCCAGAACGGTCCGGCGGGCTCCACCTCGGTCACGACCTTGCCGGGCCACAGGCCGGAGGCCTCGACATCGGCGATGGTGTCCTCCGCGACGCGGCGCTGCTCGTCGTCGACGTAGTAGATCGCCGAGCGATAGCTGGCACCGATGTCGTTGCCCTGACGGTTCTTCGTCGTCGGGTCGTGGATCTGGAAGAAGAACTCGAGCAGGTCCCGGTAGGAGATCCGGTCGGGGTCGAACGTGATCTCGATCGCCTCCGCGTGGGACCCGTGATTGCGGTAGGTCGCGTTGGGCGTGTCGCCGCCGGAGTAGCCGACGCGCGTGGCGGTGACGCCGTCGAGCTTTCGGATGAGGTCCTGGACCCCCCAGAAGCACCCGCCGGCCAGGATTGCCTTCTCGGTTTCGGCCATCTCGCTGCTCCTTCTCGTCACGGTTCCTCGGTTCGGACACATATGGTGACAGCACCCGCGATCGGGGAGCTCCGTGTTGTGTCCTGGCGTACGCATGACGTATGATTACGCCAGATGTCCGCCACAGCCATTGATATCCGTCAGCCTGCGATCGTCGCGCACGAGCTCGGCGAGGTGAACGCCCGGCTGGCCGGAGAGCGTGAGACGCCGGCGTCGGTGGCGGGCGTGGTGGCGGATGTCGCCGACGCCATCGCCGGCGGCGATGACGGTGCCGTCGCCCTGGTCAATCCCTGGCTGTGGATCAAGCTCCAGAGCGCCGCGATCAGGGCCCAATCGGCGCTGCGCGAGGAGGACCCGGAGCGCCGGCGCCACCTACGGCTGGCGCTGGAGCAGATGCGGTTCCTATTCGCGCGGATCGCGGACCGTGAGCCGATCGGCGAGGACCGCCCGGTGCATGAGGTCGTCCGGTGGCTCGACGCCGCGTTGGCCTCCGTCAGCCAGCCCCGCAAGGCCGAGCTGCTCCATGTCAGCCCCCGTACGTATCAGCGCTGGATCTCCGCCCAGGAGTCGGTGCGCCCGAGCGCCGAGGACGAGCGTCGCCTGCGCATCGTGGCGCGGATCGTCAACCAACTGCGCCACAGCCTCACCGGCCCAGGCGTGGTGGACTGGTTCGAGCACCCACGGGCCGAGCTTCACGGAGCCACTCCCGCCGGCGTCCTCGACGATCCGGACAAGCTGGAGCTGCTGATTACCGCTGCCGCGGCCTCGCGCGGCAACATCGCGGCCTAACCATCCTCGGCATGGAGGTCGTGGCCTTTCGCCTGGCGAACTACGAGACACCTCTGTGGTCGGTCGAGAACTTCTCCGCCGGCCGCTACAACGCCGCCGGCTCGGGCGCCACGCAGTACCTCAGCCTGCACCCGCTCACTCCATGGGCGGAGCTTCTGCGCAACGAGGACCGGCGCACGCGCGACCGCGCCGTGCTCATGCGCTACCCGCTGTGGGCGATCCGCGCGCAGTTCGAAGACGAGCCGTTTCACCTCACCTTCGACAACGCCGCCGACGTCGGGATCAACCCCAGCGATCTCGTTGCCGATGACCAGCGCCCGTGCCGGGCCCTCGCCGAGTCGTTTCGCTCGGCTGGCCGTCACATCTTCACGGCTCCCTCCGCCGCGCTGCCGGGCACCGTCAATCTGATCGTCCTCGAGCCTCACGTCCTCGTCTCCTTCAACCAGGTGCCGTTGGACGAGATCGACTGGCCCGGGAGCATCACCGCCCAGGACGGCCGCTGCCCGGATGGCCTCTGGGAGGCGGTCCACTACCGGGCGGCGGCCGGCACGCACCTCGGACTGGCGGCATGGGAGCAAGGCGAGGCGTTCGCCTTCGAGGAGCCGGAGGTGTCAGCCGCCGTGGTCACAAGATGATCACCGGTACGGGGAAGGTTTGACCCAAGCCACCGTCAGAACTCGTGGGGCAGCTCTGAGTCCCTTGGCCAGCCTCGGGCCAACGGCCGCGCGCGGGCCTTGACCTGGGCCGCATCCGCGGCTGCGGTGGCCGGCCCGGGCCTTGTCGTCAGGCGCCCGTTCGCATATAAAGCTCCAGTAATGAGCTCAATGAGGCTGCGGCCGCTCCGGGTGGGGGAGATCCTGGACGCCTCGATCAAGCTCTACGCCCGCAACGCCCGCACGCTGATCGGCGCCGCGGCCGTGGCCGTGATCCCGCTGCAGCTGATCTCGGCGGTCGTGCTGATGTCGGTCTACAGCTCGGGCCAGGACATCCCCGCCGGCTTCAGCGGCGCCTTCAAGACCGTCCCGGCAGCCGACGCCAGCGCGCGGGCGGGAGCCAGCGGGATCACCACCTTGGTCAGCGTGCTCATGATCGCGTTCGTCTCCGCGGTGTGCGTCCAGGCGGTCAGCTCGGCCTACCTCGATCATCCGCTGTCGAGCCGGGAATCGATCCGCTTCGGCGCGCGGCGCTTCCTGCCGCTGCTGGCGATGCTGATCGTGCTCTACATCGGGCTCGGCATCGGCTTCGTCCTCCTCGTGATTCCCGGCATCTGGCTGTACGCGGCGTGGGGGGTGGCGACCCCGGCGCTGATGATCGAGCGCCTGGGGCCGTTCCGCGCCCTGGGCCGCTCGCGACGGCTGGTCAAGGGGCGGTGGTGGGCCGCCGCCGGGGTATTGCTCTTCTCGTTTCTGATGACCACGATCCTCACCGGCATCGTCACCGGCGTGCTGACGGCGATCGCCCTGACCAGCAGCAATCCGTCGGTGTCCTTCGCGGTCCTGATCTCGTTGCTCTCCGGCGTCGTCTCGGGGCTGGTCGTGCAGCCGTTTCAGGCGACGGTGACGACCGTCCTGTACTACGACCTGCGGGTCCGCCACGAGGGCTATGACCTCCATCTGCTGGCCGAGCAGCTCGGCCTGCCCGAGGACAGCCTGGGCGGGCCCCAGGCCGTGGGTGCGGATTTTGACCGCCCGCTCGGGCCCGAGATGGTCGGCCAGCCGGGCGGGCCGCCGTACTGGCCGCCTCCGCCCGGTTGGAGTCGCGAGAGCTGATGCGGCGATGAGCGCGGCGGTGGGCGAGCTGCTCAGCAGCAGCGGCGCGGCGCGGCGCGCCGCGAGCCAGATCCTGGCTGAGAGCCGCTTTCACCAGCCCCATGTCCCTCGGCCGCTGCACGGCCTGCTCGCCGCGATCGGCTCAGCGCTCCAGGCCCCGCTCACGGGGCTCGAGTCCCTCGTCACCACGATCGCGTCCGTCTTCCCGGGCGGTGTGGTGGGGGTGTGGGCACTGTTTGCGGCACTCACGCTGGCGGCGGGTCTGGCGGTCGCCACGCGCCTCGCTCGCCGGGATCTCGCCTCCACCGCGTCCCCGCGCGTGAGCGCGACGCAGAGCGCCGGTGAGCTGGAGCGGCTCGCCGCCGCGGCACAGGATGCCGGCCGCCTGGAGGAGGCCGTCCGGCTGCGGTTCCGGGCGGGGCTCACGCGTCTGAGCGACGAGGCGGCGATCGCCGGGGCGCCCACCCGTCCGACGGTCGAGATCGCCCACGCGCTCGGCTCGCCGCACTTTGACTCGCTGGCCGGGCGATTTGACGAGATCGCCTACGGGGCGTCGCCGGCGACCGCCGAGGACGTCGACCGCCAGCGCCGCGAGTGGCCGGAGATACTCCGCGCCGGCCGCGCGCCCCGGCTCACCGGGGACACACCGTGAGAGGCCGGGTGGGCTGGATCGGCGCGGGGATCATGGTGGTGGGCACGTTCCTCGTGCTCGGCCTCGTGGCGGAGGCGTTCGCTCCCGCGCCGCAGGGGCCGAGGCTCTCCTCGTTGTCCACCACGCCCGAGGGGGTCGCCGGCTGGGCCGCACTGCTGCAGCGCGCCGGACATCCGGTCAGCCAACTGCGCACCTCGATCGCCGACGCGAGGCTCAGGCCGGGCTCCACGCTCGTCGTCCTCGCCCCGGCGCCGCTGGCGGCGCCGGACGTCGCGCGCCTTGACCGGTTCGTGACGTCGGGCGGCCGGCTGGTCATCGGCGGATCCGGAGTCGGGACAGGTTCCACGGATGGTGGCCTGCCCCCGGGCACGACCGTGGTGAGCCCGGCGTCGAGTCCCCGGACGCTGGCCGCCGGCAGCGCCCTGAGGCTCGCCGGCACGGGGCCGCTCGAGAACCGTGACCTCGCCACCGCCGGCAATGCCGAGTTCTCGCTGCGCCTCGCCGGAGCCGCCGGTCGGCCGGTGGCGTTCGCCGAGGCGATCCACGGCTTCGGGCCGGCCACCGGCCTGGCCGCCTTCCCGGGTCGCTGGTGGGTGGCGATCGCCCTGCTGGCGCTCTCGGCCGGCGCTTTCGTCCTGGCGCGCGGGCGCCGGCTGGGAGGACCCGATCCCCTCCCGGCCCGGGCGCCGTCGCCGCGCACCGCCTATCTCGAGGCCATGGTGGCCACCTTGAGGGCCACGGACGAGCGCGGCCGGCTCGAGGAACTGGCGGAGGCGCGAGCGCTCGCGCAGTACGGGAGCCCCCGGGCATGAAGGACCTCTACGAACGGGTCCGCGGGCAGGTCGCGACGGTGGTCATCGGCCAGGATGAGGTCGTCGCCCAGGTCATGGCGGCCTGCGTCGCGGGCGGCCACGTGCTCCTCACCGGTCCCCCGGGGGTGGCCAAGACCCTGCTGGCGCGGACGTTCGCCAAAGCACTGGGCGTGCGATTCACCCGAGCCCAGTTCACCCCCGACATGCTGCCCTCGGACCTGACCGGCACGATGGTTCTGCGCGGCGCCGAGCTCACGTTCCGGCCCGGTCCGGTGTTCACCAACATCCTGCTCGCCGATGAAATCAACCGGACGCCGCCCAAGACCCAGGCCGCTCTGCTGGAGGCCATGCAGGAAGGCCACGTCTCGATTGATGCCGAGTCCCACGCACTGCCATCACCCTTCCTCGTCATCGCCACGCAGAACCCAATCGAGTACGAGGGCACCTATCCACTGCCCGAGGCGCAACTCGATCGCTTCCTGCTGTCGGTCGAGGTGGGCTATCCCAGCGCCGAGAGCGAGCTCGCGATGCTGGCTCAGCCGCGCACCACGCTCGAGCCGGCGACATTCGCCCAGGTGCAGACGGTCGGCAGTGCCGACGATCTGCTGGCCGCTCGGCGGACGCTGGCCGAGACGAGCGTCAGCGACGAGGTCGCCGCCTACGTGGTCGCAGTGGTCCGCCGCACCAGGGAGCTGCCGAGCGTCTCTCTGGGCGCGTCCCCCCGCGCGGCGGTGCACCTGCTCCAGGCCGCCCGGGCGACCGCGCGGCTCGCAGGCCGGGCCTTCGTCACACCCGACGATGTCGTGGCCTGCGCGGGTGTGGTGCTCGCCCACCGGCTCGTCCTGAGCCCGGACGCCGAACTCGAACGCTTCAGTGCGCGCGACGCGGTCAATGCCGCGCTGGCCGACGTGCCGGTCCCGCGTTGAGCTCACTGCCCCGCTTCACACCGACGGTCCGCACTGCGGTGGCGCTGGCTGTGATCGCCCTGCTCGCGCTGGTCGTCCCCACCTGGGTGCCCATCGCGCTGGCGCTCGCGCTCCTGGGCGGCGTCCTCGCGGACGGCTGGACGGTGCGCGCAGCGCCGACGATCGAACGGCGCGCGAGCACGGCGCTCTCACGTGGGGCCCGGACGCCGTTGCGGATCACCGTCGGCGCGCAGGACGGCCGGCGAGTCCTGCTGCGCCAGCCTCCCGCCGCCGGCGTCGCGGTCGACGGTGGCACCGCCGTGAGTGAGCTGAGCGGCGGCCTGACGGCGCTGGTGCGCGGACGGCACGTGCTCCCCGGCGTGGCCAGCGCGAGCCTCGGGCCGCTCGGCCTCACCCGCGTGCACCATCCGTCCGGCGAGCCGACCGAGCTGCGGGTGTACCCCGACGTGGCGGGGGCACGCCGCCTGATCCTGCGCCTGCGTCGGGCGATGGCCGGGCATCCGAGCGGGCTGGCCCGCGGGCCGCTGGGCCTGGGGACCGAGTTCGAGGCGGTCCGCGACTACTCGGTCGACGATGACATCCGGGCCATCAACTGGCGCGCCACGGCGCGGCTGGGGCGCCCGATGAGCAATCAGTACCGGGTCGATCGCGACCGCGAGGTGGTGTCCCTGATCGACTGCGGCCGGCTGATGGGCGCCTCGCTGGGCGCCGGCACCCTGCTCGATACCGCGCTGGACGCGGTGACCGTGATCGCTCTTGCCGTCGACGAGCTGGGCGATCGCTTTGGCGCGATCGCCTTCGATGACGGCGTCCGGCGCGCGGTGACCCCCCGGCATCTCGGCGGCAATGCCGCCGTCGAGCACCTGTTTGATCTCGAGACCCGGCCGGTGGACTCCGACTTCGAGCGTGCCTTCGCCCGGATCGGACGCTCGCGCCGCGCCCTCGTGTTCGTCCACACCGACCTCGTCGACGAGTTCGCGGCCCGCTCGCTGCTGTCGGGCGTGGCCGCGCTCGTCCGCCGACACGCGGTCGTGATCGCCAGCGTCTCAGACCCCGAGCTCGAAGCGCTGGCCGCCTTCGGTCGGGATCCCGCGGCGCGGCTCGTCGCCCTCGACGTGCTCGACGCCCGCCGCGAGGCGGCGATCCGCCTGCGCCACGCGGGCGCGCAGGTGCTCGAGACGCCCGCCGGGCAGCTCGCCGAGCGCTGCCTGCAGGCCTACGTCACCGCGAAGCGACGGGTGCTGCTGTGACCGGTCGCCCCCGCGTGAGGACCAGCGCCCAGAACCCGCCGCCGAGCAGGAGCCCGACCGCGAGGGCTGCGCCCAGCGGCAGCCCCCGCGGGGTCACGAAGCCCTCGGTGAGCCCGGCCAGGACCAGACACGGGGCCGTCCCCAGGATCATCGCGACCGCCGGGCGAGCCGCGCGGCGCAGCGACTCGCCTCGCGGCAGGGTGCCGGCGTCGATCAGCGCCCATCCCAGTCGCAGCCCGGCGGCGCCCGCCACCACGAAGCAGGACAGCTCGAGGATCCCGTGCGGGACGATGTAGCGCACGAACACCGAGAAGTTGCCCGCGCCCAGTGTCACTCCGCCCAGCGCGCCGAGAGTTGCACCGTTGTAGGCGAGTACCGCCAACGAGCCCGCGCCGAGGAGGAGCCCGCCGGCGAAGGCCAGGAACGTGACCTGGATGTTGTTGGTGAAGATCGAACTGGCCAACGTCGCTTGTGTGGTGGCGCCGAAGGGAAGCTTGTGGACGTGGACATGCGCGGCGGCCTGGAACTTGCCCGGTACCAACCCCAGGGCGGCGCCCGGATCGTGCAAGGCCCACAACCCCGCCAGGACGCACGGCAGGAAGGTGGCCGCGGCGGCCAGCGCCAGCATGCCGGGACGCTCGGCGACGAGCTGCCAGTACCGCCGGGTGGCGAAGCCGATCAGCGTTCCCGCCCGAGGGCGGCGTCCGTACACCGCCTGCCGTGCCGCCAATACGAGTCTCTCCAACCGGTCCACCACCGGATCGCCCGGGTAGCGGCGACGAGCCAACGCGAGGTCGGCGACGGCCGCGCGGTAGCCACGGCCGAGGTCCAGTGCGCCCGCGGCGCCGAGCCGTTCCGGCCGGCCGCGGGCCCGCTTCAGGGCGGTCTCGAGGTTGTCCCACTCCGGCTCGCGGTCGGCGAGGAAGGCGTCTAGGTTCACGTGGAACTCGACGACCGGGTCACGATCGCCACCCCCGAGGGAATCGAGCTCCAGCTCCAGTTGGCCGGTCTCGGCTCCCGCTTCATCGCCGGTCTCACCGACCTGATTATCCAGATCGTCCTGCTCGTCGCCTTGGCACTCGTCACTGGAGCGTTCTCCGGCGGCGAGGGACTGAACGCCACGGTGTATGTGATCGGTGCCTTCCTGATCCTGTTCTTCTATCCGATCGTGTTCGAGATGCTCACCCGGGGTCGCACTCCGGGTAAGCGGCTCACTCACCTGCGCGTGGTCCGCGACACCGGCGCCCCCGACGACCTCCCCGCCAGCGCCATCCGCAGCGTGATGCGCATCATCGACGGGCCCCTGTTGCTGTACCTGCCCACTGTGATCTCGATCCTCGTCACCGCTCGCAACCAGCGTCCCGGCGACCTTGCGGCCGGCACCCTGGTGATCCGGGAAGCCTCCCCCCAAGCATCATCCCGGCGTCTGGCAGGTGACCGTGAACTGCCCCCGAACTGGGATGTGAGTGCCATCACACCCCAGGAGCTGGCGGCGATCCGGGAGTTTCTCGATCGTCGCGACGCCCTTGACCGCACGGCACGGTCAGACCTGGCCGGGCGGCTGGCCAACGGTCTGGGCGCCAAGGTCGCCGGGGCCGAGCTGCGCGGTGACCCGGAGGCGTTCCTGCAGACACTGGCCGAGCTCAAGAGCCGCTCGCGGTGACATGATGACGCCTGATTGGACGTTCGGCTGCGCGGGCAAGATAGCCACGGGCCCGGGCGTATCAAAGGACTGAGAGGGGTTAACACATGACGTCTTTCACGGAGCCGGGGACCGGTCAGTCATACCGCAAGGGGGCGAGCGGTCCGCGTGCCGGTTTCTGGCGGCGGTTCGCCTCTGCCTTTGTCGATGGGATCCTCCTGGGGATCGTCAACCTCATCCTCGAATCTGCGCTGAAGGGCGCCGGCATCGGGCTGGCGTTGCTCGTCTCCGTGGCCTACTTCACCTCTCTGGAGGGCGGCCCCACCGGCCAGACAGTCGGTAAACGTGCACTGGGCATCCGCGTCATCTCACTGGACGACGGCGGTCCCATTGGTTACGGGCGCGGGTTCATCCGGTGGATCGGCCGGTACGTCTCGGCGATCGTCTTCTTCCTCGGCTACTTCTGGATGCTCTGGGACAAGGAGTCCCAGTGCTGGCACGACAAGTTCGCCGGTGATGTCGTCGTGCCGGTGTCGGCATATCCGACACGGTGACCTCCGCTCGCCGCCACCTTCCGCGCAGCTGACCTCGGCCCGTCCGCGCGATTACGCGGTGTCGGGCCAGGTGGCGGTGCCGGGCACACCGTCGCCCTCAGCCGGCTTGGGGCCGCCGACAGCGATGATGTCCAGGCCATCGGGCCCGGCCTCGAACGCCCGCACGACTTCGGGCGCGACGCGTACGACGTCCCACTGGCGAAGCTCCTGGAGTTCGTCGTCGAGGAGCACGCGGCCCGAGCCGGCGACCACGACGTAGGCCTCCTCCTGCTCGCGGTGGCTGTGCGCCATCGGGCTGCGCAGGTTCGGCGCGTAGCGAAACAGGCTGACGCCCAGATCCCGCGAGCCCAGGTGCTTGCGGGCGAAGCGGGCCTCGACCCCCGGCGCGCGGTCGCCCACGGAGTTCTCGATGTCCCACAGATTCACGGTAGAAAAGCCAGACACGGACACTCTCCTTTAGCCGATAGCGCTCACACTCAGAGCCTATCCACGGCGCGGGGCCTCGAGCGGCCGGGCGGGTGCGTCAGCCTGAGCCGGCGGCGTGGGGAGCGGTGGGATCCGCGACATCTCCGCCGGCGTGCTCACGGGCGAGGAAGTCCTCGATCTCGGCTTGGTCCGCCCGCGAGCGCTCGGCGACTCGCAGGAGAGTGCTCATGGTGGCGACCTCCTCGGTCTGCTCGCGGATGAACCACTGCACGAACTGCTCGGAGGTGAAGTCGCCCGCCTCCCGGGCGGTCGCGGCGAGCGCGTTGATCTGATCGGACACGCGTCGCTCCTGGTCGAGCGCCAGGGCGATCGGAGCGACCACATCCTCAAACCGCGCCCGCGGCGCCTCGACGCCCGGGACGGTGACCTCGCTGTCGGTGTCCAGCAGGAACTGGACCATCATCATCGCGTGGTCGCGCTCCTCCAGCGCCTGGCGGTAGAAGAAGCCCGCCAGCTGGGGCAGCGCCTCGGAGTCGTAGTAGACGGCGCAGGCGACGTATTGCTGGTGGGCGGCGAACTCGTTGGCGATCTGTTCGTTGAGCTTGGCCGCGAAAGCGGGGGCTGGAGGCATGGCCAGATCCTACACGCGGCCCCCTTAGGTTTCCCTAACCGTCACCGCGGTTGCCGGGGGTCTCGGCATGGGCCGCAGCCCGCAGCCGTCAGGCGATCGACGCCTCGTCCATCGCCCGCCGGATCGCCTCCTGGGCGCGCAGGGTCTGGGGCCCGGGCGCGGCGGGCAGGGCCACCTCGCCGATCGCGGCAATGGGCTGGGCCAGCCGCGCGCTGGACACCAGGAAGGCCTCCTGCGCGCGAAGCGCGTCCTGCAGCTGGAAGCTCCCCTCCTGCACGGGCATGCTCTCGAGGATCACCCGTCGTGTGATCGAGGCGAGGATGCCGGTCTCCAGCGACGGCGTCTCCAAGCGGCCTTGGCGTGCCCAGAAGATCGAGCACGTGGGCCCTTCGAGCACGACCCCGTCAGACCGGACCATCAGCGCCTCGTCGTAGCCCTCGGCCGCCGCGCGACGAGAGGCCAGCATGTTGGCGGCGTAGGACAGCGATTTCACGCCGTTGAGTACGACCGATGGGTCGTAGGTGACCGTCAGCAATCGGGCCGGCGTGGTCAACGCGGCGGGATCGCCGGCCGACTCGAGGCGGCAGATCCGGTGACCGCCACGCGTGAGCACCACGCGCACGACCGTGTAGCCGTCGGGGACCCGCGTCAACAGGAGATCGATGTCGGTCTCGATCAGGTCGCGGGGGCAGGGGAGCATCAGCGCGGCACATGACCGCTCGAGCCGGTCGAGGTGGGCTGCCCGGGCAAACGGACGCCCGTCCTTGACCGGAAACGCATCGAATGCCCCATCGCCGCGGACCAGCCCGTCGTCGCCCGCGGGGATCATCGCTTCGCCCGCACGCATCAGCTCACCGTCCAGGACCAGCGGCCAGGCCGCGGCATCGGCAGGAGCTGCCTTGGTGACAGGGCGGATGATCGGGTCAGCGGCCATCGCGATCTCCTCAGCTGTAGATCTTCTGCTGCCCGACCTGGAGGGCGAGTAGCAGCTGGGTCACGATTACCGGCATCGCCTGGCTCGGCGACGTCACCCGGTACTCGGTCGTGCGCGGCGCCGGTTTGGTCACGCCGGGGATGCACTCGCAGATCGAGGCGATGGTGGTCGAGTTCCACTCAAACGTGTAGGTGAGCTCGGCGTCGGGCACGTGGGGCCGGCGCCGGCCGACGTTGCGCAATGCGTCCGCCACGCCCTCCCGGATCCCCTGGCTGGTGACCGCGGGGTGCAGGCACGTGGCCACCAGCATGTCGAGTCCATCCTTGACCGCGTAGGTCGGCAGGTCCTCGCCGAGCACCGCGCGGGCCTCCTGGCACACCTTGTCGTCGCCGGCCACGAACGCCACCGGCACGCCGAGCTCTCCGGCCACGAGCGCGTTCAGGCGCGTCTCGCCCATCGGCTCGCCGTTGAGCAGCAGGTTCTGAACCTCCTTGCCCAGCAGGGTGTGGTTGAGCACGCCGCCCTCGGTACCGGCGCACGAGTGGTATCCGACGAACACCGCGGCGTCGAAGCTGGCGTCGAGACCCTGGACCATGCACATCGGCTTCTGAAAACCCTTGATCAGACGCGCCCGCGGATCGAGATCCTCCAGCAGCAGATTGCGCATCGTCCAGTGCGAGTCGTTGACCAGCACCTCGGTGGCGCCGCCGTCGTAGGCGCCGAGGATCGCGGCGTTGGCGTCCCCTGTCATGAACACGCGGCCGCGTGCGTAGTCGGCCCCGTCCGGGAGTACGTCCTCGGGGTCGGTGACGCCGGTCACCCCTTCCATGTCAACTGAGATGAAGACCTTCATCGGTCCACCTCAGCGGCGGCCGCCAGCTCGTGCTCGGGCACGGTCAGGTGTGACCAGTAGCGATCGCGGCGAGGCCTCAGGAACCCGACGTAGTAGATGAGCCCGCCGACGAAGATGGCGGCGCAGATGAGCAGGTCGCGGCCTTTCTGCTGGCTGATCGCGACCCCGACGCCGACGAGCGCGATCACCGGAGGCACAGGCCATAGCGGCATCCGGTAGGGACGCTCGAGATCCTTCTGGCGAACGCGGCTGACCAGCGCCGAGATGGCGATCAGCGCATAGAGGATGATGATCAGCACGGCGGTGAAGGTGACCACGCTGATCAGGCTCGACTGTGCACAGAGGATCGCGCCAGTGACGCCGACGAACATGGTCGCCACCCACGGCATCTTGAACCGTGGGTTCACGTAGGACAGCGCTCGCGAGATCGGCGCCGGCCACGCCATGTCGCGGCCGCTCGAATACGTCACCCGCGCGAACTGCAGCGTGATCGCCAGCGAGGCGTTGAAGATGGCCAGGATCGCTCCCCACGTCACGATATCCACGGCGGTGTGCCCGAAGGAGGAGCGAACCACATCGGTCAGCGGCGTCGCGGAATGCAGGAAGGCGGGCAGATCGGAGGCACCCAGGCTCACCCCGATGAACGGGATGAGCTCGAACACGATCCCGATCGTGGCGGCCAGCACGACCGCCTTGCCCACCCCCGACGCGTCGCCCTCGGTCTCCTCCGAGAAGTTGATCGCGCTGTCATACCCGTTGACCGAAAATAAGGCCGTGGCTAACGCTGCGAGGATCGCGCTCGTCGCCACCGGCCCGATGCCGTTGGTGCCCGCCGCCATGTGCGGGTGGGTGAACGTGCTGAGTGACTGATGGGTATGCAGGAAGCCGGCGAGCGCGAGCATGATCACGACCCCGATCTCCAGTGCCAGGAAGAATCCGATCATCACGGCGTTGAGGCGGACGTCGAGGCACGCGATCAGCGCCACGACGATCATGAGGGCCGCGGCGACCCATTTCGTAGAGACGGCTGGGTACAGAGAGTTGATGTACGTGCCGATCCCGAAGGCGACACTGGCCGGCAGGAAGATCGCCTGGCCGATGTAGTCCAGCAGGGCCAGGAATCCGATCGGCCGGCCGAGGACGCGAGTGACGATTGAGTACAGGCCGCCGGCGACCGGGAACATCGAACCGAGTTCGCCCATACAGAGCGCGACGTTGAGGGCGATGAATCCGCCGATGAGGTAGGCCCACAATGACCCGGTGCCGGCGGTGGCGATCACCGCGGTTCCCACGACCAGCAGCGAGGCGGTCGGGGTGATGTCTGACAGGGTCAGCGCGAGGTTGCCGATGAGGTTCAGTCCGCGCTGCAGCTGGGGCGTGTAGCCCATGTCCTCCAGCAGCTGCTCGCTCTCGACCTCTGCGTGCGGAGGGTGCGGTTCCGTGTGGCTCAACTCGGGCTCCTTACTCGGCGAAAACTGAAAGCGGCAGGGTGAATCCGACGTTCCACATCCCGGCGTCGACGACCTCGAGGATCTTGAGATCGCCGGCCAGGCTGCACAGCATGTACGCGTCCTGTCTGGTGAGCCCGTGCTCGGCGACGATCCACTCGACCATCGCCAGCACTGACTTGCGTGTGCCTTCCATCAGGTCCGGTGCGATGCCCATCGCGCCCTGATGGCCTTGGCCTTCGACCTTGGGTGTCAGCGCCCCGGCGGTGCGGAAGTACGGCGCGGTGATCGTCCGCTGCTCGACCGAGACGCGCAGGCTGGCCCGCATGTCACACTCCAGCGCCGCCACGCAGACCTCTCCATCGCCCTGGGCGGCGTGCGGGTCGCCGCAGGAGAACAGCCCGCCCTCGCACCACACCGGCAGCCACAGCGTGGTGCCGGCGGTGAGGTGGCGGGTGTCGACGTTGCCGCCGCCCTTGTGTGGCGGGAACGCCGGGGCGGTGGCCGGCTCATCAGGGTGGGTGCCCATCGTGCCCAGGAACGGAGCGAAGGGGATGCGGACTCCGGGAGCGAACTCGATGTGCGTCCCGCTGCGCAGGTCGAAGGTGCGCAGGTACGGGTCGGGGAACTCGTCGGGGAGGGTGCCCAGCTCGGGCAGCTGGACGCACCAGCCCCAGTCACCGGGCGTCAGCTCGAGGATCTCGATCTTGAGGGTGTCACCCGCGTGTGCACCCTCGACGTAGAGCGGGCCGAGCAGGTTGTAGAGCGTGTCGAAGTCAAAGCTGGTCTGCTCGAACGTGTCGCCCTCGCGCACCTGGCCGTGTCCCGCCATCAACAGGTCGTAGTTCACGACGTCCCCCGGGGAGATCCGCAGCGTCGGCTCCAGACCGTTGTCCCACCCGTGGTGGATCCGCCCGGGATCTATCTCGTGCTCCATATCGATCTCCTCTCTGTCCCGAGCTCTCTCCACTCGCGAGTTGTGATGGGCCACACGTCGACGATTTCCTCACCCTCCACCACCAACATCTCGGAGTGGAGGTTCGCGGCGGCGCAGGCGTGATTGGGGACGATCCGCAGGCGTGCGCCGACCGGGATGTCGGAGGGCTGATCGGCGTGAACGATCGCCTGCTCTTCGTAGAGCCGCACGACGCGCAGCTCCGAATGGCCCTCGACGACTCCGAAGCCCGTCGTGAGCGTGCTCAGGGTCTCGGCAGCCAGGGCCTTTGACCCGGAGTCGAGGATGAGCCGGTCGGGCGCCGGTCGCGAGGTGACGGTTGCCAGGACCGAGAGCGCGCATCGCTCGAGCCCGACGAGACCCAGCGCCACCTGCGTGGCGTCGTAGAACACGTAGTTGCCGGGCCGGATCTCGGTGATCCCCTCCGCGGACTCCATGGCGTGCGAGGTGGGCGTGCTCCCGACGCTGCGCACTCCGGTCTCGATTCCGTGACCCGTAAGCGCCTCGACGGTCTGGGCGATCGCGTCCTGTTCGTCATGGGCCGCCGCCACGATCCCGCTGCGGTCCCGGGCGCCGTAGGCGTGACCGCCGAACGTGAGCAGCCCGTCGAATGTTGCGTTGCCGGTCTGGCTGACCGCTCGCGCGATGGGGTCTGCGGAGGAGGCGCCCGGGAGGGTTCCGAACCGGCCGACGCCGCAGTCGACCTCCCACAGGTATCCGATCTCGACGCCGGCGCGGCGGCACCCGTCGTCGAGCGCCGCCACCACCTGCGTGTCGTCCACGGCGACCCGGATCCGGACGCGGCGTGCCAGCGCGAGCAGGCGGTCAAGTCGCCAATCGCCGACCGGCGGCGCGGTGACCACGAGATCGTTCACGCCTTCGGCGGCGAAGCCCTCCGCCTCGGCGAGGGTGGCGACGGTGAGGCCGGAGGCGCCGTGTTCCCGTTGCAGAGCGGCAATCGCGGGCGACTTGTGCGTCTTGGCGTGGGGGCGAAGGGCGACTCCCAGGGATCGGGCGCGCGCGCCCATCTCCTGGATGTTCGTCAGCAGGCGCCGGCGGTCGACGACCAGCGCCGGCGTGACCACCTCGTTGAGTGCGGGCTGCGTCACCATGGCGGCGTGGCCGCTCCGATCACTCCGGCCACGCCCACGCTCGAGGCGTTGCGGAACGCGTGCGCGCGGTCGGTCCGGAAGCGAATGAGGTCGCCCTGGGTGAGCTCATGGCATTCGTCCTCGATCAGGAGCTCGATCCGGCCGTAGAGGACGTAGGCGATCTCCTCGCCCGGGTGCCCGATCATGTCGCGATCAAAGCCGCCGGCGGGCTCGAACGTCAACAGGTATGGCTGGATCGTGTGATCGTGCCCGCTCCCGAGCAGCTGGTAGAGCACCCCGCTTCCCCGGCGCACCCCTGGGACGCTGGCAGCGCAGTTGCGAATGATCTCCACGCCCTGCGGGCTCGATGAGGGAGCCGGTTCCCCGAGAAGATCGGTGATGTGCAGCCCGAAGTGCTCGGCCACCAGCTGCAGGCGCCGGAGCGATACGCCGCCATGTCCGTTCTCCAGCGCCGACAACGAGGAGGGAGCGATCCCGATCTCGCGAGCCTGGGCCCGCAGCGTCTTGCCGGCCTGCGTGCGCAGCCGGCGAATCCGCTGGCCCATGACGCCGGCCTGCTGTCCGTCGCTGTGCGCCGACGCTCGCGCCGACGTTCGTTGGGCCCGTACGTTTGGCATAGACGTTCGCTGACTGCGAACGCTACCGCCGCCATGCCCCGACGGCAAGGCACCGCGGCCCGCGCCTCGCCGATCTGTCTCTTTCCGTGGGAGGAGGGCCTCGTGACTGCGGACTCTGCTCGAATATGCTGTCGCGGATGAGCGCGCCCGACGGTCCGATCCTCATCGCGTTCGACGGTTCGGCCGCGGCACGTCAAGCGGTGACCGATGCGGCCTGGTTCGCCCAGCCTCGCCGGGCGCTGATACTCACGGTATGGGAGGGGGCCCTGGCCTACGCGATGGTCACCCCTTCGCCGAGTGTGTCCATGGGGCCGGCGATGGATCCCGCCGCAGCGCTCGATGTCGATCATGAGCTGGGGCGCCGCGCCGAGCGCATCGCCGGCGAGGGCGCCGAGCTCGCACGGTCGCTGGGCTTGGAGGCCCAACCGCTCGCGATGCCCGACGGTGGCGATGTCGCCACCACGATCCTCGACGTCGCCCGTGAACACGACGCGGCGGCGATCGTCGTCGGCTCTCGCGGCCTCAACGGGCTTCGCGCACGGCTGGAAGGCAGCACGTCCAAGGGAGTTGTCAAGCACGCGTCGTGTCCGGTGCTCATCGTGCACGAGCACGGCGACCACGACTGAGCTCGCAGACAGCCGCAATCACGAGACGACCGCTCTATCCTGCGCAGGCCGTGAGGGCTGGGCACCACCGCAGGGGGCATCGACGCGTCAGCGGGCCGCTGGCCGCGGTCATTGCGGTCGCCATGGCCATCGTGGCCATCGCGGGGCTGGCGCCGTCCGCTGCCCGCGCTGATCTCACCTGGGCCGGGCCCTTCGCCCGCGACCCCGGTGGACAGGGGGCGGCGATCGTCGCGGTCAGCTGTCCGTCTGACGCGACGTGCGTCGCGGTGACCGGCGGCGGCGGCGCGGTGACGTTCGACCCCCGTGCCCCTGCGAGCGCGATTCCCACCACGATCGACACCGTGCCCGCGACCGGACTCGCGTGCCCGGCGACGTCACGGTGCGTGAGCGTCGACGGCTCCGGGAACGTCGTCACGTTCGATCCGGCGTCGCCGTCGCCGTCGAGCGATCCGATCGATGCAGGCCACGTGCTCACCGGCGTCGCGTGCGTGCCGGGGGGCGCGCAGTGCGTCGCCGTCGACGCCAGCGGGAACGCGCTGGCGTTCGCTCCCGCCGCTCCCGGCGCTCCGACCGCCGACCCGCTGGAGTCCGGGATCAAGCTCATCGCCGTCGCCTGTCCCGATCCGACGGTCTGTGTGGCGATCGACTCGGCCGACAGGGAGCTGACCTTCGATCCGCAGGCGGTGGCCGGTCCGAGTTCGGTGCAGACCGTAGACGCGACCACCCACCAACTCACGGCGCTGGTGTGTCCATCGGCCACGCAGTGCCTGGCCTTCGACAACGCCGGCCTGCAGATGCGCACCAACCCGCAAGCTCCGTCGGCGCCGACCACGACCACCTTGGACCCCGGCGGCTCGATCACCGGCGCCGCCTGCTCGGGCGGCGGCCAATGCGACGCGATCGACTCCGCCGGCAACGTGCTCAGCTTCGCCCCGGGACAGAGCGGAACAGCCGCCGCCGTCGATCCAGGCGGCACCCTCGCCGGGATCGCATGCCTGACGCAGTGCGTCGCCGGCGACACGACCGGCCATATCCACACGTTCGCGCCGCCCGCGACCGGCGCCTCCACCACCCTCATCGATGCCCAGGGCGCCTACTCGGCCGTCGCCTGCCCGGCTGTCACGCAGTGCACCGCGATGGACAACTTCGGCGACGAGGCGACGTTCGATCCCGGTGGGACGGCATCCCCTGGCGCTGCCGCGGTCGACGCCAACGCCGACGTCGTCTATGGCGTCGCGTGTCCGTCGCCGGCGCAGTGCACGGCCGTCGACGATCTCGGCGCGGCCGCGACGTTTGACCCGCTGTCCCCGGCGCAGGCCACGGTGACGACGATCGTCACCGGCCACCCGCTGCTCGCCGTCGCCTGCCCGTCTCTGACCCAATGCACCGCGGTCGACGATGACCGCTACGCGGCGACGTTTGATCCCCAGCAACCGTCGACCGCGCGCTACACCGACCTGCAGACGCCGGCCGGAACGAGCATCGTCGGCATCGCCTGCCCCTCCGCGGGACAGTGCACCGCGCTCGACGGCGCCGGAGATGCGGTCACCTTCGACCCGCAGGTCAGCGCCCACCCGCTCACCCGCTCACCCGTCCGCGTCCTGGCGGGACCGGGCGTGGCGATCGCCTGTCCCACCGCCGCCGTCTGCATCGCCGTCGACGCTGACGGCGACCGGGTCACGTTCGACCCCGCTGCACCGGCCAAGCGCACGACTTCGAGCATCTCCACGTCCCAGCCGGTCGCACTGTCGTGCCCGACGGCCACCTACTGCGTCGCCGTGGACATGAACGGCACGGCCCTGGAGTTCGATCCACACGCCGCGACGGTGACCGTGGCGCGCCCCATCGGGACCGGAGCCAACGCGGCCGGGCTGGACTGTTCGTCGGCCGCGCGCTGCGTGGTGGTGGACTTCGCGGGGACGGCGTTCACCGGCACCCAGACGATCCCCGGCGTACCGGCAGCGATCACGCCGCCACGGATCACCGGCCATCTCGTGCAGGGCGACCTGCTCACCGCCCGCCAGAGCGTCTGGCGCAACGCCCCAACCTCATACTCGGCACAGTGGGAGCGGTGCACCGCGAGCCGTCGGTCGTGTCGGCCGATCACCGGAGCGACCGCGCTGACCCACCGCGCCGTCCTGGCTGACGTCGGCCATACCCTGCAGATCGTGGAGACGGGCGCCAACCCGCTGGGGAACGGGCCCGCGGCAGTCTCGCGGGCGACTCACGTCGTCGCCGGGCTCCCCGCCGGGCCCCGTGTCTCCGCCGCCACCCTGATCGACCCGGCACACGGGCCGGCGCGACTGCGGCTGGCGCTCATCGCCGCGCGCTACGGGCCGATGCTCAAGAGAATCTCCGTGCGGTTGCCGAGTGGGGTCACGGTGAGGGCGCACGGCCCGCCGGGCGCCGCCGTGCTCGCCGTCGCCGGCGGGCGGAGGGTTCGCGGCGACGTCCGTCCGGTTCGCGGCGGCTTCGTCATCGACCTGCGCCGCAGCGCACCGAGGCTCCGCGTTGCGCTCGTGGCTCCCCGCCTGGCCGTCACCCGTAGGCTGGCGACCCGGCGACGCGGGCGGGGCGCGCAACGGTTGACGGTGACGGTGACGGTCGGCGCGGGACGATCCCTGCGGACGACGGCTCCGCTGGTGGTGACGCGATGACCCACAACGTCAGAGCCTCCGGTGCGGCGCTCCTCGTCGTCGCCCTCGCGGCCGGCGCGGCCTCGACCGGGCACGCGCTGGTCGGCGCCCCGCATCCAAAGCCGCCCCACGCCGCCGTCCGTGCGGCGACCGCCTCCGCCCGCCGCGCGTTGCTGCGCCGCTCAGACCTCGGCGCCGGCTGGTCGGCGGTCAGCGCCGCGCCGCCGCGGTCGGCGTCGCTGACCTGCGCCGCCGACCGAAGCGTTCTCGCCGCGGCGGCGTCGGCGACATGGTCGCAACGATCCGTCGGGGTGTTCGTCTCAGGCACGAGCTATGGCTACGCCACTGGCGCGCAGGAGCGCCGGGCATGGGCACGAACCGCAACCGGGGGGATGGGGCGCTGCCTGGAGAGAGTGCTCGCGGATGGCTCCGGTCACGGCGTCCGACTGCGCGCGGGCGGCGTGCGGCGGCTGCCCGCGCCGCATCTCGTGCCCGGCGCCCACGGCCTGGCGGTCCGCCGCTACCGCGTGTCGGGCGTGGCCAACGGCAACGGCCAGCAGACCTCGGTGGCGCTCGACGTCGTGCTCGTCGCCGCCGGGACCTGGATCGCCGAGGATGAGTTCACCGCGGCCGGGGCGCCGCCGGCCGCCGGCCTCGAGGCGCGCGTCGCCGGAGTCCAGGTCCGCCGCGCCATGAGTTCGCTCGCACACTAACTCTCCACCGACGGGTGAGAGTCGCGGGCCGATTGAGAGACGCTCGCGCAGTCTCCCGGTGCAGGAAACTTGCACATCTGGACGAATGTTCGACCGGAAATGCGTCCGAATTCTGTCAAATTGAGGTTTACGGACTGGGGAGAGCGCGGGGTTTGTGCCACTGTCGCCGGCGTCCTACCCGGAAAGGCGGGCCGCTGCAGGGCGGCGGGATCGGCAGGGCAGCGTCGGGCAGGGCAGTGTCAGACAGGGAAGCGTCAGACAGGGCGCAACTTAAAGGGGAGGAATTGACGGTCCATCGGCTGGGGACGCAGGTCAAGTGGGCGACCATGGGCGCGTGCGCGCTGCTGTTCGTCGTTCTGCTCACCGCCGCCGGCGCGCAGGCGGACTCGTTTACGTGGTTGGGGCCGACGTCGCTGATCGCTACCGGCGGCCACAAGGCGCTGACCTCGGTCAGCTGCACCAGCACGGGACAGTCGGGCACGAGCCAGTGCGCGACCGTCGACGGCTCCGGCCAGGAGGTCACCTTCGACTCGGCGACAGGCACCGTCATCCACCGTCAGACCGTCGACCTCGGCCGCACCGTCTCGGCTGTTTCGTGTCCGTCGAGCACGCAGTGCTTCGCCGTCGACAACGGCGGAAACGAGCTGGCGTTCAACCCGCAGACCGGCGCGACGATCGAAGCCGGGCTGAACAACATCGACGGCGCCAATGCCTTCACCGCCCTCTCGTGCACGTCGGGGACGGCCTGCACGGCGGTGGACAACAGGGGTAATCAGGTCTCGTTCAACCCGAACAACGACCCGGAGACCAACGCCACACCCAGCAGCATTGACGGATCGACACCCCTCAGCGCCGTGTCGTGCGTCGCCGGCGGTGCATGCGCAGCGGTCGACCGGGTTGGCAACGAGATCACCTTCACCCCCGGCGCCGCCACATCGCCCCCCGTGTCGATCGACGGATCGCACGCGCTCAGCGCGGTCGCCTGCCCCGCGGCAACGACGTGCACGGCGGTCGACGGGCACGGCAACGAGATCGCGTTCGATCCCACCGCTGTCACGCCGTCGGTCACGCAGATCGACCCGGCCAGCGGCACCGGCGTGGCGCTCACCGGGGTGTCGTGCCCGACATCGAGCCAGTGCGTGGCGGTCGATACCCTCGGCAACGAGGTCACGTACGCCCCGACCTCGACGCCCGGCGCCGCCATCCACGGAATCGACCAGGCGGGTATCTCCAACGTGCCTCTCAACGCGGTCTCCTGCCCGGCGAACGGAACCGCGTGCGCCGCGGTGGACAACCACAGCCAGGAGGTCGGGTTCACGCCCAGCGGCACCTTCACCGCCCCACAGCCGATCGCCTCGCCGTCGCTGTCAGGGATCGCGTGCCCGAGCCGCACGCAATGCACGGCGATCGAGTCCGGCAGCAGCGAGGTGACGTTTGATCCCACCACGGGTGCGATCGACAGCGCCGGCGTGTCCGCCATCGATACCACCAACAACGCCCTGACCGGTATCGCCTGCGTGTCGACCACCGAGTGCACGGCGGTGGACGGCGGCGGCAATGAGATCACCTTCAACCCCACCACCGGCCAACAGAACAGCGGCGGGCTCCTGAACCTGGAGGCGTTCCCGGCGACCGCGGTCTCGTGCCAGATCGTCTCAGGCTCCAGCCAATGCACCATGGTCGACACCAGCGGCAACCAGGTGACGTTCTTCCCCGATCCTCCGACGCCCAGCATCGACCGAAACTCGCCCGTCCAGGAGGATCCACACGAGGCCTTGCAGTCGGTCGCCTGCCCGGCCGCCGGCCAGTGCACCGCTGTGGACGCGGCTGGAGACGAGGTCACCTTCAATCCCACCTTGCCCTCTGGCCTCCCCTCTACTCCGGGCTCCATCGACTCCGGCGGCGGCGATTCGCTCCAGAGCGTCGCCTGCCCGTCGACGACGCGTTGCACCGCGACCGACAGCGGAGGCAACGTCATCAGCTTTACCGCGAGCCCCCAGACTCAGCCGTCGAACGTCTCGACCGGGGACCTGGAGGGCGTGGGCACCAGCATCAGCGTCAACGCCATCGCCTGCCCGACGACCACCCAGTGCACGGCCGTGGACAGCCTCGGCGAGGAGGCGACGTTCGATCCCACCTCCACCACGCTGGATCCCTCGTTGCTGATCCCGATCGCCGGGGCCAACACACTGACGGCCGTGGCCTGCCAGTCGGGCTCGATCTGTGCCGCCGTGGACACCGACGGCGATGGATTCGCCGGCGTCGTGCCCCCGGTGAACACCACGGCACCGACCGTCTCGGGCACGGCCTCCGAGCACCAGCAGCTCAGCCAGAGCAACGGGGCCTGGACCAACTTCCCCACCGGCTTTGCGCATCAGTGGGAAGACTGCACGTCGCCGACGGACACCAGCACGTGCTCGCCGATCACCGGCGCCACCACCGCCAACTACACGCCGACCGCCTCGGACATCGGCCAGTACGTTCGGGTCCAGGAGATCGCCTCGAACGCGGGTGGTCCCGGTACGGCGGCGCTGTCGGCGGCGACCGCTCAGGTGACCCCGGCCCCGCCGACGAACGCCGGGGCGCCGGCGATCGGCGGCATCGCCCAGCAGGCCCAGACGCTGAGCGTCCAGCACGGGACCTGGAACGAGGACGCCCCCGCCCCGCTCAGCTACACCTACCAGTGGGAGGACTGCAACGGCGCGGGCGCCAGTTGCGCTGCCATCGCCGGCGCCACGGCGTCCACATACGTGCCGAAGACCAGCGACATCGGCCACACCCTGATCGTGCTGGAGGCCGCCGCCAACTCGGGCGGTGCCAGCGCCCCAGCGGCCTCGGCGCCGACCGCCGCTGTCGTGTCGGCTCCGCCGCCGCCGGTTCAGGCGTCGACCCAGTCGGCCAAGCCCGTGCTCGTCACCTCGGCGACGCTGCACGCCGCCCTGGTCACCCAGGGTGTCGCCGTCAGCTGGCAATTCGTCTACGGCACCACCACCCGCTACGACGCCGGGACGCCGGTTCAGACGATCGCCGCCGGAGGACCCTCCGCGGTGTCGGTCGGCCAGGTGCTCAGCAACCTCAAGCCCGGCACGAAGTACCACTACCGGGTGGACGAGACGGCGGCGGCGACGCAATTCGCGCCGGCGACGACGGTGTTCGGGCGCGACATGACCTTCACCACCCCGTCGACGGGCAAGATCACCCTCGTGCACACGCGTCTGGCGGTCAGCCAGAGCGGCTCGGTGGCGGTGCCCATCTTCTGCCAGAGCCCACTCGCCTGCGTCGGCCGTTTCTCGATCAGCACCAGCGCGATCATCGGCCACGGCGTCAACCGCCGGTCGGTCCACGTGCTCTGCAACAGCTCGTTCATCCGCGTGGCCGCCGAGCGCAAGCAGGACGTCAGGATCACGGTGGCCAAGGGTTGCCTTGCGCTGCTGGCATCCGCCGGCTCCCACCAGATCAAGGGCACGTTCACCACCCGGCCGCGGTCGGGGCAGGCCGGACTCGTCAAACCCATCATCCTGGCGGCCGCGCCTGCGAAGCGTCGCACGCACAAGGAACAGCGCTGAGACACGATGAGCGGCAGGCGCGTGACAGTCGTGGGTGACCAAGGTGCGTAGGGCCGCGATGCCTGCCTACGCGGGCCTCGCGGACGGCACCTACGCCGGCCGGCCCTACCACGGACTCCTCGGATCCCGGCGCCATCGGTTGGTGTTCGCGCTGCTGGCGCTGCTGGCGCTCGCCCTGCCCTACGCAGGTCTCGCGGTGGCGACGGTACGGTCGATCGTCGACCCGCCCGCGACAGCGATCCCGCTGCCCGAGCTGACCCTGCCGATCGCCCGGTTCCCGGTCCGGGCACTCCCGCGCGAGACAAGCCGGGCGACGACGCGCGCGAAGGACGGCTCGAGCGCCTCGAGTTCGGCGGCGCACGCGTCCAGTGGCGCCGGCACGACGAGGCGCGTCGCCTCCGTGGCCCCGGCGAGCGGTGGTGCCGCGCGTTCTACGCCGGCCACCGGGCGGCCGGTCACCGCGGCCGGACGCCCGACGGTGAAAGTCCCGGTCGTCACGAGCACGTACTCGGCTCCGGCGAGCACCCCGGCGAAGAAGCGCTCCCCCGCGCAGACTGCGGCCGGTGCCCTCGCCGGCGCACTGGCGGCCGCGCCGAGCGTCACGAACGTGGCTCCGCCGCAGCCCGTGATGCAGTCCGCTCCGGCTCCCACCACGGTGCCGGCGGCGGCGCCGACGTCACCGGGGGCGTTGCCCGCTGCAGGCGCGTCCGAGACGGCACCCGCGGCGTCGCTCTCCACGGGCTCGTCCGGGACGCCGGTGGTGTCCTACGCGGTGCGCCATGCCGTGTCGAAGACCTCGGGCATGGCGACCACGGAGTCGTCCGACGTGGCCTCGGCGGCCACCACCTCCGGCGCCACGACGGCGTCCGCCGACACGCAGGCCGCATCCGCGGACGCGGCCACCTCGGCCTCGCAGGCGTCGTCCGGCGCTGCCTCATCCGCGTCCTCGGACGCCTCCGCGGCGGCCTCGGACGCAACCGCCGCACCTGCCGATGCGCCCGCGACCGACGCGACCACCCCGACCACCGCGACCGACGCCTCCTCGAGCAATGCCACGGTCTCACCTCCCGCGCAGGCCGCGGCGACCGTGCCGCCGGCCGACGCCCCCGACGCCACGACGACCGCGACCGGTGCCGCGCCATCGGCCGCCGACAGCGCCTCGACCGCCGCCGGCCCGTCGCCCACGCCGACCTCCGGTTCCACCTCAGGTAGCGCCTCAGGGGACTCGACGCCGGCAACCGATGCCAGCGGCGCCCCGGCGGCGCCGGCGAGGACGCCCGACACGCCGGCGACCAACGACGGCACGGCGCCGGCGCAGGTCGCTCCGGCCACCACGACCGTCAGCGGTGCGCCGGTCTCGGCACCCGCCGGGGTGAGCAGCTCCGTCGCCACCGTCGAGGCCCCTGCCGCCACCACCGTGGACACCGTCAGTTCCCCGTCACAGGCGGCCGCGCTGACTGAGCCGGCCACCGAGGCCGCCGTGCTCGTCGCTCCGGCCGGCGAGACGGCGACGGTCGATCTCAGCCTCTCCGACGCTCCGGCATCCAGCACCGGCGGTCAGCAGACCGACCTCGATGCGCCGGTCGCGGCCCCGAGCTCCACGATCACGGCCGTCAGTGCCGCAGACGACGACAGCGCCGTCCCGGGCTCAGGCCTGTCGCCGACAGCGGGGATCCTGGAGACCTCCGGGACCTCCGGGGCGACCGGCGGCTCATCCGGCGCTGCCGAGGACGATGCAACGCCCACTGCCGCCGACCAGACGTCTCTGCTCGGTCTCGACACCACCGACACGCCCGCCATCGCGGAAGCGAGCGGGCTCGGCGCCCGCGGACCTCCAGGGACCTATGGTCCACAACTGATCAGCGCGGCCCAGGGCGGCACGATCGATGCCGGCGCGGCAACGCTGACGTTCCTTCCCGGCAGCCTGCCCGACGACGCCTACGTGACGATCTCGGTCACCAGCGGCGACGACGCCGGACTCGGCGCGGTGTCGGCGATCTACAACCTGACCGCCATCGACGCCGTCACCGGCGCGGTGATCGAGCACTTCGGGTCAGCGCCGGTCCTTTCGATCGCCGTCGGCGACGACACGGGAGCCGGAGCCAGCATCTACTACCTGCCGGCCGACGGCGCGCCGCAGGCGATCGACACGACCTACGAGGGGGCCACGGGTCTGGTCAGAGCGGGGCTTCCGCACTTCAGCACCTACGCGGTGCTGTTCTCGATCGAGTCGGTGCTTCAGCAGTACGCCACGAACGCGATCACGGGCGATCACACCTTCACGCCGGGCGACCTCGTCGTCGGCGGCGTGGTCGACATCGCCGCTCCATCGCTGACGTTCGACATCACATCCAGCACGGGCACCGGCGCCGGCGCCACGTTCAACGCGACGGTCACGGTCACCGCCGCCTCGGCGACCATCTCGACGGCGCCGGTCACCGCCGCGTTCGGCGCCGTATCCGGCACGTACGCGCTCGTCAGCCAGACGGCAGGGGAGGGGACGCTGACGATTACCCTCGGCGGTCCCTCGATCACCGTCGCGGGGCTGGCCGCGCTGTCGGCGGCGACCGCCGAGCTCGTCTCGCATGACGACGGCACGACGACGACGACGACCATCGGCGCCACGAACGTGACCGCCACCGTGTCGGCCGGCGCGGGCGGGCCGGCCGTGACCGTCACCAGCCCGGCGTTCGGTCTCGTCGCCTCCGACCCCGACGCCGCGGGCGCCACGCCGGCCTTCGCCCTGCTGGCCACCGGCTCGGCGGCGCTCACCGGCCTGCCCGGCGTCTCGCTGAGCGGGACCGGCTGGACGGTGACCTACGACGGGCTCGGCGACCTCTCGGGAGCGAACGCGATCGCCGTCCCGACCGGCTCGGGCGCCGTCTCGGTCGATCCCGCCCAGCCCAACGGGGTCACAGGGGCGTGGTCCTCGTTCACCGATGCAAGCGCAGCGCCGGCGACCCTGACGATCGCCGGCCAGGCGCTCTCGGGCCTGTTCACGATCACTGCCGGGGGCGGGCAGCTGACCGTCGTCGCCACCGACGTCGGCCTGAGCATCGGCCCCAGCGGCGCTGCGTACGTCACGATCCCCAATAGCCTCACCAACGCGGCCGACCCGGGGGCGAGCGGCGAGCTGATCGCCTCCGCTGCCGGCGTGGCGGCGGACCTCATCGTCCCGTCGATCACGCTCCACATCCCCTCGCTGGGGATCGGCAGCTCGGTCAGCGGCGAGATCGAGGTCAACACCCAAGCGGCGCCGGTCAACCAGACGTTCGCGATCGGCAGCACTCCCACCACGCTCGCGCTTCCGGCTGGCCCGTTCGTCGCCGTGTCGGTCACCGTGCCGACAAGCAGCCCCGTGACCCTGGGGCCCGGACAGATCGCCGGCACGCTCGTCGTCGAGCAGCAGACCAGCAACGGGACGACCGCCGACATCGTCGGCGTGAGCGACGCCTCGGTGTGGCTGACGGGCGCTACCTCCCCGGTGGTGACCGGCGGCCAGGGCCTGTTCGTGATCCAGGGCAGTGGGGTGGCCGGGTACGTGTCCGGGACCGCATCGGTGAGCGCCGGCAGCGGCTTCACCGGCACCGGCCACGTCGCCCTCTCCATCAACACGACCGGCGGCCCGGTCAACCAAACGGTCGTGTTCGGCGGCCAGACGATGACCATCGCCTTCGGCGCTCAGGAGGGAACCTCGTTCAGCGCCTCGGTGAGCGGGCTGAGCCTTGCCATCGGCAGCTATGCCAGTGTGAGCGGCAACGTCACGCTCGGTTCGTTCACGACGACCGCCGCCGACGGCTCGCTGTCCGGGCAGGCGTTCGCCGGCACCGGGCTCACCGTCTTCTTCGGCAACGGCCCGGCGTATCTGCCCGACGGCGTCCTCAACCCGCTGGCGCAGGGCGTGCTCATCACCAACGCCACGCTCGCGGTGTTCACCGCGACGGTCAACGGCACCGCCCAGTGGGCCTTCACCGCCCAGGGCAACGCCTCGCTCGTCGGCGTCGCCGGGGTCACGCTCAGCGGCCAGGTGCAGATCCGCGTCAACAGCTTCGGCCAGGGATTCACCGAGACGCTGACCCTTACCGGCGGCGGCACCGTCCCACTTGACTTCAGCTCCAGCGAGGATGCCAGCGCCGGCGGCGCGGCCTTCACCTCGGTCGGGGGCACGGGCCTCAACGTCGGTGTCGGCGGTCAGACCATCACCGCCGACGTGACGGTGTCGAATCCCGGGGGCGACATCCTGCTCGGCATCGCCAACGCCCAGGTCTCCCTGTCGGATGGAGCCGGGAATGTGAACTCTCGCGGACCCCCGTTCGCTCAGCTCACTCAGGGAACCGGCGCCCTGGCCATCACCCCCGCCGGCATCTACGGCTCGGTCTCGGGCACCGTCGCCGTCAACGTCCCGGGCGTCACCTTCTCCGGGGCCCTCAGCCTCCTCGTCAACACGACAGCCACCACCCAGTCGATCATGGTGGGCTCGACGAGTGTCCCGCTCGCCGCCGGGCCCTACTTCGAGATCGGCGGCTCGAACGTCACCCTGACCGTCGGCTCGCAGTCGCTGACCGGCACGTTCGACCTCCAGCAGTCCACCGCCGGCGGCGTCACCACCACCGACGTCAGCGCCAGTGGCGTCACCCTGACGCTCTCCGCCGGCGGGAGCACCGTCCTCGCTCTCGGCAGCGGCCAGGGGATGCTCACCGTCTCTGACGCCGGCATCTCGGGCACCCTGTCGGCGACGGTCATCACTAACGCCCTGTCGAGCATCTTCACGCTGACGAGCATCGCGATCGCCGTCAACACGACGAGCGCTCCCGCGGCCGGACTTCCCGCGGGGCCGGTCGTCAGCGCCGAGGCCGACGGCGCCCGGCTGACGCTCGCCGGCCAGACCCTGACCGGCGACTTCGGCTTCGAGGCCGGGCGTGACACGAGCGGCAATGCCCTCGTCGCGGTTGTCGCCGCCAATGTCAACCTGCCGCTCGGGTCAGTCGGCTCGCTGAGCGACGGCAGCGGCGTCATCCTCGTCACCAGCGGTGGGGGAGTGGCGGCCTCTCTGACCGGCACGCTGAGCCTCAATGTCCCCGGCATCACCGCCGCCGGGACGTTCGCCGTCCAGGTCAACAGCACCGGGAACGCCATCACTCAGGGCTTCAGCGTCGGCGGCCAGACCGTTGCGCTCTCGCTCCCGGCGTCCACCGGAGCGTACGTCCAGGTGGCGGCAACCGGGGCCACCGTCACCGTGCTGGGCCAGACGCTGAGCGGCGACCTCACGGTCACCGTCACCACCGGGACGACGCCGAGCGTCGCCATCACGCTGGCCAACGGCACCCTCTCACTCGGCGGGGGCCTCGCCTCGGTGACCGGCCTGACCGGGAACCTGGCCATCAGCTCGACGGACGTGACCGCGGCGCTGGTCGGAGCGGTGACCGTCACCGCCACCGGGGTCAGCCTGTCCGCCGCCGCGGTGTCGGTCAGCATCGACACCGCGACGTCCGCGTTCTCGGTGGCCGCGACCAACCTCACCGCCACGATCGCCGGCCAGACCCTTACCGGCGACTTCTCGCTCTCGACCGGCACCGACGCCTCCGGTCACGCCCAGGTCCTGATCGCCTTCAGCAACCCGGCGAGCGAGAACGAGGGACCGCTGCTGACCCTGACCGCCGGCGGAACGACGTTCGCCACGATCGCCCACGGCGACGGCGAGCTGATCATCTCCTCCGCGGGCGTGGCCGGGGCGCTCGAGGTCTCCGGCGTCAGCTTGACCGGGATCCCGGCCACGGTCGACACGACCAATGCCACCTTCCAGATCCAGATCAGCACGCAGACCACCGCGGTCAGCCAGCCATTCACCATCGGCGGGGCGGTCACGACCGTGTCGCTGCCGGCCGGACCCTACGTCAGCCTCGAGGTCGACGACCTCGGCCTCACGTTCGGCTCGGCGACGCTGCAGGGGAACTTCGCCTTCAGCCGCCAGGTCGCCGCCGACGGCACCGCGGAGATCACCGTGGCCGCCACCGGGGTCACGGTCACGGCCGGCCCGGCCTCGCTGACGTCGGGCCAGGGCGCGCTCATCCTCCAAGCCGGCGGCATCCTCGGCATGCTGAGCGGCACCGCCTCAGCGGGTGATAGCTCCGGGGGCGCCTCAATCAGCGGCACCGTGGTGCTGCGTTTCAACACCACATCGAGCCCGTTCGACGAGACGGTCACGGTCGGCGGGCAGCCGGTGGAGCTGCGCTTCGGCTCCGGTGAGGTGGCCAACGGCGGCACGCCGTTCCTCGCGCTGTCGGTGTCGTCGCTGTCGCTGCAGATCGGCACCTTCGTCACTGTCCAGGGCGCCATCAGCGCCAGCAACGGCGCCTTCGCCGGCCAGGGCCTCACCGTGTTCGTCGGCGAGGGACCGGCCTACCTGGCCAGCGGCGCCATCAACCCGCTGGCGACCGGGATCCTCATCACCGGCGCCCAGATCGGCCTCGTCTTCGGCGCCACCCTCGGCACCTACGCGCTGGTGGCCACGGGCACCGCCATGGTGCTGGGTGCGTCCGGCATCACCCTGACCGGCACCGTCACCGTCACCTACAACGACACCGGCGGCGCCGTCACCCAGACGATCGCGATCGCCGGCAGCACGAGCCCCGGGGTCACGGTGAACCTGGCCTCGGGCTCCCAGGCCGCGCCGCTGGAGTCGGCCGTCCTCACCAACGGGCAGATCACCATCGCCGGCCAGACCCTCGCAGGCAGCTTCGCCTTCACGCCGGTGACGGGCGGGGTGAGCATCGCCGCCAGCGCCGTCTCGCTCTCGCTTGGCTCGGGGCTCGTCTCGGTCACCAACGGCAACGGCACCTTCGTCGTCGGCTCCGGCGGCATCGCCGGCAGCGTCAGCGCCACGGTGGCGACCACCATCGCCGGCGTCACCGTCAACGGCGGCACCGACAGCGTGCAGATCAACACGACCTCGGCGCCGCAGTCGGTGACGGTCACCGGCCAGCCCACCCCGGTGAACCTTCCGGCCGGCCCGTATGTGCATGTCGAGCTCGACGGCGCCACGATCACTCTGTTCGGCGGCTCGCAGAGCTTCCAGGCCTCGCTCGCCATCGAGGCGACGACGCTCCCCGGAGGCGGCACGGCGGTGTCGATCGCCGCGACCGACGTCAGCGTCACGCTCGGCGCGACCGGCGCCGGCGCGACGGTCAGCGGTGGCACCGGGGAGCTGCTGGCCACGAGCGCGGGGATCGCCGGCTCGGTGAGCGGCCTCATCACGGTCGCACTTCCCTCGAGCGTGACCCTGAGCGGGACGATCGGGCTGGCGATCAACACGACGACGAGCGCCGTCAACCAGACGCTCGCCGTCGACGGGCAGACGCTGACCCTGGCGCTGCCTGGAGGCCCCTACCTGGAGCTGAGAGGCACCGGCGTGACGATCTCCGCCTTCGGGCAGACGATCACCGGAAACGTCGCCATCCAGCAGGTCACCTCGACGGCCCAGAGCCCGTCGAGCACCGTCGTGGAGATCGGCGTGTCGAGCGGGGCGATGTCGATCGGCGGCGCGACGCCGATCGTCTCACTCACGGGCGTCACCGGGGTCCTCGTCATCGAGCCGGGCGCCCCGGCGACCGTCGCCGGAACGCTGACCGGCACCGCCGCGCTGAACGTCCCCGGGGTCACGCTGAGCGGGACCCTGTCGGTGACCTTCAACACCGGGCCCAACCCGGTCACCGACGCGCTCGTCGTCGGCGGCACCCCGGTGTCCATCAACGTCACCGGTGGCGCCCAGGCGGCGATCACGGGGACGGGCATCACCATCGGCATCCTTGGGCAGACGATCAGCGCCGACGTGACGATCACCAACGGGCGGGACGCCCAGGGCGGCGCGATCGCCGACATCGGCCTCGCGCATCTCAGCGCCAGCTTCGGCGGGACCGCCGGCAGCCCGGTGCTCACCGTCACCCAGACCGCCGCTCCGGCGGCCCTCGAGCTCTCCTCGGCGGGCGTCGCCGGCTCGATCGCCGTGGGCGTGACCCTGGCGAATATCCCCGGCCTGTCGCTGTCGGCCACCTCGTTCGGCTTGGCCGTCAACACGACCTCCGGGGCGGCGGCCGGCGTCCCGGCCGGTCCCTACCTCGAGGTGACCGCCACCGGTGCGTCCGTCTCGATCCTCGGCCAGGCGCTCACCGCCGACGTCACCGTCCTGGAGACCGCCGACGGCAGCGGCGCCTCAGTGCTGAGCGTGGCCATCGCCAACGGCTCGCTGACCATCGGCGGGGGCGCGGTCAGCCTGTCGGCGGTCAACGGCCTGGTCATGGTGACCGCGGCCGGCGTGGCCGGGACGCTCAGCGCCACCGTCTCGCTCGCCGCATCCACCGCCATCACGCTGGGCGGCACGTTCACGGTGGCGGTGAATACGACTTCCAAGGCGATCAACGACTCGCTACCCGTCGGCGCCGGCACCGAGACGCTGTCGCTGCCCGCTGGCCCGTACCTGCAGCTGACGGCGACCAACGCCACGCTCACGGTCGCGGGGCAGACCCTGTCCGGCGACATCTCCATCAGTCAGGCGTCGCTGCCCGTGCTCGGCAATCCGACGATTCCCACCGGGCAGAGCGCGCCGGACCCGACCGGCGCCGCCGTCACCGCCATCGAGGTCACCATCTCCGACGGCAGCCTCGGCCTCGGCGACGGCGCTGAGAACTTCGTCGCCGTGACGGGCATTACCGGCACCCTGCTCGTGTTCGACTCCGTCGCCACACAACAGAGCGCGGGGGCGGCCACGCCGACTGTCACGCTCAGCGGCGTTGTCGGACAGCTCAGCGGCAACGTAGCGCTGCAGAACGTCACCGGCGTGTCGTTCGGCGCGGCGATGACGCTGACCTTCAACACCACCGGCGCGACGGTCGACGCCATCGTCACCCCGCCGGGACAGACCGCCACGCAGCTCGTGTGGGATGCCGGCACGCAGTTCTCGGTGGCCGCCACCCATGTCGCCCTCACCGTCCTGGGTCAGACCATCACCGGCGATCTGACGCTGACCATCGGCACTGACACCGTGCAGGCCACGTTCGCCAACGTGTCGGTCTCGCTCGGCGGGGGCCTCCTCACCGTGACCAACGGCCAGGGAACGCTCACGGTCACGAGCGGGGCCACCGGCGGCATCACCGGCGACGTCTCCGGCAACGTCGCGCTGACCACCACCGCCGCCTCCTTCAGCGGCACGGTCGCCGTTCAGATCGACACCACCGGCCATCAGACCAAGCTGGTCATCACCTCCAGCAGCGCCACGCTCACCGTCGCGGGCCAGACGATCGGCGGGACGTTCACGATCGCCGAATCGACCGCCGGCGGCCAGACCGTCGTCAGCGTCGAAGTCACGGATCTGGTGCTCCAGCTCGGGCCGTCGGGTTCGCCGTTCGTCGACGTCACCGCCGCCAACGCCGTCTCAGGCGCGATCGTCGTCACCTCCGCCGGCGTCGCCGGACAGTTCAGCGGCAGCGCCACGAGCGCGGATCCCATCTTCACCCACCTCCCCGGCGACCTGGCCATCAACCCGGGGGCCTTCTCGGTCGCCTTCAACACCGAGAGTGTCGCGGTCGACGAGACGCTCGCCGGCGGCGCGACCATCGACGTGCCCGCCGGGCCCTTCGTCGAGGTCTCCCTCACCGGCGCCTCGGTGACGATCGGCGGGGTGTCGGCCAGCGGCAGCTTCAGCTTCCTGGAGGGGACGCTCAGCGACGGCACGACCGCGGTGACCGAGATCGCCTTCACCGATCTTCAGATCTCGCTCACGCCCACTGCGGGCAGCACCACCTCAGCGGTCAGCCTCACGGGTGGCCAGGGCGCCTTCGTGCTGACCTCGGCGGGCATCGCCGGCGTCTTCTCGGGCTCCATATCCGCCGGGGGCTCGGGCGTCAACGCCGGTGCGAGCGCCACCGTCAGCTACAACGGCATCCAGGACATCGTCAACGACACCATCACGGTGGGCGGCCAGACGATCCCGATCGTGTTCGACGCCTCTCAGAAGGCGTCACCCTCCGGGCCGTACATCGCGATCGCCGGTAGCGCGTCGGTCACCCTCGGCAATCCGCCCTTCGTGGAGATCGAGGGCTCGTTCACCGCCGACGGCTCCAGCCATTCGATCAGCCTCGGCAACCTGTTCGTGTTCATGGGGCAGGGCCCCGCGTTCTCGTCGGGCACGACGCCCAACCCGACCGCCAAGGGCATCTACATCAACGTCACCAGCTACACGGCGGCCTCAGGCAACACGTCGTTTACGGCGAGCGGCAACATCAACCTCCTCGGGTTCCCGGGGCTCACCCTGTCGGGCACCGGCATCTCGATGAGCTGGGCGACGGGCGCGACCTCGGTGTCGTTCAGCGGGGACATGACGTTCGGGCTCCCCGGCGTGTTGCTCACCGGCGCCATGGCCTTCAGCTTCGCCAACGGCACCTTCACCGTCCAGCTCGGCAGCGCCGCCACCGGCACGGATGGACACGCCGTCCAGTTCGATCTCGGGGCCCAGGCCGCCGACGGCAGCTTCCCGGTCGCGGTCTCGATCGCTTCGGGCTCGCTCACGCTGAGCTCGGCGGGCGTGGTCGCCGACGTCACCGCCGGCCTGACCCTGAACGTCCCCGGCCTGAACCTCTCGCTCCCGGCCATCTCGGTGGCGATCAACACCACCAACGCGCCCGTCACCGAGACCGATCCCACCAGCAACCAGCCGGTCACGTTGCCCGCCCAGTCCGTCCAGGTCGTCGCCGGGACGACGGCCACCCCGGCGACGCTGACCGTGATGGGGCAGACGGTCAGCGGCGTCTTCGCCTTCTCGCAGGTCGTGGGGACGCTCAGCCCGCAGGCGCCGGCCGGATCGACGGCGCCGATCACCGTCTGGCTGAGCGCATCCGACGTCTCACTGACGATCGGGTCGACGAGCGGCGGCGCCGGCATCAGCAACGGTTCGGGCCTGCTGCTCATCACCGCCGAGGGCCTCGCCGGCCAGATCGGCGGCACCCTCAACGTCTTCGGCCTCTCGGGCAACCCATTCTCCGGCACGTTCGCCATCAAACTCAACACGACAGCCGTCGCCGTCGCCGAGCAGGCGACGCTGGGCGGAGTGGCGGTCAGCCTCAACCTCGCCGCCGGGCCGTACGTCGAGATCGAGGGCGACAACGTCAGCCTCACCCTCAGCGGGCAGACGGTCAACGGCAACTTCGTGTTCAGCGCCGGTAAGGACGCCAACGGCGTCGCGGCCCGGATCAGCGTCACGAACCTCGGCGCGTCGCTGGGCAACGGGTCGGCGAGCTTCGTCACCCTGTCGAGCGGCAGCGGCACCCTCGTCATCGACTCCTCCGGGATGGCCGGCCAGATCAGCGCCAACGTCGCGGTCTCGGTTCCCGGGGTCACCGTGAGCGGCAGCCTGTCGCTCGTCGTCAACACGGGTCATGACGGCGTCACGGAGACGATCGAGAACGCCGAGAGCCCGAACGGAGCCACATCGGCGGTGCTCGGCGACGTCAACGGCGACGGACGCCCTGACCTCATCGTCGCCACCAGCACCGGACAGAAGCTGCTGTACCTCAACCAGGGCGGCAGCGCACCGTTCTCGGCGGCGCCGTCGGACATCGTCGCCCCCAATGGCGATCAGACGACGGCGCTCGCCCTCACCGATCTCAACGGCGACGGCATCGCCGACCTCGTCGTCGCCAACGGCAACGGCGCGAGCGAGATCTACTTCGGTGACGGCAAGGGGGACTTCACGCCGGCGACGCTGCCCAGCGACGCCCCCTCGGGCGCCACCGTGACGCCCGGGACCGGAGTGACCGCGCTCGCCGTCGCCGACGTCAACGGCGACGGAAACGCCGACCTCATCGCCGTGGCCGGCGGCTCGGTCTTCGAGTACCTCAACGCGGGCGCCGACGCCAACGGCGACTGGAACGGCTTCGCCGCGGGCACACAGATCGGCTCCATCTCCGGGGCCTCCTCGGTCGCGCTGGGCGACGTCAACGGCGACGGCGCCCCCGATCTCGTCGTCGGCGTCACGGCCGGCGCCACGCAGCTGTGGCTCGACGGCACCACCTCGGGCACCGCGAACGGCACGTTCACCCAGGACACCGGTGTGAGTCTCGGCAGCGGCGCCGCCGCGGTGGCCATAGCCGACCTCAACGGCGACGGCTTCGACGACGTCGTCGTCACCGGCGCCACGGGCACCACGGTCTACGTCACCACCGGCGCGGCCACCTTCACCGCCGACGCGGCCGCCTTCCCGGCCGGGGCGTCGATCACGATCGCCGACCTCAACGGCGACGGCCACCTCGACCTCGTGCTCGGTAGCGCCACCGGCGGGACCGTGCTGGTGGGCGACGGTACCGGCAAGTTCACGGCGGCAAGCGACCCGACCTACACGCTGCCCGCGACCTTCGACACGACGGCCACCGCCGTCTCCGATCTCAACGGCGACGGCCATCCCGACCTGATCCTGGTCAGCGGACAGGGAGCGCAGGGCGTCGACCTCCTGCTGGGTCAGGCCGGCGGAAGCCTCGGCGCCGCCGTCCAGGCGGGAGCGGTGTCGTTCACCGTCCCCGGCGGCCCCTACTTCGACCTGCAGGGCACCGGGATCACGATCAACTTCCTGGGGCAGACGATCACCGGCAACCTCTCGATCGAGCAGCAGACCAGCGCCGGCGCGCAGATCGTCGAGATCGCCATCACCAGCGCCGGATGGCAGCTGCCGGGTGTGGGCACGATCTCGATCCCCAGCGGCGACCTGCTGATCACCACCGGCGGCATCGCCGGCGCCATCACCCTGTCGACGACGAGCCTCGCGCTCGGCCCCGTGACCGTCAGCGGGGCGCTGTCGCTCCAGGTCAACACGATGAGCGCGGCGGCGGTGCTGTCCGACGGGACGCGGTTGCCCGCCGGCCCATACGTGGAGTTGGCCGGCACGAACCTCACCGTCGCGCTCGGCACCGGCATCGGCGCCCCCTCGCTGAGCGGTTCGTTCGCCATCGAGAGCGTGCACGACGGCAGCGGGAATCCGACGCTGCTGCTCGCCGCCACCGGCGTCAACGTCAATCTCGGCGGCTCGCTGAACGGCGTCGTCACCGGCGCCTCGGGCATCCTCGTCGTGCTCCCGGGCGCGACCGGCGGTCTTGCCGGACAGCTCTCGGGCACCGTCGACCTCAGCGGACTGCTGCCGAGCGGGATCGACCTCAGCGGCACCTTCGGCTTCGCCATCAACGAGACCGGCCAGGCGGTCGCCGAGACGGTGACCGTCGGCGGCCAGGCGGTCTCGATCAACGCACCGGCCGGCCCGTATCTGCAGATCTCGGCGACCGGGGCGCGGCTTTCGGTGCTGGGCGAGACGCTCAGCGGGACGTTCTCCATCCAGCGCCAGACCGTCGGATCGTCGACGACGACCGTAATCGTCGCCTCCGGCGTGGCCCTGTCGCTCGGCGTCGGCGGCGCCACCTTCGTCAGCCTCTCGGGCGGCAGCGGCGAGATCGAGGTCACCGGCGGCGGCCTGGCCGGGACCCTCAGCGGCACCGTGGCCACGACCATCCCCGGCGTCTCGCTGACGGCCACGTTCGCGCTGGTGCTCAACACGACCGGTGCCTCGGTGACCTTGCCGTCCGGCACGGTGGTCGGCGCCGGGCCGCTCATCGAGCTCACCGCGTCGAGCATCACCGCCACGATCCTCGGCCAGTCCGTGACCGGGACCCTGGCCTTCACCCGTGACAGCACCGGCACCGTCCAGCTGACGATCACCAACCTGGCGATGACACTCGGCACCGCGTCCCTCGGCGTCTCGATCACCCAGACGAGCACCCAGACCGCGCAGCTGACGATCGGCTCCGCCGGCGTCAGCGGCCAGATCGCGGCCACGATCGCGTTCCACGGCCTGCCCAGCCAGATCAGCTTCGGCGCCGGCATCCCCGTCGCGGTCGTGGTCAGCCCCGGCTCGCTCACCGTCCAGCTCGGCACGCTGAACCCCGACGGCACCGTCGCCACCCCGGCGAGCGTCACCATCCTCGGGCAGTCGCTTTCCGGCGTGTTCACGCTGGCCAAGACGACCGATGCCGGTCCGGACGGCATCCTGCACACCTCCGATGACCGCACGATCATCGAGCTGAGTGCGGTCGGTGTCCAGGCGCAGCTGGGGGCAGGCGGCGTCACGGCGACGCTGTCGGGAGGCACCGCGCTGTTCCTGCTGACCCCGGACGGGTTCGCCGGCCAGGCGTCTGGCGCGATCACCGTCACCCTCGGTTCGTCGATCACCGCCTCGGTGGCCCACGCGTCGCTGGCCGTCAGCACGATCGCCGCCGCGACCAACGAGACGTTCGGCACCGGGTCGATGCTGACGCTGCCCGCCGGCCCGTACGTCAGCGTGGCGCTGACCGGGGTGTCGATCACCGTCCAGGGCCAGTCGCTGACCGGCGACGTCACACTCACCGAGACCGGCGGCGGCGCCACGGTGACGTTCGCCAACGTCGGGCTGCGCCTCGGCACCGACCAGGCTGACTACGTCGTCGTCAGCGGGGGGACCGGCACCCTCACCGTCACGCCGTCAACCGCGACGCATCAGGGGATCTACGGGACGCTCACCGCGACGGTTGCCGTCACCGTCCCCGGCGTGGGCGTCTCCGGCACCTTCGCGGTCGCCCTCAACACGACCGGTGCCGACCAGATGGTCGGCTCGGGGCCCAGCGCCCAGACGCTCCACGGTGGCGTCACCGTCACCGGGACCGGCGTCAGCCTGACCGTGCTCGGGCAGACCTTGACCGGCAACGTCATCTTCGTCGACGACACCACCGATCACGTGATCGCGATGGCCGTCAGCGGGCTCACCCTGTCGCTGGGCAACGGCTCGACGACGTTCGTGAGCGCCACCGTCGCCGGCGACCTCGTCCTCACGCCGGCCGGCGCCGCCGGCAGCCTCTCGGTCAGCGCCATCACGACGCCCGGCATCCCGTCCTCGGTACTCAGCTTCACCGGGGCGATCACGGTGTCGGTCAACGAGACCGGCCAGGCGGTCAACGAGACGTTCGCCAACGGCTTTGCCCCGCTCAACCTCGCCGCCGGCACGTATGTCCGCATCGACGTCGGCAGTGACGCCGCTCCGGCCTCGCTGACCGTGTTCGGGCAGACGATCACCGCTCACGCCTTCTTCGTCCAGACGCGGAACTCGGGCGGCGACGCCGTCGTCGCGCTCGGGCTCGACCAGGGGTCGCTGACCCTGGGCACCGCGGCCGACGGCGTCTCGGTCACCGGCGCCACTGGTTGGCTGATCATCACCGCGCAGGGCGTCGCGGGCAGCCTCAGCGCGCAGGCCAGCGTGGCGCTGGGCGGCATCCTGCACCTCAGCGCTCAGGTCACCGTCGACGTCAACACCACGAACGCCGCGATCAGCCAGACCTTCCCCGGCGGCCCGGGCGCGCCGCAGAGCTTCACCCTCGACGCCGGCCCGTTCCTGCGGGTGGCTCTCCTCAACGCCACGGCCACGATCGCCGGCAACAGCCTGACCGGGAACTTCTACTTCGAGCACGCCACGGAGAGCGACGGCACCGTCGAGACCGTCATCGCCGTCAGCGACCTCAAGGACTCCGCCGCCAGCTTCACCGTCTCCGGGGCGTTGCTCTACAGCGGCTCCGGCAATGTGGCCGGCGTCCTTGAGGGCACGGCCACGGCTGCCACCGGCGGGCTGACCATCGGCGGCGGGGTCAAGGTGACGATCAACACCGGCACCGCCGCGGTCAACCAGACCGTGACCGTGGCCGGCCAGCCGATCACCATCGACATCGGTCCAAACCAGTACGTCGTCGAGGCCCAGCTGTCGCTCAACCTCGACAACCTGGTCGAGTTCTACGGCACGTTCGACCTCTCCAGCTCCGGCACGTTCACCGCCTCCAACGTCACCCTGTTCGTCGGCTCCGGCCCGTACAAGAATGCCGACGGGTCGATCAACGGGTCCGCCATCGGCGTCCTCATCACCAACGCCGGTGTGTCGTTCGCGCTGGCGCCCAACACGACCGCCGGCCAGGGGCTCTACGCCCTGTCGGCCACCGGCACGCTGGCGCTCGTCGGCCTCAGCGGGCTCAACGTCTCGGCGACGGTGACGCTGGCCATCAACACCTCCACGGGCGCCATCCAGGTCGCCAACCCGGGCGGCTCGGGCACCACCACCATCGGCCCGTCGAGCTTCAAGCTGTCGGCCGACGACGTCGACATCAACGCCGGCGGCGTGTTTGACGTCCACGGCTCGCTCGAGATCGCCCGCGCCCAGAGCGGGACGCTGTATCTGGCCGTCACCGGCGCCACCGTCTCCATCACCGACAACGGCAGTCCGGTGTTCAGCGTGGGCGGCAACGCCACCTTCACCATCGATCCGGTCAGCGGTTTCCACATGCAGTCGTTCTCGGTCAGTGACTTCGACCTGCTCGGCATCGATGCCGGCCTCGGCAGCGGGTCGCCGTCCGGGGCGTCGTCGCTGGCGCCGACCGCCGCGCTGGCCACTCCGGTGGCCGAGACCACGCTTGACGACACCAAGCCGCTGACCTCAATCGACATCACCTTCACCGATCTGAGCGGGAGCGGGCTGGACACGAGCAGCGACGACACGTCGATCCTCAGCTCGTTGCAGAAGTTCACGGTTCTGCTCAACGGTCAGCCGATCTCCGGCCTCGTCGTCAACCCGGTTCCGACCGCGGTGGTGGGGGAGCCGGGCACGTACCGCTTTACGCTGACCGGGTTCCCGACTGGGCAGGCCGGCACGGTGACGATCGAGTTCCTGCCCGGGTCGTTCGCCGACGGGGCGGGCACGACCGACGTCGGCTCCACCGCGGAGTTCTTCCTCGCCGCCCCGGTCGGCGGCGCGGCCTCGGCGACCGGCCCCACCGCCACGCTGTCGAGCCCGGCGCCCGGCGAGGCGGTGACTGCGGCAGCGCTCAACGCCGCCGGCTACATCGACATCACCTACGCCAGCCACAACGGTTCGCCGATCGACGAGTCCTTCCTCAACACGCTGGCGCCGTTCACGATCACCGGGACCGGCGCCGCCAACGTCAAGAGCATCAGCGGTGTGCTCCAGCTGGTTGGTGCACCGGAGGCGCTCGACGGCGGCTCCACGACGGACACATCGGTCACCTATCGCTACTTCCTGGTGGCGGTCAACAGCAGCGCGCCGCTGTTCACGGCGGGCACAGTCACGATCACCTTCAACCAGACGTTCAAGACCGCCGACGGCACCGCCAGCCCGACCGGGATGACCCAGACGTTCACGGTCTCGGCCAGCGCTCCCGGCGCCGCCACGACCTCGAAGACGATCTCGCTGGGGCCGCTGTCGCTGCAGGGGCCGAGTGCCGGCCTGGAGAACGTCGGCTTCAAGAACGGCATGCTTGACGTGACGGTCGTGCTCGGTGTCAACACCGCCAGCCTCGCCTTCGGCGGCTCGCAGGGCGCCAGCGGCGTCAGCGCCACCCTGACGGGGCTGCAGGGCACACTCGAGGTCCAGCTCGATGTGCTCGGCCTGCTCAGCGGCCACGTGCGCATCGACGTGCCGGGCAAGTTCAGCCTGTCGGTGGCGTCGCTCACGGTGACGATCCCGCAGATCCTCACTGTCAACGCCTCCGGCGTGCAGATCACCTATGACCCGGCGGCGCCGAGCAGCCAGAAGATCCTCGTCATCCAGAGTGCGTCGGTCAGCTTCCCCACGTTCGGCGTCACTGGCACGATCGCGCCGTTTGACCCGACAACGGGCCAGAACGTCGCGACCCCCAGCGCCAACACGATCCCCGGCCTCACCGTCTTCGGGGACGGCCTCACCTTCGGTCAGGCCGAGCTGACGCTGGCGCACTCCGACGGGACACCGATCACCTTCGGCAGCATCATCACCTTCAACGACCTCCGCTTCGGGGTGGAGAACTTCTCGATCAACTTCGACGGGCCGCAGGCGGCGTTCAACGGCTCCATCTTCTTCGCCACCGGCGGGGCCACGCTGCTGCCGGGCAAGCCGGTGTCCGCCGCGATCACCAACAGCGGCACCGAGCTCAACGCCAACGGCACCGTCGATACCGAAGCGATGCGGCTGACGTTCGTGTTCTCGAACGGGCAGATCTCCGACTTCGTCGCTCACGTCGACACGCTGACGGTCAGCCTGGGCAGCTTCCTGACGCTCTCGGCGAGCAACTTCAACCTCGACCTCGACGCCGGCCCCGATCAGGACCTCGTCTCCTTTGCCTCGGTCGGCGCCACGGTCAAGATCGGCTCGCTCCAGATCGGCGGGGAGGCCAAGAACTTCGCCTTCACCGGCGACGGCAGCTTCGTCACCAAGCCCGGCTTCGGCGTCTTCCTCAGCGTCGGCTCGGCCACCGGGGGCTCGTTCCAGTGGCCGAGCTTCCTGCCGATCCAGATCCAGGCGATCGGCATCCAGTGGACCAACATCCAGCAGGACCCCGCCGACTTCACCCTCACCCTGTCGGCGTCGGTCACCGGCCTACAGGGGCTCTCCGGCCTGAGCTTCTCCGGCACGGTGCAGGGCATCCAGATCGACCCCGCGCTCCTGCTCGCCGGCCAGTTCCCGATCGTCGGCATCTCCTCGCTCGGCGTGGAGGTCTCCGGGTCGCTGTTCGGCGGCGAGATCAACGCCGAGCTCGTCGGGGGCGTCGAGCGGCTCGACAGCGGCTTCAACATCATCGCCACCACCGACACGACGACTCCGGTGGCGCACCGCATCCTCTACCTGGGCCTCCAGGGAGGCTTCTCGCTCGCCGGGCTCGCCGGCTTCCAGATCCAGGTCGGCCTCAGCCAGCTCGGCCCGCTGGACGCGATGATCAGCGTCAACCTCCCGGAGGGGATCATCCTCGACCCCGACACCGGGATCGCCATCAACAACTTCGTCGCCGGCGTCCAGTTCTTCAAGACGCTGCCGTCGATCACCGACCCGATGGCGCTCGCCAACCCCGAGTTCGGCCCGCCGACCCAGATCACGCCGGCGCAGTGGCTGGCCTCGCTCCAGCAGCAGGTGGCCGCGCAGGCCCGGGCGACCGGCGGCACGGCCAACTTCGCCGCCGCCTTCGAGGCGCCGATGACGATCACCGGCTCGGCCACGATCTTCGACATCTACACGTCCCAGCAGCTGTTCAACGCGCAGGCGACGGTGATGATCTCCACCGACGGCAAGTTCCTCATCGACGGCCAGCTCAACTTCGCCGACAACAAGATCAGCCTCAGCGGCAAGCTGTACGCCGACCTGTCCCAGGTGTCCAGCGGGTCGGTGACGGTGCTGTTCCTTGCCGACATCCCTGATCAGGTCAAGCTCCTGACGATCTTCGGCAAGCTGCAGATGGGCTTCGAGAACGCCTCCGGCCAGCAGGTCAGCTTCACCGTCGCCAACCCGACCGTCTCGCCGACGGCGGCATCGACCGCCCCGACGGGCACCGTGGCCGACCCGGCGGCCAACGACGGGACGGTCGACGTCGAGGTCGCGGACGGGTCGACGGTTGACTCCACCGGGGTCTACATCACAGATCCCACGAGCGGCGCCACCGTCAGCACCGGCACGGCGCAGGCGTACATCGACGTCGACTTCACCGCGGCCACGGGCGCCAACCTGGACTACGGCTACATCTACTCCTCATCGGCCGCCAAGATCTCGCTGACCGGCGCCATCAACGGCGCCACGACGATCACCTTCGGCGGCAACGCCATTCCGCTGGTCACCGTCAACACCGAGACGGGCGTGATGAACGTGCCGCTGATGCTGGAGAACACCAGCGGCGCCGATCCGGACGTCTTCACCTACGGCCCGACACGGGAGACCGTCTACAACGAGTCCCAGCTCGCCTGCTGGTCGTCCAACCAGTGCAGCGGCGTCGATGCGCAGACGCTGGCCTCCGAGCTGATGGCCGGAGCGGCCGCCGTGGCGGCCGCATCTCACCTCGACGTGCGCATCGACACCGTCACCGTCAACGGGGTGACCATGCTCGGGGTCACCGACCTGGCCAAGGTCGTCGTCCTGGACAAGACCGCCTCAGGGCTCACGGGGACCGCGCTGCTGACTGCGGCGATGGACAAGATGGGCGTTCGCGAGTTCCGCTATCTGTTGCCCGCCGGGGATGCCTTCACCACCGGCACGGTCACGGTCACGATCGCCGCCGGGGCGGTCAAGAACGCCGACACCACCGACGCCTCCGGCGCCGCGGTCACCGGCGCACAGAACATCACAACGACCGACATGTTCGCCCTCGAGGGACCGACCGCCGAGCTGACCAACCCCGGCAACGGCGGCACGATCGACATCAACGTCGTCAACGGCCGCAACTGGATCGACGTCACCTTCGACGAGCCCACCTGCACCACGGCGCCGTGCATGACGATCAATCAGAGTTCGATCACGAGCCTGACGCCGAAGTTCACCCTCGGGGGAGCCGGACTGGGGACGCTCGCGCTCGACAGCACGCAGGCGCCGGTGCTCATCGGCAACACGCCGACCACCCTCACCTACCGGTTCTGGCTCACCGGCGAGGCCGCGAACACCTCCACTGCGCCGGTCACCCTCACCTTCCTGGCCAACACCTGGTCCTACTATCTGCCCTCGCTGCCGGCGCTCCCCTCGGTCACCGTCGGCGTGACGAGCTCCGGCGGCGCCTTCGTCGGCCCGGTCACGGTCCAGATCACCATCCCCGACGCCGCCGACACCGGCCACACCGATCCGCTGCTGACCGGCCTCAATGTCGACCCGACGTCGCTCGTGCTCAAGGACCTGGCCTTCACCACCACGACCACGGGGTGGTCGGTGGTCATCGATCCCACCCGCGCCATCACGCTCGTCGCAGGCACCACCGACGAGTTCAACATCCCCGTCCTGGTGACGTTGCCGGGCACCGGGCTGAGCGCCACCTCGTCGGCAGTATTCGACGTGGCCTTCCAGGCCGCCACCGACATCGCCTACTTCGGCAATCCGGGCGGGGCCACCCAGTCCGGCACCAATGGCGGCAACACCTACACCGCGGCCAGCTTCCCGAGCAACCGCAGCTACGTTGACGTCGCCTTCAGCCCGGCCTCCGGCCAGACCCTCGTCTCGGTGCCCAGCCCGGGCAACGGCCAGATCACCCTGAGCGGGTCTGGGCTCAACGGCGTGAGCTTCGCCTCGGGCTCACCGATGGCGCTCGGCGGCGGCGTGTACCGGTATCTGCTGACTGGCAGCTTCGTCGCCGGCACCGTCACGGTGACCGTGGCGGCGGGCGCGGTGACGTCCAATGGCGCCCGCGGTCCTCCCGGCCACCCGACCACCGTCACCGATTCAAGCCTTCAGACGACCATGTCGTTCACGGTGCAGGGCCCGACCGCCGACGTCGTCGTCACCGATCCGATCACTGGAACCGTCACCTCGCTGGCCGGTGGATCGATCGGCCGCTCGGTGATCAACGGCACCGGCTACATCGAGATCAGCTTCCACGCCACGAGTCAGAACACGATCGATCCGGCGACGATCACCGGCAACGAGATCCAGGTGCGCGACGCCAACGGCAACCTCCTCACGCTGAGCGGCAGCCCCATCCGCGTCGGGACCACCAGCATCTGGCAGTACGCGTTCACCGGCACCCTCGCCGACGGCACCTACACCGTCACCTTCATTGCCGGCAGCTTCGGCGATACGAGCGGCAACACCAACCAGGCCGCGTCCGAGACCTTCACCGTCAGCGAGGCGACGACGACGCTGACGGCTCCCCCGACCGGCGGGGTGGAGAACCAGGCGGACCTCAACGGGCGCGGGTGGGTCGACGTGACCTTCCCGACGGTCAACGGCTCCGCTGTCCTGGCCAGTTCGATCACGAGCGGGACGGCGCTCTTCACCCTCACCGATGCCGCCGGCGACAACTTCGTCATCGACGGCAGCCCGGTGCTCATCGATGTCGGCACCAGCACCTACCGGTTCTTCTTCACCGGTGATGAGAGCGCCACCGCCGCCAGTCAGATGACGCTCACCTTCACCTCTGGCAGCTGGCAGGACGCCAACGGCGATCCCGTCACCTCGGCCAGCTTCCCCAGCTCGAGCCAGTACACGATCACCCTGGGCACCTGGATCGACATCACCCTGAGCCCGACCGCGGGCGCGACGGTCAACACCGGCTCGTTCACCTCCGGCCTGGTCACGCTGAGCGGCCCCGGCGTCGGCACCGCAACGCCGGTCACCGGCCCCAACGCGGTCATCCAGATCGGCAACCCCGCCGCCAACGAGTACCGGGTCCTCTTGACCGGGGCCTTCGGAACCGGCCAGGTCAACGTCGCCTTCGCGGCCGGGGGCTGGACCGACTCCGCCGGCAACGCCAGCATCGCCGGCTCGGGCGCCGCGTTCTCGATCGTCGCTCCCGCGCAGGACTTTTTCATCGAGCTCTCCGGCGGGCTCATCCTCAACGCCCCCGGCGTCAGCGACCCGCTGCTCTCGATCACCGCCGACATCAAGCTCGTCATCGACCCGGCGCGCGGCCTGCTCACCCTGACCTTCTCCGGCCAGATGTCGGTCATCGAGCTGGGGACCGTCGGTGCCACCAGCGGCTTCTTCGTCCTGGACACCGGCGCCGGGTTCTCCAACGGTCCGCAGCTGTGGGGCGTGGCCAGCATGCAGACGAACTTCTCAAAGCTCCAGGCGCTCGGACTCACGATCTTCGCCTCGGCCTACCTGGAGATCAACACCACGGGCACCGAGCACGTGGAGACGATCTCCCTGGCCGGCCTCGGCCCCGGAGGCGGCCCGCTGGTGCAGACCTATGACCTCCAGCCGTTCACGTTTGCCGTTGCCCTCGCCGGCGAACTGAAGGTGTCGATCCCGCAGACGTCGGTGACGCTGCTCGACGTCAACGGCGGCTTCTTCCTCTCGCTCAGCGAGGACGAGGAGGTCCTGTACGCCACCGGCTCGACCATCTACGGCCAGGCCACCGGCCTCATCATCATCCGCACCGGCGCCGAGGGCGAGATGGCGGGCGTGGCCGGCCTGCTCACGGTCGGCAAATCCGAGGGCCTCGACATCCCGGGGATCGGCAGCCTGTTCACCATCAGCGGCTCGGTGACGATCGCGTTCAACACCACCGGCCAGGATCAGACGTTCACGGTCCCGCAGATGTTCGTGCCGATCCTGCCGGCCGGCGCGCCGACGACGATCACGGTCTTCGGTGCCCAGCCCGGGCTCGACGGCCAGCCCGCCGGCAACCCCGCGGGCCCCTACCTCCAGGCGACGGTCCAGGCTCAGATCACCATCGGCGGCGTCCTGACGATGAACGGCTTCATCCAGATCACCGCCGGCGTGTTCGGCAGCGGAGCCAACGCCGTCGCCGATCTGCAGCTCGTCGGAGCTGTCGGCACGACGATCCCGTTCCTCGGGGCGCTCTCGGGCGAGATCAACCTCACCGTCATCCTCGGCGCCCACCCAGGGGTGGTGGGACGGGTGGAGCTGGCCCTCGGCTCCAATCAGATCCCCGGCGTGCAGTTCCAGGGTCAGTTCCTGCTGGAGCTCAACACCTTCGGCGTGCAGAAGTCGGTGCAGACATTCGCCATCAACCAGACCGCCAACGGCTTTGGCAGCTTCGTGTCGTGCACCAACGGCACCGCCGGGTGCGCCGACGGGATCCTCACCGACACCGAGACGATCAGCGCCGGCCCCTACTTCCACATCTTCATGGGCGGCCACCTCATCGTCGGCAGCGTCGTCGACATCCAGGGCACGCTGGCCTTCACCATCGCCCTCGGTGGCAGCGACCCGAGCATCAGCCTGCTGGTCAACGGCTCGGTCAGCCTCGGCCCGTTGGGATCGATCAATCTCACCAACAGCGGGTTCCGGATCGACTCCCAGGGGCTGGTGGCGCGGATCCAGCTGTCGGTCGGGACCAACTTCGGTCAGAGCATCGGGCTGTCGTTCACCGTCACCGCGATCATGTCGCTGAACACCAGTTCGCGGACCCAGACGCTGGGGACCTCGACGGTCGCACCCGGCTTCGACCTCTTCCTCTCGGGCAGCGTCACCTTCGCCGGCTTTGCCAGCGCCAGCGGCTCGATCGACGTCTCCATCAGCCAGAACCAGTTCCAGCTGACCTTTGCCGTCGCCTTCACCCTGGGGCCGCTGAACTTCTCCGCCAACGGCGGCGCGCTGATCTACAGCGGCGGGATCGCGCTCAGCCTGCAGGTCACCGCCAGCGCCGACGCCGACGTCTTCTCGATCAGCGCCAGCGGCCTGCTGCAGATCAATACCGGCTCACAGACCGAGCTCGGCATCGCCGGCAACAGTTTCCAGCTCCAGCTGACCGGCAGCGTCTCGATCCTCAAGGTCCTCAACTTCAACGCGAGCATGGACGTCATCGTCGCCGGCGGCGCCTGGCAGTTCAGCACCAACGCTACGGTCGACTTCTTCGGCATCTTCACGCTCAACGGCTCGATCTTCCTGGACTCCGCCGGGGACTTCAGCGTCAGTCTCAGCGGCGGCGTGGACTTCGGCTGCTGTGGGTTCGGCATCAGCGGCAGCTTCTTCATCACCATCACCTCCACGCACGACCCCCAGACCGGGGCCTACTTCTTCAACGCCGCGGGTGGCGTCAGCGCCGACCTGGAGGCATTCGGGATCGACTTCGGCGGCGTCAGCTTCAGCTTCGGCGTGTCGGTGTCGAGCGCCAACGGCGGCTCGGCCCCGCTCATCCTCGACACGGAGGCGAGCGTCCACATCCTGTTCGTCCACGTCCACTTCCATCTGCACTTCACGATCGGCTACATCCAGCTGCCGCCTCCCGTGTACATGGGAGGGTCCGATTCCACCGACGACCCCAACAACGTGACCGCCGCCGAGACGTTCAACGGCGGTGAGCTGTACCTCAACGTCGGGAACCTGGCCCCGCTGCGCAACATCGCCGGCGATAGCACCAACGACACGTACCTGATCAAGCAGATCGGCGGGACCGCCCAGTCGGCGACGATTCAGGTGACCGCGTTCGGCCGCACCGACACCTACCAGAACGTGACCGGCATCTCCGGAGACTGGTCCGGTCAGCAGGGGTGCGCCAACCAGACCGACCCCAGCGACGGCACCACGTTCAACACGTGTCAGGACACGATCATCGTCGACCCCAGCGTGCTCGTGCCGCTGACGCTCAAGGGCAGCCCGGGCGATGACGTCATCGAGTACGAGGGCAACAACGACGCGACGCAGATCTGGGGCGAGGGGGGCAACAACCAGATCTTCGCCACCGGCCCGTCCGCGGTCACGATCTACGGAGACGCCCCCGGCGTCGTGTCGACGGGCCAGAACATCATCAACCACAGCGGCACCGGCACCGCCCGCATCACCCCCGGCGGCGGCGGCGACGACATCACCGTCGACAGTCCCACCGACCTGGTGTTCGCCGCCGCGGGCAACAACATCATCAACGGGGTCGCCCAGGAGATCGACACCGGCAACGGCATCAACACGATCAACCTGTCGCCGCAGGGCAGCCCGGTCATCGTTAGCAACACCGGGAACGGGCAGGACACGCTCAACTTCACCGTCCCGTCGGGGACCGCCACGATCAGCGGAACCGGCACCGCCACCAACGACTACACGCTCGTCTACGCCGGGCCCCTGGCCTCGGGGTTGACGACCTACACCGTCACCGGCGTCCAGACGCTCGTGTTCACCGGCAGCGCGGACACGACGGCGTTCGACGGCTTCGACGTGACCCTGCAGACGCTCACCCTGACGACGCCTGGCGCCTTCACCATCGCGGATTCAACGATCGCCACCACCGGCACCGCCGCCGCCTCAGGCGCGGATCTGACGATCAGCGCAGCCACCGCCCTTGAGCTCACCGCGACGACGCTGACCTCGGCGGACGGCGCCGCGCTCACCGTGAGCGGCGGTGACCTGACGATCGACACGGCGAGTTCCATCTCCACCGCGGGGGCCTTGACCGCTTCGGCGACCGGCGGCGTCACCGTGCAGGACGGCTCCACGCTGCACGCGAGCGCAGGCGCGGTGAGCCTCGCCGCGGCCGGACAGCTCACGATCAGTGGCTCGACCGTGAGCGCTGCCGGTGGCGGGGTCAGCCTGTCGGCGCCGGGCGGGGTCACCATCAGCCAGGAGAACCCGCCGGCGGCGCCGGGCAGTCCCGCCCCGCCGCCCGAGGCCGCGTCGGTCAGCGCCACTGGGACCAACGCCTCCGTCATCATCACCGCGGGAACACCGACCTCGCCGGCGGCGCTGACCATCGCCAACGCGTCGGTGAGTTCGGCGGCCGGCGCTGTCACCCTCACGTCGAGTGCCGCCACCAGCCTGACCGGCGCTGTGGTGTCGGCCGCCACGGGGATCTCGGTCACCGCCAAGACGGGTCTCACCGTCGCTCCGGGCACCGGGGCCGCGTCGTTCACGGTCAGCGGCACCGGGGCAACGATCTCGCTCACCGCCACCACGGGCACGCTCTCGGTCAGCGGCGCGACGGCGTCCGCCGTCGCCGGCTCGATCAGCCTCGCGGCCCAGAGCGGCTCGATGACGATCGACGCCGACACGATGACCGGCGGCGCCGGGATCTCGGCCACCGCGACTCAGAGCGTGACCGTCCAGGGCGCCAGCATCACCGCCGGCCCGACCGGGCCGCTGACGCTCAGCGCCGGGCAGAACCTCACCGTCAACAACGCGACTCTCCGCTCGGGCGCCGCGGCGACGTTCACCGCTACGGCCGGCGCGCAGACCTGGACCGGAACCGCGCTCACGGTCGGCTCGGCCACGGCGACAGCGGCGACGACGATCTCGTTGGCCTCCACGCGGCTGACCAGCGCCGGGACCGTCACCGTCACCGTCACCGGCACGGGCGTCGGCTCCGGCGCCTCGTCGCTGCTGCTCAACAGCTCTCGGCTCGTCTCCACCGGCGGGACGGTCACCGCCACCACCGTCGCCGGGCAGCTGACGATCACCAACAGCAGCACGGTCTCCGCCAACGGGGCGGTCACGCTGACGGCTCAGGCGGCGGCGCTGACGGTCTTCGCCTCCTCGGTGAGCGGCGCCTCGGCCACCCTCCTGGCGCAGGGTGGCAGCGAGACGATCGGCTTCAGCTCGGTCACCGCGACCTCGCAGGACGCGACGCTGACGGCCAGCCTGGGGCTGACGGAGACCAACTCCCAGATCACGGCCGGCAATGACGTCGCCCTGACCGCCCAGGGCGGCAACATCCTCGTGGATCCGTCGACTAATCAGGCGAGCAATGGCTCGATCACCGACTCCGCCTCGGGCAGCTACACCGTCGAGGATTCCACCTACACGTCCGCGGAGGCGATCTCGCTGGTCGCCCACGGCGGGAACCTGACCTTGATCGCCTCGGCGATGCACGCCGGGACGGACTTCGGCGCCACCGCCAGTCTCGCCGTCATCGTCGAGGACTCCACGACGGGCGGACTGACGCTTCCGACCGACACAGCCTCGGCGATCACCGCCGGCGACTCGGCGACGTTGACCGCGCAGGGCGGGGGCGTGACGGTGGTCGACTCGTCGATCGGGGCGTCTGTCGGCGACGCCACGATCACCGCCGACGCCGGGGACATCACCCTGTCGGCCGCCACGCTGACCGCCGGGGCGACGTTGAGCGCCACCGCCTCGCGCGACGTCATCGCCGAGTCCGCCACCGCGGCCACGGCGTCGGCGGTCACGATCTCAAGCGCCCGGGACACGACGATCACGGATTCCTCGTTTGACGCCACTGCCGCCGGCTTCGTCCACGACCTCACCCTCACCTCCCGGCGCAACGTCCTCGTCGACGCCACCGCGGGCCTCACCTCGGCGACGATCGCGACGATCAACGGCGGCCAGGACGACGCCGCCGGCGACACCCTGACGCTCGAGGGGACGTTCTCGGCGCCGCTCATTGAGATCAACGGCGGCAACGGCGGCGACGCGTTCCTCCTCAGCCCGGTGGCGATCGTCGGCTACACCCAGCTGTGGGGCGGGTCCGGCAACGACACGATCACGCTGCACCTGCCGACCATCGACCTCGCCCACAAGCTCGACAGCAGCCAGTGCCCGACAGGCCAGACCACCTGCCCGGCAGCGCTCGTCAACGGGACTGCCGCCGAGGCGGCGCTCGGACGCGCGCGGGCAATCGAGGGCGTCGCCGGCCTGCCCGACCGCAACCTGGTCGACGTCGACGGCCAGGGCGGCAACGACGCCTACATCGTGGACATGTCGGGCACCGCCACCGATCCCGCTGGCGCCGACTACATCGTCCGCATCCACGACAACCACGGCGGCGGCGCCCCGACCGACGTCAACACCCTGACGATCAACGGCGTGCCCAACGCTGACAACATCTTCCTGCTCCAGCAGTTGTTCGTCGCCCTCGTCCACCCGGCCTCGGGCGGCACCGGCTTTGCCCCTGACTACGAGCGCGTCAACTACGACAACTCCATCAACCTGCTCCAGGTCAACGGCGGCGCGCTCTCAGACCAGTTCTACGTCGATGACAACAGCGCTATCACCGTGCTCGACGGCGTCGCCGGCGACGACACCTTCCAGTTCGGCCAGGTGTTCGGGACCGACCCGACGGCCGCCACCGCGGTCGCCCCCGGCGACGAGATCGCCACCGTCGACACGACCGTGGGGTGGCTCAGCCGCGGCGTCAGCTACGCCACGACGGCGTACGCCGGCGCGATCCCGGCTACCGGCGCCTTCTACCAGCTCAACCAGGCCGACGGCTCCGGCGACGCGGCCGGCCTGTATCAGTGGAACGGCGCCGCGTGGGTGCCGTCGACGTCGACCGCGCCCGGCGGCACCCCGTCGGGGACGGCCCTGCCCGGCCGCGGCGACGCCACCTTCACCGTCTACAGCAACAAGGCGACGCTCAAGCTGTTCGGCGAGGGCGGCAACAACACGTTCATCGTGCGCGCGTTCCTCATCATCTCCACCGGCCAGTCGGCGACGTCGCAGACCGATATCACCACCGGCAACGGCAACAACCAGATCGAATACAACATCAACGCGCCGGTGGCGATCGACGGCGGCTCGGGCTTCAACACGTTGCTGATCATCGGCACCGACGCCAACGACACGTTCGTGATCACCAAGGACGGGATCATGGGCGCCGGCCTCAACGTCAGCTACACGAACATCGAAAAGATCGAGGTGGACGGCGAGGGCGGCAACGACACCTTCGACGTGCTCAGCACCGATCCGGACGCCGTCACCGTCCTGGAAGGCGGGTCAGGCTCCAACACCTTCAACGTCAGCGGCGACGTCACGACGCCGGTCGTCGCCCTCAACGCCGACGGGACCAGCGGCGTCATCAACCACAGCGTCTCCAGCGCCGACCCGGACTACAACGGGATCTTCGCCGCAGGCGTGCCGGTCTCGGTGGCGGGCACCACCGCGGGCCAGGTCATCATCGGCCAGTCGGCCGGCGGCAACACGGTGGAGCAGACCGCGGCCTGCTCCACGACGCCGCTGCCGGCCTCGTGTGAGACCTCCTACACGATCTCGCTGGGAGCGACGCGCCCGACCGATGGGACGATCTGGTACGTGACGGTGGCCGCTGCCGCGGAGCCGGCTGCCGCCAACCCGGGGACTTCGCTCCAGGTCTCCCTCGACGGCGTCACGTGGGCCTCGGCGATGGTCCTGACGTTCGACTCCAGCAGCGCGTCGAGCTGGGGCGCCATCCACACCGTGTTCGTTCGAGCCACCGCCGGCTCGGTCAGCACCGGCGACCAGACGGTGGAGATCATGCACTCGCTGTGCGCCACCGCGCCGTCCTCGCCGGGGACATGCACCGCGGTCGCCAGCAGCTTCGCCGGCTTCGATGACGTGGTCATCTCCAACGTCGAGGTCCACGTGATCGACGGCGACCTGCCCGGCATCATCACCACGACGCCGGAGTCCGGCCTCAACGTCATCGAGGGCAGCTCGTCGGTGACCGCCACCTACTCGATCCGGCTCACCGAGGCTCCGGCCGCCGGCGAGACCGTGACCGTGACCTTGACCAGCGATGACCCGCGGCTCGTGATGCCCGCGCCGCTGCAGTTCACTGCCGCTGACTGGGACACCGACCAGCAGGTGACGATCACCGCCACCGATGACGGCAAGGTGGAGGGCGTCCGCCTCTCCCGCGTGTTCTCGACGGTGACGAGCTCGCTGAGCACCGGCGGCGCGTACTCGGCGGGCGTGATCGACGACCCGACGGTGCAGGTCAGCGTCTACGACGGCGACTCCGGCGGCGTCCTCGTGGTGCAGCCGACCGGCAAGACGATCGTCTCGCCCACACAGACGGCGACCTACACGATCCAGCTGACCAGGGCCCCGACGGCGCCGGTCACGGTGACGATCATCACCGACGGCAAGACGCTCGTCTCCTCCTCGGACCCGCGGTTTACGGCCACCGGCGGCCTCAACGGCATGCCCGCGGTCGTATTCGCGGCAGGCGACACCACCCCGATCACGCTCACCGTCTCGGTCAACCCGAACGCGCCCGCGCCGACGAGCGACCAGCCGATCCAGGAGTTCCCGGCCCAGGCCCATGAGGTCAGCGGGATCTACGGGCCGCTCATCATCGAAGGTCAGTCGACGGCCAACCGGCCGATCATCGAGGCCGTTGAGCTGCCCACCGAGGTCGACGGGCCGCTCCCGACCCCGCCGGGCAGCACCGACACCGGCACCCCGCTCAACACCCTCAACGTCTTCAACGACGGCGATCCCGCCGATGAGACCGGCCACCTAGGCGCGATCTCGGCGGCCGAATTCGCGTCGGTGTCCAGCCTGTACGCGCAGATCTTCGCCGCCACGCTCGACATCTCCCAGTTCGGCGAGATCGACGGCCTGGGCATGAGCGGCCCGACCACGTTCAGCCACGGTCTGGCCACGCCGCTCACGTTCGCCGGCGGCATCACCTACCGCGACATCGACGTCGTCGACGTGATGCTCGGCACCGGCGCCGACAACTTCACGGTCTCGGACACCGTGCCGGACTCGATCACCATGATCCAGGGCGGCGGCGGCCTCAACACCCTGACCGCCACCGGCGGCGGCGGATTCAACTCGCCGCTGCTGCTGATGGCGAGTACCACCCAGAACGGCAGCTACTACAACTCCACCACCGCGAACATCACCGGCGAAGCGCGGATGTTCACGCTGCCGACCAGCGGCCACAGCGTCCTCGACGCCAGCCAGGACCCCTTCGGGGTGATCATGTACGGCGGCGCCGGGAGCACCTTCATCACCGGCGGCGGCGGTGGCGACCAGATCGCCGGCGGGTCGGGTCCCGATCAGATCTTCGCGGGCTCGGGGAACGACATCATCCACGTCAACGACGGGTTCAACGTCGATCTCACCCACCCGCTGTCGGAGATCGTGGATGAGGACCTATCGGCGCTGATCGTGACCCACGATCCGAGCCCGACCGACTCGCCGACGAGCGACCCGCTGCTCCCGACCTCGGACACGATCTTCGGCGGACCGGGCCACGACATCGTGTTCCTGGATCACGGCGACGTCGACCAGTCCAACAACCCCATCACCGGGACCCAGGGCGTGGAGGACGCCATCACGACCGATCCGGCGTCGTTCGGGCTCAGCGTCTATCAGGGCGGCTTTGACTCGAGCGCTGTCGTCCTGGCCGGCTCGGGCGCGCAGCGGATCTCCGTCAACAACACCAACCAGGCCAACGTCGTGGTCAAGAACGGCTACGTGTTCTTCTCGCAGCCCGACGGCTGGCTGACGCACCTGTCCAAGGTGGGGAGCACCAGCCCGGGGGCGGGCGGCAACGACACGATCACGCTCGGCAACGGGAACGACATCGTCGTCGCCGGGACCGGCTTCGACACGATCAACGGCGGCGACGGCAACAAGATCATCCTGGGCGACGACGGCGAGATCACATGGTCAAGCGGCGTGGTGACCCAGGTGATCAGCCAGGATCCAGGGGTCTCGCTGGACGCCACCTTCGCCAACCAGATCACGCTCGGCAACGGCAACGACGTCGTCTTCGGCGGCTCGGGCGCCAACACGATCACCCTCGGGAACGGCACCGACCTCGTCGTCGGCTCCAACGGCGAGCTCAACTACACCGCCGGCAAGCCGACCCAGCTCGAGACGATCTTCCCCGACGACGGCGGCCGTTCGACGATCACCGTCACGGGCCAGAAGGGCGTCGTCATCACCGGCACCGGCCGCGGACCCGTCAGGACACCGCAGGGCAGCGGCTACGTCGTCATCTCCTCAAACGGCGCCGCCGCCTTCAACAACGCCACCGGATGGGTCCAGACCGCGCCGGCATTGCCCGGAGGCGGGAGCGGCACGGGCACCGGGACCGGTTCGGGTTCGGGCACCGGCTCGGGTTCGGGCACCGGCTCCGGCGCCACGCTGCCGGTCACCCCGGTCGTGACCCCGCCGGTCACCCCGGTCGTGACCCCGACGGCGCCGACCAAGCCGGTCACCCCGCCGGTGAAGAAGCCGACGAAACCCAAGAAGCCGACGAAGCCCAAGAAGCCGACGAAGCCCAAGAAGCACCAAGAAGCCGAAGAAGCCGAAGAAGCCGAAGAAGCCGAAGAAGCCGAAGAAGCCCAAGAAGCCGACGAAGCGCAAGAAGCCCAAGAAGCCGACTAAGCCCAAGAAGCCGAAGAAACCGGCGAAACCCAAGCCGCCCACGAAGAAGAAGACCAAGCCCAAGAAGCAGGCCAAGGCCATTCGAGCGCCGAACAACGGCGCAGCGTGACGGCGACGACAATCCTGATTTCGTAACGACAAGAGAGCACCGTGAATCGATCAGACCGTGCGGGCCTCGGCCCAGGTTCAGCAAAGGAGGAAATAGCGATGTCATCCAGTCGCCTCAAGCGCGTCGTGGCGGGGGTGGCGCTCGGCGTCCTCGGCGGCACCGTCCTGGGGATCTCGAGCGCGTCAGCGAGCCCCGGGGCCACGATCACCGCAGCGCGGTCGAGCTCCAGTCTGCTCAGCTGTGTGAAGGTCCAGAAGATCTCCGAGTCAGTGTGCGTGGCCAGCAAGCCCGGGCGGGCCGGCCCGCGCGGACCCGCCGGCGCGCGCGGTCCTCAGGGCCCTGCCGGTCCTGCCGGTCCGGCCGGCCCGACCGGCGCCACGGGGGCGACCGGGGCCACGGGCGCGACCGGCGCTACGGGTCCAGCGGGCCCGCAGGGATCTGCCGGCCCCATGGGCGCCACCGGCACCACAGGCCAACGTGGCGTTCAGGGCCCACAGGGCCTTGCCGGCTGCGTCGCCGGCTCCAGCACGACCTGCACCGTCGTCGTGCACGGCAACAAGATCGGCCCGATCGTCGCCAGCGGGACATCGTTGACCGGGTCCGAGACCTTCTCGGTGGCACAGTGCCCGCCGACGGATCCGGAGGTCTACGGCGGCGGCGGCCTGATCGTCAAGAACGGCACCAACAGTGGCGGCGATGTCGTCATGCTCGAGGCGAGCTACCCGGGCACGTTTGCCGGGTCTGGCGCCGAGGTGGCGGCGATCACCGGCGCCAGCGCCTCCGCCAACGCCTACGAGGCCAAGGCGGTCGTGTCCGTCCTGAACAACGGCGACAACTACACCCTCCAGGCTTACGCGGTCTGCGGCCCCTGAGCGCCAGCCGCAGGCCGCACCCAGACGATCGAGACGTCCCGGGATCCCGGTGCGACGCCGGGATCCCCTGCCGCCGCGGGGGTCCGCGAACGGGGTGTCCTTGGCTCACCGACTGCTAGCCTCAACCGCGGCATGGGGCGAACGAAGCAATTGCTGGTGTCGCTCGTCGTCGCCTCCACGGTCGTGACGCTCGCCGCCGGCTCCGCGGCGGCCGACGAGTGGTTTCCCCACCCGGCCGGCGCCACGTGGACCTACAACTGGTCCGACACCGAGTACAACCCGTCCGGGACGACCGAGGCGGTGACCGTCTCCAGCCAGAACGCCGCCAACGGCTGTGGCTGGGACCTTGCATGGACGGGCACGACCCAGGTGCCGCTGTCGGGCGGCAGCGGCCCGGTGATCTCCCAGGCCGACAACGGCACGATCTGCTTCCGGGATCAGACCTACGGCCTGGAGAACACCGACTGGTCCGCGAGCGCCCCGCCCATCGACGAACCCTCGCTGTGCGCACAGCCGTCCAGCTGCTCCGACAGCCTGGGCAGCACATTGTTCGACGTCATCTGGGGCTCGCGCAATCCCGTCATCTCCGAACCGCTGCTCAAGGGCACGTCGTGGACGGCGACCGGCGGCGGAGGCGGCAACGTGACGAGCACCAATCAGTATCTCGGTCTCCAGCTCGTCAAGGTCCCGGCCTTTCCCAGCGGCGTGATCGCCGCCGCGGTTCGCTCCCAGATCGCGCTCGCCGGGACGCCCGGCGACGACTATGGCTCCGGCATCCGCACCACGTGGTGGGTGGACGGTGTTGGCCCGGTCAAGGTCGTGTTCGACCATGTCGACGGCGCCGTGACCACCGGCACGCTGGGTGCCACCAACCTGGCGCCCAGCCGGCCCGCCTCCGACGCCAACTATTTCCCGATGACGGTCGGCGCCACGAACACGTACCGGTGGACCAACAACCGGCATATGACCCAGCCCGAGGTCGAGCAGGTGAAGGTGGCGGCTGCCGTCAACCGCTCGGCTCGCCTGACGGTCCGTAGCGTGTCCGGCCCGATCCGCGCCGCCGCCAACTACGTGTTCAGCTTGCGGCTCGACGGCCTGCGCAGCACCTACGGATCGAGCTCGGCGGCGACGCTCGAGAAGTTCCCGCGGGTCGGCCACAGCCGCCACTTCTTCAACCCCGTCGACCTCATGGTGTACGGCTTCGGGCCGGTGCTGCCGGCCTACGCCGTGCCGGGCGCACGCTGGCACAGCGGCAACGCATATGACCTCCAGGTCTCCGGGGTCACGGGCACGACGCGCATCGTCGGCGTAGGCACGGTGCGGGTTCCGGCTGGCCGCTTCCAGGCGCTCGAGGTCCGCAGTACGCTGACCCAGAAGGGCTTCCGTTACGGCAGCGGGGTGCGCACGATGTGGTTCGCAGCCGGTCGCGGCCTGGTGAAGCTGACCTTCGCCCACCGGGACCACAGCACCGACACGATCGTCCTGACCAAGTAGGGGAGGGGCGTGCGCTTCGCCGCCGGCGGCGCGGCCGCTGTCCTCATCGCCGTTGCCCTGGCGGCGTGTGGTGGCTCGTCTCAGGACACGGCTCGGCATCGGCTGGCGGGGTATCTGACCTCCGTCGATCGCATCGAGCGCCAGCTCACCTCGCCGCTGAGCACCGTCGACTCGGTCGACCGCCAGCTCACCGCGTCGTCGTCCCACCGCCGCGCCGGCGCAGCCGGCAGCGGGCAGGCGACCGTGCCAGCCTCGTCCTCGGCCGGCCGCACGCCGGCCCAGCAGCAGCAGGCCCTCGCTCGGGCCCACGCCCAGATCGCGGCGATCGCCGCCCGCCTGCGATCGCTGGCGGCGCCTGCGCCCGCCCGTCATCTGAAGGCGCTCATCGTCACCCTCGCCGCTCGTCAGGCGGCGCTGGCCGTTGAGACCGAGCGGCTGATCGCCTTCGGCCCGGGATTCACCTCCAGCCTGCGCCCCCTGGGGCCCGCCGTGAGCAAGCTGGAACGCGTGCTGTCAGTCAACCAGGCCTACGGAGCCGCGGCGGTGCAGGAGGTCTACGCCCAGAAGGCGGCGGCGCTGCGCCGGTTCGCCGCGACGCTGAGCGCCGTCCTGGCCTCTCTCGGACGTCTGCGACCCCCGAGCTCCTCCCAGCCCACCTACGCCGCCGAGCAGCGATCGCTGACCCGCATGCGGGCCTCGGCGATCACCATCGCGGCTGACTTGTCGGCTCGGCGCACCACCGGAATCTCCGGCGCCTTGAAGCAGTTCGACCGTGCCGCGAACCTGCCCGCGTCCCGTTCGGCCCAACAGGCGGAGCGAGCCGCCATCCGCGCCTACGACCGCCAGGTCGGCGAGCTGAGCTCGCTGGTCGCCGGCGCCGACCGCGAGCGGCTGCGTTTGGCTGCGCAGGAGCACTGACGACGCGGCAAAGCTCACTGGTCGATGAGGCCCGGCGGCAGCACGGCGGTGGACGCGTCGGTGACCTCGATGGCCGTGAGTCGACCGTAGAAGTCGAAGTGGAGCACCAAGGAGTCCAGGGCTGGGATCCGGTCGGCCTCATCGTGTTCACCGAGCACAACCGAGTCACGTACCTCGCCGTCGCCGAGCCTGATGTAGGCGTGGCCGTCCGGGGTTGTCGTGACTGAGATCTCGGGCACGGGGCCAAGCACTGTAATGGGCGCGTGAGGGAGCGCGTCTCTCGGCGCCGGCGAGAGACGCGCTTTTGGTTGGCGAGCTAAGCCGGCGCTCCAGCGGCCAGGGCCCGCACGTCCTCGGTGCTCAGCGGCTTTCCGCCGAGTCCCCAGTCTCCGCTCTTGACCTCCTCGATCACGCACCAGGTGACGCCTCGCATGTTCTCCCCTTCGATCGACACCATCGCGTCGGTGAGACGCTCGATGATCTGCCCCTTCTGCTCGGGCGTGAAGACGTCCTCGATGAGCTTGACGTTGATGAGCGGCATGTGGCCCTCCTTGCGGTTGGTTGATGCGGCGAACTTCACCATCGGACCGTGTGAGCGCGCGTGTGATCAGACGACAGTCGCCAGCTCGGCATGCAGCGTCGGGTTCTCGATCGACGCTGCCAGCGGGCGCACCGCGTCGAGGGCGGCGCGGTCGCCCATTCGGGCCGAATGCATCGCTGCTCGCACCAGCAGCTCACGCATGTCGCCGCGCGCAGCAAGCGTCCCGAGCTCTGAGACCACCAGGACCGCGTCCGCCTCGCCGTACTCGATCGACGCCGTGGCGAGCGCATCGAGGCAGTACGCCTTGACCCACACGTACGGGTCAGCGACTCGGTCTGAACGGTTGACCGCATCGCGCAGACACTCGAGCTCTGCCTCGTGCTCGCCGCGCCAGCGGTGGACGAGTCCCAGCGACCGGGCTCCAAACCCCTCCCAACAGGGATCACCCAGTTGGCATCCCAGCGCGAAAGCGTGTGCGGCCAGGCTCGCCGCGTCCGCGACCGCACCCTCGCGGAGCGCGATCTCTCCACGGAGCGCCTCCGGGAAAGGCTGAAAAGCCACCCAACCTTCATCGCCGATCAGCTGGAGTGAGCGGTCCAGCGCGTCAGCGGCCTGCTCTAGTTCGCCACGTAACAGCCGGGAGCGCCCAAGGATCGCAAGCGACCAGGCGACTTGGCGGAGATCCCCACAGCGCTTGGCCGCCGCAATCGATTCGTTCAGGAGCTCAACCGCGGCCTCGTAATGCGCCCGGTCAGACAACGCCATCCCGCGCACACCCAGGACTTTCGCGCGCTCGCGATCGTCGCCCGCGTCCGCGCTCGCTCGACCTAACCAACGACCAGCCGCAGCAGGGCGCCCGGCCTGGACCTCGACGTAGCCCAACTCGCGACACGCCGCGACCGCGAGGCCGCGCTCAGCAGCCGGCTCTGCCAGCGCCAGGGCCTCGTGCAACATCGCCGCGCCCTCCTCGTCGCGGCCGCGGACCGCATGTACGAGCGCGATCCCGAACTCGAGCAGGACACGCGCCAGAACGGCCTCGTCTCCGAGCGCTCGCGCCTCCGCGCACGCCATCCGCAAGCAGGCGATCCCGGGCTCCACGGCCCCAACGTCGATCGCAGCAAGGCCGGCCTGCAACTGGCCGAGCGCTGCCATGCGATCACCGAGCGCGCCAAGCCGTTCACCCGGATCCGCCGCGCGCGCTACGCGTGCATCCGGCGAGCGGCCGAGCTCCCGACGAAACAGCACCTCGCACGAGACAGCAGCGTGTCGAGCCGCACCGAGATCTCCCGCCGCGGCCAAGCAACGCACCAGCAACTCGTGCAGACCCTCCTCATAGGGGCTGAGACCGAGCGCCCGGGAGGCCAGAGCGGCGGCGTCGCGCGCCTGGCCCGCTGCCAGCGCCGCGAGCGCAGCGTCGCGGAGCACCCCCTCACACAACCCCGCCAGCCGGCGACGCTCGACGAGCAACCAGGCATCGAACACCGGCCCGCAATTCACCTCCATCCCCTCGAGCAACTCGCCCCTCACAAGCCCAGGCTCTGCCTGCCCCCGGCCCAGCTCCAGCACATCCAGCACGAACCCGGCTGGAAGATCCAACCGCACCGGATCGCCTCGCAACACACCATTTGCACCAAGCGATCGCCGCAACTCGGCAAGCGTCCAGCGCAACGCCCCGAGCGGATCAGCCGCATCACTGAACAACAATGACGCGAGGCGCTCCCGAGTCACCGGAACCTCCGCCAACGCCACATACGCGAGCACCGCCCAGGACTTCCGGCCACGCGGCATGGCGACACGCCCTTCGCCGCGCTCGATGAGCGGACGACCGGTCAGGCGCGCCACCACCACGGAGCTCACCGCCGGAAGTATCCCGCTCCACTTCCACTCCATCGTTGGCAGCGTGTAGGGAAATCCCAGCAATGACGATTGGCTCTCCCCGCAGGCCCATACGCATTTCGCCTCGTCCGACTGCCACAGAAGGCCCGTCACACGCCACCTGAGACTCTCTGCTCACTGGGAGGAGGCGGGTCCGGGCGGTCCGCCGACCGCCCGGACCGTGTATCGCTAGCGGGTGGGCGGCGGCCATCGCCGTCGCTGCCGAGCCGGCGGTCATGAGCGTCACTGTCGCGGTAAGGGCAAGGCGCTTGATCACCAGGATCTCCTGTGAGTTAGAGGACGGCACTGATCTACTACGGCATGTAAAACTATTATGCGTAGTAGTTAGGCGCCAGACGCCGACTGCGGCGTTCCTGGATGCGTCACGCCCGGCCTCAGCCGTTCACTGGGCGGACCAGAACCGCCCGAGGCACGGAGGGACGTCGAGGATCCGCACGATGAAGGCCACTTCGGCGAGCACGTCGCGGTCGTCCATGGCCAGGACCTCGATCGCTTCCTGCTCGCGGGCGATCGGTCCGTCCTCGGTGTCGTAGAGCACGGTGACGAGCGTGCTGTGTGTCCATGCGGTCGGCTGCTCGACGGAAGCGATGGCGTCGAGCGGTGAGCGGCCCTCGGCCGACTCGGTCGCGATCATTGAGTGGATAACCCCGTGATCGTGAAGCTCGAAGCGGTGCGACGCCAGAACGAACTCGCTGTCCTGCGCGTTGGCGAAGTGAGCGACGGTCCAGTCCTTGGCCACCTCCAGCACGTACTCGAGCGATGCCAGTCCCGATTGCATGGTCGTGTCTCCTTGAGTTCAGGGTTCGGAACGGGGGCGTGGCGGCGGTGGGCGCGCGCCCCGGAATAGAAGCCGTATCCTCCGCCGCCGAGCGAGCGGTGTCGCTCGGCCCCCCCTCCCAGGGTTATGACCTAGGACCCCAGGTGCAGCGCCGAGGGCAGCTCCTCACGCGAGGACACGTCGAGCTTGCGATAGATGTTGCGTAGGTGCCACTGGACCGCCTTCACAGTCACGAACTGGCGTTGGGCGATCTCGCGGTTGGTGAGCCCCTGTGCGGCGAGGAGCGCGACGCGATCCTCTCCCGCGGTCAGCGACTCGCGCCCTGACAACAGGCGCCGGTCCCGCCGTGGCCGAGCGCCGGCGGCGATGAGCTCCTGGTGGGCGCGGTCGGCGAGGCCGCTGGCGCCGATGCGAGCGGTCTCGTCGAGCGCGACGCGCAGCGTGTCTCGGGCCTCTGTGCGGGCGCCTTGGTGACGGAGTGCGACGCCGAGCTCCAGCAGCGCGCGGGCGTGGTCCAGGCGGCCCTCGGTCTCCTCCAGGGTCGCTACGGCCGCGCGCAGCATCTCGACGCCGTCGGCCCCGCCGCTCACCAGACCGAGGGTGCGCAGTGAGGCGCCGATCGCGATGGGGACTCCGAAGGTCCGGGCGTCGGCCAGCTCTGCCGCGGCGGTGGCGGCGGCCTCGTCGCCGCGGTCGAGCCCCGCAAGCGCCAGTGCCCGCGCGCTCCGCCAGTCGCAGCAGTACGGGTTGGTAATCGTCACCGAGACCAGCTCGCCGGCGGCGGTGGCTTCGCGCAGCGCCGCGGTCGGGATGCCGCGGGCGAGGTGAAAGTGCGCGAGCGACGTGCGCAGCAGCGCCAGAGGCAACGTCGGGTCCGCCCCCGTCGGCGGGCCGAAGCGGCCCACCAGTTCCTCAGCATCGTCGAGAGCGCCTCGGGCTACGAGCGCGTCGAGCAGGTGCGCCACGCACCAGGCGACACCCGGCTCACCGCTGCCCACCTCGAACAGGTCGAGCGCCAGCCGGGCATCGGCCTCGGCGCCGCGGATGTCGCCGAGCCGCAGTCGCGCTTTGGACGCCATCGTCGACTGCCAGGCGACGGAGAGCCGGTTACCTCGGCCCGAGGCAGCGGCGATGCTGTCGCCGTAGACCTGGCTGGCGCGGGACAGCGCGCCCGCGTAGATGAGGCCGTTGCCGATGGCGCCGACCAGAACGCTGTTGGGCGCGCCGAGCTCACCGGAGGCCAGGACACGCTCAGCGAGCGCGATCGCGTCGGTCGCTGGGCCGCGCGAGGCGGCAATCGCCACCGTGAGGGAAGCGAGAATCGCCGGGGCCACCAGGTCGCCGCGGTCAAGCTCGGCGAAGCGGCGCTCCCAGAATGGAGCGGCGAGAGGCGCGCACGTGAACTCGTGGAACGCCATCGCCAGCATCTCGGCCTCCAGCGCCACCGCTTCGGTGTCGCCTGTCGGGATGCCGGCGGTGAGCGTCTCGTGAAACACCTCCACCGAGAGGCGAAACTCGCCGCAGGAGGCGAGGGCGCGCCCCAGGTCCAGCGCGATCCGTGTCCGCTGCTCGGGGTCGCGAGCGTAGGACAGCGCCTCGCGGAGGTGGGCGTCGAAGTCGGCGCGCCGCCGGTCAGCGGCCTCCTCGAGACCGAGCTCGTGCAGAACGTCGGCAAGCTTGTTCTGGGGCGGGGGCTCGTCCACGGCCCGGCGCAGATACGCGATGGCGGCGTCCGCGGCGCCGCGTGCGTCGGCATCCCGGGCCGCTGCCCGCAGCGTGGCGAGCCGCTCGGGATCACCGGCGCCCGGCAGTGGGAGGACGTGGCGGGCGACCCGTTCGCTCTCGGCGCCGCGCTTGGTCATCAGGGCGGCGGCGCGCTCGTGGAGCTCCTGGCGCTGCAGCGAGGGGATCTGGCCGTAGACGGCTCCGCGCACCACGGGGTGGATGAAGTCCAGCTCCCGGTCGACGGCCAGCACGTTGATCGCGATCAGCGCTTCGACCGCCGCCGTGGTCGCCGCGCGGGACAGACCGGTCAGGCCGAGGACATCGTCGAGCGACACCGGCGGGCCGAGGACGGCGACCGCCTGGGCGACGTCGGTGGCGTCCTCGTCCAGAGCGCGCAGCCGGCGGCGGATCGCGCGTCCAACCCGCTCGGAGCCGAACTCCAGCACGCGGCCGGCGTCTGCCGCCGAACCGCCGAGCTGCACCTCGGCCACCTCGGAGACCAGCTCGCCGAGCAGGAACGGGTTGCCACCGGTGGCGGTGTGGCAGGCGGCCGCGAACTCCTGGACGGCGTCGGGAATTCGCGCGCGGATGAAGGTGCCTGCCGCCTCGCGTGACAGCGGCGCAGGCCGGATGAGCGGCCGGGCGGTGGCGGCCAGCGCCTCGAGGAGGTCCTGGTCGGCACCGGGCTCCTCGGGCCGGGTGGCGCAGACCATGACGGCCGGGATGTCCGCGATCCGCTCGGCCATGAAGACGAGCCAACGCAGCGAGGCGGTGTCGGCCCAGTGCAGGTCGTCGGTGATCAGCGAGACCGGTTCGCCCGCCGCTAGCTCGGCGATCAGCCAGTACAGGCCATGCAGCCGGGTGAACAGGTCGGGTTCGGCGTGCGGATCGGCCGCGCCGGCGCCGAAGATCGCGGCGACCTGCTCGGGCATTCCGGCCAGCAGGTCGGGCTGCTCGGCCACAGTTCGCTCCAGCAGGCCGCGGACCAGGCCGAACCCAAACGCGCGGTCAAGCTCTGACCCGCGGGCTCTGAGCACTCGCATCCCCGCTGCTGCCGAGAGCGAGCCCGCGAGGTGCAGCAGGGAGGTCTTGCCGACGCCGGCGACGCCCTCGATGACCACCACCCCGCCATTGCCATGGCGAGCCTGATTCACCGCCCAATTGAGCGTACGTCGTTCGTCGTCGCGCTCCAGAAGAGCAGCGCCGCTACCCGGTCCCACCCGCATAACGCCACAGACTCTGTCACTCCGGATAACCGCGCGCAACGCGACGGCGGCGACGGGGGAGCCCGCGCAACTCGACCGCCCGCTCGCCCACGGTCACCGCACCTGGTTGACGGTCGATGGGCGGCGGACAGCCATGCGTGTCGGAGTTGGGATATTTTGTGCGGCGATGACGGCTGACTTGGTGGTCTCCTACGACGGGACGTCCAACGACGACGACGCGGTCGCGCTGGGCCGGCTGTTGGCTCAGACCGGATCGTCGGTGTCGCTCGCGTATGTGCGCCACGCCCGCGAGTTCGATCCGCGGCGGGAGGACGTCGCGCAGCATGACGCGGAGCAGCGTTTGGAGCGCGGAGCGGCACAGCTGGACGGTCCTGTTGGGCGCTATGTCGAAGTCGGTGCGGCCACGGGAGAGGTACTGGGCGCGCTGGCACAGCGGGTGGGTGCCTCGGTCATCGTTTTCGGCTCGGATTACCGCACGCCGGTCGGTCGCGCGGAACCGGGAACGTCAGCGCAGCGTCTGCTCGAGGGTGGTGCTGTCGCGATCGCCGTCGCGGCGGCCGGGCTGCGCGCCAAGACCGATTTTGCGATCAGGTCCATCGCGGTGCCGTTCGCCGGTCCGGTCAACGATGACGCGCGGGCGACCGCGGCAGCGCTGGCGGCCAGCCTCGGGGCCGAGGTGGTTGACGCGAACGCCGGATCGGTGGATCTGATCGTCGTCGGCTCACAGGCCGGCGCGCCAAAAGGCCATGTGGTCGTCGCCGGAGAAGTCCGCAACGAACTCAACAGCGCTCGGAGCTCTGTGCTCGTGCTCCCAGCTGAGAGCCGCATCGGATTCTGAGCGAGCCCGGTGGTAGCGCCGGGCGAAAATGACCTGACCGAGCTGAGCTCGGGCAACAGGCAACCCCGCCGGAGCGGGGCCTTCTGCAAGAGCGGCTGAAGGGACTCGAACCCTCGACCTTCTGCATGGCAAGCAGACGCTCTAGCCAACTGAGCTACAGCCGCGAGGTGGCCGAGTATAACCCGCAACCGCAGCTGCGGAGGCGCCCGCGGTGAGCCGGCCCCGCGGTGCCTGAGCAGCTCGCCGCAAAGCAGGGGTTAGCCCGACGCTCTGGAGGGAAGTACCACAGTGAGGCTCCGATCCAGGACGAACAGGGCAGCGTGCATTGGTTGGCGCTCCGGTGCGGCGTTGAGGCCGCGGGAGCGTCCGCCATGCGCGTCAGTCGGACTCGATGGAGATCCCCAGGGCGGCGGCGAGCGCGCCGGCCGACGCCAGGACGTCGGGCCACGGCATCCGCACGCCGCGCAGCGACTCCACCCCCAGCACCCCGTCCAGCGAGGCCCCCCGGATGGCGCAGGCGGTGAGCCGGGCGTGGCGGAAGTCGGCGCCATCCAGGCGGCAGTCCACGAAGGCGACCGATTCCAGTCGCGCGTGCATGAACGAGGATTCGGCCAGGTTGACGCGCTCGAATACCACGTGGCGAAGCGTGGCCGAGGCAAACGAGACGAGTTGCAGGGAGGAGTCCACCACGCGCAGGTCGCGGACGTCGCCCCCGCTCAAGGCAAACCCGACGAGCTGGGAGCGGTGCATCTCCACCCGGTTCAGGCGCCCTTCGCGTCCATCGAGGTTCGACATTCCGCAGTCGCGCAGGATCACGTCGGCCAGCGTCAGGCCGGGACTGTTCCCAGGCACGAACACGACGCCGCGCAGCTCGGACTCCCGGACCCGGACCCGCCCCGCCGCCACGGCACCCCCATCGCCCGAGACCAGGGCGCCGGCCAGATCGTCGATGGCTTGCGCGGCAGCAGCCAGCGACACCTCCTCCAATGGCGGGAGGTCAGGAGCCTGGAGCGCGGACACGTCGGTCACAGTCGCGACGGGCGCCGGTACGTGGCTTCAGACGTTGCCCGGATCGGGGACCTCGGCCTCGGCCATCCTGCTCTCGGTCGAGAACTCCGCCATGGCCGCGTCGAGGGTCTCAACGGTCTCGACGTTGCGCGAGACGCCCGCCAGCCGCAGGGCGTCGTTGGCGGGGGAGTCGGGAGGGATGACCAGCCGGAGGGTCTGGCCGCGTGCCCGCAGCTTCTCGCGCAGCCTGTAGATGAGGTGGATGCCGGCGCTGTCCAGGTAATCCAGGGCGCTGACGTCGAGGATCAGCGCCAGCACGTGGTTGGGCGTGGCCTCGGCGATCGCCCCCTCGATCCCGTCGGCATTGGAGAGGTCGATCTCACCGGTGAGGCGGGCGACCACCACTTGCTCGTGATCTGAGAACTGGACGTCGCCCAGCTTCACGGTGCGAGCTTCCTGTGCATGACGATCTCCGTGCCGGTCTCGGCCGAGTTGACCTCCACATCGTCCATTGCCGCGCGGATGATGGTCAGGCCACGGCCGCGATCGTGCCCCCGGGGCGCGCGCCAGCGCCCGGCGTCTGCGACGACGCATGTCACCCGACCCTCGTCGGCGCTCGCGCGCAGGATGAACTCGGCCGGCGCGGGCGAGTAGGCGTGCTCGATGGCGTTGGTGCACGCCTCGCTGACCGCGAGCGTGATCTCCATCGTCTCTGAGTCGCTGGCGCCCTGGTGACGAAGCCAGCGCCGCAGCACGAGCCTGATCTCGGCCAGGATCTTGGGGTCAGCGGGCAGGTGCAGGTCGAGCTGGTCGTCGATCGCGCTGTTTTGGATGGCGACGATGGCCACGTCGTCGCGCAGGCCCTCGTGGGGCACCATCTGGTCGACGGCGCGCCGGCACAGTTCGTCGACCGAGCCGGCGCCCTGCACCACGGCGAGCAGCTCGTCAATGGACTCCGTCAGTGGCGTGCCGGGCCGTTCCACGAGTCCGTCGGTGTAGAACACCAGTGTCTCGCCTGGCGCCAGCAGCAGCTCCTGCTCGTGCATGCGGCCGTAGGAGAAGGCCCCGAGCGGGGCCGAGGGGGTGACGTCCACCACACGACCACCCTCGCCGGAGACGATGAGCGGCGGAAGATGCCCCGCGCTGGCGATCTGGATCTCGCCGGTGTCGGGTTCCAGGACGGCGTAGGCCGCCGTTGCCATCGCGTAGTCGGGCATCGACTGCACGTAGCGGTCGACCAGCTCCAGGGTGCGGGCGGGACCGTGGTCCTGCAGGGCGTAGGCATGCAGCGCGGTGCGGAGCTGGCCCATCAGGGCCGCGGCGCTCACACCGTGGCCGACGACGTCGCCGATCGCCACGCCCAACCGGCCACGGGCGAGCTCGAACACGTCGTACCAGTCACCCCCGACTTCGTCGGCCGCCGGGAGGTATCGGGCGGCGGTGGTCACCCCGATAACGTCTGAGAGTCGCTTGGGTAGCAGGCTGCGCTGCAGCACCATCGCGACCTGGTGCTCGTGCTCGAGCTCGGAGATCAAGCGTGCGCGTTCGATCCCGGGCGCGGCGCGCGCGGCGGCGGCCTGGAGGACCGCCAGGTCACCCAGGCCGAACGTCCTGGGTACGAGCGAGCCGACGTGCAGGACGCCGATCAGCTGTCCCTCGACGATCAGCGGGATCCCGAGCAGCGACTGGATGCCCTTCTCGCGCAGGATCGGGTTGAGGATGTCGGCGTGATCCACGTCGGCGACGAAGACCGCCACGCGCTCGGCGGCGATGCGGCCGGCAAAGCCCTGGCCGATCGGGATCCGCACGCCCCGTTCGACCTCCTCCTCGATGCCCTTGGCGGCCCGGGCCACCAATTGGTGGGTGTCGAGGTCGTGCAGGAGGATCGCCACGGTGTCGACGCTCAGAGCCTCCTGGACGCGGAGGAGCAACTCGTCCAGGAACTCCTCCAGGCCAAGCTCGGAGAGCGCGGGGTCGCTCAACCGGGCAAAGGGCTCGACCTGGTGCGCCGGAGCGAGCGCCGGCTCTACCGGCGTCAGGACCGTCTGCCCGGCCCGGGGCAGGTGATGGTGAGGATTCTCCAGGGTCACAGGGTTATTGTGCCCCGGCAGGGCCCAACCCAACAGGTCTGAACCGTCCCCTGCGCAAGGGGGGCACGGCCCCAGGCGCTGAGGGGAAGGCGCCGAGCGCGCGAACCGGCGGGGCCGGGAGCGTCCCGTGTCTATGTGTCCGCGAACACGGTGGCCCAGTCGCGCTTGATGCTCACCACCGTCCAGCCATCCTGCTGCGCCCGCTCGAGCGACTGCTCGGCGCCGGCCGTGTAGTCAAACTCGCGATCCGGGTCGTCGTGCAGAAGGAGGAGGCGGAGGCCGGGCCGGGCCGTGCTCCCGGTGTAAGTGGAGCATGGGCACGTCGCCGTTGGAGTTGCCGCCGGCGAGAATCGGGCGCCGTCCGACACGGCTCCAGATCCGCACGGGCTTCGTCGGTCCGTCGTCGAACACGTCCGGTTGCGCGAGATACACGATCGTGCCGCCGTGCTCATCCTCCTGGTAGCTGAGGGCGTTGGAGCTGCCGATCACGCGCTCTGCTCGGAATCCCGTAGATCTCCTCGGTGACCGGCCGCATGAAGTCACGGTCTCCGCCGGACGCGATGTAGTTGGTGAAGCCGTTCGCCTCCAGGTAGCGGAGGAGCTCGATCATCGGAACGTAACCGCAGTCACGGAACCGGCGCTCGAGCGTGGGGTGTGGCGCGCTCAGGAACGCCTCCGCAGCGTCACCATACGCCTCGACCGTCGACCCCGGCGAACGCGCGCACGATGCCGCCCATCAGCACCTTGAGGTCGTTGTCGTCACCGTGGTAATGCTTGGTCACGACTGCGCCCAGCCACTCGTAGTCACGTTCGTGGGCAGCCTTCCACGGCTGCCGTTCGCGGAGAGAGGCATCGCTCTCGCACATCTCGGCCAGGCGATGCAGGACGAACCCGAGCTCGATCGGCATCGGTTTCTCGCACCAGAGCGTCCCGTCGTTGTCGAACACCGCGACACGCTCCGCCTCCGGGACGTAGTCCGGCCCGCCGTCGCGCGTCACCGCCTCGACGAAATCGACGATGGCCTGGCGCGCCGCCCCGTCGTTCCAGGACAGCAGCGTGGTGTCAGCGGTGTCTGTCGCCATGTCTCAGTCCCGCGCGAGCGCCATGCGCGCTTCCTGTGCCAGATCGACGAATGGATCGCCACTGACGTCGATCATCGCCTTCTTGATCGTGCCGCCGACAAACGCCCACGGGTACTCACCCGGATAGTCATCGGTGACCGGCTCGGCGCCCTCCTTGCCGATGTTCAGCCCTTCGCCGGCGATGGAGAACTTCCCCGGTTGCGTCTTTATCGTCGCCTCGCCCGCTGCCTTGTCGCGGATGTGCAGCGTGAGTGTGCCCTGCGCCGGCATCGAGTCGCCCTCACGTTCGAACGACGCCGAGAGCACCACGTGGCCGGTCGGCACCGGCTCGGTGGACTCGACGATCTGCTCTTCCAGACCGACCCAGTTGTACACGTACTTGAGCTTGCCGTCCTTGATGTAGAGCGCGTGACCGCCGAAGCGCGATCCGTGGGAGAACAGCACGCCTCCCGCCTCCGCGGTGTCGATCGTGACCTCGACGGCGATCGTGTACGAGCGGTTGCGGATGTTCGGAGCGACCGATTCGGGGATCTCCGAACCGCCCGGGTAGTACGTGTAGCGGTTCCGTGGCTTTGACAGCTGGGGCCGATCGGTGGTGAGGATCTCGACTGCGTTGCGGTTCTCGAGCGGCAGCGCCTGGTAGTGACCGGCTTCCATCCACCACAGCCCGATCATCTCCTGGAGCTTGTCCGGCTGCTCGGCAGCGAGGTCATGACACTCGCTCGGGTCGTTCTGGGTGTCGAACAGCTCCCACCGCTGCGTCGCGTAGCCCGCCCACATGTCGGGCGCGGACGGCGTCACCGACGTGGCCTTCCAGCCCTGGTGCCAGATCGCCCGCGTCCCACCCATGGCGTAGAACTGCGTCTGCTTCGCGGTTCTGGCGTCGGCGTCGCCGAAGGTCGCCGCGAAGCTGACACCCTCGAGTGGATACTGGGTGTAGCCCTTGACGGCTTCGGGCGGCTCGACCCCCAGGGACTCATAGATCGTGGGCACGATGTCCACGGCGTGCGTGAACTGGCGCCGGACGCCGCTCTGGGTGATCTTCGCCGGCCAGGACACGATCATCGGGTCGGCGGTGCCGCCCTCCCAGTTGCTGTAGCGCTTCCACAGCTTGAACGGAGTGTTGAATGCGCACGCCCATCCCGTCGGGTAGTGGTTGTAGGTGCGCGGGCTCCCCAAGACGTCCAGATACTTGAGGTTGTTCTCGATCTGGTCCGGGATACCGTTGAAGTACGCGTTCTCGTTGACCGATCCGTTGGGTCCGCCCTCGCCCGAGGCTCCGTTGTCGGACACGAGCACGATCATCGTGTTGTCAAGCTGGCCGGACTCTTCGAGGTAGTCGAGCAGCCGGCCGATCTCGTGATCGGCATGACTGAGGAACCCGGCGTAGACCTCGGCCATGCGCGCGAACAAGCGGTGCTCGTCGGCCGACAGCGAGTCCCATGGGCGGACCGTGTCAGCCTCTGGCCAGTCCTTGCCTCCGTCCGTGCTCTTCTCGTCGATGTAGGGGTTGATCGGCGAGAGCTCGGCCTGCTCGGTGACGATGCCGAGCTTCTTCTGGCGCTCGAACACGACCTCCCGGTAGGCCTCATACCCCATGTCGAACTTGCCTTTGTATTTGTCGGCCCACTCCTTCGGAGCGTGATGTGGTGCGTGGCAGGCGCCCGGGCAGAAGTAGAGGAAGAACGGCTTGTCGGGCGCGATCGCCTTGGAGTCCTGGATGAACGACAGGGCTCGGTCGGTGAGGTCGGTGGTCAGGTGATACCCCTCTTCGGGCAGCGAGGGCTGCTCGACGGGGTGGTTGTCATAGACCAGATCCGGATACCACTGGTTGGTCTCAGCGCCCAGGAACCCGTAGAAGCGCTCGAACCCGCGACCGATCGGCCACTGGTCCTTGACCGACGCGAGGTTCATCTCGTCCTCGGGCGTCAGGTGCCATTTCCCGGTCATGTACGTGTTCCACCCGCGCTCGCCGAGCACCTCCGCGATCGTCCCGCACTCGAAGGGGATGTGGCCATTGGAGCTGGGGAAGCCCGATGCCGCCTCGGTGATCGTCGCCATGCCGTTGGTGGTGTGGTTGCGGCCGGTCATCAGGCACGAGCGCGTCGGCGAGCACAGCGCAGTCGTGTGGAAGTTCGTGTACACGAGGCCACGATCGGCGATGCGGTTGATGTTCGGCGTCTCGATCAGGCCGCCGAACGGCTCCATGGCGGAGAACCCCACGTCATCGAGCACGATGTAAACCATGCTGGGGGTGCCGTCGGGCAGGATCGGTTGCGTGTAGGGGCCCCAGTCAGGGACCGACTCGGTCACGTCGACGTTGATTACGCCCTTGAATGGCTTCGCCATCAGGCCACCCTCCGGTCTCGGGTTCATCTGGACTCCCCGATGATCATCATCGGGCCGCGACGCCAGCATCATCCAAATCAGGTGATGTGCGCCAGCAGGGCGTCGCTCAGAACTCTTGGTTATCGCGAGCCTGACACGATGAGCGCCGAGCCTGCAGTCGATCCGCGGACCTGGGCGGCGCCGCCGCCGTCTGGGGTCCGGCGTTTCGTGCCGATCCTCCGCTGGTTGCCGCGGTACGACCGGCGGTGGTTGCGCTTCGATGTGATCGCCGGTGCGACGGTGTGGGGATTGCTGGTCCCGGAGTCGATCGCGTACGCCGGACTGGCCGGGCTGCCTCCTCAGGCCGGCCTGTACACGCTATTGGTGACGCTCGCCGCCTACGCCGTGTTTGGCACCAGCCGCCATCTGATTGCGGCCGCGACCTCGGCAGCCGCGGTCCTGCTCGCCTCCTCGGTCGGCGGGCTGGCGGGGAGCGACGCGTCCCGGTATGCCTCCGATGCGGCGGTCCTGGTGATCTTCTGCGGTGGCCTGTTCCTGGTGGCGGGGGTGCTGCGGCTGGGGTTCGTGGCGCAGTTCCTCTCGCGGCCGGTGATCGAGGGGTTCGTGTTCGGTCTGGCCATCTTTGTCACGGTCGGCCAGTTGCCGAAGCTGTTCGGGATCAAGAAGGGATCGGGGGATACCATCGCTCAGTTCGTCCATCTGATCGCGCATCTGGGCGACACCAGCGCGGCGACGCTGGCGGTCGGGGCGGGTGCGCTGGGGCTGCTGTTCGCGGTCGAGCGGCTGGCCCCGAAGATTCCGGGCGGTCTGGTCGCGCTCGTGCTCGGGATTCTTCTCAGCTCTGCCTTCAGTCTGTCCTCGCACGGGGTCAAGATCGTCGGCCACGTCCCCAGCGGGCTGCCCACGCCGGGCGTGCCCTCGGTTCACAGCGCCGACATCGCGCCCCTCGTCGCGGCGGCCGGCGGAATGCTGCTGGTGATCTTCAGCGAATCGCTCGGCGCCGCCAACACCTTCGCGACCAAGTACGGGTACGAGATCGATCCCAACCAGGAGCTGATCGCGCTCGGCGTCGCCAACCTGGGATCGGGCCTGGTCGGCGGGCTGGCCGGCGGGGGCAGCCTGTCGCAGTCGGCGGTGAACGAGGGCGCCGGTGCCCGCTCGGAGCTCTCGCCGCTCATCGCCGCGGTGCTGATCGTCGTCACGGTGCTGGTGCTCACTCCGCTGTTCAAGAATCTCCCCGAAGCCGTGCTGGCGGCGTTGATCATCCACGCCGTCTCGCATCTTTGGAAGATCGCCGAGATGCGCCGCTACTACAACCTGCGCCAGCTCGAGTTCTGGCTGGCCCTCGCCACCTTCATCGGCGTGATCACGATCGACGTGCTGCCCGGCCTCGTGATTGGAGTCTCGGCGTCGCTGTTGCTGGTCGTGTATCACGCCAGCCGGCCGCACATCGGGTCGCTCGGGCGGGTGCCGGGCGAGCCCGGGGCCTATGGGGACGTGGGCAGGCATCCCGATTACAACCGCATCCCGGACCTGCTCGTGCTGCGGCTCGAGTCGCCGCTGTTCTACGCCAACGCGACACCGGTTCGCGATCGCATCAAGGCGCTCGTCGGCGCGTGTGACCCGCCGCCGCGCACGCTCATCCTGGATTTCGGGGCCAACGATCGCCTCGACATCACCGCTGCGGAGATGCTCGACGAGCTCGTGCGCACGATGCGTTCGGCCCGCATCGATGTCGCGCTCGCTGACGCCCGGCAACCGGTGATCAGGATGGCCCGGCGTGCCGGTTTGGTCCATGAGCTCGGCGACAACCGGGTCTTTCACACCATCGACGCGGCGGTCCAAGCGCTCGGCGGGACGGCGGACCGTCCGTCGCTTGGCGATGCCGACGAGGAGGAGGGACGCTAATGGGTCAGGCGATCGGACAGGTTCTGTCCTTCGGGGTCGGCGTCGCCATCAGCCCGGTGCCGATCATCGCGGTCGTGTTGATGCTCGCGACGCCGAAGGGCCGCGTGAACGGGCCGGCGTTCCTGCTCGGCTGGGTGGCGGGACTCGCCGTCCTGGGGACGATCGTGTTACTGGTGGCCAGCGGCGCCTCGGCAAGCAAGCAGGGCACGCCGGCGACCTGGGTCAGCATCCTCGAGATCGTGCTGGGGGCGCTCCTGTGGCTGCTGGCGGTCAGGCAGTGGCGTGGACGTCCGCATGGTGACGAGGCGGGGCAGCTTCCCGGGTGGATGAAGACGATCGACACGTTCACTCCCGCCAGGTCGACCGCGATGGGGGTCGCGCTGTCGGCCATCAACCCCAAGAACCTGCTGCTCGCGGTCGGCGCGGCAGCGGCGATCGCGCAGACCGGGGCCAGTCCCCTGAGCCAGGCGGTGGCGCTCGCAGTGTTCGTCGTGATCGCCACCCTCGGCGTCGGCGCGCCGGTCGTGATCTACTTCGTGATGGGCGATCGCGGCGACGACATCCTGAGGGGACTGCATGATTGGATGGCCCGCGAGAACGCGACGATCATGGCGGTCATCTGCCTGATCCTCGGCGCCAAGCTGATCGGCGACGCGATCACCGCCCTGGCGGCCTGACGAGGGCCCCGCGTGCGGTCTCGCTATTGGTGTTTGAGCAGCATCGCGGCGTGGTGCTCGAGGTCGGTGAACGGTTCGCCGCTGACGTTGACCGCGACCAGCTTGAGCGTCCCGCCCGTGAACGGGTAGGGAGACGCGCCGGGATAGTCGTCGGTGACCGGCTCGCCGGGCTGGCGCCCGACGTACAGCGCGGAGCCGGCGATCGCGTAGCAGTGCCGACCCGCCTTCAGTCAAGGCGACGACCGGAATCGAACCGGTGTAGACGGCTTTGCAGGAAGAGAGAGAGGGAGGGAGAAGGAACGAGAGCGAAACAGGGGTGGGTAACTCAGTTGTGCTGATGAGCTAAGAACTGCAGAGTAAGGGGAGAATTTAGGGGAAAATCTAAAAAAAATAAACAGAAGAAAAAAAAAAAAAAAAAAAAAAAAAGAGAGAGAGAGAAAAAAGAGAAAGAAAAGAAAGAAAAGAAGAAAAAAGAAAAAGAAAAAAAAAAAGAAAAAAAGAGAAAAAAAAAAAAAAAAAAGAAGAAGAGAAAAAGAAAAGAGAAAAAAAAAAAAGAAGAAAAGAAAAAGAAAAAAAAAAGAAGAGAGAAAGAAAAAAAATAAGAGAGAAAAAAAAAAGAGAAAGAGAAAAAAAAAAAGAAAGAAAAAAAGAAAGAAAAAAAGAGAAAGAAAAGAGAAAGAAAAAAAAAAAAAAAAAAAAGAAAAAAAAAAAAAAAAAAAAAAGAGAATAAAGAAAAAAAACTGAAAGAAAAGAAAAGAAAAAAAAAAAGAAAAAAAGAGAGAGAAAAAGAAAAAGAAGAGAAGAAGAAAGAAAAGAGAGAAAAAAAGAGAGAAGAAAAGAGAAAGAAAGAAAGAAAAAAGAAGAGAAAGAAAAAAAAAAAAAGAAAGAGAAAAAAAAAAAAGAAGAGAAAAAGAAGAAAAGAAAAAAAGAAAGAAAGAAGAAAAGATGAGAAGAGAAAAAAGAGAGAAGAGAAGAGATAAAAAAAAAAAAAGAAAAGAAAAGAAAAAAAAAAAAAGAGAAAAAGAAAGAAGCAAGAGAAATGCGGGGAATGAAGAAAGAAGAAGATATAGAAGATAAAAAAAGAGAAAAAGAGAAGAAAAGAAAAAAAGGAGAAAAAAAAGAAAAAGAAGAAGAGAGAAAGTAGAAAAAGAAAAAAAGAAAAAAAAAGAGAAAAGAGAAAAAGAGAAAAAAAAAAAAAAAAAAGAAAGAAAAAAGAAGAAAGAAAAGAAAAGAAAAAGAAAAAAGAGAAAGAAAAGAAAAGAAAGAAAAAAAGAAAAAAAAGAAAAGAAAGAAAAAGAGAGAAAGAAAAGAAAGAGAAAGAAAAGAAAGAAAAAGAGAGAGAAGAGAGAGAAAAAAAGAAAGAAAAAGAAAGAAAAAGAAAAAGAG
>CAVWTW010000006.1:880000-1852479 GCA_963758035.1 uncultured Actinomycetota bacterium
AGCTCGTGGACAATAAGAAAGCAAGAAGAAGATAAGAAGGAAGAAGAGGTAGAAAAAGAAAAGCTGGACGCGAATAAAGAACTGCATAGAAAAAGTGAGATAGGAGAGCAGGAACTCAGGAGAAAGAAGAAAAGGAATAAGAGAAGCAAATAATAAGACACGGCCAAGAGATAATAGAGGAGCTGAACTCTCGAGAAGAACTGGAGACTGAGAAACTGGCCGAAACTAGCGCCGCGTGCATATCAACAGAGGAAGAATAAAGAGAAGTAAGAGACTCGGTACAAGTGATAGTAGATGAGATAAGTGGCACAATGCCTGCCTCTAACATACTCTCCGCGATGGAGGTGCAACCGGGCCACGTCTACGAGAACCCTGAGACCCTGGAGTGGCGAGCATAGAACCTCCCCGAGACGAAAGACGTAACCACTTCCGCCCGCTGAGACAATCGCGGCGCACGTCGAGCTGCATGACCTCCACAAGTCTTCGGTGGCCGCATAGGGTCGGTAAAGGAAAGAAAGTAGAAAGAGATATTAGGAAAAAAATGGTTAGAGCGCCGCCATGAATGAGTAGGTAGACTGAATAAGAGAAAGGAACAGCTAAATAGTTAGCTTAAAAAGAGTGGTGCTTAAAGGGGTGAAGGTTAGATATTGAAGTAGAAGAGTAAAGTGAAATAGTGAGAAAAAAGTAGGGTTGTGGAAACCGATAGGAACCCCGGAATGAGTGTGGAGAGTCAGCGAAGGATAGTCGCTCACTCGGGCCTCCCTCAAGTAGTCTTAAGGCAATCAGACACAGTACACTTTGGCGAACCCCGAAGAAGTAGAGGATGAAGATATGGAAGGAGATGTAATAAAAAAGAATGATGAGAGAAAGAGTAAAGGATAGGAGAGTGTAGTAGATAATGATGGAAATAATGTAGAGGAGAGTAAAGTGAAAGAAGGAAAGCTTTAAGAGCATGATAGTGCGGACGTGGTCTAAGTCGTCGCCATGGATGGTGAACGGTACTCGTCGAGCTGGAGGGCGAGGTCTTGAAAAAAATAAAGAGGGCTATGGCTTAAGGCAGAAAAGTATAAGTCTAAGAGTAGTAGTGGATATGCTAGATAAGCTCGCTGTAGGCAGCTGCCTGCTCTAGAAGAATGAGTAGGAAGTGGGGAGAGTCTGTAGCGTGAATGGTGAAGCTAAGAGCGGCTGTATTGGTCATCGCTCACTCTCCTGACTGGTGATAGGTGAATGCCGCCAGCGTACTCACTGTCATGTGGCATTACTACCCCTAAAAGGTGACAGGACAGTGACCGGACAGAATGAGTCACAACGCTCAGAATAGGCCCCGGTTGAGAGCTAGCTAGGACAGAATCCGTCCGGCCGGTGTCGTAGTCTGCGCAGTCAAATCTCATAGGGCAGCCAGAGCGCGCGGCGAGCTGCCCCACACCCTTTGCTTCCTGCCGTAACGCGCGCCCCGTCCGGGAAGGGAACCCCCGGGACCTAGATCATGTGAGACGAGCAGTAGGATGTAAGTGGCGCGCTTGGCAACGGGAGGGGTAAGAGCGTATGTCTCTAAGAGCTATACAGCAGACGACGGCAGACGACGCGAGAGCGAACCGGATGCGAGAATCGTGCTGAACGCTGACGAAGTCGCCAAGATGCTAGCCGTAACAACGACATGGGTCTACGCGCGGTCCCGCGATGGACTGATTCCGACCGTGAAGCTGGTGCGCTACTACCGCTATAGGCCCGAGGCAATCGAGCACTGGATAGAAACGCAAGAGCTAGGATGATGACGACAAACGGAAGCAACAAGGCGAGAACCGAGGAGCTTCCGACATAGCTCCAGCAGCGCGAGAACGCCCTGGAGCCCGGCATCAGTAGGATAGGTCCCGATGCAAGCTGAGAGCTATCTGCACGGCTCCGTGAGCCTCTCCACGGAGCACAAGGGCAAGCCGCGACGTCATCCGGTCTGGATACTGCGCTACCGGCTTCCGAGCGGGAAGGACTCGCGCATGACCATCGGCAAGGCGTGGACGAAGTCGAGTCGCCCCTCTGTGGGCTTCCTGACGCGGACCCAAGCTGAGTCGGCTGCTCAAACGTTCCTTGATAGTCATGCCGACGACTCGCCGCCTGCGCGACGGACCTTCGGACTCGCCTGTGAGGATTTCCTGAGCCGATGTGAGCGCGAGCGCGGCTTGCGCCGCTCCACGCTTCAGACTACCGCCGGATCGCCAAGGCTCTCCGCGGACGTGACTGGCGTGCGAGCTGACCTGGGACAGTAGACCGCTCGACAGCTACACGGAGGCAGACCTCCTGGCCCTCCGCGCTGAGATGCTGGACGCTGGCAAGAGTGCCGACACGCTGAATCACTACCGCCGGATCATCAGAGGCGCGCTAGGCACCGGTACGCACTAGCCTGAGCTGGTCTGGCGGTTCATGGCCGTGAAGCCGGAGGCAGAGGGCAAGCTTCGGTTCTACACGCCCGCTCAAGTCTCGAGTTCTCAAGGCGGCGGCGGCCACGGACCTGGATAGAGCGGTTTACGTCGCTCGCGGTAGAGGCTGGGCCTCGCCAGTCGGAGATAAGAGCGCTCAGAGTCGGGAACGTCGACTTAGTCGCGGGACGGATTCGTTTAGAGAGCGGCTTCACGACACGCGGGGGCCACGCTGGCAAAAAGGGACGTCGAGTGCGCTCGGTTACGATGTCGGACAACGTGCGCGCGGCGCTCGCGCCTCACTGTGAGGGCAAGGCCGAGGACGCTCTCGTCTTTGAGCATCCGGAGCAAGCGGGAGAGCCGCTGTGCGGGATGATGATCTACAGGCACTTCAAGGCTGACCTCAAGCGCGCCGGCTTGCCAGAGATCCGCTTACACGATCTCCGCCACAGCTTCGGTACGCAGGCGGCTAAGCGGTTCCCGATACACGAGGTACAGGCGATGATGGGGCACGCCAACATCGCGACGACGATGCGCTACCTCCACTACGTCGAGGATGCGCGCGCATCGGCCACGCTGAGCGCGCTGTGGGCCGCAGAGAACGCCCCGGCGCCCGTGGTCGACATCAGCCGTCGTCGAGCGGCGTAGGCAGTCCCTTCGCGTTTGATAGGTTCGCGGGGAGGGCCAGGTGGTGTCTTATGTCTCGTAGTGTAGTTTTGGGGAGATGGGAGTAACAAAGTGGTGTAAAGTGTAAGGCGACGACCGGAATCGAACCGGTGTAGACGGCTTTGCAGGCCGCTGCGTAGCCACTCCGCCACGTCGCCGAGGCCCCGAAGGGTAGCGCCGAGGGGCCCCTCGCCCCCGGCCCAGCTCAGCGACAGACCAGGACGACGAGGTTGCCCGACGGGTCTCGGACCGCGGCTGAGTCCCCGCCGGCGGAGTCAGGCGACAGACCGGCGTCGCCGAGGCGATCGAGCACGCGGTCAAGCTCGGTCCGGTCGGGCAGGACGACCTCATAGGAGCGCAGGCCGACCGAGCCCGGCGCCGCCGGTCCAGAACCTGCGCTGTGCCAGGTGTTGAGGCCGAGGTGATGGTGGTAGCCACCGGCCGAGACAAACAACGCCCCCGGATAGCCGCGCGTGGTGACGTCGAAGCCCAGCACTCCGTGATAGAAGGCCTCGGCGTCGGGGATGCTGGCCACCTGCAGGTGGACGTGGCCCATCACGGTGCCCGGCGGCACCGCTGCCTGGGGTCCGTCGGCGGTCGCGAGCTCGTCGGCGAGGGCGCGCAGGTCCAGCGGCGCCGTGGCCATCTGGAGCTGGCCGTCGGCGTAGGTCCATTCCGCGCGCGGGCGGTCGCGGTAGAGCTCGATGCCGTTGCCGTCCGGATCGGACAGATACAGCGCCTCGCTGACCAGGTGATCGGCGACCCCATCCAGCGACCAGTGGGCCTCGGCCAGCCGCGCCAGGGCGTGGGCGAGGTCCAATCGCGTCGGGAAGAGGATCGCCTGGTGGTAGAGGCCGGTGGCCCGCCGGTCCAGGGCCCGCGCCGACGGGTCTCCGTACAGCCGGACCAGGTCCGCTCCTCCCGGCACCGCGAAGGCGAGCGCTCCGTCGTCGGCCTCGCGCACGCTGAGGCCCAGCGCGGTCTCATAGAAGGCGCGGCTGCGGGCGAGGTCGGAGACGGTCAGGCTGACGGCGCCCAACGAGGTGTCGGCCGCGATCGCGGCCGCCGGGGTAGTGGGGGTGGGGGAGGAGCTCATCGGTAGGTGCCTGAGGTTAGGCCGTCGCCGCGCTGTGGCGGCCGTGGGTCCGTTGACGAAATGTTGACTGCACAACCAAGATAGCACAAATGCTTGCGCTGTCAAGTATTTCCTCGCTGAGCCGTCGCGCTTCCGTGGACCCCGGGCGTCCGCGCACCCGTAGCCGCGAGCTTCGAGTCCTGACACTCAGAGCACAGGCTGCGCCTTCGGCGGCCCCGTGAGCCGGCCCAGTGAGACAGCCGCGGACTACTCCGCGGTGCAGCTACCGCCGGTGCCCGCCCCGGGCAGGCGGCCCAGCAACGCCGCGAGCTGCTCGATCTCCTCGGGCGAGAAGTGCTCGAGGAACATGCGGCGGATGCTGGCCACGTGGGAGCAGCCGGCGTGGCGCAGCTTCTCGTAGCCCGGGTCGGTGAGCTGGGCGTAGGAGACGCGGGCGTCGTTGGGACAGGCGACGCGCTCGCACAGGCCCGCGTCCACGAGCCCGTCGACGAGCCGGGTGATCCCGGAGCGGGTGAGCCTCGTGCTCTCCGCCAGCGCCGACATCGGCAGCCGCCGGCCATCGGCCTGTGACAGATAGAGCAGGACTTCGTAGTCCCTAGTAGTCATACCGTGCTCGGCGGCCAGGTCGGCATCGAGCACGCGCACGATCGACGCGTGGCTCTGCAGATAGCTGCGCCACGCATCGAGGGCAGCGCCCTCAAGTCCTGTTTCCGCGAACGTTTCCATGCTCAGAGTCTAGTTGACAGATCAACGGTCAAACCCATCTCATCCATCGGGGGTAGCCTCAAACCGTGGAGGAAATCGCCCCAGGGCTGTGGCACTGGACGGCCCGTCATCCTCATATCGGCAGCACGGTGAGCTCGTATTACCTCGAGAGCGAGTGTGTGCTGCTGGATCCTATGTTTCCGCCGGACGGACCGGACTGGTTCAGGGATCGCGACTGCATCCCCCAGCACATCGTCCTGTCCAATCGCCACCACGACCGCGACTCGTGGGGGCTGCGGGAGGCCTTCGGCTGCGACGTGCACTGCATCGCCAACGGCCTGCACGAGCTGGAGGGGCGGGGGCCGGTGACGCCGTTTCAGTTCGGAGACGAGCTTCCCGGTGGGATCGTCGTCCACGAGGTCGGCGCGCTCTGCCCCGACGAGACCGCGTTGCATATCCCCGGCCACCAGGCGCTGGCCTGTGCCGATGGAGTCGTGCACTGGCCCGGGGTCGACGGGCTGACCTTCGTCCCCGACTGGCTCATGGACGAGCCCGAGACGACCAAGGAGGGCCTACGCGCCGCCTATGGCCGCCTGTTGGAGCTGGAGTTCGACCGGCTGCTGCTGGCGCACGGCGATCCGGTCGTGGACGGCGCCAAGGTGACGCTGCGCTCGTTCGTGGACAGTGCGGACTGACCGTGGAGCCGAGTCGATGACGCGCCGGGTCCGGGCTCGCCCGGCCTTCGCCGCCGCCGCGCTGGCCCTCGCCGCCGCCCTCGCCGGGTGCGCGCAGAGCTCGGACATGACCAGCGCCGGCGGGGCGGGCTCCGCCCCGACGACCACTGCACCGGCGACCACGCCCACGACGACGAGCCCGACCACCACCTCGAGCACGACACCCGGCGCCGCCAGCGGATCGCTCACCGTCAGCCCCACGACGGCGTCGCCGCACTCGACCATTCACTTCGCCTTCATCGCGCCGGCGGGCGTCGCCGCCCCTGGTCGTGACGACGTGTCGGCGGGGCTGAGCGTCATCGGCCCGCAGAAGCCCGGGTGCGTCGGCCTGCATCGCGAGCCGCTGACGTCGCTACCCCCAGGGCAGCACACGAGCGTCAGCCTGGGTCCGGCCCAGCTGGGCGGCGACTGGTGCCCAGGGACCTACAGCGCGCGCGTGGAGGTCCTGGCGCGGCCCAAGTGCGGACCGGGGATGATGTGCCCGCAGTTCATCCGCGTCGTGGCGATGCTCGGGCCGGCGACGTTCAAGATCTCGGGCTGACGGCCCGCCGCCGAGCCAACACGGCGCGGCGCAGGGCCCTCTCCCCGGAGACGAGCAGCTCCTCATCGGGTGCAGAGCGCCGGTGGCCGCAGCTGCCGCCGCATGTTCCTCCGCATCCCGGGCACCGGGCCAGCGTCCGTGTCGCAGCCGCATCGCCGCGCCCGATCGCGCGGGACCCCGCGGCGTCGGTCAGGGCGCGCGCCAGGGCCCGGTTGCCGGACGCGGGCGAGAGACCACCGCCGGCGGCTGGCGCGCGAACGCGCTCGGGTCCCGGCGCTCCCACCGGTCCCGGGCCGCTCGGCAGGAGCTCCCTGGCCGCCGTCATTGCGCGGCGGATGCTCCCAGGACACCGCCCGACGGTCAAGAGGGTGGGTCGCCCTCGTTGCAATTGACACGTCCGGGATGACCGTGTTAGCGTTAACAGGGTCAACGAGGGAGGCGTGTCCGCGGAGGCCGGAGCGGACGCGCGTACATATCGAAGGGAGCCGAAATGCAGCACGCGTCTCGCGGCAGCAGGAGGCTGTTCGCGTTCTTATTGACCTGCGCGCTGATCTCGTTTGCGGTGTTCGCCGCAGGCGCGTCAGCCCACGCTCTGGCCAAGAACGGCCATCACCACGGTCGCCAGCATCACGGGGGCCATCACCACGGCAACGGGGGGGTGACCATCTCCGGCCAGTCCTGGGGCAGCACCGGTGGCCTGAACCCCCAGAACGCCAACCTCTACACCCTGCGCAACTCGCATGGGATGACGGTCAACATCACCAACTACGGTGGCGTGGTCCAGTCGATCTGGGTCCCGGACAGCAGGGGCAGGACCAAGGACGTGGTCTTGGGGTTCCCCAAGCTCACTGATTACGTCAATGACTTCGAGCAGGGCGCCGCCAAGACGTCTTGGCCGCTCCCCGGCGGGTCCGGCGATACCTACTTCGGGGCCATCATCGGCCGCTACGCCAACCGCATCGCCAATGCCTCCTTCTCGCTCAACAACAAGAACTACACCCTGGACGCCAACAACGGCACCAACACGCTGCATGGCGGGTTCCTGGGCTGGAACACCGTGGTGTGGTCGGCGGCGACGTCGACGGGCCCCGGGGTCGCGTCGCTGGCTCTGAGCCACAGCTTCCCGGCCGGCGAGGGATGCGATCTGTCGGTTACCACGACCTGCACTGGGTTCCCGGCACCGATCACGGCGACCGTCACCTACTCCCTGACCAACGACAACCAGCTGAAGATCGGCTACAAGGCCGTCAATACCTCCAGCTCGGATGCCACGGTCATCAACCTCACCAACCACTCGTACTTCAACCTCGGTGGTGAGGCGTCGGGCACCGTCGATCATCAGTTGCTGCAGATCAACTCCAACCAGTACACACCGGTCAACACCAACCTGATCCCGACCGGGCCGACCGCGGGAGCGGAGCCGTTCGTCAACGTGGCGGGTACGGCCTATGACTTCCGGCATCTGCACCCGATCGGTGAGAACCTGCGCAACACCACGCTGCCAGACGGCGGCGGCCAGGCGTTCCCACAGTTGGTCATCGCCCATGGCTATGACAACAACTGGGTCCTCAACGGCTCCGGGTACCGGCAGGTCGCGACGGCGGTCGACCCCGACACCGGGATCGCCCTGCGGACGTTCACCGATCAGCCCGGCGTGCAGTTCTACTCGGGCAACTTCCTGGTGGGTGACCTCCAGGGCACCAGCGGGCACGTCTACCGTCAAACCGACGGGTTCACGCTGGAGACCCAGCACTACCCGGACTCGCCGCACCACATCGGCGATTCGGCATGGCCGTCCGTGGTCCTCAACGCGGGCGCAACGTTCACCTCGAACACGGCGTACGCGTTCTCGGTGGCCGGTGGTCACGGCCACCACTAGGCGCTACTCCTCCTAGCGCGTCCGGCCGGTCCCACCCCGCGGTGGGGCCGGCCGGTGTCGTTTCGAGCGCCTCTCGCGGGCGAGATGTAGAGTCGCCGGGCCATGGCGGCAACGCCCACCACAGAGTTCGCCGACGCCGACCTCGGCTCGCTGGAGTTCTGGGGCCGGCCCGCGGAGGTGCGCGACGGGTACTTCGCGTATCTGCGCCGCTCAGAGCCGATCTCGCGCCACGAGCCGCCCGAGGACATCCTCGGCCTCCCCCAGCAGGGCCGGCTGCACTACTGGGCCATCGTCCGCTACGACGACATCCGACGCATCTCGCGTGACCCGGCGACGTTCTGCTCAGGCGAGGGCGTCCAGTTCGCCGACGCGCCGCCGGAGATGCTCGAGGCCTCCCAATCGTTCCTGGCCATGGACGCGCCGCGCCACACCAAGCTGCGCGGGCTGGTCTCGGCCGCGTTCACCCCGCGCCAGATCAAGCGGATCGAGGATGGGATCCGGGTCAGCGCCAAGCGGATCATCGCCGAGGCTGCGCCCACCGGCGGCGGGGACTTCGTGGAGCTCATCGCCAGGCGTCTGCCGCTGGAGACGATCTCGGACATGTTGGGGGTGCCGGAGTCTGACCGCGACCGGGTGGTGGAGGCCGCGGACACGCTGATCATGGCCGCGGATCCCGACTGCTTCGGGGACCGCCAGCCGATCGAGGTCCTGGGCACCGCGCTGTGGACGCTGACCGAGTTCGCCACCGAGTTGGCCAAGTTCCGCGAGCAGCACCCCGGCGACGACCTCATGACCGCGCTCGTCCAGGCCGAGGTCGACGGAGAGCGGCTCACGCATCCGGAAATCGCCGCCTTCCTGGTGCTCCTGTCGGTCGCGGGTAACGACACGACGCGGCACACGACCTCGCACGCCACGCGCGCGCTCACGCTGAACCCCGACCAGCGCCGGACCTTGACCGAGGACCTCGATGCCCGGCTGCCGGACGCCGTCGAGGAGTTCGTGCGCTGGGCCACGCCGGTGCTGACCTTCCGGCGCACGACCACGCGCGAGGTCGCACTCCACGGCCAGACGCTTCCGGCGGGGGAGAAGGTGGTCCTCTTCTACCATTCGGGCAACCGCGACGACGGCGCGTTTCAGCGCCCGTGGGAGCTCGACATCACCCGCAGCCCCAATCGGCATCTGGGGTTCGGCGGCGGCGGTCCGCATTACTGCCTGGGGGCGTCCCTGGCGAGGGTGCAGCTGCACGCGATCTTCGGCGAGATGATGCGCCTTATGCCCGACATCGAGGTGGGCGAGCCGGAACTGCTGCGCAGCGGCTTCATTCACGGCATCAAGCGGATGTCGTGCAGCTTCACCGCGCGCGCGTGACGCGGGCAATCGTGAGATTCCAACACCCGGGGGGCGCGCCGGGAGTAGGTTCCCCACTGGCGCCCCAACGCGCCGCCCAACGACTGTGAGCCATCACCGCGTCATCGGATCGGGCCTCGCCGTGATGGTGTGCGCACTGGCGGTGCTCGGCGCCCTCCCCGGCGCGGCCACTGCGGCGACGGCCGCGAACCTGTTGCGCAACGGCGGCGCTGAGTCCGGCGCGGCGTCGCTGCACGGGTGGGACGCCGTCACCATCCCCGGGTGGAGCGTCGCCGCCGGGCTGCCCACCGTCGTGCGCTACGGCGACCGCCAGTTCCCAGCGGGGCGGGGCGGGCAGCTGTTCGCCGGAGGCGCCGGGGGAACGGCGCGCCTGGTCCAGACCGTGGTCCTGGCGCGTCCGGGCGGAGAGCGGCCGCCGGCCGGGAGCGCCTACGCGCTCTCCGCCGAACTGGGGGGCACCACCACCAGCCGGGCCGGCGTCTCGGTGGCGTTCTTCTCCGCGCGCGGGCGCGTGCTCGGCCGACGTAGCCTCGGACCGGTGGGCGGTCGCCGGCGCTCGGCCGCCACCGTCCTGCGCGCCCGTGCCCTCTCCGGCCGCCTGCCCCGCGGCGCCACGCGCGCTCGCGTGACGCTGACCCTGGCAACGAGGCTCACCAACTTCGACGGGCCCAGCGCCCCGCTGGTCGGCTATGACCGCGCCGTCGCTGACGACATCGGCTTCGTCGTCCCGGGGCGCCGGCTGCGGCCGGCGCCGCTACGGGCGCCCGCGCTGCGCGTCCCCCGATACGACCACGTGTTCCTGTTCTACTTCGAGAACCAGGACGTCCACGCGATCGTCGGCAACCGCCGTCAGGCCCCGTACTTCAACAGCCTGCTGCCGCACGGCAGCGAGCTCGGGGACTTCTTCGCCGAGGAGCACCCGTCCGACGCCAATTACCTGGCGCTCGCCGGCGGGAGCGCGTTCGGAATCCCCCTCGACGACCCCCTCGAATACGACTCGCAGTACACCATCCACGCGCGCAACATCGGCGACCTCGTCGACGCGGCGCACGAGTCGTGGGGGGCCTACAACCAGAGCGCCGCCGGCCCGTGCGACGACACCGTGCACGGCTACTACTGGGACGACGACCTGCCGTTCCTCTACTTCGCTGATATCCGGCAGCGCGCGGCCTACTGCGCCACCCACGTCCTGCCCCTGGAGTCGATGGCGCCCGACCTCGCCGGCGCCGCGACGACGCCCAGCTTCGTCTGGGTCGGTTCCAACGATTGCGACGACATGGAGGGGTGCGGCATCCGCGCCGGCGACCGCTTCTTGAAGCAGGAACTGGGGCAGATCATGCGCTCGCCCGCCTGGCGGACCCAGCGGTCGCTGGCCATCATCACCTGGGACGAGGACAACTACGACCATGAGCAACCCTCGCAATGGGTCCCCACGCTCATCCTCGGGTCGGCCGGGGTCAAGCGCGGCTTCGTCTCTCCCGTTCGCTACACCCACTACAGCCTGCTGCGCACCATCGAGGGCGCCCTGGGGTTGGGGCATCTCACCGCCAACGACCTCTACGCCCAGCCGGTCAACGACATCTTCGCGTCGGCTCCCAAGGCTCGGCCGGTGGCGGCCCGCGCAGTGCGCAGGCGGCCGACCGCGTTCGTCGTCAGCTCGGCGGCCGGGCGGGTCACTCCGATCCCGCTTGCCACCCGCAGCGCCGGCAGGCCCATCAGGGTGGGGCGCGACCCGGTGGCGATCGCCCTGACCCCCGACGACCGCGCCGCGTTTGTGGCCAACTCGGGCTCGGGCACCGTCACTCCGATCGACACGGCGACGGGGCGGGCGGGTGCGCCGATCGGGGTGGGCCGCGACCCCAGGGCGATCGCCGTCACGCCAGACGGCGCCACGGCGTACGTTGCCAACAGCGGCTCGGACACCGTGACGCCGATCAGCGTCCGCACGGACACGCCGCGGCCGTCCATTCCGGTGGGCGCCAACCCGCGCGCGGAGGCGATCACCCCCGACGGCCGCACGCTCTACGTCCTTGACTGGGGCGGCGCCGCCGTGACGCCGATCGACACGGCCACCGACCGCGCGCTCGCGCCCATCCCGGTCGGAGCATTCCCGGCGGCGGCAGCCGTCGACCGCGGCGGGGGCCACCTGTACGTGGCCGACTATGGGGCCGGCACCGTGACGCCGATCGCCACGGCCACCAACACCGCCGGCCCGGCGATTCCCGCGGGCCAGGCACCTGATGCACTGGCGCTGACGTCCGACGGGGCGACGGCCGAGGTCGTCGACGGCGCCACGAACCGGGTTACGCCGATCGACACCGCCCGCGGCAGGCCGGGGCGGGCGGTCGCGGTGGGGAGTTCGCCGACCGCCGTGGCGGTGACCGGTCAGACGGCGTTTGTCGTCAGCACGATCACCGGCACGGTGACGCCGATCGACACCGCCAGCGGACGCGCCGGCCGCCCCATCTCCGTCGGCACCTACTCGTACCCGACCTCGATCACGCTGGCTCCGGGAGGTCAGACCGCCGTGGTGCTCGGCACCTACGACGGCACGGTTCGCCTGCTCAACACGCGCACCCGCCATGCCTCGGCGCCGATCAAGGTGGGCGCACTCCCCGTCGCGGCGGCCATCACGCGCTGAGCCCAGCGACACCCGGCCGCCGGGCCGGCTCGCCGTCCGCCCCTCCGGCATGTCGGCGCAACAGGGCGGTCGGGCCGTGGCTAGCTCATGGCGAGGTTCGACGTGCGGGCGAGTCGAGAGCCCGGCAGCGTCACCGTCGCGCGTTTCATCTCGAGTAGTTCGATGAGGCGATATTGCGCATCATTCGCGCGGGCCGGCAAGACGGTGGTGCCGGTGGTCGGCATTTGCGCGAGGTGGTCCCCCCGGCGGTACAGCGCGATCGGTGTCGGACCCGCGGCGACTCTGACTGACTGCGCCCAGGTGGCGACGGCGTCGTCGGCCATGTGCCCGCCCGCGATCACAACGAGATCCGGCCGGTGTGCCTGTACTGCGTCACGGATACCCGCGACGCCGCGGACCGACAGGCTCATCACGCTGGCCTCGGCCCGCACACAGAAGAGCTCGAGCGCGCGAATGTGCGGAGCGTCGGGGTCCAGGTCGTCTCGCGAGGCGTCCCCGAGCACGATCGAAAGCGAACGCGACCGCGCTGCTGCCAGCCGGGTGGCGCGGCGCAGCCAATCGGCCCCCCACTGCGCAGCGAACGCCCATGCCGCCGAATCGAGCCTGCGCTCCTGGGCGATCTCTTCAAGCGCGGGGAGGAGGACCTCCTCCACGCACCGCTGCAGCGAGCGTGACCCGAGTGCCGCCTCCATCGCGAGATCCGCCTGCCCGCGGTCGTAGCCGCCGAGCGCGGCGACGAGCGATCTGTCCCGGGCGGCGAGCCCTTCGCGCGCCAGGCTCACCGCCGACGAGATCGAGACACAGTCCTGCAGCGTCCCGCGCAGAGCGACCACCTCGGCATACAGATACATCCGGTGATTACCCGTGGATCGCTGCGGCGTCGGGAAACCGAATCTCGACTCCCACCCTCGCAGGGTGTTCGCGGAGACGCTGAGCAACGTCGCCGCTTCACTTGTCTTCAGATAACGCATGTCATGGCCCGAGGGTCGGAATGCCGCCACACGTAGGGGCGACCGGGGCCGACCAAGCTACCCGCTCGCGTCAACTTCGCCGCTATTTGGGCCGAATTTGTCAGGCGCAGGGAGCTTTTGCACACCTTTGTGCCCCGAATACAGCCCTGTCCACACGAGGAAACGGAGGCGTCAGAGCTTTTGGTCGGTCTCCTCGCCGGATGAATGGCGCCGCCGGGACGAATCAGGAGATCCGCACCGTCTCACGTCCCAACCCCGTCTCGCGAAGCGCCTTCGGTGTCTTCGAGGCGGTATCCAGGACATCTTTGGCCCGGTATGGCCAGGTCCCGCTCCGGCTGGGTCGCAGAACGGGAAAGCTGAGCGGGACGCTTGGCTACCCGCGCCGGGTCGGCTGAACGCGCGCGCAGGCACCATTCAGGGGATTCTTCGGCCGCCGAAGGGGCTTGTGCCGCGGTTGGGTGCGCGGTACGGTGTTCGGCGCATCGCGGTTCACGGGCGTTCATTGAATGTTCGAGAGGCTGCGCATCAGAGAGCGGAACGAGTAGGCGGTCACACGGTGGTCGCCCGGCTCTTGGGCCGTGGCAATAGGTTGGCTTAGCTGCCAAGGAGCCCACGGTTGCAGGCACCACAAGCGCGCTTTTGTCAGGCGCTTCACCACGGGCGGCACGCCGGACGACGGCCAGAAGCGGGGCGGTTTCTGAGTCCGGGGGAGTTCGGACGTCGTCCGGGGTGGAGGGTGAGGTTGCTCGTGGGGGCACGGGGGAGCAAGGTCAGCCACTGCCGGGGCACGGACAGGATTGGAGATGCTCGTCGTGGGGCTGGCGTCGGGCGAGGACGATCAGCCGTCTCTGGAGAAGCGGTTTCGTCGGCCGCGCGCCCTGGACCGAGCGCGCGGTCGACGTACCGATTGTGGTCAAGTGCGCCACGGCGGCATGAGCCCGGCCGCCTGCACCATGAGCTCGGCGACGCACATCAACCTTGGATGGGCGAGGTCTCGCCGGGCCCCGTCGAAGACAGGAGTGGTCTAATGGATGTACCTCTCGCTCACCGAGAGCCAGCCCTTCTCGGGGGCGGCCAACTGCTCGCAGCGGTGTCGACCAGGATCGTTGCAATCCTGCACGAGCACTACGGCCGAGGGCCTATGAAAGCCAAGACATACGCGCTCGACGACATCATCGTCGTAGTCATGCGTGGCAGCGGCTTCACCTCGCTGGAGCAGACCATCATGGACAGTGGCGAGCCCGACCGCATCGTTGCGATGCGCCACGATTTTCAGCGCATGATGAGTAGGCGCTTTACCGAGACGATCGAGGAGCTCACCGGCCGGAACGTCGTCGCGTTCCTCTCCCAAGCGCATGTGGAGCCCGACATCACGATCGAGATCTTCTTCGTCGATGGCCCGCTCGAAGGCTTTGGTGCCGTCGAGATCTTCGAAGCCGTCTAGCACTGCCTATCGGCCGCGCCGCGCGAGGTTACGGGTGCACTGCGGGCGAAGCAGCCATTGGAAGGAGAAGGCGTCCGAGCAACCGCGCGCTCAGCGTCGCGAAATGGTGGCGCCCGGGGCGATACGGGTCCGTATGGCACCCCTCACTCTCCCCGACCTCGACCGACCACCGGCATGAGGACTACGCCCCGTGCGAAGAGCCACCCCGCTAAGGGACCCGTAGGCCCGCGTCCTCATCGCGTGTAACGGCTGCCGGGAGCTCTCGAATCAGGTTCATGACGCTGCCGCGGCCGGCGTTGTCGCGAAGCTGGTGGGCTGCGTCGGACTCGTGTCCGATTGCGGGTCGCTCGTGATTGGTCGCGCTGGTCGTCAATCGTGGGAATCTTGCCCACGGCGCCTGGGATCGGAGTACTGTCGATGGTGGTGCTGGCCCTGCGGCCAGAGCTCTTAGCTCACACCCTGATGCGGCGAACGGCGTGACCTGCGCCGCAAGGCGGCAGGGGCCTGGCTAGAGGGTCGACTGCGGATCGGCTGTCGCTTCTATCGGCGTCACTCCACCGACTTGGTGGCTTCGCCCCTATCTGTTGACGCCTGAGGGCGCCCCCTCTGCGTCTGGGCAGCGAGGGAAGGGTCATGCCACGTTCGCGGGGAACACAATCGGGCCGTCTGCTCGGCAAGGGCGAGCTGGTAGCTGAGCTTCGGGAATGTGACGAGGTCAAGGGTCTGGTGGCTCGCGGCCGTCGGGTCGGGGTGCTTACCTACGCCGAGATCGTCGCTGCCACGGCCGAGCTCGACCTCGATGACGCCGACGTCGAGGCCTTGCACGCGACGCTTGAGAGCTGCGAGATTGAACTGGTCGAGGAGTTCGATCCAGCCTCCATGATCAGCGGGAACGTCCAGCGCGCGCCGGACAAACGCGCGCGTCGCAACGCACCGTTGGATCTCAAGCCGGACATGACCACCGATGCGCTGCAGCTGTTCTTTAAGGACATCGGCAAGGTGCGGCTGCTGACCGGCGCCGAGGAGGTCGACCTCGCGAAGCGGATCGAGGGTGGCGACTTGGGCGCCAAGCAGAAGATGGTGGAGTCGAACTTGCGTCTCGTCGTGTCAATCGCGAAGAACTACCGCAACCAGGGGCTGCCGTTCCTCGATCTGATCCAGGAGGGCACCGTCGGTCTGGTCCGCGCGGTAGAGAAGTTCGACTACCGGAGGGGCTTTAAGTTTTCGACTTACGCCACATGGTGGATCCGGCAGGCCGTCGCTCGAGGGCTCGCGGATACCGGGCGTACGATCCGTATACCGGTTCACATCGTCGAGCAGGTCAACAAGATCGCCCGCGCCGAACGCAGCCTCAGCACATCGCTTGGCCGCGACCCGAGTGCCGAGGAGATCGCCGATCTGGCCGGGATCACTGCCGAGAAAGTCGAGGCGATCAAGCACTCGACGAGAGCACCAATCTCGCTGGAGAAGCCGATCGGCGACGACGCAGGATCGGAGTTCGGCCAACTGATCGCTGATGAAGGAAGCGCGTCCCCTTACGACCTCGCCGTGGTCGCGATCACCAAGACAGCGCTGTCCGAGGCACTGGACGGCCTCACGTACCGCGAGCGCCGCGTGATCGAGCTTCGCTACGGGCTAGACGGTCAGCATCCGAGCACCCTTGGCGAGACCGGACGCCGGTTCAACGTGACGCGCGAGCGAATCCGCCAGATCGAGAGGCACGCGCTCAACAAGCTCCAAAGCCTCCCCGAGACCCAGCAGCTGCGCACCGAGATCGAGAGGACCCCGGTCGCCCCGCTCACCCTCCGCCGGGGACACTAGACCCCGACTACGGCCCCCACACTGACCCCGCAGTCAAAACCGGTAACCCACGCCTCCCGCCTCGTGGCGCGAGATTATGCGCCGTTGGTGGCTTTCGGGCTTGGGCAGGGAATCCTGGCCGCAGGGCCAGTCACCACCCACAGTACTCCCTTTTGCGGCGATTATGTGAGCCAGAGTCGAAGGCAGGCAGCCGAGTCTGGCGGCCGACGACAAGCACGTGGCCGGCCCGACGGACATCGTCTGCCCAGCCAGCGTCACTCGGGGTGTGGCGTGACGGGCGTCTCGCGGCCGGCGGGTGCCGCGGCTTGGGTGATGGGCGCGACTTCAGCGATGAGGTCAGCGAGCATGCTTCTCAGCCGCCGGCGAGTGGCGCCGCGGACGAGGCGGCCGTCCTCTCTGAACGCCTCGTGAGCGGTCGGTACGGCCAGCTCTTGATCGAGGACGCGGGCACCGGCGAGGCCGAGGGCCTTGCGGAGCTCGGCCTGGGCCCAGGCGGCCCCGAACATGCCCGTGCTCGCGCCGATCACGGCGACCGGCTTGTTGGCCAATGCCGAGGTTGCCGGCGTCGGACGAGAAGCCCAGTCGACGGCGTTCTTCAGGACACCGGGGATCGAGCCGTTGTACTCCGGGGTGACAAAGAGAACGGCGTCGGCATCGCGGATCGCGGCGATGAGGCGGTCGGCACCGGGCATGCCGCCGCCGGTCTCCAGCTCGTCGGTCTCATCAAACGGCTCGACCGCCTTGAGACCCTCGAATGTGATCAGCTCCACTCCGGGCGGCAGCTCATCGGCTGCCGCCCGCAGGAGATTCCGGTTGTGGGAGGCCGCACGCAGGGACCCGGCAATGCCCAGCACCCGCATTGGCCTAGTCCTCGTCGTCGACCAGCGCGAGCTCGAGCGTCACCGACACGGTGACGTCCTTGCCCAGCACGAAGCCACCCTTAGGCAGCGGCGCGTTCCACTGCAGGCCGACCGCTTCGCGGTCAACCGTCGTCTCCAGGTCGATGCCGATCTTCTCGACGTCCCCGAGCGTTACCGCCGGGCCGGCGAGGCGGCCCGTGGCCTTCGCCGGCGTGCTCTTGTCCTTCACAGTCAGAGTGCCCTCGCTGGTCAGGGCTCCGTCGTTGACGGTCAGCGACGAGGACTCATAGACGATCTCCGGATACCGCTCGACGTCGAAGAAGTCAGGTGAGAACAGGTGGCCCTTGAGATTCTCATCCTTGATCTGCAACGAGGCCACCTTGACCTTGCCGATGAGCTTGCCGTCGGTCAGCGTCGCGTCGATGTCGGCGAACTCGCCGCGGAAAGTCCCAACCATCATGTGGCGCACCGAGAAGCTGGCGACCGAATGAACCGGGTCAACGGTCCACGAGCCGGCGGGAATTTCGGTTGCTCCCTGCGTTTCGGTATCAGTGGCCATGAACGCTCCTATCGCTATCTTGGATCCGGACCGCAGTCCGCTTGTGGCCTGTACGGTACCACCGACAGCACGACTCGGCGAGATCGCGACGCTGCCCAACCCATGGAACCCTTCGAACTTCCCGTCATCGGCACCCCCACCGAGCGAGCCGATGCCGCGCGCAACCGTCAGCGGATCCTCGCCGCCGCGGAGAAGCTGTTCACTCGCGACGGGGTTGCTGCCACGTCGATGGACGCGATCGCGCTCGAGGCAGGCGTCGGCAAGGGGACGCTCTTTCGCCGCTTCGGTGACCGCGCATCACTCGCGCTCGCGCTCCTGGAATCCTCCGAGCGCGACTTCCAGGAGAGCTTCATCCGCGGCCCGGCCCCGCTGGGACCCGGAGCACCACCATGCGAGCGGCTGATCGCATTTGGCCAGGCGCTTCTCCAACACCTCGCCGCCCACGGCGACCTGTTGCTCGCCGCCCAGACCACCCGGACCCCCGGGACGCGGTTCGACGCAGGCCCACACGGCGCCTACCGAGCGCACGTCATCGCTCTGATCCGCGATGCCGCTCCCGACCTCGACGCCGACTACACCGCTGAGGCGCTCCTCGCACAACTCGGCGCCGAGGTCGTCCTGCACCAACTGCGCGGACGCGGCATGGCGCTCAGTCGCCTCGCCAACGGCTGGGAATCGCTGGCACGCCGCGTGCTCATCACGCCGCCTGTCTGACCAGGCTCACCCCTTCGTACTCATCCGAGTACCTAGTGGACGATGCTGGGCTCGAACCAGCGACCTCCGCCTTGTCGAGGCGGCGCTCTCCCAGCTGAGCTAATCGTCCGGGAGGACGTAAATGTAGCGTGGCGGCGCCGTCCGCGGGCAGCACCCCCGACGTCGGCGAGGTGTGTTGCACCAACGCCGCCACGGGTATGCTCGAGGGCGATGAGGCGCATCGTGCTCAGCGCCACCATGGCGGTCACTGCCCTGGCCGCCGTCCCCGTCGCCGGGGCGATCCCCCTGCAAACCGCCGCGCCGGTCACGGCTCGCGTGAGCCCCGGCACCGGCGGACCGCGCACGACGTTCACGCTGAGCTGGCGCAATCCCGCGCAGACCACCACCGAAGAGGCGCCGCGGCGGTCAGAGACCGTGCAGATCAGCGGGCCGCGCCACTCCGGGTGCGTGAGCTCGGGCCAGTTGACGGTGCAGCGGGCGGCAGTTCAACAGCTCATGCGGCTGTCGCTGACGCCCCGCCGGATGAGCGCCACGGCAACCAGGACCTGGTGTACGGGCACCTTCCACGGGAGCATCCTCCAGACCCAGCGCTTCGCCTGCGCCCCGCCGCACCTGTGCCCGCTGATCGAGATCCGGCCGCAGACGATCGGCCGCTTCACGTTCAGGGTCAAACGCCGCGCGTAGGCGGCGCGTCGCCCGCGGCGGGCAGAACCGCCCCGGGCGCGACTAGCATCCGCTCGCGATGGATTACGAGCTTCCAGACGGGACCAGGTTGTCCCTCGAGGACGGCGCCACCGGCGCCGATGCGGCCGCTGCCATCGGCGCGGGGTTGGCCCGTGCCGCGCTGGCCATCAGGGTCGACGGCGAGCTGCGAGACCTCTCGCGCCCCCTTCCGACCAGCGACGGGAACGGCGCCCACGCGCCCAGGCTCGAGATCCTCACTGAGCGCAGCGGGGAGGAGGCCCTCCAACTCGTCCGCCACGACGCGGCCCACGTGCTCGCCGCTGCCATGCTCGAGCTCTATCCCGGCGTGAAGATCAGCATCGGCCCGGCGATCGACAACGGCTTCTACTACGACTTCGATTTCCCCGACGGGGTTACGGTCAACGACGACGACTTCCCGACGATCGAGGCGGCGATGAAGGCGCACATCAACGCCGACGAGCCGTTCGTGCGCGAGGAGCTCGGCGTCCAGGACGCGCTCCAGCGCTTCCACGAGGAGAAGCAGCCCTACAAGGTCGAGCTCATCGAGGACCTCATCAAAAACGAGGGGGCCACGACCGTCTCGCTCTATACCAACGGCCCCTTCACCGACCTCTGCCGCGGCCCGCACGCGCCGACCACCAAGCGCATCAAGGCGTTCAAGCTGCAGTCCGTCGCCGGCTCCTACTGGCGCGGCGACGCCAACCGCCAGATGCTCACGCGCGTGTATGGGACCGCCTTCTTCTCCGACAAGGACCTCCAGGCGTATCTGGAGCTCGTCGAGCGCGCTCGCGCCAACGACCATCGCCGGCTCGGCCCCCAGCTCGGCCTCTTCGGCTTCTCGGAGCTGGCGCCGGGGATGGCGTTCTGGTACCCGAAGGGCACGGTCGTCTTCAATGAGCTCGTCGGGCTCAGCCGTGAGATGGGCAAGCCGCGCGGCTACACCGAGGTCAAGACCCCCCAGCTCTACGACAGCGCCCTATTCAAGACCTCCGGGCACTGGGAGAAGTTCCAGGAGGAGATGTTCATCACCGAGTCGGCGGGCGCGCCCTACGGGCTGAAGCCGATGAACTGCCCCGGCCACGCCCAGCTGTACTCGATGACTCCGCACTCCTACCGGGATCTGCCCGTCCGCTACTCAGAGCCCGGGCTGCTGCACCGCAACGAGCCCTCGGGCACTTTGCACGGCCTGCTGCGTACGCGCAACTTCGTCCAGGACGACGCCCACATCTTCTGCACCGAGGACCAGATCCAGGACGAGGTGGCCGGCTGCCTGGAGTTTGCCTTCGCCACCTACAAGGTCTTCGGCGTCGACGTGCGCCTGGAGCTCTCGACCCGGCCGGAGAAGCGCCTGGGCACCGACGAGCAGTGGGATCGCAGCGAGGGCGCCCTGCGCTCCGCACTGGAGGGCCAGGACCTGGAGTACACCGTCAATGAGGGCGACGGCGCGTTCTACGGCGCCAAGATCGACATGCATATGACCGATTCGCTGGGCCGCTCCTGGCAGCTGGGGACCGTCCAGCTCGACTACCTGCAGCCCGAGCGCTTCGGCCTGGTCTACACCGGGGCTGACAACGTCGAGCACCGCCCGGTGATGATCCATCGCGCCCTGATGGGCTCCTACGAGCGCTTCATCGGGATTTTTCTCGAGCACGTCGGCGGCGAGTTGCCGGTGTGGCTGAGCCCGGTGCAGGCGATCGTCCTGCCGATCGCCGACCGCCATCTCGAGTACGCCTCCACGGTCAGCGCGCGCCTTAACGAGGCCGGGGTCCGCGCTGAGCTGGACGACCGCAGCGAGTCGGTGGGGCGCAAGATCCGCGACGGCGAGCTGCGCAAGATCCCCTACATGCTCGTTGTGGGCGATCGCGAGGCCGAGCAGCAAGAGGTCAGCGTGCGTGAGCATCGTGCGGGGGATACCGGGGCGGTCTCGGTGCAGTCCTTCGCCCAGCGGGTGCTGGAGGAGTGCAAAAGCCGCTCGATGGGCTGAAATCGCCGCTATACTCGCTCCCGTTGATCCAACTTCACACCACACGGCGCGGCCCCGCTTGACCAAGACGGCCGCTGCACGCAGCTAGTGCCGGTTCCCAGACGGTTTGACCGGCGCCCGCCCGAGCGGGACACAACTCGGACGAACGAGCGCATCCGCGTGCCGGAAGTACGGCTCGTGGGCGAGGACGGCAAGCAGATCGGCGTCATCAAGACGTCCGAGGCGCTTGAGTACGCCCAGGAGCGCGATCTCGATCTCGTCGAGGTCGCTCCCGACGCGCGCCCGCCCGTGTGCCGGGTGCTCGACTACTCGAAGTTCAAGTACGAGCAGGCCCAGAAGCTGAAGGCCGCGCGCAAGCATCAGCAGCAGATCACGATCCGCGAGATCAAGTTCCGGCCCAAGATCGCCCAGAACGACTACGACACCAAGAAGGGTCACGTCAAGCGCTTCCTGCTCGGCCGCGACCGGGTCAAGGTGACGATCATGTTCCGCGGGCGCGAGGTCACGCACCCCGAGCGCGGCACCGCGCTGCTGGAGAAGCTCGCCGGCGAGCTCTCGGAGCTGGCCATCGTCGAGCAGACGCCCCTGCAGGACGGCCGCAACATGACGATGATGCTCGCCCCTTCCAAGGCCGTACTTGCGGGCGAGAAGGACGACAAGCCGGCCGAGGCCGAGGCCCTGCCCGCCAAGGGCGGTCGCAACGGGCGTCACAACGGGAAGGCGGAGGCCGTCGGCACGCCCGACGCCGCCGCCAGCGTGCCGGACACGAGCGACGCCACGCCGGACAGCGCGCCGGACACAACCGACAGCGCGCCGGACACGACTGACGCCACGCCGGACAGCGCGCCGGACGCAACCGACAGCGCGCCGGACACGACTGACAGCGCGCCGGCTACGACCGACAGCGCCGCCGCCGAGACCGTTGATGACGCGTCGCCGGCCCCGAGCGACGCCGCCGCCTGACCGGCGGCCGACGTCCGGTCACTGACACCCGCGAGGCCCCTGCGCCGCGACCGACGCCGTGGGGCCCAGTCGCGCCCGCGAGGGTCTGCTTTACTCTCCGGTCGTCATGCCGAAGATGAAGACCCACTCGGGCGCCAAGAAGCGCTTCAAGCTGACCGCCAAGGGCAAGGTCCTGGGCCGTCACTCCTACACCAGTCACATCCTGGAGAAGAAGTCGCCCAAGCGTAAGCGCCACCTGGGCCGGCCCGCCGCCATCTCGGAGCACAACTACAAGCAGATCAAGACGCTCCTGGGAGCCAAGCGGTCATGACGCGCGTCAAGCGCTCACTGAACGCCCGCAAGAAGCGCCGCGCGACGCTGAAGCTGGCCAAGGGCTACCGGGGCGATGCCAGCCGGCATTACCGCACCGCCAAAGAGGCGGTGCTCAAGGCCGACCAGTACCGCTACCGCGACCGCCGCAACCGCAAGCGCGACTTCCGCCGCCTGTGGATCACGCGCATCAACGCAGCGGCGCGCCAGAACGGGATGTCCTACTCGCAGTTCATGCACGGCCTCCAGACCGCCGGCGTCGAGCTGGATCGCAAGATCCTGGCTGACATGGCCGTCCGCGACGCCGACACCTTCCGACGTTTTGCCGACCGCGCCCGCGAGGCGCTGGCGGCCGGCTGAGCGAACCCAGCCGACTCCCCAGCACCGCCACCCGGGCGCCCGCTTCATCGAAGCCGGCGCCTTTTTTTATGGCACTCCACATAGGACCATGACGATCACCAGCCCCCACAACGAGCACCTCAAGGAGATCCGCAAGCTCAACCAGCGCCGCCGCGCCCGCGACCACAGCGGGCGGTTCGTGGCCGAGGGCGAGGACCTGCTGGCCGCCGCCGACGCCGCCGGCTGGGAGCCGGTTGAGCGCTACTGCGCCGCCGGCAGCGGCCTGCCGGGCACCGAGGTCGAGCCAAAGCTGCTGGCCGCCGCCTCGGAGCTCGGCTCCGGGACGCGCACCCTGGCCGTCTACGAGGAGCGCTGGGCGCCGGCCGCCACCGGCCCGCTGTGCGTCTACCTGCACGGGGTGGGAGATCCCGGCAACGTCGGGACGGTCCTGCGCTCCGCCGAGGCCTTCGGCGCCGCGAGCGTCGCCATCGGCCCGGGGACCGCGGACCCGTTCGGCCCCAAGGCCGTGCGCGCGAGTATGGGTGCCGTGTTCAGCATGCCGCTGGCGCGCGCGACGACGCTCGCAGACCTCCCCGGCGAGACGGTGGCGCTCGACGCCGTCGCACCCGTCCCGCTCGATGCGCTCGAGCTCGGCGACACGATCACCCTGCTCGTCGGGGCCGAGCGCGAGGGGCTGCCGGCGGACGTCATCTCGGCGTCTGACCAGGTCGCCCGGATCCCGATCGTCAACCACTCGCTCAACGCGGCCATGGCGGCCACGGTCGCGCTCTATGAGGCGTCTAGGATGGCGCGCGGATGAGCAGTACTGACCGTATCTCGCAGCTCGAGCAGGAGGCCACAGAGGCGATTGCCGCGGCGTCCACCACCGCCGCGCTCGAGGACGTCCGCGTCCGCTATCTGGGGCGTAAGGCCGAGCTGCCCAACCTCCTGCGCAGCGTCGCCGAACTGCCGCCCGAGGAGCGGGCCGCCACCGGCAAGGCGGCCAACCAGGCGCGCCGGGCGCTGGAGGCGGCGATCGATTCGCGGGGTGGAGAGCTGGCCGGGGCCGAGCTCCAGCAGCGGCTCGTGGCCGACCGGATCGACGTGACGCTCCCGGCCGACCCGCTGCCGGCGGTCGGACGGTTGCACCTCATGACCCAGACCCGCCGGGAGATCGAGGATGTGTTCATCGGGCTCGGCTTCAATGTCGCCGAGGGCCCCGAGGTGGAGACGGTCTACTACAACTTCGACGCGCTCAACCACGCGCGCACCCACCCCTCGCGCCTGCTCACCGACACCTTCTACCTCAAGAGCCGGGCGGAGGGGGTGGACATCTTCGATCCCCATACGCCGCTGCTGCGCGTCCACACCTCCCCGGTGCAGGTGCGCGCCATGCAGAGCCAGCCGCCGCCCATCTACATCATCATGCCCGGGCGGGTCTACCGCCCGGACTCCGACGCCACCCACACGCCCCAGTTCCATCAGATCGAGGGTCTGGCCGTCGACGAGGACGTGACCCTGGCCGACCTGAAGGGGACGCTGCTGACCTTCGCGCGGGCCATCTTCGGCGAGGAGCGACAGGTGCGGTTGCGTCCCCACTTCTTCCCCTTCACCGAGCCCAGCGTCGAGGTCGACGTCTCCTGCTTCAACTGCGTCGACGGCATCACCGCCGACGGCCAGCGCTGCCCTCTATGCAAGGGCACTGCGTGGATCGAGATCCTCGGCTCGGGCATGGTCGACCCCAACGTGCTCGCCGAGGTCGCCGACAACGGCTATGACCCCGAGAAGGTCCAAGGATTCGCCTTCGGGATGGGGATCGAGCGCATCGCGATGCTCAAGCACGGCATCCCGGACCTGCGCCTGTTCTACGACAACGACATCCGCCTGCTGGAGCAGTTCTGATGAGAGTCCCGGTGACATGGCTGCATGAGTACTGCGCGCCTGACCTGGACGCCTTCGCGCTGGCCGAGCGCCTGGCCATGACCGGCACCGAGGTCGAGCGCGTGGAGCGCCACGGGGTGACCGCGCTCGAGCACTTCGTCGTCGGCAAGGTGCTGCAGGCACAGCAGCATCCGGACGCCGACCGCCTGCGGGTGTGCCTGGTCGACACCGGTGACGGCGAGCCCTCCCAGATCGTCTGCGGCGCCCCCAACGTCGCCGGCGGCCAGACGGTGGCGGTGGCCAAGCCGGGCTCGGTCATGCCCGACGGCACCAGGCTCAAGGTGGCCAAGCTGCGGGGCCAGGCCTCCAACGGCATGATCCTGGCCGAGGACGAGGTGGGGATCGGCACCGACCACAACGGCATCATGGTCCTCGACGACGGCCTCCCCGCGGGGACCCCCCTCGCCGAGGTCCTGCCCATCACCACCGACGTGCTCGTCCTCGAGGTGACCCCCAACCGTCCCGACTGCCTGGGGATCTACGGCGTGGCCCGCGAGGTGCACGCCGCCACCGGCGCGCCGCTGGCCCCGGCGCCGTGGCGTGAGGATCCCGCCGTGCCCGGAACCCTCGACGTCGTCCGCATCACGGTGGAGTGCCCCGACCTGTGTCCCCGCTTCACCGCCCGCGCCTTCGAGGACGTGACGATCGGGCCCTCGCCGGCGTGGCTGAAGGCCCGGCTGATGGCCGCGGGCCAGCGCCCGATCTCCAACATCGTCGACATCACCAACTACGTGATGCTGCTCACCGGCCAGCCGATGCACGCCTTCGATCTGGACCGCATCGCCGGCGCCCAGCTCACCGTCCGCACGGCTCGCGAGGGGGAGACGGCACAGACGCTCGATGGCCAGACGCGGCGCCTTGACGCCGACATGGTCCTCATCGCCGACGACGAGGGCCCCACCTCGATCGCCGGCGTGATGGGCGGCGCCCGCTCCGAGGTTCAGGACGGCACGACCCGGGTCCTGATGGAGGCGGCCAACTGGGACGGGGCCAACATCCACCTCACATCCCTCAAGCTCGGCCTCCGCAGCGAGGCCTCGGGCCGCAACGAGAAGGGCCTGCAGCCCGAGCAGGCCATGGAGGCCCAGGCCATCGCGACCCAGTTGATGATCGAGCTCTGCGGCGCGCGCATGGTCCCGGGCACCATCGATGTCGGGGGAGAGGGACCACCGCTCAAGACGGTCGCGCTCCGCGACGCGCGGGTCACCGCCCTGCTGGGGGTCGAGGTGCCGCGCGAGCGCTGTGCCGAGATCCTCACCGCGCTCGAGTTCAAGCCCAAGCTCGCCCCCGATGGCCTCGACGTCGTCGTCCCGGCATTTCGGCGCACCGACGTCACCCGCGAGGCCGACCTGATCGAGGAGGTGGCCCGGCTCGGCGCGCTCCAGGACCTGCCGGCGACGCTGCCCTCGCGCCACGGCGCCTCGGGACGTCTCACCGACGTCCAGCGGCTGCGCCGGCGCGCCGCCGACGGCCTCACCGCCCAGGGGTTGCACGAGATCGTCGGCTGGAGCTTCGAAGGGCCCGAACAGCTCGCGCGCCTGCGCATCGCCGACCGCCCCGTGGTCGAGCTCGAGAACCCGATGTCGGCTGAGCAGTCACGGCTGCGCACGACGCTCCTGGGTTCGCTGCTGGACGTCGGCCGGCGCAATCGCTCCCGCGGTCAGAGCGCGCTGCGGCTGTTCGAGGCCGGCGCCGTCTACCTGCCCGGGGACGGCGCCGGCTCAGGCGGGCTGCCGTCGGAGCCCTATCACGTCGCCGTGCTGCTCTCGGGGCCGGTCCGGCCCGCGACATGGCGCGCCGCCGAGCCGCCCGCCGCGGACTTCTTCGCCGCCAAGGGGGTGCTGGCCGGGATGCTCGACACGGTGCACGTCCCGTGGACGGTGGAGGCCGACCCCGACGCGGCGCCCTTCCTGCACCCCGGCCGCGCCGGGCGGATCCTCATCGGCGCGGCTCCCGCCGGCTGGATCGGGGAGATCCACCCCGAGGTCGCGGCGGACTGGGATTACGACGCCGCGGTGGCAGCGTTCGAGCTGGACCTCGACGTTGCCGCCGGGCATGTGCGGTTCACCGCCTACGAGGACCAGACCAGCTTCCCGGACGTCCGCGAGGACCTGGCGGTGATCGTCGCCGACACCGTCACCGCAGCGCAGGTGCTCGAGGTGGTGCGCGCCGCGGGCGGCTCGCTTCTTGCCGGTGCCGACGTCTTCGACGTGTATCGCGACGAGCAGCTCATCGGCGCCGGCCACGTGTCGCTCGCCCTGCGCCTGCACTTCCGCGCCCGCGATCGCACGCTCACCGACGAGGAGGTCGCCGCGCGGCGGCGCAAGATCGCCTCCGCCCTGGCCGCGCAACTCGAGGGGAGGGTGCGTGACTCCTAGCGTCGCCGTCTTCGGCGCGTCGGGGTATGCCGGCGCCCTGTGCGCCCGGCTGCTGCACCGCCACCCGTCGTTCGCCCTGACGACGGTCACCTCGCGCTCGGACGTCGGCCGTCGCCTCGACGAGCTGTACCCCCAACACCGCGTTCCGATGGTGATGGAGGAGCTCGACCTCGAGCGCCACGCCGAGGTCGACGCCGCCATCGTCGCCTACCCCCATGGTGCGGCCGCGGAGCTGGTGGTGCAATTGCGCCGCCGGGACGTGAAGGTGGTCGATCTCAGCGCCGATTTCCGGCTGCGCGACGCCGCGGTCTATGAGGAGTGGTATCGGCGGCATCCCGCCCCCGAGCTGCTGGCAGAGGCCGTCTACGGATTGCCCGAGCACTACCGCTCAGCAATCGCCGGCGCCAGCCTGGTCGCCAACCCCGGCTGCTACCCGACGGCCGCGATCCTCGGCCTGGCGCCGCTCGCGCGGGCCGGTCTCATCGCCGACGTCGTCATCGACGCCAAGTCGGGCGTGTCGGGCGCCGGGCGCGGCGCCACCGATCAGACGCACTTCGTCTCCGTCGACGAGAACATGAACGCCTACAGCGTGCCGCGTCACCGCCACACGCCCGAGATCGAGCAGGAGCTCGCGCTGCTGGGGGCCGATCGCCCGGTCACCTTCACGCCCCATCTCATCCCGCTGGACCAGGGCGAGCTCGTCTCCTGCTACGTCACTCCGGGCAACGAGGGCCTGGGCGCCGCCGACGCTAGATCGATCTATCTAGACGCCTATGCGGACGAGGCGTTCGTCGAGGTGGTGAGCGCGCCGCCGGGGGTGCGGGCCGTTCGCGAGACCAACATCTGCCGGATCTCGGTGCACGCCGACGAGCGCACCGGCCGCGTGATCGTGTTCAGCGTGATCGACAACCTGTGGAAGGGCACGGCCTCCCAGGCCGTCCAGAACCTCAACCTCATGTTCGGGCGGCCGGAGGAGGAGGGCATCACATGAGCTCCGGGTTCTTCACCAGCCGCTGGGTGCCGTGCCCCGAGCACGTCACCGAACTGGACGGCGCCGGCCTGCCCGCCGGCTTTCGCGCGGCGGGGGTGGCCGCCGGCATCAAGGAGTCGGGCTCGCCCGACGTCGGGGTGATCGTCTGCGACGCGCCGGAGGCCACGAGCGCCGCGCGCTTCACCGCCTCGGGCACCCAGGCGCCGCCGGTGCTGCTGTGCCGTGAGCGCGCGCGCCTGGACGCGCTGCGCGCCGTGGTGGTCAACTCGGGCAACGCCAACGCCGCCACCGGGCGGCCCGGATTCGAGAACGCCGCCAAGATGCAGGGCATGGGGGCGATGGTCGCTGGGATCAGCGAGGATCAGGTGGCGGTCTGCTCCACCGGCGTCATCGGCGTGCCCTTGCCCATGAACAAGATCACGCAGGGAATCGTCGCTGCCGCACACGGGCTGGCCCCCGACGGCGACGCGGCGTTCTCGGCGGCGATCCAGACCACCGACGCCTTCGAGAAGCGCGCGCGCCTCGAGGTGGAGCTGCCCTCGGGCACGGTGACGATCACCGGGCAGGCCAAGGGCGCCGGCATGATCCAGCCCGGCTTCGCCACGCTGCTGGTGTTCCTCCAGTCCGACGCCAAGCTGACCGCGCAGACCGCCGACCTGCTGCTCGGCGTCTGTGTCAAGCGTTCCTTCGAGCGCGTCTCGGTCGACGGGCAGCTCTCCACCAACGACACCGTGATCCTCCAGTGCAGCGGCGCGTCAGGGATCGCGGTGGAGCCCGAGACCGAGGACGAGCTGCGCTTTGGCGAGGCCCTCGACGCGCTCATGCGTCAACTGGCCCTGCTCGTCGTCCATGACGGCGAGGGCGCGCGGCGCGTGGGCCGGGTCGTGGTGCGCGGGGGCGAGGGCCGCGCCGTTGACGCGGTGGCCCGCGCGGTGGCCAACTCGCCGCTGGTCAAGACCGCGCTCTACGGAGGAGACGCCAACTGGGGGCGGATCATCCAGGCGGTCGGCGCCGCCCTGCCCGGCACCGCGCCCCTGCCCGTCGACATCGCCATCGAGGGCGTGCCGGTGTGCGCCCGAGGCGGGGTCGTGCCCCATGACGCCCAGGCGCTCGCTGAGGCGGTCGCGCGCGACGAGGTCGAGTATGAGATCGGGCTGCCCGGCGAGGGCGTCGAGACCGAGGTGTTCTTCTCGGACCTCGGCCACGAGTACGTGACCATCAACGCCGACTACACCACCTGAGGGTGGGCGAGGACAGAGTCATGCGCGACATCGCCACCCTGCTCGAGGCGCTCCCCTACATCCGGGAGTTCCACGGCAAGACGGTGGTGATCAAGTACGGGGGCGCCGCGATGAGCAACCCGGAGCTCAAGGAGGAGTTCGCGCGCGATGTGGTGCTGCTCAAGTACGTCGGCATGAACCCCATCGTCATCCACGGCGGGGGGCCGGACATCTCCAGCTACATGCGCCGCCTCGACCTTCCGGTGCAGTTCGTCGACGGCCTGCGCGTCTCGGACGCCGCAACGGTGGAGGTCGCCAAGATGGTGCTCGTCGGGAAGGTCAACAAGGACATCGTGCTCCTGCTCAACCGCCACGGCCAGCCGGCAATCGGCCTGTGCGGCGACGACGGCCTGCTGTTTCGCGCCGCTCGCCAGGCGGCGCCGTCCGGACAGGACATCGGGTTCGTCGGGCGAATCGAGCGCGTGGACGTTGACGTCCTCAATCATGTCGCCCAGGACTACATCCCGGTGGTGGCCTCGGTCGGCGCCGACCGCGAGGGCAACTCCTACAACATCAATGCCGACGAGGCCGCCGGTGCCGTGGCCCGGGCGCTGCGCGCCTACAAGATCATGTTCCTGACCGACGTGGCCGGATGGCTCAGCGACCCGGACGACCCCACCAGCGTCATCTCTGAGATCGGCGCCGACGAGGTCCAGGCGGCGCTGCCCACCGTCGCCGGCGGCATGCGCCCCAAACTGGCGGCGTGCCTGGAGGCCATCAACGGCGGCGTCTCCCACGCCCACATCGTCGACGGACGCGTGCCGCACTCCCTGCTGCTGGAGCTGTTCACCGATGCCGGTCAGGGGACGAAGATCGGACCGGCGACATGACCCCCGGCGCCGCGATATCGCGCCGCGACATCGTGGCGCGATCATGAGCGCCCCCTCGCTCGCCGAGCTCCAGGAGCTCGAGCGCCGCTACGCGATCGGCACCTACGCCCGCGCCCCGGTGCAGTTCGTCCGCGGCTCCGGCGTGCGCCTCTGGGACTCCGATGGCAATGAGTACCTGGACTTCCTGGCCGGGATCTCGGTGCTCAACATCGGCCATTGCCACCCGAGGGTGGTGGCCGCGGTGCGTGAGCAGGTGGGCCTGCTCACCCACGCCACCAACCTCTTCTACACCGCGCCGGCGATGCGGCTGTCGGAGGCGCTGTCGGAAAGCTCGCTCGGCGGCAAGGTGTTCCTGTGCAACTCGGGCGCCGAGGCCAACGAGGCGGCGATCAAGCTGGCCCGGCGCGCCCGGCCCGGCGGCAGGATCCTGGTGCTCCAGGACGCCTTCCACGGGCGCACCTACGGTGCCCTGTCGGCCACCCCACAGGAATCAAAGCAGGCGCCGTTCGCGCCACTCGTGCCCGGGTTCGAGGTGCTGGCCAAGGATCCGGAGGCCGTCGCCGCCGCGGTCGACGAGGACACCGCGGCGGTGCTGCTCGAGCCCATCCAGGGCGAGACGGGCATCCACCCGCTCTCCGACGAGCTCCTGCGAGCCGCTCGCGACGCCTGCGACCGCACCGGGGCGGCGCTCATCTTCGACGAGATCCAGACCGGCATGGGGCGCACGGGAACGCTGTGGGCCTACGAGCAGACCCCGGTGGTCCCCGACGCCATGACCAGCGCCAAGGCGCTCGGCGGCGGACTGCCCATCGGTGCGCTCATCACGGGCCCCGGTCTCGCCGACGTGCTCCAGCCCGGTGACCACGGCTCGACCTTCGCCGGGGGCCCGTTGGTGGCCTCGGCGGCGCTCGAGGCGCTGGCGATCTGCTCAGATCCGTCGCTGCTGGCCGGTGTGCGCGCGCTCGGAGAGCGGCTGGCGGCCCGTCTCGCCGAGCTGCCGGCCGTCGCCACCGTGCGCGGCCGCGGCCTGATGGTGGGCGTCGACCTGCATGAGGGCGTCTCGGCGCCTGCGCTGGCGCAACGCGCCCTGCTCGAGCAGCGGCTTGTCGTCAATGCCACCGGGCCGTCCACGATCCGCTTCGAGCCGCCGCTGATCGTCACCGAGGCCGAGATCGACGAGGCCGTCGCACGGCTGGGCGCGCTGATGAGACCCGGATGACGCACGCCGCCGACAGACAGACGAGGCTGGATGCCGAGCGGAGGCGATCAGCGTGAGCACGTCGGTGGTCAAGGCCAAGGTCGACGTCCCACTGGCCTATGACCAGCGCGCCGACGCGGCGGCGACGGCCGTCCTGCGCCGGCTGCTCGACGTGATTGGCGAGAACACGGACGGGGCGATCAGCGGAGAGGATCCCGAGCACCTGCACCAGCTCCGGATCGCTGTGCGGCGCTCGCGCACCGTGCAGCGTCAGCTCCACGGGGTCTTCCCGCCGGAGGAGCTGCCCGGCTTTCGCGCGGAGTTTCGCTGGCTGCAGCAGGCTACCGGCCCCACTCGCGATCTGGACGTCTACCTCGAGGACCTCGACGCCCTGCGCGCAATGCTGCCCGAGGCGATGCGCGGCGACCTGGACCCGCTGGTCCCGGTGCTCGCCCACAGCCGGATGGCGGCGCGGGCCGACATGACGCGCGCGCTGCGCTCTGTGCGTGCCGCCAATTTGTACGACGACTGGGACCGGCTGCTGGAGACGATGGTGGAGCGCTCGGCCCACGACCGGCCGACCGCCGAGCGGCCGATCGGGGCGGTCGCGGGTAAGCGGATCCACAAGGTCTACAAGCGAATCGTGGTCATGGGCCGCGCGATCGAGCCCTCCAGCCCCGCTGAGGACTACCACGACCTGCGCAAGAAGGGCAAGGAGCTGCGCTACCTCCTCGAGCTGTTCGGGGTCAAGCTCTTTAGCGAGGAGACGGTGGCGCCGTTGGTCAATTCGCTGAAGGGCCTCCAGGACCTGCTCGGGCGCCACCAGGATCGCGAGGTGCAGATCGCGATGCTGCGTTCCAGCGTCGAGGAGGTGGCCACGTTGCCCGGCGGTGGCGCCGCGTGCATGGCCATGGGTGCTCTGGTGGACCGGCTGCGCATCGACGAGCAGGCCGCCCGGGACGAGTTCGCCGAGCGCTTCGCCGAGCTCGCCGCCAAGCCACAACGCGCACTGGTGCGCGAGACTTTTGTGTGAATGATCGTGTTCCTGTCCGCGCTCGGACTTGCGGTGGCCACGGCGAGGTGATAGGCCAGTTAGTGTTTAAATGGTGGCCGGTCGGCTCGGCCGCCCTGGAGACGGTTCCTGACGTCGCCATGACTGCGAGAGGACAATCCCACATATGAGCAGCGATGACGGGGCGGAAGGAGTCCGCCCGAACGGGGCCGCGACTCTGGCCGAAGCAGATCTCGCCGACCTGCTGGCCGCGCTGAGCGCCGCGCGCGACGGGGACTTTTCACAGCGCCTGAAGCCTCGGGCCAACGGGGCCATGGGGGAGGTGGCAGCGGCGCTCAACGCCCTGCTCGAGCGCAACGACGAGATGTCGCGCGAACTGGTGCGCGTGGGCAAGATCATCGGCCGCGAGGGCCGGATGACCGAGCGCGCCGAGCTCAGCGACGCGGGCGGCGCCTGGGCCACCGGCGTGGACGCGCTCAACGCCCTCATCGACGACCTCGTGCGTCCCACCACGGAGGTGGCCCGGGTCATCGGCGCCGTCGCCGACGGCGACCTGTCGCAGAAGATGGCGCTGAAGATCGGCGGCCAGCCGGTCAAGGGCGAGTTCCTCAACATCGGCACCACCGTCAACACCATGGTCGACCAGTTGTCGGCGTTCGCCGACGAGGTGACGCGCGTCGCCCGCGAGGTGGGCACCGAGGGCAAGCTGGGAGGCCAGGCCGAGGTGCAGGGCGTCTCGGGCACCTGGAAGGACCTGACCGAGTCCGTCAACGCCATGGCCAACAACCTCACCGCCCAGGTGCGCAACATCGCGCAGGTGACGACGGCGGTGGCCCAGGGTGACCTGGGCCAGAAGATCACCGTGGACGTCAAGGGTGAGATCCTGGAGTTGAAGAACACCATCAACACGATGGTGGATCAGCTGTCGTCGTTCGCCGACGAGGTGACGCGCGTCGCCCGCGAGGTGGGCACCGAGGGCAAGCTGGGAGGCCAGGCCGAGGTGCAGGGCGTCTCGGGCACCTGGAAGGACCTCACCGAGTCGGTGAACTTCATGGCCAACAACCTCACCGATCAGGTGCGCAACATCGCTCAGGTGACGACGGCGGTGGCCCAGGGTGACCTCTCGCAGAAGATCACGGTGGAGGCCAAGGGTGAGGTGGCGGCGCTGGCCGACACGATCAACTCGATGACCGACACGCTGCGCGTGTTTGCCGAGCAGGTGACCAGCGTGGCGCGCGAGGTCGGCACCGAGGGCGTCCTCGGTGGTCAGGCCGAGGTGCCGGGCGTCGCCGGCACGTGGAAGGACCTCACCGAGTCGGTGAACTTCATGGCCAACAACCTCACCAACCAGGTGCGCAACATCGCTCAGGTGACCACGGCGGTGGCCCAAGGTGACCTCACCCAGAAGATCACGGTGGAGGCCAAGGGTGAGGTGGCGGCGCTGGCCGACACGATCAACTCGATGACCGACACGCTCCGCGTGTTCGCCGAGCAGGTGACCAGCGTGGCGCGCGAGGTCGGCACCGAGGGCAAGCTGGGCGGCCAGGCCGACGTCCCGGGCGTCGCCGGCACGTGGAAGGACCTCACCGAGTCGGTCAACGGGATGGCCAACAACCTCACCAACCAGGTGCGCAACATCGCGCAGGTGACGACGGCGGTGGCCCAGGGCGACCTCACCCAGAAGATCACGGTCGACGTCAAGGGTGAGATCCTGGAGTTGAAGAACACCATCAACACGATGGTGGATCAGCTGTCGTCGTTCGCCGACGAGGTGACGCGCGTGGCGCGCGAGGTGGGCACCGAGGGCAAGCTGGGCGGCCAGGCGGAGGTGCAGGGCGTCTCGGGTACGTGGCGAGGTCTCACCGAGTCGGTCAACGGCATGGGCAACAACCTCACCGATCAGGTGCGCAATATCGCGCAGGTGACGACGGCGGTGGCGCAGGGTGACCTGACCCAGAAGATCACCGCCGACGCCAAGGGTGAGATCCTGGAGTTGAAGAACACCATCAACACGATGGTGGACCAGCTGCGCTCCTTCGCCGCCGAGGTGACCCGCGTGGCGCGCGAGGTCGGCACCGAGGGAGTGCTGGGTGGTCAGGCCGAGGTGGAGGACGTGTCCGGTACCTGGCGCGGGCTGACCGAGAACGTGAACCTGATGGCGGCCAACCTCACCACCCAGGTGCGCAACATCGCACAGGTGACCACGGCGGTGGCGCAGGGTGACCTGTCCAAGAAGATCACGGTGGAGGCCAAGGGCGAGGTCGCCGCGCTCGCCGACACCATCAACACGATGGTGGAGCAGCTGCGCTCCTTCGCCGCCGAGGTGACCCGCGTCGCGCGCGAGGTGGGGACCGAGGGCAAGCTCGGTGGCCAGGCCGAGGTGCAGGGCGTGTCCGGTACGTGGCGCGGGCTGACCGAGAACGTGAACCTGATGGCGGCCAACCTCACCGATCAGGTGCGCAACATCGCGCAGGTGACCACGGCGGTGGCGCAGGGCGATCTGTCCCAGAAGATCACCGCCGACGCCAAGGGTGAGATCCTGGAGCTGAAGAACACCATCAACACGATGGTGGATCAGCTGTCGTCGTTCGCCGACGAGGTGACGCGCGTCGCCCGCGAGGTGGGGACCGAGGGCAAGCTCGGCGGCCAGGCCGAGGTGGAGGACGTGTCGGGGACGTGGCGGCGGCTGACCGAGAACGTCAACCAGCTCGCCGGCAACCTCACCACGCAGGTGCGAGCCATCGCCGAGGTGTCCACCGCGGTGACCCAGGGCGACCTCACCCGGTCGATCACCGTCGAAGCCCAGGGCGAGGTGGCCGAGCTCAAGGACAACATCAACCAGATGATCGCCAACCTGCGCGACACCACCACTCGTAATCAGGAGCAGGACTGGCTGAAGACCAACCTGGCGCGCGTTTCGGGCCTCATGCAGGGCCAGCGCGTCCTGGCCACCGTGACCCAGCTGATCATGTCCGAGCTGACCCCGTCGGTCACCGCCCAGCACGGTGCCTTCTTCCTCACCGAGTCAGACGCCGAGGGTCAGCCGCGGGAGCTGCGGCTCATCGCCAGCTACGGCTACACGAGGCGCAACGAGGTGCCCGACCGGTTCACGGTGGGCGAGTCCCTGGTGGGCCAGGCGGCGCTGGAGCGGCAGACGATCGAGATCACCGGGCCGCCCGACGATTACGTCCGGGTGAGCTCGGGTCTGGGCCACTCGGTCCCGGCCAGCATCGTCATCATGCCGATCCTCTTCGAGGACCAGGTGCTCGGCGTCATCGAGCTGGCGTGGCTGCGCACGCCGTCGGCGATCCACCGCACCTTCCTCGAGCAGCTCATGGAGACGCTCGGGGTGGTCCTCAACACGATCATCGCCAACATGCGCACCGAGGAGCTGCTCCAGCAGTCCCAATCGCTCAACGCCGAGCTCGAGCAGCAGGCGCAGCTGCTGGAGGAGCGCAATCTCGACATCGAGGGCAAGAACCGCGAGATCGAGCTCGCGCGACTGGGCCTGGAGGAGAAGGCGGCCCAGTTGGCGCTGTCCAGCCGCTACAAGTCCGAGTTCCTGGCCAACATGAGCCACGAGCTGCGCACGCCGCTGAACAGCCTGCTCATCCTCTCCAAGCTGCTGCTCGACAACGAGGCGGGCAACCTCACCGACAAGCAGCTGGACTTCGCGCGGACGATCCGGGCCGCCGGATCGGACCTGCTCGAGCTCATCAACGACATCCTGGACCTGTCCAAGATCGAGGCGGGCAAGATGGACCTGCTGTTCGACGCGATCCCCGTCGCCGGGATCTGCTCCTACGTCCAGCGGACCTTCGAGCCGGTCGCCGCGGACAAGGGGCTCATGCTGGACGTCGCCCTGGACGACGACGTGCCCTCGGCCATCGTCACCGACGAGCAGCGCCTCCAGCAGATCCTGCGCAACCTCCTCTCCAACGCGTTCAAGTTCACCGCGGAGGGCGGGGTGACCCTGCGGATCGAGCGCGCCGCCGAGGACGTGGTCAGCTTCAGCGTGATCGACACCGGCATCGGTATCGCCGCGGACAAGCTGGCGGTCATCTTCGAGGCCTTCCAGCAGGCTGACGGCACCACCAGCCGCACCTACGGCGGCACCGGCCTGGGGCTCTCGATCAGCCGCGAGCTGGCGCGCGCTCTGGGCGGCGAGATCAGCGTGCACAGCACCGTGGACCAGGGCAGCGTGTTCACGCTGACCCTCCGGCTCGATGCGGCGCCCGACGCCACCGTCGTCTCGCCCGAGTCGCCGCTGACCGCCGGGACGCTGGCCAACGGCCAAGCGACCCCGGCGCCGGTGGCGCGGATCAACGGCGATCCGGTGGCTGACACCGGCGACGCCACGGTGCGCCGGACGCCGTCGCGTCCCGCGGCGCCCACGCGGCGTCTGCTGGTGCTGGACCGGGGCGGCCTGGCCCTCCACGCGATCCGGGGGCTGGTGGGGCGTGATCACGGGGTCGAGCTCACCAGCACCCAGGAGACCGGGGAGGCGCTGGCCGTGATCGATGCCTCGCTCCCGGACTGCCTGGTCATCGGCTCGCGGCTCTCCAAGACCTCGGTGTTCGCGCTGCTCGACGAGCTGCGCGGACGCGACCAGATCCGTCGGCTGCCCGTCATCCTGCGCCTGGACCGGCGCGTGACCGAGCGCGACCGCGCGCGCCTGCGCCGCTACGAGCCGGCACTGCTGCCGCGCGTGGCCGACTCCGACGAGGCTCTGGCCGCTGAGGCCGCGCTCATCCTGCACCCCGCCAGCGGGCCGGCCGTGGCCGGGCCCGAGGATGACGCCGAGGCAGGCGGCGGCGGCTCGGCGGCGAAGCTGCAGGGCCGGATCCTGCTCGTCGACGACGACGTGCGCAACCTGTTCGCGCTGGCCAGCCTGCTCGAGGATCGCGGGCTGGACGTCGTCTTCTCAGAGACGGGCCACGAGGCGCTCGAGATCCTGTCCACCGACGCGCGGATCGACCTGGTCCTGATGGACATCATGATGCCCCAGATGGACGGCTACGAGACGATCCGGGCCGCCCGGGCGATGCCGGCGCTGCGCACCCTCCCGATCATCGCCGTCACCGCGAAGGCGATGCAGGGCGATCGGGAGAAGAGCATCGCCGCGGGCGCCTCTGACTACATCACCAAGCCCGTCGATCCCGACAAGCTCATCTCGCTCGTCAACGGGTGGCTCTGTGTCTGAGAAACTTCCCCCACTCACCCCCCACCGGAGCGCGTGAACACCGACCCGAGCCTGGATTCGCCAGTGCAGGCGGCATCCGACCCCGATCGCCAGCCAGTCTTCGTCTCGCCCGCGGAGCTCACACCCGCCGGCGATGAGCGCCAGGCGGGCATCCTGCTGGTGGACGACCACAAGGAGAACCTGTCCGCGCTGCGGGCGGTCCTCGAGCCCCTGGGCGAGCATCTGGTCAGCGCGGAGTCCGGCGAGCAGGCGCTGCGGGCTCTGCTGCGCGAGGACATCGCGGTCATCCTGCTCGACGTTCGCATGGCGGGACTCGACGGCCTGCAGACGGCGCGCATCATCCGCGCCCGGCCCCGGACGCGGCACATCCCGATCATCTTCCTCACCGCCCAGGTCTCCGAGGTGGAGGAGATCGCCCTGGCCTATGCCTCGGGCGCGGTGGATTACGTCATCAAGCCGTTCGAGCCTGAGATCCTGCGCGCCAAGGTGTCGGTGTTCATGGAGCTCAGCCGCGAGCGCGGCGAGCGCGTGCGCCAGTCGCGCGCCCGCGCCGAGGCCGAGACGGTGGCGCGGACCGTGCGCACGCTTCAGATCCTGTCCGACGCGGCGCTCTCGCACCTGGAGATGGGGGGCCTCACCTCGGAGCTGGTGGAGCGGGCCGGGACGCTGTTCCAGGCCGACTCAGCCTGTCTGCTGCTGCGCGACGAGAACGCGCCGGGCCTGGGTGTCCACGCCGGACGCGGCGTGCTCCCGGTGGCGCCCGACAGCCGGGTGATGCTCGGCGAGGGGACCTTTGGCCGCCTCGCCGTCGAGCGTGAGGCGGCGCTGCTGGTGGGGGAGGAGCTCCCGGATCTCGCCGGCGCCGCGGACACCGCCGACGGGGAGGAGACGGGGCCGATCGCCAGCCTGATGGTGGTCCCGCTGGTCACCGCCGACGAGCTGCTGGGGCTGATCGTCCTCGGCGCCGTCGCCGAGGACCGCTTCGACGCCGCAAACCTCGAGCTGCTGACGCTGGCCGCCGACCGGATGGCGATCGCCATCGACCACGTCCAACGCTTCGCCCACGGGCGCCAGCTGGTGGAGACGCTCCAGCGCAGCCTCCTCCCCGACCGCCTTCCCCACCACCCGCGCCTGGAGCTCGCCGCGCGCTACCTGCCCAGCGGTCTGGCCCCCCAGATCGGCGGCGACTGGTACGACGCGCTCGAGCTCGACCGCGACCGCACCGCGGTGATGATCGGCGACGTCGTCGGCCATGGCGTCCGGGCGGCGACGACCATGAGCGAGCTGCGCAACGCTCTGCGCGCATTCGCCGTCGAGGGTCACAGCCCGGGGGCGGCGCTGCAGCAGCTCGACCGGGTGGTGCACGCCACCTTCGGCCCGGGGATGATCGCGACCGTGCTCTTCTTGATCATCGACGCTGCCAAGGGCACGGTCTCGATCTCCCGGGCGGGGCACCCGCCGCCCGCGCTGCGGTCCGCCGGCGGTGAGATCCGCTTCCTGGAGACGGGCAACACGCTGCCCCTGGGCATCGACGACCGCGTCAAGGCCGACGAGGCCGAATACCCGGTGAACCCGGGCGACACGCTGCTGCTGTTCACCGACGGCCTGGTCGAGCGCCGCCGCGAATCGATCAACACGGGCTTTGACCGCCTGCGCGACGCGTTCGCCACCGCGCCCGCCGACGTCGAGGAGCTGTGCGACTACATCCTCGAGCGCACGGTGACCGAGCAGGCCAGCCACGATGACATCGCCGTAATGGCGGTGCGTGTCCTCGGGCCGCCGCTGGGCGCGCTTCAGCTGACCGTGCCCGCCAAGGCCGCCTCGGTGCCGCTCGTGCGCCACCGCCTGCGGGTGTGGCTCAAAGAGAACGTGCCCGAGCTCGACGCGATGGCGCGCAGCGACCTGGAGGTGGCGTGGTCGGAGGCCTGCACCAACGTGATTCGCCACGCGTATGGTCCGGGCGATGCGACGTTCCAGGCCAGCGCGGCGCGCGACGGCGATGCCGTCTCGCTCCAGGTCCGCGACACCGGCCGGTGGCGACCCCCGCGCGGCCAGCACGGCGGTCGCGGCATCGCGTTGATGCGCGAGCTCTGCGATGACGTCCGCGTCGAGCGCCGCTCGGAGGGCACCGCGGTGACGATGCGCCGCAGCTTCGGCGACCCACCCGCGCCCAAGCGGGGGAGGCAGTGATGGCGGACCCGTCGGGCAGCGAGCCCTCGGCTGCCACCGGCGCCGATTCGGTCCCGGCGGCGGGCGACCTCGCCCATGTCGAGATCGAGGACCACGACGGCGTGCCCGTGGCCGCGATCAGCGGCGAGGTGGACATCTCCAACGTCGACGACATCACCCGCCGGCTCATGACCCTGCCCAACTTCGCCCCGGGGCTGGTGGTGGACCTCCGGCTCGTGGCCTACATGGACTCGACCGGCATCTCGATGCTGCATGACCTGGCGGGGCGGCTGCGCGAGCGCTCCCAGCAACTGATCGTCGTCTGCCCGCCGGGCTCGCCGCCGCGGCGGGTGCTGGAGCTCACCGGGCTGATGAGGCGGACCACCGTGGTCGACGACCTGGGGCCCGCGGTGCAGGCGATGCGCCACGTGGCGCAGGACCTGCCGTCGGGCTGAGTCGAATCCGGCGCAGCCGCACGCGACGAGGCTTTGATTGCGGTCGCCTCCCCTGAGGTAGCATCGAGAGCAATGGGCTACAAGATCCTCGGCTTTGCCGTTTGGCAGGGCACCAAGTGGTACCTACGCCAACGGACCGGCGGCGCGAAGACCAAGTTGGCGATCGCCGGCGTCGGCGCATTGGTGCTGGCCGGAGTGGCCGTCGCGGGACGCCAGGCCGCCTCCCATCAATAAGACGTAAGTTTGCGGAGCTTTGGGGAGGGAGGTCTCGTGTGCCCGACGAAAGGACGCACGCGAGGACGGCCCAACGGATCCGCGCGCAGTTCTCCCCGGCATGACTGACTTCGCCCCCGCCGACATCCCGATCGCGATCGACCGTGTGGACTGCACGCGGGCTGACCGCGACGGGCTCGACCTGCGACTGACCGGGCGCTGGCTGGGCGACGCCGAGCCGGGGGCCACCGAGCCGCTGCTCGTGGTGCAGGTCCAGGGACGTCGCCACCGGTTCCCGGCAGAGCGTGACGGGCACCCGCTTGCGCGCGACGTCTGGCAGGCCACGTTTCGCATCCCACCGTGGGCCCACCCGCGCCACGAGGGGCAGGCGGCGCTGTGGGTCGGGACCTCGGTCGTGCCGGTCCCTCTGCCCGGCGCTCTGCTTGACGGCGCCCACCGCCTGTCGTCCCCGCCCGCGCCCGGGGAGCCTCGCGGTTGGCCGCCCGAGGGGGCGCCGCCGCCGTCGCTGAGGGACGTCGGGGCGTGGCCGCCGGATGGCGTCGCGCCGCCGGCGCTGAGCGACGCTCGCGCCTGGCCGCCCGATGTCGCCCCGCCGCCCGCCGACGCGGATCCGAGCCGCCTCTCGGATGACGGCGACCCCGCGGTCGACACCGGCCGCACGGGGCCGCTGGCCGAGCTCCTATTCAAGGAGAGTGTCTCCGCGCTGCACGCCGAGCTCGAGCAGCGCTCGGCCGAGGTGGCACGGCTCCAGGGGTCGCTGGCCGACGCCATGTCCGAGCTCGAGGCCCGGAGCTCGCGCCAGGCGGCCTTCGAGTCGGCGCACGGCAATCTGCGCGGCGAGCTCCAGGACCTGATGAGCGCGGTGGCTGCCCAGCGCGACGACTACGAGCGCCGGCTGTCGGACGCCGAGGAGCGGGCGATGTCCGCGGAGAGTGAGCGCGGTGCGGCTGCCAGGCAGATCGCGGATCTCAGCGCCGCGCGCGATGCGGCGTCCGCTGATGCCGACGACCTTCGCCGCCGGTTGGCCACGGCCGCCTCCGGCCACCAGCACCACGCCGCCGAGCTGGCGGCGCTGCGCGACCAGCTGGCGGCCGCACAGGTGTCCCGGGACGCGGCGGCCGGGGAGGTGGCGGGCCTGCGCGCCGAGCTCGAGCGGCTCGGCTCAGAGCTCGCGATCACGCGCGAGCACCAGTCGGCGCAGGGCGCCGATCTGGGCGAGGCGCAGCGTCTGCTGGCCGAGGCGCGGAGCCTCAGCGAGCAGCTGCGCGCGCAAAGCCCGCACTGAGCGGCATTGGGGCCTCCGGGCGCGCGGTCCGTCCGCGTCGCGACGTACCGTCGCGGGCGATGAGCGAGTTACCGGGGACGACCGCCGTTTCGATCGAATCGGTGGAGTGGTCCGCTGAGAGCGGCGGGAACCTCAACGTCCGGATCACCGGCCGGTGGCGGCGGCGGCGGCCGGTGAGCACCGGCCAGCCCACGCTCGTCATCGAGGCCGACGGCCGTCGGCACCGCTACCCCGCCATGCCCGAGCCGCCGAGCGTCGGCGGCACCGGGCCGGGCCTGTGGCGGCTGAGCTTCACCATCCCGGGCTGGATGGCGCCCGAGCTGGGCCGGACGTGGCTGCAGTTCGGCACGGTGATCGTGCCGTTGCCCGTGGCGGTGCCCGCGCCCGGTGAGGGCGCGCCCGCGGGCTCCGCGCCGCCGCAACGGCCCTCGCCGGCTTCGGACCGCACGGCACCGGCGCCGGCGCAGGAGCCGGCACTCCAGCCGGATGCGGACCAGCCGGAGGAGCGGAACGAGCCAGAGGAGCCGCGGGAGCCGCGGGAGCCGCGGGAGCCGCCGGATTTTGAACGGGCCCGCGGCGTCGCGGAGCTGACGCAGCGGGTCGATGCGCTGGAGTACGAGTTGCGGGACGCGCGCTCGGTGCGCGACGAGCTCGTGGCGTCGCTGGAGGAGCGTGAGCGCACGCGGCGGATCGCCGAGCAGCGGGCCCACGCCGAGCAGGCCCTGCGCCGCGACCTCGCCCGCCAGCTGTCCTCGAGCGCCCAGGAGGCCGAGCGCTCCCGGCAGGCGATGGGCGACCTGGCCGCGGCCGAGGAGCGGATTCGCGGCCTCGAGCAGGAGCTGGAGCGGGCCCGGCGCCGCAGCGACGAGGCCGAGCAGGTCGCGGCGGCCGCCACCGCTGCGCGCCAGCGGGCCGAGCGCGAGCGGGAATTGGCCGAACAGAAGCTCCAGCGTCGGGCCGAAGCCGGCTCTGCCGAGACGGCGCGAGTGCGCTTCGAGCACGAGCTGCGTGGGCGCCGGGCCGGGCAGGCGATCCGGATCCCGGCCGAGCCGGTCGCCGGCGCGCCGCCGTTGCCGCGCGTCGCGCCCGAGCTCATCCCGATGCGCGCGGTCTCGATCCCGCTGCCCCGTGTTCCGCCCCGGCCGCCCACGCCCGCGCTCGCCCCGCCGCCGGCTGCGGACCAGGCGCGCGCGGACGTCGTGGCTGTTCTGCGCGCGGAGCTCGGGTCCCGTGCCCGCGCCGACGCGGCCCTGCGCGCGCGGCTGATCGACGCCGAGTCCCGGCTGGCCGCGCGCGTGGTGTTGGAGCGCCGCACGAGCGCCGTCCTGGCTGACCTGCGCGCCGAGCTCGAGTCGCTGGGCGGTGAGCTGACGCGCGAACGCACGCAGCGGGTCGATGCCGAGCGGCGGGCGGCCGCGCTCGAGCGCGAGCTGCGCGAGGCGCGGGACGCGTCGCGGGGAGCGTACGACGCCATCGGAGAGCTGCGCGAGGCGCTGGCGCGGCTGGCCGCGCCTCCGGAGCCCGCGCCTCCCGAGCCCGAGCCTCGGCCCGAGCCAGTGCCCACACGGATGACGGCCCCCGTGGCCGCACCGGCCCCCGCGCCCGTGCCGGCCCCCGCGCCCGTGCCGGCCCCGGTGCCCGTGCCCACCGCGCGCGCGGCGCTTCCGGTCCCTGTGCCCACGGCCGGGGCCGTGGAGCCCGCGCGCCTCAACGACGCCCTCAGCCGACTGCGCGAGAGTGTCGCCCCCCACGACGTGCCCACGCCCCCGTCGACCGCGGTCGTGCGCTCGCCCTCGATGCACGAGGCGCTCACCCGCCCGTCGCTGGAGCGAGCGTTCCGGACGATGGCCCGCACCGATCCCGACGCGGCCGGCCGGCTCCTGCTCGACCTGCTGCCGCTCCAGCGGGCCGTCTACCCGCATGCGGTGGCCTATGACCTGGTCCTCGCGCCCGACCGCTGCGTCTGGGTGTCGGTTCCCAACGGCGTCCCCACGATCGAGGTGCAAAGCGCCCCGCGCCCACGCCAGGAGGTCGACTTTCAGGTCGTGGGGGAGCCCGCCCGGATCGCACGCCTGCTCACGGCCGGCCGGTGGCGGCGGCTCCTGCGCCGGGGGACCGCGCGTGTGCGTGGCCGCCGGGAGGGCTTCGCGGCCCTCTCGTCGCTGCTCGGCGCCCCGCTCGACCTCGGGGCGCTGCACCGCGGCGGCGTGCGCCCCGATCCCCTCATCGCGTTCGGCCTGATCGCCGCGATGATCGATCCGGCATGGACCGCGACCGAGCAGTTCACGATGGCCCACGCGTCTCCGGGGGGCAGCCGGACGTATCTCATCGTCCGCGAGGGGCGTCCGCTCGTCGCGACGAGGATCGCTCCCGAGGACGGCCGCAGCACGACGATGCACTGCACGACCGACGATCTGCTCGCCGCGCTCGCCGGGGAGCCCGTCCCCGGGGTGCGCGTGGACGGCGATGTGGGCGCGTACCTCGCGCTGCGCAAGTGGATCAAACGCGCACAGAGCGAGTAAAACGCGCCGGTGCCGGCGCGCTCCCCGTCGACCCATCCGGGTCGGCTTCTAAGGTAGGAACCGCCGTCTGATGCCCCCCGCCTGCGCCCATCTCCACGTCCATTCCGAGTACTCGCTGCTCGACGGGGCGTGCAAGATCGACGCGCTCGCGGCACGCGCCGCCGAGTTCGAGCAGCCGGCGCTGGGCCTGACCGATCACGGCGTGATGAACGGCTCGGTCGAGCTGTTCACGGCGTGTCGCAAGCACCAGATCAAGCCGATCATCGGCTGCGAGATCTACGTGGTCGACGATCACACGCGCCGGGCGCCGGGGCGCCTGGAGCGCTTTCACCTCACGCTGCTGGCCGCCAACCCCGCCGGCTACCGCAACCTGGTCAAGCTCTCCTCGCGGGGCTTTCTGGAGGGCTACCAGCGGGGCAAGCCGTCGGTGGACATGGCCCAGCTCGCCGAGCACGGCGAGGGCGTGATCGCCCTCTCGGGTTGCCTGCAGTCCCGCTTCTGCCAGCACCTCATCGACGACCGGCCGGACCTGGCCCGCGCTCACGCCGCGGAGCTGATGACCGCAGTCGGCGCCGACAACGTCTACTTCGAGGTGCAGAAGAACGGCTTGGCGGTGCAGGACAAGTGCAACGAGGAGATCGTCCGCATCGCTCGCGAGCTCGGGCGTCCGCTGGTCGGCACGGGCGACGTCCACTACCTGCGCCGCGAGGACTATCACCACCACGCCGCGCTGCTGTGCGTGCAGACCAAGTCGACGCTCAGCCAGCCCAAGATCACGTTCGACACCAACGAGTTCTACCTGCGCTCCAGCCAGGAGATGGCCGAGTCCTTCGCCGAGTGGCCGGAAGCGATCGCCAGCACGATGGAGATCGCCGAGCGCTGCAACGTGGAGATCGAGCTCGGCCGTCAGCTCATCCCGCGCTACGCGACTCCCGACGCCAGCAACGAGGGCGACTACCTGCGCCGGCTCGTCGACGAGGGCCTGCGCCACCGCTACGGGGACCCGATCCCGGCTGACGCCCGCGAGCGCGCCGACTACGAGCTGGGCGTCATCGACCGGATGGGCTTCAACGCCTACTTCCTCATCGTGTGGGACTTCGTCAAGTACGCCAAGGACGCCGGGATCGCCGTCGGACCGGGCCGTGGCTCGGCCGCCGGCTCGATCGTCGCCTACTGCCTGCAGATCACCGATCTCGATCCGCTGCGCTACGACCTCCTGTTCGAGCGCTTCCTCAACCCCGAGCGCGTGTCGATGCCCGACATCGACATGGACTTCTCCGTCCGCGGCCGCGAGCGCGTCATCCGCTACGTGACCGAGAAGTACGGCAAAGAGGCCGTCGCCCAGATCATCACCTTCGGCAAGATGTTCCCCCGGGCCGCCACGCGCGACGCCGCCCGCGTGCTCGGCCACGAGTACGCCATCGGGGACCGGCTGGCCAAGCTCATCCCGGATCCGCAGCAGGGGCGGCCGCCCAGCTTCGAGGAGTGCCTCACCGCGGGCCAGCCGCTGCGCGCTGAGATCGACCGGGACGGCACCGCCAAGCAGATCGTCGAGGTGGCGCGGGGGTTGGAGGGGATCGTCCGCAACTCGTCGATCCACGCGGCGGCCGTCGTCATCTCCGATCGCGACCTCACCGACATCCTGCCGCTGCAGATCGCCGACGCAGGCTCGGATGAGAACGGCGAGCGGGTGTTCCGGACCGTGACGCAGTTCTCGATGAAACCGGTCGAGCAGATCGGGCTGCTCAAGATGGACTTCCTGGGCCTGCGCAACCTCGACGTCATCGAGGACGCCCTCGACATCGTCGCGCGCTCCACCGGCGATCGGCCCGACATGGAGACCCTCCCGCTCGACGACGCCACGACCTACGAGATGCTGGCCGGGGGAGATTCGATCGGCGTGTTCCAGTTCGAGTCCGAGGGCATGCGCGAGTCGCTCAAGAAGGTCCGCCCGACCGAGTTCGAGGACCTGATCGCGCTCGGCGCGCTGTACCGGCCGGGGGCGATGGATCAGATCCCCACCTACGCCCGGGGCAAGCGCGACCCGGAATCCATCCAGTACGCCGACGACCGCCTGCGCCCGATCCTGGAGGACACGAAGGGCGTGATCCTCTACCAGGAGCAGGCGATGCTCATCTCCAAGGAGCTCGCCGGGTTCAGCGGGGCGCGCGCCGATGACCTGCGCAAGGCGATCGGCAAGAAGAACCGCGAGGCGATGGCGCGGCTCAAACCGGAGTTCTTCGAGGGATGCCGCAAGACGGGGACGAGCGAGTCGGTGATCGAGATGCTGTGGTCCACGAACGAGCGGTCGGCCGACTATTCGTTCAACAAGTCTCACGCCGCCTGCTACGCGCTGATCTCCTACCGCACGGCGTGGCTGAAGGCCAACTACCCCGCCGAGTACATGGCCGCGCTGATCTCGTCGGTGATGGACACCAAGGACAAGGTGCCGTTCTTTGTCGCCCAGGCCGAGCAGATGGGGATCGCCATCCTGCCGCCCGACGTCAACCTCTCAGACCACGAGTTCGTGGTGGTGGACGGAAACATCCGCTTCGGGCTCGATGCCGTCAAGGGGGTCGGCTACCAGGCCGTGGAGGCGATCAAGACCGCCCGCGGCGACGACGGCGAGCCCCATCCGTTCACCAGTCTGTTCGACTTCTGTGAGCGTGTCGACAACCGCGCGGTCAACAAGAAGGCGATCGAGGCGCTGATCAAGTGCGGCGCCTTCGGCTCCACCAACGACAGCCGCAAGGGCATGCTCATGGTGCTCGAGCAGGCTCAGGCTTCGGGCCAGAAGGCCCAGCAGGATGCGCTCATCGGCCAGGGATCGATCTTCGACCTCGGGCTGGATCTCGGCGGCGGCGATGACGGTGGGGCGGGCAACGGCGCCTCGGGCGCGTTCGCCGGGCCGTCGCACGCCCCCATCCCGGGCGACGAGTTTGACCGCAACGAGCTGCTGGCGGCCGAGAAGGAGGCGCTGGGCCTGTTCATCTCGGCCCACCCCCTCAAGGACGTCGGCCCGGCGCTGCGGGCCAAGGCCGACAGCACGCTGGCCGAGCTGTCCGCGCGGCGCGACGGCGACTGGGTCACGATCGGCGGCATGGTCACGCAGGCCAAGAAGATCAAGACCAAGAAGGGCGACTTCATGATGTTCGCCACCCTCTACGACCTGGAGACCTCAGTCGAGATCATCGTCTTCGGCAAGACCCTGGCTTCGTGCGAGGATGCGCTGCAGACCGACTCGATCGTGCTCGTGCGGGGCAAGGTTGACCACAAGGACCGGGACACGACGTGCCTCATCGCCCAGCAGGTGGAGCTCTTTCAGCCCACCGAAGCGGAGGTGCTAGAGGCCCAGGTGCAGGCCGCCAAGCCGGCGCTGAGCCCGAGCGCGCTGAAACTGCGCCTCGACGCCACCGCGCTGCCCGCCTCGATCCTGGGAGAGCTCAAGGATCTCCTCTCCGGGTCCCCGGGCGAGTGCGATGTCGTCATCGAGCTGAACACGACCATCGGGCACCGGCGGCTGAAGCTCGGCCCCAGCTTCCGCGTGTCGCGCAGCGCCAGCCTCCACGCCGAGCTCGACGCCCTCTTGGGCTCCGCCCTGATGCCCGAGGTCACCGCCGACGCCGAGCGCGAGGCGGAGCCCGCCGGGGTCAGCTGAGCGCGAGCCCGGAGAGAGCCGTCACGGGCCGGCGGTGCGTCGGCGCGCGGTCAGTGCACGTGCAGGTTGATCCCCAGCAGGAGCAGGGGCCACAGCACAATCGCCAGCAGCGCTGAGACCACCGGCTTGATCGCGTTGACGTGGTTGAGGTAGTGATGCGAGGAGGCCAGCAGGACTCCCACGATCAACCAGATGATGCTGGTCAGACTTAGTCTCACGCTTCTCGTCTCACTAATTCTTCACGCAGGTTCACAAGACCTGCCTACCCGCGCCTACGTCATCTGACGCAGCGCTAGGACGGCAGCCAGAGACCGCGCCAATCGCCGAATCCGGCGGTCAGCTTTGCGGCCTCCGGGGGTCCCCACGAGCCCTGGGCGTAGGGGATGACCTTGGGCGGCGCGTCCAGCAGCGGCTGCACGATCCGCCAGCACTCCTCGATGTTGTCCTGGCGGGTGAAGTGGCTGGCGTCGCCGACGAGCGCGGCGTGGAGGAGCACTTCATATGGGGTGGCTCCGGCGCCCCCCTCCTTCTCGAATTCCATGTCCAAATCGATCTCGGAGGTCCCGGACTTATCCTGGCGTATCGCGTCGAGCGTGATGCAGATCCCGGTGTGCGGGTCGATCCGGATGACGATCTGGCTGGGCTCTGGCCGGCGCCGGCCGCTGGAGATGAAGGGAAGCCGCGGGGCACGGCGGAACACCAACCGGACCTCGGTCTGGGTCAGCGGGAGGCGCTTGCCGGAGCGGATGAAGATCGGCACACCGGACCAGCGCCAGCTGTCGATGTCGAGGCGCAGCGCCGCGTAGGTCTCAGTGGTGGAGTTGGCGCGCACTCCGTCGATGTCGCGGTAGCCCTCGTACTGACCGCGCACGTAGTGTTCGGGCTTGGCGTCCGGCATCGCCGCGAAGACGGCCTGCCTGGCGTCCTTCTGGCTGTCGGGGTCGCCGGCTGCGGGCGCGTCCATGGCGACGCCGGCGACGATCTGCATCAGGTGGTTGACCACGACGTCCCGCAGTGCCCCGACCGGGTCGTAGAAGTGGCCGCGATCTTGGACGCCGAAGCTCTCGGCCATCGTGATCTGGATCGAGGCCACGTAGCTGCGGTTCCACAGCGGCTCCAGGATGGCGTTGGCGAAGCGCAGGTAGAGGATCTCCTCCAGCCCCAGCTTGCCCAGGAAGTGATCGATCCGGTACAGCTGGCTCTCGTCCACGTACTTGTGCAGGTCCCGGGCGAGAGCGCGCGCCGAGGCGAGATCGTGCCCGAACGGTTTCTCCACGACGACCCGGCGGCCACCCTGGACGAGTTTGGCCCCCGAGAGGCCCGCGATCACCGTCTCAAACAGCGACGGAGGGATCTCCAGGTAGAAGACGGGGTTGCTCGCGTCCCCCAGCTTCGACGCCACCGCTTCGTAGGTGGCGCCGTCGTTGAAGTCACCGCCGACGTAGGTCAGCCGCTGGGCGAACCGCTTCCAGACGGCGTCGTCGATGACCTCGCCGGCGGCCATGACCGCGTCTCGGGCGTGCTGGCGCAGATGATCGTCGGTCCACTCATCGACCGCCACCCCGATCACCGGGCACTGCAGGAGCCCGCGCGCGTCGAGGCGGTACAGGGAGACCAGGGTCATCTTCCGGGCGAGGTCGCCTGTGATGCCGAATACCACGAGGGCGTCACCGGGGCGGGTCAGGTTGCTCATGGGCTGATAGCGGACGCTACTGGGATCTGGCGGCGCGGGCCTTGGCTCGCGCGCGGGAGGCCAGGCCCCGCTTGCGCAGCTTGAAGCACAGTTCGACCTCCTCGCGTGCCGGCCCCTGGTGCTCGGGCCCCTGGGTCTCGAGCACGAGTGGGAGTTTGTCGAACCGGGGCTCGGACAGGTACGCCGCACAGCCTCGATCCCCGAGCTCGCCGGTGCCGATGTTGGCGTGGCGGTCGCGATTGGAGCCCAGTGGCGTCTGGGAGTCGTTGAGATGCAGCGAGCCCAGCCGTTTGATGCCCACGACCCGGTCAAACTCGTCCATCGTCTCGGTCAGTCCGGCGGCGGTGCGGATGTCATACCCCGACGCGAGCAGGTGGCAGGAGTCCAGGCAGATCCCGAGGCGTCTGCCGCCGCCGGCGGCGGAGAGCAGCTCGGCCAGCTCCTCGAACGACCGGCCCAGGGTTCCGCCGGCGCCCGCGGTGTCCTCCAGGTGAAGTGGGCAGCGATCGGTGTCTGAGAGCGCCTCCTGGATCACCGTGCCGGCGCGCTTGATCGCCAGCTTGACGTCGCCCTGCTTGGCCGAACCGGGGTGCAGCACGACGCCGGCGGCTCCGATGCCCGCCCCGACCCGCAGTGACTGGATCAGCGAGGCGCGTGACTTGGCGCGGATTTCGGCGTCGTCGGAGGCGCAGTTGATCAGGTAGACCGCGTGGATGAGCACGGCCTTGACCGGGCTAGGCTTCATCGCCTTCTTGAACGCCGAAAAGTCATCGTCCCCGTACGCGGTGGGCCGCCACATACGCGGCGACTGGTTGAAGATCTGGATGGCTTCGCAGCCCTTTTCCACTCCGCGCTCGATGGCCTTGTCCAGGCCGCCCGCCGGTGATACGTGGGCGCCAATTAGCATGGTTGACCTATGTCCTTACGTGTTCGGTTCGCTCCGTCCCCAACAGGGGCCCTGCACATCGGCGGCGCCCGGACGGCGCTGTACAACTGGCTGCTCGCGCGCGGGCAGGGAGGCACCCTCGTCCTGCGCATCGAAGATACCGACCGCGAGCGCTCCACGCCTGAGAACGTCGACCAGATCCTCGATGCCCTGACCTGGCTCAACCTCGACTACGACGAGGGGCCGATCCTCCAGTCTGCGCGCGCTGACCGCCACGCCGAGGTGGTGGGCCAGCTGCTCGCCGACGGGCACGCCTACCACTCCAACGCCACCGTCGACGACGTGCGCGGCTTCAAGCAGCGCCACGGATCGGACCGCGGCTTCCGCGGTGAGCCGGAGGCGTCGGGCGCGGTCCGCCTGCGGGTGCCCGAGACGGGGGAGACCGTCGTTTCAGACATCGTCCGTGGCGAGGTCGCCTTCCCCAACCTCAACCAGGACGATCCCGTCATCGCCCGGGCGGACGGGACCCCGGTCTACAACCTGGCCGTCGCCGTCGACGACCTCGACGCCGGCATCACCCACGTCGTCCGCGGTGAGGACCACATCTCCAACACCCCCAAGCAGCTGTGGGTGCTACAAGCGCTCGGCGCGCCCGTTCCGCAGTACGCGCATCTGTCGCTGCTGTATGGGCCGGACGGCAAGAAGCTCTCCAAGCGCCACGGCGCCGCGTCGGTCCAGGAGCTCCGCGATGCCGGCTACCTGCCCGAGGCCGTCGACAACTACATCGCCCTGCTGGGTGCCGGCTTCGCCTCCGACGAGGAGTTCTTCACCCTCCCCGAGCTCGCCGAGCGCTTCCGCCTGGAGCGTGTCTCCAAGAACCCGGCGATCTTCGATGAGCAGAAGCTGCGCCACCTCGACGGGCGGCATCTGCGCGCCCTGGGCACCGACGAGCTCACGGCCCGCCTGGAGCATTTCACCGGGCGGACCGGACTGCGGGGCGCGGTCCAGATCACCGAGGAGAAGATCCAGACCCTCGGGGACTTCTGGCCGCTCGTGTCGTTCCTGTTCGACGGCCCCGTCGACGATCCCAAGGCCTTTGACAAGACCATCCGCCGCGACGGTGGGGTGGAGGCGTTGACCGCCGCGCGTAGCGCACTCGGAGAGCTGGAGCCATTCGACGCTGAGCACATCGAGATCGCACTGCGCTCCGTCGTCGAGCGGCTGGACACCAAACCGGGCAAGGTGTTTCAACCGGTGCGCGTCGCCATTGCGGGTCAGACCGTCTCTCCCGGTATCTTCGAGAGCGTTGCGCTCCTCGGAAAGGACGACACATTGGCCAGGATCGACTCCGCTCTGGCCCGCGCGCAGGACGACGTCGACTGATCGCAGCCTCGGAAAGGCTAAACCGCAGCTCTCATCTGCCGATAGTAAGGGCAATGCTTGGGAGCAAGCCGATTTCTGCGACTCTGACGCGCCCGCGAACGGGTAGGAAGGGATGAGGTCCCGGTGGCAACCGCTGCTTTGAAGACTGCTGTGCCGACTGATCCGTACGCCACGCGCGAGCGCCACCACAACGAAGGCCACGGCCGGCGGCTGACGACGGCCTTCGAGGCCCTCGAGGCCTACCCGGTCCTGGTGGAGTCGCGCAACCGTGTCCTACGCCTGTTCGAGGACGGCGAGCCGTCGGTCGGCGATGTCGTCGGTGCCGTCGAGGCCGACGTGGCGCTGTCCGTCACCGTCGTGCGCCTCGCCAACCAGGTCGAGGGGCCAACCGCGGGCCGCGTCGACAGCGTCGTCGCCGGCGTGGACGTGCTCTCACCGCGCACCGTGCATGCGATCGCCAGCCGCGCGCGCACCTTTGACTTCTTCGAGCGCACCGCCGTCTGGCAGGGGATTCCCGAGCGCTTCCGCCTGCACTCGGTCGCCACGCAGCGTGCCGCCGACCGGCTCGCCCGCGAGATCGGCTACGAGGCCCGCGACCGGCTGATGGTGACCTCGCTGCTGCACGACATCGGCAAGCTCGTGCTCGTGCACGCCTACCCCGGCTACCCGTCGCAGGTCCACGGCGACGCCCGCACGCCGGAGGATCGCCTCCAGCGCGAGCGCCGGGAGCTCGGCGTCGACCACGCCCTCGTGGGTGGCGTGCTCGCCCGCCGCTGGGCCCTGCCCAAGTCCATCGCCAGCGTCATCGAGCGCCACCACGCCGAGGACGCGACCGGCGAGGCCGCGCTCGTGCGCCTCGCCGACATGCTCGCCCACTACGTCCTGGGCGGTTCGATCACCCCGTCGGAACTGCTGACGGTCGCCCGGACTGTCGGTCTCACCCCGGCGAGCCTGCGCAAGGTCATGTACGAGCTGCCCCTGCCGGCCTCCGGCGAGCGCCCCCGCCAGGTGGAGCCGTGCCCGATGTCCACCCGCGAGGTCGACGTCCTGCGTCGCCTCGCCCGCGGGATGGTCTACAAGCAGATCGCCAACGAGCTGGGGCTGTCCACGAGCACGATCCGTACCCACCTGCACAACGTGTACGGCAAGCTGGGGGCCATGGATCGCGCCCAGGCGGTCCTGATCGCCACCGAGCGCGGCTGGATCTGATCCTCCAGTGCGGGCGCCGCCGAGGCCCCGCCGGCGCTCGCGAGCCGATGCCGCCGCAGGCCCGGACCAATTAGGATCGGGCACGCATGATCTCCATCACCACGAAGTCGCCGTACGCCCTGAGTGCCCTGGTGGAGCTGCATCGCCAGGGGGGCACCGACCCGGTTCCCATCGCCGAGCTCGCGCGACGTCGCGACATCCCGGTGCAGTTCCTGGAGCACCTCTTCGCCACCCTGCGCCGGGCCGGGATCCTGCGCTCACAACGCGGGGTCAAGGGTGGCTACACCTTCGCCCGGCCCAGCGATGAGGTGACCGTGCTCGAGCTGGTGGAGCTGCTCGACGGCCCGCTGGGCCCCGAGGCGACCGGAGTCTTCGCCGCCGCGGCGGCGGCCGCGCGTGCGGTCCTCGCCGAGGCGACGGTGGCCGCCATCGCCGAGCAGGAGATCCGCGCGGCGGGCGCGCCGATGTACCACATCTGACATGGCGGGGAGGGTTGTCTAGGGTGTCTCGCAGCGTGGGGGGCATAGCGACAAACATCACCGGTCTTGTGGGTCGGACACCGGTCGTCAAGCTGGGACGTCTCGGGACCAACTCCGACGTCGAGCTGTTTGCCAAGGTCGAGGCGCTCAACCCCGGCGGCAGCGTCAAGGACCGGATCGGCGTGGCGATGATCGAAGCGGCCGAGCGCGAGGGCCGCATCGAGCCAGGCAAGACGACGATCGTCGAAGCCACCAGCGGCAACACCGGCATCGCGCTCGCGTTCGTGTGTGCGGCGAAGGGCTACAAGCTCATCCTCACGCTGCCCCAGGGCATGAGCCGGGAGCGCGAGGCGTTGCTGCGCCTCTACGGAGCCACGGTCGAGGTGGTCGAATCGCTCGGCGGGATGACGGAGGCTGTCGACGCGGCCCAGGCGCTGGCGGCCCACGACGATGTATTCCTGCCCGACCAGTTTTCGAACCCGGCGAACCCGGAGGCGCACCGTCGCACCACCGGTCCGGAGCTATGGGAGGCGCTGGACGGCCGCATCGACGTGTTCGTTGCCGGTGTCGGCACGGGTGGGACCGTAACGGGAGTCGGGGAGGTGCTCAGGGAGCGCAACCCGCGCTGCCGAATCGTGGCCGTCGAGCCGCGCAACTCAGCGGTGCTCTCGGGCAGGGCCCCTGGTCCGCACAAGATTCAGGGAATCGGAGCCGGTTTCATTCCGGCCGTGCTCAACCGCGAACTGCTCGATGAGGTGATCCCTGTCGAGGACGAAGATGCCATCGAGACGGCTCGCCTATTGGCCCGCCGTGAGGGCGTGCTGGCGGGGATCTCCTGCGGAGCCGCCGTGTGGGCCGTTCTCCAGATCGCGGCTCGGCCCGAGTCGCGCGGTGCCCGGATCGCGACCATCCTGCCTGACTCCGGAGAACGGTATGTCTCGACGCCGTTCTTCGCCCCCTGACAAGTCGGCGACTCGCCGTCGGTAGCCTTTCTTCCATGTTCGGCCTCGGCCTGATCGCGGGAACCGCGGCGGAGATCCGGCGTGACGTGGCGGCCGCCAAGAGTCGCGATCCGGCCGCGCGCGGCGTGCGCTCGTTTGAGATCCTCGCCGCCTGGCCCGGCGTTCACGCCCTGCTCGCCCATCGGGTCGCCCACGCTCTCTACGCGGCGCGCGTCCCAGTCGCCCCGCGGCTGATCGCCGCTCTGGCGCGCGCGGTGACCGGGATCGAGATCCACCCCGCGGCGGAGATCGGCAACGGGTTCTTCATCGACCACGGGATGGGAGTGGTCATCGGCGAGACGGCGGCGATCGGCGACGACGTCACGATGTACCAGGGGGTCACGCTCGGCGGGACCGGCTTTGCCACCGGCAAGCGCCATCCGACCGTGCAGGACAACGTCACCATCGGCTCCGGAGCCAAGCTCCTAGGCCCCATCACCGTCGGCCACGGAGCCAAGATCGGGGCCAACAGCGTCGTCATCCACGACGTCCCGCCCAACTCCACCGTGGTGGGCAATCCGGGACACCCGGTCCGCGTCGAGGGCCGGCGCCCCGAGGGCCCCGACACCGACTGGATCCACCTGCCCGACCCGGTGGCCGACGCCATCCGGGGCCTCTCGACACGCATCAGAGCGCTCGAAGTCGTCGCCGATGAGGCCGACGACCGCGCGCCGGGCGAGGTGCGCCAGCTGCGCCGGGCGGCGGGGGGCCAGCCCGACGGGCGCTCGAACCCGTCGGTCGGACCTAGTCCAGCGGGCGGCTAGGCTCGCCGCCGCCGCGGGGCGGCAGCGCATGGACCGGCGGCAGGGAGGAGGCGCCCAGCTCGATGCCGCCGTCGGGCATGTTGCGCCGCGCCCTGACCAGGTACAGCGGCCGTCCCTTGACCTCGTCGTAGATGCGCCCGACGTACTCGCCGATGATCCCGATCGCGATCAGCTCGATCCCGCCGAGCAGCAGGATGAGGATGGTGATCGCGCTGAACCCCGGCAGGTAGGAGCCGAGGATGCGCAGGACGACCACGACGGGAATGGCGACGAAGGCCAGCGTCGAGATGATGAATCCCAGCAGGGTGGCCAGCTGCAGCGGACGGTGCGAGAACGACGAGATCGCGTCCAGGGAGAATCGGAGCATGCGTGGGAGCGTGTACTTGGTCTCGCCGGCGTAGCGCGAGTCCCGGTGGTAGGGCACGGCCGCCTGCGTGTAGCCGACCCAGACCGTCATCCCGCGTAGGAATCGATTGCGCTCGCGCATCGACAGCAGGGCGTCGAGCGGGCGGCGATCCAGCAGGCGGAAGTCCCCGGAGTTGTGCTGGAGCTCGACCTGGGCGAGCTTGTCGAACAGCCGGTAGAACCAGCGCGCCGTGCTCAGCTTGAAACGCGACTCGCCGTCGCGCTGCTCGCGTACGGCGTAGACGACATCGCACCCGGCCCGCCAGTGATCGAGCATCGTCGTGATCACCTCCGGCGGGTCCTGGAGATCGGCATCGAGCATCACGACGGCGTCGCCGCGGGCGTGGTCGAGGCCGGCGGTGAGCGCCGTCTGATGGCCGAAGTTCCGGGACAGGTAGACGACGCGCACCCGAGGGTCGTGCTCGGCGAGCGACTCGAGCTTCATCGGGGTCCCGTCCGTGGAACCGTCGTCGACGAGGACCAGCTCGAAGGGCAACGCGTCCAGGGCCGCGCAGACGCGCGCGTGAAACTCCTCGATCGTGGCGTCCTCGTTGTAGACGGGCGCCACAACACTGACCAGCGACAGCTCGCGAGGCGCCCCGTCAAACGCTGTCGGCGCGTCGCTCATGGCTGCATCGTACGGGCTCGGTACCCCATTTCGTTACAGGAACCCGTGCGGGATGTAGCCGAGCAGGGTGATCCCCTGGACGATGCCGGTGAAGACGATCGCCGTCGTAGCCAGGCGGCGATCGCGTCCCAGCGCCGCCAGGGGCAGCAGCCAGGCGACATACCACGGCAGCAGCGAGCTCGAGGCGACGAGCATCGCGAGCATCGCCCAGCCGGCGCCGGCGATCCAGTCCATCTGGCCCCGCCACACTCGCCGCAGCAGCCAGAACAGGGTGAGCCCGAACGCGCCGGCGAGCACGAAGCCGGCGACGCGCCCGACGCCCGGCATGCCCAGCTTGGAGGAGATCACACCCGGGATGCTCAGCCAGTCGCCCTCGCTCTGGCTCTTGATGACGGCTCCCAGCATGTGGACCGACCCGGCGCCGAACACGCCGAAGCTCAGCGCGGCGAGGGCGGCGAGCCCAATGCCGGCCCCCAGCGCCAGGCGACGGCGGCCGTCTCGGGTGCGGGGGCCCGACCCGCCGGCGGCGAGGGCGAAGGGGAGGACGAGGCCGGCGGTGAGCTTGACGCCGATCGCCAGCACGGTCAGCGCGCCGCCCACCCGTTCCCGAGAGGCGAGGATGGCGTAGACGCCGCCGACCATCGCCAGCAGCATCAGCAGGTCGTTGTGGCCGCCGCCGACCCCGTAGATCACGAGCAGCGGATTGAGGCCGACGAGGGCAGCCGCCTTGACGGGGTCGGCGCCGCGCAGCCGGGCGCAGCGCCACACCACGGCCACCAGGGCGAGGCTGGCCACGGCCGCGATCGATTTGTAGGCGTAGGCGCTGGTGGCGATCGTCAGCGGCGCCAGCAGGTAGCTGAAGACCGTGAACACGGGCCCATAGGCGCTCGGGATGGTTGACCATTTGGCCCCGACGTACTGGAAGACGGGGTCTGGGCTGTTGGCGTAGGGACCGTGCGTGTAGGGGTTGATCCCGTAGACCGCGCCCATCCGCGCGTACGCCTGGTAGCTGAAGACGTCGGTGGAGGCCAGCGGCGGGGCCAGGAGCACGACGGCGTGTACGGCGACGATGGCCGTCAGAACCACCCGCGCCGACAGTTGCCCGGACAGGGCGACGACCGCGGCGTAGGAGATGAACAGCAGCACCAGTGCCGCGATCGCCCCGCCGACGTGCAGGTTGAGGAACAGGGAGCCGAATGCGCCGGCCAGCGACGCCGGGACGGGGCGGATCGACTCGGGGAGCAGTGACTCGGTGTGCGCTGCCGCCACCGCGATCAGCGCGGCGCCGGCCACGACCCCGCCCAGAGCAGTCAGCCCGCGCCGGCTCAGGCGCCGGTCGGCGGCGAGGTCACGCTCGATCGTAGGGGTGGGCGGAATTGCCGCGGCGGGGGCCGGGGGCAGCGCCGCGGCGGGAGCCGGGGGCAGCGCCACGGTGGGGACCGGCGGCAGCACGACACCCACGTCGACTGCGACCGTGACCTCAGCGGCGGGGGCGGCCTCGGCGGTCGGCGTGACGTCGGCGGTGGGCAGAAGCTGCTCGCCGGCGTCCGGGATGACGCCCAGCTCGCCCGCCAGGACGTCATAGCGACCGCCCGGTGGCGTCGCGCTCCGTGGGCTGGTGGCACTCATTCTGTTCAGGATGCCCGGACCCGGACCTGGTGCGGTTTGAGCAACATTGGGATCTTATTAATTGAGCGTCGGGGCACGCGCTACGCCGGCCCGGGCGAGGGCCGCCGGCGCCGTGCGTTTCATAACAGGCACCAGCAGCATCGCCTCGACGGCGATTCGGGTGGACATCTTGGAGCTACCCACGGCACGGTCTGCGAACACGATCGGTATCTCGCGCACGCGAAAGCCGGCCAGCAGCGCCCGGTAGGTGACCTCGATCTGGAAGACGTAGCCCTCGGCCCGGACGCTGGGGAGGTCGATGGCCTCCAGGACTTCGCGCCGGATGCATTTGAAGCCACCGGTCAGGTCCCGTACCTGCACGCCGAGGATGCGCCGCGCGTAGCTGCCCCCACCGCGGCTGACGAGCCGTCGGAGCAGGCCCCAGTCGCGCACCCCGCCGCCCGGCACGTAGCGGCTGCCGAGCACGAGATCGGCATCCTCGGCGGCGGCGAGGAGCTCGGGGAGGTAGCGGGGGTTGTGGGAGAAGTCGGCGTCCATCTCGATCACCAGCTGGGCGCCGCCGGACAGCGCTCGGGCGAAGCCGGCCAGATAGGCCTGGCCGAGGCCGCTCTTGCCCGGCCGGTGCAGCACCTCCACCGAGTCGGATTCGGCGGCGAGCTCGTCGGCGATCGCGCCGGTCCCGTCGGGCGAGTTGTCATCCACAATCAGGATCCGGTGATCCCGCGGAGCCGCGCGCTCGAGCTCGGCGGCGGCCGCCGCGACGATGTTGCGCACGTTGTCGGCCTCGTTGTAGGTGGGGATGACCAGCCAGATGGTGGGACTCATGGCGCACGCAGCGTAATCGCCCCGGCGGAGGGCGGCGGCGCGAAACCGGCCGCCGCCTGCCCCGGTGAACCACGGGCGCCGCGTTGCATCAGCAGCGACGGCCGGCTTCACCCGGCATCATGTCTGCCGGGGACACGCGATGGACGACGCCTACTCGACACTCCAGGAAGGGCCGGAGCCGGGCCTGCGCCCGCGCGCCTCCGGCGACCGCCCCGTCGGCTCCGGAGGCCGCCGCCGCGCCTCGGGCGACGGCCCGCGCGGCCCGGTGGCGCCCCAGCACCGCCGTCGGCGAGCCGTCGCCGCTTTGGCGGCTACCGCCGCGGCGGCGCTCATCGCCGGGCTCGTGGTCGGCGCGGTCTCCTCGGGCTCACACGTCCCGGCCCATCGGGCGCCGGTGGTGTCCAATGGCTACTTCCGGCGCATCAAGACGCTGGCCAGCGGAGGCGCGGGGTCATTCGTGGTCGATGAGCAGCGTGCGGAGAACCAGGCGATCACCCGGACGCTCTCCTACACGCCATTCGTTCGCGCCGCCGGCTCGCAGCACAAGGAGGTGGCGCTCACCTTCGATGACGGGCCGGGCCCCTACACGCCGGACATCCTGCGCATCCTGGTCCGCGAGCACGTGCCGGCGACCTTCTTCGAGGTGGGGATCGAGGAGCGCTACTTCTCCGCCGCGACCGCCCAGATCGTCGCTCGCGGCTACCCCATCGGCGACCACACCGAGTCCCATCAGCCGATGTCTCAGCTCAAGCGCAAGGCCCAGCTGACCCAACTGCTCCAGGACTCCGCCGCGATCGGCAACTACGGCGCCCCGTTTCCGCGGATGTTCCGGCCGCCCTATGGGGTGTGGAACCACACCACCCTGGCCCTCCTGCGCAAGTACAAGATGCTGATGGTGCTCTGGTCAGTGGACACCGACGACTACGAGCGCCCCGGCGTCAAGGTCATCGTGCAGCGCGCATTGGCCGGGCTGGAGCCGGGAGCGATCATCCTGCTGCACGATGCGGGGGGCGACCGGTCGCAGACGGTGGCTGCCCTCCCGCTCATCGTCAGGGCCCTGCGCAAGCGCGGCTACAAGCTCGTCACCGTCCCGCGGCTGCTGCTGGACAACCCCGCGCCCAAGGATCAGGACGTGGCCGGGCTGGTAGGGGCTGGGGGGTAGGCGGCGCCCCCGGCGGACTGGTCCGCGCCGAGAGGTAGGTCAGCGTCGCTGGTAGGCGACGCGATTCCAGCTGGGCTCGGGCGCGAGCTCGATCGGCTCGCCGCCGCGATCGGGCTGGACGTAGACGAACGCAGAGGTGTCGTCGTCGAAGGCGATGTCCAGCTCCCCTTCCTTGACGCGCTGGTCCAGCCACGCGCCGCGGAAGATCAGCCGTCGCAGCCAGTGGACCAGCGAGCGCTCGGAGGGGCCCACCAGCTCGGCCCAGCACTCGTTGACGTGCTCGCCCAGCGCCGATGCGGGATCGGTCACCTCGCCGTTGACGACGAGGTTGATGAGGTCCTCGGCCTCGTCCTCCTCGACGGCACCGCTGATGAAGCCGAGCTTCCGGGCCGACTGCTCGCAGCGCTCGCGGAAGTCGCGTTCGTTGAACGTGAACCGCAGTTCGCCGTACTCGAGCACGAAGTCGTCGCCCGAGCTGTAGTTGCCGCGTCGGTACATCGCGTCGGCATCATATGGGCGAATCCTGCTCTGACGGCACCCCTGAATTGGATGTTGCAGTCAGAGGGGGGTGGAAAGGGTCCGGCTCGAGGCTCTTAACTATATGGAGCCGGATCCACCAACAATCCTCATCGTAGAGGACCACTCCGCCACGCGCCGGTTCCTGGCCGACAACCTGGCCGCCGACGGCTATGAGCCGATCGAGGCCGGCACCGCCGCGGAGGGGCTGCGCCTGATCGCGGCGGGCTCGCCGGAGCTCGTCATCATCGATCTGGGGCTGCCCGACCGCGACGGGCTCGAGTTGCTCAGCGAGGTCCGCGCGTCAGCGAGCCGGGGCGGCCGCCTGGACTCCCGCCTGCCCGTGCTCATCCTCACGGGCCGCGGCGGCGAGCTCGATCGCATCCGTGGCTTCGAACGCGGCACCGACGACTACCTCGTCAAGCCCTTCAGCTACGGCGAGCTCCGCGGCCGGCTGGACGCCCTCCTGCGCCGTGCTCGGGCGCGGCCGCGTCTGGGACGCATGCGGGTCGGCGCCCTGGAGCTCGACCCGATGTCGCGCGATGCCTGGGTGGACGGGGAGGCGGTCCGTCTCACCAACAAGGAGTTCGCCCTGGCGCTGCGGCTGGCCACCGAACCGACACGGGTGTTCACGCGCGCGGAGCTCCTCTCCGAGGTGTGGGGCTTTCAGTCGGTCGGGGCGACGCGCACGCTGGACTCGCACGCCTCCCGCCTGCGGCGCAAGCTCAGCTGCGGCCGCCAGCGGTTCGTGGTCAACGTGTGGGGAATCGGCTACCGCCTGCTGGATGGGGGGAGGTCGACGTGGTGAGCGGGGCCGTGGCCATCGCCGGCTGGGTGGCCGCGGGCCTGGTCGGCGCCCTCGCGGTGAGCGTCGTGCGGCTCCACGGCGACCGGATGGAGGCCGTCGCGCGCGCGTGTCACGAGCTGCGCGGGCCCTTGGCGGCCGCGCGGCTGGGCCTCGCCGCTCCGGCGGGAGACGAGCTGCCCTCACCGGTACGCCTGCGGGCGATCGACACCGAACTGGGCCGGGCGGCGCTCGCGCTCGACGATCTGTCGGGCGCGGGAGGCGGCGCCCGAAGGCTGTGGCGGCTTGATCGCGTCGACGTCCGGCAGGTCGCGGCTGAGTGCGGCGAGGCGTGGCAGGCGACTGCCGCAGCGGCCGGCAGCAGCGTCAGGGTGGAATGGAGTGGGGAGGAGGCGGCCGTGTGGGGAGACCGGCTGCGGCTGGCTCAGGCGCTGGGCAATCTCGTCGCCAACGCCGTCGAGCACGGGCGAGGACCGGTCGGGGTCGAGGTAGCCGTGTGCGGCACGACCGTGCGCATCGAGGTCTCCGATCACGGGCCGGGACTGCCGCGGGCGGTCGCGGAGCTCAGGCGACCCCCGCGCCGGGGGCGGGGGACCCGCGGCCGTGGCCTGGCCATCGCCGCCGACGTGGCCCAGGCACACGGCGGCGCACTGATCTCCGCGCCGTCACAGCACGGAGCCCGCCTGGTGCTGCAGCTCCCCCTGGCCCTGCCGGGGCAGGGCTCCGCGGACTGACGCCGTACATCCATACACGCACGCGTTCGACCTCTCGCGCAGCCGGAACTACCGCCCGCGCGCCCCGCCATCCGAGCACACCCCGCGGACGGAACTACGCGCGAATTGCAAGCGCGGTCCGCAGAACGCCGGACTGCACGCCTTCCTGCACGGCTGCACGAGCCTCCGTCGCGCCCCGTCCCACCCCGAATCGCCCGTGACGGCGAGGGATTGGCGTGGTCGAGGGAGGGGGTAGGCCAGATTGTGGGGCAACAGGTGCCATTTGGGTTGCATTGTGGGAGAGAGTGGGATACTGTGGGCGTCGCTTCCGGAACCCGGGTGGCAGGGCTCCTCCCACCCAGCCACCCGGGTTTTGAGCTTTCAAGACCTTGTATGACCTCCTTTGACCTTCCGCGGAACCTTCGAACACGCGCTCGACGCGAAGCACCGGCTGACCATTCCGGCGAAGTTCCGCGCAGCGCTGGCCACCGGGGTGGTGCTGGCTCCGTCGCACGAGGTCGAGACGGGCGCACCCCGCACGGTGGCCATCTGGACGGCCGACGCCTACGACGAGTTCACCCGGAGCGCGCTGGCCGACCTCAACCCGTTCGAGCCGACAGCCCGCGAGCTGAAGCGCTTCTTCTTCAACGCCTCCTTTGACACCGAGCTCGACGCCGCCAACCGCGTGATGATCCCGACCCCACTCCTCGAGTACGCCGGCCTCAGCAAGGAGGTCGTGGTCACCGGCTCCGGTGAGTGCCTGGAGGTCTGGGACCGCGCCCGCCACGCACAGAACTTCGCGGACGTCCTGACCCGTATCCCCGACCTCGCAGCGAGCCTTGGCAACACTTCTTGACATGACCAAGACGCACATCCCGGTCCTCGCGGGCGAATTGATCGAGCTCGTCGATCCGCGCCCGGGGGAGACGGCCGTCGATTGCACCGTCGGCGGCGGGGGTCACGCCCGGCTCATCGCTGACCGGCTCGGCCCCGCCGGAACCCTGATCGGCGTCGACCGCGACCCGCTCGCGGAGGAGCGCTTCGCCGCGCTGGCCGCCGAGGTCCAGTGCGAGACCCGCTTCATCCGCGCCGACTTCGTCACCGCTTTGCACGAGCTGCGCCAGGAGCGGCTGACCGCCGACCTCGTCTACCTGGATCTGGGCATGTCCTCCATGCAGGTGGACACGTGGGAGCGCGGCTTCTCGTACGCGTATGACGCCCCACTGGACATGCGCATGGATCCAGAGCAGCCACTCACCGCCGCCGAGGTCGTCAACACCTGGGACGAGCGGCGGCTGGCTCGCCTGCTGCGCGAGTACGGCGAGGAGCGCTACTCCTCCCAGATCGCCCGTGCCATCGGACGCGAGCGGCGACGCCACGAGTTCGCCTCGACCCAGCAGCTGGTGGATGCGATCAAGACCGCCGTCCCGATTCCGGCCCAGTTCGCCGGCGGCCATCCCGCCAAGCGGACCTTCCAGGCGCTGCGTATCGCCGTCAACGACGAGCTGATGCAACTGGAGGAGGCGCTGCCCATCGCCTGGGACCTGCTCGGGACCGGCGGGCGAATGGCCGCGATCTCCTTCCACTCCCTGGAGGACCGGCTGGTCAAGCGCTTCCTCGCCGCGCGGGCACGCGGCTGTGTCTGCCCGCCGGAGCTGCCGATCTGCGTCTGCGGACGCCAGCCGGAGGCCGAGCTCCTCACCCGTCGCGCCGTGGCGCCTACACCGGGCGAAGTCGCGGCCAATCCCCGATCCAGGTCAGCGCACCTGCGCGCCGCTCGCAAGCTGGAGGTTGCACGCACATGACGCCATCCGCGCTCACCCCCGCCGCCCGCGGTGGCACGAAGAAGCCACGCCCGGACGGCTCGTCACGGCCGTCCGCGACTCGTGGCTCGGGCCATCGCTCCAACGTCCGCCGCCCGGTGGCGCCGACGGCGCCCCGCCGCGTCTCAGGACCGGCGGGCGGGGCCACCGCCAGCGGGGTCATTGCCGTCCCCGCCCCTGGGAGAACCCGCCCGACGCGCGAGCGCACCGCCCCCGCGCGTGAGCGCACGTCGCCGCCGCGTTCGCGCCCTTCCCGATCGCGCCGGGGCGCCCGGTCCGCCACCAGGGCGCCATGGGGCCTGCGGACCGCCGGCTATCTCCGTGCGCTGCCCGATCACGTCCTGCTCGACCGGATCATTCGCGGGCGCGTGTGGATCCCGTTGCTCGGCGTGCTCCTCGCCGGGATCGTCTTCATGCAGGTGGAGGTCCTCAAGCTCAACGCGGGGATCGGCCGCTCCTTGGAACGCGGCTCCGCGCTCCAGGCCCAGAACGAACTCCTGCGCGCCGGCGTCTCCCGGCTCTCCGACGATCAGCGCATCGAGCGGATCGCCGCGCAGCTGGGCATGCTGATGCCCAGCCCTGAGCAGCTCAGGTTCGTCGGGACCGGAGCCGGCAGCACGCAGCGGGCCCTGAGCAGCATCCACGCCCCCAATTCCACGGACTTCCTGGCCCAGTTGCCCACGATCGGCGCCGCCGCGGCCCCACAGGGCACGACGGTCAACACCGGCGTCGGCCTGGCGTCCACCGGCGCACCGACGGGGTCCGCCTCGACGGCCGACACGGCGGGGACCACCGCCGACACGTCCGCGGGGACCGCCGCCGATTCGTCCGCCGCGGGGACGACGTCCGCGGGCACCACCGCCGCGGGGACGACGTCGGCGGGCACCACGGCCACCGCCGGCGCGAGCACGCCGCAGAGCGCCGCGACCACCCCGGCCGCCCCGACCACGTCGTCGACCCCGACCGCCTCCGCCGGCACAACCGATCAGTCCGGCTCCTCGTCCAGCGGCGGGGCGGGCGCGACCCCGGTCGGCGGGTAGGAGGGCGCAGCGATGGTGGCGATCGACCGGCGGGTCGGGTTGATCTTCGTCGCATTCCTGTCGCTGCTTGCGGTAGCGGTCGTCCGCGCCGTGTATCTCGGGGTGGTGAGGGCCGACACTCTGCAGCAGGCCGCCGTCAGCCAGCAGATCACCAATGTGCCGATTCCGGCGACCCGGGGGGCGATCACGGATCGCAACGGGGTGCAGCTGGCGCTGTCGGAGTCGGCGGCCGATGTCATCGCCGATCCATATCTGATCAGGCGCGCCCAGCCGATGGTCATGGCGCAGACGATGGCGCCGCTGCTGCACATGCCCGTGCTCAAGGTCCTCACCGCCATCACCAAGCCGCACACGGGGTACGTCGTCGTGGCCCATGAGGTCACGCCGGCGACCGCCCAGGCGATCCTGGCGCTCAAGTTCGGCGGCAAGCCGATCAACGGGGTCACGAGCATTCCCGACGTCAAGCGGGTGTATCCGCGCGACTGGACCGCAGCGCAGATACTCGGCGGCGTGTACTCCTCGGGCGCCGGCGACTCCGGCCTGGAGTACCGATACAACTCGGTCCTCTCGGGCACCGCGGGAGAGCGGAGGATCGTCAACGACGCCATCCACCAGCCGATCTCGATCGACGAGGTCCGCCCGATGCAGTCCGGCAGGTCGCTGCAGCTGACGATCGACTCCGGGCTGCAGAACGAGGTGGAGCAGGTGCTGGCGGGCGTCGGCGAGCAGTACCAGCCGCGCGCCGCCACCGCGATCGCGATGAACCCGGACACCGGCGCCGTCCTGGCCCTGGCCAACTGGCCGCGCGTCAACGCCAACGACCCCAACGCCGTGCGCACCGCCGCCGATCGGGACCATGCTGTGGAGGACAGCTACGAGCCGGGCTCGACGTTCAAGGCGATCACGGTCTCCGGGGCCCTCCAAGACGGCGTCGTCACGCCGAATACCCCGTTCAACATTCCGCCCAAGCTTCAGGTCGCCGATCGCCAGATCTCAGACGCCGAGGCCCATGGCTGGGAAACGCTCACCACCGCTCAGATCCTCAAGGTCTCCAGCAACATCGGCGCGGACCTGATCGGCATGCGCCTCGGCGCCAGCCGCTTCAACTATTGGGTGCGCAGGTTCGGCTTCGGCTCGACCACCGGCTCCGGCCTCCCGGGCGAGCAGACCGGGATCGTGCTCCAGCCGTCCCAGTACTCCGGCTCGTCGATGGGCAATCTGCCGATGGGGCAGGGGGAGTCCGTGACGCCGATCCAGATGGCCACCGCGTATTCGGCGATTGCCAACGGCGGGATCCTGCGTTCGCCTCACATCGTCGCGGCGATCGGCGGCAAGGCCCAGGCACTGCCCGCGGGCCATCGCATCATCTCGGCCAGCACGGCGGCCTCGGTCCGCGACATGCTCCGCGGTGTCCTAGCCGATGGCGGGACCGCCTCGGGTGCGGCCATCCCGGGCTTTGACCTGGCGGGCAAGACGGGAACGGCCAACGTCGTGGTCGACGGCAAGTACTCCAGCAGCGAGTACATCGCATCGTTCATCGGCATGGTGCCGGCCAGCGCCCCCAAGCTCGTGGTCGCGGTGATGGTGGATGAGCCCCAGGGCTCCATCTACGGCGGGTCGGTGGCCGCCCCGGCGTTCCAGAAGATCGTCGGGTGGGCCGTCCCGCACTTCGGGATCTCGCCGAACTGAGCCGGCAACCGGCGTCTTTACGGGCCACCATGACCGTTCGGGGATTTGATTGTCACCTCTGCCACAAAGGTGGGGAACGTTCCAAGAAACCGTGAGGGTCACGTGTTCATCAGGTGAACATAACGCCTCCCAAAGCAACTAATCTTGCCGAAACTCCGGGTTCCTGTGCTATTACTGGGCCCGAACGAGGCCTGATTCCTCTCAGACGATTGTCCATTGCGCTGGCGTGTGCTAGACGTATACGTAGCGGTTAAAGAACCTGGGATCTCGCGCTGTCGCTCGGGGAAGCGGCGAGTCCCTGAAGTCAAAGCCTTCGTCCACCTGATGGTTCGGGATGGCCCTTAGCCGTGGGGTCAAACCATGAGCAGCGGTTGCGCCCGTCCGGGTGCACTCACAGTTTGTAGTGGAGGGTATTTGAGCAATGCCAGGCCTTGGCATGGCCGGGCCTCCATCGTGCAGCACCGTACGAAACCCTGACGTACGAACCCTGACAAAAGCACAAAATGGTCACAGCGCAACCTTCGGTACAGGTGACTGTTGAAAGAGATGGTGGTCCGAGCTTGCCGTGCCGTTCGGACCTGAGTTATGTGCACCGGTCGAGTGACCGGTGTAGCGGACCGATTGAGTACCTGCACCCGATCGAGTATCTCGACAACTGGAGCAGAGGACGCTTGAGCGCAGAAGCGAAGAGGCAGCGCAGAGGCGGCGCAAAGCCACGGGCCTCGCGAAGGCGTACCTGACCATGGCAAAGCCCGAGAACGTTAAGGTCGCGCAGTCGCGCGACCGTACAGGGGGCCAGTCGCAGCCGCGATCGCTGTGGCGGCGTGGCCATGGCAAGGTCGACCTCGGTGCAACGCGGCGCGCCGTTCCCCGTTCGGACATCTCCCCGATCTGGGAGTCGGTGCGGCGCCTCGAACGCCCCGAGGATGTTCCCGGCGTCCCCGCACTGCTCCGGCGCGATGCCTTACAGCGACGCGTGCTGGGCGTCGTCGACGTCACCGCCGCGTACGTCGCCTTGCTCATTGCCGTGTACGCCGTTCACGGGGACCACACCACGCTCTCGCCGTGGACCGTGCTGGTGGCGCCGTTCGTGTTGCTGGCCAGCAAGGTGATCGGCCTCTACGACCGCGATCAGCATCTGTTGCGCAAGTCAACGCTCGATGAGATGCCACAGATCCTGTACCTCTCGGTCATGTTGGCGCTCACCACGTGGCTGACCGAGACGGTCGTGCTCCACGGCTATCTCACGCGACCCCAGGTCTTCACCCTCACCCTTTGCAGCTTCTGCCTCATGACGCTTGGCCGGCTGTCGGTCAGGGCGGGCGTACTCGCTGTGACATCCCAGGAGCGCTGCATCGTGCTGGGTAGCGCCGCCAACGCACGCCGGATCGCCGACAAGCTCGCGGACGCCCGGTCTACGAACGCGGTGGTGGTCGGCCGCGTTTCGATCGATCCTCGCGAGCCTGACGACCGCGCCGTAGGCCGCGCGCCGGTCAAGCTCGGAGACTTCCGGTCACTGGTGGGGATCGTCGGCGCCCAAGCGGTGGAGCGGGTGATCATCGCTCCGGGCCATGATGGCGAGGAGGAGATCCTGGACGCGATCCGGGTGATCAAAGCCCTCGGGGTCAAGGTCAGCGTGCTGCCGCGGCTGCTGGAGGTCGTGGGGTCGTCGTCGAGCTTTGATGACGTCAACGGGATGTGGCTGCTCGGCGTGCGCCATTTCGGTCTAACGCGGTCCTCGGAGACGCTCAAACGCATCACGGACGTGATCGGCGCGGGCCTGCTGATGGTCGTCCTGCTCCCGCTGTTCGTCATGCTGGCGCTCGCCGTGAAGCTCACGAGCCGGGGCCCGGTGTTCTTCTCCCAGAAACGCATCGGACGACAGGGCGAGGTCTTCAAGATGCTCAAGTTCCGGTCGATGGTCGTCGACGCCGATGTCGCCAAGGAGGCGCTCCGCGGGCTGAACGAGGCAGAGGGTGGCCTCTTCAAGATCGAGGACGACCCCCGCGTCACGCGCGTCGGCAGGCTGATACGCCGCACCTCGCTCGACGAGCTGCCGCAGTTGCTCAACGCCCTGCGCGGCGAGATGAGCTTGGTCGGGCCTCGTCCGCTCGTGCCCGATGAGGACGCGCTCATCGAGGGCTGGCAGCGCCGGCGCCTCGCCGTGAAGCCCGGCATGACCGGTCTTTGGCAGATCTTCGGCTCGGCTCGGATCCCGATGCACGAGATGGTCAAGATCGACTATCTGTACGGGGCGAACTGGTCGATCTGGCTGGATATGAAGATCCTCCTGCGCACTATCCCCTACATCCTCGGGCGCAACGGGCAGTGAGTCGCTGACCGTCGTCCGTGCCGGCCGGCCTGCCTGCCGGCCAGGGCGATCAGCGGCTGCCGGGAGCGCTATCCGGGGGCAGGCGTATGAGGACGTGGTGCCCACGCGAGTCCTCGTGGTCCAGCCACGCATGGGCAATTGTCGTCTCACGCGGAGACTTGACGCCGATGAGTAGATCATGGGGCTGACCGACCGCTATCAGCCACCGTTGCATGATCACTGACCGTTCTAAGCACGTGGCGTGCTGCATCGTGAGCCGAGCGGCGACCAGCCCCGTAAGCCACGGTGCGGCGTATGGGGGGTCGGACAGCCTCGAACCCGCGTTGAGCCCCTCGGTGGCCAGTCCCCGGCGCACGTCCACCAGGCCCGCGTCCAGCCACACGAACACCGCGGGTCGGAAGCGGCGCCAGGGCGGCCCACCTGCCCTGCGCAGCGCCCGAAAGGCATACCGCACCCCCCGGTGCCACCACGCCTGCAGCCGCCATCTCATACTTGCACGCGTGCCACGGCACTCCGGATCATTATCCGCGGGATGCTAGAAGCGAGTCGACAGGAGCCGGCCGACGCGCCGGCGCGAGGCGAGTTCCGTCTCGACGAGGCCCTGTCGGCGCCCCAGCGGCGGCGCCTGCGCCAGCTGCCTGGACTCATCGGGGGCGCGGTGGCCCTGGTGTGGCGCGCGGCCCCGCGCGAGCTGCTCATCACGTCCGGACTCCAGCTTGTCTCCAGCGTCGGCCTCGGCGCGCAGCTCCTGGTCTCACGCAACCTACTTGAGCACATCCTGAGCGGCGAACAGCACGGCTACGCCGCGGCGGTGCCCGACATTGCGATCCTTGCCGTGATCATCGGGATCATCGGGGTCTGCAACGCGGCCCGCAACGAGGTCCAGCGCACCCTCGGCGAATTGGTGGCACGTTACGCGACCACCCGCGTGATCGAGATCTCCACCGCGGTGGATCTGCTCTCCTTCGATATGCCGGCCTTCCATGACCGCCAACAACGAGCGGTGGTCAACGCGTCGGTCCGCCCGGTGCAGATGACCACCGGGCTCCTCGGCGTGGTCGGCGGGCTGCTGTCGGCGATCGGCGTGGGAATAGCGCTGCTGGCCATCCAGCCGCTGCTCCTGCTCGTCGTAGTCGTGGCGTTCGTGCCCATCTGGCTGGCCACCGTCGCCGCGAGCAAGGGGATGTACCGCTATGCGTTCGAGCAGACCGAACGCGACCGCCGGCGCCTGTACCTGCAGGTGGTGCTCACCAACAAGGACACCGCCAAGGAGGTGCGAGCCTATGACGCGGGCGGATTCCTGTCGCGGCGCTTCGCGGATCTCTACGAGCTGCGCATCTCGGCGCTCCGTGACGTGGTGCGGCGGCGCATTCGCCAGTCGGTGGCCGGAGCCGCGCTGACCGCCCTGCTCATCGGTGGCGCTCTCGGGTTGATCATCGCCTTCATCTCCGACGGGCGCCTCTCGCTCGCGGGTGCGGGCGCCGCCGCCGGTGGAATCCTTCTGCTCAGCTCACAGCTCCAGGGGCTGGCGCTGTCGGCGGGCTCGCTGTATGAGAGCTCGCTGTTCATCACGGACTTCACGAGCTTCGTCGATCTCTTGCCGCAGGTGACCTCCGCGCGCGGCGACAGGCCGGTACCGGAGCACTTCGGCACCATCCGCGCTCGCGACGTGAACTTCACCTATCCCAGCCGGAGCGAGGCCGCGCTGCACGATGTCTCGGTGGAGCTACCCGAGGGCCACGTCATCGCGCTGGTCGGCGAGAACGGGTCGGGGAAGACGACGTTGGCCAAGATCCTGGCCGGCTTGTACTCGCCGGCCTCGGGATCGGTCCTGTGGGACGGCGTGGACATCGCGCAGTTTGACCAGGCCCAGCTGCGGGCCCACATCGCGATCCTGTTCCAGGACTTCGTGCACTACCAGCTATCGGCGGGGGAGAACATCGGCTTCGGCAACGGGCGCCTGGTCGACGACGAGGAGGCGATCGTGGCCGCGGCCAAGTCGGCCGGGGCGCACGAGTTCCTGTCGGAGCTGCCCGAGGGCTATCAGACGATGCTCGGACCCGAGTTCTACGGCGGCGTCGACCTCTCGGGCGGGCAATGGCAGCGGGTGGCGCTGGCGCGGGCGTTTCTGCGCGATGCCCGCCTCATCATCCTGGACGAGCCCACCGCGTCGCTGGACCCCCGCTCCGAGGTCGAGCTCTTCTCCCGGGTGCGTGAGCTGTTCGCCGGACGCACCGTGGTCCTGATCTCACATCGCTTCGCCAGCGTGCGCATGGCCGACCACATCTATGTGCTCGACCGCGGCCGGATCGTGGAGCACGGCTCCCATCTCGAGCTCATGGCCGCGGGCGACACCTACGCCAACCTGTTCACCCTCCAGGTATCGGCCTACGGCGTCGACGCGCGGTCCACGCCGCGGAACGACGTCTTGGGATAGGGCGAGTGCCGTGAGCGGGCTGCGCTTTCCTGACGGGCCCATCCCCGAGGACGATGGAGTGCCGTATGTGATGCAGGGGATCGAACTGGCCACGAGCATCGTCTCGGGCATGGACCGGACCCGTGCACCGCTCCGACGCCGGGCCGTCGCTGCGTCTCAGCTTCCCGGCGTGCTCGAGCACGTGCTCCTGCGGTCGCTGCAGCGTCCTCCGTGCGTCATCGCCTTCTCTGGCGGGCGCGACTCGGCCGGGCTGCTCGCGGCGGCGGCGGGCGTGGCGCGTCGTCACGGGCTGCCGTTGCCCATTCCCGCGACCTACCGGTTTCCCGGCATACCCGACGCCGATGAGAACGCGTGGCAGGACATGGTGGTGCGCCATATCGGCCTCGAGGACTGGGTCCGGATCGATATCACCGCCGAGCTTGACCTCGTCGGTCCAGTGGCTGGGCCCATGCTGCGTCGCTACGGGCCTATGTGGCCACCCAACAGCCACTTCGCGGGCCTGCTCGTACCCCACGCGAGAGGAGGCACGTTCCTCACGGGCATCGGCGGAGATGAACTGCTGGCGCCCAGTGCGTACGAGGGCGCAAGGGTGCTGTCAGGCCGCCGGAGGCCTCGGCCGGGCGACGTGCGTGGCCTTGCCGCCATCCTCGCGCCCTCGCCGCTGCGTGCGTGGCGTGCCCGGAGCCGGATCGTGCCGCTGCCCTGGCTCACGCCGGATGCAGCGGCCGCGCACGTGCAGGCGCGGGCTCGGGCTTCGCTCCAACCGCTGTGGTGGGGCGAGAGCGTGACCCACGACTGGTGGCGCTCACGCGAGCGCCTGGCCCTCATCGCGTCCCTCACGGCGGCCTGCGGGCACGACGTGACGGTGGAGCACCCGTTCATGGACCGGGACTTCCTGAGCGCGGTGGCCGGTGCGCTGTGGCGTCTCGGGTTCCCGACGCGTGCCGCCGCCATGGATCTGCTGTTCGGCGATGCTTTGCCGGGAGCGGTCCGGCATCGGTCAGACAAGGCCGCGTTCTTCGCCCCGTTCGTCAATCGCCACAGCCGCGCGTTCATCGCGCAATGGGATGGAACCGGGGTCGACGAGGCGCTGGTCGACGTCGCCGCCCTCCGCGCCTGTTGGGCGGAGGAGCAGGTCGATGCTCGGTCATATGCCCTGTTGCAATCGGCCTGGCTCGCCTCGGGCGCAGCCGTACCCCCCCAACAAACGTCCGCGTCGATTTGACCAGTGCGGCGCCCGCGCGCTACATTGCGGTTGTTGGTACTCCACAAGGAGGTTGAACGCATGCCCAAGAAGGCGTATGAAGCACCAGTCATCCGAGCGTGGTCGGATCGCTGCAGGATCTGACTCTGGTGATCCAGAAGCAGGACAACAACCGCCCCGACGGCTACGCATTCAATGGCACGATCCTGACCTCATAGGTCGCATCGCGGGGCCCGAGGCCCCTGTCCGGTGGGCACAAGACCCGCACACCGTTTCACCGCGGCGGATCAGGTTCGGTATCCGCCAGCAGGCCGTTCTCGCGGCAACTCGCGAGGAACGCTTTGACGTCGGCTTGAGCCGTAGGCTCGGTGACCTCGAACTCGGCGATCAGCTTGTCCACAAGCTGGCGTTCGGTGGCGCCCTCGGCCAGCATCACCCACAGCACGCAGCCGGTCGGGTTGAGGTTGAGGTAGTGCGAGCGCTCGACGTCGAGCACCACTACCTCGCCGTCGATCTCGCGCCAGTTGAGTCCCTCGTCCCGCAAGCGAAGCGTTGCTTCGCTGTCTGCCATGGCACGCCCCTTGGAAGGTTGCTGGTCACCAGGCATCGGACCTGGCTTGTCGTCTGACTCCCTCGTCACCTATTCGCTGGCGATCTCGGCGAGAAGCCTAACGATCGAGCCCTCAATGGTGTGCCACCCCTTTGGGCGTTGCCAGCCGAATGCAGGTCGAGCCGCGAGGTCGAGGAGTGCAACAGGGTCCTCCCACGGCACGGCGATCGCGCGGTGCTGGGCCAGGCGGGACAAGCGCTCGATCGGGCTCAGTCTCTGGACGGTCGCCTCAGGCCCCCACTCCAGGAAAACCCAGCCGCGCAGCGGGGATCTCGCCGGACAGGGCGGCACGTCGATACGCCAGCGCTCGCGCGTTCCGACCACACCCAGATCGCGGCCGGCGTTGAGGTGCCGCGCCGGGTCGGTGCGGAGATCGACGCAGCGCGGGCCGGCGAGCACGTCGGCGCCGTCACACACAACCAAGTCGTCGGTGACGATCGGCACGCCCGAGGTCGCCAGCCAGCCGAGAGTGGAGCTCTTGCCCTGCCCCTTGTCTCCGAGGAGGACCCAGGCCCCGCCCTCGTGCAGGAACGCGCCTCCGTGAATCGCCGGGCGGCCGGTCCACACCGCGATGGTGGACGCCGCCGAGGTCATATGGGGCGCCACCACGCACTCCGCAAGGGTGGGGCGGGCCAGGACGAGGTCCACCTCCAGCGGCTCGCGACGGATCTCGATCTGATGACCGCCACGCAGGGGGTGGCATGCGCGGTCAGGACCCCACTCGACCGCGCGCTCAGGGTCGGCCTGCACGCGAACCGAGACATCGACCTCCGGCCAGTCCGCTGGGGCCTCAGTGAAGGGCATGCCGGGCCCGGCAAGGCTTGGAAAGCGGACCCCCCAGGCCCCGTCGGACGCTGAGGATCGGACGGGCCCGGCGTCGTTGCGGTTGCCCGGCATCGAGTCATCATCGCGTACTCCGCAACGGCGGTGCGGCGGATCCGCCGCAAACAGGGCCTTGGACGACTGAACTAGACGCACGTATGAGATCGTGGTGCGACTGCGTTTCGAACCTGTCCCACTGGACGATAGAAGAAGCATGTTGCTCCGATCGTGCGCTCGCACGATTGTCACCCTGCTGGGGACGTTGTTTCTCGGTGTGGGTCTGATATCAACTCCGGCGGCAGTCGCCTCCGCGCCGCTGGGATGTCATCCGTCATCGAAGTCGTCGAAGTGTCACAAACGGCACAAGACGTCCCATAGTCACCCAAAAGCTGCCAAGCGCAAGCGCGCAAGGGCAAACCGCACCACCCGGTGACAAAAGCGACGGTGACAAAGGGTAAGTCAGCGTCACCTTCCCCGTCAGCACCGGGCACCCGAACGGTCCGATCACGCCAGGCGCGGCGTCCGCGACTCCCAGCCCGGTCGCGACCCGCGCCGGAGGCCGACGGCCACTTCGCCTGCGCCGCCGCCAACGATGCCGACGATCGGCGCGCTGCCGAGCCCGGTCTCCGCCGGCAATCACGGCCCGGTGGATCGGGCTCCGCAGTCGGCCACGCCACCGGGCGTGGGCACGGTCACCAGCACGGCATTCCGTTTCTTCAGCCCGACGAGCATCTGGAACACGCCACTTCTGCCTAATGCACCGATCGATCCGAACTCTGCCGCGATCACCGGCACGCTCGAGAACTACATCAACGCGAGCCTGGCAAACCGTACGGGGCCCTGGATCAACACGACCTCGTACAGCACGCCGATCTACACGGTCCCCGCGAGCCAGCCGACGGTCCCGGTGATCATCAGCTCAGACAACACCCCTCTCCGGGCCGCGATGGCGGCGGTGCCGGTTCCCGCCGACGCCCAACCGGCGGCTGGGACCGACGAGGAGATGACGATCTACCAGCCGTCGACCGACACTCTGTGGGAGATGTGGAAGATGAGCCAGTCGCTTGCTTCCGCCTGACGTCCGAGTCGGCCACCGTCGGCACGGGCGGAACTCTGGCCGCGGGCACGTACGACTACGCGGTCACGGCGCTGACGCCGACGGGTGAGACGACAGTCAGCCCCGTGCATGCCTACTCCGTGCCGGCCGGCGGCAAGGTGACGCTCAAGTGGACCGGGCCGGTCGGCGCCACGGGCTACCGGATCTACCGCGGGCCAGACGTCTGCGCATCTGCAGCTTGTGGCAACGGTCGCTCACCAGACGACGCAGCCGTCCGATCCCGGCTGCGTCTGGACGGACACCGGGAACAGTGCGCCGTCCTCGGTGTCGCCGCCCACCGCCAACACGGCGACGACGCCGGGCCAATGGCACGCCTCGTGGGGCGGCCGGATCCAGCACGTGTCGCTCGACCCCGGTTACTACCGCAACATTCCGGACGGAGCCGGCGGATACTCGGAGGAGGCGGGCTGGGGCGTGACCGCGTCGAGCCTCCCCGTCGTGGGCGGACTGATCACGCTGTCTGACCTCGCAGCCGGCCAGATCAACCACGCCCTTGCGATCATGGTCCCGCAGGCCGCCAGGGGGATCTTCTCGTTCCCAGCGCAGCGGACCGACGGGGTCTCAACGGCCGCCAACGCGATCCCCGAGGGAGCGCGGTTCCGGCTGCCGGCCAGCCTCAACCTGGCGGCGATCAATATGCCGCCGGTCACCCGGATGATCGCGCAGGCCGCGCAGACCTACGGGCTGATCGTCAATGACCAGACCGGAGCCTCGGTCGGGTTCCGGGCGGAGGATCCGACGCCGCTGATGCGCCAGGGCCAGCCCAACCCCTATCAAGACATATTTCAAGACGTCGGCCACCGGCGCCTATGAGACCCGAATTTCCTGCTCGCCTCGTTCCCGTGGGCGGAGCTGCAGCTCGTAGCGCCAAGTCAGTGAGAGACCACGCGGCGCCCCTCCTATGATGAGCGCCGTGGGACGGGAACACCACGTTCTGTCGGTCGTGGGAGCACGGCCGAACTTCATGAAGACCGTGCCGGTGATCGCGGCGCTGACGCGCCGGGACGAGACGGTGCGCCACACGCTGGTGCACACCGGCCAGCATTACGACGACGCCATGTCGCAGATCTTCCTGGAGGAGCTCGGCGTCGGTGCACCCGACGTGATGCTGTCGGTCGGGTCCGCGAGCCACGCAGTGCAGACCGCGCGGGTCATGGAGCGGATCGAGCCGGTCCTGCAGGAGCTCCAGCCGGATCTGATCCTCGTCCCGGGTGACGTGAACTCCACGCTCGCCGCTGCCCTCGTGGCCTCCAAACTCGGCATCCGCGTGGGCCACATCGAGGCTGGCCTGCGCTCTTTCGATCGCACCATGCCCGAGGAGATCAACCGCGTCCTCACCGATCAGATCTCAGATCTGCTGTTTATCCACTCTCCCGAGGCGCGCAACAACCTGGTGTCCGAGGGGGTGTCGCCCGGGAGGGTGCACGCCGTCGGCAACACAATGATCGACACCCTGGTCGCCATGCGCTCGCGGATCGCCGACAGGCGCGACCGTAGGCTTCCGCGCCGAGGATCCGACGCCGCTGATGCAGGAAGGGCAGCCGAACCCTTACCTCAAGTACTTCACCAACGCGAGCGGGGCCTACATGCCGCCCAACCAGCTCTTGGCGTCGTTCCCGTGGCAGGATCTGGAGATGGTCGCGCCGCCCCAGTAGCCTCCCGGTCCCAGCAGCCCGGAGGACAATCGCGCGATCCGCGATCAAGAGCCCTGTAGCGGCGCGAGCGCACGCCGGGATTGACGAGGCGCTGTTCACAGAGCGGCTAACAGGCTTCTCCGGACGCGCTCTATCGTGAGCACGTCCAGATGTCTCGCCAACGGGTGCTCATGTTCGCGTACTACTTTCCGCCGCTTGGAGGCGGGGGAGTGCAGCGGACCCTTAAATACGTCAAATATCTGCCGGCTGAGGGGTTCGACTCCATCGTGATCGCCGGCGGCGCACGCGCGTCCGCGCTCCGCGACGGGGGCCTCCTGCGCGACGTGCCGTCGGGGACCGTCGTGATCCGTGCTCGCGCTCTGCCGCTTCAACAGGCCCAGTGGAAGATCGGCGGAGCGCTTCGGCGTGCTGGCCTGTCTACGCGCCTGGTCGATGAGGCGTTGTGGCCCGATGGGCTGGTGGGCTGGTTGCCGTCAGCGGTGTGGCATGGGCTGCGCGTCGCGCGCGCCCGCCGGCCGGATGTGCTGTACAGCACATCCAAGCCCGAGACGGCCCATCTGGCAGCCCTTATCGTCCACAGGCTCACGGGCATTCCGTGGGTGGCCGACTTTCGCGACGCGTGGACGCTCAACCCTTTTGGCCCGGCGTCCGTTGGCCGCGGGCCACTGGGCGAAGCCAGCGTTCGACTCGAGCGCGCGGCGGTCGCTCATGCCTCCTACGTCACAGTCGTCGACGAGAGCTTCGATGTGCTCGATCTGGGCCGGGACGATCCGCGTCGGGTCGTGATCAGAAACGGCATCGATCCCGACGATCTTGCTGCCTTCGAGCAGCCGTCAGATTCGTCGGAGCGCTTTCGTCTGTCACACGTGGGAACGCTCTACGGCTCGCGCGATGCAGCTCCGGTGTTTGCCGCGATCCGTGATCTCGTGCGGCGGGGACGGCTCGATCGCGACCGGTTCGAGGTGCGGCTCGTCGGTCACGCGAACCTACGAGACTCCGATCTGGACTCGCTGCCGGTCTCGCGCCTGGACTATGTGGATCATGAGCGTGCGATGGCCGAAATGGCCGACGCGTCGGCGCTGCTCTTCTATCAGCCACCGAGCAACCGGGGCTCCTCGGGCAAGATCTACGAATATCTCGCCTCCGGCCGTCCCGTCCTGTGCATCGCCGACCCTGCCAACCTCGCGTACCGGCTTGTCGAAGACCTCGGTGCCGGCGTCTGTGCGGACGCGAGCGACGGCGCGGCCATCTCTCGCGCGATCGAAGAGCTCGTCGGCAGCTGGGATACAGGCAAGCAGGTCGTGGCTCCGCGCGTGCGTGATGAGGTGCTGCGGCGGTTCTCGCGGCGGACACTCGCCGGCGAGCTCGCCGGGGTCCTGCGCGCGGCAATCTCGAGCGATGCGACGATCCTGTCGCCTCCACAACGGCATTCATGACCGCGGCGCGCGACGTGCGGCTCCGCGTCATTGTCGCCCAGAGTGGTACCCGTGGCCCGAGCGGCCAGGCTATGGCAGCTTCTGTCGCGAGCAGGTGCTCGCAGTTGCAGAGAGGCACGACCGCGTCGTCATCACGTGGGCCTCAGACACACGGCTGCGCCGCCCCATCCAGGTGACGGATGTCGTCGAGAGCGGGGTTCGAACACTCCGGATTCGATTTCGTCATTCCTCCGTGGCCAAGGTCCCGATGATCGAGAAGCTCGGCGGCGTTCTGATCGCCGTGCGTCGGCTGCAACGCGAGGGCTGGAACGCAGACGTCGTTCACGCACACGAGTTCATCGCGGATCGGCCCGCTGCGCTGGCTTCGGCGCTGATGAGAGCGCCATTGGTGATGTCCGAGCACGCCAGCGCCTCGCGCTCGGGGAGCTTTCAGCAGACGCGTTGGGCTATGCTCGCCGAGCGTTTCGACGAGCAGATGTCGTCTGCGCGGCCAGCGCTCGTTGGCGCAACGCATCGCTCCGTTGGCCGGTACGACGCCTGTGTGCGTGGTGTCAAGCCCAGTGGATACGCGGGCCTTCCGGCCCTTGGAACAACGTGAGTCGTCCGTCACGCGCCTGCTGAGCGTGGGAAATCTTGTCGAAGTCAAAGGCCATCGATATTTGCTTGACGCAATGAAGAGGCTCCTGGACAGAGGTGACACGATCACACTCGACATCGTCGGGGATGGACGTTGCGCGATCATCTGGAGCAGCAGGCGCACGATCTCGGAGTTGCAGCGAATGTCAGGTTCTCGGGTCGCTTGGAGCGCCCGGAGTCGCAACGAAGATGCGTGAGGCCGACGTGTTCGTCCTCCCAGCCTGTGGGAGACCCAAGGCTGTGTCCTGCTGGAGGCGATGGCGAGCGGAGTGCCAAGCGTCGTGACCCGCGTCGGCGGCACGCCAGAGGTGGTGGACGACACCACCGGTGTGCTGGTGGAGCCGAGGTCCTCGGCTGCGCTCGCCGACGGCATCGACGAGGTCATACGGTCGCGCGGCAGGTATGACGGTCAGGCCATGCACGCGAAGGCAGTCGATCGAACGGCTATACGGTGATGCGGAGGCGTGGACCGAGGTGTACAGGCTCGCGCTAGGTGCAGCGACGTGGGAAGGCCAGGGCGCCCTTGTCTGAACGCGAGGGACAGACGGTGTTCGATCCCACCGAGTACTGGCAGGAGCGTCTCGCGGCCAGCTACTCCCTCGGATAGGTGGGATGGAGCTCGCTCGGTGAATCGTTCAACGAGTGGTCGTACGCGGTCCGCCGGCGGGTCTTCACCCGGGTGGCGCGTGACGCACTGACGGGAACGGCTGACGCGAGTGTCCTGGATGTTGGCTCGGGTACGGGGTTCTACCTGGACGTGTGGCAGCAACTGGGGGTCAGCCACATCACGGGAGCGATCTCACCGATGTCGCCGTCCAACACCTAGCGCAGCGTTTTCGGCTGCCACGATCAGGATGATGGACATCGGCGCAGCCGCGGTCCGCTGCCAGAGCGTGCCTACGACGCGATCGCGATCGTCGACGTTCTCTTCCACATCGTCGACGATGAGCGCTACGCACAGGCTCTTGCCAACCTGAGTGGGTTGCTAAGCCCGGCGGGACGCTGATCCTGAGTGAGAACCTGGTGCTACGGCGCAGCCGAGCCGCTCATCAGTACTCGGAGCAGAGGCTGGATCTTCGCCTCGCGGCGGCTGGTCTGGTGTGACTCACGAGTATCGATGTTCTTTTTGATGAACATGACGGTGAGCTCTGACGGCGGCTGCTCTATAAGTGGTGGGAACTGGTTATGAAGGTGTTCTCGACACGAGGCGATCGGGTGGGCGTGGGCGCGGCGGTTTCCTTATCGAGACTGGCGTTGACACGCCTCGCGGTCGACTGGCACTGCGTCGACGACGTTGGTTGTCTGTCGCGTCTGTCCGACTAGATGAGAGCACGAACCCTCATATGATGGCCGCCGTGGAACGGGTAGGCACCGTCATGACGGTCGTTGGCGCGCGACCGAACTTCATGAAGACGGTGCCGGTGATCGCGGCGCTGAAGCGCCGGGACGACGTCGGTGCGCCACACGCTGGTGCACACGGGCCAGCACTACGACGACGCGATGTCGCGGATCTTCCTGGAGGAGCTCGGCGTCGGCGCACCCGACGTGATGCTGTCGGTCGGGTCCGCGAGCCACGCGGTGCAGACCGCGCGGGTGATGGAGCGGATCGAGCCTGTCATGCAGCGAGCTCCAGCCGGATCTGGTGCTCGTCCCGGGTGATGTGAACTCGACGCTCGCCGCTGCGCTCGTGGCATCCAAGCTCGGCATCCGCGTCGGCCACATCGAGGCGGACTGCGCTCGTTCGATCGCACCATGCCCGAGGAGATCAACCGCGTGCTCACCGATCAGATCTCAGATCTGCTGTTCATCCACTCTCCCGAGGCGCGCGACAACCTGGTGTCCGAGGGTGTGTCAGCCGAGCGGGTGCACGCGGTGGGTAACACATGATCGACACTCTCGTGGCCATGCGGCCGCGGATCGCCGAGGTGGACGCGGCACAGCGCCGCGGACTGAGCCCCGGCTCGTATCTGGTCGTCACGCTGCACCGGCCGGCGTTGGTCGACGGTCCGTTGCTCGGCGCGGCTGTGGCCGCCCTCGACGAGATCGCCAAGGACATGCTCGTCGTGTTCCCGATCCATCCGCGCACGGCGGCATCGATGCAGCGTCAGGAGCTTGCGTTCGCGTCGCCGGGCATGCGCGTGTTGGAGCCGCTGGGATACGTCGAGTTCCTCAGCCTCGTCCAGGATTCGGCCGCTGTTCTCACCGACTCCGGCGGCATGCAGGAGGAGACGACGTATCTGGGCATCCCGTGCTTCACGCTGCGCGACAACACAGAGCGGCCGATCACGTGCGACGTCGGTAGCAATCTCTTGCTCGGTCTGGCGCCGGAGCGCATCAGAGAGGTGCCCGGCCTGATTGCACAGGCGCGAGCCCGGAACGCCGCAGTGCCGACCGGCTGGGACGGGATGGCCGCCGAGCGCCTGGTGGACGCCCTGCTCGAAACCGATTTCGGCAGCACGCCTGAGTTGGTCGCCAACGACTCGGCTCACCTGCGCTCGGCGCTCGGTTAGTGACGCCGCCGGCCACGTCGCACGACGCGCGGCTGGCCGGCGAGGCCGGCCGTGCCGCCGGTGCTCTCCTGAGGCAGGCGGCGAGCCAGGACTGGCGCGGGCCCGACCCTTACGACGGGTTGTATTTTCGATGGCCGGGCTGGTTGACGGCGGGGCGCCGCCGGCGACAGGCGATCGTGCAGGCGCACGCTCGCGCCCCGATCAACATCCGTCGACTCTACCGGCGCGCGGACCCGCAGATCGCCAAGGCGCTGGGCGTGTTCGGCTCAGTGGGGATGCGACTGGCGCAGGCCGGGGACCCGGACGCCACCCGGCTTGGCCTCCTCGCCCTCGAGTTGCTCGATGCCGACCACACCGCCGGCGACGTGGCGTGGGGGTATCCGTTTGACGTGCAGACGCGGTGGAGCTTCTACGCGGCGGGCAGCCCGAACGTCGTGGTCACCTCCTTCGCTGTGCACGGGCTCCTCGAAGGTGCGACTGCCGTCGATCAGCCGCATTTCCGCGACCGGGCCGCTGCGGCGGCGCGCTGGGTGCTCGAAGATCTGTGGGTGGAGAGCGGGCGCTTCTTCGCCTATCACCCGTCGGCCACGGTGAACATCCATAACGCCAACCTGCTCGGGGCGCTGTGCGTTCACCTGGGGCTCGGCGACGATTCGCTGGCCGGCGATCGCGCACGGGCGGCCGTGGACCGCACCCTCGGTGCGCAGGAGGCCGACGGCGGCTTTCCTTATGGCGACGGCCCGGGCCTGGAGTGGCGCGACTCGTTTCACACCGGCTTCGTGCTGCGCTGCCTGATGGAGTTGGAGTCCCTGGACCCCGCCGTCACGGACGCCGTCCGGCGCGGCGCGGCGGCCTACCTGCGCTTCTTCGATCGTGACGGGCGGGCCAAGCTCTGGGCCGACCGCAAGCATCCCGAGGACGCGCACTCCGCCGGTACCGGTCTGTCGACGCTAGCGATGCTGTGTCGACGTGACCTGGTCGATCCCGACATGCTGACGCGGGTGTCGAGGCGAACCGTCACGGCGGGCATACGCAACGGCCACGCTGTAGCTCGCCGCTACCGCTGGGGCGCCACCACGAATCGCTACCTCCGGTGGTGTGACGCGCACGTGGCGATGGGCTTGGCGGACGCCGCCCTGGTGCTCAGCAGCCCGTAGCGATGCCGAGCGAGACAACCCTGTTCCGGTTCGTGCGTCGCTACCCTCTAGACGAATCGGGAGGCCACGTCCGCGTTCGACGTCCGGCGTGAGCCCGCGAGCCGACGGGGGTCACCCATTGGACCAATCGGCGACACTAGCGTGATCGAGAGCCCCACGAATACTGCGACTGGGACCAACGGCCCAGCTCCGCCTCCAGCCGCTGCGGGCGGCGCTCGCTCGAGGCTGCAGAGCCTGACGCGCCAGAGCGGAGCGCTGGCGGTCGGCGCGTTGGCGACCCAGGCGGCGCAGCTCGTCCTGCTCATGACCCTCACTCGGCTGGTGGCAAAGCCCGAGCTGGGCGCCTACCAGCAGTTGAACCTTCTTTACGGGATCGTCACCCCTCTCCTGGTGGCGGGCATTCCCGCTGCGCTCCTGTACTTCGTTCCGCGCTCGAACGAGGCCGGCGAGATTCGCCTATGGGTGGGCGACGCGTACATCCTGCTCGGAGTCATGGGCGCGGCGACCTCGATCGTACTTGTGGTTGCGCACACGGCGGTCGCCGAGGCATTGGGCAACGCGGCCCTGTCGCCCGTGCTGGTCTTCTACGCGCCGTTCCCGTTCCTGGCCTTCGTCGCCGCCGTCATGCCCGCTGCGCTCATCGCCGCTCGGCGTGCCACGCTGGCCGCGGTGCTCAACGCGGCCTCCGGGGCCCTGATGCTGGTGTGCGTTGTCACGGCGGCCCTGATCGCGCCTGACGCCCAGCATATGGCGGTCGGGCTGGTCGTCGGGCAACTGCTTGCCACTCTGATATCGACGTTTGCGGTGTACCGGTCGGTAGGGACTCGCTCCACCGAGACCGCGTCGTATCGGGTTCACTGGCGCTTCTGCGCTACGGCTTCCCGCTCGCGCTGACCGGGCTCGCGGGGATGTTCGCGTTTCAGTTCGATCGCCTCGTGGTGAGCCGAAACTTCACCCCTGCGCTCTACGCGGTATACGCGATCGGCGCGGTGGAGCTGCCGCTGTCTGTGATCGTCCAGCAGGCGGTTAACGCGGTGCTCGTGCCCGCCATGACCCGGCACTACGCGGCGGGCGACATGCCAGGTCTCACCGCCCTCTGGAAGCGGGCGATCCGCCGGACCAGCCTGGTGCTGTTACCGACGTTCGTGTTCTTCATGCTCACCGCGGAGGAGACCGTGCGGATCCTCTATGGCGCCGCTTACCACGAGAGCGCCGTCGTTTTTCGCATCTACCTGTGTTTGGTGCCCCTGCGGGTCGCCACCTACGGGATCATCACCCAGGCCATCGGGAAGACGCGCGTTAACCTGTCGGCGTCACTCGTCCTGCTTGCCGTCAACGCGGTCCTGGTGCTGGCGCTGGTGGGTCCGCTGGGCCTTCCGGGCCCCGCCGTGGCGACCGTGCTGGCCACCTTCATCACGGCCGGGTACTACCTGATCCGCCTCCGCGGCATCCTCAATCTGAGGCTTCGTGTGCTGTTTCCGGTGCGGCTCGTCCTGGCCAACCTGCTCATCAGCGCGGTCGCGGGCGCCCCAGTGGCGCTCCTGCTCGCCCTCGGGGTCCGTGGGTTTCTTCAGCTCGTCGTCGCGGCCGTCGTCTACGTTCCGTGCTACGTCGGGTTGCTCCTCGTCGCCAAGCGGCTGGATCACACCGAGATCGAGTTCGGCCGCCGCGTCCTCGGAAGCCTGCTGCGCCCGCTCCCAAGACACGTGCGGGCACGCCTGACCCACGGCTCGACATGAGCGTCGGTGCCCGGCGCCACGTTCTGGTCGTCCACTACCACTTCCCCCCCCTCGGGGGAGCGGGAGTGCAGCGCGTTCTGAAGTTCGTCAAGTACCTCCCAGAGCAGGGGTGGGACGTGACGGTTCTGACCACCAGCTCGCGCGCCTACGCGATCACGGACGAGAGCCTGCTCGGCGATGTTCCGCCTGAGGTGCGCGTGGCGCGCACGCCCGAGATCCCAGCCATCACGCTGAGGCGCCGGCTACTGAACCCAGCGCACCGTTTGCGGATTCCCGGACTGATCGACTACATCGGATGGCCCGACGACACCTCGGGCTGGTTCCCATTCGCGACCGCCAAGGGGCTTCGGCTGGCGCGTGAGTTGCGGCCAGACGCTGTGTTCAGCAGCTCCTACCCGTACACCGCGCACATCGTCGCGCGGTCGGTGAGTCGCGCCTGCGGGATCCCCTGGGTGGCCGACTTCCGCGATCCCTGGACCCGCGGCTCGCACTCCGATCCGTCCCGGCTGCTGACCCGCGTGAACCGCCGCACCGAACAATGGCTCGTCCGGGAGGCCGACCGCATCACCGTGGTTGATGACAGCCTCGAATTGGAGGGCCTGGACACAAATGACCCGCGGCGTGTGGTCATCCACAATGGAGTCGACGAGGCGGACGTCGACGCGGGCGCAGGACTCGAGCCGCCGGCATCAGACCGATTCTCGCTGACCCATGTCGGTTCGCTGTATGGGTCGCGGGATGCCGCCCCCGTGTTCGCCGCGATCTGCCGGCTCATCGACCGACGGGGGATCGACCCCGACCGATTCGAGGTCCCCCTCGTGGGCAACGTCTGGATGAGTGATCGACCGATCGCCGCCAACGGTGTTCCCGTGCGGATGGTTGGCTACGTCGACCACCACCGGGCTGTGCGCGAGATGCGGCGCGCCACGGCGCTGCTGTTCTACCAACCCCCTGATTACCCCACATCGTCGGGAAAGATCTTCGAGTATCTGCTCTCGGGCCGTCCGATTCTCTGTGTGGCCGGGCGCGAGAACTTGGCATACCGGCTGGTCCAGGAGTTCGGGGCGGGCGCAGTCGCCGAGCCTGGCGATCCCGAGTCGATCGAGCGGGCGCTTGCCCAGCTGTATGGAAGGTGGCGCGACGGCGCCCTTGGGACCGGTCCTGAGGTGCGCGAACGCACCCTTGCGCGCTTCTCGCGGCGGGTCCTCACCGGCGAGCTGGCTAACGTTCTCCAGGACGCCGTCTCAGCGTCAGCGGCTACAGCTTGCACTTCGAACCAGCGAGACGGGAACCAGGCGGCCTGAGGTGACCTCACAACCAGACCACATGGGGGTTGGCGATCGATTCGCCCAGACGGCCGTTTGGGGGCAACTGGCGTCTGATCCGCACACCGATGGCCGCGTTCGGACCTTCGAGCAGATGATCCCTGACGGGGTAGAGACGATCGTGGACGTCGGCTGCGGCGATGGAGCGATCACCAACCGCCTCCTTCGCCGCTGGGACGTGACGGGCGTGGACCTCAGCGCCACTGCACTCGCCCACCTCGAAGGGCCGGCGATTCGGGCATCCGCCACGGATCTGCCGCTGGGAGATGATTCCTTCGACTTGGTCCTCTCGAGCGAGATGCTCGAGCATCTCCCGTCTGAGAGCTACCGCGAGGCGATATCGGAGATGCGCCGGGTGTCTCGAAGGTACCTACTGATCGCCGTGCCGTACCGCGAGGATCTCGCGTTTCGGATAATCCATTGCCCGCGATGCGGTTGGCAAGGACATGTCTGGGGACACCGTCGCAGGTTCACCGCGGAGTCGCTGCTGCGAGACCTCGATGGGTACGTGCCGATCGAGACACGGACCTTCGGTCCCCGCCAGCCACCACCCTGGCCGCCCTGGCTGACCTGGAGCGCGCACAATCTGCTACGGGCCTACTACTGGGCGCCCGGGCAGCACCCGGTGTGCGAGCGGTGCCAGAACACCGACTTCGCCTCAACCCGGGCGTTACCATCGCTCCTCCACCGCCTCAATCGGCGGCTGCGAAGCAACGAGCCGAGCATGCCGTTCTGGATGGCGGTGCTCGCCGAGGCTGGTCAGGACTGATCTGTGTGCGCTCGAGGCGGCGGCGCCGTCGGCGAGCACACGTAGATGTCCTCTCCGCGTCGCCGGACGGCTCCACAAGCCCCATGTCGTGACGCTTCTCGGGGACAAACCTCGCGGCGTAGTCGACACGCTGCACGCTTGCGAACGCCCTGACCGAGCCGGTCGGCGATGTCCGGCGCGTAGAGCCGGACGTGGTCGTGCTGCCCGAACTCCCGCTCGCGGTCGGCCGGGGTGGGGGCGAAGGTCTCGTGAGTCGTCTCGAGGTTCGGGTCCGCGGGGACCTGGATGAGCGCGACGCCATCCTGAGTGAGGACACGCGCCATCTCGTGCGCGACGGTGACATCCTCCGGAATGTGCTCGAGCACGTGCGAGCAGAGGATGGCGTCAAAGCTGCATCGTCGAAGGGAAGGTCTCGAGCATCGGCCTGAATCTGCACGTAGGACCCGGCTCGAGATCGGCTGTGACGTAGTCCACCGTTGGGACTGCTGAGAGTGCAGCGTGAAGGCCGGGTTCGGGCGCGAGGTGCAGGACGCGCCCTGGCGTGCGAAACAGGTCGGTCTCGTGCTGGATGTACAGCACCATCAGCCGGTGCCGGGCATACGACCGACACCCGACGCACATCAGGTTGATGCCGCGTCGCATGAAGCGGGCAAATCGCCGCTGGCAGATCGGGCAGTCGTGTCGTCCACCGAGGTTGATGGCCGGAGCGCGACAAGCGCTGTGCCACGGAGGAACGGTCTCATCGAGAGTGTCCGCCTCACGCCGGATGTGACGGGAACGCGAGCGGCTCCAGATCACCCCGGCCCACAGCCAGTACGCCTCATTCAGGAAAACCGTCGGCGGCACCGAATTGGCGACGATGATGAAGCACACCGCGATCCCGAGAAAGGTGATCCGCCAGGGTTCGAGCTCGGGTGGAGCACGAGTCGTCAGCGTGGTCACGCCCCCCGTGAGAGAACCTGCGAGCCAGATGAGCAAGCCCGACGAGCCCCAGCTCAACGGCGTAGCCGAGGAAATAGTTGTGGACGTCGACCGTCGTCGCGGTGAGTGGATAGTTCTGACTCTGCCTGAAATAAGGTTCGCTGGACTGCACAAACCGTGACCATCCGAAGCCCAGCAGTGGCCGGGCGGAGATCATGTTGAGCGCGGCCACGGTGAGGTTCTCCCTATCCCAGACCGGGCCTTGGTCTGAGGCGCGCGATGACACCTTTGCCGAGAGGCCTGGGACGAGAACGAGTGCCAGGAGCATGGCCGCGACTCCGCCGACGATGACCGGCACCGCAAGGTGACGCAGCCGCGCGAACGCGAGCATCATGACGATGGTGGCGACAACGACGCCGATCCATACCGAGCGCTCCAGGGTGAGCAGCGTGCCGATGGAAGCACAGCGCCGCGACCCCGCCGGCGGCGATCCTGGCTGACCCACGCCATTTTGTGACGGCGATGCATGCCGCCAGGCCACACGTGTAGAGCCCGAAGCCGTTGGCGACGGCGTCGGCGAACGGGCCGCGGCCGCGGCCGCGGTGAATGCCGTAGTTGGGGTTATCGATGTACTTCGGCCAGACCAGCGCGTGAGGGCCGACCATCTCGAACAGGACTGTGAGCCCGAGGTAGGCGCCCAGGATCACCAGGGCCGTCAGGAGCATCTGCCTTCGGCGCGGCGTGTCGTAGATCACGGGCGCGAGGTAGAAGATGAGGAACGGGAAGGCGCCGTAGGCCTCCACGATCTTCAGCCGCGACGCGCGCTGGAACAGGGTGTGAGAGACCAGCGCGGAGCCGACGGCCCAGAGCAGGGCCAGGGCCAATACCCAGTGGACAGGTCGCAGTGGCGGCAGCGGCCGGCGGCCGGTGACGGCCCGCAGCAGGACCAGGCCGACCGTGGCGGCGATCAGCAGGCGGTCGGGGGCGAGGATGCCGGGGAGCCCGAGCTGTTGCCAGTTGCCGGCGAACGGGGTCAGGAAGACGCCCAACGTAAGCAGCACCGCAGGATCGACCGCCAGCGCGACGTAGGCGGCCGCCGGAATCGCAAGCAGCGCGAGCGGCACGAGGGCGACCGGACTCCGCGTCTCGATGCTGAGACCCATGGACGCGGCGGCGACGCAGGCGAAGCCCACGACACCACCACCGGCGTCTGCAGCCAGCTGAGGCGAGCCGACATTGGGGTCAGGTGGGGCGGGAGGCTCGGGCGCCGAAGGCCAAGACGGCGGCGACACCGATGACGCCGCCGACCAGGAGGCCGAAGAGGATGGCGATCTGCGCGACCTGCTTGCGGTCGTTCGTCGCGATCGACGCCGGGGCGACGGCGACGGCCTGCCGTGATGTGGTGTTGGTCTCGCACTGCTGCGTGTAGAGGGCCTGCGCGCCGTTGAGCTGGGTCTGAGCCTCAGTGACCTTGGCCGTCGCCTCGTCGATCTGGCGCTGCATGCCGGGGTCGGGGGTGGCCGGGCCGGTGTGGTCGTGGTCGCGGTCAGCGCCTGGTCCGCCTCCTGTCTCTGCGCCTGGGCCTTGAGACGCGTCACCTGGTCTTCGGCGCGGCTGAGCGCGACCGCGTACTGGTGGACGGTGTTGAGCAGAGACGACGAGCTCGACTGCGTATTCAGGAGCCGATGGGCGTATCCGGCCAGCGCGGTGAGCGCGGTGTTGGCAGCGGTCTTGGCGACCCCGGCGGTCGACGCATTGGCGCTGATCGACACGAATGGGCTGGTGGGGACCGGGGTCCCGCTCACGTGGGCGGCGACCCAGGCCGGCGTCGTATGGAGCGCGTTGGCCACCGGGTTGGCGACCGTCGTGCTCTGGACGACGCGGGCAAACGTGCTGGCCAGCCCCTGGGCGGCCTCGAGCGAGCCCGCCAGCGAGGCGGCGTTGGAGGCGTTGACACCCACCGCCGACATGCGCGCGGTGGCGGTGTAGACCGGCGGACGCTTGAACGCGTAGACCGCGCCGCAGGCGGCCGCGAGGACGGCGCAGATGAGCACCAGGTACCAGTAGCGGCGGATGGCGCGGAACGTCGTCGGACGCTCGGTGACGGTGTCAGGCATGTCGAATTGCTCAATCATGATCCGGGACGTGCAAGGAGCGTGCGGCAGTGGCCGGTTTCACGCGGAGTGGCGCGTCGCAATACTCCATCTTAGGCGGTATTGGATTTGAGGTCGGACTTGACTGCCTGGAGGTACTTCCACGGGAATGATTGCAGCAGGACTCCCGGGGTCTTTCCGTCAAACAGGCGGGTATAGGGATTCGTCCCCAGGGGCGTGGGGTCCTCTGCGTAGAAGCCGATCGCGTGAATGAGTTCGGTCACGCACGATGATCCCGTACCGCTGTGCTGCCTCGGCCATCATCTGGATGATCCGGGGCAGATGCAATGACGCGATGTCGAGCTGGGGGTCCAGACGGAACACCGTGCCCTCCGGGATCGCGACCGACGTTGTGAGCGTGCCGTCCGTGCGCTCCGCAGGGAACGCGAACTCCCCTTGCTTGGCGTCGGGGATGGCGATGGCCAGCGCGTGGTTGATCTGGCCGCGTTCCAGCTCGCCGATCGTCATGGTCCCCGCCACCACGGGCAAGCTCGTCGCCGTTGAGCCCCAGGATGCCTGTGCGCCGGGCCACGAGTTCGAGGTGTAGTAGCCCGGGCTGGATGAGATGTTGTGGATGGCTCCACCCCAGGCGGCCCGCCACTGATCGCCGTCGCGGCGAAGGTGCCAGAACTCCCACATCGAATCGGTCGACGGTTGGATCAGAGTCAGGTGTGCGTCGTAGCCGGCGGCCGGGTGGGCATCGGCGGGCATTGGAACCCGCGCGAAGGCCGTACGCAGTGTCTTGCCATATGCCTGGGTGACATCGAGGTGTACCGGCACGCAACGCTGACTCGACCCGACGACATAGATCGGGGTGCTGTCGTCGCTTGTCTCGATCCACGGTCCGATGCCCTCCTTGATCTCGCTCTCGGCCTCCTGGGTGAGCCCCTGGGCAAGCCGCGGGTCGCCCAGCGGCTGCGAGCCCACGTCGGGGCGGTTCCAGATCGAGTCGGCCGAGAACAGGCCCGACACCTCGGTCGGCTCCGAGCCCGGGGCGTTGTTCGTCCCACACGACACCAGCTTGCTGGTCGGTGTCGGCCCAGATGCCTGGGTTGTCGTCGTCGATGTCGTTGGTGTCGTTGATGGCGTTGATGGCGGCGCGGTGGTTGTCGCCGGGGGCGGTGTGGACCCACCGCACCCTGCCAGAAACATCGCAGACAGCGCGCCGGCGAGAATGCTCAGGCAGAGCGCCCGGCGACCCACCGGTCGTACCATGCGCTGACGCTGTAGAGGTTCCACAGGTGGTAGCTCCAGTCTCCGCGACCTGCTCGGTGGGCGGCGAACAGGCGAACAACCTGATCCATGTCGAGTAACCCACGCTCGCGAAGAGCTGACGACGTTACCGTCCGCTCGGCGAGTTCTCCGAATCTGCCTCGAAGCCACTCGGGCATCGGCGTGCCGAAGCCCTGCTTCCGCCGGTCGAGGATCTCATCGGGGAGTGTTCCCCGCATCGCTTGTTTGAGAACGTATTTGCCGCTTCCATTCCGGTACTTCATCTGGGGAGGAAGTGCCACCACGAACTCGACGAGGCGATGGTCAAGAAACGGATCGCGACCCTCGACCGAACTGGCCATCGTGATCCTGTCAAGCCTCATCAATAGCAGCTCAGATAGGCGCTGCTTAAGTTCCAAGTAAGTCATCTTCTGAAAGAGGTCCGCATCTGGACGCTCGGTCTCGGCCTCGCGCCAGACCGCCTCCGGGATCCGGCGTGAGTCAGGCCGGCCGGACCCGTTGGGCGCGATGCGATCCTTGAGCGGTCCGCGGAAGCAGAGCGCGCCGCCCCAGTACGGAATCGGCGATGCCGCCGCGTCGTAGATGGCCTCTCCGTGACGGATGCCGCGGCCCAGCCGATGTGTCAACCACACCGCTGCGTCGCCGATCGGCTGCTGGGCCCAGTCTGGGACGCGCTGCTGGAACGGCACAACGAACCGGCGGTGGTCGGCGTAGCCCCGATACCCGTGGAAGATCTCGTCGGCCCCCTCGCCGACCTGCACCACCGTAGTCCCGCTGTCGCGGGCGAGCTTGGTGACGAAGTGCTGGGGGATGGCGGTCCAGTCCGACGTCGGCTCGTCCTGGTGCTCGATGAGTTGCGGGATGTAGCCCGCCAGGTCGTCGTCGTCGATAATGACCTCGTGGTGGTCGGTGCGGAAGCGCTGCACCACCGTCCGTGCATAGGCGAGCTCGTCGTAGCGGGGGTGGCCCTTGGGAGCGGTCGAGTACGTCCGTATCGGTTGTGATGAGCGCTCGGCCATCAGCGCCACGTTGGTGGACGAGTCAACGCCGCCGGAGAGAAACACCCCGAAGGGGACGTCGGACATCATGCGCTTCTCGATCGAATCGGCAAGCAACCCGCGCGTGTGGCCCACCATCTCCTCCTCACTCATCGCGCCCGCGGCGCTCGCGACCTCGTCTGACCACGGCGACCAGTAGCGCTCCCGCCTGCTCCGGCCATCGGCCTGCACCACCATGTACTCCGCCGCCGCCAGCTTGTGGACGCCCTTGAACAGCGTGTCGGGCTGGGGCACGAAGGCGAACGTCAGGTAGTCGTAGAACGCCGCCTCGTCGAGCTCGGCGCGCACGGCCGGGTGGCGCAGGATCGCCCGGGCCTCCGAGGCGAACACGAGCCCCTGGGGAAGCAGGGCATAGAGCAGTGGCTTGACGCCGAGCCGGTCGCGGGCCAGGACGAGCGACCGGCGGGGCGCGTCCCAGATGGCGAAGGCGAACATCCCGTCGAGGCGGGCGACGCAGCCCGGGCCCTCCTCCTCATAGAGGTGCAGGATCGTCTCGGTGTCGGTCCGCGAGCGGTAGGTGTGGCCCTTGGCCTGGAGCTCGGAACGCAGCGCCTCGTGGTTGTAGACCTCGCCGTTGTAGGTGATCCAGACGGACCCGTCCTCGTTGGACATGGGTTGGTGGCCCGCGGCCGACAGGTCGATGATTGACAGCCGGCGATGGCTCAGCGCCACGCGGTGGGCCGGATCGGCCCATGCGCCGTCGTCATCGGGGCCGCGATGGCTCTGCGTCGCCGCCATGTCACGGGCGAGCGCCTCGCTGACGGCGAACGAGTCGGCAAAGCCGAGGATTCCGCTGATTCCGCACATGTCAGCGCCGCGCCCATCGCCGTCGCTGCCGCGACAACGAGGTCACGTCCAGCCGTGCTGCACCGCGTGCTCGACAGCGCCCTGGAACGCGTCGGCCATGCGGTCGTAATTGAACTCGGCGGCGTCGAGGCGAGCCTGGCGCCCCATTCGGGCCGCTGCCGCGCGGTCGCCGACCAGGCGCTGAATGGCATCGCCGAGGCGACCGGGGTTGCGCTCGGGCACGACGTAGCCGTTCTGCCCGTCGCGGACCAGGCCGCCGACGGCGGCGCCGACCGCGTCGGTGGCGACGACCGGTAGCCCGGCATGCATCGCCTCGTTGACGACCAGCCCCCACGGCTCGTTCGTCTCGCGCGTCGTCACCGACGGCAGCACCAGGCAGGTGGCGCTCTCGAGCTCGGCGGGCAGGTCGTCCTGGGGGACATGCCCGACGATCGTCACGCGCGAGCTGGCGTTGACTCGCCGGCGAATGTGCTCCTCCAGCGAGCCGTTGCCCACCAGCCGCAGTTCGGCCGACGGGTCGGCCACCTTCTCGAACGCCGCCAGGAGATCGTCGATCCCCTTGCGCTCCTCGAACTGGCCGATGAAGAGCACGACCGGCCGGCCATTGCTCGACGGCTGGACGCCGGCAAAGCGCGACGCGTCCACGGCCTGGCCGGCCACAAAGATCTTCTCGCTGTCCACCCCCGGGACCTCGAGCAGCACCCGCTTGACGTGCTCCCCGTAGACCACGATTGCCGGGACGTCGCGGTACAGGGCCTCGGTCACCGGTCGGCTGAGGCGGTGGAACGTGGTCTGTGGGTGAAACCACATCCCCGTCCACAACACGAATGGGACTCGTCGATGCCGGGCGGCGCCGTAGAGCGACGGCAGCATGAGCCGGCCGTTGAGGTTCTTGATGACCGCGTCGTAGCGGTCGGGCTTCAGGCGGAACGGGAGTGCGGGAACGAAGGGCTCTCCCACGACGCGATAGCGCCGGAGGGCAATCCGCCGAAAATCTCCGTCCTCGATCGTGGGGAGACTGCTGTTCCACCACTTGTCGCGCGCGTCGGAGAAGAAGTAGAAGTCCATCTCCATCCGGCGTGCGAGTTCTTCGAACAACGGACGCCGGTAATGCGGACAGAAGTAGTCCACGAATGCGACCCGTCTTCGCACGCGGCGCCAGTATAGCCCGGGACTTTTTCCGGTCCGACGGACGCTCGGTCAGGAGGCGCGGTGCAGCGACATCTTCAGGACCTGGAGCGAACGCCAGGGAAAGTAGTGGAAGAACTCGGAAGGCCACATGCCGTCGAACAGCGCACTGGGGTCCGGCCTGCCGTTTTTAGGGTCCACCGTGCCATCGGCGTCCCGCCTCACTCCGTAGTAGGGATCTGAGGCGGTGTAGGGCTTGGCGCCGTATTGAGTGGGGTCCTCGGCGAAGAACCCGATGTCGGAGAAGCTCTGATCGCGCACGATGATGCCGTAGCGCTGCGCGGCCAGCGCGATCATCTCGACGATCTTCGGCAGATGCATTGCGGGGATGTTCAGGCGTGGATTGAGCCGCAGGTGGGCTCCTTCGGGCAACTCGGCAGCGCCGCCGATCCCATCCGTGCGCTGTGCCGGCCAGGCGACCACTCCTGCGCGAGGGCGAGGAATCGTGATCGCAAGCGCATGGTCGATGTGACCGGCGCGCAGTTCGGCCAGGGTCATCGTCCCCGCCACGAGGGGAAGGCTCGTCGCGCTCGCGCCCCAGACGGCCAATGCGCCACTCCATGCGGACGGCGTGTAGTAGCCGGGGCTGTTTGACACGTCGTCCATGGCACCGCCCCAGCGGGCGTGCCAGCCATCGCGCTGTCGATTGAAGTGCCAGTACTCCCACAGGCGGTTGGTGGACGGCTGATAGATCGTGATCTGGCTGTCGCTGCCCGCCGAGGGTTGGGCATTAGGGGGAACCGGCACCTGATCGGACGCGCCCTGCAAAGAGTGGACCCAGAGGGTGTTCTGATCGGTGTCGATCGCCACTTTGACGGTGCGCTGGTGAGCTCCGACGACATAGATCGGGGTCGTGTAGCCGTATGTCATAACGAACGGCCCGGTACCGGCGTGGCCTTCGGCCTCGGCCTGACTGGCGAAGAAGGCCACCAGCGGTCGAGAGGCGGGATCGAGCTGCGCGTTGGCGGGGACCGGTTGGTTCCATACGCTGTTTTGGGCAAAGAGCCGGCCGGCGATCGGCCTCCCCGGGACCGAGGCAATCTGCGCCGGCGCCGGCGAGTTGAGAGGAGGGCGCGCGACGCGCCGCGGGCTGGTCGGCTTGGCGTGGGGATGGAGCACGGCCCCATCCGATCGCGGCGAGGCAGACGCTGACGCGGAGCCCAGCGCGACCACGCCCACCGACGCGACCAGCGCAGCCTGGCGGCGATGTGCCCGGAACCCGGTCATACAGAATTTTGGCAAAACTTTGCGCATGGCGCTTCCCACGAACCTCATCGACGGTTCGCGTACCCGACCTGTTGGTGGTAACACCGTACCCGGACGGTTGTTGGAGGCGTGTCGGTCGGCCCGATCGCCTCTTTTCGGGTCTAGCCTCCGACGTTATCTGGCAGCAGAGCCTGAAGTTGCCGGGCCGAGGCGTTGACGTCGAACTCGGCCAGCACCTTGTCGCGGCCCCGCGCGCCGAGTTGCTCGCGCAGCTCGGGGTCCAGCGCCACGCGCGCCAGAGCGTCCACCAGGACGTCGACCCGGCCGGGAGCCACCAGCAGGCCGCTGCGGAGGTTCTCGACGAGCTCGGGGATCCCCATAACCTGGGTGGTCACGACGGGGACCGAGTGCGCCATCGCCTCCATCAGCACCACCGGCACGCCCTCGGAGAACGACGGGAGACAGAAGATGTCGGCCGCGCGCAACATCGAGGGGATCTCGTCGTGGCCAACTGCGCCGGCAAACCGCACACGGTCCTCAACCCCGATTCTCCGGGCGAGCGCCTCCAGGTTGGCACGCATCGGTCCGTCGCCGACGAGGGTCAGCCGGACCGGCACCCCGCGCCCCAGCAATCCCGCTACCGCCTCGACCAGGAGGGATTGGCCTTTGCGCTGGACCAGACGCCCGACGCAGATCATCTCCGGTTCCCCGCCCCTGTGCCGAGTCGGCTCAGCGACGGACTCGGCGGGATCGATCCCGCAGTGAATGACGTGGATGTCCTCCCAGCGCTCCTCGGCTGCCAACGTCATGAGCTGGCTTCGGCCGAAATCGCTGATCGCCACCGTGAAGCGAGCGGAATTGACCTTCTCCGCCAGCCGGTTGCGCGAGACATCCTCGAACTCCACTGGCCCATGGATGGCAAGGCTGAAGCTCCAGGGCTCGCCTCCGAAGCGCGCCGCCAGCAGCGCGGCGTCGCTGGCTGAGTCCGCGAATGAGGCGTGGATGTGGCGCACCCCACGCCGGCGAGCGACGTCCCAGACGGCGATCGACTCGGCGAAGTGCAACAGCCCACCCAACCGGCCCCGGAAACCAGGGCTGGCTCGCCGAAGCGCGAAGACGAGGGTGTCCAGGTAGCGGGAGGGCGCCCTCAGCAGGGCGGTGAGGTGCGCGCGGAGCAGGCCCAACCTCCGCGGAGGCCACACCGCATAGGTGCGTCGTCCTTCTTGCTGGTCGGCCTCGGTGAGGAGCTCCGAATCGGGCGTGCGGTGGATGGAGAGTGTCTCGACCTCCACACCGCAGCGACGCAGCGCGTGAACCTCGCGGAGGAGGAACCGGTGGGAAACCGCCGGATAGTGGCTCGCTAGGTAACCGATCCTCATGTTCGGTCGCCTCGACTACTCACAGCGGCGCAGCGTAGCCAAGTGGCTATCGTCGAGGCGTCTCGTGTGCGGCATCATCGGACAGGTCAGGCGCGATGCGCGCCAGGTTGAACGGGCGACCATGGAGCGCATGTGCGCAGCCCTCGAGCACCGGGGGCCCGACTCACGCGGGCTTCATGTCGACGGGCAGGTGGGGCTCGGCATCCAACGGCTGCGCGTCATCGACCTGGAGACCGGCGATCAGCCGATCTACAACGAGGACCGTTCGGTGGTCGTGGTCCTCAACGGCGAGATCTACAACTTCCGCGAACTGAGGCGCGACCTGTTGCGGCGTGGCCATCGGTTCTCCACCGACGGCGACACCGAGGTGATCGTCCACCTCTACGAGGAGATGGGCCCGCGCTGCGTCGAGGCTCTGCACGGCATGTTCGGGCTGGCCGTCTGGGATCAGGGTGAGCGGCGCCTCCTCCTCGCCCGTGACCGTGCGGGCAAGAAGCCGCTGTACTACGCCGAGCGGCCCGACGCGCTCAGCTTCGCCTCCGAGCTTGGGGCGCTCATGGAGGACCCGGAGATCCCGCGTGACGCCGACGCCGCCGCGCTTGACGCGTATCTGGCCTATCGCTGGGTGCCCGCGCCGGCGTCGGCGTTCGCCGCCGCGCGAAAGTTGCGAGCTGCGTCCTACATGGTGCTCGATGAGACTGGTGTGCGTATGGAGCGCTACTGGCGCCTGGACTTCTCGGCCAAGCGGCGGTTCGCCTCCGCCGCCGAGCGCAACGAGGAGGTCCGCAGCCAGGTCCGGCGCGCCGTGGGACGGCGGATGATCGCCGATGTCCCGCTCGGGGCGTTCCTATCGGGTGGCGTTGACTCCTCGATCGTCGTCGCCGCGATGGCCGAGCAGTCGTCTGAGCCGGTGCGGACCTTTTCCATCGGCTTCACGCACGACGAGTACAACGAACTGCCGCAGGCGCGGCTGGTGGCTGAGCGCTTTGGCACCGAGCACCACGAGTACGTGGTGGAGCCCGACGCGGTCGAGATCCTCCCGCGGATCGTCCACCATTACGGCGAACCGTTTGGAGACCCTTCCGCGGTTCCCAGCTTCTACGTGGCCGAGATGGCCCGACGGGAGGTCACGGTGGCCCTCAACGGCGACGGGGGCGACGAGACCTTCGCCGGGTACTCGCGCTACGCGGCCAACGTCCTGCTCGCGCGCGCCGACCGGGTGCCCGCCGTGGCACGGCGGCTGCTGGCGCGGGCCGTGGCGCTGCTGCCGCCGAGCGGGCGGATCGAAAGTCCCACCAGCCGGCTGCGCCGGGTCCTGTCCGTGCTCGGCCTTGACCCGCCCGACCGCTACGCCGCCTACATGACCCAGCTCAACGGTCTGGACCGCGACCAGCTCTACACCCCCGGGTACCGGCGAACGCTGTCCGAGCCGGCGGTGCTCGAGGTCATTCGGGGGCCGTGGCGCGAGTCCGCCGCCACTGACATCGTGGACCGCATGCTCGATGTCGACACGCTCACCTATCTCACCGACGACCTGCTCGCCAAAATGGACATCGCCACTATGGCCCATTCGCTGGAGGGCCGCTCTCCGCTTCTGGACCACGAGTTCATGGAGTTCGCGGCATCGCTTCAGCCGGCGGACAAGCTGAGCGGCCGGTCCTACAAGGTCGGCCTCAAGGCGGCGGCGCGTGGCTGGGTGCCCGACGAGATCCTGGATGCGCCCAAGCGCGGCTTCCGTCTGCCCATCCACGACTGGCTGCGCGGTGATCTACGCAGCTACGCGCGCGATGTCCTCCTGGATCCGGCGGCGATCGAGCGCGGCCACTTCAACCGCGCCTACGTCGAGCGACTGCTCGACGAGCACGCCGACAGCCGCGCCGATCATTCCCAGGGCATCTGGACGCTGCTCATGTACGAGCTGTGGCACGATCACGTCAGGAGAGGCGCCGCGCGAGATCTCACGCGGACGCCTTGACGTATAAGAGGCAAGGGGGACTCTTACTTTGAGCACGGTCATACCGCCCACGACGTCTGCGCCCGCCGGCGCAGCGGAGCCGGGCACGCCACCACGTGCGCTTGTGCTCGGGTGCCGTATTGACCGGCTGGACATGGCGCAGACGCTGGCGCGCTGCGAGGATCTCATCGCGCGGCGCGAGTTCGCACAGCATGTGGCCATCAATGCGTCCAAGCTCGTCGCGATGCAACACGATCCGGAGCTGCGGCGCATCATCGACGCCTGCGAGCTGGTCTCCGCCGACGGTCAGTCGGTGGTGTGGGCATCTCGCCTGCTGCGCGATCCGCTGCCGGAGCGCGTGGCCGGCATCGACCTCATGCAGGAGTTGTTCGAGCTCGCGGAGCGCCGGGAGTTTCGCGTGTTCATCCTCGGGGCCAAGGCTGACGTGCTCGAGCAGGCTCGCGCCAAGATCGTGGCGCGCCATCCACGGCTTCAGCTCGTCGGCACGCGCGACGGCTACTTCGCCGAAGAACAAGGCGAGGCGGTCGCCGAGGAGGTGCGCCGCGCTCGTCCGGACATCCTGTTCGTCGCCATCTCCTCGCCGCGCAAGGAGTACTGGCTGGGGCGCCACGGGCGTGACATTGACGTTCCGTTCGTGATGGGAGTCGGCGGCGCGATCGACGTCGTGGCCGGGATCACTCAGCGAGCACCGGTACTCCTTCAACGCCTAGGGCTCGAATGGGCCTATCGGCTCTATCAGGAACCCAAACGCCTTTGGAGTCGCTATGCCGCGACCAACGCCCAGTTCAGCGTGCTCCTGGTGCGCGGCATGTTCGACATGCTGAGGAAACGAACCAGGCGCTAGCGGCGATCGTGCTATCGCGGGAACGCCGCCTCATCCAGCTGCTTTGTGGCACCGAGGCCCGACGGCTCGCCTGTCGGGACGAGATCGCGTCACTGGCGCAGGCTGCGGAGGGGGGCAGGTTGGTGGCGCTGCTCACGCGGATCAACCTTCTGGTTCTCATCGGTCGGCGTCTGGTGGCACTCGACGTCGGGAAGGTCCCCGAGCTCGAGCGCGAGCTCGAGTCGTTCACCGGGGAGGCGCGGCGGTGGGGCGTGGCCAGCGAACTGGCCAGCCTCGAGGTGCTCAGCCGACTCCGCACGGCGGGCATCCGTGCGCTGCCGCTGAAGGGCAGCCTGCTCGCCCGCGAGCTCTACGGCGACGTGGCGACGCGGACCTCGATCGACATCGACGTCCTGGTCGCCCCAGACGACCTTCCACACGCGGTGTCGGCGGTGAGCGAGCTGGGCTGGCGCTGGGACCGCGTCGTGCGGCGGGAGGGAGGGCTCCCTGCGCTCCATGAGACCCTCACGCATCCCACGCTGCCGCGGGTCGAGCTCCACTGGCGCGTGCACTGGTATGAGCGGCGCTTTGCCGTCGACGCGCTCGAGCGCGCTGAACCGACCGCATCCGGGGAGCCGCTGCGGATGCAGCCGCTGGACGGCCTCATCGCTTTGATGCTGTTCTACGCTCGCGACGGCTTCTCCGGGCTGCGGTTTCCCGCCGATGTCGCGGCGTGGTGGGACCTTCGATGCGGGGACTCGCCGGGTCGATGGCCGGCGGACGTCGTCACCGAGCGCTATCCGGCCCTGATTGCTCCGGTGTGCGTCGCCTCCGGCCTGCTCTCAGCCCTGGTCGGGCTGCCGATCAGGGCGGGCGAGTCTCCGTTCCGATGGCGCGTGGCAGAGGGCCTGGCCAGCCCCTTCCTCGATGGGGGCGGCCGGCAGGCTGAGGCCAACGCCGGCCTCACGGATCTGCTCCTCGCGCCGCCGCGCTCCGCCGGTGACGCGATGCGGCGCGTCCTCCACAACGCTCCCTCGGACCCGTTCGGACCGGCCGGCACGATGACAGAGGCGCGGCGCGCGTCGGCCGGTCACCTCCTGCGCGTCGCGCGTCGGTGGGCGCTCGCGTTTGCGCCCGCGGTGGTGCGGAGCTACGCGCCGTGGCGACCGGCGCGGTAGGGCGAGGCGCTCACCCGCGCAGGCTCGTGCGCAGTGCCGCCAGCCGGGTGTCCCACTCACCGCCGACCTGCGCGATCCACGTCACCGCGTCGGACAGCGGCTCCGGGGTCACGGTGTAGCGCACGTCGCGCCCGTCGCGCTCGCGCTCCAGCAGCCCCGCGTGAGCGAGCGTGTTGAGGTGCTTGACGACGGCCTGGCGGGAGATCGGGAGTGCCCCCGCGAGCTCGGTCGCTGTGGCCGGATGGGCGGCGATCGCCGAGAGCAGGCGGCGCCGCGTTGGATCGGCGAGCGCGCTGAACACCGCGCCAGACGCGTCGTCGGGCATGGTCAGGCTGCGATCAGTGCGGGCCCATAGGTGACACCGCCGTGGCCCGGCAAAGGGGTGCCCACCAGATCGAGGACGTCCAGCGGGAGCGATTCGACGACACGCAGAAGAGTGCGGCCGGGTTCGATCTCGGTGAGGGTCAGCTCCACGCGCGACGCGGGCGCGTTGTCGACCGCCCACCAGAACGCGAGGCGTCCGGCGCCGCCGTCGTCAGGCGCGCGGACCTCTTCGACCCAGCCCGTTCGGGTTTCCGTGCCGATTCGGAACTCCGCCTCGCCGCCCGGGCGCGGGTCGATGAGGATCTCGTCGGCAAGCCACAGAGCCAGCCAATCCGGGTCAGTCACTGCCTGCCAGGCGATCTCGAGCTCGGTCGCGAGCTCGATGCGCCGCTCGATCGTGTCACTCATGTCCTGGAACCTCCGTACCGGGCCGATCGCGAGTGGCGCTCTGCGCTCTGCGACGCGCTCTCGCAACTGATGAGTTGCACACTACCACGGACTCCGGCGAGATTTTCGGCACCACGATGTGCAGGATTGCGTCGACATTGGCGTACGTTGCGCGACGGACTGCCACGGAGTTCATGCACGCGCCGCCTCTGCCCGTGGCGCGGCTCGGGCTCGCCAACGTCGCCGGCTGGCGCCTCTGGGTGCAGATGCGGCCGGTGGCGGCGACGTCAGCGCCCGTCTCTCAGCCCAGGGCGGCGGCCACGCAATCGGTGACCTCGCGCGCCTGATCGCCGGTCAGCGTCGGGCTGATCGGGATCGCGAGGTGCGTCTCGGCGAGTCGGTCGGTCTCGGTCAGCGGCGTTGCCGGGGCGTAGGGGGCCATGGCCGGATGACGGTGGATCGCCGGCCGGTAGTACACCTTGTGGGCGATCTGTTCGCGGGCAAGGCCCGCGGCGATGCGGTCGACCTCGGGCGAACGAATCACGTACAGGTGCCACGCGGGCTCTGCGCCCGGCGTCGCCGCCGGCAAGGACACGTGTGTGCCCAGACCGGCCGCGACATAGTGCTCGCCTGCGGCCCGTCGTGCGTCGGCCCAGCCGTCGAGATGGGGGAGCAGGATGCGCAGGAAGGCCGCCTGGATCGCGTCCAGCCGCGAGTTGTAGCCAACGTACTGCCACGTCGTCTGGTCGTGAGATCCGTGGAAGCGCAACGCCCTGGCCTGCTCGGCGACGTGGTCGTCATCGGTTGTGATGGCGCCGCCGTCGCCCAGGCAGCCGAGATTCTTGGACGGGAAGAAGCTGAAGGTGGCGGCCATCCCCAGCGCGCCTGGCCGGCCCGCGGGACCGCGTGACCCGGCAGCTTGGGCGGCGTCCTCGAGGACCGGGACGCCAAGAGCCTCGATCTCCGCGATCGGCGCGACGTTGCCGAACAGATGGACGGCGATGACGGCCTTGGTCCTGGAGGTGATCGCCGCACGGACGGTGTCGGCCGTCACCATCATCGTCTCGGGGTCCACGTCGCAGAACACCGGACGTGCGCCGGTGGGCGGGATGGCCTCCGCCGAGGCGTAGAAGGTGAAGCTAGGCACCACCACCTCATCGTCGGGACCGACCCCCATCGCTCGCAGCGCGATCGTGAGCGCATCGGTTCCGTTGGCGACTCCGACGGCGTGACGGGTGCCCACATACGCCGCGAACTCGGCCTCGAACGCCTCGACTTCGGGGCCGAGGATGAATGAGCCGCTCTCGATCGTGCGCGCGGCCGCGTCGGACAGCTGCGCGCGCAGCGGCGCAATAGGCGTCTGGATGTCAAACAGCGGAATACGCATGGAAAACGGACCGGGCTGCAGCTTGCCCCACCCGGAGGGTCCAGGTTAGATCATGATCCTCTGGGCGGCTCTCATCAGAGGGCGCTAGCCTCGTCGAGCGTGCACCCAGGGGGCTCAACACGCAGGCTCCGCGGCGCCGTGGTCGGTTTGGGAATGATGGGACGCCATCACGCCCGGCTGCTGCAATCGTCCGAGGAAGCCGAGTTCGCCGGTGCGGTGGATCCGACCGGCGACCGCTTTCGCGCCGTTCATGACCAGCGCCTGGTCTTCGACTCGATCGATGCGCTGCTGGCGACCGGAGGCATCGATTTCGCGGTCGTGTGCGTACCAACCGAGTCGCATCTGCCCGTCGTGGCAGAGCTCTGCGAAGCCGGCGCCTCGGTGCTGGTAGAGAAGCCGCTGGCGGCGGGAGTGGACCAGGCGCGCGAGATCGTCCGCCTCTGCGCAGACGCGAATGTGCGCGGTGCCGTGGGTCATGTCGAGCGCTTCAACTCTGCCCTGCAGGAGCTGCGCCGGCGCCTTCTCGACGGCCAGGTGGGCCGCCTCTTTAGCGTCTCGACCGAGCGGACGGGACCGTTCCCGGCGCGCATCCAGGATGTGGGAGTGGTGACGGATCTCGCTTCACACGACATCGACCTCGTCAGCTGGCTCTCGGACTCGCACATCGCCAGCGTCTCTGCGCAAGTGCAGCACCTCACTGGCCGCGAGCACGAGGACCTGGTGATGGCATGCGGCGCACTGGACTCGGGAGCCTCGTTCAGCCTGACCGTGGACTGGGTGTCGCCGCGCAAGGTCCGGCGCACGCGCGTGCTCGGGGAGCGCGGCATGCTCGAGGCCGACACACTCAACGCAGACCTCTATTTCTATGAGAACGCCGAGGTGGGGATTGTGTGGTCTGCCGCGCAGCAGTTTCGTGGCGTGAGCGAGGGCAACGTGACCCGCTATGCGCTTCAGCGACGCGAGCCGCTGGCCTTAGAGCACGAGGCCTTCCTCAACCTGGTCTCCGATCGTCCGGGGGCCGCCATGGTGAGCCTCGAAGAGGGCGTCGAGATCGTCGCTGCCGCCGACGCGGTGCTCCGCAGCGCCAGTACCGGCGACACCGTCCACCTGGTCGAGCAGGGCGCTCCGAGCTGATGCGCGCGGTCGTCGTGGCGCTCGGCAAGATCGGCTTGCCGGTCGCCGCGAAGCTGGCCCTCGCAGGTCATGAGGTGGTGGGCTGCGACGCCAGCTCTCGCGTCGTTGACCTGGTGAACGACGCGCTCGCGCCGTTTCCGGGTGAGCCCGGCCTGGAAGAGGCCCTCCAGCGAGTTGTGGCCGCTGGAACACTGCGCGCCACCACCGACACGGTCGCCGCCGTCGCGGAAGGGCCGAGCCTGGTCATCACCGTTCCGCCGCTCGTGGTGGACGCTGAGGCGCGGCCCGATTTCCGGATCCTGGACGCCGTGCTGACTGACATCGGGCGCGGTTTGAAGTCCGGGACGGTGGTGTCCGTCGAGACGACGTTGCCTGTCGGAACCACGCGCGCCCGCGTCGCGCCGCTACTGGCGGAGCACTCCGGGCTGAGGCCCGAGGTGGACTTCGTCAGCGTTCATAGTCCAGAGCGCGTCTATTCGGGGCGCGTGTTCTCGGACCTCGACGCCTACCCAAAGCTGGTGGGTGGTCTGACTCAGTCGGGCGAGCAGCTAGCCGCAGACCTGTATCGGTCGTTCCTCGACGCGGAGGTATGGGAGATGGGCTCGGCCGAGGCGGCAGAGTTGGCCAAGCTGGCGGAGACCACCTATCGCGACGTCAACATCGCGCTGGCCAACGAGTTCGCTCGGTTCGCCGATCGCGTTGGGATCGACGTGCACAAGGTGATCGACGCGTCGAACTCCCAGCCCTTCTCCCACATCCACCGGCCCGGGGTTGCCGTGGGAGGGCACTGCATCCCGGTCTACCCCCGGTTTTATTTGAGCGGGGACCCGGACGCGCAGCTGCCCTCCGCGGCGCGGGCCGTCAACGAGAGCATGCCCGCGTACGCCGTGTCGCTTCTGGCCGAGGAGCTTGCGATCAGCGATGCCCGGGTGCTCATCCTGGGGGTCAGCTACCGGGGAGGGGTGAAGGAGACCGCTTTCTCCGGCGCGTTCGGCCTTCGCGATGAGCTGCGCCGCCGCGGTGCCGTTGCGGTCGCCGCCGACCCGATGTATACAGACGATGAGTTGCGCGCGCTCGGGTTTGAGCCATGGGACCGCGGACCGGTGGACGGTGCGATCGTCCAGGCCGACCATCCGGAGTACAGCGCGCTTTCACCCGGCGACCTGCCGGGGGTCCGGGCGCTCGTCGATGGGCGCGCGGTCGTACACGAGGGGCCATGGGTGGCGGCCGGTATAACGCTGGCCCGAATCGGACAGCCACAGGCCGATCCCGAGGCAGGTCAAGAGCGCCCGACTCAGCGGCCCGGAGCCCCCGCCGCCCGAATCTGAGCGGGCGCCGCGCGTCGGCCCGCCGCCAGGAGGTGGCGTCAGAGCCGGAGCGCCGCCGGAGCGCGCATTTTCCGGGTGGTGCCGCGGAGGTCGACGAAGAGCTGGCTGGCGTCGACCAGGGCTTGGTGATCCACGCCGGGATGGGCCGTGACCAGGATGACCGCATCGGCGTCAGCAACACCATCGAGGCTCGAGCTCTGCAGTCCGAGCTCTGGCAGGGCGGGGACATACGGATCGTGATACGAGAGGACGGCGCCGCGATCGGCGAGGAGCTCCATGATTCTGAGCGCGGGGGATTCGCGGATGTCGCCGACGCCCCCTTTGTAGCTGGCGCCCAGAATGAGCAGGCGCGACCCCTTGACCGGTTTCAGATTGTCGTTGAGGGCGCGCTCGATGCGTTCTACGCAGTAGTAGGGCATCTGCTGGTTGACCTTGCCGGCGAGCTCGATGAACTCGGTGGACATGTGGAACTCGCGGGCGCGCCAGGTGAGGTAGAACGGATCGACCGGGAGGCAGTGGCCGCCCATGCCGGGGCCGGGCTCGAAGCGCATGAACCCGTACGGCTTGGTGGAGGCCGCGTCGATGACCTCCCAGATGTCCACGCCCATCCGGTCAGCGAGGATGGCCAGTTCGTTCACCAGGGCGATGTTGACCGACCGGAAGATGTTCTCCAGCAGTTTGGCCATCTCCGCCGTGTCCGGCGAGGTGACCCTGACCACGTTGTCACACACCCTCTGGTACAGGGCGATCGCCCGATCGGTGCAGGCCTCGGTGACGCCTCCGACGATCTTGGGGGTCGTCCGGAGGGTGTAGTCGGTCCGGCCCGGGTCCACGCGCTCGGGAGAGAAAGCGAGGCTGATGTCCTGGCCCACGACCAGCCCGTGCGACTCGAGCAAGGGCAGCACCTGTTCGCGCGTGGTTCCAGGGTAGGTCGTGGACTCCAGCACGATGAGCTGGCCGTGCTGGAGGATCTCCGCAACCGCTTGCGTCGCCGCCAGCAGCGGCCCGAGATCCGGCTCGCGGTTGCGGGTCAGAGGGGTGGGGACGCAGATCAGGATCGCATCGGTTCGCGCCAACGGGGCGAAGTGCGTCTGCGCGTCGATCTGATCCGCCACCGCCGCCAGGCGCTCCGAGCTGATGTCTTCCACGTAGGACTGACCGGCACGGATCGCCGCCACCTTGGCGTCGTCCACGTCGACCGCCACCACCCGCTCGCCTGCCTCGGCGAATCCGACCGCGAGAGGCAGACCGACGTAGCCCAGTCCGATGATTCCGATGGCCATGCGCAGACAGTAGCGAGGGCGATGACGGTGGTGTGGTGCGATCTCGGCGCTCGCCGATCAATGTGCAACGTATCGGTTGCGGGTCGTGCTACGGTCTTATCTGCAACCAAGAGGTTGCAGATCTCCGAAAGGACACGACATGCCAATGGTCCCCATGGTCATCGAGCAGACGGCTCGCGGGGAGCGCTCGTTTGACATCTATTCCCGCCTGCTCAACGACCGCGTCATCTTCCTCGGCGGCCAGGTCGACGAGGAGACCGCCAACCTCGTGGTCGCCCAGCTCGTACACCTCGAGTCAGACGACCCGGACAAGGACATCCACCTGTACATCAACTCGCCGGGGGGCTCGATCTACGCCGGTCTCGCGATCTACGACACCATGCAGTTCATCCGGCCTGACGTGCAGACGATCTGCTACGGGATCGCGATGTCGATGGGGTCGCTGCTTCTCGCCGGCGGAGCCGCGGGCAAGCGGATGGCGTTGTCCAACAGCCGCGTCCTCATCCACCAGCCGTCTGGTGGTTTCCAGGGGCAGAGCAGTGATGTGGAGATCCACGCCAAGGAGATCCTGGCCCTGCGCGCACGCGTGGACGAGCTCTACGCCAAGCACACCTCCCAATCGGTCGAGCGCGTCCATGCCGACATGGAGCGCGACCGCTACTTCACCGGCGAGGAGGCTCAGGCATACGGTCTGGTCGATCGCGTGCTCGAGCGGCGCGAACTGGCCAGCCGAGGCCGCGGATTCGCAGGCGGGTGACGTCGCAGCCGGTGGTCACAGGCGCCTGTGCCCCGCGGTGGCGTCGCCCGAGATCACAGTCCGGCGGGTCGGCGACCCGAGTGCGTCCCCGTCGGCGATCATCGCGGCGCACGAGCGCCAGCGAGGTCCCCGTGATGGCGGACGGGATGACCACGAGCCATAGGATGCCGAGTAGGGCAAGCATCGTTCAACGAACGTTTCGACCTTCGACATGGTGACCCGATCTCCGTGTCGTCTACCTCGAACATCCGTCCGTTCCGTCGCGCGAGCCGCGGCTTAGCTGTGCCGGTGGTGTATCCCGAGCGGTGCCGGGGGGTTTACGCGGACGCGGAACGCCGGCCGACGCCGCGGGATCGCTCCGGGCAGGCGTGTCGCGTCACTGTCCGGCGGGGCGGCCTGGGCCGCACGGCGCATCGCGGAATCGCGCCGGACGGGGAGGGGCTGTGCGAGCTCACGGGCGGGCAAAGCGCCACCCCTCGAGCGGCGCGTGAGACGCGACGATCAGCCGCCTTCCAGCTGATGGCCAGGATGGCGACAGGGATGATGATTGCCCAGATTGCAACGATGATCAAAAGCATCTCGACGGACTCTCCACTGATCTCTGCCGACAGATGAACTGCTTTTAGTTATGTCGACTTCCGTGCGCCAGAGCTTGAGCGCGAAAAGCGCCGGTGTTTCCGGGATCAATCACCGCGGGCCGGCTCCCGATCCCGGTCGCTGACCCACCGCAGGTGCACCCGGAGGATCATCCGACCCCCGGCCGCCTGGCTACACTCGTCCGCAGTGCTAGCTGATGCCTTGGCAGGGATCAGGCGTCGCGCCATGGACCGGCTGCGAAGCGAACCGAATCTGGAGCGCTTGGTCGCCCAGGGTCTGCAGCTCGGCGTGGACACGCACATTTCGCGTCCGCTCTACATCGACCAGCTGCATCCGTGGTTGATCACGATCGGCGATCACGTCACGATCGGGCCGTACGCGGCGATCATCACCCATGACACGAGCCTGGTCCAGCACACCGGCCAGACCCGTCTGGGCCGGGTGGTGCTCGGCAATCGCGTCTACATCGGCGTCGGGGCGATCCTGCTGCCGGGGACCACCATCGGGGAGGACTCCGTGGTCGGCGCCGGCGCGGTCGTCCACGGCCAGGTTCCCCCGGCCTCGCTCGCGATCGGGAACCCGGCAAAGATCTCCCCGGTCAAGTCAGCGGCCGCATGGCAACGCGCGAGCGCCGCGCGAGCCCCGAACTGGCCGTACCAGGGCTGGACGATCTACTCCGGCATCACCGAGGAGCGCAAGCGCGAGCAGCGCGACGCGCTCGCAAACGGGGCGTCCGGGTACGTCGAGGCCGGACCGGCGCCGGACAGTCCGATCCGCCGCAGCAACCCGCCGGGGGCGCGGTAGCGTGGGCACGGCCGATCAAACGATCAGAGACGCATTTATCAACGCCCTCGACCTCCCTTCTGGCTCGGACGTGGAGGCGCTAGAGATCGGCAAGAACGCGGAGTGGGATTCCGTGGGCCACATGGCGCTGGTCGCAGAACTCGAGGACCGGTTCGGGATCAGTCTGGAGATCGACGACATCGTGGGCATGAGCAGCTACGAAAAGACGGTCGAGACCCTCCGAACTCACGGCATCGAGGTGTGACCCAGCCCATCGGGACCGGCAGCGAGCCGCTGGCGGAGCAAGAGCAGACCGCGGGCGCGCGGCTCAGCGAGCTGCGATCACCGCTGGCGTTCCTGGATGAGCCGGTGGACGTGCCGGTACTCGTGGACGCCGCCGTGGGACGCGTGTGGATGCAGGACGAACTGGCCGACGCCGTCAACGTGGTCGCCGGGCGAATGGCGACGAACGAGCGCGAGCTGGTCTTCTGCCTGTGTGACCGGACGGCTGCCTCGATCATCGGGTATCTGGGTGCTCTCCGCGCCGGAAACGCCGTCGCGCTACTCGATGCCGATGCGCCCACCGAGCTGATCGAGGCGCTGATCGGCCGCTACCGGCCGGGGTTCGTCGTGCGTCCGGAAGATCGTGAGCACCCCGGGGTGCACCGCCAGTCCGACGCGACGGCGCCCCGGATCGCCGGCGACTTGGCGGTGCTCCTGTCGACGTCCGGTACCACCGGGAGCCCCAAGCTGGTGCGGCTGTCTCACCGCAACATCGCGGCCAATGCCACTTCGATCGCCCAGTACCTCGAGATCGACGGCGGCGAGCGCGCGATCGCGAGCTTGCCAATCCACTACTCGTATGGCCTCTCGGTGCTCCACAGCCATCTCGTCGCGGGCGCCAGCGTGATGCTCACCGACCACTCGATCATGCAACCGGAGTTCTGGTCCGACGCGGCGCGTTGGGGCGTGACCTCGTTTGCCGGGGTGCCGTACTCGTATGCGATCCTCGAACGCACCGCCCTGTTGCGCACGTCCATGCCCGAGACGATGCGGACGCTCACCCAAGCCGGCGGCCGCTTGGCGCCGGAGTCGGTGACTGAACTGCACGACCTCATGGGCGAGCGCGGCGGGCGCCTGTGGGTGATGTATGGGCAGACCGAAGCGACCGCTCGGATCTCCTACGTGCCTCCGCAGGCGCTCCCGGACAAGGCCCACACCATCGGGATCCCGATCCCGGGTGGGCGCCTGAGCGTCCGGTCCGGCACCCAACTTGCCACCGAGCCGGATGTGGAGGGCGAGCTGGTCTACCACGGGCCAAACGTGATGCTCGGCTATGCGACGCAGCCCGAGGATCTGGCGGGCGAGGACACGCAGGGCGGAGAGCTGCGTACGGGAGACCTCGGCTGCTTTGACGCGGACGGCTTCTTCCGGGTCACCGGCCGCATCAAGCGGATCGCGAAGGTCTTCGGCATGCGTCAGAACCTGGACGAGATCGAGTCTGCCGCCAGCGCCTACGGCCCGGTCGCCGCAGCCGACGGCGGCGATCGGATCGTGCTCTGGTGCGAGGCCGACGCCGATATCGAGCCCGACGATCTGCGGCGGGCGGTCGCTCGCCGGTTCGGGCTGAATCCGCGTGCCTTCGAGGTGAAGGAGATCGAGGAGCTGCCGCGGACGGCCGCGGGCAAGCTGGACTACGAGCGGCTGGCTGAGCCCGATGCACGTTGACGAGCTCGTCGGGCTCGACCAGTACTCGCTGCGGCAGGAGGACAAGGACGCGATCCTCACCGAGCGGCTGCAGGAGCTGACAGTCCTTCACCGCGAGCGCTGTGAGCCGTACCGGCGGATCCTGTCCGGCTTCGAGCGCGACTCCGAGCCGATCACGTCACCTGCGCGGGCGCCGATGCTCCCGGTCGGGTTGTTCAAGAGCCACGAGCTCCGCAGCATTCCCTCAGAACAGGTGTCCAAGGTGGTCACCTCCTCGGGTACGACCGGGGCGGCGGTGAGCCGCGTGTACCTTGACACGGCGGCCGCGCAGCTTCAGACCCGCTGCTTGGCGGGGATCATGACCCATTGGTTGGGTCGCTCGAGATTGCCGATGGTGATCATCGACTCACGTTCGACGATCCGGGATCGACACACCCGTTCGGCGCGGGCCGCCGGGATCGTGGGCATGGCGACATTCGGACGCGACCATCTCTATGCGCTCGACGACGACATGCGTCTCGACCACGATCGGCTCACGAGGTGGCTGGGGGAGCACGCGGGCTCCCCGATCCTGATGTTCGGCTTCACGTTCATGGTCTGGGAGCATCTGCTCGGGGCTCTGCGCCCGGGTGAGGTGAGTCTGGAGAACGCGATCCTGATCCACTCCGGGGGCTGGAAGAAGCTGGCCGACAGGGCCGTCACGAACGCCGTGTTCAAGAGCGAGTTCGAGCGCGTCACCGGCCTGCGCCGCGTGCACAACTTCTACGGGATGGCCGAGCAGATCGGCACGGTGTTGGTCGAGTGCGAGCACGGGTACCTCCACGCGCCAAACGCGGCGGACGTGATCATCCGCGACCCGGCTTCCTGGAAGGTGGCCGCCGACGGCGAGGTCGGGCTCGCACAGACGTTGAGCGCGCTGCCTGAGAGCTATCCCGGGCACTCAATCATCACCGAGGATCTTGCGCGCGTCGAAGCCGTCGACAACTGTCCGTGCGGTCGCCTTGGCAAGGCGGTCTCGATTCTCGGCCGGGCTCCCGAAGCAGACGTTCGCGGCTGTAGCGACACGAGCGCAGAGCCGACGGAGCTGGCCGCGTGATCGTCGAGCGAGTGGTTCCTGGCCCCGCGCCCCTCGAGGTCGAGGAGCTGCTGCGCGGCCTGCGCGAGGCCCCCCGGGATTGCGCCGACCCATTTCACCCTGCACGGATCGAGTTCAGTGCAGCCGTCTCGCGGGCGATCTTCGACCATCCGCCCGCCCGGGCCTATCCGGAGCTGCTCGCCGCGGCCTTCTGGCTGCGCCGCGCCGAGGTTTCGCGGCTCGCGCAGCAGTTCTCGGAGCTGGAGGCGACGGGCTCGCTGCGCGCTCCTCGAGGGCTCGCATTCCATCTGCCGCCGACGAACGTCGACACGATGTTCATGTACCCGCTGATCGCGTCGTTCCTGGTGGGCAATCTCAATGTCGTGCGCGTCTCGCGCACCCGGTTCGGTCCACAGGTCAAGCTGCTGTGTGACGTGCTCGAACGGGTGCTGACGCAAGAACGCTTCGCCGGGTTCGCTCAGGAGCTGGCGGTGATCTCGTACGACCATGAGGCCGAACCGACTGCGGAACTCTCGCGCGAGGCGGACGTGCGCCTGCTATGGGGCGGAGATCAGACCGTCGCTCGGCTGCGCGCCGTCCCGATCGGCCCCGCCGCTCACGAGCTGACCTTCGGCGACCGCTTCGGATTCGCGGTGCTGCGCCCGGACGCGGTACTCGAAGCCGATGCACAGTCGCGCTCGACGCTGGCGGAGCGGCTGTTCCGAGACATGTACTGGTTTGACCAGCTCGCGTGCGCCTCGCCCCGTCTGCTCATCTGGGTCGGCGACCAGGCCAAGGTGAAGGATGCGCGTCAGATCCTCTTCGAGGAGTTGGCGCAGGTGATCGCGACACGCGGCTACCGCCTCGCGGCCGGCCCCGCGATCGCGAAGCTGACGTTCACCCATCAGGCGCTGATCGACCGTCCCGTGGAGCGTGTGGATCGGTTCGGCGCCAACCTCGTCGTGCTCAACTTGACGGACCTCTCGGCGTTCGATCGCAGCCATCCGGGCTTCGGGCTGCTGTTCGAGGCTCGCGTCGACTCGCTGTCGGACCTGGTCGGCTTCGTCAAGCGCAAGGACCAGACGGTGGTGGCGCACGGCTTCTCGCACACGGAGCTGACCGCGTTTGCGCGGTCGCTGCACGGCCGCGGCGTCGACCGGATCGTGGGGTTCGGGGACGCCTTGAGCTTCGGCAGGTTCTGGGACGGCTACGACCTCATTGCGGAGCTGACTCGGACCATCCATGTGGTCGAAGCCGTGGACGCGCCTGAGGCGGCAGCCGTCGAGCAGGCGATCGCCGCCAGCGTGCGATAGTGGCGGAGGAGGTCTGTCGGCCGATGCGCCTCGGCCTCCTGTTTCACGATGCTCCGCCGTCCGCGGCCAACGTCGAGATCTCATCATTGGCCTATGACAACCGCCTGGCGCGTGACCGCACGCTGTTCTTCTGCGTGCCGGGCTACACCCGCGACGGCCACGATTTCGCATCCGATGCGATCGCCCGGGGCGCCGCCGCGCTCGTCGTGGAGCGCCCCCTGAATCTGGGCGTCCCCGAGATCAAGGTGCCGTCCGTGCGGGCGGCGATGGCCGTGGCCGCGGCGCGCTTTCACGGCGACCCGACCGCCCGCCTGCAGACGGTTGGGATCACCGGGACCAACGGCAAGACCACGACGGCTTTCCTGGTCCGCGCGGTGCTCGAGGCCGCGGGCCGCCGGACCGGGCTGCTGGGCACCGTCAAGAGCGTGATCGGTGGGGTCGAGCACGAGGTCCTGCGCACCACTCCGGAGGCCATCGACCTGCAGCGCACCTTCGCTGAGATGCTCGACGCGGGCGACGAGGCGTGCGTGATGGAGGTCTCCTCCCACGCCCTCAAGCTCCATCGCGCCGACGCCATCCATTTCGCCGCGGCCATCTTCACCAACCTGACCCAGGACCACCTCGACTTCCACGAGACGATGGAGCAGTACTACGCAGCCAAGCGCCTGCTCTTCACCGAACTGGCGCCCACGCACGCCGTGGTCAACGTCGACGATCCCTACGGCGCGCGGCTCGCCGCTGAGCTCGGCGGTACGGCGATCACCTTCGCGCTGGACCACGACGCCTCCTACCGCGCCGGCGCCGTGCAGACGGGCCTGGACGGCTCGCATTTTGCGGTGACGGGCCCGGACGGAGTGTTCGAGCTCAGCTCGCCGCTGACGGGCCGCTTCAACGTCTCCAACGTCCTGGGGGCGTTCGCGACCGCCCGGGCGCTGGGCGTGAGCGCCGGCACCGCGATCGACGCCATCGCCGGCGCCGGGCAGGTGCCCGGCCGTTTCGAGTCTGTCGCCGAGGGCCAGGACTACGCCGTGCTCGTCGACTACGCCCACACCCCGGACTCGCTGCAGAACGTCCTGGAGGCCGCGCGGCCGCTCACTACGGGCCGCTTGCACGTGGTCTTCGGCTGCGGTGGGGACCGCGACCGCGGTAAGCGCCCGCTCATGGGGGAGATCGCCGCACGTCTCGCCGACCGCGTCATCGTCACCTCGGACAACCCTCGCTCCGAGGACCCGGCCGCCATCATCGACGAGATCCTCGCCGGCAGCGGCGGGGACGTCGAGCACGAGGTCGACCGCCGCGTGGCCATCGATCGCGCGATCGCCACCGCGGGGCCGGGCGACGTTGTGGTCATCGCCGGCAAGGGCCACGAGCAGGGCCAGGAGTTCGAGGCCGGCCGCAAGATCCCGTTTGACGATGTCACCGTCGTGCGCGAGAGCCTCCGGCGGACCGTGTCAGCCTCGCCCTGATCGGGTCCGGTGGCGTGCCCCGTCGCCAGCGGCGACCTGACCGTCGCACCTGCCATCCTGCGGGGGTCGGCGACAGCCGCGCACCCGTCCCATGCAGCAATGGACCCCTCAGCAGGTCGCACGCGCGGCCGAAGCTCGCCTGGTCGCCGCGCATGCGGACGACAGCGGACCCGAGCTCGTGACGATCGACTCGAGAGCGGCCGGCCCGGGAGCGCTGTTCGTGGGCCTGCCCGGTGCCAACGTCGACGGGGGCCGGTTCGCCGCCGCCGCACTCGAGGCCGGGGCCTGGGGGGTGCTCACCACGCCCCAGCACGCCGAGCCGCTCGGGCAAGCGGCCGGGGACGGGGTCATCCTGGCCGCCGGTGATCCTCTGAAAGCCCTGCAGAGCCTGGCCACGGCCTGGCGCCGTGCGCTGAGGGCAACGGTGATCGGGATCACCGGCTCCACCGGCAAGACGTCCACCAAGGACCTACTCCTGGCGGTGCTGGCTCCGCATACGCGCACCGTGGCGTCGCGCGCGAACTTCAACACCGAGATCGGGCTGCCGCTGGAGATCCTCAACGCGCAGGCGGGCACCGAGGTGCTGGTGCTGGAGATGGGCATGCGAGGCGTCGGGCAGATCGCCGAGCTCGCGCAGATCGCCGAGCCCGATGTGGCCGTGATCGTGAGCGTCGGGCCGGTGCATCTGGAGCTGATGGGCAGCGTCGAGGCGATCGCCGCGGCCAAGGCGGAGCTGATCGCGGGACTGCCGCCGGGGGGGACGGCGGTGATCCCGGCCGGGGAGCCGTTGCTGGGACCGCATCTGCGATCTGACGTGACGACCGTCACCTTCGGTCCCGGGGGCGATGTACGGCTCATCGCAGCGACCGATGACCGCCTCACCATCGACGCCCAGGGCGAGCGCATCGTCCTCGAAGTGCCCTTCACGCAGGCACATCTGCGCTCCAACCTGCTCGCCGCGGTGGCCGCGGCCCGGGCCGTTGGGGTCAGCCCGGACGGCCGGGTGGAGCTTGCGCTCACCGCGGGCCGGGGGCAGCGCTACATAACGCCGAGCCGCGTAACAGTCATCGACGACTGCTACAACGCCAATCCGATCTCGATGCGCGCCGCCCTCGATGACCTCAAGGCCACCGCCGACGCCAGCGACAGCGCTCGCCGCGTCGCGGTGCTCGGCGACATGCTGGAGCTGGGACCGCAGGAGCGCGAGTTCCACTCCCAGCTCGGCGAGCAGGCCGCCGCCGCCGGCGTCGACGTCCTGGTGACGGTCGGGCCGCTGGCGGCGTCGATCGCCGAGAGCTTCGGCGGCGAGACCCACTCGGTGGCCGACGCGGGCGAGGCCGCGATGGTCGTCCCCGAACTATTGGCTCCCGGGGACGTCGTGCTCGTCAAGGCTTCACGCGGGGTGGGTCTGGAGCTCGTCTGCCGCGCGCTCGGCGCCAGGGACGACGACGCGTGACGGGCTCCCCGTCCGGGAGGGTGCTGATCGCCAGCACCGCGTCATTGCTGATGTGCCTGTTCCTGAGCCCGAAGTTCATCGAGTTCCTGCGCCATCGCGAGTTCGGGCAGAACATCCGCGAGGAGGGGCCCAAGGGCCACCAGACCAAGGCGGGCACGCCCACGATGGGCGGGATCATCATCTTCCTCGCCATCACGATCCCGTACGTGCTGCTCTCCAAGCGCGATTGGCAGTCGCTGGGGGTGTTCTTCGCCGCCATCGCCTGCGCGCTGCTGGGCTTCGCCGACGACTACACCAAGATCGTCAGGCGTCGGTCACTCGGGCTGCGCGCCCGGACCAAGCTCGCGGTCACCATCGCCATCTCGCTGGGACTGTGGTGGATCGCCACGCAGAAGGCCAACATCGGGCCGACCATCCGGCTGCGGCCGGTGGACGCCTCGCTTGACCTCGGGCCGCTCTTCCCGTTCTTCATCTATCTCGTGGTTGCCGGGACGACCACGGCGGTCAACTTCACCGACGGCCTCGATGGCCTGGCGGCCGGGTGCGCCGCCATCGTCCTGCTCGCCTACATCGGCATCACGTTCATCACCGGCGGACGCGATCTGGCGCTGCTGTCGGGCTGCCTGGTCGGCGCCTGCATCGGCTTCTTATGGTTCAACAGCTTCCCAGCCAGCATCTTCATGGGCGACACCGGCTCGCTGGGCTTGGGCGGTGCCATCGCCGGCCTCGCGGTGATGACCGACACCGAGACGCTGCTCATCCTCCTGGGCGGCATCTTCGTCATCGAGGTCCTGTCCGTGCTCATCCAGGTGTTCTCATTCCAGGTGTTTCGCAAGCGCGTGTTCCTCATGGCGCCCATCCATCACCACTTCGAGCTGCAGGCGTGGTCAGAGACGAAGATCATCCTGCGCTTCTGGATCGTGGCAGCGGCGTTTGCGGCGATCGGCTTCGTCGTCTACCAGCTCAGCGTCCGCGGGTAAACACGGTTGTGACCGCCGGCGCTCCCAAGCCGCGGCCGCCGCTCCCCGGAGGGCCCTATGTCGTCGTCGGCCTGGCCCGCTCGGGCGTGGCCGCGGCCCTGGCACTGCGTGCCCGCGGAGAGGAGGTGATCGGCTGCGATGCGGGCGCGCGCGGCACTCCCGCACTCGATGCCGCCGCACGAAGGCTTTCTCAGGCGGGCGTCGAAGTCCATCTGGATGCGTCAGGCGACGCCCTTGCCGCCCGCGCCGGGACGCTCATCAAGAGCCCCGGTGTCCCTCATAACGCCCCCGTCGTGGCGGCGGCGCGAGCTCGTGGCGTCCCCGTCCTCGGCGAGCTGGAGCTCGCCTGGCGGTTGCTTCAGAACGAGTTCATCGCGGTGACCGGGACCAATGGCAAGACGACGACCACCGAGTGGATCGGCCACGTGCACCGCGAGGCGGCGCTGCCCGTGGCGGTTGCCGGCAACGTGGGGACGGCCCTGACCTCGCTCGTGGGCACGGTGTCCGGCGAGACGACGGTCGTGTGCGAGGCATCCTCGTTTCAGCTGGAGGACACGATCGCCTTTTCGCCCGAGGTGGCGGTCCTGCTCAACCTCGAGCCCGACCATCTCGACCGCCACGGCACCTTCGCCGATTACGTCGGCGCCAAGCTGCGGATCTTCGCCAACCAGGGCAACGACGACATCGCCGTCGCGCCCGTCGATCTCGACGTGGAGGACCTCGGCGGGTGTGCCCGCCGCGTGCCGTTCGGATCCCGCGGTGCCGAGCTCTCTGACCGCGCGGGGTACCTGTGGTGGGACGACGAGCCGCTCATCGACGTGAGCGAGATCTCGCTGCCCGGCGCGCACAACCGCGCCAATGCCATGGCGGCAGCCGCCGCGTGCCTGGCCCGCGGCATCGATCGTGACGCGGTCGCCTCCGGGCTGCGCACCTTCGCCGGCGTCGCGCACCGGCTCGAGCCGATCGCCACCCGCAACGGAGTCGCCTTCGTCAACGACTCCAAGGCGACCAACGTCGCCAGCACGCTGGTGGCCCTGCGCAGCTACGCCCGCGGCATCCATCTCATCGCCGGCGGCCGGGGCAAGGGCCAGGACTTCTCGCCGTTGGCCCCGGCGGTCGCCGAGCGCTGCCGTGCCGTGTACCTGATCGGCGAGGCGGCCCGGGATCTCGAGCGCGCGCTGGCGGGCGCCGGCGTTCCCCTGCGCCAGGAGGGCGATCTCGCGGCCGCGGTTACCGCCGCGGCGGCCGCGGCCGCCCCCGGAGATACCGTCCTGCTCTCGCCCGCCTGCGCCAGCTATGACCAGTACCCGGACTTCGAGGCTCGGGGCGCGCACTTCCGCCGGCTCGTGGAGGAGCTCTAGTGGTCGAGGAGGGCCACTAATGGGCAGCGCGGCCGCGCCGCGCCGGCGTCAGGGCTCCGGTGAGACGACCGGCGTCGCGGGATCACGCCGCCGCACCAGCAGCCGTCGCGTCGCGCCCCCGCTCGAGCACCGGATCCTCATGACCGCGGCGCTGTGCCTGCTGGCGTTCGGTGCCGTGATGGTCTACAGCGCATCGTCGCCCTTGGGCGCGCTGAGCGCGCACGGCGGCAGCGGGACCGGCGAGTTCATCCGCTACCTCGTCTTCGGGGGCATTGGCCTCGTCGCCATGCACGTGCTCGAACGGCGGGGGCTGGCGCTGCTCACACCGCAGGTGTGCCGGCTCATGCTGCTGGGCTCCTTCGCGCTGCTCGTGCTCGTCCTCGTGCCCGGGTTCGGCGTGGTCGTCAACGGCGCGCGCCGGTGGTTCGCGGTGGGCCCGATCCAGTTCCAGCCGTCGGAGATCATGAAGCTCGCGCTCGTGCTCTACGTGGCGCGCTACCTCGCCGATCACCCCAAGCGCATGCGGAGCTTCCGCCAGGCGGTGGCGCCGATCGTGATCGCGGTCGGCCCCGCGATCCTGCTCATCGTCGTCGAGCCCGACTTGGGGACGGCGCTGGTCGTCGCCTTCACCGTCGCCGCGCTGATGATCGCCGCCGGGATGCCGATGCGGTACCTCGGCCGGCTGGGCGCCATCGCGGCCGTCGGTGTCTTGCTGATGGTGCTGGCGCAGCCCTACCAGCAGGCGCGGCTCACCTCGTTCCTGCACCCGTGGGCCTCGGCCACCGCGGCCGGCGCCGGCTACCAGGCCGTCCAGGGCCAGATCGCCCTCGGCTCCGGTGGCCTGCTCGGCGTCGGGCTGGGCAAATCGGTGCAGAAGATCTTCTACCTTCCCGAGGCCCAGACCGACTTCATCCTCGCCGTCATCGGCGAGGAGCTCGGTGTCATCGGGATCTGCGGCGTCGTGTGCCTGTACGGGATGATCGCCTACGCCGGCCTGCGCACCGCGCGCCGCGCCGTGGGGCGGTACCCCAAGCTGTTGGCCAGCGGGCTGACATCGCTGATCCTGTGCCAGGGAACGCTGAACATCTTCGTCGTGCTGGGGCTGGCGCCGCTGACCGGCGTCCCTCTGCCCTTCATCTCCTACGCGCCGACCAACCTGTGCGTGATGCTGGCCTCGGTCGGGGTGCTGCTGAACATCTCGCGGCCGGGGGCCAGGCGCCTGAAGGTCGTGGAGGGCCAGCCCACCGCGAGCGCTGCCGAGCGCGAGCAACGACGCAAGGATCGCCGCCAACGGCGAGCGGACACCGGCCGGCGGCGCTCGGCCGGGTAGTGATCGCTCTGGTCGGGACGTCAAGGGGCCGCACGCGGTGACCGCGCCTCTGATCCTCATCGGCGCGGGAGGCACCGCGGGGCACGTCGTGCCCGCGCTCGCGGTGGCCGACGCGCTCCAGGCCGAGGGTGCCCGGGTTGCCTTCGTCGGGGGTGAGCGCGCCGAGCGCGAGCTCGTGCCCGCGGCGGGCTATGAGCTGCACACCATCAAGGTCGCCCAGCTCGCGCGGCGCGATCCCGTCCAGGCGGCCCGGGCCATCGCGGTGGCTGCCGGCGCCGTGCGGTCGGCGCGGGGGCTCATCGGCCGCCTGCGTCCCGCCGCCGTGCTGGGGGCCGGCGGCTACGTGGCGGGACCGGTGGGGCTTGCCGCGGCGACCCGGCGCGTGCCGCTGGTGCTCATGGAGGCCGACAGTCATCTGGGACTGACCAACCGCCTGCTCGCGCCCCTGGCTCGTCGCGTGTGCCTGGCCTTTGCGCTCGCCGGTCGCGACGGACCCCGCTACCTGGTCACCGGCCGCCCGGGGCCGGCACCGGCGACCGACCGCGCCGCCGCCCGTGAGCGATTCGGGATCGAGCCCGGAGAGCAGCTGGTGCTCGTCTTCGGCGGCTCCCAAGGGGCCCGCTCGATCAATCACGCGGCCATCGAGGCGTTCGACGGCGCGGGCTTTCGCGTGCTGCACGCCGCCGGCACCCGGGACCTGCCCGATCTCACCGCACCGGGCCCTCACTACGACCTGCGCGGTTACATCAGTGACTTCGGCGAGGCGCTGCTGGCCGCCGATCTCGTCGTGGCGCGTTCGGGCGGGTCGATCTTCGAGGTCGCCGCCCATGGCCGGCCCATGGTCCTCATCCCGTACCCCTTTGCCGCTGCCGACCACCAGTCCGCCAACGCCGGTTACATGGAGCGCGCCGGTGCGGCGCTCGTCATCCCCGACGCCGAGCTCACCGGCCCCCGTCTGGCTCAGGAGGTGGGCGCTCTTCTCGCGGATCCCGGCCGCCTGGCGGCGATGGGGCACGCGTCGGCCGCCCTGGCCCGGCCCGACGCCGCCGCCGTCATTGCCCGTGAGGTGCTGACTGCGGCGGGCGCTCGAGCGAGAGCTCAGTAAGGCCGGCTGGGGAACCCGGGGCCGAGCTTCTGGTTGGCGCGGTCGCCCAGCCCGATGGCATACGCGGGGTAGAACACGCCGGCGGGAGGACCGCCGCCGCAGCCACTCGCGTTTCCGGGCGGGTGCGTGAACATGAACGCGTCCGCGAACGGATAGCCGGTGTCGGTGTTGAACTTGGGACCGAGTCCGCGGCCGGGCGGGTTGCAGAGATCCTCGACGCCCTGGGTGGTCGGGTGGGGATTGAGCTTGGGGCCCTGACCGTTGGAGGAGGTGTTGACGATGAAGTGGGCGCCGTGGGTGCGCTTGGCGACCTTGGTCGCCCAGCGGATCTCATTGATCGTCCACTGGTTGTGGGTGTCGTTGGTGAAGAAACCCTGGATCTTGTTGACGCCGATCGCGTTCAGGGCCTTGGCCGTGTAGGCAACGGAGTTGGAGTCCGAGTAGCCGCCCTCCACGTACACGGCGGTGTGCGGGAGCGCCTCGAACGTGTCGACCTCGTATTTGAGGGCGGCCTCCCACGCCGGCAAGCCGCCGTGGCGGGCGATGCACGACGAGGAGCCCAGTGCGTCGATCTCGGCCATGATCAGGGCCGGCCGGCGATCGATGGCCGCAGCCATCTCGTTGATCTGGCGCTTGAACGTCGGCATGTAGTGGCTGATCTGAGCTGCGTTGGCGCAGCCACCCAGCGTGGGGTGCAGGAAGTACGTGTTGAACGCCATGATCGAGCCCGGGTCAGACTGGATGTTGTTGCAGATGACCTTCTCGGTCTGCCCGAAGATCGCGCCCGGACCCCCGCCCTCGGAGTAGATGCTGACGCGCTGGACGTCGGGCTCCGCGGCGATCTTGGACAACTCGGCCACCTGGTGGGCCAGCGACGTGTTGTGGGCCAGCTTGGCCCCGATGGCACCGCGTCCGAGGCTCTGCTCGAAATCGGTCCACGACTCGTCGACGGGCATGTTGGCCGGGTTCAGGCCCACCAACTGGGCGATCGCCCCGGCCGCTGGACCCTTGGCCGGCCCCGGGACGAAGAAGCTGGCCCCGTTGAGCGGGTCCGCGCCGGGAGGCCTGGACAGCCCCAGCGGGTTGCTGGGGTCGCGCGTGTTGCCGGACGGCTGTGAACATTGCTGGGCGTCGTGGGGGACGGCAGAGCGCGCCGGCGCCGCCGAACTCAGTGAGATCGCGGCGAAGGTGGTGAGACCGGCGGCCGCCACGAGGGCGGCGGCGATGAGGCGGGCGCGCACGTGCCTCCAAGCCTGGGTGTTGAGGGAGTCCATAAGTGGGAGATCACCCTAACCAGCACCGGAAAACGGTGTGGTCAGTCGACGAACACTTTTGCTCAGCTTTTTGGTGGGAGTTGGCCCGATACCTCCCGGCGCTCAGATAGCCTCGCCCGCGGAACATGGCAACCGCCGGACACAGCCACAGCACCTGGGCCGGCCGTCGTCTGCACTTCGTCGGGATCGGGGGCGCGGGCATGAGCGGTCTGGCGCTCATCGCCGCCGCGCTCGGGGCGCAGGTGAGTGGCTCTGACCGCGCCCCCTCCAGCTACACCGACCGGTTGGCCACGCACGGCATCGAGCCCGTATTCGGTCATGCCACCGCCAACGTGCCCACCGGCGCCGAGGTCGTGTACTCCACGGCCATCCCGCCCGACAACCCCGAGCGGCAGGCGGCCGGCACGGAATTGCACCGTGCCGATCTCCTGGCCCAGATCGCGGCGCTGCGGCGCTGCCTGGCCGTGACCGGCACACACGGCAAGACGACGACGTCGGCCATGGCCGTTCAGGCGCTCCAGGGCGCCGGGCTGGATCCCGCCTACGTCGTGGGCGGGGAGCTGGGCACTACCGGCAGCAACGCCGGCTGGGGGTCGGGGGAGTGGATCGTGGTCGAGGCCGACGAGTCAGACCGCTCGCTGCTCAAGCTCCAGCCGGAGATCGCCGTGCTCACCAACGCCGAGCTCGACCATCACTCCACCTATGCCTCGCGGCTGGACCTGGAGCAGACCTTCGCCACGTTCATGGCGCGCGCGGGGGATCGCGCGGTGGTGTGGGACCGGCCGCAGTTGCGGGCCCTGTGCCCCGGCGGAGGCGTGCCCTACGACGCACCCGGCGCGCGGCTGGACCCGGAGGGCTCGAGCTTTGACTGGCGCGGCATCGAGGTCCGGCTCTCGGTCCCCGGCGCCCACAACGCCATCAATGCCGCCGGTGCGCTCACCGCGTGCGCCCTGGCTGGCGCGGACCCCGCGGCGGCCGTCGCGGCGCTGGCGGAGTTCCGCGGCGCCCGGCGGCGCCTGGAGCGCGTGGGGGAGACCGCGGCCGGCGCTGAGGTCTATGACGACTACGCCCATCACCCCACCGAGGTGGCCACGGCGATCGCGGCGGCGCGCACCCTCGGCCCTCGCCGGTTGGTGGCCGTCTTTCAGCCACATCTCTACTCGCGTACGCGCGCGCTCGCGCGGGGCTTCGGCGCGGCGCTGGCCACCGCCGACGCCATCGTCGTGGTGGGCATCTATCCGGCTCGGGAACGTGCCGAGGACTTCCCGGGGGTGAGCGGCCGGCTCGTGGCCGCGAGCGCGGCCGATGCCGCCGGCGGGCGCTCGGTCGCGTGGATGCCGGGCTTCGATGAGGCGCGGGCCTACCTGGGGGCACTACTGCGCCAGGGCGACCTGTGCCTGATGATGGGCGCGGGGAACATCGACGCCCTGGGGCGGTCGCTCGTCGTCTGAGGGCCCATCTAGCCTGGCACGATGACCCGCGAGGTCCCGGAGGGCATCCAGCGCGACTATCCCCTCTCCCGCCTGACGACGATCCGCACCGGGGGGCCGGCCGAGCTGTTCGCGCGCCCGGGTACCGTGGCTGAGCTCGAGTCGGTCCTCGCGTGGGCGGCGGCGGAGGGCGTGCGGGTAGGGGTCGTGGGCTCGGGGTCGAACCTCCTCATAGCGGACGCCGGCGTCCGCGGACTTGTCTTGAAACTTGACCAGGACCTCACTCAGATCACGGTGGACGGGACGCGCATCGGCTGCGGCGGCGGCGCGCGCCTGCCCGCCGTGTCGGCGCAGGCCGCCCGTGCCGGGCTCAGCGGGATCGAGTTCGGGGTCAACATCCCGGGCACCGTCGGCGGCGCGGTGCGGATGAACGCCAACGCGTACGGGGGGGAGCTGGCGCGCGCGCTGGAGTGGGTGGACGTCACCAGCGCCGCCGGGACCGCGCGGCGAACCCCCGACGAGCTCGGCTTCGCCTACCGGCGCTCGGGTCTGCACGCGGGTGAGGTGGTGGCGCGCGCCTCATTTGCGCTGGCGCCGCTGCCTCCCGAGGATGTCAAGCGCACGCTGGGGGAGATGCGTTCCAAACGCCGCGCGGCCCAGCCGTCGGGGATCAAGACATTCGGCTCCACCTTCAAGAATCCGTCTGACCCCCGGGCGGAGGGACGCAGCGCGGGCCAGCTCCTGGAGGCGGCCGGTGCTCGCGGCCTTCGGGTGGGCGGCGCGGGCTTCTCGGCCAAGCACGCCAATTTCGTTGAGAACCTCGGCGACGCCACCACCGCGGACGTGGTGGCGCTGATGGCGGAGGGCCGGCGGCGCGTGCAGGAGCGGTTCGGGGTCGAGCTCGAGCCAGAGGTCCAGACGCTCGGACCGGTGTCGTTCCCCGGTGACTGGCCACGGCCATGAGCAGCGCTCGCGCCCGTACGGGGCCGCTGCGCCTGACCCGGCGTCGGCTGCTGCGCCGCCTGCCGCGACCCGGGCTGCGCGCGCTGGCCGCGGTCGTCGCGATCCTCGCCGTGGCCGCCGGGGCCTGGATGTGGCTACGCACGTCCTCGCTCGTCGCGGTCAAGCGTGTGACGGTCGTGGGGGTCAGCGGCCGCGACGCCCGCCAGATCCGCGCGGCGCTCACTGCGGCCGCGCACAACATGACGACGCTCGACGTCAAGATGTCCGCGCTGCGCACCGCGGTCGCCCCGTACCCGGTGGTCAAGCATCTGCACGTCTCCACGGACTTCCCGCATCGGATGCGCATCGACGTCTCCGAGCAGGTGCCGGTGGCGATGATCTCCGCACCAGGGGTCCAGGTCGCGGTGTCCTCAGACGGGACGCTGCTGCGCGGGACCACGGTCCCCGGCTCCCTGCCCACAATCCCGCTCGCCGTCTCGCCCGGCGGCGCGCACGTCAGCGGCCCGGCGCTGCAGGTCGTGCAACTGCTGGCTGCTGCGCCCTATCAGCTGCTGGCCAAGGTGAGCCAGGCCTCCGACGGCAGCGCCCACGGACTCGAGGCGCAGCTGCGCAACGGCCCCAAGCTGTACTTCGGCGACGACGGCAAATTGGGCGCCAAGTGGGCGGCCGCCGCCGCCGTGCTCGCCGACTCGGGGTCGGCCGGAGCCGACTACATCGACGTCACCGTCGCCTCGCGTCCCGTCGCCGGCGCGGGGTCTGACACGGCCTCAAACCCGACGTCGGCCACCAGCCAGGACAGCGCCGCCGGGACGCCCAGTGCGGCCGGATCTACTGGATCTACGGGGTCTTCCGGCGGAGGCTAAACCTCAACTAGAGCCTTATATCGCCAAATCGGCAACTCTCCGCTATCGTCGAGAGTTGGGCGTTCTGCAACGAACGTTGCGAAAGCGTGCGCACCGTTGACTTCGCGTATCGCTAGGTTCTAACGTGACAAACTGGTCACGCAGCCCACGCGTGGGCAAACCTTCAACCCTAACTAGAGGGTCGGACAGAAACTCATGGAAAGCGGAAGCTATCTCGCAGTCATCAAGGTCGTCGGCGTCGGCGGCGGCGGCACCAATGCCGTCAACCGCATGGTCGACGCGGGGCTGCGGGGCGTCGAATTCGTCGCCTGCAACACCGATGCGCAGGCGCTGGCGATGTGCGACGCCGACATCAAGCTCAACATCGGCCACCAGCTCACCAAGGGGCTGGGCGCCGGCGCCAACCCGGACGTTGGTCACGGGGCGGCAGCCGAGTCGCGCGATGACATCAAGGAGGCGCTCAAGGGCGCCGACATGGTGTTCGTCACCGCGGGCGAGGGTGGTGGCACCGGCACCGGCGCCGCTCCCGTGATCGCGGAGATCGCCAAGAACGAGATCGGCGCCCTGACCGTGGGCGTCGTCACCCGCCCGTTCTCGTTCGAGGGCACGCAGCGCGCCCGCCAGGCCGCCGAGGGGATTCAGCGCCTGCGCGAGAACGTCGACACGCTGATCGTCATCCCGAACGAGAAGCTGCTCTCGATCGTCGAGCGGCGGACGACGATCCTCGACGCCTTCCGCGAGGCCGACAACGTCCTGCGCCAGGGCGTCCAGGGCATCACCGACCTGATCACGATCCCCGGGCTCATCAACCTGGACTTCGCCGACGTGCGCACGATCATGCACGAGGCCGGCAGCGCGCTGATGGGGATCGGCACCGCCGCAGGCGAGAACCGCGCGGCCGAGGCGGCCAAGATTGCAATCTCCTCGCCGCTGCTGGAGGAGTCCGTTGAGGGTGCGATGGGGATCCTTCTCAACATCACCGGCGGCCACGACCTCGGCCTGTTCGAGGTCAACGAAGCGGCCGAGATCGTCCAGAGCGCGGCCGACCAGAACTCCAACATCATCTTCGGCGCGGTCATCGACGACGCGCTGGGCGACGAGGTGCGGGTCACCGTGATCGCCACCGGGTTTGACCACGGGAGGGGTCCGAGCACGGCTCGCGAGACCACCCGCCGTGAGCGGCGCGATCGCGACGTGACCATGGATGAGCGCCAGCGGTCCTCGCTGGAGATCTCCGACGACGACATCGACATCCCGTCGTTCCTGAAGGATCGCTAGCTGTAGATCCCGAGCGGACCGCTCGCCGCCGCGCCCTGTATTAGCCTCGCGCTATTCCTTCGGCACTCATCACCGGTATCACGGGCCAGGACGGCTCGTACCTCGCCGAGCTGCTGTTGGAGAAGGGCTACACCGTTCACGGGATGGTGCGGCGCTCCTCCACCGAGCGGTTCGAGCGCATCGAGCACCTGCGCGACCGGGTCACGCTCCACCAGGCGGACCTGCTCGACCAACGGTCCCTGGTGGACGCGCTGCGTGCGTCCAAGCCTGACGAGATCTACAACCTGGCGGCGATGTCGTTTGTCGCCGTCTCCTGGATCCAGCCCACGCTGACCGCCGAGTTCACGGGCGTCGGGGTGACCCGAGTTCTCGAGGCGGTTCGCGAGGTGTGTCCCGAGGCGCGCTTCTACCAGGCCTCCTCGAGCGAGATGTTCGGCAAGGTCCGGCAGGTGCCCCAGACCGAGGACACGCCCTTCTATCCCCGCTCGCCCTACGGCGTGGCCAAGGCCTACGGGCACTTCATCACCGTCAACTACCGCGAGTCCTATGACCTGCACGCCACCAGCGGGATACTTTTCAACCACGAATGCCTAAATTCCAGTGCAACGCTGATCTGCCGACACGACGGTGTCGTGAGTGTGGAAACGCCGGGGGATCTCGTGCCTCTCCGTATGAAAGGACGGAGCGTCCAGCACTTCGAGCCGAAGGGCCTCTTCGAGGTCTGGGACGGTGTTGAGTTCACGCCGGTGGTGGCGATCACCGCCACCCGGCGCCGGTCCTCAGACCCGGACCACCGCATCCTTTCGATCGAAGCCCGCGGCGGGCAGGTGGAGGTCACGGCCCACCATCACATGCTCTCTGAGGAGCAACTCATCGTACGAGCGGACTCCGTGCAGGAGGGCGACCGGCTCATCATGGCGGAGGGTCTCCCAGATCGGCCGGCATGGACGGTCCTTGCCGAGGAGCTGGCCGAGCTATTGGGCCTCTTGTGCGCGGACGGGTGGGTCCAGCGCGACGGGTACAGGATCTGCTTCACCAACAACGACGACGCCTTGCGCGCACGGGTTGCTGAGCTGTGGTCCCAATGTTTTCTGGGGACCTCCCGCGACTGGCTCGGTAGGTCGGGCTTCTCGGATAACGGCGTGGGCAAGCTCGACTTGACCGGTCGCAGCAGCTTGGCACCGTGGCTGCGTGAGCAGCTCTACACGCGGACAGGTCACAAGCGGGTCCCGCCGCTCGTGCTCAACGCCGACGAGGCGGCCCAGCGAGCGTTCCTCCGCGGCTATTACGCCGGTGACGGTCTCAAGCGCGGCAACGGGATGTCGTTCGTCACCAACAGCGCGGTCCTGGCCCAGGGCCTCTGCTGGCTCTATCACCTCGACGGTCAGTCCGGTTCCGTGTACGTGGAGCGCCGGGAAGCCGCCGTCTACTACCGGGTGAATCTGGCCTCGGCGGTCCGTGTCGGCGCGAAGGGAGCGCACCTGCGCCGCGACCCCGCCGAGGTGCGCCGGATCGTGGAGGTTCCCGAGCCGGAGGACGAATGGGTCTACGACCTCGAGACCGAGAGCGGGGTGCTCTGCGCCGGGGTGGGCCGCCTCGTGGTCCATAACTCGCCCCGTCGGGGCTTGGAGTTCGTGACGCGCAAGATCACCTGGCACGCAGCCGCCATCAAGCTCGGTCTGGCGGACACGCTGACCCTGGGCAACCTCGACGCCGAGCGCGACTGGGGGTACGCCAAGGACTACGTCGAGGCGATGTGGCTGATGCTCCAGCAGGACGACGCCGAGGACTATGTCATCGCCACCGGCGTCGCTCACACGGTGCGCGACTGCGTGGAGATCGCCTTTGACCAGGCCGGGGTCGAGATCTCTGACCACATCCGGATCGACGAATCGCTCAAGCGCCCGGCGGAGGTCGACCAGCTCATCGGAGACTCCTCCAAGGCCAAGCGCGATCTCGGCTGGACGCCCCAGACGAGCTTCGATGAGCTCATCCGCCTGATGGTCGACGCCGATCTGAAGCTGCTGTCGGGCCGCCGGCCCGCCTGACCCGCCGGGAACCATCGGCTCCGGCAGCCAGGCCGAACTGGGCGCCCCAGCGTGAGCCGCCGGGGGCATGTATTAGCCTGCTGAACGTGTCCTCCGCGACCGACGCCCTGCGCCGCAGCCCCCTCGACGATCGCCACCGCGCCGCCGGTGCCAAGCTGATCGAATTCGCGGGCTGGGAGATGCCCGTGCAGTACGCGGGGATCAAGGCCGAGCACCTCGCGGTGCGCCGCGACGCTGGGGTGTTCGACGTCTCGCACATGGGTCAGATCGAGACCGCCGGGCCTGGCGCGCAGGCGCTGCTCCAGCACCTGCTCTCCAACGACGTGCGGCGGCTGCCCGAGGGCGGCGCCCAGTACAGCGTCATCTGCAATCCGGAGGGCGGAGTGCTGGACGACGTCTTCACCTACCGGCTGGCCGAGTCGTGCTTTGTCACGGTCACCAACGCCGCCAACCACGAACGCGACCTGGAGTGGTTCCGGCGCCACGCCCCCGACTTCGACGCCGACATCATCGACCGCTGCGACGAGTTCGCGATGCTCGCGGTCCAGGGCCCGCGGGCGCGACGGCTGCTGCACGAGCTGTCCGACGGCGCCCTGCCGTCGCGCATGCACTGCGCCGGACGCACCGTCGCCGGTGTGCCCATGCTCGTCTGCGGAACCGGGTACACGGGCGAGCCCGGCGTCGAGTTGCTGATGGACCCCGACCGCGTCGGCGAGGTCTGGGACGCCCTGTTGGCTCAGGGGGTGGCTCCGGTCGGGTTGGGCGCGCGCGACACGCTGCGCCTGGAGGTCGGCTACCACCTCTACGGCAACGACCTGGACCGCAACCATGGGCCGATCGAGGCCGGACTGGGCTGGTGCTGCCGCGAGTCCACCGGCTTCGTGGGCTCAGACGTGGTCGCCCGCGTCCGGGCCGAGGGCCCGGAGCAGAAGCTCGTGGCCTTCGAGATGACCGGGCGCGGCATCGCCCGGCAGGGCAATGCGATCGAGGGCGGGGGCATCGTCACCAGTGGGACCTACTCGCCGTCCCTGGAACGTGGCATCGGGCTGGCCTACGTCCCCGTCGCGCGCGCCGAGTCCGGCGGCGAGCTCGAGATCGACGTCCGCGGGACGCCCCGCGCGGCGATCGTCCGCGCCAAACCTCTCTATTCGCCCCCCAAGGAGCACTAGTGTCCGATCCCAGCTATCCGGAGGAACTCCTCTACCACCCCGAGCACGACTGGGCGCGCGTTGACGGCGACCAGGCCACCTTCGGGATCACTTGGTTTGCCCAGGATTCGCTGGGCGAGGTCGTCTTCTTCGACCCTCCCAAGGTCGGCACCGCCGTGACCAAGGACGCGGCCTACACGGAGATCGAGTCGGTCAAGGCCGTCTCGGACGTCATCTCGCCCCTGTCGGGCGAGGTTGTGGAGGTCAACGACGCCCTGGGCGACTCGCCCGAGACGATCAACGAGGATCCCTACGGCGCGGGGTGGCTGGTCAAGGTCAAGCTGTCCGATCCCAGCGAGCAGGAGGCACTGCTGGACGCAGCCGCGTACGCGGCGACGTTGTCGTGAGTCGGTACACCTCGGCGACGGAGTCTGACCGCAGCGAGATGCTGCGGGAGATCGGCGTCGACTCGATCGAGGAGCTGTTCGCCGACATCCCGGCCCACCTGCGCCTGGCCGGCCCGCTCGAGCTCGACCCCGGCCAGTCCGAGCTCGAGGTCTTTCAGGAGCTGCGGGCCCTGGCGGCGCGGAACACGAGCACCGAGGACGAACTCTGTTTCCTCGGAGCCGGCATGTATGACCACTACGTCCCGGCGCTCATCGACTCGATCACCTCCCGCTCGGAGTTCCTCACCCCGTACACGCCCTACCAGCCCGAGGTCTCCCAGGGCGGCCTGCAGGCCATGTTCGAATACCAGACGGCGATCTGCGAGCTGACCGGCCTGCCCGTGTCCAACGCGTCGGTCTACGAGGGCCCGAGCGCGGTCGCCGCCGCCGGCTACGTGGCCAAGCTGGCCAACCCGGGGCGGTCGCGGTTCATCGTCTCGCGCGCCCTGCATCCCCATTCCCGCGAGGCGCTGGCGACCCTGGCCCACGGCTGGGAGATGGAGGTGGTGGAGGCGCCGCTGTGCGACGGCCTCACCGACCTGCCGGCACTTGACGAGCAGGTGAGCGCGGTGATCGTGCAGCAGCCGAACTTCCTCGGCGCCGTCGAGGACCTCGAGACACTGGCCGGCGCCGCCCACGCGGCGGGCGCGCTGTGCGTGGCTGCGTGCGATCCGCTGCCGCTCTCGGTGCTGCGAGCCCCGGGCGAGTCCGGCGTGGACCTGGCGGTGGGGGAGGGGCAGACGCTCGGCAACCGCCTGGACTTCGGCGGCCCGTCGTTTGGCTTCTTCGCCGCCACCGAGGCGCTTCTGCGCCGCGTCCCCGGCCGGATCGCGGGGGAGACCGTCGACGTGGAGGGCAAGCGCGGGTACGTGCTCACGCTCCAGACCCGCGAGCAGCACATCCGCCGCGAGAAGGCCACCTCCAACATCTGCACCGCCCAGGCGCTCAACGCGCTGGCCGGGGTCATCTACCTGAGCTGGCTGGGCCGTCACGGGATCGTCGAGCTCACCGAGCTGATGCTCCAGCGCACCGCCTACGCGCGCGAGCGGCTGGCGGCGATCGACGGTGTCGCGCTCCTGCACGATCAGCCGGTCGTCCGGGAGTTCGCCGTCGCGCTCGACGCCCCGGTCCAGGCGGTCATCGATCGCTGCGTCGCGCAGGGCGTCAACCCCGGGTATGCGCTCGGTCGCGACTATCCGGAGTACGAGAACGGGCTGCTGGTCGCGATCACCGAGCGCCGCAGCCGCGCGGACATCGACCGCCTCGCCGACCTGCTCGATGGGGCCGTGGCCGCGGAACGCAGTCACGACACCCACCACGTGGAAGCGCGCTGATGACGTACACCGCGGCCGACGACCAGCTGACGATCTACGAGCGCTCCAAGTCCGGCCGCCGCGCCTTCGTGGCCCCGGCGCTCGACGTGCCCGAGCATCCGCTCGACGATCTCATCCCGGCTCGGCTACGCCGCGCCGAGGGCGAGCGAGCTCGTCTTCCCGAGGTCTCCGAGCCCGAGATCGTGCGCCATTACAACCGCCTGTCCAAGCGCAACTTCGACCTCGACACGGGCTTCTACCCGCTGGGCTCGTGCACGATGAAGCACAACCCCAAGCTCCACGAGCGCGTCGCCGCCCTTGACGGGCACGCCCGGCTCCACCCCTTCCAGGACCCGCGGCAGGCGCAGGGCGCGCTGGAGCTGATGTGGCGCCTGCAGGACAGCCTGGGCGCCATTGCCGGGCTGCCCCACGTCTCCCTGCAGCCGTCGGCGGGCTCCCATGGCGAGCTGGCCGGTGTGCTGCTCACCCGAGCGTTCCACGAGGACCGCGGCGAGACCCGGACCCAGGTGCTCACCCCCGATACCGCCCATGGGACCAACCCGGCCACCGTCACCATGGCCGGCTACGAGGTGGTCAAGGTCGGGACCGACGCGCAGGGCAACGTCGACCTCGACGACCTGCGGACCAAGGCCACGACCGACGTCGCCTGCCTCATGTTGACCAACCCCTCGACGCTCGGGCTGTTCGAGCACGGCATCGAGGAGATCGCGCGGATCGTCCACGACGTCGGGGCGACGCTGTACTACGACGGCGCCAACCTCAACGCGATCATGGGCATCTGCCGCCCCGGCGACATGGGCTTCGACATCGTGCATTTCAACCTGCACAAGTCGTTCACCCAGCCCCATGGGGGCGGCGGGCCCGGGGCCGGCCCGATCGCGGTGGCCGACCGCATCGAGCCGTTCCTGCCTCGCCCGCAGGTGGTCCGTCGTGACAACGGCAACGGCGCCCAGCCCTTCTTCGATCTCGACTACGACCGGCCCAGATCGATCGGCAGGCTGCGCGGGTTCCAGGGCAACTACGGCGTGTTCGTCCGCTCCTACGCCTACATCCGCTCCCTCGGTGCGGCGGGCCTGCGCGATGTCTCCGAGGTCGCTGTGCTCAACGCCAACTATCTGCTGGCGCGGCTACGCGCCGAGGGCGTGCTTGAGCACCTCCCGGTGGCCTATGACCGGATCTGCATGCACGAGTTCGTCCTCTCCGGGGCTCCGATGAAGCGCGACCTGAAGATCAGGACGCTGGACCTGGCCAAGCGCCTCCTCGACCACGGCGTGCATCCGCCCACCGTGTACTTCCCGCTCCTCGTCGACGAGGCGCTGCTCATCGAGCCGACTGAGACCGAGACCAAGGAGACGCTCGACGGCTTCGCCCAGATTCTCGTGGAGATCCTGCGCGAGGCCGCCGAGGATCCCGAGATCGCGCGGACGGCGCCACACACCACTCCGGTGCGCCGGTTGGACGAAGCCGCGGCGGCGAGGCGGCCGGTGGTCCGCCAGCGGCTCTAGCCCCGCCTCGACCATCCGCCGACGGACCTAACGCCGGCGCGCCCGCGCGCCGATGAAAGACGTAGTTGGGGCGCGTAGGCACACCTTCTCTATGTCCAGGGCCATGAAACGAGCGATCGCTGCTGTGCGCTTCGCCGGCGAGATCCGGCGGGAGGAGCGCGGCCTCGCCGGTCACGCCGGCGCGGTGGTCTGGGTGATCGCCTCGCTGAGCGTGATCGCGATGGCGATGGTCGCGCCGGAAGCGCGGGCGCATCGTGAGGCCGTCATCGCGTTGGCCGTCGCGGGGTGCGTCTGGGGCGGCCTGTCGGGCCTTCTCCTGGACTTCCGGCGCCTGCCCGACTGGCTCATCCACCTCTCGGCCATGGTGGGCGTGGTCGCCATCGCGGTCGCCATCTCACTCACCGGCGGGGGGCGGTCGCCCGTGTGGCCCTGCTTCTTCTACGTAGTCGTCTTCGCCGCCTACTTCTTCAAGCCGCGGGCGGCGGCTGCGTACTTCCTGGCCTGCGTCGTCGCCGACGCCGTCGCGCTCGTCGGCGGCGCTGCCGGGTCGGGCGCAGAGGAGACGGCCACCCTGGTCATCGCCGGTCCCGCGTTCATCGTGCTCGGCGTGGCGATCGTCGTGGGCAAGCGCTTCCTGTTCCGGGTGCGACGCCAGGCCGAGCGTCTCGCCGCGGAGCAGGGCGCTCTGCGCCGGGTCGCGACCGCGGTCGTCTCAGCGGAGCCGGCTGATCGCTTCTACCAGATCGTCGCCGTCGAGGCGGGTCAACTGCTGGCCGCCGGCGCCGCCGCCAGCCTCCGCCTCGATGGGCCGGGTCGGGCCACCATCCTCGGCGCCTGGGCCCACGCCACCAACCGCCTCTACCGCGTAGGCGACATCTTTCCGGTCGCGCCCGACTCCGACCTGGCGCGCGCGCTGGACGCCGCCCGGCCGGTACGCGTCGAACGCGTGGCGGCCGACTCGAGCCTCGGGCGGCTGGGCTACGGATCGAGCCTCGTCGCGCCCATCCGGGTCGACGGCCGGACCTGGGGCTTCCTCGCGGTGGCGTCGGTCGGCTCGCGCATCTTCGGGCCCGAGCACGAGCGCCGCCTCACCGAGTTCGCCCGCCTCATCTCCACCGCCATCACCAACATCGAGGACCGGGCCACGCTCGCCACGCAGGCGTCGACCGACGCGCTCACGGGGGTAGCCAACCTCCGCGCCTTCTACGAGCGCCTCGCCGCCGAACTGGCACGTGCCCGGCGCCACCACACCCGTTTGTCGGTGGCCATGATCGACGTGGACCGCTTCAAGCTGATCAACGACGCCGGCGGCCACGAGGCCGGGGACGAGATGCTGGTCCGGGTCGCGCAGTGCCTGACAGAAGCGGCTCGTGCCGAGGACCTGCTGGCCCGGGTCGGCGGCGACGAGTTCGCCTGGATCCTGCCCGAGACCGGCGGCGAGGAGGCGCTGCTGGCAGTGGAGCGGGCTCGCGCGGCCATGGCGGCGCCTGGCGGCGAGCTGGCGCCCGCAACCCTCTCGGTCGGGATCTGCGACACGCGCCACACCGAGGACCCCGCCGAGCTCGTCCGCCTCGCCGACCGGGCGCTGTACTCCAGCAAGGAGCAGGGGCGCGACCAGGCGCGGCTCTACGCGCCCGCCAGCACCGACGAGCTCGCCGCCACCTGAGCACGCGGCGCCGCCCTGCCCGGCGCCGTCGTAGGCTTGGCGGCATGCGATTCGTCATCTTCGGAGCCGGTGCCATCGGCGGCGCCGTCGGCGCGCGGCTGCACCAGAGCGGCCATGCCGTCACCCTGATCGCGCGCGGCGCGCACCTTGACGCGATCCGCCGCGACGGCCTGACCCTGCTGACCCCGGTGGAGCGCGTCGTGCTCCCGATCCCCGCCGTCGGCGAGCCCGGCGGCGTGGACTGGACCGGCGACGAGGTGGTGTTGCTGGCCACCAAGAGCCAGGACACGCTGGCGGCCTTGACCGCGCTGCGTGACGCCGCCGGCAGCGCGGTCCCCGTCGTCTGCCTCCAGAACGGGGTGGAGAACGAGCGCGTGGCGCTGCGGCTCATGGACGAGGTCTATGGGTCAGTGGTCATGCTGCCTGCGGCGCACCTCGAGGCGGGTGCGGTCGAGGCCTACGGCGCCGACAGAACTGGTCGCATCGACGTCGGCCGCTATCCCGACGGGGTCAACGATCGCTGCGAGGCGATCTGCTCGGCTCTCGTCGCATCGCACCTGGACTCCCACCCCGTCGCCGACGTGATGCGCCTCAAGTACGCCAAGCTGCTGCTCAACCTGACCAACGCCGTCGGCGCCCTGTTTGCGGCCTCTGATCGGAGGCGCGAGCTGTCTGAGCGGGTCGCGGCGGAGGGACGAGCCGCGCTGGACGCCGCCGGAGTGCGCTACGACGCGCCGGAGATCACTGACATCGAGGCTCGCTGGCGGCGATGGGGGGTACGCGACATCGATGGGCGCAGTCGCGCCGGGTCCTCCACCTGGCAGAGCATGGCCCGCGGCACCGGCGCGCTGGAGACCGACTACCTCAACGGCGAGATCGTGCTCCAGGGCCGCTTGCACGGCGTGCCCACGCCGCTCAACGAGCGCCTGTGCTCGCTCGCCGCGACGGCGGCGCGCGAGCGCCGCGCCCCCGGCACGCTGGCGGCCGAGGACGTCTTGGGGGTGCCGGCATGAAGCTCGCCGCCGATCCGCAGATCGCGTCCGAGGCCCAGGAGCTGGCCGCTTCGGCCATCGGCGAGCTCCGCGAGCTGGTCGACATCTCCTCGCCGTCGGGCGACGTCGACGGAGCCGAACGCGCCCTCGCGGTGTGCGTCGGTCTCCTCCCCGAGGGCGCCTCGATCGAGCGCCCGGCATGCTCCTCGCCCGACCACGCGCCTGACCTGGTCGGCACCGTGACCGGGACGGGCACGCGCCGGCTGATGGTGCTGGGCCACGTCGACACCGTCGTCGGCCACGACGCTCACCAGCCGCTGCGGCGCGACGGCGACCGCCTCTACGGCACCGGCACGGTGGATATGAAGGGCGGTGACGTCCTGGCACTGGGGGTCGCCCGCGTATTGGCCCGCCGCCCCGAGACGTTCGCGGAGCTGGCGGTCCTGATGGTCACCGACGAGGAGTGGCGGACCCGCCCCTTCGTCCATGCCCCGCGGTTTGCCGGCTATGACGCCTGCCTGTGCTTCGAGGGGGGCCAGCTCGACAGCGACGGGAACGAAGGCGTGGTGGTGCGGCGCAAGGCCGCCGGGACCCTCCGGGTCCTGGCCACCGGGCGGGCCTCGCACTCCGGCTCCGCGCCCGACCACGGCCTCAATGCGCTCCTGGCGCTGGCCCACACGGCGACCGCCATCGCCTCGCTGCACGATCCGCACGGTCCGGAGCAGCTCAGTGTCGTTCCCACCGTGATGCGCTCAGGCGCCGCCTTCAACGTGGTGCCCGCCGCCGGCGAGCTCATCTTCGACCTGCGCGCCCGGGGCCTGCCGGCCTTCGACGTCGTCGAAGCCGCTGTGAGCCCGGACCTCGACGGCGTGGCCCTGGAGGCACGGATGGAGCGCAAGTGGCCGGGCATGGACTCGACCGCGGTAACCCAAGACCTCATCGCCCACGCGTCGGAGCGCCTCGGCCGCACCATCTCGGGTGTCCCGCGCGGCGGGGCCAGCGACGCCAGCCACTTCGCCGACACCATTGTCCTGACCGTGGACGGCCTGGGACCGCGCGGTGGAGGTGCCCACACGCCCGGCGAGTTCGTGCTGGAGCCGGCGATGCGCGAACGCGCCGAGGTCGCGCTCGCGCTCGCCCACGCAGTGCTCGAGCAGCCCTAGCGTCCTCAGAGCGCTCAGGACCGCGCGGCGAACAGCGTCGGGTGCGCCGGCCGCTGACGAAGAGTCAGTGAAGATCTGTCCAGCGCTGTGGCGCACCGGCGCGCGCGCGTGCCATCCTTCTCGTCAGAGATGACCACCGTCACGCGCAATCCGACGATGAGGCGACGCTCCCTCGCGGTGCGCCAACCGGCCGAGGGGCTCGCGCTCCTGGTCGGGATCGTGGCGATCATGTGGATCATCGAGGTCATCAACTCGCTTGACCACTACGGGCTGAATTACGACGGCGGCATCGTCCCGCGCGACGTCGATCGCGTGTGGGCGATCTTCGCCTCACCCTTCCTACACGCGAGCTGGCCGCACCTCATCGACAACACGATCCCGCTCGTGTTCATGGGTGTGATCATCGCGTTGCGCGGGGCGGCCAAGCTGGCCCTGGTCACGCTCATCGTGATCGTGGTGGGCGGGCTGGGCACGTGGCTGATCGCTCCCGCGGGCACCGACACGGTGGGCGCCAGCGGCGTCGTCTTCGGCTACGCCACCTACCTCTTCACCTGCGGCGTGTTTGACCGCAGCGCGCTGCAGATCCTCACTGGGGTGATCGTCGGCGTGGTGTGGGGTGGGGCGCTGCTATCCAGCGTGGTCCCGCACGCCGGCGTCTCCTGGCAGGCACACGTGTGCGGTGCCATCGGCGGGGTCATCGCCGCCTGGCTGCTGGCCGCCCGGAGAAACGGAGCCCGCCCGCCCCGCCCGCCCGGTCGCGACAACGGCGAAGAGCACCCGCCGGCGCATCGCCCGGTGCACGACGCGATCGATCGCGCGCTGGCTCAGTAGCCTCCGCGCGATGCGGATCTTCTCCGGCATCCAGCCGACCGGGCGCAAGCACCTGGGCAACTACATCGGGGCCATTACCCAGTACGTCGCGGGCCAGGACCGCGGCGAGGCGATCTACTGCGTGGTGGACCTGCACGCCATCACCGTGTCCTATGAGCCACCGGTCCTGCGCGAGGCGGTGTATGACACCGCCGCCACGCTGCTGGCCGCGGGCCTTGAGCCCGAGCGCTGCATCTTCTTCCGCCAGTCAGACGTCCAGGAGCACTCCGAGCTGTGCTGGCTGCTGTCGGCGGTGACCTCCTTTGGCGAGCTCAACCGCATGACCCAGTTCAAGGACAAGGCCGGCGCCCAGCGCGACCTCGTTTCGGCGGGGCTGTTCTTCTACCCCGTGCTCCAGGCCGCCGACGTTCTGGCCTATCGCGCCCACGAGGTCCCGGTGGGCGAGGACCAACGCCAGCACATCGAGCTGATGCGCGACGCCGCCGAGCGCTTCAACGCGCGCTTCGGAGAGACGCTGGTTGTCCCCGAGGCGCGGATCCCCCAGGTGGGCGCGCGGATCATGGACCTTCAGGCGCCCGATCGCAAGATGTCCACCACCGGCGGGACCGCGCAGGGCACCGTCCTCGTCCTCGACGAGCCCGACGTGATCGCCAAGAAGGTCCGCTCGAGCGTCACCGACTCGGGGTCAGAGGTGCGGCGCGGTCCCGACAAGGCCGGCATCTCCAACCTCATCGACATCCTGGCGGCGGTGCGCGGCATCGACCCCGACGCGGTCGAGCGCGAGTTCGACGGGGCAGGCTACGGCGCCTTCAAGCAGGCCGTCGCCGACGCGGTCATCGAGTACCTGGCCCCCGTGCGCGAGCGCTACAACGCGTTGCGCGGCGACGAGCCACAGCTCGAGCGGATCCTCGACGCGGGCGCCGAGAAGGCCCGCGCAATCGCCGCTGACACCATCGAGGACGTGCGCCAGGCGATGGGCGTCGGACCGGTCCGACCCCGCCGATAACGTCTGTCTCCCATGTGGAGGCCCCTGCGGTGACGTTGACCTACCTCGATCTCGACCTCGACGTGTTCGCGGGCCCGTTTGACCTGCTGCTGACGCTGATCCTGCGCGAGGAGATCGACCTGCTGGAGGTCGACCTGGCCGATGTGGTCATCACCTACATCGACCACCTCGAGCGCAAGGGCGAACTCGATCTGGAGGCCGCCACCGAGTTCCTGGTGCTCATCGCCGCGCTGCTCGAGCTCAAGTCCCGGCTCCTGTTGCCCGGGGAGGAGATCGAGGAGATCGACCTCGATCCGGGCGAGGCGGCCGAGGAGTTGCTGGCGCGCCTCCTCGCGGCCCAGCGCTACCGCAGCGCGGCCGCCCATCTGACTGAGCGACTCGCCGACGAGGAGGGGCACCGGTTCCGCTCGGCGCCGCTGCCTCCCCACCTGCGCAAGGCGTCGCTCAAGGATGCCGCGTCGGTCTATGACCCGGCCAGCCTCGCCGGCGCGATCGGCGATCTGCTCCAGGTGCCGCCCCCGGTGAACATCAGCCATATGACGATCGCCAAGGTGACGGTGGCCGAACGCCTGACCCACCTGCGCGCGCTGCTGTCCCGGGGCCGCTTCACCTTCTCGGATGCGGTCGGCCGCGCGGACCGCGTCACGGTCGCGGTGACGCTGTACGCGCTGCTGGAGCTCTACAAGCAGGGCGAGGCGACCTGGACCCAGGACGAGCCCTTTGCCGAGATCACCGTGGAGGCGCTGGCGGCGCCCAACCGCCTGCCCAACCTGGCGCAGCGTCGCGCGGTGGCCGACGGCCCCGCCGCCGCCGAGAGGCTGACTGCAGCCGGATGACTCATGCCGCCGACTTACAGGCGAGGCCGGATGCCGAGCGGAGGCGATCCGCATGAGCGCCGAACTGGAGCGCACGCTCGAGTCGCTGTTGTTCCTCAGCGCCGATCCCGTCCCGGCGACGGCGCTGGCCGACGCCAGCGGAGCGGAGCTGCACGAGGTCGTGACCGCGCTCGAGCGGTTGCGTGAGCACTACGAGTACGAGCGACGCGGATTCGTGATCCGCGAGCTGGCCGGCGGCTACACCCTCACCAGCCACCCTGACTCAGAGCCCGCTGCCCGGCGGCTGCTGGCCAAGCCGCGAACCCCGCCGCTCACCGCCGCCCAGGCCGAGACGTTGGCCATCGTGGCCTACCTGCAGCCGGTGTCGCGGCCGGAGATCGCGCGCATCCGCGGCGTCAGCGCGGAATCCGCGGCGGCCACACTGCTGGAGCGGGGCATCATCGAGGAGGCCGGCCGCTCACAGTTCGGAGCCGTGCTGTACCGCACCACGGAGTTGTTCCTGAAGCTGTTCGGCCTCTCCGAGATCGGAGAGCTGCCCCAGATCGAGGGGTTCGATCCCTCGCCCGAGTTCGAGCAGGAGCTGCGTGAGCGCCTGCTGCGCGCGGGCGAGGCGCGCAGCGGTGTCAGCGATGCGGGCGCGGCGGTCGCTGTCGGCCGTGCTGCCGACGACGACGACTAGCCGCAGCGCTCTCCGGCTGGCGCCGCACCGTCTTCGGTGCGCCCGAGGTGGCCGCGGTGTCCGCGGCGCTGTCGCGGTCACTACGAGGCGGCGCCTTGTCGACCTCGATCCGCCGGACGCTGCCCGCCGGCCGTAAGGCCATGGCCACGTCCAGCGCGCCGGCGCGGCGGTCGGGCCCGGCGAACTCCTGCTGATCCCGGCGGCGGTTCTTGCGCAGTACCGGTCCCCGGGTCTCGCCGACGAAGCGCAGGACATAGGCCCCGCGCTCGTAGCTGAAGCGCAGGACCGGGAACATCGCGTAGAGGCGGGCCGCCGACACGTACTGCCGGGGCCGCCCAATGCTCGCCATCTCGACCACTGTTGACATAACGCTACAGGTCGGCGGTGGTTGCGCGGGTCAGGAGAGAAATTGCGTGACCGCCTCGCCGTCACGGGTCAGCGCGGCGGCGTCGCCGGCGGCAAGCTCCGCGAACGGCTCGATCTCGATTCCCGCGGCCTTCAGACGCCAGACGGCGACCCCCCGGCCCCCGACGAGCGCGAAGTTGCGAAACACGCCGCCGCTGACGACGTGGGCCTGAGCTGCGCCCAGGACATCCGTGCGCGAGGCCCAGCCGAGCAACAACGGCTCGAACGCGCCCAGCAGCCGCGGCCGCGGAAGCGGCGCGGCGCGCCCCCGCCGGGCGAGGTCGACCAGTCCGCCGGCCAGTTCGCGCAGCTCGCCGGCGATAGCGCCCAGTCCGGCGCGCGCGTCGCGCAGGGGTAGGCCCGCCCAGCGCGCGAGGTCGCGGTCGCTGGCCGGACCGTGCCCGGCCAGGTAGCGCCGGGCCAGCTCGGCCAGCGCCGTCTCGCGCGGTGGGGGCGGGGCGGGAGAGAGCCAGTCGGGCACCCGGGCAAAGGCGTGCTGGCGGCCGATCATCGGCCCGCGGACGATCCGGCCCTCGATCGACGCTCGGAACACGAGGTGCACGAGCGAGCGCTCCAGATGGGGGATCCCGGCGCGTCCCAGGCGCTCACGCAGTTGCGCCCGCGTCAACGGCCCATCGTCGGCGATAGAGCGATCTATCAAGTCCACGGCGCGCTCAGTGGTGGCGGCATCGAGGCCGTCCTGGGCCAGCCGGGTGGCGCTCGGCCTCATCAGCGGCGGGGTCGTCAGCAGTTGGAGCAGGGGGTAGTCCTCGCTGCGGATCAGGTGCAACGTGCCGCGGTTGAGCGTGGTGATGACCAGCGAGCGCTCCTCGGTCAGTTCCCGGTCGATGTCGGCCGCCTGAACGCCCGTGGTACGGGCACGAATGGCCAGCCGCGCGCCGCGCGGATCCTGGCCCTGGATGGCCAGCAGGCGCTCGGCCACGGCCAGCGGAGAGCGGGCCGGAGGGCCCGCGAGCAACTGGGCGGTGAGCCGCCGGGCGTGCACATTGGGCGTGGGTGTCACCCGGTGTACATAAGCATTTAGTCAAAGCCCTTACGTTTGCCCTACGTGCTTTGAGCTAACAAAGGGGGGATGCATCGGCGCGGATCCAGGCGACGCCCTCATGTGGCCCTGCCCCAATACCCCGGCCTCGACGGCCTGCGTGCGCTGGCCGTGGTGGCCGTGCTGCTCTACCACGGCGGCGTGTCGTGGTCGGGCGGAGGGTTCTTGGGCGTGGAGATGTTCTTCGTCCTCTCGGGCTTTCTCATCACGTCGTTGCTGGTGGCTGAGTGGGGCGGCTCGGGCCGGATCGCGCTGGGCGCCTTCTGGGCGCGGCGCGCGCGGCGACTGCTGCCCGCCCTGTTCGCGCTGGTCGCGGCGATCGGCGTCTACTACGCGCTGGCCGGTCCCACCAAGGCCATCCCGGGCCTGCAGGGCGACGGGATCGCCACGCTCCTCTACATCTCCAACTGGCACCAGGTCGCCGCGGGCACCAACTACTTCGCCGCCAGCGGCCCTGTCTCGCCGCTGCAGCACACCTGGTCGCTGGCCATCGAGGAGCAGTTCTATCTCCTGTGGCCCCTGCTCGTGCTCGCCGTTCTGCGCCTCGCCCGTCGCCGGGGCGCCTCAGAGCGCCGCTCCCTGCAGGTGCTGCTGGGCCTGAGCCTCACCGGCGCGGTGCTCGCGTCGGTCGAGATGGCGCTGCTGTTTGAATCCGGTCGCGGCCTGGACCGGGTGTACTACGGCACCGACACCCGGGCCACCGGCCTGCTCCTCGGCGCCTCCCTGGCGATCGCGCTGGCCATCCGCAGAAAATCGGACCCCGCCCACCCCGCCACGGCGACGCCGCGCCTGCCCCCGCGCTGGGCCCGGCACGCGCTGGGCGCAGCCGGCCTGCTCCTCCTGCCGGTGCTCGCCGCGGGGATCGTGCTGGCCGACGGCGACGACGCCTGGGTCTACCCGTTCGGGATGCTCGCCACCGATGCGGTGATGGTCGGCCTCATCGCCGCCGTCGTCTTCCGGCCACGGGCGGCCGGGACCCGCCTGCTCTCGCTCGCGCCGCTGCGCGGGGTGGGCAAGATCTCCTACGGCCTCTACCTCTGGCATTTCCCGCTGTTCCTGTGGTTGGACGAGGCGTCCACCGGCCGGCGCGGAGCGGCGCTGCTCGCGCTGCGCCTGGGCGTGACGCTGGCCGTCAGCCTGCTCTCCTACCTCGTCATCGAGCAGCCCATCCGCCAGCGCCGGCGACCGGCCTGGGTCGTGCGGGGCCTGGCCCCGGTCGGCGCCGGGGCCGCGGTGGTGTCGCTGCTGATGGCCTCGGCGGCGGCATCGCTGCCCGTCGGCGTGCCCGCCGCGGCCAAGCTGCCCAAGGCGCCCGCTCGCCTGCAGGGCTCGGACGGGCCCTGCCCGGTCAGCCTCGCTGACTCGGCCCAGCTCGGCATGGCGCCGGTGGGCGTCGACAACGTAGCCAAGTTCGAATACGGGGCGCTGGGTAAGTCCAGCCTCGTGTGGAGTGGCTCGACGACCAAGAGCTTCCAGACGTGCCCCCCTAAGCGGGTGCTCGTCATCGGGGACTCGCTGGCCTTCACACTTGGTCTGCCGATGATGGACGACGAGGATCGCTACGGCATTCAGATCTCCAACGCCGCGCTGCTGGGCTGCGCATTCTCCACCAGGGGCCAGCTCAACGTCAACGGAACCTGGGAGGATCCGCCGGCCGGCTGCACCACCGCGCTGACCCAATGGGAGAACGACGTCAAGCGCGTCCACGCCCAGGAGGTCGTGGTGGAGCTCGGCTATCGCGACGAGTTCGACTGGCGCTGGGGCAACAAGACCGTGCACCTCGGCATCCCCGCCTTCGACGCCTACCTCCAGCGACAGATCGACCGCTACGTCCAGGTTCTCGGCCGCGGGGGCGTCAAGGTCCTCTTCCTCTCGGTGCCCTACACCCACCCGCCCGATCGGGCTGATGGCACCCCCTCGCCGGCCGCCGCGCCGGCCCGCCACGCCGCGATCAACGCCATGCTGGACGCCGAGGCCGGGCGCCACCCCGACTCCGTCAAGGTCCTGGATATCGACCGGACCGTGTCCCCGGATAACCGCTACGACGCCAAGGTCAAGGGTCAGCTGTGCCGGTTTGACGGGATCCACTTCAGCGTCTTCTGCGCCAAGCTGCTCGAGCCCACAGTGCTCGGCGAGGCGCGCAAGCAATTGGCGCGGCACTAACCCCGCTCAGCACTAACCCCGCTCCAACCTGAACGCCGCTACGATCGCCCTGTTCCGGGGCGGGGGACTTGAGGTCCACAGTCGCCGCTCCGAATCAAGGGGCCAGGTGTTGAGTTCTTCGCTGCAACGATTTCGTCGATACCTCTGGGCGGTCGCGCTGCTGTCCGCCGTGCTGGGGGCCGTCGCCGCCATCCGCCTGGACGGGGCCGGTCGGGCCACCGCCTCCGAGCGCCACGGGCCGGCGGCCATCCACCTGCCGGGCGAGCACTGGGTGGCCGGCTGGGGCGCAAGCCCGCAGGCGCCGATCGCCGCCAACCTGTCCGGCCGCGGCTTCGCCGACGAGACGCTGCGCGAGATCGTCGACGCGAGCGCCGGCGGGGCCATGGTGCGCGTCCGCCTCTCCAACGCCTTCGGCGCCACGCCGCTGCGGATCGCCGCGGCGTCGATCGCCGTCCAGCGCCAGGGCGCGGAGCTGACCCCGGGCACGCTGCGGGCGCTGTCGTTCGCGGGGCGGCAGTGGGCCGCCATCCCGGCCGGCGGCGGAGTGGCCTCCGATCCCGTCGTCCTGCGCGTCCGCTCGGGAACCCACCTGGCGGTGAGCCTGTACCTGCGCGCCCCGAGCGGGCCCGTGACCCAGCACACGCAGGCGCGGCAGCGCAACTGGGTGGCCGCCGGCGGCCGTACGCTGGATCAGTCGGCCCGGGCCTTCTTCATCCCGACCCAGTCCTGGTACCTGCTCAGCGGCGTCGACGTGCTGGCCCCGCGACGCGATCGCGGCGCGGTCGTCGCGCTCGGTGACTCGATCACCGACGGTGTCGGCTCGCCGCTGGACGCCAACGCCCGCTACCCCAACGACCTGGCGCGCCGGTTCGCCGCCCGCGCGGGGGCGACGCTCAGCGTCGTGGACGAGGGGATCGGCGGAAACCGCGTCCTGGACCAGACCCCGTGCTGCGGCGCCGGGGCCGTCGCCCGCTTCCGCCGCGACGTTCTGGGCCAGCCCGGCGTGCGCGACGTCATCCTGCTGGAGGGGATCAACGACATCGGCCAGAGCCAGAGCCGGGGACCGCTGACCGCGCCCCACACCTCCGTGTCGGCGCTGCAGATCGTGGAGGGCTACGAGCGGATCATCGCCATGGCCCACGCCTCCGGTCTGCACGTGTTCGGCGCCACCCTGACCCCGTTTCACGGCGCGCGCTACTGGACCCCAGCGGGCGAGGCCAAGCGCGAGGCGGTCAACGCCTGGATCCGCACCAGCGGGGCGTTCGACGGAGTGATCGACTTCGCCGCCGCGGTGGCCGAGCCCGGAGACCCCCAGCAGCTGGCGCCCGCCTTTGACAGCGGCGATCACCTGCATCCCGACGCCGCCGGGTACCGGGCGATGGCCCGGGCGGTCGACCTGGCGGCGCTGCTGGGGTAAGCAACGACTGCGGTATCAGCGGCGCTGGGGGCCAACGACAGCTATCCAGAGCGGGATGGGTGGCTGCGGCGATCCGCTCCGAAGCCGGGCGTGCGCGCAAAATAAGCGCCACTACGACGCTCCAGGTGACACACGTCCCTCCGCCGCCGCCCAGGTCCGCCTTCAAAAGCCGCGGTTGACGTGCGCCGGTACCCCGTGGCAACGCTGACGGACGAGGACTACGCCGCGTTCGCGCCCTGCGCGGCGAGCTGGCCGCAGGCGGCGGCGATGTCGCGCCCCCGGGTCAGGCGCACGGTGGCGCCCACGCCGTGGCGCTCGAGCTCGGCGCGGAAGGCCTCGATCGCCTTGGGGCTGGATCCCTCATAGGGCGAGTCGGTGGGGTTGTAGGGAATGAGGTTGACCTTGAACATGCGGGCGTCCAACGCCTCGGCCAGCTGGCGGGCCTGGGCGTAGGAGTCGTTGACGCCGGCGAGCATCACGTACTCCACGAACACCATTCGCCGCTTGCGCTCGTAGTAAGCGCGGCAGGAGGCCAGCACATCGCGCAGCGGGTAGCGGTCGTTGACCGGCATCAGCTCCGAGCGCAGTGCCTCGTCGGCGGCGTGCAGCGACAGGGCCAGGCGGATCGGCATCGGCTGGGCCGCCAGCCGCTCGATCCCGGGGATCCAGCCGACCGTCGACACCGCGGTGTGGCGGTGGCCGATGCCCACCGCCGGCAGCCGCTCGCACGCCGCCAGCACGGCGTCGAGGTTCATCATCGGCTCGCCCATCCCCATGAACACGGCGTGGTCGACCTCGCCGCTGCGACGGAAGTGCAGCGCCTGGTCGAGGATCTCCGACGCCGTCAGGTTGCGCCCGAAGCGCATCGACCCGGTGGCGCAGAAGGTGCACGTGAGCGGGCAGCCCGACTGCGAGGACAGGCACAGGGACCGCCGCCCATCGCGATAGCGCATCAGCACGGCCTCCACCGGGCGCCCATCGGCGGTCTGAAACAGCGCCTTGACGGTGCCGTCGGAGGCGCGGGCCTCCTGCACGAGCGTGAGGCTCGAGTACGGGACGGTCTCGTCTAACGCGGAGCGCAGTGACAGGGGCAGGTCGGTCATCTCGCCGAAGCCGGCCGTCCCCTGGGCCGCCCAGCGCCACACCTGTCGTTCGCGGTAGGCGGGCTCACCGAGATCGGCCAGCGTCGAGGTCAGCAGTTCGAGATCCACGCTGTCTATGGTGGCATGGCTCTCGATGCGCCTCGTCAAGTTCCTCGCCACCGCCGGGGTGGCCTCCCGCCGGGCCGCCGAGGAGATCGTGCGCGCGGAGCGGGTCACGGTCAACGGCGAGACCGTGACCGATCCCGCCCGGGACGTGGGCGACGGCGACGTCGTCACCGTCGACGGCGCCGCGGTGGTGCCCGAGGCCGAGCGCGCGGTCTACGTGGTCAACAAGCCGGCGGGCGTGGTGTCCACGGCGAGCGATCCGCAGCGGCGGCGGACCGTCGTGTCGCTGGTGCCGTCCGCGGTGCGCCTGTATCCCGTCGGCCGGCTGGACATCGACACCACCGGCCTGATCCTCCTGACCAACGACGGCGAGCTCGCCCACCGGCTCACCCATCCCAGCTTCGAGGTTCCGCGGACCTACCGAGTGGTGGTGTCCCGCCCGCCGGTCTCAGAGCGGGCCGTGCGGGCGCTGCGCAACGGCGTGCAGCTCGAGGATGGTCCCACCGCCCCGGCGCGGGTGCGCCGCCTGGGCGACCGGAGCGAGATCCTGGAGCTCACGATTCACGAGGGGCGAAAGCGTCAGGTCAAGCGCATGTGCGAGGCGGTCGGCCACCGGGTGCGCTCGCTGCAGCGGGTCGCCTTCGGGCCCCTCGTGCTGGGTGCGCTCGCGCCCGGCGAGCACCGTCGCCTGTCAGCGGCCGAGGTCGAGGCGCTCAGCCGAGCTGGTACTCGAGCACGTCGCGGCGCAACCGCGTCGAGTGCAGTGCGCGCGACACCTCCGCCGGCGTCACGGTGACCGGCCTGCGCGCGGCGAGCTGCTTGATCTCGAACTGGAGCACGTGGCGGGTCCACACGGCGCGAAAGCCCCGGATGGCATAGCCGCGCTGCATCCGCGACGCAACCAGGTTGCAGGCGGCGCCCCACCAGCACAACGGCTCGTGGGGCGAGCTCATGGAGATGATGTCGAGCTCGTCCACGCGTGCCCCGGAGGGCCCGAGGACGTGCAGGCCGGGCAGGTAGAGCGAGAGTGGGAGCAGGGTGCGGTAGTGCTGGATCAGGATCGCGCGGCCGGCGGCGTGGCGGGGGTGGGTGAACGGGCGGGTGGAGGGGTGGGTGGGCTCCAATATTCGCGCGACGGCGCGCCAGTCGGGACGCTGGAGGTCGCGATCCGCGGCGACCCCGATGGCCGCCGTCACCCCGATCGCGCACAGGGCCGCCGCCACGGCGACCCCGAGCGTCCGGCCCCGCCCCCGGCCGCGCGCCAGCCCGCCGGCGACGAGCAGGGCCGCCGGCAGCCATAGGGCGATGATGTTGCGCGTGATGAGCTCATCGAAGCCCACCGCCATCAGCACGAGGCTGAACGCGAAGCCGGTCAGCGCCAGCCCGCCGGCCACCAGCGCGCCGGCGCGCGGCGCCGGGCGTTCGGCGAGCGCGAGGCGCAGGAGCGCCATCGCCAGCAGCGCGATGGCGGTGTCTCTGAGCACCGCTCGTGCCGGCGCCCCGGTCCCGATCAGGAACTGAGGCACGATCTGGCGCAGGCGCAGGCCCAGCGGCGCCGAGGCGATCCAGCGGTCGTGCCCGGTGCCGTTCTGGGAGATGGCCAGCGGGATGAGGGCCAGGCCGCACGCGGCGACGACGGCTACGGCGACCTGTACCGGTAGGCGGCGGCGATGCTCGGCGAGGAGCCACGCCGCCTCGGGCGCCACCGCCACCGCGGCGAAGTAATGCGTGGCCAGCGCCAACGCGGAGGCGAGTACCCAGAGCGTGACGATCCGGGAAGTGGGCGTCTCGCGGGCGTGCACGAAGGCCAGCAGCGACAGCCCGGTGAGCAGCACGAGCAGGGAGTAGGAGCGCGCTTCCTGCGAGTACCAGATGAGCAGCGGGCTGCATGCGGTCAGCGCGGCGGCGATGAGACCGGCGCGCCGCGTCATGAGCCGCGCGCCGGCGGCGTATGCGACGGGGACCACGAGCACGCCCGCCACCGCCGACAGTGAGCGCAGGCCGGCCTCGCTGTCGCCCCATAGCCGCGCCCACACCCAGGCCACGCAGTAATACAGCGGTGGCGTGGACTCGCTCTGCGGGATGAGCCCGATCATCTTGCCCGGCGTGAAGCGCACCAACTGCGCGGTGTTGGCCTCGTCGAACCAGAACCCCTGGTGCCCGATCCCGTAGAAACGCAGGGCCGCGGCAACGCCGATGAGCCCGGCGACCGCGACCAGCGCCGGCGCGGCCAACGCGCTCGTTCCCGCCGCGCGGCGACCGCCGCCCAGAGAACTGCGAAGGCCGTGATGCGCAAGCGAACCGACGCTCACGCCGCGAGCGTAACGAGCCCGCGCCCCCCGCAAAACGGCTCACCGCGCGGTGTGCGGCGGGGCTAACAGGATCACAACCGGCACGCGGAGCGCGCCGCGGAGCCGCGCGCGCCACTATCTTCAACGCATGCGCGAGGATTCCGGCAGCCCCGATCCTCCGGTGGCGCTTGCCCCGAGCTCGGGGACGCTCACCGGCGGCGAGGCGGCGGTAGCGCTCCCGCGGGTGGCCCTGCCCGAAGAGCGGTCGGCGCGGCGCGGCGGCGTCACGCTGGGCCCGGTGGCCGGCCGGATCGCGCTCGGCGTCGTGGTCGCTGCGACCTTCGCGATCGTGGCCGCTGCCAGCTCCGGGCCGTCGATCCTCGTCCCGCGCTCCAACGAGCTGTTCCCCAACTGGGAGGCGGGGCCGCTCCACCTCTTCATCCCGCGGCTCATCACCGACCCCCAGACGGTCGGCCTGGTGTTCAGCCTCGTGCTGGTGGCGATGCTGGTGGCCTACGCGGCGGCGCTGGCGGCGGTGCCCAACCTGACCTTGCGGGCGATCGTCATCACCGTGGTGGCGGCTCACCTGATCCTGCTGCTCAGCCCGCCGATGCAGCTCACCGACCTCTTCAACTACCTCGGCTACGCGCGGCTCGGGGCGCTGCATCACCTCAACCCCTACACGCACACGATCCGCCAAGAGCTGTTCGATCCGGTCTACGGGTTCTCGAGCTGGCACAACCTGCGCAGCCCCTACGGCCCGCTGTTCATCGCGCTCACGTATCCCCTCGCGCTCGTGTCCCTGCCAATCGCCTATTGGGCGGTGAAGGTGGCCACGGTGGCGTTGGCCCTCGCCGTCGTGGCGCTGGTCTGGCAGATCGCGCGCCAGCTCGGTCGCGACCCGCGGTTCCCGGTGGCGTTCGTGGCGCTGAACCCGGTCTTCCTCATCTACGCCGTCGAGGGCTTCCACAACGACTTCTTCATGCTGGCGCCGATGCTCGGGGCGATCTCGCTGGTGCTCGCGCGCCGCGACCGCGCCGCCGGAGCGGTGCTGATGCTGGCGGTGGCGGTCAAGTTCACCGCGATCATCCTCCTGCCGTTCCTGCTGGTGGCCGCGGTCACCCGGCGGCGACGGACGGATGTGCTCGTCGGGGCCGCGGCCAGCGCGGTCCCGCTCATCGCGCTCGACCTCGCGCTGTTCGGGTTCTCCCTGCCCAATCTCTCTCAGCAGAGCACGCTGCTCACGGGCTTCTCGATCCCCAACGTGTTCGGGCTGCTGCTCGGTGTGGGCGGAACGCCGGCCCTGCTCAAGCTCGCCGCGGTCGGAGTGGTGCTCGTGGTCGCGCATCAGTTCTACCGCAACCGGGACTGGATCGGGGCGACCGGCTGGTCGACGCTGGCGCTCATCGTCAGCCTGAGCTGGCTGATGCCGTGGTACGTCGTGTGGCTGCTCCCGGTGGCCGCTCTGGGGACGAGCGTGCGTCTGCGCCAGGTAACGGCCGCGCTCACCGTCTACCTGCTGCTGGTGTTCCTCCCGGTGGTCAATACCTACACCAACGACCACAACATCAACCTGCTCAAGACGCCGGCCGGGCGGGCGAGCACGTCACTTCAATATAAGCTCGGGCATTAGCGGTGCGGCCGCTCGTTCCCCGCTCTGCTTAGCTAGCGGCCCGTGCGCGTGCAATCCCCTCTGGCCGTCCCCGCCGGGGGCCCGCCCCCAGCGACGCCCGCGCCGTCGCAAAGGCGGTCGCGCCGACTCGATCGCTTCGAGGTCGTGCTGCTGGCGGCGGTCGGGGCGATGTCGATGTGGGTGGTGGCGCTCGACGTGTTCCATGCCGCACGCGAGGGCCTCACGTGGACCGGGACCGACGGCTACTACATCGTGGACCAGATGCAGTACCTGTCGTGGATCCAGTCCGCCGCACATCACGGGCTGATCTCCAACCTGTTCGTCCTGCGCTCGACGCCCGCCGACTACTTCCAGCCGGCGATCCTCATCTCCGGTGCGGTGGCCGCCACCGGCGTCCCGTCCTGGCTGGCGCTGCTGTTGTGGAAGCCCGTGGCCGTCGTCGCCCTGTTCCTGGCCATGCGCGCGGTGGCCAACCGCATCTTCCCCGACGTCGCGCGCCGGCGCGCGACGCTCGTCCTGGGCGTGGGGTTCGCCTCGTTCACGGTGATCTTCGGCGCGCTGGGGATCGTCGGCGACATGATGCCCACCTGGCTGTCGTGGGGCTATCCGTTCGGCCTGCTCTCGGTCGCGCTGATCACCTTCGCGCTCGTGCGCTATGACCGGGTGCGCGTCGCCGGACGGCCCGACTGGATCTGCGGCCTGCTCGGCGGCCTGGCCTCGACACTGCACCCGTGGCAGGGCGAGACGCTCATCCTGCTCGTCCTGTTCGCCGAGCTCATCCGCTGGCGCGACATCGTGCTGTGGTGGCGCACCGCGCAGTGGCGCCGCCTGGCGCTGCCCGCGCTCACCATCGGGCTCACCGCGCTGCCGCTCCTCTACTACCTGCTGCTCGGGCATCTGGACCTCTCCTGGAAGCTGGCCCGGGTCCAGAGCAAGCACGCCTTCCCCTGGTCGGCGATCGCGCTGGGCATCGCCCCGCTGGCCATCCCGGCACTGCTCGGCTATCGCGGTCGTTCGGAGAGCATGCTGGAGCTGCTGCTGCGCGTCTGGGGGCCAGTGGCGATCCTTATCTATGTCTTCTCCGCCACCGGCCTGAGCGCGACGCCGCTGCATGCGTTCGACGGGATCACCATCCCGCTGGCCGTGCTCGCCGTCAAGGGTGTGACCCAGACTTCGCTGCGCACACTCCCGCGCGGACGGCTGGTGGCGGCGGGCGTGATCGCCCTCGGGGTGATCCCGGCCAACGCCTACGCGCTGGCCACCGCCCATGAGTTCGTCGATCCGGCCGGGGGCAATGCCAACTTCATCACCCACGACGAGCACGCGGCGCTGCATTACCTGGCCCAGAACCCCGACCCGGGCGGCGTGCTCACGCAGTTCTACCTGGGCGAGGCGGTGCCCGGCGCGACCGGGCGGCGCACCTTCGTGGGCAACTGCCTGTGGTCAGAGCCCAACTGCATGCCGCGCTCCGCGGCGGCCGATGCGCTCTTCCGCGGCCAGGACACCCGGACGCAGGCGCGGGCGCTGGTGCGTCAGAGTGGTGCGCGGTTCCTGCTCGCCAGCTGTACGGCGCACGCCGACCTGCCGCGGATGCTGGGCGAGCTCGTCGCCTCCACCACCCGCTTCGGTTGCGCCACCGTGTACGAGCTGGCCCCGCCCGCTGCGGCGGAGGGTCCTTTGGCAGAATTACCGACCCATGCGGTTGTTCGCGCTCCGAGGCGCCAATAGCGTCGAGGCCAACGAGTCGAGCGCGATCCTGGAGGGGACGAGCGTTCTGATCCGCGAGCTGATCGACCGAAACGCGCTCAGCACCGATGCGATGGTGAGTTGCATCTTCACGCTCACCGACGACCTCGACGCCGAGTTCCCCGCGCTCGCCGCCCGCCGCCTCGGCCTCGACAAGGTGCCGCTGCTGTGCGCCCGCGAGATCCCCGTCCCCGGCGCGATGCCCCGGATCGTCAGGCTCATGCTGCATTACTACGCCGATGAGCAACACACGCCGCAGCACGTCTACCTGGGCACGGCGCGGGCGCTGCGCTCCGACCTCGACGCGGCGCAATAGGCTGCAGCGCGAGATGGCGATCGAATTCGGACAGCGCATCCGCCGGATCCCGTCCTATCCGCTGGCCGCCGGCTATGACCTCGGAGCGGACGTGGCGATGCTGGCCTCCAACGAGTCGTGCTTCGCGCCGGCTCCAGGGGTGGTGGAGGCGGCCCAGCGCGTCCTCTCGGGCGTGCACCGCTACCCCGACCCGGCATATGCCCCGCTGCGCCAGGCGCTGGCTGATCGCTACGGCGTCCCCCGCGAGCGGATCGCGTTGGGCAACGGCTCCTGCGACATCCTGCTCTGCGCCGGCGAGGCGCTGCTCGAGCCCGGCGCCGAGGTGGTCTACGCGTGGCCGGCCTTCAGCGTCTACCCCCACCTGGCCGCCGCCTCGGGCGCGCGCGCCATCGAGGTCGCGCTCGACGACGAGGATCGCCACGACCTCGACGCGATGGCCGCCGAGATCACGGTGGCCACGCGGCTGGTGCTCATCTGCAATCCCAACAACCCGACGTCGACCTCGCTGCCGCTCGACGAGGTCGCGCGGTTCATGGAGAAGGTGCCGCGCCACGTGTGCGTCATCCTCGACGAGGCCTACTGCGAGTTCGCGCTGGCCCTCGGCGACACCTATGCCTCCCTGGACCTGCTGCGCCGCTGGCCCAACCTGGTGCTGCTGCGGACCTTCTCCAAGGCCTACGGGCTTGCCGGCCTGCGCGTCGGCTACGGGCTGTGCGGGTCCGAGGACCTCCGCGCGGCCGTGGACCAGGTGCGCCAGCCCTTCTATCTCAACATGGCCGCCCAGGCCGCCGCCGTGGAGGCGCTGCGCCACCAGGACGAGGTGGAGCGCCGCGTCAGCCACACCGTGGCGGCGCGCGTCGAGCTGATGGAGGGCCTGCGCGAGCTCGGGCTGTGGGTGGCCGAGTCCGACGCCAACTTCATCTGGACCCACCTACCGCAGGACACCGTCGAAGCCGACGTGATCTCCGGGTTGCAGGCACGCGGGGTGCTTGTCCGGGCCGGCGGTGCACTGGGGCGCGAAGGTTCGTTGCGCGTGACGGTCGGCACCGAGGCTGAGAACGGCCGGTTCCTGGGCGCATTGGGAGAACTCCTCTGATGGAGGCCGCGGGCTCTTTCCTCGCCAGCCCGTGACCGGTACGTGAGCACATCCCTTCCGCTGACAGAGCCGCGGTCCGGGGGCGGCGACGGGCCCTCGCGCCGGAGTCCGCCTGCCGTGCGCCGGCCGTTTCTGCGTCGCTGGTGGCCGTGGGTGGTCCTGGGGGTGGCCGTCGTCTCCGCGCTGTTCGTCGTGCTCTCGGGCATGCGGCCCTCCTACGACGGCTTCGGCTTCCTGGTGTGGGGCCGTCAGGTCCTGCACTGGAACCTCAACACCGACGGCGCGCCCTCGTGGAAGCCGCTGCCGTTCCTGTTCACGTTGCCCTACGCGGTCGCGGGCCGCGGCCAGATGTGGCTATGGATGGGCACCGCGGTCGCCGGCGCCGTCGCCGGGTCCGTGTTCGCGGCCCGCGTCGCCTTCCGGCTCACCGGTCCCGCGCCCGAGCGCCGCTACGCCCCGTACGTGGCCGGCGCCTTCGCGGGGATCGCGGTGCTGGGGATCAACACCTACATGCACCTGGTGCTGATCGCCAACTCCGATCCCCTGATCGTGGCGGTGTGCCTGGCGGCGATCGACTGCCACCTGAACCGGCGCTATCGGCTCGCCTTCGGGATGCTCATCCTGGCCTCCCTGGGCCGGCCCGAGGCATGGGTGTTCGCCGGGCTCTACGGGCTGTGGGGGTTCGTGAAGGTCCCCGCGCGGGGGATGCGCCCGCTGGCGGTGGCCGGCCTCGTGCTCATCCCCGTGTTCTGGTTCAGCGTCCCGGCGCTGACCTCACACAGCTGGTTCATTTCCGGAGACCTGGCGCTCAACCAGCAGACGGTCATCCACGGCAACAAGATCATCGGCGTCGTCAATCGCTTCCGCAGCCTCTATGAGCTCCCGATGCAGCTGGCCATGCTCCTGGGCGTGGTCCTCGCCGTGTTGCGGCGCGACCGCACCACGCTGCTCGTCGTCGCTGCGGCGGCGACGTGGCTGCTCATCGAGGTCGCCTTCGCCTATCACGGCTGGTCGGCGGTGAGCCGGTACATGATCGAGCCCGCCGCGGTCATGATCGCCGTCGCCGGCAGCGGCATCGGCTGGCTGCTGGCCGACACCCGCACCGTGGGGGTGCTGCGCTGGCTGGGCCCGGTGGTGGCGCTGGCGCTGATCGTCGCGCTCGCCCCCGACGCCGGCCGCCGCGTGCGGACCGTGCGAGGGCTTATCGACGCGTCCCGTCACTCCGCCAAGCAGATCGATCGGCTCCACAAGGTGATCGACGACGACGGCGGGCCCGACGCCATCAAGGCCTGCGGGCAGCCGGTGTCCCTGCTCGGCTTCCAGAGCACCGTCGCCTGGTACGTGGGCCTCAACGTCGGCAACGTCGGGTTCCGTCCGGGCAAGTCGATCGGCCGCGGCGACCAGATCGTCCTCTTCAAGCCCCACAACAACGGGTGGCAGGTGCGGCTGTACAACCTGCCGGCCACGGCCAAGGCGCAGTGCGACCAGCTCAAGGCCGACACCGACTTCGGGTAGTGCTCGCACCCAGCGGCGTGCACGCAAACTAAGCCCGGATGGGGTGCATTAGACGACACACGTCCCACCGCGACGGCGCATGCGGCAGACCACCAACGCTTGCGACGCCCGAGCCCTCGTGATACAAAACCCGCCCAGCGCATGAGCGACCAGGCCCCCATGACCTGCAGCACCCTCGCCGGTCTCGGCTGGTCGCAGTACGCGCGCTTCTACGCCTGGCGATTTAGCTAGGCGCTCGGCCACAGCCCCGTCCGTGCTCAGGCGCGGAGATCCCGGAGGCCGGGCGCCGTCATCACCCGCGGACCCGCGTCCGCGACGAGGCCCGAGGGTGGGCGGGTCATTTTCTTTACAGTTCGCAATCGCCTTGAAAGGACTGAAGCCGAGATGATGATCGTGATGAAACCGACGGCCACCGCGGAGGAGGTGGAGGCCGTCGTGGAGCGCGTACACGCCGTGGGCGCCCGCGCCCACGTGATCAACGGGGAGGAGCTGACCGTGATCGGCGCCATCGGCGACGCCGAGCACGTCTCCCGCCTGGCCCTGGAGGGCACGCCGGGCGTGGACCACATGCTGCCCATCTCCAAGCCCTACAAGCTGGCCTCCAGCCAGATCACCCACGGCGCGCGCAGCGTGCTGGACATCGCCGGGCGCAAGGTGGGCGGCGACCACTTCGCGATGATCGCCGGCCCGTGCACGATCGAGTCGCGCGAGCAGACGCTCGTCACCGCGCAGATCGTGGCGGCCGCCGGGGCCACGATGTTCCGCGGCGGCGCCTACAAGCCGCGCACCTCGCCCTACGCCTTCCAGGGCCTGGGCCAGGAGGGCCTGCGGCTGCTGGCCGAGGCCAAGGCCCAGACGGGCCTGCCGGTCGTCACCGAGGTGATGGATGCCCGCGATCTGGACGTGGTGCTCGAGGTGGCCGACGTGATCCAGATCGGCGCGCGCAACATGCAGAACTACACCCTGCTGTCGGAGATCGGCCGCTGCGGGCGCCCGGTGCTCATCAAGCGCGGGCTGTCGAGCACACTGGAGGAGCTGCTGATGGCCGCCGAGTACGTGCTCAAGGAGGGCAACGAGGCGGTCATGCTGTGCGAGCGGGGCATCCGCACGTTCGAGACCTCCTACCGCTTCACCCTCGACCTGATGGCGATCCCGGTGCTCAAGGAGCTGACCCACCTGCCGGTCATCGTGGATCCCAGCCACGCCGCCGGCCGGCGCGATCTCGTGGCCCCGATGTCCCTCGCGGCGGCGGCGGCCGGCGCCGACGGGCTCATCGTCGAGGTCCACCCCCACCCCGACGAGGCGATCTGCGACGCGGCCCAGCAACTGGTGGCCGACGAATTCCCCGAGTACCTGGACCGGGTGCGCGCCGCGGCTGCCGTGGCGGGCAAGGCGCTCTGGGAGGAGCCGGTGGCGAGCGGCGCGTGACCTTCACCGGAACCGAACGCTCGGACTCGGTCCGCGACCAAAGGATCGACCGGCTCGTCCCGCTGGCGTCGCCGCGGGATCTGATCGAGGAGCTTCCGCTCACCGAAGAGCACGTCGACGTGCTGCTACGCGGCCGCTCGGAGGCGCAGGCGATCCTCGACGGGCGCGACGACCGCCTGCTGGTGGTCGTCGGCCCCTGCAGCGTCCACGACGTCGAGGCCTCTCGGGAGTACGCCCAGCGGCTGAGCGCGCAGGTGGAGCGGGTCTCGGACGATCTGTGCCTGGCCATGCGCGTGTACTTCGAGAAGCCGCGGACCACCATCGGCTGGAAGGGCCTCATCAACGACCCTCACCTCGACGGCACCGGCGACGTCAACACCGGCCTGAGGGTGGCGCGCCGGCTGCTGCTGGAGGTCCTGGCGCTCGGTCTCCCGGTCGGCTGCGAGTTCCTGGACCCGATCACCCCGCAGTACATCTCGGACACCGTGTGCTGGGGCGCCATCGGCGCTCGGACGGTGGAGAGCCAGATCCACCGCCAGCTGGGCTCGGGCCTGTCGATGCCCGTCGGCTTCAAGAACCGCACCGACGGCAACGTTCAGGTCGCCGTCGATGCGGTGCGCGCCGCCGGTGTCCCGCACGCGTTCGCCGGCATCGACGTCAACGGTGGCTCCGCGATCCTGCACACGCGTGGCAATCGCGACTGCCACGTGATCCTGCGCGGCGGCAAGGGCGCCCCCAACTACGCCGCCGAGGACGTGGGCCGCGCGGTCGAACTGCTGCGGGCCAGCTCTCTGCCCGAGCGTCTGATGATCGACCTCAGCCACGACAACAGCGCCAAGCAGCCCGAGCGCCAGCCCGCCGTGGCCGCGGCCGTCGCGGAGCAGATCGCCGCCGGGCAGCGGTCGATCGTGGGCGTGATGCTCGAGTCCTTCCTGGTCGACGGGCGCCAGGACCTCGATGACTCCGACCCCACCCGCCCGCTCGTCTACGGCCAGTCGATCACCGACGGCTGCATCGGTTGGGACACCACCGTCGAGGTGCTCGACGGTCTGGCAGACGCGGTGCGCACACGCCGCCTCGCGGCCTAGACGCCGCGGTGAGTCGATGCGGCTCGCGGTCCTCGGCGTTGGGTTGATCGGCGGCTCAGTGGCCCTGGCGGCGCGCGAGCGCCTGGGCGCTGAGGTCACCGGATACGACGATTCGCCCGAGGCGCTGGAGCGCGCGCTGGCGCTCGGCGCGCTCGACTGCGCGCGCAGCACGATCCCCGCCGCCGTCGCCGAGGCCCAGGCGGTGTTCGTGGCCGTGCCCGTCGGCGGCCTGTCGGCGCTGGTGGGCGAGGCGCTCGCGGCGGCGCCGGCGGACTGCGTGGTCACCGACGTGGGCTCCACCAAGCGCGAGGTGGTCGCTGCCCACGACGATCCCCGCTTCGTCGGCGGCCATCCCCTGGCCGGAGCCGAGAACGCCGGTGTCGAGCACGCTCGCGCCGACCTGTTCGAGGCGGCCACCTGGTACCTGACCCCCAGCTCCGGCACCTCGGGCATGCTCTACGAACGCCTGCACCGGCTCCTGCACGGGATCGGCGCGCGGCCCACCGCGATCGACGCCGACACCCACGACCGCATCCTGGCCGCCGTCTCGCACCTGCCTCACGTGCTCGCCAACGTGCTCGTGTCGCAGGCGGCCGCCACGCTGGCGGGCGGCGACTCCCGCCTGCCCGCCACCGGCCCCAGCTTCCGCGACGCCACCCGGGTCGCCGGCGCCCCCAGCGCCATCTGGACCGACATCTACCTGTCCAACCGCGACGCGCTGACAGCGGAGGTCGACGGCGCCATCGCCCGTCTGACCGAGGTCCGCGAGGCTCTGCGCGCCGGCGACGGGCCGGCGCTCACCGAGTGGAACGAGCGGGCGGCCTCTGACCGGCGGCGGCTACTGGAGGCACAGCTGGCCGGCGGCGATCTGCACGAGCTGCGCACCTCGGTCCCCAACCAACCGGGGGTGGTGGCCCAGATCGCGCTCGAGCTCGGGCGGGCCGGCGTGAACATCAACGACATGGCGCTGTATCCGGCCAGCGACATGACCGAGGGCGTCGTCGCCATGTGGATCGCCGGGGAGTCCGCCACCGAGCGCGCTCAGGCGCTCATCGCGGACCTGGGCTTCCCGGTGGCGCGGCCATGAACGTGCGCTTCGGGGGCGGCCGGGACCGCGTCCGTCTCCGCGGGCGTGTGGCGCCGCCCGCAGACAAGTCGATCTCGCACCGCGCGGCGATCATCGGCGCGATGGCCTCCGAGCCGGTGCGGATCGTCAACTACCTCGACGCCGCCGACACGCGGTCGACGCTCGACGCCGTCGGCACGGTCGGTGCGCTGGTGGAGCGCCACGACGGCGAGGTCGTCATCCGCGGCTGCGGAATGCGCAACGCCCAGCCGCCGGGCGAGCCGATCGACGTCGGGAACGCCGGGACGCTGATGCGCCTGCTGCCCGGCTGGCTGTCCTTCCAGCAGGGGGCGGCGTTCACCCTCGACGGCGACGCGTCGATCCGCCGCCGCCCCGTCGACCGGATCGCCGGACCGCTGGCCCAGATGGGCGCGCAGATCGAAGCGACCGAAGGCCGCTTCCCGCCCTTCACCGTCCACGGCGCGGGCCTGCAGGGCATCACCTACGAGCTGCCGGTGGCCTCGGCGCAGGTGAAGTCATGCGTGCTCCTCGCCGGTCTGGCCACCGGCCGCACCACCGTCGTGGAGGCCGTCGCCAGCCGAGACCACACCGAGCGGATGCTGGCCGCCGCCGGCGCCAACGTGGAGCGCCGTGCGATCGACGGCGGCGGCTACGCCTCGAGCGTCGGCAACACCGACGAGCTCGAGCTCGAGACCGTTCGCGTCCCCGGCGACCTCTCCAGCGCCGCCTTTCTCATCGCCGCCGGCGTGCTCGTGCCCGGTGCGCGCCTGATCCTGGAGGGGGTCGGGGTCAACTGGACGCGCGCCGGCTTCCTGCGCATCCTGGAGCGGATGGGAGCGATCGTCGTCGGGGAGGTCGAGGAGCCCGGTGCCTTTGCCCCGGCCGAGCCCGTCTGCGACCTCGACGTCGGCCACGGCCCGATCGAGGCGACCACGGTGGACGCCGACGAGGTGCCGCTGGCCATCGACGAGCTGCCCCTGGTGGCGCTGATGGGCTGCTTTGCCGAGGGCGAGACGGTGGTCCGTGGCGCCGCCGAGCTGCGCGTCAAGGAATCAGACCGCATCGCCACTGTCGTCAACGGGCTGCGTGGCCTCGGGGCCGACATCGACGCGCTCGACGACGGCTTCGCGGTCCGTGGCCGCGGCACGCTGAGGGGCGGACGGCTCGACGCCCACGGGGATCACCGCCTCGCCCTGCTCGGAGCGGTTGCCGGGCTGGCCTCGCAGGAGGGCGTCGAGGTGGTGGGGATGGAGGCCGCGGAGGTCTCCTACCCGGGGTTCGCGCATGACATCGCGGCGCTGGCCTTATGACGGTCATCGCCATCGACGGTCCCGCCGGGGCCGGAAAATCCACGGTGGCCCGCGCGGTGGCGCGCGAGCTCGGCTTCACCTACCTGGACTCCGGCGCGATGTACCGCTCGGTGGCACTGGCCGCGCTGGAGCACGACCGCCCGCCCGCCGAGGTGGCGCCGGCGCTGCGGATCGAACTGGGGGACCGGGTGCTGCTGGACGGTCGCGACGTCACCGAGCAGATCCGCACTCCGGAGGTCACCGAGGCCGCATCGGTGGCGGCGGCGCAGCCCGCTGTGCGCCAGGCGATGGTGGCTGAGCAGCGCCGTCTCCTGGGCGACGGTGACTGGGTGGCGGAGGGGCGCGACATCGGCACCGTCGTCGCACCGCACGCCGAGGTCAAGGTGTTCCTGACCGCCAGCCCGGAGGCTCGGGCCCAGCGGCGGGCCGACGAGCTCGGGGTCGACGCCGCCACCGTCCTGGCCGAGCAGACGATCCGCGACGAGCGCGACACCGGCCGCCAGCACTCGCCGCTGCAGGCCGCGCCCGAGGCGCACACCATCGACACGACCGATCTCACGCTCCCGCAGGTGGTCGCGGCGATCGTGGCCCTGGTCGAGCACGCCGGCTCGGCCTGATTGCGCAAGTTTTCCTGTCCGGCTGCGTTTCAGCAACCAGACTTCCTCTGCAGCCACTGACCGACGAAGACGACGCGCCGGGCCGGCAGGGACGCCGGCCCTTTTGCGTGGTCACGGCCCCCGGCCGCTAGCCTCATCGCACCATGAAGGTCGCGATCGTCGGCTATCCCAACGTAGGCAAGTCCTCGCTGGTCAATCGCCTCACCCAGTCCCGGGAGGCTGTCGTGCACGAGCAGCCGGGCGTCACCCGTGACCGCAAGGAGCTGCGCACGGACTGGAACGGACGCACGTTCACGCTCATCGACACCGGCGGCGTCGACCTCGAGGACCGTGACGCTCTGGCCCGTCAGATCCAGGATCAGGCCCGCGCCGCGCTGGCCGATGCCGACGCCGCCGTGCTCGTCGTCGACGCCAGGGCGGGCATGCGTCCCGGCGACCAGGAGATGGCCGACTTGCTGCGCCGCGCGCCGTTGCCGGTGCTGGTGGCGGCCAACAAGATCGACACGGCCAAGGATGTGCCGCTCGCCGCCGAGTTCCACGCGCTGGGGCTGGGCGACCCGATCGCGGTGTCCGCCGCCCAGGGACTGGGCACCGGCGACCTGCTGGATCGCATCGCCGCGCTCGCGCCTGGTGTTCCCGATGAGGACGGGGAGGACGACGCCATCCGCCTGGCGCTGATCGGCCGCCCCAACGTGGGCAAGTCCTCGCTGCTCAACCGCTTCGCCGGTTCTGAGCGGGTGATCGTCTCCCCGGTGGCCGGCACCACGCGCGATGCCATCGACCTGCCCATCACCTTCAACGGCCGCCAGCTCATCCTCGTCGACACCGCCGGCATCCGCCGCCAGGCCAAGGTGGGGGAGTCGCTGGAGTACTACACCTCGCTGCGCTCGCGCCGCGCCGCCGAACGCGCCGACGTCGCCCTGGTGGTCTGCGACGCCACCGACGGCGTCACCACCCAGGACTTTCGGATCGCCGAGCTGGCCATGCACAGCGGCTGTGCCACCGCGCTGGTGCTCAACAAGTGGGACATCGCCGAGGGCGTCGATCTCGACCATGAGCGCGCCCGTACCCACAAGAAGCTGCGCCTACGGCCCCGGGTGCTCACCGCCTCGGCCAAGACCGGACGCCACGTCGACCGGCTGCTCGTCGAGGCAGTGGCGCTGGCCGATCGCAGCCGCACGCGCATCCCCACGCCGCAGCTCAACCGCTTCCTGTCCGAGGTGGTGGCCGCGCGCCAGCCCCCGGTGGGCAAGCGCCCGGCCAACGCCCGTGGCGCCGCCGCCAACCATCGGCTCCGGCTCATCTTCATGACCCAGACCGCTGAGCGCCCGCCCCGCTTCTCCATCCAGGTCAACTCGCGTACACGGGTGACCCGCGACTACGCCTACTTCATCGAGAATCGCCTGCGCGAGCGCTATCGCCTGGACGGCGTGCCGACGATCATCGACTTCGTCGAGCGCAACGAGCGCCGCCCGCCATCGAACCGTGAGGAGCGGAGCTCCGCCCGGGCGCGCAAGCAACGTCGCGACGCCGGCGTGCACGACGCACCCGCCGAAGACGCCGCCTGACCGGTCAGACGTCGGAGGCGGGCGAAGGGTCGCCCCGCAGCGCGTGCAGCGCGTGATCCACCGTCCGCACGATCCCGTGAGGGTTGCCCACGCCCCGGAAGGCGAAGTCGAACTGCGTCTCGCCGGCGGTGTCGAACTGGACCGTGCCGATCCGCAGCAGCCGCTCGAACACCGACTGGCGGGAGTTGACGTTCTGGATGCGCTCCAGGCGGGTCTGGTGCACGTCGCGCGAGAAGATGCCGGTCTGAATGGTCAGCCGCTGGTTGGTGATCGAGTAGGTCGTCCCGATGCGCCGGATCTGCCCGATGATCAAGAGGCCCAGGAACACCACGACCACGGCCACGCTCACCCACCCGGCCTGCACGTGGTGGGCGGAGATACGAGTGACGATTCCCGCGATGACCCCGGCGACCAGCACGATGACCAGCCCCTTGGCGTAGAACAGGCCCAGCGACCGCCACGAGGGATGGCCGTGAAAGAAGATCTCCTCGCCCGGTTCGGGATCCACCAGTCAGAGATTAACGGGGGCGTCGGTTGTGGCGCGGTTGACCACCGACGTGGCGCCGACACCCCGTCGCACTACAGTCGGGCGCCCATGATCGCCCGCGTGGAGCCCCTCACCCGGACGCGCGCGGTGCGCGGCCCCTTCGACTACCGCCTTGCGCCCGGCCAGGACGTCGAGGTCGGGTCGCTGCTGCGGGTGCCGTTCGGCGCGCGCAGCTCCCTCGGGGTCGTGGTGGAACTGGCTGAGCGCTCCGAGCTCGATCCCGACCGCCTGGTCGAGCCCGAGGCGGTCCTCGGGGCCGGCGTCGGCGCCGACCTGGTGGCCCTCGCCCACTGGATGGCCCGCGAGTATTGCTCGACGCCGTCGCGCTCGCTGCAGCTGATGCTCGCGCCCGGCGCGTCGGTCGGCACGGGCGCCAGACTCGCCCTCGTCGCCGAGCTCACCGCCGCCGGGCGGGCGGCGCTGGCGGACCCCGGTGCCCGCCTCAACGATCACCAGCGCGGGTTGCTCGACGCGCTGGCCCGGCGCGGGGCGACCGCCGCCGCTGAGCTCGACACGCCGGGGCTGCGGCGGCTGGAGACCCGGGGCCTCGTCGCGATCGACCGTCGGGCGCGCCCGCGGCGGCCCGTCCGCCATGAGGTCGGCAGCGCCTCGGCCACGGCGCCGCCCCTCACCCGCGAGCAGTCGGTCGCGCTCGAGCGCCTGACGACGGCCCTGAGCGCTCGGCCCGCGGGCCACCCCGGATTCCTGCTCCAGGGGGTCACCGGCTCCGGCAAGACCGAGGTCTATCTCGGGGCGGTGGCGGCGGCGCTCTCGGCCGGGCGCACGGCGATCGTGCTCGTGCCCGAGATCGCGCTCACCCCGCAGGTGCTGTGGCGCTTTCAGGCCCGCTTCGGCGACGTGGTGGCCGTGCTGCACTCCGCGCTGAGCGTCGGCGAGCGCCACGACGAGTGGATGCGCCTGCGCTCCGGCGAGGCGCGGGTGTGCGTCGGCCCGCGCTCGGCGGTGTTCGCGCCGCTTGATGACATCGGGCTGATCGTCGTCGACGAGGAGCACGAGAGCTCCTACAAGCACGAGGGCGACCCGCGCTACGACGCCCGGACGGTCGCCCGCGAGCGCGCCGCCCGCCACGGCGCGGTGCTCGCCTTCGGCAGCGCCACGCCGCGCCCCGAGAGCGTGCTGGCCATGGAGCGCCTGCGTCTCACCCAGCGCGTCGACCGCCGCCCGATGCCGGCCGTGGAGGTGCTCGACATGCGCGACCGCCACCAGCCGCTTCACCCCGAGACGCGCATGGCGCTGGCCGACCTGCGCCGCGCCGGCGGCAAGGCGATCCTCCTGCTCAACCGCCGTGGGTGGTCCAACTTCCTCTCCTGCCGGGCCTGCGGGCGGGTATGGCTGTGCCCCAACTGCGACGTGGCCCTGGTGCTGCACCGCCACGGGCACTTCATCGCCTGCCATCACTGCGGCCACCGCGAGCGGATGCCCGATCAGTGCGGGGCCTGCGGCTCGGTGTCGGTGGCGCGCCACGGCGCGGGGACCGAGCGCATCGCGGACGAGCTGCGTGAGGCGCTGGGCGCGGAGCGTTTCCCCATCTTCCGCCTCGACGCCGACTCCTCCAGCCTGCCCGAGCGAGCCCGCACCCTGCAGGCCTTCCAGACCGCTCCCGCCGGTGTGCTCGTTGGCACCCAGATGGTGGCCAAAGGCCACGACTTCCCCGACGTGTCGCTGGGGGTGGTCCTCGACGCCGACCAGACGTTGCGCTTCCCCGACTTCCGCGCCGAGGAACGGACCTTCGCTCTGATCACCCAGCTCGCCGGTCGCACCGGGCGCGGCGCGCTCGCCAGCCGGGTCCTGGTCCAGACGCTCGCCCCCGACGCGCGGCCGATCAGGTTCGCCACCCGCCACGACTCCGACGGCTTCATCGCCGACGAGCTCGAGCGCCGGCGCGCGCTCAGCTATCCGCCCTACGCGTCGCTGATCCGGATCGTCTGCTCCGCCCCCGATGAGGCGCTGGCGCGCGAGACCGCGGACGCCATCCACGTCGCGCTGGCCGGCATCGACGCGACCGTCCTGGGGCCGGCGCCGCTGTTTCGCCTGCGCGGCCGGGCCCGTAGCCAGCTGGTGATCAAGGCCCAGGCGCGCCAGTCGGCGATTGACACGGTCGGGCGGGCCGTCGACCGCGTCGCCCCGCGGGCCGCTCGGCGCGGCGCCGCGGTCAGCGTCGACGTCGATCCCCAGTAATCAGCCCACCCACCGTATCCATGGGCGGCGCGGGTGCGATTCCACGTCCGTAACTAGACTGAATGGCATGGCGGACAGCGCGACAGACCAGGCAGAGCTCGACACCGAGGTCACCGAGCCGGAGGGCGCGGAGGAAGAGCCCCAGCTCGATCCTGAGGTGGCGGCGCGACGCGCGTCCGCGCTGGCCCACGTCAAGAAGTTCGGGGAGCCGGTGCTCCGGACCCGCTCGCGTCCGGTCGACCGCTTCGACGATGCCCTGCGCGACGAGGTCAGGCGGATGAGCCAGCTAATGATCGACTCGATCGGGGTGGGACTGGCCGCCAACCAGGTGGGAGTGCTGCATCGCCTCCTCGTCTACCGCGTCCACCCGCAGTCTCCCGTCTCCGCCCTCGTCAACCCCGAGATCGAATGGGTGGGCGACGAATCCGAGACCCTCGAGGAGGGCTGCCTCAGCCTGCCCAACGTCCACGTCGACGTCGAGCGGCCCGTGAACATCGTGGTCCGCGCGCTCGACGAGTACGGCGAGCCGCTGCGCATCGAGGCCTCCGGGCTGGAGTCGCGCGTCATCCAACACGAGATGGACCACCTCGACGGTGTGCTGGTGCTCGACCGGATCTCGCGCTCGCAGCGCAAGGAGGCCATGCGCGCGCTGCGCGAGGCGCTGCCGTCGGCCTAGCCGGCCGAGCCCGCGTCCGTCCCGCGCCGTCTCGTGCGCACCGTCTACCTCGGCACCTCGGAGTTCGCCGCCGACGTCCTGCGCGTTCTGGCGGCGTCCCCTCACCGGCCCCAACTGGTGGTCACCCGGCCCGATCGCCCGCGCGGCCGTGGCCGCAAGCTCGCCTCGCCTCCCGTGCTCGAAGCCGCACGTGGACTGGGTATCGACACCGACCAGCCCGAGTCGGTCAATGAGCAGCCCGCGCGCCGGCGCATCGCGGCCGCCGGGCCCGATGTCGTGGTGGTGTGCGCGTTCGGGGCGCTGATCAAGGAGCCGCTGCTCTCCGCGCACCCGATGCTCAACGTCCACCCGTCCCTGCTGCCGCGTTGGCGCGGCGCCGCCCCCATCGAGCGCGCCATCATGGCCGGCGACGAGCGCACTGGCGTGTGCATCATGCGCCTCACCGCCGGGTTGGACAACGGGCCGGTGTGCACGTGCGCCGAGACCGCGATCGCCGCCGACGACACCTACGGCACACTCGCCGCGCGCCTGGCGCCGCTGGGCGGCGAGCTGCTGGTCGGGGCGCTGGACACCTCGCCGCCGTTCGTCGAGCAGGACGAGGCCGCCGCCACGTACGCCGAGAAGATCACCGCCGAGGACCGCGTGCTCGACCCCGATCGGCCCGCCGCCGAGCTCGAGCGCGTCGTACGAGCTCTCGCGCCCCATATCGGGGCCGCGGTGACGGGGGCAGACGGCATGCGCCTCGGCGTGTGGGAGGCCACCGCGAGCCCCGCCCAACCCGACGACCCCGCCCCGGGCGAGCTCAGCCTGGAGGGTCGCGTGCCGGTGCTCGGCTGCGCGCCGGGCACCCTCGGGCTCACCATCGTCCAGCCGGCCGGAGGCAAGCGGATGCCCGGCGACGCCTACCTGCGCGGCCTGCGCGGGTGAGCACGATGGCCACCGGCGTGTCTGCGGCGCGCGAGTGCGCCTACGCCGTGGTGCGGCGCGTCTTCGAGCAGGATGCGTACGCCGATCGCGCCTTTCATGCCGAGGCCCGGGGCCTGGACGGCCGCGACCGGTCCTTTGCGATGGCGCTCGCCTACGGAACGGTCCAGCGCCGGGCCACCCTCGATCACGTCGCCGCGGCGTTCACCGAGCGGCCGCTCAAGCGCCTGGACCCGCCGGTGCTCGCCGCGCTGCGCGTCGGGCTCATGCAGGTGCTCTTGATGGACGGGGTCGCCGGCCACGCGGCAGTGCACGAGTCCGTCGAGCTGGCCAAGCACCACGCCCGCGGCGGCAGCGGGCTGGTCAACGCCGTGCTGCGCCGAGCCCTGCGCGAGGGGCGCGACCTGCTCGCCGGGCTGGGTGACGCGACCCCGGGCGAGGCCGCCGTCCTGCACTCCGTGCCGGTGTGGCTGGCCGAGCTGTGGTTCGCGGAGCTCGGGGCTGCGCGGGCGCGCGCGCTCCTGGCTGCCGTCAACGAGCCGCCGGAGTCGTCGCTGCGCGTCAACACGCTGGTGGCGACGGTGGCCGACGTGGCCGCGTCGGTGGGCGTGGCCACCCACGCCGCGCCCGGCCTTCCCGAGGGCCTGGTCCTCGAGGCTCCGTTTGACGCGTACGCCTCGCCCGAGTGGCAGCGCGGTGCGCTCATGCCCCAGTCGCGGGCCTCGATCGCCGTGGGGCGAGCACTGGCGCCCGAGCCCGGCGAGCGCGTACTGGACCTGTGCGCGGCGCCCGGGGCGAAGACCACGCATCTCGCGGCACTGGCGCGCGACGAGGGCGAAGTGGTGGCCGTGGAGCGCCACGCCGGGCGCGCCGACGCCCTGCGGCGCACCCTGGAGCGGATGCACGTCCGCTCGGGCCGCGTGGAGACCGGGGACGCGGGCGTGGTCCGCCAGGGGGAGGGGTTTGATCGGGTGCTCGTCGACCCGCCCTGCAGCGGGCTCGGGACGCTGCAGTCCCGTCCGGACCTGCGGTGGCGCACCAGCCCGCAGCGGATCGCCGAGCTGGCACCCCAGCAGGCCCGGATCCTCTCCGCCGGCGCCGCGGCGACGCGCCCCGGCGGCACGCTGGTGTACTCGGTGTGCACGATCTCCCGGGCGGAGTCAGACGACGTCGTCGACGGGTTTCTGGGCGGGCACCCCGGGTGGGGGGCCGGCCCCCCGGTGCGCCTGGCGCCCGACACCGATGGCACCGACGGGTTCTTCATCGCACGGCTGCGCCGTTCCTGACTCTCGCGGTGGGGCGATGCCCGAGACGACCACGGGCCAGTTAGTCTTCGAGTAATGAGCGAGCCAGCGCCCAAGCTCGGCCCCGAGTGCCCCGGCTGCGGCGAGCCGTGGCTGCGTCCGACCGCGGTGCCGGGCAACTATCGCTGCGTCTACTGCATGCGCCGCTATGAGCTGGTCTCGGTGTGTCCCAACTGCGGCGAGCACTCCACGATCGTGCGCATGTCCAGCACGGCGATCGTCGCGTGCAACCACTGCCAGGGCAGCATGCTCCAGGAGGTCTGAGTGACCGCTGCGCGCCACTCCGCCCTCCTGCGTGAGCGGCGGGTGGCCCCGTCGATCCTCTCCGCCGACTTCGCGAAGCTGGGCTCCCAGGTCTCCGAGGTGCTGTCGGTGGGCGCGCGTGTGATCCACGTCGACGTGATGGATGGCCACTTCGTACCGCCGATCACCTTCGGGGCGGTCGTCGTCTCCGCGCTCGCCGACCTCGTCCACGACGCCGGCGCGGTCCTGGACGTGCACCTCATGGTCGAACGGCCCGAGCGCCACGTCCTCGACATCGCCAAGGCGGGCGCGGACAGCATCACCATCCACGTCGAGGCCACGCCCCACATCCACTACACGCTGGACCTGATCCGTAAGGCCGGGTGCACCGCCGGCGCCGCGCTGGCGCCCGCCACACCGATCGACGCGCTCCTGGAGGTCGCGCGCGAGACGCTGGACCTCGCGCTGTGCATGAGCGTCAACCCCGGCTGGGGCGCCCAGACGTTCATCCCCAATTCGCTGAGCAAGCTCGAGCGCATGCGCCGCGACCTCCCGGACGAGGTGGCGCTCGAGGTCGACGGCGGGATCCACGACCAGACCGCAGGCTCCGTGGTCCAGGCTGGTGCCAACCTGCTGGTCACCGGTTCGGCCGTGTTCGGGTCAAGCGACCCGGCAGCGGCGTACGAGGAGATCCGGGTGGCCGCGGGAGCGCTGTAGGGGACGGAGCGCTCCCAAGCCGTGAACGCGGCGGCCTCAGCCCACGTCGGGCGCCAGCCGCGACGACGCCGACGCGGACGACGCGGACGACGCGGACGACGCGGCCGGGCCGCGCCGGTAGAGCAGCCACAGCAGGGCGCAGAGGATGGCGGTGGAGCCGAAGTAGCCGACCTCCACACGCGTCACCTCGGCCCCGCCGGTGCCGGTCCCGGTGGCCACGAAGACGACGAACACCGCGGCTGACACCAGCCACGCGAGCGCCGCCGACGCCGCCCGGCCGCGGGCGAGCGCGGCCTGGTTGAGCGTTCCGGAGATGAGGTGCAGGCCCATGCCGAGGCCCACCACCGCCAGCCCGACCCGCCCGTAGGTGAATCCGCCCTTGTCGCCGAGCAGGGCGGTCATCACGGCCGGCCCGATCAGGAGCAGCCCGAGGGCGACGGCCAGTCCGAACGCGGCGATCACCAGCACTGTGGTGCGGATCGCCTTGTGGAACTCGGCGGCGCCCTCGCGAGCCTCCAGGCCCGCCAGGTGCGGCAGGATCGAGGTCTGAATCGCCTGGAAGAGCTGGAGCGGGGCGCGGACGATGAGCATCACGTTGAAGACGAATCCGACGATGCCGGTCGTCAGGTCGCCCCCGCCGGCCTTGGCGGCCACGATCAGCACCCCGGCGTTCATCAGCATCTGCTCGGAGAACATGATCCCCACCACCGACACGGCAAATCCGGCGCCGTGACGCAGCGAGAGCTGCGTGTTGTCCTCCTCGAGCTGGGTCTGGGCGGGGCCCTCGCTGGTGGCGGCGGCGTCGGCGGCGACCACGGCCTCCGCGTCGGCCGCGACTGGGGGAGTGCCACCGCGGATCCGGCGGAAGGCGAACGGCATCACCGACAGCGACGCGAACGGGGCCACCGCCATCCCCAGGCCCACGAGCGCCTGGCCCGAGCCGATCCCGATGGCCACCGCCAGCGGGAAGAGGAAGCGCGACGTCGACTCCAGGAACACCAGCCCGCCGTACAGGGCAAAGCGCTGGTGGCCGGCCAACCATCCGCGCGCGAAGTAGCTGCCGGCGTAGGCCAGCACTCCGATGACGAGGATCCAGTACAGCGCCGCCGAGCCGTCGAACATGCCCTGCTGGATCTGGGGGCGCAGAGCGACGGCGACGATCAGGAACGCCAGCGCGAAGCCGAACTGGATGGACGCCGGGATCCGCAGTGAGTGGCCGTGCAGGCCCCGGGCCCGGCGATCGGCGATCGTGCGCGAGAGCAGCTGCTCGATCGGCCGGTAGATCACCGACAGGATCACGAACATGACCGCCCAGCACAGCGAGATCCGACTGTAGGAGGCGGCATCCAGGACATGGCTGGAGGTGGCCAGGTAGGCGAAGGTGAAGATGCCGGTCGAGGCGATCCCGATGGTCAGGATGCGTGCGCCCGACGCGAACGACTGCTGCGGCGGGGCGCCCTCGGCGCCTCCGCCATCCTCGCCCGCTGATCCCGTCCCGCCTGTCCCACCCGTCCCGCCTGCGCGTGTCGTCGTCGCCGAGCTCACGGGCGGACTCGTACGAGCAGCATCGTCCATGGGAACGGCGCGCGGATCTGCGCCACTTCGCCGTAGCGGCCGAGCAGGCTCACGAACGAGCGGCGGGTCCAGTGGTTGAGGTGGCCGGGCGTGTTGCCCAGCTGGCGCAGGTAGGCGCCGCGGGCCATGTTCAGCGCGCGCCACAACGGCTCGTGCGGGACCGAGACCAGCAGGTACCCGCTCGCCACGCGGGCCATCTCGGCCAGCGCGCGCTCGGGCTCGGTCACGTGTTCGAGGACCTCGGTGGCCGCCACCAGATCAAATTCGCCATCGGCGAAGGCCAGGCGCTCGACCTCCATCGGCGCGAAGGTGAGGTTGGGACGCCGGCGCCCACGCCATTCGTCGGCCAGCTTGGGGTCCTCGAGGTCGATTCCCACGATCCGGCCGGGCGAGATGCGGTCGGCCCACTGCTCGGTGAGCACGCCCTCGCCGCAGCCGACGTCGAGCACCGACCCGGGCGCCGCCAGCGCAAACAGCTCGTCCAGGCTCCGCTCGAAGCCGGCCATCAACCGGCGCACCACCGGGTTGGTCGAGCCGTACTTGTCGTAGGTGTTCCCCGTGGGCACCGCGGTGCCCGAGCTCACACCTCTACCGCCTGGCGATCCTGCGACGGCGGGCCCTTCTCGCTACCCGTGGCGCCCGGCGCGCCGGGTTCATAGTGCGAGGGCTCGACGTTGAGCTGGAGCTCGATCCGGCGCACGCGCTCGAAGGTCCGCTGCAGCATGATCCGCTGCGCTGAGAGCAGGTCGCCGATCACGCCGAGCGCGCCGAGCAGCATCGCCGCGTTGAACAGCACCGCGCCGAAGATGAGTGACTGGACGTGGCCGGCCACGCCGCCGCCGGTGATGAAGTCGATGAGGAAGCGGATGAAGAACGCCATGGCGGCCACCCCGGTGACCAGCGCGCCGCCCCAGAACACCCGCAGCGGCTCGTACTGGGAGTAGATCCGGAAGATCGAGAGGCCGTTGCGCCGGATGTAGGCCGGGATCGAGGGGAACAGCCGCGACTCGCGCGTCTTGGGGTTGGTGCGGACCGGGACGTGGTCGATGGCCACCAGGAGCTTCCCCGCCTGGATGATCGTCTCCAGGGTGTAGGTGAACTTGGACACCACCTGCATCTGCAGGGCGGCCTCGCGGTTGTAGGCGCGGAAGCCCGAGGTGGTGTCGGGAACCTCCGTGGAGGAGGCCGCGCGCACGACCCACGAGCCCAGTCGCTGCAGCCGGCGCTTGGAATGCGAGAAGTGCTCGTTGGAGTCGACCTGGCGGTCGCCGATCACCATGTCGGCCTCACCACGCAGGATCGGCGCCACCAGCTTGGGGATGTCGCGCCCGTCGTACTGGTTGTCGGCGTCGGTGTTGACGATGACGTCGGCACCGAGCTTGAGGCCGGCATCGAGCCCCGCCTGGAAGCCCGCGGCCAGCCCCTTATGGTTGGTGAGCTTGACGATGTGGTCCACGCCGTGCGCTCGCGCGGTCTCGATGGTGGCGTCGGTGGAGCCGTCGTCGATGATGAGCCACTCCACCGAATCGAAGCCCTCAACCGCGCGCGGCAGGTACGAGAGCGTCTCCGGGAGTTGCGCTTCCTCGTTGAAACAGGGGATCTGGATGATCAGCTTCATGTCCTCAGGCCTAGCCCCACCGTCTCAATGGCGCCGCGCCGGGGGCGTGCGGACGTGTCGATGCTCCGTGGGGGGCGCGCTATTCATCACACGGTAGCGGGATACTCGTGCATGAAGATGGACACGGCAACGGCAAGCACGCCCGAGCCGCCCGGTCGGCTTGCGGTGTCCCCACCATCGCCAGGCCGCCGTCGCGGTGCGTGGAACCACATCGCGGACGGTCGCCGGCGTGATCTGCACCGGCCACTGCTGTGGCTGCTGCTGGCGGTCACGCTGGGGCTGCGCCTGTGGGGGATCAAGCAGGGGCTGCCCTACAGCTACAACTCCGACGAGGCGACGCACTTCGTGCCGCGGGCGATCGCGTTCTTCTCGCATGACTACAACCCCCAGTACTTTCTCAATCCGCCGGCGTACTCCTACCTGCTGCACTTCGTCTTCGAGTTGTGGTTCGGGGGACCGGATGCGGTGCGACGCGCCTACGTCGCCGATCCCACCGAGGTGTTCGTGGTGGCGCGGGTGGTCGCCGCGGTGCTCGGCACCGTGGCCGTGTGGCTGACCTACCTCGCCGGGGAGCGCCTGTTCAACAAGACCGTGGCCCTGCTGGGGGCGGCGGTGTTCGGCCTGGCCTTCCTGCCGATCTTCTACAGTCATCTGGCGCTCAACGACGTGCCCGCGCTGGCCCCGATCGCGCTGGCGCTCTACGGCGCGGCCGGCGTGTTGCGCAACGGCGCACGGCGCGATTACGTGATCGCCGGGATCGGGATCGGGCTGGCCGCCGCCACCAAGTACACGGGCGGGATCATCGTGGTGTGCCTCGTCGCGGCGGCGGTCTGCGACGGCGCCGGCGGGGCGCCGCTCACGGCGGCGCGCCGGCTCGGGCTCGCCCTCGGCTGCATGGTGCTGGCCTTCATCGCCGCCAACCCATACTCGGTGCTGGACTTTTCGGCCTTCCACGCCGGGGTGACGACCCAGCAGGCGCTGGCGGGCGGCTCTGATCCGGAGAAACTCGGCACTACCGCCGCCAGCGGGACCGCCTTCTACGTCTGGACGTTCACCTGGGGCCTGGGCTGGGCGCCGTCGGTCGCGGCGCTGGCCGGGAGCGTGATGCTCCTGGCGCGCCGCCGCCTGGCCCTCGCGCTCGTCCTGTTGCCGGCGCCGATCGCCTTCATCGTGTTCATGGGCGACCAGCAGCGCTACTTCGGCCGGTGGCTGATCCCGGTGTTCCCCATCATCGCCCTGCTCGCCGCCTACGGCGCGGTCGAGGCCGCGCGGTGGCTGATCCGGACCCGCGGGATGCCCGTGGTGCTCGCCGCCGGCGCGGTCGCCGTGGTCATGCTGGGGCAGAGCCTCGCCGCGGTGATCCACAACGACCTCGTGCTCTCCAAGGCCGACACGCGCAACGTGACCCGGGCCTGGATGGTGCGCCACGTCCCCGCCGGCGCCAAGGTGGTGGTGGAGCCCGTCGTCTCCACCGATTGGGGCCAGGACATCGGGCGCTCGCTGCAATGGACGCCCAGCGGCGCGCGCTGGCAGCTGTGGAACCCGTACGTCACCGATGTCGACTCAGGCGGCAACCACCTGCCCTTGGGCGAGCACCGCTATGTGGCCATCGACGAATACGAGCGCACCCTACGGCCCGAGCTGCTGCAGGAATATGCCAACAGCGGCTACTGCTGGGTGGTGATCGGGTCGCTGCAGGCCGGACGGTCCTTCGCGCAGCCGAAGATTGCCCCCGCGGCGATCGCCTACTACGCCGCCCTGGCCAACCAGGCACGCCTGATGTTTCACATCAGCCCCTTCGCCACCGGTAGCCGGGCGGTGCCGTTCAACTTCGACTGGTCGATCGACTACTACCCCAGCCAGTACGCGCGGCCCGGCCCCGAGATGAGCGTCTACCGACTTATCAGCGGTAAATGTGCCCCGAACTATGCTCCGAAGCGCAAATGACGACCATCGCCGATACCGATCGCCGCCACCTGGCGAGAGCGATCGAAATCGCGGAACAGGGCCGCGGCAGGGTCAGCCCCAACCCCCTGGTGGGGGCCGTGATCGCCAACCTCGACGGACCGATCGGCGAGGGCTATCACCGCGAGCTGGGCGCGCCTCACGCGGAGGTCGAAGCCATTCGCGCCACGGAGGGACAGGACCTGGCCGACGCCACGCTGTATGTGTCGCTGGAGCCCTGCTGCCACCACGGCCGCACCCCGCCGTGCACCGACGCGATCCGCCAAGCGGGGATCCTGCGCGTCGTGGTCGCCTCCGACGACCCATCCGAGCACGCCTCGGGCCGCGGCCTGGGCATCCTGCGTGACGACGGGGTCGAGGTGGTGCTCGACGACGGCGATCTCGCTGACCGCGCGCGCCTGCTCAACCAGCCCTTTCGCAAGCGCGCGCGCACGGGCCGGCCCTGGATCCTGTTCAAGTCGGCGATGACGCTCGACGGCAAGGTCGCCACCCATCGCGGCGACTCCAAGTGGATCTCGGGCGAGCCCAGCCGCGAGCGCGCCCACCACTGGCGCGCCGAGTGCGATGCCGTCGCCGTCGGCGTCGGTACCGCTCTGGCCGACGACCCGCTGCTCACTGCACGGGTCCCCGGGGTGACCCGGCAGCCGCGGCGGGTCGTCTTCGACTCCCTGGGGCGCCTCCCGCTCGATGCCCAGTTGGTGCGCGACGCCCGCCAGATCCCCTTGACGGTGATCGTGTCCCGCGCGGCGCCGCGCGCCGCCACCGACGCGCTGGAAGCCCACGGCGTCGACGTGATCGTGGCCACCGGCGAGAACGAGCCCGCGCGCGTGGTCTCGGCGCTTGACCAACTCGGCGCCGCCGGCGTCGCCTCGATCCTGCTGGAGGGCGGCCCGCGCCTCGCCGGGGCGTTCCTCGACGCCGGCGAGATCGATGAGATCCGGCTGTTCCTGGCGCCCCTCATCCTCGGCGGCCGCACCGCCCGCGACCCGCTGGAAGGCGAGGGCGCCGAGCAGATCGCCGACGCCGTCCGCGCCCAGGACCTCGAGTGCGAGCGGATCGGCGCGGACCTGCTCGTCTCGGCCCGGATCAGGAAGTGGTAGGGGCCGGCCGCGATGTTCACCGGACTGATCGCCGACCTGGGCCGCATCGAGGACGTTGAGCGCTCCGCCGAGGGGGTGCGCCTCGTCGTCTCCTCGTCGCTGACCGCCAACCTCGACGAGGGCGACTCGATCGCCGTCAACGGCGTCTGCCTGACCGCGACCGACGTGCAACCCACCGGGTTCGCCACCGACGTGATGAACGAGACGCTGCGGCTGAGCTCGCTGGCCGAGGCCCGGACCGGCACTGCGGTCAACCTCGAGCTGGCGATGCGGTTGTCTGACCGGCTCGGCGGCCACATGGTGCAGGGGCACGTCGACGGCGTCGGCACCGTGCGCGGCGTGGCCGCCGACGGCTTCTCCCGCCGAGTGGAGATCGAGGCCGGGGACGAGATCCTCCGCTATGTCGTTCGCAAGGGCTCGATCACCGTCGACGGGGTGTCGCTCACGGTGGCGGGGCTCGCAGACGCATCGTTTACCGTTTCTCTGATCCCCGAGACGCTGGAAAGGACCAATCTCGGCCACGCCGAGGTCGGGACCACCGTGAACCTGGAGGTGGATGTGTTGGCCAAATACGTCGAGAGGCTGGTGGCAAGCGCGCGATGAGCTCGACCAAGTCCGCCTTCGCCACGATCGAAGAGGCGATCGAGGACATCCGCCAGGGCAAGATGGTTGTCGTCTGCGACGACGAGAACCGCGAGAACGAGGGCGACCTGACGATGGCCGCCCAATTCGTCACCCCCGAGGCGATCAACTTCATGCGCAAGGAGGGGGGAGGGCTCATCTGCCTCGCGCTGACGTCCGAGCGCTGCGACGACCTCAGCCTTCCGCTGATGGCGGCCAAGAACGAGTCGGCGTTCAAGACGGCGTTCACGGTGTCGATCGAGGCGCGCTCGGGCGTGTCCACCGGCATCTCGGCCGCTGACCGCGCCCGCACCATCCAAGTGGCGATCGACCCCAAGTCAAGCCCGCGCGACCTCGTGCAGCCCGGGCACGTGTTCCCGCTCAAGGCCAGGGAGGGTGGCGTGCTCGAGCGCGTCGGCCAGACCGAGGCCGGGGTCGACCTCGCCAAGCTCGCGGGCCTGAACCCGTCGAGCGTGATCTGCGAGATCATGAACGAGGACGGGACGATGGCCCGCGTCGCGGACCTCGTCGCATACTGCGAGCGCCACGGCCTCAAGATGATCACGGTCGCCGACCTGGTGGCCTACCGGCGTCGCCACGAGAAGCTCGTCGAGCGCGTCGTCTCGACCAAGCTCCCCACCACGTTCGGGGACTTCGTGGCCGTCGGCTACCGCTCGCTGGTGGACAACAAGCACCACGTCGCCCTGGTCAAAGGTGAGGTGGACGGCAGGGAGGACGTGCTGGTCCGCGTCCACTCCGAGTGCCTCACCGGCGACGTATTCCACTCGCTGCGCTGCGACTGCGGCGAGCAGCTCGAGTCGGCGCTGGCCATGATCGAGCAGGAGGGCAGCGGCGTGTTGCTCTACCTCTCCCAGGAAGGACGGGGCATCGGGCTGCTCAACAAGCTCAAGGCCTACAAGCTCCAGGAGGAGGGCCTGGACACCGTCGACGCCAACCTGCGGCTCGGCCTGCCCGCCGACCTGCGCGACTACGGCATCGGCGCGCAGATCCTCGTGGACCTCGGGCTCTCGAGCATTCGGATCCTCACCAACAATCCCAAGAAGATCTCCGGCCTGGCCGGCTACGGCCTCTCGGTCGCCGATCAGATCCCCATCCAGCACGCTCCCAACCCCCACAACGAGGCCTACCTACGCGCCAAGCGCGAGAAGCTCGGCCACACCCTGCACCACCAGGGCATGGCGCTGGACGAGGAGATGCTCGAGCGCGAGCACGAGCAGGACCGTCACCGCCACGATGGCAGCTGAGCGGCGCGTCGCGCTGTGCGTGGCGCGCTTCTACACCGATCTGGCCGATGCCCTGGAGCAGGGCGCGCGCGCCGCGCTGGATGAGGCGGGCGTCGATGCCGTCGAGAGCTTCACGGTGCCCGGCGCCTTCGAGCTGCCGCTGGTGGCGAAGTACGCCGCCGAGTCCGGTCGCTTTGACGCGGTGGTGTGCCTGGGGGCCGTGATCCGGGGCGAGACCGACCACTATGAGTACGTATGCTCGTCGGCCGCCGATGGGATCACCCGTGTCGCCCTCGACACCGGCGTGCCCTGCGGCTTCGGTGTGCTCACCGTCGACACCATGGAGCAGGCGAGGGCGCGCGTGGCCGGAGGTGCCAAGCGCGACACCGGCCGCCACGCCGTCGATGCGGTGCTCGCCTCGCTCGAGGTCAAGGACGAGCTGAGCGGCCGTCGCGGACGAGCGGGCTTCGCAGCCTGACCGGCGGGGCGGCCCGCGGGTGGGCGCCGCGGTCAGTCGACGAAGTTGGAGTGCTCGTCGTCGCCGCTGCCCGGGCCCGTGAGGCCGGCGCCGCCTGACGGTCCGGGCCCGCCGCCCCCGTGATGGCCGTGTCCCTTTCCGCGCCCTTTGCCCTGTCCCGGGGACGGGGTTGGGGTCGGGGCCTGACCGGTCGCCTGCAGCGCCTCGTTGAGGGTCTGTTGCACCACCCCGGTCTGGTTGGGGATCTTGAGTCGCTGCTCGAGGATCGGCACGGCGCTGGCCGGGTCGCCTGACTTCAGGAGGGCCACGCCGAGGTCATACAAACCGTAGGCGTAGGTGAGGCTTGAGGGATCGGCCGCCGACACCGCCTTGCGCAGGGTGGCGATCGCCTGCGGGTAGTTGCCCGCGAGCATCTCGTCGTGGCCGGTCAGCTGGAGTTGCTGTGCGCTGGGGGGCGTGGGAGCGGCCGGCGTGGTAGACGTCGAGGACTGCGTCGGCGCCGGCGTCGCGGCCGCCGCCGGCGCTGAGGGCTTGGGCTTGGCGCGGGCGACGCGGGTCCGCTTGGCGATCGTGGGCGAGGCCTTCTGGGCGGCGCGCGTCGCCGGGTGCTTGGACCCGCCCAGGCCCGCCAGCGCGAGCGCCCCGGCGGCGCCGATCACCACTACCAGCGCCACCAGCGCCAGCAGGCGCCCGGTCCGCCGGCGCGCGCGGGATGTGCTCTGGATGGTGCTGGCCGCCGTCCAGGAGCCCGTGCCGCCCGTCAACCGCTGTGGCTGGGTGTGCGTAGGCCGGGTCCACGTGCCGGTCCCCCGCGTGCGCGGCGCCCCCGAACGGCCGTTGCCGTTCCCGTTGCCGGGTGCGCCCAGGCCGCTGGGCCCGACGAAGGATCCGGGGGTGCGGGCGCGGCGGCGTTTCGCGGCCGTGCGCTGAGCGGTGACGGCCACGCCGCCCGACAGGGTCGTCTCCAGCGCGTCGACGAAGTCGCCGGCGGTCTCGAAACGCTCGTCAGGTTCCTTGGCCATGCCCCGCATGAGGACCGCGTCGACGCCCGGCGGCAGGGTCCGATCACGCTCGGAGGCGTGGGGGCGCTCGTCCTCGATGTGCTGGCGCGCCTGGGCGGCGAAATGCGGCGCGTCAAAGGGCCGCTCCCCGGCGAGCAGTTCGAAGGCGGCGACGGCGAGGGCATAGCGGTCAGAGGCGCCCGTGGCCTCGCGGCCGAGCGCCTGCTCGGGGGAGAGGTAGGCGGCGGTGCCGAACAGCTCGCCGGTGCTGGTGATGGTGTCCTCCGAGACCAGGCGGGCGATCCCGAAGTCGGCGACGTGCAGGACGCGGCTGCGGTTGAGCAGGAAGTTCGCGGGCTTGATGTCGCGGTGCACGATTCCGCGGGCGTGGGCGTGATCGAGGGCCGAGGCGGCCTCCCGGATCCAACGCACCGCCTCCTGACGCCTCACGGCACCGACGCGGATGGCATCGGCGACGGTGCCGCCGGCCAGGTACTCCATGACGATGAACGGGCGCCGGCTGGAGTCGACGTCACGCGGATCGATCTCGAGGTCCCCGACGTCATAGATGGTGACCACGTGCGCGTGGGTGGAGACGCGGGCGGCCGCGCGCGCCTCGCGCTTGAAGCGGCGCATCGCCATGTCGTCGTAGGCAAAGCGCTCGGCCAGCACCTTGATCGCCACCGCGCGTCCGAGCACGAGATCGTCGGCACACCACACCGCGGCCATGCCTCCGGTGGCGAGGCGTCGCCGGACCCGGTAGCGATCCGGCAGGCGCAGGTCAGTGGGCTCTGCCCGGGACTGCCCTCTAGAACCCATTGGGGCCGATTTGTACCCAGCTGGTTCGTTCTGAATCCACGATCAGATACGGATGGTACGGGTCACGAGGTCCGTGCGCGCCCCTGTCGTCCTATACTGCCCGCGATGCCCAAAGTCTGTCACGTGTGCGCCAAGGGTCCGTCCTTCGGCAATAACCGCAGCCACTCGATGGTCGCGACCAGACGCCGCTTCGATCCGAACCTTCAGCGGGTCCGCGTCGACGACGGCGGGACACCGCGACGCGTCTACGTCTGCACGCGCTGCCTCAAAGCCGGCAAGATCACCAAAGCGCGCTGAGAACCGGCGTGCGCGCCGCCGTCAGCACGATCGTCGGGGAGCGCTGACGGTGGCTGTACCCGGGCGAGCCACCGACCAGACGGGGATCTCCGATCCCAGCATCGTTCGCTTTCGTGCCCTGGTCGAGGCGGGATTGGCCGCGCTCGAAGCGCGCCGCGAGGAGGTCAACGACCTCAACGTGTTCCCCGTTGCCGACGGGGACACCGGCGACAACATGGTGCTGACCCTGCGTGCGGTCCTCACCGAGCTCGACCGGCTCGCCGACGCCTCCGAGGGTCGCACCATCGACGAGATCGGGCGCGACGAGATCGTCGCCTCCGTGGCCCGGGCGGCGCTGCTCGGCGCCCGCGGCAACAGCGGCGTCATCCTGTCCCAGCTCATTCGCGGCGCCGCCGAGGAGCTCATCAGCCGGCCCGGCGAGCTGGTGGACCCCGTGCTCATCGGAGCCGCGCTCGCGCGCGCCGCCGATCAGGCCTACGGCTCGGTGCGCGACCCAGCGGAGGGCACCATCCTCACCGTGGTGCGCGAGATGGCTCATCGCGTCGCCTCCGAGATCGCGCACATCCCAGACGCCCGGCTGCATGTCGACGCGACGGCCGGAGAGCAGGACATTGCGATCGCGAGCGTGATCGAGAGCGCCCTGGAGGCCGGCCAGGAGTCGGTCAAGCGCGGCCCCGACCTCCTCCCTGTCCTGCGCGATGCGGGCGTCGTGGACGCCGGTGGTTACGGCCTCACCGTGCTGCTTGCCGGGATCGTGGGCGCGCTGCGCGGTACTGAGGCACCCGCGCTCGACCACCACCGCGCCGCGCGGGTCACCCACCCGCAGCACGCCTCCACCACTTTCCGCTACTGCACCAACTTCGCGGTGACGGGGGCCGGCCTCGAACAGCGCCGCTACGTGGATGAGCTGGAGAGGATCGGCGACTCGGTGCTCGTGGTCGGCGACCCGACCACCCTGAAGATCCACGTCCACACCGACGACCCCGATGCGGCGACGGCCCTCTTCGCCGACGCCGGTGTCGTCTCGCACCTCGACGTCGCCGACATGCGCGAGCAGGTCCGGCGCCGCGACCGCCGTCTGGATGCGCCCGCCACGCCGGCGGTGTGCGGCGGCTTGGCGGTGGTCAACGGCGAGGGGATGGCCGACCTGTTCGCGGGCTTCGGGCTTCGGGTGCTCGACGGCGGGCCCACGCTCAACCCATCCACCTACGACCTCCTGGCCGCGATCCACGCCGTGCCGGCCGAGGAGGTGGTGGTGCTGCCCAACAGCTCCAATGTCATCATGGCCGCAGAACGCGCCGCCGAGCTCTCGGAGAAGGCCGTCTGCGTGGTGCCTGCCCGCTCCCCGCAGGCGGGACTGGCGGCGGCGGTCAGCCTCGACCCGGCGCGCCGCGCCGCCGACAACGCCGAGACGATGGTCGAGACACTGGAGCGCGTCCGCACCGGAGCGGTTGCCCCGGCGGGCCGCGACGACGTCCAGGGCCGCTTCCAGGCGGGCGAGGCCGTGGGCTTCGTGGAGGACGAGATCGTGGCCTGGGGCGAGCCGCTCGAGACCCTGCGCGACGTGCTGTCGCGGCTGGGCGAGGACGCCGAGCTCATCACCCTGCTGCGCGGCGCCGACGCCCCGCTCGACGACGCCGTGGTCGAGGCGCTGGCCGGCGGCGGGGCCGAGCTGGAACTGTCCGAGGGCGGGCAGCCCAGCTACTGGTGGCTGCTGTCGGCGGAATAAGGCGGAGTTGACCGGCGGCCCGGTCATCATCTCTCACGCCGCCGGATGTCCATCACCGCCTTCTCCGAGTCCCGGGAGCTCTCGCCCGATGAGCTGGCCGACGCGCCGGTGCACTACCCGCGCCCGTCCGCGCTGACCGTCCGCCTGCGCTTTGACCACGCCAAGGCCGAGAAGGGGGCGGCGGGGCTCGGTCTGGTCACCGTGGGAGATCTGCTCGAGCATCTTCCGCGCGACCGGCGCGACGCCCGCTCGGTGGCGCAGCTCGTGGCCGGGGAGACGGCCACGGTGGTCGTGGATGTGCGCTCGATCGCCTCACGGCCAGTGCGCCGACGCGGGATGAGGCCGCTCGTCGAGGCCACGGTGGCCGACGGCACGGGCGCGATGAAGGCCACCTTCTTCAACCAGCCCTGGCTGGCCTCCAAGTATCCGGCGGGGACCCGGCTGGTGCTGCACGGCAAGTTCGAGGCGCGCAACCGCTTCCGCGTCCAGGGTCACGCGCAGACCACCGAAGCCGGCGCCGGGGCCGACGGCGTCGCCCACTACCCGGCGACCGAGGGGCTCTCCTCGACGCAGATCCTCGCCCTGGTGCGCGCGCACGCTGGCGCCCTGGCCGACGTGCTCGAGCCCTTGCCCACCGAGCTGCGCGTGGCCGAGCGGCTCCCCGGCCGCCGCTGCGCCCTGGCCGCGGTGCACCTGGAGGGCGACGAGGAGCAGGCGCTGGGCCGCCGCCGGCTGGCCTTCGACGAGCTCCTGCTCGTCCAGCTCGCCCTGCTGCGCCGGCGTCGGCTGCGCCGCGCAGGCAGCGAGGCGCCGGTGCTCGACGGCGAGCCGGACCTCAGCGCGCGGTGGCTGTCTGACATGTTGCCGTTCGCCCCCACGGTGGATCAGCAGCACGCGATGGAGGAGATCGACGCCGACCTGGCCGGAGCCCGGCCGATGCAGCGGCTGCTGATGGGCGAGGTCGGCTCAGGCAAGACCGTGGTGGCCCTCTACACGCTCCTGCGCGCCGTGGAGCAGGGCTACCAGGGCGCGCTGATGGCGCCCACCGAGCCGCTGGCCGAGCAGCACTTCGCCACCATCCAGGCGCTCATGCCCGGAGAGGCGGTGCCGATCGGCCTGTTGACCGGGTCGACGCCGGGGCGCCGGCGTGCCGATCTTCTGGGCAAGCTGGGGTCCGGGGAGCTGTCGCTGGTGGTGGGCACCCACGCCGTGATCGAGGACCCGGTGCGGTTTGCCTCGTTGGGCGTGGCGGTGGTCGACGAGCAGCACCGCTTCGGGGTGCGCCAGCGCGCCGCGCTGGACGCCAAGGCGGGGGAGGGACGCAGCCCCCATGTGCTGCACATGACGGCCACGCCGATCCCTCGGACGCTGGCCCTGTCGCAGTACGGGGACCTCGACTTCACCCTCCTGCGCGAACTGCCCCGGGGCCGTCAGCCCATCCAGACGCACGTCTGCTCGACCGAGCGCGAGCGGGCCCGGGCCTACGACCGCATCCGCGAGGAGCTGCGCGCGGGGCGCCAGGCCTTCGTCGTCTGCCCGCTGGTGTCCGAGTCAGAGGCCCTGGCGGCCCGGGCGGCCACCGCCGAGTACGAGCGACTGGCCGCCGGTGAGCTGCGCGACTTCCGGGTGCTCCTGATGCACGGCCAGCTGCGCCCGGCCGACAAGGCCGACGTGATGCGGCGCTTTGCCGCGGGCGAGGCCGACGTGCTCGTCGCCACCACGGTCATCGAGGTCGGCATCGACGTCCCCAACGCCACCGTGATGCTGGTGGAGGATGCCGAGCGATACGGGATCTCCCAATTGCATCAGCTCCGCGGGCGCATCGGGCGCGGCGCGCACGCCTCGCTGTGCCTGCTGTTCGGGCCCAAGGGCTCGGCGCGCCTGCGCGCGCTGGCCGAGCACAGCGACGGGTTCCGCCTGGCCGAGATCGACCTGGAGCTGCGGGGGGAGGGCGAGCTCGTGGGCACGCGCCAGAGCGGGCTGGCGCAGTTCCGCGTGGCCGAGCTGCCCCGGGACCGCGAGCTCCAGGAGCGGGCGCGGATGCGCGCCGAGCGGATCGATACGGTGGACCCGGACCTGGAGCTGCCCGAGCACACGCTGTTGGCCGATGCTCTGGCGGGGCTGTTCGGGGAGGAGGCGCGGGCGCCGATCCGGGCCTGACTCTGGTGGGCGGTGGCGGGCCGTGACGCGTTTGGCGGGGCATCGGCCAACGTCAACGGCGGGCTTTCGAGTGGCGGGTGGAGGTGGCATCGGCGCTGCGGCGTCCCGGGGCGGGGTCTTGGGATATAACCATCCTCACAGCAGAGTTATCTCCCAAATCCCCCTGCGTATCCGTCGATTTTGCCGCCTGCGTCCGCCACCCACCACCTTCCCCAGCAGGCAGTTGACGTGCGCTGGTACGCCGTGCGGACGCCCTAGACAGACACTCATCCCCAGCGCGCCTCACAATCGGGACCACCATGCGCATCATCGCCGGCACCCACGGCGGCCGGGAGCTTGTCGCCCCCAAGGGCCGGGCCACCCGACCCACCTCTGACCGCGTGCGCGAGGCGCTGTTCAGCATCCTCGGAGACGTCGGCGGGCTTCGGGTTCTGGACCTGTTCGCCGGATCCGGAGCGCTGGGGATCGAGGCGCTGTCGCGGGGGGCGGCGGAGGCCACCTTGGTGGATTCCGCGGGTGCGGCCGTAACCTCGATCCGCCGCAATCTGGAGGCCCTGAGGCTGGACGCCCAGGTGGTCCGCCAGCCGGCCGACCGGTTCCTCCAGGCCGCATCCCGCGACGCGCGTCAATACGATCTTGTCTTCCTCGACCCTCCATACCGCCACGCGAGCACCCTCGGACGGGAGCTGACGTCGGCACTGACGCCGATACTTGCACTCGATGCGCGGGTAGTGGCTGAGAGCGACCGGCGCGACCCGCTCGGACTCGAACTGGCGCTGCTCGACGAGCGCCGCTACGGCGACACCCTGATCCAGATCCATGCCGCTTGATAACCGCACTGCCATCTGCCCCGGCACCTTTGACCCGGTGACCTACGGGCATCTCGACGTGATCAGCCGCGCCTCGGCGATGTACGACGAGGTCATCGTGGGCATCGTCAACCTGCCGTGGCGCAAGGGCCAGACCCTGTTCTCCGCTGAGGAGCGGATCGGCTTTCTCGCCAACGCCACGAGCGACCTGCCGAACGTCGCCATCGAGACGTTTTCTAACCTTTTGGTCGAGTTTGCGCGGGAGAAGAAGGCGATGGCGATCGTGAAGGGACTGCGTGCCATCTCCGACTTCGAGTACGAATTGGAGATGAATCAGCTCAACCGGCGCCAGGCCCCCGATATCGAGTCCGTTTACCTCATGGCGTCGCCCAAGTACAGTTTCCTGAGGTCGAGCGGTGTCAAGGAGCTCGCCACGTTTGGCGGCGATATTGACGATCTGGTGCCCGTCGAGGTGGCAGAGGCCTTGAAGGAACGGGTCGGCCGTTGACGAAACAGAGGTCGCAAAATGGATGTCCTAGTACTCATCGACAAGCTGGATGATCTCGTCCACAACGCCAAGCCGGTCCCGCTGACCGATCAGGTCCGCGTGGACAAGGAGGAGATCTACGACATCCTCGATCAGATGCGCGCCACGATCCCCGAGGAGATCAAGCAGGCCCGGTGGATCGTCAAGGAGCGCCAGGAGATGCTGGCCGAGGCCAAACGCGAGGCGGAGCGCATCGTCAAGGAGGCCCGCGAGCGCCAGGAGCGGCTGATCTCCGACGAGGAGATCACCAAGCAGGCCGAGCGCGCCGCCGAGGACATCATCGAGGACGCCCGCGGTCGCGAGCGGGAGATCCGTCTCGGCGCCGAGGACTACGCCGACGAGATCCTCAACACGCTCGAGGTCAACCTCTCCAAGTTCATCGCTGCGGTGCAGCGCGGGCGTGACCGGCTCGCCGGCAAGGACGAGCCCGCCGAAGTCTCCTAGCGCCCCTCCGTAGGGCGGGCGATCAGCGCTTGCGGCCGGTAAGGGCGAGCGCGACGCCGAGCGCGATCATCGTGACCCCGCCACCGGCGCTCATCGCGCGCAGGCGCCGCGGCGAGCGGCCAAACCAGTCCCGAGCGGTCCCGGACGCGAGCGCCCAGGTGCCGTCCGAGAGCACCGCCACCACGCAGCAGATCGCCGCGAGCGTGGCGAGCTGAAGCGTCGCGTGACCACGCGCGGGCTCGATGAACTGCGGGAGCACCGCAGTGAAGATGAGCAGGCCCTTGGGGTTGGTGGCGCCCACCACGAACCCCTCCCGCAGGATGCGGGCCGGGCTGCGCGGCTCCATCTCCAGGCCGCTCAGCGCGCCGGCCAGGTGGCCGCGGTCGCGAATCGTCCGGATGCCGAGGATGATCAGGTAGGCGGCGCCGATCAGCTTCAGCGTGGTGAACACGGCGTCCGAGCGGGCGAGGAGCGACCCCAACCCCAGGCACACCAAGATCCCCTGGAAGGCCAGGCCGCCCGTGTTGCCCAATACCGTGGCCAGCGCCGCGCGTCGCCCGAGGGCGACGCCGCGGCTGACCACGAACAGCACGCTCGGCCCGGGCACCAGGATGAGCACGTAGACCGTGAGCAAGAATGCCGGGAGATGGTCGGTGGGGAGCATCTGCCGGTATTGAAACAGCCCTCACCCGTTTCCCGGACACACCTTCTCGTACGGGCGGTTGGGCAGCTCGTCGTGCCACTCGGCGCGCGTCAGGTTGCGGCCGGCCACCTGGCAGGCGAAGCGCTCCCACGTGCGGACATCCATCGGCCACTCTTCAGTCTTCTCAGGCTGGATGATGAGCAGCCGCCCGTTGCGATCGAACAACACCCGCGGGACGATGTCCGGGTAGGGACCCCATGGCGAGCCGAGCATCTTGCGGGTCCGCAGGTCCCACAGGTCAACATCGTTGTCGACCCCGCTGACGGCCAGGCTGCGCCCATCAGGAGAGAAGGCGACATATGAGATGTCGCCGATGGCCGCCCGGAGGGGCGGACGCACCGCCCTCCCGGTGCGCGGATCCAGGAAGAGGACCTCGCCCTTCTCGCCCCCGAGCGCGATCACGCCCGAGCGCGGATTCACGGCAGCCGTGGGGTAGGACCTGGTGAAGGAGCGCTCGAACAGCACGCGACCGCTGCGGACGTCGATGGACGCAACGGCCGTCGCGTCCAGGCAACAACCGACCGCGAGCAACTCCCGGCCGTCGGAGGTGAACTGCAGCCCGCCGCTGCCCTGCGGGACGGTCAGGGTCCTCAGCACCCTGCCAGTGGCGAGCCGCACGATCGCGACGTGCGAGTTCGAGCTCGCCGTGCTCTGCGTCTGAACCGCCAGCAACCGGCCGTCGGGGCTCGGGGTGGTCAGCTGGACCGGCTCTGGGAAGTGGAGCGTGCGAATCGGTCTCCAGGTTGCGAGATTCCAGAGGGTGACGTGCCCGTTGTTGCCGCCGTCGGCCAGCGTGTGGCCGCTGGGCAGGAACGAGACGGCGTCCGCGATCGATCCGTCGCGGGCCGGCAGCGTCTTCACTCGGCGTCCGGTACGGAGGTTGACGAGCGCCACCGCACCAGTGCCCTGCGTGTCGGCAAGCAGGTCGCTGCGCGGGTCGACGGCGTCACACGGCCCAGCGGACTCTCCGGTGCAGGTGTCCGCGGGCGCGTTCCAGGCAAATGTCCGTCCCAGGCGGCGAGCACCCGAGAGGTCGAACGCGGCGACGGTGCCGTCCCCGGTTCCGACGAAGGCGGTTGTGAGCCGCGCGTCCACCGCCATGACGGAACTCTGATCCGGCTGTCCGGCGAAGGACTCCTCGATCGAGCCCGATGCGACGTCCCAGACGTGCACGCCGTCGAATGCATCGGCGACGATCCGCGAGCCATCCGAAGAGAACGCGATGCCGCGGATCCAGGCGGCCGAAAGGTTCTGGGGCAGCGTCCGGTGGTTGCCTGTGCGCAGATTGAGCACCGACACAGATGAGCTCTCGATCGCGTCGCGGAACGGCGTGTTGCGACCCAGCGCGACCTGGCGGCTATCCGCCGAGACGGCCGGCAGGCCCCCGATGCTGTAGCGGCGAAGTACCCGTCCGCCGTGGGTGTCCCAGAGGATGGTGTCGCCATGCTGGGCGGACGTGAGGAGGGTGCCGGCCGGCGTGAAGACGACGTGCGGCTCCTCCTGCTCCGGCCGCATCGGATACGGCCGCTGCCAGCGGATACGCCCCGTCGCCGCGTCGATCACGATCAGCGTGGCGGCCGTCGGCGTCCCGTCGTCCACGGCCTCCTGGACGATGCTCACCGCGATCGAGCGGCCGTCGGGCGAGTAGGCGATGCTGTTGGACCCGAGCGGCGGGTGCGGATTCGTGTTGGGCCAGGTCCGGATGAGACGCACGGCGTGCGTGGCGACGTCGATCGCCTGGAGCGCCGAGCCAACCGGAAAGATCGTGACGACCAGCAGCGTGTGGCCGTCGGGCGAGAAGCTCATCGCCAGCGGCGCGACGCCGGTACCCACGGGCGTCACGGCTCCTGTCTGCTTCCAAGTCCGGAGATCGATGAAGCGGACGTCGCCTGTCACGTCGCCGACGGCCAGAAGCCGGCCGTCAGGGCTCACATCGACCGCGGTCAGGAGTTGGTCAGACGGACGGCTGAGGTGGGTCAGGGCGGGATTTCGCTGCAGCGCGGCGAGCAGGTCGGAGCGGGTCTCGGCCCGAGACTGGAGCTTGACCGCGGCGACGCCGAGCAACATCGCGCGGTCGGCGTTCTGTTCGGTCAGCGCCTGCGCGCCGACGCGTTCGGCGTCGGAGGTGAGCGCCTGCGCTTGCGCGTGGTGGCGTTGGATGAGCGCGACGACGCCCGCCAGCACAGCGACGGCCAGGAGCGCCGCAGCTCCAGCGAGCAGCGCGCGCAGACGGCGGTTGGCGAGTAGCTGGCTGCGGCGCTCGCGGTCGGCCTCCTGCGCGCTGGCCTCGATGTAGCCACGCTCGATCGCGTTGAGCTCCGGACGGTGCGCGCGTGTCCAATCGGTCGCGGCGAGCAGACGGGTCCCTCGGTACAGGTCCGACGGCTGGCGGCCGCCGGCATCCCACATGCCTGCGGCATCCCCGAGTTGGCGGTGCAGCCGAAGCCCCTCGCGATCCTCCTCCAGCCAGCCGCGCAGGGTCGGCCACTGACGGATGAGAACCTCGTGCGCGACTTCGGCGCTGCCCTCGCTCAGGGTCACCAGCCGTGCGTCGGCGAGGCGCTCGAGCAGCTCCTCGACCTCCTCTCGCGCGACGCCTTCCGGCACGAGGTCGTCGGTGCGCACGCGGCGGCGCGTGGCGGTGCTGTCCTCGCTCACGTCGGTGAGCCGGACGAACACGTTGCGGATGAGCTGCCGTCGCTCGAGCGGCGCGGCAGCGAGCAGTTCGTCCGCCGTTCGCGCGATGGCGGCCCCGACGCCCCCGCTCTCCCGGTAGCCCTTGACGGCGAGCGTGCGTCCGTCCCGGCGTTCCCAGGTGGCCCGAAGCGCGTGGGACAGCAACGGGAGCGCCCCGGGCTCACCGGCCACCTCGCGCACGGCGAGCTCGACCAGCCCAGGCTCGAGGCGCAGTCCGGCGAGGTGGGCGGGCTCCACGACCGCCCGCTCGAGTTCGTCGCCGGTCATTGCCCCGAGAAGGAGCTGGTTGGCGGAGACCGCGCGGGCGAGCTCCGGATAAGCGCCGAGGCGTCCGTACATGTCGGCACGCATCCCGAGCACGACCGCGCAGCGGGTCGACAGCAGCGCGTTGATGGACTTGAGCCGCAAATCGGCGTCGTCGCAGAGGGTGAACAGCTCCTCGAACTGGTCGACAACGATCAGCTCGGCGGGGTCGTTCTCGATGTGAAGGTCGGGTCGCGCCCCGGGCGTGAGCAGGCGTGCCGTGCGGATTCCGGGGATCTCGCCCGCCAGCGCGGCGGCGATGATGCCGGCCCGCAGGACGGACGACTTTCCGCTCCCGGAGGCGCCGACGACCGCCAGGAGCCGAGCGGGAGCCACTCGCCCGATGAGCTCGGATACCACCTCTTCGCGGCCGAAGAACAAGTGGCGGTCCTTGGCCTCGAAGGCGACCAGCCCCCGGTAAGGGCACTCGGTCGCGGCCATCGGTGCCGACACCCAGGGGCTCTTGAGTGCGTGAATACGCTCGGGCGCCGCCACCCCCTCAAGACGATGCGGGCCGAGATCCACCAGCGCGCAGCCGGACGGCAGATGCCGGGCGACCAGGTCGGCGGTCACAGAGGAGAGCAAGATCTGCCCGCCGTCTGCCTCGCCGCGCAGCCGGGCGGCCAGGTTGATCACGGGACCGACGTAGCCGGTTCCGCGACGGTCGGCCTCGCCGGTGTGGAGGCCGAACCGCGCGCGGATGCGCAGGTCGCCGGGCCATTGCTCCGCAGCGAGCGCATGCGTGGCCGCGAGCGTGCCGGCCACCGCTGCCGGGGCAGAGTCGAAAACCGAGACGGTCGCATCTCCCTCACCCATCGATCCAACGAACCGGCCCCCGTGGACGGCCATGCAGTCCGCGATCAGCTCGTCATGGCGCACGAGCGCCTCCGCCATCGCCGCGGGCCCAGCCTCCCACATGGCGGTGGAGTTCTCGATGTCCGACATGCAGAACGTGATGACGCCGGTCGGCAGCGCGGCAGCCCAGCCCGCACGCAGGCGTTCGACCAACTCTCCGGGCGTCGCCGGACGCCGGCGCGGATCGGTGGTCATCCCCATACGGATGGCCGTCTCGAGCTGGTCGGCCTGCGCCGGGTCCATGCCCTTCCATGACGGCAGCACTCCAGCGGGCGTGGAGCCCGTCAGCAGAGCGAACGCGGTTGCGGCGAGGGCATAGATGTCCCCGGCCGTCGAAGGCGGACCTCCGGCAGCCAGCTCTGGCGCACGGAAGCCCGGGGTCCCGCTGCGGCGTCTCAGTGCGTTGGGCGCCGACGACATCCCGAAGTCGACGAGCTTGATCCGGCCGCCCTTGGTGAGGATCAGGTTGCCGGGCTTGATGTCGCCGTGGATGACCGACGGGTTCAGCGAATGCAGATGCGCGAGCGCCGCGGCGGCATCGGCCAGATACGCCAGGACGCTTGAAGGGGCAAGACCTGGGCGGCCCCGGTCCTGCAGCAGTTTGGCGAGGTCGTTGCCGTCGACCCAATCCATGGCCACCACGTAGTCGCCGCCGTTGAAGAAGTCCTCACGCACCAGCGGGAGCGCCGGATGGGGAGGGACTGCCAGCAGGATGCGCGCCTCGTTGAGTAGATCGTCCCGCTCCGCCCCATCTCGGACCGGCCGGATCTTCAGCGCGACCAGACGACCATGTTGATGGTCCAGTGCCTGCACGACGCGGGCCTCGCCGCCGGCACCCAGCGTCTGCAGAATCTCGTAGCGCTCCCCGATCAGCGTTGCCATCGGCCGGTGACCCCCTTCCCGGCATTGTGGTCGTGGCCTACTGTACGCCTCATGGGGCCGCAGGTTGAAGTGATGTTCGGGGTGCAGAGCTGGCGGTTTGAGCTGCAGTCCGAGCGCACGACCGTCGGCAAAGCGCCTGAGAACGACATCGTCCTCGTCGACGATCCGACCGCCAGCCATCTGCACGCGATGCTCGAGCGGTTCCCGGCCGGCTGGTGCGTGACCGACCTGGGCTCCTCGAACGGCACCTGGGTCAACGGGGAGCGCATCTGGGCGTCTCGGCATCTGCGCCACGGCGACGAGATCCGGCTCGGCCAGACCCGGCTGATCTTTCGCGACCCGCTGAGCGCGGGCGGCGCGCAGACCGAGGCCGAGGATGCCTCCCCGTCCCTGACCGTGCGGGAACGTGATGTGCTGCTCGCCCTCTGCCGGCCCCTGCTGGACCGCGACATGTTCACCGAGGCGTCCTCGACCCGCGCGATTGCCGACGAGCTGGTCATCAGCCAGGCGGCGGTCAAGCAGCATCTGGCCAACCTGTACGACAAGTTCGGCGTGGCCGCGGATGACTCCAACCGCCGCTCGCGGCTTGCGAACGACGCATTGCGGCGCGGTGCGGTGTCGCTGGCGGAGCTACGTGGCCCCGACGGCGGATAACCCTCTGCGCGTGATGTCCCGGCCACCACGCGATGGTCTGCGATGCGCGCCTCGGCTGCCATAGGCGCTCCGGTAACGGCTTGATTGCCCGCCGGTAAGCCGCCGCTTGCCTCCGGGCAAGCTGAGGGCGTCTCATCTATCGCCGGGGCAAGATTGGCCTTACCTCGGCGGCACTGGATTGACCCCCACAGGCCCATGGTCGCGGCCCCCCGCTGACCGGATCATCGGTCCACACAACAACACCGGGCCGACAGCGCGGAAGCGAACGGCCCACACCAAGGGGGACCTGCCATGACCACTAGCGTCATCAACCGCCGTGCCGCCGGAGCCATGATCGCTGCTCTCGCACTCGGGACCGCCGGCCCTGCTGTCGCCCACCCTGCCGACCACAGCGGTCCGGTCCAGGGGGCGCCGCCTGTCAAGCAGGTGCACTACGGCAAGGCCAACGTGCTGCCGCCGTACACCGGCACTCCCGCCGTCCACTACGGGAAGGCCAACGTTCTGCCTCCGTTCGTGCCCAGGCACGTGAAGGCGTTCCGGGAGGCCACCGCTGCTCCGCTTCCAAGGGAAACCCCGCGCGCCGTGGTGAGCCACCCCCATAACGGCGGCAGCTCTGACGTGCCCTACATCGTGGTCGGTGGTGTGCTGGTCGCACTGGGCGGCCTCGGAGGCACGCTCGCCATGGCCCATCGGCGGCGGACCGCGCCGGCGCGTCCCCGCATCGCCACCTGACCGTCGCGCTCTCCATACACCCACCAACCGGGAGGAAGCACATGAAGTCAAAACGATTGTGGGCAGTGCTCGCCGCCGTCGCTGTGGCGGCGGCGGGCGCTGGGGCCAGCACCGTGCTGGCGACTCCGCAGGCCGGCCTCACCACCACCACGGTGGCCACCGCCTCGGTGCCGCCACTGCAGATCCGCAGCGACTACCGGCCCCAGCCACAGACGTGGCCTCCGTCGTTCTGGAGCGCCATGCTCCGCACGCACGGGATCACCGACCTCTACGTCGTGGACAACGTGATCACGGCGGGAGGCACCACTGGTTGGCACACCCACTCGGGACCGAGCCTGATCATCGTCAAGAGTGGGACAGTCACCAACTATCGGGCGGAGACGCGCGGCTGTGCCGGGGTCAACTACCCGGCGGGCACCGCGTTCGTGGACGCAGGCGGTAACGACATCCACGAGCTCAAGAACAACACCGACGAGCCCGTGGAGACGGTTGCCGTGCAGCTCATTCCGCACGGTCAGCCGCGCAAGACCGACCTCCCAGCGGTCCCGAGGGGCTGTCAGCCCTAGCCCCGTGCCCGAGAGGCCTTACCGGATCTGAAAGCCGGTGAGGCCCTCGGGCGTCTCATCGTGCTCGTCCACCGAGTGCACGTCGGCCGACGACGGGCCCGTGCGGCAGTAGCCGACGACCGATTCGACGGCGGCGGGCGAGCCCTCGAGGACCACCTCGACGGTGCCGTCGCTGCGGTTCGCCGCCCACCCCGCGACGCCCTCATTGCGTGCCGCGTCCCGGGTCGAGTCCCTGTAGAAAACTCCCTGCACCTTGCCATGAACGACGAGACGGCGGCGGATCGTGTCGGGGGTCATTGCACTGATTCTTGCAGTGCCCGGGTTCTGTCCGCGACCCCCGCCATCCTCAGTAGCCACTCATGGATGCGCTCTTCCTGGCCCTTGGCGTGATCATCGGCGCCGCCCTCATGGTGGCCGTGCTGCGGCCGCGGCTGCGCACGCTCGCAGTCGAGGCTGCCGAGGCGCGCGAGCTGGAGAACCGCCTGGTCAAGGCCAGCACCGAGCTCGACCAGGAGCGGGCGCGGGCCGCCGAGCAGCTGGCGACCATCAGCGACGCCCAGGAGCGGCTGTCGGCCTCGTTCAAGGCGATGAGTGCTGACGCGCTGCAGTCGAGCATGTCCCAGCTCACCGAACTGGCCCGGGTCCAGCTCCACGCGGCGCAGACCGAGGTCAAGGGCGATATGGAGAAGCGCCACCAGGCCGTGGAGCAACTCGTGGCCCCGCTCAAGGAGCAACTCGGCCGCGTCGACAGCCAGCTGCTGCGCCTCGACCAGGAGCGCCGGGAGTCCCGGGGTCAGATGAGTGCTCAGCTGCGCACGCTCGCCGAGACCAGTGAGCGCCTGCGGACCGAGACGAGCGCCCTGGTGACCGCCCTGCGCAAGCCCAATGCCCGTGGTCAGTGGGGGCAGATGCAGCTGCGCAACGTCGTCGAGGCCGCCGGAATGCTCAAGCACTGCGACTTCACCGAGCAGCACTCCTACACCGGGGACGAGTCCACGCTGCGTCCCGACATGGTGGTCAACCTACCCGGGGGCAAGCAGGTGGTCGTCGACGCGAAGTCCCCCTTGCAGGGGGTGCTCGACGCCCACGAGGCTCGCGACGGGGTCGAGCGTGACCAGTTCCTCCGCGATCACGCCCGCCTGTTGCGCAAGCACGTCAAGGCGCTCGCCGACAAGGCCTACTGGTCGCGGTTGGACACCACGCCCGACATGGTGGTCATGTTCCTGCCGGGCGAGTCGCTGCTGGGGCCGGCGTTGGAGGCCGACCCGTCGCTCATGCAGGACGCCATGGCCCAGCGGGTGCTCATCGCCACCCCCACGACGCTGCTGGCGCTGCTGTACTCGGTCGCCTACGGCTGGCAGCAGGAGCGCGTCGCCGAGTCCGCCCAGGAGATCTCCGAGCTCGGGCGCGAGCTCCACGGTCGGCTGGTCAAGCTCTCGACGCTGCTCGCCAACGTCGGGACGCGCCTGAACCGCACCGTCAGCGCGTTCAACGAGACGATTGGCTCCTACGAGTCCCGCGTGTTGCCCAGCGCGCGGCGCTTCGCTGACCATGGCGCGGTCTCGGAGGGATCAGAGCTCCCCGAGCTCGAGCCCGTGACCGTCACCGCCCGCACCGTCCAGAACGCCGCCCTGCAGCTCGACCTCGGCCCCGACCTCACCGAGCAGCCCCAGCGCCCCGCCCGGCGCCTGCGCGCCGCTGAGTAACGCCGCGTCGACATCGATCGGCGGTCATGCGTGAGGCGTCGGCGTTGGTCGCGCGTGCCGTGGACCCGTCTCGCCGCGCGCCAGGGGTTGCCCAGGCTCCAGCGAGCCCCGCGGGGACCGCGCGCGGCGCCCGGGCCAAGCCCAAACGCCGGGGAGGCCCAGGACGGCTGGCAGGTCCGCACGCGCCGCGCTCGGTGAACCACCACCCCTCTTCGACCCAACCCCAACCACCGGCGCGCGGCGAGGCGGACGCTGCCAGTCGGCCCGCGCGATCCCGGATCAGTCGCTGTCAACCGAGCGCGTCAGCGCGAAGGATGCAGATGGCTACGAGCGTTCCACCAGTGGCGGAGGTCATCCCTCTGGTGCGGCAGCGGGTCGGCGGAGGGCTTGCGCTCCTGGACGAGGGCGACGGCCTCGTCGATGCCGATGCCCTCGTACACGGCGACGGCGCCGGCGGCCACGGCGGCGGAGCGCTGCCAGCCCGCCCGGCAGTGGACGTAGCTCGGGATGCCGGCTTTCAGCCAGGTCACGACCAGGCGCACCGCCTCCTCCAGCTCGTCGGCGGGCAGTCTGCCGAAGTCGGTGAGCTGCAGCCGGCGCTCATCGATCCGCGCCTCGCGCAGCGCCTCCTCGACGGCCGCCCGCCGGCCCGGCCCGTACTCGGCGTCCTCGACGAGGTTGAGCACCTGCCGGACCGACATCGCCGCGAGCATCCGGATGTCGTCGCCGTCGAGGGGATAGGCCCCGATGAGGAGTCCGTCGTGGACCTGGGCGAAACCGTAGGTGCGAAACCAGTCTGACATCGCGCTAATCATCGCCGCTGGCGCACGATCGCGCCGCCGCAGGGTCGCGGGAGGCAGGGGACCGGGACAATTTCCCAGCGCCCCGGAATCCGGTGATAAGCGCCGGCGTGATTGGATATCGACTATGGCAGCGGCTCTCTCCGATGGCATCCACGTCGCCGGCACGCTCGCGCGCGCCGGGATGCTGCGCCCCTCCCGCCCGGACCGCGCGATGCGGGCGATCATCGGGCTGCACCGCTTCGGGCCCACGATGGCCGCGGGCGTCGTGGGCGCTGCCGCCCGCTTCCCGTCCGCGCCGGCCGTCATCGACGATGAGGGCAGCGTCTCGTTCGCCGACCTGGACCGTCGCACCAACGCCCTGGCTCGCGGTCTCGCCGGTCACGGGCTGACCGAGGGCCGGATCCTGGCGGTGATGTGCCGCAATCATCGAGGCTTCATCGAGGTGGCCGCCGCGTGCTCCAAGCTCGGGGTGCACCTGGTGCTCCTCAACACCGGCTTCGCCGGCCCCCAGGTGGCCGAGGTGGCGCAGCGTGAGGGCGCCGCCGGCCTGGTCTACGACCGCGAGTTCGCCGCGGTCGTCGCGCAGGCCCGTCCCGGCCGCGTCTGCTTCACCGCCGACGGCGGCGAGGACACGTCGCTGGCGCAGCTCATCGCCACCCGCGTCGACACGCCGCTGCCCCCGCCGGCGGTGGCCGGGCGCGCCGTCATCCTCACCTCTGGGACCACCGGCACCCCGAAGGGGGCCAACCGGCCGGCGCCCAGCTCGATGGGCCCGATGGCGGCATTGCTCTCGGCCATCCCGCTGCGGGCGCGCGGGACGACCGTCATCGCCGCTCCCCTGTTCCACGCGTGGGGCTTTGCCCACGTGCTGCTGGCCACCGCGCTGTCCTCGACGATCGTGCTGCGGCGGCGCTTTGATCCCCTGGAGACGGCGCGCGCGGTCTCCGAGCATCGCGCCGACGCCCTTGTCGTGGTCCCGGTCATGCTGCAGCGGATGCTGGAGGCCGACGCCGACCAGCGCCGCCGGCTGGACACCTCGTCGCTGAGGGTCATCGCCGTGAGCGGCTCGGCGCTCCCGGGAACGCTCGCCACTCGCGTCATGGACGCCTTTGGCGAGGCGCTCTACAACCTCTACGGCTCGACCGAGGTCGCCTGGGCGACGGTGGCGGGCCCGGGGGATCTGCGCGCGGCCGCCGGTACCGCGGGTCGGCCACCGCGGGGAACGGTGGTCAAGATCCTCGACGATCGCGGCGACGAACTCCCCACGGGCGCCAGCGGGCGGATCTTCGTGGGCTCGGAGATGCTGTTCGAGGGCTACACCGGCGGCGGCGACAAAGACCGGCGCGGCGGCCTCATGGCCACGGGTGACGTCGGCCATTTCGACGGCGCCGGGCGATTGTTCGTCGACGGCCGCGACGACGACATGATCGTCTCCGGCGGTGAGAACGTGTTCCCGGGGGAGGTCGAGGACCTGCTGGCCGGCGTGGCCGGCATTCGCGAGGTGGCGGTCGTCGGCGTGGCCGACGATGAGTTCGGCCAGCGCCTGCGCGCCGTGGTCAGCCTCCACCCCGGGGCCGAGCTCTCAGAAGGCGAGCTGCAGGACCACGTGCGCAACCATCTGGCCCGCTACAAGGTGCCGCGAGAGGTCGTCTTCGTCGAGCAGCTTCCCCGCAACGAGACCGGCAAGATCCTCAAGCGCGAGCTGCGCTGAGCCGCGGCGGCGCCCCGTCGTCGGCAGTGGTTAATCTCGTGTACGTGGCCCTGCGTACTGACACATTCGACCTTGGGGGTCTCCGCCTCACGTCCGGCGAAGGGCGGCGGCTGGAGCTCCATGTCGGCATCGATCCCTTCGAACTCGGCGGCGAGCATTACGCCGTGGAGCCGAGCGTCGTCCCGGCGGTGCTCGACGTCTCACGCACCACCGGATCCGGCTACGCGCTGCGCATGCGTTTTGAGGCAACGCTCAGTGGACCGTGCATGCGCTGTCTGGCCGACGCCACGCCGACCTTCGAGGTCCTGGCACGCGAGGTCTCCCAGCCCGGAGAGGGGGAGGAGATGGAGTCGCCCTATGTGCGGGACGGTGTCATCGATCTCCGGGCGTGGGCGCGTGACGCCCTGGCGCTGACGGTTCCCACCCAGGTGCTGTGCCGCGCCGACTGCGCGGGGTTGTGCCCGGTCTGCGGCGCCGACCTCAACGAGGCGGGGCCCGACCACGGTCACGAGCGCGAGGCCGACCCCCGATGGGCGAAGCTGTCTGAACTGCACTTCGACTGATCGATGACGATACGTTGAGCGGCTTGGTGGGAAATTCCCGTCATTTGCGGGTATTGCGTCCATACTCGCTCAAGCCCGAAGCGGTTTCGGTCGATTAGTGATGAGAATGCATCGAACCGGCGAATCGTCGGGCCCCACACGAACTGGGGAGGCGATCGCGCCCCTTCGCGGGCTGCTCGAATTCGCGCGCATTGCACGGCGCCAGCCGACGCTGGTCGAGACGCTGCGCGCCGTCGCCTCCGCGGTCTCTGACGCCGTCGGCTTCGCCACCGTCGTGATCAACGCCTATCGGGCGGACGGCGATGTCTACGAGGTCGTCACCGTTCACGGCTCAGACCGGGCTTCGGAGATCCTGCTCGGCTCGATCACCAGGCCCGAGACCTGGACGCCGCTGCTCGACGACCGCTTCCGCCGTCACGGCGTCTATTTCATCCCCGAGGGCACGCTCAGCTTCGACGATCCCACGGTCACCTGGTACCGGCCCGAGAGCGACGCCCGCGCGGCCGAGCCCAGCGGCGAGAGCTGGCACACCGACGACGCTCTGTTCGCCACGCTCGAGGGCTCGGGCGGACGGCCCTACGGGATCATCTCGGTCGACGAGCCGTTCTCCGGGCTACGCCCCGACGATCAGCAGCTCGTCATGCTGAGCGCACTGGCCGCGCACGCCGCCCTGGCCATCGAGAGCTCACGCCAGATGACGGCGCTGGGGTCCTCGCTCGCCCGTTATCGCGCGGTGATCGCCTCGACCCTGGACTGCGTTGTCGCCGTCGACGAGCAGGATCGCCTCATCGAGTTCAACCCCGCCGCCGAGCGCGCCTTCGACTACATGGCCAAGGACGTCCTGGGCCGCGAGGTCGCCGATCTGCTTGTGCCCCCCGGGAATCGCGCGTTCTACCGCAGCCTGGCCCAGCGGATCCGCGACAATCCCGGGTCCAGCCTGCTGGACCGCCGCATCGAGACGATGGCCGTGCGCAGCGACGGCAGCGAGTTCCCCGTGGAGTTGACCGTCGCGCGCGTCGAGGGTGCCGGTGGCCTGGGTCCCTCGTTCTACGGCATCGTGCGCGACATCGGCGAGCGCCGGCGCGGCGAGGAGCAGCTCGCCTATCTGGCGTACCACGACGCGCTCACCGGCCTGCCCAACCGGATCCTCGTCGAGCAGCAGATCGACTTGGCCCTGGCCCGCGCCCGGCGCGCCGGCGGCGCGGCCGCGCTCATGTTCGTCGACCTCGACGATTTCAAGGAGGTCAATGACCGCCTCGGTCACGCCGCCGGGGACCGGCTGCTGGCCAGCGTGTCGGCTCGCCTGCGCGGGGTTCTGCGTGACACCGACGTGCTCGCCCGGCAGGGGGGTGACGAGTTCCTGGTGCTGCTCGGCGACCTCTCCGACGACCCCACCGCGGCCGCCGAGAGCGTCGGCAGCAAGCTCCTCAGCGCACTGCTCGAGCCATTCGTGGTGGCGGGCACCGAGGTACGCACGGGGGCGAGCATCGGCGTCAGCCTCTATCCCGACGACGCCGCTGACACCGAGGCGCTGCTGCGCCACGCCGACGTCGCCATGTACCGGGCCAAAGCGGCCGGCGGCGGTCGCCTCGTCTTCCATGAGCGCTCCGAGGCGCTCGCCTCGCGACCCTCGAGCATGGCGGCACAGCTGCGGCGCGGCATCGAATCCGGCGAGCTGGAGCTCCACTACCAGCCGGTGTGGTCGCTGGCCCCCAGACGGGTGATCGTCGGCGTGGAGGCGCTGCTGCGTTGGCGCCATCCCGAGCGGGGCCTGCTCACTCCGGACCTGTTCATGAACGTCGCCGACCAGAGCACCGTCGGTGACGATCTCATGAGCTGGATGCTCGACGCATGCTTCCGCCAGGCACGGGAGTGGCGTGAGGCCGACTTGACGCCGATGGTCGGCGTCAACATCTCGCCCCCGCAGTTGCTCGCCCCCGGCTTCGCGGCGAGCCTGGCCCGACGGGTGGCCGAGGCTGAGCTGTCTCCGGCCAAAGTCGCCCTCGAGCTGACCGAGTCAGCGTGGACGGTGGACTCGGCCGAGACTCTGAATGTCATCGACGACCTGCGGGCGACCGGGTTCACAATGGTCCTTGACGACTTCGGCGCCGGCTACTCGTCGCTGTCGCGCCTGATCGATCTCGGCTTCGACGTGCTCAAGATCGACGGCGGCATGCTCGCCGGGGTTCCCGGCGACGACAGGGCGGTCAAGCTGGTGGAGGCGGTGTTCGACCTGGCCTCGGCGTGCGCCACCGGCGTGGTGGCCGAGGGCGTCGAGACCGAGGCCCAACACGACTTCCTGCTCGCCCACGGTATCTCCCTGGGGCAGGGCTTCCTGCTGGGGGCACCGGTGGGCGCCGCGGACATCACGTCGCTGCTGCAGCGCCACCTCGTCGCACCGATGCCTCCGCGGCGCGGCCAGCGCCCCGGTACCGGCGGGGTCTGACGCGGGCGGGCGGGCTGTATCCCACCCGCCTGCGGGCGATCCCGCCTGCTAGCCTCCTGCGTCGCATGGCGGTCCCCAAGCAGAAGCAATCTCACGCGCGCACGACGCAGCGACGCTCGCAGCACAAGGTCAAGGCGGCCACCTATAACGCCTGCCCCACGTGTCACAGCCCTCGGATTCCGCACCGTGTGTGTCCGGTTTGCGGGAGCTACCGGGGCCGCGAGGTCATCGCCGAGACCGGCCAGCAGTCGGCCTAGCCCGTCCACCCCATGGTCACCGTCGCCGTTGACGCGGGCGGTGCGGATCTGGGCCCCGCCGAGGTCGCCGCCGGAGCCGCCATCGCCGCCGCCGCAGGGACCAGGGTCCTCCTCTTCGGCCCTGCCGGCGAGATCGGCTCGGTGCCGGACGGCGTGGAGGTCGTCGACGCCCCCGTCTCGATCGCCAAAGCCGCCGATCCAGCCTTCGCCGTGCGTTCCACGCCCGAGGCCTCGATCGTCCAGGCGGCCAAGGCCGTGGCCGCCGGCCGCGCCCAGGCGCTGGTCTCCGGCGGCTCGACGGGGTCGGCGCTGGCCGCCGGGCTGTTCAACATGCGCCGCGATCGCGGCATCTATCGCCCGGCGCTCGCCCTGCCGGTCCCTGTTCCCGGGGGCCGACCCGTGATGCTGCTCGATGTCGGGGCGAACGTCACCTGCCGCCCCGAGCACCTCGTCCAGTTCGCGCACATGGGCTCCGCGTTCTCGCAGGCAGTACTCGGCATCAGCTCGCCGCGGGTGGCGCTGCTCTCCAACGGCGAGGAGGCGGTCAAGGGCACGCCGGAGCTGGTGGAGGTCCACGCTCAGCTCGCCGGTGAGGGCGGCACCGGGCTGAACTTCGTCGGCAATATCGAGGGCACTCAGGTGTTCGAGGACGCGGCTGACGTCGTGGTCATGGACGGCTTCACCGGCAACATCACGCTCAAGCTGATCGAGGGCGTCTCGGGCCGGACGCTGCGCGCCATCCGCGACGTGGCCATGGGCTCGAGCCGGGCCAAGCTCGGAGGGTGGCTTCTGCGCCCGGCGATCCAGGGCCTCCGCGATGAGATCGACCCTGAGGGGCCCGGCGGGGCCTACATGCTGGGGCTGCGTCAGCTGGGCGTCGTGGCCCATGGCCGCTTCAGCCGCAAGGGCTTTGCCCGCGCCATCCAGGTCGCCGCGCGCGGAGTGGAGGAAGATGTCATCAGCGCCACGCGAGCCGCCCTCAAGGCCGCCGGCGCACTGCGAACCCCCGGACACGGGGGAGAGGAGGACGGCGATGGATAACGAGCCCACGCCCTGCGCGTCCGGGCTGACGTCTACGGTGTGGCGTCGATGAATCGAGAGCAAGTCTTCTCGCTGATCCGCGCGCACCTGGTCGACGAGCTGGAGGTCAGCCCCGGTTCGATCTCGGAGTCGACCCGTTTTCGTGAGGATCTGGAGGCCGACTCGCTGGATCTCTACACGCTGGTGCAGGAGCTCGAGGACTCCTACGGCGTGCGGATCTCCGATGAGGAAGCCAGCCGGATCCTGACCGTCGGCCAAGCGGTCGACTTCGTGCTCGCCAGCGGGGCTCTGCCGGCGACCGCGGGCCAATCCACTGACACTGAGTGACACCCCAACGGCAGCGCACGGACCCGGACACCCCGCCCCGGACTCCAGCCCGCCCGCCCGACGCGACCCTTGCGGGCCTGCTGGAGCGGCTGGAGCCAGAGCTGCAGCGCTCCGTGTTCACCCATTCGTCCTGGACCACGCGCCGCTCGGAGTCCTACGAGCGGCTCGCCTTCCTGGGCGACAGTGTCCTGGGGCTCGCCGTCACCACCCATCTCTTCCCGCGTCTGGACGCCGAGCGGTTCGGCCCGGGGCGGCTGACCAAGATCCGCGCGCAGGCGGTGTCGGGCCGCTCCTGCCGAGCGGTGGCCGAGCGCCTCGGGGTACCGGAGCGGCTACGCGCGGCGGCACCGGAGACGGCGGCGGCGGGGCTCGAGGCGCTGATCTCCACCGAGCGCGTCCTGGCCTCCGTCATCGAGGCGGTGATCGGCGCCTGCTATGTGACGTTCGGCTACGACGCGGCCGCCGAGGCCGTGGTCGACGCCTTCGCGCCGGAGATCGAGGATGCGCTCGAGCACTCGGTGGACTACAAGTCGGCGCTCCAGGAGCGCCTGGCGCGGCGTGGAGAGCTGGTCAGCTACGAAGTGGTGGACGAGCAGGGGCCGCCGCACGACCGCACCTTCACCGTGCAGGCCACGATCCGCGGCAAGGAGATCGGCAGTGGCGTGGGCCGCTCCAAGAAGGACGCCGAGCAGGAGGCCGCGCAGTCCGCGCTGGAGGCCATGGCCAAGTGACGGCTCGTGATCGCGGCGGGGCTCAGGGGGCGGCGTGTATCTGAAGTCGATCACCGTCAAGGGCTTCAAGTCCTTCCCGGACCGGACCAAGCTCGAGTTCGGCCCGGGCGTCAGCGTGATCGTCGGGCCCAACGGCTCGGGCAAGTCCAACGTGACCGACGCCGTCCTGTGGGCGCTCGGCGAGCAGTCCCCCGGCGCGGTCCGCGGCCAGTCGATGCAGGACGTCATCTTCGGCGGCGCCCCGGGGCGCCAGGCCGCAGGCCACGCCGAGGTGGAGCTCATCCTCGACGACAGCGAGGGGAGCCTCGGGCTGGGCGTCCCCGAGATCGCCATCCAGCGCCGGCTCGATCGGGCCGGCGAGGGCGAGTACCGCCTCGCGGGAGCTCGCTGTCGCCTGGTCGACGTCGTCGAGCTCTTGTCGGACACCGGGCTGGGCAAGGAGATGCATTCGGTCATCTCGCAGGGACGGGTTGAGTCGCTGGTCACCTCCAAGCCGCGCGATCGGCGCCTGCTCATCGAGGAGGCGGCTGGGCTGGGCAAGCACCGCAAGCGCCGCCGGCGCGCCCAGCTCAAGCTGGCCCGTACCCAGGACAATCTCGACCGCGCCCTCGACGTCGAACGCGAGGCCCGGTCGCGGCTGCGGCCGCTCAAGCGCCAGGCCGAGGCCGCCGAGTTGCACGAACGGCTCGAGCGCCAGGCGCTGGAGATCCGCTGGGATCTCGCCCGCGACGACGTGCGGGGCCAGCGCGCCGCCATGGTCTCCGCAGAGGCGGTGGCGGCCGAGGTCCGTGAGCGCCGGCGCGGCCTTCAGGTCGAGCTCGAGGCCGTGGCCAAGCGGCGCGAGGCCGCCGAGGAGGCACTGGCGGCGCGCAGCGCCCAGCGCGAGGAGCTCTCGCGCCGCGCCTACGCCGCGCGGGGCGCCGCCGAGCGGATCGGCTACCGCGCCGAGTCCGCGCGGGCCGCCGCCTCCTCGATCGAGGCCCGGCTGGCCCGATACCGGGAGATCGAGGCGGCGCTCGCCGCCGAGGCCGCTGCCGATCATGAGGACCCCGAGGCCGCGCAGCGGATCACGAGTCTGGAGGACTCTGTCGCCGCGCTCGACCGCGACCGCGAGGCCGAGCTCGCGCGTCAGCTGGCCGAGCTCGAAGAGCAGCTGGCCGAGGCCGGCCGGCGGGCGGCCGCGCAGGCCGAGGGCGTCGCCGCGGCCCAGGCCGAGCGCGAACAGGCGGAGGCCGCCGCCGAAGGGGTTCGCGGCGAGGTGCGCGACGCCGAGCGTGCCGTGGAGGCGGCGCGCCGGGAGGCCGCGCGGGTCGGCGGTGAGGTCGCCGCGGTCAACCAGTTCCTGCGCCACCACGCCGGCGCACCCCACGGCGCCGCCGCCCTCGCCGACGAGCTCGACGTCGACGCCGGCTACGAGCTCGCCGTAGCCGCCGCGCTCGACGGCCGCCTGCGTGCCGCCGTGGTCGACGATCGGGCCGCGGGGGCGTCGCTGCTTGATCGAGCCGGCGCCGACGGTGGGCGCACGCTCGTCGTCGGCGACGACGCCAGGCCCGGCGAGGACGGCGCCGCGTCCCCCGCGGCGGGCGCGGAGCGCCTGTTGGCGCACGTCCGGGGGCAGGGGCGTGCGCTGAGGTTGGCCGGAGCGCTGCTGCACGACACGTGGCTCGTCGAGGACATCGACGTGCTCGCTCCGGACTTCGGCGGCGTCGCCGTGACGCGGCAGGGCCGCGTGTGGTCGGCGCGCACGCGGGAGCTGCGCCAGGCCCCCGCGGTCGGAGAGGATCGCGTCCTGGCCGAGCGCAACCGCCGCGAGCAGCTCGTCGCCGAGTCAGAGCGCGCCGCCCAGGCCGAGCTCGACGCGCGCGCCGGCGTGGAGCGCGCCACCGCCGGGATGTCGCAAGCCGACTCGGCGCGCGACCGGCTCACCAATGCCCATCGCGCCGCTGTCCGCACGCTCGACGAGCGGCGGGAGGAGGAGCGCCGCCTCGCGGCGCTGATCGAGCGCCGCCGGGCCGCACCCGACGACGGGCCGGAGGCGGGGCGCCGCGCCCAGCTGGCGGCCGAGCTCGCCGCCGAGCGCCGGATGCTCGAGCGCGCGGAGCGCGAGCGGGCTCAGCGGGCACAGCGCCTGGAGCGGGTACGTGTCGGCGTCGAGCGCGATACCGAGCTCGTGCCCGCGGTGGCGAGTCTGATCGACGCCCTGGAGCAGGTCACCGGCGCGATCGGCGAGCGGCTGGCGAGCTTTGAGGAGGCGCTGGCCGCCGACCGCCAGGCCGGAGAGCACGTCGCGCTCGAGCTGCGCACCTGCGCCCAGCAGGAGGCTGAGCTGCACGCCAAGATCGGCCAGGAGAACGAGGCGCTCACCCAGGCTGAGGTTCGCCTCCAACGAGCGCGCGATCAGGCCGCTGATGCCGAGACGGAGCTGGGGCGCATCGCCCAGCGCCTGGAGCTGCCCGCTGAGCCCGCCGCGGAGGCGCTCACCGAAGAGGAGCGCCAGACCCTCGATGGGCGCCTGGAGCGGATCGCCCGCCGGCGCGAGCAGCTGGGGCCGGTCAATCCGCTCGCCCAGGAGGAGTACGCCGAGGCCGTGGCCCATGTCGAGGAGCTCGAGACCCAGCGCTCGGACCTGGAGGCCGCCCTGCGCGAGCTCGAGAGGCTCATCGCCGACACCGACAAGCAGATCCGGACCACCTTCGAGCAGACCTTCGCCGCCACCGCGAGCGCCTTCGAGGAACTGGCCGGCCAGCTGTTCCCGGGCGGCGACGGCCGGTTGCGGCTGGTCTCCGAGCGTGATGGCCCGGCTCGCGTGATCGGCGGCCAGGAGGCTCCCGATGCCGATACCGATGCCGACGGCGACGGCGACGACGGCCCCGACGACGAGCTCGAGCCCGAGGATGACCTCCTGGGCGTGGAGATCGAGATCACCCCGGCGGGCAAGGAGTGCAAGCGGCTGTCGCTGCTCTCCGGCGGCGAGAAGTCGATGACCGCGCTGGCCTTCCTGTTCGCGGTGTTCCTGGCCCGCCCGTGCCCGTTCTACATCCTCGACGAGGTCGAGGCGGCGCTCGACGATCTCAACATCGACCGCTTCCTGGCGCTGCTGCGCCAGTACTCCTCGCGCGCCCAGTTCATCGTGGTCACCCACCAGAAGCGCACCATGGAGGCCGCCGACTCGCTCTACGGCGTCTCGATGGGCTCCGACGGCATCTCCAAGGTCATCTCGCGCAAGCTCTCGGGCGCCGACGGCCCGACGGACGCCGAGGCTCAGGCCGAAGCCGCCTGAGCGGCCGCTGATAACGTCGCCGCCGTCATGGCGCGCGACTGGCGAGAGCTCTTCATCATCGACGGGGCCGCCCCGGAGGCGCCGCCCGCAGCCGAGGAGCCCGAGCGCCGCGTCGGCCGCTTCCGCCGGCTGCGCGAGAGCCTGCGCAAGACTCGGCAGGCGCTGCAGTCAGAGATCCAGGCGACCCTGTTCGAGGACCTCTCCGATGAGACCTGGGAGCGCCTGGAGGAGGCGCTGATCTACGCCGACGTCGGTGCCCAGACCACCGCCAAGGTGGTGGCCCAGCTCGAGCAGGAGGCCGCCGAGAACAAGCTCACCGGAGGCCAGGAACTCTCAGACCGGCTGGTCGAGCTGCTCACGGAGATCGCCCAGACGGGCAACGACACCATCGACCTGCGCCCCGAGCCCACCGTCATCCTGGTGGCGGGGGTCAACGGCACCGGCAAGACGACGACCCTGGGCAAGCTCGCCTGGCACCTGAGCCAGGAGCTCAAGCGCTCGGTGGTGCTGGCGGCCGGCGACACCTTCCGGGCCGCGGCGGTGGAGCAGCTCGAGCTGTGGGCGCAACGGGCCGGAGTGGGGTTCGTCAAGGGCGGTGTCGGCGCCGACTCGGCCTCGGTGGCCTTCGACGCGATCGCGGAGGCGCGCCGCCAGGGCGCCGACGTGGTCCTGATCGACACCGCCGGGCGCCTGCATACCCAGGACAACCTGATGGCCGAGCTGGCCAAGGTGCGTCGGGTCATCGCCAAGCAGATTCCCGAGGCCCCGCACGAGACGCTGCTCACTGTCGACGCGACCACCGGCCAGAACGGGTTGCGCCAGGCCAAGGCCTTCTCGGAGGCGATCGATGTCTCCGGGCTGGTGCTGACCAAGCTCGACGGCACGGCCAAGGGGGGGATCGCGCTCGCCATCGCCCAAGAGCTCGGCATCCCGGTCAAGCTGATCGGGGTGGGGGAGCAACTCGAGGACCTGCGGCCGTTTGACGCCGCGGACTTCGCCCGCGCGCTCGTGTCCTGACCCGGCGGCCGTTGCGAGTCTGAGCGCGGCGCCCGCCTAGTAGCCTCAGCAGACAGAAACCATGTTCGATTCCCTTGCTGAGAAGCTCCAGGCGACCCTGTCCGAGGTCCGTGGCCGCGGCACCCTGACCGAGGCCGACATCAACGCCGCCATGCGCGAGATCCGCCTGGCGCTGCTCGAGGCCGACGTCAACTTCAAGGTCGTCAAGAGCTTCACCAACGCGGTCAAGGATCGCGCGCTCGGCGCTGACATCGTCGGCAAGCTCAACCCCGGCCAGCAGGTGGTCAAGATCGTCTCCGACGAGCTGACCGCGCTGATGGGCGGCTCCGCCGGCGAACTGGCGTTCTCGCCCCGGCCGCCGACGATCGTGCTGATGGCCGGCCTGCAGGGCTCGGGCAAGACGACCGCCACCGGCAAGCTGGCTCGCTACCTGCGCACCGAGCACAACTCCTCGGTGGCGGTGGCCGCCTGCGACGTCTACCGTCCCGCCGCCGTCGACCAGCTCATCAAGGTCGGCCAGCAGGCCGGGGTCGACGTCTATGAGCAGGGGACCGACCGCAACCCGGTGGACATCGCAAAGTGGGCGGCCGACCGCGCCCGTGCCGAGGGCAAGGACGTGCTCATCGTCGACACCAGCGGCCGGCTGCACGTCGACGCGGAGCTGATGGCCGAGCTGGCCAACATCAAGAAGGCGATCAACCCCCACGACATCCTGCTCGTGGTCGACGCCATGACCGGTCAGGACGCCGTCAACGTCGCCGAGCAGTTCGCCGAGGTCGTCGACTTCGACGGGGTCGTGATGTCCAAGCTCGACGGCGACGCTCGCGGCGGTGCGGCCCTCAGCGTCAAGGCAGTGACCGGCAAGCCGATTCTGTTCGCCTCCACCGGCGAGAAGCTCGATCAGTTCGAGCGCTTCCACCCGGATCGCATGGCGCAGCGAATCCTCGGCATGGGCGACGTGATGACGCTCATCGAGAAGGCCGAGTCCAGCTATGACGAGCAGCAGGCCGCCGAGCTCGAGCGCAAGCTGCGCAAGCAGGATTTCGGCCTCGACGACTTCCTCGATCAGATGCGCCAGATCCGCAAGCTCGGGCCCCTGCAGTCGCTGCTGGGCATGATCCCCGGCATGGGCAAGGAGCTGCGCGGGGTCAAGGTCGACGAGAAGGAGTTCGACCGCCTCCAGGCCATCATCCTGTCGATGACGCCCCAGGAGCGCCGCCACCCCGAGCTGATCAAGGGTTCGCGGCGCCTGCGCATCGCCCAGGGGTCGGGCACCAATGTCCAGGCGGTCAAGCAGCTGATCAAGCAGTTCGAGCAGATGCGCAAGGTCATGCGGCAGGTCTCGCAGGGCCGGATGCCCGATCTCGGCGCACTGATGCGACAGGGCCGGTAGGCCCGCGAAAGGGCGTCGGCTGCGGGCCCCGGACGCCCCCTGCATCCCCGCGGGGCACCGCTCCCGCTCAAAGCACGCTAACCTCATCGCTCGCTTATGGCAGTCAGACTTCGACTCACTCGTATCGGCGGACGCAAGAACCCCATCTGGCGCGTCGTCGTCGCCGATCAGCGCTCAAAGCGCGACGGTCGCGTGATCGAGACCGTCGGGCACTACAACGCCCAGACCGATCCGTCCACGATCGTGCTCAACGAGGAGCGCATCCGCGATTGGCTTGCCCGCGGCGCCCAGCCGTCGGAGACCGTTCGCAAGCTGCTGCGCACTCAGGGCATCTCGTAGTCCGCTGCCCGTGAAGGACTTCCTCGAGTACCTGGCCAAGGGGCTCGTCGAGCACCCGGACGCCGTGCAGGTCACCGAGGTCGAGGAGGACGACGGCACGCTCGTCCTCGAGCTGTCCGTCGACGAGGATGACTACGGCAGCGTGATCGGGCGCGGCGGGCGGACCGCGATGGCGCTGCGCGCGGTGGTCAAGGTGGCCGCCGTCAAGGAGCAGCGCCGCGTGTTCGTCGACATCGTCGACGACTAGCAGGGTCCCCGCGTGACCGAGACGGAGCACTGGCTGCACGCCGGTGTGGTGGGACGTCCCCACGGCCTCGACGGCAGCTTTCACGTCGCGGAACCGGTCGCGGCACTGCTGGAGCGGGGCAGGGAGGTCCTTCTCGGCGGCGCCCGGCGCACCATCGTGCGCTTGGCCGGGCACGACGAGCGGCCGATCGTGCGCCTGGACGGGTGCGAGGATCGCGACGCCGCCGTGGCGCTGCGTGGGCAGGAGCTGCTCGTCGCCCGGACCAACGCGCCCGGCCTCGACGAGGATGAATGGTGGGCGACCGACCTCGAGGGCTGCGCGGTGCGCGACGGCGATCGCGAGGTGGGCGTGGTGGCCAGGCTGTTGGCGCTGCCCTCCTGCGAGGTCCTCGAGGTCACGCGCGCGGGCGACGCGCCGGACCTGCTCGTGCCCCTGGTCCGCGATGCCGTGCGCGATGTCGACCTGGACGGACGCGTGATCGACGTCGACCTGGAGTTCCTGGGCGAGGCCTGATGCAGATCGACGTGTTCACGCTGTTCCCGGAGGCGTTTGACTGGTTCGCCTCGCAGCGTCACGTGGCCAACGCCCTGGCCCTCGGACACGAGCTGCACCTCGTCAACTACCGCGACCACACCCCGCTGAGCGGGCGCCAGGTCGACGACACGCCGTTCGGGGGCGGGGCGGGGATGGTGTTGCGCGTCGACGTCGTGGAGGCCGCCCTGCAGGCGCGCTACGACATTGACCCGGTGCAGCTGCCGGCCTCACGGCGCGTGATCGCGCTCGACCCGGGCGGGCGGCTGCTGGATGACGCGTTCGTCGATGAGCTCGCTGCCCAGCCGGCGCTGACTCTGCTGTCGGGCCGCTATGAGGGCTTTGACGAGCGGATCGTCGAGCATTTCGCCTCAGACCGGGTGTCGATCGGGCGCTACGTCCTCGCCGGCGGCGAACTGGCGGCGATGGTCCTGTGCGACGCGGTCCTGCGCAAGCAGCCCGGCGCGCTGGGGGATGAGCGCTCGGCGGTGGAGGAGTCCTTCAGCGCGGCGCTGGAGGGCGGGCCCGAGTACCCGCACTACACCCGGCCGGCCGAGTATCGCGGCTGGCCGGTACCCGAGGTCCTCCTGTCCGGGCATCATGCCCGCATCGCCGAGTGGCGCCTGGCCCAGAGCCGGTCGCGGGCGGCCGGAGTGGGGGGCGTGGAGAGCCCGGGGGCCGGGGGTTTGCCGCTGCCCCCATCGGGCACGGAGTCGTCGCGAACTTAGCTCGGATCGGCGGATCCGGGCTTAGCCTGGCGCCAACATCCCCCTCGTCAGCGACCCGCTACCATGAACCGCCGCATGGGCGGAGGCGCGCTTGCGCACGCGGCCTGACCGTAGGTAAGGCCCGCCCGCCGGCCACAACCCGCCTCTCCCAACTTCAGTCCCCATGAGCACAGTCATCGACAGCCTGGAGCGATCACAGCTCCGCCGGGTCCCGGCGTTCGACGCCGGTGATCGGCTGCGCGTGCATTTCCAGGTCATCGAGGGGACGCGGCGCCGCACGCAGGTCTTCGAGGGCGTCGTGATCAAGCGCCAGGGCCACGGCGCGCGCGAGACCTTCACCGTGCGCAAGCAATCCTTCGGAGTGGGGGTGGAGCGGACGTTCCCGCTGCACTCGCCCAAGATCGAGCGCATCGAGGTTGCGGCCCGCGGAGACGTGCGCCGCGCGAAGCTCTACTACCTGCGCGGTCGGATCGGCAAGCGCGCCCGCGTGCGCGAGCGCCGCTCCGCCGGACCCGAGGTGGCCGTCGAGCGCGAGCTGCTCTACGGGCCCGAGGGCGACGGCGAGCCCACGCCCGTCGACGCCGAGGGCGCCACCGCGGAGGAGACCGTCGCCGAGGCGGTGGAGGCCCAGGAGGCCGAAGCCGGCGCTGAAGGCACCGAAGCATCCGAGCCCGCAGCCAGCGCTGAAGCGACCGACGCGGGCGGGGAAGAGTCAGCGACGGACGACGAGTAGGTGTGACGAGGACCAAGAAGCCGCTGGCGCGCTCGGTGGCGGAGTTGGTCGGGATCGTCGCGATCGCCCTGGGTCTGGCCGTCGTCATCCAGGGGTTCATCGTCAAGCCGTACGAGATTCCCAGCCCGTCGATGGTCCCGACGCTGCGGATCGGGCAGCGCATCCTGGTCGACCGCCTGGGGACGCACTTCTCGTCGCCGCATGTCGGCGACATCTATGTCTTTCATCCTCCCGCCTCGGAGACGTGCGCCAATCCCAACGAGGGGGAGAACAGCCTCGGGCAGGACGGCGCCGCGCCGTGTGACGTGGCGCAGACCCACGAGTCGTCGCAGACCTACGTCAAGCGGGTGGTGGGAGGACCCGGCGACCGCTTGCAGATCCGCGACGGCCACGTCTATCGCAATGGACGCCCCGAGGCCAGCTCCTTCACGATCCCCTGCGCGGGCGCCGGCGAGTGCAACTTCCGTGCCAGCATCACCGTGCCGAGGGGTGACTACTACATGATGGGCGACAATCGCCCTGACTCGCTCGACAGCCGCTACTGGGGCCCGGTCCCCAAGGCGTGGATGATCGGCAAGGCGTTCTTCACCTACTGGCCCCCTGATCGCATTGGCTTCCTCTAGCTCCCGGCGGATGTCCACGTCCGGCAAGAAGAAGAAGTCTCCGGTCGCGTCGCTGATCGAACTGGTCCTGACGATTGCGGTGGCGGTGGGGCTGGCGATCCTCATCCAGGCCTTCATCGTCAAGCCCTATCGGATCCCCAGCTCCTCGATGGTGCCCACGCTCGACCCTGGCCAGCGCGTGCTCACCAACCGCCTGTCGACGCACCCCAGCGTCGGCGACGTCGTGGTCTTTCACCCGCCGCGCGGCGCCGACTTCAACAGCCCCGTGTGCGGGAACAGCTCGCAGGGCACCGGCCACAGCCAGGCCTGCGACCAGCCCACCGCTCAGGAGTCCACGCAGACGTTCATCAAGCGCGTCGTGGCCGGACCAGGCGACATGCTCTTCATCAAGGACGGTCACGTCTACCGCAACGGCGTCAAGGAGCAGGACGGCTACATCAACCCCTGCGGGGTCGACAGTTCCTGCAATTTCCAGACACCGATCAAGGTTCCGCCCGGTCATTACTTCATGATGGGTGACAACCGTGGCCTCTCAGACGACAGCCGTTTCTGGGGCCCCGTCCCCGATAAATGGATCATCGGGGTCGCGTTCTTCACCTACTGGCCCCCGGACCGCATCGGCACGCTCTAACGGCAACCGGCGCAAGCCCGGCCGTCCGGGCCGCCGCCTGCTCAACTTCGACCGCGGCTTGGGCAGGCGCTTCGTGGCCGGCGCCGACGAGGCCGGCCGCGGCTGCCTCGCGGGACCGCTGGTGGCCGCCGCGGTGCTGCTCGACCTCAATCGGATCGGGCCGGCGCAGGCAAGAGCCCTGGGCATGCTCAACGACTCCAAGCAGCACAGCCCGGAGGGGCGGGCGGCGCTGTATCCGGTGATCCTGAGCGTCGCCGCGCGCGTCTCGATCGTCACCCGTTGCGCGCCCGGCATCGACACCCGGGGGCTGCACAAGACCAATCTTGCGGCCCTGCGCGACGCGCTCAACGAGGTGGCCTGCGAGGGCTGCATCTGCCTCAGCGACGGCTTCCCCGTGTCCGGCGTGAGCCACGAGCAGCGCGCGGTGATCGGCGGCGACGCCAAGAGCGCTGCCATCGCGGCGGCCTCGGTGTTGGCCAAGGAGACCCGGGACCGCTACATGCGCCGGGCCGACGCCACGCATCCGGGCTGGGAGTTCGCCACCCACGTGGGCTACTCGACCCCGGAGCATCGCGAGGCGATCGAGCGTCTCGGCGTCTCGCCGCTTCACCGCCTGTCGTTTCAGTCCACGGCATATCAGCAACTCGCCCTCGGCTAGTCCGTTTTAACGGGTGGCTGGACGCGGACGCGCGTCCGGGCCAACGATAAGCGGAGGGCAGCTTCTGGCGCCCTCCGGACTCGCGGCCCGGGTGCGTTGGCGCGCCCCCGCCGCTTCATCTCAAGGGAAGGGGAAACCCGGATATGCCGGTGCATCTCGTGCCGCGCTGCGCGCGGAGAATCATCCCTGCCGTCATCGTCGCCGTGGGCCTCGCGGGCGGTCTCGCCGCCCCCGCGATGGCCGACAGCTCCTCGATCGCGGTGGCCACCACCACCGCGAGCCCCGAGCAGGCGTTCCCGGTCGATCTCAGCTTCAGCGGCACCAACGCGCTTGGCGGCGCCGCCGAGGTCGAGGCGATCGTCCGTCCTGCCGGGGGCCCGGCGTGTGAGACCAGCTACCAGGAGGACACCGCGACGTTCCCGGGCGAGGACGTGACGATCTTCGCCCCCGGCGCCCAGACGGCGGCCCCCGGCGCCTATGAGCTGGCCGGGAGCTTGCGCCCGCCCGCGCCCGGCTCCTATCAGGTGTGCGCGTGGCTGGCCCAGGATCAGAACAGCACCGATCAGCCGGTGGCGCCGCCGGCCACCCTCACTGTCACCGCGCGCGGGCCCCAGGTGAGCCAGCTGACCGTGGCCGTCGCCAAGGGCCTGCAGCCCGGGGTCGGCTTCCCGGTCAGCTACACGACCCAGACGGACCAGCTCCTCTCGCTGTTCTCCGTCCTGCGGCCGGCCTCCGAGGCGCCGTGCCCGGCCAGCTTCAGTCTCGACCAGCAGCAGAACCAGCCCGAGACCAATCTCCTGGGCTTCGGCGGTGAGCAGGTCTTCGGCGGCCCGGTCACCACCACCGCCACGACAAGGCAGAAGACCGGCTTCTACGTGCTGTGCACCTGGGTGCAGGGCCCCACCGGCGGTGAGGTCGACGACGCGGCCACGACGCCGATCACCGTCGGCACACCACCGCCCCCGGCCCTGCCCACGCCCGGCCTCCGGCTCACCAGGGCCGGCGCCTCGCATCGACGCGGCGCGTCGGTGGCCGGCACTGCGGCCGCCGGCTTCACCGGCAGGCTCGTCGTCTCCGCTGCCTGCGGCTCGGCGACGGCCAGGCGCACGACCACGGCCCACAGCCGCCGGTTCGCGTCGAGCCTGCGCCTGCCGCGCGGCTGCCGCATGGCCAGGAAGGTCCGGCTCACCGTCTCATGGGCAGGCTCCAGCGCCTTCGCCAAGCAGTCGGTGGCCAAGACCGTCGCGATCGCCAAGTGACGACGGCGGACTGAGCGACGCCCCAGGGGTCGCGGAGCCCGGGCACGACGCCCACGCTCCGTGGCCCCGCCGGGCCTCTCCGCCGCCACCGCCCCACCATCCGCCGGCGCATCAGAACGCGCCCTCCAGGTGCTCGAGCGAGACCAGCCGTCCGCCCGCGTCCACCGTCACCCCGATCGCATCGAAGCGGATGACGTCGGCATAGGGGCGGTCCCGGCGCTCCACGAGCCAACTCCCGGCCATCTTGCGCACCCGGGCCTGCTTGTTGCGCCCCACCGCGTCAAACGGGCCCCCGGCCCGGCCCCCGGCCCGCCGAGTCTTGACCTCGCAGAAGGCGAGCGTGCCCCCGGCGCGGGCCACGATGTCCAGCTCACCCCACCGCGTCCGGTAGTTGCGCTCCACGATCTCATAGCCCAGCCGCGACAGGTGCTCGGCCGCGAGCCGCTCGCCCGCTCGTCCGAGTTCGTTCTCCAGCTCATTGCCCATGCCGGAAAACGCTACGCCCAAAAAGGTGACCTGTGTGTGTCAACAAGTGTCTTTGTCGTCACAAAAGCACCTGCAAAAGACCCACATCTGACCCAGTTTGCCACCCACCTGTCACACGTTTTCCCCTAGCGTTCCCAGCATGCTCGCCAGGGTCGCGACGTTCGCCATCGACGGGGTCCAACCCTTCCCGGTGTGGGTGGAGGTCGACATCCGCAGCGGCCTGCCCGCGTTCACGGTCGTCGGCCTCGGCGACACCGCCGTGCGGGAGTCGCGTGAACGGATCCGCTCGGCGATCCTCAACTCCGGCTTCAAGTTCCCAGAGGGCCGGATCACCGCCAACCTCGCACCGGCCTTCATGCGCAAGGCCGGCCCCGGATTCGACACCGCGCTCGCGCTGGCGGTGCTCGCCGCCAGCGGACAGGTTCCCGCCCACGCGCTGGCGGGCTGCGCCGTGTTCGGGGAGCTCTCCCTCGGCGGCGAGCTGCGCGACTCGGCCGGCGCACTCGCGGTGGCGGAGGGCGCGCAGCAGAGCGGCTGCACCCGCCTCATCGTGCCACGCACTCGGGCACACGAGGCCGCACTCGTCGAGGACCTGCGCATCGTGGCGGTGGCCAGCCTGCGGGCCGCCGCGGACGTGCTGGCGGGCGGCGCCACGCCATCCCTACCCGAGGCGCCGCCCGCACACGGCCCTGACGGCAGCGAGCCGGACCTTTCGGACGTCCGGGGCCAGGAGGCGCCGTTGCTGGCGCTGGAGATCGCGGCGGCGGGAGGTCACAACCTTCTGCTCGAGGGCGCACCCGGCACCGGCAAGACGATGCTGGCCCGGCGGCTGCCCACGATCCTGCCGCCGCTCACCCGCGCAGAGGCGATCGAGGTCACCCGGATCCACAGCGTCGTCGGCGTCCACACGGGCGGGCTGATCGGGGCGCGGCCGTTCCGCGCCCCGCACCACACCATCTCGTCCGCCGGCTTGGCTGGAGGCGGCTCGCCGCCGCGACCCGGCGAGGCGACCCTCGCCCATAAGGGCGTGCTCTTCCTCGACGAGCTGTCCGAGTTCCAGCGCTCCAGCCTCGATGCGCTGCGCCAGCCGCTGGAGGACGGCCGTGTGACGATCGTGCGCGGCCAGCAGTCCCTGACGTTCCCCACCGGGTTCATGCTCGTCGCCGCCACCAACCCGTGCCCGTGCGGGTTTGCCGGGGTGGATGATCGCTGCACCTGCGGCGAGGCGGATCTGCGCCGTCATCGCCGCCGTCTGAGCGGGCCGCTGCTCGACCGCATGGATCTGCTCGTCGACGTCCGGCGCCCGGAGGCCGAGGACCTGGGCGCGGCCCCCCTGCGCAGCTCCGCGGATGTGCTCGCCCGCGTGACCGAGGCGCGCGACCGGCAACGGCGGCGGCTGGAGGAGACGGGCGCGGCCTGCAACGGCGAGATGGATGCGCGGACGGCGGGCGCGATGGCGCGGTTGGACGAGTCCGCCGATGACGAGCTTCATCACGCCTACAAGTACGGGTGGCTCAGCGCGCGCGGTCGCCACCGGGTCCTCCGCGTCGCCCAGACGATCGCGGACCTGGCCGGCCGCGAGCGGGTCAGCCGCCGCGATGTCCTGCTCGCCCTCAGCCTGAGACAGCGCACCGGTCCTGACCTGGCCGAGGGGGCAGCCGCATGACTCAGCCCGCCGACGTGGGGGAGTGGAGGCGATCGGCGTGAGTGCGACGCGAGCGTGCGCGGACTGCCTACGGCGCGCCTGGCTGCTGGTCCGCCTCGCGGGTCACCTCGACAACGAGCGCGAGCGCATCTCTGAGCTGCTGGACCGCGCCGACGAGGACCTCATCGAGGCCGTGGGCGGCAACCGCACCGCCCAGGTCCGCGCCGAATGGCAGGCGTTTGCCGCGGACCCCTACCGCGAGCGCTGCGGTGCGGCGGCCGTCGAGACGCTGTGCCGGTGTGATCCGGCCTATCCGGCCAAGCTGTGGGACCTCACCGGGGAGCCCGCCGTCCTGCACGTCGCGGGTGGGCTCGAGCGGTTTCTCGAGCTCGTGGCCGGGGACTCGGTGGCGATCGTCGGGGCTCGCCGCGCGTCGCCGTATGCGCTCGAGAACGCACGCTCCCTGGCCCGGGGCGTCGCCGGAGCGATGACCGTGATCAGTGGCATGGCCAGCGGCGTGGACACCGCCGCGCACGAGGGCGTGCTGCATGCCCGTGGCGACACGATCGCGGTGCTGGCGAGCTCGCCGGAGCGCCCCTATCCACCATCTGGGCGGCTCCTACATCAGAGGATCCTCGCCACCGGTGCCGCGGTGTCAGAGCTCGGTCCCGGGGTGCCCGTGCGCCGCTGGATGTTCCCGGCGCGCAACCGGCTCATCGCTGCCCTGGCCGACATGACCGTCCTCGTGGCCGGGCGCCAGGGCTCGGGCGCAATCGGAACCGCCCTGGAGGCGGACAACCTGAAGCGCAAGGTCGGCGCCGTGCCCGGTCAGATCACGGCGCCGCTCTCATTCGGGCCGCACCTGCTGCTCCGCTTCGACGCCCACCTGGTGGCGGAGCCCTTTGACATCCTCAAAGCCGTCTTCGAGGACCGCCCGCGGCTGCGCCCGCCGGGTCTCGATCGCCCTCGGGATCCGACCGTCATCCCGCTGTTCGAAGCGCTGGCCGACGGCTACGAGCTCGCCGAGGCGTTCGCGGAGGCGGGGCTGGACGCGGATGACGGCCTGGCGGCTCTGGCTTCGCTGGAGATCGGGGGCTATGTGCGCCGGCAGCCGGGAGGTCGCTACACGGTCCGGCCCTGACGACATCGGTGCCGGGCGCCTAAGCTCGGCCCAATGGCCCACGCAGAGTCTGCACGAACCGGAGGCGGCTCCCGCAGGCGGCCGCCCTGCGTGCTGTCGATCGCCGGCTCTGACTCCGGCGGGGGCGCCGGCATCCAGGCTGATCTGAAGGCGTTTGCTGCCTGCGGCGTGCACGGTATGACCGCGATCACGGCCATCACGGCCCAGAACACCGTCGGGGTGAGCGCCGTGGAGGCGGTCTCGCCCGAGGTCATCGTGGCCCAGGTGCGGGCCGTGGCCGAGGACATCGGCGTCGACGCGGTCAAGATCGGCATGCTCGGGACCGTCGCCAGCATCGAGGCGGTGGCGGCCTCGCTGGAGCTCCTCGCGCCCGGGACGCCCGTGGTGCTCGACCCGGTGATGGTCTCCGAGTCCGGCGCGGAGCTGCTCGAGCAGTCCGCGCGCGGCGCCTTGATGGAGCTGCTGCTGCCGCGGGTGCGGGTGATCACGCCCAACCTGCCCGAGGCCCGGGCGCTGGCGGCGGCATCCGCGGCGACGGCGTCCGTGGCGAGGGCGGCCAGGGCAGGGGAGGGCGGCGACGACGCCGTCGCGCTCGCCCGTGCCCTGCGGGCGCTCGGGCCCGAGATCGTGGTGGTCACCGGCGGCCACCGTGAGCAGGCCGTGGACGTGTTCTTCGACGGGTCCGACGCGATCGAGTTGCCCGGTGAGCGCTACCCCGGCGGAGCGGCGCATGGGTCCGGGTGCACGCACTCGTCGGTGCTGGCGGCGCGGCTCGCCTGGGGGGATACCCCCCTGGAGGCGGCGCGGGCGGCCAAGCGCCTGGCTTCGCAGGCGGTGCGGGATGGACTGGCGAGCGTGGGCGCGGGTGCCGGCCCGGTGAACGTCCTCGGTGTCCTGAGGCACTGATTCAGCCACGCCCAGCCACGCCCAGCCATCGCCCAATCCTGGCACCGAGTCAGCGCCCCAGGACACTGGGCGTGACATAATCGCCCTCGTGCGCTTTCTGAGGATGAAGCCGGGTCACGGCGAGGTGCTGATCGCGGAGGGCGATGTCGAGCTGGCCGAGGACGAGCAGCGTCTGGTGGAGGAGTTTCGCCGCCAGCTGGACGACGGGCTGTGGGCCGCGGTACCCATGCTGGACGCGGCCGGCCGCCGCCAGGCGCACATGGTCAAGACGTTTAAGGACGTCCCCCGCGATGCGGACCGCGTGATCTTCTTCCCGCGCGCGGCCGGCGGCCGCTAGGCGGCCGCGGGGCCGGGGCGGACATGCTGCTCGCGCTCGTTGCCACCGCGCTCGTCGCCATTGCCCTGTTGTCTGAGGAGCTGCTGCCGCGCGTCGAGGAGATGTGGTCGCGCCATCGCGCCCGTCGCCGGCTGGCGCCCGTGATGCCCTATGACCCCGGCCGCGAGCGCCGCGCCGAGGCGCGCGCCCGCTCGCTCCTGCGCTCGTGCGTCAACGAGGAGGAGTGGGCGATGTACCGGGACCTGGGCTTCATCCGGGTCTGGGGTTCGCAGTCAGACGGCCCGGTCGACGCTGACAGCACCGGGGGCGCCGCCTACGCCTACCTCGTCTACCCCCACCGGGCGATCGTCGCCTATCTCGCCCAGACCCACCGCCTGCTCAACGAGTACTGCGTCGCCTTCCCGGACGAGACTCGCCCGTACGGGAGCGCGCGCCTGCCGGACTCCGACGACGTCCTGGCCAAGTGGATGGCGCTCACCGGCGATGAGCAGCGGCTCATCAGCACGGCCAACATGCACCTGCCGGGACGCCAGCTCGATCCGGCCAAGGTCAAGCGCGACCTGTGGCGCCTGTCGCAATGGGAGCGCGCTCGCATGCGAGACGCCGCGCAGCGCAGCCCCACCTCGACACCACTCGACACCTCCAACTGACGCCCGCTCGCAGCGGCCCGTCGCGTGCCCGGGGCCGGAGGCGCCGAGCCGATATCGTGCCGCCCCCATGAGCACCGCCACCGGACACGACCTCAAGCACCGCAGCCGGGCCCTCACCGACGGCCCGACGCGCGCCGCCGCCCGCGCCTATCTGAAGGGCATCGGCTACGACGACGCCGCCCTCGCCAAGCCGCTCATCGCCGTCGCCAACACCTGGATCGAGACGATGCCGTGCAATTTCCACCTTCGCGCCCTCGCGGCAAAGGTCAAACAGGGGATCGCCGCGGCCGGCGGCACGCCGATGGAGCTCAACACGATCGCCATCTCTGACGGGATCACGATGGGTACTGCGGGGATGCGTGCGTCGCTGGCCAGCCGTGAGCTCATCGCCGACAGCATCGAGCTCGTCGTCGACGCCCACATGTTCGATGCCGTCATCGCCATCAGCGGCTGCGACAAGACCATCCCCGGCACCGTCATGGCGCTGTGCCGGCTCGACATCCCCAGCCTGATGCTCTACGGCGGGTCGATCCTCCCCGGCCACCTGCACGGCGAGCGGGTCACCATCCAGGAGGTGTTCGAGGCGGTCGGTGCCCACGCTGCCGGAAAGATCACCGACGAGCAGCTCACCGAGATCGAGGATGTCGCCTCGCCCGGCGCCGGCGCCTGCGGCGGTCAGTTCACCGCCAACACGATGGCGATGGCCTTCGAGGTCCTCGGCATCTCGCCGGCCGGCTTCAGCATGGTCCCGGCGGTCAGCCCCGACAAGTCCACGGTGGCCGAGCGCGCCGGCGCGCTGGTGATGGACATCCTCAAGCGCGACCTGCGGCCCAAGGACATCATCACCCGCGACAGCCTGGAGAACGCCATCGCCGCCATCGCCGCCAGCGGCGGCTCCACCAACGGCGTCCTGCACCTCCTGGCCATCGCCCGCGAGATGGGCATCGAGCTGCACATCGACGACTTCGACCGCATCTCCGAGCGCACCCCGCTCATCTGCGATCTCAAGCCCGGCGGCCAGTACGTGGCCCCCGACCTCTACGAGGCCGGCGGTGTCCCCCTGCTCACCCAGCGCCTCAAGCAGGCGGGCCTGCTGCACGAGGACGCCATGACGGTCACCGGCCAGACCATCGGCGAGGTCGCCGACGGCGCCAACGAGGCCCCGGGCCAGAAGGTGGTCCGCCCACTCGACGACCCGATCAAGGCCACCGGCGGCCTGGCCATCCTGCACGGCAACCTCGCCCCGGACGGCTGCGTGGTCAAGCTCGCCGGCTATGAGCGGCGCAAGCAGACCGGCCCCGCCCGCGTATTCGAGCGTGAGGAGGATGCGATGGCCGCCGTCACCGGGCGAGACATCCACCCCGGCGACATCATCGTCATCCGCAACGAGGGCCCGGCGGGCGGTCCGGGCATGCGCGAGATGCTGGCCGTCACCGCCGCGCTCGTCGGGGAGGGCCTGGGGGAGGAGGTCGCGCTCCTCACCGACGGGCGCTTCTCGGGCGCCACCCGCGGGCTGATGGCCGGGCACGTCGCCCCCGAGTCGGTGAAGGGCGGACCGATCGGCCTGGTCCGGGACGGCGATCAGATCACCCTGGACGTCGAGGCCCGCAGGCTGGACGTTGACCTCTCGGACGAGGAGCTGGCCAGGCGCGCGGAGGCCTATGTTCCCTACGAGCGCCCCTTCCCCGGCGTTGCGCTGAGCAAGTACGCCAAGCTCGTCTCCAGCGCGGACCAGGGCGCCGTGACGTTCTGACTGCAGGTTTGGCGCAGGAGGCTGCGCACAACCGACCAACCAGGCGACAAAACTGAAACCGGGCTTGCAGAAACGGGCCGGGCGCCGGTTGCTGCTTGATCACGGGGCGCCGGTCGTTACCATGGGGGACAGTGGCGAACGTCTCCTATTTGCGGGCCCCGGGGACACAGAGGGCATCCAGGAAGAGCCGGGGGGGAGCCAGCGCGGCTCCGCGCGGCCGTCGGCCCATGCGCTATGTCCTGGCCGGGCTCATGCTGGCAGCGGTGGCGGGCGTCGTCGTCGCCGGCGTGGTGCTGACCTCGGCCAAGGCGAGCCTGAGCGCTGACCCGGTGGCCATGGCCAAGATCGGCATGCCGCTGGGTGGCGGCAGCATCGAGAGCGTCAGTGTCGTCACCGGGCCCCACAGCCAGCCCGTCCCGGTGAAGGTCACCGGCGGCAAGCTCTATCCCGACCAACTCATCCCCGCCAACGCGCCGCTTCAGATCCAGGTCACGGTCAAGCGGCCCGGCTGGATCTCCTGGCTCGCCGGCTCCACGCAGAAGCTGCAGCTCAATCTGACCACTCCGGTGGCGAGCCTGCGATCGCACTACATCACGGTGCGCAAGGGCGACCAACTGCGCGCGCACTTCAAGGCGGCGATCAGCGCCTACACCTTCGGCACCTCGCCTGGCCACATGTCACGGACCGTGCTGCCGCGTCCCAGCGACGTGATCACGCTGCCGCACTCGGGCCTGGCCGGGACGGAGTACCTGTCGGCCGCGCCCCGCCAGTGGGAGAAGGCCAAGACCGCCCAGATCAGCTACTTCCCCGCGGGCAGATCAGCCACGGCGGTGGCCTCGCCGACGCCCGGCGCCACCATCAAGCCCTCGACGCCGATCACGCTCACCTTCTCGAAGCCCATCGGCAAGGCGCTGGGCGCGCATATGCCTCCGATCTCCCCCAGCACGCCGGGCAGCTGGCATCGGCTCAACAGCCACACGATCCGCTTCGAGCCCACCGGTTATGGCTACGGGCTTGACGCCAAGGTCCAGCTCGCGCTCCCGAGCGGCGTCCGCCTCCTCGGCGGCCAGAGCAGCTCCGCGTCCAATACCGGCACGTGGACGGTGCCCGGCGGGTCGATCGTGCGCCTGCAGCAGCTGCTGGCCATCGACGGCTACCTGCCGCTGAACTTCCACTACGCCAACGGCCAGGGCCCCGGCTTGACGCCCGCCGCACAGGAGACCGCGGCCGTCGATCCCCCGAAGGGCTCGTTCTCCTGGCGGTATCCCAACACGCCGACGCTGCTGAAGAACATGTGGCAGGTCGGATCGGCGGGGACGATGATGGAGGGCGCGATCATGGCCTTCGAGAACGACAACGACATCTATTCGCTGCCCTACGACGGTCCCACCTCGACGGTGTGGAAGACGCTGATCGCCGACGTGGTCGCCGGGAAGCACAACACCTTCGGCTACAGCTTCGTCGACGTCAGCGTCGCGTCGCAGAGCCTGAACCTGTGGCACAACGGCAAGACCGTCATCGGCGGGACCCCGGTCAACACCGGGATTCCAAGCGCCCCGACGGCCACCGGCACCTATCCCGTCTACGAGCATCTCACCTCGACGACGATGAGCGGCACCAACCCCGACGGCAGCCACTACTCCGACCCGAACATCCCCGACGTCAGCTACTTCAACGGCGGCGATGCGCTGCACGGCTTCACCCGCGCCTCCTACGGGTCGCCGCAGAGCCTGGGCTGCGTCGAGATGCCCTACAGCATGGCCGCGCAGGTGTACCCGTACACCCCGGTCGGCCAGCTCGTCGACGTTCACTGACGGACGGACTCGCCGTCCCCGCCGGAAGGGCTGCCGTCGCGGACGGCGAATAGCCAGGACGCACATGACCGCAGCCACACCCACCGCCGACGCGGCGCCCGGGCTGAGCCCGAGGTGGCAGGCCGCCCTGGACGCCTTCGACGCCGATCTGCGTCGCCGTGCCGTCGCGGGCAAGACCCAGCGCGCCTACGCCATCGACACCCACCAATTCGCTCGCTGGGCGGTTGAGCGCGGGCTGGCCCCGGAGGCGATTGACGTGCGCGGCCTGCGGCGCTACGTGGCCTCGCTGACCGAGGCCGGCCAGGCGCCCACGACGGTGGCGCGCAAGCTGGCCGCGCTGCGCGGGCTGTTTCGCCACCAGGTCAGCGTCGGCGCCCGCAGCGAGAATCCCGCGGAGCTGCTCAGCTCCCCCAAGCGCTCCCAACACCTGCCGCGCGTGCTCAAGCCCGCCGAGGTGGCGGCGCTCCTGGACCGCATTCCGCAGACCGGTCCGCTCCAGGTGCGCGATCGGGCCCTGTTCGAGCTCGCCTATGCCTGCGGCCTGCGCGCCGAGGAGCTCGTCACCCTCGACGTCTCGAGCATCGACTTCGACGCCGAAACCGTCCGCGTGGAGGGCAAGGGCGACAAAACGCGCCTGGTCCCGGCGGGCGAGCACGCGCTCGCGGCGCTGGAGCGGTATCTCGCGCGAGCGCGGCCGGCGCTCGCCGTCGACGATGGCCAGGCGCTGTTTCTCTCCAAGTCCGGCCGGCGGCTGGGGACGTCGGACGTCCGGCGGCGGCTGCGCACGTGGGCGCGGCTGGCCGCCCGGACCGCGCCGGCCCTCGGAGACGCTCATCCGCACGCGCTGCGCCACTCCTTCGCCACCCATCTGCTGGAGGGCGGCGCCGACCTGCGGGTGATCCAGGAGCTGCTGGGCCACGCCAGCATCTCCACGACTCAGGTTTACACTCGGGTAGAGTCGGCGCGACTCCGGCAGGCATACGTAAGCTCGCATCCGCGCGCTTAGCAGGACGACTGGAGCAAGGGAACTGGAAACCAACGTCAAAGCGATCGAGCTCCAGGATCTCTGGAGGCGCTACAAGGCCACGGGCGACGAGCGCGCCCGCGAGCGACTCGTGATCGCGTACTCACCGCTGGTCAAATACGTGGCTGGGCGCATGGGCTCCGGGCTGCCGGCGCACGTCGAGGAGTCCGACCTCATCTCCTACGGCCTGGGTGGGCTCATCTCCGCCATCCAGCGCTTCGATCTCACCCGCGAGATCAAGTTCGAGACCTACGCCATCACCCGCATCCGCGGCGCCATCATCGACGAGTTGCGCACGCTTGACTGGGTGCCGCGCTCGGTGCGCGCCCGGGCTCGCTCGTTCGAGCGCGCCAACATGAAGCTCGAGGCCAAGCTCCAGCGGGCCCCCACCGACGAGGAGATCGCCACCGAACTGGAGCTCAGCGTCGAGGAGTTCCAGGAGCAACTCGTCCAGATCTCCAACTCCACCATCGTCGCGCTCGACGAGCTGTGGAGCGTGTCGGATGCGTCGGGCGACCAGGTGTCACTCCTGGACACCCTGCCTGACCGCGGCGCGCCGGACCCGCAGGTCCTCGTCGACGAGTCCGAACTGCGCGACCGGATCGCCGACGCGATCGCCGCCCTGCCGGAGCGTGAGAAGCTCGTCGTGGCCCTCTACTACTACGAGAACCTGACCCTCCGCGAGATCGGCGAGGTCCTTGGGGTCACCGAGTCTCGCGTGTCGCAGCTGCACACCAAGGCGGTGCTGCGCCTGCGCTCCAAGCTCGCGGGCGAGTTGGAGTAGGACCCCCGCCGGCTCTCGGCGAACCCGAATCTTCACAAGCGGTAAGGTCGACCTTTCGCGTCACGAGTGAGAGGAGACCAGCCATGCACAAGGCTGCGGATCGCATCCGCAACGTGGCCCTCGTCGGCCACCGCGGCAGTGGTAAGACGTCGCTGCACGAGGCGCTGCTGTTCCAGGCAGGCGTCGTCAATCGGCTGGGAAACGTCGTCGAAGGGACCACGGTCTCGGATTCCGACCCGGACGAGAAGGCCCGGCAGATGTCGATCTCACTCGCGCTCAGCTCGTTTGAGTGGCAGGAGCGCAAGGTCAATCTTCTCGACACTCCGGGTGACTCCAGTTTCATCGCCGACGCGCTGGGCGCGCTGCGCGTGTGCGAGTCCGCCGTGTTCGTCGTCAACGCCGTGATGGGCGTGGAAGTCCACACCAGCCGGCTGTGGCAGCGGGCGGCCGAGCTGGATCTGGCGCGGCTGGTCTTCGTCAACATGCTCGACCGCGAGCGGGCCGACTTCTTCCGCACGCTGGACTCGCTGAAGTCCGCGTTCGGCCAGCACGTGGTCGCCACCGAGATCCCGATCGGCTCCGAGCACGAGGTTTCGGGCGTGATCGACCTCGTCGACATGAAGGCCTACGAGTACACGAATTCGTCCCCACCCACCCCGGCCAACTGCCAGGAGATCCCGATCCCCGACGACATGGCCGAGCAGGCCCAGGAGTACCGCGAGCGGCTCATGGACGAGGTGTCTGAGACCTCCGATGCGCTGATGGAGCGCTACCTGGAGGGCGAGGAGATCTCCCACGAGGAGATCGTCACCGCGCTCAAGGACGGCACCAACCACGGCTCGCTGTTCCCCGTCACCTGCGGCGTCGCCACGCGTAACCTCGCTACCAACCGCCTACTCGATGCGATCGTCGAGGACCTGCCCTCGCCGGTCAAGCACGGCGGGCTCGAGGTCGGCGAGGTCACGCTCGAGCCGCTCGAGGACAAGGAGCTGTTCGCCTACGTCTTCAAGACCCGAGCGGACCCGTTCGCCGGGCGCATCAACCTGTTCCGGGTGTACCAGGGCACGATGAGCCACGACACCCAGGTGCTCAACACGACGACGCACAACAAGGAGCGCATCGGCCAGCTGCTGACCTTCGAGGGCAAGGACAACGCCCCCACCCACCCTGACGAGTTCGGCCCCGGCGACATCGGCGCCGTGGCCAAGCTCAAGGAGACGCGGGCCGGGGATTGGCTCGCGGCGCGCGACGAGCCCATCTCGATGCCGTCGATCAAGCTACCGGCGCCGGTGATGGCCTTCGCGATCGCTGGAGCGGCCGCGGGCGGTGACGAGGAGAAGGTGTACTCGTCGCTGCGCCGCCTCCAGGAAGAGGACCCCACGATCGACTTCCACCGCGACCCTCAGACCGGGGAGCAGATCCTCGCCGGGCTCTCGCAGGTCCACGTCGAGGTGATCGTGGAGCGTCTGAAGTCCCGCTTCGGCGCAGAGGTGACCCTCAAGCCGCCGCGGGTCCCCTACCAGGAGACGATCCGCCAGCCGGCCAAGGCCCACGGGCGCCATAAGAAGCAGACCGGCGGCCGCGGCCAGTTCGGCGATTGCCACATCGAGATCGAACCGATCGAATACGACCCCGCCCAACCGTTCGAGTTCGTGGACGCCATCAAGGGCGGGGTCATCCCGTCGGGCTTCATCCCCGCGGTGGAGAAGGGCGTGCAAGAGGCCATGCAGGAGGGGACGGTGGCGGGCTATCCGGTCAAGGGCGTGCGCGTCCGGCTCTACGACGGCTCCTACCACACCGTCGACTCGTCGGAGATGGCGTTCAAGGTCGCCGGTTCCCTGGCCATGAAGCAGGCGCTCGAGCAGGCCGGCGCGGTACTCCTGGAGCCGATCATGACCGTCACCGTCAGCGCTCCGGAGGATGCTGTCGGCGACGTCATCGGCGACCTCAACTCCCGGCGCGGACGGCCGTTGGGCATGGAGCCCGTGGGCGCCGGGATGAGCGAGATCAAGGCCGAGGTGCCCATGGCCGAGATGCTGTCCTACGCGCCTGATCTGCGCGGCATCACCGGCGGCCAGGGCGAGTTCACGATGGAGTTCGCCCGCTACGAGGAGGTGCCCGGGCACCTCGCCGGCAAGGTCGTGGCGCAGGCGAGAGCCGAGCAGGAGGCTGTCAAGGCCTGAGGCGCGTGGTCCGTCCGCTCGCCGTGCTACTCGGGACCCGTAGTAGGCTCACAAGTTCGTGAGTACCAGGGCAATTCGCACCTCGACGGCGCAAGCCGCCTGCGACGTCTGTGGCCGGACGCTGCTGCGCGGCGAGCGGGCGGAGATTTACCTGAGCGGCGGCGTGCGCCGCTCGGTCTGCGAGCTGTGCACGTCGCGGGCGCTGCACGGGGGCTGGGTCCGCGAGGGTGAGGTCGCCGAGTACGACGAGTCGAGCGCCCGTCCGGACCGCCGCCGGTCCCTTTTTGGCCGCCGGCGCAGCAAGCGCGAGCCCCGCGAGGCACGCGAGATGCCGCCGGTGGAGGAGGCGCCCCCCGAAGAGCCCGAGTTCGAGGACTCCTCGCCGGCGGCGACCCCGACTCCGGCCCGGCCGCCCCGGCGCGCCGAGCCGTCCTCGCCCTCCTGGCCCGCCCCGGTGAGCCGCGCGGCGTCGAAGCTGGCGGGAGGCGGGCGCGAACCGCGCCACGTCCGGGCCGTCCCCACCAGCATCGAGCACAAGATCTCCTCGGCGGTGTCGCTGTTCAATGACTCCGAGCATCCGCGCACGGTGGCGGGAATCGCCCGGTCGCTGGGCCTGCCCGACGTCTCGGTGCACCCCTCCGACGCCAACGGCAGCGTCGTCCACGTCGTCGTCTCGTGGGAGCTGTGCTGGTATCGCTACGAGGTCGACCTCCGCGACGAGGTCCCCACGGTGCGCGGCGGCGATCGCGGCTATGAGTTGTCCGAGCTCCTGGAGATCGAGCGCCAGAACAACGCGGCGGCGGATGAGCGCGGTCGCCTGCACCTCGAGGCTTGACCCGTTTTCTAGACGGACGTTCGATGGCGAACAACCGGTAATGCTGGGTAGCATGGCGAGCGTGATCTACTGCGTGGTACCCGAGGCCCTTGCCGACGAGCTCTATCCCAAGCTGGAGAGCTACTACGCCGATGACCCGCACGTGACGGTGATCGTCGACCGGCGCAAGGCCAGCCGCCGCGAGACCGGCAGTTCGGGCGGCGGTCTGCGCGAAGTGAGGGATCGCCGGCGCCCACGCGTCACCGGCGAGCTGCCCGAGCTCGCGAACGATTGAGCTCCGCGGACGCGCAGTCAGTCGCCCAGGTGGTCGTCCACGTGGACGGTGGCGCCCGGGGCAACCCCGGTCCTGCCGCCATCGGTGTGGTGGTCTCGGCTCGCGACGGCGAGGTGCTGGACGAGTACGCCGAGCGGATCGGCGTGGCCACCAACAACGTCGCCGAGTACCGGGCGCTGCTGCGCGGGGTCGAGCGGGCGCGGGCGCTCGGGGCCAGCGAGGTGGAGTTCGTCAACGACTCCGAGCTCGTGGCCAAACAGCTCAACGGGGCCTACAAGGTCAAGCACCCGGCGATGAAACCCCTCTATGAGGAGGCCATCGCCGCCCTGCGAGCCTTCGAGCGCTGGACCATCCGCAGCGTGCCCCGGGCTCAGAATGCCCGGGCCGACGCCCTGGTCAACGACGCGCTCGACGGTCTGCGGTAGCCGCGGTGCCGCTCAGTCGCGCCCGCGCGCGGCGCGCTCGTCCGCCCGCCGGTCGTAGTTCAGTCGCATCAGGGCGATCACATCGTCAACGTCGGCCGGGGACTCGATCCGGCGGGCCGCGGGACCGATCCGCCCCGGAAACACGGGGTGCTCGACGATCCGCCCCGCATCGTGCAGCTCGTGCCACACATCCTTGGGGAAGAAGAAGTGGGCCGCGTGGTCGCCATGGAGATGGCCGATCTCGCGGCGGCCGAGGGTGAACGCCCACTCACCGCGGCGGCCGTAACCGGCCTCGATGCCGGGCCAGGCGGTGACCTCGCGGGTGATCTGGGCGCTGGCGGTGAGGGTCTCGGTGGTCATGGCGTCTCCGTGCGTGCGGTGGTTTCTCAGGGTCGTCATGGTGGCGCCCCGGCGGTCCCGGTTACCAGGGGCAATTGGTCCTAGGCCCTCGGACCCGGTCCCGGCCGCCCCGGTGTCTGAGCCCGCCCCATCACGCGCTCGATAGTCTTGTGCGCGTGACTGATTCTCTGCTCGAGCTCAGTGCTCGGCTCCACGAGACGGCGGCTCTGCTGCGCGCCGGCGAGTTGGAGCCCGAGGCCACGCTCGCGCTGATCGAGGAGTGCGCCCAGTTGGCGTCGGAGGCCAGCGCCGAGGTCGACCAGCGCGTTCGGGCGGCGCTGGAGCCGCTGCCAGACCTCCCCGGTCAGCTCCCGCTCCCTGCGGCATAGGCCTCGCGCCTTGCCTGCCATATCGACGCCTCGGCCGGTCTATCCGGAGCATCTGCGCAGCGACGTGGAGCGCTATCTCCAGGACATCCGCTTCTCGGACGAGTTTGCCACTGCGGGGCTGGACGAGGCCATGCGCTACTCGCTGCTGGCCGGCGGCAAGCGCATCCGTCCGGTGCTCTCGCTGGCCACCGCCGAGGCTCTGGGTCACCCACGCAGCGAGGTGCTGCCGCTGGCGGCCGCGATCGAGCTCATCCACACCTATTCGCTCATCCACGACGACCTCCCCGCCATGGACGACGACGACCTGCGCCGCGGCCGGCTGACCTGCCACAAGGCCTTCGGCGAGGACGTGGCCATCCTGGCCGGGGACGGGCTCTACGCCGAGGCGTTCCGGCTCCTGCTCACCGAGCAGCGGAGCGAGCCCGCCAACCTCCTGGCCGCTGCGCGGGAACTCGCCGGCGCGACCGGCGTGGGGGGGATGGTCGGGGGCCAGTACATCGACGTCGCCGAGACCGCGCCCGAGGGGGCGGCGGGGCTGCGGCGACTGCACGAGCTCAAGACCGGTCGGTTGATCGCGGCCAGCATCGAGTGCGTCCTGCTACTAGTGGGTACTCACAAACCTGAGACAATCGACTCGTTTCGCGCCTTTGCCGGCGAACTCGGCGTGCTCTTTCAGATCGTTGACGACATCCTCGACGTCACCGGATCGGAGGAGACGCTCGGAAAGCAGCAGGGCGCAGACCAGCGGCTGGGCAAGCGCACCTACGTCACCGAGTTCGGACTCGACGGGGCGCGCCGCCTCGCCGGCGAGTCACACGAAAGAGCGCGTGCGGCGCTCGCAGCCGCCGGGCCCGCCGGGGCCGAGTCGCCCGGAGAGCTCGAGCAGATCACCGATTTCATAAAGACCCGGAGCTATTAGTGACCGAGCACCTCTTGCCGCGGATCAACCGGCCCCAGGACCTGCACAGCCTCACCGACGAGGAACTCCAGCAGGTGGCCCAGGAGGTCCGCGAGCACATCATCGACACGGTGGGGGAGATCGGGGGCCACTTCGGCGCCAATCTGGGTACGTGCGAGATCGCGGTCGCCCTGCACTCGCTGCTGGACTCGCCCACGGACAAGATCCTGTGGGACGTAGGACATCAGGCGTATCCGCACAAGGTCCTCACCGGCCGCCGCGACGAACTGGCCACCATCCGCCACTACGGCGGTCTGGCCCCGTTCTGCTCGCGCGCCGAGTCAGAGCACGACATCATGGGCGCCGGGCACGCCTCGACGTCGATCGGCTACGCGGTCGGGATCAAGGAGGCGATGCGCCGCGGACACGCCCCCGACGCGCACGTCGTCGCCGTCGCCGGTGACGGGGCGCTGACCGGCGGGGTGGCCTTCGAGGCCGTGCACCAGGCCGGTGGAGAGGGGACGCCGATCGTCGTCGTGCTCAACGACAACGGGATGTCGATCGCCCCCAACGTCGGCGCCATGTCGCGCTACTTCAACCGCGTCCGCCTCAACCCCAAGCTGTGGCATGCCCGCGAGGGCGTCGAGGGCGGCCTCACCAAGCTCCCGGTCGGCATCGGCAACACGTTCGAACGGCTGGGGCCGCACTTCAAGGAGTCGATCAAGGCCTTCTGGGCCCCGGGGCTGTGGTGGGAGGAGCTCGACTTCGCCTACATGGGCGTCATCGACGGCCACGACGTCCGTGCGCTGCGGCGCGCGCTGCGCGAGGCCCTTTCCGCCGAGCGGCCGGTGGTGGTGCACTGCGCCACCGTCAAGGGCAAGGGCTTTGCCCCCGCCGAGGAGGGCGGCCTGGAGGGCATGGAGAAGTGGCACGCGGCCAAGCCCAAGTCGATCGCCAACGGCGCCCCGGTGGGCGGGGCCGAGTCCGCGCGCGTCGCCGGCGGCGCGGGCGCGGCCAAGCCGGCGCCGCCCGCCTACACGCAGGTGTTCGGCGACGCTCTGGTGGCCGAGGCGCGGCGCGACGACCGCGTCATCGGGATCACCGCGGCCATGAACTCGGGGACCGGGCTCAACATCCTCCAGCGCGAACTGCCCGACCGCTACTACGACGTCGGCATCGCCGAGCAGCAGGCCATCCTGCTCGCCGCAGGTCTGGCCCTGGAGGGCTGCAAGCCCGTCGCAGCCATCTACTCGACCTTCCTGCAGCGCGCCTATGACCAGATCGTCCACGACGTCTGCCTGCAGAAGCTCAACGTCGTGTTCGCGATGGACCGCGCCGGGCTCGTCGGCGACGACGGGCCCACTCACCACGGCGCGTTTGACATCGCCTACCTGCGCTGCCTGCCCAACATCGTGCTGATGGCTCCGCGTGACGAGGCGATGCTCGTCCACATGCTGCACACGGCCCTGCGCTACGACGAGGGCCCGGTGGCCCTGCGCTACCCCCGCGGCTCCGGAGTGGGTGTGCCCCTGCCGCGCCGTCCCGAGGCGCTCGAGATCGGCACCGGGGAGATCCTGCGCGACGCCGGCGCCGGCACGGCTGGTGGGGTCAGTGTCGCCCTGCTGGGCTACGGCAGCGGGGTGGCCAAGGCCCTGGAGGCCGCCGACATCCTCGCCGAGCACGGCATCTCGGTGACCGTCGCCGACGCGCGCTTTGCCAAGCCGATCGACGCCGGCCTGGCCGCCCAGCTCGCCGCCGAGCACGACCTGCTGGTCACCGTCGAGGAGGGGGTCCTGGCGGGAGGGTTCGGCTCCGCGGTATGGGAGACCCTGTCAGACGCCGGGCTGGCCCCTCGCATCCTCCGGGTCGGGCTTCCCGACCGTTACGTCACCCACGGTGCCCCCAAGCTCCTGCACGAAGAGGTGGGCTTCACCGGGCAGCGGATCGCTGAGCGCATCGAGGCCGCGGTGGCCGAGCGCTCGCACGTGGCCTGAGCGCCGCGGTTCTTCGCCACCCCTCCGATCCCGTACCTTTCCGCGAAGCCCATGAAGCGCGTCCGGCTCGACAACCTCCTCTCCGAGCGGGGGATGTTCCCCTCGCGGACCCGCGCCGCCGCCTCGGTGCTCGCCGGCGAGGTGCTCTTGCTCCCTGAGCGCCGGCGGGCCGAGAAGCCAGGCCAGATGGTCGCCGAGGATGTGCAGCTGGAGCTGGCCGCGACCCCCGCCTTCGTCTCCCGGGGCGGGATCAAGCTGGCCAACGCGCTGGACGCGTTCGGGATCGACGTTGTCGCGCGCGCCGCGCTGGACGTGGGCGCTTCCACCGGGGGCTTCACGGACTGCCTGCTCAAGCGCGGGGCCGCCCACGTGGCGGCGCTCGACGTGGCCTACGGGCAGCTGGACTGGTCGCTGCGCTCCGACGAGCGAGTCACCGTGATCGAGCGCACCAACGCGCGCGCCCTCCAGCGCGACGACCTCCCGTACGCGCCCGACCTCATCGTCATCGACGTCTCGTTCATCTCGGTGGCCAAGGTGCTGCCGGCGGTGCTCGCCTGCACGGCCGGGCGCTTTGACTGCCTGGCGATGATCAAGCCGCAGTTCGAGGTCGGCCGCGCGGGCGTGGGCAAGGGCGGCGTGGTGCGCGACGCCGAGCTGCGCCGCGGGGCACTGGTGGCCGTGGGGCGCGCCGCGCACGAGCTCGGCGCCGCGGTGCTGGGCTATGCCAGCTCCGGGCTGCCCGGGCCCAAGGGCAACCTCGAGACGTTCGTGTGGCTGGCCGAGGCCGGCCGCGGCGGCGGCCTCGTCGACCTCGACGCCGCTGCCCGGGAGGTGGAGCCATGAGGCGGATCCGCAGCGCCACCGTGTTCACGCATCGGCGCCCTGCCGAGACCGAGCCCGCGCTGACGACGCTCATCGAGCTCGCCCAGGAGGCCGGCGTGACGCTGCGCTTCGACCCCGAGGAGACCGAGAAGCACCAGCTCGCGGACGGGCCGTTCGTGGAGCGCAACGCGCCCCTGGACTCCCGCGTGGACATCTGCTTCGCGCTGGGCGGGGACGGGACGATCCTCAACGCGCTACGGCGCTACGCGGGCACCGACGTCCCCGTGTTCGGGATCAACTTCGGCGAGATGGGGTTCCTGGCCACCGTGGACCGCGAAGAGGCGTGGGCGGGCTCGCTGCGGGCCCTGGCGGGCGACTTCGAGGTCCTCTCGCTGCCCGGCATCGAGATCTCGGGCGCCGGGACCAAGGCGCTGGCCATCAACGACGTCTCCATCCATCGCCAGCCCGGCAAGCGCGTCGCCGACCTGGAGTACTCCGTGGGCGGCGACGACGTCGGCCGGGTGCGCTGCGACGGGCTGGTGGTGTCCACGCCGGCCGGATCGACCGGGTACAACCTCGCCAACGGGGGGCCGGTCATGGCCTGGGGGGTGCACGGTTACGTGGTCTCGTTCATCTCGCCACACTCGCTCACCGCCCGGACTCTGGTGGTCGCCCCCGGCGACCGCCTGCGCGTCGACAACCGCTCCCAGGAGGAGCCGGTCGAGGTGACCGTGGACGGGCGGCCCGTGGGCGCCCTGGAGGCGGGCGAGAGTGTCGAAGCGCGCTTCGTCATCGACCAGGGGGCGCTGGCCCAGGTGCCCGGCACCACCTTCTACCACCGGCTGCGCCAGAAGTTCGGGCGCATGGCGACCCCGCTGTAGCACCACGGATTTCCGTCCTGCACGCCTGGTAGACCGGAAGCGTGCTACACGAGCTGCGCGTCGAGAACCTGCTGTTGATGGAGCGCGCCGAGCTGCGCCTGGCCCCCGGGCTCAACATGCTCACGGGCGAGACCGGCGCCGGCAAGACGCTGCTCGCGCACGCCCTGGACCTGCTGCTCGGCGGCAAGGCGCGGCGCGACATCGTCCGCCCCGGCGCGGCGGAGGCCTACGTCGAGGGTGTCTTCGACCTCCCGCCGGAACTGGCGGGCTCCGAGCGCCTGCCCTCGGGCGCCGAGGAGATCGTGCTCGCCCGGCGGGTGTGGCCCGACGGCCGGACCCGCGCCTACGTGTGCGGCCGCGCCGCCACCCAGGCCGACCTGCAGGAGCTCGGCGGCCGCCTGCTGTCGTTCTACGGCCAGCACGAGCACCGCAAGCTGATGCTCTCCGCCGCCCAGCTGGAGCTGCTCGACGCCTACATCGGCCCCGGCCAGCAGGCGCTGCGCGACGGGCTGCGCACCGCGTATGAGCGGGTGCGCGAGCTCGACGGGCGCGTCGCCGAGCTGCGCGAACTGGCCGGCGCCCGCGACCGGGAACTCGATCTGCTCACGTTCGAGCTGTCCGAGATCGAGGCCGCGGCGCCCACGGAGGCTGAGCAGGCCGCCCTCGGGACCGAGCGCGATCGGCTGCGCCATCAGGAGGAGCTCGTCCGCGCCGCCACCGTGGCGGCGCACGGCCTCACCCCGGAGGCCGGCGTGGGGGCGACCGAGCTCCTGGCCGACGCGGCGGCCCAGCTGGAGCACGTCGCTGCGGTCGACCCGCGCCTGGAGACCCTGGCCGAGCGCCTGGAGGCGCTGCGCTACGAGAGCGAGGACGTCACCGCCGAGTTGCGCGGCTACCTCGGCGAGCTCGACAGCGGCGGCGATAGCGGCGCCGGCCGGCTGGAGGAGGTGGAGGAGCGGCTGGCCCTCCTGGCCCGCCTGGAGCGCAAGCACGGCGGCACCATCGCCGACGTGCTCGCCCACGCCGACCGCTGCCGCGCGCGCCGCGATGAGCTGGAGAACGCCGACTCGGCGCTCGAGGTGCTGGAGGCCGACGTCGCGCAGGCGCGCGCGGAGCGCGACGCTCTCGCCGGGCGCCTGGGCAAGGCGCGCCGCAGCCACGCGCCCAAGCTGGCCGCGGCCGTGCGCGCGCGCCTGGGCGAGCTGGCCATGGCCGATGCGCGCTTCGAGATCGAGCTGTCGCCGCGCCCCGACGGCTGCGGACCGCGTGGCGCCGACGCCATCGAGATGCGGATCGCGGCCAACGCCGGCGGTCCGCTGGGGCCGCTGCGCGAGGTCGCCTCCGGCGGGGAGCTCTCGCGGGTGATGCTGGCACTGCTCAGCGTGGCCCATGGGATATCGGACCCCACCCACCCCACCGCCCACCCCTCCGCGCGCTCGCGCGCCAAGCCCATGGCGGGCGGGCCGGGGATGCTGGTCTTCGACGAGATCGACGCCGGCATCGGCGGACATACCGCGCGGGCCGTGGGGGAGCACCTGCGGACCCTGTCGGCGGGGCGGCAGATCCTCTGCATCACCCACCTGCCCCAGGTGGCCGCGCTGGCCGACCGGCATTTCACGATCGTCAAGGACGGCTCGGTGACTCCGGCGACGACCACAGTGAGCGCGCTGGACGGCGACGCGGTCGTCTCCGAGCTCGTCCGGATGCTCGGCGGAGGCACCGAGGACCGGGCCGCCAACGACCACGCCCGCGAGCTGTTGCGGGCAGCATGAGGCAGGCTTTGGCCGCAATGAGCGGGCAACTTCGCCGCGCGCCCCGAAGCCGCCGAACCCCTCGATAGACTCGTTCCCAGTCGATGGCACACGGCGAGACGCGCTTTATCTTCATCACCGGCGGGGTCGTCTCCTCGCTTGGCAAGGGCATCGCCGCCGCCTCGATCGGGCGGCTGCTGGTGGCGCGCGGCCTGTCGGTCCAACTGCAGAAGTTCGACCCGTACATCAACGTCGATCCCGGCACGATGTCGCCCTATCAGCACGGCGAGGTGTTCGTCACCGAGGACGGTGCCGAGACCGACCTGGACCTCGGCCACTACGAGCGCTTCACCGACGCCAACACCAGCCGCGCCTCCAATGTCACCGCGGGCGGGATCTACAACACGGTCATCCGCCGCGAGCGGCGCGGCGACTACCTCGGGGCGACCGTTCAGGTCGTGCCCCACATCACCAACGAGATCAAGCAGCGCATCAAGCTGATGGCCGACTCGTCGGACGTCGACTTCGTCATCACCGAGATCGGCGGCACCGTCGGCGACATCGAGTCGCTGCCGTTCCTGGAGGCCATCCGCCAGTTCCCGGTCGACGTCGGCCGGCGCCGGTGCATGTTCCTTCATCTCACGCTCGTCCCCTACATCGGGCACGCGGGGGAGCTGAAGACCAAGCCGACGCAGCACTCCGTCAACGAACTGCGCCGCATCGGTATCGCGCCCGACATGGTCGTGTGCCGCTCCGAGTCCCAACTGGGGACGGACATCCGCTCCAAGATCGCGCTGTTCGCCAGCCTGCCGGTGGAGGCCATCGTCTCGGCCTACGACGTGTCGGACGTGTACCGCGTCCCGCTCGTCTTCAACGACCAGGGCGTGGACGACTTCATCCTCTCCGAGCATTTCGGCCTCGACATCGGCGCCCCGGACCTGAGCGGCTGGGAGGCAATCACCCGCCGCGCGGCCGCAGCCCGGCGCAAGGCGCGGATCGCCCTGGTGGGCAAGTACATCCAGCTCGAGGACGCGTACCTGTCGGTGGCCGAGGCCCTGCGCCATGCAGGCATCCACCACGACGCCGTGGTGGAGATCGACTGGGTCGATTCCGAGACGGTCGGAGATCCGGGAGTGGCGGAGCGGTTGCAGAGCGCGGACGGGATCCTGATCCCCGGCGGCTTCGGCGGCCGCGGCTGGGAGGGCAAGATCACCGCTGCCCGGATCGCCCGCACCCGGCAGATCCCGTACCTGGGAATCTGCCTGGGCATGCACGTCGCCGTCAGCGAGTTCGCGCGCCACGTGGCCGGTATGGACGGCGCCAACTCCACCGAGATGGATCTCGAGACGCCGTTCCCGGTGATCGACCTCCTGCCCGAGCAGAAGGAGATCGCCGACATGGGCGGGACGATGCGGCTGGGGGCCGACCCGGTCCGCCTGCATGACGACACCCGGATCCGCGGCCTCTACGGCGAGGCGGTCGTCTACGAGCGCCACCGCCACCGCTACGAGGTCAACAACCACCTGCGCAAGCATCTGGAGAGCGCGGGGCTGGTGTGCTCGGGCACGTCGCCCGATGGCCGGCTCGTCGAGGCTGTCGAGCTGCCGTCCGACGCCCACCCATTCTTCGTCGCCTCCCAGTACCACCCGGAGTTCAAATCGCGTCCGGAGCGGCCGGCGCCGCTGTTCCGCGAGTTCGTGGGCGCCGCCCTGACCTACGCCGAGTCCGGCGAAGACGAGGGCACCTCCGTGTTATCGGAGGCGGACGCCGCCGCCAATCACGCCGCGTGAGGCGCGCCACCGAGCGCGAGCGCGAGCGCCTGCACGAGACGTTCGCGGCCCTCTGCCGCCTCGAGAGCCCGTCGGGGCGCGAGCGCGCCGTCGCCGACTGGCTCACCGAGCAGTTGCGCGCTCTGGGACTGGAGGTCGACGAGGACGACAGCGGCCCGGCGGCCGGCTCCGACGCCGGCAATCTGCTGGCGCGGATCCCGGGCCGCGGCTCGGGCAGCCTGCTCCTGTGCGCTCACATGGACACCGTCCCGCTGGCCGCGGCGGTGGAGCCGGTGCTGGTCGACGGGCGCTGGGAGAACGCCAACGACGGGATCCTCGGCGCCGACAACAAGTCGGCCGTCGCGGTCATCCTGGAACTGGCCCGGCGCGCCACCGCCGCCGAAGAGCCGCCCCCGGTGGGCATCGAGATCCTCTTCACCGTGTGCGAGGAGGTCTCGCTGCGCGGCTCGCGCGAGTTCGACACCTCGCGACTGCAGAGCGTGTTCGGGTTCGTGTTTGACCACGCCACTCCGATCGGCGAGATCGTCGTCGCGTCGCCCACCCATTACCGCATCCTCGCCGAACTGCGGGGCCACGCCGCCCACGCCGGGGTGCGCCCGGAGGTGGGGCGCAGCGCGATCGCCGCCGCCGCCAACGCCATCGCGGCCATGCGCCTCGGCCGCTTGGACGCCGAGACGACCGCCAACGTCGGGGTCATCGCGGGCGGGAGCGCGATCAACGTCATCCCCGAGCGCTGCCGGATCGAGGCCGAGGTCCGCAGCCTCGATGCCGATCGGGCGGCGACGATCGCCACCGAGCTCGTCGACCACCTGCAGGACGCCGCCAATGCCGGCGAGTGTGATCTCGACGTCAACGTCGAGCGGATGTTCGCGGGCTACCGGGCCAAGCCCCGCGCGCCCCAATTGGGGGTGGCCGAGCGGACGCTGCGCGCCTGCGGCTACGAGCCGCGCCACATCGAGTCCGGCGGCGCGTCGGACGCCAACTCATTCGAGGCCGCCGGGTTTGCCTGCACGTGCCTGGCCGACGGGGTCGAGCACAACCACGAGCCCGGCGAGCGCGTCAGCGCCCAGGACCTGGAGATGATGCTGGACATCGCCATCACGCTGGTCGACGAGGCCGCGGTGGAGCTCGACGGGGTGGGCGCGTGAGCGGCTTTGAAACGATCGGCTCCGAGGTGAAGTGGCGCGGGGTCATCGTCACCGCCGGGGTCGAGCATTTCCGTCACGCCGACGGAGCGGTGGTCGCCCGCGACAAGGTCTGGCACCCCGGGGCGGTGGGGATCCTCGCCGTCGACGACTCGCACGTGTGGCTCACCCGCCAGCCGCGCGAGGCGGCGGGCATGACGGCGTCGCTGGAGATCCCCGCCGGCAAGCTCGACGTCCCCGGCGAGGCGCCGCTGGCCTGCGCCCAGCGCGAGCTCGTCGAGGAGATCGACAAGGACGCGGAGTCGTGGGAGGAGATAAAGGCCTTCTACACCAGTCCGGGCTTCAGCGACGAGCGCGTGTGGCTGTTCCTGGCCACCGGGCTGGACGACGCCGCGCAGCCGGCTGCCGCTGACGAGGACGAGCGCATCGAGATCGTCCCCTGGCCGCTGGATGACCTCGATGGGGCGCTGGCGGAGTCAGAGGACTCCAAGACGCTGATCGCTTTGCTCTGGCTCGCCGGCGAGCGCCGGCGCGGGCGTTTCGCCGGCGCCTGACAGAGCACGCCCAGCCGCAGGAGACGCCGTGCGGCGGCGCGAATACGGTCGCATATGGTCATCGCGGAGGCATCCCCGGTCCAGCGCCGGCTCACCGACCTGACGCTGGAGTTCCTGGCCGCGCTGGAGCTCGAGCGCGGACTGTCGCGCAACACCCTGGAGGCCTACCGCTCCGACCTACAGCAGCTCGGCCTGTTCCTGGCGCGCCGCGACCGCGATCCGCTGCAGGTGACCCCCGCTGACCTGGCCGCGTTCGTGTCCGAGTTGGCCGACGGGCATGACGGCAAGCCACCGGTCGCGCCGGCCACGCTGCAGCGCAAGATCGCCTGCCTGCGCTCCTTCTACCGCCACCTGCGCCGCGAGCAGATCATCGATCACGACCCGACCTCCGAGCTGCGCCCGCCGCGGTCCCGCGGCCGCCTGCCCAAGGTGCTCAGCCGCGACGAGGTCAACCGCCTGCTCTCCCAACCCCGGGGCACGTCGCCGGCGGCGCTGCGCGACCGGGCGCTGCTGGAGACGATGTACGCCTGCGGCCTGCGGGCCTCGGAGGCGATCACGCTCGAGCTCTCGGAGATCGACCTGGAGGCGGGGATGCTACGCGCTCGGGGCAAGGGCTCCAAGGAACGGCTGGTCCCGATCGGCTCCAAGGCGGTGGCGACGCTCACGGCCTACCTGGCCCAGGGGCGACCCCGGCTGGTGGGCCTGCGCGACGAGCCCCACGTGTTCGTCAACCTGCGCGGCGCCGGCCTCTCGCGCCAGGGGCTGTACCGGATCGTCCAGACCCACGCCCGCGGTGCGGGGCTGGAGCAGCGGATGAGCCCGCACACGCTGCGCCACACCTTCGCCACCCATCTGCTGGCGGGCGGCTGTGACCTGCGCTCGCTGCAGGAGATGCTCGGCCACGCCGACATCGGCACCACCCAGATCTACACCCACCTGTCCGCCGACCGCCTGCGCGACGTCTACTTCGACGCCCATCCGCGGGCCCAGATCGGCCCGCGCACCCCCGCCGGGTCACCGGCGCGCGCGCCTGCCGCGTCCCCGGGCGGCGCTGGCGAGCGGTAGGGCGGTGGTGGTGGGGCTCACGCACTTCGACGAGGCCCCGTCACGCGAGTACGACCTCGGGCACCTGCGCAACCGCTGGACCATGCTGGGCGAGGCCGCGGGCTCGCAGGCGATCGGGGTGCGCCGGATCCAGATCGAGCCCGGCGGCTGGTCGACCCCGGCGCACGAGCACGGGCGGTCGGAGGAGATCTTCTATGTGCTCGGCGGCTCCGGGATCTCGTGGCAGCGCGGGCGCACGGCGGCGATCGGCGCCGGCGATTGCATCGTCTACCTGGCCCGGCGTGGCGAGCACACCGTGCACGCCACCGAGGAGCCGCTCGACGTGCTCGCCTTCGGCGGCCGCGCCTACGACGAGGCGCTCCGCCTGCCCCGGCTGGGCCTCTCGACGCTCGGCGGACGAGCCGTGGAGTCGGCCGCCGGTCCGCCTGACGGGACGCCGATCCAGTTCGTGCGCGAGGGCCAGCTCGGCCCGCCGGAGCTCCCGCCCGGGCCCGGCCGGCGGCCCCGCACGATCGTCGGGCTCGACGAGGTCGAGGCCGACGTGGTGAACCGCCCGCGCGTGGGTCGTGAGCGCCGCCAGCTCGGTCACGCCGCCGGAGCGCAGATCTCGGCCCTCAGCTGGGTGCGGGTCGCACCGGGAAAGCTGGCGCACCCCGAGCAGTGCCACACGCTGGAGGAGAAGCTGTTCGTGATCCTGTCCGGATCCGGCGTGATGCTGCTGGGCGAGGAGGAGATCCCGGTGGGCCCGGGGCACGTGATCAGCCGTCCGGCGGGGACGGGGGTGGCCCACACCTTCCGGGCTGCGGCTGAGGAGGAGCTCACCTTCCTGGCCTACGGCAGTCGAGAGCCCGGGGACCTCTGCTATTTCCCGCGGTCGGGCAAGGTGGCCGTGCGGGGGCTGGGCGTGGTCGCGCGCCTGGAGCCGGTCGACTACTGGGAGGGCGAGGACTAGCCACGTGAGCACGATCGGCGCCTGGGCCGGACGGGACGGCGCCGACATGGGCTGCCAGAATCCTCGTGTGCGCACCGGATCCGGGCCCGTGAGCGAGCGATGAGACGGGCGTTTGTCGTCGTCATCGACGCCTGTGGCGTCGGCGCCGCGGAGGACGCCGCTGAGTACGGCGACGCCGGCACCAACACCCTGGCCCATCTGGCCGAGCACCTCGGGGGGCTGGAGCTGCCCGTGCTCCAGGAGCTGGGGCTGGGTTCGATCCTCGCGCTGTCCGGGCTGCCGCCGGCCGAGGCGCCGGTGGTACACGGCCGGCTTGACCCGCTTGGCCCGGGCAAGGACTCCACCGCCGGGCATTGGGGGCTGATGGGCGTCGCTTCGGTCCGGCGGCCGCCGACCTATCCCGACGGCTTCCCCGCCGAAGTGATCGAGATCGTCCGCGGCGCCAGCGGCCGGGGGGTGATCTGCAACCGCCCCGACAACGGCCTGACGGCGATCGAGGACTTCGGCGCCGAGCACGTCGCCCAGGGTGCGCTCATCGTCTACACCAGCCAGGACTCCGTGCTGCAGATCGCCGCCCACGTCGACGTCGTCGCGCCGGAGGAGCTCTATGACATCTGCCGGCGGGTCCGCGCCGGAATGACCGGCGAGCACGCCGTCGGCCGGGTGATCGCGCGGCCGTTTGCCGGAGCCGACGGCGCGTTTGAACGGACCGACGGCCGGCGTGACTACGCCCTGGCCCCACCGGTGCGCAGCTATCTCGAGGAGGTCCAGAGCCACGGCGTCCCGGTCCATTCCGTGGGCAAGGTGGGCCAGTTGTTCGCCGGTGTGGGCATCGACGTCGAGCACCCGGGTGCGACCAACGCGCGCGCCCTGGACGAGACCACCGAGCTCATCGCCGGGCTCGACCGCGGCTTCGTCTTTACCAACCTGATCGAGACCGACCAGGTCTACGGCCACCGCCACGATTTCGACGGCTTCGCCGGGGCGCTGCGTCGCATCGACGAACAGGTGGCGCGATGGCTGGCGCTACTGCGCGCCGACGACCTCCTCGTCCTGACCGCCGATCATGGCTGCGACCTGACCTCGCCGCGCACCGACCACACGCGGGAGCGGTCGCCATTGCTGGCCCGCTTCGCCGGGCACCGCGGCCGCCGCCACGACGGGGTCCTCGCCGACGTCGGGGCCAGCGTGCTGGCGTGGGTGGCCGCCGGCGCGGACGCCCCGGACCTGCCCGGGCGCTCGTTCCTGTAGCGCGCACGGCGTCCTTTAATAGAGACCGTGCCCGAGCTCCCCGAAGTCGAGACCATCCGCCGCCAGCTGGCGCCCCACCTGGAGGGGCGCACGCTCGACGAGGTGGAGATCCTCGACCGGCGCTGGACCCGACCCGATGCGCCGGGGCCCATGCAGGACGAGCTGCGCGGGCGCATGGTGCAGGAGGTGGGCCGCTGGGGCAAGTACCTGGTGTGGCGGCTTACCGGCGAGCGCCACCTGATCATGCACCTGCGCATGACCGGCGCGCTGCTGTTCGATCCGCCGGTCGATCCGCCGCACACCCGCGTGCGCTTCACCCTGGACGGCGGGCACCGCCTCGTCTACAACGACCCGCGGCGCTTTGGCACCGGCCATCTCGTCACCGGCGCCGAGGCGCGCGACGCGTACCTGAGCCTGCGCCTGGGGATCGAGCCGATGACCCCGGCATTCACCGCCGCGCATCTGCGCGACCAAGCGCGGGGGCGGACGGCGCCGATCAAGTCGTTCGTGCTCGACCAGCGCCGCATCGCCGGCGTCGGCAACATCTACGCCGACGAGGCGCTGTTCCGGGCGCGCATCCACCCCTTGCGCCCGGCCGGCTCGCTGCGGGCAGCGCAGTTCGAGGCCCTGCGCGAGGCGATCGAGCACGCGCTCACCGCCGGGATCGACGCCAAGGGGGCGACGATCGATGACTTTCGCCACGTCGACGGGGCCCAGGGGTCCTTCCAGGACCTGTTCTGCGTCCACCAGCGCGAAGGTCAGCCCTGCCCGGCGTGTGGGACGGCGATCCGCAAGCTCGTGGTCGGCGGGCGCGGGACCTACGTGTGCGAGCGCTGTCAGCCTCGGCCGCGCGCGCGGTCGGGCCGGGCGGCGGGGCGAGTGGGGACGGGCGCCGCCTCAGGCGGCAAGCAGCTCTGAGAGCGTGCCCGCGCGGTCGGCGGCCAGCAGCTCCTGGAACCCGCCCAGCGTCTCCCCGTCGATGACGATCTGGGGGAAGGTGATCATCCCGGTGAGCTCAGAGAGCTTGGAGCGACCGTCCGGGTCGCGTGCCAGATTGATCTCCTCGTACTCGATCTTGCGCTTTGCCAGCAGGGTCTTGGCGCTCGAGCAGTACGGACAGAAATCAGTGGTGTAGACGGTGACCGGCTTCATAGCTTCATTAAATATAGCTGGGAGCGCGCGATGCCCGGTCCGGTGAGGACCGAGGCGATCGTGCTGCGGTCGATCCGCTACGGCGAGGCGGACCGCATCCTTCATCTCTATACCCCGGATCGTGGTCGCCTGAGCGCGATCGCCAAGGGCGCCCGCCGCGCGCGCAGCCGGTTCGGCGCTCGCCTCGAGCCGTTCTTCCACGTCCGCGCGGTGCTGCACGAGGGACGCAGCGAGCTGCTCACCGTCACCGGCGTGGACACCGTCGCCGCTCATGGACGGCTGCGCGAGCACGCCGCCACGCTCGATGCCGCGGCGCGGGCCTGCGACGCGGTGACGCGGCTGTTCGAGACCGCCGATCCCCATCCCGAGGTCTTCCGGCTCCTGGCCAACGAGCTGGGCCTGCTCGAGTCCGATCCGGTGCACGCGCGGCCGGGCAACGGCCTCGCGTTCCGGCTGAAGCTGCTGCTGGCGGCGGGCATCGTGCCCCAGCTCGCCGCCTGCGCGGTGTGCGGGGAGACCGAGCACCTCAGCGGGTTCTCCGGCGCCGCCGGCGGGGTGGTCTGTAACGCCTGTGAGGCTGCGGCCTTCTCGCTCTCCGAGGACGCCTATGCGTTCCTGGTCAGCGCGCTCGGGTCGCCGCTCGCCCGGGCGCCCGACGGCTCTGAGCGGACCCTGCGCCAGGTGGAGCGGGCGATCGGGGACACCGCCGAGCACCATGCCCAGGTGCGCCTGCGCCCGCTGTTGGCCGCCTGACCGGTCTCGGCGCCGCCGAATCTGTCCCGCCCGCCCGGCGCCGCCCGGCGCGGTGTCAGAATCGGTGTGTGAGCGAGCAGACGATGACTCCGGGTCACCCGCACCCGACCGGGCCGGTTGCCGACCGGTACGCCGAGCGCATCCGCGCCCGGGAGGAGGCCGACCTCTCCCCGCTGGCTACGCGCTCGTACCCGGCGCAGCGCCGCCAGCCCGAGCCCGACTGCGGCCTGCGCACGCCGTTTCAGCGCGACCGCGACAGGATCGTCCATTGCAAGGCGTTTCGCCGCCTCAAGGACAAGACCCAGGTGTTCGTGGCGCCCACCGGCGACCATTACCGCACCCGGCTGACCCACACGCTCGAGGTGACCCAGATCTCGCGGACCGTGGCCCGCGCGCTGGCCCTCAACGAGGACCTGTGCGAGGCCATCGGGCTCGGCCACGACCTCGGCCACTCGCCGTTCGGCCATGTCGGCGAGGACGCCCTTGATCGCTGCCTGCGCGACCGCTTCGGGACCGGCTTTCGCCACTACGAGCACTCGCTGCGCGTGGTCGACACGCTCGAGCGCGACGGGCGCGGCCTGAACCTCACCCAGCAGGTCCGCGACGGCATCGTCAGCCACTCGGGCCGCTCCGCCCAGCCGGCGACGCTCGAGGGCAAGATCGTGCGGCTCATGGACCGCGTCGCCTACATCAACCACGACATCGACGACGCGGTGCGCGCAGGTGTCCTGTCCACCGGCGACCTGCCCGCCGGCCCGATCGCGATCCTGGGCGAGACCGGCGAGCGGCGGATCGATCAGCTGGTGCACGACCTCGTCGAACACTCCGAGGCCGCGGGTGACATCCTCCAGGGCGAGGTCATCGGCGGGGCCATGTCCGAGCTGCGCGCGTTCATGTTCGAGCGCGTCTACCTGGGGCCGGTGGCCACGCGCGAGCACGTGAAGATCAACCGGGTCATCGATGTCCTGTTCGCCTACTACTGTGACCATCCGGAGGAGATCCCGGCCTCGCTCCCGGACGGCGATCTCTCGACGCGCGTCACCGACTACCTGGCCGGCATGACCGATCGCTTCTGCATTCGGGCCTTCGAGCAGCTCAGCGTCCCGGACTCCTTCGCCCAGTGAGCCGCTACACCGCCGACTCGCGCGACCGGGTCTTCACCGCCGTGGACATGCTGGCGCTGATCTCGACGCGCACCGAGCTGCGCCGGGCAGGGGTCAACAGCTACTTCGGGGTCTGCCCGTTCCACGACGAGCGGACCGGGTCCTTCCACGTCCGGCCCGACGAGAAGCACTATCACTGCTTCGGCTGCCAGGAGTCCGGGGACCCGTTTGATTTCGTCATGCAGACCGAGGGGCTGGACTTCAAGGCGGCGATGGAGTCGCTGGCCGACCGCTTCGGCGTGCAGCTCGAGACCGAGGACGAGGATCCCGGCGCGGCGGCGCGTCGCCAGCGGCGCGAGCGCCTGCATTCTCTGCTTGACCGCGTGACCACCTACTACGCCCGTTACCTGTGGGAGGCCGGCGAGGCGCAGGACGCGCGCGCCTATCTGCTGGGGCGCGGCCTGACCGAGGAGACGCTCAAGGAGTTCCGCGTCGGCTACGCCCCCAGCGCCTGGGACCGCGTACTGCTGGCGTCCCGGCGGGCGGGGTACTCTGACGATGAGCTGCTGGCGACGGGCCTGGCCCAGCGCTCGCGCAATCGCCCCGGCAGCGTGTATGACCGCTTCCGCGAACGGATCATGTTCCCGGCGGTCGACGCCCGCGGGCGGGTGCACGGCTTCGGTGCTCGCCGGATGCGAGAAAACCAGGGGGGCGCGAAGTACCTCAACACCTCCGACGGCGAGCTCTACCACAAGCGTGAGGTCCTGTTCGGGATCGACCTGGCGCGGGCACCCGCTGCCAAGGCGGGCCGCATGATCCTCGTCGAGGGCTACACCGACGTGCTGGCCCTGCACCAGGCCGGGATCCGGAACGCCGTGGGGATCATGGGCACCTCGCTCACCGAGGAGCAGATCCGCGAGCTCGAGCGCGTGGTGAAGATCCTGGAGCTCTGCCTGGACGCTGACCGGGCCGGCCAGGATGCGATGCTGCGCGCCTCCCGCCTGGCCGCCGGACGCGATCTGGAACTGCGCGTGGTCCCGCTGCCCGAGGGGACCGACCCCGCCGACCTCATCGAGCGCGACGGGGCCGATGCCCTGCGCTCACTGGTGCAGAGCTCAACGCCGTTCGTCGTCTTCAATGTGGCGCGCATCCTGGACCGCGCCGACACCCGCAGCGCCGAGGGCCGCGACCGGGCGCTGTCCGAGCTGCGCCCCGTGCTCAACGAGCTGGGCGCCAGCGTCCTGCGCGACGACCTGGTGCGCCGCGTCGCCGGACGCCTGGAGCTGACCGAGGGTCGCCTGGCCACGCTGCTGAGCAGCGGAGGCTCGGCAGGAGGACTGGTGGGCTCAGGCCGTCCTGGAAACGGGTCGGCCCCGGCCGGGCCTGCGGGGGGCGAGGTGGCCGTCGGGCCGGGGCAGGCGGTGCGCGGCGAGCGCCTCTTCCTCGCGCTGTGCCTGGCGGTGCCCGACGTCGGGGCCACGGTCCTGGCCGACCTTGACGTCGACGAGGCTCTCACCAGCACCGCGCTGCGTCGCGCCGCCCGCCACCTGGCGGGGCATCTCCGGGCTCCGCTGGCCGACCTGCCCGGCGACGACGAGGAGTTCGCCCGGACCATCGGCGGCCTGGTCGAGCTCGCCGGACGCGTCCCGGACCCCAGTGCCGACCGGCTGGAGCACGCGCGACTCATCCTCGACCTCGACCGCCTGGAGCGTGCGATCATCCGCGCCCGGGCCGAGGGTGCGGGTACGAGCGATCTCGCCCACCAGCGCGAGGTGGTCCGCGACGCGTACCGCGACGCCGTGGCCCGGCTCGAGAAGACCCTCTGAGCACTGTCCCGCTAAAGATCGCCGCCGTGCTTCCGAGTAAAGTGGCGAGCGACCTGCAGAGGACAGCTCAATACACCCTTGATCCGGGGTAGCTCAATGGCAGAGCGTTCGGCTGTTAACCGAAATGTTGTGGGTTCGAGTCCCACCCCCGGAGCTCCCGCGCCCATTCGAACCGTCCCGTGAAACGCCGGGGCGACCCATGGGCCGCCCCGGCGATCTGCTGTGACGGTTCGGTTCCTGCCGCTTAGGAGCCGGGGACCGCCGCCGACGAGGGAACGATCGTGCTCAGGAGGCCGACGGCCTGCCCGGGCGAGGCGATCTGCTGGCCGGCCAGCTGGTTGATCGTCCCGGAGAGCTCGCTGGAGAGCTCCGCCAGCAGCCCGTTGAGATCGAGGACCCCGCCGGGGAGGGCGGCCGCCTCGAGCTTGGCGGTGTCGATGTCGAACAACTTGACCTCGGGCCCGCCGTTGAGTGAGAAGAACAGGCCCGACGATCCGTCGGTGCCGGTCCCGATCGAGAGCACGGGGTCGGTCAGGGTCGCGCTGGCGGTGCCGTTGCTCAGCTGAACGCCGCCGGCCAGCGGGACCGAAGCGCTCAGCGTGCCGTTGTCAAAGCCGGCGCTGGCCGCCGGGGCGCCACCGACGCCCGGGACCGTCACGCCGGTGTCGTTGCCCAGGGGCAGGGTGACTCCGCTGAGGCCGCCGAGAATGGAGTTGGCGGCCGGGCCCAGGGGCGTGACGCTCAGTCCGCTGGAGCCCAGGGCGCTCTCGAACGCCGGCGTGAACGCCAACCCGACGCCCGCCGCGTTGGCGCCGGGGGTGCCGGGAACGCCGGGCGCGCCGGGGGGAAGCGGCTCGGTGACGAGCGTCGCGCGGCTGCTCAGGGTCAGGGCGAACGACCCGACCTTCTGGTTGGCCTTGAACGTCGTGTGCTTGAGGCCGGAGTTCAGCAGGGAGGCGGCCTTCTTGGACAGCTTGGCGGTGAAGCCGGAGACGGTCTCCTTCGCGCCCTTCATCTTCACCTTGATCTTCCCGGTGAGGGTGAGCAGCGTGGCCTTCTTCTTGCCGAAGACGGCGGTGAGGGTGGCAGTGGACTTCTTGCCCTTGACCGTGCGCGTGAAGGCGAGCTTGGTCAATTTGACCGACCGCTTGCCGCGCACGAAGCGGGTGACGCCGTTGTAGGCGACGTTGCCGCTGGTGTTGGCGAAGTTCCACTTGCCCGACTTCTCGGGGAAGCTGGTGTTGTTGCCCTTGCGTGTGGCGGGCTTGTTGGTCTTGAACGCGATGTGGTTCTTCTTGAGCGCGTTCTTGGTCTGCTTGTTGAGCGTGATCGTCGCCTGGTCGCCCTTGGTGGATTTCAGGGTGACCGTCTTGGTGGCGGCGGTCGCGGATGAGACCGACCAAAGGCCCACCGCCCCGAGGGCGAGGGCAAGCGAAAGTCGATAGGTGAGACGCGTCATGACGTCCTTTCTGAAGTGCCCGTTGTTGATCTCCTACATCGTGTTACTCCGTAATTTGGTGTCTCAATCTGCTACTCGACGGACGTGCGATGACGATGGCTGCTCAAGCCTGCACAAAGCCCCAAAAGCTCGCGAGCGAAGGTGAGTTTTGGGTGACGCGGGGGTGCGGGGCGACCGGGTGCGGGCCAGCCGGAGGGTGCGGGGCGACCGGGTGCGGGCCAGCCGGAGGGTGCCGGGCGACCGGGTGCGGTCAGCGCGCGGCGAGCGCCTCGACGAGGTCGGCGGCTCGCGCCGGAGCGGGATGGCCGACCGTCCACGCGCCCAGTTGCGCCGCCCGCTCGCCCAGACTCGGGCGCCCCAGCGCCCGCCGCGCGGCCAGGCGCAGGGTGGCGGGCGTGAGCAGCGGCCAGGGGAGCCGGACGCCCGCGCCCGCCCAGTCCAGCCGGGCGGCGTTCTCAGCCATGTCGCCGACGTGCGGCACGGCCAGAACCCGGCACGAGGACGCCAGGGCCCGAACCAGCGTGCCGTGACCGGCGTGGCAGATGACCAGCGCGCACCGGGGCATCGTCTGGGCGTAGGAGAGCCACTCCACGAGCCGGGTGTTGGCGGGGACGCGCACCGGGCCGGGCAGCGGGCGCCGGTTCCACGTCGCCAGCACGCGCACGTCCTCCCGGGCCAGCCCGGCCAGGACCGCTTGCAGCAGCCGGTGCTCGGGATCCTGGGCGGTCGAGGGCGCCACCAGGACCAGCGGCGCGTCGCCCGGCGGGGGCTGCACCTCTGCACACGGGGGCTCCCACATCAGCGGTCCCACCACGTGCACGTGGTCGGGCCAGCGCCGCGGGTACTCGAGCTGGGGCAAGGTACCCACCATCGTCAGCTGTGTGCTGAGGCCGCCGTGCACGCGGTCCACGGGCGCCAGCCCGAGCTGCCGGCGGGCATGGTTGAGCTCTGAGCGACCGCGCTCGAGGCCGGAGCGCGCGGGACGGTCCAAGGCGCGCCACAGCTTCCGCCCGGCGGCCGTCCGGGGCAGGCGCGCCCCGAAGGCGTAGGGCGGAAACCCGGATTCCATCACCGGATAGACGTGCGGGATGAGCGTGGCCACGGGGACGGACTCGAGCTCTCCGGCCAGCGCGGGGGCGAGCGTGAGGATGTCGTGGACCACCACATCGGGGCGTGCTGCCGCCAGCGCCGGGCGGGTGTCGGCGGTGGCCCTGACCACCGCCTCATACGGGCCCAGCGGCTGGTCGGAGGTCGGGAAGGTGGGGTATTCCGGCGCGGCGAGGAATCGCATCCCGTGCGCCTCGACGGGCTCGCGCCACCGGCTCCAGGTTTCGTAGGTGACCTCGTGGCCCCGCGCGGCGAGCTCGGCGCCCAGGGCCAGCATGGGGAAGGCGTGGCCGGGCTGGCCGAAGGCGCCCAGGAAGATCCGGAGCGGGGCGCGCCCGCTCACGGTGCGGGCTCGGTCACCGCTCAGGCCGCCAGCTCCGCCACCGCTCGCAGCTGCGCGATCCGGTCCTCGCGCGTGAACGCCATCGGCATCACCATCAGCGTGCCCACCCCGGCGTCGCGGAAGGCGGCGATCCGATCACGGACCACGTCGGGCGGCCCGCACAGGGAGACCATGTCGATCAGCTCGTCGGGAAGCGCCGCGGCGGCCTCCTCCTTCTTGCCCTCCAGGTAGAGGTCCTGGACGGTTCGGGCGGCGTCCTCGAAGCCGTAGCGCTGCACCAGGTTGTTGTAGAAGTTCTGCTTGCGCGAGCCCATGCCGCCCACGTAGAGGGCGAGGCCCGGTCGCATCATGTTGCGTCCCAGCTCCCGGTCGTCGGTGACGAAGGCCGACACGGTGGGCGCGATCTGAAAGCCGTCCAGCGAGCGACCGGTGCGGTCGGCGCCCTCCTGGAGCAGCTCGCGGAAGTCGTCGACGAACTCGGGGGAGAAGAAGGTGGGGATCCAGCCATCGGCGATCTCGCCGGCCAGGGCAGTGTTCTTGGGGCCGATCGCCGCCAGGTAGATGGGGATCCGCGCCTGCACGGGCGTGATCATCAGCTTCAGCGCCTTGCCGGGACCGTCGGGCAGCGGCAGCTCCAGCGTCTCGCCCTTGAACTCCAGACGCTCGCGGGCCAGGGCCTTGCGCACCACGGTGACGTACTCGCGCGTGCGCTGCAGCTGGCGGCCGAAGCGCTGTCCGTGCCAGCCCTCGGCCACCTGGGGGCCCGACGAGCCGATGCCCAGCACCATCCGTCCCCCCGAGAGCTCGTCGATGGTCGCCGCGGTCATCGCCGTCATCGCCGGCGACCGGCCCGGCATCTGGAAGATGGCCGAGCCCAGCTTGATCGTGGTCGTCCCCGCCGCCAGCCAGGCCAGCACGGTCGCGGCGTCCGAGCCGTAGGCCTCGGCCGCCCACACGGAGTCATAGCCCAGCCGCTCGGCCTCCTGGACCACGTCGAGCTGCTCTTGGGGGCCCATGCCGAAGCCCCAGTAGCCAACGTTCACTCCGAGCTTCATGTGCAAGGTTCCTTTCGTCGCCAGGGGATCGCTTGAGGGCCTCGACGGCGCCGGTTACAGTGGCCCGGCCGCTCACCGATCGGGCGGCACAGGCTATGCGAACCCGCCGCCGAGCGACCATCGAGGACCTGCGACAGGCGATCGACCGCCTGCCCCGCCACACCCGCGTCGCCATGTTGGAGGGGCTCGCGGCCCACGACATCATCGTCGGGGCCTACTCCACGGGCGACGGGATCTGTCCGATGCTGGCGGCGCATCGACACGGGGGCCGGACCAGCCAGATCGCCTTCGCGCAGGCGTGGGACGCCGTCGCCTTCCGTGGCCAGAGGAAGGCCCAGGCCCGCCGGGCCACCGAGCGCGAACTGCTCATCCTCCGCTCCCACCTCGAGGCCAGCCTGCTGGGAGAGGAGGTCCCCGCCCAGGAACTGGCCGCGGCTCAGCGCGACCGTCGCCTCGCGGCCGCTAGACCGGCAGCTCCGACGGCACCCGGCCGGGGGCCTGGAAGATGATCTCCGGGATCACGCAGCCGGGGGAGAGGCGCAGCAGCATGCGCACCGCCTCCGAGACGTCGGTGGCCCGGATCATCTTGTCCGCGGCGATGCTCTGCTTGATGAAGTCGGTCATCGGGGTGTCGACGAAGGCCGGGCACAGTGCGGTGGACTTGATGCCCTCCTGCCCCAGCTCCTTGTTCATCGACTCGGTGAAGCCGACCACCGCGGCCTTGGTGGCCGAGTAGACCGACAGCCACGGCTCGCCGTCCTTGCCGGAGATCGATGACGTGTTGACCACCAGCGCATTGCGGTGCTCGGCGCCGGCGGCACGCAGCAGCGGGGCGGCCTCGCGGTAGAAGAGGATGACCGAGCGCAGGTTCACCGCCAGCTGCATGTCCAGGCGCTTGGTCTCGATGTCAGCGACGGGCGCGCCCACGCCCACGCCGGCGTTGTTGACCAGCACGTCGAGGCGCCCGAAGCGCTCGCGGTGCTCGGCCACCACCTGAGCTACGACCTCCTCGGAAGCCATGTTGCCGGCGACGTGGGCCACCTCGCCACCGTCGGCCCCCAGCTGCTCGGCCGCCTCGGCCAGCTTCTCCGGGCGCCGGGAGGCGATGGTCACCCCGTAGCCCTCCTCCACCAGCATGCGCGCGATCGCCAATCCGATCCCGCTTGAACCTCCGGTCACGATCGCCGCCCGCTGCGCCATCGACTCCTCCTCGCCTCGACTTGTCTTCTCAGGCGCGGTATCCAATCAGGCGCGCGCCCCCGGCGCCGCGATACTTGGTGTGAGTGAGCGACGCCACGGTGGCACAGGACCCGGCCGACGAGCGGCCCGCGCCCACGCCGGCGGACCCGGCGGCCGAGCGGCGGACGACCCCGGTCGAGTTGCTGTGGGACCTCGTCTTCGTCTTCGCGGTCACCCAGGTGACGACGCTGCTCGCGCACGAGACGAGCTGGGCGCGATTGGGGGAGGCGATGCTCGTCCTGGCCCTGGTGTGGTGGGCGTGGTCGGCGTTCGTGTGGGCGGCCAACGCGCAGGAGGAGCAGTCGCGGATGCTGCGGGCGTGCCTGCTGGTGGGCATGGTGCTGGTCTTCGTCGTGGGGCTGGCGGTACCCCACGCGTTCGGGAGCAGCGCGCTGCTGTTCGCCGTCGCCTACGCGTTGGTGCGGTTTCTGCACCTCGGGGTCTACGCCGACGCCGCGCGCCGCGGCAATGCCGGGCGAGCCGCCATCCTGAGCTTCGCCGTCACCGTCGTCATCGGGATGGTCCTGCTCCTCCTCGGTGCGTTGGCCCATGGCTGGTTGCGCGTGGCGCTGTGGCTGCTGGCGATCGCGATCGATTACGCCGGCCCCGCGTGGCTGACCCGCGAGCGGCTGCGCGGGCTCCAGCAGGTCGCCGTGGCTCATTTCGCCGAGCGCTACGGGGCGTTTGTGATCATCTGCATCGGCGAGTCGATTCTCGATGTGGGCGTCGGCATCGCGGAGCGCCACCTCACCACCGGATTGGTGATCGGCTCCACGCTGCCCCTTCTGATTGCGGTCGGGATGTGGTGGACGTACTTCGATCGGACCGCCGAGCACGCCCAGGAGCGCCTGCGTGTCCACGACGATCCGGTGCTCGCCGCCGCCGACGGCTACAGCTACATGCACCTGATCATCGTCGCTGGGATCATCATCTTCGCCGCCGGCGTCAAGCTGGTCGTTCCCAACTCGGTCTCGGCCCCGATGCCCGCCGCCGGTCGTCTGGCCCTGTGCGGTGGACCGGCGGTCTACCTCGCCGGGCTGGCCGCCTTCCGCCTGCGGATCCTGGGCGAACACTCCTACGGCCGGCTGCTCGTGGCGCTCGCCATGCTGGTCCTCTTCGCCGCCGGGGGCGGGCTGCCGGCGTGGGTCATCGGCGCGGGTCTCGCCGCGCTCATGGCGGCGCTGTGCGCGGGCGAGGTGATCCTGGTCCACGCGCGCGAGGGGCCCGCCGGCACGCCCGCGGCGGTCAGGCCTGCATCGCCCGGCGCCGGGCCCGCGGGTTGACCAGCGGCGTGAGCGTCCGCTCCAACTGGGGGCGCAGGTGCTCGTGCATGCGCGGCAGCTTGAGCGCCTCGCCGAGGTGGTCGGGGTCCTCGTCGACGGCGAACCCGGGGGAGAGGGTCGCGATCTCGAACAGGATCCCGCGGGGCTCGCGGAAGTAGATCGAGGTGAAATAGTCGCGGTCGCGGACATCGGTGACCATCGCGCCGGCCTCTCGCACCCGCCGCTGCCAGTCCAGTTGCTCGGTGTCGGGGCAGGCCCAGGCGATGTGGTGGACCGTGCCCGCGCCCTGGCGCCCGGGCTCGGCCGGCGGGTCGTCGTAGGCCCAGTCAAACCGCCGGTGCTCGCCGGCGAGCCGATACCCGCCCTCGCCGCGCGCGTCGAAACCGAGCGTCTCGGTGAGCAGCGGGGCCGGCGACGCGGGGGAGCGACCGTACGCGCGCGCGCCCTGGGGGCCGATCAGGGCGTGCTCGGCCGGCACCTCGGGATCGACGGCGCGCAGCGGCGGGTTCTGAGCAGCGGCCACCACCAGCTCGAACGCCAGGCCGTCATGGTCGGCGAAGCGCACTGTGACGTCGTCGCGCTCGCACGGGACGCCCGCGGCCTCCAGTCGCCCCGCCCAGAAGTCGAGCGCCGCCGGGGCGGCCACGCCCAGCTGCAGCGTATGGATCATGCCGTCGCCCGCGCGGCCGCGGGCAGCGCCGGCGAACTCAAACCAGGTGAGGATCGAACCCGGGCTGCCCGTCTCGTCGCCGAAGTACAGGTGATAGGCCTCGGGCGCGTCGAAGTTGACGGTCGTCTTGACCAGCCGCAGCCCCAGCAGGTCGGCGTAGAAGTCGACGTTGCGCTGCGCGTCTGGAGTGATCATCGTGATGTGGTGCAACCCGTCGAGCTTCATGTCGCCTCCAGGGCGGGGATGATGAGCGGGTGAGATGGGCCGGCTCAGCCTCGCACGTTGTGTCGCGGCTCGCCAGGCCCCGACACCATCTGGCCCAGGTAGCCGACCATCCGCTGCGCCACCGCCCCGCCCTGGCGTAGGGCGGACTCCGGGTCGGCATCCGCGGCCGACCGCTCACGGGCCACGCGGAGCCGTGCCGCCACGCTTGGATGGCGCGGCCAGAGCAGCTCCTCCGCCACGTCAGCCGCTTCGGCGACGACATCGGGCTCGAAGGACCAGAGCACCTCGAAGTGCCGGGCGGCGTCGGGCACCTCGTCCCGGCACGGTCGCTCCCACGCGGCCAGGCAGGCCTGAACTCCGCCGGCGCTGATGAGTACCGCCCACTCCCGGGCGAGGGCATGGCGGCGGTCGACCGGCACCTCGATGGGCCCAGCTTCCGGGTCGGCGCCGCGGGTGAAGTCGGCCAGCGCCACCGCCAGCTCCGCGGTGCGGGCCAGCTCGCGCCATCGCCGCTGGGCCTGGCGGTAGAAGCGCTCGCGCTGAAACGAGCCGATCAGCACTCCGCCGGCCGCCTGGGCGCAGTACTCGTCCTCGATGGCGTGGCTGAGGGCCAGCACGGCCGGCTTGGGCAGGATCGTGGGCGCCACCTCGGGACGGCGGCGGCGCAGGCCCGCGAACACGGAGGCCACGGCCGGCGTGTGGCGGTCGCGGACGCGCTCGATCGCGGCAGACAGCGACAGGCCCTGATCGCGCCATCGCAGCACGCCGCGAACCCGCTCGACGTCGGCCTCCGCGTAGCGCCGGTGGCCGCCGGGCAGTCGCGCGGGGTCCGGAAACCCGTGCCGGCTCTCCCACATGCGCAGCGTCCCGGGGCTCAGGCCGGTGCGCTGCGCCAGTTGGGCGGTCGTGAGCTCTGGGTTTGCGGCGCGCGAGATGGGAAAACGATACAACTTGTAGAAGTTTTCCCAACACGGCGTGAGCGAGCCGACCGGACGAGGAGCGACACACGATGCGAGTGCTGATCACGGGGGCCACCGGAACGCTCGGGCTGGCCCTGGCGGATGCGTTGAGCGCGCGCGGCGACCAGGTTGTCGCGCTGTCGCGGGACCCCGAGCGAGGCGCCCGAGTGCTGAGCGAGGGGGCGGAGGTCCATGCCTGGCCGGATCCCGAGAGCGCGCCGCCGCCGGCCGAGGCCCTTGCCGGCGCCGACGCGGTGGTCAACCTGCTGGGGGAGCCGGTGGCGCAGCGCTGGTCGCAGGACGCCAAGCGGCGCATCCGCGAGTCGCGCGTGCGCAGCACCCGGATGCTGGTCGGCGCATTGACGGCGTTGCCGCCTGACGGCCGGCCGCGCACTCTGGTCTCCCAGTCGGCTACGGGCTACTACGGCCCCCGCGACGATGCCCCGATCGACGAACAGGCCGCTGCGGGCGATGACTTCCTCGCCGAGGTGACGGTGGCCTGGGAGGGGGAGGCGACGTCGGCCGGTTCGGCGATGCGCGTCGTGTGCACCCGTACGGGCGTGGTCCTGTCCCCGAGCGGCGGCGCGCTGGCCAAGATGCTGCCGTTCTTCAAGCTCGGGATCGGCGGCCCGGTGGCCGGCGGCCGCCAGTACGTGCCGTGGATCCATCTCGACGACGTCGTCGGCGGGCTCGTGCACTGCCTCGACCACGAGCAGGCGTCCGGGCCGGTCAATCTCACCTCGCCCAATCCCGTCACCAATGCCGAGCTTTCCCGGGCCCTCGGACACGCGCTCGGCCGCCCGGCCATGCTGCCCGTCCCCGGCGCGGCGGTCAAGCTGCTCTACGGCGAGATGGCCGAGATGGTCACCACCGGCCAGCGCGCGATCCCGGTCCGGCTGGGCGACACCGGCTACAGCTTCCGTCACCCCGCGCTCGGGCCCGCGCTCGAGGACGTGCTCGGCGGCCGGTGACGCTCAGCGTCGCCCTGGTCTGGTTCCGGCGCGACCTGCGCCTGCATGACCACCCCGCCCTGCGGGCGGCGCTTGACTCCGCGGACGTGGTGGTGCCCGTGTTCTGCCTCGACGACGGACTGCTCCGCGGGCGCCACGCCTCCGGCCCGCGTACGCAGTTCCTGCTCGAGTGCCTGGCCGAGCTCGACGCGGGGTTGCGTGATCGGGGCAGCCACCTGCTCGTCCGCCACGGGCCGCCCCAGCGTGAGCTGCCCGCCCTCGCGACGGAGCTCGGCGCCCGGGAGGTACATCTCAGCGCCGACGTCGGCCCGTTCGCGCGTCGCCGCCAGCGCCAGGTCCACGACGCGCTCGGCGGCGCGGTGGCGTTTTGCGTCCATCCCGGCCTGTTCGCGGTCGATCGCCTCGACGCGATCCGCACCCGGGCCGGCGGCCCCTACACCGTGTTCACGCCGTTTCACCGCGCCTGGGCATCGCAGCCACGCCGCGATGTGCTCGGCGCGCCCCGGCGGCTGCCCCCACTCCCTCCGCGGGTGGCCGCGGGTGACCTGCCCGCGCTCAGCGACCTCGGCCTCGACCAGGAGTGCCAGGACCCGGCGCCCGGGGGCGAGCGCGCAGGGCGCGAGCGGCTACGCCGCTTCCTGGCCGACGCCGTGGGCGCCTATCACGAGGGCCGTGACCAGCCGTCCGGCGACGCGGTGAGCCGGCTCTCGCCCTACCTGCATTTCGGCTGCGTCTCGCCCCGCGAGGTGGAGCATCGCCTCCCCGCCGGCGAGGGCGCCGCGGCCTATCGGCGGCAGCTCTGCTGGCGCGACTTCTACGCCCAGGTGATCGCCCACCACCCGGCCAACGCGCGCTCGGAGTTCCAGGATCGCTACCGGGGGGCCATCCGGTGGAGCCGGGCCGAGAGGCGCTTTGAGGCGTGGTGTGACGGGCAGACGGGGTACCCCGTCGTCGACGCGGGGATGCGGCAGCTGCAGCGCGAGGGATGGATGCACAATCGCGCCCGCCTGCTCGTGGGCTCGTTTCTCACCAAGGACCTGGGCATCGACTGGCGGTGGGGAGAGCGGTGGTTCATGCGGCTGCTCCTCGACGGGGATGAGGCCTCCAACAACGGCAACTGGCAGTGGATCGCCTCGGTGGGCGTCGACCCACAGCCCGCATTTCGCCGGATCTTCAACCCGAGCCGCCAGCAGGAGCGCTTCGACCCCGCCGGCGAGTACGTCCGCCGCTACGTTCCCGAGCTCGCCGACGTGCCCGACGCCTACCTCGCCGAGCCCTGGACGATGCCGCCCGAGGTCCAGGAGCGGGCGGGCTGCCGCATCGGGCGCGACTACCCCGCGCCGCTCGTCGATCACGCCCTGGCACGGCGCGAGGCATTGGACCGCTATCGGGTGTAAGACCGCTACGACGGGTCACCGCGCAGGCATTGTTTCGCGTGTCACGTGGAGAGGTACGTCTATTACATGGCTACCGCTAATCCCACCGGCACACGCACCTATCCCACCGAGCGTCCCACCACGACGCGCACGGAGAAGGGGATCAGCCTGGCCAGGGGCCCGGCTCTCATCCTCGGCACCATCCTGAGCGCCGTCGGCCTCTACCTCCTCTACAAGGCGCGGACCTTCCCGCCGTTCTCCAACTTCCCCAACGGGAGCGTCACCAAGGACGGCGACTTCCTGTTCGGCCTCTTCGGCGCCAACGGCTGGACGGCGATGCTCACCGCCGTCGCCGGCAGCCTGCTGCTCTTCGGGGCGGCCCAGCATCTGCTGGCCAAGACGATGAGCCTGGTCGTCGGGGTCGCCCTCGGCGCGGCCGCGGTGATCGCGCTCGTCAGCGGCAACGTGCTCGGCATGGCCGCCGCCAACGGCTGGACGAAGCTCGGCTGGGCCGTCTGTGCCGCGATCCTCCTCTTCAACACACTGGTACCGCGCCGCCGGCGCACCGTCGTCGTGGCCGATGAGGCGAACGCGCCGGCCGCCTACAGCCGCCGCCCGGCGGCCGTGGCCGACGAGGACGCGACCGTGGCGCACCGCGATCGCGGGCTCGACGGGGAGCCGACCGCGGTCCACCGCGACGATCGCGCGCTCGACGAGGAGCCGACGGTGGCCCGCGACGATCGCGGCGTCGACGAGGAGCCGACGGTGGCCCACCGCGACGTCGAGGAGCCCACCGCCGTGCACCGCGGCGATGCGCCCACGGAGATCCGCCGCGACTAACCGCGGCCACCCACCCGAAATGGTGGGTGGATAGGGAAACCGCCTGCCGGGCCTCAAGCCCCGGCGGATCGGGCCGACTGTACGGGCGATGACCGATTCGGGCATGCCCGTTCAACCCGTCGCCGAAGCCCAGGAGCCCACCACCCGCCGATCGCGGCGAGCGGTGCGCGCTGCCGTCGCGGTGCTCGTCGTCGGGCTGCTCCTCTCGGCGATCAGCGCGGTCATGTGGGGGCGCGCCGATCAGGCCAACGACCGCAAGGATTTCCACGCCGCGGCCGAGGACGTCACGTCGACGGTGGGCATCCTGCTGCAGCGCGACAGCAACTTCGTGGCCACGCTGCGCACTGTCCTGACGATGAACCCCGCCATGTCGCCGACCCAGTTCGAGCAGTGGTACCGCCGGCTGCAGGGCACCCAGGGCCAGGTGGGCGGGATCGGCAGCGCCGTCGTCAACGTCGTCGACGCCAAGGATCTCGTGCGTTTCCAGGCGCGCCGCGACGCCGACGCCGCCTTGATCCGCCTCCTGGGCTCTTCCATTGTCTTCGTCGCGCCGACCGGGCAGCCGCACTACTGCCTGCTCGGCGCCAGCGGGGCGCTGGCGCCGCTCCCCTCGATCGCCGCCCGGCTCGTCCAGCAGGACTGGTGCGACCCACGGAGCTTCGTCGGCTCGAGTGAGGCGACGGCGCTGTGGGCCGCGGCGGCCAGCGACCGCGTGCTGCTGCAGCCGATCAACGAGGCGTGGCTGCACACGACGTTGTTCCAGAGCCCCTTCTACCGCCGCGGAGTGGCGCTGCGCACCCCCGCCGAGCGCACCGCCAACACGCTCGGCTGGGTGGTCAGCACCTTCGATGTCGACACGTTGCTCCAGCAGGCTCTCGGCCGCAACCAGGGGCTCAACGTCCGGCTGCAGTACGCCAATCCCAACGGCCGGTCCGTGGACGTGGCCACGGTCGGGCGCGCCACCGGCTCGCTCGCCAGGCGGACGGTCATGAACTTCGACGGCCGGTGGACGATCACGGTCACCGGGGCGCCGATCGCCTCCGGCCTCACGCCGGCGGTCCAGGGGGCGATCATCGCCGCCGCCGGGGTGATCGTGACCCTGCTGCTCTCCCTGCTCATTCTCACCCTGTCGCGGTCCCGAGAGCGGGCCCTGGTGATGGTGGCCGAGAAGACCACTCAGTTGCGCCATCAGGCGATGCATGACGCCCTCACCGGGCTGCCCAACCGCGTCCTGGCAATCGACCGCGCCGAGCAGATGCTGGCGCGGGCCCGTCGGGCCGAGCAGCCCATCGCGGTGCTCTACATCGACGTCGACGGCTTCAAGCACATCAACGACACCTTCGGTCACGCGATCGGCGACACCTTCCTCAAGGCAGTCGCGGCCCGGCTGGAGACCGTGGTGCGCGCCGGGGACACGGCCGCGCGGCTGGCCGGTGACGAGTTCGTCGTGCTGCTCGAGGCCAGCACCCTGGACGCCGGCCCCGAGCTCGTCGCCCAGCGCGTGCTCGACGTGCTGCGCGAGCCCTACGATCTGACCGAGGAGATCGGCCGCGAGCTGACGGTGACCGCGAGCATCGGCGTCGCCTACGGCCGGCACGAGACCGCCGAGGAGCTCCTCGCCGACGCCGACGTCGCTCTCTATGCGGCCAAGGAGGCCGGTCGCAACCAGTACGTCGCCTACGAGTCCGGGATGCAGACCGCCGCCCAGGACCGGATCACCCTGGAGATGGATCTGACCGACGCGCTCGCCGCCGAGGAGCTGTTCCTCGTCTATCAGCCGACCTTCGACCTCAAGTCCGAGCGCACCACCGGCGTCGAGGCGCTGCTGCGCTGGCGCCACGCCAGCCGCGGGGTCATCGCGCCCGACGTCTTCATCCCGATCGCCGAGCGCAGCGGCCTGATCCTGGCGATCGGGCGCTGGGTGCTGCACACCGCGACCGTCCAGGCCGCCACGTGGCGGGCCCGGGGCCATGACCTTTCGATCAGCGTCAACGTGTCGGGCCGCCAGCTCGACCACGACGAGCTCGTCGATGATGTGCGCAGCGCCCTGGCCGAGTCGGGCCTCGAGCCGTCGGCCCTCACCGTCGAGATCACCGAGACCGCGCTGATGAAGGATCCCGAGGCGACGGCCCGGCGTCTGCACGCGATCAAGGCGCTCGGCGTCCGCGTCGCCGTCGACGACTTCGGCACCGGGTACAGCTCGCTCGCCTACCTGCGCCAGTTCCCCGTCGACACGCTCAAGATCGACCGCGCCTTCGTCCAGGGCATCGCCTCCTCCAAGGAGTCCGCCGCGCTCATCCAGACCCTCATCGACCTGGGCAAGTCGCTCAACCTCGAGACTCTCGGCGAGGGCATCGAGGACCTCGCACAGCTCGAGCACCTCCAGCGCGCCCGCTGCGACTCGGGGCAGGGCTTCCTCTACGCGCGGCCGTTGGAGGCCGACGCGCTCACGGAGTTCCTCAGCTCGCGTCCGGCGGATCAGCTGACGGCGGGCGCCGACCTCTAGCCACGCCGGCCTCGACCGGCGCCGGGAGCCACTCGGCAGCGCTGCCCGCCGGCTCGACGGGCTCGGCAGCGGACCTCGCCTGCCCCAGGCGCAGGCGCGGCAGGTCGAGCTCCAGCCGGGCGCCGGGCGGATGAGGTCCCGCCCCGCCCACCGCCCGCGCGTCCCCGCCGTGCGCGTGCGCGATCGCCCGCACGATGGCCAGGCCGAGGCCGGCGCCGCCGGTCTTGCGGCTGCGGGCGTCATCGGTGCGGTGGAAGCGCTCGAACACCTGCTCCAGTTCGTCGTCGTCGATGCCGGGACCGTCGTCGAGCACGACGAAGCGCACGATCTGACCGGGGCGCGCCGTCACCTCGAGCCGCACCAGGCCCTGAGGCGCGCGGGTGTGCTCGACCGCGTTGCGGATGAGGTTGCGCAGCGCCTGCGCGAGGCGGTCGGGATCGGCGGTCAGGGTGGCATCTGGAACCGGGCCGAGCTCGAAGCGGCGCTCCTCGCCGATGCGGGCCCCCAGCCACAGCTCGGCGACGAAGGGCTCGAGCTCGAACTCCCGGTACTGGAGGAAGTCGCGGCGCTCCGAGCGCGCCAGCAGCAGCATGTCGTCGACCAGCCGTGAGGTCCGCGCGATCTCGGCGGCGACGAGCCGCTCGACCCGCCGCACCTCCGCCGGCGCAGGATGGTCCTGGGCCGCGAGCACCTCGAGCTGCCCGGCGATCACGGTGAGCGGGGTGCGCAGCTCGTGGGAGGCGTCGGCGATGAAGTCCCGCTGGGCCGCGAAGGCCTCGGCGAGGCGGTCGAGCATGCGATTGAACGACTCGGCCAGGACGCGCAGCTCGCCTCCGGCCAGCTGGGCCGTGTCCATCCGAGGGTGCAGGTCGCCGTCGTCCACCTGCGCCGCCACGCGTGCCATCCGGCGCAACGGCAGCGACACCGAGGCGCCGGCCAGGTAGGAGGCGATCAGGGCCAGGACCAGGGCCAGGGCTCCCGCGATGACGAACGACCGCACGATGCTGCGCTGGGCCCGCGTGACGATGGCCAGCGGCTCCCCGGCGCCGACCCGTACTGCGTAGCGCCCGGCGTGGATGATCCGCTCGTCGAGCCTGACCTCTCCGATGTCCGGGGCCCGCTGGGTGGTGATCCGCGTCGGCGCCCGCAGGAGCGCCCGGCCCAGCGCGTTCTCCGCGTCCTGCTCGGCCACCGTCTCGCCGTTGTCGGGCGCGGAGCTGCCCAGCAGCGCCGGCGGGTTGCTCGTGGCCCCGTGGCCGGGAATCGCGGCGAACAGCAGCGACGACGCGGAGCTGAACGGCTGGCCGCGCAGGTAGACGGCGACCTGCGCGAGCAGCCGCTCGGGTGAGTCAGGTGGGCGGGTCCGCATCCCCTTCACCGCCTGCGAGAGCTGGGATAGGTCCCCGCCGACGTCCTGATCGACCTCGGCGCGCAGCTCCGTACCGGTCTGCTCGTAGACCACCACGAAGATCACCGCCGCGACGGCGACCAGCACTCCTGTCACCCAAGCCACCAGACGCCATCGGACGCTGGTGCGGGCGATCATCCCGTGTCCTCTTCCAGGCGGTAGCCGCGGGACCGCACGGTGACGAGCGGCAGCGGCCGCCCGCCCACGGCCAGCTTGCGCCGCAGGTAGCCGATGTAGACGTCGACGATGTTGGTGGCCGGGTCGTGGCCGTAGCCCCATACCGCGCGCAGGATCTGCCGGCGGTTGAGCACCTGGCCGGGATGGTTCATGAAGTAGGCGAGCAGGTCGAACTCGGTGTTGGTCAGCCGCACCAGCTCGCCGCCCATGTGGACCTCCCGGGTGAGCAGGTCGATCTCCAGCTCGCCGCTGCGGATGACCGTCGCCGGCGCCTGGCGGGCGGCGCGGAGCTGGGCCCGGATCCGGGCCTCGAGCTCGGCGAGCGCGAACGGCTTGACCAGATAGTCGGCGGCGCCGGCGTTGAGGCCGCCGACGCGGTCCTCGAGCTCACCGCGGGCCGTGAGCACGATCACCGGCAGCTCGGGGCGCTCGGAGGCCAGGTCGCTCAGCACGTCCATCCCGCTGCGGCCGGGCAGCATGAGGTCGAGCACCACGAGATCGACATGGTCACCGAGCGCGAGCTCCAAGCCACTCTCGCCGTCGAGCGCCGACCGGACCTCGAAACCATGGACGCTGAGGCCACGATCGATGAAATCCACGATTCCGGGCTCGTCCTCGATCAGGACGATGTTCGCCACGCGCCCATGATACGAGTGCCGTTCCGGCCCAGACGCGGGCCCAAGAGAGTTCTCATGAAGCGCGGCGGCGTGCTCTGAGGCCAGCGTCGGTGACGATGCCGCGCGGGAGGTCAGGGCGCCCCGTCGGCCTCGGCGAGCGCGCGCAGCGCCGCCAGCTCATCGGGCCCGAGCCGCTCGGCGAGCGTCACTGCGCCCAGCGCCGCGTCGATCTGAGCGGGCGCGGTCGCCCCGATGAGCGTGCTCGCGGCGCGGGGATGGCGCAGCGTGAAGGCGATGGCCAGGGTCGCCGGCGTCGTCTGCAGCCGGCGTGCGGGCGAGCGCAGCGCGGCGCCCAGGGCCAGCTCGCGGACCCGGCGCCCGTCGGCGAGTTCGGCGGTGAGCCGTCCGGAAACGCCCTCGGCGTACTTGCCGGTGAGCGCGCCGCCGGCCAGCGCCGCGGAGGGGATCAGCGATGCCCCGGTCGCTTCGAGGGCCGCGTCCATGGCGGGGTCCTCGACCCAGTCCAGGCGCGCCAGGCTGTAGGGCAGTTGGGCCGCGCACGGCTGCGGGATCCCGTGGCGCACGGCCTCGGCGGCGGCCTGGGCGATCGCCTCGGCGCTCCAGTTGACCACGCCCCACGCCGTCACGCGGCCGGTGGCGAGCACCGCCGCGATCTGCTCCACCGCCACGCCGACCGAGACCGCGTCGGGCAGGGTGGAGGAGTAGAGGAGGTCAAGGCGGTCAAACCCCATGCGCTCCAGCGACCCCTCGAGCTCCGTGACGGCGTCCTGCTCGGGCCAGAACTCCCACCACAGCTTGTTGGACACGGTGACGGTGTCACGGTCGGCGGCGACGGCGCGAAACAGCTCCCCGAACAGGACCTCGGAGTACCCGGTGGCCAACGGCGCCTGCCCCGACTCATCGTCATAGCGGGCGTCGTCGAGGAAGTCGATCCCACGGCGCAGGGCGTGAGCGAGGACGCGCTCGGCGTCGGCGCGTTCCATCCGCTCGAACGTCCGCCAGGAACCGAGCGCGATCTGAGACACCTCCAGCGTGGAGGCGCCCAGGCGGCGGTGGGGGACGGAGTCAGTCACGGACCGTCGCGAGCATCGGCGCCAGCGTACCTCAGCCGGGCAGCGTCACCCAGAGCCGCGGGGCCAGGGCGACGAGCACGTCGGGCTCCAGGTCCGCGACGGTGGTGGCGCCGGCGCGGTCCAGCGTCAGGCTGAGCTCCCGCCACGCCTGTGCCACCCCGGCGACGCGGGCGGTCGGTCCCCAGCCGACGGCGGCGCGCAGCTCGTCGGCATGGGCGCGCGCGTGGTCGGCGGTGAGCGTTCCGAAGGGCCGGTTGGCGCCGCCGACGAATACCTGCTGGTGCAGGATCTCGCGGACGGAGGCGGCCTCCTCGCTCACCGTGCCCTCAGTGTCGCGGCGGCCACGGCCGCCTGGCCGTACGCGATCGCGCCGTCGTTGACGGGCAGCCGCTGGGGGACGAGCACCTGCAGGCCGGCGCCGGCCAGCTCGGCCGAGACCGTCTCGAGCAGCCGGCGGTTCTGGAACACCCCGCCCGAGAGGACGACGCGCGGCACGCGGTGGGCCGCGGCCAGCGTGACGCACACGTCCGCGGTGGCGCGTGCCACGCCGGTGTGGAAACGGGAGGCGATCCTGCCCACGTCAACTCCGGCAGCCACGTCTGCGGCGACGGCGGCCACGGCCGCCCGCGGGTCGATCACCGCCATCCCGCCGGTCTCGCTCACCGGCATCTCGTAGGCGCCGCGCTCGGCGGGGTCGCAGACCGCCTCGAGCTCGATCGCCGCCTGGCCCTCGTAGCTGACCTCGGGCCGGATCCCGCACAGCGCCCCGACGGCATCGCACAGGCGGCCCATGCTCGTCGTCGGCGGCGAGGCCGTCCCGGTCTGCACGAGCCGCCCGATCTGGTCCCACGCGAGCGGCGTCACCGCGCCCGTCAGCGTCGCCGGGAGCGCCGGGGCGTCGCCCAGCGCCGCCCACAACCACGCGCAGGCCATCCGCCACGGCTGCCGGATTGCGGCTGCGCCGCCGGGCAGCGGGACCGCGGCGAGCGTCCCCACGCGTGAGAACGCGCCCAGGTCCCCCAGCAGGAACTCGCCGCCCCAGACTGACCCGTCGCTCCCGTAGCCGGTCCCGTCGAAGATCGCCGCCAGCGCCGGGCGGGCGGGGTCGGTCTCGCCGTGCTCGGCGAGGCAGGCCGCGAGGTGAGCGTGGTGGTGCTGCACGGCGATGAGCTCGACGCCGTCGCGCTCCTGCGCGTACTTGGTCGAGAGGTACTCGGGGTGCAGGTCGTGGGCCACGACCTCGGGGGTCACGGCGAACAGGCGCTCGAAATGCGCGACGCCCTGAGTGAAGGAGCACAACGTCTCGTAGTTCTCGAGGTCGCCGATGTGATGGCTCACCCAGGCGCGCTCCCCCTTGGCCAGGCAGAAGGTGCTCTTGAGCTCGGCGCCGCACGCCAGCAGCGGCCGCGGGGTTCCGCCTCCATGCAGGGCGAGGCTCGCCGGGACATAGCCGCGCGAGCGGCGCAGGAACGCGGGCCGCCGCGCCCCGGCCACTCGGGCCACCCGCACGACGCTGTCGTCGGTGCGCGTCTGGATCGGGCGGTCGTGCACGAGGAAGAGATCGGCGATCGTGCTCAGGCGCGTGCGGGCATCGGCATCGTGGAAGGCGATCGGCTCGTCGGACACGTTGCCGCTGGTCATCACCAACGGCGCGCCGGCATCACCGAGCAGCAGGTGGTGCAGGGGGGAGTAGGGGAGCATCACGCCGAGCTCCGGAGCACCGGGCGCCACCGCAGCGGCCACCGGACGACCGAAGCCGTCCGCCCGGCGCGGGGCGAGCACGATCGGCCGCTCGGGCGAGGCGAGCAGGTCCCGTTCGGCGTCGCCCAGCGCCACCAGGCGCTCCGCTTCGGCGATGCCGGCGACCATCAGCGCGAACGGCTTGTCCTCGCGGTGCTTGCGCGCGCGCAACGCGGCCACCACCGTCTCCTCGTCGGCGCGGCACGCGAGGTGGTACCCGCCGACGCCCTTGACGGCGAGAATCGCGCCGTCGCGCAGCGCGGCCGCGGCCGCGGCCACCGCGTCATCGCCGCCCCCGGGCGCCGGCACCTCGCCGTCGCGCGACATCAGCGACACGCGCGGACCGCACGCCGGACAGGCGTTGGGCTGGGCGTGAAAGCGCCGGTCCCCGGGGTCCTCGTACTCCGCGCGGCAGGCGGGGCACATGGCAAAGCCCGCCATGGTGGTGAGCGGCCGGTCATAGGGGACTCCGCGCACGATTGTGAAGCGGGGGCCGCAGTTGGTGCAGTTGATGAACGGATAGCGGTAGCGCCGGTCCGCGGGGTCCCCCAGCTCGCGCCGGCAGTCGGCGCACACCGCGGTGTCGGGCGTGACCGCGGCGTCGGGTGCCTCGCCGTGCGGGCTCTCGCGGATCGTGAACCCCGCCTCCCCCGATGCCGCGAGCTCCTGGAAGGACACGTCCTCGACGACCGCCAGCGGCGGGGCCTCCGCGCGGAGCCGGCGAAGGAAGATCCGCACCGCCGCGTCGTCCCCTTCCACCTCGGCCAGGACGCCGTGGGCGTCGTTGAGCACGAAGCCTCCCAGCCCGAGCTCGCCGGCCATTCGGTAGACGTAGGGGCGAAATCCGACGCCCTGCACGGTGCCGCTGACGCGCACTCGGGTCCGGCGCCGGTCCCGGACGGGCGCCTCTAGGCTCATCCCACCAGCTCCCGCAGCGCGTGGTACGCGCTCGCCTGGGCCTCCTGGATGCGCGGGATGTGCTCGGAGCGCGTGACCACGACGTGGTCGGCGAGACCCTCCTGCGCGATGCGCCCCCCGTCGTAGCCCACCATGGCCACCGTCACCAGCCCCCGCCGGCGCGCCTCGGCCAGTGCGGCGATCACGTTGCTCGAGTTGCCCGAGGTGGAGAGGGCGATGAGCGCGTCGTCGGCGGCGCCGTAGGCGATCACCTGGCGGCTGAAGATGGCGTCGGTGCCGATGTCGTTGGCGATCGCGGTGAGGATCGCGGGATCCTCGGTGAGGTCGATGGCCGGGTGGCCGGCTGAGCGGAAGTCCGCGACGACGTCCATGGCGTCGGTGGCCGAGCCGCCGTTGCCCAGCGCCAGCAGCTTGCCGCCACGCTCAAAGCACGCGCGCACCCCCGCCGCCGCGGCGGCCAGCACGTCGGCGTTCTCGGTCAGCGTCTGGGCGCGCAGCTCCCCGATCTCGGCCGCCTTGGCCAGCACCGAGCGACGGACGTCGTCCACCACCGGCTCCAGCTGGTCCTCGCGCTCGTCCAGGAACGGGTACAGGAAGCTCGACGCGCCGGCGTCATGGATGGGGCGCTGCGAGCGTCCGCTCAGCAAGCCGCGGTGCTCGAAGAACACGTGCACGAGCTCCCAGAGCACGTGATACAGCGTCTCCACCAGTTCCTGGCCGACGTCGCCGTCTGAGGTCGGCGGTGCGAACTCGTACTCGGCACCGGCCGAGCTCGATCCGAAGGCGATCGTCAGGCACCCCCGCTGACGCGCCACCGCGATCGCCGCGGCGGCCTCGCCATCGGGGTCACCGGCGCCGAAGGCCATGGCGATGTCGTCGGGCCCGGCCAGCAGTGCCGCCTGCGCCGCCAGGTCTCCGCCTTCGCCGGCCAGTCCGATGGCCGGCAGGGCGCGCTTGCCGACGATGACCGGGTGCACGAACTCGACGGCGACGTGGCGCGCGTCCGAGCGGGCCCCCGGAGAGCGGCCGAACGCCACCAGCCGCCCGCCGCGGGCAAAGCGCTCGGCCATGACGTGGCACAGCCGGGCCAAGCGCTCGGCCTCGGCCTCGAAGAACCGGGCGTTGGCCTCCGTGCGTGCCGCCAGCAGCGCCGTCAGGTCCGCGCCAGGGCCGGCCGCGAGCGCCCCGTCCCTCACACCACCGCCCCCTCCCGCGTGGCGATCCGGGTCAGCCAGTGCCGCCACGCCTCGATACCCTCGCCGGTCTTGGCGCTGAGCACGATCCGCTCGACGTCGGGATGGACCTGATCGATGTTGTAGAGCAGGTGGTCGAGGTCCACATCGACGTAGGGGAGAAGGTCGATCTTGTTGATGACGACCAGCTCGCAGGCGCGGAACATCAGCGGGTACTTGAGCGGTTTGTCCACGCCCTCGGTGACCGCGCTCACCATCACTCTTGCGTCCTCGCCGATGCGGAACTCGGCCGGGCACACCAGGTTGCCCACGTTCTCGACGATGAGCAGGTCGATGTCGTCCAGAGGCAGGGCCGGCATGGCCGAGCGGACCATGTTGGCGTCGAGGTGGCACTCGCCGCCGAAGCCGGCATCGGTGTTGATCTGGACGACGGGCACGTGCAGGCCGGCCAGTCGGTCGGCGTCCATCGAGCCCTGCACGTCACCCTCCAGGACACCGACCCGGATCCCGGGCAGCTCGGCGACCACGCGCTCGAGCAACGTCGTCTTGCCCGCCCCCGGTGCGCTCATGAAGTTGATCACCGTGACGCCGGCGCGGTCGAAGTCGGCCCGGTTGGCGGCCGCGATCGTGTTGTTGGCGTCCAGTGCCTCCTCGACCACCTTCACCTTGGTGCGATGCATTCGGCCTCCTCCACCTCGATTGACTCAACCTCGAACTCGTCGCCGGAGGCGATCGCCACGTCGCTGCCGCCGCACGCGGGGCAGCGAAACGCGGGGATCTCGATCGCCCACTGGTGATCGCACCCGTGGCAGCACAGCCACGCCGGTACGACCTCCTGGTCCAGGCGGGCGCCCTCGCACACGCTGTCGCGCGCCACGAACTGGAAGTAGAACTCCAGCGTGTCGGGGATCACCTGCCGCAGGCGCCCCACGCGGAGGCTGACCACCGTGACACGACGGCCGCGGGCGTGCTTGGCCACGGTGTTGACGATCGCGCTGCTCAGCGACAGCTCGTGCACGCGCTCACTCCGCCGGCGCGGCCACCGTGCCCGCCCGCAGCTCGTCCACCGTCTCCAGGACGAGCGCGACCGCGCGCCCCACGGCGCCCTGGACCCGCTCGGACAGGCCCCAGCCCATTTCGGAGACCTCCGCGGGCTCGCACGCGATGACCACGACCCTGCCGGGCCACGCCCCGACGGACTTGACGAAGCGCAGCACCGTCTGGGGGTCCATGGCGTGAGGATTGATGACGTCGCCGTCCTCGATGGCGCCCGGGACCGCCTCCTCGTCGGGTTCCATCACATACAGCGTCCCCGGCTCGCCGCCCTGCGGGGAGACGTCGAGCACGACGAGCGCGTCGTAGCCGCGCATCACCTCGTAGGCGAGGTCCAGGCCACCCGTCCCGGCATCCATGACCGACACGCCGGCCGGCAGCTCGACCTCCTGCAGCCGGCGGGCCACCTCGCCGCCGAAGCCGTCGTCGCGCAGCCAGCTGTTCCCCACGCCGGCGATCAGGATGCTGCGCAATGCGTCCGCGCTCATTCGTCCACCACCTCCAGCTCCGGGGCGAAGAAGTACAGGTAGCGGCCGGTCTCACGCATCAGCTCCTGGCCCGGGTCGTCGTCGATTGTCAGCCCGAGATGGGCCTTGCCGTCGTAGTCGGTGAAGATCCGCTCGATCGTCGCCGTGCGACCGTCCAGCATGCGGGCGTGGACGTCGGCGTCGGGCCCGGGGCGGATCACCACCTTGCCGCCCTGGCGAAAGGTCTGTCCATCGACGTTGAGCACGGCATCGCCCGCGCGCGGGTCGATCAGCCCCGGCGGCTCGGGCGGCGGCTCGCGGGTCTCCGGGTCGCGCAGCGCGACGCGGCCGTGGAGAGCCACGATGTCCTCCGGCGTCGCGCTCGCCGCCCGCGCGATCATCTCGCGCACCGCGGGATCCTGGCGCTCGATCGCCTCACGCTCGCCGTCTGAGAGCGTGCGGACGTGCAGCAGCAGCGCCTCCTCGATCTCGGTGGAGTCAAACAGCCCGCCGAGGCTCTCGGGCGCCAGCCGCGGGTGATCGGGCAGGACGATGGCCGCGCCGAGGACCACGTCGTCAGCGTCGCTGGCCAGGACCGGGAAGGTGTTGACCGAGCGGCACGGCCGCTCCAGCGGCGACAGGAACCGGCCCCCGGTCACGCGCAGCACCGGGTGGGTCGAGATGAGCGAGCGCCTCAGAGCGCCGGCCCGATCCAGCCCGGAGGAGACGCGCGTGAGGTTCCTGACCCGGAGGACGACCTCGTACTCGTCCTCGCTCAGCTGTGGACGCGTCTCGAGCTCCATGCCCAGCGTCAGACCGCCGACGGAGACCTCCTTGCCCGCGGGGCGTCCCGCCAGCGCGCCGGCCATCGCCCCGGAGAGATCGACGCGGTGGGCGGCGGCCTGGTGGCGCTCGCCCGAGGCCGCGAGAAACCGGACCTCGCCCCGCAGGACCGCGTCCGCCGGCGCCCGGACCAGGCAGCGCAGCTCGAGGTGGTCAAACGTGCTGGCCATCGCGGCGGCGTAGACCGGGGGGTAGACGATGCCGAAGGGGGTGGGAGTCGCGTTCTTGGTCGCGCCGGGGGTGTACGGGTACAGCGCGTAGCCCTCCCACAGCAGGGATTCGAGGAGCTCCTCCAGCTGCTCAGCCATCGCCGCCGTCTCTGAGCAGCGCGGTCACGGTGTCGTCCAGGGTGGGCAGGCCGCGCGCGAGCTTGGCGCGCTGGAGCGCCTGGAGCGTCTCGGAGCGCAGCCCCACCCACGCCGTGCCCGGGTAGTAGTGCGCGATCGTCTCGTGCCACACGCGGACCGGCATCCGGAAGCCGATCGAGTTGCTCCAGGGCAGCAGCACGATCTGAAGGCCGCCGTCCTCGCCGGGGTAGTAGACCATGCCGTTGAAGTGCAGGGCCAGGGGCGCCTCGCCGTCGGTGAGCGAGTGCAGGTACTTGGCGGCCGCCAGCTCCAGGTCGTAGTGACAGGCGATGGGGACCGTGACCGTGGTGCGCCCGGTGAAGGCGGGGACGACGACGTCCAGCGCGGACCACACGAGGCTGCGCGTGGTCACCGCCCACCGTTCGGGGGCGCCGAACAGCTCCACCAGCCGCTCATGGGCGGCGTCGTCGTAGGCGCGGCGAGCGGGCTCGATCATGAGCTGGACGGTCAGCGCCAACATGTAGACGTGACGGCCGCCGGTCTCCGTCACCTCCAGGTCGAGTGCCAGCATCGGCGCGGCCGCGTACTTGACCGGACGGGCGCCCAGGACGGCGAACTCCACCTCGGGCGGCTGGTCGGACGCGGTGACGGCGGTGGGCGTGGGGGCGAGGGCCCGGTCGACCTCCATCACGCCCCCGCCCTCACGCGGAGGTCGCCGAAGAAGCGGTCGACTGCGTCCTGCACGCCGGGGCCGCCGGAGATCCCCTCCCAGGCCGCCTTGATCGTCCCGGTCAGCTCGTAGCAGCGGTCGATCGGCGCGATCACGTAGACGGGCGGGTCGCACAGCCGGTTGGCGATCAGGCCCTCGATGTCGGGCTCCAGCGTCTCCAGAACCGGGTTGAGCGCGCGCATGCGGTTCCAGGACTCGAAGTGCAGCTCTGACTCGGTGGCGCCGCCGGGGCTGGGGTACATGGCGACGATGCATTCCGTGACCGTGGACTCCATAAAGAAGGCCAGACCGATGGGGATCTGGAAGCCGGCCCACAGGTCATCGGGGACCTCCAGACCGGTGAGCCAGACGGTCCGGTTGCCCGTGGGGCGGTAGTCGCCCTCGCCCGAGCGCATTGCCCAGCACGTCTCACAGGCGCACACGATGCGTCGCTCGCTCAGGTGCAGGAGGTGGCGATGGTCCTCGCGGATGCCCACCCCGCAGAGGTCGCAGGCCTCGGTGTCGGTGGAGGTCGGCGGCGCACCCGTTGCCGCGGCCGGGCCTGCGGACGGCGCGCGAGGCCGCGCCAGCCCGCGCATTCCCGAGACGAGGTCCGCCCGGCGCCGGGCGGCCACCGCATCGGCCACCGGGCGGCGCGCCGTCATGCCGTCAGCGCGACCTTGACGCGCCCCTCGTCGCGCAACAGCGGCACCGGCTCGAGCTGCATCTGCTCGTCGTCGAGCGAGCGACCCGCCCGGGGCAGGAAGAACGAGCGCTGACACTCCGGGCAGGCGAGCGCGCCGGCTGACAGCAGCCCCGCGTGCAGCGGGCCGCCGCAGTTGGCGCACCGGTCGTGGTAGGCCAGCAGCGTCCCGTCGACGTTGGCCACCACCAGGTCCGATCCGGCCACGCTCACTGCCGTGAGCGTCCCATCGGCCAGGCCGGCAACCGACTCGAGGTCCACCCAAGCGGGTTGAGGAGACTGACCCCCGCCCACCCCGGCCATCACCACCGGCAGCTCCATGCCGGTCGGCGGTACCGGCCCGCCCGCTCCGTTTCCGCTGACCATGGGGAGCCCGGGACCGCCCGCCGTCTGCGGCGCGACCCCCAGCACCTCCAACCCTTCCAGGTCCGGCGCGGCTTCCTCCAGCGCCTGCTTGATGGCCAGCTCCAGTGTCACCGCCGAGGCCGAGCAGTCAGAGCAGCTGCCGCGCAGGTGGATGGTGGCCACGCCGTCCTGCAGCGACAACAGCTCGACGTTGCCGCCATGGGACTCCATGTACGGCCGCACCGATTCAAGCGCGGCCTGCACCCGGTCCTCCAGCGGCACGGGGTGCAGATCGTGGATCAGCAGCAGAGTGGCCACGAGCGCATCGTCAGACAGCGACGACGCGATCTCCCGCCCGGCCTCGCCGGCGCCGCCCAGCAGTTCCACGATCCGCTCCAGTCCGGCACCGTACATCTGCACCACCGCCGAGACGAGCGCGTCGGCCACCTCGCGGGTGGCGGCGTCGGCCGTCGCCTCCAGGCGCTCCTGAAGGTCCTGGACGCGTGCCACCAGCTGCTCGGGGGCCACCGGCCCACCCACGCCGGCGCCCACCTCGCTCGCTCCCATCGCCCTACGCCATCGCCGTCGGCGTGTGCATGACCTTGCGCACCTTGCCGCCCCCGGTGTACATGTGCACGCCGCAGGGCAGGCAGGGATCGAAGGAGCGCACGGCCCGCATGATGTCGACCCCCTTGAACTTGTCCGGGCCGTTCTCCTCGAAGATCGGCGTGTTCTGGACGGCATCCTCGTAGGGGCCCGGTGTTCCGTAGACATCACGCGGGCTGGCGTTCCACGGCGTCGGCGGATACGGCTGGTAGTTGGCGATCTTGCCCTCGCGGATGACCATGTGGTGCGACAGGACGCCGCGGGCGGCCTCGTGGAAACCGCAGCTGACGGCGCTCTCGGGGACCTTGAAGCTGTTCCAGCTCTTGGTGCGGCCCGCCTGCACCTCCTTGATCGCGCGCTCCAGGCAGTGCAGCGCGATGAGCGCGCTGTAGGCCTGGTGGTAGGTCCGGGCGCGGTCGCGCTCGATGGCGTTGGATTTCTCGGGGACCTTCCACTCGAGCTCCATCTCGGGCATGTTGGGCGAGCGGGGCAGCACCATCTGGATGGACTCGCCGGTGGCCTTGGCGTAGCCGAAGTCCACCAGCCCGGCCTTGGCCGTGCACCACTGGCGCGCGAACGGGCCGCCCCCGGTGTCGCAGCAGACGTGGGTGTCGGTGCGCTTGTCGTAGATCCGCGGCGACACCACCCAGGTGTACTTGTCGGTGAAGTCGCGCTTCTGGGGCCGCGGCAGCGTGACCTTGTTCCACGGGTGGTTCTTGTCCACCGGGTTGCCCAGCGGGTCGTGGGTGACGAACGTCGGCTCGTCCTCCCAGCCGTCGAAGTACGAGGAGCCCAGCAGGATGCGGATCATGAGGTTGATCTCCACCAGGTCGGTGGAGATGAGCTCGCCCCCGATGGCCACGCCCGGGGTGATGTAGCGCTTGCGGCCCCACTCGGTCATGTTGCGGTAGTCGTAGTCGACGTAGTCCGGGTCGTCGAACGACCCCCAGTTGACGAGGTTGGTCTCCCGGAAGCCGACCATGTCGTAGCCGGGGAGCTCGGTGAGGAAGAAGTCGTAGAGGTCGTCGTGCATCGGCACGCTGCGCTTGACGTAGTCGAAGTAGCGCATCAGCCGCACGTAGTAGTCGGTGCAGGTCTGGTGGGTGATGTCCGCGCTGCAGCCGCCGGGCATGATCGTCGACGGGTGGGTGTGGCGGCCGCCGAACAGGCAGTACATCTCCCGCGTGTAGCGCGCCACGTGCAGCGTCTCGAGATAGAACTCGCCCGTGAACGGGTTGAGCGCCCGCATGATGTCGGCGATCGTCTTGAAGCCGTGGATGTCGGAGCCGGGCGCAGCCGTGTTCTCGGCCTTGGCCAGCAGGGTCGGGTTGGTCTCCTTGACCATCTGCTCGCAGAAGTCCACGTTCGCCATGCAGTCGTTGAAGATCGCGTGGTCGAAGATGTAGTCCGCGGTCTCGGCCAGGTTGAAGGCCAGGTCGCCGAGCTTGGGCGGCTTGACGCCGTAGGCCATGTTCTGGTTCAGGCACGAGCAGGTGCAGTGGTTGTCACCGCAGATCCCGCAGATGCGGCTGGTGATGAAGTGCGCGTCGCGCGGATCGATGCCCTTCATGAAGATGTCGAACCCGCGGAAGATCATCGAGGTGCTGTAGCACTTCAGCACCTCCCGATTGGTGAAGTCGATCTCGGTGTGGATGCCGAGGCTGCCCACGATGCGCGTGATCGGGTCCCAGGACATCTCCTTGACGACGACCTTCTGTGAGGACCCTGTGTCAACTGCCATCTCGTCTCCAATCTCGTGTGGCGAACGGTGTCACTGCGCTGACTGTCACCACCGCTTCTGGTAGCCGGTGGTGAGCGTGTTCCCGCGCCGCCGCCACTCGGGCTCGACGTCGAAGTTGCTCTTGATGTGGCGCTTGCGAAAGAAGCGGACGACCGGCCCGTAGGAGAACTTCATGACGTTCGCCGCCGCACCACCCCACCTGTCCTCGTCCATGAACGGCATGTACTTGTCGGGGAAGCCGGGCATGGTGCAGGCCATGCAGATGCCGCCGACGTTGGGGCAGCCGCCCAGCCCGTTGACCCAGCCGCGCACCGGCACGTTGCACTTGACCACCGGGCCCTTGCAGCCGAGCTTGACCAGGCAGCGGTGATCGGAGCCATACTCGGTGGCGAACTCACCCTGCTCGGCAAAGCCCGCGCGGTTGCAGCTCTCGCGCACGGTCCGCCCGAACAGCCACTTGGGCCGCAGGGCCTCGTCGAGCTCCGGGGCGGGGGCCAGGCCGGCGAGGTGGAGCGCCAGGTACAGCAGCGTCTCGGTCATGTTGTCGGGCTGCGCGGGGCATCCCGGGATGCACACCACGGGCAGGCCCGCCTTCGAGCGCCAGCTCCAGCCCAGGTAGTCGGGGACGCCCATGGCGCCCGTCGGGTTGTTCTTCATGGCGGGGATCCCGCCGTAGGTGGCGCACGTCCCGACGGCGACGACCGCGGCGGCCTTGGGCGCCAGGCGGTCCATCCACTCGTTCATGGTGATCGGCTGACCGTTGGACGGGTTGACGGCGAACCCGGTCCAGTGGCCCTCGCCGTTGATCTCCTCGTTGCCCAGCGAGCCCTCGATGACCAGCACGAACGGATCGAGGTCGCCGTTCTCAGCGTCGAACCAAGCCTGCGCGTACTCCTGCCCGACGGCGTAGTCGACGACCTGGTTGTGGACGACGACCTTCGGCATGCCCGGGATCGCCTGCAGGATGATGTCCTCCAGGCTGGGGTTGGTGGCCGAGGTCATGGCCACCGAGTCCCCCTCGCAGCTCAGGCCGGTGGTCATCCACAGCACATGCGCAGTGACGGCCTCGGTCTCCTTCTGCTTCGCATACGGACTCGCCTGTGTCGCCATCTGACTCTCCTCTCACTCAACAGATTCGTGGCAGCGGGTCGCCCACCAGCTGGTCCATCACCCGCCGGCCGCCAAAGCTCGTCTCCACCAGCACCATCCCCGGCGGCTCGGTGCGCACCTCGCCGATCTCGGCCGCCGCCTCACACCCCGGTAGCGCGCGCATCGCGGCGAGGGCCGCGTCGGCCAGCCCCGGCGCCACGAACGCCACCAGCTTGCCCTCGTTGGCGATGTACATGGGGTCGATGCCGAGGATCTCGGCGGCGCCGGCCACCGCGGGTGAGACCGGCACCGCGCCCTCACGCACGATCATCGCCACCGAGGAGGCCCGGGCCAGCTCGTTGAGGACCGAGGCCACGCCACCGCGGGTGGCGTCGCGCAGGCAGCGCAGGCCGGGCCCGGCCTCCTCCAGCAGCGCATCCACCACCGGCCACAGCGACCGGGTGTCGGACTCGATCTCGGCGTCGAGGTCGAAGTCGTTGCGCGCCAGCATGATCGCCGTGCCGTGCTCGCCGATGCTGCCCGACAGCAGGATCCGGTCACCGGGCCGCAGGCCTGCCGGCGACAGATCAGCTCGGGGGTCGCGGTGGCCGATGCCGCTGGTGCAGATGTACATGCCGTCGGCATGGCCGCGTTCCACCACCTTGGTGTCGCCGGTGATGATGCGCACGCCCGCCTCGCTGGCCGCGCGGGCGATCGCCTCGACCTCGGCGCGCAGCTCCTCGGCAGGCAGGCCCTCCTCGAGGATCAGCGATAGGCTCAGCGCCACCGGGCGGGCCCCCGAGACCGCGAGGTCGTTGACGGTCCCGTTGACGGCCAGCTCCCCGATCGAGCCGCCGGGAAAGCGCAGCGGCTTGACCACGTAGGAGTCGGTGGTGAGCGCGAGCTGCGCGCCGTCGATGCGCACGCTCCCGGCGTCCGCGAGCTCGTCGAGCGTGTCGGATGCAAACGCCGGCGTGAACAGGCCCTCGATGAGGCCCTGAGTGGCCTTCCCGCCGGCCCCGTGGGCCATGGTGATGCGCTTGTCGCGGAACTTCGCCCGCTTGCCGCGGGCGGTCTCGATGATGTGAAGGATCGTCTGCTCGCGCTCTGAGACAGCCCCGCCGTCGGTCATCACACCACCTCGCGCTCCCGCGCGAACCGGCCGAAGTTGTAATAGGCCGCGCAGGCTCCCTCAGAGGACACCATGCACGTCCCGATCGGGCGCTCGGGCGTGCACGCGGTCCCGAACACCTTGCACTCCCAGGGCTTGATGACGCCCTTGAGCACCTCGCCGCACTGGCAGGCCTTGGGGTCGGCCACGCGGATGCCGGGCACGCTGAAGCGCACCTCGGCGTCGAGCTCGGCGTAGGCCTCGGTCAGCTTGAGGCCGCTGTGGGAGATGAAGCCCAGCCCGCGCCACTCGAAGTGCGGGCGCAGCTCGAACACCTCGGCCATCACCTCCAGCGCGCGCAGGTTCCCCTCATAGGGGACGACGCGCCGGTACTGGTTCTCCACCTCGCAGCGCCCGGCGGCGAGCTGGCGCAGGATCATCTCGATCGCCTGCACGATGTCCAGCGGCTCGAACCCGGCGATGACCACGGGCTTCGCGTAGTCGGCCGGGATGAACTCGAACGGGCGGGCGCCCACCACCGTGGAGACGTGGCCCGGACCGATGAAGCCGTCCAGGCGCAGGTCGGGTGACTCCAGCAGGGCGCGCAGCGGCGGGACGATGGTCACGTGGCTGCACATCACGGTGAAGTTGGGCACGCCCTCGGCCCGGGCGCGCTTGAGGGTCAGCGCCGTCGACGGCGCGGTGGTCTCGAAGCCGATGGCGAAGAACACGACCTCGCGGCCGGGGTTCTGCTTGGCGATGCGCAGGGCGTCCAGGGGCGAATAGACCATCCGGATATCGGCGCCCGCCGCCTTGGCCTCCAGCAGGCTGCCCTCCGAGCCCGGCACGCGCATCATGTCGCCGAAGCAGGTGAAGATGACCCCGTCCTCGTGGGCCACCGCGATCCCGTCGTCGACCCGGCCCATCGGGATCACGCACACGGGACACCCGGGGCCGTGGACGAGCTCGACGTTGGCGGGGAGCAGATCGTCGATCCCGTACTTGTAGATCGAGTGGGTGTGGCCCCCGCACACCTCCATGAGCTTGTAGTGGCGGCCGGGCTCCACCAGCGACAGGATCTGGCCCGCCACGGCGCGGCCGAGCTCGGCGTCACGGAACTCGTCGACGAACCTCACAGCACACCTCCCTGGTGGGCGATCGCGGTCCCGGCGTGAACGAGCAGGCGTTCGGCGGGACGCACCGGCGACACCAAGGCGATCTCGACGGTCTCGTGCCGCCCGTCGTCGGCGGCGCAGAGGGCGAGCTCCCGGGCGTCGTCGACCCGCAGCACAGTCATCTCGACGGCGATGTCGCCGCAGGTGATGCAGTGCTCGGAGGCGCAGCCGTCACTCACTCGATCACGCTGGCCTTGAGCTCCTCGAGCTCCTGCTCGTAGTCGGCGCCCATCCGCACGAGCAGGTCGCGGGTGGCGCGGGCCTCCTCCTCGTCGACCTTGGAGATGGCGAACCCGACATGGATGAGGACCCAGTCGCCGGCGACCACGCCGCCGCCGTCATCGTCGAGCAGCCCGACGTTCACGTTGCGCCGCACCCCCGCGACGTCAACCTTGGCCAGCCGGTTGGCCTCATCGACGATCTCGACGACTTGACCAGGTATTGCCAAGCACACAAATCCGTTCTACCACCGGCCCGTGGGGGTGTACGAACCGTGGTAACGAGAGTTACCTCCGCCCCTGGTAACTCGGATCACCCCTTCACAGCAGCCACCCGCGGAGCGTAGAGTGCCACCCCGGTGCCGACGGTCGGTCTGACCGAGGAGACGGCGTTTCGTGAGTCTGAGAGAGGATGGGAGCGTTCAGCGTGGGCCGCCCAGGTGGCCCGCCCGGCCCGGTCTCGTGCCGCGACGGCCCGAACCGAGCGCGCTGTACACGTATCTTCTGGACGCCGATGACGAGCTCGCAGAGGAGTTCGACGTCCGCGGCCGGGTCGCGGTGCGCCAGCTCGCCACCGCGCGGGTCCTGCAGGTGGGGGTGGGCGACTGCGACCTCTCCTCCTGGTTTGACATCGCCAGCCAGGGGCCGGGGCTGCTCATCCTCGACGGCCTCATCGCCTTTGAGACCCGGACGGGCGACCGGGTGGCCACCGAGCTGCTCGGCTCGGGCGACCTGCTGCAGGCGCCCACGCTGCCCACCGACGACCTGCTGGAGCGCAGCTGCCGCTGGCGCGCTCTGCGCCCCACGCGGTTCGCGCTGCTCGACGAGGACTTCGTGGACCGGGTGCGACCGTTTCCCCAGGTGGTCCGGGCGCTGGTGAGCCGGGCCTGCCGGCGCACCGCCGAGCTTGACGTGCTGCGCGCCATCACCTCCCAGCCGCGGCTGGAGGTGCGCCTGGTGCTGCTGCTGTGGCACCTGGCCGCGCGCTGGGGGAAGGTGGAGCGCGCCTCGGTACGGCTCTGCCTGCCGCTCACCCATCGCCTGCTCGGCCAGCTCGTCGCCGCTGAGCGCCCCTCGGTGTCCCACGCGCTCAAGCGCCTGGCGCAGGCGGGCCTGGTCAGTGGCTCGGCCGATGACCTGCATCTCCACGGAACCCTCGAGTACCAGCTGGGGTCGCTGCTCGAGCGCCACGCTGCGTTGGCCGCATCGGCCACTCCGAGCGACCAGCGTGCCGGCTGAGCCGGCACCCGGGTCCTCCTCGAGCCGTCCCGTACGGCCCGCGCCCACCGCATCTCACCCCATCCACGTGCTGTGGCTGACCAGCGGCCTGGGGTGCGACGGCGAGTCCATCGCCCTCACCTCCGCGCGCAACCCCACCTTCGAGGACCTCCAGCGCGGCGCCTTTCCCGGGATGCCGGCCCTGATCGTCCACAACTCCGTGTTCGCCTACGAGAACGGGGAGGACTTCATGCGGCCCTGGTTCGCCGCTGCCGCGGGGCGGTTGGGGGCGTTCATCCTGGTCGTCGAAGGCGCGGTGCCCAACGAGCAGCTGAGCGGCGACGGCCACTGGGCGGCGTTCGGCGTGGACCCCGCCGGCGGTCAGCCGATCACCACCTCGCGCTGGATCGACCGCCTCACGCCACACGCCGGCGCGGTGGTGGCCATGGGGACGTGCGCGGCCTACGGCGGGATCCCGGCGATGCGCAACAACCCCACCGGGGCGATGGGAGTGGGGGACTACCTCGGCGCGGGGTGGACCTCGGGGCGAGACGTCCCGGTGGTCAACGTCCCCGGCTGCCCCGCGCAGCCCGACAACATCACCGAGACGCTGGTCCACGTGGCGCTGCACCTGGCCGGCACCGGCCCCATGCTCAGGCTCGACGAGCAGGGCCGCCCGGGGTGGCTGTTCGGGCGCACGGTGCAGCAGGGCTGTGGCCGGGCCGGCTTCGCGGAGCAGGGCGAGTTCGCGCGCACGCCGGCCGACGCCCGCGGCTGCCTGGTCAAACTCGGGTGCAAGGGCCCGGTGGCGATGTGCAACGTGCCGATCCGCGGCTGGACCGGCGGCGTGGGCGGCTGCCCCAACGTCGGCGGCATCTGCATCGCCTGCACGATGCCCGGGTTCCCCGACAAATTCATGCCGTTCATGTCGCCCAACCCGCTCGGCCTGGTCTCCGCCCACGTGGCCCGTGTCACCTACGGGCCGGTGCTGCGCCGCCTGCGCCGCCATGCCATCAAGCGCGTGTACGACGTCGAGCCCGCGTGGCGGACACCCGGGACGACCCTGTCCTCCGGCTATGAGCCGCGGTCCTAGGAAGCTCCGGGCGCGGTAATCCGGAGCACCGCGAATTGCGCGGCGGGGTTTGCCTGACTACGGTGCGATGGATGCGCCGGCCCGGCCCGCGAGCGTTCTGGTCCTCCCTGACCGGGGGCCAGCGGCGGACGCTGATGATGATGACGGGCGTCGTCGGGGCCCTGCACGTGATCGGCTTCGGGCTGCTCCTCGCGCTGGTGGCGCCCGCGCACCTGGGCACCGGCGGCGCGCTCACCGTGGGCGTCGGGGTCACCGCCTACACCCTCGGCCTGCGCCACGCCTTCGACGCTGACCACATCACCGCCATCGACAACACGACGCGCAAGCTGATGGCCGAGGGCCGGCGCCCGCTGAGCGTCGGCTTCTGGTTCTCGCTGGGCCACTCGACGATCGTGTTCGGGCTGGCCGTGCTCATCGCGACGGGGATGCGGGCGCTGAACGGCCCGGTGGCCAACGGCGGCTCGCACCTCCATCGGGTCACGACGGTGGTCGGGACGCTGGTGTCCGGGTCGTTCCTCTACCTCATCGCCGCCATCAACGTGATGATCCTGGTGGGGATCATCCGCGTCTTTCGCGAGATGCGCACGGGCCGCTACGACGAGGCCGAGCTCGACGCTCAGCTGGCCAAGCGCGGGCTGCTCAATCGGGTCCTGGGGCGGCTGACGCGGACCGTCACCCGGCCGGGCCAGATGTACCCGATCGGGGTGCTCTTCGGGTTGGGCTTCGACACCGCCACCGAGGTCGCGCTCCTGGTCCTCGCCGGCGGGGCCGCGAGCGCGGGGCTGCCGTGGTACGCGGTGCTGTGCCTCCCGGTCCTGTTCGCGGCCGGGATGTCGCTGATGGACTCCATCGACGGCTCGTTCATGAACTTCGCCTACGGCTGGGCGCTGTCCCAACCCGTGCGCAAGGTCTTCTACAACCTCACGATCACCGGCCTGTCGGTCGGGGTGGCGGCCGTGATCGGGACCATCGAGCTCGGGGGGCTGCTGGCCTCGCGGCTGGAGCTGTCGGGCGGGCTGTGGGGGTGGCTGGAGGGGATCGACCTCAACACGCTCGGCTTCGTCATCGTCGGACTGTTCGTGGCGACGTGGGCACTGGCGCTGGCGGTGTGGCGCTACGGCCGCATCGAGGAGCGCTGGGGCGCGGCGCTGCACGAGCAGCGCCCGTGACTCAACCGAGGGCCTGCTGGGCCACGGCCTCCTGGGCGGGCTCGACCAGCATCCCCTGCAGCCGCCGGATGGCGTCGAGGTGGTCGCCGGTCCAGATGACCCGGACCGCCGTGGCGCTGGCGTTGCCGTCCCGGTCGCGGAGGTCGTGGCCCACGGCGTCGACCAGACGCCCGTCGGCGACGGCGTCACCGGACAGCGGCTCGGGCACTGCGCCCTGCCCGACGAGGCTCTCGGCGAAGCGGGCATACCACCCGCGGACCGAGTCCGAGCTCGAGAGCAGCTCTCGCCGCGCGGCGGCGCGGTCACCGCCGTCGGGCACGTCGCCGTCCCACAGGTGCAACACCGCGTCACCGGCGAGCCGGACCGCCACGACCCCGGTGACCAGCTTGGTCACCTCGGCCAGCGGCACGGGCTTGGCGCCGCGCTCGGCCAGATAGCTGCGGTAGGTGTCGTCCAGGCGCCGCGCCGCCGCCGCCGCTTCCGCGGCCTGCCGGACCGGCGCCCCCGGCGCTCCGCGTCCGGCGTCACACCGCCCGACGCCGTAGGCCACCGCGGCGCTGAGATAGCTGACGCTGTCGGCGTAGGCGGCCGACAGTGCACGGCCCAGGGCGACGCCGGCGCCACGGGGCCACAGCATCAGCCCGACGAGCAGGCTCACCGCCCCGCCCAAGGCGATGTCCTCGATCCGCACCAGGCCGATCTGCCAGCCCGCGGGGGCCAGGAGGTTGAAGAGGATCAGCAGGGTCAGCGTGAAGGCGGCCTGGCCCGCGGCGAACGAGACCGTCGTCGGTGCGAGCCCCGCGAGCAGGACCGCGAACGGCAGCACCACCCACAGCACCGCGGTGTTGGTTCCCACCAGCGCGACGATGCCACCGCCGATGATGAACCCGACGGTGGTGCCGAGCACGGCACGGACGATGTTCTGGCCGGTGTTCAGGGCGCTGGAGCGCAGCACCGAGAGCGTGGCCAGGGCCACCCAGAATGCGTGCTGCACCGAGAGGAGATCGGCGACGAGGATCGCCAGGCCGAGGCCGACGGCGCCCCGGAGGCTGTTGTGCAGCCACACCGAGTCACGCGCCGTGTGCGAGCTCGCACGTTGGGAGGCCGCCGTGAGGAAGCCCACGAACCCGGGCGGCTGGCGGCCCAGGACCTTCTGCAGCCAGGTGCGGCGCTCGGCACGAGCGGCGTAGTCGACGTTGGCCGCGATCTGCAGGACGATGAAGCTCAGCTCCTGGGAGCGGAAGCTGGGATCCAGGGCCGTGACCACCCGCATGGCGTGCTCCTGCGCGTCGCCGGCCGCCGCGGATTCCGGCAGCCGGTCGGTGCTCACGCGCTCCAGCGCCTCCAGCGCCGAGCGCAACCGGGCGGTGGCGTCCTCGAGCGGGGCGGTGTGCTCCGGCGCCTCGAGCAGGTCGGCCGCGGTGGCGAGCACCTCGGCGGCGGCGCGCTTGACGTCGCAGACCTCCCGGATCGGCGCCATCGCGCTGGGCGCGATGAGGGCCGACCGCAGCACGATCGTGTTGAGCCATCGCAACTCGTCCACGAGCCGGACCACCGCGCGGGCCGAGGTGCTCAGGCCCGTCGGGCGGTACGGGGTGGCGAAGAACCCGCTCTGGACGGCCTCGACGGCTGCGTCGGCGGCGGCCATGGCCTGCCGGTACTCGGCCTCCATGACTCCGTCCGAACCCACCCCGCCCGCCAGGACGAACTCGATCTCGGCGCGCAGCCGGGTGGCCAGGGCGCGACAGGCGGCGATGGCCGAGCTGCGGACCGGGTCGCGCGCCGGGGCGGGCCACAGCAGCGAGATGGCCACGAGCGAGAACAGCGACGCGAGGGCCCAGCCGCCGACGCGGTCGGGAATCGACGACGCCGGCCCCGGGAGCGAGACCGCGATGATCAGCGGCAAGAGCAATGAGGTGGTGGCGCTCGCCAGTACCGAGCTCACCACTCCCGCGAACAGCACCCCGAACGACAGCACGGCAATCACCACCGCGGCCAGCCACGTGGTGCGCGAGGCCAGGGTGCCCACGGCGATGAGCACCATGCACGCGACCGCGAGGGCGGCCTGGCACTGCAGGCGGTTGCGGATCGAGCCGCCGAAGTCGACGAGCAGCAGCATGGCGAAGGACCCCAGCGCCGCGAACGTGGCCAGTGCCGGATTGCCGAGCACGGGTCCGCCGATCGCGAACGCGGTCGGCATGAGCACCGCGGCGCGCGTGGCGCGGCGCAGCGCGGAGAAGCCGCGATCGTGTTGGCGCAGCCACTCCCAGCCGGGCAGCTCCCGCGGGATGGCGACGGACGAGGGCAGGGCGGTCAGGACGGGTCCCCAGGGTGGACGGACGGGCTCGGGATTATCACTGATCGGGGTTTCGCCCTTGGGGCTCCAGCGACAGCGCCATCGCACGGGGCGGGCCAGCGCCATGGCCGTTGGAGGCCGTCACCGTGAGCACGTACGCGCCGGGGGTCAGGCGTCTGCCCAGGGCCGGTAGCGACCAGCGTGCCGCCTCGCCCGTCCGGTGCCGGCGGGTCCGGACGGTTCCCGAGGCCACCACACCGCCGGCCGGCGCGCCCGAGCGCGGGCAGGCTCCCCGACGGGTGACCGGCGAGCGGGCCAGCCTCCAACGCACGGTGGCGGGCTGGCTGACCCGGGCCGACACCGGCGCGCCCGGGCGCGCGACGCAGCCGTGGCGGGTCCCGGCGGAGAGTGCCGTCACCGTCGCCAATGCGAACGCGACCGGTCGCAGCTGTGCGGTCAGGGGCAGCCCGGTGCCGCTGAGCTCGAGCTGGGCCCGTGCCGTGCCGGGGCGGGCCGGCGTGACCACGACGACGAGGCGACAGCCCCCGTGGGGACGCAGGGTGGCATGCGCGCAACCGTCCGAGGTGACGCGAAAGCGCCGCGCGTCGGCGCCGGCCAGTGACACCCGCGCGATCGACACGGCGGCGCGGAACGGGTTGGCGAGCCGGAGGCGCCATCGCTGCGGGTAGCCGACGCCGTTCCCCGCGCCGGTGGGGGCGAACCGGGGGTGGGGGAGGTCCGCCGAGAGCAGTCCGGAGAGCGAGGGCGCCGTGGCCACGAGCGGCACGTCGAGGGGCCCGTCATCGGTTGACAGCTCCAGCGCCCCGGCGGGGTTACCGCTCACCGCCGGCGCGAAGCGCGCCGCCACCGAGCAGGTCTCGCGGGGCTCGAGCACCATGCCCGCGCAGGAGTTGCTCGCCACCGACAGGCCGGCGGCGTCGGGGCCCGAGACGGAGGCCGCCCCGAGCACAATGGGCACGTTTCCGGGGTTGCCGATGGTGACCGAGCGGGTGCTCGTCTGACCCGGCGGCGCGGGAGGCAGAGTCGCCGTCGCGGGCGCGGCCGTCGGCGGGGCGCCGGGGCAGTCGCGCCCGAGACGCGCGAAGCAGTCGGCGATCGTCTGCACCACCGCGAAGGCCGGCTTGGTGACGATCTCGGGGTCGGCCGGAGGCGGATCGGCCACGTCACCACCCAGCACGCCCTCGGAGGCGAACGGGCCCGAGAGGTTGTCGCGCTCGGTGACGAACACCTCGGCCGCGCCCGCGTCGACGAGTGTCGGCACCGACGCCTCCAGATAGGACGCCTGCGCCGCCTCGCCGCCGGTGTAGCCGGGGTCGTACTGGTACTGGGGATCTGACGGATAGCCGTGCTCGGTCACCCACAGCGGGCCGCCGAACCCCTGGGCGGCGAGGAACTGCCGGAAGCTCGCGAGGTCCGGGGCGAGCTGCCACAGGTCGCCGCGCTCGTGGAGGTTGGCGATGTCAAAGGCGTGGACGGCGTCGGCGCCGGGAGTGCCGAGCACCTGCGCCAGCCAGGCCGTACCCGCGACGCCGGAGATGCCGCCGAGCAGCACGTTGTCCGCCGGGTCGACGGACGTGATCGCGTCGTGCGCGGTGCGCAGCATGAAGGCGTACTGCTGGGGGGTGCCGTTGAAGAACTCGCCCGTGTCGGGCTCGTTCCACACCTCCCAGTCGCGGATGACCGGGTCGGCGCGGCGCACGATCTGGCCGATGACGGATCCGTAGTCGGCGAGGTCGCCGGTGGCGCAGCGGCTCGGATTGCTCGTCGGCCTGGCGCACTGCGCCATCCAGGTGGGGACCGTGAGCAGGTCGGCCACGACCCGGAGGTGGTAGGTCTGGGCGAGCGCGACGACGTCGTCGAGCCCGGAGAAATCCGGCGGCTGTGACGGCGAGCTGAAGATCAGCGCAGGGGCGACGTCGAGCCGGATCGCCGCCGCGTGCATGGCGGCCGCTTGAGCGAACATCGCCTGCATGAACGAGGGCGGGTCGTCGAGTTGGAGCATCGAGTGCGCCCCGATGGGGTCCGTGGCGGCGCGCGCGCGGGGGGCGATCCCGACTCCGGCGAGGGCCAGGACGACGAGCCCGAGCGCAGCCGTGCGCATCCGTCCGCTAGCGCAGACGCGCGTCGGTGTGCGGATCCGTCTCGCCCCCGAAGTACTGGTCAAGGACCGCGTGGTAGACGGAATCATCCTCCGATGCGCGGGCGAACAGCGTCATCGACGAGCGCAGCTTGACGGCGTCGATCCCGCCGAAGACCGCCTCGGCGTCGTGGCCGGGCAGTTCGGTGAGGATGCGGGCGCATTCGGCGATCCGCGGCCCGAGCACCGGGTGGGCGAGGTAGGCGCCCGCCTCGTGAAGCGAGGCGATCGCGTAGCGCTGCGACATCGCGCTTTGACCCAGCCCCGCGATCTGGGGGAAGACAAACCACATCCAGTGCCCGGTCTTGCGTCCCGCACGCAGCTCGACGACGGCCGAGGCGTAGGCGCCCCGCTGGGCGGAGACGAAGCGCTTGAGGTCGTGTGGATCGCCGGCGCTAGCCACCGCCGCCGCCACTACCGCCGCCCCCACCACCGCCGCCACCGCCACCACCCGAGGTGCTGTGCGTCACGCTGGTCGCGGTGCTCACCGGGGGCGTGGTGAAGGTCTGCGTCGCCGTCGCGGTCGCCGTCGCCGTGGCGGTGGTCAGCCCCGTGCTGCTGGTGCTGCTGGCGGCTGAGGTGGTGGTGTGCGTCGCCCTCGCCCTCGCCCTCAGCGGCGGAACGGGGACGGCGGCTCCGGGCCGCGTGACGGTGGCCTGGGCCCCGGTGCCGGAGTCCTTGGACGCCAGCGACCCGGCCTGCGCCGGGGCCGACGTCGACTTCACCGCGCTTCCGATCCCGAAGCCCGCCGCGATCGCGATCACCAGCAGTGCGCCCAGCAGCCACCTTCGCCGCTCCATGTTCTGACCGTCCCTTCGCCCGGTTCCAACGCTGATCGTAGTGGCCGTGTCCACCCGTGAGCCGGTAGCGTGCGAGCCGGCCCGGTAGCTCAGTCGGTCAGAGCAGCGGACTCATAATCCGTCGGTCGTGGGTTCGAGCCCCACCCGGGCCATGCTCCGCCTCGGCGGGTATGCTTTGACCCGTGCTGGCGGCAGCGGACATCCTCGGCCTGGGCCACTCGATCTCCTCCTTCGGGGAGACGCTGGCCCTCCTCATCACCTTCATCGGGGTCGGCATCGTGGCCAACTTCCTCATCGCGTACGCGGTGGGGGTGGTCCTGGCCGAGCGCCGGCAGAACCAGGAGCGCGCCGAGCGCTTCCGGCAGTCCCGGGTTCGCTCCTAACCGTCCTCCTCGTGCGCTCCTAACCGTCGTCCTCGTGCGCTCCCGGCGGCGCGGGGAGAACGTCAACGGCGGCTCTCGAAGCAGGGTCGAGAGGTTTTCTGGCCACCCGCGAGGGGTTGTGGCGGATAGTTAAGGACATAGCTTCAAGATCGACCACGACCCCCGGGCGGAGCGTCCCGCGGGTCGCGGCGACCCCGCAGCCTGACCCTCCCCAGCCGCCGTTGACGTTCGCCGGTGCCCCGCCCGCGGCCGCTTTTCCACACTCCTCTGAAGGAACGCACGCGGGCGGTGTCGAAACAGACGCCTGCCCATGAAGCAGTCATCTACTCCCACCGCCGGCCCCGAGACCAGCCACGGTCACCAGGCGCTCTCGGGCTACATCACGGCCCGCTTTGACGAGTTCAGCCGCTCCCAGAAGGACGTCGCCCAGTACATCGTCGACCACCTCGATGAGGCCGCCTTCCAGACCGCCGAGGAGCTCGCGCGCCGGGCCAACACCTCGTCGAGCACGGTGGTGCGCTTCTCCCAGGCGCTCGGCTTCGAAGGGTTCCCCGAGCTCCAGCAGGCCGCGCGCGACGAATACCGCCGCCGGGTCGGCCAGGGCGGCATCGCCACCGAGACGCTGGCGGCCGCCACGCCGCTGTTCTCGCTGGACCACACCGAGTTCGAGGCGGCGCTGGCCGCCGACCACGTCAACGTCGAGGACACCGCGCACAAGCTCAGCCGCTCCGACGTGGAGGCGGCCGTGGACGCGATCGTCTCCGCTGAGAAGGTGCTCATCGCGGGCACCGACCAGATGGCGTTCTTCGCCAGCTACCTGCGCCACCTGCTCATGCTGCTCGACCTGCGCGCCGAGATCGTGGCCAGCCCCTCCCAGGAGGCGCTGGGCCGGCTGAGCCGGATCGATGCCACCACCCTCGTCATCGGCCTCTCGGCCGGGCGGCCGCATCCGCTCATCACCCGGACGATGAAGCTGGCGCGCCACCGCAAGGCGCCGACGCTGGCCATCACCGACGCCACCCTGTCGGAGGTCGCCCGGCTGGCCCGCATTCGCCTGTACTACTCGTCCAACACGCCGGCCTTTGTGCGCTCGCACACGGCGCTGCTGTCGATCATCCAGGCGCTGGCCTACGGCGTCTACGCGCGCGACGCGCAGCAGTACGACGTGCGCATCAAGGCCTTCCGCCTCAAGTAGCCGGCGGGCCCGGGGGGCGCTCGGGCGGGCCCTGGGGTGGGCGGGGACCGATTAGTAACGACTGGATCGCGTGGCCGATGCGGCCCCGGCGGTCCCACATCACGCTCTCGACCACGCCGACGCTCCCCGCCTCGACGCGGGTGCGCGACTCCAGCGCCACCCAGTCGTCCACCGGCGGGCGCTCCACGTAGACGGTGAGGTCGGGGTTGATGAACATGTAGGCATCCCAGTCCAGCACCGCGGCGATGCCGTTGCCGAAGTCACTGGCCGCCGCCACTCGCTCCAGCGGCTGGACGGCGCGGCCGTGGATCAGGGGATGACGCAGGCGGAACCACGCGATCGCCTCGCCGGGCTCCGTGAACTGCCCCTTGACGAAGCGGATCTCCATACCCTCGGTGGCGAACATCCGCCGGTGCCGCCCCTCCCAGTCGCTGCGGACACCATCCTCGGGGCCCGGAAACGGCCGGGGCACCACCGCACCGTCACCGACGTCCGACGGGCGGACCAGCAGGGCGCGGGCGCGCGTCACCTCGACGCCGTCGCCGTCGCGCAGCGTCGCGTCCAGCAGCGTGACCCGCCGTCCCGGCCGCACGACCTCCACCGAGACGGTCAGGTCGTGCTGGGGGACCGGCCGGACGAACTCGTAGGTGATCCGCGCGACCCGGAGCCCGTCCTGGACCGGATGGGCCTCGATGGCGTGCATCAGCAGCGCCGCGGGAGCCCCGCCGTGCAGCGCCCCCTGGTACCAGGGACCCACGGCCAGCTCGGTGGCCTGGAAGACATCGCCATCCTGGACAAACACCGCGTCCACACTCATCGGTGGGGAACCTAGCGCCCAGCTACACTGGCCCCCATGGATCCCAACGGCGACAGCCCTCGCGACGAGGCAACCTTCACCGTCAAAGCCGGTCTGGCCGAGATGCTCAAGGGCGGCGTGATCATGGACGTGGTCACCCCTGAGCAGGCCAAGATCGCCGAGGATGCCGGGGCCGCCGCCGTGATGGCGCTCGAGCGTGTCCCCGCCGACATCCGCCGCGACGGCGGAGTGGCTCGCATGTCGGATCCGGAGATGATCAAGGGCATCCAGGATGCGGTCACCATCCCCGTGATGGCCAAGGCCCGGATCGGGCACTTCGCCGAGGCGCAGGTGCTCGAGGCGCTCGAGGTGGACTACATCGATGAGTCCGAGGTCCTCACGCCGGCCGACGAGGCCAACCACATCGACAAGTGGAACTTCAAGATCCCGTTCGTGTGCGGCGCCACCAACCTCGGGGAGGCGCTGCGCCGCATCGGCGAGGGCGCGGCCATGATCCGCTCCAAGGGCGAGGCCGGCACCGGCGACATCGTCGAGGCCGTCCGCCACCTGCGTGTCATCCGTGGCGAGATCCGCCGCCTGGGGGTGCTCGACCCCGAGGAGCTGGCCACCGCTGCCAAGGAGCTGGCCGCCCCGCTGCCGCTCGTACGCCAGGTCGCCGCCGACGGGCGCCTGCCGGTCGTGCTGTTCTGCGCCGGCGGCATCGCGACCCCGGCCGACGCTTCGCTGGTGATGCAGCTGGGCGCCGAGGGCGTGTTCGTCGGCTCCGGGATCTTCAAGTCCGAGGACCCCGAGCGCCGCGCCCGGGCGATCGTCGAGGCGACGACGCACTACCAGGATCCCGCCCGTGTGGCGGCCGCCTCCACCGGCCTGGGACAGCCCATGGTCAGCGTGGAGACCTCCAAGCTCGAGTCCGAGCAGCTGCTCGCCGGCCGCGGCTGGTAGCGGTGCCCGACCCCCCGGCGCACCGCGCGCCGCTGGTCGGAGTCCTGGCGCTCCAAGGCGACTTCGAGGCGCACGCCAAGATCCTCCAGCGCCTCGGCGCTGTCGCGCGCGAGGTGCGAACCCCCGCTGACCTCGACGGGCTGGACGCGCTCATCATTCCCGGCGGCGAGTCGACGGTGATGACGCTGGGAATCGAGCGCGAGGGGCTGGGTGAACCGCTGCGCGAGCTGGCCCGCTCCGGGACCCCGGTCCTCGGCACCTGTGCCGGCATGATCATGCTGGACCGCACCCATCTCGGTGTGCTCGATATCGAGGCGCGCCGCAACGCGTTCGGCCGGCAGCTGCACTCCTTCGAGGCCGACCTCGACGTCACCGGAGTGAGCGGCGGTCCGGTTCACGCGGTGTTCATCCGCGCGCCCTGGGTGGCCGACACCGGGCCACACGTGGAGGTGCTGGCCGCGGTCGAGGGCCATCCCGTCGCGGTGCGCCAGGGCAACGTGCTCGCCGTCTCGTTTCACCCCGAGCTGACGGGTGAGGCGCGCCTGCACGAGCTGCTGCTCGCGGCTGTCTCGGTCTGACCGCCCCACCCAACGCGCCGTCTAACGGTGCGCCGAGCACCCTGGATACCCCATCGAGTCGAGGGTTTCAGGGCATTTCGCTGCGGGTACGCCGGGTCCACAACGGCTGAGCGAGGGAGAGATTCATGGCGCAACGGGTAGGGCGTGTCGTCGGCCAAGGGCCGCGCCGCCGCATCGGATTCGGGACGGCCGGAGCGGCGCTCATCGCCGTGCTCGTGCTGCTGATCACAGGAGTCTTCGCGGCCGCACCGTCGGCCAAGACCGACCACCAGACACAGCCGGCGAGCCGCACGAGGCTCACGCCCCAGCAGCAGGGGGCCAGCAACTTCGTCAACGGGCTGCTGAGCAAGATGACGGTGGCCGAGAAGTTCGGCCAGCTCGAGATGTCAGGTCCCCAGGGGCCCAATGGCACCGCCGGGCAGAGCCTGATCAACGACGCCAAGAACGGGCTGGTCGGCTCGATCCTCGACATGGTCGGCGTCGACAACATCAACCAGCTTCAGCAGGCCGCGCTCCAGTCGCGGCTGCACATCCCGCTCATCTTCTCCCTAGACGTCATCCACGGGTACAAGACGATGTATCCAATCTCTCTCGGCGAGTCGAGCAGCTGGGACCCGGCGCTCGCGCGCGCCGACGCGTCGATGGCGGCCGCCGAGGGCGCCGCTGACGGCATCAAGTGGACCTTCAGCCCGATGGTCGACGTCACTCGCGACCCGCGCTGGGGCCGGGTACAGGGCACCAGCGGTGAGGACCCGTTCCTCGGTTCCGCGCTCGCCGCCGCCCGCATCCACGGCTACCAGGGCTCCAACTACAGCGACCCGGACAAGATGGCCGCGACCATCAAGCACTTCGCGGGCTACGGCGCCCCCGTCGCCGGCCGCGAATACAACACGGTCGACATGTCGACCCAGCAGCTGTTCAACGATTACCTGCCGACCTACAAGGCCGGCGTCGACGCGGGCGTGGCGACGGTGATGAGCGCGTTCAACTCGCTCAACGGCGTCCCCGCAACCGCCGATCCGGACACGCTGCAGACCATCCTGCGCAATGAGTGGGGCTTCGGCGGCACCGTCGTCAGCGACTACCAGGCGGTACAGGAACTGGAGGAGTTCGGCTACGCCGCCAACGACGCCCAAGCGGCCCAGGAGGCGCTGACCGCAGGTGTCGACATCGAGATGGCGGTCCAGCTGCACAGTCCCAACTCCACCTACGAGAACGCCGGCCCGACGTTGCTGGCCCAGCACAAGATCACGATGGCCCAGGTGAACAACGCCGTGCGCCACGTGCTCACGCTCAAGTACCTGGCGGGCATGTTCAAGACCCCCATCACCGACGACACCCGGGTCAAGACCGCCGAGCTCACCCCGGCCAACCTGAGCCAGGCCCGGACCGCCGCCGATGAGTCGATGGTCCTGCTCAACAACAACAACCACGCCCTGCCGCTCAGCACCTCGACACCGTCGATCGCGGTCGTGGGGCCGCTGGCCGACGACGCGCTGGACCAGCTGGGCGCCGACGTGCCGATCGGCTATGACACGTCGGACGCCGGATTGGCGGCGGGCGGTCCCGACAAGGTGGTCACGGTCAAGCAGGGCATCCAGAACGCGTTGCCGCATGCCACCGTCAACTACGCGCCGGGCTGCACCACCTTCACGGTCGCCGACCCGTGCAACGAGACCACCGGGTTCAGCCAAGCGGTGACGGCGGCGCAAGCCTCCGCTGTGACCGTGGTCGTGGTCGGTGAGCCCTCGGGCGACAGCGGAGAGGCGTCATCGCGATCGATGATCGATCTGCCGGGCAGCCAGCTCCAGCTCATCCAGCAGATCGCCGCCACCGGCAAGCCGTATGTGGTCGTCCTGATGAACGGCCGGCCGCTGACCATCCCCTGGCTGGCCGACAACGCGCCGGCGCTGCTCGAAGCCTGGTACCCCGGGACCGAGGGCGGTGACGCCGTCGCCGACCTCCTGCTCGGGAAGGTGAACCCCAGCGGCAAGCTGCCGATGTCCTTCCCCCGCAACGTCGGGCAGATCCCGATCTCCTACAACGAGCTCCCCACCGGCCGTCCGGCCGATCCCAACAACAAGTACACGTCGAAGTACCTCGACGTGCCCAACACGCCGCAGTACGCGTTCGGGTACGGGCTCTCCTACACCACGTTCAACGTCGGCGCCCCGCACCTGTCGTCGAGCAGCGTCTCGCCCAACGGGCAGTTGCGGGTCACCGTACCGGTCACCAACACCGGCGGGACGGCGGGCACCGATGTCGTCCAGCTGTACCTGCATCAGGACTTCACCAGCATCCTGCAGCCGGTACGCAAGCTGGAGGGCTTCCAGCGGGTGTCGCTTCCCGCCAACAAGAGCACGACGGTCACGTTCACCCTGAGCCGTCAGAACTTCGGGTTCTACAACGACGAGGGCCAGTTCGTGATCGAGCCCGGGAAGTTCGACCTGTGGGCCGGCGACAGCTCGGTCGGCGGCAACGAGACCACGTTCACGGTGAACTGATGCGCCCGCGCCTCGCGCTGCTGACCGTCCTGTGCGCCGCCGCACTGGCCACCGGCCTGTGCGGTCAGGCCCTCGCCGCCGGGGGCGGCGGCGGGGCCCGTGCGGGCCTGACGGCTCAGCAGCGCGCGGTGCTCCACGGCATCGCCGCCGACACGTGGCGGTTCTACGGCGCCGATGTCGATCCGGTCACGCATCTGCCCCTGGACAACCTCGGTCCGGGGGCGGTGCGCGGGGCCTACACCTCGGCGGCGAACATCGGCGTGTACCTGTGGGCGGTCGTCGCCGCCCGCGACATGCACCTCATCGACACCGCGACGGCGCAGCGGCTGGCCTCGGCGACCCTGAGCGAGGTCGCCACGCTCACGCGCTACAAGGGGTTCCTGTACCAGTGGTACGACACGGCCAACGGCAAGGTGCTGCTCAACCCCGGCCAGGGGGACTGCACCGCCACGACCTCGACGGGGGACAACTGCTCCTTCGTGTCCGCGGTGGACAACGGCTGGTATGCGTCCGGCTTGATCGTGGCGCGCCAGGCGCTGCCCGGCGTGCGCGACCTGGCGAGCCGGCTCCTCTCCGACATGGACTTCTCCATCTTCTATGACAACCGGCCCCAGACCGACTGCAACACCAACGCGTCAATCGCCGGCAACCAGCCCACCGGCCAGCAGTACGGCGGCTTCTACGTCGGCCAGGGCCCGGCCGGCTACCACAACGGCGCGCTGTACTCCGACCCCCGCATCTCCATGTACATCGGGATGGGCCTGCACCAGATGCCGGGGGACGTGTGGTGGCGCACCTGGCGGACGCTGCCTCCCCAGCGCTGCCCCACCGACCCGGACTTCTCATGGCAGGGGCAGTGGCCGGTGCCGGGTTACTGGCAGACGATCACCGACCCGCAGAGCCACAAGCAGTTTCAGGTGTGGGAGGGCCACTACGTGTATTCGGTCCCGCCCGCCCCTTCGATCACCTTCATCCCGACGTTCGGTGGCGGCATGTTCGAGGGCCTGATGGCCAACCTGGTGGTGCCAGAGACACAATGGGGCACCCACAGCTTCGGGCTGGCCGACCTGCGCTGGGCCCAGGTCCAGGAGCGCTACGACACCCAGGTGCTCCACGACCCCGTGTGGGGGATGTCGCCGTCCAGCACGCCCGATGACACCGGCAACTACAGTGCCTTCGGCGTGCAGGGCCTGGCCTTCGGCGCCGGTGAGGGCCTGGCCCAGGACGTGTGTGCGCCGACTCCGGGCACGCCGTGCACCAACGAGGACGCCGTCACGCCCCACGCGTCGGCGATCGCCCTGCCGGTCATTCCCCAGGCGGCGTACGCCAACCTCCAGCGCCTGCGGGCCGACTATCCGGGCCTCTACAGGGCCGACGGAGGTTTCTACGACGCGGTGAACCCCAAGACCGGCTCGATCGGGCACCGCCGGCTGGTGCTGGACCAGTCCATGATCATGGCCGGGCTCGACGATGCGCTCAACGACGGCGCGCTCCAGCGCGACTTCGCCCGTGACCCGGTGTCGTGGGCGGCTCGGACCTATCTATCGGTTGAGCGGATGTCGATCCGTTGAGCCGCCGCGCCGCACGTAGTCGCTGAACTCGCGCTCGAAGCGCTCCCAGTCCCACCACGGCACGCCGTCGGGCTGGGGCGGGGGCTCCTCGTCGACCGGCTCGGAGCCGCCGTCGGGCGGGTCCTCCTGGTCGCGCCCGCGAGATAGCCATGCGGCCAGCGCGGCCACCCCGATCCCAGCGGCGTAGACCAGTCCGGCGAGCACCGAGTGATGGGTGATGGTGGCCAGGCCGCCGACCGCGTAGAGCGTGAGGGCGCACGCCACAAGGCGGCGCAGCTCCCCCGGGTCCGCCGAGCGCCGGGGCGCACGGGCGAAGGCGCTGGTGGCGATGGTGGCCACAAGCACGAGTGCGAACGCCAGTTTCCAGGCGGCCGTCGGCGGCATCCTCCCATCATGGAACCGACTGACGAGTAGGTCAAGCCGGGCGGGGCCGACGCCGGCTCAGACCTCGAGTCCGTGGCGCATGGTGTTCTCGCTCACCGCGCGCTGCTCGACGAACTGCAGCAGGTAGTCGGGCCCGCCGGCCTTCAGGCCCGTGCCTGACAGCCGGTTGCCGCCGAAGGGCTGGCGCGCCACCATCGCCCCGGTGATCCCGCGGTTGACGTAGAGGTTGCCGACGGGAGAGCGGCGGCGTACGAGGCGCACGATCCCGGGGTCCCGGGTGAACAGGCCCCCGGTGAGCGCGTAGGCCAGCCCGTCGATGAGATCGCAGGCGTGCTCGACGTCGCGCACGCGCTGGACGGCGAGCAGCGGTCCGAAGATCTCCTCCTCGAGCACCGGCGAGCCCTCGGGCAGGTCGGCGGCGAGCGTCGCCGGGCAGAACCACCCCCCGCCGTCGGGCCGCTCGGCCTCGGCGACGATCCGCCCCGCGTCCCTCGCCGCCCGCGCGTAGCGCAGCACCCGCTCCTGGGCCTCGCGCTCGATCACCGGGGGCACGTCGGTGCCCAGGGTCTCGGCCTGTCCGACCACCAGCGTGCGCACGGCACCGGCCAGGCGCTCGAGGAGCTGGTCGGCGATGGCCTCGTGGGCCAGCACCCGCGACGCCGCCGAGCACTTCTGGCCGGCGTAGTTGAACGCGGATCCGATGATCGCCGGGACTGCCTCGTCCAGGTCGGCGTCGGAGGCGACGATGATGCAGTTCTTGCCGCCCAACTCGGCCACCACCTGCTTGAAGTGCCGCTGCCCATCACGCAACTGGGCCGCGGCGGCGATGATCTCGCGCCCGACCGCAAGCGAGCCGGTGAAGGCGATGGCGTGGACGTCGGGATGGGCGACCAGCGCCGCCCCGGCGTCACCCTCGCCTGGCAGCAAGCCGATCGCCTCCGGCGGGACGCCCCCCGCGCGCAGGGCCTGGACGAGTTGGTGGGCCAGCGCCGGCGACTGCTCGGCCGGCTTGAGCACCACCGCGTTGCCCGCGGCCAGGGCGGCGGAGGTCATGCCGCAGGGAATGGCCAGTGGGAAGTTCCACGGCGAGACGACGGCGACGATGCCCCGGGGCACGTAGCTGAGTTCGTTGCGCTCGCCCGGCACCTGGAGCAGCGGCCGGCCGCGGTCGAGCTCCAGGGCCAGCCGCGCGTAGTACTCCAGGAAGTCGATGGCCTCGCACACGTCGGCGTCGGCCTCGGGCCACGGCTTGGCGCACTCGCGGACCTGCAGCGCCGCGATCGGCAGCCGGCGCTCGCGCAGCCACGCCGCGGCGGCGATCAGCGCCGCGGCCCGGTCGGCGGCCGCGGCGGCGCCCCAGGTGGCGCGTCCCCGCCGGGCCTGCGCGACGGCGGCGTCGACGTCGGCGGCGGTGGCGCGGGCCGCTTGGGCGACGACCCGCTCGGGATTCCCCGGGTCCGTCGACAGCAGCTCGGCGCCGGTGCGCGCGTCGGCGCCGACGAGTACGGGCACGCTCAGCGGCAGCTCGCGATCGACGGCCGCCAGCTCCTCGGCGAGTTGATTGCGCACCGCCGCGCGGCGCAGTTCGAGGATCGGCTCGTTGGCAAATGTGGTCGGCATGGGGGGAGAGCGAGGTTAGAACGCCCGCGGGCGGGGAGCGTCCCCGCTGCGCGCGCGGCTCAGCCACCGCGGCGCTGCACGGCTGCTCGGCGGCGATCAGGGCAGGAGCGGATAGCAGGGAATCTGGAGGTCGCGCCGGATCGTGGCCGGTACGTGCACCGCCACGCACGCGTCGCTGTTTCCGCTCTGGTCGATCCGCCAGCGGCCGTTGGTGTGGTGAAGCGCCGTCCAGGCGGCCTTGCGCAACGGCTTGCACCGCGAGCCCCATCCCTTGGCGGGCTTATAGAAGACCGCAGCCCACAGTTTGTTCACGCTCGAGATGTAGACCGCCGCGCATTGGCGCGGGGCCGTGGCGCCCAGTGCGGCGTGCGCGAGTGGGTCCTTGGCGGCGCCGCTGACCCCGACGCGGGCCAGCGCGGCGGCGGGGGCAGCGAGCACCGTGACGGCGCAGAGAGCCAACAGCCATCGCTTCATACCCACGACACCGTACCCGGGCCCGCAGACATGCATACAAACTAAGCCCGTATGGGGTGCACCAGATGACACACGTCGCGGGCGGCCCGCGTCAGGAGCTGATGTTCCAGAACAGCTGGCTGCTCGCGCGCACGAGCTTGAGCGTCTCAGAGCTCTTGTGCGTGCGTCCCCAGCAGCAACCCACCAGATCGCTTCATGCGGCCCAACATACCGGTTTCAGGGAGCGGCGAGCAATTGCTCCACCGGCACGCCCCGGGCCTGCTCGGAGAGGAAGCTCTCGTTGGAGGTGTTCTCGAGCAGCCGGCGGACCAGGTAGGCCATGCCGGCGACGAGATCGCCGACGGGGCAGTAGGTGCGCACGCGGTAGCCGCCGGCGGCCAGCGCGTGCTGGAGCTCGTCGCCCAGGCCGCGGAGCACCTGGAGCTCGAGGTCACGGTCATCGCCGCCGCCGACCCGATTGACGGCGATCGCATGGGCGACCGAGCGCAGGTTGTGCGAGGCCACGGCCACCCGGAGTGCCGGGCGGGCCGCCAGCAGCTCACGGGTGAGCGCCTCGAAGTTGCGATCGCACTCGCGCTTGTCCTGGAACACCGGGACCTCCCAGCCGTGCTGGCTGGCCTGGACCAGTTCGTGGTCCCAGTAGGCGCCCTTGACCAGCCGCACCGTCAGCGGCGGCTCGCGAGGGGTCTCGCCGGCCCAGGCGATGACGCGCTGGGCCTGCTCGGGCGAGTCGCGCAGGTAGGCCTGGAGCACGAGCCCCGCCGACGGCCCGTCGCGGAACTCGTCCTCGTCCAGCAGGTCGAGCACGAGGTCGAGCACGGCCTCGCGTGAGTCCAGGGATTCCATGTCGATGTGGAGATGCGCGCCGCCGGACCGGGCGGCGCGCAGCAGGGGCCGCAGGCGGCGGGCGGCGTCGCGCTGCCCGCGCTCGGGCGCGTCGGGGCGCAGCAGCGGGGTGAGTGCGGACACCTTCACGCATACGTTGGCCCGCGCCAGCGGCCCGACGCCATCGGTCTCCAGCGTCTCGCGCGCCGGCCAGCCCCGGGTGGCCGTCGACAGCCGCTCGATCGCCTCCAGGCAGCGGGCGGCGTAGCGGTCGGCCTCCGACTCGGTCACGGTGGCCTCGCCGAGCAGATCGACGGAACTCGCCACCCCGCGCTCCCAGAGCTTGCGCAGCGTTCCCAGGGCAGCATCCGGCGTCTCGCCGACGATGAAGCGATGGGCGAGGTGGCGGACCCCGCCGGCCGCCGCCGCGCCCAGGGCGGCACGGCCGGCCCGCGTCCCGGACATCTTCATGGCCACCGACAGGGGCGGGGGCGTCTCGGGCACCTCCTCCAGGAAGCCGATCAGGTGGCGGGCCAGGTCGTCGAGCGAGCGGCACGCCGGGACGACGTCGACGAAGCGAAACAGCGCGGCGCGCAGCTCCCGGTCGCTGGAGGCCATCTCCATCGCGCGGGCGTCCAGTGCCTTCAGCGGCTGGCGGGAGGCGGCCGGAAACGAGGCGGCGAGTTGCTCGCCGATCTCGCGCAGCGCGGTCTCGACGGCCGGATCGCCCTCCTTCAGGGGTGTACTCACGCCGTCACCTGACCGGCCGGGACGGGATCGGGGACCGGAGTGGCCAGGGTGCGGCGCTCGATCTCCGCCCAGCTGACGTCCCGGGCACGCTCGGCGGCCTCGGTCGCGCCGCCGCCGTTGAGTCCGAACAGGCGCTTGCGCCACAGCAGCCAGATGACGACGGCCAGGTTGATGATGAAGCCGACCACCTTGAGGACCGTGCCCTCGTGGATGATCTCGTAGATCTCCAGCGGAAGCAGGAGGGTCGTGGCGATGAAGGTGAGGTATTCCGCCCACCGTTTGGCATACCAGAGCCCGACGGCCTCGATGCCCTCGAGGATCCCGTAGCCCAGGAGCGCCGCGCCCACCTCGTGCAGCGTGCCCGAGCGCAGCGAGAACAGGCGGTCCAGATCGCGCAGGATCCCGACGTGGCCCGACGTCTGCACCGGGCCACCGGCCACGCCGCCCTGCAGCGCGGTGAGGATCCGGTAGTAGGCGTCGTGCAACGAGGCGCGGTGCGAGGCGAACAGCAGTACCCCGAGGCCGATCAGCAGCAGCACGACGAAATGAATCATCCTGTCCACCGCGATCAACCGCAGCACGATCCGGTCATGCAGGGCCTTGCCCCGCGACGGCACCACGATCTCGGTCCGGTCCGGGGGATGGGGCCGCACCGGGTCCTGGGGCAGCGGCAGCGGAATCCAGGTGTCGCAGCGGAGGCAGCGGTGCCAGCGGACGTCGCCGTGGTCCTGAACGAGGGCGGCGTCCTGCGGGCGGGCCGGACCGGCGTCGCGCCCGACGAGCACGTGCCCGGACACCCCGCAGGTGATCAGCTCCCAATCCAGATGGCGCCGGCGGCGGGGGTGCTGGGTGCCCGGTGGGTGCGGAGCGCGAGCCATCAGCTCAGGATGTTGACGGCTCTGGCCACGACCAGTCCGATCGTCACCAGCGCCGTCAACGACTGGCCGGCCATGAGGGCCTTGGCCATCGGGGTGAGCGGCATGGTGTCGGTGGGGCTGAAGGCGGTCGCATTGGTGAACGACGTATAGAGATAGTCGATGAGCGTGGGGTGCCACCCTCGCGGCGCGAACTCTCGCTCGGTCATCTGGACGAACAGGAAATCGGGATGCGGCTGGCGCTTGTGGCGCCGGGCCGTGGGGCCGCCGCTGTCCAGCTGCCAGTACCAGACCCCGAACAGCAGCACGTTTGTGACCCACAGCACGATTCCCGAGCCGATCAGCGTATGGCCGTCGGCCTTGCCACCCTTGAGCAGGAAGTGGCAGAGGACGATGAGCGAGTAGCAGTTGGTGGCGGTGACGGCGGCGATGAGCGTGAGCGCCAGGCGCCGGCGCAGCAGGGAGTCGCGCATGCGGGGGTGGGGAGAGGCCATCGTGAGGGCCACCAGCGCCAGCGCCTCCAGCCCCGGCAGCAGCCAATTGGGCCCGAGGGTCACCTTGTCGGCCAGCAACAACTGCAGCGCGATCGCCGCGCCGATGACGACCTGCCCACCCCAGTAGGGGTCATATCGCGTGAAGGTGGCGAGCACGTCCTCGTCGACGGTGCGCACGTCCTTGTCCACGGAGCGGACGTCGTCGTCCAATCCACGCTTCTGATCGCCGGGCACGAACGGATACTGCCAGGCATGGAGACGCCCAGCGGGAGGATCCGACCGCGCGGTGGCCGAACATGTTCGTGATGCGGACATCACTCGCCGGCGCTGCCGTCGTGGTCGCCGTCGCGCTCTCGGCGTGCGGCGGAAGCGGCGGGGGCGGCCAGACCACTCAGGGCTCACAACCCGCCGCCGCCACGGGGAGCGCCACCGGCACCCAGACCACCAGCGCCGCGACCACGAGCGCCACGCAGACCACCGCGACGAGCACGGGCGCGACCACCACCGCCGCCCCGACCCCGACTGCCACGGCCAACAGCGGTGGCGCGGCCGTCTCCGGCAGTTCCAGCTCAGACGAATGCCGGGCTGCCGGGCTCACGCTCTCCTACCTGGGCGGCCAGGGAGCGACCGGCCATGGTGAGCTGGGCTTCGCGCTCAAGAACACGGGATCGGTGGCCTGCAGCACCGGCGGCTACCCCGGGATCCAGTTCATCGCCCAGGACGGCTCGGCCCTGCCGACCACCCCGCAGCACACCACCGACGACTTCTTCGGCCATCTCCCGCTGCAGCGGCTCACCCTCCAGCCCGGGCAGACCGCCTCGTTCCGCCTCGGCGTCTCGCACGGAGGCGGCTCGAGCGCGCCCTGCAGCACCGCCGACGCCCTGCAGGTGATCGCCCCCAACGACACCGCGACGCTGAAGGTGCAGATCCCCAACGGCGCCTCGGAATGCGGGACGACGACGGTCTCACCGGTGCAGCCGGGGACCTCGGCCTTTCAGTGACCGCGGACGGATCGCACTCCGCCGTCCCACGGACGGTCGGGCGCGCCGGACATCACGCACGGACAGCGGCACGGCCGACCGGCCATGCGGGCCCGTCGGCGAGCATCCGCGTGATCTCCTCGGCCGGGACCGGGCGGGAGAAGTGAAAGCCCTGGACAAGGTCGCAGCCCAGCCGGGTCAGTTCCGCGACCTGAAGCTCGGTCTCGGCGCCCTCGCCGACCACCCGCAGCTGAAGCGCCCGTGACATGGCGACGATCGCCTCGGTGACGGCGGTGTCGCGCGACTCGGTGCCCAGGCCGTCGACGAAGGAACGGTCGACCTTGAGCGCGTCGAGCGGCAGGCGGGTCAGGTATGACAGCGACGAGTACCCGGTCCCGAAATCGTCGAGGACCAGTCGCACTCCCAGCGCCTTGAGCGCCATCAACGTCTGCGAGAGCTCCTCGTTGTCTGAGATGAGCATGCTCTCGGTCAGTTCCAGGGCCAGGCAGGCCGGGTCCAGACCCGAGACGCGCAGGGCGGTCGCAACGGTCTCAGCGAGCCCCCGGTTGGCGACCTGGGCAGCGGACAGGTTGACGCTCATCGTCAGCGGCGCGGCGTCCGGACGTGCGCGGCACCACTCGGCGGCCTGGCGACAGGCGTGCTCGAGCACCCAGCGGCCGATCGGCTCGATCAGTCCGTTCTCCTCGGCCATGGGAATGAAGTCGAGGGGGGAGACCCGGCCGCGCTCAGGGTGCTCCCAGCGCACCAGCGCCTCCACGGAGACCATCGCGCGGTCGCGCAGCGACACCAGCGGCTGGTAGTGCAGGACGAGCTCGTCGCGCTCGAGCGCGCGGCGCAGGTCGTTCTCCACGCGCAGCCGCGACAGGGCCCGCCCGCGCAGCGCCTCGTCAAACAGCTCGTAGCGTGCGCGGCCACGCTCCTTGGCGCGGTGCATGGCGGCGTCGGCGTCGCGCAGCAGGTCCTCGGCGCGCTCCCCGCCCTCGGCCAGCGCGATGCCGATGCTGGTGGTGACGAAGTGCTCATTGCCGTCGAGCACGAACGGGCGCGTGAACACGCCGGCGATCCGCTCGGCCATGTCGATGGCGTCCTGCTCGCCGGCGATGTCCTCGAGCAGGATCCCGAACTCGTCGCCGCCGAAGCGCGCCACCGTGTCCGACGAGCGCACGGCCTGGCGCAGCCGTGGCGCGGCGGCGGCGAGCAGCTCGTCCCCGGCGCGGTGGCCGAGGCTCTCGTTGACCAGCTTGAAGCGGTCGAGGTCCAGGGCCAGGACGGCGGTGAGCGTGTCGCGGCGGCGGCGCTGGCGCTCGGCGGCCTGGCCCAGGCGGTCCAGGAACAGCAGCCGGTTGGGCAGGCCGGTGAGGGGATCATGCAAGGCTCGGTGGCGGATGTCGTCGTCGGTGAGCTGGCGCTCCACCACGTCGCCCAGCACGTTGGCCAGCGCCTGCACGAAGTCCACGTCCCCCGGCTTGAACACCCGCGGCGCGTAGGAATGGAAGCCCAGGGCTCCGAACGGCCCGCGGCGGCCCTCGATGACGACGGTCAGGCCGCTCGTGGTACCGGCGTGGGTGAGCACCTGCGAGCGCTCGAAGCGCCGCTCGGTCGCCCAGTCGGTCACCACCGCCGGCCGGCCGCTGAGCAGGGCATAGCCCGACTGCGATCCCAGTCCGGCCGGGGATCTGTCGTTGACGCGTACGTGGGGGAGGCCGTGCAGCGCGCGGAAGGCGACCGCGTCCTCGGAGGGGACGAGCTCCACCACGGCGCCGATCTCCAGGCTCAGCAGCCCGACGCCGGCGCTCACCGCCTCCTGCATGAGGTCGGCCAGGCTCGCGCCCTGCAACGCGTGCTCGCCCAGCCGCGCCACGGCCGCCTGCTGGGCGGCGCGCAGCGCCAGTTCGGCCTCGGCGTCCTTCTGCTCGGTGATGTCGGACATGACCCCGTGCCAGCGCCTGACCCCGTCGGGGCCCTCGCGCAGGAGCGCGTCATCGCGGACCCACACCGGATGGCCGTCGCGATGGCGGAGCCGGTACTCGATCGGGCTGGTCAGGGCGGCGGCCCCGTCGGCGAAGGCCTGCTCCTCCTCGAGGACGCGCTGGGCATCGTCGGGGTGCAGCCGGTCAGCCCACATCCCCGGGTCCGCGCACCATTGCGCCGGGGTGAACCCCAGGATCTCCTCGATCTGGGGGCTCACGTAGTGCCAGCGGCCGTCGCCGCCGGCTTCGGCGGTGTACAGGATCGCGGGGACCCTCTCCAGGAGGAGACCCGAATTGTCGGTTCGCGGCGGCTCGGCGGAGCTGGTCCCATGCGGTGCCCCGGCCCGACCGTGCCCGCCGTGCGCTCGGCGGTCAGACATGTCTATGGGTTGTAATCGGCAACCCTGATGAGGTTCTGAAGGGGGAGTGGCTACGGGTCGACCGCGCTGAACAGCGTCACATCGCCCGAATCGTCCTCGGTGGCCCGCCCGTCGGCGATGAGCAGGTCGAGGTGGCCCAGCACCTCCGAGATGGTCAGGAACGCCTGGGTGACGGCGACGTTGCCCCACATCTGGCTGGCGAGGTCATAGGCGGTCTGGGGACCGTCGGCCAGCAGGCGGTGGATCTTGCCCGCCCGCCGCGCAGTCATGCGGAAGCGCTCGTCGATGAGCGCGGCGTGCTCGGTCACCGGCGGGCCGTGGCCGCCCAGGACGAGGTGCGCGGGCATCTCGCGGGTCTCGCGCAGCGACTCCATGTAGCGCACCAGGGCGTGGGGTCGGTCGGCCTCGCCGGCGGACCCGATCCCAGCCTCCCGCTCGTCAAGCGGTCGGGAGATGAGCGGGTTGGATGAGATGCGCGACAGCAGGTGATCGCCGGCGATGAGGATCTGGCGCTGCTCGTCCCAGAACACGGTGTCAGAGGGGCTGTGGCCAGGACGGTGGAGAGCGGTGAGCGTGCGGTCGCGCAGGGTGAGCTCGGTGCCCTGGCGCAGCGGCACCGTCACCTGACCACTGGATCCGAAGGCGCGGAACGCGCCTCCCACCATCTGCAGCGCGGAGGCCAGCTCGCCGGGCACGCCGTGGCGGCGCATCACCGTCATCGAGAACTCGTCGTCGGCGGTGGCTGAGGCGCTGAAGTCCTCCAGGTAGGGCCCGAGCACGTCGAGCGCGGCCACCTCCGCCCCCGAGCGCCGGGCGATGATCTCCAGCAGGCCCAGGTGGTCCATGTGCTGGTGGGTGATGATGATGAGGCCGAGATCCTCGATGCGATGACCGAGCTCCGCCAGGGCCCGCTCCAGCTCGTCCAGCGACTTGCCGCTGTTGGGGCCCGTGTCCACCAGCGTCAGCGGGTCGTCCTCGATCAGGTAGCAGTTGACGCGCCCCACCAGGAACGGGGTCGGGACCGCCATCAGGTGAATGCCCGCGGCGCGGGCCTGCCCGAGGGCCTCATCGGCCTGCGCCGGGCTCACGAGCGGATCAGGCCCAGCACCTCGTCGCGCTTGGCCTCCATGTCCTGCACGGAGACCAGCGACTCCAGGCACAGGCGCAGCAGCGGCTCGGTGTTCGACGCGCGCACGTTGAAGTGCCAGTCGTCGTAGTCGATGGAGATCCCGTCCAGCCGGCTCTGCTTGGCGTCGGAGTAGCGCTCGGCGATCGCCTCGATCTTGGCGTCCTGATCGTCGACGGTGCTGTTGATCTCGCCCGAGATGAAGTAGGTGCTGCGATAGGGCTCAAGCAGCTCGGACATGCGGGCGCCGCGGGTCGACAGCAGCTCCAGGATGAGCAGCGCGGGCAGAGTGCCGGAGTCGGCGTTGTAGAACTGCCGGAAGTAGTAGTGGCCCGACACCTCGCCGCCGAAGATCGCGTGCTCTTCGCGCATCCGCGTCTTGAAGAACGCGTGGCCCACCCGGTTGACCAAGGCGTGGCCACCCTCGCGCTCGGCCACGTCGGCGACGGCGCGGCTGGCGCGCACGTCGTAGAGCACCGTCCCGCCGGGCTCCTTCTGCAGCAGCGACTCGGTGAGCAGCGTGGTGAGGAAGTCGCCGTCGACGAACTGGCCCTGCTCGTCGATGAAGAAGCAGCGATCGGCGTCGCCGTCCCAGGCGATGCCGAGGTCGGCTCCGCGCTGCACCACCTCGCGCATGATGAACTCGCGGTTCTCGGGCAGCATCGGGTTGGGCTCGTGATCGGGGAAGTTGCCGTCCGGGGTCCAGTAGGCCTCGACGAGGTCCAGGCCGAGCCGCTCGAGCAGGGGGCCGACCATGGGGCCGGCCATGCCGTTGCCACCGTCCACCACGACCTTGAGGGGCTTGATCGCCGACTCATCGACGAGCTTGAGCGCCGCCTCCTGGAAGAGCTCGTAGATCTCGACCTCTTCGACCGAGCCGCCGCCCGGGGCATCCCCCAGCCCGTCGAGGATCCGGTCGCGGACCTCGCCCAGCCCCGCATCGCCCGACAGGGCCAGCGCACCGCGGCTGACGAGCTTGGCCCCGGTGTAGGGCTTGGGGTTGTGCGAGGCGGTGCACATCAGCCCGCCGTCGAGGTCACGGGCGCCGACGAGGTAGTAGAGCATCTCGGTCCCGACCATCCCGGCATCGATGACCGCGGCACCCTCGGCCACCATGCCCTCGCGGTAGGCAGCGGCCATCTCCGGGGCCGTCAGGCGCATGTCGCGCCCCAGGCCGAGGCGCAGCTCCGCGGTCGGCTTGTCCTCCATGGCGCCGATGACCCGGGCGAAGGAGCGGCCGATGGCGTGCGCGGTGCCGGGGTCCAGCTCCTCGCCGTACAGCCCGCGTACGTCGTAGGCCTTGAACACCTCGGGGTGGGTCAGCTCGGACACGCGCTGGGGATGATGCCTGATAATCCGCCGCCGTGAGACCCGACGGTGACGCGCGGCCCCCTGTGGCGATCCTGTGTGGCGGGCGCGGCACCCGACTGCAGGAGCACACCCGGTCGATCCCCAAGCCGATGGTGGAGATCGGCGGCCGTCCGATCCTGTGGCACGTGCTGCAGATTTACCTGGCCCAGGGTTTCCGGCGCTTTGAGCTGCTCACGGGGTATCTGGGCGAGCAGCTGGAGCGCTTCGTGGCCGCGCAGGCCTGGCCCCCCGATGCCGAGATCCGTTGCCTGGCCACCGGTGAGGACACCCCCACGGGCGGACGGCTGCACCGCGCCGCCGGGGCCCTGGACGGCCGGCCGTTCTGCCTGGGTTACGGGGACGGCGTGGCCGACATCGATCTGGCCGCCCTGCTGGCCGCCCACGGCGAGCACGGCGCCGTCGCCACGATGACGGTGGTCCGGCCGCGGCTGCCGTTCGGTGTCGCCCATCTCAACGGCGACGGGGTGGTGCGGGGTTTCAGCGAGAAGCCCCGTTCGGAGCAGTGGATCAACGGTGGCTTCTTCTGCTTTCAGCCCGCGGTCCTGGACCTGCTCGGCCCCGACAGCGTCCTGGAGCGCGAGCCCCTGGAGCGGCTGGCCGCCGCCGGCGACCTGCGCGCCTTCCGCCACGAGGGGTTCTGGGACTGCATGGACACCTACAAGGACGCCGTGGCGCTCAACGACCTGTGGGCCTCGGGCGCTGCGCCGTGGAAGCGGTGGAAGTGACGGTGGACCTCAGCGCCCCGCTCGCGCCGCAGGCGGTCCTCGTCACCGGGGCGCATGGGCTGCTGGGCGCGTGGCTGACCGCCGCGCTGCTGGATGGCGGCCATCGCGTGGTGGCAATCCGCCGCGACGAGCCAGCCGCCTCCGCGCTCGAGCTCCTGGGCCGGGCCGGGGAGGTGGACACCGTTCACGGTGACATCTGCGAGGAGGGGCTGGTCTCCCGCGCGCTCAGCGAGTACGAGGTCTCCAGCGTCTTCCATCTCGCGGCCCAGACGCTGGTGGGCACCGCCAACCACGCCCCACGCTCGACGTATGAGACCAACGTCCGCGGCACCTGGATGGTGCTGGAGGCGTGCCGTGCCCACGGCACCGGCAGTGTCGTGGTGGCGTCATCGGACAAGGCCTACGGCCGCCAGCCCGAGTTGCCCTACCGCGAGACCCAGCCGCTGGCACCGACGTTTCCCTACGACGTCTCCAAGGCCGCCGCGGACCTCATCGCCCGCTCCTACTGGCACACGTTCGGGCTGCCGGTCGCGGTGACTCGCTTTGCCAACCTCTACGGGGGCGGCGATACCAACCGCAGCCGCCTCGTCCCCGAGGCCGTCGGGGCGGCGCTGGCGGGCCGGGCGCCGGTGATCCGCTCTGACGGTTCGCCCGAGCGCGACTTCCTCTACGTCGAGGACGCGGTGGCCGCGTACGTGGCCATCTGGCGCATCGTGCTCGCGGGCCAGGGTGGCGGAGAGGCGTTCAACGCCGGCGGCGGCCGCCCGCACCGGGTCGGCGACGTCGTGGACCTCATCTGCCGGCTGGCCGGCGGGGTGGGCGGGTCCGTCATCCCCGAGATCCGCGGCGCCGGGACGCCACACGGCGAGATCGACCGTCAGTGGGTCGACGCCACCAAGCTGCGCGAGCTCACCGGCTGGGCTCCGACCGTGGACCTGGAGGAGGGCCTGCGGCGCACCATCGCGTGGTATCGAGAGCACCCGCGGGCGCTGGGCCTGCTCGGCTAGGCCGGGAGCCGGCTCCTATAGTTAAACGGCATGTCCGGTCATTCCAAATGGGCTTCCATCAAGCACAAGAAGGCGGTCGTCGATCAGCGTCGCGGCCAGCACTTCACCAAGCTGACCCGCGCGATCACGGTCGCCGCGCGTGAGGGCGGCGGCGACATCGACGGCAATCCGTCGCTCGCGCTCGCCGTTCAGAAGGCGCGCGACGCCTCGATGCCCAAGGACAACATCGAGCGCGCGATCGCCAAGGGCACCGGCGAGGGCGTCGACGCCGACCAGATCGAGACCGTCCTCTATGAGGGGTACGGCCCCGGCGGCGTCGCCCTGCTCATCGAGGCGCTGACCGACAACCGCAATCGGACCGGGGCTGACGTCCGCCACGCGCTGTCCAAGCACGGGGGCAACCTGGGCGAGCCCGGCTCCGTGTCCTACCTGTTCGACAAGCGCGGGGTGATCGTGGTCGACGCCTCCCGTTATGACGAGGAGGATCTGCTGGTCGCCATCGACGCCGGCGCCGAGGACATCTCGCGCGACGACGACGTCTACGAGATCGTCACCGAGCCCGGAGACCTGGTGGCGGTCCGCGAGGCGCTGACCGGCGCCGAGATCGACATCGAGTCCGCCGACGTGACCCAGCGCCCCAAGTCACGCGTCCCGCTTGATGAGTCAGACGCGTCGCGGCTGATGAAGCTCATCGACATGCTCGAGGAGTCAGACGACGTAGGCGCGGTGCACGCCAACTTCGACGTCGACGCCGACGTGCTGGAGCGCATCGCGTCGTAACCGGCCCTGACGGGGTGTCAGCCCTCCGTTGGGCCAAAGAGCGGTCCTTCGTCGCTTCTTCGCTGCGCTCGCTACCCTCGGCCCCCTCATGAGAAAGACGACAACTATCACCTGCGCCGCGGTCGCCCTCGCCGCCGCTGTCGCCGGCTGCGGCAGCAGCAGCAGCTCCGCCGCACCGGGCGTCCAGCTGGCGCCGTCGGGCGGCGCGACCTCCGCCACGAGCACCGCCGCCGCGAGCAACTCAGCCACCACCAGCGCCTCGGCCAGCGCCACCAGCACCACCACCAGCAGCACGCCGCTGCCGGCGGCGCTGAAGACGAAGCCCAAGGTGGTCATTCCGTCCGGACCGCCGCCCAAGAAGCTCGTGGTCAAGGACCTGATCAAGGGCACCGGGCCCGCCGCCACGGCCGGCTCGACGGTCAACGTCCAGTACGTGGGCGAGGTCTACAAGGGCGGCAAGCAGTTCGACGCCTCGTGGAACGACGGGAGCGGTCAGCCGGTGTCTCTGCCCCTGTCGGGCGTGATCAAGGGCTGGCAGCAGGGCATACCGGGCATGAAGATCGGCGGTCGGCGCGAGATCATCATCCCGCCGAGCCTCGGCTACGGCGCCACCGCCCAGTCCAAGATCCCGGCCAACTCCACGCTCGTCTTCGTCATCGACCTGCACGGCATTTCCTAGCTTTTCGCTTCGGCGCCTGGCGGGCTGGAGCTGAGCGGGAGGGGTCCGCTCTGGCTGCGACACCGGCGAGCGTCAACGGCGTGGCTGGGGAGGGCAGCGTCCGAAGAGGCGCGTTCGGCGAGATTCTCGAGGCTGTGAGAGGCGATGCCTCTCAGAGTTCGCGCAGCCGACGGGGGTCTTGGGAGATCTTGGTCGCTGGAGAGCAAGAATATCCCACAACCTCCGCACCGACCGGGTATGACGGCCGCTTTCCACCGGCTGTGAGAGGGAGATCCGATCACAGCCCGCGGAGCGCGCCGAACCCGTTCCCTTCCCCAGCCGCAGTTGACGTTCGCCTGTGTAGCCGGCGAGGCTGAGAGCCGGCCGGCGCCGGAGCCACCCAGCCGCTCCATCCGGCTAGCGCTTGGCGTCCCCCTCACCGCTGTGCCGCGCCCGGTAGAGCAGCGTGGGTCCCGAGACGCCCTTGAGCTTGTGGCGCCCTGCCGCTGACCAGCCGAAGCGGTCGCCGGCGGCGTCACGGATCTCACGCGTGCAGAGCACGCTGCCGGGGCGGGCCACCCCCGTGACGCGGCTGGCCAGGTTGACCGAGTTGCCGTAATAGTCGCCCGCGCGCTGCAGCGCCGGCCCGAAGGCGATCCCGGCGCGCAGGCTGGGGAGCTCCTCCTCCTCGAAGGCGTTCACCAGCTTCAGCGCGACCTCGACGAGCGGCGCGGGCTCGGAGCTGACGAACATCGCGGCATCGCCGATGGTCTTGACCAGGCGGACCGGGGGCTGGGTCAGCGAGGTCGACAGGCTGGCCAGCCGCCCGGCGACGGTGCCCAGCTCGCCGACCTCGACCTGGCCCCCCAGCCGGGTGAAGCCGACGAGGTCGGCGAAGCAGACCGCCAGGTCCTGGGCGCCGGCGACGTCGCCCGCCTCGAGCTCGGCGAGGCCCAGGACGCCACGCTGCACGCTGTCGCGCAGGTGGGCGGTGAAGGCGGCCACCAGGATCGGCGCGAACGCCGGGGTCAGCTGCTCGGCCAGCTGAGCGAAGCGTGGCGCCACCTCGTCCTCGCTCTCCCCGGCCTCCAGGAAGGTCTCGGCGAACGAGGCGGCGATCGTCGCCGACAGCCGGCCCATGCCCTCGCCCAGCACCCGCGTGATCTCGTCGACACGGTCGTCGGCGAAGCCGGCATCGAGGAACAGCTTCATCGACTTGGCCGCCTCGACGTCCTCGTCTGAAAAGACCCGGTCATCTGACCCGGGCGCGGGCAGACCCTGCTGGCGCCGGATGCGCGCGATCGTCCCGTCGGGCAGTCCGGTGCGCTCCTCGACCTCGCCGGCCGTGTAGGTGCCGCCCAGGACGCGCTCCACCGGCAACAGCGCCAGCCGGTTCTCCTTGACGGCCTTGACCAGCTCCGGCTCGGAGAAGCCCTCGGCGGCAAGGCGCTCCAGCAGCCGAAGGCGCTTATCGCGCGCCTCGCCCTCCAGGCCCTGGAGCAGTCCGTGCGCGTCGAAGTCCATCGGCGCATCCTCTCTGATGACGACGACGTTCGCTAGCATCGTCGCCTCTTCGGGGCCTCACGCCCCCCTAGCTGAAACCCCACCTGGTACGCATACATGCTCCTGTCAATCCTGATGCCCGTCTACAACGAGCGTGAGCGCGTCGAGCAGGCGATCGCGGAGGTCCTCTCCACCGAACTGCCGACCGATTTCGAGCTGATCATCGTCGACGACGGCTCGACCGACGGCACGCGTGAGATCCTGCGCAACGGCGACTGGGGGGAGCGCGTGCGCCTGATCGAGCACGAGCACAACCAGGGCAAGGGCGCCGCCATCCAGACCGCGTTGAAAGTGGCGGGCGGCGACTTCGCGTGCATCTTCGACGCCGATCTCGAATATGACCCCGAGGACCTGGCACTCCTCATGCCGCCGCTCATGGACGGCCGCGCCAACGCCTCTTTCGGGGTCCGCGCGTTCGACGGGTACACCAGTCACTCGTTCCTGTTCGTGCTGGGCAACAAGGGCGTCACCCTGGCGTGCAACCTGCTCTTCAACGTGTACCTGCACGACATCATGACCTGTCACAAGATGATCCGGACCGACCTCTTCCAGAGCCTCCCGCTGAGCGCCGCCGGGTTCGCGATCGAGCCGGAGATCACGGCGCGGCTGGTGCAGAAGGGCGAGCGGATCTACGAGGTCCCGGTCCACTACCGGGCGCGCGCCACCGACGAGGGCAAGAAGCTCACAGCCCGCGACGGGTTCCGCGTGATCGCCACGCTGCTGCGCTGCCGCCTCGCCGGCGGGACGTCGAGCGCTTCGTAGCCTTCACCCGCCGCCGGGCCGGCGCCGGCGCCGGGCCGATCTGCTGGGTCGAGAGGTAGATCGACTGGACGGTGGAGAACAACGGCTGCACCGGGTTGCCCTGCAGGTCGATCTCGCCCTTCTCCACGAACGGGGGGTGGGGGAAGGGGTCGCCGCCGCTCCAGCCGGGCTTGGCGGGGAAGTCCTGCAGCGCGAACCACATCGCGGCGGCGATGTAGGGCTTGGAGGCGAACACGCCGAGGTGGAAGGCGGCCTGGGCGGTCTGGTACTGGTAGGTGCCGCGCTGCTCAGGGGGGCCGTTCTGGCTGCCCTCGAAGCCGAACTCCGTGATCATCAGCGGCTTGGAGGGGTAGCAGCCGTGCAGGAAGTCCAGGAACGGGCTCAGCTCCGCCGGGTCGTCGGTGCTGCCGCCACCGGCGTCGAACCAGCCGAAGTAGTCGTTGAAGCCGAGCACGTCCAGCGGCGCGTAGGCGGCCTGGCAGGCGACTCCGGGCCAGCTGGAGATGGCCATGCCCACCGGGCGCGTGGGATCGAGCTGATGGGCGATCTGCGCCGCGCCGGCGATGTAACGGGACTCGACGTCGGGCGGTGGCGTCTGCAGCTCGTTGGCGATGCTCCACACCAGCACCGAGGGGTGGTTCTCGTTGGTGAGGATGTTGGTCCGCAGCATGTTGTGCGCGAAGTTCAGCCACCCCGAGCGGGTCAGATAGCTCGAGTTCACCTGGTAGACCGGGATCTCTGACCACAGGAGGATCCCGTCGCGGTCGGCCGCCTCCTCGATCTGCGGGTTGAGCGGGTAGTGCGCCCGGATGATCCCGCCGCCCAGCTCCCGGTCCCAGCCGACGAGCGCCTGCAGCTGGGAGGGGGAGAGCGCCGCGCCCGACTGGAGGTTGACCTCGTGCAGGTCAAAGCCGCGCAGGTTCAGGACACGGCCGTTGAGCAGGAGTTGCCCGCCCGCGCCGACGGCGATGCTGCGGATGCCGCTGTAGTCGGTGTAGCCCTCCAGGGGGCGGCCGTGGGCGTCTGAGAGGGTCAGCCCGGCGCGATACAGGAAGGGGTCGGTCGGCGACCACAGATGCGGGGCCGGGATCGTGACCGTCGCCCGCGCGGCCCACGTGCCGCCGGGCAGGAGCGTGTGCCCCCCGAAGTTCAGCGCCGCGCTCCCGTAGGTCCCGCGCAGGGCGAGCGTCTGCACTGCGCCGGTGAGGTTGCGCACGGTGACCTGCTCCTGGATCTGCGCCGCGCAGGTCGGGCAGGGGAGGATGGGGCGGATGACCACCGGCGACATGTCGGCGATCTGGACCGAGCGCAGGTAGACCTCCTGGTTGATACCGCCGTAGTTCCACCAGCCGCCGTTGCCCGGCGGCAGATCGCCGTTGGTCCGCCGGTTGTCGACGCGGACGACGAGGCGGTTGACTCCGGCCCGCACGCCCTTGAGCGCGAACTCGAAGGGCAGGTACTCGCCGGCGTGGAAGCCGATCTTGCGGCCGTTGAGCCATACCGTCGCCCGGTAGTTGACCGATTCGAAGCGCACGATCCAGCTGCGAAACCGAGCCGGGACATAGGAGGCAAACGCGGTGGCCGGGATCGTGAAGTCGCGCCGGTACCAGCCCACCGAGCCGTTCATCGACGCCTGCGAGAGATCGCCGGCGTTGAATGAGTTGGGCACCGTGGTGGTGCTCCAGCCACTGGTGGAGGAGACGCTGCGCCACCACCCAGCGGCCACTCCCGCATCGGTCGGGTCCGCGCGGTACAGCCACGTGCCCCCCAGCAGCCAGCGGTCGCTGGGGCCGTCGCGGTACAGCGCCCCGAGCGTCGGGGGTGTGGCGGCATAGGCCGGCCCGGCCTGGGCGAGGGCCGGCGTGGCGCCGGCGGCCAACCCGGCCACTCCGAGCGCCAGCACGGAGCCGATGACCGCCAGCACCGCGCCCGCCGCCTTACGGATGCGGCAGGGCCCGCCGCTACAATCGCCCGCCGATGTCAGCCGTCGACTCGCCGCAGCAGCGGCCACCCGCGACCGGCTCCGTCGGCTCCGGGGAGTCTCGCGGAGCCTCACTGGCCGATTCCCTGCGCGGCGCCGCGCGCTCGCCGATGATGCTGGGGGTGCTCGCCTGCGTGGCGCTGGCGGCTTTGTCGGCGGCCATCCTGCCCACGGTCCCCAGCTATGACCCGTGGTCGTGGATCGTCTGGGGACACGAGGTCTTTGACCCGCACACCAGCTTCATCGTCAACGGGGGCCCGTCGTGGAAGCCGCTGCCGATGGTCTTCACCACGATCTACGGCCTGCTCGGCAGCGCGGCCCCGACGCTGTGGGTGATCACGGCCCGGGTCGGCGGCCTGCTGGCGCTGTGGGGCACGTGGAAGCTCACCAGCCGACTGGCCGGCGGCGGATGGCTCGGCGCCTTCGCGGGGCTGCTGGCGGCGATCGGGATCGTGCTCACCGGGCGCCATGACCAGGCTTGGTACTACTACTTCCTGCACGGGACCTCGGAGGCGATCCTCGTCGCCGTCGCGGTCTGGGTCGTCGACCGCCTGCTCGACCGCCGCCATCTGCAGGCCTATCTGATCATGGCCGCCGGCGGCCTGATCCGGCCCGAGTGGTGGCCCTTCCTCGGGCTCTACGCGATCTGGCTCTGGTTTCGCGAGCCTGCCTTCCGCAGCCCGGCCATGCGCCTGGTCCTCCTCGCCGGGCTGGCCGTGCAACCGGTCGGCTGGTTCGTCCCGCCGTGGGTCACCACCGGCCAGCCCTTCCTCGCCGCGACGCACGCGGCCGACTACAACGGTCATCTGGGCTCCGACGTGCTGAGGTCGATCCTGGCCCGCGGAGTCCGCGATCAGCTCCTGCCGGCGCTCATCCTGGCGGTGGTGGCGGTGGTCATCGGCTGGGTGCGCGACCGCAACCGCCAGATCCTGGCCATCGCCGCGGGTATCGCCGGCTGGTGGGTGGTGGTCGTGGGCGAGACGCTCGACGGCTATCCGGGCCTGGAGCGCTTCTTCCTGCCCGCGGCGGCGCTGACCACGGTGCTCGGTGCCGTCGGTGTCGCCCAGCTGGCGCAGCTGGCGGGTGGGCTGGCCGGGTCCTTGCGCCGCCCGGTGATGGCGGGCACGGCCATCGTCCTGGCGGCGGCCTGCATCCCGTTCACCACCACCCAGATCAGCGTGGCCCGCGGCGATGAGCGCAACGCCTCGCAGGGGGTCCACCTGCTCGACGCGCTCACCCAGGCGGTGGCCGCGGCAGGCGGCAAGGCGCGGGTCCTGCCGTGCCCCTCGAGCTTCACCGCCGTCAATCACTCGGCCCAGACGGCGCTGGCCTGGAAGCTGGGCGTCACCCTGCAGCGCGTGGGCACGTCGATGCGCGCGCCGGGCGTCGACTTCGTCGGACCCAAGGCCGCCCAGATCGGCGGGGCGGCGAAGATCGATCCGCGGCTCACGCATGCCCAGACCGTGGCCACGGCCGGACCCTGGCGCGTGGTGCGCCTGACCGATCCCAGGCTTCATCACAGCGCCGCCTGCGTCGGGCGCTGAGGCGCCCGCTTGGCCTTCGGGCCCTTCTTGCCCGTCGGGCTCTTCTTCTTGCCCTTCTTGTGCTTCTTGGGCTTGGGCTTGGCCTTGATCTTCAGCTTGTGGACGATGACGGTCTTGTTGCCGGCCCGGTCGGTGAGGGTGATCGTGACCGTGTCGGTGCGGATGCGCGTGTAGAGGTGGCTCGCCGTGGTGCGCCGGATGCGTGCCCGCGGTGAGCCATCGCCCCAGTTCACGTACACCGTGGCCACGCCGGAGGCAGCCGACGTGGGCACACCTGGCGGTGGCGGGTCGGTGTAGCTGATGCGCAGTTGCTCGCGCGTGTGGACGATCGACGATCCGGTCAGCTTCCACCGTGCCCGGGGCGCCACCGTGTCCACGAACACGGTGGCCGCCGGCGCATTGGTCGTCAGGCCCGCCCGGTTGGTGGCGCTGAGCTGATAGGTGTGGCGGCCGTTGGCCAGCGGCACGGGCGGGACGATCGCGGTGGCGGCGGTCTGGCCGACGGGCGTGCCGTCGATGCGCAGGACATAGGTGGGCGGGCCCCACAGCTCCGAGGAGGCCGACCAGAACAGCACCGGTGAGGCCGTGGTGACGTAGCGGAAGCTGTTGGAGGGCACGAACCCCCCGGGGGGCTGGAAGAGTTGCGCGGCGGCGATCGACGTGCTCGCGCCGCTGCCCTGGACCCAGGCCACGGCGGCGTCGCCGGCGACGTCGCCGGCGGCGGTGAGACCCTGGTCGGCATCGGCGGCCCCCAGCGACGGGTCCGAGACGACCTGCTCGCCCCCGAGGTCCGCGCCGTCGGAGGCGTAGCGCACGCGGATCTCGGCCGGGCCCGCGATCCCCGGCGTCTGCTGCCACGCGATCAGATCGGAGATCAGGCCCGCGTTGGCGGGGACCGCGTCGGCGGCGCCGCTGTTGGGCAGCGAGTCGACGCGCACGGTCTGGCCGCGGCTCTCATTGCCCCCGAGCGTCGTGGCGTAGAGGGCATGGCTGGAGTCGGTCTCGGAGGTGACAAAGCCGGTGCCGTACTCGGTGACCGCGACCTGGGGCTGGTCGGCGCCCTCGGGGCCGCCGGCGGTGGCCCCGTCGGCGGCGGAGGCGCCATCGAAGCTCGAGCCGTGCAACCGGTTCACCACCACCCGGGACTGGGTTCCCGATCCGTCGTGTAGCGACTCCTGGAAGGCCACCGACGCGTACGTGGAGTCGCCTCCGGAGGCGATCGAGGGCCGGCTCGCCGACGTCTCCGACCACCCGGCGAGGGTCGCGGGATCGGCCTGCTCGACGACGGTGCTGGGCGCGGTGGCGGTGAGGCGCCGCGTGAAGATGTGGCCCGCCTCGCCCCAGGCGACGATCCCGACGCCGTCTCCCGAGGCCGCCACGTCTGGCCGCCCCGTCCCCACGCCCGCCGCGTCGCCGCCGGCCGCGTCCAGGGCGGTGGGCTCCAGAGCCCATTGCCCCTGGAAGTAGTAGGCGGCCCGCACGTCGCCCCCGCCCGCGGTGCCGGTGAAGGCCAGGTACGCCTTGCCGAAGTTGGAGATCGAGATCGCGGGGTTGGCCGCCCCGGTGAACAATGCACCCGGCGCGCTCAGTGGGCTGTCCCCCGACAGCGCCTGCACCACGTACAACGTGCCGGCATTGATGAACGACACCAGCACCAGCCCGTTCTGCCCCGCGGCCACCACCGGCTGCGACGACGGCCCGGCGAGGCCGGCATCGACCTGCACCGGCGCCTGGAACACGCCCCCGGCCAGGCGCGACACGAACACGTGGGGCACGGCCGCGACCGTCTTGGTGTACACGAGCGCGCCGCCGCCGTCGCGGGCGATCGACAGCCCGTTCAGCGACTGGATGTCGGCGCTCGGCCCATCTACGACGGTGTCGCCGGGGGCGAGGGCGGGCGCGCGCGAGCGGGCCGCGCCGGCGGGCCCGGCGAGCACGGCGGGGGCGGCGAGAGCGCAGGCACAGAGGCACAGCACCCCGAGCGCCCTGCGTCGTGCCCCGGGGCGGAGTGGGAAGCAAACCGAGCGAATGACAACCGCTAGAACATCAGACGGGGCGGCGGGTTGCGCCACCCACGCGCCGTTGACAGAGATCTAACACCCGCAACGCCCGCGGCCGGGAGGCGTCCGAGCACGCACGGAGAATGTGTCCCCATGCTTGTCCTGGGCATCGATCCCGGCACCGCCAGCACCGGCTACGGCGTCGTCCGCGGTGTCGGCTCGCGCCTGCACGCGGTCGCTGAGGGCATGATCCAGACCCGTCCGGGGGTCCCGCTGGAGCGGCGGCTGGCCGACATCCACCAGCGCGTGGGGGAGCTCCTGGACGAGCACCGGCCCGAGGCCCTGGCCATCGAGGAGCTGTACTTCGGCGTCAACGTCCGCACGGCGTTCGCGGTCGGCCAGGCGCGCGGCGTGATCCTGTTGGCCGCCGGCCAGCGGGGCGTGCCGACGCGGTCCTACACCCCCCAACAGGTCAAGGGCGCCGTGTGCGCCAACGGCCGGGCCGACAAGGTCCAGGTCGCCCGCATGGTCACGCGGCTGCTGGGCCTGGCCGCGGCGCCGTCGCCGGACCACGTGACCGACGCGCTGGCGGTGGCCGTCTGCCACCTCAACCACTCGCCGCTGGCGCGCGCGGTGGCGCGGGTGTCGGCATGATCGCGCTCATCTCCGGCAAGGTGGCGGTGCGCCGCGGGGACCATGTCGTGGTGGACTGCGGCGGCGTCGGGTACCGCCTCGCGGTATCGGCCGAGACGCTCAAGCACGTCCCGGCGGTCGGACGCGATGTGCTGCTGCACACCCACCTCATCGTCCGTGATGACGCGCTGGCCCTCTACGGCTTTGCCACCGAGGAGGAGCGCGAGCTGTTCCTCATGCTCCTCGGCGTGCAGGCGGTCGGGCCCAAGGTGGCGCTGGCCGTTCTCTCGGGCGCGCCACCTCGCGAGCTGCTCACGGTCGTCGCCGCCGGCGATGCGGCCCGGCTCCAGGCCGCCCCCGGGGTGGGCAAGCGGACCGCCGAGCGCATCATCGTCGAGCTGCGCGAGAAGGTGGGCGCGACGCTGCCCGAGGACTCCATCACCGTCACCCGCTCCGATGATCCGGTGACACTCGCGCGCGAGGCCCTGCTCGGGTTGGGCTACAGCGCCACCGAGATCGACGTGCTGCTCGATGGCGCCTTCGCCGAGAGCACTGAGGAACTGATCGCGCACGCCCTGCGGAGCGCCCGGCGGTGAGCATCGGGCGCCTCCAGGACGCCGAGGAGCTGCCCGGCGACGAGCTGGATCTCGAGCGCTCGCTACGGCCCCGCCGGCTCGAGGACTTCGTCGGCCAGGAGCCGATCCGTGACCAGCTCGCCGTCTCGATCGAGGCCGCCGGCACTCGCGGCGAGGCGCTGGACCACGTGCTGCTGTCCGGGCCGCCGGGCCTGGGCAAGACCTCGCTGGCGCAGATCATCGCCGCCGAGCTCGACGTGCCGTTCGTCCAGACCGCCGGCCCGGCACTGGAGCGCAAGGGCGACGTGGCCTCGTTCCTGACCGCGCTGGAGCCGCGGGCGGTGTTCTTCGTCGACGAGATCCACCGCCTACCCCGCGCGTTGGAAGAGACCTTCTATCCGGCCATGGAGGACGGGGTGCTGCCCATCACCGTCGGCCAGGGGGCGGGGGCGAGCATCGTCACCCTGCCGCTGCCCCCGTTCACGCTCATCGGCGCCACCACCCGCGCCGGCCTGCTGACGACGCCGCTGCGCGACCGCTTCGGAATCCGCCATCGCCTCGAGCACTACGGCCCCGAGGACCTGGCCCGGATCGTGAACCGCTCGGCCCGGCTGCTGCGGATGGAGATCGAGCCCGGCGGGGCGGTCGCCATCGCCCGGCGCAGCCGCGGCACCCCGCGCGTAGCCAACCGGCTGCTGCGCCGGGTGCGCGACTATGCCGAGGTGCGCCACGGGGGCGTGGTCACCGAGCCCGTGGCAGCGGCCGCGCTGGACCTGCTCGAGGTCGACGAGGAGGGGCTTGACCGGCTGGACCGCGAGATCCTGCGCGCCATCTGCGAGAAGTTCAGCGGCGGCCCGGTGGGCCTGTCGACGCTGGCGGTGGCCGTGGGGGAGGAGCAGGACACGATCGAGGACGTCTATGAGCCCTACCTGCTGCAGCGCGGGCTGATCGAGCGCACCCCGCGCGGCCGGGCGGCGACCCGGCGTGCCTACACCCACCTGGGTCTGGAGCCGCCGCCGCCGGAGCCGGCCCAGACCCGCCTGATGTGAACGCCGGGCGGGCTCCGGGCGCCGCGCGGTTCTTCGACTACTCCTAACCACGGGTCTCTATCCTCACCGCCGATGGCGCGCGAGCACTACTTCATCTGTCCGCACTGCGGCAACCGGTCGATGGGAACCGACCGCAACGCGGGGTTCCGGCGGGAGGCACGGGGCTGTGAGAAGTGCGGCTTCGCCTACCTGTTCGAGCTCCTCGACGATTACTACCCCGCGCCCAACGCGGCGTTCTTCGCCTGCGATTCCGACGGGCGCATCGTCGACTGCGGTCGCGGTTCGTTCGAGCTCACGGGCCTGAAGACCGAGCAGGCCATCGGCCGCCCGGTGCGCGACGTGCTGGGGCTGCGCTTCGACGACGGCGCCGATCACGTCGGCACGGCCCTGGAGTGGGAGGTGCGCGTGCAGGGCAAGCCGGTCGAGGTCCACGCCGAGCACGACCTGCCTGCGCGTGCCGTTGCCGACATCTTTCCGGCCTACGACGACGACGAGGGCGGTCTGCTGGTCGTGTTGACGCCGACCAATCACCAGTAGCGTGGCCGTATCTCTGCAGCAGCACCGCTTCAGGCTCAGACCACTAGCATCCCCTCCTAGCTGATGTCAGATCGCCAGCGCCACGGCCTCGTCCTGCTCGTCGTAGTGGGCCTGATCGCCGCCTCGATCGTCGTGCTGACCACGCAGAAGACGATCCTGGGACTCGATCTCAAGGGCGGCATCGAACTCGTCTACCAGGGCGAGCCCAGTCCGCAGACCCCGGTCGTCACCCAGGACGCGCTCAACCGCGCGGTCGACATCATGCGCTCGCGCGTCGACCAGTTGGGCGTATCGGAACCCTCGATCCAGACGACGGGCAACAGCCTCATCACCGTCGGCCTGCCCGACGTGCACGACGTCGCCCGGGCGGAGAACGAGGTGGGGAAGACCGCCCAGCTGTTCTTCTATGACTGGGAGGCCAACGTACTCACGCCCAACGGCAAGACCGTGGCCAGTCAGCTCATCACCCAGGATCCGACCGCGACGGCGATCAGTCAGGGCGGCGCGACGGGCCCCGGTACGCCGGGGGCGGGCGGGCAGTCCCTGTATGACGCCGCCAAGCTCGCCGCCAAGCAGCCGTCGGAGCCGTTGTCCAAGACGCAGTCGCGCAAGGGGCCGGCCTACTACTTCTTTGGGACTCCGGGCAGTCCGGCGTGCGCGGCGGTGGCCAAGGCCAACGGGACGACGCCGGTGCAGGGTCAGCACTGCCTGCTCAACGGCCCCGATACCAGCCTCACCGACCTGTACTCGGGTCTTCCCCCCGGGGTGACCAAGGCCGACGGCGAACTGGTGACCGTGCCCCAGGGCACCGTCGTGCTCCAGGCGGCCAACCCGTCCGCGTCTGAGCAGATCAAGCCCAGCAGCCCCAACGCGGAGTTCTTCGTCCTCAAGGACAACGTGGCGCTGACGGGCAATGACATCACCAATCCTTCGCCGAGCACCGACTCCAGCGGCCAGCCCGACGTCCAGTTCGGCTTCAACGGCACCGGCCAGTCCAACTTCTCGCGGGTGACCGGGGACATCGCCCACCGCGGCGCCAACGTCAGCCTCGGCGGCCAGACGCTCAACCAGCACTTCGCGGTGGCGCTGGACAACCAGCTGATCACCGTCCCGCAGATCGACTACCGCCAGTATCCCGACGGCATCGTCGGCGGGGGCGGCGCCGACATCACCGGTGGCTTCACCAGCCAGACCGCGTCTGACCTGGCCACCCAGCTGCGTCTCGGCGCGCTGCCGATCGAGCTCAAGCAGATCTCCGAGGAGGAGGTCTCGGCCACCCTGGGCCAGCAGGCGCTGCATCAGGGCCTGGTCGCCGGGGCGGTGGGCCTGCTCATCGTCGCCCTGTTCCTGCTCGCCTACTACCGCGTGCTCGGCCTCATCGCCGTGGCCGGCCTGGCCGTGTACGGCCTGTACTTCTACGCGCTGATCAAGCTCATCCCGATCACGCTGACCCTGGCCGGCATCGCGGGTCTGATCCTCACCATCGGCGTGGCCGCGGACGCGAACATCGTCATCTTCGAACGCGTCAAGGAGGAGATCCGCGCCGGGAGATCGATCCGAGCCGGGATCGCCACCGGGTACAAGAAGGGCCTGACCGCGATCATCGACGCCAACGTGGTCACGATCATGACCGCGTTCATCCTGTTCGTGCTGGCCACCTCCGACGTCCAGGGCTTCGCCTTCACGCTGGGCATCGGGGTGATCGTCTCCCTGTTCACGGCGGTCCTGGCCACCCAGGCGATCCTCATGACGATGGGCGACTCGCGCACGATCGCCCGGCCCTCCGCGCTCGGCGCCGGCGGCAAGAAGCACGTCTGGCGCTATGACTTCATGGGCGCCTCGAAGTACTTCTTCTCCCTCTCGGGCGTCATCCTGCTCATCGGCGCGCTGGCCATCGGCGGGCGGGGGCTGAACCTGGGCATCGACTTCACCTCCGGAGCGCGCATCGACGCCACCCTGGCCAATCCGGCCACGGCGCCCGCGGTCAAGCAGGTCGTCGCCGCCGCCGGGGTCCAGGACCCGGTGGTGCAGGCGATCGGCACCAAGGGCACCCAGTTCCAGATCTCCTCCAAGCCGCTGACGGTCGGCAGCAGCCGGATCAAGCAGGCCCTCACGGCCAAGTACGGCGGCGTGCCCAGCTTCGGCGCCACCACGGTCGGGCCGACGTTCGGCAAGACCGTGGCCAACAGCGCCGTGATCGCCATCATCGCCTCGCTGCTGGTCATCTCGCTCTACGTGACGCTGCGCTTCAGTTGGAAGTTCGCGATCCCGGTGCTGATCGCCCTGATGCACGACCTGCTCATCACCAGCGGCGTGTACGCGCTGACCGGGAGGGAGGTGACGGTCGACACGGTCGCGGCCCTCCTCACCATCCTGGGTTACTCGCTCTACGACACGATCATCGTGTTCGACCGAGTGCGGGAGAACATCCCGCGGATGCCGCGGGCGGCCTTCTCGCAGATCGTCAACCGCTCCATGTCGGAGGTGCTGACCCGGTCGCTGGCGACCACGTCCTGCACGCTGCTGCCGATCCTGGCGCTGCTCCTGTTCGGAGGCTCCACGCTCAAGGACTTCGCCTTCGCGTTGCTCATCGGGGTGGCCTCCGGCGCCTACTCGTCGATCTTCATCGCCTCCCCGGTGCTCACGCATTGGAAGGAGCGCGAGTCCGTCTACCGTCATCGCCGCGAGCGCATCGTGGCCGACTACGGGTTCGTGGCCCCCTACGCGGCGGCCGGCTCCGACATCGATCCCGCGCGCGAACGCGTCCGCCGCCGCGCCAGCCGCATCACCGAGCCCGATCCCGAGGGCGTGTCGGCGGCCGAGTTCGAGCAGATGAAGCGCGAGATCGCCGACGAGGAGGCCGAGCCCCGCCGCCGGACCTCGACGCTGACCAAGCGCCTGGCCCATACCCCCGACGCCGAGGACGACGGGTCGGGCTCGGGCCGCGGGAAGGGCTCGGGTAACGGCGGTGGCGCCACCCGCCCCGGTGGCCGTTCCGGCGGTGGCGCCGGTGGCCGGGCCGCCGGCGGTGCCGGTGGCCGCGGTGGTCGTTCCGCCGCCGGCCGTGCGCCGAACCAGCCTGAGGGCGGCGCGGCTGGCGGAGGCCCGGTTGCGCCGACTCCCCCGCCGTCCACGACGCCCCCGATCGACCCCGAGAAGCTGGACGAGCCGCTCGCCGGCGAGGACTTCGAGCACGCCCCCGACGAGGCGGAGGACGGGGGCATCTCACGCGGCTCCAAGTCCGACCGCTCGTCCAAGCCGCGCCGGGGCAACCGCCGCCACGGGAGACGCCGCTGATGGCCATGCTCGCGTGGGTGATGATGGGTCTGGCCCTGTGGCACTTCACCATCTGGCTGCCCGACCGCTCCTGGGGCGGAATCGTCGGCGCCTTCGTCGGTGCCCTGGTCGGCTCGGCACTGTTCGGTTTCATCGTCAACGGCTTCTCGATCCCCGCTCGTCACGACACCCACCTCTACACGTCGCTGGAGGCGATCCCCGGCGCCCTCATCGGGATCGCGCTGGTCTACGCCGAGGGCGTGCGCCGCGAGCGGCTGGGCGCGGCCGGCGGCGTCAACCTCTGAGGGGTTCGCCGGCGACGCCGGACGGCGTCGGTCTGTCTGAGGCGCCGCCTACATTGGCGCGCGATGGCTCAGGCCGCCGCACTCGCACCAGCGCTCCCCGCCCGGGGTGCTGAACCGGACCCCGCCCGCCCCCCGCTGCGGCTGGCCTTCGGGGCGGGCGGCGGCGGTTTCAGCGGACAGGATCCGGTCCCGCGGCTCCAGATCGCGCCCTATGACGCCGCCGACGCGCTGACCCTGGAGCACGATCTGGGGGTGGGCCACGTGCTCGCACAGATCCTCGTGCGCCGCGGGCTGGCCGATCCGGCGGCGGCCCGGCGCTTCCTCGAGGCCCGGGAGGCCCACGACCCGGCCGCTTTTGACGGCATCGAGCAGGCGCTCGATCTCATCCGCGGCCACATCGCCGCCGGTCGGCCCATCGTCGTTCACGGCGACTACGACGTCGACGGCGTGTGCGCCACCGCGATCATGATCCGGGCCCTGCGCAGCCTCGGCGCCGAGGCGAGCTGGTTCCTGCCCAGCCGCATCGACGACGGCTACGGCCTGGCCGCGGCCACCGTGCAGCGCCTGGCCCAGCGCGGCGCCGCGCTGATCGTGACCGTGGACTGCGGCATCACCGCGGTCGACGAGGTCGCCGCCGCTCGGGCCGCCGGCATGGACGTGGTCGTCTCCGATCACCACGCACCGCGCGCCGACGGCGTGCTGCCCGACTGCGCGATCGTCCATCCGGCCCTGTCTGGCTACCCGTGCCCGACGCTCTGCGGGGCCGGCGTCGCCTACAAGCTCGCCTCTGCGCTCGGGGCGAAAAGCGCCGAGGACGACCTCGACCTCGTCGCGCTGGCCACGGTCGCCGACCTCGTTCCGCTCGCCGGTGAGAACCGGCGCCTCGTCCGCCAGGGTCTGGCCGCGCTGTCGGCCACGGCCAAGCCGGGGCTGCGGGCGCTGATGGCGGTCTCCCGGGCGGACCCCTCCGCGCTGGACACGGGGACGCTCGGGTTTCGCCTGGCCCCGCGCATCAACGCCGCCGGTCGCCTGCGGCGCGCCGACGCGGGCCTGGAGCTGCTGCTCACCGAAGACCCGGGTCGCGCCAAGTCGATCGCCGCCGAGCTGGATGCCATCAACGCCGAGCGCCGGGCGGTGGAGCAGCGCATCCTGTGGGAGGCCGAGTCCCAGGTGAGGGAGCTCGGAGCTCGACCGGGTTACGTGCTGTGGTCAGAGGACTGGCATCCGGGCGTGGTCGGGATCGTCGCCTCGCGGATCGTCGAGAGCCACCACCGCCCCGCGGTGCTGGTGGCGGTCGAGGGCGACACCGGCGGTGGCTCGGGCCGCAGCATCCCCGGGTTTGACCTGCTCGGCGCGCTGGACGCGGGCGCGGCGCACCTGCGCCGCTACGGCGGCCACCGAGCCGCGGCGGGCCTGACCATCGATATCGGCCAGCTGCACGCGTTCCGGGCCGCCTTCGAGGCCCACGCCGAGGCGGTGCTCACCCCCGATCTCCTGGAGCGGGTGGAACGTGTCGACGCCGTCGTATCCGGGCACGAGCTCGGCCTGGGCCTGGCCGAGGAGCTCGAGGCGCTCGAGCCCTGCGGCATGGGCAACCCGGCGCCGCGCCTGCTGGTGCCCGGAGGCCGCTTCGACGACGTGCGGCCGATGGGCGAGGGGCGCCACGCCCGCTTCTCGGTCATCTCCGGAGGGGTCCGCGCCCGCGCTGTCGCCTTCGGGTGCGACGGCCACGTCGCCGACGATCCCGCCCAGCCGCTGGATGCCACCTTCCGGCTCGAGCGCAACGCGTGGAACGGCGCGGTCGAGCCCCGGCTGGTATTGCGTCATGCCCAGTCGTGCGCGCCGGCCGCCATCGAGTTGCTGCACGCCGCCGACGCCGCGTACCTGGACGCGGCGCTGACCGAGGTCGACACCGTGCTCGACCGCGCGACAGCGACAGCGTCACCGTCGCCGGGCGCGTCCCGGACGGTGCAGGACTGCCGCGGGCACAGCCCCCTGGCGGTGCTCGTGGACGCCGTCGCCGGAGGGGGTGGGCGGGGCCGAGTACTTGCGCTGTGCGCCGACGTCACCCGGCGGCTGCCTGGCCTGCGCGAGCGCGTCGGCGGGTTCACGCTGGCCGGGTACGCCGAGCTCGAAGCCGATCCGTCAGCCGCGCTGGCCTTCGCCCACGTCGTCGCGCTCGATCCACCCACCGGCGCCGCCGGTGACCGGGCCCTGCGCGCCGGCGGGGGGATCGCCTCGCTGGCCTGGGGCGAGCCCGAGCTGCGCTTCGCCGCGCGGATGCTCGAGCACGACTACGGGCTGCGAGCGTCGCTCGTGCCCCTGTACCGCGCGCTGCGACTGCGCGGGCGCGCGGCCGGGACGGAGCTGGAAGCGCTGCTGCGCGGCGACGGCTCCCACGGGCGGTCGCCGCAGCTGGCCGGCCGCCTCGTGCGCGTCCTCTCCGAGCTCGAGCTGGTGGAGCTGATGCGCGATCCGCCGGCCCTCGCCATCCTCGATCATGCGCCGACGGCACTCGACCGCTCGCCCGCGTTCAGGTTCTATTCTCAGTTGTACGAGGAGGGACAGCGATACCTGAACAGCGCAAAACTTCGAGCAGGCGCCTGAGCCGAGCCATCGGTCGCGGTGACGTGGGCGCCGGCGGCAAGTCGGGTGGCGACAAGGCCGGCGGCGACACCTCCTCGACGGTGCTGGCCTCCGACCGCCCGCGGGTCGACGGGATCGCCCGTCCGGGCGGGGACGAGGCGGTGCAGAACGCCGAGCTTTCGCCCTTTGAGCAGCGGCTGCTGGGCGACCTGTTCGCGATCGTGGAGGAGCACGCCAGTCAGGCGCTGCCCGTGGATCGCGACCGCGTGGAGGCAGCGTTCGGCTACGCCTGCCTCCACCACGCCGACCAGCGCCGGCTCTCCGGGGAGGAGTTCATCATCCATCCCGTCGGCGTGGCCAAGATCTGTGCCGGCATGCGCCTGGACACCGAGACGCTGTGCGCGGCCCTGCTCCACGACACCGTCGAGGACACCAGTGCCTCGCTGGAGGAGGTGGGTGAGACCTTTGGCGAGGAGATCTCGGGCCTCGTGGACGGAGTCACCAAGCTCGACAACCTGACCTTCCAGTCCCGCGACGAGGCCCAGGCCGAGAATTACCGCAAGATGGTGGTGGCGATGGCCACCGACATCCGGGTCATCCTCATCAAGCTCGCCGATCGCCTGCACAACATGCGCACGATCTCGGCCATGTCCAAGCAGAAGCAGCTGGACAAGGCGCGCGAGACGCTCGACATCTACGCCCCGATCGCCCATCGGCTCGGTATCCACGCCATCAAGTGGGAGCTGGAGGACCTCGCCTTCCAGACGCTGCACCCCCGCAAGTACACCGAGATCAAGGGCCTTGTCGCCCAGCAGCGCGGCGAGCGCGAGCGCTACGTCTCGGAGGCCGGCGAGATCGTGGCCAAGGAACTGGCCGAGCTCGGCATCCACGCCGACATCTCCGGGCGCGCCAAGCACTTCTACTCCATCTACGCCAAGATGACCAAGAAGGGGCGAGAGTTCAACGAGATCTACGACCTGACCGCGATGCGCGTGATCGTGGACTCGGTCAAGGACTGCTACGGCGCGGTGGGCGTCATCCATTCGCTGTGGAAGCCGCTACCGGGGCGCTTCAAGGACTTCGTCGCGATGCCGAAGTTCAACATGTACTCATCGCTGCACACCACGGTGATCGGGCCCGAGGGGCGGCCGTTGGAGATCCAGATCCGTACGCGCGAGATGCACGATCTCGCCGAGTTCGGGATCGCCGCGCACTGGATGTACAAGGAGGGCGCCCACGGCCACGACAGCGCCAACGCCGGCCGCAGCGACGCCGACAGCAAGCTCAAGTGGCTTCGCTCGCTCATGGACTGGCAGCAGGACATGGCCGACCCGCGCGAGTTCATGGAGAACCTGAAGGTCGACCTGTTCGAGGACGAGGTCTTCCTGTTCACGCCCAAGGGCGAGGTCAAGTCCCTGGCCGCCGGCTCCACGCCGCTGGACTTCGCCTACGAGATCCATACCGACGTCGGCCACCGCTGCGTCGGCGCCAAGGTCAACGGCAAGATCGTGCCGCTGTCCTACCAGCTGCGCTCTGGCGACATCGTGGAGGTGCTGACCTCCAAGCGCGAGCGTGGTCCCTCCCGGGACTGGCTGGCCCTGGTCAAGACCACCCGCGCCCGCAACAAGATCAAGGCCTGGTTCAAGGCCGAGAGCCGGCGCGACACCGAGCACAGCGGCCGCGAGCTGCTCCAGGAGGCGCTGCGCAAGGCGGGCCTCCCGGCCCAGAAGCTCGTCGGCTCGCCGCTACTAGCCGACGTCATCCGCGAGATGGGCTTCCGCAAGGGCGACGACTTCTACATCGCGCTCGGCGGGGCCAAGGTGTCGGCCAACACCGTCGTCAACAAGGTGCTCCAGCGCCTCAAGCAGGGCGAGGCCGCCGAGTCGGAGCCGACCGCCGCCGACGACCTCATCCAGACCAGTCGCCGCCGCACCCGGCCCACCACCTCCTCCTCCCGCTACGGGATCGCGGTGGAGGGGATCGACGAGGTCATGCTGCGTCTGGCCAAGTGCTGCCGCCCCGTGCCCGGTGACCCGATCGTCGGCTACATCTCACTCGGGCGGGGGATCACCATCCACCGCGAGGACTGCCCCAACGTGGCGGTGCTCAAGAAGGACCCCGAGCGCTTCACCAGCGTCTCCTGGGACGGCGACGCCGAGACCTCGTTCCGCGTCGAGATCGAGGTCGACGGCTGGGATCGCCACCGCCTCCTGGAGGACATGTCCCGGACCTTCGCGGAGGCCGGCATCAACATCCTCGACGCCCACTGCACCGTCAACCACCCGATGGTCAAGAATCGATTCGTGGTCGAGGTGGGGGACACCCGCACGCTCGATCAGGCGATCAACCGGCTGCGCAACATCGACGCGGTGTTCGACGCGTACCGGGTCACTCCGGGCGCGGGGTAGTCGACGTCTGAGGGGGTCCGCTGGGCTCCGTCGGCGTTGCAGCGGGGTATCGGCGCACGTCAACTGCGGCTGTCGAGCGGGAGCCGGAGCGGCTCGAGCGTTCGCAGCGGACTTCCGGATGGGGTCGTGGGAGATTTTGCCTGTGTGATGAGCAATATCTCCCAAGAACCCCTGCTAACGCACAGTTTATGGCCGCGGCGATCAGCACCCACCGCCTCCCAGCACGCTGTTGACGTGCGCCGATGCCCTGCTGCACGCTGCACGGACAACCACCTCAGCGGTCCAGGCCCGAAGGGCCACCCTCAGCGCTCCGGCCCTGGCGCGTCCGGGGAGCGCCCCGTCGCCGGGCGCCCCGGCGCCGCCCGCCCCGGCGCGGGCGTCACCCGGACCCGCCGCACCTGCGAGCTCGGCAACTTGGTCAGCGCCACCGCGTGCCCGACGGGCAGCGTCTTGATCTCGTTGGGATGGACCAGGAATCGCTCCACCTGGCGCCGGCTGGCCCGCGGCCCGGTTCCCGGGCTCAGCATCCCGCGGACGTGGCGGGTCTCCTCCCACACCCACTGCGTCCCGGCCATCTTGGCGATCATCTCCGCCGATTCGGGCACGTCCTGACGATGGGCGATCTTGACGCCGACGATCCCGAGCACCTGGTCGCGGAACCCCGGAGCGGCCCGCTGGAGGTCGGCCATCTCCTGGGTGGCGGTGAGCACGCTGATCCCCGACTCGCGCGCACGGGCCAGCAGGGCGAGGAGGTGGTCGTCGCCGAGGGCCGAGAACTCGTCGATGGCGACCGTCGCCGGGGGTCCGGGCACGTCTGAGAGGCGGTAGCCCGAGGTGCTCACCAGATCCTGGATGGCCAGCGCCCCCAGTTGTGCAGCCAGCTTCCCGTACACGCTGGCGTTGAGGCTGAAGAGCACGACGTCGCCGCCCTCCAGCCCGGCGCGCAGGTCGATCAGGCGGTCTGCCGGGCCGCCCGGAACGAGATACGGGCCGGCGCACGACTCGGAGAGCAGCGCCAGCCGCGTGCCCAGTCCGCGCGCCGCGCTCACCTGATCGCCGGTGAGCCCGCCCAGGTAATCGAGCACTCGCTCGGCGAGCGGCTCGGGCACGCCGCGCAGCGAGGCCGCGAGGCGCCGTGGCTCCATCAGCGCCACCACCTCATCGAGTTGCGCGGGGGTCCCGGGGGCGCGGGCATGGATCACCGTGAGCACGGTCTGGACGTAGCGTTCGGCGGCGCGCTGATAGTGGGGCTCGGTGAAGCGCTCGGTGGAGATGAGCTTGTCCTTGAGCGCGGTCGCATTGCCGTGGGCCAGCGGGTTCCAGTGGTCCGGCCCGTCGGGCGAGAAGACCCGCAGGCCGCGCCCGGCCGCGGCGGCGGCCGCTTCCAGGTGCGCGGCGAACGACGGCGACCCTTTCATGTCGATGGCGATCACCGGGCGCCCGCGCTGGATCTGGTCGCCGATGATGCGCAGCATCGTCGTGGACTTGCCCGCGCCGCTCGCGCCCACGATCAGCGCGTGCGCGGCGAGCTGGCGATCGGACAGAGCGACCGGTCGGCCCGACGGGTCGCTCCCCACCATCACCTGCGTGCCGGCGTCCTCGGCGGCGGCCCGCGCGCCCGCGCGCCGGCCCGCGGCGCGCAGCAGGGCTGGCGCCGCCAGCAGCGCCCCGCCGGCCACCAGCAGCCCGGCGGCGACCCACAGCGACGGGGAGACGATCACCGCCAGCCACAGGGCCAGGCCCCCGTAGCGGCGCGCAGCCGAGCTGTACTGGGGCGGGCGCGCGCTCATCGCCCCTGTTCCTGGCCGGCCTGGCTCGCCTGGCCGGCCTGGCGGCGGGCGCCGGCCCGCTGGGCGGTTCTCGCCGTCGCGGACGCCGCCACGCTGGGGGCCATGGCCACGCGCTGCACGCGCACGATCTCGGAGATGCCGATTCGCGCCGCGGAGCGCTCGATCGCTCGCCCCACCGACGCGCGCTCGACGAGGTAGACCACGGCGTCGATCCGCCGGTCGGCGGCATACCCGGTGAGGATCTGCTCGCGCCGTGCCCGCCCCTTGGTCGAGAGCTCCAGTTCGAACGCCACCCGGTGGCCGCTGCCGGTCACCACGACGAGGTCGGGGTAGTGCAGGCGATCGCGCCCGCCCGCCCCCGGCCCGCCGAGCCGGACCCCGTAGCGCTGCGCGCGGCCCTCGGCGCGGCCGTCGTGCGAGCGCATCCGCCGCTCGCAGATCACGTCCGCCAGTGGGCCGAACCGCCCTGCCCGCGCCGCCAGCACCAGCCAACCCAGCCCGGCGTCATGGCGATGGGTGGCCAGGTCAAACCCACGGGGGGCGGGCAGGTTGCTGGCGATGGTCCTCAGGCCGGCGCGGGTGATCTGGTGCCAGGTCGGGCCGCGGTGAATCTCCTTATGGCGGCGCAGGTGGCCGCCCTGGCCCAGGCGGCGCAGGCGCGCCTCGGCGGCGGCGCTGGTGACGTCGAGCAGCGCCGCCACCTGGGCGGCGAGGACGAACCGGTGCTCGGCGGCGAAGGCGAGCAGGGCACGGTCGGCGTCGGTGATCTGGACGGCCGGGGCGGTCCGTGAACGGGCGCGCCGCGGCGGTGGCGAAATGGGCTCCACATAGATAGAGAGCCTGCAGCGGGGTGGTTTTCACCCCCCTTGGACGGCGATCAGCGTCCGGGATGCGGCAGCGAGCTGGTGTCGACCACCTGGAAATCACGGCCCGTGAGCTGGTCGAGCTCATGCAGCGCGTCGTCATTCCAGTGCGGACTCGGCGCCCCCGAGATGAACCACGGGCTGCCGTTGTCGGCGAGGATCATCCCGTAGGTCTTGAGCGCCTGGGCGACGATCCGCGCCTGGCGGGGGAGATGGGAGATATCGACGCTCGTCTTGAGCCGGACGCGCAGACCCATGGGCGGAGCGGCGTTACCGCAGCTGCCCGCCTCGTGGCGCGCCGGGTACACGTAGCGCCGGCTGGTGCACGACGCGGTGAAACGCAGGGCATGGCGGATCGCGCCCGAGGCCGCCTGGCCGTAGATGGCCAATCCGGCGAGGATCGGTAGGCCTGCCGCGTCCGCCGAGGTGAAGCCGGCCGGACGCAGCTTGTCCGAGCGCAGGTTGAAGATCGCGCCCGAGCCCGCCTTCCACCGTGTGCCCCCGCTGAGCGGGTAGGCCGCGAACAGCTCGTAGTCGGTGCACGTGTCCTTGTTGACGACGATCACGTGGCGGTCGCCGTGATTGGACCCGCCCGCCCCGCCCTCGATCGGCACGTTGCGCGGCAGCGGATAGCGGTGGCCGTCTGACTCCGAGGCGTACTGGAAGCTCACCGGCACCCGCCTGGTGGCATTGGAGACGACCGCGTAGGGGATCCCATTCGGGGCGCCGTTGTAGACCGTGCCGAAGTCCGGATGGACGGGATCGCTGGGTCCGATCTGGGCGATGAGCGCCGCCGAGTCCTTGGCCACCGGCAGCCTGTCCACGCGTTGGTTCCACGCGTTGTCGGCCGGGAAGACGGGACAGCTCGTGCCGGGAAGGGTCTGCACGTGCGCGGCGGTGGACGCGGCCTGGGCGTGAGCCAGGGCGACAACCGCGGCCACAACTGCGGCAACAGCGACGCCCAGGATCAATGGGAGGGACCGGCGGAGAATCACGACACGACGAGGATGCCCTTGGGCATGCAGGTGAAAACCGCCTCGCCGACGTCACCGATGTAGTCGCCGTCGACCTGGAGAGGGAGCGGGCGGTCGTCCAGGCTCGTGACCCGCACCTCGCTCACGCCTTTGTAGCCGTGGACGTGACGGTGGCCAACCACGTGCGAGCGTCCCGACAACGCGCGCCAGCCGATCGACGGGACATCGAGCGGGCTGGCCCGCCGCAGGACGATGCCGGCCAGGTCCCCGCTGTCCAGCGCGGCGCCCTCGGCCATCCGCACCGCTCGGTCGCCGAAGTACGTGTACGGATGGGCGTTCTGCACGATCGCGGTGACGCCGTCGACGCTGTCGGCGCCGATCTGCGCGCGCAACCGCAGTGGGCGCACGAGGTAGCGGCGATTGAAGGTCTTGACTGCGGCCCACGTGTAGTACCACTCGCCCAGGCGCGCCTTCAGCCGCGGGTGGGCGTCGACGATCTCGACCACGCTGGCGTCGAGGCCGACGCCGGCCGAGAAGGTGAAGAAGCGGTCGTTGACGCGGCCGACGTCGACGCGGCGGGGCTTCCAGTCGTACGCCATGCCCAGCAGATGCTCGGTGGCATCCACGACGTCGGCGGGGATCCCCAGCATGCGGCAGTAGACGTTGGCCCGGCCACCGGGCAGGCAGCACAGGGGCGTGTCGGACCCGACCAGCCCGTTGGCGGCCTCGTTGACGGTGCCGTCCCCGCCGAAGGCGACGACCACGTCGTAGCCCTCGGAGGCGGCCTCGCGGCAGAGCTCGGTGGCATGGTCGCGGGCCTCGGTGTCCACGGCGTGGACGTCGTAGCGGCCCCGCAGCGCGTAGACGACGAGGTTCTTGAGGCGGTCCGAGACCGTCGTCGCGTAGGGGTTGACGATCACCAGCATCCGCCGGCTGGGCACATCGGTCTGCTCCAGGTCCAGCATCGCCTCCAGGCGCGCCAGGGGATCGGACGAGGCGGCGGTCATGGCTCGCGCGGGACGGTACTCGATCCCCACCCACCCGCACTCGTGCCCGCCGTGGCGCGCCGATATACTCTTTGCCAGACATAGCAGTACGCATCCAGAGGGGTGGAGGGACTGGCCCTACGAAACCCCGGCAACCTCCCGCAAGGGAACGGTGCCAAATCCATCAGGCTCCAACTACAAGGCCTGGGAGATGTGGCAGGGCGGTTTCACTGACCTCCGACCACTGACCCCGGCGGAGGTTTTTTCATATGCCGCCAGAGTCGCTTCGCTGCAAGGAATGCCAGACGGTCTATCCGCTCGACGCCCGCTACGTGTGTGAGCGGTGCTTCGGTCCTCTGGAGGTCGCGTACGCGACTCTGGACGATGTCGAGCCCGACGAGCTGCGCCGCCGAATCCAGGCCGGTCCGCACTCGCTGTGGCGCTACGGGGACTTCCTCCCCGTGCAGACGCTTCCACAGGGCCACCTGCCCGCTGGCTGGACGCCGCTCCTGCGCGCCGACCAGCTCGCTGAGCGCCTCGGCCTCAAGGAGGTGTGGATCAAGAACGACGCCGCCAACCCGACCCACTCGTTCAAGGACCGGGTGGTGTCGATGGCGCTCGCCCGCGCCCGTGAGCTGGGGTTCGAGACGATCGCCTGCGCCTCGACGGGCAATCTCGCCAACGCCGTCGCCGCCCATTCGGCCGCGGCCGGCCTCGAGTCCTACGTCTTCATCCCCTCCAACCTCGAGGAGCAGAAGGTCCTGGCCACCGGCGTGTACGGGACCAACGTCGTCGGCGTGCGCGGCAACTACGACGACGTCAACCGGCTCTGCACCGAGCTCTCCGGAGAGCATGAATGGGCCTTCGTGAACATCAACATGCGCCCCTACTACGCCGAGGGCTCCAAGACGCTGGCCTACGAGACGGCCGAGCAGCTCGGCTGGCAGCTGCCTGACCGGGTGGTGGCCCCGATCGCCTCGGGGTCGCTGTTCACCAAGATCGCTCGCGGCTTTCAGGAGTGGATCGACCTGGGCCTGCTCGAGGGCACGCTGCCGACGTTCAACGGTGCCCAGGCCCTCGGCTGCTCGCCGGTGGCCAGCGCGTTTGCGGACGGCAAGGACTTCTGCCGGCCGGTCAAGCCCGACACCATCGCCAAGTCGCTGGCCATCGGCAACCCGGCCGACGGGCCCTACGCGCTCGACCTCGCCCGTCGCAGCGGCGGGACGATCGAGTCAGTCACCGACGACGAGATCCGCGAGGGCATCCGTCTGCTGGCCCGGACCACCGGCATCTTCACCGAGACCGCCGGCGGGGTCACCACCGCCGTGCTGGCCAAGCTCGCCCAGCGCGGCGACATCGACCCCGACGAGCGGGTTGTGGTCTACATCACCGGAGAGGGTCTCAAGACGCTCGACGCCGTGCGCGGCACGTTCGACGTATGGGAGATCGACCCCAGTGTCGAGGCGTTTGAAGCGGCCAACGAGCGCGTCGGCGCGCTTGCCTAAGATGTAGCCGCCATGGCCATCAAGGTGAAGATCCCCACCCAGCTTCGCGCCGCCACCGAGGGCGAAGCCAGCGCCAGCGTGGATGGCGCCACCGTCGGCGAGGTGCTCGACTCGCTCTATGAGCGGTTCGGCGAGCTGCGTAGCCGCATCGCCGAGGACGGCGGGCTGCGCCGGTTCGTCAACGTCTACGTCGACGGCGAGGACATCCGCTTCCTCGACGGCCTCGACACCGTGGTCAAGGACGGCGACGAGATCACGATCCTCCCCGCCGTCGCCGGCGGGTAGGCTGCCGCCGACGGTCGAGTCCGCGCGGCCTCAGGCCGGCGCGGGCTCCAACCGGGCGAGATCGTCCAGCCACGGTGTCCGGTACCCGTCGCGCCACAGCACGGGAAAGAACCCCTCATCCATCTCGGTCTCCCCGGGGCGGCGGTAGCGCGAGTAGATGGGGTGGTTGTGGGCCGGGTTCCACCGGGTCTCGGTGGTGATGAGGTGGCTGATGATCGACCGGCGCTGGGCGTCGGCGCGCTCGTTGGGCGGGCTGCCGTGAAAGGTCCAGCCGTGGTGGATCGCCGCTCCGCCGGCGGGGACCTCGATCGGGACCAGGTCCAGCTCGGTACCGGGAGGCGCGCAGTCGCGGACGTGGCCGAGCCAGTCCTCGGGAGCGTGGAAGCTGCCGCTCACCGGCGCGTGGGGCCACCGATGCGAGCCTCGCACGTAGTAGATCGTGCCGGTGTCGGCCGCGGTGTCGTCGAGCGCCATCCAGCAGGTGGTCATGTTCGGCGGATCCAGGTGGTCAAGGTAGGCCGCGTCCTGGTGGCAGAGCAGCGCCTTGCCCGAGGGCGGCTTCCAGATCGCGTTGTCCTGGGCCAGCCGCGCGCCGGGCAGCCCCGCCAGCCGTGCGGTGAACTCGCCCACCCGGCGCGACAAGGTCACCGCCGCCAACACGCGGTCGGCCTTCCAGACGTTGCACATCTGGCGCGTGAGATCGGCCGCGGTCACCCCCGGGGTGTAGTTGACCTCATCGGGCGCCAGGCCGGTCTCCCACCGGTGCTCGAACACCGCCATGAAATGGCGGCGGATCTCCTCGAGCGCCCCCTGCTCCAGAAACCGCTCGACGATCAGGAACCCGTCACGCCGATAGCGCTCGATCTGATCCCCGGTCGGCTCGAGCAAGCTAGCGTGTCGCGGGCGCGACCATGTCGGTCTGGGCGGGGACGCCGATCCCGATCGGGCAGCTGACGCCGGTGCCGCCCAGGCCGCAGTAACCCCACGGGTTCTTGTCCAGGTACTGCTGATGGTGCTCCTCGGCGTAGTAAAAGGGGCCGGCCTTGGCGATCTCGGTGGTGACCTCCGGGTATCCCTGTTCGCGCAGGCGCTCGTTGTAGGCCTCGCGGGAGACCTCGGCGAGCTCACGGTGCTCGTCGGTGTCCCAGTAGATGGCCGAGCGGTACTGGGTGCCCCTGTCGTTGCCCTGACGCATGCCCTGGGTCGGGTCGTGGTTCTCCCAGAACAGCCTGAGCATCTCACCGTAGGACGTCTTGGCGGGGTCAAAGACGACCAGCACCGCCTCCGTGTGACCGGTGCTCCCGCTGCACACCTCCTCGTAGCTGGGGTTGGGCGTGTAGCCGCCCGTGTACCCCACAGCGGTGGTGTAGACGCCCGGCGCCTGCCAGAACACGCGCTCGGCGCCCCAGAAACACCCCATCCCGACGACGATCTGCTCAAACCCCTCCGGGAACGGCGCCTTCAGCGGGGTCCCCAGGACCGTGTGGCGCTTGGCCACTGACATCTCCTGGGCGCGCCCCTTGAGCGCGCGCTCGGGGGCGATCATCTTGCTCTTCGTGTGCAAACCGAACATGTCCCTCAGCTTAATCGCATCGGATTCCGGGGCGATGGATTCCGGGGCGATGGATTCCGGGGTGATGGACGTCACCGCACCAGCGTCCGGTGGCGGATGGCCGCCCGCGGGATCGCCGCCCCGCAAATGGCGTCCCGCCCGGCGCGCGCTAACCCTCGACCGGCGTCGCGCCGATAATGGTTGGGCAACAATCTGTAGAGATGAGCGACCCCGAGCCCACACCACGCACACGGTCATTGCGCCCGCTCCTCGCCGGCGTGGCCGTGCTCGTACCCCTCGTCCCCATCCTCATCGCGCTGCTCATCGGCGGCAGCGGCGGTTCGGCGGCGGTGCTCACCAATGCGGTCACGGTCCCGGCGCCCACGTTCGCGCCCGCCCCGCCCGCCTCGGCGGCGGCGACCGCCGCCAGGTCCCCGTCGCGGGCCGCCAACGCCGCCGGGGTTCGGCTCCCGCCCGGCCGCGGGGCGGTCGTCGCGCTCCTGCGCCACCCGACGGCCCTGCGCGCCAGGCCGGCTGGTCACGTCCTGGCCAAGCTCCCCCTGAAGACCGAGTTCGGCTCGCCCCAGGCGATGTGGGTCGTGCGCCACACCGGTCGTTGGCTGGGCGTCGTCCACGCCAAGGCGGGCAACAACCACGTCGGCTGGATTCCGGCCTCGGCGGTCTCGTTGAGCCGGGTCGACTGGGAGTTGCGGGTGTCGCTGTCGGCCCGCAAGCTGACCGTCCTCGACCACGGCCAGGTCAAGCAGCGCTACTCCGTGGCCATCGGCGCCGCCGACGCGCCCACGCCCACGGGCCGCTTCGCCGTCACCGACCGACTCCTCACGGGGGACTCCGCGGGCCCCTACGGCTGCTGCATCCTGGCGCTGTCGGCCAAGGCGCCCCACGTCATCCAGGATTGGAGCGGCGGCAACCGGATCGCCATCCACTCCACGCCCGAGACCGAGACGATTGGTGAGGCCGTCAGCCATGGCTGCGTCCGGCTGACGCTGGCCGAGGGCCAATGGCTCATCAACCACATCCCGCTCGGTACCCCGGCCGTCATCACCAGCTGAGAGCGTTTCCCCGGCCGCACCCCGGGTAGCGGCGTGGGCATGCCACCCCGCGGAACCAAGCCGGGCACCAAGCGTGCTCGCCAATACGAGAAGATCAAGGAGTCAGAGCTCGACCAGGGCCGCAGCGAGAGCCGGGCCGAGGAGATCGCGGCCCGGACCGTCAACAAGGAGCGGGCCCGCAGCGGAGAGTCGCGCCAGCGCTCGCGCACGTCCACGCGCGACATGTCATCCTCGCGGCGCGGCGGCCAGCGGTCCGGCACGGACCGCCCCAAGGGCCGCACCCGCGATCAGCTCTACAACGAGGCCAGGCAGATGGGTATCGAGGGCCGCTCCTCGATGAACAAGGCCCAACTGCAGCGCGCCGTCGACGCTAAGAAGCGCTAGCCGACGGGCCGCGCCATCTAGCCGAGCGGGGTGTCCCCGCTGACCTTGCGGATCTTCTCGATCGCCGCGCGCAACAGCCGGGACACCTGCATTTGCGAGGTGCCGATGCGCGTGGCGATCTCTGACTGGGTCATGTCGCGCCCGAAGCGCAGGTAGAGGATGAGGCGGTCGGATTCCGAGAGCGTTTCGACGCCCTTGGCGATGACCGTCAGATACTCGGCCTGTTCCAGGCGCACGTCCTCGGCGCCGAGCACGGCCGCCAGCGACGGTACCCCCGTCTCCTCGTCGTCGGATCCCGCCTCCAGCGGCGCGGCGTGGCGGGCGTGGTAGGCCTCGACCGCCTCCAGGGTCTGCTCCTCGGTGGTGTGCATGGCCTCGGCCAGTTCCGTCAGCGAGGGCGAGCGGCCCAGCTTGGAGGACAACTGGTCGGTGACGCTGGCCAGTTCCAGCGCGCGCTCCTTGACCCCGCGGGGAACGTGCACCGCCCACCCGCTGTCGCGGAAATAGCGCTTGAGCTCGCCCAGCATCGTGGGCGTGGCATAGCTGGTGAAGGCAAAGCCGCGTTCGGGCTCGAAGCGGGAGATCGCCTTGAGCAGCCCGACCATGGCCACCTGGGTGAGATCCTCCAGGGGCTCGCCGCGCGCGTGGTAGCGCCGGGCCACGCTGCGGGCGAGGGGCTCGAAACGCTTGACGATCTCCTCCAGCAACAGGGGGTCCTCCCTGTCGCGGTAGCGGCGCATCAAGTCGTCGGTCGAAAGCGCCGCCGGAGGTTCGCGGTCAGTCGTCACACGTCACGTCGCAAACGCCCACGGACCATTCGCACCACTCCGGGCACACGCATCCTCCGTATACGAAGCCTGTGCGACGGTCTGCGCCGGCGGAGCCCCGTCGGCAGCCTCCCATCGAATGTTGCGTCCCCGGACAGTGCCGAGCCGGCATGCCCCGGGAGCCGGCCATCATATCGGCGGTGCCCGGCGCGTCAGCCGCCCAACCCGCTCGCGCCCTCGTCCGGTTCGGGCGCGAGAACGAACACCTCCACCTGCAGGCCCTGCTCCAGATCGTTGGCGCTCATGAACGAATGGACCCGGCGGCCCGTCGTCTGCTCGACGGCGGCGATCATCGCCTGACGCATCGCACCCTGGAGGCCGAGCCGACCGGCGTGGACGACGTCACTCTTGTCGTTGGCGGTGAGCGTCTGCTCGGCGCGGGTGTAGCCACCCTCGAGCAGGCACACGACGAGGTTGCCATCGATCGTCGTCCGCGAGTTGGTCGGACCACGACCGACGAAGTCCTTGTGCAGCCGGCTGATGGCGTTGGAGATCTCCAACGGCCGCGAGGCGGTGGTCTCGGCGGCGACGGCTTCAGGGTCAGATTCTTCAAGCATTGCGCGGACGTCTGCTTTGCGTAAGGAAGGACGGGTCGCGCCAGTTTACCCGCCGGTCCAGCGCCCGGTGAACGACGGTTGAGTGCTCCGCCGCCGGGTAGCTGGCGGTGGACGTGTCACGAGCTCTCGTTCTCGGCGAGCCAGCAGGCCGCACGCCCCAGGTCGGAGACGAACGCGTCCATGGCCGCGGTGCGCTCCTCGTCAGTCCGCTGACGGAGAATCGCCGAGGGATGGGTCGTGATCATCACCAGTGGGGCGAGGTCCGATTCCATCGGGCGCCCGCGGTCGCGCCCGATCCGCACCGACGAGCCCAGGAGCGCCTGCGCCGCCGTCGCGCCGAGGCACACGATCGCCTGGGGCTTGACCAGGCTGCGCTCCGCGTCCAGCCACGGCCGGCAGGCGGCGACATGGACGCGCTCGGGTGTCTGGTGAATGCGCCGCTTGCCGCGGAGCTTGTAGCGGAAGTGCTTGACGACGTTCGTGACGTAGGCGTCGGCCCGCGCGATCCCCGCTCGGTCCAGTCCCTCGTCGAGCACGCGCCCTGCCGGCCCGACGAACGGCTCGCCCTCGATGTCCTCGCGCTCGCCGGGTTGCTCGCCGACCAGCATCAGCCGCGCCTTGCTGGGCCGGGGCCCCACGCCCATCACCGCCTGAGTCGCGTCCTCCCACAGCTCGCAGGCACGGCACTCCTGCACGGCCTCCCGCAGCGCCTTGAAGCTCAGGCGTCCGGGAATGGGAGGGGCCGGGTGGGCCGGGTCCGCCGGGTCGTCGAACAGCGTCATGGCTTCTCCGTTGCCGTACCCCGCCGATGAAGCCCGCACGCATCGGGTGCTCGGGCTGGAACTACGCGGATTGGCGCGGGCCGTTCTACCCGGAGGGCGAGCCACAGCGCCGCTGGCTGGAGCTCTACGCACAGCGGTTCGACACCGTCGAGGTGAACACCACGTTCTACCGCCTGCCCCGCCGCGAGGCGGTCGCCGCGTGGGTAGCGCAGACCCCGGATCGCTTCACCTTTGCCGTCAAGGCCAGCCGCTATCTCACCCACATCAAGCGGCTGACCGACCTTCGTCAGGGGGTGGCGCGGTTCTACGAGCGCATCGAGCCGCTGATCGAGGCTGGGCGCCTGGGCCCGGTGCTGTGGCAGCTGCCCGGCAACTTCGCGCGCGACGACGGGCGGCTGCACGACTGGTTGGAGGCCCTGCCCGACGGGCTGCACACGATCGAGTTTCGCCATCCGAGCTGGTTCGTGGCGCCCGTGATGCGCGCTCTGCGCCGGCGCGGGGTGGCGCTCACGATCGGCGACCATCCGCAGCGCCCTTTCCAGACCCATGCCGCCACCGCCGACTGGCGCTTCGTGCGCTTTCACTATGGATCGCGGGGCCGCGGTGGGAACTATTCGGCAGCCGAGCTCGAGCGGTGGGCCCGGCGGATCGCCCAGTGGCGCCGTCGCCAGGAGGTGTGGGCCTACTTCAACAACGACTGGCGCGGGCTGGCCCCCGCCAACGCCGCGCTGCTGGCGCGCCGGCTCGGCGTCGGGCCCAGGGCGGCCTAGATGCGGGCCTGGGTCACCGGGATGCCGTAGCGGCTCTCCAGCGCGCCGGTATCGACGTCCTCGCGGTAGCGCTGCTCGCCGCCGACGTGAGTGAAGACGAGGATGCGGTCGGCCGCGAAGGTCTTCAGCACATCCTCGATGGCATCCTCGGGGTTGCTCTCCCCGGTGTCGGCGGCGGCCGACACGCCCTCGGCGCCCAACTGCTCGGCGCTGCGGCGCCGAACTTCCTCAGCGCGGGCGATCGCCTCGTCAGCGTCTGAGAGCCAGAACCGAAGCGCGCTGGCGTGCAGCGCCGGCGCCACCACCATCACCTCGGCGTCGGTGGGATCGGCCTCGCCCGGCAGCGCGTCGCGCAGTTGGCCGGCGGACACCGGCTCGGAAGTGAGCACGAGAAGCCTCATACCCCTCGCGTACCCGTGGGCCGCTCCGGAAAACTTCAAGCGTCGGCGCGCTCACGCGGGGTATGCGAGAGAACATGATTCATCTGACCCCAGCACCCACAGCCGAGGTCCCGTCGCCCACTCCGGTGCCGCCGGCGCCCACCCCGCAACCGCCGCCGCCCGCGCCCACGCCCCCGGGTCCTGACCCGGTGCCGCCGACTCCCGGGCCCAGCCCCGGGCCGCCTGACCCGCCGGATCCGATGCCCGCCCCGATCTGATTGCGCCCGCGCGATCGGGCCACCGCGACCAGCGGAGCCCAATGCGACCGGTGGGGCCCCGCGCGACTGGCTACCGCACGTACAGCGACTCGAACAGCTCGGCGAAGCGGTCGTTGATCACGTTGCGCTTGACCTTGAGCGTCGGGGTCAACTCGCCGTCCTCCACCGTCAGGTCTCGCTCGAGGATCGCGAACTTCTTGACCTGCTCCACCTGGGCGTAGTGCGCGTTGGCGCGGTCGAGCTCCTCCTGCACGAGCGCGCGGACCTCGTCGGCCGCCGACAGGGCGCCGAGATCCTCCGGCAGTCCGTTCTCCTTGGCCCAGGGCAGGATCTCCTCGGCGTCCAGGGTGATCAACGCCACCGGGAACGGCCGGCGATCGCCGTGCATGACCGCCTGTGAGATGAACCGGCTCTGCTTGAGGTCGTTCTCGATGTTGGACGGCGTGAGGTTCTTCCCGCCGGCGGTGATGATGATGTCCTTCTTGCGCCCGGTGATCGAGAGATAGCCCTCGTCGTCGACGGACCCGATGTCGCCGGTGTGCAGCCAGCCGTCGACCAGGGTCTCCGCCGTCGCCCTCGGGTTGCGCCAGTACTCGCGGAAGACGTGGGGCCCGCGGACGAGGATCTCCCCGTCCTCCTCGGCGATCCGGATCTCCACGCCCGGCAGCGGGCGGCCGACGGTGCCGAACTTGACATGCTCCAGGGTGCAGACGGTCCCGACGCCGGTCGTCTCGGTCATCCCCCAGCCTTCGAGGACCGGCACCCCGCAGGCGTAGAAGAACTCGAGGATCTCCGCCGCGATCGGGGCAGCCCCGGTGACGGCGCGGTGGATATGCCCGCCGAACAGGCCGCGGACGCGGGAGTAGAGGCGCTCCTCGGCCTGCTCGAACGCCTGCTCCATCTCGGCGGGGATCTCCTCGCCGCGGTCGCGCCGCCGCCGTACCTCGACGCCGAGCTTGACCGCCTGGGCGAACCGTGCCCGGTCCTCGTCCGAGCCTCCCTGGGCCATCTTCTGCGCGGCGGTGTAGAGCTTCTCGAAGATCCGCGGCACCGACGGCAGGTAGGTCGGCTGGGTCTCGATCACCTCGGGCAGGATCTGCTGGGTGTCACCGCCGTAGTAGACGATCGCCGTGCCCTGGTCAAAGGAGGCAAGCTGCACCGTGAGCGCGAAGGCGTGGGCGAGCGGGAGGAACAGGTAGCTCGTCTCGTCGGGCTCGATGAACTCGAGCTCCTCGACCATCTCGCACACCGCCATCGCGTTGCGGTGGGTGAGGACGACGCCCTTGGGCGGCCCGGTGGTGCCTGAGGTGTAGATGATCGTGTAGGCGTCATCGGGTGCCACGCGGGACTGGCGCTCCTCCAGCTCGGCCCGGTCGCGCCCCCGCCCGCGCTCGCGCAGCGCCTCCAGGGACATGTCGCCGCCGTCGCCGTCGATCGCGATCACGACGCCCAGCTCGGGCAGCTCCTCGCGCACCTGCGCGATCTTGGCCAGTTGGCCGTCGTTCTCGCACACCAGGGCCCTGGCGCCGGAGTTGCCGAGGACCCACGCGCACTCCCGCGGCGAGTTGGTGGGATAGACCGGCACGACGACGCCTCCCGCGGCCGAGATGCCATAGCTGGCCACCGTCCATTCCAGCCGTGTGTCCGCGAGCACCCCGACGCGGTCGCCGGGCTCGATGCCCAGCTCGGCGAGGCCCAGCGCCACCTCGTCGATGGCCTGCACCACCACCGCGTAGGTCAGTTCGCGCCATTCGCCCCCGACGCGATGGCGTGCCGCCAGGTGATCGCCGAACCGCTGCGCCGCGGAGCTGGGCAGGGCGGCGACCGTGGCGGCAATCGCACGGGTCCTCTCGGTCATGGGTTCTCCTCCTCGGCGCGGCGACAGTTGTGCGGCGCCGCTAACTCTCGCAAAATCCGGCCGTGGCGGATCACCCGGCGTCCCCGCCCGAGCGCAGCCCGGCGGCCACCGAGCTCCACAGCGTGACGTGGGGACGCGGCCGGGCCCGCGACGACGCCGTGCCGGCCCGCCCGGTGGAGATCGCCTGGGTCGCCTCGGGGCTGGTGGCAAACCGCTGGAGGGCCAGCGCCGCGGGCAGCGCCCGCCCGAACCCAAGCGTCGAGGCGTGCCACATCTCGAGCATCGGCGTGCCACGCATGTCGATCCGGATGAGCGCCCGGCGGCGCAGCTCTTCGATCACCGTGTGGGCCAGCGTGAGCACCACGCCATCGCCCGCCGCCGCAGCGGCCACGGCGGCCGCGTGCGAGGTGTACCCGACCACCTCGGCGGGCTCCAGCCCGGCGCGCGCGAAGAGCAGGCCGGCGCCCGTCGTCGAGTCGAGCTCGGGCGGCCCCAGCAGCCACCGTTCGCCTGACAGCTCGGCGGGCGGGATGTCGGCGCGTCCCGCCAGCCGGTGGCCGGGAGCGGCCACCACGATGAGCCGGCACCGCAGGAACGGAACGGTCGCGACCGTGGCGGCGCGCTCGGGCGAGGGCGGGGGCCCGAGGGCGATGTCGGCGCGCCGGTGCTCGAGCAGCTCGGCCATCGAGGCACCGGCGACGGTGTCGATGGCGACCTCCAGCCCCGGATCGCGAGCGGTGAACGCGTCGATGAGGGGGCCGACGTGCTCGGCGACGACGTTGGTCACCGCGACCTGCATGAGCCGGGGCTGTCCCGGGGAATCCTGGACCGAGCGGCGGGCCTGCTCGGCCAGCCCGAGGATCTCCGAGGCCAGCGCGGCCAACCGGCGGCCGCCCGCGGTGAGTGCGATGCCACGGCCGTGACGGACGAACAGCTCGTCGCCGAGCTCCTTGCGCAGCGCGGCGACCGCGACCGAGACCGCCGGCTCGGTGACGCCCAGCTCGGCCGCGGCGGCCTTCACCGAGCCCAGCCGCGCCACCAGTACAAACGACTGCAACTGGGCGAGGGTCATCTGACGGTTGGCCTAAGCGATCACTTAACTCACAGTTGCGCGGAGCCCCGGGCCCCCGGCACAATGCTAACCATGGAGAGAAGGCTCTCGTGCCGCCTGCCGCAGCGGCGCGGCCGCAAGGACCGCGGGCGACAGGACTAAGTGCAGGTCCCGGCACCGTTTGAATACGAGCGCGCCACCAGCGTGGACCACGCGCTGGAGTTGCTGCGCCAACTGGGCCCCGAGGCCCGGATCCTCGCCGGCGGCCACTCTCTGCTGCCGATGATGAAGCTGCGGCTGGCAACCCCCGCATATCTCATCGACATCGACGGCCTCGCCGGCGAGCTCGGCTACATCCGGATCACCACCCCGCCCGCCCCGGCCACCCCCGAGATCCGCATCGGCGCCATGACCCGCCACCGGGAGCTCCTCGACTCCCCGCTGCTGGCGGAGCGCGCAGCGATCTTCACCGACGCCGAGCGCGTCATCGCCGATCCGGTGGTCCGCAACCGCGGCACCATCGGCGGCGCGCTCTGCCAGGCCGATCCGTCCGAGGATCTTGGGGCGGTGTGCTCGGCGATCGGCGCCCACACCGTCGTTCGCGGCGTCGACGGCGACCGGTTGCTGGATATCGACGACTTTCATCGCGGCCCTTACCGGACGGCCGTGGAGGATGACGAGATGCTCCTGGAGATCCGGGTGCCGCTCCATCCGCGATCCGGCAGCGCCTATGAGAAGGTCGACCGGCGCGTCGGCGACTGGGCGGTAGCGGCCGCCGGAGCTGCGCTCAGCCTCGACGAGGACGGCGTCATCGCCGAGGCGGGGGTGGGCCTGGCCGCCGTGGGGGCCGACATCGCCTGCGCCCAGGCCCGTGACGAGCTCATCGGCCGGGCGCCCACCCCCGACGTCCTCAAGCGCGCCGGCGCCGCCGCGGCCGCGGCCTGCTCGCCGGTCGCCGACCAGCGCGGCTCGGTGGAGTACAAGCGCCACGTCACCGGGGTCCTGACCATCCGCGCCCTGGAGCGCGCGGCGGCCCGGGCGCAGTCGGGACCGGCGGGGTGATGCAGGTGACCGTCGCCGTCAACGGACAGGAGCACACCCGCCAGGTGGAGCCGCGCCTGCTGCTCGTCCATTTCCTGCGTGACGAGCTGCAGCTGACCGGGACCCATTGGGGGTGCGACACGTCCAACTGTGGAACGTGTGTCGTTCTCATGGACGGCGATCCGGTGAAGTCATGCACGGTGCTGGCGGCCACCGCCGCCGGGCACCAGATCCGGACCGTCGAGGGGCTCGAGGTCGACGGGCGGCTGGATCCCGTACAGGAGGGCTTTCGGCACGAGCACGGGCTCCAGTGCGGCTTCTGCACTCCGGGGATGATGCTCACAGCCCGGGCGCTGCTGGACCGCCACGCGCGCGCCGGGACGCAGGACGAATTGACCGATTGGGAGATCCGCGAGGCGATCTCCGGCCAGATCTGCCGCTGCACGGGCTACACGACGATCGTGAGGTCGATCCGCTGGGCGGCGGAGCGAGAGAGTGTGCGTACCACGGAGGAGGAGGAGTGAAATGCCCATCGCAGTAGGGGCTTCAAGCGGTTGGACCATCGGGCTGATCCTGGGCGTGGTGGTGGTGATCGTCGCCGCGGCCATCGTCATCACCATCGTGGCCCTGGCCATGCGGATCGCCAAGCAGGCCGGGGGCGCCGTCAAGGGCGTCGAGGTCGTCCGCGCCCAGACCGACGCTCTCAGTGGCATTGGCCAGATCAACGACTCGGGCGTGCGGATCCTGCACTCGGCCCGGGCGCTGCGCAAGGTGGCGGTCGGCAAATGACCGTCTTCGCCCTCACCAACCACGGCGCCTGGGGCATCGCGCTCGTCATCGGAGTGGTGGCCGCGCTCGCCGTCGCCGCGCTGCTGGCGGTGCTCATCCGCACCGTCCAGGAGATCGACCGCTCCGCCACGGCGCTGCTCGAGGTGGCCGGTCAGGTCGCCGGCAACACCGCCAACATCCCCCAGCTTCAAGCCACGGCTCCGGTGCTGGGCCTGATCGTCGACGAGGCCATCATCCAGGACGGCTACATGAACGCCCTCACCGACGGCTACGGGGGGGTGCCGGCATGAGCTCCACCACCCTCACCGTGCTCAGCGTGATCCTGGCGGTGGTCATCGTCGTCGTGCTGGCCGGCGCGCTCCTGTTGATCCGGGCCAGCCTCGCTTCGACCTCCACCACGCTGGCGACGCTCGCCGACGCGCTGGAGGGCGTCGAGTCCGGGCATCTCGCCCCGCTCAAGCCCGCCGTCGAGGCCATCAACGCACAGTTCGCGATCATCACGAGTGCCCTGCCGGGCATTGCCGCCAAGGCCGCGATCGTCGCCGAGAGGAGGCCCTCATGACCCTCCAATGGATCGGGGACGTGATCCTGCTGCTCGTCCTGCTCCCGGTGGTCATCTATCTGCTGCGCGGGGTGCTCGGGGCCGCGAACTCGATCGTCCCCAGCGTGGACCGGATCGCCCACGCGGCCCGCGCCGGATCGGCCGACCTCGACGCCGTGCCGCTGCTGCTCACCACCCAGGAGCAGGTGGTCAAGACGATCCAATCCGCGGCCAACTACGGCGGCTCCCTGGACGTCATCCTCGACGACGCAGAAGGAGCGTGAGGCGATGCCTGCTGCCGGAATCGTGATGATCATCGCCGTCGTCCTCATCGTGGCGACGATCGTCGTCTACCTGGTCGCCACCATCATGGCGCTGCGCCAGATCACCGCCGGCCTCGACGACGCGATCGGCGGGGTGGGGGAGATCATCGCCAAAAGCGAGCCCGTCGCCGCGGTGGTGGCGGACATCAACGCCAACCTCGACGCGGGCGTCGACCTGCTGGAGGGGCTGCTGGTCAAGAAGGCGGGGTTGAGCGAGGCGGTCGGCCTGGTCGACGGCCTGTATCCCGGCGCCGCGGCCGCGGGGCTGCGCAACTTCCCGGACTCCACGAAGATCAAGCCGCCGCGGATCTCCGAGGTCTACACCAGGGGCACCCTGACGCTGGCGCGGCTGGGCCGCGAGGCACCGATCGCCGCGGCATCGCCCAACGGTCCGGCGCTGCGCAACCCGGCCTACGGCTCGAGCGCGGCCCGGACCCTGTATCCCGACGGGCGGGACCTGCACGCCAAGGCGCTGCCTCGCTCACCGGTGATCGGGACCGATTCGCCGGTCCAGTACGAGCCCTCGGAAGAGGTCGGCGGTCCCCGCCGGCGGATGCCCGCGACCTCGCCGGAAAGGAGCTGACGGCCATGCAGACCCCCGCACCGTTCACCTACGAGCGTGCCACCAGCATCGAGGGAGCGATCGCGTCGCTGGCCAGGTACGACGGCGAGGCGCGGATCATCGCCGGCGGCCACTCGCTGCTGCCGATGATGAAGCTGCGCCTGGCTCAGCCCGAGCATCTGATCGATATCAACGATCTGGAGGAGCTCTCCTACATCAGGGAGTTCGCCGACGAGATCCGGATCGGCGCGCTCACCCGCCACGTCGAGCTGCTGCATTCCGACGTGTTGGCCCGGCACCTGCCGATCTTCGCCGACGCCGAGATCGTCATCGCTGACCCGGTGGTCCGCAACCGAGGCACCATCGGCGGATCGCTGTGCCAGGCCGACGCCGCGGAGGACCTCAGCGCGGTGTGCTCAGCCATCGACGCGTCCGCGGTGATCCGCGGCCCCGACGGCGAGCGCGTCGTCGGCATGGACGCGTTCCATATCGGTCCCTACGTCACCGCGGTCGGCGACGGGGAGATGCTCACCGAGGTCCGCGTGCCGCTGCGCACGGGCGGAGGGTCTGCCCACGAGAAGGTCGAGCGTCGCGCTGGAGACTGGGCCATCGCCGCCGCCTCCGCCGCGGTGTGGATCGACGGCGGGACGATTGCGGACGCGCGAATCGCGCTGAGCGCCGTCGGCCCGACCACCGTTCACATCACACGCGCCGCGGACGCGCTGCGCGGACAGACGCCGGGAGACGAGCTGTTCGGAGAGGCCGGCCGGATCGCCTCCGAGGACTGCTCGCCGTCGGCCGACGGCCGCGGACCGGTCGACTACAAGCGCCATCTCGCCGGGGTGCTCACCACCCGGGCATTGCGCACCGCCACCGCCCGCGCGCTGCAACAGGAGGCATGACACGGATGCAAGTGACCCTGAACATCAACGGACAGGACGTCTCCCGGGACGTGGAGGCGCGCACGCTGCTTGTGCACTTCATCCGGGACACGCCGGGACTCACCGGGACCCATTGGGGCTGTGACACCTCCAACTGCGGCGCCTGCGTGGTGCAGATGGATGGCAAGCCGATCAAGTCGTGTACGACGCTGGCGGCGATGTGCGAAGGACATGACATCCGCACCGTCGAGGCGCTCGAGGTGGACGGGAAGCTGGACCCGATCCAGCTGGGCTTCCACGAGATGCACGCGCTTCACTGCGGCTTCTGCACGCCGGGGATGCTGATGACCACCCGAGCGCTGCTCGATGAGAATCCCGACCCGTCAGAGCACGAGATCCGCACCGCCATCTCCGGCGCGATCTGCCGTTGCACGGGCTACAAAAACATTGTGGGCGCAGTTCGCTGGGCGGCCGAGCATGAGGCCGCTAACCGTCAGGGCCAGGAGGTCTGAGCATGGCTGTTACCGAACAGAACCTTCCGAGCCCCGGTCAGGAGCGGCCGATCGGATTCGGCCGCCTCAAGCGCAAAGAGGATGCGCGGTTCATCCGCGGCAAGGGCACCTACCTGGATGACATCCGCCTGCCGGGGATGGTCCACGGCGCGGTGCTGCGCAGCCCCTACGCGCACGCCAAGATCAACTCGATCGACACCTCGGCGGCCCTGGAGCTGCCGGGCGTGGCGGCGGTGATCACGGCCAAGGACCTGGAGACGCTCGGCCTGGCCTGGATGCCGACGATCTCCTATGACACCCAGGCGGTGCTGGCGGGCGACAAGGTCCGCTTCCAGGGCCAGGAGGTGGCGTTCGTCATCGCCACCGACGAGTACATCGCGCGCGACGCGCTGCCGCTGATCGACGTCGACTACGAGCCCCTGCCCGTGGTCGTCGACGCCCGAAAGGCGCTGGACCCCGACGCGCCGCTCATCCGCGACGACAAGGACGGCCAGACCGACAACCTGGCGTCAGCGACCTGGGAGGCCGGTGACGAGGAGGCCACCGACCGGGTGTTCGCCGAGGCCGACGTGATCACCACCCGGGACATCATCTACCCGCGCTGTCACCCGGCCCCGCTGGAGACGTGCGGCATGATCGCGGACTTCAACCCCAGCACCGGGCAGCTGGACATCTACAACGGCAACCAGGCGCCCAACGTGCACCGCACCGTGTACGCGCACGTCGCCGGGCTGGCCGAGCACATGATCCGCATCCGCTGCAACGACATCGGCGGCGGTTTCGGCAACAAGGTCCCGGTCTACCCGGGCTACGTATGCGCCATCGCCGGCTCGATCGTCGCCGGCGTGCCGGTGAAGTGGATCGAGGATCGCTCCGAGAACCTCATGTCCACCGGCTTCGCCCGCGACTACATCATGCGCGCGCAGATGTGCGCCAAGGACGGCAAGATCACCGGCCTGCGCGTCGACGTCATCGCCGACCACGGCGCCTTTGACTCGACGGCGCAGCCGACGAAGTTCCCGGCTGGGTTCTTCCACATCTGCTGTGGCTCGTATGACCTGCAGGCCAGCCACGTCAAGGTCAAGGCGGTCTACACCAACAAGGCGCCCGGCGGCGTGGCCTACCGGTGCTCGTTCCGCATCACCGAGGCCGTGTACCTCGTCGAGCGGATGGTCAACGCGCTGGCGCTCGAGATGGGCACTGACCAGATCGACCTGCGCATGCGCAGCTTCATCGGTCCCGAGCAGTTCCCGTATGAGACGACCACCGGGTGGACGTATGACTCGGGCAACTACGCCGAGACGATGAACGTGGCGATGGACATCGCCGGTTACGACGATCTGCTGCGCGAGCAGGCCGAGAAGCGCGCGCGCGGTGAGCTGATGGGCATCGGCGTGTCCTTTTTCACCGAGGGCGTCGGCGCCGGCCCGCGCAAGCACATGGACATCCTCGGCATGTCGATGAACGACGGCGCCGACCTGCGCGTGCACCCGTCCGGCAGGGCCGTCGTGTCGATTAGCGCCCAGACCCAGGGACAGGGGCACGAGACCACGTTCGCGCAGATCGTGGCCGAAGAGCTCGGGATCCCGCCCGAGGACATCCAGGTCCGCCACGGCGACACCGACAAGACGCCCTACGGGCTGGGCACCTACGGCTCGCGCTCGACGCCCGTGTCGGGCGCCGCGGTGGCGGTGGTGTCGCGCAAGGTGCGCGACAAGGCGCGGCTCATCGCCGCCCACCTGCTGGAGACGCGCCCCGAGGACCTGGCCTGGGAGAAGGGCCGCTGGTACGTGAAGGGCGACCCGGAGAAGGGGGCGCTGATCGAGGACATCGCCGCCCGGGCGTACAGCGGGGAGTCGCTGCCCCAGGGCATGGAGGGCGGCCTTGACGCCCAGGTCATCTACGACCCGCCCAACCTCACCTATCCGTACGGTGCATACATCGCGGTCGTCGACATCGACCCCGAGACCGCCCAGGTGACGGTCCGGCGGTTCATCGCCGTCGATGACTGCGGCGTGCGGATCAACCCGATGATCGTCGACGGTCAGATCCACGGCGGCCTCGCCGAGGGGATCGGGATCGCGCTCATGGAGCTGATCAGCTTCGACGAGGAGGGCAACTGCATGAACTCCTCGTTCATGGACTATCTGATCCCCACCGCACTCGAATGCCCCGACTTCGAACTGGGAGCGACGGTCACGCCGTGCCCGCATCACCCCCTCGGGGCCAAGGGCGTCGGCGAGTCGCCCAACGTCGGCTCGCCGCCGGCCATCGTCAACGCGGTCATCGACGCGCTGCACCAGACCCACGGAGTCGACCACGTCGACATGCCCTGCACCCCGGCGCGGGTGTGGGCGGCGATGCAGGGGCGCCCCGAGCCTCCGCAGTGATGGCCGGCGGATTCCACACGGACACCGCCGAGGTGTCGACCGAGATCCGGGCGGGCGGGGACCGATTCCCCGACGTCGAGACGCTGGCGCGGCGGCTGGCCTCCGTCGACTATCTCGTCGACGAGGGGCTGGCCACGGCGATGTTCCTCAGCCTCAGCCTGCCCCAGCCGCTGCTGCTCGAGGGCGAGGCCGGAGTGGGCAAGACCGAGGCGGCCAAGGCGCTGGCGGCGGTCCTCGACACGCCGCTGGTACGCCTCCAGTGCTACGAGGGGATCGATGCCGCCGAGGCACTGTATGAGTGGAACTACCCCCGCCAGCTGCTCTCGATCCGCCTCGCCGAGGCCCGCGGCGCCGAGCTCTCGGAGGCGGATCTGTTCGGCCCCGACTTCCTCATCGCACGGCCGCTGCTGCGCGCCCTGCAGCACCCCGGACCTCGGCCGGCCGTGTTGCTCATCGACGAGATCGACCGCGCCGACGACGACTTCGAGGCCTTCCTGCTCGAGTTGCTCGCCGAGGCCACGGTGACGATCCCCGAGATCGGCACGGTGACGGCGACCCACCCGCCGGCGATCGTGCTCACCTCCAACCGCACGCGGGACCTGCACGACGCTGTCAAGCGGCGCTGCCTGTATCAGTGGATCGAGTACCCGGCTCCCGAGCGTGAGGTGGAGATCATCCGCCGGCGCGTGCCGGGCGCGGCGCAGACGCTGGCGGTGCAGGTGGCCGATGCGGTGAGCCGCATGCGCGATTCCGACGTGCAGAAGCCGCCCGGGATCGCCGAGGCCATCGACTGGCTGGCCGCGCTCAGCGTGCTGGGCATCGGCGCGCTGGACGAGAGTGCCGCGCAGCGCACCCTGGGCTCGGTGCTCAAGTACCGCGAGGACCAGGAGCTCGTCCGCGCCGCGGGGCTGGCGACGCTCGTGAGCGGGACGGGGTGACGGCGATGGCCCGCGCGTTCGCGGTGGAGACCGTGGAGCTGGACCTGCCGCCGCTCGTTGGCGCCTTCGGCCGGCGCCTGCACGACGCGGGGGTGCCCGTGGAGCCCGAGCGCGCCGTGCGCTTCGCTGCAGCCCTGCGGCTGGTGGGGCGGGCGCAGACGATTTCCCGCCGGCGACTGTATTGGACGGCCCGCGCGGTGTTCGTCTCCGATGCCACGCAGACGGGGATCTTTGACCGGGTGTTCGCCGAGGTGTTTGGGAGCGGGACCACGATCGTCCGCGACGCGTCGGTCGTCGAGGACGCGCACCGCGAGCCGTCTGGCGAGCCCGACGAGCGTCCGGTCGCCGAACCGCCGGCCGGCGCAGTCGCTCGCGAGGAGGATGGGTGGGGCGACGGCGCCGCGCCCGCCCCCGCGCGCAGCCGCAGCGACGCCGCCGAGCAGGAGCTGCCGATCGGGGTGCTCGCCTCCGACGAGGAGATCATCCGCAGCAAGCGCTTCGAGGCTCTGGACGCCGACGAGCTGGCGGCGCTGTATCGCCTCATGTCGCGACTCGTGCTGGCCACCCCGGAGCGCCGCACGCGGCGCGCCGAGCGCCGGCGCCGCGGCGAGACCGTCGATATGCGGCGCACGCTGCGCGGCAGTCTGCGCACCGGGGGCGACCCCATCCGCCTGGCCCGTCGCCGGCGGCGCGTGGTGCGCCGCCGCCTGGTCCTGCTCTGCGACATCTCGGGCTCGATGGAGCCCTACGCCCGCACGTATCTGCAGTTCCTCACCTGCGCGGCCGGCAGCGGGGACCGTCGCACCCGGTCCGAGGCCTTCGTGTTCGCCACTCGGCTGACCCGCCTCACCCGTGCGTTGCACTCCCGTCATCCCGAGCGCGCCATCCAGCGGGCGGCGGCCATCGCGCCCGACTGGTCCAGCGGCACGCGGATCGGGGATGCGCTCAAGACGTTCAACGACCGTCACGGCCGGCGGGGGATGGCCCGCGGCGCGGTGGTGGTCATCCTCTCCGACGGCTGGGAGCGGGGTGACCCGGCGCTGGTGGGCCGAGAGATGGAGCGCTTGTCGCGATTGGCCTACCGGATCGTGTGGGTCAACCCGCGCGCCGCGGCCAGCGGCTTTGCCCCCCGCGCCGGTGGGATGGCGGCGGCGCTGCCCTACTGCGACCAGCTGGTCAGCGGCCACAGCCTCCAGGCGCTGGACGAGGTGGTCGAGGCGATCGGCGCGCGCCGGGCCGACGCGCCCGGGGGCCCCGTTGGGTCGGCGGCGGCCGCGTCCGCCGAGCCCGAGGAGGAATCGTGGCCGAGCGCCACCCCGCTCCCGGGCAGCTCGGTGGCGATGCCGTCGGGCTATGGGCCGAGCCGCGGGCGGACCACTCCGGGATGGAGCCTGGGACGATGAGCCCGGTCGGCCCGCTCGGCCCGCTCCACGACGACCCGTCGCTGCCAGCGCCGCAGGCCGAGGGCGCAGGCGGGCGCCCGCCCAAGATCTGCATCTATCCGGGCTGTGAGCGCCCGGCGGTCCCCCCGCACCTGCTGGGCGGCCCGCAGCCGAGCTTCTGCGACCTGGAGGAGCACAACGCGCTCACGGCCCATCAGGAGCGCCAACGACTGGCGTCGGAGCAACGTTCAAAGGAGGGAGAAGGCGATGGCAAATGAGGCATACCGCGCGGTGTTCCTGCGCGTGCACCCCACCGGCAAGATGGTCCTCAGCCTGACCACCGAGCCCGACGGCCACGAGGGCGACTACGCCGGCCAGGTCGCCGGCGAGCTGGGGATCCCGGCGCTGGACGTCAAGGTGGTGCCGGCCGATCTGGACCGCTTCGGCGAGGGACACGGCTTCAACACGGCTCCGTCGGACGGCACCCCGGGCGCGATCGCCGAGGCCACGGAGAAGATCCTGGCCAAGGCGCGGCTGCTGGCCGGGATGGCGCTCGACGCGCCGCCCGAGGCCCTGCGCTGGGACGACGGGATGTTCAGCGCCGGCGAGGGCGCGGACCGCGCCCGCACGATCGCCGACATCGCCATGTACGCCCACGGCACCGGCGCGCTCCCGCCCGGGGTCGAGGGCGGGCTCGACGCGCAGGCGGTGTATCGCGACTGATGCGCCCGGCCGCCGTCCCCGATCAGCCGGAGGGCCGGAGCTTGGCGTCGATCTCGACGCCGACGTCGTCGGTCACCTTGAGGGTCCCGAACAGCGCCGAGTACGGCTTCATGCCCCACTCGGTCTGCGTGACGGTGGCGCGCCCGGTGACCCGCCCGTCGTCGGAGACGGTGATGTCGAAGGCGATGAGGTTCACGCCGTTGACCAGTTCGAGGTCGCCGGTGACGTGGAGGCGGTCGTCGCCGTCGGGGCGCACCGCCGTCGACTTGAACGTGATCGGCGTGCCCTTGAGCACTTCTTGGTTGATGGTCTGCGCGATCCCCTGCTTGTCATCGGCGCCGAGCGACTTCACCCCGCCCGTGCCCTCCTGGACCGTGAACGACGTGGAGTCGGCGCTGAGCTCGAGCACGCTCTGGGCCGGGTCGTCGGCGAACTGCGCCGTCGCGCCCCAGCGCTCGACCTCGATGAGCAGGTTGTGGCCGGCCTTGGAGGCGGCGCCGCCCTTGCCCGTGCGGACGAGCAGCTTTCCGTCCTGCGGTCCCAGCTCATACGTGCCCGGCTGAATCCCCATGCTTGGATCTCTTTCTCTCTTGGCACTCGGTTGCAACCCAGAACATACCTGCGAAAGGACCACAGAACATGGTTGAGCTCGACCATCCGATTCCGGCCGGCAAGTCCATCGACGACAACTGGAAGCTCGTGACCGACCTCGATCGGCTCGTGCCCTGCGTCCAGGGCGGCAGCGTCAAGGAGAAGGTCTCCGACGAGGAGGTCAAGGCCGAGATCAAGATCAAGATGGGTGCGATGTCGATGAAGTTCACCGGGACGGTGAGCATCGTCGAGCAGGATGCCGACGCACACCGTGCGCTGCTGCGCGTCAAGGCCCGCGAGGCCGGCGGGTCGGGGCACGCCAACGCCGATGTGACCTTCACCCTCGCCGAGGGCGGCGGCACCATCCAGACCAAGGCGCAGATCACCGGGAAGGCCGCGTCGATGGGGGAGGGCACCGTCTCCACCGTGCTCGACGCGCTGATCACCGACTTCACCAACAACTTCGCGGCCGCCGCGTAGCAGTGGCCGTCATGCCGGTACGCACCATGCGAGCGGTCCAGGCGAGCGAGATCCCGGTCGACGGCGGCACCGCCGTCCAGGATCACCCCGACCGGCCGGTGTTCCGCGGCAACGGCGAGTACGACTACGTGTGCGTCTCGTGCGGCAACGTTCTCGCCGCCGGGATGGACCCGCAGTACATGACCCGCCGGGTCCGGGTCAGGTGCGGGCGCTGCCGGACGATCAACATCGCCGCCGAGGTCTCGGTCCAGGCGGCCCGGCGCCCGCGGACGAGCGAGTGAGCAATGGCCGCGCTGACCGACACCGTGAGCACCGGCGAGGAGCAGACGTTCGGCTTCGGGCGCATGGCGCGCAAGGAGGACGAGCGGCTCATCCGCGGCCGCGGGGTGTTCGTGGACGACGTGCAGCGGCCGGGGATGGTCCACGGCGCGGTCCTGCGCAGCCCGTACGCCCACGCCCGGATCCTGTCCGTCGACGCCTCCGCGGCTCTCGCCCATCCCAAGGTGCTGGGCGTGATCACCGGCCGCGACCTCGAGGCGCGCGGGACGGCGTGGATGCCCACGCTGTCAGGCGACACGCAGGCGGTGCTGGCCACCGACAAGGTCCGCTTCCAGGGCCAGGAGGTCGCCTTCGTCATCGCCGAGGACCGTTACTCGGCGCGCGACGCGCTGGAGTTGGTGGAGGTCGAGTACGAGCCGTTGGACGTGGTCGTGGATCCGCGGCGGGCGCTGGATGCCGATGCACCGCTCATCCGCGACGATCATCCGGGGCGTACCAGCAACCACCTCTTTGACTGGGAGGCCGGCGACGCTGTGCGTACCGCGGCTGTCTTCGCCGGCGCCGAGGTGGTGGTGGAGCAGGACATGGTCTTCCCCCGCTCGCACCCGGCGCCGATGGAGACCTGCGGAGCGGTGGCCGAGTTCGACCGCATCAGCGGCAAGCTGACCCTGTGGGCGACGACCCAGGCGCCGCACGCCCACCGCACGCTCTACGCCGGAATCCTCGGCCTCGACGAGCACCGCATCCGCGTGGTCTCCCCCGACGTCGGGGGCGGCTTCGGCAACAAGGTGCCGGTGTACCCGGGCTACGTGTGCGCGGCCGTCGCCGCGATGCAGACCGGGCGACCGGTCAAGTGGATGGAGGATCGGTCAGAGAACCTCATGTCCACCGGCTTCTCGCGCGATTACGCCATGCGCGGTGCGATCGCCGCCGACGCAGACGGGCACATCCGCGCGGTCCGCGTCGACGTGCTGGCCGATCACGGCGCCTTCAACGCCACCGCCCAGCCGACGCGCTTCCCCGCCGGGTTCTTTCATGTGTTCACCGGCTCCTACGACCTGGAGGCCGCGCACTGCCACGTCCGCGGCGTCTACACCAACAAGGCGCCCGGCGGGGTGGCGTATGCGTGCTCGTTCCGCGTCGCGGAGGCCGTGTACCTGATCGAGCGCCTCGTCGACATGCTCGCGCGCGAGCTGGGCGCGGACCCGGCGGCGCTGCGATTGCAGAATCTGCTGGCGCCCGAGCAGTTCCCCTACACCTGCAGGACGGGATGGGTCTATGACTCGGGCGACTACCCGCGGGCGCTGCGCGCGGCCCTCGACCTCGCCGGGTACGACGCGCTGTGCGCCGAGCGGGCGGTGCGGCGCGAGCGCGGCGAGCTGATGGGCATCGGGATCTCGTTCTTCACCGAGGCGGTGGGCGCGGGCCCGCGCAAGCACATGGATATCGCCGGACTGGGCATGAACGACGGCGCGGCGCTGCGGATCTCGCCGACGGGCAAGGCCCAGCTGGCCATCAGCGTCCAGACCCAGGGCCAGGGCCACGAGACGACGTTTGCGCAGATCGTGGCCCACGAGCTCGGCATCCCGCCCGAGGACGTCGATGTCATCCACGGCGACACCGATGCCACGCCCTACGGGCTGGGGACCTATGGGTCGCGCTCGACGCCGGTCTCAGGCGCCGCGGCGGCCCTGGTCGCGCGCAAGGTGCGCGACCGCGCCCGAATCGTGGCCGCGGCCATGCTCGAGGTCGCACCCGAGGACCTGGAGTGGGCCAACCACGGCGACCGGGCCCGGCCCGCCCGGTGGTTCGTCAAGGGCGACCCGGAGAAGGGGGCGACCATCCCGGAGATCGCCATGGCCGCCCGCGGCTCGGTGGAGCTGCCGCCCGGCATCGAGACGGGCCTGGACGCCGAGACCGTCTATGACCCTCCCAACCTCACGTTCCCGTTCGGCGCCTATATCTGCGTGGTCGCCATCGACCCCGGCACCGGCAAGGTCCGCGTGGAGCGCTTCGTCGCCATCGACGACTGCGGCACGCGCATCAACCCGATGATCATCGAGGGCCAGGTGCACGGCGGGCTCACCGACGGTGTCGGCCTGGCCCTGATGGAGATGATCGCCTTCGACGAGCACGGCAACTGCCTGGGTGGCTCGCTCATGGACTACCTCATCCCGACCGCGCTGGAGGTCCCCGAGTGGGAGACCGGCCACACGGTCACGCCCTCACCCCACCATCCGTTCGGGGCCAAGGGGATCGGCGAGTCGGCCACCGTGGGCTCTCCGCCGGCGATCGTCAATGCCGTCTGTGACGCCCTGCAGCCATTCGGCGTGGCGCACATCGACATGCCCTGCACGCCCGGGCGCGTATGGGACGCTATGCAAGGGAGGATTGAATAAATGATTCAGGGCGATCTCGCCATCCACGTCCAGAGCCTGTTGTCAGAGCGCACGCCGTTCGTGCTGGCCACCGTCGTGCGCGCCCGCCGGCCCACCAGCGTGCGCCCGGGCAACGCCGCGGTGGTCATGTCCGACGGGACCATGGAGGGCTTCGTCGGCGGCGTCTGCGCAGAGTCCTCGGTCCGCCTGCACTCGCTGCGCGCCATGGAGACCGGCGATCCCCTGCTGCTCCGGCTCGTCCCGGAGGACGGTGACATCGACGGCGTCGACGCGATCGACGGCGCGGTGGTGGAGCGCAATCCGTGCCTCAGCGGCGGAGCGCTCGAGATCTTCCTGGAGCCCCACCTCCCGGCCGCTCGTGTGGTCGTCGTCGGCGGCTCGCCGATCGCCGAGGCCATCGTTTCCGTGGCCAAGGCCTCGGGCTACGACATCCTGCGCGTGCCGGCCGGCGCCGCCGCGGAGGGTGTCGAGCTGACCGGCTCCTCCGCGGTCATCGTCGCCTCGCACGGCAACGGCGAGGAGGCGGTGATCTCCGACGCGCTGCGCGCCGGCGTGGGCTACGTGGCCCTGGTGGCCAGCCCCAAGCGCGGCTCGGCGGTGCGCGCCGAGCTCGACGTTCCCGCTGAGCTCGCCGCCCAGCTGCACACGCCCGCGGGCCTGGACATCGGCGCCCGCACGCCCGCGGAGATCGCAATCTCGATCATGGCCGAGATGGTCGAGTGCCAGCACGCCGATCCGGTCCCGGGACGTCCGGCGGCCTCGGCGCCCGCGCCGATCGTGGTGTCAGTGGCCACCGACCCGGTCTGCGGGATGCAGGTGGCCGTGACCGAGGCTGCGCCCCGCCTGGAGGTGGCCGGCGACCTCGTGTACTTCTGCTGCGACGGCTGCCGCGATCGCTACGCCGCCGAGCACGCCGATGATCTGGCGGCCCACCGGTCGTGAGAGCCCTGGCAGCGTGGATCGCTGGGTGACCGGGCCGGCCCGCCGCCGCGCGCGACTGACGCTCGGCCGCGGTTAGCAGTGCGTGCTCCCGGGTCCCGGGGCGATCCGGAACACCCACTCGTCGGTGCCGGGATGCAGGACCGGGGCCAGGCTGGGGTCGAGCCGGCTCCAGGAGAGCGGGATCGCGGCCGTCGGCCCCGGGGTGAGCACCAGGTACCGGTAGCGGCCGGCGCGCAGCGTGGCCTGCCAGCGACGGCAGGTGCTGATGGGCTCGTAGCCCCCGTGGGCGGCGGGCTGGCCCAGGTAGTCCACGACGTTGGTGTCGGTGGCGCCATACAGGGGGTACTGCTCGACCGTCCCGTACAGCGCGATGCGGGCGTGCGCGACGGGCTGCGCCCAGCGGTAGATCGCGGCGAGGCCGTTCGAGGTGGCCTGGCTGCCGACGAGGTATCGGCGCTGGAAATAGTGACGCTGGACCGCGTCGCCGGCGACGATGACGACGAGCGCCGCAGCGACGGCCCCGGCGGCCAGCACCGTCCGGGACGTCCTGGGCAGGCGCCGGTGAGTCGCCATGGCGAGCGCGATGAGCGCGGCGGTGGCCACGAGGAACGCGGCATGCCGGCCAGGGTCGGTCGGCCAGAGGTTGCGCTCGAACTGGGCGAGGACCGCGGTCGCCACGATCGCCGGCCCCACCAGGACCAGCAGACGGGGGGCACGGATGGCCAGCACGATCGGGACCAAGAGCAGGCACAGGGCGAGCGCCGGGGCGACGTAGCGCAGGTTGACCGCGAACAGGACCGCGTTCTGCTGAATCGCCGTCGCGCCGGTCGGGAGGAAGAGATAGGTGACCGCGGTGACCCCGGCAGCGACCGCGACCGTGCGCAGCAGCGGCTCGGCGCGCACGCTCGCCGCGGCGATCACCACGCCGATCGCAACCACGAGGATGAGCGGCCACAGCGGGCCGAAGGCGTGGGCGAGGCCCGGGGCAAAGCGCGTCCCCCACAGAGAGATGTGCCGGATCTCTGAGAACACGGTCTGCTGCGTCGCGTTGGCCAGAGGCGAGTTGGCGCCCGGCAGGTGCAGGGGCCCGAGACTCTGGCGCAGGCCAAGGGGGTTGCCGGTGTGCAGCGCCGCGCGCAGATACCACCAGCCGCCCGTGACGCCGAGCCCCGCCACCAGCAGCACCCCGGCGCGCATCCGGTCTTTGCGCTCGGCGGCGAGTACCGTGCCCACCACCAGCACGACCCCTGGCACCAGGAACGTGTACTTGGTGCCGGCGGCGAGCCCGAGGGCGATGCCGGCGCCGAGGAGCTCCAGCCACCCGCCTTCGGGCGTGAGGATGAGGGCGACGGCGGCCATCAGCGACGCGAGGCCGACGACGTCGTTGAACGCCTCGCCGGGTTGGGTCGTGCTCAGGACAGGCAGGGAGAGCAGCAGCGCGCCACCGGCGAGGGTCAGCGGCTCCACCCGCCAGCGGCGTCCGGCGCACCACGCGGCCAGCAGGGCGAGCGCCATCCAGCCGAGGTTGAGCAGCGGGGAGAGGAAATCGTTGCCCAGCGCGACGATGCCGATGGCATGAAAGAGCTCCGCGGTCGCGGGGTAGTAGGCGACGAACGGGTCGGCCTGCGTGAAGTGGATCCCGGTGACCGAGCCCGTCTGCGCGAACGCCGCGGCGAACGGCATGTGGTACCAGAGCACGTCGAAGCTGAGCATCCCGCCGCCCAGCGCGTCGGCGGTGGCCAGCGCCCACTGCGCCACCGCCAACCACACCACGACGAGCGCCGCCACCATCCCCACCCGCTGAGTCGGCCCGGCCGCCGGCGCGGATTCAGGCGCCGCGGCGGCGCGAGCCGCCCGCGGACCCAGCGCGAGCACCGATACGCCCGCCGAGGTCCACAGCGCGGCGGCCAGCCACCCGAACCGCAGCGCGCTGACCAGGCCGAGCAGCTCGGCGACCACGAGCAGCCAACCCAGCGCGAGCACTGATTGGACCAGGATCGCCGGCGCTCCGCGGAGCGCGGAGTACCGCGTGCGCACGAGGTGCGCCGCCACGAGCAGTGGACACGCGAGCAACGCGGTGCGCAGGAGCGCGATCACGTAGTGAACGGTGGTCATCGGCTCCGGGCATGCTGCCGGACCCGTCCGACGGCCGCGGCCACGCGGGCGACGCGCTCAGCGCACGCGGCCGCTCAGTAGAGCTTGCCGTGGCGGGGGCAGGGCCCGTCCCGGCGCGGGTTGCCACACGTGCACGCCTTGCCGATCGAGCCCAGATCCTCGCCCACATCCCGCACGGTGTCCGCGAGCTTGCGCAGGAACTGCCAGCGGGGCGGGGGAGGCGGTGGTGGTTCGGACCGCGACGACATCCTGGTTCGACGGTAGCGCGCGGCGATGAGCCGGCCGGCTGATGCCGACCGGCTCGGCTGCTGAGACGGGTTGGTCAGCCGACTACGGCCGGCTCGAGCGCCGCGGTGGCCACCACGACGAGCCGGCGCAGGGCGCCCGCGGGGGTCGCGTTGTAGAGCGGGCTCCAGGCGCCGTCGCCGAGCATCCGCTCGACGAGGGCGACGCCTTCGGCGGCGATGGGCTCGGGGCTGCACAGCCGCTTGACCAGAATGTCGATGGCGTCCTGCGCCTCGATCACGGCGCCGCGGCGGGCCAGCCCGAAGCTCGCGCGCCGGGGGAGGGGGTGCAGGGCCTCGTCGACGGTGCCGCGCAGCACGCGGGCCAGCGAGCGGCGCCGGCGCGCACTCGTCAGCTCCTCGGCGCGTAGCGCCAGCGCCGGCGACGAGGCCGGGTTTGCGCCCTCAGACAGTTCGCGGGTCAGCGACCGGCGGTGGGTCACGACGTGGGCACGGAGCGAGAGCGAGCGTGGGGGCTCCGGGGTGCGAGGATGGCGAGAGGCGGTGGCGAGCTCGCCGCGCGGGGGGAGGGAGATGGTGGGCATGAGTGCTCCTATTACGTGAAAAAACCAGGTCTGTGGGTGCCCGCGCCGGCTGCCAGGCGGCGCCGTCGGGGGCGATGAAAAGACATTGCGAGCGTAGGCACGCCCCTGTGAGGAGCCTGTGAAAGAAGTGGCCGTCGACGTGCAGATTTCGTCAAGACGCGACGCGCGGAATCCTCGATCGCGTCCTTGTGGTCAAGGCTCCCTGTGCGGGCGGCCGGCAGCGGGGGCTGCCTCTAGCGTGAACGTGCAACTGCCCCCGGGGGAAAGGTCTCTGGTCTCGCGACCGACCGCGACCTCGATCCTCTGACCGAGCCCCTCGCTGGCAACGCTCAGTTGACGCCCGGCGAGGCTCACGTGGATGGGAGTGCCACGCACCTCCATGCGGAATGAGAGGCCGTCGAGTCGGTCGATGAGTCGCGGCGAGAACGACAGGACGTCGCCGCGGATCTCGGCGCCAAGGTAGACGCGCTGAATCAGATCCAGCGTGCCGGCCATGACCCCGAGGTGGATGCCCTCTTGGGTCGTACCGCCTTGCACGTCGCCGACGTCGCTCTCCAGCGCGACGAGGAAACGCTGCCAGGAGCTGTCGGGGTCAAATGCGGCCAGGAGGGCTGCGTGGGTGACAAAGCTCAAAGTGGAGCCGTGCGAGGTGCGGCGGTCGTAGTACTCGACGTTCCGGCGGGTCGCGTCCGACTCGAGCACGTAGCCGAGCCTGCCGAACACCTCGGCGAGCTCGTCCTGACCGAGCAGGTAGAAGAGCATGACAGTGTCCGCCTGCTTGGCGACCTTGTAGCGGTTGGGGTCGTCGCCCTCCGCTCTGAGGATCCGATCAAGCCGTTGTACGCCGTCGCCGTACCGCTCCCGGTAGGCATCCCAGTCGAGCTCCGCGAGCTGCTCGTATCCCTCGAACTGGCTGATGATGCCGTCGCCGTGAAAGGGGACGAACATCCTGCGGCTCATCCGCTCCCATCCGATGATCTCCTCGTCGGTCAGGCCGATCTTGGCTCGCAGCGCGTCCCCGGCACGGGCCGGCAGCAGGTCGAGCACCTTCTGTGCGACGTCGCAGAGCCAGGCAACCATCACGTTGGTGTACGCGTTGTTGCGCAGGCCACCGTCCGCAGCGCCGGGATAGCGTTCGTGAAACTCGTCTGGCCCCATCACTCCGCGGATCTCGTACCGATCGCGCTGGGCGTTGTAGGTCGCGATCGACGCCCAGAAGCGCGCGATCTCGAGCATCATCTCGGCACCGTGGTCGACCATGAACTCGGCATCCCCGGTCGTTTGGTAGTAGCGCCAGACGTTGTAGAAGATCGCCGCGTTGACATGGCGCTGGTTGTGGCTGAGGTCGGGCTCCCACCGCTCGGACAACGGATTCAGATGCACGCGCTGCGTCTCCTCCTGGCCATCGCTGCCGCTCTGCCACGGGTACATGGCGCCGCGATAGCCGGCCGCGTGCGCTGCGCGGCGGGCCTCCTCAAGGCGGCGCGCCCGGTAGCGCAGTAGCGCCCGGGCGACTCGTGGCAGACGCGTACGCAGGTAGGGAAAGACGTACAGCTCGTCCCAGAAGACGTGCCCCCGGTAGGCCTCACCATTGAGCCCGCGGGCGAGCACGCCGGCATCCAGTTCACTGGTGTGCGGCGAGCACACCTGCAGGACGTGCGCGATGTGGAGCCGAAGTAGCAACTGGACGCGGGCGTCGCGCGGCAGAGCCAGATCGCACATCTCCCACAGGTCGTCCCAGGCCTGCCGGTGGTCCCGCAGCGCTCCTGCGAACGGGGGATAGCCACTGACCGACCTTCCCGCGCTACCGAGCGGCTCACTGATTGCCCGATCACGCGAGGTGTAGAAGGCGACGACCTTCTCGACGCGCATCGATGCGCCCTCACGCGCCTCGAAGCTGAGGACGTGTTGGATGTAGTCCTCCACCTGGTGCAGATCGCGCTGCACCTCGACCGGCCGAAGCCCGGAGAAGACGCGGGTGCGCGCAGCTTGTGCCACGTAGATCCGCGACTGGCGGGTGCGCGCCATCAGGGCGATCACCTCGGACCCGAACGTGCGCGGGAAGGTCGGCTGCAGGTGCCGGCCCTCGAGCTGGGCATAGCGGGCCACGCCCTCATTCTCGATGCGAGCGTCGAGGGCGGAGACGATGTCGAGGCGCCCGGACCAGTTCTCCGGGGTGAGCGTCCATTCGATCGCGGCCTGGTGCGCTCGGGCCATGCTGATGAAGCGACGGCTGCGCAAGGTGGTCTCGCGACCGTGCTTGTCGCGAAAGCGCAGCTCGCGAGCGACCACCGCCTTACGGATGTCGTACTCGTGGCGATAGGACAGCAGCTCAAACTCGTCGAACCGCAGCACCTCCTCACCCTCGATCCGCAGCTTGAGGACAGTCCAGTTCGGCAGGTTGACCAGGTCCTCGTTGAGCACCGGGATCCCGCCCATGATCGTCGTCTCTCGGTTGTAGCCGCCGTGTACGTAGGTCCCGGGATAGTGGATACCGTCGGCCTGCTCCCACTCGGCGAGCCCGCGCGTGCAGAAGTAGCCGTTCCCGGTCGAGGTCAGCGCTTCGCGTACCCCCTCGTCCGAGGGCTCATAGGCGTCGTACGCGATGGTCCAGTCAGTCCTCATCGAACACGCAGCGTGGCGGGGCCTTGAGAGGACGCGCCCGGCAGGATTTGAACCTGCGACCTTCCGCTCCGGAGGCGGACGCTCTATCCCCTGAGCTACGGGCGCTCGAGTGATCGGGGAAGATCGCAGGCCAGCTTAGCCTGGATCCAGACTTGCCGTGGACATCGCCATCATCTCGGACACCCACCTGCCGCGCGGGTCACGCACCCTGCCCGACGCCTGCGTGCAGCGTCTGAAAGCCGCCGACCTCATCGTGCACGCGGGCGACTTCAGCCGCATCGAGGTGCTGGAGGAGCTCAAGGGGCTGGGCCCGGTCATCGGGGTGCACGGCAACACCGACGATCTCCTGCTGCGAGCGGCGCTGCCCGAGAGCGCCGTGATCGGAGTCTGTGCAGGCCTCACGCTCGCGGTGATCCACGACGCTGGACCCGCGCAAGGCCGCATCCGGCGTCTCAACGCGCGGTTCCCCGGCGCCGACGCGGTGATCTTCGGTCACTCCCACATCCCCCTGCACGAGCAGGCGCCCGACGGGTTTCAGATCTTCAATCCCGGCAGCCCCACCGACCGGCGCCGACAACCCCGCCACACCATGGGCAGATGCGGGTGCCAGGGCGGGCGCCTCGAGTTCGAGCTCATCGACCTCGACTGAGCCGGCTGACACACTCAGACCCCCACCATGGAGCTCTCGATCTTCTTCGCCGGCACCGGCGGCTCGATCCCCACCGCCCGCCGCGGCCTGCCCTCGATCCTGATCCGTCGCGGTGGTGATCGGATCCTCGTCGACTGCGGCGAGGGGACCCAACGCCAGCTCGTCAGCTCGGTCGGGCTCGCCGACCTCACCGAGATCTTCCTCACCCACTTCCACGCCGACCACTGGCTGGGCCTGCCGGGAATGCTCAAGACGTTCGATCTCCGCGGCCGGGAGCTCCCGCTGACGATCAGCGGGCCGCGCGGGCTGCGGGCGCTCATGGGCCTGGCCCTGCGCATGGCCGGCGCCGTCGGCTTCGACCTTGACCTGGTCGAGCTCGAGCCCGGCGACGAGCTCGAGCGCGACGGCTACCGGATCGCCGCCGTGCCCGTCTCCCATCGCGGCCCGGCGCTGGGCTACGTGCTCTACGAGGACGAGCGCCCCGGCGAGTTTGATAAGGACGCGGCGCTGCGCCTCGGCCTCGCCGAGGGTCCCGAGTTCGGCCGCGTCCAGCGCGGCGAGACGATCCGCGGGATCATGCCCCAGCAGGTCCTGGGCCCGACCCGGCCCGGACGCAAGCTCCTCCTCTCCGGTGACACCCGGCCGTCCGAGGCGCTGCGGATCGCGGCCCACGGTGCCGACGTCCTCGTCCACGAGGCCACCTTCGCCGAGGAGGAGCGCGAGCGCGCCGCCGAGAACGGTCATTCCACCGCCCAGCAGGCGGCGACGATCGCCCGGGAGGCGGAGGTGACGCTGCTGGCGCTCAACCACGTCTCCACGCGCCACCCGCTGGGCCAGCTGCGCGACGAGGCGCGCGCGATCTTCCCCAACACGGTCGTGCCGCGCGACTTCGACACCATCGAGATCCCGTTCCCCGAACGGGGTGAGCCGGCCCTCGTCCGCTGGAACGAGCGGATGGCCGAGCAACCGGCGGCGCCGGCGGCGTGAAGCAGGCGCTCGCTCCCGCAGGCCTCGACACGCCGCGGATGAAGGGCGAGCCGGTCGGACCCGAGCACGAGGCCGAGATCGCCGGGCTCATGCTGGACCCGCGCGTCTATCGCTCGCGGCCGTGGGCCAGCGCCCCGACTCGCGCCGACGTCCGTGCCAGCCTCCTCGAGAAGCGCGGTCACTGGGAGCGGCACGGTTTCGGCCTGTGGCTGCTGCGCGACCGGGAGAGCGGCCTGGTGGTGGGGCGGGGCGGCCTGCAGTACACGGATGCCATCGGCGGCTGCAGGGTGGAGGCCGCGTGGACCATCGCGCCCGAGCGATGGCGCGAGGGACTGGCCACCGAACTGGCGATGGCCTCGGTGGCCGTGGCCTTCGACGTGCTGAACCTCAACGAGCTCATCGCCATCACGCTGCCCGAGAACCTCGCCTCCCGGCGGGTGATGGAGAAGGCCGGGTTCGCGTACGACCGTCCGATCGACCACGCCGGGCTCGGGTACGTCCTCTACCGGCGGACCCCGTGACCGCCGAGCCCACTGCTACGCTCCGCGCCGACAAGCCCGCCCCTTAACCCGGTCCCGTGAGGCCAGGAAGGAGCCAGTTGGACGCCGTGACGGTCGCTCTCGACCGCGATGACATGCGCCGCACGCTCGTGCGGATCGCCCACGAGATCGTCGAGAAGAATCCCGCCGGCGCCGTGGCCCTGGTGGGCATCCATCGCCGGGGCGCCTACCTGGCCAAGCGGCTGCAGCCGCTGACCTCGGAGCTGCTGGACTCGGCGGTCCCGCTGGGCTCGGTCGACATCGCCTTCTATCGCGACGACCTCACTCTGCGCTCGAGCTCGCCGGTGGTCCACTCCACCGAGCTGGACTTCGCCCTCGACGGCCGCACGCTCGTCATCGTCGACGACGTGCTCTACACCGGCCGCACGGCCCGGGCCGCGATCGAGGCCATCTTCGACTACGGCCGCCCGGCCCGCGTCCAGCTCGCGGTGATGGTGGATCGCGGGCACCGCGAGCTGCCCATTCGCCCCGACTACGTCGGCAAGAACCTGCCGACCTCCCAGGACCAGCGCGTCAACGTCCGCGTCGACGAGGTCGACGGCGTTGACGAGGTCACGATCGGACCCGCCAACCAATCAAGGATCAAAGCCGCATGAGTTCGACACGCATGCCCCGTCACCTGATCTCCATCGACGACCTGGACCGCAGCGGGATCGAGCAGATGCTCGACCGCGCCGAGTCCTTCGCCGAGGTCTCGGGCCGGGAGATCAAGAAGGTCCCGGCGCTGCGCGGTCGGACCATCGTCAACCTGTTCTACGAGGCCAGTACCCGCACCTCGAGCTCGTTTGAGCTGGCCGCCAAGCGGCTCTCGGCCGATGTGGTCAACATCCGCTCGGCCGGGTCCAGTGTCGACAAGGGCGAGTCGCTCAAGGACACCGTCCAGACCCTCTCGGCCTACGACCCGGCCGCGATCGTCATCCGCTCGCCGTATGCCGGTGCCGCCCAGCTCGTCGCCGGCTGGACCGACGCCGCCGTCGTCAACGCGGGCGACGGCAAGCACGAGCACCCCACCCAGGCGCTGCTCGACGTGTTCACCCTGCGCCGCCGCTTCGGCTCCCTGGACCGCCTCAACATCTGGATCGTCGGCGATGTCAGCCATTCGCGGGTCGCGCGTTCGAACATCCTCGCCTTCACCCGGATGGGCGCCGACGTCACCGTGTGCGGGCCGCCCACCCTGCTTCCGCGCCAGATCGAGGCGCTGGGCTGCGCCGCCACGCCCACGCTGGACCGCCTCGACGAGGCCGACGTCATCTACGTCCTGCGCATGCAGCACGAGCGCATGCACCAGTCCTTCATCCCCTCCCTGCGCGAGTACGCCAGCCGCTACCAGATCAACGACAAGCGCCTGCGCCCCGACCAGGTCGTCATGCACCCCGGACCGGTCAACCGGGGCGTGGAGCTGTCGGCCGCGACGATCGACTCACCGCAGGCGCTCATCGGCGAGCAGGTCAAGGCCGGGGTGGCGGTGCGCATGGCCGTCCTCTATGAGCTGCTCGTCGGGTCCCCGGTCCTGGCGGTGGCGGCATGAGCCCCCGCCGACTGTTCCACGCCTCGCGCCCCGGCGACGACCTGCTCATCCGCGGCGCCCAGGTCCTCGACCCGCGCACCGACCTCGACGAGCCCCACGACATCCTCATCCGCAACGGCGTCATCGCCGAGCTGGGCGAGCCCGGTGGGCTGGGCGGGCGGGGCGGGCGGGATCCGTTTCACCAGATCGACGTCATCGACGCCGCCGGCACGCACGTGTTCCCCGGTTTCGTGGACCCGCACGTGCACCTGCGCACCCCCGGCCAGGAGTACAAGGAGGACCTCGACACGGGGACCGCGGCCGCCGCCGCCGGCGGCTACTGCGCCGTGGTGGCGATGCCCAACACCAGCCCCACGGTCGACACCGCTGCGGTGCTCGGATCGCTCATCGAACGTGCCCGGCGCGAGGCGCGGGTGCCCGTCGGGTTCCTGGCCTCGATCACCCGCGGGCTGGGCGGCGAGGAGCTCACCGAGATGGCCGAGCTGCGCGATCTCGGCGCCATCGGCTTCACCGATGACGGCAAGCCGGTCGTATCGGCCGGCATGCTGCGCAAGGCGCTCCAGTACCAGCGGCTGTGCGGCGGCCTCGTCGCCCTGCACGAGGAGGACCCCGCTCTGTCCCAGGACGGCGTCATGCACGAGGGAAGCGTCTCGGCGCGGCTCGGGCTGGCCGGGATTCCCTCGCTGTCGGAGTCCACGATGATCGCTCGCGACAGCGCCCTGGCCCTTTACGAGGACGCGCGGGTGCACTTCCAGCACCTGTCGGCGATCGAGTCCGTCCAGGCGCTCGCGGCCGCCAAGGAGGCCGGTGCACGCGTGAGCGGCGAGGCCAGCCCGCACCACCTCACGCTCACCGACGACATGGTCCGCACCCTGGACAGCCGCTTCAAGATGAATCCGCCGCTGCGCGCCGAGGCAGACCGGCAGGCACTCGTGGAGGGGTTGCGCAGCGGGGTCATCGAGTGCGTGGCCACGGACCACGCCCCACACGCGGTGCACGAGAAGGAGGTCCCGTTCGAGCAAGCGCCGATGGGGACCACCGGGCTGGAGACGGCCTTCGCGGCGCTCTACACCGAGCTCGTGCTTCCCGGCGAGCTTCAGCTCGCCACGGTGATCGAGCGGATGACCGCGGGCGCGGGGCTCTACGAGCTGCCCACGCCGCGGATCGCCGTGGGCGAGGAGGCCAACCTGTGCCTGGTCGACCTGGAGACCACGTGGGAGGTCGGCGCCGACGGTTACGTCAGCCGCTCGGCCAACTCATGCTTCCACGGCCGGACCCTGCGCGGCCGGGTCATGCTCACGCTCGCCGCGGGCGCGGTCGTCCACCGCCGGCCGATGCTGACGCGCGAGGATCACGCCCGGACCGGTGCGGGCGCCAGGCGAGAGGAGGCTCGGTAGATGCCGGCCCGAGCCGCCACCGCGTACGTCCTGCTCGAGGACGGCGCCCGATTTGACGGCCTCGCGTGCGCTGCCGACGAGGCCGCGGTCGGCGAGATCGTCTTTACCACCTCGATGTCGGGCTACCAGGAGGCGATGACCGACCCCAGCTACGCCGGACAGCTGCTCGCCTTCACCTACCCCCAGATCGGCAACTACGGGGTCAGCGCCGAGGCGATGGAATCCGATCGCGTCCACGCGCGCGCGGCAATCATGCGCGCCGCGGTGGACCGCGAGGATGCGCCGGGGGCCGAGCGCGGCTGGCTGAGCTGGCTGACCGACTGCGGCATCCCGGCGATCACCGATCTCGACACCCGTGCGCTGGTGCGCCACCTGCGCGACCGCGGCGCCATGCGCGGCGGGCTGTTCCCCGCCCGCGTGAGCACGGACGAGGCGCGGGCGCTGATCGACGCCGAGCCCGGCATGAGCGGCCGCGACCTCGCCCGCGAGGTCACCCCGGCCCACGCGACGGTGCTCGACCCGATCGGGGGCGAGACGACGACCCCACCCGCTCGCGGCGTGCACATCGCCATGATCGACACCGGGGTCAAGCTCTCGATCGTGCGCAACCTGCGCGCCCGCGGCGCCACCGTGACCCTGCACCCGTGCCACGCCGGCGTCGACGCGCTGCTGGCCGCCGAGCCCGACGCCGTGTTCCTGGCCAACGGCCCGGGCGATCCCGGGGCGCTGGACTACGTCGTCGACACCGTCCGGGATCTCGTCGGCAGACTGCCGGTCTACGGGATCTGTCTCGGTCACCAGCTGCTCTGCCGAGCGGTGGGGCTTGAGACCTACAAACTGCCCTTTGGCCACCACGGCGCCAACCACCCGGTCAAGGACCTGTCGACCGGGCGCACCGAGATCACCAGCCAGAACCACGGCTTCGCGGTCCTCGGCCCCGGTGGCGCGCGCACCATCGACGACGACGACCCCGTGCGCTGGGAGACCGACTTCGGCACCGCCGAGCTCACCCACATCAATCTCTATGACCGCACTGTGGAGGGCCTGACCTTGCGCGACGTCCCCGGCGCCACCGTCCAGTACCACCCCGAGGCCGGGCCCGGCCCACACGACTCGCTGTACCTGTTCGACCGCTTCGTCGAGGCCATCGCCGCGGCAGCCTGAGAGGACGACGCCATGCCCCGCCGCGACGACATCCACAAGATCCTGCTGCTCGGCTCCGGGCCGATCGTCATCGGCCAGGCGGCCGAGTTCGACTACTCGGGCACCCAGGCCTGCCGGGTGCTGGAGCAGGAGGGGTACGAGGTGATCCTGGTCAACTCCAACCCGGCGACGATCATGACCGACCCCGAGGTGGCCACCACCACCTATATCGAGCCGCTGCTCCCCGGGCCGGTGGCCCAGGTGATCGAGCGCGAACGTCCCGACGCCCTGCTGCCCACCCTCGGCGGCCAGACCGCGCTCAACCTGGCCAAGGCGCTGCACGAGGACGGCACGCTCCAGCGCTTCGGCGTGGAGCTGATCGGCGCCGACTACGACGCGATCGACCGCGCCGAGGACCGCGAGCGCTTCCGCGACACGATGACCGCGGCCGGCCTGCGGGTGCCGCGCTCGGTGATCGCCCACACCACCGACGACGCGCGCGCGGCGCTGCTGGAGCTGGGCCTGCCGTTCATCGTCCGGCCCGCGTTCACACTGGGCGGGACCGGTGGCGGCGTCGTGCGCACCGAGGCCGACATCGGGCGGATCGTCGGCGGCGGTCTGGCCGCCTCGCCGATCGGCCAGGTGCTGCTCGAGGAGTCCGTGCTGGGCTGGGGGGAGTTCGAGCTCGAGGTGATGCGCGACCACACCGACAACGTCGTGATCGTCTGCTCGATCGAGAACCTCGACCCGATGGGGGTCCACACCGGCGACAGCGTCTGCGTCGCCCCGCAGCAGACGCTGACCGACAAGCAGTACCAGGCGCTGCGCGATCAGGCCATCGCCGTCATCCGCGCCGTCGGCGTGGAGACCGGCGGCTCCAACGTCCAGTTCGCGGTCAACTCCGCCACCGACGAGATCGTGGTCATCGAGATGAACCCGCGCGTGTCACGTTCCAGTGCCCTGGCCTCGAAGGCCACCGGCTTCCCGATCGCCAAGATCGCCGCCCGCCTCGCCGTCGGTTACACGTTGCAGGAGATCCCCAACGACATCACTCGGGCCACGCCGGCGAGCTTTGAGCCCGCCATCGACTACTGCGTGGTCAAGTGGCCGCGGTTCGCCTTCGAGAAGTTCCCGGGCGCCGAGGCCGACCTCACCACCCACATGAAGTCCGTGGGCGAGGCCATGGCGCTGGGGCGGACCTTCCAGCAGGCCTTCGCCAAAGCGCTGCGCTCGCGTGAGCTCGACACGCGCATCACGTACCCCGGCGATGACGAGGCCCTGCTCACGCTGCTCGAAATGCCGGGCGCAGAACGCTATGACTATCTGCTGGAGGCGCTGCGCCGCGGCACGCCGATTGACGAGCTGCGCCGCCGGACCTCGATCGACCCGTGGTTCCTGCATGAACTCGCCGAGCTGGTGGCCGATCCAGAGGCGCCGTTCGCCGGGGAGCGCACCTACAAGGCGGTCGACACCTGCGCCGCTGAGTTCGCTGCCCAGACCCCCTACTACTACTCGGGCTGGGAACGGGCGGGCGGGGACGGGTCACACGGCCCCAGCCACGAGGTAGTCCGTGGCGACCGCCCGAGCGTGGTCATCCTCGGCTCGGGGCCCAACCGGATCGGGCAGGGGATCGAGTTCGACTACTGCTGTGTGCACGCCGCCCAGACCGTCCGCGACACGGGTCGCGACGCGGTGATGGTCAACTGCAACCCCGAGACGGTCTCCACCGACTACGACACGTCGGACCGGCTGTACTTCGAGCCGCTCACACTGGAGGACGTGCTCGCCGTCTGCGAGCTCGAGCAGCCCGAGGGCGTCGTGGTCCAGTTCGGCGGCCAGACCCCCCTCAAGCTTGCCGCCGGTCTGGAGGCCGCCGGCGTCACCATCCTGGGCACGAGCATCGACGCCATCGACCTGGCCGAGGACCGCTCGCGCTTCGGGGCGCTGCTGGACCGCCTGGGCTACAGCGCGCCGCCGTACGCCACCGCGACCAGCGCCGAAGCGGCGCTGGCGGCCGCGCCCGGCGTCGGCTTCCCGCTGCTCGTGCGCCCCAGCTACGTGCTCGGGGGTCGGGCCATGGAGATCGTCTACGACGTCGAGGGCCTGCGCGACTACCTGGGCCGGGTCGCGGCCGAGGCCGGCGCGGCCATCTACCTCGACCGCTTCCTGGAGGACTCGATCGAGGTCGACGTCGACGCCCTGTGCGACGGCGAGACCGTCTGGATCGCCGGCATCATGCAGCACGTCGAGGAGGCCGGGATCCACTCCGGGGACTCGGCGTGCGTGCTGCCGCCCCACACGCTGGGCGGGGAGATGCTCGACCGCATCCGCGAGCAGACCACCGGGATCGCCAAGGCACTCGGCGTCGTCGGGCTGCTCAACGTCCAGTTCGCCATTCGCGGCGATGACCGGCTCTTCGTCATCGAGGCCAACCCTCGCGCCTCGCGCACGGTCCCGTTCGTCTCCAAGGCGATCGGGCTGCCGCTGGCCAAGCTCGCCTGCCGGATCCTGCTGGGGGAGAAGATCGCCGATCTCGGCCTCCCCGCCGCGCCGCGGTGCGGGCACGTCTGCGTCAAGGAGGCGGTGCTCCCATTCAGCCGCTTCGCCGGGGCCGACTCCCTGTTGGGGCCGGAGATGCGCTCCACCGGCGAGGTCATGGGCATCGCCGCCGACTTCCCGACCGCGTTCGCCAAGGCCCAGGCGGCAGCGGGCGCCAAGCTACCCAACCAGGGGACGGTGTTCCTCACGGTCGCCGACGGCGACAAGCCGGCCGCCATCGGGATCGCCAGCATCCTGCACGACCTCGGCTTCGAGATCATCGCCACCCGCGGCACGGCCCAGTCACTGCGGCGGATGGGGATCCCCGCGAGTCAGATCAACAAGCTCAACGAGGGCCCCAACAACGTCGTGGACTGGATCGAGCGCGGCGCGGTGGACCTCGTGATCAACACCCCCACCGGCACCCGTGCCCGCACCGACGGCTACGAGATCCGCTCGGCGGCGATCAAGCGCGGGATCCCGTGCATCACCACCATGGCGGGCGGCCTGGCTGCGGCCCGGGCCATCATCTCCGCCCAGCGCGGCGAGCCCGAGGTCGTCTCCCTCCAGGAGCTCCACGGCACCCGCCCGGCCGCGCCGGCATCCGCCTCGCAGTGACCGCTGCCGTGACCGATCGCGTGCGGGCGCCCTTCGGTGCACGGCCGACGCGCCTCGTGGCCGCTGAACGCCACGGCGCCTACACGGTGCTGCGTTGCGCGGACCCTCGCGGCCCGCGCCCGCGAGGCGGGCAGTTCTACATGCTCAGAGCGGCCGCGCGGTGGGGCGGGGGGGCCGACGAGCGTCCCTATCTGCCGCGGGCCTTCAGCGTCCTGCGCGCCCCGGCCCAGACCGATGAGCTGCACTTCCTCATCGAGGATGTCGGACCCGGCACCGCCCGCCTGTGCGAGCTGGGGCCCGGCGACGACCTGCTGATCGTCGGCCCCCTGGGGGTCGGATTCGCGGCGCCGCGCGAGGGCCGGCGGCCGTTGCTCGTCGGCGGGGGCGTGGGGATCGCCCCGCTTGCCATCTGGCAGGACGAGCTCCAGGAGCCCGGTGCCGCCGTGCTGCTCGGGTTCCGGGATGCCGCGCACGCCGCCGGCGCCAAGCTCCTGAGCGGCCCGTGGATCACCACCGATGATGGGAGCGTGGGCCGCCGCGGCCTCGTCACCGAACTGCTCACCGACGAGCTCGACGCAGACCCTCATGCCGAGGTCTACGCCTGCGGCCCGCCGCCGATGCTCGAGGCCGTCCGCGCCCTCTGCGCCGAGCGCGAGGTGCCCGCCCAGCTCGCGCTGGAGTCCGGGATGGCGTGCGGCTACGGGGCGTGCTTTGGCTGCGTGGTGCCGACCACCGACGGCTACATCCGCCTGTGCGTCGAGGGGCCGGTCGTCGACGCCGCCCGGCTCCAGACCGCGCTGACTCCAGGGGCGGGACATTGACGGCGGGCGGGACGTTGAGGACGGGCGGGACGTTGAGGCCGGGCGGGACATGATCAGCTTCTGCGGCATCGAACTGGCCCATCCCGTGATCAACGCCTCGGGAACCTTCGACGCCATCGCCGCCCGGCGCGCGTTCGGCGATGCGTTGGTCGAGCACTTCCCGTTTGCGGCGTTCGTGTCCAAGACGGTGACAGTGGCTCCGCGCCAGGGCAACCCGCCGCCGCGCCTGTGGGAGCTCCCCGCCGGGCTCATGAACTCGATCGGCCTGCCCAACAAGGGCCTCGAGGGTTACCTCGCCCACGACCTGCCCGAGCTCGCCCGGCTGCCGGTCCCGCTCATCGTCAACGTGATGGGGTTCAGCCGTGACGAGGTGGCCCGGCTGGTGACCGCCTTCGCGCAGTGCGACGAGGTCGCGGCGCTGGAGCTCAACGTGTCCTGTCCCAACGTCGAGACGGGGCTGGTCATGGGCGCGGACCCCGACGAGGTGGGGCGGCTCATGGGCGCGGTCAGACCGCTGACCGACAAGCCGCTGATCGTCAAGCTCACCCCCAACGCCTCTGACGTGCCCGCGGTGGCCAGCGCCGCCGAGCGGGAGGGGGCGAGCGCCGTATCGCTCATCAACACGATCCGCGGCATGGCGCTGCATCCACGGACCGGGGAGCCGTGGCTGGGAGGGACGACCGGCGGGGTATCGGGCCCGTCGGTGCGCGCCATCGCCCTCGCTCAGGTGCAGTCGGTGGCCGCGGCGGTGGACATCCCGGTCATCGGCATGGGCGGCGTGAGCCACGGCCGCCACGCCGCCGAGCTCATCGCCGCCGGCGCCACCCTTGTGGCAGTCGGCACAGAGAGCTTCCGGGACCCCTCCGCGGGCGGGCGGATCGCCGGCGAGTTGGCCCTCACCGCCGCGCGCCCCCACCCTTCGGGGCGGGGCGTCGCGTGGGTCTCACGCTGACGGCGAGGAGGTGATATAGAGTAAAAAACTCCCTGCAAACCAACCTGAAATTCGAAACTAGGCTCGACAATGCTGAACCTCAAGCTGAGCTTGACCCGAATTGCGGGATTTGGACTTGATCGGCCCGCCTCACGATGTATAGTCGCCGCCCATGCCGCCGGTGAGTGAATCGTTCCCCAAGCAGGTGGCCGCACCGGAGCGCTCACTCGTGCAGCGCATGGAGGCCCTCCAGCGCGCGAACGATATCCGCAGCCGGCGCGCCCAGCTCAAGCGCGATCTCAAGGCGGGTCGCACACCGATCCACGAGCTGCTGCTCGATCCGCCCGAATACGTGCAGACCGCCAAGGTGTTCGACCTGCTGCTGGCGGTCCCCAAGTACGGCCGCGTGAAGGTCAACAAGATCCTGGGCCAGTGTCGCATCTCGCCGAGCAAGACTCTCGGCGGCCTCTCCGAGCGCCAGCGCGGCGAGCTCGTGGCGCTGCTGCGCCGTCGCTGACGCGATCTCCGCTGCACCGGTGGCCAGAGTCTTTGTCATCACCGGTCCGTCCGGGGTGGGCAAGGGGACCCTGATCCGCGGGCTGCTGGAGCGCGTGCCGCAGCTCGGCCTGTCGATCTCGGCCACCACGCGCGCGCCACGACCCGGCGAGACGCAGGGCGTCGACTACCACTTCCTCGGCCCCGAGGAGTTCGAGCAGCGCGTCGCCGGCGGCGAGTTCGTCGAGCACGCCACCTACTCGGGACGGCGCTACGGGACTCTGCGCGCCGAGCTGGAGGGACGGCTGCGACGTGGCGAGCCCGTCGTCCTCGAGATCGAGGTCCAGGGGGCGCGACAGGTCCGCGAGGCGATGCCCGAGGCGCTTCAGGTGTTCATCGCCCCGCCCAGCCGGGAGGCGCTGCGGGCCCGGCTCGTGGGCCGCGGCACCGATACGCCCGACCAGGTCGACGCCCGGCTGCGCACCGCCGAGGGCGAGCTCGAGGCCCAGTGCGAGTTCAGCCACGTCGTGGTCAACGACCGCCTCGAGGACGCGCTCGACGAGCTCGTCGACATCGTGCGCGGAGAGGTCGGCGCCGCCTCCACCACCTCCTCCGAGTAGCGCCGCCGCCGGTACCGGCGCAGGTCAATCGCGGCTGTCAAGGGAAGCCGGGGTGGCCGGGACGCTCCGGGTGACCCGTCGGCGGGGTTGAGGTCGATTGTGAGGCTATGTCCTTCAAGATCGACCACGACCCCAGCCGCCCAGGGACCTGTGGCGGATCTTGCATGACATAGCTGCAAAATCCGCCGCGATCCGCGACGATCCGCGACCCGCGATCCGCGATCCGCGATCCGCGATCCGCGACCCGCGACCCGCGGTCTGCGGCGCCGGGAGCTCGCCGCCAGGACCCCGAGCCGCCGCCCGCTTCCCCACCCGGTTCCCCTTCATGCTGCCGTTGACCTTCGCCCCGGCGCCCCCGCGAACGCGCAAAGGCCTCGCCAGCACAGATCTCCCCCTGCATGTTGCAGGATCCTGCACATCTGCCGCTAACCTTGGTGGGCAACCAACCAGCGAAGGGCCAACCTTGATCTCACCCCGTATCGACAAGCTCCTGGACCACGTGGACTCCGACTACGCCAGTGTGCTCGTGGCCGCCAAGCGCGCCCGCCAGATCAACTCGTACTACCACAACCTCGGCGAGGGGACGTTTGACGAGTTCCCGCCGCCGATGGTCGATACGCGGTCCAAGAACTACCTGACGATCGCCCTGGAGGAAGTGGCGCAGGGCAAGCTCAAGTACCACTACCGTTAGCGATCGCGCGGGTGTAGGAAGCACTCGACACGGAACCGGGAGGCGGTAGACAGGGTGGCGCGGCTTCTGTTCGGAGTGACCGGCGGGATCGCGGCCTACAAGGTGCTGGAGACCGCGCGGCTGTCGATCAAGGCCGGGCACAGCGTCCGCGTCATTCAGACCGAGGCCAGCCAGCGGTTCGTCGGCGCGGCGTCCTTTGCCGGGATCACCGGCGCGCCGGTGCTGACCGGCGAGTTTCAGGATGACCCGCTGCGCGGCGCCTACCCGGGCGAGCCCGCGCCCGACCGCGCGCCCATCAGCCACCTGGCGCTGGTCGAGAACGCAGACCTCTACCTCATCGCCCCGGCGTCGGCCAACACCATCGCCAAGCTCGCCCACGGCCACGCCGACAACCTCGTGGCCACGGCGGCGCTCGCCGCCGGCGGGGTGGGCGGGGCTCCGGTCCTGATCGCGCCCGCGATGAACAACCGCATGTACCTGCACCCGGCCGTCCAGGCCAACCTCGCGCTGTTGGCCGACCGGGGCGTCACCGTGATCGACCCCGGCACCGGCGACCTCGCCTCCCACGGCGAGCGGGGCGTGGGCCGTATGGCCGAGCCCGCCGAACTGCTCGCCGCCATCGAGGCGCGGCTGGCCGAGGCGGCCCGCCCGCTCGACGGGGTGGGCAGGGCATGGCTGGGGGTGCACGTCCTGGTCACGGCCGGGGGGACCCGGGAACCGATCGACAGCGTGCGCTACGTCGGCAACCGCTCCAGCGGGCGGATGGGCTTCGCCCTCGCCGCGCGCGCCGCCCTCCGCGGCGCGGAGGTCACGGTGGTCGCCGCCAACGTCGCCCTGCCCGCGCCCCCGGGCGCCCACGTCATCCCCGTCGGGACGGCGGCCGAGCTCAAGGCCGCCTGCGACGAGCGCTTTGACTCCACCGATGTGTTGCTGATGGCCGCGGCCGTGGCCGACTTTCGCCCGCGCGCCCCCGCCACTCACAAGCTCAAGAAAACTGATCCCACCCACCCGCGCCACCTCGAGCTCGAACCCACCGACGACGTGCTCAGCGCCCTGTCGGAGCGACGCCGCCCCGGGCAGGTGCTGGTGGGTTTCGCCGCGGAGCACGGGGACGGCGCCATGGAGTACGCCCGCGACAAGCTTGGGCGCAAGCGGCTTGACGCGATCGTGGTCAACGACATCTCACAGCCGGGGATCGGTTTCGATGCCCCCGACAACGAGGTGACGATCCTGGCCAGGGACGGCGGGGAGGTTCGGCTACGCCGGTCGAGGAAGGAGCAGATCGCCGACGGCGTCCTCGATGAGGTGGAGAAGCTTCGAGTTAAGGAGTCAGACGATCGAGCCATCAGAGCAGACCCCGCTCGCACCGCAGGAGTCTGAAGCGTTCGCCGCCGTGGGGCGCGCGCTCACGGCCAACATCAACAAGGCAGTGCAGGTCCGCCCCGAGACCCTGCGCCACCTGCTGGTGTCGATGCTGGCCGAGGGCCACGCGCTGGTCGAGGATTACCCCGGCGTCGGTAAGACCGCGCTCGCCCGCGCCCTGGCGCGATCGATCGACTGCCAGTTCGCGCGGATCCAGTGCACCTCGGACCTCCTGCCCGCCGACGTCGTCGGCACCAACGTCTACGACCAGCGCGAGCAGCGCTTCGAGTTCCGGCCCGGGCCGGTGTTCGCCAACGTGGTCCTCGTCGACGAGATCAACCGGGCCTCGCCCAAGACCCAATCGGGCCTGCTGGAGTGCATGCAGGAGCGCCGCGTGACCGTGGACGTCCACACCCACGAGCTGGCGCGACCGTTCCTGGTGCTGGCCACGCAGAACCCGATCGAGTACGAGGGCACCTATCCGCTGCCCGAGGCCCAGGTCGACCGCTTCATGGTCCGCCTCTCGATGGGGTACCCAGACCGCGCGGCCGAGGCCGGGATGCTGGCCCAGCACGAGTCCGGCGACCAGGTCATGACGCTGCGCCCGGTCGTCACTGCAGCCGAGGTGCTCGCCGCCCAGGACGCCGCGGCGCGCGTCCGCGCCACCGCCCCGCTCCGCGACTACATCGTGCGGCTGCTGTGGCGCACCCGCGAGGACCCACGCGTCGATCTCGGCGCCAGTCCTCGCGCCGGCCTGATGCTGTTGCGCGCGGCCAAGGCCAACGCGATGATGAGCGGGCGCGACCATGCCCTGCCCGATGACGTCCAAGCTCTCGCCGTCCCGGTCCTCGCCCATCGGCTCGTGCTGGCGCCGGAGACCCCGCGGGCGGCGGCGAACGACGTGATCCTCGACGCCGTCGGTTCGACGAGAGCCCTCTAGTGCAGACGATGGGGACACCGCGGCTGCTCGCCAAACGAGCCGCCGTGGTGGCCGCCTGCGGGGTGGTGCTGTGCCTCGTCTCGTTCATCTTCGACGCGGCCCCGCTGTTCGTGCCCGCCGTCGGGCTGATCGTGCTCGGGGTCGGTACGCCCGGGTGGGTGTGGCTGGCCGCCAAGGGCGCCGCCACGCAACGCCACCTCCCCGCCGAGCGGATGATCGAGGACCAGCCGGTGGCCGCGACGATCGAGGTCAGGAGCGGCCCGCTCGGACTGCCCGGCGCCGAGGTGGTCGATCCGTTCACCGGCTCGCGGTTCGAGCTGACCGGTGAGCTGTCGCCGGTGAGAGGCGATCGCACCACCAGCGTGCGGGTGAGTTCGCGCTTCGCGCGCCGCGGCCTGCACCGCCTCCCCGCGCCGGCGCTCACCGTTCGCGACCCGCTGGACCTGGCTCGTGCCGAGGCGGTCAGCCAGGGCGGCGGGCAGCAGGTCCTCGTGCTGCCGAGGACCGAGCCTGTCCGCTGGCTGGGCTCCGGCCACGGCCGCCGCCTGCGCCTGCCCGACGGCCACGCCGGATCCGAGGCGATGGCCGCCGTCGACCTCGACGGGCTACGCCCCTACCGCAAGGGGACGCCCGCCAGCCGAATCCACTGGTCGGCGCTGGCCCGCGGCGCCGGGCTGATCGAGCGCCGGCTCCAGGCCGACGGCGATGCGCGTCCGCTGGTCGTGCTCGACGCCCGAACCCCCACGGGCGCAGGACGAGCCGCGGTGGAGTTGATCGACGCTGCGGTGCGCGCGGCGGCGTCGCTGGTGCTCGACCTCGGGGCCGCCGGCGGCTGCGGGCTGCTCCTCCCCGGCGAGCAGCGAGCGACGATGATCGACCGTGAGCTGATGGCCTGGCCGGCCGCCTACGCACGCCTCGCCCTCGTCGAGGGTGGCAGCCGCAGCCGCGCCCCGCTGCTGGCGTCGATGGCCGGGCGGGCCGGGGCGATGATCTATGTGGCGGCGTCGCCGGTGGAGCGCCTGGGCGCGATCCTCGGTGCGCCCGGAAGCGGGCCAACGGTGCTCGTCGTACCTGAGGACGACCTCGTCGGCGGTCATCCGCGCGGCATCCGCACCGCCGCGCGCCCGACCCTCACAGTCGCGGCCTGCCAGGGCTTCCTGCTCGGCGCCGGGCGGCGGTATGAGCGCACGCGCCCGGAGGACCTGGTCGCGTGAGGGGAGCGCGGCAGCAATGAGCGCCGGGGCTCCGGTCCTCGACTCCGCCGCCGGCGGCCTGCACCGACCCCGCGCCGATGCCGCACCGCACGCCGCCCGGGCAGAACGGCCGTGGGTGCGCCTGGCAACCTTCACCGCGCTGGCCGGGTACGGCCTCGTGCGGTGGGCGACCCTGATGCGCCCCGGGTCGGGCTGGCGGCTGATCGGCCTGTTGGCACTGGCGGTGGCGCTTGCCGGGGGCGTGCCACTCATCGCCCGCCGCAACCGGCTGGCGGCGGGCGTGGCGTCGGTGGTGGTCATCCTCCTCGCCTTCCCGGTCTCGGGCCTGCGCTGGCACTGGCTCAGGCACATGAGCATCGCGCGCACCGTTGACCGGATCGACAACGGGCTCAACTTCTTACCCAACACGCTCGTCCCCTACCTGGGCTCCAACGGCGACGTGCGCCTGGTCATCCTCCTGGGCGCGGCGGTCCTCGTCCTCGACGCGGCCGCCGTGTTGGCGTTCGCCGGCGGGGGTGGGGGCTTGGGCGATGGGCGCCGCGCTGCCGCCGCGCTCCCGCTCATCGCGCTGGCCGTCGTGCCCTCGACGCTCATCAGGCCCGAGCTGCCCTACGTCCAGGGCCTGCTGCTGTTCGGCCTGCTGGCGGCGTTCATGTGGGGCGAGCGGGTCCGCGCCGGGGCGACCGCCTCGGCAATCGGCATCATCGCGCTCGCCGGGGTGGGGGGCGCGATCGCCGCGCCGCGCATCGACCAGCGCTCGCCCTGGGTGGACTACCGCGCCTGGACCGGCACGGCCGTGCCCGTCCACGTGGACACGTTCAACTGGAACCAGACCTACGGCCCGCTGCGCTGGCCGCAGACCGGCCACGAAGTGTTCGCGGTCACCGCGAGCCAGGCCGATCGCGACTACTGGAAGGCCGAGGACCTCGACACGTTCGACGGCTACAGCTGGGTCGCCGGGCTCCCGCCGCAACCGACGCTGCCCGCGCCGAGCGGGGACGCCCTGTCCCGGTGGACCAAGACCCTTCGCATCTCGATCGTCGGTCTCAAGACGCCCGATGTCATTGCCGCCGGCGAAGCCAGCCAGCCGGCGACGAGCCTCCCGGGGGGCATCGCGCAGGGGGCCGATGCAGGGACCTGGCAGTCGGGGGCGCCGCTGGGCCCGGGAACGAGCTACGCGGTCTCGGTCTACTCGCCCCACCCGGCGCCCCACGAGCTGGCCACGGCCGGGCGCGGCTATCCGGCGAGCCTGCTGGCCAACTATCTCACGCTCCAGCTCCCGACCGGATCGGCGGTGCCCGGCGGCGGAGCGATTCCGGTCACCTTCCCGGTGTTCCACACCCACCGGCGCCCGTCGGTGCCGCACGGCATCGTCGTGCCGCCGAGCAACTCGGTGGCCACCACCGCGATCGACCTCTCGCCCTACGCGCGCGTCTACGGCCTGGCCCGCAGGCTTGCCGCCAGGGCCAGGACGCCGTACGCGTTCGTGATGAGCGTGCGCAACTACCTGAGCGCGGCCCACGGCTTCTCCTACACCCAGACGCCGCCCACCCACCAGTTCCCGCTGGCGAGCTTCCTGTTCACCGACAAGCAGGGCTACTGCCAGCAGTTCTCCGGCGCGATGGCGATGCTCCTGCGCATGGGCGGGATCCCGGCTCGCGTGGCCGCGGGCTTCACCCCGGGGACCTACGACAAGCACAGCGGCCGCTGGATCGTCACCGACACCGACGCCCACGCCTGGGTCGAGGCGTGGTTCCCCAACTACGGGTGGGTGCGCTTTGATCCGACGCCGGCGACCGCCCCGGCGCGCGGCGGAGTGGGCATCGAGCCCATCCTCAAGCCGCTGCCCGGCGGCGCGACCGGCTCCGATGCGGCCCAGGGGCGGCGCGAGGCGGGCAACAGCGCGTCGGCCGCGACGAAGCTGGGCCATCACGCGGGCGGGGGGACGAGCCTGTGGTGGCTGATCGGACTCGGCATCGCGCTCATCGCGCTGCTGGCCTGGGCCCTGCGCCGCCTCCGGCGTGGACACATCCCGCGCGGCGATCTGCTGGCCGAGCTCGAGCGTGCCCTGGCGCGCACCGGCCGCCCGCTCCACGAGGGGGTCACGCTGGTGGGGCTCGAGCGCCGGCTGCACGGCTCCCCCGACGCCGAGGCCTACGTCCGCACGCTCAGGGTCTCGCGTTACGGCGGCGGGGGCGGGACCCCGAACGCCTCCCAGCGCCGGGCCCTGCGTCGCGAACTGGGCCGCGGGCTGGGGTTCATCGGGCGCATCCGTGCGCTCTGGGCGCTGCCCCCGCGGCTGTAGACCTACCGCCGGCGCGTCTTAGACTCGTAGGCGTGGAAGAGCTCTATGACCTGTATCAGCGTGGCACCGCCCTGCTGGAGGCCGGCCACCATCATCAAGCCGCCATCCCGCTGGCCCGGGCCAGGGATCTCGCGCCCGACAAGACCTCCGTGCGAGAGGCGCTGGGGCGCGCCCTGTTCCACATCCAGCGCTACGAGCAGGCGGCCGACGAGTTCCGCGCGGTGATCGAGCGCGCGCCCACCAACGACTACGCCCAGTTCTGCCTGGGCCGTTGCCTGCAGCTGCTCGGCCGCCACGACGAAGCCCGCAAGCCGCTTGTGCTGGCGGCCTGCCTGCAGCCCAGCCGGCGCGATTACCGCGTGTACAGGGACCGCGCCCGGGCCCGCGCCGAAGAGCAGTCGCGCGGCTGAAGCCGACGCCGGCAGGCGCTCACCACTGGACCGCTGCGGTGCTAACCTGAGGGCCACAGCTTTCCGGCCGGGCGTTCCCGGTGCCGTTTTAGAAAGTGGGCGCTCGCCCGCTTTTTTTATGAGATTTATGGAGGAGACAGTGAGTGCCCTACAGACCGAGATCGAAGCCAGACTCGCGGGTGTCGAGCCTGAGGTCGAGGTACTGCTAGTGGAGGTCGCAGGCCCCACGCTGCGTCTGTTCATCGACCACCCCGACGGCGTGAGCCTCGAGCTCTGCGAGCGCGTCACGGGGCACCTCGGCGAGTACCGGCAGAGCTACGCGCTCGAGGTCTCGTCGCCCGGTCAGGACCGTCCCCTCACCAAGCCCCAGCACTACACCCGTTTCCTGGGCCGCCGCGCGCGCGTGCGGCTGCGCGAGGCCACTGAAGGCCACAAGCAGCTGACAGGCGAGCTGGTCGGCGCGTCAGACAGCGAAGTCACGATCGCCGCCGGCGACGGGGTCCTGACGATCCCGTACGAGCAGATCGTCCGCTCCAACCTCGTACCCGGAGACTGATCCATGTCCAAGGAAATCGTTGAGGCCGTACGGGGCCTCGCAGCGGAAAAGAACATTTCCCATGAGAAGCTGATGGAGGCGCTGGAAGACGCGCTCCTGTCGGCCTACAAGAAGACCCCCGGGTCGGCGCCCTACGCCAAGGTCGAGATGGACCGCGACAGCGGCGACTTCATCGTGTGGGAGCTGAAGATCCCGCCGGAGCTCGAGGAGCAGTTGCTCATCGAGGCCAGCACCGACGCCCAGCCGACCGTCGACCCCGAGACGGGGGAGATGCGCGACGCGCCGGAGCCCGAGATCGACATGGAGAAGCTCAAGGAGTACGAGGACCAGATCGAGGTCGAGGACGTCACACCGCACGACTTCGGCCGGATCGCCGCCCAGACCGCCAAGCAGGTCATCCTGCAGCGGATCCGCGAGGCCGAGCGCGACATGATGTTCGAGGAGTACCGCGATCGCGTCGGCGAGCTGATCACCGGGATCGTGCAGCAGTCCGACAGCCGCTACACGCTCGTCCAGCTGCGTGAGCGCGTCGAGGCGCTGCTGCCCAAGTCAGAGCAGGTCGACGGCGAGCGCTATGACCACTCGCAGCGGATCAAGGCCGTCATCAAGGACGTCTCGAACTCCACCAAGGGCCCGAGCATCATCGTCTCGCGGCGCGACCCGGAACTGATCAAGTCGCTGTTCGAGCTCGAGGTCCCCGAGATCGCCGACGGGCTGGTAGAGATCACCGGCGTGGCCCGCGAGCCCGGCTACCGCTCCAAGATCGCCGTCGTCTCCCACGTGGACGGGGTCGACCCCGTCGGCGCCTGCGTCGGACCCCGCGGGTCCCGGGTGCGCATGGTCGTCTCCGAGCTGCGTGGCGAGAAGATCGACATCATCCCCTACAACGACGAGCCCGCCCGCTTCGTGGCCAAGGCCCTGTCGCCCGCGCGCGTGCGCGAGGTGCTCGTCGACGACGCCGGCAAGCAGGCGACCGTCATCGTCCCCGACGACCAGCTGTCGCTGGCCATCGGCCGCGAGGGTCAGAACGCCCGCCTGGCGGCGCGGCTCACCGGCTGGCGCATCGACATCCGCTCCGAGACGGAGTTCGCCGCCGAGGAGGCCGAGCACGGTTACGAGGAGGAGGAGCTCCAGGGCCGCTGCGCCGCAATCCTCACCAACGGTCGCCGCTGCCCCAACGCGTCGCTGCCCGGCTCTCGCTACTGCGGGATCGAGGCCCACCAGGCGCTGGCGGGCACCGGCACCGACCAGGTCCAGCCCGATCCTGAGCCTCCGTCAGACGAGGCCGACGGCGATGCACCGATAAGTGGTGCAGCCAGCGCGTCCGCCCCGGACAGCGCCGGCCAGGAAGCGACGTAGACTCAGCCGAAGATGAGCAACAAGCGCGTCCATGAAATTGCCAAGGAGCGTGGTCTCCCGGCTAAAGACGTCCTCGCCCGCCTCAAGGAGGCCGGCATCGACGTGAAGGCGTCCTCCTCGTCCGTTGACGAGGAGGTGGCGTCGCGCGTGCTCGCCAACGGCGGTCAGGCCGCCTCCGCCTCCGCCTCGGACGGGGCCGCCAAGGCCAAGCCCGCCGCCCCCAAGGCCAAGGCCACCGACGGCGCCAAGGCGCCCGCCAAGTCCGCCGAGCGCACCCAGGGGCAGGCGGCGACGAGGCCCGCCAAGGCGGCCCCCGCGGCACGTGCCGCCGCGCCCGCCCCCCCGGCCGAGAGCGCCGCGCCCGCGTCGGCGCCGGCCGACGACGGCTCGGCGCCCGCCGCCGCTGACGGCGGCCGGGGTCAGAGCGGCGGCGGCGACCAGCACAAGCGTCCGACCCGCGACTCCCTGCAGGGCGAGCGCGCCCCCGGCAATGCCGGCGGCCGGCGCCGCGTCGTCATCGACTCGCAGGCCTCTCGCCGCGGCCCGGGTGGGCCCGGCGGCGGTCCGGGCGGAGGTCCGGTCAACCAGCCGCCGCGCCGCCAGCGCCGTGGCCGGCGCCGGCGCGGGGTCTATGACGAAGCGGCCGAGTCGCAGCCCTCGCGCACCGCCGTCGCCGATCCGAGCGCGATCCAGGTCAACTCCGGGTCCACCGTCAAGGACGTCGCCGAGTACCTCGACGTCCCCGTCCCCGAGGTGATGAAGAAGCTGATGGCGCTCGGCGAGATGAAGACGCTGACCCAGACGCTGTCGGACGAGTCGATCACGGTTCTCGCCTCCGAGCTCAACAAGGAAGTGGAGATCGTCCACTCCGAGGACGAGGAGGTCGCCGAGCCGATCTTCAACGATGCGGCTACGGATCTCGTCGAGCGCGCCCCCGTCGTGACGATCATGGGCCACGTCGACCACGGCAAGACCTCGCTGCTGGATGCGATCCGCGAAACGCAGGTGGCGGCCGGCGAGGCCGGTGGCATCACCCAGCACATCGGCGCCTACCAGGTCCGCCACGACGGGCACCCGGTGACCTTCCTGGACACGCCCGGCCACGAGGCGTTCACCGCCATGCGCGCCCGCGGCGCCAAGGTCACCGACATCGCCGTGATCGTGGTGGCCGCCGACGATGGCGTGAAGCCCCAGACTCAGGAGGCCGTGGACCACGCGAAGGAGGCCGGCGTCCCCATGCTGGTGGCGGTCAACAAGGTCGACAAGGAGGGGGCGCAGCCCGACCGTGTCCGGACTGAGATGACCGCATTGGGCCTGCAGCCGGTGGAGTGGGGTGGCGACACCGAGTTCGTGAACGTCTCTGCGAAGACCAGAGAGGGGCTCGACGACCTGCTGGACACGATCATCGTCATGGCCGAGGTCGAGGAGCTCAAGGCCAATCCCAACGCGCCCGCCTCGGGCACGGTCATCGAGTCAAAGCTCGACCCAGGCCGCGGCCCGGTGGTCACGATCCTCGTCAGCCGCGGCACGCTGGAGGTCGGCGACGCGCTCGTCGCCGGAGCCCAGTGGGGCCGGGTGCGCGCGATGCACGACTTCCGCGGCCAGCGGATCGGGCAGGCGCTACCCGGCGAGCCGGTGGAGGTGCTGGGTTTTGACGGCGTCCCCGAGGCCGGCGAGCACGTCCGCGTCGTCGAGCACGACCGACGCGCGCGCCAACTGGCCGGCGAGCGGGCAACCCGGCTGAAGGCCGAGTCGCTGGCGCGCCAGAGCGGCAAGCGCGTCTCGCTGGAGAACATCTTCGGGTCAGGGCTGCAGGAGCTCAACCTGCTGCTCAAGGCCGATGTGGCCGGTTCGCTGGAGGCCATCGAGGACGAGATCGCCAAGCTGCCCCAGGACGAGGTCTCGGTGAACGTGATCCGCCGGGCCGTCGGCGCCGTGACCGAATCCGACGTGATGCTGGCCGCGGCTTCCGACGCCGTGATCATGGCCTTCAACGTCCGCCCGGTCGGCGACGCCCGGTCGGTGGCCGACCGCGAGGGCGTGGAGATCCGCAGCTACGCGGTCATCTACCGCGCCATTGAGGAGCTGCGCAGCGCCATGCAGGGGATGCTCGCGCCGGAGGAGGTCGAGGAGGCGCTCGGCTCCGCCGAGGTGCGCCAGATCTTCCGCGCCTCGCGCGTGGGCACGATCGCGGGCTCCTACGTCACCGAGGGCAAGATCACGCGTGGCTCCAAGGTCCGCTTGGTGCGCGACGGGACCGTCATCTGGGACGGCGAGATCCTCAGCCTGCGGCGCTTCAACGAGGATGCGCGCGAGGTGTCGAGCGGGTACGAGTGCGGCATCGTGCTGCGCGACTACGCCGACGTCAAGGAAGGCGACGTGCTCGAGACCTACACGACGCGCCAGGTCGAGCGCGAGCTCGCCTGACGCAGGTCCGCTCCACCCCGTGTCCGGATCGCCCACGGGGGGGTTTGTCGCCGTGCTGGTCATCAACCTGCATTTCCCGGACGCCGGCAGCCTCAAGGGCAAGCGCAAGGAGCTGTCCTCCATCAAGGCCCAGCTTCAGGGACGTCTGGGCGTCGCCGTGTCCGAGACCGGGTATCAGGACCTGTGGCAGCGGGCGACGCTGACCGCGGCCCTCACCGGAGGATCGCTGCGGCGGCTGGCGGCCGCCGCCGATGAGGTCGAGCGCTGGGTCCTGGCCCGCTGCCCCGACGGAGCGAGCGTGGAGCGGCTGGTGGTCTCCGTCGAGGATTTGCGAGGATGAGGAATGAGGTCGCAGCGCGAACGAATGTGCGGAGGGTAGGATGCGCGGTGGCCGCATGCGACGCGTCGATGGGGCGATGAAAGCCGTCCTCTCCGACGCGATCGCCAAAGATCTCAAGGACCCCCGAATAGGGTTCGTGACAGTGACCGGCGTCAAGACCAGCCCCGATCTCCGCCACGCTCGCGTCTACGTGAGCGTTCTCGGCAGCGACCCCGAGCGCGTCGCCAGCATGGATGGGCTGCGCTCCGCCCACGGCTTCCTCCAGCGCCGCCTCGCCGACGAACTGACGCTCAAGCACACGCCGTCGCTCACCTTCGAATACGACGACACGGTTGACCGAGGGATGCGCATCTCGCAGCTGCTCGATGAGCACGAGGCCGAGGAGGAGACCAGTGACCGGTAACGGCGACCGCTCCGCGCGCGACCGCGTCCTCTCCGAGTTGCGCGACGCGGGCCGACTGGTCGTGGTCGCCCACGAGAACCCGGACGGCGACGCGATCGGGTCACTGGTGGCGATGCGGGCGATCCTCACCGAGATCGGCAAGGACTGCGTCATGTTCATCGATGCCCGCGACCTGCCGCTGCCTCAGGAGTACGGCTTCCTGCCGCTCGACGGATTGGTGTCCGAGCCTCCCGCGGACGTGAGCGACCGCACGATCGTGTTCCTGGACTGCGGGAACATCGATCGCAACCCGGCCGAGGCCTTCCGGGGGGCGGGTGGGGTCCGGTTACACATCCTCAATATCGACCACCATCACGACAACACCCACTTCGGGACCGTGAACCTCGTGGTGCCCGAGGCCTCCTGCACCGCCGAGATCGTCTGGGACCTGATGAACGAGCTGGGGGTCACGCCCACCCGCACCATCGCCGACGCGCTCTACGTGGGGCTCATCACCGACACGGGCCGCTTCATGTACGAGAACACGGGCACGCAGGCCCACCTCATGGCCGCCGACCTGATCGAGGCCGGCGTGGACGTCCACGACATCTACCGCCACGTCTATGAGGGGGTGCCGTACGGCAAGTTGGCGCTGCTGGCGCGCGGCCTGTCCAACGTCCAGCGCTATGACGACGGCCGGCTGACGATCACCGACCTCTCGGTCGGCGACTTCTCGGACTCCGACGCCGAGGAGAGCTACTCCGAGGGCCTCATCGACCATCTCCGCGCCGTCGAGGGCACCCACCTGGCCGCCCTGGTGCGCGACCGCCTCGGGGGTGCCAACGGCAGCCGCAAGGTGTCCCTGCGCGCGGGCGACGACGCCATCGACGTGTCCGCCATCGCCCGCGCCCAGGGCGGCGGCGGCCATCGCCAGGCGGCCGGCTTCAGCACCGAGCTGTCCTACGACGAGCTGGTGTCGTTCCTGCGCGAGCAGCTCGCCGCGCAGAGCCAGAGCTAGACACGACGTCCGGCGGGTGCGGTGAGCCGGTGGGCGGGGATCGAGACCACATCCTGCTCTACGACAAGCCCGCGGGCGTGACCTCGCACGACGTGGTGGCCACCGTGCGCCGTGCGCTCCCGCGCAAGACCAAGGTCGGGCACGCAGGGACCCTGGACCCGTTCGCCACCGGGCTGCTGCTGGTGCTGGTGGGGCGCGCGACCCGCGCCCAGCGCTTCTTCATGGCGCTGCCCAAGCGCTATGAGGTGGTGGCGCGTTTCGGCGCGATCTCGACCACCGGCGATCCCGAGGGGGAGATCACCGAGACCGGCAATGCGCCCGCCGGGGAGCTGGCGCTGCCCACCGGCGCGATCCGCCAGCGTCCGCCCGCGTACTCGGCAGTCAAGGTGGACGGGCGCCGTGCCTACCAGCTCGCGCGGGCAGGGGTCGAAGTCCAGACGGCCGAGCGCGAGGTCACGGTGCATCGCTTCGAGCAGCTGTGGCATGACGGCGACCGGCGGGCTTTTGCCATCGAGTGTTCGTCGGGCACCTACGTGCGCAGCCTCATCGCCGATCTCGGCGACGCGTACTGCCTGGAGCTGCGCCGCACGCGCATCGGGGCCTTCGATGTCGCCGACGCCGACCCGGAGCGGCCGGTGGGTCTCTCCCAGGCTCTGGGCTTCCTGCCCGAGGTGCGCCTGTCGGGCGACGACGCCCGGCGGGCCGCACACGGGGTCCGGATCCCCGCGGCCCCACCGCGCGCCGACGGCGCGACCGTACGGCTCACTGACGCCGACGGCCTCATCGCCCTGGCCGAGCCCGTCGACGGCGGCGGCGCGCTCAAGCCGGTGGTCGGGTTCCGAGGCTAGGGCAATAGGCTTCGCGGCGATGCAGGTGACGATGCTCGCGGACGTCGAGGCCCGCCCGCGCCGTGTGGCGGTGGGCGAGTTCGACGGCGTCCACCTCGGCCACCGCGAGGTCATCGCCGGCAGCGACACGGTGCTGACCTTCGAGCCCCACCCGCTGGCGGTGATCCGGCCCGAGGCGGCGCCCCGGCTCCTCACCAGCCTGGAGGCCAAGGTGGAGCTGATCGCCACGCTCGGGGTCCGGGAGCTGGTTGTGATCGGATTCAACGAGCAGTTCGCCGCCCAGACGCCTCAGGAGTTCATCGATCACGTGCTCGTGGAGCGGCTGTGCGCCACCCACGTGTCGGTGGGGGAGAACTTCCGCTTCGGTCACGGCGCCGCCGGGGATACCGATATGCTCGGCGCCGATCCGCGGTTTGAGACGCGGGTGGTGCGCCTCGTGGAGGTCGACGGCGAGGTCGTGTCCTCCAGCCATATCCGGGCGCTGGTCTCGGCCGGCGATGTCGAGGGGGCCGCCCGGTTCCTGGGCTCGCCCTTTCAGCTGCGCGGCGAGGTGGTGACCGGGGACCGGCGTGGCCGAGAGCTGGGCTTTCCGACCGCCAACATCGTGCCCGACGAGGAGCTGGTGTGCCCCGGCCACGGTGTCTACGCCGCCCGGGCCGGCGATCGGTGCGCGGCGGTCTCGGTCGGGGTACGGCCCACCTTCGGGACCGGGCGCGCCGTGCTGGTGGAGGCCTATCTGCTGGACTTCGACGACGATCTCTACGGCCAGGTGCTCCGGTTGGACTTCCTGGCCCGGCTACGGGGCGAGCGGCGCTTTGAGGCCGTCGAGGCGCTGGTGGAGCAGATGCGCCTGGACGTGGCCGAAACGCGCCGGCTGTGCGGGTGATGTCTGCTAGCCTCACCGGCCGCATGACTCTGACCCAGGAACGCAAGCAGGAGCTGGTCGACAAGTTCGGCGATAGCCCCACGGACACCGGCAAGACCGAGGTCCAGGTGGCGCTGCTCACCGAGCGCATCAACGAGCTCACCGTGCACCTGCGCACCCACGCCAAGGACCACCACTCGCGCCGGGGGCTGCTGATGCTCAACGGCCAGCGCCGCCGGTTCCTGAACTACCTGCGAAAGACGGATCTCGAGCGCTACCGGACGCTGATTCGCGAGCTCGGCCTGCGCCGGTGATCGCCGGCGGGACTCCGGTCCCCGAGTTCACCCTCAAGCGGGGTGACGGCAGCGACTTCACGCGCGCCGACCTGGAGGGCAAGACGACGGTGCTGGTCTTCTATCCCTTCGCCTTCAGTCCCGTCTGCACCGATCAGCTCAACCTCTACGAGGAGGTGCTGGAGGACTTCGAGGCCAAGGGCGCGACGCTGTATGGGGTCTCATGCGACGCCACCTACTCCCAGACCGCCTTCAAGGAGCAACTGGGCGTCACCATCGAGCAGCTCTCTGACTTCGAGCCCAAGGGCGCGGTCTGCCAGGCCTTTGACGCCTATCACCCTGGCGGGTTCCCCCAGCGGGCGCTGGCCATCGTCGGCCCCGACTGCGTCGTGCAGTGGTCCTATCAGGCCGCCTCGCCGGGCGACCTGCCCGGGGCCAACCTCATCTTCGACGCGCTGGAGCGCTGATCCCGCGAGAGGTTGATTCCGCGGGTCGTGGAATCAACCATCTGGGGCGGTGTGAGTGAGCGAGCTCGGCTCCGCTCCCGTCCCCGAGCCCTCGGATGCCGACCACCGCCGAGGGGCCGGAGCACTGACGATCGTCTACGCCGACTTCGAATGCCCCTACTGCGCGGCCCTGGAGCTGCGTCTGCGCGAGCTCCCGGTCGAGGTCGTCTTCCGCCACTTCCCAGTGCGTTCGAGCCATCCGCGAGCGTGGCCGGCTGCCTGTGCCGCCGAGGCGGCCGGACGCCAAGGCCGCTTCTGGGAGATGCACGACCTGCTGTTCGGCGATCAGGCCCGGCTCGAGGACCCGCACCTGTGGGACCGGGCGCGCGGGCTGGGGCTCGACCTCGAGCGCTTCGACGCCGACCGCCGCTCCGACGACGTCCGCGAGGGGGTCAAACGCGACTTTCGCTCGGGCGTGCGGGCGGGGGTGGTGACGACGCCGGCGGTGTTCGCCTGGCGCGACGGGCGAGCCGAACCGGTGTCCCGCGGCGATCTGGATCGCCGCTTCGGGACGCTCAGCCCGTAGCGGCTTGCGGGCGCCGGGGCGCCGGCGGCGCGGCTTGCTCGAGGTCGTCGACCGTGGGCGGCGCCCCGCGCAGTGGCGGTGCGACGCCCGGCGGGCTGATCGCTGAGCGGACGAGGTCGAGCTGGCGCAGGGCCACATCGGGGCTGACATGCTGAAAGGCGCTGACGGCCTCGCAGACGCCCTTGACCATCATCAGCACGTCGACGGCGCTGACGTCATCGCGGACCACACCCTGCGCTTGCGCCTTGCGCACGAGCCCGTCGAGCATTTCGAGCAGCTGCGAGTGGACCTCGCGGATCTCGTCGTTGGCCAGCCACGTGTCGGCGATGGCGTCAAATAGGGCACGGTCGGTCTGGGAGCGGCCCACGGACTGCTCGATGAGATCAAACAGGGCCTGACCGGCGTCGGCGGCCTCCAGTGCGGCCTGGCCGCGGCTGATCGATTCCCGCATCCGCTCGACGACGATCGCTGCGATCAGGTGCTCCTTGGAGGGGAAGTTGCGAAACAGCGTCCCCCGGCCCACGCCGGCCTGCTGCGCGATCTCCCCGACGCCGACCTCCAGACCCCGCTCACAGAACATCTGCGTGGCGGCGTCGAGCAACCGCTGCCGGTTGCGCTCGGCGTCGGCCCGCATGGTGCGGCGCTCCTCCATCGGATGGGGATTCTGCTCCATTGGCATGACGAACGCTACTCCGGACCGCCACCGGGGATCAGGCGGGGATGGGCTGGACGCCCGTCTCGATGGCCCGCTCCACCTCGCGCATGTGCGACGGCCGCAGGGCCACGACCAGGATCACCACGCCGGCGCCCAGCATGATCGCCGCCGCCAGGAAGGCGACGTGGTAGCCGGACACCCGGGCGGCGAGGACCGCCGCCTGGCTTGTGCCGTGCAGCACGCGAGCGGTCTGGCTGGCCGCCAGCGTGGAGAGGATGGCCAGGCCCAGCGAGCCCCCGACCTGCTGGGCGGTATTGAACAGGCCGCTGGCCAGGCCGGCGTCATCGTCGCTCACGCCACTGGTCGCCATCAGGGTGATCGGCACGAAGGTCAGGCCCATGCCCAGGCTCATCGGGAGCAGCCCGACCAGCAGGTCTGACACGTACTGGCCGTGGACCGGCAGTTGGGTCAGCACCAGCATCCCGGCGGCGGCCAGCGCGATGCCGGCGATCGAGACGTTGCGCACGCCCACGCGCTTGATGAGCGGCTGGGCCACGCCGGCGCCGATCACGATTCCGGCCGTCACGGGCAGGAAGGCCAGGCCCGCACGCAGCGGGCTGTAGCCGAGGATCTCCTGGACGTACAGCGAGGCGAAGAAGAACATGCCGAACATGCCCGACGCGACCAACAGCAACACCGAGTCGCCCACGGCAAGGGTGCGGACGCGGAAGATGCTGAGGCGCACCAGGGGTGCCTTGCTGCGGGACTCGATCACGAGGAACGCGCCCAGCAGCGCCACGGCCACCGCCAGCAGTCCGATGGTCTTGCCCGAGCCCCATCCGTAGGACTGCGCCTTGACGATGGCGTAGACGAGGAGGACGAGACCGCCGGTGACGGTCACCGCCCCGGCGAGATCGAACGAGCGATGCTCGACCTCGATCCGCGACTCGGCGACGTAGCGCAACGCCAGGGCGATGGTGATGATGCCGACGGGCACGTTGACGAAGAACACCCAGCGCCACGAGGCGAGATCGGTGAGGACGCCGCCCATGAGCAGGCCGACGGCCGCGCCCGAGGCCGCGATCGCGCTCCAGACGCCCAACGCCTTGGTGCGCTCGCTGGCGTCGGTGAAGGTGGTGGTGATGATGGCCAGGGCGGCGGGGGAGACCAGTGCGCCGCCGAGGCCCTGCAGGGCACGGCCGCCGATCAGCATCCCGGAGGACTGGGCGAAGCCGTTGAGCAGCGAGGCGATCGAGAACAGCAGCACGCCGGCCACGAACAGTCGCTTACGGCCGAGGAGGTCGGCGGCCCGGCCGCCCAGCAGCAGAAAGCCGCCGAAGAAGAGCGTGTAGCCGTTGACCACCCACTGGAGGTTGGCCGGAGAGAAGTGCAGGCCGCGCTGCACGGAGGGCAGCGCGATGTTCACGACGGTCGCGTCGAGGACGACCATGAACTGGGCCAGGCAGGCGATCACCAGTACGAGCCACTTGCTGGTGGCTCCGCTCGGCGGGCTTTCGACGACGGTGGCGGCGGGGGCGGAGGTGAGGGTTTCGCTCATGTGCGCTCCTGGGCGATCGGCGCGGACGCGGACTAAACTGGACCTGTCGGTCCGGTTACGGTACCACAACCGGACCGCACGGTCCGGTTACCAGTGGTCCATGACCCCTCAGACCGGCAATCGAAGCCGAACTCATCGCCGCCTCCCAGGACTGCGGAGGCCCAGGGCAACCCGCTAGCATCAAAGGGGTTCGGAACGAATCGAGAGAAACGAACTCCGCCGACCGAAGGGCGGAGCAGAAGGGAATTGAATATGTCTGACGCCGTTACGCGCGTCTCCGTCGAGATCGAGGGCAAGGAGATCTCGTTCGAGACCGGCAAGCTGGCCAAACAGGCCTCCGGCGCAGTTGTCGTCCAGGCGGGCGACACGATGGTCCTCTGTACCGCGACCGCGGGCAATCTGCGCGACGTGGACTTCCTCCCGCTCACCGTGGACGTGGAAGAGCGGATGTACGCGGCCGGGAAGATCCCCGGCTCTTTCTTTAAGCGCGAGGGACGCGCGGGGGAGAAGGCGACGCTGACCGCGCGCCTGATCGACCGCCCGATCCGGCCCCTGTTCCCCAAGGGCTGGCGCTATGAGACGCAGCTCGTCGCCCTGCCGATGTCGGTTGACCACGTCAACCCCTACGACATGCTGGCCATGAACGGCGCCTCCGCGGCGCTGATGGTCTCCAACGTCCCGTTCCCGACGCCCGTCGGCGCGGTGCGGGTCGGCAAGATCGACGGCAACTTCGTCGTCAACCCCGACGAGGAGCTCCTCGTCGCGGACACCGATCTCGACCTGATCGTCGCCGGGACCGAGGACGCCATCCTCATGGTCGAGGCGGGCGCCAACGAGATCCCGGAGGCGGAGATCCTCGACGCGCTCGACATCGCGCACGAGAACATCAAGAAGCTGTGCGCGGCCCAGCGCGAGCTGGCCGAGAAGGCGGGCAAGGCCAAGACCGAGGTCGAGATCCCGCAGGTCCACGCTGAGCTCTACGAGCAGATCAAGGCCTCGCACGGCGCGGCCCTCGACGCTGCCACCCAGGTCGAGGACAAGCTCGATCGCCAGGACGCGACCAAGACGGTCGAGGAGCAGATCCTCGAGCACTACTCGGGCGATCCTGAGTCCGAGACCTTCAAGGAGTACCGGGCCAACGCCCAGCGCGCCTTCGAGAAGCTGGAGAAGACGCTCATCCGTGAGCGGATCGCAGTGCAGAAGAAGCGGCCCGACGGCCGCGGCACCGATCAGATCCGGCCGATCTCGATCGAGGTCGACGTGGCTCCGCGCACGCATGGCTCGGCGCTGTTCACCCGCGGCCAGACCCAGGCGTTCTCCGTCGTCGCCCTCGGTACCACGCGCGAGGAGATGCGGCTGGACACGCTGGGGCTGGAGACGACCAAGCGCTACTTCCACCACTACAACTTCCCGCCGTTCAGTGTCGGGGAGGCGGGCTTCATGCGCGGCCCCAAGCGTCGCGACATCGGCCACGGCGCGCTCGCCGAGCGGGCGCTGGTCCCGATGATCCCCAGCCAGGAGGACTTCCCGTACACGATCCGCGTGGTCTCGGACATCTTCGAGTCCAACGGATCGAGCTCGATGGCGAGCGTGTGCGGCTCCACCCTGTCGCTGATGGACGCCGGTGTGCCGATCAAGGCGCCGGTGGCTGGCATCGCCATGGGGCTGATCAAGGAGGGCGACGACTACGTCATCCTCACCGACATCGCCGGCGTCGAGGATCACCTCGGCGACATGGACTTCAAGGTCGCCGGCACCAAGGACGGGATCACCGCCCTGCAGATGGACATCAAGATCACGGGCGTCACGTTCGAGATCATGCGCGACGCCCTGGCCCAGGCCAAGGTCGCCCGCGAGTTCATTCTGGGTGAGATGGCCGCGGTCATCGACCTCCCGCGCTCGGAGCTGTCCAAGTACGCGCCGGGGATCTCGTCGGTCAAGATCGACCCGGAGAAGATCGGCCTGCTCATCGGCAAGGGCGGCGAGACGATTCGCGCCCTGCAGGAGGAGTTCGAGTCCCAGATCGACGTCAACGACGAGGGCATGGTCCTCGTCTACGCGGCCAATCGGGAGCTGGGCGACGCCCTGGTGGCTCGGATCAGCTCGATGACCAAGGAGGTCGAGGTCGGCGACGAGTTCACCGGCAAGGTGGTCAAGACGACCACGTTCGGCGCCTTCGTGGAGCTCGCCAAGGGCACCGACGGCCTGCTGCACATCTCCAACGTGTCGCCGGGGCAGCGGATCTCGACGGTCGAAGAGGTCCTCAACAAGGGCGACGAAGTCGAGGTCAAGGTCGTCGAGGTCGATCGCGAGCGGGGCCGGATCGGCCTTCGCCTCGCCTCCGATCCGGAGATCCAGGGCAAGAACAAGGAGGAGCTCAGCGCCATCGCCGCCGCCGAGACCAGCCGTTCACGGCCTGACCGCGGGCCGCGCGATCGTGACCGCGGGCCACGTGACCGTGACCGCGGGCCGCGCAACGGCGACCGAGGCGGATCACGCGACGGTGATCGCGATCGTGGCCGTGTGCGCGATCGTGACCCCGAGCGCCCCCGCTCCTAGCTCCACACGACGCTCGTGCAGGAGCAGCACCGCCTGACGACGCTCGAGTCCGGCGTCCGGATCGTGACGGAGGCCATGCCCTCCGTCCGGTCCGTGTCGCTCGGTTTCTGGATCGGCACCGGCTCGCGGTATGAGTCCGACGCCGAGGCGGGGCTGTCGCACCTGCTCGAGCACCTGCTGTTCAAGGGCACGGCAAAGTACGAGTCGCTGCAGATCGACCAGATCTTCGACGGCATGGGCGCCGAGCTCAACGCCGGCACCGGCAAGGAGACCACGTCGGTCTACGCGCGGGTCATCGACGAGCACCTCGTCGACGCCTTCGACGTCATGGCCGACATGGTCTTCCGGCCTTCGCTCACGGACATCGACTCCGAGCGCGAGGTCATCCTCGAGGAGATCGCCATGTACGAGGACGATCCCCAGGAGAAGGTCTTCGACATGCTCGGCGAGGCGGTGTTCGGCGATGACCCCCTGGGGCGGGCCATCATCGGGCGGGCCGAGGTCATCTCGGGCACCCCGCCCACCGACATCGCGCGCTTTCACCACGCCCGCTACCGGCCCCAGAACGTGGTCATCGCCGCCGCCGGCGCCGTCGACCACGACGCGCTCGTCGCTCTGGCGCGCGAACGCTGCACGCCGCCGGCGCGTCCCAACGGGGACGCTCCCCCGACGCCGGCCCACCACGACGCCCTGGCCGCCCTGGCCGCGCGGCGCCCCGCCCGCCGGTTCGAGCGCAAGGACACCGAGCAGTACCACGTGTGCCTGGGCGGGACGGGCCTCTCGCGCCACGATGACCGCCGCTTCGCCCTGCGCGTGCTGGACACGATCTTCGGCGGCACCTCGTCCAGCCGCCTGTTCCAGGAGATCCGCGAGCGCCGGGGTCTGGCGTACTCGGTCTACTCGTTCACCAGCGCCTACTCCGATACCGGCCAGGTGGGCCTCTACGTCGGCACCCGGGCCGACAATCTGGTGCAGGCGCTGTCGGTGGTCGGCACCGAGCTCACACGCTTCCGCTCCGAGCCGGCCACGGCCGAGGAGCTTCACCGCGCCAAGGAGAACCTCAAGGGGCGCGTCGTGCTCGCCCTGGAGTCCACGGGAGCACGGATGAACCGCCTTGGCTCCGAGATCCTGGCCGAATCGCCGCTCATGCCCCTCGACGAGGTGGTGAGGCGCATCGACGCGGTGACGCTGGGTGACCTCGTGGCCATCACCGAGGAGCTGTGGGATCCCGAGCGCCTGTCGGCGGCCGGGATCGGACCCGACGCCGAGCGCTTCGACGAGGCCCTGCGCGGGGTGGCGCCGGAGCTCGCCGAGATCCCGGTCGCCTGAGGCGGGCGGATGGCCATGATCAGGGTCGCCGTCGCCGGCGCCGCCGGGCGGATGGGTGCGACGGTGTGCGAGGCCGTCGAGGGCGCCGAGGACATGGAGTTGGTCGCCCGCGTCGATCCCGCCCTGGAGACGTCGTTGGGGGACGCGCTGTCGGCGGCCCCGGACGTGCTCGTGGACTTCACCATCCCCACCACGGCAATGGCCAATGCGCATGAGGCGGTCGCTGCCGGCATCCACGTGGTCATCGGGACGACGGGTTTTGACGTGTCCGAGCTCGACGACCTGCGCGGGGCCAAGGCCAACGTGTTCGTGGCCCCCAACTTCGCCATCGGGGCGGTGCTGATGATGCGGTTCGCCGTCGAGGCGGCACGCCACATGGCCCGCGCCGAGATCATCGAACTGCACCACGACGGCAAGGTCGACGCACCCAGCGGGACCGCAGCCCGCACGGCGGCATTGATGCGGGACGCCGGCGGTGCTGACGTGCCCGTCCATTCCGTGCGGCTGCCGGGCCTGGTCGCCCACCAAGAGGTGATTCTCGGCGACGTGGGACAGACGCTGACCATCCGCCACGACTCGATCGACCGCGTCTCGTTCATGCCCGGTGTCCTGCTGGCCGTGCGGCGCGTGGCCGGCCTCAGCGACTCTCCGACCGTCGGGCTCGAGCACCTGCTCGACTGAGTGTCCTGGAGCACACGGGTTTTGCGCCCGGGCCGGTGCGGAAAGGATCCCCGCATGTCCGGACCCGGTCCCTCGTTTCGCTCCAGCCTGCTGCCGATGGTCATCGCCGACGACGGCCGGCGCTACGTGGCCGCCAATCCGGCCGCCTGCCTGCTGTTGCGGCTGCCCGAGGAGGCCGTCCTGCGACTGAGCGTCGATGACCTCACTCCATCCGAGGCTCGCGGCCGACTCGACGAGCTGTGGGCGGCGTTTCTGGGCGAGGGGACTCAGCGCGGCACGTTCGAGCTCCAGATGCCCGACGGGCCGCGGCTGGCCGTCGAGTACAGCGCCACCGCCCACCTCGAGCCGGGCCGGCACCTGTCGATCCTGATGTTCCCGCCGACCGGCGGCGATCTGGAGCACGAGCCCGGGCAGACGGAGAGCCCGGAGCTCCTCACCGACCGCGAGCGCGAGGTGCTCAACCTGGTGGCGATGGGGATGGGGAGCACGTGGATCGCCTCGGCGCTCGGCGTGTCCAGTTCGACGGTCGAGACCCACGTCCGCCATTGCCTGCGCAAGCTCCATGCCCGCAACCGGGCGCACGCGATCGCCCTGGGGGTCCGGCGCGGGGAGATCCGGCTGGACCTGGGTGACGGAGGGCACTGAGCGGCGGCCCCCGGGGCGCCACGCGGCGCCGGCGCCCGGGCCGCGCTCCCCGATATTGGGGATGGACTTCGCGGCCGCGCCGACGGAGAATGGGATGCGTGGGGCGGCAACCTTCCAGTGATGCGGGCGAGCTCCCGGATGCCCTGTTCTCAGAGCCCGCTGCCGACTTCGACGTCGTCAGCGTCAGCCGCGACGACGAGGTGATCGTCGCCCTGCGCGGCGAGGTCGACCTGGCCACCGCGCCCCTCCTGGAGCGTGAGCTGTCGCTCGGTCCCGTCCGCAACGCGCGCGCGGTGCTCGTCGACCTCGAGCGCGTCGCCTTCATGGACCTCACCGGGCTGCGCCCGCTGCTGCTGTTCGCGGCGCCGGCGCGCCCCGGCCACCGGGTCGCCATCACCACCGGGCCCCCGCCGGTGCAGCGGCTGCTCGAGCTCAGCGGGCTGCGCCGTCACTTCACCGTGGTGGCGCCGCACTGGGCCTAGTGGCCTAGGGGTCTAGCGGCCGCGATCAGCCGTCGCGCACCGTGGCGGTCGAGATCGCCGCTCGCGCCAGCCCCACGTACCAGTTGGCCACGTCCTCGCGCGGAACCCCGGGCTTCTTCAGCCACCAGTTGGCCAGCGCCTCGCCGGCGCCGACGATCGCCTCGGCCACGCCCTCGGATGCGGGCGGTCGCAGGCCGGCCCCCGAGGGCACCCCCTCACTCTCGCTCTCGAGCATGCGCCGGACCTCGTCCACGACCTCGGCGCGCAGCTGGCTCACCTGCTCGGCGAGCGGCCGCCGCACGTTGAGCTCGCGGAAGAGCACGGTCCACCCGTCGCTGTGCTCCTGGACGAAGGCCAGGAACTCGTTGATCACCGCTCGCAGGCGGGGTGGGTGGGGACCGATTCCGTCGGCACGGTCCGCGCTGACCAGGCGCTGGACGAGCTCGCCGCCGGTGCGCTCGATGTAGGCCAGGTAGAGGCCCTCCTTGGAGCCGAAGTAGGCGTAGAGCATCGGCTTGGACACCCCGGCCAGCGCGGCGATGCGGTCCATGGACGCGCGCTCGTAGCCGCTGTCGGCGAAGACCTTGCCCGCGACGCGCAGGATGAGTTGCTCGCGGACCGACCGCGGCATCCCCTGGGTTCCCGCCCGGGTGCGGCCTCGGCCAGATGCTTTGGCCTCAGGTTGGGACAAACCGGGTAGGAATGTACTGAAACGGATATTACCCTTGAGTAGGTAGGTATGCCTGAACGCGGAGCCAGACCCAATGTGCACCCGATCCAGCGGCGCGTCCTTGACGCACTGGCGGCGCTCAGTTCGCCGCTCCTGATCGACGACTACCTCGAGTTGGTCAACCCGCTGTGGTCCACCCGCGAGCTGCGCGGTCGGATCGAGTCGATCGATCACGAGACGCGGGATGCCGCGACCGTCCTGATCAAGCCCGGGTATCGCTGGGGCGGCCACCAGCCGGGGCAGTACCTGCGCATCGGCCTGGACATCGAAGGCGTGCGCCACTGGCGCGCGTACTCGCTGACCTCTGACCCTCAGCGTGAGGACGGGCTCATCTCGATCACCGTCAAGGACGTCGACGACGGCAAGGTCTCGCCGTACCTGGTGCGCCGCGGCCGTCCCGGGACGATCGTCTCGCTCGGCGGCGTGGAGGGCGAGTTCCTGCTCCCCGACCCTCTCCCCGCGAAGCTGCTCTTCATCAGCGCCGGGAGCGGGATCACGCCGATCATGAGCATGCTGCGCCATCTCAACCAGACCGCCGAGCTCGATGACGCCGTGCTGCTGCACTCGGCGCGTCACACCGACGAGGTCATCTTCGGCGACGAACTGCGCGGCCTGGCCCGCCGGCACGAGCGCGTCGTCCTCCACGAGCAGCTCACCGCCGACAACGGTCGCATGGGCCCCGCCGACCTGGACCGCCTCTGCCCGGACTGGCGGGAACGGGACGCGTTCATCTCCGGGCCCAACGAGATGCTCGACGACTTCAGCGCCCACTACGAGCAGGCGGACGTGACCGAGCGCCTGCACATGGAGCGCTTCCAGCCCAAGCTCGGCCTGGGCGACGGGGAGGAGGGCGAGGGCGGCGCGATCGCCTTCCTGGTCTCTGACACCACGGCCAAGTCCGACGGCAGCCAGCCCATCCTCGTCGCCGGCGAGGAGGCGGGCCTGGACCTGCCCTACGGGTGTCGCGAGGGCATCTGCCACACGTGCGTGGGCGAGCTGCGCTCCGGCCGCGTCCGCGACCTGCGCAACGGCAAGGTCCACGGCGAGGAGGGCGACGTCATCCGTACCTGCATCCATGCCCCCGAAGGCCCCATCGAGATCGAGCTCTGACCTGTGACCCCGACCCCCGAGGAGACGCGATGACCACGACCGCCGTCCACACTGGCAACGGGCGGGCCGCGCCCGGGCCCGGCGCCCCCGACTCCGAGAACCCGCTGCACCGACTCACCGCCGAGCAGATCGAGGAGCTGGGCCGGGAGTTCGACGAGCTCCACGAGCAGGTCAAGGCCGATCTCGGCGACCGCGATGCCACCTACATCCGGTCGATGATCGGGTTCCAGCGCAAGCTGGCGCTGATCGGGCGGGCGGAGTTGATCGCCTCCCGGTGGCGGATCCCGTGGCTGCTCGGGGCCAGCACACTCGGCATGGCCAAGATCCTCGAGAACATGGAGATCGGCCACAACGTCATGCACGGCCAGTGGGACTGGATGAACGACCCGGTGATCAACTCCCGGGCCTGGGACTGGGACACCGCCTCGACCGCCGAGGCCTGGCGCCACTCCCACAACTTCATCCACCACACCTACACCAACATCATCGGCAAGGACCGGGATCTCGGCTACGAGATCATGCGGATCGATCCGGCGCAGAAGTGGCACCCGTTCTACCTGCTGCAGCCGTTCTACAACGTCCTGCTGGCGATGCTGTTCGAATGGGGGGTCGCCGTGCACGACCTCGATTTCGACGCCATCCGCGCCGGCGAGAAGGACCTCAAGCAGGTCCGCAAGGAGCTCAAGGGGATCGCCGGCAAGGCGCGCGCGCAGATCACCAAGGACTACATCGCGTGGCCGCTGATCAGCGGCCTGGTCATGACCGCGATCGAGGCCGGCGTGATCGCCGCCAAGTCCCGGGATGAGAGCCGTGCCCAGGGCCTGACCCGCAAAGCGCGCCGCGCGGTGCGCAAGGCCGCGCGGAGGGCCGGCGAGGATGATCGGCTGCTGTCCAAGCTCATCGCCCGGCGCTCGTTCCGCGAGCCGTTCGTCCGCACCTTGACCGCTGACGTGGTGGCCAACCTCATCCGCAACGTCTGGTCCTACGCGATCATCTTCTGCGGTCACTTCCCGGACCAGACCTTCACCTTCACCCAGGAGGAGACCGGCGACGAGTCCCGCGGGGCCTGGTACGTCCGCCAGCTCCTCGGCGCCGCGAACATCGACGGCGGCCCGATGTTTCACGTGATCAGCGGCAACCTGGGCTATCAGGTCGAGCACCACCTGTTCCCGGACATGCCGAGCACCCGCTACGGCGAGATCGCCCCCAAAGTGCGCGAGATCTGCGAGCGCTACGAACTGCCCTACAACACCGGTCCGTTTCACCAGCAGCTCGGCATGGTCCAGCGCACGATCCTGCGTCTGGCGCTTCCGGGCGGCAAGGCGCGGCCCAAGCCGGGCCCCTACCACGGGCCGCGGGTGCGGGGGAGCGGAGAGCAGGTGGCCGCGTGAATGGTTGATTCCGCGGCCGCGTGACGCTGCGGGGGGTGGGTCGTCGCGCGGGTGGGCCGGCAGCGCGTCGGGTATCGGCGAACGTCATCGGCGGCCACGAAGGGCCTGGCCCGTGCACCCGCGTTGCGGATCGCTGCGGATACCCACCGGGAATCCTGAAACGACAGAGCGCACGGTCGTCGCTGCTGGATCGTGTGCTCTCCGCGTTCAGCATGACTGCAGTTTCAGAGCACACACGTCCGAACGGGCGACCGTGTGCTCTGTGATTTCAGAAACCGCACCGTCCCGGGCACCCCGCGACCGCCCGACCCTCGTCAAAGCCGCCGTTCGCTCCCCGCCCGGTCCGTAGCGGCCCGCCGCGGTTAACCGACGGCTAACAGCTCGAGGCGGTTGCCGAACGGGTCGGCGGTGAAGAACCGCCGCACCCCGGGCACCTCGGCGTCCCACGCCACCGGTGCCCCGGCCGCCTCCAGCCGCCGCGCCAGCAACTCGAGCCGCGCGATGGTGTCGAGCCGCAGGCCCGGGTGGGCCTTGACCGCCGGGGTAAAGCCCTCGGCCACGCCCACGTGCAGCTGCGCCCCGGAGGCGAGGGCGAACCACACCCCACCGCGCCGCTGCAGCCCCGCGGGTTTCTCGACCTCGCCCAGGCCCAGCAGCTCGCCGTAGAAGCGGCGCGCCTGGGCCTCGCCCCCAGCGGGCGCGGCCACCTGGACGTGATCGAGGACCGGCGGCGCGTCCTCCTCGGGACTCAAGCGGTTCCACCTCCGATACGGTTGCGAGGCCCCATGCCCGTCGACGTGAGACCCGTGAACGGCTTCAGCGACCTGCAGGAGTTTGTCGCGTTGCCCTTTCGCCTGCACGCCGGGACCCCGTGGATCCCGCCGCTGAAGCTCGAGCGCTACGCGTTTCTGACCCGCAAGCTCAACTCGTTCTTCACCCACGGGGAGGCTCAGTACTTCCTGGCCCGGCGCGAGGGCCGGGTGGTGGGCCGGGTCACGGCCCAGGTCGACTTCGCCTTCAACCAGTTCCACGGCAGCCGTTGGGGGATGTTCGGCTTCCTGGAGTTCGAGGACGACCAGGAGATCCTTAACGCGCTGCTCGAGGCCGCCGAGGCGTGGTGCCGCCCGCGCGGCTGTGACCGCATGGTGGGGCCGATGTGCTTCCAGATCAACGACGAGGCGGGCGTGCTGATCGAAGGCTTCGAGCGCGAGCCGCTCATCCGGGAGCCCTGGAACCCACCCCGCTACCAGGCCCGCGTCGAGGCCGCCCCGGGGGTGATCAAGGCCATGGACCTGTTCGGCTGGGACCTCTCGATCAACGACCGGGAGCGGATGAACCCGATCCTGCCCAGGGTCGCCGAGCGCGCCCACACCAAGCACGGGATCACCATCCGCCACATGACACGCCGCCACCTGCGCCGCGACATGGACGAGTTCGCCAAGGTCTACAACGCCGCCTGGTCGCACAACTGGGGCTTCGTGCCGTACTCCAAGGCCGACCTGGACGCCTACACCATCGACATGCAGTTGGTGTTCTCCCGCGACTGGTTCATGATCGCCGAGCAAGAGGGCAAGACGGTGGCGATGGCGATCCCCATCCCCGACATCCACCAGGTCTACAAGAAGATGCAGGGCCGGCTGCTGCCGCTGGGGTGGCTCTACTACCTCATGCGCAACCGGATCATCGACCGCGTGCGCGTCGGCTTTCTGGGTGTGCTGCCCGAGTACCAGCACACCGGGGTCGCCGCCGCGCTCTACCTCGAGCTTTTCGCCGTCGCCGAGCACGCCCGCCAGAACCACGGCGAGGCGAGCTTCATCCTTGAGGTCAACAGCTCCATGAACCGCGGCCTGGAGGCCATGGGCGGGCGGCTGGTCAAGCGCTGGCGAGTCTATGAGCGGCTGCTCGAGCCCGGTGCCCAGCCGTCGGCGCCCACCGCCGCGGAGCCGCCCGCCGGCTGACCCGCGCCCGTCGAGGCGCCTCGCCCCACGCACCGTGCCGCCCCCACCCCTGCGATAATGCCGCCGATGATGGTGAACTTCGGCTCGATACTGACCGCGATGGTCACCCCGTTCGACGAGCGCGGCGCGCTGGACGAGGACGCCGCGGTGACGCTCATGCACCACCTCGTCGATCACGGTTCCGACGGCCTCGTCGTCTGCGGCACCACGGGAGAGGCGGCCACCCTCAACGACGAGGAGCACCTGCGGGTGATCGAACTGGCCGCCACCGAGATGCGCGACACGTGCACCGTGATCGCCGGGGTCGGCTCAAACGACACCCGCCACGCGGTGATGCTCACCGAGCGGGCCACGGCACTCGGCGTCGACGGCCTGCTGTCGGTCAACCCGTACTACAACCGCCCCAACCGCCGCGGCATCCTCGCCCACTACCGCGAGGTGGTGCGGGCCACCGATCTGCCGATCCTGCTCTACAACATCCCGCAGCGGACCGGCTCGGACATGCCCAACGACCTGCTCGCCGAGCTGGGCCAGCTGGACAACATCGTCGGGGTCAAGCAGGCCAACGACGCCAACCTGGCCCATGTCGACGACATGGTCATCTACGCCGGCAACGACGACATGCTCGTCGACGTGCTGGACATGGGCGAGGCCGGCGGGATCCTCACCGGCAGCCACATCTTCGGCGATGAGATGCGCCGCATGGTCGAGGAGCCGGAGAACCGGCGCCAGATCGACGCCGCCCTGCAGGACGTGTACCGGGACATGGCGGTTGCGCCGGCGGCGTGCAGCAACAAGGCGGCGCTGAACATGATCGGCGTGCCGGTCGGCACGCCCCGCCTGCCCTACGTCGAGCTCGACGCCGACGAGCAGGCGGTGGTGCGCGCCATGCTGGAACGCCACGGCATGCTCGCCGCCGCATGACCGCAGTGAACGCGTGACAGCGTGAGAGCGTGAGCACCCTGCGGGTCCTGCCGCTCGGCGGCCTGGGCGAGATCGGCAAGAACATGACGGTCGTCGAGTACGAGGGCCGCATCGTCGTCATCGACACGGGCCTGCGCTTTCCCACCGCCGACATGCTCGGGATCGACCTCGTCCTGCCGGATTTCGCCTACCTGCGCGAGCGGGCCGAGGACATCGAGGCGATCGTCATCACCCACGGCCACGAGGATCACCTCGGCGCGCTGCCCTGGGTCCTGCGCGAGCTCGACAACGGGAACAGCATTCCCGTGCTGGGCGGCCCCCTGACCATCGCCATGGCGCGCTCCAAGCTCGACGAGCACAATCTGCGCGAGGTGGACCTCGAGGACCTCGCCACCGGCGAGCAGCTCGAGCTGGGCCCGTTCTCCATCGAGCTCATCCACATGACGCACTCGATCCCCGACTCCTGCGCCGTCGCCGTTGGCACCGAGCTCGGCACGGTCCTGCTCACCGGCGACTACAAGTTCGACCAGACGCCCGTGGACGGGCCTCCGGCGGACGTCTCGCGGCTGGCAGAGCTGGGCTCAGAGGGGGTGCTGCTGCTCTGCGGGGACTCCACCAACGCCGACAGGCCCGGGTTCTCGCCCTCCGAGCGAGAGGTCGGGCCCCACCTGGAGGAGGTCTTCAGCCGCGCCGAGGGCCGGATCGTGGTCACGAGCTTCGCCTCCAACATCCACCGCGTGCAGCAGGTCATCGACGCCGCCGCCGCGCTGGGGCGCAAGGTCGCCCTGGTGGGTCGGTCGATGCGCAAGAACGTCAACATCGGGCGCTCGCTGGGGCACATCGAGGTCCCCGAGGGGATGATGATCCAGCCCCACGAGGTCGAGGACTGGCCCGATCACCGCGTGGTCGTGGTCTCGACCGGCTCCCAGGGCGAGCCGCTATCGGCGCTGCGGCGCATGGCCTACAACGACCACCGCCAGATCACCCTGCGCAGCGGCGACACGGTGGTCTTCTCCGCCACCCCGATCCCCGGCAACGAGCGCGCCGTCAACGAGACCGTCGACCGCCTCTACCACATCGGCTGCAACGTGATCACGCCACGCGAGGCGCCGATCCACGCCTCGGGCCACGGCTTCGTCGAGGAGCTCAAGCTGATGCTCAACCTCGTGCGGCCGCGCTACGTCATGCCCCTGCACGGCGATCACAAGCGCATCCACCTGCACGCGCAGCTGGCCGACGCCGTCGGGATTCCTCCCGAGGCGGTGTTCCAACTCGAGAACGGGCTGCCGCTCGAGATCGACGCGAAGGGGGCCAGCGTCGGCGAGCGTCAGGCTGCCGGAATGATCTTCGTCGACGGCGTCGACATCGGCGACCCGGCCGACGTCGCCCTGCGCGACCGGCGCATGCTGTCGGCTGACGGGATCTTCATCGTCGTCGCCACCGTGTCCGAGCAGACCGGCGAGTCCGTCGTCCCACCGGAGGTCATCTTCCGTGGGGTGCCGTTCATCGAGCAGGCCGACGAGCTCGTCTCCGACATCCGCGAGGAGGTGGAGCGCTCGCTCTCCGTAGCGGCGCAGGAGGGCGCGCGCGAGATCGATCTGCTCCAGCAGGCCCTCCACGACGATCTGGCGGCGTTTGTCTACGAGCGGCTGCGCCGGCGCCCGATGGTCCTGCCCGTCGTCGTCGAGGTCTGACCGGCGCCGTTCTCCGCCGGCTCGGCGACGGTCCCGGGCGCGGGTGCGACGTGCGGGGTCGGGATCCGGATGACGAAGCGCGTGCCCGCGCCGCTCTCCGGCGTCTCCAGCACGACGGTGCCGCCGTGGGACTGCGCCACCGAGCGCACGATCGCGAGGCCCAGCCCGGAGCCCTTGGCGCCGTCGCGCCCGCCGCGCACGAAGCGCTCGAAGACGCGCTGGGACAGCTCGGCCGGGATCCCCGGCCCGGAGTCCTGCACGGTCAGCACCGCGGCTCCGTCGCGAACCTCGGTAAAGGCCTCGACGCGCGTGCCCGGCGGGGTGTGGCGAACCGCGTTCTCGAGCAGGTTGAGCACGAGCCGGTGCAGCTCGTCGCGCACCCCGTCGACCATCGCCGGCTCGGCACTGATCGACAGCCCGTGGCGCTCGGCCATCGGGCCGAGCTCCGCTGCGGCCTCGATCAGCACGTCGCCCAGGTCGGTGGGGCGGTGGGGCTGGGCCCGGCGGGCGTCGGCCCGGGCCAGCAGGAGCAGGTCGCCCACCAGGCGACGCATCCGCCGGGTGGAGCGCAGCGCCGCCTCGGCGGTCTCGGCCTGCTCGCCGCTGAGCTCCTCGGTGAGCAGGTCGAGATTGGCCAGCACACTGGTCAGCGGCGTGCGCAGCTCGTGGGAGGCGTCGGCGACGAACTCCCGCTGGCGGTCGAGCATCGTCTGGGTGTCGCTGCGTGCCGCCTCCAGGGCCGCGAGCATGCCGCTCAACGTGCTCGCCAGCTCGGCGATCTCGTCCTCGGACTCGGGGCTGGGCATCGCGCGAGCGGGATCCCGGGTGCGCTCGATCTCGCGCGCGGCCTCAGTGAGCTCGACGATCGGCCGCATCGCGCGCTGGGACACGAAGAGCCCGGCCAGCATGGCCAGCACGGTGCCACCGAGGACACCGAGGAGCAGGAACGCTTCGACCCGGGCCAGCGTGTGGTCCACGTTGGAGAGCGGGAGCGCGTAGAGCACCGTGACCGTTCCGGCCGGCTGGACGGTGAGCTGGCGGGCTGCGACCCGGTAGCCCGACTGCTCGAAGTAGCCCGACGTCGGCGTGGGCGGATTCGCGAACAGCCCGCCCGGAGCCGTGAGCTTCATCCCTGCCACGGCGTAGCCGTCCTGGGTGGCGAGCAGGCTGCCGTCGCTGTCGTCGAAGATGCGGATCTGGGCGTGATCGCCGCTGGCAAAGTCGCTGAGCGAGAGGATCTTGGTCGAGTCCAGGTACAGGCCGTCGTACACCAGCTCGTGGGAGAGGCCACCCGCCAGGCGGCTGATCGCGGAGCTCTGCGAGTCGTTGAACTGCGTGCGGACCTGGCGGTTGGTGAGCACGCCGACGATGGCCGCGAAGCTGGCCAGGATCACGAGCGTCAGCGCCGCCGAGCCTCCGGCCAGGCGCCAGCGGATCGGGAACCGCCTATACGCGGAGTACGTAGCCCGCGCCGCGGATCGTATGTAGGAGCCGAGGCTCGCCACCCGATTCCAGCTTCCGTCGTAGGTTGGAGACGAACACCTCGATGGTGTTGGTCATCGAGAACGGGTCATAACCCCACACCTCGTCCAGGAGGCGCTGGCGGGAGATGACGATCCGCTCGTTGCGCATCAGATACTCCAGCAGCTCGAACTCGCGCTGGGTGAGGTCGACGTGGCGGTCGCCGCGCGTGACCTCGTGGGTGTCGGGGTTGAGCTTGAGGTCCCCGACCGCGAGATGGGCCTGGCCGCGAGGCGGGCGGCGCCGCAGCAGCGCCCGCAGGCGGGCCAACAGCTCCTGGCGCTCGAACGGCTTGACCAGATAGTCGTCGGCGCCCGAGTCCAGGCCCTCGACACGCGACTCGACCGCGTCCCGAGCCGTCAGCACGAGGATGGGGACGTCGTCGTCGGACTCCCGCAGCCGCTTGGCCACCTCGATCCCGTCCATCCCGGGCAGCCCGAGATCGAGCAGGACGAGGTCGGGCAGGAACGCGTGGGCGCCCTCCAACGCGGCCGGTCCGTCGACGGCGACACGCACCTCGTAGCCCTCCATCCGCAGCGAGCGCTGGAGCACCTGGGCAATGGCGTCGTCGTCCTCGACGACCAGAACGCGGGGGGGACGCTCGAAATCAACCATCTGGAGGCAAGATGGTAGGGGTCCCGGCCAGGGAATCGCGAAGGCTTATCGGACCCTTAGGCTCGCTTAGGACTGGAGCTGGGCGGCAGGAGGCGGGGCGCCGCCGTCGAAGCCACCACTTCGGACATGCCCACCAGCACCAAGCCTCGCCCCAAGCCCAAAGCGCGGCGCAAGTCACCCCCGCCTCGGGCGCGGCGCTCGATGCTGGCTGGACGCCCGACGCTGCCCACGGTCGCGCTCGAGCCCCATCACATCGACATCCTGGCGCTGGCCCTCGTCGCGCTGGGGGTCTTCCTGGGCGGGGTGACCTACCTGGGCTGGGCCGGGGGAGCGCTCGGCGACGGCGCCGTCCGCGCCACCCGGTTCGTCCTCGGCGTCCTGGGCGATGCCGTGCCCGTGGCCCTTGTGGTGGGGGGCGTGCTCATCCTCATGCGCGAATGGCGCCCGCCGGCCCGGCCGCTGCGCACCGGGCTGGCCTGCCTGGTGGGGGCGATCACGCTGATGCTGGCCGCCGGGACGCTCGGCCTCGGGCCCGGGGCGGCCCCGGCCGCCCAGTTCTGGCATGCCGCAGCCTTCGAGACCCGCGGCGGCGTAGTGGGTCAGGCCGAGTTCTGGGCGATGTCGCACCTGCTCTCGACGCTCGGCGCCGACATCCTGGCGGTGTTCGTGTTCGTGGCCGGGCTCATCCTGGTCAGCGGCGCCACCCTGGCCACGGTGGTCCGCGTCACCGGCGCCGGAGTGGTCGGCACCGGCCGGGCGGTCCGCCGTTCCACCGACAGCTTCTCAGCGACCCTCGGCGGGCGACGCCCGGACATCACGGCCGGCGCCGCTCGATCCCGCGCGAGGTCGCTCACGGTGACCGGTGCGCCCCACGGGCCGATCACCGCCGACCGCCTGCTGGACCCCGACCTGCTCGACCCCGACCAGGTACCGGAGCCCTTGCTGCCGCCCGAACCGGATACGGCGGAGCTGATCATCCGCGCCACCCACGTCGAGGCGCCGCCCAACGACAGCCGGTCCGGCGACGACGATCCGGCGCCGCCCCTGTTCGATCCCGACGGCGCCGGCGGGGAGGGCGAGATCGCGGCCTCCGACGAGCGCCCCGAGCCCGACCCCGACGCCGCGCGGCCCACCCGCCCCGATGTCGACCCCGCCGACCTCACGCCGCAGGGCCGCTATCGCGAGGCGATCACCGACGATCCCGAGTTCGAGTGGCAGCTCCCCAACACGCGCTTCCTCGTCCGCTCCACGGGCGACGCGGCCAAGCCCGACACCGCCGGCCAGGAGCAGGTGGCCCGGACGCTGCTCGAAACCCTGGGGCACTTCGGGATCGACGCCAAGGTCATCGGCCGGGTCACCGGCCCGCACATCACGCGTTACGAGATCCGGTTGGCCCCCGGGATCAAGGTGGCCAAGATCGCGCAGCTCAAGGACGACCTCGCCTACGCGCTGGCGGCCACCGACATCCGCATTCTGGCCCCGATCCCGGGCAAGCAGGCGGTCGGCGTCGAGGTTCCCAATGCGCGGCGCAAGATCGTCCACCTCGGCGACGTCTACCAGGACCCGCCGCCCGACTGGTCGCCGCTGACGGTGTGGCTGGGCAAGGACATCGCCGGGCGCGCCATCGGGGCCGACCTGGCCAAGATGCCGCACCTGCTGGTGGCGGGGACCACGGGCGCCGGGAAGTCCGCGTGCGTCAACGCGATGCTGTCGAGCATTCTGCTGCGCGCGACCCCCCACGAGGTGCGGATCGTCCTGGTGGATCCCAAGCAGGTCGAGCTCAACCACTACGAGTCGGTTCCGCACCTGCTCACCCCGGTGATCACCAGCCCCCGGATGGCCGCCAACGCGCTGCAGAACCTGGTCAAGGAGATGGAGCAGCGCTACGGGATCATGTCGCTGGCCCGGACCCGGAGCCTGCCGGAGCTCAACCGGGCGCGCGACAAGCGCGGCGAGCCCCGGCTGCCCTACATCCTCTGCGTCATCGACGAGCTCGCCGACCTGATGATGGTCGCTCCGGCCGACGTCGAGGACTCGATCATCCGCCTGGCCCAGAAGGCGCGGGCGGTGGGCATCCACCTCGTGCTGGCCACCCAGTCGCCCCGCGTGGACGTGATCACGGGCATGATCAAGGCCAATGTCCCGTCGCGGATCGCCTTCGCGGTCTCCAGCCAGACCGACTCGCGCGTGATCCTGGACCAGAACGGGGCCGAATCGCTGCTGGGGCAGGGCGACATGCTGTTCAGTCCGGTCGGAACCTCCAAGCTCCAGCGCATCCAGGGCGCCTACATCGACGAGGAGCAGGTGCTGGAACTGACCGAGGCGTGGCGCCGTCAGGGCGAGCCCGAGTTCCAGGCGGAGCTGCTGGAGGAGGTGGAGTCCGCCGACGACGCCGTCTCGGGCGACGAGGACGCCCTCAGCGCCGACGAGGATCCGCTGCTGGAGGAGGCCATCTTCCTGGTGGCCTCGATGGGCACGGCGTCGACCTCGATGCTCCAGCGCCGGCTGCGCCTGGGCTACACGCGCGCCGGCCGCCTCATCGACATGCTCGAGCGCCGGGGGATCATCTCCGGCTATGAGGGCTCCAAGCCCCGGCAGGTGCTGATCAGCGAGGCCGACGTGTCCCGGATCCTCGCCCACCTCGCCGAGGCCGAGGGCGGCGGCGGGAGCGCCTCGCCCAAGGCGACTCCGGCGCCGGAGGATCCCATTGACGGATCGGGTGCCGAACGGGCGGAGCCCGGCGAACCCGACGCCCTCGGCGGCTAGCGGCGCCGTGCGGCGCCGGTAGCCTTCTCGGGGCGATGGCAGAAATCGGCGCCACCTTGCGGGAGGCGCGGATGCGCGCCAAGATCGACATCAACGAGGTCGAGACGCGCACGAAGATCCGCGCCAAATATCTCCGCGCGATCGAGAACGAGGAATGGGCACTGCTCCCCGGCGACGTCTACGTCAAGAGCTTCCTGCGCACCTACGCGGACTACCTGGGTCTGGACAGCCGCCAGCTCATCGACGACTACAAGCGCCGCTACGAGCGCCCGAGCGACCAGGAGCTGCGCCAGATCGCGCCGCTGGGACGCGAGCGCGATCGGCGCGATCGCGGAGCTCGCCCACCCCGCGCCCCGCGACCGCCGCGGGGGGGAGGCGGACCACTCATCCCCTCGTGGGCGATCATCGGGGTCGTCCTGGTGGCGATCGTCGCCGCCCTGTACTTCGTCGGCAATCACAAGGGATCGACCTCGACCTCGAGCTCCACGCCCACTCACGCCACGTCACCCCAGCCCAAGGCCAAGCATCAGCGCCGCTCCCACCGGGCGCGCACGGTGTCCGCCACGGTCAAGCTCCAGCTCGTCCCCACCGGCGCGGTGTATGTCTGCCTCATCGACGGGCACGGCAAGCGCCTGATCCCGGGGGAGATCTTCAACGTCGGCCAGACGATCCCGACCAAGACGTCGTCCAAGCTGCTGCTCACGCTCGGCAACGCATCGGTGCGAATGAAGGTCAACGGCGTGTCGGTCCACGTGCCCTCGACGGGGAGCCCGGTCGGCTTCGACCTCACCTCGGGATCGCACGCCATGCTCCCCGCCGGCAAGCAGCCCCAGTGCGCATGAGCGAGGGCCGCGCGCAGACTCCGCCGCGTGCCGGGATCCTGGTCACCGGGACCGAGGTCCTCACCGGCATCATCTCGGATCGCAACGGCCCGTGGCTGTCAGAGCGCCTGCGCGAGGTGGGCGTGGACGCCGCGATGATCCAGATCGTCGGCGATCGCCCCGCCGATCTGTTGGCCGCGCTCGAGTTCATGCGCGCCGACGGGATGGCGCTGATCATCACCAGCGGCGGCCTGGGACCGACCGCCGATGACCTCACCGCCGAGATCGTGGGGCAGTTCTGCGGCCGGGAGATGGTGCTCGACGAGGCCCTTGAGGAACGCATCGCCGAGATCCTGCGCCCGCTCATGGCTCGCTGGCCCGACCTCGACCCGGAGTCCGTCCGCGAGTCAAATCGCAAGCAGGCGGTGATCCCGGAGGGAGCGACGGTGCTGGCACCGGTGGGGACCGCCCCGGGCCTCGTGGTTCCGCCCGGCGACGGCGACGGCCCCACCGTGGTGGTTCTGCCCGGGCCGCCGCGAGAGCTTCAGCCGATGTGGGAGATGGCCCGGAGGACCGACACGTTTGCGGCGGCGATCACCGGCGCCGTCGAGTACCGCCGCGAGATCGTGCGGCTGTTCGGGATCCCGGAGTCCGAGATCGCCAATACCCTGCGCGCGGCGGAGGCGGCCGGGCTGGATCTGGCGCCGCTGGAGATCACCACGTGCCTGCGGCGCGGCGAGATCGAGGTGTCCACGCGGTTTCAGCCGGCCGGCCAAGCCGCCTACGACGCCTTCCTGGACTTCATTCGCGAGCATCATGCCGACACGCTCTATTCCGAGGACGGCTCCACCGTCGATGACCAGCTCGCCGAGCTCCTGGCCGGTCACACGCTCACCGCCGCCGAGTCCTGCACCGCGGGGCTGTTCGCCGCGCGGATCACCGACCGGGCCGGATCCTCGGCCTACTTCCTGGGCGGCGGGGTGGTGTACTCCAACCAGGCCAAGATCGCCCTCGCCGGCGTGGACCCGGAGCTGATCGAGCGCTTCGGGGCGGTCTCGACCGAAGTCGCCGACGCGCTGGCGCAGGGCATCGCCGAGCGCTTTGACGCCGACCTGGGCGTGGGGATCACGGGGATCGCCGGACCGGGCGGGGGCACGCCTGAGAAGCCCGTGGGGCTGGTGTGCTTCTCGGTGTGGATGCGCGGGGGACAGGACGTGCCCGGCCCGCCCCGCCCGGCGCGACGGCTGACCCGCCGCAGCGTTCTGCCGGGCGGCCGCTCGGACATCCGAGACCGTTCGGTCACCGTGGCCATGCACATGCTGCGCCGCGTCCTGCTGGGCGAGTCAGACGAGCTGCCCGGCTCGGCGGCCCGCGCCGACGCCGTCTCGTGACCGGGCCGGAGCGCGCCCGGCTCTTCGTCGCGCTCGAACTCCCCGCAGACGTGCGCGGCGCGCTGGCGGCATGGGCGCGCGAGCAGGGCGCGGGCGCGGGCATCGTCCGGCTGCGACTCGTCGAGCCAGAGTCGCTGCATGTGACCCTGTGCTTCCTCGGGTCGCGCCCGATGGGCGACGTGGACCAGATCGCCGCCGCCGGCCGCGTCGCCCTGTCCGCGCTGCCGGCTCCGCAGTTGACCCTCGACGAGGCGTTCTGGCTCCCGCCCCGTCGGCCCCGCGTGCTCGCGGTGGCGCTCGCCGAGCACGAGGCTCGCCTCGCCGCCGTTCAGTCCGCGCTGGCTGATGCCCTGGCGGCGGGAGAGTTCTATGAGCCCGAGACTCGCCCGTTCCGGGCGCATGTCACCGTCGCGCGCGTCCCGCGCGACGCCCACGTTCGCCCTCAGAAGCTGCCCGCACCCCAGCCGGTGGGCTTCACGGGCGGGCGGGTCACGCTGTTTGCGTCACGGCTGGGCAAGGGCCCCGCGCGTTACGAGGCCCTGGCCACCGTGACCCTGTCGTCCGGCTGACCTACGGCAGCTGCGACTCGATCCACTTCTCCGTCGCCGGACCGCTCTCGACGCTGGTGATCAGCGCGTAGCGCGTCCCCGGGCCGTGGTGGTAGCCGCCGTGATAGAGGAACTCCGAGTCCACCACCGCCTGCTGGTACTTGGGCAGGGCGATCTTGACCTCAGACGCCTTGGAGAACTGGTCGCGGCGGACGACCAGCGCGCTCGAGTCATCGTCGGTCAGCTCCAGCCACAGGCGCACGACCCAGCCGTTCTCCTCGGCCTTGTTGGCCGCGTTGTTGTTGTCCAGGTGCAGGCCCCAGCGGCACTCGCGCATCGTGTTGGGCTTCATCTTGAGCAGCTGCACCCGGCCGAAGCGGGCGCCGATCGACTCGACGTACTTGACGATCGACGGGCACTTCTTGGCGTTCTCGGTCCACACGCCGTCGAGGTCCGGCTTGCCGTAGGACTCAAAGCCCTTGAGCTCGATCGCCCCGGTGCAGGAGGTGATCGGCGCGAAGGTGGTGGCGTCGTCTGAGGAGTACGTGGTGTACGTGAGGTTCTCGTACTCCTCGGGCGGGATCTCGGGGCCGTCGTACTTCTTCAGGCGCAGATAGCCCCCGTTGGCCTGGAGCTTGGGCATGCGGTAGTGCGGCGTCTCACGCTGGGTCAGCGACGGGCGCCGGACCCCCGTGACATACAGGATGCGCTTGGTGTGTTCGTTCTTGAGCGCTTCGACGAGAGGGGACACGGTCTCTCCAAAAGGTCGTTAGTTATGTCTACCTGGTTATTCTCGCAACCAGGGCGGCGGGAGCTCAGGCGCGTAGCCGCGCGCGGGCACGGATCCGGGGACGGACAGGGCTCCGATTCCCCCTAGGCAGATTCCATGTAACCAGCTTCGCTCCTGCCCTGGGTGGTGGGCTCCGGGCTTCCAGCCGCGCCCTGGCTCGAAAAACGACGGGCTGGGGAGGAAGGGAGGTGATTGTTCGGGCGCTCCAGGCACTTCACAGGTATGGGCGATCATGTGCGGCGCCCCGCCACAGCCTGCAGCCGTCCCGCACTAGTTCGATCGAAATGACCCTGATGGCAAACCGGGTCTATACGAACCGATTTGTCATCCACGTCGTGATAGGGCCGGTAGCCGACTGCATCTAGCGGTTGAGGACCTCGTCGTGATGGGGCCGGTAGCCGACTGCATCTAGCGGTTGAGGACCTCGGCCAGGTAGGTCTCGGTCTCCGCGGGCTCCAGCCCTCCGTGCTGCCCCTGAAACCATCGCTCGTTGGCCGGCGCCGAGCGCAGCCACACCTCACGCCCCGGCGCCGCCAGCACCGCCACCTGGCCCAGCCGGACCGCCAGCCGCGGACCGATCCGGTCAAACAGCTCCGCGGCGGGGAGGACCCGCGCCCCACCCGCCCCACCCGCCCCACGAGCCCCACCCGCCCCGTCGTCGAGCCGCGAGGGCAGCTCGGCCAGCACCGTGTCCACGTGCTCGGAGCGCACGTGCAGGAACGCGTCGCGTGAGGAGCCGGCCGGGCGCGGCTGGGAGAGCATCGCCGGCAACTCGGGCCACAGTTCATCCAGGTAGTCCACCCGCTCGGGCGACACCGCCACCTGGCCGTGATCGGCGGTGAGCAGCACGGTGACGTCCCGGAGGTCGTCCACCCGCTCGGCGATCGCGTCCAGCGCCGCGCGCGCCGCCTCGTGGAACTCGGGCGAGTCGGGCCCGCTCTCGTGGCCCGCGCGGTCGATCGCGTCCCAGTACAGAAACGCGTAGGCGGGGCCGTCCGTGCCGGCCATGAGGTCCGCCAGCGCCTCGAGGCCGTCGGACGGCGCCTCGAAGCCGTGCACCTGCGCGCCCTGCGTGGCCATGCGCGTATACGCCGAGTCGGCGATCGCGGCGGGCTGAAGCACGAAGCAGGGCACGCCGAGGGTCTCGTAGAGCGTCGGCCCGGGCAGGAGCGCCGCGGGGTCCAGCCGTCCCTCGAGATCGCCGGACACCGTGGAGCCCGCGTAGTTGAAGCGCAGCGGGCAGATGATGGTGTCCAGTTCGGGCTCGAGCACGTTCCACTCATAGAGGCCGTGGTCCTCCACCGCCAGGCCGGAATGGACGGTGGTGACGTGCGCGGTGGTGGTGGAGGGGAACTGCGAGCGCAGCGGCGTCACCTGAAGACGCTCCAGCAGGGGGTGATCCTCGTGGCGGTGCAGGAATCTCAGCCCCAGGGCGTCGAGCAGCAGCAGCGCGACGCGCTCGCCGTCGCCCACCCGACGGCGGACCTCCTCGGGAATGTCGGCGAAGGAGCCGTCCGGCCTCATGCACAGAATCGTCACGCATTTGTTCGAGGTCCGTCACGGACGCGTCTTGTTTCGTCACAGGGCCCCGGGCTAGCGTGGTTTTCCGTCCGCCGGCGGACGTACCGTGGTGGGTTCAAACGCGCAGAGACAAGGAACTGGAGAGCGAGCATGAGCGAGACCGAGAGAAGCGCAACCGTCGGCGCGTCTGACCCCAAGGCCGACGCCAAGCGTCAGGCCGCCCTCCAGGGAGCCCTGACCCAGATCGAGCGGCAGTTCGGCAAGGGCAGCGTGATGCGCATGGGCGACCCCGACGCGCGTGTGAACTGCGATGCGATCCCGACGGGCGCGCTGTCGCTGGACATCGCACTGGGGATCGGAGGGGTGCCACGCGGCCGGATCGTCGAGATCTTCGGCCCGGAGTCCTCCGGTAAGACCACGCTCGTCTACCACATCATCGCCGAGGCCCAGAGGCTCGGCGGGGTGTGCGCCTTCGTCGACGCCGAGCACGCCATGGATCCGCTCTACGCACAGAGGATCGGCGTGGACATCGATGAGCTGCTGGTCTCGCAGCCCGACTACGGCGAGCAGGCGCTGGAGATCGTGGACATGCTGATCCGGTCCGGCGCCGTGGACCTGGTCGCCGTCGACTCGGTGGCGGCGCTGACGCCGCGGGCAGAGCTCGAGGGCCAAATGGGCGACCAGACCGTGGGCGCGCAGGCTCGGATGATGTCCCAGGCGATGCGCAAGCTCGCGGGCAACCTGAACCGCGCCCAGACGCTGTGCGTGTTCACCAACCAGATCCGTGAGAAGGTGGGCGTGATGTTCGGCTCGCCCGAGACCCAGCCGGGTGGCCGGGCGTTGAAGTTCTACGCCTCCCAGCGGCTGGACATCCGCCGGATCGAGACCCTGAAGGACGGGACCGAGGCGGTGGGCAACCGGGTGCGGGTCAAGGTCGTCAAGAACAAGGTGGCGGCCCCGTTCAAGCAGGCGGAGTTCGACATCGAGTTCGGCAAGGGCATCTCCACCTCGGGCTGCCTGCTGGACTACGGCATCGAGCACAACATCGTGACCAAGTCCGGTTCGTTCTTCTCCTACGGAGACGAGCGGCTGGGGCAGGGGCGCGGCAACGCCAAGGCATTCCTGGACGAGCATCCGGACATGGCCGAAGAGATCCAGGAGAAGATCTACGCCGCGCTCGGCATCGGGCGGGACCTGGTGGTCAAGGAGATCGGGCACGACGACGCGCCGCTGGCCGCCGTCGCGCCCGCGGCGTAGCCTGGATCTACCGATGATGGGCGGAGTCTCGGCGTCGGGGGCTGAGCTGGACGTTATCGGCGGAGCACCATAGGGGTGATCCCTATGAGCGACGCCGATGACGTATGGCGACGGCCATCCAGCGGCGAGACGACCCCAGGATCGGCGGATCCTGGCGTGGTGGCGGAGACGCGCGCCGCCGTGTCAGAGGAGGAGCGCCTCCAGAAGGCGCTCGAGCTCGCCTACGCCTACGTCAACCCGCGTGACCGCACCATCAGCGAGCTCCGGCGCCACCTCCAGCGTCGCGGGGTCTCAGAGGAGCTGGCCGAGACGGCCATCCAGACGCTCGGCCGGCAGGGCCTGCTCGACGACACCCGGTATGCGCGGCTGTTCGTCGCCGACAAGCGGACGCTCGAGCAGTGGGGCAGCGAGCGGATCCGCCGTGGGCTGCACACTCGCGGGATCGACCCCGCTCTGATCGAGGCGGCGCTGGCCGAGGCGGCTGACCCCGCATTGCCCGACGAGGAGCCCGAGAGCGAGCTTGACCGCGCGCTCGCTCTGCTACGCCGGCGCTTCCCGGAGCCCCCGCACGATCGGCGCGACCGCAACCGGGCGCTGGGGATGCTGCTGCGTAAGGGCTATGAATCCGAGCTGGCGCTCGACGCGCTGGCGGCGCACGGCCGCGACGATTGACCGCGCCGTGACCCGCGCCGACCTCGCCCGTTGGATGCAGAGCTACGAACGGGCCTGGCGGACCGCGGGCACGGCCGCACTCGAGCAGCTGTTCACCGCGCAGGCGACCTACCGCGATGCGCCGTTCGCCGATCCTCTGGTCGGCCTGGAGGCGATCGCCGCATTCTGGGAGGCGGAGCGCGACGGTCCCGATGAGCCGTTCGCGTTGCAGTGGGCGCCGGTCGCCGTCGAGGGCGACGTCGGCGTGGCCCGGGTCGAGGTCGCCTATGGCGACCCAGCGGTGGGCGTCTACCGCGACCTGTGGATCGTCACCCTCGAGGCCGACGGTCGCTGCGCCGCCTTCGAGGAGTGGCCCTTCTTCCCCGCGCAGCCGCTGACTGCCACCGACGCGGGCTGAACGCACTCGTGCAGCTCGCGCCGTCTGTTACGAACGCGTTGCGCCCGTAACCTTGCGGTACTACGATTGACCCAGCGAACGAACGGTCCCGGTGGCCGGAAAACGCCAGCAAATACCCAGATATCGAAACCCAGAGATCTTCTTGTTGACGGCAATCCACAACGGACCGGTGCGAAGGTCCAGATCGGTGTCGGGCTGCTCGGGCTAGCTGTCTAGCCGGATCGCTGAAAGCTGTTGCCTGGGATGGCTCCCCCCGTGCTCCCGCACGGGCCGCTCGGTCGCTCTCAAACATCATGAACAGTGGGATTGCCGGCCCGGACTGCCTCGGGCCAAATGAGAGGAAACGACCATGGAAATCATCGGTGCCGCAGCGCTCATTGCGGTGGGGATCGTGGTTGCCGCGGTTCTCTACGGGCGCACGCATGGCGCCAGCCACGGGGGCGCGGAGCGCGACGCCGCGACCGCGGCGGCGCTACAGGCGGCGCTCACCGAGCGCGGCGCGGCCCTGGAGCGGCGCGAGGACGCCCTTGAGCGGCGCGAGGACGAGCTCGCCACGGCCCGTGAGGAGGTGACGCGAGAGCGCACGGAGGTGGGGACCAGCCTCGAGCGCGTCGCGGGCATCTCCGCCGCGCGCGCCAAGGAACTGCTGCTCAAGGACGTCGAGGAGCAGGCCAGGCACGAGGCCGCGCGCAAGATCCGCCAGATCGAGGAGGAGACCAAGCGTGAAGCCGAGCGCCGCGTGCGCAACATCCTGTCGGTGGTCATGCAGCGGCTCGCCGCCGGCCATGCCGCCGAGACGACGGTCTCCGTCGTCCAGCTGGCCTCCGATGACATGAAGGGGCGCATCATCGGCCGGGAGGGCCGCAACATCCGCGCCCTGGAGAACCTCACCGGCGTCGACTTCATCATCGACGACACGCCAGGCGCCGTCGTGCTCTCGGGCTTTGACGGCGTGCGCCGTGAGATCGCGCGGCTGACCCTCGAGAAGCTGCTTCAGGACGGCCGGATCCACCCGGCCCGGATCGAGGAGATGTACTACCAGACCAAGTCAGAGCTCGAAGGCCACATCATCGAGCTCGGCGAACAGGGCGCCTTCGACGCCGGCGTCCAGGGGCTGCATCCCGAGCTGGTCAAGCTGCTCGGTCGCCTGCGCTTTCGCACCAGCTACGGCCAGAACGTGCTCGCGCACTCGATCGAGGTCGCCCAGCTGGCCGCCATGATGGCCCACGAGCTCGGTGCCAGCGCCAAGACGGCGCGGCGCGCCGCCCTGCTCCACGACATCGGCAAGTCGGTCACCCACGAGATCGAGGGCCCGCACGCGCTCGTCGGCGGCGACCTGGCCCGCAAGTACGGCGAATCGGCCGCGGTGGCGCACGCCATGGAGGCTCACCACAACGAAGTCGAGCCGCAGACGATCGAGGCCGTCATCGTCCAGGCCGCCGACGCCCTCTCCGGGGCCCGTCCGGGCGCCCGCGGCGAGTCGCTGGAGCAGTACGTCAAGCGCCTGCGCGACCTCGAGCAGATCGCCACCCGGCACGAGGGGGTGGACAAGGTCTACGCCATGCAGGCGGGACGCGAGATCAGGGTCATGGTCGCGCCGGGGGCGATCGACGACGACGCCGCCACGCTGCTGTCCTATGAGATCGCCCGTGAGATCGAGAAGGAGCTGGAGTATCCCGGGCAGATCAAGGTGACGGTCATCCGCGAGTCCCGAGCCGTGGAATACGCTCGGTAGCCGCGTCCTTCCAAGCGATGGCGGCGACGCCAGTGCGCCGGCGGCGAAAGCCTAATTCTTGTTAAACCAGAGTGTTCACTGGACCGGAATCGGGTATCTGACCGGCTGCGGGCCAGACTCTGGAGGCTGGCGGCTTGGTGAGCCCGCGCCGCCTGGAAAGGACACTCATGTCTCAGGGTTCTCGGCCGTTCGGCGGACGGCTGCCGGCTCGCCTGGCCGCGTCGCTGACCGTCGCGCTGGCGAGCGTCGCGGTGGCCGCCGGCAGCGCAAGCGCAGCCGGACTCAGCGCCCACGGCCAGTTGCTGCACCTGGCCCCGGGCCTCAAGCTCAATGCCAATCAGAGCAGCAACTGGTTCGGCTACAGCCAGGGCACGCTCGAGCAGGGCAGCAAGCTGTTCAACTCCATCTCCGGCGACTGGACGGTTCCGGCCGCCACGGCGCACACCTCGGGCACCGCCGAGGCCTCGTCTGACTGGATCGGGATCGGCGGCGGTTGCGTCGACACCGGGTGCACGGTCACCGACTCGACGCTCATCCAGACCGGCACCGAGCAGGACGTGGACGCCACCGGCGCCCCCTCGTACTCGGCGTGGTGGGAGCTCGTCCCGGCGCCGTCGATCACGGTCAGCAACATGACGGTCGCCCCCGGCGACCACATGCACGCCTCCGTCTCGGAGCTGGTCAACGACGCCGACGTGTGGAACATCACGATCCAGGACGTCACCAAGGGCGAGTCATTCTCCACCGCGGTCCCGTATCCATCGACCCACGCCACGGCGGAGTGGATCGAGGAGACGCCGCTGGAGATCGGCACCGACGCCGGCTTCGCCGCGCTGCCCAATCTGACCAATCCGGCGTTCAGCTCCGGGGCGGTCAACGGCTCCCCGGTCAAGCTGACCACCTCGGAGCAGATGCAGCTGATCGACTCCAACAGCAACGTGATCGGGACGCCATCGGCGCCCAACGCCGCCGGCAGCGGCTTCGACGCCTGCTCGTGGGCCACCACGTGTAGCTAGTCGCCCGGCCGACAAGGTCGTCACGCGGGCATGGCACTCCGGCCCGCCACCGGGGCGCCGCCCTGACGGCCGATTATGCCCTCCGTTCGGCCACGGTAGCCTTGGCCACGTGAAGCGCTACCACGTGACCACGTTTGGCTGTCAGATGAACGAGCACGACTCCGAGCGCATTAAGGGGATGCTGGAGTCACTGGGCTACGCCGAGGCCGGGAGCCGTTCCGACGCCGATCTCATCCTCTTCAACACCTGCTCGATCCGCGAGGCCGCCGACAGCCGCTTCGTGGCCCATCTGGGGGAGGCCAAGGCGCTCAAGCGCCGGCATCCCGACACGGTGATCGGAGTGGGAGGGTGCTGGGCGCAGTCGGTCAAGGAGGAGGTGTTCGCCCGCTTCCCCTTCGTCGACGTCGCTTTCGGCCCCGGTCAGGTCCATAAGCTGGCTGAGTTCCTCACCTCGGACTCGCTCACCGCCCAGGGCTTCTTCGAGTTCGAGGGTTTCACCGGCCACCTGCCGGCCAAGCGCGCCCGCGACTTCCAGGGCTGGGTGCAGATCAGCGTCGGCTGCAACTCGGTCTGCTCCTACTGCATCGTGCCCTCCACGCGCGGGCGCGAGGTGAGCCGGGCGCCCGGCGAACTGATGGAGGAGGTCCGCCGGCTCGCCGACGACGGGGTGCGCGAGGTGACGTTGCTGGGCCAGAACGTCAACTCCTACGGCCGCGACCTCCCGCGCGACTCGCGCGTCACCTTCTCCGAGCTGCTGAGCGAGGTGGATGCCGTGCCCGGCATCGAGCGCATCCGCTACACCAGTCCGCACCCCAAGGACATGCGCGAGGACGTCATCCGCGCCCACGCCGAGCTCCCGGCCCTGTGCGAGCACATCCATCTGCCGCTCCAGTCGGGATCAAGCCCTGTGCTCAAGCGCATGAGGCGCACCTACACCCGGGAGCGCTACCTGGACCGGGTTGCGCTCATCCGCGAGCACGTCCCCGACTGCGCCCTGACGACCGACATCATCGTCGGCTTCCCGGGCGAGAGCGAGACCGACTTCGAGCAGACCCTGGAGGTCGCCGAGGCGGTCGGGTTCGACGGCGCCTTCACCTTCATCTACTCGCCGCGCCGCGAGACCGAGGCGGCCTCCATGGCCGATCAGATCCCACACGAGATCAAGGTCGCGCGAATGGAGCGGCTGGTCGAGGTCATCCAGCGCCGGGCCCGAGAGCGCGCCCAGCGGTTCGTGGGACGCACCCTGGACGTGCTGGTGGAGGGCCCGTCGCGTAATGATCCGACCCGGCTGCGCGGGCGCTGCCGCCACAACAAGGTGGTCAACTTCGACGGCCTGGGCGAGCCCGGCGACCTCGTCGAGGTGGAGATCACCGCCGCCACCAGCCAGACGCTGAGCGGCGCGGCCTCGCGGGTGGCCCGCGCCGCGGGCTGAGCCGCCCGCGGCGCGATCGCGTTGGTGTGCGGCCGGCACCCGGGGGCCGCGTCGAGGGTCAGGCGTCCTGGGTCCGGGTCCGCCACACCCCGACCAGTTGCGGGATCACCAGCCAGAGGCCGATGACCAGCACCGCGACACCGGTGGCCATGGGCACTGGGTTGTCGCTCGAGCCGAGGTTGAGCGGGGCCAGGTTCGACAGGGCGGGGGTCAGCAGCGCGCCGCGCACCGAGCCCAGCGAGGAGGCGTCGACCAGGATGTTGGTGAGGATCGCCTGCCAGCCGATGACCGCGGTCAGCGCCAGAGCGCGAGAGCCCGTGACCGAGCCGACGCCCACGGCCAGTGCCGTCACGACCACGTTGGCCAGGGCGATCCAACCCGCGCCCTGCAGGATGAGGCCCAGTCCCGGAGTGGGCGTGCCACCGGCGAACACGAACGTCACCACCAGCACCAAGGCGTAGGCCGCGCCGCTCAGGCACAGCGTGACGATCGCGGCGGCCGGCAGCCGCACGCCGAACAGCGCCAGGCGTGAGCGACCGGTGGTGACCAGGTCGCGGAACACGCCGCTGGAGAGGTCGGCCGTCCCGACCTCGGCTCCGATGAGGACCGCTGCGAGCATCCCGAAGAACTGGCCGAGGTCGCGTATGCCCCGATGCATCCCGAGGATGCCGCCGGCCGGCTCGTTCTGGAGCGGGTTGGAGGCGTGCTGGACGGCGATGTATCCGTACATGAGCACGATCGCCCCGACGGTGAGTAGCAGCGCCAAGGCCATCACGCCACGGTTGCGCCTGACCTTGAGGATCTCGGCGCCGATCATCTGACGGGCCACGGTGAGCGTCATGCCTGACCTCCGACTCGAGACGTCATTTCCAGGAAGCGCTGCTCCAGCGACTCGCGGACCGGCTCCAGGCGCGACACCAACACGCCGCCGGTGACCAGCCGCGCGTTGACCGAGGCGACGCCGTCGATGCCCGCCAGCGTCACGCGGATGCCGTCCGGGATCGGGTGGGCCGCCGCCACCGAGGGGTGACCGTCCAGGAGATCGAGCGCGGCGTGGCGGTCGTCACACTCGATGTCGAACTCGTTGTGCTCGTCGTGGACGAGCTCACTGATCGGCCCCTGAGCGATGATCCGGCCGCGGTCGATGACCGCGGCCGCGTCGCAGGTCTTCTCCACCTCGTCGAGGAGGTGCGAGGACAGGAACACGGTCCGTCCCTCGCCGGTCAGCTCGCCGATCATCGTCCGGAACTCCAGGATGCCCCCGGGATCCAGACCGTTCATCGGCTCGTCGAGGATGAGCAGTTCGGGGTCGGCGAGCAGGCACCGGGCCACGCCCAGGCGCTGGCGCATGCCCTGCGAGTAGGTCCGCACGCGGTCGTCACCGCGGTCGGCGAGGCCGACGCGGCGCAGCGCGCCCTCGATGCGTCCGCGGGCCTCTGGCCCCCGTGCGGCGGCGATGACCCGCAGGTTCTCGCGGCCGGTGAGGTGGCGATGAAAGTGCGGCTCCTCGACGATGGCTCCGACCCGGGACAGGACCGTGGCCCGCTCCTCGGGCACCGGGCGTCCGGAGATCCGCATCGATCCTGCATCGGCCTCGGTGAGCCCGAGCAGCATGCGGATCAGGGTGGTCTTGCCCGCGCCGTTGTGGCCCAGGAACCCAAAGGCCGATCCGCGCGGGACCGTCAGGTTGACGTCGGTCACCGCGACGCGGGCGCCGAAGCGCTTGATCACTCCGCGGGTCTCGATGATGTTCGTGGTGGTTGGCATGCCGTGATGATCGGCGGGCCGGCCGGTTCTGTCGTCGGCCGCCGGGGCGATTGGCGCCTCCCGCGCGCAGCGGACGCGCGGCCGCGTCTCCGCCTTACGGGGGAGGCGGCTGGCTGCCCGAGCCGGGCTTGACCAGCCCGATCTCGTAGGCCAGCACCACGGCCTGCACGCGGTCGCGCAGCCCGAGCTTCATCAGCACGTTGGAGACGTGGGTCTTGACCGTGGCGTCGCCGACGACGAGCGCCTCGGCGATCTCGGCGTTGGACATACCGCGGGCCAGCAGCTCCAGCACCTCGCGCTCGCGATCGGTGAGCTCGGCCAGAGATTCGGGCGTGTGCGGGACGGGGGCGGGCAGGCGCCGGGCCACCCGGTCAAGCAGCTGGCGGGTGACCGCCGGGGTGAGGAGCGCCTCGCCGGCGGCGACGACGCGCACCGCGCGGACCAGTTCGTCGGCCGGGACGTCCTTGGTGATGAAGCCGCTGGCGCCGGCGCGCAATGCCTCGACGATGTACTCGTCCAGTCCGAAGGTGGTGAGGATGAGGACGCGGTGCGTGGGCAGCCGGCGGATCGCCTCGATTCCGTCGAGGTTGGGCATCCGGATGTCCATGAGCACGACGTCGGGCTTGGTGGCGCGCGCCGCGCTCACGGCCTCCAGGCCATCGCCGGCCTCCGCCACCACCTGCATCTCGCCGGTCGCTTCCAGGACGGCGCGAAAGCCCGCCCGCATCAGGGGCTGGTCGTCGGCGATGAGCAGGCGGAGCTTGGACATGATCGTCTAGCGCGTGGGGATGAGGGCGCGCACGCGGTAGCCGTTGCCGTAGGTGCGATGCCCGGTCTCGAGCTCGCCGCCGAACAGGGCGACGCGCTCGCGCATCCCCACCAGCCCGTGCCCGCCGGCGCCACGGTCCCCGTTGAGCGCGGTGCCGTCGTCGAGCACGGTCACCTCCAGGGTGTCGGGCGCGTACCCGAGCGTCACCGCCGTCTGCTGCGCACGGGCGTGGCGGATGACGTTGGTGAGCGCCTCCTGGACGATGCGATAGACCGACAGATCCACCGCTGCGGGCAGCTCGCGAGGCGCCCCCTCGACGGTGAGCGTGGCCGCCAAGCCCGCTTGGCGCGTGCGCTCGATGAGCGTGGGCAGGTCGCGCACGCCGGGCTGGGGCTCGAGCTCGGGGGCCGCGCCGTTCTGGAGGCGTAGGACGCCGAGCATGCGGTGCATCTCTGACAGCGCCTCGCGGCCGAGATCGGCGACATGGCCGAGGGTCTCGCGCTGGGTGTCCTGGGGGCCGGTGGCGGCCAACGCCTGCGCCTGGACGACCATCAGCGACACGTTGTGGGCCACGACGTCGTGCAGTTCGCGGGCGATGCGTACTCGCTCGTCGCCGACGGCTTGCTGGGACAGCAACTCCTGCTCGCGTTCGAGGCGCTCGGCCCGCTCCTTGAGCCCGTTGATGTAGTCGGCCCGCGCGCGCAGATAGAGGCCCACCGCCACGGCGAGGCCGATGACCACCAGCCGCGACACGACGGTCCCGGTCGTGATCTCGTTGTGATGGACGAGGAGCGTGGCGATCGTGGCCACGCCCGTGACCAGGGTGGCGCCGATGACGATCGACCGGTCGGTGTATTCGGCGACGGTGAACACCGCCAGCAGCACCGGGAGCAGGACCACCGGGCCCCAGCCCAGCACCAGCTGGATGGCCAGCGTGAGCCCCAACACGGCCAGCGGGGCACGGTGACGGAGGAGAAGCGCCGCGGTGGCCAGGACGAGGCCCAGGAACAGAGCGAGGTGCGTCATGTCGCCGACCACGTGCTTGGAGGCCAGCGCTGCCGCGCCGCAGAGGAAGATGAACGCCACCGGCCCGATGTCCAGCAGCCACCACGGCAGCCTCCAGCCGAGTGCGGTCGTCAGTGGTCGTTCGGTACGGCGGGCCACATCTTGAGGGTAAGTCCGGTGGCCGTCGTCCGCCTCCATCCCGGCGATGAACCAGCGCTCATCCGTAAGGGGGAGCCGGGAGCGGCCCCTTGCCGGCGTCGCCGCCCGCAATCCCAAGGTCTGTCTGCGGCGTGTGCGAACATACGTTCGTGCGCTGGGACAATCTGAGCATGGAGGAGGAGGAGCGGACCCGCCTGCCCGGCTACCGCGACGACGCCGTCATCCGCCATTTCGAGGCTCCGGATGCGGTCCCGACCCGTTTCTACGAGGTCCGGGCCAAATCGATCCTCAACCGGGTGCCCGAGGCGTCCCAGATGCCATTCCGCTGGACGATCAACCCCTTCCGAGGCTGCACTCACGCCTGCGTTTTCTGCTTTGCCCGGCCCACGCACACCTACCTGGACTTCGACGCCGGCCGCGACTTCGAGCGCGAGATCATCGTCAAGGTCAACGCGCCCGAGCGTCTGCGGGCCGAGCTGGCGCGGCCCTCGTGGAAGGGGGAGCACATCGCGCTGGGGACCAACACGGACCCGTACCAGTGGGTGGAGGGGCGCTACAAGCTGATGCGGGGGATCTGGCAGGCGATGATCGACGCCCGCAACCCGGGGTCAATCCTCACCAAATCGCCGCTGCTGCTCCGGGACCTGGACCTGATGGCGGAGCTGGCCTCGCGGGCGGACTTCGGGGCGGCGCTCTCGATCCCGACGATGGAGGAGAAGGCGTGGCGGGCGACCGAGCCGCACACGCCCAACCCGCGGGCGCGAATGGAGGCGGTGGCTGAGCTCACCCGAGCGGGGATCCGAACGGGCATCCTGATCGCGCCGCTGATGCCGGGCATCAACGACGATCCGGCGCAGGTGGCAAAGATCCTGGAAATGGCCAGCGAGGCCGGTGCGGCGTATGTTTCAGGCATTGCACTACATTTGAGAGGAGAGGTGCGCGGTTTGTTCATGGCGTGGCTGGCTGAGCATCGTCCCGACCTGCTGCCGCGCTATCGTGAGCTCTACCGTCGCGGTGCGTATGCGCCGCAGGCGGAGCGCAGGCGCTTGGCCGAGCTCATTCGCGGCCCGGATCTGGTGCCCTCGGAACGTGGAAGAGGCGCCTTTCTGAGGCCACCCGATCCGCCCCCTCCATTGCGCCAGCCGAAGCAGGAGTCACTATTTGAGCTGCACGGCTCGTCGTGAAACCGCAGTCGGCCCCCCCGTGTTGAGCCATCACCCCGATCCCGACCACCGCTAGGAGCCATGCCGAGGCAATTCAGGCCACGTAGGGAACAACTCAATCTCGATCGCATGTTCGAGACCCGCAGCGACGCCTGGGAGAAGGTGGGGCTGTCGTTCGAGGTCAACGAGCGCGAGGTCAGAAAGTCCCAGTGGCGGGCGGTGGTCTTCCTCATCGGGTTGATCGCGGTCAATGTCGCGTCGCACATCCTCCTCAACGAGACCCACGACAAGAGTGGCTGCACCACGGCCCCGCGCTGTCAGCAGGTCTCGCTGCTCTACAACTGGGGCGCCGCGGAACTCGAGCCCGTCGTGCGCGTGCTCGCCGTCATCCTCGTCCTCGCCCTGGGGTGGGGGCTGGCGCGTTCGGTCGGTCGTTTCGTGGGACCGACGTTCATGCGCCGCATGGATCCCGCCACAGCCGGGACGTTCGGCTTCCTCATCCGCCTGATCACCATGGGCATCGCGCTCATCCTGGCGCTGAGCGTCGCCGGCGCGTCGTTCCAGTCACTGGCCGTCGGCGGGGCGTTCACCGCCGTCATCATCGGTCTCGCCGCCCAGCAGACGCTCGGCAACGTGATCGCCGGAATGGTCCTTCTGAGCGCGCGGCCGTTCCGGGTCGGTCAGCGCATCCGGCTCCAGGCGGGTGCGATCGGCGGTCAGATCGACGGCACGGTCAGCTCACTCGGTCTGCTTTACACCAACCTCCAGCGCGGTGCCGAGCAGATCATGGTCCCCAATACGCAGGTGCTCGCGGCCGTGGTCGTGCCGCTCCGGGAACCCGACGGGGTCGATGTCAGGGTCCGGCTGACGTCCGGCGTCAGGCCCAGCCAGGTGCAGGCCATTCTTGATCAGGAGATCTCGACCCCAACGCGCAACGGCGCGTCGGTGCTGCTCGAGGAGGTCGACGGAGACGATGTGGTGGTACGCGTCCAGGCCACGCCCGAGATCCCCGATGAGGGGGGCAAGCTGGCCGACGAGATCACGGCGGCGCTGTCCTCGGTGACCGGCGAGCACGAGGCCGCTCCGAGTAACGGCCGCTGAACGGGTCGCCGGCGCGGTCAGCGCTCGTGGCGCTGGCGTTCGGCCATCTGCTCGGCCACCCGCGCCGACCCCAGCTTGTCGCTGAGAAACCCCGCCAGCCCCGGCGCGACCGACGCGAAGGCGGCTCCGGCGCGCAGCCCGAGCGGCGCGACGTCGAGTTCGGCCCGATTGCCCTCGATGGCGCGCACCACCGCGTCAGCGACATCCTGCGGTGTGCGCGTCCCCACGCCCGCGGGCAGCTCCACGGAGGTCTTGGCGAACATGCCCGCGTCGCGAATGAACCCGGGCGCCACCACCGAGACGCCCACACCGGTGCCCCGGAGGTCCTCGCGCAGCCCGAAGGCAAACCCGCGCAGCCCGAATTTGGTGGCGTTGTAGATCGAGGAGGCCGGCGACGCCGCCTTGCCGGAGATCGAGGACACGAACAGCAGGTGGCCGCGGCCCCGCGCCACCATCGCCGGGGCCAGGACGCGCGCCAGCTCGATGGGGGCCCGCAGGTTGACGCCGAGCATCTGGTCGATCTGAGGCTGGGTGAGCTCGCTGAGCCGGCCGCTGGCGGGCAGCGCCGCATTGGCAATGAGGACGTCCACGTCGGCCTCCAGGGCGGCGCCGGCCAGCTGATCCACCTCCCCGGCGACCGAAAGATCAGACACGAGCGCCTGCCCGCCGACGTCCTCCGACAGGCGGGTCAGCTCGGCCTCGCGGCGCCCGGTGACCAACAGCTTCGCCCCGCGCGCCGCCAGCGCGCGGGCGATCGCGTCGCCGATGCCCCCGGTGGCGCCGGTGACCAGCGCCGTGCTCTCGGCCAGCTGGAGGCGTCGATGGCGTGTCACGGCGGGCAGTCTAGGCGTCGCGCCCGAGCTCCGGTCAGCCCGGGAACACCGCGAGCGTCGCCGTGAACCCATGCAGGAAGCTGCGCCCGCCCACGGGTCCGATCTCCCCGGCGGCGAAGAACCCCGCCGCCGGGACGCCGCTCAGCTCGTCCTGGACCAGCGCCGCGTCATGGTCGCGCGCGCCGAACATCCGCTGCCCGCGCCCGTTGCAGGAGAACACCAGCGCCCCCGCGGGCCGCTGACCGCCGATCGCGGTCGCCCGCAACCGCAGCTCGCGGCGCAGATCCTCGCCGGCCGAGCGGGCGTCACGCGCGTGCAGCCGCACCACCTCGCCCGGCGTCACGACCGCGCCGACGGTGATCGCGCCCGAGTCGGGATCCGCGCCGGTCACTCCCCGGACCAGGAAGTCGCCCTGCTCATACTCGGGCTTGCCGCCGTCGATGACGATGCCGATGAGCAGCCCGGCCGCGACGAGCGCCCGTTCCTCCAACGGCATCTCGGCCACCGTCTCCTCAATCGCCTGCACCGCGGGCCGGCCGGCGAGCTCGTAGATGATGTTGTCCTCGGCCGCGGTGACGGTCATCTCGCGCCCCAGCGGCGCCGCCCCCTGCGACACGCAGGGCAACAGCTCGACGCCGTTGAGGCAGACGCCCACCGCACCTTCCTCGACCACCCGGTCGTCGACGAACAGCGCCGCGGCGCCCAGCGGCGAGAGGGCGCTCGACAGCCCGCCGAGCACGGGGACGCCGGGCGCGGCCTCGGCGATGCCGTCCAGCACCGCGTCGGTGGGGAACGAGTACGGATCAGAGAGCATGATCACTGCCGCGCCGGAGCCGATCTCGGGCATCCCGTCCAGCACGCCGACGTCGTCCTGGCGGTGCACGGTGGCGTGAAACGCCCGAGCCTCCCCGCCCTGGAGCGCCGCGGCCCACACTGCCACACCGGTCCCGCCTTCCAGCTCGCGGCCACCTCCGAGCACCCCGCCGGCGCCGCAGCCCACCAGCGCGGCGGGCGCGAGCTCAGCGTGGACGGCGGCGAGCGTCGTCTCGGGATCGGCCAGGTGAGCACCGCTGGCAAACACCAGCACGAGGTCGGCCTCGGCGCCGCCCAGCCCCTGCGCGGCGGCCAGCGCCGCCTCTGCCGCGCCCGTTGCCGCGTCGTGTGCGTCGGAGAGCCCTATCCCCACCCTCATCGCGATCTCCCTGCACCCGCGGTCATTGCTGCACGATACTGAGACCGTGGCCCCCGCCGAGGTCATCGCGCTGTTCGGACCCACCGGCGTCGGCAAGACCGACGTCGCCATCGCGCTGTCCGATCGACTGCGCGAGGTGGGGGAGTCACCGGTGGCGGTGTCCGCCGATGCCCTCCAGGTGTATGTAGGGCTCGAGACGCTCACCGGCGCGGCCGGCCCGGGCGACCGCGCCCGGCTCGAGCACCGGCTCATCTCCTTCCTGCCGGTCAACGCCACCTTCAGCGCCGGCCAGTACGCCGAGCTGGCCCATGCCGAGATCGACGGCCTGCTCGCCGAGGGCCGCCGGCCGATCGTCGTCGGCGGCACGGGCCTGTACCTGCGCGCCGCGCTCACCGAGCTGAGCCTGCGCCCCGTCCCCGCCGAGGGCGTGCGCGAGCGCTGGATCGCCGAGCTCGAGGCCCGCGGCCCGGCGGCGCTGCACGCCATCCTGGCCCGGCGCGCCCCGTGGGCAGCGGAGACGATCGAGCCGACCGATCGCCAGCGCATCGTTCGCGCGCTGGAGCTGCTCGACAGCGGCGAGCTGGAACCACCCACCGGCGCGTCCGAGCTGTGGACCGCCGACACCCGGCGCCGCACGCTGCTGGTCGGCCTGGTCATGGACCGCGAGCAGCTCTACGCGCGCATCGATGCCCGCGTCGACGCGATGATCGCCGATGGGGTGCAGGACGAGGTCCGCCGCGCGCGCAGCGCCGGCGCCTCGGACACTGCGCGCAAGGCGCTCGGCTTCGAGGATCTGCTCGCCGGCGACGTCGAGCAGATGAAGCGGCGTACCCGCAACTACGCTCGCCGCCAGCTGACCTGGATGCGCAAGCTCGCCGGAGTGACCGTCATCGACCGCACCGGGCGCAGCGCCGAGGCGGTGGCGGCCGAGATCTTCGCTGCGCTCAGAACACCGCCACGAACGGGTACATGAGCACCACGGCGACCAGGACCCCGAACGCCCACACGCCGATCAGTCCCCGCAACCAGGCGCGTCCCAGCCGCCAACCCAGCGCGGCCGTGTAGGTGGCGGCGACGTAGATGCCCGGCATCACGATCACCATGTAGTAGATGTAGCTCGTGCGCTGATCGACGAGGCTGAGCACGGCGAATGGCACCCAGGTGCCGAGGAACCACGTCACCGCCAGCATCGCCAACTGCTGGTCCTGCGGAGACTGGCCGGGGCGCCGCCGGCGCAGCACGCGATAGGCGCAGAACACGAGCCCCGGCAGTCCCAGGGCCATGATCACCGGGCTGGGCATCCCCCAGAACGCGGCCACCGGGTGGATGGCATGGAAGTCCTGGCCGGGTAGCGATGGATTGATGCGGAGGTAGAGGATCCCCTTGAGATCCAGCAGCCACTGCCAGGGGTAGGAGGCGATCCCCTGGGGGCCGCTGGGGCTCACCTGCTGCGCGGCGTAGCTGAACATGTGCGCGATGTGCGCAAACGGGCCGCCGGTGATGAGCGTGGCCTCGGCATCGGCGTAGGGCGTCGCGATCAGCCCGAGAATCGCCAGCAGCCCCACGAACACCCCGACGCTGGTGAACACCGTCGGCACGAAGCGGCCGATCACGCCGCGCAGGCCCCATTCCGGCGGACTGCCCGGGTCGCGCCGGTGCACGAACAGTCGAGCCAGCTCCAGCAGAGCCAGGGTGCCGAGCGCGTAGGGCCCGACGAGCTTGAAGCAGAAGCCGATGGCGAGCGCGACGCCCGCCAGAACGGGTCGGTCCTGTAAGTAGAACGCGACCCCCCAGATCATCATCGTCACCACATAGATGTCGAGGGTGAAGATGCGCCCGTGGACGAGGAGCAGGTTGTCGGTGGCCAGCAGCGTGGCCGCGCCCAGAGCCGACCAGCGCCCTCCGCCGGCGCTGCGCACGAGCACGAACATGCCCAGCAGCGCGAGCGAGCCGAAGATGAGGCTCGGCAGGCGCCAGGCGAACGGACCATCGCCGAAGAGCTCGATCGCCGCGGCCACGATCAACTTCGCCCCTTGGGGATGCTCGGCGTTGGGGTCGGTCCCCAGCGGCGAGGCGGAGTAGTGGTCGCCCTGCGGCGGGTGGATGCCCACGATGACGCGAGCGGCGTTCACGTAGTAGGCCTCGTCGAAGATCATCGTGTGCTCATTGGCCGTGTTGCAGGGCGATTGACACGGCTCGTCGAGCTTGTAGGCGCGCGCGCCCAACGAGAGCAGCGAGACGAGGATGAGCCCGATGATCGGCGCCCGCGGCGACGCCAGGAGGCGGGCGAGCAGCCGCGGGCGGGTGGGCTCCCTAAGCATGGCGGCCGCGACGGTACACATAGACTGCCCCGGCGTGTACTTCGAGAAGTGGCATGCGCTGGGCAACGACTATCTCATCGTCGAAGCGGACGCGCTCCCGTTCGACCTGACCGCCGAACGCGTGCGCGCGCTCTGCGCCCCACACACCGGTGTCTTCGCCGACGGGATCCTGCTCCTGTCGGCGTCCGACGAGCGCGGTTGCCTCGCGCGTCTGCGCATCTTCAACCCCGACGGCTCCGAGGCCGAGCTCTCGGGCAACGGCGCCCGGGAGGCCGTCCTGTACCTGCGCCGCCGCGGCTGGGCGACCACCGACACCTTCTCGATCCAGACCGCCGCCGGCGAGATCCGGCCGACGATCACCTCGCCGACGACCGCCCGCCTGGACATCGGCCGGGTACGGCTGCGCTCGGCCGACTATCCCTCCGGCGCGGTGGACGGCGCCGGATCGCTCACCGCGGACGGCCGCGAGTGGCGGTTTCAACACGTCCAGGTCGGCAATCCGCAGTGCGCGATCCACGTGCCCGACGTCTCCGCGCTCGAGGCTCTTGACCTCCCCGCCATCGGCTCGGCGATCGAGCGCCATGAGTTGTTCCCCCAGCGCACCAACGTCTCCTGGTATGCGGTCCTGGACCCCCACCGGATCCGCGCTCGCATCTTCGAGCGCGGCGTGGGCGAGACCTCGGCCAGCGGTACCGGCGCCACCGGCGCGGCGGTGGCCCACGTGCTGGCCGGCGGCGAATCCCCGGTCACGGTCGTCCTCGACGGCGGCGAGCTGGAGGTCGAGGTGGAGGAGGACCTCCACGTTACCCTGAGCGGCTGGGCGGTGCCGGTGTTCTCCGGCACGCTCGCCGATGACTTCGTCAAGGAGCTGCATGAGACCGAGTAGTCGCCTGGACCTGATCCCGCCGTACCTCTTCGCCCAGCTGGAGCGCAAGATCTCTGCCAAGCGCGCCGCCGGCATCGACGTGATCAGCCTGGGCATCGGGGATCCCGACACCCCCACGTACGCCCCCATCGTGGAGGCGGCGCAGCGGGCGGTCGCCGACCCCAGCACCCACACCTACCCCAATAACCGCGGCCGGGCCGAGTTCCGCGAGGCGGTGGCGGCGTTCTACGCGCGTCGCTTCGGGGTCACGCTGGACCCCGACACCGAGGTGATGGCGGCGATCGGCGCCAAGGAGTGCATCTTCAACCTCAGCCTGGCCTTCCTCGATCCCGGCGACGTGGCACTGGCCTCCGACCCCGGATATCCGGTCTACACCGGCGGCCCGGTCATGGCCGGGGGCGAGGCGGTGCGCATGGGCCTGGTGCCCGAGCTCGGCTTTGCCCCTGACTTCGCCGCCATCGACGCCGACCATCTGCGCCGGGCGCGCCTGATGTTCATCAACTATCCGAACAACCCGACGGGAGCGGTCCTGCCCGACGGCGTGTTCGAGTCAGCGATCGAGCTGGCCCGCGCTCACGACCTGCTGGTGGTCCATGACAACGCCTACTCAGAGACCACCTACGACGGCTACGTCGCGCCGTCGTTCCTGGCCACGCCCGGCGCCAAGGAGGTCGGCGTCGAGGTGTTCTCGCTCTCCAAGGGCTACAACATGACCGGCTGGCGCTGTGCCGCGATCGTCGGCAACGCCGACGCCATTGCGCAGTACTGGCGGCTGAAGTCCAACATCGACTCCGGCAACTTCGAGGCGGTCCAGCTCGCCGGCGCGGCCGCGCTCCAGCCCGAGATCGATGCCGAGGTCAGGGCCATGAATGAGGTCTACGCCCGCCGCCGCGACCTCGTCTGCGACGCGCTGGCCCAGGCCGGGGTCAACGTCACGCCGCCCAAGGCCACCATCTACATCTGGGCGCCGGTGCCGCCGGGCTTCGCCACCGCTGCCGACTACTGCGAGCACGTGCTCGAGCAGGCTGCCGTCGCCATCTCACCGGGTGGCGCCTACGGGCCCCATGGGGAGGGGTTCTTCCGCATCTCGCTCACCGCGCCCGACGACCGCCTGCTGGAGGCCGTGCAGCGGCTGAGCCGCCTCTGACCGCCGCGAGGGCGGGTGTGACCGGGCGGGGCTACCATCTGAGTGAGTTGGACCAGAGCAGAGTCACTGATAACGGAAACCGCGCGACGCGCCAGGACGGCCAGCGCCCGCGTGGCCGGGCCCGGCAGCGCGCCTTGATGGTGGCCGCGGTCCCGGCGGGCGAGGACGACCATCTCGCCGAGCTGGAGGAGCTCCTGCGCACCGCGGGCGTCGCCGCCGTGGGGGAGATGGTCCAGCGCCGCGACCAGCCCCACCCCAACACCTACCTGGGTACCGGCAAGCTCGACGAGGTCAAGGCGCAGATCGCCGCTTTCGACGCCAACCTCGTCGCCTGCGACGACGAGCTCTCGCCCCGCCAGGAGCGCAACCTGGAGTCCGCGCTCGGCGTCCCGGTGATCGATCGCACGGCGATCATCCTTGACATCTTCGCCGCCCACGCCCACACGGCGGAGGGCAAGCTCCAGGTCGAGCTCGCCCAGCTCGAGTACAACCTCGCGCGGATGCGTGGCCTGTGGTCCCACCTCGAGCGCCTGGGCGGCGGCATCGGCACCCGAGGCCCCGGCGAGACCCAGATCGAGACCGACCGCCGCCTGGCCCGCGACCGCATCGCCGCGCTCAAGCGGCGTCTGGCCCACGTCCGCTCCACCCGCTCGGTCATGAGGGCCGAGCGCGAGCGCGCCCACCTGCCACAGATCGCGCTGGCCGGCTACACCAACGCCGGCAAGTCGACGCTGCTCAACGCGCTCACCGGGGCCACCGTCCCGGTGCGCGACCGCCTCTTTCATACGCTGGACCCCACCACGCGGGTGCTGCGCGCGGGCGGGCGCGACTACCTGCTCACCGACACCGTCGGCTTCATCCGCAAGCTGCCCCATCAGCTCGTCGACGCCTTCGGAGCGACGCTGGAGGAGACCGTCCGCGCCGACCTCATCCTGCACGTCGTCGATGCCTCCGTCGAGGAGGACGAGCTCAACGCGATGACCCGCGCCGTCGACGACGTCCTGCAGGAGATTGCCGCCGAGGAGGCCCCGCGCCTGCTGGTGCTGGCCAAGGCCGACGGCGTCGATGCCGAGCGCCGCGCTGAGCTGGCGCACCGCCATCCCGCCGCGCTGCTCATCTCGGCGGTGACCGGCGAGGGCATCCCGGCGCTCATCGACCGCATTCAGGTCGAGTTCACGCGCCGCCTGTTCGACGTCGAGCTGCTCGTCCCCTATGGCGAGGGCGGGCGCCTCGCCGAGCTCCACGAGCTGGCCGGGGACCTCGAGCGCGAGGACACCCCGGACGGCGTGCGGGTGTCCGCGCGCCTACCCGCCAGCGTCGCCGCCCGCTACGCCGACTTCGCGCTGTCGCCGTCGGCTCAGCAGTGAACCTGCGCATCGCGCGCCTGGACCCCCGCGCGCGGCTGCCCAGCCGGGCCCATGAGGGCGACGCCGGGCTCGACCTCTACGCGCTCGAGGACGCGGTGCTCGCGCCCGGTGAGCGCGCCGCGGTCCCCACCGGCATCGCGGTGGAGATCCCGCACGGCCAGGCGGGCCTCATCCTGCCGCGGTCGGGCCTGGCCGCGCGCCACGGCATCTCGGTGGTCAACGCCCCAGGGCTCATCGACGCCGGCTACCGGGGCGAGGTGCGCGTGCTGCTGCTCAACACCGACCGCGAGCAGCCGTTCGAGGTCACGGCGGGAGATCGCATCGCCCAGCTCGTCCTCGTCCGTGTCGAGCTGGGCGAGCCGGTCGAGGTCGACGGCCTCAGCGGGACCGCTCGCGGCGCGGGCGGGTTTGGCTCCAGCGGGAGCTGATCCGCGCCGGGCGGAGGTTCAGGGGGTGGGGGGTGTCAGCAGGCCGTGGGTCTGCAGGAACTGGCGGGCCACCGCGGCGGGATCCTGGCCGGCGATCGCCACCGCGTAGTTGAGCTGGCGGATCGTGTCGGTGGTGAGCTTGTCGTCGACGCGCTGGATGGTGTCGGTGAACGCCGGGCCCTCGGCCGCCGCCGCCTTGGCCGACACCACCGGGACGACGTTGCCCCAGCCGAAGACCCGGCGCGGGTCGCGCATGACGACATAGTCGCCGGTGGCCAGCTGCCCGTCGGTGGTGTTGACGTCGGCGGCCTGGATCGTCCCGCTGTTGAGGGCCGAGTACTGGTCGCCGACGGCCATGGCGCGATAGGCGAGGGGGGCGAACCCGTAGGCGATATTGAGGTCGGGCAGGCCAGGGGACCCGGTCTGGAGCTGGGCCGGGCCGCCGACCGTGAGCCCCGCGGTGAGGCGGTCGAGATCCGCGATCGCGCGCACGTGGTTCTCCGCCGCGTAGGCGACGGTGACCGCGAGCCCGCTGGTGTCGGCGAACGGGGTGGGAGCCAACACCTGCATACCGTGAGTCAGCGCGTAGTGCTGGGCGCCGTCATAGGCGTCCAGCAAGGTGCGGAAACCGTGGTGATAGCCCGCGATGGCCGTGTTGAAGGTGTTGAGGTACTCGGGATAGACGGTCAGCGAGCCGTTCTGCAGCGCTTGCGTCGAGACATCCGTCGGCCCGATGTTCTGGTTGATGTTGACGCTGTAGCCCTGGGCGCGCAGCGCCTGGACGTAGAGCTGCCCGAGCACGAACTGCTCAGCGAAGTTCTTGTCGCCGACGGTGATCACGGGCTTGCCGGCCCCGGGCAGCGCGGTGGTGGAGGTCGCTGCCGTGGTGTCGGTGCCGCTGCTCGTCGTCGCGGTGGCGGCGCTGGAGGTCGAGCGGGTCGTCGTCGTGGTCGTGGTGGTGGCGGTGCTCGACGACGTGGTGCGCGAGGTGCCGCAGGCCACGCAGGCGAGCGCCGTCAGGACGACGGCGGCCAGACGTGCGGCGGCTGTGGCAGAACCGTGGAAGCGCATCGGGTGACCGCGAGGCGATCCTAGACCCCCGCGGCGCGCCGCGCCTCCGCGTGCGCCGCTGCCTCCAGGTCGTCGTCGAGCGCGGGTAGGGGCTCGGAGAGACCCAGCGCCGCCTCGATGAGCCAGTCGGCGAACCACGCGTTCTTGGGCAGCAGGGGCCCGTGCAGGTAGGTGCCGATGACGTTGCCGGCCCGTACGCCCTCGAGGCCATCGCCGTCGTTGTTGCCGTGGCCCTTGAGCACCCGGCCGAGCGGCTGCGCGTCGCCCAGGAAGGTTCGCCCGCCGTGGTTCTCGAAGCCGGCGAGGACGCGGGTGCCAGCCCCGCCCGCCCCGCCCGCCGGGTGGGCGGGGACAGTGTCGACCTCGATAGCCACGTTGCCGATCAGGCGTGGTTCCTCGCTGCGCACGGTGTGCAGGTCCACCAGGCCGACGCCCGGCAGCGTCTCGGTACCCAGCTCGTAGGAGTGGCCCAGCAGTTGGTAACCGCCGCAAACGGCGAGGATGACCGCCCCGCGGGCGGCGGCGGCGTGCACGTCGTCGCGCTTGCCCTCGGCGAGGTCGTGGGCGCACAGCCTCTGGTCGCGGTCCTGGCCTCCGCCGATGTAGTACAGGTCGGCTCCGTCGGGGTCCAGCGGCTCGCCCAGGCCGGCCGCGGACAGGGCGAAGCCGATGCCCCGCCACTGGCAGCGTCGCTCGAGCATGATCAGGTTGCCGCGGTCGGCGTAGATGTTCATGAGATCCGGATACAGCGCGCACACCCGCAGCGTCCGCTCGAGCTCAGGCACGGAACATCACCACCGTGCTCCCGACGTAGTCCTCGGTGGCCGCGATCTCCATCCGGCTGGCCGGGCGCAGGCCGGCGGCCTCGCCCTCCTGTTCCAATACGTCGGGGTCCACGCGGTCGAGGTGGATGAGGTCCTGCTCGGCGGTGAGCTGACCATCGGCGGCCACCGTCTCGCGGCGGCGCTCGAGCACGAAGCCGTCGCGGTCGCCGTCGACGCGCACGGCCACCGGCCGGCTGCTGAAGACCACGCCATCGTGCTCGGCGACATCGGGCAGCGGCCCGGGGAGGATGCCGTCGCTGACGTCAAAGAGCTCGAGGTCGTCGGCGATGGCGATGGCCAGCACCCCGGGGGACTCGAGGTGATAGGCGGCGCAGTCCAGGAACGCGGCGCGGCCCTCGGCGCCGCCCAGGAGCTGGACCGTCTGCATCGGCACGATGATGAGCGGGAAGCTGAGACCGAGCCAGAATGCGCGCGCGTCGGCGACGATGGTGGTCACCTCCAGGCCGGCGGCGCGCTCGCGCAACTGGCCCAGCAGCTCGTCGTCGAGGTCGATGGCCACCACCTCGTGGCCCTCCTGGGCAAGCGCCAGGGCGGTGCGCCCGGTCCCCGCGCCGACGTCGAGGACCGGCCCACCGGTCCGCTGGGCCAGGGCGCGCCAGAACGCGAGATCCGCGGTGTAGCTGCCGCACTCCAGGTCGTGCCAGATCGCGCTGCTCACCGGCCCGCCCCGGCGGTCTCGCGCGACCAGAACGCGGCAACGTGGCCGCGGCGCTCGAGCTCTTGACGCAGCTCCAGCAGCGCCGTGTAGGTGGGCAGAGCGAACAGCCGGCCGTCGGGGCAGCCGCGCAGGGCCGCGTCGAGCGCGGGGCCGAGCGCCGGCACCACGGTAAGCCGTTCGGGAGCCAGGCCGGCGTACTTCAGCCGTAGTGCCAGCTCGGCGGCGCGGGTCCCGGCGCAGGTGACGTGACGCGCGCGACCGGCCAGCAGCTCGAAGTCGGCGTCCCAGATCCAGGAGATGTCGCGGCCGTCGGCGGTGCGGTCGTTGAGGATGGCCAGCAGGTCCAGTTCGTCGGGCTCGAGCGTGAGGGTGCGCAGGATCTCGTTGGCGCCGGCGGGGTTCTTGACGAGCAGGATGGACAGCTCGGTCGCTCCGATCGTCACCCGCTCGGCGCGGCCGAAGGCCGGGCTGACCGCGGCCAGGCCGGCGGCGATCGTCTCCAGTGAGACCCCCAGCGCCAGGCACAGCGTCGCCGCGCCCAGCGCGTTGTAGACGTTGTAGAGACCCGGGAGGGGAAGCTCGATCTCCACCGCCCCCGCCGGGGCATGGAGCACGAAGGCGGCGCTACGGGTGCCGTGCAGCCGGATGTCCTGGGCGGAGACGGCCGGCTCGGGCCGGCGCTGGCCGCAATTGGGACAGTGGTAGACCCCGAGGTGCCCCAGGTAGATGGCGTCGTATTCGTAGGCGTGGCCGCAGCGGCGGCAGTGCTTGGAGTCCGAGGCGTGCTGCATCTCCGCCGTGGCCATGGCCGGGTCCTCGACGCCGAAGTAGCGCACGCCGGGGTGGTGGCGTCCGAGGTCGGCGATCAACGGGTCGTCGGCGTTGGCGGCCAGCTCCGCGCCCGCCGGCAGGGCGGCCACCGCCGCCGCCCAGCGGTCGGCGATCGTCTCCAGCTCCCCATAGCGATCGAGCTGATCGCGGAACAGGTTGCCCAGCACCACCGCCCGCGGGCGCAGCTGGGGCAGCACCCGATCAAGCCAGAACTCGTCGAGCTCGAACAGCCCGAGCTCGCCGTCGATCGCGCCGCCGCGGCGCGATGCCTGCAGCAGGGTCGAGGCGATCCCGCCGGCCATGTTGGCACCGGCGCGGTTGTGGACCAGGGTCGTGCCCGCTCGCTCGAGGATCGCCGCGGCCATGGCCGCCGTGGTCGTCTTGCCGTTGGTTGACGAGATGACCGCGCAGCCCTGGGGCAGGCGGCCGGCGAGGCGCTCGATCGCCTGGGGGTCCAGGCGGGTGAGCACCTTGCCGGGGAGACTGGTCCCGCCGCCCCGGCCGGCACGGCGGGCCAGTTCGCCGACCGCGCGGGCGGCGGCGATCTTGACGTCGAGCGTGCTCACGCGGGGGACGGGGGCGTCGTCGCGGGCACGAGCGTCTGCACCGCGGCGGGAAGCACGCTCACGGTGACCGGCAGCTCGGCGATCGGGTCCCCGTCCGCGTACATCGTGAACGGGCGGGAGGCGGAGATCTCGATCGTGTGCCCGCGCAGGAGCTCGACGTTCTCCAGGCGCACGTGCGCACCGGTGAACACCGCGGGGGCGTGCCGTAGGAAGCGGAGCTTGGGGGTTTCCAGGATGAGGACGACGTCAAGCATGCCGTCCTGGAGTGTGGCGTCCGGGGCGAGCATCATCCCGCCGCCGTAGTAGCGCGAGTTCGCCGCGGCGACCGTGTAGCCCGACACCGAGCGCGCATCGGCGCCGTCGACCGCGATGGTGAAGGTCGCCGGCCGCCACCCGGCCAGTGCGCGCAGCAGGCCGTAGGCGTAGACGAGCCGGCCGCGTACGAGCGTGGTCTCGTTGGCGATCCGGTTGGCCTCGGAATCAAAGCCGCAGCTGGCGATCCCGATGAACGTCCGCTCGCCGATGACGCCGAGATCGAGACGGCGGACCTCGCCGTGGGCGAGGACCTCGCAGGCCGCGGGTGGCGATCCCGGGATGCCCAGCATCCGCACGAAGTCGTTGCCCCGTCCGCCGGGCAGCACTCCCAGCACCCCGTCGGTGTGGCGCAGCGCGTCGGCCACGGCCCCGATGAGCCCGTCCCCGCCGAAGGCGACCGCGGTCTCGCCCGCCTGGGCGGCGGCCAGGGCCAGCTCCCGGGCGTGATCGAGGCTGCGGGTGCGCTCGACGTGGTACTCGAGCCCGAGGCGGCGCAGGGCCGCCTCCACTCCGTCGAGCTCCCGGGCCGCTCGGCCGCCACCCGCGAACGGGTTGACGATCAGCGACAGCGTCACCCGGTCACCAGGGCGTACAGGCTCTCGGCGATGGCGACGGGCGCCGGGTCCTCCGCCGCCTCGGCCTGGGCGCGCGACGTCACCCCGGTGAGGACGATCGCGCCGTCGATGCCGGCGGCGGCGGCGCCGCCAAGGTCGGCATCCAGCCGGTCGCCCACCATCAGCGCCCGGCCCGGCCCCAGCCGGTCCAGCGCGGTCTCGAACAGCAGCACGTCGGGCTTGCCGACGCTGCGGGCGGTGCGCTCGGTGGCGTACTCCAGCGCGGCCAGGACGGCGCCCGTCGCCGGCCAGTAGCCGTCGCTGGCCGGGAAGGTGCGATCCCGCCCGGCGGCGATCATCTCGGCGCCGTTGAGCACGGCCTGAGTGGCGGTGCGGAGCTCGGCGAACGTGAAATCGTCGTGGCCCGCCACCACTACGAGCTCGGCGCTGGCGGCGCGGTCGGTCCCGTTGACGATGCGCTGACCGGCGTCGCTCACGTGGCGGAAGATCGCCGCCGAGCCGATGACGAAGGTCGGCGTGCCCGGGCGGCGATCGGCCAGGACGTACTGAATGGCTGAGCCCACGGTGACGATCTCCTCCAGCGACGCCTGCAGACCCATGGACCACAGCTTGCGCACGTACTCCTCGGGCGCCAGGCGGCTGTCGTTGGTGACGAAGGCGAGGGTCTTGCCGTGGTTGCGCAGGTCGGCCAGCGCCTCCCGGGCGTTGGGGGTGGGCGTCTGGTCGACCCACACGCATCCGTCGAGGTCGAGCAGCACGTGCTCGTAGTTGCGAAACAGAGGGGAGAGGGGCATGGACGAGGTGGGAAGCGCGGCCCGGATTATCCACCGCGCCGCGTTATGTCTCGTGGCGCGGGCGTACGGCCGCAAACTCCGTAGATCCTACGGACCCCGGTCCGCAGTCCCTGCGGTCAACCCCGCCGGCGCCGGGCCGATACGTGTCGGGCTTCCCGATTGAGCGACCCCTCCCAGGAGGAAATCTTGAAGCCCAGCCCCGACAGCGGACGCATGTCCCAGCAGGCCCTACTCAGCCTCTGGCACACGTACAAGGAGACCGGTGACACCGGCGCGCGCGATCGCCTGGTGTTCTCGCTGGCGCCGGTGGTCAAGGCGATCGTCTATCGCAAGATCCGAGAGATCCCGGCCTACCGGGAGGTCGACGACTTCCTCTCCTGCGGCCTCGAGGCCCTGATCAGGTCCATCGACCGCTACGACCCCGACAAGGGCGCCACGCTGGAGCAGTTCGTATGGACCCGCATCCACGGCGCCGTGATCGACGAGCTGCGCCGCTTTGACTGGGCGCCGCGCTCGCTGCGACGGATGGAGCGCGAGCTGCACCGGGCCCGGGAGCGCTTCAACGCCATCCACGGCCGCGCCCCGAGCCCCGCCGAGCTCGCCGAGCTGCTGGCCATCTCACGCGCCGAGCTCGATGCGCTGCTCTCCGATCTCGACCGCTCCGAAGTCGGCTCGCTGAACGCGACGTTGACCGGCGACGACGAGAGTCATGCCGAGCGGATGGACGCGCTGCCCAGCAGCGACCGCGACAGCGACCCCGAGTACGTCGCCATGCGCGAGGGCGCCGTGGCCCGCTTCCGCGCCGCCTTTGACCAGCTGCCCGAGCGCGAGCGCAAGGTGGCCATCTTGTTGCACGTCAACAACCTCACCCTGCGCGAGGTCGGCGAGGTGCTCGGCGTCTCCGAGAGCCGCGTCTGCCAGATCCACGGCAAGCTCAAGCGCATGCTGCGCGAGCTGCTCAGCGCCGACGAGCAGCTCTTCCTCGAAGTCGCCTAGACCCCGTCCATCGGACCGCCGGGCGCGCCTGGTTGACTGTCGCCATGCGCGAGCGGCGCCTGGTCTTCGGTGAGGTGGCGGAGCAGTATGACCGCTACCGCCCGACCTACCCGCCGGAACTGGTGGACGACCTGATCGCGTTGGCCGGGCTCGACGGCACTCAGGCCGTGCTCGATGTGGGCGCCGGCACCGGGAAGGCCACCGTCCTCTTCGCGCTGCGCGGCATCCCCGTGGTGGCGATCGAGCCCAACGCGAACATGGCGGCCGTCGCCCGCCGCAACCTCTCGCGCTTTGCCCACGTGACGATCGAGGAGGCCGACTTCGAGGCCTGGCTCCCGCGCGGGCGACGATTCCCGCTGCTCGTCTCCGGCCAGGCGTGGCACTGGGTGGCGCGCGAGGTGGGATACGCCAAGGCGCACGACGTGTTGGCGCAGGAGGGCATCCTCGCTGCCTTCTGGAATCGCGTGGCCTGGGAGAAGGCGGATATCCGGGAGGCGTTGCTGGAGGTCTATGCACGCGCCGGTTCGGACCTGTCTGTCGACGGCCCCATGCACCCGGCGAACGCCAGCGCGGATACGGAGGCCGCGTGGGATGCCGGGGCCGCGGCCGACCACGGGCTCCACGACGCCGAGGTTCGCCTCTACGAGTGGGAGCAGCGCTACGCGACGGCGGAGTACGTGGGTTTGCTCGCCACGGCGTCGGAGGTGCGGCTGCTCAGCGAGGAGCGCCGGGAACCGTTCCTGGCGGCCGTCGCGGAGGCCATCGACGCGCATGGCGAGCCGCTGAGCATCCCGATGCGGACGCTGCTGTGCCTCGCCCGACGTGGGCGGAAGACGGCCTGATCCGTCCACACGAGCCTTCGGCGGGCAGGAGCCCCCAGGTGGGCGTCAGAATTCGGACCACAGAGAGTCCGAGGAACCCTCCGCAATCCGGTGCTACAGGCAGACGCTGTAGACGGGTGAAACCCACCCGATATCGGCGTTTAGTGCCCTGAGCTCAACAGCACCAAACGCCTGCTGGACAAACGTACTAGTCCGTTGGGACGTGGCAGCCATTGATTACCCGCTGATTCGCAGGCACAATCCCGTCGGGAAGTTGGCGCCGAGGGGCAACTCGACGCCAACGTCACATCCGCTACTAAGCCACACCCCCAGGTTCGGTAGGAGGTGCGTATGACTTTCAGGGGCTTTTGAGGTCCCGCGGGGGGGTTGCATAGTCGGCGACCCCTCCGCTTTTCTATGCGGGTTCTATCGTCCGCTCGTCGCCCGACTTGATCGTTATCGGACGGCGCTGGACGACTGTTGAAGACGCCGCATTTCCTGGCCATATATATGAACCTCTGTTCAGGCCTGGTTAGAACCGACCGATCAGAGGGCTATGGACAGGATGTCTCTGAAGCGCACGGTTGCGCGCTGGTGGCCGGTGGTGGCGCAGTGCCTCACTCTCTTGGCGCTCGCCGGGGTCGTCGTCGTCACAACGCACCAGGACCGCTGGGAGTTGTGGCCGCTGGTCACGATCGTGGCCTACGTGGTCCTGAGCGAGGCTACCGCGGTCGTCCATCTGTCGATGCGGGTCTACATCTCCGGGAGCATGCTTGGCATCGTCCTCGCCGCGATCGTGCTCGGGGGAGGTCCGGGGGCTGTCATCGGCGTGCTGTCCGCCATCTTCGGATGGCTGCGCTCGCGCGAGCGCGGCCACATGTTCCGCCACAACCTCATCGTGTTCGCCGGCTTCCCCCTTGCCACCGGACTCGCGTTTCACGCGACGGTGCGCCTGGCCGACCTCAACGACGGGATGCTGGGCTATTACGTCTGCGTCTTTGCCGCGTTCGTCCTCGCCCTCACTCTGAACTTCGTCGGTTACGCGCTCGGGCAAGCCGGCCGTGACGGCATGTCGTTCCGCACGCGGGTGCGCGACGTGTTCCTACCGGTGCTGGCCGCGGAGCTGTTCTCCGCGCTGATGACGCTCGCCGCCGTCTACGTTGCCATCCATCTGGGGACGATGGGCATCATCATGTTCGCGCTCGTTCTCGGCATCTTCCAATACCTAGTCGGAGAGTTGCTGAGGTCAAAAAGCCGCAGCGACAAGCTCCAGCGCATCGCCACCACCGACGAGCTCACCGGCCTCGGCAACCGCGAGCAGTTCCACGCCATGATCGGCAAGCGCATCGCCGCGGCCGGCGTGACCCCGCGCAGCTTCGCCGTCCTACTGATGGACCTGGATCGCTTCAAGGAGATCAACGACACCCTCGGTCACCACTACGGCGACGTGCTGCTCAAGGAGTTCGGCCCGCGGCTCACGGATGCGATCGGCGACGGCGGCTTCGTGGCCCGCCTGGGAGGCGACGAGTTCGGGATCCTCCTCGCCGAGGACACCGACGACACGGCTGTCCTGGACGTCGTGATGGCGCGCCTGTTCAAGTCCGTCAGCCAACCGTTCATGATCGACGAGCTGTCCCTCGAGGTCGGCGCCAGCGTGGGCGTGGCTCGCTTTCCCCAGGATGGCGAGGACTCCCACGCGCTGCTGCGGTGCGCCGACATCGCGATGTACGCGGCCAAGGAGACCCAGACCGAGTTCAAGATCTACACCGCCGATCAGAACCAGCACTCCAAGCGCCGGCTGGGCGTCCTGAGCGGCATCCGGCACGCGCTTGTGCAGGACGAGATCGTCGTGCACTACCAGCCGATCATCGACCTCGACGAGGGGCGCGTACGTGGAGCCGAGGGCCTGGTGCGCTGGCAGCACCCTGAGCACGGCCTCATCCCGCCCGGCGCCTTCGTGCAGACCGTGGAGCAGACCGGCCTCATCGGCCCGCTGACGCGGCACGTGCTCGAGCGGTCCATCGCCGAATGCGCCGCCTGGCGCAAGGACGGGCGCGAGATGTCGGTGGCGGTGAATCTGTCGGTGCGTAACCTGCTCGATCACGATCTGCCCAAGGAGATCGAGCGCCTGCTGAGCACCTACGGCCTGCCGCCGGAGGCACTCCAGCTCGAGATCACCGAGAGCATGATCATGTCTGACCCGGAGCGGGCGCTCGGCACGGTGAGCCGACTGAGCAGACTCGGGGCGCGTCTGTCGGTCGACGACTTCGGCACTGGCTACTCCTCGCTGGCCAACCTGCGCAAGATGCCGATTGACGAGCTGAAGATCGACCGGTCGTTCGTCTCGCCGATGATGCGCAACGAGAGCGACCTGATCATCGTGCGTTCCACGATCAACCTCGGTCACGACCTCGGGCTCAACGTGATCGCCGAGGGAGTCGAGGACAGCCCGACGCTCGCGCATCTTGCCGTGCTGGGCTGCGATCTCGCCCAGGGCTACCACGTCTCCAGGCCGATGGCGGCCGATGCCTTCACCGACTGGCTCAGCGAGACTCCCCGGCAGCCCGCCAAGGGCGCCGCCCAGAAGGCGTCTCAGGCCAAGGGCGCTCCGACCTCGGTCACGCGCGGCGCGGTCGAGCTCGGCGGCCTCACCTTCGCCGCCCCCGAGCAGTAGGCGCCCGGGTCTAGAAGAGGGCTTCCTGGACGCGGGGCGGCGGCGGCGCCAGACACTCCGGGCCGTCGTAGCGCGCGTCGTTGACCGCGAAGCCGACCTCCGCCACCGCGGTTGACTGCGGCGGCAGGCCGGCGAGGATCTCGCGCAGTTCCGAGCGCGGCGTCGAGGTGTCCAGCCACGCTGACTCGGCGCCGGGATCGAGGATGACCGGCATCCGGTCGTGCAGCGACGCGATCGCCGAGTTGGCGGCGGTGGTGAGGATCGTGCAGGTCCGCAGCGTGCCGCCGTCCTCGGCGTGCCAGATCGACCACAGCCCAGCGAAGGCGAACGCCTGCCCGTCGCCGCGGGTGATGTGAAACGGCTGCTTGGGGCCACCGGTCGGGCTCGGCCCCCGCCGCCACTCGTAGAACCCGTCGGCGAGGATCAGGCAGCGGAAGCGCTCGAAAGCGCGCCGGAAGGCCGGTTTCTCGGTCGCGGTCTCCAGGCGGGCGTTGATCATCTTCAGACCCGTGTCGGGGCTCTTGGCCCACGACGGCACCAGTCCCCAGCGCAGCATGTCTCCGCGCGGCTGCCCTTCGCGATCGGTGGTCACGGCGAGGACGTCGTCGCCCGGGGCGACGTTGTAGCGCGTCCTCACCTCGACGGACTCGCCGATCGGAAAACGGGCTCGCAGCGCGCCCGGATCGGGCGTGGCCAGGCTATAGCGTCCGCACACGGCGGCCCAAACCCGTCAGGCTCAGCGACCGCGCGCCGCGACCTGCTCGGCGCGGTCGGCCTGGGCCTTGCGTTGTCGGCGTCGCCCGAACAAGGCGAGCACACCGATCGCCACGACGACGAGCACGAAGCCCCAGAAGATCCGCAGATCGAGCGACATGCCGCCGGTGGCCAGTGCCACCAGGCTGACGATGCCAAAGCCCAGGAGCAGGACGGCCACGACGAGGGCGATGATGATGAGCACGCCGCGGACACGGGCCACCGTGCCGGCGCTCTTGGGCGGGGCCACCAGGCCCATGAACTTCAGCCCGCGCAGCTGACGGTTGGTGGGCGCCTCGACCCCGAGGCGCTCGGTGGCGCGCTTGAGGTCGTCGGCCCGGCGCTCGGCCAGGGCCAGCGAGGCGTCGGCCATCCGGCGCAGCTGCAACCGCTCCTGCGGACGTGCGGCGGCGATCGCGCGCTGGAAGTGGGCGCGGGCCGCCTTGGCGTCGTAGCGCTCCGCCGCGCGTGCGCCGAGGATGGCCTGCGCGGCCGCCTTGAACTTGGTCTCGGACTCGAGCTCCTCGTCGCTGCGGCTCTCCATCTGCTGCATCGCGGCGAGCTGGCTACGCTGCTCGACGCGCATCGTTCGCTGCTGCTTGGGCATGGCTGTGAGTCTAGTTCCTCAGTGCTTGGGTTTGATGACAAAGACGCGCTGCCCGGTGAGCGACTGGCCGACGTCGAGGGCGCTCGACGGCGGCGGCCGGTACACGTCGATGTGGCGGCCGTTGATCGCGCCGCCGGTGTCCTGCGCGACGAACCAGCCCCCGAAGCCGTCGTTGCGGTATGCCGGCACATAGACGCGGCTGCCGAGCGGAATGACCTTCGGGTCCACGGCGATCGATTGGAAGTAGCGCAGTGGCAGCGAGATCCCGGCGGCGAAGGTCACGTCGCGCAGCGGCACGTACTTGGCGCCGCGGCCGTTGGACCAGCCGCCGGTGTCCAGCGGGAAGGTGACCGCGCGCTTCTTGTTGCGCCAGAAGCCGCCCGCGCGCCAATACGGCGCTCCGGCCGACCAACCGTTGGACGGCGAGGTCGCGGCGCCCTTCGACGTCACCCATCCGCCGTCGCCGAGCGCATCGATGTGGTAGGTCCGTCCGTCCAGCCCGATGCCGGAGCCCTCCATCGACAGACCGGTGGCCGAGTAGAGCCAATCGATGCGGTGCAGGCCGGGGAGCCCGGGCGCGGTCACCATCTTGCCGACGAACCACGACTCCGGCGCGGGCCAGTACTCCGTGACCGCAACGGCCTTGAGCCATTTGCCCTTGGCGTGCTTGCTGGGCGGGGGAGGGATGTTGGTCGGGGTGGAGGCCACCGGGGCAAGCCCACCGCCCTCGAGCCCCGCGCCACCCGAGGCTCGGCTCGGTGGCGGGGAGGAGCCGATCGCGGCGCCGCCGGGTCCGGCGCCGTTGGCGGGGAGCGCCGCTTGACATAACACCGCGGCAGCGACGAGCGCGGGGGCGAGGAGACGAGCAATGACGCGTTGACGATGGGTCATCGGACGGGGGCGGATTGGGGACGGCGGCAGACGCAAAGGGCGCCGGCGCGGTGGCGCGCCGGCTCACGCAGGCGCGCAGCCTATCGCCTCGGTTCGTCGCCACGCCGGCCAGACCTGCCGCCACGGTCAGTAGGCGGTGTGCATGAGCCGCTGGACGGTGGCCAGCGTGTCCGCGGCCATTGCCTTCGCCGTATCGGTGCCGTCGCGCAGCACCCGGCGCAGGTACCCGCGATCCTCGATCAGGCCCCTGCGGCGTGCCCGGATGGTTCGCATCCGCTCGTTGACGGCCTCGGTGACCACCCGCTTGAGGCCGGCGGCGCCGCCGTCGCCGATCTCGTCAGCCAGTTCGTGCGGATCACGTTGCTGGCAGAGAGCGGCGAGCAGGACCAGGTTGGACACTCCGGGACGGGCGACAGGCTCGTAGGTGATCCGGCGCGCCGAATCAGTCCGGGCGCCCTTGATGAGGCGAGCCGTCTCATCCGCCGAGGCGCCGATGGCGATCGCGTTCCCGCGGCTCTTGCTCATCTTCTGCCCGTCTGTGCCCAGCAGGACCGGCACCTCGCTGAGCAGCGCCTCGGGCTCGGCGAAGTAGGGCGCGCTCGGGCTGTAGCGCTGGTTGAACCGCCGGGCGATCATGCGCGTGAGCTCGAGGTGGGGCAGCTGATCCTTGCCGACCGGCACCACGTTGCCGTGACAGCAGAGGATGTCCGCGGCCTGGTGGACGGGATACGTGAACAGGAGGCCCGAGGCCACCGGGAGTCCGGCAGCGGCCTGCTCCTCCTTGACCGTCGGGTTGCGGGCGAGCTCAGAGACGCTGACCAAGCTCATGAACGGGATGATGAGCTGATTGAGCTCCGGGACCTGAGAGTGGGCGAAAATCGTCGATCGCTCGGGGTCGATTCCGACGGCGAGATAGTCGGCCACCAGTTCCTCGACGTCGCTGGGCAGCGACGCCGGGCTGTCTCGGTCGGTGATGGTCTGGTAGTCGGCGATCAGCACCATCGTCTCCACCGCCAGATCCTGCAGCCGCACGCGGTTCAGGAGGGTCCCGAAGTAGTGCCCGAGGTGAAGCGGACCGGTCGGCCGGTCGCCGGTCAGGACGCGAAACGGACTGGGGTCCTCCAACAGCGCCGCTTCGATCTGCGTCGAGCGCGAACGCGCGTCGACGAGCGCGGCGTCGATGCCTGGGTTGACTGAGAGGGTCTGGGACATGCGCATGCTCCTTGGGGAGAGCCGCTGTGAGCGCAGATCCGTGGTGTGGTGTGGCAACGGGCGCTCGCAAGCAGCCCGTTGACAGAGATCAGCAAGGCTGCGCTAGAGGCGCAGCCACCACCCACACACGAGTTCGCTGTGATGCATCTCCCTGATCTTAACGGAGCTGTCCAGCCGCCCGGCCGGGCGCGGGTCGCGCCTAGGCCGAGTCGTGGCCGGCGAGAAATGCGGCGAGCTCGTCTCTGAACTGCGGACCGAGGAGCGCGGTGAGGTGATCGCCGGGCACACGGCGCAGGCGGCCGCGGGGCAGCACGGCGGCGAGTTCCTCTACCGAGCCGCGGGCGGTGTCGTCCTGGCCGGCAATGACGAGCGTGGGGACCTCCACTCCCGCCAGCGCCTCGCGCGGGGTATCGACGAAGGTGTCCGGCACGTGGCTGAGGGCGATCGGATCCGCGCCGATGCTGGTCATGTGGTCCTGCATCTGGGCCTCGGGCGTGCCGGGCGCAAACGTGCCAAACCCGGCGAACAGCCGGCGGTAATTCTCGCCGCGGCCGGCCGCGTGCACGATCGGGTCAAGCCCGGTGCCTCCGAGCACGGCGCGCCCCGGACGCGCGCCCAACGCCATCAGCCGAGCCGCAATGCGGGCGCCGAGCGAGTAGCCGGCGAGGTCGTAGTCGATGAGACCGAGGTGCGCGATGAGGGTCTGGGCATCGCGGACGAGCGCATCCGGCGGGTAGGCATCTGGATCATGCGGCGTGGCGCTCTCACCGTGGCCGCGCATGTCGGGCATGATCAGCCGCCGCCCCGCGGCCAGCAGCCCGCCGGCGGCGCCGCTGCGCATCCAGGTGTCCAGCGCGGCGGAGATGTAGCCGTGCAGCAGGACCACCGGCGGTCCGCCGCCGATCTCGTGGTAGGCCAGCGTGAGGCCGTCCTCGGCCGTGAATCTGTGCGTCGTAGGGTCGGTCTGTCCTGGCACCGTACCCAGCGTAGATTGACGGCTGTGTCAGGACCAGGCGGCGGGCGGCTGGTCGACGCGGACCAGGTTGCCCGACGGGTCGCGCACGGCAAAGTCGCGCGTGCCCCACGGCTGCTCGGTGGGCTCCTGGACGATCTCGGCGCCCGAGGCGCGCACCTTCTCAAAGGCGGCGTCGAGGTCGTCGGCCTGGAAGTGCACGCCGTTGAGCGCGCCCTTGGCGATGAGGGCACCGAGCGCGTCGATGTCGGCGGGGCTGCCGTTGAGGTAGTTGGTGATGCAGATCGCGACTCCGGGCTGAGAGGCGGCACCGACGACGACCCAGCGAAAGTCCTCGCGCACGACATCGCTGCGCTGCTCCAGCCCGAGGGTGTCGCGGTAGAAGCCCAGCGCGAGCTCGGGGTCGTGGACGAGGACGAAGCATTGAGAGAGCGTGATGTTCATGCCGGCAACGTTAGGGAGCGAGCGCTGCAGGCGTTTGTCCACTCCTGCTCTTCTTGCGCAGCGGGCGGGTGGCGTCCTTGGCCACGCAGCCCGACACGTTGGCCAGCGCGCTGTGATCACGAGCCCGATAGGCCGTGGGCGTCTCGCCGACCAACTCGGTGAAGCGTGCACTGAAGGAGCCCAGCGACGTACAGCCGACGTCCAGGCAGACCTCGGTGACGGTCAGGTCGCCGCGGCGCAGCAGCGCCTGCGCCCGTTCGATGCGCCGCGTCATCAGGTACGCGTAGGGGGTCTCGCCGTAGGCGGCGCGGAACTGCCGCGAGAAGTGCGCGGTCGACATCAGTGCTGTGCGCGCAAGCTCGGCGACCTCGAGCGGGCGCCAGTACTCGCGGTCGATGCGATCGCGGGCGCGGCGCAAATGGGCGAGGTTGGCGAGCTCCTCGGGCCTCATGAGGCGAGCTCGCTCACGCCCGAGAACTGTTGTGAGCCGATCACCGACAGCAGCTCGAGCCGCTCGGCGTCCTCCGAGTTCGGCGCGGCGGTGAACACGACGGGCTCCGGCCCATCACGCCGGCGCCTGAGGAAATCCGCCAGCCCTTCGCGATCCATGGCCTGAGGATAGAGGCGCGGCAGACCGCATCCAGGGACGGGCTGTCCCTGGACACAGCGGCCTCTGGTACGAGCCGCCGCGCTGCGGATCCCGGAGGGAGAGCTGGCGCAGCTCGACCGGATCGCCTGATCAGACGAAGCTGCTCCAGAGCGTGGAGAGGGGGGCGCCGAGGTCCGGATCGCGGCGCAGCTCGACCCGCGTCAGCCGCGAGCCCCCAGTCGGTGACGCGGGCCGTCACACCGCCAGTTTAAGCCGCGAGATGGGCAGGCGAGCCGCCTCCGCGATGACGCGACTCAGGCGGGCGGGCAGCGGGCGGAGGGGCGCTGGGCAACCTGGACTGCGGCACAAACCACCCAGGCGCGTCGACGTCTGGCACCGATTCCATGCCCCACCTGGTTTTCGTGCCACGCCCACGTGGGCGACCGGGGTTTGTCGCCTTTTCCAGGTCCGGACAGGCGCCACGGCAGGCGCGGCAGGCGGTGACCGCCCGCCGCGCTGGTAGACGCTCGTGTCGTGATCGGGTGTGCGAGATTGCCCGGGATGGTCGGTGCGCTCGAGCAACGCGCGGTGACGGCCGCCGCCGCGGTTGCGTATGCGTGCGGGCTGAAGCTGGATGAGGCTGTCGTCATCCATTCGGCGAGCAATGTGCTCGTGCATCTGTGTCCCGCGCCGGTGGTCGCTCGCGTGATGACCGGGACGGTGGCGCTCCACGACGATCCGCGCAGGTGGCTTTCGCGCGAGGTCTCGGTGCTCGAGTTCCTGGCACCGTCGGGCCTGGCCGTCTCACCGAGCCCGTTGATCGCGCCGGGGCCGCATTGCCACGACGGCCTGTGGATGACCTTCACCGAGTGGATCCCCGACGTGCAGCCGCCTCCCGAGACCCAACCCGCGGCCGGGTTTGAGGACCCGCGCGGGCTGGGCCGAATGCTCCGGTCCTTACACGATCAGCTGCGGCTCTTCGAGGGCGAACTGGGCGGGCTCCGGGAGCTGCGCGAGGACATCGAGCGCCTGCTGGGCCACCTCCGGCCGGCCGGCGCTCAGGAGCGCAAGGCGATCGCGTCGCTGCGTGAGCAGCTGGGGATGCTCGGGCCCGCCGTCTTCGAATCACGCCTTCCGACCCAGGCGCTACACGGAGACGTCTCGCTGCGCAACCTGCTGTGCACGCCGCGCCGCCGCATCTGGAACGACTTCGAAGACACGTTCCGCGGACCGGTGCACTGGGACCTTGCCAGCTACGTCGGCAGTTTCCGGATCCATGGCGCAACCGAGCACGCGGTGCACCAGATGCTCGAGGGCTACGGCTGGGACGATGCGGACGCGTTGGCGCCGTTCCTCGCCGCCCAGGACGTCTATGACGAGATCTGGCGCAGCTACGACCGCCAGCGGCGTCGCCCGATTTCACCCGCAGTAGACATAAGCCCGATTATCGAGCATTGATGATGATGATTTCCCGGCATCAGCTCGACCCTTCCCGAGCACGCCCGTAGCGCTCGCAGACCACGCGCGAGCCGAATGTCGTGCTCTCGATCAGGTCGAGCTCAACGGATTCGCTGACCGGCGGCAGGAACGGCGTGCCGCCACCGACGATCGCCGGATTGCGGAACATGCGCAACTCGTCGACCAGACCGTCCACCCGAACACGCCGTCGCGGTCGGCGATGAGCCGTCCACCGAGACGCCCATTGAGTAGATCAGCATCGCTTCACGCTCCTCGCACCCCACCTATTGTCGTGCCCGGCACAACGCGCGTGGCGCCCCCGCCGCCCCGCCCCGCCGTAACGACGCCGGCGCCTCGTCTGGCCGTCACATCTCCTGATGGCCGCGTGTCTACCGCCATGAGACACGAAATTCGGCCGGTGTCACCAGCGCCGGCCCATGAAGGAGAACTGAGATGCAGACAAGCACGAGAATCGCAGTCGCGGGGGCAACGGGACGGGTCGGTAGCCACGCCGTCGCGGTGCTGAGAGAGCAGGGATACGACGTGGTCGAGATCGCACGCTCCCGCGGCGTCGACGTGATCACCGGAGAGGGTCTGGCCGAGGCGCTCGCCGGCGTCGAGGCAGTGATTGACGCCGCCACAGGCCCCTCGCCCGAGGAGCAGGCCGCGACCGAGTTTTTCACCACCTCGGCGCGCAACCTCCAGGAGCTCGGCCAGCAGGCCGGCGTGCAGCGGATCGTCGCCGTCTCGATCATCGGCACCGATCGCTTCAGCGGCGGCTACGGGGCCGCCAAGATCGCCCATGAGCGCGCTCACCTCGCCGGCCCGATGCCGACTCACATCCTGCGCGCGTCGCAGTTTCACGAGTTCGTCGAACAACTCGTCGACTGGGGCCGCCAGGGCGACGTCAGCCGGGTGCCGGTGATGCGCACGCAGCTGGTCGCGGCCCGCTCGGTCGCCGAGGAGCTCGCCGCGCTGGCCTCCGATCCGGAGCGGTTCGCCGCCGCCGGAGCGGGCGCGATCTCGGAGATCGCCGGACCGCGTGAGGAGCGGCTGGCCGCGATGGCGAGACTGGTCGTCGCGCGGCGCGGCGACTCGCTGGCGATCGAGGAGCTCAGCAACCCCGAGGACCCCGACCAGGAGCTCAACGAGCGGGGCGGACTGCTCCCCGGCCCCGACGCGACGCTCGCCGGGCCGACGTTCGAGGAGTGGCTCGGGGCGTTTGTCACCTGAGTGACGGTCTCACCCACGAGTGACTGCCGTGGCGGTTGATCTGCGCTGAGGATGGGCACCGGGCCGCCCTTGTAGGGTCGAGGACGTCGTGGTGTTCCGTTCCCACCGCAACGCGAGCCGCCGCCGGCGCGCGCCCGGTGCAGTGGTCGGCTGCCGGTGTCTGCTTCTGGCGCTGATCGCGACCGCTGCGCTGGCTGCGGCCCCGATCGCCGGGGGCGGACATCCCGTTCCTGGGCCCCGCACGGCACGGCGGCCGCAGGCGCAGGCTGCGCCCGCGACATCGCGATTCGGGATCTCGGGTGACTACCTGGCCGCCGCGGCCACGCCGGCCGGGCGCCAGTTCGCCTCGGAGGTGCTCGGCCCGCGTGGGCGCGTCCGGTTCTTCGTCCCCTACGACGCCCGCGGCTCCTTCGACGGGACGGCGTGCGCGCCCTCCCCCGCCTACACCGCGGGTGCGACCGCGTGGAACACGCTCCTGGGCCAACTCAGGCAGGCCCGGGCCGACGGCCTGGTGGCGCAGATCACCTTTGCCGTCGGCACGGGCGTCGGCGGGACGCCGACCGTGCCGGACCCCGCCGATCCGGCACAGGCCGGGGACTACGCCTGTGGGGTCAACCTGGCGCTGCAGGCCCTGTGGGCAGCGCGCCAGACCACCGGGATGCCGGTGGACGTGGAGGCCTGGAACGAGCCTGACCAGACGCCGGGGCTGGCCGCGGCTCCGACCGGCGGCCCCGGTTCGTGCCCGGCCTCCACCACCGAGCCGGCCGCATGCTCAGGCGCGTGGCGCGCGGCGATGCTGTGGTATCTGGCCCAGACCCAGGCCAACGCGCTGCATCAGACCGTTCCCGGCTTCCCGATGGTGACGATGGCCGCGCTGACGCTGGGCGCCCCGGAGAAGCTCAGCTATCTGGACGCCGGGCATGCGAGCCTGGCCGATCCTCGGGCAACGCCCTATCCGGGCTACTACCAATCGCTGTATGAGATCGTCCATTGCGCCCGCGGCTACGGCGGCTGCGTGCAGCCGGGCGTGAACCCCACGGCCATGCCCACCGACTGGGCCGTGCACGACTACACCGACCCCACCGCCCAGGGCACCGCGGACCTGCGCGGGTTCGTCACCACGCTGGCGCAGCTCAACGACCGGTACGCCGCCGGTGCGGCCGCTCATGTCTGGGTCACCGAGTCCGGGGTGCACCTGGACTCCGGGACCCGCCGGGATGCCAACCACCCCGACGGTGTCACCTGCCACACGGCGGAAGCGCGGAAGCGGCGGACGCGGCGGACGACACCTTCGGCTGTCTTGTCGACGGCAACCCGGCCGCCCAGGCCCTCGGAGGGCAGGTGTGGCGTGAGCTGGCCGGCGTCGCCGCGCCGACCGCGCATGGCGTGGTGGGCGTCACCCAGCTGTTCTGGTACCAGTTCGCGCTCGGCGCCACGACCTGCACGGCGAGCGCGCCCTGCCAGCTGGCCGACGGCGTCGTGTACGTCGGCGGACAGAGCCTGCCCACCCTGCACAGCTGGGACTCGGCGCTGGTGGACTCCGGCGGCCGACCGCGTGCGAGCTTCTGCGCCCTCACCGGCCGGCCCGCGAGCAACTGCCCGGGCCAGCCCGACGCCTACGCGGATGCCCACTGGGTGGAGTGGTGGCAGCCGATGCCGGCGCAGTGCCCCGCCCACGAGGGCGCTTGGGTCGCCGATCGTCCCGACAGCGGCGTGCCCGGAGGGCAGGAGTGCTACTACAGCCCCGCCCAGCCTCCACCCGCGACGCGGACCGCCGACAGCGGGGCCAACGGCACCGCCTGAGCCCGCGGCGGAGAGCCGGCTGCAGGAGCCCTCATCGGTGAGCGCCCGCCCACCACTGCAACCCCTGCGCCGCGAGATATGCCAGGATCTGGCGCGACGGCGGCCCGCGCACGCAGACCGCGGCCGCGTCGCCAGGGAGCTGAGGGTGGGATTCTTCAACCGCGGAGATGACAACGACCCGGAACGGGACGAAGCGCTGCGGCGGATCGAGAGCGGCGGAATTCCACTCAGCGCCGAGCAGCGCCTGCGCGACCTCGGCGCCGACGCGTCGATGTTCACCAGTGGCCTGTCGGTCAACGAATTCGCGCTGCTGCGCCGGATGGGCCCCCAGCCGCTCGCGCAGGTGATGGGCGCCAGTGTCATCCGCACCGGCTACCAGTACCTCCCGGCGCTCCCGGCCGGCGAGACGGTCTCTGGCGGGACCGGTATGGCGTACTACAACACGCAGCCCGCCGGCTACGTCAACCGGTTCACGGAGCCGTCGATGTGGCAACTTCGCACCTACCGCTGGCACACGACCGAGGTGTGTGAGCTCGACGTGCTCTCCGAGGCCTGGCGCACGGCTCGGCGCCGGGCGCTGGATCGTCTCCGCGAGGAGGCGCTCCAGGTCAACGCCGATCTCGTCGTTGGCGTCCGCCTGCACCGCAGCGACCACGATCTCGGCCAGGGCACGATCGAGTACGCCGTCACCGGCACCGCCGTCGGTCTTCCCGGCTCGGCCGCGACCAATCAGCCCGTCATGACCGACCTGTCGGTGCAGGACTATTGGCGCCTGCGCGAGGGCGGCCAGGAGCCGGTCGGGTTCCTGGCCGCGACCGCCGTGATGTTCGCCTCGGCCCCGGTGGCCGAGCGCCTCGAGCGCGGGCGGACGCGCTGGCGCAACCGCGAACTGGGCGAGCTGAGCGAGGCGTTTCGGCTCGCCCGCGAGTCGGTGCGCACTCAGATCACGGGACAGGTGGCGGACGCGCGCGGCGCCGGCGCGGTGGGCGTGACCCTGGAGCACTCGGTCCAACGGGACAAGCTGGCGCTCGCCTCATCGCTGCAGACCGCCCCGTACCGCGGGTGGAACCGCGGACGGCTGGGCCTCCCCTACTACGTCTCCGGTCGCGGTGACGCCGAACGCCGGGGCTGGGTCATCACCATGCACGCGGCGGGCACCGCCGTCCGCCCCGCTCCGGGACCGTCGCAGTTCACCGTCAAGCCGACCGTTCGAATGAGGGCACAGTGAGCGAGTACGAACCAGGGTCACTCGAGGGCATTCCTGAGTCCGGGCGCGAGCGCCTGGAACAGAACCGACAGGGCCTGTTCACCTCGGACCTGAGCGTCAACGAGTTCCTGCTCGTCACCGAGGCGGGCTTTGACCCCGTGGGCCTGGTCGTCGGCAGCTCGATCTTTCACATCGGCTTCCAGGCGGCGGCGCCGACGAGCAGCCGCGAGCTCGATGTGCTGACGCAGGCGATGTACAGCGCGCGTCACCTGGCCATGACCCGGATGGAGGAGGAGGCCGATCAGCTCGGAGCGGACGGGATCGTCGGCGTCCGCCTCGACATCGGCCGGTACGAGTGGGGCGCCAACATGGCCGAGTTCATCGCCATCGGCACGGCGGTCAAGCACCGCGACGGGGTCATGCACCGCGCGCCGAACGGGCGGCCGTTCCAGAGCGACCTCTCCGGGCAGGAGTTCTGGACGCTGCTGCGCACCGGCCACCGGCCGGTGGGGATGGTCATGGGCAGCTGCGTCTACCACGTCGGCCGCCGGGGCCCGCTGCGCACGATGTCGCAGACCGGCCGCAACGTCGAGCTGCCCAACTACACCCAGGCGCTGTACGACGCGCGCGAGCTGGCCATGCAGCGGATGCAGACCGAGGCCCAGGAGCTGAGCGCCGAGGGCATCGTCGGAGTCACGCTCACAGAAAAGAGCCACGGCTGGGGCAGTCACGTGATCGAGTTCTTCGCCATCGGCACCGCGATCGTCGCCACGGAGGGTGGCTCGACGGCCGAGCCCCCGATCTCCGTGCTCGATCTCAACGATTGAACGACTACGGTTGTCGCGTGTTCGACGGCTTCACGGCCCATGATCTGCCCACCGAGCGGGGCACCATCCACGCCATGGTCGGCGGCCAGGGCCCTCCCCTCCTGCTTCTGCACGGCTACCCGCAGACGCATCTGATGTGGCATGCCTCGGCGCCGCTGCTGGCCGAGCACTTCACGGTCGTCGTCGCCGACCTCAGCGGCTACGGGGACTCGTTCCGGCCCGCTCCCGCCGCCGATCATGTCCCCCACTCCAAGCGCGCGCTGGCCCTCGACCAGGTGCAGGCGATGGCATCGCTCGGCCACGAGCGCTTCGCCGTCGCCGGACACGATCGTGGCGGCCGGGTCGCCTACCGGATGGCCCTGGACCACCCCGAGCGGGTGAGCGCGCTGGCGGTTCTCGACATCGTGCCCACCGCTGAGGTGTGGGCGCGTGCCGACGACAAGCTGGCCCTCGCCTACTGGCACTGGGGCTTCCTGGCCCAGCCCGTGCCGCTGCCCGAGCGCCTCATCGCCGGCGACCCCGACGCCTATTTCGACTACCACCTGCTGATGATCGGCCTGGGCACGGACGCCGAGGCCTACCCCGACGAGGTGATGGCCGCCTACCGCCGCCAACTGGATGACGTCACCGCGGTCGCCGCGATCTGCGAGGACTATCGAGCCGGGGCGACCGTCGATCGCCAACTCGACGAGGCCGACCGCGGGCGTGAGATCGAGTGTCCGGTGCTGTGCCTATGGGGCGCACGAGGGGCTCTCCCCGTCTTCTATGACGACGTGCTGGCGGTGTGGCGGCCGTGGGCGCCCGAGGTCACCGGGCGCGGAGTGGACGCCTCCCACTTCCTGGTGGAGGACCGGCCCCGCGAGGTGGCGGCGGCGCTGATCTCCTTCCTCCAGGAGTCCTGACCGACCGCCCGCCCCACCGGACGACCTGCCTCCAAACGGAAAGGTGGCGGTCCGGTAGACCGGACCGCCAGGTGTCCTCCCCAGTGCGGGTCGGGCTTCCCCGGCTCCGATGCGCGCGAAGTCCCGGGTGTGGGGGCGGGGCAAGAAGCCCACCCGGGAATGCGGCGCAAACGGAGTCCGGGGGAGCCGGACTCGCCCGCCCGGAACTACGACTGCATCGAGTTGGTGCTGATCAGCTCGACCTCGTCCCAGAATGAGCCGGCGCCGTTGATGCGCAGTTCGGCATTGCGGACGGCCATGCCCGGCGTAATGGCGCACATGTTGTCGTTGTCGTTGTCGTCGCCACGGTTGCCGTTGTCGTCGCCGCGGTCACCGTTGTCGCCACCGTTGTCGCCGCCGCCGGGACCATGGTCGCTGACCCGGTCGCCATGCTCGACGTCGTTGTCACCATTGTTGTCGTTGTCCTCGGCGTTCTCGCACCTCACCTCGGTGCCGTTGGTCACGAGGCCGCTGACGGTGTTGCCGTTGGTCAACGTGATGGTGAGCACGTTGTTGGCAAACGAGGTCACGGTGCCGGCCGTCGGCGCGTTGCCGATGTTGCCGTTGTGGTCGCCGTTGTGACGGTGGTCGCCGTTGTGACGGTGGCCCACGAACTTCTCGTGGCGCACGCGCACGTGGTGGTGACGCTTGTGATGGTGGTCGGAGCCATCGTGCGCCAGGGCCGCCGCCGGCACTGCTGCCGTCAGCGCGCTACTGGCGAGGATGGTGAACAGGATCCTTCGCATCGAGGAGTTCCTCCTTTTTCGCCGCCGCGTCCTGGCGGCGGCACATCCGGGGGGTTACGAGGAGGAAGAGTCCGACGAGCCGGAAAGGTCACGCGACCCGCGCGAATTTTCTTTCCCGCTGCCAGAGCCCGAGCCGGAGTTCGGCGTCTGCGAGCTGTCGCTGCCCAGGTTGACCACGTTGCCGTTGCCCTGTCCGCCCCCGGAGCCGGCGTCGTGGTCGCCCGAAGCCTCGTCCCCGGTGGCCGTCGCCGCCGACGCCGAGCCCGAGGAGCCCGGCGACGAGGTCGTGTCGGCGCCGCTGCCCGTCGAGCTCGCGCTGCCGCCTCCGGAGGAGTGTCCGCTTCCGGCGCCGCTATCCGACGAGCTGGCGCCGTCGCCCGAGCCCGAGCCCGTCGAGCCCGTGGCCGACCCCGAGGACGATCCCGAGCCTCCGGAGTGTCCGCTGCCCGAGCCCGACCCGCTGCGTCCGCCGCCGGAGCTGGCGCCATCAGACCCAGAGCCAGAGTTGGAGCTGGACGACGAGCCGCCCCCGTGGTCCCCACCTGCGGGGGCACCGCCGGGGGAACGCCCGGAACCGTCGTCGCCACGGCCGACCGGCGCCCCGTCATGGCCGTGGCCACCCTCGCGGCCGGCCCCCGGGCCGTTGTGCCCGGACCGAGTCCCCGACAGGTGTCCGCGCCCGCCGTGCGCGCGCCCATCTTCACCCGCGACCGCCCCGTGGTCGCCTGGGCGAAGGCGGTCGGTCGTGAACGCCGGGACCGCGGGCGCCGCCGCCGCCGGCGATACGTGCCGCGCCGCGCCCGCGTGCGGCAGCTCGTGGTGGTGGACCGCGGTCGCGCCGGCATGGTGGTGCGATGGTGAGGTCTGCGTGACGGCGATGCCGGTGGCGAGGGCGCCCGAGGCCAGGAGCGCTCCGACCTTGATGGCCAGCCCGCCGGAGGCCGCGGCGGAGGCGGCGGTGCCTGCGCCCAGCGCAGCCTCGGGGTTGGCGTCGATGCCCGAGCGCGCCGCGCCGAAGAGCTTGACCAGCGGGAACGGCATGACGGCGGTGGCCGCCTCGCGCAACCGCAACCGCGCCCGGTGCACGAGCTGGCGCACCGCACCCTCCGACAGGCCCATCGTGCGCGCGACGTGGGCGCGCGGGAAGCCGAACACCGCGGTGCCGAGCAGGGCGTCTCGCTGGCGGTCGGGCAGGGCGCTGAGCTCCGCCAGCGCCGCGTGCGCGCTCGCGCGGCGCGCCACAGTGTCCTCCAGCGTCTCGCCGCAGGCCACGGTCGCCTCGAGTGGCGCCTCGACGGGCACCCGCGCCCGCGTGACCTCGTGGCGAAGGATCTGGTGTAGCCAGCCGCGCAGGTGGCGCACCTCACGGCCGCTCTGCAACGCGGCAAATGCGTTGAGGAACGCCTGCTGGACGGCGTCCTCCCCCCTCCCGTCAGCCGACAGCCGGCGGGCGTGGGCCTGCAGCTCGCGCTCGTAGCGGCGGACAATGGCGGCGAAAGCTGCCTCGTGGCCGGTTCCGACCAGCCTCACGAGCTGGTCGTCGGCCTCGGCATCGAGCAGCCGGTCGCTGCTTTCGAGCAGCCGGTCAGAGATCACCACCGCCATCTAGATCCTCCCGACGCCCGCGCCACCGAAATCCTTCCCCATGCGTTGCCCCGCCTCCGGGGCCGATGCGGAGGCGGACCGCTACTGCGTCGGCCGGGTCATCCGGAACACGCCCTCCACGACGGCGTAGTCGGCCGGGCCTCCCAGCCTCGCCACCGGGCGCAGCCGGGCCGTGTCGACCGTGCCGTCGACGATCACCGACTCGTCGAGGTGGACCCCCACCACCTGCCCGATGACGAGGTGCTGATCAACGTTGCGACCGTCGACGTCATGGAGCTGGAGGGCGTGGACGACCTTGCACTCCATGGCGCAGTGCGCCCCGGCGACGCGTGGCGGGGCCACCAGCCTGGACGAGGCCATCTCCAGGCCGGCGCGCTCGAACTCGCTGCGCCCCCGGGGCAGTGGCGCCGACGTCTCGTTCATCTGCTCGCGCAGGTCGAAGGTGACGAGGTTCCAGACGAACTCGCGCAGCTCGCCGGCGAACGTGCTCGAGTCCTTGGCCCCGCTGCTCGAGAAGGCCAGCATCGGAGGCCCCTCTCCGATGGCATTGAAGAAGCTGTACGGGGCCAGGTTGATGGACCCGTCCGCCGCCATCGTCGAGACCCATCCGATCGGCCGCGGCGCGACGAGGGCCTTGAACGGATCGTGGGGCAGCACCGCCCGATCGCGCTTGTCGGGTTCGTAGAAGATCACCGGCGACAACCTATCGAGTGCGACGCCGGTGCGACGCTCCTGCGCAACTTCCGACCGGGCAACGGTATAGAAACCGCAGTTATCCGCGAGGGAGGCATGAATGAGGCGCATTTTGCAGGTGTTTGTCCTGGCCGGGGTCATCGGGCTGTCGTTTGCGGGCATCGCGTCCGCGGCGGGCTCTCCGTCGATTACGACCGGCGCCGCCACGAAGATCAGCAACACCACCGCGGTGCTCAACGGGACGATCAACCCCAACGGGCACGCCACGCTCTACGACTTCAGCTACGGCCCCACCACCGCCTACGGCGCGACAAGCGCGTTGCACAAGGTCAAGTCGGGGACCAAGCCGGTCGCGATCACCACCACCGTCACCGGCCTGACTCCGGGCACGACCTACCACTACCGCCTCAACGCGAGCAATGCCGGCGGTGCGGTGGCCGGCCCTGACCGCATGTTCACCACCACCGGCCACCCGCCGGCCGCCGTCATCACCGGCGGGCCGGTCAACGTGGGTAAGACGGTGGCCACGCCGACCGGGGTCATCAATCCCGAGGGAGCGACCACCACGTGGGTCATCCAGTACGGCCTGACGACCGCGTACGGGCTGCAGAACTTCGCCGGGACCCTCGCCGGCGTGACCACGCCGGTACCGGTGTCGGCGACGCTGACCGGGCTGGCTCCGGCGACGCTGTTCCACTACCGCATCGTGGCCTTCCACGGCTCGGCCGTCGTCTCGGCGGGCGCGGATGCCACCTTCTTCACCGAGCCGTCGAAGCGGCCGGTCCCGAGGATGACCGCGCACACCTCTCCCGGGCGCGACAAGCGCTCGCCGTTTGACTTCACCACCTCCGGATCGCTGGGCGGCGCGGGGTTCATCCCCGCCGCGCAGCGGTGCACGGGCAACGTCGGCGTCCGCTTCTTCAACGGCCGTCGCCAACTGGCGTTTGTGGTGGCGCCGGTGCAGCCCACGTGCAGGTTCTCCGTCTCCGCCAGCTTCCGGCGCCTGCACAGCCGGGGACCGGCGAAGCTCAAGGTGACCGTGGACTACCGCGGCAACGGCTACATCGCGGCGGTCAACCGCACCGATCACGTGACCGCCGGCTGACCTGACGCAGGCCGGGCAGCGGGCGCCGGGCCGAGCGGCCGGGCGCCCGCACCCGCGGGCGCGCACTAGTCTTGCCCGCCATGCCGCAGAGAGGCCCGCGTGTCTCGCCGCTGGAGACGGTGATGCTGGCGGGGCTGGCGGTCTGGGCCCTCTTCCCGCTGGTGCTGCTGCTCGTCCACTCCGGGCACCTCCACGCGCGGTTCACCGGCGCCGACGGCTTGATCGGCGCCGACGGGGTCCTGGGCGCCGACCAGCTGCAGTACCTGGCCTGGGTCCGTGACGCCGGCGCCCACGGCGGCCTGGCCTCGGATCTGTTCAGCTTCTCCGAGGGCGGTCACGTCTATCTGCAGCCGCTGTTTGCCATCAGCGGCGCGCTGTACCGGCTGGGCCTGTCGCTGCCGGTGGCCTACCTGCTGTGGAAGGCCGTCGCCATCGTCGCCATGGGACTCGCGGCGGTGGCCTGGGCGCGGCGCTTCTTCGCCGACGAGCTCGCGGCCCGGGCGTCCGCGGTGACGATCTCGCTGTTTCTCTGCACGCCTCTGGCGGCCCTCTACAGCTGGACGCAATGGGCATCGAGCTCGTTTCGCTTCTCGCTGTACCTGCTCGGCGACGAGCTGCTGGCCGCCGACAAGCTGTGGGGCTACACCGCCAGCGCGATCGGCCTTGCCCTCGTCCCGGTGGCGTTGCTGGCCACCGAGCGCGCCCTCCGGCCGGGGCCCGGGAGCGCCGGCACCACGGGCGGGCGACACGGTCCCGGCCGCGCGCGGCACGATTCCGTCGCGGCCCGGCCCCTCATCCTGGCGGCGCTGGCGTCACTGGTGGCCTCATGGCTGCACCCGTGGCAGGGGATCACGCTCGGCCTCATCTACGTGGGCCTGGCGGTCGTGCGGCGTCTGCGCGGCTGGGCGGCACTGGCGGTGCCCGCGATCGGCGCCGGGCTGCCGCTCCTCTACTACGACCTGCTCTCCCATCACGATGCCGCGTGGCGGCTCGCGGGCCAGCACGAGGTCATCGCCCGCCTGCCGGCGATCGTCCTGCTCGCCGGGTTCGGGCCGCTGGCGCTGATCGCGGCCTTCGGCGTCCGGCGCCCCGACGGCGACCTCATCGAGCAGGCGCTGCTGCTCTGGGTGGGCGCCTGCTTCGTCACCTACTTCGCCAACGACGCCTTCGCGCCCCACGCGCTGCAGGGCCTCAGCCTCCCCTTCGCCGTGCTCGCGGTGCGCGGGTGGCGCCGCCTGCGCCTGCCCGCGGCCCTCGGCGCGGCGGCGGTGGCGCTCATCACCATCCCGGGCCTGGCCTTCAACGCCCGCAAGTTCGTGCGCACCGCCAACAGCAGCAAGCTCGTGCAGTACTACCTCCCCCAGTCCGACGCGCAGGCGCTGGACTGGGTCTCTCGGCACGGGCCGCCCGGCGGCGTCCTGGCGCCGACGCCGTTTGCCGCCGTGGTGCCTTCGCAGACCGGACGGGCGGTGTGGGTGGGCCACGGATACTGGAGCCGGGACTACCCCACCCAGGCCCGCCAGGCCGACCGCCTGTTCGGCGGGCACATGCCGGCGGCGGCGGCCCGCGCCTTCGTCGGCTCGACGGGCGCGTCGATCCTCGTGTCCGACTGCCGCCACCGCGCCGACCTCACCCGCAAGCTGGGGACCGACCTGCGCGCCGTGCACCAGTTCGGGTGTGCGCGCGTCTACGTGATCAAGCCCGGGACCGGCGGCACCGGTCAGCGCGTGCGGTCCGCCAGCCGGTAGACGAACCGCAGCCCCGACCACGTCGCGTCGATCGCGCACACCTTGTTGTCCACCAGCCCGCTGGCGAGCCCCAGTTCGCGGACCGTCCCGTCGCCCAGGTCGGTGGCGACGCCCGAGCTGCGCTTGGGCCAGGCCACCCACAGGCCGCCCGCCTGGTCCAACGCCTCCTTGAGCGCCGGCAGCCGCCGCTCGAGCTCAGAGCGCGTCTGCACGAACACGACGAGCACGTCGAAGCGGCCCTGCACCCGTCGGCGGACGGTCACGCCCGGCGGCAGCTCACCCAGCACCTCGTCGAAGTCATGCGGCGCCCCGATCAGCCCCAGGCGGGCGTCCGGCTTGATACCGAGCTTGCGTGGGAGCGGAGTGCCCGAGTAACCAGCCGTGGTGGCGTCGGCCATGGCGGGGAGGCTACGCCGCGGATACGACGAATACATCACCGCCTTTGGGGGTAGAAAGTGCCCGCCCATGATCAAGTCCGCCACCGCTCCCACCGAGTTCGTCCGCCGAATCGATCCGCCGGACTCGCCGCAGGCGCGCTTTGCCGCCGCGACGCTGCTGGCCATCCCGCCCGAGGTACGCCAGGCGCTGCGCGACGCCGTCGCCACCAGCCTGGGCATTCCGATCGATTGCTATGGGCCCGACGTCGACGCCGTGGATCCGGCGCTGCAGGCGGCCTATGACTCCAACGTCGACGATCTCTTTGACTGCTGGGTGCGCAAGCACGTGTTTGACTCCGCCGACGACGTACTGTTCCGCCGCGCCCTCCGGATCGCACCGGCACACGCCGGCGCCTAGCCTCGGTCCGCCTCCGCCACCACCTCGGCGATCAGCCGCGACAGCTGGCTGCCCTGCCACGCCACCGGCGAGCGTCCCGGCTCATCGGTGACCAGACGGGCGCCCGGAATGGCGTCCGCGTAGGCCTCGCCCACCGACTGGGGGTGCTCAGGATCGGCCTCGTCGTTGGAGGCCACCACCACCGTGGGGACTGCGATTGCGGCCAGGTCCTCCATCGACGCGAACGGCCGCGAGCGGGGCACCGCGCGCAGTGCATCGGCCACCGCATCGGGATGCTCGTGCAGTGCCAGGCGCTGGCGGATGACCGTGATCACCGTCTCGCGCATGCGCTCCGGGACGTTCGGCTCCCCGTAGGCGCTGACAAAGCCGTCGATCCCCCGGGTGCGCAGGCCGTCTGACAGGGCGTCCCACCGCGCCAGGCGCTCCGGGTCGGAGTCCTCGGTCCCGCTGAACGCCGGGGTGATGATCACGAGGCCGGCCACGCGCTCGGGCCGATGCAGGGCCAGCCAGGCCAGGGTGTGAGCGCCCATCGACGCTCCCGCCAGCACCGCCCGGTGCACCCCGGCGTGATCGAGCACCGTCTCCAGGTCGGCGCCCAGGTCCTCGTAGCCATAGCCCTCCGGGGTCGCCGCGGGCGACGACGTCCCGTGTCCGCGCGCGTCGAAGGCCAGCACGTGATGCCCGCCGCGCTCCAGCGCCGAGGAGCCCATGACCACGTAGCGCCGGGTCGCGGTGAGCCCGTGGGCGAGCACCACCGCGGGCCCCTCGCCCGCATCGCTGCCGCGCAGCGTCACGCCGTTGCGCGTCACCTCGAACTCGGACATGCCCTCGTATCTAGCAGCCTCGCGCCGCTGGCTACCATCTGGGAAGACCATGGACGTCACCGACAGCACCTTCGAATCAGCGGTTATCGAGCGCTCGCGCACCCTCCCGGTCGTCGTCGACTTCTGGGCGGAGTGGTGCGGCCCCTGCCGGCAGCTCGGCCCGGTGATCGAGCGCGGCGTCGCCGAGCGCGCGGGCCAGGTGGAGCTGGCCAAGATCGACGTCGACGCCAACCCGCAGGTGGCGCGTGCCTTCGCCATCCAGAGCATCCCCGCGGTCAAAGCGTTCCGCGACGGCCGCGTCGTGGCCGAGTTCGTCGGCGCCCAGCCGCCCGCGGCCGTCAACAGCTTCCTGGACTCGCTTCTGCCCTCCGAGACCGACGGCCTCGTGGCCCAGGGCGACGAGGAGTCCCTGCGCCGAGCGGTGGAGCTCGAGCCCTCCCGCGCCGACGCCGCCGTGCCGCTCGCCCGCATCCTGCTCGGCCGCGGCGACGCCGACGGGGCCCTCGCCCTGCTCAAGGAGGTCCCCGGCAGCTTCGCCGCCGACGGGCTCGCTGCGCGGATCACGCTGGTGCGGCGCGAGCCGGCGCTCGAGCTCGGCGACGCCTTCGCCGCGCTTGACGCCGGCGATCAGGAGAAGGCGCTCGACCTCCTCATCGGAGCGCTGCCCAGTGCCGACGGCGCCAAGGACGACATCCGCCGCGTCGTGGTGGGGATCCTCGACGAGCTCGGCGTCGACAGCCAGCTCGCCCGCGACTCGCGCCGGCGCCTGGCCAGCGCGCTGTACTAGCCGGGGTCTCGCCTATACCAGCAGCGTGAGCTGTTCGGCGTCCGACGGCGTCGCCACCTCCAGGCCGGCCACCCTCACTCCCAGCAGGCGCACCGGACGCGGCGCGTCGAAGCGGCGCAGCAGATCCAGCGCCACCGGCAGCACACGGTCGCTCGCCGCCACGGGCTCGGCCAGGGTGCGGGCGCGGGTGTGGGTCGAGAAGTCATCGAGCCGGACCTTGATCCCGATCGTCCGGCCGCGCCGCTCCTGCCGCACCAGTGCCGAGCACAGTTGCTCGGTGAGTCGCTGCAGCACCTCCTCGAGCTGGGCGGCGTCGGCGATGTCGTAGTCAAACGTCGTCTCGCGCGACTCCGAGACGACCTTGCGCTCCTCGGTCACCGGGCTGTCGTCTTCGAAGCGGGCGCGGCTCTGCAGGGCCGCGCTGAAGCGCGGGCCGAACCGGGCGGCGAGTTGCTCGGGCGAGGCGCCGGCGAGCTTGGCCAGCGTGTCGAGCCCCGAGCGCCGCAGACGCTCCGCGGTCTTGGGTCCGATGCCCGGGATCAGCCCTGGCGGTGACTGGGCGAAGCGCTCCCGCGCCTGGGCGCTGGACAGGATGACGAAGCCTCGCGGCTTGTCGGCGTCGGAGGCGACCTTGGCCACCAGCTTGTTGGGGCCGATGCCGATCGAGCAATGCAGCCCGGTCTGCGTGGCGATCTGACGCACCAACCGCCGCATCTCGGCGTGGGGCGCCGGCAGGCCGGAGAGGTCGAGGTAGGCCTCGTCGAGCCCGATCACCTCCACCTGCTCAGAGCAGGCGCGCACCAGCGCCATCACCTCGCGGGAGGCCTCGCGGTAGTAGGGGAAATCGGGCGGCAGATAGATCCCGTCGGGGCACAGCCGCCGCGCCCGCGCCGCGGGCATCGCGGAGCCCACGCCGAAGCGACGGGCCTCATAGGAGGCGGTGGTGACCACCGCGCGGGGCCCCGTGCCGGCCACGATCACCGGCTGCCCGCGCAGCTCCGGCCGCCGCCGCAGCTCGACCGACACGTAGAACGCGTCCATGTCGACATGGGCGATGCAGCGCGCCGCCATGCCGTGGACAGTAGGCCACGGCGCAGACGCTCAGGCCGCCCCGCCGCGGCCGCCGCAACACCCCCGGAACCCCGCCTTGACGACGGCGCCCGGGGCGTTGCGGACCAGCGGCCAAGCGTTACCGGCTTGACCAGACCGTGCCCACGCCGGCAAAGCCGAGCGCCGAGGCGGTGGTCTGGTTGAGGTCCCACTCACGGCCGCCCGCGTAGGGCCCGCGGTCGTCGACGACCGCGTTCACGGTGCGGCTCCCGTAGTGGAAGGTGACCTTCGTCCCGCAGGGCAACGTGCGGTTGGCGACGCCGAGGCCGGCGTGAAAGCCACACGCCGTGTTGCCGCCGTCCTGATACCAAGACGCCAGCGCGGCGTGCAGCGCGGTGACGCTGCCGGCCGGGCGCGTCGCGGACGCATTGTGGCTGTCGCCGCCGAACATCATCCGCAGCGGCTGGCCGTCAGCGTCGTCCGGGGCCACGCTCAGGCGGTAGCCGCCGCGGGCCCCGGTCCGGCCCGTGCTCAGGGTGTGCCAGCCGTGGGTGCCACGGCCCTGGAGGCGTACCCGGCGGCCGGGCATCGCCGGCAGCAACTGACCGCCGATGCGGACCGGCCTGCTGCTCAGCGCCGCTGCCGTGTGGCGCGCCGGCGTGAACCGGGCGCCCACCGTGACCGTGGGCTGGGAGCTCGGCGCGGTGGCCGCGGCCGGAGTGACCGCCACCGGGCGGGTGGCGGGCGCGGCCGGCGCCGGCTCGACCGCACGTAGGTGGCCCGAGCGGCGCGGCTTGACCCGCGAGCGGAACGTGCCCGCGCGATCGACCGTCGCTGCGCCCAGCGGGCGCCACGACGACTCGCCGCGCGCCTGGGTCTGGACGAGCACGCGCTTGCCGGCGTCGGCCGCCGGCGCGGCCCCGCTGACCGTCACCGCCCGGCCGAACTTCACGTGGCGCGGGCTGACCTGTAGGTTGAGGGGGGTCTGAACTGGATTCTGGGCTGACGGCGCGGGGACGGACGACACGCCGCTGAAGGCGAGCGCCGACGCCGGTACCGCCAGCATCGTTGTGGCGATGATCACATGTACTGAGCGCATCCTGCGCAGCGCGAATCTGGGCCTCAAGATGAGGACCTCCTTGGGTTCGACCGGGCGCCTACGGGGTTAGCTGTCGGGCTCGCGCCCACCGCGAAGCGCCAAAGTGAGGCAACGCTTCGTCGAGAGGTCGCTACGGTCGCGGCTGGGTGCGCCAGGCGAACGATTCGCCCCGTGCCGGCGCGGTACTGCCATCCGGCGGTGGGTCCCCCGCTCGTCTCCGCACCGGGCAGAGACGATTCGGCAGGTCGTTTTAGAAGTCGGCGAGGCTCGCAGCACCTTGATCAAACTTGTGTGAGGAGCGTCACACCCAGGCTCGTGCCAGAATCAACCCGTGGCCAATCCCGACCGTCTCACCGGGCTCGACAGCTCCTTCCTGCACCTCGAGCGCGACGCCGCGCACATGCACGTCGCCGGGTGCATGATCTTCGAGGGCGAGGCGCCGACCTACGACGAGATGGTGGAGCAGATCTCCAGCCGGCTGCACCTGGTTCCACGCTACCGCCAGCGCCTGGCCTTCGTGCCCCTCAATCAGGGCCGGCCAGTGTGGGTGGACGATCCGCACTTCAACATCGGCTTCCATGTCCGGCACACCGCCCTGCCCAGCCCCGGCGGTGAGTCCCAGCTCAAGCGCCTGGCGGGCCGGGTGTTCTCCCAGGCGCTCGACCGGTCGCGCCCCCTGTGGGAGATCTGGCTGGTCGAGGGGCTCGCCGACGACCGGTTCGCCCTGCTGTCCAAGACCCATCATGCGCTCGTCGACGGCGTTTCGGGGGTCGACATCTTTACCGTCCTGTTCGACACCTCCCCGGACCCGATGCCGGTGGCGCCGCCCGATCACGACTGGGTCCCGCGTCCGTTGCCCAGCGGCGCGCAGTTGCTCGCCGACGCGCTGCTCGAGCGCGCCACCGTCCCTGCCGAGATCGCGCGCGGGGTCAGGGCCACGCTGCGCGGCCCACGGCATGTGGCGGGGCGTGTCGGGCGGGCGCTCGGCGGGGTCAGCGCCGTGGCCCGGGCGGGGCTGCAGGCAGCGCCCCCCAGCCCGCTCAACGTGCGCATCGGCCCCCACCGGCGCTTCACCTGGGTGCGCGGGGACCTTCAGGAGTACAAGGCCATCAAGAACGCGTTGGGCGGCACGGTCAACGACGTCGTGCTGGCCGTCGTCGCGGGCGCGCTGGGCCGCTACCTGCGCATGCACGGCGAGGCCACCGACGAGCTCGTGCTGCGCGCGATGGTTCCGATCTCCGTCCGCGCCGACGTGGAGCGCGGCGCGCTGGGCAACCGCGTCGCCGCCATGTGGGCGCCGCTGCCGATCGGGGTCACGGATCCCGCTCAGCGGCTGCTGCAGATCAGTCGCGCCATGGACGGGATCAAGGAGTCAGGGCAGGCCGTGGGCGCGCAGGTGCTCACGGAGCTGTCGGGCTTCGCGCCGCCGACGATCATGGCCCAGGCCGCGCGGCTCCAGGCCCGCCAGCGGCTCTTCAATCTGGTCGTCACCAACGTTCCCGGGCCCCAGTTCCCGCTCTACATGCTCGGCCGCGAGCTCGAGGCGATGTTCCCGATGGTCCCGCTGGCCGAGAACCAGGCGCTGGGGATCGCCATCATGAGCTACAACGGGCAGCTCAACTTCGGTCTCAACGCCGACTACGACGCCCTGCCCGACCTGGAGGCGCTGGCCGACGAGCTGGGCGCCTCGCTGCAGGAGCTCGCCGCCGCTGCCGGCGCTGTGCCCGCCGACGCGGCTCGCGGCCGCCGCGCGCGCGCGGTCCGCTCGGCGGAGTAACCCGCGCCGAGCGCAGATCAGCTTGATGCCCCGCCTGATCGAGCGCCTGCTCATCGTCGTTGCCTCGTTCGCCGTCGCCATCGGAGTGATCGCCCTGCTGTCGGGCGGTCTGCTGGCCGGACACGATTCCCCCGGCGTGTCGGGAGCGGCGAGTGGCCCCGGGGTGGCCTTCCCCGACCAGGGCAACGCCCATCTCAAGCCTGGTCAGGCGCCACCCCGGTATGACTCCGAGCCGCCCACCAGCGGCCCGCATCGGCCGGCCGCGACTGACCGCAATGGTGCGCAGCTCAGCGACGACCAGCTGCTGCAGGCGCTCTCGGTGGGCGACGTGGTGCTCATGTACGGCACCCCCCGACCGCCGGCGGGCCTGGCCGCCGTGGCCGACGGCGTCGCCCCGGCGCCCTTCAGCCCGGCGCTGGCGGCCACGGGGCAGGCCGTGGTGCTCGCCTACCGTCCCGGAACGACCGGGGTGATCGGTCTGGCGTGGGCGCACATGGTGCACGTCCGCTCCCCCACCGACCCCACCCTGCGCTCCTTCGGCGAGTACTGGCTGGGTCGGGGAGCGCCCCAGCGCGGCGGCGCGCTGCCGAGCAGCTGAGTTTCAGTCGCGGCGCGGGCGCACGGCGACCGTCACCCGGGTCAGCGCACACAACCGGCCGTCGTCGTCGGTGAGCTCAACCTCCCAGACCCAGGTGGTGCGCCCGCGATGGCGGGCGCGGGCCACGGCCGTGATCGTCCCGGCGGTCACCGGACGCAGGAAGCTCGTCTGGTTGGACAGGCCCATCGCGGCGTTGCCGTCCCCGTGGACCATGGCCGCGGTGCCGTTGGTGGCCAGGCTCTCGGCGATGGCGGCATAGACGCCCCCGTGGACCAGCCCTGCGGGCTGCTTGAGGTCATCGCGCACCTGGACGCGCCCGCGGACCAGCCCGTCGGCGATCTCGTCGATCTCCAATCCATAGACGCGGTCAAACCCGAGGGTGGGCTCGAAGGGAAGCTCGAGGGTCATGCGGCAGCGCACCTTAGTGATTTGCCGTCCGCAAGCGCCCGTCCACCTTGGGCATTTCTTACGAGCCTCATCTACCCTAGGCGACCATGCCATCGTTGGACAACCTTCCGGGGGATCAGCGCGCCGTGCTGGAAATGGTCCTCGCCCGCGGCCGCAGCTACGACGAGATCGCCCGTCTGCTCTCGCTCGATCGGGCCAAGGTGCGTGAGCGCGCACAGATCGCCCTGGACACCATCGGGCCGCACACCGAGGTGGCGCCCGAGCACCAGCACCGGATCGCCGATTACCTCCTCGGCCAGCTCCCCGACGACGAGGTCCAGGAAGTGCGCGACGTCCTCGCCGATTCGCCCAATGACCGCGCGTGGGCCCGCGTCGTGGCCTCCGAGCTGGCCCCGCTGACGGGCGGGACCCCGCTGCCTGAGATCCCCGTTGAGCGCTCCACGCCCCGCGAGCCCGACGAGCCCGCGGCGGGGTCCATACCCGAACCGGCGCCCGTGACGCCCGCGGCGCCCACGTCGGAGCCGACGGCGGCCGAGCCCCTCGAGCCGCCCCCTGCTGCCGGCCCTGGCCTCGAGCCGCCCCCTGCTGCGGGCCCTGGCCCCGCTGAACCTGACGGGGAGCCCAAACGCCGGCGCAGCTCGCGCCTGGGCGGCGCGCTGGTCATCCTCATCGGCGTCGTCGCCGTGGCCGCCGTGCTCTTCTTCGTCCTGCGCAGCGATCACTCCAAGAAGCACCCCGCCGCGTCGACGACCGCGGTGGCTCCAGCCGCAAGCGCGTCGTCCACCACCCCCACGGCGCCCACCGGCTCGACCCCCACGACCACGACGTCGGGGTCGAGCGCGAGCGTGGTGGCGCAGATCAACCTGTCCCCACCCTCGGGTACCAAGAACAGCAAGTCCGCCGGCATCGCGGAGGTGCTCAACGAGGGCAGCACCGACGGGGTCGCCATCGTCGCCCAGAACGTCCCGGCCAACACCACCAAGCCGCCCAATGCCTACGCCGTGTGGCTGTACAACTCCCCCAAGGACGCCACGCTCCTCGGCTTCGTCAGCCCCGCGGTGGACAAGTCGGGCCGGCTGCAGACGGCGGGCCCCCTACCCAAGAACGCCTCACGCTTCAAGCAGCTGATCGTCACCGTTGAGACGACGGCCAAGCCCAAGACGCCGGGCTCGATCCTCCTTCAGGGCGCCCTGACCGGGCTGTAGCGGCTTCGCCGGCGGCTCAGCGGGAGATCAGGGCCAGCCCGTCCAGTGCCTCGTCGAGCCTGGACGCGGTCGCGCGGCGTACGAGGAACCCGCCGGTGCGCGAGTAGCCACGCAGCTTCTGCTGCTGGGAGATCGTGACCTGGGTGCCGGCGGGAACCGGGTCCAACTGGATCTCGATCACCGACGCACTGAGCACGCGCTCGAACGGCGTACCGTCCACCTCCTGCTCCCAGGCGCGCGTTCTCGGCGCCTCGGAGGCCACGACCCGGAAGTCGGCGCGGACCGGGCGGCCGCGCTTGGTCTTGAACACCTGCGTGAACCGGTCGGGTTCGACCCCCTCCATCCGCTCCACCCCCGGCCACCAGCGGGGCATGTGATGCGGGTCGGCGATCAGCTCCCACAACTGCTCCGGGGAGGCCGGCAGCGTACGACTGCGCCGGGTGCCCGCCATCTCGTCGCCTACTCGGAGTACTCGATGAGCGAGTACACGTCGTGGGGAGCCAGCTGCCTGCGCCCATCCAGGAAGCTCAGTTCGACCAGGAAGGCGCAGCCGACGATCTGGGCTCCGAGGTCGGCCACGAGCTCGCACAGCGCCCCCGCTGTGCCACCCGTGGCCAGCAGATCGTCGTGGACGAGCACGCGCGCGCCGTCGGCCAGGGCGTCGGCGTGGACCTCCAGCGCGTCGATGCCGTACTCGAGCGTGTACTCGGCGCTGATCGTCTCGGCCGGGAGCTTGCCGGGCTTGCGCGCGGGCACGAACCCCGCGCCGAGCTCGCGGGCCAGCGCTGCGCCGAGGATGAAGCCGCGCGCCTCGGCGGCGACGACGAAGTCCACCTGGGCGGCCGCCACCCGCTCGGCCAGGTCGCTCACGGCGGCATCCAGCGCGCCCGCGTCCAGCAGCAGCGGGGTGATGTCGCGAAACAGGATCCCGGGCCGCGGGAAGTCCGGGATGTCGCGGATGAACTCGCGCAGATCGAGGGTCGGCACGCTCAGCGGCGCAACGGCTCAGGTCGCGATCTTGCGCAGGTCGCGGATGAGGAGCAGGTGCTTGAGGTGGGTGGTGACCGAGGCCAGGTTCTCCAACGCCTCGATCGCCTCCTTGCGCCGCTCCGGGTTGCGCGAGCGCAGCGCCGGGGCCAGGATGTTCTGCAACAGCTGGGCCTCCCGGTCGGCCGAGCTGCGGAACACCCGAAGGTTGCGCCCGCCCACGCCGTAGCGCGCGAGCTCGGATACGGCTCTGATGATCTCGCGCTCGGTCTCGTCGTAGTACTGGACGCCGCTGCGGTTCTCACCCTTGATGACACCGAATTCCACCAGCTCGCGGACGAGCTCAGGCGCGGCGCCGGTGTCCTCCACCACGTCATCGAGCGAGAACAGCGACCCCGAGTCGCGCACCCGGACGCCGGCGCGGCGCGGGCCCGGGCGCTCGCTCGCGGCGGGCAGGGGATCGTCGCGATCGGCCCGGCCTCCGGCCAGCTCCTGGCGGATGACCCGCAGTGGGAGAAACTCGTCGCGCTGAAGGCGCAGGATCGTGCGCAGCCGGGCGATGTCGGACTGGGTGTAGAGCCGGTAGCCCCCCTGCGTGCGGCGCGGCGCGAGGAGCTTCTGATCCTCCAGGTAGCGGATCTTGGAGATCGAGATGTCGGGGAACTCCTGGTGTAGCGCCTTGCAGACCGCGCCGATCGTCACGGCCTTCTGGCGCGGGCGCTGCTCCTCGGGCTCGGGCGGCTCGGGGATCTCCAGCTCGGGTGTGGGGGTATCGGTGCTCATCAGCGACTGAGGAAGGCCAGTTTGTACTTTCCGATCTGCAGCTCGTCGCCGTCGGCGAGCCGGTGGGAGTCGATCCGGCGGCGATTGACGTAGGTCCCGTTGAGCGACCCACAATCGTCGAGGTGGAACTCGCTGCCGCGGCGCACGATCACCGCGTGATCACGTGACACGGTCACGTCGTCGAGGAAGATGTCTGACTCCGGGCGCCGGCCGACGGTCATGCGGTCGCCCTCGAGGGGAAAGCTCTCCCCCGCGCGCCCACCGCCGGCGCGGATGACGAGCGCCGCACCGCCGCGGACGACATCCTCGAGCTCGACGACCTCCAGCTCCCCCGTCTCGCCGACCTTGTAGGTGGCCGTCGACAGGCCGGGCGACTGCTCGCTCTGGGCGAGGAACGAGCCGCAGCGCTGGCAGTAGCTGGCGCCGTCATCGTTGGCAAATCCGCACTCAGGGCAGTGCTGGGCCATCGGGCCGGACGGCCGCTACTCGGGCTGGTCAGCCGGCACCCTCCCCGCCAGGATGTCGGTCAGCTGCTGCACATCGGCGCCGGAGATGATGAGCTCCCCGCCCTCGTCCTTCTTGCGCAGGCGATTGACCAGCTCGGCGCGGAGAATGTCGATCTTGCCGTGCAGGATGCGCCGCCGATAGGAGATCTCCATCTCCTCCTCGGTCAGCTGCTTGATCAGGTCCTTCAGCTCCTGGTCGGTCAGTGACCCAAGGTCTGGAAAGGTGTCCATGCTGTTCGTTCCCTCTCGTGTGTAGGTCCGCGAGTATAACCTCGTCTCCCAGAGGGTCAAGCTGAGCTTGAGAGTCTGCCCCGCCTGGCCCCGCCCCGGGTTTACGGCGGATGTGCGCAGTTGGCGCGCAGGTTCAGGCGCCGCCCTCCGCAAGCTTACGCGCTTGGCGAACTCCGCTGCGGATATACAACGCGGTCGCAATCAGCGAGAGCGTGAGCCCGACGTAGAGCAGGATGAGCGCGAGCCAGTGGACCCCGGCCATGGCGAAGAACGGGGCGCCCATGGTGGGTGCCACCCCCACGCGCCCCGGCCAGTTGATGGTGATCTCGACGCGCCGCGACAGGGCGTACCGACTCAGCGCCAGCATCAGCAGCTCGCGGCCGACGACGAGTGCGATCGCCCAGCGCGGGAGCAGCGAGAAGTTCCAGCACACCACCATCCCGGAGACGACCAGCAACCGGTCGATGACCGGGTCCAGCAGCGCGCCCAGCCGGCTGTACTGCCCGGTGAGCCGGGCGGCGAACCCATCCAGGTAGTCGGCCCACCCGATCACCGCGAACAGGACCGTCGCCACCGTGGAGTGGCCGTCGCCGCTGGAGAGCGCCAGGATGAGGAACACCGGGATGCCCGCCAGCCGGGCGTAGCCGATCGCGTTCGGGATCGTCCACGGCTGTAACGGCTGGTCTGAGCGCGTCTGGACCGGGGCCGGGCCGGAGCGGTCGATCCCGAACAGGCGCCGCTTGGTGATCCGAGGGCTCACGATCGCGGTGGGTCGGCTGGGACGGCCGCGCTCCCCGGCCGCCGGGCTATCCGGCCACGGGCGGGCGCGCGTTCACGGCAGCCCCCGCCACAGCTCGGCCACCGCCACGGCGGCGCCCTCCACCGGTACGGCGCGCGAATCGCGCCCACGGCGCACCTGGACCTCGATCTCGCCCGCCGCCAGCGTGCGCCGCCCGACGGTGAGCCGCAGCGGGCAGCCCAGCAGCTCGGCGTCGGTGAACTTCTCTCCTGGCCCGGCGTCGCGCTCGTCGTAGAGCACGTCGAGGCCGGTGGCCTGGAGGTCGCGGTACAGGGCGTCTGAGAATGTGCGCTCCTCGGAGCCGGGCTTGCCCAGGGTCACCAGCTCCACGTCGAAGGGGGCGATCGTGCGCGGCCACGAGATTCCCTCCGCGTCGGCGTACTGCTCGACGGCGGCGGCGGCCGTGCGGGCGGGCCCGAAGCCGTAGGAGCCCATCCAGATGTGCTGCGACTTGCCGTTCTCGTCCAGGTAGGTGGCGCCGAGCGGATCGGAGTAGCGCGTCCCGAGCTTGAAGATGTTGCCGACCTCGATCGCCGGCTCGATCCGGACGGCGGAGCCGCCGATGGTGTCGCCGGTCACCACCGTGCGCACATCGACGGTCTCGTAGGCAAAGTCGCGGCCGGGCTCGACCCCGCGCAGGTGCGCGTCGGGGGCGTTGGCGCCCGCGACGTAGGACCCGGCGCCGTTGGCGGTGACCGCCGCGTCGAGGAGCACGGGCAGCTCCGCGCCGACGGGGCCGATGTACCCCGGCGGCCCGATGCGCTGCTCGATCTCGTCGGCGCGAGCGGCGCGGAAGGGCCGGCCCAGGGCGTTCTGGAGCTTGACCTCGTTGATGCGGTGGTCGCCGCGGACGACGACCATCGTCATGGCGCCGTCGTCGAGGATCACCGGGAAGGCCTTCAGCGTGGCGCCGGCCGGGACGCCGAGCGAGCCCACGAGGGCCTCGATCGTCGTGGCGCCGGGCGTCTGGACGAGCTCGGGTGTGCTCATCTCCGCCGGCAGCGGCACCGGCTGGGCCTCGGCGGAGGCGACCTCGATGTTGGCGGCATAGCCCGGAGCGAGGACCACGTCGTTCTCCCCCGCCGCGCAGGGGGCCATGTACTCGTCGGCCCCGTGGCCGCCCATCATCCCCACGTCCGCCGCGACGCGGTACCACTCCAGCCCGCACCGGTCGAGCATCCGCGCGTAGGCCTCGGCATGCTTGTCGTAAGCGACGTCGAGCCCCTCGCGGTCGCGGTCGAAGGTGTAGGCGTCCTTCATGATGAACTCACGCGTGCGCAGCACCCCGGCGCGCGGCCTGGCCTCGTCGCGCTCCTTGACCTGGAAGTGGTAGAGGATGAGCGGCAGGTCGCGGTAGGACTTGACCGCCCCTGCGACGTGCCCGGTGACGATCTCCTCGTGGGTGAGCGCGAGGACCATGTCGGCGCCCTTGCGGTCCTTGAGCTTGAACAGTTCCTCGATGTCGTAGCGGCCCGTCTTCCGCCACGGGTCGGCGGGCTGCATCACCGGCATGAGCATCTCCTGGCCGCCGATGGCGTTCATCTCCTCGCGCACGATCGCGACGATGCGCTGGTGGATGCGCCAGCCCGCGGGCAGCCATGACCACAGTCCCGCGCCCACCTGGCGCACGAGGCCGGCGCGAACCATCAGCTTGTGGGAGAGCGCCTCGGCGTCGGCCGGAGGCTCGCGTTCGGTCGGGAGGAAATAGGTGGAGAGCAGGGTCATCGAGGCCCAAGCGTACCCGCCCGCCGGGCGCACGAGCGTAGAGCTATGTTCTGATAGAACGCTCGCAACTTGCGGCTGAGAAAAGGAGCTTTGAGATGGCCTATTCCGTCCCGCCCCTCCCCTACGACTACAACGCGCTGGAGCCCACCATCGACGAAGCGACGATGAAGCTCCATCACGACAAGCATCACCAGGCCTACGTCGACAACGCCAACAAGGCGCTGGACGGCACCGAGTGGGCCGACAAGGACGTCGTCGAGGTCCTCAAGAACCTCAGCTCCCTGCCCTCCGACAAGCAGGGCCCGGTGCGCAACAACGCCGGCGGCCACTACAACCACTCGCTGTTCTGGGAGTGGATGGCGCCGGGCGAGGGTGGTCAGCCCAGCGGCGCGCTGGGCGACGCGATCAACTCCGCCTTCGGCTCCTTCGACGATTTCAAGTCCCAGTTCAAGGCCGCGGGCGTCGGGCGCTTCGGGTCCGGCTGGGCCTGGCTGGTCCACGACGGCTCCGGCCTGGCGATCGTCTCCACCGCCAACCAGGACAGCCCGGTCTCGGACGGCAAGACCCCGCTGCTGGGGATCGACGTGTGGGAGCACGCCTACTACCTGAAGTACAACAACCGGCGTCCGGACTACATCGACGCCTGGTGGGACGTGGTCAACTGGCCCAAGGTCGCGGCCGACTTCGACAGCGTCTCGTAGCTCGCAGCGCTTGAAGGCCTTCGGGGGCCTCGGCGCGATCGGCGGAACACCGTCGGCCGCTCCGGGGCCTTTGTCGTTAAGTCGCGCCGATCGGGTAGGAGGCGAGGCTGCCGGAGCGCTTCGGGCGGCCTCCCCGCGGGGGTCGCGGCGGATAGTGAAGGAAATAGCTGCAAGATCCGCCCCAACCCATCGTGCGCGCCGGCGGATCGGCGCCTGCGCTAGGCCCGGGTGAACCGCCGCCCGGTCACCGGTGACTGGGACTCGTCGAGTCGTTCCACGACGCGCATGATCCCGGTGCTCTCCGCGCCGGCCGCCTCGGCCTCCATCGCGGCTATCCGCTCGGGGGTCATCGCGGTGGCGTCCTCGTTCTCAGCCAGCCACGCGCGGGCCTCGGCGGCCTGCGTCTCGTCGCGGACGACCTGCTTGCCGCTCTCGTAGTAGCGGTCGATCTCGGCGAACAGCTCGTCGACCAGTCGCTCGGTGGGCACCTTCTTCAGGGGCTCGCCGCGCGAGTAGATCATCCCCATGTCCTTGGCGCCGGTGATCCCGAAGTCGGCGTGCCGGGCCTCGCCGATGCCGTTGACGGCACACCCGAGCACGGAGACCTCGATCGGGTCCGCGTAGGCCTCCAGGCGCTGCTCGACCTCGGCCACCACGGTGTCCATGTCGAACTGCAGGCGGCCGCACGTCGGGCAGGCGATGAGCACCGGGCCGCGGTCGCGGAGCTTGAGGGCCTTGAGGATCTCCCAGGCGACCTTGACCTCCTCCTCGGCGTGGAAGGTGGAGAGCGAGATGCGGATGGTGTCTCCGATGCCGTCGGCCAGCAGGGTGCCGAGGCCGACTGCGGACTTCAGCGAGCCCGACCACTTGGTGCCGGCCTCGGTGACTCCCAGGTGCAGCGGGTAGGGGATCCGCTGCGACAGCAGGCGGTTGGCGGCGATGGTGTTGGGCACCGACGTGGACTTCATCGACACCTTGAAGTTGGCGAAGTCCAGGCGCTCCATCAGCTCGACGGTCTCCACCGCGGCGGTGACGAGCGCCTCGACGGGGTCGGAGTACTCGAGCGCGCGCAGGTGCTCGGGCAGCGATCCCGAGTTGACCCCGACCCGTAGGGGGATGCCGAGCTCAGTGGCGCGCTTGGTCACCTGGGCCACCTTCTCGGGGCCGCCGATGTTGCCGGGGTTGAGCCGGACGCAATGCGCCCCGGCATCGAGCGCCTTCAGCGCCAGCGTGTGGTTGAAGTGGATGTCGGCGATCACCGGGATCGGCGACTCGAGCACGATCGTGCGCAGCGCCTCGACATCCCGGTCGCGCGGCACGGCGACGCGCACGATATCGGCGCCGGCCTCGGCCACACGGCGGATCTGGGCCATCGTGGCGGCCAGGTCGGCCGTCTCGGTCTTGGTCATCGTCTGCACGGCGACGGGCGCTCCGCCACCGATCGGCACGTCTCCGACGTGGATCTGGCGCTGAGAGGGCATGGCCCTGAGTGTAGAGCGGGGTCCGGGCCTCGTCCGCCCCTAGTCCGCGGCGGGCGGTGGCGGAGCGGGCGGGGACGGGGCATCCCCGGGCGGGTCGTCGTCGTCGGGCCCACCGCCGGGGGCCATCCGGCGCCGGCGCACCGCCAGGGCGAAGAAGGTCAGCGCGGCCAGGATGAGCAGCACCAGGATCACGATCACCGGAGTGGGCAGGAACGAGCCGCCCGAGCCGCTGCTGTCGGCCACGATCGGCTTGCCCGAGCGGACCTTGATGATCGCCGCCTGGATCACGTCCTGGCAGTTGCCGTACTCCTTGAAGGAGGCGGGCATGATGGCCAGCGCGTGCCGCAGTTGGCCCAACGTGTAGTTGTGGGTGAGCAGCCCATGGGAATTGCAGTCCGCCAGGACCGCGTTGCCCACGGTGTTCGCCCCCAGCGCAGCCGGGGTCGCGGCCGCGCTCACCGTGATCACGGCGCCGGCCAGCGCTGCCAAACGAAGCCAGCGTCTCACGGGGGCGAACCTTATCGGGCGGCGGATTGGATCAGGACCGCGGGAACGCCCGATGCCGGGCCCACCAGCTTGGTCGCGCTGGCCCCGATCTGCTGGGGCGTGACCGCCGTCCAGGGCCGGCGCAGGGCGAAGCGGTACACCAGGTAGTTGTCGACGGTGCGAGACGACAACAGCCGCACCCCAGCGGGTAGATGCGCGCTCACGCTCTGCCCGAGGTCACCGACGACGTCCACTTCGCGCACGGTGACCGGGGTCTGGCTGACCTGGGGCGTCTGATCGGGGCCGGTCCAGGCCACGCCCGGCATGGTCACGGCCAACGGGGCGGTGGCAAAGGTGCCGTCGTAGGCGGCGATCGCGCGCGTGCCCCGCGCGCGGCCGAGCGCCGCGGCCACCCCGTTCCAGTTGGCGCGTTGATAGCGGTGATCGGTGTTGATCTTCACGGCGGCATAAACGAAGAGCGCGGCCAGAAGTACCGCGAGAGCCGCGCCGGCGACGCGGGCCCGCGGGGCCGCGCACGCCGCGCCGACGACCACGGCCAGCGGGATGACGGCCGGAATCAGCGCGCGCGGCTCGTAGTAGTCATGACCGACGAGCGCGAGCACCAGCGGGACCACGAGGACGAACGCGGCCAGCCCCGCGGCCAGCCCCGCGCCGCGTAGCTCGGGGCCGTCGGCCCCCACCAGCAGCAGCACGATCATGGCGCCGACGAGCACCGCCGCCGCCAGCAGCCCGTAGCTCAAGGCGGTCTGGCTCTGGTACTGCGGGCTGAAGCCGAACGCCACCGGGACCTGGCGTACGCGCACCGACAGGCGGAAGTTGTCGATCCACCCCGCCGGGTGGGCCTGATGGGAGACCAGGTGCGGGATCAGCGTGGCCTCCACGAGCGCCAGCGCGACGAGCGCCAGCACGACGCCGGCGTCGCGCCGGCGGTACAGCAGCAGCAGCGCCTCGGCGCCGATGAGGAACAGCGCGAAGTACTGGGTCAGCAGCGCCAGCGCCGAGAGCACGGTCCACCAGACGAGGTCGCGGCGCGACCCCGGCGCATGCCACGCCCGAGCGAAGAAGATCAGCGACGCCGCGCACAGTGCGGCCAGCAGCCCGTACTCGCGCGCCTCCTGCGAGTACCAGATCATGAATGGGCTCAGCGTGATCAGGCCGGCGGCCAAGAGGCTCGCCCGCCGCGACACCATCTCGCGGCCGGCGAGGTAGACGAGCGGGACGGTCGCCGTACCGATGACCGCCGACAGGGAGCGCAGGCCCGCCGTGCCGGCCCCGAACACATGCGTCCAGAGCCACGCGACCACGAAATACAGCGGGGGGTTGGGCTCATTGGCGCTCCAGGTGTGGAGCATCGCCCCCAGCGACAGGCGCATCTCGTGAACCGCCTGCGCCTCATCGAACCACAGGCTCTGGTGGGTGAGGGTGGCGAATCGCAGCGCCGCCGCGAGCACGGTCAGCCCCGCCACCACGAGCCATTGCGGGTCTGGCCGACCCCGGTCCGGCCGGGCGGACGAAGGCACGGCCGCCGCCCCCGGCGGGGAACTGAGATCCACACTCACAACAGGCGCGACTGTACCCCACGCCCTCTCGGATTGGCCGCGGTGACCCACGGGTACAACGCTCCGCGACCGCCACGCTCGGTGCTCGGACCCGGAACCTCTGGCGGAACCCCTCGTTATTGTCGTCGCCTTGTCCGGACCTGCCCCCCGCCCTGGATCGCGCCCGTCGCCGCGCCTGCTCGCCGGCATCGGTGTGCTGCTCGTGGCCATCATCGTGGTGGTCGTCATCGTGTTCGCCGGCTCGGGTTCGAGCAGCCCGCCCGTGGCCGTGCTGCCCCCGACGATGCACCGCACAGGCCCCGAGACGATCTTCACCGCCGGGTCGGCGCTGAAGGCCGACACGGAGGGCACTCTCCACACGCTCGAGCAGTTGGGCGTCAATCGAGTGCGGGTGTTCCTGACCTGGAACGAGATCGCGCCGGACCCGACCGCCAAACGGGCGCCGGCGGGGTTTGATGCTGCCAACCCCGCCGCCTATCCGGCCGCGAACTGGGCGCAGTACGACACGATCATCAAGGCCGTGGAGGCCCACCACCTGGGTCTCGACGCCGTGCTCGGCCCACCACCGCCCCGGTGGGCGTCGGGCCCGGGGGCGCCCGACCCCGCCGCGCACACGATCTGGAAGCCGAACGCCCATGACTTCCAGCAGTTCGTACAGGCCGTCGGGGAGCGCTACAGCGGCCACTACACACCGCCCGGCGCGAGCAAGCCGCTGCCGCGTGTGGCGTTCTGGTCGATCTGGAACGAGCCGAACATCGGCGTCCAGCTCGCACCCCAGGCGGTGGACCACAACACGGTGGAGGAGTCCTCGCTGCTCTACCGCAAGCTTGCCGATGCCGCCTGGAACGGCCTCAAGGCCTCGGGCCACGGCAAGGATCTGACCCTGCTCGGCGAGACCGCGCCCGCGGGCGCCACCACCGCCCCGGGCAATTTCAATGCGATGGCTCCGTTGCGGTTTCTGCGGGCGCTGTATTGCGTCGACGCCGACTACAAGCCGCTGTCCGGCGCGGCCGCCACCGTCCGCGGCTGCCCGGCGACGGCGGCCGCCTCCGCGCACTTCCGGGTCGAGCACCCGGTGCTCTTCCAGGCTTCCGCGTTCGCCGATCACCCCTACCCGCAGGGCCTGGCGCCCAACGAGGCGACGCCCAACGAGCCCGATTACGCCGAACTGGCCTCGATCGACCGGCTCACCGCGGCGCTCGATCGCATGCAGATGGTCTACGGGTCACAAAAGCGCTTTCAGATCTATGACACGGAGTTCGGCTACCAGACCGCGCCGCCCGATACCCAGGGCGGCACGGTCAGCCCCACCGTCGCGGCGGGGTGGCTGAACTGGTCGGAGTACCTGCACTGGCGCAATCCCCGGATCGCCTCCTATGACCAGTACCTGCTGCGCGACCCACCTCCGGTCGGGAGCGGCCCGTACACGGCCTTTGCCACCGGCCTGCTGACGTACGCGGGTGTTCCCAAGCCCGGGCTCGCCGCCTTCACGATGCCGCTCTATCTCCCGGTGACGCGGACCGCGTCCGGTCATCCGCTCGAGGTGTGGGGGTGCGTGCGGCCCGCCACCACGGCCGCCCGGACCACGCACCGCCCGCAGTTCGTGCAGGTCCAGTACCGACGCGGTTCGACCGGGTCATTCGCTACGGTTGACCGAGTTCGACTGCCCAAGACGGACTGCTACTTCGACGTACGCACCACGTTTTCGGGCAGTGGCAGCGTGAGGCTGTCCTGGTCGTATCCGCATGGCCCGGTCATTCACAGCCGCATCGTTGCCGTGACGGTCGGGTAGCACGCCGCTCAGGGCGACGGAGCCCCCGAGGCCCCCGGAGGGCAGCCGCAACTTCTGCAAGCCGCGACCTGTTCTAGTCACCATGCCCACACCCTCACGCCCAGCGACGCGCCTGAGAGCGCGCGTCCTCCCCGCTCTGACCCTCGCCGCGCCGCTCATCGCGGCCGCCTGCCTGGCGCTGCCGAGCGCGGCGAGCGCGAGCAAGACCCAGCTTCAGATGTTCCAGGACGGCGGGCAGCTCCAGACCGATCCCGCCGCTGCGCTGGCCAAGTTCCGCGCCCTCGGCGCCAACTCGATTCGCGTGGTGGTGTTCTGGTACCAGATCGCCCCGAATGCCGGGGCAAAGAAGAAGCCGAAGTTCAACGCGACGGACCCCAACGCGTACCCGGCCGCCAACTGGACCCTGTGGGACACGATCGTCCGCGACGCGGCCGCCGACGGAATCAAGGTCGACTTCACGGTCGCCGGTGGCCCCCCCATCTGGGCCGATGGACCGGGGACACCCAAGGCCTATCTGCAGAACACCCATTGGGCCTGGAAGCCCAATGCCGCCGACTACGGCCAGTTCATGCAGGCGATGGGCAAGCGCTACAGCGGCACCTTCACGCCCAAGGGCCAGTCCTCACGGCTGCCCAGGGTGAGCATGTGGTCGCTCTGGAACGAGCCGAACTTCGGCGAGGACCTCGGGCCCCAGGCGATCAACGACTCAACGACCCTGACCGCGCCGATGTATTACCGCAACCTCGCCAATCAGGGCTACAACGCGCTCAAGAAGACCGGCCACAGCCGCGACACGATCCTCCTGGGTGAGCTCGCCGTCGAGGGCTTTGAGCCCAGCCCCAATCCCAAGAGGACCGGCGGCCTGCCCGGAGACGCCGGGCAGACGCGCCCGCAGCTGTTCCTGCGCCAGCTCTACTGCGTGGACAACGACTTCAAGCCGCTGACCGGGAGCACGGCCAAGGCGGTCGGCTGCCCCACCACCGCGGCGGCGAGCCGGAAGTTCCGCACCCAGAACCCAGCGCTCTTCAACGCCAGCGGCCTGTCGATCCACCCCTACGCGCAGAACCAGTCTCCGGTGAGCAAAGCCGGCGACAAGCCCGACTACATCCACTTCCCGGACATCCCGGCGGCGGAGGCGGAGATCGACCACCTCAACAAGATCTACGGCTCGGGCAAGCACTACGCGATCTACAACGACGAGTACGGCTACATCACCAACCCGCCGGTTCCGAAGTCAAAAGCCCATAACTACGTGAGCCCGGCGACGGCCGCCTACTACATCAACTGGGCCGAGTACCTCAGCTACAAGAACCCGCGGATCGCCAGCTACATGCAGTTCCTCCTGGTGGACCCGCCGGCCACCACGGGCGCCTACGCCGGCTTCGCCAGCGGGTTGTACTTCCCCAACGGCAAGCCCAAGGCCGTGCTGCCCGCCTACCAGGTGCCGGTGTTCATGCCCAAGACCAACCTCGCGGCCGGCCAGTCAGCCGAGGTGTGGGGCGAGGCCCGGGCCAGCCGGTTCATGCAGACCGACACCCACCAGGCCCAGACCGTGCAGATCCAGTTCCAGCTCGGCGGGCACGGGGCGTGGACGACCCTGCAGAAGGTCACCACGGCGGGGTACTTCGACGTCCACGTCAAGATTCCGGCCAGCGGCAACCTGCGGCTGACCTACACCTATCCCCAATCCGACCCGTTCCTGCCCGTGGGCTTCGCCGGGTCCACGGTGGAGAGCCGGACGATCAAGATCACGTGATCCGCCGCTAGCTGGATTCGGCGCCCGGTGATCGGGGATACTGAAGGGTGATGCCGTCCGGCTCGCCCGCAGTCATCTCCCGTCTGCAGGAGATATGTGGTCGCGAGTTTGTGCTGACCCACCAGCATGAGCTCGCGACCTACCGTTCCGATGGCCTGCTGCACTACCGCGAGGTCCCGGTCGCGGCCGTCCTGCCCGGCACCGCCGAGCAGGTGCGCCAGGTCGTTGCGACCTGCTTCGAGGCCGGGGTCCCGTGGGTGGCGCGGGGGTCGGGCACCGGTCTCTCAGGCGGCGCCCTGCCGGTGGCCGAGGGCGTGCTCATCGTCCTCAGCCGGCTGCGGCGGATCCTCGAGGTCGACCTCGACAACGGCCGTGTCGTCGTCGAGCCGGGCGTGACCAACGTGAGCGTGACCCGCGCCGTCTCCCCCACGCACTTCTATCCGCCCGACCCCTCCAGCCAGATCGTCTGCTCGATCGGCGGCAACGTCGCCGAGAACTCGGGCGGCGCGCACTGCTTCAAGTACGGCTTCACGACCAACTACGTCATCGCGTTGGAAGTGGTGCTCTCCGACGGGACGATGGTGACGCTCGATCGCGACGCCCCCGGCTACGACCTCCTCGGTGCCTTCGTCGGCTCCGAGGGCACTCTTGGGGTCGCCACCAAGATCGTGCTCCGGGTGATCCCGGCCCCGGAGAGCGTGAGCACCATGCTGGCCTTCTTTGACGACACGAGCGCCGCCGGTGAAGCCGTGACCGCCATCGTCGACGCGGGGATCGTCCCCGGGGCCATCGAGATGATGGATCGCCTCTCGATCGAAGCCGCCGAGCAATCCACCGGCGCCGGCTACCGGCTCGATGCCGGCGCGGCGCTCATCATCGAGCTCGACGGCCCGCGCGAGGAATGCCTGGTCGGGCTGGAGCGTCTGACTGAGCTGTGCGCCCAGGCGGGAGCGCTCGACGTCCGGATCGCCCAGTCAGACGCCGAGCGCGACCTCATCTGGCGTACGCGCAAGGCGGCCTTCGCGGCGATGGGCAGGATCGCGCCCGCCTACTACGTGCAGGACGGCGTCATCCCGCGCACCCGCCTGTCTGAGGTGCTGCGCCAGATCGACGGACTCGCCGCCGACTACAACCTTCGCGTCGCCAACGTGTTCCACGCCGGCGATGGCAATCTGCACCCCCTCGTCTGCTACGACTCGGGCGTCGAGGGCGAGGCCGCCCGGGCCGAGGAACTGGCCGGCCTCATCATCAAGGCCTGCGTCGACGCGGGCGGCTCGATCACTGGCGAGCACGGCGTCGGGGTCGACAAGAAGGCCTACATGCCGTCGATGTTCGGCGAGCCCGATCTGGACGCGTTCCAACGGCTGCGCTGCGCCTTTGATCCCCACGGGCTGGCCAATCCGGGCAAGGTCATGCCCACGCCGCGGCTGTGCGGCGAGGTTCCCGGCCCCTACCGCGAGCACCCGCTGGAGCGCGCCGGCGTGGCCGAGCGGTTCTAGGTCCCGTTCAATGACCACCACGAGCACGCTAGCCCCCCGCACGTTCGAGGACGCCGCCGCCGCGCTGGCCGCCGCGACGGAGGAGGGCCGCACCGTGCGCATCGTCGGCGCGGGGACCAAGCTGGGTTGGGGCAGCGGTGACGTCGCCGCCGACATGGAACTGCACACCACCGCCCTCGACGAACTGGTCGCGCACGACGCGGGCGACCTCACGGCGACCCTGCAGGCCGGCGTCCCCCTCGAGCTGGCCCAACGCACCTTCGCCGCCGCCGGCCAGATGCTCGCCCTCGACCCGCCGCTCAGCCCCGCGAGCGGCGACTCCGAGCCCGCGGACTCCGGTCCTGCCGACACCGCCTCCGCCGGCCCGACGATCGGCGGCGTCGTCGCCACCGGCGACGCGGGACCGCTGCGCCACCGCTACGGCTCGCCGCGTGACCTCGTCATCGGCGCGACAGTCGCGCTGAGCGACGGCACGATCGCCCAGGCCGGCGGCAAGGTCATCAAGAACGTCGCCGGCTACGACCTGGCCAAGCTCTTCAGCGGGGCGTTCGGGACCCTCGGGCTCATCCTGTCGGTCAACGTGCGGCTGCACCCGCTGCATGAGACCAGCGTGACCGCGCTCGGGGCCGCGTCGGATCCGGTCGTCCTGGGCGCGGCCGCCGTCGCCATGGCGCGGGCCCCGCTCGAGTTCGAGGCCCTCGACGTGGCGTGGAAGGGCGGGCGTGGCGGGCTCCTGGCGCGCTGCGCCGGCCCGGAGGCGACGCGGCGCGCTCACCGGGCCGCGCGCCTCATGGGCGACGCCGGTCTGACCGAGGTGGACGTCACCGACCAGGACGGCCAGTTGTGGGGGCGCCAGCGGGCCGGTCAGCGCTCCTCTGACCAGGCGCTGCTCCGGGTTGCCGCCCCCCCGACCGAGCTGGCCGCCGTCCTGCGCGCCACCGATGCGTGCGACGGGACGCTCGTCGGCCGGGCCGCTCTTGGAGCGAGCTTCGTGGAGGCCGCGCCGGACACCATCGGGCGGCTGCGCGGGGGGCTGCCGCGTACCGCCCGCGCGCTGCTGCTCGATGCGCCGGCGGCCATGCGCACCGCGGCGGAGCCGTGGGGCGCCCACGAGGGCCCGGAGCTTGAGCTCATGCGCCGCATCAAGGAGCGCTTTGACCCGGCGCGCACCTGCAACCCCGGCCTGTTCGTGGGAGGGATCTGATGACGGCGTTTGATCTGCACCGCCCGCCCCAGCAGGACATCATCGATGACTGCGTGCACTGCGGGTTCTGCCTGGAGACCTGCCCGACCTACGTGTTGTGGGGCGCTGAGGCCGATTCGCCGCGTGGGCGGATCGTGCTCGTCAACGACGGGCTCAACGCCGAGGGCCCGATGTCGGATGAGATGGTCACGCACTTCGACCGGTGCCTGGGCTGCATGGCGTGCGTCACCGCCTGCCCCTCCGGCGTGCGCTATGACCGCCTCATCGAGCGCGTGCGCCCGCAGGTCGAGCGCCGCCACCGGCGCCCGGCGGGCGAGCGGGCGCTGCGCAAGCTGCTGTTCGAGACCCTCCCCCACCCCAAGCGCCTGCGCGCCCTCGCGCCCCTGCTGACCGCCGGCCGGCGTCTCGGTGCCGAGCGGGCGCTGCCCGAGCGCCTGGCGGCGGTGGCCAAGGTCGCTCCCCAGGCCCCGGTGGGCCGCGCCGCCAAGGCCGGGGTCCCTCAGCTGACCCCGGCGATGGGTGCCGCGCGGGGCCGGGTCGGGTTGTTGCTGGGCTGCGTGCAGCGGGTCTTCTATCCCGGCGTCCACCGCGCCACCGTGCACGCCCTCAGCGCCGAGGGCTTCGAGGTCGTGGCTCCCGTGCTCCCGGACTGCTGCGGCGCCCTGGAGTTCCACAGCGGCGAGGAGGCCGCGGCGAGCCGCCGCGCCCGCGAAACGATGGCGGTGTTCAACGCTGCCCAGGTCGACCACGTGGTGGTCAACGCCGCGGGCTGCGGCTCGGCGATGAAGGAGTACGGCGATCTGCTTCAGACCGCCGAGGCGCGCGCGTTCTCCGAGAAGGTGCGCGACGTGACCGAGTTGCTGGCCTCGGTCACGCCACGCGCGCCGCGCGGCCCCGTGCCGCTACGAGTGGCCTATCACGACGCCTGTCATCTCGCCCACGCCCAGGGCGTGCGCAGCGCGCCGCGCGAACTGCTGCGCGCGATCCCGGATCTGGAGCTCGTCGAGGTCGGCACCGAGCGCGACGTGTGCTGCGGCTCGGCCGGGATCTACAACCTCGTCCAGCCCGAGGCCGCCGCCGAGCTCGGCGTGCGCAAGGCGAGGCACCTCATCGACACCGGCGCCCAGGCGATCGCCGCCGGCAATCCCGGGTGCGCCGCCCAGCTGGACCTGTACCTGCGCGAGCTGGGCTGTCCGCTGCCCATCCACCATCCGGTGGAGCTGGTCAGCCGCTCGATCACCGCGGCGCGGATCAGACCGGAGCACTAGACCGGTGCGTTTTGCCGCGGGGGCGGCCGTGGGGCTGCTGATGACGCTCGCCCTGGCCGCCTGCGGCACGAAGGCCGCCTCGAGCGCCACGACGGGCTCCGCGCCCGCGGCCACCGCCACCAGCGCCACCCCGACGGGCACGGAAACGGGTACGGGTACGGCCCCCGGCGGGACGGGCACCGACACCACGACGACGCCGGGCGCCGGGACCGGCGACACGGCCACGGCGAGCTCGCAGAGCAGCGCCGCTACCACCGGCACGCCGGGGTCTGGGGGCCGCGGACGCCACGGTCACGGCGACCACGGGCTGCCCGCGGCACCCAACGGGCTGACCCCGACCGCCGGCTACGCGACCTATGAGCGCTGCCAGGGCACCTGCACCGGATCGGTCCCCGCGTCGCTGCGCCGCCCCCTCAAGCTCCCCTCAGACGACGGCGGCCCGTGTCCCATCACCATCAACCCGCAGGGCCCGCTCTCGCCCCGCGAGCTGCCCGCCGGGGTCGGGTTTCACGGCGTCAGCGGCAGCCAGTGGCTGGAGGCCGAGGTCACGTGGACGGCAGTGGGCGGCTATACGGGCCCGGTCCTCATCCGCGGCGGGATGCTGGGTTCTGGCGCGCTGGGCTTCGGCACCGGCGCGGTGCCCTACGACGAGCTCCAGCTGCTCGACTCCGGGCAGGGGGCCCCGCGCGTGACCGGAGACGGCCGGGCGTGGATCACCTATACCCGGATACGCTCCGGGGGGTGCTACGCCTACCAGGTCGACGGGGCCGGCTTCTCGGAGGTGGTCGTCTTCCGCGCCGTGGCCTGATGGGCTCGTCGGCGCGCAGCCCCCTCAGGCGTACATCCGCTCGATCGCCTCGGCGTACTTGGCCGCGATCGGCTTGCGCTTGAGCTTGATCGTGGGGGTGAGCTCGTCGCCGCCGGGCAGCCAGTCGCCGCGGACGATCGTGAACCGCTTGATCTGCTCCACCCGCGCCAGGCGCTCGTTGGCGGCGTCGATCCCGGCCTGGACGGCCTCCACGATCTCGGGTGCCTCGGCCAGGTCCTCGAACGACCGCTCGCCCAACCCGTGCTGCTGGGCCCACATGGGCGCGAAGTCCGCGTCGAGCACGATCAGCGCCGTGTTGTAGGACCGGGCGTCGCCGATGCAGCACGCCTGGCCGATGAGCGGGCTGCTCGTCTTGATCGCCGCCTCGATGTTGGCCGGCGACATGTTCTTGCCGGCCGCGTTGATGATGATCTCCTTCTTGCGATCGACGATGGTCAGGTAGCCGTCCTCGTCGAGGGTGCCGATGTCCCCGGTGTGCAGCCAGCCGTCGGAGTCGAGCGCCTCCGCGGTCTTCTCGGGCGCGTTGCGGTAGCCGCTCATGAGGAACTCGCCGCGGCACAGGACCTCGCCGTCGTCGGCGAGCATGATCTCGACCCCTGGCGAGGCGGGACCCACCGTGCCGATCTTCACCTGGCCGGGACGGTTGCAGGTCCCGGTCCCGCAGGTCTCCGACATGCCCCACAGCTCCGCCAGCTCGATCCCGATGGCGTGGAAGAACTCCACCACCTCCACCGGGGTGGGCGCGGCGCCGACGTTGACGGCCACCAGTTGGTCCAGGCCGAGCATCTGGCGCAGCTTGGAGAACAGCTCCTCGTCGGCCTTGGCCACCTGGGCCTCGAGCTCGGGCGGCACCGGCTTGCCCCGCGCGCGCAGGCGCACCCGTTCCGTAGCGGCCGCCAGCGCCTCCTGGACCGGCTTGCGCTGCTCCTCGGGCTGCGCGGCCTGCATCGTCTCCAGGCCGGCCTTGAGCTTCTCCCAGATCCGCGGCACGGCGAAGAACCAGTTGGGCCGGACGCCGGGCAGATAGGACAGGACCTCACGGGGGTTGGGGGCGCAGGTGACGTTGCCCGCGTAGATGATCGGGATGTAGTGGTGGGCCATCCGCTCGGCGATGTGCGCGGCCGGCAGCCACGAGACCACCCGCGATCCCACCGGGAACTCGATCACCTCGCGCACGCCCTGCGCGGTGAACATCACCGCGTGATGGGTGAGCTGGACGCCCTTGGGGTGGCCGGTGGTCCCGGAGGTGTAGATCAGCGTGGCCAGGTCCTCGCCCGTCACCTGGGCGCACGCGGCGGCCCCGTCGAAATCAGGATCAGAGCCCTCGAGGTCGTCGAGCGCGAGGACGCCCACGGGGGCCTCGCCGTCGACGACGATGACGTGCTCGAGCCCGGGAAGGCTCTCACGGGCCTCGAGGATCACCGGCAGGAACGCCTGCTCGACGATCGCCACCCGTGCCGCGGAGTCGGTGATCAGGAACTCGATCTCATTGGCCGGATAGGTGACGTAGATCGAGAACGGCGTGGCGCCGAGCGTCACGGTGGCCAGGTCGGCGATGTGGAACTCGGGGCGGTTGGAGAGCATGATCGCGACGCACTGGCCCCGTCCCACGCCGAGCCCGGCCAGGCCGCCGGCGAGCGCGTCGACGCGTCCCAGCAGCTGGGACCACGTCAGGGTCACGCTGTCGTCGGGCGTGCGGATCGCCACCAGGTCCGGGTGAGTGGCCGCCGTGCGGCGCAGCGCCTCGCCCAGGGTCGCCGCATCGACGGCGGACTCGGGCGGCGTGCTCGTGGTGCTGCTCTCCATCGTCCCTCCTCCTGATCCCCGCGTGGCGTCCGTAAGGGTCCGTCGGGTCGACGGACCCAAGCGGGATAAAGCTAGCGCAGCGCGGGCCGTCTCAGTGGATGTTGAAGCCCGACCCGCTCAGGGTGGAGATGTCGTTGGAGAGCCCGATGACGAACAGCAGGAGGATGAGGGCAAACCCGACCATGCTGGCGCGCTCCATCACGCTGAAGGGGATCCGGCGCCCCCGGACCTTCTCGGCCACGGCCCAGAACACATGACCGCCGTCGAGGGGCAGGAACGGGAATAGGTTGATCACGCCGAGCGACAGGGAGATGAGCGCCAGGACCTGGAGCGCCAGCGTCGCGCTCGAGGCGAATGCCTCCTGGGTCACGGTGTAACCGCCCACGACGCTGTTGAGCTGCTTGCGCTCCTTGGGCTCGAAGATCCGCCCGATCGTGGACACCGTCTCGGTGGTCACCGTCCACAGACGGGAGACGGCCGTCCCCGCGGCGCCGGGCACGCTGGGGTAGGTCGTGCCGGCCACGCGACTGCCGAAGTCAAAGCCCAGCTCGGGGTGGCCCGACACCTCCCGGGGATGGACGCTGCGGGTCAGGAGCTTGCCGTCGCGGCGCAGTACCACGGTGACCGGCGCGGCCGCGGTGCAGCCGTCGGCCTGCGCCCCGGCGCAGTGGTGGCTGATGATCTGCTGGCGCAGCGCCGTCGGTGAGCCGCTCACCCCGTCGATGGACACGATCTGATCCCCGGGCTTCATGAACGTCGCCGCCGGCGTGCCCTTGACCACCGCGGCGACCTGCTTGACCGGTACCACCACCTGCTGCCCCTGGGAGTACAGCAGCGCCCAGGCGATCCCGAAGGCGATGAAGATGTTCACGGCGGGGCCGGCGAGGATCGTCACCACCCGCTTCCAGACCTTCTGGTTGTAGTAGGCCCGCGGCAGGACCTCTGGTGAGAGCTCCTCGTTGGGGTTCATCCCGGTGATCTTCACGTAGCCCCCGAGCGGGATGATCCCGATCCCGTACTCGGTCTCGCCGATCGTGCGCTTGATCGGCATCGGCCCGAAGAACAGCGAGAAGCGCTCGACGCGCATCCCGACGGCCTTGGCGGCCACGAAGTGGCCCGCTTCGTGCAGGAAGATGAGGACGGCGAAGCCGAGGAATGCCAGGACGTACGACATGCGCGCAGCGCCGAGTGTGCCAGGCCCGCCTAAGAGGCGATGAAGGCGTCGACCAGTTCGTTGGCGAGTCGGCGCGCCTGGGCGTCGGCGTGCGCCAGCGAGTCGAACGAGTGCACCTGCTCCTCGGGCAGGCGCGTGAGCGTCTCCTCGATCACCTCGGCGATCTGGAGAAACCGGAGCCGGCCTCCCAGGAAGGCATGCACCGCGATCTCGTTGGCGGCGTTGAGCGTGCACGGGGCGGTGCCGCCGGCGATCCCGGCCGCGCGCGCCAGGCGCAGGCAGGCGAACGTGTCGGTGTCGACGGGCTCGAAGGTGAGCGCGCCCAGCTCGGCGAGATCCAACGCGCGTACGGGGACATCGACGCGCTCGGGGTAATAAAGCCCGTAGGCGATGGGGACCCGCATGTCCGGATAGCCGAGGTGAGCCAGCGTCGCCCCGTCGCACAGCTGGATCAGGCTGTGGACGATCGACTGCGGGTGGACGATGACGTCGATGTCGGCGTACGGCGTGCCGAACAGGTGGTGGGCCTCGATGAGCTCCAGGCCCTTGTTCATGAGGGTGGCGGAGTCGATGGTGATCTTGCCGCCCATCGACCAGGTGGGGTGCGCGAGCGCCTGCTCGACGGTGACCGCGTCCAGCTCGGCGGCCTTGCGGCCTCGGAACGGGCCTCCGGAGGCGGTGAGGATGAGCTTGAGCACGGTGCCGGGCCGCTCGGCCGCCAGGAGCTGGTGCAGCGCCGAGTGCTCAGAATCGACCGGGATGATCGCGGCTCCGGTGGCCTCGGCGAGCTGTGTCACGAGTTCGCCGCCCACCACCAGAGACTCCTTGTTGGCCAGAGCCAGGTCGATCCCCTCGCCCAGCGCCGCCACCGTCGGCACCAGCCCCGCCGAGCCCACGATCCCGTTGAGCACCAGGTCACAGCCCGCCTCGGTGATGAGCGTGACGATGCCGTCGGGACCGGCCAGCACCTCGCCGTCGGTCCAAGCCTCGGCGGCTCGGGCGGCAGCGTGGGGATCGGCCAGGGCCACCCGCTTGACCCCGTGGGCACGGGCCTGCTCCACCACGGTCTCCCACCCGCTCCCGGCGCTCAGGCCCACCACTTGCAGGTCGTCAGCGCCGCCGCGCGAGACGACGTCGAGAGCCTGGACTCCGATCGAGCCGGTTGAGCCCAGGATGACGAGCCGGCGCGCCACGGGGCCGATTGTAGGCTCAGCCGGCCGGGCGGACGATGCCCTGCGCCGAGACGCGGATGAGCCCGCGCTCGGGGAAGCGCAGCGTGGCGATCGTCACCTCGGTCACGATCCGAGCATCCTCGGGCCCGACTGCGAACCGCAGGTCCGCGCGACCGGGCGCGTAACGCGCCGCCAGGCCGATCGTGGTCGTCGCCACCCGCGGCTGGCCCACCTCGCCCGCGACGGCGAGCTCCCCGCTGGTGAGAGTGCGTACGAACGTCTGGAGCGTGTCGCCGACGATCATGGTGTCGAGGCGAAACAGGTCGTCGGCCAGCAACAGCATCGCCCGGACCCCGGGCTCGAGATCCTTGGAGGAGGAAAGGACCCGGCCGCGGACGCCGCCAGGCAGGACGAGCTCCCGGGTCAGCACGTGCGCGCGCCTATGGCCTGCCCCACTGTGATCGGCCCGTCATCGGACGACTCGACGCTGACGATGACCATGACCGCCTCCGATCGCATGGTCGAGAGTGCCTGGAGATGGATCCGAGCCCCGGCAGGCTCGGCGCGCAACGGTAAAACGGTGCGGCCGGCGGGTGGGATGGTGATGTCGCCGACGTCCTCCACCGCGACCCTGAGAGGCCCACCGGTGGGGTTGTGGATGACGAGCGCCACGCCCTCACCGGGATCAGCGATCGTGAGGTCCACGAGCTCCGGTACGGACAACAGCGGCGTTGCGGCCGCAGCGCCGACGGGCGCTGCGGCGGCGCCTGAGATGACGACTGTGTCGGTCACCGGCGCCGGGACACCTCGGAGACGACCCATCCCTGCCGTAGGTGGCGGCGGTCCTCGGTGAAGCCGCAGGCCGCGTACGCCGCGGCGACGTAGTCGGCGTCCCCCGGCCCGAAGCCGGAGAGCAGCCCGACCCGCGGCTCGGCCACGTCGCGCCAGCCGGTGGCGATGCCGGCGTGGACCGCAGGTGGCACATTGGCCACGAACGACGCCGCTGGCGGGGCCGGCTCGCCACTGAGATCGGCCTCAGCTACGCGCACGTCCACCCCCGCCCGCGCCGCGTTGACGCGGGTGGCGTCGACGCTTGCCGGCTGGACGTCCACCGCAGTCAGGGGTGCGAAGCCCAGCAACCCGGCGAGGATGGCCAGAACGCCGCTGCCGCAGCCGAGGTCGACAAACGATCCGCCGGGGGTCATGGCGAGCATGAGCTCCAGGCACTTGCGCGTGGTGGGATGCGTCCCGGCTCCGAACGCGCCGCCCTCCTCGAGCACGATGTCGATCATGCCGTCGGGCGGGGCGGGCGCCCACGGCGGACGGACGACCACGCGGTCGCCGATCGGATCGGCCCGGTAGTCGGCCAACCGGCGCTCTCGCCAGTCGTCCGGGACCGCGCGCTCGGAGATCTGAAACACGGCCGGGCGCATCGCGCGGGCGATGTCGCGCAGGGGCGGGAGGTGGGGACCGGTCATGCGCAGCTCCACCTGACCGCGGGCCGACGGCGCCTCACGCACCCCGTCAGGGACGATCGGGAGGATCCGGTCCAGCACCCCGTCGAGCGCGTACGCGGGAAACCGGACGATGACCTCGCGCATCAGTGCGGGAGCGAGACCCAGACGTAATAGCCCGCGACCACGGTGAAGATCACCGAGTCCAGGCGGTCCAGGGCGCCGCCGTGGGCGCCGAACAGGTTGCCGGAGTCCTTGACGCCGGCGTCGCGCTTGATCAGCGACTCGAACAGGTCGCCGATCGGCCCCACGACGGCCACCGCGACCCCCAGCAGCAGCGCGTCGCCCTGCGTCAGCCACGTCTGCTCCAGGCCCGCGATGAACACCGCCAGGATCGCGATGAGCATGCCGCAGAACAGCCCCTCCCAGGTCTTCTTGGGGGAGATGCTCGGCGCCAGCAGCCGCCGGCCGAACACCCGGCCGCCGATGTAGGCGCCGGTGTCGCCCAGGAACGTCCCGACGAGGATGTCGATGAGGATGCCCCCGCCGTTGTCCAGCCCGCGCAGGAGCACCGCGTGAGCGAAGGCCAGCCCGAGCCAGAAGATGCCCAGCAGGGTCCCCGCGATCGACACCGTCGGGGTCCCCTCGCCGCCACGGGCCACGACGGCCAGGAAGGTCACGGGGATCGAGGCAACGGCGATCTCCATGACGTCGCGCTCGGAGCCGTAGCGCGCGGCGAGCACCATCCCGGCAGCGGCGGCGAAGCCCACAACCGGGGTCGGCTTCCAGCGCGGCAGCATCCGGTAGAGCTCGTGTAGGCAGACCCAGCTGATGGCCAACATGAACAGCGCCCACGCGGTCCCGCCGAGGTCGACGAACACGATCGCCACCACCGCCGCGGGCACGGCCACCAGCACGCGCGCCAGCAGATCGGACCTGCGCCGCGGCGGGCGCTGCCGGCGCCCGCGGGGCTCGGAGGGCCCCGACGAGCGCCGCTGGCCGGCGCCGGGGCGGTTGGGCGGCGGCCGATCTCGGCTGGGCCGGCCGCGGGATCGCGACGCCGGGGGCATCAGCGGCCCCCGAAGCGGCGCCGGCGGGCGACGAACTCGTCCAGGGACTCCTCGAACGCCTCCCGGGAGAAATCGGGCCACAGCTCGTCGCGGAAGACGAACTCCGAGTAGGCGGTCTGCCACAGCAGGTAGTTGGAGACCCGGCGCTCGCCGCTGGTGCGGATCACGAGATCGGGGTCATGCATGTCAGGGGCATAGAGATGGGCGCGGAACTCGTCCTCGGACGTCCCCGTGAAGTTTCTCGCCGCATCGATGATCTCCGCCCGCCCCCCGTAATTGAAGGCCACAAACAGCGTGATCCGCTGGTTATCGGCGGTGAGCTGCTCGGCCCACTGCATCCGGTGCACCAGCGACGGGGCCACCGGCGCCGAGCGGCGGCCCAGGAAGCGCATCCGCACCCCTTCGGCGTGGAGCTCGGGGGTCTCGAGCTCGATGCGGCGCCCGAACATCTCCATGAGGCCGGCCACCTCGTCCTCATCGCGCGACCAGTTCTCGGTGGAGAAGGAGTACACCGTGAGCTCGCGGACGCCGAGCTGGGCCGCGTCACGCAGCCGGGCCTTGACGGTGTCAGCGCCCGCCTCATGTCCCGCGATCACCGGCAGCCCGCGCCGCTGCGCCCAACGGCCGTTGCCGTCGGTGATGATGGCGACGTACCGAGCCCCTCCACCCGCGCCGCCGGACTGCGAAGACTCGGCCGACTGCTCCTGTCCGGCTAGCACATGGGCCACTAAACCTCGAGGATGTCCTCTTCCTTGTGCTTGAGCAGCTCGTCGAGCTCTGAGATCCGCGCGTCCGTGACCTTCTGCAGCTCGACCTCGGCGCGGTGCTCGTCGTCGGAGCCGGCCTCGCCGGCCTCCTTGAGCTCGCGCAGATCGTGCATCACGTCGCGGCGGATGTTGCGGATCGCCACGCGCCCCTCCTCGGCGATGTGACGGACCACCTTGACCAGCTGCTTGCGCCGTTCCTCCGTCAGCTCGGGGACGATCAGGCGAATGAGGTTGCCATCGTTGCCGGGCGTCAGGCCCACGTCTGATTCGAGGATCGCCCGCTCGATCGCCTTGATCGAGGTCTTGTCGTAGGGCTGGATCGTCAGCATGCGGGCCTCGGGCGCGGTGACGGTGGCGAGCTGCTTGAGCGGGGTGGCCGCCCCGTAGTAGTCGACGCTGATCCGGTCCAGCAGGGCCGGGCTCGCCCGCCCGGTCCGCACCGACCCGAACTCGTGGCGCATCGCCTCGACCGACTTGGCCATCCGATCGCGGCCGTCGGCCAGCAGTTCGTCGATCATCTCCGATTCGCTCATCTGCAGACCTCCGCTCTGACGACCGAGCCCGACAATATCTCAGCCGCCGACGGCGAACCGGGAGAAGCGGCGGATGACGATGTTCTCCCGGGTCTCGGCCGAGAGCGCGAGGCGGAGCTCTTCGATCGTCTTGCCACCGTGCTTGTCCTCGTTGACGTGCTTCTGGCGCAGGAGCACGACCTCGTCGAGCCATTTGTCCAGCTTGCCCTGAACGACCCGCTCGCGGACGTTCTCGGGGCGATCTGCGGCCTGTTCGGTGGCGATGCGGATCTCACGCTCGCGGTCCTCGACGGGCACCTCGTCGTCGTTGATGGCGATCACACCCGGCGCCGCCGCCACGTGCAGGGCCACGTCGCGCGCGAACTCGACGAACTTGTCGTTGCGGGCCACGAAGTCGGTCTGGCAGTCGACCTCCACCAGCGCGCCGATCTTGTTGTTGGCGTGGATGTAGCTCTGGATCGCGCCCTCCGAGGCCTCCGCGCCCGAGCGCTTGGCCGCCGACGCCTCGCCCTTGGCGCGCAGGATCTCGACCGCTTTCTCGATGTCGCCATTGGCCTCCGTGAGCGCGTCACGGCAGGCGAGCATGCCCGCGCCGGTGCGGTCGCGCAGCTCCTTGACCTCCTTGGCGGAGACCGCACTCATGACTTGTCCTCCGCCTCGGCGCCGGCGTTCGCATCCGCGGACGGCGGGGCCTCGGCAGTAGCCGCCTCGGCCGTGTCGGTCTGTGCCGCCGGCTCCGCGGGAGCGGCCGGGGCCTCAGGCTCGGCCGCCTCGGGCTCCGGGGGGGCCGCCGGAGCCGTCTCGGCCGCGGGGCCCTCCGGCTCAGGTGCTGCCGCGGGGGCCTCCGGCTCGGGCGCGGCCGCGGGGGCCTCCGGCTCGGGCGCGGCCGCAGGGGCCTCCGCCTCCGGTGTCGCCGCCGGCTCCGGTGTCGCCGCCGGCTCCGGTGTCGCCGTGGGCTCTGGTGCTGCCGCGGCGGGGGCTGCAGCGGCCTGCGGCGCCGCTTGGGTGGGCGCCGGAGCCGCCTGCGGGGCGGCCTGCGCCGCAGCCGTGGCGGCGGCCTGCTCGGCCTCCCTCGCCGCCTGCTCCTCGGCCTCGCGACGCGCCTGCTCCTCGGCGCGAGCCCGCTCCTCGGCCTCGCGACGAGCCTGCTCCTCGGCCTCGCGACGGGCGCGCTCCTCGGCCTCCTGGCGCTCGCGCTCCAGGCGTGCGCGCTCCTCCTCGGCCCGGAACACGCTGTGGCCGCCGGCCACCACGTCGCCGATGGCGCGGGTGATCGCGGCGCAGGACCGGATCGCGTCGTCGTTGCCGGGGATCACATAGTCGATCCCGTCGGGGTCGCAGTTGGTGTCGACGAGCCCGATGATCGGAATGCGCAGCCGTTGGGCCTCGCGCACGGCGATCGCCTCGGTCTTGAGGTCGATGACGAACATGGCGTCGGGGACGCGCTGCATGTTCTTGACCCCGCCGAGGTTGGCGCGCAGCTTCTCGAGGTCGGACTGGGCCGCCATCCGCTCGCGCGTGGGCAGCAGCTGAAGCTGGCCCTCAGTCTCGTAGCGCTCCAGATCGTGCAGGCGCTTGATGCGCTGGTTGATCGTCTGGAAGTTGGTCAGCAGGCCACCCAGCCAGCGGTGGTTGACGTACGGCATATCTGCCGAATCCGCGATCTCCTGGATGGCGTCGCGAGCCTGCTTCTTGGTGCCGACGAACAGGACGGTCCCGCCCCGTCGCGACAGATCCTCTGCGAACCGGCGCGCGTTATTGAGCAGCGCATCGGTCTGCAGCAGATCGATGATGTAGATGCCGTCGCGCTCTCCGAAGATGAAGCGGCGCATCTTGGGGTTCCAGCGTCGCGTCTGGTGGCCGAAGTGAACGCCGGCCTCCAGCAGCTCCTTGATGCCGATGTCAGGCAATGGTCCTGCTCCCTTGTGATAGTTGGAATGCCACCCGCCGGACGGGACTCGCGCCTCCGGCCGGGGCCGGAGGAGGGTCGCGATCCACGATCGACGGGGTCGTAGGAATTTCTTTCGAGTCTACGCAAGTTTTTTCGGGCGCGGTCGTTGAAGGGGTCAAGCGAGTCGTCGTCCCCCCTACCACCGCGACGACTCGTCAAGCGCGAACCGAACCTCCCTTCCCCTACCTCCGGTGGTCGGTTCGCCAGCATCATCGGCGGGGCGGCTTTGGACGGGCCGCCCCGCCGTCTTTTTTCACTCTCCCTGTCCTTCAGCCTCGGCCAGCGCCAACGCGGCGGCCAGATCGTCGGGCAGCGGCGAGGTCACGTCGACGGGCTCGCCGGTCACGGGATGGGCGAAGGCCAGCCGCGCCGCGTGCAGGAACTGGCGCTCGAGCCCGTATTCGCCGCGCGTACCGTACTGGGGGTCGCCGGACACGGGGTGGCCGATGGCTGCCATGTGGACCCGGATCTGGTGGGTGCGACCGGTCTCCAGGACGACCCGCAGCAGTGTCGCGCGCGGCAACAGCCGCTCGAGCTCGAAGTGGGTCCGCGCCTCCCGCGGCGCGTCGGTGTCGATCGACATCAGCACCCGGTCATGGCGGTCACGCCCGATGGGGGCTTCGATCGTGCCCGTGCGGGCTGGGGGACGCCCGTCGACGAGCGTCAGGTACTCGCGGTGCAGGCCCCGCGCCGCTAACTGCGCCTTCAGCGTCCGGTGCACCTCGTCTGACTTGGCCACCACGAGCAGGCCCGAGGTGTCGCGGTCCAGACGGTGGACGATCCCGGCGCGATACGGATCCTCGCCCCCGGCCGCCCGTCCGGCCAGCGCCTGGGCCAGGGTGCCCGTGCGGTGGCCTCGGGCCGGGTGGACGACCAGCCCGGCGGGCTTGTCGACCACCATCAGGTGATCGTCCTCGTAGGCAACCGTGAACTGCACGGCCGGCTCGGCGGCCACCGGGGCCGGGGGATTGCCGGGACGTACGACGATCACCTCGCCGACGCTCAGCGCGTGCCGCTTGGGGCGCGGGCGACCGTCGACACGGACCTTCCCGGCATCGATCAGCGCCTGGGCCCGGGCCCGCGAGCCCAGCGGCTCAGACAGGAACCGATCCAGGCGCATGCCCGCGGCCGTCTCCGGGACGGGGAGAGTCAGCGTCGCGTCGTTCATGGGCGGCCGTGGCGCCGGCCCGGCCGGCTAGCCCTCGCGCTCGCGCTTGCGCTTGGAGGGGGCGCCCTCCAGCACGTAGAGCAGGCTGAGGACCCCGAACGTGATCGCCATGTCTGAGAGGTTGAAGGCGGGCCACGCCGGCAGCTTGATGAAGTCGGTCACGTAGCCGTGGGCGACGCGGTCGATCAGATTGCCGATCGCCCCGCCCACCAGCAGACCGGTCGGCAGCCACAGCCACGGGCGGGTCGGGCGCAGGAGGAAGTAGATGACCAGCGCGCTGAGCGCGGAGAGCGTCAGCACCAGGACGAGGGCTCCGCCGCCGGCGAAGAATCCGAAGGCCACCCCGCTGTTCTGAATGTGGACGAGGTTGACCGCGGGCAGGAACTTCTGGCTCGTCCCCACCGGGATGTGGGCGATCACGGCGTGCTTGGTCAGCTGGTCGAGCACCAGCACCACCACCACCAGCACGCCGACCCGCGCGAACGCCACCGCCCGCTGGGCCCGCCTCGACTTCATCGCCGCAGGGTTGGTCATCGTGGCCACGATCGGTTCAGCCGCGGATGGCATTGACGAGCAGCGACTGGACGATGTAGAGCACGATGATCGCGATCATCGGGGAGAGGTCGAACGCCCCGATCGGCGGGATGAACTTCCGGAAGAGGCGCAGGTAGGGCTCAGAGCAATCGCGCAGGAAGTTGAGCAGCACGTCGCTCCAGCGCGAGTAGGGCAGCTTCATGCCGAACGAGAACAGCAGGTTGAGCAGGATGTAGAGGAAGATGAGGACGATGTAGACCTCGAACAGCGCCTGCACGTAGTTGGCGACGTTGCCGCGCGTGGTCGCCTCGATGAGCATCAACTCGCCACCTCCAGCACGGCGTTCATCGCATCAGAGAACGCCGCGCGGATCCCGGCCCGCTCCAGGGCGTCCAGCCCTCGGGCCGTCGACCCAGCGGGCGAGGTCACCTCGCGCCGGACGGCAAGCGTGTCGAAGTCGCGCCGGTGCAACAGCTCTGCGGTGCCCGACATCGTCTCGGCCACCAGCTGGGCGGCCAGCGCCGGCTTGATGCCGCGGCGCACCGCGGCGTCCACCTGGGCCTCCAGCAACAGCGCCTGGTAGGCCGGGCCGACGCTCGACACCCCCAGGGCGACGCCGAGCAGGCTCTCGTCCAGGTTGACGACGGTGCCGAGCCGTTCGAATAGGGCGATGACGTCGCGCTCGAGGTCGTGGTCGATGGTGTAGCCGCCCTCGCCCGAGTGCGGCGCATACACGCTGACCCCGTGCCGCACCTCGACGGGCGTGTTGGGGACCATGCGGAACACCTGGGCGCCCGTGTAGGCGGACTGCAGCGTCCCGCTGGGGACTCCGCCCAGCACGGACACCACGGCCGTCACCTTGTCTGAGATCTCGCTCGCGACCATCCCCAGCTGGTAGGGCTTGTGGCAGAGGATCACGAGATCGGCCTCGGCGGCCACCTCGGCGTTGCTCGCCGCCTGTCCGCCCAGCTCGTCGGCCAGCGCCTGAGCGCGCCCCGAGCCGCCGTCCGAGCACAGCACCGGATCGCCCCACCCGCGAGCCATGGCGCGCGCCATGTTGCCGGAGCCGATGAGACCTACTCGCATCCGCTGAAATCTACTCGTGCCGCCCCGCGGACCCGCCGACGGGATCGCCACGGGAGTTAGGACTGGTTGAAGAAGCCCTTCTCCACCAGCCGCGCCCGCTCCTCCGCGGAGACCTCCACGTTGCGCGGTGTGAGCAGGAACACCTTGTCGGCGATCCGCTGCATCCCGCCGTCCAGCGCGTAGGTCAGCCCCGAGGAGAAGTCGATGAGCCGCTTGGACAGATCGGTGTCCGTGCCCTGGAGATTGAGGATCACCGGGATCGTGTCCTTGAACTTGTCGGCCACGTTCTGCACGTCGTTGAAGCTCTTGGGGGCGACGAAGTGCACCTGGACGTCGCCGCTGGCGCGCCCGTTAGCGGCACGCCCACCGCTCACCGGCCGCAGGGACGTGGTCCGGCGCTCGCTGGGCGCCCCTTCGTCGGAGAAGATGTCGTCGAACTCGTCGCGGCGGCGCCGGCCGAGGGGCCGGACGTTGGGCCGCTCCCGGTAGCTGTCCTGGAGTTCGGCCTCGTGTTCGTTGTAGTCCACGTCGTCTTCGTCGTAGGCGTCATCCTCGGCGAGGCCGAAGTAGACGAGGGTTCGGTGCCAGCTGTCGCGAAAGGCCATGTGCGTGTTCAGGGTTCGCGCATTTACGGCGATTCCCTGCCCGTGATTATGACGCGGTCAGCGGCCATCGCGGAACAGACTCGTACCGAGTCGCACGATCGTGGCCCCTTCTGAAGCGGCGACGACGTAGTCCTGACTGGTCCCCATTGAGAGCTGGCGGAGCCCGTGAGCCTCGGCCAGACGCCGCAGCGCCGCGAAATGGGGGCGGCTCGCCTCGGGGTCGGCGGTGAAGGGCGGCATGGTCATCAGGCCCACCACGGACACCGGACAGCGGTCCAGGAAACTGGACAGCTCGTCGGGGGAAATACCGCTCTTACCGCCTTCGCCGGCCACGTTGACCTCGATCAGAACTCGCGTGTCGGGGCCGCCGTGACGACCGAGCTGGGCCAGCGCCGAGTCCGACGCGACGGAATGGATGTAGCGGACGTGAGGCAGGACATCCTTGACCTTGCGGCTCTGCAGTTGGCCGATGAAGTCCCACGTGAACCGGCCCGGCGCCGCCGCGGCCTTGGCCTCCAGCTCCTGGGCGCGGTTCTCCCCCACGACGGTCACTCCCCCGTCGGCGAGCGCCGCCAGCTCCTCGGCAGGCAGGTACTTGACGGCGGCGAGGATCTCGACCTCGGCGGGGTCTCGTCCCGCCGCCGCGATCGCGTCGCGGGCCCGGGCGAGGTTGCGCGCCACCACCTCGGCCGTAAGGCCGTGGATCAGATCAACCACGCCACGCCCGCCTGGCGCCCGGTGATGCCGCGGTCACGGCGATGGGAGAACAGCAGCCCCGGATCCGAGCAGATGGTGCACAGGTCGATGTCGGCGACGTGGGCCACCCCGGCGTCGCGCAGCTGGTGTCGCGCGACGGCCTTGAGATCGAGATTGCGGCCATGGTGCGCCTCGCCGATGCCGGCGAAGGCCGCGTGGACCTCCTCCCCCGTCTCGTAACAGCACGGGCCCGCCCCGGGCCCGATGGCCGCGCTCAGCTCGCCGTCGCCCCCGAGCTCCCGCACTGCGGCCACCCCGGCGGCGATGACGCCCGTCGCCAGTCCGCGCCAGCCCGCGTGGAGCATCGCCACGACCCCGCCCCCACCCACTCCGGCCAGCGCGATCGGCAGGCAGTCGGCGGTCAGCGCACACAGCGCGACGTCACGCTGGTCGGTTGCCTGGCCGTCCATGCGCGGGCGCTCACGCTGACTCGGTTCCCACCCGCCCCCATCGGTGATCCGGTGCACCTCGCAACCGTGCACCTGGTGGACGAAGCTCAGCCGCGGCGCGCCGAGCTCATCCTGAAGGGCCGCTCGGTTCCGGTTGACCGCGCCCCGGTCGTCGTCGGTCAGCCACCCCAGGTTCAGGCTCTCGTAGGGGCCCGAGGAATGGCCGCCGCGCCGGGTCGAGAAGGCCGCGCGGGCCCCGGGCAGGTCGATCGCGAAGTGATGGCCCAGGGCGTAGAACGGCTCTGGAGGCTCCATGGCTCCCAGCCTACCCGTGCTCGCGCGCGCCCCGAAGGGCCTCGGCGAGCTGCGCGTCGCGACCCTCCGAGCCGCCGTCCAGGGTGGCGGCGCGCGCCGCCGCCAAGCCGGCTCCCACGGCCGGGCCGGGCTTCAAGCCGGCCGCGAGCAGATCGTCGCCGTCGATCTCCAGGCGGACGTGGCGCAGGGCATCCAGCCAGCGCCGCGCCGGGCCCTGCGCGCCCAGCGCCCCGGCCAGCGCGACGAGCTCGGGCGATCCCGCACCGATGACGGCGTCGATCTCCGACGGCCGGCCTGCGGCGGCGAGCTCTCGCGCTAGCGCCGGCCCGCGTGCGGCCGCGGCGGCGATCCGGTCGCGGCGCGCGGCGGGGAAGGCGAGGCGGTCGAGCAGGCTCGACCGCGCGGCATCGGAGACGTCGAGTGTCGCCACCGCGAGCACGACGTCGGCGGGCTGGCCGTCGGGCGGCAGCAGGGCCAGGGCTCGTCGCGTCAGCTCGGCCCGGTCGTCGCTGCGGATCCCCAGCCCGGGCGCGATCGCTTCATCGATGCCGAGCTCAGCCAGGACGCGGAAGCCACGGAGCGGATTGCCCTGCTCGGCCAGGAGCCGCAACTCGGCGCCGAGGCGGGGGCCGCTCACGGTGTCAGGGGCGCGCGCCGCGACCGCCGCCCGGGCCAGTCCGCGGGTGTGCTCCTCGACGGCGAAGTCCAGGCGCCCCGCGTAGCGGGCCAGGCGCACCAGCCGCGTGGGGTCGTCGAGGAAGCTCCGGTCGTGCAGAACCCGCAGCCGCCGCGCTCCGACGTCCTCACGGCCGTACGGAGCCTCGAGCAACCGCGCGCGGCTGCGTCCGGCCAATCCGAGGGCGATGGCGTTGGCGGCGAAGTCGCGGCGACCGAGATCCTCCGCGATGCCCGCGGGCGCCACGGTGGGCAGCGCCCCGGGATGGGCGTAGCTCTCCCGGCGGGCGCGGGCCAGGTCATAGGCGAAGCCGTCCACCGAGACCGTGCGGGTCTCGAAGCGGTCGTGCACCCGGTCCGGGGTGCCCAACAGCGCCGCCACGGGCTCCGGGTCCCCGTCGATGACCAGGTCCAGATCGAGCGGTTCGGCGCCCAGGAGGAGGTCGCGGACGGCGCCGCCGACGAGGTATACGCCCTCGGTGCCACCGAGCCGCTGGAGCAGCGGGCGGGCCGCGGGCAGCGCCGAGAAGCGCGTGAGCAGGTCGTTTGCCATCGTCTCGGCCATCGCCCCAGATCATGTCGCGCGCCGCGGCGCGTCGGCTGAAAGGTCCGTCTACGATTGCCGCCCATGCCCCCCGTCTCACGGCGTTGGCTGTGGCGCGGGCTCCTCGCGGCGGCAGTCGCTCTGGTGATCGCGGGCGCGGCGGTGGCGTTCGTGGTCACGCACGCCCCCAGCAACGTCTCGCACCCCAACCTGGAGTTCACAACTCCGACGACGTCCACCGCGCCGGCGCCCCGGCCACGTGCCAAGAAGCAGGTCAACAACTTCCAGTGGCCCTGGTACGGGCTCAACGCCGGGCGCACGCGCTTCTTCGCGGGGCCGGCCAACCTCGCCCCGCCGCTGCACGTGGGGTGGAAGTTCACCGACGGGGCGCTGTTGGAGTTCCCGCCGGTCATCTATCACGAGACCATGTTCGTCCTCGACGACGACTGCGCCGCGCGGGCGATCGACATCAAAACCGGCCACGTGAAGTGGTTTCGCAAGATCGGCACGCTGTGCGCCGCCTCGCCGGCCATCGCCCCCAAGGCGGGGCTTGTGCTCATGCCCGCGCTGTCGCAGAGTGGCCATTCGCCGGGCAACGGACGGTTCGTCGCGCTCTCGATGCGCAACGGCCACATCGCATGGTCGCGCCCGGTCGGTGCGGGCACCGAGTCCTCCCCCATCGTCCACGGGATCACCGTCTACTTCGGCGATCAAGCCGGGAACCTCTACTCCCGCAATGTCTCCAACGGCCACCTGTACTGGACCTACCATGCCAGCGGACCCATCAAGGGCGGGCCGGCGTTCTCGGGCGGGATCCTCTACTTCGGGGACTACTCGGGCCGTGCCTACGCGGTCAACTCGGTGAGCGGCCGCCAGGTGTGGGCCGTGGGCACCAGCGGGACCCACTTCGGCTTTGGCAGCGGCAACTTCTACGCGACGCCGGCGGTCGCCTTCGGGCGCGTCTACCTGGGCAACACCGACGGACGCGTGTACTCCTTCGGAGCGCGCAACGGCGCGCTGGCGTGGGCCACGGCGACGGGCTCCTACGTCTACGCCTCGGCCTCGGTGGCCGACCCCAAGGGCCTGGGCCCCACCGTCTACGTCGGCTCCTACGACGGCAACATGTACGCCTTCAACGCCCAGTCGGGCGCGGTGCGCTGGAAGCATCTCGCGGGCGGGAGGATCTCAGGCTCCTCCACGGTCATCGGCAACGTCGTCTACTACTCCGATCTGGGCAGCAAGACGACCGCCGGGCTCAACGTCGTCACCGGCCGGCAGGTGTTCTCCTTCGCCGACGGCGCCTTCACGCCGATCATCGCCGACTACCACGCGCTCTACCTCGACGGCTACGCCCGCATCTACCAGCTCCTGCCGGGCGCGAGGCCCAGGCCGCACGTCCACCGCAAGCCCAAGCCAAGGCCCAGGCACCACAAGGCCTCCCAACGCCAGAAGAAGCGCGCCGCGTCCCGGACGCTCCACAGGAAGGTTGCCCGCGCCAAGCACAAGGCCCGTAAGGCCGCCGCCAAAAAGAAGAAGAAGCAGCAGTAGCGCCCGCGGAACCCCTGGAAAACGGGCCCTCAGAAGCGCGTCAAATCCCGATGCGCCTGCCCTCCGGGGCGCCTAATCCTCCGCTAATGCGGTCCGATGCAGGACTTCTTGCTAGAATTATACGTCTATGCGTTGTCGTAGTGGAAGTCACTGTACGCAGCCGGCCGAAAAGGGCCGTCGGTTCTGCCCGGAGCACGCGGCGGAGCTCGATCGCATGCGCGAGGAGCTCAAGGATGCCGCTGCCGCGCGCATCGGTCGGGGCCGGCCCAAGCGTTCCTCGACCTGCTGCCGACCCGGCTGTTATGAGCCGCGCGTCCCGCCCGCCGCGTATTGCGATACGTGCGCTGCCGCGGGTTACGTCGAAGAGGCCGCGTAGTCACGCGGCTGTCGCAGCTCCGGTCACCCCCAACAAAACTTCATCGAACCCCGGCGGTCACGTCACGGCGTGAGCGCTGTCAGGCGTCCCGTCCTGGCCGGATGGCAATCCCGCTGTCGGCCAGGAATCGCTTGACCTCGCCCACTGTGTGATGGCCGTAGTGCAGGATCGACGCCAGTAAAACCGCGTCGGCCCCCGCCTGCACGGCGTCGGTCAGGTCCTGAAGCCGGCCGGCGCCCCCGGAGGCGATCACCGGCACACCCACGGCCTTGGCCACGGCGTGGGTGAGCGGCAGGTCGTAGCCGGCATTAGTGCCGTCGCGGTCCATGCTGGTCAGCAGGATCTCGCCCGCGCCGCGGGCCTCGCCCTCGCGCGCCCACTGTACGGCGTCGCGCCCCGTGGGGGTCCGACCGCCGGCCAGGTAGGCCTCCCACCCGGGGTTGGTGGGCTCGGAATCGGTCTGCTTGGCATCGATGGCCAGGACCACGCACTGGGCTCCGAAAGTGTGCGACAGCTCGTCGAGCAACGCGGGCCGCTGCAGCGCCGCCGAGTTGACCGAGACCTTGTCGGCGCCGGCGTCCAGCACCGCCTGGGCGTCGGCCACCGACCGGATCCCCCCGCCGATCGTGAAGGGGATGAACAGCTCGTCGGCGGCCTCGCGCGCCATCTCGACCACGGTGGCTCGCTTGTCCGAGGTGGCGGTGATGTCCAGGAACACCAGCTCGTCGGCCCCGGCGGCGTCGTAGCGCGCGGCGAGCTCGACGGGATCGCCGGCGTCGCGCAGGTCCAGGAACCCCACGCCCTTGACCACGCGCCCCCCGTTCACGTCCAGGCACGGGATGACCCGCTTGTAGTGCATGACCGCGCGACCCTACTCGGGGTCCCAGCCGTCGCGCCCGGCGAGCGCCGCCTGGCCCTCGGCCACCTCGAGCCGCCCCTCGTACAGCGCCTTGCCGACGATCACGCCGGCCAGGTTGACCCGGCGCAGGCCGAGGAGCGCCCGCAGGTCCGACACCGAGGAGACCCCGCCGGAGTACACGAACGTCCCCCGTACGACGTCGGCGATCCGCCCCACCTCCTCCAGGTCGGGCCCGGAAAGCATCCCGTCGCGCTCGATGCTCGAGTACACGAAGCGCGTCACGCCGCGCTTGCCCAGCGTCTCGATCACCGCCTCGGCGGGAATCTCGGTCTGATCGGTCCAGCCGGACGCCGCGAGTCTGCCGTGACGGGCGTCCACGGACACCACGACCCGCTCGCGGTGGTGGGCCAGCGCCTCGTCGAGGAAGTCGATGTCGGTGTAGGCGGCGGTCCCCAGGATGACCCGCGTCACGCCCAGCGCCAGGGCCTCGCGGACGGCCTCGATGGTGCGCAGGCCGCCACCCAGCTGCACCGGCACGTCGACCTCGCGCACGATCCGTTCCACGTGCGCCAGATTGGCCGGCGCGCCGCTGCGCGCGCCGTCCAGATCGACCACGTGCAGGGCTCGGGCTCCGGCGGCGACCCACCGGCGCGCCGCGTCGACCGGGTCGGCGTCGTACTCGGTGCGCTGGTCAAACTCGCCGCGCGTCAGCCGGACGGCCTTACCCTCGAGGATGTCGATCGCCGGCAGGAGGATCACCGGCGGCCCCTCTCGGCCGTACGCACGGGAGCGACCACTTAGGACGCCGATCCCGCCCAGGCGCGGCCCACCGTCCCACCGCTCTGCGTGGCCAACGCAACGAAGTTGCCCAGCAGCGCCAGCCCGTCCCTGGAGGACTTCTCGGGGTGAAACTGCACACCGAGCACGTTGTCGTGACGGACCGCGGTGGCAAAGCGCTCCCCGTACTCGGTGGTGGCGATCACGTCCGCCGGGTCCTCAGGCCGGGCCGCCAGGGAGTGCACGTGGTAGAACGCGCAGCCCCCAGCGGGCAGTCCGGCGGTGAGCGGCGACGGGTGCTCGAAACGGACGTCGTTCCAGCCGATGTGCGGGATCCGCAGGCCGCCCGCCTGGATCGGGCTGACCTCGCCGGCGATGAGGCCGAGCCCCTCGGTGAGCTCGTGCTCAGAGGACCGTGAGAACAGCAGCTGCATGCCCAGGCAGATGCCCAGCACCGGCGTGCCTGCGCGTGCTGCGGTCCGAATGCGCTCGTCCAGCCCGAGCTCGACGAGGTTGCGCATGCCCTCCGGGAACGCCCCCACCCCCGGGACGACCAGCGCGTCGGCGGCCTCGAGCGCCGCCGGGTCCCGGGTGATGTCAGCCCGGGCGCCGACATGCTCCAGCGCCTTCTGCACGGAGCGCCGGTTGCCCATGCCGTAGTCGACGACCGCGATCGTCGTCACGTCAGCGTCCCCTTGGTGCTGGGCACTCCGTTCTCGGCCGGGTCCAGGGCCACCGCGCCGCGCAGCGCCCGCGCGCAGGCCTTGAACGTCGCCTCGATCACGTGATGGGCGTTGGTGCCGGCCTCGACAGTGAGGTGCAGGGTCAACTTGGCGTTGGCGGCCAGCGCCCGGAAGAACTCCTCGGCCAGCTCGTGGTCGAAGTTCCCGATCGCCCCTGGGGGCAGGGGCGAGGAGTAGGCCAGCAGCCCGCGGCCGGAGATATCGATGGCGCACGAGGCCCGGCTCTCGTCCATGGGGACGGTGGCCTGCCCGTAGCGGCAGATGCCCGATCGATCCCCCAGCGCCTGGTCGAGGGCCTGTCCCAGACAGATCCCGACGTCCTCGACGGTGTGGTGGGCGCCGGTCTCAAGGTCCCCGCGGGCCTGCACGGTCAGATCGAAGTGGCCGTGGCGCGCCAGCAGGTCGAGCATATGGTCAAAGAACCCGACGCCGGTCTCGCGCCGGCCCTGGCCGTCGCCATCCAGCGAGAGCGTCAGGTGGATGTCGGTCTCAGCGGTGCGGCGGTCGATCTCGGCGGCACGTGCCATCACGTGCCATTGTCGCGAATGCGAGCCTCCAGAGACCTGGCGTGCAGCTCGAAGCCCTCGGCGCGGGCGATGGGGGCGGCAGCGCGGGCCAGTGCCGCGGCGTCGGAGCCGATGCGCACCTCGGTGAAGCGGCGGCGGAAGTGGATCGGTGACAGCGCGGAGGCGAACCGCGCGGCGCCGTTGGTGGGCAGCACGTGGTTGGAGCCGGCGATGTAGTCGCCGAACGCGGTTCCGCTGGCGGCTCCGACGAACACGCACCCCGAGTGGCGGACCCGCGGCGCGAGTGCCTCGGCCCCGGCGCCCATGAGCTGCAGATGCTCGGGCGCGAAGGCTTCGGCGATGACCAGCGCCTGCTCGAGCTCGCCGACGGTGACAAAGCGGACCACGGCCTCCGAGTCGGGCTCATCGGCCACCTGCTCGGCCAGCGCGTCGATGAGCTCTGGGGAGTTGGAGATCGCCACCACCAGCGAGCCCGCGCCGTGCTCGGCCTGGGCGATGAGGTCGAGCCCCAGCTCCGCGGGATCGGCGTCGCCGTCGGCGATGACCATCAGGTCCGACGGGCCCGCGAAACCGTCGATGCCCACCGTGCCGAACACCTGGCGCTTGGCCTCCTGGACGTACAGGTTGCCCGGGCCGACGATCACGTCAACGGCGGAGACCGTCTCGGTGCCGAAGGCGAGCGCGGCGATCGCCTGCGCTCCGCCCATCCGGTAGACGACCGACGCCCCCGCCAGCCGGCAGGCGCCGAGCACCGCCGAGTTGACCTCGCCGTCGGCGCCCGGCGGTGCGCACACGGCGATGTTCTGGACACCGGCGACCCGCGCGGTGACCACCCCCATGATCACGGTGCTGGGATACGGGGCGCGGCCTCCGGGCACGTACACGGCGGCGCTGTCGACCGGCACCTCGCGCAGCCTGACCTCGTGACCTTCGAAGGCCACCGATTGCTCGGAGGCGAGGCCGGCCTCGGCGACCTTGGTGACGTTGTCGATGGCCACCCGCAGGCCGTCGCGGACGGCCTCGTCCAGACGCGTCTCGGCGGTGTTCAGCTCGGCCTCGGGAACGCGCAGGGCGGCCGGAGTGGTGCCGCCGGTGTCGTATTCGCGGGTGTAGTAGCGCAGCGCGTCGTCGCCGCTGGCCCGCACGCGCGCGATGATCTCCGTCACCTGCTCCGCGACGGCCTCGGGCGCCGCGATGAGCTGACGCAGCTCCTGAGCGAGGCCCACGGGGTCGCCGGAGAGGTTCAGGCGCTCATGCTGCACCGATGCGCTCCACGAGTTGGTCGATCACAGAGGCTCGGAGCTTATGCGCCACGGGGTTGGCGACGAGTCTCGCCGTGCACACGGCGATCTCCTCTCGCACCTCCAGCCCGTTCTCGCGCAGCGTCGTTCCGGTGGCGGTGAGGTCGACGATCGCCTCCACCAGACCGGTGAGCGGCGCCAGCTCGACGGACCCCTTGACCTCGACGATCTCGGCCTGGCGGCCGGTCGCGTGAAAGTGGGCAGTGGCGATCCGCGGGTACTTGGTAGCGATCCGCACCACGCCGAGACGCCGCAGCGCCTCCGCGGCCCGGTCCTCTCCCGCGACGCTGGCCAGCACCATCTGGCAGCGGCCGTAGCCGAGGTCGAGGAGCTCATAGACCTCGCGCTCGGACTGCTCCATGAGAACGTCCTTGCCGGTGATGCCGATGTCGGCGGCGCCGGCCTCGACATAGGTCGGCACGTCCGACGGGCGCATGGTGATGATGCCGACGTCCTCGAACAGAAGCTTTCGGTCGTTCTCACGGACCTCGCGGGTGTCGAGCCCGATCCGGTCCAGGAGGTCGAGGGTGTCGCCCAGCAGGGCCCCGCGCGGTACGGCGATACGCAGGTCGCTCATCGCCCGCGGCCTCGTTCCTCCCCCGTGAGGGCGATGTGCAGGCGCTCGACGTTGAGCGCGAAGCCGACCGCGGGCAGCGCCCGGCCGAAGGCGCCCAGGAGTTCGTCGTAGCGTCCGCCGCCGCCGATGGGGACGCCGTAGGCCGGGTCATAGACCTGAAACAGCGGGCCGGTGTAGTACCCGAGGCTTCGCACCAGCCCCAGATCGAAGATGATGCGCTCGGCCACGGCGGGAGCGAGCAGGCCGTGGACCTCGCGCATGCCACGGAGCGCGTCGTGCAGTGCCCCTTCCAGCCCCTCGAGGACCTCGGGTCCGCCACGGGTGTGCGCCAGGCGGAGCAGCAGCTCGACGCGGTCGTCGGCCAGGCCCAGGGTGCGGACCTCCCGGTCCACGCCGACGAAGTCGCCGGCGGCGAGCTCGGTGAGGATCAGGTCGCTGCGCTGGGTGTCCACCCCGAAGGCCTCGAGGAGCGACGGATACAGCGCCGCATCGCCGAGCCCCACGCGGTAGTTGTCCAGGCCCGCCGCGTCCAGCGCGGCGCACAGCACGCCCAGCACCTCGGCGGCGCCGTCGGGCCCGGGAACGCCGATGAGCTCCACCCCGGCCTGCAGGAACTCGCGGCTCTGGCCGCGCTGCGGGCGTACCCCGCGGTAGGCGTGGGCGACGTAGCAGAAGCGCAGCGGCGGCTCGGCCTGGGCGTAGCGGGTCGCGACCACCCGAGCGATGGGAACGGTCATGTCAGGCCGGAGCACGAGCACGCTGCCGTGCTCGTCAAACACCCGATAGGCGGGCCGGGCGCCCCCGATCTTGCCGCGCTCGAAGGTCTGCTCGAACTCGAGCGCGGGCGTGTAGACCTCACCGTATCCGGCGCCATCGAACACCTCGCGGATCCGGTCGGTCATCGCGCGCAGTTCGCGCATCTCGTCCGGGAGGACGTCGCGAGTCCCGCTCGGGGTCCGGTCCTGCATCGCCTCGAGGCCGCCCGGGCGGGTCGAGCGGGCTGTGCTCACGCGGCGACGGGGGCGTCTTCCAGCCGGGTGATGCGGGCGCCGAGGTCGCGCAGCCGCTCGTCGATCCGCTCATAGCCGCGGTCGATCTGGCGGATGTTGCCGATCTCGGTGACCCCGTCGGCGCACAGGGCGGCGATCAGCATCGCCATCCCGGCGCGGATATCGGGGGACTCCACGCGCGAACCACGCAACGGGCGGCGGCCGTTGACGATGGCGCGGTGAGGGTCGCAGATGGTGATGGAGGCGCCCATCCCGACCAGCTTGTCGGTGAAGAACAGGCGGTTCTCGAACATCTTCTCGTGGATCATCACCGAGCCGGAGGCCTGCGTGGCCAGCGCCAGCGCGATGCTGGTCAGGTCAGCGGGGAATGCCGGCCAGGGGCCGTCCTCGACCTTGGGCATGTGATCCCCGTGGTCGTTGCGGACCACCAGGTCCTGGTTGCCGGGCACGATGATGTCGTCGCCGTGGACCTCGGAGCGCAGGCCCAGGCGCTCGAACACCAGCCGGATCATCCGCAGGTCGTCGGGGCGCGCGTCCTTGACGATGAGCTCGCCGCCGGTGACCCCGGCGAGGGCCATGAAGGAGCCGATCTCGATGTGATCGGGCGCGATCGTGTGCGTGCAGCCGCGGAGGCGCGCCTGGCCGTGGACGGTCATGACGTTGGAGCCGATGCCGTCGATGTCGGCGCCCATCTGCTCGAGCATCCGGGCCAGGTCCTGAACATGGGGCTCGGAGGCGGCGTTGCGGATGACAGTGGTCCCGCGCGTGAGGGCGGCCGCCATCAGCGCGTTCTCGGTGGCCATCACCGAGGGCTCGTCCATCAGGAAGTCACACGGTCCGAGGCCCAGCGGCGGGGCGCTGAGGACGATCTCGTCCGGGCGGTCGGCGACGGTCGCGCCGAGGGCGCGGAAGGCGTCGAGGTGCGGGTCCAGCCGGCGGCGCCCGATGACGTCGCCGCCCGGCGGCGGCATGTGCGCCGAGCCGAACCGCGCCAGCAGCGGGCCGGCGAGCAGGAACGAGGCCCGGATGCGCTCGGCCAGGACACGGTCGACCTGTGTGTTCTGCACCGTCGAGGTGTCGATGAGGACCTGGGCGGAGTCGATCCACTCCACGCGGGCGCCGAGCACCTGGAGCAGGCACACCATGTCCTCGACGTCGGAGATCCGGGGGACGTTACGCAGGATCACCTCGTCCTCGGTGAGCAGGCAGGCGGCCAGGATCGGCAGCGCCCCGTTCTTGTTCCCGGCGGCGGTGATGGTGCCGGACAGCGGCACCCCGCCTTCGATGACGAACTTCTCCAGTTTGATCGACCCCGCAGAGGTGGTGTGTGGACGGTCGCCGGTCAGCGTAGCCGCTCCCCGTGGCGCCTGTCTCGCGGCGGGGACGGGGGCCGAGCGCTGAGCTAGGGTAACGGCCATGCCAGCAGAGTTTTCGCGAGAGCAGGCCTGGGACCTTCTTTGCGGATGGACGCAATCAGACTCCCTGCGGCGCCACATGCTTGCCGTCGAGACGGCCATGCGCGCCTATGCGCCCCGCTTTGACGGTGACGTCGAGCTGTGGGGGCTCACCGGACTGCTGCATGACCTCGATTACGAGCGCTATCCCTCGCTGGAGGACGGGCATCCCCGCTTCGCGCTCAAGGAGCTCGAGGCCCGCGGCTACCCACCCGAGCTCGTGCGCGCCGTCGCCTCGCATGCGACCTACCTGGGCGTGTCACGGGACTCTCCGATGGAGAAGGCGCTCTTTGCCGTCGACGAGCTGTCCGGCTTCCTGCTCGCGTGCGCGTACGTGCGGCCCGAGGGGCTGGTGGGGATGACGCCGAAATCGGTCAAGAAGAAGATGAAGTCGCCGGCGTTCGCCGCCGCCGTCAGCCGCGACGACATGACCGAGGGGGCCGCCGCTCTGGGCGTGGACTTCGACGAGCACGTCGCGTTCGTCATCGCGGCCCTGGCGGAGCGCCGCGACGAGCTCATGCCCGCCGCGACCGCGGCGGACGGAGACTGAGGGCGCGCGCCGTGACTCCGGTCTCGGTGGTGGTGCTGGAGGGCGACGAGACGGGCCAGGAACTGCTGGAGCAGTCGCTCCGCGTCCTGGATGGCGACCTGCTGGGGCTCGAGCTGGAGCTGCCGCGCTTTGACCTGTCGCTGGAGCGCCGACGGGCCACCTCCAACGGGATCGTCGACGAGGCCGCGGTGGCGATGCGCGAGGCCGGCCTGGGCCTGAAGGCGGCGACGATCACGCCGGAGGGCGCCGGCGATGTCGGCTCGCCCAACCGCATCCTGCGCGAGGAGGTCGACGGCAAGGTCATCGTGCGCACCGGGCGCCGGCTGCCCGGCGTGGCGCCGCTGGCGGGCGTCTATCACCCCATCGCGGTGGTGCGGATGGCCGTGGAGGACGCCTACGGCGCGGCCGAGCGCCGCGAGGGCGACGCCGGCGCCGCCGATGAGGTGGCCTACCGGACGGAGAAGATCACCCGCTCCACCTGCCGCGCGGTGGCCGAGTTCGCGTTCCGCACCGCCGCCAAGATGGGCGCCAGGGTCTACGGCGGGCCCAAGTGGACGGTCTCGCCGGTGTACGAGGGGATGCTCAAGGAGGAGATGGACGCCGCGGCGGCGCGCCACCCGGACATCCCCTACCAGCCGGTGCTGATCGACGCCACGTATGCCGGACTGCTCTCGGGGGCGACCGACGCCCCCCTGGTCATCCCGGCGCTCAACCGGGACGGCGACTGCCTGTCTGACCTGGTGCTGCCGATGTTCGGCTCGATCGCCGGAGCCGAGTCCGTCCTGCTGGCCTTCGACGACGACTATGACACCACGTGCGCGATGGCCGAGGCGCCACACGGGACCGCGCCGGCCCTGCTGGGCAAGGACCTGGCCAACCCGCTGGCGATGATCCTGGCCTGCGGCGCGCTCCTACGTCATGCCGCCGACCGCCACGGCGCCGCCTGCGAGCGGGCGTCACGGGCGATCTACGAGGGCACGCTGGAGACGATCGCCTCGGGCACCAAGACGCCGGACCTGGGCGGCCACGCCGGCACCACGGAGTTCACCTCGGCGGTCGTGGACCGGATCCGCACCAAGCTCGACGTCTGGTCCTCCCTGGGCTCCTGAGCCCTCGCCGAGGCCGTTTGCAACATCCCTTGCAGATGGCTGGGTGGGGACCGTTTCCGTCCGCGCCCCTCCCTACTCTTACGAACATATGTTCCAGGCTTCAGTCAAGCGATTCCGCGCCCTCATGACGCTGGTCGATGACGTCCTCGGCGATCCCGAGCCCACCGCCGCACCGCACCCTCACCGGCGGCCCGTTCGGATCCAGCGAGAGCGTCGACCCGGTACGGTGGCGCCGCGTCCCACCCACTGCCTCTCCCCCGTGCCCGTTCGGCCCGTCACGGCCCGGCCGACGCACGAGCGGGTGAGTTAGCGCCCCGCGGCAGACCCGACGGCGGCGCCGGTGCCCGGCCGCAGCGCGGCCGGGGATAGATCCGAGGGCGGCGCCGGCGCCCGGCCGCAGTGCGGCCGGGGAACCAGCGAACCAGCGAACCGCAGGCTCGCGCGGATTACCCTGTAGACACGATGCTGTTACTGCACGATCGGGGCTGGGATCCTCCGTTTGACGAGGAGCCCGACCGGCCGCCGCGTCACTGGCATCTGCCCTGGCGCCCCCTCGCGTGGTTCGCGCTCTGGTGTTGGCTGATGGCGCTCGTCCCGATCGTTGGACACCTGGTCGGCAACCTGGCTGCGTACGGGGTCCTCCTACTCGCCATCACGCTCGTCGTCTGGCGGCTCGACCGGCTGTGCCATCGGGTCAACTGGACGGGCATGCGCGACTACAAGAGCTAACACAGCGTTCACCGTGCCTGGACGCGGCGCGGGATAGCGTGCGCCCACGCCCTCGGTCCGGGGGCCCGAGACATGAGGAGGGACCGAACGTGGGAAGGATCCTGGGGATAGCCGTGGTGTGTGTGCTCGCGCTGGCTGGTGTCGCTGCCGCGGCCACCAACGGCACTTACACGGGCACCAGCACTGTCACGATTTCCGGCTTCAAGGCGAGCCACCCATTCGGCGTCACCGTGAAGCGCGGGCGCGTCATCAAGGTGGAGCTGGTCCTGGGCGCGACGTGCGCCACACTCAACGGAAGCGCGGGCGTCAAGGCCAAGCTGCCCATCAACAAGCGCGGGCACTTCGGCGGCGCGATCAAGTCCGGCGATTTCACGCTCAAGCTCCAGGGCACCTTCAAGCGCAACGCGGTGACCGGGTCATTCAACGGCTCCTTCAAGGGCGCCTCGGAGAGCTGCTCCGCCCCGAAGAACACGTTCAAGGCCCACCGCTGAGGGGGCGGTGAGCCGGCGCGCTCGGCGAGGCGGCCGCCAGACCCCCTGGTACCCCCGGGCCGTCACGGCGGCCTCCCAGCGACCGTTCGCTGACAAACCCGAATCGCGCCGGCGAGCTTGGAGCGAAGTGGTCGCTATGCGTACCGCAGCGGGCAAACTCCTCGCCGCAACACACCGATTTGTCACCGATTGGCCGTTGAAGGACCGCCCGGGACCGCCCCGGACCTGGGAAAGGCGACAAACGCGCACCCAGCGCCCCAACGCCCCAGGAAAACCCATGCCCCAGCTGGAAACGCGGGCAAACGAGACGACGCCGCGACCATTTGCCCCGTTTCCCGGGTCGCCGTCATGCCCATGCGCGCACCCCAGCTCAGCCCGCACCGCAGAGCGTCAGCTCGCGCAGCCGCGCCGCCGTGACCGGCTCCGACAGGCCGGTGCGCGCCGCGGGCCTCGGCCAAGTCAGCGTCCGCCGAGTACCCCCAGCACGGCACCGGCGACGCCGATCACACCCGACGGCTCCCCACTCGGGGGGCTGTTGCCCGACTGGACCAACGCGACGAGGACCGCGATGAACGTCCCCAGTCCCAGGACGAGGCAGACCATGAACAGGACAAACACCTGCGGATTGGCCCGGAAGTAATTCACCAACGCTCGCATTCGCTGGTGATGGTGCCACGCGGCCAGGGGCGCCGGTCGAGCCAGGTTTGCCAGAATGCACAGATGACAGCATCAGACAACGACGGCGAGCCCATCACCGAAGAGGGGCTTGCAGCGCTCAAGGCCGAGATCGGCGAGCTCGAAACCGTCGCCCGCCGCGACATCGCGGCCCGCATCCTCACCGCTCGTGGTCACGGCGACCTCAAGGAGAACGCCGAGTACCACGCCGCCAAGGAGGACCAGGCGCACCTCGAGACGCGCATCCTGCGCCTCCGGCAGCGCCTGCGCAAGTCCGTGGTGGTCGACGTCGCCACCGAGCCCGCCACCAGCGGCTCTACCTTCGCCTTCGGACGCTCCGCCGAGGTGACCGACGAGAGCACCGGAGAGACCCACACCTGGACCATCGTCGGCGTCACCGAGGCCGACCGCGCCGCCGGCAAGCTCTCCGCCGAGTCCCCCGTGGCCAGGGCGCTCCTGGACCAACCCGCCGGAGCCACCGTCTCCGTCCAGACCCCCCGGGGCGAACGGCGCCTCAAGATCGAGCGCGTCCTGTAGGGCTCGCTCCGCGGTGACGTTCGTGCCGGTGCCGTGGCTGGTGCGCACAGCGGGCCCGGCAGCCCGACGTGCGACGGTCGCGCCCCGGATGGCGGTGGGTGGTCCCTCGGCGGCGCTGGTCGCTCCCGAGCACGTCGGGTCTGCCGACCCGCCGTGCCCTACTCACGGACGACTCTGTCCCCCGGTTTACGCTCGGACGCCACCCACCGCTCACGCCGGCTCACCAACTCAGTAGCGGCGCGCCGGCCGACGGCTCAGGGCCCCGTGGCGCAACGGGCAGGCGCGTAGCGCACGCCAGGGCGCCAGGGCGCACACGGGGCCCACGGACTGGCGTGCTCGGTGAACCCCAGGCGACGCCACAAGCCGCAGCAACCCTGTGCGCACGCCAGCCGTGGAGCCCCGTGTCCGCCCCAGAGTGACACCCAAACAGACCGCACCAACACAAAACCCCACCTGCAGAAGCAAGCGGGGCTTGTAGAGAAAAACCGGCGGCGACCTACTCTCCCAGGCCCTTGCGGGCCAAGTACCATCGGCGCTGAGGGGCTTAACGGCTCTGTTCGGAAAGGGAAGAGGTGTTTCCCCCTCGCCATAGCCACCGGAAACTTGTCAAGACCGCCGCGGACCCCACCGTCAAGGTGAGGACCGCCCCTCGCGGGCCTTCAAAACTACACAGCGCCAATGAACGGATATCAAAATATCCGTCAAGCCCTCGACCGATTAGTACCAGTCTCCTACAGGTGTTACCACCCTTCCAGATCTGGCCTATCAACCTGGTGATCTTCCAGGGGTCTTACCCTCTCGAGGAGGTGGGAGAGCTCATCTTCAGGCCGGCTTCCCGCTTAGATGCTTTCAGCGGTTATCCGATCCGCACGTAGCTAACCTGCGGTGCCCTTGGCAGGACAACAGATACACCAGAGGTGCGTTCATCCCGGTCCTCTCGTACTAGGGACGAATCCTGTCAACTCTCCAACGCCCACGGCAGATAGGGACCGAACTGTCTCACGACGTTCTGAACCCAGCTCGCGTACCGCTTTAATGGGCGAACAGCCCAACCCTTGGGACCTACTACAGCCCCAGGATGCGACGAGCCGACATCGAGGTGCCAAACCGGGCCGTCGATGTGGACTCTTGGGCCCGATAAGCCTGTTATCCCCGGAGTACCTTTTGTCCGTTGAGCGACGACGCTTCCACTTGCTATCGCCGGATCACTAAGGCCTGCTTTCGCACCTGCTCGACCCGTCGGTCTCGCAGTCAAGCTCCCTTGCTGCCTTTACACTCTGCGCACGATTTCCGACCGTGCTGAGGGAACCTTTGCGCGCCTCCGTTACATTTTGGGAGGCGACCGCCCCAGTCAAACTACCCACCTGTCACTGTCCGGTGCCCCGATTCAGGGCGCACCGTTAGAGATCCAATACACCAAGGGTGGTATCTCAAGGTTGGCTCCACGCCAGCCGCAGCCGGCGCTTCCAAGCCTCCCACCTATCCTGAGCGAAATGGATCGAACCCCAATACCAAGTTGTAGTAAAGGTTCACGGGGTCTTTCCGTCTAGCCGCGGGTACTCGGCATCTTCACCGAGACTGCAATTTCACCGAGCCCCTCGTTGAGACAGCGTTCAAGTCGTTACGCCATTCGTGCAGGTCGGAACTTACCCGACAAGGAATTTCGCTACCTTAGGACCGTTATAGTTACGGCCGCCGTTTACCGGGGCTTAGTTTCGGTGCTTCGGGTTACCCCTAACACCTCCACGTAACCTTCCGGCACCGGGCAGGCGTCAGCCCCTATACGTCGTCTTTCGACTTAGCAGAGACCTGTGTTTTTGGTAAACAGTCGCTTGAACCTATTCACTGCGGCCCTCTCGGGCTCCACTCGCGAAGAGTTTCACCCTACTGGGGCGCCCCTTATCCCGAAGTTACGGGGCGATTTTGCCGAGTTCCTTAACGAGGGTTATCTCGATCACCTTAGTGTTCTCCACTTGCCCACCTGTGTCGGTTTTGGTACAGGCACGCGCGACCTCCCTAGAGGCTTTTCTTGGAGGCATGGCTTCCGGGACTCGCCGGCTTAGAGCCAGCTGGCATCGCACCTCAGGTTATGCGGCTCCGGATTTACCTAGAGCCACCCCTACATGCTTACCCCAGGACGACCATCGCCTGGGATCCCATAGCCTTCCTCGTCCCCCCATTCGGTCAAACGGTCGCGACGTGGTACGGGAATATCAACCCGTTGGCCATCGACTACGCCTTTCGGCCTCGCCTTAGGTCCTGACTAACCCTGAGCAGACGAACTTTACTCAGGAAACCTTGGGCAATCGGTGGAGGGGATTCTCACCCCTCTTTCGTTACTCATGCCGGCATTCTCACTTCCGTCGCCTCCACAGCTGCCTTACGGCGCTGCTTCACTGGCGGCGGAACGCTCTCCTACCGCGCGATCCGAAGATCGCACCCGCAGCTTCGGTGACTAGCTTGAGCCCCGTTACATTGTCCGCGCTCGAACACTTGACCAGTGAGCTGTTACGCACTCTTTCAAGGGTGGCTGCCTCTAAGCCAACCTCCTGGTTGTCTGTGCATTCGAACATCGTTTACCACTTAGCTAGTACTTAGGGACCTTAGCTGGCGGTCTGGGCTGTTTCCCTCTTGACGCTGAAGTTTATCCCCCAGCAACTGACTCCCGGAGTAACCGTTACGGTCTTCGGAGTTTGCCTGAATTCGGTAACCTGGTAGGGCCCCTAGTCCAAACAGTGCTCTACGGCCGCAACGGAATTTATCCGAGGCTATACCTAAATATATTTCGGAGAGAACCAGATATCACTGAGCTTGATTAGCCTTTCACTCCGACCCACAGGTCATCCGCCCAGTTTTTAACCTAGGTCGGTTCGGTCCTCCACGAGGTCTTACCCCCGCTTCAACCTGCCCATGGGTAGCTCGCTCAGCTTCGGGTCTACCGCCTACGACTATGTCGCCCTATTAGGACTCGCTTTCGCTACGGCTCCGCTCATCGCTTAACCTTGCCGCAGACGAGTAACTCGCCGGCTCGTTATGCAAAAAGCACGCGGTCACAGACCAAGTCTGCTCCCACCGCTTGTAGGCACGCGGTTTCAGGTACTATTTCACTCCCCTTCCGGGGTACTTTTCACCTTTCCCTCACGGTACTAGTCCGCTATCGGTCACCAAGGAGTACTTAGCCTTGGAGGGTGGTCCCCCCAGGTTCAGTCCGCGTTTCACGGGTGCGGACTTACTCAGGAACGCCTGCGGAAGATCATGCGATTTCGTCTACGGGACGATTGCCCTCTTTGGTGCGCGGTTCCACACGCTTCGACTACCACATGACTTTGTAACTTCCGCCGGGCTAGCCACAGCCCGGACCAGGCGCCCTACAACCCCTGCTGCGCAACGCGTGGCTGCTTACACGCAACAGGTTTGGGCTGATCCCCTTTCGCTCGCCACTACTCGGGGAGTCTCTTTTGATTTACTTTCCTCGGGGTACTGAGATGTTTCACTTCCCCCGCTTGTCTTCACCGCGTCTATGTGTTCAACGCGGGATAACGCCGCATTACCGGCGCTGGGTTTTCCCATTCGGAGATCCGCGGGTCAATGGCTATTCAGCGCCTAACCGCGGCTTATCGCAGCCGTTCACGTCCTTCATCGACTCTTGGTGCCAAGGCATCCACCATGTGCCCTTACTATCTTGACGGTGATCTTGTTGGGAGAGAACGTTGAAGTTCTCGCCCGGTGATACCCGTTTCATTGGCTACTGTGCAGTTTTCAAGGTCCGCGAAGAGGCTGTGCGCCGCTCGCCGCCCAGGGACCGAAGCCTCCTGAGCGCCGGCGACACGCCGGTCTCTCAAAACTCAACAGCATGCGACCGCGCTCGCGCTGTGCCAACGGCACAGAACGGCCGGCTGCCAGATTCGGTCGACATATCTAGTGACCGAATGCGCTCAGAGCCTCAGACGCGGGGAACTCCGAAGAGCTCCAGGGCGTCCGTCTCCGGCATTCGGTGCCCTCGCTATGGAGGGCTCCCTAGAAAGGAGGTGATCCAGCCGCAGCTTCCGCTACGGCTACCTTGTTACGACTTCACCCCAGTCACGAGCCCCACCTTCGACGGCTCCCTCCCAAAAGGGTTAGGCCACCGGCTTCGGGTGTTGCTCACTCCCATGGTGTGACGGGCGGTGTGTACAAGGCCCGGGAACGTATTCACCGCGGCAATGCTGATCCGCGATTACTAGCAACTCCGCCTTCATGCAGGCGAGTTTCAGCCTGCAATCCGAACCGAGACGCGCTTTAAGGGATCCGCTCCACCTCGCGGTATCGCAACCCTCTGTACGCGCCAATGTAGCACGTGTGTAGCCCTGGACATAAGGGGCATGATGACTTGACGTCATCCCCACCTTCCTCCGGTTTGTCACCGGCAGTCTCGCATGAGTCCCCAACTTAATGCTGGCAACATGCGACGGGGGTTGCGCTCGTTGCGGGACTTAACCCAACATCTCACGACACGAGCTGACGACAGCCATGCACCACCTGTGAACCTGCCCCGAAGGGAAGCCGTGTTTCCACGGCGGTCAGGCACATGTCAAGCCCAGGTAAGGTTCTTCGCGTTGCGTCGAATTAAACCACATGCTCCGCTGCTTGTGCGGGCCCCCGTCAATTCCTTTGAGTTTTAGCCTTGCGGCCGTACTCCCCAGGCGGGGCACTTAATGCGTTAGCGTCGGCACGGAGGGAGTCGACACCCCCCACACCTAGTGCCCATCGTTTACGGCGTGGACTACCAGGGTATCTAATCCTGTTTGCTCCCCACGCTTTCGCGTCTCAGCGTCAGTACCGTCCCAGCGAGCTGCCTTCGCCATTGGTGTTCCTCCTGATATCTGCGCATTTCACCGCTACACCAGGAATTCCACTCGCCTCTTCCGGACTCAAGCTTGACAGTTTCCACCGGCATTCCAGGGTTGAGCCCTGGACTTTCACAGCGGACTTACCAAGCCGCCTACACGCTCTTTACGCCCAATGATTCCGGACAACGCTTGCCCCCTACGTATTACCGCGGCTGCTGGCACGTAGTTAGCCGGGGCTTCTTCTGAAGGTACCGTCACTCCAGACGGCTATTCACCGCCGAAGCTTCGTCCCAACTGAAAGGGGTTTACAACCCGAAGGCCTTCTTCCCCCACGCGGCGTTGCTGCGTCACGCTTTCGCGCATTGCGCAAGATTCCCCACTGCTGCCTCCCGTAGGAGTCTGGGCCGTGTCTCAGTCCCAGTGTGGCTGATCGTCCTCTCAGACCAGCTACCCATCGTTGCCTTGGTGAGCCGTTACCTCACCAACAAGCTAATGGGCCGCGGGCCCATCCCGATGCGGAGGCCGAAGCTTCCTTTCCCCAGAGGCCTTACGGCCAGGGGGCACATTCGGTATTAGCCCGAGTTTCCTCGGGTTGTCCCGATCATCAGGGCAGGTTACCCACGTGTTACTCACCCGTTCGCGGCTTTGCCCCGGGCCGAAGCCCGGTTCGTCGCTCCACTTGCATGTGTTAGGCACGCCGCCAGCGTTCGTCCTGAGCCAGGATCAAACTCTCCGTGAAGAACTTCCACAAAGAGTCGTCAGGAATATCTTCTGATCCACCGGATCGGCAACGAGCTTTGTCGCGGCCGGCGACGGATCAAAGTCCTGGGTCCGTCCCTGGTGGGACTGGACCCTTGCGCCAACTACCGGAGCCCTAAGTACACAGTGGGCTCCAGGCGCAAGACGGGGTCAATCTTGGCACCGCCGTCCGAGCAATCCCACAAGGGGACGATCGAGCGACGGCGTCGAACCTGGACACACAACTCGACCGAAGATTTCGGTCGAAGAGTGCGCATGCTGTTGAGTTTTCAAAGACCGTCGCACCTCTTGCAGGAGGGTGATCCTCCTCAGTGGCGCGCCCGAGACCTTGGATCAGTCCCGGGGCGGACCGACGAGTATAGCGCTCCATACCGGGGTCGTCGCTAAACGACGGAATCGATCGGAGCGCATTCTCGTGCGGGGCGATCAGCATAGAACCTGGACGCTGACCGTGCGGTCACGTGGACGGTCGTCGAAGTCGATGAGGACGATCTGCTGCCAGGTTCCGAGCGTCGGCCGACCGTCGAGCACCGGGATCGTCTCGGACGGCCCGATGAGCGCCGCGCGCAGATGGGCGTGGGAGTTGGTGTCGTGGTTGAGGCGGTTGTGCTCGTAGTCGCCCGCAGCGGGGATGAGACGGTCCAGCAGCCGCTGGAGGTCCGCCACGCCGCCCGGCTCGTGCTCCATCGTGGTCACGGCCACCGTGGCCCCGATGGCGAACACGGTGACCAGGCCGCGGTCCACGCCGCTGGTGGAGACGATCCGGACCACCCCCTCGGTGAGGTCGACGATGTCCCCGTGGCCCGGCGTCTGAAGGCGCAGCATCCCGCCGCTGACGGTCATGGGCCGGCTACGAGACGATTTCCACGCGCGCAAAGCGCCGTTTGCCGAGCTGCAGCACGCGGTCCGCGAGCTGATCCGCGCCCACGTCCAGCACATCGGGCGCGAGCACCTCGCCGTCGACGCGGACGGCTCCCTGAGCGAGGTTGCGCCGCGCCTCCGACGTCGAGATGCCGAAGGCCTCGGCGAGCAGCGCCGGCAGGTGCACCGACCCGCCGTTGAGCCTCCACGTCACCGTCGGCACGTCCTCGGGGATCTGACCGCGGACGAACACGCGGTCGAAGGCCTCCTCGGCAGCCGCGGCAGCGGCGGCGTCATAGAAGCGCTCGGTCAGCGCCCGGGCCAGCGCCCGCTTGGCGTCCCGGGGGCTGCGCGTCGGGTCGGGCTCGGTGCCCAGGAGCAGCGCGTACCAGTCGCCGAGCGCCCGATCCGGGATGCTGAGCGTGCGTCCGTAGATCTCCTCCGGCGGGTCGGCGACGCCGATCTGGTTGCCGTAGGACTTGGACATCTTGCGCTCGCCGTTGGTGCCGGTGAGCAGCGGCATGGTCATGATCACCTGCTCGGGCTGGTGATAGGCGCGCTGGATGTTGCGCCCCAGCAGCAGGTTGAACTTCTGGTCGGTCCCGCCGAGCTCCACATCGGCGCGCACAGCGACCGAGTCATAGCCCTGCAGCAGGGGATAGAGCAGCTCCAGCACGGAGATCGGCTCGCGCGCCGCATATCGCTTGGAGAAGTCGTCGCGCTCCAGCAGTTGGCCGACGGTGGTGGTGCGAGTGAGCGCGAACAGTTGCTCCATCGACATGTCCAGCCACTCGCCGTTGAAGCGCACCTCCAGCGCCCGGTCGTCGAGCACCTTGAGCGCCTGCTCCTGGTAGGTGCGCGCGTTGGCTTCGATCTCAGCGGGCGAGAGCACAGGCCGCAGCGTCGAGCGACCGCTCGGATCGCCCACCCGCGCCGTGTAGTCGCCGATGATCAGCACGACGGTGTGGCCGAGCTCCTGAAACTCGCGGAGCTTCTGGAGCACGACCGTGTGGCCGAGGTGGATGTCGGCTGCCGTGGGGTCCACGCCGAGCTTGACCCGGAGCGGTCGCCCCTCCTGCAGCTTGCGCTCCAGCGCCCCCTCGGGCAGGCAATCGACCGTGTTGCGGGTCAGGAATCGCGCCGCCTCGGCGGCGCCACCGGAGCTGTCGTGCTGGGGGGGCGGCATCTCCCCCGATGCTAGACTCTCGCGGCCGCCTGGGAAGCCCCGTCCGTCCAGTTACGCTGGGCTTTTCCGCTACCGCGCAAGGCACTGGCCATGGTCGGCCGCCGGCGCCGGCCTCGATCGCATGAGCGACGACGACGACAACATCAGCGAGCCGGGGGACCCCCGCGCTCCCATCCCGTTCACGCGGCCCAAGCGGCACTTCCGGCGCCGTCGCGAGGGCCGCCGGCGCAAGCCGCGGGTCCGCAAGCTGCGGCTGTTCTGGATCCTCCTCGGACTCGGCGGCCTCGCGGTCGTCTCGACCATCTTCGGGATGATGATGGCGGTCGCCTCCGACCTGCCCCAGATCGAGAATCGGGCCGAGTACAAGCGCCTGGGCGCCAACTCCTACCTCTACGACGACCACTGGCGCAAGATCGGGATCTTCGCCCCCGCCAACAGCGAGGTCGTCGACACCTATCCACAGCTGGGCCCGATGGTCACCGACGCGGTCGTCTCGGTGGAGGACAAGCGCTTCTGGACCGACCCCGGCGTCGACATCAAGGGCATCGCGCGCGCCTTCATGGCCGACGTCACCGGCGGCGCCCGCGAGGGGGCGTCCACCATCGCGCAGCAGTTCGTGAAGAACGCCCTCGCCGCCGAGGACAACCGCACCGTGTTCGAGAAGCTGCGCGAGGCGGCCCTGGCCTACCACCTCACCCGAGAGTGGAAGAAGAAGAAGATCATCACCGAGTACCTGAATTCGATCTACTTCGGCAATGGGGCCTACGGCGCCGAGTCGGCGGCGAGGGTCTACTTCGGCAAGCTGCACGGCTACGACCCCAACGTCGCCGCCGATGCGGCCAAGAATGGGTGCGGGGACCCGCCGTTGGCCTCGTGCTCCTCGGTCCTGACGCCCGCCGAGTCGGCGCTGCTGGCGGGGATGATCGCCAACCCGTCGGCGTTCAACCCCATCTCGTTCCCCAGCGCGGCCAAGGCCCGCAGGGACCTGGTCCTCGCCGACATGTACCGCCAGCACTACATCTCGCTGGCCCAGTACGAGGGCAAGGAGGGGCTGCAGGAGCCGCTGCCCACGGCTGCCGACATCGAGCAGCCCGAGGAACCCCCGGCAGCGCCGTACTTCACCAGCTGGCTGCAGCCCCAGGTGATCGCCGCCATGGAACGCGGCGGCGTGCCGGCGAAGGTGGCCGAATACCGCGCCTACTACGGCGGCTTGAAGATCCGCACCACGATCGACCTGCGCATGCAGCAAGCGGCGCAGGAGGCGATCACCCAGGATCTCCCCCAGGGACCCGGTCTGCCCGCGGCGAGCCTGGTCGCCATTGACAATAAGACAGGCCAGGTGCGCGCGATGGTGGGTGGGCCACTCGTCGACGGCCAGGAGAACTTCCAGAAGTACCCGTTTAACCTGGCCACCGAGGGCTTCCGCCAGCCGGGCTCCGCGTTCAAGCCGTTCACCCTGGCGGTGGCGCTGGAGCACGGGTATGGCCCCGGCTCGGTGTTCGATTCCAAGCCACTTGACCTGATCGTGCCCAACAGCGGCGGCAAGGAGCACTACATGGTCAAGAACTTCGGCAACGAGTACTCGGGCCCGATCAGCCTGGCCTCCGCCACCGACGTCTCGGACAACAGCGTGTTCACCCAGCTGGGCCTGTCGCCGGGAGTGGGCACCAAGAACATCTCAAAGATGGCCACCCGGATGGGCATCCGCTCCCCTGTGTCCACCAACTACGCGATGATCATCGGAGGCCTCAAGCAGGGTGTGACCACGCTGGACATGGCCCATGCCTATGAGACGATCGCCACCGGTGGCCTGCGGGTGTACTCGCCCGGTCTCGGCGCCCCCAACGAGGGCCCGGTCGGCGTCGCCCAGATCCAGTGCCTGACCATCAAGTGTCGCGGCAAGAGCGAGCTGTACGCCACCCCGCACTACAGCCGCGTGATCCCCGCCACCACCGCCGCGGTCATCCATGAGCTGCTTCAGGGCGTGGTGGCGCACGGCACCGGGACCTCGGCGGCGATCAGCGGGGTCGACGTCGCCGGCAAGACGGGCACCACCTCCGATTACGGCGACGCCTGGTTCGTGGGCTGGACGCCGCAGATCACGACGGCGGTCTGGGTCGGCTATCCCAACAAGCTGGTCCCGATGACCACGCTCTACAACGGCCAACCGGTCGAGGGTGGCACCTTCCCCGCCAACATCTGGCACGACTTCATGGTCCAGGCGCTCGAGATCAACGCCGAGGAGGCCCAGCAGTACGGCAAGCACCCGCATAAGAAGCACGCGACGGGCACCACCGGTACCGGGACCGGAACCGTCGGCACAGGTGACACGGGCACCGGGGTCACCCCGAGCGCGCCACCGGGCGGCGGCACCGGGACCACGGGCAACGCCGGCGCCACGGGCGGCGGCACCGGGACCACGGGCAACGCCGGCGGCGGCACCGGGGGCGCCACGGGCGGCGGCACCGGCGGTGGCGGCGGCACCGCGGGCGGCGCGGCCGGCGGCGGTGGCGGCACCGGGGGCGCCACGGGCGGCGGCACCGGCGGCGGCGGCGGGACCGGCGGTGGCACCGGTGGCGGTACAGGTGGTGGGACCGGCGGAGGCGGTGGCACGGGAGGTGCCACCGGCGGCGGTGGAGGGAGCGGCGGCGCCGGCCTCGGGGGCGGAGGCGGCGGAACCGGCTAGGCGGCCACGCGCCGCACCGGCCGCGACACGTACCGGTTGCCGGCGGCGAGGAAGCGCCACGGCAGGTCGGGAGCCTTGGTGATGCCGATCCGCACGTCGACGTCGATGGCGACGTCGCGCCACGCCCGCGGCCGGCCGGAGAACACGACGGGCCCGCGCAGCAGGTCGGTGTCGTTGAGCTCCGGCCCGATCCCCAGCGCCTGCGTCAACTTTCCCGGCCCCGAGCACAGCCGGCGCACCTCCTCCACCCCGCGCCGCTCGCGCATGTGGTCGATCCCCTCCAGCGGCTCGAGCGCGCGGATGAGCACCGCCGCCCCCACCCCCGCGGGCTCGCACACGGCGTTGAGCATCCAGTGCACCCCATAGGAGAAGTACACATAGGCCCGCCCCGGCGGCCCGAACAGCACCTGCGTGCGGGGGGTCACGCCCACGTAGGCGTGGCAGGCCGGCTCAGACTCGTGGTAGGCCTCGGTCTCGACGATGACCCCGGCGGTGTCGCCGTGGGTGACGACGCAGCCGACCAGGTCGCGGGCGACCTCCAGCACCGGCCGCGCGAAGAAGGAGCGCTTCACCGCAGCGCCGCGCGGGCGCGTTCGAGCTGCTCGCGCACCCGCGCCAGCGACGTCCCCCCCTCGGACACCTTGGTCTCCAGCCAGGCCCCGTCTCCGAGCAGGCGGTAGAACTCCTCGTCCAGCGCGGGCGATTGCGCCGTCAGCTCGGCCGGCGTCAGGTCCGAGAGCAGCTTGCCCTCTCCGAGCGCCTGGCGCACCAGGCCGGCCACGACCCCGTGGGCCTCGCGGAAGGGCACGCCGCGCCGCACCAGCAGGTCGGCGATGTCGGTGGCCGCCAGGAACTGGTCCGCCGCCGCCGCGGCCAGGCGTTCGCGCTTGAAGCTGATCGTTGAGAGCATGCCGGTGGCGGCCTCCAGGCACAGCTCCAGCGTGTCGGAGGAGTCGAACAGCGGCTCCTTGTCCTCCTGCATGTCCTTGTTGTAGGTGAGCGGGAGGCCGTGCATCACCCCGTGCAACGCCACGAGGTTGGCGACGAGGCGGGGCGCCTTGGCCCGCAGCAGTTCGGCGGCGTCGGGGTTCTTCTTCTGGGGCATGATCGACGACCCCGACGCCCACGCGTCCGACACCTCGCAGAACCCGTACTCCTCGGTGGACCACAGGACGATCTCGCTCCCCAGCCGCGACAGGTGGGTGGCGCAGGTCGCCGCCGCGGCCAGGTAATCGAGCACGAAGTCGCGGTTGGAGACCGCGTCCACCGAGTTCTCGGCCACGCCAGAGAAGCCCAGGGCTGCGGCCACCGCCCGGCGGTCGGTGTTAAAGTTGACGCCGGCAAGCGCCCCGGCGCCCAGCGGCAGCCGGTCGGTGGCGGCCACCACAGCCTCGAAGCGGCGCATGTCGCGTACCGCCATCCAGAAGTAGGCCAGCAGGTGGTGGCTGAGGTAGATCGGCTGGGCGCGTTGCATGTGCGTGTAGCCGGGGATCGGCCAGTCGAGGTGGCGCTCGGCCACGTCCACCAGCGTGCGGGCGAGCCGCCCCAGCCGCTCCAGGGCCTCGTGGGCGTGGGCGCGCACGAACATGGCGACGTCGGTGGCCACCTGGTCGTTGCGCGACCGCGCCGTGTGCAGCCGCCCGCCGACGCGCCCGACGATCTCGGTGACGCGCCGCTCGATGGCCATGTGAATGTCCTCGTCGCCGTCGGCGAACGGGAACGTCCCATCGGTGAGCTCCTGGCGCACCTGCTCCAGTCCGCGCCGCAGCTCGGCCCCGTCGCCCTCGGAGATGATCCCCTGCGCTGCCAGCATCGCGGCGTGGGCGAGCGACTGGTCGACGTCGTAGGGGCTCAGCCGCCAGTCAAAGCCAATCGAGTCATTGAGGCGGCGAAAGGCGGCGTCCGGGGGCTCGGCGAAGCGCGACATGTCCGGCAACCGCCCCGCTCAGCGCCCCAGCACCGCGCGCAACTCGTCCGCCACCCGCTCGACCTGTCCCTCGGCCATGGTCGGGAAGAAGGGCAGCGCGATCGACCGCGCGGCCACGTCCTCGCAGACCGGGAACTGCCCCTCGCGGTGCCCGAAGCGCTCGCGGTAGAACGACATCAGATGGATAGCCGGGAAATAGGGCTTGCTCGGGATCGACCGCTCCGCCAGGGCACGAACGACATCGTCGCGGCCGGCCTCGCGCGGGAGCTGGACGACGAATACGAACCAGCCGCGCCGGTTGCCGCCGGCGTCGCGGCAGGGCAGCACGAGGTCCTCGATCCCGCCCAGGGCCTCACGGTAGAGCTCGGCCACCCGCGCTCGGCCGGCCAGCATGTCGTCGAGGCGCTCGAGCTGGGCCAGGCCCAGGGCGCAGGCGATCTCCGACAGCCGGTAGTTGAAGCCCAACCGGTCGTGGTCGAGCCACCCCATGTCCGGCGCGCGGCCCTGATTGCGCTCGGAATCCAGGCGCACCTTGACCGACGCGTCGGCGGTGGTCACCAACCCGCCCTCGCCGGTGGTGAGCTGCTTGTTGGCGTAGAAGGCGAACACCGCGGGGTGCCCGCGGGCGCCCACCGAGACGCTGTCGGCGTAGGTGGCTCCGAGCGCCTCGCAGGCGTCCTCCACGATCGGCAGTCCCAGCCCCTCCAGCGCATCCATGTCGGCCGGATAGCCGAACACGTGCACCGGCAGCAGCGCCGCCGTCCGTGGGGTGACCGCCGCGGCGACCGCGCCCGGGTCGACGTTCAGCGTCACGGGATCGATGTCGGCGAACACCGGGCGGGCCCGCTCGTACAGCACGACGTTGGCCGAGGCCACGAAGGAGAAGGGTGAGGTGATCACCTCGTCGCCGTCAGATACCCCGACGGCGCGCAGCGCCAGATGCAGGCCCGCGGTCCCGCTCGACACCGCCACCCCGTGGGCGGCGCCCAGCCGCGCCGCGAACGCGCGCTCGAACTGGTCCAGCAGGGGCCCGAGCGAGAGCTGGCCCGAGCGCAGCACCGCCAGCACCCGTTCCTCCTCCTCGGGGCCGAGGATCGGCCGGGCCAGGGGGATCTGGTCGAGGCCCGTGGAGGTCACGAGCTCGGCGGCGCGACGGCCGCGCCGCCGGACAGGCGCGCACGCGCACCGCTCGGGGGCTGCATCCCGTACTCCAGGGAGTCGACCAGCGCCTCCCAGGAGGCCTCGATGACGTTCTCCGACACGCCGATCGAGCCCCACACCCGTTCGCCGTCAGAGACGTCGAGCAGCACCCGCGTGACCGCGTCGGTCCCCTTGGTCTCATCGAGGATGCGGACCTTGAAGTTGACCAGCTCGATGTCGCGTAGGTGGGGGTAGATCTCCACCAGGGCCTCGCGCAGCGCCTTGTCCAGGGCGTGCACCGGGCCGTTGCCCTCGGCGGTACGCACGTAGCGCTCACCGCCGACCCAGATTTTGATCGTGGCCTCGGTCTCGACGCGGCCGTCGGCCCGCTTCTCCACGATCGAGCGCCACGACTCCAGGCGGAACAGGGGCTCGTATTCGCCGGTCTCCTTGCGCAAGAGCAGCTCGAAGGAGCCGCCGGCGGCCTCGTAGTGGTAGCCGCGGTGCTCGAGCTCCTTGACGCGCTCGACGACGTGGGCGGCCGCCTCGTCGCCGAGCTCCATGCCCGCTTCGCGTGCGCGAGACTGCACGGTCCCCTTGCCCGACAGCTCGGAGATGAGCATCTCGCGCTGGTTGCCGACGACCTCGGGCGCAATGTGCTCGAACGTCGCGGGGTCGGCGCTGACCCCGGCGACGTGCATGCCACCCTTGTGGGCGAAGGCGTTGCGACCCACGTAGGGCGCGTCGGGGTCGGGGGTGAAGTTGAGCAGCTCGGCGATGTAGTGGGCGGTCGGGGTCAGCGACGCCAGCTGCGTGTCGGTGAGGCACTCGTAGCCGAGCTTGAGCTGGAGGTTGGGGATGATCGAGATGAGGTTGGCGTTGCCGCAGCGCTCGCCGTAGCCGTTCATCGTCCCCTGCACGTGCGTGGCGCCGGCCATCACCGCGGCCAGGGCGTTGGCCACCCCGCACCCGGCGTCATCGTGGGTGTGAATGCCCACCCGCGCCCGGGCGCCCAGTTCAGTCACCACCTCGGTCATGGCGGTACCGACGACGTGGGGCAGCGTCCCGCCGTTGGTGTCGCAGCACACCACCGTCTCGGCGCCCGCCTCCATCGCGGCGCGCAGACAGCGCAGCGCGTAGGCACGATCGTCGGCGTAGCCGTCGAAGAAGTGCTCGGCGTCGTAGATCACCCGCTTGCCCTGCGCCGCCAGGAAGGCCACGGACTCGGAGATCATCCGCAGGTTCTCGTCACGATCGACCTTGACCACCTTCTCCAGGTGCAGCCCCCACGTCTTGCCGACCAGCGTGCACACCGGCGCGAAACACTCGGCGACGACGCGCAGGGCCGGGTCGGCGTCGGCACTCGTCCCGCGCCGGCGCGTCATCCCGAAGGCGCAGATCTGTGCGTGCCCGAACGTCTCGCGCGCGAGCAGCCCGAACAGCTCGAGCTCCTTGGGGTTGGAGCTGGGGAAGCCGGCCTCGATCAGGTCCAGGCCCAGCTCGTCGAGACGGTGCGCGACGCGCAGCTTCTCGCCCGCCGACAGCGACATCCCCTCCCCCTGCATCCCATCGCGCAGGGTCGTGTCATAGAGCTCGATGCGCGCGCTCATGGGGCGCTGCGGGAGGGGACCTTGACCACGTCCAGCCACTCCCGGTACCGCGCGTCACGACCGTGCAGTGCGTCGAGGAAGACCGTCTGGACCGCCCGGGTCACCGGTCCCGACACGCCCTCGCCGATCGTGTGATCGTCGATCTCGCACACCGGCACCAACTCGGCGGCGGTGCCGGACATGAACACCTCGTCGGCGAGGTAGAGCTCGGCGCGGGCCAGGTCGCGCTCCACGATCTCATAGCCGAGGTCGCGGGCGATCTGGATGATCGACTTGCGGTTGATGCCGTCGAGGATGCCGGCGGTCTGCGGCGGGGTCAGGATCACTCCATCGCGTACGACGAAGATGTTCTCGCCCGTGCCCTCGGACACGAAGCCGCGCCCGTCGAGCAGGATCGACTCCTCATAGCCCGCCTTGACCGACTCGATCTTGGCCAGCACGCTGTTGAGGTACTGGCCCGAGGCCTTGGCGTGCGGGATCAGCGAATCCGAGGAGATGCGCCGCCAGCTCGACACCTTCGCGCGGACGCCCCGGGTGGCGGAGTCCGCGCCCAGGTAGGCGCCCCACGGCCACACGGCGATCGACACGCTGACCTCGCAGTCGAGCGGGTTGAGGCCCATATGGCCATAGCCGCGGTAGACGATCGGCCGGATGTAGCAGGCGGGCAGCCCGTTGGCGGCGATCAGCTCGTGGGTGGCCTGGCGCAGCTCCTCGAGTGTGTACGGGACCGGCATGTAGTAGAGCTCGGCCGAGGCGAACAGGCGCTTGAGGTGGTCGTGGTGGCGGAAGATCGCCGGGCCCTCCGGCGTCTCGTAGGCGCGCTCGCCCTCGAACACGCCGGTCCCGTAGTGCAGCCCGTGGGTCAATACGTGGATCTTTGCGTCCTCCCAGGCAACGAGTTCTCCGTTGTGCCAGATGAGGTCGGCTGTTTCCACGACTGCTCCTTGGGTTGACGACGATGCGCTTCGAGGGCGCTACAGGTGCTGCAGGACTTCCCGGGTGGCTTGCGCGGTCGTCGCCTCGCCCCCCAGGTCGGGCGTGCGCAGCCCGTCGGACAGCGCACGATCGACGGCCGATTCTACCGCCGAGGCCTCCTCGTCCAGGGAGAATCCGTGCCGGAGCATCATGGCCGCCGAGAGGAACATGGCCAGTGGATTGGCGATGCCCTGACCGGCGATGTCGGGGGCTGAGCCGTGAACGGGCTCGAACATGCCGGGGCCGTCGATTCCGAGCGACGCGCTGGGGAGCATGCCGAGCGAGCCGGTGAGCATCGCGGACTCGTCGGAGAGGATGTCGCCGAACATGTTCTCGGTGACGATGACCTCGAAGTGACGGGGCGCCGAGACCAGTCTCATCGCCGCGTTGTCGACGAGCAGATGCTCGAGCTCGATGTGGGGGAACTCGGCCGCGTGCACCTCGCGGATGACCTCGCGCCACAGCCGGCTGGTCTCCAGCACGTTGGCCTTGTCCACGCTGGTCACGCGCGAGCGCGCCGCGCCGAAGCCGACCCGCGCGATCCGGACGATCTCCTCGCGTGTGTAGACGCAGTTATCCGAGGCGCGATCGGCGGTGCGGGTCTTCTCCCCGAAGTAGATGCCGCCGGTGAGCTCGCGGACCACCAGCATGTCGGTGCCCTCGATGATCTCGCGCTTGAGCGGGCTGGCGTCATAGAGCGCGGGCAGCGGCCGGACCGGGCGCAGGTTGGCGAACAGCCCCAGGCCCTTGCGCAGGCCGAGCAGCCCCTGCTCGGGCCGGGGCTTGGCGGGGTCGGTGGTGTCCCACTTGGGGCCGCCGACCGCGGCGAGCAGGACCGCGTCGGCGGCGCGGCAGGCGGCCAGCGTCTCATCGGTCAGCGCCGTGCCGTGGGCGTCGATGGCGGCCCCGCCGAACAGGTGCTCCTCGTACTCGAAGCGCCCCGGAGCCACCGCATCGAGGACCTCGATGGCGGGCCCCATGATCTCGGGACCGATCCCGTCCCCGGGCAGAGTGACGATGCGGTGGGCGGCGGTCATGATCGAGGCGGGGACAGTACCGGTTGCCGCTGGCATCCGATCGCGCGCGCGGTCATGTTGAGCCGCACGTAGTCCAACACCACGGGCGCGCCGTAGCGCTCGAGGACCGTGTCGATGAACCGGTCGCGCAGCTCGGCCGGCAGCGGGTCCAGGTGCCGGACCAGGCACACGGTGCTGACGAAGGCACGCGGGTCCTCGAGCGGCGTGGGCTTGTCCTCCAGCCAGGTCGAGACCTCGGTGAAGCCGGCCCGCTCCAGGCGCTGCGCAGTCTCCTCGGCCGTCGCGTAGTTCCACGGGCGCACCCAATCGGTGAAGTAGGGGGCGAAGGGCTCCTCCTCGAAGGCCACCTTGTCGGCCAGCACCCGGAAGCGGTCGATGTTGCCCTTGCCCCCGCACTGGGCCAGCAGGCGTGCGCCCGGCTTCATGTTGCGCGCCAGCGCCGCGAACAGGGCGTCGTGGTCTCCGATCCAGTGGAAGGTGGCGTTGGAGAAGACGACGTCGACGGGCTCGGGCAGCGACAGCTCGACCAGGTCCTGACACAGCGCGATGGCCCCGTCGCCGACCGCCTCCTGGGTATGGCGGACCATCGACGGCGCGGCGTCGACGGCGTAGACGGTGCCGCGCGGGACGCGGCGGATGAGCTCGAGCGTGATCTTGCCGCTGCCGCAGCCGGCGTCGACCACGACCTCGTCGCCGGCCAGCTCCAGCCGGTCCAGCTGCTCGGCGGCCCAGCGCTGCTGGGGCGCGGAGACGCGGTCATAGGTGGTCGCATCCCAGTCGCGCGCGCTCATCGTCCGGGCTCCTTGACGCCGACCAGGACCGCGAACCGCCACGACTTGTACACGCAGTCGACGTCCGGGAAGCCGGCCTCGCCCAGCCATCGCAGCAGCGATTGAACGTCGGTGCAGCGGTCATGGCGCATCCGCTCGCGCGCGCCGTCGATCTCCGCCTCGGTCGCGCCGAGCGCCCGGCAGTCCTCGGCCCACCGCTGGGCGTAGAGCGCGGTGAGCGCTGGCGTCGGCCCGTCGACCTGCTCGGCGTTGATGAACACGCCGCCCGGCGCCAGCGCCGAGTGCACGCGTTGCATGAGTGCGCGCTGGTCGGCGTGCTCGAGGTGATGGACGGCCAGCGCTGAGACGACCGCGTCGAACGGGCCGGCTGGGAGGTCGTCGGACATGTCGGCGATGTGGACCGCCGCCACCGCCTCCCCGAGACGGTCCTGCGCCACCGCCAGCATCGGTTCGGAGGCATCGAGCAGCTCGAGCTCCACCTCGGCGAACGCGTCGGCGACCGCGGCGCTCAACAGCCCCGTCCCAGCGCCGAGGTCGAGGACCCGCCGCACCTTCCGCGGGACGACGCGCTCCAGCACCTCCGTCACGGCGCCGTAGAAGCCGTCATAGTCGGGCACCAGCCGCCGGCGCAATGCGTCGTACTCACCGGCGTGGGCCGAGAACGCCTGGGCGGCGGCGGGGGCGGGTGGCGACGTCGTCACAGTGCGCTGGTGGTCGGTCCGGAGCGCTCGCGGTCGCGCTCGAAGGACGCGATGGCGTCGTCCTGCTCGAGCGTGAGCGCGATGTCGTCGAGCCCGTTGAGCAGCCGGTGCTTGATCTCGGGGTCGATCTCGAAGCGCGCGGTCCCGACCTGGCCATCCGGGCCCGATGCCCGCCAGCGGACCTCCTGGCCCGCCAGGTCGACCTGGGCCTGTCCGGCCTCCGCGATCGCGGCGCACTCCTCGCTGGTCAGCTGCACCGGCAGCAGCCCGATCTTGGTGCAGTTGGAGCGGAAGATGTCAGCGAAGCTCGAGGCGATGATCGCCTGGAAGCCGTAGTCCTCCAGCGCCCACGGCGCGTGCTCGCGGCTCGAGCCGCAGCCGAAGTTGCGGCCTGCGACGAGGATCGGGTTGGGCGGGAGGTTCCAGTCGGGCTCCTTGGCCCAGTCGTAGAACAGGAACTCACCGAACCCGGTCCGCTCGACGCGCTTGAGGAACTGCTTGGGGATGATCTGGTCGGTGTCGACGTCGTCGCGGTTGAGGACGGTGACGGGCCCGGTGATGGTCTCGATGGCCTTCATGACGTGGCGCCTTCCCACTCGCGGATGTCGACGAAGTGGCCCTCGATCGCCGCCGCGGCGGCCATCTGGGGCGAGACGAGGTGCGACCGGGCGCCACGGCCCTGACGGCCCTCGAAGTTGCGGTTCGACGTCGAGGCCACCCGCTCGCCGGGGGCGGCGATGTCGGGATTCATGCCCAGGCACATCGAACAGCCGGCCCCGCGCCAGTCAAAGCCGGCCTGGCGGAAGATCTCGTCCAGGCCCTCCTGCTCGGCCTGGGCCTTGACCTGCTGAGAGCCCGGGACGACCATCGCGTAGACGCCGGTGGCGACCTTGCGCCCGTGGACCACCTCGGCGGCGGCGCGCAGGTCGCCGATCCGAGAATTGGTGCACGAGCCGATGAAGACGCGATCGAGGGTGAGCTCCTGGATCGGCGTGCCCGCCTCGAGGCCCATGTAGTGCAGCGCCCGCTCGTCCCCGTCGTCCTGGGGGTCGGGCACGGTGTCGGTGACGCCGACGACCATCCCGGGGTTGGTGCCCCAGGTGACCATCGGGCTGATCGCCTCCGCGTCCACGGTCACCTCCTTGTCGAAGGCGGCACCCTCATCGGTGCGCAGCGCGCGCCAGTCGTCGGGCACGTCGGGCGGCGCGGCGGGCCGTCCGATCACCCACTCGAAGGTGGTGTCGTCGGGGGCGATCATGCCGGCGCGACCGCCGCCCTCGATGGTCATGTTGCACACCGTCATGCGCCCCTCCATGGTCAGCGATGCGATCGCCGGCCCGGAGTACTCCACGACGTGGCCCACGGCGCCGTCGACCCCCATCTGCCCGATGGTGGCCAGGATGAGGTCCTTGGCGGTGACGCCGAAGCCGAGCTCGCCCTCGTAACGGATGATCATCGACTTGGGCTTTGACTGCACCAGGCACTGAGTGGCCAGGACGTGCTCCACCTCGGAGGTGCCGATCCCGAAGGCCAGCGCGCCGAAGGCGCCGTGGGTGGCGGTATGCGAGTCACCGCAGACGATCGTCATCCCCGGCTGGGTGACGCCCAACTCGGGGCCGATGACGTGCACGATGCCCTGGCGGTCTGACCCCAGCGAGTAGAGGGGGATCTCGAACTCGGCGCAGTTGCGCTCCAGGGTCTCCACCTGCACCCGGGAGAGCTCGTCCTTGATCCGCGCCGCCACCGGGGTGCCGTCGGTGGGGACGTTGTGATCGGCGGTGGCCAGCGTCCGATCGGTGCGGCGGACCGGGCGGCCGGCCAGGCGCAGGCCGTCGAAGGCCTGCGGGCTCGTGACCTCGTGGACGAGGTGCAGGTCGATGTAGAGCAGGCCGGAGGCAACCTCGTGCGCCTCCCAGATCTTGTCGAACAGGCTCGTGGGCATGGGTGGTTCGTTCAGCTCCTCCTGAGGCCGGCGCTCACCACTGCCAGGAGCACGGCCTCGTCGCTTCCGGGGTTCTCGAAGTGATGGGAGAGATCCGCGTCGAAGGTGACGCAATCGCCGGCGGCCAGCTCGTGACGGGCCCCGTCGCAATGCAGGATCACGGTGCCGGCCTGGATCAGCGCGGTCTCGCGGCTGCCGGGCTCGTGCATCGGCGGGTCGCCCGGCCCCCCGGTGACCGCACCGGGCGCGAGCGTGTGGCGGGAGAGCTCGGCGCGTTGGCCGGGCAGGGGCGGCGTGAGGATCTCGTAGGCGTGGCCGGACGCCGCCGTGGGGCCGGTGCGGCGCTCGCCGTGGCGCACCACCGTCACCGCGCTGCCCTCGTCCAGGCGCAGCAGCTGCGACAGGCGCAGCTCCAGGCCATGGGCGATCCGCGTCGCCACCTGGAGCGTCGGGCTCGTCTCGCCGCGCTCGACCTGGGACAGCATCGGCGCGCTCACCCCACAGCGCAGGGCCAGGTCGCGCAGTGACAGGTCCATCGCCTCGCGCAGTGCGCGGATCCGCACGCCCAGGCTCTCCGGCGAGGTCAGGTGTGGTTCGGCGATTGCCATGCGCGTACGTTATCACGTACAGATGTCTGTTGCTCGCCGGATACAGCCCCACCCGGTGTCGCGGGGTGGCGCCCAGGTAGCCTGAGTCCACTAGTGCGGACGCGACCCGATGTCCTGGTTCTCGGTGGCGGCGGCGTGCTCGGCGAAGCCTGGATGATGGGCGTCCTGGCCGGGATCGAGGACGGCGCCGTTCTCGACCTGCGCGAATGCGAGTCGTTCGTGGGCACGTCCGCGGGCGCCATCGTCGCCGCCCACCTCGTGGCGGGCAACGCCCCGCGACGCCCGTCGTCGGTGGGCACCGAGCTCCAGTTGGCCGACGGCGCCGCCAGCCGCGGTCTGGCGGTGGCCGCGGTCGCCGCGGCACGGCGGGCCGGAAGCGCCGCCCTGTCGGCCAGCGCCACGTTCGCGCCGCTGGCTCTCGGCATGGCCGCGCCGGGGGGCGCGCTGGTCCGGGCGCTGCTGCTGCGCGGGCTCCCCCGCCCGCCCGACACCCTGGCGGGCCTGCGCGCCCAGATCGAGCGCTCCGCGGCGCGCTTCGACGGACGGCTGCGGGTCACCGCCGTGGACCGGAGCAGCGGCCGCCGCGTCGTCTTCGGCAGCCCGGGCGCGCCGAAGGCCACCGTCGGCGAGGCGGTCGAGGCCTCGTGCACCGTGCCGTGGCTGTTCGCGCCGGTACGCATCGGCGCGCGCGAGTACGTCGACGGCGGCGTCTGGAGCCCCACGAACCTCGACGCCGCGCCCGCCGGCCGCGACACCCACGTGCTCTGTCTCAACCCCACCGCCAGCCTCGCCACCCGCCACACCATGCTCACCGTCATGCGCAACGTGGCGCGCTCGGCGGTCTCGATCGAGTCCCTGGCCCTGCGCCGCCGCGGCGCCAAGGTGCGCACGATCGCCCCCAACGCCGAGTGCGCCGCCGCCATGGGCTCGAACTTCATGGACCAGGAGCCACGGACTCGGGTGCTCTCGGCCGGCTACCGCCAGGGCCTGCTGGTGGCCGCCGACGGCGGCCGCTGGTAGCGCCCGACAGCAGCCGCCGGGAGCCGCCGGTAGCCGCTGGCCGGACGGGCGCTACGGCGTCCGGACGACCTCGGGCACCTCGGCACCAGCGGCCGCCTCCTGCTCAGCGAGGAGGCCGTGGCGGCGCACCGCATTGGACAGCGCGCGCACATAAGCGCGGGCGCCGGCCTCGAGGATGTCGGTCGAGACGCCCTGCCCGGCGCCGGTGACGCCGCCGAACTCCAGGACCACGGACGTCTCTCCGAGAGCGTCCTGGCCGCCGGTGACGGCGTCGACGCGGAACTCGCGCAGCCGCGCGTCGACCTTGGTGGCCGCGTTGATGGCGTGGAAGATGGCATCGACCGGCCCGTCGCCGGTGAAGGAGCCGACCAGCTCCTCGCCGTCGGGCCCGCGGACGCCGACAGTCGCATGCGGGGGCCGCCGGGTCGAGGCCTCGACGTCGAACCACTCCAGCGTGTAGCCGGCGATCTCCTGGCGCAGCTCGTCGGTGACCAGCGCTTCGAGGTCCAGCGCCGTGACCTGCTTCTTCTTGTCCGCGATCTCCTTGAAGCGCTTGAAGGCGGTGTTGAGCGCCTGGCCCTGCAGCTCGAAGCCCAGCTCGGCCAGCGCCTGGGCCAGCGCGTGACGGCCCGAGTGCTTGCCCAGCACGATCGAATTGGCGTCCAGGCCGACCGTGGTGGCGTCCATGATCTCGTAGGTGGTGCGCTCCTTGAGCACTCCGTCCTGGTGGATGCCGGACTCGTGGGCGAAGGCGTTGCGCCCGACGATCGCCTTGTTGGGCTGGATCACGTAGCCGGTCAGGCGCGAGACCATGCGCGAGGTCCGCGCGATCTCCCGGGTGTTGGCCCCGGTGAACAGCCCCACGTCGGCCTGTCGCGTGTGCAGGAGCATGATGATCTCCTCCAGCGAGGCGTTGCCGGCCCGCTCGCCGATGCCGTTGACGGCGCATTCCACCTGTCGTGCCCCGGCCTGCAGCCCCGCAAAGGAGTTGGCCACGGCCAGGCCCAGGTCGTCGTGGCAGTGCACGGAGAGAACGACGTCGCGCAGGTCCGGAACCGCCGCATAGAGCCGGGTGAGGAACTCCGTGTACTCGTGCGGCATGGTGTAGCCGACGGTGTCGGGGATGTTGATCGTCGTGGCGCCCTCGTCGATGGCGATCTGGCAGACCTCGGCCGTGTAGTCGACGTCGGCCCGAGTGGCATCCATCGGCGAGAACTCGACGTCGTCCAGGTACTGCTTGGCGTGGGCCACGGCGGCCCGCGCCTGCCCCTTGACGTCCTCGCGCGTGGACTGCAGTTGGTACTTGATGTGGATGTCCGACGTGGAGATGAAGGTGTGGATCCGCGGGCGCTCGGCGTCTTTGACCGCGTTGTAGGCGGCGTCGATATCCCCCACGTGGGTGCGGGCCAGCCCGGCGATCACCGGGCCCTGCACGGTGCGTGCGATCGCCTGGACGGCCTCGAAGTCGCCGGGCGACGTGATGGGGAACCCGGCCTCGATGACGTCGACGCCCAGGCGGGCGAGCTGCTGGGCGATCTCCAGCTTCTCCGTCGTGTTGAGCGAGATGCCGGGCGACTGCTCCCCGTCACGCAGCGTCGTATCGAAGATCAGTACTCGGTTGGGATCGTCAGGCGGTGTCATGTCGCTTCCTCTTCTGGCTCGAACTCGGACTCTTCTCGGTGCTGTTGTTCGCGGCTACGTGCGGCCGCCCACGCGCTATTCCCCCTTGCGGGGGAGGAGAAGAAGTCGAAGGGCGAGACTCAGCGACATTCGACCCACAGCCTATCAATGCCTTCCAGAGCGGGCGCGCAGCGCCTGCAACCGCACCGCCGCCGCCCATTTGGCGTGCGCGGCGGCACCGGCCGGGCGCCGCCGGGTCGCCACCACGCTGACCAGAGCGCGGCGATCGGGCCACAGCCGGTTCATCGTCGTGTTCTCAGGGTCGGTGCACGAGTCGGCCCGCGCCGCGCCGCTGGCGTGGAAGGCCTGCGTGGAGGCGATCTGCAACTGGATGCCGGGCGAGTAGTGGCCGAGGTCCTCCGCGAAGGCGATCTTGAAGCCGAAGAGGGTGTCGCGGGCGACCAGGTCGCAGAGCATCGCGATCGGCCGCTCTGCACACACCAGCGAAAGCATGCGTAGCCGCCCCGCGCCGGCGAACCCGCGGCCCATCTCGGCAAAGAACGCGGCGTGGGCGGGATCGCAGGCCATCGCCGTGCCCGCACGGCCCTTCCAGCCGGCGCGCTCAAGCTCCAGGAACCGGCCCGGCGCCTCGGGGTCGTCGCTGTCGTCGCGGAGCGTCACCGGCCCCACCTCCCGTTCCAGGCTCTTGAGCCGGCGACGGTATCCGCTGCGGCGCCGCCCGCTGAGGCCACGCTGTAGGTAGTCGTCGGTCTCGCTGCGGTGCAGCGCCGCGCGCTCGAAGCGCTCCACGACGACGACGCGCGCCTCCGACGCGAGCGCGGTGGTCAACGGCGCGGCCAACGGCCCGTCAGCGTCGACCCAGTCCAGGGCGAATGCCGGGCTGCTGCGCACGGCAGCGCTTACCAGTCTGGCCAGCGCCTCCTCGTGCCCTGCGGGCCGCACCAGCGGCACGCAGAGAAAGCAGTATTCGTGGCGCCACGCCGCGATCACGGCACCGGGCACGCCGCGCCAGGATCTCGCTCGTCGCACGGGCAGCGCGGCCAGCCAGTCCGAGCCGTCGCGCACGACCAGCAGCTGCACATCGTCCGCGCCCCAGGCGCGGGTGGCGGGCAGGACGAACTCGGGCTCGGCGAACGGGTTGGGCGACAGAGCGTCAGTGCTCAGCTCACGCCAAGCCGACACGTCGCGCGTGCTCAGCTCCGAGATTGGTAGTACGTCGTGTCGCATGGATCGGTGATGGCCGCCCGGGCCCCGCGGGCTACTTGCCGCCTTCATCGACCATATCGCGGTGCAACGTGAGTCCCGTCCCGCGCAGTGGCATCCTGTGCGGCGATGACCGGAGGTGACTCTCCCCGCCGCGCCCGCTGGCCATACATCGCGCTGATCCCTTTCGGGTTCAGGCACGTGGGCGCCGATCTACGCGGGCGTCAAGGCGCGGCGACCGCTCTGGATCGCGCTGGGGGTTCTCTGGTCGGCGATGGTGGTGGTGGCCCTGGCACTCTCGTCAGGTAAGGGGCACTCCAACGACGGGCCGGTCGGGGCGCTGGTGCTCATCGCCTGGTTCGGGAGCATTGCCACATCCTTCAGCAGCCGGGGGGAATACGAGCGCGAGATGGCCTCGCCGCTGCACGAGGCCACGGCAGCCGCTGAGCAGCGCCTCGAGGATCGCCGCGAGGCGCTGGACCTCGCGCGCTCCAATCCCGCGCTTGCTCGGGAGGTCGGCCTCGGACGCCCCGACCGCCCGGGCGCCGACGACGAGGGATTGGTCGATGTGAACAACGCGTCCGTGACTGCCCTGCTCGACCTGCCGGGAATCGACGGAGACACCGCCACCCGCATCGTCGAGACGCGCGAGAGGGTCGGCGGCTTCTCCTCGCTGGAGGACTGCGGCGCGACGCTCGATCTCGCTGGCGACGTGGTCGAGGGGCTGAGGGGCCGCGTCGTGTTCCTGCCGCGCGGCGGCTGACCGCTACAGAGCGACGGTGTGACCGGCGACGAATCCGTCGCTGGAGACGATCCGGTTGACCACGTCCGCCGGCACCGGAGCGCTGGTCGTGATCGCCATGGCCGCGAGGCCGCCCCCGTCATCGGGGCGCTCGTCGGGCAGCCGGCCCACGGCGGCGGAGACGATGTTGACCCCGTGCTCGCCGAACTGGGTTCCCACCCGGCCGAGCATGCCTGGCAGGTCCTGGTAGCGGAACAGCGTGATGTGGTCCTCGAGCTGGATGTTGAAGCGGTGGCCCCACGCCTCGAGCAGGTGCGGTCGATTGCGCTGCCCGAACAGCGTCCCGGCCACGCGCACCGTGCGGCCGCTGGCCGTGACCCGGACCCTCACCAGGTCGGTGTACTCGCGCGCTGTCGAGTGCTTGGTCTCCACCAGCCGGATGCCGCGCTCCTCGGCGACGACGTGCGCGTTGACGGCGTTGAGCTCCTCTTCGGTGTGACCGGCGAGGGCGCCGAGCAGCGCGTGGATGGAGAGCAGGCGCGTGTCGTGGTCGGCCAGGCGTCCGAAGAACTGGGTCTCGATGGCGTCCACCGAGCCGCCCTCGGCGACCGCCAGCGCCACCGCGATCCGCCCCAGGGACTCGCACAGCGCGACGAAGGGGCCGAGGACCTCGAGATCCTCGGCACCGATCGCGGGCACGTTGACCGCGCTGGTCACCACGCCGCCGGCGAGCGCGGCCACCACCTGCTCGGCCGCCTGGAAGCCCGCCCGGTCGGTGGCCTCCGCGGTGGAGGCGCCGAGGTGCGGCGTGACGATCACGTTGGGATAGCCGAACAGTGGGTGATCGGTAATCGGCTCCGTGCGGAAGACGTCGAGCGCGGCGCCGGCCACCTTGCCGGCATCGATCGCCGCCTTGAGATCCTCGTCGACCACCAACGGACCGCGGGCGACGTTGAGGATCCGCACGCCGTCCTTGCACTTGGACAACACCTCGGCGTTGAGCCAGCCCTCGGTGTCAGGCGTCTTGGGCAGATGCAGGGTGATGAAGTCGGCGGCGGCGTACACGTCGTCGGGCGAGGCGGCCTGCTCCACTCCCAGCTCGCGGTAGCGCTCGGCCGACACGTACGGGTCGAAGGCGAGCACATGCATGTTGAATCCACGCGCCCGCTGGGCCACCAGCTGCCCGATGCGCCCGAAGCCGAGGATCCCCAGGGTCTTCTCGTACAGCTCCACGCCGGAGAACTTGGAGCGCTCCCACGCCCCGCCGGTGAGCGACGCGTGGGCCTGGGGGACGTTGCGGGCCAGAGCCAGCAGCAGCGCCATGGTGTGCTCGGCCGCGGTGATCACGTTGGACTCGGGCGCGTTGGCCACGACGATGCCGCGCTTGGTCGCCACCGGGACGTCGACGTTGTCGACCCCCACGCCCGCGCGCCCCACGGCGCGCAGCCGCGTCGCCCTGGCCAGCAGGTCGCCGTCGAGCTTGGTCGCAGAGCGGATGAGGATGCCCTCGTAGTCGCCGATGCGCTCCTCGAGCTCATCGCGGTCCCAGCCGACCCCGACGTCGACCTCGAAGTGCTCGCGCAGCAGGTCCACCCCGGACTCGCCGATCTTCTCGGCTACCAGCACTCGCGTCACGAGCGCTCCAGCACCCAGTCGATGCAGGCCGTGAGCGCCTGCACGTCCGCGGGATCGGTGGCCGGGAACATGGCGATGCGCAACTGGTTGCGGCCGAGTTTGCGGTAGGGCTCGACGTCAACGATCCCGTTGGCGCGCAGCGTCGCCGCCAGGGCCGCGGCATCGATGGCGGCGTCGAAGTCGATCGTCCCCACCACGAGCGAGCGCTTGGCCGGATCCGATACGAACGGCGTGGCGCTGGGGTGGGCCATGGCCCACTCATACAGATGCGTGCTGGAGGCGGTGGTCCGCTCCACCATCGCGTCCAGCCCGCCCTGCTCGAGCATCCAGCCCACCTGGCTCTCGAGCAGCAGCAGGGTGATGATCGCCGGGGTGTTGTAGGTCTGGTCCTTACGCGAGTTCTCCAGCGCCGTGGGCAGCGACAGGAAGTCCGGGACCCAGCGGCCGTCGTCCCCGGAGGCCAGCTCCTCGATGCGCCCGATCGCCGCGGGGCTCATCGCCGCCAGCCACAGGCCGCCGTCGGAGGCAAAGCCCTTTTGGGGGGCGAAGTAGTAGACGTCGGCGTCGGCCGCGGTCAGCGGCAGGCCGCCCACGCCCGACGTGGCGTCGATGAGGATCAGGGCGCCGTCGGAGCCCTCGGGGCGGGTCACCGGCACCATCACCCCGGTCGAGGTCTCGTTGTGGGCCCAGGCGATGGCGTCCACGGGCTCTGAGCCCAGCCCCTCCCCCGGCGTCGGGGCGTCGCCCGCCTCGGACTCGACCACCACCGGCTTGCGCAGGAACGGGGCCGCCTTGGCGCAGGCGGCGAACTTCGAGCCGAACTCGCCATAGGCCAGGTGCAGCGACCGTTCGCGGATGAGGCAGCAGGTGGCGGCGTCCCAGAACGCGGTCGTGCCCCCGTTGCCCAGCACCACCTCGTAGCCGTCGGGGAGCGAGAGCAGCTCCGCGATCCCGGCGCGGATGCGGCCGACGACCTGCCGGACCGGCGCCTGGCGGTGCGAGGTGCCGATGATCGCGGCGCCCGGGCCGACGACGTAGTCCAGCTGCTCGCGGCGCACGCGCGAGGGCCCGGACCCAAAGCGCCCGTCCAAGGGCTTGAGGTCGTCAGGAATCCTGAGTTCGGTCGTGGTCTGGGTCATGTGGCCTGGCGAAAGGGGCTTGGGAGAGGACTGCCCGCGGCGGGCTGGCGCTACTCCTGGAAATCGGTGTCGATCCAGTCCATCTGGGCGCGTAGCTCCTTGCCCACGACCTCCACCTGATGGCCGGCCTGTTCGGAGCGCATCCGCTTGAAGTTCTCCTGGCCGGCACGGTTCTCGGCGATCCACTCGCGGGCGAAGTCCCCGTTCTGGATCTCGGAGAGCACTTGCTTCATGGCCGCTCGGGTCTCCTCGCCGATGATGCGCTGACCGCGGGTCATGTCGCCGTACTCGGCGGTGTTGGAGATCGAGTAGCGCATGCCGCTGATCCCCTTCTCGTACATCAGGTCGACGATCAGCTTGAGCTCGTGCAGGACCTCGAAGTAGGCCAGGCGCTCGTCATAGCCGGCCTCCGTCAGCGTCTCGTAGCCGGCGCGCACCAACTCGGTGACGCCCCCGCAGAGCACGGCCTGCTCACCGAACAGGTCGGTCTCGGTCTCATCCTTGAAGGTCGTCTCGATGACTCCGCCCCGGGTGCCACCGATGCCCTTGGCGTAGGCCAGAGCCAGCCCCAGCGCGTCGCCGGAGGCGTCCTGTTGGACGGCCACCAGACACGGCACGCCCGAGCCCTCGGTGTATTGGCGCCGGACGAGGTGACCGGGCCCCTTGGGGGCCACGAGCGCCACGTCGACGTCCGGCGGGGGCACGATCTGCTCGTAATGGATCGAGAAGCCATGGCCGAACAGCAGCATGTTGCCGGGGGCGATGCCGTCCTTGAGCCCGTCGTCCCAGATCTGGCCGTGCAGTTCGTCGGGGGCGAGCAACATGATGATGTCGCCCTGGCTGGCGGCGTCGGCGGGCTCTGCCACCTTCAGGCCGTGGGCCTCCGCCTTGGCCACGCTGCTGGAGTTCGATCTCAGGCCGACGACGACGTCGACGCCGGAGTCCTTGAGGTTGAGGGCATGGGCGTGGCCCTGCGAGCCGTACCCGATGATGGCGACGGTCTTGCCGTCGAGCTTGGAGAGGTCTGCGTCGTCGTCGTAGTACATAGGGTTCGCAGGCTACATGGCGCAGCCTGCGAACCACCTGGCCGACCGGCGGCCGGGGCTATCCGCCGAAGCGCTGGCGCAGAGCCAGCACGTTGTTGACGTAGGCCTGGGTGTCTGAGTACAGGCCATGGGCACGGACGGACTGAAGGCCCTGGTAGTAGCCGGCCACGGCCTGCGCCGCGTCGCCGCCCGTGTCTGACAGCAGCGAATGCAGCAGCAGCGAGCCGGCGCGGATGTTGTCGGCCGCGGAGGTCGGCGACAGAGGCGGCGGCCCGGCCAGGTTCTGGCCGATCCAACTCCAGGTCGAGGGCATGATCTGCATCACGCCCACGGCGCCCGTCGACGAGACCTCGCCGTTGTTGAAACCGCTCTCCTGGTAGCCGATCGCCTCGGCCAGCGACGGCGAGACGCCCTCGCTCGACGCGATCGAACCAACCTCCGTCGGGCTCACCATCTGGCCGGTGGGCTGGGCGCCGCTGTCGCTCGAGGGGGTGGTCGACACCATCTCGGGCGTTTCGGTACTGCCGGCGGTGGCGGGCCCGCTCGCCCCGGCGCCATGCAGGGTGGTGCCGGCGATGAGCAGGCCGGACGGGTTCAGGCCGTTGGCGGCGGCGAGCGCGTTGACGCTGACCCCCAGCCGCGCCGCGATCGCGCTCAGCGTGTCGCCACGCTGCACCACCAAGCCCCCGCCGGCGACGGGCTCGGCGGCGCTGGCGGCCGATCCGGTCGTCCCCGCGCCCCCGTCGCGCAGGGTGGTGCCGGCGATCAGCAGGCCGGACGGGTTCAGGCCGTTGGCGGCGGCGAGCGCGTTGACGCTGACCCCCAGCCGCGCCGCGATCGCGCTCAGCGTGTCGCCACGCTGCACCACCAAGCCCCCGCCGGTGCTCGACACCACCGGCGCGGCGGTCTCGGTCGCGGGGGCCGCGGCCGAGGACGAAGACGAAGACGACACGGCGGTGGCGTCCTGAGGCGGGATGACCAGGGACGAGCCGAGGGTGAGCTGCGAGTCCGGCGACATCGCGTTGGCGGCGGCGAGCTGCGAGATCGACAGACCGTCTGCCGCGGCCACGGAGCTCAGCGTCTCGCCCTTGGCGACGACGTGGTGGAAGGCGGCGGAGGCGGTGGCGGGCGCCCATGCGGCCGCGGCAATGGTGAGTGTCAGGGCAAGAGATTTCCAGGTGCGCATGGGCCACAGTGTCACCGGTGCCGCGCAGGCGGGAAAACCCTGCAAGTGGGGATTCAGGGTGCAACATCGCTGTCACGCGATGGCGGGCGTCACGGGCTGCACGAAGGCTTGCCGCGTGGCGTGAGGGAGTCCGGGCCAGGAGGTGGTGGGGCGGTCAGGCGCCGGCGCGCGCCACCAGGGACACCCCGGGCAGCGTCACCGAGCCGTCGGCTGCGATGTACGGGGCCGCCGCGGCGATCATGTGGGCCGCCACCTCAGCCTTCTGCCCCTCGCTCAGCCCGTTGTAGGTGACGCTGAAGCTCGGCGAGCAGTTGGCGCTCTCGGCGACGATCTCCTGCGCGCCGGCGTAGTGGCGCTCGAGGCTGATGGGTGCCACCTCGACGTCGATGAAACCCGTGTCCTCGAGCACCTCAGCCAAGCGGCCGTCCTGCGCCATGGAGAACGGTCCGGGAACACTCGGATCGGGAGGCTCTGCGTATCCGAGCTCGAGCAGCGCCTGGCCCGGGATCAGCGCCCAGGGGTTGCGCTCGCGGGCGGCCCACACCGCCAGCGCGGCGTGTCCCCCCGGTCGCAACACCCGCCGGATCTCGCGCGCGGCCGCCGGCGGGTCGACGGTGAGCATGATCCCCCAGCGCACCAGCACGGCGTCGACGCTGGCGGTCTCGAGGTCGATCCACTCCAGCTCCAGCTGGCGGAACTCCACGTTGTCGATCCCGAGCTGGGCCGCCCGGGCGCGCGCAACCTCGATCATCGGCTCGGCGCCGTCTGAGGAGATCAGCGTGCCGCCGGGTCGCACCAGCTCGGCGGCCATGAAGCCGGTGTCCCCCGGGCCGGCGGCGAGCTCGAGTACGCGCTGGCCGGGCTGGAGCGCGAGCGCATCGACCATCGCCACCGAGACGGGCATCCCCCAGTTGCGGACGGTGTCGGCCTCGCGTCCCCATCCCGCGGCCGCCGTCTCCCAGGTCTCGCGGGTGGAGGCGCGCAGCTGATCAGGGTCGGCCTGAGCCACTCGCCGGAGCTTATCCGTCGGTCCCCGCCGGCGGCGGGGCCAGCTGTTGGATGCGCTGGCCGAAGGCCTCATCGATCCGGGCGCTCATCCGATGGCCGAAGATCGCCACCAGCGCGTCGGTCGCCATCGGCCGCAGGTGGGCGATCGTGTCGTCGATCTCCGCCCAGCGCTCGGTCGGCATACCAGCCGCCTCGAACGGCTCCCATACCTCCCGCATGAACAGCGAGACGAACGCCCCCGAGACCGCGTCGCAGTGCAGCTCCACCTCCTTGAACACGGTGAGCGCCTCGTTGAGCGACACCCCGCGCTCCACCACCTGCTCGGCGACGGCTAGCAGCGAGGGGCTGGGGACCTCGTAGCGACCCTCACCGGCGGCGACGAGCACGCCCAGCGTCTCGGCCCTGGCCAGCACCGTGGGCGCCTCCTCGGCGCTGACGCGAAAGCGCCGGCCCAGTTCCTCCACGGTGAGCGTCTGCGACGGCTCGGCGGTCTCGCTGAGCGCGTGGCGGAATCGGGCCAGCCGCTGGGCCGTGGCCTGGTCGTCCTCGAGCAGCCGCTTGATCCCGGCGAGGTTGAAACCGTCGTCCTGGAGCTCGTGGATGAGCTTGAGCCGCGCGACGTGCCGGGGGCCGTAGTAGCCGACCCGGAGACGGACCTCGGGCGGCTCGAGCAGCCCGCGCGCCTGATGGGCACGGATGTTGCGCACGGTCATGCCGGTCTGCGCCGCGAGCTGCTCGATCGTCAGGTCAGCGGGCACGGGACCTGATCATACCGCCAATTGATGTTACGTCAGATGATGTGACACGTTGTCGATCAGCGGAGCTCCCGGCGCAGCAGCTTGCCGGTGCCCCCGCGCGGCACCGCACTGACCGGCTCGAAGCGCTTGGGGACCTTGAACGGGGCCAGCCGCGCGGCGCAATGCGCGCGCAGCGCCTCGGTCTCGACGCCGGCGCCGTCGGCCAGCACCACCTGGGCCACGACCGCCTCCCCCCATTCCGGGTCGCTGCGGCCGAACACGGCGGCGTCGAGGACCCCCGGATGCTCGAGCAGGACCGCCTCGACCTCGACCGGGGCCACGTTCTCGCCCCCGGTGACGATCGTGTCGGCCTTGCGCCCGGCGATGACCAGCCGCCCGGCGTCGTCGAGGGCGCCGAGGTCGCCGGTGTGCAGCCAGCCGTCGGCGCCGAGCGCCGCCTCGGCGACGGTCCTCCCCCGGACGAGGACCTCCCCGTCCGCGGCGATGCGCAGCTCGGTGCCGAGCAGCGGGATCCCGTCGGTGGCGATCTGCGAGCACGCCTCGGTCATGCCGTAGGACGGAGACACGGCGACTCGTGCGGCGCGTGCGCGGGCGAGCAGCGCCGGCGCGATCGGCCCGCCGCCGAGCAGCACCCGGCGCAGCGTCGGCGGCGCCCGCAGGCCCGCGTCGAGCAGGCGCGAGAGCATCGTCGGCACCAGTGAGACGAGCGTCACCCGCTGCGCCGGGTCCATGAGCGCCGCGAGCGCGCGCTCGGTATCGAAACGCTCGTGCAGAAGGACCGTGGTGCCGTAAACGGCCGAGCGGATCTGGATGGAGAGCCCGCCGACGTGGGCCAGCGGCATCGGGCACAGCCATGTCTCGTCGGGGTCCAGGCCCAGCGCCAGCGCCGAGCCCAGCGCGTTCCACAGCCAGTTGTCGTAGCTGAGGGCCACCGGCTTGGGGCCCGCTGTGGTCCCCGAGGTGAACATGAGCGTGGCCGTCGCGGCCGGGGCCACCTCCCGTGGCCCGCGGGCGGCGGCACCGTCGCCGGGGCCCTCGGGAAGGGCGTCGAGGCTGAGCGACGCGTGCGCGGTACGCAGCGCCTGCTCGGCCTCGGTGAGCCGGAGGTCGATGGGAACCGCCACGACCCCGAGGAGCAGGCAGGCATGCAGAGCGACCACCAGCTCGGGGCTGGGCAGGACCAGGGCCACATGGTCGCCCGGCGTCACGCGCCTGGCCTGGAGGGCGGCGGCGACGGTGCGGGCCCGATCGTGGAGCTCGGCGTACGTGGTCTGGACGCCGTCCGCGGTCCGAAGCGCGACGCGGTCGCCGTGGATCCGCGCCGCGCGGGTGAGCCAGGGTTCCATGGGGCTGTCAGGCTATCCCCGGCGCTCGGCCGAGGCCCGCGTACAAAATAAGCGCCGCTATGGCGCCTCAGTTGACACACGTCCCTCCGCAGCTGCTCTGCCTCCCCTTCGCCGGCGCGGCTGCTCGCCTAGAGTCCCCGTGGCCGCCCATCCCCGAACAGGAGCACATGTGAGCACCAGCTGGGAGCCCGCCGGCGAGTACACCGATATCCGCTACGAGCTGGCCGCCGGCGACGACGCCGGCATCGCGAAGATCACCATCAACCGGCCCGAGGTCCGCAACGCGTTTCGCCCCGAAACGGTCGTCGAGCTCTCCGACGCTTTCACGCGCGCCCGCGAGGACCCCGCCGTCGGAGTGATCATCCTCACCGGCGAGGGCCCGGACGCGTTCTGCTCGGGCGGGGATCAGCGCGTGCGCGGCAGCCGTGGCGGCTACGTCTCGGGCGCGGATCCCAGCGACGCGGGTCACCAGCAGGCCGTCGGGCGCTTCGAGGTCACCGATCTGCACATCCAGATGCGCAGGCTGCCCAAGCCGATCGTGGCCATGGTGGCGGGCTACGCCATCGGGGGCGGGCACGTGCTCCACGTCGTGTGCGACCTCACCGTCGCTGCCGACAACGCGCGCTTTGGGCAAGTCGGACCGAAGGTGGGCTCCTTCGACGGTGGCTTCGGGGCCAGCGTCCTGTCGCGGCTGGTGGGCCCCAAGAAGGCCAAGGAGATCTGGTTTCTGTGCCGGCAGTACGACGCCCAGCAGGCGCTGGACATGGGCCTGGTCAACACCGTGGTCCCGCTGGATCGCCTGGAGGACGAGACCGTCCAGTGGTGCCGGGAGATGCTCGCGCTCTCGCCCTTCGCACTGCGCATGCTCAAGGCCAGCTTCAACGCCGACGAGGACGGCATGGCCGGGATCCAGTGGCTGGCCCATGACGCCAACCTGCTCTTCTACATGAGCGAGGAGGCCCAGGAAGGCCGCGACGCCTACCTGGAGAAGCGCCGTCCCGACTACTCGAAGTTCCCCCGCCGTCCGTAGCCCGGGCGAGGCAGAAGCAGAGGCAGAGGTGAGCTGAGGATGGGCGGTTTCCGGATCTGGCTGATGGCGGCGCGCCCGCGGACATTGCCCGCGGCGGTCGCGCCGGTGCTGGTCGGCACCTCGCTGGCCGGGTTCTTCCACGTCTTCCACCCGCTGCGCTTCGTCGCCGCCCTGCTGGGCGCGCTGTTCATCCAGGTGGGGACCAACCTCTCCAACGACTACTCCGACGCGCGGCGCGGCGCCGACACCGAGGACCGCCTCGGGCCGGTCCGGGTGACCGCCGGCGGGCTCGTCCCGCCTCGCCAGGTGCTCATCGCCACCTACGTGAGCTTCGGGCTGGCCGTCCTCTTCGGGATCTACCTGGTCGCCGTCGCCGGGTGGCAGCTGCTCATCGTGGGAGCCGCCTCGATCCTCGCCGGCGTGGCCTACACCGGCGGCCCGAAGCCCTACGGCTACGAGGGCCTGGGCGAGGTCTTCGTGTTTCTGTTCTTCGGCATCGTGGCGGTGGCAGGCTCGTACTTCGTGCAGGTCAAGGCGCTGGACTGGGAGGCGTTCGCCCTCGCCGTGCCGGTGGGGCTGCTGGCCGCCGGCATCCTCGTCGTCAACAACGTTCGTGACATCGACTCCGATCGCCGAGCCGGCAAGCGCACGCTGGCGGTCAAGCTGGGCCGGGAGCGCACGCGCGGGCTCTACGCCGCCGTCATCTACGTCGCCTACCTGCTGGCGCCCGTCACCTGGGTGTTCGGCCCCACCACCGCCTGGGTGCTCCTGCCATGGCTGACGCTCCCGCTGGCCGCGGCGGCCGTGCGGATCGTGCGCAGCCGTACCGACGGGCCGTCGCTCAACGGGGCGTTGGCCCGGAGCGGGATGCTTCAGCTCGCCTTCTGCGTGCTGCTCTCGGCCGGCCTCCTGCTCAGCCGGTGAAGCTCACCGTCACCCCTCTGACGGCGCCGCTCCACGCCCCCTTCACCGCCGGGCACGGCACCGTCACCGACCGGGGGCTCCTGCTCGTCGCGCTGGAAGCTGCCGACGGCCTCACCGGCTACGGCGAGGCGGCGCCGCTCGAGTCCTATGACGGCGTCTCGCCGGCGGAGGTCCGCACGGCGCTGGAGGCGTGCGCGCCTGTCTTGGAGGACTATCGTGACGCCTCGCCGATCGCCGACGTGCTGGCCCGCTGCGCCGAGGCGACGGTCCTCCCCCAGGCGCTCGCCGCGATCGACCTCGCCTTGTGGGACCTCGCGGGGCGCCGCACGCGCGAGCCGGTGTGGCGCCTGTTGGGCGCAGACCGGCCCGGGCCGATTCCCGTCAACTGGACGATCGCGTCCAGCGACCGCTCGGGGGCGGCCCACGAGGCCGCCACCGCCCGGGCTGAGGGCTACGGCACCGTCAAGGTCAAGGTGGCGATCGGCGACGACGCCGGACGGCTCGCCGCGGTGCGCGCCTTCGGCGGGCCTGACATGGCGATCCGGATCGATGCCAACGGAGCATGGTCGGTGGAGGAGGCGGCCGTCGCGCTGCCGGCGCTGGAGGCGACGGGCATCGAACTGTGCGAGGAGCCGGTGTCCGGTGTGGAGGCGATCCGGTCTCTGTGGGCCACGGGCCAACTCGACTACGGGCTTGCCCTCGACGAGTCCGCCGCCGACCCCGACGCCTTCATCCGACAGGCGGCGGATGCCATCTGCCTCAAGATCAGCCGATGTGGCGGGATCGCGGGCACCATCGACACGGCGGCCCGCGCGCGCGCCGTCGGGTATGACGTGTATCTGGCCTCGACGTTGGACGGGCCCCTCGGCATCGCCGCCGCGCTGCACGCGGCCGCGGTGATCCAGCCCGGACGGGCCAGCGGGCTCGCCACACTGGGCCTGTTCGCCGATCGCCCGGATCCCCTCCCGGCTGTCCGCGGCTCCATCGCGCCGCCCGGGGGCCCTGGTCTCGGCGAAGGCCTGCGCGACTGGTACTAGGCGCCGGGCCCTCGGGCGATCACCTCGGCCACCGCCTCCGGGGCCTCCAGGTGCACCGCGTGGCCGGCGCCCGCCACCACGTGCACGCGCGCCGCGGCCAGCGCCCCGGCCATCTGGTCAGCGATCGCCCGGAACTTCGCGTCGCGTTCGCCCACCACGAGGTCTACCGGCAGCGCCAGTTCCCCGAGGCGCTCCCACAGCGACGGCAGCGCGCCCGTCCCCAGCCCGCGCAGGGCCGCGGCCAGGCCGGCGGAGGTGTTGCTCAGCCGCTGCTGCGCCACCGCGGCCTGCACCGACGGCGGTTGGTCGGCGAGCACCGCGGTCTGGGCCCAGCGCTGCGCGAAGGTCTCGATCGTCATCGCCTCGACCTGGCCGGCGAGCCGCTCGTCGGCAGCGGCCCTCTCGGCGCGGGCGCCCGCGTCGGCGATCCCCGGGCTGGCGCCGATCAGGACCAGCCGCCGCACCCGTCCGCCCAGGGCCAGCGCCACGTGCAGCGCCAACCGTCCCCCCATCGAGTAGCCGACGAGCCCGAACGGATCGCCCGCCACCCTGCTCACGTCGGCGATGACACCGCTCAGCGACACCGGGCGGACCTCGGACGCCGCACCGTGGCCGCGGATGTCGGGCGCCACCGGCCGGTAGCGTTGTGGCAGCGTCGCCACCACCTGGTCCCAGCTCGCCCCCGTGTTGGTGAAGCCGTGGAGCAGGACGAGGTTCGGCGCCATCGGCCCCATCATGACCGCAACCGATACCTACCTCCTGCTGCGCGCCTTCTGCGACGAGCTGGCCCGCTGTGGCCTGGAGCACGCCTGCACCTCGCCCGGATCGCGCAACACGCCGATCCTGCTCTCGCTGACGCGCGAACCGCGGATCCGCTGCTGGTCACACATCGACGAACGGTGCGCGGGGTTCTTCGCCCTCGGCGCCGCCAAGGCCGCCGGGCGTCCGGTGGCGCTGACCTGCACCTCGGGGACGGCGGCGGCCAACTATGTGCCGGCCGTCATCGAGGCCTGGCAGGCACGGGTCCCGCTCATCGTGCTCACCGCCGATCGCCCCCCGGAGCTGCGCGACAACGGCGCGGGCCAGGCCATCGATCAGCTCAAGCTCTACGGCGACGCCGTCAAGTGGTTCTGCGAGGTGGGAGTCGACACGGCCACGCCCGACACCCTGCGCTGGATCCGCCAGCTCGCGTGCCGCGCCTACCAGACCGCCGCGTCCGGGCGCCCGGGCCCCGTCCATCTCAACTTCCCCCTGCGTGAGCCGCTCATCCTCGACGCACCCCTCCGCGAGGATCCGGTGCCGGGCCGCGCGGACGGCCGCGCCTGGGTACAGCGCGTCCCCGCGCTCGCCGCGGCGACCCCCGCGGACCCCGGCCCCCCGCCCGCCCGGGGCGTGATCGTCGCCGGCCGCCTCGAGCGCGATGCCGCGGTCGGCCAGGCCGTCGCCCGTAGCGCACGGCGCCTGGGCTGGCCGTTGCTCGCCGACCCCTTGTCGGGCGCGCGCCACGGCGCCACCGCGATCGCCACCTACGACCTGCTGCTCCGCGATCCCGGCTTCGCCGAGCGGGTGCGTCCCGAGCTCGTCGTCAGGGTGGGCGATCTGCCCACCTCCAAGCCGCTGCGCGCCTGGCTGGCCTCGCTCTCGGGCGTCGAGCAGCTCTCGCTGGACCCCGACGGGGCCTGGCAGGACCCCGCCGCTGTGGTGAGCGACGTCGACGCCGGCGACCCGGTGGCCGCGCTCGAGGCCCTGGCCGGAGCCGCCCCCGCGGCCGCGGACCCCGCGTGGCTCACGGCCTGGACCGAGGCGGACGCCGTGGCCCGCTCCGCGCTGAGCGACGGGCTCGGCGCCGACGCCCTGTCCGAGCCCCTCGCCGCCCGGCTCCTGGGACAGTCGCTGGGGCCCGAGGCGACGCTGATCGTCGCGTCCTCGATGCCGATCCGCGACGCCGAGCTGTACCTCCCCGCCGGGACCCGAGGACCGCGCATCCTGTCCAACCGCGGGGCCAACGGCATCGACGGCACGGTCTCCACCGCGTTCGGGGTCGCGGCCGCGAGCAATCACCCCGTCACCCTCCTCATCGGCGACGTCGCCCTCGCGCACGACATCGGCGGCCTCATCGCCGCCCGTCAGCTCGGCCTGGACCTGACGATCGTCGTCCTCAACAACGACGGCGGCGGGATCTTCCACTTCCTCCCGGTCAGCGGCGAGGCCGACGCCTTCGAGGAGCACGTCGCCACACCCCACGGCCTGGACTTCGCCAAGGCGGCCGCGCTCTACGGACTGCAGTACACGCGGGCGCAGACCGCGGCGCAGCTCACCGACGCCGTCACCCGTCCGGGCATCGTCGAGGTTCGCACCGACCGCGCCGAGAACCTGGGCCTGCACCGGCGCCTGGTCGATGCGGCCCTCGGGGCGGTCCGCGCGCTGAAGGTCAGCCCGACAGCACCGGCAGCATCACCTGCAGCTTGACCTCGGTCTCAGCCAGCTCGGCCGCCGGGTCTGAGTCGCGCACGATGCCGCCGCCGGCGTAGCAGCGCGCCACCGCCCCGCGCAGCAGCGCACAACGCAGCGCCACCAGGAACTCGCCGTCGCCCGAGGCGTCGGTCCAGCCCACCGCGCCCGCATACCAGCCGCGGTCAAAGCCCTCCAGTGCCGGGATGACGCCCAGCGCGCCGGCAGGCTCCGCGCCCACGGCAGGGGTCGGATGCAGATGACCGACGAGCTCGATGGCGTCGATGGGCGCGGCGAGCTGCGCGCGTATCGGTGCCGCCAGATGCTGGATGTTGGCCACCTTGACCACCACCGGCTCGGGTGCCGCGGTCACCCAGACAGAGAATGGGCGCAGCGTGCGGGCGATCCGCCGTCCGACGATCGCGTTCTCCTCGCGGTCCTTGTCGGACCCCATGAGTTGCTCGCCGAGGTGGTCGTCGACCGCTGGGTCGGCGCTGCGTCGGGCCGAGCCGGCGAGCGCCACCGTCGTGGCCCGCTGACCCTCACGGCGGATGAGCAACTCGGGGCTGGCGCCGATGAACGTCGCGTCGCCGCGACCCACGGCGTACACGTAGGAGCTGTCAAACGCCTCGCGCAGGAGGCCGAAGATGGCGCCGGGATCGTGCGGCGAGGGCGCATGGACGTCGACCTCGCGGGCCAGGACGACCTTCTGAAACTCCCCGGCGCGGATCCGCTGGACCGCGCGGGCCACCGCCTCCTCGTAGTGCGCCGGCGGCATCGGGCTCGCCACCTCGTAGCGACCGGCGGGATGGGGGTCAAAGAGCGGGAGAGGGCCGTGGCGCAGCGATTGCAGCCGCCCCGCCATCCGGGCGGTCACATCGTCGGGGGTGTCGTCGGGGGCGACCTGGGCGTTGACCGTCAGCCAGCTGGCACCCGATTGGCGGACCACCGACACCTCGGGCACGATCATCGAGCCCGGCGCGTACCCGTGCCACTCGGGCGACGCCCCGCCGTCGGCGGCGAAGGCGAAGCCCCCGAAGGCAGCCAGGCCCGACCCCGGGGGGCCGTCGAGGCCGTCGATCTGGGCGTCGGCGCGGAGCTCCTGCCAGCGCTGGGACACCTCGGTGAAGCGCTCCGCGCCATCGGCTTCGATGAGCTGCACGCACCCCAGCCCGGCGATGGCGAGCCCATCGCGGTCGGGCTGCTCGAGCGCGAACCACGGCTCCTCGGCGAGCCGCGACGTGATCACCGCGGCCGCCGGGTCCGGATACCGTGCGGCGGGCGTGGTGACGCTGACCAGGACGGTGACGCCGCGGCTGCGGGCTCGGCGCCCGGCAGCGCGCAGGCTGTGCGCCAAGCGGTACAGCGCGTCGGGGCCGAGTTGCTCGAGCGCGCTCTGCTGCAGGCGGGCCACGTCGGTCATGTGCCCCGTGAGGCTACCTGTCGACTATCCAGACGTGCACTAGCGTTGGGCGGACCGTGATCAGCGTGATCATCCCCACTCACGATCGCGCGCCCGTGATCGCGCGCGCCGTCGACAGCGTGCTGGCTCAAGAGGGGGCCGAGCTGGAGGCGATCGTCATCGACGACGGCTCCACCGACGACACCCGGCAGGTCATCGCCTCACGCTACGGCGACGACCCGCGAGTCGTCTACCTCTTCCAGGAGCAGACCGGCGTCGCGGGCGCCCGCAACGCCGGCCTGGCCCGGGCCCGCGGAGACCTCGTGGCCTTCCTGGACTCCGACGACGTGTGGCTCCCAGGCAAGCTCGCGCTCCAGCTCGCCTGCCTTCAGCGCGTCCCGGAGGCCGGGATGATCTGGACCGAGATGCAGGCGACGGACGCTGCCGGCGCGCCGATTCCCGGCTCGTCGCTGCGCAGCATCTTCAGCTTCCGCGCCGGCTTCGAGGGGCTCTTCGCACACCGGATGGCGATCTCGGAGGTCGTGGGCGGATCGGACCGGGTCACCGGCACGCTGTACTGGGGCGACGTGTACGGCGGGATGGTGGTCGGCAACATCGTGCTGCCGTCGGCCGCGATCATCACCCGGGCGCGACTCCAGGACGTCGGCGGCTATGACGAGACGCTCCCGGTCTCGGGCGAGGACTTCGACTTCTTCCTGCGCACCGCCCGCGCCGGCCCGGTCGCGTTCGTCGATGTCCCCACCGTGCTCAAGCAGGCCGACCGCCCCGATGCGCTCACCCATGTCTCCCGGCGCCTGCACCTGGCCCGTAACTACCTGACCACGATGGAGGGGGCGCTTCAGCGCGACCCGGAGCGCATCAACCTGTCCCCGGAGGTGGTGCGCGGCGCCCGCGCCTACGGGCATGCCTGGGCCGGCCAGGCCTACCTGGAGGCGGGCGACGCGGCCCCCGCCCGCCGCCACCTGCGCCGATCACTGCGCCTGGCCCCGGACGACCTCCGCACCTACGTGCTCTTCGCGCTGGCGCTCGTGCCCGGGCCACTGGTGGCCCGGGCCATCCGCGCCGTGCGTCGCGCGCTCGCCCGCCGGCGCCCGCGCTGACGCTCGCTCAGCCTGGATCCAGGCTCAGGTCTCGCTGCGCCCGCGTGAGATCGCGATCTCGCCGGTGCGAGCCATCTCGATGAGCCCGAACGGCCGGACCAGCGCCTCGAAGGCGTCGACCTTGTCGCAGGTGCCGGTGACCTCCACCACCACCGAGCGTTTGGTCACGTCGACCACCTTGGCCCGGAAGATCTCGCAGATCTGCATGACCTCGGCGCGCGAGGACCCGTCGGCGGAGACCTTGAACAGCGCCAGTTCCCGGGCCAGGGTCTCCACCGGCTCCAGGTCGCGGATCTTCAGGACGTTGATGAGCTTGTGAAGCTGCTTGGTGACCTGGTCGATCGGGTGCACCGCCCCGTCGAGCGTGAGCGTGATGCGGCTCACCGAGTCGTCGTCGGTGGGGCCGACGGCGAGCGTGTCGATGTTGAAGCCACGGCGGGCGAACAGGCCGGCGATCCGGGTCAGGACACCCGGCTTGTTCTCCACCAGGATCGACAGGATGTGCTTGCGCCCTGTGCGCAGGCCGGTGACGGCCTCCAGCTGATCCAGCGAGAGGATCTCTTTGGTACCTGGTTCACCCATCGCTCAGCCCACCATGTCGCGCGCGGCCTGACCCGGCGCGATCATCGGATAGGTGTTCTCCTCGCGCGTGACGCGCACGTCCACCAGGACGGGCCCGTCGGTCGCCAGTGCCGCACGCATGTCGGGCACCAGGGTGGTCTTGTCGGTCAGGCGGATGCCGGTGGCCCCGTATGCCTCCGCCAGCTTGACGAAGTCCGGGTACTGGCCCATGTCCACCTGGCTGTAGCGCTTGTCCCAGAACAGCTCCTGCCACTGGCGGACCATGCCGAGGTACCCGTTGTTCATGATGAACACCTTGATCGGGATCTTCTCCTCCGCGCAGGTGGCGAGCTCCTGCGTGTTCATCTGCACCGAGCCGTCGCCGGCGATACAGACCACGGTGTCGTCCGGGCACCCCACCTGAGCTCCCATCGCCGCCGGCAGCCCGAAACCCATCGTGCCCAGGCCGCCGGAGTTGATCCAGCGGCGCGGCCTCTCGAAGGGGAAGCGCTGCGCCGTCCACATCTGGTGCTGGCCGACGTCCGAGACGACGATCGCGTCGCCCCCGGTCGCCTCATACAGCGCCTCGACCATGTACTGGGGCTTGATCTCCGAGTCGGTGGAGTCGGCGTAGGTGAGCGGGTGGCGCTCCTGCCACTTGTGGATCCGGGTCCACCACTCTTCCAGGCGCCCGGGCTCGGCCTCGAGCGCCCGGTACTCCGCGGTGAGCCGGGGGATGATGTTGCGCGCATCGCCGACGATCGGGATGTGGGCCGGAACGTTCTTGGAGATCTCGGCCGGATCGATGTCGATGTGGATGAACTTCGCCCGCGGCGCGAACTCCGACAGCTTGCCGGTGATCCGGTCATCGAAGCGGGCGCCGATGGCCACGATCAGGTCGGCCTCGTCCATGGCGTAGTTGGCGGTGCGCGTCCCGTGCATCCCCAGCATGCCCAGCCACTGGTCATGCGTGCCCGGGAAGCCGCCCAGGCCCATCACCGTGCACGTGACCGGGAACCGGTCCGCGGTGGCCAGCTCGGTGAGCTCAGCCGACGCGTTGGCGGAGATGACGCCGCCGCCGGCGTAGATGACCGGGCGGCGGCTGTTGGCCAGTGCCTTGGCGGCCAGCCTGATCTGCTTCTGATTGCCGTCGGTGGTCGGCTGGTAGCCGGGCAGGTGCACGTCGTCCACCGGCTCATACGGGATGTCGGCCCGGCTGAGGTCCTGCGGGATGTCCACCACCACCGGGCCCGGCCGGCCCGTGCGCGCCAGATGGAACGCCTCGCGGATGGTGCGCGGCAGCTCCAGCGGGTGCTGGATCATGAAGCTGTGCTTGACGACGGGCATGGTGATCCCGATCGTGTCGGCCTCCTGGAACCCGTCGGTCCCCAGCAGCTCGGTCCGCACCTGGCCGGTGATGAACACCACCGGGACCGAATCCATCATCGCGTCGGTGATCGGGGTGATCAGGTTGGTCGCGCCCGGCCCGCTCGTGGCCAGGGAGACACCCACCTTGCCCGTCGCCTTGGCGTAGCCCTCGGCGGCATGACCGCCGCCCGCCTCGTGGCGAACGAGGATGTGGCGGATCCCGGCGTCGTAGAACGCGTCGTAGGTGGGCAGATTGGCCCCTCCCGGGAGGCCGAATACGACGTCGACACCTTCCGCCTTCAGACATTCCATCAGGGCGTCCACGGCACGCATTGCGCTGGCCTCCTCTCGGTGAGTTCGTACGACGACGCGCCCGCGCGCGGGCGGGCGGGCGAGAGCCGAGTGTAACCTGCCGCAGGTCCTGCGGATCGAGCGCATCCACCCATGAGTCTGCGCGTCGGCCTCGACCTCGTCTCGGTGCAGACCGTCGCCGACTCGCTGAGCGCCCACGGCGAGCGCTATCTCAGCCGGATCTACAGCCCGGCCGAGGTCGCCGATTGCCGGACGGCGGACGGCGTGGACCCCCAGCGACTGGCCGCGCGGTTCGCCGCCAAGGAGGCCGCCTTCAAGGTCCTGCGGGTGGGCGACGAGGCCGTCGCATGGACCGACGTCGAGGTCGTGCGCGACCGGTCGGGATGGGTCGGCTTGAGGCTCTTCGGCCGCGCAGCTACGCTGGCGGAGGCGGCGGGGATCGCTGAGGTTGCCCTGAGCTTGAGCCATGAGCAGGGCTGCGCCGCCGCCGTCGTGATCGCGAACATTCACAAACCTGCCGATAGCTAATACGTGGCCCCTCCCGCAAATACGCTCGCATTCGAGGTACACCTGGATACCGGTCCCCACCCGCCCTTTGTCCTCGGACCCTCGTGTAGCGCTGCTACACGTCAGGTCCTGCGTCCTCGCCTGGCATCCACCAGTCGCACCTCTCGGTGCGACCGTACTCACGGGAGCGACCACTGAATGAACGAGACCATTCGCAAGGCCGTCGAGGACCACGCCCGCCTCCCCGTGCCAGTGGCGAGCCTGGCGGACGGCGACGACCTGTATCAGGCGGGCATGACCTCCCACGCGTCGGTCAACGTCATGCTGGCCCTCGAGGACGCGTTCGACACCGAGTTCCCGGACCGCATGCTCAAGCGCAGCGTGTTCGAGAGCATCGCGTCGATCGAGGCGGCCCTCTCCGAGCTGCAGGCCGAAGCCGTTTCATGACCGTCGCAGTCGACCGCGAGCACGAGCTGCTCGCCGGAGTTCGTGCCATCGCGCGAGACGTCGCCGCCGTCCACGCCGACGACGTCGACCGCGCCGCCCGCTTCCCCGCGGAGACGATCGACGCCCTCCGTGCCGCCGGCGCGCTGTCGGCGCCTGTCCCCGAGGCCCTCGGCGGCAGTGGGGTCTCAGTGGGCGTGATCGCGGAGTGCTGCCACGAGCTGGGCCGGTCCTGCGCCGCCAGCGCCATGGTCTTCGCCATGCACCACATCCAGCTTGTGACGATCGTCCGTCATCTCGAGCCCGGCGGCTGGTTTGACGCCTACCTGCACCGGCAGGTGACCGAGGGGCGGCTGATCGCCTCGGTGACCTCCGAGGTCGGGACCGGCGGCGACATGGCCCGCTCGATCGCGGCGGTCACCCCCGCCGAGGACGGGCTGATGAGCTTTGAGAAGCAGGCGCCCACGGTCAGTTATGGGGCCTACGCCGACGACCTGCTCACGACGCTGCGGCGTGCGCCGCAGTCGGAGCCCGGCGACCAGGTGGCCGTCCTCACCCACGCCGATCAGCACTCGCTGGAGCCGACCGGCACCTGGGACGTGCTGGGGATGCGGGGCACGTGCTCTCCGGGAGCGGTGGTGCGCGCCCGCTTCGGCGTCGAGCAGATACTCGGCGCCCCGTTTGCCAGGGTCGCCGCCGAGTCGATGGTCCCCCTCTCGCACATCCTGTGGTCGCACCTGTGGCTGGGGATCGCCGAGGACGCGTTCGAGCGGGCGCGCGCGTTCGTCAAGGCCGCCGCCAAGCGCACTCCCGGAGTCACGCCGCCCGCCGCCCAGCGCCTGTCGCGGCTCTCGGGCGAGGTGGCGCTGCTGCGCGGCCTGGTCAGTTCGGGACTGCGCGACTTCGAGGCGTCCGCCGAGGGGCCGGCCCGCGAGGAGCTGTCGACGATGAGCATGGCGCTGCGCTTCAACAACCTCAAGATCGCCGCCTCCGAGCAGACCCGCGACGTGTGCTTCGGGGCGCTCGACGTCTGCGGGATCATGGGGTTCAAGAACGACACCCCGTTCAGCGTCGGCCGCCACCTGCGTGACGCCCTCTCGGCGCCGCTCATGATCGCCAACGAGCGCATCCAACAGACGAACGCTGCGCTCCTGCTCATCGCCAAGGAGGTATGAACGCCCGTGCCCGAGTTCCGCGCCGGCAGTCCCGCACAGGTGGCCTACTTGGACGCGCTCATGGAGGCGGGGCTGCTTGCCCCCACCGGTGTCCACGGGCTGTATGCCCGCGGCGGCCTCTTCGAGCGCGTGCGCCTGAGCTTCGATGCCCTGGTCACCCGCACCGCGGCGCCCGAGTCGCCCGAGCCGCTGTGCTTCCCGCCGGTGGTGCCGCGCGAGCAGTTGGAGACCAGCGGCTACCTCGGCTCCTTCCCCCACCTCGCCGGCACCGTGTTCGCCTTCGAAGGTGACGAGAAGCAGGCGGCCGCCCAGCATGACGTGGCCTCGCGCCACGAGGACTGGAGCGGCTATCAGACGATGAGCGAGATGGTGCTCACCCCCGCCGCGTGCTATCCGCTGTACCCGGCGATCGCTGCGCGCGGACCTCTCCCCGAGGGAGGCCTCACCCTGGACACCGGCGACGCCTACGTCTTCCGCCGCGAGCCCTCCAACGACCCGGCGCGCATGCAGATCTTCCACATGCGCGAGATCGTCCGCATCGCTGACGCCGAGACTGTGGTGGAGTGGCGCATCGGCTGGCGCACGCGCGCCGAGGAGCTGCTGCGCGGGCTGGGGCTCGAGCTTGAGCTCGACATCGCCAACGACCCCTTCTTCGGCCGGGTCGGGCGCCTGCTGGCGGCCCAGCAGCGCGAGCAGGAGCTCAAGTGGGAGTTGCTGTCCCCGGTCGCGGGCGACGCGCCCACCGCGATCGCCTCCTCCAACTACCACCAGGATCACATGGGCCACACCTACGGGATCACGACCGCCGCCGGCGAGCCCGCCCACACCGGGTGCATGGCCTTCGGCGAGGAGCGCGTCACGCTGGCCCTGTTCGCGGCGCACGGCCTGGACGTCGACGAGTGGCCGGCGGAGGTCCGGACGACGCTGGAGCTCGACTGATGGCGACCACCTCCTCGGGCGAGGTGTCGCTGTGGGGCCTTGACCCGGCCCGCTACACGCCCCACGCGCTGCACCGACCCGACCCGCCGCGGACCTACCTCGAGACCAACTGCTACGCCGACGCGCTCATCGAGCTCGTCCACGCGCGGGGCGACGAGCCGCTGGCCATGTTCGGCTTCATCCTCGCCACCGACTGGGAGGGCGATCAGTTCACCTACGCCAAGCCCCCGTACGCCGACCTCACACGCCTGTTCGGCATCGAGGTGCACGAGATGCTCCCCTACCGCTCGCTGCCCGAGCACATCGAGGAGCAGCTGCGCCACGGGCGCACCGTCCTGGTGGAGATGGACGCCTGGTACCTGCCCGACACCGTCGCCACCAGCTATCGCACCGAACATCTCAAGACGACGATCGTCCCTGAGGCCATCGACCGGGCCGGCGAGCGGATGCGCTACCTGCACAACGCCGGCCTCTACGAGCTCTCCGGCGAGGACTACCGAGGGTGCTTCCACATGCTCCCCCACTTCACCGAGGACGTGATGGACCCGTTCACCGAGCTCGTGCGCTTCGGCGCCGGGCCCCGGCTCAGCGGCGACGAACTGCGCGCGGTCGCGCTGGAGCTGATGCGCGGCTATTACGCGCGGCGGCCCGAGCGCAACCCGTTCGCGGCGTGGGGCGAGCGGCTGACCGAGGATCTCCCCCGCCTCCTCGAGGGCGACGCCGCCGACTATCACGCCTACGCGTTTGTCACCGTGCGCATGGTCGGCTCCTCCTTCGAGCTCCTCGCCGACCACGTCGACTGGTGCCTGGGCGACGATGGCGCGCCCGTAGCCGCGAGCCTGCGCGAGATCGTGGAGGCGACCAAGATCCTCTCCTTCCGCCTGGCCCGCCGGCGGGCGTTTGACCCGATGCCGACGCTGGGCACGCTGGCCGGGGCGTGGGAGCAGGCCATGTCCGATCTGGGCCGCATCCTCTAGCGCTAATGGATCTCGACGACGGCTGGGAGGTTGCCTCCACGCCCCCGGGCCGCTGCACGACGCCGGTGGACCTGGAGGGCGCAGCGCTTGACTGGATCCCGGCCCGGGTGCCCGGCACGGCGGCGGCTGCGGTCGGCACCGACGGCCGGGACTTCGACGCCCAGGACTGGTGGTTTCGCTGCCGCTTCGCCGCCGACGGCGCGTCCCGGGACACCGAGTTGCGGCTGGGCGGGATCGCCACCGTGAGCGAGGTCTACCTCAACGGCGAGCTGGTCCTGGCGTCCGAGTCGATGTTCGCCGCCCATCGGGCCGACGTGGCCGGGCGACTGCGCGACGACAACGAGCTGGCCATCGTCTGCCGGGCGCTCACGCCGCTGCTGGCCAAGCGGCGGCGGCCGAGCGCGCGCTGGCGCACGCGGGTGGTCAACGCCGGCAACCTGCGGTGGTACCGGACGATGATGTTCGGTCGCTCGCCCGGTTTCGCCCCCGGGCCGGCGCCGGTGGGGCCGTGGCGGCCGGTGTCGCTGGCCGCGCCCGACCCGCTGGCCTCGTTGCGCGTCCGCGCCCGCGTCGTGGGTAGTGACGGCATCGTGACCCTGAGCCTGCCGGCGAGCGCAACCGTCGAGGGCTGTGAGGCGCGCATCGGCGGCGCTGCCGCGGCATTGGGACGTGACACCGAGCTGGTGGTGCCGGGCGCGGCCCTTTGGTGGCCCCACACCCACGGCGAGCCGGTGCTCCACGAGCTCTCGGTGGTGCGCGACGGCGAGACGATCGCCCGCCGCGGAATCGGGTTCCGCGCGCTGGGCTGGGCCGACGACATCACGGACGACGGCCTCGACCTGCACGTCAACGGCATCCCGGTGTGGGTGCGCGGCGCGGTGTGGACCCCGTCCGACCTCGTCTCGATGGCCCCGGGCGAGCCGCGATTGCGCGCCCTGCTGCAACGCGTGCGCGACGCCGGGATGAACATGGTGCGCGTCGTGGGGACCGGCGCCTACGAGTCCCCCACATTCTTCGATCTCTGCGACGAGCTTGGCATCCTCGTCTGGCAGGACCTGATGTTCGGCAACCTCGACTATCCGGTCTCGGACCCGGAGTTCCGGGAGGTCGTGCGGCACGAGGCGGCCGGGGTGCTGGAGGCCGTCGCCGGGCGCCCGTGCCTCGCCGTGCTCTGCGGCAACAACGAGGTCGAGCAGCAGCCGGCCATGATGGGCCTGGGCCCCGAGCTCGGCCGCGACCCGCTGTGGGATGAGGACCTGGCCGAGCTGGTCGCCGGCAGCGGGGCCGGCTGCGCCTACGTGCGCAGCACCCCGTGCGGGGGCGCGCTCCCCTTCCACGCCAACGCCGGCGTCACCCATTACTTCGGGGTCAGCGGGTACTTCGAGCCGCCCGCGGCCGCCCGCCGCGCCGACGTCCGCTTCGCCTCCGAGTGCCTGGCCTTTGCCAACGTCCCCGACGAGGTGGAGGTCCCGGTCCACCATCCCGACTGGAAGGCGGGCGTCCCCCGCGACGCCGGGACGGGCTGGGACCTCGGCGCCGGCTGGGACTTCGACGACGTCCGCGACTACTACCTGCGCTACCTCTACGACGTCGACCCGGTCGCCCTGCGCCGCTCGGACCTCATGCGTTACCTGGAGCTCTCGCGACACGCGTCGGGCGAGGTCATGGCCGAGGTCATGGGCGAGTGGCGCCGCGAGGCGTCGCCGTGCCGGGGGGCGCTCGTCCTCTGGCTCAAGGACATGCTCGCCGGCGCCGGACTCGGCGTCCTCGACCATCGCGGCGCGCCGAAGGTCGCCTACCACTACCTGCGCCGTGCGCTGGCCCCCGTGGCGGTGTGGATGACCGACGAGGAGGTCAACGGCGTCGACGTCCACGTCGCCAATGACCGCCCGGATGCGCTGGCCGCCCGGCTCCGGGTCGCCCTGTATCGCGACGGGTCCGCGCGCGTCGCCGAGGCCGAAACCGAGCTGCGGCTGCCCGGCCACGCGATCCGGCGCCTGAGCGTGGAGCAGCTCGTCGGGGGCTTCGTCGACGCCGCCTGGGCCTACCGGTTCGGCCCGCCGGCACAGCACGCGATCGTCGCCACGCTGACCGCCGCCGATGAGGATGCCGAGGTGTTCTCCCAGGCCTTCTTCTTCCCCGCCGGCCGCCCCACCGAGCGTCGACCCGCCGCCGAACTCGGTCTGCGTGTATCGGTCACCGAGGAGGCGCTGCGGCTCCAAGCCGACCGGCTGGTGTACGGCGTGCGCCTTGCGATCCCCGGGTTCACGCCGCTCGACGACGCGTTCTCGGTCGAGCCCGGTGCCGGCCGCACCGTCGCGCTGCGCCGCGACGATCGCGAGGCCCGTGCCGAGTCGGCCGTGGTCACCGCGCTCAACCTCGAAAGCCAGGTGCGGGCGGCATGACGCAGTCCCTGTATCTGGACGTCGACGGTACCCCGGCCTTCTGTGTCCTGCACCGGCCCGACGGGTCGGCCCGTGACACGTCCGTGCTGTTCGTCCCGCCCTTCGGCTGGGAGGAGGTGTGCTCCTACCGGATCCTGCGCGAGTGGGCGCAACGGCTGGCCCGCGACGGCTTCCCGGTCCTGCGACTGTCCCTGCCCAGCTGCGGCGACAGCGGCGGCGATCCGCGCGACCCCGGACGCCTGACGGCGTGGACCTCCGCGGTGAGCACGGCCGCGCGCGCCCTGCGCGGGCACACGGGCGCCGGCGCGGTGGTGGCGGTGGGCCTGAGCCTGGGCGGCATGCTGGCCTGCCGCGCCGCCGAGGCGGGAGCGCCCATCGACGGCCTGGTCCTTTGGGCCTCCCCCGCGCGCGGGCGCGACCTGACCCGCCAGCTCAAGGCCTTTGCCCGGCTCGAGGCCTCTCAGGTGTTCGAGGGCCTTGCCACGCCGCCCGCACCGCCCGAGGGTGAGCTGGAGGTCGGCGGCTTCGTCCTCACCGCCGAGACGCAGGCCGAGTTGGGGGGCGTCGACCTCAGCGCACTCGCACTCCCGCATGGCCTGCCCCGCGGGGCGCTCCTGCTCGAACGCGACGGCATCGCCGCCGACGAGCGCCTGCGCAACGCGCTCGAGGGCCAGGGCGTCAGCGTCGCGGTCCGTCCCGGTGACGGTTACGGCGAGATGACCTCGCATCCGCAGCAGAGCCAGGTCCCCGAGTCGGTGCTGAGCGAGGTGCTGGCCTGGCTGGCGGACGGCGAGCAGCGCGCCGGCGCGCCGGAGGCGCACGCCCCCGTCGATGGCCCCCCGCTGTCAGCGTCGATCACCTTAGGAGCCGGCGCGGCCGAGATCGTTGAGACCCCGCTCACCATCCCCCAGGACTTCGGCGACCTTTCGGGCATTTTCACCACGCCGCGCGACGGCGGCTCGCCACTGTGCCTGATCATGCTCAATGCCGGCGCCATCCGCCGCATCGGGCCGAACCGCATGTGGGTCGAGGCGGCGCGTCGCTGGGCGGAGCGCGGAGTGCCCTCGCTCCGCCTCGACGTGGAGGCGATCGGTGAGGCCGACGGCGCCGTCTCGCCCTACGCGGACGACGACGGGCTCTACGTCGACGCCCTCATCCCTCAGGTCCAGGCGGCGATCGCCGTCCTGGCCGAGCGCGGCGTGGCGGACCGGTTCGTGGTCGCGGGGCTCTGCGCCGGGGCCTACTGGGCGATGTACGCCGGACTGGACGACCCACGGATCAGCGCAGCGCTGATGTTCAACAGCCGCGGGATCGTCTGGGACAGCGGGCTGGGGGCCGTGCGCGATGTGCGCCGCGCCTTCTCCCAGAAGCTCACCTGGGCCCGCATCCGCCACAACGTGACCGGCGCGCGCGTCAGGGCGGTGGCGCGCTGGCTGCTCGGGATGCCGGCGCGCTGGGTGGCTCGCCGCCGCGGCGGCGCGGACGCCGGCTCGCTCAGCGACCGCGTCAACGGAGTCATGCGCCGGCTGCAGGCCTCCCCATTGCGCTGCGTGTTCCTGTTCACCGCGGGCGAGCCGCTCGAGGAGGAATTGATCGCCGAGGGCTGGCTGCCCCTGATCGAGGATTGGCCCAACATGACCGTGACCCGCATCGCCGTGCGAGATCACACCCTCCGGCCGCTCATGGCCCAGACAGAGGGCCACGCCGCGCTGGACCGCGCGGTGGAGGCGGAACTGGCGCTCGCCGCGCCGGCCGGCTAACCAGCGTCGGGCGCCGGGGCTCCGTTGGCCGAGGCCGCCGCGGCGCTGGCCGCCGGATCGTCTCCGGGCCGGCGGGTCCCGATGACCACCGCCGGGTTGCCCCCAACGATCGCGTATGGCGCCACGTCCTTGGTCACCACCGCGCACGCGCCCACGATCGCGCCCTCTCCCACGACCTTGCCGGCCAGGATCGTCGCGCGCAGGCCGATCCACACGCCGTCCTCGATCCGCGGCAGATTGCGCTCGGTGACCCCCTGCCACCCGATGGGCTCGTCGAGCCGATCGAACCGGTGGTTCTCAGACAGAAAAGCCACGTCGGGGCCGACCATGACCTCGTCGCCCATGACTAGGCCGCCGTACACCCGGCAGCCCGGCCCCAGCCCCGAGCGGTGGCCGATGGAGACTTGCGACCCCGTGCCCAGGTGCACGTCCCGGCTGATGTTGATCCGCTCACCGCAGCCGGCCAGGAATCTCCGGCACAGCTCCTGGCGGATCCAGCGCGACGGCTCGGCGAGTGGGCCTCGGGCCGGGAGCTTGTTGGCAATCCCGTAGTACAGGCACAGCGCCACGTAGCGGTTGATCCGGGCCAGATTCACGCGGCCCGACTCTAGGAGACGGCGCGGCCCGAGCGCGACGCGGCGATGCTCGCCTCGCTGGCCAGCGCGAACTCCGGGAAGTCCAGCTCCTCGCCGCAGCGCACGCACACCGCGTCATAAAGCTTGATCACCTTGCCGCACTGCGGGCACTGGCGGCGTAGCTCGCGGTTGTCCCAGCGGTAGAGCACGGCGCAGGCCAGCCCGATGAAAGGCACGCAGAACGACACCAGGAACCACATCACGAACGAGCTGCCCTTCATCCGTCCGACGATGCCGCCGGCGAGGCCGAAGAAGAACAGGATGACGATCAGGCCCATGCCGGCCATCTCAGCGTCCTACCAGACGATGGTCTTCAGAGCCCAGAGGACCGCCAGCACGGCGGCCACGACGACGACGGTCCAGAACACCGCAGCGACGACGCCGATGATCACCTTGATCAGCAGCGCTGCCACGACGACCAAGACAACCCCGGCGGCGGCTTTACGAACAATGGGAGTGCGGGAGCGGGACTGCTCCAGATCAGAGCGCATAGGGAAAGTCTAGCGCCGCGGCGTCCCGGCTCCACCGGGCTAACGCCGGTCTAACCGCGCTTGCCGCGGGCGATCGACGACAGGCGCGTCGGGATCGGCTAGGGGCGCTCAGAGCGCGCCAGCCGCGGCGCGCCCGTGGCCGCCGACGGGTTGACGCGCACGCGAGCGAGGCGGTAGCGGCGCACCGGCACCGAGCCGGTCCCGCCGGCGCTGCGGTCGCTGGCCACGAGGAGGACTCGAGACGATTTGTGAGGGGTGAGCATGGCGGGAAGTGTCCCAGCGCCAACCGGCGCTGCCATTGGCCCGACGGACAAACATCGTCTCGCGCCTCGCTCCTCGTGGCCTTTTCCGACCGAACATTCGGCCACCTCGTCAGGTCTCGCGGAAGTGTTTGAGATTCCCCCCCGATGTTTAGGTAGTTTCTACGGCGCTGCTTAAACCTCCTAGAACCGATTAAAGACGTGTGCTACTTGTGCATGGTGCTCAAACATTCGTCGTCGTTATGCTCCAAAATTCGGATGAACGTTCATGACTCCTCACCAGAGTGCGGCAGCTGCGACGAACACTCCTTTTGAGTATTCCGACGCAAACCCTCGCCAAACCTCCCATTCCGCCGCCTCGGAGAGTACGCTTTCTGACCATTGGCATAAGGCCCAGCCAGGGGGTGGCGGCGCGCTGGAAATCCAACGTGTGCCGTCCAGGGGTCGTAGGGCTGATCCTGAGGGGCATCTCGGTCGCGAATCACGAATGAACTACCTTCCCGCCAGCTCCGCCGTGGCCACCGCTCCGCTTCCCGCGCGGACGCGGCCGCTGCGCGAGCGCCTCTGGGCGCAGCTGGTCGACGCCCAGCAGTGGTCCCGGTTGCGCCTCGCCGTCGACGCGATGATCCTCAGCGTCACCATCGCGCTGTCGCTGCTGGCCGGACCTGCGATCGACCGGGCCCACTCCGAGAACTGGGTGGCCCTGCTGTTCGGTATCGCGGTCCTCGTGATGCTCCATGCCCGGCCCGCCCCCGACGACCGGCTCAACGCGTCCTCGTTGGCGACCTTCAACAACGTGCTGGGGGTCGTGTCGCTGGCCTCGATGCTCACCATCTCGACGGACTCGATCCTCGGCGGCAGCCATCCGGTGGCGCTGGCCACACGGCTCTGGTTGTTCACCGTGGTCTACCTCGGCGGTGCGCGCATCTTCCTGGTGACCAGCCGCCGGGAGGCGATCCGCCGCGAGGGCCTGGCCACCCCGACGTTGATCGTCGGCGCCGGCGTGATCGGGTCGCACCTGGCCCATCGCCTGATCTCCGAGCCGTCCTACGGCCTGCGGCCGGTCGGGTATCTGGACGCCGACCCGCTGCCCGATTCCGAGCCGCGCGACGGGTACACGGTCCCGGTCCTGGGCACCCCTGACGACCTCGCGGAGGCGATCGCCTCCACGGGCGCCCGCCGCGTCATCCTCTCCTTCTCCAGCGAGCCCGACCACGTCCTGGTGGAGAAGGTCCGCGAGTGCCAGACACTCGGGGTCGACGTCTCGCTGGTCCCGCGGCTGTATGAGTCGATCAACGAGCGGGCCACCCTGGACCACGTCGGCGGGGTTCCGCTGCTCACCCTGCACACGGTCGATCCCAAGGGCTGGCAGTTCGCGGTCAAGCACGCGCTCGATCGCAGCGCCGCGCTGCTGGGGCTCCTCCTGATGTCGCCGGTGCTCGCGGTGATCGCCGCCGCTGTCAAGCTGACGTCATCGGGCCCGGTGCTCTTTCACCAGCAACGCGTCGGTCGCGACGGGCGCACGTTCGACGTGCTCAAGTTCCGCACCATGATCGAGGCGCCGGTGCCGTCGAGCTTCCAGGTCGGGGACGGCCTGGCCCCGGGCGGCGTCGAGGGCCTGGACCGCCGCACGCCGCTGGGCCGGGTCCTGCGCGACCTCTCGCTCGACGAGCTCCCCCAGCTCTACAACGTCCTGCGCGGCGACATGAGTCTCGTCGGCCCCCGGCCGGAGCGTCCCGAGTACGTGGTGCGCTTCGCTCGCGATGTCGCTCGCTATGAGGATCGTCACCGCGTAAAATCGGGAATCACGGGGTGGGCTCAGGTGCACGGGTACCGCGGCCAGACCTCAATCGCCGACCGGGTGGAGTGGGATAACTACTACATCCAGAATTGGTCGATCTGGCTCGATCTGCGCATCATCTTCATGACGATTGCCGAAGTGCTTCGATTTCGTGGCTGACGAATCCGCATAGGATTCGCCCGCACTGATCAGAATGCTCCCCTGATGTCCGCCAGCCCGATGGACTCCCGACGTCGTTCTGAGAACGAGCCCGGCATCCTGCGTTACTACAGGACGCTGCGCGAGCACGTCAAGCTGATCATCGCCTGCACGGTCCTGGCGGTCGCCGTGGCCGCGATCTACACGCAGGTGGCGACCAAGCGCTACAGCGCCGAGGCGCAGATGCTGGTCTCCCCCGCCGACGCGGGCAACACCGCCCTGTCCACGCTGCCGGTCCTGCACGGCACGAGCGATCCCACCCGCGACACCCTGACGGCCGCCGGACTGGTGACCAACCCACAGGTGGCCCAGGCCGTGGTCAGGGCGTTGCACCTGAACATGTCAGCGGACACCCTGCTCTCCAAGGTGACCGCGACCCCGATCGGCCAGAGCAACCTGCTCGCGCTCCAGGCCACCTCGGACTCGGGGGCGCAGGCGGAGCGGCTGGCCAACGCGTTCGCCGATCAGGTGGTCGCCACCCGCACCGCGAACCTGCACGCCGCGCTGGCCACCGCCATCCCCGGCCTCCAGGCGCAGCTCCAGGCCGAGACCCCCGCCGAGCGCGCCTCCAACACCACGCTCACCGCCGAGCTCTCCCAGTTGCAGGCGCTCAAGAGCAGCCCCGACCCGACGATCACGGTCTCCGCACGGGCCGGGCTCCCCCCCGCCCCCTACACCCCGAGGTCCAAGCTGGCCCTCGTCGCCGGGCTGATCGCGGGCCTCGTGCTCGGCGTCGGCGGCGCCTTCCTCCTGGACGCCCTGGATCCGCGGCTGCGCCGCGAGGACCAGTTGCGCCACCTCTTCAATGCGCTCATCCTCGCCGGGATTCCGCGCGAACGGCCGCACCAGCGTGGGGCCGGTCCGCTACTGCCCACGGATCTCTCCTTCGCCGGCCACGAGGGCTACCGCTCGCTGCGCACCTTCATGGCCGCGCGCGCCGGCAACAAGCCCCAGGCCATCCTGCTCACGGGTTCGGCGCCCGGCGAGGGCAAGACGACCACCGCCATCGGCCTCGCCGGCGCGCTGGCCCAGGGCGGTGCCAGCGTCATCCTCATCGAGGCCGACTTGCGCCGGCCCGCCATCGGCAACGCCCTGCAGCTCAACGTCGAGTTCGGCACCGAGCACCTCGCGCAGGGCACGGCGGAGCTCGAGCAGGCGCTGACCCCACTCGTGCTCGACGGCGCCGAGCTTCAGGTGGTCGTGGTCAAGCGCCCGAGCGACTACGTCGCCGAGCGGCTGTCCTTCGACTTCTCGCAGCGGCTGGTGGAGCACGCCAAGGAGCTCGCTGACTTCGTCATCATCGACTCCCCGCCGATCACCGCCGTCGTCGACGCGTTGCCCCTGGCCAAGTACGTCGACGACGTGGTCATTGTCAGCCGCCTCGGGGTGAGCAAGCTGGCCAAGATCACGGAGCTGTACGACATGCTCATGAATTACGGCGCGCCTCCGCTGGGCTTCGTGGTCATCGGTGAGTCGCCGATCCGCGGCTCGACGTACTACTCGGCAGTCGAGGGCAGGCGCCCCGACGACATCCGTCCGGCAGCTCCCATCGGTCTGGAAACCGCCGCCGACAAGCGGAACTGACGTGGCGGTCGCGCACCGGATGCGAGCGCACGCGCGCCCGTCGCCGTGGGCTCGCGCCCGGGGCGAGTACGCCGGCTGGGCGGCGCTGCTGCTGACCATGTCGGCCGCCGTCGGGCTGGCCGCCGGGATCAAGCCGTCGATCGGGGTGGCGCTGGCCATCGGCATCGCTTTCAGCCTGGTGACGATCTCCGACGTCACCGCCGGGCTCGTGCTGTTCACGATCCTGTCGTTCCTCGATGTGTTCAGCTCCGCGAGCGGCTCGGCCAGCTTCATCAAGGTGGCCGGACTGCTCCTGTTCGCGTCCTGGTATGCCCAGCGGCTCGTCGGCACGGCCCGCACCCGCGGGGCGGTGGCCCGGATCCCGTCCAACATCGTCGTTTCCGTCGTGGCGCTGGCGCTGTGGTCGACGCTGAGCGTGACGTGGGCGGAGAGCTCGGGGGCCGCCGTCACGGCGACGATCAGCTTCCTGCTCAACATGCTGCTGCTCCCCATCGTCATGGTCGCCGTGCGGCGCCGCGAGCACCTGTACTGGGTCCTCGGAGCGTTTCTGATCGGCGCGATCATCTCGACGGCGTACGGGTTCGTCTCTGGCGCCACGCAGGGCCGGCTCGAGGGCGGAATCGGCGACGCCAACGAGCAGGCTGCGGTCCTGGTAGCGGCGATTCCCATCGCCCTCGCCCTCGGCAACGCAATGCGGCGTCCGGGCCTGCGCCTGCTGTGCTGGGGGGGCGGCGTGTTCTGCCTCATCGGCGTCTTCACCACCCTTTCGCGCGGCGGCCTCATCGCCCTCGGATGCGTGATGGTGGCCGCCGTGGTGTTCGGGGGGCGGTGGCGCGGGAAGGCCGCGGCGCTGCTGGCGGTGACGCTGTTGGGGACCGTCACCTACTACTTTGCCCTCGCACCGCTCGCTTCCCGCCAACGGGTGACCAGCGCCACCACCAGCGGTCGCTCGGACATCTGGCGCGTCGGGTGGCGCATGGTGGAGGCCCACCCGTTCATCGGCTCGGGGTCGGGGAACTTCCAGGAGGCGGCCATCCACTACGTCCAAGGGATCGGCAACATCACGAGCGCCAACTTCATCGTCAACGTCCCCCATGTTGCCCACAACATCTACCTCGAACTGCTCGCCGACCTCGGGATCCCGGGCCTCCTCGCCTTCCTGGGGGTGGCTGGGTTCTCCATGCTCGCGGTAGTCAGGGCAGCGCACCGCTTCGAGCGACAGGGCGACAGGGAGATGGAGCTGGTGGCCCGGTGCATGGTGCTGGCCCTCGTGGCCTTCATGTCGGCGGACTTCTTCCTGTCCGGCGAGTTCTCCAAGCAGCTGTGGCTGACCTTCGCCCTCTGCCCGGCGGTGCTGGCCCTCAGCCAGACTCGCGACGCACCCGCGGAGGCCCCCGCGCCGGTGCCGGAGCGTCTGCCGGATCACGCCTACCGTTCCCAACCCGCATACTGACGCCCGCATGACCGGGTCCCTTCGACGCCTTCGCGTCCTTGCCGTGCTGGACTCACCCACCGATCAAGGCGGGGCTGAGCGATTCGCGCTCGGATTGGTGACCCACCTCCCGCGCGACCGGTTCGAGCCGTGGGTGTGCTCCACCCGCTTCGCCACGCCGGAGGCATCGGAGTCGTTGGCCGACGCCGGCGTCAGCCACATCAGCCTGCGGCGGACCGGCAAGCTCGACGTCTATCGTCTCGGCGGCCTGGCCATGCTGCTGCGGCTGGGGCGCTTCGACGTCATCCATGCCCACATGTTCGGGTCAAACGTCTGGGGGACGGTGCTGGGCAAGCTGTGCAACGTCCCGGTGATCATCGCCCACGAGCACAACTGGTCCTACAGCGGCGAGCTCATGCGCCGCACGATCGATCGCCACGTCATCGCCCGCTATGCCACCCGCTTCGTCGCGGTGTCGGAGTCCAACCGCACCCGCATGATCGAGCTCGAGGGCATTCCGGCCGAGAAGGTGCTTGTCCTACCGACCGCGTACATCCCGCATCGCGTCACGGAGCCCACTGACATCCGCGCCGAGCTCGGCCTCGCGCCCGACGCACGCATCATCGGCGTGGTGGCCACGCTGCGCGTCGAGAAGGCGCTCGAGGTCATGATCAGCGCAGCGGCGCAGGTGATCCAGAAATTCCCCGACGCGCACCTCGTGATCGCCGGCGACGGCCCCCAGCGCGAGTCGCTGGAGGCGCAGGTGACGAGCATGGGACTCACCGGACACGTCCACTTCCTGGGCGAGCGCCGCGACGTGACGCCGCTCCTGCAGACGGTGGACGTCGGCGCGCTGTCCTCCGACTGGGAGGGGATGCCCCTCTTCGTGCTCGAGTGCATGGCCACCGGGACTCCGGTGGTCGCCACCAACGTCGGCGGCCTGCCCGAGATCGTCGAGGACGACCGCACCGGCCTGCTCGTCCCGCCCCGAGACCCCGCGGCGCTCGCCGCGGCCATCAGCGCGCTCCTCGCCGACCCCGAGCGCGGCCGCCTGCTGGCTGCGACCGCCGCGGAGCGCATGGATGACTTCACGATCGAGACCGTCGCGCACCGCTTCGCCGATCTCTACGAGCAGCTCGTGAGCGACGCCGCGCCCGAGCCCGATTCCCGGGTGGCCGCGCAGACGTGAATCCGGCGCTCATCCTCTGCTACCACGCCGTGAGCCCGACTTGGGAGTCGGAGCTGTCGGTGCCCCCGGATGCCCTGGAACGACAGATCGAGCACCTCCTACGGCGCGGATGGCGAGCCACGACCTTCACCGAGGCGATCGTCGGCCCGCGCGACCGACGTGCCTTTGCCGTCACCTTCGATGACGCCTTCGCCACCGTGCGGACCTACGCCGCCCCGGTGCTGCGCCAGTTCGGCGTCCGCGGCACCCTGTTCGTCCCCACGTCGTTCATGGAGGGCGAGCGGATCCTCTCGTGGAAGGGGATCAAGGGATGGCGCGACACGCCGCAGGCCGGCGAGCTGCAGGCCATGACCTGGGAGCAGGTCGGCGAGCTGGCGGAGTACGGCTGGGAGATCGGGTCCCACACCCACACCCACCCCCACCTCCCAGAGCTCGGCGACGGCGGCGTCCGGGAGGAGCTCTCGATCTCACGTGAGGAGCTGACCCGGCGTTTGGGCCGGCCGTGCGAGTCGATCGCCTATCCCTATGGCGACGTCGACGACCGCGTCGAGGAACTGACCCGGGAGGTCGGCTATCGCACCGCCGCGGCGCTGCCCGGCTCGTTCACCCACCTCAACGTCCATCGCTACGCGCGACTGGGCCTGTACCGCAACGACGGAGCGGCGCGATTCTGGATCAAGGTGGCTCGCGGCACCCGCCGGCTGGGCCTGGGCTCGTCCACGGTGCTCTGACGCGGGAGGTCCCGATGGCTCGCGCTGCGACCCGCCTGGCGGTGTTCTGCGACTTCTCGTACCGACGCGACGGCGACCTGATCACCGCCGAGCTCCCCTTCAGCCTGTTCCTCAACGCGCTGGCTCGGCACTTCGGCGCGGTCACGCTCATCGGCCGCCTGGACCCGACCGGGAGCCGCTTTGCCTATGAGATGAGCGGCATCGAGCTCGCACCGCTGCCCTACTACGCCAGCGGCGCGGACCTGCGCGCCGTCCTGCGGGCGCTGCCGACCGCCGTGCGGCGGTTCTGGGCGGTGCTCGGCCGGGTGGACGTCGTCTGGGTCCTGGGGCCCAACCCGCCCCACGCGATCGTGTTCGCCCTGCTGGCTCTGGCCCGGCGCAAACGGCTGGTGCTGGGCGTGCGCCAGCAGCTGCCCCGCCTGATCCGCCACCGCCACCCCGGCCGGCCTCACGTGTGGCTCGCGGCGTGGGTGCTGGAGCAGATGTTCCGCCTCCTCGGCCGCGTCGCGGGCGTGGTCGTGGTCGGACCCGAACTGGCGCGCGAGTACCGTCACTCCCACCGCCTGCACACTGCGCTCATCTCCCTGCTCTCCGAGGACGACGTCGCCGCGGCGTCCGACGATCACCGCGACTACGGCGCCGCCGACCTGCGCGTGCTCAGTGTCGGCCGGCTCGATCCAGAGAAGAACCCGCTGCTGATGATCGACATCCTGCGCGATGCGCTGCGCACCGATCCGCGCTGGCGGCTGGAGGTCTGCGGGGACGGCACTCTCGCCGAGGCGCTCCGGGCCCGCGCCGTCCAGCTCGGCGTGAGCGACCGGCTCATCATGCACGGCCACATCGGGTTCGGCGATGCGTTATGGAGCCTGTATCGCTCCAGCCACGCGCTCCTGCACGTGTCGATGACCGAGGGCATGCCACAGGTGCTCCTCGAGGCGTTCGCCGCCCGCCTCCCGGTGGTGGCCACCGCGGTCGGCGGGGTGCCGGCGATGGCCGGCGGCCGCGGGCTGCTCATGCCCCCGCGCGACGCGGCCGCGGGCGCCGCGGCGCTACAGCGTCTGCTGAACGACCCCGTCGAGCGGTCACGTCACGTCGAGGAGGGGGTGGCGTACGTCCGTCAGCACACGCTCGAGGCCGAGTCGGCCCGGCTGGCGCGCTTTCTGGAGGGCACGTGATGAGCGACACGCCGGTGGACTGCTCGATCCTCGTCCCCGTCCTCAACGAGGAGCGCTTCATCGAGGCGATGGTGGCGGCGATGCGCGCCCAGCGCTTCGACGGAGAGCTCGAATTCGTCTTCGCCGACGGCGGCTCCAGCGACCGCACCCGCGAGATCCTGGGCGAGCTGGCCCGCGAGGATCCGCGCATCCGCGTGTTCGACAACCCGCGCGGCAGCGTGTCGAGCGGGCTCAACGTCGCGCTGCGCGAGGCTCGCGGGACATGGGTGGCGCGGATGGACGGCCACACGGTCTACCCCGCCGCCTACGTCGCCGATGGGATCGCCCGCCTGGAGCGCGGCGATAGCCCCTGGATCTCCGGCCCCCAACGGGCCCGCGGCCACAACCCGGTGTCGCGGGCGATCGAGTTGGCTCTGGAGTCACCCCTGGGGCGCGGAGGATCCAAAAAGTGGGGCGGCGACGGCGCACCCGGCGACGAGATCGAATTGGACACCGGGGTGTTCGGCGGCGTGTGGCGTCGCCAGCTGCTCCTGGATTACGGCGGCTGGGACGAGCGCTGGGACAAGAACGAGGACTCAGAGCTGGCGGCGCGCTTCCTGCGCCAAGGCGAGCGGCTCCTCTGCCTGCCGAGCATGAGCGCCGACTACGCCCCGCGCGACACGTTGCGTGGCCTCTGGCGCCAGTACCGCGACTACGGGCGCTTCCGCGCTCTCACCGCGCGCCACCATCCCGCGTCCATGCGCCGCTCGCACCTGATTGCGCCGGCGCTCGTCGCTGACGCCGCGCTCGCCTTCACGCCCGGTCGCCTGGGGACCGTCGCCCGTCTTGGCGTCGGCGTCTACGCCGCCGCCCTGGCCGCGTCGGCACTGCAGGCCGCGCGGCGCGCCCGGCATCCCGCCGATGCCGCGCTGGTCCCGGTGGTGCTTGCCGCCATGCATGGCGGCCATGGCGTCGGCGAGCTCGCCGGCGCGCTCCGCTTCGGTCCGCCCTGGGCTGCGCTTGCCCTGGCCGCCGGTCTCAGCGGGCCCGCCGAGCAGCGCCCCATGGACGCCACGGCAGTCTTCGCGCCATCTCTGCACGCGGTCCGCAGGTCGGCGCTGACCTGATCGCGCATCTACCTCATCACGGCCCGCGCTCCGCGGTCCAGCCGCGGTAGAGCTGTTCGGCCGCCTCCAGCGCCCGTTCCCAGCGAAACGTCTCCGCGAGGGCCCGCCCCTCCCGGCTGAGCGCCATCGACCGCTCCGGGTCTGCCATCAGCTCGACGACTTCGTCGGCGAGCGCCGCCGGCGTCTCGGCGATCACCGCGTGGCGGCCGTTGACCACCCCGATCTCCTCGACTCCGAGCGGGGTTCCAACCACCGGGCGAGCTGACGCCAAGGCCTCCAGCACCTTGAGCCTCGTTCCGCCGCCACGCCACAGCGGCACCAGCACGACGCGGCTGCGGCGCAGGAGATCCGATAGGTCCGACACGAATCCCAGCCTCTCCACGCGCACCTCACGGTCGGCCTGGGCAGCCAGCCCGTCCGGCATCTGGGGGCCCGCGAGCAGCAGCCGCGCCTCCTGATCGAGAGCGGCGAGACGCGGCCAGCCCTCGGCGAGAAACCGCCCGATGCCGTCCGCATTCGGTTGGTAGTTGTAGTTGGCGAAGAACAGGATGTCGTGGTTGTCGGGCAGCTCGGCCGGAATGTCGAAGAACTCGGCATCGACGCCGTTGGCAGCAATCAGCACGTGGTCTGAGAACCTCGAGAAGTAGCTGCGATCGTGCTCTGACACCGCCAGGACCGCATCGGCGCGCCGAGCTCCCCGACGCTCGGCCGAGCGCATCGCGAGTGCTCGGTTGGTGAGCCGGGTACGGTGCAGCGGGCGGGCGTCGCCAACGGATCCGAGGAGCACCTGGGAATCCACATTGTGGGTGCTCAGGATCGAATGGGTGCTGCCGATCGCGTTCCAGTAGTACGCATTCAGCGGGTGCTCGAACTGCACGAACGCTGCGTCCGGAACGAGCTCGCGCAAGCGGCGGTCGACGCTCGAGTGGTATTGGCCCGGACGACGCGCAGCCTGCTGGCGCAGCCGCGATCCGAGGCTGGGTGGCGCCTCGACTGCCACGTCCACGAGCCAGTCGCGCGCCCGAAGCTCGTCTGCTGCGCCCGGCTGCCCACCGTCGACTGTGAGCAGGTGCGGGGTTGCTCCCGCGCGGGCGATCGCCTCCATCAGACGCAGCGTGCGCTTGTGCCCACCCGAAGTCGCCGGGTGCGGCATCACGGACGTGACGATCAGTGCAGGCACAGCCGCGGGCATCGGCGCCAATGCTATGCGGGCGAGGTGCTAGCGTAATCCGCCGCCGGCGAGCCACACGACCGGACTCGGGGTTGCCGGATGGAGGCTCTGCGTGCAGGACGCTGGGAAAGAGAGCGACGGGGACTTCGCCCACGACGCCCCTCCTCTTCGGCGGGTCGCGGTTCGCGGGGCCCGGCTCGCTCTGTTGGGCTGGGGGGGCAGCCAGGGGCTGACGTTCATCGCCTACATCGTGCTGGCCAGACTCGCGACTCCGAGCGACTTCGGGCAGTTCGCGGCGGCGACGGTCGTCGTCGGCGTCGGCAATCTGCTCGGTGAGTCGGGCATGATGGCTGCGCTCATCAACCGGCGTGACCGCATCGACGAGGCCGCGAGCACGGCGTTCTTCTCGCTCTTTGCCGGCGGCGTGCTCCTCACGTTGGGCGCACTCGCGCTGGCGCCGCTCGTGGGGCTCTATTACCACAGCAGCAGGGTCGGTCTGCTCTCTGCCGCCCTCTCCGCTTCGGTGCTCATACGGCTGTTGACGATCGTTCCGGACGCGCTCCTGCAGCGACGTATGTCGTTCGCACGACGAGTGGCGGTGGACCCGCTCGGATCGATCGGCTTCGGCGCTGTCGCGATCGCCGCCTGCGCGAGCGGTGCCGGAGCGTGGGGGCTCGTTGCCGGTACGTACGCATCGCTCCTTGTCCAGGTCATCTTCGCCTGGGCATTCGCCCGTAAGCGTCCGCGATGGCGGGAGGCGTCGCGCGAGATGTGGCGTGAGCTCAGCTCGTTCGGCCGGCCCGTACTGGGATCAGAGATCCTCCGGTTCGTCGCGTCACAGCTCGACGCGCTCACGCTCGGCAGGTTTGCCGGGACCGCGGCGCTCGGTCAGTACCGCAACGGTTTGAGGCTCGCGCAACAACCCGGAATGGCATTCGTCGACGTCGGGGCCTACGTGCTGCTGCCGACGCTCGCCAGGATGAGCGGCCAGCTGGACCGGCTCACATTGGCGGTGAAGCGCGTGTTCGGGGTGACCGCGGCCGTGGCGCTCCCCGTGTCGGTTGCGATGATTCCGCTCGGCGTCCCTATCGCCGTCCTCAGCCTCGGACCTCGCTGGCGGCCGGCGGGACACGTGATTGCGGGTCTGTCGTTCCTGCTCGTCGGCATCGCCAGCAGCTCGGTCGCGGTGGAGGCGATCAAGGCGATCGGGCGGCCGCAGCTGCTCGTGCGGATGAGCAGCGTCTACCTCACCCTGACGGCAGTGTGCGTGACGGCCGGTGCCATCTTGCTCGGCGCAGTCGGGGTCGCCATTGGGATATCGCTCAGTGCGTGCCTGAGCGCCGTCTTCAATCTGTCGGTCCTCACCGGTCAGCTCGATGTCTCGCCGCGCGAGCTGCTCACCGTCTTCGCGGGGCCCGCTGTGGCCTCGGCGGTGATGCTCGTCGTCATGCTCCTGTTCAATTCGGCGGTCGACCCGGCCTCGCTGTCCGAGCTCGCGGGGATCGCGGCGGCCTGCGCCGAAGCCGCGATCGGGCTGATCGTGTACCTCGCGGTCCTGCTGATTGTGGATCGCCCGCGCCGCGAGGACATGCGCTCGCTGGCGGGGCGGCTGCCCGGGGTCAGGACGCGGTAGCCCTGGACACCGGGTCGACGTTTGTTCTGCACGGCGGGACCCTGATTGCGCGCAACGTGGACCTTTTTCTCACCAAGTCTGCCGCAAATCTCAACACTTGGCCGAAGCCGGCGTAGTCGGCTCAAGTCCATGGAAGCCAGGCCGATAGCACGGCTACGCCCCATTGCCGTGCCCTTCGGATGCTGTGAGTCGCTGCCGCTCTCTCATACGATTTCTTGCGCTTCTTGCGTGCCTGCTCGTTCCCGCCCTGACCTCCGCGGGACCCGCCTCTGCCGCCTCGCCGGTGTGCGCGAACGCGTTTGGTTCGTTCTCGGCGTCGAACTACCCGACGGGGTGCTGGCGGCCCTACAGCTCCAACTCGCCGTTCAACCGGGCGCTGCCGGGCAACCCCACGATCGCCGCTGACTCGGCGGCGATCATCGCCAACCTGACCGCCAACAACGTCAACTTCGAAGGCGGCCAGGGCCAGTTCGCCTTCACCTCAGACGACGGCCGCGACGGCGTCTACTACTCCCGCCCCTCAGACCCGGTGGTCACCATCCACTGCACCTACGAGTGGGGGCCCGGCACCTGCACCGGCGCCGACAAGGTCAACATCGACGGCCAGCAGATCCACATCCCGGCCGGCGCCATGCCCCAGGACAACGGCTCCGACATGCACATGACGGTCGTCGACCAGACCAACCAGCTCGAATACGACTTCGAGCACGCCACCTGGTCCTCTGACCACGGGACGCTCAACGTCTGGTCGGGCGCCGAAATCCCCGCCGGCGCCAACCTCGGCACCGGACTCGGCGGCGGCGGAACTGCCGCCGGCACCGCCACCCTCGCCGGCCTCATCACCGAGCCCGAACTCGCCTCGGGCACCATCAACCACGCCCTGGCCATCAACCTGCCCTGCACCAACGGCGCCGTCTACCCCGCCCAAGACGCCAACGGCCTGTCCTGCAGCCATGAACAGGGCCAGATCAACACCAGCACCGCCGCCCCCCTCGGCACCCTGCTCCAGCTCAACATGACCGACGCCCAGATCGCCAACTCTGGCGCCCCCGGCTGGGAACAAACCATCATGACCGCCATGGCCCACTACGGCATGTACGTCAACGACACCGACGGCATCGGCAACATCGAACTCGAAGCCGAATCCGACATCTCCTACACCAGCCTCGGCGGACCCTCCCTCATGGACAACTTCATCAAGGCCAAGGGCGGCTCCTACTACGCTCCGCTCAACCGCTGGATTCTCAGCGGCCGCCTCATCGCGCTCAACCGGTTCCGCGTGATCAGCACCTGCTTCGCCCAGGGCAGCTGCCTCGGCTCATCCCCCCGCAGCCCGGACGCCCGCGCCCAGATCGCCGGCGTCGCCCACGGCCGGCCTCTCGCGCACTCCGGTGGGATCATCGCCGAGATGCGCTTCGCTCGCGGCTAATCGTCCTCCTGGGAGCTCAGCGCCGCCTCGCCGGAGCCGTGAGGGTCTCGTCTGCCACCTCGAGCAGACTGGTCGCATACCGCGTGAGGGTCAGCTCGGTGAGGGCATGCATCCGGGCCTGGCCACCGATCCGAGCTCGCTCGGCGGGGTCGGCGAGCAACCGCGTGACCGCGTGAGCCATCGCGCCGGCATCCCCCGGCGCGACGATGAGGCCGGTCTCGCCATCCTGGATGTAGTCGCGCACCCCGGGCGTATCGGTGACGACGATCGCCTTGCCGCGGGCCATGGCGTTGACATACGTCGTCTGTCCCGAGCAGCGGTCCTCGCGAGCCTGCAGCGGGACCACCACGACCGCGGCGGCCCTCAGCATCTCGTCGTACTCGGCCTGGGGGCGCGGGCCGATCGTGAGATTGGGGGCGACAGGCCCGAGTTCCTCGCTCGACAGGGCGCTCGTGGCGATGTCGATGGGCGCCTTGACCTCGGCCGCGGCCGCGATCAACGGGCCGTAGTCGCGCAGTGAGTTGCCCCCCGCAAACACGCGCCCGTTGTCCGTGGACGGGAGATCATCCTTGAGTGTGGCCGGCCACGGCGTGAAGCAGACGCGGCTTGACCGCAGGCCCCACGTACGAGGGAAGCTCTCGGTCTCGAACCTGGTGAGGACGCAGAACGTCGTCCGTTTCCCGTCGAGCGCCCGAATGCCCAATCGGTTGACGGCGGTGTCGAGGCCGCCGTCGGCCTTCCAGGTCGAGTCGGCGATGAGGATCGCCGGGTGGCGCGGCAGCCGGCGCACCAGTGCCGCGGCCAACTGGTCACGCCGCGCCGAGCCGTCCAGGACGACCGCGTCGTAGCGCGCCGCCCGGCGCACGACCGCGGCGATCGTGGCGGCGTCCTTGGCAGCCGGACGCAGCATGTCCACCCGCTCCTGCCAGACCGGCATCGGAGGGTCGGCGGAGAACAGCGTCGACAGGATTCTCCGGCGCGCCGTGGGCATGCGGGGCGAATCTAGCAACCGGTCCCGGAGCCCACGGGCCTCGATATCGACGTTCGTCCTACCCCCGGGTCCCCAGCATTCGGGCATCCCCGTGGCCTGCCGATCAGCTAGGCAGAGCGATGAACCGGGTCTTCGTCACCAGCCGCATTCCTAGACTGTCGGCACTGGTGTTGCCGCTGGCCGTGCTCTTCTCCACGTTGATGATCGGCTCGGCCCCCGCGTCTGCTGATACGTCAGTCTGCCCGGCGGCATTTGGTTCGTTCTCGGCGTCGAACTTCCCGTCGTCGTGCTGGCGGCCCTACAGCCCCAGCTCGCCGTTCAACCGGCCGCTGCCGGCCAACCCCACGTTGGCGCCCAACTCAGCGTCGATCATCGCCAACCTCACCGCCAACGGCGACAACTTCGAAGGCAGCACCGGCCAGTTCGCCTTCACCTCAGACGACGGCCGCGACGGCGTCTTCTACTCCCGCAGCTCAGACCCCGTCGTCACCATCCACTGCACCTACTACTGGGGACCCGGTACCTGCTCAGGGGCCAGCAAGGTCAACATCGACGGCCAGCAGATCCACATCCCCGCCGGCGCCATGCCCCAAGACAACGGCTCGGATCAACACATGACCGTCGTCGACCAGACCAACCAACTCGAATACGACTTCGAGCACGCCACCTGGTCCTCTGACCACAAGACCCTCACCGTCTGGTCGGGCGCCGAAATCCCCGCCGGCGCCAACCTCGGCACCGGACTCGGCGGCGGCGGCACCGCCGCCGGCTTCTCCACCCTTGCCGGCCTGATCACCGAGCCCGAACTCGCCTCGGGCACCATCAACCACGCCCTGGCCATCAACCTCCCCTGCACCAACGGCGTCGTCTACCCCGCCGCACAGGCCAACGGCCTCTCCTGCGCCCAAGAACAAGGCCAGACCAACACCAGCACCGCCGCACCCCTGGGCACGTTGCTCCAGCTCAACATGACCGACGCCCAGATCGCCACCAGCGGCGCGCCCGCCTGGGAACAAACCATCATGACCGCCATGGCCCACTACGGCATGTACGTCAACGACACCGACGGCATCGGCAACATCGAACTCGAAGCCGAATCCGACGTCTCCTACACCAGCCTCGGCGGGCAGCCCCTCATGAGCAACTTCATCTCCCAGCAGGGCGGCTGGTACTACTCGCCGCTGAACCGGTGGATCATGGGGGGCCCGGCCATCCCGGTGAGCAAGCTGCGCGTCGTCGACCCATGCTGGGCCCAGAGCCTGTGCAGCGGCTCCGGCACCACGACGTCAGACCCGACCCCGCCGACCACCACCCCGTCCCCGAGCACTCCGCCGACGACCACCCCGCCCACCACCCAGCCGGTCTCGACGACGCCGCCGGTCACCACCCCGGTGACGCCCAGGGCGGCGCCGACACCGGTCGCCGGCGCCCCGGTGCCCCCCAAGCCGGCGCCGGTCACTTCTACGCCGGCCAAGCCCGCCCCCAAGAAGAAACAGTCCAAGCCCAAGCGACGGTCGAATATCGCGCACACGGCCTCGCTCAGCACGCGCAACTGCAAGACCTCCAAGTCACGCACCGCCAAGAAGGGCGCCAAGCGCGCCATCTGCGCGACCGCGGTCACGACGTCACAACGCCACCCCGCCCGCCGACGCTGACCGCCGCCCGCTACGCCTGAGCGATCTCGTCGACGGACCGCAGATCGCCGAACGCGTCGGTGATCTCGGCGGGCGGCCGCTCATACCAGGACCAGGTGAGCCCGGCGCGCTGGCGTATGGCGCCCAAGACGTTGCGGGCCCGCCGCGCCAGCGACGCTCCGCCCGCCTCGCCCGCGACGATCGCCACCTCGCGATCCGCCCCCGCGCGCCGATCACGCAACGCCCGGCGGGCGTCCTCGGACGGCATGTCCTCCTCGCGCAGCCCGTGGTAGACGCGCGCCGCCGTCTTCTTCATGGCCAGGATCTGGTGCGAGGTTTGCCCCGGGTGCATCCGGTAAACGGCCAGCGGGCCACCCATCCACAGGGGGTCGAACCCGGCGACCAGGATCCGCAGCCACAGGTCGTACTCCTCGGACAGGCGCAGTGACTCGTCGTAACCGCCGACCGCCGCGAGCACCGCCGCGGGCACCGTCGCGGACGTGAACACGAAGTTCCGGCGCAGCAGGGCCGCCAGGAAGCTCGCCCGGTCGGGCGGGGGCGGATCGAGCGCGTCCATGGCCGAGCCCCGCTTGACCTGGCCGCGCCCTGCGTGAAACACGTAGGCGTCGGTGTAGGCGAACCCGGGGTTGGGGGCGGCGCTCAACGTCGCCGTCGCGGTCTCGACGTAGCGTGGCAGCCACAGGTCGTCTGAGTCCAGGAACGCCACCCATTCGCCGCGCGCGGCGGCGATCCCGGCATTTCGCGCCGCCGACGGGCCGCCGTTTGCCTGGGAGATGAGCCGGACGCGGGCGTCGTCGATGCTGCTCACGACCTGCGCCGTGGCGTCGCTGGAGCCGTCGTCGACGACGATCACCTCGAGCACCGGGACGGTCTGGCGCAGCGTCGAGGCGACCGCTGAGCGGACCGTGGTGGCGGCATTGAAGGCCGGCATGACGACCGACAGGCGTTCAGTGCTCATTCGGGCCTCAAGCGGCGTCGAGGCTAGCAACGCGCGGGCTTCAGCAGCGGTCCCCTGGCGCCGATGCTTCTGACAACATGGCCACGTTGTCCGACCTCCGCCTCGAGTCGCCGCCCATCGTCGGTGGATCCGGGCGACGGTCCGGGCCGGGGCGCCGCGCCCACCTTCGGGCGGGGGTGCCGGCGCTCGTGGCCGTCGGCCTGATGCTCGTCTGGGCGATCCGGAACGGCGGCTTTGACGCCAGCACGTGGTACTGGGGTGCGCTCGTCCTGCTGGCCACGTTCACCGCGGTGTTCGCCGGGGTGCTCCACGGCCATCTGAAGCTTTCGCGGGCCAGCGCGATCGCCGTCGGCCTGTTCGCGGCGTACGTCGCCTGGTCCTACCTGTCGATGACGTGGGCGCAGTACCCGGGCATCGCGCTGGAGGGCTCTAACCGGGCGCTGCTCTACCTGCTCATCTTCACCCTCCTCACGGCCCTGCCCTGGACCCGGGAGACCGCGCTGGGCGCGATTCTCCTGTTCGCGGTGGGCGTGGGGATCGTCGGCACGGTGCTCATGGTGCGGCTCGCCTCCGGGTCCAACGTCCCCGCGCTGTTCTTCGCCGGGCGCCTCGTCGCTCCCACGGGCTACATCAACTCCACCGCCGCGCTGTTCACGATGGACGCATTGGTCAGCATCGTGCTGGCATCGCGACGCCGCCTGCCCGGGCCGCTGCGCGGGCTGCTCATCGCCTTCGCCGCCGTCTCGCTGCAGCTGGCCACGGTCGTCGAGAGCCGCGGCTGGCTGTTCACCCTGCCCCTCATCGCGCTGGTGGCGATCGTGATCGTCCCCGATCGCCTGCGCGTTGCCGGGGCGGCCGTCATCCCGGTGCTGGCGACGCTCATCCCGGTGCGCCGGCTGCTCCACCTCTACCAGAACGGGCCCTCGGACCCCCTACGGGAGCTGGCCATCCACGCCGGCCGCCCCGCGCTGGCGATGTGCGTCGGTGCCTTCGTGCTGGGCACTCTGGTGGCGTGGGCCGATGCCCTGTACCGCGGGCCCGGCCTGAGCCAGACGCAGCGCCGCACGCTCGGCGGCGTGCTGGCGCTCATCGGCGTTGCCGGCGTGCTCGCCGGCGGCCTTGCGGTCAGCAAGGGCCACCCCTTCCAATTCATCTCCCGGCAGTGGCACGGGTTCGCCCACGCCGAGGCGGTCTACGGCGCCTCGCACTTCACCGACGTCGGCAGCGGGCGCTACGACTTCTGGCGCGTCGCGCTGCACGCCTTCGAGCACCATCCGATCGGCGGCCTGGGCCAGGACAACTTCGGCGACTACTACCTGACCGCGCGGCGGGGCGGAGAGGAGCCCAGCTGGACGCACAGCCTGGAGTTGCGGCTGCTCGCCCATACGGGGATCGTGGGCTTCCTGCTCTTCGGCGGGTTCCTCATCGCCGCCATCAAGGCCGCGGCGCGCGCGCGGCGGCGGGGGGACCCGGATGTGCGCCTGATCTCCGCTGCGCTGCTGCTCCCGCTCGTCGTGTGGCTGATCCACGGGTCCCTGGACTGGTTCTGGGAGGTGCCCGCGCTCAGCGGGCCCGCGTTGGGGTTCCTGGGCGCGGCTGGGGGTCTGGGCACGGCATTGGGTATCTCCGGGGCGCCGGCGGAGCCCGGCGAGCCTGCAGGGCCTGTGGTGCCGGCTGAGCCTGGGGCGCCGGCGGAATCCGAGGCGCCGGCGGAATCCGAGGCGCCGGCGGAATCCGAGGCGCCGGCGGAGTCCGGCGAGGTCCCCACCCGGCCCCGGCCGCCGGCCGCGCGTGCCCGCCCCGCTGGCGATCGCCACCGGCGTCTTGGTCCTCGCGTGCCTGACGGCCGTACTGGCCTTCCCCTACCTCTCCGCCCACGAGGTCCAGGTCGCCTCGCGCGCCGATTCCAGCAACCCGTCGGCGGCGCTGAACGACCTCCGGGTGGCGGCCGAGCTCAACCCGCTCAGCTCCGACCCGGGCCGGCTGGCGGGCGCCATCGCCCTGCGCACCGGCCGGTGGACGCTGGCGTTGCGCCAGTTCCGCAAATCCATCGCGGCCGAGCCGGGCGGGTGGTTCTCGTGGCTGGGCGCCGGCCTGGCCGAATCAGCGCTGGGTGAGCCCGAGCAGGCTCACAAATACTTCGAGGAGGCCAGGCGAATCGACGCCCGGCAGCCGGCCGTACAAGACGCGTTGCAGCGGGTATTCAGCAAATCTCCGTTGACGTCCGATGAGGCGTTCAAACTTCTCGTTCTCCTGCAATGAGTCCAATTGCCTAAACGCCGTATGCATGTTTTGTCTAACTATTGGATAAGTACCCTGTGCTTTTGCGACATCTTGCGGTAGGATCCCTACCGGGGTAAGTGGTGGCGACTGAGATTTGCACGTCATCACTTGCAAGATCCAGAAAGGTCAGCGGGACAAATGAAACGCATCGCAACGTTGATTGTGAGCCTTGCGCTCCTTGCCATCGCCGTGCTTCCAAGCGCGGCGTTCGCAGCCAACTCCACCTGCCAGAGCTATAACGCCCAGCTCTGCAACGTGGCCAGCAACACGGCCTCCCGCACGACGGGAACCTCACCCACCAGCACAAGCACGGCAAGCACCCTGCCGTTCACCGGCCTTGACGTCGGTCTGCTCGTTGCCGGCGGCGGCGTCCTCTTGGGCGCCGGTCTAGTGGTTCGCCGCTTCTCGCGCGGAGTCCAGTAGCCAACAGCGCCAAGCGGCGCATCGAAGCTCGTCCCCTGGCCCCGTCGGTGCAACCGGCGGGGCTGGCTGACGTTCGCGCCGCGGTAGAGCGCGTGCGGAGCTCGCAGCCGCCGGGCCCGCCGGGCGGTCAGCCGTTGGCGACGCGCTCGCGGATGAGCCGCGTAACCTCGCCGCCGTCGGCGCGGCCCTTGGTCTCGCGCATCACGTAGCCCACCAGCGGTCCGATGGCCTTCATGTTGCCCTCTCTGACCTTGGCGGCCGCGTCGGGGTCCGCGGCAATGGCCGCGTCGACGACGGTCACCAGCCCGTCGCCGTCATCGGCGCTCAGCGCGCCGAGGCCCTCGCGCTCCACGATCGCCGCCGGGTCGCCCCCCTCCTCCGCCAGCTTTGTGAGCACCTCGCGCGCGGCGTCGCGGCTGACCGCCTTGGCCGAGACCATCGCGGCGAGCGCCGACAGCGCCCCCGCTGTGACCCGGCTCTGCGCGGGGTCCGAGCCCGAGCCGATGCGCTCCACCAGCTGCGGGATCCAATTGGCCACCTCGACGGGCGTCACCGTGCCCGCCGGGGCCTCGGACAGCGCGCGCTCGTAGTAATCGGCCAGCTCACGACGGAAGGCCAGGTCCCGCGCGATCCCGGAGGCCAGGCCCAGCTCGCGCTCGAAGCGCTCCACGCGATCGGCGGGCAGCTCCGGGATGGCCGCCTGCGCCGTCGCCCGCATCTCGTCGGTGACCAGCAGTGGCACGAGGTCGGGCTCCGGGAAATAGCGGTAGTCGTGCGCCTCCTCCTTGGAGCGCAGCGACGTCAGGTGGTCGGTGGCCGGGTCGTAGTGCAGCGTCTCCTGGACCACGGGCTCGCCGGCCTGCACCAGCTGGGTCTGCCGTTCGATCTCCGCTCTGACGCCCCGCTCGAGGAAGCGGAACGAGTTCATGTTCTTCAGCTCGGCCTTGGTCCCCAGCTCGTCCGAACCGACCGGGCGGATCGACACGTTGGCATCGCAGCGCAGCGAGCCCTCGTCCATGTTGACGTCCGAGACGCCGAGCTGGCGCAGCGTCGTGCGCAACAGGATCAGCCAGTCGTGCGCCTGCTCTGGGGAGCGCAGGTCGGGCTCGGTGACGATCTCCACCAGCGGGGTCCCGCAGCGGTTGAAGTCGACCACGCTGCGGTCCGATCCATGGATACGACCGCTCTCCCCGACGTGGACGAGCTTGGCGGCGTCCTCCTCCAGGTGCACACGGTGGATCCGCACCTCCCCGAGCTGGCCGCCATGGCAGATGGGCTCGTCGTACTGCGAGATCTGGTAGGCCTTGGGCGAGTCGGGATAGAAGTAGTTCTTGCGGTGAAAGATCGAGCGCTCCGCGATCTCTGAGCCCAGCGCCAGGCCGATCATCACCGCGAAGTCGACGGCGCGGGCGTTGACCACGGGCAGCGCGCCCGGCAGGCCCAGGCACACCGGGCAGCAGTGGATGTTGGGCGGATCGCCGAAGGACAGCTCGCAGCCGCAGAACATCTTCGTCCGGGTCTTGAGCTGGACGTGGATCTCCAGCCCGATGACGGGCTCGAAGCCGCTCTCGCTCATCCGGGTCCTCCGCCGCTCACGCCCATGCCCCGCTCCCGTCAAAGCCGATCGCCTGCTCCAGCGCGAACGCCGCGTCGAGCAACCGGCTCTCTGAGAACGCCGGCCCGGCGAGCTGGAATCCCACGGGAAGTCCGTCGCTCAGGCCCGAGGGGATCGAGATCCCAGGGATGCCGGCCAGCGACATCGGGACGGTGCAGAAGTCGTTCAGGTACATGGCCAGCGGGTCGGCGGTCTTGGACCCCAGCTCGAACGCCGTCCACGGGCTCGTCGGCGTCACCACGAAGTCGAACTCGTCGAACACCGTCCGGAAGTCCTCGGAGATCTTGGTACGCACCTTCAGCGCGGTCCCGTAGTAGGCGTCGTAATAGCCGCTGGACAGGGCGTAGGTGCCGAGCATGATCCGCCGCTTGACCTCCGGGCCAAACCCGGTCGCGCGCGTGCGGCGGTACATCGTGTCCAGGTCCTTGTCGCCTGCGACGCGGAGCCCGTAGCGCACGCCGTCATAGCGCGCGAGGTTGGCCGAAGCCTCGGCGGGCGCGATCAGGTAGTAGGCCGACAGCGCGTGCGGGGCGTGCGGGAGATGGCAGGTGTCGACGGTGGCGCCGAGACGCTCGGCGAGCTTCAGCGTGGCCTCGAAGTTCGCCCGGACCCCCGCCTCGATCCCGGCGTCCTCGTCGGAGTCGCCCAGGAGCTCCTCGGGGACGCCCAGGCGGATCCCCGTGAGGTCCTGGGCAGTCGGCATCCGGATCGCCTCGGGCATCGCCACCGATGTCGAGTCCATGGGGTCGTGGCCGACCATGTGGGAGAGCAGCAGCGCGCCGTCGCTCACGTTGCGCGTGAACGGGCCCGCCTGATCAAGCGAGGAGGCGAAGGCGATCATTCCCCACCGCGAGCACGCCCCGTACGTGGGCTTGATCCCGACGATCCCGCACAGGGCCGCGGGCTGGCGGATGGAGCCGCCGGTGTCGGTGCCGAACGCCCACGGCGCCAGGCCGGCCGCGACCGCCGCGGCGCTGCCGCCGGACGAACCGCCCGGCACCCGCGCGTGATCCCAGGGGTTGAGCACCGGGCCGTACGCCGAGTTCTCGTTAGACGAGCCCATCGCGAACTCGTCCTGGTTGGTCTTCCCCAGCAGCGTGGCCCCGGCCGCTGTCGCGTTGGCAACCACGGTGGCGGTGTACGGCGGGCGGTAGCCCTCGAGGATCTTGCTACCCGCTTGGCTGGGCACGCCCTCGGTGCAGAACAGGTCCTTGACCGCGAGCGGCACCCCTGCCAGCGGCGCGTCGGGGTCGGATACGGGGGCGTCCTCGGCCACCCACGTGAAGGCGTTGAGCTCGTCGGCCGCCGCCCGCACGCGGTAGGCCTCAAAGAGCTCCGCCGCGTCGATTTCTCGCGCGCGGAGCTTGGCGACCGCCTCGGCCGCGGTCAGCTCGATGAGCTCGCTCACGGGCGGCTCCGCCGCCCGGGCTGCCATGTCCTGGACACGCGCATCAGTCGTCGCTGGGGCCCGGGCTGGGAACGCCGAAGCCGCCGTCCACGGGCTCGGGGGCGGCGGCCAGGATCACGTCCCGGTCAAGACACGGCTGGGGCTCATCGGCGCGCATGACGCCGGCCACGTCGACGGCATGTGACGTGGGAGGCACCCCGTCGAGGTCCAGCTCGCGGATCCGGTCGACGTGATCGAGCACCTTGGAGAGCTCTTCGCCCATCCGCTCGACCTCCTCGTCGTCGAGCTCCAACTTGGCCAGCTGGGCGACGTGAAGTACCTGCGCGCGCTCGAGGGTCACGCCTCCGAGTTTAGTGTTGCCCTGAGATTTCGCCCAGCTCGACGGTCTCGATCGGGTGCTCGGGGGTGGGTGAGTTCGGATTCCACCCGTCCTCCTCACGCAGGGACAGGAACGCACCGGCGGTGAGCACCGCGGTCGCCACCAGGCCCAGGACGCCGCCCGCCAGGGGGCTCCCCTCTCCGGTGAGCACGCGGATGAGCAGCGCGACGGTGGTGATCGCCCCGAGCGTGACCAGCGGCACGTCCAGGGCCACTGGCACCGCCGGCGCCGACCGTGTCGCCTGCAGGTACCCCTCCAGCAGGCCCATCACGGCGGTGACCAGGATCAGCCACCGCAGCACCGGAAGGCTGTTCCACGCGTCGGCGTCGGTGTGACCGCCCGCGGGGTTGGCGAACGAGAACCACGGCACCAGAAACACCAGCGCCACCAGCGCCACCGCGCTCGCGGTGGCGATGATCTCGCCGCGGCGAAGGCGTGAGAACTGCACCACTTCGCCGCGGCGACCTTCGTGAAGCTCTAGCGCCCGACGTGGATGTTGCCGACCACTGAAGCGCCGCTGCGCGTCTGGAACGCGACCCACACGAGCCCGGCGGTGATGACCACAGCTGCGTAGAACCCGAAGCCGAAGTCTGAGAAATGGATGTTGAAAACGAACTTGAGCGCGACGAACAACGCCGTCACGCAGGCGAGCACGAACCGCGTCTGCGTCCGGCTGCCGCCGATGTTGGGCAGCGTCGTGCCGGGCGAGAGCCGCTCGACGCCTAGGTCGACGATCAACGCCACCGCGCTCAGGACGGCGAGGATGCCAAACGCGCCATCCGGTGCGTCCGTCGCCGTCAACGTGGCGGAGAACGGCCCAAGGCTGATGCTGAACCATGGCAGCGCCACCAGAACGATGATCAGCAGCAGTGCCAGTCCCGCGAGGATCCAATCATCCCGAGATACCGAGTCGAACTTCACGAAGCCCCTCCTATTGGTCGGTCACCCATCGTGGTCTGCAAACGTTGTGTTCGCCCTCCAACAACGCCCTCCTTCGAACGCTCCTTCCAGGAGGTCACCAGAGGCTACCCCTCAGAGCGGCGCGCGGGAAGGTGCGGGCGGCGCCGATGTCGCGGGGCGGCGCCGCTGGCGCGCACGCGGGCGCGTTGCTCGCGGATCGCCTCATAGCCGCCCCACGCGATCCCCAGCGCGCACAGGAGCCCGAGAAACGCACCGAGTTTCTGGTCGATGACCCGGCTCGCGGCGGGCAGGACGATGAGCACGCGGTAGATCAGCAGCACCGAACTGAGCACACCGAGTGCGGCGACCACCAGGCTGGTGTCGGTCTTGTTGCCGTGCCGTCGCTGGGAGGCGTGCAGCACCACCGCGCCGATCGCGGCCGCGATCGTGGCCAGTAGCACCCACCGGGTGACGGTCAGCCCGTGCCAGGCGTTCTCCGCAGTCGACACTGCCGGGCGCACCGCCGAGGGGTCCGGCACGCCGGCGACGCCGTACCACTCCGTCGCGAACATGATCACCAGGAGGGCCAAGGCGCTGGTGGCGCTGACGAGCGCGCCCACCCGGATGCGCGGGGGCCGCGCGGGCGGGGTGCCGGCGACCTCCTCACCGGTGGAGGGGGCCTGCTCGTCCTTCGTCGCCGTCGCCATCAGCGCTCCACGGTATTGGATCCGCGGCGAGTGCCGGGCATCTCAGCGTTTGGAGATCGGGGCCAGGTCGGCGACCAGCTTGCGTTCGGTGCCGCTCTGGCTGAAGCGGATGACGACGATCCCGCCCGGTTCCAGGCCGGTCACCACCCCCTCCCCGAACGCGGCGTGCACCACGTCGTCACCAAGGCGGAACGCGGGCGGCGGCGGGTCGTCGCGGCTGGGCAGGTCCGCGCCGCCGGGCGAGCCCCACGACGTCACCCGCGCCCGCATGCCGCCGAAGGCCCGCGGGGCCTGCACCTCGCGGTCGGTCAGCTCGGCGGGGATCTCGGAGATGAAGCGGCTGGGCGCGCCGAAGTTGCGTGCTCCGAACACCGTGCGCGTCCGGGCCGAGGTCAGGTACAGGTCACGCTCGGCGCGGGTGATGCCCACGTAGCAGAGCCGTCGCTCCTCCTCCAGGCCGCCCTCGTCGAGCGCCCGGCTGTGGGGGAACATTCCCTCCTCGCAGCCGATCATGAACACGATCGGATATTCCAGGCCCTTGGCGTTGTGCAGCGTCATCAGGGTCACCAGACCCTCGTCGTCCTCGCGGGTGTCGGCGTCGGCCACGAGCGCGATCCCCTGCAGGAACTCCTCCAGCGACGGCTCCTCGGTCCCCGCGTCGTACTCGACGGCGACGTTGACGAGCTCGTCCAGGTTCTCGATCCGGCCCTGGGCCTCGATGGTGCGCTCGTTCTGCAGTGCCTCCAGGTAACCCGTCTCCGACAGCATCTCCTTGAGCAACACGGAGATCTCCGGGTGAGTGGGGGCCGATACACGCTCGGCGAGCACCTCCATCGTCCCCATGAAGCGGCGCAGCGACTTGATCGCGGCGGCACCCAGGCCGGGCACCTCCTCGGGCGCGGCGGCGAGTTCCCACACGGTCTCGCCGGTCGTGTTGGCGTGCGAGAGCAGGCGCGAGACCGTGGTGTTGCCGATGCCCCGCCGCGGCGAGTTGACGATCCGGGTGAACGCGCCGACGTCCTGGGGGTTGACCAGCACCGTCAGGTACGCGATCGCATCCTTGATCTCGGCCCGGTCATAGAACTTGGTCCCTCCGATCACCTGGTAGGCGATCTCGGCCCGCACCAGCGTGTCCTCCAGCACCCGTGACTGCGAGTTGGTCCGGTAGAAGACCGCGATCTCCGCCCGCGAGGTCCCCTCGTCGACCATCCGCTGGATCTCCCCGGTCACATACCGCGCCTCGGCGTGCTCGTCATCGAGCTCGCGCACCTTGATCGGATCGCCCTGCCCCAGGTCTGACCACAGCGACTTGGGCTTCTGCCCCCGGTTGTTGCGGATCACCGCATTGGCCGCGTCCAGGATGGTCTGCGTCGAGCGGTAGTTCTGCTCGAGCTTGACCACATGCGCGTCGGGATACGCATCCTCAAACTCGAGGATATTTCTGATGTCCGCGCCTCTGAATCCATAGATGGAGTTGTGGGTGACGAGGCCGCCGGCGACGAAGTTGTGGGTGTGGGCGATGTCCAGGTCGTATACGGGCCGATCCAACGTGACCCGTTCCACGGACTCGACTACGTCATAGCCCCCGGTCTCGTCGAACATCACCATCCCCGGCCGGACCGAGGACGCGGGCGTGAACGGGAGCGAGTTGGACGCGAGACCGTCGCGGTTGTCACCCAATCGCGCCGTCGGGCGTACGGAGACGTTGCCCAGAGCGCCCGTGATCTCCGTCGCCACCCGCTGGATGGCCGCCATGTCCTTGCTGCAGGTCTCGTACCGCCACCCGTCCGATCCACGGCGAGCCGGACGAACCTTGAGGCCCATCCCCTCCAAGGTCTGCCGTCCCGCCGCGTCGTAGCCGAACAACGCGATCCGGTGCATAGGGGTCTGGCCTCGGCGATCACCGCACAGGGAGATCGCCAGCCGGCGCCGACGGACGTCGGTCCTGGTGTACGTCCCGGCCTGGAAGTGCGGATGATCGAAGTACAGGCCGGTGTCGGCGAGCAGGCGTTTGGCACCCGTCGTCGTGTCGTGCTCGGTGAAGAGGCGGTCCAGGAGCGCCTGATCTCCGACCAGTGAGCGACCGTCGGCGCCGGGATAGGCGCGTGCCGAGAACGGCAGCGTCGGGATCCCGTAGCGCACCGAAAGCAGCGCCTCGGCGTAGCGCGCCTCAGCCTCGGTCTCGTGGGTCGAAACGACCCACGCCGCGTCCGCGCGTTCGCCCCGCAGGCGCAGTGAAACGCCCACCACCGGTTTCACCTGGCCATTGGTGTACGTCCGTGATGTGCCGATCCGGAAGCCCCGATCGCGCCTCCACATCAGATAAGTCATACAGAGCTGCGGAGTGCGGCCCAGCTGAAACCCCGCGAAGTGCGTGTGCTCGGGTGTGCTGACGATCCGCCGGCCGGATCGCATGGTGATGGCCACGCCGTCGACACGCTCCGAGCGGTGCACCCGCTGGACCGTGGCGCCGCGGAAGTCGCCGCTGCCGTAGGCGGAGAGCACCTGATCGCCGCTGACGATGGACTCGATCGGGCGCCGCGTGCCGTCGGCCATCGTGACCGGGGTCCCCTCGACCAGGCACTGGGCATCATCGCCGACCACCATCAGGTTGCGGTGCTCACCGGCCAGCAGTTGAAGCCAGCGATACTGGGCGTGGTTGGTGTCCTGGTACTCGTCGACGAGGACGTGGCGAAAGGCGGTGGCGTAGCGCTCGCGGACCTCGGGGAACAACTCCAGGACGTTGACGGCCCGGACGAGCAGGTCGTCGAAGTCCATGGCGTTCATCCGGTGCATCTCGCGCTCGTAGGAGCGATACACGTCCGCGACCGTCTGCTCGAAGAACGAGCCCACCATCTGGGCGTAGGCGTCGGCGTCGCGCAGCTTGTTCTTGGCGTCGGAGATCTGGGCGTGGACTGATCCCGGCGTGAAGCGCTTGGGATCGATGCCCAGGTCGTCCAGGCAGCGCTTGATCAGCCGGCGCGAGTCGGCGGTGTCGTAGATCGTGAACTGGCGGGTGTAGCCCAGCCGGGCCGCCTCGGCGCGCAGCATCCGGGCGCAGGCGGCGTGGAAGGTCATGACCCACATCGCGCGCACGCGACGGCCGACCAGCAGCTCGGCGCGGTCGCGCATCTCCCCCGCCGCCTTGTTGGTGAAGGTGATGGCCAGGATCTCGTTGGGCTTGGCGCCGTCGGTGGCCACCAGGTAGGCGATGCGGTGGGTGAGCACACGCGTCTTGCCCGAGCCCGCGCCCGCGAGGATGAGCTGCGGCCCGTCCCCGTAGGTGACGGCTTCCCGCTGGGGCTCGTTGAGGCCGCTGAGCAGCGCCTCCAGGTCACTCGTGAGCTCGGTCATGGATCTCCAGATTGACGTTAGCGACAGGCCCGGAGGGCGCGGCCGCGTCATCCTCTGGCCATGGACGATCTACGCCACGCCTGCGCAACCGTGGCGGACCGCGCGCGCAGCGTGGCCGTCGTCCCCGGCACCATCCCCGCGTACGCGGCCACGCTTCCGCCCGATTCCGATGCAGCACCCCCATCTGCCCCGCCCACCCCCGCCGAGCGGGAGGCCCGCGCCGCCCACTGGCTGACGATGGACGCCATCAACTTCGGCTCCGGCTGGTTCCCCACGCTGCGCAAGCGCGGCACGCTCTCGGGCTACAACACGATCGCGGCCGGCCTGGGGGAGCACTTCGACCACGGCGGCTGGACCGCGGCGCAGCTCGCCACGCTCGACGCCGCCACCCTCGCCCCCGTCCTCGGCCAGGACCCCGGTCACGAGCTGATGGCGCTCTACGCCGCCTCCCTGCGCGATCTGGGCCAACAGGTGACAGCCGCCCATGACGGCCGGTTCGCCGCCGTGGCCGATGCCGCGCAGGGGTCGGCGGTAGCGTTGGCCCGCTGCCTCGGCGGCTGGCCCTCCTTCGCTGACCGCTCGCCCTATGAGGAGCTGGAGCTCCCCTTCCTCAAGCGCGCACAGATCGCCGCCGCCGACCTGCACCGCGCCGGGGTGGCCCACTTCACCGACCTCCCCGCGCTGACCATGTTCGCCGACAACCTCGTTCCCCACGTGCTGCGCCTGGACGGAGTCCTGCGCTTTGACCCGGAGCTCGTGGCCCGCATCGACCGCGGGGAGCTCATCGCCCACGACTCGGCCGAGGAGGTCGAGATCCGAGCCTGCGCCGTGCACGCGGTGGAACTGCTCGTCGCCGCCGCCCCAGCCGGCGGGCTCAGCGCCGCGACCGTCGACCAGATCCTGTGGCAGCGCGGAGGGCAGCCGCGCTACAAGGCCTCGCCGCGCCACCGCTCACGCTGCACCGCCTATTGACGGCGGATTCCGCGACCGGGCGTGCCGAATCAATGACCACGCGCGAGCGACCCATCGGTGACAAATCCGAATCTCCACGGACGATTTGTGCTCAGGTGCGCGCGGGGCGGCCAATCCGCTGAAAACCACGGCCGGGTTGCGCGATCTGCCGCCGAGTGGTCGTTGGCCGCTCGGGTGGCAGCGCAGCCGTGACAGCGCAGCCGTGCCAGACTGGAGCCGACCGAGAATGAGCCCGCAGATCAATCACGTCAGCGTCAACGCGCGCAACCTGCAGGAGTCCGTCGACTTCTACGTTGACCTGCTGGGCGCCGAGCTCATCGCGACGCCGAACTTCGGGCTGCCCGTCCAATGGCTGGCGCTGGGCGACACGCAGCTGCACCTGTTCGAGCGCGACCTCATCCCCACCAGCCACCACCACCTGGGCATTACCGTCTCAGACCTCGCGCCCGTCTACCGCGCGGCCGAGCGGCGCAGCGCCTTTGACCACGACGCCTTCGGCAACCACCTGGTGGAGCTCCCCGGAGACGTCGTGCAGATGTACGTCCGGGACCCGGCCGGCAACCTCGTCGAGATCGACCACCACGGCGTCGACCGGCTCCCGGCCGAACTCCGTGCGCGGCTCACGCCACTGTGGGATCTGCACCCGCAGAGCGAGGACCAGATGCGCGGCCGGCTGTTCGTCAACGCGCCCTAACCGCCACGCCGTCCGCGTACCGCCCGGCGGTCAGCCGTCCTCGGCGCGCGTCTTGGCGATGGCCTCCGCGCCCGCCGCGCCGACGAGCAACTCCGGTCGCATCGTCCCGCTGGCGGCGAGGTCCAGGGCCGGGAAGCGCCCGGCGCTGGTCAGCGCCACGTCGAGGGCGATGACGGTCGTCTCGCCGCCGATCGGAGCCGACGCGGTCGCGATGACCGTCACCGAGCCGCCGTCGACGATGTTGCGGGCCGACGCCAGCGCCTTGCGAGCCAGCGCCGGGCTGCACCCGTCGAGCGTGTCGATGAACACGACGGCGTCGGCGCCGCGCGCGGCCAGCCGGCGGGCCTGGTCGATGGCGGGCTCCACCGCTCCGCTGCGAGCGTCCTCACTGGCGGCGAAGCTCACCGCTGCGGACGGGGTCACCGGGCCGTCGGTCCACTCGAAGATCTCCTCCGGCCGCACGCCGGCGAGGACGACGGACACCGACAGCTCCTCGCGCTGGGCCATCGCCGCGGCGAGCCGGCGCACGGCCTCGCTCTTGCCCGAGCGCGACGCGCCGACGATGGTGACGCGCGATCCCAGCCCAAACGGGGTGAGCCACTCGATCGCCTTCAGCGTCGGATCGTCAGAGCCGATCTTCAGGCGCTCCGTCGGGAAGGCGGCTGGCAGATCGTCGAACCGGACGCTGTCGGCCAGCTCGGCCGCGGGCCGGCCGTTGATGGTCTCGATGCGGATGAGCGACGCGAACCGCTCCGAGCGGCGCGGCGCGCGCTTGGGCCCGGCGACCCGGTCCCCGGACACGAGCTCGCAGCGCTTGACCTGCGCCGAGGAGATGTAGACATCGTCGTCGGAGGGGTCGGGCGGGTCGACGCGGACGAAGCCGGACCCATTGGCGAGCAGCTCGACCACGCCCTCGACGAGCTCGTCGGAATCCGTGTCTGAGTCCGCCTCGGGCTCGGCCTCCGGCCGCTCCTCGTCGTCGCGCGAGTCGGCGTCGTCGCGGCCCGACGCGCGTCCTCGGCCGCCGCGACGTCCACGGCGCCGGCGGCGCCCCGAGGGCTCCTCGTCCTCGTCGTCACCCTCGCTCTCGGTCTCACTCTCGCTCGTGACCTCGACCGCTTCTGCCGGCTCGACCGGTTCGGCTACCTCAGCCGGTTCGGCTACCTCAGCCGGCTCGGCTGCCTCGGCCGGTTCGACTGCCTCGGCTGCCTCAGCCGGTTCGACCGCCTCGACCGCCTCGGCCGGCTCGGCCGCCTTACGGCTCCGGCGGCGCCTGCTGGGCGTGGCCTCGGTCGTGGACGCCGCCTCGGGCTCCTCGGCCGCCGCGCCGGCGCCGTTCCCGCCTTCCTGGCGATCGAGGATCGCGTCGATCAGCTCGGCGCGCCGCAGTCGGCGGTAGCCATCGATGGACAGCTCGGAGGCGATCGCGTGGAGGTCGGCCAGGGGGCTCGCTTCCAGGGCACTGCGATCAACGACAGACATGGGTACTCCTTTGGCTTGATGGATCGGTGGGCTCCGGTCGCGTTGAGCCAGCGACCGGCGATTCGTAGACCTGAATCTAGCGCGCTGCGGTGTCGGACACCGATTGCGCCCAGCGCAGCGTGTCCGGGACGCGCAGGCTCGGCTCGACCTCGCCGTCGCCCTCGAGCGCCGCCGCGACGGTGAGGAAATCCGCGGCCGCCGCGACGTCATGGACTCGCAGCACGTGAGCGCCCGCAGCCACGCCGTGGGCCACCGCGGCCAGGGTCCCGCCCAACCGGTCGCGCGGCGGACGCCGGGTGAGCGCGCCGACGAAGTCCTTGCGGCTCACCGCCAGGAGGATGGGGCGGCCCAGGCCGTGGAGGTCGGACAGCGCGCGCAGGACGGCGACGGTCTGCGCCGGGGTCTTGGAGAAGTCCGGGCCGGGGTCGATCATGAGCTGCTCGAAGGCGACGCCGCGGGAGGTCGCCAGCTCGATGCGCTCGGCCAGGAAGCGCTCGACCTCGCCGACGATCCGGTGGTCGAGGCTCGGGTCGTGGTGCTTGGTCTTGGGCGGGGCGATGGTGTGCATGACCACCAGCGCTGCGCCCGTCTGCGCGCACACGTCGGCGAGCTCGGGATCGCGCAGGCCGCTGACGTCGTTGACGATGCAGGCGCCGGCGGCGATCGCCGCCTGGGCCACGGCGGGCTTGTAGGTATCCACGGACACGCGCGCCCCCAGGCCGCCCGCCACGGCCTCGATGAGCGGGACCACGCGCTCGATCTCCTGCTCGGCGGAGACCGGCGGCCGGTTGGTGACGCCCGACTCGCCGCCGATGTCCAGAAGATCGGCCCCGTCTGCGAGCAGCGAGCGCGCCAACTCCACGCGCGCCTCCAGCGTCTGAGCCAGGCCTCCGTCAGAGAAGGAGTCGGGCGTCGCGTTGACGATCCCCATGAGGAGGACCCGCCCGCCCCCGTCCACGCCCCCACCGCCACCACCGTCACCACCGAGGTGGAGCTCGCCGCGACTGGTGGCCAGGGTGCGCGCGGGCGCGCTCACGATCCGGAGACGGCGCCGCCCACCGGATCGGCGGGCATATCCGGCGAGGACCACGCGCGATAGCAGGCCGAGGCCTCGAGCATCGCCGCGTGGGCCTGGCGGCAGCCCCGGCAGTGGCCCAGGTGCTCGATCAGCCAGTCGTCGTCTGCGGCGAGCACCTCCTCCCCGTCCTGGCGCCGGGCGATGGTGCGCAGCGCGCGCTCACGCTCGTCGCAGTCCGGCTGCGGCGCGCCCGCTCCGCGCAGTTGCGTCCGCAGATCCAGGCGCGCCTGCGCCAGCAGCATGGCCACGTCGCCGGGCGCCACGCCGGTGGCCTCGGCCAGCTCGTCGTAGCTCAGGCGCAGGAGCTCGCGCAGCGCCAGGGCCACTCGTTGCGCCAGTGGCAGTTCCCCGGCCGCCGCCGCCAGTTCGCGAGCGATCGCCTCGGGGAGGGCATCGGGGTCGGTGGGACGGTCGTCGTCGGCCGGGTCGGTGGCGGCCGGCGCGTTGGGCGCGGGCTCGGCGGCGGGCTCCGAGCCCTGGCGGACCGCGGTCACCGCGGCGCGGAGCATCGCCGAGCGGTCGGTGTCCTCACCGGACCGCGCCGTCTCCTCGGCCGTCCGCGCGGCTGCGCCCTCGCCGAGCATCCGCACGCAGAATCGAGTCAGCTCGTCCATTCCCGCGCCGAGCTTACGCGGTCGCGACGCCCCCGGCAGGCGAGCGGCCCCTCAGGCCGGCTGGGGATCGCAGGCGACCGCGATCCCCTCGGCCCGGGCCTCCTCGGCGAAGCGGGCGATCTCGGCGTCGACCCGTGCTGCGTCCCAGCTCAGCGCGGCGCCCATCGCCTGAGCGACGCGTCGCGGGGCGGCAGCACCGGGGGCGGTCAGCTCCCGTCCCGCCAGCAGCCCGAGGCGGGTGCGGCGCAGCAGGACGTCGCCCACGGTGCGCGCCTGCTCGTGGGCGGCCGCGAACGGCGCCTCGGCCAGGAGGTCGGGGAGGTCGGCGACGATCGGCGCGGCCAGGGCCGCGTCGTGGGCGGCGGTGTGGAGCACCCGTTCGGCCGCATGGCCGTAGCGGCCCGCCAGCATGGCGTACGCGCGGTCGGGCACGCCATCGACGCGCGGCAGCGTGGCCGCGTCGATGGGGGCGCCGAGGGGGATCTCGTGAGTCCGGCACGGCGCCTCGCGCCCGTCGCGCTCGACGATCCGGTCCACCACCAGGCGCGCCATCCGCCGCCACGTCGTCAGCTTCCCGCCGGTGATCGTGATCAGGCCACTGGAGGTCTCATACAGCTCGGCCCTGCGGGAGATGTCGACGGACCGGCGACTGTCGCCGGTGGAGATCAGCGGCCGCACGCCCGCGTAGGCGCCGGTGGCATCGCCGGCGTCCAGCGAGACGCCGAAGAACGTGTTCACCGCGCCGAGCAGGTACTCGACGTCCTCGGACGCGGGTCGAACGTGGTCGACGTCGCCCATGTAGGCATTGTCGGTGGTGCCGATCAGGGTCCGGCCCAGCCACGGCAGGGCGAAGATCGACCTCCCGTCGCCGACGGGAACGATGGCGCCGGCGTCCAGCGGCAGGTCCGCGCGATCCAGGAGGACGTGGCTGCCTCGGCTGGGAGCGATGCGGGGCAACTCTGCCTCGGACTGCAGCTCGCCGGGGCGGATCCGGTCCGCCCAGACCCCGGTGGCGTTGACGACGTTCTCGGCGCGGATGGAGAAGGAACCGCCGGCCTCGCGGTCCTCCACGGTCGCCTCGGTGCCCGTTCCAGGCCCGGGGCGCAGTCCGGCGACGCGCAGCCGGTTGGCGCATACCGTCCCGAACCGCTCCGCCTCGCCGAGGACGGTGAGCACGAGCCGGGCGTCATCGGTCTGGCAGTCGTAGAACAGGTAGCCGCCGGTCGGCCGCCGGTGGCCGATGGCCGGCAGCAGGCGCGCGACCTCATCGCCATCGATGAGCCGGTGGCGCGCGGGGCTCCACTCCGCCTCTCCGTCGCAGGCCGCCGCCCGGCGGGCGCTACGGCGCCCGCGCAGCGAAGGGGCGGCCATTACGTCGTACATGTTGAGCCCGATTCCGGTCAGGCGGTCCGGGTGCGATCCGTCAAAGGCGGGCACGACGAAGGGCAGCGGGCGCACCAGATGCGGGGCCAGCCGGACCATGAGCTGGCGCTCGAGCAGGGCCTCGCGCACCAGACCCAGGTCAAAGCTCTGCAGGTAGCGCAGCCCGCCATGGACGAGCTTGGACGACCGGCTGCTGGTGCCCGAGGCGAAGTCGGCCTGCTCCACCAGCGCGACGCTGTAGCCCCGCGAGGCCGCGTCCAGCGCCACCCCGGCGCCGGTGATGCCGCCGCCGATGACCAGCACGTCATACGGGTGCGCGGTCAGGGCGGCCAGGGCGTCATCGCGGGTCCGCATGGGCGTGATGAGCCTAGGTGATCGTGACCCTGTGGAGCGCACGGTCACGCTCTGTTCGCGGTGTGCTCTGGGGCGTCGGCGGGGCTCGGGTTTCACAGCACACGGTCCACGAGCGGCGTGCGTGCGCTTTGTGGCGTCGGGCCTGGGTGGCGCTACTTTTGAGCGGCGCGATAGAGCCCCAGCACGACCTGGTACCAGGCCGGCGAGGTCTCCTGAAAGCCCGGGCAGCAGGGCGGCCCGCCCGGCGCGCTGATCCCGATCTCGACGTGCGGTGCGGAGGAGAGGCCGACGTCGCCGCAGCCGATCTCGGCGATGGGCTCGCCCGTGGTCACGACGGCGCCGACGGGCACCAGGGCGGGCAGGGCGTGGCCGTAGTAGATGTAGCGGCCCTTGTAGGTCCCGCTGGAGACCTTGAGCACCGGCGCGGCCGGGCCGAAGCCATCGATGCCCTCCTGGACGATCGTCCCCGGGGCCATGGCCACCTCGGTCACCTGCGGCCCACACGCGTTGTTGACGGTTCCGATGTCGATCCCCTGATCGAGGGTCCAGTCCTTGGGCGGCAGCACCCGCGAGAGCGGCTTGAGCGGGAACACGAGCCCGCCCGACGAGCCCGACGAGCCCGACGAGCCGGGCACCGCGGTGGTCTGGGTCATGGACCGGACGGCGGCCAGCAGCGCCGCCGAGGTCCGGTTGCCCACCGTTCCGCTGGCGGGGAACAGCCGCTTGGCCAGCTGGAAGCGCCGGACCGCCTGCTTGGTGGGCGCGTCGAAGCGGCCACTGACCGGAACCGCGTAGCCGACGTCAGACAGCCAGGTCTGGAGCGTGGTGACGTCGTTTCCGTGGGCACCCATCCGCAGCGTGCGGGCGAACACCGCCTTGCTATCGGGGTCGACGATTCCTCTCGGGTTCGTCGAGCCCACGAGCCCGACGCCGCCCGCCCCACCTGAGCTCGCGGCCGCAGCGGTGCCCGCGGCACCGAGCACCGCCAGCGCGGCCACGAGCATGAGCCGACTGACCAGCCTCATTCCACCTCGGAGTTCGACACCGACCTGTCCGCATCCTGGCCTGGATGCGATGTGGGGGCGCAGCGGTCGATGGAGTTGGCGAATGTGGCCACGGTCAGTCGGCCCAGTGGGGGCGGTCCTGCTCGTCCGGTGCCTGATGCCTACGGGGTTAGCTGACGGGCTAGCGCTCTGAACGACGAGCGCTTCCTACGGATCACCGTAGAACTCGCCCCACCTACATGGGTTCCCCGCTCTCCGGGACGGCGGTCCGGAGATTCGGCGTGGCGGCAACGTACCAAAAACGACAGGGTGTCAACGAGAAATTCGATCGCCTTTAGGCGTCTTTATGTGCGGGATCCGCGATCCCGCTGCGCTGCCGCTCCTCGATCGTCGCCTTGATTCGGTCGACGGTGTCATCGGACATGCGGCGGATCTCCCAATGCGTCAGCTTGAGGAGCCGCATCGGGGAGCTGGCGATGACGTCGGCGTTGCGCGGCTTGCGCTCGAGCAATCCCATCTCGCCGATGAGGTCCCCGGCCTTGACCGAGGCGATCTTCTTGCCGCCCTGCAGGACGTCGGCGGTCCCCTCCTCGATGGCGATCAGTTCGACCGAGTAGTCGCCCTCCTTCATCAGCATCTGCCCTTCGGCGGCGCTGGTCTCGGTCGCGAACGCAGCGAGGCGGTTGGCCTCCTCTGCGGACAGCTCCGAGAAGATGGGGATCGCGGTCAGCCGGGCTGGGTCCATGGCTCAGGTCCTTAGGGTCAAGTGTGTTCGGTGCGCTGAAGGATTACTAGAGGGCCTGGACCTCGGATGTGACCTCGCTCACGGAGGCCTTGGCGTCGCCGAACAGCATCGAGGTCTTGGGGTCGTAGAACAGCGGGTTGTCGATCCCGGCAAAGCCCGAGGCCATCGACCGCTTGAGCACGATCACCGAACTGGAGCGGTCGACCTCCAGGATCGGCATGCCGTAGATCGGGCTGCCGGGCTCGTTCTTGGCCGCCGGGTTGGTCACGTCGTTGGCGCCGATGACCAGCGTCACGTCGGTGCGGGGGAACTCGGGGTTGATGTCGTCCATCTCGCGCAGCAGGTCATAGGGCACGTCGGCCTCGGCCAGGAGCACGTTCATATGTCCCGGCATGCGCCCCGCGACGGGATGGATCGCGTACTTGACCGTGACGCCCTTGGCCTCGAGCGCGCGCTCGAGCTCGCGAACGGCATGCTGGGCTTGGGCGACCGCCATCCCGTAGCCCGGGGCGATGACCACCTGGCGCGCATAGGAGAGCTGGATGGCCACGTCCTGGGCGCTGGTGGAGCGCACGGTCCCGCCGGTCTCGGACGCCGGCCCCACGGGCGCGGCCACCGCCCCGCCGAAGCCGCCGGCCACGATCGCCGGCACCGACCGGTTCATCGCCTTGGCCATCAGGTTGGTCAGGATCGTGCCCGACGCCCCCACGATCATCCCCGCCACGATCATCACCGTGTTGTTCAAGGCCACGCCGGTCGCCGCCGCCGACAGCCCCGTGAACGCGTTGAGCAACGAGATCACCACCGGCATGTCCGCGCCGCCGATCGGCAACACCACCATGTTGCCCAGCAGCGCCGAGACCCCCAGGATCCCGACGACGAACAGCGCCTGGGAATGGGATCCGGCCAACAGGATGATCGCGCTGACCACCGCGATCGTGAACAACGCCAGGTTCAAGATCGTCTGACTGGCTCCGGGCAGCTTGATCGGGCGCCCAGGCAGGATCTCCTGCAACTTGGCAAAGGCGATATTGGACCCCCAGAAGCTGATCGACCCCACGATCGCGCCGAACAGCTCGAAGATCTCGGTACGCAGCGGGAAGAAGCCGGGCGCGAAGTGATGGCGAAACTCGACCCACGCGATCAGGGCCACCGCGCCGCCGCCCACCCCGTTGAAGATCGCGACCATCTGAGGCATCGCGGTCATATGCACCCGGCGTGCCGCCGGGACGCCGATCGCGGTGCCGATGGCCACGCCCACGATGATCAGGATGACCGTGCCCGTCCCGTGCCACACCCCCGGCGTCAGCAACGTCGCGACCACCGCCACCGCCATCCCCACCGCCGCGATCTTGTTGCCCCGCACGGCGGTGCGCGGGCCGGTCAGACCCGTCATCCCGTAGATCAACAGCGAGAAGGCAACGATGTAGGCCGCGTCGATGAAATAGGTGGTCTGAAAGAAGACCGTGCCCGCCGCGATCACTTGGTGTCTTCCTCCAGCGCCGCCGCCGTCTCCTCCGCGCTCGGTGGTTCCTTGGTCTTGAACATCTCCAGCATCCGGTCGGTGACCAGAAAACCGCCGATCACGTTGATCGTGCCGAACGCCACCGCGATCACCAGCAGCACCTGCTCAAACCAGCCACTGGCGATATGCATCAACAACAACCCACCCAACACCACCACCCCGTGAATGGCGTTGGTCCCCGACATCAACGGCGTATGCAGCGTGTTGGGGACCTTGGAGATGACGGCGTAGCCGACGAACCCGGCCAGCACCAGCACCGACAGGTCAATGACGAAGGTGTTGCCCACGTTTGGTCTCCTTAGCTGGCGGAAGTCGCGGCGGCCTTGGCGCCTTCGTGCACGATCTCGCCGCCGCGCGTGATGCACGCACCGGCGATGACCTCATCATCGAAGTCCAAGGACAGTTGCCCGGATTCGTCGACCATCAGTCCCAGCAGCGCCTGGATGTTGCGCGCGTAGAGCTGCGAAGCATGCTCGGCCATCGTCGAGGGGACGTTCAGAGGGGCGAGGATCTTGACGTCGTGGCGCAGGACGGACTCGCCGGGCTCTGACAGCTCGCAGTTGCCCCCGGCCTCGCCGGCGAGGTCGACGATCACCGACCCGGGCTTCATCTTGCGCACCGCGTCCTCGGTGACCAGGATCGGAGCACGCCGCCCTGGCACCAGCGCCGTGGTGATGACCACGTCCACCTTGCCAATCGCCTCGGCCATCAGCTCCTGCTGGCGGGCCTGCTGCTCGGGGGTGAGCTCCTTGGCGTAGCCGCCCGTGCCCTCCAGGTCGCCGCCGAGGTCGAACTCCAGGAACTTCGCGCCCAGCGACTCCACCTGCTCCTTGACCGCCGCGCGCACGTCAAAGCCCTGGACCACGGCCCCGAGCCGGCGTGCGGTGGCGATCGCCTGCAGGCCGGCGACGCCCGCGCCCAACACCAGCACGGTCGCGGGCCGGATCGTCCCGGCGGCCGTCATCAGCATCGGGTAGAAGCGGCCGAGCTCCTGCGCACCGATCAACGCCGAGCGATACCCGGCGATGTTGGCCTGCGAGGACAGCGCGTCCATCGACTGCGCGCGGCTGATCCGCGGGATCGCCTCCATCGCGAAGCTGGTCACGCCGGCGGACGCCAGCGCTTGCACCCCATCGGCGTTGGTCAACGGACCCAGGAACCCGATCAGCGTCGTCTCTGCCCCGAGCCGGCCGATCTCCCCGGCGTCAGGCGCGGCCACCTTGACCACCACGTCGCAGTCAAACGGTGCCTCGTCGACGAGCTCCGCCCCCGCCTCGGCGAACGCCTCATCTCCGATCAGCGCGCCGGCGCCGGCGCCACGCTGCACCAACACCCGGACCTCGCCCGCCCCGGAGGCATCCTCGCTCGCGGCGCGCGTGAGCTTGCCCACGACCTCAGGCACCAGGGCCACACGGCGCTCGCCGTCAGTTGTCTCCTTCGGGACTCCGATCCGCATGCGGGCGGTGCAGCGTACCGGGTGGCGCGTCGCGAGGCCGCGCCGGTGGACGGCGCCGCGGCGCTCAGCCCAGCCCGACGGGCGCCAGTGCCAGAGCCGTTATGACACCGACCGCGCCGGCGAATGTCCCCGCAAGAACCTGATTTCTGGCTATTGACCGGAGCGCCGCTGAGGACCGGCGGGGTGGGCCAGGCCCGCGGGGCGCTGTGTGCGCAGACGCACGGTTCGCGGCGCCCGAGGGCGAGGCGGCTGGGGGCGCTGAACGGTGCGGGGAGCGCGAGGCGGCGTGCGTCGGCGAGGTCGCAGGCGGCGAAGCGGACGCCGCGGGCGCGGCCGGCGGGGGCGGCGCGGCGATCGGGAGCGGCTTGCCCTCCATCGCCATCAGTGCCTCGCCGGTCACCCACACCGGGGTCTGGGTGACGCCCCGGCTGTAGCGCACCGCGCCGTTGGCCCCCACCAGCGAGTCGAGGTAGGCCAGCGGGGAGACCGCGCCGCCGCGCCGCAGGCTCACCGGCGATACCCCCGCCGCGTCGAGCCCCTGGACGGCCCACGCCGTCGACTGGGCGTTGGAGCCCATCCCGGGCTGGGAGGGAAAGCCGCCGTCGCGGTCCTGCTGGCGGCGCAGGAAGGCCACCGCCCGCGCCATCGCATGCGCGGCGGCGCCATCGCCGGCGAGCGCCTCCAGCGCCGCCCCGGTGTCATCGACGTCGCTCGAACCCCCGGCGCCCGAGAAGCTGAAGCCGCCGTCGGCGTCCTGCTGGCGAACCAGCCAGCGCAGCGTCCGGGAGCTCGGCCACACCCCGTCAGCACGCAGCGCCAGCACCGCAAACGCGGTGAGGTTGACCTGACCCGAGATCGAGCCGTCGCCGCGGAAGCGGCGCTGCAGCGCCGCGATCAGGTCCCGGCCGCCGAACGAGCGCGCCGACGCGCTCGCCGCTCGCGCCACGAGGATGGTCCGCTCCAGCGCGCCGACATCCCCGGTCGCGGACCCGCCGCTGATGTAGTGCATGAGGCTCTGGGCGTCGCCCAAGGTGTTGAGGTCGTGCCCGGCGGAGGCCAGGCCCAGTGCCGCCCACCCGGCGTACAGCTGGTCGGATGGCTGGCCCGGCGCGGGTCCGAAGCCGCCGTCGGCGTTCTCGGAGCCCAGCAGGTAGTTGGCCGCCGCAGCGCTGAGCGACGAGGGCGAGGTCACCGCCGCCCGGGCCGCCGTGGCGGGCCCGCCCAGCGATCCCAGCGCAGCCGCGGCCATGACCGCCACCAAGACCGGCGCCACCATGCCCTCAGACGGGAGCCAGATGACCTCGGTCCGCCGCGCGAAGCGCTGGATCGAGCGCGTCAAAGCCGGCCCGAGGGCAAGCGCGAAGCCCAGGCATCCGGCGGCGTGCAGCGCGTCAAAGCCCAGCCCCTGCCCAACGTACACCCCCAACTGGCGGAGGCTGTGGTCGCTGAAGGAGACCCAGTCGCCCACGTCCTGGATGACGGTGAAGGCAAAGCCGGCCACGCAGCACACGATCGCCAGCGGCCAGCGCCCCATCGCCCGCGCGTGCGGCACGCCGGTGCGCGCGCGCATGCCCCACGCCAGCGCGGCGCCGAGTACTCCCGTGGCCCCCCAGGCCGCCATCTGCCACGGGGTCCATGGGCCTTGGCCGAAGAAGAAGTTGGAGGTGAGCGCAGCCAGCGCGCCGATGGCGAACCCCGGGGCTCCGCCCAACGCGTAGCCGGCGATGAGGACGATGTCGGTGGTCGGCTTGACGTTGGGCACGGCGGCGAACGCGATCCGACCCAGCGCCGCGAACGCCGCCAGCGTCCCCACCAGGGCGACGATCCGGGCATCGGGCCGTGCGCGCTCGTACCAGGCGAAGCCGCCCGCCAGAGCCACGGCGAGCAGGCCGAAGGCGCCGATCTGCCAACTCATACGATCGCCTCCCGCGCTCCGGAGCGCTGCGCGACGAGCGCAGCGCCGTCGGCCGGAGTCAGCGCCCCGCCGGCGCCGCCCAGGATCCGGGCCGTCTCGGTGGCGAAGTAGCTTCCGCCCGCCAGTACCTCGCTTGCGCTGCCGTCTGCGATCGGAGCGCCGTCGGCCAGCAGCACCACCCGTCGCGCGAACGCGGCCGCAAACTCGGGATCGTGCGTGGCCACGATCACCGCGGCGCCCAACCCCGTCAGGAGCTCGGCGAGCTGCTGCTTGTGATCGCGGTCCATGCCCCGCGTGGGCTCGTCCAGGCACACCACCGCCGGGGCGTCATGCGGATCATCGGTGTCACCCAGTACCACTGCCAGGGCCAGCCTCTGCTTCTCGCCGCCCGACAGATCGCGCGGGTTGCGCCCGGCGAACTGCTCGCCGCTCAGCCCCATCGCCGCCAACGCCCCCGCGGGCGCCTCGGCGGTGACCGTCTCGTGCACGAGGTAGTCGGTGGGGTTCTGCAGCAGCAGGGCGACGCGCCCCGCAGAGCGCACCGTGCCGCGAGTGGGCGCCAGCAGGCCCGCGGCGTGGCGCAGCAGGGTCGACTTGCCCGCGCCGTTTCGCCCCATCAGTGCCATCCGCTCGCCCGGCGCCACCGTGAGCGACACGTCGCGCAGGATCGCCGGACCGGCGCGCAGCTCGTGCCACACGTGCGCGAAGGCCAGCGCGGGCTCAGACGCGGCGCCCGCAGCACGGCGACGCGCCCGCCATCCCTGCCGCGGCGGCGGCGACCACCGCTGCGCGTCCTCGGCCGCGGGGAGCATGTCGGCCCGGCGCAGCGCGGCGCGAGCCCGCTTGACTCCAGGCACGGGGGCCAACCCCACTGACGACAGCAGCCGCGCGCCCGGGGTCTGCAGTGTGGGGGCCTCGCGGGCCGCCCACTCCAGGAACTCGGCCGGTGCCGCGTCGCAGACGATGCGTCCGCCGGCGAGGGCGACGACCCGGTCGGCCGCACCCAGGCAGCGCTCGAGACGATGCTCGGCGAGCACGATCGTCGCATCGGAGTCGTCGTTGACGCGGCGCAGCAGGCCGATGAGCTCGTCCCCGGCGACCGGGTCCAGCTGCGAGGTCGGCTCGTCGAGCACCACCACCCGCGGGCGCCCGGCCAGGGCGGCGCCCAGCGCCACCCGCTGGAGCTCCCCGCCCGACAGCTCGGCGGTGGAGCGGTCCAGCAGCTGGTCGATGGCCAGCGCCAGCGCCGCCTCCTCCACTCCCCGCGCCACCTCGGCCGGCGACAGGCCGCGGTTCTCCAACCCGAAGGCGAGCTCGGCGCGCACGGTCCCGCTGACCACCTGGGTCTCGGGGTCCTGAAACAGGGTGCCCACCGCCTGGGCCAGCTCGCCGGGGCCGTGGTCACGCGTATCCATCCCCGCGACCGTGGCGCGACCGGCGAACGTGCCGCCGTGAAAGTGCGGGACCAGGCCGCTGATCGCGCGCAGGAGCGACGACTTGCCCGACCCCGAGCCGCCGGCCACGAGCACCAGCTCCCCAGGCGCGATGTCCAACGACACGTCCCGCAACGCGGGCGCGACCGTCCCGGGATACGTGTAGGTGACGTGCTCCAGCGAGACGGCGGTCATCGTCTGAGCCCCCGGCGATCGGCGAACGGGGCCAGAGCCGCCACCACCAGCGCGCCGGCCAGCGCCAGCGCCCCGGGCCCGGCGGCGACGTGCAGCTCCGGGTAGGCGGAGAAGGCCGCGGCGGAGCTCACGCGCGCTGCGATCGACACCGCCACCACCAGGAGCGCGGCGGTCATGAACGCCACGTCGTGGCGGGAATACGCAGCCCGGTAGGCCGGCGGGCGCCGTGCGGCGCCGTAGCCGCGGACCTCGAGTGCGGCGGCGACGTCGAGGGCCCGGTCCAGTACGCCGGTGCAAGCGGCGCGCATCAGCATCAACCGCGACGGGGGCGGCCCGGGCCGACAGCGCTGCGCCTCGGCCAGGCGGCGGCCGTCGCGCACGAGGATCGGCACCATGCGGGTCGCGAGCGTCGCCGAGAGCGCGGAGCGAAACGAGACCCGGCGAAACAGCCGCAGCACCTCGTCGGGGTCGACGGCGAGCGTGTAGAGCAGGCCACAGAGGATCAGGGCGACGGCGCGCAAGCCGAGGATCGCCCCGTAGACCGTGGCCTCGAGCGTGACGTCGGTGTGGCCCAGCAGCGGCAGGTCGCCGAGGCGGATGATGACCGTCAGCCCGTCGCGGCTCACCAGCGCGTTGATGAGCATGACGACCAGCGCCACCGGCACCCCCCACAGCGCGGCGCGGACCAGCGGGCGCCCCACCCCGGCGAGCGCACCGGCGCTCAGGACCGCGAGCGCGACCGCGCCGAGGACGATCGGGTTGGAGGCCATCAGCGCGGCGATGCCCAGCGCCAGACAGTAGGCGCACCCGGCGCCGGCGCGCGCGCTGTGCAGCGGGCTGGCGCGCCGCCGGTAGATCATGGCGACGCCGTAACCGGAACCGGGACCCGCGCGGCGCCATCGACGGCGAGGGCGAAGTGATCGTGCAGCGCCTGCGGCGTGAGCGCACGGGCAGCCGCGAGCACGCCCGCGGTGTCTGTGCCGGTGATCATCCACGTGGGAACCGAGGAGCTGTCCGCGGTGGCCGCGATCAGGCCGGCCCCGGCCCCGAGCGTCCGGGCCACCTGCCCGTTCGGATCCAACAGCTGCAGCGTGTTGCCCCGAGAGCCCGCGAACCGGGCGTAGACGCCGCTGGCGCCCGGGCCGTGGGCGACTAGCTCGGCTGCCACCTCAGGGCGGATCTCGCTCCAGGTGCCGACGACGATGCCCAGCGTCGATGGGCCGGACCCGGTCCCCAGCAGCTGGCTGGAGGCGGGGACGTGCACGGCCGACATCGCCTTTCCCACCTGCGTGCATGCGGCGTTGACGTTGGAGGCGCACTCGAGCGTGACCGGGTAGCGCTTGCCGCCGATGCCGTTGGTGAACGGCTCGGGGAAGGATCCGACGACCGCGGGGATGCTCTCGGTCGCGCTCCAGTCGTGCAGATCCCACCACACGTGGTCGCCGGCGTGCACCGCGGTGGTGGCGGCGCCCTTGGGCGCCTGCACCCCATTGACGTAGTAGAACCAGTCGGTCTGGCTGCCGCTGGGGGCGAGCCCGTCGATCGACTCGACAAAGCCGCCCCCGTAGCGCGTGGAGACCTTGAAGGACCGCTCCAGCATGCGCATGACGGTCTCTGAGCCGGGCACCTTGCCGCGGGACACCGTCGAGACGTGACGCGCGCCGAACTGGCCCGTGACGGTGAGGCTGACGCCCTTGGTGGGAGCTCCGGGGCCCAGCCCGCAGCCGCCACACGCCAGCACGACGGCCAGCGCGGCGACTGCGGTCCAGGCTCGGAGCTTCACCACCGGGGTCGGGTGCTCACCCGCTACTTGCTGACCTTGACCGTCGCCTCGGCGCGGACAAAGCCCTTGAGCGTGGCGGTCAGGGTGACGGTGCCCGTCTTGTGGGCGGTGACCGTCGTCGTGCCGTGGTTGTCGGTGACGTTGACACCGTCACTGACCTTGACCCCCTTCAGCGTCGTGGCCTTGCCCTTGGTCGTCTTGAAGTAGGAGGCCTTGACGATGAAGGGCCGGCCCACCTTGGCCGTCGCCGGCGCGGTCAGGTTGATCGGGAACGTGGTGCCGCTGCCCGGCGCGGGCGCCAGCAGCAGCTGGTCGCCGGGCTTGAGCTTGAGGTCGCATAGGCCCGCGGAAGCGAACTTCCCATTGACCCAGATGCCCCAGTAGAAGCCCTTGGCGCTGAACTTGTGGGTCTCGCCGAGCACGGTGGTGACCTCGACGCCCAGGCCGCTCGAGAAGCTGCCGTTCCAGTGATGATGGGTGGCGGAGTCAAAGTAGCCCGCGGCGGAGCTGCCAGGGCACGATCCCTTGGGCGTGCCGGCCTCGGTGATCGACCCCGACTCGGCATGCGCGACCGTGGCCGCCAGCAGCGTGTGCTTGACCCCTTCGACGCGAACCGTGACACCGGGACCGGCGCCGAGCGCCGGAGCGGTGAGTGCGACTGCGAGTGCGGCGACGACACCGCCGAGAGCTGCGAACTGTCTGTACTTCATGGAGGGCCACCCCTTTCCACGAGGGCTTATTGGCGTGATGGTCGGAGGTTGGTCTCCTGGCTCTCGGGCCTATCAGCCACGCCTTCCCGGCCGGCTCGCTGCCGGCCAGTGGCACCGTCGTGCGCTGACGTCCCCGATCACAGTGGCGGGTCCGCGCCGGACTTGCACCGGCTTCCCATGCCACCGACCTGCGAACGCGCCCATCCTACCGCGCCCGCCGTAGACTGGGGACGGCCGCAGCGATGACCGTCAACCTCACCCGCATCTACACCCGCCTCGGCGACGGTGGCGAGACCCACCTGGGCGACATGAGCCGGGTGCCCAAGACCCACGCCCGGATCGAGGCCTACGGGACGATCGACGAGCTCAACGCTCAGATCGGCGTCGCACTGACGATCGACGGCATGCCCGAGGGTTACGCCGAGTGGCTGGCCCACGTCCAGAACGATCTGTTCGACGTGGGTGCCGACATCGCGGCGCCGGAGAACCCAGAAGCGACCCGCGAGCGACTGCGGGTCCTGCCCGAGCAGACGACCTGGCTGGAGGAGCGCTGCGACGAGGTCAACGCGACGCTCGCCCCCCTGAAGTCCTTCGTGCTGCCCGGCGGGACGCAGGCGGCGGCCCATCTGCACGTGTGCCGCACGGTGTGCCGGCGCGCCGAACGCGCTGCCATCGCCTGCGGCGATGAGGTCAGCGCCGAGGTCGTTCGCTACCTCAACCGCCTCTCGGACCTGCTGTTCATCCTCAGCCGCGGCGCCAACGACGGCGACGAGCCGCTGTGGGAGCCCGGCCGCTACCGCGGGTAGCGAGCGGTCAGGTCCGGCGCAGCATCAGCGTCAGGCCCGAGGCGAGCAACAGGCCCAGGGCGCCGATGCCGCCCGCACCGATGACGAACGCCTCGTGGTCGCGGACGTAGGCGACCACCTCGTGGGGCCGCAGGACGACGATCAGCGCGGCCAGCACGAACGCCACCCCCGTCAGAACCCCCACCGGCGCCAGCGCCTCGCCCACCGAGAACGAGGCCCGGCGCGGGCGGGCGGCCTCGGCGGCGTTCCCCAGGGTCCGCGCCTCGACGATCGACAGGCCGGCAATCCCCAGCAGCGTCCAAGTGCCGGCAACGAGGAATCCGCCGAGGACATCGGACGGGTAGTGCCAGCCCAGCTCCAGGAACGAGTAGCTCACCGCGATGGCGAACGCCGCCATTGCCGCCGCCACCGCCGGGCGACGGCGGGCCGGAGCCGCGATCACTGAGCACAGCGCCAGCGACATCGCCGCCGTGGCATGACCGCTCGGCCACGAGGCGGAGCCGATCGGGACCCAATGGACCTCGTCGCGCGGACCGGCCAGCAGCGGCTTGAGCAACTGGGTGGTCTCGCTGGCGCATAACAGGACGATGGCGAGCATCGCCGCCACGCGCGGACGCCCGCGCACCAGCGCGACGATGACCGGCAGCGACGCCAGGAACAGGTACTCGTTCGGATTGCATAGGTCCGCGATGAACGTGGTCAGGCGATCGAGCCGCGGCCGGGTGAGATCGACGAACCCGTTCAGGACCGACGCGTCCGCCGCGCGGACCGGCGCGATGTAGTGGGCGGCGTACCAGACGGCGGCCAGAAGTGCGACCCCCGTCGCCGCCCCGATCAGTGCCGTCCTGGCGCGTCTAGGCATGGACAAAGCGTAGCCGTGCCCGCCCCGCCGTACCTAAGAATGCGCAGCGTTCAGCGGCGCGGCAGCGTCAGGAGTCCGAGCCGGCCTCAGACGCGGTGCCCGAGCTCTCGGACTCGGGCGCGGGCCCCTCGGCGCCGGCCTCTGGCGCGGCCCCGGTCGCGGCGTTGCGCGTGACGACGAACTCGGGAGCGGTCCCGGTGCGGCGCACGTGCGAGAAGTGCTCGAGGTCCTCGGGCGACGCGACCTCGACGGAGATGCCGTCGGCGACCTCGACACGGTTGGCCTCATAGAGGAGCTCCTGGTATCGGGGCGCCCGGGTCGGGTGGGTCCCGTCGTCCCCCGCGTGAGCTTGACCGGCGTTCCGTGCCCCCGCCGCGCGGGCTCCCGCGCCCTCGACGTCGAGGTCGAACTCGCCGAAGCGGAGCATCCAGCGCCGGCCTCGGGCCAGCTTGTCGGGCGTCAGCTTGACCGTCACCGCGTCGCCGCGCTCGGTGGAGCCCGGCAGGCCGCGATCGCTGCGCAGCCCGGCGTGCTCGTCGACCAGCGCTCGGGTGAGCCGGTCCCAGTTGCGGCTGTAGGGAGCCGGGACGATCGCCACCGGGCCGGTGGCCGCATGGTCGCCTCGGATGGCGCGCGCGACGGGCCCCACCAGCACGTAATCCACGTGGTTGGCGTTGAGCCAGCGCAGTACTGAAATCGATTTGCGATCGAGGTGCTCCAGCCCGGCGCGTGGCTGCACGGACGTGGCGTCGATCCCCGGGGAGCGGTGTTTGAGGAGCATGCCCGTGCGTTTCGCGCCAAGCGCCCCGACTCCTTCCCCGGTGCCCCTCAACCGGCGCGGCCGGCCGCCTCCGTTTCCTGCGCGAACTCGGCCACCCAGCCGGCGATGAGCTCGGGCTGGGTCCGCGGGGCCCAGTGCGATCCCGGCACCTCGCGGCGGCGCAGCCCGGGCGCCACCCGCGCCGCCGCGTCGTAGTAGGAGGCGGAGATGAAGCGGTCGCGGGTGGGGACGATGAGCTGGACGGGCGCGTGTGCGTACGCGGGCGGGTGAGACCGGATCAGACGGTGCGGAATGTTGGCGCGATAGAGGTTGGCGCCGGCCCGCGCATCGGCGGACACCGTCGCCGCCGGGTAGGCATCGTCGACGGGCAGCCCCTCCACCAGGCGCAGCCATTGCCGCCAGCGGCCACCGCCCAGGGCGACCTTCCACATCAGGGTCGGACCGCCGGGCAGGCACAGCGGCAGGATGTACCAGGACCGCCGGGCCCGCTCGAGCGCGCCCCGGAGGTCGCGGCGGCGCAAGGCGGCGCGGGTGGGGCTGGTGGGGCCGAGTACCTGCCCCAGCGCGGGCCCGGCGATCGCGGTGAACGACGCCACCCGTCCGGCAAAGCGCGGACGGGTCACGAACTCCCAGCCCTGGATCCCGCCCCAGTCATGCCCCACCAGGTGCACCGGGCGAAGCGGGTCTGACGGCGCCACGGCCCTGCAGACGGCGTCGAAGTCGTCGGCAAGCCGGTCGAGGCGGTAGGCGGCGCTTCCGCGCGGCGCGCTGGAGCCGCCGGCGCCCCGCACGTCGTAGGTGACGACGTGAAACCGTTCGGCCAGGCGCTCCACCACCGGCGCCCACATCGTCTGGGTGTCCGGGTAACCGTGAATGAGCACGAGCGTCGGGCGGTCGGGCCGGCCGGTGCTGCGCACCAACAGCCCCACCTCGCCCGAGCGCACGGTCAGCGTGTCCGATGCGGTCGGCACCCCGTGGCAATCTATAGGCTCGATCGCCGATGGATGCCGAAGAACTTCAGAGGCGCCGGGACCAGCGCGCACAGGCACGCCGGCGCCGGCGGATCCGCCGCCGGGCGGGAATCGGGGCCACCCTCGGCGTCGTCGTGATCGCCGTCGCGGTAGCCATCGCGTCGGCCAGTGGCAGCAGCGGCGACGCCGGCACGGCCTCGTCCAGGAGCACGTCGACGCCCACCACCGCCCATGCCCCAGCCCGACACCGGCACGTTGCCGGGCGCCACACGCGCGGCGCGTCGACCGCCGCGGTCCTGGGGCCCGCGACCGGGGTGCGCGGCACGACCTCGGTGCCGGTCCTGATGTACCACGTCATCGCCGCGCCTCCGGGGGGCGCCCCGTTCCCCGGCCTGTACGTTCAGCCCCAGGAGTTCGCGGCCCAGATGCAGGCCCTCAAGCAGGCCGGGTGGCGGGCGGTCACCCTGGACCAGCTCCAGGCCTACTGGACCAAGGGCGCCAAGCTCCCGGCGGGCCGGCCGATCGTCATCACCTTCGACAACGGCTACCACTCGCAGTACGCCGAGGCGCTGCCGGTGCTGCGCAGGATGGGCTGGGTCGCCGATGAGAACATCCAGCTCAGCGGCCTGCCCCCCTCGCAGGGCGGGCTGACGACCGGCGAGGTCAAGTCGATGGTCGACTCCGGGTGGGAATTGGACACCCAGGGCATCAGCCACGCCGACCTCATCACTCTGGACGCCGCGCAGCTGCGCTACCAGATCGACACCGCGCGCAAGACGATCCAGCGCCGCTACGGGGTCCCCGTCAACTGGTTCTGCTACCCCTCCGGCCACTACGACACGACGGTGATCGACGCCGTGCGCTCCGCCGGCTACGTCGGCTCCACCACCGTCGTCCCCGGCTGGGCCGGGCCATCCAACGACCCGTTCCGCCTACCGCGGCTGCGCGTGCTGGGCGGCACGAGCCCCTCGTCGCTGCTCCAGCAGATCGCCGACACCCGGACCGCGGCGGCGCCACCGGGCTCCTACGGAGGGGCATAGATGTCCGGGGAGGCCCAGTGATGGCCACCCCTCGGACGACCCCCGGCATGAGCCGGTCGGCGATCCGCGACTGGACGACGCAACTGGGGGCCGCGACGCTGGGCCGCCAGCGGCCCCAGCGCAGCACCGGGATTGCCGCTGCGGTGGGCTCGGTGGCGCTCGCCACGCTGGCCATCTACTTCCTGCGCAAGATCGCGCCGGTGGTGTCGCTGAGCGTGGTCTACCTGCCTGCGGTGCTCCTCGTCGCGACCTACTGGGGGATCGCGCTGGGTCTGTTCACCTCGCTGCTCAGCGCGGCGTCCTTCAACTTCTTCCACATTCCCCCCACCGGCAAGTTCACGATCGTCGACGGCCGCAACTGGGTGGCGCTGGCCGCGTTCACGATCGTGGCCCTGTTCGCCAGCGCCCTGGCCGAGCTCGCCCGGTCCCGGGCTCAGGAGGCCGAGCGCCGGCGCGCCGAGGCCGATCTGGCGGCGGCGCTGGCCCACGAGCTCCTGCTCGGTGAGGACACGCAGGCCGCCCTGGCCAGCGCGGGGCGACGAGTGGCCGAGGCCCTGGAGCTGACCTCGGCGGCGATCGAGCCCGTCTCGGGCCACGCCACGGCATCCGCGCCGGCCGACCCGCGGCGGACGGCGTTCGCGCTACGAGGGATCGACGGTGAGCGGATGGCGACGCTCCTCGTCCCCGCCCATCTCCCACCCGACACCGAGCAGCGGCTGCGGACCCAGGTCGTCCCCACGCTGGAGGCGCTCGTCGCCATCGCCCAGCGCCGCGACGCCATGCAGGCCGAGCTGGTCGAGACGGCGGCCCTGCGCCGCTCCGACGACATCAAGACGGCGCTGCTGCGCACCGTCTCCCACGACCTGCGCACTCCGCTGACCGCGGTCGTCGCCGCCGGGCACGCGCTCGGCGCGGATTCGCTCACCAGCCAGGAGCGGTCCGAGCTCAGCGCCGCCGTGGTCGAGGAGGGCACGCGGCTGGCGGGCCTCGTGGACAACCTGCTCGCCCTCTCACGCCTGCAGGCGGGCAGCGCCACGCCGCGGTCTGACTGGGTCTCGATCGAGGATCTCGTCTCCGCCGCCGCCGAGGGGCTGCGGGGGGATCCGATCGACGTGCGCGTCACCGTCGATCCGGACGTGCCGGAGATCCGGGCCGACGCCGCCCAGCTCGAGCGCGCCTTCGCCAACCTGCTGGAGAACGCCGGCCGCTACGGCGGCGGGTTGCCGGTCGTGGTCCATGCCCGGCGCGGCGGAGGGACCGCCGGGGAGGGCGTCCTGATCAGCATCACCGACCAGGGTCCCGGAATCGACGCCGCCGAGCAGGAACGGATCTTCGAGCCCTTCTACCGCGGGCGCAACGTGGGCTCCCTGGCGTGGACCGGCTCGGGCCTGGGGCTGGCCATCGTCAAGGGATTTGTCGAGGCCAACGGGGGCTCGATCACCGTCCAGTCGTTCCCCGGCCAGGGCACCACCTTCTACGTGCTGCTGCCGGTGGAGGAGCACCAGCCCGTCGGTGCGGCCACGGCCACCCCATGAGCACGCCCTCCAAGCCGAAGGTCCTCGTCTGCGACGACGAGCAGCAGATCCTTCGCGCGCTGCGCGTGATCCTGCGCGACAACGGCTTTGAGGCCCTCCCGGCCAGCACCGGGGAGGAGGCCCTTGACGTGGCCGCGGTGTCGCGCCCCGCGGCCGCCATCCTGGACCTCGTCCTGCCCGACATCGACGGCGTGGAGCTCTGCCGGCGCCTGCGCGAGTGGAGCGACATGCCCATCATCCTGTTGTCGGCCGTGGGCGAGGAGGACGCCAAGGTCCGGGCGCTGGCAGCAGGCGCCGACGATTACGTCACCAAGCCGTTCGGGCCCCGGGAGCTCATCGCTCGCCTGCAGGCGAGCCTTCGCCGCGTCGGCCCCGAGCGCGAGGAGAGCCTGATCACCTCCGGGGATCTGAGCGTGGACCTGGCCTCGCGCGTCGTCACTCTCGCCGGCGAGGAGGTCCATCTCACCCCCACCGAGTTCGACCTGTTGCGGCTCCTGGCGCGCAACCGCGGGCGGCTGATGACCCACCGCGAACTGCTCACCTCGGTATGGGGCGTGGGCTACGCGGATGACACCCAGGTCCTGCGCGCCCACATCGCCAACCTGCGGCGCAAGATCGAGCCCGCGGGCGCCGAGGGAGGAGCGAGCGGCCATCACCACATCCGCACGGATCCCGGAGTCGGATACCGCTTCGCGGGGTGAGTTAAGGTGAGCTTGCGGAAAGGATGCCCAGGCGGGACGATCAGTGGTCGGAGGCCCATGGATGATGCACGGAAACGTGCCGCTATCGTGGATGTTTCAAGTGCATACAACCCTTAGGGGCACACCACATGGCCGGCCCTGAGCGCGGCCCAGCCAAGGGGGGGATCCCCACGGCGGACCGGCGCGTCCTCTCCGAGGGGGCCCACAAGATCGATGCTCCGCCCACCGATGGGGCGCCCGTCGTGCCGCCCGCCAACGGACCCAAGGCCGGGGTCAAGCGCAACTTCAACGAGGCGGCCCACAAGCTCGGGTACTGGCCGGTCACCGCCGAGGCGCGCCCGAAGAAGGACACCGGCCCATCGGCCGCGATCCGCGCCGCCTCCGACGATGAGCGCGACGTCGTCGCACACGCCGGCAAACTGGTCCTCGCGCTGGGTGCCCTGGGGATCGTCTACGGGGACCTGGGGACCAGCCCGCTCTACACCGTCCAGACGATCTTCACCCAGCACGCCGACGCCGCGCGCCCGACGATCGCGGGCGTCTACGGCATCTCCTCGCTGATCTTCTGGGCGCTGATCATGGAGGTCTCGGTCAAGTACGCCGGGTTCATCATGCGCGCCCACAACCGCGGGGACGGCGGGATCATGGCGCTCAGCGCGCTCATCCAGCGCCGCAAGGTCCCCCGCGCGGCGGCACTGGTGACGCTCGGCCTCCTCGGGGCCGGCCTGTTCTTCGGCGACGGCATGATCACGCCGGCGATCAGCGTCACCTCAGCCGTCGAGGGCCTCAAGGTCGCCACTCCGAGCCTGTCGCACCTCGTGATCCCCATCTCGTTGGCGATCCTGGTGGGCCTGTTCGCGGTCCAGCGCTACGGCACCGGCGCAGTGGGCTGGATGTTCGGGCCGGTCATCCTCGTCTGGTTCTTCATCATCGCCGCCCTCGGCTTGGTCGAGGTCGCGCAGCACCCCGGCGTCGTCCAGGGTCTGTCGCCGACCTGGGCGGCGCGGTTCATGATCGACCACGGCGTCGACGGGTGGCTGACCCTGGGCGGGGTCGTCCTGTGCGTCACCGGCGCCGAGGCGCTGTATGCCGACCGCGGCCACTTCGGTGCCGGCCCGATCCGCGCCACCTGGTTCTCGATCGTCCTGCCCGCGGTGATGCTCAACTACCTCGGCCAGAGCGCGCTCATCCTCCACGACCACGCCGCTCGGGCGAATCCGTTCTACCTCCTGGCGCCGAGCTGGGGACGCCTACCGCTCGTGTTCCTGGCCACGGCCGCCACCATCATCGCCTCCCAGGCTGCCCTCACCGGCTCCTTCAGCGTGGCCAAGCAGGCCGTCCAGCTCGGCTTCCTCCCGCGACTTCGGATCGTCCACACCTCAGAGCTCGAGGGCCAGATCTACGTCCCGCTCATCAACTGGGCCCTGTGCACCGGCGTGGTCACCCTCGTGCTCGTGTTCCGCAGCTCCAGCCACCTCGCCGACATCTACGGCGTGGCGGTGACCGGCACCTTCATCCTGGACACGACGCTGTTCCTGGCCGTCGCCCGCTCGCTGTGGGGGACCGCGAAGTGGAAGCTGGCCCTGCTCGGCGCCGTCTTCTACACCATCGAGGTGGCGTTCTTCACCTCCAACCTCTCCAAGGTCAGCCACGGGGCATGGCTGCCCCTGTGCGTCGGAGTGATCGTGGCCACGGTCATGGTCACGTGGCGCAAGGGCCGCGACATCGTCACGCGCAACCGGACCACGCACGAGGGCTCGCTCGGCGAGTTCCTGGAGAGCCTGTGCAACGCCAAGCCGCCGATCGTGCGCCTCCCCGGCACCGCCATCTTCCTCAATCCGGGCAAGGAGACCTGCCCGCTGGCGCTGCGGGCCCAGGTGGAGCACAACCACGCCTTCCATGAGAAGGTGGTGATCGTCTCGATGGTCCCGGTGAGCATCCCGCGGGTGGACAAGCCCGACCGCTTCGTCTCCGAGCGCCTGGGCAAGGGCCTGTTCAAGATCGCCCACATCACCGTCCGCGTCGGCTACCACGACAGCTGGAACGTCCCCGAGGCGCTGGCCGAGGCCCGCAAGCGCGGGTTCCTGGACCGCAACCTCGACCTCGAGCACGCCTCCTACTTCGTCTCGCGCATGACCATCGTGCCCACCACCGACCCCGGGATGTCGCGCTGGCGCAAGCAGTTGTTCATCGGGATGGCGCGCAATGCCACCAGCCCGATCGACCACTTCCGCCTGCCCAGCTCCCGGACCGTGATGACGGGCTCTCAGGTCGAGATGTGACCTAGCGCCCGGCGGGCGTCTTCACAACATCTGTATACGCAGGGGATCTTCCTGCACAGGTCCTTGACGCGCGGCCGCCGAGGATGAGGGCATGCAAACTCGGTGGACTGCGCCCAAAGCGGCTTCCAAGGCCGAAGGCGCGGCCGCCGTCGCCGAGCCGCCCGCGCGCCCCGCCAAGCGCAACTTCAACGAGGCGGCCCACAAGCTCGGCCACTGGCCGGTGCAGCCCACAGCCCCCAGGGAGCGCGCGCCCTCGGCGGCCATGCGGGCTGCCACCGACGACGACCGCGACGTCGTCGCGCATGCCGGCAAGGCCGTGCTGGCGCTGGGGGCCCTCGGGATCGTCTTCGGCGACATCGGCACCAGCCCGCTCTACACCGAGCAATTCATCTTCACCGCACACCGCAACGCCGCGCACGCCACCGTGGCCGGCGTCTACGGGATTGCCTCCCTGATCTTCTGGACGCTGATGGTCGAGGTGTCGCTCAAGTACGCCGGTTTCATCATGCGCGCCCACAACCACGGGGACGGCGGGATCATGGCTCTCACCGCCCTGGTCAAGCGCAAACGGATCGGCCGCACGTTCATCCTGGTGACCCTGGGCATCTTCGGGGCGGGGCTGTTCTTCGGCGACGGCATGATCACCCCGGCGATCTCGGTCACCTCGGCCATCGGCGGCCTCAACGTGGTCAGTCCGAGCCTGGCCCAGCTCGTCGTGCCGCTCTCGCTGGCCATCCTCGTGGGTCTGTTCGCCGTCCAGCGGTTCGGCACCGGTGCGGTGGGCTGGCTATTCGGACCGGTGATCCTCATCTTCTTCGCCGTGATCGCGGTGGCCGGCCTCAACCAGGTCGTCCAGCACCCGGGCGTCGTGCAGGGCCTGTCGCCCGTGTGGGCGGTCCGGTTCATGATCGATCACGGCGTCTACGCCTGGCTGACCCTCGGCGGGGTGGTCCTCTGCTGCACCGGCGCGGAGGCGCTCTACGCCGACCGGGGCCATTTTGGCGCCTCCCCCATCCGGATGACCTGGTTCGGGGTCGTGTTCCCGGCGGTGATGCTCTCCTACCTGGGCCAGGCGGCGTTCATCCTCTCGCACCCGCGCAGCGTGAACAGTCCGTCCTTCAATCCGTTCTTCCAGCTCATCCCGCACAGCATGCTGGTCCCGATGGTGGTGCTGGCCACTCTGGCCACGATCATCGCGTCCCAGGCCGCGCTCACCGGCTCCTTCAGCGTGGCCAAGCAGGCCGTCCAGCTCGGCTTCCTCCCGCGGCTACGGATCATCCACACCTCGAACCTCGAGGGCCAGATCTACGTGCCCCTCATCAATTGGTTGTTGTGCGCGGGGGTGGCGACGCTCATCCTCGTCTTCCAGAACTCCAACCGCCTGGGCGACATCTACGGGGTCGCCGTGACCGGGACCTTCATCCTCAACACGATCCTGTTCCTGGCCGTCGCGCGGGCGCTGTGGCGGACACCGAAATGGCGTCTGGCCATTCTCGGTGTGCTGTTCCTCACCGTCGAGGTGGCTTTCTTCACCTCCAACCTGGCCAAGATCGCCGACGGCGCGTACCTGTCGCTGGCCGTGGGCCTGGTGATCGCGGTCGTGATGATGACCTGGCGCCGGGGCCGCGACATCGTCACCAAGAGCCGCACCCAGGTCGAGGGACCGCTCAACGAGTTCCTGGAGGGCCTGTGTGAGGCCAAGCCGCCGATCATCCGGCTGCCCGGCACCGCCATCTACCTCAGCCCCGGCAGCGCGACGACCCCGCTCGCGCTGCGCACACTCGTCGAGCACAACCACGCCATCCACGAGCGGGTCCTCATCGTCTCGATCACACCGGTGAGCATCCCGCGCGTCGACCGGGACGACCGGTTCAGCTCCGAGCGGCTGGGCAAGGGCCTGTTCAAGGTGACTCACATCAACATCCGCGTCGGCTATCGCGACGGCTGGAACGTCCCCGAGGCGCTGGCACTGGCCCGAAAGCTCGGCTTCCTGGAGCGCAATCTCGACCTCGAGCACGCGTCCTACTTCGTCTCCAAGATGACGATCGTCCCCACCAACGCCAAGGGCATGGCGATGTGGCGCAAGAAGATCTTCGTGGCGCTGGCCCGGAACGCCGCCACGCCCATCGAGCACTTCGATCTCCCGCGCTCGCGGACGGCGATGACCAACTCCGAAGTGGCCATGTGACCCCTCTTCATCGCTGACCGGTGGCGCTCGGGCCTCCGGCGCGCCACAATGCAAGGCTCACGCACCGCAGCCGACGGGAGGCCTTGATGAGCAGCGATTACATCCTCGCCTACGGAACCCACGCTTCACCGGGTGACGGCCGGTGCGCCATGGAGTGGGTCAGCTACCTCGCCGGAGAGCCCCACTCTGACCAGCCCATCTGCGTGAGTCCGGGCCTGCGCGCGATGTGCATCGCGCTCAACGACGGGCTCGAGCAGGGGCCCCGCCAGCGGCTGCGCCCGTACCTCACGCGCACTATCGGGACCGCCCACGACGGCCTGGACATCTGGCGTGGCTGGCTGGCCATGGACTGGCTGGCGCGCGTGTACACCCCGGCGTGGCTGCACCTCGCCGGGCTCAGCGACACCGCTCACCGTCTCGAAACGGCCCCCGAGATCAACGACCCGGAGGGGCTGACCCGCGAGCTGGAACGGCTCGAAGACGCCCGGCGCCAGGCGCGCACCGCTCGCGCCCGCGCGTTCGGGTCCCCCCTGCCCACGGGCTGGGCCGCCGCGGTGGCGGCGGGCGTGGCCGGGCGTGAGGCGGCGTGGGCGTGCGCCGGCGCTGCCGCGTGGGCCGCGGCGCGCATCGGCATCGGGGACGTAGCCGGTGACCGCGCGCGTGCGGCCGCCCGGGCCGCCGCCGGCGACGCGGCGGCGATCGCCGTGCGTCAGTCGCGGACGTCGGCCTGCCACGCGGGGGCGCGAGCCACAGCCCAGGCCGCCCTGGCGCCCACGCTGGAGGCCCTGGCCGCCTCCGCGCTGACCCTGCTTGACCGAATGCTCCCGACGGAGGTCCTGGCCCTGCCAGAGCCGGCGCTCGCGCCGCCCGCCGCTGCGCTGACCTGACCGGCGCCGCGCCGTCACGGCGCGGCTCAACGCCCCGCAGGGGGCTTCACATCTTCTGTATGGGAGCGGATCGTTCCTGTATGGGTCCTTGACGGCTCCCCATCCAAGATGAGCGGCATGGACATTGTCGCCGTACTTCTGGGAGTCCTCATGTTCGCCATTCTGATCGTGCTCGTCGCCGGGATCGACCGGATATGAGTGGCGCTGACCTCTTCGGGCTGATCGTCTCCGCCCTCGTCTGCATCTACCTGCTCTACGCGCTGCTGCGCGGCGAGAAGTTCTAGGCCGCCACCATGACTGTCTCCGGTTGGCTCACGATCTTCCTGTTCGTCGGGATCCTCACCGCCCTGGCGATCCCGTTGGGCAACTACATGGCCGCCGTCTACACCGGCGAGCGGACCTTCATGGATCGCATCCTCGGCGGTCCCGAGCGCCTGCTCTACCGCGTGATGCGCGTCGACACCGGGCGCGGGATGGACTGGAAGGCCTACGCCAGGAGCCTGATCCTGTTCTCGCTCGCCGGCTGGCTGCTCCTCTACTTCTTCCTGCGCACCCAGACGCTGTGGAACTGGACGGGGCTGAACCCGCTCGGGTTCCACTCCGCTCCGGCAAACGTCACCTTCAACACCACCTCGTCGTTCCTCACCAACACCAACTGGCAGTACTACGGCGGTGAGACGACGATGACCTACTTCAGCCAGATGGCTGGGTTGGCCGTCCAGAACTTCCTCTCGGCGGCAGTCGGCATCTCCGTCGCCATCGCGCTGATCCGCGGCATCATCGGCCGCAGCGGCAAGAGCCTGGGCAACTTCTGGCAGGACATGATCCGCACCGTCCTGTACATCCTGCTCCCGCTGTCGATCATCGTCGCGCTGGTCTTGGTGTGGCAGGGGTCGATTCAGAACTTCACGACCTACCTGACCGTGCACGGTGTGACCGGCCTCACGCAGTCGATCGGCATGGGCCCGGTGGCCTCGCAGGAAGCCATCAAGCTGCTGGGCACCAACGGAGGCGGCTTCTTCAACGTCAACTCCGCGCATCCCTTCGAGAACCCGACGGCGTTCACCAACTTCGTCGAGATGTTGACGGTGCTGGTCATTCCCGCCGCGCTGGTCTTCGCCTACGGGCGCATGGTCGGCCACCGCCGCCAGGGCTACGCCATCTACTCGACGATGATGATCATGTTCCTGGGCGCCGCGATCGTCTGCTACATCGCCGAGGCCCACGGATCCCCCGCCCAGCACGCCGCCGGCCTGCATACCGCGGCCTTCTCCGGTTCCTCGGGCGGCAATCTCGAGGGCAAGGAGCAGCGCTTCGGCATCGCCGGCTCGGCCCTGTTCAACGTCGTCACCACGGTCACCTCGTGCGGCGCGGTCAACAGCGCACTCGAGTCCTTCACCGGAATCGGCGGGGCCGTACCGTTCGCCAACCTGTCGGCGAGCGAGGTCATCTTCGGCGGCGTCGGCACCGGCCTGTACTCGATCCTCCTCTACGTCCTGCTCGCGGTGTTCATCGGCGGCCTCATGGTCGGCCGGACGCCGGAGTACCTGGGCAAGAAGATCGAGGCGAGAGAGATCAAGCTCGTCACCCTGGGGATCCTCATCACCCCGCTGGCGGCACTGTTCTGCACCGCCATGGCGGTGGCTTCCAGCGCCGGCCGCGCGTCGATCTCGACGCTGGGCAAGGGCCCCCAGGGTTTCAGTGAGTCGTTCTACGCCTACCTCAGCCAGGCCAACAACAACGGCTCGGCGTTCGCGGGGTACACGGGCTTCATCCAACCCAATCCCGGGAACCTCGGGTCCCACGGCATCAGCTTCGCCACCTACCTCGGGGGCTTCGACATGCTCGTCGCCCGCTACGTGCCCATCCTGTTCGCCCTCGCTGTGGCCGGCTCGCTCGCGGGCAAGCGGATCAGCCCGGCCGGCCTGGGCACGATGCGCACCGATAACCCGACGTTCGTGGTGCTGCTCATCGGCGTGATCATCCTCGTCGGCGCGCTCACCTTCTTCCCCGCCCTGCTGCTCGGACCGATCGTGCAGGGCCTGACTGGACACCTCTACTGATGACACTCAAGAAAGACATCCTCACCTCCATCATCGCGGTGGCCGCTCTGACCCTCGTGCTCGGCGTCGTCTACCCACTGTTCATCACCGGGGTCAGCCAAGTGGCCTTCCCCGGCAATGCCAACGGCCAGCAGGTCCATGTGGGCGGCAAGCTCGTCGCCTCCAAGATCATCGGCCAGTCGTTCGCCGACCCGGTCATCAACCGCAAGACCGGCAAGCCCAAGCTCGACGCCAACGGCAACCCGGTCACCACCCCGGATCAGCGGTACTTCCAGACGCGCCCGTCGGGCACGGTGCCCTCGGACAACGCCGCGGCGACCGCGTTCGCCAACTCGGCCCGAACGACCTCGCCACCAAGCAGGCGATCCAGGCCAACATCGCGTCCTACCTGGCACTGGAGAAGCCCTACAACCCAGGGCTGACCGTGGCCAAGATCCCGGTCGACGCCGTTGACACCTCAGCGTCGGGCATCGACCCGGACATCTCGGTGGCCAACGCGAACATCCAGGCCCGTCGCATCGCGGCGGTCCGGCACCTGTCGCCGGCGCGCGTGCACCAACTCATCTCCACCTACACCGACGGCCGCGGGCTGGGCTTCAGCGGCGAGCCGTCGGTCAACGTGGTGGAGCTCAACCTCGCCCTCAACCGCCTGGAAGGTCGCTGATGTCCGTCGCCACCCCTCCGGCACAGCGCCCCGTGCAGCGCTCCGAGCGCCAGGCGGTCTCGCTGTTCCGTCCTGACATCGTCAGGCGCGCCCTGATCGACAGCCTGATCAAGCTCGACCCGCGCGTCCAGCTCCGCAACCCGGTGATGTTCGTCGTCGAGATCGGCGCCGTCATCACCACGGTCACGTGGTTCATCCAGCTGTTCGGCGGCAAAGCGCTCGGCGGCAACGACCCCTCGTGGTACACGTTCGTCATCTCCATCTGGCTGTGGCTGACGGTCGTCTTCGCCAACATGGCCGAGGCGTTCGCCGAGGGTCGCGGCCGGGCCCAGGCCGACACGCTGCGCAACATGCGCCAGGAGACGGTGGCCAAGCTGCAGGACGGGACCACCAAGAAGGCGTCGGACCTGGTCAAGGGCGACATGGTCGTCGTGGAGGCGGGTGAGCTGATCCCGGGTGACGGGACGGTCACCGAGGGGATCGCCTCGGTCGACGAGTCGGCCATCACCGGTGAGTCGGCGCCGGTCATCCGCGAGTCCGGTGGGGACCGCAGCGCCGTCACCGGCGGCACGCGCGTGCTCTCGGACCGCATCGTCGTCGAGATCACCCAGGAGCCGGGCCATTCGTTTCTGGACCGGATGATCGCGTTGGTGGAGGGCGCCGCCCGGCGCAAGACCCCCAACGAGATCGCCCTGAACATCCTCCTGGCCGGCCTCACCCTGATCTTCATGATCGTGGTGGCCACGCTGCGGCCGTTCGGCCTGTTCGCGGGCACGTCGATCTCGGACACGACCCTGATCTCGCTGCTGGTGGCGCTGATCCCGACGACCATCGGGGCGCTGCTGTCGGCGATCGGGATCGCCGGGATGGATCGCCTGGTGCGCCGCAACGTGCTCGCCCTCTCGGGCCGCGCGGTGGAGGCGTCGGGCGACGTGGACGTGCTGCTGCTCGACAAGACGGGCACGATCACCATCGGCAACCGGCTGGCCTCGGAGTTCATCCCGATGCCCGGCGTCTCGGAGGCGGAGCTCGCCGAGGTCGCGCAGCTGTCCTCGCTGGCCGACGAGACCCCCGAGGGCCGCTCCATCGTCGTCCTGGCCAAGCAGTACGGGATCCGCGAGCACGACATGAACGCCCTGCACGCCACCTTCGTCCCGTTCAGCGCGCAGACGCGCATGAGCGGCGTCAACCTCAACGGCAACCAGCTGCGCAAGGGGGCCGGCGACGCAATCATCAACTTCGTCATCGCCGAGGGCGGCAAGCCGCCGGCCGAGCTGCAGCCGGCGCTCGACCGGATCGGCCGCGAGGGCGGCACCCCGCTCGGGGTCGCGCGCGACTCCACCGTCATGGGCGTCGTCTACCTCAAGGACACCATCAAGGACGGGATGCGCGAGCGCTTTGATCACCTGCGCCAGATGGGCATCCGCACCGTGATGATCACCGGTGACAACCGGCTCACCGCGGCCAAGATCGCCGAGGAGTCCGGCGTGGACGACTTCCTGGCCGAGGCCACCCCGGAGGCCAAGCTCTCGCTCATCAAGGAGCAGCAGGCCCAGGGACGCATGGTCGCCATGACCGGAGACGGCACCAACGACGCTCCGGCCCTGGCGCAGGCCGACGTCGGTGTGGCCATGAACACCGGCACCCAGGCGGCGCGCGAGGCGGGGAACATGGTGGACCTCGACTCCAATCCGACGAAGCTCATCGAGATCGTCGAGGTCGGCAAGCAGCTGCTGATCACCCGCGGCGCGCTGACCACCTTCTCCATCGCCAACGACGTCGCCAAGTACTTCGCCATCCTGCCGGCCATCTTCATCTCCACCTATGCCGCCACCAAGGGTGGCACCGGCCCACTGCACGTCCTCAACATCCTGGACCTGGGTAGCCCGCGCTCGGCGGTCATCTCCGCGATCATCTTCAACGCGCTCGTCATCCCGCTGCTCATCCCCATCTCGCTCAAGGGCGTGAGCTACCGGCCGATCGGCGCCAGCGCGCTGTTGCGACGCAACCTGTGGATCTACGGGCTCGGCGGATTGATCGCCCCCTTCATCGGCATCAAGCTCATCGACCTCGTCATCCACGGCATCTTCGGGGCCTGATGCAGGCGGTGGCTCTCGACGTCAAGCTGCACCGCCGCACGTTGGATCGTGAGCTGGCCTGCGGGGTCGCCGCCTGGCGCTCGCCGGCCCACGCCGCGCGGGCGGCCCAGCTCACCAGTGCCCGGCACCGCCGCCGGCTGGCCGACGCGCTCGACAACCTGATCTGGGCGGCGATGGCGCGGCCCTCACAGCGAGCCGCGGGCGCGATCGCCCCGTCCCGCCGATCGATCCAAGCCACCGCGGGCCAGATCCGCGGGCTGGCGGATCGGTTGCGCTCCGATGTCCCCGTTGCCGCGGCTGGGGTCATCCGCCTCGAAGCGCTGGTCTGCGACGGCGCCGGCCCGGTCTACCGGTCCGAGGAAACCGAGGCGCTGGATAATGCGCTGACCATGGCGGCGCGCTGGCTCGACGTCGAGGAATGACCAGATGGCGGTCAGCCGCGGTCGCCACAAGGTCTTTCTGGGCATGGCCGCAGGTGTCGGCAAGACCTACCGCATGCTCCAGGAGGGGCAGGCCGAGGCGATGGCCGGCCGTGACGTCGTGATCGGCTATCTCGAACCACACGGGAGGGTGGAGACGCTCGAGCAGGCCGCCGGCCTGGAGGTGGTGCCGCGCCGGCGGGTGGAGTACCGGGAGACCGCCCTGGAGGAGATGGACCTGCCCGGGGTGCTGCGCCGCGATGCCGAGCTCTGTCTCATCGACGAACTGGCCCACACCAATGCGCCGGGCACCGAGCACCCCAAGCGCTACGAGGACGTGCAGGACGTGCTGGCGACCGGGATCGACGTGTACTCCAGCGTCAACGTCCAGCACCTGGAGAGCCTCAACGACCAGGTGGCCGAGCTGACCGGAACCCGCGTCCGGGAGACCGTCCCCGACGCGGTCCTGGCCGCCGCGGACGACGTCGTGCTCATCGACATCACCCCGGACTCGCTCATCGAGCGCCTGCTCGCCGGCAAGGTCTACCCGCCCGAGCGCGTGCCGACCGCGCTGAACAACTTCTTCAAGGTGGAGAACCTGTCGGCGCTGCGCGAGGTGGCGCTGCGACAGGTCGCCGAGGAGGTGGAGCACAAGCGCAATCCGCTCGAGGTCGACGGGGCCAGGCCCCACGGCCGCGAGGAGCGCCTCGTCGACGGGAGCGCACCCGCCGCGATCGCCGACCGGCTGCTGGCGCTCGTCACCCCCGAGCCCGCCTCGCAGCGCATCGTCAGGCGCGCCTGGCGCTCGGCCCAGCGGCTGGGCGCCGAGCTGGACGTCCTCTGGGTGTCCGCCGAGGAGGAGCCCACGGAGGAGGAGAACGAGCAGCTCGCCGCGCTGCGGCGGCTGGCCAGCGTGCTCGGGGCCCACCTGCTCATCGAGCGGGGCCCGGACGTCGCCCTCGTCACCCAGCGCGTCGCCCGCGAGCGGGGCACCACGTACGTCCTCATGGGCCCGCCCTCCCCGCAGGGCGCGCTGCGGCGGTTCATCGCGCCCGGGCTCCCGTCGCGGCTGATGACCCTCCTGCCCGGCGTCGACCTGCGCATCGTGGCCGACCGCACCCAACGCGTGAAGGAGGGCACATGACACCCGTGCTCATCGCGATCATCGCCGTGCTGGCCGTCGCCCTGGTCGCCCTCGGCCTGTATCACCGCGGGGTCCTCCGCCGTCACCCCAGGGCCCCGGCCCCTGAGCCAGGATCACGACGCATCCTCTTCCCGTTCGTGGGATCGGCCCTGTCCCGGCGCGCGCTGGATGCGGCGCTGCGCCTGGCCCGCGCCGAGAGCGCAACCCTGATGCCGGTCTTCCTGGCCCGCGTGCCGTTGACCCTTCCCCTGGACTCACCGCTGCCGCGCCAGGCGGCGATCTGCCTGCGGCTCCAGGAGGCCATCGAGCAGCGCGCGGCCGCGTTCGGCGTGCCGGTGGACGCGCGCGTGGAGCGCGGCCGGACCTACCGCCACGCGCTGCGCCAGACGATCGCCACCGAGCGCTTCGAGCGGATCGTCATGGCCGCCGCCACCGACGGTGGGCCGGGCTTCGGCCCCGACGACGTCGCGTGGCTGCTGGCCACCGCGCCCGGAGAGATCGTGGTCCTGCGCCCGGGCGCGGAGGATCAGCTGGTGCCGACCGCTCCGCGCCCTCGGCGCACCGGCCTCAGCGGACGGAGCGTCGCGCCCGCCCGCGCGCGCGATCCGGTCCCTTCCTGACGTCGCCCCGTTGATGGTCCTCGAACCCTCCCGGCGTCAGTGACACGCCGCGGACGACGCGGCCGTAGCGTGGGGCCATGACCGTGTGAAAGGACTCGCCGGCCGGTGGGGTGAGACATTCTCTCACCATGTGTGTGTCGTGTTAGCGAGCCGACCTGGAAACGGTGAGAAAGCTTCTCCCCGCCGCCAGCTTTCTCACGAAAACCATGTGGGACATGGAGAACGCGCCAAACCTGCCGCGCCACGGAACTTTGCCGCGTTCTCCAGGTCGGCGGCGGCGTCCCATACCCACCCCTTCCCCAGCAAGCCGTTGACGTTCGTTCCGTGGCCCGGCACGGCCACGGCAACCTGGTTAGTCGTGCAGCCGGAACGGCAGCGTGGCCACGATCACGTCGGTCCGCGCCCTCAGCACCTCGGCCAGCAGCCGGCCCCGCTGGTTGTGCAGGATCTCGTGGTAGCGCTTGCGCGGCTGGATCTCCGCGATGAGCACGGTGATCAGCGCGTCCTCGTCCTCGATCGACTCCACGTAGTGCAGCACCGACCGGATCAGGGAGCGCCGCTCGTCGACGATGACCTCGATGGGCACGTCGCACGCCCAGTCAGACCAGTCACGCTGAATCTTCGCCCGCTCCTCCTCGTCGGCGGCGACCGTCACCGCGACCACGGTCTCCCCCAGCGACAGCGCCGAGCTCAGCGCCTTCTCGGTGAGCAGGTTCACCGTCGACGTCGGGACGATGACCACGCTGTGGCGCCGGTGGGGCCGCGGCGGGGTCATCCCGAGCCGCAGCTCGTGACCCACCTCCGCGTAGTAGAGCTCGGTGCGGTGAAACAGCATCATGAGCAGAGGGATGGCCAGCACCACCGCCCACGCCCCCTCCAGGAACTTGGTGCCGAGCAGGACGATCACCGCGCCGGTGGTCATGACGGCCCCGGCGCCGTTGACGCCGACCCGCAGCCGCCATCGCGAGGGGCGCTCGCCGCGCCAGTGGCGCACGAGCCCGATCTGACTGAGCGTGAAGCCGATGAACACCCCGATGGCGTACAGCGGGATGAGGTTGGAGATGTCGGCGCCCGAGGTGATCAGGAGCGCCAGCGCCGCCAGCGCCAGCGCCACGATCCCGATCCGGTAGACCGGCCTCTCGGCGCGCAGGTAGAAGGCGTGCGGGAGCCGGTGGTCCTTGGCCAGGAGGCTCAGGAGCACCGGCAGGCCGCCGAAGCTCGTGTTGGCCGCCAGGCCCAGCACGATCGTCACCGCCAGGTTGGACACGTAGAACGGCCACCCGGTGCCCAGCGAGCCGGCGGTGAGCTGGGCCAGCACGGTGACGCCGCCGCGGGGCTGCACGTGGTTGATGTGAATGAGCACGGCCAGGCCCACGAGCATGAGCCCCAGCAGCACCCCCAGCGTGATCTCGGTGCGCTGCGCCGTTCGTGCGCGCGGCTCCTTGAACGCCGGCACGCCGTTGGCGATTGCCTCGATCCCCGTCACCGCCGAGCAGCCGGAGGCAAAGGCCTTGAGCAACAGGACGATTCCCAGGCCCTCGGTGGCCGTGATCGACTCGTGGGTGCCCACCTGGGCCTGCAGGCCCGGGTGCACCATGCCCACCACGATCACCACGAAGATGCTGAGCAGGAACACCGCCGCGGGCACGATCAGCACCTTGGCCGACTCGCTGATGCCGAACATGTTGATGACCGTCAGCAGCACCAGCCCGCCCAGCGAGATGGCGAGCAGGTGATGCGACAGGCCGGGGAACACGCTACCCAGGCTCGCCGCGCCCGCCGCGAGCGAGACCGCCACCGTGAGCACGTAGTCCACCACCAGCGACCCCGCTGCCAGCAGCGCCGGCCACGCTCCCAGGTTGGCTTTGGACACCGCGTAGGCGCCGCCGCCGTCGGGGTAGGCCGTGATGACCTGCGAGTAGGAGATCACCAGCAGGACGAGCATGCCGGTGATCACCAGCGTGATCGGCAGCGTCCACGTCAGCGCCGATGCGCCGGCGACGATGAGCACCGCCATGATCGCCTCCGGCCCGTAGGCGACGCTCGACAGCGCGTCCAGGCTCAGGGCAGCAAGGCCGCGCGGGACGTCGAGGTCGTGGCCCTCATCGGAGTGCTTGCCGGCCCGCTGGGTGCGCCCGATCCGCTGGATGCCGGGATGCTACGCGCCGCGCGGGCGTTAGCTCTCCTACGCGGGCGTCAGCTCTCGTACGCGCGCGACACCTTGCCCGCGGCTGCCGTCACCGCCGCGCGCAGTACGGGCACTCGCGCCGTGACCCGCTCGGTGGGACCGGCCACCGACAACCCGGCGACGAGCCGGCCCCGCCGGTCGAGCACCGGCGCCGCCACCCCGGCCGCGCCGTCGTCGAGCTCGGCCACGGTGACCGCCACGCCCTCGCGGCGAATCGCATCGAGCTCGGCCTCCAGGCCCGGCTCACCTACGGCCTCCACCAACCTGCGGCGCTCGTCGGGCTCCAGGAACGCGGCCAGGATCTTGCCCGACGCCCCGCGGTGCATCGGCCCGCGGCGAAACAGGGTGTAGGAGAGGCGCACGGAGTGGCGCTCGGTCTCCACCACGTGGAGCACGATCGCCTCCAGCGCGCACGGGGCGGTGAGGATCACCGTCTCCGCCACCTCCTCTGACAGCTCGTCCATCACCGTGGCCGCCGGCGCCACCAGCCGGTCGCGCAGCCCCGCCTCGGCGCTGCGGCCCAGCGCCACCAGCCGCGTCCCGAGAGCGACGGTGCTGTCGGGGCCGCGAGCGACCAGACCGTGCTGCTCCAGCTCGGCGAGCAGGCGGTACGCGGTGCTGGTCGGCATCCCGGCCTCGGTGGCCAGCTCGGCCACGGTCGGGCCCGCCGGTTGGCGGCCGATGTGGTGCAGCAGCTCGACGGCGCGTTCCAGGGCCCCGGACGGCATGGCCGGCTAGATCCCCGGGGGCTCGTGCTGAGAGAGCGCCGGGCGCGCCCCGGCCACGCGAGCGACGCGGAGGGCCAGGCCGCCGTCACCGACCAGGCGGGCGAGGCCCTCGACGTCGGCGTTCCACTCGGTCTCGTCGGTGAGGGTGCCGGCGTACTCGCGCACCAGCGAGTAGGCGCGCCCGGTGCCTCCACCCAGCTGGTCGGGGCCGCCGCGGAGGTCCACCGCCTGTGCCGCCACGATGAGCTCGAGCGCGACAAGGCGATGGGCGAGGCTGACCAGCGACGAGGTGGTGCTGACGGCCAACGGCGCCATCGAGGCGTGGTCCTCGACGCCCTCGGCGAGCTGGCCGCGATAGTCCAGCGACACCGGGTTGGCCAAAAAGCGCGCCTCGGACGCCAGCGCCGCGAACGACCGCCCCAGGGGGCGCAGGCCGCCGGTGGACCCGTCGGTGCGGGCCAGCCCCGTGGGCAGGCCGGAGAAGTGATGCCACAGCAGCTTCTGCACCCGCTCGTTGGCCACCTGGCCGGCGTGCGCGATGCCCAACCGGACGTAGTCGAAGGCCATGGCCAGCGAGGTCACATCGAAGTTGCCCACCGACACGATCGCGTCCTCGTCCACCAGCACGAGCGGGTTGTCGGCAGCGGAATTGAGCTCGATCTCCATCAGCCCGCGTACCACCGACAGCGCGTCGTAGACGGCGCCGTGGGTCTGGGGAACACAGCGGATCGACAGCGGATCCTGGAGGTTGCGGGCGGCGCCGGGCCGCCACAACGGCGAGTCCTCGAGCAGATCGCGCAGACGCGCCATCGCCGTCCCCAGCCCGCTGTGCGGCCGCGCCCGGGCCGCCGCGGGATGGATCACCGACAGGTTGGCCGAGAAGGCCTCGAAGCTGAGCGCGGCGGCGATCTGCATGCTGTCGATGAGATCGGCGGCGTCGACGAGCACCAGCGATCCCCGCCCGATCGTCACCGCGTTGGCGGCGATGAGCCCCAGCGCCTCCTTCGGCCCGAGGGCGATCGGCTCCAGGCCGGCACGGGCGAGCGCCTCGGCGCCGGGGACGGTCTCACCGTCGAACTCCGCCCAGCCGCGCCCGATGAGGACCTTGCCGATGTCGGCCATCTCCGAGAGGTCGCCCTGGCCGACCGAGCCCACCATCCGCACCACCGGGTGAATACCGCGGTTGAGCAGGGTCACCAGCGCCTCGATGAGCTCGCGCCGGACGCCGACGCCCGCCTTGAGCATCCCGTTGACCCGGGAGAGGATCATCGCCCGCACCACGTCAGCGGCCAGCGGTCGCCCGTAGGACGCGACCTGGTCGGCCACGGTGGCGAACGAGAACGCGCCGATGTCCTCCAGGGGGATGTGGTGGCGAGACAGCGAGCCCAGGCCGGTATTCAGCCCGTAGACCGTCTCACCGCTGGCCAGGACCCGGTCCACCACGTCGCGTGCGGCGCGTACCCGCACCAGCGCCTCCTCGTCGAGCTCCACGCGTGCCCGTCCCCGGGCGACGGCGAGCACGTCGTCGACGGTGAGACCATCGCCAGAGAGGAGGATCATCTCGTTAGTTGAGAATGCAGTCACGCCGTGCCGGGAAGTGTATCCTTTCCTAATCCCAATCAGCGAGAAGATCTCGGGGCGCATTCTCCAGTCGGACGGCACCCTTCGCCGCGCCGGCGTGACGGTGGCGGACGGTCGTATCCAGGAGTGGGCCGAGCCGGGTGGGCGGGGCGCCGATTCCCTGGACTTCGGTGACGCGCTCCTGCTCCCGGGTGCCGTCGACGTGCACGTCCACACCCGCAGCTATGCGGAAGAGGGCATCGAACTGTGCACGCGGGCGGCGGCGGCGGGCGGGGTGACCACGATCGTCGACATGCCCTACGACGCCGGCGGGCCGATCGACTCGCTGGCGGCGTTCGAGGCCAAGGTGGCCGACGTGGGGCGCGAGGCCGTCATCGACGTCGCCCTATGGGCCACGGTCCCGCCCCGCGGCCCGATCGATGACGTCGGTGCCCTGGTCGACGCCGGCGCCGCCGCATTCAAGCTCTCCACCTTCGAGACCCATCCCCAGCGCTTCCCGCGCATCCCCGACGCCCAGTTGCTCAGCGCCTTCGCGGCGATCGCCCGAGCCGGCGGGCTGGCCGGAGTCCACGCGGAGAACGACGAGATCGTCCGCGCGGGGATCGCCGCCGAGCAGGCCGCGGGCCACGGCACCGACCCGCTCGCCCACGCTCGCTCGCGGCCCCCGGTGGCCGAGACCGAGGCCATCGCCCGCTGTCTCGAGCTCGCGCGCGCCACCGGCGTCCGGCTCCATATCTGCCACGTCTCGACCCGCCGCGGCGTCGAACTGATCGTGCAGGCCAGAGCCCAGGGGGTCGATGTCAGCGGGGAGACCTGCCCGCACTACCTGCTCCTGGACGAGCGCGCCCTCAGCGCCCGGGGCGGCGAGGCCAAGATCAACCCGCCGCTGCGCGACGCGCCGCTTCCGCCCGACGGCCTGGACCTCATCTCGTCAGACCACGTCGGGTGGCCGCCGGAGCGAAAGCACGGGCCCGACATCTTCGCGCTGGCCTCCGGCGCCCCCGGCGTCGAGCTCATCGTCCCGCTCGTGCACGACGCGCTGGGCGCCGCCGCGCTCGTGCGCCTGGTCAGCGAGGGCCCCGCGCGGCGCTTCGGGCTCTGGCCGCGCAAGGGCTCGCTTGCGCCCGGCGCCGACGCCGACCTGCTCGTCCTCGACCCCGACGCCGACTGGGAGATCGACCCCGCCGCGCTCGTCACCGCCGCCGGGTGGAGCCCCTACAGCGGCCGCCGGCTCAAGGGCCGGGTCATCGCCGCCTTCAGCCACGGGCGCCAGGTGTGGGACGGCGAGCGCGTGCTCAGCGAGCCCGGCGACGGCGCGTTCGTCCCTGCCGTCGCGGGTGGGCGGGAGCGGGTCACGGGTGGGCGAGAGCGGGCGGGCGGGCGGGACCGGGTCACGGTGCGCGCCGATGGCTGATTCGCCCCCACCCATCCTGCGTTGCCGTGGCTGGCGCCAGGAGGCAATCCTGCGCCTGCTCGAGAACAATCTGGCTATCGCCGAGGACCCCGAGAACCTCGTGGTCTACGCCGCCCACGCCAAGGTGGCGCGTGACCACGACAGCCTACGGGGCATCGTCGCCGCCCTCACCGACCTGCGCGACGGCGACACGCTGGTGGTGCAGTCCGGCAAGCCGATCGCCGTCCTCCCCACCGGGCCGCGCAGCCCCGCGGTGCTCCTGGCCAACGGCAACCTCGTCGGCCGCTGGGCCACGCCCGAGGTGTTCTACGACCTCGAGCGGCGCAATCTCATCGCCTGGGGCGGGCTCACCGCGGGGTGCTGGCAGTACATCGGCTCCCAGGGCGTGCTGCAGGGGACCTACGAGACGTTTGCCCAGGTCGCGCGCGAGCACTTCGGTGGGAGCCTGCGCGGCCGCCTGATCGTCAGTGCCGGGCTGGGCGGTATGGGCTCGGCGCAGCCGATCGCCATCACCCGCATGCTGCACGGTGTCAGCCTGGTGGCCGAGGTCGACCCCGATAAGGCGGCGCGCCGGCATGACGCCGGCACGGTCGACGTGGTCGCCAACACCGTCGACGAGGCGCTCGACACCGCCCTGGCTGCACGCGATGCCGCCCAACCCAGGGCCATCGCGGTCGTCGCCAACGCCGCGGACCTGCTGGAGGGGCTGCTCGAGCGCGAGGTCACCCCCGACGTCGTCACGGACCTCACCGCCGCGCACGACCTGCGTGCCGGCTACGTGCCCGCCGGCATGGGCCTGCAGGAGGTGGCGGCGCTGCGCCGCGGCGATCCGGGCAAGCTGGAGTCGCTGGCGCTGGCCACGATGGTCCGCCACGTCCGCGCCATGCTCGCCCTGCGCGACCGCGGTGCCGTCGTCTTCGACTACGGCAACAACATCCGCCCCCATGCGGCCGGCGGCGGCGTGGCCGAGGCGCTCTCCATTGACATCTTCACCGCCCGCTACCTGCGGCCGCTGTTCTGCCGCGGCATCGGGCCGTTCCGGTGGATCTGCCTGTCGGGCGAGGACCGCGACCTGGCCACCGTGGACGAGCTCTGCCTCGAGCTGTTTGACGGAACCGACCGCATCACCGACTGGATCGGCCTGGCCCGCGAGCACGTCGCCCGCCAGGGGCTGCCCGCTCGGATCGCGTGGCTCGGCCACGGCGAGCGCGACCGCCTGGCCCTCGCCGTCAACGACGCGGTTGCCGATGGACGGCTGCGGGCGCCGGTCGCTTTCACGCGCGACCACATGGATGCGGGGTCCATGACCCACCCCAACATCATCACCGAGGCGATGGCCGACGGCTCAGACGCGGTGAGCGACTGGCCGCTGCTCAACGCCCTGCTCACCACCGCCTCGGGAGCGGACCTGGTGGCGCTGCACGCGGGCGGTGGCGGCTACGCCGGGTACTCGCAGAGCGCCGGAATGACGGTGGTGGCCACGGGCGACACCGACGGCGCCGCCCGGCTGGCCGGGGCGCTGCACGTCGACACCGCCCTCGGCGTCCTGCGCCACGCCGACGCCGGCTACGAAGCGGCACTGGACTGCGCGTCAGAACACGATCTCGGCATCGGACCCGTAGGGTCTGCGGCATGAGGGAGCTCGACCTTCCCGCCGTCCACGCCGCGGTGGCGGGCGGCTCGGTCCTGGCCGCGGGCGGCGGCGGCTGGGTCGACCACGGCTTGCTCGTGGGCACCACCGCGGTCCAGTACGGGACGCCGCGACTGGTCTCCCTCGACGAGCTCGACCCCGACGCCATGCTGGCCACGGTGAGCGCCATCGGCGCGCCGGCCGCCGTCGGCTGGGAGATGCGCCCCGGCGACTACGTGCGGGCGCTTCAGCTGCTCATGGACGCCGTTGACGAGCCGATCATCGGCACCGTCACCGCCCAGAACGGGTCCTCCACGACCTGCAACGGATGGGTGGCCTCGGCGGTGCTTGGCACGCTGGTGGTCGATGCCGCCGGCGACGGCCGCGCCCATCCCACCGGCAAGATGGGCTCGTTCGGGCTCGCTGCCGACGATGACTACCAGACCGTCCAGGCCGTGGCGGGCGGCAACCGGGCCGAGAACCGATACCTCGAGGTGGTCACCAGGGGGACGGTCCGTCACACCGCCAACGTGCTGCGCACCGCGTCTGACCAGTCCGGCGGCTTCATCTCGTGCGCGCGTAACCCGCTGCCGGCGGCGTTCGTGGCCGAGCACGCCGCCGTCGGGGCGATCAGCTTCGCGCTGAACCTCGGCGAGGCGATCCTTGCCGCCGAGCCCGACGGACCCCAGCGCATGATCGACGTCACCGCCGAGCACCTCGGCGGACGGATCCTCACCACCGGCGCCGTGCGCACCCGCACGCTGCGCACCGACAACGCGTTTGACATCGGCACCATCGAGGTGGAGGACCTGGAGCTGGGATTCGTCAACGAGTACCTCACCGCCGAGTCCGGCGGCGAGCGCCTCGCCACGTTCCCGGATGTGCTGACGACGATCTCGATGCAGACCGGGCGCATCATCTCGATCGCCAATCTGCGCGAGGGCGACGAGGTGGCGGTGCTCCACGTGCCCAAGGCCAACGTCCCGCTGGGCGACGGCGTGCGCGAGCCCAGCGTCTACCCCGAGGTGGAGGCGATGCTGGGCAAGGCGCTGGCCGAGTACGCCCTTGCCTGACGGTCCCGACCCGTCTCGCATCGCCGCCCGCCTCGACGCGCTCTGGGGTATCGCCCACGGACCCGGTGGCGGCGCCGACCGGCCCGCGTACTCCGCGGCCGAGGCGCAGGCGATGCGGCTCGTCGCCGGCTGGGCCCGCGAGGCGGGGCTGGAGCCCGGGCTGGATGACTTCGGGAACCTGTGGGCACTGCCGATGAATGCCTCAGGGCCGATCGTCACCTCGGGCTCTCACGTGGACACCGTGCCCGACGGCGGCCGCTACGACGGCGCGCTGGGGACCGTGCTGGGGCTCGAGGCGGCAGCCGAGCTCGGCCCGGGCGCGGGGCTGCTCATCTGCGCCGCCGAGGAGGCTCCGCGCTTCGGCGCGGGCACCATGGGCTCGCGCCAGCTGGTCGGAACGCTCTCGCTCCAGGCCCTTGACCAGTTGCACGACGCCGACGGCGTCAGCGCCACCGACGCCCGGTCCGCGTACCTGGAGGAGCTCGCCGACCTCCCGCGGATCGACCCACCCCTCGGTCGCCTGCGCGCCCACGCCGAGGTGCACGTGGCCCAGCGCCGATCGCTGCGCGACCTGGGCGTGGTCACCGCGGTGGCCTCGCCGCGGCGGTTCGCCGTGCGCATCGAGGGCGAGGCCGGCCACTCGGGCGAGGTCTCGATGGCCGACCGTCGCGACGCGCTGGCGGCGGCCGCAGAGCTCGTTCTGGCCGTCGAGGCCGCGGCCCGCGCCGAGCCGGCCGAGACCGTGGCCACGGTGGGGACGCTGACCGTGCAACCAGGGGCCGTGAGCGTGATCCCCGGCCGCGCCCAGCTGGCCATCGACGTCCGCGGCATCGCCTCGGGCTCGCTGGCGCACATCGAATCCGCCATCCGCAACGCGGTGGACGAGATCGCGACCCGCCGGGCGGTGACGGCCTCGATCGACCTGGTCCGCGCGGGCGAGCCCGTGACCATGGACCCCGCGCTCGTGCAGGCGGCGCTTCAGACGGCGCGCGTGCTGGGCATTCCGGCCACCGAAACGTGGTCGGGCGCCGGACATGACGCCCAGCACATCACCGCGCTGGCGCCCGCGCTGTTGCTCTTCGTTCCACTCCACGGCGGCGAGAGCCATACTCCGCAGGAGGGAGCCGACATGGACGAAATCGTCCAGGCGGCCCGGGTGATGGCGGCGGTGCTGAGTCGATTGGCGCTTGACAGCGGAAGCAAGGTGTGAAAGAACCGTGACCTAGTGGATGGGGGACGAGGTAACCGCGACCGATCCGTCGCCGCCGGCCAGGGACGGCCAGTCGTCGCCCGGGGCCGACGGGACGCCCACAACACCGCCTGATGTTCGTCTTCATCCTCAAGCGCATCGGCCTGGGGCTGATCACCCTGTGGATCCTCAGCGTGCTGGTGTTCTTCGCCGCCCAGGTGCTTCCCGGGGATCCTGCCCGGGCGATCCTGGGGCCGCTGGCCGCCCCGTCGGCGGTGGCGGCGCTGTCGCATCAGCTTGGGACCGACAAGTCCGTGATCGCCCAGTACCTGACGTGGATCGGCCACATCCTCACCGGCAACCTGGGGAACTCGTACGAGTATCAGTCGCCGATCGGGCCGCTGCTGGGAACGGCGCTGGTGAACTCACTCAAGCTGGCGGCGCTGGCGTTCGTGATCGTCGTCCCGCTGGGGATCCTCGGCGGCGTGCTGTCCGCGCTGAACCAGGGCAAGCGCGTCGACCGCGTCGTCAGCGTCTTTGGCCTGACGGGCACGGTGGTCCCGGAGGTGGTGTCCGGGATCGTGTTGATCCTGGTCTTCGGGATCTGGCTGAACGTCCTGCCCATCCAGGCCTCGACGCCGCCGGGCGCCAGCTTCGGCACCCAGCTCTACCACCTGATCCTGCCGGCGATCCCGCTCGTGCTGATCCTGTTCGGATACATCCAGCAGATGGCCCGCGCCGGGACCGTCGAGGCGCTGGCCTCCGACTACGCCCGGACGGCGACGCTCAAGGGGCTGCCCCGCGGGGTGATGATCCGCCGCCACGTGCTGCGTAACTCGCTGCTGCCGACGATCACCGTGATCGCCACCCAGACCGGCTACCTGATCGGCGGGCTGGTGCTGGTCGAGACGCTGTTTCACTACAACGGCATCGGAACGCTGATCTATAACGCGGCCAATCACAACGACTTCCCGATGCTCGAGGTCGGCGTGCTGGTCATCGGCGCGCTCTACATGATCGCCACGCTGGGCGCAGATATCCTGTTCACCCTGCTCAATCCGCGGATCCGCTACCGGGGCGTGCAGTGAGCGTCGACACCGTACCCGTCGAGTCGGCGGCCGCGATCAGTGCCGGGCAGGCCGACCTCCGCTGGGATCTGCTCGGCCGGCTGGTCCGCCAGAAGACGTTCATCGCCGGCGCGATCATCCTCGGGTTCTGGATCCTGGCGGCGATCTTCGGTAACGCGCTCGTGCCCCACGACCCGCTGGCCCAGGACCTGCTGAACATCAACCAGGCGCCGTCGAGCGCTCACTGGTTCGGCACCGACCAGCTGGGCCGCGACATGTTCTCCCGGGTGATCACCGGCGCGCGTGACATCCTGATCACAGCACCGCTGGCCACTCTGCTCGGTACGGTGCTCGGCACGGCGCTGGGGCTGGTCATGGGGTACTTCCGCGGGCCGGTCGACGACGTCGTCAGCCGCTTCGTCGAGGCCTTCCTGGCCCTACCGCTGGTCGTCACGGGCATCCTCGGCGTGATCGCACTCGGCCCGTCTGACGGCACCCTGATCATCGTCATCGGGATCGTCTTCACCCCGCTGATCGCCCGCACGGTCCGCGCCGCCGTGCTCCAGGAACGCGACCTGGACTACGTGGCCGCCGCCCGCCTGCGGGGCGAGGGCTCGCTGTACATCATGTTCGTGGAGATCCTGCCCAACGTGCTCGGTCCGATCATGGTCGAGTTCACCGTCCGCCTCGGCTACGCCGTGTTCACGATCGTCACGCTCTCGTTCCTCGGCTTCGGGATCCCGCCGCCCTCGTCCAACTGGGGGCTGGAGATCTTCTCCAACTATGGCGTGTTGACCGCCGGCTACTGGTGGGAGGTGCTGTTTGACGCGCTCGCCATCGCCTCCCTCGTGATCGGTGTCAACATGATCGCCAACTCCATCGAAACCACCCTCGACGAGTCATGACCACGAGCACCGACACCCGGCTGGACGCCACCAAGCCCCAGGCCGGCGACGCCCTGTCGCTCTCCCACGTGGACATCAGCTACACGGTCCGCCGACGTGCGCAGCGCGTGGTGCGCGACGTCAGCTTCCACGTCGCCCGGGGCGAGTCATTCGGCCTGGTGGGCGAGTCGGGCTGCGGCAAGTCGACGATCGCGCTGGCCGTGGTCCGCTACCTGGCCCGCAACGGCCGCGTCACCGAGGGCACGATCGAGATCGACGGGCGCGACGTCCTGTCGCTGAACCGCGCACAGCTGCGACAGTTGCGGGCCGAGCGCGTGTCGATGGTGTACCAGGAGCCGGGCCGGGCGCTGAACCCCTCGATCCTCGTCGGGCGGCAGGTCGCGGAGGTCTACGAGATCGCCGGGCTGGACCGCAAGCCGGCGCTGGAGCGCGCGCAGGAGATCCTGACCAAGGTCCGCATCTCGGACCCGAAGGGCGTGATGGGCCGGTACCCACACCAGCTTTCGGGCGGCATGCTCCAGCGGGTGGTGATCGCCATGGCGCTGGCCTCCGAGCCGTCCCTGCTGATCCTCGACGAGCCGACGACGGCCCTGGACGCGACCGTCGAGGCCGAGGTGCTGGATCTGATCAGCGGCCTGCGCGACGAGTTCGACACCTCACTGCTGTTCATCAGCCACAACCTCGCGGTGATCGCCAAGATGTGCGACCGGGTCGGCGTGCTCTATGCCGGCGAACTGGTCGAGGAGGGCCCGGCGCAGGAGGTGTTCAAGAACCCCCGCCACCCCTATACGGTCGGGCTGTTGCGCTCCATCCCCCGCCGCGAGCTCGCCAGCGAGGCCCACGGGGCGCGGGCGCCCCTGGCCACCATCCCGGGCTCGCTGCCCGCGCCGGGCTCGGTCATCGAGGGCTGCATCTACGCCGACCGCTGCGGCCTGGCCGACGAGCGCTGCCGCGCCGAGGCGCCGCCGATGTACGAGATCGGCGGGGGACGCGGCGCCCGCTGCCACTACCACGAGCGCGCCGAGACGGTGCCGCTGGGCGCCACGACCGAGCAGGCGGCGGCGACCGAACCCCGCCAGCGCGCCGGCGAGACGGTGGTGCAGATGCGCTCGGCGAGCAAGACCTTCCACATGGGCGGCCAGGCCGTCCGGGGGCTCCACGGGGTGGATCTCGACATTGCCGCCGGGGAGACGGTGGGACTCGTCGGTGAGTCCGGGAGCGGCAAGACCACGCTGGCGCGGGTTCTGATGGGCCTGACCGCACCCGATGAGGGCAGCGAGGTGGCCCTCGACGGCCACCCGGTGGCGGGCGACGCCCCCAAGCGCTCGACAGCCGACCAGAAGGCGCTGCAGATCGTCTTCCAGAATCCCGATTCGGCGCTCAACCGCCGCCATTCGGTGAACAAGCTGATCTCCCGCTCCCTCTCCAAGCTGGGCGGCTACCGCGGTGACAAGCTCCAGGAGCGGCTCCTGTCCCTGGTCAAGTCGGTCAGGCTCCCCGAGCGTTATCTGCCGATGCGGCCATCCCAGCTGTCGGGCGGACTCAAGCAGCGCGTCGCGATCGCGCGGGCGTTTGCCGGCGACCCCCGGATCGTGGTCTGCGACGAGCCGACCTCCGCGCTCGACGTGTCGGTGCAGGCGGCGATCCTCAACCTGCTCACCGACCTGCAGCAGCGCGAAGACGTGGCCTACCTGTTCATCAGCCACGACCTCGGCGTCGTCCGCTACCTGGCCGACCGCATCGTGGTGCTCTACCTCGGCCGGGTGATGGAGGTCGGGCCGGCCGACAACGTGTTCGAGGGGCCCCACCACCCCTATACCGAGGCCCTGCTCTCGGCGGTCCCGACCCTGGACGACACCGACCGCCTGCGGATCCGGCTGGAGGGCGACATCCCCAGCGCCGCCGATCCGCCCACGGGCTGCCCGTTTCACACCCGGTGCCCGCGCAAGATCGGCGAGATCTGTGAGACCACGGAGCCGGAGCTGCGCCAGGAGGAGGCCGGGCACGGGATCCGCTGTCACATCCCGCTGGCGGAGCTGCGCCAGCTGCAGACGGCGGACTCGGCGCCCACCGGCGCGAGCGACCCTCGAGCCGGCTGAGCGGCCCCGCGGCGCTAGGACGCTGACCCGGGCACGGTCACCCGGTCACCGGTGGCCAGCGCCCGCTCGCACGCGATGGCCACCGCCAGCGTCCCCAGCGCGTCTCGCGGGGTGCAGAACGGCGCAACGTCGCGCTCGCCGCGGGCCAGATCCAGGAAGCGCCGCACGGAGCGCCGCATCGGGTCGCCGTAGCTGCCGCTGAGCGCGGCGCCTGCGGCGACGCCGCCGAGGTCGAAGCTGCCGGGACCCAGCCTGAGGTCGATCGACGCCTGCGCAGCCATCACGTCGAGGGCATGCACCGAGGGGTGGCCAGGCGGCGTCCAGGCCACGCCGATCGTCCCCACGGCGCCGGTGGCGAACTCCAGCGTCAGGGCGAGCGCGTCCTCGATCGTGGCGCTGGGCTGCCCCGCCTGGGCGAGCGCCACCGACGAGCCGACGGTGCGCACGGCCACGACCTCGCCGCCGATGGCGCGCTGCAGATCGATGTGATGGCTGGCACGCTCCAGGATCTGACCACCCGACTGCTGGGGATCCATGAACCAGCCCCGCGCCGCCACCGGGCCGTAGTTGCGCGAGACGAGCATCGCGACGTCACGGGGCGAGACGAGCTCACCGACGCGCTCCAGCAGCTCGGTTCCGCGCCACTGGTAGCCGACCACGCAGACGGCCTCGGCGGCCTCGGCGGCGGCGACGATCACCTCGCCCTCGGAGAGATCGCGAGCAACCGGCTTCTCCAGATAGACGTGGATCCCACGCTTCAGGGCGGCCAGCGTCGGCGCCCGGTGGTGCAGCGGCGGCGTGCACACCCAGACCGCGTCGAGGCGATCGGCGTCGAGCATCTCCTCCCAGCTGACGTAGGCGTGCGCGCCGCGGGGACGGCTGATCGCCTCGGCCCGGGCCAGGTCGGTGTCGCAGACCGCCACCAGGCGCGTGTCACCGCCGGCCTCGATGTGGGGCAGATGGGACTCGGAGATCCAGCCGGCGCCGATCAGGCCGACTCGGAGAGCCGCTGGTGCACCCGCGGCGGAAGCGGGCGGGCTCAGAACGCCATCCAGCCGCCGTCGACCAGCAGGTTGGTGCCCGAGACGTAGAGCGAGTCGTCTGACGCCAGGAAGGCCGCGGCCCCGGCCACGTCCTCTGGCCGTCCCAGCCGCCCGAACGGGGTCCGGGCGTGGGAATAGGCCATCGCCTCGGGGTCGGACTCCTCGGGCGGACGGATCATGATCTTGCCCGGCGCGATCGCGTTGACCAGGATCCCACGCCTGCCGTAGTCCACGGCCAATTGACGGGTCAGGTTGACCACGCCGCCCTTGCTGGTGGCGTAGGCGACGTGCCCGGGAGGCCCGATCATGCCGTGCTGGGACGAGATGTTGATGACCCGGCCACGGACCTCACCAACGGGCTCCTGTCCGATCATCTCCGCGATCGCCCGCTTGCAGCACAGGAACACACCGCGGAGATTGACCGCCATGATCGCGTCCCAGTCGGCCTCGGTCGTCTCCAGCAGCGACTTCGAGGCCGCGCCGGAGATACCGGCGTTGTTGACCATCACATCGAGTCGGCCGAACCGCTCCACCGCGCCGGTGACGAGGGCGTCGACGTCGCTTGAGCGTGAGACGTCGGCCTGGATCCGGGCGCAGGTGCCGCCGGCCCGGGTGATCACCTGCTCGGTGGTCTCCCCGCCTCCGCGCGGCTCGACGCTCACGTCGGAGACCACCACCGCCGCCCCCTCCGCCGCGAGCCGCACCGCCATCGCCCGGCCCAGCCCCGACGAGGAGCCGGTGACCACGGCCACCCGCCCGCTCAGGCGCCCGTGCTGTTCCACGCGTGCCCAGCCTGTGTGAAGTGTCGGCGCATCATCAGGGAAATAAAGCAGTCGCCGGCGCCCGCCGTCGCCGTGAGCGCTTGGCGGTCGCCCGGTATGGTCGCGCGATGGACCAGACCGTGATCAGCGGCGGACAGGTGGTGACGCCCGGCGGAGTGCTCGCTGCCGATGTCGTCATCGCCGGCGAGAAGATCGTCGCGGTGAGCGAGCCCGGGCGTGCGCGGGGCGAGGGCGACGTGGTCGAGGCCCGTGGCTGTTACGTGCTGCCGGGCGGGGTCGATCCCCACGTGCACATGCTCTCCGACGTGCCGGCCGCCGACCAGGCGCTGCTGGGCGGGACCACCACCGCCCTGTCGTTCACCTGGCCCGAGCCCGATGAGACGCCGGCCGCAGCCTTCGAACGGGCCCGGGACGAGCTGCTGCCCCAGACGAGTCTGGACGTCGGCCTCCATGCTGCGCTGTGGAGTCCGCACACGGTCACCGCCGCCGACGTCGAGCAGCTCAGCCGGCTCGGCGTGTGCGGGCTGAAGCTGTATGTCGCCTACCCGGAGCTGGGCATGATGGCCTCTGACCGAGATGTCTACCGGGTGATGTCGGCGGGACTGAAGCACGGTCTGGCCGTGCAGGTCCACTGCGAGAACGGCGACATGATCGCCGAGCTCACCCAAGCCGCGCTGGACGCCGGACGCACCGGCGTGCGCTCGTTCTTTAAGACCCGCCCGCCGATCGCCGAGGAGGAGTCGGTTCACCGCGTCCTCTGCCTGGCCGAGCTCACCGGCGCGCCGGTCTACCTGGTGCACCTGTCGACGTCGGGGGCGCTTGACCACGTCCGTGCCGCCCGCCGCCGCGGCGTCTCGGCGTGGGCGGAAGCGGTCACCTGGGGGCTGATCCTGGATGACTCGGTGATCGACCGCGAGGACCCGCGGGTGTACATGGCGGCGCCGCCGCCGCGCCCTCGAGCGCACGTCGAGGCCGTGTGGGCCGCGGTCGCCGACGGGACGCTGGACACCCTCGGCTCCGATCATCACGAGCGCACCTACGCACCGCCCGATGCGCCTGATTTCACCGGCATTCCCTACAGCATCCGCGGCATCCGCGTGCGGCTGCCGATGCTCCTCGCTGAGGGCCTGCGCCGGGGCATCCCGATGGCGCGAATGGCGTCCCTGCTCGCCACCGGTCCGGCCCGGGCCTTCGGTCTACCGTCCAAGGGGGCGCTGCAGCCGGGCGCCGACGCCGACATCGCGATCTGGGACCCTAACGGCATCTGGACGATCGGCGACGACTATCCCGCCTGGAGAGGGATGACCGTCCCCGGGGCGTTCCGCACCGTCCTGCGCCGGGGCGAGCTGATGGTGCACGACGGCGCGCTGGTGCAGTCGCGATCGGCCGGGCGCCACCTGCGGCGCGAGCGCCCGGGCAGCTGAGCGCGGCGAACGTCAACGGCGGCCACGAAGGAGTGTCGGCCGTGGCGGCGGCCCCACCTCGGTGCGGTTTCTGACACGACAGAGCACACGGTCGCGGTTTGCGAACTGTGTGCTCTGAAACCCCAGTCATGTTGAACGCACAGAGCACACGGTCGGGAAATGGTGAGTGTGTGCTCTGTGAGTTCAGGATCGGGCCTCGCTCAGGTGCTGGCGCCGGCGCCGGCCAGGGCTCGCGGGATGCGCTCGATCGCCGCGTCGATCGCCGCGTCGCCGATGTCCAGGTGGGTGAGGGCGCGGAACACCCCCGGCCTCAGCGTCCCGGACAGCAGCACGCCGTGCTCCTGCAGCCGGCGGGTCGCCGCCGCCGGGTCCGGTCCCACCTCCACCATGACGAAGTTCGTCTCCACCCGGTCCACCCTGACCCCCACCCCCCTCGCCGTGAGCCCCTCGGCCAGCCGACGGGCCCGGGCGTGGTCGAGGGCCAGGCGGTCGACGTGGTGGCGCAGCGCATAGAGCCCGGCGGCGGCCACGACGCCCGCCTGGCGCATCGCGCCCCCGAAGCGGTGCTTCTCCAGCCGGGCCCGGTCCATCAGCTCCTCTGAGCCGGCGAGCACCGCGCCGAGGGGGGCGCCCAGGCCCTTCGAGAAGCACACGCAGACGGTGTCGAACTGGCCGGCGAACTCCGCCGCGGGTCGCCCGCGCGCGACCGCCGCGTTGAACAGCCTCGCGCCGTCGAGGTGGAGCTTCAGCCCCGCGTCCCGGGCGGTGTCGACGACGGCGGTGAGCTCCTCGGGGCGCCAGTAGGTGCCGCCGGAGGCGTTATGGGTGTCCTCGATTGCCAGCAGCGTCGTCGGCGGTGTGTGGAAGCGGCCCCAGTCGCGCAGCTTGGCGCGCACCTGCTCGGCGGTGAAGCGTCCGCTCGGAGCCTCGATGGAACGGGTCGCCAGGCCGGAATGGACCGCCGCCCCGGCCAGCTCCGCCGCGAACAGATGCGAGGACTCCTCGGCCAGCATCTCGTCTCCCGGCCGGGTCAGGATTCGCACGCCGATCTGGTTACCCATGGTCGCGGTCGGGAGGTAGACCGCCGCCGCCTGGCCGAGAAGCCGGGCGGCGAGTTCCTCCAGTTCGCGCACCGTCGGGTCCTCCCGGCGCTGCTCGTCCCCCAGCGGCGCCTGGACCATCGCCTCGAGCATCTCCGGTGTCGGGCGGGTCGCGGTATCGGATCGCAGGTCGATGACGCCCTGCTCGTCGTCCTGGTTCATGCCCCATCCTCTCCTGACACTGACACCCGATACTGGTCACTCTGCCCACCTGTATGGTGGCGGCCGTGACCACGTCGACCGACACCGCACCGCCGACTGTCGACGCCGATCGGTTCGCCTCTGACCTGGAGGAGCTCAACGCCATCGGCTGGACCGGCGATACGGGGCTGCAGCGTACCTCGTTCTCGGCCGCGCACGTCCGCGCGCGGCGGTGGTTCATGGAGCGGGCCCAGGCCGCCGGCCTGCTGACGCGCGTCGACTCCGCCGGCAATCACTCCGCGCTGCTGGAGGGCGCCGGTCCGGCACCGCGGACGCTCATGCTGGGATCCCATCTGGACTCGGTGCCGGGCGGGGGACGGTTCGACGGCGCCCTCGGCGTCCTCTGCGCCCTGGAGGTGGTGCGTGCCGTCGCCGACCTTGGCCTGCGACTCCCCGTGACGCTGGAGGCGATCGACTTCACCGATGAGGAGGGGACCTTCCTGGGCACGATGGGGAGCTGGGCGATCGCCGGACTGCTCACCCCGGAGATGCTGGCCACGCCGCGCAGCGGCCGCGCGGTGATGCTCAGCGAACTGGAGCGCATGGGGCTCAGCGAGGACGGCCTGTTCGCCGCGCGCCGCGATCCGGCCACGATCGCCGGTTTTCTGGAGCTGCACATCGAACAGGGGCCGGTGCTCGAGGCCGCCGGTATCCAGATCGGGATCGTCACCGGCATCCGCGGCAACGCGTCGTTCGAGGTCGTCTTCCAGGGCGCCGCCCGTCACGCCGGCACGACCCCGATGGATCTCCGCCGCGATGCGGGCCTGGGGGCGGCGCAGCTGGCGCTCGCGGTGCACGAGGTGATCCGCCGGGACTTCCCCGCGTGCGTGGCCAACGTCGGCGACGTGGCCATCGAGCCGGGGGCGTTCAACGTGGTCCCCGAGCGGGCCACGCTCAAGCTCGAGGTCCGGTCCCTGGACGAGGCCGAGCTGCGCTCGCTGGCCGCCGTCGTCGGAGATCTCGCCCGCGCCGCCGCACGTCGGTGGAACCTGGAGGTCGCGGTCGAGCCGGTGGGATGGTGGGCGCCGGGCCTGACCCATCCCCAGGCCCGCGACGCGCTGGCGGGCTCGGCGCGCAGGCTCGGGCTGAGCGCGACCGAGATGCCCTCCGGAGCCGGGCACGACGCACAGGTGATGGCCCGGATCACGCCCAGCGGGATGGTGTTCGTGCCCTCCCGTGACGGGATCAGCCACCATCCGGACGAGTTCAGCGAGCTGGAGGACTGCATCAACGGCGCCAACGTGCTGCTCGGTGCCGCGCTGGCGCTGGCCTCCTCGCTCTGAAACGACTCAGGCGTTCGTGGTGATCGTCGTCAGGGCCGCCAGCAGCGCGTCGTTCTCAACCGCGGTGCCGATGCTGATCCGCACGATCGGATCGAACGGGCGCACCACGATGCCGTGCTCCAGCAGCGCCGTGGTCATGCCGTCGGCGCCCCCGGGGTGACCGGAGCCGTCGACGCTGAGGAAGTTGCCCTTCGACTCCCACACCCGCAGGCTCAGGCCACGCAGCGCCGGCACGAGCCGCGTGCGCTCGCCGATGATCCGGTTCACCTGATGGTCGTGGTACGCGTCATCCTCCAGCGCCGCCGAAGCCGCGTGCAGAGCGGCAGATGAGACCGCGCTGCCGGGCACGAGGAACCGGTCCACGTAATCGAGCAGCTCGGCGCTGCCGACGCCGTAGCCGACGCGCAGGCCGGCCAGGCAGTACGCCTTGGAGAACGTGCGGGTGACCACCACGCGTGGGAACTCGTGGACCAGGCTCATCAGATCGACCGCGGGATCGAAGTCGCTGTAGGCGGCGTCGACCAGCAGGGGCAGTTGCAGCTGCGCCAGCCGCCGGACGTCCGCCAGCGACATCGCGTTGCCGGTCGGGTTGTTGGGGGTGCAGATGACGATCAGCTTGGTCGCCGGGGTGACGGCGTCGATCAGACGATCGACGTCGTAGTGCCAGCTCGTCTCCCCCGCCTCCAGCTCGACGCCGACGATCTTGGCCTCCAGCGCCTGTAGCCGCCGGCGGCAGACCGGCCAGAAGGGCTCGGGGATCACCACCTCGTCCCCTGCGCGGACGAACGTCCGCAGGGTCGCGTCGATGACCTCGGTCGAGCCCGCGGTGACCAGCACCTGGTCGCTGCCCACGCCGTGGCGTTCGGCCAACGCGAGCCGCAGCGGCGGCACCGGCGGCGGGGACAGGTTGGCGTCCTCGTAGGCCGCGGCCAGGGCCGCCCGCACCTTCGGCGACGGCGGCTCGGTGTTCTCGTTGGAGGCCAGCCGGATGAGCCCGGGCGCGGCTGATCGGCTCAGGTGCTCCAGGTAGGCGGCATTGGAGGGCAGCTCCAGCGCCGCCGGGACCAGGTAGTCCCGAAGCGGGGCTGCCTGGCCCGGGTCGCGCAGGGTGCTCTGATGCATGCGGGCTGATGGCGCGCCGGCTAACGGCCAGGCGTGCTCACGTCACGTAGGCCGAGCCGAGGAACGTCTGCTGGATCTGGCTGCCCAGGACGTTGTGGACGTTGGGCAGGGTGGCATTGAGCTCGTCCTCGAAGTACGGGATGATCAGCGGCGTCTCGTTCAGCAGCAGGGTCTGCATCTGGCCGGACAGCTTCATCTGCGTGTTGAGGTCGACGGCAGCGACGAACTGCTTGTAGAGCGAGTCCAGCTGCGGGTTCTTGAAATGGGCTGCGTTCCACACGCCCTTGCTCGTGAGCGTGGCCTGGAGCACCGTGTTGGGCACGCCGCGTCCGCCGTAGTCGACCAGGCTCATCTGCCCGTCGAGCCAGTCGGAGTTGCCGAACGTCGCCTTGCCGTAGTAGGTGGCCTGCGTCTCGACCTTGAGGGTGATGTTGATCCCCGCCTTCTTGGCGCCGGCGGCGAACGCCTGGGCCAACTGCGGGATCTCCTGGAACTGTTCGGTGAACATGGTGGCGTTGATCCCGGAGGAGTGGCCGGCCGCGCTCATCAGCTGCTTGGCCTTGGCCACATCCAGGGCGCGTTGTGGGACCGACTTGTCGGTCGAGGCGAAGATCGGCGCGAACGGGCTGTCATTGCCCAGCGTGCCGTAGCCACCGAGCAGCGCCTTGACCATCCCCGGGCGATCGACGGTCAGCGCCATCGCCTGCCGCACCCGGGCGTCATTGAACGGCGACTGGTCGGTCCGCATCGACAGCTCGCGATGCAGCGAGGCCGGGATCTGGACGATCTTGTAGGAGGGGTTATTGAACAGTGCGCTCGCCCCGGCCTGTGACAGGGCGCTGATCATGTCCACCTGGCCGCCCTGGAGGGCCAGGATCATCGGCGACTGGCTCTGGTAGAAGGTCCACGCGGTGCTGGCCAGCTTGGGCTTGGCGCCCCAGTAATCGGGGTTGGCCACGAAGTTGGCACCGACGTTCTGGGTGTAGCTCTTGAGCTTGAACGGCCCCGTCCCGATCATCGTCTTCTGCCAGGTGGCGAAGTTGGTGCCCTTGGGCACGATGATGGAGTTGTAGTTGTCAGAGGAGACCAGGTACGGGAAGCTGCCGATCGCCGTGTTGAGGTGAAAGGCGACGGTTGAGCTGTCCACCTTCTTGACGCCACTGGGACTGAGGATGCCTCCGAAGACCGACAGTGCGTTCGCGGCGTTTTTGGGGTCGCACTGCTGCTGCATGGTGAAGACCACGTCGTCGGCGGTCATCGGCTGCCCGTTGTGGAACTTCACCCCCTGGCGCAGCTTGAATGTCCACACCGTACCGTCACCGTTGGGCTTCCAGCTCGTGGCCAGCATCGGCACCAGATGTGGGCCGGGCCGGCCGGTGTTGTCAAAGATCAGGAAGTCACCGACTTGACAGAGCATCTCGAGCCCGCCGTTGTCAGCGATCGTGATCGGGTTGATCGCCGCCGCGGGCACCTGGTTGGCGACGCGCAGGGTCGCGTTCGCCTTCGCGGCGCCGCTGCCCGAGGGGCTGGCGGTGCCGGTGCCGCTCGACGCGGACGAGCTACCGCCGCTCGTATTGTTGGCGTTGCCGCAGGCGGCCAGCACCGCACCCATCGATGTGGCCGATAGGCCAATCACGGTTCCGCGCCGGAGAAAGGCACGGCGGCTCAGCCGCCCGGCGACGAACTCGTCGATGGTCTCGTTCTCCAGCTCACTGGCGCGAGAGCGGACCTGATCGAGCAATTTCGGATTTACGTTCACGTGCGGCTGCCTTTCTGTGACAGGCGCCCGACCCCATCGGGCGCCATCGAGGTGAGCAACGACATGCGCGGGACTTCGACGTCACTAGCCTCCCGACAGGTCTTCCTGTCGGACGACGGCGAGCACGAACGTTGACGGTGAGCGATCACGGTGGTGGCGCCCGTGCCAACTACTACGAGACCCCAGGCGTAAGTAGCGATGCGGCATGCTACCAAACCAATTCGTGCAAATGGGCCGAGTCTCGACCGCCGCGGCCGGCGGGCCCGGCCCCCGAAGCCCAGTAGGATCACCAACCGTGGTTGCCCCACGAGCAACGAGTCTGCGGCGGGGAACTGAGATCCTGATCGCGCTGGGGAGCGACGAGGCGGTGGAGCACGGCGGCCTCGGCGTGGTTCGGATCGCCGAGCTCGTCGGACGGGAGAAGAGCCAGGTGTCGCGCGCGCTGAGCGCGCTGGCGGCCAGCGGAATGGTCGATCGCGATCCCGCGTCTCGCGCCTACCGGCTGGGCTGGCGGCTGTACGCCCTGGCGGCACGCTCGGGCCGCCCCCGGCTGATCGCCCTGGGGGGTTCGGTCCTGCACGGGCTGGTGGCCGAGAGCGGAGAGACCGCACACCTGTCGGTGCTGCAGGGCGGCGAGGTGATGACCCTCCTGTCGGAGGCGCCCGCCTACGCGATCACGGCCAACGGGTGGAGCGGGCGAACCGTGCCGGTGATCTGTACCTCGGCGGGCCGGGCGCTGCTGTTTGACCACGACCTGCCGACGCTGGAGAAGTTGGTGCGGCCGGCGAGCTTCGCTGGGCTGGGGCCGGGGGCTCCGAGCGACGTGACCGAGCTCTATCGCCGGATCGAGGCCGGACGCGACCGCGGCTACGCGGCCGTCGACGAGGAGTTCGAGGACGGTCTGGTCGGCGTCGCGGCCCCGGTGCGCGATCTGGGCGGGCGGATCTTCGCGGCGATCAACGTCTCGGGGCCGAAGTTCCGGCTCGGCGGCCAACTCTCGGCCACCGGCGAGGCGGTGCGAGACGCCGCCCAGGACCTGAGCGACGCGATGTTCAGCCCCTCCGACGTCGCGGGCACGCGGAAGGCGGGCTGAAGGCCCCCGGACCGCCGGTCGATCACGCGTCCCCACCCTCGTCGATCAGACGCCGCAGCTCGCGCTCCACCAGGCCCAGCCGCGCCTCCGCGAGCAGCGGGACCTGGCGCCGCCGCCGACGCGCCGCGGAGATGTCGATATCGACCGTGACCAGCGCCGGCTCCCACAACGCCGCCTCGGCCACCACCTCACCGGTCGGGTCCAGTACCCGGCTGCCGCCCCAGAACCGCGTGCCGCGCTCGGTCCCGACGCGGTTGACGAACACCACCCAACACTGCTGCATACGGGCGATCAAGCGGAGCAGATCCTGCCAGTAGCCGATCGTGTCCAATGCCTCAGGGCTCAGGTCGGGCGCGCTGTTGGCCGGTATGAGCAGGAGCTCGGCGCCGTCCTGGGCGGCCAGCCACGGCAGCGCGGGCTGCCAGGCGTCGTTGCAGATCAGCACCGCGGCCCGCGCCGCGGGCGCATCGAACACTCGCAGCGACTGACCTGGACTCGAATGCTTTCGCTCTTCCCAGCTCAGGTAGGTGGGCAGATACAGCTTGCGATGAACGTGCACGAGCCGCCCGCCGGACAGGTAGGCCGCCGAGTTGAAGTTGCGCACTCCGGCATCCTCGTGAAACCCGGCCAGCACGTCGGCTCGTCCGCCGGCCAGTTCCAGCAGACGCCGGTCGCCGGCGGGCAGGCTGAGGCCGGCGGGGATCTGGCCGAGCCAATAGCCATGCGTAGCCAGTTCCGGGAACACGATCAGGTCGGCCTGGCGCGAGTTGGCCTCGTCGGTCAGCTCGCGCATGCGAGCCAGGTTGGCGTCGACCTCGCCGAGTGAGCTGTCGATCTGAGCCAGCGCTACGCGCACGCGCACGCTCCGAAGGCGACGACGTGACTGGTTGTTCGGTGCTTTCTCATCGGGTCGCTGGGTTGCTGTATAACCATCACCAGTTGCAATTTCTAGTCAGGAGGGCGACATGAACGACCGGCCTTCGCAGCTGGGACTGACAGAGCGACTGGATCAGGGGCCGCTGGTGTGCGCGGAGGGATACCTGTTCGAGTTCGAGCGCCGCGGTTACCTCCAGGCCGGCGCGTACGTCCCCGAGGTCGTTCTCGACCATCCCGAGCTGGTCTCGGGCCTGCACCGGGAGTTCGTACACGCGGGGTCCGACGTCGTGCTGGCGTTCACCTACTATGGCCATCGCGAGAAGCTCCGGATGGTCGGCAAGGAGGATCTCCTGGAGCCGCTCAACCGTGAGGCGCTGACCCTGGCGATCGAAGTGGCCACCGAAGCCGGCGTGTTGTCGGCAGGCGATCTCTGCAACACCAACATCTTCGGGCCCGACCGGGCCTCCCAACTCGCCGCCCGCAGCATGTTCGAGGAACAGATGTCCTGGGTCGCCGACGCCGGGGTCGACTTCGTCGTGGCCGAGACGTTCTCCTTCGCGGCCGAGGCGCTGATCGCCCTGGAGTCGATCCACGCGGCGGGGCTCCCCGCAGTGGTGACGCTGGCCGTCCACCAGGCCGACGAGACGCGCGACGGGTGGACCCCCGAGGAGGCCTGCCGGCGGCTGGCCGATGCCGGCGCCGAGGTGGTGGGCCTGAACTGCATCCGGGGACCGGGGACCATGCTGCCGTTGATCGAGCGCATCCGGGCGGCGGTCGACGTGCACGTCGCGGCGCTGCCGGTGCCTTACCGCACCACGTCCGCGCAGCCGAGCTTCGGATCGCTGCGCGATCCCGGCTGCGACTGCGTCCCCGACGGACGGCCGTTTCCGACCGCGCTGGACCCGTTCACCTGCAACCGGTACGAGATCGCCGAGTTCGCCCAGGCGGCGCACGCGATCGGCGTCAATTACCTCGGGGTCTGCTGTGGCGCAGGGTCGCATCACGTACGGGCGATGGCCGAGGCCCTGGGGAAGGTTCCGCCGGCCAGCCAGTACAGCCCCGACATGTCCAAGCACGCATTCCTGGGCAGCGATGAGCTGCTCAAGGACAACAACCGCGAGTACGCATCCAAGCTCTGACGCTGGGTTAGCCGCCCCTGTACAGCCCGGACGAGGCGGCGGGGCGCAACCACCCGAGGCGCACCCGGGGGCGCCGGACGCGTCCCCCGCCGCCGCTCTCGCCGCCGGTCGCCCGCGCGACGAGCCACGCGGCCAGCGCGCACGACGGGATGATCACGGCCAGGAAGCCCGCCCGAGCGCCGTGGCTCTGCTCCAGCGCGCCGGCGAGCAGGGGCATCAGCACCGTCGCCGCCGCCCAGGCGCCGTTGAGCATCCCAAACACGAAGCCCTCCCCGCCGGCCGGTTGCGCGGAGTCCCCGGCAGCCAGCGAGTAGGCGATCGTGCCGATCGCCGCCCGGGGCGCCGCCGAGATCATCAGCGCGGCCACCAGCGCGAACGCCCCGCCTCCGGCCAGGGCCGGAACGAGGGCCAACGCCAGCATCACGGCCGCCAGGGCGTTGAAGCGCAGCGTCCGCACGCGTCTTCCCAGCCGCACGACGCCCGCGCTGACCGCGATGTAGCAGATGGCCGCGGCCGAGAACGCCAACCCGATCCTGTCGGTGGACATGCCGAGATGGTGCAGGCCGCCGCTGATCAGCAACTGGCTGGAGCTGGCCACCGCGCCGGAGATCGCGAGGGCGGCGGCCGCGGCGCCGACCACCGGCCGCCGGACGAGCGCCAACAGCGAGCGCGCCGAGACCGGATGCCCGGGCGCCGCATCGGGCTCCGGGCCGCCGGCCGGAGCTCGCTGGTGACCGGCACCGGGTGCGTCCTGCGACGCGGCAGAGCCGAGCGCCAGCGGGATCGTCACCATCCCCACCGCGACGGCGATCGCCGCGAACGGAGCGCCGAGGCCGACGTGCTGGCCCAGGATCCCACCGACGGCCGGACCGGCCATGACTCCCACCGAGGAGCACGTGACCGTTGGCCCCAGGCGGGAGCCGCCGCCACCGTCAAAGTCAGCCACCCAGGCCATGCCCGAGGTCCAGACGACGCCGAAGGCGATGCCGAACACCACCCGGCCCAGCAGCAGCGCGATCAGCGACGGTGCTGCCTGCAGCACGCACGAGACCACGAGCAGGGCGCTCGCCCCCAGCGTCACGCGCCGGGCGCCGAGCCGGTCAGCGGCCAAGCCGGCGGGGACCGAGACGGCCAGCGTGGCCAGTCCGGGCAGCCCGAGCAGCAGCGCCGTCGCCGACGTCGACAGGCCGTAGCGGTCCGCCAGGCGCGGGAGCAACGGCACGATCGCCGCGCTGGCGACGCCGGCGAGGAGGAACAGCGCGTAGGCCAGCCGCAGCCGGACGGACGTGCCCGGCGTGAGTGCGGTGACGCGATTCTGGATCGCCCTGGAAAACATCTGCCTCAGACACTACGATGCAGAACACCGATGAAAAGAGACAGTTCTCGCTTGTTTTGAATGACCCAATCGATCAAAGTCAGGTGGACCTGAAGGCGCTTCGCGCGCTTGTCGCGGTCGCCGATCACGGGTCGTTTCGTGCCGCAGCGAAGTCGCTCGGCTACACCCAATCGGCGATCTCGCACCAGATCGCGGTGCTCGAGCGGGCGCTCGACGCGCCGCTGTTCACCCGGCCGGGCGGGCGGGGAGCGATCTCACTGACGACTGCCGGGGACGTCGCCTATCGGCGTGCTCGCCGGGTCCTGGGCGAGGTCGAGACGCTCGGCGCCGACGTCGCCGCGATCCAGCGCGGAGAGCGCCGCACGCTCCGGATCGGCGTGTTTCAGACGGCCACGACCGAGTTGGTGCCGGGCGCGCTGCGCACCCTGCGCGAGCAACGGCCCGACGTGGAGGTCTCGCTGTCCGAACTGGGGGACAACACTCGCACGTTCGACCGGCTGGCCGACGGCCAGCTCGATCTCGCGTTCGTGGTGAACCCGCCGCCCGACGATCGCATCCTGTCGATCCCGCTGCTGGAGGACCCGTGGGTGATCCTGACCCGCTACGACAGCGAACTGGTCGCAGCCGAGACCCCCTCCTTCGACATGCTGGACGGCGTCGACGTCGTGGCCTGGAACCGCCGTTGGCGCACCCAGCAGGAACTGGAGGAGGCGTGGCGCCTGCGCGGGATCAATCCTCACGTCGTATATCGGACCGACGACAACCTGGCGCTGCAGCGGCTGGTCGCCGCCGGTTACGGCCACGCCTGCCTCGACCGCTTGGGGGCGGCAGGGGCGATCGAGCCGTCGCTGACCTGGCTCGAGCCCGAGGAGATCCTGATCCCGCGCACGATCGCGCTCTGTCAGGCCCGCCGCCGCGACCCCAGCTCATCGGCGCTGATCTTGATCGACGCCGTGCGCGCGCAGTTCGGAGTGAGGAGCGGATGAAGCGGCGACCCGAGCTTGACAGCGCACCGGCCGTGTGGCACAACGACGCACCGAGATGACCACAGCGACCCTCAGCGCGCTCGAGACCGAGACGACGCTGGCGATGCGGGCCTGCGTGTTGCGTGAGCCCGGGCGGGCCCCGTCGGTCGAAACGGTGCGGCTGTCGCCGCCACGGGCCGGCGAGGTGCTCGTCCGCATCGCCGCGGCCGGGGTCTGCCACTCCGATGTCCACCTCGCTGACGGCCGCCTCGGCCCCGGCCGATGGCCGATGGTGCTGGGCCACGAGGGCGCCGGCGTCGTGCAGGCCGTCGGCGAGGGCGTCACCGGAGTCACCCCGGGCAACCATGTTGTGCTCTCCATGGTCGCGTCGTGTGGGATGTGCCCGGCGTGCCGGGCGGGACGGCGCACCCTGTGCGAGCCGGTCGGGCGCCAATCGGTCGCCGGCATCTTGCCCGACGGCTCCTCGCGGCTGCGAGGCGGCGACGGCGCCGTCCTCCAGCACGGCCTGACCGTCGCCTGCTTTGCCGAGTATGCGGTCGTGGCCGCCGCCGCCGCCATTCCCATCCCGGTGGACGTGCCTCTGTGGCAGGCGGCGCTGCTCGGCTGCGGCGTGGTCACCGGCTTCGGCGCCGTCACCCACGCCGCCCGCGTGCGGGTCGGCGAGCGCGTGGCGGTCATCGGCTGCGGCGGGGTGGGACTCCAGGTGATCGCCGCCGCCCGCCTGGCCGGGGCGGCCACGATCGTGGCCGTCGACCGCCGTCCCGAGAAGCTCGAGCACGCCCTGCGCCGTGGGGCCACGCATACCGTGGACGCGTCGGGCCCGACCGCGGCCGACGAGATCATCGCACTCACCGGCGGCGGCGCCGACCATACCTTCGAGGTCGTCGGCGCGGCCCCGACCATCCGCCTGGCCTGGGATGCATTGCGGCCGGGCGGCACCGCCGTCGTCGTCGGGTTGGCGCCGCGCGGGGTGGAGGTCTCGCTGCCGGCCATCGAGTTCCTGTCAGAGAAGTCGATCGTCGGCTGCTACTACGGAACCGGCGACCCGGTCCAGGCCCTTCCCGGGCTCGTCGAGCTCGTGCGCGCCGGGCGGCTGGAGCTGGCCGACATGGTCTCGCACCTCATCGAGCTCGACGGCGTGGCCGACGCTCTGGACCGCCTGCGCCGGGGCGAGGGCGACCGCTCCGTCATCATCATCGACCCCGAGCTGGCGGGCGCCACCGCCGGAGGTGCCCCATGAGCCACGGCAGATTCCCCTTCGATTACGACGGCCTCATCGGGGAGGGCTGGAGCGGCACCGATCCCAACGGCGCCCACGTCAACGTCGTCCTGGCCGAGCGCGGCACCCCCACGGCGGCGGCGCTGCTCACCACCTTCACCTCCCCCGCCCCCGGCCACGCCCCGATCCTCGTCGTGGTCGGTGAGGACAAGGACCACTACGAGCCGATCTGGCCGCCGACGATCATGATGAACAAGGCGACCGCGCTGGAGCCCACCCACCAGAAGATGACCTGGGGCGCCGCACAGCTCGGCATCGCCCAGGGGGTGCTCGACGCCGTTGCCGAGGAGCTCATCCCGTGCAGCGGCGATCTCATCGTGTTCGTGACCATCTACATCGAGCCCGACGCCCACGACGAGACCGCGGTGCGCGTGACGAGCCGCGCCGCCACGCTCAAGGGCATCCGCACGGCTCGCCACGGGCGCCCGCCCGAGGAGACGCAGGCCCTCGTGCAGCGGCGCGACAGCGTCACCAGCGTGTTCTACAGCGGCTCGTGATCACTGCCGTTCGTCCATGAGCGATCCAGCGTGAAGATCACCGCCATCGACCTCCAGCGGCTCACCCTGCCGCTCTCCCCTCCCTTCCACGCTGCCTGGGACCCGGAGCCGCGCACTCGCTTTGACGCCACCCTGGTGCGCGTTCACACCGACGAGGGCGTGACGGGGATCGCCAGCGGCGACACCATGGACGGCTTCGAGGCCTTCGTCCACCTGTTCATCGGCCGTGACCCGCTCACGCTCAGCGCCCACGCCAAGACGCTGGAGACGATCTCCGTTCACGCCGGGCGCTACTGGCCGCTGGAGGCGGCCCTGTGGGACCTCGCGGGGCGAGCGCTGGGCGTTCCCGTGGCCACGCTCCTGGGCGGCGCCCGGGGCATCATCCCGGTGTACGCGTCGCTCGGCGAGCTGCGTCCGCCCGAGCAGCGCGCACAGGACGCCCAGGAACTGGTGCAAGCCGGCTTCCGCGCCGTGAAGGTCCGGATCGCCCGTGAACGGATCGGCGAGGGTGTGGCCACGGTGGCGGCGATGCGCGATGCCGTCGGCGGCGCCCTGGAGATCATGGTCGACCTCAATCAGTGGTGGCGGATGCCCGGCGACATCCTCCCGGGGCTCGATGCGCAGGGCGCGCACCGCGTCATCGACGCTCTGGCCGAGATCGGCGTCGTCTGGGTGGAGGAGCCACTGGCCGGCGAGGACCTCACCGGCATGCGGATGCTGCGCGAGGCCACCGGCGTGCGGATCGCCGGCGGCGAGATGGCGCGCGACTTCGATCATCTGCGCCGCGCGCTGGAGGCCGACGCGCTCGACGTCCTGCAGCCCGATGTCGTGCTCGCGCTGGGCATCTCCGGGGCGCGGACGCTGGCCGACCTGACCCTGCGGCGCAACCGCTGGTTCACCCCACACACGTGGACCAACGGGATCGGCCTCCTCGCCAACCTGCACGTCTGTTGCGGGGTCGGCGGCGGCCCGTACCTGGAGTACCCCTACGACCCGCCCGGCTGGACGCCGGAGCGGCGCGACTTCATGCTCGCCCAGCCCGTCGTGGTCGACGGCGAGGGCTGGCTCGCCGTGGGCGACGCGCCCGGGCTCGGCATCGAGCTCGACGAGGAGGCGGTGGCCCACTATGCCGCCGCGGCCGTGGCATGACGACGCGCACCGAGGCCTTCATCGACGGGCGCTTCGTGCCCGCCGCCGACGGCCGGACATTTGCCACGGTGTCCCCACGCGACGGCACCGAGATCGCCGAGGTGGCCCGCGGCGACGCCGAGGATGTCGACCGCGCGGTCCGCGCCGCGCGCCGGGCTTTCGACCGCGGGGACTGGGCGCTGGCCGATCCCGCCCAGCGTGGCCGGGTGCTCATCCGCCTCGCCGAGCTGATGACCGAGCACCTCGACGAGCTGGCCCGCCTCGAGTCCGCCGATACCGGCCACCCCATCGGCGACGCCCGTGGCGTGGACGTCCCCAACGCCGCCCGCTGCCTGGCCTGGTACGGACAGGCGATCGACAAGGTCTACGGCGAGATCGCACCCACCGCCGCCGACGCGCTGGCGCTCATCGCGCGCGAGCCGCTCGGTGTGGTCGGCGCGGTGGTGCCGTGGAACTACCCGCTCATCATCGCGGCATGGAAGCTCGGGCCGGCGCTGGCCGCCGGAAACTCCGTGGTGCTCAAGCCCGCCGAGCAGTCGCCGCTGAGCGCGCTCGCGCTGGCCGAGCTGGCTGCCGAGGCCGGCGTCCCGGACGGCGTCCTCAACGTGGTGCCCGGGTTCGGCGAGGAAGCCGGGGAGGCGGTCGGGCGCCATCACGACGTGGACAAGGTCGCGTTCACCGGCTCGGTGCCGGTGGGGCGACTGTTCCAGCGGTACGCCGGCGAGTCCAACGGCAAGGCGGTGTCGCTCGAGCTCGGCGGCAAGAGCCCTCAGGTGGTGCTCGCCGACGCCGCCGATCTGCAGGCCGCGGCGGAGGCCATCGGCTGGGGGATCTTCTACAACGCCGGCCAGACCTGCCACGCGGGCTCACGCGTCGTGGTGGCCCGCGCGGTTCGCGACGAGCTCGTGGAGCGCTTGGAGCGGTTCGCGCACACGTTCGTCCCCGGCGATCCGACGGAGCCCGACACCGTGCTCGGCGCTCTCATCTCCACCGAGCACCTCGACGGCGTCATGGGCCGGGTGCAGCGCGCCGCCGATGCCGGCGCACGGGTGATCACCGGCGGGGAGCGGGTCGAGCCGGTGGCCGGCGGCGCCTACATGAACCCGACGCTCATCGAGACCGAGGATCGCAGCGACCCGATCGTCACCGACGAGGTGTTCGGCCCGGTGCTGGTCATCCAGACCGCCGACGACGTCGATCACGCACTCGAACTGGCCAACGACACCCGCTACGGCCTGGCCGCCGCACTGTGGACCTCGGACCTGCGCACCGCGGGTCGGCTGGCCCGGCGGCTGCGAGCCGGCACGGTGTGGGTCAACACGTTCGACGCCTCGTCGATGGCCACGCCGTTCGGCGGCTTCCGGGACTCCGGGCACGGCCGCGACCGCTCCCTGCACGCCTTGGAGGCTTACACCCAGCTCAAGACGACGTGGATCTCGCTGGCATGACGGTCGCTGACCCGATCGCCCGCGTCGCCTTCATCGGCCTCGGCCACATGGGCGGGCACATGTGCCGCAACGTCATCACCGCGGGCTTTGCGGTGACCGCGTACGACCTGGACTCCGAGGCGCTCGCGCGCGCGGCCGCCGACGGCGCCCGCGCGGCTGTGAGCGTCGCCGACTGCGTGCGCGACGCCGAGATCCTTCTCACCAGCCTCCCGGGCCCGCCCCAGGTCGACGCCGTGCTCTGTGGCACCTCGGAGAGCCAATCGGCGATCTCGGCCATGGCCCCGGGCTCGATCGTGGTGGACATGAGCACCAGTTCGCTGGAGGTGGGCCGTAGGGCCCGCGCCGCGGCCGAGACCGCCGGGGTTCACCTGCTCGACGCCCCCGTCGCCGGCCAGACGATCGGCGCTGAGGCCGGGACGCTGGCCATCTACGTCGGCGGCGAATCCGAGGCGTTCGCGCGGGCGCTCCCGGTGCTGGAGGCGATGGGCGACCCGCAGCGGATCTTCCTCGTCGGCCCCGGCGGCTCCGGGTACGCGGTCAAGCTCCTGCTCAACCTCACGTGGTTCATCCAGACCGTGGCCACCGCCGAGGCGCTCACCATCGGCGTGAAGGCCGGCGTGGACCTCTCCACTCTGCATACGGCGCTGGTGGCCTCGCCCGCCAACTCGGTGTTCCTGGAGCACGATGTCCTGCCCCTGCTCGAACGCGGCGATTACGATGAGGGCTTCGCGATGAAGCTCGTGACCAAGGATCTGGGCCTCGCCATGGACCTTGCCCGGGACGCCGGCGTCCCGGCCGAGCTCTCGGCGCTGGTGGAGCAGATCCACCACCGCGCCCGGGCCGCCTACGGCGACGAGGCCGGCGAGATGAGCGCCGTGCGCCTCTACGAGGACCGCGCCGGCGTGGAGCTGCGATGGCGTACGTAGTCCTGGCCCGCTGGGTCGCCAAGCCGGGCGAGGAGGAGGCAGTCGCCGCCGCCATCGACGCCCTCATCGCGCCCTCCCGGGCCGAGCCCGGCAATCTCATGTACGAGGCTCACCGCGATCTCACCGATCCTCGGGTCTTCCTGCTCTACGAGCAGTACGCCGACGAGGACGGCTACCGGGCTCACGGCGAGTCAGAGCACTTCAAGCGCCTCGGTCACGGGGATGCGATCCCTCGACTGGAGGCGCGCGAGCGCTCCTTCTACGAGACCTGGTGAGCGTCCGAGCCGGGCACGACGAGCCCTGACTCGTAGGCCATTACGACCAGCTGGGCCCGGTCGCGAGCCCCGAGCTTGGCGAACAAGCGGGCCACGTGCGTCTTGGCGGTCAGCGGCGACAGCACGAGCTGCTCGGCGATCTCAGCGTTGGAGCGCCCCTGGCCGACGAGCGCGAGCACCTCGCGCTCGCGCGGGGTGAGACGCGCGAGCGTCTCCCCGTTGGCCGGGACGACGCCGTGAGAGGCGAGACCTGCGGCCGGCGTCCCGGCCACGAACGCCTCGATCAGCCGGCGCGTGAGCCGTGGCGCCAGCAGCGCCTCGCCGGCGGCGACGACACGGACCGCGGTCACCAGGTCGGCGGGCTCGACGTCCTTGAGCAGGAACCCGGACGCGCCGGCGCGCAGGGCCCCGAACACGTACTCGTCGAGCTCGAAGGTGGTGAGCACCACCACGCGCGTGTCGCAGAGGGCCGGATCGCCGGTGATCTGCGCGGTGGCCTGCAGCCCGTCGACCCTGGGCATGCGGATGTCCATCAGCACCACCTGCGGCCGGTGCTCGCGCGCCAGAGCGACCGCGCTCTCGCCGTCGGCGGCCTGCGCGACCACCTCGATGTCGTCCTCGGCATCGAGCAGCGCGTGAAAGCCCGCGCGCACGAGCGCCTGGTCATCGGCGAGTTGGACGGTGATCACCGTCGCAGCTCACCGTCGGCGGCATGGTGCGCGGCCTCGGCCTCGGCCTCGGTGACCGCCGTGCCGTTGGACGCGGGCGGGCTCATCGGCAGCCAGGCGTGCACCCGCCACCCGCCACCGTCGCCGGGGTGGGCGGGGCCGATTTCCATGCTCCCGCCCAGGGCGGCGGCCCGCTCGCGCATGCCCCGTACGCCGTTGCCCAGGGTCTCGCCAGTGATCGCTGGGGCCGGCGCGACGCCGTCGTCGCTCACCTCGACCGTGATCGCTCCCGGGACCCTGCGCACGCTCACCGTCACCGCCGACGCGTGGGCGTGGCGCGCGACGTTGGTGAGGGCCTCCTGCACGATCCGGTAGGCGACGCTCTGCACCGGCGCAGGCACGTCGACGGCGCTGTCAACGTCGAGCGTCACGGTGACGCCGGCCGCGCGCAGCCCGCTGGTGAGCTCGGCGATGTCGCCCAGGCCCGCGGGCGGCCCCAGCGGCGCCGCCGATGAGGGGTCGCGCAGCACTTCCAGCGTGGAGCGCAGGTCGGTGAGCGCGGCTCCGCTGGTGTGCTTGATGTTGCGCAGCGCGTCGTAGGCCTGGCCGGGGTCGCGTTCGAGCAGGTGCGCGGCCACCCCGGCTTGGACGTTGATCGCGGTCATCGCGTGCGCCACCACGTCGTGGATCTCGCGGGCGATGCGCAGCCGCTCCTCCCCCACGCGCCGCAGCGTCGACTGCTCGGCGGTCTGGACCAGGCGCTGCTCGGAGACCCTCCGCGAGCGCAGGACCTCACCGGCGGCGATCGCCAGCAGGACGAAGGCCGTGTTGCGCACGACGATCGAGGTCACGTGCGAGAACCCGCTGGCGAACGGGATCACGCTGACCACCACACAAGGCACGATGGCCAGGCTCATCCACAGCGAACGGCGGCGGTCGCCGTGCAGCGCGAGCTCGAACAGGGCGATCATCGGGATGACAACCACGGTGTTGGCCGGGTGCAGCTGCCACAACACGAGGATCACGCCGCCGACGATCAGCGGCGACAGCACCGGGAAGCTGACGTGGCGGCGTAGGGCCAGCGGCGTGCAGGCCACGAACGCGCACAGCACGTTGACCACGCCGATCGGCTTGCCCAGCGACGACAGCGCCGCATCGATGATCAGCACGATCGGGACCAGCAGCACGGGCAGCCAGTCATGGACGACCGGTGAGCGGGCAAGGCGTCTGGCCACGATGGTGCCTTCGATCATACGGCGGGCGCGGCCACCGGCGGGCGTCTCGCCTCTCGGGGGGCGATCCGGCTATGCAGCCGCTGCAGCCCCGACGGGGCCCACCAGTTCCACCGGCCCAGCAGCGCCATCAGTGACGGGACGAGCAGCGAGCGGACGATGAACGCATCGAGCAACACCCCGATGGCGACAGCCACGCCGATCTCCTGGATGAAGGAGATCGAGCTGGTGCTGAACGCCCCGATGGCCACGGCGAGCAGGATGGCGGCGGCGGTGACCACGCGACCGGTGGCCCCGAGCCCGGTGGCAACGGCCTCGCGCTCGTCGGGCGGTGAGACCGTGCTGGCCTCCCGCGCCTCCTTGATCCGCCCGAGCAGGAACACGCCGTAGTCGGTGGACAGCGCGAACACCACCGTGGCGGCGACCACGAAGTCCGTCGGCTCCACGCCGCCGTCGGAGGTGTAGCCCAGCAGCCCGGTGAGGTTGCCGTGCTGATAGATGAGAATCAGCGGAGCGAGGGACGCGGCGACGGTCAGCGCGTTCATCAGGAGCGCCTTGAGCGGCAGCACGACTGAGCCCGTCATCAGCCACAGGACCAGGAAGGTCAGCACCGCGAGCAGGATGATGGCCTCGGGTAGGTGCGCGCCGATCGCGTCCTGCTGGTCGACAAAGACGGCGGCGTCGCCGGTCACCTTGGCGGTGAACGGAGTCGAGACGGCGCGGATCTGGTTGACCACGCGCTGGGCGGTGTCGCCGGCGGGATCGCCGGCCACCGCCGCGTTGACCTGCCACGTGTCGTCGCCCAGCAGCCGCGGAGCACCCACGCTCTGCACGCCGGCGAAGGTGGCGATGCGGTGCGCGTAGGCGGTGACCGCCGCCCCGTCGGAGGCGGGCGCGCTGATCGCCACCGTCACCGGAGACCGGCCCGCCCCGTCGAAGTCGCGGTCCAGGGCGTCGGCCACGGTGCGGGCGCTGGTGCCCGGCGGGATCACCCGGCTGTCGTTGGCCGAGGACCATTGGACGCTGAGGGCCGGGAGCGCCGCCGCGAGCATGAGAGCCGCGGTCACCGCCGCCACCAGCCCGGGGCGGCGCATGACCCGGCGGGCGAACCGGTACCAGCGGTCAGCCTCAGGGTCTTGCGATCGCGCGGGGCGCGCCAGCTTGCGCCCCCACAGGGCCAGCAGGGCCGGGGAGATGGTCAACGCCGCCAGCGCGGCCACCACCGCCACCACGGCACCGGCGATCCCCATCGACTTGAGGAACCCCTGCGGGAACAGGGTCAGCGTGGCCAGCGCGCACGCCACTGTGACCGCGGAGAAGGCCACGGTCCGGCCGGCGCGCGCCATGGTGGTGCCGATGGCTTCGCTCACCTCGGCCCCGGCCGCCAGCTCCTGGCGAAAACGTGTGACCAGGAACAGCGTGTAGTCCACCGCCAGACCCAGCCCCATCCCGATCACCAGGTTGAGCGCGAACACGCTCAGCCCGTAGACGTGGTTGACGCCGGTGAGCACGAGGAACGTGCCGAGCACGGTGACCACCCCGACCACGACCGGCATCAGTGCCGCCCGCCCGCGGAAGAACAGGATCGAGAGCGCGATCAGCAGCGGGAAGGCCAGCAGCTCGGCAAAGCCCAGATCGTGGGTGACGCTGGCGTTGACCTGCTCGTTGGCCACCGCGGGGCCGCCGACGGTGACGTCGCGGTCGTGCGCGAACGCCGCCTCGGCCGCCTTGGCCGACTGCTTGTCGTCGGCCTGAGCCGAGAGCGTGCCGGTGACCAGCACGTGCCGTCCATCGCGGGCCACGTCGGCCGGCGCCGCGGTCCTCACCACGCCCGTGACGTCACGCAGCCGCGAATCGATGCCCGCGATGCGGGCGCGAGCCGCCGCCGGTCCCGCGGGCGTGTTGAGGAGGAGCACGATCCCCGGCGAGGGCTCGGTCCCGGAGGCGCGCTGCAGCATGTTGGTGGCAACCTGCGAGTCAGAGTCGGGCGGCGCGAACCCGCCGGAGCCCTTCAGCGCGCCCGCCAGGGGGCCCCCGATGGCCCCGGCGATGACGACGAATGCGAACGTGGCGATGAGGGCGCGGCGCGGGTGCGCGGCGAGGGTGTGAGCGAGTGAACGGAGCATGCGCCCGATTGTCTGGGCGTGCCGCGGTCTGCACAATCGCCCCGGGGATGTGTCTTTGCCTGCCGTGTACTCCCGGCGGTGTACTCCCCGTGGGCTGTCTGCGGTGGCGATCGACGGAGCGTTTACTGCGGCTTGGGAAGTATGGGGGACGGAGCGCCTCAGTGACCTGGAGAAGTCGGCAAACCCACATACCGCAGCAAGGCTTGCCGCGTACTCCATGTCCCACATGGTTTTCGCACCAAACCCGCTCGCCCGAGTCAGGTTTGCCGCGATCTCCAGGTCGAGGGCCGCCCGCCGCCCGCGCCGAGGCCCACTCACCCACCCTTCCCCAGCCGTAGTAAACGCCCGCCAACCGCTACGCCGGGATCCCACCGCCCAGACGCGCAGCCAAAAGCCCCAGTTCGGGCCCCACCGAGCGCCGCTCCACCACCGGCGGGCAGATCTCCAGCACCAGCTCGCCGAACTCGCGCAGCGCCGGCGGAAAGTCGCGGCCCGTGCGCGCGAACGACTGCGCCGCCATCACCGCCAGGCACGTCAAGGACCCCACCACGAACCCTCGGACCCGCTCACACCGGTTCCAGGCGTGAAACGACGGGGCGGGGACGTCGTTGTGCCCGAAGCCCGGCAGGGGCAGCAGCGAGGGCACCACGGCCGCGCGGGCCTCCTCGGCGTACCCCGCGCCCACCATCTGCAGCGTTCCCAGCGCGAGCGAGTCCTGCCCCGGCATCGCCTCCGGGCTCGTCTGCAGTCGCTGAAGCTGGTGCTGGGCCAGCTGGGCCAGGTCGGCGAGGGCAAAGGTCAGGCCGTCGATGCACGCCGGCGCGGCGCCGTTGTGAAACCCGCCATTGGACAGGACGTCGCCGAGGTCCGCGTCCCCGTCGCCGAACATGAAGACCGGGTTGTCGCTGACCGCGGGCAGGGCGATCTGAGCCGCGTCACGCGCAGTGGCCACCAGGCGGTTGGCGTTGCCCAGCACCCGGGGCAGGACGCGGAAGCTGACCGGCGGTTGCGCGTGGGCGCCCGACCCGGGCGGCGCCGCCCCGCCCGCGATCCCGGCGCGGATCGCCCGCAGGGCCGCGCTCTGAGCCGGGTCGCCCCACAGCGCCTCCAGGCGCTCGTCGTAGATGGCGGGCGCGACGCCGAACGCCGCCACCGCCAGGCAGAACACCTCCACCGCGATCGCCAGCGTCTGCTCGGCGCAGAGAATCGCGTCGGCGAGCAGCGCGGGTGCGCACGGTGCGCCGTTGATGAGGGACATCGTCTCCTTGACGCCCAGCTCCAGCTTGGCAGGCACGTCCGCAAACAGCCACCCCAGGGCCAGGATCTCGCCTGACCCGCCGTTGCCCAGGCGCGGGACCGGCGGCAGGTCGCGGCCGTCCAGCCGCTCGGCGACGAGCCGCACCAGCTCGGGGGTGACCCCGGCGTGCCCCTCGATGAAGTTGGCCAGGCGCGCCAGCACGATCCCGCGCACCACGCGCCGTGGCAGCGGCTCGCCGAACGAGGTGGCGCTGTGCAGGCCGCGGGCGTAGTCGCGCTGCTCGGCCTCGGTCATGAGGCGGTCCGACCCATCGCCGGCGTGGACGTTGATCCCGTAGAGCTTGCGGGCGGGGTCGGCGGCCACCAGGGCCAGCAACTCCTGACGGCGCCGGGCCACGACGGCGAGGGCCTCGGGCGCGATGGCGACGTCCTCTCCCTCCCACGCCACCCTGCTAAACGCGTCGAGCGAGATGTCGGCGCGGCGCGCGAGCGTGACCGTCACGCGGGCCCGCCGATCACGAGGACGCCCCGCTCACCCCGACGCCCCCGCGGACCACCCCCGCCGAGGCGCACGTCGCGACGGCGAGCATGAGATCGCCCTCGGCGACGTTGGCCAGGTCCGGGTGCTCGAGGTCGAGCTCGATCTCGGCCACCGGCGCCGGCGCCAACCCCAGGCTGGCGCGGCCGTTGGCCACCATCTGCCCCCACAGGTCGCCGTCGGCGGCGGCCAGCAGAGCGAAGCGGGTGTGGCCCTCACGACGGGCCAGTGTCTCCATCTCGCGCAGCTCCTCGAAAGGGTCGATGCGCGTCTGCTCGTCGGTGCCGATGGCCAGGCGCACGCCGGCGTCGCGGTAGCGCAGCCCCGGCAGCACGCCATCGCCGAGGTTGCCCTCCGTCGTCGGGCAGGTGACGACGATCGACTGAGAGTCGGCCAGGAGCGCCACATCGACGTCGGAGACGTGGATGGCGTGCACGACGCTGGTGCGCGGCCCCAGAAAGCCGGAGCGCGCGAGCAACTCGATCGGGGAGCAGCCGTGCTCGGCCTCGCACTCGGCCAGTTCGCGGCGCTGCTCGGAGGCGTGGACGTGTCGGACGAGGCCGTGGTCGTCGGCGTAGCGGGCGATGGCCTCCAACCAGTCGGCGGGCACGGCGCGGACGCTGTGCGCCGCCACCCCCACGCTGACGCCCTCGACGCCGACCGCCCATTCGCGCAAGGCGTCCAGCCGCGCCAGGAACGCGGCCACGCTCGGGTCGCAGAACCGCACCTGCCCGGGGGCCGGTGCGAGGTCGGAACCCGCCCACCCGCCGCGGTGATAGGCGGCGGGCAGCAGCGTGATCTCCAGGCCGGCCGCCCGCGCGGCCCGCGCCAGCGCGATCGCCATCGCGTTGGGCTCGGGGTACGGGGTCCCGTCGGGCTGGTGCTGCACGTAGTGGAACTCCCCCACCGCGCCGTACCCGGCGCGCGCCATCTGAGCGTAGACGCGGCCGCCCACCTCGCCCATCGTCTCCGGGGTGTGGCTCGAGGCCAGCCGGTACATCTCGGTGCGCCAGCTCCAGAAATCATCGCCGGGACTGAGCCGCTCACCCGCGCCGCGCAGGTCCAGTTGGAACGCGTGGGAGTGCGCGTTGGCCATCGCCGGGATGCGCGCGACGCGGCTCACCCGCTGATCCGCTCCGCCGCGGCGTCGTCGCGCACGTAGGCGACCTCGCCGCCGAGGACGACGATCGCCACCGGGTTGTGGCCGAAGCGGTAGGCGACGCTCTCCGCGGGCCCGTCGAGGACGACGAGGTCCGCGCGCTTGCCCACCTCGATTGAGCCTCGGTCGTGCTGGAGGTCAAGCGTCCACGCCGCGTTGAGGGTGGCCGCACCCAGCGCCTCGCGGACGCCGAGGCCATACAGGCGCGACGCCAGGCCGATGACGACGGGCATCGAGAACACCGGCGAGGTCCCGGGATTGGCATCGGTGGCCAGCACGAAGATGGCGCCCGCGTCGATGATCGCCCGCCCGGGGGCCCGGTGCTCGGCGCCCAGGAACTCCGCGCCGGGGAGCAGCACCGCTGCGCACGCCGCCTCGGCGAGCGGCGCGATGTCGTCGGGGTGGATCATCGACAGGTGGTCCACGCTGCGCGCGCCGGCGGCCACCGCCACCGGCACCGAGCGCATGCACGTCAGTTGCTCGACATGGGTGCGCAGGGCCAGCCCGGAGGCAGCCGCCAGCTCCCCCATCAGTTCCAGGTGCGTCAGGCCGAAGCCGATCGACTCGACGAAGATGTCCAGGGCGGTGACGCTGCCGGCGGCGACCACCTCGGGCATCATCTCCTCCACCACCGCCATCCACGAATCCGCGGTGTAGCCCTCCGGGACGGCGTGGGCCAGCAGCGCGGTCGACGTCGTGGTCTGGGGGACGTAGATCTCCAGCTCGCGGGCGAGGACGAGCGCGCGCATCTCTCCGTCGCGCGACAGGCCGTAGCCCGACTTGCACTCGAACGTGGTGGTGCCGGCCGCGAACATCTCCTCGGCCAGTCCCGAGGCCTGGTCGAGCACCTCGTCGTCGGAGGCGTCGCGCAGCGCGCGGGCCGAGGACTTGATCCCGCCCCCGCCACGCGCGATCTCCTCGTAGGGCACGCCGGTCAGCTTCTGCTCGTACTCGCCCCAGCGCCAGCCGGCGAAGGGGAGATGGGTGTGGCAGTCCACGAAGCCCGGCAGCACCGCGCACCCCGAGGCGTCGATCGTCACCTCGGCGATCGGATCGGCTTCGAGCGCGGTGATCCGCCCGTCACGAGCCGCTACGTCCCCGGGCTCGAGCGTCTGGGCGCCCAGTTCGTCGCCGCGCAGGTGCTGCATGTGGTCGCGCGGGGGGCGCAGGACCTGAGCGGCGCCCGTGATGGACACCGACGGCGGGCCGCCGTCCCGCCCGCTGCTCACCGCTGATCGGGCTCGGGGTCGAGCATCGGCATCTTCACCCCGGTGTTGCGCGCCACGCTCAAGGCCTCGTCGTAGCCGGCGTCGGCGTGACGGACCACGCCGAGGCCCGGGTCGGCGGTGAGGCAGCGCCGCACCCGCTCCCCGGCCTCCGGGGTGCCGTCGGCGACGGTCACCTGGCCGGCGTGGATCGACTTGCCCATGCCGACGCCGCCGCCGTGATGGATCGAGACCCAACTGGCGCCGCACGCCGTCATCAGCATGGCGTTGAGCAGCGGCCAATCAGCGACGGCGTCGGTGCCGTCGCGCATCCCCTCGGTCTCGCGCTCGGGCGAGGCGACCGAGCCGCAGTCCAGATGGTCGCGGCCGATGACGATCGGGCCCTTGAGCTCGCCCGAGGCCACCATCTCGTTGAAGCGCACGCCGGCCCGGTCGCGCTCGCCGTAGCCCAGCCAGCAGATCCGCGCCGGCAGGCCCTGGAAGTGCACCCGCTCGGAGGCCAGCTTGATCCAGCGCGCGATGTGCTCCTGGTCGCCGAAGAGGTCGAGGATGGCCCGGTCGGTCGCGTGGATGTCGGCGGGGTCCCCGGACAGCGCCACCCAGCGAAACGGCCCCTTGCCCTCGCAGAACAGCGGCCGGATGTAGGCGGGGACGAACCCGGGATAGGAGAAGGCGTCGCGGTCGCCGTGCTCCTTGGCCAGGCCGCGCAGCGCGTTGCCGTAATCAAACGCCTCCGCGCCCGACTCCTGTAGCGCGCGGATCGCGCTCACGTGAGTCACGGCGCTCTCCCCCACCCGCCGGATGTAGTCATCGGGATCGGAGCGGCGCAGGACCTCCGCCTGCTCCACCGTCAGACCGGCGGGCACGTAGCCGTTGAGCGGATCGTGGGCGCTGGTCTGGTCGGTGACCACGTCGATCTCCACCCCCCGGCGCACCAGCTCGGGCAGGATCTCGGCGGCGTTGCCGGCCAGGCCGATCGACAGCGCGCGGCGCTCGGCCCGCGCCGCGTCGAGCCGGGTCAGGGCATCGTCGAGGTCGCCGGCCCGCTCGTCGAGATAGCCGGTCTCGATGCGCCGTTCGATCCGGTGCAGGTCCACCTCCACGCACAGCGCGGCACCGCCGAGCATGGTGACCGCCAGCGGCTGGGCGCCGCCCATGCCGCCGAGGCCCGCCGTCACCACCAGCCGGCCCGCCAGCGTGCCGTCAAAGCGCTTGCGCGCCGCCGCGGCGAAGGTCTCATAGGTTCCCTGGAGGATCCCCTGGCTGCCGATGTAGATCCACGACCCGGCCGTCATCTGGCCGTACATCATCAGCCCGGCGGCGTCGAGCTCCCGGAACTTCTCCCAGGTGGCCCACTGGGGCACGAGGTTGGAGTTGGCGATGAGCACCCGCGGCGCCTGGTCGTGGGTCTGAAACACGCCCACCGGCTTGCCCGACTGCACCAGGAGCGTCTCGTCATCGCCGAGACGTCGCAGCTCGCGCTCGATCGTGTGATACGAGGACCAGTTGCGCGCCGCCTTGCCGGTCCCTCCGTAGACGACCAGCTCGGCCGGGTTCTCGGCTACGTCGGGATGCAGGTTGTTGCGCAACATCCGCAGGGCCGCCTCCTGGCCCCATCCGCGGCATTCCATGTTGCTCGCGCTCATCGCCGCCGCACGCTACCGCAGCGCGGGGCGCGGCAGCATCTCGCGGGTAATCTGGCCCCGAGATGGTCCACAACCCGCTCAGATCCCGCGCCCAGCGCAAGACCGGCGCGATGCTCACCCGCGTCGGCTGGGAGCCGCCGCAGACCTGGCCGGTTCCGCGTCCAGACGGGGCGCCGCTGGTGTTCCAGACCCGCCTGCCCGCCGCCGAGTTCGTGGCCGCGGACAAGCTCCCCGCGCGGCGACGCCGTGACGCGCCGGCCTCGGTGGGCGGTGCGATCGTCCCGCTCGAGGAGGCGCAGCGCGCCGAGCACGTGTTCCTGGCCGCGGCCATCTGCTCCACCGAGGCCGATCACGGCGTGCTGGCCACCATGACCGCCGCCCTGGCCGCACAGCCACTGCCCTTCACGGCCCGCGACGGCGTCACGGCGGGCCGGCGGGGACGCAAGAAGGTCAAGGGCATGGCCGCGCGGGTCACCATGGTCGAACGCCAGGAGGCCGACGGGGCGGGGGCGGGCGGGCCCGGGGCTCTCGTCGTCCAGTACGCCATCCGCCAACGTCACGGCACGCTCACCCTCACCTTCGTGACCCACGGGCCGCGGCTGGCCGGCAACGCGCGCCGCCTGTTTCAGAACATCGTCCGGGGCTGCCACCTGGGCGCCGCGCCCCTCGCCGCCCAGGACGCCGGAGCTCAGCGGTAGGGCAGCGTCATCCCGAGGCCGAGACGCTGCGCCTTGGCCAGCATCGCCTCCCCCAGCGCGACGTCGGTGATCGACAGCCCCCGGTGCCAGAAGAGGATGCGCTCGTCGTCGCGCTCGCGGCCGGGCCGGTCCCCGGCCACGATCTGCCCGAGCTCGGCGTGGAGGGTCTCGGCCGTCAGCCGGCCCGAGTCGACGTGCGCGCGCAGCGAGCCCAACGGCCCGACGCCGGCCTGGCCCCAGTCGTCGACGACCACCTTGTCCATCACGTCGGTGAGCTGAAGCTCCACCGCGCTCACCGTCCCGTAGGGGATGACCAGCGTCCCCGGCGTCACCCAGGCCGTGGACAGGAGCGGCTCGGGCGCAGTGAGCCGGCTGGCCTCCACCATCACATCGGCGCCGCGCAGGCACTCCTCCCAGCTGTCCACCGCCCGCACCGGGCGTCCGAGATCCTCGGTGAGCCGCCGCGCAAACGTCTCGCGGCTCTCAGGGCGGAGCGAGTGCACGCGGACCTCCTCCAGGGAGGGGAGCACGCGGCACAGCAGCCGCACGTTCCAATACGCCGTTCCGCGCGCGCCGACGTGGCCCAGCACGCGCGCGCCGCGGCGCGCGAGATGCTCGGCGCCGATCGCCGTCACCGCCCCCGTGCGCATCTCGGTGATCGCGGTGGCATCGATGATGGCGCGCGGCACCCCGGTGGCGGGGTCCATCAGCAGCAGCAGCGCCAGCTCGGAGGGCAGCCCCAGACGATGGTTGTCCACGTAGTCGCCGACGACCTTGACGCCGGCGAACGCGGGCACCGCACCGCGCAGCACGTTGAAGTGGCCGTTGACACCCCGCGGGAACAGGTGGGTGCGGGGCTCGATCACGGTCTCACCGCGCCCCTGCGCGGCCACCACCCCGCGCACGGCGTCGAGGATCTCGTCGTCGGTGAGGGCCAGCGCGTCGACGTCGGCGCCGCCGAGATAGACGAGCTCGATCGCGCTCACGTCGGCACCCCGACGGCGTCGCGCACCCGTGCGAGCAGTTGGCCGTCCACCAGCAGTTCGGCGGTGAGCCGCTCCACGTCCGGGCCCAGCGGGCGGTCCTCCTCCACCATCGCGACCCGCTCACGCACCTCGGCATGGGCGGCAGTGGTCCCGGCGCCCAGGGCCCGGGCGGCGTGTCCGCCCAGGGTCAGGTCGACGGCCTGCGCGGCGACGATCAGCTCGACCGCCGCCAGCGGCCGCATCAGCTCGATCTGCTCGCGCACGCGCAGGGCGGCGTGGGTGGCACCGGTGGAATCGTCCTCCACGGCGTCGGCGCCGATCGTGGACATCGTCGACAGCGGGGCGGCGAGGTGGCGAATCTCCGCGGTGAGCGCCCGGGCGGTGTTGCTCAGCGGGCTCAGCCCGGAGCTGAGGTGCGAGCTCGGGCTCAGGCCGGCGGGCAGGCCGCTGAGGCGCTCGGTCTTCAGGCGCGCTTGGCGCTCCGCGCTCGTCGCCGCCACCTGGGCGAGCGCGATCGCGGTTGCGTCCAGGGCCAGGGCCAGGGCGGGCACGTGGAAGTTGCCGGTGCTGAGGATCTCCTCGTCGTCGATGAGCACGAGCGGATTGTCGGCGGCGCCACCGAGTTCCGGCTCCACCGCCGCGGCCAGCAGGTCCAGGGCGACGTGCAGCGACCCATGGATCTGGCTGACGCAGCGCAGGCTCAGGGGATCCTGGAGGCGCCGCGCCGCGCCCGGCTCGGTGAGCGCGCCGCCATGCAACAGCGCGCGCAGACCGCCGGCGGCCCACGCCTGCCCCAGCGCCGGCCGGGCCGCGACCACCCGGGGATCGAGCGGGCTGAGGTTGGCCCGAAAGCCCTCCATGGACAGCGCCGCGGCCACCTGCATGACCTCCAGACATGCGAGCGCATCGACGAGGTCAAGCGCGGCCACCGCCGCGGACACCGCGGAGCTCGAGCAGATGGCCAGCCCGTCCTTGGGGCCGAGCGCCACGGGCTCGAGCCCCGTGCGGGCCAGCGCGGCGCCCGATGCCATCGGCCGGCCTTCGAGCTCGGCCTCGCCCTCGCCGATCAGGGTCAGCCCGACGTGAGCCAGGAGACAGAGGTCCGACGCTCCCACCGAGCCGAAGCGGGGAATGCACGGGTGCACGCCGGCGTTGAGCAGCGCTGCCAGCCCGTCGGCGATAGCCGACGTGGCCCCCGACCCCCCGGCGCAGAGGCCGTTGGCGCGCACCGCCATCGTGGCCCGCGTCACCTCGGCCGGCAGGCGCTCGCCCACCGCCATGGCGCGGCCGCGCAGGGTCTGCAGCGAGAACGCGGCCGCCTCGTGACCGTCGATGCGGTCCACCACACGGTGGCCCAAGCCGGTGGTCAGCCCGTAGACCGGGACGCCGGCCTCGGCGGCGCGCGCCACCAGCGAGGCTGACGCCTGCATCCGCTCTCTCGCCGAGGGGGCGATGGCGACCACCGCGCCGCCGCGTGCGACCTCCGTCACCGCCTCCGGCGTGAGCGCGACTCCATCGAGCAACACGCTCCCGTCCATCGCCGCGACGATACTGATCGCCATCGCGTGGTTAGAGTGCCGCGGCGATGTCGACACCTGCTTTCCCCGACGGCGAGCGCGCGCCGGTCATCCTCGACGGGTCGAGCCTGACCCCGCAGGGGGTGGCCGCCATCGCCCGCGACGGCGCGGCGGCGGTCCTCTCCGACGAGGCGCGGGGGCGCAACGACCACGCGCGACACGCCATCGCCGCGCTGCTGGCCCGCGGCGACGATCTCTACGGCGTGACCACCGGGGTCGGGGCGCTCCGGGCCTACCGGGTGCCCGATGAGGACCGCGAGGCCTACGGGCTGAACCTGCTGCGCAGCCATGCCTGCGGCGCCGGCCTCATCCTCACCGTGCCGGTCGTCCGCGCCGCCATGGCGACACGCGCCAACCAGATCGGAGCCGGCGGGGCCGGCGTGGCCGGCGAGCTGCTGGACGCGCTGGTGGGCACGCTCAACGCCGGATTGACGCCGTTCACGCGTGAGCTCGGGTCACTGGGCACCGGCGATCTCACCAATCTCGCCGACGTCGCGCTGGCGCTGCTCGGCGAGGGCCGGTTCTGGCGCGGCGACGACCTCATCGACGCCGCCCAGGGCCTGGCCGACGCCACCGTCGAGCCGGCCCGGCTCGGCCCCCGCGACGGGCTCGCCTTCATCAGCTCCAACGCGTTCAGCATTGGCTACGCCGCGCTGCTGGTGGTCGACGCGCATCGTCTGCTCGACGCCTGGCTCACCGTGGCCGCGCTGTCCTTTGAGGCGGCCGCCGCCGATCCAGTGGTGCTGGACGCTCGCATCCACTCGGCGCGCCACCGGCCCGGCCAGGCGGCCGTGGCCGCGCGCATGCGCGAGCTGCTGTCGGGCCTGGGAGAGCGCGCCCGCGAGCCCGGGCCGCTGGGGATCCAGGATCCCTATCCGTTCCGCGCCCAGCCCCAGGTCGACGGGACCGTCCACGATGCGCTGCGCGCGCTGGAGGAGACCGTCTCCCACGAGCTGAACTTCGCCGGCGAGAACGCGCTCATCGACCCCGTGCAGCAGATCGCCCTGCCCAACGGCAATCCCCACGCGGCGCCGCTGGCCAACGCCATCGACGGGCTGCGCACCGCGCTGGCGTCGTCGGCGGCGCTCATCGCCGCCCGCGTGTCGACGTTGCTCGACGCCGGCCTCACCGGCCTACCTCCGTTTCTCGCGCGCCACCCCGGCCCGGAGTCCGGCGCGCTGGTGCTCGAGTACACCGCTCACGCCGCCGTCGCGGAGGTCCGCTCGCTGGTGACGCCGGTGGCGGCCCAGACGGTGTCGGTGTCACGCGGTGTCGAGTCACACTCCAGCCTCGCTCCGATCGCCGCGCGCCGCGCCCACGAAACGCTGCGCGCGCTACGCGTCGCCGTCGCCGTCGAGCTCGTCGTCGCCGTCCGCGCGCTGCGCCTCGCCGGCCAGGAGCCGGTCGGCGCCGGCACGCGGGAGCTGTGGCAGCTCGCCGCCGAGCGGCTGGACCCCGACCTCGGCGACCGGCCCCTCCACCCGGACGTCGAGGCGGCCCGCGCCCTCATCGAGGCCTGGGAGGCCGAGACCGCCTGACGGCGCCGCCGCCCCGCCGCCGCGCCGCCGTGCCCGCGCCGCCCTGCTCAGACCGGCACTACGACCAACGTCCCATTGCAACCGAGACCGCCGAGGGCGCAGCATGGTCGGGCAACCAACCACGCAGAAAGGAGGACATCCATGCGCTCTCGACTGACCAAGGCACTGGTGGCGCTCGCCGCCGTCTCAGCCCTCGCGGTCCCCGCCGTGGCCCAGGCAAGCCACGGGTCCGATGACCCGATCGGCCACGTGCGCCACGAGCACCACCGCGGCGGCGCGCTGCAGCACCGCGACCGCCCCGACCGTGATCGCGGCGACCGCCACGACAACGACCGCCACGACAACGATCGCAACGACGACCACGGCGGCGACCGCTGACGCGGCCGTCGTACGTGCGCCCGGCGGCGCTGTGGACTCAAGTGGTGGGCTACCGGCTGAGCTTGTGCCGGTGAGCCCACAGCGCCGCCTGCGTGCGATCGGTGACCCCGATCGCCGCGAACACGCTGGTGAGATGTGCCTTGACGGTCTTCTCGGAGATCTGCAGCCGGCGAGCGATGAGCTTGTTGGGCAGGCCTTCGGCGACGAGCGCCAGCACCTCCTGCTCGCGCGCGCTCAGCTCCGCCTCCGGCCGCACCGGCCCTCCGGCCCGCTCGATGAGCAGTTCGTGGGCGGCGCGCGGGGCCAGCGGTGACTCGCCGCGGGCGGCGGCGCGCACGCCCCTGATGATCTCCTCCGGCTCGGCGTCCTTGAGCAGGTAGCCGAGGGCGCCCGCGTCCAGGGCACCGAGGATTCGATCGCGGTCCGAGAAGGTGGTGAGCACCACCACCCGCGCGTCGGACCCCGCCTCGCGCAGGGCGCGGGTGGCGTCCATCCCGTTGAGCTCGGGCATCTCGAGGTCCATCAACACCACGTCGGGCGACGTGGCCAGGGCCACCTCCACCGCCTCCCGGCCGTCGGCGGTGGCCCCCACGACCTCGATGTCGTCGGCCCCCGCCAGCAGCGTGGTGAGCGCGTCGCGCACGAGCGGATGATCATCGGCGATGAGCAACCTGATCACCGCAGCGGTACCTGCAGGCGCACGAGGGTTCCGTGCCCCGGAGAGGACAGGACTGTCAGCGTGCCGCCGGCGTGATCGGAGAGGTCGCGCATCAGCCGCAGGCCGAAGTGGTCGCTCTCGCGCGCGGCGTCGTCCTGGGCGGGCGAGAACCCGCGGCCGTTGTCGACCACGCTCAGCACGGCGTGACGTCCCGGCGCCTCAACCGTGACGTCGACCGCCGTCGCCCCGCCGTGGGTGCGCGCGTTGCGCAGCGCCTCCTGGGCCACGCGATACAGCAGCGCCTCGGTGTCGCCAGGGAGGTCGAGCTCCGCGGGCAGCGACACCGACACCGCGATGCCTGCCGCCCGCAGCGGCGCCACCAGGTCATCCATCGCGGCTCGCAGCCCGGAGCGCTGCAGCGTCGGTGGGTAGATGTCGACGAGCAGCGTGCGCAACTCCCGGATCGTCTCGCGCGTCTCGGCGGCGGCGCGCCTCAGCGCCCCGCGAGCCTCCCCGCCGTCGTCGTCGGGCAGGGCGTTGGCGCTGGCCGCCAGCGAGAGCGACACCCCGGCCAGGCGCTGGACGGTGGAGTCGTGCAGATCGGCGGCGATCCGGCGTCGCTCGAGGTCAGAGGCATCGATGGCACGGCGCAGCAACGCCTCGCGCTCGCGCTGGCGGGCCCGCAGCCCGCGCGCCAACGAGTACGCGAGCGGGATCTGGACCAGGTACAGGATGAGGAGCGCGCCGAGCAGCGCCGGGAGCAGGCTCATCCACTGGCGCTTGCTCGAGGCCGAGATGGTGCTGGCGCGCTCATAGTCCTCATAGAGCAGCCGCGTCCCGCCGGGTCCGCGGAAGCCCACGTACACCTCGACCAGCCGCTTGAAGCGGCGCTCGGTGGTGTTCTCCGCCCGCGAGAGGTCGCTCTCGTCGGCATGCGTCCCGCCCCCCCGCAGGGTCCCCAGCTCGTCACCGCCCAGGGGGAAGATCTTGCCGATGATCGAGCGCGCATCCGAGTAGATGACGCGCCCCGACGCGTCCCAGATCTTCACGCGAACGATCGGCGTCCGGTTGAGGATGCGCCGGCGCACCACCCGGTCCAGGCGCGCCAGCGCGGCGGGGTCACCCCGCAACGCCGCCGAGGTGATGACCGGCGCGACGATCCCGCGCCCGGCGAGCTGGGTGAGGTCCTTGGCCTGGGTGATCGCGTCCGAGGTCGCCGAGCGGCGCACGATGACGAAGGCCGCACCGGCGATCACCACCATCGCCAGCAGGCCGCTGAGCGCGAAGCGGGCGAACATCCGCGTCTGCGACGGGTCGCGGCCGCCGGGGGGCACGGTGCGGTCCGCACGGCCCGTGGGCCAGCTGATGACGGCGTCGCGGGCGGCGGTGGCGGTGGCCATCAGCCGCCGTCCCAGTCGATGGGGAAATCCCCGCGGCGCCGCGAACGCTCCCGGTGTTCGCTGCGGCACAGAGCGGAGACTACCCGCGGCACAGCGGGGCCCGAGCCAGCCGCCTGGGGTCGGGCCGGCGGCGAGGTGCGGGGATGGGGCAGCTCCGCCGCCGGCCGGATCCAGGGGGTCACAGCGGCACGGTAGGCGGACGGCCCAGCCTGCGCAATGGGACCATGGTCGTAAGACCCTGGCAGCGTCTAGGATCGAGAAGCGTGAGTGCCCACGCCGAGTCCCGCCAGGCCGTGCCGGATCGCCGGACGCGGCTGGTCATCCTCGGCATCTGCTCGATGAGCCTGTTCATCGTCGGCCTCGACGCCACGATCGTCAACATCGCCCTGCCCGCGATCCACCGGTCGTTTCACGCCAAGCTCTCCGGGCTGCAGTGGACGATCGACGCCTACACGCTGGTCATCGCCAGCCTCCTGATGCTGTCGGGCTCGACCGCTGACCGGCTCGGCCGGCGGCGGGTGTTCCAATGCGGGCTGGCGCTCTTCTCGCTGGGCTCGCTGCTATGCGCGCTCGCCCCCAGCCTGGGAATGCTCATCGCCGCCCGCGTACTCCAGGCCATCGGCGGCTCGATGCTCAACCCGGTGGCGATGTCGATCATCCGCAACGTGTTCGAGGACCCGCGCGAGCGTGCCCAGGCCATCGGCGTATGGGGCGCGCTGTTCGGCATCAGCATGGCCCTCGGTCCGGTGCTGGGCGGCGTGCTCGTCGACTCCGTGGGCTGGCGGTCAGTGTTCATCGTCAACGTCCCGGTCGGCATCGTGGCCATCGTCCTCACGGCGCTGTTCGTCCCCGAATCCCGGGCGCCCCACCCGCGGCGCGTGGACCCGGTGGGGCAGGTGTTGGTCATCGTGGCGCTGGCCACGCTCACCTACGCGATCATCCAGGGCCCCGAGGCGGGGTGGCTCTCGACCCAGACGATCGTGCTCTTCGTCGTCTCGCTCAGCGCGTTCGCCGGTCTGGTGGCCTACGAACTGCGCCGTCGTGAGCCGCTACTGGAGATGCGCTTCTTCCGCAGCGCGCCCTTCTCGGGTGCCACCGCCATCGCGGTCGCGCTGTTCATGGCCATCGGCGGCTTCCTCTTCCTCAACACCCTCTACCTCCAGGACGTCCGCGGCCTGTCGCCACTGGAGGCCGGGCTCTACACCCTGCCGATGGCCGGAGTGATGATGGTCGTCTCGCCGCTGTGCGGGCGTGTCGTGGGCGCCTTTGGGACGCGCTGGCCGCTGGTCGGCGGCGGCCTCGCCGTCCTGATCAGCGGGCTCATCCTCACCCAGTTGACGGCGCGGACCGACTTCGCCGTGCTCGTCGTGGCCTACGTTCTCTTCGGCGCGGGCAACGGGCTGATCAACCCGCCGATCACCAACACCGCCATCTCCGGGATGCCGCCGTCACAGGCCGGCGTCGCGGCCGCCGTGGCCTCCACCGGCCGCCAGGTGGGCGTCACGCTGGGTGTGGCCGTGCTGGGGTCGCTCGCTGCCGGCGGGGTGGTCGCCGTCGGTCCGGGCTTCGCCGCTGCCACCCACGTGAGCTGGTGGATCGTGGTCGGCCTGGGCGCCCTCACCCTGGTGCTCGGCTTTGTCACCACCACCTCCTGGGCGCTCGGGACCGCCGGACGGGTCGCCGACCAGTTCCGCGGCGCCGACGCGTCTCGCGCGCCCGGCAGCCCGGCGTCACGCGACACCGCTCGCGTCGTCGCGGGGTAGCGCGCCGATCCGGCCGCTAGCGTGGCAGCCGCCATGGAGCTCGTCCCCGACCGCGCCCACGTCGAGCTGCGCCCCGACCGCGACGGGGGCAAGACCGTCGTCCTCTCGTTTCCCTACGACCGCGCGCTCGTGGAGCTGTGCCGGACGATCCCCCACCGGCGCTTTGACTGGGACCGCCGCGAATGGTCCGCGCCGGCCACCGACTGGGCGGCGATGAAGGTCAGCGAGGCGCTCGAGCGCTTCCCGGAGCTGACGCCCAGCACCGAGGTGGCGGAATGGCTGGTCTCCGTCAAGCGGCGCTGGATCGGATCGGTGAGCACCATGCGCTATGACGGGCGCGGCTGGTTGGTGCTCAAGACGCTCGCCGGCCCCGTGCCCGAGCCACTGCTGCATGACGCAATCGAGCACGACGGCCGGCTGCTCACGCCGCTCACCCAGACGGCCGCGCAGACGCTGCGGGCTCAGCGCTCGGCCCACCTCGACATCGCCGCCGAGCGGTGCCTGCAGGTGGTGGAGCACGGCGGTGATCCGCCCCCGGCGCGACTGGTCTACGTCCGCGGGATGGACGGGGAGGAGTTGCGCCTGGAGGTCCTGTGGGACCCCGACATCGGCCTCGGCTTCGGCGAGGTTCCGGGCGCCAACGGCACCCGGTCGGTCCCGCTGGATCCTTGGCTTGCCGAGGCGCTGGACGCCTTCATCGCCCGCCACGACGTCGCGGTCACCGGAGAGGCGGTCGACGTGCTGGAGCGGTTGCTGGCCGAGCACCGCGACGCCGCTGATGCCGTCCGGCGCTCGCGCGCCACCGAGGCCGAGCCGCTCCCCGAGACCGCGGCCGTCCTCGGCGGCGAGCCCGCACCGTTTCAGTGGGCCGCGGTGCGCTACGCGCTGGAGGCCCGCGGAACGTTTCTGGCCGACGAGCAGGGACTGGGCAAGACCGTCGAGGCGCTGACCGCCCTGGAGGCGGACGGCGCCTACCCGGCGGTCGTGATCTGCCCGGCCTCGATGAAGCTCGGCTGGGAGCGCGAGACCAAGCGCTGGCTGCCCCACCGCTCCGTCACCGTGGTCCACGGGCGTGGCACGGTCCCGGCGGCCGCCGAGATCACGATCGTCAACTACGAGGTGGTCGCCGCGCATTACGGGACGCTGACGCGCAAGCGACCGCGGGCGCTCGTCGTCGATGAGTCGCACTACTGCAAGAACCCCCAGGCCAAGCGGACGCAGGCGGTGCGCCGGCTGTCGGCGGCCGTCGCGCCCGGCGGCCTGCGCCTGGCCCTGAGCGGAACCCCGGTGCTCAACCATGCCGAGGAGCTCATCGCCCAGCTGCGCATTATCGGGCGCATGGACGAGTTCGGCTCCGGCGCGAGCTTCGCCCGCCAGTTCCGCGGCATGGTCTCCGAGGAGCGGCTGCACTGGCACATGCGCCGCGCCTGCTTCGTGCGCCGGCTCAAGGCCGAGGTCCTCCCCCAGCTGCCGGCCAAGCGCCAGGTGGTCATCCCGGTGGCGCTCAACAACGAGGCCGAGTACCGGCTGGCCGAGCGCGACGTCATCGCCTGGCTGCGCTCCCAGCCGCTGGATCTCTCCGAGCTCAACGCCAAGATCGCCGCCACCCTGCGGGCCCAGCGCCTGGCGCAGCTTGGCACCCTTCAGCGCCTGGCCGCCCGCGGCAAGCTGGCCGCGGCGCTGGCGTGGATCGAGGACTTCCTCGCCTCCGAGGAGCCACTGGTGGTGTTCGCCCGCCACGTCGAGGTCCAGCAGGCAGTGATGGCGCGCTTCCCCGGCGCCCTGCATCTCCTCGGCGAGGACTCGCTGGAGCGGCGGGAGGCCGCCATCCGGGCCTTCCAGGAGCCCGATAGCCCGCCCGGGCACCGTCTCATCGTCTGCGCCACGCGCGTGGCAGCCCAGGGGATCACGCTCACCCGGGCGTCGAACGTCGCCTTCCTGGAGCTCGAATGGACCCCCGCGATGCACGACCAGGCCGAGGATCGCTGTCACCGCATCGGCCAGCACGACGCCGTCACGGCCTGGTACCTGCTGGCCGCCAACACCATCGATGAGACCATGGCGCGCCTGATCCAGCGTAAGCGCGCCACCGTGGCCGCCGTCACCGACGGGCGCGCGAGCGACGATGGCGGGCTGGTCGACGGCGTCGTGCAGGAGCTGCGCGATGGTCGCCCATTCACCCATCTGCGGGCGGTAGGGTGAGGGTGACTCCGATGCCCGCTCGACCGCCCGCACCCACGCGCATCCCCAACGTCCACCCCGCGTGCCGCAACGTGCCTCACATCAACGACGACGGCTTCGAGGAGCTCTGTCACCTCGTCACCTCCGAGGATCCCGACACGGCGCTGTGCGGCAAGGACGTCAGCGGCTTCCCGTGGAACCCGCCGTGGCCGCGCTGCGAGGCTTGCCTCGCGGTGGCCCGCGGCGAGCTGAACTAAGCCTGGATCCGCCGATCCTGGGGTCGACGCCGGATGGCCGTCGCTAACCGGCGCCCGCGGCGCGGCGGTAGCGGGCCACCGCCAGCGGCGCGAACACCGCCAGGATCACCAGCGCCCACACCACCGCGCCCCACACGTAGCCGCGGGGCGGCGTCCCGATCCACAGCGAGCGCATGGCGTCGACGAAGATCGTGAACGGGTTGACGTCGGCGAACGCTCTGAGCACGGGGGGCATGGTGGCCGGGGGCACGAATGCCGACGAGATGAAGGTGAGCGGGAAGATGGCGAGGAAGCCGATCGAGTTGGCCGACTCCGGGGTGGTCGCCACAAGCCCGACGAGCGCGAACACCCAGCTGAAGGCGTAGCCGATGAGCAGCAGCAGGGCGAACCCGCCGACGATGTGCAGCACCGGAGCGTTGAAGGCGAAGCCGATGATCACCCCGGTGATCACCAGCACGCACGCCGAGAGCAAATTGGTGACGATGTCTGCCAGGGTGCGGCCGGCCAGCACCGCCGGCCGCGCCATCGGCAGCGAGCGGAACCGGTCGATCAGGCCCTTGTGCACGTCTTCGTTCAGCCCGATGGCGGTGACGAATCCGCCGAAGGCGATGTTCTGGACGATGATCCCCGGGATCAGGTAGTCCACGTACGCGGTGCCGCCGGTGTTGATCGCGCCTCCGAACACGAAGCGGAACAGCAGCACGAACATGATCGGCTGCACGGTGAAGGCGATCAACAGCTCGGGCTTGCGCGGCAGCCGGATGAGGTTGCGCTCGGCGATGATCACGGTGTCGGTGACGAGACGCCTCACCGGGGCTCCTCCTCCCCGCTGTCGCCGGGCTGCTCGGCGGCGTGGCCGGTGAGTGACAGGAACACGTCGTCGAGTGTCGGCCGGCGCAGGTTGATGTCGTCCATGCCGATCCCTTCGTTGGAGAGCAGCCGCACCGCCTCGGCGATGACCCCGCGGCGGGTGCGCACCGGGGCGCTGACCACCCCGTTCTGAGCCGTCGGCGGCTCGTCGGACCACCCGGCCAGCGCGGCCAGCGCGCGCTCGCCGTCGGCGGGATCCTCGAGCACAACCTCGACCCGCTCACCTCCCACTCGATCCTTGAGCTCGTCCGACGTACCCGAGGCGATCACCTGACCGTGGTCGATGACCGTGATGGAGTCGGCCAGGCGGTCGGCCTCGTCGAGGTACTGCGTCGTCAGGAGCACCGTCGTCCCCTCGCTCACCAGCCCCTCGATCGTCTCCCACAGCGTGATGCGGCTGCGCGGATCCAGCCCCGTCGTCGGCTCGTCCAGGAAGACCACGGTGGGCTTGGCCACCAGCGCCGCGGCCAGGTCCAGGCGGCGGCGCATGCCGCCCGAGTAGGTGCTCGTCACCCGGCTCCCGGCGTCGGTGAGGTCAAAGCGCTCGAGCAGCTCGGCGCTGCGACGCTTGGCCGCCGCGCGCGGGGCCCCGTAGAGGCGTCCGACCATGGTCAGGTTCTCGAGGCCGGTGAGGTTCTCGTCCACCGCCGCATACTGCCCCGCGAGCCCGATCCGATGGCGCAGCGCGGCGGCGTCATTGACGACGTCATACCCCACGACGGTGGCGGTCCCGGCGTCCGGCGTGAGCAGCGTGGTCAGGATGCGCACGAGCGTCGTTTTGCCGGCGCCGTTGGGCCCCAGCAGCCCCAGAACCGTGCCCCTGGGGACCTCGAGGTCGACGCCGTCGAGGGCGCGCACGTCGCCGAAGGACTTCACCACTCCGCGCACCATGATCGCCGTCTCCCGGTCGGCCGGTGGCACTGGATGACGCGAGATCTCGGGCGTGGCGGACATCGCGATCACGTTACGGCATCGCTCGGCGCGCCTGCCGACCCCGAGGACAACCCCTGACCGCGAGCGGCGGAGCGCCGGCTCAGCGGCGGCGGCGCCGTGGGGGCGTGCCGCGGGCGATCCGGCGCCGGCGGGCCTCGATGCGCAACCCGACCCCGATCGCGCCCCCGACGACCGCCGCGCCGATGTAGACCGGGCTCAGCAGGAGCATGAGCGCGATCCCCAGCATCACCAACCAGATCGCGGGACGAAAGACGCGCCAGTCGCTCATCTCAAGGTCGCGCCCGCCGCGTGCCGTCCGGCGTCGAGCTCCGCCGCCACCCGCTTCTGGATCGTGGCCACGGCCCGGAGCGCTTGACGCAGCTGGATGCGCATCAACGAGCTGAGCGCCTCCGGATCGACGTGGTCGTCGGGCCGCCGTCCGGCACGCATCTGCTCGACCTGGTGCTCGAGGCGGAGGTTGTTGACGAGCTCGAATGCGTCCTGGAGCGTGTGGGCGTCGGCCGGGGCCAGGGTGCCGGCCTCGGCCGCGGCCCGCAGCCGCTCGGGGGTGGTGGCGCTCGTCACCCCGGCCGTCATCGCGCCCCACCGCGCCAGGTCCACGATCGGGACCAGCCCCCCGGCCTTGAGGTCGAGCGTCCCCGGGTACGCGCCCCCCTGATCGACGACCAGGCCGCGGAAGCGCCGGGCGGCGGGCCGGTGCGACAGGGCGAAGCGGGCGAGCATCCGCAGCAGCCGGGGATAGCTCGATGCCATGCGAAAGGTGTCGGCGACCGGGTTGCCGGTGTGCACACCCCACACCGGACGGTTGTCGACGAGCACCGAGGTGAGGATCAGGGCCTTGTCCTGGGTGGGATCCGACATCCAGCTCTGCGCGACGTGCTGCCAGGACGACACCGAGCGCACGAAGGGCGCGGCGTCGGCGGTGACGCCGTTCTCGTCCGTGCGCAGCCCGCAGGCCCGCAGCCCGCCGATGACCTCGCGGGCGAGGTCGAGCAGCTGGGCGCGGGTCTGCTCCTCAACCTCGCCCCCGTTCTGAAACCACACGATGGCGCTGTCGACGTCGGAGCCCGGCAGCGCCTCGCGGCGCGCCTGGCTGCCCAGGGCCAGCCATGCGAACTCCGGGGCCACGCCGGCGCGGCGGTCCAGGGCCAGCTTGAGCAGCCGCCGGGTCAGCGCGTCGACACACACCGCGTAGACCGACATCACGTTGGCGGCAGCCACGCCGGCATCGAACAACGACACCACCATCGGCCGCAGCTCGCGTGACACGGTGACCAACTCCTCATCCGAGCGCGCCGTGGCGATTCGCTGGCGCAACCAGAACGACGAGCGCGTGCGCAGCGCCACCAGGTCGACGTCCTCCACCACGCCGACGATCTGCCCCGTCGCTGAGAGCACCGGGAAGTGGCGCAGGCCGCGGTCGAACATCTCGGCCAGCACCTCGCCGGCGCGCTGGTCCGCGGTGCAGGTGTAAGCCGGCACCGACATCGCCGCCGACACCGGGTCATCGACGCTCATCCCGCCCGCGATGACCTTCGTGCGCAGGTCACGATCGGTGAGGATCCCGAACCCGTCGGAGCCCAGCGCAACGACGACGGCCGTCCCGGGACCGGCGCTCATCAGCTCCACAGCCTCCCGGATCGTCGAGTCGGGCGCGCAGACCACGGCGTCGCCGCGGACCAGGCTGCCCACCGGCTCGTCGGCGGTGTTGACCGCGGGCTCGCGCGCGAGGATGTGTAGCTCGGTGGGCTCCTCGAGCAGTGACCGCGCCACGAAGGTGACGCCGGCCGGTCCTGACAGCAGGGCCCGTGCCTCCTCCCCGGGGATCCGGTAGCAGGTCGAGTCCTCGACCGCGCGGGCGCTGAAGGCGGTGGGCAGGCCCGAGAGCAGCGAGCCGTGCCCGAACACGTCGCCCTCCACGAGCATGTCCAGGACGCGGCCACGAGTGGCCAGCTCCACCACGCCGCTGCGGATGACACGAAGGTGGCGTACCGGCGCAGCGCCCTCGCCGAAGACGACGTCTCCCGAGCTGTAGGACTCGAGTTCCGCCTGTGCCGCGACGCGCTCGACCGCGTCGGCGGCGAGCGCATCGAACGGCGGGTGCGCCCGGAGAAAGCGGGCGGTCTGCCGCGCTTCCTCGGACGTCACGTCAGGTCAGCAGCACTCGGCGCCGATCACGGCGCCGCCTCGCCGAGCGCCACGTGCTCTCCGGGGAGGGCGGGGATCTCCGCGCGATGCTCAGCCAGGACGGTCTCTCCCTTGTGCCGCTGGACCAGGAAGTAGTACAGACACCCGACAAGGAATGAGGCTCCGATGAACTCATAGGCTCCGAAGCGGAAGTACCACTTGGTTCCGTACACCGCCGCGCGTGGCCAGGCGATCTCGAAGGCGATCACCGCTCCGTAGACGACGGCGAAGATGTTGATCGGCAGGCCCCAGCGGCCCAGGTTGAAGTACGGGCCGTGCTCGGCACGCGGCCACTCGCCCCGCAGCCGGGCCATCAGCATTCCCCCGGTGACCGCCAGATACGGCAGGTAGAACATGATGATGGCCACCGAGGTCAGCGTCAGGAACGCCGACTGATTGGCGAGGTTGAGCGCCAGGAGGATGAGCGAGCAGACGCCGACGAACAGCGCCGGGATGATCGGGACGCGAGCGCGCCCGGACACCCGCGCCAGCGAGGAGCCGAACGGCAGCCGGCCGTCACGCGCCATGCTGAACAGCATCCGGATGCATGCCGTGCACACCGCCAGGCAGCAGACGGTGATGGCGATGGCGGAGGCGATCAGGAAGATGTTCCCCAGGGTGTTGCCGAGCGCCTGCTTGATGATGTACGGCAGGCCGAGCAGGCCGATGTTCTTGTCGTGGATGTTGTCGACCGACATCAGCGAGAACAGGATCAGCAGGGCGCCGATCAGCCCGGCGGCGCCGAGCGCCCGAAGGATCGCCGGGGGCGCGGCCCGTCGTGGATCGTTGGTTTCCTCGGCGAGCGTGCCCGCGGTGTCGAACCCGTACATCACGTATGCGCTCATGATCCCGCCGATGAGGAAGGCGCCGAAGTAGCCCCACGAGTGCCCGGCACCGGTGCCGAGCGTGTGCGTGACGACCGCGGGGCCGCGCTGGAAGTGGAAGATGAGGAGGATGACCAGCAGAGTGGCCCCGATCAGCTCGACGATGACGCCGAAGTTGTTGATGCGGGCCATGATCTTGACGCCGAGCATGTTGATGATCGTGGCGAAGACGACCAGGATCGCGCCGAGGATCAACGCGTTCTTGGCCCCGTCAGGGGTGCTGTAGGTGCCGGCGTTGGCCGCGCTGCCGATGAACTGGAGCTTGGTCGTCACCTGGGGCAGGACGACCTGCCAGGCGACCGCCACCGCGGCCACGGTGACGATCGAGCCGATGATCAGGATCCAGCCGGTCATCCACGAGACGAAGTCGCTGCCGACGCGCTTGGACCACTGGTAGACGGAGCCGGCCAGCGGGAACTGCCCGGCAAGCTCGGCGAAGCACAGCGCCACCGCCATCTGACCGGCGAACACGACGAGCCAGGACCACCAGACCGCCGGCCCGGCGTTGAGGAAGCCGAACCCGAACAGCTCGAAGACCCCGGTGAGGATGGAGATGTAGCTGAACCCGGCGGCGAAGGAGGAGAAGCTCCCCAGGGACCGGTCCAACTCCTGCTTGTAACCGAAGCCGGCCAGCTCATTGCTGTCGCCACCGACGCTCGGCGCGTCAACCGTTGCCATCAGTCATCCTCCCCGCCGCGCGGCTGCGCGGTCCGTTCGAACAGCAGCCGACGTCCGGCCAGCGGCGCGTGGCGGCACAACTCAGAGCCATTGACCCAGTCGGAATGCAGCTGTTATATATCAGTTGTCTAAACGTGTCAATTGGCCCGTTCGGCCCATAGCGCTGGGCGCGCGCCGCCGACCGGGAGCGTCCGATGGCCTCAGTTACCGAGCTGGACATGTTCATCGGCGGAGCGTGGCGCCCGAGCGCCACCGGCGAGACGTCATCGGCGTCGAGCCCCGCCACCGGCGAGACGATCGGCGCGGTCCCGCTGGGCGACCGCGACGACGCCCGGGCGGCGATCGCCGCGGCAGGCGAGGCCGCCGACGCCTGGGCCCGGCTCACCGCGTTCGAGCGCGCCGCCAAGATGCACACGGTCGGCGACATCATCGAGTCCCGGCGCAAGGAGCTGGCCCGCACCCTCACCCTCGACCAGGGCAAGCCACTGCACGCCGAGGCCTTCGGCGAGGTCGACGAGCTGGTCGAGTACTGGCGCATGGCCGCAGAAGATGCCAAGCGCCTCGGCGGCGAGCTGCCCAACTCGTTCTCGCCCGGCAAGCGGGTGATGCTGGCGCGGCGCGCCCGCGGCGTCGTCGGGGTGATCAGCCCGTGGAACTGGCCCTACACGATGCCCGCGGAGCTGGTGGCGCCCGCGCTCGCCTGCGGCAACGCGGTGGTGTGGACCCCGGCGCCGTCGACCTCGGTGTGCGCCATCGAGCTGGCCCGCTGCATCGCTGACGCCGACCTGCCCCCCGGCGTGTTCAACCTCGTCACCGGGCCCGGCCCGGTGGTGGGCGACGAGATCGCGCGCCACCCCGGCGTCGACGGCGTGGCCTTCATCGGCTCCACGGCCACCGGGCGCTCGGTGGCCGCCGCCGCGGCGGGCAAGGCGACGCTGCTGGAGATGGGCGGCAACGGCCCACTCGTGCTGCTCGACGACGGCGACGTCGACGCCGCCGTCCAGGCGACGCTGGTGGCCTGCTTCCTGTGCGCCGGCCAGAGTTGCACGGCGGGCGAGCGCATCCTCGTGCACCGCGCCGTCTACGACGAGTACGTCGAGAAGCTGGCCCGCGCCGTCACCCAGCAGATCGTGCTCGGTGACCCGTTCGCCGACGAGACGACGATGGGACCTCTGAACAACGAGCCGGTGGCGGCCAAGATGGACGAGCACGTCGCCGATGCGGTGGAGCGCGGCGCGGAGTCGCTGACCGGCGGCGCGCGCGCCAGCGCCTTCCCCACCGACCTCTACTGGGAGCCCACCGTGCTCGCCGGGGTGCCGGCCGACGCGCGCGTGGCCACCGAGGAGACCTTCGGGCCCGTGGCCCCCGTGGTGGAGATCACCTCGCTCGAGCACGCCATCACGCTGGCCAACGACGGCCCCTACGGCCTGCTGGCGGCGGTCTACACCGCCGACCTGGCGAGCGGCCTGGAGTTCGCCGATCGGGTGCGGACGGGGTGGGTGAACATCAACGAGTCCACCAACTACTGGGAGGCGCACCTGCCCTTCGGCGGCCGGGCCGGGACCGACAGCGGGATCGGCAGGGTCGGCGGCAACTCGGTGATGCAGACCTTCAGCGAGCTGCAGACGATCGTGTTGTCTCCGCACACGGGCGCGTAGGGCTTCGCCGCGATCGCCCGTCCCGCGTTCCCGCGGGGTGTCGGCGAACGTCAACTGCGGCCATCGAGGAGGGGTCGGGGTGGCCGGGACATCGGCTGCGGGCTCCCGACGGGGGGTCGTGCGGATAGTTAAGCCATGTCCTTAACTATCCGCCACAACCGGATCGCCGGGGCGGACCGCACCCCACCCCTTCGAAAGCCGTCGTCAGCGAACCGGGCCCCGCCACCGCAGCGGCGGAGCCCGAAAACGCTACGTCCGTCAGACGTCAGCGGTCGGGGACTCGGCGGCCGCCTCAGCCTCGGCCCCACCGGTGGCCGTGGCGCCCCCGTCGCGTCCATATCGAGCCGCCGAGCCCTCGGCCATCTGGTGCACGTAGAACGGCTCCTTGATCGGGGCCAGCGGCGTGTTGCCCAGGATCATGTCGGCGCTCTTCTCGGCGAGCATCATCGTCGGCGCGTAGATGTTGCCGTTGGTGACGTAGCGCATGGAGGAGGCGTCGACGACCCGCAAACCCTCCAACCCGTGCACCTTCATCGACAAAGGATCGACGACCGCGTCCTCCCCCACCCCGAGCCGGCACGTGCACGACGGGTGCAACGCCGTCTCTGAGTCCTTGGCCACCCAGTCGAGGATCTCCTGGTCGGTCTCCACCGAGGGCCCGGGCGAGAGCTCGCCTCCGTTGTAGGCGTCGAAGGCCGGCTCGTTGAGGATGGTGCGCGAGATGCGCACCGCCTCGATCCACTCGCGCCGGTCGGTCTTAGTCGACAGGTAGTTGAACTGGATCGCCGGGTGCTCCTTGGGGTCCGTGGACTTGATCTTGATCGTCCCCCGGGCATCGGAGTACATGGGGCCGACGTGGACCTGGTAGCCGTGGCCCTGGGGAGCGGTCCCGTCGTAGCGGATCGCCACCGGCAGGAAGTGGTACATGAGGTTGGGGTAGGCCACGTCCTCGTTGGAACGGATGAAGCCGCCGCCCTCGAAGTGGTTGGTGGCTCCGGGCCCGCGGCGGCCCAACAGCCACGCGGTGCCGACCCAGGGGCGGTTGCGCCACTTCAGCGCCGGCGCCACCGACACCGGCTGCTTGGAGCTGTACTGGATGTAGACCTCGAGGTGGTCCTGGAGGTTCTCGCCGACCGCCGGCACGTCCTCCACCACGTCGACGCCGAGCGACCGCAGCTCCGCGGCCCGCCCCACGCCCGAGAGCTGGAGCAACTGGGGCGAGTTGATCGCGCCGCCGCACAGCAGGACCTCCCCGGCCTCGATCGTCTCCTTGCGCCGGTTATGGACCACATCGCACCCCACCGCGCGCTTCCCGGCAAAGTTGATCTTGGTCACGAAGGCGCGGGTGCGCACCTCGAGGTTGGGGCGGTCCTCCACCGGGTGCAGGTAGGCCCGGGCCGCGCTCAGCCGGTGGCCGCGGTAGATGTTGCGGTCAAAGGCGGCAAAGCCCTCCTGCTTGTAGCCGTTGACGTCGTCGGTGAGCGGATAGCCCGCCTCCTGGACGGCGGCGAAGAACGCCGTGAACAGCGGATTGACCGCGGGGCCGCGCTCCATCTTCAGCGGCCCGTCGTGGCCGCGGAACGGGTTGTCGGCCGGCGCGTTCAGCGCGTTCTCCATGCGCTTGAAATACGGCAGGCAGTGTGCGTAGTCCCAGGTCTCCATACCCGGGTCCGCGGCCCAGCGCTCATAGTCCATCGGGTTGCCGCGCTGGAAGATCATGCCGTTGATGGAGCTCGACCCGCCCAGCACCTTGCCGCGGGCGTGGTAGACCCGGCGCCCATCCATGAAGGGCTCGGGCTCAGACTCATACCGCCAGTCATAGAAGCGGTTGCCGATGGGGAACGACAGGGCGGCCGGCATGTGGATGTAGAGGTCCCACAGCGAGTCGTTGCGGCCCGCCTCCAGTACCAGCACCCGGGTCCCGGGGTCCGCGCTGAGCCGATTGGCCAGGCAGCAGCCGGCCGAGCCCCCACCGATGATCACGTAGTCGTAGCGCACGTCAGGTCCCTCCCTCTAGTTCGTATTCAATCTGGACTCGTCCGTGCGAAGCACTGTCACAGAACGGCGCGGATCTCGCGCTCGAAGGTCTCGATGTGCTCGGCGATGATTGCGCGCGCGTCGTCGGCGTCGCCGTCCGCGATCGCCCGCAGCAGGTCGCCATGCTCGTGCACGCGCGCGAACAGGTGCGGGAGCCGGTCGAGCACCAGGTACCAGATCCGCAGCGACAGGTTGAAGTAGCGGCCGAGCGAGTCCTCCAGGTACGGGTTGCCGGCGCAGCGATGGATGAAGCGGTGCACGCGCGTGTCGAGCGTCATCAGCGCCGCGGTGTCGTCGCTGCCCTGGCTGCGCTCCAGCTCGTCCTGCAACTCCTGGAGCTCGGCCTGCTGCGCCGGGGTGATGCGCTGGGCGGCACGATAGGCGGCGTGGCCCTCCAGCTGCATCCGCACGTCGGAGATATCGGCCAGGTCGGTGATGTTGATCTCGGAGGCGAACGTCCCGCGCCGGGGGAATACCGTGACCAGGTTCTCCAGGGCCAGCCGCTTGATCGCCTCCCGGACCGGCGTGCGCCCGATGCCCAACTCGCCCCCGAGCACGTCCTCGTCGATCGGCGCTCCGGGCGCGATGCGCAGCGTCACGATCCGGTCGCGCAGATCGTTGTACGCCCGATCGGCCAGCAGCTCACGCGAGATCCGGGGCTCGGTCGTCGGTGTGCTCACAGATCAGCGTCCCGGTGAGCGACGGCGCCAGATCCGCGCTTTGCTGTTGCTCACGACGGTGACGACTGATATATGAGTCATCGGTTACCAAGCCTACCATTTGCCCTATGCCACGCCAACCCCTGCGCCGCGCTTCGCACCCCCACCCCCTCGGCTCCGCTTCGCGGCCCCGGCGATGAGCCCCGCGGCTCCCAGCACGGGCGCGGACGAGGTCGTCGCCCGCATCGCCGCCGGCGAGTCCGCGGCCGCGGCGCAGGTCGTCTCCACGCTGGCGCGGCACACACCGGTGCTGAGCTCCCGCAGCCTGTCGGAGCGCTGCGGCGGCCGGCTCCTGCTCAAGGCCGAGAACCTCCAGCGCACCGGCTCGTTCAAGCTGCGCGGCGCCGTCCACAAGATCTCCCACCTCGGGGACACCCCGGGCGTGGTGGCGGGCAGCGCCGGCAACCACGGGCAGTCGCTGGCCTACGCGGCGCGGGCCCAGGGCGTCCCCTGCGAGGTGTTCATGCCCCGCGAGGCGCCGGTGGCCAAGGTCGCGGCGGTGGAGGCCTTCGGGGGCATCGTGCACCTCGAGGGCGATTCGGTGGACGCATGCGTCGAGGCCGCACGTGCCCGCGCGCAGGAGACCGGCGCCGGATTCGTGCACCCCTTCGATGACCCTGACGTCATCCTCGGCCAGTCCACGCTCGGCCTGGAGTTGCTTCAGGACGTCCCCGACCTCGCGCAGGTCGTCGTGCCGGTCGGCGGGGGCGGTCTCATCTCCGGGATCGCGGGGGTGGTCAAGAGCCGCCACCCGCACGCCCGCATCATCGGCGTCCAGGCCGAAGCCTGCGCGCCGTTCCCCGAGTCGCTCAAGGGCGCGCCGATCACCGCCGCGGCGCGCGCCACGATCGCCGACGGCATCGCCATCAAGCGCCCCGGCGAGATCACCCTCCCCCTGGTCCACCGCTGGGTCGACGACATGGTCGTCGTCTCCGAAGAGGACATCGCCGACGCGATGGTGTGGCTGCTGGAGCGCTCCAAGCTGGTGGTGGAGGGCGGGGGCGCGGCGGGCGTGGCGGCGGTGCTCGCCGAGAAGGTGACACCCGCCCCGCGAGGCGCCACCGTGATCGTGCTCTCCGGCGGCAACGTCGACGCCGGACTGCTTGCCGCCGTGGCCCAACGCAACGAGACGCTCAGGGGGCGGCGTATGCGCCTCTTCACCCGCATCTCGGATCGCCCGGGCGGCCTGGCTGCGCTGCTCACCCTCATCGCGGAGGCCGGCGGCAACGTGGTGCACGCCGAGCATGTCCGCGACGCGGTGGCCCTCCACGTCCGCGAGACCGGCGTCGAGATCACGCTGGAGACGCGCAACCCGCAGCACAGCGACGCCATCGTGGCCGCGATGCAGGATGCGGGCTACGACGTGCATCGCCACGATGCGTGACGCCGCGGCGCACCGGCGTTAGAGTCGACGCCAGAGCCATGTCGCCGATCTCACGAGGCTTCCACGGTCGCCGGGGCGGGACGGTCGATCCGTCCCGGGTCCCGCCGGGGCAGTATGTGACCAGAGACTTCCCGGTGCTCTCGGCCGGCCCGACTCCGCGGACGGATCTTGACGAGTGGTCGTTCACCATCGACGGCGCAGTCGACTCCTCGAGGTCGTGGTCGTGGTCGCAGCTGGCCGCGCTTCCCGCCGAGGAGATCACCAAGGACATCCACTGCGTGACCAAGTGGTCAAAGCTCGACACGCAGTGGCGCGGGGTCTCGGTCGACGTCCTGTTCGAGGATGTCACCACTCACGCCGGGTACGTGACGGCCTGGAGCGATGGGGGCTATACGACCAACCTCCCCATCGCCGACGTCCGAGATGGAAAGGCGTGGGTCGCCTATGAGTACGACGGCCGCCCGCTGTCACCCGAGCACGGCGGACCGGCGCGGTTGCTCGTGCCGCATCTGTATTTCTGGAAGAGCGCCAAGTGGGTGCGTGGCCTCACCCTCACTGTCATGGACGAGCCCGGCTTCTGGGAGGGCTACGGCTACAACAATTACGGCGATCCATGGCGCGAACAGCGTTACCAGGGCGACTGACCTGGCAGGTCACCCGGGTCGTCGAGGTGACACCTGAGACCGGCTCGGCCAAGACGATCCTCCTCGAGGCCCCTGAATGGGCCGGTCACCGGGCGGGCCAACACGTGGACATCCGCCTCACCGCCGAGGACGGCTATCAGGCGCAGCGCAGCTACTCCATCGCATCGGGGCCCGAGGACGATCACCTCGCGCTCACCGTGGAGGAGATCGACGACGGCGAGGTGTCGCCCTACCTGACCGAGGAGCTGCGCGCGGGCGACGAGCTCGAGCTCCGCGGGCCCATCGGCGGCTGGTTCGTGTGGGACGGCACGCAGGGAGGCCCGCTCCTGCTGTTCGGCGGCGGCTCGGGCGTCGTGCCGCTGCGGGCGATGCTGCGCCATCGCGCGGCCACGTTCAATCCCACGCCGGCTCGCCTCGTCTACTCGGCGCGGTCGCTCGAAGACGTCATCTACCGCGACGAGCTCGCCGAACCGGCCGCGCAACGCGACCGAGTCAGCTGGCCCTCACCCGGTCCTGGCCCGAGGGCTGGACGGGGCACCGCGGCCGTGTCGACGACGCGATGCTCAACGAGGTGGCCTGGCCGCCCAGCGAGGCACCGGCGATCTACATCTGCGGGCCCACCGGCTTCGTCGAGGCGATCAGCCGGGAGATGGTCGCGCGGGGGCACGACCCAGGGCGTGTCAGGACCGAGCGCTTCGGACCCACCACCGGATAGGAGCGAACGCGATGGAGGATTTCGTCGTCGACGGCAACGCGCTGGCGGGAGCGCTGCAGCAGCGCATGGGACGCGACGTCACCGCCGAGCGCGGGACCTGTGGGCACTGCGGCCGCGCCTCGGTGGTCGCTGAGCTCGTCGTCTACGCCAAGGCGCCGAGCCCCGTCGCCCGCTGCCCCCATTGCGGGGACGTGGTCATGGTGGTCACCGAGATCCGCGGCACCGTAACCGTCGACCTGAACCAGTTCGCGATGTGATCAGTCGCCGAGCCTCCGCGCGGCCTACTTGTAGGTGAACGTCGCCGTCGTCGGGCTCCGTCCCGCCCCGGTGAAGAAGCTCTCCACCGTCGTCACCGTGACTGGCACCTTCGCCCCCGAGGTCCCGGCGGGCGACGTGGCCTTGATCTTCTCCGTCGACCCGCAGTCCAGCCCGGCCGTCTTGACGGACTTGAACGTCGTCGCGGCCGCGGAGCCGAACGACACGCCGATCGGACAGCCGAGGTTGGCCCCGGTGATGGTGGTCGCGGTCCCGCCGGCGGCCGGCCCCGACGTGGGCGAGATCGCCGACACCGACGGGTTGCCCGGCGGGTAGAGCCAGAACTCGTCCGCCGGAGAGTTGGCACTGCAGCCCGACACCGTGCACGCCTGTACGTCGACCAGGGCCGCGCTCTGGGACACGGTCTGGGCGGTGAGACGGCTATCGCTGATGACCGTGAACGTGTACTGGGTGCCGAATGAGGTTCCCGAGGCCTTGGTGTCGACGAACTGGAGCGGCGCCACCAGCTGGCCGGCGAACCCCTGACCGGTGACCCGGATCGGAGTCCCCCCGGTGTCGGGCCCGCCAGAGACGCCGTTGAGCTGGGTGGCGCTGGCGGTGTTGAGGACCCCGGTGACCGTCGGAACGCCCGCGTACAGAGCGGTCACCTGGTTGGACTGCCCACCCAGCGTCCGCACGCTGAACGGGATCTTCTGCGGGCCGACGGTCTGCGGCTCGGGTGGCGCTACCACCTGGAGCTCGGTCCCGGACACGAACGCGTAATCGATGTCCTGCGAATCGGCCTGCGTCGGGTCGCCGAAGTCAGCCCAGTCGATCGCCAGGGGATCGAAGCCCGCGCCGGTGGCGGTCACCGTCGTGGTACCGCCCTCGCTGGCCAGGTCCGCCGGCCCGCCGCTCGTCGAGATCGACGCCACCTTCGGGGCCGGGACGTAGTCGTACTCGGTCGGTCCGGCGCCCTGCTCGCAGTTGCACCCGGGCGGGAGCACGAGCGTGCCCAGGTTGGTGAGCGCGAACGTCCCCTCCGGCGGCGGCAGGATCGTCCCCTGTGCGCTCGCGCCGTTGGCGTTGGACACCCTGACCTGGACCTGGCAGATGTCGTTGGACGCGTTCTCGCCCGCGAACACACCCGTGGTGGGCAGCGGCGCGCACGCCGTCCGCGAGGAGAAGGCCGGTGGGGTGACACTGAGCTCATTGGGGCCGAGCACGGTGAGCCCGGTGGCGGCCACGCCGCCGAAGGTGACCTTGGTCGCCCCGGTGAGCCCCGATCCGAGGATCGTCACCGGCGCGGGATTGGTCTCCAGGCCGCCCGAGGGACTCATGCCGGTCAGGCTCGGCACCGTGCCACCGGCGCTGGTGTCCACGTACTGGAACACCGCGTCGGGACCGGGCGCGCTCGTCGCGCCGCCGTTGACGACCACGATCACGTCGGCCGGCCCGGCGCCGTCCTGCGGGGCGGTGGCGTCCGGGGGCAGCGTGTTCTTGGCCGGAGGCAGCGTCGCGGTGATCGACGTCGGGCTGGTCACCTTGAACGCGCCGCCCGCCAGCGAGGCGCTCCCGACCTGGATGCCGGCCACCACCGACTTGCCGCCCGCCTCGAAGCCCGATCCGGTGATCGTCACCTTCTCGCCGCCGGCCACGCTGCCGGTCGCCGGGCTCACGTCGGACACGACCGGCCGGCCGCTGGTGGCGGCCGCCGCCGTGCACAGGTAGTAAGCCAGCCCGGCGGATCCGCCCGACCCGGTCAGCTGGGGTGACCCCAGGCCGGAGGCCAGGTCATAGCCCGCGGTGGCGGGGAAGACCAGGCCGTTGTCGAGGCCGTACACGTCGTTGTTGCCGTTGGTGATGTCGCTGAACGACGCGGCGTACTCGGCGGGCTGCGAGGCCACGTCATACAGCAGCGGGCTGACGAAGCCCACTCCGTGCGCGGTCGACGAGTGGGCGGTGCAGGCCGCCGACGAGTTGACCAGCGCCAGCATGGCCGCCCACAGCGGCGCCGAGGACGACGTCCCGCCGACGGTCGCCCAGCCGTTGCCGCCGTTGGCCACGCTGAAGACGGTCACCGCACCGGTGAACTCGTCGGCCTGGGCTGACACATCGGGCACGACCCGGCACGGCGTCGTCGCGCTCGCGCCGGCGACCGTGTTCTGGCAGAAGTTCTGCGGATAGCCGAACTGCTGCTCGACGCTGTTGGCGTTGGCGTAGTCCGCTCCACCGGGGAACGGGACGCCCGGCACCGTCGCCGTGTGCTGCCAGGCGGGCATCGCCCACGACTCCGAGATGCCGCCGCCGTCGGCGCCGCCATTGGGTCCGTCGTTCCACACCTGCTCGCCCGGCGGCTGGGTCGACGCGTCGGTGATCGTCGTGCCGCCGACGGAGACGACGTAGGGCTGGCTGGACGGGTCGTCCACGGACACCGGGTTCTGGCCTGAGGCCACCGTCGGGGTCTCGAACGTGTTGCAGTCGTCAGAGCCGTTGTCGCCGCTGGAGGAGAAGACCGACTGGCCCTGTGCGGCCGCCTGCTCGAAGAGGAGGTTCTCGGCCTCCTGGAGCCCGGGCTGGCCCTGCTGGGCGAGCTGCTCACACACCCCCCAGCTCGTGCTGATCACCTGGTCGCGGTCGGCGTCGATGATCGCGGTGTACTCGTCCAGCGAGTCGTACACGTCGGCGTTGTCACCGTTGAACGGGCCCTCGTAGACGTCGATCGCGGCGCCCGGGGCCACCGCGGAGACGTCCTCCACGTCGAGATTGGCCTCGCCGCTGCCCGGGCCGTTCGGCTGACCGCCGTCGACCGGGATCACGTTGAGTCGCTTGATCATCGCCGCCGCCGATGACGCGCCGAAGTAGCAGGTGTCGAAGGTCTGGATGTCCGAGGGCAGGAACGGCTCGTTCTCGTAGATCGCCACCCGCTGTCCGGCGCCGAAGTCGCCCTGGCCGTAGAGCCCGAAGGCCCCATAGGCGTTGGCGATCGCGTCGTCGGTGAGCCCTCCGTTCTTGGTCGCGTCGTTGCGGGCGGCCGCGCACGGCGTGGGTGACCCGGCCGGGTGCGCGAAGCTCGCCGATGTCGCCGCCCCGGCGGTGTGCGCCCTCGCATGCGCCGAACGGCGCACGGGACCCAGCGCGTGCTCCTGGACGAGGTTGTTGAGGCCGATCACCGCGGCCACGTGGGGGGCGACCGTTGCCGGCAGCGTCACCGGCTCAGTCGTCTGGCGGCCGATGGTGCCGTTGGAGCGCCGGTAGTTCTCCAGGTGGGTGTGGAAGGCGCCCTGAACGGTTCGCGCCGACCCGCTGAAGTTGACCAGCATGCCGTTGGCGGCCACGGAGGTGACGCGCAGCCCCTGGGCCTGCAGCTGCGAGCGCACTGCGCTGATCGTCCCGGCGGTCGGTCCGAACCGCCGCGCGAACGCGCCCGGGGCCAGGTACTGGCCGTACATCGGCGAGCTGCGGTCGCTGACCTGGGCGATGAACCGTTGCAGGGCGCCGTTGTCACGGGGCGCAAGCACGACAGCGCCGGCCACCGAAGCGGTGGCCGCCACCTGGCCGACGGCCTTGTCGCCGTGGGGTACCCGCGGCGCCGGTGCGACCTGCATCGGCGCGGGTGCGCCCGCACCCGCCGAGGACGCCAGTGCCAATACCAACGACGCCGCGGCCATCGCACCCACGACCAGCATCCTCGCCCTCATCGCGCCCTCCCAACCGTTGTCTGCAGTCGGGGCGGCTTATATCACCACGCCGACCCACGGTGGGCCAGTGCGGTCAGTAATCAGTCGCCCAGTTCGGTGCGGCGGCGGACCACGAACTCCCTGAGCTCCTCGTCGATCGCCTCGTCGATCGGCGGCTGCTCGTAGTCCGTAAGCGTCTTGCGCCAGATCTCGCCGGCTCGGGCCGTGGTGTCGCGCGCGCCCTTCTTGGTCCAGCGGTCGAAGTTCTCCGTGGAGGACAGCAGCGGCCGGTAGAAGCACTCACGGAAGCGCTCGAGGGTGTGGGCAGCGCCCAGGAAATGCCCGCCGGCGCCGACCTCGGTGTGGGCGTCGAAGGCCAGTGAGGCCTCGTCGATCTCCAGCGGGGTGAACTCATGGCGCAGCTCGCGCAGCAACTCGACGTCGACGATGAACTTCTCATAGCAGGAGACCAGACCGCCCTCCAGCCACCCGGCGGAGTGCATGATGAAGTTGGTGCCGGCCAGGAACGTCGGCAACATCGTCATCAGGGACTCGTACGCCGCCTGGGCATCGACCGTCTGCGACGCGTTGAGGCCGCCGCCGCCGCGCCACGGCAGCCCGAAGTGGCGCGCGATCTGGCCGGTGCAGAGCACGCCGATCCCCGACTCTGGGGTGCCGAAGGACGGCGAGCCTGACTGCATGTCGGTGTTGGAGAGAAACGACCCGAACACGACCGGCGCGCCCGGCCGGATGGTCTGGGCCAGGGCGATCCCGGCCAGCGCCTCGGCGATCTGCTGCACCAGCGTGGCCGGCAGCGACACCGGCGACATCGCGCCCATCAGCAGGAAGGGGGTGATGACGACCGCCTGGTTGGCCTTGACGTACTCGAACATCGCGGCCAGCATCCGGTCGTCGTAGCGCAGGGGCGAATTGACGTTGATGAGCGAGATCGACACGGGCGCGCGCTCGATCGCCTCGCGCCCGCCGAACAGGATCTCGCCCATGCGGATCGTGTCGGCGGCGTTGGGGCCCGAGGTGACCGAGCCCATGTACGGCTTGTCCGACAGGGTCTGCAGGGCGTAGACCATGTCGAGGTGGCGGCTGTCCAGCGGCCGGTCCTCGGGCTCGCAGATGGTCCCCCCCGGCGAGTCGAGCTCGGGGAAGAACTGCGCCAGGCGCACCAGGTTCTCGAAGTCCGCCATCTTGGCATCCCGGCGCACGTCGCCCTCGCGGATGAACGGGCAGCCGTACACCGGCGCGAACACCATGTGGCTGCCGCCGATGTGCGCGGTGTTGGCCGGATTGCGCGCCTGCAGCTCGAACTCCCTGGGTGCCTTGGCGACCTGCTCGAGGATCCACTCGGGGTCGAAGCGCACCCGATTCTCCTCCTCCACGATCTGCCCGGCGTCGCGCAGCAGCTCCACCGCCTCGGGCAGCAGGAACTCGACGCCCAGCTCCGCGACGATTCGCCGCCAGCCGCGATCCAGGGTGGCCATCGCCTCCTCGCTGAGGATCTCGTAGCGGGGCATGTCGTTCACGAACATGGCGGGCCTTCCTCTCTCTTTGGCAACGACGTTCGGCGGGACGGGCGGGACGGGCGGGACCGCGGCGGCCCCACTATCTAACCGACCGCTTGACGGGGCGGTGCGCGTCCGTAATATATCCGCCATGGAACAACAGTTCCAAATCGGTCCGAACGGCGCCTCGCGCTCCTCGGGCACGACCGCGATCGACCGCGGCGCCGAGCTGCTGGTGCGCGTGCTCGAGTCCGAGCAGCCGATCGCTCTGGCCGAGATCGCGTCGGCCACCGGCATCCCCAAGAGCACCGCCTCGCGGCTGGTCTCGGCGCTCGAGCGCCAGGGCCTGGTCGAGCAGGACGGCGAGCGCGGCCGTCTGCGCCCCGGGCCGGCGATCCTGCGCGTGGCCGAGCGCAGCATGCTCGAGCGCAGCATCCTGGAGCTGGCCCGCGGGTCGCTGGACGTGCTGGGCACCACCACCGGCGAGACGATCAACCTGGCCGTGCCGGGCCCCCAGGGAGTCGAGCACATCGCCCAGGTCGAGAGTGTGCACTTCCTCGGCGCGGGCCAATGGCTCGGCCGGTCCGCCGACTATCACTGCACCGCCAACGGCAAGGTGTTCATGGCCTTCGAGCGCGCGCCGATCCCGGCGCACCCTGAGGCCCTCACCGAGCGCACCATCACCGACCCGACACGGCTTATCGCCGAGCTGGCGCGCGTGCGCCGCGATGACTTCGCCGAGGCGGTCGAGGAGCTCGAGATCGGGCTCGCGGCCATCGCCGCCCCGGTGCGGGGCGCCGGCGGACAGGTGGTCGCCGCGCTCAGCGTCACCGGGCCGACCGTGCGGATGACCCCGGAGCGCATCGCCGAACTGAAGCCCATCCTCATCGAGGAGGCCGGACTCCTGAGCCGGCGCCTCGGCAACACCGAGCAAGGAGAACACGCCGCATGACCCATGAGGAGATCCTGCAGCTGCTCTACGACGAGACGCTCGTCGGCAACGCCCCCGCGGTCAAGGACGGCGTCAACGGCGGCCTCGAAGACGGGATGGAGCCAGAGCGGCTGCTCTATGACGCGCTGATCCCGTCACTGGAGGAGGTCGGCGCCCGCTTCGAGCGAGGCGACTACTTCGTGCCCGAGATGCTCATCGCCGCCCGGGCGATGCAGGGCGCCCTGGACATCCTGCGCCCGCTGCTGGCCGAGACCGGAACCGCGGGAACCGGGACCTTCCTCATGGGCACCGTGAAGGGCGACGTCCACGACATCGGCAAGAACCTCTGCAACATCATGCTCGAGGGCGCCGGCTTCACGGTCATCGACCTCGGCGTCAACGTGCCGCCGGAGAAGTTCGTCGAGCAGATCGGCGTGCACAACCCGGACATCGTCGGCTTCTCGGCGTTCCTCACCACGACGATGCCGATGTTCAAGGCCAACATCAACGCTCTGCAGAAGGCCGGGATCCGCGATGACGTGATCGTCATGGTGGGCGGAGCTCCAGTCACCCAGGAGTACGCCGACGCCGTCGGCGCCGACGGGTACTCGGCCGACGCCTCCTCGGCGGTCAAGATGGCCAAGGAGCTGATCCAGCACAAGCGGGAGAGGGTGCCGGCGTGACGGCGGGCGGCCTCACGACGAAGACCGAGGCGCCACGGTGAACACGCACGCGCTCGTCGCCAAGGCCGAGCACGTGGTCAAGAGCCCCATCTGGGGCTGTCAGATGTGCGGACAGTGCGTGCTGCACGACACCGGGCTGACCTGTCCGATGACCTGTCCCAAGACCCTGCGCAACGGGCCCTGCGGCGGGGTCCGCGCCAACGGCAACTGCGAGGTCAAGCCCGAGATGCGCTGCGTGTGGCTGAAGGCCTACGAGCGCTCCGAGCGGCTGCCGCTGTGGCACGGGCACATCGACAACGTCCGCCCGCCGGTCGATAACCGCCTCAAGGGCTCGTCATCGTGGCTGAACCTGTTCAGCGGCCGCGACCGGCAGGTCCCCGAGGGGTGGGATGTCGGGTCTTGAGCGCAAGCTGAACGACGGCTCGTTCGTCGTCACCGCCGAGCTGCCCGTGATCGACGGCGGCGGCCACGCCGAGCTCCAGCGCCAGCTCGAGCCGATGCGGCCGTTCGTCGACGCCTTCAACGCGACCGACAATCCGGGCGCCCATGCCCACGTCTCCCCCCTGGCGGTCTCGATCGGCCTCCAGGAGGTGGGCGTCGAGCCGATCATGCAGCTCGTCTGCCGCGACCGTAACCGCCTGGCCCTCGAGTCCGATCTCATGGGCGCGGCGATGTACGGCATCGAGAACGTGTCCTGCCTCACCGGCGACGACGTCAGCGCCGGCGACGAACCCGAGGCGCGGCGCGTCTTCGATCTGGACAGCATCCAGCTCGTCGCGCTGGCGCGCACGCTCGACCGCGGCCACTACCTGTCGGGCCGCGAGATCCATCCCCGGCCTCACTTCTGCGTCGGAGCGGTCGAGAACCCCTCCGCGCCGCCGCTGGAGTCCCGCGTTCGCCGGGCCGCCAAGAAGGCGCTGGCCGGCGCCCGCTACCTGCAGCTGCAGATCTGCTATCGGCCGGAGTTGCTGCAGCGGTTCATGTGCACCGCCCACGACATCGGCCTCACCCAGCGGCTCGCGCTCATCCCCTCCATCTGCATCCTGCGCAGCGTCGGCGGCATGCGCTTCGTCGCCCATCATGTACCGGGTATCGACGTCCCCGCCGAGACGGTGCGGCGGGTCGAGCAGGCGGCCGACCCCGAGCACGAGTGCTTCGACATCGCCTACGAGCTGGCCTCCCACGCCCTGGCCCAGCCCGGCGTCGCCGGGCTGCACTTCATCTCCTTCCGCAAGGACGCGGGCATCGCGAAGCTCTGCGGCCGCCTCGGAATCCCCCCACGAATCGAAAGAGAGTCCAATGGATACAGTGCTTCGGTCGCGCTCGGGTAGCGTCACGATCGGCGCCGAGCAGCCCTTCTGCGTCATCGGCGAGCGCATCAACCCCACCGGGCGCAAGGTCTTCGCCGAGGAACTGCGCAATGGCGACCTCTCCACCGTGACCGTCGACGCGCTGGCCCAGGCCGAAGCCGGCGCCAACATGCTCGACGTCAACGCCGGGATCCCGCTGGTCGACGAGCCCGAGCTGCTCAAGGCGATGCTCACCACCGTCCAGGCCGCCGTCGATCTCCCCATCTGCATCGACTCCTCGGTGATCGAGGCCCTCGAGGCGGGCCTGTCGGTCTATGAGGGCCGCGCCCTGGTCAACTCGGTCACCGCCGAGGACGAGCGCCTGGACGAGATCCTGCCGCTGGTGGCCAAGCACGGGGCCGCCGTCATCGGCCTGGCCAACGATGAGACCGGCATCCCGGAGACGCCGGAGAAGCGCCTGGAGTGCGCGCGCAAGATCATCTCGGCGGCCAACGACCACGGCATCGCCACCGAGGACGTGATCATCGATCCGCTGGCCATGACCGTCGGCGCCGCCACCGATGCGGTCACGATCACGCTGGCCACCATCAGCCTGATCCGGGACGAGCTGGGGGTCAACATGTGCCTCGGCGCGTCCAACGTCTCCTTCGGTCTGCCCGACCGCCACGTCCTCAACGCCGCCTTTCTGCCGATGGCGGCCGCCGCCGGGCTGACCAGCGCGATCATGTCCACCGCGCGGGTGTGCGTGGACTCGGTGCGTGGCGCCGACCTGCTGCTCGGCCACGACCCCTGGGGCTCGAGCTGGATCGCCACCCACCGCGCACGCAAAGCCGCCGCCGAGGCCGCGAACGTCGTATGAGCGCGGCGGCCCCCAAGCGACGGCCCCCGGACCGCGAGGAGACGGTCGTCGAGACCGACGGCGCGCAGCGCGTCCGATTGCGCTTCCTGCCCGACGGCGGGGAGGTCCGCGTCCCGAGCGGAACGCCGATCTTCGACGCTGCCAGCTGGAACGGCATCGCCATCGACTCGACCTGCGGCGGGCACGGGACCTGCAAGAAGTGCAAGGTGCGGATCGTCTCCGGCGACGTGCCCCTCTCCAGCGTCGACCCCCGCGCGTTCACCACCGACGAGCTCCGCGAAGGCTGGCGGCTGGCGTGCCGGGCCAACGCCCGCGGCGACCTCGTCGTCGAGGTGCCCCCGCTCCAGACCCGGCCCAAGGCCGCGCTGGTCGGCGTCGGGCGCCACGTCATCCTGCGCCCGGCCGTGCAGAAGCGTCACCTGGTGCTCGAGGAGCCCACGATGGAGGACCAGCGCTCCGACCTGCAACGCGTCTGCGACGCCCTCGACGACCTCGAGCCCCATGCGTCGATCGAGACGTTGCGAACGCTGGGCGGCACGCTGCGCCGCGCGAACTTCGACGTCACCGCGGTCGTGATCGACGACGAGCTGATCGATGTCGAGCCGGGGGACACCAGCGCCCGGCGCTTTGCCATCGCCTTCGATCTCGGGACCACGACGGTGGTGGCGACCCTGCTCGATCTCGAGAGCGGCCAGCCGGCGGCCGTGCGCTCGATGCTCAACCGCCAACAGCCCTTCGGCGCCGATGTGATCACCCGCGTCTCGGCGACGATGATGGACGATCAGGCCCTCGGGGCACTGCAGGCCCGCGCCCACGAGACGATGGCCGAGCTGACCGCCGAGGTCCTCGCCGACGCGGAGGTGGCGCCGGGCGAGGTCTACGAGATCACGGTGTGCGGCAACGTCACGATGATGCAGATCGCACTCGGGATCGACCCCGAGCCCCTCTCGATGGCGCCGTTCACCGTGACGACGCATGAGTTCCCGCCCACGCGGGCCACCGACTTCGGCGTGGACGTGCACCCGCGGGCATCGGCATACGTGTTCCCGTCGCTGGGCGCCTACGTCGGGGGCGACATCGTCGCCGGCATGCTCGCCACCGGCCTGACGCGCGACCGGCGGCTGCGGCTGTTCATCGATGTCGGCACCAACAGCGAGATTGCGCTCGGGTCCGTCGACCGCGTGCTCGCGACGGCCGCTCCCGCGGGCCCGGCGTTCGAGGCGGCCCAGATCAAATGCGGTATGCGAGCGGCCGACGGAGCCATCGAGGGCATCACCGTCAACGCCGACGGCCTCGACCTCGAGGTGATCGGAGACGCCGAGCCGGTCGGCATGTGCGGGTCGGGCCTCGTCGACGCGGTCGCCGAGCTGGTCCACGCCGGACTGCTCGACCATTCCGGGCGCTTCATCGCAGACGAGGACGCGGCGGAGCGGTTCCCCGGGCTCGCTGACCGGCTGACCAAGATCGGCGAGGAGCGGGTGTTCGTGCTGCACTGGCGAGGGGATGATCCCGATCCGTCGTCATCGGTGTACCTCTCCCAGCGAGACGTCCGGGAGCTGCAGTTCGCCAAGGGATCGATCGCGACCGGCTGGAACATCCTGCTGCGCGAGCTGGGGGTCGAGCCGCAGGACATCTCTCAGGTGCTGCTGGCCGGGAGCTTCGGCGCCTACCTCACGCCGCTGAGTGCGGTGCGGATCGGCCTCGTGCCGAGGATCGCCCTCCCGCGGATCGTGTCGGCGGGCAACGTCGCCGGCGAGGGGGCGAAGATCGCGGCGCTGTCGCTGCGCGAGCGCGCCGAGGCCCAGTCCATCCTGCGCGAGGTCGAGTACGTCGAGCTGTCCGGGCGGGCCGACTTCAACGACCTGTTCATCGACCAGCTCGCCTTCCCGGGATGAGCCCCGCCGCGTCCACCCGCCCCGCGGTCGTCGCCTGCGGCGCCCTGGCCTTCGACGTGCGCTCGATCGCGCGGCGCCGCGGCTGGGACATCGACGTCGTGCCGGTGCCGGCGCTGCTGCACAACCGCCCCGAGCAGATCCCGGCGGCGGTGACCGACGCGCTGGCCACCCACCGGGTCGTCGCCGTCGCCTACGCCGACTGCGGGACCTACGGGGCGCTGGATGCGGCGCTGTCGGGCAGTGGCGTGCAGCGCCTTGCCGGGGACACCTGCTACGACGTGCTCAGCCGCGAGGAGGTGCAACACGCGCTCGACGAGGAGCCGGGCACCTACTTCCTCACCGACTTCCTTGCCCGCACCTTCGAGCACACCGTCGTGCGCCAGTTGGGCCTGGACCGCTGGCCCGAGCTGCGCCACACCTACTTCGCGCACTACACCCGCGTGGTGTGGCTGGCCCAGCGTCCGACGCCGGCGACGCGCCGATGTGCCGAGGCCGCCGCCGAGCGCCTGGAGCTCCCGCTGGAGATCCGGCCGGTCGGCAACACGGGCCTCGAACGTGGGCTGGAGCGACTGCTCGACGGCTAATCGGCGGCGCCGGCCTCGACCAGCAGCGTGGCCACGTCGGCCACGCGCAGCGAAGCGCCGGCGCTCTGGACGCCGTCGTCGAGCATCACCGTGCAGTACGGGCAGGCGACGGCGAGCGTGCCCGCGCCGGTCTCGGCTGCCTCGCGGACCCGGTTCTCGTTGATCGCCCCGGCGCGCTCCTCCATCCACATGTGCGCGCCGCCCGCGCCGCAGCAGAAGGTCTGTTTGCCGCTGCGCGCCATCTCCACCGGCTCGCCGACGGCGCCGACGAGGTCGCGGGGCGCTGCCAGCACGTCGTTGTGGCGCGCCAGGTAACAGGAGTCGTGGTAGGTGACCGAGAGCTCCTGGTTACGCGTGGGGGTCAGCCGGCCCTCGGCCACCAGCCGCGCCAGCAGCTCGGTGTGGTGGATCACCTCGTAGTCGCCGCCGAAGTCTGAGTACTCGTTGCCCAACGTGTTGAAGCAGTGCGGGCAGTTGGCGATGATCTTCGTCACCCCGGCCTCGTTGAGAGTGGCGACGTTCTGCTCGGCGAAGGCCTGGAACACGTACTCGTTGCCGATACGGCGGGCCGGATCGCCGGTGCACGCCTCGCGCGCGCCGAGGATGGCGAAGTCGACCCCGGCGCGCTGCAGGAGCCGGACGGTGCTCTGCGCCGTGGTGCGGGCGCGCTCGTCGAACGAGCTCGCGCAGCCCACCCAGTACAGGTACTCCGGGGCTGTCTCGCCGGGCTCGAGGATGCGCACTCCGAGGCCGTCGGCCCAGTCGGCCCGCTCGGACTGCGCCTTGCCCCAGGGGTTGGAGGAGCGCTCGACGTCGCGCAGCATCGGCTCGGCCTCAGAGGGGAAGCTGGACTCCACCATCACCAGGTGGCGGCGTAGGTCCACGATGTGATCCACGTGCTCGATGGACACCGGGCACGCCTGCACGCAGGCGCCGCAGGTGACGCAGTCCCAGACGGACTCCTCAGGCACAGCGTTGGGAACGAGAGAGATGAGATCGATCGGCCCAGCGACGCCATCGGCACCGCCATCGCTTCCCGCACGCGCCCGGACGAGCGCTCCCCCGTCGGCGAACACCTGGTCGCGCAGCCCCATGATGAGCAGCTTGGGACTGAGCACCTTGCCGGTGGCAAAGGCCGGGCAGGCGTCCTGGCAGCGCCCGCATTCCGTGCAGGAGTACGTGTCGAGCATCTGCTTCCAGGTGAGGTCGGCGGCCGTGCCCGCGCCGAAGCGGATGTCCTCCTCCGGGATGTCCGGGTCGTCGAAGGTCAGCGGCTCCAGCCGTCCTGCGGGCCCGGTTCTCCCGTACCACACGTTGAAGGCGGCCGAGGCGATGTGCAGGTGCTTGGAGCGCGGCAGATAGGCGAGGAAGCCGAGGATGGTGAGCACGTGGGCCCACACGAACACGCGCTCGAGCACCCGCGTGGCGCCGTCGCGACCGAACAGGTGCGAGAGCAGATGCGACACCGGTGCCGCCGAGGCCGGCCACTCGTTGAGGCCGAGCGCGATGCGGGTGGCGTGCCACAGCAGGAGCGTGGTGGCGATGGTCGCGATGAGGGCCAGGATGAGGTCGGCCTCACCGAGGTGGCTGCCCTCGAAGCGAGGCGGGCGCTGCACCTTGCGGATCCACAGGGCGCAGACCACGCCGATCAGCACCAGCACCGCGAACACGTCGACCAGGAACGCGTACCAGCCCTGATGGCCCAGCCACGGGAAGGTGGCGTGCTTGGAGACGACGCCGATCATGGCGATGACGATCGTCGGGCCCAGGACGAGGAAGCCCCAGAAGATGAAGGCGTGGATGAGGCCGGGGCCGAGGCGCTGCAGCAGCTTGCGCTGGCCCAGCACGATCGTCGCCTCGTGCTCGGCGCGGCGGCCGCGCTGGCCGGTGCGCTTCACCGGAGCGCCCGCCTGCAACAGCTCCACCAGGAACCGCACCCGGACGATGAACAGACCCCCGCTCACCGCCAGCGCGGCCGCGAGCAGGACGGCGGAGATGGCTACGCCGATGTCCCCCGCACCCTTCTGATCTCCGCTGAGATGGCCGGCACCACCTCGTGCAGGTCGCCGATGACGGCGTAGTCGGCGGAGGCGAAGATCGAGGCCTCCCCGTCGGGGTTGACCGCCAGCAGCCGCTTGGCGCCCTTGCACCCGGCCATGTGCTGGGTGGCGCCGCTGATCCCGCAGGCGATGTAGATCTCGGGCGAGATCTTGGTGCCGGTCTGTCCGACCTGGTCGGAGTGGGGGCGCCAGCCGGCGCTGGTCACCGCGCGCGAGCAGCCCACCGCACCTCCCAGCAGCGCCGCGAGCTCCTCGATCACCGAGAAGCCCTCGGCCGAGCCGACGCCGCGACCACCGGACACGACGACGTCGGCGTCGGCGAGCGACACGCCCGCGGTCGACGCCGGGATGGTCTCCGAGACCCGCACCAGGCGGTCGGCCTCCGAGGCCGCGCCGCTCACCGCCACGGTCTCCACGTCGGACACCGGCGCCGCGCCGACCGCGTGGGGCGCAACCGTGAGCAGGAGTGGCGCGCCATGCACGCGGGCCTCCTCGAGCAGGCTCCCGCCCCAGCGCATGCGGATCACGGTGGCGGGGTCGCCGGGGGCCACGCTGGTGCAGTTCGCCGACATCGGCTGATCGAGCTTGGCCGCCACGTGCGCCAGGACCTCGTTGCCACGATCGGTCCCCGGCGCCACCACTGCGCGTGCGGACCGCTGCTGGGCGAGGTCCACCAGGGTCTGGGCCCAGGCCGCGGGAGCGTAGGCCTCGGAGGCATCGAAGGCGATCGCCGTGACGTCCGCCCCCAGGCCGCCGGCGAACGTCACCGCCTGCTGGGAGAGCTCGTCGCCGGCGTCTTCCATCAACACGAGCGTCGTCGCCATCACATAACCCCGATCTCGGTGAGGATCTCCACCACGCGGGGGGCCGCGTCGGGGCCGTGGCCCAGCACCTCGGCCTGCTTGCTCGAGCCCTCGGGCAGTGTGAGGCGCACCATCTCCAGGCGCGGCTGCAGGCGGGCCGGCTCGGACGCCGCCAGCGGCTTGCGCTTGGCGCGCATGCGGCCCGGGACGGATGGATAACGCGGGAGGTTGATGCCCTCCAGGACCGAGACCACGGCCGGCGTCGGGACCGCGTAGACGTCGCGCCCGCCGGCCACCTCGCGCTCGCAGCGCAGCGCGTCACCCTCCAGCGTGATCCCCTTGATCCCATTGACCACCGGCAGCCCGAGCGCGTAGGCCACGCGCACCGCGACCTGGTAGTTGCCGGCGTCGGCGGACTCGTTGCCGAACAGGATGAGATCGAACGGGGTCCCGTCCTCGCGGACGGCCGCGACGATGGCCGCCGCGGTCGCCTGCGGATCCCACTCGCCACCGTCGGTGACGAGATGGATGCCGCGGTCGATGCCGATGGCCATCATGTCGCGCAGCTGCTCCTCGGACTCGGCCGGTCCGAGGGTCAGCACTACCGACTCTCCCCCATGGGCCTCGATGAGGCGGATCGCCTCCTCGGCGGCGCACTCCTCGTGCGGGCTCACCGTGAACCCGAGATGTCGGGTCTGGATGGCCTGCTCGTCCTCGGTGAGGGTGATCCTGCCGCCGGTGAGCGGCACCCGCTTGACACAGACGAGGATGTTCACGGCCGGACCTCCGTGGGCGGAGCGGTCACGATCTCACCCGGGCGTTCTCGGCGTCGAACACCGGCGTGGAGTCGTTGGTGGCAACGGTGATCGGATAGCGCTCGCCCATGTACTGCACCTGGAGCTTGGCGCCCACCACCGCGTGCTCGGGTGGCAGGTAGCTCATGAGGATGTGCTTGCCGATCGACGGTCCGGCGCCGGCGCTGGTCACGTAGGAGCGGCGGCCGTGGGCGTCGGTGATCGCCTCGCCGTCGCCGGTGAGGATCGGCTCGCCGCCGAGCATGTAGCGCTTGACCCCGGACTGCGAGGTGTGGTCATCGACGGTCAGCGTGCACATCGCCACCGCCTGGGGCTCCTCGCGGTGGCGCATGTGCGCCGCCTTGCCGATGAAGTCAGCCTCCTTGACCCTGCCCCATGCCATGCCTGCCTCGACGACGTTGTACTCGCCCTCGAGCTCGGCGCCGTAGGCGCGGTAGCACTTCTCCAGGCGGCCCGTGGTCCCGTAGACGCCGGCCCCCACCGCGACTGCGCCGTGGGGGAGCCCGGCCTCGGCGATGATGTCCCACAGCCGGGCGCCCTGCTCGATCGGGACATACAGCTCCCACCCGAGATCGCCGACGTAGGAGATGCGGCTGGCGATGACGGTGAGCGGCCCGACCTCGATCTGCCGCCAGTTGGCAAACGGGAAGCCCTCGTTGGAGACGTCATCGGAGGTGACACTCTGCAGGATGTCGCGGGCCCGCGGGCCCCACATCCCCAGGGTCGTCCAGGAGTTCGTCTGGTCGTGGATCTGCGCCGAGCCGTCCTGCGGCAGATGGTCCTTGAACCACTTGAGGTCGCTCATCCCCCACGCCCCGCCGGTGACGACGCGGAACACGTCGTCGTCCATGCGCATGATCGTCAGGTCGGCCTTGAACCCGCCCGATGGAGTGAGCACCGGGGTGTAGACGACCCGCCCGACGGCGACGTCCATCTGGCGCATGGCGATGCGCTGGACGGCCTCGAGCGCCCCCGAGCCGGTGACGTCGAAAAGGGCGAACGCCGTGAGGTCGGTGTAGCCGGCGCGCTCGCGCAGGGCGAGGTGCTCGGCGTTGATGATCGGGCTCCACCAGCGCGACTCCCACTCGGCCTCGCGGCGGGTGACGCGGTCGGCGAACTCCTCCAGCAGCGGCGCGTTTGACTCATACCACTGCGGGCGCTCCCAGCCGGCGGCCTCATAGAAGACCGCCTGCAACTCCTGCTCGCGCTCGTAGTAGGGCGAGAGCTTGACGCGCCGGTCTGACTCCCACTGCTCGGAGGGATGGACGATGCCGTACATCTTGTTGAAGCCCTCGTTGACGCGGGCGCGGATGTGGGCCTTGGTCTTCTGGTGCGGGTAGGCGCGGGCGATGTTGGACTCGTAGACATCGATCTCGGCCTCGCCGTGCACCATCAGCTCGGCCACCGTCTTGCCGGAGCCGGGGCCCTCCTTGATCCAGATCGCGGCCGCGCTCCACAGGCCCTCGACCTCCGGGGTCTCGCCCAGCAGCGGGAGGCCGTCGTGGGTGACCGAGAGCAGGCCGTTGATGGCGTAGCGCACGCCGACCGACTCGTCGCCGACGATCTCGGGCATCAGCTCGAGCGCCTGCTCCATCTGCAGCTCGAAGTCCTGCTGGGTGAACGGCAGCTCGGTGGGACTGAGCGCCGACTCCTCGATCGACGGGATCTCGTCGGCGTCGATCATGATCGGGCGGTGCGCGTAGGAGCCGATCTCCAGCCCGCCGCCGTCCTGGCGCTCGTACATGTTGGTATCCATGTCGCGCACGATCGGATAGTCCACGAGCGTCCTGGCGTTGGCGAACAGCGCGACCGGGCCGATGTCGATCATCTGGTGAACGGCAGGGCTCAGCGGGATCCGCGCGCCCGCCATCTCGGCGATGCGGGGACTCCAGCAGCCGCAGGCGATGACCACGCGGTCGGCCTCGATGTCGCCGCGATCGGTGCGCACCCGGCGGATGCGGCCGTGCTCGACGTCAAGCCCCACCACCTCGGTGTTGGCGGCCACCGTCGTCCCGGCCTCCTGGGCCCGCTCGCGCATGATCGTCGCCGCCCGCAGCGAGTCCACCACGCCCGCGCCAGGGGTGTAGAAGCCGCCCAGCAGCAACGTCTCGTCGATGAACGGGACCAGCTCCTTGATCTGGGCCGGGCTGACGAGCGAGGTCGGCGCGATCCCCCACGTCTTGGCCGACACCATGCGCCGGTCGAGCTCCTGCATACGCGCCTCGGTCCGCGCGATCTCGATCCCGCCGCACTCGAGATAGACGTCGAGCTCCTTGTACTGGCGCATGCTCTCCTTGGTCAGCGCCGTCATCTCCTTGGAGTGATCAACCGGGAAGATGAAGTTGGACGCGTGTCCGGTGGAGCCGCCCGGGTTGGGCAGCGGGCCCTTGTCCAGCAGGGTGATCTCGGTCTCGCCCAGCTGCGAGAGGTGATAGGCGACGCTGTTGCCCACGATGCCCGCGCCGATGATCACGATCCGCTGGCGGGCAGGGAGCTGCCTCGATTCGGTGGTGGCCATGCCCGTGATATATCAGATGCAGGTCAGCCCCGTCAATGCGGCGGGTCCCGGCACAGCCTCCCGGCTCCCGGCACAGCAACTCCACGAGCCGCGCCGGGTTTAGGAGTCCGGGTTAGGGTGATATTAGGCTCCACCGAGTAGGGCGGGCAGAACGCGTGGCTCCCCAGGCCGGTGCCCAATAGCGCGTGCTCACGGACACACGACAGGAGATCCCACACATGAAGAGCTCACACCGCCGAGTGGCGACCCTCGCCCTCACCGCGTGCTGCGCGGTGCCGGCAGCGGGCGCAATGGCCGCCCAGGCATCGGCAGCGACGCTGACGGCCAACAAGGGGTGCTACGTCAACGCCAACCCCTCCCAGGGCGCCCCGATGGTGATCACCGGCAGCGGCTTCGTGGCCGGCACCACGGTGCAGCTGACCGGCGGCACGGCGTTCGGCAGTGCCGTGGCAGACGCCAACGGCAACGTGTCGATCCCCGCCCAGGCGCCCGAGCTGGCCACCATCGCGCCGGCGTCCAAGACCACCCTGCTCACCGCCACCGGCGACAATCCCGACGGCACCACGACGACCGCCACGCTGAAGGTGCAGTCCGCCAACCTCGCCGTCGCCACCAAGCCGGGCAGCGTTCGCAACGTCCGCAAGGACAAGGTGACCTTCTCGTTCTCGGGCTTCGCGCCGGGCAAGCACATCTATGGCTACTACCTCCGCAAGAAGGTCGTGGCCAAGGCCAAGTACGCCCGGGCCAAGGGCCCGTGCGGGATGCTGAAGGAGAAGGCGCTCCTCTTCCCGGGCGGCCACCCGACGAAGGACTCCTACAAGGTGACATTCGAGAGCTCGAGCAAGTTCGACAAGGACGCGTTCCCCCGCGTCACGGGGACGCTGAACATCCTGCACTTCTAGGCGCCTGCGGCGGTCCGGCGGCGGCCTGTCGGCCGCCGCCGGGCGGTCAACACCGGACCCACGGGCCTGTCAGCATCGTCCGGTGCCCTCGCACAAGGACAGGCTGCTGGCCGGCCAGCCCTACCTGGCCGACGATCCACAGCTGCTCGAGGACCGCCACCGCTGCCGGCTGCTCACCGAGCAGCTCAACGCCACCAGCGTCGCCGAGCCGTTCGCCCGCGAGGAGCTCCTGCGCGCGCTGCTGGGAGAGATCGGCGACTCCACCGAGGTCCTCTCCCCGTTTCAGTGCGACTACGGCTACCAGATCGCCATCGGCGCCCGGACGTTCCTGAACTTCGGCGTGGTCATCCTGGACTCCGCTCCTGTCCGCATCGGCGACGACGTGCAGATCGGCCCGGGGGTGCACCTGGTCACCCCCACCCATCCGCTCGATGCCGTCGAGCGGCGCACCCAGCTGGAGTGGGCCGAGCCGATCGTCGTGGAGGACGGCGCATGGCTGGCCACCGGCGTCATCGTCTGCCCGGGCGTCACCATCGGCGCCGGCGCCGTGGTGGGGGCGGGCAGCGTGGTGCTCGGTGATCTCCCGCCCCGCCACCTGTGCGCGGGCAACCCCTGCCGAGTGCTCCGCGAGATCTGAGAGCCGCGCCCTAACCGGCCGGCTGCTCGGCGCCGACGGGCATGCGGAGCGCCGACACCGCGGCGAGCCCCATCGCCATCACAGCGAGCACGAACGGGGCGCCCACCCCGGCGGCCGCCACGGCTCCGCCGCCGAGAGCCGACCCGGCGGCGAGACCGCCCACGAGCGCCGATGACACCCACGTGAAGGCCTCGGTCTCGACCCCGGAGGGGACGGAGCGGCCCACCAATGCGTACTGACACGAGAACACCGGGGCGATGACCAATCCGGCCAGGACCGCGCCGACGAGCCCCTCGGGGATCGTACGGGCCGCGATCAGCGGGGCCATACAGATCACGCCCGTCCACAACAGCGCCCGGTAGCGAGCAGTGAGCGACGCGTGCCACTCCCGCGACCCGTACCACAGGCCACCGGTGATGCTGCCGGCGCTCCAGAGCGCGAGCAGGATCCCCGATGCCGGGCGCGACCCAGCGTGCAGCGCGAGCGCGGGCAGGCCGACGCCGATGGCTCCGATGGCAAGCCCGTTGAGGAAGATCGGCCCCAGCATCGTGCGCAGCTCCGGGATGGCCAGCACCGGAGCGCGCCCCTGTCGCGCGCCGCGCGACCCACGGCCCAGCGCGGCCGGTGAGCTCACGAACAGCAGGGTGCCGCAGATGCTCACGGTGCCGCTGAGCAGCACGGCCGTTCCCGGGGAGGCAAATGCGATCACCCCGGCGACGACGAGCGGACCCGTGATCCACACGAGCTCCTGGACGACCGACTCCAGCGCATAGGCGGTCTCGCGCACCTTGGCGTCGGTCACGAGGTCGCGCAGCAGGGCGCGCACCGAGGGCGCGATCGGCGGCCAGAGCCCGCCGGCGAGCGCCGACAGGGCGACGAGCGGCACCGCACCGGCGCCGGCGTGGGCGGCCACCACAAGCGCGACGAGCACCAGCGTCTGAAGGATCGCTCCAGGCCCCAGCACCCGTCGACGGCCGAAGCGATCGACCAGCCGGCCGACCAGCGGCGCCCCCGCCGCGGTGGCGAAGTCATAGGCGCCGACCGCGATCCCCGCCACCGCGTAGGAGCCGGTGTGGGTCCGGATCAGCAGCAGGATCCCGAGCGACGTCATCCCCTGCGGCAAACGCGCGATCAGCGCGGTGGCCATGACGCGGGCGCAACCGGGTACTGAGAGCACTGACCGGTAGCGAGCGACCATGCCGCGAGCCTAGCCTGCTTGAATCGCCCGCTGTGTTTCGACAAGGAGCGAATGCCGATGCCGTCCCGTGACAAGCCCCCCTTTCGCGCCGACCACGTCGGCAGCCTGCTGCGCCCGCCGGAGCTGGCGCGCGCGCGGGCCGACTTCAAGGCCGGGCGGATCGACGCGGAGGCTCTGCGCACGACCGAGGACGACGCCATTCGCGGGGTGATCGAGCTCCAGCGCGCGGCCGGGCTCAAGTCCGTGACCGACGGCGAGTTTCGCCGCACCTCGTGGCACATGGATTTCATCTACTCGCTGAACGGGATCGAGCAGGTCGCCGGCGAATCGATCCACGTGCAGTTCCGCAGCGACGACGGCGAATACGACTACGCCCCGCCGGCGATGCGCGTGAGCGGGAGGGTCGGCCTCGCGCACACCATCTTCGCGGAGGCGTTCGCGTTCCTGCGCGACAACGCCGCGGCCCCGCAGACTCCAAAGCTGACCGTGCCCTCTCCCAGCATGGTCCACTATCGCGGCGGGAACTCGTCGATCGACGAGTCGGTCTACCCCGAGATCGAAGCGTTCTGGGACGACCTGACCGACGCCTACGCCGGGCAGGTGGGCGGCGCCTACGAGCTGGGCTGCCGCTACCTCCAGCTGGACGACACCAGCCTGGCCTACGTCAACGACCCGGCGCAGCGCAGGCACATCGAGCAGATCGGCGGCGATCCCGACCACCTGCACGAGCAGTACATCGCCAACATCAACCGGGCGCTGGCCACCAAACCCGACGACATGGTCATCACCACCCACCTGTGCCGCGGCAACAACCAGTCGATGTGGGCGGCCGAGGGGGGCTACGACTTCGTCGCCGAGGCCCTGTTCGGCGATCTCAACGTGGACGGATACTTCCTGGAGTTCGACGACGAGCGCTCCGGCACGTTCGAGCCGCTGCGTTTCGTACCGGCGGGCAAGCAGGTGGTGCTGGGGCTGGTCACCACCAAGAAGCCCGAGCTGGAGGATCGCGACCTGCTCAGGCGCCGGATCGAGGAGGCCTCCCGCTACGTCGACATCGACCAGATCTGCCTCTCGCCACAGTGCGGCTTCTCCTCTACCGAGGAGGGCAACAAGCTGTCGATCGACGACGAGCGGGCCAAGCTGGAGCTGATCGTCGGCGTGGCCGACGAGGTCTGGGGCCGCTGAGCCACCGCTCACCACCGCGGCGGTCGAGGAGGGCCCTGAGCGACCGCTCCCCGCCCTTTCGGGCGGTATTCGCAGGAATACGCAAGTTTGGTACCGGGCGGCCGTTTCAGGCCGTCGTAGGGCCGAACGTCTTGATGTGGGGGCACACCTGCTGGCGCTGCGGGCCGGTCCGCGTGGATCGGCTCGCAGCGCGGCAGCGAGCGCGGGCCCCTGGCGGCGCCGCTACCTGCCGGCGATCTTGTTGGCGATCCCGGCGATCCGCGACTCGTGATCGCGGATCCGCTCCTGGCGATCCGCGACTCGGTAGAGGCTGTAGATGCCACGCGCACCCGCGAACCGCAGCGGCTCGGGCTCCCAGTTGCGCGGCCGGCTGCCCACCCAGGGCAGCCGGGTGAGGTCGGTGTCGCGGCCCAGCACCAGATCGCGCAGCGTCCGGCCCGCCAGGTTGCTGGCCGCCACTCCCTCCCCGGCGTAGCCGCCGGCATACCCAAGGCCGGTCACCGGATCCAGGCCCACCGTCGGGCACCAGTCGCGCGAGACGCCCAGGATGCCGTGCCAGGCGCGTGCCACGCGCACCCCGGCGAGCGACGGGAACAGCGAGATCAGCCGGGCCCGCAGTTCGTGGATCGTGCGGCGGGGGACCGGTCCCTCGCGGTCGGTGCGCGACCCGAAGCGATACGGGACGCCGCGCCCGCCGATGGCGATCCGCCCGTCGGCCGTCCGCTGGGAGTAGGTGTAGAGGTGGGAGCCGTCGAGCATGGTCTCCGCGCCGGCCCAGCCGATCCGCGCCCACTCGGCCTCGGGCAGCGGCTCGGTGACGATCATCGAGCTGTTCATCGGCAGCAGCGCCCGGTGCTCGCCGGGCATGTCGGCGGTGTAGCCCTCCGTGGCGCGCAGGACGTACCGGGCCCGCACGTCGCCGCCCTTGGTCACGGCGAGGCCCGGCTCGAGCGCCTTCACCGGGCTGGACTCGTAGATGGTGACCCCGGCGCGTTCGGCGGCGGCGGCCAGCCCGTCGACGAGCCGCGCCGGCTGCACCCGGGCGCAGTGAGGGGTGAACAGCGCACCGCGCGCGCCGTCGACGTTGATCCGCCCGGCGATCGCGTCGGCATCGAGCAGCTGCCAGGCCAGGTCCTCTCCCAGCTCGCGCCGCTCGGCGTCCACGACGGCCCGCAGTCGCGCGAGCTGAGTGTCTGACTGGGCCACGGTCACGGTGCCGCCGTGCTTCCAGTCGCACTCGATGTCCTCCACGGCCACGACCGCGCCGATCTCCTCGACGGTCTGCTGGATGGCGCGGACCATCGCCCGGGGAGCGTCATGCCCTCCCCGCGCCCGCCACGCCTCGACCGTGCCCGACACCTTGCCCAGTACCCAGCCGCCGTTGCGGCCCGACGCGCCGAAGCCCACCTGCCGGCCCTCCAGTACCACGACGACGAGGCTGGGGTCCGCCCGCTTGAGCTCGTACGCGGTCCAGAGCCCGGTGAAGCCGCCGCCGATGATGCAGACGTCGGCATCCCGGTCGCCCGCCAGCGCGGGCCGCGAGGGACGCGACCCGAGCTGGTCGAGCCAGAACGACGGCGTGATGGACATCAGGCTTTCCGGCGGGCGCGGCGTTACAGCATCGTGTCCGGGGGCGCGAACTCGGACTCCGGCGTGACCACCTCGATCGGATCGCCGAACTTCACCCGCTTCTCGTTGCGGAAGAACGCCGGCGCGGTGGCCTTGCGATAGAGCACGAGCAGGATCCCGCTGCCGACGCCGAGGATGCCGATCCACACCGGCACGCCGAGGCCCAGGAAGGGAGCGCTGCTGTCGTTAGCGGGGTCGCTGTAGACGACGACGGCCTTGACCAGGATGATCATCAGGACGATCCCGCCGACGGTCGGGAAGAAGCCGAGCATGAAGAAGTTGCGCACCGATTTCCTGAGCTCGTACCGGTAGAACCACGTGCAGCAGAACCCGGTGAATCCGTAGTAGATGCAGACGAGGATCCCAAGACCGGCCACGCAGTCAGCGAGCACGTTGGTCGAGAGCTTCTCGATGGCGATGAACCAGATGAGCGACAGGACCCCGGCCCAGATCGTCGCCGTGCCGGGGGAGAAATTGCGCTCGTGGATCTGGGCGAAACGGCTCGGGATCGCGCCCCGGCGCGCCATGGAGAGGGCCTGGCGGGCGGCCGGGATGATGGTCGTCTGCGTTGCCGCCGTCGCCGAGGTCAGCACCGCGATGGTCAGCAGGAAGTGCAACGAGCCCAGGACGCCCTTGGCCAGCCCCCCCGCGAAGATGTCATCGGCGTTGTTCTTCAGGTACTCGGTGCCGGCAAACGCCTGGGAGGCGACCGACACCAGCAGATAGATCCCGATGAGGACCATCGTCGACGTCACCGCGCTGCGGCCCGGCCCGTCGCTCGCGTTCTCGCTCTCCTCGTTGACCGAGACCCCGGTGTCCCAGCCCCAGTAGAGGAACACGCCCAGCAACATCCCGGAAAGGAGCGCGGTGGTGCTGACCGAGAACGGATTGAACCAGTCCAGCGCCACGTGCATGGAGTGGGTGGGCGAGTCGACGTAGGTCTTGATCAGGGCGACGACGGCGAAGATGACCAGCGTGGTCATCTCGAAGCCGAGCAGGATCTGCTGGGTCCGGGCCGAGAGCTCGATGCCCCTCCAGCAGATCCAGGTGAGGATGATGATGAAGATGCCGCCCAGCAGGATGACGTCCAATGTGTTGGCCGCCGCACTGTCCAAGCCGAACAGCTGGAACCCGTAACTGCCGGCGATCTGCGCCTGGTTGGCGTTGACGACGATGTCGGAGACGATGACGATCCAGCCCACGAGCAACCCGAGCTCGGGGCTGATCGCCCGGCTGATCCATGAGAACGAGGTCCCACAGTCGGGATCCACCTCGTTCATGTACTGGTAGGCCCAGGCGACGAACAGCATCGGGATGAACGACACGATCACGACCGCGGGGTTGTGGACCCCGATTCCGGCGACGGCGACCATGAACCCGACGGTGGCGGCCAGGCTGTATCCAGGGGCGGTTGACGCGACCCCGATGACGACGTTGCTGATGTAGCTGATCGCGCCCTTCTTGAGCTCTTGACGCGGGGCCTTCTGCCCCTCGGCAGGGGGCGCGGGGATCGACGTGGCTTCCATCCACTTTCCTTCCTGGAGATCGCTGGCGGCTACGACGCTGGGTGGTGGCCGTGGCGCACAGTACCGCCATCCGGCGCTCCTGACTATTGCTATTCGTCCAACTGGGCCGATCGGGGTGCTCCAACCTGGCGCACGCCGTGGTCAGATATCGGTGGGGGCACGCCAGCCGCGCATCGAGGCGCCCGCCGACGCCGCGACGACGAGCGCGATCCCCAGCACCGCCCGCGCGCTGAGTTGCTGGCCGAGGATGACGAAGCCGGCCAGCGCCGCCATCGCGGGCTCGAGGCTCATCAGGACCCCGAACAGCGGGGCCGGGATGCGGCGCAGGGCCTCCATCTCGAAGGAGAACGGGATCGCGGAGGACAGGAGGCCGATGGCTGCCCCCAGCGCCAGGGACCGCGGCTCCAGCAGGCGCGAGCCGGCCGCGGCCACCCCCACGGGCAGGGTCACCAGCGCGGCCACGCACAACGCCACCGTCAGCCCCGCCCCGCGCTCGAAGGCCCGCCCCACGCGCGCGCTGAGCAGGATGTAGCAGCCCCATAGGGCGCCGGCCATGAGCGCGAAGAAGACGCCGAGCCCGCTGATCGGCTCCCCCCCGCCACGGGTGAGCGCGAGGATCCCGGCGACAGCGAGCACGACCCAGACGAGATCCACGGGCCGGCGGGATCCGGCCACCGCCACCGACAACGGGCCGACGAACTCCAGCGCCACCGCGATGCCCAGCGGGACACGGTGCAGCGCGTTGTAGAAGCACAGGGTCATCCCGGCGAGGACCAGCCCGAACACCACGGCCAGCGGCAGCCCCCGCAGTGCCCGGCCGCGCAACCGGGGCGGCGAGGTCGCCAGCAGGATGAGGGCCGCAGTGACCATCCGCAGCAGAACCGCGCCGCCGGGCCCCACCCACCGGAACAGGTGCACCGCCAGCGCGCCCCCGATCTGCACCGACGTGATCCCGCCGATCACCAACCCTGCCGACGGGGCGCGCGCCAGCCAGCCCGTGTCCGGCGGGCGTCTGCTCAGTTCGGCCATCGCCCCCGATCGTAATCTGGCGCCGGCCTGCCGGGGCTCCCCCGCGCCGGCGCCGGCGGGCCGGCGCTCCCCCGCGCCGGCGCCGGCGGGCCAGGGCTCCCCCGGGCCGGCGCCGGCGGGCCGGCGCTCCCGCGCACGACCAGCTTGGTCTCGAGGACCTGGACGGGGGCGACGGTCTGCCCCGCCATCAACGCCAGCAACGCCTCCGTGGCCCTCTCCCCCTTACCCCGGTGCGGCTGGCGCACGGTCGTCAGCCCCAGGCCGGCGGCCGTGTCGGCGTCATCGAACCCGACGACCGACACATCTCCCGGGACGTCCAGCCCGCGGCGGCGGAGCTCGCGCACGGCCCCCTCGGCCAGACGGTCTGACAGGCACAGGACCGCCGTCGGGGGCGGGCCCAGCTCGAGCACTGCCGCTGCCGCTGCCGCTCCCTCCTCGACCGAGCTCGTGACCCCGGCCATCACCGGGACGGCGGACCAGTCCAGCCCGGCGGCGGTGATGGCGCGGCGGTAGCCCTCCAGACGCCGTCGGCTCACCGCATAGGTTGCGGCGGCCTGCTCGCTCTCCCCCATGCGCCCGCGCTCCTGCCCGCGGTATAGGGAGAACGTGATCACGGCGATGCGCTCATGGCCGAGGTCCAGCAGATGCTGCGCGGCGAGCCGGGCGCCGGCCGCGTCGTCGACCCCCACCCAGCACGGCGCCGGGCCGCCGCGCCCGGCGAGCGCTGCGGGCTCGGGCTCGTCCACCACCACCGTGGGCAGCCGCCGCGCGATCGCGGCGTTCACGAGCGGGTCGTCGTCGGCCATCGAGAAGATGAGCAGCCCGTCGATCACGGCAGCGGTGATGGCGGCGGCGGAGCGCTCGCCGTCGGCCGAGCCGGGGACGAGCAGGAGCCCCGCCCCCTCGCCCTCGGCGACCGCGCTGATCCCCGCCAGCAGCGCGACGCTCACCGGATCCTCGAACGCATACGACAGTGGGTTGGCGTAGGCGAAGCCGATCGCGCCCACCCGGCCGCGGCGCAGCCCGGCGGCGAGCGGGTTCGGGCCGGGATAGCCCAGCTCGGCGGCGACGGCGAGGACGCGCTCGCGGGTCGCCGACGACAGCTGGTCGGGCCGGTTGAACGCATTGGAGACGGTCTTGGCCGAGCAGCCCAATCGGTCGGCGATCGACTGGAGGGTGATTTGGGCGCACATCCGCGGGTACCCATGTTCTCAGATACTTCATCGATGAAGGAGCACCTGACACGATGGGTGCACCGCGCCCCCGCGGCGAGCGCCCCCACCACGGTGATCGCGGTCCTGTGCCTCGTGCAGTTCGTCGACGTGCTCGGCGTCACCGAGGTGCTGACCGCCGCACCGCAGATGCTGCGCGCGCTCGGGGCCGCGGGTGGCGCGGCCTCGGCGGTGCTGACCTCCTACGCGATGTGCTTCGGCGGCCTGCTGATGATGGGCGCTCGCCTCGGCGACCGCTTCGGGCATCGCCGGGTGCTGCTGGCCGGGATCATGCTGTTCGCCGGCGGCTCGCTGTGCGCCGCCACCGCCACGTCGGTGCCGGCGCTCGTCGCGGGCCGCTGCCTGCAGGGAGCGGCGGCCGCCGTCTCTGTCCCGGCGACGCTGCGCCTCCTCATCACCGCCACCCCGCAGCCGGCCGAGCGCAGGGCGGCCATGGCGGCCTGGAGCGCCGCCGGCGCGGGCGCCGGGGCCGGCGGGTTCGTGATCGGCGGCGCGCTCACACAGCTCTCGGGGTGGCGCGCGATGTTCTGGATCAACTTCCCGCTGGCGCTGATCATCGCCGCCGGCGTGCTGCGCTGCGTCGCGTCGCGCCGCTCCGAAGCCGGCGAGGGACTCGACCTGCCCGGAGGGCTCCTGTTCGGCGCCGGAGTCGGCGGCCTCGTCCTGGGCGGCTCCTTCCTGCAGCCGCCGGCCGACGCCAGGCTGGGCGCCCTGGCCGTGGCCGGCGGCCTGACGCTCCTGCTCGCGACGGCCTGGGTGGAACGACGCGCGTCACAGCCGCTCATCCCGGTGCAGGCGTTGCGCGGGCACGCTCTGCGTCCCGGCGCTGCCGCTGCCTTTCTCAACACCGCCACCACGAGTTCGGCGCTGGCCATCGCCACCCTCCAGCTTCAGCGCGTCCAGCATCTCTCCTCCGGCGCAGCGGGCCTGCGGCTGCTGCCGCTGAGCCTGAGCGCCGTCGCCGGCGCGAGTGTCGCCGCTCCGGCGCTGCGTGCGCTCCGGCCCCGGGTGGTGATCGCCCTCGGGCTCGTCCTCGTCGGCCTCGCCGACGCGGGGCTCATCGCCTGCGTGAGCTCTGGATGGCTCGTTGCGGCGCCGGTCGCGGTGGCCGGCGCCGGGCTCGGCCTCTCCTCGGTCGCGGCCAACGCGATGGGCACCGACGTGGCCGACTCGCTGCAGGCAAGCGCCGCAGGAGTACTCAACACCGCCGCCCAGCTCGGCACGGCGTTCGGCGTGGCCGCGCTGCTGTTGCTCAGCACCGCCACCGCGCACGCCGGCATCGCCCCGCGCGGCCCGGCCTTGGGGTGGGCAGGCGCCGCGCTCCTGGCGCTCACCGGGGCGGCGGTCATCGGCGCGGGTCCTGAGAGGGCCAGCCGCAAGCGGGCGCCCTGACCTGCCTCGAGCCCGTCCTCCTCCTGGCGAGGACGAGCACGAGTCCGCCCGCGGCGAGGTAGAGCGCTCCCTGGGCGTTGAGCAGGGCCATCAGCCCGAGGGGCGCGGTGAGCAGCCCCGCCGCCACGATCCCGAGCGCCTGGCCGGCGTTCTCGGTCAGCCCCACGGCGGCGAAGACGCGCCCGCGCTCCCGGTCGCTCACCGCGGCCTGCAGGAAGCTGATGCCGCCGGTCTCCAGGATCACCCCAGGCGCGCCGGCGAGTGCGAACAGGGCGGCATAGACCGCGACCGACCGGGTCGCTCCGGGGGCGTTCCAGATGGTGAGGTCCAGCAGTCCGAACGCAGTCGCCGCCGCCGCGACCAGGAACACGGGGCGCCACCGGTCCCCGCGCACCGCCAACAGCACCCCGCCCCCGATGGCGCCGATGGCCTGCACGCCACGCAGGAGGCCGATCTCGGCGGATCCGCCGTGCAGCCGCCGCGCCACGAACACGATGAAGAGGACCACGAAGATGCCCTGCGCGACGTCGGCGACGAGAGCCACCAGCAGGGCGGCGGCGACCGCGGGGTGGCGCAGCACGGCGCGCAGGCCGCCGGGCGAGAGCGGCCGCGCGGGACGATCCTCGCGGCGGGCGCTGACGTCGGCCCGATCCGCGCTGCCGCCCTGGGGTGGGCGTGTCGCGGGCACGCGCGCGATGAGCAGCGCGGCCACCGCGAAGGTGACCGCGTCGGCGATCACGATCGTCTCGAGGCTTCCCGCGGCGAGCAGCAGGCCGCCCAGCGGACCGCCGGCGAGGCGGCCGACGGCGCTCCCCAGACCGACCATCGAGTTGGCCGACACGAGCTGCGGCGGCTTCACCAGCGTGGGCAACAGAGCGTTCTTGGCTGGATCGAACACGGCGGCCAGGCTCGCCTGCACCACGATCACGGTGTAGACGATGACCAGGCCGTCGCGGCCGTGCACGAGCAGCAGCGGCAGCAGCGCGAGCGCCTGCAGCGCGCTGACCGCGATCAGCAGCGCCCGGCGGTCGATCCCGTCGGCGAGCCGTCCCCCCAGCGGCGCCAGGACGATCCCGGGGCCCAGCTCGGCGGCGAACGCCAGCGAGGTGCCCAGCGCCGATCCGGTCAGCTGGTAGACGACGATCGGCAGCGCGATGAGCAGCAGCCAGTCCCCGATGTCGGAGATCAACCCCGCCGCCCACAGCGCCCGGAACGCCGGGACGCTCAGGGCTCCGCGCGGTTCCACGGGGCCTCGGTCCGGGGAAAGGCGAACAGGTCGAGCTCCACCAGCGCGGACCCTGGGGTGGCCTCGCGGCCGGCGGCGATGAGCGGTCGGATGAGCGCGTCGAGCTGCTGGCCCAGGACCCGCAACTCGTCCGGGGTGATCCGCAGCGTGTAGTTGGAGGCCAGGTCCACCTCGCGCCACGCCGCCGGGACGGCATCCCGGTGTGACAGGTAGTCGCGCAGCAGCCGCTGCTGCAGAGCCAGCGAGGCGGCCATGACCGCCGCCGTCGCACGCCCCTCCGGGGTGGACGGGTCGGCATCGGGGGCGAAGGTGAAGCCGGTGATGGTGGCCCGCCACGGGCGCTGGCGCCGGTCCGCGGAGGAGACCGGCTCGACCAGGCCGTGACGCGCCAGCGTGCGCAGGTGATAGCTGCAGTTCGACGGCGTGTCCCCCACCGCCCGCGCGCACCCAGACGCGCTCGCCGGGCCGTCGGACATGAGATAGCTGAGCAGATCGAGGCGGACGGGATGGGCCAGCGCCTCGAGCACTGCGGGATCGGTGAGCACCGGCCGGCGTTCCGCCATGCCTCGGCTCCTTTCTGAAAGAGTCTTTCAGATCTGTATAGCGTGCTCGAGACAGATCTGCAAGACCCTTTCAGAACGGCGCGAGCGGTTACTGTGCGCCCCTGTGCCTCACCGACACCCCTCCCTGCTGGCCGCTCCCCCGCCCGCGCCGGGTCGACTCTGGCTGACGGGCGCGCGCCTGTTTGACGGGACCGGCGCGCCGGTGCGCGACGGCGCCGGCGTGCTGATTGCCGACGGGGTCATCGAGCGGATCGGTGCCGCCGGCGATCCGGTTCCCGACGGCGCGCGGGTCCTCGACCTTGCCGGCCGGATGCTGCTGCCCGGCCTGATCAACGTCCACGTCCATGTCCAGGGCCGTGAGCCCCAGCCGATGCACGGCGCCGAGCCGCTGCTGGCCGGGACGAGCGCACATCTCCTCCAGGCGAGCCTGCGCGACACGTTGCGCATGGGCGTCACCACGCTGCGCAACGTCGGCTCCCAGCGCCGACAGCCTCAGGAGGCCCGGCAGGCGATGCGCTACGGCGCGTTCCGCGGCCCGCGGCTGCTCACGTGCGGGCTGATCATCTCCGCCACCGCCCCCGGTGGCCGCTTCTACGGCGCGATGTACCGCGAAGCCGACGGCCCCGACGAGATGCGCAAGGCGGTGCGCGAGCAACTGCGCGACGGCGCGGACTTCATCAAGGTGATGACCACCGGCGCGCGTTCCAACGAGCTGGAGGATCCCGAGCCATCGCAGATGACCGACGCGGAGTTCGCGGCCATCGTCGACGAGGCCCACCGGATGGGGTTCAGGATCGCCGCCCATGTCGAGGGGCTGGACGGGACGGCCGCGGCCATCGCGCACGGGATGGACACGATCGAGCACGGCATGTACCTCAACCAGCGACCGGAGCTCCTGGAGGCGATGGCGGCCGCCGGGCAGGTCCTCGTGCCCACGCTGAGCGGCTACTACTGGATGGGCGGCTTGCGCGATGTCATCGATCCCGATCGCGCCACCATCGACGCCCACATGCTCCCCAGCATCGTCGAGCTGGCCCACCACAACCTGCAGCAGGGCACGCTGAGCATGCGCGCCGCCCGCCAGGCGGGGGTCAAGATCGCGCTGGGCTCAGATCGCGACGGCGTCTCGGGTGATGACACCGCGCTCGAGCTGGTGCGCATGGTCCACCATGGGCTCACCAGCGCCGAGGCGCTGCGCTCGGCCACCGCGATCGCCGCGGAGGCGATCGGCCTCCAGGATCACGTGGGCACGATCGCCCCCGGCCGCCTCGCCGACCTGGTGGTGGTCGACGGCGACGTCGTGGCCACCCCGGAGCTGCTGCTCGATCCGCGACGGATCTGGCTCGTGCTCCAACTCGGGGAGATCGTCGGCGGGGCCGCGCTCGAGGCCGCCCCGCCGACCTGACGCTCGTCGCCCTACGCGCGCGCCGCCGGGGTGCAGCAGCGCGGCCGTCTCATCGGCCAGCGGCTCGAGGACCGGCTGGACCACCGACACGACCGACCGGAACACGCGGTGCAACGCGCCCACCCTCACCCGGTGCTCATAGGAGCCCCGCGTAATTCCCAACGCACGCAACGGCGCGACGTGCACCATCGCCCGCTGCGCGCCCGCGACGTCGGCCAACCCCCGCTCTCCGGTCGACGGAACCTGGAGAACGTGACAAACCCGCGCCGGCATCCCCACCGGCCCACGATTCCCATGCCCCACATGGGAAACGCGCCAAACCTGCAGACGCAGACCGGGAATGTCACCAAACCCAGGCGTTTCAACCCCCATATAGATAAGAGCCTCGAGCGGCCCCAGATCCACCCCCCTCCCCAGCCAGTCTTTGGCTGCGTACCCAACCTCGGTGAGGGTTCCCCGGGCGTGCCGCCCGTGGCGCTCAGCGACTTGGCGCTCAGGAGAGAGACGTAGTTCGGGTCCCGCCGCACGCCGTCAGCAGGCCGTAGCAGTCGGGTTGGACCGACACGCTCCAAGCGGAGCGGTAGATCCCCAGGTCGGGCCGGAACATGGCCTACATCTGCGCCGCGATGCCGTGGGCGCGGAGGCTGCGCGTCGGGAGGCTGCGCGTCGGGAGGCTGCGCGTCGGGAGGGCGGCGGGGCCGCCGCAGGCCGGCTCCCTGGTACGGTGACGCGCCTGTCCGCGTCTGAACTGAAATCGACCGCCTCCGGCGAGCAGACCGCCCCCGTCGGCGACCTGGAGCTCTGCTATGAGACCTTCGGCTCGGCGACCGCGCCGCCGGTGCTGCTCATCATGGGCCTGGCCTCGCAGATGCTGCTGTGGGATGACCAGTTCTGCGAGCAGCTGGCCGGCCGCGGGTTCCGCGTCATCCGCTTTGACAATCGCGACATCGGCCGCTCCTCGCACCTGCGCGGCACGCCGACCCCGACGCGCTGGCAGCTGCTCCGGCGTCGCGCGCGGGCAGGCGCCTACACGCTGGGGGACATGGCGGCCGACTGCGTCGGTCTCCTCGACCAGCTCGAGATCCGCGCTGCCCACATCGTCGGGGTCTCGATGGGCGGCATGATCGCCCAGCTCGTCGCGATCAACCACCCTGATCGCGTCCTCTCGCTGGTCTCGATCATGTCCACCACGGGCAACCCCAAGGTGGGCAAGCCCCAGCCGAAGATGATGTTGCGGCTGATGCGCAAGGCGCGACGCGAACGCGAGGCCTACATCGAGGACCACATCGAGACCTATCGCGCGATCGGCTCTCCGGCGTATGACTTCGAGGAGGAGTACAAGCGCGAGCGCGCCGGACGGCTGTTCGACCGCGGCGTCTACCCCGCCGGCAGCGCCCGCCAGTTCGGAGCGGTGGCGTCTGCGCCAGACCGGACCGAGTCGCTCGCCTCGATCCGTGTCCCCACCACCGTGATCCACGGCGAGGCCGACCCGCTCGTGGACGTCTCCGGTGGCCACGCGACGGCCGAGGCCATCCCCGGGGCCCGTCTGGTGCTCTTCCCGGACATGGGCCACGACCTGCCACGCGCGCTGTGGCCGGAGATCATCGACGCGATCGTGGAGACCACGATGCGGTAGCGTCGCCTCGGCGGCGTCGCAGCACCGAGGTGGGTCAGGCGCGCCCACGGGCGCACCTCCCTCTCCGGGGTCACCCCGGGGATCCCCCAGTACCTGGGACAGTGCATCGCGAGCCCTGTGTAGTGCATCCATTCGGAGGCACGGCGGGGCATCGCACAACACGGAGCAGTCGATGCGCGGCGCCGCCATGATTGACCGGTCATGTACGACGAAGCCGAGCGCACCGGCATCGCCTTGCGACTCGCGCGGGCCATGCTCGCGGGCCCCTGGGAGCTCCCCGACGTCGCGGAGGCCGCCGCGGCCGATCTGGCGCACTGGCCGAGCTGGCTCGACCCGCTGGCACTGCACGTCACGTCGGTCTATCGCCGGGCGCCGGCAGGCAGTCCCGGCGCGCTGGCCCACGTCATCGACGCCTTCATCACCGAACATGGCGCGGGGCCCGAGGCCCGCGAGCCGCCACCGATCCGACGCGAGGCGACGGCCACCGTGCCCGCGCCGCGCCCGCGCCGTGACTGGCCGATCGCCCGTATCCCGTCCGTCTCCGCGCTTGCCGACGTGCTCGAGCTCTCCGACGGGCAGCTCGCGTGGCTGGCCGACGTCCGCTCACTGGAGCGCACCGTTACCGCCGAGCGGCTGCGCAATTACCGCTACGCCGCGGTGCCCCGCCGCAGCGGGCTGCCGCGCGTCATCGAGGCCCCCAAGCTCCGCCTCAAGGAGGTCCAGCGCTGGATCCTGCGCGAGATCCTCGACCACGTTCCGGTCCACGATGCCGCCCTGGGCTTTGCCCGCGGGCGCTCGGTCATCGACCATGCTCGCCGCCACAGCGGCCAGCACGTCCTGCTGCGGCTCGACCTGGCCGACTTCTTCGCCTCTGTGTCCGCCGGGCGCGTATTCGGGATCTTCCAGACCCTGGGCTACCGCTCAGACGTGGCCCACCTGCTCACCGGCCTCACCACCAACACGGTGCCGGCGCACGTCTGGGAGGTGGTGCGACGTGCCGCCGTGGACGCCGCGGTCCAACCGCGCTTCTGGCTGGGCAGGCAGCTCGCGACACCCCATCTGCCCCAGGGCGCTCCGACGTCGCCCGCCCTCGCCAATCTCGCCGCGTTTCGCCTCGACCGTCGGCTAGCCGGGCTGGCCGCCTCAGCGGGCCTGCGCTACTCGCGCTACGCCGACGACCTCACCTTCTCGGGCGGGCGGCTGCGCCGCGGCTGGACCGGAGTGGAGGCCCTGGTGGGCGAGATCGCCCGTGCCGAGGGCTTCGCCCTCAACGCCGGCAAGTCGGCGCTGCGCACCTCGGCCGGGCGCCAGCAGGTCTGCGGGATCGTCGTCAACGCCACCCCCAATGTTCCTCGCGCCCAGTACGACCGCCTCAAGGCGATCCTGCACAACGCCGCCCGCCACGGCCCGGCGGACCAGGGGCTCGCGGGCCGCCAGGCCGAGCTCCAGGGCCGCGTCGCCTGGGTCGCGTCGCTCAACCCGGCACGCGGCGAGAAGCTCCAGCGGCGATTCGAGCAGATTGACTGGGGCCGCTGACCGGGCGATGGCGGTCACGCCACCTTGATGAACACCCGCCCGGCCTCGGTCCTGACCGGATAGATGCAGAGGTTCTCGCGCGCCGGCGGGCGGGTGGCCTCGCCGGTCCTGTAGTTGAAGCGGCCGTTGTGCTTGGGGCACTCGATGATGTCGCCCTGCACGAGGCCGTCGGCGAGGCGGGCCCGCTCGTGGGTGCAGATCGGGTCGGTGGCGTGGAAGCTGTCCTGCGGGCTGCGGTAGACGGCGAACGTCCGCCCCGCGCATTGCACCTCGATGACGTCCTCGGGGTCGATGTCATCGACGGCGCAGGCCTCGACCCACCCGTCCGGGACCCCGTCCCCGCCCACCCCGGTCAAGCCTCGAACACTGCGTTGTGCATCTCGGGCCGGAACGGCTGGGCCGCAGGCGGCAGCTCGCGCCGCACGTAGTACCCCGGTTCGCGCATCTGGCGCAGCAGTGTGGGCACGATCTCGCGGTAGGCCGCCAGCAGGCTCGGGTACGGGGTGGGCAGGTCGTCGGCAATCTCCGCATGGAGCTTGGGCAGCGCGTGGTAGGGGACCATCGGGAACATGTGGTGCTCGACGTGGTAGTTCATGTTCCAGTAGAGGAAGCGGAACACCGGGTTCATGCGGATGGTCCGGGCGTTGAGGCGGTGGTCGAGCACGTTCTCGGCGAGCCCGGCGTGCTGCGAGAGCCCGAACAGCGCGGCTAGCCACCGGCCGTAGAGCGACGGCAGCCCGACGTACATGAGCGGCAGGAAGCTGTGCAGCAGGACCGCCGCGGCCACCACGAGCGCGTAGACCGCCACCCACGCCCGGGCTTCCCGGTACACGCGGAAGCGCTCGCCCTCCGGGATGAACGTCGTTTCCTCCTCGGTGAGCCGGCCCGCCGCGTGGCGCCCCACGCTGATGGCCGTGTCCCACGCGTCACGCAGCCCGATGACGTTGACCACCAGCTTGGCCACGTCAGGCGGGCGCATCGCCGCGATCTCGCGGTCGCGGCCCACGATGATCGTGTCGGTGTGGTGGCGGGCATGGCTCCAGCGCCAGAACGTCGGCTCCTTGAGGTTCATGAACGAGGCGACCTGGTAGAGCACGTCGTTGATCTGCGAGGTCTTGAATGCGGTGCCATGGCCGCTCTCGTGCCAGCGCGAATCGGTCGCGGATCCGTACAGCACCCCGTAGACGACGAAGAACGGGATCGTCAGCCAGGTGCCCCAGAACAGGCCACCACCGACCCCGGAGGCGACCAGCAGCGCCAGCCAGAGCGCGGTGTCGCGCAGCGCGGGCCCGTCACTGCGTCGCATCAGCTCCTTCATGCGCTTGCGCGGCACCTCGGGGTGATACCAGTCGGCCGCGACCAGACCCTGCTCGGCGGCCTGCCGCGCGCTGGGTCCGATGAGGCTGTAGTCCCGCTTCTCAGTGGTGGTTGTCATGGCGCCCGATCCTCGACGACGTGCCGAGGAACGAGTCAACCACACCCGTCAGGCGCGGCGGCCGAACAGCCGCCCGATGGCGGCGAACGCGCGCCGCACCGGGCCGCCGTCCGGGCGGGCCACGCGCGGCGCAGGAGCGGCGGGCTGGGGAGCTGCGGGCTGCCGCTCCGACGGTGCGCTGGGCGCGGCCCCGAACAGCGACTCCGCCGCGGTGTTGGCCCAGATGACGGATCGCAGGTAGAGCTCGTCGGCGTGGGGCACTGTCACCCCCACCCCGCTCTCGCCCTGCTCGCGTGCGGCGACGGCGTCGAGCAGTTCGCCCAGTGGCCCCTGCCGGTGCACCAGCGCCGCGCGCATGTCGTCGGCCAGCGGCAGCGATTCGACGACGTCCTGCATCGGCGTGTCCATGAGCGCGTCGATCACGGAGAAGAGCCCGAGCGTGAACAGCTCGGGCCCGCCGGCCAGCTCGAGCTCCTCGCCCGCCAGCTCGCAGAAGCGAGCGCGGGTGAGCGCCGTGAGCGTGAGCTCGGTGGGCTTGTCGTCGACGCTGGCCAGGACGCTGAGCGTCGCCCAACGGCGGGCGTTGTCGAGACCCAGCAGAGCCAGCGCGTGGCCGATCGAACGGACCTCGCTGCGCACGCCGAAGAACGCCGAGTTGACGTAGCGCAACATGCGGAAGCTCAGCGCCACATCGCGGGCGACGAGCTGCTCGACGTCGGACAACTGCACCTCAGGTCGCTGCAGGGCAGCCACCACCTGGAGCAGCGCCAGGCGATTGGCCGAGATCTGGCGGGTGGCGACGACGGCCGGCTGGCAGAAGAAGTACCCCTGGAACAGGTCGCAGCCGAGCTCGGCGCAGAACTCGTGATCGTCATGCGTCGCCACCCGGTGGGCCAGCACCTGGCACGGATAGCCCTGCAGCCGCGTCACCGCCTCGCTGAGGGCGCCGTGGCCGAGCTCGAGCACGTTGAGCTTGACGATGTCGAAGAGCTCGAGCACCGATTCCGCATCCGAGCCGGAGCCGAACCCGTCAAGCGCGAGGCGGTAGCCCTGACCCTTGAGCTCGCGCAGCGCGTCGACCAGCTCCTCATCGAAATCCTCGGACTCCGAGATCTCCAGGCCACCGAGGCTCGCCGGAATCACCTGAGCCAGCCCGTCCACCACGAACTCGCGCCCGACGTTGAGCCACGCCGTCTTGTGCCCGACGATGCGCTTGAGCTCCAGCTCGGTGAACGAGTTGAGCACCACGGTGGCGGTGGCACGCCCCGGGTTGTCCGACAGGCCGTCGCCGGCGTATCCGCGACCGCGGAACAACAGCTCGTAGCCCGCGACGTCGAGCTTGCGGTCGAAGATGGGCTGGCGCGCGATGAAGGCGGAGTGCATGCGGGTCCTTGGGGCTTATCGGCATCCGGCGGAGGCCGCTGAAGCGCAAGGTCAGCAGGTGGACCGGACGGCTGCGGACGACTGTCGGACCGCTATGGACCGCTGACCAGGGCGATCGTGAGCGTGCTGGTGTAGGTGCCCGCGTAGCTGTTCGCGGGCACGCTCACGCCGATCGTGGGTGTGAGCGTGAAGATGCCCGTTCCCGTCCCGGTGGCGGCACTCGCGAACTTGACCGCGGAGGGTGCTGTGGTCCCCGCGGGCACGGTGAGCGGGTAGGTCACCGAGTTGGTCGGGGTCACGCAGCTGGCGCCGCCGGCGCAGACGCTGCCCACTGCCGTAGCACGCGACGCCGTCGTCGCCAGCGTCCGGGGCTGCCCGCCACCCGTGGTGAACTGAGTGGAGGTGATCGTGAGATTCCAGCCTGCCGCCGAACCGGTACGGGTGTCGTGGATCGTGAGGGGCAGCGTGTAGGTCGGGGTCTGGTCGCCCGCCGGCAGGCTGGCCGAGAACGTCGGCGCGGCCGTGGTCGACAGCGACAGCGTGGCCGCGCTGGCCGGGTCCAGCGCGATGGTGGACGCGATCCAGGCGCCGGTGGTCGCCGGGACCGGGGTGCGCACCGTGGTCGCGCCGACGGTGGCCTGGGAGAAGTCGGCCCCCTCGCTCTCCGTGCTGGTGTTGGACACGTCATAGCGCTCGGTGGTCGACACGGCGGGGGTCACCAGGTTGCTCGCCCACGAGCCCGTGATGCCGACGGCGGCGATCACCGTGTCACCCGCGAAATTCGTCGTCACGCTGGGAGCGGTCGGGTTGCCGCTGGTCCCCGACCCTGACGTCGAGGCATCGATCGGCACGCTCGTGCTGACCCCGGAGTAGGCGACGATCCCTCCCGTGGCCGCTCGCACGCTGCCCAGCGTCCAGGCCCAGCTCGAGGGCTCGCTGCTGCCCGTCACGTGGTAGAAGGACGTCTGGCGCAGTGTGGTGGTGGTATCGCGGATCACCGTCCAGCCCGAAGGGGGCGTGATCGCGCCGGTACCGGCGGCGGTGATGGTGGCGACCAGGACCTCGCCGGAGGTCACGCCACCAGGCTTGTTGATCGTCTCAGACGACGTCGATACGTTGGAGCCCGAACTGGCCCCCACCTCGCTGATCGCGGCCTGGGCAGGCCCGGCCGCCGCGGCCAGCCATCCGACCGCGACCCCCAGGACGCATCCTGCGATCCATCTAGTGCTGCTGGGCACGGCGGTTGAGAAGCACGGCAGCCCCGAATCCGAGAGCCAGCAGGGCGATGCCTCCGATCACGATCACCAGCGCGCTCGGGCCTGAGCCGCCGCCGGGCGGCGTGATCTGCGCCGCGTTGGCCGCTCCGAAGACCTGGACGATCGAGTGGTTGGAGATTTTGCATGCCAGCACCCGGGTCACGTGATGACGCTTGCCGTAGGTGAGCGACACCACCGCGCGGTAGTTGCCCGCGCGCAGCGGCTTGCCGGTGAGCACGACGGGATAGCTGATCGACGTGCCGGGCAGGAACGTGTCGAGCGCGAAGCTCTGGTGCTTGATCGCGGTGGCGGCGCCCCTGGCCACGGTGACCGTTCCCGTGCCCTTGACGAACTGATTGCCCGTGTTGGCCATGCCCACGAACAGCGTCTGGAAGCCGTGGGGTCCGCCGGCCCGACATCCGTTGACCGTCAAGCGCTGCACCGGGCGCGTGGGCACGTTGACCTGCACGGCGAGCACGCTCAGCGCCTGCACGTTGATATGGAAGGCGTGCGAGCCCTTCCTGGTGCTGTAGCGGCGCACCGGGCTGACCGGCTGGGCCACGATCGCGCCGAGGTGCTGGCCGCCGCGGGCGCCGCGCGGGACCCGCAGCCTGAACGAGACCTGCGCCCGGCCGTGGCTGCCCAGTACGACGCGGCGGATCGGCAGTTTCGTCCACGCGCCGACGTCATGGCGTCGCCGCGCGCGTGACTGGTAGACGGCGCCGGTGGTCTGACCCGTGGTGGCATCCACGGCGTACAGCAGCACCGCCCCCCGGGCTCCGCTGGTGTTGACCAGCGAGACCTGTCCGCTGATCCGCGAGCCACCGTGGGCGGTGTAGACGAAGTAGCCCTTGGCCCCAGCGGCGCCGACCGGGGTCAAAGACACGGTCGGTCCAGCGGCCTGGGCGCTGCCCGCAAGGGCAGCGAGAGCCATGACTGTCGCCAGCGCTGGCAGCAGGCGTGCCCACTCCGGACGTCGCCCGGCGCGACGGCTCATCGCGATTATCCGCCTACGGGCCGCTGACGATCGAGACCGTCAGCGTGCTCGAGTAGCTCCCGGCGAACGTGGACGACGGCACGAACACTCCGACTGACGGGGTGACGGTGAACGAGCCCAGGCCGGTGTTGGCCGCCGCGTTGAAGAACTTGACCGCGGTCGGGGCCGTGGCGGCCGCGGGAACACCGACGGGATACGTGACGGCGTTGGTGGGATTGGTGCACGTCCCCGTGGCGCAGGCCGACGTCACTCCGGTGATCGTCGACGCGTTGGCGGCAAGCGTGTGAGGCGTGCCGCCTCCGGTGGTGAACTGGGTGGAGGTGATGGTGAGGTTCCACCCGGCGCCCGTTCCGGTGGTGTCCGTCGCGGTCAGCGGCAGCGTGTACGTCGGCGTCTGATCACCCGTGGCCAGGTTGGCCGAGAACGTCGGTGCCGCCGAGGTGGCGACGCTCAGCGCGCCGGCGGCGACCGTTCCCGTGACGGTCGGACTGGCGGTGGTGGCGGCTCCCGCCGCTTGACAGGACCCGAGCGCGGCCATCACTGCGCACGCCACCGCTCCGGCCAGATTCTTCCCCCGAACCATCGTCAAGACCTCCCGAATCTTGCCTGTGTGACTTATGCCCCGGCGCCCATGTCGCCCGCCGTGCTGGTTGGGTTGTAACACGCCACAACCAATCGCGAAACGGCACGGCAGTGAATGCACAACCACCTTGAGTAGCGATAGGCAGCATTCGATAATGACTGCCTGCGCAAACCTGCAACGCGCGGCCCGCGGACCGCGCGTGCTCAGTTGTCCCAGACCTGGTCGTCGACGGCGTCGGCGACGTCACCGGCGGCCGACTGGTGGTAAGTGACGTCGACCTCGTCGCCGGGGTTCACGCCATCGAAGAGACCCAGATCAGGGTCGCCGATGAAGGTGTCGGGCTGCCCCGTGTCCTGATCGGTGAGGGTGAGGCTGGAGTCGCTGACGTCGCTGACCGCGCCCGACGCGTCCAGCTCGACGTACTCGACGTCGTCGGCGTTCAGCGACCCATCCGAGCTCTGGTAATAGCTCACGTCGACCACATCGCCGACGAGGAAGCCGTCGGTGAGCCCCGCGGTCGGGTCTGCGGCGAAGCGCAGCGTCCCCGACGCGGTGCTGACGGCCAGGCCGGTGTCCGAAACCTGGGTGATCGCCCCTTCGGCGAGCTGGTCGTCGCCGGGATCGTCCCCCGTCCCGTCACCGGAGCCGTCGCCCGAGGCGGTTCCCGCACCGGCCGTCGACGTGCTGGGGAGCGTGAGCGTGAGCGTCCAGTGGCCCCGGGTGTCCACCGTCTCCGAGATGAGCACCGTCTCGCCCGGCGTCAGCCCCTGCACCTGGATGGTGACCGGCGCCGTCGACACGGCGGCGGCGGCGTGGGCCACCGTCCTGGTGGAGACCTGGTTGGAGGACAGTCGTAGTGCGCTTCCATCGCCGAGACGCAGCCGAACCTGCTTGGAGCCCGAGCGCACGACCTTCGCGTAGAACGACAGCGTCCCGAAGGCCCGCCCGGTCCGCTTCACGTGCGAGATCGTCCGGCTGTGGCCTGCACGCCGGAAGCTGACGCGGTCGCCCAGGCCCAGGCGGGGCAGCGCGCCACGGAACCGGTAGGCGTGCACGACGTGCGCCGAGTCGATGAGTTGCACGGTGTGGTGCCGCGCGTCGGCGGACAGCACCTTCGCCCGCGTGGTGTTGGCGAGGGCCCCGGCCGGGAACACGGCCAGGCCGGCCACGCCGGCGGCCAGGATCAGACGTCTCATGGGTTAGCTTCCTTGCTTTGAGGCGCATGCCCTCCGTGGACGGCGCCAGTTCGCTCCTGCTGTTCTCAGACAACGGCAGCGGAAGGCCGAACCCTGACCCCACTCGGCATCTCCCTGGACAGGTGTTCGACGACCCGTCGCCTTCCCTACCGCCGGTGCCAGTGCAGGTGCAGGCTACGGAGGAGCCACAGGTTGACGTGGGCTGACAGTGCGTCGATCTTGGCGAAGTCCCCCGGCGAGAACATAGTGTGTTCGGCAGCTTAAGCCCTACCGGGGTAGTGGCCGGTCAGGACGCCGGGCTCTACGCTTGGGGCCAGATGGCCGTCACGCGCCTGCCGTCGTTCCGGGGCCGGATCACCGAGCGCGACGATCTGGACCGGCTGCTTGCGACCGTGGAACACGGGCGCAGCCAGGTGCTGGTCGTGCGCGGCGAGGCGGGCGTCGGCAAGTCGGCGCTGCTGGGCTACGTCACCGAACGGGCGGCCGGGTTCCGCGTCGCCCGGATCTCGGGCGTGGAGTCCGAGATGGAGTTGCCGTTCGCGGGGCTGCACCAGTTGTGCCTGCCGATGCTGGGCCACCACGTCGCGCTGCCCGAGCCCCAGCAGGCCGCCCTGCGGGTCGCGCTGGGGCTCGCGACCGGCGATCCGCCCGACCGGTTCCTCGTGGCCCTGGCCGCGCTGAGCCTGCTGGCGGAGGTCGCCGAGGCGGGGCCGTTGTTGTGCATGATCGACGATGCCCAGTGGCTCGACGGAGCCTCGAGCCAGGTCCTGGGCTTCGTCGCCCGCCGCCTGCTGGCCGAGCGCGTGGCGATCGTCTTCGCCGTCCGCGAGCCGGGCGGCGCGGCGATGCGGCCTCTGGCCGGCCTGCCCGAGATGCGGCTGGAGGGGCTGGACGAGGCCGCGGCCCGAGCTCTGCTGGAGTCCGTCGTGCCGGGGCGGCTCGACGCTGACGTGCGCGATCGGATCGTCGCCGAAACGCGCGGCAACCCGCTGGCCCTGCTCGAGCTGCCCCGGGGCCTGACCGCCGGAGAGCTCGCGGGCGGCTTCGCTCTCCCCGACGCCGCGAACGTCCCCAGCCAGGTTGAGGGCGCCTACGGACGGCGCATCGCCGGCCTGCCCGACGCAACGCGGCAGTTGATGCTCCTCGCCGCCGCCGACGCGGTGGGTGACGCGACGCTCCTGTGGCGAGCCGCGGCGGTAGCGGGCGTCGACCACGCCGCGGCCGAGCCGGCCGCTGGAGCGAGGCTGCTGGAGATCGGCGCGCGGGTGCGCTTCCGTCACCCGCTGGTCCGCTCGGCGGTCTATCGCGCCGCGTCACCGGCTCAACGGCGGACCGCTCATGCCGCGCTGGCCGCGGCCACCGACCCGGCCAGCGATCCCGACCGCCGGGCGTGGCACCGGGCTCACGCCGCCATGGCTCCCGATGACGGGGTCGCCCAGGAGCTGCTGGATTCGGCGGCCCGCGCACAGAGCCGCGGCGGGATCGCCGCCTCCGCGGCGTTCCTGGACAGAGCGGTCACGTTCACCGCGGACCCCGGACAGCGGGCGTCACGCGCCCTGGCCGCCGCCCGCGCCAAGTACGAAGCCGCGGACTTCCGGGCCGCGGAGTCGCTCCTGGCGGCGGCCGACGCCGGCCCGCTGGACGAGCTCGGCCGCGCCGAGCTTCAGCGCATGCGCGCGCAGATCGCGTTTGACCTCAGGCGTGGCCGCGACGCCCCGGGTCTGCTCGGCTCCGCGGCCAGGCGCCTGGAGCCGCTCGATCCCGTCCGCGCGAGCGAGACCCACCTGCAGGCGCTCATCGCGGCGATCTACGCCGGGGAGCTGGGCGACGGGCGCGACGTCGCCGGCGTCACCCGCGCGGCGCGGGCGGCGCCGCCGGCCGCCGGCCGCCTCGATACGCGCCACCAGTTACTGGTCGGGCTGGCCACTCGCCTCACCAGCGGCCACGTCGCCGCTGCGCCGATGCTCAGCCACGCGCTCGCCGGGTACCTGGCCGGGGAACGGGGCATGGATTGGCAGTGCGTGGCCTTCAACCTGGTCGCCATGGACCTCTGGGATGGTGAGGCTTGGCTCGAGCTCGCCACCAGCCAGGCTCGCCTGGCGCGCGGCACCGGAGCGCTCGTCCTGCTCCCCTATGCGCTCGACTACCTGGCCGGCCTCCACATCCACGCGGGCGATCTGGCGATGGCCTCCAGCCTGGCGACGGAGTCGACGAACCTCCAGCTGGACGGCCGCGCCGACACCCTGCCCTACATGCCGCTGCGGCTCGCTGCCTGGCGAGGCCAGGAGACGGCCGCCACCGAGCTCTTCGGCGTGATGATCCGCGGCGCCCGCGCGCGGGGGGAGGGCTGCGCCATCACCGGCGCGCACTACGCGATGGCGATTCTCCACAACGGCCTGGGCCAGTACGAGCAGGCGCGGGAGGCCGCGCGCAAGGCCGCCATGGCCGAGGAGATCGCGACGTCGTCCTGGGCGCTGGCGGAGTTGGCCGAGGCGGCGTCGCGCAGCGGTCACGTTGACCTGGCCCGCGATGCCGCCGACCGGCTGTGGGAGCGCACGAGCGCCAGCGGCACGGCCTGGGCGATGGGGACCGGGGCTCGCGCGCGGGCGCTGGTCGAGTACGGCGACGCCGGCGAGAGCCTGCATCTGGAGGCGCTGGCGTGGTTGGGCGAGACGGGCATGACCGCGCCCCTGGCCCGCGCCCGGCTGACCTACGGCGAATGGCTGCGGCGCGAGGGACGCAGGGTGGACGCGCGCGAGCAGCTGCGCGACGCCTACCAGGTGTTCGTCGCGATGGGCGCGTCGGGATTCGCCGACCGGGCTCGGCGGGAGCTGCAGGCGACCGGCGAGAAGGTCCGTAGCCGCCGCGACGACAGCCGCGACGAGCTCACCCCCCAGGAGGAGCAGATCGCGCGCCTGGCCCGCGACGGCCGCACCAACCCGGAGATCGGCGCCGAGCTCTACCTCAGTCCCCGCACGGTGGAGTGGCATCTGCGCAAGGTGTTCGCCAAGCTCGGCATCACCTCACGCAAGGGCCTGCACGACGCGCTGCCGCGCCCCGAGCGCGAAGGCACCCCCGCCGGCGCGGCGCGGGGGTGACGCCTCACTCCACCAGGTAGGTCTCATAGATGACCCCGGCGCTCTGGCGCGCGGCGACGCCGACGAAGATGCCCTTGTTGAGCCAGTCCAGGGCATCCCCCGCCGCGACGATCTGGGTCGCCGTGCGAAAGGTGTACTCGCCGGGCGCGACGTCCTCGCCGCGGCCCAGGCGCGCCAGCACCTCGGCGCTCCCGTGCCGGACGCCGCGCGACTGAACGTAGAGCAGCTCCCCGCGATCGGTTCGCAGCGTGTAGCGCACGTCGCCCAGGGCCGTCCCGTCGGAGAGGATCGTCTGCCAGTCGGCGCTCGACCCCGGCAGGAGCGTCCCGCTCAGCCCTGGACCGGTGAACGTCCCGCCCACCAGCGGCACGATGCGCCGGTGCCCCTGCTCGGTCGTGCCGAGATCGAGCGGTTCTCCGAGCGCGGCCTCCAGCCGGTAGACCAGGGTCAGGCGCGGCGCCGGTAGGCCCTCACCCATCGCCGCGCTCCCACTCAGGCCAGCAGCTGCTGGCCGCCGTCAATGTCATAGGTCGCTCCTGTCAGCGCGGTGTTGATCATGAGGTGGACGGCCAGCGCGGCGACATCCCGTGGCCCGACCACCCGCCCGATGGGCAGCGTCCGGCGCAGCTCGTCGCGCCGCCGATCGAGGTCGTCGCCGAGCAACGACGCCGACAGCGACGTGTCCACGAACCCGGGCGCAATCACGTTGACGCGGACGGGCGCGAGCTCCAGGGCGAGGCCCGCCGCCAGTGCCGGCGTCGCCACGGTGACGGCGGCCACGAGGCTGCCGGCCCGGGCCGAGCGTCCGCCGGTGCCGCTCATGAGGATGACGCTGCCTCCGGGCCGCACATGGGTGGGCACGTGGCGCGCCACCTCGAGGGCCACCGCGAGGTGCTCCGACGCGGCGTCGCGCACCTCCTCGGGCGTCATGTCGACCAGCGCCGCGTAGCGCGGGCGGCCCGCGGTGACCATGACATGATCCACCGGATCAGCCAGGCCGCCGAAGAAGTGAGCGAGCGCGGCCGGGTCGTTGACGTCAAAGGCCGCGGTGTTCTGGGCGCCGACCTCGGCCCCGGCCTGAGCCAGCCGCTTCTCGTTGCGGCCGGTGAGGATCGCCTGGGCCCCCTCGGCGCGGGCCGAGCGGGCGGTCTCCAATCCGATGCCCCCACTCCCCCCGAGCACGAGCACGAGCTGTCCGTCGAGGGCCCCGGTCATGGCGTCACCTTCGCGGGCGCGCCGGCCGCGAGAATCTCCTGGCGGACCGCCTTGACCGCCGCGGCGAAGATCTCCGAGAAGCTCGGGAAGGGCTGGATCGTGTCGCGCAGGATGTCAATCGGCACGCGCGCACGGATGGCCAGCGTGGCCTGCTGGAGCCACTCGCCGGCCTCAGGTCCGAGCGCGTAGGCCCCGGTGAGCCGCTCACCGTCGCTGAGGAGCGTGAGAAAGCCGCGCGACTCGGCGTAGGCGTGGGTGTAGGTGGCGGTCTTGGCCACCTCGGCCAGCGCAGCGGTGCCGGAGAACGGTGCCTCGGATCCACCCACCGACCCGGCCTGAGGGTTGGTGTAGGTCACGCGCGGCACCGCCTCGTAGTTCGCCTCGCGCGCCTCGCCGAGGATGTTGGAGGCGACGACCTCGCCCTGGTACTCGCCGACGTGCGTGAGCTGCCAGATGCCGGTCACGTCGCCGAGCGCCCACAGCCGCTCCCCGGCGCTCAGGCGCGCGTCGACGGGAATGCCGTGCGGATCCTCCGCGATGCCGACCGTCTCCAGGCCGATCCCGGCGACGCGCGGCCGGCGGCCGGTGGCCACCAGCAGGCGATCACCGCGCAGCTCGCGCCCGTCGCTGAGCTCGAGCACGAAGTCCTCGCCGTCGCGGCGGGCGGCGGTGGCCCGCGCGCCGAGCTCCAGCTCGATGCCGTCGCGCCGCAGCGCCTCGCCCAGCCCCTCGCCCAGCGGAGCGGGCTCGCGCGCCAGCACGCGATCGGCGCCCTCGACCATCACCACCTCGGCGCCGAAGCTCCGCGTCACCTGGGCCAGCTCGACCCCGGCCGGGCCGGCCCCCAGCACGAGCAGCCGGCGCGGGACGACGGTCATGCCGGTCGCCTCGCGGTTGGTCCAGACGCCGTCGAGCTCGCGCAGACCGGGGACGGGCGGGATGAACGGATCGGCGCCCAGGGCGACGACGACGTGCTCGGCGGTGTAGCGGCGGCCGTCGACCTCGACGGCCCCGGTGCCCGCCAGGCGCCCGGTGCCGCGGATGAGCTCGATGCCGCGGTCGGTCAGCCACTTCACCGCTGAGGTATCGGTGTACTTGGAGACCATGTAATCCCGCCACGCCAGCGCCGCCGCGACGTCCACCGCCGCGGTCGCACCCGCCTCGCGGGCGCCCTGCACCGCCTCGCCCGGGCGCAGGAGCGTCTTGGATGGGATGCATGCCCAGTAGGAGCACTCGCCGCCCACCAGTTCGCGTTCGACGACTGCAACGCGCAGGCCCCCCTCGGCCAGCGCGCCGGCGCAATGCTCCCCGGGGGCGCCCGCCCCCAGGACGATCACGTCGTAATCATGGTTCGTGGTCATCGTCTCCTCCGCTCTAGGCCGCATGCAGGGTGGGATCCATGTCGCCGGCGCCGTAGAAGCGCGTGCGGTCGCCCGCCTCCCACGCCTCGCGCAGCCCCGGCGTACCGAGGTCCCAGTCTGCCCGGATCTCGCGCGTGGCGTCGCGCAGGTCGTGCCACAGGTCGGTGAACGAGGGCCGCCCCCAGAACCAGTAGCCGTTGTAGACGCTGTGGATGACCAGCCCGGGCTTGAGCACCAGGGTGTGCGGCACCATCGGATCGTGGTGCGGGTCGGTGTACTCCTGGATGTCGAGGTCCTTCTGGACCTTGCGCCCGGCGTCGGACAGGAAGGTCCACGCAGCGCCGGTGGAGGACCGGAACTCGTTGATCTCGAAGATGGGGTCGGTGGCGATGGTGACGATCCGGGTGTAGGCGACCGCGATCTTCGGGTAGTTGGCCGCGAGCTCCAGGTGCTGCTGGTGGTCCTTGGGGCAGAAATGGCCGCGGGAGAGGAGCAGGATCATCGGATCGATGCCCTGAAGCTCGGAGAGCCGGCGCCGGACCTTGCTGTGGTCGGTCAGCTCGTAGTCAGGGAAGATTCCGCCGCGGACGATGTCGGCGCGCATCGGGTGCTCCTGTCTCGGTGAGGGCGTGGCTGCTGACTCAAGCGTCGCCGCCTGCCCGCCCCGTCGCGCCCGTGGATGCCCTGGTCGATCCCCGGGACTCAAGTCACAGCGACGCGAACCATCATGACCCCGCGGGCAGAAAGCCGATGAGCAGCGCGTTGAGCTCGTCGGGCGCCTCCAGCTGCATCCAGTGGCCGGGGCCGTCGAGCCGCTCGTAGCGCCAGCCGCCCGTGACCTGCGTCTCCGAGGCGGTCATCTGGCGCTCGGTGAGCGCGAAGTCGCCCGAGCTCCACACGCCCATCGTCGGGGCGGTGATCGGGGGGAGCGACGGGCTGGGGCGCACCCACACCTCGGGCGGCACGTTGGCGCGGTAGTAGTTCAGCGCGGGTGTGAGTGACCCGTTGGCCTCGAGGTCAGCGACAACCTCGTCGGGATCGGGGTGGCCGCTCCACGCCCGGAAGTTCGCCCACCCGTCGGCCGATGCCCATTGCTCGGCGACCCCGGCGAACTGGAAGAGCAGCATGTACCACGACTTCGCGTGCTGCTCGTATCCCACCGCGCGGAATGTCGCCGGATGCCCCACGGAGAGCGCGACCAGGTGGTCGACGCGTCGGCCCGACAGCGCGGCCAGGCCCCACGCCACCGCGGCCCCCCAATCGTGGCCCACGACGTGGGCGCGGTCGACGCCCGCGTCGGCCATGACGGCGAGGACGTCGCCCGCCAGCGCCTTGACGTGGTAGGCGGCGACCTCGCTGGGCTTGTCGGAACGGCCGTACCCGCGCATGTCGGGGACGATCACCTGAAAGCCCGCCTCGGCGAGCGCGGGGATCTGATGGCGCCACACCCGGCCCGTGTCCGGGAAGCCGTGCAGCAGCACGACCGGACGACCCTCGCCGATCACCTCGTACTCGATTCCGACGCCGTCGTTGTCGACGCGCATGGCACCCCCGGCTCAGTCAACGTGTGGACGCAATAGAGGCTCTGCGGGTGACGTCACCCGGCCACATCTTGACTCAGATCGGCCATCGCGCGTCGTGGGTGCCGATCGCGTGCGCGAGTGCGCGGGGGGCGTCCGTGGCGCCGCGGCGGGGGTGGCGCCGCCGCCGCCCCGCAGCGAACCGGCGTGGGCCCGTGCCCGCGGGTCGCGCCGCGCCGTGATCACGCTCGCGATCGTCGTGACCGCCAGGACGGCCGCGACCACCGCCAGAGAGAGACCGGTCGAGATCTCGGGCACCGCGTCGCTGTGCAGATGGCCGAAGTGCAGGACGAGCTTGAGCCCGATGAAGCCCAGGACGACGGCGAGTCCGGTCGAGAGGTGGACGAGCCGGTCGAGCAGCCCGGAGACCAGGAAGAACAGCGCGCGCAGGCCGAGCAGGGCGAACGCGTTGGCGACGAACACGATGTAGGCGTGCGACGTGACCCCGAACACCGCCGGGATCGAGTCCAGCGCAAACAGCAGGTCGGTGCTCGCGATCGCGACCAGCGCGATCAGCAGCGGGGTCGCCACCCGGTGCTCGCCGCGGTGGGTCACCAGGTGGTGGCCGTCGTAGGCGTCGCTCACCGGCAGCACGCGCTGGGTGGCGGCGACCAGCGCGTTGTCGGTGACCGACGGATCCCGGTTGCGGTGGCGGAACAGCTGGATCGCGGTGACGGCCAGGAGGAGGCCGAAGAGGAGCGAGGTGAAGGAGAACGCGTCGAGCATGGCGGCACCGAGGGCGATGAACACGCCGCGCAGGGCGAGCGCGCCCACAATCCCGAGCATCAGCAGGCGCGACTGCTGCGCGGCCGGAACCGCGAAGGTGCTCATGATGATCACGAACACGAAGAGGTTGTCGACCGAGAGGCTCTTCTCCACGGCATAGCCGGCGAAGTACTGGGCCCCCAGGTCCCCGCCGGCGATGAGGGCCAGGGCCACGCCGAAGAGCAGCGCCACCCCGATGTAGAACGCCGACCACCCGGCGGCCTCGCCCACGCCCACCGCGTGGGGACGGCGGCGGCCGTGCCAGAGATCGAAGGCCACCAGACCGGCGATGAGGGCGAGCGTCCCCGCCCAACCGGCGGGCGTGGCCACTACGCGCTGAGGAGGTCGACCATGGTGGTTAGCCACGGTGGCCGATGCCACGGCCACAGGCCATGGGGCCGAACCTGTATCTCCGACCGTCCGAGGCGCTATCGATCCTCCGCGGGCGGCGCTACCGCAATCCGCTGGGCAGGAGCGCCGGGGTGAAGCGCAGCGTGCGCCGGTCGAGCACCTGGTCGGGCTCGATGGCGCCCGCGGCGGTCACGCGATAGAAACCCGGCCGGCATCCGTCGCGCAGGTGCTCGCAGATCAGGCCGCCGTCGCGGGCGGGGTGGGCGAGCAGCAGCCCGGGCGTCGCGGCGCGCAGCAGCCGGAAGCTGACCTCCGCGGCATCGGTGACGGACTCGAGGACGGGCGGGGCGGGCGGTGCGAGTGCGAGCATGGGAGGAGGGTGGTGTCGAGGGTCGGGGTTCTGCTCCCTTCATCGGTCGCTGGCGCCTTGGGGTTGAGCGGCTGACGCGGCGGGGTCCCGTCACGTGTCTGGTCCGGCACCGACGTAGGCCGCCAGGTGTTCGCCCGTGAGGGTGATCCGGTCGGCCACGAGGTCGGCGGGCGTCCCGGTGAAGACGACCCGGCCGCCGTCGTGGCCGGCGCCGGGACCGAGGTCGATGATCCAGTCGGCGTGTGCCATGACGGCCTGGTGATGTTCGATGACGATGACCGACTTGCCCGCCTCCACCAGGCCGTCGAGCAACCCGAGCAATTGCAATTGCAACCCGAGGCGGCATACAGGCGATAGTTCCAGCCGCCCGCCGTGTAGCCGGGGATCGTCAGCGCGCCCTCGGCGAGCGACTTGGACGCGTCGTAGAGCTGGCTGAGGTCGATGTCCGAGGCCGTGCCCAGGCCTTCGCAGCGCGGACACATGCCGCCGGTGCGGCTGAACGTCTTGTTCACCGTCTTCTCGCCGATCGTGATCTCGCCGCTGGCCTTGACCGACGGGACGTTGAAGGAGAACGCGTTGGGCGAGCCGATGTGGGGCTCCCCCAACCGGCTGAACAGGATGCGCAGCATCGCGTTGGCATCCGTGGCGGTGCCGACGGTGGAGCGCGCGTCGCCGCCCATCCGCTGCTGATCGACGCTGATCGCGGTTGTCAGCCCCTCCAGGACGTCGACCTCGGGGCGTGCCCGCGCCGGCATGAAGCCCTGGACGAACGCGCTGTAGGTCTCGTTGATCAGCCGCTGTGACTCCGCGGCGATCGTGTCGAACACCAGCGAGCTCTTGCCCGATCCCGAGACGCCGGTGAACACGGTCAGCCGGCGCTTGGGGATCTCGACGTTGACGTCCTTGAGGTTGTTCACCCGCGCGCCGTGCACGCGGATGAGATCGTGGACGTCGGCGGCGTGTGGCGCGGTCGACGGCGCGGCGCTCTGCTTGGCCATCCTCGGGTGTGGGCCCTCAGCGGTCCTGCAGCAGCCCGAGCACGTTGCCGTCGGGGTCGGTCACGGTGGCCACCAGGCGACCGCCTCCGACGTCGCGGGGCGCGTCCTTGACCGCGGCGCCCGCGGCGGTCACTTCGGCGAGCTTGGCCTCGATGTCCGGCACATGCCAGTACGCCACCGGCGAGGTCATTCCCTGCGAGGCTCCGCCGGGGACCAGCCCGATGTGCTGTCCCTCGATCTCATAACCGACGTAGTAGTCGGCCTCGTGCTGCGGCGGGCTGCCGAGCAATGCGGTGTACACCGGCTTGGCCGCCGCCAGGTCGGAGACGGGGTGCAGCACGGTCTTGATGCCCTGCGTGGACGTGGCGCTCATGGTCACTCCTCAATCGGGTGAATGGTGATCTCCAGCGCCGTCAATCTAGCCCCGGCCCGTGGGCTGCGCTTCTCGATTCCTGCTCGGTTTCGTCTGGCCGGGCGGGCGGTCAGCTCCGCGCGACGGCGCGGCTCAACAGGGCGCCCAGCGCCTGGAAGTGTCGCTCGCACGCGGCCTCGTTGAACACCGCCATGTCCGACATGGTGTAGCCGTGCGCCGCGCCCTCGTAGAGCTCGGTTGTGTGGCGCACCCCGGCATCGTCCATGGCCCGGTCAAGCGCGGCGATGTTCTCCGGGGTCATCCCCTGGTCCTGGTCGGCGTGGCCCCAGTAGACCTCCGCTGTGACAGAGGGCGCCAGCAGATGAGGGCTGTCGTCCCCGTCGGTCACCATGCGGCCGGCGTGAAAGCCGCCCACTGCGGACACCCGGTCCGGGTGCGAAGCCGCGATGGTCCAGGCCAGCCGGCCGCCCATGCAGTAGCCGGTGATCCCCACGGGCCCGTCGGAGAGCTCGGCCAGGCGCTCGAGGTAGGCGCCGCTGTCCGCGGCGATCCGGTCGGCGGTCAGCTCGGCCATCACCGGGCGGAGTGCCTGCATGAACCGTCCTCGGTCCTCCGCGTCGGCGAAGTCGGGCGTCTCCCACAGCGGAGCTCGGCCGGCCCGGTAAAAGACGTTGGGGGCGAGCACGACGTACCCGTCGCGCGCGATCCGGTCGGCCATCTCCTCGATCCGCGGGCGCAGCCCGATGGCATCGATCATCAGCAGGACCGCCGGGTGGGGCCCGTCGTCGGAGGGGCGGGTCAGGTAGCAATCGGCGGTGCCGTCGGGGGTCTGGACGTCAGTGGTTTCGCTGTGCATGCCGCCGAGCTTTGCAGATCCGGCGACCTGAGGATCCAGCACAGATTTTCTGATTTGAGAGGCTCGGACCGGGTACTTATGTTGGAACTATCGGCCGGACGGGGCCCCGCAGGAGGGCAGGACTATGGCGTCACGCAATCCCACATCGCTGCAAACAGCGCTGCAGCGTCTTCTACACGAACGTGATCACGACCGGCCGCGCTTGCCCGGCTCTCGTCGCGGCCGACGCCGGAGTCGGGGAGCGCCGCCGCATTCTTCCTTCCGTCCTCCAACGCGAGCTGGACCTGTTCCGTCACGGTCAAGGCGTTCCGTACTGGCACCATGAACGCCGTGGTGACTAGCCGCGATACACGGTCAGTTGAGCAGGCGGTCGCGCGCCCCTGAGCCGCCTTTCACTCCTCGTGGCGGCGTGCCAACGGCAGCACAAACCACAGGCCAGCGATCACCGCCGCGGCCAGTACCCCGACGACTGCGGGCGCGGCGCCGCCGACCACCACGTCAGAGACGAGGACGAGGATGCCGATGAACCCCAGCCCGAGGCATGCCATGCCGCCGATGGCCATGTAGTTGCCCACGCGGATGAGGAACGGCTTCTCGCCATGACGGAAGAGCAGCCGGTGATGGATCGGCGGCGCCATGAGCAGGAATGCCGACATGGCCACGACCAACAGGGTGACGAAGTAGACGGTGCGCTCAAAACCGTCAACCTGCTTCCAGCCCGTGTTGAAGGGCACGATGAGCAGGAAGGCGAACATCACCTGGATCCCTGTGCCGGCGATGCGCAGCTCGTTGAGCAACTCGACCGTGTTGCGATCCAGCCGCTCCGGTGCACTCTCGTCGCGGTCCTGCTCAGCCTCCTGCGACCGGTCAGTCATCGCAGCGGGGTCTCGTCGAGGCGGTCCTCGCAGGTCGGCGACCGACTCGTAGACGGCGGCCGCGCCTGCCTCGCGCAACTCCGCCTCCGAGAACCCCCCGGTGACGACTGCGAGCGTGCGTACGTCGGCACGTCCCGCCGCTTTGACATCCCAGGGGGTGTCACCCACCATCACGGTGTCGACCGGATCGCTGTCAACGCGGGCCATCGCCGCGTGGACGAGGTCGGGGGCCGGCTTGGTGGACTCCACGTCGGCCGATGTCGTCCAACTGTCGGCGATCTCGCGGGCATCGAGGAGATCGAGGTACGCCTCGACCTCGTCCTCCTTGGCCGAGCTGGCCAGGACGACGACATGCCCGCGGTCCTTGAGCGACACGATCAGCTCCCGGGAGCCCTCCATCGTGCGGACCTCACCGATCAGCTGCGCGTACTCATCGCCTTCTGTGTCACGGATGTCGTCCCCGAGCCGCGCCTCGACCTCCTCGCCGCACAGTGCCGTCACCAACTGATCGCCACCCATGCCGATGTGGCGATGGATGCGCCAGATCGGCAGGACGAGGCCGTGGTGGGTAAAGGCCCGGAACCACGCGATGGCGTGGTGGTAATTGGTGTCGACGAGCGTGCCGTCGATATCGAGCACAGCAGTGGCCATGGGTCTCACACCGCCCAGGTGCAGGATGTCGGCGCATCACGCAGCGAAACGATACGGCCATCGTGGTCCCTCCCACCTCGGGTTCGTCGTTCGCAGTACCCGGCTCAACGTCGCACGCACATTCACCCGCCGCAACGGCGAGCTCGGCGCGGAGGGCGCGCAGCGTTTCCGGGAGATGACGGCGGGTACTGGCTGGACACGAACGACTGGCACCGGGAGTTCATGTCCCGGGGACGCACATCAAGAGGTAGGGGGGAAGTCGATGGCCCAAGACGCGACCGGAATCCTCATCGGGAAAAGGCGCACGTAGTGGCCCTCGCGTTCCGTCCCGTCGGGATCCTCGTCGGCCTCCTGGCCGGCGTGGTGGGCAAGAAGATCTTCGATCACGTCTGGAAATTGATCGACGATGAGGATGCTCCCGAGCCCAAGCACCGCGAGATCGCGTTCGGCAAGCTCGTCGTGGCGCTGCTCCTGGAAGGCGCCATCTTCTCTGTCCTGCGTGGGCTTGCCGATCACGGCGCCCGGCAGGGGTTCGCGCGGCTCACCGGGGAGTGGCCGGGTGAGGAGCGCCCTGACCCGGAGGATTGACGGAGTTCGCCCCACCGCTTGATGGCGAAACCCGAGCGCGGGCAGGGGCACGGGAACGCTGTGGCTGACGCCCCGGCTCCGATGTGGCAGTGTGAGGATGAATCGAGGGATTCATCGACCCCGCCGCGCTGGACCGAAGCCTCGCAGCGCTGCGCGACCAGCCACCGGAGGGTGGGCTGATGGCTTCGCTTGAGCAGGTGATGAACGCCACTCGGCAGCTGTTCGAGGCCACCGGTTGCGGCATCATGCTTATCGACGACAGCTCGGTGCTCGCAGCCGTCGCCGCCACCGACGAGCCGAGCCGGTTACTCGAGGTGCTCCAGGAGCAGGTTGGCCATGGGCCGTGCGTCGACGCCCTGACGTTCGACCAAACGGTGATCGCGACCGATCTGGCCAATGACGAGCGCTGGCCCGAGCTCGAAGAGTTGCCTCCCGCTGGCGTGCGAGCCGTCCTGGGAGTGCCGCTGCACGCCGATCGTCTGCCCGTGGGATCCCTCAACGTATATCGCGATCGTCCGCACGACTGGACCGAAAGTGAGGTGACCGCGCTCACGGCCTACTCCTCGCTCGTCGAAGGGGTGCTCCGGACCGCGCTTCACGCCCGCGAGCGCGAGCGGCTCGCAGAGCAGTTGCAGCATGCGCTTGACCACCGGGTCGTCATCGAACGCGCGGTGGGCGTCGTCATGGGCCGCCGGCACATCAATGCGGTCGCCGCGTTCAATCAGCTGCGTCAGCGGGCGCGCAACGCGCAGCGGACCGTTGCCGATGTCGCCGAGGAACTGCTGGCCGAGATCCCCGGCAATCCCGATTAGAGGCTCGGGCACGGTTCCGGACCGATCCGCCGGACCGCACCATCGCCGTTGGCAGCGTCCACTACCATGGTGAACCGGTAGGGCCTGCCGTGACCCCGCGGGCCGTTCGCTTTCTACGGAGACGCCAACGGTGCCCAACGTTCACGATCGCAGTCAGACCCTCCCTCTGGATGCGCCAGTCGCACGTCCGCGGCTGCTCGCAGAGCCCCACCCCAACGGCGGACCGCCCGCCCCGCGGGCTCGATTTCACAGCACGCCGCCGACGTCGCGTGTCTCGGTGCTCGACGCCGACCGCGACCTCGCTGCGGTGGTGCCGGAGGGCGACCTCCCCCGCGCACAGCGCGCGTTGTGGACTGCCTCGATCTCCTTCGAGACCGGCCGGGTCGACCTCACGCCCGAACTGCTCTCGCCGACCGTCTTCGCGCTCCTGGTGCTCAAGGGCGCACTGACCCGGCAGACTCGTCTCAGCGACCGACCCATGATCGAGCTGCTGCTGGCCGGCGACGTTCTGTTGCCGTGGCCTCCATCCCCCAGCGGACCGATTGCCGAGACGCGGCTGGACGCCCTCGACGATGTGCGCCTAGCCGTCCTCGATCACCGGTTCGTCAAGGTAGCGGCCGTCTGGCCGGCGCTGATGATCACGATTCAGAGGCGCCTCAACGATCAGCAGCACCGGCTCGCCACCCATGGCGCGATCTGTCAGCTTCCCCGCGTCGAAGAGCGCGTGATGGCGGTCATGCGGCTTCTCGCCGCCCGTACCGGCATCGTGACCTCTCGCGGGACCGAGCTGTCGGTCAAGCTCACGCATGAGGCCCTCGCGCAGCTGACCGGTTCGCGCCGCCCCACGGTCAGCCTTGCGATCAAGCAGCTTCGGCAAGAGGGCTATCTCAGGCGCCGCGAGAATGGGGCCTGGCTCCTGTCCCCGGTTCCGGCTGACGGCGCTACGTGGTCGTGGTCGCGGTGAGGTGAGCCGCCGCGGGCGCGGCGAAGCGCGAGGATCAGCCGATGCGGCGGCTGAGGCGCTTGGCCTGGGCGCTCAGCGTGCGTAGGTCCTCGCTGCGCGCCTCGACCTGCTCGGCAAAGTTCCCGACCTGCCGGATGATGTCCTTGACATCGACGTTCTTGGCCAACCGTTTGACGTCGACATGACCCGTGAGTTCATCAGGGATTGCGATACCGAGCACCTTTGGTCGTGAACGCCGCTCCACCAGACGAGCCATACCGATCGCCGCACCGCCCATCACGGCGCCCACTGCGCCGCCCACAATCTTGTCCCGGAGCGATCCGTTGGACGACGACCCGTTGGACGACGAGCCGTTGGACGAGCCTGCTGCCGCAGCGGGGGTGCGCCGGGACGCCGCGGTGCTCCGCGACGATCCGCTCGAGGACGATGACCGGCTCGCTCCCGCCGCCACGACTGGAGCCCGATGATCGGGTCGAACCCGAGGATCCGCCCGATCGGGCCGCCTTGTTTGCCGTCGAGCCGGCGCTCCGACTCGATCGTGTGCCGCGCGCTGCCGTCGCAGCCTTCCGCGAGGCGCCACCACCGCTGCTCGCCTTCTTTGCCGCCGTCTTCCGGCCTGTCTGCTTCCGAGCGTTGTTGGACGTAGCCACAAGGTCCCCCTTTCCAGGACTAATCCAGCGCTACCCGTCGGTTCAGGGCCGGTAACCGGGACTCGCTGACCTCTGCAGCAACGAGCGGTTTTCACGGCGTCGAGCGGGTAGCAGCCCGCAGACCACGAGCTTGGGGGCGCCGATGAAGGCAGTCACATTCCACGGTAAGCGCGATGTCCGCGTTGACACCGTGCCCGACCCGCGGATCGAGCACCCCACCGACGCGATCATCCAGATCACGTCGACCGGGATCTGTGGCTCTGACCTGCATCTCTATGAGGTCATGGGCGCCTTCATGGACGAGGGCGACATTCTCGGCCACGAGCCGATGGGCATCGTGCAGGAGGTCGGTTCCGACGTGGTGCACATCAAACCGGGCGACCGCGTCGTCGTGCCCTTCAACATCTCCTGTGGGCATTGCTACATGTGTGATCAGCAGCTCTTCTCCCAGTGCGAGACCACCCAGGTGCGTGAACCAGAACAAGGGAGCGGCGCTGCTGGGCTACACCAAGCTCTACGGCCAGGTCCCCGGCGGCCAGGCTGAGTCCTGCGTGTCCCGCAGGCGCACTTCGGCCCGATCAAGGTGCCCGACGGGCCGCCCGATGAGCGGTATGTGTATCTGTCAGACGTCCTGCCCACGGCGTGGCAGGCCGTCGAGTACGCGGCCATCCCCGACGGCGGGTCCGTCGCCGTCTACGGGTTGGGACCGATCGGCCAGATGAGCGCTCGGATTGCGCTGCACCAGGGGGCCGGACGGGTCTTCGGCGTCGATCTGGTCCCTGAGCGCCTGGAGATGGCTGCCCGCCACGGGATCGAGCCGATCGACGTCCGCGACGGCGATCCGGCCGAGGCTCTACGCGAACGGACCGACGGCCGCGGCCCCGACTCGATCATCGATGCCGTCGGCATGGAGGCGCACGGGTCTCCGATCGGCAAGCTCGCCCACCAGATCGCCGGCATGCTGCCCGACTCGCTGACTCGCCTGATGATGGACAAGGCCGGGATCGACCGCCTCAGCGTCCTGCACAACGCCATTCACGCCGTCCGCCGCGGCGGCACGATCTCGCTCAGCGGGGTGTACGGCGGCTCGGCCGATCCCATGCCAATGATGGATCTGTTCGACAAGCAGATCCAGCTTCGGATGGGCCAGGCCAACGTGAAGCGCTGGGTGCGGGACATCATGCCCCTGCTGGAGGACGACACCGATCCACTCGGCGTGGAGGACCTCGCGACCCACAAGCTGCCACTCGACCAGGCGCCCCACGCCTACGAGATCTTCCAGCGCAAGCAGGACGGGGCGATCAAGATCCTCCTGCAGCCATAGGCGGGGGCAAGAGATGAGCGATGAGCCGCCGTCGGCCCCGATTCGTCATCCAGAAGCACGCGGCGAGCACCCTGCACTACGACTTCCGACTCGAGGTGGATGGGGTGCTGCGATCCTGGGCGGTGCCCAGGGGGCCATCCACTGACCCCTGGGAGAAACGGCTGGCCGTGCGGGTCGACGACCATTCCCGCGGCTACGCCGATCACGAGGGGACCATCGAGGAGGGGGCCCGAGTCGGTGAAGTCAGAGCGGACCATTGAGGACCTCGCCGGCGACGAGGGCTGACAACGGGTAACGACGGGACTAACGTGATGCCGCTGGCCGCTCGCCGGTGGGGGCGATGATCTCCGCCCACACGCGGTATCCATCGTCACGCTCCTCGCCCCAGCGCTCGCACAGCGCTTCGACGATCTGCAGGCCCCACCCACCCACCTTCCGGTCGGCCGGTGGCACGGGTCCTGCCCGTGATTCTGAGAGCCCGGGGTCACGGACGCTGAGGGTGAGTTGGCCATCGCACCGCGACGCGCGCACCTCCAACTCGTGATGCGGCATGCATCCCGAATGGATGACCGCGTTGTTGACCAGTTCGCTGGCCACGAGCATCACGTCGCCCAGAATCCAGCCGAACTCGTCCAGCTGACTGAGCTCTGCCCTCACCGCCGCCGAGGCACTCGGCGCGCACGGCAAGGTGAGCGCCATGAGCGTCTCTTCCCTAGCTGACATCTAGTGAAGATGTACCCCGCTGTGCGGCGCTCACCCACGCTGTCAGAACACGTAAACTGCTCACGCGCAGCGCGAGCAGGCAGGCGCCGCCGAGCAGGCCGGCGCCGGTCGTCCACCAGGCGATGTAGTCGCCGATGTGGCCGGAGTGCAGCCCCCGCAGGCCACGCACCACCCCGCGGCCGCCCGTCCGCGTGCGCCGCGGCAGGCGCGTCAGGACCGGCCGGCCCCAGAGCCCGGCGCCGGCCACGGCAAATGCCGCCGCCAGCGTCAACAGGCCGGTGACCACGTCGAGCGCCTCCACGTGGGTCGCCGGCGGCGCCGGCCAGCGCACGCCGCGGCCGTGCAGCACCCATGCCGCGTAGGCCGGATGGTCGGCGAACCGCGCCGCCGATCGCACCGCCCACGGGATCGCTCCGGGCACCAGACCGACCACGACCGTGGCCGCCAGCAGGACGCCCGGAACGATGAGCATGAGGGGCGGCGTGTGGTCCCGGTCCTCGCGCGTCTCATCGACGCGCTCGTGGGCGGCACGCGCCTGGCGCGGATCGGGCCCGTGGCTCGGACCCCAGCCCCAGAAGACACGTCCGCCAACCCGCAGCACGGCTCCGCCCGTGATTGCCGAGACGACCGCGAAGACCGCCGCCAGCCGAGCCGTACCGCGCCTCGGACGCCGCGCTCTCGATGAGGGATTTGCCCTGGAACTCGGTAAACGGGGGCGGCGCGGCGAGCAGGATCCCGCCCGCCACGAACAGCACTCCCGCCAGACGCACTGCGCCCCCCCGGCCGTGGAGGTCGTACTCGTCAACGGTCCCGAAGCGGTGCAGCAGGATCCCGCAGATCATGAACAGGGCGGCTTTGGTCAACCCGTGCCCGACGATGAACACCCCGACGCCGGCGAGCCCCTTGGCGCCCAGCAGCCCGATCCCGCACACGAACATCCCCACGTGGGCGATGGTCGAAAAGGCCAACAGGCGCTTGATGTGGCGTTGCAGGACGCACATCAGAGCGCCCAGCAGGGCGGTCGTCACGCCCAGCGCCACCAGGATCGCGCGCAGCGCCCCCGCATGCGGGGCTACCGCGCCCGCGAACACGACCCAATAGAGCCGCGCCACCGCATAGACCCCCAGCTCCACCATGACCCCGGAGAAAAGGACACACACCGGGATCGGAGCGACGGCGTGGGCGTCGGCGAGCCAGAAGTGCAGCGGCACGGCCGCCGCCTTGGTCAAAAACCCCAGGAACACCAAGACCATGGCCACGATGACCAGCGCGTCGGCGTGATGGCCGTCCAGCACGGCGCCGATCTGCGCCATGTTGAGCTCACCGGTGCGCGCGTAGAGCATTGCCACCGCGACGAACATGGCGTAGCCGCCGATGCTGTTGGTGATCGCGAAGTTGATGGCGCCCTGGATCGGCGCGCGCTCCTCGATCCGGTAAGCGGTCAGCCCGTAGGCGACCACGCTCATCAACTCGAAGAACACCACCAGGTCAAACAGGTCCCCGGTCAGGCAGAAGCCGACCATGCCGGCCAGGAACAGCAGCATCAGCCCGTGAAACAGACCGCCGACGGCGTCGAAGTAGCGCAGGGCGTAGGTGAGCGCCGCCAGCACCATCACACCGGCGAAGGCGGCCATCCCGGCCCCCAGCGGATCGATCGCAAAAGCAATCCCGATGGCCACACCGTGCTCGGGACGCCAGCCCCCCATCCAGTATGCGAACGGCCGGCCGCCCACGTGAACGGCGAGCAGCACGCAGATCGTCACCACGCTGAGCGCGACGGCCATCGCCGCGGTGTCCTCGCACCAACGGGGGGCCACCATCCCGACCGTCACCAGCAAAGGAGCGACCAGGAACGGGATGACGACGGGCAGCGAGCTGAGGTGCGACACGTCAGTCGCGCAGCGCGCGCAGCCGCGCGGGATCCACGCTGCCAAAGCGCTTGTGGGCCTGGACGACGAGCGCCAGCAGCAGCGCGAGCACCGTGGCCTCGATGACGACATCGGTGAGCACCAGCACCTGAGTGACCGGGTCGACCAGCCGCGACGTCGTCGGGATGTCGGCCACGATCGGCGCCTTGGCCCCGTGCCGGTAACCCACGCCCAGCAGCACGAGGTAGGTGGAGGACTGCACGACGGTGAGGCTGAGCACGGTGCGGACCAGGTTCTGGCTGGAGACCACGCCGTAGAGGCCGATCACGAACAGCCAGGCCGCCGCGGCAAACGGCGCGAAGCCCATCACAGCTCGCCGCGCTCCACCAGCAGGTCCTGGTCCAGGAACTCGGTCCAGGTGAGCAGGAACGCGCCTGTCACCTCGAGCCCGACCGCGATGCTGTTGAGCGGCATCATCCCCGCCGAGAGCAGGTGCCCCGAGGTGCCCAGCGGCAGGAAGTTCTCGAGGTACACCGAGGCGAAGATCAGGCCACCCAGCCCGATCAGCGCATACGCGGTGGCGCCGGCCGCGTCCAGTACATCCAGCGCCCACCGCGGAGCCACGCGCTTGAGAGCGAGGTATCGCCCCGCCAGCAGAATCACCAGCGGTCCGGCGGCCAGGACGACACCGGCCTGAAAGCCGCCGCCGGGGGTCAGCGCTCCGTGCAGCGCGAGATAGACGCCCAGGGACACGAGCAGGGGGATGAGGATCAGCGACAGGACGCGCGTGGCGTCGCTGGCCCCGGCGAAGCGGTGGTCGGACTGGCTCCGGCTGGGCTGCGCGCCGTCGTCCTCGTCGCGCAGGTGGCGCAACAGCAGCGCCACCGCGGACACCGAGGCGAACAGGATGAATTCCTCGCCCAGCGTGTCAAACGCCCGCAGGTCGAAGTTGAGGGCGGTCACGATGTCGGTGGCATGCCGCTTCCCCGGCTCGATCCGGTCCACCAGCAGGCCGTAGGCACCGTGGAAGTCACCGAACGCCGGGAGGCCGTGCAGGCCGATGAGCAGCACCGCCAGCAGACCCGGGCCGGCACACGCGAACAGCAGCAGGCGACTGCGCCGGCTCATTCTCCGTCGTCGTGCTCGCGCGCGGCGGCGTGCTGCGCGATCTTGCGCAGAGCGGCGAGGATGATCACGGGCATACCGACGCCGCCGACCACGATCTCTGACAGCGCGACGTCCGGAGCCTGAAAGACGAAGAACAGCAGCGCCAGCGCCAGGCCGAAGAGGGACAGCACCAGGGCCTGGCGCAGCGGATCGGGCACGAACACGATCGCGGTCCCCGCTACTACCACCACCACCAGCGCGACGGCCTGCAGCGCGCTCACTCCGTCTCCTCCGCTTCGCGGTGGGTCTCGATGCCCTCGCGCCAGTCTCCCAGCGCCCGGATGCGCAGGCTCCGGGCGGTGGCGTGGACCAGGACGGGACCGACCAGCACCAGCAGCGCGCCGGTAACCAGCGCCTTGTCGCCGATCAGTGAGAACGACTCGGCGCAGAGGATCGAGACTGCCACCAGCAGGGCCCCGAACCCGGCGAGGCTCACGTAGTGCAGCCGATCGAGCACGTCGCGCATCACGCTCACGCCAAGGACCGCGATCACCTCCAGCGCCACCCCCGCGACCAGCAGCACGGTGGGAACGGCGTGGCGGACTCCGGTCATGGGTCGTGCTCCATCATCCGGGCGAAGGTGAGCGATCCGACGGTCGACACCAGCGCCAGCACCACGGCGAGGTCGACGAAGGGCTGGCGGTGAAATCCCTCGGAGAGCAGCATCAGCGCGGTGACGGCGAGCACGCTGGACACCTCGACGGCCGCCAGGGCCGCGGCGGCACCCCCGAACGCGGCCACGATGACGCACGGCAGCAGAGCCGCGATGACCACCAGCGCGGCCATGTCCCAGCGGTTCATCCCAATTCCAGAACGTCGAGTTGCTCGCGCCCGCCATGGCGTCTGAGCTGATGCACCAGGAGCAGGTCGCGCTCCCCGTCGATGCCGATGACGATCGTGTTGGGTGCCAGTGACCCCAGCCCCTCGGCGAGCGCCCGGCGCCCTATGTCGTCTGAGTGCTCGCCGCCGGCTCGGAACGGCACGGCGCGCAGCGTCCCGCGCGTCTGGCGCGGATCCAGGAGCTGTGCCACGGCCTGCCACGACACCCACGCGATCTGGCGAGGGATGCTCACGATCACCCGCGCGCCCCGGGTGAGCCAGCGAGGCGATACCCGGGCTTCGGCGACGCCCTGACGTCGCGCCGCCTCATAGCCTCCGCCGGCCAGCGCGACAGCGCCGATCGCCGCGTAGACCTCGGGCAGATCGACGGTGTCGATGAGGACCATGTAGAACGCGGCGGCGAGCACGACGCCCACCAGGAGACCGGCCAGCGATCTGAGCGAGACCACGGGCGGAGCGATACCCAGAGATGTCGGGCCGCAAGCGAAGGGTCGGAATCCGCGGTTCGGTCAGGCTGCCGCAGCGGCCAGCGAGTCCAGTGGCGGCCGCTCCTCGACGGGGACGTGCACGACGGCGCCGTCCTCCCACGGGCGGAGGTAGTGGCCGCCGGTGACGCTGCGTGGGCCGTCCAGCCGCCGCTCCACCGCCGCCAGCACTGCGAACGCCATCTCGCCCAGCGCACGCAGCGGCTGATGGCGATTCTGCCTGGTGCCGAGGTGGCACTCGGCCAACGCCTGCAGCCCGCACGCATGCAGCGCATCGATGAGTACCGCGATCTCCACTCCGTATCCCACTGGGAACGGGATGCGCATCAGCAGGTCGCGCCGGGCGCCGAACTCGCCCGCGAGCGGCTGGGCGAACCCTGCGAGGAGCGGGAAGTGCAGGTTGATCAGCGGCCGCGCCATCACCTCGGTGACGCGGCCGCCCTCATGGGGCAGGTTCTGGCCTCCGGAGCGAAACGGCCGGTCAAACGCGCCCTTGACCACCGCCACCCGTGGGTCGTGAAGCAGCGGGCCCAGCAGACCCAGGAGATGGTGAGGATGGGGATCCTCGGTGTCGGCGTCCAGGAAGCAGACGAGATCGCCCCGGCTGTGCGCCACCGCCCGCCACATGGCGTCGCCCTTGCCCAATGCCGGCCCGTGCTCGGACAGCAGCTCGTCCTGCTGCAGAACGACCGCGTCCAGCGCCGCCGCCCGCGCCGCGGTGCCATCGCGCGACGCCGCGTCGATGACGATCACCTCGTCCACGAGCCCCGCCGCCCGTGCCGGGGCCACGGTGGTGGCGAGGACTCCCGCGACGGTGTCGACACACTCCTTGGCGGGCAGCACCACGGACACCGTCGTGGTCTGTTTGGCGGCGCGCAGACCCTCCAACGTGAAGGCATCAGCGCGGTAGCCGCGCTGCTCACGCCACGTGGAGACGGCCAGGTCCACCGACAGCCCGCGGCGTGCGCGCCCGTCGGTGCGAGCCGAGGTGCGGACCCGGACGTCGGCAGCCCTGACCACCGGGATGCCGTGGCGGGCCAGCTTGGCGCCAAACGCCTGGTCCTCGAGCGCAGCGCATGCATCCAGACCGCCCACCCGCCGGTAGATCTGCGCGGTCACCCCCAATGACGCGCCCGCGAAGTGATGATGCTCGGCCTCGGGATCGGAGCCGGTGACATCGGCCCACCGCCGCCGCGCGTCGTTGTCACGGCGCTCTCGCACCGCCGCCGGCAGGCGCATGACGTCCTTGGGGTCCAGCTCGATCAGCCCCGCGACCACGCTCGCGCCGCGGGCCAGATGCGCCAGCTGGCGGGCCAGCCAATCCTCAGCCGGGGAGGAGTCGGCGTCGGTGGTGGCGATCAGCCCGTCGCCGCATCCCAGCGCTTCGAGTCGAGCAGCGGCCGCGTCCATGCCCAGACGCCGGGCCGGCCCCGAGCCGGCGCCCGGCCCCTGCAGGACGGTGACGGTCAGGCCCAGGCGCTGGGCGGCGGCGCGGGTCACCGCCTCGGTGTCGTCGCTGCAGGCGTCGGCGACGATGATGATCTCGAACGCCGCGGGACCGACGGTCTGCTGCGCGAGCGCAGCGAGGCAGGCGGCGATGGTGCGCGCCTCGTCGCGGGCCGGGATGACCACCACGGTCATGGGGGCCATGGCGCCCCCTGGGCGAGGAGTTCGCGGCCGCGGTCGTACTCGTCGTCACGCTCGTGGGTGAGGACGCCCGCGATCAGACCCTCGCGGCCGTACCAGGCGACAAAGGCGCCATCGTCGCCGCGCTGCAGCCGGGTGTCGTCAAAGCCGTCGCCCCACGCGGCGTACTTGAGCACCCGGGTGCCGATCGTCGACCAGAAGCCCGGGACGTCGTCCCAGCTCGCCTGCACCCCGGCGGCGGTCTGGCCCGCGATCTTCCCCTGGCCCAGGGCGTCACCCCAGTGCTCGACGCGCAGCGGGCGGCCAGCGGCCAGATTGTCGGCCCGGCAGACATCGCCTGCGGCCAGCAGCCCGTCGTGGGCGCTGCGCATCGCAGCACTCACCGGGATCGCCCCGCCGTCGAGCTCCAGGCCCGCCTGGGCCGCCAGCTCAGACCGCGGCGCCACGCCGGTGGCCATCACCACGAGGTCACCCACCAGCCGCTCGCGTGCCGTGGTGACCACGATGGCGCCGTCGGCACGCTCGATGCTCTGCACCGGCGCGCCGAGATGCGTGCCGACGCCGTCCTCGGCCAACCAGTCCCGCAGGATCTGGGCCTGGGGTTCACCCAGGCGTCCGCTGTTGGGCAGCGGCTCGTCGCTGACGAGGTCCACCGGATGGCCGCGCGCGCGCAGCGAGGCGGCGATTTCGCACCCGATGAAGCCGGAGCCGATCACCACCACGTCGTCGCCCTCCCGCAGCCGGGCCGTGAGCCCACGCACGTGCTCGACGGTCCGCACGACGTGCACCCAGGGACGGTCGCCGCCGGGCACGGGCAGGCGGGTCGGTTCGGAGCCCGTGGCCAGCACGCACGACGCGTACTCGAGCTCACGTCCGCCCGACAGGCTCAGGCGGTGCCCGTCGGCGTCCAACGCCACCGCCCGGCCGGCGATGAGGTCCACGTCCTGCTCGTCGAGCCACCCCTCATCCTCCAGCGCCAGATCCTCCTCCGCGCTCTCGCCCCGCAGCAGTTCCTTGGTCAATGGCGGGCGGCGATAGGGCATGCGCCCCTCGTCAGCGACGATCGCGACCGGTCCGCCGGCGCCGGCGTCGCGGTAGGAGCGGACCGCCGCCAGGCCCGCGGGCCCGCCGCCGATCACGAGGAGGGAGTAGGGCATGCTCACCGGCGCTCCAGGACATCCAAGAGATACTCGGGCCGGGAATCGGTCGTCAGGCGCCGGAACCCCGGCTGGCGCCGTACCTCGTCGTGGACGTGCGCGGCGGTCAGTGGCCGCTCTGGCCCGGGCGGTCGCCAGTGCACGCAGACCAGCCGTCCCGCGGGCACCATCCGCGCCTCCAGGATCTCCAGCGTCTGCCCCAGTGCGGCGGCGTCGAGGTAGTACAGCGTCTCCGACGCCACCACGAGGTCAAAGCTGCCCTCCGGAAGATCTTCGGGGATGGCCCCCAGCAGCGCGCGCGCCTGGCGGTGTTGCGCGAGGGCGGCACGGGCCCGGCGCACCGCGGTGGGCGAGTAGTCGATGGTGGTCAGCCGGCGGCAGCGCGGCGCCAGCCGCATGCTGAACACGCCGATGGACCCGCCGAGCTCCAGCGCGTTCTCAAACGGACCGGGACCGCAGGCCGCGAGTGTCGCAGCGTATTTGGCCTGCTCGTAGGCGCTGGAGCGATATCGCCAGGGGTCCGGGTCGGCCTGATACTCGGCCTCGAAGTGCTCGACTGAGGTCACGTCGCACTCCGGTGCGGCGCCAGCGCGCGGGCGCCGGCCGCGGCGAGGGCGGGATCGAGACGGTGCTGCAAGAGGAACAGCTCCAGATCACGCCGGGCGCGGTCCAGCCGGCCTCCGGTGGCGAACGGATGTGAGCCGCAGGCGCGCTCGCCCTCGCCCAGAATTGTGCGGGCCGCCTGCGCGATGGCGGCCCGGGCATGCAGCGAGACGTCGGGCAGGTCCTCGGAGGCACCGTCCATCGCACGCGCGGCCCGCTCGAGCCAGGCGCTGATCGTCTCCTGGGCGGTGAGCATCCGCCCGATGGCCAGCTCTTCCAGCGGCCCGCAACTCGCCCGTTCCGCCAACACCTCGAGGCCGCCGTCCACAGCGCAATCCGCCATCCCCGCCCAACTGGCCGCCGTGCGCAGGGCATCGCGACCGAACCACGGTTGCCGGGCCAGGGCGCCCGGTCCACCGAGGCGGGCCAGCACCGGCGCGCGATCGAAGACCACCCGGTGCGAGACCGAGGCGCGCATGCCCGCCCCGCGATACCAACGGTCATCGACAATCACCGTCGCCGGGTCGGTGAGGTCGATCCAGACGGCCGCCGGCGCCGGGGCGTCGGGGTCGCGGGCCAGGACCAGCGCGCGGTCAAGGCCGCCGGCGCCCGAGCAGAACGTCTTGACGCCGGTGAGGACCTCGCCGGAGCCCGTCGGCTCTATCGCCGCCGGCGTGCCCTCGCCCGGGCGCGGGTCACCGCCCCACACGCCGACCCGCAGCCGCCCGGCGCGGACCGCGGCTAATTCCCGCTCGCGCAGATCCGGCGGGGCCTGCACCGCCAGGCGTTCCACCCCGTTGAGGTGGCCATCGACGATCCGGCCCACCGATCCGTCGGCCCGCGCGATGCTGCGCACCAGTCCCAGCTCGGCGGCCGCCGATGGCCGGCCCGGTCCGGGCTGCGCGTTCCACGCCAGCGCCCCCACCGCCTCCAGATCGGCGATCGCCTCCTCGGGAAACGTCGGGACGGGCGCGCGATCGCGCTCGCCGGCGCCCGCCGCAACCCCCGCCAGTGCCTCCTCGAGGATCGCCACGTTGAGCTCGGGTGGACTGGCCGTACTCACGCCAGGGCCTCGAGGGTCAGACCGTGTTCGCGGGCGTGCTCGCCGACGAGGGCGACGTAGTCGAGCGTCGCCTCGACGCTGTCCCGTCGCGCGCCCGGGCCCACGCCGTCGTGGGCCAGGACGACGGCGCCATCGGTGAGCGACTCGCGCGTCGCCTGAAACATCGCGGCGGGCCCGTCGCCCCGCCAATCGTGGCTGTCGGCCGTCCACCCGATCAGCCGCAGCTTACGCTGGCGGGCGATCCGCGCCGACCACGGCGCCGTGTCCCCCCAGGGTGTGCGCCAAAACGCCGGCCGCACCCCCACTCCGGCTAGACGCCGCAGGGCCGCGTCGGTGTCGAGCGTCAGCCACGCGGCGTCCCGTTCGCTGTGGCGGACATGCTCGTCGCAGTGCAGGCCGATGGCGTGCCCCTCGGCCCGCATTCGCTCGATAATCGCGGGATTATCGGCCGCGCACCCGGCGATCGGAAAGAAGGTGACGCGAGCGCCGAGGGTCTGCAGGAGATCGAGCAGCCTCGGGGTCCAGATGGGGTGGGGACCATCGTCGAAGGTGAGAGCCAGCGCTGGCACGGCATGCGACTACCCACGCCCTCGGGCCCAAAACGCGCCGACGACGGTCCGGAAAGCTGTCGGTGGGTACCGGGGTCACCACATGCTCTCGCGCTCGAACGGCAGGGCGACGTCGGCGCCGGTGATCTCCAGGACTCGAGCCGCGGCCTCGTGGCGCGGGCCGATGAGCTTGAGACGCCATGGCTCCTGGCGTGCGCGGTCGTTGAGCTCGATCAGCAGCCGTAGTCCGGTCGAGTCCATGAACGCCAGATCGCCCAGGTCGAGGGTGAGCAACTCCAGCGGCCGCTGCAGTTCGCTCTCCACGTGATCGGTGAGAGCGTCGATCGTGCTCATGTCAAGCTCGCCCGACACGGCGATGATCACCTCGGACTCGGTGGGGGCTGTCCGGCTGATGTCGAGGTTCGCGCGCCGCACGACGATCAGGCGCCTCTGCGCGAGTCATCTTGGTACACAGCCTCTGGAACGTCATCGCCGTCAGGTTTCACGGGCGCACACGGGATCGGGCGCCGTCGGAGCACGAGGGCGGCGGTGTCATCAGCGTGGCTCCCGCTCTGGAACGCCTCGAGATCCTCAGTCAGCGATGTGATCACGTCCGCCGCGGACTGCCCGCGGCTACGCAGCAACGACTCGTACAACCGCATGCTCCCATAGCGAGTGCCGTCCTCGCCTACGGCGTCAGTCACCCCGTCGGTGTACATCAGGATGACGCTGTCGGCATCGATGTCGATCACGCAGTCCTCCCAGCTGGCGTTCGCGAAGCCCCCCAGCAGGGGGCCGTACTCACCGAGCTCGGTCACGCCGTCCGGGCCGAGAGCCACGGGGAGTGGATGTCCGCCCACGGCGAGCGTGGCGCGGTTGTCCTCGATGTGAAGACACAACGCCGTGCACACCGATCGACTCGGCTGGCCGTGGAGGGTGCGGTCGACGCGCGCCAGCAGCTCGGCGGGGCTTGATTCGAACTCCGAGGCCGTCCGCATCGTATGACGGACCAGCGAGGTCAGCGCGGCCGCCTGCACGCCCTTGCCGGTGACATCGCCGATGATGATCATCCAGCCGCTCGCGACCCGCCAAACGTCGTAGAAGTCGCCCCCGACCTCGGTGCTCTCAAACGCCGGGATGTAGACGCTGGCGAGCTCGTAGCCGGGCAGCTGGGGCAGCTGCGCGGGCAGCAGGCTCTGTTGCAGGGTGTGGGCGATCAGCGATCGCTCGCTGTAGAGGCGCGCGTTTTCGATCGCGACGGCGGCGCGGGCTGCGACCTGCTCAGCCAGCTCGAGGTCGAAACGGTCCAGCGTCCGACCTGACTCGGCATTGACGAGGGTCAACGCGCCCAGGCTCCGGTTGCCGGTCCGCATCGGAACCATCGCTGCCGAGCGCATGCCGACCGCGCGCAGCAACTCCAGGTGACGGTCATCAACGGCGGCGGTGACGAGCATCGCGTCGGGAATTTGCGGATAGAGAACGGCCTCGCCGGTGTGAAGCACCCGCCCCAGGCCCTGCTCGGGGTCAAGCCGCTCGGGCTCATATTGGCGAAGCTGCTCCGCATGGCGGATCATGTCCGGATCGGTGTGCGCCACCGCGACGGGGTGCCGGTCGCCGTCCTCGTCGACCAGGTCCACGGCACACCAGTCGGCGATGTCCGGCACCGCGAGCTCGGCGATGTTCCGTAGGGTCTGCTCATAGTCCAGCGAGGACGCCAGGACTCCGCTGACCTGGGCGAGGAAGACGCCCTGACGTTCGGCGCGCTTCTGCTCGGTCACGTCTTCGATGATCATGATGGTCGCCTCGATGTCTCCGGCCTCATCGAGCAGCGGAGCCGCCTTGAGCAGGTTCCAGTACTGCTCCCCGGTCGGGCGGTGCACCGTCCTGATCAGGAGAGGCCGCGGGGCCTCGCCCCGGAGAATCTGCACCGAGGGAATGTCGTCCATCGTGACTTCGTCACCGTCTTCAGTCCAGACGAGGTAGTCGGCCATGATCTCCGCGGGCGCCGTCGCCTGCAGGTCCTCCCACGTCTCGAAGCCGAGGTGGGCGAGCGCCGCGGCGTTCGCATACACGAAGCGATGGTGCCGGTCTCGGATGGTCACCGCGTCGCTGAGCGAGCCGACGATCGCGTCAAAGCGACGCTCGCTGCCGTGCAGGGCTCGCCGCAACTCCTCCAGCAGCCGGCGGTGCTCCTCCTCGCTCTGCTTGCGCTCGGAGATGTCGGCGATAAAGGCGTGAAAGGTCCACTGCTGTCCGTCGCGAAAGGCCGAGATCGTCATCTCGGTGGGGAACTCCGTCCCGTCCGCACGCAGCCCGGCAACCTCGATGCGCCGGTCGAGCACCGACCCCTTTCCGGTGGCCAGGAAACGTCGCAGGCCATCGAGGTGGGCAGAGCGAAAGCGCTCGGGCACGATCAGATCGGCCACCGCGCGCCCAACCGCGTGCTCGCGCGCAACGCCGAACATCGTCTCCGCACTGGGGTTCCAGTAGGTCACCACGCCGCTCTCATCCATGGACACCACGGCGCTGTGAGCCCGGTCGAGGATCAGCTCGGTCAGGTTGGCGCTCATCCGCGCGCATTATCGGGCCTACCGCGGAGGAGGAGGCACGCGACCGTCCGCGTGAAGACCGCGCGCGGTCAGCTGCCCGACCGCAAAAGTGTTCGGCCCCGGTGACGGGGTAACCGCCGCCAAGGACGCCCGTCCTCGTCCCACCCCACTGCGACTCATCAAGGAGTTGACACGCATGTCGCAAACCGTCGCCGCCTTCATGCTCGATCGCCTCAAGCAGTGGGGCGTCACCCGCATCTACGGATACCCGGGCGACGGGATCAACGGCCTGCTGGGGGCGTTTCACGAGTTCGAGGACGACATCGACTTCGTTCAGACCCGCCACGAGGAGATCGCGGCGCTCGCCGCCTGCGCGCACGGCAAGCTCACCGGCGAGGTCGGCGTGTGCATGGCCACCTCGGGGCCCGGCGCCATTCATCTGCTCAACGGCCTCTATGACGCCAAGCTCGACCACGCCCCGGTGGTGGCCATCGTCGGCCAACAGGCCCGCATGGCATTGGGATCCAACTTTCAGCAGGAGGTGGACCTCACCAGCCTGTTCAAGGATGTGGCCGGCGAGTTCGTCCAGATGTGCATCGCCCCCGAGCAGGCCGCGCACCTGATCGACCGAGCTGTGCGTATCGCCAAGGCGACGCGGTCGCCGACCTGCGTCATCGTGCCCAACGACATCCAGGAGGCCGAGTACTCCGAGCCGCCCCGCGCGCACGGAGCGGTCCCGTCGTCGGTCGGCTTTCTCGAGCCGGTCATCCGCCCGCGCGACGCTGACCTGCAGCGAGCTGCGGACGTCCTCAACGCCGGAGAGCGCGTGGCGATGCTCGTCGGCCAGGGGGCCATCGGCGCCGAGAAGGAGGTGCTGGAAGTCGCCGAGCTTCTCGGCGCGGGGGTGGCCAAGGCGCTGAACGGACGCGCGGCCGTGCCCGACGACGTCTCCTTCGTCACCGGGTCCATCGGCCTACTGGGAACCAAGCCCACCTACGACATGATCGAGGGCTGCGACACCCTCCTGATGGTGGGCTCGAGCTTCCCCTACTCCGAGTGGCTGCCAGAGCCCGGGCAGGCCCGCGGCGTCCAGATCGACATCGATGCGCGCATGATCGGGATCCGCTACCCGATGGAGCTCAACCTCGTCGGCGACAGCGCCGAGACGCTGCGCGCGCTCATCCCGCTGCTGCAGCGCAAGGAGGACCGGGGCTGGCGCGAGACCATCGAGGGCAACGTGACGCGTTGGTGGAAGATCCTCGACGCCCAGGCCCACGAGGCCGCGAACCCGCTCAACCCCCAGCTGCTGTTTCACGAGCTCAGCAAGCGCCTGCCCGATCAGGCCATCCTCACCAGCGACTCGGGCTCAGGAACGGACTGGTGGGCGCGCCACCTGCGGATGCGCACCGGCATGAAGGCGGCGCTGTCAGGGACCCTGGCCAGTATGTGCCCGGCAGTGCCCTACGCGCTGGCGGCGAAGTTCGCCTACCCCGACCGGCCGGTGGTCGCCACCATCGGCGACGGCGCGATGCAGATGCTCGGCAACCTGGCGCTCATCGATCTCGCGCGCTACCAGCGACCGCTGGCCCAACCGCCAGTTGGTGGTGCTCGTCCTCCACAACAACGATCTGAACCAGGTCACGTGGGAGCAGCGCGTTATGTCCGGCGACCCCAAGCTCGAGGTCTCCCAGACCCTGCCCGACTTCCCCTACGCTCGCTATGCGGAGCTGATCGGACTGAAAGGAATCCGGGTCGCCACCCCCGACGCCGTTGGCCAGGCCTGGGATGACGCACTGACCGCCGGCGGACCCGCCGTGATCGAGGCCATCACCGATCCGGAGGTGCCGCCCCTGCCCCCGCATATCCGCTTCGAGCAGGCTCAGGAACTGGCACACGCGTTGCCCGGAGATCCGGCCCGGGGCCAGATCATCCGCAACGCGCTCAAGGGCAAGATCGATGAGCTGGTCAACCGCTGACATGCGGGCTCCGCGCGCTCCGTTCAAGCGCTGGCTCTGGAATCTCCGGGCCGGGCGCATGCAGAAGACCCTCGCCGCCACGGCCGCACTGAGCGGCCTGCCCCTCGGCCTGGAGATGTACCTTGAGCACTACAAGGGGTCGTTCGGAGACATCTGGATGTGGAGCCCGATCGTCAGCAGCCCGCTGGTGAGCGCGGCCGGGCTGGCGGGCATGCGCTCCCCTGCGGCAGCGCGCACGGTCCTGCCGGCCGCCGGGGCCGTCTATGCCCTCAACGGGCTGATCGGCACCTACACCCATCTGCGCGGCGTCGCGCGCAAACCGGGGGGATTCTCCGAGCCCACCTACAACCTGGTCATGGGCCCGCCGCTGCTGGCCCCGGGGTCGCTCATGCTCGTCGGCGCGATCGCCCTGTTAGGGGCCATCGTGGAGCGGGAGCGCTAACCGTGGCGCCGGATTTCCGCCGCGCCGACCATCTCCCCCACCAGCGCGGGGACGAGCGCGCCGACAGCCCCTACGAGCTCCCGCGCCAGCGCCGCGGCCGCACGCCGCAGATGCACGGCCGCTATCCCGACTTCGACGTGCTCGAGCAGGCCGGCCACTGGGATCACGTCACCCGCGAGATGGTGCTCAGCCGTGTCCACGAGATACCGGCGATCCGCTTCTTCTCCGCCGCGGAGGCGGCCTCCCTGAGTGCGCTGTGCGACCTGCTCACCGCCCAGGATTCGGCCCCGCGGATCCCGTTGATCAACTACATCGATGAGAAATACGACCGCGGCGACCTCGACGGGTTCCAGTTCGACGACATGCCCGACGACCGCGACGCGTGGCGGTTGATCGCACGCGGGCTGGACGAGCAGGCCGGCGAGCGGGCGGAAGCCGCCTCCTTCGCCGCCGCCGGCAGCGAGCTCCAGCTGGCCATCGTCGCGGACTTCGCCGACGGCGACCTGCACGGCGGAGCGTGGGACGAGCTCAACGTCACGCGCGCGTTCGGGCTGGTGATGCGCGTCGTCCTGGCGTGCTTCTACTCGCACCCGTGGGCCTGGAACGAAATCGGCTTCGGCGGCCCCGCCTACCCGCGCGGCTACAGCCGCTTCGGCAGCCCCGACCTCCAGCGTGCGGAGCGCGAGACGTGGGAGGGCGCCGAGCACTATGACCGCGACCCCGTCAGCGGAGAGCGCGAGCCACCCCCGCAATGACCCCGCAGACCGGCAGCCTCATCAAGGGCGCCGCCCGGATGCCACCCGACAACGATTCGGCATGGCTGCTTCACCCCCACCGGCGCGGGCTGCAGAACCTCGACCGGATGCGCCGCTACGGCCCGTCTGACGCGGTGGACCTCGTCATCGTGGGCGCCGGTGCCGGCGGGGTCACCCTCGCCCAGCGGCTGGCCCGTGCCGGCTGGCGCATCGTGATCCTCGAGCGCGGTCCGTTCTGGGACCCCGATCGCGACTGGGTCTCCGACGAGAAGGGCGCCGGCCCCATCTATTGGACCGACAAGCGCATCATCGCCGGCGAGGACCCGGTCGAGATGGGCAAGAACAACTCAGGGGTCGGTGTCGGCGGGTCGATGACCCACTTCGCCGGCTACGTCCCACGTCTTCATCCTTCCGACTTCGAGGTCCAGACCCGCGACGGCGTCGCCGTCGACTGGCCGATCTCCTACGAGGAGCTCAAGCCCTCATTCGAGCGCGTCGAACGCGAGCTGCCGGTGGCCGGGCAGGACTGGCCCTGGGGCGACCCCCACACCTATCCCCACGCGCCCCACCCGGTCTCGGGCGCCGCCGCGATCGCCTGGCGCGGCGCCGAGGACTGCGGTATAGCGATGCGTGTCGGGCCCGTCTCCATCACCAACGGGCGTTTCGGCAACCGCCCCCACTGCATCTACCGTGGGTTCTGCCAGCAGGGCTGCAAGGTCAACGCCAAGGCCAGCCCGCTCATCACCCACCTGCCCGACGCGATCGAGCACGGCGTCGAAGTGCGGGCCAACGCCATGGCGGTCCGGGTCGAAATCGACGAGAGCAGTGGCCGGGCCAGCGGCGTCACCTACGTCAGCGGCGGCGACACGCACTTCGTGGGCGCCGACGCGGTCGCCGTGTGCGGTTACGCGATCGAGACCCCTCGGCTGCTGCTGCACTCCACCAGCCGCCGTCACCCCCACGGGCTGGGCAACGACCACGACCAGGTCGGCCGCTACGTGATGGTCCAGGGCGCCACTCAGGTCGCCGGTCGCTTTCCGATGGACCTGCGCATGTACAAGGCGCCGCCTCCGGAGATCTCCAGCGAGCAGTTCTACGAGACCGACGAGCGCCGCGGCTTTGCCCGCGGGTTCTCGGTCCAGACCGTCTCGCCTCTGCCCATCGGGTGGGCCGAGCATGTCCATGGAGAAGGCCATTGGGGCCAAGCCCTGCGCGCCTACATGCGCGACTACAACCACTGGAGCGTGCTCGGAGTGCTATGCGAACTGCTTCCCCAGGCCGGCAACCGCGTCACCCTGGCCGACGAGGCCGACGCCTTCGGGGTGCCCGTGGCCAAGTTCACCCACTCGATGGGCGACAACGACCGCGCCAACATCGCGTACGCCACCAAGACGATGCAGCGGATCTGGGAGCACGCCGGCGCCCAGGACGTCCTCACCATCGACCGCTTCGCCCACCTTGTCGGCGGCGCCCGCATGGGCTTCTCCGCCCAGGACAGCGTCGTCGATTCCTCGCACCGCGTGTGGGGAGTCGGCAACGTGTTCGTGGTCGACGGCAGCGTGCTGCCCACGCAGGGTGCGGCCAACCCGGCCCTGGTGATCATGGCGCTCGCAGACCGCTGCGCCCGGCTGCTGGCAGACAAGCGGGTGGCGCGATGAGCCGCGGCTCCGCCGGCGAGGTCGTCGTGATCACCGGAGCCTCCGGTGGGGTGGGCCGTGCCACCGCACACGCCTTCGCCAAACGGAGCGCGCACATCGGCCTCCTCGCCCGCGGCGAGAAGGGGCTTCACGACTGCCGCCGCGAGGTCGAGGCGCTCGGAGGCCGCGCGTTGGTGATCCCCACCGACGTCGCCGACCCCGAACAGGTGGAGGCCGCGGCGGACCGCGCCGAGGCCGAGCTCGGGCCGATCGACGTGTGGGTCAACGACGCGATGGCCACGGTGTTCGCCGCGTTTGCCGACGTGACCCCCGCGGAGTACAAGCGCGCCACCGAGGTCACCTATCTCGGCGCCGTCTACGGGACCATGGCGGCGCTGCGACGGATGCGCGCACGCAATTCGGGGACGGTCGTGCAGGTCGGCTCAGCGCTGTCCTACCGTGCGATCCCGCTGCAGTCGGCCTACTGTGGATCCAAGTTCGCCATCCGCGGCTTCACCGACTCGATCCGGACCGAGTTGCGCCACGAACGCAGTGCCGTTCACATCACCATGGTTCAGCTTCCCGGGGTCAACACCACCCAGTTCAACTGGTGTCGGTCCAAGCTGCCCGATCACCCCCAGCCGGTCCCGCCGATCTACCAGCCCGAGATCCCGGCCGAGGCGATCTACTGGGCCGCGCATCACCGCCGCCGCGAGCTGTGGGTGGGCTACAGCACGCTGCAGGCGATCATCGGCACCAAGCTCTCCGCGCTCGCCGGAGACATTTACCTGGCCCGCACCGGCTTCTCCGGCCAGCAGATGCAAGACCGGCCCGTCCCCCCCGACCGCCCTGACAACCTGTTCGAGCCCCTCCCCGAGAAGGCCGCCACCCACGGCATCTTCGACGACCAGGCCAAGACCCGCAGCCCCCAGCTGTGGCTGTCCATCCACCGCCGGGCGGTCGCCGGCGCGAGCGTGGCCGCGGCCGCGGCCATCAGCGCCGCCGTCGGCGCGATGCGGCAATGAGCCCACCGGACGCGCGCATCGGCGGCGTGCGCGCCGCCGCCTACCAGGTACCGACCGAGCAGCCCGAGTCCGACGGGACAATGCAATGGGACGCCGTCACCCTCGTCGTCGCCGAGGTGGACGCCGGTGGTCACACCGGCCTGGGCTACACCTATACCGACGCCGCCGCGGCCGGGCTCATCGCCGGGACGCTCGCCGAGGCCATCCGCGGTCGCGATGCCATGGCCACCACCGGCGCGTGGTGGGCCATGGTGAGGGCGATCCGCAACCTCGGCTGGCCGGGGCTCAGCGCCAGCGCAATCTCCGCCGTGGATGTCGCCCTGTGGGACCTCAAGGCCAAGCTGCTGGGCCTGTGCCTGGCCGATCTGCTCGGCCGGACCCGAGAAGCCGTCCCCATCTACGGCTCCGGCGGATTGACCTCCTACACGCAGAGCCAGCTGTCTGAGCAGCTGGCCGAGTGGGTAGCGCAGGGGATCACGCGCGTGAAGATGAAGGTCGGGCGCGAGCCTCACGCCGACCCGACGCGGGTCCGCGCCGCCCGCGAAGCGATCGGGGCCGACGCCGAGTTGTTCGTCGACGCCAACGGCGCCTACTCGCGCACCCAGGCGCTCGGCCTCGCCGAGATCTACGAGGAGGCCGGCGTCACCTGGTTCGAAGAGCCCGTGTCCTCCAACGATCTCGACGGCCTGCGTCACCTCCGCGACCGCGCTCCCGCGGGCATGGCCATCGCCGCCGGCGAGTATGGCTACGACCCCGGCTACTTTCGCCGGATGCTCGACGCTCGGGCCGTCGATGTCCTGCAGGCCGACGTCACCCGCGCCTGCGGGATCACCGGTCTGCAGACCGTCGCCGCATTGTCCATCGCCTACGAGGTCCCCTTCTCGGCGCATTGCGCGCCCCAGATCCACGCCCACGCCGGCTGCGCCATCGGGCCGTTGCGCCATTGCGAGTACTTCCACACCCACGAGCGCGCCGAACGCATCCTCTTCGACGGCGTGCTGGAACCGGTCCACGGCACGCTTGCGCCCGACCCGCAGCGGCCGGGGCTGGGCATAACGCTCAAGGGCGCCGATGCGGAGCGCCACCGGGTGTGAGACGCGCCGACCTCGCCGGGCTGACCGACATCGGCGTGCCCCATGTCCTGCGTGAGTACGCGCTCGTCGCCGACGGCGAGCGCGGTGCGCTGGTGGGTCCGCGGGGGGACATGTGCTGGATGTGCTTTCCCCGCTGGCACTCCGACGCGTGCTTCTCCACCCTCATCGGCGGGCAGGGGACCTACGCGGTCACGCCGCTGGCCCGCTTCGTGTGGGGCGGGTACTACGAGCACGGGCTCATCTGGCGCAACCGTTGGGTCACCGACGACGGCACCGTGGAGTGCCGCGACGCGCTCGCGTTGCCCTCCACCCCACAGCGCGCCATCATCCTGCGCCAGATCCGGGCGTGTGAGGGAACGGCGCGCGTACGCGTCACGCTCGACGCACGGGGCGCGTTCGGGCGGGAGCGGATGGCCCGCCTGCGCCGCGATGACGACGGGTGCTGGAGAGCCCGGCTCGGCCAAACGCGGATGAGCTGGCTGGGCGGCGCCGACGCTCAGCGCGTCCCGGACGGTCGCGGCGGCAAGCCGCTGGTGACCGTGATCGAACTGCGCGAGGGCGAGAGCCATGACCTCATGCTCGTGCTCGATGCCGACGCCGACGGCGGTGCTGTTCCGACGCCCGACGCGGCGTGGAGCGCCACCGAGGCCGAATGGTCACACCGGCTGCCCGACCTGCCGTCGGCCACCGGCCCGCGCGACGCCCGTCACGCCTATGCCGTGCTCTCCGGGCTCACCAGCACGGGCGGCGGCATGGTGGCCGCCGCCACGATGTCTCTCCCCGAGCGTGCCCGCCAGGGCCGTAACTACGACTACCGCTACGTGTGGATCCGCGACCAGTGCTTCGCCGGACAGGCCGTCGCCCGGGCCGGCCCGCTCCCGCTGCTCGACGGCGCGGTGCGCTTCGTCTCAGAGCGGCTGCTCGCCGACGGCGACCGGCTTGCTCCCGCCTATACCGCCGACGGCGATCCGGTCCCCGACGAGCGCAACCTCGATCTGCCCGGCTACCCCGGCGGCGCCGACATCGTCGGCAACTGGGTGAACCGCCAGTTCCAGCTCGACGCCTTCGGCGAGGCCCTGGCCCTGCTCGCCGAGGCGGCCGCCCATGACCGCCTCGACGCCGACGGCTGGCGCGCCGCCGAGGTCGCCGCCGCCGCCATCGCCCGGCGTTGGCGCGAGCCTGACGGCGGTATCTGGGAACTGGAACCTGACGCCTGGACGCATAGTCGCCTCATCTGCGCTGCCGGCCTGCGACGCATCAGCGCGCACCAGTCCAGGGGACATGCCGCCGACTGGCTGGCGCTGGCGGACGCCATCGTCGCCGACACGGCATCCCATGCCCTGCATCCGGCCGGCTACTGGCAGCGATCGCCCAGTGATGACCGCCTCGACGCCGCGCTGCTGCTGCCCGCCATCCGCGGCGGCATCGCACCCGAAGACCCGCGCACGCTTGCCACCCTGGCGGCGGTGGCCGACCAACTCACCGAGGACGGGTACTGCTATCGCTTCCGTCCAGACGAGCGCCCACTCGGTGAGTCCGAGGGCGCATTCGTCATGTGCGGCTTCCTGCTGGCGCTCGCCTACGCCCAACAGGGCGACGCCGTCCGTGCTGCCCGCTGGTTCGAGCGCGGCCGCGCGGCCTGCGGGCCCGCCGGGCTGCTCTCCGAGGAGTTCGACGTCGTGCAGCGACAGATGCGCGGGAACCTGCCCCAGGCCTTCGTGCACGCTCTGCTTTTGCACTGCGCCCTCACCCAGTGACTGGGCTCTGGACCTAACAATTTGCCCGAAGGCTCGGTGATGTGGTTATGCTCCGGAAATTCTGAGTATTGTTGAATCACTTCACTGAGCGTTGGGGCGCAGTCGCGAGCTTGCCCGGTGGGACACCGGGCTCGGGCAAGCTCGACCCTTACACGGTTCGCTCAGGCCTTCGTCCACGCGCTGCTGCCGCACGGCGCTCTCACCCAGCCCGACGCAGCCTGATCTCCTCCTCCGCGCGCTCCTGGATCTTTTCCACCTCCTCGGAGACCTGCAGCGCCCGACACCAGCGCCGGGTGGCCACGTACAGGATCGCCGGCACCACCCAGATCGCCACCCGGAACGCGAACAGCTGCACGTTGTAACTCAGGCCGACGGCCACGAAGATCCGGTCAGCGGCGCCGAAGGCGAAGATGAGAAACATCCACGACAGAAACGCCACCCCGAACGCCGTGCGCCCCGGCGCGTCCCGCGGCCGGTCGGCGAGGTTGTGCACGCCGCGGGCCCCGGAGAACCGCCGCTCGGCCCACGGGACGGCCAGCGCCACGCTCAGCACCACCAGCGGGAACAGCACGCCGCCCCAGAACGGATTGGGAATGAGGGTGAAGTGCCCCACGGTCACGTCGAACCCGGGCATCAGACGTAGCGCGCCGATCAGCCACCCGAGATACCAGTCGGGCTGCGCGCCGTTGGTGCCCAGCCACGGCTCGAACGGACCCCACTGCCAGATCGGATTGATCTGGACCAGGCCGCCGAGCAGGAACAGCAGGCCCGCGACGAAGAACATCAGCGCCAGCGACCGCGGCGCCTGCCCGGGGAACAGCGGCACTCCACGACCGCCGGGTGTGCGCGAGGCTCTAGCGACTGGGAGGGATGGCGGCCATAGAGAAGATTCAAGCGGATGAGCGTGGCCAGCAGCACCGGGACCAGCAGCACGTGCGCGATATACAGGCGCGACTCGAAGTGCGGACCCCCCGGGAAGGGCGCGCCGAAGATCGCCAGCATGGCCGGCCCCCCGATCACGGGGATCGACAGGCCCACCCCGTAGCCGATGGCCAGCCCCATGCCCGAGAGCAGGTCGTCGACCAGCGAGTAGCCCATGTAGCCCTCCAGCAGCGCCGTGAACAGCAGGATGAGCCCGACGATCCAGGTCAGCTCGCGCGGCTTGCGAAACGCGCCGGTGAAGAACACCCGCATGAGGTGCATGAGGATCGCGGCGACGAACACGTCCGCCGCCCAGTGATGGGTCTGGCGGATGAGCAGCCCCGCCTTGTCGCCGAGCGAGATGTCCACCACCGACTTGTAGGCGTCGCTCACCCGCACGCCGTCCAGCGGCGCGTAGGCGCCGTGATAGACGGTCTTGGCCGTGCTGGGATCGAAGAACAGCGTGAGGTAGATGCCGGTGGCGATCAGCACCACGAACGCGTAGAGCGCCACCTCCCCCAACAGGAACGACCAGTGATCGGGGAACAGGTACCGCATGAACCGGCGCATCTGCGGCGCGGCCGCGGTGCGCTCGTCGATGAACCGGACTGGCTCGGCGAACGGATCGGTCATGTGCCCGTCGGGTGCTCCCGGACGTTCCACCATGACGGCCCGACGCGCGCCGAGAAGGTGCCCGCCGCCCTCAGATCGCCGGCGTCGTCGACCATCAGCGGCAACTGCGGCAGCGGACGCCCCGCCGGCCCGTAGGTGACCGTCCCGCCGGTGAACGGGTCAAAGGTGGAGTAGTGACACGGACATACGAGCGCCGGTGACGGCTGCGTCGGCGGGAACTTCGGGTTGCGATACAGGGCCACCGCGCAGCCGGCGTGGGTGCAGATCTTCGAGTAAGCCATGATCCCCTCCGGCGCCCAGCCCGCCCGCCCGTCGGGCAGGTGCAGCTTGTCCGGCTCCAGACGGATCACCACCAGCGAGGCGCCGAGCAGCTCGCGATCGGCGCCCTCGGGAAACGCCGTGTAGAAGCTCTGATGGCGGATGTCGGCGGCTCGCAGCGCCACCCCGGCGTCATCGACGAGCCGCACGCCGCGCCGCCAGGGCGTCTGGTCAAGCGGCGCCGTGTCCCATACCGGGCCCAGCGACAGCGCCGGCGTCAGGGCGGCCAGCCCCAGGGTGCCGCCGGCCACTGCGCCGGCGCCGACGAGCAGCCGCTTGCGCGTGAACCGCGAGCCGCTCTCGTGCACGATCTGGGCGACCTCCCGCTGCTTGGCGGGATGCTCGGAGGGATACTCGTCCTCGAGCTCCTCTGTGACCACCAGGCGTTTGGCCACGACGGTCAGCGCCGCGCCGATGCATACCAGGCTCGCGCCGAGACAGATGCCCAGCAGCGCGTTGGACATGCCCCTGCTGCTGAACTCAGCGTAGGTGACGATGAACCCGAGCGCGGACAGCACGGCCAGTCCCAGGAGAACGAGGACGAGGTTCTCAGCGGAGCGCTGCGGAGTGCCGGCCGGTACGATCCGGCCCCGCTGCTCGGGCGAGCTCGGCGGAGGAGGCCGGCGGCGCAGCAGACGACCCAAGACGAGCGCAAACAGCCATTGCCAGAGCTTCACGAGCGGCGCCTCCTTCTTCCGACGGCCAGGCAGGACAACAGCAGCAATGGGGCGGCGATCCACCAGGTCACCAGCCCCTCCGGAATCGGCCCGAGGTTGCCGATCCCCCACCCGCCGCGGTTATCGGGATGGCGGGTGCTCAGGACGTAGCGGATGATCGAGTTCAGCTGAGTGTCGGAGATCTCGCTGCGCGGAAAGCGCGGCATCAGATACGGCCCGATCCGGACCGCCTCGGCGATCTGGGTGGCCTTGACCGTCTGCAGCGGCGGCACCACAGCGCCGGTGACAAAGCCGCCCCGCGCCAGCTCCTGGTGACAACCGGCGCAGTGCAGCGTGAACAGCTGCGTCCCATCGGAGATCGAGCCCGCTCCGGGATCGGGGTGGGGGACCGGCGGACCCTTGCCCAGCGCGGCCACGTAGCGCTCCAGCGACGTGATCTCCTTACCGGCGAACAGGACACGATCGGGACCCGGCTGATCGTGCGGGCTCGACAACGGCATGTAGCCCGTGCGCAGGTAGAAGTCGGCGGCCAGGGCCCCGACGCCCTTCAGCGGCGGCCCCTCGCCGAGGAGGTCGCCAGCGCCGGGCCGCGGAGTGCTGATTCCCGAGCCGGCGATGCCGTGGCAGCTTGCACAGTTGCCCGCGTACAGCTGCGCGCCCAGCGCCACGCTCGGCTTCGCCGGCTCGGTGGTCGGCCGGACGATGCCGCTCTGCGGCTGCGCGGAGGCGGCGCCGGCGATCACCGCTCCGACGGCGAGCGTCGCCGCGAGCGTGAAGCCGACCGTGCGGCGCCGCACGGTCATGACTGCTGGCACAGGCGCAACAGCGGTGCGCCGATCGCGGTCATGATCATGATCGCCAGCGCCAGAGCGTTGACGAGCAGGCCGGTCGTGGCCAGGAAGTTGACGCGGCCCACGGGAGGCGGACTGCCCTCGCCCCGGCGCTCGATCTCGGCCACGCCGTCCCCATCGCGGGTGCGCCGGTACAAGCGCACGCACACCGTCACGGCGGCCAGCCCGACGAGGACCCCGGCGATGGACAGGGCAGACTGCCAGGTCTGCACGGGCAGTTGCCATCGCCCCGGGGGCGCATTGCACTGGGCGAACGTCAACGCCAGGCCGGCAACGAACTGCGTCGCCCAGGCCACGGCGCCGCCGAGCACCCCGAACCACACCAGCGCTGTCGGCGGCGTGCGGGTCACAACGAGGGTGAGAGGACGGTGAAGAGGACCACAACCGCCAGCCCGGCCACCACGTACCAGTACAGGGCCAGCCCACGCACACCGACCAGCCAGTAGCTGGTCAGGCCATGGCGCGCCACCTTGTAGATGACGGTCCCGTCGAGCAGCAGCCCCAGCAGGACGTGGGCGTGATGGGCAAACAGCAGCGTGAAGTAGATCGAGGCGTAGGCACTGCCCTGCGGGGTGAACTGCCGCAGGTCATGACGGATGAGCAGGACCTGCGCGGCGAGGTAGGCGGTCTGGACGATCATGGCCACCACGATCCAGCGCACGGTGCTCCAGCGCCGCCCGCGCCGCGCGGCCGCGGCGGCCAGTGCCATGAGCGGCGCGGTGGCCACCAGGACGGCGGTGGCGATCGTCGGACCGGCGATCTCGGGCGCGGTGATCGGAGGCGGCGGCCACCGACGCGCGCCGAAGTCCAGGTAGAGATAGCTGCCGATGAGCGTCCCGAACAGGGTCGCCTCCGAGCACACGAACAGGACCATCCCCCACCAGCCGCTGGGCTGTGACCGGCGACCGCGATCGACCGTCGCGGCCGCGTGCGAGCCGGCCGCGCGAGCCGGACGCGGGACTTCGCCGGCACTGGCGTCGCTCATGCCTGCTCCTCGTGTTGGTGCCATCCCAGCAGGGTCAGCCCGCCCAGGGCGAGGAAGCCGGCGGCGATCCAGTAGTGCCCCATGACCAGCATGGCGAAGATCCCCGTCAGGGTGAGGGCGGTCACGGGGGGCCACGCCGAGTGCGACGGCATGGTCAGGATCTCGTCGAGTTCGGCGTCCTGGGCGGTGGTCGCCGGCGTCTCGTGCGCGAGGTTGAGCATCCCCTCCCCCGCGGCCAGCCGTCGGTTGTCGCGCTCCCGGTCCTCCTTGTCCCACATCGGATAGGGGCTGGTGACCGTCGGGATGACCACGAAGTTGTACGGCGGCGGCGGCGAGCTGGTGGACCACTCCAGCGTGTCGCCCTCGTAGGGAGGCGTGCCCCGCGGGCCACGGAAGTAGCTGTAGACGAGATTGGCCACGATGAGCACCAGCCCCGCCGTCAACAGGTAGGCGCCGATCGACTCGATGAAGTTCCACAACGCCCACCCCAGGCCGGAGGGATAGGTGTAGTTGCGCCGGGGCATCCCCAGGATCCCGACGATGTGCATCGGAAAGAAGGTGATGAAGGTCCCGGCGAAGGTCAGCCAGAAGCTCACCTTTCCCGTCAGCTCGTGGTAGAGCCGGCCGGTGACCTTGGGAAACCAGAAATACATCCCGCCGAGGATCGGGAACACGGCGGCCCCGAAGATGACGAAGTGGAAGTGCGCGACGATGTAATAACTGTCATGTACCTGTTGGTCGAACGGGATTGCCGCCACCGTGATGCCCGAGAGGCCGCCAATGATGAAGTAGATGATGAACCCGACGATGAACAGCAGTGGCGTCTGGAAGTCGGGCGTCCCGGTGACGATCGTGGTGATCCACGCGAACAGCTGGATCGCCGATGGGATGACAATGATGAGGCTGGCGGCGGCGAAGTACACCGTGGTCAAGGTGGAGAACCCCACGGTGAACATGTGGTGCACCCACACGCCGAAGCCCAGGAAGGCGACCAAGATCTCGGCCAGCGCCACGAGCGGGAAGAACACCATCCGGCGGTGCACGAACGCCGGGATGATCGACGTGGCGATCCCGAACGCGGGCAGGATGATGATGTAGACCTCAGGGTGGCCGAAGATCCAGAACAGGTTCTGCCACAGCAGCGGCGCACCCCCGAACGCGGCATCGTAGAAGTGGAAGCCCAACTGGCGGTCCAGCTCCAAGAACAGGGCCGCTACGCTCAACGACGGCAAGGCGAACAGCAGCGCGAACGCCACCGCCAGGAAGGCAAAGCAGAACAGCGGCATCCGGTTGATCGACATGCCCGGCGCCCGCAGCTTGAAGATCGTCACGATGAAATTGATCGAGGCGATCGTGCTCGAGATCCCGTTGAAGATCAGGCCGTAGCCGTAGAAGTCGATGTTGTTGCCGGGATCGAACTGCTTGGAGGCCAGCGGCACGTAGTCAAACCAGCCGGCGTTGGGGGCGTGGCCCTGCAGCAGCGCCGCGTACATGAACAGGGCCGAGCCCAGATAGATCCAGTACGAGAGCGCGTTCAGACGCGGGAAGGCCATGTCGCGCGCCCCGATCATCAGCGGGATGAGGTAGTTCCCGAACGCGCCCGTGGTCATCGGGATCACGAACAGGAAGATCATCGTGATCCCGTGCATCGTGAACACCTCGTCGTAGGCCTGGGGCGAGAGGAGGTGCCCGTTGGGCCCGATGAGCTGGGTGCGGATGAGCAGTGCCTCCACCCCACCGGCGCCGAACAGCGCCAGCGCAGTGAAGAAGTACATGATCCCGATCCGCTTGTGATCGGTCGTGGTCAGCCAGCCCAGCACTCCCGGTCGCTCGGTCCACAGGCGGTCCAATTCCTCGACGTAGCGCCGAGCGCCGGGTGAGACGACGGTCGCCATCTACTTGAGGGACTCCAGGTAGGCGACCAGGTCGGAGATCTCCGGCGAGCTCAGCCCCAGGTCCGGCATGCGGTCGCCCGGCTTGACCTTCTGTGGGTTGCGGATCCACGCCGCCAGCCACTTCGGCGTATTGGGAATCTCAGCGGCCGCCAGCGAGGTCCGGGAGCCGACGTGGGTGAGATTGGGCCCGATTGTGCCCTGCGCGGAGGTGCCGGCGATGGTGTGGCAACTCGCGCACTGGGCGTTCATGAACAGGCTGCGCCCGGCGGCCGCTCGGCCCGTCGTCGGCGTCGCCGCGGGCCGCGCCTGCGCCGCCAGCCAGGCCCGGAAGGCCGCGGGCCGTTGCGCGAACACCTCCAGCGCCATGTTGGCGTGCTGCACCCCGCAGAACTGGGAACACTGACCCCGATACTCCCCCGGCTGGGAGGCGTAGAGCAGCACCCGGTTGCGCAGTCCCGGGATCATGTCGATCTTCCGGTTGAGCGCCGGCACCCAGAAGCTGTGGATGACGTCCGCGGTAGTGGCCACCACGTTGACCCGGGTGTCAACCGGGATGTGGATCTCGTTGGCCGTGACCGCCCGGCCATCCCCGTAGCGCACCTCCCACCACCACTGATGGCCGGTCACATTAATCGTCAGCCGCGTGCTGCTGGGGTTCGGCGGCGCCGTCTGGCCGACCAGATACACGTCAGAGACGCCGAACAGAGCGACGAGCGCGACCAGGGGCACCGCGATCCCGAACACCAGGACCATGCCCTGCGACAGATCCTCGCGTTCGCCGACAAACGGGAGCCCCGGCCGGTCGCGCCGCCACCACGCGACTACGAGCAGCGCTACCGCCCCGAGGAACACCACGGTGGCCGCCGCCAACATCCACCACCACAGCAGCGCGATGTCGTGCGCCGGCTTGCTGCGCGTGCTGAGGATCGACTGTTTGCCGCAGCCGGCCACTGCCGTTGCCATCGCGGGGACTGCGAGGGCGCGGAGCACGGCGTGGCGAGACGGAGACCGCAACACGGCGCGGGCTGACTACCCAAGCCGTACGTGCCGACACAAACGTGCGGGGGCATCGTTCGCGTCCTGACCGTCAGCGCGGTTGACAGAGATCCCGCGGTCCGCCAGGCTACCCGGTCTCATGGCAGCGACCGGGCTCTCAACCGACGACGCACGTGAACGAGTCGCCTGACCCCCTCGTGCCAGGCGCCTCGCCCGTCCCCGACCCGGAGGCCGGGGATGTCCCCGACGGCGAGTTCTGGATCGACGAGTATCCCGAGGAGACCGGGCGGATTCGGCTTGGTTTGGTCGGGGAGCTGGACATCGCCGGCGCCGATCAGCTCCAACAGCATCTCCAGGCGGTGGCCGAGCGCGGGGCCCCGGTGCTGCTGGACCTGCGCCGACTGCAGTTCATCGACAGCAGCGGCCTCGGTGAGCTGGTCCGCGCCGTCTCCGACGCCCGCCGCGAGGGCCGCACGCTCGAGATCGACGAGACCCTGTCGCCACAGGTACGGCAGGTCATCGAGCTGCTCGAGTTGCAACGGGTGCTCTGGCCCACGACCTAGCCGTCGTCGCCGGCCGGGACCGAGATCCCGATCCGCCCCAGGGAGCGCCGTCCGGAGGGCGTGAGGGTGAGGCGTCGGGGGCGTTCAGCCGGGCGGATCCAGCCGCGCTTGCTCAGTGAATCGGACAGCAGCGCTCCGAGCTCCCCCCCGAGGTGCGGCCGGCCGACCAGACTGTCCATGCATGCGTAGGCCCGCATCCGGCGCGGCCGAGCCTCCGGGATTTCGACGCCGAGCCGCGCGAACTCCGCCCTCGCGGTCGGGCCGAGTTCGACCTCGCCCTCGCCCAGGCGTCCGATGAGCGCACGACGGTCGCGCAGGTAGTCGAACAGCTGCACGCCCAGACGTCCGGCCAGGTGGTCGTAGCACGTCGCCGCAGCGGGGGGCTCGCCCCCGGCGCGCGCCGGACTGCCGCGCAGGCCGTTGAGCATCGAGAAGATCTCGCGCAGCCCGGGCTCGGCGAGTTCGTAGATGGTCAGCCGCCCTTGGCGCTCTGCGCGGACGAGGCCGGCCTCGCGCAGCCGACGCAGGTGGTTGGCCAGCTGCGTGGGGCCGACGTCCAGGGCCGCGGCCAGCTCGCTCGCCGAGGCGCGACCGCGCTCCAAGCGCTCGAGGGCGGCGAACCGGGTCTCGTCGGCCAACTCGACCAGAAGCTGAACGCGAGCGTCGGCCCTGCCGGCGGTGCGAACCATGGCCCCGATGATACATGGATGTTTCAGCCAGTCGTGAATGGTGCAGTTAACAGTTCACATGATCGTGAATGGTTGTTGTCGTCATGCTTGCCCGTAGCCTCGGTCTTGACGAGCTACCGCCGCGGATGCGCCCCCTGGCGGCCGGCGGAGCGCTCTCAGCGGTGGGCAGCGGCCTCTGGTTCACGATCTGGGCGCTGTATCTGATCCAGCGCATCGGGCTGTCGGGGGCGCAGGCCGGCATCGCGCTCAGCATCGCCGGGGCGGTCGGCTTCTGTAGCCCGGCACCGCTGGGGCGACTGGCTGATCGCCGCGGACCGCGCGAGGTCTACGCGGCGCTCCTCGCCGCAGAGGGGTTGGCCGTGCTCGGGTTTCTGCTCTGCCACTCGTTCGCGGCCGTGCTGGGTGTCGCCGCAGCCACCGCCGCCTGCGATCAGGGTAAGACCGGTGTGCGCGCCGCCCTGATCACCCAGCTCGCGCCGACCCAGGGGCGCGTGGGGGCGCTCGCCTGCCTGCGGTCCTGCGGCCATGCCGGCGACGCCGTCGGGGCCGGTGTGGGGGCGCTGGTCATCGCCCTGGGCAGCGGCCCGGCCTTCCAAGCCGCCATCGTCTTCAACGGCCTGTCCTATATGGCTTACGCGATCGCGCTGCGCTGGGTCCCACACGTGCCGCCATGTGTGCGGACGCACACCGGTCCGCGCCTCGGCGCGTTTCGCGATCTGCCCTACACCTCGCTGGCGGCGATCTGTGGCGTGCTGACGCTGTGCTGGGGCCTCCTGTCGGCCGGCCTGCCCCTCTGGATCGCGACGCGCACCCGCGCGCCGCACGCCCTGGCGGGCGTGGTGATCCTGATCAGTTCGGTCGCCATCGCGACCATGCAGGTCCGCTTCTCCCGCGGGGCGGACACGCCGCGGCCGGCGTCCGTGGCCGCCCTGCGATCGGGTCTCAGCCTCGCCGCCTGCTGTGTCATGTTTGCGCTCGCGGCCGGGCAGAGCTCGCTGCTGGCCATCGCCCTGCTCCTTGCCGGCGCCGCCGCCCATGTGCTCGGCGAACTATGGTTCGTCGCCGCCGCGTGGGGGCTCTCGGTGCCGCTGATGCAGGCGGACCGGCCCGCCGAGTATCAGGGTGTTTTCGCCACCGGAGAAGCTCTGGCGATCATGCTCTCGCCCGCGTTGATGACCGGCGCGGTCGTGCCCGCGGGCGTGACCGGATGGCTCGTCCTCGGCGCCGCCTTCGCAGCCGCCGGTGCCGTCGCCAGGCCCGCCGCGCGCTGGGCCGTGCGCTCACGCCCGCTGCGCGCGGGCGTGACCACGACGGCTCCGGTGTAGTGCGCGTCAGGCGGTCGCGCCGGCCGAGGCCACCTCGTGCTTGCCCTCGGCGAACTCCTCGACGATCTTGGCGCAGAACGCCGGCAGATCATCGGGGTTGCGCGAGGTGACCAGACCCTGGTCCACCACGACCTCCTCGTCGACCCACTTGCCGCCGGCGTTGCGGATGTCGGTCTGGAGGCTGGGAAACGAGGTGAGCGTCCGATCGCGTACCAGATCGGCCTCCACCAGCGCCCACGGCCCGTGGCAGATCACGCCGGCGGGCTTGCCGGACTTGAAGAACTCCTGGACGAACGAGACCACCTCGTGTTCCAGGCGCAGCCGGTCGGCGTTGACCGTGCCCCCTGGCAGGATGAGGCCGTCATATTGGTCGGGTGACACGTCGCTGACCGCTTTGTCCACCGTGAACGTGTCGGCCTGGTTGATGTCCGAGTTCATCGCCTGGATCTCACCGGTCTCAGGCGACAGCAGCATCGTGGTCCCCCCGGCGTCCTCGACCGCCTTACGCGGCTCGGTGAGCTCCACCTGCTCCACGCCGTCGGTGGCGATGATCGCAATCGTCTTGCCCTTCAGTTCGTCTGCCATGTCGTGCTCCAATCTCATCGGAGGGGGAGTGCGTCATGACTACCCATGCGCTCGGCCGCTACGCATCAGACCGGGCGCGCCGGCGGTCAGTCTCGCGGAAAGCTGACCCACAGTTCGAGTCCGCCGATCGAGTCCGCGCCGCCCTCCCCCGCGGACAGGCTTCTCGGGCACAGGCGGAGCACGAGCTGCACATCGGCCGGCATCACGTCGGCGACAACCGTGATGCGCATGTCGTCGCGCGAGGAGGCATGTCCGGCGGCGACGGCGAGGATGACCGTCAGCGTGGCAGCGATCCGCTCGCGGTCGATCGTCTCAATCCCGCACCCCTCAACGAACGTCCCCACGCTGTCGAGGAGCCCTTGACGGCCCTCCTGGGTCGCCGTCTCTTCAAACCGCGCGGCGGGCACATTGGTCATACCGACGGTCATCTGCGCCGTTTCGGCCGGGGATAAACGATTTCTTAACGCCGGCGGCGACGTCGCCCACCGAGCGCGTGTCGGCACCGGTGCCTGTGGCCGCCTCAGTAGGCGATCACGGCCATCTCGCGTAGGCCAAGGACGGCCCGCCGCAGCAGCCGAGAGACCTGCATCTGTGAGCAACCGAGCTCCGCGGCGATCTCGCTCTGCTTGAGATCGCGCTCCAGCCGCAGCAACAGCGCCCGGCGCTCGCAATACGGCAGCCGCGCGATCGCGTCGGCGAGCGACGCCGTCGTCTCGGTCAGCGCATAACCGTCGTCCTCGGAACCCATCGTGTCGATCAGACGGTCGGGATCGTCGTGCTCGACCGGCGTCGCCGGGGCATCGAGTGACATGGTGTAGTGCGCGCTGCCGGCGTCCAGTCCGGCCAGCACGTCCTCTGTGCTCACCTCCAGGTACTCGGCGAGCTCACGGACGCCCGGGTCGCGCCCGGTCCCGGCAGCGATCTCCCGGACCGCCTGCTCGATGTGTAGGGCCATCTCCTGCTGGCCCCGCGGGACGTGGACGGCCCAGCCCGTGTCACGGAAGTACTTCTTGAGCTCCCCGAGGATCGTCGGAATGGCAAAGCTCGCGAAACTCGTCCCACGGCTTGAATCGAAGCGCTCGATGGCCCCCAGCAGCCCGACGCAGGCCACCTGGATCAGATCCTCGAAGGGCTCGTGCGGGGTGCGGTAGCGACGGGCCAGCCTTCGGGCCAGCGGAAAGAACTGCTCGAACACCGCGTCGCGCGCGCCACCGTCGCCGTCCTGCTGCCACGCGGCAATGAGGACCTCGGCATCGGCGCGCGAACGGCACGAACGAACAAGCGTTGGTGAGAGTGGGCGAGTCGGCATTGCGTCTCCTGTTGGGCATTCGCCAAGTCCAGGGCAGCTGGGAAACCGCTACGCCGTCTCCCGCTGGGCACTGGCCGATCGCTCCGTCGACGCTTACCCACGTCTCGGGTCGCCCGTCAACCTATCTGCCTCCCACACGTGGAGTGGGGGATCTGGTTGGAAAGCAACAGGATCAGATAATCCCTGCATGCGGTGGACGTGCCACAGAGTCAGGCCGGCCGCTGCCGCGCCGCAGGCCTCCTACCCGCGGCTGGAGTGTGGACGGCCGGACCGTCCTGTCGAGTCAAGCCTCGCCTCTGATGAGCCGGCTGGAACCGGGCGCTGCGCGCCGCGCTGTGGTTTGATGTGCCACCGATGAGCCAGCCGCGTCGCATCGTCACCGGCCACGACGCCTCCGGGAAGTCGGTCGTCCTCTCTGACGCGCCGACGCCCAAGACGCTCGACGTTGGCACCGCCGCGTTTCACGAGGTCTGGTACACCGACGCGACGCCGGCCCCGATCGCGGCCACCGAACCTGAGCCGACGGACCGGCCCGTGCGGGTACCGCCGCCCGCCGACGGCGTGGGGGTTCGCTTCACCGTGATGGAGCCGGGCGCGGAGTCGCCGATGCACCGCACGCAGACCGTGGACGTCGGCATCGTGCTCGAAGGTGAGACATGGCTACTGCTCGACGACGGCTCCGAGACGCTGGTGCGCACCGGTGACGCGGTCGTCCAGCGCGGGACCAACCACGCGTGGGCCAACCGGTCCGATCAGCCGGTGCGGATGGTGTTCGTCATGGTCGACGGCACGCTCACCGACGAACTGCGCGCTGCGGTGGAGCCGCTCGAGTTCTTCGACCAGGTCCTCGAGTAGCGATCAGCCGGCGCGAAGCGCCCGCCACAGGACGCCCGGGTGCGCCAGCAGCTTGGGACCGATGACCAGCGCGAACGCGCTGAGTGACAGCCACGGCCGCAGGTGCGGCCGGATGCGGGTGATCCGGCCATCCGGCCCGAGCTCGAGCATCATCGCGTCACCCAAGCGCAGCCCCGCGATGCGGCAGTCTCCCGCCACCACTCGTGCGGCACCGGCACCGATCTCCTCTCGCCACCGCAAGCCGGTGACGCTGCCGTAGACGGCACCGAGCAGGACGCGGAGGTCGTCGCGACCACGGAACACCATGTGCCCCGATAGCGGCGAGACCAGCTCTGCGTCGGGCGCCAGGGTCTCCACGAGCGCATCGATGTCGTTGGCCTCCGAGGCTGTCCGGTAGTCGGCGACGGCGTCCACGGGTGCATTATCCCGGGGCGGAACACGGTGTCGCGCGGAGGCATTCTGATACAGTTCGTTCTGTACTGATTTACCCACGGTTTCTGCAATAGCTTTCATGACCGAAACGATTCCCCCTCACCCTCCCTGGCCATCGGCCCTGCCCGTCTGTCAGGTCCGCGTCGCCCGCCCGACGGACCGCCTTGACGAGGTGGTGCGGTTCTATCGCGACGGGCTCGGGCTGCCCGAGCTCTTTCGCTTCGATGAGCACGACGGCTACAGCGGAGTCATGCTCGGTCTGCCCGGCAGCCACTACCACCTCGAGTTCACCCACCACCGCGACGGAAGCCCCGGCGACGCTCCCACCGAGGACAATCTGCTGGTCCTCTACTTCGACGAGAGCAACGCGGTGGACGAGGTCGCCGCCCGGCTGGCCACAGTCGGGGGTCAGATGGTTGAGGCGGAGAACCCGTTCTGGCCCGCCAACGGCGGCGTCACCGTCGAAGACCCAGACGGTTGGCGAGTGGTGCTGATGCCCGCCCCCGTCTTCGCCGAGCCACAGTGAACGTCCACCTTCGTCCCGCCGGCCCGCGGCCGGGCGGCCGGGCGCCAGCGCGATCCCGAGATCGACGCCGCGGTGATCGCGGCAACCCTCGCGCTGCTCGACGAGGTCGGGTACGCCAAGCTCAGCATCGGGGCCGTGGCCAAGCGGGCCGGCGTCTACCGCCCCGCCATCTACCGGCGCTGGCCGACCAAGCAGCACCTCGTCACCGACGCGATCGCGTCGACGATCGGCCTCACCCCGACCCCTGACACCGGGGACCTGCGCGCCGATCTGGTCACCGGCATCGCCACGATCGCCGCCGCGTTCATCGACTCAGCCCTCGGACACGTCCTCCTCCCCGTCGTGGCCGATCTTCCGGCCAACCACGACCTCCAGACACAGTTCTTTGAGCGCGTCTTCCATCCTCGGCGCGCCACCACCCGGGCCACGCTTCAGCACGCGATCGACCGCGGCGAAGTGAGACCCGATATCGACATGGAGTTCGTCCTCGACGCCCTCGCGGCACCGATCTACTTCCGCGCCCTCTTCCAGCACGGCCCCGTCGATCAGGCGCTCGTCGAGAGCACCGTCGATCTGGTGCTGGCCGGCATCACGACGTGAGAGCCCCGCCCGGGGGTAGGCTGACGCCATGCCGAGTCCCAAGCGAGCCAGCGTCGATGACTTCTTCGCGCAGCTCACCGACGTCCAGCGGCCGCACCTCGACGCTCTCCGGGAACTGAGCCGCGCCGCCGACCCGGAGGCGCGAGAGGAACTGAAGTGGAATCTGCCGGTCTACGTCCGCGCCGACAAGACGAGTCTGTGGATGCTTCAGAGCTACAAGAACCACTGCTCCCTGCGTTTCCCTCCCCCGTTCTTCGCCACCCAGAAGGCGGCGGTCCAGGACGCGGGCTTTGACGCCGGCGAGGGCTTCATCAAGCTCCCGTATGAGCGCGAGCTGCCGATCGAGCTCCTGAAGGCGTTGATGCAGGCACGGGTCGAGGAGTACGAAGCGACCGGCGCCGGCTGGAGCGACCGCTGACCGCTGCACGGCTGCCGATCAGGTCGTCTTGATCAGTCCGCCGTCGATGATGACGTTCTCGCCCGTGACGTTCCCCAGCTGATCGGACGCGAGCATCACGGCGAGCGCCGCGACCTCATCGGGGCGCGTGAAGCGGCCGGTGGCGAATCCGCCGATCCCCGCGACGACACGGGCCCGGGCGGTCTCGGCGTCGACGCCGGTCATTGCCGCGACCGTCGCGGCGACGCCGTGTTCACCCAGCCACAGGTCGGTCTCGACCGGTCCAGGGGAAATCGCGTTGACGCGGATCCCCGACGGTCCAAACTCCTGCGCCAGCGATTTCGTGAGGTTGACGACGGCTGCCTTGGCCGCGCCGTAGTCGATTGTCGCGCCGTCCGGCTGGAAGAACGCGTTGACGGATGCGATGTTGACGATCACGCCGCGACCCTGGTCGACCATCGGCACGAGCGCGGCGCGCGTCATCCGCAGCGTCGTGAAGAAGTTCGTGTCCAGCGCCCATTGGAAGTCCGCGTCGCCGAGCGCCAGGAAGCCGTCGAGGCGCAGCCGCACGGCCCCGACATTGTTGACGAGGACGTCGAGCCGACCGTGGTCGTCCATCGCCCGGCGGACGAGGTCCCCCGCGGCCCCACCGTCAGTCAGGTCCGCGGCGACCGGCGTGACGCCCGGGATTCCGGCCAGCGCGTCCGTTGTCCGTGCGGCGGCGAGCACGTGTGCGCCCTCCGCCGCCAGCGCCTTGGTGATCGCCAGGCCGATGCCCTTGCTGGCACCGGTCACGATCGCCACATGTTGAGAGAGTCCGAGGTCCATGGCCGGGCTCAGCGGGCGTGGCCGAGTGACCAGTCGATCGCGTAGTCCGCGACCTCTTCCCAGCCCTCGAGTCCCACGTGGAAGTGCGGGCGCCCCGGGTAGACCTTGAGCTCTGTCACCGCGTCAGATTTGTAGTGCTTGTAGTTGGACTCGTTGGTCGCCTGCGGAGCGGTGTGGTCGTCGCCGCCGGCGATCAGCAGCAGGGGCGCGCGATCGGCATTGTGGAAGTCCACGTGGAGGGGCGAATGTGGGCTGAGGTTGGCGAGCGCGCCCTCAAAGAGCACACGGCCGGGGCCGGGTACCCAGTACTTCTCGTACACCTTTTCTGACTCCTCGTCGCTGAGCGTGTTGGTGAACGCATAGTGGAACTCGGCCGCGGTGATCGGTACCGCTCGGTGGCGGTTCAGCGGGTTCTTGAGGACCGGGAAGCCGGAGCGGAGCTGCGACAGCGGCAGCTTGAGGATGCCCTTGACCGGGCCTGAGTCGATCGCCACGCCCGCGGCGCCGAGGCCACGGTCCACCAGCACCTGCGTGAATGCACCGCCGAACGAGTGTCCGATGATGATCGGCGGCTGCTCGAGGCCGTTGATGATCTGCGTGTAGTGATCGATGATGGCCTCGACGCCGAGGTCGTCGAAGGCCGAGGTGTCCGAGCGCAGAGCGGCGACGTCGCCGTCCATCTCAGGCCAACTCTTCGCGATCACCTTCAGGCCGCGCCGCTCGTAGCGCTCGACCCAGGGATCCCAGCTGCGCGCGTTGAGCCAGAGGCCGTGGATCAGGACGACCGTGTCGGGGGTGGTGGGGTTCGGAGTGGTGTTCATGGCGGGCAACGTACGCCCGCCATCGACGCGGATCCAATGCCGATTGGGCCAGCTTCATGCGCTCGCGGCATGGCGCGCGGCGAATGCCGCGAACGCCCGCACTGCCGCCGTGGCGACATCGGTGCGGTGCACGACGTCGTAATGCATCGACGCCGGTGGGACGAGCGGCACGCGGGCGACCTCGTCCGGGTAACCCACATCGATCGAGACGGTCAGCGCGCCCGGCGCGCGCATCGCGTTGAAGGGCAGGAGGTTCGGCGTCTCGACGAACACCGGCGTCACATGCGCCTCCGCGAACAGCTGGCGGATCCTCGCGTTGAACCCCGACGCTCTCCCCGCCGACCCGCCCATGACCGTTACCGAGACGCCGTCCAGATCCGAGAGCCTCAGTTCGGCCCGATCGGCGAGCGGATGCGCCGCGTGCATCCACACGCGCAGCGACTCCGCGCGCACAAGCTGGTAGCTGAGTCCCGGAAGTCGGTTGGGCTCGAGCACGATCGCCACGTCGAGCTCGCCGACAACCACCTGACGCTGCAGCAGTTCGCTCAACGCGGTGTGGATTTCGACGTCGACGCGCGGATAGCGAGCGGTGAACGCCTCACCGAGCCCGAACCAGTGATCGAGGTGACCGGCGATCGAGACGCCCACGGCGAGCTGCCCGGCCGGCTCGACCGGCTTGCCGATCGTGAGCGCCTGCTCGGCGGCCTCGAGCGCGGTCCGCGCCTTGTCTAGGAGCTCGCGCCCGGCATCCGTGAGCTCGACTCCCCGCGGCACACGCACGAGCAGGGCCACGCCGAGCTCTTCCTCGAGGTGCTGGAGTTGGCGCGAGAGTGCGGGCTGGGTGATGAAGAGCCTGCTCGCTGCCCGCCCGATGTTCCCCTCCTCGGCCACGACCACGAATGAGCGGAAATGGCGCAGGTCGACGACCATGCGCGCAGCGTAATGGCCGCCGTCAGCCTGCGGTGGCGGCCACCCGTGATGTCCCTTGTCGTGCCGCGTGGCGTGTGCGATTCTGGTTCTCATGGGGACGATGGTTCGGGACATCCTGATGGGCAGTCTGGGGCAGCTTCGCTACGAGCCGGTCGACAAGCGGATTCGCGGGGTGATCGACGGTCAGGTGGTGATCGACACCGAACACGCACTGCTGGTCTGGGAGCCCAAGCGGGTCGTGCCCAGCTACGCCGTTCCGGCAGAGGAACTTGAGGGCCTCACGAGCTCTCCAACCGAGCCCGCGGCTGACGAGCCGGCGCCACCCGAGGTGGCCGTCCCGCACATGGGGGACCGCCCTGTCTATGACCCCAGCGTTCCGTTTGCCGTGCACACGACCGCTGGTGCGGCGCTCGACCTGCGCGTTGCCGGCGCCGAGCGGCCCGCGGCGGCCTTTCAACCCGCGGATGACGCCCTGAGCGGATACGTCATCGTCGACTTCGATGCCTGTGACGAGTGGTTTGAGGAGGACGAGCGTAACGTCGGGCACCCCCGCGACCCGTTTCATCGCATCGAGATCGTGCACAGCTCGCGGTCGGTGCGGGTCGAACGCGACGGAGAGTTGCTGGCCGCATCCACGCGACCGTACCTGCTCCTGGAGGCTCCACTGCCGGTCCGCTACTACCTACCGTCCGAGGACATCAGCGAGGGACTCCTGAAGCCCAGCTCCACCCGGACCCTTTGCGCCTACAAAGGGCAGGCCACCTACTGGTCGCTGGAAGGCGAGGACGACATCGCCTGGAGCTATCCCGCCCCTCTGCGCGAGGCTGCCGAGGTGACCGACCGCATCGCCTTCTTCAACGAACGGGTTGACCTCGTGGTCGACGGGACGCGCCTGGAACGTCCGGTCACTCCGTGGTCGCGGCGCTAGACCCCACCGGTCGAGGCTAAGCTCATGGGCATGGACGCGGCAAGCCCAGGCGATCTCGTGAAAGTGGCGGACGGCAGCGCGCAGCTCGATGGGCTGGTGTTCGAGCGGCCGAGCCGATCCAAGGTCATCGTCGCGGTGGTCGACCCGGTCCGTGGTCCACTCTTTCGGACGGTCGATCCGAGTACGTTGAGCGAACGCGAGCAAGACGGTCCGAACGATCGGGCGCTGCGCCTGCTCGTCCGCCGGACGCCGCCATCGCCGAACGCCGCGGGGCGCGACGCCACGCGTGGCGGGCTACGACGTGCGGGCTTCACGCGCGGCGCGGCACATCGGCCCACCGGTCGCTGAGCGAGCGCCCTGAGGGGCCGGTGGTCGTTCGCGACCTGTCCGTCCGTCAGGTCAGTACTCGTTCTTGATGTTGAAGTACGAACCGCGAATGGTTCCGGCCAGCTTCGATCTCTGCCTCGCGAACTTGAACCGCGACGCGAGCTCCGCGGGGACCTCCATGCCGTCAGACAGCTTGAAGCCGACGGCCCGCTTCGTGGCATCGGCAACGGTGTACATCACGTTGATTGAGAGACCGCTCTCGTAGAAGACATACGCCATCCGGATGCCCTCGACCTCAAATTCCGTCGCCTCCAGAGGACGAGACGAGATGACGATGTCGCGCTCTTCCTCGAGGATGCGATGCACCCAGTCGACGGTCGCCTTGGCCTCGCTCGCGGGCTCGACTGTGAACACGTGGTCGTACTTGTTCTTGAAGTACCGCGCCTCGTTCGCCCGCAGACCAGCGAGCGCCGCCGCGACCGGCGACGACTCCAGACCTGCGGTGGAGACGGTGGTGAAATCCACGATGAGGGTCATATGCACTCCCGAGCGCGCGCGTATTTTGGTTCGCTCTACGCTATCTCAGCCGACGGCTAGGCGGCGACGCGCTGCCGGACGTCATTCGGGTGTCGGGCGGCAACACTGCGAACTCCTCGCCGCCCAGTCAGACCGAGGTGTCGAGCGCGGCTGCGGCCGCGCCGGACGCCGCGACCCCGGTGTCGGCGGCACGGAAGGGCTCGGACGGGAGGCGGGTCGCGATGCCAAGCCCGGCGAGGGCGACAACGGCGAGCACGATCATCGCCGCGACGTAGGTCCCGTTTCCGGAGACGAGGTTCGAGACGAGGATCGTCCCAGCGATCGCGGTACCGAACGACGATCCGAGGTTGGAGACGCTGCGCGACAGCCCGGATATCTCGCCCTGCTTCGCTTCGGGGAAGGCCGACTGCACGAGGTTGACCGAAGGGGTCAGCATCACGCCGAGGCCGAGGCCGATCACCAGGAGGCCGGGCGCGAGGGCCCAGGCGCTCGACGAGGCCGCGCTCACCAGGCCCAGCAGGAGCCCGATGCCGGCCGCGGTCATGACAAACCCGGCCGATATCAGGGTCTTCTGTGCGTACTTCTTTGCCAGTCGCTCCGCCGCGAGTGATGTGACCAGGACGCCCACGGTGGCCGCGGTGAAGATCACGCCGGTCTTGATGGCGTTGTAGTGGCGCTCGGTCTGGAGAAAGACCGAGACCGTAAATGACACGCCCATCAGAAGCAGCCACTGAAGGTTCTGCGTGACCAGGCCAAGGTTGGAGATCCGGCTGCGGAACAGTTCCGTCGAGAGAAGCGCGGTCTTGCCCGCGCGCTCCCGGGACCGGATGTAGAAGAAGAACGCCGCCAGTAATGCGACCCCGATCGCCAGGAAAATGACCAGCAGCGTGTTGTTGACACCCGCCTGCAGGATCCCCAAGACGAGAAAGAACATCCCGATCGCCGACAGCACCGCCCCCATCGCGTCAAACGGGCGGTCGGGGTCAGGCGCGACCGGATCCGACACGCGACGGCTGAGCACGATGATGGTTCCCACCACCAAGGCCTGAAACACGAACGCGGCTCTCCAACTGATCGCCGAAGTGATGAGGCCGCCGATCAGGGGTCCGGCTGCGGCGCCGATGCCGCCCAGTCCGCTGATCACACCAAAAGCTCTCGCCCGAGATTCCAGTGAGGTGAACGCCATCGTCGTGAGGATGTAGACGGGCGGGATCAAGAACGCGGTGCCCACACCCTCGAACACCGAGTTGCCGACGATCAGCACGCCCAGCGACGGCGCGATCGCGCTCACCAACGCCCCGATCCCATAGAGCGTCAGACCCCCGATAAAGCACCGTTTGCGGCCCCAACGGTCGGTCAGCTTGCTGCACGGGATCATCAAGATCGCCATGATCACCAGGAACAGTGTGATGGTGGTCTGCACGCCCTTGACATCGGTGTGCAAGTCGTGACTGATGTCGTTGATCATCACGTTCATGTTCGAGCCCGCGAAGCTGCAGATGAACTGAGCAAGAGCCAGCGGAGCGATGAACGCGCGCGGAGAGCCCACCCAACTTGCCGTGGCTGGGCCCCGCCCTGGGGTTGTCGCGCTCACGTCACCTCTAGTCCCGGGCGCATCGGCGTCAAGTGGGGAGCGGCGTGCCGCGCAGCATCACCAGCGAGCGTTCGGTCACCGGGACGGCAGCCGACGCGTCGATGAGGCGACCGAACTCGGCCGGACGGGCGGTGTCGATCTCGAGGTGCCACCCCAGGTTCCGCAGTGCCTCTGGCACGCTGAAGTTGATCGGCTCCCACCAGGCGTTGAACATGAGCAGGAACGGATCGTCGGGAGGGGCATCGTCGCCGGTGTCGCCGCTGAGCGCCATCGTGACGGCCCGCGCGTAGGACGCGCCCCAGTCCTCCGCACTCATCGGCATGCCGTCCGGGCGGTACCAGTCGAGGTCGTCGCGACCGCCCTCGTGGGCCGGGGCACCCGTGCAGAACTGGCGGCGCCGGAACACCGCGTGCTGTTCGCGCAGGCGGCACAGGCGAGCCGTGAACCCCACCAGATCGGTGTTCTGGGCGACCGCCTGCCAGTCAAACCAGGTGAGCTCATTGTCCTGGCAGTAGGCGTTGTTGTTGCCATCTTGGCTACGGGCGAACTCGTCGCCGGCGAGCAGGAGCGGCACACCTTCTGACAGCATCAGCGTGGCGATGAAGTTGCGGCGCTGGCGGGCCCGCAATTCGAGCACGGCGGGGTCATCTGTGGCGCCCTCCACACCGCAGTTCCAGCTGCGGTTGTCATCGGTGCCATCGTGGTTCTGCTCCCCGTTGGCCTCGTTGTGCTTGGCGTCATAGCTGACGAGGTCCGCCAGGGTGAAGCCGTCGTGCACGGTGATGATGTTCACGGAGGCGGTCGGTCGGCGGCCGCCGTGGCCGTAGAGGTCCCTGGACCCGCTGATCCGAGTGGCGAAGTCGGGCAGCGTGCCGGGCGTGGCGCGCCAGAAATCACGCACGGTGTCCCGGTACTTGCCGTTCCATTCGCTCCAGCCGGCCGGGAACTGTCCGACGTCGTAGGAGCCGATGTCCCACGGCTCGGCGATCAACTTGGCCTGGGCGAGCACCGGGTCCTGCGCCACGGTCTCCAGGAACGACGAATGTGGGTCAAAGTCGCTCACCCCGCGGCCCAGGCTGGCCGCCAGGTCGAAGCGAAAACCGTCCACGTGCATCTCCTGGACCCAGTAGCGCAGCGCGTCCATCACCAGACGCAGCGGGTGCGGAAGATGCAGGTCCACGGTGTTGCCGCAGCCGGTGTCGTCGACGTAGCGGGAGCGGTCGTCCTGCAGTCGGTAGTACGTCGCGTTGTCGATGCCGCGGAAGCACAGGGTGGGCCCTGACTCACTCCCCTCGGCGGTGTGGTTGAACACCACATCGAGGATCACCTCCAGCCCGGCCGCATGCAGCGCCCGCACCATCTGCCGAAACTCGTCGACCTGGCCGCCACCGTCGCCGGTGCTGGCGTAGCCGTTGTGCGGGGCGAAATATCCGATCGACTGATAGCCCCAGTAGTTGCGCAGACCACGCGCCACCAGCTGTTGGTCGTGGACGAACTGGTGCACCGGGAGCAGCTCCACCGCGGTGACGCCGAGCCGTTGCAGATGCGCGATGGCGGCGGGATGCCCCAGCCCGGCGTACGTGCCGCGCAGCTCCTCGGGCACGTCGGGATGGAGTTTGGTGAAGCCCTTCACGTGGACCTCGTAGAAGATCGAGTCGGCCATCGGCCGACCGGGTCGGCGGTCATCGCCCCACTGGAAATCCTCGGCCGTCAGCACCGACCGGGGTACATACGGGGCTGAGTCGCTGTCGTCGGCTCGGTTCGGGTCATCGGCCGCGTGGCCGAAGACCGCCTGGTCCCAGCGCACCTCACCGGCAATGGCACGCGCATAGGGGTCCAGGAGCAGCTTGGCCGAATTGCAACGGGCGCCCGACGACGGGTCCCACGGACCGTGCACCCGAAAGCCGTAGCGCTGACCCGGCCGCGCCCCCGGCAGGTAGCCCTGCCACACGCCCGCGTCGCCCTGGTCAAGGCTCCACCGCGTCTCCTTGCCCGACTCGTCGAACAGGCACAGCTCCACCCCCTCCGCCACGCTGCTGAACAGGGCGAACGTCGCGCCGCTGCCGTCACAGTGGGCGCCCAGCTGCGCCGTCTGCGCGGGAGCGAGCGCCTGACTTGTCGCGGCGACGGTCATGGCGAGACCTCCTCCCGTGTCCGCGGGGTGGCCGGTTGCTCGGTGGCCGGTTGCTCGGTGGCCGGTTGCTCACGTTGGGCCCCGGCCGAGGCCGACTGTGCGTAGAGCAGCGCGACCAGGCCCGTCCAGCCCGTCTGATGGCTGGCGCCCAGGCCGGCGCCGTTATCCCCGTGAAAGTACTCGTGGAAGAGGAGCAGCTCGCGCCAGTGGGGATCGCTCTGGAACGCTTCGATCCCTCCGAACACGGGGCGCCGATCGTCCTCGTCGCGCAGGAAGATCGACGTGAGGCGTCGTCCGAGCTCCTCGGCGACCTCGAGCAGGTTCATCTCGTTGCCCGAGCCGGTTGGGCATTCCACCTTCAGGTTGTCTCCGTAGTACTCATACAGCTGGCGCAGGGCGCGCAGGATCACGCTGTTCATCGGGAACCACACCGGCCCGCGCCAGTTTGAGTTTCCGCCGAACATTCCCGTGTGCGACTCGGCCGGCTCGTAGTCGACCCGGAACTCCTGTCCGGCGATATCGAAGACGTACGGATGTTCGGCGTGGTAGGCCGAGATGGCGCGGATCCCATGCGGGCTGAGGAACTCTGACTCGTCGAGCATGATCGCGAGGATCCGGCGCAAGCGCTTCTCGCCGACCAGCGACGCCAGGCGCTTGCCCCCCACGCTCGGGCCCGGCCGTTGCTTGAGCGCTGGAATCGAGTCCTCGTACTTCTCGATGAACGCCTCCCACTGCGCCAGTAGCTCAGGGTTGCGATCGAGCAGGTCAGAATCGATGACCGTCGCCGCGCACATCGGCAGCAGGCCGACCAGCGAGCGGACGCGCAGCTGCTGGGTGCTGCCGTCGGGGAGCCGCATCACGTCGTAGTACAGGCCGTCCTCTTCGTCCCACAGCGAATCGCCGTCGGGCGGGTTCATGGCGGCGGCGATCCACACGAAATGCATCGCGAACTTGGCGGCCATGCTCTCGTAGGCGAGATCGCGCCGCGTCAGTTCCAGCGCGATCTGGAGCATCGACGCGCTGAAGAACGCCATCCATGCCGTCCCGTCGGCCTGCTCGAGCGAGCCGCCACCCGGAAGCGGCGCCGAGCGATCGAACACCCCGATGTTGTCGAGCCCCAGGAAGCCCCCCTGAAACAGGTTCCGGCCATCCGGGTCCTTGCGGTTGACCCACCACGTGAAGTTCGTCAGCAGTCGCTGGAACACGCGCTCCAGGAACTCGACGTCACCTTCACCGCGTATCTCCCGCTCGCGTTCATACAGGTACAGCGCCGCCCACGCGTGCAGCGGCGGGTTGACGTCGCTGAAGTTCCACTCATACGCCGGTATCTGCCCGTTGGGATGCAGGTAGCGGTCCTTGAGGAACAACTCCATCTGCCCCTTGGCGAAATCGACGTCGACGAGCGACAGCGGGACTGTCTGCAGCGCGAGATCCCAGGCGGCGAACCACGGGTACTCCCATTTGTCGGGCATGGAGATGACGTCGCCGGCATCGAGGTGAAACCAGGAGGCATTGCGGACGCTGGTGCTCTGGGCGTGCACCGACCACGGATTCACGCCGTGCTCACGCAACCAGGTATGGACGTCGTACTCGAAGTACTGCTTGCTCCACAGCATGCCGGCGAGCGCTTGGCGCATCACGTTGGCGGCATCCTGGCTGAGCGAAGAGTCGACCACCGTCGCGTAGAACTCGTCGGCTTCGCCACGACGCGTCCCCAGCACCCGGTCGAAACCGGCGCCGAGCGGCTTCGCCGACGACCTGCTCTTGGAGCGAGCCGCAGCTGAGGTCAGCCGCACCCGGACGCGTTCGCTCCCGCCCGGCTCCAGTGCGAGTTTGTGCAGCGCGGCCACCTTCGTCCCTGCGTGCGCGGGATTGACCGCCGCGGTGGCCCCGGCCACGACGTAGTCGTTGATCCCGTCCTTCACGTAGCGGGCGACGTTCGGGGCGCCGAAGAGACGCTCGTTGTTGGTCTCGTTCTCGCAGAACAGCAGCTCAGACGACTCATCACAGGACAAGACCCACTCGCCGAGCTCCGGATGGGACGCCCGTACCGTCGACGCTCCACCGGCGACCGACGCCAGTTCCAGCGACGGTGCATCCGTGCGGCCGTCCATCCACGTATTGCGGAACCACAGCGTCGGGAGGAGGTGCAAGGTCGCAGCCTCGGGGCCGCGGTTGTGCACCGTCACCTCAACGAGGATGTCATCGGGCGCCGCCTTTGCGTACTCGACGAACACGTCGAAGTACCGGCTGTCGTCGAAGATCCCCGTGTCGATGAGCTCATATTCGAACTCGTCCTTGCTGCGCCGGCCGTTCGTGGCGATCAGCTCGTCGTAGGGGAACTCGCGCTGCGGGTACTTGTAGAGCATCTTCATGTAGGAGTGAGTCGGGGTGCCGTCCAGGTAGAACCAGTAGTCCTTTACGTCCTCGCCATGATTGCCCTGGCTGTTGGTGAGTCCGAACATCCGTTCCTTGAGGATTGGATCGACCCCGTTCCACATCGCCAACGACAGGCACAGACGCTGTCGCTCGTCGGAGATCCCGGCGATCCCGTCCTCACCCCAGCGGTACGCGCGTGAGCGCGCATGGTCATGCGGGAAGTAGTCCCAAGCGTCGCCATCGGCGCTGTAGTCCTCACGGACGGTGCCCCACTGTCGCTCGCTCAGATACGGCCCCCAGGCGAGCCAGGGCGCCGAGCCAGTCCGATTCTCTTCCAGCCGCCGATGCTCTGCGGTCATCGCTGCTCCTCGTTCGCCGACGTCTCTCACTTCCGCGCGCTGACGCGCGCCTGGTCACATCCCGGACGTCTGATCACGTTCGGAACCGCGTGCCCGAGTCGGCCGGCCGCGCCGGCTCGGGGCAGCACGAATCCAGGATGGCGCGCCCGCGAGAGTCTCTCAAGGAGAGACGCCCCCTGGCGGGGGGGTGTGCGCCTGTGGATCGTGTGAAGCGGTTGTTACCGGCGGCCAGGCGAGCAACAGCCCGTCGCCGACGGTCAGGAGCACGTTGTGGAGCCCTTCGTGTTCCTGCACCCGGCGGCCAAAGTCGAGGATGCCGCGGGTCGCCTCATCGTCGGCGGCGGGAGGGAGCGTGGCGCCGTCGCGGAACATGTTGTCGGCGATGATGATCCCGCGCGGCGCGAGCTTGGGCACCACCAGGTCGAGGTAGCGCGGGTAGTCGGTCTTCCAGGCGTCGATCCAGACGAGGTCGAAGGGTCCCGGTAGCGGCGGCAGCGTCTCGCGTGCGTCGCCCTGGATCAGCTCGATCCGGTCCGCGAGCGGGCTCGCTGCGATGTGGCGCCGGGCCACGGCTGCGTTGTCGGGGTCAAGCTCGAGGGTTACGACGCGGCCGCCCTCGGGCAGCGCGGCGGCCATCGCCAGCGTGCCAACGCCCGTGAACGTTCCAAGCTCGAGCACCGAGCGAGCGCCCGAAATCACGATCAACGCCTCGAGCAGTCGCGCCTCCGGTAGGCCGGCCATCATCCCCGGCCATGACGTGTTTGCGCGAGTCCAGTTCGAGGCCGCGGCCAGCGCGCCGTCAAACGGGGTGGTGTGCGCGGCCGCGAACTCCTCGGCCGCCGGTGAGATGAGCTCATTCATCGTCGGGAGACTAGGGCGAGCGCGGGTTAGTCTTCGGGAATGGTTGGGACCGGCGCCCCAGGAGGCCGTCAGGCACGCTCGGCGGGGATGACGTGGGCGCGGCGGTTGTTCGCTGCGCACCGGCACTCCGAGCGCACCGGCATGCCGGTGCCCGACGTGCTGGAGGCGGTCGAGGCCCTTCGAGCCCGCCAGACTGGTGCGCGTGGGTCGGACAGCCAGACGAGGCGCGAGCTTCTGATCGGTGTCGGCGGCCTCGCCGGCGTGGCGGCGTTCGCCGGCGGTCCCGCGGCGGCTTTGGCGCGACGCATCGCGCCGGCGTCCGCGAGCCCGCGGATCGCGATCGTCGGCGCGGGCCTGGCAGGACTTCGGTGCGCGCACATGCTCTGGACCCAGGGTTCCGGCAGCCCGGTCCCGTCCACCGTGTACGAGGCACATCCGGTGCGGGCCGGTGGGCGATGTTGGACGCTGCGAGACTTCTTCTCAGGCGGCCTGATCACCGAGCACGGTGGATCGTTTCTGAACAGCAACCAGACGGCCGTGCGCGATCTGGCGACGCGGCTCGGCCTGAGGCAGGAGGTCGTGAACGGAGGCGACCTACCCAACGGGGAGGAGGTCTTCTTCGTCGACGGCCGCCTCTATTCCTACGCCGAGGCCAACGCCGACTGGCATGACGTCGGCTTCCCGGCGTTCAGGACCGCCGCAAAGCAGCTGCAGACCGACGCCGGCGCAGCGCGGCTGGATCGCATGTCGGTGCCGGAGTGGCTGGACAGCACGGCGATCGGCTCGGGCACCCGCTTCGGCAAGCTGATGCTCGCCAACACGGTCACTGAGAACGGGGGCGACCCGGGCGACCAGTCCGCCCAGGACTTGATCTACCTCCTGATCGGAAACTCTCGCGCATCGCTGCAGCCGCTCCCAGGCGACGACGAGCGCTTCCACATCGTGGGCGGTAACGACCAGCTCGTGTCCCGGATGATCGCTCAGCTTCCGCCCCGTACGGTCCGGCACGACCACGTGCTCGTGGCTATTCGAGAGCGAGCCGACCATGCGGTCAGACTGGTCTTCGACGTGTCGGGCAAGAGCGTGGAGACCATGGCTGATCTGGTCGTCCTCGCGCTCCCGTTCAGCACCTTGCGCGACGTCGAGCTCACGCACTCCGGGCTCTCGAGCCGGAAACGTCATGTCATCAGAACGATGGGTATGGGCACCAACGCCAAGATCCACCTCGAGCTCAGCCACAAGACCTGGCCCGCCCTGGGTTACAGCGGCGCCACCTACGGGGAATGGCAGCGCCTGGCGTGCGGCTGGGACGACGTCGTCCAGTTGGGGCCCAATGCCAGTCCCGCTCTGTACCTGGCGTTCCCAGGCGGGCGGGTCGGTCGCACCGGGATCACTGGAAAGGCGCACGGCGCGGCGCCGGCGCGCGACGTCCGGTGGGCGCTGAACGAACTGGACAACGTTTTCCCGGGGACGAGCGACGCCTACACCGGTCGGGCCTACGAGGATCACTGGGCGCTCGACCCCTGGGTGCGAGGCGCCTATTCCTATTACCGCGTCGGACAGGCCAACACCTACGGCCAGCTGGCCGGCGCCGCGGAAGGGCGCTTCCTGTTCGCCGGGGAGCACACGTCGGTCAACAACATCGGCTTTCTGGACGGAGCTGTCGAAACGGGCGAACGTGCCGCGCGCCAAGTGCTCGCCCGAGTGGCTGACTCGCGCTTTTACTGATACGGTCACCGCGAGGGAGCACCAGCCTGACGCGGGCGCCTAGCGAGTGACAGCGGCAATCTGATTCTCCGGAGCCGCTGACTGGGCGGAGTTCCGTTGTCGCTTGAGTCCGAGCCGGACAGCAGGGCGTGCGTTACAGCTGTTGACTCGAATCTGGCCTTGCGCCGGAAGGTTCTGCTGAGCCTGCTTGGTGCCTTCGCCGTCACGTGCATCCTGGGGTTCGTCCTTGCCGGACGGCGCCGAGCCTTCGTCGCGGCACTCGACAGCGTGCCGATCTCACTGGTGGGGCTGGCTGCGGCGCTGCAGATCGTCGCGCTCCTGGCCCGCAGTGAGGCGTGGCTGGTGTCGGTGCGGGCGGCGGGCGGGAGCGTCACCCGGCGGCTTCTGTTTCAGGCGGCGGGCGTCGGTTACCTCGCGAGCATCGTCAACGGATCGGTGGGGATGGCCGCTCGGATCGCGTCACTTCGGCGGGTGGCTCCGCACAGCTCGCCCCGAGTGCCCGCGCTGCTCGCCGCCGAAGTCCCGATCATCGCGGTCGAGGTCACACTCGCCGCGGTGTTCTCCTTCACGCTCGTCGGCCCGCTCGGTGTTTCATGGTGGATACCCGCGATCGCCGTCGCACTGATGGCCGGGGCCCTGCTCGGTCTGCGCCGATTCTCCGAGCACCACCGGATGGGACTGTGGGTGGGGCTTGCGGTGATGCGAAACAAGGCGCGCGGGCGGCTGATCGCCTTCACGCTGGTGGCGGTCGGCGCACAAGTCGCGCGCAACTGGTTGATGCTTCACGCTATCGGGGAGAACGTCTCGATCTTCGACGCGATGGCGTTGCTGATCGCGATGTTCACGCTCGGCCAGCTCCCGGTCGGGCCCAGTATCGGCCCAGCGGCCGCGGTGCTGATTCTCGGCACCCACGGCGTTGCCACCAGCGCCGCCGCCGGCGTCCTGCTCGCTGTCACCGGGACGATCGGCTCGATCGGCTACGCCACATGGGCGCTCACCGACCGGCTCGCTCAGAGCCGGGTCCGTCGGAGCCGGGTTCGTCAGAGCCCAGAGATCCTCGCGTTTCCACACGGCCGACCAGCGCTCGCCGACCCTGCCCTGGCCCAGCCGCCCGCCGTGGATTGACCCTCAGCTGAGAGGACGAAGCTCCAGCGCCTGGATGACGATGACCTTGTTCGTTGGTGGGCGAGCCACCTCGGCGGAGACGGAATCGTCGACGTAGTCGAGGATCGTCGGGGGCCGGTCCCCGAGCAGCACCTCCTCAGAGAACATGCCCGCCGAAACGCGCAGCGCTTCGAGGGACGCAAAGCGGCGTACCAGCGCAGGGACCGTGGTGATGTTGCGGCGCGCGAACGCGAGCACGCGGTGGTGGCCGTCACACAGGATCAAGCGGTCACCGACACGGGCGACCTTGACAAACGACGGCGTGACCCCAACCTGAAAGACGAAGCCACGAGTTCCCAGCGAGGATTGACCCGCGGACGACGCGAGGATCCTCAGGTTCGGGTTCGGCGACGAGACCGTGAAGGTGTTGGTCAGCGGATCGTGCTGAACCGGAAGGTCCAGCGGCGCGGAGGTGGGCAAAGCCACGGTCGCCAGCGAGATGATGTCGTCCGCGTCTGCGGCGCTGACGCGGTCGCTCGCCCCGTCCAGGAACACCACTGGATGCAGGGGACACACGCGGCGTACATCGACCGTGGCAACGCTCCAGCCCTCAGCGATGAACTGGGCGACGCCAGGGTGCTCCCGCAGAGCGTCGCCGTAGCGCGCCAGGGCCTCGGGGGGCTCGTGCACGGCGTCCTCAGACGGCGCGAACGGCGCCCGAGCCGCGACGGCCTCACGGGCCGCTCTGGCTCGGCCGGGGCGGTCAATCGGCGTCTCCGCCTGGTCTCTCAGCAACGCCATCGCCGCCTCGGCCGCATCGGGCGACATCCAGCCGATGAGCGCGCGCGCGACTCGTGATGTCGCTGGACTGGGCGCCACTGACGCGCGATCGCCGCCGGCACGATGACCGTGTGCCGGCGAGACGATCGGGTGGAGCTCGGCGTGCGGTTCCATGCTCTTCGGGCCGCTGGACATCCTCGGCCATCGTCGGTTGGGAATCCAGCACCATCAGCTGAGAGCTTCCTGAGCGACGGGCAGTCACCGCTGCTGGATCGTGCCTTGACGCCAGTCGAAGTGCATGAGGTCCCGGCCGTCCTTCGGGCTGGGGTACATCCCGCCCCAGGTCAGGCCGGCGTTGGTGAGCGCGAGGACCAGGTCCAAGTCCAACGACAGCATCCCCTTCGCCGGGTCCCCGTGCTTCCATGTGTCGGTCGGCTTGAGGTTGGTGTAGTCGTCCTCGATGAGCTTCTTCCAGGCTGCGGCGTCGCCCGTGGCACGCGCCGCCGGATGAGCCTGAAGCTGGGCCTCGATCTTCCCCTCGGTGCCGTCACCGCGGAGCGCGAAGTACGCCGCGAGCGCGTCCGAGGCAGCCTTCATGTCGCCCCACTGCGCTCGGACGCCGGCCTTCGGAGCCCCGAGCGGGTCGTATTCGCGGCCGGTCATCAACAGCGTCGCCCGCTGGACGACGGGTTCGCTGTCACCTCGCACGAACGGGTTCGCCGAGGCGTCGATGTCGATCGCGAGCCCGAAGCAGTGGTAGCTCGGCAGCGTGCCGCCGGTCGCGGGCGACGGCGGTCGCAGCCCGCCGATCGAGTGGATCGTGGGGGTCTTGCCCTGTGCTTTGAGATCGTTCTCGGCCACTTTCAGTCGCTCCACCAGCTCCTTGTGGGCTCCCGGGCAGGGGGACCCCTCCGCGTCGATCGCATGGCCCATGAAGGTGGCGTCCGGGATGATGTCGCCAAACCAGGCCGCGACCGCCTGGCTCGGGTCGTCGGCGTGGTCCGGCATCGCCTGCACCAGCGCCTTCTCCATGTCGGCCTTGGCCCGGATGCGCCTGTCGACCTTTGCGGCCGCCGCGATGACCGCCTTGTTGGCGGTGGTCCTCTCCCCCCTCAGCGGCGCCGTGGCCGTCGCCGCGTCCTCCTTGGTGATCGCGTGGCTCTTGCGCTGCTTCTCGATGTCGGCGATCTTCGCGTCCACCGCTCCGAGGCTGGACTTGGCGGCCTCCTCTCCGGCGACCAGCGCCCTTTCGTCCTCCGTGAGCGTGGCCTGGGCGATGGCCGCTTGGCGGAGCTCGTCGAGGCTCGGCGGCTTCGGCTTCGTCTTGGCATGGGAGTCACGCTGAAGGGTTCGGACCGCCGCGCGGTCCGGCGTGGACACGGGGCGTCTCTGCGCCGGCGTCCGGGCGAGCTGCGGCGAGGCGGACGGTGCTGGAGCACGGTCCGCGACCGATTCGAGCGCGCTCGCGAAGTGGCTGTTGGCCGACAGAGCCTGCATGTGGCCGGCCACGTCGAGCGTCACCTGGTAGTTACGCCAGAGCAGGTTGAGGACGTCCGCGTTGCCCCCGGTCGCCGCGTCCAGCGCGCCCTTGTGCTTGCTGAACCAGGCGAGGACCGTCTTGCGCAGTGTCGTCAGGTTGGACGTGTATCCGCCGGAGCCGGCGAAAGCGGCGAAACGGAACCCGTTGTCGCGCAGGTAGCTCAGCTGCTCCGCACTTCCGGCGCCGTGGGTCCCCAGTTCCTTCAGGTCGACATCGAGGTGATTGGTGATGATCTTCTGCCACGCCTCGATGTCGGCGCCGTGGAAGCTCTCGAACGCGAACACCCCGCCGAGGCGATGGGTCTTCAGCCCCCAGTTGGGGTTGCTGAGCCGCGCGGACAGCTCAAAGCCGCTGCCGCTGTGTGCCGAGAGGTAGACGGTGACCGCCTCGGCGGAGAGGTTCAGCTGACCGAGCGCCGCGTCGATGTAGCCGTCCCAGTCGTCGATTCCGAACGCAGCCTTGCCCGGCACCGTCACGCCAAGCGGCATGAGCACCGCCACGCGGCTCTGGGGGTGCTTGGCCACGTACGCGTCGAGCTGCTGCTCGATCTCAAAGTCGCGTACGTCCTCGGGGCGATCTCCCGTCTCGCGCATGCCCGAGGTGCCGGGTCCCGCGGCGACGTTCATGCCGTGGAGGTGGACGACCAGCGTGAGCGGGCCGTCGCCCTTCATGCCGTGTGGCACCGCCGCGATCGCCCGTCCACGGTTGCCTCGCTTGCCCTGGCTGACACCCGCCACGTGGCCGCGATCCGCCCCGCCCCAGCTGTCGTCCATCGTCCCCGGCAGTCCGTCGAGCATGACGCGGTCGACGCCACCGACCATCCCATCCTTGATCGTCGCGCTGTCCGCATCGGCGGGCGTGGTGCCGGCGGGCAGGGCGGACGCGCCGGCGGTCACGCCCTCTGGCACGGCGTGGAAGGAGGGGTCGTCGAACGGCTTGCGCTGGGCGACCGTCCGGCGCATGAGGCCGGCGACGGCCTGGTTGCCGACCATCTTCTGCAACGCGAGGACGGATACCCCGGCGCCACGCCGTCCTTCCGGCCGCGGCGGGGAGGGCACCCGTTTCGGGTCCTCGCTGCGCTCCCGTGCCTCCATCAGTCGATCACGTCTGTGGTGACCAGCCGCCGCGCGCGCTCCTCGGCGGTGGGTTTGGTGTTCTCGATCCGGTACATCTCGAGCGCGATCGTCATCAACCGCTCGTACAGCGCGTTCTGTGTGGGTGCTCCCGACGCCCGCGGGAAGACCAGTTCCTGGAGCGCCTTGTACGCCTGGGCGTCGGCGGCGTTCGCTTCGGTGATCGTCGCCTTCGCCTTCGCCTTGGCCTCGGGCTTCTTCTTGCCTCGGGTGCTCGGCGGTGACGCTGCTGCCGTGGCCGTGGCCGCGGCGCTCGCGGCGACGTCCTGCGCGGCGGTCAGCTTGGTCACGAGGGCGCTCGCTTGCGTCGAGACATCGTCCGGCGCCAGCGCCCGCCAGACCACCGTGTTGACCCACGCGGGACGGTTGACCAGCAGGTTCGCCATCAGCGCGAGTGCCTTCTTGCTCGTGCAGACGGTGCCGACCGTCGCCGCCCAGGCTGGTGCGTCGATCCTGACGCTGCGATCGCCGTCCTTGATCGTGGGCCCGGCGGCGGAGAAGCCGGTGTGCAGCAGCGTCGCGCCGTAGGTCATCGGACGAACGGTCTTCGCCCGCAGGTCGTCCAGCCAGTCCTTTGCCGCGACCAGTTGGTAGGCGCGCAGCTTGCCGGTCCCCATCGGGCCCTCGAGGGCGGTTTCGACCTCGCCGCCCGTCGCGTTCTTGCCGCCGATCTGCAGGGTGCCTCCCGCGATCGACAGGCCGGCGTCGGTCACCTGCTTCCAGGTGTCGACGTAGAACTGATCGGTAAGCGAGCGGTCCTTCGCGGCGATCTTGCTCGCCGCGGTTGAGCGGTCCTCGAGAGTCTTGTAGAAGCCACCGAGGGACGAGCTCGTCGTCGCCTTCGTCTTCTTCTCAGCGCCCCACTGAAACACACCGAGACTCGCCTCGACGTCCCAGCTCGGGCTCTTGCCGCTCCATGGACCCTCGATGATCGAGACCATCGCCATGACGTCGACGTCGTCCTCGAAGGTCTTGGCGAGGTCCGCCGGCAGGTTCTGGACCTCCTTCTCGATCTCGCCCCGGCGGACGGCGAACTCCTGACGGTCGTGGTTGGACTGCACCCATGTCGGCGTGATGGTGGTGCGATCGCGGCTCGGGAAGTTGACCAGCCGCCAGATGCTCGTGCCATCGCCCTGCAGTGAGATGCGGGCGCCGACGGTCACGGAGGGCGCCACGCTCGTCGGCATCGCACCCGGATCGACCGGCGTGCCGGACCGCATCACGACCTCGTCGAGGTGCGGGCCGCCGCCGATCACGCCGACGGTGTGCCCGTGCTTCTTCGGGCTGAACGTCGTCGCACCGGAGGCGGCCGCGAGGGTGACCTCATGCAGCGCGACGAGAGTGGTCTTCTTGCCGTCGGGCGTCAGGAGCGTGCCGATGTCGCGGCCCGGGCTCTTCCCGTCCAGCGTGGCGAACGCGGTGCCCTGGACATCGCGAAAGCCGATCACCGCCGAACCATCTGCAGCCCGGATCGTCCCGTCGTCCTCGACCGTGCAGGCGATCCCGGCCGGCTTGGCCTGCTTGGCCGCCGACCCGTGCGGCGAGCGGGCGAGGGCCCGGGCGAGCGCGCCGACGGCCCGGTTACCAGCCGCCCGCTGCAGGCTCAGCGCTGCGGTGGTGAGTGTCGGCTCCGTCCGGCGCCTGGATGCTCCCCGGTCCGGCCTCCCGGACGGTTCTGCGTCGGCTCCGCGTACATGGTTCGGCATCGGCCCCTGCTCCGATCGTAACCGCAACCAATGGGCGGCCGCAAGCCGGCTGGACACCGGCGACCCGGGCCCGCAGACGGGCGAAGACGTACGCGCTCAGGCCGAGTCGCGCGTCGTTCGGCTCGACCGTTCGCCCAGGGCGCGTGCGCCGTCCCTGCTCGGCCGAGCGCACGAGGTCTGCCGTCCTCTCGGTGGCCATGAGGTAGTTGAGATGGGGGTTCATCAGATCCTTTGTGTCGTCTGGTTGGCTTCACCGATCGCCGTCCGGGCGAATCCCGTCGGCGCTGGCGTGACGCGCGGCGTCCTGCTCTGTTTCCGAGCGCCCTCAGACACGCGCTTCCAGCACCAGGTTCAGGGGCGTCTCCGCGGCGCGGCGGACCGCGCCGAAGCCACCCTCGAGCATCACCTCGCGCAGGCGGGCCTCGCCGGCCTGCGTGCCCAGCGCGGCGCGGCCGGGTTGCGAGAGCGACCCCGGTGTACACAGGAGCGTCGAGAATCCGTAGTACATGCGCCCGACGGGATTGAGGTTGTCCTCGATCCGGTCGCCGGCGAACGGCTCGACGAGCATGCACGACCCGTCGTCGGCCAGCGCCGCCCGGGCATGCCGGGCCGCGCCGACCGGATCGCCGAGGTCGTGAAGGGCGTCGAAGAACGCCACGAGGTCGTAGCCGCCGCCTCCGTATCCGGTGGCGTCCGCCACCTCGAAGCTCACGCGATCTGCGACGCCCGCGCCATGCGCGCGTGTGCGGGCCGTGGCGATCGAGTCGGCATGGACGTCGATGCCGGTGAACGTCGAGGCCGGGAACGCCTGCGCCATGAGGATCGTCGATGCGCCGTGTCCGCAACCGACGTCGGCGACCCTGGCGCCGCGTTCCAGCTTCGTGACGACGCCGGTGAGGGCCGGAAGCCATTCCGGCACGAGGTGCATGCGGTAGTTGGCGCCGAAGGAACGCTCGGTACCGCAGAAGAGGCCGTCGTGGTGCTCATGCCAGCCGACGCCCTCACCGGTGCGGAAGCGCTCGGCGACGCGCGTCCGGCCGTCCATCACGGCGGTCGCGGCCTGGAAGATCCCGGCCATGGCCACAGGGCTCGACTCGTCGGCGAGGATGAATGCGTGCTCGGCGGGCAGCGTGTAGCTGTCCTCGCTGCTGTCATAGGTCACGAAGCCGCCTGCGGCCTGGGCGTTGAGCCACTCGCGCACGTAGCGCTCGTGCGTGTTGGTGCGCGCCGCGAGTTCGCCGGCGCGGATGGGCTGGGCGTCGGCCATAGCGCGGTACAGGCCGAGTTCATCGCCCACGGTGACAAGTGCGGCGTTCAGCGCGGCGCCCACCTCGGTGGCGATCTGACCGGCGAATGTCTCGATGCGACTCTGGTCGAGTGTCTGCATGGTGTTCTCCTTGGGGTCGTGTGCCGAGCACCGTAGGCCCGGATCGACCCTCATTCCTGAGATGCGCATGAGGGATCTCTGAGGCTGGCCGGAGCTACGCCGCCACGCGGGACCCTGCCTTCAGCAACCTCTCAGGGAAAGCTCACGAGTCGGGCACGTCACCGGTCTACGTTTGCGCCTCCCTCAACCAGGAGGCACACATGAACCCCACCGATCACATCCAGGTCGTCACGTTCCAGCTCGCGGGCCTCGACCCCGACGCCTACCGGGAGCACTGCGAGGCGTCGGCACCGGCGTTCACCGAGATCCCCGGCCTGCGCGCGAAGGCGTGGCTCGCAAACCCCTCCACGAACACATACGGCGGCGTGTACGCCTGGGAGAGCCGGGAAGCGATGGAGGCATATATCGACGGTCCGATCTTCGGCGCGCTGCGCGCAAACCCCGGGCTGGCCCACGTGACAACACGCGAGTTCGGCGTGCTCGAGCGGCCGACAGAGATCACACGCCGCCGGTGAACGGGACGCCAACACCGCGGCCACCGGCCGTCGGTGGGCCGCAACGTGGCGCTGTAGACTCGCCGGGGAGCCGATGAGCCGGGGCACCTTGCAGTCGACGCTCGATCAGCGCGCCGGCGCGCTGATCGGACGCGAGGGAGAGCGGGCAGCGTTACTCGAGCTCGTCGAGCGCGACACGCCGCTTGTCGCCGTCGTCCATGGCATTGCCGGTGTTGGCAAGTCGACGCTCCTTCAGGCCGCCGCCGTGGACGCGCGCGCAAGCGGCACGCTCGTGGTCGCCCTCGACGGCCGCAAGTTCGAGCCGACCGAACGCGGCTTCCTCACGTCGCTGGGAGACGCGGTCGGCAGACCGCTGGCCACAATTGCCGACGCGACCGGGGCGCTCGCGGGCGACGCGCGCGTCCTGCTGACGATCGATACGCATGAGCAGTTACGGCTCCTCGAAGCGTGGCTGCGCCAGTCATTCGTACCGGCGCTGCCCCAGAACGTGCGTGTCCTGCTGGCAGGGCGCGACACTCCCTCCGCGTGGCAACGGGACCTCGGCGATCTGCTGCGAACGATCCGGCTCGAGAACTTGAGCGACGAGGCGGCGCGAACCCTGCTGCGCCGCGCCGGCGTGGACGGTGCGGTCGCCGGACGTGTCGCTCGGGTCGCACGCGGGCACCCCCTCTCGCTCCAGCTGGCCGCCGGCGCGCTCGCCGAACGGCCGGGCCTGCCGCCGGAGGACGCCGTGCTGGGGCCAATGGTCGAGGAACTGGCCCGCCTGTACATCGATGGGCTCGATCCGATGACCCGCCGTGCCCTCGACGCCGCCGCGGTCGTCCGCCGTACGACACTCACCCTCTTGCAGGCGATGCTGCCGGACGACGACCCGGCCGAGTTGTTCGGCGCGCTGCGCGCGCTCGCATTCGTCGAGCTCGGCGCTGACGGCCTGGTTGTTCACGACACGGTGCGCGTGGCCACCAGCACGCTGCTCCAGGCATCTGACCCGGCTCGTCACCGGGCCCACCGCCGGGCCGCGTGGACGCGCCTGCGCGCCGAGCTGCGTACCGCCGGGCGGGCCGATCTCTGGCGCTACACCGCCGACATGCTCTATCTCGTCGAGAACCCGATCGTCCGCAATGCGTTCTTCCCGAGCGGCTCCGACGAGCTCACGATCGAACCCGCCCGCGCCGCTGATCACGCAGCCATCACAGCGATCAGCGCGGCCCAGCAGGGCCCCGAGGCGACCGCCCTCGTCGACGCTTGGTGGCGCTCGGCGCCGGACGCCTTCCGGGTCGTGCGCGACGCCGCGGGGGTGGTGCAGGGATTCTCGAGCCTCTGCCAGCCGCAGGACGTCAGTCGTTCGTTGCTGCGCAGCGACCCCGTCACTGCCGCTTGGATGGAGCATCTGCGCAGGGCTCCCGTGCCCGCGCGCCAGCGCGTGCTCTTCAACCGCCATGCGCTGGCATCCGGCGACACCGCCACGGCGACGCTGTGGCTGGACGTCAAGCGTGCCTATCTGGAGCTCCGTCCCCACCTGCGACGGCTGTACCTCCCCGTGCCTGACGTCGATGGCGCGCTAACCGTGCTCGCTCCGCTCGGGTTCGCTGCGCTCCCAGGCGCGCCGGTCCAGATTGGGCAAGACGCTCACTGGACGCTGATGAACGATTTCGGGCCGGGCTCGATCGACGGCTGGCTCAGCGAAGTCGTCGGGCGGGAGCTCGCGACCGACGAGCCCACCGTGCTGGACCCGGCAGCACGGCGGCTCGTGCTCGACGGCCGCGGGGTCGACCTCAGCCGCCTGGAGCTGGACGTCCTACGTCACCTCCAGAGCCGCGAGGGCATCGCGGTCACCCGCGAGGAGTTGCTGCGCGAGGTGTGGGGACACGAGTGGACAGGCGCCAGCTCAAACGTCGTCGAGGCGGTCGTCAGCGGGCTGCGGAGGAAGATGGGTGATCGCGCCACTACGCTCGAGACGGTCCGCGGGGTGGGCTACCGGCTCGGTCCCCTCAACTGAAAGCCAGCCGAGTCCGTGATGGGGAGTCGCCCAACTCAGGAGCAGGTCGACGACCTCCGCGGAGAGAGTCGGTGGCCGCCGGCGATAGTGCTCTGCATTGCGATCGCGGTCCCTCTACTGCTGCCCGATCGCTTCAGCCTGCTGTCGAAGTGGATCGAACCGGCACTGCTGGCGCTGCTGCTCGTGGCGCACATCATCGCCGACCCGGGACGTATCGACCGGCAGTCAACCGCGACTCGCGCGATCGGCGTCGGGCTGCTAGCGGTGCTCGTCGTGAGCGCGACAACACAGGCGGTCGTGCTGACCGTCGAGTTGGTGAATGGCAACAAGGCGCTCAACAACGCCCACGAGTTGCTCTCATCCGGAGCACTGGTTTGGCTGGAAACGATCATCGCGTTCACTTTTGCCTACTGGGAGATCGATGCAGGTGGCCCAGCCGCGCGCGCCCATCGCACCGCAAAATACCCTCACCTCGCGTTCCCGGAGCACATGAACCCGGCCCTCGCGCCGCCCGGCTGGCGACCGCTGTTCCTCGATTACCTCTACCTCGGTCTAACGAACGCCACCGCGTTTAGCCCGACCGACGTCATGCCGCTGCGGCATTGGGCCAAGCTGAGCATGGGCGTGCAGGCGTTGATCTCCCTGATCATTCTCGGGCTGGTCGTCGCACGCGCGGTGAACATCCTCGCCTGATGGGAACTGCCTTATAGCGCCGTCAATCTCCAAACGTCCCCGACGCGGTCAAACCCTGGTTGTGGCTCAGGTCCACGTCGCGTGGGTGACACGCCCGATCGGTCTGAGCAGCGGATTAGACGAAACAGGGGTGCGATCGAGGAAAAGGGGGTAAGCGTGAAGTGACGACCCGGGACGGACGGACCACGATGGACAGCCCGGGACTAGCAAATGAGTGTCGAGCGGTGCACGGGCGTACTCCTCGCTTGTGAGGTTCCGGCGTGGTGTGTGTTCCGGCTGCTCGTCACGAGGAGCGGTGCTGAGATTTGTCTCGCGCCGAGAGAGAGGAGAGTTTGCCTCATGGCAACCATTTCCGCGCCCAGGCGACCCGCCCGACCGCGATCTGCCCCTACGCGATCGGACCTGCAGGAGGCTGATCTCGAAGGCCGGCCCCTGAGTCCGACGACCCTGAACTGGGGCAACTCGGCGCCGCTCGCATTGGCGGCCTTCGCCGTCACCACGTTCATGTTGAGCATGACCAACGCGAACCTGATCTCACCGGCTGTAAAACCAGTGGTGTTCGCTGTTGCGCTGATGTTCGGCGGCCTCACGCAGGTCATCGCGGGCATCATTCAGCTACGGACTGGCAACACTTTCTCTGGCGTCCTGTTCACTGGCTTTGGCGGCTTCTGGCTGTCTCTCTTCGCCGTGGCGCAGTGGTTCCTAAAGGCCGTACCGGCCGCCCAGACGGGCCATGCACTGGGGCTGTTTCTGTACGCATTCGGGATATTCGCCGTGGTCATGTTTGTGGCGTCGTTCCGCACGAACGCCATCGTCGTCCTGTCAATAGGGATTCTCGTAGCGGCGTTCTTCCTCCTCGCCGCTGGCAACTACGGGGCTCACGCCACCTTGATCCACTGGGGCGGCTACCTCGGTCTGGCCGCCTCGGCATGCGCCTTCTATCTGGCTCTGTCTGAGCTCTGCGAGGTCTCATACGAGCGGGCGATCTTCCCGGTCGGGTCTCTCGCCAGGCACTAACCGGCGGCAAGATGCGGCGCTGTGCGGCGAACGACTGTTCCTGCGCAGCGTCGCTTGGCAAGAACCTGCCCACTGGGAAAGGATCCATGACCGAGATCACTGATTTACCAGACGTTCGACTGGCCCACCGGACCGAGCTCAGCCCGTTGAGCTTTTTGGAGCGGAGCGAGTTCGTCTATCCGGACAAAGTCGCCGTGGTGCACGAGGACCGGCGCTACACCTATCGCGAGATGGGTCAGCGGGTGCGCCGGCTCGCGTCCGCGCTGCTCGGCGCGGGCTTGGAGAAGGGCGATCGGGTGGCGTTCATCGCCCCGAACATCCCCGCTCTGCTTGAGGCGCACTACGGGGTTCCGGCGGCCGGCGGCGTGCTGGTGGCGGTCAATTATCGCCTGAACCGCGAGGAGGTCCAGTTCATTCTCGAGCATTCGGGCGCACGCTTTGTGTTCGTCGATCACGAGTTCGAGGAATTGGTGTCTGGCGAGGGGTTCGAGCGACTGGTCCGGATCGACGACACCGGTCGTCCCGACGATCCGTATGAGGACTTCCTGGCGGAGGGATCCACCGATCCCCTGTCGACCAGGCTTGAGGACGAGGCCGAGCCGATCTCGATCAACTACACGTCGGGCACCACTGGGCGTCCCAAAGGAGCCGTGTATCACCATCGCGGCGCTTATCTCAATGCGCTGGGCGAGGTGATCGAGACCCAGTTGACGCCGACCAGCGTGTACTTGTGGACCCTCCCGATGTTTCATTGCAACGGTTGGTGCTTCACCTGGGCGGTGACGGCGGTCGGTGGTCGCCACGTCTGCCTGCGCACGGTCGACTCCGGGCGCATCTGGGAGTTGTTCGACGCTGAGGGCATCACCCACTACAACGGCGCGCCCACGGTTCAGGCGTCGCTGCTGGACGATGAGAACGCCCACAAGCTGGATCGAGCCGTGGTCACCACGGTGTCGGGGTCGCCGCCGACGGCCGAGCTGTTCGGCCGGCTCACCGAGATCGGGATCCGGCCGATCCACGTCTACGGCGCGACCGAGCTCTACGGGCCATACACGATCTGCGAGCGCCAGGAGGGATGGGACGAGCTGCCGGCCGACGAGCAGGCGCGGCTACTCGGGCGCCAGGGCGTGCACTACGTCATCGCGGAGCCGGTCCGCGTGATCGATGAGCAGGGCGAGGAGGTCGCCGCCGACGGCGAGACGCTGGGCGAGGTGCTGATGCGCGGCAACAACGTCATGACGGGCTACTTCGAGGATCCGGAGCAAACGGAGGAGACGCTGGCCGGCGGCTGGTACCACTCGGGCGACTTGGCGGTTCGCCATCCCGACGGATACATCGAGCTGCGCGACCGCAAAAAGGACATCATCGTCTCCGGAGGCGAGAACATCCCCACGATCGAGGTCGAGCGTGCGGTCTCTGAGCATCCCGCGGTAGCCGCGGCCGCGGTCGTCTCGATGCCCGACGAAAAGTGGGGGGAGCGACCGAAGGCCTTCGTCGAGCTGACCGACGGCGAGCAGGCCTCCGAGGAGGAGATCCTCGCCTTCGCCAAGGAGCGCCTTCCCGGATACATGCGCCCGGCGGCGGTGGAGATTGCCGAGCTTCCCCGAACATCCACCGGCAAGATCCAAAAGAAAGAGCTACGCGACCGCGAGTGGAAAGGCCACGAGCGCCAAATCGGCTAGTGCGGCTCCCTCGCTGTGGCGACCGCCAAACGTCCGATCACGACGCGAGCCTATAAGACGCACGCGCCGGTTCCACAGGAGCTCAGCGAGGGTCTCCAGCCTCCCCCCTGAAACGCGAAAACCCCCGTCGACACGGGGGTTCAGAAGTACCGCTACCGGGATTCGAACCCGGGTTTCCGCCGTGAGAGGGCGGCGTCCTAGTCCCCTAGACGATAGCGGCGGGGAAGGTCCGTTCGGCCTTGAGGCGGAACGGCTCACCAGCTTAGCGTGACCGAACACGTCACGGGCAGCGCGCTGGGGCTCTCCGGGCGCGGGACAGTTGCTAACTTCCACGGTCCCAGCGGCTGTGGTGAAACTGGTATACACGCGGCGTTCAGGTCGCCGTGCCCTCACGGGCGTGGAGGTTCGACTCCTCTCAGCCGCACTTCTGCACCGGGCCGGGCCCCCGGAGCGAGGCGCCCCCTACAGCCAGCCGCGCTCCTCGGCCACCCGCACGGCCTCCCCCCGGTTGCGCGCGTCGAGCTTCTGCATCACCGAGGACAGGTGGTTGCGCACCGTCCCCGGCGACAGGTACAGCGCCGAGGCCAACTCGGCCACGGTGGCGTGGTCGCGGCTGGCGGCCAGCACCTCGTGCTCGCGCGGGGTCAGCGGCGACTCGCCCTGAGACAGGGCCGCCGCCGCCAGTCCCGGGTCCACGACCCGCTCGCCTCGCAGGGCGCGGCGGATCGCCGAGGACAGCTCGGAGGCGGGCGCGTCCTTCAGGACGAAGCCTGAGGCGCCGCCCTCCATCGCCCGGCGGAGATAGCCCGGCCGCCCGAACGTGGTGAGGATCAGGACCCGGCACGCGGGCAGGGCGACGGCCAGCTCCTCCGCCGCGTCCAGACCGGTCGCCCCCGGCATCTCGATGTCCAACAGGGCCACGTCGGGATTCACCTCCAGGGCAGCGCCCAGCACCTCGTCCCCGCGCGCCACCTGGGCCACGACCTCGATGTCGGGCTCCAGGCCGATCAGACTGGCCAGGGCACCGCGGACCATGCCCTGGTCCTCGGCGATGAGCACCCGGATCATGACCCGGCGGGGGCGGTCACGGGGATCGACACAGCGAGGCGGAACCCGTGCCCATCGGGCCGCCCTCCGGCCTCGATCTGCCCGCGCAGCCGCTCGGCTCGCTCGCCCAGCCCGGCGATGCCGTTGCCGGTCACCTGCCCCGCCTCGCCGCGCGCGCAGGCCGGCCCCTCGCCGTCGTCCACCACCTCGACGGCGGCGTCGCCCAGCCCCGCCCGGACGCGCACCTGACAGTGGGTGGCGCCGCTGTGGCGGATGACGTTGGTGGCGCCCTCGCGCACCGCCCAGGCCAGCACCGCCTCCACCTCGGGGTCCAGGGCCACGGGCGCACGCACGACGTCGGCCTCGATGCCCGCTGCCGACAGCGCCACCCGCGCACCCTCCAGCTCCTTCTCGAGCGTGGGCTGGCGGTAGCCGCTCACGGCCTCGCGCACCTCGCGCAGTGACTCGCGCGCCACCCCCTCCACGTCGGCGACCTCGGCGGCGGCCCGCTCGGGGTCGATCGACATGAGCCGCCCGGCCAGCTCGGCCTTGATGGCGATGACGGACAGGCTGTGGCCCAAGAGATCGTGCAGGTCACGGGCGAAGCGCTCACGCTCGGCCTCCACCGCGCTCAGGGCCAGCTCGGCTCGCGCCTCGTTGAGCTCCTGGTTGCGCATGCGCAGGTCGCGCAGGAGCACCAACAGGAGGCCGACGCCGACGGCGCTCACCCCGTACCCGGCGGCGACGCCGCTGTTCGCGCCCGCGATCAGCGTGCACGCCGTGCCCACCGCGGCGGCGGCGATGACGGCGGGCAGCCCCCACACAGACGGGACGACCAGGCCCATCACCGCCGCCACATACGTGAACAGGAACCCCCAGCTCGGCCTGTCGGCGACCGTCAGCACGATCGCCATGGCCAGCATCACCGTGGTGAGGACGATCGGCCGCCAGCGAGTTCGCTCCTCCCACCACGTCAGCGCCAGCCACACGTACACGACTGAGAACACCACGGCCGCGCCGATGGCCAGCCAGTGCTCGGTCGGCGTGCCCGTGTTGGTGACCGCGTCGACGATCGGGGCCACGATGAACGCCAGCCAGATGCACATGCCCAGGACCCGGGCGCCCCCGAACGGCCGCTGCGGGCCACCGCCGCCCGGAGCACCATGCTCCCCACCCCACCGCCCCTGGACCAGCGGGCGGAGCATCCGGCGCCGGGATGTCACGCCACATCCCCCATGGGCTTGCGTAGGAAGCGCATCATCAGAACCACGCCGATCACCGTCCAGGCCGCCAGTGTCTTGAGATCGGCGCCGTCAAGCCCCGCCCCGTGGTAGCGCGGGTCGAACACGTACTCCAGGCTCGAGGCCAGCGCCTTGATGGGGAAGATGCCGGCGATCGTCTTGAGCGCCTGGGGCAGCGAATCGATCGGGAACCAGATGTTGGAGATGAACGTCAGCGGCAGGACCGCCAGGTTGACCACCACCGGGCCGGCCTCGGCGTTGGGGATGAACTGGGTGATCCCGATCCCGATGGTGGTGAAGCACGCCGTGCCGAGCACCAGCGAGACGACCAGTCCCGGCAGTGCGCCGGCCCGGAAGTGCAGGCCCCACACCGCCACGCCGAGCACGAGGACCAGCACGGTCATCAGCAACATGACGAACGACGCCGAGCCGATGCGGGCCACCACGTAGGCCCAGCGGGGGAGCGGGGTGCCCTGCATGCGCTTCAGGATGCCCTGATCGCGCAGGATCGCCGTGCCGATGGCCAGATTGACGAAGGTGGTGGCGATGATGCCGTAGGCCAGGATGCCGGGCACGTAGAAGTCATCGAAGGGGATGTTGCCGCGGCTGGAGATCGTCTGTCCCTTGTCCAGCGACGCGAAGATCGCCAGGAACATGACCGGGAAGACGAAGGTGAAGATGCCCCGGCCACGGTTGCGCCAGTAGGCCCGTTGCTCGTAGCGGATCTGCCACAGGACCAGGCCGAGGTCGCGGCCGAGTGTCGATTGCGGGACGGCATTCATGCCACAGCCTCCTCGTGAACCGGTTGCGTGTGCTCGCCGCCCGGTCCGGTGAGCTCGAGATAGATGTCCTCCAGTGAGGGCTGAGTGACCGAGAAATGCGCCAGGTCGACGTCGCCCTCCAGCGCCCAGGAGGTGACGATCTGCGCCGCGCGGATCGGCTGGCGCGTGTGGATGACCACGCGATCGCCCTCGAGCGAGCGCGTCTGCTCCGGCACCTCGGGTACGTCACCGAGCCCGAGCCCCACGGGCAACTCGAAGCGGATCTCGGCGGGACGCAGATCGCGCCCGCCCAACTCGTCGGGCCGGCCCAAGGCGATGATCTGCCCGCCGCTCATCACCGCGACGCGATCGGCCAGGAACTGGGCCTCTTCCATGTAATGGGTGGTGAGGAAAACGGTCTTGCCCAGCCCGCACAGCGAGCGGATCGTCGACCACGCGTGACGCCGGGCCTGGGGGTCAAAGCCGGTGGTCGGCTCGTCCAGGAAGATGAGCTCCGGGTCGCCGACCAGGGCCAGCGCCAGATCCAGGCGACGCCGCTGCCCGCCCGAGAGCTTCTTGGAGCGCTCGTCGCGCTTCTCGGTGAGCTCGACGAGGTCGAGAACCTCGTCCACCGGCCGGTTGCGCGCGTGGTAGCGGCCGAACATCTCGACCAGCTCATAGACCGTCAGGTCAGGCTGCACGCCGCACTGCTGCAGGACGATGCCAACCTGCTCGCGCAGGGCTCGGGCGCTCGTGGCCGGATCGATGCCCAGGACGCGCGCCGCCCCCGAGGAGCGCGACCGGTAACCCTCCAGTATCTCTACGGTGGTCGTCTTGCCGGCGCCGTTGGGCCCCAGCAAGCAGAAGACCTCGCCGCGCCTGACGTCGAAGCTGACCCCGCCCACGGCGACGGTGTCACCGTAGGACTTGCGCAGGTCACGGACTTCGATCGCCGGCTCATCTGCTTGTGTGGGAATCGAATTCATGGCACGGAGCGTAGGTCCGGGCCGGTCCCCGCGTAAGTGCCGCGCCGCCGAAATCGCCTATGACATCTGTCATGCGCTCCAGCGTTCGATCACGGTCGTCTCGCGCTCGTGACCGAGGACGCCGAGCGAGCCGGCCTCCAGCTTGAAGCGGGCCCCGGCGGCAACCTCCATCTCCAGCCAGCGCGCCGTGAACACCCGCAGGACGTGGCCATGGGCAAAGGCCAGCCCGTTGCCGTCGACGGCGGCAAACCGGTCCAGCACGCGGTCGACCCGGGCCCCGATCTCCGCGGGCGACTCGCCGCCCGGGCACCCGTCGCGCCATAGCCACCACGACGGGGTCGTCTCACGGATCTCCGCCGTGGTGCGGCCTTCGTACTCGCCGTAATCCCACTCCATGAGGTCCTCGGTGATCTCCGCGACGTCGCCGAAGCCGGCCAGCTCGCAGGTCTCCCGCGCCCGCCGCAACGGGCTGCACAGCACCAGCGAGAACTCAATCCCGCTGAGCTTGCCCTGCAACTCCCGCGCCTGCTCCTCGCCCTCGGGGAGCAGCGGCAGGTCGGTGCGGCTGGTGTGCTGCCCGGATTTGCTCCACTCGGTGGCGCCGTGCCGGGCGATGTAGATCTCGTGTGCCATGCGCGGTCCCGCGCACACCATCTCAGGTTTGCGCCGTGGGCGCACCCCCGGTGCGCTCGATCTCGTCCACCTTGGCGCGCCGGCGCACGTGGCGTTCCTCGTATGACACCTGCGCCTGCAGGAAGGTGAGGACGATCTGGGCCGCCACCTCCACGCCGATGACCCGGCCGCCGAGACACAGGACGTTGACGTCGTCGTGCTCGACGCCCTGGTGGGCGGTGTAGGTGTCATGGATCGTCGCCGCTCGCACGCCGCGGATCTTGGCGGCGGCCACCGACACCCCCGCGCCCGACCCGCACACGATGATCCCGCGCTGGGCGCGGCCCGAGGCGACCGCCTGCCCGACCTCCAGCGCCTTGTCGGGGTAGTCGATCGGGTCGGGCCGATCGGTGCCGAAGTCGAGGATCTCGTGGCCGTCGGCGACGATCACGCTCAGCAGGCGGTCGCGCAGGACATATCCGGCGTGGTCAAAGCCGCATGCGACGATCATGGGTCCTGGGCGATCAGGTCCTCGGTGGGGGTGGGCGCGCGGGAGTCGCTCAGCTCATGGGCGGCGAGCAGCGCTGCGCCCAGCACCCCGGCGCGCACCCCGTGGCGCGCCACCCGGATCGTCGTCCGCTTGCCCAGCCCGGGAAGCACGTAGGCGGCCGCGGTGCGCTTGGCCGGCTCCAGCAGCAGGTCGCCCGCCCGCGCTGCGCCCCCGCCGATCACGACCTCCTCGGGATCGAAGGTGTTGATCGCGTTGGCGATGCCGAGGCCCAGGCGCTCGCCCCACAGCTCCAGCAAACGCGCCGCTACCGCGTCACCGGCCTGGGCGGCGTCGACGGCCTCCACCCCCGTCACCGTGTGGCCCTCGGCGTGCAGACGGCCCAGCGCTGAATCCGCATGCTCCTCGGCGGCGCGGACCACCATCACGTCCAGGGCATGCCCGGCCGCGACGGCCTCCAGCGACCCCTTCTGCGGAAACCGGCCCGCGTCGGGCACCGGGCCGCTCAGGTCCATACCCACGATCGTATGGCCCAGCTCGCCCGCGCCGCCGGTGGCGCCCCTGTAGATCCGGCCGCCCAGCACCAGCCCGCCGCCGACGCCGGTCCCGACCGTGATCATGACCAGATCCCGCGCGACCATTCGCAGATCCTCATCGTGGGCCTCGGCGAGCGCGGCCACCGTCGCATCGTTGTCCACGAACACCGGGACCCCGAGCCGGTCGCCCAGCACCTCACGCAGCGGCACGTCGACCAGCGGGACGTTGGCCGAGGAGACGACGCGGCCGGTCTCAAACTCAACCACCGACGGGACGCCCAGCCCGACCCCGTCAAGCTCGTCGCCCCGACACTCGGCGATCATCTGCACGAGCTGCTCGATGAGGGCGTCCTGCCCCGAGACGTCAGTCGGCCTGATGAGGGAGTCGGAGAGATCGGAGCCGCTGAGCCGGGCGACGGCAATCTTGGTCCCGCCGAGGTCCAAGCCGATGACGTCGGTCACTGCGGCTCCCCGGTGAAGTACAGCCGCGATGCGGCGGGCTCGTCGACGAGCACGGTGATCGCATTGGCCTCGGGCGCCACCAGCGACGAGGGCGTCAAAGGGTCGGGTTCTGCGTCGGGGCCGAACGCCCGCGCGATCGCGTCAGCCTTGGAGTCCCCGGTGGCCAGGAACACGACCTGCTGCGCCCCGCCCAGCACCGGCAGGGTCATCGAGATCCGAGGGACGAACGGCTCCAGGCCGGCCTGCGGCACGCCCACGACGAGCCGCGTGCGCTCGTTCAGCGACGGCTGCCCGGGGAACAGCGAGGCGCAGTGGCCGTCCGGCCCGATTCCCAGGAGCAGGAGGTCGAAGTCGGGGCCCGCGGCGTCCCGCAGGCGCTGCTCGTAGTCGGCCGCCCCCTCCTCGGGCCCCAGTTCACCCCTCATCCGCTCAAAGCGCGGCGCCCGGTCGCCCAGTGGGTCGAGCAGGCTCTCCTTGATCATGCGGTAGTTGGAGCGCTCGTCCTCGGGGTCCACGCAACGTTCGTCGCCGATCCAGAACGTCGACCGGGTGAGATCGAGATCGACCCGCAGCACCGCCTCGACGAAGTGCTGATAGGCGGCGCGCGGCGTCGAGCCGCCGGTGAGCACGATGTCCCCGCCGCCAATCGCCGCACCGACCATCAGGGCGGCGCACCCCTTGGCGGGATCGTCGACGATCTCGAACGACACCGTCATGCGGGACACAGCCGTCGGGCCGCCTTGAGGGCGGGCAGGTAGGTGGAATCGCGCAGCAGCGCCTGTCGGATGCCCTCGCCGAGGATCCCTCCCTCACCCCGCGAGGCGCCGAGGATCTTCCAGCGGCGCTCGTCGCCGTCCGCGTCGCGCTCGATCGCATCGAGGCCGCCCTGGCCGCGCTGGAGCGAGACCGAGGTGCCGTCCGCCGTCACCACGGTGACCCCGGCCAGGCCGGGCGCCTCCTGCTCGGCGGTGTGGAGCGAGACGATCACCTCGCCGTTGCCCTCGGCGGCACCGGAGGCCAGGCGCCCGTCCCACAGGCGCAGGTGGCTGTGGTCCCACTGCAGGCGCGAGGACAGCCAGCCGGCCAGGAGCAGGGCGCTGGCCATCGACGTCTCGCGATGGCGGATCTCCAGCTCCTCGATATCCCGCAGCGCCTGAAGGCGCTCGGGCAGGTCGAACGTCGCGGCCAGCCGCTCGCGCCACGGCGTCGTCCGCAGCCAGGCGAGGTCGACGATGTAGACGTACTGGCGCAGGCGCTCGGCGCGGGCGAAGGCGTCGACGGGATCGTCGATGTCGTCGGAGTCCAGCAGCATGACGTCGACGAGCGGTCGGACGGCCTCGACCGCCTCGGGATGGCCGTGCGGGGACCACAGCACCGTGGGCAGTTCGGAAACGAGCACGGGGTCGCAGATCGTCTGCAGCGCCCGCAGGTGGCGGGGGCCGAGGTCGATCTCGACGCTCTCGTGCATCACCCCCAGGGTCGCGCCCTTGGGCTCCTCGTAGCTCACGGTGGCCACGGCGTCCAGCGTCGTGCGCCCCTCCTCGACGGCGCACAGCACGGTGCGCGAACCGTGGTAGCGCCCGGCGCGCTCCAGGCGATTGGCGATCTCGCCCTTCCACTCGCGGTCGACGATCACGATCAGGTTGATGACCCGGGCGGGGGCCAGCGCCTCATTCGCGGCGTGTCGCTCGCGCAGCAGTTCGCGCAACGCGGCCTCGATGGCGTCGGGGTTCGTGTCCTGCTCAGACCAGACGTCCTCGCTCACAGACGCCGCCACACCCGCCCGTCCTGGAGCAGCGCATTGGCTTCGCGCGGGCCCGGCGACCCGGCCTCGTATTGCGGGATCGTGGAGGACTTGTCCGCATCCCACGCCTCCAGGATGGGGTCGATGATCCCCCACAGGGCCTCGATCTCGTCGTTGCGCGTGAACAGCGTCGCGTCGCCGCGCATCGCGTCCAGGATGAGCCGCTCGTAGGCCTCCGGCGACTCTGACAGGAACGACGTGCCGTAGCGGAACTCCATGTTGACGGGGCGGATGCGCATCCGCGTTCCGGGGATCTTGGCCCCGATCGACACCGACACGCCCTCGTCGGGCTGCACCGTGAAGACCAGCTGGTTGGCCTGGATCCCCACCGAGCCCGAACTCTGCAGCGCCATGTGCGGGATCTGCTTGAGCACCACCGCGATCTCGGTCAGCTTGCGCGACAACCGCTTGCCGGTGCGCAGATAGAACGGAACGCCGGCCCAGCGCCAGTTGGAGACATGCAGGCGCAGTGCCGCATACGTTGGGGTGCGCGAGTAACGTGCGACGCCATCCTCCTCGCGGTAGCCGGGGACCTCGACCCCGCCCACCACGCCGGGGGCGTACTGGGCGCGCAGCGCCATCGCCTCGACCTCGTCGACGCTGGGCGGGACGATCGCCTCCAGCACCTTGAGCTTCTCGTCGCGCAGCCGGTCGGCGTCAAACGCCGTCGGCGGCTCCATCGTGAGCAGCGCCAGCAGCTGGAGCATGTGGTTCTGGACCAGGTCGCGCAGAGCCCCGGCGCCCTCGTAGTACCCGGCGCGTCCGCCGATGCCGATGTCCTCGGCGGCGGTGATCTGGACGTGGTCGATGTAGTTGCGGTTCCACACCGGCTCGAACAGGGCATTGGCAAAGCGCAGCGCCATCAGGTTCTGGACCGTCTCCTTGCCCAGGTAGTGGTCGATGCGGAAGATCTGCTGCTCCTCGAAGACCTCCAGCAGCTGGGCGTTGAGGACGCGCGCCGAGGCGAGGTCATAGCCGAACGGCTTCTCGATGACGATCCGCACCGAGGCCCGGTCGGCGTGATTGAGTCCGGCGTCGCCGAGCTTGCCGGCGATCAACGGGAAGAACTCGGGCGCCGTGGAGAGGTAGAAGACCCGATCCAGCGGCCGTCCCGCGGCCCGGTCGAACTCGTCGAGCTGGCGCACCAGCTCGGAGTAGACCTCGTCGTCGTCGAACGATCCCTGGACGTAGCGCGCCTCGTTGAGCAGTCCCTCCATCACGGTGGGATCAGGGCGCCGGCGGGAGAAGCGCTCGATCGAGCTCGTGACGGTGTCGCGGAAGTCCTCGTCCTCGTGAGTCCGCCGCCCCACGCCGATGACCTCGAAGCGCTCGGGCAGTTGGCCCTCGTGCGCGAGGTTGTAGATCGCGGGCAGCAGCTTGCGGTGCGCGAGGTCCCCGGTGGCGCCGAAGATGACCAGCGACGTCGGATGGACCGGCAGCCGCTCCAGTCCCTCGACCAGCGGGTTCTCTGTGTCAGCCGCACTGAGCGGGGACGTTGCGCTCACTGCTTCGGCGCCGTCTTGACCGCGTGACCGCCGAACTGGTTGCGCAACGCCGCGACTACCCTGGCGCTGTAGTCGCCCGCGCCGCGCGACGAGAAGCGGGCGAACAGCGCTGCCGCCAGGGTCGGCATCGGCGTGTCGTGGGCGATGCCCGCATCCAGCGTCCAGCGGCCCTCGCCGGAGTCGTCGACCCAGCCCTCCAGGTTGTCGAGGTCGTTGCCGTCGACCTCGAAGGCGCGCGCCGCGAGCTCCAGCAGCCACGACCGGATCACGGAGCCGTTGCCCCATAGCTTCGAGATCTGCTCGGTGTCGAGCCCGTAGTCGGACTTGTGGATGAGCTCGAAGCCCTCGGCGTAGGCCTGCATCAGCCCGTACTCGACCCCGTTGTGGATCATCTTCACGAAGTGGCCGGAGCCGGGGCCGCCCATGTGGCCCCAGCCGATCGGCATCTTGTCGGTCGCCGGCGGGGCCAGGACGTTGAACACCGGCTCCAGCCGCGTGACCGCCTCGTCGTCGCCGCCGACCATCATGCAGTAGCCGATCTCCAGGCCCCAGATCCCGCCGCTGGTGCCGACATCGACGAAGTGCACGCCGTGCTCGGCGCACTTGGCGTGGCGGCTGATCGAGTCCGTCCACTTGGAGTTGCCACCGTCGATGATCGTGTCGCCCTCGTCGAACATGCCGAGCAGCTTGTCGACGGTCTCCTCGGTCGGCTTGCCGGCCGGGACCATGATCCACACCGCGCGGGGCGGCGAGAGCTTGGCGACGAGGTCCTCGAGGGACTCAGAGCCGCTGGCCCCGTGCTCCTCGGCCGCCTTCACGGCGTCGGCTGAGAAGTCAAAGGCGACGACCTCGACGTCGGAGTCGCGCCGGATCCGGGTGACCATGTTGCCGCCCATCTTGCCCAGCCCAATGAAGCCAATCTGCATGAGTCTCTACCTCCGCGGGGATGAAGGCGCGCCTAGAGCGAGGTCACGCTTTGATGGTTGGCTCGGAGCACTCGAGTGGTCAGGACTTCGCGGCCTTCTCGATCCCCGCCAGCAGACGCTCCATGGCGTCGATGAACTGGGTGACGCCATCGGCCAGGAGCTTTTCCGTGATCTCGGTCATGTCGATGCCGGCCGTGGCCAGTGCCGCGAGTTCCTCGGAGGGGTCCTTCTGGGCGGTCGGCCCCGAGAGGTGCCCGTGGTCGCCGAACGCCTTGAGGGTGTCAAGCGGCATGGTGTTGACCGTGTGCGGACCGACCAGGTCATCGACGTACTTGGTGTCCGGGTAGGCCGGGTTCTTGACGCCGGTCGAGGCCCACAGCGGGCGCTGAACGTGGGCGCCGGCGTGATGCAGGGCCTCCCAGCGCGGCGTGGCGAAGTGCTCCTCGAACTTGCGGTAGGCCTCACGGGCGTTGGCGACGGCCGCGGTGCCGAGCAGTTCGGTGTGGCCCGATGCCTCCAGCTGCTTGTCGGCGGCGGTGTCCACGCGCGAGACAAAGAAGCTGGCCACCGACGCGACGTCCAGTGACTCCTTGTTCTCCAAGCGCTTTTCCAGGCCGCTCATGAAGGCGTCGATCACGTTCTCATAGGACTCCACGGAGAACAGCAGCGTGATGTTGATGTTGATCCCCTCGCTGATGCACTTCTCGATCGCGGGGATACCCTCCGTGGTGCCGGGGATCTTGATCATCAGGTTGGGGCGGTTCACGCGCTTCCAGAAGTCACGGGCGCCGTTGATCGACTTCTCCGTGTCGTGTGCCATGTCGGCCGACACCTCGAGTGACACAAACCCGTCCTGGTGGTGTGTGGCCTCCCAGGTGGGGCGGTGCACGTCACAGGCCATCTGCACGTCCTTGATGGCCACGTGTTCATAGATCTCCTGCGGGCTCAGGCCCTGACCGGCGAGCTCCTTGACGTCGTCCTGATAGTCGTCGGAGCCGAGGATCGCCTTCTCGAAGATCGAGGGGTTGGAGGTGTTGCCGCGCAGCGAATCCTCGTCGATGAGGCGCTTGAGCTCTCCGCTGGTGATCAGAGAGCGCCCGAGGTTGTCCAGCCACGGGCTGACGCCGGCCTCAACCAGCGACTTGAGGTTCGCGTTGACGTTGGTGGCTTCAGTTGTGCTCATTGTGCTGAGCTCCTTTGCTGGATGACCGGGCCGCCACCACGGTGCCGCTAGACGGCCGCTACCACTCAGAATAGACGGATATCACCGCAGGCAAACGATGTTTGTGTGAATGAGCGCGCGCGCCCATCGCAGGGCTGCGATCAGCCGAACAGCACGCCGTAGCGCTCGTATTCCTCGACCGGGACGCGCCGGACCTCGGCCACCGCGTCGGCGAGGGCGACGAGCTCGATCTCCGTGGCGTGCAGGGCGGTCATCATGCCCCACTGGCCCTCATGGGCGGCATCGATGGCGGCCAGACCCAGGCGCGTGGCCAGCACCCGATCGAACGCCGTGGGCGTCCCGCCGCGCTGGACGTGGCCCAGGACGGTGGTGCGCGTCTCAAAGCCGGTCCGGGCCTCGATCTCGCGCTCCAACTGCTGACCGATCCCGCCCAGGCGAGGGTGCCCGAACTCGTCGACATCGCCGGTGGCGACGGCCATCGTTCCCTCCTGGGGCGTGGCGCCTTCGGCCACCACGATGATCGCGAAGTAGCGCCCGCGCGCGTGACGGCGATTGATCAGCCGGCAGACCTCCTCGATGTCGAAGGGCATCTCGGGGATGAGGATCACGTCGGCGCCGCCGGCCAGTCCCGAGTGCAGGGCGATCCACCCGGCGCTGCGCCCCATCACCTCGACGACGAGGTTGCGGTGGTGGCTCTCGGCCGTGGTGTGCAGCCGGTCGATCGCCTCGGTGGCGACGTGCAGCGCGGTGTCGAACCCGAAGGTGACGTCGGTGGCGCCCAGATCGTTGTCGATCGTCTTGGGCACGCCGATGACGTTGAGCCCCTCCGCAAACAGGCGGCTGGCCGCGCCCAGCGTGTCCTCTCCGCCGATCGCGATGAGCCCGTCGAGGCCGTGGCGCGCGAACGTCGCGCGCACCTGTTCCACGCCGTCGGGGCGCTTGAAGATGTTGGTGCGGCTGCTGCCCAGGATGGTGCCGCCGCGGGGCAGGATCCCGCGTGTGGACTCGATCGTCAGCTCCTCGTAGACGTCCTCCAGCGGCCCTCGCCAGCCGTCGCGAAACCCGATCAACTCGTCGCCGTAGGCATCCACGCCCTTGCGCACCACGGCGCGGATGACCGCGTTGAGGCCGGGGCAGTCCCCGCCGCCCGTGAGCATCCCGATTCGCACGGCCGGACATGGTACGCAGGGTCGCGGCCGCCAGGGGTCACGGGCGCGTGCCCTACCGCCCGGGCGGTAGGGTTGCCCCGATGGCCACACGCGCCAGACGTCGGTCGCGACCCGGACCCCGCGCCATCGCCGCCACCGCGGTCCTCGGCGCGATCGCCGCCGGAGCGGCGATCCAGCGACGTCATCTGCACGCGATCGCGCGCGATGAGGACTACCGGCACCTGCGCGCACCCCTGGACGGCCGGCCGCTGCGGATCACCTCGCCCGACGGCACCGAGCTCTACGCCGAGACCTTCGGCCCCGACGACGCCGACATGGTCGTCCTCGCGCATGGCTGGACAGAGCAGCTGGCCTTCTGGGGCCCGGTGATCGGTCGCCTGCGCGGGCAAGGGCTGCGCGTGGTGGCCTATGACCTCCGCGGCCATGGTCGCAGCCGCCCCGGCGCGGGCGGGGACTACTCGCTGGAGCGTTTCGGCGAGGATCTGGAGGCCGTACTGGCCACTGCGGGTGCCGGCGCCACCCATGAGCCGGCCACCGTGGTCGGCCACTCGCTGGGGGCGATGTCGATCGCCGCCTGGGCCGAGCACCATGACCCGCGCACCCGGGCGCGCGCGGCGGCGCTGATCAACACCGGCCTGGGCGATCTCCTCTCGGGCCATCTGCTGCTCCCGCAGCTGGCGCGGTTCCTCAACCACCCGCGGGCGAGCCGGGCCGTGCTCGGCTCCAAGGCACCGGTGCCGCCATTCTCCACCCCGGTCCAGCAGGCGATGATCCGCTACATGGCCTTCGGCCCCCACGCGAGCCGGGGAGACGTGGCCTTCTATGAGCGCATGCTGATCGATACCCCGCCTGACGTGCGCGCCGCCGTCGGCGTCGCGCTGTCGAGCATGGATCTGTGGCATGCGGTGGCCAACATCACCGTCCCCACGCTGGTCATCGACGGCGCCCTGGACCGCCTCACGCCTCCCGCCCACGCCCGCCGGATCGTTGACGCGCTACCTCATCCCGCCGGCCTGCTCGAGCTGCCCGATACCGGTCACATGGCCCCGCTGGAGCGCCCGCGCGAGGTCGCCGACGCGCTGGCACGCCTCGTCCGCGACAGCGCGCCCGCCCCTGTGGCCTCCGGCGACGGGCGCTGACTGTGCCCGCGCTCAGCCACGTCGTCACCGCCGCCAACGTCTGCTGGGTCCTGCGTGAGGACCCGGAGTTGGCGGAGGCGATCGAGCCCAGCCGCCGCGCCCAGGCCGAGGACGCGCTCGTCGCGCGCGAGGTCAGGGTCCCCGCCGGCGTCTGGGTGGGTCGCCCGATCCCCTCCGATGACGGGATCGGACTGCTCGTGCTCGAGGGCGTGATGCTGCACCGCGTCGGGATCGACGGCCGCTTCGGCGCCGAGCTCGTGGGCGAGGGCGACGTGCTGCGGGCGGTCAGCGAGGACAACGACAACCCCACGCTGCCGCTGACGGTCGAGTGGCTCATCCTCGAGCCGGCGCGGGCCGCCGTCCTCGACGAGCGGTTCGTGCGCCAACTGGCCCGCTTCCCCCAGGTCGCCGGCAAGCTGTTCGCGCGGTCGGTGCTGCGCTCGCGCCAGCTCGCCGTCAACATGGCGATCGTCCACCAGGCGCGCGTGGACGTGCGCCTGCGCCTGCTCTTCTGGCAACTGGCCGGCCGCTGGGGCCGCGTTCGCTCCGACGGGGTCGTCGTCCCGCTGCGCCTCACCCATACGGTCCTGGCCGATCTCGTGGCGGCGCGGCGGCCCACCGTGACCAGCGCCCTGTCGGACCTCAGCCGGCGCGGGTTGGTGCGCGCTGTCAGCGACGGGTGGCTACTCTCCGGCCCTCCGCCCGCCCGGGGCATCGGTCCGGTCGCGCCGCGCGAACGCTCTTAGCAGTGCACATCGATCCCTACATCGTCCTCGGCAGTGCGATCATCGGCCTGCTCGTCGGCATGACCGGCGCCGGCGGCGGGGCGCTGATGACGCCGATGCTCATCCTGCTCTTCTCCGTCAAGCCGTCAACGGCGATCTCATCGGACCTGGTGGCCGCGGTGGTGATGCGCCCGATCGGGGCCGGCGTGCACATGCGGGCCGGAACGGTCAACTTCAAGCTCGTGCGCTGGATGGTGGCCGGGTCGGTGCCCGCGGCGTTCCTGGGCGCCTACCTCCTCCACCTCTTAGGCGACGCGAAATCTGCGGAGAACACCATCGAGGTGTTCCTGGGCGTGGCGCTGCTCATCGGGGCCGGCGCCATGGCGCTGCGCTTCGCCATCGACCGCCGCTCAGGCAAGGGCCGCGACCTGTTCGTCGGCGACGTCATCACCCGGCCCCTGCCGACGCTGGCCATCGGCATCCTCGGCGGCGTCGTGGTGGGAATGACCTCGGTCGGCTCGGGGTCGCTGATGATCATCGCCCTGCTCTTCGTCTACCCCAGGATCGGCGCCAACCAGCTGGTGGGGACCGACCTGACCCAGGCGGTGCCGCTCACCCTCGCCGCCGCGCTGGGCGCGCTGGCCTTCGGGCACATCGAGCTGTCGGTGACCGGCTCACTCATCCTCGGCAGCGTGCCGGCGGTGCTCGTGGGGTCGCTGCTGTCCTCCAGCGTCCCTGACCGGTATGTCCGCCCGGCGATCGCATTCGTCATCTTCGCCTCCGGCCTCAAGTACGTCGGCGTACCCACGCAGGCGCTCGGCTGGGCCCTGTGCACGACGCTGCTGGCCGGCGCGGGCACGTGGCTCTGGTTCGCGCGTCCCTGGGAGAACCAGCTCGGCGCGCCGCGTCCCGCCGCGCGGCCCGCCTTGGATGACCCCGGAGATGAGGACCAGGAGCTCGTGTTGAACCGCCCGGTCGCGCCGTGAGCGAGCGCGTCGATGTCGGGGTCCACGGCGGACGGCTGGCCGCCGACCGGCTCGGAGCCGCCACCGCGTCGGGCGCTCCACTCGTGCTGGCCATCCATGGCATCACCTCGACCAGCCGCACCTGGCTGGCCACGGCCCGCGCGCTGGGCGAGCGCGTCACGCTGATCGCCGTCGACCTGCGGGGGCGCGGGCGCAGCATCGAGCTGCCGCCCGTGGTGGGGCTCGACGCCCACGTGCGCGACATGGTCGCCGTCCTCGACGCGGCGGGGCTGGAGCGCGCGATCGTGACCGGCCACTCGCTGGGTGCCTACGTCGCCGCCCGGATGGCAGTCCGCCATCCTCACCGCGTCGAGCGGCTCGTGCTCGTCGATGGCGGGCTCACCATCCCCGGCAGCGCCGAGGGTGAGCCGGCGCGATTCGTGCAGGACTTCCTGGGCCCGACGTTCGCGCGGCTGGAGATGACCTTCCCCACTGTCGCCGCCTACCAGGCGTGGTGGGCGCAGCATCCGGCGGTGGCGGGCTCCGACGTCGACCGCGCCGACCTGGACGCCTACGCCGCCTACGACCTCGTCGGCGAAACACCCCAGCTGCACTCGGGGATCACGCCCCAAGTGGTGAGAGACGACGGCCTGGACCTGTTCGGCGAGCCCGACGCACCCAGGCTCACCGTCCCGGCGACGTTCCTGTGCGCACCACGCGGGATGGTGGACGACCCCCATCCGATGCAGCCGTTCGACGACGTGCGGGCGTGGGCCGACGGCGACCCCGAGCGCCGACGCGCCGTGCAGGTGCCCGACACCAACCACTACACGATCGCCTGGGGCGCCCACGGCGCCGCGGCGGTCGCCGACGCCATCGCCGCGGCCGTTACCGCCTGACCGTCAAGCCGCGCGGGCCACGGTTGCGATGTCGGCCTGCTCGATGGCCAGGCCGATCGCCCCCAGCAGCTCGGCCCGGTCGCCCAGCGTCGCCGCCACCACCGCCACGTCGGCGCGCACCGCGGGGATGCTCGTCTGCTCCAACCCCTCGCGCACGGCGTCGACGAGCAGGTCCCCGGCCACGATGAGGTCGCCGCCGACGATGACCAGCTCGGGGTTGACGACGTTGCAGATTCCGCCGGCGACGCGGCCGGCGGCCAGGCCGGCCTCGCGGAAGAACCGGCGGCAGACGGCGTCGCCCGCCCGGGCACGGGCTACTGCCTCGGGAAGGGCGAGGGTCTCCCCCAGCGCCGATCCGAGGCGCTTCAACAGCCACTGCGCGCCGGCGACCGTCTCCAGGCAGCCGCGGTTCCCGCACCGGCACGGCGCGCCGTCGGGGTCGACCGTCACGTGGCCCAGCTCGCCGGTCATCCCGCCGTGGCCGGTGAAGAGCGACCCCCCGAGGATCAGCCCACCGCCGACGCCCGAGGACAGCATCAGATAGACGACGTCGGAGGCGCCGCGGGCGGCCCCGGTGCGCACCTCGGCCAGCGCACCGAGGTTGGCGTCGTTGCCGACGTGCACCGGCAGCCCGAGGCGGTGCGCGAGCTCGCGCTGGGGCGAGACGGCACTCCACCCCGGCAGGATCCCGGCGGCGGCGAGGCTCGCACCGTCGCGCCGGACCGGGGCCGAGATGGCGGCCCCCACGCCGAGCAACCGCTCGCGCCGCAGATGCGCGTCGCCCGCCAGGGCGAGCAGGCCCTCGACCGCCGCGGCGATCGCCCGCTCGGCCTCGTTGTCGACGTCGAGGTCCTGGCGGTCCTCGGCGATGAGGGCGCCGCTGACGTCGGCGATCGCCACCCGAACCGAGCTGTGGCCGAAGTCGACGCCACCGAAGGCGCCGAGCTCAGGATTGAGCGCCAGCAGCGTCGGGGGCCGGCCGGAGCGACCGACCGCGGTCAGCGGCTCGCCGGTCTCGGCCACCAGGCCCTGGGCCTGGAGCTCGCCGATGAGCTTGGACACGGTCGCCCGCGAGAGCGAGGTGGCGCGGACGACGTCCCCGCGAGGGGCTGGGCCTTCGCGGAACAGGTAGTCCAGCACGCGCAGCGCGTTGCGCTCGCGAGTGGTGGGTGGGCTCATCTCCTCATCGCGCCCCGAGCAGCACCTCGACCACCAGCTGATCCAGCGCCTCGTTGTGGTACCCGCGCTGCGCCAGGGCATCGAGCTCGCCGGCCTGGGCCTTGAGCGCATGGGCATCGCCCAGGCCCGCGGCCGAGGCCTCGCCCAGCTCCGGCGCCGAGGCCGCCGCCAGCGCCTCCTGCACCTCGGGCAGCTCATCGAAGTGGCGGGCCTTCTCCGCCAGCAGGGTGTAGGTCCGGATGCAGCCGCGGGCGAAGTCCCACACCCCTTCCTCGTTCTCGTTGCGGTACGGGTGGGCGTCGAAGTGGCGGGGCCCGTCGTAGCCGGCGCGCTCCAGCAGCCGCACGAGGTGGAAGGCCTCCTTGAGGTCCTCGGCGCCGAAGCGGAAGTCCTGGTCATAGCGGCCGATCCGCTGCCCGTTGAGGTCGATGTGGAAGAGCTTGCCCGCCCACAGCGCCTGGCCGACGCCGTGCATGAACGACAGGCCGGCCATCGTCTCGTGGGCGACCTCGGGGTTGACCCCCACCATCTCGGGGCGGTCGAGCGTGGTGATGAAGTGCAGCGCGTGGCCGACGGTGGGCAGGAACATGTCGCCGCGGGGCTCGTTGGGCTTGGGCTCGATGGCGAACTTCAGGTCATAGCCCTGGTCCACCGCATAATCGGCCAGGAGGTTGATCGCCTCTCGGTAGCGCTCCAGGGCATCGCGCGGGTCCTTGGCCGCACCCACCTCGGTCCCTTCGCGCCCGCCCCAGAACACGTAGACCTCCGCGCCCAACTCGGCCCCGAGGTCGATGGAGAGCATCGCTTTGCCGATGGCGGCGCGGCGCACGCCGCGGTCGTTGGAGGTGAAGGCGCCGTCCTTGAACGCAGGATGGCCGAACAGGTTCGTGGTGGCCATGCCCACCCCCAGTCCCCGCTCGCTCAGCGCGTCCTTGAACGCGGCCACGATCCGGTCGCGCTCGGCGGCCGGGGTGCCGTAGGGCACGAGGTCGTTGTCGTGCAGGCTCACCCCCCACGCGCCCATGTCGGCGAGGCGGTGCACGGTATCCACGGGATCACGAGGCGGCCGCGTGGGCTCGCCGAACGGGTCGCGCCCCGGATTGCCCACGGTCCACAGCCCGAAGGTGAACCGCGCGCCGCTCCCGCTCTCTCCGTTGCTCATCGCTAACACTCCCTCACCGTAGTTTTGTCTAAGATTAGACAGAATGAGGGATGGGGACCAGCGCAGCGTCCCGGGCGCGAACGGGCACGGACCCCGGTGAGCGCGCGGATCATCGGCATCGATGTGGGGACCTCGTCGGCCAAGGGGGTCGCGATCGACGAGCGCGGGACCGTGCTCGCCGAGGCCGAGCACCCGATCCCCATGTCCATGCCCCACCCCGGCTGGTCCGAGCAGGACCCCGAGGACTGGTGGACGGCCACCGAATCGGTCCTTGACCGCCTCGATGGCGATGGAGCCGACGGGATCGGCCTGTCCGGCCAGATGCACGGCCTCGTCGTGCTCGGCTCCGAGCGCCGGCCACTGCGCCCCGCGATCCTGTGGAACGACGGCCGCAGCCAGCCGCAGGCGACGCGGATCGAGCAGGAGCTGGGCATCGAGCGGCTGGTCGCGCTCAGCGGCAACCGCGCACTCGCCGGCTTCACCGCCCCCAAGCTCACCTGGCTGGCCGAGCATGAGCCGGGCATCCACCGGCGGATCGAGCGGGTGCTGCTGCCCAAGGATTACGTGCGCTTCCGCCTCACCGGCGAGTTGGCCACCGACGTCTCGGATGCCTCGGGCACCGTGCTGCTCGACGTCGGACGCCGGGCGTGGAGCGCGGAGCTGGCCGAGGCCTTCGCCGTGGACCCGAGCTGGCTGCCCGCCGTGCACGAGTCACCGGCGCTGACCGGCCACTCCCCTACCGGCGTCCCCGTGGCCGCCGGGGCGGGCGACCAGGCCGCGGGGGCACTGGGCGTGGGCGTCACCGACGACGCCAGCCCCGCCTCGCTCGTCCTGGGCACGAGCGGCGTCATCTTCACCGCCCGCAACGCCTTCACCCCGGACCCGCAGGGGCGCCTGCACGCGTTCTGCCACGCGCTGCCCGACACCTGGCATGTGATGGGGGTGATCCTGTCAGCAGCGGGCGCGCTGAGCTGGCTGGCCGGGACTCTGGACACCGACGACGACATCGCCGGACTCCTGCAGCAGGCGGCGGCATGGCCTCCGGGGGTCGAGGGGCTCACCTTCGCCCCCTACCTGTCAGGCGAACGAACCCCGTACCCGGACTCCGATGTGCGCGGCGGCTTCGTCGGCCTGGGCCTGCGTCATGACCGTGGCGCGCTGGCGCGCGCGGTGTTGGAAGGCGTCGCCTACGCGCTGCGCGATGCGCTGGACCTCATCGCCGCCACCGGCCCTCGGCCCGAGAGCGCTCGCGTGTCGGGCGGGGGTGCACGTTCAGAGCTGTGGCTGACGATCCTGGCCAGCACCCTCGAACTGCCCCTCGAGCGCACGGAGTCCGAGGCGGGCGCGGCCTATGGCGCGGCGCTGCTGGGCGGCGTCACCGCGGGCGTGTTCGAGGATGCGCGCGTGGCCGCTCGGGCCGGGGTGCGGACCACCGGGCAGATCGACCCCGACCCGGCGTGGGTCGAGGCCTACGCCGCCGGGCGTCCGCGCTACCAGGCCCTCTACCCCGCCCTCTCCGGGCTGCCGGCAGCATGAGCGTCTCGGCCCTCACGGCGCCGATCGAGCCGGCGGCGCGGGTCATGAGCGAGCTCGCGGCCTGGCGACCCCGGTTCGAGCGCGGAGAGCTGCGCCCCGCGATGCCGGGGCGGCCCGCCCTCGCGCCCGACGAGCGGTTCGCCGTGGCAGTGGGACGTGTGCGCGCCGCCGGGCTCGGCCACCGCGCGGCCGGCGGCATGCTGCACGCCACCGATCGCCGGGCGGTCATGCTGGGCCGCGGCCGGCGGCCGGTGCGTGAGTGGCGCCTCGCCGATCTGACCGCGGTGCGCGCGCTGGGCAACTGGGGCGGGCTGGCCCTCGTCCACGCCGGAGGCGAGACCGAGCTGGTGGTGGCGGTGGGGTCATCGGCGCCCACCCTCGTGGACGCCGCCGGCTGGCTGAAGGTGGAGGCGGCGTTCGCCGCCGCGGGGGGGCGCCTGTCGCAGTGGGCGGCCGACCTGCCCGAGCGCCTCACGCTCGCCGGGGCCTGACGGTTGATTCCACGGCCCCGCGGGATCAACCATCTAGCCGTCACACTGTCAGGTATGTCTGCGACCGAGGTGCCCGCCGTCGTGCGCCCGCAGCCCGCCGCGCTCGAGGCCGCGCACGGAGCGCTGTGCGATCTGCTCGGCTCCGACCGGGTTCGCACCGGCGCCGACGAGCTGGCCCAGCACGGCCGCGACGAGTCGTTCCACCCCGCGGCCCTGCCCGACATCGTGGTGTGGCCGCGATCGATCGACGAGGCGGCCGCGATCGTCGGCGTCGCCGCGGCTCACCGCGTGCCCATCGTGCCCTTCGGGGCCGGCACGTCGCTGGAGGGCCATGTCGCCGCGCTCGCCGGCGGGCTGTCGATCGACATGCGCGAGCTCAACGCCATCGGCCGCCCGTCGATCGAGGACCTGGACGTCGTCGTTCAGGCCGGCGTGACGCGCCGCGCCCTGGACGCGCGCCTGCGGCCCGAGGGGGTGTTCTTCTCTGTGGACCCGGGGGCCGACGCCACCGTCGGCGGCATGATCGCCACCGGCGCGTCGGGGACCACCACCGTCCGTTACGGCGCGATGCGCGAGAACGTGCTCGCCATCACCCTCGTCGACGCCCGGGGCAACGTCGTGCGCACCCATTCCCGGGCCCGCAAGTCCTCGGCCGGGTATGACCTGACCCGGCTGATGATCGGCTCGGAGGGCACGCTGGGCCTCATCTGCGAGGCGACGCTGCGCCTGCACCCCACGCCGGAGGCGATCACCGCGGCGCAGTGCACCTTCCCCGACGTCGAGGCCGCCGTGCAGTGCGCGGTGATGGTCAGCCAGCACGCCATCCCGGTGGCGCGCATCGAACTGGCCGACGAACTGACCATCGAATCGATCAACCGCCACAACCAGACCGGGTTCACCGTCGCCCCCACCCTGTTCCTCGAGTTTCACGGCGGTTCGACCGCCGAGGTGGAGACGCAGGCACGCGAGACCGCCGTGCTGGCCGGCGAATGCGGCGGCTCTGATTTCGCCTGGGCCTCGGATGAGGGGCAGCGCCGCCGGCTGTGGCACGCGCGACACGGCGCCATGGAGGCGGCCCGGGCCATGCGCCCGGGCAGCGGGGCGCTCACCACCGACGTCTGCGTTCCGGTCTCCGCGCTGGCCGACTGCATCTCGGCCACCCAGGCCGACATCGCGCAGCACGGGCTGATGGCATCGATCGTCGGCCACGTCGGCGATGGCAACTTCCACGTCGTCGTCCTCGTGGACCCCGACGACCCCGCCGAGGTGGGGCAGGGCGAGGCGTTCCACGCCCGCCTGGTCCACCGAGCGCTGGAGCGCGAGGGCACCTGCACCGGCGAGCATGGTGTGGGCTACGGCAAGGCCCGCTTCCTGGTGGAGGAGCACGGGCGCCCGGCGGTCGAGATGATGCGCGCGATCAAGCGGGCGCTGGATCCCGACGGGATCTTCAACCCCGGCAAGATCGCCTCCGCCAGCCTCTAACGCGTCGACGACACCCGGTGCGGAGGAGCGGGAGGAGGCCCGGGGCACGCGCGGGTCACGGGAGCCAGTGCGGGGCGCGAAAGCCCCAGGTCCCGGCCAGCCACTCGGGCACGAACTGGGCCAGCGCGGCCTCCAGTGCCGTGCCGACCGCCGCATCCACCACCCACCACGCGACGACGGCGTCGGCCCCCGCGGGCGACCGGGCATCGGGAGGATCGATGTAGATACAGCCGTACAGGGCGCTCTCGGGGGCATCCAGCACCGCGTAGTTGAACGTCTCGTGCGCAGCGATCTCCGTCTCGTGGCGAGCAAGGTCATCGCGGTCCTGCTGGAAGGTCATCGTTGCCGGCGGCCACCCCCAGACCTCGCCGTACATGGCCCACAGCCGCTGTCGAGACCCCATCACCGCGGGATAGTCGATGGCGACGTCGTCGGCGCGGATAGGTCGCACGTGGTGGCCGGTGGCCAGCTCAACCCGCTCGGGATGCACGAAGCCGTCGGGTAGCCAGGACATACGCTGAGGCTAACCGCAGCGCACCGGTGGGTCACGCCACGGCGGCCGGGAGAATCAATCGCCTACTCCAACACGAGGTCCACGTAGCCGTCGGCGATCGCCTCGGGCGAGAGCTCCCCGCGCGGCCGGTACCACTGGGCGGTGTGGTTGACCATTCCCAGCAGGGCCAGCAGGGCCAGCCGGGAGTCGCCGTCGGGGCGGGCGCGCGCCAGGACGTCGGCGGCGAGCCGCTCGAAGGCCTTGCGGGAGGCGCGCACCTTGCGCCAACGGTCGCCGGACTCGATCAGGTGGCGCTCCTGCTGAAAGACGAGCATGTGGTCGCGGTGCTCGACCACATGGCATACCCACAGCCGCACCAGCGCACGCAGCTGCTCCTCGGGGTCCTGGGGGGCGGCCAGCAGCTCGGTGGCCTGTTCCAGCAGCGGCTCCATGAGCTGATCGCAGATCGCGGTGAGCAGCTCCTCTTTGCCGCTGAAGTAGTGATAGAGCGCACCGGTGGCAAGGTCCATGCTCGCGGCCAGCTCCTGCATCGTCGTCTGGTCATAGCCCCGTCGGGCGAACGCCTTGGCGGCCTGGTAGACGACCTGCTGCTGCCGGCGGTCATAGCGCCGGCGCAGGGCGGGTCGTGTGGGCCGGACGGACACCGCCATGACTTTACCGAATAGTCATTCGAACTTCGAACAAAGATTCGCTATAGTCGCGCGGCCATGGACTTCGCTCTCGATGATCAGACCCAACTGCTCCAGCGAACCGTCCGGGAGTTCGCCCAGGCCGAGGTGGCGCCGGCCGCCGAGGAGCTTGACCGTACCCATTCCTTCCCCTACGAGATCGTCGCCAAGATGGCCTCGCTGGGCTGGATGGGCATCCCGTTCCCGGAGGACGTCGGCGGCGCCGGAGGGACGAGCCTCCAGTACGCCGTCGCCGTCGAGGAGTTGACCCGCGTCGACTCCAGCGTCGCCATCACGCTGTGCGCCCATACGTCGCTGGGCACCCAGCCGATCTACCTGTTCGGCTCAGACACCCAGAAGCAGGAGTGGCTGCCGCGGCTGTGCTCAGGTGAGATCCTGGGCGCCTTCGGGCTCACCGAACCCGAGGCGGGATCCGACGCGGGCAACACCAGGACCCGCGCGCGCCTGCGGGACGGCGACTGGGTGATCAACGGCGCCAAGCAGTTCATCACCAACGCCGGCACCGACATCTCGGGCGTGGTGTGCATCACCGCCCGGACCGATGACGAGGAGGTCTCCAACCTCATCGTCCCCAACGACGCCGCCGGCTATGAGCAGGCCGAGCCCTACCGCAAGATGGGCTGGAACGCGTCGGACACCCGGCCGCTGACCTTCACCGATTGCCGCGTGCCCGAGGCCAACCTGCTGGGCCTGCGCGGCAAGGGCTTTCACCAGTTCCTTCAGGTGCTCGACATCGGGCGCATCGGTGTCGCCGCCATGGGCGTGGGGCTGGCTCAGGGCGCGCTTGACCAGGCGCTGGCCTACGCGAAGGAGCGCCGCGCCTTCGGCAAGCCGATCTCCAAGTTCCAATCCATCCAGGCCAAGCTCGCCGACATGGCCACGGAGATCGCCGCCGCGCGCCTGCTCGTCTACCAGGCCGCGTGGCTCAAGGACCAGGCCAAGCCGTTCTCCCTCGTGGCCGCGCAGGCCAAGCTCAAGACCGGGCGCCTCGCCGTCAAGGCGGCCGACGAAGCGGTGCAGATCCACGGCGGCTACGGCTACATCGAGGAGTACCCGGTATGCCGCTTCTACCGTGACGCCAAGATCCTCACCATCGGCGAGGGCACCGACGAGATCCAGCAGATGGTCATCGCCCGAGCGCTCGGGGCATGACTCCCGACCCGGATCCCCCTAGGGGGCTGCCCGTCGAGGCGCGGATCCGCGAGGTCGGCCCCCGCGACGGCTTCCAGAACGAGCCCGAGGTCATCCCCACTGAGACCAAGGTCAAGCTGATCGACGCGCTGGCCCGGACTGGCCTGCGCCGGCTGGAGGTCACCAGCTTCGTGCGGCCCGACGTAATCCCCCAGCTCGCCGACGCGGCCGAGGTGCTGCAGGCCATCGACATTCCGCCGGGGGTGAGCCGGTCGGTGCTCATCCCCAACGAGCGCGGGCTTGACCGCGCCCTGGAGCTGCGTGACCGCTTCGACGAGATCAACGTCTTCATGTCGGCGTCAGAGACGCACAACCTGCGCAATGTCAACCGCAGCATGCAGGACTCGCTCACCGGCTCCGAGCGCGTCCTGGGGCGCGCCCGCGAGGCCGGTCTGCGCTGCGAGGGGGTCATCTCGGTCGCCTTCGGATGCCCCTATGAGGGCGTCGTGCCCCCGGAGCGCGTGCTGGAGATCGCGCAGCGGCTGGCGGCGGCCGGCGCCCAGGAGATCGGCTTCGGTGACACGACCGGCATGGCCAACCCCCGGCAGGTGAAGGCCTTCTTCGCGGCCGCGCGCGAGCGCCTGGGCGGCCCGGATGCGGTCGAGCTCACCGCCCACTTCCACAACACCCGCGGGCAGGGATTGGCCAACGTCTACGCGGCACTGGAAGCCGGAATCGACTCGTTTGAGTCGAGCTTCGGCGAGCTGGGCGGCTGCCCCGTGCCGGCCGGCGCCACCGGCAACGTCGCCACCGAGGACGTCGTCTCGATGCTGCATGAGATGGGCGTCCAGACCGGCGTCGACCTGCGCGAGCTGCTCCGGGTCTCGCGCGCCGTGCAGTACCACCTCGGCCGCCCCCTGGGCAGCCACACGCTGGTCGCCGGCCCGATCGACTGGCACCGCTGGGCCCACTCCGACGAGGTCTAGTGGAGGCCCACTAGTGTTCGCCCGCGTCCTGATCGCCAATCGCGGCGAGATCGCGCGCCGGGTGATCCGCACCCTGGACCGGCTCGGCATCGGCGCGGTGGCGGTCTACACGCCCGGGGACCGGCGCGCCCCGTACGTGCGCGAGGCCGAGTTCTCCGTGGAGATCGCGTCGTACCTGGACATCGATGCCGTGGTGGGCGCGTGCGCGCAATGGGGCGCCGAGGCACTGCACCCCGGCTACGGCTTCCTGTCGGAGAACCCGGCACTGGCGCGGGCGTGCGCAGCGGCCGGGGTGACGTTCATCGGGCCGCCGGGCGAGGCGGGCGAGCTGATGGGCGACAAGCTGCGCGCCAAGCACGCGGCCGCCATGGCCGGGCTGCCGGTGGTCCCGAGCTTCAGCGAGGGCGAAGCCCGCGCGCTGGGCGACGACGGGTACCCCCTGCTGGTCAAGGCCGCCGCCGGCGGCGGGGGCCGCGGCATGCGTGTGGTGCGGCGCGCCGCCGACCTCGACGGCGCGTTGGAGTCCGCCCGCCGCGAGGCCGAGGCCGGGTTCGGCGACGACCGCGTCTTCATCGAGCGCTTCCTGCCGCGAGCGCGCCACCTCGAGGTCCAGGTGATCGCCGACGCCCACGGTAACGTCGTGCACCTGGGCGAGCGCGAATGCTCGCTGCAGCGCCGCCACCAGAAGGTGATGGAGGAGTCCCCCTCCCCAGTCGTCTCACCCGAGCTGCGCGCGGCGCTGGGCGAGGAGGCCGTGGCCCTGACCCGCGCCGCGGGCTACGTCAACGCCGGCACCGTCGAGTTCATCGCCGACTTCGCCAACCCCGCCGATCACTACTTCCTGGAGATGAACGCCCGTCTCCAGGTTGAGCATCCGGTCACCGAGATGGTCAGCGGCCTGGACCTGGTCGAGCTCCAGCTCCGCGTGGCCGCCGGGGAACCGCTGCCTCTCGCGCAGGACGACGTGACGCTGAACGGCCACGCCATCGAGGTCCGCATCACCGCCGAGGACGCCGGGCGTGACTTTCTACCCGCGGCCGGCCGGGTGCTCGCTTACGCCCGCCCGCAGGCCACCCCCGAGGTCCGCGTCGACGACGGGATCGTCCCGGGCTCGGTGGTGGACACGAGCTATGACTCGCTGGTGGCCAAGGTCATCGCCCACGGGACCGACCGCGCCCAGGCGCTGGCCCGCCTCGAGCACGCGCTGGCCGACTTCACGGTGCTGGGGGTGACCACCACCACGCGCTACCTGCGCGGCCTGCTCGCCGACGACGCGGTCCGCGCCGGTGAGCTCGACACCGGCCTCATCGACCGCCGTGGCGTCCCCCCGGAGCCGATCGGCGAGGAGGGCATCGCCATCTCGGCGGCCATGCTCATCCTCGCAGACCGCGCCGCGAGCGCCGACGGCACGGGCGGCGACGACAGCGGCCGCGATCCTTTTGATCGCGTCGACGGCTGGCGGCTGGGCGGCGTACGGGCCGCTTCGCATTGGCGGCTGTCGGTGAACGGCGGCGAGCCGGTCGACGTCACCGTGCCCGCCGAGTACGTGGCGATGGTGAGCCCGCTCGGAGACGGCCGCTTCGCCATCGACGGCCGCGGCGAGTGGCTGCTGGCCCGCGACGGCGACACCATCTGGATCGGCCACGGAGGCTCTGCCTGGGCGGTGCGGCCCGCCGCGGGCACCGGGCTCGGCGACGCCGCCGCCGACGGCGACGTGCGTGCCCCCATGCCCGGGCAGGTCCTGCTCGTCCACGCCGCCACCGGCGACACGGTGGCGGCGGGCGACCCGCTGGTGGTGCTCGAGTCGATGAAGATGGAGCTCGTGCTCACCGCGCCCATCGACGGGCAGGTGGCCGAGCTCACCGTCGCCGTCGGCGACAAGGTGGCCGTCGACCAGGCGTTGGCGAGGGTGGAGGCGGCGTCGTGAACGCGCTGCGCTCCCACGCCAACCCCGGCTCCGAGGAGTTCCGCGCCAACGTGACGGCCAACACGGCGCTGGTCGACGACCTCAACGCCCAGCTGGAACGCGTCCGCAAGGGCGGCGGCGAGAGCGCCCGCGAGCGCCACGTCGGTCGCGGCAAGCTGCTCCCCCGTGAGCGGGTGGATCGCCTGCTCGATCCCGGGGCGCCGTTCCTGGAGTGCTCGGCGCTGGCCGCCTACGGGCTCTATGACGACGAGGCGCCGGGCGCCGGGATCATCACCGGCATCGGCCGCGTCTCCGGGCGCGAGTGCGTGATCGTGGCCAACGACGCCACCGTCAAGGGCGGGACCTACTACCCGATGACGGTCAAGAAGCACCTGCGCGCCCAGGAGATCGGGCTGCAGAACCGCCTGCCGTGCATCTACCTCGTCGATTCCGGCGGTGCCTTCCTGCCCCGCCAGGACGAGGTGTTCCCCGACCGCGAGCACTTCGGGCGCATCTTCTTCAACCAGGCCACGATGTCGGCGCAGGGCATCCCCCAGATCGCCGCGGTGATGGGCTCCTGCACGGCCGGGGGCGCCTACGTGCCGGCGATGAGCGACGAGACTGTGATCGTGCGCAACGAGGGCACGATCTTCCTCGGCGGGCCGCCCCTGGTGAAGGCGGCCACCGGCGAGGAGGTCACCGCCGAGGAACTCGGCGGGGGCGAGCTGCACTCGCGCACCTCGGGCGTCACCGATCACCTCGCCGCCGACGACGCCCATGCGCTCCAGATCGTGCGCGACATCGTGAGCACGCTGGCGCCGCGCGCCGCGCTGCCATGGGAGCGGGCCCCCGTCGCCGACCCCATGGTCGACCCCGAGCAACTCCTCGGCGTCGTCTCGGCCGATCTGCGCAAGCCCTACGACGCGCGGGAGATCATCGCGCGGATCGTCGACGGCTCCCGCTTTCACGAGTTCAAGGAGCTCTACGGCCCGACCCTGGTCACCGGCTTCGCTCACATCCACGGCCACCCGGTGGGGATCCTGGCCAACAACGGCATCCTCTTCTCCGAGTCGGCGCTGAAGGGCGCGCACTTCATCGAGCTCTGCGACCAGCGCAAGACGCCGCTCGTGTTCCTGCAGAACATCACCGGCTTCATGGTCGGCCGCGACTACGAGGCCGGCGGGATCGCCAAGCACGGCGCCAAGATGGTCACCGCCGTCTCCACCGCCCGGGTGCCCAAGCTGACCGTGATCGTCGGCGGCTCCTTCGGAGCGGGCAACTACGGCATGTGCGGGCGAGCGTACTCGCCGCGCCTGCTGTGGATGTGGCCGGGGGCGCGCATCAGCGTCATGGGTGGCGAGCAGGCCGCCACGGTCATGACCGAGGTGGGCCAGGCGCAGACCGGCGCCCGGCTGCGCGAGCAGTACGAGCGCCAGGGCCATCCCTACTACGCCACCGCGCGGCTGTGGGATGACGGCGTCATCGACCCCCGTGACACGCGCGACGTCCTGGGCCTCGCCCTGTCGGCGGCCGGCAACGCGCCGCTCGACGACGTGCGCTACGGCGTGTTCAGAATGTAGGCAGTGCCCGACACGGTCACCTCAGCCGACGGCGTGACGATCGCCTACGAGCGCTCCGGGAGCGGGCCGCCGCTGGTCATCGTCAACGGCGCCCTCAGCACCAAGGAGTCCGGCGCCCCGCTCGCGCCGCTGTTGGACGGCGACTTCACTCTCTACCGCTATGACCGGCGCGGACGCGGCGACAGCAGCGATCGCGTCGCCTCCACACCTCAGAACGAGCTCCAGGACCTGGCCGCGATCGTGGCGGAGATCGGTGAGGCGCCGTTCGTCTTCGGCCAGTCGTCGGGCGCCGCGCTCTCGCTGGAGGCGGCCGCGTCGGGGGTGCCGATACGAGGGCTGGTCGTCAACGAGCCTCCCTACGTCCCCGGTCCCGGCACCTCCTCCCACACCGCCGACGAGCTGGCGGGCCTGGCCGCCGACGGGCGGCGCGACGAGGCGGTCATGCGCTTCATGCGGAGCAGCGGGATCCCCGAGGCGGCGATCGAGCAGACGAAGGCATCGCCGGTCTGGCCCTCGCTGCTGGCCCTCGCCCACACCCTCGCCTACGACGTGCGGCTCCTCAACGAGGGCGCGGTCCCGGTGAAGCGGCTGAGCACGATCGGCTGTCCCGTGCTCGGCACGACGGGCAGCCTCAGCGCGGCGTGGGCCGCCGCCTCGGTCCGCGCCGTCGCCGAAGCGGTCGGCGACGGGGAGTGGCGGGTCCTCGAGGGCCAGGCCCACAACGTCGCGCCCGAGGTGCTGGCCCCGGTGCTCTGCGAGCGGTTCTTCTGATCGCGTGAGCCGCGTCTTCATCACCGGCTCGGCCGACGGCCTGGGCAAGCTCGCGGCGGCCCAGCTCGTGCGCGACGGCCACCAGGTGGTGCTCCACGCCCGCAGCGACGCCCGCGGGCGCGAGGCCATCGACGGCGTCCCCGGCGCCGCCGGTGTCCTCGCCGGCGACCTCGCGAGCATCGCCCAGACCCGCGCCCTGGCCGAGCAGGCCAACGCCAGCGGCCGCTTTGACGCGGTCATCCACAACGCCGCCCTCGGCTACCAGGTGTCAAGTGTCTCTGAGACCGAGGACGGCCTGGCGGCGCTGTTCGCGGTCAACGTGCTCGCGCCCTACCTGCTCACCGCACTCATGACGCGGCCCGACCGGCTCGTCTATCTCTCCTCCGGCATGCACACCGGCGGCGACCCGTCCCTGGACGACCTGCAGTGGCGCGAGCGGCGGTGGAACGGGGTCCAGGCCTACTCGGACTCCAAGCTGTTGGACCTCGTGCTCGCCTTCGCCGTCGCCGGGCGGTGGCCGGAGGTCCGGTCCAACGCGGTCACGCCCGGGTGGGTGGCGACCAGGATGGGCGGGCCGGGCGCGCCCGACGATCTGGCCCTCGGCGCCGACACCCAGGCCTGGCTGGCGGTCTCAGACGAGCCCGCGGCGCAGGTGACGGGGCGCTATCTGTATCACCGCACCGAGCGTCCGGCTGACCCGGCCGCCTCTGACCCCGCGCTCCAGGCCGGGCTGCTCGCCGCGTGTGCGCAGCTGACTGGCGTGGAGCTCTAGTCGGCTCCGGCTCCGGCTCCCGCACCGGCCCCCGCGGCCTGAGGCTGCTGCGCGGCCGCCCCCGAGCGCGCCGCCGAGGCCTCGAAGTCCCGGCTGCGGATGAGCACGAGGGTGAGCACCGCGGAGACGAGCGTGAGGATCGCGCCGACCAGGAAGATCTCATTGAGACCGGTCACGAACGCGGTGCGCACGGCGTGGGTCGCCGCCGGACGCGCGTGGGCGGGCAGCGAGGCCAGGCCACCCGCGGCACCGCTGCCCTGGGAGACGTCCGACGCGAGCCGGTGGGCGGACGCGGCGGGGACGGGCGAGCCCGCCAGCAACGAGACGACGTGGGTGCGCACGGTGTGTGTGAACAGCGACCCCAGGCCGGCGATCCCGGTGGCGATACCGATCTGGCGGAACGTGGAATTGATCCCGCTGGCCATCCCCGCCCGGTCGGGCGTGACCACACCGATCGCCGTCGAGGCCAGCGGCGGGTTGACCAGGCCCACGCCGGCCCCGGCCAGGATGAAGCCGGGGATGAGGTGGGTCCAGCCCGAGCTTTCGGTCACCCCCCGCATGAGCAGAAGTCCGATGCCCACCATCAGCAGCCCGGGGGCGATCAGGAACCGGATCGGCACCGTTGACGTCGCGCGCCCGGCGGCGGTCGAGGTGAGCAGGATCGCTCCCGACAGGACCAGGAAACGCAGACCCGTCTGCAACGCCGAGTAGCCCAGGATGTCCTGGAGGTAGAGCGTCAGATAGAGGAACAGCGCGAACAGCCCGGCCGACAGCGCGAAGGCCGCGATCAGGCCGCCGGTGAAGGTCGGCTTGCGAAACAGGTTGAGGTCGAACATCGCGTTGTCGCGCTGCACGGCCTCGGCGACGATGAAGATGACGAGCAGGACCGCCGAGCCGATCAGGCAGGCGAGGATCTCGGTCGAGCCCCACCCGAGGCTGTTGCCCTTGATCAGCGCGAAGATGAACGCGCCGAGCGCCCCGCTGAACGTGACCACGCCGATCAGGTCAGGGCGCGGCGCACCCGGCTGACGGGACTCCTCCACCTTGAACACCGTCATGGCCACCGCCACGGCGCCGATCGGGACGTTGACCAGGAAGATCCAGCGCCACGACAGCCCTGAGGTCAGCGCGCCGCCGACGACGGGGCCGACCGCCACCGCCAGCCCGGTGATGGCGCCCCACGCCCCGAACGCGGTGCCCCGCTCGCGGCCCTGGAACGCGCTCCCCAGCAGCGCCAGCGAGGTGGAGAACATCGCCGCACCGCCCACCCCCTGCGCGCCGCGCGCCAGGTTGAGCAGGAGCGGGTCGGCCGCCACGCCCGAGAGCAGCGAGCTCAGGCTGAAGATGACCAGGCCGATGATGAACAGCCGGCGGCGGCCGTACAGGTCCGCCAGCGAGCCCGTGGTCAGCAGCAGCGCGGCCAGCGTCAGCGCGTAGGCGTCGACCACCCACTGCAGGTCCGAGAAGCTGGCGTGAAGGTCCCGCTGGATCGAGGGCAGGGCCACGTTGACGATCGTCACGTCCAGCAGCAGCATGAACGTGCCGGTGCAGACGGCGATCAGCGTCCACCACTTGCGATCCATCAGCAGACTCCTCGGGGTTGCGGGTGGGGGCCACCCCTCAGGGTACCGAGGCCGAGTCCTGGGCCCGGCGGGACGGGCGCCGAGCAGGGTGTCTCCGTATTCCGGCGAAATGTCGTCGCATGACCCTGGAGATCGCCGTCGCCGTACCCAGTGGCCAGGGCCTGAAGCAGCTGGGCGAGCTGGCCCTCGCCTTTGCTCTGTCGTCGCTGATTGGTCTGGAGCGCGAGTGGCGCCAGAAGTCGGCGGGACTGCGCACGCACACGCTGGTGGGTTTCGGCTCGGCGCTGTTTGTGATCATCAGCAAGTACGGCTTCAGCGACGTGCTGGTCCGTGGATCGGTGGTCCTGGACCCCTCGCGCGTCGCCGCCCAGATCGTCTCGGGCCTCGGCTTCATCGGCGGCGGACTCATCTTCGTGCGCCGCGACGCGGTCCGCGGGCTCACCACCGCCGCCATCGTGTGGATGACGGCCGCAATCGGCATGGCGTGCGGCGCCGGCCTGGTCGTGCTGGCCCTGGCGGCGACCGCGGGGCACTTCATCGTCGTGTTCGCCTATCCGCCGCTGGCGCGGGCGCTCCCCCGCTCTCGCTACGTCGGGTTCGCCGTCCACGTGGTCTACGAGGATGGTCGCGGGATCCTGCGCGACGTGCTCCGTCACTGCACGGACGCCGGCTTCACCATCGCGGAGGTCACCACCCACCGGCTCGAACACGAGGTGGCGGGCGCCGACGCGGTGGCCGTCGAGCTCGAGGTGCAGGGCCAGCCGTTCATCGAGCCCCTGACCACGGCGCTCGAGGACGTCTCCGGGGTATTCGAGGTCGCCTCGCGCGACCTGGCTCGCGCCACCGATTGACCCCCCGGGCTAGGGCAGTTCGTGGCGGGTCAGCTCGACCACGGGCAGATCACCCGGGTCAAGCGATGGACGGACCGAGGCGAGCTCTCCGGCGCCGAGCGCGGCGAAGCCCGCCTCCACCGCGCGCACGTACCCGGCGTCGATGACCGCGGTCCCGGTGCGCCGGCCCTCGGCCAGCCGCTCGCGGGCCGCCGGCGACCCGATGTAGGCCCACACCCGGGCCCCATCCGGCGCGCCGTAGGCGACGCGATCGGACACATCGGTGCGGTCGTAGTTGCGCTCGCGCCGGTCGAGCTGCTCCAGCGTCGCGTCGTCCACCGGCAGGCAGACGCCGTTGACCGTCGCTCGCGGGTCCTCGAGCACGTCAACCAGGTCCAGGTAGGCGACGAACACGTCCGGGCGGCGGCCGTCGGTCCCGACGTAGTACTTGTAGCCGGGCAGATCTCGGCGGTTGTCCATCGCCACGCCCCAGACCCGGCGTACGCCCGCCAGATCGGCAACGAACCCGTGCTCCTTTAGTTCTCGGGTCGGAATCGGCCCGGGGCGCGCGGTGAGCGACCCGTACCCGAGCACGAACTGAGCGTTGCCTGCGTTCAAGATGCTCTCCCTTGCGGCCGACAACTCCAGACGCGGTACCGACCTCGATCTCTCCAACTTTTGTCCAAAGCTCTCAACACTGCGGATGGCGGCACCGATCTAGAGCGGGTCAAGTCCCCAACCGACGGGGACTGTTTCCAAGGAGGGAACCAAAATGAAGAAGTTCCGCATCTACCAGGCCTGCACCACGCTCGCCGCCATCGCCACCGTCGCCATCGCCTCGGGTGCCGGCCTGAAGTTCGTCTAGGACGCGCCGGACGTGCCTCCGCGGGTCCCCTCGCGGAGGCACGTTCGACGATCTGCTGGCTTGGGTGAGAGTGTCATGCGACAGCTATCGAAAGTGCGGGTGTGGTGTGAGGCGGCCTTCGTGGCCGGCTGCGTCGCTATGGCACTGCTGTTGCCCGCCGCTCACCTCTCCTACATTCTCGACGACCCCTTCACCTTCGCCGTGCTCACCGGCGGGGTCGTGCTCGGCGAGATGCTGCCGATCAAGATTCCTCGGCGCGGCGACGACGAGGAACTGACGCTCTCCGCGTCGTTCGCGATGGCCATGCTCCTGGTGGGCGGCCTCGGGCCGGCGCTCATCGCCCAGAGTGTCGCCTCGATCCTCCAGGACATCCATTCGGGCAAGCCGGCGTGGCGCGTGCGCTTCAACGTCGGTCAGTACACGCTTTCGATGGTCGCCGCCTGGGCCGCGATGCGCGCCATGGAGGTGTCCCCTCGCCTGAACGTCCTGCACCCGTTCGCCAGCCATCAGCTCCCGGCGATGCTCGTCGCCGCGGGTGCGTTCTTCCTCGTCAACGGCTGGGTGGTGGGCACTGCCGTCGCCCTCTACCAGGGCGTGCCGATCCTCAGCTACTTCCGCAACAACCTGGCTTTCGTCGTCGTCACGGGTGGCGTCGTCCTACTCGTCTCGCCGATCGTGCTCGCGGCCGCCGCCTACACCGTCGCGATCGTCCCGCTGTGCCTGGCGCCGGTGGTGGCGATGTACAACTCGGTGCACCAGAGCGCCCGCAACGAGCACGCCGCCCGGCACGACTCGCTCACCGGGCTGCCCAACCGGACCGCGTTTCACGAGACGATCACCGAGGCGATCCAGGACGAGCACGTGCCAGCGGCGGTGCTGCTCATGGACCTCGATCGCTTCAAGGAGGTCAACGACACGCTCGGCCACCGGTTCGGCGACCTGCTCCTGGTACAGGTCGCACAGCGCGTCAAGGACGTGATCGGCATCCAGGGCCAGATCGCGCGGCTCGGCGGCGACGAGTTCGCTGTCATCAGCCCGGGGGCGGATCGCCACCTGGCGGTCGCCCTCGCCCACCGCATCGCCGACTCCCTGCGCGACCCGTTCGAGCTCGAGGAGCTGGTCGTCGACGTCCAGGCCAGTGTCGGCATCGCGCTGTTCCCCGAGCACGGCCACGGCGTCGAGACGCTCCTGCAGAAGGCCGACGTCGCCATGTACCGCGCCAAGGAGACCCGCTCTGATGTGGCGCTCTATGACGAGCGCCACGACCATCACAGCCCGGCCAAGCTGGCCCTGACCGCCGAGCTGCGCACCGCCGTGGACAGCGAGGAGATCGTCCTCTGGTACCAGCCCGAGCTTGACCTGCGCACCCGCGAGGTGATGGCCGTCGAGGCGCTGGTCCGCTGGGATCATCCCCGTCTCGGCGTCCTGCCCCCCAGCTCATTCGTGCGCATGGCCGAGGCCACCAACCTCATCAAGCCGCTCACGCAGCGGGTCATGGAGGTCGCGCTCCTCCAGGTCGCCGACTGGCACGCCATCGGCCTGGATATCGCCGTCGCGGTCAACATCTCCGCGCAGGTGCTGGTGGACCAGAGCTTCACCCAGCAGGTCGTAGCCGCGCTGCGCCGCACCGGCGTCGCTCCCCGGCGCCTCAAGCTCGAGGTGACCGAGACCGCGCTGATGTCCGATCCGGTGACCGCGCGCACCGTACTGCGCGAGCTCGAGGCGCTCGGCTGTGAGATCTCCATCGACGACTTCGGCACCGGCTACTCCTCGCTGGCCTACCTCGCCGACCTCCCCGTCTCCGAGGTCAAGATCGACCGCTCGTTCGTCAGCCGCATGTCGGCCGGCTCCAGCGAGAAGGTCATCGTCAACTCCACCATCGACCTCGCCCATCACCTCGGGCTGCGCGCCGTCGCGGAGGGGGTCGAGGACTGGTCGATGCTGCCCGAGCTCGAGGCGTTGGGCTGCGACGCGGCCCAGGGCTACGCCATCAGCCATCCGCTGGCCGCCGTTGACGCCACCCGCTGGATGCTCGACTTCCGCAGCACGTCGGGCGTGGAGCGAGCCGTCGCCGCCTCGCCGGTGCGTGCGATCGGACAAGCAGCATGATCCTCATCGCCTTCGCCCTGCTCTGCCTGCTCAGCGTGCCGCTGACCGGCGGGCGCCTCGGCCGGTTGGCCTCGATCCGCCTGCGCGGCACGTGGGTGCCGGTCGTGGCCCTGGCCATCCAGGTGCTCATCACGACGGTCATCCCCGACGGCCACGAGGGGCTCCACAAGGCCGTCCACATCGCCACTTATGTGCTCATCGGCGTGTTCCTGTGGTCCAACCGCCGGTTGCCGGGGGTCAAGGTGATCGGCCTCGGCGCGTTCCTCAACGCGCTGGTCATCACCGTCAATGACGGCCAGATGGCGGCCTCGCGGACGGCCGAGCGCCTCGCCGGCCTGCACCTGGGCGGCGGCTTTGAGAACTCCGCGCCGCTCACCCACCCGCATCTGCTGTGGTTGGGCGACATCATCCCGTGGCCAGGGCCGCTGCCCAACGTGCTGAGCATCGGCGACTGCCTGATCTACGCGGGCACGCTCATCCTTCTGCACCGCGTGTGTCGCCGCTCCGAGGAGCCGAGCGCGCCCCGGCCGGTAGCCGAGCCGCGCCTCAGCCCGCCGGAGGCCGAGCCCATCGGCTGAGGAGCGTTTTGTCGCGCGGGCGCCGGGTAGCTGCGTAACGTGACCGAGGCCCAGGAGACCGGACCGCGGTTCGGCTCGGGACGGCCGTTCTCGATCGGCGTCGAAGAGGAGCTGTTCCTCGTCGACCCCGTGACCGGGCATCAGGCCAACGCGTCGGCGGCCGTGCTCGAGCAGGTCGCTGAGGTCGAGGGCAAGCTCGCGCCCGAGCTGCACGCCTGCCAGGTCGAGCTGATCACTGAGGTCTGTGGGTCGGTCCGAGAGGCCGTCGATGCCCTCGCGGCAATGCGCCAGGCCGTGCGGGGGACCGGCGCCGGCCTACTGGGCTCCGGAACGCATCCCTCGGCGGCCGAGGGCGAGGCCGAGATCACCGACAAGGATCGATATGAGCGCATCCGGTACCTCCTCGGGGACGCGGCGGTCACACCCGTGGGTGGATTGCACGTGCACGTCGGCATGCCCGACGCCGACACCGCGATCCGCACCTTCAACCACCTGCGCGCGCACCTGCCGCTGCTGCAGGCGCTCGCCGCCAACTCCCCGTTTCGCCACGGCCGCGACACGGGGCTCGCCTCCGCGCGTGAGGTGACCCTGCGGGCCTGGCCTCGCTCCGGGCTTCCCCGCGCCCTGCGTGACTTCGACGACTTCTGCGCGATGGCGGACCGTCTCTCCCGCGCCGCGGATGTCGAGGACTACACGTGGTTCTGGTGGAAGCTTCGACCGCATCCTCGCCTCGGAACCGTCGAGGTGCGCGCGCTCGATGCCCAGGGCTCGCTGCAGGACACCGCCGCGATCGTCGCGCTCACGCACTGCCTGGCCCGGAGTGCCGTCGAGGAGACACCGCATGACGTAGCACCCGAGCTCCTGGAGGAGGGGATCTTCCGCGCGGCGCGGTTCGGCACCGCCGCCCGGCTGCCCGACGCCGACGGCGCGCTGCGACCCGTATCGGAGCTCCTCGCCACAGCGCTGAGCGTTGCCCGCCGCTACGCCGACGAGCTCGGATGCAGCGACGAGCTCGAGCTCGTACCCGAGCTGCTCAGACGCGAGGGCGGCGCCGGACGCCAGCGCCGCTTTTATGGCCTGGCCGGCATGGACGCGCTGCTGCGTGAGCTGACGCTGCTCACCGCAGGTTAAGAGGGGTCGCCTCCCCGGCGATGTCCCGGCGATGCCTTGGCGATGCCCCGGCGATGTCTCGTCGCAGGGCGAGAGCCCGTGGTCAGCGCGACGTTGTTGCGAGCGTCGCGGCCTCGTCCGGTCGCAGATCGGGGTCGGTCATGTCGTGCAGCCGTGCCGCCGCGCGGCGCAGCAGCCGCGAGACCTGCATCTGCGAGCAGCCGAGCTCCTGAGCGATCTCCGTCTGCTTCATGTCGTGCTCGAGCCGGAGCATGAGCGCTTGGCGCTCGAGATGCGGCAGCCGACCCAGCGCGGCCGACAGCGAGCTGGTGGTCTCGACCAGGCCATAGCTCTCGTCCACGGCGCCCAGGCTGTCGCCGAGGGTGTCGGGCTGCTCCTCGTCGTCGGCGGATGACAGCGGCGCGTCGAGGGAGACCGAGTAGTGAGCGGTGCCGGCGTCGAGGCCGACGAGTACGTCCTCCTGGGGGAGCTCGAGGTACTCGGCGAGCTGGCCCACGCTGGGATGATGGCCGCCGTTGGCCTCGATCTGCCGGACGGCACGGTCGACCCGGAGCGCCAGCTCCTGGGCTCCGCGGGGGACGTGAACCGACCAGCCGGTGTTGCGGAAGTAGCGCTTGAGCTCGCCAAGGATCGTCGGGATGGCGAACGCCGGGAAGCGGACGCCGCGATCGGGATCGAAGCGATCGATGGCGCCGAGGAGGCCCACGGCAGCCACCTGCACGAGATCCTCGAGGGGCTCATGGGGGTTGCTGTAGCGGGCGGCGAGCTTGCGGGCGAGCGGCCGGAAGCGCTCGAAGAGCTCCTCGCGGGCATCCCGGTCACCGTGGTCGTGCCACCGCGCCATCAACTCCTCGGTCTCGGAGAGGCCATGGTGGGAGGGACGGCGAAGCTCCGGCGACAATCGCGTGGGCACAGTGGTTCCTTCCGTTGGGCTTCAGTCGAACTGCAGGCCCGTCAGAAGACCGCTGAGCGATCTACTGCCGTCAAGACCGACTACACACCGCGCCACGCACATGTCGCGAGCGGCTGGTGGTTGTCTACCCGTATTCACGACGGCTAGACGCGAACTGTGAGACAACGCACACAGGCATGAGGAGATGAGCCGTCCCTATGCCGGACGGGCGAAATGGCCCGATTGGCTCTATTGCGGCTGGGGTAGCTCCAAGGCGTGAACCCACTCCTTTTCGCTGATTGGGGGCGGATGAACCGCCTCTTCACCCGAGTGATGTGGGCCGTCGCAGTGCTGATGGTCTGCGTCGTGTGCGTGGCTCTGGCCGCGCCCGCACCGAAGTCCCATGCGGCCCCCGCGAGCTCCCTCGCCGGCCATCCCGCCGTGCCCGCGGCCGCACCCAGTTCGGGTGGCGGCGCTGCTATCCGCTGATCTCGCCGGCGCGCCGGGGGGCCCCCGGTAGCGGTGAACCCATCACGTCTTGCGGCGGCGCCGCGTCCATGTGATCGGGGATCGCGGGCGAGTAGGCGATGGTGCCGCCGACGCCATACTCGCCCGCAGTCCCGAGGGAGGAGAGGGCCTAACTGGCTAACAGGCCGATGCACCTCTACCCCCTCCCGGCGTGTGCCAATCAACTATCTCGCAAAAAGTTTGCGGCGGGGTTTACGCGGCATGGACAACGCGCGTGCAGCGAGGTTTTCCGCCTCGCCGGACCGCCGCCGTGCTCAGTGACCCAGTGAGGCAGTGGCAGGCTCTTGCGCGATCCGGTCGGGCGGCGCGCCGCGTAGCAGCCATAGGCGATCGGGGGTCCGGCGCAGGCGGCCCTCCACCTCCAGCTGGCGGATGGCGGTCGTCACCGAGGGACGCTGGGCGCCCACCAGGCGCGCCAGCGTCTCGTGGGTGAGGCGGAGCGGCACGATCACGCCGTCGGGCGTCACCCGGCCCCACCGCTCCGCCAGGTACCAGAGCAGCATGAGCAGCCGCACGTCGACGCGCCGAAGGTTGGACACGGCCAACGTGATCGCCAGCGAGTGCGCCCGGTTGCTGGCGCCGCGCAGCACCGCTGCCATTGCCGAGGGCCACTGCCCCAGCGCCCGGGCGAAGGTCGGGTCGAGCACGGCGAGGCGGGCCGGCTCGAGCACTGTCCACGACACGCCGAACGGGACCGGGGCGTCCTCGCCGTCGCGGTCGCTGGGGCGCAGCAGATCACCCTGGCCCACGAGCTCGGTGGCCAGTGGCTTGTCGAGGATCACGTCCCGGCTGAGCAGGCCGTCGAGGACGAGCAGACCCAGGTGGCCCGGGACGTCGGTCCGCACCTGCGGCATCCAGCTCCCTGTCTTGGCGACGATCAGATCGGCGATGAGCTGGCGCCGAGCGATCTCCTGCTGGTCGGGGTCGAGGTACTCGACGATCTCAGGGAATGCCTCCACAACTCGCACGCGCCGGGGCACTCCAGTCATGGCTTCCTCCCGAGCTTCTCGATGGCGGCCCTGTCGGCCGAGCCGTACTCTGACAGGAACCTGACCAGGAATGGAAGCGTTTTGCTCCCACTCATGGATCGCTGACTAGTTGCAATGGCGTTGAAGTAAAGCAACGGCCCCGGCGCGTCGCTTGCCCCGGCCGCGTCGCGGCCGCCTCACGGGGCCCGTCAGCAGGCCACCGCCGTCAGTCCAGCAGCGACTGGGGCAGGCGACCGCGACGCAGGCCCAACCCGCGTCCCGACCCGAGAACGGGGCGTTTGGGCGCCTCGCGCTCGTCCCGTCGCTGTGCAGGGGGGCTGGTCTGCGCTCGAACCCACCGACGCCGGCCTCGACGATGCATGGTTGTCCTTCCCTCGATGGACGTTCACTCCCCCACGGGCGCGCCATACCCATTCCGGTCGATCTCTCCGCACGGCGGGGGTCAAGCCGGTCAGGATTCGGACCGCACATCTCGCCTACGCGGGATCGAACGCCTCGGCCGCGGCCGCGATGAGGTCGATGCACACGTCGGCGTCGAAGGCCGTGGCGTCGATGGCCAGGTGGTAGAGCCCCGGGTCGAGGATGTCGACGTCGTAGAACTGGCGCAGGTAGTCGGCGTGCGCGCGGTCCAGCGCGCGCACGGTCCGCTCCGCTGTGTCGCGATCGATGTCCCGGGCGAGCATGGCGTGCTCGATGCGGCGCGTGACCGGGCCGGTGAGCCGCACCCGTAGCACCCGCGCGTCGCGGCGTAGGCCTGCGGCCGCCCCCCGGCCGAGGATGACCCCGCGGCCGGTGGCCGCTTGGGCCAGCAGCGCCTCCTGCGACGCGCGGTGAAAGTCCACGGGGGTGATGGCATCCGCAGGCAGCGGCGTGGGGGTCCCCGGGTCGGCGCCGATGAACCCTGAGAGCAGCCGCTCCAGCAGACTCGAGGAGCTCGGCTCCTCATGGGCCAGGGCGTCGGCGACCGAGATGTCCAGGCGCTCGGCCACGGCCAGCGCAATGCCGCGGTCGATGAAGGGGACGCCGAGCCGCTGCGCCAGCCCGGGACCGATCTGGCTCCCGGCGGCCCCGTAGGCGGCGGACAGCGCGACGAGAGTCATCTCGGCGTAGGAATACCCCACGCCGCCGACGGCGAAGCGGCACGTCAGTCCGCGAGGCGAGCCACGAGTTCCTCGGCGATGGCCAGGGACGATGTCGCGGCCGGCGAGGGGGCGTTGCGCACCCAAACCACATGGTCGGTGACGGTGACGCGGAAGTCATCGACGAGCGAGCCGTCCCGGTCGACCGCCTGCGCTCGGACGCCGGCGGGCGCCGGCACCGCGTCGTCCTCCGACAGCTCCGGGACGTAGCGCTGCAGCTCGGCGATGAAGGCACGCTTGCGGGCCGAGCGGTAGAGCTCCCCCGCGCCCGCCCTCCAGTGGCGCCGCATCATCCGGCGCGTCCCGGGCCACGTCAGCGTCTCGAAGAGCTCGCGCCACACGACCGCGCCGCGGTGATAGCCCTCGAGCGCCGTGGCCAGGACCGCGTTCGGTCCCAGCCACACCGAGCCGTCGAACCTCCGGGTCAGATGGACGCCCAGGAAGGGCAGCGCCGGATCGGGGACCGGATAGATGAGGCCCCTGACGAGATGGGCGCGCGCCGGTGTCAGCGCGAAGTACTCGCCGCGGAACGGGACGATCCGTGGCTCGGCGTCCTGGCCCGAGGCGCGGGCCAACCGGTCTGATTGCAGCCCGGCACAGACGATGACGCGGTCGGCCTCGAGCGTCTCCCCAGAGCGGAGCTCGACCCGCGGGTGCAAGCCGTGCGCGTCCACGCGCGCCACCGGGGCGCCGGTGCGGACCTCGCCCCCGGCGGCACGGAGGTCGGCCGCCATGGCGTGGGCGACGGCGGCGAAGTCGACGATGGCGGTGTGGGGCGAGTGCAGCCCGCCCACCCCGGTGACGTGGGGCTCCACCTCGGCCAGTTCCGCGGCCTGGAGCCAGCGCAGGCCCGGCACCCCGTTGGTCTCGGCGCGCTCGTGCAGGCGGCGCAGCGGACCCACCTCGGCCGCCCTCGTGGCGACCACCACCTTGCCGCACTCGTCGTAGACGACGCCGTTGCGCGCGCAGAACTCCTTCATCAGCTCGCGTCCGCGAGTGCACAGCCGTGCCTTGAGCGAGCCGGGCGCGTAGTAGAGCCCGGCGTGGACGACCCCGCTGTTGTGGCCCGTCTGGTGGCGGGCCAGCTGGCCCTCCTTCTCCAGGACGACCACCTCGTCGCCCGGGCGCGAGGTGGCCAGCAGACGCGCCGTGGCCAACCCGAGGATCCCGCCGCCGACCACCGCTATCCGCATCGTCGCCTTCCTGTCATGGAAATGACCAAAAACCCGGTCGAATGTCGATTTCGCCCCCCAGAAAATCAACCGCGCGCGTGATCTGCCGATTTTCGTCTGAGACCCGTCCCGTCCCTGCACTCGAGTCCGGAGACCATGAGCATTCTCGCGCGCCGACCCACCTTTTTCGCTCTCGCCGGCCTGTGGCTGGCCCTCGTGATCCCCGCCGCTGCCCAGGCGGCCGTCGCGCATGACGGCGCCAGCCCTGGCGAGGTGTCGCTGGACCAGCCGGCCTATACGGCGCACGAGAATCAGGGCTACCTGACGATCACCATCCAGCGGACGGGTGATGTGAGCGGCGCCGAGCACGTCGGCTACGGGGTCAAGCGCCAGGACGCGCAGCCCGGGATCGACTTCGACACCATCGCCAACCACTACGTCGTCTTCGCGCCCGGCCAGAGCTCGTACACCTTCAACGTCCGGATCATCGACCAGGGCATGAACGCGACCCCGGTGCACGCGCTCGCCTACCTCTACAGCTCGTGGCCCGACAGCCTCGGCCCCAATCACAACTCGCCGATCACCATCCTCCACGACGACCCGGTCACGCCGCGTGACACGGCCAACCCCCTGGGGGTGCCGGGCCCGTACAACGGCAACCCGCTTGCCGGGACCAAGTTCTACGTCGACCCCAGCAGCGGGGCGGCCAAGGCCCAGGCCGAGTACCGCCACTCCAACCCGGCCATGTCGGCGCTGCTGGGAGACATCGCCGCCGAGCCCGGCGCGCACCGGTTCTACATGTGGAACATGGGCGCCAACGTCTCGGGCCAGGTGTCTCACTACCTCGAGGGAACCCAGGTCCAGGAGCCCGGGACGACGGTCATGCTCTCCACCTACACGCTGGTCCACGACTACTGCGGCTACACCGCCACGCCGGCGGTGGCCAACCGGTACGAGGACTTCATGCACCAGGTCGCCGAGGGCATCGGCAACTACCACGTGGTGTTCTTCCTGGAGCTCGACTCGCTCATCACCGCCCCCTGCCTCACCCACTCGCAGCTGGCCACCCGCGAGGCCGAGCTGAAGTACGCGGTCTCCGCCCTGGAGGCCGACCCCCACGTCCTCGTTTACCTCGACGCCGGGGCGGCCGACGCGGTCAAGTACCGCCAGATGGCAACGTGGCTGCACGCCTCGGGCGTCGCCCAGGCCCAGGGCTTCTTCCTGAACTCCACCCACTTCGACTGGACCAGCTCCGAGATCCACTACGGCCAGCAGATCTCCCGGCTGGTGGGCGGCGCTCACTTCATCGTCAACACCGGCGAGAACGGCAAGGGCCCGCTCGCGCCGGCACGCCGGGTCGGCCACGGCAACGAGGTGCTCTGCAACCCACCCGGCCGCGGCCTCGGTCCGCTGTCGGTGGCCGGCGACGTGGCCCAGCAGACCGCCTACGCCCAGACCGACGGGCTGCTGTGGTTCTCCAACCCGGGCGGCAGCGGCGGCCAGTGCGTCCCCGGAGCCCCGCCTACCGGCGTCTATTGGCCCCGGTACGCGGCGATGCTCGCCCGCAACTGGGTCAACAAGGTCTCCGGCCCGAAGTTCGACCTGCTCGAGTCGCCGTTCGCGGCGGGACACGGACGCCGGTAGCCCAGAAACGGAGACAATGGGCCCTCCTCCCCCGGACGAAAGGCCCCGCCGATGCGCTTTGCCTCGGTCATGCATGACGGACAGCCGCACGCGGTCGCGATCGACGGCGCAACCGCCATTCCGCTCACCGACATCGCAGAGCTCGGCACCGACACCCCCAACGAGGTGCTGCGCGATCCGCCGCTGAACCGCAGCGCCGCCTTCGCGCTCAGCGACGCGACCCTGCGGCCGCTCGTCCCGCGGCCCGGCAAGGTGATCTGCGTCGGGCTCAACTACAAGGCGCACATCGAGGAGACCCAGCGCGAGGACTCCGACTATCCCGTCCTCTTCACCAAGTTCGCCACCTCGCTGACGGGCGCGTATGACCCGATCCTCTGCCCCCCGGAGTCCAAGCAGGTCGACTACGAGGGCGAGTTGGCGGTCGTCATCGGCGCCCCCGCGCGCCGCGTCGCTCCGGCGCGAGCCCTCGACGTCGTCGCCGGCTACACCGTGGCCAACGACGTGACGATGCGCGACTTCCAGTACCGCACCCACCAGTGGCTCCAGGGCAAGGCCTGGGATGCCTCGACCCCGCTGGGCCCCGCACTGGTCACCGCCGACGAGGTCCCCGACCCCGCCGCGCTCACCCTGCGCACGCTCGTCAACGGCGAACTGGTGCAGGAGGCCACCACCGACCTCATGATCTTCCCCGTCCCCACCCTGATCAGCGTCGTCTCGGAGTTCGCCACGCTGCAGCCCGGGGACGTGATCCTCACCGGGACCCCCGCCGGGGTCGGCTTCCGCCGAGACCCGCAACTGCTCATGGGCGATGGCGATGTCGCGGTGGTGGAGATCGACGGGATCGGCCGGACGGAGAACCAGTTCGTCAGCGAGTAAGCCGCATCCCGCTCTCGTCTACCCGTGACCGGTCGCACACTCGCGTGCGGTTATCCGCGGTATCCCATTGGGTAGTTATGGCCCGGCTAACCTCTCGACCAGATAAATCTCTCGACATTTGGCTAAAGCCCAGGCGGGGTTTTGCCGACATCTTGGACCAACATCTGACCTCTCCCGAGCGGAGTCCGCGATGAGCCCCAAACGTACCCAAGCCTACGGCCGCGTCATGCACACCCTGAACGAGCTGGGGCCCAGCAAGCTGCTGGCCGATGAGCAGGACCGCGTCCGCAACGCCGCGGACACCCTCATCTTCGCCGCCGACCTCATTGAGGACCCGGCTGCGGTGGAGGCCCTCGGCGACGTCGAGGCCCTGTGTGTCGCGCTGGTGCAGAGCGGCCGCTGGACCGAGATCACCGCTGCCCGTCTGAGCAAGGACCTGCGCGAGTGCGGCCCGGAGCTCGCGCCGGCCGCCCAAGCCGCCTAGCTCGCCGCCTCAGACATCGCGCCGCACGCTTGCGCGAGCGCGTCCGCGAACGCATCGACCTCCTCGGCCGTCGTATCCCAGGAGCACATCAGCCGCTCCTCGCGCTTGGTCTCGTCCCAGGTGTAGAACGGCCAGTGCGCCCGCACGGCGTCGGCGGCCTCGAGGGGCATGACCGCGAACACGCCGTTGGCCTGCACCCGCTGGGTGATCGTCACCGCGGGAATCTCCCGCAGGCGGTCGGCCAGCCGCGCCGCCATCGCGTTGGCGTGGGCGGCGTTGCGCCGCCACAGGTCGCCCTCGAACATGGCCACGAACTGGGCGGCCAGGTACCGACCCTTGGAGGCCAGCTGCAGGGTCTGCTTGCGCAGGTACTTGGCCCCGTCGGCCAGCGCGGGGTCCAGGAACACCACCGCCTCGCCCAGGACCATCCCGTTCTTGGTGCCGCCCAGGCTGAGGACGTCGACCCCTAGCTCGCCGGCCAGTTCGCCCAGCCCGCAGCCCAGGCCGGCGGCGGCGTTGGACAGCCGCGAGCCGTCCATGTGCAGTGCGAGCCCGAGCGCGTGGGACGTGTCGGCGAGGGCGAGGATCTCCTCGGGGGTGTACCGGGTCCCGTACTCGCTGCTCTGAGTGATCGTCACCAGCCGGGCCTGCACGGCGTGCTCGTCGCCCACGCGGGTCACGCGCGACCGCACGTCATCGGGAGTGAGCTTACCGTCGGGGGTGGCGACGGTGAGCAGCTTGACCCCGGCGATGCGCTCCGGCGCGCCGCCCTCGTCAACGTTGACGTGGGCGGTGTCGGCGCAGATGACCGCCTCCCAGGGCCGGCACACGGCTCGGATCGACACCACGTTGGCGCCCGAGCCATTGAAGACGAGCAAGGACTGCGACCGCTCGCCGAAGTGGCCGCGCAGCACCTCGAGCGCCCGCCAGGTCCACGGATCGGCCCCGTAGGAGACTGCGTGGCCGTCGTTGGCCTGCGCGATCGCGGCCAGCACGTCTGGGTGCGCGCTTGCGTAATTGTCGGAGGCGAAGGCCTTCACCGATGCCGAGCGTACGCAAACTCGTCCCCGGGAGCGGCGCAACCTTTGTCTCAACATGCTGTTGTAAGCGTCATCGAGTCCCTGAGATCCAGCTCAGGCAGCGGTCGCCAGACCACGTCGTCAGGCCCGCCGGGCGCCGATTTGCAACGCTTGGGCCGTCACGCGACATCATCTGGAGCGCGCCCTGAGCGAGGATGGGGCGCGCCCGACTGCACTATGCCCCCAGCTTCGCGCCGACCGACAGTCCGCCCCGCCGCGTGGATCGCCCCCGTGCTGGCGACGCTGATCGCGGTGCTGGCGATCCCGGCCCTCGCCCTCGCCGCGGTGCGCCCGACGGCCACGCCGGCCGCGCCCCCCACCAAGGCCGTGACCTTCCAGGGCTACCGCGTCGTGGTGCCGGCGAGCTGGCCGGTGTACCGGCTGGCGGCCGCGCCCGCCACGTGTGTGCGCTTCAACCGCCACGCGGTGTACGTCGGGCGCCCGTCCCCGCAGCAGAGCTGCTCAGGCCAGCCCGCGGGGCGCACCGAGGCGATCCTGGTCCAGCCGCTTGGCGCGCGGGCCGCACAGATGCTCCCCGCCACCACCGCCGCCGGGACGACCGGCAGCGGGAACGTGGCCCAGATCCTCAACCGAGCCCATCGGGTCCTCGTCACCGCGACGTGGAACCGTCACGCCGCGGTGATCCGGCGGGCGCTGGATCTCGCCTCGCTGTCGGGCGCGGTGCACACGGCGGTGGGGCTGCGACCGCACTCGGCAGTCGCCGTCGCCGCCGCCGCCGGCGCCGGCGCCGGCGCCGGGATGCACACGCTCGCGCGCTCGCGCGCGGCCGCCCCCGCGACGCCCGCCGCACCGGGCCAGATCTACACCGGCCTGGGCTTTGACGCCTGCAGCACGCCCAGCACGGCGACGATGGGCGACTGGGGCGCCTCCCCCTATCGCGGCATCGGCATCTACATCGGAGGCGCCAATGCCGCGTGCTCACAGCCCAACCTGTCGGCGGCCTGGGTCAGCCAGGAGTCGGTGGCGGGCTGGCACATGATCCCGATCTACGTCGGCCTGCAGTCGCCCTCGAACTCGTGTGGATGCGCCGGGATCTCGCCCGGGGCGGCCTCCACTCAGGGGACCCAGGCCGCCCAGGACGCCATCGTGCAGGCCCAGGCGATCGGCATGGGCGGTGGCAACCCGATCTACTTCGACATGGAGGCCTACAACCGGACGAGCAGCAACACCGGCGCGGTGCTGGCGTTCCTGGAGGCGTGGACGACCGGGCTTCACTCCGGGGGCTATCTGTCAGGGGTGTACTCCAGCGACGCCTCGGGCATCTCGGACCTGGTCTCGCAGTCCGGCACGGGCTACGTCGAGCCCGACGAGCTCTGGATCGCCAACTGGAACAACCAGCAGAGCACGGCCGATCCTGACGTTCCGGCCACCGAGTGGTCGGCACACCAGCGTCTGCATCAGTATCGGGGCGCCCACAACGAGACCTACGGCGGCGCCACCATCAACATCGACGGCGACTACCTGGACGCGGCCACGGCCGCGGCCGGAACCGGGTCCGGGGTCGCTGCCGTGCCCGCCCCGGCGCCGACACCGTCGCTGAAGGTGACCGCCGGTCCTGACGGGACCACGGACCTCACCCCGAGTTGGACCGGCGCCACCGGGGTGGCCTCATGGCAGCTCATGGGCGGCTCGAGCCCCACCTCGTTCACCTACACGGCCCCGCGCATCGGTGCCACGGCGCGGGTGCCGGTGGTGACCAAGAACGCGTTCGCCGACTGGGAGGTCGAGGCGCTGGACGTCAACGGCCAGGTGCTCGGCACCTCGGCCGCGACCCCCACGCCGGCGCACGTGATGATCTTCGGCAACAGCGCGTTCGCCCCGCGCAGCGGCCTCGGCGCCGTGCCGGTCGCGTGCATGGGCATGTCCTCGTGCGCCGTGACCACCACCATCTCCTCGGGCCGCACCACGTTCGCTGCCACCAAGCGCGAGTTCATCCCCGGCGGCGGCGGGCTGGCCTACTTCAAGCTGAGCAGCGTCGCCCAGAAGGCGCTGGCCAAGGCCCACAACCACCAGCTCGCGGTCAACGTCAAGGTGCGCAGCACCTCGGGCCCGTCGGCGACGCGCAAGCTCACGCTCAGCTCGTTCACCACCGCCAACCCCAGCCCCGCTCGCAGCATTGGCCAGTCCTCGCAGCTGAAGCTCATCGGCACCACCGAGTTCGTGTCGCACGGCTGGGCGGGCGGAGTCCTCGCCGAATGCATCGGCGCCACCCCGTGCCAGGCGACCACGACGCTCATGGCCGGGCGCACGACGATCGCCAAGACCAGGCCCCAGACCCTCGGCGCCGGAGAGCTCGGCTACCTCAGCTTCTCGCTGACCAGCGCCGGCCACAGGCTGCTGGCCAAGACCAAGACCAACCAGCTCGGGGTGACCGCGGCCATCACCACGCCGGCCCCGGCCGGCTCGACCCCCACCCCACCGCCCACGGGCGGTGTCGGCCCCACCGGCGGCGCGGCGGCCGGCGTCACCCCGGCCGGCGCGCCTGCGACGATCGCCACCGCCAAGGCGCGCCTGGCGCTCGTCGCCTTCCCGTAGGCGCTCGGACTCGGTGCTCGTCGCCTTCCCGTAGGCGCTCGGACCCCCGTCGCCCTCAGGCGCCGTCGCGCTTGCGTGGCAGCGGCCGGGGTCGCGGGAGCGGCCGGCTGGCCTCCAGCGAGTGCGCGCATGAATGCAGGGCCTCGCGGACCGTCTCGATCGTGTCGGGCGCCAGGCCGTCGAGCATGTCGTCCTCGATCGCGTCCATGTTCCGGTCGCAGCGATCGAGCACCTTCAGCCCCTTGGCGGTGACCGAGGCGCGTAGCACCCGGCCGTGGTGAGGGTCAGGGCGGCGCCGGATGAGCCCGCGTCGCTCGAGCGCGGAGATGACGAGGTTCATCGCCTGCGGCGTCACGAACGCCCAGCGAGCGAGCTGAGCACAGGAGAGGCCGTCGCGCTCACGCAGGACGCTGAGGGTCACATACTCGGTGGTGGTGATGCCGTGGCTGGCCACCGCCTCGTCCAGACGGACCCTGAGCCGGCGCTCGACGCGGTAGATGAGATACCCGATCCGCGGCACGCTCACGGGTGGGCTGAGGGGCTTCGCCGCGGTGCCGCGATCCATGGTTGCCAACACTACCCAGGCCGCTGTCAGGACGGCGCTCGCGTCCCCGGGTCCACCGCATTGACAAGTAACTTGCCAATGCCTAGGCTCCGCCGCGGAGGAGGCCGCTGCCGCCGGCAGCGAGCCACACACGAGAGAGGCGAGGACACCATGAGCGGACGATCTGTGCGCCGGTTCGGCGCGGGGCTCGTAGCGGCATGCGCACTGGCGCTGGCCGCGGCAGTGCCGGCCACGGCCGCAACGACCCATGCCACCGGCACCACCTCTGACGGCGGCACCTGGATCGCCGATGTGCCGTCGAACTGGAACGGGACGCTGCTGCTCTACAGCCACGGTTACGGGACGCTGAGCCCCCAGGACGCGCCGGACCCCGGCACCGAGGCGGCCCTACTCGCCGGCGGCTATGCCCTGGCCGGCTCCGGCTATGACCCCAACGGATCGCTGTGGGCGCTGGGCAGCGCCGTGCGCGACCAGTTCCAGACGCTCCAGGCGGTCAAGAAGACGCTTCTCCCCTCCCGCCCGAGGCAGGTGCTCGCGTTCGGGACCTCGATGGGTGGCCTCATCAGTGCCCTCGAGGATCAGCAGTCCAACGGGCGCTTGGACGGCGCGCTGACCACCTGCGGCCTTGTCGCCGGCGGCATCCAGCTCAACAACTACCAGCTCGACGGCGAGTACGCGCTCGACAAGCTGCTGGCCGGCAACGCCGCCAAGCTCGTCAACTACACCAGCCAGGGCGACGCGGTCACCGCCGCGACCATCCTCAACACTGCCGCCGCGCAGGCGCAGACGACTCCGCAGGGCCGCGCCCGCCTGGCCCTGGCGATGTCGCTGATGGACGTCGCCGGCTGGGCGCCCGGCGAGGCCATGCCCGGCGTCTATGACTACGCCGCGCAGGAGCAGGGGCAGTACGACATGGAGTTCGTCGCCAATCCGGTGATGATCTTCGTCGAGACCGGGCGCCAGCAGATCGAACAGGCGGCGGGCGGCAACGGCGGCTGGGACGTCGGCGTCAACTTCGCCAAGCTGCTGTCGCACTCGTCCTACTACGCCGAGGTCCACGCCCTCTACCAGGCCGCGGGCCTCAGCCTCCGCGACGACCTCGGAGCCCTGACGCGGGGCGCCAACATCCGCGCCTCAGACAAGGCGATCCGCTGGCTGCAGCAGACGTCGGTCCCCACCGGCCACCTCCAGGTGCCCGAGCTGGACCTGCACACGATCTCCGACCAGCTCGTTCCGGTCCAACAGGAGAACTACTACCACGGCCTCGTCCGCAGGGCGGGCGACAAGGCCCTGCTGCGCCAGGCGTTCGTGCAGCGCCAGGAGCACTGCAACTTCACCCCGGCCGAGCTGGTGGCCGGCGTGCAGGCGCTCCAGCACCGCGTGCAGACCGGGAGCTGGGATCAGGTGGCGCTGCCCTCGAGTCTCGAGACGGCGGCCACCGGCCTGAACCTGGGCGATGCCGCGTTCACGGCGTTCTGGCCCGATCGCCTGACCGGCGACAACGGCCCGTTCAACCCGTTCACCGAGGGCAGCCGCTGATAGCCCGCCGGTGAGTCGTCAGGGCGGGGCCACCCTCGGCCCCGCCCGCGACCCGAGTCGTCAGGGCGGGGCCACCCTCGGCCCCGCCCGCTACCCGAGCTAGCGCGTATTCGTGGACGCGCGGCGCCGCACCAGCGAATCCAGCGTCACCGCGGCGATCAGCACGACTGCTGTAGCCATGTCCTGCACGGCCGCGCTGACGTTCATGAGGCCGAGGCCGTTGAACACCGCCGCGATCACGATTCCGCCGAGCAGGGCGTGCAGCGGCTTGCCGCGCCCCCCGAACAGGCTGGTGCCACCGATCACCGCCGCGGCCACGGCATACAGCACGAGGTTGCCACCGTCGATGTCGGTCGCGATGTTGCCCTGACGCGACTCGTACACGAGCCCGGCCAGGCCGGCCGTGACGCTGCACAACACGAAGCCGATCGTCCGGACCCGCGCGACGTTGATGCCGGCGCGGCGCGCGGCCTCGGGGTTGGCGCCGATCGCGTAGATGTAGCGGCCGAGGCGCGTGCGCGCCAGCAGCCACGACGACAGAAGGAGGACGACGATCACGAACGGCACCACCCACGGCACGCCTCGCAGCGGCGTCAGCAGGCCGCGGTTGGCGTTGCAGATGAGCAGCACGACGACGCCGCCGATGGCCGTCACCGCGATCGTCAGCAACGTGATGCTGAACGGCGGCGTGCTCAGTCCCTGCGCGCGTCTGGAACGACTGCGCGAGAGCGTCAGCGCGGCGAACGCCGCGAGCGAGACGACCAGCACGATCCAGCTCAGCGCCACGCTCATGTTCGAGGACACGAGCTGGGCGACCGGGCTGCTGGACGAGATCGACATCACGCCGCCGACGGCCGTCTTGTCGACGTTGGCCAGTTCGAGCATGACGCCCTCCAAGCCGAGCAGCCCGCCGAGCGTGACGATGAAGGACGGCAGGCTCAGGCGCGTGATCAACGTGCCCTGAATCGCTCCGATGCCGGCGCAGACGATGAGGCCGCCGATGATCCCCAGCCACCAGGGCAGGCTGACCGGCGGTGCGATCAGCTCCGCAATCGTGAACGCGCCCACGGCCGCCGTGTAGCCGACCGACAGGTCGATCTCAGACAGCAGCAGCACGTAGATCTCAGCCGCCCCGAGCAGGATGAAGACCGCGGCCTGTACGAGCAGGTTGACCAGGTTTCCCGCCGTCAGGAAATTGGAGTCCTCCAGCTGGAAGAAGATGACGATGAAGATCAGACCGACGAGGATCGGAAGGGCTCCGCTCTCGCCGTTGCGCAGGCGGCGGCCCCAGGCGGCGAAGTACTCGCCGAGCGAGTCCGCCATCACCTCAGGCGCGAGCGTCGCTATTTGGGCGTCACTGACCCCGGACGTCGGGTCCTCTTCGACGGCGACGGTGGACCGGTCCGCCGGCCCTGGATCGGTGCTGCTGGATGACTCGGCCAAACCTTCCTCCTCCTCCGGCGGCATGATCAGGCCGCGCTGGCGTCGCCGGGGGCGCGGCCCGAGGTGCCGGTCGTCATGTACTCCACCGCGCTCTGGCGGTCAAAATCGGAGGCCGGGCCGCTGACCACCAGCCGGCCGAGGTACAGGACCGCGATGCGGTCGGAGACCTCGAAGACGTCGTTCAGGTTGTGCGAGATGACCAGCACGGCGACGTCGCGGCTGGCCAGGGTCTTGATCAGGTTCAAGACCATCTCCGTCTGGACGACGCCCAGGGCGGCGGTCGGCTCGTCCATGATGACCAGCTTGGCCTGCGACATCACGGCCTTGGCGACCGCCACCGACTGCCGCTGCCCGCCGGACAGCGAGGCGACGGGCTGCCGGATGGAGCGCACGGTGGTCACCGAGAGCTCCTTCAGGGTGTTGCGGGCGGCGATCTCCATGGTCGGCTCGTCGAGCATGCGGTGGCGCAGCGGCTCGTGGCCGAGGAACATGTTCTGGACGATGTCCAGGTTGTCGCACAGGGCGAGGTCCTGATAGATCGTCGTGATGCCCAGCGCCTCGGCGTCCCGGGGCCCGTGGAGATGGACGCGGCGGCCCTCCCACAGGATCTCGCCACCATCCGGGCCCCACAGCCCGGAGACGGTCTTGATCAGCGAGGACTTGCCGGCGCCGTTGTCGCCGATGAGCGCGGTGACCTTGCCCGCGGGGATCTGCAGGTCGACGTCGGTCAGGGCCCGCACGGGGCCGAACGTCTTGGTGACCTTGCGCAACTCCAGCAGCGTCCCGTTACCGCCCGCCGCGGCTGCGCCATTCTTCTCGTCACTGGGACGAGGCTCTGAAATGCTCATTGTGTGGCCGTCCTAGGCGACGCGCCCGCCCGCTGGTGCGGACGGGCGCGCTGCGCCTTTCAGTCGCTATCGATCAGCTCGGATCAGCTTATCCCGGCCTTCTTGCAGGCGTCGGCATACGAGCCGGCGCACAGCTGGGCAGCGGGGACGAAGTTGTCCTTGATGACCGTGTCGTTCATGTTCTTGGTGGTGACCCACTCCGGCTGGAGCAGGACGGACGGGACCTGCTTGTGCTCGTTGATGTCCTCGGTCGTGCCATTGAGCAGCGAGGCCGGCGGGGTCTTGCCGGCGCGCAGGTACATCGCGAGCGCGACGGCCGCCTGGGCCTCCTTGTAGATCGGCTTGTAGACCGTTCCGCACTGATACCCGGAGAGGATGTTCTGCAGACCCGTCAGCGTTGCGTCCTGCCCAGTGATCGGGAAGGTGTTCGGCTTGATGCCGTGACTCTTCAGGTAGGTGATGATCGGCGCGCCGTTCTCGTCGTTGGGGATGAGCGCGGCGTTGGCGGTCTTGTGCGCCGTGAACGCCTGCTCGAACTCCGTCGCGGCCGTCGGCGGATCCCACGTGCCGGCCGGGTTGGCGACATCTTTGTACTTGTCGGTGCTGAACAGCGGCTGCAGGACGCCGTGGTAGCCCGTGAAGAACAACGTGGCGTTGTTGTCCGTCGGGTCACCGCGCATGACGATGACCTGCGGGTTCTTGACACCCTCTTGGGTAACACAGGACGTGAGGCCCTGACCCATGACCTTGCCGACCGTGACGTTGTTGAACGACACGTAGTACGGACGGCTGCCGCCCAGTGTCAACCGGTCATAGTCGATGACCTTGGCCCCGTGCGAGGCGGCGTACTTCTCCACCTGTGAGCCGGTCCCGGAGTCCTCCGGGTCAGAGAGGATGATCGACGCGCCGTTGGTGATGTCCGACTGTGCGTCGGTCAGGAACGTCTGGTCGGACTTCTGGGCGTTCTGGATGATGATGTCCGACGCGGGAATGCCCGCGGCCAGGAGCGCCTTCTTGATGTCCGGCTGGTCAAACTCGACGTAACGCGTCGAACTGGTGGTGTCCGGCAGGATCGCGGCGATCTTGCCCTTCCCGGCCGCGGCGAGTGACTTCAACTGCGCCATGCTGGTGAAGTCGTTGGTGAACGACGACGCCGAGATGCTCGGTGCCGCCGCGGCGGAGCTGCTCGCCGCAGTGGACGTGGCGGCCGCCGCGCTCGATGTCGAGCTCGACGACGATGATGAGCTGCCGCATGCGGCAATGGCAAGGGCCGCGGACGCGGTCAGCGCAGCGACAACAGGCTTGCTTCTCAGCAAGTGCACGATGATCTCCTCCTCCTCCTTGAAACAACTCCGCCACGCATGTGCGCTTCGCGCTCTGGCCGCGCAGCGGTTGTCACAGTGATCGAATCTGGCGCGAACCTTATGGTGGTGGGCATGAACGAGGCGTTAACATCCGCCCGCCGCGCATAAACATGCGGTAAACGGCGCCCGGCGCCACGCGGAAGCGATCACTCGGCGACGAACCGGTACCCGGCGCGCGGGGCGGTGATGATGAGCGGCTGGGACTCGTCGGTCTCCAGCTTCGCGCGCAGCCGCCGCACGTAGACACGCACGTACTCAGTCTCCGTCTGATAGCCCTGGCCCCACACCCGGCGCAGCAGGTGGGCATGGCTGAGGAGCTTGCCGCGGTTGGTCACCAGTTCGCGCAGCAGCGAGAACTCGGTCGGCGTCAGATGGACCGGCTCGCCGCGACGGGTGACCTGCTGGCTGGCCAGATCGATGACGATCTCCCCCACCGTGATCACCGGCGGACCGGGCTCGGCACCGCCGGCCGCACGGGTGCGGCGCAGCGTGGCCGTGATCCGGGCCAGCAGTTCCTCCACGCTGAAGGGCTTGGTCATGTAGTCGTCTGCGCCCATGTTCAGCGCGGTGACCTTGTCGCGCTCGCCCCCGCGGGCCGAGACCACGATGACCGCTACCGACGAGCGCTCCCGGATCTGGCGGCAGAGGTCGAAGCCGTCGGCTTCGGGGAGCATGAGATCGAGCAGCACGATGTCGGGCTCCTCCGTCTCCAGCAACTGGAGCGCGCGCATCCCGTCGGTCGACACGACGGTGTCGAACCCACGGACGGCGAGGTTGGAGCGGACGAGGTCAACGATGTTGGGGTCGTCCTCCACCAACAGGGCCCGGGTCTTGGCGGCGCCGTCAGGCATCGGGGCGCGGCTGGATCGCCAGCGAGGTGAGCTCCTCGTGCTGGCCGAGGTCGTGACCGTCCAGCTGCGGCGTCGCCGCCTCGACGGGCAGGCGGATCCGGAACGCGGTCCCGGCCGGCGCCTGCGCGAGCTCGATCTGACCGCCGTGCGCCTCGACGATCCCGCGGGCGATCGACAGCCCGAGCCCGGCGCCGGCGGCGCGCGTGCGGTGACGGCGGGCCGAGTCGAACGGCGCCGCGGCCAGCGCTGGCGGGAAGCCGGCGCCGTCGTCGATCACGCTGATCTGCACCTCGGTTCCGTGACCGCCCGTGAACGGCCGCGAGCGCGCCTCGTCAAGGGCCGACACCCACACGTGGGTGCCGGGCGGGTTGTGCTGGAACGCGTTGTTGAGGAGGTTGACGAACACCTGCTCCAGACGGTCGTGGTCGGCCCACACCGCCGGCAGGTCGGGGTCGCAGGTGACCGACACATGCGCCGACTGGTCGGCGGGCAGGCAGGACACGGCCGCCTCCACCACGAGCGGGATGTCACACCAGTCGCGCTGGAGGCGCATGACGCCGGACTCGATCGCCGAGAAGTCGAGCAGATCGTCCACCAGTCGGCCGAGCCGCGACGACTCGGCGGCGATCCGCCCCAGGAACCGCTGCTCGGAGTCGCCGTCCCAGGTCACGTCGGGCGCCAGCAAGCTTGACGCGTAGCCCCGGATCGCGGTCAGCGGGGTGCGCAGCTCGTGGTTCAGGCGCGACAGGAAGCCGCGCTGAAGCTCACGGGAGCGGCGCAGCGCGGCCGCCTCCTGGTGCGCCAGGCCGGCCTCCTCACGCTCCAGAGCGAGCCGCAGCGAGTGGGCGGCATCCTCGATGAGCGCCGTCTCCTCCTCAGTGACCTGGACCTCGGTCCAGCAGGCGAGCAGGACGGTCGGTCCGCGGGGGGCGTTGAACGGCACGGCCAGTACCGGCTGACGCGGGTCGTCGCCGGTCTGGTGGGCCGAACCGTCCCGCCTGGCGTCGGAGAGGGCGCGGCGGGCGGCGTCGCGCAGGCCAGCGGACGCGGTGGCCGGATGGGTCCCGAGCCGCCCGGCATAGCCTCGCCAGCTCGGCTCGGCCGACGCCGGCTGGGTGACCAGGACCACCTCGTCGGCCTGGAGGCCGTGGCGCAGGGACTGCAGCGCGATGGTGAGCGCGTCGCCGACCGGCACCGGGCCCGCCAGCGTCTCCAGCATCTCCCGGATCGTCTCCAGCACCCGGTTGCGCGCGGTGACCTGGTCGAGCAAGCGGTCGCGCTCCACGGCGCCGGCGGCATAGCCGGCGTAGAGAGTCAGGAGGTCCAGCTCGTCACGCCCAGGCGGGCCGGGTTGGGCCCGGAAGACGGTGATGACGGCGCTGACGCCGGACGGGCCCATGACAGGGACCGACCAGACGCCGGCGACGGCGCCCGCGGCGACGAGCTCGCCGAGCTGCGGCCAGTCGTTGGCGACGCGGAGGTCCTCCTGCACAACGGGCGCCTCGGTGGCCGCGGCGCGTCCGACGGGTCCGCCGGTTGCGCCGGATGCGAGCCGCCGCCACGGCGCGATCTCAGCGGGCGCGAATCCCAGCGACGCCGTGCACACGAGCGATGGACCACTGGCGACATGGATGGAAACCCGCTCAGTCGCGAGGGCGGCGCCGAGGGCAGACAGGATGAGCGAGAGGCTGGAGGACGGGTCGGCCGAGACGAGGCGGCCGGCGAGGCCGTGCAAGCGGGTGAGCTGGCGCCGGGCCGAGGAGTCCACCTGCTGCCCGGACATGATCGCCGTGAGGTCATCCGGGTGAGTACCACGCGGGTCGAGCTCGGCGGCGACCCGGCCCTGGCGCAGGACGACGATCCGGTCGGCAAGACGGAACATCTGCTCGATGTCTCGGCTGGCGAGCAGCAAGGTCGTCCCGTGATCGCGCAGGCTGATGATCAGGTCCTCCACCTGCCCGGCCTCGACCACGCCGAGCGAGGCCGTCGGCTCGTCAAGGACCAGGAGCTGCGGCGCGCTGGAGACGGCCCGGGCGAGCGCCACGAGCTGGCGCTGTCCGCCCGACAGCGCGCCGACCAGCCGCGTCGTGTCCCGGATCGGGATGTTGACCCCCTCCAGCAGCGCCGCCGCCGCCGCGTGGAAACGCGAGTCGGAGATCATCAGCCGGTTCGTCTCCTGCCCCAGCAGGACGTTACCGGCGACGTCGAGGTTGTCGCACAGGGCCAGGTCCTGCCATACAACCGAAATACCGCGGCGGCTCGCGCCGCCCGGGTCGGCGGGCACCGGCCGGTCGCCGAGCAGGATCTCGCCGCTCGCGGGCGCGATGTCGCCGGCGATGCAGCGCACGAGGGTCGACTTCCCGGCACCGGGCTCGCCCGCCAGTGCGACCAGCTCACCCGGCGCGATCCGCAGGTCGACGTCGCTGAGCGCCCGGAACGGGCCGAAGTTGACGCTCAGCCCGTCGACGGCGAGCAGCGGCGGGGCTTGGGGTTCGGCGTGCAGCGGTGCGGCGTTCATGGCAGGCGGGTCGATTCTAAGTGCGCCGTAGCCCTCGCGAGCCTGGCCTTCTCCACTTGGCCGGTCAGAGACAATGTCCGGGATGCCGACGCCCGAGCCCCAATCCATCCTCGAGCCGCCGACCTCGTCGGCGATCTTCCTGGTGCTCGTCGTCGAGCCCGGTCGCGAGGACGCCATCCGCGAGTTCCTGGCCAACGTCAACGGCCTGCGGCGCTCGGTGGGCTTCCGGGTGCCCGAAGCGGCGCTCAGCTGCGTGACGGGTATCGGCGCGCCGTTGTGGGACCGTTTGTTCGAGCCGCCGCGCCCGGCCAACCTGCACGTATTGCCCGAGATCGCCGGCGAGCGCCACGTCGCGGTGAGCACCCCGGGCGACCTGCTCTTCCACATCCGCGCGGCGCGGCTCGATCTGTGCTTCGAGCTGGCCCAGCGGCTGACCGAGGCGCTCGAGGGCGACGCTCGCGTCATCGACGAGGTTCACGGCTTTCGCTCCTTTGACGAGCGCGACCTCCTGGGTTTCGTCGACGGGACCGAGAACCCCGAGGGCGGCGCGGCGCAGACGGCCGCGCTCATCGCCGACGAGGACCCGGCCTTTGCCGGGGGCAGCTACGTCGTGATCCAGAAGTACCTGCACGACCTCACGGCATGGGACGCCCTGAGCGTCGAGGAGCAGGAGCGCGCCATCGGCCGCACCAAGCTGTCCGACATCGAGATGGCCGACGACGTCAAGCCCCCCAACTCCCACGTGGCCCTCACCGTGATCGAGGACGCCGACGGCGAGGAACAGCAGATCCTGCGCTACAACATGCCCTTCGGCCGCGTGGGCGCCGGGGAGTTCGGCACCTACTTCATCGGCTATGCCGGGAGGCCCGCGACCATCGAGCAGATGCTCACCAACATGTTCGTGGGCAATCCCCCGGGCACCACCGACCGGGTCCTCGACTTCTCCACGGCGGTCACGGGCACACTGTTCTTCGTGCCCACCTCGGACTTCCTGGACGATCCGCCGGCGCCGGGGGCGCCCGCGCTAGAGACGCCCGCGTCAGAGACGCCTGCGGCCGAGGTGCTCGCGGCCGGAACGCCCGCGGTGGACGGCAACGGCGCCGCCGGATCGCTGCGGATCGGAAGCCTCAGGCCGCCCCGCTGAGCCGCGGCCTACGCGCCGTCGGCCAGCGGCAGCGAGCGCAGCTCCTCGTGCAGGGGATCCTCGGGCGGCGTCCACCACGGCTCGGCCGGGCGGACGTGGAGCCCGGCGACGCGTGTCAGCGACGCCGCGTCGGCGCGCAGGTCGCTGACCGCCGGCCGGTCGTCGTCGGCCCGCGTCACCAGCGACCAGCACCACACGGGCGTCGGGTCGCGCACCGCGACGGTGCGCAGCCCGGCGGGCAGGCGCGCCTGATGGCGCTTGGGCGACTCGAGCACCGGCGTTCCGAGCCGCAGGCAGCGCTCATGAAATCCCGGCCCCGCGATGCCGCCGTCGTCGACGTGGACCACCGTGGCGCCGGTGTCATGCGCAAACGCCTCGGCATAGCGGTTCCACGCGTCCCAGGAGGTGAGGTCAGCGTCCACCAGGACCCGGACATCGGTGGCCCGGACCGCACCGGCCCTCCCGCGCGCCACCGCCACCGCGTGCAGCGGCTCCGGCCACAGCAGGCGCACGTCCAAGCGGTCATCGGGACGCGGTGCCCACGCGATCGCCGCGTCGAGGGTGCCCTCGAGCACACGCTCGACCTGGATGTGACTGGGCATCACCCACTCGTCGATGCGCAGGTCGGTGCGCACCGTGGCCGACAGCTCGCCGGGCAGCCAGCTCACGTAGCCCAGGCGCACCGGGCCCGAGGCGCTGGCCAGGCGCCGCCGTGCCGCGCCCGCGAGTGCGAGGATCTCCCGCGCATCGGGCAGCAGCGTGCGCCCGGCCGAGGTGAGACGGACGTGCCGGCGATCACGGACGAAGAGATCCACCCCGACGCTGCGCTCCAGCGCCTTGATCTGCTGAGACAGCGAGGGCCCGGCGATGCGCAGCCGCTCGGCCGCGCGGCCGAAGTGCAGCTCCTCGGCAACCGCCACGAAGTACCGCAGCTGGCGCAGTTCCACGGCGCCAGGATACTTCCTGTGGAAGGAAATTCCTATCAGCGAGACCAAACCGGTCGTGGACAGGCGGCGGCGCGACAGAGGAGGATGGCGTTGATGGCGTTTGACCTCCGCAGCCTCGAGTACCCGATCGTGCAGGCGCCGATGGCCGGCGGCCCCTCCACCCCGGCCCTGGCCGCCGCCGTGGGCGAGGCCGGCGGCCTGGGCTTCCTCGCCGCCGGCTACAAGACCCCGGAGGCGGTGGCCGACGACATCGCGCAACTGCGCATCGCGAGCGACGCGCCGTTCGGCGTCAACCTGTTCATCCCGCCCACCGAGAAGGCGGTCCCCCAGGTCGTCGCCGCCTATGCCCAGACCCTGACCGCCGACGCCGAGCGCCACGGGGTGACGCTCGGGGACCCGCGCTTTGACGATGACGCCTACGCCGCCAAGCTCGAGCTGGTCATCCGTGAGCGCGTGCCGCTGGCGTCGTTCACCTTCGGATCCCCGGCGCCCGAGACGGTGACGGCGCTGCATGAGCACGGCATCGCGGTGTGGGTCACCGTGACCAGCCCCGAGGAGGCCGCGCTCGCGCACGACGCGGGTGCCGACGCGCTCGTGGCCCAGGGCACCGAGGCCGGCGGGCACCGCGCGTACTTCAGCGACGCCGGCGAGCACGAGGAATACGGGCTGCTCGTGCTCCTGCGCGTGCTGCATACCCGGCCCTCCCCGCCCCTGGTCGCCACCGGCGGTCTCATGGACGGCGCGGGCATCGCCGCCGCCCTCGTCGCCGGGGCGAGCGCAGTGCAGTTGGGCAGCGCGTTCCTGCTGACACCCGAGGCCGGAACCGTCGTTGCCCCATCGCGCCCGGGTGGCGGCTCCCGGGATCACCCGGCTCACCCGCGCCTTCAGTGGGCGCACGGCACGAGGGATCGTCAACCGGTTCATGGACGAGCACGACGCCGACGCGCCGAGCGCGTATCCCCAGGTGCATCACCTCACCAGCCCGTTGCGCGCCGCGGCGCGGGGGACCGGCGACGCCGACGCCATCAACCTCTGGGCGGGTCAGGGACATGCCCACGCCCAGGCTCGCCCCGCCGGAGAGATCGTGCGGACGCTCGCGGCCGACGCCGCGCAGGCGCTGGCCGACGGATCCGCCGGCGCCGCGTGGTGAGCGCGCGCCGCTAGGAGGCGGAGGTCTGGGCGGCGCGCACGATCTCGAGCACCTCGTCGTGCAGCGGGCCGTTGGTGACCAGCGCGTTGCGCGAGTCGATCCGGCCCTGCCCGGCGAGGTCGGAGAACCGGCCGCCCGCCTCCTCGACGATCAGCTTGGGCGCTGCGTAGTCCCAGGCGTATCCACCCCCGCTGAGCGCGATATCCGCCTCTCCCGCCGCGACTGCCAGAAAGCCGTGGCCGTCACGGGGGCGGACCGCGCGGGCCCGTGCACCCACGGCCGCCAGCGGGCGGCCGGGAATGCGGTTCTCCAGCGTCCCGCGCCAGTCGTCGTTGACGGTCGCGTCGCTCACGCGCGCGACGGTGGAGACGGCGAGGCGGTCACCGTCGCGAAACGCCCCCGCCCCCTGGGCGCCCCACCACCGCTCCGAGCGCGCCGGTACTGCGATCACGGCGACCGCGATCTCGGCGCCGCGGCCGAGCGCCACGAACGTCATCCAGTTCGGGTCCCCGTCCACGAACCGGGCGGTGCCGTCGATTGGGTCCAGATACCAGCACCACGCCCCCGCGCCGCCGGGCCCGTACTCCTCGCCCAGAACGGCCTGATCGGGGCGCACCTGCGCGAGGCGCTGGCGCAGCGCCCGCTCGACGGCCTCGTCGACGTCGGTCACCGGAGAGCCGTCGGGCTTGATCGTGACCGTGAAGTCACGGTCGCGAAAACGGGGCAGGGCGATGTCCGTGGCGAGGTCAGTCAGCTCAAGAGCCAGCTCCAGGTCCGGGTGCACCCCGGACAGTCTGAGGCATCGTTATCGGTCACCGCCACCACGGGCCGCCAACGCTCAGTACGTGGCCCACCACCAGGTCGACGAGGTCAGACACGTAGCGGCCGCCCTTGACGTCACCGTCGACGACCAGCCGCGGCTCGGCCAGCGCCGTCCCGTCCTCGTTGAGCGAGATCTGCAGCTGCCGCTGACCCACCCACTGCTCGGCCGGGGTCACGACCGCGACGTAGGCGTCGGAGCCGACGCCGGCCACCCAGGTGTCCAGGCCGCTGCGCACGTGAGCCGCGCGCAGGACGGTGCCGAGGCTCGGCCCGATCTCGGTGTGGGACTGCGGCGCGGTGCCGGCCTGGAAGGTGACCTGCAGCGTCTCTGAGGGCAGCGCCGCGAGCTGGGCCGCGGTGAGGACGTGGCTGTGCGTACCGTCGGCGATGGTGAGCGCCCCCGAGGACGGAGGCGTCGTCGGAGCCGGGCTCTGCACGCCGACGGTGATCCGGCTGACGTCCTCCACGGAGCGTAGACCGAAGCGGTCTTGGGGTACGACGAGCTCCGGGGCGTCCAGCGGATGACCGTCCTGGGTGAGCGCCAGGTAGGCAGGATGGTCCCCGAAGCTCAGATCCAACTCACCCAGGGCGAGCGTCACCGAGCGGCCGAAGGCTCCGGCGACCGTGACGGTCACGCGCAGCATCGCGTTCTTGGCCGCCGGCAGCGTCGGCGCGGCGGCGTTGACCAGATCCTCCACGGAGACGCCCGTGTCGCTGTGGGTGCGAGTCCGCCACCACTCGTGCTCTGTAACCGTGAACGTCGTCTGCGGCATCGCGCCGAGCTGTGCCGCCGAGTAGGTGGCCGGCGCCGTCACCGCACCGCCGACGCTCACGCTCGCCGCGTGCCGTCCCGGGAAGGCCGCCGCGGCAGCAGCATTCAGTCCCGCACATCCGGCCGCCACCGCGGCCGCGACAAACCATCTGCGCATGTGAACCCCTTTGTTCCTCGCTGGAGAGCCTATGCAGCTCCTAGGCAGGATCCTATGCCGGGGCCGGGGCCGGCCACAAGCGCGGTGACCGACCCGGCCCGCCGGCCGGAGCGGGCGGGCCGGTCTACGCGGATCTGGGCCTCAGCGCGCGGTCACCACCAGGCTGTGCGGACCGCGCCCGGTCACGGGCGCCGTGACCTCCACGCCCCGGTTGGTGTCGCGCACCAGCACGCCGTGGGCCCGACGGCCGTCGAGCCGCACCGACGCCGGTTTGCTGCCCGCCGGCAGCGTCTGCCCGATCTCCACGGAGTGCAGCTGCAGGTGGTTGAGCGTGAGCATGGTCGTGAAGCGCTTGCCCGTGTGGGAGGCGAACACGTTGATGGACCCGTTGCCCGTGCCGAGGCGGATGTTGTTCCCGGCCACGCTCGGCTGGCCGCTCGGCACCTGCGGTACGACCTGGAGCGCACTCTGGCCCAGGAACGGCCGGACGCCGAGTTGCTGGCTGACGACCGGCCAGATCGTCCCGTAGTTGCCCCACGCCTGCATGACCATCGACCGGCACGTCCAGCAGCGGTTGATGTTGGCCGGGATCCCGGTGGAGGGGTCGCCATTGGGCGCCGAGGGGAAGATCTCCGGCATCGCGCCCGGCATCTCGTCCGGGGTGCCGCCGGTGGCCGGCTCGGAGAACATGGTCTCGGCGTTGGCGTCGGTGTAGCGTCGCTGCTGGTCAGGTCCGAGCCGGCCATAGTTGCCCTCGCCGACGGCCTGGATGGCGGTCGTCAACGAGAAGATCTCGAAGTCGCCCGCGCCGTCGGCGCCACCGCCGCACGCCGTGTGGAAGAGGCCGAGGCTCCCGGGGCGATCGCCGCTGAAGCACGAGCTCTCCCGCGTGGCCAGCGCGGCCACGCCATGATCATGGCTGGCCACGCCGGGGGTCACCTGCGTCCCCTGGGTCAGCGTGGCCTCCATCGGGACCTGGTCGATCCAGTTCTTCAGGTAGGCCTGGTTGTTGCCCGGGTTGTCGAGCGAATCGGCGTACTGGGACACCGACGGATCCCACCACGTCTGCTCGAACTGGCTGCGCAGCTTGTCGGCCAGGTTGGTCGCCCAGGTGACGGTGGCGGTGTCGTGCTCGGCCTGGGCCATGTCGGCCAGGTCGTAGAGGCCACGCATGTAGTAGACGCCGTTGTCGAGCTTCTCCGGCCCCAGGCCGGGACGCTCCACGTTGCCCGAGCCCTCGGGCCAGCCGTCGTGGTCGACGTCGAAGTGGTCGTCGATGACGTGCATGTTGCGCTTGGTGAAGCCGTACATGCTGTCGAGGAACTTCTTGTCACCCGTCCAGCGCCAGACCAGCGCGACGGCGCTGGGGAACTTGACCGTCTCGTCGGTGTTGAAGTCATTGGTGACGGTGCCGTCGCTGGCCGTCGTCTGACTGTCGTGGCCGAAGTACACCGAGCCGTCAGAGACGGTCTCGTGCACCACGATCCCCGAGTTGTGGTTGAGGATGTCGGAAATCTGCCGCAGCGCGGTGAGATGGTCCTCGATCGTCTGGAACTGGCCCACCGCGACCGCCGGGAAGGCGGTGTACTCGCCGTCGGTGGCGAAGATCCACGGGTAGTCGGGGAATCCGGCGGCGAACCACCTGGCGTGGGCCACCGTCCCGAGCGCGGCCGGGTACTGCGTGCCCTGGTTGGTCCACCGGATCTGGAGGTTGGAGGCGGACTGGGTGAGATCGGCCAGGTTCTGCTTGCCCCACTGCACGGCGTTCTGGAGGACACGGTCGCCGGGCAGCGACACCACGGTGTTCTCACCCAGCGCGTTGCGCGAGGCCATCTTGTTCTGCAGTTCCTGGTCGGGATTGGCGATGGCGCCGGCGAGCTGGGCCTTGGCGTCCGACATGCTCTGGTCAGAGCCGGCGGCGGCGATCCACAGCGTGGTGGAGCCGTGCGCGGGCAGCGACACGCTGTAGTCGAGCTGGCCTCCGGTGCCCTTGCCGAACGGCCCGTCGTCACAGGAGCTCGGCTCCGAGGTGCTGTCGTTGGCGGCGCACACGGTGCCGGGCTCCGGGCCGCGGAAGTTGCCGCCGCTGGCGGCCGCCGTCCCCGAGGACGGGGTGCGGTTGGACGCGACGAGCGCCGCGTAGTGATGGACGGGAACCCCGCCACCGACGGTGCCGCCGTCGGTGAAGACGAGCGACCCGTTCTGGAAGGTACCGTGATCGGGCACGTTGGTGCTCTCGTTCGGCGTGGTGGACCCCCACGGGTAGGCGCCCATGAGCTCGGAGTGAGCGTCGACGTTCACCGTGACGGTCCGCGCGGCGCCTGGGTTGGTCAGCTTGAGGCCGAACAGCACCGCCCGGTAGGCGTCGGGCGCGAAGTCGGTGCGCTGCAGCTGGACCCCGCCGGTCGCCGGGAGGTCATAGCGGGTGTAGCCCCACCCGCTGGTAAAGCGCGTCGCCGGCCCGACCCACGAGCCGTTGATCCCGAACCACACCCCGTCCAGGAGTTTCATCGGCGGAGCCCAGACGCCACCCATCTCCCCCGTCGTGTGCCAGCCGTTGGCGTAGAAGGAGCCGTTCTCGAAACCTTCGGAGTAGGACCGCTGGCCCGAGGCCACCTCCCGCCGGTCCTGGAGCCGGTTGGTGACCGACAGCTCAGCGGCTCCCGCCTGCGCGCACACGCAGCCCATGAGAACTGCGGCGACCGCAGCCATGGCGACCTTGTTCCAGCGCATCTGATCCTCCCACCTGTACGAGTCCTCGCTCGCTCCAGGCATACCCACGGGTCCGGGCCCCGAATCCCCGCTCCGGGCGCTGGGCAGGGTGCCGAATCGCCGGTCCGGGCCCTGGGCAGGGCGCCGAATCCCCGTTCCGGGCCCTGCGCCCTGCCTCCCCGCGGCCGGTGGGTCGACTGCGCGACCGTGATCGGGGAGCTATGAGCGGGCCGTCAAGCGGCTGAGGCGCTCCCAATCCTCGAGGTCCGCGCCCAGGCGCTGATGCTTGGCGCGGATCGCGTCGACCGCGTCGGCGCCGAGCGCGAGGCGAAGGGGCGCCTGGGGTGCGCCGACCGCCTCGAGGATCGCGGCTGCCGCCTTGTCAGGGTCGCCCGGCTGCGAGCCGTCCATCGCATCGACGGCGGCTCGGGTCACTCCCGCGGTGGCGGCATAGTCATCGATGATCGTCCCGGTGCGGTGCATACGCTCGGCTCCGAATTCGGTGCGAAACGCTCCCGGCTCGACGATGAGCACACGGATGCCGAGCGGGCCGACCTCGCTCGCGAGCGCCTCTGACATCGCTTCGAGCGCGAACTTGGCCGAGCAGTAGGCGCCGAAGCCGGCCGGGGCGAGTTGTCCGCCCATCGAGCTGATCTGCACGATGACACCGCTGCGTTGCTCACGCATCCGGGGCAGGACGGCCTGGGTCAGCCGGACGGGACCGAGGAACATCGTCTCGTGCAGCGTCGCGAGCTCACCGATGTCCACCTCCTCTACGGCGCCGACCGTCCCGTAGCCGGCACTGTTGACGAGCACGTCGATGCGGCCGAAGCGCTCCAGCGCCGCGGCGACGGCAGCGGCGATATCGCCCGGGCGCGTCACGTCCAGACGGACGGCCGCCACTCGATCCGGGGCTTCGCGTACGAGTGCGTTCAGCGCCTCGGGGTCCCGGGCGGTGGCGACGACCTGATCGCCGACGGCCAGAGCGGCACGGGCGATGGCCAGACCGAAGCCCGATGACGTTCCCGTGATCAGCCAGCTGCGGGGTGATGTGTTCTCGTTCATGGCCCGAACGTAGGGCCGACGCAGCGCGACCGACAACATCAGGCTCCTGTTCAGCCACAGGACGAGCCTGTGGCTAGACTGGGGCCTGTGTCGTTTGATCTCCGGCAACTGCACTACTTCGTGACGGTGGCCGAGGCGGGCAGCCTCACCCAGGCGGCCGCGAGGATCCCGGTCGCACAGCAGTCGCTGTCAGAGCAGATCCGTGCCCTGGAGCGCCAGGTCGGGGCCCCGCTGTTCACCCGTGGACCGCGCGGTGTCCAGCTCACCGAGGTCGGCACCGCCCTGCTCGGCGAGGCCAAGCCCCTGCTCACGAGGGCCGACCGGGCGTTTGATCGGGTGCGACGGCTCGCGGTCGGCGAGCGCCAGGCGCTTCACGTCGGCTTCCTGCCGTCGGTCGCCAACTATGTCGTGCCGCCGGTGGTGCGGGCCTTCGCTCAGGCTCACCCGGAGATCGCCCTGACCACCGAGGATCTGCCGATCGCACAGCTCGTGCAAGCGCTTCGCGACGGCCGCCTGGACGCCTGCGTGACCCGTCCGCCCCTGGTCGACGACCTCGCCATCGATCGCGTTCTGAGTGAGCCCGTGGCCGTCGTCCTCCCCGCCGGACACCGCCTCGCCGGCGCCGGGCAGCTGCAGCTCGGCGACCTGGCGCAGGAGCCCTGGGTCCTCACGCCACGCTCCTCGTGGGAGCCATGGCATCGCAAGTACGACCACGACTTTGCCGCCGCCGGCTTCTCCCCCAACGTCGTTCAGCGCGGCAGTAGCGTCCAGAGCCTGCTCGCCCTGGTGGCCGCCGGCGTCGGCGTGACCCGCCTGCCGCTCTCCGCCCGCAGCCTGCGCGACACCGGCGTGGCCTTCGTCCCGCTGCGCGGCGAGTACGCCGACGTGGTGGTGGCGTGGGTCGATGACCGTCCGCGCCCCGCGGTCGAGATTCTGCGGCGAGTCATCCACGCCGCCGCACGCGCGTCAGACCTGCTGGCGTCGGGATAGCGCCAGCCCGCCGGCACCGCGTCTCACGGGCCGCCCCAGCGGCGACGTCACCCGCAGCGCGGCCTACACGCGGTCGGTGTCGCGGCGGTATGCGTACCCGGCGAGAGCGACGAGAACGACGGTCCATCCGGCCATGACAAGCCATCCGGTGAGGCCCCAGGGCGCTCCACCGGCGCCCACGTGCCCTGCCTGCGCCAGCCAGTAGGAAGGCAGGCACACGCCGAGGTCATGCAGGAACCCGTGGGTCACCGGAAACCAGGTGCCACCGACGAGCGCCAGCAGGGCCGTCAGGCCGCCCATCGCCGGTCCGATCGAGTCGACGTTGAGCAGGTGCCCGAGCGCGATCCCAAGCGCGGCGAACGGCAGCAGCCCGATCAGGATCAGGCCGGTCATCTCCAGCCACTTGTCCGCCGGCAGGCTCACGCCGAGACTCGCGCCGGCGAGGTAGAGCGCCGCGATCGTGAGCGCGGCCATCGCGTAGGCGGTGAGGACCTTGGCCCGGAAGTAGGCCCGGGTCGAGAGCGGTGTGACGCGCAACTGGCGGGTCCACCCGGCCTGGCGCTCGCCGGCGATCCGCGCGCCGGTGGAGATCATCGAGCTCATGGTCCCGAACGAGAGCAGTCCCGCCATGTAGAACAGGGCGGCCGGAATCCCCGAGCCGGCGAAGTTGTCGTCTCCCGACTGCGGTCCGGCAATGACGAAGAACAGGACGAGCGGGAAGCCGAGGGAGAAGATGAAGAACCGGCGGTTGCGAAACGCGCGGACGAGTTCGTAGCGGGTGTAGAGCAGGCCGTTCATGAGGCCACCTCCGTCAGCTGGTCGGATGGTTCAGGGGCGCTGTCGGGGTCGCGGGTCAGTTCGAGGAACGCGTCCTCCAGCGCGGCGCCGGCGATCTCGATGTCCCGCGCCGCCGGATAGCGACCGAGCAGCGCGCGGATGGCGCGGTCGGAGTCCGAGCACCGGAGGATCACCGAGTCACCGTGGCGCTCGGCGGTGGCCACGCCGTCGAGCCGGGACAGCTCGTTCTGGTCGGCGTCCGCCAGGGTGGCGCGGATCGTGCGGTGGCCGATGCGAGCCTTGATCTCCGTCGTCGGGCCGTCGGCGACGATCTGGCCATGGGCCATCATCACGGCGCGGTCCGCGTTCGCGTCGGCCTCCTCGAGGTAATGGGTGGCAAAGAGGACGGTCTTACCGCGCGAGGCGAACTCGCGCATGGCGGTCCAGAACTCCCGCCGACCCTCCACGTCCATGGCCACCGTCGGCTCGTCGAGCACGAGCAGCGCGGGATTGGCCACCAGCGCGATGGCGAAGCGAGCTCGCTGGGTCTGGCCGCCCGACAGCTTCTGGGTGCGCTGGCTGGCAGCGGCGGTCAGGCCGCTGAGCGTGATCACCTCGTCGACGTCGAGCGGATCGGGATACAGCGACGCCATCACCACGATCAGCTCACGGACCGTGAGGTCGCGGATGAGGTCGCCGGTCTGGAGCATTCCTCCGACCAGTCCCGCGTCGACGGCCTCGCGCGGCGCCCGGCCGAAGACGCTCACTGTTCCGCCATCAGGCTGGGTGAGACCGAGCAGCATGTCGATCGTGGTCGACTTACCCGCGCCGTTGGGCCCGAGCAGCGCCACGGTCTCCCCGGGGCGGATCGTCACGTCGATCCCTTTGACCGCGGGCACCGGCCCACCGGGCCCGCGGTACGTCTTCTTCAGTCCCTGGATGTCGATACCTGCGTTCATGGCCAGAACAATAACATACTCAGTCTAAGTTTTGACTGTGTATAATTTTGCTCAGAGATGACCGGCCTTCGAGAGTCCAAGAAACGCCAGACCCGCGCCGCGATCGCCCAGGCGGCGGCCGACCTCTTCCGTGATCACGGCTTCGCCGCGGTGACCGTCGACGACGTCGCCGCCGCTGCCAACGTGTCGCGCCAGACCGTCTTCAACTATTTCCCCACCAAGGAGCAGATGCTCTTCGACCGCGAGGAGGAGATCGAAGCGGCGCTGCTCGCGCTCGTCCGCGACCAGGCCGACGGCGCCTCCCTCGTCGCCGCCTTCCGCCGGCACACCCGCGGATTCTGGGAGCGATTTGCCGAGGCCCTCTCCACCGGGGTCGAGTTCCACGGCTTCTGGGCGATCGTTCGCGCCAGCCCGGCGCTCCGCGACTACGGCGAGGCGTCGTTCGGGCGCCAGGCTCAGCACGTGGGCGAGGAGATCGCCCGGACCTGGGGGCGGCCGCCCGACGACCCGCTCTGTCAGGGTCTCGCCCGCGCGCTGTGCGGCGTCAACGTCGCCGTCCTCACCTGCGGGCTGGAGCGACTCACGGCGGGCGAGGACCACGGGACCGTCGTCAGCGAGATGCTCGCGCAAGCCGATCAGGCCTACGATCTCCTCGAGCACGGCGTCGCCGGCTACACCCCGTCGTCCGCGCCTGTCTAGACGCCGACATGCATTGCGCGCGCCGTCGCCGCTGGAGCACTCAAGGGCCCGCACGCCGCAGCCACCGCCCGACGTCCTCCTCCGCTGACCAGAACTGGGGAGAGACGGCTCCTCGGGACGCTTCCGTGCGCCCCGAGTCGCCTTGTGGTCTCCAGTCGGGGAGACAGGATTTGAACCTGCGACCGCCCGGCCCCCAGCCGGGTGCGCTACCAGACTGCGCCACTCCCCGTGACGTGCGCCGATGATAACCGGCACAGAGCGGGCGACGGGAATCGAACCCGCCCTAGGAGCTTGGAAGGCTTCTGTGCAACCACAACACTTCGCCCGCAGGGACGACCGATGGTAACGCGGCGGTCGGCTCAGGCGAGCCGTGGCTGCACGGCGGCAACCTGGCTCAGGCGACCCGCGAGTGAGCCGCCATCGCCCGGACCGCGGCGAGCAGCACCTCGCGCTCGGGCGGCTTGACCAGGTAGCGGACGACGCCGGCGCGCCGTGCTTCCAGGCGATCCCGCGGGTCGATGATGCTGGAGAGCATGATCACACGGCCCGTCAGGCCGTGGTCGCCGATGAGCGTGCGAGCCAGCGGCAGTCCGCCTCCGGGCATTCGCCAGTCCAGGAGCGCGGCGTCGGGGGCCTCGTGCTCGACGCGCAAGAGTGCGTGATGGCCGTCGGCCGCCTCGAGCACGTCGACCTCCGTCCCCGCCATCTGAGCGCGGACGAGCATCCGCATGCGCCGGTCGTCGTCGGCGACGAGCAGCCGGATGCGGGCCCCGGCAGCTTCCTGCTCGGGTACCTGGTGCAGATGGCGTCGCAGCCTCACGTCGCCTCGGTGGTCCCGGCCACCGGCAGGCTGATGTGAAGGCGCGAGCCCTGGCCCGGCCCCACTGAGTCGAGCGTGGTCACGTCGATGCACACACCGTCTCTCGTTCGTCGTGGCCGATCAGTGCCCTGCCGCCATCACGTCCGCAGGCGTGGGTGTCACACGCCATGGAATGTCACTCCCGCCGTGTGACTCTTGAGTTCCCGCCCCTGCGCAACGCCGGCATCGCCTGGGACACCATCAATACATCATTTTTCTGAGTGTAAGCACCTGAATGTCCACTCATCAAGCGGCGCAATCAGGTGCCGGGAATGATCGTGAGGCTTGATGAACAAAGATTTCGCGACCCGCTCCCGGGTCACGAACCGCTCACACGTTCGTCGAGTGCGACTCGCCCACGGGCGGTGGTGATGGCGCCGTGCGGCGCTCCTCCGTGGGCACGTCACCGTCGCGCACGAGATCTTGCGGCGGCCACGGCCCGTGCCAGTTGTCCAGCGCGCCGTCGAGGGTGACCACCGAGCCCGAGAGCGTCCGCCCCACCGGGGTGGCCAGCAGTGCGACCAGCCAGCCGTACTCCTCCACCTCGCCCAGCCGCTGGAGCGGCACCGACTCGGCCGCCCGCTGCCACAGTTCCGCGGGGTACTTCTTCAGCGACTCGGTGGCCAGCCGGCCGAGCGCGATCGCGGCCACCGTGACGCCGTCGGCGCCCCATTGATCCGCCAGTTCCGTCGTCAGCGCCTCGACCGCTGCACGTGCTGCGCCGGTGTGCGCCATCGCCGGAAACCCCTGGTGGGGAGAGACGGTGACGTTGACGATGGTGCCGCCCGACGCCCGCATGGCCAGCTCGTAGGCGGCCTGGCACATCGTCAGGGTGCCCGCGACGTTGAGCCGCTGCACCGCGCGCCAGCCCTTGGCGGTGATCCCCTCGGCCGGGACGAAGTACTGGCCACCGGCGTTGTTGAGCAGGAAATCCAGCCGCCCATGGCGCTCCAGCGCGCCGGAGATGATCGCCTCGGCGCCGTCGCGCTCGCGGATGTCCCCCGCCACCCAGGAGCACCCCTCCCCCAGCTCGCCGGCCGTCTGCGCCAGAACCTCCTCGCGGCGCCCGGCGATGACCACCGCGGCTCCGCAGCGCACCAGCTCGGCGGCGGCGGCCTTGCCCAGGTTCGTCCCGCCCCCGGTCACCAGCGCCACCCGCCCAGCCAGGACGCCGGGCGCGAAGATCCGCGACGACTCCAGCGCCTACTCCCCCAGCACCTTGATCACGAGCCGCTTGGGCCGGCCGCCGTCGAACTCGCAGTAGAAGACCTGCTGCCACGGCCCGAGGTCGAGCCGGCCCTCGGTGACCGGGACGATGACCTGGTGGTGGACGAGCAGGTTCTTGAGATGAGCGTCGCCGTTGTCCTCGCCACCACGGTGGTGACGGTAGTCGCCGGGGTCGGGCAGCAGTTCGCGGGCCACCTCGTTGGCCGGCTCAGACCAGCTGGGCGGCGCGACCTTGTCCAGCCACTCCAGCGTGTCGGCCTGGAGGCCGGGCTCATCGTCGTTGATCCACACTCCGGCGGTGATGTGCATGGCGCACACGAGGGCCATGCCCTCGGCGATGCCGGCATCGAGCACCGCCTCGGCGACGTCTTCAGTGATGCGGATGAACTCGCGCCGCCGAGAGGTGTTGAAGGTGCGATAGACGGTGTGCGAGAGCATCACGGGGGCAGCAGGAGAGCAGGGGAGCCGGGATTCGAACCCGGATTCACGGTTTTGGAGACCGCGCGCATAGCCATTAACTCACTCCCCTGTGAGGTCCTGCGATGGTACCGGCCCGTGCCCGAATTCGAGATCCAGTTCCCGCCCGAGCTGGTGCCCGAGCTCGCCGCTCGCTTCCCGTCGGTCGAGGAGAGCGCGCTGGAGGCCGTCGGCGCCGCGGCGCGCGCCCGGGGCTACTACCGGCGCCGTGAGTTCCTGGTCGCCTGCGCCTGGAAAACCCCGCGCAGCGCCCCGAAGGTCGCGCTCAACACGGCGGCGGCAGTGCGCGTCGCCACCCGCCGTGCTCTCGCCGATCCCGACGAGGCCGCGCGCATGCAGGCGCTCCTGGCGCTCAGCGGCGTCGGGGTCCCGACGGCCTCGACGCTCCTGTACTTCGCCTTCCCGGCGCTGTACCCGATCCTGGACGTGCGCGCCCTGGAGTCGCTGGGGGTCAAGCCCAGGTCCCAATACCCGATCAGCTTCTGGCTGGGCTACCTGGAGGCCTGCCGCGCTCTGGCGGCACAGTCCGGCGTCTCGATCCGCACGCTGGACAAGGCGCTGTGGCAGTGGTCCAAGGAGCGGTCGGTGGCGGCCCGGCTCTGAGGCGGGCGCCGCCCACCGCACGGGTTGAGCGGAGCGAGTGCGGGCGGAGGGAGTCGAACCCACACGGGCTTTCGCCCACCGGCACCTAAAGCCGGCGTGTCTACCGTTTCACCACGCCCGCGACGCGTCGCGAGGATTGTGAGGCACGCCGACCGGGAATGCTGTGCGCATGTCCAGCGCCTCCAGAGGGTAAGGTCCGGTTCCGTGGCTCAGGTACGCAACGTCCGTCCCGGCTACGCCGTCATCCACCCCAACCGGGACAAGGCGATCTGCAAGCTCACCAAGCTCATCGTCGTGGCCCTGCTCATCGCGTCGGTGGTGCTGATGATGATCCTGACCATCGGCGGCTGGAGCAAGCTGCAGGGGATGAAGCCGGTCAACTTCATCTGGTCGGCGGTCTACCTCATCCTCGCCTTCTACATCCTGCGGTGGGCCCGCGGGATCCTGCCGATGGCCGCCGCGCTGGCCATCCTGCTGTTGATCATCGCCGTGATCGCCGGGATCGGGCTCGACGGCACGAGCTGGTTTGACCGCAACCACTACGGCTTCGGCCCTGCGCAGTCGCTGTTCGGCGGCGCCGGCCTGAGCACCGACGTCCTGGGCACGATCACGCTGCTGCTCATCCCGGTGCAGCTCGCGCTCATCGTCTTCTCGATGATCGGCTTCGCTCAGGGTTGGAACGTGGAGACCGAAGTGCCCGAGGAGGAGGCCCGGCGCCGCGGCTCCAAGCCGATCGCGACGGGTCCCTCGGCGGCCACGGCCTAGCAGCGCCCGTCGACCTAGGGGGCCGGTGGGTCGCTCCCAGACCACTGATCAAGCGACCCGGGCTGCTCCACCGATGGGAACCGCGCCCCAAAGATTCTCCTAGAACGGCGAAACGGTCCAATAGTTACGCACAAGCCCAGGATTTCCGTCTGCGGTCCAGAATCTTCCGCAGGCAGGGATGCTCTCCGCGTGCTGTTGTGCCCCCTTCAGCACGCGACCATGGGATCCGCGGCTCTTGGATGGGTCGCGGGTCCCGATTTTTTCCACAGCACGCGCCCGGAAGCTCTCGCCTTTCAGCGGGGAAGGGCAAAAGACGATACGGCGGGTGGGATTCGAACCCACACGACCCGAAGGTCAATGGATTTTGAGTCCATCGTGTCTACCGTTCCACCACCGCCGCGGTGGAGGTCAAGTCTAGGGCTGGGCGCCGTCGACGGGGAGCGAGCTCGGCGCGGTGGGGATCGGGGATGAGGCGGGATGGCGCAGCCCCCGCTTGTCGACCACGTTGACCAGCGCCTCGCCGCGCTGCCAGCGCCCGAGGTTCTCGGCGAAGCCCTCCACGACCGCTCGCTCCCACCCGAGCCGGTCCCCGGACATGTGCGGCGAGACGATCACCTCGTCCATGGCCCATAACGGATGCTCCGACGGCAGTGGCTCCTCGGCGAAGACGTCGAGTGCGGCGCCGGCGACCTGCCCAGTCTCGAGGGCCGCGACCAGGTCGTCCTGCACGATCAGGGGGCCGCGACCCACGTTGATCACCCGCGCGCCGGGATGCAGCAGAGCGAGCCGGCGGGCATCGAGGTATCCGCAGGTCTCGGCGGTCAGGGGCAGGGCCACCACCACGAAGTCCGCGTCGGCCAGAAGCTCGTCGGCGTCGGTGGTGGCGAACACCCGTCCGAGGCCGGCCTCGTCGTGGCGCGCCGAGCGCCCCACCACCTGCACGTTCATGCCCACGGCGCGCAGCAGTGGGGCCACCTCGCGTGCCACCCCACCGGCGCCGAGCACCACCACCCGGCGATCCTGCACGACCTCGGTCTCCCGATGGACCCATCGCCGCTCGCCCTGGAAGGCAAGGGTGCGGCGCAGATCCTTGGCGAACGCCAGGATGAGCGCGAGCACGTACTCGGCGATCGGCCGCTCGAACACCCCGCGCGTGTTCGTGACTACCACCTCGCCCGCGACCACCTCGTCCAGGAGCACAGCGTCGACGCCCACGCTGCCGGTGTGGATCCAGCGCAGTGACGACGCGTGAGGCCAGGCGCCGGCCAGCAGCCGGCTGCGGAAGTCCCACACGAACAGCACCTCGGCGGCGTCGAGGGCGCTCGCCAGCGTCGCGGGGTCATCGGCCATCGAGATGCGCGCGAGCTCCGACACGGTGTCCAGGCCCTCGGGCGGCGCCTGCCCGTGGGCGAGGAGGACCGCGACAGCCGTGTCAGTCATCGTCGAGGATCAGGCCCAGCATCTCGTCCAGCAGCGCCGGCGCCGCCGCGGCCAGGCCGGCCGGGCCGTCGTCGCCGGCGGCCAGCTCGCGCACGGCCAGCCCCGCGCGCGAGGCGATGAGCGCGCCCGCGGCATAGTCCCAGAGGTTCACGCCCCGCTCGTAGTAGGCGTCGTAACGCCCACAGGCCAGCCAGGCGAGGTCAAGCGCCGCCGAGCCGGCGCGCCGGATATCGCGCACGCGGGGCAGCACCCGGCCCATCACCACCGCCTGCTTGGCCCGCACGGCGGCGTCGTAGGCAAAGCCCGTGGCCACCAGCGCCGTGGCCAGGTCGTCGCGCGCGGAGCCGGAGATCGCGTGATCGTTGAGCGTCGGCGGTCCCGAGCGGGTGGCGGCGAAGGTCTCCTCGCGGACGGGGTCGAGGACCACGCCGACCACCATCCCCTCGCTGTCCTGGCAGGCAACGCTGACTGAGAACTGGGGGATCCCGAACAGGAAGTTGACGGTGCCGTCGAGCGGGTCGACGATCCAGCGCAGCTCCCCGTCGCCGCTCTGGCCCCCCTCCTCGCCGAGGATCGCGTCCGCGGGACGGCGCTCGCCGAGCACGCGGCGAATCGCGGCCTCGGCGGCCAGATCGGCCTCGGAAACGGGATCGGTGGCGGTGCTCTTGGTCCGTACGCCGCGGACGTGGCCGCCGAACCGGGACATCAGCTCGTGCGCCGCCGCGCGCGCCGCCTCGTGCGCCACGGTCAGCAGTTCGTCCTCGGGTTCGCTCATCTCGAGGACCCGTTGTAGCGGATCGGAGAGGCGCGCCCGGCCCCCCGTCGGCGCGCCCCTGAGATCATCCGCCCCGGATGACGGCCCTGGACACCGCCACGCAGCTCACCGGCTTCGAGCGACGAGGCGCGGGGACTGACGCCGAGCGGCGCGCCGCCGTGTGGCTCGCCGGCCAGGTCCGCGGCGGTCCGCGCCGGGCCAGCCTGCAGGCCTTCTGGTGCCGGCCCAACTGGGCGCTGGCCCAGGCCTGGCACACCCTGGCGGCGATTGGCGGGAGCTTGCTCGAGGTCCACCACGGCGTGCTGGGCGGGGCGATCGTCCTGGCGGCGTTGCTATGCGTCGTCGCCGACGGTCTCACCGGATACTCGCCCGGCCGCCGGCTGACGCGCGAGCACGCCAGCCAAAACGTGGTCAGCCGGGCCGCGAACGAGCCCGACCAGTCGCGCGTCCGCCTCATCGTCACCGCCAACTACGACGCCGGCCGGACCGGCCTGGCCTACCGCGCCGGGCTGCGCGCCCCCGCGGCCCGCCTGCGACGGCTCGCCGGCCCCCTCAGCCTCGGATGGCTGGGCTGCCTGGCGCTCGCCATGGTGTGGCTGCTGGTCATCGCCGTCCTCCGCCACCGGGGCGCCACCGGCAGCGCGATCGGCGTCGTGCAGCTGATCCCCACCGCCGGGCTGGTGCTCGCCCTGGCGCTCCTGCTCGAGTTGGCCGCGGCACCGTTCGGGCCGGCGGCCTCGGACAACGCCGCCGGGACCGCGGTGGCGATGTCGCTCGTGCGTGCGCTCGACGCCGCGCCGCCTCGCCGGCTGGACGTCGAGCTGGTCCTCCAGGGCGCGGGCGAGTCCGGCATGGCCGGTCTCAGGCGCCATCTGCGCTCCCGCCGCGGCGAGCTGGGCCCCGCCACCACGATCGTGCTGGGCGTCGCCGCCGCCGGCGGCGGGCGTCCGACCTGGTGGGCCTCCGACGGCCCGCTCATCCCGCTGCGCTCCCTGGGGCAGCTGCGCCGGCTCGCGGCCCAGACGCTCAACGGCGGCGGAGCCGTACGCCCTCCCCATCGCGGCCGCGGCACCTCCCCGGCCTGGCCCGCCCGGGCGCGGCGGCTGCCGGCACTCACCATCGGTTGCCTGGACTCCCGAGGGCTGGCGCCCCGATCCCACCAGGCCGGCGACGTCCCGGCGGCGCTTGACCCGGCGGCGCTCGACGCCGCCCTCCAGTTCGCGCTCACGCTGGTCGACGCGATGGACGCCGACCTCGCCCGCGTCACGAGCCGTAGAGCAGGTGCAACCCCAGCAACTGCGTGACGGTCACGAAGGTGTAGCCGCGCGCCCGCAGCGAGTCGATGATCGTCGGCAGCGCCTCGAGGGTCTCTGACCGGTCGCCGCCGCCATCGTGCATCTCCACGATCGCGCCCGGGCGCGCGTTGGCCAGCACGTTGCCCTCGATCTCCCCCACGCCCGGCAGCGTCCAGTCGCGCGGGTCGATGTTCCACTGGATCGTGGTGAACCCGAGCGAGCGCGCCTCGGCGATCAGCGCGCTCGAGACGCTGCCGTCCGGCGCGCGGAACAGGCACGGCGTGAAGCCGTGGGTGACGTCGCGGATCGCCGCGGCGGTGCGCTGGATCTGATCGGCGGCCACGGCGCCGGCGCCGGCCACCACGATGTGGCTCCAGGTGTGGTCGCCGACCATGTCGCCGTCGGCCAGCATCCGGCGCTCGATGGCGCCGCCCTGGCCGTACTGGGCGATCTGCTCGCCGATCTCGAAGAAGGTCGCCGGGACCTTGTAGCGCTCGAGCAGGGACAGGAACTGAGGCGTCTGATACCACGGGCCGTCGTCGAAGGTGAGCGCAATCTCCTTCCGGGTGGTGGTGGTGTCGAACACGAATGGCGGGCCCGTGGCGGTGCAGCCGGTGGGCTGGGGCTGATGCAGGGCGGCCACCGCGCCTCTGCGCGGCCACAGGGTCACGCACGCGCGCGCCGGTTGCGTGGTGCAATGTGGTGGCCCCAGCGTGCTCTGGACCTGCCAGCGCACCGGGGCGTATGAGATGCCGATCGCGGAGGGCAGGAAGGTGGCCGTGAGCTGGCGAGAGCCGGCACGGGTGACGGTGGCGGTCACGATCGATGGCGCCCCCAGCCGCGTCCGGCGCGAGCCCGCGCCGAGGATCGGCCGGTACTCCAGCCGCGGCGCGGCACCGCCCGCACGCGGGGCGATCAGGCAGACCTGGCCGGTCTCCACAGAGTCGCGGACGTGCTCGGTCATCAGGCACAGCGACCGCCCCTCAGGGGCCAATGCGCCCGGCGAGAACGGCGTATCCAGCTGGACACTCCAGACGACGTCCTGGCCGGACTGGGTGAGCGAGGCGCTGTGGACCACCAGCGGGGCAGGCGCGGTGCGCGCGGCGTGGACCGACGGCGCCCACATCGTGGCCACCAAGACTGCGATTCCCCCTACCGCGAACCGAATCCTCAACCCCCTCTCACGATACGCCACGTCGAACCCGACCGCCCCCGCACCCCACCGGCTGGAGTCCGCGGGCTGGCAATCCATAGACTGCCGGACTTCGTGTCATCCCCCGTGTGCATAGTGGGCGGGACGGGAGCGCTCGGCTTCGGCCTCGCCGTGCGTCTGGGGCGCGCCGGCGTCCCCATCCTCATCGGCTCGCGCGACGGCGGACGCGCCCAGGAGGCTGCGGCCAAGGCGCAATCCCACGTCCCCGGCGCGACCGTCACCGGCGCTGAGAACGCCGAGGCGGTCCAGGGAGCGGAGCTCATCATCCTCAGCGTGCCGTTCCGGTCCCAGTCAGAGACCCTGGCCAACCTCAAGCACGTGCTCCAGGCCGAGCAGCTCGTGATCGACGCCACCGTCCCGCTGGCGGCCGCGGTGAGCGGCAAGGCGACGCGCAGCCTCGGCGTCTGGCAGGGGTCAGCGGCACAGCAGGCCCAGGAGATGGTCCCCGACGGGGTCCGCGTCGTCTCGGCCTTTCACTCCGTGAGCGCCGCGCTCCTGAGCGACCTCGACCACGTCCTCGACGAGGACGTGCTGGTCTGCGGTGACCGCAGGGCCGACAAAGCCAAGGTCATCGAACTGGTGGACCGGATCGACGGACTGCGCGCCGTCGACTGTGGCCCGCTGGAGATGGCGCGCATCGTCGAGCAGCTCACGCCGCTGCTCATCTCGATCAACGTGCGCAACAAGGTGCGGGCTGGGATCAAGATCACGGGTCTGGACCATTGACCCTCGCGGGTCCGGTGGTGGTGCTCGCCGGCGGGACCGGCGGGGCGAAGTTGGCACGTGGCATGCTCGACGTGGTCGGCGCCGACGACCTGGTGGTCGTCGCCAACACCGGCGACGACATCGAGATCTACAGGGGTCACGTCTCGCCCGACCCCGACCTCGTGACCTTCTGGCTCGCGGACCTGATCGATGAGCGCGGCTGGGGGCTCAAGGACGACACCTTCTCGGTCATGGACGGGCTGCGCGAGCTCGGGGCCGACGTGTGGTTCAACCTCGGGGATCGTGACCTCGCCATCGCCATCGAGCGCGCCCGGGCACTGGACGAGGGCGCGCGCCTGACCGAAGCACAGGCGGACATCGGCGCCTCGCTGGGGGTGCGTGCGCGCGTTCTGCCGATGTCCGACCGGCCCGTGCGCACCCGCGTCATGGCCGACGGGAGCTGGTTCTCGCTGCAGGAGTTCCTCATCCGCCGGGGCGGCGAGGGCCCGATCCAGGACGTCGACTTCCGCCACGTGCGCGCGGCTGCGCCCACGCCCGAGGTGCTGGAGGCCGTCGCGACGGCGCGGGCGATCGTCATCGGGCCCTCCAACCCGGTGATCTCCATCGGCCCGATTCTCGCCCTCCCCGGGTTGGCCGACGCGCTCGTCGCCAGCCCCGCCGCCGTCGTGGCCGTCAGCCCGCTGGTCGGCGGCCGGGTCCTCAAGGGCCCCACCGAGGCGTGCCTGCGGTGGGCACGGCGCGGCGTCTCCAGCGCCGGGATCGCCGAGACCTACGCTGGCGTCATCGACGGACTGGTCGCCGACGAGCGCACACGCTCGCTGCCCGTGCTCGAGACCAGCGTGCTGATGGACGATGGCCCCGCCCGGCGCCGCGTGGCCGAGCAGACGCTCCAATTCGCGCAGGGACTTCGAAAATGACAGCGCACAAACCGTCTACCCGCGGCTTCGACAGGCCCACAAGCTAGCGTGTAGCCACCGTGACGACCCTGGCCATCCTGCCCATCAAGACGCTCGACGACGCAAAGACGCGACTGGCCGAGGAGCTGGACCCCCGGCCCCGCCGGGCGCTGGTGGAGGCGATGTTCTCCGACGTGCTCGTGGCCTTGCGCCGGTCCACCCTCATCGACCAGGTGCTGGTGGTCTCGCGGGACCACAACGCCCAGCGGATCGCCGGCGGCTACGGAGCGATGGTGTCCGACGACGAGGACACCGGCCACAACGACGCCGCCGGGCGCGGCATCACCCGGGCCATCGAGCTGGGCGCCGCGCGCGTGCTGCTCGTCCCAGGGGACACCCCGCTGCTCGACCCCGTCGAGATCGACGGCCTGCTGACACGGGAGCTGGAGCCCCCCGGCGTGCTGATCGTGCCCGATCGACACGGCACCGGTACCAACGCGCTGTTGCTGGCGCCGCCCGACGCGATGAAACCGTCGTTCGGGCCGGGCAGCCACGACCGCCATCACCGCCACGCCGCTGCCGCCGGGATCACCGCGGAGACCGTCGAGGTCCGGTCCCTGGCGCTGGACCTGGACACGCCCGAGGACCTCCGGGCGGTCGAGACGACCCTGGAGGAAACCCGCGGGGGCGCGGCGCACACCCGCGGGATGCTGCGACAGCTCGCGCGCAGCCGCGCCTGACCGCCGGCGCATGCCCGCCGCCATCACCGCCGTGGCGCTCGACGGCCTGCCCGAGGTCCGCGCGGGCGACGACCCCGCCGGACTCATCGCCGCCGCCATGCCCCCGGGCGCACCGGCCGCCTCCGACGTGCTGGTGGTGGCCCACAAGTTCATCTCCAAGGCCGAGGGCCGCACCCGGGCGCTGTCCGAGGTCACGGTGAGCGAGCGCGCGCGATCGCTGGCGGCCGAGCTCGACAAGGACCCGCGCCACGTGCAGGTGGTCCTCGACGAGACCCGCGAGGTCCGCCGCGCCACCCGCGGGGTGCTGATCAGCGAGACCCACCACGGCTTCGTCTGCGCCAACGCCGGGGTCGACGCTTCCAACGCCCCCGACGACGACACGGTCATCCTGCTCCCCGTCGACCCCGACGACTCCGCGCGGCGGTTGCGGGCCGGCCTGCGGGCGCGGCTCGGCGTGGCGCCCGCGGTGCTGATCACCGACTCCTTCGGCCGCGCCTGGCGCCACGGCCAGGTCGACGTGGCCATCGGCTGCGCCGGGCTGGGGCCCCTGGAGGACTGGCGCGGACGCGCCGACGCCCGCGGCCGGGAGCTGCGGGCGACGTGGATCGCGGTGGCCGACGAGCTCGCCGCCGCCGCCGACCTCGCGCGGGCCAAGGACGGCATGCAGCCCGCCGTACTCATCAGCGGCGCGGAACGCCACGTGAGGCCCGACGACGGGCCGGGAGCGATCGCGCTGCTGCGCGACGCCGGCACCGACCTGTTTCGTTAGCCCGCCGCTGCGGGTACCCGATCCTCCACTTATGAAGAAATCGCACATGACCGGCCTTCGCCGAGCGCCGGCCCTTGCGATCGCGGCGCTCGCGTTCACCATCGTGGTTCCCGCGGCGCTCGCCGACCCGCCCCTCCCTTCCGCAGATCCGTTCTACAGCTACTCGGTGGCGCAGCTACGCGGCGTGGCGCCCGGCACCATCCTGCGCCAGCGCACCATCCCCAACGCCGATCTCGGGACCTCCACCCCGATCAGCGCCACCCAGGTCCTGTTCCGGACCACGGGAGAGCAGGGCCAGCCGACGGCGACGGTGGCGACGATCATCCAGCCGGTCACCCCGCCGGCGGTGAGGCGGATCGTCTCCTACCAGACGGCGTACGACGCGCTGGGGCCCGTGTGCGATCCGTCCTACACGCTGCAGGGCGGCAACTCGGGCTATGACTCCGACGAGCAGACGGTGATCGGCGGCTATGTCGCCGCCGGCTACACCGTGGTCGACACCGACTACGAGGGCACGAACCTCGACTGGGGCGCCGGTCAGGAGTCCGGCGACAACACGCTGGACGGCGTCCGCGCCGCCGAGAACCTCCTCCAAGCGGCACCGGCGACGACGCCGGTGGGCCTCATCGGGTATTCGGGCGGAGCGATCGCCACCGAGTTCGCCTCCGAGCTGGCGCCGACCTACGCACCGGGGCTCGACATCGTCGGCGTCGCCGAGGGCGGCATCCCGGTGGACTTCGCCCACAACCTCACCTACGTCAACGGCAGCCAGGACTGGTCGGGGGTCATCCCCGCGGTGCTGGTGGGGGTCGGGCGCGGATTCGGCATCGATCTCACGCCCTACCTCTCGTCCGACGGCGCGCAGATCACCAACACGGTCTCCAGCCAGTGCATCAACAACTTCCTCGGCAACTATCCGGGCCTCACCATCCAGAAGCTGCTCAAGCCCCAGTACGAGAACTTCCTGGGCATTCCGGTCTTCGCCAAGACCATCAACCACCTCATCATGGGCCGGACCGGCACGCCCACCGGGCCGCTGTTCATCGGAGTCGGCAACCAGGATGGGACCGGTGACGGCGTGATGATCGCCGACGACGACGAGGCGCTGGCCCACACGTACTGCGAGCGTGGCGTCTCGGTCCAGTTCAACACCTACAGCGGGCAGGACCACGACAACGCCGCCATCCCCTTCGAGGCGGGGGCGCTGAGCTTCCTCACCACCCGGCTCACTGGCGCCCCCGTCCCCAACGGCTGCAGCTCGATCGGAGCGGGCAACTCGCTGGCTCCCGTCCCGGTCCCCGCACAATCCCAGGGCGGGGCGACGCACCCCAAGCCGACCCCCAAGCTCAGGCTCCACTACCTCGGCGCCCGGCGCCGCCTGCACGGCGTGGCCATCCAGTTGTGGACCACCACCGGCGCCCTCACCAAGCTGACGGTGAGGCTCCGTCGAGGGCGCGCCACCGTGGACACGGTGCGTCTGGCCCGGGTGGGGACCGGCAGGCGGCGGGTGGTCCTGCGGGTCAAGGGCAAGATGCCCAAGCCCGGCCGCTACGCGCTGCTGGTGGCGCGCGGCGGCAAGACGCTCAACCGCCACAACTTCAGGCTCCGCTAGTCGCTAGCCGCTAGCCGCTCGCCGCTCGCCGCTCGCCGCGAGACCCTGGCCAGCGGCCGCGAGGCGCCAGCGGCCGCAAGGGGCCAGCGGCCGGCGGCCGCGAGGGGCGACGACGTGCCCTGCGTGCGTGCGCGATTGTTCCAACTATGTTGGAAAGATCGCGCGCGTCAACCTGTTGGGGTCCCCGACCCTCGGCGCAGGTTGGGGCCCACGATCCTCGGCGCCCGCCTTGGCGGCAGGCGGTCGGGCCGGCTGGGCGGCGGTCAGGCCGGCTGAGCCGCGCCGTCGGGCCCGCTGAACCGCGCCGTCAGGCCGGCTGAGCCGGCGCGCCGACGGCGTGAAAGCCGCCGTCGACGTGGACGATCTCGCCGCTGATGCCGTGCGAGTAGTCAGACAGCAGCCAGCAGATGGTCCGGGCCACCGGCACCGGGTCCGAGACGTCCCAGCCCAGCGGGGCCTGCCGGCGCCACAGCTCGGCGAGCTGCTCGAAGCCGGGGATGCCCTGGGCCGCCACCGTGCCCAGCGGGCCCGCCGAGACGAGGTTGACGCGCACGCCCTCGGGCCCGAGGTCGCGGGCCAGGTAGCGCGCCACCGACTCCAGGGCGGCCTTGGCCACGCCCATCCAGTCATAGATCGGCCAGGCCACGGTGGCGTCGAAGTCCATGCCCACGAGGGCCGACCCGCTCGACATCAGGGGCCGAAGCGCAGCCGCCAACGCCTTGAAGGAGTACGCGCTGGTCTGGAAGGCGGCAGAGGCCGACTCGGCCGGAGCGGTCATGAACTTGCCCCCCAGCGCGTCCTGAGGGGCAAAGGCGATCGCGTGCAGCGCGCCGTCGATCCCACCCCAGCGCTCGCGCACCGACTCGGTCAGGGCGTCGAGGTCCTCGGTCTTGTTGACGTCGAGCTCCAGCACGTCGGCCGGCTGCGGCAGCCGTTGGGCCGCGCGCTCGGTCATGCGCCGCACGCGGCCGAAGCTCGACAGCACGATCTCGGCGCCCTCCTTCTGGGCCTGCTCGGCCGCGTGGTAGGCGATCGAGTCCTTGGTGATGACGCCGGTGATGAGGAGGCGCTTGCCCTCCAGGATCACGCGCCGTCACCGACCTCGCCCGCGGCGAAGGAGTGCAGCGCCCAGGCCAGCCGGTCACGGGTCTCGGCCGGCTCGATGATCTCGTCCACGAAGCCCTCCGTCGCGGCGGCCTCGGCGCGCAGATGCTCCTCGGCGTAGGCGTCGGCCAGACGGTCGCGCTCGGCCTCGGGATCCTCGGCGGCGCGCAGCTCGCGGCGGTTGACCACGCCGACCGCCGCCCGGGCGCCCATGATCCCCAGCTCCGCGTCGGGCCAGGCCAGCACCAGGTCGGCGCCGAGGTCCCGGGAGTTCATCGTGATGTAGGCGCCGCCGTAGCACTTGCGCAGCACCACGGTGAGCTTGGGAACCCGCGCCGCCGCGAACGCCCGGACCAGCGACGCGCCATGGCGGATGACCCCGGCCTTCTCCTGCTTGGAGCCGGGCATGAAGCCGGGGGTGTCGACGACGGCGATGAGCGGCACTCCGAACGCATTGCAGAAGTTGACGAACTGCGCCGCCTTCTCCGAGCCCTCGGCGTCAAGCACCCCGCCCAGATAGCGCGGCTGGTTGGCGACGATCCCGACCGGCCGCCCGTCCAGACGCGCCAGCGCGGTGACCGTGTTGCGCGCCCAGCGGGGGCGCAGCTCCAGCAGCGACTCGCGGTCGATGATGGCGCTGAGGGCGTCGCGCACGTCGTAGGTGATCCGGGGCTCGGCGGGGACGAAGACGCCGGGATCGGGGCTCGCGGGCGCCGTGGGAATGCCGCGGGGCGGGGTCTGGCCCGCGGCCGACGGCAGGTAGGAGAGCAACTCCCGCACCCGCAGGGCCGCCGAGGCCTCGTCCGGCTCCACCAGGTGGCAGACGCCATTGCGGTCGTGGACCTGCGGTCCGCCGAGGCCCGCCGCGTCGATCTCCTCGCCCAGGGCCTCGCGCACCACCCCCGGGCCGGTGAGGAACATCGCCGCGTCCTGGGTCATGACGATGAGGTCGGTGAGCGCCGGCGAGTAGGCGCCGCCACCGGCCGAGGCGCCGGACACGATCGAGATCTGGGGAACCACGCCGGTGAGGGCCACCGTCTCGCGGAAGATGCGGCCGTAGCCGGCCAGCGCCGCGGTGCCCTCCTGCATGCGCGCGCCGCCGGACTCGACGAAGCCCACCACCGGGATCCGCGCCCGCTGCGCGGTGGTGAGCACGCGGACGATGGTGTCGGCGTGGCGCTCGCCCAGCGAGCCGCCGAGGAACGCCCCGTCCTGCGCGTAGCAGGCGATCGGGCGGCCATTGACCGCCCCGGTGGCGCCGACAACGCCGTCGCCGTCCACCGCGCGGTCGCCCAGCCGGTAGGAGCGGGCGCGCGAGCGCAGGACGCGCAGCGAGCCGGGGTCGCAGAGCACCTCCAGGCGCTCGAGCGGGCTCAGCCGCTCGCGGAACCCCGTCCCCGCTGCCCCGACGATGGTCGCGCTCATTTGCCCGCCCCCCGCAGCGCCAGGGCCACGTTGTGGCCGCCGAAGGCGAACGAGTTGGACAGCGCCAGCGGCGGGTGGCCGTTGCCGGTCACCAGCGGACGCGCCTCGCCGGGCACGTAGTCCAGATCGAGGTCGGGGTCGGGGACCTCGTAGCCGAGCGTCGGCGCGATCACCCCGGTGATGAGGGTGCGGAAGGTCGCCACGGCCTCGACGGCGCCGGCGGCGCCCAGCGTGTGGCCGATCGACGACTTGGTGGAGGACACGGGGATCCGCTTGGCCTCGGCTCCGAGCGCCAGCTTCAGCGCCGCGGTCTCGGCGGCGTCGTTGAGCTGCGTCGAGGTGCCGTGGGCATTGATGTAGTCGATCTGCGATGCGTCGGCGCCGGCGTCCCGCAGGGCCAGCTCGATCGCCCGCGACGCGGGACCGCCGGTCGGCTCGGGCGCGGTGAGATGGTGGGCGTCCGTGGTGGACCCGTAGCCGGCCACCTCGCCGAGGATGGTGGCGCCGCGCTCGCGGGCGGCCTCCTCCTCCTCCAGAACCAGCATCCCGGCGCCCTCGCCCATGACGAAGCCGTCCCGGCGGGCGTCGAAGGGCCGGCTGATCCCGGTCTGCGACAGCGCCTGCATCGAGTTGAAGCAGGCGAATCCGAAGTCGGTGAGTGTGGCCTCGGCGCCGCCGCACACGACGGCATCGGCGTCGCCGTACTGGATCATGCGCAGCGCCGAGCCGATGGCGTGGGCGCCGCTGGCGCAGGCGGACACGACCCCGTAGCTCTGGCCGCGCAGCTTGAACTTCATCGTCACTGCCGCCGCGGCGGCGTTGGGCATGTACTGGGGGATGCCCAGCGGCGACACCATCTTGGCGCCCCGCTGGCGCATGATGTCGAGCTGGGTCTCGATGGTGGACTGACCGCCGATCCCCGTGGCGATGATGCAGCCGACCCGCAGCGGGTCATACGGCCCCTCGTCCTCCCAGCCGGTCTGGGCCAGCGCCTCGCCGGCGGCGACGACGGCGAGCTGGGCGAAGCGGTCCAAGCGGCGGGCCTCCTTGACCGACAGGTGCTCCTTGGCATCGAACTCCCGGCAGGCCCCCGCGCCCTCGACGATGCCAACGTCGCCGGCCGCCCAGCGGTCGTGCAACGTGGCCGCGCCGAGACCGAGCGGTGTGACCGCCCCGAGTCCGGTGACGACAACCCTACGTCTTTCCGGCATGGAACCCACTCAGCCCGCCCGCTCCACGATGAGGTCGATGGCGTCGCCGACCGTCTTGAGATCCTTCATGTCCTCGCCCTTGAGCACGACGCCGTACTCGTCCTCGACCACCTGGGCCAGCTCGACGAGGTCGAGCGAGTCGATGTCGAGCTCCTCGAAGGTCGCCGAGCGGGTGATCTCGCTCGCGTCCGGGCCGAAGCTGGCGAGCGTCTCGACGACGCGGCTCTCCACCTGTTCCGTTGTCACTGACATATCTGTTGCTCCTCTAGTCGTTGTTGAGAGTCATGCGGCCAGGCCGCCGTCCACGGATAGCACCGCACCGGTGACATAACTCGCCGCGTCGGACGTGAGAAAGCGCACGCAGGCGGCGACCTCCTCCGGCGTCCCCACGCGGCGCGCCGGGATGTGACCCACCAGGTCGGCGGAGGCCCCGGCCATCATGTCGGTCTCGATCAGCCCGGGGGCGACGGCGTTGATCGTGATGCCGCGCCGCGCCACCTCCACGGCCGAGGTCTTGGTGAGCGCGATCAGCCCGGCCTTGGCCGCCGCATAGTTGGCCTGGCCGGGGTTGGCGCGCAGCCCCACCACCGAGGCCACGTTGACGATCCGCCCCTGACGCGCGCGCATCATCGGCCGCAGCGCGCGGCGGGTGAGACGGAACGCGGCGCTGAGATCGGTCTGGATGACCGCATCCCATGCGGCATCGTCCAACGACGGGGTGAGGTCGTCGCGCGTGATCCCGGCGTTGTTGACCAGCACCAGCACCGGGCAGCCGAAGTGCTCCTCGAGCGCGCCGAAGAGCTGATCGGGAACCGCCGGGTCGGCCACGTCGCCGCCCACCGCCAGCGCGCGGCCGCCGTCGCCCTCGATCGCGGAGACCACGGTCTCGGCACCCGCCTGGTCGGAGTTGTAGTTGACGCCCACGCCCCAGCCGTCGGAGGCCAGCGCCTTGGCGATGGCCGCACCGATGCCCTTGGACGCGCCGGTCACCAGCGCGCAGCCGTCCTCGCGGGACTCGGTCATCGCCCACCCCACTGGATGACGCCGCCACCCCAGGTGAAGCCGGCGCCAAATGCGGCCAGCAGGACGTTGGCCCCGGGCGCCAGGCGGCCGTCGGCGAGCGCGGTGGCCAGGCCGACGGGCAGAGTCGCCGCCGAGGCGTTGCCAATGGTCTCGATGCACTCGACCACCCGGTCGGGATCGAGGTCCAGCCGCTCGGCGAGCGCCCGCGTGATACGGGCGTTGGCCTGATGGAAGACGAACAGGTCGATGTCAGAGAGGGTCAGGCCCGCGCGGGTAATGGCGTCGAGCGTGACCTCGCTCATGCGCGCCACCGCGTGGCGAAACACCTCGGGGCCGTCCATGCGCACTTTGCGCTCGGCGATCGTCGCGAACAGCGAGCCGGCGCGTGAGCCGTCGGCGCCGAGGACGATCGGCCCGATGACGCCGCGCTCGTCGACCCCGTCACCGGCGCCGCTCGCCGGGCCGAGGACCACCGCGCCGGCCGCGTCGGCGAACAGCGGCGCCGAGCGCTTGTCGGTGTAGTCCACCAGGCGGGTGACGAAGTCGGCACCCACCACCAGCACATGGCGCGCCCGTCCGCTCTCGATGTTCGCGCAGCCTTGCGCCAGCGCGGTGAGGAACGCGGTGCAGGCCGCGCCCACGTCAAACGCCCCGGCACGCGCAGCGCCGAGGTTGTGGGCGACGATCGGCGCGGTGTTGGGCGTCAGCTCGTCCTGGCTCAGGGTGCCGACGATCACGAGATCAAGATTCGCCGCATCCACCCCTGCGGCCTCCAGGGCACGCGCGCCGGCGCGGGTGGCGTAATCGCTGAGCCGCTCGTCGGGCCGAGCGCGGCGGCGCTCACGGATCCCGGTGCGGCTGACGATCCACTCCTCGGTGACGCCCAGCTGACCGGCCAGATCGGCGCTGGTGAGACGGTCGGGCGGCAGGTCGGTGGCGACCGAGAGGATTGCGGCGTGCGTGAGACCCCGACCGGGCGTTGCCGGCGCCGGGCGAGGGGTGAGTAGGGCCGACTCAGGCATTGACGAGCTCCACCCCGGACAGCGTGCGCTTGGCCAGGCCGGTGAGGACGCGGCCGGGTCCCACGTCGATGAAGCGCTCGGCGCCCAGCTCCTGGAGCGTCAGCATCACTTCGCGCCAGCGCACCGGCATGGTGAGCGCGTCGGCGAGCTCGCGGCGCGGATCGGTGAAGGGCTCGGCGGTGACGGCCGAGATCACTGTGGTGCCCTCGGCGGGCTCGCCGAACGCCGTGCCCGCGAGGGCGCGTTCGAACTCGGGGACGGCACCGGCCATCATCGGCGAGTGAAAGGCGCCGGTGACGTCGAGCTCCATGGCGCGCAGGCCCAGGTCCTTGGCGTGGGCCAGCGCCTCGGGCAGGCGCGACTTCGCGCCCGAGATGACCACCTGCATCGGCGAGTTGTCGTTGGCCACGGTGAGGCCGTGGGCCTCGGCGATGTCGGAGGCGTGATCGGAGGCGCCCGCACCGAGCACCGCGATCATGCCGCCCTCGCCGTCAGCGGCCTCCAGGCCGGACTGGTGCATCAGCCGTCCGCGCAGCGCCACCAGTTCCAGACCCTCGCGCTCCTCCAGCGCGCCGGCGGCGACCAGAGCGCCGAGCTCGCCGAGCGAGTGACCCGCCATGAACGCCTCGACGGGACGGCCGATCGCCTCCCAGCCCGCCAGGCTGGCGCAGAAGATCGCGGGCTGGGCGTAGTGCGTGCCCTCATCGGCGCGCGGGAAGGGGTCCTCGCCGACGGCCTGGACGGCCATCTCGAGCAGGTCGGGCCGGACGCGCTGCACGAGGTCGCGCATGTCCGGCGTCTGGCTCCCCTGGCCGGGGAACAGGATTGCGCTTTCGGCACCCATCGAAATCAACCTACGCCGCCCACCGGGGTGGGATACAGCCGCGTTATGTCCTTCCCCCCTTTTGGGGGGACCCCCATTTGGGGGGTCCTACGAACCTGGCCCTCGCCGGGACAACGAACCAGTTTCCCGGGGGATCGAGCCGCCGCCCCCACGGAGCGGGTACGCTGGCTCGCGATCCCCCGGTGAGCCTCCCCGCCCCCAGCCCCGACACCGCCGCCATGGTCACCGGCGCCTCCTCCGGCATCGGCGCCGCCATCGCCCGCGAACTGGCCCAGCGCGGCCACAACCTCGTGCTGGTGGCCCGGCGCAAGGACCGGCTCGACGCACTGGCCGAGGAGCTGAGCGCCGAGCACGACATACGCGCCGAGGCGGTCGGCTGCGACCTGGGCAAGGCGGCCTCGCGCCAGCGGCTGCCCGCGCGCATCGAGTCACTGGGCTTCGAGGTCAGCGTGCTCGTCAACAACGCCGGCTTTGCCACCAACGGCCCGTTTCACGAGGCCGATGCGGCGCGCGAGCTCGAGCAGGTGCGCGTCCTGGTGGAGGCGGTCGTCGCGCTCACCTCGGCGTTCCTGCCCGACATGGTGCGCCGCGGCAGGGGCGCCGTCCTCAACGTCGCCTCGACCGCCGGCATGCAGCCACTCCCCTATTCCGCGGGCTATTCGGCGGCCAAGGCCTACGTGCTCACCTTCTCAGAGGCTCTGCACCAGGAGCTGCACGGCTCCGGCGTGACCGTCACCGTGCTCGCCCCCGGTCCGGTGACGACCGACTTCTGGGAGATCTCCGGGTGGGAGGTCGCCGGCGGGCAGTCATTCGAGCGCGCGGTGCCGCGCCCGGCATGGGTGACCGCGGGGGAGGCGGCATCGGCGGGCGTCAAGGGCGTGGAGGCCGGACGCCGGGTCGTCGTCCCGGGACTGCCCATCCGGGCGGCGATGCTCGCCACCCAGTACCTCCCTCACGCCGTCAAGCTGCCCGCCATCGAGTGGGCCATGCGGCGGCGCTGAGCACAACCGCGCTCGCATAAGCTTGAGGGAGCAACTGCTTCCGCACCCGTCCCCTGGGAGAGATCCTTCATGGCCAAGACCGTCTACACCGCCGAGGCCCACGTCACCGGAGGCCGCGAGCACGGCCACGGTGTCACCAACGACGGCCGCCTCGACGTCCAACTGCGCCCGCCCACCGACGATGCCGATCAGGGCACCAATCCCGAGCAGCTCTTCGCCGTCGGCTACGCCGCCTGCTTCGAGGGAGCGCTGGGCGCCGTGTCGCGCCGGGAGAAGCTCGAGCTGGGCGACGTCGGCATCGATTCGTCGGTCAGCCTCGTCACCACCGAGGACCGCGGCTACACCGTCGCGGTGAAGCTCGACGTGTCGCTGCCGGGCATCTCTGACGGCGATCAGGCCAAGGAGATCGTGGCCGCCGCCCACAAGGTGTGCCCCTACTCCAACGCCACACGCGGCAACATCGACGTCGAACTGGTGGCCAACGGCCAGCCGGTCGGCTGAAGCCCGCGACGTGGATGGTAAATCCGGGCTCAGGGCCCAGATTTCCATCCACGTCGGCTAAGACAGCAACCCGATCCTCTGGGCGCGCTGGACCGCCTCGGCGCGGTTGCGCGCCTGGAGCTTGCGATAGACGGCGCTGGTGTGCTCCTTGACCGTGTGCGGGGACAGGAACAGCTGCTCGGCGATCTCGCGGTTGGTGGAACCGGCGGCGATGAGGTCCAGGACCTCGCGCTCGCGCTCGGACAGCATCGGTGCGGGCTGCTCGGCCGTGGGCTCGAACACGGTCATGCCGACGCCCACCATCCGCACCGCGCGCGCGACCTCGCGTGCGTCCCAGTCCTTGGACACGAACCCCGACGCGCCCGCCGCCCGGGCGGCCGCGGGCGACATCCGCCCCGCCCCGGAGATGAGCAGCACACGTGTCGAGGGCGACGCCTTGCGGATCGAGTCACACACGTCGGCGCCCGACTCGCCGGCCAGGAACAGGTCCACCAGGGCGACGTCGGGGCGCAGCGTGGGCAGCAGGCGCAGCGCCTCGTCTCCGGTGCGCGCCGCCAGGCAGCGCTCCACCCAGGGCTGCTCGCCCAGCAGCACCCGGAAGCCCCAGTGCACGACGTCGTGGTCATCGACCACCAGCACGCGCAGCTTGCGATCGGCGGCGCGGCCCGGCGGCTGCGGCTGAGCGGCGCTCATACCCGCGCCTCGGCCAGCGGAACGACCAGCCGCACCCGCCACAGGCCCTCGTCGGGCGCGCCGAAGTCCACCACGCCGCCGTGCTGGAGGGCCTCGAAGGCCGCCAGCCGGAGCCCCATGCCGGCGCCGCGGGCGCCGGGGGCCACGCCGTCGTTGCGAACCTCGAGGCTGAAGGTGTCCTCATCGCCGGCCACCACCACCTCGACCGCGGAGGGAGTGGCGTGCTTGGCGATGTTGCGCAGTGCCTCGGCGAGCACCGACTGGGCCAGCGGTTCCACCCCGCCGGGGACCTCGACCTCGTCGGGCCACGTCACCTGCACCCGCGGCCCCGGGGTCTGCACCAGGCGTGCCACCTCGGCGGCCAGCGTCGTGCCGGTGTCGGTGGAGACCGGTGCCAGCGGGCGCTCCAGCGCGCTGCGCAGATCCGATAGCGCCTCCTGCATCTCTGACAGGCAGCGGTCGCGCTCGTCGCGGTCAAGCGGCTTCTCCGCGCTCAGCGCCAAGGACACGCCGAACAGGCGCTGCATGACGCGTTCGTGGATCTCGCGGGCGAGCTCCAGGCGGTCGCCCAGCGCCATATTGCGCTCCTGCTGGCGAGTGGCATTGCGCGCCGTGGCCACCAGCGCGGCGGTCTTGCCCAGCGTCCACAGCAGGTGGCGCTCGCCGTCGGTGAGCTCGAAGCGCCCGCCGCCGCGATCGGCGCAGATGACGCCGTAGGCGCGGCCGGCGGCACTCAGGGGCGTGCACACCAGGGTGGTGATGCCGAACAGCTCGGCGTACTCGGAGGGCAGCTGGTCCTCGATCCCCTCGGAGACCACTACCACCTCGTCCTCGACCAGCGCGCGCCGGGCGATGGGCGCGGAGATGAGCGTCGGCGTGGGTTGCAGCGTGGCGAGCTCCGCGAACGAGGTCCCGTGCGAGCCCACCACCCTGACCCGACGCCGGCCGGCGTCGGCCATGAAGATCGCTGCCCGGCGCATCGTGGTGAGCCGGCAGATGGCCTCGCAGATGCGGTCGTAGAACTCGCTGGAGGTGGTGTCATCGAGGTCGGCCAGGAGCTCGACGAAGACCTCGAGCGGCTCGACGCCCGCGAACAGCGAGGGCGGGCGCTCGACGCTCATCGCCCGCTCACGGCCTCAGGCCGCCAGCGGCTCGGGATCGAAGCGGCGCCGGATCTCATACAGCGTGGTGCGTTCGGCGGCGGGGCGCCCGGCTTGGTGGGCGGCCGCGACCAGCTCCGAGGGTTCAAGGCGCACGCCGTGGTAGCTGCCGGCCATGCGGCTGATCGACTCCTCCATGAGCGTGCCGCCGAGGTCGTTGACGCCCCAGCGCAGCGCCTCGGTGGCCGCGTCCAGGCCCATCTTGACCCAGGAGGCCTGGAGGTTGACGATGGTGTGCCCAAGGGCCAGGCGAAATGCCGCGGTGTGCTTGAGGTTCTCCTCGCGGGAGATCTCCTGCACCCCGTGCGCGCGGCCCAGCAGCGTCTGGAAGGGGATGAACGACAGCGGCACGAACTCGGTGAAGCCGCCGGTCCGCTCCTGCAGCTCGCGGACCACCCGCATGTGCTCAGCAAGCTCATGCGGCTCCTCGATATGCCCGAACATCACCGTCACGGTCGAACGGATCCCCTCGGCGTGCGAAGCCTCGATGATCTCCACCCACCGCGCCACCGGCAGCTTGTTAGGCGAGATGCGCTCCCGCACGCCGTCGTGGAGCACCTCGGCAGCGGTGCCCGGCGTGGAGCCCAGCCCCGCCTCGCGCAGCCGGTGAAAGACCTCGCGCGGCGCCAGCCCACTGACATCGCACATGTGCGCGACCTCCATCGGCGAGTAGGCGTGCAGATGGATATCGGGTGCCAGCTCCTTGGCGAAACGCAACCAGCCCAGGTAATCGTCAAACGTCCAGTCGGGGTGAATGCCCGACTGGATGCACAGCTCGGTCGCTCCCGCGTCCAGCGCCTCCTGCACGCGCTGAGCGAACTCCTCGCGCGAGTGCTCGTAGGCATCGGGGGAGCGCTTGGACTGACCAAAGCCGCAGAACGCACACCCCACCACGCACACGTTGGAGACGTTGATGTTGCGGTTGACCACGAAGGTCACGGTGTCGCCGGCCAGGCGGCGGCGCAGCTCATCCGCGGCGGCGCGCATGTCCTCGATGACCGCCGGGCGACGCTCGGCAAACAGGGCGGTCAGCTCCTCGGCCGTCAGGCGCGCGCCGTCGCGCGCCTTCTCCACCGCCCGTGGCGCAGCGTCATCGCTGACCGACACCTCACTGCTCCGGCCGCTGCCCCGGCGCGGGATAAACGACCAGAAGCGCGCCTTGATGACGTCCATGACCGGGCGCGACACCCACTCGGGGTCGATGTACTCGGGATACACGCACAGCCGCTCAGACAGCGCGTACCCGTCCTGGGCGAGACGCTTGCGCACCTGCGCCGGGGACGGGAAAGGATGCTCGGGGGAGATGTGGTCCCCGTTGGCGCTCAGTCCGCCGAGATCGGTGGCCCCCGCCGCCACCAGCTCAGGCCACCAGTCAGACAGATTCGGCGGCACCTGGATCCCGATCTCGGGCATCAGCCGCCGCGCCTCGCCGATCAGCCGCGTCATGTCCTCCAGGCTCACCGGGCAGGCCCACTTCGGCGCATCCCGCATTGGCCCGTGCGCCACCCCGGTGCGCCAGTACTCGGCGGCGGCCCCCTCGGCGATCTCGGCAGGCTCCTGCCCGTAGTAGCTCTGATGCGGGACGAAGTTCTGGAGGATGACCTCCTGGAGGTGCCCGTGACGGGCGTGGGCCTCGGCGAGGGCGGCCAACGACGCCATCCGCTCCTCCTCGGTCTCCCCGATCCCCACCAGGATGCCGCTGGTGAACGGGATCTTCAACTCGCCGGCGGCGTCGATGGTGGCGATCCGCGCAGTCGGGTGCTTGGTCGGCGAGCCCGCGTGCACGGTCTCCATGAGCCGCTCGGCCACCGATTCCAGCATCAGCCCCTGCGATGCGGTGACCGCCCGCAGCCGCTCCAGGTCCGTGCGGTCCAGCACCCCGAGGTTGGTGTGCGGCAGCAGCCCGCGCTCCAGCGCCTGCTCACAGACCCACACCACGTAGGCGGTGAAGTCCGCAAAGCCCAACTCGGCGAGCTTGGCCGCCACGCCGGCATTGTGCTCTGGCCGCTCGCCGGTGAGGACCAGAAGCTCCTTGGCACGGTGGCGCGAGACGCCCCGGTCGAGGATCTCCAGGACCTCGTCGGGCTCGTGCAGATGCGGCTGATGCGTCGCGAACGCGCAGTACTTGCAATAGCAGCGGCACGTCCGGCTGAGTGACAGCGTGAGGTTGCGGCTGAACGTGACGCGGCGGCGACGCATGTCCGGCCGGGATTCTAGGGGCCGGGTGCGCGCGACCCGGAGGGACGCCTATCCTGCGCCGACTGTGCGGCCCCGGCTTGTCACACTCGTCGCGTTGCTGGCCGTCACGATGACGGCCGCCGGCTGCGGCGGCTCGTCGAGCGGGTCGGGCGATTCGCCCCGTGCCGCGACGCTGGTGCTCGACTTCACCCCCAACCCGGTCCACGTCGGCATCTACACGGCGCTGGCGCGCCACTTCGACACCGCCGCCGGCGTCAAACTGCACGTGATCGCGCCGTCGGCCTCCACCGACGCGATCCGGCTGCTGGAGACCGGTCGCGTCAACTTCGCCATCCTCGACATCCACGACCTCGCCATTGCGCGCGAGCGCGGTGAGGACGTGGTGGGGATCCTGCCCATCGTCGAGCGCCCGTTGGCCGCGGTGATCGCCCAGCCCGGCGTGACCTCGCCGCGCGGCCTCATCGGCAAGACCGTCGGTATCAGCGGCGATCCGTCGGACACGGCGGTGCTCGACTCGATCGTCGCGGGCGCGGGCGGGCAGCCCAGGCACCTGGAGACGATCACCATCGGCTTCAACGCGGTCAGTGACCTGCTGGCCGGCAAGGTGGCCGGCGCCACCGCGTTCTGGAACGACGAGGGCGTGACGCTCAAACGGCAACGGCCCGGGTTCCACGTGTTCCGGGTCGAGAACTACGGCGCGCCCTCGTATCCCGAGCTGGTCGTCTGCGCCACGGCCAAGAGCCTGAAGGCCGACCCCGGCCTGGCGCGCGGGGTCGTGCGCACGCTCGTACGCGGCTATGACCTGGCGCTGGCCCAGCCGGCGGTCGGACAGCGGGCACTCGAGTCGCAGGTCCCCGGCCTCAACCACGCGCTCGACACCGCCGAGCTGGCAGGGCTGGGCGCGGCGTTCCGCGGGCCCGAGGGCCGCTTCGGCGTGCTGGACACCGCGCTGCTGCGGCGCTGGTCGGCATGGGAGGCGCGCTTCGGGATCGTCAAGTCCCCGCCCGACGTGGCGGCCACCTTTGACACCCGCTTCGCGCCTACTGCGCGCGGAGCTTCTTGAATTCCTCGCGCACTGACTCGGTGCGGCCCCACATCTGGACCGTCTCCGCGCGGCCGGTCCGGACCTCGCGCAGCGCGATCTCCCCGTCGATGCCGCCCTCGTCGAGCAGCTTGAGGGCGAGGTGCACCGCAGGGACCGACGCGGCGTGGCCGAAGCGATGGGCCACCACCAGCCGCCAGTGCCAGTCGTACTTGGAGTAGGGCTGTGCGTTGCAGGTGACCATCACGATCGCGGCGTCGACGTAGCGGGTCTCGTCGAAGATCCGCAGGTCGAACTCCAGATCGGTCCAGTCATCGGGCAGCGGCGCGATGATCTCGTTGAACGTCTCGGCGAGCGACACAGTGGCGCCAAGCGTACTGATGGCGTCAGCCGGTCCGCGGCCAGCCCGCCGGGGTCAGCCGATGAGCTGCTGGGAGAGCGCGAACAGGTTGAGCGCGGAGATCAAGCCGGCCACCGCGAACGCGGCGATGATCGTTGGCCGCCGGTTGACATGGACGCCCATGACATCCCGGCGGCTCGTGAGGACCACCAGCGGGACCAGGGCGAACGGGATGCCGAATGACAGCACCACCTGACTGAACACGAGCGCGTCGGTGGCTGGGACACCCGTGGCGAGCACGACCAGCGCCGGGATCATCGTCACCGCGCGGCGCACCCACAAGCGGATCCTGACGCCGATGAACCCGGCCATCACGACCTGCCCGGCGTAGGTCCCCACGCTCGACGACGACGCCCCGGAGGCCAGCAGCGCCACCGCGAAGGCCAGGGCCGCTCCGCCCCCGACGAGATTGCCGATCTGGGCATGCGCGGCCTGCAGCGAGGAGAGCCCCGACAGTTCGGGCGTGTGAAACAGCTTGGCGAACACAGCCATCATGGCCAGGTTGATCAGACCCGCGATGGCAAGGGCGATGATCACGTCGACGCGCTCGAACCCCAGCACTTGGCGGCGCTCGGCATCGTTGCGCACCGGCACGCGCCCATTGGTCAGCGCCGAGTGCAGGTAGATGATGTGCGGCATCACGGTGGCACCGACGATCCCCACCGCGAGGTAGAGGGCGTCGCCGCTGCTCAGACGGGGGACGAACCCGTTCAGCGCCATGTGCGCCGACGGCCCGACGTGGAGCGTCTCGTAGAGGAAGCCCGCGAAGACGATGCCCAGCAGGGCGGCGATGGCCAGCTCGAAACGCCGGTAACCGTGGCGCTGGAGCTCCAGGATCCCGAAGGCGATCACGCCCGTGATGGCCCCGGCGACCAGCAGCGGCACGCCGAAGAGGAGGTTGAGCGCGATGGCGGCGCCCAAGAACTCGGCCACGTCGGTGGCCATGGCCATGATCTCGGCCTGGACCCATAGCCCCCAGCTGACCGGCCGTGAGAAATGCGCTCGACACAGTTCGGGCAGGTTGTGATCGGTGGCGATGCCGAGCTTGGCCGACAGGTACTGGACGAGCATCGCCATGAGGTTGGCCGCCAGCACGACCCACAACAGCGCGTAGCCGAACTTGGCCCCACCCTGGAGGTTGGTGGCGAAGTTCCCGGGGTCGACGTAGGCCACCGCGGCAACGAAGGCCGGCCCGAGCATCGACAGCCCCAGGCGCAGCCGCCCGCGAGCGAGCTGACGCTGCCAGGGAGTCCGCGCGTCGGTGACGACCGCCGCTGCCCCGTCGGCCGTCGCCCCTTCCAGCGCCGTCTCGCGGGTCAGCGGGGTCATCCGGCCACCTCCGGCATACGGTCGGCGACGGTCATCCGATCACCTGGACCCGCATCGCACGCGCCAGCTCCCCGCCCAGCGGGTGGACCCGCTCGCCAAAGCGCACGAACAACGGGCCCCCGAACGGCTGGCGCTCGACCACCTCCAGCTCCTCGCCGGGGGCGATGCCGCGCTCGGCCAGGTAGCGCAGCATGTCGGGGTCAGAGTCCGAGATCCGCGCGAACGTCCCGCGCGCCCCGGGCTCCAGGGCCGAAAGACTCTCGGTGCGGGTCTCCTCGATAGTCAGGTCCCGCGACGGGATGGGGTCGCCGTGCGGGTCATGCGTGGGGTCGCCGAGCTTGACCGCAATCAGCTCCTCGAGCTCATCGGAGAGAACGTGCTCGAGCACCTCGGCCTCTTCGTGCACCCGATCCCAGGGCACGCCCAGGCTCTCGACCAGGTAGAGCTCGAGCAGCCGGTGATGACGGATGACCTCCAGCGCCACGCGCAGGCCGGCGTCGGTGAGCAGGACCCCGTGATAGCGGCGATGGGTGACCAGGCCCAACTCACCCAACCGCTTGACCATCCCCGAAGCCGACGCCGCGGTGACGCCGAGCCGCTCGGCCAGCGCCGTCGTGCTCACCGGCTGGTCGTCGCGCATCTGCAGGGCGTAGATCGCCTTGGCGTAGTCCTCGACGGCGGTGGAGCGAAGTCCTGAGGTGTCAGAAGTGGTGGCCATTCAAAATCGAAATTATGGTACGCCTAAATCTTAGTTCAGGCAAGGGCCAAAAGACAGATCTTGCCTTGCCTATGCTGTGGATGAGATGACATCCCTCACCATCTCCGACGCCGAGTACCGCGCTGCGACGCAGGCCTGCGGGCTCGTGGACCGCTCCGAGCGCGGCAAGCTCGCCCTTGCCGGCGTCGAGGCCAAGGCCTTCCTCCAGGGCCAGGTGTCCAACGATGTCGAGGCGCTGACCCCCGGCACCGGTTGCTATGCCGCCTTCCTCACCCCCAAGGGCAAGATGCTCGGGGACATCCGCATCCTCGACGCCGGTGACGAGATGCTCCTGGACACCGAGCGCGTCGCCCTGCAGGAGCTGTTCAACATGGTGCGGCGCTTCAGCGTCGGCTACACGCTGGAGCTGCACAAGCGGACGCTGCAGCGCGGCCTGCTGTCGCTGCTGGGCCCCGACGCCGACACGGTGGCCGCAATCGGTCAGCTGGACGCCACCGAGGATTCCCATGCCGCCGTCCAGATCGACGGGATCGCGGCCCGCGCCATCCGCACCGATGTCGGCCTCGACCTCCTCTGTGACGCCGAGGACACCGAGGCGCTGACGCGGGCGCTGACCGGACGCGGCGCCGAGCCCGTGTCCGAGACCGTCGCCGACTGCGTGCGCGTGGAGCGCGGGCGCCCCCGTTACGGCATCGACCTCGACGACAGCGTGATCCCCCAGGAGGCCGACCTCAACGACCGCGCGGTCTCGTTCACCAAGGGCTGTTACGTCGGCCAGGAGACGGTGGCCCGCCTGTTCTACCGGGGCAAGCCCAACCGCCAGCTCCGCGGGCTCAGGCTGTCGGCGGCGGCCCCGACCGGCGCCGAGATCACGCTGGGCGACCGCGTCGTGGGACGGCTGGGCAGCGTCGCCGAGTCCCCGGTCCACGGTTCGATCGCGCTCGCCCTGGTGCGCCGCGAGGCGCCGCCCGGCTCAGACGTGGTGGTCGGCGCCGACCAGGTCGACGCCGTCGTCGTCGAGCTCCCCTTCGCCGCCTGAGCGCCGGGCCCGCGCCAGCAGGTCGCCCAGGGCGGCTTCGTCGGGCGCCGGGCGCAGCACGAGCTGGGGCGTCTCCGGGTGCGAGGCCAGCCAGGTGCCGAGGATCCGCATCTCATCCACCTCGTCGGGCGGGACGTGGGCTCCCACCTCGCCGACGCGTCCCTCGCGGCGCAGCGCGGCCTCGGTGCGCGCGACCAGACCCTCGACGGCACCCTCGGCCCCGGCGTCGCCCAGGGCGCCGAAGTCCACCAGCCGGCCGCCGATCAACCAGAACGCCTCGGGCTCGCCCCGGCTCGGATGCGGGGCGAGCACGAGCCGGGGGCGGGCGTGGGTGGCTTCCAGCACGCCGCCCAGGCGGTCGAGGATGATGCGCAGCCGCCCGGCGCGCCGCCGCAGCGACTCCGCGCGCTCGAAGCGCTGCTGCGCCGCGGCGGCCCGCATCTGGCCATAGACGTGCCTGATCAGCGGCTGGTCTGAGTCGTGGCGCTCGCCCAGGAACAGCGCGAGGACCTCGTCCAGCCGCCGCCGGTACAGATTGGGGTCCAGATCGCCCAGGCACGGCGACAGGCAGCGCCCCATCTGACCGTAGGCCGAGGGATGCTCGCGCCGCGGCAGCCGCCGGCCGCAGTGGCGCAACCCGAACAGGGAGTCCAGCTGCTCGACGAGCTCAAGCGCCAGGCGTCGGCCTCGGACCGGACCGACGGTGACAGCGTGGCCCGCCGCCGGCTCGGACGCCACCTCCAGGATCGGAAACGGGATGTCCAGGCGGCAGCGGATGTAGACCAGCCGGTCGTCGCGCCGGGCCAGGCGCTTGTTGCCGGGAGGCTTGAGCTCCTTGATGAGCCGGTTCTCGAGGATCAGCGCGCCCAGTTCGGAGCCGGTGGTCCGGTAGTCGACGACGGTCGCGTGACGGGTCCAGGCCGCGGGCGGGGATGACGGGGCGAAGTGGGCGCGGGCCCGGCTCCGGATCGAGACGGACTTGCCCACGTAGAGGACCCGCCCGGCGTCGTCGCGGAAGATGTAGACGCCCGGATCGCGGGGCAACTCGGCGAAGTCGGGCTCCGGAGCGCCCCGCGGGCGACCCGGACCCGCCCGCCCCATGCGCCCGGGCCCGCCCGGTGCGGGGGCCAGCAGGCTTTGTGGCGGCGGAGGCCGCTTGCGGGGGCGCCGGCGCGGCGTGAGCATCGCCAGCGCATCGCCGACGGTGGCGGCGTTCGCGCACAGCCGCGGAAACAGGGAGCAGAGCACGCGCGCGCACGTCTCGGCGTCGGCCAGCGCCCGATGCACGGTGTGCACCTCGATGCCGAGGGCGTCGGCGAGCACGCCGAGGCCGCGCCGCCGCTGGAGCGGCAACATGGCGCGCGCCATAGCGGCGGTGCACAACACCGGCGGGTCAGGCCACTCCAGGCCGATGCGCCCGAAGGCCTGACGGAGGACGCGTCGGTCAAACGGGGCGTTGTGGGCGACGAGGACCCGGCCCTGGAGCAACTCGTTCAGCGGTGGGAGGACGTCCTCCAATGACGGGGCGCCGTCCACCATTGCCTGGGTGATCCCGGTGAGCCGCTGTATGCCCCGGCGCAGCGGTGCGCTGGTACGGCACAGCGAGCTCCACCGGTCGTGCAGCTCACCGCCGCCGACCAGCACGGCCCCGACCTCGGTCAGCTCGCAGTCATCGCCGGCCAGGCCGTTGGTCTCGGTGTCGACGACCATGAACTCGGCCGTGGCGATCGGAGCGGACAGGAGATCCATCGGGCACCGGTGATACGCCTGGCTCCGGACGGCGTGCAGGAATCGCTGCACGACCGGCCGAAGAGCGGTCGAACCGCGCTACCGGCGCGCGGGCGGCGCTGTTCTACCGACCGCGAACCGGGGTAGGATCGCAAGTGCCCTCTAGCAAGGAGCGATGAGATGACTGCTACGGCCCCCGATACGGAACGACTGCAGGAGCTCGAGGCGGATACCCGTCTCGCGTGGAGCACGTACAGCGACAGGCTGCGCGAGCTCAATGGCGACGAGTACGAGCGCGTCGAGTCCGAATCATGGATGGAGCTGCAAGCAGAGCTGCAGCGGCTCGAGCGTGAGCGCGAGGAGCTGATGGCCGGCGCCGCCTAGGCGAGCCGGACGACAATCGAGAGCGAGACCCCTGGTCAGATAGGGTTTTCCGGCGGTTCATCCCGCGGGCTACGCGTCCAGCGGGCTGATCCCGGAGAGGAGAGCCGGGTCAAGGATGCGCATCAGGACGATCGGACAGCTGGCGCTCACCGCTCTGGTCGTCTCCGCGTGCGGCTCGGCCGGCGGCCAGTCGCCCTCCGTGGCGCGCCCGGCCAACCCGGTGAACCTGACGGTCTACGTCAACGACTCGCGGGTCTCGGTCTCCCCCGCACACGTCGGCGCCGGCCCGATCACCTTCATCGTCACCAACCAGGCCAGTCACGCCGAGGCGCTGGCGATCTCCATGGGCGGCTCCACCCTGGCCAGCACGGCCCCCATCAACCCCCAGGGGACCACCCAGGTCTCGGTGGACTTCAAGCCGGGCCGCTACACCATCGCCACCGGCGACCAGGGTCGCAACGAAGCGCAGCTCTCCAAGCAGTCGTCGATCCGGCCGGCCTCGATCCACATCGGCCGCCAGCGCGCCAGCTCGAGCAACTCGGTCCTCCAGCCGTAGGGCGGTCATAGCCCTCCGCGTGTGAGCGCTCGCACAGTCCGCGAGCCCACTCGGGCTGTTGTATGGGACCTACTGCCGGGTACGATCCTCGGACCGTACCCCCGAACCAGGCCCACCCACCCGGGGTCCGCACTCCAGGGTCCGCCACTCCCCCCTCTCCACTCCCTCGACCAGGAAGGTGTCAGCCGCGTGGCCGTCGATCTCAGCCAAGTCGCAACCGTCGAAACCGAGCCGGGCGAGCTCCCGTCCACGATGGCCGCATGGGTCATCCGCGAGGAGCGCCAAGGCGAGCCGGTAGACGCGTTTCAGCTGGAGGAGATCGAGGTCCCCGAGCCCGGTGCGTTCGAGGTGATCGTGCGCGTGATGGCGGCCGGGGTGAACTTCAACAACGTGTGGGCAGCGCTCGGCGAACCGGTGGGGGTCTGGCGCTACGGCGATCACCCTCAGTGGGGCCACCACATCGGTGGCTCTGACGCCTCCGGAGTGGTGTGGAAGGTCGGCGCCGGCGTCACCCGCTGGAAGCCCGGCGACGAGGTGGTCATCCACTGCAACCAGGCGTCCTATGAGGACCCCGAGGTCCACGGCCTCGATCCGCTCGCCGCGCCCTCCCAGCAGATCTGGGGGTATGAGACCACGTGGGGGTCGTTTGCCCAGTTTTGCAAGGTCCAGGCCCAGCAGTTGCTGTCCAAGCCCAAGCACCTGGCCTGGGAGGAGGCCGCGTCCTACGGGCTGACCTACTTCACCGCCTACCGGATGCTCATCGACCGTTGCAGGCTCCAGGCCGGCCACCGTGTGCTCATCTGGGGCGCCGCCGGCGGCCTGGGCGTGTTCGCCACCCAGCTCTGCTCACTGACCGGGGCCGACGCCGTCGGCGTGGTGTCCTCGGAGGAGAAGGGCGAGCTGATCGAGCAGCTCGGCGCCGTCGGCCACATCAACCGCGGCGAGTACGGCGGGATGATGCGCCGGGGCGGCGAGACTCCCGATGAGGAGAAGGCGCGCTTCAAGGAGTCACGGCGCTTCTGCAAGGCGGTCGAGAAGCAGCTCGGCGGCCCGCCGGACATCGTCTTCGAGCACGTCGGCAAAGCCACGTTCCCCACCTCGGTCCTGTGCGTCAAGCCGTTCGGCAAGGTCGTCATCTGCGGCGCCACCTCGGGCTACCAGCTGGACTTCGACGTCCGCTACCTGTGGATGCGCCAGAAGGAGATCGTCGGCTCGCACTTCGCCAACGCCTATGAGGCCATGAAGGCCAACGAGCTCATCGAGGAGTCCAAGATCCGGCCCGTGCTGTGGCAGACGATGGGCTTCGAGGGCGTCGCCGACGCGCACCAGCTCCTGCGCGACAACCGTCATCTTGGAAAAATTGCCATCCTGGTGGGAGCAACCCAAGAAGGCCAGGGCAAGACCGCCGAGGGCCCCGGCGCCATCCGTGCGGAGGTGGGAGCGTAGACATGGCAGATCTCGTAACGGTCAAGTGGTACTCGACGGTGTTCCGCAAGGATGCCTTCGCCGCCGACGTCGCGAGCGTGGCGCCCCTGGCGCTGCGCTATGGCGCCACTCAGTACGCCGTCCACGTCGACAACGACGACCGCTATCGCGTCACCCAGTTCACCTGGATTGCCTCCAAGGACGCCTGGTACCGCTACTGGGACGGCCCGGAGATGATCGAGTTCCGCGCCCGCAACATGGGCCGCTACCAGGTGCCGATCGCCTACTCGTGGGCTGACGAGATCGCCTTCGGCGCGCTGGGCCCCGAGGTCCCGAACGGCGAGCCCAACGGCGCTCCCGAGCCCACGCCGGCCCCGGCGACGCCGCACGCGGCCTAGGCCTGAGCCTGGGCCGGGCGACCGTCGCCCACCCGCAGCGCCACCTCCAGCCAGAACCGCGCGTCGGGATCGTTCAGCGCGTCGCCGAACAGGTCGCGCAGCCGATTGACCCGGTAACGCGCTGTCTGCGGATGGATGCCGAGCCGCTCGGCGACGCTGCCCAGCCGCCCCTGCTCGGCCAGCCACACCTCCAGGGTCTCGCGCAGGCGCCGCCGCGATCCCGGCGACAGGTCGTCAAACGGCGCCAGCCGGTCAGCGGCGAGCTCGTCGGCCAGCCCGGGATCAGAGTTCAGCAGCAGCTCGCCGGCGTGCTCGCGCGCCGCGATCAGCCCGCCGTCTCGCTCCACCAGGTCCAGCGCAGCCTGGGCGCGCACGAAGCTGGCCCGGGCCTGGGACCAGTCGACGGTCGAGCCCAGCCCCGCGCGTGCCCCAACGGCGGCGATCGCCTGCTCGATGGCGGCGCGCTGACCGGGCCCGTCGGGATCGGAGACCACCGCGCACATGAGCTCGCCGATGGCCTCGCGGATCGTCCCCGCGGGCAGATGCGATGCCGCCGTCTCCCGCCGGGGACCGCTGATCGCCAACACCGCGAGGCTCCGTGGCAACGCCCAGCCGGCGTCGGCGGCCGCCCGCTCGACGGCCTCGGGCTCGGCCGGCGTCTCGCGCACGAGCATGCGCACCAGCCGCCGCCGGCGTAGCTGGGCCTCCCCCGCAGCGGCCGACTGCTCCAGGGCGTACCCCTCGGCCGACTCGGCCGAGAGGACGTCGATGTAGGCGAAGATCGATTCCGCCAGCAGATACAGGGTGTCGGGCGCCAGACCGGCCTCGACGCCGAGCGCGGCGAAGCGCCGCCAGGCCACCCGGGCTCCGACGCGGTAGGCGCTGAGCAGCGTCTCGAGGCTGCGCCCTGCGCGCATCTCGCCCTGCCCCAGAGCCCGGTACACGTCCAGGCGCTCGACATGGCCACCCTCCTCGATCTCCTCCAGGAGGTGCTTGAGCGCCTCCTGGACCCCGATGCGCAGGCCGTCGCCGAAGGGGCCCTCCAGGGGCCGCGCGTAGGCTGGAATGGTCGCGACCGCCTCCATCATCTCGTGCGCCACGTCGTCCAGGGCCGGGCGCAGGACATCGACGATTTTTGGTGGAAGCTCATGCCACGGCTGATCGGCCAAAATTCATACCTCTGGTCTAAGATCGGGTCCTGTAATCATGCCCCCCGCAAGAGAAAATTGCGCGCAGGACACGTAATCTCTGTGTTTACGTGAGCCGAATCCACAAGATCGGAAACCTGGTCGGGGTGGCGGTGCCACCGCTGTGTGTGGTGGTGGCGATCGTCCTGCTCTGGAACCGCGCGATCGGCCCGCTCGAGCTCGCCCTGATGGTCAGCCTGTACGTCATCACGGCGCTCGGCATCACGCTCGGCTTCCACCGCATGTTCACGCATCGGGCCTTCGAGGCTTCGCGCGCGTTTCGCGCCGTCGTGGCGGTCCTGGGCTCGATGGCGGTCGAGGGCTCGGTCATCACCTGGGTGGCCGACCACCGCAAGCATCACGCCTTCACCGACATCGAGGGCGACCCGCATTCGCCGCATCTGGCCGGACCCGGCTTCGTCGGTGCCATCAAGGGGCTCTGGCACGCGCACATCGGGTGGCTGTTCGAGACCGTCGGCACCGCCGAGCGGGAGCGCTTCGCTCCCGACCTGGTCAAGGACCGGGCCCTGCAGGTGGTCGACAAGCTGTTCTTCCTGTGGGTGGCGCTCGGCCTGGCCATCCCCTTCGCGCTGGGCTGGATCATCGGCGGCGGCGTCGGCACCGCCCTCACGGCGCTGCTGTGGGGCGGGCTGGTCCGGGTGTTCCTGCTGCATCACGTGACCTGGTCGATCAACTCGGTCTGCCATTTCTTCGGGCGCAAGCGCTTTGACATCGAGGACGAGAGCCGCAACGTGTTCTGGCTGGCACCGTTTTCGATGGGCGAGGCCTGGCATCACAACCACCACGCCTTCCCGACCTCCGCCTTCCACGGACTGCGCCTGTGGGAGCGAATCGCGGACCCCACCGGCCTGGTCATCGCGCTGCTGGAGAAGACGGGCCTGGTGTGGAACGTCGTGCGCGTCAGTCCCGATCGTCAGGCGGCCAAGACGCTGCCGTCCACGCGGGGCTCCAAGACGCTCCCCGCCTCCGGCACCTGATCTCACGTTCTCGCCCGCTGCGCCGTTTCATGCGCAGCGACCAAAGAGAGGACCCATGGCAATCGCCACAGATCTGCGCCGCGACGTGCGCGAGCGCGTCGATGAACTTGACTGGAGCGCGCTCGACGCGCAACTCGACGAGGTCGGCCACGCCGTCACCCCGGCGCTGCTCTCAGACGACGAGTGCGGCGAACTGGCCGGCCTGTTCGACGGCGGGCGCTTTCGCTCGACGATCGACATGGCCCGCCACCGCTTCGGCGATGGCCGCTACCGCTACTTCGACCATCCCCTGCCCGAGCTCATCGCCGAACTGCGCATCTCGTTCTATCCCCACCTGGCCTCGGTGGCCAACCGCTGGAGCGAGCGGCTGCGCGGCGACACGCCCACCTTCCCGCTCGCGCACGAGGAGTTGCTGGCGCGCTGCCGCGAGGCCGGCCAGACGCGGCCGACGCCGCTCATCCTGCGCTACGGGCCCGGCGACTGGAACGCGCTGCACCAGGATCTCTACGGCGAGGTCTTCTTCCCGTTTCAGATCCTCACCGTCCTCTCCCGCCGTGGCGTCGACTATGACGGCGGCGAGTTCGTGCTGATGGAGCAGCGCCCGCGCGCGCAGAGTCGCGCCCACGTGCTGACCCCGCCCCAGGGCGCCTTCGTCATCTTCCCCACCCGCGAGCGTCCCGCCCGGGGCCGCGCCGGCTATCACCGCGTCGGGATGCGCCACGGCGTGTCCACGATCACGCAGGGCAGCCGCACTGCGCTGGGGGTGATCTTCCATGATGCCCGCTGAGCTGCCTCGCCCCTCGCTGGTCTGGACGGTGCTCGAGACTCCGCTCGGGCCGCTCACCCTGGTCGGCGGCCACGACGGGCTGCATGCCGTCTATTTCCGTGGCCGCAGCGGCCCGCTGGACGAGACCGCGCGTGACGCCGCCCCGTTCGCCGACGCGGTGACCCAGCTCGAGGAGTACTTCGCCGGGGAGCGCCAGGCGTTCGAGCTGCCCCTGGTGCTCGTGGGCACACCGTTCCAGCGCCGAGTCTGGGACGTGCTGCGCACGATCGAGTACGGGCGCACGCTCAGCTACGGCGCCGTGGCCGACGAGATCGGTCGTCCTGACCGCGTGCGCGCGGTGGGGGCGGCGGTCGGGCGCACCCCGGTGCCGATCATCGTCCCGTGCCACCGGGTGATCGGCGCCGACGGCAGCCTCACCGGCTACGGCGGCGGCCTCCAGCGCAAGCAGGCGCTGCTGGAGCTCGAGTCCGGAGTGCGTGGCGGCGCAGCGCCGCCGGGGGTGTGGGCGGGCCGCCAGCTGTCGCTGCTGGCGTGATGCGTCTCCGCCCTCAGCCGGATTCGAGGGGACCCATCGTCAGACCGGCGTCGTCGAGGGCCATCCAGTAGCCCTCGGCGTCCTCGCGTGGGCCGCTCCACACGATTGCGCAGCCCTTGTGGTGGATCCGGTCGGCGATGCGGTACCCGTCGGCCAGCGTCACGCCGGGGACGACGCGTGAGAGCGTCTCCGCCACGTGATCGAACGTATTGAACTCATCGTTGAGGACCACCACGCGCCACAGGCCGCCAAGACCTGTTCCAGGCAAGCCGGTACGCGGCAGCTCGACCGTCTGGGACATCAGTCACCGAGAATAGCGACGCCGCGCTGCTCCGGCCAGCCTAGTTTTGCTTCGCCTTCTTGGCCCAATACCGCTCATATCCGGCGAACAACTGCTCCACGGGGGCGGCCTGTTCGTAGGTGGCGGCCTGCTCGTCGCTGCCGTCGCGCAGGATCTCCTCCTGGACGGTGGAGACGAACGTGTCATGGCCGGCATCGCGCGCCAGCGTCGACCAGGCGTCGAGCCGGGCATCGAGCTCGTCGAACTGCCGCTCGACGTCCTCGCTTGACCCGAAGTGGGTCATGGCCAGCCGCTGCGGCCGCCAGGAGCGCACCAGCGCGATCGACTCGTGCCAGGCGTCGACGTCGATGTCCGGGGGCGGCGTCGGCGGGATCGTCATTGACTCCGGCGTGATCCGTACGCCGCCCACGTCGCCCACGAACGCGGTGCCGTCGCGCAGATAGGACACGTGATGGGAGGCGTGGCCCGGCGTGTAAGCGACCTTGTAGGCGCCATCGTGGATGGTCTCGCCACCGCTCAGGACCTCCAGATTGCCCTCGGGCACCGGCAGCATCTCGCCCCACAGCCGCTCCATGTCGTCCCCGTAGAGCCGCTTGGCGCTGTTGTAGAGGCGCTCGGGGTCGGCCATGTGCTTGGCACCGCGCTCGTGCACGTAGACGCGCAGCTCGGGCCAGCGCTCCACCAGCGAGCCGGCCGCGCCGGCGTGGTCGAAGTGGATGTGGGTGAGCAGCAGCGCCGAGGGGCGGTTGTCGCCCAGCGCCTCGAGCAGGGTCGGCAGGCACGAGGTCGGCCCCGGGTCGATGAGGACGTCCTCTACCTGCCAGCACCCGATCACGCGGGCGCGGCCCAGGTGCATGAGATCGATCACGCGCACGACGCAGACGGGGGGCGAGGGTTACTTGTCGCGGCGGCGATTGGCGGCCTGCGAGGCCGGCGGGATCACCGCGGTGTCGTCGTCATCGGTGGTGCCCCGGTCCGCAGGGGCGGACCCGGGATCCTCGTCCAGCGGCTGGAAGGCCACCGTCCGCTCGATCTCACTGCGGTGATCGGGCTCTGGCGGCGCGTCGTCCGGGCGGAACTCGTCGTGGCCGACCTCGGCCTCGGGCTCGGCGGGCTCAGCGGCATCCGGCTCGGCGGCGTCCGGCTCGGCGGCGTGGGGCTCGGCGCCGTGGGCCTCGTCGGCCACGTGGGCCTCGTCGGCGGGATCGGCCACCTCGAACGCTCCGCCCTCGTCGCCGGCATAGAGCTCCGGATCCGCCCCGGGCCCCTCGATGGCCACCGTGCCGCTGGTCGGCTCCTCGGCGTCGGGGGAGAACCGCTCCGCGGCCGTCCTGGCAAGGGAGTGCAGCTGGCCGGCCAGATCCTCCGCGTCGGCGACGATCCGCTCGCGCTCCAGCCAGATCCGGTCGGTGTCGGCGTCCAGGTCCCTGACGCGCTGCTCGGCGGCAGCGGCGATCTGCGCCGCCTCGACGCGCGCCTGCTGCAGCCGGTCCTCAGCCTCGCTGCGCGACTGCGCCGTGATCTGCTCCGCGGTCTCGTGCGCCCGCTGCAGGATCCCTGAGATCTGCTCCCCGACGCGCTCCAGGGCGCGCCGGACCGCCGCCTCCGGCGACCGGGTCGCCTGAAGCTCGGCGACGAGCCGCCGGGTCTGGCGCACGTACTCGTCCACGGCCACGCGGTCGTACCCGCGCAGGGCAAGGGCGAAGTCCGCGTCCACAAGCGACAGCGGGTCCTCGGGCAATGCCTCGAGGGGCCGCGTGATCTCGGCGAGGATGGCGTGCTCGGTGGCTGCTGAACTCTGATCTGGCATCGGTGATCTGTGGTCATTGTCGCACGTCGCCCGGCCGCTCCGGCCATACAATGCACCGAATGGCGGACACACCCTCCGCGCGGCTTCCAGAGCGCGACCGGCCCTGGATGATGCGCACATATGCAGGGCATTCGGACGCGCGGCGCTCCAACGAGCTCTACCGGCGCAACCTCGAGAAGGGCCAGACGGGCCTCTCGGTGGCCTTCGACCTCCCGACCCAGACCGGCTATGACCCCGACCACGAGCTCGCCCGCGGCGAGGTGGGCAAGGTGGGCGTCTCGATCGCTCACGCGGGCGACATGCAGACCCTGCTCGAGGGCATCCCGCTGGATCAGATGAACACCTCGATGACGATCAACGCCACGGCCGCCTGGCTGCTGGCCCTCTATATCGTCGCCGCCGAAACTCAGGACCCCCCGATCGCGGAGTCCGCCCTCCAGGGCACCACCCAGAACGACATCCTCAAGGAGTACCTCAGCCGGGGCACCTACTCCTTCCCGCCCGGTCCGTCGATGCGCTTGATCGCCGACACGATCGCGTACACGGTGCAGCACGTCCCCAAGTGGAACCCGATCAACATCTGCTCCTACCACCTCCAGGAGGCCGGGGCCACGCCGGTCCAGGAGATCGCCTACGCGATGAGCAACGCCATCGCCGTGCTCGACGCCGTTCGCGAGCGCTTGGGTGGGCGGGCCGAATCCCTCATGGGCAGCGTGTTCGGGCGGATCTCCTTCTTCGTCAACGCAGGCGTGCGGTTCATCGAGGAGCACGCCAAGCTGCGCGCGATGTCGCAGCTCTGGGATGAGCTGGGCCGCACCCGCTACGACGTCCAGGATGACCGCCACCGCCGGTTCCGCTACGGCGTCCAGGTCAACTCGCTGGGCCTGACCGAGGCCCAGCCGGAGAACAACGTCTACCGGATCGCCCTGGAGGCGCTTGCCGTCACCCTCGGCCGCGACGCCCGCGCGCGGGCCCTGCAGCTCCCCGCCTGGAACGAGGCCCTCGGGCTCCCTCGCCCCTGGGACCAGCAGTGGTCCCTGCGCCTGCAGCAGATCCTCGCCTACGAGACCGACTTGCTGGAGTACCCCGACATCTTCGAGGGCTCGATCGTCATGGAGGGGCTCGTCGCCGAACTGGTCAAGGGCGCCCGTGAGGAGATGGGCCGAGTGGCCGAGCTCGGCGGTGCGGTCAACGCGGTGGACTACATGAAGTCCTCACTGGTCGAGTCCCACCGCAAACGCTGGGGGAGGATCGAGGACGGCCGGCTCACCGTGGTCGGCATGAACCGCTTTCAGTCCACGGAGCCCTCGCCGCTCACCGCCGACGCCGACGGCGGCATCCTGGTCGTCGATCCCGAGGTGGAGGCCGAGCAGCGTGCCGCCCTGGATGCCTGGCGCTCCCAGCGCGACGCCACCGCCGTCGCAGCCGCGCTGGAGGAGCTCGCCCGGGTCGCCCGCGACGACTCAGAGAACATCATGCCGGCCACCATCGCCGCCGCTCGCGCCGGCGCCACCACCGGCGAGTGGAGCCAGACCCTGCGCGACGTGTTCGGCGAGTACCGCGCGCCCACCGGCGTGGGCGACGCCCTCGCCGCGCCGAGCGAGAACCTCGCCGAGATCCGCGACGAGGTGGAGCGTCTCAGCGAGGCGCTGGGGCGGCGGCTGAAGTTCCTGGTCGGTAAGCCCGGCCTCGACGGCCACTCCAACGGCGCCGAGCAGATCGCGGTGCGCGCCCGCGACGCCGGCATGGACGTCGTCTACGAGGGCATCCGCCTGACCCCGTCGCAGATCGCCAGCTCGGCCGCCCAGGAGGGGGTGCACGTGATCGGGCTCTCGATCCTGTCAGGCTCTCACGCCGAGCTCATCCCCTCGGTGCTGAGCGCGCTCGCCGACGCCGGCGTCGAGAACGTCCCGGTGATCGTCGGCGGCATCATCCCCGAGTCAGACGCGGCAGCGCTGCGCCAAGCCGGCGTGGCGGCGGTCTACACCCCGAAGGACTGGGATCTCAACGGAATGATGCGCGACATCGTCTCGCTCGTGGCTGAGCGCCACGGCGCCGACACCGCTGCCCCCGCTTGAACCCGCCTCCACCCGCCCTGGCCGACGGATCTGAGCTCGGCGCGCGGCTGCGCGACGGCGACCTTGGCGCCGCCCCGGCAGTCCTGAACCTGGTGGAGAGCCGGGGCGCCGAGGCCCGGGGGCAGACCGAGGCGCTGCTGGCGGCGGTGTCCCCGGCCGCACTGGGGGGCGAGGCGCCGGGGTCCATCATCGGCGTCACCGGGCCGCCCGGCGTCGGCAAGTCCTCGTTGCTATCGCGGCTGGTGGCCGCGTGGCGGCTACGTTCCCGGTCGGTGGCGGTACTTGCCGTGGACCCGACGTCGCGGCGCTCGGGCGGATCGCTGCTCGGCGACCGGGCGCGGATCGAGCGCGACCCCGCCGACCACGCCGTCTTCATCCGCTCCACCGCGGCCGGCGATCGCCTCGGCGGCCTGGCCCCGGCGACTCGCGCCGCCGCCACCGCGCTCGCCTGCGCCTTTGACGTCGTGGTGATCGAGACGGTCGGCGTCGGACAATCGGAGACCGAGGTCGCCGACGTCGCCGACACCGTGGCCGTGATCGTCCAGCCCGGGTCCGGCGACGTCCTGCAGTTCCTCAAGTCCGGGATCATGGAGATCCCCGATGTCCTGGTGGTGACCAAGGCCGATCTCGGCCAGGTGGCGGCGCGCGCGCGGGCCGACCTGGAGGCGGCGCTGGGCTCGCTGAACTCGGCGTCCGCGGTGGTCTCGGTGTCGTCGGTGGCCCCGCCGGCCGGCATCGACGAGCTGGTGGAGGCGCTCGACGCGCATCGGGCGGGGCTGGATCTCGCCGCTCGGCGGGTGCGCAGCCGCCGGATGCATGCTCTGGCCGACTACGCCGCCGAGTACGGGGACCGCGGGCTGCGAGCCGTCGGCGGCCGCCGCGAGGCCGAGAAATGGCTCGCGCAACAGGATGGTGGCCTGGACGTGGCGGCGTTGCGTCACGCTTTGGAGGAGAAGGCGCGGCGATGACCACTACCCCCACTCCTCGGATCGTGCTGCCCGGCGACCCGCTCGTCGACGGCGACACCGCGCTGCGCCCGTGGCGTGACGCCGACCTTCCGGAGCTGGTGCAGGCCTGCCGCGACCCGGAGATCGTCCGGTGGACGAGCGTGCCGCCCGCCTACACCGAGGCCGACGCGCGCAACTATCTGCGCCAGCGCTACGACGCCGCCTTCGCGGGGCTGACGGCACCGTTCGCGGTGGTCGAGGCCTCCGAGGACCGGCTCCTGGGCTCGATCTCGCTGCTGCGCTTCGCGTGGGGGCACGCCCGCGGCGAGGTGGGCTACTGGCTGGCCGCGTGGGGACGCGGCCGGGGCCACGCCACCCGGGCGGTCCGGCTCATCTGCGGCTGGGGCTTCAGCGCGCTGCGCCTGGAGCGGATCGAACTGATGGCCGCCACTGACAACCCCGCGTCCCAGAGCGTCGCCGAGCGGGCCGGCTTCACCCGCGAAGCGGTGCTGCGCTCCTACATGAGCGCCGGCGTCGAGCGTCAGGACATGGTCATGTTCAGCCTGCTGCGCGGGGAGCTGGACTGAGCCCGCCCCGTTGGAGCGATCGATCTAGCGAGGCGAGGCCAGCGAGGCCAGCCGCCAACCATTCTTGGTGTTGGTCAGCTGCACCGACTCCAACGATGAGGGCTGGCCCTTGGCCCGCGCCAGCACCACCGCCGAGGCCGAGCCGCCCTTCACGTGAACCTTCGACACGCTGAGGCTGGGGTTCGAGACGCTCTGCACGAACGTCTTCATCGCCTGCTCGCAGCTGAGACCGGCGGCGTTGAGGTGGCCCACGAGGTCGGGCGCGAGGACCTGGCTGCAAAGAGTGGTCGTATCGCGCGCGGCCACTGCATGGGCAAACTGCTCGAGCTTCGCCTGAACCTGCTCCGATGCGCTGGCCCCGCAGCCGGTGAGCGCGTAGGCAACGCCTAGGACGGCCAACGCATAACCCGGTTTCATCGCGGCAAAGCTACCCTTTACATGTGCTTTCAGAACCGCTCCGGGATGGACACGGGCGCGAAATCGGAGATCTGCGCGTATCGGTCACCGACCGTTGCAACTTCCGATGCCAATACTGCATGCCCGCGGAGGGCCTGCCCTGGCTCGAGCGCGCGGAGATCCTCACCTTCGAGGAGATCGCGCGCCTGGTGGGGTTGTTCGCCGACATGGGCGTCGGCGACGTGCGGCTGACCGGCGGCGAGCCGCTCGTCCGGCGTGAATTCCCAAGGCTCGCGGCGATGATCGCCGAGATCGACGGCGTCCACGACCTGTCGCTGACCACCAACGGCTTCCTGCTGGCCCGCGACGCCGAGAAGCTGGTGCGCGCCGGCGTCAACCGCTTCAACGTCTCCGTGGACTCGCTCCAGCGCGACCGCTTCTACGAACTCACCCGCCGCGACGCGCTGGATGCGGTGCTCAACGGACTCGAGGTCCTGGCCGCCTTCCCCGAGGCGCACCCGATCAAGGTCAACGCGGTGGCGATCCGCGGCTTCACCGAGGAGGAGGTCATCCCCTTCGCTCGGCTGGCGCGCGAGACCCCCTTCGAGGTCCGCTTCATCGAGTTCATGCCCCTGGACGCCGATCACGCGTGGAACCGCAGCAAGGTGCTCACCGGCGCCGAGATCCGCGAAGCGATCTCGGCCGTCTACCCGCTCGAGCCCGAGCCGCGCGAGCCCAGCTCCACCTCCCAGGTCTACCGCTTCGCCGACAGCCCGGGCCGGATCGGCTTCATCAACCCGGTGTCCGAGCCGTTCTGCGCGGACTGCAACCGGGTGCGGCTGACGGCGGACGGACGGCTGCGGACCTGCCTGTTCTCCCTCAACGAGACTGACCTGCGCGGGCCGCTGCGCGAGGGCGCCTCGGATCCGGAGATCGAGCACATCATCCGCGACGCGGTGTGGCGCAAGGAGCTCAAGCACCACGTCGGCGAGCCGGGCTTCATCCAGCCCGCGCGCAGCATGTCCGCCATCGGCGGCTGACCACCCCTCGCCGGCCACCCTCCCGGACCACCCCCGCATGCCCAGGTCGGGCCAGGGGGGTGAAAACCACCGGGCTGCAGGCTCTCTCTAGTAGAGGGACCTGCGCCCTGCAGGCCCTCGCTTCGCCAGAGGGCCGTGCGCGATTTTTCCAACATAGCTGTAAAAATCGCGCGGATCGCCGACCGGCAGTTCGGTCATGTGACCCGCCAACAGCTGCTGCGCCTCGGTGTCCCGTCGGCGACCATCGCCCACTGGGCCAGCCGCAACGGGCGGCTGGTCACCGTTCACGCGGGCGTCTACGCCGTCGGCCATCAGCAGCGCACGGCGATCGCCCAGGCGATGGCCGCCGTCCTGGCCTGCGGCGACCAAGCCGTCCTCAGCCACGACTCCGCCGCGGCCCTGTGGGGCATCAGAACCTGGCCCACAGCGCCGGAGGTCACCGCCCCCCATCACCGCCGCCGCCCCGGCATCCGCACCCGCCGCACCCAGACCCTCACCCGCAAAGACATCCGCCGCCACCGCAACCTCCGCGTCACCAGCCCCTCCCGCACCCTCCTCGACCTCCAAAGCCGCCTGACCGACCGCCAGCTCGTCCGCGCCGTCAACGACCTGCGCCTGGCCAAGCACCTGCGCGCCACCGAGCTGCACCGCCTCCTCACCGCCTCCCCCCGCATCCACCGCCTCATCGACCCTCACCAGAACCCCACCCGCTCCCCCGCCGAGGACGCCTTCCTGGAGTTCTGCCGCACCTACCGCGTCCCCACCCCCAAGGTCAACATCACCCTCTTCGGGCGCGAACGCGACGCCGTCTTCGAAGCCGAGAAGGTGATCATCGAGATCGACGGCTACACCTTCCACAACAACCACGACAGCTTCGAATCAGACCGCGAACGCGACACCGACGCCGCCGAGCACGGCTATCTCACCGTCCGCCTCACCACCACCCGCCTCAGCCAACACCCCGCCCACGAGGCCGCCCGCCTACGCCGGATACTGGAGCACCGCCGACGCGAGGCCGCGTAACGTCGACGTAACGTCCGCGTCAGCCCGCGCGCGCAGTTAACGCCAACGCAAGAACTCCCGAGCATCATCACACCCAGAACATGTTTCTCCTGCTGCTGTTCGCCCTGATCGCCGGGGCCGCGACCGCGATCACGCCCTGCGTGCTGCCCGTCCTGCCGGCGCTGCTGTCGGCGAGCGCCGCGGGTGGCCGCCGGCGCCCGCTGGGCATCGTGCTGGGCCTGGCGATCACCTTCACCATCGCCATCGTCGCCCTGGCGCAGCTGGTCAAGGGGGTCGGGCTGGCCGCCGGCGCGGCGCGCACGCTGGCGATCATCGTGCTGCTCGTCTTCGGCGTCGTCCTGCTCATCCCCGAGCTGGCCGAGCGCGTCCAGGCTCCGCTCAGCCGCCTGGCCCGCTTCGGGCCCAAGACCCGCGGCGACGGGTTCTGGTCGGGATTGGCCGTCGGCGGCGCCCTGGGCTTTGTCTGCGCGCCGTGCGCCGGGCCCATCCTGGCCGCGGTCACCTCGGTATCGGCCTCCAGCGGCGCGACCAGCAAGATCGTGGCCGTCGCGCTCGCCTACGCCGTGGGCCTGAGCTCGGTGATGCTCCTCTACGCGCTGGGCGGACGAGCGATCCTCGACCGCGTCAAGCGCCACACGCGGGGCCACGTCGTGGAGCGAACCCTCGGTGCGGTCCTGCTCGTCACGGGCGTGGTCATGCTCACCAACACCGACGTCCGCTTCGAGGAGGCGCTGGCCAAGGACACCAGCCTGCCGGCGTTCCTGGTGGACCCGACGCGCTCGCTGGAGAACTCCAACGCGGTCCAGAACCGGCTGGCGTCGCTCAGGCCGGCCTCGAAATTCGCTGAGCGCCAGAAGCTGGCCTCCGTGACCCCCATGCCCCAGCAGCCCGGCGTTGCCATCCCGGGGGTCAAGACGCCGGCGCTGCCCAAGCTCGGCCAAGCCCCGGACTTCACAGACAACCAGCGGTGGTTCAACACCCCCGGCAACGAGCCCCTCACCCTGGCAGGGCTCAAAGGACACGTCGTGCTGGTGGACTTCTGGACCTACACCTGCATCAACTGCATCCGCACGCTGCCGTTCCTCAAGGGCCTCTACGCCCATTACCACAACGATGGCCTGGAGATCGTGGGCGTCGAGACGCCGGAGTTCACCTTCGAGCAGGAGGCCTCCAACGTCCAGCAGGCGATCAACTCCGACGGGTTGCGCTATCCGGTGGTCCAGGACAACCGCTACGGGACCTGGAACGCCTACCAGAACCAGTACTGGCCGGCCGAGTACCTGATCGATGCCCAGGGCCAGATCCGCCACACCCAGTTCGGCGAGGGCAACTACAAGGAGGACGAGGCCGCGGTTCGGCAGTTGCTCTACGACGCGGGCGCCCACAACCTCCCGCCCCCGATGACCGCCACCGCGATCATCCCGTCCACGAACCTGGGTACGCCCGAGACCTACCTCAACCCGCAGCGCGCCGAGGGCTTCGCCCAGCAGCTCAAGGGCGGCACCCACTTCTATCCCGGCGTGACGGTGCCCATCCTCAACGAGTTCGGGCTGCACGGCACCTGGAACGCCACCTCGCAGTCGATCTCGCCGGCTGCCAACGGCGCCTCGATCACCGCGCGCGTCCAGGCGGCCCACGTCTACCTGGTCATGACGTCCAATGACAACAAGCCGCGCACCGCCCGCGTGCTGGTGAACGGCAAGCCGATCCCGGCCGCCGAGGCGGGCTCAGACGTCCACGACGGCCTCGTGACCGTGAAGGGACAGCGCCTGTACTCGCTCGTCTCCCTGCCCGGCGACCAGCAGCAGACCTTCACCGTTCAGCTCCCGCCCGGCATCAGTGCGTACGACTTCACCTTCGGTTAGCGGGACCCGCCGGACCGTCACGGAACCACTCGTGGCATCGGCCACGACCGGCCGCTGAGCGAAAGACCCGCGCACCGCGTCCTATCATGGTCTCGATGGAGGGCTCGACTGAGGTCCGCAGCTGGTTGCGCTGCTACCGCTGCTGGTCCCAGAACCTGGAAGTGCAGGTCCACTACGAGGGCATCCATCGCATCGACCCCGAGACCGGGGAGCGCGGCGAGGTCGTCGACGAGATGCAGGAGGCCGTCGTCCAGTGCCTGGAATGCATGCATGACCAGCCCCATCTCGGCTTCCACAACGGCCGTGTGGAGCCTGTCGAGGACCGCTGGGAGCGGATGATCGCCGGGACGCCGTGGGTGGCGTCATGCACCGTCACGGTCGACGCCGACGACGTCGAGACGTGCTCGGGGCCCGAGGCCGGCGACGCCCTCTCCTACGCCGCCTTCGGAGACCACGGCACCCGCGAGTTCTTCACCCACGTGCGCTTCCACAAGCACGACGAGGACCGCATCGTCGTACACCTGCTCGTCGAGCTCTACTCCCGGTCCGCCGAGGAGGCCACGGAGGTGCTCGAGGAGGCCGCCCGCGGCAAGCTGGCGATCACCTCGCTGGCCGAGGAGTCCCGCCCGCCGGCCGCGACGGGCGACGAGCCCCACTGAACCCACGCCCCGGTCCGCCGGCCGGCAGCCCGCCGCCGGCGCGCGACCAGCACCCACACCTCGCTGACGATCAGCGCCGCGGCCACCGGCACGGTAGCCGGCAGCTCGTTGAGCACGAAGAACAGCAGGTCAAAGGCTCCGGCCAGGACCAGGGTCAGCAGCGCGATCGGCCACTGGCGCCGGCCCTCGCGGGCCAGCACGGCTCCCAGGAGCCCGGCCACGAAGAGGTCGCCGTAGCCCATGAGCACGCTGCCGAACTGCTCGCTCTGGAGCTGGGGCAGGTGCAGCCCGCTGTGGGGCAGCGGCGCGGCCACGGTGAGCGTGTTGTTGGGCGTCTGCAGCAGGTCTGAGGCCACCAGCCACACGTCGGCGGCGCACATGGCGAGGATCCCCAGCTTCAGCCATCGCGGCGGCGTCACCGCCGCCAACAGCCACCCCAGGGTGACGCAGCTCAGGGCCGACAGCAGCGTGGCCGCCCCCTGGCCCCACAGCGTCGACTTCGACGCCCACGCCACCACGAACAGCGGCAGCGCGATGCCGGCCATCCACCACCGCGCGCCGTGGTCGGCCCACCCGAGGGCCACCGCGGCCAACGCGGGCACTGCGATCAGGGCCAGCCACGTCAGTCCCGTCGCGGTCCCCGAGGTGAAGCGGATGGCGAAGATCACGCCGATGATCGACGCGATCGGGATCAGCGCCCACGCGGGGCCTGACAGCCGCCGGATCCACCCGATCTCGGGCGGCCGGCGCGGCGCGGCGACCACGCCCGCCTGCACGGCGAGCATCACCGCATCGGAGGGGACGAAGCCAAGCGCCATGCCTCCCAGGGTACGCGGCGCGCACCCCGGGAAGCGAAGGGTTTACAAAGAACTCGCTTGTGCCCTGATGCGCATCAGCGCACTAGGCGTCCAGGCGCTGCTCGAGCGTTCGCAACTGCTCGGCAAGCTCCGCCGGGAGCTTGTCGGCGAAGGTCGCGTAGTGCTCCTTCATCTGCGGCAGCTGCTGAGCCCAGCCGTCGTGATCGACCTCCAGCAGCTTGGCCATCGTCTCCTGAGAGACGCCCAGGCCGGTGGTGTCAATTCCGCCTTCGCCGATCGGCGGAACCAGTCCGATCGCCGTCTCCTCCGCATCCGCATCCCCGGTCAAACGGCCGAAGATCCAGGCCAGGACGCGCGAGTTCTCGCCAAAGCCGGGCCACATGAACTTGCCGTCGTCGTCCTTGCGGAACCAGTTGACGTAGAACACGCGCGGCATCTGGGCACCGTCGCGCTCGGCCACCCGCAGCCAATGGGCGAAGTAGTCGCCCATGTGGTAGCCGCAGAAGGGCAGCATCGCCATCGGGTCGAAGCGCAGCTTGCCCACCTCGCCGGCCTGGGCCACGGTCGTCTCCGAGGACATGATCGAGCCGATGAAGGTGCCGTGCTCCCAGTCACGGGCCTCATGCACGAGCGGCACCACCGTCGCGCGGCGGCCGCCGAACATGATCGCCGAGATCGGGACGCCCTTGGGGTCCTCCCACTCGTCGGCCATGGAGGGACACTGGGCGCAGGGCACGGTGAACCGCGCGTTGGGGTGCGCCGCGGTCGCGTCGGAGTCGGGGGTCCAGTCGTCGCCGTGCCAGTCGATGGCGTGCTCGGGCGGCTCGCCGGTCATCCCCTCCCACCAGATGTCGCCGTCGTCGGTCTTGGCGCAGTTGGTGAACACGGTGTTGCGGCTGACCATGTCGATGGCGTTGGGGTTGGTGCGCCGGCCGGTGCCCGGGGCCACGCCGAAGAAGCCGGCCTCCGGATTGACCGCGTACAGCTGCCCGTCGGAGCCGAACTTCATCCAGGCGATGTCGTCGCCGATCGTCTCCACCTTCCACCCGGGCAGCGTGGGGATGACCATGGCCAGGTTGGTCTTGCCGCAGGCGCTGGGGAACGCGCCGGCGATGTACTTGACCTCATCGGAGGGCGAGGTGACCTTGAGGATGAGCATGTGCTCGGCCATCCAGCCCTCGTCGCGGGCCATGACCGAGGCGATCCGCAGCGCGAAGCACTTCTTGCCCAGCAGCGCGTTGCCGCCGTACCCGGAGCCGAATGACCAGATCTCGCGGCTCTCGGGGTAGTGGACGATGTACTTGTTGTCGGCGTTGCACGGCCACGCCACGTCCTCGGCGCCATCGACCAGCGGCGCGCCCACGGAGTGCACGCAGGGGACGAAGTCGCCGTCGGTGCCCAGCACGTCGAGCGCGGGCTGGCCCATCCGGGTCATGATCCGCATCGACGCCACCACGTAGGGCGAGTCGGTGACCTGGACGCCGATGTAGGAGATGGGCGAGCCCAGGGGGCCCATCGAGAACGGCACCACGTACATCGTGCGCCCGCGCATCGAGCCCTTGAACAGGCCGTCGAGCATCTCGCGCATCTCGGCGGGATCGCGCCAGTTGTTGTTGGGGCCGGCGTCGGCCTCGCGCTCGGAGCAGATGAAGGTTCGGTCCTCGACGCGGGCGACGTCGGCGGGGTCCGACAGCGCCAGGTACGAGCCGGGCCGCTTGGCCTCCGAGAGGCGCTCGAACGTCCCGGCGTCGATCAGGATCTGGGCGAGCTGCTCGTACTCCTCGTCCGATCCGTCGCACCAGTGGATGTCATCGGGCTGCGTCAGTCCTACGATTTCCTCTACCCACCCCTGCAGACCGGTGTGCTCCGTCGTTGCTTGGCGCTTTGGTGCGGTGTGGGCCATGGGCGAGGGCTACTCCTTAAATGAAAAAACGGGCGGTGGCTCGGGAAGGCTACCCGGCGGGAGCACAAGCTGCTCACAAACTATAAAAAGCAGCCTATATGCGGGTATTTTGCTCACGCCCGACGCGAACTGCTGTTCGCACGGGCGGTGAGAGAGCCGACCGGCTACCCCGGCTGCCGGCGGGGGACGAGCACCAGGCGCTTGAACTCGGCGACCAGCACTCCGTCCTGGTTGAGCACGCGAGTGTGGACGCGGACGGTGCCACGGTCGGGCTTGGACTTTGACTCCTTGACCTCCAGGACCTCTGACTCGCAGAACAGCGTGTCACCGTGAAACACCGGCGCCGGGTGGCTGAGCTCCTCGGTGGCGAGGTTGGCGATCGCCTTGCCGCTGACGTCCGAAACGCTCATCCCCAGTGCCAGCGAGTACACCAGCGGGCCCACCACGACGTTGCGGCCCTGCTGGGACTCCTTGGCGTAGACGTCGTTGAGGTGCAGGGGGTGGTGGTTCATCGTGATCAGGCAGAACAGGTGGTCGTCTGACTCGGTCACCGTCTTGGCCGGCCAGTGCTTGTAGACCGCGCCCACCTCGAACTCCTCCAGGTAGCGGCCGTACGGATGGGCTCCACTGGCCTCGCGCGCGGCTTGGCCGGTCTCGACTTCGGGCATGTTCAGCACTCCTGGGTAAATGTCACGCTGGGGAAACGCCTAGAGCATGCCATCTGCGCGCTGGCGATAGCGTTGAAGCGCTGAACCCCTGACCAGGAGACCTGACACCGTGCGAAACCCCCGTGACTTCGGAAAGCCCCTGGCGATCGGCGCCCCCGACCCGATCCTGGAGATCCCGTTCAAGCCGTCGCGGATGATCCATTTCCTCGATTTCTCCAACGAGAAGATGGTGGCCAAGGTCCCCGACATCGCCCCCACGGTGGACATCCTCCTGGGCAACCTCGAGGACGCCGTCCCCGTGGACCGCAAGCTCGCCGCCCGCGAGGGCCTCGTACGGGTCGGCAAGGAGATGGACCTGGGCGAGACCCAGCTATGGACCCGGGTCAACAGCCTCGAGTCCCCCTGGATCCTGGATGACCTCACCACGCTGGTCTCACAGATCGGCGACAAGCTCGAGGTGATCATGGTGCCCAAGGTGGAGGGCCCGTGGGACATCCACTACATCGATCGGGTCCTGGCCCAGCTCGAGGCCAAGGCAGGCCTGGGCCGCCCCATCCTCGTCCACGCGCTGCTGGAGACCGGCCTGGGCATGATCAACGTCGAGGCGATCGCCTCGGCGAGCCCGCGGATGCAGGGCATGAGCTTCGGGCCCGCCGACCTCGCCGCCAGCCGGCGCATGAAGACGACGCGGGTCGGTGGCGGCCATCCCGGCTACCGCTCGATCAACGACCCGGACCCCGACAATCCCGAGGCCCCCCGCCCCACCGCGCAGCAGGACCCCTGGCATTACTCCATCGCTCGCATGGTCGACGCCTGCACGTCCTCGGGGATCCTCCCCTTCTACGGCCCGTTCGGCGACATCAAGGACGTGCTCGGCTGCGAGACCCAGTTCCGGGCGGCGTTCCTGCTCGGCTGCGTCGGCGCATGGTCGCTGCACCCGGTGCAGATCGACATCGCGAAGAAGGTGTTCAGCCCCGACCCCGACGAGGTGCTGTTCGCCAAGAAGGTGCTGGAGGCGATCCCCGACGGCCGGGGCGTGCACATGATCGACGGCAAGATGCAGGACGACGCCACATGGAAGCAGTGCAAGGTGATGGTCGAGCTGGCCGAGCTGCTGGCCGAGCGCGACCCTGCCCTGGCTGAGGCCTACGGATTCGCCCCCGCGGCGGCATAGTCCGCGCGGCAGCGTAGTCTCCCGCCCCATGCGAATCTCGGCCAAAGCCGACTACGCGGTGCGCGCCGTCGTGGAGCTCGCCGCCGCCGAGGGCGACAAGCCGGTCAAGGCCGAGCGCGTGGCCACCGCGCAGGAGATCCCGCTCAACTTCCTGGAGAACATCCTGGGCGAGCTGCGCCACGCCGGCATCGTGCGCAGCCACCGCGGCGCCGAGGGCGGCTTCCGGCTGGCCAAGCCGGCCACCGAGGTGACCGTGGCCGACGTCATCCGCGCCGTCGAGGGCCCCCTGGCCAGCGTCCGCGGCGGCCCGCCCGAGGACGCCAAGTACGGCGGCGCGGCCAGCGCCCTGCCCACGGTGTGGATCGCGGTCCGCGTCAACCTGCGCCGCGTCGTGGAGAACGTCACCATCGCCGACCTCGCCAATGGCAAGCTCCCCCGGTCGATCGAGAAGCTGACCGAGGACCCGGGGGCTTGGGTCACACGCTGATGGCGCCCGCGCGCTCGGCCAGCGCCGGCCGGTCGCGCACCCACGCCTCGGCCACCTCCTCGAGCACCTCGACCATCGCCCGGGCCGCGGGCGAGCGATACCCGGGGGGCAGGATGACGCTGATCGGTCGCGGCGGCGGCGGCGGGTCCAGTTCGCGGATGACGACGTCGCCGCGGACCGAGTGGGTCACGATGTCAGGGACCAGCGCCACGCCCACCCCGGCCGCGACGAACCCGAGGATGGCCCCGTAGTCGTCATTCTGAAACGCGATGCGCGGCTCGAACCCGGCGTCGTGGCAGGCGCGCAGGAACAGTCGCGCGTCCGGGCAGGTCCGCCCCGTGGCCAGCATCCACGGCTCTGAGGAGAAGTCGGACATCGATAGGCCCGGTGCCTCGCAGAGCGCATGCCCGGCCGGCAGGGCCACGTACATGGGGTCATCGAACAGCGGCACGATCTCCACGTCGGCCGCGGCCGCCTCGGCGGCGACGTTGCTGGCCGGATCGCCGCGCGGGTCGTGCGAGAGCGCCAGGTCGAACTCGCCGGCGCGCAGACGCGGGATCGAGTCCACCGGATCGAACATCGACACTGTGAGCTCCACCCCGGGATGGCGGTCACGGAAGCAGGCCACGGCGCGCGGCACGATCGAGCCGGCCGCCGAGGCGAACGTGGCCAGGCGCAGCGTCCCTGCCTCCATGCCCAGCAGCGCGTGCAGCTCGTCCTCGATGTCGTGCAGGGAGGACAGGACCGCCGCGCCTCGCTCGGAGAGCAGGCGGCCGGCGTCGGTGAGCACCGCGCCCTGGGGGACGCGGCGCACCAGCACCGCGCCGACCTCGGCCTCGAGGGTGGCGATCTGGCGCGAGACCGCCGGTTGGGTGTAGCCGAGCGCCTCGGCGGCCGCCGAGAAGGACCCGTGGCGGGCCACCTCGCACAGCACTCTCAGTCGTCGTGTGTCGAGCATGCTTAAAGGTTATACCCCATCAAGCAAACCCCTATTTGCCTTTATGTCAGGCGTGGGTCACCATCGGGAGCATGAACACGCTCCTCTCCCAGATCACGATCCGCCCCGGCCACGCCGAAGACCAGCTGGCGCTGCGCCGCCTGGCGGCGCTCGACAGCGCGCCGGTGCCCACCCAACCGCTGCTCGTGGCCGAACTGGACGGTGAGCTGAGCGCCGCCCTGTCCCTGCACGACGGCACCTCCATCGCCGATCCGTTTCGCCCCACCGCTCAGATCGTCGCGCTCCTGCGAGCGCACGCCGCTGCGGCTACGCAGGCTCCTCGAACGCGGCGGCGGGCATCTCAGCCGCGGCTGAGTCTCGCCCGCGGCTGACCGAGCCCTGCAGCTCGGGCTCGATCGGCACGCCGGCGGGCGGCCGCGCGTAGACGATGTCGCCGCGCCCGAGCTCCAGCTCGTCGGCCTGGGCGCGCGTCAGCTGAGCCCGGGCCTCTGAGCCGTCGGGCAGCTCGAGTTCGAGCCGCACCTCGAAGCCGAGGTGTACGACGCGCTTGACCATGGCCTCGATGCGCGCGTCGCCCGGCTCGAGCGCGATGGTCACGTCGTGGGGGCGCACCAGCTTGCCGCCCAGGCGGCTGACCGGACCGACAAAGCCCATGACGAAGTCGGTGGCGGGCCGGTCATAGACCTCGCGCGGGTCGCCCACCTGCTCGATCGTCCCGGCGCTCATCACGGCGATCCGATCGGAGATCTCCATGGCCTCCTCCTGGTCATGGGTGACCAGCACCGTGGTCACGTGCTGCTCGTCATGGAGCCGGCGCAGCCACGCGCGCAGCTCGGCGCGCACGGTGGCGTCCAGCGCCCCGAAGGGCTCGTCGAGCAACAACACGTTGGGCTGGACCGCCAGCGCGCGGGCCAGGGCCATCCGCTGGCGCTGCCCGCCCGAGAGCTGCGAGGGCCGCTGCTGAGCCCACTTGGTCAGCCCCACGAGCGCGAGCAGCTCGTCGACCCGCTCGGTGATCTCGGCCTTGGGGCGCTTGCGGATGCGCAGCCCGAAGGCCACGTTCTCGCGCACGGTCATGTGGGTGAAGGCGGCGTAGTGCTGGAAGACGAAGCCGATGCCGCGCTTCTGCGGGATGACGTGGCTGACGTCGGCGCCGTCGATCATCACCGCCCCGGAGTCGGGCGTCTCGAGCCCGGCGATGATCCGCAGCAGCGTCGACTTGCCCGAACCGCTGGGGCCCAGCAGCGCCGTCAGCGAGCCCTCGGGGACCTCGAGCGACACGTCGTCGAGCGCCGTGAAGTCCTCGAAGCGCTTGGAGATGTTGGCGATATCGATCCTCATCGGGCCTGCGGCCTCCTACCAGAGAGCGCGGTCATGGCGAGCAGCACGACCAGGGAGATTACGGCGAGCTCGGTCGCGGCCGCATAAGCACCGGTGGTCGCGGCTGACCCCGGCTGCTCGGCGCGTTGGTAAACGAGCAGCGGAAGGGTGAGCGTCGAGCCGGGAATGTTGGACGACACGATCAGCACCGCACCGATCTCGCCCAGGGCGCGGGCGGTCGAGAGGATGACGCCGTAGATGACGCCCCAGCGGATCGACGGCAGCGTGACCCTCCAGAACGTCTGCCAGCCCGAGGCGCCGAGCGTCGCCGCGGCCTGCTCCTGTTCGTCGCCGATCTCCACCAGCACCGGGGCGACCTCGCGCACGACGAACGGCAGCGACACGAATATCGTGGCCAGCAGCATGCCGGGCACGGCGAAGATGATCTGGATCCCGTGGTCCGAGAAGAAGGTCCCGAACCAGCCGTGGATCCCGTAGACGAGCGTCAGGGCCAGACCGACGATGATCGGCGAGACGAGGAACGGCAGGTCGATGAGCGCGTCCAGCACCGCCGCCAGCCGGCCGCGCCGTCGCACCAGCACGAGCGCGCACACGATCCCGAACACGGTGTTGAGCGGCACCGCGATGGCCGCCATCAGCAGCGACAGCCACAGCGCGCTGATCGCCGCCGGGGTGGTCATCCAGCCCCAGGCCACGCCGAAGCCGTGCTCGAAGGTCTTGAAGAAGATCAGGACCACCGGCAGCATCAGCAGCGCCAGCAGATACAGCAGCGCGACGGCGCGCAACGACACCGCGGCCCGGTGGCTAATGCGCAACACGGCCTCCCACTCTGCGGATGAGCACCAGTACCAGCAGCGAGAGCACGATCAGCACCAGTGACAGCGAGGCCGCCGCCTGTGGTGCGTCGGACTCGACGTCGGCGAAGATCACGATGCTCGCGATCGGCACCTTGGCGGTGATGATCAGCAGCGACCCGATCTCCCCCACCGCGCGGGCGAAGGCGAGCGCCGCCCCGGACAGGATCGCCGGCCGCAGGGCCGGGAGGATCACCCGGCGAAAGATGACGGCATTGCCCGCACCCAGCGACGCGGCCGCTTCCTCTACCTCGCGGTCGGCCTCCAGCAGCACCGGCTGCACCGAGCGCACCACGAACGGCAACGTCACGAACAGCAGCGCCACCAGCACGACCGCGCGCGTGAAGGCCAGGTGGATGCCGAACGGGCTGTCGGGCCCATAGAGCGCGAGCAGCGTCAGGCCGGCGACGACCGTCGGCAGCGCGAACGGCAGGTCGATCAGGGCGTTGATGATCCGCTGGCCCGGGAACTCGTCGCGCACCAGCACCCACGCGATCAGCGTGCCGATCACCGCGCCGATCACCGCAGTGAGCAGGGCGGCGCCCAGCGTGGTGGCCAGCGCCCTCAGGACCAAGGGGTTGCTGATCGACTGCCAGAAGTTCGACGGGCTCTGGCTGACCGCCTTGACCGTGACCGCGGCGAGCGGCAGGAGGACGATGACGCTCAGATAGAGCGTCGACAGTCCCAGCGCCAGCCCGCCCCGCCGGCGTGCGGCTCGCGGCAGGCGCCGGGCGCGCGAGGCGGCCGGCGGACCGGACCCCGCGCGCCCGGGTGTCCCCGGTGCAGCGACTGTGCTAGCTGGAGGCAGTGGGAACCCCCGCGGCCTGCTCGATCTTGGTGATGGACCCGTTGGCCGGGTCGAAGAACTGGTCCTTGACCTTCGTCCAGCCTCCGAGATCGTCGATGGTGAACAGCTGCGGCGGCGTGGGGAACTGGGAGGCGAACTTCTTGGCCACTGCCGCATCCACGGGCCGGTAGCCCTGCTGGGCCCAGATCGTCTGTCCGGCCGTTGACCACTGGTAGTTCAGGAACGCCTTGGCCGCCGCCGGCGCCTTGACGGTGACGGCGATCGGCGTCTGGATGAGGATGGTCTGCTTGGGGATGATGTATTGGACCTTGTCCCCGGCCTTCTGGGCGGCGATCGCGTCAGACTCGTAGTCGAGCAGCACGTCGCCCTTGCCGCTGGTGAAGGTCGCCAGCGCGGCGCTGGCCGCCGAGTCCTGCACCGAGACGTTCTTGGTCAGCAGCGTCCGCACGTAGGCGAGCGCCTGGGCGGGCGATTTGCCCTCCTTGAGCTGGGCGCCGTAGGCGGCCATGATGTTCCACCGCGCGCTGCCCGACGTCGACGGGTTGGGCGTGATCACGTCGATACCGGGCTTGATCAGGTCATCCCATCCGGTGATGTGCTTGGGATTGCCCTTGCGCACCACGAACACGACGACCGAGTTAGACGAGAACCCCTTCTGCGGGTTGGCGTCCCAGTCGGAGGCGACGATCTTGTCCTTGACCAGCCGGGTCATGTCCGGTGTGGTCGAGAAGGCGACGACGTCGGCGGGCTGGCCCGAGTCCACGGCGCGGCTCTGCGAGCCCGAGGCGCCGAAGGACTGCTTGAAGCCCACGCCCTTGCCGGCGCTGGTCTGGGCGAAGGCGGTGGTGAGCGCGTCGTAGGCCTTCTTGGGGGTTGAGTAGCCGACCAGGTTGAGCGTGGTCGACGGGTTGCTCGCGCCTGCCGACCCCGAGGACGAGGCCGAAGACGACCCGCCGCCGCTGGCCGCGTCCGAGGAGCCGCCGCATCCCGCCGCTGCCATGGCCGCCACGACGACGGTCAGCAGGGCCAGCACACGTAGTCGCGACAGTTCAGATCGTCTCTTCATCCATTCCTCTCAACAGCTAATTCCAGGTTTGTCGATGGGGATTGCCCAGTAGCGACGGCACAGCATAGCCGACTAAGACGACATCTTTAGTCAGGTTGGTCTAGTTGGTGGGAATACTTGCCTATCCGCCATCGGACGCGAGGTGGCGGCCAGCCGGCGCCCGGATTGGTGGCGGCTGCGGGGCGCGGGCGCCGGTCGCAGATTGCGTGTCGATTTCCCCGGGCGTGGTTCGACGCCAGTAGAGAGGCCGCGATTGCGCGGCACCCCCTACTCCCGGAGGCCCCAATGCGCAAGGTGATCCTGGTGATGTCCATTTCGATCGACGGCGTGGTGGCAGCGCCCAACGACGTCAAGGGCCTGAGCCCGGTCCGCGAGGATCCGGAGCTCAAGGCGCTCAAGCTCGACTGGCTCAGCCGAGCCGGCTGCCACATCATGGGGCGCAGCACCTACGTGGAGATGGCGTCGCATTGGCCGTATTCGGATGACGCCTACGCCGCGCCGATGAACGCGCTGCCCAAGGTGGTGTTCTCGCGCACGCTGACGGAGGCGCCGTGGGAGACCTCGCGGATCGCCAGCGGCGATCTGGGCGAGGAGATCGCGGGCCTCAAACGCGAGCCCGGCGGTGACATCATCGCCTGGGGCGGAGCCACGTTCGCCCACGCCCTGCTGGCAGCCAACCTGATCGATGAGTACCGGCTGGTGGTCCACCCGGTGCTCGTCGGGGACGGGCTGAGCATCTTTGGCCGGTTCCCGGGACCGATCGATCTCAGGCTGTCGCGCGTCCAGACGTTTGACACCGGATCCGTCGTCCAGGTCTACGACCAGCCGCACCCCCACGACGCGGCCTGACCGACACGACGACGCCCCGAATATTGGGTCATTGCGACGCCGCGGGGGTGGTACACGGACGTACTCGTGTGCGATACCGCACGCCACACGCCTGCGCAGATCGCTACATTCCCCCGCCCCGGTGGTCGCTCACGCAGACACGCTCGCATTCGAGGCACGCCTGGCGGCGCCAGCATGGGCCGGCGGCCCGCTCGGCATCCTGCCTCGCCGGAATGGGCCGCGCCCATGTCATCCGGCTGTCCTCGGACCCTCGTGTAGCGCTGCTACACGTCGGATCCTGCGTCCTCGCCTGACATCCACCAGTCGCCCCTCTCGATGCGACCGCACCTACGCGAGCGACCACTGATGCGTTTCTTTGAGTACGAATCGCGGGCGATCGTGGCCAAGGCCGGGATCCCGGTCACGAAGCACGGGTTCGCCAAGACCGCCGATGAGGCCCGCCGGATCGCCGAGCAGATCGCCGGGCCCGTGGTCATCAAGTCCCAGGTCCTCACCGGCGGGCGGATGAAGGCCGGTGGCGTGCAGTTCGCCGACACGCCTGAGGAGGCGGCCCGCCACGCCGAGCACGTCCTGGACCTCGAGATCAACGGCCACATGCCCCGCGGCGTCCTGGTCGACCATCGCGCCGACGTGGCCCACGAGTACTACGCGGGCGTCGTCTGGGACGGCACCCGCAAGCGCCCGGTGATGCTGTTCTCCGACATGGGCGGGATCGACATCGAGCAGGTGGCCGAGGAGCACCCTGACCACGTCGCCCGCGCCCATTTCTCGACCCGGACGCCGTTTTCAGACTGGCAGGCCAAGCAGCTCATCGCCTCGCTGGGAGTCACCGGCTCGACGCTCAACCGCCTCACCCCCATCCTCGCCCGGCTGGCCCGCCTGTTCCTCCAGTACGACATGACCCTGGCCGAGATCAATCCGCTCGGTGCGCTCACCGACGGGTCCGTCGTGGCGCTGGACGCTCACATGGACATGGAGAACGAGGGGCGCCCGCGACAGAAGGCACTGCTGCACGAGCTCGGGGTCGGCGACGAGGAGACCCGCCAGGCCCGCGAGGCCACCCCGTTCGAGCTCGCCGGCGAGCGGGTTGACGCCCAGGACCACCGCGGCGTGGCCGGCAACGTCACCGAGTTTTCCGGCAACCTCGGCCTGGTCATCGGCGCCGGCGGCGGCTCGCTGACGCTGTTTGACGCCGTCCGCGCGCACGGCGGCGATCCCGCCAACTACTGCGAGATCGGCGGCAACCCCTCAGTGGCCAAGGCCTGCGGGCTGGCCAAGCTCGTGCTCCAGAAGCCCGGCGTGGACAAGATCGCGGTGATGATGTCGATCGTCTCCAACACCCGCGTGGACATCGTTGCCCGCGGCGTGATCAAGGCCTGCCTCGAGCTCGGCTATGACCCCGCCGAGAAGATCGCCATCTTCCGCATCCCCGGCGCGTGGGAGGAGGAGGGCTTCAAGATCCTTGAGCGCTACGGGGTCGCCTACGCCGATCGCTCCGTCTCTTTGAACGAGGCGGCGCGCCGTGCCGTCGAGCGCATCCAAGGCAGCGCCGCCTGATGTCGATCCTCATCGACGCCGACACCACCTTCATCGTCCAGGGGATCACCGGGCGCGAGGCGGTCAACCTCACCCGCGAGTGCCTGGACTACGGCGCGGGCGCCAAGATCGTCGGCGGTGTCACCCCGGGCCGGCTGGGCCGCGACGTCCACGGGGTCCCCGTGTTTGACACCGTCGCCCAGGCCGTCGCGCACCACGGGGGGCCCATCGACGGATCGGTCGTGACCGTCCCGCCCGCCTTCACCAAGGACGCCGTGTTCGAGGCCATCTCCAACGGCGTCAAGCTCGTGGTCATCGTCACCGAGCGCATCCCGCGCGGCGACGTCGCGCAGATGGTGGAACTGGCCGACGCGCACGACGCCCGGATCATCGGCCCCAACTGCCTGGGCATCATCGTGCCCGACGTCATCAAGATGGGCGGCATCGGCGGCCCGGCCAAGGACGCGGCCAAGTCCTATCACCGCGGACCGGTCGGCGTCATCTCCCGCTCGGGCGGAATGACCACCGAGATGTCCTCCACCCTGAGCGCCGCCGGCCTGGGCGTCTCCACCGCTGTCTCCATCGGCGGCGACGCCATCATCGGCTCCAGCTACGCCGAGCTCATGCCCCTGTTCGAGGCCGACGCCGACACCCAGGCGATCGTCATCTACACCGAGCCCGGCGGCCGGATGGAGGCCGAGCTGGCCGCGTGGGTAACCCAGCAGAACTCCCGCCTGCCCATCGTCGCCTTCATGGCCGGGCGCTTCATGGATGAGATGCCGGGCATGAGCTTCGGCCACGCCGGCACGATCGTCGAGGGCAAGGAGGACACCGCCACCGAGAAAATCGCGCGCCTCGGCGCCGCCGGCATCACCGTCGCCGAGCGCATCGAGGACATCCCCGGCCTGGTCAAGGAGAAGCTCTAAGTCATGCCCGGCACCTTCATCGACGTCCAGGTCGACCCCACCGCTGGCGCCGATCCCGAGCTGGCCCGCACGCTCGAGGGCGTGTGCCCGGTGGACATCTTCAAGGCCGGCGACGCGGGCGTGGAGATCGTGGAGAAGAACCTCGACGAGTGCGTCCTGTGTGAGCTGTGCATCAACGCCGCGCCCGCCGGCGCCGTGCGCGTGCTCAAGCTGTACTCGGGCGAGTCGCTGCCCGCCTGAGACGGGGCGCCGACCCCTCCCCTACCCGCCGGACAGCCGCTTGCGCGCCGCTTCGGTGAGCGGCCGGTAGCGCCGCCCGCCTCGGTCCAGGTACCAGGCCCGGCCGTCGGCGGGCGCGGGCAGCCCGGCCTGGCGCAGTGGCCGGGTGAGCGGGCGAAACCACGTGGTGACCGGGATCTCGTCGATGACGTGGACCACGACGGGACGATGGCCCTCGGGCACCTCGTCCAGCGCGTGCGAGAGCATCTCGGCGTTCAGCTCATGGTCGGGGCGCAGAGTCACCGCGGCGACGGCGAACTCCGACGCGTCATCTGACGCGCGCAGCCCGTAGGCGACCGCGAGATCCACGGCGGCCAGGTCGCCCAGCGCGTCGCGGATCGGGGCCGCCAGCACCGGTCCGCTCTCGGTGTGGATGACGTCGTAGACGCCGTCCAGACGCCAGTAGTCGCCGTCGGCGTCGCGCCGGAACAGGTCGCCGGTGGACAGCCACGCGTCATCGCGTGAGAACACGCCGCGCATCGGCGTCACCGAGGTGTCGCCGGCGCGCGCCCGGGTGACGAGCAGCCCCACCTCGTCGGTGCCGCAGCGCTGCACGAAGCCGCCGCGGCCGAGGATGAGCTGCTCGGACTCCTGGTCGTAGGCGGCGATCCGCACCTCGGGGGTGCCGGGCAGCGGTCGGCCCATCGCCCCGGGCTTGGCGCCGCGGAGGTTGACGAGGATCGCTCCGGTCTCGGTGGAGGCGTAGAACTCGACCACCCGCGCGGGCGAGAAGCGCTCCTGGACGCGGCGCCACAGCCCTCGCGGCATCCCCGAGCCGATGAACAGGCGGACGGCGTGGCCGCGCTCGGCCGCGTTGGCGGGCGCGGCGACGAGGTCGTGCAGCAGCGTCCAGGTGTAGGAGGTGACGGTCACGCCGTAGCGGCGGACCTCGTCCCAGAACGTGGATGGATCGAAGTGTGTGGCCATGGCCAGCCGGGCGCCCCCGGCGATCGCCCCGCCGATGCCCATCATCAGCCCCGAGGGGTGATAGAGCGGGGTGACGCTGTAGACGGTGTCGCTGCGCGAGAGCGCAGCCGATGAAGCGGTGCCGAAGGCCGAGGTGGCCCACCGCCGGTTGGTCACCCGGCTCACGCGGACATAGTCGCCCTCGCCGGTGAAGAGGATGAAGGCCAGATCCGACGCCCGCCCTGGGTTGGCGCGATACCACGCCGGGGGCGTCACCGTCCCCGGGTCGATCTGCTCCATGTCGGTGGTGAGCGGCAGCCGGAGATCACGCGGGCCGCCGCCACCGCCGAGCACGAAGGTGTGCACCGTCCCCAGGCCGGCCGCCTGCGCAGCGCGCTCGGGGTCGGCGATGATGCGCCGCGCGGCGCCCAGCGATGCCTCCCGCGCGGTGTTGCCGTCGGGCCGCAGCATCACCGCCACCGCGCCGAGCCGGCTGAGCGCGGTGACCACCGCCAGCGCGCTGGGACGCGAGCCCATGAGCACGCCGACGTGCTCGCCCTGTCGGACGCCGATGGAGATGAGCCCCCGCACGACGTTGTCGATGCGCTGGTTGACCTCGAGGGCGCTGTAGGCGCGGTCCTCGTAGAGGAACATCGTGTCGGCGGCGCCGCGCTCCACGCGCTCCTCCACCAGCAGCCCGAGAGAGACTCGCGTGCTCGGCTGGATCTGCTCCAGCCGAGCGAGTTGGGGCAGCGACCCCGCCGCCTCCCGGACGAGCTCACGCATGGTGCGCGTCGTGCGCCGCGCCCCGCCCACCATCGACCGGGCGATGCCTCCCCCCACCGCTCCGGCCAGCTCCACGCCGTAGCCGAGGCGGTTCTGGAGTTGGTCGCGCTGGGCCACCAGGTCGCCGGCGGGGTCGTCGGGAACCTCGCCGACGCCCTCGGGCAGCTCGCCCTCGCCGTCGCGCCACCGCGCCCACGCCGCCACCGTCGGCCAGGTCACGGCGTTGGCGGTCGAGCCCACCACCAGGCCGAAGTGCCCGGCGTGCAGCGCCAGTTCGTAGACGTCCGCCCGGGGAGCGGCCTGGCCGATGGCGCGCACCCCGGGCGCCGGGGCGATCTCGTCGACGGTGCCGACCACCGAGAGGATCGGGCAGCGGATGTCGGCGAGGGTCAGCAGCCGCTCGTCGATCACGAAGCCACCCTCGAGCATCCGGTTGTGCGCGACGAACTGGCCCACGAACTCGGCCAGCGCCGGGCCCGGCCACGCCACCCAGCCGTCGCCCTCCAGGAACCGCCGCTGGCCCTCCCGCGGCAGCAGTGCCTCGCGATCGTGCAGTTGCATCACGAACTCGATCCGGCTGCGGAGCGACTTCACCGGATCGAGCAGGAGGAAGCCGTTGCGGCTGAACCAGGCGGGCAGCGCCGAGCTGCGAAAAGCGCCGGCGATCAGGCCGGCCAGCCCCGAGGCCAGCTCCTCCGGGAGCCCGAACGGCATCCCCAGCCGGGTGTCGACCGGGCTGCCGAACGTGATCAGCGATCCCAGCCCGTCGTTGCGGCGGTAGGCGGCCACCTGGTAGGAGAACATCCCGCCCTGCGAGTAACCGGCCAGGTGCACGTCGCGGCCGGTGGCTTCGCGGACGCGGTCCACGGCGTCTGAGACGGCCAGCACGTGATCGGCCAGGGTTCGCTCCAGCCCACCCTCCTCACGCTCGGGGGCGCCGAAGTCCACCACCCACGGGTCCACGCCGTGCTCGTGCAGGAGGGTGACGGCGCTGGTGGCGGGCGAGACGTCGTAGATCTCGGCGGCCAGCATCATCGGGGGCACGAGCAGCACCGCGGGGCGGGCGGGGATCTGTTCGCCGTTGGGCTCGGGGTAGTAGCGGCGCAGCCGGTAGACCCGGTGCTCGGAGGTGACCTCGTAGGGCGAGGGCTGCTCGTCGGTGGCCAGTCCCCCGAACCGCGCCACCTCGAAGGCGTTCTGGGCGGCCGCGCCCAGCCGGCCGATGGGCCGGGTAAACGTTTTGGGGAGCAGGTCCATCCTGTGCCGACATGTTCCCCGATCTCGTCCCGGCCGTGTCTCCGGGATTCCGGGCCGGGCGCTATTGTCCGCTGCCCGACGATGAGCGTCCTCAACCTCGAAACGATCGAGTGCCGCCGTGAGGATGGCGTCGCGTGGCTGGTTCTCAATCGCCCCGACGCGCTCAACGCGTGGACGCGCCAGCTTGGCGAGGAGCTGACCCAGGCGCTCGACGAGGTCGCTGCCGACCCCGAGGTGCGTGCGATCGTCCTCACCGGCGCGGGCCGCGCGTTCTCCTCGGGCGCCGACCTGCGTGCCGGGGTCGCCGGCAGCGACGGCAAGCCCGACGTCCGCAGCCCACTGCGCGAGGTCTACCACCCGCTCATCCACCGCGTGCGCACGGTCCCCAAGCCCGTCATCGCCGCCGTCAACGGCCCGGCGGTCGGCATCGGCTGCTCGCTGGCACTGGCCTCCGACCTGATCGTGGCCGGGCGGTCGGCCTACTTCCTGATGGCCTTCGTCAACATCGGGCTGGGGCTCGACGGCGGCGCCTCCCAGACGCTGGTGGAGCGCCTGGGGCACGCCCGCGCCTTCGAGATCGCCTACCTGGGCGAGCGCGTCGGTGCCGACACGGCGCTGAGCTGGGGCCTGGTCAACCAGGTCGTCGATGACGGCGAGCTCGCATCCACGGTGACCACGCTTGCAGCGCGGCTGGCCGCCGGACCGCCCGGCTCCTACGCCGCCATCAAGCGGACCATCAACGCCCGGGCCTACGCCGGTTTTGAGCAGCAGCTCGACCTGGAGGCCGACGTGCAGCAGGAGCGCGCCGCCTCCAAGGACTTTGCCGAGGGCGTGCTGGCCTTCCTGCAAAAGCGCCCGGCCGAGTTCACCGGCGAGTAGCGGACCTACGTGAACCTCGCCGGCATCCTCACCGCGTCCGCGGAGCGCGACCCCGATCACGTCGCCATCAAGCTCGACGACGTCGAGCTCACCTACGCCGCGCTCGACGGTGCCTCGGCCCACATCGCCGGGCTGCTGGCCGGGCAGGGCTTCCAGCGCGGGGATCGCGTCGGGATCATGCTCCCCAACGTCCCGTACTTCCCGGTCGTCTACTACGGAGTGCTGCGGGCGGGCGGCATCGTCGTGCCGATGAACGTGCTGCTCAAGAAGCGCGAGGTTGCCTACTACCTCTCGGACTCAGGGGCAAAGCTGCTCTTCGCCTGGCACGGGTTCGCCGAGGACGCCCAGGCCGGCGCGGAGCAGGCGGGCGCCGAGTGCCTGGTGGTGGAACCTGGCAAGTTCGAGGAGCAGGCGGGCGCGGCGTCCCCGGAGACGGCCGTGGCCGACACCGCTGACGATGACACCGCCGTGCTGCTCTATACGTCGGGCACCACCGGGCAGCCCAAGGGCGCCGAGCTCACCCACGCCAACCTGACGCTGAACGCACGCGGCTCGGCTGAGCTGTTTGATCTCGGCAGCGAGGGCATCACGCTTGGGGCGCTGCCGCTGTTTCACTCCTTTGGCCAGACGTGCGGGATGAACGCCACGATCAGCGACGGCGGCACCCTGACCCTGCTGCCGCGCTTTGAGCCGGCGAAGGCGCTGGAGATCATCCAGCGCGACAAGGTCAACGTGTTTCAGGGCGTGCCGACGATGTACGGGGCGATGCTCCACCATTCTGATCGCGAGAGCTATGACGTCAGCTCGGTGCAGCTGTGCAGCTCGGGCGGCTCGGCGATGCCCGTGGAGCTGCTGCGGTCCTTCGAGGAGGCCTTCGGCTGCAAGATCCTGGAGGGCTACGGACTGTCGGAGAGCTCGCCGGTGGCCTCCTTCAACCATCGTGACCGGGAGCGCAAGCCGGGGTCGATCGGCACGCCGATCCGCAACGTGGAGATGAAGATCGTCGACGACGATCGCGCGGAGGTGGACCAGGGCGAGGTCGGCGAGATCGTCATCCGCGGCTACAACGTGATGAAGGGCTACTGGGAGCGCCCGGACGAGACCGCCGAGACGATCGTCGACGGCTGGCTGCACACCGGGGACATGGGCCGGGTCGACGAGGACGGCTACTTCTATGTCGTGGACCGCAAGAAGGAGCTGATCATTCGCGGCGGCTACAACGTGTACCCGCGCGAGATCGAGGAGGTGCTCTACGAGCACCCCGCTGTGCGCGAGGCCGCGGTGCTGGGCGTGCCCCACGACGAGTACGGCGAAGAGGTCGGCGCCGCCGTTGTCCTCAAGGACGACGCTGAGGCGACACCCGACGAGCTGCGCGACTACGTCAAGGAGCAGGTGGCGGCCTACAAGTACCCGCGCGTGGTATGGCTGGTCGATGACCTGCCCAAGGGACCGACCGGCAAGATCCTCAAGCGCGAGATCTCGCCTCCCGACGAGCAGTGAACGCCGCCGGTTCGGATGCGGGCGCCCCCGAGGTGCGCGTCCGCGAGGCCACGCCCGACGACGTGGCCCAGATCTACGCCTTCATCGTCGAGCTCGCGGTCTACGAGCGCGAGCCCGCGGGCGTGACGGGGACGCCGGAGATGCTGGCCGACGCCCTGTTCGGCCAGCACCGCTCCGCCGGCTGCCTGATCGCCGAGGCCGACGATGAGGCGGTCGGCTTCGCGGTGTGGCACTACACGTTCTCCACCTGGGAGTGCCAGGCCGGCATCTGGTTGGAGGATCTCTACGTGCCCGAGCGCCACCGACGCCTCGGCGCCGGCTACGCCCTGCTCTCCCATCTGGCGGCGATGGCGCTGGACCGAGACTGCCCGCGCGTGGAATGGCACGCCCTGGACTGGAACGAGCTGGCGCTGGGGTTCTACCAGCGGCTGGGCGCCGAGCGGCTGCCCGAGTGGGAGCTTCACCGGTTGCACGGCGAGGCGCTGCGGCGCGTGGCCAGCGGCGAGGCGCGCACCCGGGGCACGTAGGCCCGGCGAGGGGGGCGCGCCCGAGCCATGTCGGCCCGAGCGCGCCTGGCGCTCACCCCTCGAACGGCGTCGGGAACGCCACCGGGCTGCGGAAGCCCTCGGTATTGACGGCCCGCACCCCGAAGTAGACGTTGTCCTTGGAGAGCGGGACGGTGACGCGCACCTTCTTGCCCACCGGGATGACGTGCGTCCAGTCCGGGTCCGTGGTCGCGCGCCAGACCAGCTCGTAGCCCTTGAGGTCGGGCTCAGGGTTCTTGGCCCACTCCAAGGTGGTGCTGTTGGTCAGCTGGGTCGCGTCGATCTGAACCTTCTTGGGCGTCGCCGGCGCGTCAGCGAGGTTCATCAGCGTCAGCGCATTGACCCGCGCCGCTCGGTCGTTGAAGTTGAAGTCCATGAACTTCGGCAGGTCGCCGAACTGGACTCCGTGGACCGTCCGCGGGGTCTGGTGCTCGTGATCGAAGTTCTCGATCGGCTCGGTGAAGCGCACCGCCGGGTACCCGTTCTGCAGGAACGAGATCTGGTCGCCGCCGCGCAGGTAACGGTCGCGCCGGTAGACCTGCTCGATCGACATGTGGGTCGCGTTGTTCTGCGCCACCTCCTGCACGTAGCGGGCCAGCTCGCGCGCCGGCGAGTCGCTCTCGCCGCCCACGTTCTGCAGATCGGCGATGGCCGCCGGCGTGAGGACGGTGGGGATCCCCTCGGAGAAGAGCCGGATGGTGAACGGCATCTTCTGCCCGTTGGGCCCGGTGTCCGAGCCGATGATGTCGTTGTTGAGCATGCCCTCGATGTCCATGTGCTGCTGCTTGGCCACCTTGGCGAAGTGCGCCGACCCGTAGAGGTCCTCCTCCTCGCCGGCCACCGTGATGAACTTGATGGTGGCGTCGAAGCTGTGCTGCGACATCACTCGCGCCATCTCCATCATCGCCGCCACCCCGGAGCCGTCGTCGTCAGCGCCGGGCGCGTCGCACTTGAAGTCGATCGCGCCGGTGCAGCGCGAGTCATAGTGGCCGCTGACCACGTAGACCCGGTTGGTGGAAGCGGGCTGGGTGCCCTTCAGCGTCGCCACGATGTTCGTGATCTGGGTGTTGCGCGGGTTCCGCGCGTCCGGGTCCTTGGACTTGGGCTGGATGAACGGCTGCTCCGCCACCGTCATCCGGCCGCCTGACGCCGCCGCGTAGCCCTGCAGCGTGTGGAAGATGTAGTCGCGCGCGGCCCCGATCCCCCGGTTGGGATCGGTGGTCGATGACAGCGTCTGGCGCGTGCCGAAGCTGACCAGCTTGTCGATCGTGGTCTTGATGTTGCCGGCGCTCATCTGATTGAGCATCCCCCGGAACTCAGCCGGGACCGGTTGATGGAACGGCGTGGCGGCGTGGCTTTCCCTGGCCGGCGCGGCGCCCGGACGCAGCGCGATCGCGCCGCCGACACCTCCCGCCACGAAACCCGCCGCCACGGCCGCGATGAGCGCGGGCCGAAGCCGATGCATGTGATCTCCTCCCTGGGATCGGGACTCCTGGATGGCCCCGCGGATACCCACGACAACACGACCATAACCTCGCGCTAACCATCTCAACATTGGCTCCAACTGAGCTCAATGTGGGCTCAACGACGGGCCGCACCTGGTGAACACCCCTGATGAACACCCCTGATGAACACCCCCGGTGAGCACCCCGGGTGAGCACCCCCGGTGAGCACCCCCGGTGAGCACCCGCGGCATCGGCCGCGCGTGGCCGGCGTGCCCGTCAATAGAAAAGCCCCGCCGGAGCGGGGCTTTTCGTTAGCAGGCCTATAAGCCGGATCTTGTCAAGAGCAATCATCCATCTGAGCGGCCTACCCGGACCTTGGCGGGTCACCTGCAAACGGTCCTGCTTGGCCTAGCATCGAGTGGGGTTTACCTGGCCGCCGCGTCACCGCGACGCCGGTGCGCTCTTACCGCACCATTTCACCCTTACCGGCCTGAGGCGCTGCAGCGGCCCCAGGCTTAGGCGGTGTCTTTTCTGTGGCACTTTCCCGCGGGTTTCCCCGGGTCGGCGTTACCGACCACCCTTCCCTGTGATGTCCGGACTTTCCTCGAAGGCGAACCTCCGCGACTGCTCAGCCTGCCGACCGAGCATACCCGCGCCATCCCCCTCTGACCAGTCCCGCAAGCGCGCGGCCCGCCGCACCTCGAGCGGCCGCGGCTTCCGCCCACCGTCGGCTCAGCCTGGACCCACAAACCCCAGGATCGGCGGATCAACCCTTAGCTCAGCCGCGTGCCGCAGCTCCGGCAGGCGCCGCCGATCGGCCGCGCGTGCGCCCCGTACGCGGGGGCCATCTCCTCCCCGCACATCACACACGCGACGGATCTATGGGCGGCGAGTCCCTCCCACACCTCGGCCACCAGGGCGTCCAAGGTGGGCTCGCCGCCCAAGTCCGTTCCGCCGCCCGCACGGGCGGCCTGCACCCCCACAAGTTCCGCGCCGCGACCAGCGCGCGGCGCCAGCGCCAGCGCGCTCACGAGATGTTCCTCATCAATCCGACTACCTTGCCCAGCACCCGCACGTCGCGGCTGCGAATCGGCTCCATCGAGCTGTTCTCCGGCTGCAGGCGCACGTGATCGGACTCCTGGAAGAACCGCTTCACGGTCGCCTCCTCCCCCACCAGCGCCACCACGATGTCCCCGTCCTGCGCGTGGTCCTGCGAGTGCACCACCACCAGGTCGCCCTCGATGATGCCCGCGTCCTGCATCGACTCGCCGCGCACCCGCAACAGGAACTCCCCGTCCTCGCCCCCTGCGAACGACGGCGTCTGGATGTATTCCTCGATGTTCTCCTCGGCGACGATCGGCTGGCCAGCGGCTACCTGGCCCACGAGTGGCAGTCCGGGCTGCAGGAAGGTCTGAACTCCTGCCTGCACGCCGGCAGCGGCCCGGTCCAGCAGTTCCAACGCGCGCGGCTTGGTCGGATCACGGCGCAGCAGTCCGATCTTCTCCAGGTTGGCGAGGTGCGCGTGCACCGTCGAAGACGAGGCCAGCCCCACGGCCTTACCGATGTCGCGCACGGTCGGCGGATACCCGTACTTGGCCGAGTAGCGCTTGATGAAGTCGAAGATTTCCTGCTGTCGTTTGGTCAAGTCCATGCGGTCAACTCCTTTACCGGGTCAGCCCGCTAGGCCGCCGTCGAACATGTGTTCGTAAAGGTAGCGCTCCCGTCGGACAGACACAAGCAATGACCCTGCAAAACCCCCGGTTGCGACCGCGCCCGATAGTCCACCGACGCGGCCTGACGCCTCGCGCGCGCGGCTCTATACTGGCCGCCCACGCGCCTGTGGCGGAATTGGTAGACGCGCAAGGTTGAGGGCCTTGTGGACCGTATGGTCCGTGGAAGTTCGAGTCTTCTCGGGCGCATAGGGAAAAGCCCCGCACTGCGGGGCTTT
>CAVWTW010000007.1:0-865723 GCA_963758035.1 uncultured Actinomycetota bacterium
GCCTACGGTGCCCAGGTCTCGCCTCGGCAGCAGGACCAATCGAGCCCCCGCACTCGGAGCCCTGGTTACGGCGAGCAGCAGGTACCTGGCCAGAGGCGCTCGGGAGGAATCGAGTTGGCTGGGGCAGAGGTTCGCTTTGCCGCGTAGAGCTGGGACGTCGGCATGGCGCCTGGGCTACTCGTGGGACCCGCAGGCCAGGTCTCTTGTGCCGATCGACCGTTTTGCATTCGCGGCTGACTGGGCGCTGCCGCTTCGCGCGCCCGACCGGTCATAGCGGCGAGATGGCGCCTTCCGAGTTTTGTGGCGGGTGGAAGCGGACTTCGATTTCGAGCCCACCGGTGGAGCGTGGGTGTGCGGTGATGTTGGCATGGTGGGCTTGGGCGATGGCTTGGGCGATGGCGAGGCCGAGTCCGTGTCCCTCTCCGGAGCCGGTTCGGTTCTGCCCTAGCTGCTGGAAGGGCTGAAAGAGTCGCTCGACCTCGGCGGTGGGAACGTTGGGTCCCGAGTTGCGGATCGACAGTTGGGATGCTGCCGTGCCGCGGCCGGTCGTGAGCTCGACGCTTCCGTTGGGGTTGTTGTGCTGGATGGCGTTGTCGAGGAGGTTGGCGATCATGCTCTCGATGAGGATTGGGTCGCCGGTAGTGGGCGCGGGATCGAGCGATGCTCGTATCTCGATGCCGCGTCGCGCCGCCTCCTGCTGGCGGGGAAGGAGTACGCGGTCGGCGATCTCGGCGAGGTCAAGGAGTTCCCGGCGTTCGATCCCCCGCTCGCTGCTTGCGAGGGTGAGCAGCCCGTCGACAAGCCGCGCCTGCCGTTCTCCAAGGGTGAGGGCTTCTTCGCATGCGGCGCGGAGGCTCTCTGTGCTGGCGTCAGGATCGGCGAGTGCCACCTGTAGCAGCGTGCGTTGGCCGGCGAGGGGGGTTCGTAGCTCGTGCGACGCGTTCGCTACGAAGCGTCGCTGGGATTCAAACGACGACTCGAGGCGTCCGAACAGGTCGTCCAGGGTGCTTCCGAGTTGCGTTATCTCGTCGTCGGGCCCCTGGAGCCCAAGACGACGATGCAGGTTGGTCGCGGAGATGTCTCGCGCAGCCGCGTTCAATGATCGGAGTGGTCGGAGATACAGCCCGGCGAGCTGCCAGGCAAACCACAGCCCGACGAGTACCGCGAACACGATGACAATTCCCGCGCCGATCTCGAACCAACGGCTGTGCCCGTTGGTTACCTCGACGCCTGGGGGTGCCGTGGCGGTGCGGAACAGGAAGGCGGCGGCGACGAGCACGACGGCGACAACGACGACCAGGAGCCCCGCATAAAGCATCGTGAGCTGCGAGCGCAGCGTTGCCCGGCGCAGGCGGTTCGCCAGGGTGGTGCGGATGCTCATCGTGAGTCTCCGATGCGGTAGCCGCTCTCGCGGATGGTGTGGATGACGGGTGGATCGCCGAGCTTGGCTCGCAGCCGGCGCATGGTGTGCTTGACCGCGCTGGTGAATGGGTCGGCGGCCTCGTCCCAGACTCGTTCAAGCAGCTCCTCGGCGGAGAGCGCCACGCCGGGCGAGGTGAGCAGGCATTCGAGCAGGGCGAACTCCTTGGGGCTGAGCTCCAGGCGTCGTCCGGCTCGGGAGGCCACGTGGCGGGCGGGGTCGAGGGAGATGTCCTGGTAGGCGAGTGTGGGCGGCACGGGCGGGGTCGATCGACGCCCGAGGGCGCGGACGCGGGCGACCAGCTCGGCGAAGTCAAACGGCTTGGGCAGATAGTCATCGGCGCCGAGGCCGAGACCGTCGACCCGGTCCTTGACCGTGCTGGCGGCGGTGAGCATCAGGACGCGGCTGTCGGCGCCGTCGGCGACGAGATGTCGGCAGATATCGTCGCCGTGGACGCTGGGCAGGTCGCGGTCCAAGATGATCACGTCGTAGCGGGTGATGGCGAGGTGGCTGAGGGCGTCGGTGCCGTCGAGCACCACATCGACGGCCATGCCCTCCCGGCGCAGCCCGGTCCCGAGCGAGCGGGCCAGGACCTCGAAGTCCTCGACCACCAGGACCCTCATCAACGACCACCACTGCTTAGAGCGGGGGCTCGGCGGGGCTCCCGGCTAGCGGTTGTCTGTGCCACGTGCTCAAGCATGGCGGGTGCCAGGTCGCAACCCGGTCTCAGCGACTGCGACCGAGTTGCGACCAGCCAGCTCATAGAAACGATCTGTGACCCGTCCCCACGACCAAGAAACGGACGACCACGGTGAGCGAACAGACGATCGAAGTGTCCGGGCTGCGCAAGCGGTTCGGGACCACCCAGGCCCTAGACGGGATGACCTTCACGGTCCCGCCGGGGCGGGTGACCGGCTTCGTTGGCCCCAACGGGGCGGGCAAGTCAACGACGATCCGGGTGATCCTGGGCCTGGACGCTCCCGACGAGGGCCGCGCGCTGGTCGGCGGGCAGCCCTACCAGCAGCTGCGCCGCCCGCTGCGCCACGTCGGAGCCCTGGTCGACGCTGCCGCGCTACAGCCGAGCCGCACCGGACGCAACCACCTGCTGTGGATTGCCCGCTCCCAAACCATGTCCGCACAACGGGTCGATGAAGTGATCGAGCTGGTCGGTCTGACCAGCGCGGCGCGCCGCAAGGCCGGGGGGTTTTCGCTCGGGATGCGCCAGCGGCTCGGGATCGCCGCGGCGATGTTGGGCGACCCCCCGATGTTGATCTTGGATGAGCCGTTCAACGGCATGGACCCCGAGGGAATCATCTGGATACGTCATTTCCTGCGCTCCCTCGCCGCCGAGGGACGGGCGGTGCTGGTGTCTAGCCATCTAATGGGCGAGCTACAGGACACGGCCGACCGAGTCGTCGTCGTTGGCCGCGGCCGAGTCCTCGCCGACGCGACCGTCGATCAACTACTGGCCGGCACCACCGGCTCGCAGGTTCTCCTCCACACCTCACAGCCAAGCGAGGCAGTCCTCGCATTAGAACAAGATGGCGGCGAGGTAGCAGTGACCGATAGCGGCACGCTCACCGTGGCCGGGATCGGAGCCCAGCGCGTCGTTGAGGTCCTCAACCAGGCCGGGGTGGCGTTCTCCGAGGTCACAACCCGGCGTGCGAGCCTGGAGGACGTCTATCTCCAGCTCACGGGCAGCGAAACCGAATATCGCGCAGCCGCCGGCTGGGAGTAGAACGGTGACCGCGACCACAACAAGCCTTGAACCGGCCGGCCGTGTCGCGCTTGGGGGCTTCGGGTCCGCGCTGTGGGCTGAGTGGGTCAAGTTCCGCACCGTTCGGGGCTGGTGGGTGGCTCTCGTGACGTCGATCATCCTGTGTGTCGTGTTCACGTACCTGGTCGCGAACGGCAACCACACGGGCACCTGCACCGGCAGCGGTGCTTGCACCAGCGGTCACGCGTTCGTCCCCACGGGACCGGGTGGGGAGGCCGTTGCCGACAGCTACGAGTATCGCTACCAACACCTCACCGGCAACGGCACCCTGACCGTCCGACTCTCTTCGCTCACCGGCTTGATCTCGACCCGGCCTCCCGACGCTGCGCCCTCGATCACGGCTGCCCGGTCGGGACGGGCGACCTGGGCCAAGGCCGGGGTCCTCGTCACGACGAGCACTAGGCAGGGCTCGTCTTACGCAGCGGTGCTGGCTACCGGCAGCCACGGCCTGCGGTTCCAATACGACTACACGGGCGACCAGACCGGTGTACCCGGAGTTGTCTCGGGCAGCTCGCCCCTGTGGCTGCGCCTGACCCGCAGTGGGGAAACGATCACCGGCTCTGACTCAACCAACGGAACCTCGTGGCATGAGATCGGCCGCACGCATCTCTCCGAACTGCCCGCGACCGTAGATGTCGGACTGTTCGCCACCTCACCTGTCACCTATCAGGGCTCCCTTGGCGGCGTGCCGACCCGAACCACCGCCACCTTCGATGACATCAGCCTGGACAGCCACAGCGTGACCAGCGGCTGGCAGAGCCGCAGCGTCGGCGCCAGCGACTACTACCCGAAGCTCGGATCCGACAGCTCGCAGCGCTCGCACGATGCCGTCGCGCTGACCGGGTCCGGAGACATCGCCCCCGCCGTCAACTTGACGGCGCTGGGTGGCAACACCGCGTCGCACTCGATGCTGTTCGGGATCGTGGTCGCCCTGATCGTGCTGATCGTCGTGGCGACGCTGTTCATCAACGTCGAGTACCGCCGCGGTCTGATTCGCACCACCTTCACCGCCATCCCCCAGCGCGGATCGGTGCTCGCGGCCAAGGCCGTCGTCATCGCCATCGTCACGTTCATCATCGGCGCCATCGCCGCGGCCATCGCTATTCCCGTCGGCGTCCACGTCCTCGACACCGGCGGCAACTACATCTTCCCCACCAACGCCCTCACCCTGATCCAGATCATCGCCGGGACCGGAGCCCTGCTGGCGATCACCGCCGTCGGTACGCTCGCGCTGGGGACGATTCTGCGCACGAGCGCCGGAGCGGTCACGGCCGGGATCGTCCTGTTCATCCTGCCCAGCCTCGTCGGGCCGGGAGTGCTCGGCCAGGGAGGGACAGGAGGCTTCACGACCGCGCTGTACCGATTCAGCCCCGCCGCGGCCTTCGCCATCTTCGGGGCACTCCCGCGCTCCTCATTGGTCAGCTTCCCCTACACCCTGGCCAACGGCTACTACCCGGTTGGGGCGTGGGCCGGTTTGGGCATCTTGTCTGTCTACTCGGCCGTCGCGCTCGCAGCTGCCACCTTCCTGCTGCGCCGGAGAGACGCATGACCGCGGCCGTCTATGCCGAGTGGACCAAGCTGCGCACCGTCACCGCAACCGCCTGGCTGCTCATCGGCGCGGTTGCCCTCACCATCGGGGTCAGCCTGGCGGTTGCCCTCGCCACCCACCAGTCCCCGGGCATCGGTGGCGGCCAGGACCCCACCAAACTCGCGCTCACGGGCGTCGACCTCGGTCAAGCCGTCATCGCCGTGATCGCCGTCCTCACTATCTCCGAGGAGTACGGCACCGGCATGATCCGCACCACCCTGACCGCGATACCCCGCCGCCTCGTCCTACTCGAAGCCAAGGCAGTCAACGTGGCCGGGCTCACCCTCTTCGCCGGTGTTCTCGGGGTCGTTGGCTGCCTGCTCGCCGGGCGACTGCTGCTCCCCGGTGCCGGGTTTGACCCCGCCCACGGGTACGCGCTCGTGTCCATCGGCCACGGTCCGACCTTGCGCGCCGCGGCCGGCAGCACGCTCTATCTCGTACTGATCGCCCTACTCGCGCTCGGCGTCGCTACCACCATCCGCGATACCCCCGTATCCATCGGAGCGGTGCTCGCGCTGCTCTACCTGCCCCCGCTGCTGGCCCAAATCGTCTCGGGCCCCCTCCGACGACACATCGAGCAGATCGCCCCGATGACCGCCGGCCTCGCGATCCAAGCCACCACCCACCTGCACGACCTGCCCATCGCCCCCTGGACCGGACTCGGCGTCCTCGCCGCATGGGCAACCGCGTCCCTCCTCATCGCAGGCGCCCTACTCGGACGCCGAGACGCCTGAACCACGACCGCTCCCAGCAAGCCAACGAACAACGACACGCATGAGGCCACCGAACCACTGAAGAACCATAGCCTCGCACGCCCGCGCGACCATGAAAGCGAGTCTCGACCCATGTGTTTCGACGCGTCCGCTTCTCGCCAGCACCGCGACCACGGTGCCCAAGTCTCAGCTAGGCACGAGGACCAACGGAGAGCCCGCGCTCGGAGCCCTCGTTACGGCGATCTGCGTAATCCCCGGTGCGGCCCAGTACGGCGGTCGCCGCGCCCGTGCGTGGCCGATTGCGTCCGGCAGCGGCGGCGTGTAGGCCGGAGCCGGTCGGGCGGCAAGACTGTCGGTGTTGCGTGACAGCGAAAGCCAGCGTCAGTCGACGGCCTGGAAATCCCCGGGCTTCCAGGAGCCGTCAAACGCCGGCGCTTCGGGTCCGTAGATGCGGATGTAGGCAAACCAGCCACGACCAGGGATCGTCTGTAGCCAGGCCCCGGCGCCGTCGGCAGGAGCGGTAGGGCCAAAGCGCAACGCAGCGGTGCCAGAGGCTGGCAGGTCGCGCAGCTCAAACAGCGAGCGCAGCGCGGCCATTCCCTGCTCGGCTTGGACCTGGGAACGGGTCTCGGCGTCATAAATGGTGATCGACCAGAACAGGCTCCCGGGGACCGGGAGCGGGATCGAGAGCCGGTAGTCGCGTGCACCGTCGAGGTAGGCGCCGGTGTGGTCACGCGCGCCGAGCCAGTACAGCGAGCCGCTGCCCTCGACGCGGCGGAACATCGCGGGGGAGGCGATGATCGCCTGAGAAAACCAGCGGTCGCGGGCTTCGAGGTCAAGGCCTGACGGGGTTTCGAAGTCGGCGTTATCGGCGATCAGGCCGGCCCACTCCCAGCGTCGGTCAGGCCAGGCGCGGATGTCGTCGCGGATACCGGCGAACGCGGACACGAGCAGCTGATCGCGTCCCGTGCGCGCGGCGTGCTCGAGGATCGCGATGGTGCGGTCGTCGGGCGCAAACGGGGTACCGCGGCCGATCCCGAGCGAGGACAGCAGCCCGTACATCGGGCGGAACTCCTCGAGGACCGGCTCGGCTTCGAGGATCCCATGCAGGGTCTGCCAGAACTGGAGGTTGTCCTCCCATCGCAGACAGGTGCTGTCGATGTCGCGTTGTGTTGTCTCGACCATCTCCAGCGGCTGCGGGTCAGCACCCGGAGCCGGCAGTGGGTATACCCTGACTGCGCGCAGCGCCTCGAGTGCCTTGTCCTGGTCTCCGCCGACCGGCAACGCGCGTAGCGCCACCAGCACCTTGTAGGAGGACGAGCGCCCGACGTGAAAGCCATCGGGCACGTCGCCGTCGTGGTCGGGGCCGAGCACGAGATGCTTGCCGCCGTTGCCCTGGTCAGGCCCGGGGATCCCCATGTCGATCACCCACCGCTGATGGTGATCGTCGACGAGACCGATGTAGGCGCCGGGCGGCAGCTCGATCACCATCGGCCCGTCTGACAAATCCAGCGCGCCCGCCGCGTAGGGCGTGTCCGAGTTCAGCGTGAACCCGACCTGGCGCGGAGAGGTCGCGCAATAACCGATCTTCTCGTTATCGGCAAGCCCGAGCTCGCGGTTGCCGTTAAAAATCCCCTCCACTGACACCGTCGGATACCAAAACCGGTACGCGGTCACCGCACGCTGCAGATCGCCTTCGTCGCGCAGCCTACCCACCGCGTCCTCCAGCGGAAAGCCACCCCTCAGAGCCGTATCCGAGCCGTCGGTCATCTCACTGGCTCCCATCGCTTGCTCATCACCGAGCCACATCGTGCAGCCCGATGGGGTGACCAATCATCACCCGCGCTGGGTGAGCAAGCCCCAAGACCCGGCGTCATCCAGTTGCGAGCCCCAAGCCGCTACTGCTGCGCTGTCACCGTTGCGGCCACCGACCGCAGACTCCTGCTTCAGCCGTAAACCGGCCAGAGCTCCCGGCCAAGCGGTCGCCGGAGACCACCACCGCAGCCGCGAACAGTGGCTTTGCCTACGCTTCGCCGGGGTTCTGGACTCCTGAGGCCGAGCCCCGCATCCGGCGAGTCTCGAGCACCAAGTCCGCGGGGCGGATCGCCGACTGTCCCGCTCGCCAGCCGCCGGGCTGCATAACGCTATCCGCGCAACGCGGGGCGCGCTGGCGGGATCCGTGAGATGCCTGTCGGGCCACGAAAGGAGGTCTCGCCCATCGGGCTGTCTCCGGCACGTTGATCAACATCACAGCCGTTTCCGTTGGGCGTTCGAGTGGTGCGGGTCGCTGAGGGCGCGCTGCTGGACTTCGTCCATCCCACCAGCCGGCATGGCGGTGAACTTCGCGAGGAGTCGTCGTCAATGCAGGGCATCGATCCCTTCTGCCGGCATGGTGAGTGCCAGACGTGCGGTCATGGCGGCGAACTGGTCAGGCCTGCTGAACTGGGCGTGGCGCGCGGCGGTTGGCGGGCGACTGTCAGCCCTCGCGTTTGGCGGGAGACGATCGCGGGCGCGGGCCGTTTATCTGCTTGTTCTGGTCGCGGATGTACCACGCGGTGACGATTACGCCGGCTCCGATGACTGCAATTCGCACGGCGGTCGAGTCGGCCACGAACGACCCGGTCGGAACGGTTAGGGCGAGCACGATCTGGCTGAGGCCATCGATAGCCAGAAACAGCCCGACGATCGCGGTCAGCACTGTCACGAAGCGTCGCCGGGCTGGGTTGGCGAGCCGAGCCTCGAGGTCCGGGTTTGCTTTTGCCGTCTGCTCGGCGAGCAGGAGCAGCAGCGGCCGGCGGAGTGCGACCGACACGAGCGCCGCGATCCCGATCGGTCCAGTCACCACTCCGCGGCGGAGCTTGAGCGCTAACGGGTCGCCGTGCGTCAGGGCAAACGCGGCGAGCGCCATGAGGGTCGTGACGAGTGTGACGACGCCGATCAGATCAATCCGGCGCCGGGCGATCCAGAGCCCGAGTAGCCAGATCGCAGGGATGGCGGTGATGACGAGCAGTGCCGTCGTGCTCGAGCCGACGAGAGCGCGGATCAGCAGGTAGCCGGCCAGCGGCAGCAGGAGCCCTGCCGCGAGCCGGTGGGGCGAGAGACGTGGAGGACGCTGGTTCACGGCAGGTCCTCTGCGCGCCGAACGAAGAACCCGGCGACTTGGCGGTCGGCGTCCAGGACAACTCGGCCGATCCCATCGGCGCGGTCGAGCGCGATTGGAATATCGACGCCGGTGTAACCGTCGCGGACCGACACGACGGGCGTTCCGAGCGCCTGCACCTCCCCGCCCTCATCGTGCACCCTCTCGCGCACATCAGCCATCAACTCCGTGGAGCAGACGTCGAGCATCCGCTCGCCGAACACGGCACGCGCATCTTCGAACCTAGCGTCGAGGAATGCCTGCAACACCTCAACGGCGCGTTCGACGGCGCCCTCCACCGCCACCGCTCCCGTCCCGTCAGGGGCCGCGCGCCCACCGCCAAAGCGCTGAAACGCAGCTTGGCGGCTGACATGCAGCAGCTCGCCGACCTCCGCCCACGTATGCCCCGTTTTGCGCGCCTGCTCAACCAGTGCGCGCAGCGTGTCCTCGACGATCAAGTCGAGGCTTCGTGTCGCGGCGATCGCGCGCATCACCTGATCGGAGGCGTCGCCATCGGAACGAAGCACGTCGTTGACCAGCTGCACGTTGGTAGACAGCAGCATCGCCATCACCTCCCTGTCGAATTGCGCCGGATACCGCGGTTCATCCATGGTGTCAAGGTAGCCTTTACATCGTCATCTGTCAAGACTGGGTTTACAAAGTGAGAGGCGTCGCTGCCGGACGTCGCGAAGCCCTGCAGCGCCGCTGCAGGCACGCGGCGCCATCCAAGGGCAAAAAGCGGTGCCCGCGGGATGCGGAAGAGTTCGCGCGATCGGGGGATACCGCGCCAACATCGAAGCAGGGCGGGGCTGCGGTCGGCGCCGAGAGACGCGCAACTCGCCAAATCGGCTACCCCGTGCCGGGTTTCACCTACGCAGGAGGACTGACGTAGAGCCCGCCCCCGGGGCCCCGCATTCGGCGATCGGCGCGACCCGACTCCGGCTGCACGGGACCCGACTCGCGGGGCGCGAGCGAATGGCAGGTGGGGCTCTTGTCCGGAAGGGACGATGATCGGCAGCAGCGTCTCGCACGAGAGTGGCCGCTTCACGCCAGGAGGAGCACTACGCCATCGCTCGGCGAGACGGGTGCTCGGTCACAAACAGAGGAGCTCGCAAAGTGTTCACGCCACCGCCCGAGGAAGGCTCTCCCGATGTCGCCTGGCTCCTGGGCGGAGCCAGGAGCGGCGCGTGCCTGTACTCGGGTAGCGATCGGCTGCCCGTCGGAGTCGAGGCGTTTCCCGGAAGGTTGCCCAACGACGTCGTGCTGTGGCTCGAGAGCCGGCGTGCGGTCATGGCTGGCGATACGCTCGTCAACTTCGGCCAGGGCCTCGAGATCCCGGTTGAATGGCTACCCGCAGGCGTGACGCGCGACCAGGTCGCGAACGGCTTAGAGATGCTGCTCGAGCTGCCGGTCGAGGTGGTACTCGCGACACACGGCGGGCCGGCCGACAGAGCGGCCCTCGGTCGCGCGCAAGCCTGAGACTACGGCGACCTCGGGAGGGCCTCCGCGAACATCGAGGCCGAACGATCTAAACGCCACGAACGGATTTTGATCAGTTGCCCGCGGGGCCCAGTGCGTCCAAGCCTGAACGCGTAGGTTTAGACGACGCTGATATGGCCGATTAACGAGCGAGGGCCTGGCGCAGTCGGTCATCCCGCCGCAGTCTGAGAACCGCTACCGCGAAGGCTGGTCCGTGAACCCCGAAACGCAACCGCCGGACCCGATGGCTGATGGCGTCGGTGAGCGTGATTTCCGTGTCGCCTCGATGCGCCGCCGAATCACGATCAGCGTCGGTGGAGCGCTCGTGGTCAGTGGTCTCCTGGCTTACGTTCTTGCCGGGCGGGGCGCGCAGTTCAGTACGGCTCTGCGCACGGCTCCGATCTCCCTGCTCGCGCTCTCAGTCCTGCTGCAGATCGGGGCGTTGCTGGCCCGCACCGAGGCGTGGACGATCTGCGTGCGGGCCGCTGGCGCCACGGTCAACCGGCGCGTGCTGTTCCGCTCGGCCGCGGCGGGGTGCATTGCGAGCATCGTCAACGGATCGGTCGGAATGGCGGTGCGGGTCGCGTCCGTGCGGCGGGCCGCCCCGCAGTCCACGCCGCGGGCGTCGGCCCTCGTGGCCGCCGAGGTGCCGATCATCACCGTCGAACTGGCCCTCGTGGCGATCTTCTCATTCACGCTCGTGGCGCCGCTCGGCGTCCCGCTATGGGTGCCGGCGCTCATCATCGCGCTCATCGCGGGCCTCGTCACCGGACTGTGTCGTGTCTCAGACCGTCACCGGACCGGCCTGGGAGCGGGGCTCGCCGTCCTGCGCATGAAGAGCCGCGGCCGCCTGATCACGTTCGCGCTCCTGGCCGTCTGCGCGCAAGTGCTGCGCAACTGGCTGATGCTCGACGCGATCGGCGTGCACATCTCCATCTTTGACTCGATGGCGCTGCTGATCGTGATGTTCACGGTCGGGCAGCTGCCGATCGGCCCGAGCACCGGTCCCGCCGCCACCGTCCTGATCCTCGGCGCCCACGGTATCGCTGCCACGGCTGCCGCCGGCGTGCTAGTGACGCTGACCGGCATTATCGGCTCGCTCGTCTTCGCTGCATGGGCGATTTTCGACCGCGTCATCCCCCGCCGCCACACCCCCATCGCACTGCCCGCCGTCGCGCCCCTCCCCGCCCCGCCGGTCGCTCTGCCACGGGCGTAGCGAGGCCCGGGGGCTCTGCTCGCCTCGCGCCAGCGTGACCGATGTAGGCGCCCTCCAGCAACCCGCCGTCAGCGGCGCGCCGCGGCAATTCGACCACCGGCGCTCATCGGGGCTGACGACTGCTCTGCGCGACGCGCCGGCCGTCGACTCATGAGCGCTTTGGCGACAACAGATGGGTACGGCGCCCGAAAGCTGGGCGGGCAGCTCATCGGATCCTTTGGACGGTGGTTGACACTGCGATCCGTCCGCCGCCCGGGGCAAGCCGGGCATTCGTTGCCTGATCTGTGTGCGTGACTGCTCGTCGCGCAAAGCGATCGTCACGACGCTCGCCACCGTCGGAAGGACTCTCTACGCAACGCGCCCGGTGCGACCGCACGCTGACAGTGCCGGAGTGCCGACGCAGCGGCAGTCTGGTCGGCTTGCCGAAGATTGCTGGTGTTCGACCACCTTTGTGTGTTCGGGGCGTGCGCGGTGTTGAGTTGCCTATGCCGAGGGGGGTGGGCTACGGTGCTTGGAGGCTTATTGTGCGCTAGGGACGGCCTGTGAGGTGGGAGGTGGGTGGCGATGTCTCTGGGTGCCGCGCAGTCGGTTAGTTGGTTGGTCTCGCGCATCCGCAGCGCGGGTGTTTGGCTGTCGGTGGCGACGGTCGGGCTTTGCGCCCTTGGATCGTTGACGCTTGCGGGTTCGGCCGTGGCGGCGTTGCCCACGGGCTGCTCTGAGGCGACGAGCACCGTCACGTGTAACTTCTTCGTGACGGGAGCGACGCAGAGCTTCGCCGTCCCGTCGACCGTGGACTCGATCACGGTGGCAGCGTTTGGCGCGCAGGGCGGCGGCGATGGTGATGCTCCCGGTGGGCTTGGCGGCGAGGCGCAGGCGGTGCTCGCGGTTTCGCCGGGGGCTGCGGTTGAGGTGGTAGTCGGCGGCCAGGGCGCAACCTCTATTGGCGCGCTGGCGGGCGTTGCGGGGGGGTTTAACGGTGGCGCCATCGGCGGCGATGGAGGCATCGGCGGCGATGGCGGTCCCGGCGTCGGCGACCTGAGCGGGCAGGGGGGTTCCGGCGGGGGTGGTGCCTCGGACGTACGGACGGGAGCGTGCGCGAGCTCGCTGAGCTGTGGTCTGGCCGCCCGCGCCCTTGTCGGCGGTGGTGGTGGCGGCACAGGCGATGTTGACCCGAGCAGTGGTGGCGGCGGAGGATTCCCCTCGGGGGGTGGAGGAACCTCGATCCAAGCTTTTGGCGGCGGCGGCGGTAGCCAGAGCGCCGGCGGGAGTGGCGGTGGGGGCGGGAGCGACCCTGAATCATCTTGCGCTGCCGGAAATGGCACGGCCGGCGGGGTAGCGACCCAGGATTCAGGCGGAGCGGGTGGCGTGGGCGGGATCCTCGCCATTTTCGGGCCGCCCGAGGGGGGGCAAGGTGGTGGTGGTGGCGGAGGGGGCTACTGGGGCGGTGGCGGTGCGGGCGGCGGATGTGCGCTCCCAGGTGCTGGGGGCGGAGGCTCGAGCTTCGGTCCGACGGGCGCGACGTTCACCAACGCCACGCAGTCGGGGAATGGGCTGGTGACGATCAGCTACGCGGCAGCACACGTAAGTCCCTCGACGTTGAGCTTCTCAACACAGGCTCAGAGCACGCTCAGCGGTCCTGAGATGGCGACGTTCACCAACGGCGGCGGCGACGCTCTGGCCGTGACCGGGCTGACGTTCGTCGGGACTGATCCGCAGGACTATCTGATCACTTCGAACGGGTGCCTCGGTTCGATCGCCCCCAGCACGACCTGCACGATCGGTGTCAGTTTCGCGCCGCAGCAGCAGGGAGCGAGCAGCGCGAAGCTGCAGATCGCCTTCAGCGAGCTCAGCGGTCCCTCGACCCCGACGCTCGCGAGCGTGTCGCTGTCGGGCACCGGCGGACAGTTGCCGCGAGGCCCGACCGGACCGACGGGACCGGCCGGTTCTACCGGGCCAGCCGGTGCCACCGGGACCGCGGGAGCAACCGGCGCGACCGGACCGACCGGGGCCCGGGGCCCCGCCGGGAAAATCGAGCTGGTGGACTGCACGACAGTGACAAAGAAGCGGACCAAGAACGGACGCCAAGTCGCAGTCAAGGTGACGAAGTGCACCACCAGGCTGGTGTCGGGCACGGTCAAGTTCACGATCGCCGGCCACGACGCCGGAGCCGATGTCTCCCGAGCTGGGGTTACCTACGCCACCGGCAGAGCAATTCCAACCGGCACGCACAGGTGGCGACTGGTGTTCACCCGACAGCGCCACCCGCTGCGGCCGGGCCGCTACATCCTGACGCTAAGGAGCCGCCACGCAGGACACCGACTCCTCGAACGCACACCCATCACGATCACCTGATTCGCCCACAACGGCCACGCCCGGACGCTGGACCACCCCCGTATACCACCAGGAGGAGCAGGAATCGTCCGACCCAGGCCCTCTCTCCGAGGAGGCATCGCGCTGCTTCCGCCCGGAGCTACACCCAGAAGCCGTTGGCGCGTCGGAGACGGCTGCTTCCACGCACCCGGAACTCTCGTCTATGTGCCGGCCAGCGAGACTTGCTTAGGCGATCGCGGAGCCGACGTTGGCCCCCGTCACGATCCCTATCGCGTGAAAGGAGGCGTCCGCTCGTCCTTGGTTAGCGGACGTCAGGTGGCGGGGCGCCAGTCGATCCAGGTTCCGTGCCCGTCAGTCCACGCGGTGGGCTGGCCGTCGACGCAGAGCAGGAACTCGTCTCCTGCTGGGCGTTCCTGCATGACGCTAGCGGGCACGCCGGGAATGTTCTGCGGGCCCTCGTTGGCGATCCACACTGCGTCGAGCTCAGCCACGGAGTGCGCGAACGCCGCGCGGTCTGCGGGGTCGCGCACGTAGGCGAGCACCGCGGTGTGAAAGACAACGAGCGTCGCATCGGCCGGCGCTTGGGCAGCAAGCGCGGGTAGGTCACCGCGCAGATCGCCGGCGATCACCGGCGGAGGTTCGGCGCGGGCGAGCTCGCACGCGGCGCGCAGCAGCGACAGCCGGGACCCCTCGCCGGGCCAGATCAGGGCCTCCAGCCACCGGATCTCCGTGTCGTCGGTGAGGTCAATCGGGTGCAGGTCAAGCCCGGCGCACGACGCCACCTCAACGTTGCACTCAGGCAGGGGCGTTCCCGCGTCCGCGCGACAGCTGAACACCGGAGTGCTCGCCGCACCGGGCCTGCTGGGTGGGATCTGCACGCGCCCGTAGTCATAGGCGTAGCGGTCGGGCAGCAGACACAGACCGGCGGCCGCTCCGACCTCAAGTAGCGCCAACGGCTGCGGCAGCCCGGCGAGCACCGGCAGCAACGTCGCGCACCGGGCCGGCTCATTGGTCTGCGTCGAGCGGGCGGCCATCACCGCCGCGATCTCCTCAGCGTGGGCGCGCGCCAGCTCCAAGAAGTCATCAGCGTCCTCGGGCGTGCCGTAGAGGTAGCGCACCGCGCCGAGCAAGAGGTTCGGCTGGCGCTTGATTTCGGGCCACTCCGCCAAGAAGCTCAGCATGAAGCGATCGACGGCGATCGCCTGCGCGATTCGCGCGTACGCCGGCGAGCGACCTCGCGCCTCAAACCGTGCGAAATCCTCATACCGCCTGGCGATCAGCTCGAGCGCGGCGCTCATCGCATTGATCATCCCTGACTCGGTCACTCAATCGAGAAGGCACGACGCGCGTCGCCAGTCCGTCGACCGCGTTCGGTGAGCCTTCCCGAGTGACACGGTGCTGGCTGCTCCAAGAGCGGTCAGTTGAGAGTCGGGGGGTAGATTTACCTGGTGGGCTGCCCGGATGGAATGCGTGTGTTGAGCTTGTGATGGAGATCTCAACGGCGGCGTGGCAGGGATGCTTTGGGCGGTGGTGGGATCGGGCACGTTCGGGTAGGGGGTGAGTTGGAGGTGATTGGGATGTTTCGTGGCAGTGGACGGCATGCGAGGACGGCCGGCGGCGTCGCGCTGGGCCTGGTCGTGATGCTGGTCGGTCTTGGGGTTGGGTTTGCCTCGCGTGGATCGGCGGGCACATCGTCAGCGCCGCTGGGGTCGAGCGTCTTTCAACGCGAAGCGTCCAGCCGCCATCGAGCTCTTGCACGAACGTGTGAGGAACCCCGTCGTGATTCAGCATGGTCTGGTGATACTCCGCGCGCTCGTATCCAGAAGCGCCCCGGAACGTCGCATCAAGCCCATAGCGACCGTCATCCACCATGCGCTGTCTCACCGGCGCGAGCAGCTCGAGCGCGAAATCGTCGCGATCCTGCCGGCGTGCCCGAGGCTGGTGCGCTCGCGCGGGTCGGCGACGAGGGAAAGGATCGTCCGGTCCGGCTGTGGGCGCTCACGCGGGGTCTGGACTTGTGCCGGCTGCGGACCGGTAGAGGCGGTTGATCGTGTCGGCGTATTTGGTGGCGATGTGGCGGCGGCGCAGCTTGAGCGTTTCGGTGAGCTCGTCGCCGGGTGACCATGGCTGGGAGAGGATGGTGTGCGACGCGATGTGTTCGCGCGGGTCGAGGCCTGAATTGATGTGAGAGATCGCTTGCTCGACCATCGAGCGAGCGTGCTTGTCGTGGGCGAGCTCGGGTTGTTCGAGTACGATGAGGGCGGCGAGATGAGGCCGCCGGTCGCCGATCAGGCAGACGTGGGCGATCGAAGGGCATGCGCATTTCAGTTCTGATTCGATCGGAGCGGGCGCGACATTGTGGCCGTGGTCGGGGATCAGCATCTCCTTCTTGCGGTCGATGATCCGCAGGCGGCCGCCCTTGTCGAGCGTCCCGATATCGCCGGTGTGGATCCATCCGTCGGGCGCGAAGGTCTCGGCGGTCTGCTCGGGGAGATCGTAATAGGCGACGGCCATGCTGTCGCTGCGCACGAGGACCTCTCCGTCCTGAGCCAGACGGATCACATATCCAGGAACAGCGATGCCGACTGTGCCGCGATCCGCTCCACCGGCGCGGGTCATGGTGGCCGCGCTCGTCTCCGTCATTCCCCAGAACTCGCCCAACTCGATGCCGATCGCGTGGAAGTACTCGAAGATCGCGGTGGGGCAGGGTGCGGCCGCGGTGAGCGCCCGGGTGAGACGGTCGAGCCCGACACGACCAGGAAGGGGGCCGAGCAAGGGCTCGTCGCCTGGCGCCGGCCGCCGCTCCCGGCGAAGGCGCGCCACGGCGCGGTCCACGGCGTCTCGCTCGGATTCGTCCAGTGTGCCATTGAGCCGCTCTCGGAGGTTCTGCCAGAGTCGTGGTGGACCGAACAGGTACGTCGGTCTGGCGTCGAGCAGCGTTGCGCCGAGGTGCGCGGGATCCGGGCAGAACGTGCGTGTGGAGCCGCGCAGCAAGGAACGCCAGTGCCCGGCTCCGCGTTCGGTCAGGTGGGCAAATGGGCCGGCCGAGATGTCACGCACCACGTCGGGTTCGGGTTGGAGGAGGTCGAACCGTCGCATGGCAACGATCGCATCGCGGTGACGCCAGCGCACGCCCTTGAGCTGTCCCGTTGTGCCGGACGTGTACAGGACGGCGACGTCATCCTCGCCCTCTACGGAACGCCACGCGTCCTGGAAGTCAAACCCGCACGGGGCGGGAAGCGACGCGAGGCTCTCAAGCGAAACCACGCGTACGTGGTGGGACACGTCGGCTAGCCGCGGCAGCAGTTCCTGCTCGACGATGAGCACTCGAGGGCGACAGTCCCACAGCACGTATTCGAGCGCGCGCGGAGTCGATACGACATACAGGGCCACGGTCACGGCTCCGAGGTGGATCGCCGCGACGTCGGCGATGGCCAGTTCCGGCCGGTTGCGTGACAGCAGCGCGACCCGGTCTCCGCGTCTAACTCCCAGTCCGGCCAGTGCGCCGGCGGTCCGCTCGACGGCGGACGCGTACTGTGCCCAGGTCAGATGCGTCCTGTCTCGAGCGGTCCGCAGCGCCGGGCGGTCTGGCACCCGCGCTGCGGTGGCCTGAAACGCCGCCGCGTAGGTGACGGCGTCCGAGCTCAACGGAACTGATTCAACGGCCGCGGCCGCGCTGTGGATCCCCATTTCTCTCTCGTTGCTCGGGGTCCCCGTCGGTCGTGGCGCGCGAGGTATGCGAGTCGGCAGACACTGGGAGCTGTTGTAACGGCGCGAATGCCAGGTCGACCATCTCCGCGCCCACGGCGTCCCGATTCATGAGCTGCTCGAGGGTCAGCCCGTGGGCGATCCCGGTCGACACCCGGACCAGATCAAGCGCCCGGAGCGGGAGCGTGAGGCCGAGCCGAGCGGCGGCCGCGTCCAGGTCGCCGGCGACCCGCTGCAGCAGCCGTTCATGCTGTTCTGAGAAGCGACGCTGAACCGCGGGATCCCGACACGCCGAGGCCCAGAACTCGATGACCAGCAGGGACTGCTCCTGCGGCTCGTGAAGCAGGCGATTGCGCCAGTGCTCGATGATCACATCGGGTGGCCAATCGCCGCGCTGGAGCTCTGCCAGCCGCCCGCCGGCGCGTTCGATGGTGCGCTCGTTGCGTTCCTCCTGATAGGCCAGGAACAGATCAGCCTTGCTGGCAAAGCGCGAGTAGACGGCCCCCTTGGTCAAGCCGGCCTCCTCGGCGACGGCCTCCAGCGATGCGCCGTGAAAACCGCGCTCGAAGAAGACCCGCTGCGCAGCCTCCAGCAGCCGGCGACGGGTGAGGGCTGCGCTCTCGGCGCGACTCAATCGGACAACCATTGACAAAGCATACCAGCAGTATTACGCTACCTAAAGTATCACCGTACTAATGGTATTGGAGTAATGCCGGTATCGCGAAGTACGGGGACGGCAAAGCAAGTTGAGGGGGATTGTCTTGGGTTGGACAAGACATGCCGGTTGGTCTCGAGCGGGACACGAGGGGCGTGCGGGGGCTTCGCTGAGGCACTCGGCACGAGCAGGCGTTATCGCGGTGATCTCAGTGATGGCGGCGTTCGTCATCGCGACCACGCCTGCCGGGGCATCAAGCCTGGCCTACGTCAAGGATGGCGCGGTCTGGGTGTCGGCCCCGGACGGCAGCGACGCGCACCAGGTCGGCACTGGGCTGACCTTTCCGGCATTGGCCGATGATGGGACGGTATATGCGCTGTCAGGCGATGCCCAGGTGGCGGTGTTGCCGCCCGGCGTGCCGGAGCAGCCCGCGATCGCGATCTACGGCGCCGGGGCCAGTGAGCTGAGCGTCTCGCCCGATGGCGGTGAGCTGGCGTGGCGCGACGTGCAATTCGGGCTCAACGACCTCCAGCACGGCGTCAGCGCGCAGCGGGTCTCCGACGGTCGGCGCACCGACATCCTCAGCGATGAGTGGCCGGTGTGGTTCAGCGACACCGAGATGACGATGGGCGGCCCTAACGGCGGCGACCAGTTTGACGCCTTGACCGATGAGGAGCATCAGGCGATCTGGCCCGACGAGTACACAACGGCCTATGACACCTCGATCAACCAGTACTCCATCGACCACAGCGGCACGCGCGGCGCGGCCAACATGGACATCACCACCGGCGGCGGCCCGCCCCAGATGGATCCGAACGCGCATACGCTGGTGGTCTTCCCGGTATCGGCCGCGGTACCGGCTGAGCCCACCGGGCAGTTCTGCGTACTGGACGGCTCGCAGGCCGACCCGGTTGAGATCAGCGATCTGACCTGGTCGCCCGACGGCTCGGCGCTGGCCTGGCAGGAGCCCGATGGCATCCACGAGGCCAGCGTGCCATCGACCACCACCTGTTCTGAGATCCCCGCCTCTCACCTGGTCATCCCCGGCGGGAGCGAACCCTCGTGGGGACCCTCGGATGACCGGCGGTTCCCCGAGCCGACGGCACCACCACCGCCACCGCCGCCGCCGCCAGCGCAGAAGTTGACAGGGCTTGCGCTCCCTCACCATCTGACGTCTGCGGCCTTGGTCCAGCACGGCCTCACGCTTCACCTGAAGTCTCCTATCGCGGGGGCCCTCCACGCGACAGCGACGACCACACCCAAGACGGCCCATCGGGACCACCTACCGCTGAGGACGATCGCCGCGGGCACCCGGCGCGTCACGCGCGCCGGCACGATCTCCTTGGTGCTGCACGCAAGCAGGCGTGACATCAAACGGCTGCGCTCCAGCCATGGCGTGCCGCTCACGATCACGCTGCGGATCGGGTCTTTGCATACCTCAACCCACGTGACCCTCAGATGAACCACATGACCGAGGCGCATGCGGCCCCCGCGTACATACGGCAGGCACAGCGTCGGCTCCTTCACCCTTCATCAGGGGGGCAGACGTGCATCAGGTCCTAAATGGGCAAGACCACGACACTGGTCAGTGTCGACTGAACCGCCGCACCGCATCCGGTGGCTCGCCGAGTCACACCTACTCGAGCTCCGGGACCTATACGGTCCGGGCGAGCCAGGCGGACGGCGTGGGCGACGCCGGAAGCGCGACGACGACCTTCACAGTCACCACCGCCAGCTCATCTGGCGACAGAGGAGGCAACGGCACGCGCGGCAATGGGACCTCCGGCAACGGGACCCCCGGCAAGGGCCAGCCGACTAAGAACACCGGCAGCACGAAGCAGACCGGGCGCAGCAGCCCTCCATCGTGCACGGTGCCGAGGCTGTCCGGTCGATCGCTCAGCTCGGCTTGGACCCTGCTCCGGCGGGCCCACTGCGCGACCGGCGCCCTGCGCGAGCCGCGACGTGCTCCCCAGGCGCGACCCCGCCGCGGGCGGCGCTGGGAGCTCGTGGTCGCCGCGCAGTCCGCACGGAGCGGCAGGCGACTGCGCCACGGATCGAAGATCGGGCTCACGCTCCGCTACCGAGAGGAGAAGAAGTGAACCGGCGACGCCTGGCCGCGCTCATCACCTCGCTCCTCGCCGCGGCGGCCGGCTGGACCGCCGGCCCCGTCGGCGCCGCCGCGGCGGCCAGGTCATGTCCGCGCGGCAAGATCCGCGACGGAGCGCGCTGCATCGCGCTGCCGCGTCTGGGGGGAAAGCCTGCCTCCGACGAGTCGGTCGACGCGGCGCTGGACGAGGCGCTGTTGGCCGATGGACCTACGGCAGCCACGCGGCGGGCCGTATCCCGAGCGTTCGGCGGCAGCGCCGTGCGGAAGTGGGAGCAGTCGCTCAGCGCGGCCGAGGGCGCACGGCTGGCCGACGCCATGCCCTGGGACGCCGATAACCCGAGCGCCTTACCGAAGGCAGGCCGGCTCGGAGTCCGCGTGACCGCCGGCGGCCACACGGACTCGCAGGTGTCGGTCGTGTTGGGAGGCCTCGGCACCGCCCAGGGCGGCGATCAGCGCACGCTGACCTCGACAGCCGCGCTCGGTTTGGCCGGTGGCTCGCGGCCTGCGCAGGAGGCGAAGAAGCACGCGCCAGTCGACGGGCCGCGGATCAACCACATCGACCACTTCGTCCAGGCCAGCTGGGAGTGCCCCCAAACGGGTCCGAATCCCACGGAGGGCGAGGCGGAAGCCAAGCAGATCGGCACGGTCAAGGACACGTTCACGATCACACTCGACCGCCGACGCCATATCTATGCCTCGCAGACGTACGCGTGGGAGCTGTCGTTGACGGTCCACGCCCACGCCGACGATGACGCCAACCTGAAGTCGTTCGACTGGAAGTGGGAGCTGAACGGACAGGACTCGAGCTTCAGTGCCGCGTACACGTCCCCGTCCCCTGACGCGCGGCCGGGGCCGCCCCAGGTGAGCAGCCACAGCGGCTCGACGCTGGTCGACGGCGAGGTCATCGCCGCCGTGGACCGGTGGGCGTTCACCGAGGCGAAGAACTGGGCCACGGCGGCCTTCACCACCTGGAACACCGAACATAAGTGCACGCAGCTCGAGATCGGCGAGCCGCGCGAGGACCTCCTGCCGAATATCCCAGTGAAGGAGCTGCTCAACAAGGCCAAGACCAAGCTCGGCACCGTGATCGAGCAGCTCGTCACGCCGGACGTGCCCGCGGGAGTCACCGCGACCCCGAGCTCCGCCGAGGTCAAGCCCGGGTTGAACGCGACGTTCAAGGTGGTGAACACCCGATCCGGTGACGCGCAGGATCGGCGCCGGCGCGGGCGAGTCGCTGATGCGGGCGTGGACGAGATCGAGTTCGACGGCGTGTCGGATGACGGCAGGTCGGTGCTGGATGTGCCCGTGGACTACGGCCTGCCAATCGCCACCGTGCAGGCGTACTCGCTGCAGCAGACGAACACGGGCCAGGGGCCGGGAACGAGCGGCCAGGCGTCGATCGCCGAGTCGCTCTCCGACACGACCGCCCAGGCCTACCCCGGCTTCTGTGATTCCGATACCGACACCTGTCATCTCAGCCTCTGGGTGGATCGGTCGATCACCGAGAGCGGTTCGGAGCACAAGGATCCGCAGCAACCGGGCGATGAGCCCTGCGATGAGACCAACGGTCCGACAACGACCTCCGATCCGGACGTCGGCTTGGCCAACATCACGCTCAGCTACGACAGCGACGGTGACCTGGTGTCCGGGAACCTCGAGGACGCGCCCTACGCCCCGACCGTCGGCAACGGCGCATCGATCGGGGGGCCTGCCGGCTCGGAGGGCAGCGGAGGCGAGGATGCCTGTGACACCAACCTGTGGAGCACGATGCCGAACACCCTTTGGGTGGAGCAGCCGCTCGACCCGACCGTCCTGGCGAAGGGCGCATTAGTCTCGGAGAACTTCACCCGGTCCGGCACGTTTGACCTGGGAGAGTCGGGCTCGATCAGCTTCAACTGGCAGTCCGGGTTGCAGTTCACGGTCGCCCACGCGGGCAACCCGCCAAACCCGTGACGCGGCTCAGCGCCGCGCGGGCGTGAGCACCGGGATATGTACGCGCGTGCGCCGACGATGAGCCTCTTTGGGTGGGTGAGCGCGAAGTACGACGGGGTTCCCTGGACCGCGACGCCGTGCGCGTTGAGGTAGCGGTTCGCCGTCGACCCGAGTCCGCCGCGGCCGAGTCACACTCGTGCAATCGCCAGCTAAAACTGAGACGGACCACTAGATCTCGAGCTACCCGGGCCAGCCGGACAGGTGAAGAGGGTTGCGCGGAGTGCGTATCGGGGGGGTTTTTCCAAACCGACTGGAGGTGATGGTCCCGCGGGCGGTGCCGCCTTTGCCGTCGTTGCAGACATCGATGTGGCCACCCGGGTGAGTTGTTCCCGGTCAAGCTCAGTCGGAGCGGGTAACGCGGGGCTTGGGCGGCGATGATCAGGCTGCCGTGGTTTTCGACGAGGTATCGGGCGAGGGTGGTCGGGGAGAGGACTCCGAGCGAGGAGGCCAGGACGTCAGCGCGCGTGGCGGAACCGCTATCCAACGATCCGGGAACGAGCCCGCGGGCTCATCGGCCACCCCGTCTGGTTTGTGCACGAACGCCCCTGATCATGGCTCCTGCACGCGACGCCCGACATAGCGCTCAGAGACACCGGCGACGATGCAGCAGTGCCGGGGGGGTGTCCGGTCAGCGTTGGGCTTGCGGGCGGGCCCAGCTGGCAGCGACGCGCCGTCATTCGACCTTCGTTCTACAAGTCTCGCGTCGACGCCACCCGGATTCTCGTGAGATGTCACTGGGTGAAGTGCCGGATCTCTTGCCGGGCGAAACGGATTCGAGCGGGCTGGCGAACAAGTCTGGCGCGGATGGAACACAGCAACTTCCCGGTTGCCGCAGCGTTTGTTCGGTCGGGACTCGGAACGAGCCGGGAGGATGATGGTGAAGCGGCTTTGGTGGACGTTCGTGGTGGGCTATGCGTTCATGAGCCTATGGGTGCCTGGTGTGGTAGCGCGCACTCGTGCGGCTGGTCTCAGCGTGTCCAGTGCGGTCGCCGCGGGGCCGACCTCTCTTGCTGTGAGGCAGGTCGCGCTGCTGACCGCGCCGGCCGCCGCCGGGCCCGTGATGTTCGGAGCTCCGAGCTTCAACGGCGGGACGCTGGCGGCGCCGGGCTTTCACCTCGATGCCGTCGGCGATGTGGTCAACGGGCCTGTGACGGTCTTCGGAGAGCCGTCGGGCGGCTGGTCAAGCTCAGTGGCGCCAGGGGTGTTTGAGCCCCCGGCGGGCGAGATCGCGACCGCGGCAGCGGCGGCCAATGGGGCGGTCGCCGTCACGGAGCGGTCCACATCGGCGGAGACCGGCGATATCGTCGTGCTCACGCGACCCGCCGGCGGCTGGTCGGGCAGCCTGACGCCGACCGCTCATCTTGTCGTCGCCTCAGGCCAGCCGCAGTTCGGGCTGGCGGCAGCCAACGGCGCGTTTGTCACCTCGACTCCGGGAGGCCCGATCCGGGTGTTCGCGCAGCCCGCCGGCGGCTGGTCGGGCAACGTTCAGCAGCGCGCGCAACTGTCGGCCTCTGACGGCTCGCCGCTGTACGGCATGGCCGCCTCCGGGCGAACGGTCGTCGCCGCCTCACTCAAGGCGATCTATGTCTTTGAGGAGCCCGCTGGCGGCTGGTCGGGAGCGCTGCATGAGACCGCACGGATCGCGATTCCCAGCGACGGCATAGAACCCGTGATCTCAGGCGACACGATCGCCATCGTCGGTGCCTACTTGACTCCGCAGCTGGAGTCGCCGCTGTACGTCCTACACCGGCCCGAGGGCGGCTGGCAAGATGCCAAGCCTTCATCGCCACGCGCGTACTTCAGCTACGGTCCTGACGAAGCAGGGCCATCGCTGACGGTTGCAGACGGCATCGTGTCCTTCACCACGGGCCACACGGAGCCCAACCACATGTGCCCGTGTACGGCGTCGGTCTGGACAATCGGTCAGCTGTCATCCGAAGCGGTCGCGCCAATCGACATGCCGGTCCGGCGCTCCAGCACGCTGAGTAGCATCATCAGTGCCAGCGGGAGCCTGAGCGGCCGCACACTGGCCGTCGGCGGAGTCGATGGCGTGCACATCGACACCGTTTCGGCCCCGGCCGAGCCACGAATCTCCCAGGTGGCGCTGGGCGGCCTCACCGGCCGTCCGATGCTGTCGTTGCACCTCGCCGCACGGGCTGGTCAGCCGCGCATCGCCTCGCTGCGCCTCACCCTGCCCGCAGGACTGCACCTCGCCACCAACCGGGCCGCCGGCCGCTCCGGCGTGACCGCGACCGGGTCTCGCCGCACGACCGTGCAACGGCGCGACGGCTACCTGGTCCTGACGTTCGGGACCGCCCGAGCAGCCACGACCGTGAGGATCGGGGCGGGCGTCCTGCTTGAGAGCGCCAGCTTGCGGAGAAGCCTCGCCCGCATCGCACAGCACGGCGGGCGGCGAACGCTCAGCCTTCCATGCCAGATCACCGACACCACGGGACGCGCCAGTCAACTCGAGGTCACTCTGACAGCGGCGCGATGACTCGTCGAGTCAGCGCGGGCAGTGACCGTCATCGGCGCGTTGAGTCACGAAAAAGCTCATTTTCGTGGCCATTTGACGGAACTGGACTAGCTTGGCGGCGGGGCTCTGCCCGGCCCAGCACCGCATCACGACGATCTTTTCGATCAAGAGTCATCACGAAAACGACGCCCACGAATGATTCCCCTTGCGGCGAGGTAGCCCGCAAGAGTGCCGGCGATGAGGAACCCGATCGCATCGAGGAGCGGCAGACGAATGGAACCGAGTTGGCCCAGGATCGACAGAACGATTGCGCCCACCGCCAACAGCAGCCACATCGCTGATGCCTCGGTCAGCATCCGCTGTGGATTGTCGCCAGACAGCCGTCTGAGACGCCGGTAGAACGGGTCGAAGTCAGGCATGGCGTTCCGACTCTAAAGCGCGCTGAGTCACGTTTTGACTCAAGAACGTGACCGCATAGCCGGCCTCGGAGGGGGCCTGAGTGCAAACGTGACTCGGCCGGAAGAGAGCGGTCCAGTCGACCACGCATCAGAAGCCGCCGTCCGCCGCGGCCTACGAGGGCCGATACAGGCCGCGGGGCCGAGACTGCCGGCAGCTCCGGAACGATCTGAGCACCCCATCGCCGGCGGTGGGGTCGCTTCTGATTCGTCGCGTGTACGCCAGCGACGGCGAGAGTGCTGCTCGTGAGGAGCCTCGATCCCAACCCAGGGAAGGCTTCTCTCCTCCTCCGCATCGAAGCGTAGAGACGGCTGGCGCGGCCCTCAACGCCGCCCCGGCCGAGCCGCAACGAGCTGTCCGCAAGGCGCTGTCATTCGACCGACGTTCTACAGATCGTCCGGCGACCGGTGCCTGCGCTTTTGGCTGGTCATCGACGGGTAAGTAGTCGGCATGTTTTGCCACCGTTACGCCGCCATCTAGAACATGGGTGCGGCTGCCACGAACATTGGCGTCGTCGTGCTCGTGCTTTCCGCGTGCTTTGCCGCCGACTACTGACCCGGCGGCTCGCGCGCCAACAGGGACGAGCAGCTCCGTCGCCGTTTGACCTAGCGGCTCGCCGAGACATCAGGGCCGTCCGAATCGACCCACGCCACCAGCGGGCGGCTCTGGTCGCAGTGGTCGTCGTGGTGGTGCTCACCAGCCAGGTCCCGGTCTTCGTCGCGCTGGCTATCGCTCTCGTCGTCGGCCTGCTGCTGCGAATGGTGTTTCGACGAGCCAGTTAGGCCCGACCTCGTGCGGGCTGCCGGCGCGCTGAATGACCGGCTCCATCAAGCCTGTTCGAAAGCGTCCAGTAAGCGTTGGGCTTCTGAGACGACCGCCCACGAGGAGGATCGGACGATTGCCTGTCGCGCAACGCGATCGTCGCGATGCCGTCCAGCGCGTCACAGGTTTGCCTACGCCGGACGCTCGATGGAGTCAAACGCTGAGAATGGCGGAGCGGCGACGATGCACCGCTGGGGAACGCGTCTGCGAGGAGGGGGCGACCTCGCCCGGCGGGCCTGGCGTCCAGTGCCGGGGCGCAGAGCTTGTAGACGCAGACGCTGGTGGAGTCGGTATGACCGCGGCTCGGGCCGGAAGCGCGCACTCTCACCGCCGCGCTCGCCGCTCGCCAGGTGATCAGCGACTTCTGCGCGCCCGACGTGAGCCGCTTCGGGGCGCCGCCTTTGCGTAGTAGCTTCGCCGACGTCCTGGCTGGCGTGGGAGCCCTCCGGGCGCTGTTGCTCGACTAGGCCCTTGACTTTGCCCCACAAAGTCCGCTATGGTTTGCGTCACAAACTCTAGGTGGGAGCGCGGACTATGACTACACACATCGGACCGTCATCCGGAACCCCCGAGGAGAGCAGGATGGAACCCCGCGAAGCGGCGCGCCTGCTGGCGCAGACCCAGGCCGACGCGCGGCGCTCGCTGGACTTCCGGGCACCGTGGGTGTCGCTGGTGGCGGCGGTGGTGGCGCTGGCCGGCTTCGGGATCGTGTGGCTAAACGTCCGCAATCAGCACCCCTTCACCGGCCCAAGCCCCGCGTCGCTGGTGTTCTTCTACGGGCTGATCGCACTGCGGATCGCCACCGTCATCTATCGCCTACGCGCGAGCGCGGACCGGCGTCAGCGGCCACTCGGTGACGGTGCAGCGCAACGAAGCTGTGGCGATGGGCGCGGCCCTGCTGGTCTGGTATGTGCTGCTGATCGCGATCGCGAGCAGCGCTCACCACAGCGCAGGCTTCTACTGGTCGCTTGGCCTGAACGGAACCCTGATCGCGCTCGCCGCCATCTGGGCGGGGCGCTCCGCGATCCACAAGAGCTGGCGCCAAGTCGCGCTCGCCGTCGCGGTCGCGCTGATCGCCGCTGTCGGCGCGATTGCCGGTCCCCGAGGCATGTGGCTGGTCAACGGTGTGGGGCTGTGCGTGTTGCTGCTGGCGGAGGCGGCGATCGGTACGTGGCGGCGGCGCCGGACTGAGACACACACGGTGCGGACGGGCGCATGACCGCGGAGGCGCTCGACCCGCTGATTCACGTCCCGGCGCGACTCCAGATCATGGCGGCGTTGGCCACCCTGCCCGACGGCGACCAGCTGTCGTTCAAACGCCTCCAGGACATGATCGAGCTAACGCCGGGCAACCTGATCACGCATCTACGCAAGCTCGAAGAGGCCGGCTACCTCGCGACCAGCAAAACAGGCAGCGGACCGGCCTCGCGGACCTCGGTCGCGCTGACCCACGACGGGCACCACGCGCTCGAGATCTACGCCACGACACTGCGGGGATTGCTGAACGGAGTCTCAGCAGCCCCCGCAGCCTCGGGCTCGCATCTCGACCGCCACAGTGCTAGTCCGGGCTAATCGGACGCGGGGCGGTGGCGGTCACCGCAACAGCCCTGCGTGAGAGTGGCGGAATCACACAATCTCGGTACTCTGGAGTTGCCCACGCGCATGCAGACGCAGGGTTGGTTCTCGCGCCACCTCCCGTCATGATCCCTTCGCGTGAAGGCGACCGTACGCCCGGGTCTGCGCCTCGCGCGTGTTACGCCACGAACGCGAACCTTGAGCTCCTGCCCGCCGTCCGGTTCTGTCGTCGACAGGAATCGATCTACCGACACCAGAAGCATCAGCCTCCACAGCCGCTTAAATGCGCGACGGGAGTCTGAACACCTAGACACGTTATTGCCAGGTAGCTGAGAACGAGTGGAGGTATCGACGATGCCGGAAGTACACGTCTTTATGGCCGAGGGTCGTACGGATGATCAGAAGAAGAACATGATGGGCGACATCACCAAGGCCCTGGTTGACAACCTCGGGGTCTCACCAGACGCGGTGACCGTCCAGATTGTCGAGGCGAAGCTGACCGACAAGATGAAGGGCGCCAAGACCTTCGCGGAGCGCTAGGACGAGCCACAGACGGCCGGATCAGCGACGCGCGCCGCCTGCAGCGCGCGAGCGCTACCGCGCGATCCACTCGCCGCTGATTGCCGCCGCAGCACAAACGGGTGCCTGCCCGACCGCGCGATCGCTTCCATCAGGGCCTGACTTAAGCCACGGCGAGTCCTTCGACAGCCAAGCGATCGCGCGACCGCCGACGGCCTGGCGATTGGGTTGCCACGATTTCTAACGCGGAAGAGGTCGACGGCCTGATCACCTTGGTGTCTAGCTGGTTCGACGCCCAGGCCATCGCTTTGGGGACGAAGGAGCGCACGCACCTCGGGCCATGACGGTGGAGTCACAACGAGCGCGTCACACTTCGGCGTGTGGACCGTTCGCTGACCGATGACCTCGCGCTCTGGCTATCCCCGACGGAGTTCCGGTCAGGCGTTGTGCCGGCGGCGCTTGTGGGGCTTGTCCGTGGCGTGGCGGCGGCACGCCCGGGAGAGCTAAGTCGCAATGATCCCGTACCTGACACGGTCGCCGAGCGGCAGGCGGCGGTCCTGATCCTGATCGCGACCGACCGGGCCCACGGCCCAGACGTCTTGCTGGCGCAGCGCGCGGCAACGCTGCGCGACCACGCGGGCGAGGTCGCCTTCCCCGGCGGCGCGCGCGAAGCCGGCGAGGCAGCGCCAGCTGTGACCGCGATCCGCGAGGCCGCCGAGGAGACCGGCGTAGACCCGGCAGCCGTCGAGCCGCTGATCGTGGTGCCTCGTCTGCACATCCCACCGTCGCGTTTCGACGTGACCGGCGTGCTCGCCCACTGGCGGACGCCATCGCCGGTCAGCGTGATCGACCCAGGCGAGACCAGCCGTGTCATGCGCATCCCGTTCAACGCGTTGGCCGACCCCGACCACCGCGTCATGCTCAACACACGCTTCGGCTGGCACGGCCCAGCGTTTGTCCTCGGTGGCGCAGTCGTGTGGGGGTACACCGGCGAGATCCTCGCCGCGCTGCTGCGCCTTGGAGGATGGGAACGTCCGTGGGTTCCGTCTCACCCGATTGGTATCGACGAGGCATGGCGACGAGCTGGTTGAACTCCGCCTAGTCAGGGCTAAGGCCTCAAACCGCGGGTGGCCTCTCGGGACCGGAACCTTTCCGCGTCGGCCGGTCAAAATCGCTGGGCTTGAGGCGTCGAAAGATCAGCCCGTGCCAATGCCGGTCGAAAACTAGGCCAGTGAGGCCGGTTGAAAACCAGGCCACTTGAGGGTTGGGGTGGCGGTCGTCTCGCCCCCTTCGTGGCTGGTGTAGCCGGGTAGACGCAGGCCCCGCAGGGGCCGGGCACACCCGGCGTCCGGGTCGGGGGGCGGTTAGGGGTTGGCCCGGGTGGGGCGGGCGTCGGTGAGCGGCATCCCGGCCTGGTCGATCGCCAGATACCGACCCGCCACCCACGCGCACCCCTCGCTGAACTCGTCACCGCTGGTGGCCTGCTGGGACGCTACGAGGTCTTCCGGCTTGGTCATTGCCGGGACCATAGGATGCCGCGACCGCAGGCGCAATCGTGCGAGCCGGATAGCTCCGCAGTCAGCCGGGGACGAAGCGAACACGGCTCCGGATTTCGCCTGCGTCGCCCGGCAGAAGCGAGTCGAGGCTGCTGCTTTCCATGCCAACCGATAGCCCCCAGTGCACGGTCGCACGACAAAGAACCAAGTGCTGGAGAGATCGTCGACAACCCCTGCCGCGCACCGACGCGCATAGGCAACTGCGGGATTCTGCGCGTGCGGTCTGCCGCCCTGCAAGCGGCGACGACGAGGACGCTGCGATCCAGGCCGCGCTCGCAGCCAAGCGTCGTACGTCGCAAATGGAAGCGTCCTAGTCGTTGCGTGGCGGCCGATGAAAGCGTCTGCGCGGGGTGAGCGGGTTCTTCGACGACTAGTTCTTGTTGCCCGCGCGGAACCAGCTGACATAGTCGGCCGCCGCACGTTCGGTGTTCCACTCGGGCGTGAAGCCGGTGTCGGCAGTTAGCCGGCCGATGTCGAGCCAGCGGGCGGGGCCGCCTGATCCCTCGGCCAGCTGGTAGCTGAACTCCGGGACAGTTTCGCGGATCGCGGCGAGTACGTCGGCGTTGGTGGTGAAACGACCGGAGGCGATGTTGTAGGTGTGGTGGTTCAGGGTTTCGGCGAGCTGCAGTAGAGCTATCGCCCGGCCGGTGTCCTTGACGTAGAGGAGATCGAGTCCGTCCTCGAGATTCTTGTAGCCGGCCACGCCCGAGAGATCCGGCTCGGTCCCGCGGGCCGCGGCCAGAACCAATTGGGAGGCTGGGAAGAACGGGTCGGGCAGGTGGCCGAGCGGACCCCAGGTTCCGGAGATCCGTAGGTTGATCAGCTCGACTCCGGTGGTGCTCGACAGATGGCTGCTGAGCAGTTCGCTGACCTTCTTGAAGGTCGGGATGAGGTGTGGCGCGGTCGTGGTGATCGGCAGATCCTCGGTGAGGGCGCCGGTGTGCGGCAGCCCGGCGTAGACGCCGATCGTGCTGGCCAGGCCGACGCGTTTGACGCCCCACTGCTGGGCGACCTCGACGAGGTTGAACAGACCACTGAGGGAACGGCGGGCGTCCTCGGCCGGGCTGAGGGTCGGGTCGACGGGCCAGGGCATCGACCCGGCCAAGTGCACGATGCCGGTGATCTCGTGCTCACGGCCGATCGCTCGCAGCGCCGCGATGTCTTTGACATCTCCCTGCATGGCGATGACCGGCCGGGAGAAGCGGCCGTCGGGGATCTCCGCCGATCGCCGCTGGATAAGCACGCACTCCTGTCCCAACTCAAGCAGTGCCTGCACGGTGGCGGTCCCAATGAAACCCAGGCCTCCGGTGATCAAAATCATCAGTCGATCCTTTCTTCCGTATAGCTGATCGTCAGCATAGCTGACAATCAGTCGGGCGGTAGGCTTAAGGGAAATGTCAAGCGAGGTCAACCCTCTCCCCGGCGTCGGCACGCGACTGGGATACCTGCTCAAGCACGGCCACCTCGAGATCGAAACGCTGAACGATGCCGCGCTTGCGCCCTTCGAGATCGACTCGCGAGAGCTCGGGATCCTCCTATCGATCGCCGACCTCGGGGCGGCCTCCCAGCAGCAGATCGCCGAGCGGCTCGGAATCGACCGGACCACCATGGTCGCCCGGATCGATGCACTCGAGGTCAAGGGCATCGTCTCCCGCCAGCCGGACCCCGATGACCGCCGACGCAACGTCGTCACACTGACCGAGCCGGGCCGAAAGACCGTCACTGCGGCCACCGCGGCCAGCGACAAAGCCGAGCGCGACTTCCTGTCGGGCCTATCGGTCGCGGAGGTCAAACAGCTACGAGACCTACTTGTTCGGATCGTGCACCGAGCCAGCTAACGCATCGTCGCCGGCTCAGCGGATTCATCGCGCGCGCCACAGGCGCTCGTCCAATATGAGCGGCGCCGGCTTCGGGAGTGGCGCGGGCTTTCGTTGCGAGGGGCACGAGAGCGCTGACTCCCACGACCAGGCTGCTGCTTCGCCGCGAGGCAGGCCCAACTAGGGGCCAGTGCCACTATTTGTCGCCTGACGAGCTGGAGAGCAGCCTTTGAGCGGGGACCATCGGGGCTGGGCGTCCGTAGACGCGTGGACGATCGCGGTCTTGTCGATTCCGCGGAGATACACAGAGGTGATCGCGAGGTCCGCGTGACCGAACTGGCGCTGTATCACGAGCAGCGGGACCGCCTCGCGTGACATCTTCACCACGTGCGCATGGCGCAACTGGTGCGGCGCCAACCGCCGTCACGGCATCATGCCCGAGCTTTGCGTCTCGTCGGTAGGGGAGACAGAGTTCGGCGATGTCCCTGGCAGTGCTCGGCGCCGCTGGCGAACTCGGGGACGGCGGCGACCAGAGCATCGGCGCGATGTTCCGCGCTTCGGCGCTGTCTGGCCCGGGCCTGCCGGACAACCGCGACTCGAACCCGCGGTCTCGTTCGTGAAAAGGTGTCGCCGCCGGCTGGCGATCAGAGCGCATACCGTTCGCGTGGGACCGCGGCGGGGCCATGCTTGTATAGGCTCGGGTATGGCCGAGTTCCTAGGAGCTCTCACTGCCGAGGAGCTGGCAGCGTTTCGCGCCGCCGGACGGGGCCGGCGGTTTGCCAAGGGCGAAGCGATATTCCATGAGGGCGACGACCCGGGTGGGGTCGTGGCCGTCGTCAGCGGCACCGTGAAGGTCTCTCTCATCGGACAGGGCGGGCGAGAGGTCGTGCTGCGCTTCTCAGGGCCGGGAGAGCTCGTCGGCGAGCTCGCGGCGGTGGGTGACCGACCGCGCACCGCAAATGTCACGGCGGTCGACCAGGTCGAGGCGATCTCGGTGCGAGCCGCCGATTTCCGACGGCTCGCGCTTGAGTATCCGCGGATCGCGGAGCTCGTGTTCGACAACGTCGCCAGGCTGCTGGCTGAGGCTGACCGTCAGCGCGTGGACTTTGCAACCCGCGACGTGACCGCACGGATCGCGGGACGCCTCGCGGAGCTGACCGAAACGTCGGGTGAGGCCGAGGAGGGAGGCGTGCGGATCACGCTGCCCCTTTCCCAAGAAGAGTTGGCCGCGTGGAGCGGGGCCTCCCGTGAAGCGGTGGCGCGGTCCCTGCATCTGCTTCGCGAGCTCGGTTGGATCGAGACGCGCCGGCGCGAGATAAAGGTTCTCGACGTCGACGCGTTGCGCGGCCTCATCGCCTGAGCCGCCGCCACTCCCATCTCTGTGCACGATTGCACAGAGAGTGTGTCGCGGACGTCATCGTCGCTCCTCCGGCGCGGCCATAGCTTGCTCCCATCGACAAAACGCCGGGACCGAGTACAGGAAACCGACCCGGCGCCATCTGAGGAGAAGCCATGAGCGCCCACCTGCACCCACACCACATCCGACCCCGGTTCACCCGCTTGCTCGCGGCGACGGTCGCCGCCGGCGGGATCGCAACCGCCGCGCTCGCCACCGGGATCGCGGCGCAGATGCCGACCGTGGCGCAGGCGGCCAGCGTCCGACCCCTTACGTTGAGCCAGCGGGTCCTGCCCGCCTCGGCCCTGCCCGGCTTCGTTGCCCCCGCGCACCCGGTCGCGACGCGCAGCTCGCTGACCTGGGCCTCAAGAGTCGAGCGGGCGGTTGCGCCAATGCGTGAAGCGGCGCGGCTGCGCCAGATCGGGTTCATCGGCGGCGCCGCCGAGCAGCTACAGAGTCGCTTCCCGCTGGCAGCCGAGGCCGTCTCGACGGTCGAGCGCTTTCACTCCGCCGCCGAGGCGCGCGCTGAGTTCACCTACCAGGGCGTTCATGCCTTTGCAGCGGGACTCGGTCACGACGTGACCACGCTAGGCACCGGCATGCCCGGCGCATTCGGATGGGTGGATCGCAGCCCCGACCTGATCGCGATCAACGTGATCTTCACGAGCGGCGCGTATGTGTACGTCGTCGGGTCCGCGGCCGCGCCCGGCGCCACGGGGGCGCCAACGCGCCACCAGATCGTCACCGAGGCTCAGTTCCTGAACCTGATGGTCAACGGATGCGTTCGCAAAACGATCACCGCGAGCGAGTGACGCTCCGCGGCCCATATCAACAGCGCGTCGCCGATGCTCCGGCACTGACTGGCAGGCGGCGTGACCCAGAGTTGTCGTCTCGGGCGCGGGTCCTCGGTCACGGGGACCCGCGCTTCATGACGCTCATGGGCACATCAGTTTGAAAGGCGCCGATGCGAGACCGGAGTCCCTGTCCGTTGCTGAGTAGCGATGCGGGCACGCAGTAGCCATGGGGCGGCTCCCAGCCTGGTGAACGTCGCGACGGCTGCGTGCAGATCCGCCGGCGCACCGCGATGGTCCGGTACATGCTCACATTGCTCGAGCCGTAGCGCGGCTTCGTCGAAGACCATTCCGGCCTGGCTGACGACTGCGATGGCACTCGACCACTCTGACTCTGCCCGCGCGGTGTCACCAGCGTGGACAGCCAGGAGGGCTTCGAGCCGTGAGGCCTGTGCCGCGACCATCGGCGAGGTCTTCGGTACGTCCTCGCGGCGCAGCGTGGCCGCAACATCGCGCAGCACATCGTCATTCCGTAGCTGAGTGATCAGATCGATGGCGAGGGGCAGCCACGTCGGCCATTCGGCGTAATCGCCGGAATGAGCGCGGTCGATGACGGCCTTAGCCTCGAGATGGTGGCCGGACAGATGAGCCAGGGCGACCTCACGGAGGCTCCGGTAGTCGCTCTCGAACGCCGCACCGCCGTCAGCCTGGTCACGATCAAAATCCTCAAGCATCCTGCACCCCTGCTCACGGTCTCCGCGGTGCAGCGAGACGAGCAGAGGCGGCCCGAGGACCATGCCGCGGTTGGCCGGCGCCGTCTCGGGACCTACTGCCTCGACTGTGGCGACCGCCTCGTCCCATCGGCCCAGGGAGAACAGTGCGCGTGCCAGCTGGAGACCGGCGAGATTGCGGTCGACACGGCTGGCGAGCCGTTCTCCTGCCTCCATCGCCTGCCGACCTGCCGCCACGGCTTCTTCGAAACGACCTAATGCCGCCAATGTGATCGCGATGTTCACCAGGGAGCCCGGTACTGCCGACGGCGCGTAGCGCTCGCGAATCTCGAGTGCCTCCTGAAACAGGTCAACCGCTTCGACCGGTCGCGCCAACTCGATGAGGGCGCACGCCCGGACATTCAGCGCGAGTCCAAGCTCCTCGTGCGCGTTAGCCTGCTCGGCGGCCTCGACAGCTTCGCCCGCGGTCAGTTCGGCGGCCTGAGCTTCGCCGTTGGCGTAGAGAACGTTGGCGAGAGCCCCCGCGGCATCGGCAAACGCGGCGTCACGCTCGCCCTGGAGGGCCTCATAGACCCCTCGCAGAGGATCGATGAGCTCCGAGGGGTGGCGGCTCCACTGATAAACGAACAGCTCGCGTGCTCGGAGGCGCAGGGCCTCCCGGTGGCGTCCGGCGCGCTGGTGGAGCTCGCCGGCTGCCGCGTAATGACGCGCGGCGATTGGCTCCTGATTTCCGTACCGCTCCGCACAGCGCGCGGCCCGTACCAGGTGGTGGGCGCACCGCAGCTCGTCGGGCTCGATGTGTGCGGCCTGCACGTATAGCTCGATGGCTTCATTCAGGGCGCCGACTCCTTCGGCGCGTTGCGCCGCGTCCAACGTGAGCCGGAGCGCACGCGTCCGGACCTCTGTGGCGTCAGGAGCGGTGCGATGGGCCTCGAAGGCGGCCACCAAGTGACCGGCCAAGTGTGCGGCGACGTCGAGATCGCGTCCCTGGCTGGAGAGATATTCAAAGGCGGCCAGGTGACGGGCCTTACATTCGCGTTTGGACATGGTGCCGAGAACCACGCGCTGAACCTGGCGGTGCACGAACGCGAACGTCCCTCTTGACTGCGACCGGGGATCGGTATCGACCGAGAGAAACTGCTTGGCGACCAGCCCCTCGAGTAGCGACCGTGCGTCGGCGGTCTCCACCCCGCCAAGCGCACCCGCAGCGGCCACGCTGAACCGCTGCCCGAGGATGGCGCCACCCCGCAGCACCTTACGCTCGAGCGCGCCCAGCTCATCGAGCCTCGCAGCGATGAGCGCATGAATGCTTGGGGGCACGTCGAGATCGTGGATCTCTCCGACGACTCGGTACCGCTGCGCATCACCCTCGGCGACCATCACGCCGCGGTCAGCGAGCATGCGCAGCGACTCGACGGCGAAAAGCGGCACGCCGGCCGCGTGCTCCCGCACGCTGTTCACCAGCGCCGCGGGTGCACTCTGAACCGCGGCGGCGACAAGCGCCTCGACATCCTCATCGCTGAGCGGCGTCAGCTCGATGCGCTCGCCGAGGAGCGTCAGCGCGCCCAAACGCTCATCCGGCCGGCTGAACACGAGCACCAGGATCCGCGAGTCGGACGCCCACTCGCAAAGGTGAGCGACGAAGTCAAACAGCCCCTGGTCGGCCCAATGCAAGTCCTCAAAGAGCATCACCACTGGGGCCCGCGTGGCGAGTCGCTCGAACAGGAGGCGCCAGGACGAGAACAATTCGCCGAGGTCGATCAGCTCGTGCCCATCGTCGAGCCCCAACAGACGGCCGAGGCCGCGCAGTGCACTGCGTCGAGTATCCGAATCGGCGGAGTCGAACACGTCCTGGACCAGCGCAGCGAGCTTCACACGCTGAGAGCTCATCGGTTCGTCGAGGTTGATCCCCGCTCGCGTCCGTACCATCTCCGCCAATGCCGCGAACCCGACTCCTTGCCCGAAGCTCAACGCCTGACCGTGATGCCAGAGGACGGTCGCGGCTAATCCATCCGCAAACTTCTTCAGCTCCCACGCCAACCGAGACTTGCCAAGGCCGGGCTCCCCGATCACGGAGACGAGCTGCAGTCCGGCGCGGGACTCGACCAATGAATCCAGGACGTGCCTGATCGCGCCCATCTCGGCCGCTCTTCCCAGCAGCGGCAGCTCGAGGCCGGTCCGCCCAACGCCTCTGACTGCCGCGATGACGCGCAGGGCTCGCCAGGTCCGCACAGGCTCGGTCTTGCCCTTGACCCGATGCGCACCGGCGTCCTCGTATGCGATCGCCTGGGCTGTGACTGCCCGGGTTACGTCATCGACCAGCACGGACCCTGGCTGGGCGACGGACTGGATCCGGGAAGCGGTGTTGATGGCGTCGCCAACGACCATGCCCTGGTCGACGGCAGCGAACTCGACCGCCGCGTGACCGGTCAGAACGCCCACTCGCACGCGCAGCTCAACGCCGAGTTCGTCGCCGAGGCCGGTCACCGCCGCGACCAGGTCCAGGGCCGCGCGCACCGCGCGTTCCGCATCGTCCTCGTGGGCGACCGGCGCTCCCCAGAGGACCATCACTGCATCGCCGATGAACTTCTCGATCCGCCCGCCATAGGAGGCGACGATCCGTCGCGAGACCTCGAAGTACTTCGACAGCATCTCGCGCACGTCCTCAGCATCCCGCCCCTCGCTGAACGCGGTGAAGCCGGTCAAGTCTGCGAACAGCACGGACACCTGCCGGCGTTCGACCGCCGAGGTTGCCGTTGTCGCTGATCCGGCGGGCGCAGGCACGGATGACAGGTCTGCCACGCCGCCGGAGTCGGTGAGCGGCGATCCGCATTCCAGACAGAAGCGCTGTGCGATCTGCGCTGCGACCGCTCCGCATGTTCCGCATCGCGGGAGGAGCGGGGTACCGCACTCACCGCAGAACTTGGCTCTGTCGGGCACCGTAGCGGCGCAATTGGAGCAAAGGACGGCCACGGGCCAGGAAAGGCTTAGCCGGTGCGGCAGCGAGCCACCTGCGCCGGCGGCGGCGACGCATGCGCGCGGTGTGATCCGCCGCTCCCGGTCGTGCCTGGACACCCGCCACCCTTGCCATTCAAAAAGGGCAACGCGGCTTCGTAGTGGGAGACCACTGGGGCGGAGCAGACCGACTGCGGCGTGCCGTTGGTCGCTTCGCACAGCTCAGCGGTCAACACCTCCGCCTCGCCGGCGATGGCCTGTGCGGGAACGCTCGCCGGTCGGCTCAGGGAGTTCGCGATTTGTGCCCAGGAGTCACCGGTGAGAAGTTCGGGTTGCACTGTCGAGGCGACCATGGTGAAGCGGCCGGCGACATCGATGAACGGGGTCTCGGCGGAGCGGTCAAACCGATCCAGTAGGGCGCGCTGAGGGTGGGTCAGCCGCTGAAGGGGCGCGAACCCCCTCCCGCGCCGGACGTTGCTGAGCGCCTCAACCGGCTCAAGAGAGACGTACCGGCTCCGGTACGTCGAGCCAAGGAAGGTGAACGTCCGGATCGCCGGTGCGTCGATCGTGTCGGACTGGATCAAGTGAAGGTTCGAGAAGGTCCCAAACTGGGAGAGCGCGACGATCATGCCCCACCGCTCAACGGCACAAAACGGGCAGCCTTCGGCGCCGATGAAGAGCAGCTCAGGCCGGCCGGTCAGAGTGAGCGCTGTCGGGGTGTGGTGAATGATCGGCCCGGCGAGTCCAATCTTCCGGCTTCCCAGCGCCTCCTCGGCGGCATCTGCGAGCGCCCGTGTGGGCACGCTGGTCGCCTTCGCCGCCACCGCCCCGGCGAGCGCGCTGAACGCGGCTCTCCACGCCCGCTGGTAGGAGCGAGCTGAGGACACCACGCGGTGGGCAGCGGCGTTTCGTGCGCCGGCGGCCAGGGCGAGCCGCGCTGCGCGCAGGAAACCGTGGTTCACGCCGCGGGCTTGTCGGATCACGCCACTGGCGACACCGCGATCCGCGTCGATCGTCATCCTCACGGCCCGACCAACCGCCGGAACCGACGATCGCTCTAGACGTCGCAGATCGGTGAGCGCGGCAATCGAATTGGCAAAGACGCTCGTACCGTATGGGGGAGCAACCACGTCGTGGGCGTTGATCCACAGGACAGGTTGAGCGGCCCGGGTCAGCGCTCGTCCCGCCTGGGCGGCCAAGGTCCGCTCAGACGCGGAACTGGCTTGATGGGCGAGGGCGTTGACGCTGTTTCGAGCTTCAAGTACTGCGGCTCTGGGTGCGGGAGCAGCGGCGGCATCGGCCGCCGGACCGAAGACCAGCGCACAAGACAATGTCGCGAAGGCCAACCTCAATGAGCGTCGACACCGCATCGTCAGCCTAATGTGGAGACCTCGCGTGCGTGAGGCGTGCGGCGCCGGCGATGGCGACCCCGCGTGACCTGCAGACGCTGGCCGGGCGGCCCCGGGTGACCCTGCAGATGGCTGCCGTGAAGAGGTTGGCCAGGCCGTCCACTCGCCGTGCGATCGGACTATGTGCGTGCGCAAGGCTGCCGGCGATCTGCGACCACGACCGGTGAGCCAGCACCCCGGGAGAAAAGCCCGAGTTCACGAAGCCGAAGGCGCCACCGATGTCGACGGCCGGTGTTTGACCCTGCTGGTCAAACGAGTTGAGGGCCGCGTTCTGCCTCCGTGTGGGTTCTTCGACGTTACGCCCGGCGACATCCTGAAGCACGATCGGAGCGAAGCTGAGATAGGAGCTGCGGTACCGGGCACGTAGAAAGCTGAGCCCATGAGTATGGGGATAACAGGGGCTAGGCCGGGAGCTCAAACCGCACGGATCCGCCAGCAGCACGCAGTAGTGGGTACCGCTGTCGATCACCCGAAGTCCGGTGAGAGTCCCGAAGCGGCTAAGCGCCACCGCCAATGACCAGCTGTTCGCCGCACAATGAGGACACCAGGCGAGGTTCATCGTGACCAGTTCCGGCTTGCCGTGGCTTGCCAGCTGTCCGGTGTGAAGCTTGAGGACCGTGAAGGCGGCCCCCCCGCTGAGCTCGCCGGCACCCACCTGGTTCAACGTGCTCACTGGGACGTTGGTGACGGACTGGACGATCGCCGCGGGGGCCGGCGTCGAGCCATCCATACGGACCGCGGCTACGGCCATGCCTACCGGTAGCACCAGTTGCGCGGTCAACACCACCAAACACCGAACCACGACTCTCAGAGCTACCAAAGCATGACCAACCTACCCGAGGTAGGGACCACTGGCAACCCGTGGATTTCGTCTGATGCACGGGGTTCCACCGGGACCTACGATCCAGGCGACGAGGCCCGAGCAAACATATGTCCCGGTCTCTCGCCACATCGTGTCGCGGCCGCCGGTGTCGAGATCGACCGTCCGCGCAGGCATCGGCTTGCGATTGCATCCGTCATTCGACGATGCGGGACAGCGACTATGCCTTCGGCGACGGAGGGCTCGTGCGGCCGGACCTTCAGGTCGCCGGATGCAGGGCGAACACCTACCGTGCGAGATGGCCCGGCTGCCTACGCAGAGCCGAGGTGGCGGCGACGACGGTGCAGCTCGGCACCGGGCGCCGGTGGCAGCGCGTGCACGATCGAGATGTCGCCGAAGCGCTCGTCTGGGCTCGTCGCCGCGACCAGTGAAAGCGATCACCGTGGATCGCGCGAAGCGCTCACGCGTTGTTCGAAGCAGGCAGTCAGGCATCGGTCAAGGCCTCTAACGGCGTCATTCACCTCACCAACGTGGTGCTCATCCGGTCGGCCGGCTAACCGGATCTTCAGCGTCACTTGCGTTGGCCGACCACTGATTTTCGTCAGTGCTCGGCCATCGCGCGCTGCAGCCGCGGGTCGCGCCTGATCAACTCCAGGGCATAGGCGCCGCGGTCGGGGGCGTGGCCGGAACCGACGAGCATGCGGGCCGTGGAGGCCAGGCCGTCTGACCCCAGCGCGGCCTTGGTGAACGAAGTGGCCATGGAGAAGAACAGGACCGTGCCGTGGTCGGCGGTGAGCAGGATCGCCGCGGCCTCGCAGTCGGTCGCATTGACCACGACCACGGTCAGATCGGCCTGCGGGAGCCCCGCCGCCTCGAGGCTGTGCAGAGCTCTCAGCGCGTCGCGAAGATCGATCCGTAGGGCGACATCGCACAGATCCAGCGCTTTGGCCCGCTCACAGATGCGCTCGTCGGAGTCGATCAGGACGACGCGAGCCGAGGAGACAAGCCTGTCGCGCGCGGCGGCCAGGGCCATCAGGCCGGCGTGCCCACCCCCGAGCACCAGCACGGTGCCGGTGTCGTCGTCGATCAGCGAGCGCACCTGGGAGGCGGCATTGCACACGTCGAACGTGGCCATTGCGGCGTCGAAGGGGACGTCCTCCGGGTAGGCGACCCACGGCGCGCCGCTGGGCAGGTACGCGGTGCCGTCGACCGGGACATGCGGGTTGTCGCAGTCGATCTCTCCCACGCTCTCCAGGCGCAGCGGCGTGAGGGTCAGCGAGACCATCGTGACCACGCGCGAGCCGATCGCCGGCGGATCTGGGACGTCGTCTCCGACCGCCCGCACGGTCCCGGTGAGGATCCCTCCGGAGCCCGTCACCGGGTTGCACATCTTGCCCCGCTCGGCGACGATGCCCAGGATTGCCTGACGGACCCTGACCGCGTCACGCTCGCTGGCCTCGACGATCTGCCGGAAGCTGCTCGAGTCGATGCAGAGCGTGTCGACGGCGATCTCGATCTCGTACGGCTGCACCGGCGTTGCGGCGTCGAGCCGGAGCGCGGCCTGGGGCAGCGCGCCCGCCGGCTCCATCACTCGCTTGGCGCCGAGCGCCTCGTCCAGGGAGATCATTCAGCCGGCGCGAGGCCCAGAAGCGCCCGCGTCTGCTCCTGGGTGGCGACCTCACGACCAACCGACTGGGCGAGTTTGATCGCCGCCGTGACCAACGCCGCATTTGACTCCGCCAGCACCCCCCGGCTGATGTACACCGCATCCTCGAGCCCGGTGCGGAAGCCGGGCGCGCCGTAGAGCAGGGCCAGCGCCAACATCCGCGGGTGGTGGCGTCCCACGCAGGTGACCGTCCAGAAGGTCTCCGGCGGGAGCGGCCGGAGCATCGCGGTCAGCGCGTCGGGCGAGGCATCGATCCCGCCCGGCACTCCGAACACGAGGTTGATCCGCAGTGGCCCCGGAATCACTCCCTCCTCCAGCCAGCGGACCGCGGTGGCAACGTGGCCGACGTCGAAAGCCTCGACCTCGAGCCCGATGCCGGCCCCGGTGGCCCGCTCGATGATCCCGCGCGCGGCCTTCGGAGGGGTGATGAACGTGTCGTCACCGAAGTTCATCGATCCCGACTCGACGCCTGAGAGGTCTGGGTTGGCGGTCAGGCCGGTCGTGCGCTCCTCGATCGTCATCTCGTTGGAGCCGCCCGTCGACACCATCGTGATCAACTCGCTGCCCTGGCGGATCCGCGAGATGACGTCCTGGAACAGCTCAGGCCGTCCGCTGGGCGTCCCGTCGTCCTCGCGAACGTGCAGGTGCACGACCGTCGCTCCCGCCTGTCCCGCCGCCATGCCCTGCTCGGCGATCTCCGCGGTCGTGTAGGGGATGTTGGGGTTGTTGTGTCGAAAAACGTCGGCCCCGGTGACGGCGACCGTCAGGACCGCTGGGTCGCTGTTCCAGGCCTTGGGGCGGCGCGACGCCGCGGGGGCGTGAGAGGGATCTGACATGACCGGCTTAGCCTAATCGGGCCGCCGCGACGGCGCGATGAAAACTTGTCGCGGCGACCACTCCGATGTGTCATCCGCGGCCGGTCCGGATCCCGGCCAGCGCCGCCACGACCAGTTGGCCGAGCGAATCCAGGTCGTATCCGCCCTCCTGGATCACCACCGCCGGCCCCAGCGCGCCGATCTTCTCCCCGGCCCGGCGGTATCCATCGGCGCTCACGCGCAGCGGGCTTTCCGGGTCGGCAGCGGCCGCGTCCACGCCGAGTGAGACGACCACCGCCTCCGCGCCATGGGCGCGGACGTCGGCACACAGCACGTCCACGGCCTGCAGCCAGACCTCGTCGCCGGTGCCCGGCGCGAGCGGTAGGTTCCGGTTCGCCCAGTCTCCCTCGCCGCTCCCGCGCTCGCCGGCGTACCCGACGTAGTGGGGAAACCAGCCGGCGCCCGGATCGACGTGGAGGCTGCCCACGTACACGTCGCCGCGGTCGTAGAAGATCGCCTGGGTGCCGTTGGCGTGGTGGGCGTCGATGTCGACCACGGCGATCCGCTCGGCCCCGGACTGGCGCAGCGCCTGGGCGGCGATGGCCGAGTTGTTCAGATAGCACGAGCCGCCGTGCGCCGCCGGACCGGCGTGGTGGCCGGGCGGGCGGCACAGCGCATACGCGGCTGGAGCGCCGGCGCCGATCAGGTCCGCCGCGGTCAGCGCCGCGTCCGCCGCCGCCCGGACCGCGGGCCACGTGCCGGGGCCGATCAGCGTCATCGTGTCGTAGCAGAACCGTCCGACGCGCCCGTGGATGGCGCTCGGCGACCGCAGCGGGAGGCCGGACAGCAAGCCGGCGGTCGGGAACAGGTACGGCACCACCCGGGGACGGCCGTGCTGCGACGGGAAGCCCGCGGCCTCCCAATCGGCCCAGATCGTGGCCAGGTGCTCGACCAGCGCCGCGTCGTGGACGGCCAGGATCGCTGCGGCCTCGTGCCCGGTCGCGGCGGTGATCTCGGCCCCGACGGCGGTGAGCGCGTCGCGAATGACCGTGGCGCGCTCCGGCACCTCGGTCCCGGCCTCCCAGACGCCGAGCCAGACCTCCCCGTCCGGATCGTGGCGTAGGCAGTCGGGATGCCACACGAACGGGAAACCGGTCAGGTCTGATGTCGTGGCGGCGCCGCCGCTCATCGGACCGCGTCTCCGTACGGGATGATCACGCGATGACCCGCGCCTCTGATCTGGGCATCACGATTGGCCTGCTACCGAGCGGGCCGACGGGGTCGATCGTCGACGTGCCCGGGGTCGGCGTCGGCCATGCGACCGTGTGGCGCGACGAGCGCGCGCCACCGGAGGGCCGCGGCGTGGCCAGGACCGGCGTCACGGTCGTCGATCTCGGGGGCAATCTGTTCCGTAGCCCGGTCCCGGCCGGCGGCGCCGTTCTCAACGGCGCCGGGGAGTGCACCGGGTTCCTGGCCGCCGGCGAGTGGGGTCTGGCCGAAACGCCGGTGTTCCTGACCTCGACGATGCAGCTGGGCCGGGTCTACGACGCGGCCTGCGAGCTGTTGACCGCCGAGGATCCGGGGATCGGGACCGACGATGTGATCATCCCGATCGTCGCCGAATGTGACGACAGCTTCCTGAGCGATGCCCGGCGCATGCAGGTGACCGCGGTGGACGTCGACACCGCGCTCGTCTCCGCCCGGGCCTCGGCCGGCGGCCCTGCCCCGCCGGAGGGCGCGGTCGGCGCGGGGACGGGGATGAGCTGCCTGGGGTTCAAGGGCGGGATCGGCAGCGCGTCGCGCGTGACCCCTTCTGGGCACATCGTCGGCGTGCTGTTGCTCTCGAACTTCGGCTCGCGGGAGCGGCTGACCGTCGACGGCGTGCCTGTGGGGCGGCTGTTGGGTCCTCCCGATGGCCAGCCGGAAGCCTCCCCGCGGCCAGCCGGCTCCTGCATCGTCGTGGTCGTCACCGACGCTCCGCTCGACTCGGCCGCCTGCGCCCGGCTGGCCCGCCGGGCCGGGCTCGGACTGGCCAGGACCGGCTCCACCGGCCATCACGGCAGCGGCGAGATCTTCCTGGCCATGGCCACCGGGCTTCGCGGTCCGCGGTCCGCGGACTTGACGCCCGGCGCGCTCGGGGACGGCCGTCCGGTCCCAGTGACGGGACGGGCTCTCGACCCGTTCTTCGACGCTGTCGTCGAGGCCACCGAGGAGGCGGTTCTCAACAGCATGCTGGCCGCAGCCACGGTCGCTGGGCGCGATGGCAACACCTCGTACGGCCTGCCCGCGGAACGAGTGGCCGAGCTGCTGCGGGCCCGTCGATGAAGCGACGGACCCTGTCGTACGGCTGGCCGGATCTGATGCCCCGCGTGGCAACGCACGCAGCCTATAGGTAGGTTGCCCTGGCGCGATGATGGAGGCGACGGGGTGACAGGCACAAACGATGCGGCGGAGCGCGCCCAGGAGCCCGCGCCGCCGGCGGCCCCGCGCGTCCCGTCGGCTCGTGAGCTGCACGGCGACACGCTCACCGACGACTACGCCTGGATGCGTGCCCGCGACGATGCCGCGCTCCAGGAGTACCTGATCGCCGAGCGGGCCTATTACGACGCTCAGACCGAGCGTCTGAGCCGGCTGGCCGACACGCTGGCCGCCGAGGCAGCGAGTCGGATCCCCACGGGCGACGACGACTCAGTCGCCTGGCCCCGTGACGGATTCGCGTTTCGGACCCGGACGCCGGCCGACGCCGACAACGAGCAGCTCCTCCGGTCGCCGGCCGGGGAGACCCCGGAGGAGGTGATCCTCGACGACAACCTCGTGGCGCGACGCACCGGGTTCGCCGACGTGGGGGTCCGTGAGCCCAGCCCCGACGGGGCTCTGCTGGCCTGGTCGGTCGACACCAGCGGAGCGGAGAACTATGAGCTGCGCATCCGCGACCTGGATACCGGCGAGGACCTGCCGGAGGTCATCGCCCCGACCGCGCCTGAGGTGGCCTGGTCCGCGGACTCCCGGTACCTCTTCTATCTCGTGGCCGACGCGCTGTTTCGGCAGTGGCAGTTGTGGCGCCATCGCGTCGGCACGCCCGCCACCGCCGACGAGCTTGTGCTGGAGGAGGCCGACCCGCGCTTTGACCTGACCCTGGCTGCCTCGCGAAGCGGCGAGCTGGCGATCATCGTCGCGGCGTCACGGGACACCAGCGAGGTCCGGGTGATTGAGCTGCACGATCCGGTGGCCGACCCGGTGCTGCTGCAACCGCGCCAGCCCGGGGTCGAATATCGGGTGGATCACGCGCGAGGCGGTCCCGGTGACACGGGCACGCTCTACCTGGTGACGGATATCGGCGAGCGCGAGTTCGCGCTGATGAAGGTGCCGCTCGCGGCCCCGGGACGAGCCGGCTGGGAGTCCGTCGGCTGCTCGGCGGTGGCTTCGGCCCGTGCCGACACCAGGCTGGTCGCTTGCGATGTCTTCGCTGAGCACCTGCTGCTGACCCTGCGCCGTCACGGCGGGAAGCTGCTGGCCATCACCGACCACGGCGGCGCCGACGTCCGGGAGCTACAGCCTCAGGTGCCCGCCGGCTCGATCCGTGTCGAGCACGCTCACGACTACGACAGCGGCTCGGTGATCATCGCCGAGCAGTCGCTGATCGAGCCGATCGCCTGGTATGAGCTCGACCTGGCCACCGGGACCAGGCGGCTGCTGAAGCGGATGGAGGTTCCCGGCTATGACCCCACCCGGTATCGGACCGAGCGCCGCACGGCGCCGGCGCCGGATGGCACGCCGATTCCGGTCACGCTGGCCTATCGCGACGGGACTCCGCTGGACGGCAGCGCCCCGTGCCTGCTCTACGGCTACGGCGCCTACGAGGACAGCCTGGATCCGGAGTTCGACCGCAGCCTCCCGTCTCTGCTTGACCGAGGGGTCGTCTACGCGGTCGCCCACATTCGCGGCGGCGGGGAGGGCGGGCGATCCTGGTGGCAGGAGGGTCGGCTGCGCGCCAAGCCGACCACGTTCACCGACCATGCCGCCGTGGCCGATTGGCTCGCCGGGAGCAGTGGGCCGGCCCTCGTCGATGGCACGCGGATCGTCACCCGGGGGCTGTCGGCGGGCGGGCTGCTCCAGGGCGCCGTCTACTCGTTGCGCCCGGACCGGTGGCGCGCGGTGGTCGCCGAGGTCCCGTTCGTCGATGTGGTCAACACGATGCTCGATCCCTCGATCCCGCTCACGATCACCGAATGGGACGAGTGGGGCGATCCCCGCGATCCCGAGGACTACGCCTGCATGAAGGCCTACTCGCCCTACGACAACCCGCCCGCGGGGCGTCGGCCGGCGCTGCTGGTCACCGGTGCCGTCAACGATCCGCGCGTGTCGGTCCACGAGCCGGCCAAGTGGGTGGCCAGGCTCAGGGCCACAGACACTCAGGGCTCCCGCCTGCTGTTCCGGCCGGAGCTCGGCGTCGGTGCGCATTCCGGACCCACGGGTCGCAGCGCCCGGTTCAGCTACAGCGCCGAGGTGCAGGCCTTCATACTCGACGCGATGGGGATCTCGGCCTAGTAGGGCCTCGCGGGCGCGCTGGCTTTGTGATTGCCCGAGGCGTCGGACCTGCATCTCGTGAAAATCAGGGCTGGGTGCGGCGGTCTTTTCACGGACTGCATGTGGGGCATGCACTCCGTGAAGAATCAGACAGCGACGCACTCAGTTTTCACGCAATGCAGGTCGTAGCTCGCCTAGCGGCTCCGTGAGGTCAGGCGGCGTCGGTTGGCGCCCCCGTGGCCGGACCGCCGCCGGCCACCGCCGCGCCGGCGGGCGCCGTATCGGGCTCGCGGAGCGGGAAGTGGCAGGCCGCCTGGTGAGTCGGCCCAAACCGCCGCAGCGCGGGCTCCTCCGCCGCGCACAGCTCCTGCGCCCGCGGACAGCGGGTCCGGAACCGGCACCCGGACGGCGGGTCGATCGGGCTGGGCAGTTCGCCCTGGATGCCGGCCTCGGTCTTGGCGCGCTCGACGGCGACGTCGGGCACCGGAATCGTCTTGATCAGCGCGTCCGTGTAGGGGTGGGCCGCGCGCTGGTAGATGTCGTCGCCGGTCCCCAGCTCGACCACCTTGCCCAGATACATGACGGCGATCCGGTCGGCCAGGTACTTGACCACGGCCAGGTCGTGCGAAATCACCACCGACGCGCGCTGATGCTCGGCCTGCAGGCGCTTCATCAGATTGAGCACCTGTGAGCGGATCGAGACGTCGAGGGAGCTGACTGGCTCGTCGGCAACGATCACCTTCGGCTCCAGCATCAGCGCTCGGGCAAGTGCGATGCGCTGGCGCTGCCCGCCAGAGAACTCGTGCGGATAGCGCTCCAGTACGTTCTCCGCCAGCCCGACCTCCGTGAGCAGGTCCCGGATCTTCTGATCTTGCTCCTTGCGGCTCCCCACGTTCTGGATGATGAGCGGCTCGCGCAGCAGCGCCTGCACGCGCATCCGCGGATCGAGCGACGCATAGGGATCCTGGAAGATCATCTGGAGGTCTCGCCGAGCACGGCGCAGCGCTCTGCCTCGCATGCCGAACACCTCGCGGCCCTCCAAGGTGATCCGCCCCGCGTCCGGTTTCTCGATGCCGACGATCAACTTGCCGAGCGTGGTCTTGCCGCAGCCCGATTCTCCGACCAGTCCCAGTGCCTCGCCGACGTCGACGTGCAGGTTCACCCCGGACACGGCCTTGACCGAGTTGACCTTGCGTTTGAGGATCGCGCCGGCCGTGACCGGGTACTCGCGCACCGCGTCGATGATCTCTAGAAGGTGGCCGTTGCTCGGTTGACCGCGTTCGGCGGTGGACCCCCGGCGAACCGCGATCTCCGTCGTCGCCGCCGCCGGACCGTTCATTGGGTGCCAGCACGCGAACAGGTGATCGGAACGGGCGCCGTCCAGCGGCGGCTCCTCCGCTCGACACTGGTCGGTGGCGTACGCACAGCGCGGAGCAAAGCGGCAGCCGGCGGGCGGGTTCGTCAGGTCGGGCGGGATCCCGGGGATGCTCACCAGGGGTCGGCGATTGTCCTGGCTCAGCTTGGGGATCGATCCCAGCAGCGCTTGCGTGTAGGGATGCCGCATGGCAGTGAAGATCTCTTCGGTCGAGGCCGACTCGACGATTCGTCCCGCATACATGACGCTGATCCGGTCGGTCCGGCCGGCCACGACTCCCATGTCGTGGGTGACCAGCAGAGTCGCCATGCCCAGGCGATCCTCCAGATCATCGAGCAGGGCCAGGATCTGGGCCTGGATCGTGACGTCCAGGGCCGTCGTCGGCTCGTCGGCGAGCAGCACCTTCGGCTCGCAGGCCAGCGCGATGGCGATCATCACCCGCTGACGCATCCCGCCGGACAGCTGGTGCGGGTAGTTGCTCAGCCGGTCCCGGGGATGGGGCAGGCCGACCAGCTCGAGCACCTCCAGCGCGCGGGCGTTGGCCTCGGCTCGGGACCCTCCGCGGTGCAGCCGCACGGGCTCGGACACCTGCTCGCCGATCGTCTTTGTCGGGTTCAGCGACGACTGCGAGTCCTGGAAGATCATCGCCACCTCGTTGCCCCGGAGCTTGCGCATCCGCTTGTCCGGCAGGCCCACCAGGTCCTGGCCATCGAGCCGGACCGACCCCTCGATGATCTCCCCGCCCTTGGGCAGCAGCCCCATGATTGACAGCCCCAGCATCGACTTGCCGCAGCCGGACTCCCCCACCAGACCGAGCGTCTCGCCGGCGTCGATCGCCAGGTCGACGTTCCCCACGGCCTGGACGGTCGAGCGCGACAGCTTGATATGTGTGCTGAGGTTGCTGACCTCGAGCACGCGCGCCTCGGCTCTGTCGTCGCCCGGTGTCTGAGCGCCGGTTCCCTGGTCGGTGGTGGTCACTAGCGCCTCCGCAGCCGGACGTCGAACGCGTCGCGCAGACCGTCGCCGACGAGGTTGCAGGCCATGACGACCGCCACCAGGCAGGCGCCGACCGGATAGACGAGCCACCATTGGCCGTTGGAGACGTAGGTGTCGGCGTTGCCGAGCATGTCTCCCCACGAGGCCGTCGGGTACTGCAGGCCGAACCCCAGGAAGCCCAGGAAGGCCAGGGCGAGGATCGAGTCGGCGATGAGGAAGGTCACGTTCACGATCACCACCGACAGCGAGTTCGGAATGAGGTGCTTGTAGACCAGGCGCGTGCGGCTTGAGCCCATCACCCGCGCCGCCCACACGAAATCCCGCTCGCGCAGGCTCAGCACCTCGCCCCGCATCAGCCGGGCCGGAACCAGCCACGAGAAGAACCCCAGCAGCAGGCTCTCCTCCAGCACGGTGGCGCTGAACTTCGTGGCCAGCACGAGCACGATGAACAGGAACGGGATCGAGTACACGATGTCGACGAAGCGCATCATCACGCCGTCCAGCAGGCGGCCGGAGAGACCGGAGATGGCGCCGTACAGCGTCCCGATGACGATCGAGATCACCGCCGCGAAGAAGCCGATGGCCAGCGCCGTCCGGCCGCCGGCCATGATCCGTCCCAGCTCGTCGAAACCGTGCTCGTCGGTGCCCAGGGGCCCCGCCGTGCCTCCCAGCGGGCTGGCCGCGCCCGGCGCCAGGTTGGCGTTCAGGGGCTGCGTGAGGGTCTGATTGGTGTGGTAGAAGAGCGGCCCCGCGAAGCAGAAGAACACGAAGAAGACGATGATCACCACCCCCAGCACGGCAACCTTGTTGTCCAGGAACTCGCGCAGGGCCAGCCGCCACCCACTGGCCAGCGCCGGCACCTCGCCCCCCTCGGCCACCGTCGAGAACAGATCGGGATGGCTGAGCGGCGCCTCGGCCTGGCCAAACGGCTTGACGTGACCCTCGGTCTCGGTCATATCCGGACCCTCGGGTCGGCCACGGTGACGGCGACGTCGGCTATCAGGTTTCCGAGCACGACGAGAATCCCGCCCAGGATCGTGTAGGCCAGGAGAATCGGATAGTCGCCGCTCTGGAGCGCGTTGTAGAACAGCAGTCCCAGGCCCTGAATGTTGAACAGGACCTCGACGAGCAGGTTGCCGGCCAGCAGATCCGGGATCGACAGGCCGACCAGCGTGATCATCGGCAGGCACGCGTTGCGCAGCAGATGGCGGTAGAGCACGCCCCGCTGCGACAGCCCCTTGGCTCGAGCCAGTCGGATGTAGTCCTGAGCCAGGTTGTCCAGCGCCGATGAGCGCATGTAGCGGCTGAACGACGCGATGTTGACCGCCGTCAGGGTGATGATCGGCAGGACGAAGTCACGCGGGTGGGTGATGGCTCCGAAGGTGGTGGTGATCGAATCGGGGACCAGCGGCGGGAAGACGTGCAGATGCAGGGCGAAGACGTCGATCAGGATCACCCCGAGGAAGAACGGGGGCATCGCGTAGAGCACGAAGGTCAGCGTGGTGATCGAGTAGTCGCCGATGCTGTTGCGCCTGACCGCCTGGGCGATGCCCAGCGGCATCGCGATCAGCAACGACAGCACGAGCGCCGAGCCCGAGAGATAGATGCTGCGCCCGGCGTTCTCCTTGAACAACTGGGCCACGCTCTGCCCCTGCTTGTAGGAGTAGCCGAAGTTCAGGTGGCCGAGGTGGCCCAGATAGGTCAGGAACTGGCTGGCCAGCGGCCGGTCGTAGCCGTGCTGTTTGTTCCAGGCGGCGATCTGGGCCGGTCTGGCGCCGCGACCCAGCACCGCGTGGACCGGGCTGCCGGCGATCAGGTGCAGCAGCTCGAAGGTGATCGCGGCGATCCCGATCGTGATCACGATCGCCACGAGGATGCGGCGGATGATGTATCCGATCATCCGCGCGCGCGCCGCTCCGGCCGTAGGGCCGGTTCTACTTCTTGTTCACCCACCAGAACTGAGGCCAGAGTCCGTACTGCGTCAGGCTGAGGTAGGACTGCGGTGGTCCGCCGACCCGCTTCGCCACGCCGTAGATGAGGTCGTAGTTGGGCTGGAACAGCGCGGGGAGTTGTTCGGTCTCGTACGACGCCTCCTTGGTCACCGCGTTGGGATCGGACCCATACACGGAGTTCTTGATCAGCCGATCCATCGTCGGGTCGCTGTAGGTGCCGCTGTTGAACGAGCCGCCGGTGTTGAAGATCGAACTCTGTGTCGGATACGCGTTGTCGGTGTAGCCGCTGAAGTTCTCCACCGCCCAGTCGTTGGTGTACTTCGCCACCGAGGGGTCAGCGTTGTTGTAATTGCTGGCGATGTAGTTGAACGTCTTCTGGAAGAGCTGGATGTTGATCCCGGCGGCCTGCTTGGCCTCGGACGTGATCGCCTCGTCGGTCAGTGGGACATAAGGTCCGGCGGCGGCCGTCTCGGTGGCCCAGGGGAAGGAGATCGGCGTCCCCTTGGGAATGCCGGCGCCGCACTGGTTGGCACCCATGCCTGGGTTGGCGCACGTCGTCTGTCCGTTGGGGACCACGTGCCAGCCGTGGGCCTTGAGGATCGACACGGCCTTGGCCGGGTTGTAGGGGTACGGCGGGTTGACGGCATTGGAGGGGACGTAGGTCGTCTTGGGCACCGACGGGATCGGGCCGTAGGCCAGCCCGGCCGCGCCGTGGTAGATCCCCGCGATGATCGCCGGCTCGTTGACCAGCATCGCCATCACCTGGCGGAAGTAGAGCTGGGAGACGATCTTGTCGAAGTGGTGAACCGTGTTCTTGAAGTTCCAGATCACCCCGGCCCACCCGAAGTCCGGCAGGCCGAACACGGTGTAGCCCAGGCTCTTGAGGCTGTCGACCGAGGTCAGCTGGGAGAAGTCGATCGGGCCCACGTCGAGGCTGTTCGTGCGCATCGCATTGAGCAGCGGCGTGATGCCCGTGTAGGTGACCCCCTGGAGGCTTGAGATGGACGGCTTCGGCGTGCCGCCGAAGGTCGGGTTCGCCTTCATCGTCCATGATGCCGTCACCGGGCTGAAGGCGGACAGCACGAACGGCCCGTCGGCGGTCTTCCACAGCTTGTTGGAGGCAAACGTGCCCACCTGGCCGCCCGCCTTGCCCAGGTAGTCGTAGATCTTCTTCGCGTTGGCGGGAACGGTGAAGTCCAGGTGCGGACCGTCGGCTGAGGCCACGTTCCAATCCTGGCTGGGCAGCGGGGTCAGGTTCAGCGCGAGCTGGCTGCTGAGAAAGAACCCCGGGTTGAAGGCGCGCTTGAGGTGCATGACCACCGTGTAGGCGCCGCTGGCGCTGATGCTGGCCAGGCTCTGGGGAAAGTAGCCGGGCGTGAACGAGCCCCAGTTGGCGGCGCTCTCGCCGACCGCGGCCTTGATCAGCGCGACGTCGAACAGGACGTCCTGCGCGGTGACGGGCTTGCCGTCGTTCCACTTGTAGTTGTGCTTCAGCGTGATCGTGACCGTCTTATCGCCGTCGCTGAACACCGGCTTGTTGGCCACGCTGAGGGAGTAGTTGACCCCGGGATTGGCCCCGTAGGCGAAGTTGTTGTACAGCGGCAGCCACATGACCTGCTGCCACTGGTAGTTGATCGTGCTGGCGTTGCCCGATGGGGTGATCGGGAAGATGTAGTTCGGCGTATTGCCGTTCAGCTGCCCGTAGGTGATGGAGCCGCCGTGCGTCGGCGTGCCCTGCGGCGGCAACTTCCCGTACAACCCCGGTTCCTTCAGCGTCCCCGACGCGGCAGTGCCGCTCCCGCTCTTGCCGCCGGAGCCGCTGGAGCCGCCGCATGCGGCCAGAGCCAGCGCGGCCAGAGCGATCAGCGCTGCCGCTGATGGCGCACGTCTCAACATGTCAACCCCTCTTCCCCTCGAGGATCAAGGTCCGGCAATGTAGGCGGGTGGGTGCGACGGTGTCAAGCCGCATCTGTCGTCCTATCGCTCGTCAAGGCCCACCCGCTCGCGAACGTAGTCCTGGAAGTGCCCGATCAGCGTCTCGGGGCCCCCCAGCACCCAGCCCCGCTCGATCAACCCGATCGAGCTGCCGTGCTGGGCGGCCTCGACCAGGGCCGTGTCCTCCTCGCCGACCTGGGTGTCCATCACGTATACGTCGTCGATCCACTTCGGGTCGACCGCCTCGCCGAACCAGTAGTCCAGGTAGCCGCCCGTACTGACAGGACCGGTCGGCCACACCGGCCCGATCGACAGATTCGGGTGGCCGGGGAGCACGTTGAACTTGAGGGTCGGAAACCACAGATGGTTCTGCGCCGAGCCGACTTCCCCGTGGGCGTCGATCGGGGCGCGACCGTCCAGCGCGCGTGGATGCACCGGCGCGAACTGGCTGGTCCGCAGGCCGACGGCGCGCAACTCGAGCCGGCGCTCATCGAGCACCTGCACCAGCCCGGGGTGGTTGACCGCGCAGTGGTAGCACTCGAGGTAGTTCTCGACGGCGATCTTCCAGTTGGCCCGGATCTCGTACGGGAACCGCCGGTGGAAGCGCAGGGAGTCGATGTCGAGTCCGTGCTCGGCGACCTCCTGCGGCAGGTCTCCGAGCGCGTCGCGCAGCGGCTCGGCCCTCGGGTCCGGGTTGGCGAACACGAACGGCCCCCAGGTGCCGACCGATACCGGCCGCAGGCCCAGGCAGCCGGAATCGAACGCGGGATCTCTATCCGCGCGCGGCGCGGCCCGCAGCACACCGTCCAGACCGTAGGTCCAGGCGTGATATGGGCACTGCATCGTGCCGCGCTTGCGCGCCTCGGTGGCGACGATTGCGCCGCGGTGCCGGCACACGTTGACAAAGCCCCTGAGCGTGTTGTCGGCGTCGAGCGTGATCACGATCGGCACCGGACCGGTGGCCGAGGCGAAGTAGCTGCCCGGGCCCTGCAGCTCACCGAGGTGGCCGGCGTAGAGCCAGGACCGATGGAAGATGCGGTCCATCTCCGCGGCCAGGATCGCCGGATCCGAGTACCAGGTCCAGGGGATCGTCGGTCTCCCGGCGGTCTCGGTGCTCTCCCCGGGCGGGGGTTCGGTGAGGGTCATCAGGCGCCGTCGCGCGGGAATCGGTGCGTGAACGCACGCGCGTGGATCCGGACCTCGTCCTCGAACGCGTCGAGCGTCGACGTGACGAGGAACTCCCGGGCGTCGCAGGTCATCGTGCTCTGCGCTCGGACCTCGATGTTCCAGTCGGGGCGGACCAGCGTCACCGTGACCCGGCAGATCACGGTGGCCGACAGCGGATCGCCCTCGGCGATGCGGTAGGTCGTGATGCTGTCCTCGGTCATCTCGGTGTTCGTGGCGAGGATCCGGATGCCGGAGCCGTGCCAGTCGAACTCGACCTCGGTCGTCCCATCATGAAGGCTCCGGCGAAGGCTGCGGCCGCCCTTACGGAGTCTCGTGATCTCGGTAGGCAGTGCGGTGCCCGTCTCCGGTGCCCCGAAGGGCGTGAGAGCCTCGTCGAGGTCGCTCCGGGTTCTCCGCGGCAGCGTCAACCTGCTCTTCGGTCCGCAGTGGACGGTGAGCCTCGTCGCCTCAGGTGACGGCCAGGCCATCGGCCAGTAGGTGTTTGACACGGCCAGACGGATCCGATGCCCGGGCGAGATGGCGTACGCCGTCGCCTGCAGCGGGACGCGCACCAGCACCGGCTCGTCGACCGGCATCGGGACGCTGCGGTCGTGGCCCTCACGGCGGCTCAGGTTGAGCAGTCCGCGCGCGATCAGCGTGGAGGCCCCGTCCGGGGCCACGTCACACACGCGCACCGCCACAAGCGCCCAGGGCTTGTCCACGCTCACCTCCAGGTGGGCCTCGCCCTTGCCCAGGATCTCGACCCGCTCTGACAGCGGCGCGGTGTCCCAGCACAGCGAGCTGCCGTCCTCGAAGCGCTGGTCGAGCCCGTAGTCGGCCGGGCTGCCGTCGCCGCACCACACTCCGCCGTCGACTCCGGTCGACTGCAGGCTGCTGATGGTCCTGGCCGCCGCGCTGTCGTCGTCTCCGAGCGCCGTAGCCCCGATCGTGTGCGTCCAGGCGCTGATAGACGGGGACGGCCAGCACGGGTCTGCTACCCACCGCCCGGGCCGCTCGGTGTAGGAGCCAGCCGGCGGGACCGCCTCCTGCATGTAGCTGATCAGCTGTGGCTCCTCGAAGAAGCCGTTGTCTTCGCCATTCAGGCTGGCGGCGAAGAACCGCCGGCACTCCTGCAGGAACCCGATGGCCGGGCCCGGCCTCCCCGCCTCCGGCCACGTGTGGCCCCACGGACCTATCAGGCCCCGGACCGGGGCCTTCACGTGCTCGACCAGACGCAGGACCATGTCCCGGTAACCGTCGCTCCAGCCGCCGACCGCGTAGACCGGGCAGTGGATCGAGCCGTAGTCCTCGCAGGGTGATCCCTGCTGCCAGTAGGCGTCGCGCCGCTGGTGGCTGAGCCACGGCTCGATGAACGCCCGGGCGTTCTCCAACCGCTCCAGCCACGCCGCGCGCCACGTTTCGCCGACCACCGCCGGGTCCGGCGGCTGGTTCAGGTAGGCCAGCATTGACGTCGCCCACTGGCTCATGTCCATCGCCGACACGCATCCGCCGATGTAGTGGACGTCGTCGGCGTAGCGGTCCTCGCTGGCGTGGATGGCCACCACGCCTCGCAGCGCAGGCGGATGGCGCCCGGCCATCTGCAGAGCGGCGAAGCCGCCCCAGGACACGCCGATCATGCCCACCGCTCCGGTGCACCACGGCCGCTCGGCAAGCCATGCGATCACCTGTTCGGCGTCGTCCTGCTCCGTTTCCGAATACTCGTCCTCCAGCAGCCCTGACGAATCCCCGCTGCCTCGCAGGTCGACCCGCGCAAATGCGAATCCATGGGCGGCGAAGTAGGTCCCCCAGGCGGCGTCACCGACGGCGGTCCCGTCGCTCTTGCGGTACGGGACCGAATCGAGAATCGTCGACACCGGACGATCCTCCGCGTCCTCGGGGAGCCATACGCGAATGGCCAGGCGGACGCCGTCGCGAAGCGGCACCCAGTCGTTGTCGATCACGTGCACCGCCCGCCCAGTGACCTCGGTCGGCGTGGCCTGAGATTGACGCGGGCTCATGCGGAACGTACAGTAACCGCGATCAGTATGCGAAAGCAAGTTTCGATAAATGAAAGTTCTGTGGGGACCTTGGCCCGCGGGCTGGACATCCTGGAGTTGTTCGCGGTGGACGGACCCGAGCTGTCTCAGAAGGAGATCTCGGAGGCCCTGAACGTGCCGATGCCCACGGTGCACCGGCTGGTGGCGGTGCTGACCGAGCGAGGGTGGTTGGACCGCAGCTCGGCTACGCGCCGGCTCCGCCTGGGTCTGGGGATGGCCCGTCTCACGCCTGCCCTGCTCGGGGGCTTGCAGCTCCCCGAGGTGGCGCGTCCCCACCTCAGCCGGCTCGCCTCCGAACTGCGGGAGACGGTGAACGCGGCGGTCCTCCAGGGCCCAGAGATCGTCTACGTTCTGAGCGAGGCCGCGGACCGAGTCCTCACATCACGGGCCACGGTGGGGATGCGGCTGCCGGCGCACTGCACGGCCTTGGGCAAGTGTCTGCTCGCGCAGCTGCCCTCGGGCGTCGCCCGGGCCGCGCTTGGGGATGAGCCGTACGAGCGACGTACCGATCGCACCATCACCACATGGAGCGATCTGGCCGCCGACCTGGCAGCGATTCGTGATGCGGGCGTGGCGGTCTCCGAAGAGGAATACGAGGTCGGCTTGGTATCGATCGCCGTGCCGGTGCGCTGGATCGACGGCCCTGGAACCGCCGCCGTCAACGTGTCGCTGCCGGCCGGGCGCGCCACCTTGGAGTTCCGGGCTGCGCTGACACGTGGGTTGGTTGATGCCGCGCGGGGGATCGACCGGGATATGGGCATGGCCGGAGCTCATTCATGACAGTGCGGACCGGGGAGTCGGTTGGAGTTGAGGAGCTGGCGGCTGCCGCCGCTGGATTCGCCGAGTCGCTGTGCGACATCGTGGCCGACGAGCCGCAGCTGCGCCACCAGGGGATGCCCTCCGACGGCGACTCGCGGGCTGTCTACGAGGCTTTGGGCCAGGACGGGTGGATCGGGGTGCACTGGCCTCGCGACTTGGGTGGCCGCGGCCTCAGCTCGCTCCACACCCTGGCCTGTGAGGAACGTTTCGGCTACTGGTGGCTGCCGCTGTCGGGCTATTTGCTGTCAGTCAAGACGATCGGCAATGCGCTGCTCCGATTTGCCGGCCCGGAGCTGCAGGAGCGGCTGATCCCCGAGATAGCCGCCGGGCGGCTTCTCTTCTGCCAGGGGTTCTCTGAGCCCGATGCCGGCTCGGATCTCGCCTCCCTGCGCTCGCGGGCTCGCTGTGAGGCGGACCGGTTCGTGGTCTCCGGGCGCAAGATCTGGACTTCGAGCGCCGAGTACGCCGACTGGGTCTACCTGGCCGTGCGCACCGACCCGGAGCGAGAGCGGCACCGGGGAGTCTCGGTGCTGGTGGCCGACATCCACACGCCCGGGATCACGGTAACGACCCACAAGACGCTGGGCGGCGGCACCCTCGGCGAACTGGAGCTCGACGAGGTGGAGGTCCCCGCCGCACACCTGGTCGGCGAGCTTCACGGGGGTTGGCGGGTGCTGATGGGCACGCTGGACTACGAGCGGGTGACCAGCGAGAAGGTCGGCACGATCTTCTGGTTACTGGACGCGCTGGCGCCGCTGACAGCGGGTTCGCGTGGCGCGCAGCGGGCGCTGCGTCGGTTGCGCGGTGCGGCCCGCGCCGCCCGGCTGCACGGGCGCCGTGCCGCTGAGCTGCTCGACGCTGGGCGGCCGGCCAGCGCGCAGAGCTCGATGGCCAAGCTCTCGGTCGCCGAGCTGATGCAGGCGGTCGCTGCCTTTGCCGTGGACGTGCTGGGCCCCGCAGGCCTGTTGGAGGAGGGGATCGAGACGTTGCCGGGTCGAGTCGCGGCCTTTCAGCGCGCATCGGTGGCGACGACCATCTCCGGCGGTGCGGCTGAGATCCAGCGCGCCGTGATCGCCCGGCGAGAACTCGGCTTTCCCCCGCGATGACTGGAGCGCCGGCGTCGGACAGGCTTCCGCTGGAGGGAATCCGGGTTGTCGAGTACGCCCAATACGTGGCCGGGCCGTTCGCCGGCATGCTGCTCGCGGACCTGGGGGCTGACGTGGTCAAGGTCGAGCCGCCCACGGGTGACGCCTGGCGTCGCTACGAGCCGTTCGCCCCCGGCGAGAGCCGCTACTTCTACGCGCTCAACCGCAACAAGCGCTCGGTCGTGCTCGACCTCAAGGGGGAGGAGGGCCTGCTGGCCAGCCGGGCGCTGATCCGGACGGCCGACGCGGTGGTGCACAACATCCCGCCCGGCCGAGCGCGGGAGTTCGAACTTGACCGCGAGTCCGTACGGGCGGTCAACCCCGCGGCGGTCTGGTGCTGTGTCTCGGCGCTGGGCAGCGATGGCCCTGACGCGTCGCTGACCGCCTTCGATCTGGTTGCCCAGGCCCTGTCGGGACTGCTGCTGGCCAACGCGCGGGGCTCTGAGGGCGTCCCCCGGCGGGCCGGCGGGATCGCCATGGCCGATGTCACCGCCGGGCTGTTGGCGGCGATCGCCGTGCTCGCCGGCGTGGTGGAACGCGAGCGCCGCAGCGACGGCGGCGGAGCGGGACTGGAGGTCTCGTTGCTGGGCGCCGCGCTCGCCGTTCAGGCGCAGCGATTCGTGTCCGTCGATGCGATTGACGGGGACCCGCCCGCGCCCGCCCACGTGCGCGACCGCGACGGGCCGGGGACGGCCACGGCCGAGGACCTGAAACGGCAGGCCCGCGCCCAGCAGACCGCTGACGAACTGGAGCCCTATTACCGCGCCTATGCCGCCGCCGACGGCTTCTTTGTCCTCGCCTGCCTGCGGGAGCGCCAGCGTCTGGCCGCGGCCGGAGTGCTGGGGATCCAGGACCCGTGGGCAGCCAACCCGCAGGCGCCCCCCGGTGACGAGCCGGAGCGCGCGCAGCGGCTCGCCCTGGTCCGGGAGTTCGAGCGGCGCATCGCCGCCGAGCCGGCCGCGGTCTGGGTAGAGCGTTTCCGCTCAGCCGGGGTGCCGGCGTCAGAGGTCCGCCCGCTGGGCCGGCTGTTTGAGGATGACCAGGTGCAGGCCAACGGTCTGGTGCACGCGGTTAACCACGACGGGGTCGGCGCGGTGAGGCTGCTGGGCTCCGTGTTCAAGATCGAGGGCCTCGCCACTCCGCCCAGGCGAGGGATCCCCGGACTGGGCGAGCACACCGAGGAGGTACTGGCACAGTGTCGTCATCCGCAGGCCTGACCGGCGGCGCGATCGAGGCGCGCGCGTTTGCCGAAAGCGTCGCCGGGGTGCTGGATCGCCACCGGCCAACGTCGGGGCCGTGGCCGCGGAGCCTGACCGCCCACCTGGATGAGCTCGGCTGGGGGACGCTCGGCAGCGAGCCGGAGCTTGTCAGCTGCGCCGGGCTGGGGGCGGTTGAGCTGGGCCGGCGGGCGGCTCCAGTGAGCGAGGTCGACCGGTTGCTGGGTGGCAGCCCGATGGCCGGAGAGTTATTTCGCTCGCCGGGGGCGGAGCCCGAAGCGCTCACGCGCGTTGATGACAGGGTCGTGCGCCGGGTGGTCCTGCGTTCCGCGCCGGCGGCCTCGGCCGGCGGTCTCGACGTGCATCGCGCCCTGGAGTTGGGATCGGCGGTGGAGGTGCGCGATGCGGTGTGGCTGCCCGCGGCGGCTGCCTGGACCGCGGCCATGGTCGGCTACCTGGCCGGGCTCGGCAGGGCCGCGCTTGGCATAACGACTGACTACGTCGGTCAGCGCCGCGCGTTCGGAAGCGCGCTGGCCGCGCTGGGCCCGGTGCAGCAGCTTTTAGCTGACGCGGCGACCGCGGTGCGCGGAGTGCAACTGCTGGCCGGTGAGGCTGCGGCCGCCGATGCGCTGGCCTACGCGGGCCCGGCGATCACCGAGGCCTGCGCAGCATGTCACCAGGCCACCGGTGCGATCGGCTTTACGCTCGATTATCCGCTGCACGTCTACAGCCAGCGCGCCCGGGCGCTGGCCACGTGGAACGATGCGCTGCTCGACGGGCTGCTCAGCCCGACCGCGGCGGGCGCGTAGCAAGTATCTCGCGTAGGTTTCGGCGTGTGGATGCGGACGCGTTGCGTGATGAGGCGACCGAGTTGCTGCGTGCCTTGCTCAGGGTCAACACGTCGAATCCTCCGGGGCACGAGACGCCAGCCGCTGGGCTGCTGCGTGACTACTTGGAGGCCAACGGCGTCGCGTGTGAGCTGGTGGCGCGGGATCCGGACCGAGCGAACCTGGTGGCACGGATTCCTGGTAGCGGCTCGGGTCCGTCGCTGATGCTGCTCGGTCATACCGACGTGGTTCCCGCGCAGGCCGACGCTTGGACGCACCCGCCGTTTGCCGGTGTGCTGGACGAGGAGGGGTACGTCTGGGGTCGCGGGGCGTGCGACATGAAGAACGAGACGGCCACGCGGGCAGTCGCTGTCGCGGAAATAGCTCGCAGCGGGATGCCGCTGTCTGGCGACCTGGTGTTCATCGCCGAGGCCGACGAGGAGGATGGGACCAACGGGGTGGGCATGTCGTGGCTGGTGGACCAGCGGCCCGATCTGGCCACCGAGTACGTGCTGAACGAGGGTGCCGCCGAGAGGCTCCTTTTGGATGATGGGCGGACGATCGTGACGTTGAATGTGGGTGAGAAGGCCGCGGCCACCATTCGCGTGACGGCATTGGGTACCCCTGGGCACTCCAGCAGTCCCTATGGCGTACCCCATGCCGTGCCGACGCTTGCGGAGCTGATCGGCCGGCTGGTTGCCTATCGTCCGCGCCGCCGGCTCTTACCCGTCACGCAGGCCATGCTGCAAGCCCTCATCGGCCCACTCGGCGAGGATCTCGATGCTGACATCGCACGGGCGAGACAACTGCATAGCGCCTTCGGTGAACTGCTCGAGCCGCTGTTTTCCACGACTATCGCGCCAACTCGCCTGCACGGTTCTGAAGCGTTGAACGTCCTGCCCGCGCGCGCAAGCGTTGACTGCGACTGCCGCGTGCTTCCGGGAACCTCGATCGACACCCTGCTCGCGGAACTGCGCCAGGCCCTCGGTGACGATGCGCCGTATGAGCTCGAAGTGCTCGAGCCCCTCACTGGAGGAACGCTCTCGCCGATCGCGTCCCCGCTGTTTGATGCCTGCCAGGCCTTCGTCCAAACCCACGACCCCGACGCGATCTTGTTGCCTACGCTGTGCAGCGGTTTCACCGATTCGCACTACCTGCGCGCGGCGTTTGGCTCGGTTGCCTACGGGTTCTGGCCGATGCGGACCACGCCCTACGCGGTCGCCGCCGCGGGCGTGCACGGGCACGATGAACGAGTTCACGTCGACGATCTGGGCTACGCCACCATGTTCCACGTCGAGGTCTGCCGCGCGCTTTTGACCTGACGCCCGACGCTCGAACATGAGGCCCGGAGCTGACTGGTGACTCGCGACCCCGCGCAGGGCGCCGCGACGGCGATCGTGGGCGAGAGCAAGGCTCCTGAGGCGGACGGTCGCATCACCAGCATCCGCCCACCCCGAAACGATGCGACCCGTCGAGCGCTTCCACGGAAGTGCTCGTCCGACGGCGTCGGCACCTGGCTCCCTACGTTGTACCCGGCTCGTCTATTGGCCGCAGCTCACGCTTTCGCTCGTGCGGCTCGTGCAGCTCGGGCGATCGACTCCGTGGCGACCCGATCGTGGACCGCGGCGCCAAGGCGCGACTGCTATCTGGGCGTTGCACTCTCCAGCTGTCCGCCGGCGCCTCGGTAAAAGCGACCGTCAGCACAGACGACCGCGAACATCGGACTGCGAGCCCGACGTCGGCTCGCGCGTGTGACCGCCGACGTCTCAGAGCAGCGACGGTGGTGGTGCCGCTGCTTTTCGAGCCGTACGGGATCTAGACAGCCCAGCCTTAGGGGGACGCACTCTCGGCTTGTCGCGCACCGTGACGACTCTGCACCTCGAACAGGATTCCGGCGAGATGCTGGAGGAGCTTCCACATCACGTCAGGGTTCTTCTTCGCGAACGCCCTGAAATCCCAGAATCGGATCGTGTGGCAGCGCATCGTCGTCAGCGCCTCGACCGTCGCGATGCGCTCGCGTTGGCTGATCATCGCGAGTTCGCCGAAATAGTCGCCAGGCCCCAACGTGGCGACCCGCGCGCCATCGACGATGACGGCGGCCTCGCCCTCGGCAATGACGAAGAAGGCGACACCACTCATCTCCCCCTGCTGAGCCAGCAGCGTGCCGGCGGGAACGCGACGCTCACCGAAGTCTTTGACCAACTGGCGCAGCTGCCGCTGGCTAAGTCCACTGAATAGCGGAACCCGCTTTAGGTCCTCGGCCACGCTCGGCACGCCCGGACTCTACCTAAGGCACGCGTATCGGTGGGCGTGAGACGGCGCCACGGCTCCGTGGCCAGGCACGCGTCCGCTCAAGCGGCGGCGAGCAGACGAACGCGATCCCACGAACCGGCGATTCGCGACCTGGTTGTCGCCGAGAGATGTCATGTGCCGACGTGACGCGGCGGTGAAGCTGGCCGGTCCTCGGCGTCGAACGGCATGAAAGACGCACGCGGATTGCGCCGGCGGGTCGGATCGCTCGTGCCTGGGTGAGCAGACGAGGGTCCCGAGGTTGCAGACGCGCGGGGAACCTCGCAACTCGCGACGACTGCTTTCGCGATTTGAGACTCTCAGGCCGGATCATCCTAATGGCGACGGCGCGAAAGCCGAGCCGGTCGGCACCGACGGGGCGGAGGGCCGCACCCCGGTCACGCATCCACGGATCGCCCATTGACTGGGCGGCCCCGTTGCCGGCCCCTGTGTCGGCCAGCGGGCTGGGGACCCGCGTGGCTCATCCGGTTCAGCTTTGGTCCGGCTGGTAGGAGAGGGCGACGACGCCGCTCGGCAGTGGGGTTGCGGCGATGAGCTTCAGCGGGGGCGTCTGCCCGTTGCCACGACCAGCGGCTCGCCCGGTGAGTAGCAGTGGGTGAACCGCGAATCGGATTTCGTCGAGGAGGTGGTGCTCGAGCAGGGTTTGGCTGAGTCGCCCGTGCCCGTACATGATGAGGTCACGGCCGTCCTGGTGCTTGAGCTCGTTCACGGCGGCCACGGGGTCGTCGCCGATGATCGTGGAGTTGTTCCAGTCCGCTCTCTGCAGGGTGGAGGAGAACACGTACTTGCGGATCGCGTTGATCGCGTCGGCGTACGGGCTGCCGGTTGGCAGGGCCGCGGTGAAGTACTCGTACGTGCCTCGTCCCATCAGCATCCCGTCGCTGGCTTGCAACTGTTCGAGGGCTGCTTGTTGGGCGTTCTCGTTGAAGTAACCCATCGCCCAGGCGCGTGGGTCTTCGGTCACGCCGTCGAGCGAGACGAAGGTTGACTCGGTGATCTTGCGCATCGTTGGCTCCAATCGTTTCTGTCGGCTTCAGGCTGCTTGTGAGACGAGCGGGACATGCCGCAGGGGACAGCTGGATGGTCAGCAAGTCGATGGCGTTCACAGCCCCTGGCTCGCCGCAAGCCGGCCGCGATGGTCAAACCGCTCGCTGTCTCGCGGCAACGGACTCGCGTCTATCGGCGCGTACGTAACGAAGCCGCATTTGTAAATCCGCGGAATCTGGAGCGTCCGGCGATCGCGTCGCGGACGATCGCTTCGGCGCTCCGGCCAGCGCGAAGCCAGCGATCGCGTTAGCGACGGACCACTCGTCCGCCGGCGCGCACGCCGGGCGATCGCACCGCCCCGTAAGGGATCGCCGCTTGCGCGGGTAAGTGTGACCAAAATGCGGGCGACGTCGACGGGTGCTGCGTACGCACCGCGGCGGCTCTAGCGGGAGCCGGCGGAGCCGGCGGAGCCGGCGGTCACTCTCGCGCGACCCGCCGCACCGGCCCGGTCTCTCCTTGTTCCTCGTGGCTGTCGTTGGTGGCTACACCGACCGCCCGAGCTTCGCCTGAGCAGGACCCCGTGGGTCAGACGACCGCGACAGGCCGGACCATTGATCCGGTGGCCCCCCGGATCGACAGCGGCAGGCACATGAAGCAGAACTCGTAGACCTTGTCGCGCGCGAGCTCCTCGCAGTTGACCATCTCGAGGATGAAGATGCCCCGCTCGACCAACAGTGCGATGTGGACCGGATGCGGGTTGCCGGGCACCGTGGACGGCAGGACCTCCAGCGACTCCGTGTCGCCGGCCACGGCGACGACGCCCTGCTCGGCGAGCCACAGCGCGGCTTCGCGGTCGATGCCTGCCTGCTCGTGCTCGGCGATGAAATCCGGGTCGGGCCAGCCGCTCAAATACCCCATTCGCACCAGGACAACGTCCCCAGGCGAAACCGAAACCCCCTGCGCGGCACACACAGCTTCCAACTCGGAAGCACCGATCGGGTCATGCGCGGGCAAGGCCTCAACGCCCCGGAAGCCCGCTGCGTCCAGCAACACGCCCCGAGTAATGATCGGCGGGATATCGCAAGCGTCATCCCGCAAAGGCCCGAAGTCGCCGAGGTCGTGCTCGGCGTTTCCGCCACCGAACCACGAGTGCTCATCGCCGCACGTGATGTGCGATAGGGCGTCGATGTGAGTCCCCGAGTGCACCGTGCCCATGACCATCTCGCTCTGCCAGGCGAACCGGACCGAGTTCTCTCCCAGCCACTCCTGGTCGGCCTGGTTCTCGAGGCCCCGCGGACTCCGGTAGGACAAGACCTGGAACGGCGGGTGCCCGGGAAACAAGGGCATTCCGGGAAAGCGGACGCAGTCGAGGTCGTAGACCTTCCCCTCGCGGGCAAGGCTCATGGCGGCGGCAACCTCCGTAGGGCCGAGTTGCGCGGCTGGGGTCACAGCGGAATCACTCGTACTCGTCATCTCTCAAATCACGCCCTCGAGGTTGCGTTTGACGGGAAGGGCTTGCCGGTGGGCGGCTTGGCGGTCTTGCCGGGACACGGCTGGCCGCTGACCGCCGCTGAGAGGCAGAGCTCGGGCGCCAGGGCCTTCTCGTAGAAGTCGTCGAAGAACCCGGTGCTCGGCGCCGTGCTCGACGGGAAGACGTTGCAGCCGCTGATCACATTGGTGCAGCGCTTGAGCTGCGACGCCGTGTTCAACGGCAGCGGGACCGTCATGAGCTTGGGCATGTGATGGCCCTGAAGCATCGCCACCGCCTCCTTCAGCGCATAGGCGCCGGTGTAGGGCGGTGACCCGTAGGAAATCCCCTGGACCTGGTGGTCGGCCATCGCGTCGCGGAAGCCGTTCTCGGACTCGCCGGTGGTCGGCACGAACTTGCGCCCGGCCGCGCGGTAGGCCTGCAGGATCCCGAACCCCACCTGGCCCCACACTCCCTGAATGTTGTGGTCGGCGCCCAGGACCCGGGCCATGCCCTGCTGGGTGTCGGCCTGGTCCCAGTTGCCGGCGAACTGGGCGATCACGTGGATGCCCGGGTGCTGCTTCCAAACTGATGCGGCGCCCGCGCGACGGTCGGTGTCCACCGAGGTCCCCGCCACCCCGTTGGCCTCGACGATGTTGCCCTTGCCGTGCAGCGCCTTGGCCAGCCACTGCGCGGTGAACTTGCCGGCCGCGAACTGGTTGATGTGGACGTTGTAGGCACACGGCTCGGTGACCGCGCCGTCGTAGGCGATGACGATCACCCCGCGGTCGCAGGCCTGCTTGATCACCGGATCCAACGCGGTGGGGGAGATGGGGAAGGTGATGATCGCGTCATAGCCGGCCGCGATCATCTGCTGCATCTGCTCGATCTGGCTGTTGACGTCGGCGCCGCCCGCCCCGGCCGCGCCCGCCACGTAGGTGTGCAACTGGACCTCGTGGTTGTAGGGCGGCGTCGCGGCCTCGGCCGCCACGAGATTCTTGGCCTCGATCTGCCAGTCGTTGCCGACGTAGCTCATCGACAGGGCGACCTTGAACACCCGGTGCGGGTTGCCGTTGTGGAGGCCCTGCTCGGCCGAGGCCGAGGCGCACCCGGCTGCCGCGAGGCAGGCGAAAAGAATGACGAGCCGTCGGATGGCTCTCTCTCCCATACCTCTTCGTTTTCCCTCGCGACGAGGTTTTACACATGCGTCCCCGGGTACGCCTAGAACCACGATGGGAGACTCCGAGGGAGGATCTGCCCTAGCCGTCCGTGACGTGGTCAAGCGCTACGGCGCCACCGTCGCGCTCGATGGCGTGACCTTCGACATCACCGCCGGATCGGCGCACGCGCTAATCGGCGAGAACGGCGCGGGCAAGTCCACGCTGGTCAAGATCGTCAGCGGCATCACCCGCCCCGACGAGGGCGAGATCGAGGTCTTCGGCCAGACCATGCGACGGATCGCCACTCCGGCCAAGGCGGCCGAGCTGGGCATCGGCACGGCATTCCAGGAGCTCTCGCTGGTCCCGACGCTGACCGTCGCCGACAACCTGCTGCTCGGCATCGAGCCCCACAGCCCGCGCGAGCTCCATCGCCAAGCGCAGCAGCTCCTCGACGCGTGCGACGTCCCCGACGTCTCACCCGACTGGCGCGTCGAGGATCTCACCCTGCCCGAGCGCCAGATGGTCGAGATCGCCAAGGCGGTCCGCCACGAGCCGCGCTTGCTCTTCCTGGACGAGTCGACATCCGCCCTCGGCGAGGGCGCCGCCGACTGGTTCAGAAACCTGCTCTCAAAGCTCAGGGACAGGAACACCACGCTGGTGTTCATTACCCACCGGCTCGGCGAGGTCCGCGAGCACTGCGACCACGCCACCGTCCTGCGCAACGGAGAGGCGGTCGGCGAGCTCACCATCGACGAGGCGGATGAGGACGAGGTCGTCAAGATGATGATCGGCCGCTCGATGGACCAGGCGTTCCCGGACCGCCGCCCGCCTCAGGACCGCCCCGTCAAGCTCAGGACCAAAGGCCTCGCCCATCAAGGGGCCTTCCACGACGTCGACCTGGAACTCAGAGAAGGCGAGATCCTCGGGGTCGCCGGCCTCGACGGCCAGGGCCAGCGCGAGCTCTTCCTCAGCCTCTTCGGGGTGCTGCCCTCGGACAGCGGCGAGATCCTCATCGATGACCACCCGGTGCAGATCCGCTCACCGCGCGACGCCATCGACTCGCACCTCGGCATCTCGCTGGTCCCCGAGGACCGCAAGACCGAGGGCCTGTTCCTCGCTCTGTCCACCGCCACCAACATGGCCATCCCGTCGCTCGGCCGGCTGGCCAGTCATGGCTGGATCAACGAACGCCACCTTCGCAGCCGCGCGAGTGAGACCGCGGAGCGCCTCAACCTCGACCCGGGCGTCGTCGGCGGCGAGGTCGGCCAGCTCTCGGGCGGCAACCAGCAGAAAGTGGTCATCGGCAAATGGGTCCTCGCCGGGGCGCGCTTCATGCTGCTCTACGACCCGACGCGCGGCGTCGACGTCGCCACCAAGTTCGAGATCTACAAGCTCATTCAGGCGCTCGCCGACGAGGGCTGCTCGATGCTCATCTACTCCAGCGACCTGACCGAGGTCGTGGGGCTGTGCGACCGCGTCGTCACCTTCTACCGCGCGCACGTCACGGGCGAATTCCAAGGCGACGAGCTCACCGAGACCAACGTGCTGGGCGCGATCGTCGGTGCCGACCACCGCGAGGAGGCGACGCTGTGAGCGCCCTCTCCTCTTCGGCTCCCATCCGCGTCGCCCGGCGTCACTGGACCGACGGCACCGTCGTTGCCGCGGCCGTGCTGGTGGTGATGTTCATCGTCTACGCGTTCTTCGCCACGCTGTTCTCCTCGTTCACCATCCAGGCGCTCAGCAACGACACCGCGCCGCTGGCCCTGGCAGCGATCGGCGAGACGCTCGTCGTGCTCACCGGCGGCTTTGACCTGTCGGTGGGAGCGATCATCGGCCTGGTCAACGTGCTGCTGGCCACGCGCCTGACCGGCCACACGGGGCACGACGTCCTGTGGGTGGTGCTCGTCCTGCTCATCGCCAGCGCCTGCGGGTTCGTCAACGGGATCCTCGTCGCCTACGTGCGCCTGCAGTCGATCATCGTCACCATCGCCACGCTGTTCATCTTCAGCGGCATCGCCCTCGGCGTGCTCCCCCAGCCCGGCGGGGCTGTGCCACAGAGCTTCACCAATGCGCTGACCGGTGTGACGGTGATCCCGCGCGGGCTGATCGTCATCCTGCTCGGCGCCGTGGCCTGGCTGGCGCTCAAACGCACCCGCCTGGGCGCCGCGCTGTACGCCATCGGCGGCGACAAGGAGGCAGCGCGGATGTCGGGCATCCCGATCGAAAAGCGCCTGCTGGCCACCTACACGCTGGCCGGGCTCTTCTACGGCCTCGCGGGCGTCTTCTACACCGCCGAGACCGGCTCGGGCGACCCGGGCACCGCGACGAGCTTCCTGCTCGCGCCGTTCATCGCGGTCGTCCTCGGCGGGACGCGCTTCGGCGGCGGCGAGGGCTCGGCCATCGGCTCGATCATCGGCGCGTGGATCGTCTCGATGCTCATCGCGATCATCTTCGTGCTCGGCATCAACACCTTCTCCACCGGGCTGGTCGAGGGGATCGTGCTCGCGCTCGCCGTGCTGCTCAACTCGACGGTCAAGCGCTGGAGGCCGAGGCGCGGCTGATGGCCACCGCCACCGCCCCCACCCGCCGCAGCGACGGTCCCCGGCCCCAGCCGCTGCAAAAAGCCGGGCGAGCCCTCCGCGCCGCCCCCTGGGCGCCTGTGTGGCTGGCGATCGTCGTGCTGTGGATCGCCTCGCGCTGGATCGTGGACCCCGGCTTCCAGACCCTGGACAACGTCTGGACGATCGTCACCGCGGCGTCGTTCATCGCCGTGGCCGCGGCCGGGCAGGGCCTGGTCATCCTCACCGGCGGGATCGACCTTTCGATCCCGTGGATGATGACCCTCGGCGGCGTGATGATCGCCAAGTGGACCGGCGGGAGCAACTCAGCGCTGATCTGGGCGCTCCCCGCCCTGCTGGGCGTCGGCCTCGGGCTCGGGGCGATCAACGGAGCCGCGGTCACCTTCCTGGGGATCGCGCCGGTGATCGTCACCATCGCCATGAACTCGGTGGCCCAAGGCATCGTGCTGCTGAGCACCAACGGCACCCCCACCGGCAGCGCGCCGCCGCTGCTGAGCGACGTGATGAACAAACACGTGGCCGGGATCCCCATCATCGTCATCGCGCTCGTCGCCTTCGCGGTGATCGTCGGGCTGATCATGAGCCGGAGCACCGGCGGCCGCCGGACCTACGCCGTCGGCAACTCCGAGCGGGTGGCCCGGCTCTCCGGCGTCCGCGTGCCGTGGGTGATCATCGGTGTCTACGCCATCTCCGGGTTCTGTTCGGTGCTGGCAGGGATCCTGCTCACCGCCTCCTCCAGCCAGGGCTTCCTCGGGATGGGCGACCAGTATCTGCTCCCATCGATCGCGGCGGTGGTCATCGGCGGCGCCTCCATCCTCGGCGGCCGCGGCCACTACACCGGCACCTTCGGCGGCGCCATCTTCCTGGCCCTGCTGACCTCGGTGCTCACCGCGATCTCGGTCTCGGACGCCACCCGCGACATCCTGTATGGCGTCGTGATCCTGCTCGCTGTCCTGGCCGCCCGCGAACGAGGTCTGAGCTAAATGGACGAGGTCATCATCTCGGCCGCCATCACCGGCGGCATGACCGTGCCGACGCAGAGCCAGGCGATCCCGGTCACGCCCGAAGAGATCATCGAGTCAGCCGTCGGCGCCTACGAGGCCGGGGCCGCGATCGTACATATACACGTGCGCGAGCCCGAGACGGGCCGGCCCAGCAGCGACCTCGGACTGTTCCGGACAGGTCTTGAGCGGCATCAAGGAGCGCTGCCCGGTGATCGTCCAGCCCACCACCGGCGGGGGGCAGGGGATGACGATCGACGAGCGGGCCGCGGTGCTGACCGAGTGCCAGCCCGAGATGGCCACCTTCAACACCGGCTCGATCAACTTCGGCCTGTTCCCGATCGGCGAGCGCGACATGAACTGGGCCGAGTGGGAGCGCGAGTACCTCGAGGACACCCGCGGCTACATCTTCCGCAACACCTTCGCCGACATGGAGCGCATCTGCGCCATGGTCCGCGAGGCCAAGGTCAAGCCCGAGCTCGAGGCCTATGACGTCGGCCACCTCTACAACATCGCGCACCTGCTGGGGCGCGGGCTGCTGGACCCGCCGATCCACATCCAGTTCGTGCTCGGCGTCCTGGGCGCCAACCACGCCACGGTCGACCAGACGATGCACATGCTCCACACCGCCCGGTCGCTGTTCGGCGAGGACTTCACCTGGTCGGCGGCCGGCGTCGGGTATCCGGCCGAGTACCAGCTCGCCGCGCTGGGCATCATGCTCGGCGGGCAGATGCGGGTGGGCCTGGAGGACAACCTCAGGCTGTCGCGGGCGGCCCGCGCCCAGACCAACGCCGAGCTCGTGGAGAAGGCCGTCCGGCTCGCGGAGATCTTCGACCGCCCGCCGGCGACGCCCGATCAGGCGCGCGCGTTCTTCGGCCTCAAGGGCCTGGACGCCGTCGCCTACTGAAGGCGCTGTGCCAGCACGTCGAACGCCTCGGGGCTCGGCTGTGCCGAGCCGTCCTCGTAGGAGTGCACCAGGTCGACGATCCCCTCGTTGACGGGTGTCGGCACGCCGTGCTCGCGGCCGCGCGCCGCCACCGCCCCGTTGATGACGTCCACCTCGCAGGGCACGCCGCGCTCGATGTCCTGGAGCATCGACGCCTTGGTCGCCCCGAGCTGGCCGATCATCGTGTCGATGGCGCGGTCTGAGACCTCCGGGTCCTCAGAACCGATGTCCTGCGCGGGGACGCCCACAAGCTCCTGCAGCTCCAGATCCTGGGCGTGGCCGACGGCGACGCCCTCGCGCCAGAGCGCAACGGCCAGTCGCCGGCCCACCGGATGTTCGGCCACCTCGCCGTAGAGCAGCCCCGAGGCCACGCCCAGCCCCGACCAGGTCGAGTTGAGCAACAGCTTTGACCACACCTGCCCGCGGATGTTGTGGCTGATGCGGACCTCGGCGGCCGTCCCCAGCGCCGCGCCCAGCCGTTCCAGCCGCTCAGAGTCCGACCCGTCGGGCTCGCCGATGACAAAGGGCGCGCGCGTCGTCTGCGCCAGACGCCCGGGCCCCAGGTTGGTCGCGCCCCACTCCACCGTGCCGATGAGCAACCGCTCCTCGCCCACGAGCGACGCGACCCGGTCCTGGACCAGGCCATTGCCCAGCGACACGAACGTCTCCACGCGGTCGCGCAGCCCTGGCAGCGCGGCCTGCAGGTAGGCGGCCTTGAGCGTGACGAGCGCGAACTCCGGCTCCGCAGGCAGCTCGGACGGATCGGCGTAGGCGTCGAGCTTCACCGTGCGCCGCTCGCCGAGTACATCGAGCTCGAGCCCCGGGTCGCGCATGCGCTCGACGTGCTCGGCGTTGGCGTCGAGCACCATCACCCTGCGCACATGGCCGGTCATCAGCGCGGCGGTGACACCGCCGATGGCGCCGCCGCCGACCACGAGGACGTCGAGGTCGACCATCAGCCCCCCCGTGCGGTGAAGCGCTGTGGTGGCAAGCGCTCGAGCAGCTGGGCCAAGGCGGCGTAGCGCTCATCGCGTTCGCTCAGCAGCCGCTCGGGCTCGCCCTCGGCGTAGGCGTAGAAACCGGCGCCGGAGCTCGTTCCGTTCTCGCCGCGCGCGACGCGCTCGCGCAGCAACTCGGGGATGAAGAAGCGCTCGCCCAGGCCCTCGCGATGCTGCGCCATGACCGCCTCGTAGACGTCGAGTCCCGCCATGTCGGCGATCTGGAAGGGCCCGAAGAAGGGCAGGCGAAAGCCGAAGGTGGAGCGGGCGACCTCGTCGATCTCCTCCGGGCTGGCGATCCCGTCCTCGACACAGCGGACGGCCTCGCAGAGCAGCGCCATCTGCAGCCGGTTGGCGACAAAGCCGGTGCTCGCCTTGACCACAGCGGGTGCCTTGCCCAGCGCGCGCAGGAACCCCACCAGCCGCTCCACCACGTCCGGGGCGCTGCGGGGCGCGGCGACCACCTCGACGCCCGGCGTCCACTCCGGCGGGTTGAACCAGTGCATGCCGACGAACCGCTCCGGGCGCTGCAGCGGCTCGGCGAGACGATCCACGGGCAACGACGACGTGTTGGTGGCGATGACCACATCGTCGCCCACCGCACCCTCGATCTCTGCGAGCACCGCGTGCTTGACCTCCAGGTCCTCGGCGACAGCCTCGAGGACGAACTCGGCCTCGGTGACAGCCTCAGCGATCGAATCGCAGGCGCGCACCCGCTGCACGCGGTCAAGCAGCGCCGCGTCGATCAGGCCTCTGTCGACGGCCGCCCGTGCGCGCGCCACCACTCGCTCGCGGGCTTTTGCCGACAGCTCAGGGTCGGCGTCGGTGATATGGACCTGCAGACCGCCGGCGGCGAACGCCTCGGCGATGCCGCTGCCCATCCGCCCTCCACCGACGACGGCGATGACTCGTGGCCACTCTGGTGGATCCACCAACCTCATGTCATGGCGCGTACCCGCCAACACGGGCAGCGACACTCTTGTCTCGCGCGGGAGTCATTGAACGAGCCCTGATGGCGTCGGCGAACGGGCACGCGGGATCGGCGAACAGCGCGATCGACACCTGATTCATGACCCGCGGAGTCCCTCCACGGCAAGCCGCGCTGCGCGTCCGATTGCCGCATCGACCGCCGGGTTATGGTCCGCCAGCGAGTCCGAGCGCGTGAACACCGCGACGGCGAACCGCCGCCTATCGGGAAAGCTGACGACGGCGGCCTCGTTGCGCACGAACGGGATGGTCCCGGTCTTGCCCGCCGTCGTGACGCCATCGCCGTCGCCGAAGCCGGAGGCGATCCGCTGAGTGTTCTCCTGGCGTGCCATCACGTCGCGGACGAACGCGCAGGCCTTCGGCGGTCCCGCCCGGTCGGTCCAGATCGCCCTCAGCAGCGACGTCATGTCGCGCGGGGTGGTGGCGTTGGCCCGCGCCGGGTCAACCCACGCGAGCGCCCGGACGGCCTCGGGGTCGGCGGCGGCCAAGCGGGCATCGAAGTCGCTCGTGTCCGGGAAGCCCAGCTCGCGCACGACGTGCCGGTGGGCGCTGGTCATGTCACTGCGCACGTGGGTGCGCGCCAGCCGGAGGTCGGCCAGCACCTCGCCGATCGCGTCGAGCCCGACCCGGCCGTAGATGACATCGGTGGCCGCGTTGTCGCTCACGGTCATCATCAGGAGCGCCAGATCGCGCAGGCTCACCAGCGGCGAGTCGGCGAAGCCGGCGGTGCCGCTCCCGCCGAGGCGCAGCTCGGCCGGGACCTCCACGCGCTCGCGTGGATCAAGCCGGCCCGACACGACGGCTCGGGCAAACGCGACGGCGACGACGATCTTGATCACCGAGGCCGCAGACACCGGACGGTCAGCGTCGAGGTCGATCTCCGCCATCTCGCCCTCCGCCATCTCGCCCTCCGCGACACCGATCTCGCGCGCGTGGAGAAACCCGCGAGTCTTCACCGCGTCAAACGTCGCAGCGATCTCGTCTCTGACGCCCATGACGCCCGACATGATGATCGGGTCAGGTGACTCGGGTGCGGAGTCGTCCGGGGCCCCCGGCCAGCGATCCCGTCGTCTGTACCGCTACCCGGTACAAGGTTGTATCGGTTAGCGGTACTAATAGGCGTCCGCGAGTGGTGAGGCGCGCCGCAGCCACTCTGCGAACAGCGGGTCGACGATGTACCAGACGCCGTCGCGCTCGTCGATGAGGCCGCGCCGGCGCAGCCGCTCCAGCGTGGGCCGGACGCGGGAGGCGCTCGAGAAGCCGTAGCGGGTGACGATGGGGCGGCTGGTCACGGTCTCGCCGCCGCGGTCGGCGAGCAGTTGGAGCGCCCTGACCTCGTTGACCTCGGCCTCGTCGCCGCTCATGAGGACGTTGAGCACCGCGCTGAACTCCGAGCGCTCGATCGTGCGCACGAGCCGGTCGTGGGCGGCGATGGCGGTGTCGAGGACCACGGGCTCCCCGTCGGCGGTGGCAGACCAGCATTGCCAGGCCATCTGCTGGGTGCTGCGGGGGTGGACCTGGGTGGCGTCGAGCAGGTAGTTGAGCGCGTCCTCGTGCGCGGGTTTGCCGGTGGCCTGGAACTGGAAGTCGAGGTACTCCAGGAAGTCGGGCCGGCTGATCGCCGGGAGCTGCATCTCGGCGGCCTCGCCGAAGATCGGCTGCTCGGAGCTCTCGAGCATCATCTGCAGCGCGTTGCGGATCGAGCCGGTGAAGAGCAGCGAGACATGATTGGCCCCGGAGCTCATCAGCGCCGAGCGGATGATCGCGAGCGGGTCCCCGGCGCAATGGCGCAGCCGCTGGAACTCGTCGAAGATCACCACGAGATGGTCTGAGAGCGAGCGGAGGGTCAGCAGTTGCGCGTGCAGGGTCTCGGCGCTCTCGGCGGGGGTGGTGGCCGCGGAGCGCACGGTTCCCTTGATCACCTTGATGTCGAACCCGATCTCCTTCTCCAGCGACGCGATCTGGCGCTGAGCGGCCCGGCGCACGTGCTTGACGGGGTGATTGACCATCGCGTCGTGGATGCAGCCGATGAACCCCGGCAGGCTCACGACGCGCTGCAGGTTGACCGTGACGACGTCAAAGGGCGGCGCATCGGGGCCGTGTTCTCTCCCCAGCTCGAGGGCGAGCTGGTTGGTGAAGGTGGTCTTGCCGGTGTCGCGGGGCCCGAACAGCGCCACGTTGGTCTGCCCCTTCAGCGTCAGCGCCACGTGGTGGGCGAACGCCTCCATGCCGACGATCTTGGCCGGATCGTCGAGGGGCCGGTCCCAGACAAACGGGTTGAGCGCTGCCGCCATGACCAAGATATTGTACCGATACCCGGTACAAATTTGTACCGCATCTCGGTACAAGGAAGGTCAGCTAACGCACCAAATTCAAGGATTTCTGGGGTCCGCCGATGCTTCGCCTCAGTAAGGCCGCCCGGACGGCGGCCCGTTATCGATCCAGGAGCACGGATGTTCAAGGCAAGGGTGATCTCAATTTCAAGGCAGGCGCTGTGTGGAGCCGCAGCCGTCGCCGCAGCGGCGGCGCTGGCGCCGGCGAGCGCCCTTGCCGCAACCGCAAACGACCAGACGCAGTTCAGCGTGACGGCCGGGTCGCTGTCGTTCTCGTCGGCTCCGGCGCTTCCGACGCTGACCGCGCTGGCGTTGAACGGTCAGGCGCAGACGACCAACACGACGATGACGAACTTCACCGTCCAAGACGCGACGGGGAGCGGCTCGGGCTGGAACGTGACCGTCACCGGCAACAACAACACGGGCAAGAGCCCTGTCTTCAAGCAGTACTGCCCGAATGCCACCTGCGGTACCGACTCCGGGCCGGGATACGTCACCAGCGGCCAGACGCTGGCGGCAAACTCGCTGACCCTGTCGAGCACGGGCGCGAGCTTCGCGGCTCAGAACGGCAGCACCGGGACCGGGCCGGCGCTGCAATGCGCCAGCGGATGCAACGTTGACAGCGCGTCGCCCGTGAAGATCGCGTCCGCGGCGAGCAGCGCCGGAATGGGAACGTGGGCGACCACCGGTTGGAGCGGTACCAGCCTCGCGCTGTCCACCCCTTCGACGATCAGGACGCTTCCGACCAACGAGGTGTACCGCGTCGATCTCGTGTGGACGATCAACAGCGGACCGTAGGAACCGGCATTGGGGGAGCGACGCTCGGGTTCGCTCCCCAAGACCAAATCGAGGATTTCAGTTGCAAGCGTCCGATCGCAGTCAGAACGGGATTTTGCGCGTCATGCGCAGGATGCCGTTCCTCCTGGTCTCCGTCCTCGTTTGCGGCGCCCTCGGCGCCGCGACGGCGTCGGCCGAGAGTCCGGCGATCGTCGTCAAGGTGCACCAGGCCTCGGGGGTCGTCTCTCCCTACTTCCGGCTCACCGCGTCACCTGGGCAGTCCGTCGCAGCCGGCTCGCTCCAGGTGGTCAATCCGGCGTCGCGACCCGTCACCGTGCGGCTGGACCCGGTCAACGCCATCACGACCAACACGCTCGGCTCCGCCTACGCGCAGACGGGCGGTGCGATCCACGGTCCCACCACCTGGCTGAGGCTCAGTCGACGGCTCGTCGTGATCCCGCGTCACGCGACCAGGAGCGTGTCCGTGTCCCTTGACGTGCCCGCAGCCGGGACGCCCGGCGACTATCTCGGGGGCGTCGCGGTCGAAGCGCTTGGCCAGACGTCGACCACGAGGGCGACGAAGGGTGTCGCGATCGGTGAGACCGACCGCTATGCGATCGGGGTTGAGGTGAAGCTGCCGGGTCCGCGGACCCCGATCGTGAAGTTCAGCGGGGCGACCGTCAGCCGGGAGCCATCGGGTCTTGTCTTTCACATCAACGCCAGCAACACCGGCAACGTGATTCTGACCAACGTTCACGGATCGGTGCGGGTCACCACGGGAAACCGTGTCGTCAGCGCCGCGACGATCCAGCCGGGCACGTTCGTCTCAGGTACCAGCATCAGCTATCCCCTTCCCGCCGCCCATGAGGAGCCAACGCCGGGATCGAGCTACCGGGTCCAGGCCGTCCTGGACTACGCCGGCCGGATCGCGCGCCTGGACACGCGGGTGGTGTTCAGTCATGCCGCGGCCGTCAAGCAGCAGAACTACGGCGGACGCAAGCTGCCGAAGTCGACCCTTGGGTGGCGCTGGCTCGCATTGCTGCTGTTGGCGGTCGCGATGCTGCTCGCTGCTCGTCAGCTGCTCCAACGTCGCCGGCGGCTGCTGAACCGCCCTGCCGGGCTGAAGCTGCTCGATCGCTACCTCGGGCCCGACGGCGAGCGGCCTGTGAGCCTCGTCCTGATCAGCGTCGACCGGCGAGCCGCGGGAACGATTGCGACCACGATCCATGCACGGCTACGGCGAAGTGACCGCGTCTGTGACCTTGGCCGGGACGGGGTGCTCGTCATCTGCCCGCGCACCACACGGCCGGCTGCGAACGCGCTGAGAGATGACATCGAAGGCCAGCTCGCGCGGCATCCAGATCTGGCAGGCATTGCGATCAAGATCGCAGTCGCTACGGCGAACAAGACGACCACCGCGCAGAAGCTGCTCGGCCGCGTGACGGCCGCCGGCCAACACGCCCAGCAGGCGCCGAGGCTCTCTCCCCGCCGCCGGCCCACGACCACCGGCCAGCGCTAGGACGCAGCTTCACCCATGTTGGCGAGGGCAAGGCTCTGCAGACGCTCCGGCCCCAGAGCCGCAGCGATGGCTTTCACCGTTGTACTCGCGATGTTGGGCGTCGCGAGCAGGGCGCGGGCGGTGGAGACCGTGGCGCTGACGAGGGCGACCAACCTCCCGGCTCTGACGGGCATCACGCTGAACGGCCAGGCCCAGACCACGACAACAACGTGGAATCTGACCACAAATCGGTTCAAGGTCACGAGCACCGGCACGCCCGACATCGGTTGGAACCTGACCGTCAATGGCAATGGCTCCGCGGGTAACAGCGCGGTGTTCAAACAGTTCTGCCCCAGCGCCAGTTGCGGTACCGACAGCGCCGGCTACGTGCCGGGCGGCTTCTCGCTCGCCGCCGACTCCCTGTCGTTGAGCACGGCCGGCGCGACGTGGACCGCCGGGACGACCAAACCGACCTATCAGTGCAACGCCGTCGCCTGTCCGATCGACAGCGGCACGGCGGTCAAGATCGTGTCTGCTTCCTCGTCTGTCGCGACCGGCGCCTGGACCTCATCCGGCTCCGCGACCATGTCGCTCAACACTCCGTCCACCCTCCGCAAGCTCCAGACGGGCGAGGTCTACGGCGTCAATCTGGTCTGGACGGTCAACACCGGTCCGTAGCGTCCACGTTCTGAGAGCGGCGTTGCTCCGGGGCCGTGGTGGCGGGTGGCTAAGGTGCGGGCCGTGCCTGGGGAGTCCGCAATCGAGGTGGAGAACCTGGTCCGCGAGTTCCGCAAGGGGCCCCGGGCCGTGGACGGGATCGACCTCGCCGTCTCGCCCGGCGAGATCTACGGCTTTCTCGGGCCCAACGGCGCCGGGAAGTCGACGACGGTGCTGATGCTGACCACGTTGCTGCCGCCGACGAGCGGCCGCGCGACCGTCGGCGGATTCGACATCGTCAAGCAGGGCGCCCAGGTGCGCGCCACCATCGGCGCCGCGCTGCAGGAGGCCGCGCTCGACGCGATCCTCACCGGTCGCGAGCATCTCATGCTGCAGGCCACGCTTCAGGGGCTGCCCGGTTCCGAGCGGCGCCAGAGGACGGCCGCGCTGCTTGACCGCGTCGGGCTCACCGAGGCGGCCGACCGGCGGGTCGGCGGTTACTCGGGAGGCATGAAACGCCGCCTGGACTTGGCGCTCGCGCTCGTGCACTCACCGCGGATCCTGTTTCTCGACGAGCCCACCACCGGCCTTGACCCGCAGAGCCGGTCCGCGCTGTGGGCGGAGGTGGCTCGCCTGGCCCGCGATGAGGGGATGACGGTGTTCCTCACCACCCAGTATCTGGAGGAGGCCGACGTCCTGGCCGATCGCATCGGGATCATCGACCACGGTCACATCGTGGCCGAGGGCACGCCGGCCAAGCTCAAGGCCGACATCGGCGGTCCGAGCGTCGAGGTGACCCCGGCCGAGGCTGACGACGGCGGCCGGCTGGCCGAGCTGTTGACCGACTTCGGCGAGATGCGGCGCAACGGCAATGGAAGCGTGACCGTGCAGCTGCCCGGTGGCGAGTCAGAGCTCGCCGAGATCGTGCGCATCCTCGACCGCGCGAGCCTGCGCGTGGAGACCCTGCAGTTGCATCAGCCCTCGCTCGACGACGTGTTCCTCGCCCGCACCGGGCGCAAGCTCGAGGGCTCGGCCGACAGCACCGAGGGCGGCGAGGAGAGCCCAACGCCGGAGCCGCCAGGCCGGCGTGGCCGGAGACGCCGTGGCCGTTGACCTAGCCGCCGATCCTCCCGCGGGGCTGTCGCCGTCATCGGGGAGCGTCGTGGACCAGACGCTGGCCATCGCGCGGCGCGCGGTGGTGCGCACCACCCGCCAGCGCGCGCTGATCGTGTTTCCCATGGTCTTCCCGCTGATCCTGTTCGCGATCAACGGCTCGGCGCTGAGCGCCGCGACCCGAATCCCGGGCTTCCCGACCCACAACTACCGCGACTTCCTCATCGCGATGCCCTTCATCCAGGGCGCGATGTTCGTCTCCATCACCGCCGGTGTGGACCTCGCGCGTGATATCGAGTCCGGCTTTCTCAACCGCCTCTCGATGACGCCGGTGCGGGGGGAGGCGCTCCTCATCGGTCAGCTGGGCGGCGCGTTCGTGCTCGGCGTGATCCAGGCGATCGTCTACCTGCTCGTCGGAGTCGCGAGTGGGGTGACCTTCGCGAGCGGCGTCGGGGGTGCGCTGGTGCTGCTCGTCCTCTCGATCCTCATCTCGTTCGCCTTTGCCAGCCTCGGCGTCCTGCTGGCGTTGCGCTTCGGCACCGGCGAGGCCGTGCAGGGGATCTTCCCGCTGCTGTTCGTGACGATCTTCCTCAGCTCCTCGAGCCTCCCGCGCAACCTGATCAAGACGCCCTGGTTTCGTGACGTCGCCACCTACAATCCGGTCTCCTACCTGCTGGAGGCTCTGCGGAGCCTGGTCATCACCGGCTGGGACGCGCAGGCGCTGGCGCTGGGGTTCGGGGTTGCGCTGGCCCTTCTCGTCATCGCGCTCGGGCTGGCGCAACGGGCGATGAAGTCGAGGCTCACCCGGACATGAGCCGCTTTATCAATGTCGCTCGCGGGGTCGCCTGGCGGTCCATCCACAACACCCTGGTGAACCCGGCGATCCTGGTCCCGTCGATCATCTTCCCGCTGTTCTTCCTGATCGCCTTCGCCGGCGGCCTGTCACGGATCAGCGACGTGCCGAACTTCCACTACGCGCCGGGCTATACCGCGTTTCAGTTCGTGTTCGTCTTTCTGCAGTCAGCGGCCTTCGGCGGCGTCTTCACGGGCTTCGCGGTGGCGCGCGACTTTGACTCCGGCTTCGCGCGGCGGCTGATGCTGAGCGCCCCGCGGCGCAGCGGCATCATCGCCGGCTACACCCTGGGTGCACTGGGACGGTGGGCGCTCACGGGAACCGTCGTCACCATTGCCGCACTGATCGCCGGCATGAATGTCTTCGGCAGCGGCATCCAGCTGGTCGGCCTGCTCGGCCTCGGCATCGCGGTGAATCTCGTCGCTGCCCTGTGGGCCGTCGGCCTGGCGATGTTCCTGCGCACCGAGCAGGCGGGAGCCGTCATCCAGATGCCCGTCTTCGTGCTGCTGTTCCTCGCGCCGGTCTACGTCCCGGTGTCGCTGCTCACCGGCTGGATCCACGACGTTGCCAACCTCAACCCCGTCACCCCGGTGCTGGAGGCCGGCCGGGGCCTTCTGGCCGGATCGCCCGTGAAGGTGGCAATCGCATTCACCGGTCTGATCGCCGCCGCCATCGTGCTGTCGGCGTTCGCCCGGCGCGGTCTGGCCTCGGCCGAGCGGGCAGGCTGACCGAGGTCACCCTGGACGCGGTGTCGACGGTCTCCTCACTGGCCTTGGCGAGTCCGCCCCGGTAGCGGGCGCCGTCGGGCGTCGGACGCTATGACGAGGCGGTGGCCAGCGAGGGGTGCTCTCCCTCGTCGGCGATGTGCTCGACGCCCTGCAGCGCGCGAGTGAGCAGCTTCAACAATGCCGCTCGTTCGTCGGCGTCAAGGGCCTGGAGAACCTCGTTCTCGATCGCGTCCATCCCGTCGCGAGCCCGCCCGAGCGCCTCCCGGCCGGCCTCGGTGATCTGCACGCGGTGGCGGCGGCGGTCCTCGGGGTCACGGCGACGGACCACGTATCCGGTGTCCTCGAGCTCGTTGAGGAGCAGGACGACGTTCTTGGCGTCCATGCACAGCGCATCGACCAGCTCCTGCTGGGGCTCCCCGTCGTGGTCGCCCACGAAGCTGAGGGCCATGAGGAGGCGCAGGTCCATCCCGAGGTTCTCAGGATGCGCGCGCCGCATCACCTGCTTGGACAACCGCGGCAGCAGGATCATCGCGCTGGGAATGCCGGAACAGTTCTCTGAATGCATGACAGGCGCGATTATAGCGGAAATCTCAGCATCATGCCCGGAGGGGAAATAGTTACCAGATTGTAATTGATACCCGCAGCATGGATGATTCGTGCTAAGGTCTACATCACTCCCACTCGGAAGGACCTTGATGAGCACCACTAGCCCGGACACCCACCTGATTCCCCGCCCCAACCGGTGGGCGATCCTCGCCCTCCTCGGCGTCGCCCAGCTGATGGTCGTGCTGGACGCGACGATCGTGAATATCGCGCTCCCGTCAGCGCAGAAGGCGCTGCACTTCACCGCCGACAACCGCCAATGGGTCATCACCGCCTACGCCCTGGCGTTCGGCAGCCTCCTGCTGGTCGGCGGCAAGCTGGGCGATCTGTTCGGGCGCAAATGGACACTGATCGGCGGGCTGACCGGATTTGCGGTGGCGTCCGCGATCGGCGGTCTGGCCACGTCATTCGGCATGCTCGTCGCCGCCCGGGCTCTGCAGGGAGCGTTCGGAGCGATCCTGGCTCCGTCGGCGCTCGGCCTGCTGACCGTGACCTTCCAGGGTTCCCCTGACCGTCCGAAGGCGTTTGGCATCTTCAGCGCGATCGCCGCCGGCGGAGCGTCGGTCGGGCTGCTGCTCGGCGGCGTGCTCACCCAGGTGCTCTCGTGGCGCTTCTGCCTGTACGTCAACCTCGCCATCGCCGTTCCGACCGCCATCATCGCGCTGCGTTTGCTCCAGAACGAGCGTCAGCCCCACCGGGCGCGCATCGACTGGCTCGGCACAGTGCTCTCCTCCGGAGGTCTCTTCGCCCTGGTCTACGGCTTCTCCAGCGCGGAGACGAGCTCATGGTCCAGCACGGCGACGATCGTGTCGCTGGCGGCCAGCGTCGTCCTGTTGATCAGCTTCATCGCGGTCGAACGTCGCGTCGCGAATCCGCTGCTCCCCATCCACATCGTGGCGGATCGAGCCCGCGGCGGCGCCTACGCGACGATCGCCATCGCCGGCTCGGCGGTGTTCGCCGTCTTCCTCTTCCTCACGTACTACCTGCAGCAGAACCTGGGCTACTCGCCCCTGAAGACCGGCTTGGCCTTCCTGCCGTTGACCGTGATGATCGTCCTCACCGCGACCACGGTGCAGACGCGGATCCTGCATCGCACCGGGGCCCGGCCGCTGGTGATGACCGGGATGACGCTCGGGTTGGCCGCCATGCTCATCTTCACGCAGCTGACTCCGAATGCGGCCTACATCACCCACGTATTGCCCGGGCTGCTGCTCACCGGCGTGGGCATGGGGTGCGTCTTTGCCCCCGCGTTCTCGACCGCGACGCTCGGGGTCCCGAACAGCGAGGCCGGCATCGCCTCGGCGATGGTCAACACCTCGCAGCAGGTGGGCGGTTCGGTCGGCACAGCCCTGCTGAGCACGATCTTCGCCAGCTCTGCCGCCAGCTTCGTGTCCAGCCACGCCCACACCGCGGGCCTGGCCAGCGCGGCGTCCATCCACGGCTACACCACCGCGTTCGAATGGGCCGCCGCGCTGTTCGCAGCCGGCCTGCTCGTCGCGACCCTCGTCCTCCCTCGAGACGGCGCCGCCCGCGCGCGCGTCGCTAACGCCGAGGCCGCCCGCGACCTCACCCCCAGCCTCGAGACCGCCTGATCGGAGTAACCGCCATGAATACGCAATCCGTCCCCACCCAGTCCCCCAACCGAAACCTCGAGCGCCGCGTGCAGCGCATGCTGGGCCGGCGGCGCGAGCCGGCAGCGCTTGCTGCCGGGCAGAACGACGTGGCGGCGCGCGAAGCTGCCTCCCCGGATCGGTCGGACACCAGGCGGCCGGTGAGTGGTGCTCGGATCCTGCGCCGCTGGTCGGTGTCGGATCTCATCGCCCGCGCCGGGGGCGCGCCGCGAGCGTTCGCCTGAGCGGGGAGACGAGCCCGGCCGAGCTGGTCGCTCCCGTCCACCGTGTCCGCCACCGCCACCCCCAACGAGCTGACGGGGTCCATCGGCGCCCATAGCGCGGCGCCGACGAGCACCGCCGTGGAGCCGTCACGGCAGCGGCCGGCCGCATTGCGGCCGGCCGCGCGGGCCGAACGCCACGATCTGTGGCGGAGACTGCTCACGGTGGTGGTGCTCGGCGTCTGCGTCGGCGCCGTGGTGGCAGCGGTGCCCGATCTGCGGCCGGTGGTGCGCGACATCGAGGACATCAACCCGGGGCTGGTGGCCGCGGCCGTCGCCCTGGAGCTGGCCTCGTGCCTGAGCTTCGTCGTCATCTTCCGGCTCTTCTTTGCGCCGATCCCGGCCCCGGCCGCGCGTGAGATGGCGTGGTCGCAGATGGGGTCAGGTGCGCTCTTGCCCGGCGGGGGCGTCGGCTCGCTGGCGGTCGGCGGTTGGCTGCTTCACCTCGCCGGCATGTCCACCCGGCAGATCGTCCGTCGCTCGAGCGGCCTGTTCTTCCTCACCAGCGCGATCAACGTGATCGTGCTCGCCGCCGCCGGGCTCGTCCTGCTGCTGGGCATCGGGGCCGGTCCGCACGATCTGCTGCGCACCGGGGTGCCAGTCGCCGTCGCCGTGGCCGCCGTCATCGTCGTCCTCGGCCTGCCGAGGATCATGCGGCGCGTCTCCCGCCGGTTCCCGGCCCCGGCGTTCCTCGAGGACATCGGCACCGGGATTCCCGCCGCCCGCGACGCGCTGCTGCGACCGAACTGGCGCCTGCTGGGGGCGCTGGGCTACCTGCTGTTTGACGTCGCGGTGCTGTGGATCACGCTCGCTGCGATGGGTCCCGCGCCGCCGGTGGCCGCACTGGCCGTGGCCTACCTCGCGGGATACCTGCCCAACGTGCTGCCCATCCCCGGCGGGGTCGGCATCCTCGATGCCGGGCTCGTCGGTGCCCTCGGGCTCTACGGAATGCCTCTCGCGCATGCCGCCGCGGCGGTGCTGGTCTACCACGCGGTCGCGTTCTGGGTCCCGACCCTCGGTGGGATGCTGGCCTACACCCGCCTGCGCCCGCGACTCGTCTCCTCGCGTGATGCGGAGGGCCCGGTCCGAGCGCAGCTCGCCGACGGATGATGGCGCGTCCCAGACACGGCACGCGTGTGCGGCTAGGGGCGTAGGCGGTCGCGGATCTGGCGGAGTGCGGCCTGGAGGATCGCTGAGCGGACGGCCGAGTCGAGCTGGCCCGGGTCGTTGAGCTGGTGCAGGAGCCGGTCGACGTTGAGCTCGTCGACGGTGCGGAGCAGCAGCGGTCCGGTGGGGAGCGCGTTGTCGACGAGCCCGGCAGGGATCGCCTCGAGGAGCGTTTTGGCGATCCCGGGGAGATTGGCCTGGCCGAGCGCGTCGGGGAGCAGCTGGGACACCTTGGGCAGGCGGCCCTCGCGGTCGAGGCGGTTGACGGCGTCGCGCAGGCCCGCCTTGAGCGCGGCGGGCGTGCGGGGGTCGAGCGTGCGGGTGTCGGCGAGGGCGAGGACGAGCCGTTCGCGGGAGATGCCGAGCTGGCACGCGGCGCTATCAAGGCCGATGAGGACGACCTGTTCGGCAAGCGGTTCCAGCTGTGGCGGGATGGGCGGAATGGGGCGCGGTGCGCACGGATTGGCGGGTCGGCGCGGCACGTAGTGGCCCCCGCCGGCCGCGACCTGGACGCCGAGGACACCGGCCACAAGCACAACCGCGATGAGGGGCAGCGCGAGTCGCCTCATGAGCGGCTCCGGTCACTCAGGGCCAGCGCAGGCACGAGCGCCAGCAGCGCCAATCCCGCCGCGACGAGAAATGCCGTGCGGAACGCCTCAGTCGCCGCGCGCGTGAGCTGATCCTCGAGGCCGCGCTCGAGCGCCGCGGCCGCCGGCGCCTGCGTCGTCGGCACCCGTAAGCTCTTGAACGCCGGCCGCAGGTCGGGCACGCGGCCCCGTTCGGCAACCAGTCGGCTCCCCAGCCGCTCGGCGAGATCGAGCTTGGTGGAGGCGGGGAGCGGCGCGTCGAGCACCAGGCTCGCGATCGCCTCCTTGGCCGGGGTCTCGGCGTGGCGCAGGTCGGCGGTGAAGATCGGCGTGAGGATCGCGAGGCCGACCACCACGCCGGCGTGTCGCGACGCGATCGTCCAGCCCCCGTGAAGCGCACGGGGGTTGCGGTCCCGGAGCGCGGCCGTGGTGAGCGAGTCCACCGCCAGTCCGAGGCCCAGGCCGATGAGCACCTGCGGCGCGAGCGTCCAGACGAGCTCCGCACCCGGCAGGAGCGCCAGGCCCGTGAGCCCGCCGGCGATCAGCACCGACCCAGCGACCGCCTCTGACCGCGTCCCGGCGCGCAAGCCGCGGAACACGGGACCCGCTGCCAGGGCCGCCACCGGCACGGCGGTGACCGCGACCGCCGCCACGGCGGGCGAGCGGTCCCAGCCGTCCACGAGCAGCAGGACGAGCAAAAACAGCGCCGCCGTGAGCGCCGCCGACAGCAGCGCCAGCGCCAGGTCGGCCAGCACGTGCGGGCGGTCGGGCGAGGTGCCGAGGTTCGCCTGACGCCGCGGCACCCGACCGCGCAGCGCGATCGCCGGGGCCAGCGCCAACAGCACCACGGGGATCTGCACCACGAAGATAGCCCGCCACGAGAACGCCGACGTCAGCAGTCCGCCGACCACCGGGCCGAGCGCCGCCCCGGCGACACCGGCCGCAGCCCACCGCCCCACTCCCGCCCGCTCGGACCCCGAGGCGGCAACCAGCAGCTCGAGGCTTCCCACGATCACCACCGCACCCCCGGCCGCCTGGGCCGCCCGCGCCGCGATCAACACGCCCAGCGACCCTGCCACCGCGCACACCGTCGTTGCCGCCGCAAAGCCGATCACGCCACCCACGGTCGCGACAGCCGGATCCCCGCGCACGCACAGACGCGCCGCCGGAACCGCCAGCAGCGCCAGCACGAGGTTGAACGCGATCAGAACCCACGCGACGCCCCCGACCTGAGCCCCGAAGTCACGCAGGATCTCCGGCAACGCCAGCGTCACCACGCCCGAATCGCCGAGCACCACGGCGACAGCGAGCGACAGTGTCGCGACGGCCACGGTACGTGGTGCCACAGGACTTGCTGGCTCGTCGCTGCGATCCGCACTCATCAGAAGGCCCTCCCCGAACACGATGCCAGGCCTGACAAACCCGTCACCAGGGCAAGCCCGCGAAACCGCCGATCAGCGTCTCTGAAACGGAGATCGACCGGGAGTTGACTCGTCTGCGAATCTTCGCCTCCAGACTATGGCTGTCGAGTACCTCTTGGGCGACGTCGCGACGTTTGCCGGCGCGCCTCGTGCTCTAGCCGTTGAGCTGCCCCTGCGCTCCGGTCCGGTGCGCCGCGCCGAGCGCCGCTTCTATGAGACGTTCGATGGACGGCTGTACGCGGCGGGATTGTCGTGCGCGTGCTCGGACGGGCGCCTGGTGCTGCTCGACGGTGATGCCGAGGTTGCCTCGGTGCGTTTGGCCGATGAGCGCGATCGGCTGTTCGTCCGTGACCTCCCTTCGGGCACGCTGCGCGATGCGCTGGCGGCGGTCGTCGATGTCCGCGCGTTGCTGCCCGTGGTGGAGGTGCGTACCCGAATACGGACCCTTGCGCTGCTCGACGGTGAGCAGAAGACGGTCGTGCGGGCGATCGTCGAGGAGTTGTCGGTGGTGCGCGCCGGTCGGCGTCCGTCGCCCCTTGAGCCGCGTGTCCGGCTGGTTCCGGTACGTGGCTATGACAGGGCGCTCGAACGCGTGCAGGACGCGCTCGAGCAGCGAGTCGGGTTGCGGCGTGCGCCGCGCTCACTGCTCGACGAGGCGATCATCGCCTCGGGCGCAACGCCGGGCGGCGTCTCGTCGAAGGTCGACATCAAGCTCACGGCACACGAGCGCAGCGACGTCGCGGCAAGCATCGTGCTGCGCCGATTGCTCGAGGTGATCGAAGCGAACCTGCCGGGCACGCTCGGTGACGTCGACGCGGAGTTCCTGCACGATCTGCGTGTCGCGGTGCGTCGCTCACGAGCCGTGCAGCGCGAGCTGCGCGGTGTGTTCCCCCCATCGGAGCTTGCTCACTTCCGCGCCGAATTCCGGTGGCTTCAGCGCGCCACCGGGAGAGCGCGCGACATCGACGTCTACGTGCTGGAGTTCGACGAGTTTCGCCTCCAGCTGCCCGAGGCCGTACGCGGTGACCTTGACCCGTTGCTGACGGTGCTGCACCGGCGACGCGCCGGCGCCCACCGGGGGATGGTGCGTGCGCTGCGCTCGGAACGGGCCCAGTCGCTGCTGCGCGGCTGGGGGCAGTTCCTGGTGGGGATCGAGTCAGGTGGGGTGTCCGGTGGGCCCGATGCCGAGCGGTCGATCGGCGAGCTCGCCGGTGCGCGCATCGCCAAGGTCTACGGGCGGATGGTCAAGATGGGACAGGCGATCGACGCCGACAGTCCGCCCGACGCCTACCACGAGATTCGCAAGCAGGGCAAGGAACTGCGGTATCTGCTCGAGCTGTTCGGAGCGCCGCTGTACCCCGCGGACGTCGTCAAGCCGATGACCAAGGTGTTGAAGTCGTTTCAGGACGTGCTCGGTCGCCACCAGGACCGCGAGGTACAGGCGACGATGCTGCGCTCCTTCAGCGACGCCGTCGCGGCGCAGCCGAACGGCGCCGAGGGGCTGATGGCGATGGGCAGGCTGATCGAGCGACTCGAGGAGCAGGAGGCCGCCGCGCGGGCCGAGTTCGCCGGGCGCTTCGCAGAGTTTTCGTCGCGCGGACAACGCAAGCTCGTCAAGGACACCTTCCGGTGAGCTACGTCCTCGCGACCTACAACATCAAGGGCGGCGTGGGCAAAACATCGGCTGCGGTCAACCTCGCCTATCTGGCGGCGCGCGAGGGTTCGCGCGTGCTGCTGTGGGACCTCGACCCGCAAGGCGCGTCGACGTATCTATTCCGGGTCAAGGCGAAGGTCCGCGGCGGAGGGCGGCGGCTGGTGCAGGGCAAAAGCGAGGTCTCCGAGTTGGTCAAAGGGACCGATTTCGAGCGCCTGGACCTGCTGCCCGCGGACTTCTCCTACCGCCACATGGATCTCGCCCTGGACGCAACCAAGCGGCCCACACGCCGGATCGCGCGGGTGCTCGCGCCCCTGCGCGATGATTACGACTGGGTGTTCCTTGACTGCCCGCCGAGCATTTCCCTCGTGTCCGAGAGCGTGTTCGAGGCCGCAGACGCTTTGTTGGTCCCGCTGATCCCGGCGACCCTGTCCTCGCGGACGTTCGGGCAACTCCGTGAAGTGGTCCGTGGGGGCCCGGAGGTGCTCGCCTTCTTCTCGATGGTCGACGGCCGCAAGCGCCTGCATCGCGAGGTGATGGCCTCGCTGCGCGCCGAGCATGCGTCCATTTTGGACGCGGTTATCCCGGCTTCCGCTGACATCGAGCGCATGGGGGCTGTGCGGACCGTGCTGGCAGAGTTCGCGCCGCGCGGACGCGCGGCGGCGGCCTACGAGGCGTTGTGGGCGGAGATACGGGCGGCGGCAGGGCGGACCGTCACGGGATCTCGCGGACCGTGATGAGGTTTGTCGCCCCGGCAGCACCCGTCTGACGTCCGGCCGTGATGACAACGAGCGATCCTGTCGCAAGCCCGGCGAATTCCTTTGCGGTGAGCAAAGCGGATTCGATCAGTTCGTCCACGGTCTTGCTCATTGGCATTGTCTTCGCGTAGACGCCCCATTCCAGGGCGAGTTGGTCGGCGGTCGCCTGTTCGTGCGGCAGAGCGATGATCGGTCGCCGTCGGCGGTACTTCGCGCACGCGCGCGGTGAGCCGCCGAGGGAGGTCGGTACCAGTAGCGCGGCGGCATCGAGCTCCTCGGCCAACTCCACGGCCGCGTGCATGACCGCCGCGGCGGGGGTGTCTCGTACGCCCGGCCGCACCCGCCCGTGGATCTCGGGGAACTCCTCGGCGGCTTCCGCGAGCTGCGACATCTCCCGCACCGCCTGGACTGGGTAATCGCCGACGCTTGTCTCCGCGGAGAGCATGACGGCGGACGTCCCGTCGATCACCGCGTTGGCAACGTCGGAGGCCTCCGCCCGGGTGGGCTCCGGCGCATGGATCATCGACTCGAGCATCTGCGTCGCGGTGATCACCAGCTTGCCCGCCTGAGTCGCCCGGTAGATCGTGTCCTTCTGCATCAGCGGTACGTGGGCGACCCCGGCCTCGATCCCGTAGTCCCCGCGGGCGACCATCACGCCGTCAGCCACCGCGATGATCTCGTCGAGATGCTCATAGGCCTCGATCTTCTCGATCTTGGCCACCGTACGTCCGCGCCAGCCGTGCTCCTCCAAGAGCGTGCGAAGCTGCTCGATGTCCGCTGCCGAACGAACGAACGACAGCGCGACGAAATCGGCGCCGAGCTCAGCGGCGAGCGCCAGATCCCGCAGGTCCTTCTGGGTGATCGCCGGCAGTTCGGGTCGCGCGTAGGTCACGTTGATCCCCTTGCGCGGGCCCAGCTCACCCGTTGACAGCGCCCGGGCGACGACCTCCCCGGGGCCGGAAGACGCGACCACGAATCGCGGCAGCCCGTCTCCGATGACGATCTCCGAGCGTTCTGACACCAGCATCGGGAAGTCTTCGAAGTCCACCGCGATGCGGTCATCGGTCGCCGCATCTGCGCTCCCGAAGAACGTCACTGTCTCGCCGGCCTGGACCACCCTCGGGGTGAGGCCCGCTGACAGCCGCAGCTTGGGGCCCTGGAGATCGAATAGCAGGGCAACGGATCGACCGGCACCGGCAGCGACGGCACGGACCTCCGCAGTCCGGCGCCGGAGATCCTCGGCCGTGCCGTGCGAACAGTTCAGGCGCGCACAATCGATCCCAGCTGCGACCAGGGCTTCGAGCACTCCCGGCTCGTCAGTCGCCGGGCCAAGCGTCGCGACGATCTTCGTCCTGCGGCTGAACACGACCTAGCTTCCGTGGAGAGGCACTTCCCAAGAGCGTAGCCACGACTGAGCACGAGGAGGCATCGGGGGACAGGGGGGGGCTGGCGGCGCGATGGCGCTGACGCCGGTATCTGCGGCCGGCATGCCGCGAGACCGGTGAGCCACCGTAATTCGTGGGCGCACCACGGGTCGCCGGCAACTTCGTACTCGAGTCGCGTCGCGGCGGTCGCGACGTCGTCGAGGTCGTCGCGACCGGGGTCCGCAGGGCTCCCGCGGCTATGACACGCGGGCAATGGAGCCGGGCGGTCCACCTGCCCGATCGCGGGATTGCTGACCTTCGGTCCGGTTTCGTCGTTGGGGCGGGCTGCTGGGTCTCAAGCTGTCTCGGCCCGCTCGTCGGCACCCACCGGTGCCTGCGGCGACTGGCGCGTCAGGCGGATCGACCAGGTGCGACAGGCGGATCCACAAGGCGCGACAGGCGGATCCACGAGGCGCGACAGCATGCGCCGCCTGATGCTGGGGCCGCGTCATCCACCGGCGCGCGGCTCCCGCTCGGACCCCTGGCGACGCCGACCGGCAACTCCTCGAGTCGCAGCCGTCTGCGTCATCTCTGCAACGTCGGTGGGCGCCGGTCCGAACGGATTGGAGGCGGCCAGTGTGCGCCGAACGACGGAGTGGCACCTGGGACACACTCGAACTCGTCGTACGTCATGACAGGTCCAGGATCGCCAGATCTCGACACTGGTCACGGAACTCGACCAGGTCAGCGTCCGACTGGTAGACGGGCTGATCGATCAGCGAGTCTGCGGCGTCCGCGTACTCAGTGAGGATGATCGGGTCGATGGTCCACAAGACTTGCGTGCCCCCGACGAGCCAGCAGCCGTACGCGTCCGCGAACGGCGAGTCGTCGGTGGTCGGGTCGAAGTTCATCGCCGAACGCTCCTCAGCCACTCGGCGTAGTGGTCGCGGCGGCGCAGGTACGAAGGCCTTGGCGTGCGTGGCGTCCAAGAACATGAAGTCGTGCGGGGGGCGTGACTGAGACTCGGCGGAGGAGACGTCGGCGAGCACTGACGTGTCGAGCCGGGCCCCTTCGCAACTCGGTGGTCCATGTGATGGTCACGTCTAGCACTCTCCGGCCTCCAGCGATGACTCCAAATCCTCATGTCGACTCATCCGTCTAACAGAGATCGGGTGCGACGTGCCCGCCGACCGAATCGGCCGTCCGAGGTGTCGCGACATGTCGCAATACCAGGTCTCAAGCGCGTTTTCAATGAGTAAGGCCGCACAAAAAGCCGCAAATTCCGACTTAAAATCTCGTCCGAGGCTTGCTGAGAGACTGGTAACTCATTAACTTCGACGCAGTTGTTGGGGCTGTTGGTTGTTCATTCTCCTCGAGACCAGGGCGCGATCGCGAGTAACTCACTATGCGTGCGAACCATTCGTCACTTCATTTTTTCGGCCTGATCGCGACGGCCCTCGTCATGGCCGCGGGCGTCTAAGCGAATGCGGCACTGGCCCGGAACGATGACCTCCACGACTGCGTCAAACGGAGCTTCGGCTTCGCCCGTGATGGGCGATAGCGGTTCCGCGTCGGAGCGGGAACCACGGAGTCTCGGGGACCGAACGCGGACGGCCGTCGGCGCCAGCGTCCCATCGAGGACGACCATGACGACCGCCCCCACGGAACTCTCGCTCGCCGGCGCCCCTACAGGGAGCTCGCTGGCCGGTCCGCTCTCTGCCCGGCAGGCGCCCCCGTCGCAGCCAGTCGCGGCAGCGCTCCCCACGAGCGTGCCACCCGCGTCGCAGCCAGTCGCGGCAGCGCTCCCGTCGAGCGTCCCGCCCGCGACACCGCGCGTCGCGCCACCGTCGCGCGCGACACGACGAGTCGCGGCAAGCCGCGTCGCGACAGAACCTGTCGCGACGCAGTCGCTCAAGGCCGAGAAGGACCAGGGCGGTTTCCCCCTCCTGAAGAAGCCAAGAACTGCAGCCTGGCGGACGCTCGCGGTCACCGTGCTCGCTCTTGCCGTCCCGGCGACGGCGCTCGGAGCGGGGAGTGATCCTGCGCAGCCGGCGACCTCCGCGTCCACCCGAGCCGGCGCGGCACCATCACGCGCCGCCCACGTCCGCCTGGGCCGGTCAGTGCTGCCCGTAGGGAGCGGCTACGTGAGCCCAGGCGGTTCCCCACTCGTGCGAGTCGTGCAACGCGATCTCGACGCAGCGGGCTATTCGCCCGGGCGCGTGGACGGCCTCTACGGCCCGCGTACGCGACACGCGGTGGTTGCCTTCCAGGCGGCGCACGGCCTGCAAGTGGACGGCGTCGTGGGTCCGCGCACGTGGGCCGCGCTCAGTGAGCCAGTCCTCATGCTCGGTCCGGGGGCAGGCGATCAACCCGGCGGCGCGAACGTCGTGCGTTCGCTGCAGCGTCGCCTGGCGTCCAGCAGCATCTCGCCGGGTCCGATCGATGGCCGCTACGGCGTGCTGACCGAAGCAGCGGTCAGGCGGTTCCAACGTGCGCACCGCTTGCCGGTCACCGGGATGGCCGGCCCGCGCACGCTCGCGCTTCTGGCCAAGCCCGCGCCATCCCTCCGCCGGTCCAACCCGCTCCCGCAAAAGCCCGCGCCCTCGGCCACCCGATCCAACCCCAGCTCGCGGCCGACGGGCACCACCGTGGCCCCAGCGCCCCGGCAGCGTCCAGCGAGTGCCACGCGCAACGTCCCCCGAGGATCAGCCCACCGGCCGCGCTCGGGAAGCGTGCCGTGGATGATCATCCTGGGCGGTCTGGCGCTCCTGCTGGCACTGGTGTTCGTTGCTCGGTTGCTCATCGCGTCTCGCCGGCGCCCGTCCTCGCGCAGCGAGGGCCGGTCCGCCGTCGCGGAGAGGGCCGCCCGCGATGCGACATCGGCGCCGCTTCATCAGCCAGGCCTCACAACGACGAACGGCGATCACGAAGCCGTCGCCCGAACCAACGGCCACCAGGTTCAGACCAACGGCCACCAGGTTCAGACCAACGGGCACCAGACTCAGACCAACGGCAACCAGATTCACACCAACGGGTATCGCGCCATAGCCAGTGCGGATGGGAATGGCAATGGCGCACACAGCCGGCTGTCTGGGGGAGAAGGGGACGATCTCCCCCAGACAGACGAGACCGCTGGCGCTTTCCACCTCGGCCTGCTTCTTGGGGGCCAAGGGGGCGTGGATGAAGCGCAAGCAGCCTACGGTCACGCCGATCAGCGTGGTCATGGCACCGCCGCCTCTAACCTCGGCCGATTGCTCGAAGAGCAAGGGGCGCTGGCCGAGGCCGAGGCGGCGTACCGTCGCGCCGATGAGCTCGGCGACAGCGATGGCGCTTTCCACCTCGGCCTGCTTCTCGCAGGCCAAGGGGGCGTGGTGGAAGCGCAAGCAGCCTATGGTCGCGCCGATCAGCGTGGTCATGGCACCGCCGCCTCTAACCTCGGCCGATTGCTCGAAGAGCAAGGGGCGCTGGCCGAGGCCGAGGCGGCGTATCGCCGGGCCGATGAGCGCGGCAATGCCGAGGGCGCGTTCCGCCTCGGGACGCTGCTCAGGGGGCGTGGGGCCGCGGATGAGGCCGCGGCCGCGTACGGTCGTGCGTCCGGTCGCGGCCACAACGGTGCCGCGCTCGATCTTGGCGTCCTGCTCGTCGAGCACGACGAGCCTGCGGCAGCCGAGGCGGCGTTTGGGCACGCCGACGAACGCGGCGACGCGGTCGCGGCGTTCAATCTCGGCGTTCTGCTGGAGAGGCGCGGTGCGTTGGCCGAGGCCGAGGTGGCGTATCGGCGGGCCGATGAGCGTGGCGATGCCGAGGGCGCGTTCCGCCTCGGGGCGCTGCTCAGGGGGCGTGGGGCCGCGGATGAGGCCGCGGCCGCGTACGGTCGTGCGGGCGATCGCGGCCACAACGGTGCCGCGCTCGATCTTGGCGTCTTGCTCGTCGAGCACGGCGCGCCTGCGGCAGCTGAGACGGCGTTTAGGCGCGCCGACGAACGCGGCGACGCGGTCGCGGCGTTCAATCTCGGCGTTCTGCTGGAAGAGCGGGGTGCGTTGGCCGAGGCCAGGGCCGCTTACCGCCGGGCTGAGCAGCGCGACGACAGCGAAGCCGCGAATATGGCTCGGGCCGCGCTCCTCGATTTAGGCCAAAAGGCAGCAGAGACCAGCCCCGGCCGCGCCAGGCAGGCGCAGCAGGTCTAGATCGAACGTCGGCCTCGGCAGAGCAGCTGGCTCGCCGGGTCAGTCAGCCCCCGAGCCTGAGTCGGACGGGTCGTCCCCGACGATGTAATGCCGAAACACGTCTCTACGAGTTTTTCTCCGGCCCCACCAGCCTCTCGTGGCCAGCGCGAGCAGCAGCTCGTCGCGCTTGCGCTCGCGAGCATGGATGCGGTCGAGCTGATTCTGGAGGTCCGCGGCCCGCGTCCGGACGGCCACGAACTCGTCGATCAACGGCGCGAGGACGGGAACGAGGACCCCGCGTAGCGCTGACGTCGGGTCCTGCGGCGATTCCCGGCTGACCAGGTCGGGTCCCGATCCGGCTTGCTCGATCTCGGTCGCACGAGTCAGATCGGTGACGCTCCGGCGGCGTTGCTCGAGAGTGGCTACCAACGACCGCTTCGAGACCATCGCCGGAGCGTTCGACGGTCCGCGCTCGAGCTGTCCGCGTTTGACCATCCGTTCGACGGTCTTGCGCGAGACGCCCAGCGCCCTGGCAGCGACGCCAAAGTGGACGTCGTCGTCGGTATCCGACCTTTGATTGGCGGGGGACACACTGGGCGGCACACTGAGAGCCGTTTCCGATGAGGCGTCCTCGCCGGCGTCCGGCTCCGCGGCCTCGGCCATGGCCACCTCCGGCGGCGGTGCCTCCGGCGGCGGTGCCTCCGGCTGCGGTGCCTCCGGCTGGAGCCACGCAAGATCCACCAGCTGATCCAGCGGCGTGGATTCCGACGGCCCGGAGGTCGTTCGGCGTGACCGCACCGGGAGTGGGCCGTAGGGGAGATCGGCGGACGAGGGAGTGTGCCCGGCGGCACGAGGTGGCGTGGAAGGTTTCATGGCGAACCTCTCAGGAATCAAGTACGTCGTCTGTGGTCAGATTGCCGCCGAGACCCTGACGCGTCACGGCCGCGACGGGACGCGACACCGCCGCGACAAGGACGCGACAGGGTCGCGACACGGCCGCGACAGGGTCGCGACACGGCCGCGACAGGGTCGCGACAGGGTCGCGTCGATGTCGCACGCGGTCCCAGGGTGATGCTCTGCGCTTCGCTCACGTGTCGTCACCCGCTTCGCCGGCGACTCCCGCAGTCTCCAGCTCGTGGCGGTGGCGAAGGAGAAAATCCAAGTCTTCGGCGGCCCTGGCATGCCCTCGTCCCGCGCTTCGTCGCCAGGCGGCCTCGGCGCCGTCGAGATCGCCGGCCTCGTACAGAAGCACGCCGAGGTTGAACGCGGCGTCGTGGTCGCCTCTGCGCTCGGCGCGCTCGTATGCGGCCGCCGCTCCGGCGGTGTCGCCCTGTTGATGGAGCATCGCGCCCAGGTTGAACGCGCCGCTGGCGGCGCCGCTCTCGTCGGCGCGGCGGTAGGAGAGCTCTTCGAACTCGGCAAATCCCGCCGGCTCGGACCGGACCGCTGCGCCGCGCTCGGATTCGCGGAGACGACGCGACAGGAACAGGAGGTTCCCGGCCGCTCGCACATGCCCCCGTGCCGCGCTTCGTCGCCAAGCAGCGTCGGCGCCGTGGAGATCGCCGCCCTCGTACAAGAGCACGCCGAGGTTGAACGCGGCGTCGGGGTCGCCTCTGCGCTCGGCGCGCTCGTATGCGGCCGTCGCGCCCTCGACGTCAGCACGCTGGTGGAGTACGACCCCGAGGTTGAAGGCACCACCCGCGTCGCCGTTCGCGTCGAGCCGGCGGAATTCCCGCTCCTCGGCCTCGGACGCGGCCACGGCCACAGCGGGCGAGCTATCCCACGTCGGCTCCGGACCAGGCGTGGCGGTGTCGGTGCCAAGTCTCGGGGCGCGCGCGGCGCCATTCGAGTACGGCAGTCGCGCCGGCAAGGGAAAGCCACGTCCGAGGACCGGTGCTGTTCGCCGACGCGTCCGGTAGGCGGCGGTGGCACCCGCGACGACGAGCAGCACCAGTAGGCCGAGGCCGATCAGGAGCGCGGCCGACACGCCACCGGACGCGCCGTGGCCCACCGGCTTGCTCGTTGTCCGAGCCCTTCCGGGCGCCGAGGTTACGCTGGCGGGTGGCGCAGATCGGTTCGGCGCACTCGAGCTAGTCGTCGCGCTCACACCGGACTGTCCGTTGCAGCACAACCGCTGAGGACCCAGGGGGTACTGGTGCACCAGCGACTGCGGAGCCGTGGCGCTGCCGGTCGTCGAGGCGGCGACAGCCGGCGCCACGGTTGCGCCGGACACTCCGCCCAGCGCAAGGCAGCCGGTGGCGATCACGGCCACGATGTCGTGTCGTCGGCTCATTCGATCATCACCGGAGTGCCGACCGGCATGAGCTTCCCCAGCTTGACGATCGCGGCGTTGGTCAGCCGGACGCAGCCGTGGGAGACCCGCCCTGGGATCAGGGCAGGTTGGTCGGTCCCGTGGATTCCCACCACCCCGCCGCCGGGCCAATCTGTGAGCGTCGGGGAGCGCGCGTTGGTGCCGAAGGCAAGCGGTCCGTACATGGGGCTCGAGAAGCCGTTCAGGCGGTCGCGGACGTAGAACTGTCCGGCGGGCGTGGGCGTGCCTGGTGCCCCCACACCGACTTGCGCACGAAAGATGACGCGCCCTGCTTTGTAGAGCGTTGCCGTGAATCGGGTTCGGTTGATGACGAGTCGCGTATCGACGAACGACCAGCCCCCGAGCGAGCTCCGCGGCACCCAGCCTTTGGTGTCGTTCGGAAGGATCGATAGATCGACGCGGACCCAGGCTGCGCCGTCCACATCGGCCTCGCCGTCAGCGACCACGATGTTTGTGGTGCCGTCCGGGGTGAGCCTCGAGAGCTGCCCGACAGGGCCGGCTCTCCAACTTGGTGCGTTGCGAGCGACGGTCGCTCGCAACACGGGTGCCCACCGGGTGTCGGCGACGGAACCGCTTGCTGAGGGCAGGCGGCGTACATCGAAGGCCGATGGCAGCGCCGCCAACGGCGCGCCGGCATAGACCGAGAGCGGCGTCATGGATGGGCCGCGCGCGAGCACGTGGGACGGCAGAACGCGCGCAGAGAGCAACGCCGCCGCGATGAAGCTGACGGCAAATGCCACCATGAGGACAACTCTTCTGCCCAATCCCGCGCTACCGCCTGTCATGCCTACCCCGTGAACCGAGGCTTGCCCTTCGCGCTCGTGTGCGGTTCCTTCAATGTCACAAAGTGGGTCGAGTTGACGATCTCGACCACCTTGGCGTCGCTCAGCGGATCATCGAACGCGTGTGCCGCTGGAAGGAACCCGGCGAGTCGCCTGATCCAGGCCGCATGGCGTGCCTCGACCGAGTGGATCGCGAGCGCCGCGGCCAGATAGCTCTTTGACTTGATCAGGGGCGCCTGCTCCTTGTACGCCGCAGTCGCCAGATCCTCGAATGCCACCGCAGTGCTGCGGAACGCGTGCGGGCTCTCGGTGACGCCGTGGAAATTGAATGTCGGTTCCTTGATCGCCGCTGGACCGAGCAGCTGCTTGAACGCCTTGACGTGTGCGCGTTCATGCATGCCGACGACATGTGCCTGGTGGGCCAGAGCCCCGCGCAGCGCGCCGATCCGCTCGGCCTCGGTGTAGAACGACGCCTGCAGGTATTCGAGCGACAGCGCGAAGTTGAGGATCGTGATGTCGCTGGAATGGAGTTTGGCGGACGCCAAGTTCGGCCAGACTGCCCCCGCGCCGAGTGCGGCCGCGCCTGCGGCCACCGTCCGGCCGAGGAACCGCGAGCGTGTGTGCCGTGGCATGCGCTCAAACGCTTCGCGCACGGAGCCGTCGACGTCGAAATCGTCGACTCTCAGGGAAACGGGATCGGTGGGGGGCATCACGGCACGATGAAGGGTTTGAAGGTTTGGTTCGCTCGGGCGACCGAGATCGGAACGTCGACGGCCACCGGCGCCGGATCCTTGCCCGCGAGTGCGCGTGCCCAGCCGGCATGACGGGCCTCGACGGATACGACTCGGGCGGCGGCCGCGAGCGTCTTCGGCGTGAGGCTGACCGCTTGCCCGTTGTACACGCCGAGCCCTGTCTCCTCGAGCGATATCGCTGTGGCGAGGAACCGCGCGGGGTCGGTGACCGAATCGCCGAAGCGGAAACGGGGGCTGGGCCCGGCGCTCGACCCGAGCGCGGCGCTGAGATACTTGACGTGCTCCTGCTCTTCGGCGCCAACGACCTGCGCGAACTGGCGAGCCTCGCCGGTGAGGTGTCCGCGGTGAAGCGCCTCAGCATAAAACGCGGCCTGAAGTCGCTCGATGAGCAGCCCGTACGTGAGGATCTTGCGGTCGGTGGCGGCAGAGCCGCCGGAATCCGCAGACGCAGCCAGCTGGACCCCGCCGACTGCGGCACCTGCCAGCGCACCGACGACGGCAATAGATCCCTTGATCAGATTTCCCCGGGACACACGCGCCGTCAGAGGGCCGCGCGTCCCCTCGGCTGGCTCAATCGGAGGTGGGGCAGCCTCGACCAATCTCGGCCTCCTCTCATTTGGCTGCAGCACAAAACTACCTCAAACCGCGCCATCGCACACAAAATCTGTCGCAGTCAGCCGACCATAACGAGCTCTTCACGCCGGGCTGGCCCGTCAGGCCTGCACCCGGGCCCATCGCCCTACCGGCGTGCCTCACAGCCCATTCGGAGCAAGTGAAACGCACCCAGCCGGCCGGCCGGGTGCGTCATTGAACGGCTCGGAGCCGGGCTAGGACTTGACGGCAGCGCGGCGCGGCTTACCGCGACGGCGCGGCCGACGCCCGCGAGCGGCGTGCGAGGGAGCGGTGTTGCGCGGGGCGGGCCGGCTCTCCCGGCTCTCGTGGCCGTGGGCGTGGCCGTGGGCGACGGGATGGTCCAGGCCCAGTGACCGGGCGAGGTGGCCGACGTCCCCGCGCTCGGCGTGGGCGACGAGCGTGATGCCGATGCCCGTGGCGCCGGCGCGTGCGGTCCGCCCGACGCGGTGCACGTAGGTCTCGCTGTCGCCGGGCGGATCGAAGTTGATGACGTGGGAGATGTCCTTGACGTCGATCCCGCGGGCGGCGACATCGGTGGCGACCAGCGTGTCGACAGCTCCGGACTGGAACCGCGCGAGGGCCTGCTCGCGCTGGCGCTGGGACTTGTTGCCGTGCATCGCCACCGCCTGGATGCCATGAGTGCCAAGGCGCTTGACCAGCCGGTCGGCTCCGCGTTTGGTGCGCACGAACACCAGGGTGAGGCCGCGCTCCTGACGCAGCTCATGCACGAGCGCCTCGACGCGATCGCTGTGAGCGATCTCGATGAAGCGATGCTCGACGTCGGTGTGGGCGCGACGCTCGGTGGGTCCGTGCTCGTGCATGGCGGGGTCACGCGTGTAGCGCTGGGCGAGACGTCCGGCCTCTCCGTCCAGGGTGGCGGAGAAGAACAGCGTCTGGCGGGCCCGCGGGCACTGCCCGGCGATCCGGTCGACGGCCGGGCGAAAGCCCATGTCGAGCATCCGGTCGGCCTCGTCGAGGACGAGCATCTTGATCTGGTCAAGTGAGAAGGCGCGGCGGGCGAGCAGATCCTCGAGGCGGCCCGGGGTGGCCACGATCACGTGGGAGCGGGCCGCGTTCTTGGCCTGCGCGACCAGGCCGACGCCGCCGTAGACCGCGGTAACGCGCAGCGCGCGGGCGTGCGCGATCGGGGTGATCTGCGCCACGATCTGGGTGACGAGCTCACGTGTGGGCGCCAGCACCAGGACGGTCGGGCGCGGACCCTCGGCGCTGGTGCGATCCACCAGCGGGATCCCGAAGGCCAGCGTCTTGCCCGAGCCGGTGGGCGACTTGACCAGGACGTCGCGTCCTTGGAGGACGTCGCCGATGACGTCGCGCTGAATGGCAAATGGGCTGTCGATGCCTTGAGTGGCAAGCGCATTGGTGACAGCGCGGGACACGCCGAGATCGGCGAAAGACTGTGAGGTTGACATGGAGGGACTCCTTGGCGGCACATATTGGGGCCGCGAAACGATTCGGGAGGCTAACGGCTGACCCGAACCGCTCTAAAAAGCGGGACCCAAGCAAGCTGCCTCGCGGTCGACGGCGCCGACCGCTCTCCGCAACCTAGCAGGTGGGTACTGTGCTGACGGCTCGCGGCGGGGTCAGAGCCCGCGGGTGCGGGCGTCGTCGGCAAGCGCAGCGCCCATGGCTGACGGCTCAACCTGGGCCTGGAGCTCGGCGATCATCTTCGAGTGGCGCTCCGATTCCCGGTGCACCGAATCCTGCAGGCCCTCCACCATCCGCTCCAGGTGTCCCACGCGTGTTTCCAGCGATCGCATCCGCTCATCCTGCGGGGCCTCGCCCTCGACGTTCGGTCGGTCGCGGGGGGTGGGGGGGCGGCGGACCTGGCGGATCCGAGCGATCAGTCCCTCGCGCTCTCCGGCCGAGCTCATCGCGGCTGGCGCCGCGGCGGAAGCGGACGGACCGGGTACCGGAGGCGCTCCTCTTCTGTCATCTGCCGGATCACCAGCGACCCGGTCTCCAGCTGGACGCGGACCTGCTCCAGCTTCTCCTGACGCTTCTCCTCGGCCCGCTCGCGTGCCGTCTTCACGAGACGTCACTTCCGGGATGAGGTCGCAGCGGGAATACAGACGCCGTCAAGCGCCCCAGTGCGTGCGTCGGCACGTGCGGGGGTGGGATGCGGGTGCCAGAACAGGACATCCAGCTCCTTCCTATCGCCGGCGGAGATGAGGCTGATCGGCGGGAGATTGGCGCGTCGGCGAGCCAAACCTCACGAGCGGCATCGCCGCCCGCACGATCGACACTATCACCCGGCAAGGAGCGATTCGAGCGCAGGCCAGACGGGCCAGGCGCCCGCAACTCGGGCCCGACGCGGTCCGCGCCGCCGGTCCCGCGGACCCTGCTAGGCAGGGTGCTGGACGTGCTCCTCGACGGGGGGCGCGTCGTCGTGCTCCGGCGGGTAGGCCACGTGCTCCGGCGGGTGGGCCACGGCTTCACGCCGGGCCTCCTTGCGCGCCGCCTTCTCGCTGCGACGCTCACGCAGCCGGGCCTCGCGGTTGAGCTTGGCCATGGTGGTCTTCTTCTTACCGCGCGAGCTCATTCATCGCCTCCTGGTTGACTCGTTGCCAGTGACGTTAGGGCGCCGCGAGGCGTCGCATCGCTGGCTTGTGCGCCCGAGAGCGCGTGCCGCGCCCGGAGAGCGAGAGGATGCAGCGATGGGGACCCTGGGGTCCCCATCGCCGTTGCCTGGTTCAGACGGGCGAAACGTTGGCGGCCGCCGGACCCTTCGGACCCTGCTCGGTGTCGTAGCTCACCTTGGCGCCCTCGGTCAGAGACCGGTAGCCGTCGCCCTGAATGGACGAGTGATGCACGAACAGGTCCTTGCCCGGCTCATCGGGGGTGATGAAGCCAAAGCCCTTGTCGTCGCTGAACCACTTCACAGTTCCTGTGGGCATGATTGCCCTCCTTCGGATCACGTGCGCTGCGTGACACGAGGGGCGCTGTGAACAGCGAACTGGCGAAACGCGGGGCACTGCATTACCGGCCAAGCGGTTGCGTGGCCGCGCGAAACGATAGCGAATGCCGCCGCCGACAGGGAGCCTGGCGCGTGGTCGGCCCTCATCGCGGCTCCCAACGCGCTGCGCCGAGGAGCCACTTTGCCGCCGGCTGTCGAGGTGGTACGGTGGCTTGAGTACCTCGTACCGGGGCCGTGCCTAGGTCAGGCTCGGCCTCTCGATACCGCCGCTACCGGAAGGAGCCGGATGTTCGCCGGGTCGGGCCAGTCATCCCGGCGCCGCGCCCTGAGGCGGTGTCAGCCCGCAACGGCCAACTGCGGCGACGGCGCGCAGTTCGCCCGTGACGTGTGCCGGTGCGCGCGCCGAGACGAGGTGCTCTAGCTCCCGTGCCTGCATTCTTCATTCCCGTGGGCGACGGTCTGGCCGGTGAGCGTGCCTATGAGCAGTTGCGCCGGCAGGTCGAGGCGCAGATGGGGCGCGCGCCCAACGGGCGCCGCATCATGGAGCTCTGGACCCGGCGGGGCAACCTCGACTGCGTGACCGCGGTCGGCGCGCCCGATCCCGTCTGGGGCGGCATCGTCACCGCAATCTTCGACATGGGCCCGCATCAGCCGTTCGTCGTCTACCGCCAGGACGACAGCAACCCCCAGCAGCAGGAGTGCGATGTGCTCGGCTGCAACGCCTACTCGGTGTCGGAGTTCGGGTCGTGAGCTCGCTGCGGCAGATCGCCGCGATCGAGGCCGAGTTCAACGATTACAAGGACAGCGTCGCGCTCCTGCGGGCGCGGCTGTACCGCCGGGGACTCGGCACCACCCCCCGCCTGGACGAGCTGCAGCGCAAGCTCGACAGCGCCCGGCGGCGCCTGCGCGCCGCACGCGCCGAACGGTGAGCCGCGCCGGGGTGCAGGCAGGGCCCCTGCGTCCTCGCTCGCCGGTAGTCTGCCCGCAGGATGGGCCACGTTGTCAGTCACTGAGCTCACGCTGAGCGGGGGCGAGCGCGTGCGGGTCGATGGGGATTCGCATGACGTCGAGGCAGCGATCCTCGCGGCGGCGCGCGGATCGCTGTTGGAGTTCGCGTGGATGAGGGAGGCGGACTCCGGACGGCGCGTCGGTGTCAACCCGGATCGGGTGGTCATGATCCGCGCCGCCGAGCCCAGTCCCGGCGATTAGAGGAGCCGGTCTCGCAGGGGGCGCCGCAGCGCCGCCTCCGCGCCGGCGCCACGGCCGAGGCTTTGGGTGCCCCTGGTAAACTGGATAGGCGCTCAGCGAGCCCAGGCTCCTCTTGCTTACCGAGCGACCACGCATCAGAGGAGCAGAGAGGCGGTACGCCATGCCGACTGCAAGCGATGCGGTGGCTGGTGGCGAGTGGGGGACGGTCACTCCCTCGGTTGAGGCGACTCCGGAGCGCGCCCGCCATCCGGAATGGCACAGCCTGCGCCTGTTCGGGGCCGGCCGGCGCCCGGGGGCGTTTGACTCCGGCGTTGAGACGCGCCATGAGCTGTGACGGAGCATGAGCCATGCCTGCTGTGAGCGGTGCCAGGTGCGCTTCACCGCCGACGCGGCAACGTATCTCCTCGCCTGTCCTGACTGTGAACGGCCGCTGACGCGGGTCGGCGAGGCGCAGCGTCTCCTCGGCTTCCGGCTGTTTGACCCGCTGGACCTCTCAGACCTCGTGATCGACAGCCACGAGGTCTCGCCCGCCGATCCCAGGCCGAAGGGCACGCGCTCCCGACCGATGTGAGCCCCCGGGCGTGCGCCCGTCGGGTGAGATGTTCGTCGAGGGATCTGCGCCGCGAATCACGGATCTGCGCCGGCAGGACGACTAAGTCCTGTCTGCAATGCGGGCGACGGCGGCACAGCCGCAGTCGCCAGAGCCGAGGGAGAAGCGATGTCGAGTCCCGCTGTCCTGTCCGAGTCTTCCCCGCGTCCCAGCGTGGACGTGAGTCATCGCGATTGCGGCGACGCCGTCTGCGTCGCGGCGCCCGTCGGCGAGATCGACGTCGCCACCGCGCCGCTGCTGAAGTCGCGCCTGGTGGGGCTGCTCGATCGCGGCTTCAGCCGCTTCGTGCTCGACCTCTCAGGGGTCCGCTACCTCGACTCCACCGGGCTCGGGGTCCTGATCGGATTCGCGCGCCGCCTGGGCGGCGACGGGCAGATCACGCTCGCCCACGCGCCCGGCCCCGTGCTGGCCATCCTGGAGCTCACCGGTCTTGACGCCAGCTTCGAGGTCTTTGCCACCACCGAGGACGCGCTGGCGCACCTCCGCGGCGAGCGCCAGCCGGCGCAGCCGCGGCTCAGTTCCGACGCGGCGATCGTGGTGGGCCTGGCGGCCACGTCGCTGCCCTTCGCTGAGTCCACGGTGGATGAGCTTCGCCGCTGGGTGCGCATCCTCAGTGCCCACGGTGAAGCCGGACGGGCGCTGCGGGGCGTCGGCGTGACCGACGCCGATGTCGCCTACCAGGCCCCCGGCGCCGGCGCCTCGGACGCCGGCAGCCCGTCGGCACACGCCGAGTCACTGATGCGCGTCTCCGCGGCGGCGGCGGTCATCGCCTCCGATCGCCAGGCGGCGAGCGTGAGCACCGTGGATCTGCTGCTCGCGGTGATGACGGTCTACGGCGACGCGTTCGATCGTGAACTGCGCGCCCGCGGCACCGGCACCGCCGACCTGATCGAGTGCCTCGCGAGCAGTCCGGAGCCCGCCGCAGCGCTACCGTGACCGCATGAGATCGCCCCGCCGTCGCCCCCGCCGGACACGGGCCCGGCGCGCGGCGTGAGCGTCTACATCGATCACGCGTTCGCCTACGGTGACTGGGGTCGCTGGAGCGGCGGGGGCCATCTGCAGGCCGACACGGCCGACGAGCTGCACGCCTTCGCACAGCGGCTCGGGCTGCGGCGCGCGTGGTTTCAGTCCAAGCCCGGGCGCCCTGAGAACGATCACTACGACCTGACGCAGGGCGGCCGCGCGCGGGCCCTCGAGCTCGGCGCCATCGCCGAGGACCGGCGGGCCGGCACCCGGCGGCGGCAGGCGATCCGCCAGGTCCGCCGCGGCGACCCCGCCGCCACGCTCAGGGCGGCGGCGGGGTCGCGCAGCGTCGTCTAGCGGTGGCGGCGGATCCGGTACCGGTAGGGGACCGCTGCCACCTCACTGGCCGTGGACTGCTCATAGGGCGGGATGTCGTTGCTGACGGTGTCGACGTACAGGTTCCCGCGCACCGTCGTGCCCGGAGCGCCGCTCGGCGTGAACGTGACGTTCACCTCGGCGGTGCGGCCCGGCTGGATGCTGATGGGCGAGAAGCTCGCCGACGAGCCCACCGCGGCTGACCAGAAGTCACCCGTGGTGGAGGTCACCGTCGAGTCAAACGCCTTGGTCTGGGCCGACAACCCGATCGTCGCCGTGCCGGTGGGCGCGGCGCCCGTGTAGGGCCCGCACTCCGTCGGCTCGCCCAGGTACAGGCCGGCCGAGACCGTCCCGTCCGGCGGGTCGAAGAACAGCGACGATGACGTCTGGCACAGCGGTCCGGGCCCGAAGCTCGCACTGGCCAGCGCCGGGTCGCCGGGGTCGCCGGCGTCATCGGCGAGGTCGAACATCGCCGGGATGCTCGACGTCTGCGCCGCCCGGATCGCCGAGGTCTCCGTCGGCACCAGCCACTCCGGCTCGGCCGTGATGTTGGTGAACGACATCGGCAGTGGCACCGTGCCCTCGCCCAACTGAGCGAGCGTGATGTTCTGCGTCGTGTTCAGGCGGGGATCGACGAAGTAGTCCTCCGGCGCCACGCCCGTGTTGGTGATCTGCACCGGGACCGTGACCGGCTTGCCGGCGACCAGTCGCCGCCCGTCGGGGACGCCGAAGCCCCGGACCCGGGCCGAGTTGAACTGGATCTGCCCGCGGAAGGGCTGGGAGATCAGGTCACCCGGCTCGGCCCCGGCGAAGTCCACGATCAGCGTCCATCGCCCGGCGACGGGGTTGATCGTGTAGGACGACAGCGCCGTGCTCTGGTTGCCCTCGACCGAGTTCTGGCCGTAGCCGACGGTGTCGCCGTCGGGGTTGACGAGGTACATCGCCACCGGGTCAGACGGGTCCTTGGCGAACGACACGTCCGCGCGGATGTCGCGGACGTTGCGACCGACGTCGAAGGCGTAGAACTCCTCCTGGCCCTCGCCCAGCGGCCTGCCGTTCCCGCCGGTGAGGTTGCCGGAGAAGCGGCCTCCCTGGTTGGGCTCGACGAGGCTGCGCAGCGTCACCGGGATCGAGGTGGCGACGCCGGCATTGGGGGACAGAACGACCGATCCCGAACTGTCACCAGCTCCGGACGGATCCGTGGCGGAGACGTTCACCGTGCGGCTCTGGCCGGGGGCCAGCGTCACCGAGCTCGGTGACACCGAGCCGAACGGAACGTGGCGCTGGGTCGAGACCTCCCACGGCACCACGCCGTTGGTCCCACCGGCGGAGGCGACGTTGCCGAAGATGACGCCCTCCCACGTGCCGGGCGTCGGGGCCTCGACTTCGGTCTCCCCGTAGCTGCCGGGGCCCTGCGGCAACGAGTGTCCCGCGAACCGTCCCTGCGGGTCGATCAGGATCATCCTCACCCGCGAGTTGTTGCCGGTCTCGCAGAAGTTCTGGTTGCAGTTGGACTGGTCCACCGGCCACGCGAGCTGGGCGAAGAGCCGGTCCGCGCCCGCCGGGACGTGGAAGTGGATGACCTCGTAGTTGTCAGGAGTGCCCGCGAAGTCGGGGACGTGCGGGCTGGAGGTGTCACTCAACGTGACGCTGCCGGTCTGGACGTTCTGGTCGGGACCGAACGTCCGGCCGCTCAGGTTGACGGTCTGGGTGGTGTTGCCCGGGTTGGACACGGTGAACTGGAACCGCTGGGTCGCGCCGGGCGCCCCGGAGGCGTTGAACTGAGTGGCGGAGGTGGTCAGCGCCGGGGTGGTCGGGTGCGAGGTCCCGATCGACTCGGCCAACCGGACCGCCTTGTAGCTGTTGAGCAGCCCCGCGCCCTGCTCGTCGGCCGGGGAACCGAGGTCGGTGGCCGTGCTGACGAGGATCTGTTTGATCAGCGCGGGCGTGGGCGACGCGCCGCCATGGGTCTGGCGGTAGGCCTGGATCACCAGGGCCGCGGCGCCCGCCACGAACGGCGAGGACTCGCTGGTCCCGCCACTGCGCTCCACCTCTGACGGAGCGCCGAGGAAGTTGATGCAGCCGAAGAAGGACGCGCTGGCGTCGCACGAGGCGAAGCTGCCGTCACCGGGGGCGATGAGATCGACCGTGTCCCCGGTCTCGTCGAAGCCCGCGGAGCTCAGGGAGCTGATGTTGTTGTTCAGCCAGCCGGTGGTGGCGAAGTCTCGCGCCAGCGCGTAGTTGGTCTGCGCGTAGAAGCGGAAGTTCGTCGACGCTCCGGCGGAGATCACGTCGGGATCTGTCGAAGGCGATCCGATCGTGTTGAACGGCCCGGCGTCGCCCGACGACACCGCGACGGTCACCCCGGCGGCCGTGGCGGCGTCATCGAACTGCTTGACGACGTCGAGGGCCGTGATGTCCGGGAACGGGTTGGAGCCGAAGGACTCGTTGATCACGTTGACGTGATCGGTCTCGACGGCGTAGTTGATCGCCTCCAGGAAATCGGACTCGGTGGTGACGTCGTTGTTGGCGAACACCTTGAGGCCGACGAGGCTCACGCCCGGCGCCACGCCCTCGATGCGGATGTTGCACGGCGCGGGGTCGGCCTCGGCGCCGAAGTTCGCGACGTTGTAGGTGTGCAGGCCCTGACCGGCGATCGCGTTGGCGTCGATGAAGGCCTCGCCTCCGTCGGTGGGAGCGTTGGGGCCCTCACCGGAGAAGTCCTGGTAATCGCCGCCGTCGGCCGGGTCAAACACTGAGTGGCCGTTGGCGCGGATGAAGTTGACGTTGTTGGGGTCGATCCCCTCGGCGATCCATGCCACCTTCACGCCGGCGCCGGTGAACCCGAGCGAACGCGCGGTCGGCTGGTTGGGATCGTCGGAGGCGGTGTTGGTGGAGGCCAGGCCCTCCGGGTCAAGCTGAACGGCGCCGTTGGCACCGCAGGCGCCCGGGATGACGTTGGGCGAGACCGCACCAGGCGTCGAGGCGTGCTTTGACTTGGAGGATCCGGTAGCCGCGGGCAGCGTCATCGGCGCGCCGCCGTGGATGGTGGCGTCGGGGACGACCGCAGCCACTGCAGAGTTCTTGGCGAGCTGGGCGCGCTCGGCCTTGGAGACCGTCGCGGCCACCGCGTTGATGAGCTCGTAGCTCTTGACGTGCAGGGCGTGCACCGAGCGCAGCTGGCTCATCACCGGCGCCTGGGCTGCCTTGACCGCGGCAAACCGGGCGGCGGCTGACCGCGTGCCCACGCGCGCCTGGCGCAGCTGGCCCTTGAGGATGACGATCACGTGCTGATTGGCGTTCTTGGACAGCGCCGCCCTCAGCGCCGGCGAGAGCTTCGTCGACCGATGACTCGAGGACTTGGCCGACGCCGAGATGGCGGCGATCCCGGTGACCGCGATCGCGATCAGGACCGCGAACGCCCCCCGACGTCTGCCCAGCACCGACCGAACGCCTGCAACACGTGCTCGCATAACGACTCTCCCGCTTCGTTGGCGACGACACTGCCGTCTATGTGGACCTCATCCCGCTCGGTCCCGCCAGCGGGTCTCCCTGCACTGGTCCGGCACGCTACTACGACAGCCGAGAGGTTGCGAGCGGGAACCGTTCGCGCAGGGCTCGGTCCCGCCAGTGGGCTGGGCCCGAGACCAGCGGTCCGCCGACCGTACGATTGACGCACACGCCCACCAACGAAACGGAAGGCAGCTGATGGGGGAGACCAATTCTCGATTCGACGCTGGGATGACCGTCCGCAAAGAGGTGCTGGGCGCCGAGCACGTCGAGCGGTCCCTGGAGGGCGCCAGCGCGTTCGCCCGTCCGATGCAGGACCTCGTCACCGAGTACTGCTGGGGCGCGGTGTGGTCACGCCCCGGGCTTGATCGCCGGACCCGGTCGCTCGTCAACCTCGGCATGCTCGCTGCGCTCAACCGCGGCCACGAGCTCGGCGTCCACGTCCGCGGCGCGCTCACCAACAGCGTCACCCCCGAGGAGATTCGGGAGGTTCTGCTCCAGGCGGCCATCTACTGCGGGGTGCCGGCCGGCATGGAGGCGTTTCGGATCGCCGAGGAGACACTCGCGCAGCAGGGCGTCGACGTCGAGTCGATCGCGTGAGCGCCGGGGCACAATCCCCGGTCGGGTTTGTGGGATTGGGCACGATGGGCGCGCGGTTGACCGCGCGGCTGCTGAACGCGGGCCACGCCGTGATCGTGTGCGACACCGACCCCGACGCCGCCTCCCGCGCGCGTGAGGTTGGGGCCACCGTGGCGCAGACGCCCCGCGCGGTGGCCGACGCCGCCGAGGTCGTGATGGTCAGCCTGCCGCGCCCCGACATCGTCCTCGACGTCGCCCTGGGCGCCGACGGCCTGGCCGAGGGCTCGGCCATCGAGGTGTTCGTCGACCTCTCGACCACCGGGGTGGCGACCGCGCAGGCGGTCAGCGACGGGCTGGCCGTCCACGATGTCGCCGCGCTCGACGCGCCGGTGAGCGGCGGTCCCGCCGGCGCCGAGGCCGGCCGGCTGACCCTGATGGTCTCCGGGCCCGGCGCGGCGGTCGACCGCGTCCGCCCGTTGCTGGACGCGTTCGCCGGCAACGTGTTCGTGGTGGGGCGCGAGGCCGGGCAGGCCCAGGCGGTCAAGGTCATCAACAACCTCATGTCGGCGTGCTCGATCGCCATCACCGCCGAGGCGATGGTCCTGGGCGTGCGCGCCGGGCTTGACCCGGCGACGCTGCTCGACGTCATCCACGTCTCCAGTGGCGCCAACAACGCCGCCAGCGACAAGTTCCCCAAGCAGGTCCTCACCCGCACCTTCGCCCACGGCTTTCGCCTGGACCTGATGACCAAGGACGTGCATCTCGCGATGGACGAGGCCCGCCGCCACGGCGTGCCCATGGTGCTCGGCGCGACGGTGGAGGAGCTGTGGGGCCTGGCCGACGCCACCGGCGAGGACGGTCGCGACTGCACTGAGATCGTCCGCATGTTCGAGACGTGGGGCGGCGCGGAGATCGCCCCGGGGTCGTGAGCGGGGCCTGGACTGTCACCGCGCTGCGCTACGCGTCACGCATGACCACGCGGTCAGACGTCTTCCTGCGCTACGGCCAGTACGACGAGCCCGATGGCCCGCAGGAGATGGCCTACTACCTGTGGGTCCTGCGCGACGGCGCGCAGACGATCGTGGTCGACACCGGGTTCAGCGCAGCCGGCGGCGGCGTGCGCGGGCGCAGCTTCCTGGTGGCGCCGCTACAGGCTCTGCAGCGCGCCGGCGTCGATCCTCGGACGGTGGACATGGTGATCAACACGCACCTGCACTACGACCACACCGGCCATCTCGACGCCTTCGGTGACGCCCCGGTGCTGGTCAACCGCACCGAGTTCGAGTTCTGGACCGGGGCGTACGCCGAGCGGGCGCAGCTGGGCGCCCACATCGAGCCCGCCGAGGTGCAGGCTCTCGCCGAGCGGGTCACGAGCGGCGCGGCGACGCTGCTTGACCGCGAGACCGAGGTCGCGCCGGGGGTGACGGTGGCCGAGGTCGGCGGGCACTCGCCCGGCCAGACCATCCTCTTCATCGCAGGCGAACAGGGACCGATCGTGCTCGCCTCCGACGCCGTGCACTTCTATGAGGAGGTCGACCGCGACCGCGCCTGCGCGATCCTCGTCAACCTCGAGCTCGTCTATCGCGCCTACGACATCATCCGCGCCGGCGTGCGGGCCGGCGGCCGGCTCGTGGCCGGCCACGACCCGCTGGTGATGGATCGTTTTCCCCGCCTCGAGTCAGATCCCGAGCTCGGCGTCCTCGTGGCCTGACACCGAAATGGAGGACTCCCCATCACCACCGTGACCGTCCCCGATCCTCAGGCGCTCGCCGACGGCCGCGCCGGCGATGTCCTGCCCCTCTACGTCGCCGGCCGGTGGGAGGCGGCTGCTGACGGCGCCACCTATGAGAGCTACGAGCCGGCCACCGGCGAGGTGTGGGCGCGCGTGGCCGCGGCCGGCCCCGCCGATGTCGACCGGGCCGTGCAGGCGGCGCGGGCGGCGATGTCAGGCCCGTGGGGCGCGACCCCGGCGATGGACCGCGCCCGCGTCCTGTGGCGGATCGCCACCATCGTGGAGGACAACCGCGATCTGCTGGCCCGCGTGGAGTCGCGTGACAACGGCAAGCTGGTGCGCGAGACCTACGCCGAGCTGGACGCCATCGTGCGCTACTTCGAGTACTTCGGCGGCGTCTGCCAGACCGTGCTGGGCCAGACGAGCCCGCCCACGGGGCCCTTCTTCACCTACACCCGCCGCGAGCCCGTGGGGGTGGTGGGCGCGATCATCCCCTGGAACTCGCCGCTGAACATGCTGGCGTGGAAGGTGGCCCCGGCGCTGGCCGGCGGCAACGTGGTGGTGCTCAAGCCCGCCGACGAGACGCCGGTGTCGGCGCTGGTGTTCGCCGCGCTCATCGAGGAGCTCGAGCTGCCGCCGGGGGTGCTGAGCGTCCTCCCGGGCATCGGTCGCATCGCCGGCGAGGCGATCGTCGACCACCCCGGCGTCGACAAGCTCGCCTTCACCGGGTCCACGGAGACCGGCAAGCGCATCGCCGCCCGCGCGGCGAGCACCCTGAAGCCGGCGACCTTCGAGCTCGGCGGCAAGTCGCCCAACATCGTCTTTGGAGACGCCGACCTCGAGATCGCCGTCCAGCGTTCGGCCTACGGGATCTTCTCGGCCGGCGGCCAGTCCTGCATGGCCGCGTCGCGCACGCTGGTGCATCGCCGCGTGCTCGAGGAGTTCTCCGAGCGCTTCGGGACCCGCGCGGCGGCCATCCGGGTCGGCGATCCATTCGCCGAGCGCTCGCAGGTGGGCGCGCAGACCTCCGAGCGCCAGCTGCGCAAGATCGAGTCCTACGTGGGGATCGCCCGCGAGGAGGGCGCCCAGGTCGTGTCCGGGGGCGCCCCGCCCGACGACGTCCCCGGCGGTGGCTACTTCTTCCGCCCCACCGTCCTCGGCGCCGTCACCAACGACATGCGGGTGGCCCGCGAGGAGATCTTCGGGCCGGTCACGGTGCTCATCGCCTTCGACGATGAGGAGGAGGCGATCGCGCTGGCCAACGACACGCCCTACGGCCTGGCCGCCGCGGTGTGGACCCGTGACGTCAAGCGCGCCCACCGCGTCGCCCACGCCGTGCACGCCGGGACGGTGTGGATCAACAACTACCGGGTGTGGAACTGGCTGATGCCCTTCGGCGGCTACAAGGAGTCGGGGTACGGTCGCGAGGGCGGGCTCGAGGTCATGCAGCACTACACGCAGACCAAGTCGGTGTGGGTCGACCTCCAGGAGGACCCGGCCGACTGGTTCGGGGACGCATGATGCGCGCCGGAATCATCGGCGCGGGGAACATGGGCGGCCGGATGGGCCGCCGCGTCGCGGCTGCGGGGGACCCGATCATCGCCTTTGACGCCAACGCGCAGACGCTGGCCGCGTGCGGGATGCAGGCCGCCGCCTCGCCCGCGCAGCTCGTCGAGGCGGTGGACGTGGTGCTGCTGTCGTTGCCCGACACCGCGGTGATCGAACGGGTCGTATTAGGGGAGGGAGGCGTGCTGGCGCACGCCCGGGTTGGGCAAGTGGTCGTCGATCTGTCCACGGCCGACCCCCGATCGTCGGTCCGCCTGAACGCCGCGCTGGGCCAGCGGGGCGTGGCCTTCCTGGACGCGGGGATCTCCGGTGGGGCGGCGGCGGCCGAGCAGGGGTCGCTGACGCTGATGGTCGGCGGTGAGGCCGACGCGCTGGCCCGGGTGATGCCCGTGCTGAACCATTTCGCCGCCAAGATCGTCCACATGGGGGCGCCCGGCAGCGGCCACGTCACCAAGGTGCTCAACAACTTCCTCAACGCCGTGGCGCTGGCCGCCACCTCGGAGGTGATGGTGGCGGGCAAGCAGGCCGGCCTGGACCTCGAGCGGCTGCTCGAGGTGCTCAACGCGAGCTCGGGCGTGAACTTCGCCTCGCTGCACCGCTTCCCCACGATCATCCACGGCGACTACCTCGAAGGCGGGCTGACCGGCGAGCTCATGGCCAAGGACATCCGGCTCTACCTCAACTACATGGCCGGGATCGGCGTCCCCACTTTCAGCGGCCCGGGGTGCCTGGCTGCGTTCGAGCTGTCGAACTCCATGGGCTATCGGGACGTCATCTCCAACCACGTCGTCGACGCGATCGGCGACCTGGCCGGCGGTGTCCGCCTTTCCGACGACGACCACGAGGAGCACTGACATGAAGATCAGTCACGGCCACGCGGCCGGCCAGGCCACCACCCAGGTCTCCGAGACGTTCACCGGGACCGTCCTGCGCGACCCCGTCCTGTCAGGCGACGGCGCTCCGGCCGTCAACTCGGTCACCTTCCCGCCCGGCGCCCGCACCAACTGGCACACCCACCAAGGCGGCCAGATCCTCATCGTCACCTCGGGCCGGGGACAGGCGGCGACCCGTGATGGCCGCCGCGAGGTCCTTCAGCCCGGCGACGTCGTCTGGTTCGGTCCCGGCGAGCATCACTGGCACGGCGCCGGCCCCGACACCGTGATGACCCACATCGCGATCTCGCTCGGGGTCACCGACTGGGGTGACCCCGTGGGCGATGAGGACTACCTGGCCTGAGCCGCGTCATGGGGTCACGCACCCATCGACCCCGCATGGGCGCGGATGTAGCATCGGCCCACGACGACAACCGGGGGTGGTAGCAATGGCGGAAGTGGCAGGCCGGCGAATGACCGCCGAGATCGACGGGGACTTCGTGGTGTTCCTGATCGGGGCGCGGCTGAGCAAACTGCACTTGGCGCGCAGCCTCATGGACCTCGGCGGCCGGCGCGGGATGCGGCACATGCTCGACTACCTCGTCGCCCATCCTGAGAAGGGCCTCCTGGCCTATGAGATGGGGCTCCCCACGATCGTGCAGTACTGGCGCTCCTTCGAGCAGCTCGAGGCGTTCGCCAAGGACCAGGAGGACCCGCACCTGGAGGTGTGGCGCCAGTACTGGCGTCGGGTGGGGCGCAGCGCCCGAACGGGGATCTGGCATGAGACGTTCCTGGTCAAGGCCGGCCAGTACGAGGCCGTCTACGGGAACATGCCGCCCCACGGTCTGGCCAAGGCGGGGCGGCTTGTCCCGGTCTCTGAGGCCTCAAACGCACGCTCGCGGCTCGGCGCGGCTGAACGTCTGACCGTCTGAGCGTCTGAGCCGCTGAGCGCCTGACATCGACCGCGTCCTTGCCCGAGTCGGCGGGGGCGCGGCTCCGCCGTGTCGTCGTGCGTCCGGCGACGCCGACGACGGCGGCAAACTTCGTCTCCACAATTGACTTTGACGACGAATCCTGTAGCGTGCGCCCCGTTCTAGCCGCGAGGGACGGCAGGAACAGCCGGGAATTATCCGATCACTGGCTCGAGGAGAGGATTTACATGTCGGTCGATGTCGCGGCCGGGACGCCAGACAGTCCCAGCCCGAGCAGCCCGCGTTTCGCGCGTGCGTCCTCGGGTCTCGTCCGTGAGCTCACCCTCGTCGATATCGCGTGGTACGGGATCTTTGCCACGGGTGGGCTCTTCGGCTACGTCTTTCTGTTTCCGACGCCGCAGTTCGTGTCGCCCGGGATCAGCATCCCGCTGATGCTCGTTGCGACGCTGCTGCTCGGCGTCGTCGTCTACTTCGTGTACGCCGCTCTCGGTTCGGCCATGCCGCGGGCCGGCGGCGACTATCTCTACGAGTCGCGCACGCTACATCCGTTGGTCGGTTTCACCGTGCCGTGGGCCTGCCAGCTCCTGTTCTGGCTGGCGTTCCCGGCGTCCGGGGCCTATGTCGTGACCACCTTCGGGCTGGTGCCGATCTTCCAGGCGTTCGGAGCCACGGGGGTGGAGAACTGGCTGCTCACCGAGACGGGGACGTTCATCGTCTCCGCCGTGGTGGTCGTCCTGTGCTGGCTGCTCACCGTGTACGGCCTGCGGATCTACCGGCCGGTCCAGCGCTACGTCCTGGTCCCGGCGATCGTGATCGCGACCCTGACGATCATCGGCGTCCTGGTGGCCAACCTCGGGACGAACTTCACGGCGAAGTTCAACGCGTTCCACGCCGGCACGGGGATCACCGCCGCCTCCGTCACCGCGGGCGCGATCAAGCACGGGTGGCGGCCGCCGGGCTTTGACCTTGGCCACACGCTCGAATGGGTGGCCGTCCTCGCCGCATATGTGCCGTACACGATGTACTCAGCCCAGGGGCTGCTGGGCGAGGTCAAGCACGCCAACAGCCTGCGTCGCCTGTTCACGGCGTTCTTCATCCCCGGGGCGATCGTCGCCCTCGTGATGCTCGCATTGCCGTTCGCACTGCTGACCTCGATCGTCGGCGGCCGGTTCATGGACCAGTACGCCTACGCCATCGGCTCGGGGGCGATCACGCCGAACTACTCGCCGAACTTCAGCGTCTTTCTGTCGATTCTGTCCCAGAGCAAGATCATCACGCTCCTGGTCGGAATCGGCTTCATCGCCGGCGGCTTCGGCATCGCCAACGTGGTGTTCGCCAACTCGTCCCGAGTCATGATGGCCATGGGGCTCGACGGGTCGCTGCCCAAGCTGTTCTCCGATGTGTCGCCGCGCTTCCACAGCCCGATCAAGGCGACGACGCTCTGGAGCTTCCTCGCGCTCGTCGTGGCGGCGGTCTTCGCCTACAAGCCGTCGTGGGAGACGACCATCCTCATCGGCGGCGCGATCACCAGCGTGCTCGTCGTCGGGGTCACGTCCTTGGGCGGGGCGCTGTTCCCCTTCCGCTCCCGGCAGATCTACGACGAGTCGCCCGCGGCGAGCTACCGGCTGGGGTCAGTCCCACTGGTGACCGTCGCCGGTGTCATCGGCGCGGTGTGTGTCGGCGCGCTCATCTACCTGGCGCTGACGGTTACCGCGCTGGGCATCACCTCGCCGGGCTCGCGGATCGCGATCGCGGCCGCCTTTGTCAGCGGCGTCGCGGTGTACGCCGGCGGGAAGTTGTACCAGCGATCGCGCGGTGTGGACACATCGCTCGCCTATCGCTACGTCCCGCCGGAGTAGCCGCGGCCGGATCTGCCACCGCTGACCCAAACCATCTGAACGAAAGGACACCCACACCCATGGCCATCGATGTGCAGGCCAACGATCACTACGTGACCTTCGGTCGACGTGAGGGAGACGAGGACTTCCCCAACAGCCTGATCTCGGGGATCTCGACCTTCCTCGGTGCCCAGGTCCTGCCGCCGGTGCGCGAGCGGCTCGCTGAGGCCGAGGTCAAGGCGGCCGTCCTGGGCTTGCCCTGGGAGGGGACCAACACCTGCCGCCCGGGCGCGAGCTACGGCCCGCGCTCGATCCGTCGCGCCACCGAGCACTACCTCAGTTACCACGGGGAGTTCCAGGTCGACCTGTTCGACGCGCTGCACCTGACCGACTGCGGCGACGTCTCGATCGTGCCCGGCAACGCGCAACGCACCTTCGAGCGCACGGAGCGGTGCATCACCGAGATCGTCAAGGCGGGCGCGTTCCCGATCATCTTCGGCGGCGATGATTCCTGCCCCATCCCCGTCACCAGCGCCATGTCCAAGCTCATCAACGGGCAGATGGGCTACATCCAGATGGACTCGCACATGGACACCGCGGAGGACGTCGCCGGCGAGCGGCTCAACCATGCCTGTCCGGTCAGCCGCACCGCGGAGCTGCCCAACGTCGATCCGCACAACATCGCCCTGGTGGGGATCAACGGGCCGCTCAACCCGCGGGTGGAGCGTGAGTACGTCGACCGGACCGGGATCCAGATGATCACCATCTGGGACATCGACGAGTGGGGGATCGACAAGACCATCGATCGCATCCTGGACATCGCCTGGAACGGCACCGATGGTGTGGTCCTGCACACCGACCTCGACGTCTTGGATCAGGGCTTCACCACGGGGGTCACGACGCCCGAGACCGGAGGCCTCACCCCGCGCGAAGTGATCAAGATGATCCGCGCCTTCGTGCGCAGGGGCGTGGACGCCTATGTGATCACCGAGTGCTCGTCGGTGTATGACCCCGCCAACAAGGCCGCGCGCGTGGCCACCCGCCTGGCGCTTGACGCCCTGGGCATCCGCGCGAACCCGGACGGCACGGGCAGGGTCTGAGGCCGGAGCGGCCATGCGCTTGAAACGACGAGGCAACGGACGGGGCGGCCGGGACCGTGTCCGTGTCATCTTCGCCACTGACCTGCACGGTTCAGACGCGGTGTTCCGGAAGTTCCTGAACGCCGTGACCGTGTACGAGGCGACGGTGGCGATCCTCGGCGGCGATCTGACAGGGAAGCGCATCGTCCCAGTGGTGGAGGATCCGGAGGGCTCGTTCGCCGCGGAGTTCAATGGGCGAGGGTTCCGCGCCGATACCGACGCGGAACTCGACGCCCTCCGGCGCCGGATCGGAGACGCTGGTCAGTATCCGGTCACCGTCAGCGCTGCTCAGTACCAGGAGCTGTTGACCGATGACGACGCCCTGCACCAGGCCTTTCTCGAGGCCTGCGTATTCCAGGTGCAGGACTGGATGGCGCGGGCGGCCGAGCGGCTGGAGCCCTTGGGCGTTCCGCTGTACGTCACCGGCGGCAACGACGACTACCTCGAGATCGAGCCGGTCCTCGAGGATGCGCCGTACGTGGTCAACGCGGAGGGCCGCGTGGTCACGCTCACCGAAGGCGTGGACATGATCTCGACCGGGTATGGCAACCCGACGCCGTGGAAGTGCCCGCGCGACGTCACCGAGGAGCAGTTGGCCTCGCGGATCGAGGCGATGGCGATGCAGTTGACCGACCAGCGCCACGCCGTGTTCAACCTGCATGTCCCGCCGTACGGCTCAGGTCTTGACCTCTGCCCGCGGCTCGACACCTCCACGGACCCGCCGCGCCCCATCGTGGGAGAGACCGGACCTGCCGGCTCCAGTGCGGTCCGCGAGGCACTGACCCGCTTTCACCCGATGCTGTCACTCCACGGCCACATCCACGAGAGCTCCGGTATCCGCGACCTCGGCGGGACGACGGCCGTCAACCCCGGGAGCGAGTACGGGGAGGGCGTACTGCACTCGGCGATCATCGACCTGTCTGATTCGGCCGTGCTGTCAAGCCAGTTGCTGACCGCCTGACGATGCCGGATTTCGACACCGCCGCTGCTCATAATGGTCGGATAGTCCTCAACGGTCACGACCATTTGATCTTTGCCGAGCTCCAACGCGACGGCCGGCTTCCGTTCACCGCTCTCGGCGCCCGGATCGGGCTCTCCGAGGCGCAGGTGCGGCGGCGGGTGAAGTGGCTCACGGAGGCCGACGCCTTCGCGGTGACCGCGGTCGCTCACCCAAGCGTGCTGGGCCTGGGGTGCATGGCGTGGATCGGACTGGAGGTCAGGCCCGGCGACGTCGAGGGGGTGGCCAACACCCTCGTCGACACCTCCGGCGTCGACTACGTCGTGATCAGCTCCGGCCGGTTCAACGTCATGTGCGAGGTCGCCTGCGAGGACGCCGCCGCTCTTGACCCGATCGTGCTCGAGATGAGGCGCATCGGCGGCGTCGAGCGGACGGAGACCTTCGTGTACCTCGCGCTGCGCCACCAGAAATTCCAGTGGCTTCCGTCGCGACAGGGAGACCAGGCGGCCGCGCTCGTGACCGGCGTGACGGAGAGCAGTCGCCAGCTCGATCCGCTCGATATCGCCATCGTCCGCGAGCTGGAGCGCGACGGGCGGGCCTCGTTTCGCGACATCGCGCGCGAGCTCGGGGTCTCCGAGCGCGCCGTGTCCGGCCGCTTCACGCAGCTCGTCGAGGACGGGGCGTTGAAGGTGATCGCCGTTGGCAACCCGTTGAACCTCGGCTTCGGGGCGATGACGTGGCTGGGCATCACCCTGCGCAGCGGAGCCGAGCACGACGAGGTGTGTGCCCAGCTCGCCGCGGTCCAGGCCATCGACTACGTCGTCGTCCCGTCCGGCCGGTATGACGTGATGGCGGAGCTCGTGTGTCGCGATCGTGCCGAGCTGCTGGAAGTCCTCACGCGCGAGATCGGAGCGATCGACGGCATCGCGCGCACGGAGTCGTTCCTGTATCTGCGCCTTCTCTACCGCAGCACCGCCGGGGCGTGGGGAGTCGGGCGATCCCTCGCTCGAGCAAAGGAGGGAGTGACATGAGTACCGCGACTTTGGCGGCAGATCCTCGAAGCGAGGCGACACGGATCGTCGAGCTCGCCTCAGGCCGTGGCGTCCCTGTACGCGTCATGGGCGGCGTGGCGGTGGGCCTGTGCTGTCCCTCCGCACAGAGCCCGCCGCTGGCCCGCCCCTACCGTGACATCGATTTCGCGGGGCGCTCGGACCAGGGGCGGCAGATCACCGCGGTGTTCGAGTCGGCCGGCTACGAGGCGGACGCCGAGTTCAACGCGCTCCACGGCCGCCACCGGATGTTCTTCTGGGACCCGGTCAACGGGCGCGAGGCCGACGTCTTCCTGGACCGCTTCGACATGTGCCACACCTTCGACTTCCGCAAGCGGCTCGAGCTCACGTCCCCGACGCTCCCGGTGGCCGACCTGCTCCTGTTCAAGCTCCAGGTCATGGAGACCAACGAGAAGGACTGCCAGGACGCGGTCGCCCTGCTCGCCGACCAGTCGCTCACCGCCGACGGCCTCGACCCGCCCGGCATCGCCCGCTTCCTCGCGGCCGACTGGGGCTGGTGGCGCACCGTCACGCTCGTCCTGGACCGGGTGGAGAGCTACGCCCGGGGACTCGCCGGACTTGCCCACGGCACCCGGGTCATGGAGAACATCGGCGCCCTGCGGGCGGCCATCGAGGCGGAGCCCAAGTCCACGCGCTGGCGGATGCGCGCCCGCGTGGGCGAGAAGAAGCGCTGGTACGAGACGCCTGAGGACGCCCATGGTCCCACCGTCGAGCGCTAAGCCCGGGTTCAGCTCAAAGCCACCGCGTTGAACTGGTCGGCGACGCCGGGGTAGATGAGGTTCTGGTCGTCGTGCAGGGCGGCCTTGATGGTGCGGCTGAGCTCGTCGACGACGGCCTCGGGCCGGCCCTCCTCGAGCGCATCGAGCGCCGAGGTTGCCACCGCCTGCGGGGCGATCTTCTCAACCGGGAGGGTGGCGGTGAGGTCGGTGTCGACGAACCCCACGTGCACCCCGACGACGGCGGTGCCCGACGCCGCCAGCTCGACCCGCGCGGCGTTGCTGTAGGACCACGCCGCGGCCTTGGAGGCCGAGTAGGTGGTGAGGCGGGGCATGGCGACCCAGGAGACGACCGAGAGCAGGTTGACGAACGCCCCGCCGCCGTTGGCGGCCAGAACGGGCGCGAAGGCCTGCGTCGTCGAGATGAGGCCCAGGTAGTTGACCTCCAGCTCGGCGCGGGCGCGGTCGAGGTCGGCGGTCAGCGGGGTCGACCCGCCGCCGATCCCCGCGTTGTTGACGACGATCTCGACGTCTGACAACTCCTCGGCGGCCCGGGCGACCTGCGCCGGGTCAGTGACGTCGAGGGTCACCGGGATCAGCCGGTCGTCGGTGATGGTGCGGGGGTCGCGCACCCCGGCATAGACCTTCGCCGCGCCGCGGGCCAGCAACTCCTCGGCGATGGCCTGGCCGATCCCGCGGTTCGCGCCGGTGACCAGAGCTACGGATCCTTCGATCTTCATGGCTGCCCTTTCAGGTCTGAGATTTGGATGATCAGCATCATCTAATGGGATGATAGCTATCATCTAACGGAGATGCCACGTCGCTCCCAACAGGACAAGGCCGAGAGCCACGAGCGGATCGTCGATATCGCCGCCGCGCGCATTCGTCAGGACGGCACGGCGACCCCCAGCGTCGCCGAGATCATGCAGGCGGCGGGCCTGACCCACGGCGGCTTCTACAAGCACTTCGACTCGCGCGACGACCTCATCGCCGAGGCGGTCGACCGCACCTTCGCCGACAGCCAGACGGCGACGGCCGCGGTGATCGACGAGGCCGAGGACCCACTGAAGGCGTTCGTGGAGTGGTACGTCTCGACCGAGCACCGCGACAACCCCGCGTCGGGGTGCGGCGTCGTCTCACTGGGCGCGGAGGCGTCCCGCGCCGATCCGCGCGTCCGGGCGGCCTACACCGCGCAGGTGAAGCGCTACCTCGTCCAGCTCGAGCAACTGCTCGGCGGGGAGGGCGAGGGCGAGGGGGAGGGCGAGGGCGAGGGCGACGGCGGCACGGACGGGGCCGCGGATCCCGACGCCCGCCGGCAGGCGACGGTCATGCTCGCCACGCTCGTCGGCGCCGTCCTCGTCTCCCGGGCGGTCGATGACCCGGCGCTCTCGGACGAGATCATCGGCGACGTGCGCGCCGCGATCGTTAGGACCCGCGGGGCGGGGTAGTTCGGGTCCAGAACGTCGACCTGAAACAAAGGAGCCCCCATGTCAGAGTCAGACACCTACAAGATCGTCGAAATCGCCGGCACGTCGCCTGACGGGGTCACCGAGGCGATGAACTCCGGCGTCGCCCGAGCTGCCAAGACGCTTCGCGGCCTCGACTGGGTCGAGGTGCGCAGCATCCGCGGACACGTCGAGGGCGACAAGATCGCCCACTTCCAGGTCGAGATGCGGGTGGGCTTCAAGCTCGAGGGGCAGTAGCCCTCACGGCGACCAGCACGTGAGCCTCCACCGGGAACTCGATCCCTCCCGGCACCTCGTAGCGCTGGAGGGCCTCGACCACCGATGCCGTGATTCGCTCGGTCATGCCCGGCCGCGCCAGCCGCTCGGCCAGCAGGCTGGCCAGTGGCGTCGCCGTGAGCTGGACGTTGACCCACTCCGTCGCGGAGGAAAAGCGCACGAGTTTGGTCTCCGTGGTGAGGGTGATGTCGGCAAAGCCCGCGTCCACCGCCAGCTTCTCCACGAGGCTGGGGTAGGCCAGCACGTGCTCGGCGCGCTTGGTCTGTGACGCGCCCGTCCCGAGGTGGTGATCGAGCGCCTGGGCCAGGGCGAGGGTCCCCGGGTTGTCCTCGATGGGGCCGTACACGCTGGCGCCGAGCCGGCCGCCGTCGGTGAGCACCCGGTGCATCTCGGCCAGCGCCACCGCCCGGTTGGGAAAGAACTGCAGGCCGAACTGGCACAGCACCGCGTCAAAGGCGCGGTCGTCGAAGGGCAGCGCCAGCGCGCTACCCCGGACGAACTGCACCTCAGCGCTCTGTGACTGGGCCACCGCCAGCATCGCCGGATTGATGTCGAGCCCCGTGACACTCCCCGCTGATCCGACGCGCTCATGGGCGGTGCGGGCCACGATGCCGGTGCCGCAGGCCACGTCGAGCACGCGATCACCGCGGCGCACGCCGGCGCGCTCAACCAGATCGGCGGCCCACGGGGCGGTAACCGCGGGCACGAGATGGCGCTCGTAGAGCTGCGCCTCGCTCTCCTGGACCTGCCAGTGCTCGGGGCGCGCCACCGCGCTCACACCTCCGCGGCCAGCATCTGGAGGTTCTGGCGCAGCCAGCGATGGGCCGGGTCGTCGTCGTGGTCCTCGCACCACCACAGGGCCTCGACGATGGCCTCCGACGCGCCCGGGCAGGGCATGATCCGCAGGTCCAGCGGCGCCGCCAGCTTCTCGGCCAGGCGCGCCTGCATGAGCGCGACGCGGTCCGTGCCGGTGATGAGGAACGGCACCGCCTGGTAGCTCTCCACGCGCACCGACACGTGGGGCTGGATCCCGAGGATGGCCAACTGGGCCATCAGCGGCGCCGAGGAGGTCCGGCCGCGATCGGGCACGAACGGGGCCACCCAGTTCATGCGCGCGAGATCGGCGACGCTGGGGGTGCCTCCGTTCAGCGCCGCGTTGCCCTTCCAGCAGACGCAGACCCACCGGTCGCGAAACAGCTCGGCGGAGCGCACGTGCGGGACCATGAGCGCGGTCAGGGGCGGGGAGACGATCCCGTCGATGCGGCGGATCTGCTCCTCGGCCTCGGCGGCCAGCGGGCCGCGCACCAGCAGGATGTGCAGCCGCACGTTGGGGGCCTCGCGCTCCACGAAGGCCGACAGCCGGTCGCCGATCACCGCCAGCGTGTAGTCGGCCATCAGCAGCGTGAACTCGCGATTGGACGTGCGGGGGTCGAACTCCGTCTCGGCCGCGAACACGCGCTCGGCGGCGGCGCAGGCCGCCTCGACGTGCTCGGCGAGCTGTGCGGCCAGCGGCGAGAGCAGGTAGTCCCCGCCCCGGCGCACCAGCAGCTCATCGTCGAAGTGACGGCGCAGCCGGGCCAGCGCGGCGCTCGCCGCCGGCTGGGTCACGGCCACCCGCTCGGCCGCCCGCGTGACGTTGCGCTCGCGGATGAGCTCGCGCAGGATCACCAACAGGTTGAGGTCCAGCTTGGCCAGCTGCGCCACCGGGCGCGTGACCTTGGCATCGCTCGTCCGCGCCACGGCGTCGCGAAGCCTACTTTGCCGGTCGCCGTGCGCGTGTGACGCCCTGGAGCGCACGGTGCGCGCGCAGGCGGCGTGTGCTCTGAGACGTCGGGTCCCCGCACCTACAGAGCGCGCACCGCCCGCGGGGCGCGTGTGCGCTCTCTGGCGTCGGGGCGAGAGTCACCCGGAGCGCACGCCCACGCCCGCCGTCCGCCCGGTGCGCACGCGTCCGACCCCGGCCATGCCGCGGGCCAACTCGGCGCCGGGCTCGTCCAAGCTGCGGTCGCGGCCCTGTCTGCCCAGTAGCGGCGCGTTGCGCGTCTCGGGCCCAAGGCTGGCGGCCAGGAACACCAGCACCCCGCCCAGCGGGATGAGGAACAGCGCCGTGTAGGCGTAGGGCACAACGTGGGCCAGCCCCTTCACCCACACGGTGTAGAGCCCGGGCAGGATGAGCCCGAAGGTGTACGCCGTGCTGTAGCCGGCGGCCCGGACGTTGGTGCCGAAGCGCTCGTTGAGGTACACGACGAACACTCCGAGCGGCGCGTTGGTGACGAAGTTGGCGATCCCCGCCATCAAGGCGATGAGGCCGAACGCGGCGCCCGCCTCGGCGAAATGGATCATGAACACCCACGCCGCCGATCCGATCGTCACCACCGACACCGCCATCCAGCGCAGCACGGGGCGGCGGCCCACCTTCTGGCTGAGCGCCCCGTACGCGATCATGCCGCACGCCGTCGTGAGGCTGGAGACGACCTCGAACCAGCTCACGTTGGTGGGGCTCTGGTGCAGCACGGTGATGAGCAGCACCGGCAGGAACGAGACGGTCATCTGGGAGGCGAACCACATGCCCGTCATGAGCACCGCGCTCTGGACCAGCCTGGCCCGGTCCTCCTCGCCGGTGAGCAGCTGGGCGAGCGGCCTGCGCTTCTCGCGCCGGGACCGCGCGAACTCCTCGTCGTCGAGCTCGGGCACCAGCCGATGGAAGTACGCCAGATAGAGGATGCCCATGATCGTTCCGACGAAGAATGGGATCCGCCAGCCCCAGACCTGGAATGAGTGCGGCGCCATGTGGTTGAGCGCGAGCAGCTGGATGAGGCTGATCATGACCAGCGCCAGGCCGGCGCCGGTGACGACCAGTCCGCCGACAAAGCCGCGCCAGCGCCGCGGCGCGCGTTCGATGGCCAGCGGAACCGGGCCGGCGTAGCCGCCGCCCAGGAAGATGCCGCCGAGCAGGCGCAGCACGATCAGCGCGACGATCGAGCCGTAGCCCCAGGACCCGTAGCCGGGCAGGCAGCCCATGAGGGTCACCATCACCGTGAAGCCGGCGCCGGTGATCAGCGCGACGCGTTTGCGCCCGATGCGGTCAGACAGATTGCCGAAGATCGGACCGCCGATCGGCCGGCCCAGCAGAGTCACCGTGAACACCAGGGTGTCGAGCGTCGCACGCGTGGTGTCGGACATGTTGGTGGGCTCGAAGTAGCCGAGTGCCGCGGGCAGCACCAACGCCGGCAGATAGATGTCATAGCTGTCGAGGAATAGCGTGATCAGACCACCGAGGATCGACCGCCGAGCGGCCGGGGTCAGGTGCTCAGACGCCGCCGCAACACGGTCGGGCGCCACCGCAACAGAGTCCGTGGACATCTCTCTCCCTCCGTCATGGGGTCGGTGGCACGACACCTGGAAGCCGCGCACCGCCGGGCCTTCGCAGCAGGCGAAGGTCACGATCGCGGTCACCCTAACACCGCCCCACGCGGAGGAGAAATGGATACTTTGTCTAGTGGCTATAAATGGCGTTGATACTTAGAACGGGCGGAAACGGGTAGTAACCACTTAGTGTTGCGCGTCCGCATCTCGGCGCGCTACGGTGAGTGATGATCACAGTGACAACAAACGGCACTGATGAGTGAGGAGACCGCCAGATGAGAGTGGTGGTGGCCCCGGTGAGCGAGTTCCCCCCGGGAGAGCGACGGATCGTCCAGGCGGGCAGCCGGTCGATCGGCGTGTTCCGCGTGGGGGATCACTTCTACGGGATCCGTAACCGCTGTCCGCACCAGGGCGGCCCGCTGTGCCGTGGGCACCTGCTCGACGACGCGGTGGCCGACGCCCCGGGCCGGCCGCGGATCTCCGAGAACCCGCTCCGCATCGCGTGCCCCTGGCACGGTTGGGAGTACGACCTCGAAACCGGGCAGTCGTTCATGGGGGCGGGCCAGGCGGGCGTGCGCAGCTACGGCGTCGCCGTCCAGGCCGGCGGCCCGCTGCTGGCCGAGATCGAGGCCGCGCAGACCGGCGAGGGCGAGCTGCGCCCCGGACCGTACGTGGCCGAGACCTTCGAAGTGCATGTCCAAGACGACTACGTGGTCCTGGAGGTTTGACGAGATGAGAGCCGACGACATGAAGCTGATCGACTGCGACGTGCACGCCCAGGCCACCGAGCCGATGCTGGCCGAGCACCTCGGCCCCTGGGCCCGCGCGCAACTCGAGCGCTACGGGCGCCGCACGCCGCGCACCACCGACTGGTACCCGCGCGCCCGCAACGGTGGCATGCGTGTGGACGCATGGCCCGACAAGCCCGGCCACATCTGGGGCTCTGACCCGGAGCTGCTCCGCGAGCAGTTGCTTGACGAGTACGACGTGGACTACGCGATCCTCGAGGTCCTCTCCGGCCAGGACTGCTATGACCACCCGGACTTCGCGCGCGAGTGGAACCACGCCATCAATGAGTGGCAGGCCGAGACGTGGCTGGGGTTCGACCCCCGGTTGCGCGGCACCATCGCCGTCGCCCACGAGTACCCGGACCTCGCCGTGAAGGAGATCGAGGAGCGCGCCGATGACGCGCGCTTCGTCGCCGTGCTGCTGCCTGCCAGCGCCGCCGAGCCGCTGGGCGCGCCCAAGTACTGGCCGATCTATCGCGCCGCCACCGAGTGCGGACGGCCGGTGGTCGTCCACACCGGCGGCTACGTGGACCACCGGGGCGCGGGTTATCCGTCCTTCTACCTCGATTACCACGTCGGCAACGGGATCGTCACCCAAGGCCAGCTCACGAGCATGGTCACCGGTGGGCTGCTCGAGGAGGTCCCCGGCGTGCGCGTCGTCCTGACCGAGTCCGGGGTCGCCTGGGTGGCGGCGCTGCGCTGGTCGCTCGATGCCGCGTGGGAGCTCATGCGCGCTGACCATCCGCGGCTCGGGCGTCCGCCGTCGGAGTACATCGACGAGCACATCTGGTTCACGACCCAGCCGATCGAGGAGCCCGAGGACCCCCAGCACCTGGTCTACGCGATCGAGCAGGCCCACCTGCGCGACAAGCTGCTGTTCGCCACCGACTATCCCCACTGGGACTTCGATTCGCCCACGCAGGCGCTGCCACGGGTCATCGACAAGGCGCTGCGCCGCAAGATCCTGTGCGAGAACGCGGCGGACCTCTACGGCTTTCCCCGCCAGCGCCCGGAGCCGGCCACCACGGCAGGAGCCCAGGCGTCATGAGCGCGCTCGCCTACCCACCCGGCGCCGTCGACTGCGACGTCCACGTCGCCCCCGCGGCCTACAGCGACCTGCTCCCGTTCCTCTCTGACTACTGGCAGCAGTACATCTCCGAGGCGGCGGTCCGCCTCACCGGAGTCGGCCACGCCTATCCGCCGGGCGCTCCCGTGACGGCGACCCAGGAGGCGCGCGACAAGGGCTGGGCCACTCCGCCGAGCACGTATGAGCAGCTCGCCGAGCGCTACCTGAACGAGGCCCGGCCCAGCCATGTGGTCCTCAACTGTCTCGCCGGCTTTGACACGCACCGCAACCCGTACTTCTCGGCCGCGGTGGCCGGCGCGCTCAATGACTGGGTGCGCGAGACCTTCCTACAGCACGACCCCCGCCTGCGCGCGGGCCTGTCGGTCTCGCCGGTATCGCCCGATGACGCGACCGCCGAGGTCGAGCGCGTGGGCGACGACCCCGGCTTCGTCCAGGTCCTGCTCCCGGTGCGATCGGACCTGCCCTGGGGCCACAAGAACAACCACGCGATGTTCGCGGCCGCGGGGGAGCGCTCGCTCCAGGTGGCGCTGCACGCGTGGGGGAGGGCGGGCAGGTCGCTCACCCCCAGCGGGTTCACCACGACCTACCTGGAGGACTACCTCGCCAACCAGCCCATCGCCCAGGCGCAGATGCTCAGCTTCGTCTCCGAGGGCGTGTTCGAGCGCTTCCCGGACCTGCGTGTGATGGTGACCGAGTGTGGCTTTGCGTGGCTTCCCACATTGTTGTGGCGCTTTGATAAGGATTGGAAGGGGGTGTGGCGCGAGGTGCCGTGGGTCAAGGATCTCCCCTCGGAGTACGTCCAGCGTCACTTCTGCCTCACCACCGCGCCCGCCCACCTGCCGCCCGACGACACCGGGCGCGCGCAACTCCTGGAGATGCTCGGCGGCCCGGCGATGCTCGCCTATGCCAGCGACTTCCCCCATGATCACGGCGATAGCGTCGCGCCGCTGCTGGATCGGCTGTCGGCCGAGGAGCGCGCCGGGGTCCTCCAGAACACCGCCGCCGCGTTCTACGGCCTGGACGCCGTTCGAACGTATACATCTCCTTGACACCTCAGTGACACGGTGCAAGACTGGCTGAGTCTGCAAGTAAATGTCATTGGGCTGACGCGCGGTCTCGCGTGACCCAGTGAGCATGTATGCGGGGCAGTGTCATTTTGACACGCCCGCATGCCAGGTAGGGTCACCGCGTTCTGGGAGGAAACGTGCACTACGCCATGTCCATTTGCCGTGCCGCGACGCCGACTCGGATGCGGTCGCGCGTCCTGTCCCTCCTCGCCATTGCCGTCCTCGCCGGCGCCGGTGCGACTCTCCTCGTGTCCGGTCCCGCGACCGGCAAGGGGGCCAAGCCCGGAGGCGGGCCTGCCACCGGCGGTGGGACGTCGGCGACGCTCACCCTCCACCAGGCCTCCGCGCTGACCCTGGCCCTGTCGCCTGATCACAAGACGATCTCGATGAACCTCCTGGGCAACCTGTGGACGCTGCCGGCGTCCGGCGGGACGGCGACGCGGACCTCCAGCCTGATGCAGGACACCGCCTACCCCGACTGGTCCCCCGACGGCAAGACCGTGGCCTTCCAGTCCTACAAGAGCGGCACCTTCCACATCTGGGCGATGAATCCGGACGGGAGCAACGTGCGCGAGCTCACCTCTGGCTTCTACGACGACCGCGAGCCGCAGTTCTCCCCTGACGGGACGAAGATCGTCTTCTCCTCCGACCGGCCGCCGGCGGGCTCCCCCGCGGGCATCGCGACGGGGTCCTACAACATCTGGACGCTGACGCTGGCCACGGGGCAGCTGACTGAGATCACCCACCAATCGGGCGGCGCCAACGACTACTACCCGACCTGGACCCCGGACGGCAAGCAGATCACCTACGTCGACACGAGCCACGCCATCGAGAGCACTCCCTCCGACGGGACGGGCACGGCGACGACGCTCTATACCGACGCCGCCAACACCTTCTACTCGCCGACCTGGTCGCCCGACGGCAAGAGCCTCGCCTACACCGAGCTCGTCAACCAGGGCACGCTGACTCAGCTGTTCGTCAACGGCAAGGCGCTCTCCGGCAACGAGGACGTGTTCGCCTTCCCGGCTCGTTGGGCGTCCAACGACAGCCTGATCTACGCGGCTGACGGCAAGATCCTGCAGCGCAGCGTCTCCGCCGGCACCGTCCAGACGATCCCGTTCTCGGCCAAGGTGTCATTCCACCGCGCCGCCTATCCGATGAAGGCGCACGACTTCGACTCGACGGCCAAGCAGCCCACGACGGGCATCCTCACCCCGGAGCTCTCGCCCGACGGGCGCCATGTGGCCTTCGTGGCGCTCAACCAGCTCTATGACATGACGATCGGGCAGCGCCCGGTGGCCCTCACGCACACGCCGTGGGCCAAGGCCACGCCGGCGTGGTCGCCCGACGGCAAGTTCCTCGCCTACTCCTCGGATAAGGACGGCCCGATGGCCATCTACATCCGCAACATGCGCACCGGGGCCACCCGGCGGCTGACCGCGCCGTTCACCGGCGCCCAGGCCAAGCTGGCGTGGTCGCCCAACGGCCAGAAGATCGCGTTCGAGACGGCGCTGGACAGCGAGGCCGGCAGTCAGGCGCTGTACGTCGCCGACGTCGCCAGCGGCCAGTTCCATGAGGTCTTCGGCCCCGACAACGCCAAGGGCGCGGACTACGAGATCGCGTTCGAGCCCGGCGCGCCGTCGTGGGGCCCTGACAGCAACACCATCGCCCTGGCCGTGCAGCAGAGCTACTCGACGCGCTTCCGCGAGGGCGAGTCAGAGATCCTCACCGTCAACGCCACGACGGGCGAGACCCACGAGTACGACCCCTGGCCCTACGAGACGATCACCAATCGCGTCGAGGGCGACGGTCCGGTGTGGTCACCCGACGGCAAGTTCATGGCCTACGTGCTCGATGACGTCCTGTGGGCCCTGCCCGTGGCGCCGAGCGGCGCCCCCACCGGCCCGCCCCGGCAGCTCACCAACGAGGTCGCCGACCAGCTCAGTTGGTCGGGCAACTCGCAGCACATCCTCTACGACTCCGCCGGCACGATGCGGATGGTCTCGATCCACGGCGGTGCCCCCACCACGGTGCCGGTGCAGCTCGACTGGCATCCACAAGCGGCCCCGGCCGGTGAGAAGGTCATCCACGCCGGCACGGTGTGGACCGGGACCAGCGCCGCCGAGCGCCACAACGTCGACATCGTCGTCTCGGGCAACCACATCGTGAGCGTGGGCCCGGCGAAGCCGCGCTCGTCCTATCCCAAGCGCGTGCAGTACGTGGACGCGTCGGCCGACACGGTGATCCCGGGGCTGTGGGACGCGCACTCGCACGAGAACATGGACCAGCCCTTCGCGGGCAACCGGCGTGACCGGCTGGAGCTGGCCATGGGCGTGACGAGCGAGATCTCGATGGGCGACGAGGCCTACCACTCGCTCGAGCAGGTGGAGTCCCAGCAATCCGGCGCCACCTTGGGGCCGCGCTACTTCTGGGGCGCCGAGCCCGTCGACGGGCGGCGCATCTTCTACAGCTGGATGCGCGCCGACCCGGACATGGCCGCGCTCGACCGCGACCTCGGGCGGCTGAAGAAGCTCAAGCCCGACATGCTCAAGACCTACGTCCGCCTGCCCAACAGCTACGAGCAGAAGGCGATCAATGCCGGGCACCAGATGGGCGTCCCGTCGTTCTCGCACTACTTCTGGCCGGCGCTGGAGTTCGGCCAGGACGGCACCTCGCACTGGGCCACGCAGCGGCTCGGGTATCAGCTGGCCACGTCCAACAACTCGGTGGCCTACGACGACACCATCCAGCTCTACGCCCAGTCGAACATGTCGATCACCAACACCCCGTTCTTCGGCGTCCAGTACCTGGAGAACGTCAACGGCAAGCCGATCCTGTCGGACCCGCGGCTCAAGGCGCTGCTCAGCCCGTGGCAGTACGCGCTGGCCGAGCAGGAGTACGCCGCGCCTCCGCTCAGCGCGGCGTCGCTGCAGTCCATCCGCGGGTGGTCGCAGGCTGACGCCAAGATCGTCGCCGCGGGCGGCACCGTCCTCGGCGGCACCGACAATCCGATCGGCATCGGCAACTGGGGGACCGTCGTCGCGGCGAGCGTGATGGCCCACACCGGTCTGAGCAACTACCAGACGCTCCGGGCCTTCACGGTGGAGCCCGCCAAGGTGATGGGCGTGCTCAACCAGATCGGCACGATCCAACCGGGCATGATCGCCGACATGGACATCATCCACGGCGACCCGCTCAAGAACATCGAGACGATCGCCAACGATGCCTTCGTGATGCAGAACGGGCGCCTGTTCACCGAGCAGGAGCTGATGGGCCCCTACGCCAACGTCCACCTCAACACGCCGCCGGCGTCCTCCACGCAGGTGTCGGTCGCGCTGGCCGAGGCACAGACCCTGTCGCACGGTAAGCACCCGTGGGCGACCGTGGGCGAGGTGGCCAAGCTCCAGCAGCTGAGCACCTACCTGTGCCACCCGGAGAGCGGCAGCGATCCGCTGGCCGCGAGCGCGAGCACCGATCAGGCGACGCTGGGAGCTCCCGAGTACTGACCCGGGAGGAGAGACTCCCACGGATCCTGAACGCACAGAGCACACGCTCCGCGAGTCCGGGGCGTGTGCTCTGACGTTTCAGCCCGCTGAACTCTCAGAGCACACGGGGTGAAAGCGGGTGGTGTGTGCTCTGCGCGTTCAGGATTGGCGCGCGGCGGCAGCGGCCACCCGCACGCCTCCCTTATTGCCGCCGTCGTCCAGAGAGCTACTGGCGCACCAGCGTCCCCACGGTCACGTGGGGCCAGTGGATCCCGTTGAAGTCGAGCATCACCAGCTGCGTGTACTGCAGCTGCAGCGTGTCGGGGTGGCCTCCGGTCCCAGCGATCGTCTCGATCCAGAAGGTCGCCTCCACCTGGGTGGCCTTGGCGTTGCCGCCGGGCGGGTTGCTGCTGGCGCTGAGGAACGCGGTGTTGGAGGTACCGCCGCCGTTGTTGACGATGTTGTGGGTGGACGCGACGTGCAGGAACGTCCGGCTCTTCATGTGCGTCCCCTGCAGCGAGGCCTGCAGCGCGTTCTGCAGGACGCTGTTGGGGTTCTTGACGATGTTCTGGGTCACCCCAGGCGCCGTGAAGCGGAACTGGGTGGCCTGGCCCAGGTTGAGCTCGGTGAACGTCTGGGACACGGAGTTGAAATCGCCGTTGGCGGGCGCCGGGCTGCCGAAGAAGAAGGGCAGGATGTTGTTGTCAGGGATGTTCTGGGGGCCGCCGGCGAGAACCTGGGCGACGCCCTGGGCCATGATCGTCGTGCCGTGCGGGATCGATCCCATCCGCACCACGGTGGCCGGCTCGTTGGGATCGGTGGTGTGCGGCACCGCGGCCCAGATCCCCGGCTCGATATGCAGGCCCGCGCCGGTGCTCGATTCGCTGATCTGCTGCATGTAGGTCAGCCCGAACATGTTGATGTCCGCCATCGCCAGCCCGCGGTTGGGGATGGGCCCGTTGATCCGCGTGAAGACGAGCGTCTCGTCGGTCATGTTGAGCTCCAGGAAGCGATCCTGCTGCGCCGCCGGATGGTGCGGGCGCCAGATCGCGTTGAAGCCGTGCCCCTTCCACGTCCCCAGCAGGCCCGCCAGCGCCCCCAGGGGATCTGCGGCCCCGCCCGTGTGCGGCGAGAGCGCCGCGGTCTCCACCGCCGGCGCCTCGGGCGTGTCCAGCCCCGCGAACGCAAAGCCCGGATCGGTCTGCGCAACTGCACTCATGATGTTCCCCGCTTCTTTGATGTGAATAGCCGCTTGGCCCGGTCCAGGCCATCACGCCCGTGCTCCGTGACGCCAGGTCACGGACACCCCAACGGGGCGAGCATAACCGCGGGGCGCAGCGCCGCGCCCAAGCCGCGTCGTTTCTTGCACGGCTCCCCGCCTCAAACCTGTGCGCATCAGGTCCGCGATGGCGCCTCCGACAGCCGGATCGGGGTGTTCTGCCCCGCGGCCAGCCACCAGCTCCCGCCGCGCCGGACCAGCACGTAGAGCGCCATCTCGGAGAAGCCCGCGTCGCCCTCGGGTGCGGGATCGCCCTGGGCGTCCAGCGCGACCCGGCGGACGTGTGCCACCGCCACCCCCGGGGCCGGCGAGAGCGCGTGCACGATCTCATAGCGGGAGACAGGCCCGCCCACCCCGCGCTCCTTGAGCCGCTCATGGATCGCGTGCAGCTCGTCGTAGCCGGTGACGGTGGCGCCGAAGGGGCTGCCCCAGATGAGGTCGGCGGCGAAGTGGCGGTTGGAGATGTCGGCGTCCCGGCGGTCATATCCCTCCTGGAGCTCGTCCACCAGGCGCTGCACGGCGGCCTGGGCCGCGTCGTCCCCCGCGCCGGGCGCCGCCAGCGCCGGTCGGTCACCGCCCGCGCCGGGCGCCGCCAGCGCCGGTCGGTCACCGCCCGCGCCGGGCGCCGCCAGCGCCGGTCGGTCACCGGCCTCGCCTGACCCCCGGTCCTCGGTCTCCAGGTCCTCGGCGTGCATCCCGGGCTGACCGGGGCGGACGTTCCAGCTCACCAGCCGCCGGGGGTGAATGCGGATGATGTGGGCGCTCACGCCGCCGGGCGTGGCGCGCTCGGCATCCACGGCGGGCTCGGCGCGCCCGCGCAGTTCGATGAAGCGGACGCCCTCGGCGCCCTCGCCCACGATGTCATCGACGACGAAGGCGACGTCGGGGTGGGCGCCGAGGTTGCGGTACTTCGCTGAGCGCTCCATCTCGAAGCCGGCGATGTCGATCGTGCCCAGAGCGGCGTTGTAGCGGTATCCGACCGGCTTGTTCTGCGGGGTGCCGTTGGGCGCCACCGTGGCCAGGCGGCCGTGGCGGTGGGTGGTCAGATACTCGATGTGGTGAGAGTCGATGGGCATCAGGCCTCCAAGGAAGCGTTCTGTTGACTAGGGCATACCCTAACAATAGAGTCGACTCTAGGCTCTGATAGCGTCCCCAGTGATGTCCAGCACGGGACTGCGGGCGCGCCGCAAACAGGCCAACCGGGAGCTCATCGCGGCCACCGCCGCCCGTCTGTTCGCCGAGCGGGGCTACGAGCAGGTCGCGGTCATCGACGTGGCCCGCGCGGCCGACGTCTCTGAGCAGACCGTCTACAACCACTTCCCCACCAAGGAGCACCTCGTCCTCGATCGCGACGAGGAGCTGCGTGACCGCCTCGTGCAGCACGTCCGCGGCCGGCCCGCGGGGATGAGCCCCGCCGACGCCATCCGCCCGGATGCCCTGCACTGGGTCGATGCCATGGCGGCGATGTCGCGTGATCAGATCCGTGGCGGCCTGGGCTTTCTGGCCGTCAACAGCCCGACGGTGCGCCGTCTCTCGCTGGCGATGACCGATCGCCACGCCGACGCGCTGGCGGCGGCGCTGGCCGGCACCTTCCCCCAGCCCGCAGTGGCCAAGCTGCACGCCATCGCGCTCGCGTGGGTGTTTCAGACGATCACCGACGAGACCGGCCGGCGCGCCCACCGCGGCCACTCGCCCGCTCGCATCGCCCGAGAGCTTCGCCCCGTGATCGAGGCCATGCTCGACGAGCTCGGCGCATGGGGTGAACGGCCCGCCGGCTGACAAGCTTTGTGGCGTGCCACTCACGAACGCCGATCTGCTGGAGGGTCGTCTCGGCGATGACCCGGTGCTGGACCTCGCGCTGGCCACGGCCCTGCTCGAGCAGGTCGCCTCCGCCCGTCGCGGCCCGGTGATCCGGGTCTACCGCCCGGCGCCCACGGTGGCCTTTGGCCGGCGCGACAGCTTCCTGGACGGCTTCATCGACGCCTCGCGCGCCGCGGCGAACGCGGGCTTCACCCCGGCGATCCGCTCAGCGGGCGGCCGCGCCGCCGCCTATCACGGGCAGTGCCTGGTCATCGACGAGATCGTCCCCGCGCGCGACGCGATGGCCGACGTCGACGCCCGCTTTGCCGCCGAGGCGGAGAGCCAGGCGCAGGCGCTGCGCGACCTCGGCGTCGACGCGCGCGTCGGCGAGGTTCCGGGCGAGTACTGCCCCGGGCCCTTCAGCGTCAACGCCGGTGGCCAGACCAAGCTGATCGGCGCCGCCCAGCGGATCATCAGCGGCGCCTGGCTGTTCTCGTCGGTCGTCGTGGTGGGGGACGCCCGGCTGGTGCGAGACGTGCTGGTGGACGTGTACGCGGCGCTCGGGCTCGAGTGGGATCCGGGCAGCGTCGGGGCGGTCGCCGACGAGCTCCCGGGCGCCACTGTCGATGATGTGCAGGCGGCGCTGCTCGCGCATCTGGCCGACCGCTACCGCCTCATGCCCTCATCCGTGCGCGACGCCGAGTGGGCCGCGGCGCGTGAACTCCTCGACCGCCACCGCGCGCAGGCCCGCAGCGGCTAGGCCCGCAGCGGCTAGGCCCGCAGCGGCTAGGCCCGGCGGGTGACCGCGCGAGCCTCGGCGAACGTCGGCTGCGCCGCGGTCCCGCCCGCGGCGCGCATCGACAGCGTGCCGCAGGCGCACGCGAAGGCGAGCGCCTCGTCAAGCGGCTGACCGCCGAGCAGGGCGCAGAGCAGTCCCGCGTCAAACGCGTCCCCCGCGCCCACGGCGTCCACCGGGTCGACCGCCGGCTCGGGCGGGGCGGCGCGCACGAGCCGGCCCTCGCCCCCGGCCGGCGCCGCCACGGCCCCCTCGGCGCCGAGCTTGACCGCCACCAGTGGCCCGGCGGCCGCCAGCTTCGCCGCCGCGGCCTCCGCGTCGGACACGCCGGCCAGCCGGCACGCCTCCGCCGCGTTGGGCAGCAGGACGTCGACCTCGCCCAGCAGCTCGCGCAGTCCGCCGTCCCACCGTTGCGCCGGGTCCCAGTTGGGATCCACCGAGGTCGTGGCGCCGTGAGCCCGCGCCGAGCGCAGCAGCGTCGCCAGCCCCGGCACCAGCGCGGTCTGAAGGAAGAACGAGGCCACGTGGACGTGCCGGGCGCGCGCCAGCAGGTCGGCATCGACGCGCTCGGCGGTCATCGCGGCGATCGCACCGGGGAAGGTGAGGATGGCGCGGTCATCGGGACGGGCGAGCACGACCGTCAGCCCGGTGCGGACCTCGTCAGAGACAGTCACCCCGCTCATCTCGACGCCGCGCTCGGATACCGCGCGCAGCATGAACTCCCCGAATTGGTCGGCGCCCACCAGGCCGGTCAGCGCGGTGCGGAGCCCCAACCGCGCTGCGCCGCAGGCCATGATCGCGCCCGATCCGCCGATGGTCAGCTCGGCGTCCTCGACCAGCGTCTCGGCCTGCCCGAAGGCCACGTCCAACGCGGCATCGGACAGCACCAGGTCCGGGTTGACGTCGCCGAGGACCAGCAGGTCGAGGTCAGCCACGGCGGATGGCCAGCCCGGTGCCGGCGTCGAAGAGATGGACCTCCTCGGGCTCGACGCCGAGCTGGATGACGCTTCCCTCGGCGGGGCGGTCACGCGGGGGCAGGCAGGCGACGGCCTCCGCCCGCTGGCCGTCGGCGGCCACCATCGCCGCGTCGCCGTCGTCCTGGACCACGTCGACGAGCTCGGCGCCGACGAAGCCGTGGACGATGACCTCGTCACCCAGCGGCTCGACCACCGCGACCTCGAAGCCCATCGACGGCATCCCGTTGTGCGCCGGTTGCAGCGCCTCGGGGCGCACGCCGACGAACACGTCCATGTCGCCCACTCCGGGTGCGGGGACGACCAGGTCTCCGGCCACCGCCGACCCGTCGCGGACGCGGCCGCGCAGCAGGTTCATCGGCGGGCTGCCGATGAAGCCGGCGACGAACACGTTGGCCGGCCGGTCATACACCTCCTGGGGCGCCCCGAGCTGCTGGAGCTTGCCGTCTGAGATCACGGCGATCCGGTCGCCCAGCGTCATCGCCTCCACCTGGTCGTGAGTGACATAAACGGTGGTGACCCCGAGGCGGCCATGCAGTCGTTTCAAAGCCGCGCGCATCTGCACGCGCAGCTTGGCGTCGAGGTTGGACAGCGGCTCGTCCAGCAGGAACACCTCGGGCTCGCGCACCAGGGCGCGGCCCATCGCCACCCGCTGGCGCTGTCCGCCCGAGAGCTGCCCGGGGCGCCGTTTGAGAAGCTCCTCGAGGCCGAGCATGTCGGCCACCTCGGAGACCCGCCGCGTCACCTCGCCGCGCGGGACCCGGCGCTGGCGCAGCGGATAGGCCAGGTTGCGCGCCACCGTCATGTGCGGGTACAGCGCGTAGTTCTGGAAGACCATGGCGATGTCGCGGTCGCGCGCGGAGATCTCGTTGACGATGCGGTCTCCGATCTGGATCGTCCCCGCCGTCGGCGTCTCCAGGCCGGCGATCATGCGCAGCGCGGTCGTCTTGCCGCACCCTGACGAGCCCACCAGGATCATGAACTCCCCGTCGGCGATGTCCAGCGACAGCTCGTCCACCGCCACCGCCCCGCCGGGGAAGCGCTTGCTCACAGCATCCAGCGTCACGCCCGGCATGAACTCTCCTGACATGCGGAGACCGTCATTTGATCCCCGTGAACGCGACGGACCGGATGAACCACCGCTGCGCGATCAGGAACACCGCCAGCATCGGGATCTGGCTCATCAACGTTCCGGCCATGAGCAGGTTCCACTGGGTGAAGTGCGCGCCCTGGAGCTGGGAGAGCCCGAGCTGGAGTGTGGCGTGGGCCTGGGAGTCGATGATGATCAGCGGCCACAGGAAGTCGTTCCAGGACCACATGAACTGGATGATCCCCAGCGTGGCCAGCGCCGGCAGCGACAGCGGCAGCACGATCTTGAACAGGATCCCCAGACGCGAGGTGCCGTCGATGCGGGCCGCCTCCTCCAGCTCGATGGGCAGCGTGCGGAAGAACTGGCGCAGCATGAAGATGCCGAACGCGCTGCACAGGTTGGGCAGGATCAGCCCGCCGATCGTGTCCACCATCCCCAGGTGCTTGACGATCAGGAAGGTCGGGATGAGGATCACCTGGAAGGGGACCATCAGCGTCGCCAGCAGCACCACGAACAGCACCTCGCGCCCGAAGAAGCGGATGCGCGCGAACGCGTAGGCCGCCAGGCTGCAGAAGAGCAGGTTGCCTGCCACCGTGGCCAGCGAATAGAGGAGGCTGTTGATGAAGAACCGGCCGAAGGGGACCGCGTTCCACGCCGCCGAGTAGTTGCTCAGGTGCACGGAGGACGGGATCAGCTGCGGCGGGAAGCTCGTGGCCTGCTGCCGGGTCTCCAGCGACACGATGAGCATCCAGATCAGCGGCACGAGCATGATCGCCGCCACCGGGAACAGGAACAGATGCCAGCCGCTGAAGGGGAGCCGACCGCGCCGGCGGGCCGGCCCGGCGTCGGGCAGACGCGGGAAGCGCTCGGGCCCGGCGGTGAGTGGCTGGACGCTCATCTGTGACCCTAGGAGCTGTAGTAGACCCGTCGCCGCCCGACCCACAGCTGGAGCAGCGTGACGATGAGGATGGCCACGAACAGGACGTAGGCGATAGCGGCGCCGTAGCCGCCGTTGAAGAACTGGAAGGCCTGCTGGTACAGGTAGTAGACGATCACCGTGGTCGAGCCCAGCGGACCGCCGCGCGTGGTGACGTAGATCTCGTCGAACAGCTGCAGCGCGTTGATCGTGGACCACACGACGATGAACAGGGTCGCCGGCCCCAGGAGCGGCAGCACGATGCTGCGAAACGTCGACCACCGGTTGGCTCCGTCCATCTCAGAGGCCTCGAGCAGATCCTGGGGGATGCCCTGCAGCGCGGCCAGGTAGATGATCACGTCGAACCCCAGCCAGCTCCACACCGTCATGGCGACGATGCAGTAGAGCGCCTGGTTGGGGTCCTGGAGGAACTGCTGCGGGGGGATGCCGACCAGGTGCAGGACGTAGTTGACCAGCCCGAACGTCGGGTCAAGCAGCCACAGGAAGATGATCCCGGTGGCCACCGTCGAGGTGACGAGCGGCACGAACACCGCCAGGCGGTAGAGGCGGATGCCGCGGATCTTGCGATTGAGCGCCACCGCCAGGCCCAGCGCTCCGGCCACCGAGACCGGGACGAAGATCACGGTGTAGACGACGGTGTGTCCGATCGCCGAGCGAAATGCCGGATCCTTGGCGAGCGCGCGGTAGTTGGCCAGCCCCACGTAGTGCGCGGGGGCGATGAGGTTGTTCGCCTGGAACGAGAGCAGCAGCGACCAGCCGATGGGGATGATCGCGAAGACGGTGATGAGGACCACGGCAGGCGCCACGAACGCCCAGCCGGCCAGATGCTCGGAGGCGACGAGCCGCCTGAGCAGGCTCGGGCGCCGGTGGACGGCGAGCCCGGTCGCCGAGTGGGCGGTCATGCCGTGACCCGCGCCGCTATCCCGGCGCCGCGAGGATGCCGTTGACCTGCTGCGAGGCTTGGCTGAGCGCCTGCTGCGGCGTCGCCTTGCCGAGCAGCACCGACTGCACGGCCTGGCCGACCGCCGTTGAGATCTTCGGATACTTGGTGATCTGCGGGCGCGCCTGGGTGGCGTTGTTGAGGTTGGCAGCCCACACGGCGATGCCCGGGTACTTGGCCGTGTACTTCTTGAAGCCCGGGAGCTTGGAGACCGAGGCGCGGATCGGCAGGTCGCCGGTCAGGGTCACCCACTGAAGGTCGATCGCCGGCGAGGTCAGCCACTTCAGGAACGTCCACGCCGCCTGCTCGCGGGCCTGCCCGTTGTTGAACATCACCCAGTTGTCAGGGCCCGAGATCGTCTGGTGATTCTGATCGGCGGGCAGGATGGTGACGCCGTATTTCACCTTGGACTGGATGATCTGGGCGAGGTCCCATGGCCCGGTGAAGAGCATGCCGATATGGCCGTTGTTGAACACGCTCAGGTAGTTGTCGGAGCCGTCGTCCAGGTAGATCGAGTGGTGCTGGGTGAGCTGCTGGAGCAGGGTGAGGGCCTTGACGCCGGCAGCGGAGTCAAAGCCCGCCTGCTTGCCGTCGGGACTGAGGATCGAGCCGCCGGCCTGCCACAGCAACGCCCAGAAGCGCCAGACCGTGTCCTCGCTCGCGTCGTTGACGTAGGCCCAGCCGAACTGCTTCTTGGCCGAGTTGGTGAGCTTGATGGCGGCGTTCTCGAAATCGGTCCACGTCCAGGTAGCCGTGGGCAGTGGGATGCCCGCCTGCTTGAACAGCGTCTTGTTGTAGACGAGCGCGAGGTTGTCGACCAGCGCGGGGACCCCGATGATGCTGTTGCCGACGGTGGCGACCTTGCGCTCGGCGGGGAAGAAGTCGTTCCAGTTGAAGCTCGGGTCCGCGTCGATGAACTTGTTGAGTGGGACCAGCTGCGGATTGGTGGCGATGTTGGGCGCCCACGAGCCGTACAGGTAGGAGATGTCCGGCGGCTTGCCACCGGCGATGGCGGCCAGCACCTTCTGCAGTGCGTAGTCGCTGTTGCCGTAGAACTGCGAGTTGACGGTGATGTGCGGGTGCGTCCGGTTGAACTCGGCCACGAGCGTCTTGAAGCCGGCCGCCTCAACCTCGGTGTCGCCCTGCCAGACCGTGATCGTGGTGTGGCCGCTCTTGGTGCCGCCCGATGGGGCGGGGCCCTTCGAGCTGCCGCTGCTGCTGTTGGTGGTGCTGCTGCCCCCGCACGCGGCCAGTGCCAGCGTGACGGTGATGAGAGGGAGGAGGATGAGCCGCTTCATCGTGTCCTTGCCTTGGTTGGGGTCAGCCCAGTACGACTGACCGCGTGAGGTGCTGGGGGTTATCGGGATCGAGGCCCTTGGCCTCGGCGAGAGCGACCGCGCCCCGCTGGAGCGCGACGAGCTCGGCCATCGGATCGTGCGTCCGCGTCACGACGGTCGCGCCCGTCGCGCGGACATCGCGGGCCAGGTCGGGATCGGCCTCGCCCACGAACCACACCAGGCTGCCGGGGCCGGCGACGCTGATCGGGCCGTGGCGGTACTCCATGGCCGGATAGGCCTCGGCCCAGGCCTGACCGGCCTCGCGGAATTTGAGCGCCGCCTCGGAGGCCAGGCCGACGGTCCAGCCGTGGCCGAGGAACACGAAGTGATCGAATGCGGGCGGCTCAGCAGGCAGCGGCTGGTCCAGCACGGCGCGCGCGTCGGCGATCGCAACCGACAGGTCGTGGCCGAGGTGGGCGCGCAGCAGCGCCAGCGCGGTCGTGGCAAAGCGCGTCTGCACGATCGAGGCCTCATCGGCGAAGGCCAGGACGATCGCGTCGTCGGCCGCCTCGACCACCGGCGTGCCCGGGACCGCCGAGATGGCGAGTGACCGCACACCAGCGGGGAGGGCCTGCAGGCAGCGCACCACCTCGGTCGTGGTGCCGGAGCGCGAGATCGCCAGCACGAGGTCGTAGAGGCGCTCCGCGGGCATCTCCGAGGCGACGAACGCGTCGGTCTCGCCGCAGCCGGCGCTCTCGCGGGCGGCGGCGATGGCCTGGGCGATGAAGTACGAGGTTCCGCAGCCGACGATTGCGACGCGCTCGCCCGGCCCCGGGAGCCGGTCCGCCACCTGTGGCAACAGATCCGCCACCTGGCGCCACATCTGAGGCTGGCTGGAGATCTCCTCACGTGTCACGCTCATTTGTGCGCAATATATGGTTTGACTGAGCAGAAAGCAACAGGATTCACCGTCAGTTGTGCTCATACGACGTGCGGGCGGCATAGACTGAGCGCGTGATGCAGCAGGCTGAGCGTCTCGGAGCCATCCTGGAGCGGCTGTCGGCCGACGGGACGGTCAGCGTCGTGGCCGTCGCCCGCTCCCTCGACGTCTCGGCGGCGACCATCCGGCGCGACCTCCACCTGCTCGAGGAGCAGCGTCTGCTCGAGCGCACCCATGGCGGCGCGGTGCCCCATGGTGTCACCTACGAACTGCCTCTGCGCTACAAGACCACCCGGCAGCCGGAGGAGAAGCGGCGCATCGCCCTGGAAGCGGCCCGGCGCGTGCGCGACGGATCGGCGATCGGGCTCACCGGCGGGACGACGACCACCGAGGTGGCCCGCGCGCTGGTGGACCGCGCGCAGCTGACCGTGGTCACCAACGCGCTCAACATCGCGGCCGAGATCGCGGTGCGCCCCAACCTCAAGCTGGTGGTGACCGGCGGGGTGGCTCGAGCGGAGTCCTACGAGCTGGTGGGGCCGCTGGCCGAGGCCAGCCTGGAGGGGCTGAACCTGGACATGGCCCTCCTGTCGGTCGACGGCATCTCGCCCCGGGCCGGGCTCACCACCCAGCACGAGATCGAGGCCGGCACCGACCGCGCGCTGATGGCGCGCGCCGAGCGGGTGGTGGTCGTCGCCGACAGCTCCAAGCTGGGCCGCGTCGCCTTCGCCCGGATCTGTGAGCTCGCCGACGTCGACGAGCTCATCACCGATGGCGGCGCCGACGTCGCCGCGGTGACCGCGATTCAGGACGCCGGTGTCCAGGTGACCATCGTCTGACGGGCGTCAGGCAGGCCCCGCCACGCGCCCGCGGGCCGGGCTGGTCCGTATCCCCTCGGGCATCAGATCCCCATGGGCTTCGATCAGCTCGTCGACCATCGCGTGGATCTGGGCGATGGTCAGCGTCGCCCCGGCGTTGGGATCGAGCATCACCGCCTGGTAGACGTGATCGCGCCGGCCCTCCAGGACCGCCCGCACGGTGAGGTCCGCGACGTTGACCATGGTGCGGTTGAGCGCCGCGCATTGCGGCGGCAGGGCGCCGACGGCGATCGGGTGCACCCCGTCTGCGTCGACGCGGCAGGGGACCTCGACGCAGCACCCGTCCGGCAGGTTGTCGATGAGGCCGTCGTTGCGGACGTTGCCGTACTCGACGCGCTCGGCGCCCGTCGCCATCGCGTGGATGTAGCGCGGGGCGAGCTCACCCTCGCGCAGCACCTCGAGTGGCTCACCGGCGGCCAGCTTGCGCTTGATCTCGGCGTACTCGCGCAGGTTGTCCTGAGAACGCCGGATGTACTCGTCCACCGGGATCCGATAGCGCTCGAGCTGATCGTCATGGGACATGAACCAGGGCAGGTACTCGGCGCTGTGCTCGCTGGACTCGGTGGGAAAGTGCCCGAACTGGCGGTAGAGCTCGACCCGCACCCGCCGCCCCAGCCCCTCGGGGTCGCGCGCGATCGCGTCGTCGAGCAGCGGATAGAGGCTCTCGCCGCCGCGCTCGAAGCGCAGCACCCACGCCTGGTGGTTGACCCCGGCGGTGAGGTACTCGATCTCGGGCTCGGGCACACCGACGATCTCGGCGATCTGCTCGTGGGTGTTCTGCACCGAGTGGCACAGGCCGACGACGCGGGTGTCGCGCCCGCTGGCCCACACCGACCAGCACAGCATCGCCATCGGGTTGGTGTAGTTGAGCAGGATCGCCTCCGGGCACAGCTCGTCCATGTCGTCGGCGATCGCCAGCACCACCGGGATCGTGCGCAGGCTGCGGAACACCCCCCCGACCCCGAGCGTGTCGGCGATCGTCTGGCGCAGGCCGTAGCGCTTCGGGATCTCGAAGTCGCGCAGGGTCGCGTCGAAGCCGCCGACCTGGATCTCGTTGATCACGAAATCCGCGCCGTCCAGCGCCGTGCGGCGGTCGAGGTGCGCCTCGACGGTGAACTGGGCTCCGGTGGCCTGCATCGTCGCGTCGGCGATCTGCTGCGCGGTGGCGAGGCGCCCGGGGTCGATGTCGTGCAGAACGATGGTGGCCTCGGTGAGCTCAGGGAAGTCGCTGAGGTCGGCGAGCAGAATGCGGGTGAACTCGACGCTCCCGGCGCCGATGAGGGTGATCCGTGGGTTCATGCGCGAAATTGTCCTAGTTGCCCCACAAATGTGCAAGAGTGAGCTTCATCGATGATCGTGTGCGTTGCCGGGAATCCGGCCATTGACAAGCTCTTCGAGGTCGATGCGGTGCGTCCCAGCGAGATCCACCGCCCGGACGCGTTCATCCCGCTCCCGGGCGGCAAGGGCATCCACGTCGCTCAGGTGGCGCACGCGCTCGGCGCCGAGGCGATCGCCACCGGGATCCTCGGCGGCCACCACGGCCGCTGGCTGGCCGAGACACTCGCCGCCGAGGGCGTGCCCGGGGTCTTCGCCTGGGCGGTGGACGGCGAGACACGCTCCTGCCTGACCGTGGCCGACCGGGCCACCGGGGGCCTCACCGAGTTCTACGAGGACGGCATCCAGGCCACGCTTAAGGACTGGGACGGGCTCGCGCGGATCGTGGCCGAGCTCCTGGCCCAGGGCCCGAGCTGGCTGGCCATGGCCGGGTCGGTGCCGGCGGCCCCCGGCGTGGCCGGCTATGCGCAGCTGGTGGAGGCGGCGCGCGCGGCGGGCGTGCTCAGCGCGGTGGATTCACGCGGGGCGGATCTGGCGCGCGCGCTTGACAGCGGTCCCGACCTGGTCAAGATCAACGCCGCGGAGGCCTGCGAGCTCCTGGACATCCCTCGCATCGATGACGTCGTGCAGGCGCGGGACGCGGCTGACGCGATCCGCGCGCGGGCCGGCGGCGCCGGCCGTGCCGCCGTCGTCGTCACGCTGGCCGAGCGGGGCATGGTGCTCATCGACCCCACCGGCGCGGCGTGGCACGGGGTGGTGGCGGCCCGCGGCGACTACCCGGTCGGCAGCGGCGACGCCTTCCTCGCCGGTCTGCTCACCGCCCTCAGCGCCCACCCTCCGGCCGGCTGGCCCGACGCGGTGCGGCTCGGCCTCGGCGCGGCGACGGCCAACGCCGAGATCCCCGGCGCGGCGCGCCTGGACCCCGGCCGGGCCCGCGCGCTGGCCGCGGCGGCGGAGATCACCCGCCTTTAGAAGACTCTCATCGCCCACCGATGAGTTTGTGGCGATCGGCTGGTCGTAGGCTGTAACAGCCACAACCGAGGAGGAGCAGGATGAGCACCACGGCAACGCGGATCCGCACGATCTCGCTGGTCTGCGTCGGCACGCCCGATCAGGACAAGGCGGTCGCCTTCTATGAGTCGATCGGTTTTGAGAAGCGCACCGACGTGCCGTTCGGCGGCGGCTACCGCTGGATCGAGGTCTACCCGCCCGAGGGCACGACCGGCATCGCGCTGGCCCCGCCGCCCCAGGGAGGCGAGAACGTCGAGCCCCAGCAGACGGGGATCACCCTCACCACCGATGACGTCGATGCCACCCATGCCCAAATGAAGAGCCTGGGCGTCGATGTCGACGCCGAGGTCTCGCGCATGGGCGACCCGGTTCCGCCGATGTTCTGGTTCCGCGACCCCACCGGCCACACGCTGATGGTCGTGGAGAACCCGTCCTGACCGGACAGACCCCCAGCGAAGAGCGGGACTTCGCCGAACTCGTCGAGCAGCACCGGGCCGAGCTGCACGCGCACTGCTACCGCATGCTCGGCTCGGTCCACGATGCCGACGATGCCCTCCAGGAGACGTTGGTGCGCGCGTGGCGCGGCGCGGCGGGGCTGCGTGAGCAGACCTCAGCCCGGTCCTGGCTGTACACCATCGCCACCAACGTCTGCCTGACCGAGCTCGAGCGCCGCAAACGGCGTGCGCTCCCGCGCGATCTCGGGCCCGCCGCCGATGGGCACACGCCGCCCGGCGAGCCCGCCGTCGAGTCGACGTGGCTCGAGCCCTACCCCGACGAGGCGATGGGCGTCCCCGCCGGCCGCGCGGCGCCGGAGGCCAGCTATGACCAGCGCGAGGCGGTGGAGCTGGCCTTCGTCGCCGCCACCCAGCACCTGGCGGCCAACCAGCGCGCGGTGCTGATGTTGCGCGAGGTGCTGGGGTTCAGCGCCAAGGAGACCGCGACGATGCTCGACACGAGCGTCCCGTCGGTCAACAGCGCCCTGCAGCGCGCCCGGGTCGCGGTGGAGGAGCGGGTGCCCGAGCGCACCCAGCAGGCGACGCTGCGCTCCCTGGGCGATCGCGGCCTGCGCAAGCTCATCGACCGCTACGTCGAGGCGTGGGAGCGCTGCGACGTCCCCGCCTTCGCCGGGCTGCTGGCCGAGGAGGCGACCTTCGCCATGCCTCCGCTGGGGACCTGGTACGGCCCGCGCGACACAGTGGTCACGTGGGCGACGTCGTTCCCCATGTCGGGCCAGTGGCGCTGGCGCGGGGTCCTCACCAGCGCCAACGCCCAGCCGGCGCTGGCCTTCTACGCGTGGGATGAGTCCGAGGGCGCCTTCCTGCCGTTCGCGCTCAACGTGCTGACCCTGCGCGACGACGCGCTGGTCACCGACGTGACCGCCTTCATCGTCCGCGCCCAGGGCGCCGCGGACATGGCCGACTACCGCAACTACCCCGAGCAGCCGATCGACGAGCGCCAGCTCGCCGGGACCTTCGGCCGGTTCGGCGTGCCCGACCGGCTGAATTAGGCCGAACGCCGCGCCGCGGCTCGGCGTAGGGTGCACCGATGAGCACCACAGCGTCATCCCCCGCGGGCGGCACGCGGATCCCCCGCTTCGACGTGCTGCTGGAGCCGGTGACGATCGGGCCGGTGACCGCGCGCAACCGGTTCTTCCAGGTGCCGCACTGCAACGGCATGGGCTACCGGGACGTCACCGCCCATGCCGAGATGCGGGCGGTCAAGGCCGAGGGCGGCTGGGCGGTGGTGTGCACCGAGCAGGCCGAGATCCACCACTCGTCGGAGATCACGCCGTTCATCGAGCTGCGCATCTGGGATGACCAGGACATCCCGGCCATTGCCCGCATCGCCGACTCCATCCACCAGCACGGCGCCCTGGCCGGCATCGAGCTCTGTTACAACGGGATGAACGGTCCCAACCTGTACAGCCGGGTGGCGCCGATGGGCCCGGCGCACCTCCCGGTGGCGACGTTCACCTCTGACCCGGTGCAGGCGCGGCGCATGGACCTCGATGACATCGGCGACCTGCGCCGTTGGCACCGAGCGGCGGTGCGCCGCTCCCTGCAGGCGGGTTATGACCTCGTCTACGTCTACGCCGGCCACGCCCTGGGCGGGATCCACCACTTCCTGTCGCGGCGCTACAACGACCGCACCGATGCCTACGGCGGCTCGGCGGAGAACCGGATGCGCCTGCTGCGCGAGATCCTCGAGGACACCCGCGAGGAGGCCGACGGCCGCGCGGCGGTGGCCTGCCGCATCACCGTGGACGAGCTGCTGGGCGATGAGGGCATCACGCGCGAGGACATCGAGGACGTCGTCGGGACGCTCGGCGAGCTGCCTGATCTGTGGGACTTCGTGCTGGGCTCGTGGGAGGACGACTCGGTCACCGCGCGCTTCGGCGAGGAGGCCGAGCAGGAGCAGTACGTCAAGGGGCTCAAGGCGCTGACGACCAAGCCGGTGGTCGGCGTCGGGCGCTTCACCTCGCCTGACACGATGGTGCGCATGGTCCGCAGCGGCGTGCTGGACCTGATCGGCGCGGCCCGTCCGTCGATCGCCGACCCCTTCCTGCCGCGCAAGATCCAGGAGGGCCGCCTCGAGGACATCCGCGAGTGCATCGGCTGCAACGTCTGCGTGTCCGGGGACTTCACGATGTCCCCGATCCGCTGCACCCAGAACCCGTCGATGGGGGAGGAGTGGCGTCGGGGCTGGCATCCGGAGCGCATCCGCCATCGCACCACCGACGCGAAGGTGCTGGTCGTAGGAGGAGGCCCGGCGGGCCTCGAGGCGGCCACGTCACTCGGCAAGCGCGGCTACGACGTGATCCTCGCCGAGGCCTCGGCCGCGCTGGGTGGCCGGGTGGCCCGCGAGGCACGGCTGCCCGGGATGGCCAGCTACATCCGCGTCGCCGACTACCGCGAGGCTCAGCTGCGCCGCCTGCGCAATGTGGAGCGCACCCAGGGCGAGGTGAGCGCCGAGGAGATCCTTAATTACGACTTCGATCACGTCGCCGTCGCCACCGGCTCGCGCTGGCGCGCCGACGGCGTGGGGCGCCACCACACCCGGCCGATCCCGCTGGATCCCGCGCTGGCGCTGCTCACCCCCGACGACCTCATGACCGGCGCACTGCCGGAGGCGCAGCGCGTCGTCGTCTACGACGACGACCACTACTACATGGGCGGCGTCCTGGCCGAGCTGCTGGCCCGCGCCGGGCGCCGGGTCACGCTGGTCACGCCGGCGGTGTGCGCGTCGAGCTGGACGACCAACACCATGGAGCAGCACCGCATCCAGCGCCGGCTGCTGGAGCTCGAGGTGGACATCGTCGCCTCCCACGCGGTGGTGGCCACCGGGCGGGGCGGCGTGCACGCCACCTGTGTGTTCACCGGCCGCGAGCGCGAGATCGCCGCCGACGCGGCGGTGTTCGTCACCGCGCGCCTGCCCGAGGATGCCGTCTACCGCTCGCTGCTCGCGCGGCGCGATGATTGGGCCGATGCCGGGCTGAAGACGGTGCGCGCGGTCGGCGACTGCCTGGCCCCGGGCACCATCGCGGCCGCCGTCTGGGAGGGCCACCGCTACGCCGAGGAGCTCGAGGAGGCGCCGCACCGGGGCGACAGCGTGCCGTTCCTGCGCGAGGTCACTCAGCTCGCCGATCTGGGCTGACCGCGCTCGGGTAGTTGACCTCGTGGCGCGCGCCCGATTAGGCTCACCGCTCGTGATCGCCCGGAGGCACCTGAGTGCACTGTGCGCCGCCATCGGCGCGGCTGCGCTCGCGGCGCTCCTCCTGGTCGCGGTGGCCCATGCCGGCGCGCGGACCCTGACGTGGCAGCAGGCCGCGGCCCGGCTCGAGGCCCCGGTCTACCGCCCTGGCGTGACCCTGGGCATCAAGCCGCAGACGCTGGTGGTCAACCGCGGCGGCTGCCTCATCGGCGCATGGGGCTCGACCAAGACGAGCAAGGGCTCGCATTTCAGCATCGACGAGCCGGGCGTCACGCCCCAGTGCGGGCAGCCGGGCGAGGCCGACCAGGTATCCACCGCGGTCATCCACGCAAAGAAGGTCCCGGTCCTGGTCCAGTGCCCGCACATCCCTCACTGCACCGTGCACGACGGCGAGACCGACGGCTTCTTCATCATGTTCGTCCCCGAGAACGGGGCCAAGCACTACGTCATCCAGCTCGGGAGCTCGCACGTCTCGCTGCACGACCTCATCCGCGTCGCCCGGAGCTTCGTGCGGGTGAGCGCGCCGCACACGCCGGCCTGACCCGCCCGTCCAGATGCCGCAATTCGACCTTTCCGGCCACGAGCTGGCCGGCTATGACCCGCCGCTGGAGGCGCCCACGGACCTCGACGCGTTCTGGGAGCAGACGCTCGCCGAGACCCGCGGCCACGATCTCGACCCGCAGCTCGCGCCGGCGGCCTCGCCGTTCACCGTGGTCGAGAGCCTCGACGTGTCATGGCGCGGCTTCGGCGGCGACCCCATCCAGGGCTGGCTGCACCTGCCCGCCGGGCGGGTGCCCGGCGACGGCCCGCTGCCCGCGGTCATCCAGTACCAGGGCTACGGCGGCGGGCGTGGCCTGGTGTTCGAGAACGTCTTCTGGGCCGCGGCCGGCTACGCCCACCTGGTGATGGACACGCGCGGGCAGGGCAGCGGCTGGTCGACGGGGGACACCCCTGACCCGGCGGGATCAGCGCCCGCCCAGCCGGGATACATGACGCGTGGCATCACCGATCCGGCCCACTACTACTACCGGCGCGTGTACACCGACGCCGTGCGCGCCGTCGAGTTCATGCGCACCGTCGACGGGGTGGACGGCGAGGCGATCGCGGTCACGGGCGCGTCACAGGGCGGCGGGCTGTCACTGGCCGTCGCGGCGCTCGCCGACGGCATCCGCGCGGTGATGACCGACGTGCCCTTCCTGTGTGACTTCCGGCGCGCCAGCCAGGTGGCCATGACCAACCCATACCTGGAGATCGTTCGCTATCTGGCGGCGCACCGCGACCATGAGGAGGCGGCGTTCGCGACGCTGGCGTACTTCGACGGAGCGGTGCTGGCGCGACAGGCGAGCGCTCCGGCGCTGTTCAGCGTCGCGCTGATGGACGAGACCTGTCCGCCGTCGACGGTCTATGCCGCCTACAACGCCTACGCGGGCGTCAAGGAGATCGTCACCTACCCCTACAACGACCATGAGGGCGGCCAGGCCTTTCACAAGGTCCGCCAGGTCGAGTGGCTGGCCGACGCGATGGCGGCCCCGGCCGCTCCCGCGGTCTCCGGGTAAGCCGCGGGGGGATTGGTCGGCGCAGGGGGTGAAAACCGGGTCGCTCGAGGCTCTCTAGTTATGTGGAGAGAAATTCTCGAGTGACGATCACGCCGGAGCTCCGGGGCTGGCTGAAGAGCCTGGCGCCCGAGAAGGCCAACCGGCTGACCGCCGCCATGGACCGGGTCAGCGCGGGCGGGCCGACCCAGGGCCGCCCGCTCGTGGACCACATCAAGGGCTCTCGCGTCCACAAGCTCAAGGAGATGCGCACCGGCACGATGCGGGTCTTCTTCGTCTTCGAGCGCGACGGGCCCCTCATGCTGTGCGGCGGCGACAAGCGCGGGGCCGGGAAGGACTGGTACCGGCGCATGACCAGCGAGGCTGACAGGCTGTACCGCAACTACGGCCGAGACAACGGAAAGGAGGGACCAGGATGGCGCCGAGATCCGCCAAGTCGTGGAAGGTAGTCCGCCAGGAGTTGCCCATCGATGAGGCCCGGGTGGCCGCCTACGCGCGGATCATCGAGGCCCAGAACCGCATCGCCGCCTCACGCACGCGCGCGGGCGTCACCGACGCCGAGATCGACGCGGCCCTGGACCAGTGCGAGCCTCCGGACCCGGAGGCCCTCAGTCCGCGCGACCTGTACCTCGGCGCGATCGAGCTGTTCGTCGCGGCGCTCGGCGGCCGGCTGGACGGGACGTCGGCCATCTTCGGAGAGGAGCGGGTCGACCTGCCCGCCGCCGAGTAGGGGTCGTGGTCGATCCTGACGCTATGTCCTTCACAATCGACCGCAACCCCTTCGTGCCGCGAGGTCCTGGGAGATTGTGGTTGTGAGACGACCAGGATCGCCCAAGGCTCCCGTGGAACTCTGCCGCCGCCCTCCATAGCCCTCAGTGCAGCGTCACTGCCTCGTTCGGTGAGGCTTGGCGGCGGATCTTGCAGCTATTTCCTGCACTATCCGCCCCGACCCCCCGGCCCCCCGACCCCCCGCCGGCCCGAGGCCTTGGGAGATCGTCGTTCCGATCAGTGACTGGGCGGCACGTCCAACGACGGGTTGCGATCGAAGAACCCGACGGGCTTGAGCCAGAAGGAGACGGTGTCCACCGGCATGACCGGCCACTCCTCGGGCCGGGTGATGTGGTGGATGCCGAAGACGTACCAGAGGACGACGTCGGTGTCCTCGATCGGGCGGTCGGCGGCGGTCCACGCCGGGAGGCCCCGATCCTCCCGGCTCTGGACGACGAACTCGCCGCACGGCCAGCGCTCCTCCTCGGCAAACGGCGTCACCCACAGCGTGTGGGCCAGGACCTGGGCGCGGCGCAGCACCGGGGAGTCCTCGGCGAGCATCGCCGGGAAGCAGTCTCCGGGGACGAGCTTGTAGCCCACCGGCCCGCCCAGGCGATTGCGCACGTCCGGGTTGATCACCTTCCAGGAGCGCTGCACCGACCAGTCGTAGTCCTGCATCCCCTCACTCTCGGTGCGCAGCGCCCGCTCGCGCTGTACCAGCGCGATCCCGTGCGGGTTGTCGGGGCCCATGGGCAGCGCCTCTGACTCTGAGCACACGACGGTGTTGGCGTCGCCGTCGACGTCGAGATCCAACCGCGCCACCAGGAAGTGCTGGTGAAACGGCGCGTAGGTGCGCTCGTCCACCAGGGTGCCGTAGGGCGGCTGGCGGCCCTCGGCAAAGTGGGTGGTGACCATGATCCCGGTGGCCCGGACCTCGGCCTGGATCGTCCCGTCCTGGTGAAAGCGCCAGTAGATGAGGTACTCGTAGTTGCCGACGGTGACGTGGAAGGACACCACCAGCCGGCGCATGCGCCGGGTCTCGGCGCCGCTGACCTCGTCGACGTGCTTCCACAGCACGCCGTCATCCTCCTCGTGGATGCACACCGCGTTGGCGATCGTGTAGGGCTCGCCCGCGGAGTTGTGCAGCACCGCGTCCAGGTAGGCGATCTCGCCCAGGCAGTCACAGCCCAGTTCCAGCGAGGTGGTCATGAAGCCCAGCCCCCACTCGCCGATGTCAAACGCGGTGCGCCGGTAGTGCTCGGAGGTCGGGTCGCGGTAGGGGACGACCATCTCCGCGAACGACAGCCGGTGCGCCACCGGCCGCACCCGCCCCGAGTCCTCGTAGCCCACCGTGTGGAGCACCAGCCCCTCGCGGTAGTTGAAGCCGACGCGCATCGACCACTTCTGCCAGCGCAGCAGGTTCCCCTCCAGCGTGAATGACGGGCCGGCGGGCTGGGTGATCTCCAGCGGCTTGACGTCGGGACGCAGCTGCAGGCCCGGGACCAGGCGGGGGATGTACTCGCCCATCGTGTCGGGCTCCGCGATCGCCCCGGTGTCCTCGACCTCGAGCAGCTCCAGTGTGTTGAGGTCGACCACCACATGGAGCCCCGTGATCGGGTTGGCGTAGGGGTTGGAGCCATCCTCGGACCGGTACCAGACGTCGGCCCAGCCCAGGCGGCGGTCCGAGTAGGGCTCGGGCAGCAGATGCGCGCCGTAGGCCCACGCCTCCACCACCACGCGGTCCATATCGGTGATCCCGCGGCGGGCCAGCGCCTCGATCACCCGCGGCTCGCGGCGCATCGCCACGTCGCACTCGTGAACCTCGTCGACGGTCATGTTGGGCTGCCCGTCGGGCTCGTGGGTCCAACTCAGCACCCCGTCCGCGGTCAGTGAGACCAGGGCCTTGTAGGCCTTGCCGTCGTCGCGGTTCCAGCACACCACGCGCGCCGCGCGCTCACACGAATCGCCGAGGCTCCAGCCGCGCACAACGTCCTTGGACGGCTCGCGCAGTTCGATCGAGGCGATGCGCCAGCGCTCGCCCACGCCCCGGTCGCGGCGCACGATCGCCGCGGCCTGGCCGATCTCCTCGGCGGTGAGCGGGTCCAGGGGGTGCGGAGCCATCGCTGCGGCATGCTCCATGATCCTCGGGTGCGAAGCAACCGCCACATCGGCGCAACACCTCTTAAGGACCTCTCACGAATGTCGCCTACCTTGACACCGGACTTATGAGCGGACCGAAACATCTCTGGTCAGGAGACTGGGAGAACGAATCCGAGGAGGCGACGACGCAGCGCGTCCGCGAGCCTCGGCCCGTCGAGCCTGAGCCCGCCGCGCCGCCGCCCCCGCGCGCGCCGCGCCCCCGGCGCAGCGTCCGGCCGTGGGTGCTGCCCGTCGCGATCGGCGTCCTGGTCATCGCCGCGGCGGCGTTTGGCCTGAGCAAGGTGTTCGGCTCGTCGCAGCACGCCAGCCAGAACAACGCCTCTTCGCTGAAGCCGCTGCCCCCGCCGCACCTGACCGGGAACACCCGGCCGATCAAGTGGCTCGGGATGGAGATCATCACCGCGCCGCAGGGGGTCCCGATCATCGAGACGGTGACGCCCAACAGCAACGGCGACCGTGCCGGGCTGGAGCCCGGCGACACGCTCGTGCTGGTCAACAACCGGGCCGTCGGCTCGACCGGCAGCATCTCCGACGCCATCAAGGGCCTGCACACCGGCGACCGGGTGGCGCTCGAGGTGAGCACCGGCGGGGCCATCCTCACCCTCTACGCGACGCTGGCGTCGCCGCCCTCCGCATACCCGTGAGCTTCTCCTCGCCCTTTGTCCTGGCCGGGCTCGTCGCCGTCCCCGTCCTCGTCGCCTGGTACCTCCGCCAGCAGCGCCGCCGCCGCGATGTGGCCGCGACCTTCTCCTCGCCGCTGCTGACCGAGTCAGTGGCGCCGCGCCGTCCCGGTTGGCGCCGCCATGCCCCGATGTTGGTGTTCCTGATCGCCATCGCACTGCTCATCGCCGCTGCCGCCAAACCGCAGCGGACCGTCGCGGTCCCCGTCAACAGCGCCGCGATCATGCTGCTCAACGACGTCTCCAGCTCGATGAGCGCCACCGATGTCGCCCCCTCCCGCCTGGGCGCCGCCAAGAAGGCGGCCTCGAAGTTCGTCTCCGGGGTCCCCGGCAGCGTGCAGGTCGGGCTGCTCGAGTTCGCCCGCCGGCCGGTGCTGCTCCAGTCACCGACGACCGACCATCCTCTGACCCTGGGCGCGATCGCCGGCCTGCACCCGGGCGGGGGTGGGACCGCGATCGGCGAGGCCCTCACCACGGCGGTTCACACCCTCACCACCCTGCCACGCAAGGAGGGCAAACGCCCGCCGGGCGCGATCGTCCTGCTCTCCGACGGCAGCTCGAACGTGGGCCCCGGTCCGGTCGAGGCGGCTCGCCAGGCCAAGGCTGACCACATCCCCGTCTACACGATCTCCCTGGGGACCTCCCACGGCACGATTCCCGCCAAGCGCAACGGCCAGACCGTATCCACGCCCGTCCCGGTGAGCTCCCAGGAGCTGGCCGAGATCGCCCAGGCCTCCGGCGGCAGGGCCTACACCGCCGCCGACAGCGCCAAGGCCAACGCCGTCTACGCGCACCTGGCCGTCGCGCTCGGCCACAAGAAGGTCAAGCGCGAGATCACCGCGGACGTCGCCGGAGGCGGCCTCGCACTGCTGCTCGTCGGCGGCGCCATGACCCTGATGTGGTTCGGCCGCATCGTTTAGATCGTGACCCCATCACTGACACATTCCCGGAGGACCCGTTGACCGACATCGAAGCCACCAGCCAACAGCGCCACGAGGCGCGCGACGCCCTCCAGGAGGTGCTCTACGAGATCAAGCGCGTCATCGTCGGGCAGGACGCGATGCTCGAGCGCCTGCTCGTCAGCCTGCTCGCCGGCGGCCACGTCCTGCTCGAGGGCGTCCCGGGATTGGCCAAGACGCTCACCGTGAAGACCCTCGCGGCCTCACTGGGCGGCACCTACGGGCGCATCCAGTTCACCCCGGATCTCGTGCCCGCCGATCTCGTCGGCACCCGGGTGTGGCGCCCCGACACCGGGCAGTTCGACACCGAACTCGGCCCCGTGTTCCACAACTTCCTGCTCGCCGACGAGATCAACCGTGCGCCGGCCAAGGTGCAGTCCGCCCTGCTGGAGGTCATGCAGGAGCAGCAGGTGACGATCGGCGGCACCAGCTACGGCGTGCCGCTGCCGTTCATCGTGATGGCCACGCAGAACCCGATCGAGTCCGAGGGGACCTACCCGCTGCCCGAGGCCCAGGTCGACCGCTTCCTGATGAAGATCATCGTCGACTACCCGAGCGTCGGCGAGGAGGCCGCGGTCGTGGGCCGCAGCATTCGCGAGTCCGTCAACGTCCGTGAATGCCTCACCCTCGAGGACCTGCGTCGGCACGCGCAGGCGGTGCAGACCGTGATGGTCGATCGCGAGGTGATCGGCTACGCGGTGTCCCTGGCCGACGCCACCCGCCATCCGGACCAGTACGGGCTCAACGACATCGCGGGCCTGATCGAGTTCGGCGCGAGCCCGCGCGGTCCGATCGGCCTCGTCCAGGCGTCGCGCGCGCTGGCGCTGCTGCGCGGTCGCGCCCACGTTGAGATCCAGGACATCCGCGATCTCACCCCGGACCTGCTGCGCCACCGCATCGTGCTCTCCTACGACGCGCTCTCGGACGGGGTCACCGCCGACGAGCTCGTCGAGCAGGTCCTGGCCACCGTGCCCCAGCCCGGAGCGCGCCGGCTCATGCGCACCGAGGGCGAGGAGCGCAGTGCCGGGGGGCTGATGAGCGCGTGACTGACGCGGTGCTCGCACCCCCGGCCGCCCGGCAGGGCCCCGGCCCGATCGTCCAGCCGCTCATCGACGCTCTGGACCTCGCCGTCAACCGCCTGGTCTCCCAGACCCTCCCGGGCGATCGCCGCGCCGCCGGCGTGGGGCTGGGCACCGAGCTCGCCCAGCTGCGCCCGTACGAGCTGGGCGACGACGTGCGCCACATCGATGCCGCCGCCAGCGCTCGCACCGGCGCCCCCCACGTGCGCCTCCACGTCCCCGAGCGCGCACTCACGACGTGGATCGCCCTGGACGTGTCGCCCTCGATGGCGTTCGGCACCGCCCGTCGTCTCAAGGCGGATGTGGCCGAGGGCGCGGCACTGGTGTTCGGCCGCCTCGGCGTGCGCCGGGCGGGAAGCGTCGGCCTGGTCACCTTCGGCGCCGGTCCGGTGACCGTGTCGCCGCCACGGGGCTCGCGGCCGGGCATGGTCGCGCTGCGCCGCCGGTTGGAGGCGGGCGTCGCCGTCGACGGCAGCGACGATCCCCACGCGCTGGCCGACGCCCTGTCCCGCGTCGGCAAGCTGGCAGGCCAGCCGGGACTGGTGGTGCTCATCTCAGACTTCCGCGACCAGCGGGCGTGGGAGCGCCCGCTCGGGTCGCTGCGTATCCGCCACTCGGTGCTGGCGATGGAGATCGTCGATCCCCGCGAGATCGAGCTGCCCGCGGTCGGCCATCTGATGCTCGTCGACCCCGAAACCGGGGCCCGGGTCGAGGTCAACACCGGTCGGCGCGGCATCCGCGAGCGCTTCGCCGAGCTCGAGCGTGAGCGCCGAGCGCTCGTGGCCGGCGAGCTGCGGCGCCTGCGCGTGCATCACACCACCCTTTCCACCGACGAGGACTGGCTCGTCGAGATGGGGCGCCGCCTGCGATGAGCTTCGCCTCGCCGCTGTGGCTGCTGACGCTGGCGCTGGTTCCGGCCGGGGTCGCCGCCTACCTGTGGGCCCGCCGGCGGACCCGGCGCTACGCGATCCGTTTCCCCGCGGTCGCGACCGTGCGGGAGGTCGTCGCCACCACGCCCTCCTGGGAACGGCACGTCCCGGCCGCGCTCGCCCTCGCCGCCGTGGCGCTGCTGGGCGTGGCCCTGGCGCGTCCCCGCGTCACCGATCACATCCCCACCGGCCAGGCCAACATGATGCTCGTTACCGATCACTCCGGATCGATGGCCGCTCAGGACGTGCAGCCCACCCGCCTGGCCGCGGCGGTGTCGGCGGCCAACGCGTTCATCGACCAGCTTCCCTCGAGCGTGCGCGTCGGCGCGATCGGCTTCGGCACCTCGGCCGACGCCGTCCAGGGCCCCGCTGCCGACCACGCCCAGGCGCGGTCGCTGGTGGACTCGCTGGTACCCAACGGCGGCACCGACACCGGCGACGCGCTGGAGCTCGCGCTGCAATTGCTGCAGGGCTCGAACCCCAAGCACCCGCCGTCGGCGGTCGTCCTGCTCTCCGACGGCGCGGCCAACGCCGGGCCAGACCCGGTGGCGGTCAGCCAGCAGGCCAAGAAGGACCGGATCCCCATCTACACCGTGGCGCTCGGGACCGACAGCGGGGTGCTCCCCAACTCCGACCCCTTCGCCCCGCCCCAGCCGGTGCCCCCCGATCCTCAGCTGATGCAGGAGATCGCCCACGTCTCGGGCGCGCGCGCATTCAACGCCCACAGCGCCGACGAGCTCAGCTCGATCTACAAGAAGCTCGGCAGCCAGCTGAGCACGGTGACTCACAAGCGGGAGATCACCGCGTGGTTCGCCGCCGCCGGCGTCATCCTGCTCATCGGCGCCGCGGTCTCATCCGCGCGCTGGTCGGGCCGCCTGCCCTAAGCGGCGCCCCGCCACAGCAGCGCCCGCTGCCGCGCGCGGGAGAGCTTGCTGACCACCAGGTCATAGGAGTCCTCGACCATGTCGGCGATCATCTGCTCAGACAGCGTCCCGTCGATCACCACGGTGTTCCAGTGGCGCTTGTTGAGGTGGTATCCGGGGGTGATGCACGGGTGGGCGGCGCGCAGCTGCTCGGCCAGCATGGGCTCACACTTCAGCCCGACGGAGAGGGGCTCGCCCTGCAGCCGCGTGATCGCGAACATCTTCTCGGCCACCTTGAACACCGAGGTCTCAAAGCCGAACGGGAAGGTCTCCTCCGAGCCCTGAAAGGTCAGGCACAGGTCCCGCAGCGCGTCGGCTTTCACGAGCCGGTATCCGCCAGCACGCCCTTGACGTACTCCACTTCGGTCTCATACACGTGCGCGGACTTGACGATCATCACCAGCCGGCCGACGGGCGCATCGAGGGCGTCGGCGACGTGACGCTGGAGCGCAGCCAGTTCCACCAGGTTGCCGTAACCCTTGGCGCCGAAGTCGATGCTGTGGGCGTACACCACCAGCTCCACCGCACCGCCCGGGAGCCAGAAGTCGAGCATGCTGATGCAGGGGATGTAGGTCGTGTCGGTGTGCGGCTGAAACGTCGTGATCGCCGCCGAACGCGAGGACGGGTCGGCGCGCAGCCGGTCGATGACCCACGCGATCTGGTCACGCCCGGAGTGCTGGTAGTCGAACAGCCGCGTGGCGTAGCTGTCGGCGTCACCGAGATCCGCCACTCGGGCGTGATCAGTGAAGTTGGCATGCATCCAGGCCAACCGCGCGGGGTCCGCACGCGCCGCGATGATCTCGTCTTCGGGATCCGGTCGCGTGATCACCAGGGTGACCAGCGAGATCTCCCGGATCGGCAGGCCGTCGTATTGGCTGGGTACTCCGCCCGCGAGAATCCGGCCGGCCACACCAAGCCACGACTCACCGATCGTCTCTGCGCGCACGACCTCCGGTTCGTCGAGGGCCAATCGCGTCGCCACGGGCGGATCGTAGCCCCGCGCGCGGCCACGGCGCGGCTAGTGAGCTCCGATGCCTCGCGTGGGATCGTGGCGGGCGATCCACAGCAGGCGGTAAGCGAGACCGAAGTGCAACACCGCGGTCGCCGCCAGGAGCCATCCCCACTGGCCGGCGTGCCCTGAGCGGTAGAGCACGGCCGTCAGGAAGAGCAGCCAGATACCGACGGCCACGCGCACGAGTGCGACCTGGCGCGGATACCTGCGTCCAAGGGTCGAGAGCCGCTTGGTTGATTGATGACTGTCCATGATCCCTCCTCGGGTCAATGGTTCGCCGCAAGCTTTGTCAGACAAACTTACCTTAGTTTGCGTGGCAAAGTCAAGCCCCGAACGGGCTTCTATGGCGCCGCTCACGCGCGGCCGCCTGAGGACTCCACGATCGTCATCGGCGCACGCCTGGACGAAGACCAGGCGCTCGAGGACCTCGGGTAGCATCATGTCGCTAGGCACCGAAATTTCCAACGGTCATGGGGGCCGCGGATGAGCAGCGAAGCTGATCGTGACGCCGATATCCGGGCCCGGGTGCAGCAGCACTGGGAGGCGTCGGAAAGCGGGGACATCGACCTCGAGCACGCGATCTATGCCGATGAGGCGATCCTGGACTACCCGCAGTCCGGTGAGCGCTTCAGAGGCCGATCAAAGATCCAGGCGCAGCGCGGCGGGCACCCGGCCGAACGCCACTTCACCGTCCGCCGGATCCAGGGCGGCGGCGACCTGTGGGTGAGTGAGTGCGTGATCACCTATGACGGCGCACCGACGTACTCGATCAGCATCATGGAGATGACCGACGGCTTCGTCACGCACGAGACCCAGTACTTCGCCGACCCGTTCCCCGCCGCTCCCGCGCGCGCCGCGCTCGCCGAGACGATCCCCGCCGGCGATCAGTAAGCCCCCGAAACGGGCGGCGGGCCTGTCAGCCCGCCGATGCCCGATCGGCGCGCAGGTCCAGGCGCCAGTCGTTGCAGGTCATGAAGTGCCCCTTGGGGAACTCGACCTCGCACGGCCCGAGCAGCTCGAAGCCGAGCTTGCGGCAGATCGCGTTTGACGGCGCGTTGTCGACGTTCGGGAAGGCGTGCATGAACCGGTGCGCGTCGTCGCGCCTGGCCAACTCGATCGCCTGCGCGGTCGCCGCCAGCGCGATGCCGCGGCCCTGGCACTCCGCCACCACCATCCAGCCGGCCTCGTAGACCGGCACGGCGCGCCACTCCTTCGTCCAGAAGCCGACCGAGCCGACGCCTGAGCCGCTGGCCACGTCGACGATCTTGAAGATGCGATCGGCGCCCTGCAGGCGCTCGTAGCGTTGCTGGCGCTCGAGCAGCTGTTCCGGGCTCTCGGGCCCGCCGAGATGCTCGGTCATGCCCGGGTCGCCCATCAGCCGCCGGAGCAGTGGCAGGTCGCCGCTGCCCCAGGGCGCAAGGGTCACCGTCACGTCCACTCCGGGCAGGCTAGTGGCCCGGCTCGATGGGTGGGCGCACGCCGGCAGACGGTGCCGGCGCGCGTCCCCCAGGTCAGAACTGCGAGTTTGCGGTCACATCCCAGCCAGCGCTGTTGCTGCCGACCGTCTCCTGGAACTTCTGGAAGGCGAACGTCACCGTCTCGACCGGCCCGCCGTCGGCCGTGCCGTCGTCAGACAGGGTGTCGGAGGTGACGGCGGCCGGGGAGAGCGCGAGGGTTGACGCTGTCGTCGTCACACCCACGCTCGAGAGATTCTGCCCCGCCGCGAGATCACCGAACACGGTGGGCGTTTCCGGATCCAGCGCCTTGGTGACGCTGACATCGCTGAAGTTCACCTTGCCGGCTCCTGAGCCTGTGGTCCCTCCCACGGTGGCCTGGTTGGTCGCCGACCAGTCCAGCGCGGTCAGCGGCGCTGAGGCGGTCTGGTCCGGCAACGTCAGTTGGCCGACAACCGCGTCCGCGCCTGAGTCGGAGAAGCTCGGGTCCACATCGACGCTCCCCGCGCCGACGGTGAACTTCACCGTCTCGAGCGCCGGGTTACCACCCGACGCCGGCGCCTGCTGCTCAACGCTGGCGAGAAACGCAGGATGCAGCGTCAACGTCGCCGTCCCACCATGGGGATCGGTAATGGTCAGCTTGACCTGATCGATCTCGGTGCCCTTGGCCGCATCCAGCAAGAGTGCCGGCGAGTTGGCGTCAACCTTCTTGACCACGGTCAAGGAGGAGAACGAGACCTTGCCCGCTCCGGCCCCGCCGCTCTGGCTGCCGATGTTCGCGGTGTTCTTCGCTCCCCACGAGAAACCGAGCACGTCGAACGTCAGCGGCGCGTCTGAGCTCGAGGCGTCGCCGACGGTCAGGGAACCCACCACGCGCACGTTCTGGGCCGGCGTACCGCCGGCCGGTCCCGCCGGGCCTCTGTCGCCCTGGGGCCCCTGTGAGCCGGTTTGCCCCTGCGGGCCCGGAGCCCCCTGCGGTCCCGCTGAGCCGGTCGCCCCCTGTTGGCCAGTCGCTCCCTGCGGACCCTGCGGCCCGATCGGACCGGGGCTTCCCTGCGGTCCAGCGGGCCCCGCCGGACCCACCGTGTTCCAGCTGAGGGGCGACTCGGTGAACAGGCAGTTGGAGAGGGGAGGGGTGACCACCCTCAGCACGCCGAGAAGCTTCGAATAGCAGGCGTTGATGACGGTCGGCGTGGTGGCTGCGCCAGCCGACGCAGCCCCGCTCAGAGCCCCCACCACGATGAGGACAGCAGTGGCAGACACCAACATTCGGCGCGATCTCATCGCGGCTCCTTTGTAACCCCCCGGCCCCCACGGCCGAGCGCGGCGCGCGCGACCCTATCCGATGCTGTCAACTACTGGGGAAGATTGGACCGGCATTGCGCAGGTTCGCGGTCGGACAAAGCAAGAGCGGGATGTGAATGCAAGCATGTCCTCATGGGCGCGCGGGTGAGCGCGACGGCAGAGACCGGGCAGGACGTCGGCGTAGCCGAGGCGCTGGAGCGGACGCAGGGGCCGACCCCTGAGGTCGGCGCGCGGAGATCTGTGGAGGGGGCCCTCCCAGACGTCGTTCTTGGACTGCAGCGCTCGGTCGGCAACCGGGCGACGCAGGCGGCGTTGATGAGATCTCCCGCCGTGGGTGGCGTTGATGCGCGGCTCGCGCGTGTGACCGCACGACCCGGGGACGCCGGGCCGCCGGATCAGCGCGTGTTGGCCCGGTGCGACGGGCCCTGCTCATGCGGCGGCCATTGCCAGACGGACGAGCCGCTCGAGGATGAGATGACCAGACGCTTGCAGCGGGCTGTGGCGAGTCGTCGAGACGACTCGGCTCGCCGGGTCGTTCTGGCCGAGATGCCGTTGTCCACCGACGCGCGTTCTCGTGGAGTCTTTCGCGCACCATCCGCGCAGGCTGACGGCGTGCCGACCTCAACCGATGCGACGCCGACTGCGACCACAAACCCTGCCCCCAAGAGTGGCATGAGCGATCAGAGTCACCTCAAGCCCGCGGTGTCCGTCGACGAGGACACGGCCAAGAAGTACGCGGCGGCAGCGATCCGCGTGCTCGGGCCGTATGGGGCGACGATCGTGCAGCCGCCTTCGCCGTTGGTCGCATCCAACGACCTCACGAACGCCCCCGGGCAACAGGTTCAGACCTGGCCGGCTCAGCGAATGCTGATGCGCGAGAGCAAGTTCAAGCTGGAGGTCGGCTTCGTCGGCGCGCTTCAGTTGTGTTACGACCTGTGTACCGGTGAGCTCAGTGTCAACGGTTGGGTCTGGGTCGGTGGGGGCTACGCCGGCCCGGGGTTGCTGGGCGGCGAATCGTTCTACGGCGCGTACGCCTTCTATGAAAAGGAATTCGGCAAATGGAAGCTTGACTTCATGCCGCGGTTGGCGTGCGGGACGTGCGATCCCGCATGCCAGCGCAAGGATTCCGATGGGGACGAATTTGCCGCCGGGATCACCGGGTTCCCGGTCGTCATCAAGCCTGGAGAGAAGGCCGAACTGAAGCAGGCGGGCATCGAGGCCGGCGTCCTGTTGACTCCACACAGCTCGTGCGACGCCGACCTCGAGGTGATCGTCCTGATCGACTTGACCCGGTACCTGGGCCCGGTGGGCGCGGCCGTCAAGACCTGGCAGGATGAGCTCAACAGGCTGGCCAAGGCGGATGGCCTGGAGTTTGATTGCGGCGTCGGCGTAGCGGGCAGCGGCACCTTCCACCTGTGCAAAAGCGCTCCCGGAGGTGGGCTGATGGGGATCACATGCGACAGCGCCCTGCTCTGCGTCGGCGGATACGTCGGCTGCGCGGTCGGCGTCGGTCACGACAAGGCGTCACTGCCGGGTGGCGGGCACTGAAGTGCGCAGGCGGTGTCAGAACGCGCTAGCCGCGGCCGCTCAACCCGCGACGACGTCGAGCACCTGGTCGACGTCGCGCTCATCGTTGTAGACGTGCCAGGAGGTGCGCAGCCGCCCGCCCCGCATCGCCGTGACGATGCCCGCTCGCGCCAGCCGCTCGTCGGCGTCCGGGACATCGGCGGAGACGATCGCGCTGTCCGCGGCCTGCATGCCCACACCGGCGCGAAACCGGTTGGCCAGCGCGACATCGTGGTCATGAATGGCCTGGACGCCGATCTCCTCGATCAGCTCCAGCGCCGGCGTCGTGCCCACCCAGGAGAACCACGCCGGCGACAGGTCAAACCGGCGCGCGTCGTGCGCTAACCGCAGCGGCGGCCCGAAGTAGCTGGTGTGCACGTCCTCGCCGGCGTACCAGCCGGCGCTGTGGGGCACCGCGTCGGCGAGCAGCCGGTCCGAGACGGTGAGAAAGGCGCTGCCGCGCGGCGACATCAGCCACTTGTAGGCGCCGCACACCAGCGCGTCGAAGCGTCCCGCGTCGATGGGCAGCCAGCCCGCCGCCTGGGTCGCGTCGCAGATCGTGACGGCGCCGACCGCCGACGCGGCACCGAGGATGGCGTCCACGTCCGCGACCTCGCCAGTGCTCATCTGGACCGCGCTGAAGGCAACGGCACCGGCGCCCTGGGCGACCGCGTCGGCCACGTCGGCGACCGGGACCGTGCGCACGTCGAGGCGGCTCTGGACCAGATAGGGGAAGAGATTGGAGGCGAACTCGATCTCGGGGACGACCACCCGCGTCCCGGGCGGCAGTGCGGTGACGATCGCGCCGACGAGCTCTGAGACCGTCGCCCCGACCGCGACGCGCCCGGCGTCGACGCCCACGAGCCGGGCAAACGCCGCTCGCGACGCCTCGGTGCTCGCCCCCCAATGCTCCCAGCTGGTGCGCCCGCCCTGCCAGTCGCCGAGGGCGGCCTGCAGCGCGTCCCAGGCCGGCCGGGGCGGAAGGCCATAGCTGGCGGTGTTGCAGTACACGCCCGCGGGCGTCCACAGCTCCTGAGCGTCGGCGATCTTCACCGCCCACACGCTACCGTCGCGCGTCATGCCCATCGCGGTTGCCCTGCTCGGCTGCGAGCATCCCCACGTTCCCGAGGTCCTCGGCGTCATCGCCTCAGAGCCCGACGTCAGCCTCGCCGCGGTGTGGAGCAGCGATCGCGCGGCTATCCCCGGCGCGGTGGCGAACTACGCCGTGCCCGGCCCCGACACCGCACTGGACCGCGCCGACGTGGCCATCGTCTGCGCTCACGCCGATGAGCGTGCGGCGTTGTCAGTGCGCGCAGGACGGGCGGGCCGCCCGATCCTGATCGAGGCGCCGCTGGCCCCCACCGCCGCGGAGGCGGCCCGGGCGGCGCGCGAGATCGCCCGCACCCGGACACCCGCCTACGCGACGCTGTTCCTGCGCGAGCTCCCCGGCCTCGGCCGGCTCGGCGCCGTGCTGGGCGCCGACATGCTGGGCCGGGTCACCGGCGCCGCCGCCAGCTACCTCAGTCCGCTGGCGCTCGGCGGCGTCAGCGCCCCGGCCGGCGGGACGTCCTGGGTGCAGCGCGCGCACCGCGCCGGCGCCGGGGCGATGACGGATCTCGGCATCCACCTGGTCGACGCCCTCACCGCACTCGGCATCCGGCCGCGCCTCGAGGCCGTTCGCGTCGAACGCCGCCGCGGCGAACGGGCCGATCTCGGGGGCGTGGCCGTCGGTCGCTGGGGCGACGTCCCCCTGACGCTGCGCACGAGCTGGGTCACCCGGCCCGGCGGGCTGGAGCTGATCATCAACGGTACGCTCGCTACGGCGTCGCTCCGTGACGGCACGCTCGAGCTCGCCGCTGGGCAGGGCGCCCCCGAGCGATGGGTGGGGGCGCCGCCTGACCCCGCCGAGGCGGTGCGCGCGTTCTTTCAGCGGCTGCGCACGCGACGCCTCGACGAGAACGGGCTGCGAGACGCGGTCGCCGCCCACGAGCTGATCGAGCGAGCGCCGGTGCTGTAGGGCGGCTGTCCGATGCCGGCGCGCAACCTCGTCAACCTCCACGCGGCGTCCAAGGGCTATGGCAGCCGCTCGGTCCTGCGCGACGTGACACTGGGGCTCAACGAAGGGGAGCGCGTCGGCGTCGTCGGCGACAACGGCGCGGGCAAGTCGACCTTGATGCGGCTGCTGGCCGGCGTCGAGCCACCCGATCAGGGCACCGCCACGCACACCACCGGGCTCAACACCGTGCTGGTGAGCCAACGGGTCGACCTGGCGCCCGAGAGCACGGTCGGAGCCGAGCTGGCGGGCGGCCGGCCCGACCATGAATGGGCGCGCGACCCCGCCATCCGCGAGGTGCTGGACGGCCTCCTCGGCGGTGTGGCGGGCAGCCGGTTTCCCCAGGGGCTCGCCACGCCCACGGAGCGGCTCTCGGGCGGTGAGCAGCGGCGGATCATGCTCGCGCGGGCGCTGCTGCGTGCACCCGACCTGCTCCTGCTCGACGAGCCGACCAACCACCTCGACGTCGAGGGCATCGCTTGGCTGGCCGGCTTCCTGGCCGGCCACCGGGGCACGCTCGCCGTCATCACCCACGATCGCTGGTTTCTCGACGCGGTGTGTGACCGCACCTGGGAGGTGGCCGATGGCGGCGTCTTCCAGTATGAGGGCGGCTACTCGGCGTACGTGCTGGCCCGGGCCGAGCGTGACCGGCAGGCGGCGGCGCGCGAGGACCGCCGCCGCCAGCTCGTGCGCAAGGAGCTGGCGTGGCTGCGCCGCGGACCTCCGGCGCGCACATCCAAGCCCAAGTTCCGGATCGACGCCGCCAACGCGCTCATCGCCGACGAGCCGCCCGCGCGCGACACGGTCGGGCTCCTGCGCTTTGCCACCGCGCGGCTGGGCGACAAGGTGCTCGATGCCGTGGACGTGTCGGTCGCCTTCGGAGAGCGCCGGCTGCTCTCAGATGTCACCTGGCGCCTCGGGCCGGGCCAGCGGGTGGCGCTGGTGGGCGCCAACGGCTCGGGCAAGACGACGCTCATCAGCCTGCTCGCCGGCGACCGCGCCCCGGACTCCGGGGAGGTGCAGCGGGGCGTGACCGTCCGCCTGGGCGAGCTGTCGCAGGACACCACCGAGCTCCCGCCCGGGCTGCGCGTGGTCGAAGCGCTCGCCGAGGTCCGCGGCCGCGCGACGACCAGCGGAGGGGAGGACCTCACGCCGGGGACGATGGCGGAGCGCTTTGGCTTCCGCGGCGAGAAACTCAGTACTCATACAGAAAACCTCTCGGGCGGCGAGCGCCGTCGCCTTCAGCTCATGCGCCTGCTCCTCGGCGAGCCCAACGTGCTGCTGCTCGACGAGCCCACCAACGACCTGGACATCGACACCCTCACCGCGCTCGAGGACCTGCTCGACGGGTGGCCCGGGACGCTCGTCGTCGTCACCCACGACCGCTACTTCGCAGAGCGCGTCTGCGACGACGTGTTCGCACTGATGGGCGACGGCGGGCTGCGCCACCTCCCGGGCGGGATCGATCAGTACCTCGAGCTGCGCGCCGCCGTCCCGGCGCCCGGCACCGGACCCGACCGGAGCCCCGAGCCGCGGCGACGCGAGGGCGGCGCCACTCCGGGTGCGCAGCGCCGCGCCGCCCAGAAGGAGCTGGCCCGGGTCGAGCGCGAGCTCGAGCGCGCCGAGCGCCGCGACGCCGAGCTCCAGGCGGCGATGGCCGATGCCGCCACCGACGCGCCACGCCTGGGCGCGCTCACGCACGAGCTGGCCACGCTGGCCGCCGACCGCGACCGGCTGGAGGCCTCCTGGCTCGAGCTCTCGGAGGCCATCGAGGCCTGACGCGGTATTGCGATATTTGGGCATGTATCGCGCTCAAATATCGCGCGCGCCGATGTGCAATGCTCGGGTGGCATGGGCAGTCGACGCGTCAACAGCCCGCTCCTGCTCGTCGGCAGTCTGCCGGCGCAGTCCACGGACGCTGCGCTGCGGGCCGGCGCCGAGCTGTTCGGCGACCTGGTCTTCGCGCTGCCCGACGGCGAGACGGGTCCGCGGTCGGCGTGGGTGAGCTATGAGCGCGAGCAGCTGGCGCGGCCCAACCCCGACGTGGTCGTCGTCGCGGAGACCGAGTCGCCCACCGGCCGTCCCCGCCACGCGTACGAGACGCCGGTGTTCGGCATCCGCTCCGGGGTCAGCGAGCTGCATTTCGACACCTGGCCCCGGATCGATGACGCCATCGCCTCCTACCGGGAGTTCGCCCGACTCAAGGCCGACGGCGTGATTCCGGCGCACCTGCGCTTCCAGGTCGGACTGCCGTTTCCCGCCAGCGCGCTGAACGCCTTCAAGGCCGACTTCGCCGCCGACTACCCGGTGGCCGAGCGCGGCTTCGAGAACCTGGTGGCGCGCGAACTGGAGCGCCTCATCGACGCGATCCCGCCGCAGGAGTTGGCCCTACAGTGGGATCTCGCCTACGAGACCCAGGACATCGAGGGCGTGTTGGCCTGGACCTCGGAGGGGGCGTGGGAGCGCTTCGCGCGTCCCGTGACGACGCTCACCCGGCTCATTCCCGAGGAGGTTCTGGTCGGCTACCACCTCTGCTACGGCACCTTCCCGGAATGGCCGATGTACGAGGCGCGCGACTACGGGGTCCTCGTCCGCATGGCCAACTTCGCCGTCGCCAACTCGGGCCGAACGGTGGACTGGCTGCACCTGGCCGGTCCTCGCTACCTGCGCAGCGAGGACCGCAGCTTCTTCCGGCCCCTGGTGGATCTCGAGCCCGGGCAAGCGCGCGTGTTCCTGGGCATCGTGCTACCCATCGACGGCGTCTCGGGCCTCAGGCGCCGGCACGACACCGCCTCGCGCTACCTCTCAGACTTCGGCGTGGCCATGTACTGCGGGTTCGGGCGCCAGCCCGGCGAGGACGGGCTGGAGACCATGCGCGAGCACGGCCGCGTCGTCCGCTCGGTCGGCTGAGAGCGCGTCCACGGGCGTAAGCCGCGCGCACAGCGCGGCGACGACGTCGGGGTCAAATTGCGTCCCCGCGCATCGGCGCAGCTCCGCGAGCGCTTCGGCCAGGCTTCGCGCGCGCTGGTAGCAGCGGTCCGAGGTCATCGCGTCGAGGGCGTCGCAGGCGGCGATGATGCGCGCCCCGAGGGGGATAGCGGTCCCGGCCAGCCCATCGGGATAGCCGGCGCCGTCCCAACGTTCGTGGCTGGCGCGGACCAGGCGCGCCACCGGCTGCAGCACCGGGTCGGCGTTGAGGATGCGCTCGCCGATCGCCGGGTGCTGGCGCATGAGCCGCCACTCGTCATCGTCCAGCGGGCCGGGCTTGTCGAGGATGACGTCGGGGATGCCGAGCTTGCCAACATCGTGCAGCTCGGCCGCTCGCAGCAGCTCGTCGATCTGCTCGGGACCGAGGCCGGAGTCGTGTCCGAGATCGCGGACCAGCTGGCCGACTCCGTAGACGTGGTGGTGCAGGTCGGGCGCGCGCTCTGACAGCACGTGCATGAGCACGTCGTGGCTGCGCGACGGAGTGGTGCGGCTGGTGCGGACCTTGGCGGCGTACATGCGCTGATCGGCGAGCTGGAGCACCGCGGTCGTGGTGGCGGCCTCGTCAGGGACGATGGCGAGGCCGCGCGAGGCGCTGACACTGAACATGGTGCCCCGCTCTGTGAGGGCGGCGGTGGCGGCCCCGATGAGCGGGTCGTTGGTGGCGTAACGTCCGCTGAGCAGCAGGCAGAACTCATCGCCGCCGAGGCGATAGGGGCGGCCCCGGTCGCCGATCGTCGCTTGCAGGGCCGCGCCGAGCCGCGCCAGCAGCGCATCGCCGGCGGCGTGGCCGAAGGTGTCGTTGTAGCGCTTGAAGCCGTTGAGGTCGAAGAACACGAGCGTCTGGGGGTGGTCCGGGTCGGCATCGGCGACCGCCGCGTCGAGGTCGCGCATCAGCCGCCGGCGGTTGCCCAGACCGCTGAGACCGTCGGTCACGGCGTCCTGCGCGCTGTGGCGCAGCATGCGGATGTTCTGCAGGAAGGTGAGTGCGGCGCGCACGATCCCGATGAGCAGGGAGCCGGCGGCGAGCGCGACGGCGGTCGCCGTCAGGCGGGTGAAGGCCGCGTCAACGAGCACGCCCAGGGCGAGCGCCGCGCAGGCGAGCGGCAGGACGATGATTTGAAAGGACGCCGCCGGCTGCGTCGACCGGCGCCCGGACGGCTGCCAGGCCGCGACCGCGAACAGCGCCATCGCGGCAGGCCACGTCGTGTCGAGGATGCCGCCGGCCACGTAGGTCCCCTTGGCCTCCAGGTAGGTGAAGAGCAGGTCGGCGACGGCGTCCACCACCATGGCGGCGCCGAGGCAGAGCCACAGCCGGTCAGGCCGCCACGACGACAAGGCGAAGGCCACCACCACGAAGACCAGCAGCGTCACGTCACCGAGCGGGTAGGCGAGGTTGACGGTGTCCTCGATGAGGCGGCCGTGGCCGAGCGAGAGGACGGTCGGCAGGATCAGTCCGGTGCCCACCGAGGCCAGCGCCAGCGCCACCATGCCGCCGTCGAGCCACTGCTCGGCGAGCACGTGGCCGCGACGCGACCGGATGAGCAGCATCAATGCGGCGTACATGGACGGATACATCGCCAGGTACAGCGGGTCGGCGACCGACGGGAACGGGGGATTGGCGAGGTTGTTGAGCCACAGCGTCCAGACGAGGTCCCCGGCCGTCCAGGTGAGCAGCCCGAAGGCGATGAGCGCCCAGGCCAAGCGGTCCTCGCGTCGGGTCACCACCCGGGCGAGGCAGATCCCGACGGCGAGCACCTCCGCCGCGGTGTAGATCCAGTTCTTGGCCACCGCCTCCATGCCGGGGCCGCCGAAGGCGAGCAGCGCGCGGGCCGCGTGGAAGGCGACGAGCAGCCACATCGCGACGAAGGCGACGACGAGCAGTCGGTGGTGTCGGGGAGATGTGCGCATGGGGCAGCGAGCGCCCCGGGGCCCGTCCGTGGGCGCGACTGCTCACATATCGGCGCAACGGAGCTGCAACTGAACCTCGATGCGGCACGGCCGTCCACATGCGCAGATGACGGGCGACGCAACCGCGTGCCCGTCATCTGGCTGCTGTGAGTCAGTTGTGGTTGAAGGGCGCCACCATCGGGTTGGTGCCCGTGTAGATCCCGGTCTCGTTCGGATACCAGATCCAGAAATGCAGGGTGATCAGGCGCGGATGCCAGAAGTTGAACTTCGCGCCGGTGCCCGGCGCCGCCGCGGCACACTTCGACTGCGCGTCGGCGAAGACGACGGTGCCGTCGTCGTAGTGGCAGGCCGCGCCGAACACGCCATATCTGGCGCCCGGCAACGGGGCCCTGGCCGGCATCGAGGTGAAGACCCACTCCAGAGCGGACAGCTGCCATCCCTGACCCGTGTGCTCATAGACGAGGATCGGCGGCTTGCGCACGTTGAACCCCGTGATCCTGGGGTTGATGAAGTGATAGCCCATGTTGGGGATCATCTTGGTGAGGATGCGATAGCCGTCGGCCTTGGCCCGGCCCAGGTTGGTGGCGTACCTTGCGGTCGCCAGGCGGGCCGCGACGACGTCTGCCGTCATGGCGGACTGCGCCGCCGTCTGCGCAGCCGTCTGCGTGGCCGGCGGGACCGTCGCCTGGCTCGAGGCCGGGTGCGGGGCTCGGCCCGACGCTGTCGCGGCGATGCCGATCACCACGCTGGCCACTGCTGCGAGCAGCAGTCCTCCGATCATCATGCGACGCATGAGACGCTCCTTGGCTTGAGAGAGATTGCCGCCGGGCCGAGTGCCCGAGGCCCGGCGGTTCTGACTTCAGCCAACCTAAAACCCAGTGGTCCCGGGCGCATCGGGAGGACTCCCTACGTTGCGCCCTGCCGGTCCCCATCTTGCGCCCGCAGCTCAGCGCACGGGAATCAGCCCAGTCGCACGCCCATGACTCAACATGACCCGCTGACTAGGGCGACAGGTCCTCGAACCGCCGGGCGCGGGTATTGAGGGTGAACTGGCCGATCACCGCAGCCACCACGAGGAACCCCGCGACCAGAAGGAACGCGCCGAGCACGCTCATGTGAGGGATCAGGGGAGCAATGATCAGCACGCCGATCCCGCCGCCGAGATGACCGATCCCGTCGACGAGCCCGAACCCGGTCACGCGCGCACGCGTCGGGAAGCTCTCGGCCGACAGGGCGTAGGTCATCGGCACCCATACGTTGAAGCCGAAGAACACGATGGCCATCCCGACGAACGCAATCGCCGTGGTGGTCCCCGCCTCGGCGACCAGGATCGAACCGATCACGGTGATGAACGCGCCGATTGGGAGCCACAGCTTGCGCTCCAGTCGCTCGGCGTACCGGACCGCGAACAGCGCGCAGGCGAGGAAGCCGAAGGCGCCGACGGCCTGGATCACGCCGGCCTCCGGGGGTGGGTAGTGCAGCGCGGTGAGCAGGGATGTGCCGCCGGCCGAGATGGCGAACACGGTCACGTAGGCAAAGAACCACACCGAGACGAGGACGAGCACGCGCTTGCGGTAGGTGGCGTTGCCGAGCACGTGCCCGAAGGAGACGTAGCCGCCCGGGGCGGGCATCTCGACGGTGACGTCGTCTGGCACCGGGGGCAGTTCGCCTCGCCGCGACGCGCGCTCCTCCATCGCGGTCACGACGCGGTCGGCCTCATCGACCCGGCCCTGGCCGACCAGCCACCGCGGGGACTCGGGCAGCTCAACCCGTAGCACGACGGCGACGAGCGCCAGCAGAGCGCCGATGGCATACATCCACCTCCAGCCGTTCTCGAAGCCCGGGCCGGCCTGGGCGAAGGGGAGGCCGTGCGGCCACGGCGTCGCCGGCGTGGTGAGGAACAGGCCCAGCCAGATTCCGAGCAGGGCGCCCAGCGCCGAGTTGATGAAGATCACCGATGTCCACTTGGCCCGGTTGCGCCGGGGCGCGACCTCGCCGACGTAGGTGTTGACAATCGACAGGTCGGCGCCGATGGCCATACCGGTCAGCACGCGGGCGAGCACAAAGTTGGTGTAGTCGGGCGCCAGCGCGGTCCACAGTGAGCCGACGCCGGTGAGCAGCATCGTCACCAGCAGCATGTTGCGGCGGCCGACCTTGTCCGAGAGGGGGCTGAGCAGGAGCGTCCCCACCACGTACCCGGCGAGGTTCAGCGCGATCGGGATCCGAATCGTGTTCAGCGCGTTCGCCGGCGTGCAGCCCGGTTTGAGCGCCGTGCAGGTCTGGATGAACGATACGTTGATGTCGAACACGTCATAGAACGTGAACAGGAAGCCAAGGCCGATGATGCCGACGAAGAGCACCGGCATCGACCACGCATCGATGCGGTCGAGCCGGGCCAGTACGCCCTTCGCCTCATCGGCGCCCCGTGCGCCCTCGCTGCCTGGCCGCAGCTCGCGGCGGCGGGTATCCGTGGCGCCCGTCACAGCGCCCGCACGTGTGTGTGGCATGTCGCGTTCCTCCCTCTCGCCCTGACGGGGCAGGCTCGACTGGTCAATCGTCTTTCTCTATGCGTACCCCGCTCTCCGCGTTTCGAACAGTTGGGCGGACAGCGAACAGACCAGCGTCAGCGGGTCGACACTCCGGTCATGCGAGGGGCCGCTCGAAGACGTCGAACTGAAACCGGGGGCCCATCCCGGCTGCTTCGTAGACCCGCAGGCCGCGGGGGTTGTCGGACGCGACGCCGAGCTGGGCCTGGACCAGCCCGGCGGCGGCGAACCCGGCGAAGCCGTGCGTCAGCAGCGCGGTGCCGATCCCGCGACGCTGCCGGCCGGGCGCGACGGCGAGCAGGTCGATGTAGCCCGAGCCCTCGTGCGCCCAGCGGCGAGCGAGCAGAAAGCCGACGATCACCCCGGCCTCCTCGGCCACCACGCTGAGCTCCGGGGCGGCGTCGTGAGCGCGCACGTGCTCCTGGACGAACATCTCAAAGGACTCGGGGACGTAATCGGGGCTCGAGCCAAAGCTCTCGGCGTCCAGTGCGTGCAGCGCCGGGGCATCACCATCGGGATCCAACTCGCGCAGGACGACGCCGGCGGGCGGGCCCACCGCGGCGACGCCACGATCGAGCGGGCGCGCCATGCGCCAGTAGCTGCGCACGTGGCGGTAGCCGGCGCCCTGCAGCAGCTCTCGCGCGCGGGCGTTGGTGGCAGCGGCGATCTGGCGGTGCGCGTCGGCGCGACGTTCACGTTCGCGCTGCTCGGTCCAGCGCAGCAGACGCGTGCCGACCCCGCGCCTCTCGTGGGCGGGCGCGACGACGGCGAAGGCCCCCGGCCGGTGCACGATCGCGTAGCCCGCGAGCGCGCCGTCGATCTCGATCAGGACCGCGTCGCGATGGAGCTCGAGGTCGGGCGAGCGCCACTCGTCCTCCACCTCCTCCAGCCGGAACAGCGGCAGCCCGATGTCCGCCGTGTGACGCGCCACCAGCAGAGCCACTACCGCCGGCGCGTCTTGCCATTGCGGTGCCCGCATGCGCACGCCGTCAGGCTACCCGGCGTGGTGCGCCGTCAGGTCTCGCGGCCCACCGCGTCGATCACGCCACCCACCGCACATCGGGCGGGCGCGCGGGCGAGCGCGAGCCCAGCCCGCGCTCGGCGGCGGCGAGACGCCCGACCGCCTCGGCGAGGCGCGCGGGCGGTTGGGTGAAGGGCAGCCGCAGGCGCTGCTCGAAGCCGCCGTCGACGCCGAAGCGGGGGCCCGGCGCGACCCGGACACCGTGGGCGACCGCGCGGGCCGCCAGGGCGGATGCCGTCGTCCCCGCGGGCAGCTCGACCCACAGGGCCATCCCGCCGGCGGGACGCCCGACCCGCCAGCGCGGGCGCTCGCGGGCGAGGGCACGCAACAGCGCGTCGCGGCGCTCACGCAGCCACTCGCGGCGCGCGGGCAGGAGGGTGTCAAGGCGGCGCAGGACCTCGATGGCCATCAGCTGGTCCAGGATCGGGCTGCCGACGTCCTGGCCGGCGCGAGCGAGCGCCAGACGGCGCACCAGCTGCGGCTCGCCGCGCAGCCACCCGGTGCGCAGGCCGCCCCACACCGGCTTGGACAGCGACCCGACCGCCAGCACGCCGCTCCCCGAGTCGCCGAACGCCATCGAGGGCGGCGAGCGGCGTGGATCGCGTGTCTCCCCCGGCTCGAGCACCAGTTCGGCCAGGCTCTCGTCGCTGACCAGCAGCATCCCCGCGGAACGCGCGGCGCGGGCCACGGCGGCGCGCTCCCGGGCCGAGGCGCGAAAGCCGGTCGGGTTCTGAAAGTCGGGGATGAGGTATCCGAGCACGGGCCGGGCGTCGCGCAGCGCGGCGCGCAGCAGGGGCAGGTCCCACCCCTCGGGGCCCACGGGCACCCCGATCGGGACGCAGCCGTGCGCGCGGACGGCGTCCAGCGCCCCCGGGTAGGTGGGGGTCTCCAGCAGCACGCGGTCCCCCGGCCGGGCGAAGGTGCGCAGCGCGAGGTCCCACGCGTGCAGGGCGCCCTGGGTGACCAGCACCTGCGTGGGCTGGGTGACCAGTCCACGGCCGCTCAGGTAGTGGGCGATCGCGGCGCGCGTGGACGGAAGGCCGAACGGCTCATAGCCGTGGCCGCCGAGCTCCGGGACCAGCGCGTCGGCGGCGAGCAGGGCCAACTCGGCGAGCTCCGGCGGCGCGGGCAGGTTGGCCAGGGTGAGATCGATCATGTCGCCGATGGGCGGCTCGGCCTCGTCGGGACGGTGCTCAGGCACGGGAGGGGAGGTGATCCAGCTGCCCCGCCCCCGGCGTGAGGCGAGGTAGCGCTGCTCGCGCAGCACATCGAGGGCCGCGGTCACCGTGTTGCGCGACATGCCCAGGGCGAGGGCCAGGTCGCGCTCGGAGGGTAGACGGGTGTAGGGCGGCAGCCGCCCCTCGACGATCAGCGCGCGCAGCGCGGCCGCCAGCGCCGGATAGGCCACGCCGCCGCCGCGCCATTCCCCGAGCAGCCGGACCAGATGCGGCGTCGAGAGCCGCCGCAGCGCGACCACGGTGCCATCATCGCGAGATTGGCCCTGTCTGGATGGTGCCAAGTCTGGCAGTCTAACGGTCATGAGCCGCGTCGCCAGTCGAGTCAGCAGCCTGCTCGCTCCAGTACCCGCGGACCGGCGGGCGCGGCGTTTCGCGCAGTTGCTGGCCGGACTCATCGGGTACGGCGTCACCGCGTCGATGCTCGTGCTCGCGGGATTGGGCCTGGACCCCTGGGACGTGCTTCACCAGGGGTTGTCACGGACCTTCGGGCTGGGGATCGGCACATGGGCGGTGATCGCCAGCGTCCTCGTGCTGGTGTGCGGCTGGGTGCCGCTGCACCAGCGCCCGGGCGTCGGGACGGTCATGAACGCCGTCATGGTCGGGTTCGTGATGGACCTGATCCTGGCCGTCGTCCACCCGCCCCACGTCCTGTGGGTGCGCATCGTCCTGCTGGTGGGCGGCGTGATCGGCAACGGACTCGCCACCGGCTTCTACATCGGGGCCGGCCTCGGGCCCGGGCCGCGCGATGGTCTGAGCACCGGGATCGCCGGGCGCGGGTACTCGATGCGCGTCGTGCGCACCAGCATCGAGGGCACGGTGCTCGTCACCGGGTTCCTGCTGGGGGGCGATGTGGGGGTGGGGACGCTCCTCTACGCGACCACCATCGGGCCGATCACGCACCTGACGATCCCGGCCCTGGCCATCGGCCGGCGGCGGAAGGCCGGGGTGACCGAGGCGCCCGCGCCGGCGCTCCGGCTCGAGTGACACAAAAGATTTGCGCTGTGACACTTGCATTTAGCTGACACGTGGGTTACTGTGGTTCTCACCAAGGAACCACGTTTGCCATGTATGCCCTGACCCACACCTTCCCCGCTACGTCCCAGCCGACGCCCGTCGCGCTCGCAGTCCCCTGCCCGGCTCGACCGTGGGCGCCGGGACAGCGCAGCAATCTCAACACCCTCGCGGAGCGGTGCGTGCGCTAGAGCCAAGCGCATACGACCGGCCGAGCGAGGGCGACCCAGAGGGGTCGCCTTTTTTGTGCCCTCATTCGCCCGATGGGGCGAGTGACACTGACACCTGACACCTGACACCTGTAGGTGGCGGTGGTGCACGCCAACACTTCACAGCCTTCGCCCGGCCAGGCGCTCTCGCGGCAGAGCATGGTGGCGGGCGAACGAAGTCGCGCCGCCGCCCTGCCCGTCCGGGCGGCGGCGCCGAGTCGCGGAAAGGAGGCAATGCGATGCCACGCAGAACGTAGGTCAAACCAGCGCCAGTGGCAGGGAGCGCTCACCAAGCGCTCCCATCCGCCTCCGTAGCTCAGCGGAAGAGCAGCGGGCTTCGAACCCGCGCGCAGAGGTTCGACTCCTCTCGGGGGCTCTCGTCATCCCATACCGCTACAAACACAGCCAGAAGGAAGGAGGGAGCAGCGATGAACATCAAGACGTTCGGCTCGGTCGACGAGCGCAGCCTCAAGCAGCTCGAGCGTTGTATGTCCACGGGCGACGCCGAGTACGGCGTGCTCTGCGCCGACCATCACCCTGGCTACAGCCAGCCCATCGGCGGCGCCATCGCCTACGAGGGGTACGTGTCCCCGTCGGGGGTCGGGTATGACATCGGGTGCGTCGCGGTGGCGGAGCCCGTCCTGTGCGCCGACGGCGCGTCACGTCCAATCGAACGCGCGCGCGACCCACTGTGCGCTGACGGCACGGGAACGGTCCGCCCGGTGGCGCCTTTCCTCGGCGTCGTTGCCCGAGGTCGCCGTCCCACCGTCACGGTGACGCTCGGCAACCACCGAAGCGTGACGGTCACCCCGGATCATGAGCTGCGCACTAGCGCCGGATGGCGGCGGGCCGACGAGTTGACCGAAGTGGACCGCGTCCTGTGCTCAGTATTCGTGGGCTGGCCCCACGATGAGGGGGGCCCCGACCAGGCTCTGCTGCGCATTGCGGGATATGTCAACGGAGACGGGCATCTCGCGCTTCGCGGAAATCGTGTCTGCCTGTACACGAGCAAGGATGCCGATGTCGATGACCTGATGAGCGATATACGCACGCTTGGTCTCGATCCGTCCCGCCACCGTCGCGTACGACCGAATGGCTCCGTCGAGGACGCCGTCTACGTGAATGACCGATCGTTGCGCGACCAGCTGGAGGCCTTTGGCTGTCCTGTCGGTCGCAAGGCAGGCCGGTGGCGGGGCTCGGCTGCGCCCATCCTGCGCCTGCCCGCATACGCGCGTGCGTGCTACGTCTCCGCGTTTGCCTCTGCCGAGATGACCACGCCGCGGCTCGTCGCGGGTCGCATTGCGAACCTGGCCATCAAGCAGCGTGGTTTTGACGCCATCGAGGGAGTCGCGGATCTCCTCGAGTCGCTTGGCTTCCGGGTCGGGCTCAGCCGGTCCGATGGCGAGAACTGGGTGGCTCAGATCCTGGGAGGCGAGGAGGGGCAGATCCGGTTCATCGAGACCGTTGGTTTCTCCCGGGCCGCCGATAAGCGGCGTGCCGCCGCGACGGCGGTCGCGACCGCGTGGGAGCGGTCGCGCCATCTCGCATCGCGGAGGCTCGTCCAGGCCCAGGTTCGGCGCCGGATGGAATGCGGCGACCAGGTGCGCCACGCAGTGGCGGCCGTCGCCGGCGAGACTGGCCTCAGCGAGGCGACGGTTGCGCACCTGGCCTACCGGCGGGGTGTGCTGCGCCCCGCCCTGAGCTGGTGCCCCGTCGATCCGGCGATCGGCGAGTGCGTCTACTCCGACGTGGTGAGCGTGGAGCCCGCCGGCGAGTGGGAGACCTACGACGTGGCCACCGAGGACCCGGCGCAGGCCTTCGTGGCGGGCGGCATGGTCGTCCACAACTGCGGCAACAAGGCCGTCCAGACCGAGCTGACCCGCGCGGACCTAGAGGACCTCGGCGGCGTCGAGGCGATCATGGACCGGATCACGCAGCGGATCTCGTTCGGCATGGGCGTGCCGGCGCGCGAGCGCGCCGATCACCCGGTGCTCGACAACATCCGCAACGCGCAGTTCGCCCCGCAGCGCAAGCTGGCCGGCCTCGCCGACTCACAGCTGGGGACGGTCGGCTCGGGCAACCACTACGTCAACCTCATGGAGGACGAGGGCGGCCACGTGTGGGTCGGCGTTCACTTCGGCTCGCGCGGCTTCGGGCACAAGACGGCGTCGGGGTTCCTGGCGCTGGCCCAGGGCCTGGCCTTCGACGGGCGCGCGCAGGAGGGCGAGATGGACTCACCGCCGGTTCTGCTGGAGATCGGCACCGAACTCGGCGACGCCTACATCGCGGCCATGCAGCTCGCGGGCGAGTACGCCTACGCGGGGCGCGACGTCGTGGTGGCCAAGGTCCTCGAGGTCCTGTCGGCCGAGGCGGTCCACGAGGTCCACAACCACCACAACTTCGCCTGGCGCGAGGAGCACGCCGGGCGGACCTACTGGGTCATCCGCAAGGGCTGCACGCCGGCCCGGCCCGGCCAGGAGGGGTTCGTCGGTGGCTCGATGGGCGACGAGTCGGTGATCCTCCAGGGCGTCGCGTCCGATGAGGCGACCGAGTCGCTGTTCTCCACCGTGCACGGCGCGGGCCGGGTGATGAGCCGGACCCAGGCCGCCGGCAAGGTGCGGCGGCGCAAGCGCTGGGCGTGCAGCAGCCGCGACTGTGATCGGCTGTTCGAGTCCGCGGACGCCACCTGTCCCGAGCATCCCGGCTCGCGCATGCTCAAGACCTGGATCCAGGAGCAGGTCAGGCCGGGCGCGGTCGACTGGCCCACCGTCCAAGCGCGGTTGCGCGACCAGGGCATCGTGCTCGTCGGCGGCGGCGCGGATGAGGCGCCGGAGGTCTACAAGCGCCTGCCCGACGTGCTCTCGGCTCACGCCGGGTCGATCAGCGTGACCCATCGGCTGCGGCCGCTGGGGGTGGCCATGGCGGGGCGGGACATCCGCGATCCGTACAAGGACTAGTAGCCGGGCGTAGGCGGATCGCGTGGGCGGGGGCCATATGTGCCCCTTCTCACAGCGCGCCGCGAACGGTAATGTGAAGATCCGCACGAGGGCGCAGGAGACGCGTGAGGGCGCGCGAGTGCGCAGGACCACAGGATGAGGGGGCGAGATGTCGACATGGACTACGCAGACGACGTGCCAGGGGACGCCGGACGACGTCCTCGAGCTGCTGACCGAGCCGGGCGCGATCGCGCGCTGGTCACCGGTGCCGTTCACGCTCGTGGACAGCGACCGGGAGCGACTGTGCGCCGGTGACCGGGTGCGCGTGCGCGGCGAGCTCGCGGGCCGCGGGCTGGAATTCCTCATCGACGTCGCGGAGGCGCATGATGGACACCTTGCGCTGACCGCCACCGGGCCGATCCGGATCGACGTGGACTACCGCGTCGTCGGCGACGCGCGCGGCAGCAACGTGCGCGCCCGGATCGGCGTCGCCGGCAGCGGCCTGTTCGGCCGCGTGCTCGCCGGCGCCACTGATGCGCTGCTCGCCGCGGGCGCGCTGCGCGTGGCGGTGGATCGGATCACGCACGAGCTCGAGCCGGCCGTGCTGGCAGCCTGACCGCCTCAGACAGGCTGCCGGCCGGCCGGCTCGATACCCCGTCAGCGCTCGTCGCGGCCCGGGTGGGGGATCAGCCGGTCGGTCACGTAGAGGACCTGGAGCCAGCGGATGGTCCGGGGCGGGCGTCCCTCGCCCGCCGGATGGTGCGCGCCGATGTCCAGGAGGAACACCTCGCCCGGCTTGGCGTCGTCGGGGATGCGGCCACGCACGGTGAAGTGCGCCGGCTCCCGATGGCTGGTCTTAAGCTCCCGATGCTCGCCGTCGCGCAGCGCCTCGAACTCCTCCGCTCGCTCGGGCACCGAGACTGAGACCTCGAGCTCGCGCGCGGGCTCCAGCCCGGCGCGCACGCGGGGGGCGAGGAACAGCGGGGCGCGTGGTGCCACTCCGAGGACCCGGAGATCGTCGCGCAGCTTGGCTGCCTCGCCTTTCTCCTCGAAGCCCACCGGGACCCTGGCCGTCGTCACCTCGACCTTCAGCGGCAGCGGCTCTTTGAGCCATGTTCCGGCCGTGAAGACCAGGTGCCAGATCATGCCGGCACCGACGAGCATCGAATCCGTGTTGCGCCACGCGGAGGCGTAGTGGGCCGACGCCGCGGGGTGCGCGATCGTCGGATCGGGCACCTGGGCCGCCGAGGTTGCGTCGACGTTGATGAACGGCGCCTGGGCGTCGGACAGGCTGACAACCGCGCACTCGTGCTGCCCGGGGCCCGCGCTGTGGAACGCGGCGGGGGAGTTGACCGTCGTTCCGCCCGCCGGGATCGAGACGACCACCTCTGACAGGAGCGTGCCGGCGGATCCCACGCCGCCAGGGAAGCTCCAGAACCGCACGACGGTGTCGGGGGCGGCCACGCCCGAGTCGTTGTGGATGTGGGCGCTCAGCCCGTAGTTGGTGTTGGGCGCAAGCTGTGTGTCCCACGGGCCGCTGGGCTGCCCGCCGAGCATGACCGTATTTCCCGACGGGTCGGTGAGGATGATGTCGGGGCTCTGGTAGGTCCCGTTGCCGATGTAGGGCTGCGGCGGCGCGACGGCGGTCGTGAACACCTCGGCGGACCTCGTCGCTGCGCTGTTGCCGACCGTCGTGTTGCCGCCCACGGCGTAGACGCGGCCGTCGGGCCCGAGCGCCGCGCCGAGCAGGCCCGTGGCGGAGGCGAGTGACGGGGACACCGTCTGCCAGGTCGAGGCCGTCGACTGGTTCCAGCTGTACACGTCGGCGGCGGGCGTGGCCGGGGACGTGCTGCTCAGGCCGCCGATCGCGTAGATCAGCCCGCCGGGTCCCGCGGAGGCGGCCAGCTTGGTGCGGCCGTGCAGCAGCGACGGCAGCGTGGCCGCGTTCCACGTCCCCGTCACCCTGCTGAAGACCTCGACGGTGGTCAGCGGCGCTCCGTTGCTGTCCTCGCCGCCGATGGCGTAGATCATGTCGCCCACGGCGCAGGCGGCCAGACCCGAGCGGGCCGTGGGCATCGACGCCACCGCGCTCCAGGCGTGGGTGGCCGGATCAAGGCGCTCGACGCTGCTGAGGGCATTGCCCAGGCCGTCGACGCCGCCGATGGCGTAGATCGCACCGTCGGTCGCGGTCACCGCGGCGTGGTAGGCCCGCGCGGTGCCCAGCAGCGCGCCCGCCGCCCAGGCGTTGGTGGCCGGATCGAAGATGTTGTGGGTGGTCACCGGGGTGATCACCGGCCCGCCCCGGGTCCCTCCGAGCACGTGCACCTGCCCGGCGACGGTCGCGGCCGCCACTCCGGTGAGCGGCTGCCCGGGCAACGTCGTGACGTTATTCGTCCACGCTCCGGGAGCCGTCGGATCAAACGTCTCCACCGTCCCGATCGCGTTTGAGTTGGCGCCGCCGTCTCCGCCGATCGCGTACAGCACCAGGCCGCTTGCGGGTGAAGGGGCAGGGGCGGTAACCACCGCGTGGCCCTGCCGGGCAGTGTTGAGGTTCGCTACCGCCGTCCACGTCATGAGATCCCCGGTCTGAGAACGCGCGGGTCGGTGCCCCAGGCGGAGCCGACGAAAGAACTGGGATCCGCGCTCGTGGTTGGCCCCGCGCGGCCATCGTAGCCCCCGGGCGACGAGGTGTGGACGCTCTCACCCTGGGGGGATGGATTTGCGTCACTTTGCCTGCCACGATCACCAGTAGTCACAACGCCGGGGGGAAACACGTGGGGACCATGAGCATCGTCGGCACGCGCGCCACGCGCGCGCTCGTCTGTGCAGCGGCGGCCTGGGCGATGGCGTGGGTCGCACTGACACACTTCGCCACGCCGCCGGGTATCGGGGCGCCCGCCGGCGTCACAACGCCAACGGCAGCGCTCGCCGTGCGGGCGCTCCAGTCGCTGCCGCTGACTGCGCAATCAGCGATCTCGGGGACGCTGGGGGCGTCGGACGCGCGCTTTGACGCGCGGCGGTCCGGATCCGGCTGGCAGTTGCGCGGCGGGGGTGTCCGCGCGGGATTCGCCGCGGGCCCGGTCCGGCTCGCTGCCGCCGCGGGGACCGTGTCGATGTCATTGGAAGCTGCGGCCGGTCCCTGGTCGGCGCATGGCAACCGCGTGACGCGAGCCGGGGGGCCGGTGCGCGAGTGGTACGCGGCCGGGCCGCTGGGCATCGAGCAGGGGTTTACCGTGCTGCGGCGTCCCCGTGCGGGTCCCGGGGGACGGCTGACGCTTGCGCTGCGCGTCTCGGGAACGCTGACCGCACGTCCCGGCCGCTCCCAACTGCGGTTCATCTCGCGTGCGGGTCGTGTGGGCCTCCGCTACGGAGCCCTGCAGGCGCGCGACGCCGGCGGTCGCCGGCTGGCGGCCACGCTGTCGCTGCGCCGCGGGCGCGTGGTGATCGCCGTCGATGATCGCGGTGCTCGCTACCCCGTCACCATCGATCCGCTCGTCCAGCAGGGCGCCAAGCTCACCCCGAGCGACGAGAGCGCCCCGGGGTCCGTCGGGATCAGCGTCGCGCTGTCGTCTGACGGCAACACGGCGCTCGTCGGCGGCGACAGCGACAACCGGGCCAACGGCGCGGCGTGGGTGTTCACGCGATCGGGCGGCAGTTGGAGCCAGCAGGGCCCGAAGCTCACCGGAGGAGGGGCGACCGCCGGCGCGGCGTTCGGGTCAAGCGTGGCCCTGTCGGCGGACGGCAACACCGCCCTCATCGGCGGCGACTTCGACGGCGCGACCGGCGCCGGCGCCGCGTGGGTGTTCACCCGGTCGGGCTCCACGTGGAGCCAGCAGGGCGCCAAGCTGACCGGAGCCGGCGCGACCGCCGGCGCGGCGTTCGGCACCAGCGTGGCGCTGTCGGCCGGCGGCGCCACCGCTCTGGTCGGCGGCCCCACCGACGGCTCGGGCAACGCCGGGGCGGCGTGGGCCTTCAGCCGCGGCGCTGGTGGCACCTGGAGCCCGCTCGGATCGACGCTGCTCGCCACCGGCGAGAGCGGCCCCGGGGAGTTCGGCACCAGCGTGGCGCTCTCGGCCGACGGCGTCACGGCGCTCGTCGGTGGCGACAACGACACCAGCGGGGTGGGCGCGGCGTGGACGTTCGTGCTCAACGGCACCAGCTACACGCAGCAGGCCAAGCTGAGTCCGAGCGATGCGGCTGGCACGAGCGCGGCGTTCGGGACGAGCGTGGCGCTGTCCTCCGACGGCAACACGGCGCTCGTCGGCGGACCGGGCGACGGCACGCAGGGAGCCGCCTGGGTCTTCACCCGCACGCTGTCGATCTGGAGCCAGCAGGGCTCCAAGCTCACCGCCGGCGACGCCGCCACGGGCAGCGCGCTGGGCTCCGGCGTGGCGCTCTCCTCAGACGGCAACGTCGCGCTCATCGGGGGCAAGGGCGACGGCGGGGGAGACGGCGCGGCGTGGCTGTTTGCTCGGTCCGGTTCGACGTGGGCCCAGCAGGGGAGCAAGCTCACCGGCCAGGGAGAGAACCTGGTTGGCACCTTTGGCCAGAGCGTCGCGCTCGCCGCGGATGGTCAGACGGCTCTGATCGGCGGCAACAACGACAGCAGCGGGGCGGGTGCGGCGTGGGCCTTCGCGCCCCCGGCCCCCACGTGCGCCAATGCGTCGGCGGCGACGCCCGCGGGCGGCGGGGCCGCGACGGTCTCGCTGTCGTGCAGCGGTCCGGCCGGCGCCACGCTCAGCTACGCGATCGTGTCGGGCCCGGCCCATGGGAGCCTCGGTGCGCTCGGGAGCAACGGTCAGGTCGGCTACAGCTCGCGGTCCGGGTATGTGGGAGCCGACGCGTTCACCTATCGGGTCAGCGACCAATGGGGCGTGTCCAACACGGCGACGGCGGCGATCTCGGTGCCGTCCTTCGCCGTCCCGGCGTGTTCCAACGTCCGCGTCCACGGGCGCAAGGGGGCCACGGCGGTGACCGTCACGCTGTCGTGCCGGGGGCCGGCGGGCGTGCCGATGACCTACGCGATCGTCACGCCTCCGGGCAACGGCAGGGCGGGCAAGATCAACCAGTCAAACGGCAGGGTCACCTACTCCACCCACGTCGGCTTCAGCGGCACCGATCGCTTCACCTACCGGGCCACCGACGTCGGCGGCGCCTCGCCGGCGGCGACGGCAACGGTCGTCCTCCCAGCGCTGGGGCGGATCACGTCAACGATGACCTGGGGGGTCTTCCGCGCCGGCCACACGGCGACGATCCTGCCGGGCATGGTGATCAAGAGCCTGCCGGGCGGCGCCACGGTGCGGCTGTCGTGCACGGGCAAGCGGTGTCCGGTCAAGACACAGAGCGTGTCGCTGGCCAAGGAGCGCACGTGCCACGGCAAGGGCAAGAAGCGCCGGTGCAGGCTGGCCGCCCCCAAGAGCGGCAACCTCGATCTCGCCCGGCTGCTTCACAACAAGCGCGTCCCGGTCGGCTCGGCACTGGTGGTGGCGATGATCCAGCCGGGAGCGATCGGCAAGCAGTACGTGTTCCGGATGGTCAGCGGCAAGCAGCCCTCGGTGAAGATCGGGGCGCTGGCGCCGGGCGGGACCGCTCCCTGCCCGGGCTGCTGACGGCCCGCGGGCTCGCCTACGTGAAGGCCGAGAGACCGGTGAGGTCGCGGCCGAGGATGAGGGACTGGACGCTGTCGGTGCCCTCGTAGGTCTCGACGATCTCCAGGTCGGTGAGGTGGCGGGCTACGTGGTACTCCAGCAGCAGCCCGTTGCCGCCCATGATGTCCCGCGCCTCCGAGCACACCAGCTTGGCCTTGCGCGCATTGTGGAGCTTGGCCAAGGACGCCATCGCGCCGGTCGCCACGCCGTGTTCCTGCAGCCGGACGAGCTGAAGGCAGATGAGCTGCATGGCCGTGGTCTCGGCCACCATCGTCGCCAGCTTGGCCTGGACGAGTTGAAAGCCGGCGATCGGCTGTCCGAACTGCGTGCGCTCCCCGGCGTAGGCCACGGCGGCCTCGACGCCCGCCATCGCGTGGCCCACGCACTCCCAGGCTGCGCCGCCACGCGTCAGGTCCAGGACACGCGTCGCGTCCTCGAAGGTGCGCGCATTCGCGAGCCGGTTCTCCGCCGGAACGCGGACGTCGCTCAGGGTGATCTCGGCCTGCCACACCGCCCGCTTGCCGATCTTGCCCCCGATCACGGTGGACGGGTCAAAGCCCGGCGTGCCCTTCTCCACCACATACGCGCCCACGTCACCGTCGGCGTCACGGGCCCACACGATCACGAGGTCCGCGAACGAGGCGTTGCCGATCCAGCGCTTGGCGCCGTTGAGGATGTAGGCGTCACCGTCGCGCCGCGCCTCGGTCTCCAGCGAGACCGAGTCCGAGCCGTGTTCGGGCTCGGTGAGCGCGAAGGCCCCGATGAGCTCGAGCCGGGCCATCGGGGGCAGCCATCGGGACCGCTGCTCGTCGGAGCCCAGCAGGTTGATCGTGCCCATGGCCAGGCCGGAGTGGACGCCGAAGAAGGTGTTGAGGCTGCCGTCGGTGCGGGCCAGTTCGCGCGAGACGATGCCGGCGGCCAACCGCGACATCCCCGGGCACCCGTAGCCGTCGATGGTGGTGCCGGCCACGCCGAGCTCTGCCAGCTTGGGGACGAGCTCGAAGGGGAACTCGGCGCGCTCCCAGTAGTCGTTGATGACGGGGAGGACGTCGTTCTCGCCGAACGCGCGCACCCGATCGCGGATCGCGCGCTCGTCGTCGGTCAGCTGCTCGTCGAGCTGGTAGTAGTCGGCGGCTCGCGCGGCCCGGTCGTGGTCTGTGTCGTCGGTCATTAGCTCTGGTCCTACCCCCTGTAGGCTGGCCGTCACCGCCGGTCACGTCTACAGCTTCGGAGGAACCACCACGATGGATGCCGTCAACCGCCAGGTTCGCCTGGCCGCGCGCCCGGTCGGGCTGCCCAAGGCGAGCGACTGGGATCACACCGAGGAACCCGTCGTTGAGCCCGGCGAGGGCGAGGTGCTCGTCAAGGTCAAGTACCTCTCGCTGGACCCGGCGATGCGCGGGTGGATGAACGACGGCCGCTCCTACGTGCCCCCAGTCGGGATCGGCGAGGTGATGCGCGCCGGAGGCTGCGGCGAGGTGCTCGCCTCCGAGCACCCGGGATTTGAGCCCGGCGATCACGTGACCGGGATCACCGGGATCCAGGAGCACGCCGTGCTGCACGGCGACGCCGTGATCAAGATCGATCCCGACCTTGCTCCCCTCCCGGTCTACCTGGGGACGCTCGGCATGCCGGGTATGACCGCGTACTTCGGGCTGCTGGACATCGGCAAGCCTCAGGAGGGGGAAACCGTCGTCGTCTCCGCGGCGGCCGGCGCCGTGGGCAGCGTCGTCGGCCAGATCGCCAAGATCAAGGGCTGCCGCGTGGTGGGGATCGCGGGGGGCGAGGAGAAGTGCCGCCACATCGTCGAGGAGCTCGGCTTTGACGCGGCCGTCGACTACAAGTCAGAGAACGTGCTGCGTGCGCTGCGCGAGCAGTGCCCTCAGGGGATCGACGTCTACTTCGACAACGTGGGCGGCGAGATCCTGGACGCCGCGCTGGCCTGCCTTGCCCGCGGCGCGCGGATCCCGCTGTGCGGCGCGATCTCGCAGTACAACGCCACCGAGGGGATGCGCGGGCCGGCCAACTACATGTCGCTGCTCGTCAACCGGGGGACGATGACCGGGTTCCTGGTCTTCGACTTCGCCGACCGCTACGCGGAGGCCGCCCAGGAGATGGCCGGGTGGATGCAGGAAGGGCGGCTGAAGTCGTTTGAGGACGTCGCTCCCGGCGGGGTGCAGCAGTTCCCCGAGACGCTGCTGCGCCTGTTCAGGGGCGAGAACCTGGGCAAGCTCGTGCTCGAGGTCGATCCCGGCTGACGCGCTGGAGGTCGATCCCGGCTGACGCGCGACGACGGGGCCTGAGGGCGGCCAGCGGGGCGGGCGTTGAAACCTGGGGTCACACGCTCGCCCGTCTGGCGGCGTGTGTTCTGTGACTCAAGGCCGTTGAAATCTCACATCACGCCGCCTCCATACGTGGTCCGCGTGACGCACGGTTTCAACGTCCGCACCCCTCACTCCGCGCTCTCGCCGCACCCGCACCGCCCGCCGCAACCCCCGGTGGTGTGACGGGTTAGCACCAAGGGGCCTGGAAATTCTCCGCGACCCCTGCGAGGATCAGAACAGAGGACCGCAACGACCGGGGGACACAGATGCCGGGGATCAGGCTATTTGACGTGCGCGCTGCGCTGGCAGCGCTCGGATTGGCGGGGCTGGCTGCGCTCGCGCTGGCGTTCGCGACGCACCTGCCGCTGCCCGCGACGAGCGGGCCAACGGCCCCAGCCACCAGCGCCGGCCTGAGCCGGCTGCAGTCATTGCCGCTCCAGGCGCAATCGGTCATGTCTTCGACGATCGCCGCCGACAGCCGCGCCTTCGCCGCGCGGCGGACCGGCTCCGGGTGGGGCCTGGCCGGTGGTGGCGTGCGCGCGGACTTCCGTGGCGGCGAGCCGAGCCTGCGCCTGACCGGCGGTAGCACGCTCTCGCTGTCTCTGGCGGGCTTCGGCGCGGCGGACGCCGTGACGGCTAGCGGCAACCGCGTGTCGCTTTCGCGCTCCGGCATCCGCGAGTGGTACGCCGCGGGCCCGCTCGGCATCGAGCAGGGCTTCACGCTGGCCCACCGGCCCGCAGGAACGGCGTCCGGGCATGGGCTGACGCTCTCGCTGGCCGTCGGCGGCTCGCTGCGCGCACAGGCCGCGGGATCCGAACGTGAACTTTGTGGATCGCGAGGCGATATCGCGGCGCGATATGGCGGGCTGACCGCGGTCGATGCGACCGGGCGCCACCTGCCCAGCGCGCTGAGCGTGAAGGACGGGCGCGTGCTCATCGCGTCAACGACCGCGGCGCGCGCTACCCGCTCACCATCGATCCGCTCGTCCAGCAGGGCGGCGCAATCACGGCGCTCGACGAGTCGGGCGGCGGAAACGGCAGCCAGATGGGCATGAGCGTCGCCATCTCGGCGGATGGAAACACCGCGATCGCGGCGAGGCGGCGTCGACAACCACGACCTCGGCGCGGCATGGGTCTTCACGCGCTCGGGGTCGACGTGGAACCAGCAGGGCCAAGCTGCTACCGAGCAACCCGTTGCCCAACTCGAGCGAGTTCGGCCAGAGCGTCGCGCTGTCGTCCGACGGCAACACGGCGCTAATCGGCGGTGAGTTCGACAACGGCAACAATCGGCGCGGCCTGGGTGTTCACCCGCTCGGGCCGACATGGACGGAGCAGACCAAATTCGTTCCTGTCGGCCAAACCGGCATGCGCGGACTTCGGCCAGAGCGTGGCGCTGTCGGCGAGACGGCAACACGCGCGCTGGTCGGCGGCCCCGGACGACAACAACGGCGCCGGTGCGGCGTGGGTGTTCACCCGCGCGGGCTCGACCTGGACGGAGCGCCAGCATGACAGACCTCGCCGACCGATTCGCCCGCTAGCCTCGACACCATCGGCCGGATCGGAACGGGAGACGCGCTCTCGGCCAACGGCAACGTCGCACTGATCGGCGGCCCCTCGGACAACGGCAACGGCGGCGCAGTCGTGGGTGTACACGCGTCCGACCACCGCGTCGACGACCTGGACCCAGGCGACGAAGATTCCGCACACCCACCGATGAGGTCGTCCCCGCCGGCCTCAGGGTTCGGCAACGCGATCGCCCTCTCGTCTGCCGGCACCACCGCCCTGATCGGCGGTGACAACGACGGCAGCGACAGGGGCGGCCTGGGTGTTCACCGGCTCCGGAGACAACTTGGAGCCGAGCAGACCAAGCTCGCGGGCAACGACGTCGACGTGGGCCGCCCGAACTTCGGTGGTCAGTGTCTCGCTCTCCGCAGACGGCAACACCGCCGCGGTCGGCGCGCAGCGACGACGCCAACGGATCGGCGCGGCCTAGCTGTTCACGCGCTCGGCGCCATCTGGACGCAGGCAGGCAGAAGACTGAGCGGACCCGGCCGAGACCGACGTCGGATTCTTCGGCACCGGCGTGGCGCTCTCGTCAGACGGGCAGACCGCGATGGTCGGCGCGCCGGGCCGACAACAGCCGAATGGGCGCGGCGTTCGCGTTCTCGCCGCCCGACCCGGTGTGCTCGAGCGTCTCGGCGACCGGCCCGCAGGGCGGCGGCTCGGTGGCCGTGTCGCTCTCGTGCACGCTGCCGTTCGGAGCACACCCGAACTTCTCGATTCTCGGCGGACCTAGCAACGGGACGGTCAGCGAGTTGAACACGAGCACCGGACAGCTCACGTACACATCGGGGAGCGTTCTTCTCCGGCAAGGACTCGTTCAACTACCGGGTCAGCGATCAGTGGGGCGTCTCGAACATCGCCACCGCGATCCTCAACGTACCGTTCCTGCCCGTGCCGACGTGCTCCAACGTCACGTCCAAGGGCAAGGCCGGCGCGACCAGGTTGACGGTCACGCTCAAATGCAAGGGCCCGGCTGGGCATCCGTTCAGTTACGGGATCGTGAGCAAGCCCGGCAACGGCAAGCTGGGCAAGATCAACCAGTCCAACGGCAAGGTCACGTACACGACGCACATCGGGGCGCAGGGCACTGACCGCTTCGTCTACAACGCGACGAACGCCGGCGGCTCGTCCAAGACGGCCACGGCGACGATCAAGCTGCCCCAGCTCAAGCGCATCAACGCGACGATGCAGTGGGACTTCTCGACCACAACGGCCACGCACACGGTGATCACCAGCCAGTTCATCGTCAACGGCCTCCCCGGCGGCGCCAAGGTGCTCCTGTCCTGCACGGGCAAGGGCTGCCCGATCGCCAAGCACACCGCGACCGTCCCCAAGCAGCGCGTCTGCAAGGGCAAGGGCAAGAAGCGCAAGTGCAAGAGGGTGGAGCCCGCCAAGGGCAATGTCGACCTGCTGAAGTTCGTGGCCAACCGGCACATCCCGGTCGGAGACCACGTGATCGTCTCGATGGTCGAGTCGGGCTGGATCGGCAAGCAATACAACTTCAAGATGCTCAAGAGCAGCCAGCCGTCCAAGGCCATTAACTCCCTGGCCCCGGGCAGCGCCACCCGGCTCTGCCCCCTGTGCTGATCGCTCGCTGATACGCCGCGGCCCCTTGTTGGGCCGCGGCTTGGGCCGGGGCGGCGGTCCCGGCGGGTGCGCTCGAGCCGTCGGCGCGACGCCCTGCTCAGTCCAGAAACCGGGCTCACCGTGGTTGCAGGCTGATCACAGGCCGAGGCTCACGCCTGGTTACCCTGGATCGGTAGGCGCAGACGTGGGCAAGGCGAAAGTGGGAGCCGAATCGCGATGGTGAGACTGAGTCGCTGGTGTATCGCTCATCGACGGTGGGTGATCGGAGGATGGGTCCTCGTGGCGGTGCTCACGACCGTGATCGCCGGCACGGTGGGCCGCCAGTACGCCACCGACTTCAGCCTGCCCGGGACCGAGGCTCAGCATGTGGTCGACCTGCTCGGCAGCCAGTTCAAGGCGCAGAGCGGGGACGTGGACACGATCGTCTTCCACACCAAGCAGGGCACCGTCGACGACCCGGCCGTACGCAACGCGGTGGCGCCGGTGCTCGAGCGCGTGGCCAAGATGCCGCACGTCGCCGGCGTCGTCAGTCCGTACAGCGATGCGGGTGCGGTCGAGGTCTCCAAGGACCGCAGGACCGCGTTCGCCACGATCAACTACGACAAGCGCGCCAACCTGCTGCCTGACAAGACCGGCCAGCCCCTGTTGGACGCCATCAACGCCGTCAAGGTCCCCGGGCTCACGCTCGCCGCCGGCGGCCAGGTGATCGAGAACGCCGAGGGCTTCAGCATCGGCCCCGCCACGTCGGTGGGTGTCCTGGCGGCGCTCATCATCCTGCTGCTCACGTTCGGCTCGCTGAGCGCGGCCGGGATGCCGCTGGTCACCGCCGGCCTGGGTCTGATCACCGGCATCGCGCTGATCGGCCTGGGCACGCACGTCACCAGCATGTCCAATGTCGCCCCGGAGCTGGCGATCATGATCGGGCTGGGCGTGGGGGTGGACTACGCGCTGTTCATCATCACCCGGTTCAAGGAGAACCACGCCCTCCACGGGGACGTGGAGAGATCGATCGTGGAGGCCATGGACACCTCGGGCCGGGCCATCCTGCTCGCCGGCACGACGGTGATCATCGCCCTGCTGGGCATGTTCGCCACCGGCGTGACCTTCCTGTACGGGCTGGCGATCGCCTCCGTCCTGGCGGTCCTGTGCGTCCTGCTGGCGTCACTGACCGTGGTCCCGGCGCTGCTGGGCGCCTGGGGGAATCGGGTGGTGCGCCCCACCCGCCGCGCCCGCCGCCGCGAGGCACGCGGCGACGCGCCGCGGGAGTCGGCCTGGCGACGCTGGAGCGTCGTCGTGCAGTCGCGCCCATGGCCGCTGGCCGCGGGGGCGCTGGCCGTCATGCTCGTCTGCCTCATTCCCGTCCTGGGGCTGCGGCTGGATTCGAGCGACGCCGGCAACGACCCGTCGAGTACGAGCAGTTACCGCGCTTTCAACATGCTCTCCGCCGGCTTCGGCCCCGGGTTCAACGGCCCGCTGGAGATCGTCGCCCAGCTCGACAACCCGTCCCAGCAGTCAGAGCTGGCGGCGTTGCATGCCGCGGTGGCCAAGACCCCGGACATCGTGGCCGTGACCGCGCCGCGCTTGGCCCCGTCGGGCAAGGTCGCGGTGATGGAGGCCTACCCCGGGTCGGCGCCCCAGGACCAGGCGACCACCGATCTGGTCAACCATCTCCGTGGCGACGTGCTCCCGCCGTTTGAGAAGTCCTTCGCCGGCCGGCCGCTGGTGGGCGGCTTCACGGCGGGCTCCATCGACTTCTCCCACGTGTTGGCGACCAAGCTGCCGCTGTTCATCGGGATCGTCATCGTGCTCTCGGCGCTGCTGCTGTTCGTCATCTTCCGCTCGCTCGTCATTCCCGTGCAGGCCGCGCTCATGAACCTGCTGAGCATCGGCGGGGCTCTGGGCGTGACCGTCGTGGTGTTCCAGAACGGGTTCCTGGCCGACGCGTTGGGGGTGACCAAGGGCCCGGTGGAGCCGTGGATCCCGGTGCTGATGTTCGCGGTGGTGTTCGGCCTGAGCATGGACTACGAGGTGTTCCTCATCTCCCGAGTGCGCGAGGAGTGGGTGCGCCAGCGCAACGCGACCGCGGCGGTCACCGATGGAATCGCCCTCACGGGGCGGGTGATCAGCGCGGCGGCGGCGATCATGATCTGCGTGTTCCTGTCGTTCATGCTGGGTGACCAGCGCTCGATCAAGGAGTTCGGCTTCGGGCTGGCCGTGGCCGTGTTCCTCGATGCGATCGTCGTGCGCTGCGTGCTGCTGCCCGCGGTGCTCGAGATCCTGGGGCCCGTGACCTGGGCGCTGCCGGACTGGATCGACCGGCGCCTGCCCCGGATCCGGATCGAGGGCCACGCCGCCGACGAGGAAGCGCTCGACGCAGAGCCCACGCGCGACGACCCTCGCTTTCCGGATCCCACGCCATCGCGCGGCTGACAGGGCGCGCCGGCGGGCGCTGGTAGCCTCGACGGGTCTGCGATGAGGATGCGCGCCTGGGTGACGAGAGCGATCGTGGCTGCCGCGTTTGCGGCAGTGCCGGGCGTGGCGGCTGCCGCCAACGCGCCGGCGACCAACTTCGACTCCAGCAACCACACCCAGAACGTCTACTTCGCGGGGACCGATGGGTCGCTGCAGGAGATCACGTGGTTTCAGGGGGCCGGGTGGAGCGCGATCAAACGGTTGGTTCCGGCAGGGTCGCTGGCCTCGGGCCCGGGGACGAACTTCGACTCTGAGAACAAGAGCCAGAACGTGTACTTCGCCGGCACCGACGGTTCCCTGCGCGAGATCTCCTGGACGCCGTCGAGCGGCTACAGCCACGTCTCCGCGGTGGCGCCGGCGAACACGCTGCACTCCGCCCCGGCGACCAACTTCGACCCGGACAACCACAGCCAGAACGTGTACTTCGCCGGGGCCGACGGATCGCTGCAGGAGAAGCCCTGGGTCTCGGGCTCAAGCTGGAAGGCGATCACCGTCATCGTCCCCGCCGGGTCGGTGGCGGCGCCGCCGGCGAGCAACTACGACCCGGGCAACCACAGCCAGAACACCTACTTCGAGGGCCCCGACGGGTCGCTGCGCGAGATCTCGTGGACGCCGTCCAAGGGCCTGGACCACGTCTCGGTGGCCGCGCCGGCCCACTCGCTGGGCTCGGCACCGGCCACCAACTACGACGCGGACAACGAGACCCAGAACGTGTACTTTGAGGGCCCCGACGGGTCGCTGCGCGAGATCTCCTGGGCGCAGGGGCACGGATGGGGACACGTGATCGTGGTCGTTGCGGCCGGGTCCCTGGCCTCGGCGCCGGCGACCAACTACGACCCCGACAACCACAGCCAGAACGTGTACTTCGCCGGCCCGGACGGCTCGCTGCGCGAGATCTCATGGACGCCGTCGCATGGGTTTGACCACGTCTCGGTGGTGGCGCCCGCGGGCACCCTCGCCGCTGCCCCGACCGAGCCGCCGCCGGCCCCCGCGCCCCCGCCCACGGGCAGCGGGTCGGTGTCGCTCGCCCCGCCACCTGCCAAGACGCCGCACAGGCTGGCAGTGAAGATCCTGCTGCGCTGGACCTGGAACCACGGTCACACGCGCCTGGTCCGGATCACCATCGGTCGGGTGCCCGCTCACGCCGCCTTCTCCATCACCTGCCACGGGCGGGGCTGCCCGGCCCACAAGCTGAAGGTGACGGGAGGTGCCCTGCGCCGCCACCGCCGCAGCCTGTCGGCCGGCAAGGTCTACCGGGCGGGCGACCGGCTGCTCGTGTCGCTCAGCGCGCCCTCCTGGAGGTCCGAGCGGGCGCGGGTCACGATCCGCAACGGCCGCAAGCCGGGCATGCGGCTGCTCTGACGGCGCGGACGCACCGGGCGCCGCGCGCGCTCACGCCGCCGCGCGCCCCGCTCAGACCACAGCGCGCGACCCGCGCAGGAAATGCGCGATCGAGTCAGACAGCAGCTCATCGAGCTGCTCGGGAGCGACCATGCCCCCGGTGAGCAGCGCCGCGATGCCCTGGATGGTCGCGAACAGGACGAGCCCGACCCGCTCGGGGTCGCCCGGCTCGAGCCGGCCCTCGGCCTGGCCCTGGACAACGACCTCCATCATCACCGTGAAAGCGCGCTCGGCCGCCTCCTGAAGGGCGCTGGCACCCTCGCGGTGCTTGACGGTGAACATGAGCTCCAGCAGCGCCGGGTCCGCGGTGGCAAAGTGGATATAGGCCGCGGCGGTCGCGTGCAGCCGCGCCTCGAAGTCGTCGCCGGCGCCGTCCACGGCGGCTCGCAGCTCGGCGCGCAGGCGCTGAAAGCCGGTCTCAGCCAGCGCGTCGAGCAGGGCCTGGCGGTCCGGGAAGTGACGGCGCGGCGCGCCGTGGCTGACCCCGACGTCGCGGGCGAGCTCGCGCAGCGACAGGTCCTGCACGCCGCGCTCGCGCACGGTGCGCTCGGCCGCGTCCAGCAGCGCGCTGCGCAGGTTGCCGTGGTGGTAGGGGCGTTCGGGCATCGACCGCGCAGAGGCTAGCGGACAAAGTAGCTCTTGACAACATTGTGGTCAGCGACTACATTGTTGCCCATGACTACTTTCTCCGCCTCCTCCGTTCCTGACATGACCGGCAAGACGATCATCGTCACCGGCGCCAACAGCGGCATCGGCCGCGCCGCGGCGACCGCCCTGGCCGCCCACGGCGCCCGCCTCGTCCTGGCCGTGCGCAACACCGACAAGGGTGACGCGGCCGCGTCCCAGATGTCCGGGACCACCGAGGTCCGCCGCCTGGACCTGGCCAGCCTCGACTCGGTCAGGGAGTTCGCGGCCGGCTGGAACGAGCCGATCGACATCCTGATCAACAACGCCGGGATCATGATCCCGCCGCTCTCGCGCACCGCCGACGGGTTCGAGATGCAGTTCGGCACCAACCACCTCGGTCACTTCGCGCTCACCAACCTGCTGCTGCCCCACGTCACCGGCCGCGTCGTGACGGTGGCGTCGGGCGCCCATCGCATGGGCCGCATCGACTTCGATGACCTCAACTGGGAGCGGAAGTCCTACAAGGCCTGGCGCGCCTACGGGCAGTCCAAGCTGGCCAACCTCCTCTTCACCGCCGAGCTCCAGCGCCGCCTCGCGGCCGCCGGGTCCGAGGTGATCGCCAACGCCGCCCACCCGGGCTACGCGGCGACCAACCTGCAATCCCATAGTGAGAACCGCCTGATGGAGGTACTGATGGTGGTCGGCAACCGGGTGATCGCCCAGGACGACAACGGCGGCGCGCTCCCCACGCTCTACGCCGCGGTGGCCGACGTTCCGGGCAACAGCTACGCCGGTCCCAGCGGGTTCATGGAGGGCCGCGGCGCGCCCGGGCTCGTCGGCCGTTCGAAAGAGGCCCTGGACGAGGACGTGGCGGGCCGGCTGTGGGAGGTGTCCGAGCAGCTGACGGGCGTCAGCTTCCCGCTCACCGCACAGCCGGACCCCGCGCGCGTCTGACCCTGACCACCTACTCCCTCCCTGCAGGATGTGTCCTCATTAGCCGCGTCGGCCCGTCGGTGCGCACCGTGATCCTCCCGTCTCTCCACACCTCCCGAACAATACACCAGGAGACGGTGTTTTGAGCTATGAGGAGGTTAGGAGCGCAGCTTCTCGGGATCCCAGCCCAGGCAGACGCAGCCGTAGCGCTCGCCCTTCACGTACAGCGGGACCGCCAGAGTGGTCAGGACGGCGCCGGTGTCACGGGCGTAGGTCTGCACCAGGAAAGAGTGATCGGCGGAGCCACGGCGGGTCAGCCGGGCGCCGGCGCTCCGGATCCGCCCACGCGTGAGCACCTCGGCGGGCAGCTCGACGCCCAGCCCCATTCGCGACGCGCGGGTCAGGGCGCCGGAGTCCAGGAAGAAGCGCTTGGTCCGGTTGCCGGCCAGGTCGCGCGCCGGATCGCCGGTGACGGCCTGGGAGAAGATGGTGTTGTGGGCCGGCGCATAGGCGTTGAGGTCAAACGGCAAGGCGAAGGTCAGTCCGGGCTCGTCCTTGAGCACCGCATCCATGCGCTCCATCATCTGACGGTCCACCGCCGCGTCGTAGGCGGTGTGGAACTTGGCGGGGGAGAAGCCCTCGGGATCGGCGGCCGAGACGTCGAACAGCCTGCCGAAGCGCGCGATGTTGGGACCCTTGGCCTCCGTGTAGCGCAGCTCGATGACCTCGGTCAGGCTCACGCGACCGGCGTCGATGGCGGTCTCCATGATCTCCTGCAGGTCCGTGGCCAGTCCCTCGCAGCGGGCGCGTAGTCGGCTGACCAGACCCGCGGTGTCAAACCGGCCGATGATCGTCGAGGCGCGCTCACTCGCGGCCGAGGACCCCAGCTGAGCGGCGGCGACCGACCCGACGTGGGCCTCGATCTCCGCGCTCCCGGCCATGATCGCCCGGAGGTTGGCGTCGATCGCGCTGACGTCGGCGAGCTGTTGGCGGGCGAGCGCCGCGATCTGACGCGCCCGCTCGTCTGACCGTGCGGCGAGGCCACCGATGTGCTCCAGGGCCTGGCGGCCGGCGCCGGCGCCGGCGGCGCTCTCGACCGACTGGTCCCGTGCGGTGGCTGCGGCGCTGACCACCTCCCGCATCTGGGCCTGGGTGCGAGTCACGGTCTCACGGATCTGCGCGGTCTGCGACGCCGTCTCCGCGGCCAGCCGCTTGACCTCGTCGGCGACGACGGCAAAGCCGCGGCCATGCTCGCCGGCGTGGGCCGCCTCGATCGCCGCGTTGAGGGCCAGCAGCTTGGTCTGATCGGCGATCCGGGCGATGATGGCCGAGAACTGGCCGATGGAGGTCAGTTCGTTGGCGGCCAGGTTCTCCACCAGCGCGTGCATGCGGACCGCGTGGTCTGAGATCGTGTCGAAGGCGTCGATCAGCGGGCCGATCACCTCCAGCCCGCGGGCGCTCTCCGCGGAGAGCTGGTCGCCCAGCTCGGCGGCGTCCGCCGCCGACAGCGCGGCCTCGTCAGAGGAGGCCCGCAGCGACCCCGCGCGATTGGTCACCTCCTCCAGGTCGTCGCGCAGCTGCACGATCTGGTTGCCGATGAGCGACACGGCGGCGGCGCTGCGCGCCGAGCCGCAGGAGAACTCCACGGTGATCTGCGCGAGCTCGTCCAGCGCGCCGCTCACGTCACGGCTGAGCCCACCCAGTTGGTCGTCGCGCAGGGCCAGTTCGCGCAGCGGCCACACACCGTCGTCACGGGTCACGGGATGCGTGTCTGTGCGTTCCTCGATCGCCATGGACGGGTCTGCAGAGGCAGATCGGCCGCGGCGGGGCAGCCCTTGAGTGCTGACGTATGCCTCCGAACGGAAACTACGGAACGCTAACGCCCTGGAGCTGCACCGGGCCGTTGAGCGGATTGAGCTCCGTGGCCTGCGACACCCCGGCCGGCGGGATCGTGTCCATCACCTTCGGCACCGTGTTCGGGTCCACGCCGCAGATCGGGCTCGACCCGCCTGGCGCGCACACGCCAAAGGCGAAGTCCTGGGGCGTCGCGTCGAAGGCGCGCAGTCCCGTCGGGTTGGTCCCGTCCTGGCCGGTGAGGGCCAGGGTGAACACCCACCCCGAGCCCACCGTGCCAAACGCCGCGCGCGGGAGCACGATCGTCGCGGTGTCGCTGGGCGGGTCGGCGATCAGCTGAGCGGATCCGAGGGACGCGTTGGCGGCGTTGACCCACTGCACCGGGGCGAACCCCTGGGCCTCCACGCGCTCGCTCCAGGCGTCTGTCGAGTCGATGGTGTAGTTCTCCTGTGGGATCGCCGAGGCCGTCGAGGTCGACGCGACCGATGGATCGCGGGCGTAGATGTCAAGCATCTGCGCACCGAAGTTGCTGCCGAACGTCGCTGCGAGATCGCGCAGTGAGACCTGCAGGTAGACGTCGGTGGCCGTCTGGCTCACCCGGAATCCGGTCAGGTCGAACGAGCCCGCCGTGAAGTTCGACGACGTCGGGTACTGGTAGGTCCCAGGCCCGTTGTCGTCTCCGGCGGGGTCGGTGACCGTCAGAGCGGGCGTCCCGGGAAGCGTCACGTCGATGACGGACTCCTGGGCATAGGCGGTGCTGTTGCCCTTGGTGGCCGTCACCGTGATCGTGGGGGAGCCGAACGACGTGGGGGTGAGCGACAGCGACCAGTGCCCCGAGCCATCGGCCATGGCTGACGCGCTCGCCGCGGTGCCGCCGCTCGGGCCCTGCGCCTCGGCATCGACGAGGGCGCGGGGCGCCGTGGTGCCGGTGACGGTGATCGACTGGGTCGTGACCGGCGACCCCGGTGCCGGTGAGGTGATCACGAGGGGCAGGGTCCCCGGCATGCCGTGTGCGACATAGCGGTCGGACACGATGGCCGGCGTCTCGACGGTCCGTCCCGCTCCGAGGTCGATGGTCAGCCGTGCCACCGTGGCCTGGGCCCAGGTGAGCGGGCTGGCCGAGCCGACCGGCTTGCCGTTGATGAAGCCGATCGAGGCCGTGGTCGGGTCGGTGCCGAAGGGGGAGGGCGCCAGGTTGGGGTTCTCCCACACCTGCTCGGGTTCCAGGCCCTGGCCCGAGGTCATGTTGCGCATCGCGCCCAGCAGCGACGCGGCCGAGGACGCCCCGCCGGCGGTCAGGTCGTACTCGGCCCGCTCACCACTCAGAACCGGCCACAGATGGCCCGAACCCTGGTTGGACGGCGGCCACGGGGCGCCGGTGGGCGAGCAACTCGTGTGCAGGGCCTCAAAGCAATCGCCGTAGCCATCCTCAGAGCCGGGGTCGCTGGTGCCGTAGCGATACCAGCCGGGGCCACTGTCGGTCTGGCGCTCGATGGTGTTGTCGATCACGCCCAGGGAGGCGCGGATGTCGGGGTCGCGCGCGGGCAGGATGCCGAGCCGCACCAACTCCAGGAAGCCGGCGTCGACGACCGTGCGCTGGTCGAAGTTGCCGGTGATGCCGTTGCCCAGGGTGTAGGAGATCGCCGCGTTGGGATCCCCGGTCTTGGACACGCGGATGAAGTAGCGCGGCGCGTAGGGCCCGGTGCTGGTCACCGTCCACGCCTTGATGTTCCGTGCGAAGTCGTCGGCGGTGGCCTGGTACAGGCGCGCGTGCGCCGGATCGTGATTGACCGTGGCGATGTTGGCCGCGGCGGTGAGCCCGGCGATCTCGGCGGAGATCGTCGAGGGCGAGAAGCCGGATTGCTCCTCCCAGCGCTCCACGCCGTCCGACGGTCCGTGGGCGAGCAGGAAGTCCGCGGCCGGAATGACGTGGTTGCGGTACAGCGAGCCGTCGTGGGCCAGGCCCGACTGCCAGTCCATGAGAATCGGATACGACGTCTCGTCGAGTTGCAGTCCGCCGGTGTCGGGCGCCGGCTGGCCGTTCTCCAGCGAGTTGCGCGGCATCGAGCCGTCGGGCTGCTGCTGGCGGTCGAATAGGAACGTCGTCGCGTCCTGCGCGGTGCGCACGTCGCCGGCGACGAGCAGGCCGGTGAACGCCTCATAGAGGTCGCGGGCGAAGACCTCGCGGTAGGACCCGAAGTACATCGGCTGGCCGTTGACGAGGGTGTCGGCTTCGACCGCCTGGCCCCACGGTGAGTCGAGTCCGGCGGCGATGGCACCGGGGAACTGCTTGTCCTCGGAGGCCTTGACCACGTTGACCGACGAGTAGTACTCCTGGTCGGCGTCGCGGCCCAGCCAGCGAGCGGGGCGGCGCAGGCCCGAGTCATAGCGCTGCCACTGCGCCTCATATGCGCTCCAGGCGCGGCCGAAGCGCTGGTTGGCCGAGGCGCCCGCGGTCGCGATGGCCGCGGCCTGCGTCGTGCCGAAGCCCAGCGCCAGCGTCGTCGAGTGGTCGCGACGCAGTCGCAGTTGCGCGGTCAGGGTCACGTGACCGTTGGGCGCGGAGTCAAAGGTGCTGCTCAGCGTGTGCGAGGCGTCGAGCATGGTGAGGCCGTCCGAGGCGCTGTCGGCATAGCCCACGCTCTCGGCGCCGAAGCCGTGCTTGGCGTTCAGGGCCTCGAACGTCGGCACCGCGTAGTCACGGTTGGAGGCATTGGTGACGGTGTTCGTGTTGGCATCGACGGGGACCGATCCCACCAGGGACGCGGTGTTGCCGCCGCCGTTCTGGGTGCCCCCGCCGCCGGTGCCGCCGGCCAGCGGGTCCAGGCGCACGTAGACCTGATCCCCGGACGGCCCGCGGAAGCGCGTGCGCATGAGCACGGCGTTGCGCGCCGGGTCAGCGATGTAGGTCGTCGTCAGCGAGTAATGGTGTGCGGCGCTGGAGGCGACGATCGTGCACGACATCCCCGTCGGGTCGGGGACGACGCGATAGGTCATGTCGCGGGTCTGCAGGTCGGTGAAGGTCGAGCCGTCGGTGACGACGTACTGGAGCGTGTGGACGTTGGTGGCGTCGACGTTGGGCCAGTAGGTGTCAGAGAGAACGCCGTCGGCGACCGTGAACCAGACGCGGGAGGTGGTGTTGCGGGCCGTGCCCACGCAGTCCTTGCGGGCGAGGTCGAAGTAGCTCTTCGAGCCGGGCGCGCCCGGAGCGACCGCGGCCTGCGCAGCCGAGGCCATCACGCCGGCACAGAGCACACCAGCCACCATCGTCACCGCTAGAACGCGACGCTTCACGGCTATCCCCTCTCACCTGGGTTCCCTACCTGACCCGCGTCCAAGACGGCGCGACGCGAGGCCAGCCAGCATACGCCTCGGCCGGTCAAGGGCCAAGTGGTTCATCATGGGCACCGATGTCCGACACCGCCGACCACCCCGTCCTGCCCCCATTCACCGGGATGGCGCTCGATCGCGCGTCGACCGAGCGCAAGGACGCCGCGTGGATCCGGGCGCGCTTCGGCGACCCGGGGGCGCGGGCGATCACCGCGGGGCACGAGGGAGTGGTCGTCCGCGATGGCGCCGGCGATGGCGCCGGCCCGGCGCTCGCGCGCGAGGCGGTGCCGCACGGGGACGAACAGTCAGCGATCCTGCTCGGGCTCGAGGGCGACACGGCGCTGTTCGCCGTCGACCTCGACGATCTGGCGCCGGGAGACCGCAGCCAGGCGATTGACGGCAACCAGATGATGGGATTGCGCGATGCCGGGGCGCTGATGGCTCCCGCCGAGGCCGGCCTCGCCGCCTATGTGATGGCGATGCTCAACTGGCACCGGCGCCACCGCTTCTGCGCCAACTGCGGTAACCCCACCGACATCGACGAGGCCGGCTACCTGCGCCACTGCCCCCGGTGCGGCGCCCATCACTTCCCCCGCACCGATCCGGTGGTGATCATGACCGTGGAGCACGACGACCGGTTGCTGCTGGGGCGGCGCGCCGGCTGGCCCGCGGGGCGCCTGAGCGTGCTCGCCGGGTTCGTGTCGCCGGGGGAGTCGGCCGAGGAGGCCGTCACCCGCGAGATCGAGGAGGAGTCGGGCATCGTCGCCCGCGACCCGGTGTTCGTCGCCTCGCAGCCGTGGCCGTTTCCGGCCTCGCTGATGCTCGGCTTCCACGCCGTGTCCGACGGTGGGGAGCCGCGGGCCATCGACGGGGAGCTCGACGAGGTCGGCTGGTATGACCGCGACGCCGTTCAGGAGGCGATCGACGGCGGCGACCCCGGCTTCCAGCTGCCCCCGGCGGTGTCGATCGCGCGCTTCCTGATCGACGGCTGGGCCGCGCGGCCCAGGGCCGACTGAACGTTGGCAATCGAGGCGGTCGGGGCGGATCTTGCAGGAAATAGCTGCACTATCCGCCGCGACTCGATCGCCACGTACAGAAGTGGACCTATAGGTCTGCTTGGAGCACGGCTCGGGCCGCGTTGTGGCCAGGGATGCCACTGACCGCGCCGCCGCGCCGGGCCCCGGCGCCGCACAAGAGCACGTCGGGGCGCTCAGTCTCCACCCCCCAGCGCCCGACGTCGCCGTCGGTCTCGGCGAACGGCCAGGACAGGTCGCGGTGGAAGATGTGGCCGCCGGGGAGGCCCAGCTCCGCCTCGAGCTCGACCGGCGTGTGCGCCTCCAGGCAGGGAGCGCCGTCGGGCCCGGTGAGCAGGCAGTCCTCGATCGGCTCGGCCAGCACGGCGTTGATCGAGGCCAGCGTCGCCGCCACCGCCGCGTCCCGCGCAGCGTCGTGGTCAGCGCGAAACAGCCGCGCCGGCATGTGCAGCCCGAACACCGTGAGCGTGTGCACGCCGGCGGCCTGGAGCTCGGGCGAGAGGATCGACGGGTCGGTGAGGGTGTGGCAGTAGGCCTCGCACGGGGGCAGGTCGGGGATCTGTCCGGCGGCGGCCTGGGCGTGCGCGCGCTGGAGCTGGTCGTAGCCCTCGTTGACGTGGAAGGTGCCAGAGAACGCTTCAACCGGAGTCACCGATGTGTCCCGCAACCGCGGCAGCCGGCGCAGCAAGAGGTTGAGCTTGAGCTGCGAGCCCTCGGGGGCTGGGCCGGGCAGGGGCGGATCTCCCAACAGCGAGGCCAGCACGACCGGGGCGACGTTGGCCAGCACCCGGCGGCCCTCGTGCACCGCGCCATCGACGGTGTGCACCGCCGCGCCCGCGCCGCTGGACTCGATGCGCGTCACCGGCGTGCCCACATGCAGCTGCGCACCCGCGCTCCGGGCTGCGTCGGCCAGGGCGCCCGACAAAGCCCCCATGCCGCCGACCGGGATGTCCCAGCGCCCCGTGCCGTTGCCGATCACGTGGTACAGGAAGCAGCGGTTCTGCGCCAGGCCGGGGTCATCGAGTGCGGCGAAGGTGCCGATGAGCGCGTCGGTGGCGACGATCCCGCGGACCAGGTCTGAGTCAAACGACGACTCGAGCAACCGCGACAGGGGCGCCTCGACCAGAGCCTCCCAGGCGTCGTCGTCGCCCACCAGAGCTTGCAGCTGCGCGCGCGAGCGCAGCGGCTCGGTGAGCGTGGGAAAGACACGCCGGGCGACCGCCGCGGTGAGCGCGCCGAGGCGCTCCAGCGCCGCCACAGACGCCTCGCCCTCACGCTCGCCCAGCGTGTCCACCAGCGTCGAGCGCGTGCGCGCCGCGTCGTCGCAGATCAATACGCCGGCGTCGCCGTGGGGGGTATAGGAGCTGATCGAACGCCGGCGCAGCTCGACCGTGACTCCCAGCTCGCGCAGCAGCGCCTGCGGGAACAGGCTGACGAGGTAGGAGTAGCGCGAGATGCGCGCGTCGACGCCCGGGAACGGCCGCGCGGACACCGCGGCGCCCCCGACGTGGCCGGCGGACTCCAGCACCAGGACGCGGTGACCGGAGCCCGCCAGCAGGGTCGCCGCCACCAGGCCGTTGTGGCCGGCGCCGACGATGATGACGTCAGGTCTTGTTGTGGCCACCCCTCTCAGTGTCCCGAATCAGAAATTCGACGGCAGCCTCGCGGCGTCTGGACGCGCCTGGCGGGTGGCGGCGACCACGCCGTACAACCAGTACGACTCTGGTCGCCGCCCCCCGCCAGTCACGCCCAGCCACTCACGAGACTGCTCGCGACTTTCTGTTCCGGGACACCGTGTCCCCGTGTGAGCCGTCTGATGCGTTGACGGGCTGGTAGAAGAGATCGTTGCCGATCCACTGCGAGTAGTCGTGGGCGTGCGGCGAGACGACCGGATGGAAGCTCGACGCGTCCGTGGTGGCGCCGGCGCCGTTGTACTTGGGCACGAGCGGATACGGATACACCGGCCGGGTCAGCGTGGTCCCACCGACGGTGTCGGTGGCAATGATCTGACTCGGCGCGCTTCCGCCCTCCACCCACTGGACCATCGGGTAGACGAGGTCGAAGCTGCTGGCGGCGTAACCACCACCGCAGTGCGCGACCGTCGGGAACAGGAACATCCGCGCGAACTGCTGGGTCGAGCTCAGCCCGCCCATGCGGCTGGCCAGGGTGTCGTAGTAGTCGATCGTCCCGAACACGGGGATGGCCTGGTCGGCCCACCCCTGCCAGATGATCAGCTTGCCGCCGTGGCGGCGGAACGCGCTGAGGTTGGTGTCCATCGCGTCATACGTGTTGGCCACCGGGAACAGCGAGCGGAAGGTCCGGTCGCTGAAGCTCCACTGGTCCGGGTCGGGACCGAGCTGGCCCGGCGGCAGGTACTGGTAGCGCAGGTAGGGCAGCGACAGCCCGCCGTAGACCGCCGCCGTCTTGGATGACACCGTGGTCCCGAAGGGCGCCGCGGCGACCTGGAAGCCGCCCCACGACCCCTCGGAGCCGAAGGCGAAACCGCCGGGGTACAGGTGGCGTCCCTGCGGATCCACCGGTCCCTGATAGATCTCGTCCGCCACCGTCACCTGCGCCGGCGTCAGGCAGTTGGCGTTGTCCACACCGGCCGGGCACCGCATGCTCGAGACGTCGAAATGGCAGTTGCGCGGGTCGGTGATGATCCCGTCTCCGGGCACGCCGTCATCGCCGGCACACGCACCGATGACCGCGTTGTGCAGCGCCGTCAGCTTCGCCGAGGTGAGGATCGCGTTGCCGTTGGCGTCGGTGTTGACCCGGTAGTCCCAGGTCTGCAGCTCGGCGTTGAGCGGGCCGGCGATGATCTCCGGCGCGCCGGCGATGATCCCGTTGAAGTCAGTGGGGTAGCGCTCGGCCACCGCCATCGCCTCGCGGCCGCCGTCCGAGCACCCGTCGTAGTAGGAGTAATTGGGCGGTTGACCGTAGTAGTCGCCGATGATCGTCTTGGCCACGACGTCGAGCGCGTGCTCTGACTCATACCCGTACTCGTTGCGCAGCTTCTGGCTGTTGAAGGCGAACAACCCCGCGCCGCCGAGGCCGGTGGAGGTGGTGTGGCCCTCGTCGTCGGTGGCCATCGCGAAGTCCCCGCCCAGCTGCGCGTCACAGGACGGGAAGTTCTGGGGGGTGATGATGCCGCAGTAGCCCCCACACCCGTTCTGAAGGTAGCGGCCCTGCCAGGTGTTCACCGGCAGCTTCATCTCGAACTGCGTCTGGGGCGCGATCATCCCCTTCACGTCGCAGTACTCCGGGTTGCCCCCCACCGCAGGCGTCTCGGTGGCCGAGTCGATGCTGGTCGGGAAGTGCGGGATGGTGACCAGGCTCGGCAGCGACGCCAGCGTCGCGCAGCCGATCTTGGACGGGATGGTCGGGCTGACCGAGGCCAGCCGGTTGGAGTCGTTGACCAGCGCGCGGCTGGTGTGGGCACTGGCCACGCCCCCGCCCGAGGCCAGGATGGCCACGGCGATGGTCGTAACGGCTGCGGCTCCTGCCAGGTACAGGTAGGCACGCAGCGAACGCAGGCGAAACGTTTGCATGTGGAACCCCTTCCTCTCTCTCGCCGGCGAGGGATTCTCTTCCGCCCGCGGCCGCTGTCAACCGTCCCGGCATCCGTTGGCGAACACCCGTGCGCGGGAGGACAATGCGACGCGCTGAGAGCCGCGACCGTGCTGGCCGGGTCAAAGATCAGGAATTCCTTAGAATGCCCGGCCGTGGGCGAGTCGCACCGGGACGGCGGCGCGCTACTGGAACGTGGCGCCGAACTGGCGGGCCTCGATAGCCTGCTGGCGGCTGCATGCGCCGGGCGCGGCGCGCTCGTCGTCATCGAGGGTCCGCCCGGCATCGGCAAGAGCGCACTGGTGAGCGCCTGCGCCCAGCGCGCCGCCGAGCGAGAGATGGAGACGCTGCGCGCGCGGGGCGACGACGTATCGATGGAGTCGTCATTCGCCGCGATGCGCGAGCTGCTGGCGCCCGCGGCCGGACCGGACGCGTTCCGGGACTCCGCGGGGCTCGCCGCGCCGGTATTCGTGGGCGATGCCGACGCGGCGCCCGAGGCCGACCGCGCCGTGGCCGTGCTCCACGGCCTCTATTGGCTGATCGCCGACCGCTGTGACGACGGGCCGGTGGCGCTGCTGGTGGACGACGCGCATTGGCTGGACCCGGCCTCGGCCCGCTTTCTCCTCTACCTGGCCCGTCGCATCGAGTCGCTGCGCGCCGTCCTGGTGGTGGCGCAGCGGCGCGGGGAGGTGTCGGGGCCGCTGACCGCGCTGTCGGAGGGGGCGGCCCTCGTGCTCGAGCCGCGGCCGCTCTCGGGGATCGCCAGCGCCGAGCTCGTCCGCCGCGAGCTGGGCCCGCGGGCCGACGACGAGCTGTGCCGGTCCTGCCACGAGGCCACCGGAGGCAACCCGTTCTATCTCCACGAGCTGCTCGCCGACCTGCGCAGCGAGGGCCGCCGGCCGACAGTGGAGGTCGCCCGCAGCGTCCGCTCGCTCGGCGCGGGCGCGGTCGGGCGCAGCGTGCTCGTGCGGATCGGCCGCCTGGGCCGGGACTGCGATCGACTCGCCCAGGCGCTCGCCATCCTCGGGCCGGGAGCCCCGCTGCGCCACGCCGCTCGGCTGGCCGACCTGGAGCGCGAGGCGGCCGAGGCTGCCGCCGATCGCCTGCGCGCAGCCGACGTGCTGGCCTCCGAGCGCGAACTGGACTTCGTGCACCCGATCGTCCACGAGGCGCTGCTGGCGGAGTTGCCCGCGGCGCGGCGCGCGGCGCTGCACTCCGGGGCCGCCCGGCTGCTCCTCGCCGAGCACGCGGCCCCCGATCGCGTCGCCGCGCACCTGCTCTCCGCTGAGCCCTACGGCGACGGGTGGGTGGTCGAGGCGCTGCGAGCGGCCGCGCGTCAGGCGACGGCGCGCGGCGCGCCGGACGCCGCGGCCTCGTATCTGCGCCGCGCGCTGGCCGAGCCGCCCGCCGGCGAGGTGCGGCTGGAGGTTCTGCTGGAGCTCGGGCACGCCGAGGCGCTCGGGCCCTCCGACGACGCGTTCCCGGCGCTACGCGAGGCGCTCTTGCTCGCGCGCGAGCAGGCCCAGCGCGCCCGCGTCGGCCACGAGCTGGCCAACGCGCTGCTGAGCGTGGGCCGGGGCGACTCGGTGCGCGCGCTGGTGGAGAGCATGCTCGACGACGCGGAGGGCCTGGATGACGCGCTCGCGACGCGCCTCGAGGCCCACCTGCTCGGTGGTGGCGCGACCGACCTCACCGCGACCCGCCGGGTCCTCGCGCGCACCGCCCCGTGGTTTGGCCGCGCGCGGCGCGACGAGGTCAGCGATCCCCTGATGCTCGCGGCGCTGGCCTCAACCGGCGTGGTCACCGGTCTGCCGGCCGCCGAGGCGGCGGGGTATGCCCGGCGGGCACTCGATGACGAGCGACTGTTACGCGACCTCATCCCCTACGGGGGAGCGTCGCGCGCGCTCACCTGGACCGAGCAGTTCGACGACGCGGTGCCCGCCCAGGCCGTCGGTCTCGCCGAGGCCCAGCGCCGCGGCTCGGCCCCGATGTTCATGCACGCCTCGACGGTCTGCAGCGTCACGGCGCTACGCCTCGGGGAGCTCGACCAGGCCGAGGACCATGCTCAGCGCGCGTACGAGCTGGCGCGCGAGGTCGGTTCGACGCACTTCGCGGCGATGTTCCTGGTCCCGATCCTGGTCGAGCGCGGCAAGCTCGAGGATGCGCGCGCGATCCTGGACTCGCTGCCCCTCGGTGAGCGGGAGCTGCGCGTCTGGCAGGGCACGGGCGTGCTCGCCCAGCGGGGACTCGCGCAGATCGCCTCGGGCGAGCTCGAGGCCGGCGTCGCCGACGCGCTGGAGGCCGACCGGCGGATGACCGCGGCCGGCTGCCATCTCAGCATCCTCGTCGAGTGGGTGGCGGGCGCCGTGGGCGCGCTGGCCCGCCTCGGCCGCGCGGGCGAGGCGACCGCGGTCGCCGGGCGCGAGCTCGATGCCGCGGTGGCCTTCGGCGGCCCGCGTCGCAGGGCGATGGCGCTCTCGGTGTGCGGCGGGCTCGGCGACGGCCCCGCGGGGCTGGCGCAGCTGCGGGAAGCGGTGGAGCTCCTCGCTGACTCGCCGGCACGGCTGGCCCGCGCCCGCGCGCTGGTCAACCTCGGCATCGGGCTGCGCCGCCGCGGCGAGGGTCTGGCCGCCCGTGAGCCGTTGGGCGCGGGGCTTGACCTCGCGCATCGCTGCGGCGCCGTGGCCCTGGCGGAGCTCGCACGCGCTGAGCTCGTCGCCACCGGAGCGCGGCCGCGTCGCGCCCCACGCCAGGGGCCCGGCTCGCTGACCCCAGCGGAGCTGCGCACCGCCGAGATGGCGGCATCGGGCATGAGCAACCGAGATGTCGCCCAGGCGCTCTTCGTCTCCACCAAGACCGTTGAGACCCAGCTCTCCCAGGCCTACGCCAAGCTCGGGATCGGCTCGCGCGCCGGGCTGGCCCAGGCTCTGGCCGGCGCGGCCGGCGCGGCCGGCGCAGAACCTCAGGGACCTGGCGACAAAAGATCAGGGTCTTTCCTGATGCGCTGAGCGCCGGCGTGCGGCAGGCTCACCGGCGATGAATAGGGGCGCAGTCGTGGAGGTCATCGTGCAGATCGGGCACAGCGACGGGACCGTCACGGGACAGGTGACGGCACCGGGGGCACCGGGAGCCGAGTTCTTCGGCTGGCTGGAGCTGATGGACCGATTGGAGCGAGCAGTGGACCGACAGGAGGCAATGCACAGCCAGAGCCGCGAACGCACGGACGCGGAGAGGGGAGAGCAGGCGTCGTGACCATTCATTTCAGGGGCACACGAGTGGGGCTCTCGGCTCTGGCTGCCGCGGCGCTGGCGGTGGGCGCCGCGGCGTGCGGCTCGACCAGCAGCAGCGGTGGCGGGACGCAATCATCGTCCTCGACGGCGGCGCAGAGCAGCGCGGCGACATCGACGGCGGCCACCAGCAGCGCGGCCACCAGCAGCGGGGCGACGAGCAGTGCGGCCGCGGGCGGCGGCGGCGCCACCGCGGCGCCGGGGACCAGTCTGAAGATCGGTCAGACCGCGACGGTCCCGTTCACGACGACGCTGAAGTCGGGCAAGAACGGGCCGACCTACAAGCTCAGTGTCCAGGCGCAGTCGATGGACAAGGGCACGCTGGCCGACTTCAACGGGGTCCAACTCGACGCCAACGAGAAGGCGAGCACCCCGTACTACGTCAAGACGAAGATCACCAACCTGGGTCCGGGCAAGATCAACACTGAAGACAACGATCCGAGCATCCAGATCGAGGGCGTCGACAAGACCGGGGAGACGCAGCAGAGCGTCACCTTCATCGGCGACTTCCCCAAGTGCGATGCCAAGACCGCGCCCAACCCGATGCCCGTGGGCTCGAGCTTCGAAACGTGCCTGACTTTCCTGGTCTCCGGGGGCATCACGAAGGTCGCGTACACCGGGACCGAGAGCTACATCGACAAGCCGGTGACCTGGTCGCCGTAGTCGGTGGCAAAACGGGAGGGCGGCGTCGGGGGCGCCGCCCTCCCGCTCTGGGCCACCCTCAGCGGGCGACCGGCTCGGTCGCCTCCAGCAGCTCCAGCGCCCGGCGGTCGGGCATCCCCTCCCAGTCACCGGATACGGTGACCGCGAAGGCTCCCGCCGCCGCGGCCGTACGGAGCCGCGCCGCCGGGGCGGCACCGGTCATCAGCTCGGCCAGGTAGCCGGCCACGCACGCGTCGCCCGCGCCGACCGTGTCCACCACGGTGACCGCCGGTGCCGGCTGTTCGATGGTGGCGCCGTCGATGCGCGCCAGGCAGCCGTCGGCGCCGCGCTTGATGATCACCTGGGTGGGGCCGAGCAGCTCGATCGCCCGCGCCGCCGACAGCGCGTCGGCGGTCCCGGTCACGATCTCGGCCTCGCTCTCACCGGCAAAGACGACGTCGGCGCCGCGCACCGCCGCCTCGAGTGCGGGCGCCGCCTCGGCGGCTGACCACAACGCGCTGCGGTGGTTGAGGTCAAAGCTGACGGTCACCCCGGCGTCGCGCGCCACCTGGACCGCATGCGCGATCGCCTCCGCCGGTCCGGGGCCCAGGGCGAGCGTGATCCCGGTGACGTGCAGGACCGCGGCGCCACGGATGACGTCGGCGGAGATATCGCCGGCGGCGAGGTGCGAGCCCGCGCTGTGGCGGCGGTAGTAGCCGACCCGCCCATGGGCGCCGCTCGGGCGCCAGCGCACCATCAGGCCGGTCGGTGACGGGTCGGTCACGGCGATCGCCTGCACCTGCTCGCCGCGCAATTCGCGCAGGATCAGCTCGCCCGGGGGATCGGCGCCTACGCGCCCGATCCAGGTGGCCGGCAGGCCCAGCCGCCTCACCCCGATGGCGACGTTTGACTCCGAGCCGCCCATGCCGAAGGTCATCGGCTCGCCGTTGCGCAGCGACCCCGGCGCGCCCTGGACCACGAGGCCCATCGTCTCGCCGGCGGTGACCAGGCCGGGGCTCATCGCCGGTCTCGCCCGGCGCGGACCGCCTCCAGCGCCACGCGCGCCCGCTCGGCCAGCGCGGTGAGCGACCCGCCGTCCAGCGCATCGCCCACCAGCGGGCCGCCCAGGCCGACGGCCACCGCTCCCGCCACGATGTAGTCGCCGATCCGCTCCAGGCCGACGCCGCCGGTCGGGACCAGCGGGATGTGGGGCAGGGGCGCGCGGACATCCTTGAGATGCCGGGGCCCGCCCGATGCCGCGGGGAAGAGCTTGACCGCCGGGGCTCCCAGGCGCCAGGCCTCGAGCAGCTCGGTGGGGGTCCAGCCGCCGGGATAGCAGGCCACCTCGTGCTCGGCGGCGTACAGCGCCACGTCGGCACACACGCCGGGGCTGACGAGGAAGTCGGCGCCCGCGTCCAGACACGCCGCCGCCTGGTCGGCGTCGATGACGCTGCCCATGCCGAGCGCGACGTCGCCGGGGAGTTCGGCGCGGACCCGCGCGAGCGCATCCACCGCGCCCGGCGTGGTCAGGGTGAGCTCGAGACAGGTCACGCCGGCCTCACCGAGTATGCGCGAGACGGGTCCGAGGTGGCGGTCGCTGGGCGCGCGCAGGATGGCCACGACGCCGGACTGCGCGAGCTGTGGGGTGATGGGCAGTCGCTCGGCCATGGACGGCATTGTGACTTCAGCCGGCCATGCGGCGGGCGGTGCGCTGGGCGCCGTCGCGGATGAGCGCGTCCAGGTGGTCGATCAGCAGGGTGCGCCAGGCGCTGTCGCCGGCGAGCTCGGCGTTAAAGATCTGGTCCATCTGGAGCAGGGTGTCCACGACGGGCGCCGCCTCCTCGCGCCCGCGCAGGCGCTCGGCGATCTCGCCGGCCAGCGGGTCGTCGACGGCGAGCGGGCGTCCGTCATCGGATCGGCGCGCGCTGACAAACCGCATCCAGGCCGCGACCCCGAGCGATGCCACCACCGGCTCGGCCCCGGCTCGGCGCCGGTCGCGGATCGTGGCCAGCAGGCGCACCGGCAGCTTCTGGCTGCCGTCCATGGCGATCTGGATGGTGCGGTGGCGCAGCGCCGGGTTGGCGAAGCGCTCGAGCAGCTGGTCCAGGTAGGCGGTCAGGTCAAAGCCCTCGGGGACGGTGAGCGTGGGCGCGATGTCGATGGCCATGAGCCGCCGCAGCACCGCCAGGAACGGGCGCTCGGGGGCGACGACGTCAGAGACGAACTCGTAGCCGGCGAGTGCGCCGAGGTAGCCGAGGGTCGAGTGCGAGCCGTTGAGCAGCCGCAGCTTGATCTGCTCGTAAGGCGCGACGTCGCCGGTGATGATCGCTCCCGCCCGCTCCCACGCCGGCCGGCCGGCGGCGAAGTCGTCCTCGATGACCCACTGCGTGAACGGCTCGGTGACCACGGCGCCCTCGTCGCGAGCGCCGAGCGCGTCGCCGATCCGCGCGAGATCCTCCTCCGTGGTGGCGGGCGTGATGCGATCGACCATGGTGGAGGGGAAGGTCACGTTGGCGGCGATCCAGTCGCCCAACCCATCGCACGCAGGTGAGCGGTCCACGAAGTCCGCGACCAGCCCGCGCAGCACCCGGCCGTTGTCAGGCAGGTTGTCGCAGCAGAGCACGGTAACCGGGCCGCCGTCGTGGCCGCGCCGGCGGGCCAGCCCGTGCGCGAGCTGAGCCACGACGGTCCGCGACCCGCCGTCGGCGAGATCGGCCGCGACGTCGGGGCTGTCCACGGCCAGGCGGTTGGTGGCCGGGTCGTGGTGATAGCCCTTCTCGGTCACGGTGAGCGAGATCACTCGCGTGGTGGGCGCGGCCATCCGGTCGAGCACCGTCTCGGGCTCGGCCCCGACCCAGAGGACTTCGCGCACGGCACCGATGACCCGCAGGCGCTCGCCCGCGCCGTCGCGCTCGGCCAGGGTGTAGAGGCCGTCCTGGGGAGCGAGCTGCTCGATCACCGCCGGGCTGCGCTGGCTCACCCCGCAGATGCCCCAGTCGCCCCCTCGGCGGCGATGGCATCCTCGGTGTAGACCGCCTGATGGGCGCGGTGAAACGCGCCGATGCCCAGGTGCACGATCCCCACCGGCAGCGCGCGGGGGTCCACGCGGGGCGCCACCTCGCGCGGGAAGTGCTCCAGGGTGGCCAGGTTCAGGCGCGGGGTCACATCACCGCGCCGAGCTGCCAGGGGGCGAACTCCTCGTCGCCGAACCCGAACTCCTCGCTCTTGGTGCGGCGCCCTGACGCAGTGGCAAGGATCTCCTGAAAGAGGACGTCGCCGAGCTCGGCCACGGTTGCCTCGCCGTCCAGGACGGTGCCGGCGTTGAAGTCCATGTCGTCGCTCATCCGCTCGTAGAGCTGCGTGGTCGTGGCCAGCTTGAGGCTCGGCGCCGGCTTGCAGCCGAACACGGAGCCGCGCCCGGTGGTGAAGCACACGAGATTGGCGCCGCCGGCGACGATCCCGGTCACGCTCACCGGGTCATAGCCGGGCGTGTCCATGAACACCAGCCCCTTGTCGGTGACGGGCTCGGCGTAGCGGTACACGGCCTGCAGCGGGGTCGAGCCCCCCTTGGCCACCGCGCCCAGCGACTTCTCCTCGATCGTCGTGACGCCTCCGGCGCGGTTGCCGGGGGAGGGGTTGTTGTCCATGTGGCCCTCCTCGGCGGCGGTGTAGGCCTCCCACCACTCGATGCGCTCCATCAGTGCGCGTGACACCTCAGCCGAAGCGGCACGATCGGTGAGCAGGTGCTCGGCGCCGTGGATCTCGGGCGTCTCGCCGAGGATCGCGGTGCCCCCGGCGGCGACGAGGCGGTCGACCGCGACTCCGAGCACGGGATTGGCGGTGACCCCGGACCAGCCGTCCGAGCCGCCGCAGTTGAGCCCCAGCACGAGCTCTGACACGGGCACCGGCCGGCGCGGCGCGGCCGCCTCGGGCAGCAGTTCGGTGACGAGCTCAATGCCGCGACGCACCGTGGTCGCCGAGCCGCCGAGCTCCTGGATGACCATGCGTTTCACCGGGATGCCGTCGGGAAGGTCAAAGCCGTCGACGAGCGCATTGATCTGGTTGACCTCGCAGCCCAGCCCCACGACCACGACGGCGGCCACATTGGGATGGCGGGCGTAGCCGGTGAGGGTGCGCCGCAGCACCTCCAGGCCCTCGCCGTCGCGTGAGAGCCCGCAGCCGCTGCCATGCGTGATGGCGATGACGCCGTCGACGCCGGGATGCTCGTCGAGCGCCCCGGGCGCCGCGAAGGCGGCCGCGATCCGCTTGACCACGGTGGCCGAGCAGTTGACCGTGCTGAGTACCGCCACGTAGTTGCGGGTGCCGACCCGGCCGTCGGGGCGGACGATGCCGTCGAAGGTGGGGATGGCTGCGGCAGGGGTTGGCTGCGTCGCGGCCGGCCCGGTGGGAGCGGGTCCGGTGGGAGCGGGTCCGGTGGGAGCGGGTCCGGTGGGAGCGGGTGCGCCGCCGCCCTCCCGCTGCGCGGGCACGGGCAGCCCCTCGCGCGACAGCGAGCGCAGGTTGTGCTCGTGGACGTGCTCACCGGCGGCGATCGCCCGCGTGGCGATCCCGATCGGCTGCCCGTACTTGCGCACCTGCTCTCCGGCGGCGATGTCGACGAGCGCGAGCTTGTGGCCGTGGGGGACCGTGTCGCGCACGGTCACGTGGCGCCCGGGCCCCTCGAGCTCGGTGCCGGGCTCGAGCTCGTGGCGGGCGAGCGCCACGGGATCCCCGGGATGCAGCTGCAGTAGCGCGCCGGCGAGATCCATCGTCATCGCCCGTTCATCACCCAGGCGTGGGCCGGGTCCAGGTAGGGCATCATCACGCGGCCGTCGCCGGCCATCACCCACAGGTAGTACAGCTCATAGCCCGAGGCGGCCACCACGGGATGAAAGCCCGAGCGGATCACGGCGATGTCGTCATCGCGGACCATGAAGGCCTCCTCGGCGCGGTCGCCGTCCAGCTCGTAGCGGATCTGGACGCCGAAACCGCCGGCCGGGTTGGTCTTGAAGAGGTAGACCTCCTCGAGGTCGACCTCCTCGGGCGGATTGGCGCGGTCATGGCGGTGCGGGGGATAGGAGGACCAGTTGCCGGGCGGGTTGATCGTCTCGCCCAGCAGCAGCCGCTGCGCGTCGTGGTCGGGCCCCAGGATCGTCCGCACGGTGCGGGCCCAGTTGCCTTTCCCGACCTCGGCGATCCGCTGCTCCGCGGGGGCGATGATGCGAGCGGGCGGCGCGTCGGCCGACGGCTCGGCCGCCGCGGAGGCGACCGCCACCTGGACGGGGCCGTCCACCGCCTGGAGGCGCAGGCCCGTGCCCGACGGCGCGTACACCGTGTCGCCGGGCGCATCGAAGACCGACGCGCGGCCGCCCGCACGCCCCAGGTTGGTGTCGACGACGCCGGTCATGACGACGACGGCCTTCTCCTCGTCGGCGGGCAGCTCCAGCACCTCGCCCGGGCTCAGGTCCGCCACGGCCAGGTTGATGTGGGCGGTCTCGTCACCCGCGGTCGTCAGCTGTGGCATCACACGGCTCCTTGGTTGGTCTTCAAAAGACGCCCGCCCGCCCGGCGCGTACTCGGCCGCGCGGTGGAGTCCCGTACCACCAGCGCTGCGGGCAACTGCTGGACGCTGGGCGGCGCGTCGGGCTGCTCCAGACGGCTCACCAGGGCCTGGACCGCGGCGGCGCCCGCCTGCGCGGTGGGCGCAGCCACGGTGGTGAGCGCCGGGGTGAGCATGGCAGCAAGGGGGATGTCGTCAAAGCCGACGACGCTGAGCTCGCCCGGCACCGCGATGCCGAGCTGCGCCAGGCGGCTGAGGATGCCCGCGGCGACGAGGTCGTTGTAGGCCAGTACTGCGGTGGCGCCGCTGGCCAGCACCTGCTCGGCGGCGTCGACGCCGCCCGGAAACTGCGGCGCCACCGGGCCGATGGTCACGATCTCCGCGCCCGCGGCCTGGGCGGCGGCCCGCAGGCCGCGTAGGCGCTGCTGGTTTGACCACGAGCGCTTCGGGCCCGAGAGGAAGGCGCAGCGGACATGCCCCAGCGCCGCGAGGTGGGCCATCGCCTGGCGCATCCCGTCGGCGCTGTCGACCGTGACCGTGCTGAGCCCGTTGACCCGGCGGTTGAGCAGCACCACCGCGGGAGCGGGCTCCAGCGCGGCCAGCCTCCCCGGGGGCAGGCGGCTCGAGCAGAGCAGGATCCCGTCCACCTGCTTGCTCATCGCGCCGATCAGCGCCTCCTCCTCGGCGGCGCTCTCCTGCCCGTCGGCCACGAACACCGCGTAGTCGGCCTCGCGCGCCCGCGCCTGCGCGCCCTTGAGGACACCCTGGAAGTAGGGGTTGCCGAGGTCCGGGACGATCACCCCGACGTTGCCGGTGCGCCCGGTAATGAGGCCGCGGGCGGCCCGGTTGGGCCGGTAACAGAGCGAGGCGGCGGCGTCCAGCACCCGGGTGCGGGTGGCCTCGCGCACCGTCTCGGGCACGGTGTAGGAGCGCGACACGGTGGCCACGGAGACCCCGGCGCGCTGCGCCACGTCGTGGATGCTGGCAGGCATGTAAAGGTTTACATTAGCGCAGGGTCGGGGCTCTTGGGCCAGCAACGACTGGGGTATGCGGCGTTGGTGGTCTTTCGAACTGTGGCTGGGGAACGGTTGCGCCCGGACCGGCCCCGGCACTCCGATGGTAAATGCGCCCCCAGGGGTGGGATCTGCCATCGGGGTCGCGACGCTGATGGCGATCCGGGTCATAGTGACCCGATTTGTCATCAGGGTCGCTGGCGCTCGTCGCCGGGAGGTCTGCACCCCACCCCGTCATTGCCGCCGTTGACGTTCGCCGATACCCCGCTGCAACGCCAACGGACGATTTACACCCGGAGCACGGCGCGAGTATGCACGGCCCGGCGAGGTGCTTCTTGGAGAGGTCACCAGTCGTGCATCGTCCCGTCCTCCAGCCGCGCCACGGGGAGCATCGCCGGCCGGTAGGGGAAGGTGGCCGCCAGTTCCTCGTCGATGGTCACCCCCAGCCCCGGCTCGTCGCCGGGGTGCAGCATGCCGTCGCGGAAGACGTAGGAGTGGGGGAAGACGCGGTCGGTGTCCTCGGTGTGGCGCATGTACTCCTGCAGGCCGAAGTTGGGGATGGCGAGGTCCAGGTGCAACGCCGCGGCCATGCACACGGGGGAGAGGTCGGTGGCGCCGTGGCAGCCGGATCGCACCCGGTAGAGCTCGGCCAGGTGCAGGACGCGCCGCAGATGCGTGATCCCGCCCGAGTGGACCACGCTCATCCGGATGAAGTCGATGAGCTGCTCGGAGATGAGCTGCTGACAGTCCCAGATGGTGTTGAACACCTCGCCGATGGCCAGCGGCGTGGTCGTGTGCTGGCGGACGAGGCGGAGGTTGGCCTGTAGCTCGGCCGGGACCGGGTCCTCGAGCCAGAAGAGCTGGTGGGGCTCCAGCGCCTTGCCCAGCTGTGCGGCCTCGATCGGGGTCAGGCGGTGGTGGACGTCGTGGAGGAGGCGCAGGTCGGGTCCGTGGGCGTCGCGCACCTCGGCGATGACATCGGGGACCGTGGCCAGGTAGCGCCGGGTCGACCACACCTCCTCGCGAGGCCGTGCGCCCTCCGCGGGCTCGTAGAACATGTCGCCACGGCTCACGCCGTAGGTGCTGGGCAGGCCCGGGATCCCGGACTGGACCCGCACCGCCTCGTAGCCGAGCTCGACATAGCGGTTGACCGCGGTCAGGACCTCGTCCGCCGTCTCGCCGTTGGCGTGCCCGTAGACCGTGACGCCGGTGCGGCAGCGTCCACCGAGCAGCTCGTACACGGGCAGCCCCGCCGTCTTACCCTTGATGTCCCACAGCGCGGTGTCGACGGCTGCGATCGCCGTCATCGTCACCGGGCCGCGGCGCCAATAGGCCCCGTTGTAGAGGTAGCGCCACGTGTCCTCGATCGCGCCGGCGTCGCGGCCGATCAGCAGCGGGCAGACGTGCTGCTCGAGGTAGGCCGCCACGGCGTGCTCGCGGCCGTTGAGCGTGGCGTCGCCGATGCCCTCGAGGCCGTCCTCGGTGGTCAGCTTCAACGTGACGAAGTTGCGGCCCGGGCACGTGACGATGACCCGTGCCTCGGCGAGCCTCGACATCGGCAACGGCCTCCTTGGCGGTGTGCCCGCACCTTACCGTCCTGCCCCGCGCGGGTGGGTCCGTGCGAGGGCGCCCAAAAAGAGGCGCCGCGCCCGAGGGAGCGGGCGCGGCGCAGGGGGCAAGAGCGGGCGAGCGACGGGTGGTGGACCGCCTCTCGCCCGTGGCGCAGGGGTCAAGGCGCCGACTCGCGTCGGCGACCGGCATCGCCGAATGCCCGGTACCTCGGCACGCCGATGCCGCATACGGGGTTTTTGTATGCGGCGCGCCCCTCGGCCCCGGTCAATGGAATCGAACGCCTCGCCTCTGTTGCGCAGTGTCAACCGCGGACCCGGCGCTGGCTACTCCACCTTGGTCTAGGGGGCCCGCCTTCTGGACGTTTAGGCCGCTCTGCTCAGCTTTCGGCGCCCTCGAACTGGGGGGTGCGCTCCAGATGCGGTTGGGGCAGGTGGTGCCGCTGAGCGGGTCCCCGCTCGCTCTGCACGACGCTCGCGTCCTGCACGTCGCGCCTGGTCACGGTGACGTAGGCGACGAGCGCGATGAACACCACCAGCGTGATGGCGCTCACCACACCGTCGCCCCAGCCCAGACCGCCGTTGGTGGGCTTGCTGAAGCCGTCGGCAAGCGACGCGCCCAGCGGCCGCGTGACCACGTAGGCGGCCCAGAAGGCGATGATCGGGTTCAGGTTCAGACGCCACCAGGCGAGTGCCGGGATGGCGAAGATGACCGCGAACAGCAGCGCCGAGGTCCAGAATCCGAGGTTGAGCGAATACGCGGTGAGATCCCCGGCCGCGGTGCCAAGTGCGAACGTGCCCAGCACGGCGGTCCAGTAGAAGGCCTCGCGCCGGCGGGTGTTGATCGAGTGGATCGATAGCGTGCCCTCGGTGCGGTACCACACGAAAAAGGTCGCGGCCACGATGGCGGCGAACACCGGCGTCGTCACCGAGTACGGAATGCTGGCGCCGTCGTGGATCCCGTCGGCGGCCATGGTGCCGAAGACGGCCACCATCATCACCGCGAACCAGTAGACGGGCGCGCGGTACTCCACGGCACGGAATTGCAGCCACAGCGCGAAGGCGAGCCCGAAGATCCCGATCGCGCCGGCGATGGGAACGCTTTGCTGGCCCATGAAGTCCGACATCGCCTCGCCCATGCCGGTGGTGAGGAGCTTGAGGACCCAGAAGATGAGCGTGATCTCGGGAACCTTGAGCGCGAGCGGCAGCGCAGCTCGCAGGCGGGGGTGGCTGGTCTCGCGCATGGCGTCCTTTCGTGCGTGGTCGGTCGTCTATGGCCGGCCGCGACCGGCGCCTCTCCCGCTCGCCATCCAGTTGCGCCCCTCTGATGCGAGCCCGTCGAGGTTCGGCACGCAGCCTTAGCGGTTGCTAAAGGAACGGCCCGCAGGTAAGGGACCTCTCATCCCCGGGGAGCCAAACGGCCCCGCCTAACGCTGCACTAACCAATCGCGCGGGCGCCGCTAATCCGCGACGGTGGTCGCGGGCTCAGCGTCCGCGACGGCCGCCTCGGCCTCGGCGGGCACCGTCCGGCGGGCCAGCAGCAGGTACACGCCCGCGCCGACCAGCGCGCCCATGAACACGCTGAAGTCGGCACCTCCGGTGGCACTCGACAGCGGCCCCTTCCACACGGTGGTGTCCAGCCACGACGCGGCGGCGAGCATCCCGATCACCTGCGCCACCACGCCGGGCACGTGGATCCCGCCGTTGCGCCAGTAGATGCCCGCGCGGCCGCTCAGCAGCGAGCGCCCGTCGTAGCGCCCTCGGCGCAACGCCCAATCGGTGAGGAAGATCGCCACCCATGGGGCGATCCACACGATCATGAACAGCAGGAAGTCCTCGATGAAGGTGTTGAACGAGGAGGAGAAGACGGTGACCGCGGTGAGGATGCCCGCGACCGTCGTGTCGATCAGCACCGTCTGCCAGCGCCGGATGCGGGGCATGATCGCCTGCAGGGTGAGGCCCGAGGAGTACAGGTCGACGCTGTTGATGGCGAACACCTGGAGGATCACGAAGACGAGGTACGGGACCAGGAACCAGCCGTGGAAGGCTTGGGGCAGACCGGAGATCGGGTCAGACGCCGAGGTGACCGCGGTCGCCACCGCGGCGCCCAGCAGGGTCAGCAGCGTGGACGGGACGTAGCCGCCGATGGCGACCGCCCACACGATCCGGCGCGGGCTGACCTCGGGTGACAGGTAGCGCGAGTAGTCGTTGGCGTTCATCACCCAGCCGTAGCCGCCGGCCGACAGGATGAGCGCGAGCGCGATCATCACCGTGGCGAAGTCGGCGCTCGACCCCGCCGCGAGGTGGGCCTTGGGGAGGGCGAAGATCGCCAGCAGGATGAACAGGACCACGAACGGCGGCACGAGCATTCGCAGCACGCGCAGCATGGCCCGGTGCCCGAACAGGGGCAGCACGAGCTGGATGGCGGCCGCCACCACGATCAGCGCCACCTTCAGGCCGGTCGTGGTGTGCACCCCGGCCTTGGTGGCGAGCGCCAGGCCGGCGAGGACGACGAGCGCGAGCCCCACGGTCTCGTAGCCGACCTGCGTGATCCAGTTGAAGACCGAGACCAGCCGGGCGCCGTTGGGCCCGAACGGGGCTCGGGCGATGGCGAACACCGACGTCCCGGCCTGCGGTCCCTGCAGGCTCCCGATCCCGGTGATCAGGTAGGACAGGTTCCCGATCACGATCACCAGCGCCGCCTGCCAGAAGGCCAAGCCGAAGGAGATGATCAGCGCGCCGTAGACCACGTACTCGACGTTGAACAGGGCGCCGGCCCACATCCACAAGAGGTCCATCGGTCCCCCGCGGCGCTCGGCCAGCGGGATGTACTCGATCCCCCGGGCCTCGAACACCGGCTCGTCGGTGACGTCGCCGCCGGGAGCGCGCCGCGTGTCGTCCAGAACGCTGGAGGTCACGACCCAGCCATACCCAGGATCAGTCGACTTGCACCGGCACGTAGGCGAAGCGGTCGACGTCCACCAGGCCGCCGTCGGTCAGCCGCAGCTGTGGGATCACCGAGAGCGCGATGAAGGACAGCTGCATGAACGGCTCGGCGACCGTGGCGCCCAGCCGCTCCGCGGCGGCGCGGTTGAGCACCTCGAGCTGGTCGGCGACGTGCGCCGCCGGGGCGTCGCTCATCAGCCCGGCGAGCGGGAGCGGCACCTCGGCCAGGACGGCGCCGTCGAGCACCGCCACCTGCCCGCCGCCGATCTCGGCCAGCCGGGCCACGGCACTGTGCATGTCCTCCCCGGAGCGGCCGACGACGACGAGGTTGTGTGCGTCGTGGGCGACGGTCGAGGCGATCGCCCCGCGCTGCAGCCCGAAGCCCGTGACGTATCCGCGCCCCACCCGCCCGGTGGCGCGGTGGCGCTCGACCACAGCGGCGTGGGCCAGGTCGGCGTCGGGCTCGACCTCGAGCTCGATCCGCCGCGTGGTGAGGCTGTGGCTCTCGACCCCGATCGCGCGCACGTGTCTCCCCAGCGCCACGGGCAGGACCAGCGCGTCGGCGCCGGGCAGCACCCCGATGTTGACCGTGTCGCGCAGCAGGTCGGGGACGGGAGCGGCCGGGACCGCGCCGGGCATCAACGCGCCGGCGGTCACGACGGCCCGCCCGTGCTGCCACACCCGATCGGGCCGCCAGGTCCCGAGCGCCGAGAAGGCGAGGATGTCGGCCTGGTGACCGGGGCCGAGGCTGCCGAGCGCGTCGAAGCCGTGATAGCGGGCCGGGTTGGTACTGGCCAGCAGGATCGCCTCCATCTCGGAGATTCCGTTGGCCACGGCCAACCGCGCGCAGTCGTTGATGTGCCCCAGCCGCCGCAGCGTGTCGGGCTCGCGGTCGTCGGTGCAGAACGCCGCCTGGTCGGTGCCGTGGGCGACGACGGAGGGCGCCAGGTCCACCAGGTTCTGGCTGGCGGACCCCTGGCGCAGGAACACCCACATTCCCTTCCGGCGCTTCTCTTCGGCTTCGGCGAGCATCGTGCTCTCGTGGTCTGACTCGACCCCGGCGGCGAGGTAGGCGTCCAGCAGCCGCCCCGACACGCCCGGGCTGTGGCCGTCGACGCGCAGGCCGCCGGCCACCGCCACCCGGGCCAGCATCTCCTCGTCGCCGTCGATCACGCCGGGGAAGTTCATGACCTCGGCCACGCCGCGAGCGCCGTGACGGGTGATCAGCTCGGCGATGTCGGAGGCATCGAGCGTCGCTCCGGCCGACTCGAACGGAGAGGCGGGCACGCAGCTCGACGCGTAGACGGCGAAGGTGAAGGGCAGGGGCGCGGCCGCCTCCATCAGCGCGAGGATCCCCGGCACCCCCAGCACGTTGGCGAGCTCGTGGGGATCGGCGGCCACGGCGGTCGTCCCGGCCGGCAGCACGGTGGCGACGAACTCGTCGATCCACAGCTTGGTCGACTCGAGGTGCATGTGGGCATCGACGAAGCCCGGAGTCAATGCCGCGCCGTCGACGTCGATCACCTCGGCGGCGTCGCGCTCGCCCCAGCCGGCGATGACCCCGTCGGCCAGCGCCAGCGATGTGTCGACCCATTCACGCGTGGCGTCGGCGAAGACCCGGCCGCCGGTGATGAGCGTGTCCGCGGGCTCGTCGCCGCGCGCCACCGCGAGCGCGCGGGGAGTCGCCTGGGGTCGGGCCATCGGCGGAACTGTCCCACAAACGGGCTAGCCTGCTCGCGGTGCCCGCCACGCCGCGCCGGCTCGTCCGCCGGATATCGACCCTGCTATGCGCGGCGGCGATCCTCGCTGCCGGATCCGCGCTGACCACCGCCTCAGCGCAGGCCTACGTGTTCCGCCTGGGCGTCACCAACGCGCCCCACGGCCGTCCGATGCCGTCCAACTTCCTCGGCCTCGCCCTCGAGTTCAGCGAGATCCCGCAGTTGGCCGGGCCCACCGTCCAGTCGGTCAACGCGGTCTTCGCCCAGCTCGTCAAGAACCTCGCCCCCACAGGCCGTCCCAACATCCGCATCGGCGGCCAGAGCACCGACCGGGTGTGGTGGCCGCTGCGGGGCATGGCCCGGCCCCTGGGAGTCACCTATGACCTCACCTCGGCCTGGGCCGCCGACGCGCACGCCCTCGCGCAGGCCACCGACGCGCAGTATCTGCTGGGCATCAACCTCGAGGCTGACCGCGCCCGCATCAGCCAGTTCGAGGCCGACCGGCTGGTCAAGGCGATCACCAGCCGGTACATCGATGGGCTGGAGATCGGCAACGAGCCCGACCTCTACACCCACGTGCCGTGGTACCGGCGTCAGGGCAGCCACGCGCTCCCGTGGTACAGCCACAGCGGCGCCCCGGTGTACGCCCGACCGCCGTCGTACGGACCTGAGAACTACGTCCAGGAGGTCGCCCGCACGCTGAAGGTGGTGCCGCGGCTGCCCATCGCCGGGCCCGAGACGGGGTCACAGCCGTGGGCCGATGCCTTTGACGGTCTTCTGTCGCCCCATTCGCAGGTGCGGATGCTGACCTCACACGCCTACGGCCTGAACCAGTGCGTGAGCAACCCGGCATTGGCCACCTATCCCTCGGTCCCGCACCTGGTCAGCCTCACCGCCTCGCGCGGCGAGGTGAGCGACATCGGGCCCTACGTGGCCGCCGCGCACCGCAACGGCGCCGTCTACCGGATCGATGAGATGGGCTCGGTGACGTGCAACGGACGCCGCGGGGTGTCTGACACGCTGGCCTCGGCGCTGTGGGTGATGGACGCCCTGTTCACGATGGCCGCCGACGGCGTCGACGGGGTCAACCTCCACACCTATCCGAACTCCGCCAACGGCCTGTTCGACTTCTCAGGCGCCCACGGCCGCTCGCGCGCGAGCGTCCACCCCCTCTACTACGGGGCGCTTATGTTCGCTCAGGCCGCGCCCGCCGGATCGCGGCTGTTGCGCGTCGTCTCGAGCAGCCAGGGCCCGCTGCGGGCGTGGGCGACGCGCGCGCCCGACCACCGCGTCCGGGTGCTGCTCATCAACGACAGCCTCACCAGCTCCGCACTGGCCGTGGTGCGCACGCCCGCCGCGCCGGGGCCGGCGGCCCTGGAGCGGTTGCGCGCCCGCAGCGCCTATGCCACCTCGGGCGTAACTCTGGGGGGCCGGACCTTCGGCCCCGCCACCACCACCGGCGTTCTGACGCCCCCGGTCCCGCAACCTGTCGCCCCGCGCGCCGGCGCGTACTCGATGACCCTCCCGGCGGGGAGCGCCGCGTTGCTCACCCTGCCCGCGGCGGGCGGTTGATCGGGACAACGGGGCCGCGCGCGCGCGCGGCGGCCCGCCTGACCGGGCATGATTGCGGGCGATGCGGACCATCTTCGGAGGGGTCGAGACCGGAGGCACCTGGGTGGTCTGCGCCCTGGGCACCGGCCCCGAGGACATCGTCGAGCAGGAGACCTTCGCCACCGCCGAGCCTGAGCCCACGCTCGAGCGCATCGTGGCCTTCTTCGAGCGCGGGTCGCGTCCGGCCGCGATCGGGGTCGGGTCATTCGGCCCGGTCGACCTCGACCCGCGCTCCGAGACCTGGGGGCATGTCACCAGCACGCCCAAGCCCGGCTGGCCGCACACGCCGGTGGCGCCGGTACTCCGCGACCGGCTCGGCGTCCCGGTCGTGTTCGACACCGACGTCACCGCCGCCGCGATCGGTGAGCACCGCTGGGGCGCGGCGACCGGGGTCGACAGCGTCTGCTACCTCACGATCGGCACCGGGATCGGCGCCGGCCTGCTCATCGGCGGCCGTCCGGTCCATGGCCTCATCCATCCGGAGGTGGGCCACCTCCGCATCCCCCACGACCGCGAGCGCGATCCGTTCACGGGGAACTGTCCGCGCCACGGGGACTGCTGGGAGGGGCTGGCCGCGGGCGGGGCGATCGCCGCACGCTGGGATGCCAACCCCCGCGAACTGCCCGACGACCACCCCGCGTGGGCGCTGGAGGCCGAGTACGTCGCCCTTGGGCTGCTCGCCATCGTGCTCGTCGCCTCGCCGCAGCGGGTCGTCGCCGGCGGCGGCGTGCTGGAGCGTCCCGGCGTGCTGGCCGCGGCCCGGGCCCGGCTGATCGAGCTCAACGCCGGCTATCTCGAGACGCCGCTGCTGGGCGCCGAGATCGACCGCTACGTGGTCGCTCCGGCGCTGGGCGACCGCGCGGGTGTGCTCGGGGCGATCGCGCTGGCGCAGACGGCCACAACCTGATCCGGCCTCGCCCCGTCCGCCGATGGACCGATTTCCCAAAAGTTGATCGAGGTATTCAGGTTCGGCTGGGGGTGACCGATAACGCGAGGGATGCGCCGTACAGAACTGTCCCAGCACAATCCTTCTCAGCCGCCGCGCCACACTCGCTCGGAGCCGTCGCGCCCCGTTGACCCGCGCGAAGCGCTCGGCTGGGGCCAGCGCCACCACGACCAGTGGCTCCAGCGCTGGATCCGCTCCACCGAGGACCTGGCTCGCCTCCAGTACTCCCACCGCATGCTCGACGCCGTCATCGACGAGATCGACGGGCGCGACATCCGGATCGGCGACCGCTGGCTGACCGACTACGCCTCCTGCAACTACCTGGGCCTGGACCTCGACGAGGAGATCATCAACGCGGTCCCCGAGTACCTGGCCAAGTGGGGGACCCACCCCAGCTGGAGCCGTCTGCTGGGCAGCCCGATCCTCTACGAGGAGATCGAGACCAAGCTCACCGAACTGCTCGGCGCCGAGGACACGCTCGTCCTGCCGACGATCACCCACATCCACATGTCGGTGATCCCGGTGCTGGCCGGCGGCGGCACCCTGTTCCTGGACAGCCGCGCGCACAAGACGATCTATGACGGCTGCGCCATGGCCGAGGCCCGCGGCGCGACCGTCCAGCGCTTCCGTCACAACGACCTCGACGAGCTCGAGGCGCTGCTGCGCTCCGATAACTGGCGGCGCCCGGGGATGATCCTCATCGACGGCGTCAACAGCATGACCGGCAACGCGCCCGACCTGCACGCCTTCGCCGAGCTGGCCCGCGAGCACGGCGCTCTGCTCTACGTCGACGACGCCCACGGCTTCGGCGTGATCGGCGAGCGCTCTGACGCCGAGGTCTGCGACTACGGGGCCCGCGGCAACAGCATCGTGCGCCACCTGAACGAGACCTACGACAACGTCGTGCTCGTCGGCGGGTTCTCCAAGGCCTACTCGTCGCTGCTGGCGTTCCTCGCCTGCCCCACCCCGGTCAAGCAGGTGCTCAAGACCGCCGCGCCGCCGTACCTGTACTCCGGCCCCTCGCCGGTGGCCTCGCTGGCCACGGTGCTCGAGGGTCTGCGCGTCAACGAGGAGCGCGGCGAGCAGCTGCGCGGCACCCTGCACCACCTCACGTGGCGGGTCCTGGACCGCCTCTCGGAGCTGGGCGTCTACACGCCCAACCAGTCGGGCTTCCCGATCGTGGAGATCCCGCTGGCCGATCCCGACAGCCTCGACGCCGTCGGCGACCTGCTCTTCGATCGCGGCATCTACGTGACGATGGCCGCCTACCCGCTGGTCCCCCGCAACGAGGTCGGCTTCCGCATCCAGCTGACCTCGGCCAACACCGACGAGCAGGTCGACCATTTGTGTGACGTGCTGGGCGAAGTCGCCGAGCGCTTCAAGCTTCAGGGCTCACAGGCCGAGTAACACCTCACGATGAACACTTCGGCAACGGACAGGATGTCCATGCGGCGCCATGGATGGTGGCTGTATCTGGCGGTGGGCGCGATCACCTGCGGCCTCTACCTCTTCAAGGCTCCCTTCCAGGGCTCGGGCCCGGTGATCAACGGACTCGGGCTGTACGGCGTCATCGGCGTCGTCGCGGGCATCCGCATCCACAAGCCCAAGGCGGCGACCGCCTGGTGGTTCATGGCCGGCGGTCTGGCCCTGTTCTTCCTCGGCGACGTCTACACCTACAGCTATCCCAAGCTGACCGGAGCCGACGTCCCCTTCCCGTCGCCCGGCGACGCCATGTACATCGGCGTGTACCCGGTGCTGATGATCGGCCTGCTGTTGCTGGTCCGCCGGCGCAACCAGCGCGCCGACGGCCCCGGCGTCGTGGACTCGGTGATCATGAGCGTCGGGCTCAGCCTGGTCTCCTTCCTCTTCCTCATGGCGCCGGACATCCACGACGGCACGATGAGCCTCATCCAGAAGCTGGTGTCGATCGCCTACCCGACGGGTGACCTCATCCTCCTGGCCGCGGCGGTCCGCCTGGCGGTCGACGCCGGCAAGCGGCGCCCGAGCTTCTACCTGCTCATCGCCAGCATCGTCACGTTGCTGCTCACGGACTTCGTCTACGGGATCCTCACCCTGAACGGCACGTACACCCACCAGCTGTGGCTCGACGCCGGCTGGATCTTCTTCTACCTGCTGTGGGGCGCCGCGGCGCTCCATCCCTCGATGGTCGAGCTCTCCGACGTGGAGACCGGCCGCGAGTCGCGCCTCACCAGCCTGCGCCTCTTCCTGCTCGCCGGCGCGACGCTCATCGCGCCGGTGCTCGAGCTGACCCGCACCGTCCCCCACCACGACTGGGACGCCGTCGTCCTCATCGGGACGTCAATGATGTTGTTCACGCTGGTCATCGGCCGCATGGCCGGGCTGGTGCGCCAGCGCGAGAAGGCGGCCGCGCGCGAGCGCGCCCTCTCGGCGGCGGGCGGCCTGCTCGTCGGCGCCACCGACCGCAACGAGATCGTCATCGCCGCGCTGCAGGCGGTCGTCGAGCTCGGCGGCGACCAGGTGGACGCGCGCCTGTGCCGCATCACCGGCGAGAGCGTTCGCGTGTTGGCCATCGACGAGCGCGGCGGCCTGGCTGACTGGACGGTCTCCGGCGAGGTCGCGGCGCTCGTCCAGGAATCCGACGCGCGCGGTGTGGCCATGCTGCCCGCCTACGCGCGCCAGCAGCTGCGTCTGCCGATCGGCGACGAACCCGTCCTGGGGCTGGAGCTGCGCCAGGGCGACAACACCGGCTCGTTGCTGATGTTCATCGTGGCCGGCGCTCCGTGCGGCGATGCCGACACCCGCTACGCGATGCGCACCCTGGCCCACCAGGTGGCGCTGGCGCTGGGCAGCGCCGAGCTGTCTGAGGAGGTCCACCGCCAGGCCGGGGAGGCACGCTTCTCCACGCTGGTCGCCAACGCCACCGACCTCATCACCGTCCTGCGCGCCGACAACACGATCGCCTACCAGAGCCCGTCGATCGAGCGGGTCCTCGGCTACACCGCCGACGAGGTCATCGGCCGCTCGTTCGAGTCGCTGCTGCACCCGGAGGAGCAGGGCCGGATGCTGCGCCGCCTGTCCGACGGCGCCGGCGCCACCGGCCGTCCCGAGGTCATCGAGTGCCTGCTGCAGACCAAGGACGGCGAGCTGCGTTACTTCGAGATCCTCCACTCCAACCTGCTCGACGACGAGGCCGTCCGCGGCATCGTCCTCAACGGCCGCGACGTCTCGGAGCGCAAGGAGTTCGAGGAGCAGCTCGCCCACCAGGCCTTCCACGACTCCGTCACCCACCTGGCCAACCGCGCGCTGTTCAACGAGCGCGTCCGCCACGCGGTGGCGCGGTCGCTGCGCGAAGGGATCGGGATGGCCGTCGTGTTCGTCGACCTCGACGACTTCAAGACCGTCAACGACAGCCTCGGCCACGCCGCCGGTGACCGGGTGCTGCTCGAGGTGGCCCAGCGGATCTCCGCGAGCATCCGTGCCGCCGACACCGCCGCGCGCTTCGGCGGCGACGAGTTCGCGGTCCTGCTGGAGGACGTGCACGACATCCAGTCCGCCGCCGAGACCGCCGAGCGGATCCTCGAGGCACTGGCTCGTCCGCTCCAGCTCGATCACAACGACATCGTCATCCGCGCCAGCCTCGGCATCTCGGTGACCGAGCCGGGCGCCGGCACCGACGCCGATGAGCTCATCCGCAATGCCGACGCGGCCATGTACATCGCCAAGGGCGAGGGCAAGGGCGGCTACCGGGTGTTCGAGCCCGCCATGCACGAGCAGGTCGTGGCCCGCCTGGAGCTGCGCGCCGACCTCCAGCGCGCGCTGGAGCGCGACGAGTTCGAGCTGCACTACCAGCCGCTCGTCCGCCTGCACGACGGCGCGGTCACCGGCGTGGAGGCGCTGCTGCGCTGGCGCCACCCCAGCCGCGGCCTGATCCCGCCCCTGGAGTTCATCCCCTTCGCCGAGGAGAGCGGGCTGATCGTCCCCATCGGCCGCTGGGTCCTGCGCGAGGGGTGCCGCCAGGCCAAGATCTTCCGCGAGCAGACGACGTCGGCGGTCAAGCCCGGGATCGGCATCAACCTCTCGGTCAAGCAGCTGTTCCAGTCCGACATCGTCGCCGACGTCCGCGAGGCGCTGGACGACGCCGGGCTCGAGGCCAGCGCGCTCACTCTGGAGATCACCGAGTCGGTGATGATGACCGACATCGACACCGCGGTGAAGCGCCTCACCGAGCTGCGCGAGCTCGGCATCCGCCTCGCCATGGACGACTTCGGGACCGGCTACTCGTCGCTGAGCTACCTCAGCCGTTTCCCGCTCGACATCCTCAAGATGGACCGCTCGCTGCTCGCCGCCGGCGCCTCCCCGGTCACCTCGGGCCTGGCCTCGGCCGTGCTCGGCCTGGGCGAGACCTTCGACCTGGAGGTCGTCGCCGAGGGCATCGAGTATCCGGAGCAGTCGGCCACGCTGCGCGACCTCGGCTGCGAGACAGGCCAGGGCTTCTACTTCGCCCGCCCGATGGAGCCGCCCGCCCTGCTCAGCTACCTGAACGAGCGCGCCGGCGATATCGACGGCTTGGCGGTTCCCGCGGCCGGCGGCTGAGCCCGAGGGCCGGGCCGCGATGCAGCACAGCTACGAAGGGCTCGACCGGATCGGCGGCTTTGACCGCGTCCGCCTGTTCGCGCCCCTGGCCCAGCGCGACTACCGGCTGTTGGTGGGCGGGATGAGCGTGTCGCTGCTGGGCGACGGGCTGTTCCTCGTCGCCCTGGCCTGGCAGGTCTACGCGCTGTCGAACGCCCCTACGGCGCTGGCCAGCGTCGGGATCGCGATGACGATCCCCACCATCGTCTGCCTGCTGCTCGGCGGCGCGGTCTCCGATCGCTATGACCGCCGCATCGTGATGCTGTGCGCCGACGCCGTGCGTGCCCTCGGCCTCGCGGCGCTCGCCGTGCTCTCGGTGAGCGGCGCGCTGCAGCTCTGGGAGCTCATGGCGGTCGCGGTGGTCTACGGGGCGGCCACGGCGTTCTTCGATCCCGCGTCCGACGCGCTGGTACCCGAGCTGCTGCCGTCCGAGATGCTGGCCCAGGCCAACTCGCTCGATCAGCTCATCCGCCCGCTGGCCCTGCGCCTGGCCGGGCCGGCGGTCGGCGGCGTGGTCATCGGTGCCATCGGCGTCGGGTGGTCGTTCGGCCTCGATGCGGCGTCGTTCGTGGTCTCGGCGGCAACGCTGCTGGCCATGTCGCCCGTGCGCCGGGTCACTGACGCGGCTGAGACGGCTGACGGGGCGCAGTCGCCACCCTCGATGCGCCGCGAGGTCGCGGCGGGGCTGCGCTACGTCCGCAGCCATGCCTGGCTGTGGGCAACGCTGGTCAGCGCGGCGATCGCCTACCTGCTGTTCATGGGGCCCACCGAGGTCCTTCTGCCGTTCGTGGTCAAGAACCGCCTGGGTGACGGCGCCGGCGCGCTCGGTCTCGTCTTTGCCGCGGGGGGGCTCGGGTCGCTGCTGTGCGCGGTCGTCATCGGCCAGCGCGGCCTGCCTCGACGCGCGCTGAGGTTCATGTACATCTGCTGGACGCTGGCGACGCTGGCGATCGCGGGCTACGGCCTCTCGAGCCAGCTGTGGGGACTGATGCTCGCAAGCGTCGCCTTCAACAGCCTCGAGACGGCGGGCACGATCGCCTGGGCCACGACCAAGCAGCGGCTCGTGCCCACCGAGCTGCTGGGGCGGGTCTCCAGCCTGGACTGGCTGATCTCGATCGGACTGCTGCCCGTGTCCTTTGCCATCACCGGTCCGGTGAGCGCGGCGCTGGGCTTGCGCACGACGCTGATCGGCGCCGGGGTGCTGGGGGCGGTCGTGACCTTCGCGGCGCTGCTCGTTCCCGGGGTGCGCCAGATGGACGAGCCCGACGCGGCGGCGCCGGCGAGCCGTGGCATCGTCCTGCGGCCGATCGAGGACACCTTCGGCCGGGCCAACGAGCTGCGCCTCCCGGCGTAGCTCAGCTCACCGGGGCCAGGTCTCCTCCTGCAGAGGCGGCTTGCGGGCGCGGAAGCGCACGCCCCACTCGACGGCGACCAAGATGTGATCGAAGCCGATGGTCTGCAGCCGTGTGAACAGCGTCCCGGGCTCGATCGGGTTATAGACGTCGCCCTCGTGAAAGTGGTGCAGGTCCACGCTATGCACGCTGTCAGAGGCGACCAGCATCCCGCCGGGACGCAGGACCCGGTGGATCTCTGACAGGACCTGGTTCTGCAGCGCCACGGTGGGCACGTGGTGGAGCATCGTGAAGCAGCCGACCGAGTCAAAGGAGTCCGCCGGCCAGGGGATCTGCGTCGCGTCGCCCGTGTGCACCTCGACGTTGCCGGCGTCAGCGAACCGGTCGGTGAGCTTCGCCGCGGCATCCTCCTCGAGCTCGAGGGCGATGAGCTGTCCGACCCGGTGGCGCAGCCAATCGGTCGAGGCGCCCGGGCCGGGGCCGATCTCGAGCATCCGCGTTCCCAGCTCGACGCCGTCGACCACCTGAGGCAGCACTTCTGATTGGAGGTATTCGGCCCACTCGGGAGACGGGCAGACGCGATCGTGGTTCTCGTTCATGGGGGGGATGCTTTCAGCCCCGCGGGGCGCCGCCAAGGGCGTAGCCTGCCAAGCTGTGTCGTCAGACGGACAATGTGCACCGGCGGCGCGCAGCGCTAGCGAGACGCTGGTGGTCAAGACCTTCCCGATGGTCGCCGGCGCGACCTTCGATCGCCATTCCCACGAGGATCATCAGCTCGCGTGGGCCACCCGGGGCGTGCTCACCGTTCACACCGACGAGGCCACCTGGGTGCTCCCGCCGACGCGGGCGCTGTGGATCCCGGCTGGGGTCCGCCACGTGACCCACGCCAGCGGGGCCGCGACGATGCGATCGGTCTACCTGCACCCCGACCGCTGCCCGGTCGAGTGGGCGGAGCCGACCCCGGTGGGCGTGGGCGGCCTGCTGGCCGAGCTCATCGCCCACCTGGGCGACGCGGAGCTTGACCCCGCGCGGCGGACCCGGGCCGAGGGCGTGCTCATCGACCTGCTCGAGCCGCTGCACGTGGCCGCGATCGAGTTGCGCATGCCGCGCGATCCGCGTGCACTCGACGTGGCCGCCGCCCTCGTGCGCGACCCAGCTTGCCGGCGCACGCTGGGGCAGTGGGGGCGTGAGGTGGGGGCCAGCGAGCGCACCCTGGCCCGTGCCTTCCATGCCGAGACGGGAGTCTCATTCGGCCGCTGGCGCACGCAGCTGCGCCTGCAGTCGGCGCTGCCGACCCTCGCGCAGGGCGGCTCGGTGGCCAGCGCGTCTGACCGCGCGGGCTACGAGTCCCCCAGCGCGTTCGTGGCGGCGTTCCGGCGCGAGACGGGGATGACACCCGCCGAGTACTTCCGCGTTTGACAACGAACATTCTCCTATGTGGAAGATGGGTACCGGGCGTACCGTGTCGAGCAGGGCCGGTCTCTGCGAGAGAGGAGAGCTGCCGGTCTCCTTTCCCATCACCGGTCTGGTGAGGGGTGCCCTGGGGCTGCGCTCGATGTTGATCGGGGGCGCCCGAGGCGGCCGAGTCCGCGCTCGAGGGGGCGCCGCGTGGCACCGCCTGAGCGCAGTGTTAGCCCGCGAACATTGAACCCGCCGTCCGGCGGGCGTACGGTGCAGTTCAGGGCCGGTCCCTACGAGCGAGGGAGGCTTTCAGCTGCCCGAAACGGTCGGCGATGGCGTTGCCAGCAGAGTGCACACGACCTACCGCTCCACTTACCGTGGCAGATCGGCGGACAGGCCGCGGTTAGTGATGACGAGTCACAACCTGACACCTCTCCATCGCGACCAGAGCGACACAGCGTTTGACAGTGTCACGCGTCGACTAGTACTCTGCCTCCGGCCCCTGGGCATGCGGGATGTGTCACTCAGCGGGCTGGAGGAGTTATCACCTTGGTGTCCAGTTGAGGAAGACCATGCGTGACCTCGTGACCTCGAAAAAGCAAACCAACCCAACGTCTTTTGAGGAGGTTGTGTGTCGACCGTAGGTCAGTCAAGAGCGACGAGTGTGTTGCCGTCTCGCTGGCGGTCCGGCTTGGGCGGCGAGTTGTGGGCCGAGTTCTTCGGGACCTTCATCCTGATTTGCTTCGGCGACGGGGTCGTGGCGATGCTGTGGGCCCTGGTCGGGTCCGGGCGCAGTTCTGGCGGCGCGCTGCAATCCTCGGGGGACTGGCTGCTGATCACCTGGGGCTGGGCCCTTGCGGTCGCGTTCGCTGTCTATGTCGTGGGCGGCATCTCCGGCGCGCACATCAACCCGGCCGTCACGCTCTCGTTCGCAGTTAAAAAGGAATTCCCCTGGAAGAAAGTGGTCCCGTACTGGATCGTGCAGGTGCTCGGCGCGTTCGTCGGTGCGGCGCTCGTGTTCCTGGTCTACAACAACGCGATCAACCACTTCGACCAGATGAATCACATCGTCAAGGGGCGCCCGGCGTCCGTCGCCACATACAGTACGTTCGCCACCTTCCCAGCGCCGTATTTTGGTTCCGTGTTAGGGCCGTTGATCGACCAGATCGTCGGCACCTTCTTCCTGCTGCTGTTCATTTTCGCGGTGGTCGACGGGTTCAACCTCGGCGTCAAAGCGAACCTGCACCCGTTCATCATCGGCATGGTCGTGATGGCGGTCGGCATCTCATTCGGCGCCAACGCCGGCTACGCGATCAACCCGGCTCGCGATTTCGGGCCGCGCATCTTCGCGTGGATCGCCGGCTGGGGCAAGGTCGCGATGCCAGGCGACTACGCCCATGTCAGCGGCTACTTCTGGGTGCCGATCGTCGGGCCCCTGATCGGGGGCGCGCTCGCGGCCCCCGTGTACAACCTCGGCATCCGAGACATCTTGTTTGCTAGACGGAGGGCGGCCGAGATGACCGAGCCCGGGCCGGGGGTTGAGGAGCCGCCGACGGTCCCGGAAGAGTAGAGGGTCAGCGGAGGCGGCGGCCCGGCATGGGTCGCCGCCCGGGCGGTGGCGTGTCGCGCCCGCGACAGCCACTCCGCTGACGTGTGTCAGTGCCTGGTCAGACTATTGCCCCATCAAACCGGCGTGTGACTTCGGGCCCCTCATAGACTCGCCTACATGGAATTCGGAATCGGTTACTTCCCCACCCACGACGCGGTCGGCCCCGGCGAGATCGCGCGCCTGACCGAGGAGCGCGGCTTCGAGTCGCTGTTCTTCGCTGAGCACACGCACATCCCGGTCAGCCGGGACTCGGAGTACCCGGGCGGCGGCGCCCTGCCGCGCAAGTACATCCACACCTACGACCTGTTCGTCGCGCTGACCGCCGCCGCCGCGGCGACCTCGAGGCTGCGCGTCGGCAGCGGCATCTGCCTGGTGGTCGAGCGCGACCCGATCACCACGGCCAAAGAGGTCGCCTCGGTCGACCGCCTCTCCGGCGGCCGCTTCGAGTTCGGGGTCGGTGCCGGCTGGAACCGCGAGGAGATGGCCAACCACGGCACCGATCCGCGCACGCGCATGCGCCTGCTCAAGGAGCGCATCGAGGCGATGAAGGCCATCTGGACTCAGGACGAGGCCAGCTATCACGGCGAGTTCGTCTCCTTCGACGCAATCTGGTCCTGGCCCAAGCCCGCCCAGCGGCCCCACCCCCCGGTGCTGGTCGGCGGCAACGGGCCGACCGTGGAGGACCGGGTGCTGGACTTCGGCGACGTCTGGTTTCCCAACTGGGGCGAGGACGTGCTCAAGCGCGCCGACGCCCTGCGCGCCCGCGCCGACCGGCCGATCGACGTGATGGTCATGGGACTGCACGCCGACCCGGCGGAGATCGAGAGCTGCCTGGCGGCCGGGTGCCGGCGCGTGGTGCACTGGATCCCCTCGGGCAACCGTGCGGTGGTCGAGCAGGGGTTCGAGCGCTGGGAGGCGGCGATCGCGCAGGTCACCGGGGAGGGGTGACCCCCGCCGAGGCCCGGGAGCGGTTCGGCGCCGCCCGGGTGGCGCGGCTGGCCACGGCCGACGCCGGCGGCCGGCCGCATCTGGTGCCGGTCGTCTTCGCCCTCGAGGGCGACCGCGTCTACACCGTCGTCGACGCCAAGCCCAAGCGGACGACCGCGCTGCGGCGCCTGCGCAACGTGGCGGAGAACCCGTGGGTGGCGCTTCTCGCCGACCACTATGAGGAGGACTGGGCGGCGCTGTGGTGGGTGCGCGCCGAGGGCCGTGGGCGCGTGGTCGAGGCTGACGCTCCGGAGGCGCGACGTGCCGTGGAGCTGTTGCGGGCGAGGTATCCCCAGCAGCGGGCCGTGGGCGCAGTGCTGGCGGTGGACGTGGAGCGCTGGAGCGGCTGGGCCGGCCAGAGCCCGCGCGTGTGATCAGAGCCCGAGGCTCTTGATCTGCGCGCGGATCGTCGTCCGCTTGCCCTGGACGGTCTGGGTGATGACGGCGAGGTCGAGGGCCTTGAGCGTTCGCTTCCTCGCCCTGGCCTGGAGGGAGCGGCTCTCGGTCAACGCCGCGCTCTTGACGGTCAGGGTCAGGCTGGACACCGCCCGCCTGAAGAGGATCGTGAGGTGACCGCGCGACAGCGACAGCGACTTGATCCGCGCCCCACCCGCGGTCACCCCGGCCACGCGGTGGCGCCGAGCCACGAAGCGCAGACCCGCCGGCAGCTCGACGGTGAGGGCGCGCAGCTTGGCCGCGCCCTTGGCGGTCCTGACCTTGAAGGTGAGCGCCGGATGCCCGGCGCGCAGGCCGGAGAACCGGGCGCGGCTGAGGTTGGTGCGGCCGACGGTGACCCCGGCAGCGCTCGAGCCGTTGCGACCGGCCGTGCCACCCGACCCGGGGCCGCCCGAGCCACCGGCGCCAGAGCTGCCGGCACCGCTGGTCCCGGGGCAGCCGGCGACCGTGAACTTGCCCGGGACGCTCGCCGTCTTGTCGCCGTTCTGGCTTGTCAACGTCGCAGTCGCCGTCCCCGCCGGCGCGGCGCACGTTGACAGGAACAGTCCCTCGGTGCCGCCGTTGAGGGTCACCCCGAGGTTCGTGAGCGGGATGTCCGGGAGCCCGGTGAACGTCGCCGCGTTGTGGAGGAGATCGACGGAGCCCGTCAGGGTCAGCGGGAAGGGGGACGGGAATACGAGCGTGAGCGACAGGCCGCTCGACGAGCCGGTGAGGTAGGCCTTGCCGGTCAGCGTCGCCGGGTACAGCGGGGAGGTTGCGCTGGCCGAGCCGACGGTCTGGCAGGTGCCCGAGGAGAGGTTGAGGCAGAGCGCTCTGATCGATTCGAGGTTGGGCGCGAGCGTCCCCGACGGGAAAGCGAGGGTGATCGAGCGGCTGGGCGCCTGGGTCGCCGTCTGGGTCACCGTCGTGCCGAGCGTGACCTGCCGGTCGCCTGAGTCACGGGTGGCCCTGACCCTGAACGCGGGGTCGTAAGCCAGCGCTGAGCAGCCGGTGACCGGCAGCGGCGCCGCTGCGCCACGGATGGTGGCGTCCGCGTATGAGTCGGCGGTCACGCTCACCCGGGCCGGAGTCGAGGGGCACGTCGCCGGGTAGCGCAGGCTGTCGAAGGTGCTGTTGATCTCCGTCAGCGATATGGACGCGGTCGGGACCTCGCCGATGATGGGGAGGGTGAGCGGCAGTTGGTCAGGGAGGGCCAGGCTGATCGTCACGCCAACCCCATCGGGGTCACCGCTGGGCCGAACCTTGATGTCGCCGGTCGGGCCGATCTGCTCACCCAGCCCTTCCACCGCCAAGCCGGCGAGATCACCCGAGGCCGGCGGTGGGACGAGGTAGAAGGAGACCGGCACGGTGACGGGCACCGGAAGGTTGACCAGAGGAGGGATCGGATCGGCGGTTGCCGTGACCTGACCCGAGCCGACCTCGCAGGCCGTGCCCGAGGTGTCGGCGGCCTTCAGGCACGAGCCGCCGTTGATCGCCGCGTTGGCCAGCAGGCCCGGCGGGAGACTGATCGTGAGGTGGTGAGGCGAGTCGGTGCCGGTCGGCGCGAACTTCAGGTCCAGCCCGAGGTTCGCCGCGGACCCGGCGGTTTTCCCGGCGCTCTGGTCGAGGCTGACCGAGGGCGTGATCGAGGCGCCGGCCAGCGGCGCGAAGGCCAAGGCGGCCGGCAGGACGGCAGCGACGGCGAGAACGCGAGAGACGATGTGCCGCATGTTGATCCTTTCGCCTACAGCCCGAGGTGGGTGACCTGAACGTGGACGGTCGCGCGCCGGCCCTTGGTGTTCTGGGCGATCACGGTGAGCGCCAGCCGCTTGAGCTTGTGCCCCTTCGCCTTGGCGCGCAGGGCCGCGCTCTCCCTCAGCGCGGCGCCGGTGAGCGTCACCGTGACGCTCGACACGGCGTGCTTGAGCGTGATCACGAGGTGGCCGTGGGAGAGCGACAGCGATCTGATCGCGCCCCCGGTGAGCCGGACGCCCTTGATCGTGAGCGTGCGCCCGGCGTGATGGGTGATGAGGCTCAGGCCGCGCGGCAGCTCGATCGTGAGCCCTCGGAGCTTGGCCGCGCCCTTGGCGACCTTGAGCGTGAAGCGCAGCGAGGGGTGGCCTGTCTGCAGCGCCGAGGCCGTCGGCGCGCTGACCACCGGGCCGGCGCCCGGGCTGCCGGCGCCACCGCCACTGCTCGACGAGGGGCAGCCGGAGACGGTGAACCTGGCCGGGACGGTCGCGGTCCTGTCGCCGTTCTGATCGGTGAGCGTCGCCGTTGCGGTCCCCGTGGGGGCGTGGCAGTCGGTGGCAAACAGCGCCGCGGGGCCCGAGTCCAGTGTGACGTCGAGGTCCGTGAGCGGGATGTCGGGGAGGCCGGTGAACGTGGTGATGTTGTGGACGAGGTCGACCGCGCCGATCAGCGTCAGCGGGAACGGCGGCGGGAAGACGAGCGTGAGGGTGAGGCTGGCGCCCGAGTTGGTCAGGTAGGCCTGGCCGGTGAGCGCCTTCGGATAGTCCGGTGAGCTCGCCGTGACCGAGCCGACGGGGCTACAGGTGCCGCTCGACAGGCTCCGGCAGAGCTGCCCGAGCGCGTCGATGTTCGTCTGCAGCTGGGCGCCGGGGAGGGCGAGCGCGACGGAGCGGCTCGGCGCCTCCGTTGCGCTCTGGGTGACCTGGGTGACGACCTTGACCTTGTTGTCGGCGCTATCGCGCGTGGCGGTCACCGCGAAGGCGGGCGAATACGCCAGGGACGAGCAACCGGTGACCGCGAGCGGCGCGCTGACGGTGTGGACCGTGGCGTCGCCGTAGGAGTCGGCCGAGACGGCGAAGCTCCGGGGCGTCGCCGGGCAGGTGGCGGGGTAGCGCAGGCCGTCGAACGTGCTGCTGATCTCGTGGATCGAGATCGGGGTCCCGAAGAGCGTATTGGGCAGCAGGAAGCCGATGGTGATCCCCACGCCATCGGGATCGCCCGAGGGACGGACCTTGATGTCCGCGGTCGCGCCGATCTGGGTGCCGTTGCTGTTGACCGCCAGCCCGGCGAGATCACCGGCCGCCGGCGGCGGCACGAGGTCGAAGGTGACGTTGGCCGGGATGGGCACCGTGCCGAACGCGTAGGCCGTGACCGTCCCGCTTCCCACCTGACAGGCGCTGTCGTCGAGATCGACGGTCTTCAGGCAGGCGCCATTGTTGATCGACGCGTTGGCCAGCAGGCCGGGAGGCAGGTTGAGCGTCATGTGCTGCGGTGAGTCGCTCCCTGTGGGGGCGAACTGCAGATCGACGCCGAGATTGGCCGTGGAGCCGGCAGTCTTCCCGGCGCTCTGGTCGAGGCTGATGGTCGGCGTGATCGCCGCATCGGCTGCCGGCGCCAGCATCGCCACGCCACTGAGAGCAAGAGCGCCCCATAGGGCGGTTCGCCGCATTCCCTGCCACATATCGAAGTCACCCTCCTCTTTGGGGTCTGACGCTCACAACTCCGGCATGACAATAGACCTCATTATGGCCTGGACGCGCCGATCTAGGCTGCGGGCTCGGGCGGGGTCTCCTCGCCGGCCTGCTCGTCGCGCTCGGCCCACTCCAGCAACGGCGCCAGGGAGAACACCGCGTCATCGATCCCGGCGTGCAGATCGCCGAGCCGGGCGAAGCGGTCGGGCATCGTGGCGATGGTGAGGTCCTGGGGCTGCACGTCGTCGACCTCGTCCCAGGTGATGGGCGCCGAAACGGTGCCCTCCACGTTGCCGCGCACCGAGTAGGCCGACGCGATCGTGTGGTCGCGGGCGTTCTGGTTGTAGTCGACGAATACCTTGGTCGGGTCGCGGTCCTTGCGCCACCACGTGGTGGTGGCGTCATCGGGCGCGCGGCGCTCCACCTCGCGGGCGAAGGCCAGGGCGGCGCGACGCACGTCGCCGAAGCCGTGCTCGGGCGCGGTCCGGACGTAAATGTGGATCCCGTGGCCCCCGGAGGTCTTGGGCCAGCCGACGGCGCCGATCTCCTCCAGGACCTCGTGGGCGGTGCGGGCGACGCGGCGCACGCGGTCAAGCGGGCAGTCGGGCATCGGGTCCAGGTCGATGCGCCACTCGTCGGGATGCTCAACGTCGGCACGCCGGGAGTTCCACGGGTGGAACTCCACCGTGGACATCTGTACCGCCCAGATCACGCTGGCCAGTTCGGTGACGCACAGCTCGTCCGCGGTGCGGTTGAAGCGGGGGAAGGTGATGCGCACCGTCTCCAGCCATGGCGGCGCGCCCCTGGGCACGCGCTTCTGGTGGACCTTGTCGCCGTCGACGCCGGAGGGAAAGCGATGCAGCATGCAGGGCCGCTCGCGCAGGGCCCGGACGATCCCGTCGCCGACGCTCATGTAATAGCGGGCCAGGTCGAGCTTGGTCTCGCCCCGGGCTGAGAAGTAGACGCGGTCGGGGCTGGAGATGCGCACCGTGCGCTCGCCCACCTCCAGCTCGATCGCCTCGCTCTTGGCCGCTGCCATTCACAGCATCGTGACACGCCGTTTCTATCGTGAGGGGAACCCCGATTCGGATTGGAGCTCACCTGATGCAGAAGCGAATGCTCGGAACGCTGGAGGTCTCGGCCATCGGACTCGGCTGCATGGGGATGTCGGCCTTCTACGGCTCGACCGATGAGGGCGAGGCGATCGCCACCATCCAGCGAGCGCTCGAGCTGGGGATCAACTTCCTGGACACGGCGCAGCTCTATGGCCCCCTGACCAACGAGGAGCTGGTCGGCCGCGCCGTGGCGGGGCACCGCGACGAGTACGTGATCGCCACCAAATTCGCCCGTCGTATGGATGGCGCCACCCCCGGGGACATGAGCACCACCGGCCCGCTGGACGGCTCCCCCGATCATGTGCGCAGCTCGATCGAGATCTCGCTCAAGCAGCTGGGCACCGACTACGTCGACCTCTTCTACCAGCACCGGGTGGACCCCAACATCCCCATCGAGGAGACCGTCGGCGCCATGGCCGAGCTGGTCAAGGAGGGCAAGATCCGCCATATCGGGCTGAGCGAGGCGTCGGCGGAGACGCTGCGCCGCGCCGCCGCGGTGCATCCCGTCACCGCCCTGCAGACCGAGTACTCGCTGTGGACCCGCGACGTCGAGGCCGAGATCCTGCCGACGTGCCGCGAGCTGGGGATCGGGTTCGTGCCCTACTCGCCGCTGGGCCGCGGCTTCCTGTCCGGGCGCTTCACCTCGCCCGACGACCTCGACGCCGGGGACTTCCGGCGCCGGGGCCCCCGCTTCACCGGCGACAACCTGGAGGCCAACCTCAAGCTCGCCGCCAAGGTGGCGGAGATCGCCGAGGGCAAGGGCTGCACGCCGGCCCAGCTCGCGCTGGCCTGGGTCCTGGCCCAGGGCGACGACATCGTCCCCATCCCCGGGACCAAGCGCCGTGAGTACCTGGAGCAGAACGCGGGCGCCGTCGACGTGGAGCTCACCGCCGAGGACCTGGCGCGGATCGACGCCGAGCTGCCGTCGGCGGCGGGGGAGCGCTACGACGAGTCCGGGATGGCCTCGGTCAACCTGTGAGCCTCGGCGCCTGACCGGCGCGCGGGCGCACGTCGACGACATCGCCTCGGAAGGGTGGGCTGAGCGGCTCGGCGACCTGGAAAACGCGGCAAATCGCGGCTGGCTCATGAGGTTTGCCGCGTTTTCCATGCTCCACATGGTTTTCGCGGCAAACGCGGACCCGAGACGGAGGTTTGTCGACTTCTCCAGGTCGAACGTTGCCGCGCGTGCCGGATCACCGCTCACGCAGCCCTTCTCCAGCAGAACCCGGTCTCGCGCACCCCACGGGCGGGGCGGCCGCGCGCTTAGAGCGAGGTCAAGCCGAGGCTGGTGAGCCCGATCGCGGTGAACCACAGCCGCCGGTCGGAGCTCAGCGCCGCCAGCGGGATCAGCCACGCGATGTACCAGGGCATGAGCAGCCCGGCGGAGACGAGCAGGCCGACGGTCGCCCAGCCCGCGGCGGTGATCCAGTCCAGCTCGCCGATCCACACCCGCCACATCAGCCAGACGACGCTGACCAGGTAGGCGGCGCGCAGCACCGCGCCCACGGGGGCGTCGAAGCGCTTGAGGCCGATCGCGTTCAGCACGAAGCCGGGAATGCTGTGGATGCCGCCGTCGCCCTGAATGGTGGAGAGGGTGGCGACCAGGTGCAGGGTGCCCGAGCCGAACATGACCAGCCCCAGGACGCCGAACACCACGGCCGCCGCGGCGGCGCCCGCGAGGATCCGGACGCGCCCGGACGTGACCACGCGTCTGCCCGCACTGGCGGCCAGCGCGAACGGGAGCAGCATCCCTGCGGTCAGCTTCACCGCCGTGGCGGCGATGATCATCGCGCCCCCCGCGCCCTCGCGCTGTCGCAGCAGGACGTAGATACCGGCCACCAGCAGGGCGAGCATCAGCAGGTCGTTGTGGCCGCCGCCCACGCCGTAGATGACGATCACCGGGTTGAGGCCGACCAGCGCGACCGCCTTGACCGGATCGATGCCGCGCAGCTGCGCCGCGTGCCAGACGAGCACCACCACCGCCAGCAGCGAGAGCGCGGCGATCCCCTTGTAGGCGAAGACGTTGGTGGCGATGTTCAGCCCCGCCAGGGGATAGCTGAGCGCGGTGAACAAGGGCCCGTAGGCGGTGGGCGTGTGCGTCCACTGCGCGCCGACGAGGTGATAGAGCGGGTCAAACGAGATGACGTTGGGGCCGTACAGGTACGGGTTGATCCCGTAGGTGCCGCCCAGCCGCCCGTAGGCGATGTAGCTGAAGAGGTCGGTGGAGAGCAGCGGCGGCGCCACCAGCACGAGTGCGTTGATCGCGGCGATGCTGACCAGCACGGCGCGGCGCGTCAGGAACTTGGCCGCACGCAGCGCGACGGTATAGGACAGGAACATGAGGACCATCGCGGCGATCAGCCCGGGCAGGCCGATGTCCAGCCCGACGTGTCCGAAAGCGCCGGCGAGGCCGCCGAGGCTCTGGCGCAGCGACTGGGGCAGGAGCAGCTGCGTGTGCGCGGCCGAGAGCGAGATCAGCAGGGCTGCGATGAGCATGCCGCCGAGACCGATCAAGCCCGCGGGGGACGACAGGCCACGGGGCACGCGCGAACCCGTCGCGCTCAGCTCGAGCGCGCCGCTGTGATGCGTGGCCCCAAGCGGCTCGCGAGCCCTCATAGGACCGATGATTGCAGCCGAACGGGCGGAATGTCGGCTGCGGTCCTGAACGCTACGACTTTCGGCGTTGGATGTAAAAACGGCGTCAGTTTCCATTACGTTAAGACTTTCATCGTCCTACCCAGGTACCGGAGATCGCTGACACCGTTACGTCGGCGCGGCGGCGGGCCTACGTGCCGCGGATCAGCGACGGGAGTTTCATCACCAGTTGCGGGATGTCGGTGAGGGAGCCGGAGAGTGCATCGCTGATCGCCGCGGCCGCGTCGGATTGGACCGCGGCACCGTGTCCGACGAACAGCCGCTCGGGTGAGTGCGCCGTCAGCGGCCCGCGGGGCGGGCGCAGACGCAGCATGGGATGCAGCCCGACCCGGCGCCCGAGCGTGAAAGCAGGCGCGGTGCCGACTGCCTCGGCGATGACGAGCGCGCGCTCGGCCTCCCACCACAGGGCCACCTCGCGCCACCACGGACGCGTGATGACCGGGAGCACCGTGAACGGGCTGTCGTCCACCTGCGCGGGCAGGCGCAGCAGCGGCACCTCCAGGCGCTGGGCGATCGCGCCGCAATCGCGGTTGTGGCGGTCCAGGAGCTGGATGACCCCGGCCGGGGTGCCGAGCTCGGTGGCGGCGCTGAGCGCGACCGGGTCCTCGAAGGGATCGATGAGCCACACGCGGCCGTCGGCGCGCAGGGCGTGCGCGGCGCGGCGCATGCTCGTCGTCTCGACCCACGTGAGGCCGAGCGGATGGCGTTGGACGGAGTTGCTCACCGTACCCTGAGACTAGGCGACCGCGGCGACGCCGTTGAGTTGCCACAGGCCGTCGAAGCCGAGATGGACCTCGTCGGCGACGCGGCCCAGGCGCTCACGCGCGTCGGTCAGGTCCGTTCCGCAGATCGTCGCGACCTCGATCGTGGCCAGCGGCTCGCCGGCCCACTCCAGCGCCTCGCGCACGTCGTCGGGGTCCTCGCGCCGCGACGCGTCGGGGGCCAGGTTGGCCACGGCGACCTCGTAGGCGGCCACCGGCTGGAAGCCGGGGACCGACAGCGACTCGCCGTCGCTGCCGCGCACCACCTCGTATGACGGGCACGTGTAGCGATGGCCGTTCTCAGTGGGGGCGAGCTTGTGCACCAGCGCCAGCGCGCCCGCCGAGGGCGCGCGGGCCTCGGCCATGTCCTCGCGCAGGAGCTTCTCGGTCTCGGGCTCGGCCAGCCACCCCTCCAGGTCGCCGGGATCGATCCCCACGCGCTGAGCGGCGGCGGCCAGCGTGGCCGGCTCGTCGAGCAGGTGGCCGGAGAAGTGCAGCACGCGCAGGGCGCGGAGCATCGCGGGCTCGAGCTCGGGCCGGTGGCGACGCACGGCCACGACGGCGCGGCAGGCCGGAATCGTGCCGGCCATGCGCGGGCGCAGCGAGGTGTCCATCGGCATGTGGTACTGAGCGCCGAGGTGGCGGAAGGAGTCGGACATCCGCTCCGCCGTGAAGCCCTTGTCCTCATAGACGCTCCCGTCCTCGGCCAGCCCGACCATCCGGACCTGCCAATCCAGCTGGTCGCCGTAGAGCCATTGCAGGCGCCAGCGGTACGGCTCGGCCGACCAGGCGAACGGGCAGCCGGGGTCGGTGTAGTCGGTGATCGTCAGCTCGGCCATGGCGTCTCGATTCTCACAGGGGCGGGGTTCTCAGTTGAGCCTAGATGGTGGACTGCACAACCATCCGGCTTCAGGACACTAGCCTCGGTACTGAAGATGCCGGAACTACCCGAAGCCGAACGCGCCCGCGGGACGCTGGAATCGATCCTGGGACGCCGGATCGCCCGCGTCCACGACGGCGACACCTACGTCTCGCGCCCGCACGCGCCGGGGGAGATCGCCGCCGGGCTGGTCGGGCATACCTTCGCCACCGCCCGCCGCCGCGGCAAGTTCCTGTGGTTGGAGACCGACGACGGTCCCGTTCTGGGCCTGCATCTGGGCATGGCGGGGCGGATCGTCGTCGACGAAGGCGAGGATGTCTCGCGGTGGGACCGATTCGCCGTCGAGTTCGACGACGGGACGCGCATGGCGCTGCGCGACAAGCGCCGGCTCGGGCGCGCCGTCCTCAACCCTGATTTCAGCCACGTCGGTCCTGACGCGGCGGACGTGAGCCGCGACGCGTTTCGCCGGATCGTCGGGGCCGGCCACACCGCGGTGAAGGCGCGACTGCTCAACCAGGGCGCGATCTCCGGGGTGGGCAACCTGCTCGCCGATCAGGCGCTGTGGCAGGCCCGCATCGCCCCCACACGCCCCACCTCGAGCCTGAGCGATGAGGACCTGGACCGCCTGCGCCGCGAGCTGCGCACCGCGGTGCGCTCGGCGATCCGCAAGGGCGGCGTGCACACCGGGGCGTTCATCCCCGCCCGGGGCCGCGAGGGGCACTGCCCGCGCGATGGCCACAGCCTCAACCGCGCGACCGTTGGCGGGCGCACCACGTACTGGTGCCCGGCCTGCCAGCTCTGAGCCGGTGCAAGTAAACCTATAAGTTTACTTTTGCTGGGCAGCGAGCAGGCCGGCCAGCTGCTCCATGACGACGTCGAGCACCTGCAGGTGGTTGCGCTCGAAGATCATCCCGTGCCCGTTGCCGTGGACCCCGTGGTCGGCGAGGCGCAGCAGCTGGACGTGTGCGCCCGCCTGGGTGAGGTAGTCGCGCACCTCGGTGTCGAAGTGGCCCAGCAGTGACGCCTCGGCGGTGACGAGCAGCACCGGGACGTCGTTCAGGCCTGTCAGCGGGACGGCGGTGAGGCCGTGGGGGAGGCCCGGCAGGCCGTCCGCGGCAGGGCGAAACGGCGGACCGAAGGGCTCGAGCGCGACGATCGCGCGGACCAGCTCCGGACGCTCGGCCGCGATCAGCCAGCCCGCGGGGGCGCCCGCGGAGTGCGTGAACAGCACCGCCGGCCCCACCCGGTCGATCAGCTCGGCGCCCAGCCGGCACTCGATCGCGTGGGCCGTGGCGAGGTCGGTGGGCATCGAGCGGCAGCTCGCCAGCAGCTGGAGGATCGCGGGGTCAGATGACGGCTCGCGCGCCCCAGTCCCGTCGCCCGGCCACTGGGTGTGCAGGTGCGCCGTGGGGTGCACGCCGTCCGGGGAGCGAAACAGCACCGCCAGCCCCTCGGCGGGGAGCGGCTCGCCCATCTCTCCGAGCGCGCCGGCCCACTGGGCACCGCGCCCGTGCCCGGGGCGATCGACGGTGAAGACGCGATGGCCGCGGCGGGCGAGCTCGGGCGCCCAGCCGGGTCGCCCGTCGGGCGTGCCCAGCCAGTCCAGGCCCTGGCCTCCGCCGCCGTGGATGAGCACCAGGGCGGGGCGGTCCTGGGCCCCGGAGCCGGTCCGTTCCACGTACATGGGCGCCTCGCCGCCGGCGCCGATCCAGAACCTCGCCCTGCCGGCGTTCTCGTCATCCATGAGCGCGCACCCTACCGCCGCCCGCCTTCCGGCGGGAGCCGTAGACTCTCCGGCCGCGGCCTTTTGAGACATGGGCCCGCGTGCGTCTTGTTGTTGTAAACGAGGAGGAGTTGGCATGGCTCGAGGTATCCGGCGGCTGCGAGGGGCGATGCTCGCCATGGCCGTGATCTGTCTGGCGGCGGCGGCACCGGCGAGCGCCAAGCTCGGCGTCACCTGGATGAAGGGCTACGCGGCCCCCGGAACCCCGGCCAAGTACAACAAGGTCGGGGTGATCAAGGTCGGCTCGCGCCACGCCCGCAACGTGCTGGTGCTGGAGCCCGGGACCTCGGCCGGCGCCGGCTACTTCGTGCCGCTGGCGCAGTGGATCGTCTCCCGCGCCCCCGGGTGGCAGGTGTGGTCAGTGGAGCGCCGCGAGAACCTGCTCGAGGATCAGTCAGAGCTCAACCTGGCCAAGCAGCACAAGGTCTCGGTCACCCAGATGTTCAACTACTACCTGGGTTATCTGGCCGATCCCAGCATCACGCAGCACATCCACCCGGTCCCCGACTCGGCGGTGCCCTTCGCCCGCCAATGGGGTCTGAAGGTCGCCGTCGAGGACCTGCACGACGTGATCGGAGCCGCCCGCAAGCTCGGCGGGCGCGTGGTCCTCGGCGGCCACTCGCTGGGCGGCTCCGTGGTCACCGCCTACGCCACCTGGAACTTCGGCGGCACGCCCGGCGCCGACGAGCTGAGCGGGCTCGTCTACGACGATGGCGGGAGCTCGTCGCAGGTCGTCTCGGCGCCCGCGGCGCGCAAGGCGCTCGCCACGCTGGCCACGAGCACGCCGTGGCTGGCCTTCTCCGGCGTCCCGGCGCCGGTGCTGGGACTGTTCTCCGCCGTCGGCTCGACCGCCGCGCTCGTCGCGCCCAACACACTGTCGAGCTCGCAGTCGTTCTCACTCACGCCGTCGGTGCTCAAGCCGCCGGTGCCGGCCACCAACCTGGCCACGTTCGGTTTCGACACCGACGTCAAGACGTCCAAGCTGGTGTTCGCGGCCCAGGCCCACGTCGGCCAGCTCAATACCAGCGTGAGCCCGGCTGGCTGGTCGAGCGCCGGAGCCATCACGCCGATCAACCGCTGGGCCGCGATGCTGGCCGGCGCCGGGATGAGCAACGTCGACGGCAGCGAGTGGTACTTCCCCCAGCGCCTCACCGACGACACCGGCGCCGTGGACCAGGGCAACGCCAACCCGGCCCAGAAGGTGCTGGGGGTGGACGCCACGATGGGGCACAAGCTCCCGCGGTCGCTGCGCATCTACGCCTTCGGCGCCTACGGCGGCACCCTCATCACCAAGGGCGCCGCCGCGCTGGCCAGGCAGAGCCGGATCCCGCGCAGCCAGGTGCTGCTGGTCAGCCGCCACGGCAGCTACGCCCACAACGATCCGGCGGCCGCCTTCCCCCACAACGTCTTCTTCAGCAACCTGATGACGTTCTTGGCCAAGGTGGCCAAGCGGTAGCCCCCCGCGCTTGGTCCCCGCGCCCGGAGCGTAGACTCGCGCTGAGCAAGGGGACCCTACGCAGGGGGAGACCATGGCAGCGTCTGACCGTGTTCCCGTCCAAGGCAGCGAGCGCACGCTCCCACCCGGCGACACCCGGGTCGGCGACGTCGATCCTCAGTCCGACGTCCAGCTGACCGTCTACGTGCGTCCACGCGCGCCCGTCGACTGGGTCGACGCGGAGTCCGCGCGCGCCCCGGCGCAGCGGCGGCTCGCCGCGCGCGAGGACTGGGCCGACACGCACGGGGCCGCCGACGAGGACCTCCGGGCGGTGGCGAGCTTCGCCCATGACGCCGGGCTCACCGTCACCGCTCTGGACTCGGCGCGCCGCGCGGTGCAGCTACGTGGCCCGCTACAGGCGGCGGTCGACGCCTTCGAGGCAAAGATGGAAGGGCGCTACCAGGCCGCGAACGGCGGGGGCGAGTACCGCGGCCGGTCCGGTGGGCTCACGATTCCCGCTGAGCTCGGCGACGTCGTCACCGGCGTGTTCGGAATGGACGACCGGCCACAGGCGCGCACCCGGCTGCGCCGGCACGCGCAGGCGGATCCCGCGGCGTCGTTCACGCCGGTCCAGGTGGCCCAGGCCTATGCGTTCCCGTCGGGGACGACCGGTAACGGCCAGACCGTCGGCATCGTCGAGCTGGGCGGCGGTTTTGACACCAGCGACCTCACCACCTACTTCCAGGGGCTGGGCCTGAGCGCGCCCAGCGTCACCGCGGTCTCGGTCGACGGCGGGCAGAACGCGCCGGGCGTCGACGACAACGCCGACGGCGAGGTGATGCTGGACATCGAGGTGGTGGGCGCGGTCGCGCCGGGGGTGGCCATCGCCGTGTACTTCGCTCCCAACACCGACCAGGGCTTCATCGACGCGGTCTCGACCGCGGTGCACGACACCACGCACAAGCCGTCGGTGGTGTCCGTGAGCTGGGGCGAGTCAGAGGACGCGTGGTCCCAGCAGGCCCGCACGCAGATGGAGCAGATCCTCACCGAGGCGGCCGGGCTTGGCGTCACGGTCACGGTGGCCGCGGGCGACAACGGCTCGACCGACGGGGTCACCGACGGCGAGCAGCACGTCGACTTCCCGGCCTCCGCGCCCCACGCGCTGGCCTGCGGCGGGACCTCGCTGCGCGCCTCGGGTGCCACGATCGCATCGGAGACGGTGTGGAACGACCCGGGCGACGGCGCGACGGGCGGCGGCATCAGCCGCCAGTTCGCGGTGCCCAGCTATCAGGCCAACGCCAGCCTGCCGGTCAACGTGGACACGCAGGCCACCGGGCGCGGCGTCCCGGACGTGAGCGGCGACGCCGATCCGCAGACCGGCTACGTGATCCGCGTCGACGGCGCGCAGGAGACGATCGGCGGCACGAGCGCCGTGGCACCGCTGTGGGCTGGGCTGACCGCGCTCCTCAACGAGCAGCTCGGCGCGCCGCTCGGGTTCGCGCAGCCGCTCCTGTACCCGTTGCTGGGCACGGCGTCGTTCCACGACATCACCTCGGGCGACAACGGCTCCTACGCCGCCCGCACCGGCTGGGACGCGTGTACCGGGCTGGGATCGCCCGACGGGACGGCGCTCGCGGCGGCGCTGTCGCCGCCGGGCACGGGCACTGCTCCCGCGGGGTAGTCGAAGCGCTTCGACGCCGCCTCGTTGCATATGATGCGCGCGTGATCGACGAGAGCAGAGGCTCGGTGTGGTTTCTCACCGGGAGCCAGCATCTGTACGGCGAGGAGACCCTCCGGCAGGTGCATGAGCACTCGCGCACACTGGCCGAGGCGCTCAACGACAGCCCGGCCATCCCCGTGGCCGTCGTCGACCGCGAGCCGCTGACCGACGCCGACGCGATCCGCCGGGTGCTCTCGGAGGCCAGTGCCGACGAGGATTGCGTCGGCGTGATCGCATGGATGCACACGTTCTCTCCGGCGCGGATGTGGATCGGCGGCCTCAACGCGCTGACCAAGCCGCTGCTGCACCTCCACACGCAGTTCGATCGCGAGCTGCCCTGGGGCCAGATCGACATGGACTACATGAACCTCAACCAGTCGGCCCACGGCGATCGGGAGTTCGCCTACATGGAGAGCCGGATGGGGGTGTCGCGCAAGACCGTCGTCGGCCACTGGTCCGACCGCCTCGTGCAGGAGCGGATCGGGATCTGGATCCGCGCGGCGTGCGGCTGGCAGGAGGCCCAGCGGCTGCGGATCGCGCGGTTCGGCGACAACATGCGCGACGTCGCGGTCACCGAGGGCGACAAGGCCGGCGCCCAGATCACCCTCGGCGCCTCCGTCAACGGCTACGGCGTCGACGGGCTCTCCGATGCGGTGGAGCACGCGCGCGAGGCGGCCGTCGAGGAGCTGCTCGAGCGCTATGAGGAGGAGTACGAGCTCGTGCCCGAGCTGCGCCCTGACGGTGAGCGGCGCGAGTCACTGGTCCAGGCGGCGCAGATCGAGGTGGGCCTGCGGGCGACACTGCTCGACGGCGGCTTCGGGGCCTTCACCGACACCTTCGAGGACCTGGGCCGCCTGCGCCAACTGCCTGGCATCGCCGTGCAGCGGTTGATGGCCGACGGCTACGGGTTCGGCGCGGAGGGCGACTGGAAGACGGCGCTGCTGCTGCGCGTGCTCAAGGTGATGGCTCGCGGCCTCTCGGGCGGCACCTCGTTCATGGAGGACTACGTCTACCACCTGGGTCCCGGGCCGGCCAAGGTGCTCGGCGCGCACATGCTCGAGATCTGCCCCTCGATCGCCGGCGCGCGCCCCTCGTGCGAGGTCCACCCGCTCTCGATCGGCGGCCGCGAGGATCCCGTGCGCCTCGTCTTCACCGCGCCGCCGGGCCAGGCGGTGCTGGTCTGCCTCATCGATATCGGCGGTCGCCTCCGGCTCGTGGCCAACCAGGTGGACGTCGTGGCGCCCGATGAGGAGCTGCCGCGCCTGCCGGTGGCCCGGGCGGTGTGGGAGCCGCGCCCGGAGCTCTCAACGGCGGCCGAGGCGTGGCTGATGGCCGGGGGCTCGCACCACAGCGTGTTCACGACGGCGCTGAAGATGGAGGCGCTGTATGACCTGGCCGAGATCGCCGGGATCGAGCTGCTCGTCATCGACGAGGACACCACGATCCCGCAGTTCGCCAACGAACTGCGCTGGAACAGCGCCTACTACCACCTCGCGCGCGGGCTCTAGCGGATCACCCTGCCGCAGCCGGAGGCGGGACGACCGGGGGCATCTCCGCCGCGGAGGCGGGGACGCCGGCCGGCTCGGGCTCGAGCCGCGGGAGCACGCGATCCAGCCACGCCGGGATCCACCAGTTGGCGCGATCGAACACAAACATCAGCGACGGCACGATCAGCAGGCGGATGAGCGTCGCGTCGATGATCACGCTCGCGCCGAGGCCCAGCGCCAGCATCTTCACCACCACGCTCGTGGAGAGCAGGAAGGCGAAGAACACGCTGGCCATGATCAGCGCCGCGCAGCTGATGACGCGGGCGGTCTCGCTGAGGCCGGTGGCGACGCTGTGCATGTTGTCGTGCTCGGCGAGCCAGTGCTCGCGGATGCGTGACAGCAGGAACACCTCGTAGTCCATTGACAGGCCGAAAACGATGGCGAAGATGATCATCGGCACGTAGGACTCGATGGGGACGGTGCCGCTGATGCCCAGCAGGCTCGCGCCCCAACCCCATTGGAAGACGGCGACGATGATCCCGTAGGCGGCGCCGATCGACAGGAGGTTGAGCACCGCCGCCTTGAGCGCGAGCACCAGGCTGCGGAACGCCGCCAGCAGGAGCAGGAAGGCCGCCAGCAGGACGACGCCGATGATGATCGGCAGCCGCGAGGAGACCGTGTTCTGGAAGTCGATCGTCGCCGCCGTGGTGCCGGTGACATAGCCCGTGGCCTGCTGGCCGTGCAGCGCGCCGGGCAGGACGTCGTCCTGAAGCTGGGCCACGAGTGACGCGGTGTCGTCGCTCTCGGGTCCGCTCTTGGGGACGACCTTGCCGATCAGCAGCTTGCCGTCAGAGCTGGCCTGGAACGGCGTCACCGAGGCGACGTCCGGGGTGGCGGCCAGCGTCTTGGGCAGCGACTGCTCGAGCGACGAGCGGTCCTGATCGGTGGCCGAGGCGGGCAGGGTCACGACGACCGTCAGCGGCCCGTTGGCGCCCGGTCCGAAGCCACGGTCGATCGCGTCAAAGGCCTGGCGCTCGCTGTAGCTCGTCGGCTCCGATCCGGGGCCGACGTGGCCGACGCGAATCGAGAGGACCGGGATGGCGAGGATGAGGAGGACGAGAATGCCGCTGAGCGCGTATCGCCAGGGATGGGCCTCGAGCCTCGCGGTGTAGCGGTGCAGGGGCCCGGTGGGATTGTTGGGCTCGGCCACCGGCGTGCGGACGTGCCAGCGGTCGATCCGGGTGCCGGCCACCGCGAGCAGGGCGGGCACGAGGGTGAGCGCCGACAGGGCGGCGACGGCGACGGTGATCGCGGCGGCGAGACCCAGCTTGCCGATGAAGGTGATCCCCGACGCGTAGAGCCCGCACATGGCGATGACGACGGTGGTGGCGGCGATCACGATCGACCGGCCGCTCCCGGCCAGCGTGGAGTGGATCGCCGCCATCGGGTCCTCCCCGTCCATCAGGCGCTGGCGATGGCGCGTGGTGAGGAAGAGCGCGTAATCGATGCCGACGCCGAGCCCCATCATCGTGGCCAGGGTCGGCGAGCTCGTGCCGAAGCTGACCGCGGCGGCGACCATCCCCAGCAGGCCCAGCCCGGTGAACACGCCGATGATCGCGCTGAGCAGCGGGAGGACGCCGGCGATCACGCTCCCGAAGCCGGCCAGCAGCACGATCAGGGCCACGGTGATGCCGATCAGCTCGGAGGCCACGTCGTTGGGCTTGGGCGCCGCCGCTTGTCCCAGCTGCCCGCCGTAGCTGACGTGCACACCTGCCTTGCGCGCCGGTGCGACGGCCTCGTCGACCTGCGAGATGTAGGAGTCGCCGAGGCTCTGCGGGTTGGTGTCGAAGTTGACCGTGGCGTAGGCAGTGCCGCCGTCCTTGGAGACCGTGCCCTGGCTGAGCGGATCGGAGACCGCGAGGACGTGGGGAAGCTTCTGCAGGTTGGAGCGCGACTGGTCGATCGCGGAGCTCTGGGACGAGACCGACCCGCCCTTGTCGACGAACACGACCTGTCCGCTCTGCCCTCCCGCGGTCTTGTCATGGGCCTTGAGCTGGTCGAGCCCGTGCTGGGCCGTGCTGCCCGGGATCGTGAGCGTGTCGCTGTAGACCCCGCCAAGCGCGTGGCTGCCGATCGCCACCGCCACCAGCGCCACCACCCAGCCGACGATCACCAGCCGCCGATGCCGCGCTGCCCAGGTCCCGAGTCTCTCGATCATGTCGCCCCTCGTCGTATCGCAAACGTCAGCGGTGAAAGAGTCTCACACTGATCGCCGACGTGGCTTATCCGGCCAGGTCGCCCCACAGTCGGCGGCCGAGCCCCGAGGCCCGTGCGACCGGCCGCCCCACGGCTGCGCGCACGCTCTCCTCGGTCCCAGCGAGGATGAGCCGCCGCTGGGCGCGGGTGGCCGCGGTGTAGAGCAGCTCCCGGGTGAGGATGCGCGACTCCGGGGAAGGCAGCAGGACGGCGGCGCCGGCGAACTGCGACCCCTGGCTCTTGTGCACGGTCATGGCGTAGACGGTGTCGACCGCGCCGAGCCGGCTGGGGCTGTGCTCGATCGTCTCCTCCCCGCGGGCGAAGGCGGCGGCGACGCGGCCGTCCCCGAGCGACACGACGACGCCGGTGTCCCCGTTGTTGAGGCGCAGCTCGTAGTCGTTCTCATTGACCAGCAGGGGGCGGCCGACGTACCAGCGGTCCTCCGGGTCCAGGCCGGCGAGGTCGGCCGCGAGCCAGCCCTCCATCCGCGCCGTCCACGTCGCCACGCCGTAGGGCCCGCGGCGGTGGGCGCACAGGATCCGGAACGATCCCAGCGCATCGAGCGCGTCGCGCGCACGGCCGGCGCGCGCCGCCTTGATCGTGGTCCGGGCCGCGGCCAGCGCGGCCTGTGACACCAGGGGCAGTGCGTCCTGCTCGGCCACGTCGCCGTCGAGCCAGACGACGTCGTCGCCGCCCGCGCGCAGCAGCTCCATCACGGCGTCGCCGTCGCCGGCGCGGATCGCGGCCGCCAACCTGGCGATCCCGCCGCCGAAGCGATGGACCCGGTCCAGCACCACGATGCCGGGGGCGACGTCGTCCTCACCGGCCACGATGTCGCCGAGGACCGCGCCGGCCTCGATGGAGGCCAGCTGCCCAGGGTCGCCGACGAGGATGAGGCGCGCCCCGGAGCGCAGCGCCTCGATCAGCCGTGCGATCAGCGACAGGGAGACCATCGACGTCTCGTCGATGATCACGACGTCGTGGGCGAGGCGCTGGTTGCGGTCGTGGCGGAAGCGGCTGTTGCTCCCCGGGCGCCATCCCAGCAGGCGATGGATGGTGGAGGCGCGCAGCGTGAGGAGCTGGTCGCGGACCTCCGGGGCAACGTCGAGCTTCACGGCCTCGGCGTGCACCGACTCCTGCAGGCGCGCCGCCGCCTTGCCCGTCGGCGCGGCCAGCGCGACCAGCGGGAACGCTGCGCCCGCCGCGGCCGCCTGCTCGCAGATGAGGGCGACGATCCGGGCCACCGTCGTCGTCTTCCCCGTGCCGGGGCCTCCGGCCACGACCGACCATCGGTGCGTCACAGCGCTCGCCGCCGCCTGTGACTGGCGCCCGGACGCCTCGGCTCCGAACAGGCGCGACAGGCCATCGGCGAGCAGCTCGGTATCCACGCCCGACACGGGGTCGGCGGCCATCGCTCGCAGCGAGCGGGCGACCCCGACCTCCTCGGCCCAGTAACGGTCCAGGTACAGCCACGAGCCGACGAGTCGCAGCGGGCGCACCTCCCCGGCGACGGGGCGATCGCCGGTCGCCACCAGCGGGCTGGCGCTCACCCGCGCGATCCAAGCCCGGGGCTCGGGCCAGTCCAGCGCGGCGAGGTCGATCGGCTCCTCGGCATCGACCGCCGCGGTGTCGCGGATCCGCTCGAGGTCGACATGCACGTGGCCCAGCCGCGGGCCGCGCACGGCAAGCGCGAGGGCCAGCAGCACGGTCTCGTCGTCCTCGCCGGCCAGCCGAGCCAGCTCGCGGGCGACGTGGACGTCGGCGGCGTCCACCACGCCCGCCTCGTTGAACTCCCGCAACAGGCCCGACGCGTGCAGCGCGAAACGTGCCGCGAAGGGGTCGCGCTCGCGGGCGGGTGCTGAGGGCTCGCTCACGGTCATCGCCCGGGGGTGGGTGGGTCGGAGTGGTCAAGCGCGTCGCTGAGCGCCGGCACCAGGCCGGGCGGAGCCGGCCATCCGAAGACGCCGGTGCGCGGCCCATCGCCGGCCGGCCCGTCGGCGCCGGTCATCCCGCGCACGAACAGGTAGACGACGCCGGCGAGGTTGACCGCCGGGTCATAGCCGGCCAGCCGCCAGCGCAGGAAGCGATGCAGGGCGACCGCGTAGAGCAGCGCCTGCAGCGCGTAGTGGTGGCGCAGCATCTCCGCGGCCATCGCCTCCGGCCGGTAGTGGCGCGCGGTGAGCGGCTCGTCGGGGGCGCCGAGCCAGTTGGTCTTGTAGTCAAGGACGGCGAAGCGCGCCCCTGCCGGATCGGGGCGGGCGGGGTCCGCTATCCGGACCACCAGGTCGAGGCTGCCGGTCAGATAGCCGCGGACGCTCTGGCGCAACCGCGCGTCGTCGAGGCGCTCGGCGTACCCGGCCAGGGGGTCCTCGGGGCTGGTGTGGGCGCGCAGGACGCCGGCGATGCGCTGCAGCGTCAGCCACCCGCTCGGCCGGTCGCCGCCGGCCAGCGGCAGCTCGAAGCCCAGCTCGTCGAGGCGGTCGCGGCCAGGCACGTCGCAGAGCCGCCGGTCGCCCAGCACGGGTCCGAGCGGAGTCTCGAGCACGGCACGCAGCCCCGTGACGAGCGCGCCGGCCGGCCCGACGTCGACCGCCCGGCGCCCCTGGACCTCCGCGATCCGCGCGGCCAGCTCGCCCTCGATGTCGGAGGCGGTGAAGTCGGTGACCTCCATGACGCGATGCACGAAGGTCCCGACGTCCACGCCGGCGGGCATGGCGGAGAGCGCCACGGGGACCTCGTCGTCCGGCATCGGGGCCGCGTCGGTGGTCGGGGGCCCGGCGGCCGGCCCGGGCACCGGAGGCTCGTCGGCGAGCAGCGGCTGCTCGGGCTCGCTGGTCACCCACTCCTCGTGGCTGCCGGCCGTGATGTCGCTGTAGGAGGTGCGCCGCCAGCGCAGGTCGAGATCGCGCGTGAACGCCGCCACGGCCAGCGCGGCGGCGGGCGTGCGCTCCGCGCGCCAGCTCGCCGCCTCGCCCTTGCGGGAGCGCTCGACGCTGATGGTGTGTCCGGGGCCTCCGGTGGCGTCAGCCAGCGCGCGAAACCGGTTGACGACCGCCTGGTCTGACGGGGTCGAGCCGCCGCTGGGCTCCACGTCGCCGCTGTCGGTCCGCGCGAACAGGAGCCGCCCCAGCGGCGAGTCGCGGCTGTCGAACGAGCCCGCCCACCAGACCACGGCCTGATGGCGCGCGCGGGTGAGCGCCACGTAGGCCAGGCGCAGGTCCTCGCCCCGCTGCTCGCGGATGAACTGCTCCTTGTGGCGGGCGAAGTCGCCGCCCTGGAGGGCGACGTCGATGGTGCGGTCGTCCCCGGCCTCGGGATCGTGGAAGAAGACCGGGCGCGGCGGCTTGTCGGGGATGTAGCCGGCCTCCCACAGGAAGGGCAGGTAGACGACGGGGAACTCCAGGCCCTTGCTGCGGTGGATGGTGAGGACCTGCACCGCCTCGGCATCCGATTCCAGCCGGCGGCTGCGCTCCTCGTCGGCGGTGTCGACCTCGGCCTCGGCGACGCGGGTCCGCAGCCACGCCGTGAGTGCGGTCGCGCCGAGCTGCTCCTCGGAGGCTGCGGCGTGCAACAGCTGTCCGACGTGGCGCAGATCGGTGAGGCTGCGCTCCCCGGTGGCCTCGCCCAGCACGCGCGCGGCCAGTGCCGGCCCCTCGGTGCCGTCGCGCATGACGGTCTCCAGCAGCGACGCCACGCCCCGGGTCCGCAGCACGCGCGCCCACTCGTGCAGGCGGCGATGGACCTCCTCCCACTCCCAGGAGTCGCCGTCGGCCTGGGCCAGGCGCTCGGCCGGCCAGCCCACGAACGCGGTGAGCGCCGCCGAGTGGGCGCGGGCGATCGACGCCGGGCGCTCCAGCGCCTCGAGCAGGCGCAGCCACTGGCGGGCGGGCTCGGTGCCGAACACGCTCCCCGCTCCGTTGATGACCGCCGGCACGCCGACGTCCTCGAGGGCCTCGCGGATCATCGCGGCCTGTCGGTTGGTCCGGACCAGCACCGCGATGTGGGCGGGCTGCACGGCCTCGGAGCCGGTGGCGGGCGCGGCCACCCGCGCGCTGGAGCTCAGCAGCGCGACGATGTCAGCGGCGACATCGCAGACGACGTGGCGGCGCGCATCCGCCGCCCGGGCATAGCCCCGCGGGGTCTGGGGCAGGTCCGTGCGCAGCGCCACGCGCAACCGCAGGGGCGCCGCCACCGGCGCGCCGGTCAGCCCCGGCGCCTGGTGCGCCTCGGCGGCGCGCACCTGGCGGTAGGCGATCCCCTCGTGGCCGAGCTTGACGCCGGAGAAGAGCGCGTCGTGGGCGTCGATCAGGCCCTGGTCAGAACGCCAGTTGATCGGGAGCGTGGCCCGGGTCTCGGCCGCGCGGGCGGCTTCGAGGTAGGCGTACACGTCGGCGCCGCGGAAGGCGTAGATCGCCTGCTTGGGGTCGGCGATCAGCACGAGGGTGGCCGGGTGGGCGGGACCGCCTCCGAAGGCCAGGCGCAGGATCTCCCACTGGGCCGGATCGGTGTCCTGGAACTCGTCGACGAGCACCACCTCATAGCGCGCGCGCAACTGGGCGGCGACGGCGGAGCCACCGGGCCCGGCCAGCGCGCTCTTGAGCCGCTCGACCAGGTCGTCGTAGGTCATGACCATGAGCGCGCGCTTGCGGGCCTCGAACTCCCGGCGGGCCGCCTCGGCCAGCCCCAGGCGCAGCTTCGGCACCGCGCTGTCCTCGCTCACGATCCGCGCCGAGGGGTTGTCGACCGCTGCGCGGGCGATCGCCCCGGCCTCGGCCCGCCCGAACGCCGCCGTGCCGTCGGGGTTCAGCCGCTGGGGCGAGAACCGCCGGATGTAGAGATCGTCGACCACGTCGTCGACCAGGTCCGAGAGGTCCTCGACAAAGGTCACGTCGGGCTCGAGGTCGCCGGCGATGCCCAGGCCGCCGAGCATCTCCTGACAGAAGCCGTGCGTGGTGGCGATGGTGGCGGCGTCGAAGCTGGCGATGGCGCGCGCCAGGTTCTCCCGATGAAACTCGGCGTCCCCGCGGGCCAGCAGCGTCACCACCGGGTCCTCGTCCTCTGGCGCCGGCGCCCCGCCCAGCCGCCGGGCCAGGCCGCGCTCGACGCTGACCAGCCGCTCGCGCACCCGCTCGCGCAGTTCGCCGGTGGCGATACGGGTGAAGGTGACCAGCAGCAGTCGCTCCAGGTCGATCCCCTCGGCGACGTAGCGCGCCGTGAGGGCCGCGATCGTGTACGTCTTGCCGGTCCCGGCGCTGGCCTCCAGAACGGTCACCCCGTGCGGCAGCTCCCCGCACGGATCGAACTCGACGGGCTGAAGCGGGATCGCGCCGGCGCTCACCGGGCGCGCACCTCCTCGCGGGCCAGCACGCCCTCCCACAGCCGGCGGGCCAGGCGCCCGAAACGCGAGTCCTCGGCCTCGAGCCAGCCCTCGCCGGCCTCGCCGTCACCGGGCGCGATGACCAGCACCTCGGAGAGCGTGAGCACGCCGCCGAAGGCCATCTGGTGCTCGGGCTCGCGGTCCTCCTTGTCGAAGTTCCACTCGGTCTCCCACGCCTTGACGGCGGCCGCGTGGCCGTCCTGCCCCCGGCGCGCCGCCTCGGCAAAGGCGGCGGACGTCAGGCAGAACATCGGCAGCGGCTCGCGCATGCCGCGGTCATAGAGGTCCATCAGGACCGCCAGCTCGGCCCGCGCCGTTCCGAGCCGCGCGTCGGCGTCATCGCCGAGCGGCTCGATCCGGGCCGTCCGCACGTCGCCGTGACCCTGGCCGCGCCCGACCGTGGCCGCGGCGAACGGCCGCTCGGGGGCGCTGGCCGTGAGCGCGAGCAGCCGCACCCAGGCGGCGATCCGGTGCTTGGCCGACACGCGCGAGAACGTGGTGGCCAGCAGCAGGTCGCCGCTGACCCCGGTGACGGTGCCGCTCAGCAGGCGCCCGTCGTCCAGGACGACGCGCACGTCAACCGGCTCCCCTCGTGGGCCGGTCCCGGCGGGCGCCACCGTCTGCGCGCGCTGCACGATGCCGGACACGATCGGCGAGAGGTCGTCGATCACCGGCTTGCCCAGGATGCCGGGCGGCAGCGTCCCGCGCGCGATCTCGGCCAGGATCGCGGTGCGCTCCTCGATGCCGCGCAACCGAGCCTCGAGCAGCCGCTGGCCCACCCCCCAGCGCTCCAGGCCGTCGAGCTCCACCGACATCTCGTCCTCGATCTCGTCGGCCGCCGAGTACAGGCTGATCCCGAGGCGCTGGCGCAGGAAGGCCCGCACCGGATGCTCGACGAAGCGCACGAGATCAGACAGCTCGACCACCGCCGCGGGCCGCTGGGCTAGCGGCCCATCGAGGAACGGGCGGGGCTCCGAGCGTGGCCCGGCCAGCGCCTGGGCCCCCGCGAGCGCCGCCGCGTCAAAGCTCCACGGCTCCACGCCGGCGACCGTCCCCGCGATGAAGTTGCGCGGGTCAAACGGCTGCAGCGGATGGCGGATCACCACGTGCTCCCGCGCGGGCACGCCCTGTTCACAGCGCACGGTGGCATCGATCGCATCCAGCAGCTCGCCGACGGGGACGGCCGGGGGGCGGGGCGCGTTGGTGCGCTCGTCGTTGCCGCTGAAGGTGACGATCAGGCGCTCGCCCGCCGCCAGCAGGGCGTCGAGCAGGAGCTGGCGGTCCTCGCTGCGCGGATCGCGCTCGCCCAGGTGGGGGTGCTCGAGCATGAGGTCGTCGCCGTCGCGCGGGGCCTTGCGCGGAAAGGCGCCGTCGTCGAGCCCGAGCAGGCAGACGACGCGGTGGGGGACCGAGCGCATCGGCTGCAGGGTGCAGACGGTGAGGTGGCCGGTGCGGAAGTTGGCGCGGGTGGGGCGGCCCTCCAGCCGCCGCGCCAGCAGTGCGCGTATCTCGGCCGGCGCGAGCTCCGCCGGCGAGGTGTCCCCGCTCTCGGCCACGAGCTCGTCGAGGACCCGCTGCAGCTCGGCGCGTTGCCAGCGGTCGCGGGCCGCGGTGGCGGTCAGCGCGTCAGCCGCCTGCGCGATCGCCTCGGCCCATTCCGGGAGCGTCTGGCGTGCGCTCAGCGAGTGCACCACCTGCCCCACCCGCGCGACCAGCTCGGTGAAGCGCCCGGCGAGGTCGATGGCGCGGCTGTCGACGTCATCGAGCGGGAGCACGCCTGAGAACAGGCGCTGGTCGTCCTCGGTCATCGTCACCCCCAGCAGCAGCCGCTCCAGGCCCGTCTGCCACGTGCCGCTGCTCAGCGCCTCGAGCTTGTAGGGGGCGCGGTGGGGAGCATCGAGGCCCCAGCGGATGCCCGCCTGCGAGATCCAGTCGGCCAGGCGGGTGATGTCATCGTCGTCGAGCCGGAAGCGCCGGCGCACGGGTCCGCGGTCGGCGAGATCGAGCAACTGGGATGCGGTGAGGCGCTGCTCGGCGAGCTCGAGCAGCTGTGCCGCCACGCCCAGGACCGGGTTGGTCTGGCGCAGCGATCGGTCGGCGAGACGCACGCGGAGGTCCACCGAGCCGTCGCCGTCGGGCTCGCCGGCCCCGAACGTCGCCTGGATGAGGGGCGCGAAGGCCTCGATGTCCGGGCACATGACGATCACGTCGCGCGGCTCGAGCGCGGGGTCGTCGGCCAGCGTGTGCAGGATCGCGTCGCGGATCACCTCCACCTGGCGCGCGCGGCCGTGACACGAATGGATCTCGACACTGCGGTCATCGGGCGCCAGCACGGGACGCTCATCCACCGCCCCCGGCAGCGGCGCTCCCGGCGCGCCGCGATCCTCGTGCACGTCGTGCTGGATCCGGCCGAGCAAGGTCTGGGCCGGCGAGGGCGAGGGGTGGTGGATGTCAGACATCTCCGGCGCGCCCGCCGTCAGCACCAGCTGCATCTCGCGCGAGTCCCGCCCCCACGAGGCCAACAGCCGGTTGGCGGCCAACGTGACGGTCCGGTCGTCGTCGCGGCGGGCGCCGGCCGAGCGCTCAGCGCGGTGTGTCACCTTCTCCCACAGCGCCGGTGACGGGTGTAACAGGAGCAGGTGCAGGTCGCGGCCGGCCGCCAGCGCGCGCATGATCTGCAGGTGGCCGGCCGGTACCCGGGTCAAGCCGAACAGCGCCAGCCGCGCGGGGAGGTCCAGCAGCGACGGATCGTCGGCGATCCGCTCGCAGGCCCGGCCCGTGCGCTCGGCGAGATCCGGGACCCCGATGCGGGCGCGCAGCCGGCGCCACAGCTCGGCCTGCCAGGCGGAGGCCGCCGGCAGCGCAGCGCCCAGGGCGTCGAGGTCGTCTCCGCGGGCCCACGCGGCGAGCATCTCGGGGCGGTGCAGCGAGTAGTGGTCAAACAGGGCGGCCAGGTGGCGGACGGTGGTCAGGCGGCGGCTCTGCCGGGCCGGGCGCATCGGGTCTGAGGGCGGGGTGTCGGCGCCCAGGTAGGCCGCCAGCGTGGCCAGCCAAGGCTCGGGCAGTGACTCCTGCACCACGGCGAGCAGCGGCCACACGGAGCGCTCGGGCAGCCACGGATCCGCGGCCGGGTCGATCCCGGAGGCGGCCGCCACCGCGTCGGTGACCAGTCGGTGCGGGGAGGGGAACTCGACGTTGGCGCAGATCCCGTCGGCGCGGCCGGTCCGCGCGCCGAGCACCGCGGACATCCGCTGGGTCAGCCAGCGCTCCATGCCGCGCGTCGGGACGGCGACGACCTCCGGCGCGAAGGGATCGTCCGGGCTCTGCGCCAGGAGCGCGGCGAGCGCGTCGGCGAGGGCGTCGGCGCGGGAGGCACGGTGGATGTGGAGCACGGCTCACGTAGGGTATCCACGGGCCCGGCAGGTCCACACGAAGTCACGATCCGGACAGAAGTGCAAATTCTTTGTGTCAATTGCTTGCATTCCGCCACTCCGTGAGTTACTCTGCCGAGGATCCTTATTGGAGTCACCTCAATGGCGAGCACCTTCGACATCACTCTCACGGCCAAGACGGCGCACTGCGCCGGCTTCGGCATGCAGGCGGGCGGCGCGGATAGCCGCTGGCTCGGGATGTATGGCGACGCACGCCTGCTGACCGGGCGCGTCGATGCCGCCCGCAATCTTGATGCCCTTGCTGCGAGGAGCGCAGGCTGACCAGAGCCAGCGCACAGCGAACTCGAAGCAAGGGCGACCCCAAGGGTCGCTTTTTTTGTGCCCAAACCCGCGTTCACGATCGATTGGAGACCACCGTGTCCACATACAGGTTCACCGGCAACTAGCCGGACTCCGCGTCTGAGCGGCACCGCGCCAGCTCCGACCTAGCTGCATCAGCGCACCCACCACCGCGCACCCAGGTGACACTCACTCCGGTGAGTCACTCAGTGCTGCGTGGACGGTGACACCTGCGCGTTGGCAAACATCCACTGTGTACAAGGACAAGCACCATGAATCTCAACCGAGATGAGTTCCTGCTGCTCTCACGCACCGGCAGGGGCCCACAGTCAACACGCGCCGGACCAGGCCCCGACGAGGTCTTCGAGGCCGGCCTGACCGCTCGCCGCATCCGTCGCCGCTCTCGCAGCGGACTGACCCTCCGCAAGGACGGTCTGGGACAGAGGCTGCGCCACGTGCTGGGCCCCCGCGGCGGGCGCTCGGCGCGGGCCTCCCGCACGCTGGAGCCCATCGATCACGAGTACCTGGAGTTGGAATTCGCGGTCGGGTTCCCGGCTGAGGGAGAGACGCTGTCGTAATCGTGAGGGCCGCCCGGGGCGGGGCGGCCCTTGCCGTTCTGTGAACATCTGCGGCGATGAGCCTCACCGCCGCTCGCAGGGACTTCGCCGCCGACGAGGCTCTGCTCACGGACGTCCTGCGCGAGGTCATCGCCATGGGCGGCGGGGCCGACGCCCTGCGTCTGCTCGACGATGCCGTCGCCCTCGGTCAGGAGGCGCGCCTCGGGGACGAGCGAGCCGCCGATCGGCTGGCCGAGCTCGTGGCCGGCCTCACGCTGGATGAGACCGAGGTGCTGGTGCGCTCGCTCACCCGGTGGTTTCAGCTCGTGAACCTGGCCGAGGACAACGAGCGCGTGCGACGCCTGCGCGCCCGGGACTCCGCGGACCCCGAGCGCCCGCGCACCGGCTCGCTGCGCCACGTGGTGTCGGCGCTGCACGCGTCCGGTGCGACCTGGGACGACCTCGCCGACGTGCTTGACAACGCCGAGCTGCGGCTGGTGATGACCGCGCACCCCACCGAGGCGCGGCGGCGGACCACGATCGACAAGCTCGCGCGCGTGTTCGGGGTTCTGCGTGAGCTCGACGAGCGCCCGCAGACGCCTGCCGCCGACGCCCGCCGCCGACTGCTGGCCACCGTGCAGGAGCTGTGGGGCTCAGACGACCTGCGCGCCGCCGAGCTGACCGTCTCAGACGAGGTGCGCGGCGGCCTCATCCACTTCTCCTCGACGCTGGCCGACGCGATCCCGCGGATCTATCGCGACCTCGAGGAGGCGGTGGCCGAGTTCTACCCGGAGGTCTCCGACCCTCCGGCGACGGTGCCGCCGCTGCTCAGCTTCGGCTCCTGGATCGGGGGTGACCGGGACGGGAACCCGTTCGTCACCCCCGAGACGACGGTGGCGGCGCTCGAGCTGATGCGCGAGCAGTGCCTGCGGCTCCTGGAGGCCCGGCTCGAGCAGCTCGCCGGGCGGCTGTCGCTGTCCGAGCGGCTGACGGGTCCCGCCGCCGGGCTCGAGCCGATCCTGGGCGCCGGGGGCGAGCGCTTCCCTGAATTGGCGCAGCGCCTCGCCGGCCTCAACCCGGAGGAGCCCTACCGCCGCGCTTTGACCTTCATGCGCGAGCGCATCCGCGCCACCCAGGCCCGCGCCGCCGGCGCCTACATCGAGCCCGACGAGCTGTTGTCTGACCTGCGCCGGCTGGAGGCGTCGCTGTGCCAGGGGCAGGGGGCGCTCACCGCCGGCTCTGACCTGCGCGACGTCATCCGCCAAGTGGAGGTGTTCGGGTTTCATTTCGCGCGCCTGGACATCCGCGAGCACGCCCGTGTCCATCGTCGGGCGCTGGCCGAGATTTACGGCGCGCTGGGGGTCTGCGAGGACTACGAGGGCCTGTCCGAGGACGAGCGGCTGGCGCTCCTGCAGGACCAGATCGCCGACCGGCGGCCCCTGATCCCCACCGACATCGACCGCTTCTCAGAGACCACGCAGCAGACGATCGGCACCTTCCGCACGCTGCGCACCACGCTTAAGGACCGCGACCGCGGGGCGATCCAGACCTACATCGTCTCCGGGAGCGAGGGCCCGGCCGACATCCTCGAGGTGCTCCTGTTGATGAAGGAGGCCAGCCTCTGCCGAGCGGGCGGCGCCATGGCGCGGCTCCGGGTCGTGCCGCTGTTCGAGGCGGGCGCGACCCTCCTGGCGGCGCCGCAGACGATGGAGCGGCTGCTGGACATGCCGGTCTACCGCGAGGCATTGCGCGCGGTGGGCGACGAGCAGGAGATCATGATCGGCTACTCGGACTCCAACAAGGACGTCGGGTATCTCGCCTCCGCGTGGGCGGCGTACACGGCTCAGGTGCGCCTCGCCGAGGTCCTGGCCGGCCAGGGGGTGAGCTGGTGCTTCTTTCACGGCCGCGGCGGCGCCGTCGGCCGGGGCGGCGGCCCCACCAACGGCGCGATCCTGTCGCTGCCCCCGGGCACGGTGCGCGGCCGGCTGAAGATGACCGAGCAGGGCGAGGTGCTCACCGCCAAATACGCCGTGCCCGAGATCGCCCACCGCGAGCTCGAACTGGCCGCCAGCGCCACGCTGGCCACGCGGCGGGCCCAGCCCCACCACGAGTCAGAACGGTTCGCGCGGCTCCTGGCCGAGATGGCCGAGGACTCGGCGGCGGTCTACCGATCGATCGTCCACGACGATCCGGACTTCGTCGCCTTCTTCGAGGCGGTCACGCCCGTGCACGAGATCGGCCGCCTGCGGCTGGGCAGCCGGCCCGCCAAGCGCACCGAGGCGGGCGGGATCGAGGATCTACGGGCGATTCCGTGGGTGTTCAGCTGGACGCAGGCGCGGATCGTGCTGCCGGCCTGGCTGGGCCTGGGCACGGCGCTGCGCCACGCGCGCGAGCGACACGGGCTGGAGCTGCTGCGGCGGATGGCCGCCGAGTGGCCGTTCTTCACCAGCGTCCTGTCCAACGCCGAGATGGGCTGCGCCAAGGCCGACCTGGGGATCGCGCGGCGCTACGTGGACCTGTGGGATGACGCGGCGGCGCGCGACCGGATCTGGGTGCCGCTGGAGGCGGAGCTTCAGCGCACGATCGAGGAGCTGGTGCTCATCGGCGGCGTCGAGCGGCTGCTCGACGGCGAGCCGGTGCTCCAGGCGTCGATCGACCGGCGCAACCCGTTCGTGGACCCGCTCTCCTTCGTGCAGGTCGAGCTGCTGCGGCGGCTGCGTGGGTGGGCGGGGTCAGGGACGGGGTCCGGTGAGGCGGCCGAGCAGCTGGGCCGGGTGAGCCTGCTGACGATCAACGGGATCGCCAGCGGCCTGCGCAACACGGGGTAGCCCCTGTCGACCGGCGGCCGGGTGGTCTAGCCTCTATCGACCGCCGATGCCCCACGCCCCCGACCTGTCCGGCCGCGCCCTGGACGACCGCTACGAGCTCCACGCGATCCTGGGCGAGGGGGCGTTCGGTCGCGTCTACGAGGGCATCGACCGGCGGCTGGCACGATCGGTGGCGGTCAAGGTCATCAAGCCGTGGTGGGCCGATGATCCCGAGTGGGTGGCCATCTTCGAGCGCGAGACGCGGCTCCTGGCGCGGCTGAGCGACCCCGGCATCGTCCGGATCTATGACGTCGGCAACGCCCCTGAGGGCCTCTATTACGTCTCAGAGCTGGTGCACGGCGAGAGCCTGGCCGCCCGTCTGCGCCGCGGGCCGCTACCGGCCTGGGAGGCCTGTGGGGTCGCCACCCAGCTCTGCCGGGCGCTGGCCGGCGCCCACGCCCAGCGCATCGTGCACCGCGACGTCAAGCCCGCCAACATCCTGCTCTCCACCGAGGGGCAGGTGAAGGTCGGCGACTTCGGGGTCGCGCGCCTGGCCGAGGGCAGCACCGACGGACGCGGGTCGCACCCAGCCTCGATCGTGGGCACGCCGCGCTACATGGCCCCCGAGCAGGGCCGCGGGCGCGCCACCACCCCGGCCACCGACGTCTACAGCGCGGGCGTGGTCCTCTACGAGATGCTCTCGGGCGCGCCGCCGTTCAGCGCCTCCTCGGCGGTGGAACTGGCGCTCCTGCACCTCCAGGAGCCCCCGCCGCCGTTGTCGCCCCGGCTCCCGGCCCCGCTGGTCGAGATCGTCGAGCGGGCGCTGGCCAAGGACCCGGCCCACCGCTATGCCGACGGCGCCGCGATGGCCGACGCGCTGCTGCAGGCGCGCCCACGAGCGCGGACCGCGCGCCGGCCCCTCGTCGGCGCGGCCGCGGGTGGCGCGGGCTCCACGAGCACCTCGGACCGGCCCCCGGCCCCCCTCGGGCCCCCACCCCCGCCGCCGCCGCGCGGCCCCCACGGCACGCGGCGCGTCGCCCCGCCGTCACCGCGACGCAACGTCAATCCCGCGGGCCGCCGCCGGGCGGCCGCCGCGCTGGGCGTCGTCATCGCCCTGCTCGGCGCCATGGTCGCCGCTGCCCTGGTGATCGGACACACCAGCTACACCCACGTCCCGCGCCTGGTGCACGAGAGCCAGGGCCGCGCCGTCGCCGCCGCCCGCCGCGCCCACGTGAAGCTCACGCTCGGGCGCCGCCACTCGCCCGCGCCGGCGCACACCGTCATCGCCCAGACCCCGCGTGCCGGACGCCGGGTGGCCTCTGGCACCAGCGTCCATGTCACCCTCAGCACCGGGCCCGCGCCGGTCCAGGTCCTCACCGTCCGCCATGAGACGGTGGGCGACGCCGAGCAGTCCCTGCACAGCGCGGGCCTGCGGACCACCGTTCACGACGTCCCCGCGCCGGGCATCACGCCGGGGGTGGTGGTGGCGCAGAACCCGACCGGCGGGACGAGCCGGCCCCGCGGGTCCATGGTCACGCTGTCGGTGGCCGAGGTGCCGCAGTGGCGAACAGTGACGACGTTCAACGGACGCGGCTCGGGCCTGATCCACATCCGCGGCGAGCGCTGGCGCGTCGTCTACCGCATGGCCTTCCAGGGCACCTGCACGTGGATCTTCTTCTGCTCGGGCCCGAGCGCGCGCGTGACGGACGCCGCCGGGCGCTACGTCGCCGGCTTTGGCCTGCAGAACGGCACCAACGAGGTGCAGACCTTCCCCAGCGGCCCGGGCGACTACGCGATCCAGGTGACCCCCGGCGACGACGACGCCGGCTGGTCGGTGCAGGTCCAGGACCTCTACTAGCCGCGGTCACTTGACGGCGCGAGGCCGTCACGCCGAGAATGGGCGCGAACCCCCACGCCTTCTGGGAGGCCGCCCGATGACCTATGACTACGTGATCGCCGGTGCCGGCTCGGCCGGCTGCGTGCTCGCCGCACGCCTGACCGAGGACCCCAACGTGTCCGTGTGCCTGCTGGAGGCGGGCCCGCCCGACGCCGCCGACGAGCTGCACCTGCCGGCCGGCGTCCTCGCGGTGGCGACCAGCAAGTACGACTGGTCGCTCATCTCCGATCCAGAGCCCGGCCTGGCCGGGCGGCAGCGCTATCTGCCGCGGGGCCGGACCCTGGGCGGCTCGTCGTCGGTCAACGCGATGGTCTACATCCGCGGCAACCGCGCCGACTACGACGGCTGGGCGGCCATGGGCCACAAGGGCTGGGGCTGGGACGACGTGCTCCCGTACTTCATCCGCGCCGAGGACAACGAGCGCGGCGCCGGCGAGCTGCACGGGGCCGGGGGGCCGCTGGGCGTGAGCGAGAACCGCAGCCGCTACCGCACCTGCGAGGCCTTCGTCGAGGCCGGCCTCCAGGCCGGGCTGCCCGCCAACGACGACTTCAACGGCCCGCAGCAGGACGGGGTGGGGTGGTATCAGGTGACCCAGCGGGGCGGGATGCGCTGCTCGGCCGCGGTGGCCTATCTGCATCCCGTGCTGGGGCGCGAGAACCTCACCCTGATCACCGGCGCCCACGTCAACCGCGTGCTGATGGACGGCAACCGGGCCACCGGCCTGGAGATCGACCGCGACGGAGAGGTGGCCGCCCTGTCGGCCGAGCGCGAGGTCATCCTCTCGGCCGGCACCTACCAGAGCCCGCAGATCCTGATGCTGTCGGGGATCGGGCCGGCGGAGGACCTCGCCCTGGTCAACATCCCGTGCGCGCTGGACCTCCCCGTCGGCCAGGGCCTCCAGGACCACCCGTCGACGTGGATCACCTACACCACCGACGAGCCCAGCCTGCTGAGCGCCGAAAGCCCCGAGAACCTGGCGTTGCTCACCACCGAGGGACGCGGCCCGCTCACCTCCAACTTCGCCGAGTCCGGAGGGTTCCTGCGCACCGACGACGCGCTGGAGGCCCCTGACATCCAGCTGCACCACATCCCGATCCTGTTCCCCGAGGCGGGCGCGGCGGAGATCCGCGTCGACGGGTGGGCGATCTCGGCCTGCCTCCTGCGCCCCACGAGCGCCGGTTTCGTGAAGCTGCGCTCACGCGTGCCCACGGCCAAGCCGCGGATCCTGCACAACTACCTGGTCACCGACCAGGACCGGGCGGCGCTGATCAAAGGGGTGCGCCGGGCGGTGGACATCGCCGCGCAGCCGGCGCTTCAGGCCGTGAGCACCGGCACCTACTCCGCTCCGGCGGGGATCGATGACGCCGGCATCCTCGCCCATATCGAGCGCAACACGACGACGATCTACCACCCCGTCGGCACCTGCGGGATGGGCCGGGTCGTCGACGACGAGCTCCGGGTGCTGGGGATCGAGTCGCTGCGGGTCGTGGATGCCTCGGTGATGCCGACCCTCGTGCGCGGCAACACCAACGCGCCGACGATCATGATCGCCGAGCGCGCCGCCGATCTCATCCGCGGCCGGCAGACGGCCGGCGCGGGGTCGGGGGCCGCCTCGGCGACCGCCTCACCCGCGTGACCGTACGCGTATGACAAACCGGTTCCACTCGCCCCGTGGAACCGGTCCCGTCTCGGGTCACCCTCTCCGCACCGACTAGCCCCCGGCAGTTAGCTCGGTCCCGACGGTGAGGGGGACCCGAGACGACCGGGGCTATGCATCCCCCGAGCATCGCTCCGGTGTCCGAACCGCTGGTCAGCAAGGTACGAGGCCGGGCCCCCCTTGCAAAGCGGGGAAACCCTAGGATCAAAAAAGCGGAGCGACGCTCACGTGACCGGCTCGTCGTCGCGCTGCAGCGCCCCGGCCAGTCCGCCCCGCGAGCGGATGCCCAGCTTGCGATAGGCGCGCGTGAGGTTGGCCTCGACGCCCTTGACGGTGAGGAAGGCGCGTTCGGCCACCTCCTGGTTGCTCAGGCCCGACGCGGCCAGTTCGGCGATGCGCCGCTCGGTGGCGGTGAGTTCATCGCCGTCGCCGCTGCGCTCGCCCGCGCGGCTCACCTCCTGGCGGGCAGCCTGCGCCCACAGCGGCGCGCCGGTCTGGTCAAACAGCCTCACCGCCTGGCGGAGCGCGTCGCGCGCGGCCGCCCACTGCTTGCGCCGCCGCAGCGCCCGGCCCAGGGCCAGGAGGGTGCGTCCGCGCTCGAACGGCATCTCCACCCGGTCATGGGCGGCCAGCGCCTCTCCAAGGGCCGCGATCGCCTCCTCCAGGTCGCCGCGGGCGGCGGCCAGCATGCCCCGGCCGCGCGCGGCGGCGGCGATCGCCCACGGCCGGTCGTGAGTCATCCCCAGACGCCGCAGCAGCTCGATCAGCGGCTGGGCGCGCGCCAGTTCGCCGAGCGCGATCAGCGCCTCGATCTCATCGGGCAGGAAGACGAGCCCGATGGGGTCGGCCAGCCCCATCGCCGGCAGCATCGCGGTGAGGGGCTCCAGCGCGGCGTGGGCCGCCGCCGGATCGCCCGCCGACAGCTCGGCGAACCCCAGCGCCCAGCGCGGGAACACGGTGGCTGTCACCCACCCGAGCTGGGCGAAGTGCCCCAGCGCGGCGTTGGCCTGCTCGCGCGTGGCCTCGACGTCTCCTCGCTGGGCGCTGACCAGCGCGGCCGCGCTGAGCGCCAGCGCGCTCAGCGCCGGGTCGCCCAGGAGCGCAACGGCAGCGATGTCCGACGACGCGATCTCCTCGGCGCGGTCGGTCTCGCCCAGCCACAGGTACGCCCACGCGAGGTACAGCGCGGAGGTGGGGACGTCGCTCTCCACACCGCGCTCGCGGCGCTCGGCCCGCAGGGCCACCAGCGTGTCCACGGCCTCGCGCCCGCGCCCCGTCCACATCAGCAGCAGGCCGGCGATCAGCCGAGGTGAGCTGAAGGCCAGCCGCCGGCGGTCCGGATCCTCCAGCGCCAAGGCACGCTCCAGCCGCTCGGCGGCCAGGCCGTCGCCGTTGAGGAAGCTGACCATCGTGGCCACCGCGAGCGCGTCGGCGAGGACCCCGCGGTCACCCCCCGGCAGCTCGGCGCGGCCGACCGCGGCCTCGGCGTGGCGCAGCCCGCCGCCGACATCGCCGATCCCCACCAGGTAGAAGGCGGCGTCGAGATCGATGGCTGCCGCCAGCGAGGGCTCGCCGGCCGCGGCGACGAGCGCCTCGCGCGAGGTCTCGATCGCCGTGCCGAAGCCGTGCGAGCGGCTCTCCAGGGTCGCGCGCAGGCGCAGGGCATGGGCGCGGACGCGGTCTGACGTCGGCGACCCCAGCAGCTGCGCCAACAGCTCACCGGCCCGGGCGGTGCCTCCGGCGTCCAGGTGCAGGCCCGCCGCGCGCAGCAGGCGCTCGGCGTGGCGCTCGCCGTCGCGCGCCGGGGTGCGCTCGAGCGCCAGCTCGATGAGCTCCGCGCCCGCGTCGGGGGCTCCCCGGGAGGCGGCCAGCTCCGCCGCGGCATCGAGCTCGGCGGCGACGGCGCGGTCGGCCCGGTCTGCGCTGTAGGCGAGGTGGCGGGCCCGCTGCTCGGGGTCGCCGACCTGCTCGGCGGCGGCGCGGTGCGCGGCCCGCCGCTGGGCGGCCGATGCCGACACCGAGATCGCGGCGGCGAACAGCGGGTGCTCGAAGGCGATGCGTCCGCGTTCGTCGATCCTCACGATGCCCCGCTCCTCGGCGGCCGCGAGCGGCGCGGCATCGATCGCCCTGGTGGTGGGCTGAGCCAGGACGGCGGCCCGCAGAAGCGCACGCTGGGTCGCGGCCGGCAGCTCAGAGACGCGCGACGCGGCCAGGGTGCGCACGTCATCGGGGACCGGCAGGCGGGCGTCGGCGGCACCCACCTCGGCGTCGGCGATCACCAGCCGCGCCACCTCCAGGGCGTAGAACGGGTTTCCGCGCGATGCCTCGGCGACCCGCGCCAGGATCGGCCGCGGGAGCGAGCGCCCGAGCCGATCGGCGATGACCTCACCGAGCGAGCCGAGGGCCAGCGGACCCAGCCGGACGCGCCGCACCCGATGGGTCTCGACCGAGTCCAGCAGGCCCGTCCCGGCGGCCTGCGGGCGCGAGGCGCACAGCACGCCGACCGGCTCGGCGTCCAGGCGCCGGATGGCGAAGGTGAGCACGCCGGCCGTGGGGCCGTCGAGCCACTGGACGTCGTCGAGGGCCAGCAGCACCGCGGCACGGAGCGCCAGCCCGCGCACCAGGGCCAGCAACGCGGTGGCCACGAGCCGGGCATCGAGTGCCGGCCCCTCGGGGGCCGCGCGCAGCAGCGCCACCTCCAGGGCGTTACGCTGCATCGCCGGCAGCGCCCCGAACTCCGTGTCCGGCACACCGGCCAGCATGTCCGAGAGGCCTGAGAACGACAGCTTGGCCTCGGCGGCGGCGGGCCGGCAGGCGAGCACGCGCGCGCCGGCTGCGCCGGCCCGGTCGATCGCCTCCTGCCAGAGCGTGGTCTTGCCGATTCCGGCGTCGCCCTCGAGCGCGAGCGCGCAACTCGCGGCGCTCATCTGCCCGAGGAACAGGTCGACTTCGGCCAGCTCGGCGTCGCGGCCTACCGCCGCAGGAGCTCGCATGGCTCCACAGGGTAGACCTGCCCCTAGGACAACTCGTCCAGCACCAGCTCGAGGGTGCGCTCGCGGCCGCCGCGCAGGACCACCGCCGGCACCGCCCGCCCGATCCGCTCGTGGACCATGAGGCGCTGCACGTCCGACGCGTCGGTGACCGGCTCGCCGTCGAGCTCGAGCAGCAGGTCGCCGCGTTCCAGGCCGGCGGCGGCCGCCGGGCTGTCCTCGATCACCTGCATGATCTGCACGCCCGCGCGACGGCCCAGCCGCTCGGCGATGCGCGGCGGCAGGGGCCGAGGGGCCACGGCCACGCCGAGGTGGGCGCGGCGCACGCGCCCGTCGCGGATCAACGTGGAGATGATCACGCGCGTGGCGTCGTTGATGGGCACGGCGAGGCCCAGCCCGATACCGGCCAGCGCCGTGTTGATGCCGACGACCCGCCCGGCCCCGTCCACCAGCGCCCCGCCCGAGTTCCCCGGGTTCAGGGCCGCGTCGGTCTGGATGACGTTCTCCACGACCCGACGCGGCCCGCCGCGGGCGCCGACGGGGAGAGAGCGGCCGAGGCCGCTGACGACGCCCGCGGTGACCGAGCTGGCAAAGCCGTTGGGGTTGCCGATGGCGACGACGAGCTGGCCGACGCGCAGCTCGGCGGCGTCGCCCAGTGGGGCGGGGGAGAGGTCGCCCCCGTCGGCGCGCAGCACGGCGAGATCCGACAGCGGATCGGAGCCGACCACGGACAGCGGCGTCTCGTGGCCGTCGCTGAAGCTGGCGGTCCCGTGGCGGGTGCCCTCGACGACATGGGCCGAGGTGACGAGGAAGCCGTCGGCGGAGATGGCGACGCCGCTGCCGGCGCCGGTGGCCGGGCCGCGGCGGGTGCGGCGCTGCACCTGAAGGTTGGCGACGCTGGCGCTCAATGACTCGGCGACGGCGATGACGGTACGCGAGTAGGCGTCGAGGGCGACGGCGGACTGCTCGTGGGCGTCCAGCGTCGCGGTGGCGGACGCCCCGCCTGCCGCGTCCGCCCCGGGGGCTGTTCCATTTCTGCTTGGCATGCATATAATCGTACACAACCGTTTGAGTTCAAGCAATTGGAGCAAAGCAATCATGTCTGACCCCATCACTTCCGAGCGGCACCTGGCCGACACGGTCATCAGCGTCGCCGCCCACGTGGAGGCCGAGCTGGAGGAGGCGCTGGCCGAGTACCGGCTCTCCCGACCGAGCTTCCTCGTGCTCGACGCGCTGGAGCGCGCCCAGGACCACACCCTCAACCAGCGCGAGCTGGTCAGCGCGCTGCGCCGCACCTCCGGGACCCTGTCGGTCCGCCTCGGCCGGCTGGAGCGGGCGCGGATGATCACCCGCGAGCCCGACCCCGAGAATCGGCGCAGCGTCACCGTCACCCTCACCGACCGCGGCCGCGAGCTGGTGGTGCGCGCCCGTCCCGGCTACGACGAGCGCGCGGCGCGGCTCGCCCACGGAGTCCCTGAGGGCGCCGCGGGGACGCTCGGCGAGACCATGACCGCCTGGGAGACGTTCTTCGAGCCCGGCGAGGGCGAGCACCGCCGCCTCGGCGTGGCCGTCGCCGGCGCCGCCGTGGCCAAGAAGATGCGGCGGGCCGTCGGGCTCCCCGAGGAGCCTGGCCTGCTCGTCGTGCGCGTGAAGTCCGGCAGCGTGGCCGACACCGCCGGCCTCTCCCGCGGCGACCTCATCACCGCAGCGGCCGGCAGCGCGGTGCGCTCGGTCGGCGACCTGGAGCGTGCCGTGCGCGGCGCCAACGGGACGCTGGCGCTGAGCGTGGTGCGCGGCGTCGACGCCCGCGAGGTCGAGGTCGCATTGGCGTAAGCGTCGGGTGGGCGGGTGCGCGCGCCCGCGCCGGGCGATCGGGCAGACTCGTAGGTCTAAGACCCGTGCGCGCTCCCGTCCACACCAGGCGCCGTCTGAGCGCGGCGCTCGCCTGCATCGGGGCGATCGCCGTGCTCGTCGGGGTTCCTCTCACCTACGCCGGCCACGTCCTGGGGGACTCCACCCAGTTCAGCGCCCGGGCCACGTCGCTGCTGGACAACCCGAGCATTCGGGCGCTCATCGAGCAGCGCGTGCAGGAGCAGGCGATCCAGTCCGCCGACGTGCCCGCGGAGTTCGCGCCGGTGGTCAAGAGCGCGGTCGGCTTCGCCGTACGGACCGAGGCGTTTCGCCGCCTCTTCAACGCCGCCGTCTCCGACCTGCACACGTCGGTGTTCGACTCGGGCTCGAACACCGTCACGCTGCGGCTGGCGAATGTGGGCGCCATCGTTATCGACGAGCTCCGGCGCGTGGCCCCGGGCCTGGCCGCGCAGGTCCCGCCGTCGCTGTCGCGAGGGGTGATCAACATCTCGGGGGGCGACTTCGGGCAGGCCACCCGCGCCGCGCGGGCCATCGAGGGCGCCCATATCGTGGGCATCCTCCTGCTCATCGCCGGCGGGGTCATCTTCCTCATCGCGATCGCGCAGGCCGGCGAGCGGCGCCGCGCCGCGCGCTACGTCGGGGTGGCGATCCTCGTCGACGGGCTCGTGCTGGTGGCGGCGTACGTGGTGATCCGCCCGGTCGTGCTCAGCCGCTTTGCCGTCGGTCAGGACCGCAGCGCGGCGGGCGCCGTGTGGAACGCCTTCCTGACCGGCCTGCGCTCGGACGCCGTGATCCTGGCCATCGCGGGCGCCGTGGCCGTGGTGGTGATGCTGGTCCTCAGTGCAATAGGAGGCGGAGGCCGAGGACGAGCACGCCCAGAACCGCGCCGATCGCGACCTGTCCGATGAGCGCCCAGCCCGTCAGCTTCGCGCGGACGCCGATGTAGATCTCGGCGCCGATGATCGCGGCGTCGGCGACGTACACCGACCCGATGACCGCGGTCTCGAGCGACGCGCCGCCGATCCAGAAGGCGATCAGCGCGACGAACGGGACGGCCGCGCCGTAGAACACCGTCAGCTCGTGGCCGGCCGCGCTGGCCAGACCCGCGAAGGTTGCGCGCGTGCTCTGCTCCAGGCGTTCTCCGGTGAACCGCGCGTAGGCGAGCGCGAGCCAGTAGGTCACCAGGGCGACGAGCACCCCGATGACGGTCTTCACGTAGGTCTCCCGGACCGCGCTCTCGGCCGAGAGCAGCGTGGCCACGAGAATCGTCCCGTAGACGAGGCCGGCGGCATTGTCGGGCATCGGCGCATTGTCATCGCCGCCCCGGACGGGGTTTCGGCGCCGTCAGTGCGCGCTCGGTGCGCGCTCAGTACGCGGTCACCGCGCGGTGGCGCGGACTATCCCGGGCGCCGGCCGGCGCCGGGCGAACACCCAGCTGCGCAGTGCGACATACCGCGTCACCGTGGCCACCGTCGTGGCCGCCACCAGCACCGCCACCTCCAGCAGCCGCGACGGGTGAGGGTGAAGGGCGCCCAGGACGTCCAGCGCCCCGCCCGTCAGCCCGAGCGCGATCAGATAGACCACCGCGCCCGCCGCGTGCTGGCGCACCAGCCCGGCCCGGCCGCGGATCTGGAAGGTGAAGCGGCGATTGGCCTGGGTGTTGGCCACGGCGGTCAGGGCCAGGGCCACGGCGTTGGCGCCCCCGGCGCCCAGTGGCCCGCGCAGAAGCAGATAGAGCAGGGCATAGGCGAGCGTCGAGGCCACCCCGATCGACAGGAAGCGCGCGACGGGCGAGGCGAAGAGCAGGCGCACCACACCCCGCAGATCGGTGAGGGCGGTGGCGAGGATGTCGACGCGGGAGTCAGGGTCGTCGATCCAGTCGACGGCGACCTCGTGGATGCGCAGCCCGCGCCGCTGGGCCAGCACGAGCAGCTCGGTGTCAAAGAACCAGCCCTGGTCCTGGATCTGGGGCAGCAGGGTGCGCGCCGCGTCGGCACGGATCGCCTTGAAGCCGCATTGGGCGTCGGAGAACCGCGCCCGCAGGACGTGGCGGAGCAGCCCGTTGTAACAGCGGGAGATGACCTCGCGCTTGGGGCCGCGGACCGTGCGCGCCCCGGGGGCCAGGCGGGTGCCGATCGCCACCTCGCTGTGGCCGCACACCAACGGTGCGATGAGGGGCAGGAGCGCCCGCAGGTCCGTGGACAGGTCGACGTCCATGTAGCAGAGGACGTCGGCGTCGCTGTCGCTCCACGCCGCCCGCAGCGCGCGGCCGCGGCCCCTGGCTTCCAGATGGCGCACGGCGACGTGGTCGAGCTCGAAGGCCAGCGCTCGGGCCATCGCCGGCGTGGCGTCGGTGCTGGCGTTGTCGGCGATGACGATCCGCCAGGCGTAGGGCAGCTCGTGTGACAGGAACGCGTGGAGGCGGCGGATCGAGTCCTGCAGCGCGGCCTCCTCGTTGTGGACGGGGACGACGATGTCGATCCGCGCGGCGGGGAGGGCGGGAGGGGCGGGCTCGCCGCGCGGACGCTCCGGCGCGCCGGACCCGAGGGTGAAGGTCATGGTCGGGCTCACAGTCTCGTGGGGGTGACTGCCAGCAGCATCGTCAGCCCGCCGAAGCCGGCCCTATGAAGGGTCTAAGACGGACGTGTGAACGCGTGGGCGGGCCGGCTCGATGAGAAAGAAGAGAGCCGACCCGCCCGTGTGAGAGGAGAGAGCGCACGCGCCCCCTGCCGGCGCGCACGCACGAGTGTTATCGGCAGCTTCGCGAATTTCGATAAGTTCCCGGCGGTGTCCGTCATTCGTCGCCTCGCCGGCCCGTTCTTCGTCTTCGCGGGCGCCATGCACTTCATCATCCCCCGGGCCTACCGGCGGATCATGCCCCCGTACATCCCCGCGCATCAGAAGATGGTCTATGCCAGCGGCGTGGCGGAGATCGCGGGCGGCGCCGGTCTCATGCTGCCGAGCCAGCGCCGGCGCGCCGGATGGTGGCTGATCGCGACCATGGCGGCGGTGTTCCCCGCCAACCTGCACATGGCGCTGCACCCCGAGGAGTTCCCGAAGGTCCCGGGCGGGGCGCCCGCCCTGTGGGCCCGGCTCCCGTTCCAGGGCGTGTTCATCGCCTGGATCCTGGCCGCCATGGGCCGCCCGGACTGATCGCCGCTCCGCGCACAACCCGGTGGATGACGTGAGCGGCGGCGACGAGGTGCGGTTCTCGGCGCGCCATCCCGACGTGCGCGCGTTCGGCCAGCCGCGCCGGCCGGGGTTTGCCGACTGCGCTCCGTCGGGCCGCGTCCGCCTCGACGCACTGGCCTGCTGGCTGCAGGACGTGGCCTATGGCGACGTGCAGGATGCCGGCATGGACGAGGCGGCGGTGTGGGTCGTGCGCCGCACCCGCATCCGCGTCAACCGCTTCCCGCGCTTTGGGGAGCGTTTTGACCTCACCACCTTCTGCAGCGGCATCGGGCGGATGTGGGCCGAGCGCCGCACCGACATCGTCAGACAGGACGCCGCCGACGGCGCGCCCCCCGACGTCGAGGCGGTCTCCCTGTGGGTCCACCTCGACGCCGAGCATTGGCGCCCCGCGCCGCTGAGCCAGGCAGAGATGGACATCTACGGCGGGATGCCGTCGCGCCGGGTGAGCGCCCGGCTGCGCCATCCGGGCCCGGAGTCGACCGAGGGCGGGACCGGCTGGACGTTCCGGGCCACCGAGTGCGACATCGCCGACCACGTCAACAACGCCGCCTACTGGCAGCCCCTGGAGGAGGAGCTGCTGGCGGGCGAGGATCCCGAGCGCCTCGACGTCGAGATCGAATACCGCGCCCCGGCCCAGCCGGGCGCCAAGCGCGTGGTGGGCGACGGGAGCTATCGCTGGATCGTCGGCGACGGCGACGAGCTGCACGCCTCGATCCGGCTGGGCGGGCCCGATGGCGGCTGATGCCGAGAGACTGCTACGGGGATCGCGCCGGCCCCTGGTGATCGGGATGGGCGGCGGGGGAGACGTGGTCGGCGCCCTGGCCACCGGCGAGGCGATGCGCCTCTACGACGACGCCGAGCCGCTGCTGGGTGGGCTCACCTGGGAGCGCCGGCCGATCGATCCCGTGCCCGGCCCGCGCCGCGTCGACGAGATCGAGGCCGCGTGGGAGCTCGCCCCGGGCGTCCTGCTCGCCGGGCCCCACACCCGGGTGCGCGGCCGCGACGTGTTCTTCGCGGAGGCGCGGATGGCCGCGTACCTGGGCCGCCCGACGGTGTTGGTCGACATCCACGGCGGACCCGCGGCGATCGCCGAGGGCCTGGGCCACGCGATCACGGCGCTGGGCCGCGACCTGACGGTGTTCATCGACGTCGGCGGCGACGTCCTGGCCCAGGGCGACGAGCCCGGCCTGCGCAGCCCGCTGTGCGATGCGGTCATGCTGGCCGCGGCGCAGCGCCTGGCCGCCGACGGACATCCGGTGCTGCTCGGCGTGTTCGGGATCGGATGTGACTCCGAGCTGACCGTCGACGAGGTGTTCGAGCGCATCTCCTGGGTGGCTGCGGCCGGCGGCCTGTGCGGCGCCCGCGGTCTCACCGAGCCGGTGGCTGCGCGGGTGGAGGAGTCGCTCGCCCTCGTGCCCACGGAGGCCAGCGCCCAGGCGGTCCGCGCCTTTCGCGGCGCCAGCGGAACGGTGAGCATCCGCGGTGGGGCCCGCGCCTTCGAGCTCTCGAGCGCGGCGGCGCAGACGACGTTCCTCGACGTGCCCGCCACGGTCGCGTCCGCCGGGCGGCTGGCCCGGGCGCTGGAGCAGGCGCAGAGCCTGGAGGAGGCCAACGACGCGCTTCACGCGCTGGGGGTGCGCACCGAGCTGGACCTGGAGCGCCGGCCGCCCGAGCCGGGCGGGCCAGGTCGGTACCCTCGGGTCATGGCACGCGCGGTCGGCATTCCCTCGCCCGGAGGACCCGAGGTCCTCGAGGTCATCGAGCGCACGGTGCGCACGCCCTCAGAGGGCGAGGTCCGGATCGCGGTGGCCGCCGCGGCGGTCAATCCCACCGACATCGGCCTGCGCGCGGCCGGCGCCGACGGGATCGACCCACACTGGACGCCGGGCATGGACGCCTCCGGGACCATCGAGTCCGTCGGCCCCGGCGTTGATCGTCTCGCGCCCGGAGACAAGGTCATGGCCGCGGTCAGCCCGCGGCGGCCCGAGGGTGGCGCCCAGTGCGAGCTGCTGGTGGTGCCCGCCGCCTCGGTCGTGTCCATCCCCGACGGCGCCTCTCTGGAGGAGGCGGCGACGCTGCCCATGAACGGGCTCACCGCCCTGCGGGGGCTCGAGCTGCTCGACCTCGCGGCGGGAGAGACCCTCGCGGTCAGCGGCGGGGCCGGCCTGCTCGCCTCCTACGTCATCGGCCTGGCCCGCGAGCGCGGTCTGCGCGTGATCGCGGACGCCAAGGCCGGCGAGGAGGACTTGGTGCGCGGCTTCGGCGCCGACGTCGTGGTGGCGCGCTCCGATGACTTCGCGGGCGCCGTGCGCGGCGTCGAGCCCGACGGGGTGGCCGCGGTCTATGACACCGCGCTGCTCAACGAGGCCGCCTTCGGCGCGATCCGGGACGGCGGCGGGCTGGCGGTGGTCCGCGGCTGGGCCGGCGGCGACGCGCCTCGAGGGATTCAGGTGCACCCGGTGTTCGTGCGTGAGGTTCTGGAACGGACCGAGTGGCTCGAGGAGCTGCGGCGGCTCGCCGGGGAGGGGCGCCTGGCGCTCCGCGTGGCGGGCTCGTATCCGCCCGAGCAGGCGGCTGAGGCCCACCGGTTGATGGACGCGGGCGGGTTGCGGGGCCGGGCGCTCATCGTGTTCTCGTAGCCGGCTTCCTCCCGGCTTCTCCCGCGCCGACGGCGACGTGCGCGATATTTCCAACATAACGACAAAAATCGCGCAACTCGGATCGCGCGGCGGCCGATCGCCCAGCCCGGGTGCTACGGCGTGAAGACCACCTTGCCCACCACGTCGCCCTCCAGCAGCGCGGAGAACCCCTCACGCGCGTCGGACAGCGGCAGCGTCTGATGCACGGCGGGCCGGATGTCGCGCTCCAGGCAGAACCGCATGAGCCGCTCGAGCTCGTCGCGGGTGCCCATGGTGGAGCCGATCACCTCGAGCTGCAGGAAGAACACGCGGGTCAGCTCCGCCGGCGAGGCGTCCCCGGACGTCGCGCCTGACACCACCAGCTTGCCGCCGGGCTTGAGCGAGCGCACGGAGTGGCCCCAGGTGGCCTTGCCCACGGTCTCCATCACCGCGTCGACGCGCTCGGGCAGCCGCGCCCCCGCCTCGAAGGCCTGGTCGGCCCCGAGCGTGAGCGCCTCGGCGCGCTTGGCCTCCGAGCGGCTGGTCACCCACATCCGGACGCCGGCCGCGCTGCCCAGCACCGTCAGGGCGGTGGCCACGCCGCCGCCGGCGCCCTGGACGAGCACCGTCATCCCCGGCGTCACGCGGCCGCGGGTGAAGAGCATGCGGTAGGCGGTGAGCCAGGCCGTCGGCAGGCAGGCCGCGTGCTCGAAGGACAGCTCGGGCGGCTTGGGGATGATGTTGCGCGCGGGGACCGCCACCTTCTCGGCCAGCGTGCCGGGGTGGCGCTCGGACAGCAGCGAGCGGCGGGGGTCCAGCGTCTCATCCCCGCGCCAGGAGTCGCTGGTGATGACCGCGTGCACGATGACCTCGTTGCCGTCCTCGTCGGTCCCGGCCGCGTCGCAGCCCAGGATCATCGGCAGCGCATCGGCGCGGAGGCCGACGCCCCGCAGCGACCAGAGGTCGTGGTGGTTGAGCGCGGCGGCCCTGACGGTGACGGTGGTCCAGCCCTCGGACGGGGACGGGTCGGGCATCTCGCCCACGGCGAGGCCCGCCAGCGGGTCCTCGGGATTGATCTCGGCGGCGTAGACGGCAAGCATGTCCCGGCACGCTATCCATCTTTGGCTTACGTAGGCATCTTCGCGCGATGTCACAATCGGGCCCATGTCCCGAGTCGTGGCCCGCGCAAGCCTCCAGATCCCGGCGGCGCCAGAGCGAATCCTGGACGTCCTGCGCGACTATCGCGAGTCGCGCGAGCCGATCCTCACCAGCAACTACACCGCCTACCGGGTCGAGCAGGGCGGCAGGGGTGAGGGCACGGTCTACGCCTACCACTTCACCGCCGGCGGGCGCGAACGCGACTACCGCCTCCACGTCTACGAGAGCCCCGGCGGGCTCCAGGAGTCCGACCAGCTCTCGTCCTTCGTCACCACCTGGCACGTCGATCCCACCCCCACCGGCAGCGAGGTGACGATCGAGAGCTCCTGGGACGGGGCGGGCGGGATCGCCGGGATCTTCGAGGGCTTCTTCGCGCCGAAGGGCATGCGCCGCATCTACACGCAGGTGCTGGCCAGCCTCGCCGAGGCCGTCGCGAGCTGACGCGGGTGTCGCCGGGGGCCGAGAGCTCGCTGCGCGTCGACCCCCTGACCCCGGCCGACCGCGAGCGATGGGAGGTCCTCTTCCGCGGCTACATCGCCTTCTATGAGCGCACGCTCCCCGACGAGCGCTATGACCAGGCGTGGGAGGAGTTCGCCAGCGGGGCCCGCATGCACGCGCTGGGCGCCAGGCTGGAGGGCGAGCTGATCGGGATCGCTCACTTCCTCATCCACGCCAACACCTCCGGCCCCGACGTCTGCTACCTCCAGGACCTGTTCACTGCGCCCGCCAGCCGTGGCCGCGGCGCGGCCACGGCGCTGATCGAGGCCGTGGCCGCATGGGCGCGCGAGCGCGGCTGCATGCGCCTGTACTGGAGCACGCACGAGTCCAACGCCACCGCGCGCCGCGTCTATGACCGCGTGGCGGAGAACCGCGGCTTCCTGCGCTACGAGATCGACCTCTGAGGTCCGAAGGTGCCCGGGAAAGGGCCTACGAGGCCTTGACCGTGTGCGACGTCGCGAGCGTGTGGCCGCGGGAGTCCAGCGCCCGGACGGCGACGTAGGTGGAGCGGCGGCGCAGCTTGATCGGCGTCTCGAACGCCGCCTTGCCGGCGCTCGCGACCACCGACAGCTTCGACGGACTGCTGCCGCCCAGCACCTGCCACCGGGCCAGCTGAGTGGAGCCGTTCCAGCTCGCGTATACGGTCGTGGTGCCCTTGCTCGTGCGCGTGCCGACCGAGGGAGGCGTCGCCGGTGTGCCCGTCCATGGGTACCGGAAGGCCCGATAGCTCTGGTTGGCGTCCACGAAGCGCGCGTCGAAGACGGCCCGGCCGCGGGAGTTGAATTCCGTGATCCACGGCTGAGAGCCGAAGCCGACCAGCGAGTCGCCGTTGCGCAAAAGCTGATCGGAGCCTTCGAAGCGGGCCAGGATCGAAGGGGAATGCGTGTCCTGGATCACCAGTGACGCCGTCTTGTGGGTGGTGTCGAGGCGAAGGGTCAGTCCGCGGGACTGCTTGTGGACGTCGGGCGGTCCGGCACCATCGTCGAAGACCGTCATGAGACCGTTGGACAACAGCCGCGCGTCGTGCTGGAAGGCAAACGAGGTGTTCGGTCCCATCTTGAAGCTCGAGGACTTGCCGCCCAACGTCCACACGATCGCACCGGTCTGGTGGGCCACCTCATAGACCGCCCACGTGTCCCGCGACGAGATGATGACGTCCCCGTTGCCGGTCAGCTGAGCGGAGTTCAGGTGGAAGTAGTCCCACGGGTGACCCGTGTTCTTCGGGATCGGCTGATAGCTGGCAGTGACCGGGACGTGATCGAGGCTGTCCCACTGGAAGAGCACGAGGCCGGTGGGGATGTCGATCTCCTGCACCACGCCGTCGAGCACGAGCCGGGGCTTGGCGCCCTTGGCGGTGGACGTGTTCCACAAGACGGGGTAGTACGCGGTGACCAGGGCCGTGTTCTGGCCCGTGATGGTGAACTCATGGAGATCCGCGTTGACACCGTTGCCGGCCTTGACCGTCGCCACGTGCTGGTAGGAGCTGTTGTAGATCTCATCGACACCGTCGCCGGTTCCGGCGGCGCTGACGTTGCCCTGCCACCAGGTCAGCACCTGCTTGCCCTGATAGCTCTGCACGTTGAAGTCCGTGGCGGTGTCGTTGTGCGGCACCGGCTGATACCAGAGGAGGCCGCCAAAGGGTCCGATGATCATGGGGCCGTTCTGCACCGGGCCATACTGCGGGGCCACGAACAGGTCGCCGCCGGCCGCGACCGAGGTGGACGCCTTCTTGGTCACGGTGAGCGCGGTGGGCACGAGGTCCGGACGAGAGACGAAGCGGCTGATGTCGTTGCGGACGCGGGGCGCCGGGCGCACGCCGGCGAGAGGGATCCCGCCGGCCGGGTTGGCGATCGTGAAGCTGTAGGCCCCACCGCTGCCGCCGATGATGTTCAGGCTCGTGTGTACGGTCACCGTCTCGCCGGCCGCGAACGACCGGCTGGGGAGAAAGCTCGCGCCGTCGCCGTCAGAGTCACCCACGATACGGCCGGTATGGGTGCCGCTCTTGGATCCCGTCACGGAGATGGGTCCGAGTTTGCCGGCGGGTACCCCTCTCAGCGTGATCTGGCTCGAGGGCGCCGCCACGCGGCCACCCGGGATGGGGAACACGCTGACCGGGGCCGACGCCGCCTGGGCGGCCGCCGCCGGGCCCAGCGCCGCTCCGGCTGTCACCAGTACCACGCAGGCCAGGAACCGGGCGTGGCGCCGGTGTGCACGGGTCGGACGCTGCAGGTGGGACATCGATCTCCTTCTCGGACGGTTGTACTTCTCAGACCGAGCCCGTAACGGCGGCCGAGTGCACGCTGTAACACGCGCTCCACCCGATCGTTACGACGGACCTGAGCCGGAGCGGTGACACATCTTCCACAGTGTCACCGCGCCGGTCAGGTCAGCGTAAGGATCAGGATCTAGTAGGAGCCCGGCGGCGGCAGCGGCAGGGCGTGCGGCTTCGGGACACTGAACGCCTTGGAGGTGCGCAGCAGGTGCCCCTTGGCGTCAAATGCCTGCACCTTGTAGACCTTGGCGCTCTTGGCCAGGCCAATCGCCGTCTCGAAGCCGGTCTTGGCATGGGTGGCCACGACCGGAAGGTGGTTGGCATTGGACCCGGCCAGGACCTTCCACGCGGTGACCTGAGTGTCGCCGTCCCAGCTGGCGAAGACCGTCACCTTGCCCTTGGCCTTGCGCGCGGCCCCGCTGGGCGGGAAGAACGGCGTGCCGACCCAGTTGCTGGAAAACAGCGCCCGGTAGCTGAGGTCCTTGCCCGGCCAGATGGCGTCGAGCAGGAGTTGGCCGGACTTGGAGTACTCCGAGAAGTACGGGTTCGAGCCCCAACCCACGAGCGCGTTGCCGTTGGGCAGCACGCTCATGCTGCCGAGGAATGCCGGGTCCAGGGGCGGCTTGGAGTGGGTGTAGGAGGACGCGAGCGACGCCGTGTGCGCGCCCGTGTTGAGGTTGAGCACGAGGCCGCCGGAGGCGCCGTTGCGCGGGCCGAACACGCCCGGGCCCGTGATGGCGCAGCAGTTGTCGTTGAACAGCGAGACCTGGTTGTGGGGGAGCATCTGGACGTCGTGCTGCCAGGCGAAGGCGGCGTTGGCCGCGACCTTGAAGCTCGATGCGTTGCCGCCCAGGGTCCAGATGGTCTGGTTGGTCTTGGTGTTGATGAGGTACGCGGCCCAGGTGTTGCGCAGCGAGACCAGGATCTGGTTGCCGGGGAGCACCTGGACGGAGTTGATGTGGTACGCGTCCCAGGCGGTCCCGGCCGGCGCGGCCGCCGGCGGGGCGTGCTGCTGTGCTTGGGAGAGCGGGACGTTGGGCGTGCCCCCGGGGTTGAGCGCATCCCAGGTGTAGAGGAGCTTGCCGGTCTTGATGCTGTACTCCTGGACCCCGGAGTCATAGACGATGCCGGAGGCCGATCCGCCGTAGGGGGAGAGGTTCTGCCCCGGCACGTTGCGGTAGACCGTCACCCACAGGTTGCCGCCGCTGATGACGGCGTCGTGGACGCTGATGATCCACGGGGCCGCCGCCGTGATCTTCCCCACGTTGCGGTAGTGCTGGTCGACGATGTCGACCTCGCCGCTCGTCGAGGCGCCGGTGTTGGTGACGACGCCCTTCCAGTACGTCAGCACGGGCTTGCCGTTGTAGGTCTGCTGACGCAGGTCGGTGGAGGCGACGTTGGTGCCGATCGGGAGGACCCAGACGGGCTGGAGCTTGGAGTCCAGGACCAGGGGCCCGCCCTCGCCCGTCATGGGGCCGGTCACGGTGAGGTTGGGGAAGTTGTCGACCAGGAAGTCGCCCTTGGCGAGCTTGCTCGTCTGCGTCTTGACGTCAGTGCGGAGCCTGGGCGGATGCAGCCCCGGCGCCGAGACGAACGAGTACGCGCCCTTCGTCGTGAACGCGCCGATCGGTGCCGCGGGTGCCGCGGCGTGGGCGGTGCCGACCAACGCGCCCAACCCACCTCCGCCCGCAAGCGCGAGCGCGACGATTGACCTGCTCAGCAGCGACTTCAACGTCATCGTGTCGTTCCACCCATGTGTCGAGGGATAGGCTTGAACCGGGCTGTATCCCTGGCCGCGACGCCGACACAGCTCACTGCGCCGCCACGGTCGGGGTTTGCCTACGAGGCGTCAACACGTTAGCCCCGATTAAGATGCGGTGATCTTCGCATTAAGCGGTCGACCGCGTCGCCGGTGGAACGGCGTCAGCGGTGCCGGTGGGCCAGCGTCACCGTCGCGTCGAGATGGCCCGCTGCCCAGCAGGAGGTAGCGCCGTGGCAGGCTTCGAGCCGCGCGAGGCGGGCGTGCAGCGTCTCGAGGTCCGCCGCTGAGAGGCTGCCGGCGAGGTTGTCGAGTTCGTAGGGGTCGGTCCTCAGGTCGTAGAACTCCCGCTCGCCGCTCTTGTATTCGACGTAGAGGAAGCCTGGGGTGCGCATGGCCTCATACGACGGCGGATTGCCGCTGGAGCGGTCCTGCTCGTCGGGGTCGTCGGGGTCGGGCTTGGGCCCGTGGTGCTCGACCAGGATCGCGCTGCGCCAGTCGTCCGGGATGTCACCGTGGATCAGCCCGAGGAGGCTGTGCCCGTCGCTGGCGTCCATCGTGGTGCCACCCATCTGGGCAAAGGTCTCAGCCAGGTCGACGTTCTCGGTCATCGCGTTGTTCGAGGTGCCGGCCGGCACGCCGGGGCCCGTGACCACGAGCGGGACGTGAATGTCGGTGTCAAACGCCGTCAGCTTGCCCGGCGTCAGGCGGTACTCGCCGGTGTGCAGGCCGTTGTCCGAGCTGAACACGACGTAGGTGTCGTTGGCCACCCCATCGGCCTGCAGCGCGGCCCGGACCTGGCCGAGCATGTCGCCGACCGCCTGCACGTCCTGCACCCGGCGGCGGAAGGCCCGGTTGATCTTCCCGATCTGGTGATCGCTCAGCGGCGGGTGCCCGGCGAGCCAGGACGGCGGGTTGGCCGGGAGGACGTCGAAGCTGGGTGGACGCGGAGCCGTCAGGCCCGGGAACAGATCGGCGTCGCGAGGCGCGGGGACGTACGGCGTGTGGGGCGCGAAGCTGGCGAGCTCGAGGAAGAACGGCTTGCCCATGGCCGCCGAGCGGTTGATGAACCGCACCCCCCGGCGGGCGATCACATCGGTGAGGTAGTCACGTGGGGCGTGACCGAAGAAGTGAACGGTGCCGTCGATGTTGAGCTTGTAGTCAAACTCGCGGTAGCCAAAGCCGGCCACGTCCCACTCCGACCACCCGGGCGGCACGCCGGTCGAGGGGATGGGCGAGCGCTCGGGCCCCTGGAGGTAGCCGTTGATGTACTTGCCCATCATCGCGGTGCGATAGCCGGCGTCGTGCAGGGCGATGTTGAACGTCCGGTTCTCGTCGTCGTGGTGGTAGAACGCGTTGAGGCCCCCGAACGGGCCGGAGTTGGTGAACACGCCGCTGTCGTGCGGGAACTCGCCGGTGAAGATCGAGGTGCGTGACGGGCAGCACAGCGAGTCCGACACGAAGTAGTTGTGGAAGGTCATCCCGTCGCTCTGGAGCGCCTGCACCTGGGGCATGTAGGGCAGAAGGTCCATCGAGAGGTCATCGGTGAGGATGAAGACGATGTTGGGATGGCGCCGCCCGGCCTGAAGCGTGGCGGGGCGCCCGGCCGCCGTGCGGGGGGCGGCGGCGACGCCGGGGTGCGCCCGGCCGTGCGCCGAGGACAGGAGGCCGATCGCGACGCCGACGGCCGCGGCGGCGACCAGCACCAGGGCCACGAGGGCGGCACGGGACGCCGGCCCGTGCCCCGGGGTCCGAATGGGGAGAGTGGTCACGACTTCAGATCAGCGACGAGCGGGTTTGAGAAATGACATCACGTGGTCGACCTGGTCAGGCGGAAGCGGAGGGTCCTCCAGCTCCGGTTCCTGGTCAGGGTGCGCCGACAGCCCCCGGGTGATGATCCCAAGATAGCGGCGCCACAGATCGGGTGCGACATCACGCGAGGCGTCGATGAGCGTGCTCAGCATGAGCTGGATCATCGAGAGGTCCGTCGCCTCGACGTCGCCGCGGATCTGGCCGGCCTCCCGGGCGCGGCGCACCAGTTCGAGCCCGATCGGCTGCAGCCGGGCGCGGATCGTCGCCACCCGGTCCAGGCCGTCGGTGCTGGCGGTGATGAGGTCCTTCACGCCACGGTCGTTGGCCTGCAGTTCCAGTGCTCGCCGCAGGAAGGTCTTCAGCCCGTGCCACGCGTCGGGGTCGTCGAGGGCGCCGCTGGCGATGGCGACGAGATCCTCCAGGCGCTGCTCGAACAACTCCTCGATGAGGTGGGCCTTGTCCGGGAACCGGCGGTACACCGTCCCCACGCCGACCCCGGCGTGGTGGGCGATGTCGTTGAGCGTGATCCCCAGCCCCTCCTCGGCGAACAGCTCGCGGGCTGCGTCGAGGACCCGCTGCCGGTTGCGTTCGGCGTCGCGGCGCAGCGGCTTCTCGGGTTCGGCGACGGTCACGGGGTCACCGTAGCAACAAGCGGATTGATGTTATCCGTTTCTGTGTTAGCGTTCTGGGGCGAAACGGATACGAGTTATCCACTGGGGTAGTCATCGCCGGCCTTCTATTCACGCGCGCGCAAGCGCAGACGGTGTCGGCCGGCGAACCGGTCCTCGCCGCCTGAGCGCGCCGCTCCGGTCAGTCCCAGCGGCCGATCGGATACTCGATCGACGCCTGCGCGGCGGCGATGCGGGCGATCGGCACCCGGTAGGGCGAGCAGGAGACGTAGTCCAGCCCGGCGCGATGGAAGAACACGACGGACTCGGGGTCGCCGCCGTGCTCGCCGCAGATCCCCAGCTTCAGGCCCGGATGGGCCTCGCGTCCGACCCAGGCGCCGAGGCGCACGAGCCAGCCGACGCCGGGCTTGTCGATCGTCTCGAACGGGCTGCGGTCGATGATGTTGCGCTTGAGGTAGGTGGGCACGAACTTGGACTCGACGTCGTCGCGTGAGAAGCCGAGCGCCGTCTGGGTCAGGTCGTTGGTGCCGAAGCTGAAGAAGTCAGCGAAGCGGGCGATGCGGTCGGCGACAAAGCACGCCCGGGGCAGCTCGATCATCGTGCCGACGGTGTAGTCGGTCCCGAGCTCCAGGCCCTCCTCGTCGCCGACTCCCTGCACGAGCTCGCGCATGATCTCCAGCTCGTGCTCGTAGTCGACCAGCGGAATCATGATCTCGGGGTGGGGCGGCTCGTCCGCGGCCTTGGCGGCGCGCAGGATGGCGTGGACCTGCATCTCATAGATCTCGGGGTAGAGGATCCCCAGCCGCACTCCGCGGGTGCCGAGCATCGGGTTCTCCTCTGAGATGTCATGGACGCGGTCGAGCAGCCGCTCGAGCTGGGGTAGGTCGTGGGCGTCCTCGATGCGGGCTCGCTCGATCGCGCCGGCGAGATCCTCGGCATTGGGGAGGAACTCGTGCAGCGGCGGGTCGAGCAGGCGGATCGTCACCGGCAACCCGGCCATCGCAGTGAAGATGCCCTCGAAGTCCTCCTGCTGGAGCGGGAGCAGTTCGGCCAGCGCGGCGCGGCGCGACTCGCGGTCGTCGGCCATGATCATCGCCCGCATCTTGGGCTGGCGGTCCTCGGCCATGAACATGTGCTCGGTCCGGCACAGGCCGATGCCCTCGGCGCCGAACTCCCGTGCCTTCCGGGCGTCCTCGGGCGTGTCGGCGTTGGTCCGGACGTTCATGCGCCGCACCTCGTCGGCCCACGTCAGCACCTGCTCGAAGTTCTCATCCACCTGTGCGTCCACCAGCGGCACGTCGTCGGTGGTGACCTGGCCCTTGGTCCCGTCGATGGCGATCCGATCGCCCTCGTGCAGCTTCGTCCCATCGACCGACACGGTCTTGGTGGTCAGGTCGATCTCCAGCGCCTGGGCCCCCACCACCGCCGGGCGGCCCATCCCGCGGGCCACCAACGCGGCGTGGCTGGCCTTGCCGCCCTCAGAGGTGAGGATCCCCTTGGCGGCGTGAAAGCCGGCCACATCCTCGGCGTCGGTGAACGGGCGCACCAGGATGACGTCGCGCCCGGCCTCGGCGGCCTCCACCGCCTCAGCGGCGGTGAACACGATCTCGCCCTTGGCCGCGCCCGGCGACGCGTTGACGCCCGAGGCGAGCACCTCGAAGTCCGCCTTCGGGTCAAAGGTGGGGTGCAGCAACGCATCCAGGGCGTCGGGGTCGATCGTCATCAGCGCCCGCTCGCGGTTGAGCAGCCCCTCGTTGACGGCGTCGACCGCGAAACGCACCGCCGCCTGCGCCGGCCGCTTGGCGTTGCGGGTCTGGAGCATGTAGAGCTGCCCCTCCTCGACGGTGAACTCCGTGTCCTGCATGTCCTCGTAGTGGGCCTCGAGCGTGCGCAGGATCTCCATCAGCTGCTCGTGGACCTCGGGCATCCACTCCTGCATCTCAGAGATGTCACGCGGGGTGCGCACGCCGGAGACGACGTCCTCGCCCTGGGCGTTGGGGAGGAAGTCGCCGCTGGGCTCGGGCGCGCCGGTGACCTCGTCGCGGGAGAACGCCACCCCGGAGCCCGAGGTATCGCCCTTGTTGCCGAACACCATCTGCTGGACGTTGACCGCCGTGCCCCAGTCATCGGGGATGTGGTTCAGCCGCCGGTAGGAGACGGCGCGATCGCCCACCCACGAATCAAACACCGCGCGGATGGCCAGTCGCAACTGCTCCTGCGGATCCTGCGGAAACTCGTCGCCGGTGGCCTCGGCGTAGATGCCCTTGAAGGTGTCGGTGAGCTCGGTGAGGGCGTCGACGTCGAGCTCGGTGTCCTCCGTGACCCCCCGCGCCTCCTTGGCCGCCTTGATCGCGTCCTCGAACTTCTCGCCGGGGATCCCCCGCGACACGTTGCCGAACATCTGGACAAAGCGCCGATACGAATCCCAGGCGAAGCGCTCGTTGCTCGTCGTCTCGGCCAGCCCGGCGACCGACTCGTCGTTGAGCCCGAGGTTGAGGACCGTGTCGAGCATTCCAGGCATCGACTCACGCGCCCCCGAGCGCACCGACACCAGCAGCGGGTCGGCGCGATCGCCCAGGGTCTTGCCCGCCTGCTCCTCCAGACGCGTCAGCGCGTCGGCCACCTCGTCGGCCATCCCGTCGGGCTCCTGGCGGTCGGCGCGCATGTACTCCACGCACGCCTCGGTGGTGATGGTGAAGCCGGCCGGCACCCGGTCGGGGCCGAGCACCCGGGTCATCTCCGCGACGTTCGCCCCTTTGCCGCCCAAGAGCTCGCGCATGTCCCTGGAGCCCTCGGCGAAGTCGTAGACCCACTTCGTCACGTCGCGATCCTACCCCCGATCCGGCGCCCGCGTGGAGCGCGGCTCAGGCGGTCTGTGCCGCCGCGGCCCGCGGCTCGAGGTCCAAGGCCTCGGCGATGAGCTCGTAGGAGCGCCGCCGCACGCCGTGGTCGTAGGTGATGGTGACCACGATGACCTCATCGGCCTGATAGGCGGCCGCGACCGACTCGATGCCGGCGCGGACCGTCTCGGGCGACCCCACGATGCCCCGGCGGCCGGGGATGTCACCGGACGGCGTGAGCCGCGCCTCGCGCGCGAGGAACTCCGAGGCCTCCTCGGGCGGCGGGACCGGGGCCAGCTTGCCGCGGCGCATCTGCGTGAACGTCATGCGGCTGCTGGAGGCCAGGAACTGGGCCTCCTCGTCGGTGGGCGCGGCCAGTGCCCACACCGCGACGGCGGTGCGCGGCGCCTTGAGGTCACGCGCGGGCGTGAAGCGCTCGCGGTAGGTGCGGGCGATGTCGGCGCCGTTGGGGTTGATGAAGTCGGCAAAGGCGTAGCGCAGCCCGAGCTCGCCGGCCCAGATGGCGCTCTGGTCCGAGGAGCCCAGCAACCAGGGGACGGGGAGCTCCGGCCGGCCCGGCAGCGTCGCCGCGAGGTGGCGGAAGGGGTGCTCCTCGGGGAGGTCGTCGTCGAAGTAGCCGAGCATCTCGGCGAGCTTCTGGGGGAAATCGTCCGCCGCGGCCTGGCGGCGGTCCTGCTGGAGGGCGAACATCGTCAGCGGGTCGGTGCCGGCGGCGCGGCCGATGCCCAGGTCGATCCGCCCGGGGTACAGCGCGGCGAGGATGGTGAAGGACTCCGCGACCTTGAGCGGGCTGTAGTGGGGCAGCATCACGCCGCCGCTGCCGACGCGGATCCCCTCGGTGGCGTCCGCGATGGGCCCGATGAGCACCTCGGGGCTGGGACCCGCCAGCATCGGCCCGCCGTGGTGCTCGGCGACCCAGTAGCGGTGGTAGCCCAGGGCGTCGGTGAGCCGGGCCAGGTCCAGCGTGTTGTGCAGCGCGTCGGCGCCGGTGGACCCCTGGGAGATGGGCGACTGATCGAGGACCGAGAGGAGCATGGCCTCGATGTTAGTTCGACGAGTCTCGTACGTCGCCCGGGCCCGGGGGTCGCCGCGGTCCTGCTGCTAGAAAGCAGCCGGATGACGGTCAGCACGCAGTCGCTGCGCGAGGTCGCCGCCACTCGGTACGTGACACCGCTGCGCGAGGGCGGCTCGCTGCCGGGCCTGGTCGAGGCCGATGACGACGGCCTCTATGTCACCAAGTTCCGCGGTGCGGGGCAGGGCGTGCGCGCGCTCGTGGCCGAGATCATCGTCGGCGAGCTTGCACGCGGCGCGGAGTTGCTTGTCCCCGAGCTGGTCACGGTGGCGATCGACGCGCGGCTGGGCGCCGCGGAGCCCGACCCCGAGATCCAGGAGCTCATCACCGCCAGCGAGGGCGTGAACCTGGGGGTCGACTTCCTCCCCGGCGCGCTGGCCTACACCCCGGCGGGGGCGTGGCAGCCCTCGCCCGAGCTGGCCGCCGACATCGTGTGGCTCGACGCGCTGACCACCAACGTGGACCGCACCGCGCGCAACCCCAACCTGCTGCTGTGGCATGACCGGCTGTGGGTCATCGACCACGGCGCCGCGCTGTATCTGCAGCACGGTGGCCTCGATCCCGAGGCCCACCCGCAGCGGCCCTTCCCGCTCATCGCCGATCACGTCCTGCTGGGCCGGGCCGGCCCGGTCGGGGAGGCCGACGAGCGGATGCGCGCTCGGCTGGGGGAGGGCGCGGTCCAGGCGGCGGTCGATCTCGTGCCCGCGGAGTGGTTCACCCATGCCGATCCCGCCGAGGTCTACGCCGAGTATCTGACGCGCCGCCTGGCTGCGGGCGGATTCGTGGAGGAGGCCGAGCGTGCCCGAGCCGGACGCTAGGCCGTTCACCTACCTCATCCTGCGCGTCGTCCCCAGTGTGGAACGGGGCGAGCGCCTGAACGTCGGCGTGGTCCTGTTCTGCCGCCAGCGCGGCTTTCTGGGCGCGCGCGTGGAGCTGGACTCAGAGCGTCTGGCGGCGCTGACTCCGTCGGTGGGCCTCGGCGAGCTGCGCGAGCACCTGGCCGCGCTGGTGCGCGTCGCCGAGGGGGCCCCCGACGCGGGGCCCATCGCGGCGCTGCCGGCGTCGGAGCGCTTCGGCTGGCTGGCCGCGCCGTCGTCGACCATCGTCCAGGCCTCCGAGGTCCACACCGGCCTCAGCCGGGACCCCGAGGCGACGCTCGATGCGTTGTTTCAGCGGTTGGTGGCCGCGCCCGCCGCCCCGGCGCCCTAGCCGCGGCGCATCAGCCGGCCGACCGCGTCCATCAGCTCGGCGGTCTTCTCGTCGCGCTCCTCCGCGCTCTCGGCGCCGATCACGCAGTGGTGGGCGTGGTCATCGAGCAGGCCCAGCGCCACCTTGTCCAGCGCCGCGCGCGCCGCCGAGATCTGCGTGAGCACGTCGATGCAGTAGCGGTCCTCCTCGACCATGCCCTCGATCCCGCGGATCTGTCCCTCGATCCGCTTCAGCCGCGCCAGCAGCTGGTCCTTGGTGGCGGTGTAGCCGCGCGTCGTGATCATGGGCGCCAGCATACCACTACCCCCTAGGGGTATAGTCGGAGAGGCGATGACCGCTCTCCTCGATTTCCTGTGGCATGGGGTGCGCGATGCGCTGCTGATGGCCTGGCAGGTGTGGTGGGCGCTGGTGCTGGGCTTCGCCATCTCGGCGATCGTGCAGGCGTGGGTGCCGCGCGAGCGCATCCAGCACACCCTCGGCGGGGAGGGGGCCGGCGCCACCGCGCGGGCCACCGGGCTGGGCGCCGCCTCGTCCTCCTGCTCCTATGCAGCGGTGGCGATCGCCCGCTCGCTGTTCGTCAAGGGCGCGTCAGCCGCCAGCGCGCTGGCCTTCCAGTTCGCCTCCACCAATCTCGTGTGGGAGCTCGGGCTGGTGCTGTGGATCCTGCTCGGCTGGCAGTTCACCCTCGCCGAGTACCTCGGCGGGGTGGTGATGATCGTGCTGATGGCGCTCCTGCTGCGCGTATTCGTCAGCCCCCGGCTCGAGGCCCGCGCGCGTGAGCACGCGGCCACCGCCGACCCGGGCCACCAGCACCACTCGGCGAGCTCGGAGCTTCCCTGGCGCCGGCGCCTCACCTCCGTCGAAGCATGGTCAGACGTGGCCCACAACTTCCGCGGCGACTGGCAGATGCTGTGGCGCGAGATCGGCATCGGCTTCGTGCTGGCGGGCTTCATCGCCCAGGTCCCCAACGACGTGTTCAGCGGCCTGTTCCTGCACAGCGCGCCGGCGCCGATCCCGGCGATCGCGGACGCCGTCATCGGGCCTGTGATCGCGGTGCTGAGCTTCGTGTGCTCGGTGGGCAACGTCCCGCTGGCGGCGGTGCTGTGGTCAGGCGGGATCGGCTTTGCCGGCGTCCTGGCCTTCCTGTTCGCCGACCTCATCGTCCTGCCGATCGTGGCCATCTACCGCAAGTACTACGGCACCGCGTTCGCGCTGCGGATCACCACCCTGATGTACGTCACCATGGTGGCGGCAGCGCTGATCGTCGCCGGAGCCTTCGCGTTGTTGGGACTGAGCCCCAGCGGGCCGCGCCCCGACCGCGCCGACATCTTCGGATCGGTGGCGCTCAACTACAAGCTCGCGCTCAACGTCCTGGGCGCCGCGGTGTTCGCGGTCCTGTGGTCGTTGACTCGGCGCCGTGGCGTCACCGACCCCGTGTGCGGGATGCGCGTCGATCGCGAGAAGGCCCTGACGCGCTCCAGCGGGTCGCGCACGGTGTACTTCTGCTCGGAGGGGTGCGCGGAGAAGTGGGATCAGGCCGCGGTCAAGGCGTCGCCGGGCACCGCATCCGTGCCCGGGTGAGCGGGCGCCCCGTCTCCATCCTCGGCGGCCCGGTGCTGCCGCGACTCCTCTTCGGTGTGGATGATGAGCACGGGCACCTGGCTGTGATTGAGCGCGTAGTGGCTGACGCTCCCCAGCAGTGAGGCGCTGAGCGCACCCCGCCCACGCGAGCCCATGACGACGAGGTCGTGCTGGCCGCTGCGGATCCGCTTCATCAGCGCCTCGCGGATCGGCTCGCGGGTGAGGATCTTCGTCACCGGGATCGACGCTGGCACGCGGTCGACGGCGGCCTTCAGCGCCGCCGTGGCCTCGTTGGCCAGGTCGTTGGCCAGCGGCTCGATGCCCGCCGCGGTCACGGGGCTGCACGCCCAGTAGGGCGGCCGGGGGATGGAGGTGAGGATGGTGAGGCGCGAGCGCTCGGCGGTGGCGAGGTCGATGGCCTCGCTCAGCGCCCGCTCGGAGTGGGCCGAACCATCGACACAGACCAAGATGTTCCGAAACATGAGGACACCCCCTGCGGGGACTTCAGTTGATTGGCATGCCAAACATTAGCATGACAATGGCTGCTAGGCTGGGTCGATGGAGGTGCGCGTCGCGAGCCCACCCGTCAACGCGGAGGATTTCCTCGTCGCGTTCGAGACCCTGGCCCAGGCGGTACGCCGAGCCCGGGGCGCCGTTGCCCAGGACACGCCGGGCCGATTGACCCTCTCGCAGTATTCGCTGCTCTTGCCCCTCTCGGGGGCCGACACCGCGCGCGTCTCCGATCTCGCCGCGGGCGCCGGCATCGCCCCGTCCACCGCCAGCCGCATCCTCGATGCACTGGAACGGCGCGCGATTGTCCGGCGCGCGCGCTCGGTGGAGGACCGGCGCGGCGTGACGGTGACGCTCACCGCCCGGGGGCGCTCAGCGCTTGACCAGCAGCACGAGTGGATGCGATCGCGCCAGCTCGAGTTCTTCGACGGCCTGCCCGGCGAGGAGCGCGAGCTCGTCTCAGACCTGCTCGTGCGCCTCGCCTCGCTGATCGACGAGCTCAGCTGCGGCCCGTCTGACTGACGTCCCAGCGGGCGCCGGGCGAGGGTTTCACAAGCGGTCAACATCAGGGGCCCGGCTGCCTCGTATAACCAGTCGCGTCACTCGCCGGGCGCCTCCCTCCTCAGGCGCCCGGCGAGCGCCGGGGTCACGGAAGGTCACGGGAAGCCCGGAACCCGAATTCCCGCATTGCACCCGTTTCTGGTCGGAATCGGGCGCCGACCCCCCGGGTGTCTGGTGTTGCCCGGGGCCCGCTGGTATCTGCGCCGGGGCCCCATAGCGTGTGAAACCATGCCAACCACCTTGCACCTGGAGCCGGAGCTCGCCGCCGCGCCCGTGCTTCAGCCGCGCGCTGGAGTCGCGGTGGCGTCTGTCGCCGTCAGCGTGCCGGAGACCGTGGTCACCAACGCGGAGATCGGGGCCCGTCTCGGCGTCGACGATGACTGGATCGCGCGGCGCACGGGAATCCATTCGCGTCGCGTCGCGCGCCCCGACGAGCGGCTGGACACCCACGCCACCGAGTCCGCGCGTGCCGCGCTGGCGCAGGCCGGCGTCCCCGCCTCCGACGTCGACCTCGTGATCGTCGCCACCACGACGTCCGACGAGTTGATGCCCGGTACCGCACCGCTGGTGGCCCACGCCCTCGGCGCCACCGGCGCGGGCGCGTTCGACGTCGGCTCGGCCTGCACCGGGTTTCTCTCCGCGCTGGCCGTCGGCGCCGCTCAGGTCGAGGCCGGGCGGGCGCGCTGCGCGGTGGTCATCGGCGCCGACTTCATGTCGCGCATCACCGACCCCAACGATCGCGCCACCGCGGCGGTGTTCGCCGACGGCGCGGGCGCGGTCGTGCTCGAGCAGACCCCCGGCCAGGGACGGATCGGCCCGGTCGTGCTGGGCTCGGACGGCGCCGGCGCTGACCACATCAAAGCCGAGCGCTCCGACGGCAAGATCCGGATGCGCGGCCACGAAACCTTCCGCGAGGCGGTGGCGCGCCTGACGTTGTGCACCCACCAGGCGGTGCGCGCCGCGGGCGTCGGCCTCGACGAGATCGACCTCTTCGTCTACCACCAGGCCAACGGCCGGATCCTCTCCGCCGTGGGCGAGCGGTTGGGCCTGCCGCCCGGCCGGGTTGTCGACTGCATCGGCCAGTACGGGAACACGTCGGCGGCGACGCTGCCGCTGGCGCTGGCCTTCAGCCAAAGGGAAGGGATGTTGTCCCCAGGTGACCGGGTGCTGCTCGGAGCGTTCGGCGCCGGGTTCACCTGGGGTGCAACGGTCCTGGAATGGGGCCGGCCGTGAGCGCGATCCTCGAACGCCCGACATCGGGCCGCCGCTTCGAACCCAGGGCCCGCGCCGAGCGCGATGACCAGCTGGGCCCGCTGGAGCGCCTGGAGGCGCTCTGCGATCCCGGCTCCCTGCAGCTCATCCGCACCGAGGTCCTGTCGCACGCCATGGGGGACAGGGCCCGCCACGGCGACGGCGTGCTCGGAGGCTCGGGCACCGTCGGCGGCCGCCCGGTGTTCTGTTACGCGCAGGATCCCCGGTATGCCGGCGGCTCGCTGGGCGAGCCCCACGCCGACACGATCGCCCGCGTCCTGGAGTTGGCCGAGCGCGGGCGCGCCCCCGTGGTGGGCTTCGTCTCCTCCGGCGGCGCGCGCATGCAGGAGGGCATCGGCGCCCTCGGCGGGTACGGGAGGATCTTCAAGCGCACCGTTGCGCTGAGCGGCAAGGTGCCCCAGATCTCGATCGTCACCGGCCTGTCGGCCGGCGGCGGCGCCTACTCGCCCGCGCTGACCGACTGGGTCGTGATGACCGAGGAGTCGAGCATGTTCCTCACCGGGCCCGGCGTGGTCCGCGAGGCGCTCGGCGAGGTCGTGGACGCCGAGACCCTCGGCGGCGCCAAGGTGCACGCCAAGAATGGGGTCTGCCATTTCGTCGCGCGCGACGACACCGATGCCGCGACGCTCGCCCGCGACCTGCTCGGCTACCTGCCCAGCAACAGCAGCGAGGCCGCGCCCCACGTCCGGCGCCGTCCGCCCAGTGGCGCGGACCCCGAGTCGATCGTGCCGGTGCAGCAGCGCCGGGTCTACGACGTGCGTGACGTGATCGGCGCGATCGTCGACGGCGGCGAGCTGCTGGAGGTCTCAGCCGGCTGGGCGCGCAACCTGGTCACCGGGTTCGCCCGCCTCGACGGCCGGACCGTCGGCGTCGTGGCCAACCAGCCGCGCTACACCGGCGGCGTGCTGGACGTGGCCAGCTCCGAGAAGGGCGCACGGTTCGTCGCCAAGTGCGACGCCTTCGGCATCCCGCTGCTGGTGCTCGTCGACACGCCCGGGTACATGCCGGGCGCGCGCCAGGAGACGGCCGGCGTCATCCGCGCCGGCGCGGGGTTCGTGCACGCGTTCGCGCAGGCGAGCGTGCCGCGGATCACCGTCATCCTGCGCAAGGCATTCGGCGGCGCCTTCATCACCATGAACTCCAAGGACCTCGGCGCCGACTACGTGTTCGCGTGGCCGCAGTCGGAGATCGGGATCATGGGCGCCAAGCCCGCCGTCGGCGTCATCCACCGCCGCCAGCTGGCCGCCGCCGACGATCCCGAGGCCGAGCGCGACCGCCTGGCCGCGCACTACGCCGACACGCAGCTGCGTCCCGAGGTGGCCGCGGCGCGCGGGTACGTCGATGAGCTGATCACCCCGCAGGAGACACGCGCGCGTCTCGTCTGGGCCTACAACACCCTGGCGCCGCTGCGATGACGGTCACTCCTCAGGGCGACGTTCTGCTCACCGGGGCCACCGGCTTCGTCGGAATGGAGCTGTTGGCGCGCTACCTGGAGCGCGGTGACCGCAACATCGTCACGCTCGTGCGCTCCGACTGCCACGAGGGCGCCCAGGCGCGCATCGACGCGGTGCTGGAGAACCTGTTCGGCGACGAAGCTCGCGCCTACCGCCCGCGCGTGGAGGCCGTTGCCGCGGACATGACCGCGCCGGGCCTGGGGCTCCCTGAGGACGAACGGACCCGTCTGGCCGAGCGCGTGACCAAGATCGTGCACAGCGCGGCGTCGGTGTCGTTCAGCCTTCCGCTCGACGAGGCGCGGGAGATCAACACCGAGGGCACGCGGCGGATGCTCGAGCTCGCCGAGCTGGCCAAGGAGCGCGGCGGCCTCGAGTGCTACGCACACATCTCGACCGCGTTCGTCTCCGGCAACCACCCGGGCGCGTTCGCCGAGTCCGACAACGACGTCGGCCAGACGTTTCACAACTCCTACGAGCAGTCCAAGTTCGAGGCCGAGCAGCTGATCCGCTCTCATGAGGACCTGCCGTACACGATCCTGCGCCCCAGCATCGTCGTCGGCGACCGCAACAACGGCTGGACCTCCGCCTTCAACGTCCTGTACTGGCCGCTGCGCGCCTTCGCGCGCGGCCTGTTCACCGCGGTACCGGCGGTCGCGTCGGCATCCGTCGACGTGGTCTCGATCGACTATGTGGCCGATGCGGCCTATCAGCTGTGTGAGACGAGCTGCGGCAACGGGGCGACCTACCACCTCACCGCCGGGGATGACGCCTCGACCATCGCCGAGCTCGCCGGTCTCGCCAGCCGTTACTTCCGCCGCCCGGTGCCCCGCGTGGTGTCGCCCGCCGAGTTCGCGACCATGACCCTCGGCGCCGCGGAGCGCAAGGCGCTGGAGGCGGGCAGCGAGTACTTCCCGTATTTCTCGATGGAGGGCACCTTCGACGACCGCGAGACCCGCAAGCGGCTCGAGCCCGACGGCATCACCAGCGCTCCCCTGCGTGACTACGTCGACCGGCTACTGGACTTCGCCACGCGCGCCCGCTGGGGCAAGCGCCCGATCTCCCGGGTCGACGCCTTCGCCACCGACGCCTACCCGCTTCCGCTGAGAGCCGCGTCGTAGCATGGCCGCCCTCGCCGATGTCGCCCGCTTTCGCCCCGAGGACCCCGACGTCCTCGTCCGGGCGGCGCTCACCTGCCCGGTCTGCCTGCGCGTCGAGGACGTGGAATTCCAGGACAGCCTGGAGGGCTACGATCCATCGGTCCAATGTTGCTGCCCCTCCTGTCAGACCCGGTGGCGCGTCTACCTCGCGCCCGACCAGGCGCTGAGGCTCGGGCTGATGCACGCACACGCCGCCTGACGCGCCGTCTGCGTGTTCGCCGGGACCCGGGAGGCGCGACATGAGCCATGACGTGTTGAACGGGGACCACGCCGACCTGGGGATCGGGGCGCTCGAGCTGTTCGTCGAGGTCCTCTCCCAGTCTGATCCCGCCGCCGCCGTCGACGGCTTCTATGACCACCTGTGCGAGGCCGTGTGCCGCCTGGCGCGGATGCGCCGCGCGCTCATCTTCCGCTATGACTCCGCCGACCGGCGCGTGCGCGCGGTCGGGGCCCACGGGATGGACATCGAACCGCTCGCGGGCGCCTACGTCACCGTCGAGTCGGCTCCCATCGCCGCACAGGCCATCCGCCGCGACGAGGTCGTCGAGGTTGTCGGCGATCTCAGCGGCCAGGTGCCCGAGGAGTTTGCGGCACTCGTGTCCGAGCCGGCCCGCCTGGTGTGCGCGCCGATGGCCGCGGCCGACCGTGCCTTCGGCGTCATCCTCGCCGACCGGCTCATGGACGCGCCCCCACTGGACGAGGCCGACCGCCGCCTGCTGTGGACGCTGGGCAAGGCGGCGGCGCTGGCCTCGGTGGCGCGGATCGTCTCCACCCAGTTCGAGAAGGCCAGCCAGCTCGAGCAGCGCATCGACCTCGCCCGCGAGCTGCACGAGGGTGTCATCCAGCGCCTGTTCGGCGTCTCGATGGCGCTCGACGGCGACGGCGAGCTGCCCGAGTCGGCCCGCCGCCGCTGCGCCGAGGAGACCCAGGCGGCGCTCACGGACCTGCGGGCCACGCTGCAGCGCCCGCTGGGACGCGCGCCGCGCGCCACCCGGACGACCCTGGCCGCGGAGGTGATGCGGCTCGCCGTCGCCCATCCCCATCTCGGCCTCTCGCTGGTGCAGGGCGTCCCGTCCGACGTGCCCCCGGCGCTGGAGCCGCTGGCCCAGTCGGTGCTCATCGAGGCCGTGCGCAACGCCGGCAAGCACGCCCAGCCCACGCACGTCGACGTGCGGCTGGGCCGGAACAACGGCGCCTTCTGGATGGAGGTCGTCAACGACGGGATGTCCAGTGGCCGCCGTCGTCCGGGCATGGGCCTGCGCCTGGCGGCGCTCGAGGCGCTGCAGTCAAACGGGGTCATCGAGTTCGGGGAGCGCGAGCCCGGCACGTGGCAGGTGCGGTTGGTGGTCCCCGACGAGGACGATGACTGACGAGGAGCGCAGCCCCGAGCGGCTGCGCGTGCTGGTCGTCGACGATCACGACGTCGTGCACTGGGGCTTCCGCCTCATGCTCACCCAGCAGTCGTGGGTCGAGCGCTGCGTGTCGGCCCACACCGGCCCCGAGGCGGTGACCATGACCAAGCGCTACCGGCCGCACGTGGCGCTCGTCGACCTGTTCATCGGCGAGGAGTCCGGTGCCGAGGTGTGCGAGCGGGTCCGCGAGGCCGAGCCGAACACCCGCGTGCTCCTGTTCAGTGGCGCCGGTGAGATCTCGCCGCAGGCGGCGCGAGCCGCGGGCGCGTCGGGCTTTGCCTACAAGGACTGGCCGGCGCGCAAGATCGCCAGCGCGGTGCGGCTGGTCGGGATCGGCAAGACGGTGTTCGAGCACCAGGACCGCCAGGGTGCCCTCGGCCTGTCCGAGCGCGAGCGCGCGGTGCTCGAGCTCATGGCCTCCGGCGCGACCAACCCCGAGATCGGCGAGGCGCTGCACCTGTCGCGCCACACGGTCAAGGAGCACTCCAGCTCGCTGTATCGCAAGCTGGGGGTCCGCAACCGGACCGAGGCGGTACAACGCGCCCAGCGGCTGGGGCTGCTGCGGTGAGGCGCGGGGCGTACCGTTGATCACATGAGTCCTGCCACGAGCCATCGGAGGGCGAGCTGGACGCCGGCCTGAGCGAGATCGCCCGTTTCCTGGCCCAGCGCCCGCCGTTCGACGCGCTGGCCGCCGACGAACTGGCCGAGGTCGCTGCACAGGCGGCGATCGAGTTTCACCTGCGCGGCGCCGTGATCCTCCCCGAGGGAGGCGGCCCGGTCACGCACCTGCGCGTGATCCACTCCGGCGGGGTGGACATCATGCACGAGGGCCGGTTGCTGGATCTGCTGGGGCCGGGCGATGCCTTCGGCCACGCCGCGATGCTGTCCGGGCTGCCCCCCGGCTTTGACGCCCGCGCGGCCGAGGACACGCTCTGCTACCGGATCCCGGTCGAGGTGGCGCGGCCGCTGCTCGATCGCGCGCGCCGCAGCGAGCTGCGCTCCGGGCGCACCGACGTCAACTATCAGCCCGTGGTCAAGCTCATCCGCGCGGCGACGGTGACGTGCAAGCCCTCGGAGAACATCGGGTTCGTGGCCGAGCGCATGACCGCCGCCGGCGTCAGCGCCGCCGTGGTCGAGCTGGAGGAGGGGGGATGGGGGATGCTCACCGACCGCGATCTACGGGCGCGCGTGCTCGCCGTGGGACGGTCAGGCGCGGTGCGGGTCGACGCGGCGATGACGGCGCCGGCCTACACCGTGAGCCCGGACCGCCTGGCCGGCGAGGTCCTCTATGAGATGCTCGAGCGCGGCATCCGCCACGCGCCGGTGGTCTCTGAGCGCGGCCGCCTCATCGGCATGCTGGAGGACGCCGACCTCTACGCCGCGCAGCCGCGCTCCTGGGTGCGCGCGCGGCGCAACATCGAGCGCTCCCGCACCCTCGATGCGCTGTCGGAGGCGGCGGCTCAGCTGCCCGCGCTGATGCTCGACCTGCACCATTCCAGCGTTCCGGCGCTGGAGCTGGCGCCGGTCCTGTCGGCGCTGGTCGACGCGCTCACCCGGCGCTCCATCGAGCTGGTGTCGGCCAACGGCACCGGTCCCGAGCCGGGGACGGTGTGGGTCTCGCTGGGCAGCCAGGCCCGCCGCGAGCTCACGCCGGCCTCCACGCGGCGCGGCGCGGTCATCCATGACCCGCAGCTGCCGCCCTCGCCTGAATGGCTGGCGGCCGTGGGGGCGGCGCTCACGCGGTGCGGGGTCGTCGGGCCGCTGGTGGCGTCTGACGCGGAAGGCTGGATGGCGCGCGCCGGCGACGACGAGCTGGCGCTGTCGGTCCTGGCCGACCGACGGGTGCTATGGGGCGCGCCCGGGCGGCCGCTACCGCTGGCCGAGGGCCCGGCACGCGCCGTATTGCTCGAGGCGCTCGCGGGCCGCGCGTTCACCCCGGCCCTGCCGACGGGCTTTGACGCCGACGCCGTGCTCACGCGGGAGGGTCGCCAGAGCCGCCTCGACGTGCGCTCGGCCGCGATCGTGCCCATCGCGGCCATCGCCCGCTGGGCCGCCGCGGCGGCCGACGCCGGCGAGGGCTCGACCTCGGAGCGGCTGCGGGCCGCCGCCGATGCGGGCGTGTTGCGGGGCGACCAGGCGCAGACGCTCACCGAGGCCTTCGAACTGGCCCTGGAGCTGCGCATCGTGCATCAGCTCGACCAGATCGCGGCGGGTCAGACCCCCGACGACCTGCTCGACGCGGCGGCGATGAGCCCGCTCACGCGGGGGCGCCTGCGCGACGTCTTTCGCGCGGTGGGCACCGTGGCGCGGGAGCTGCGCCCCGCGTGAGGCTCTCGCTCAAGCGCACCGAGGCGGGGAGCCGGTTTGCCCAGTCCACCGCCGTGGACCGCGACACCCCATGGCGCGAGGCGCAGTGGTGTGCGATCGATCTCGAGCTGACGGGGCTGCACCGCTCCGACGAGATCATCGCCATCGGCGCGGTGCCCATCCGCGACGGGGCGCTGATCCTGGGGGAGGCCATGTACTCGCTGGCGCGGCCCGAGCACCCGCCCAAGCATGCGTCGGTGCTCGTCCACAAGCTGCGCTCCGCGGACCTGCGCGAGGCTCCGCCGCTCGACGAGGCCATCGATCAGCTGCTGCAGACGTTGAGCGGCCGCATCCCCGTGTTCCACACCGCGATGGTCGAGCGGGCGTTCCTGGGCAAGGAGTTGCGCCGGCGCCGGCTGCGCCTCCCCGACGACGTGGACACCGAGGTGCTGGGCCGCGTCTGGCTGCGCCACCGCGACGGCGCCACTCCGGCGGGCCTCCCGCTGTCGCGCCTGGCGGCGGTGCTCGGCCAGGCCGGGGAGGACCCCCATCACGCCCTGGGCGACGCGCTGACGACGGGCCAGGCGTTCCTCGCGCTGGCCACCCACCTCGACGCGGAGTCGCCGCAGACGGTCGGTTCGCTGCAGGCCGCCGAGCGGGAGCTGGGCGCCGGCGGCACGCGCCGGTTCGGGCCCGGTTAGCGGCCGGGCCCGTCGGGGCCGGGCATCCCGGCCTCGGTGAGGCGGAAGCGGGTGGAGGCCTGGAGCACGCGGTCGGCGGTGCGCGCGAGCTCGCCGAGCGAGACGCTCACCTCCTGCGACTGCGCGCTCGTCTCCTGGGTCGCCGAGGACATCTCCTGGGCGGCGGCCGAGGACTGCTCGGCGACCGCGGCGATCTCGCTCGAGGTGACGGACATGCCCGCGACGCGCTCGGAGATGCCCGCGATGGCCTCGCCGATGTCCACGAACGCCTGCTGGGCGCGCTCGGAGCTCTCGACGCCCTCGTCAGCGAGCTGCGCGGCCTGCTGGACGAGGCCCACGACGCCGTTGATGCCCTGCTGGATCTCCTGGATCAGCTGGGCGATCGACGTGGCCGACTCACCCGACTGCTCGGCCAGGCGGCGGACCTCCTCGGCGACGACCGCGAAGCCGCGGCCGTGCTCGCCGGCGCGGGCCGCCTCGATGGCGGCGTTGAGCGCCAGCAGATTGGTCTGGTCGGCGATACCGGTGATCGTGTCGAGGATTCCGCCGATCTGGCCCGACTTGCGCGCGAGTTCCTCGATGCCGGCCTGCGCGTCCTGACCGGACACGCGGACGCGGTGCATGACGCCGTTGGTGGATCCGACGGCCTGGGTGCCCAGCTCCCCCAGCTCGAGGGCCCGGGCGGTGGCCGCGGCGGCCTGGTCGGAGAGCTCGCGATTGCGCTGAAGCATGGCGGCCTGCTGCTCGGCGCCACGCGCGACCTCGGTGCTGGCCTCGGCGATGCCGTTCATGGCGTGGCTGGCCTGCTCGACGGTCTCGCGCACCTGCGAGAACACCTCGTGCATGCTCTGGCTGGAGTCGATGAAGAGGTGCAGCGACTCGTTGACGGTGGCCTTGAGCTCGGGGCCGCGATCGGAGAGGTCGTGCGTGCCGTTGCGGCGCTCGATCTCGCCGAGGTTCACGCCCAGCGTGGCGAAGGTGTCGAAGTAGAACGCGTCGGTGATCGCCTGCTGGTCGAAGTTGAAGACGATCCGGATCGCCCGCTCGGCGTCGACCAGCACGGCCGGATTCACGGCGTCGTCGCGGCGGCGGCGCCAGCCCGATGCCCTGTTCTCGCTGGCGTCGATCTGCGGCGGGGTCTCGCGCAGCGCGTGACGCACCGCGTCCAGGTACCTGGGATAGGTCCCCAGAAACCACTTGAGCGGAAGGTCGATCTGGTTGTGGAGCGCGCCCACCCGGAGCAGGGCCTCGAAGTAATCGGTGGCGAACGGGCGTGCCTTGCCCGACTCGGCGAAGATCGCGCGCCAGTGACCCGCCTGCGCGCCGTGCCAGCCCTTGCGCAGGGCGGCGAGGGAGATGCCCTTGCGTGCCGCGTAGGCGGCGAAGAACTCGGCGGCCGCAGGGAAGGCGAAGGTGTACTCGGTCAGCTCGGCGGCGATGTCATCGGCCACCGCGTCGGCCCACGGACGCAGGCTGCCCAGCAGCGCGATCACGTCGGCGTCGAGGCCAATGAACCGGCGTCGCAGCGCCAGGTTCTCCGGCGTGATGTGGTACAGCCCGGCCAGGGAGTCCATCCGTTGTGACCTTCCTCATTCCTCGCTTCGCCGGTTGTGCGCCTCGGCGGCAGCGGTTCGGTTGCGAGGTTCTGATCGGTCAGCCCGCTCGATCCTTTAGGTAAAAGGACCCACAAGGCGGTTCTTGCATTGATGAGTAGGGTTCACCCTTCATGATGCGCGGCCTGTTCATCGCCCCCTTCGACGAGCTGGTGGATCCTCGGGTGATGGCCGGTGTGGCCGCCGCCGCGGAGGACCGGGGCTGGGACGGCCTCTACGTGTGGGACCACATCATCTATCGAGAGCCCGTGAGTGCGGTCGCGGATCCGTGGATCGTGCTCAGCGCCATCGCGTCGGCCACGTCGAAGCTGCGGATCGGCCCGCTGGTCACCCCGCTGGCCCGCCGGCGGGTCCAGAAGCTCGCCCGCGAGACCGCGACGCTCGATCTCCTCAGCGGCGGCCGGTTGACGCTGGGGGTCGGCCTGGGCAGTGACAACAGCGGCGAGCTCGGCCCGTTCGGCGAGGAGCTCGATGCCAAGAAGCGCGCGGTCCTGCTCGACGACGGGCTGGAGCGTCTCGCCGCGATGTGGGGCGGTGAGTTTCAGCCCGCCCCGGTCCAGCAGCCACGCATCCCGGTGTGGGTGGCGGCGCGCTGGCCCAATCGCCGGCCGGTGCGCCGCGCGGTGCGCTGGGACGGCCTGTTCCCGATCGAGATGCCCGGTCCCGAGGCGCTGGCCGAGCTCGCGCACGAGACGGCCGAGGCCCGTGGCGGCGAGCCGTTTGACCTCGTCGCCGAGATCGCCCCCGGGGACGACCCCGGCCCGTGGGCGCAGGCCGGAGCCACCTGGGTGCTCACCGGGTTCGGCCGCCAGCCGCGCCTGGCCGAGGTGCGCGAGGCGATCGCCGCCGGGCCCTGACTGGCCTCAGTACAGCTGCAGGTAGCGGTCGAGCTCCCACTGGGTGATCTGCTCGTGGGCCGCCTGGACCTCGCGTCGCTTGCACTCGATGAAGTAGTCGACGTAGTCGCCGCCGCGCGTCGTGCCGAAGGCCTTGCGCAGCGGCTCGTTGACCTCGAGCTCGCGGGTGGCGTCGAGCAGATTGGCCGGGAGCGTGTCGATGCCCGCCGCCTCGCGGTCCTGCGCTGACATCGTGTAGAGGTTGGCGCTGTTGGGCTCGCCGGCGTCCAGGCCGCGGTCGATTCCGTCCAGCCCGGCGGCGAGCATCGCCGTCGCGGCCAGATACGGGTTGCACGAGCCGTCGACGGTCCGATCCTCGATCCGACCACCGGCGGGCACGCGCAGCATCTGCGTGCGGTTGTTGTAGCCGTAGCTCACGTAGGCCGGCGCCCAGGTGGCACCGCTGGTGGGCACGCCCACCACGAGGCGCTTGTAGGAGTTGACGGTCGGCGCCGTGATGGCGATGTAGGCCTTGGCGTTGGCCTTCAGCCCGCCGATGAAGTTGTAGCCCAGCTCTGAGAGACCGAGGCCGCGGGGGTCCTCGGACGGGTCGCGGTCAAAGACGTTCTCGCCGTCCTTCCAGAGTGAGACGTGGAAGTGGCACCCGTTCCCGGTGAGGTGGGCGAACGGCTTGGGCATGAAGGTGGCGATGAGACCGCGCTGCTGGGCCAGGGACTCCACCATGTAGCGGAAGAAGATCGCCCGGTCACACGTGGTCAGCGCGTCGGAGTACTGGAAGTTCTGCTCGAACTGGCCGTTGGCGTCCTCGTGATCGGTGGCGTAGTTGTCCCAGCCCAGATCGGTGACCGCGCGCGAGACCTCGGAGACGAAGTCGAGGTTGCGCGTCAGCGCCCGCATGTCGTAGCAGGGCTGATCGAGGGTGTCGAGCGGGTCGGCGAGCTCGAGGGAACCGTCGGCGGCGCGCCGCAGCAGGAAGTACTCGAGCTCGGCGCCGACGCGCAGCTCGTAGCCCTGCTCGGCGGCCCGCGCCACGGAGCGGCGCAGGATGGTGCGCGGGCAGTAGTCCCACTCCTCGCCTTCCACGGTGACGTTGCAGGCGAAGCGAGCCACGGTCGGCCGCCACGGCAGGATGGTCAGCGTGGTCGGGTCAGGCATCGCGATCATGTCGGGATCGTCGGGGCCCTGGCCGATGTCGCCGGCGGCAAAACCGGCAAACCCCGCGCCCTCGGACAGCAGGTCGTCGAGGTGGTGGGCGGGGACCAGCTTCGCGCTCGGCTTGCCGTGCATGTCCACGAACTGCGCGAACAGGAACTCGATGCCGTTGTCCTTGACGATCTTGCGAACGTCGTCTTCGTTCTGGGGAGGATCGATCATTACGCATTTCTATATGCGTGGCGCCGTGCTGCACAATGGTCCCGGGCACCGCGTTAGGGCGCCCGGGCATGTGCACGCCGCACATACAAAGGACCGCATGGCACTTCCCGCAGAATCAGCGAGCCCAATCGTCCCAGAGGTGCGCGGTCTCCGTGAGGAGAACCGGACCCTGTACGGCGTCATCAAGCTGGTGTCCTCATCGCTGGAGCTCGTCCCGATGCTCCAGGGCGTCGTCGATCTGGCCACCGAAGCCACGGGCTGCCACGCCTGCTTCATCTATCTCCTGGAGGGTGGGGACCTCGTCATCCGCGCGGCGTCGCCGGTGTTCGGTGAGGCGGTGGGCCACGTCCGCTTCTCGGTCCACGAAGGCCTGGCCGGCTGGGTCGCGCGCCACCGCCGCCCCGAGTTCATCCGCGACCGGGCGATGCAGGACCCGCGCATGAAGTACGTGCCACTGCTCGAGGAGGAGTCCTTCCAGTCGATGGCCGCCGTCCCCATCCTGTCGCGGGCGGGCGAGACCATCGGCGTGATCGTGCTGCACACCCGCGCGCCGCACGAGTTCGGGGAGGACATCCCCAACCTGCTGACCCACATCGCCTCGCTGGTCTCAGGCGCGATCGAGAACGCCCAGCTCTACGATCGCGAGCGCCGCCGGGTCGACGCGCTCACCGGCCTGTCCGAGCTCGCCCAGCAGGTCGCTGCGGCCCCCGACGCCGGCGCGCTGGGGGAGGTGCTCGTCCGCGGCACCGCGGCCCTGCTGGACGCCGACGCCTGCCAGCTGTTGCGCGTTGAGGCCGACGGGGAGACCGTGGTCCCGTTCGCCTCGCATCCCGAGGCCCTGCCGGCCCCCGCCCTCACCAGCGTCGCCGAGGTGATGCTGGCCGGGCTGGAGAACCGCTCGGGGCCCGCCCGGCGCGCCGCGGGGCGGGCGCTATGGCCCTCCGAGCACCTGACCGACGTGCTGGTCACGCCGCTGGCGGTGGGCGGCGATCGTGTCGGGGTGCTGTGCGTCGCCTCGGCGGAGACGCGCTCGTTCGCCGATGAGGACGCCGAGATCTCCCGCGCCATCGCCCACCTGGCGGCGGTGGCGATCAAGCGCACCGAGCTGATCGAGGGACTGACCAAGGCCAACACGATCAAGGACCTGTTCGAAGCCCTCGCCGCCGGGGCCTCGACCTTCGCCGCCGCCAAGGCCGCCGAGGTCCGCTGCGACCTCAACGCCCCGTACCTGATCCTCTCCGCGCAATCCGCCGGCGCGCGGCCGCAGTCCACGGGCGAATGGCGCATCGCGGCCGAGGCCCTGGGCCACGGCCTGGCCGAGCTCGCGCCGCGCTCGGCCATCGAGGCGGGGCCGGGTCCGGTCCGCGCCCTGCTGGCCTTCGGCTCGGCGCGCCACGGTGCCGTCGAGGGACTCCTGCGCCAGGCGCGCGAGCTGGGCCAGGCCCACGGCGCGGTCATCGGCGTCTCGGAGCAGCGCGATACGCCCGACGACGCCCCCGGCGCCTATCGCGAGGCCGGCGACGCGGCCACCATCGCCCACGCGCTGCTGCGCGACGGCGGCGCGATCGCCTACTCCCAGGTCGGGGCCTACCGCTATCTGGTCCAGATCGGGGCCGAGGACGCCCCGCGCGACCGGATGCGGGCCGCCGTCGACCTGCTCATCGACTACGACCGGCGCCGCCGCACCTCGCTGCTGGACACGCTCGAGCGCTACCTGTCCGAGCGTCGCAGCGTGATCGAGTCCGCGCGCGCCCTCTACGTCCACCCCAACACGTTGCGCCAGCGGCTGGGACGCATCGAAGACCTCACCGGGCTTGACCTCAACGAGGACGACCTGCTCTCACTGGAGCTGGCGATCAAGCTGGCCCGGCTCCACGGCCGCCCCGACGCGGCCGTCTGACCCACGGTTATTCGTCAGGGACCAGGTACACCGGCAGCTTGGCCTTGCGGCGCACGCGCTGGGGCTCCTGGGTCCACATCATGTTCCCGGTCACGCGGTTGCGATCCGGGTCGGCCGCCATCACGATGGCGTCGCAGCCCTCGCTCTTGGCCTCCTCCAGGATCATCTTGGTGGCGTTGCGGGTGCCCAGCACGTGCCCGTCGGCCTCCAGGCCCTTGCGCTCCAGGCGACGGATGGTCTTGGACACGATCTCGCGCTGCTCAGCCCACTCCTTCTTGGTCGGCATCAGCCCCGGGACCGGCATGCCGAAGCTGGTGCCGTGGATCCGGGCGATCGTGAACACGCGGACGCTCGCACCGGTCGGCTTGGCCAGCTCGACCGCCCGGGCGACCGCCGCCGGCGGGATCGCGCGGCCTTCAGAGGCCAGCAGGATCCGCCGGAAGGCAGTCTGATCCGGTGTGGGCTGCGCCACCTGCGCGGTGGCGCTCAATCCCCGGCTCCGGCCACGCCGGCCTGGGACGGTGCCACCGAGGTGGCGGCCGCCTCTCGCCGGTCCTCGACCTTCTTGCGCCAGTAGTACATCGGCAGGTAGAGCAGCAGCACGCCCCAACCGATGAAGTAGAAGGGAAGCGTCTTGGTGCCCGCGGCGTTACAGGCACACGAGGCGTAGATGGGCCCGCCGTAGAAGTAGATGACCGCGTACAGCAACGCGATGCCGATCGCCACGTACTTCATCCACTCAGGCAGCTTGAACGGCCGCCTGACATTGGGCCTGTGCTTGCGCAGGAGGTAGTAACCCACCAGCACCGGGATGAACGAGGCGAGGTAGCCGACGTTGGACATCGTGTAGATCTGCACGGCGCCGCCGGCGAAGACCACCAGGATCGAGCAGACGACGTTGAAGATCATCGCCCGGTCCGGGACCCCGGCGTGGTTGACCTTCTGGAAGAACTTCGGGAACTGCCCGTCGGTGGACATCTGGTGCAGCGAGCGCGCCGTGCCCGTGATGGCATTGAGCGCCGACAGGATGAGGGCGAGGATGAGCATGATCGCGACCAGCCAGTCCAGGAGGTTCGAGCCGGCACCGGCGCCGAAGACCTTGGAGGCGAAGGTGACGAACATCGTCTGCGGATCGACGAGCGCGGGGTTGCCCAGGGCGTGGTTGCCGATCACGATGATGAAGGCCACCGGGATCATCGTGTAGATGAACAGGCCGTACAGGCCCTCGAGGTTCATCGCGATCTTGGCGTCGCGGTCGGGGTTCCGAGTCTCGCCGATGTAGCAGGCCGCCGCCTCCATCGCGATCACGTTCCAGGTGAGCAGGAAGCTGAAGGCGATGTACAACGTCAGCCAGTTGTGGCCGAAGAGGCTGGAGAAGAACCCGCTGCCGTTGGTGTGCTGGAAGTGCGTGAGCTGACCGAAGTCGACGACCGACGGGTTGAAGATCCACGCGATGGCCAGGAAGGTGAGCGGGATCATCGAGAGGATCGCCAGCGCGGTGGCGAAATTGGCGCCGAAGCGCATCCCGCGGATCGCCGGAATGGCCAGGAGGACCAGCCCCACGACCGAGATGCCGAGCGTCCAGTAGCTGATCGGGGTGCTGAACACCGTGAGCGATCCGCTGGTGAGCTTGAAGCGGTCCGCGATGTACAGCGAGGCCAGGATCATGTTCAGCGGTGCCACCGGGAACCAGCCCAGCCAGTACGCCCACGCGGTGAACCCGTTGACGTGCTCGGCGAACCGCGGCCACTTGTCCTTGTAGGCGGGGTAGGCGTAGGACGGCAGTCCGCCCGAGCGGTCGGGCATCATTGCCGACAACTCGGCCAGGAGGAGGCACACGAGATAGCCGGTGATGGTGATGAACACGATCACGGGTACCGATGCGGCTCCCAATTCGGTGACCATGACCGGCGCGATCCCGGTGACCAGGATCGTGCCCGCCAGGCCGATCACGAAGGCGCCCCACCAGTTGGTCGTCTTCGGGAGCCCCGCGCCCTCGTAGACGAGCTCGTCCTCAAAAGGTCCGGGCGTCGTCTTTTCGTCCGGCATGTGCCCTCCAGGTCCGCTGGTCGTTGCTGGGCTTACCCTGACATGTCGCCGTTGGCTCACAAGGCAAGATGCGAACACAATTGCGCCGCCTGACATGGATGACTTGGACACATTTCTAGGTGGGCACCCGCCGTTCGACGCGCTGGCGCCCGAGCAACTGCACGCGCTGACGGCCGAGGCGACGCTCCATGACTACGAGGCGGGCGCCGTGCTGCTCGTCGAGGACGGCGTGCCCGCCACCGGCATGTGGGTGGTGGTGACCGGATCCATGGACGTGGTGCACTCCGGCGCGGTCATTCAGGTGCTCGAGCCCGGCGAGTGCTTCGGGCATCCATCCCTGCTGACCGGCATGGCGCCCGCCTTCACGGTGCGCGCGCGCGAGCCGTCGCGCTGCCTTCTGTTCCCGCCCGACGCCGCGCGCCGGCTGCTGGCCACCGAGGCGGGTGTCGCCTACGTGGCGCGGTCGTTGCGCAAGCGCCTGACCCGCGCCGGGCACACGGTCCATGGGCTGCACGACGTCGGGACCACGCCGGTATCGGCCATCATGCGCCCGCCCGTCTACGCCGAGCCCACCGAGACGCTGCGCTCAGCGGCCCGGCGGCTGGGGGAGGACCATGTCCAGGCGCTGCTGGTGACGATGCCTGACGACAGCATCGGCATCCTCACCGATGCCGACGTGCGCGGCGCCGTCGCCGACGCCTCGTTCTCCGCCGATGCCCCCGCCCACGCGCTCGCCCGGGCGCCGGCGCCGACGGTTCCGCTACGCCAACTCGCCATCGAGGCGACCGTCGATATGGTGGCGGCGGGGGTGGAGCACATGGTGGTGCTCGACCGCAGCCACGTCTGCGGGGTGCTCTCGGCCGCCGATCTGCTCGGCCTGGACGCCAACAGCCCGATCGGGCTGCGCCACACGATCCTCGGCGCCGCCGATGCCGATGTCCTCGCCCGGGCGGTCTCGCGCCTGCCTCAGCTGTTCCTCACCCTGTCAGGCGCGGGCGTGCCGTCACGGGAGCTCGGCCGGGTGCTGACCCTCGCCCAGGACGCTGTGGTGGCGCGGCTGATCGACTTCTCGATGTGGAGCCACGGGCCCGCGCCGCTGCCCTGGGCGTGGCTGGACATGGGCTCGGCGGCACGGCGGGAGTTCACGCTGGCCTCTGACCAGGACAACGCCCTGGCCTACGCGCGGCCGGCGCCCGGAGCGGAACTGACGGCCGAGGCGGCTGACGCCTACTTCGAGCGCCTCGGCCGCGATGTCAACGAGGGCTTGGAGCGGTGCGGCATCGGGGTCGACAACAACGGGGTCATGGCCCGCAACCGTCGCTGGCGCATGTCCAAGCCCGACTGGTTGCGGACGTTCGATGAGTGCCTCACCCAGCCCGATGAGTCGCACCTTGTGCGCGCCACCGTGGCCTTCGACTTCCGTCCCGCCGCCGGAGGCCTGGCCGTCGTCGCTGACCTCACCGCCCGTATCCGCGCTGCGCGCGAGTACCCCCAGTTCATGCGGCTGCTGGCCCGCTCGGCCGCGGGCTTTCCCGTCGCGGTGGGCTTCCGGGGCCAGCTCTCCACTGACGGCGACGGCCATCTCGACCTCAAGAAGGGCGCGATCATCCCCATCGTCAACCTGGTCCGCTACCACGCCATCGCCGCCGGGGTGACCATCTCGCCCACGCTTGACCGGATCGAGGCCGTGGCCATCACGGGCGCTCTGGACGCCGACGAGGCTCGCGGGCTCTCCGAGGCCTTCGAGGTGATCGCCCGGATGCGCTTCGAGCATCATGCGCAGCTCATCGCCGCCGGGCAGCCCGCGGACAATCTCATCGCCCCGGGGGCGCTGACGCCGATCGCGCGCACCGAGCTGCGCGAGGCGCTCCAGCTCGTCAAACGCGCTCAGAAACGCTTAGCGGTCTAAATCCGTAACGCAACGGACACACGCCGCCGGTTGACATCGCCGTGGTGTGGCGCTCCTCGCCACATTTGGAGCGCAAAGTGTGCGCCGCGCCGCCATTGGAGCGGGTGAGGTCAGGTTCTACGCTCCGCGACCATGTGCGGCATTGCTGGGCTCTACACCAAGACGGATACGCTGCGATCGCAGCTCGGCTTCCATCTGGCGGCGATGCTGCGCCAGCTCTCTGACCGCGGACCCGACAGCGCCGGGGTCGCCTTCTACCGCGATCCTGCCCCCGACGGGTGGTGCAAGATCTCGATGCACTCGGCCACCGCCGAGCCGGGTTGGGATGACCTGGCCGACGCCCTGGCGGTCCGGTTCGGCGACGCCTCGCTGACCGGGGTGCGCGCGACCCACGCCACGTTCGTGGTCGCGGCCGACGCCGGCGAGGTCGACGCATGGCTGCGCGCCGAGCATCCGGACCTCACCCTCATGAGCGCGGGCCAGACGATCGAGATCTACAAGGAGGCCGGCCTGCCCGCGGATTTCGTGGCGCGCTTCGACCTCGCCGCGATCGAGGGCAGCCACGCGCTCGGGCACACGCGCATGGCCACCGAGAGCCGCGTCACCACCGAGCACTCCCACCCCTTCTCCACGGGACTGGACCTGTGCCTGGTCCACAACGGCTCGCTCTCGAACCACAACCGCCTGCGCCGCGCCCTGCGCAAGGAGGGGATCCACTTCCAGACCGACAACGACTCCGAGGTCGCGGCCGGCTATTTGACCTGGCGGATGGCGCAGGGGGCGACGCTCGAGCAGGCGCTCGAGGGCTGCCTGGAGGATCTGGACGGCTTCTACACCTTCGCGGTCGGCACCGCCGACGGCTTCGCGGTGCTGCGCGACCCGATCGCCTGCAAGCCCGCGGTCATGGCCGAAACGGACGAGTGGGTGGCGATGGCCTCCGAGTACCGGGCGATCGCCGTGCTGCCGGGCGCCGAGGACGCCGTCAGCTGGGAGCCGGTCCCGGGGCACGTGTACAGCTGGGGCACCGCGCTGGTGGCGTGATGGTCACGCCCCAGACCCCGCCGGCCACCGGGCTCACCTTCGACCTGCGCTCCGACAGCGTACGCGAGCTCAACCGCCGCCTCCACGGCCCGGAGGCCACCGGTCGCATCCAGGTGATCAACCCCGACGGGCGCCACGCCATCGCCGTGGGCGTGGACGCCGACTGCGAGGTGGAGATCGACGGCCACGTCGGCTACTACTGCGCGGGCATGAACCAGCGCGCCACGATCCGCGTGCGTGGCAACTGCGGGGTCGGGGTCGCCGAGAACATGATGTCGGGCATGGTGGTGGTGGAGGGCTCGGCCAGCCAGGCGGCGGGGGCGACCGCTCGCGGCGGCCTGCTGGTCATCCACGGCGACGCCTCGGCGCGGTGCGGCATCTCGCTCAAGGGCGCCGACATCGTGGTGCGCGGCTCGGTCGGCCATATGAGCGCGTTCATGGCCCAGAGCGGCTGCCTGGTGGTGTGCGGCGACGCCGGCGAGGCGCTCGGCGACTCGCTCTACGAGGCGCGGCTCTACGTGCGCGGCGCAGTCGCGGGGCTCGGGGCCGACTGCGTGGAGAAGGAGATGCGCGAGGAGCACGTCGCACAGCTGCGCGCGCTGCTGGCGGCGGCCGATCTCGACGCCGACCCCTCGGAGTTCACGCGCTACGGCTCCGCCCGCCAGCTCTACAACTTCAACGTCGACAACATCGGGGCGTATTAGGTGCCCGTCCGCCCATGAGTGCGACCACCAACGGCCGTGGCCACTGGCAACCGGGCCTGCGCGAGTCGGCCACGTTTGACCGCGACACCATCGCCGAGATCCAGCGCGCCGCCCGCGAGGGCATCTATGACATCCGCGGGTTCGGCGCCAAGCGCCGCGTCCCGCACTTCGACGACCTCCTGTTCCTCGGCGCCAGCGTCTCGCGCTATCCGCTGGAGGGCTACCGCGAGCGCTGTGCCACCGACGTGACGATCGGGACGCGGTTTGCCTCCGAGCCGATCCACCTCGACATCCCCATCACGATCGCGGGGATGAGCTTCGGCGCGCTCTCGGGCCAGGCCAAGGAGGCACTCGGCCGCGGGGCCAGCGAGGTGGGCACGTCCACCACCACCGGCGACGGCGGCATGACCCCCGAGGAGCGCGAGCACTCGTCCAAGCTCGTCTATCAGCTGCTGCCCAGCCGCTACGGGATGAACCCGGACGACCTCCGCCGCGCCGACGCCATCGAGATCGTCGTCGGCCAGGGCGCCAAGCCGGGCGGCGGCGGCATGCTGCTGGGCCACAAGATCTCCGATCGCGTGGCCGAGATGCGCGACCTGCCCAAGGGGATCGACCAGCGCAGCGCCTGCCGGCACCCCGACTGGACCGGCCCCGACGACCTGGAGATCAAGATCCAGGAGCTGCGCGAGATCACCGACTGGCGCATCCCCATCTACATCAAGGTCGGCGCGTCGCGCACCTATTACGACGTGGCCCTGGCGGTCAAGGCGGGGGCGGACGCGGTCGTGCTCGACGGGATGCAGGGCGGCACCGCCGCCACCCAGGACGTGTTCATCGAGCACGTCGGGATCCCGATCCTGGCCGCCATCCCGCAGGCCGTCGAGTCGCTCATGGAGCTCGACATGCACCGCAAGGTGCAGCTCATCGTGTCCGGCGGGATCCGCACCGGCGCCGACGTGGCCAAGGCCCTGGCGCTGGGCGCCGACGCCGTCTCGATCGGCGTGGCGGCGCTCATCGCGCTCGGCGACAACGCGCCCGAGCACGACGCTCAGTACGCCGAGCTCGGCTCCGCGGCCGGCTACTACGACGACTGGCAGGCGGGCCGCGACCCCGCCGGGATCTCCACCCAGGAGCCGGAACTGGCCGCGCGCCTGGACCCCGTGGTGGGGGGGCGCCGGCTGGCCAACTATCTGCGCACGCTCACCCTGGAGACCCAGACCCTGGCCCGCGCCTGCGGCAAGTCCCACGTGCACAACCTCGAGCCCGAGGACCTCGTGGCCTTGACCATCGAGGCGTCGGCGATGGCGCGGGTGCCGCTGGCCGGGACGAGCTGGATCCCGGGGCTCTCGCCGATCGGTTGATCCACTGTGCGCCGGTCGGCCGGCCCGACGGCGCGCACGAGGCGCACCGCCGGGCGAACCGTCTCTGTGCCTACGGCTGAACGAGGACGGGCGTTGTGACGTTGGAGAACCGGTTGTGCCGGAGCTTGGCGGTGATGTTGCCGCCGGTGCCGAGCCAGATCCCGATGTTGTTGTCGAAGATCCGGTTGCGGGCGACCTTGATCGTCACGGGGACCGCTCCGTAGACGAGGACGCCCACCGTGGTCGTCGGTGCGTTCGGTCCCGGATCCATGTCCGGGTCGAGGTTGTTCTGACCGATCGTGTTGTCGATGACGTTGTTCCCGTTGAGATCCTCGAACGTGCCGGGCGCGATGGGATGGGCGTGCAACGTCACGCCGCCCAGTCCGTTACCGGCGATGTAGTTGTGGATCACGAGGTTGTCGTACGAGGCGCTGCCGGCGGAGGCGTTGGCGAAGATCACTCCGGCGCCCTCGCCCATGACGCCGTTGCCGGTGATCACGTTGTCGGCGATGACGTTGCGGTAATCACCCGCCACGCTGGGCTGGCGATGGCCGTTGCTGTCGAGCGCCATTGGGTTGTGTCCCGGGACCGTCACGCCGCAGTCCGACACGTTGTCCTTGATGACGTTGTGCGCGATCAGGTTGTCATGCGTGGGTCCGAACTCGTCCGTGAGCAGGACGCCGCCGCTGTTGCCGTTGTCATAGTTGCCGGATACGACGGAGTCGTACACCCCCATGAGGTGCATCCCCTCGCCGCAGTCGCCCGGAACCGGACCAGCCGGATTGCACTGCGGATATGCCGAGTTCGGCGATTGTGCCTCGCCGGTGTCGTTGCCGGTCACGTGGTTGCCGGTGATCGAGACGTGGCTGATGGATCCGTCCTCGAGCGACCCGGTGGCGAGGATGCCCTCGCCGATCGCGCCGGTGACGGTGAATCCGCTGACGCTCACCCAGCCCGACCTGATGGTGACGCCGGCGAGGCAGGGTGCGCTCCCCGGGCCGGTCGGGCCGAGCTGTTCGCACATGATGGTGTTCGTCGGCGCGCCCTGAATCGTGGCGCCGCGCCCGATCAGCTTCAGGGGCTGGGAGATGACAACGTCCTCGGTATACGTGCCGGGACAGACGATGACCGTTGCGCCGGGTGCTGCGGCGTCAACGGCGGACTGGATCGTCGAGTAGGTCGCGCTGCCACACGAGCGCCCGCTGTTGCCGGAGCTGCCGGATGGGGAAACAAGGAGGGCGCCGCGGTGACCCCCCAAGCCGTGGTCTCCGTGGTGATGGCCTCGGGCGGAGGCCTGGGCGACCCCGCATTGCGCGATAGCCATCACCGTGCAGGCGACGAGCGCCGCCCCCAGACGGCTGACGCGCAAGGGCGGACAACGGAACCCGGTCATAGTGCTCTCCTATCTAGAGTGAACCCCGCCTCCGCGCGCCGCTCCTGACGCGGCGCTCACCGATCACCTTCCCGGCGCTCACGCTAACCCGCGTGGGAGAGGGTGTCAAACGCAGCGTCACAACCACCCTCGCGGGCGGGAGAGCAGGTCTAGGCCTCGACCTCGCGGCCATCCTCGCCCCACATCGTGTGGAACGTGCCCTCGCGATCATTGCGCTTGTAGGTGTGGGCGCCGAACAGGTCGCGTAGTCCCTGGATGAGGCTCGCCGGTCCGCGGGCGCGCCGGTAGCCGTCGTAGTAGGCCAGCGAGGACGAGAACGCCGGAGTGGGGATGCCCAGCTCCGCCGCCTTGCCCACCACGCGCCGCCACGGGTCCTGGGCGTTCTCCAGCGCGGTGGCGAAGAACTCGGCGAGCATCAGGTTGGCGAGGCCCGGCTCCTGGTCATAGGCCTCCCGGATGCGGTCCAGGAAGCGGGCGCGGATGATGCAGCCGCCCCGCCAGATCGTTGCCATCGAGCCGAGGTCGATGTCCCAGCCCTCGGCGTCGGCGGCCGCGGCCATCTGGGCGAAGCCCTGGGCGTAGGAGACGATCTTTGACGCGTAGAGCGCGTGCGCGAGGTCGTCGGCGAGCGAGTCGTCGGCGGCCGGCCGCAGCGGAGGCCCGGCGAGGATGTCGGAGGCGTGGACCCGCTGGTCCTTGAGCGCGCTCAGCGTCCGCGCGAACACGGCCTCCGTGATCCCGGTGAGCGGGACCCCGAGCTCGAGGGCGTCCTCCGCGGTCCAGCGGCCGGTGCCCTTCTGCTCGGCGGCGTCGAGGATGACGTCCACCAGCGGCCTGCCGGTGGCGGCGTCGGTCTTGGACAGCACCCGGGCGGCGATCTCGATGAGGAACGACTCGAGCTCTGAGTCATTCCAGGCGCGGAAGCGGTCGGAGATCCGCGGCACATCCCAACCGACGCCGTTGCGCAGCAGGTCATAGCTCTCGGCGATGAGCTGCATGTCGGCGTACTCGATGCCGTTGTGGACCATCTTCACGTAGTGCCCGGCACCGTCGGCGCCGACGTAGGTGCAGCAGGGCGTGCCGTCGACCTTGGCCGCGATCGCCTCGAAGATCGGCTTGACCGAGGCGTCGTAGGGCTCTCGGTCGCCGCCGGGCATGATGCTCGGCCCGTTGAGCGCGCCCTCCTCGCCGCCGGACACGCCCACGCCCAGGAAGTGGATGCCCTGGTCGGCGAGCTTGGCGTGGCGGCGCTGGGTGTCGTGGTAGTTGGCGTTGCCGCCGTCGATGAGGATGTCGCCCTTGTCGAGGTGGGGCGCGATGTCGTCGATGACGGCGTCGGTGGCCGGGCCCGCCTGCACCATGCTCATCAGCACCCGGGGCGGTGCGAGGGCGCCCACCCACTCCTGAGTCGTCTCGAAGCCCTCGATGGGGCCCTCGGAGCCGTGCTCCTCCACGAACGCCGTCATGCGGCTCGTGGTGCGGTTGTGCACGGCGACCGGGATGTCGTGGTGGGCGACGTTGCGGGCGAGGTTGGCGCCCATCGTCGCCAGGCCGGTGAGGCCGAAGTGCCTGTCGTCGGAGGAGGTCATGGGCCCACGTTACCCCGCCGTCGCGCCCGGGCGCTCGCCGCGGCCGTCCCGGAGACGAGCATGATCACCCCGTAGATTCCCGGGACGCCGGCCGCGGCGGTGCCGAACGCCTGGGTGGCCAGGGCCGCCGCGACCGCGAAGTCCCGCATCCCGATGGTCAGCGCTCCCGGTGTTGCCGCCGTGCGTGGGGCCAGGCGTGACCACGCCTCGGCGGCGGCGCCGCAGACGGCCAGGAAGGCGAGGCTGGCCAGGATCGGCGAGACGATCGGGCCGCCGGCCGGGATGCCGCTGAGCGCGGCGTAGACGAGCGCGGCCACCGCCAGCGCGGCGACGCCCTCCCGCTCACCGTCGTGGGCGGTGAGCGCCGCCGCGGCCCGGGAGCGGATCGCGACCCCCACGATGAGCGGGACGATCACGACGAGGGCGAAGCGGCCGAGCAGATGGACGGTTCCGCCGTGGGCGGAGGCACCGGCGATCACTCCGAGCGCGACCGGCCCGAGCAGTGCCGAGAGCACGAGCGATCCGACGACTGCGCCGAGCGCGATGGTGGCGTCGGCGCCGATCAGCGCGACCAGCCCCACCGACGCCACCTCGGCGCTCGACGCGCCGACGGCGAGCAGCCCATGACGAATGTCGGCGTCAAAGGGCCGGCCTACGGCCCACGCTGCGGCGACCAGGACGATGAACGGGACGACCGAGAGCACGGCCACCACGCCGGCGTGGCGCCGTAGCGCCATGAGCTCTGACGCCGTGATCCCCAGGGCGGTGACGAGGACGAGCAGCGCGAGCAGCAGGTCGGATCGATCGGCCACCGCCTGCGACGGGACGGCGATCGCCAGCACGGTGGCGACCGCCACGAGGGGCACGAGCCGCCGTGGCAGCGTCGTCAGGAGGGTCATCGAGGACGGGCTAGGGTCAGGGACATGAACTACCGCACGCTGGGTACCACAGGAACGAAGGTGAGCCCGCTCTGCCTCGGGGCCATGATGTTCGGTGACTGGGGCAACACCGACCACGACGAGAGCATCCGCATCATCCATCGGGCGCTCGACGCCGGGATCAACTTCATCGATACCGCCGACGTGTACTCCCGCGGCGAGTCTGAGGAGATCGTGGGCAAGGCCCTGGCCGGCGGCAAACGCGACAACGTCGTGCTCGCCACCAAGGTGCACGGCACCATGGGCGATGACCCCAACGAGTTCGGCAACTCGCGCCGGTGGATCATCCGCGAGGTCGAGAACTCGCTGCGACGGCTCGGCACCGACTGGATCGACCTCTACCAGATCCACCGCCCCGAGGCCGACACCGACATCGACGAGACGCTCGGCGCGCTCACCGACCTCGTCCGCGCCGGCAAGGTCCGCTACATCGGCTCCTCCACCTTCCCGGCGTCGCAGATCGTCGAGGCCCAATGGGTGGCCGAGCGCCGCGGCCGCGAGCGCTTCGTCTGCGAGCAGCCCCCGTACTCGATGCTCATCCGCGGGATTGAGAACGACGTCCTGCCCACCGCCCGGCGCTACGGCATGGGCGTGATCCCCTGGAGCCCACTGGCCGGCGGCTGGCTCTCGGGCCGCTACCGGCTGGGCCAGGACGTGCCAGGCTCCCACCGCGCCGACCGGATCCCCGATCGCTACGACATGTCGCTGCCCGACAACCAGCGCAAGCTCGAGGCCGCCGACGCCCTCGCCCGAGTGGCCGACGAGGCCGGGATCACGCTGATCGAGATGGCCCTTGCCTTCGTCATTCGCCACCCGGCGGTGACCTCGGCGATCATCGGCCCGCGGACGATGGACCACCTCGAGTCCCAGCTCACCGCGGCCGACGTGGAACTCTCCGACGAGGTGCTGGACGAGATCGACGCGATCGTCCCGCCCGGCGTCAACATCAACCCCTCCGACGGCGGCTGGGCCAACCCGGCGCTGGAGCCCTCCGCGCGGCGTCGCTAGCCGCGCAGGTAGCCAGCCGACCCACCGCGCCAGATCGCCACCGGGTCCGGCGATCTGGCGCATCTGGATGTTGCGCGCACGCTCCGTGTCAAATTGACACGTGACGCGCAGCCATGCTGCCTACGGGGACGCCCTCTTCACCTCCGGTCGTCACCTGTCCATCGTTACCTATTTGAACGCAAACGTCGTAGCGACGTCGTAGGAGGCGGTGCCGTTCGGCCCGGTCGGATCGTTTGGCACCTCGATGTCCTGCACAACCCCATCGCTGGGTCGCACCTGAGCGGACTTGCAGTCCAGGGTCCCGCCAATCCCCATGTCGAGTTTGTGATTGATCGAGGTAACGGAAGTGTCCATGGGGACCTTCGAGACCTCGGCTGAGCCGCCGTTGTTGTCAGCTCCGTCCGCGTACTCGCAGAAGGCCTGATCCGCACCCGCGACCTCCTTGTAGATCAAGACCCTGGCATAGACACGGGCTGAGCCGGTCGTATCAGAGAGCACGGCAGCGGCAATCGAGACCTTGCAGGGCTGCTGTGAAGCTGAGCACGAAAAGCGGAAATCTCCCCCGGTCGTGGTACCGACCGGTGAGCCCATCGCCGCCGAGTAGGTCGCCCAGATCGTTGGCGCGGCCGTTCCTCGACTGACGAACACATTGGCGACGGCGTACTCACCGGCGGTCGAAACGCCGGCCGAGGGGGCAGGAGGGCCAGAGGGACCAGAGGGACCAAGCGGGCCGGCCGGGCCTGGAGGTCCCTGGGGCCCAACGACAGCTGGAGCGCTCGGGACCGGGAACAGAGCGAGCTTCAGAGGCTTCTGGCCCTTGGCGCACGAGCTGTGGAGCAGGATGTTGAGGTCGCCGCGGCTCTCGCGCCCTCCCGTCCTCTGGACACACACGGGGGTGAATGCAGGAGCTTTTTTCGGCGCGGTTTTCGCGCTGGTCGTGCGCGCGTCCCCGCCCGTCACCAGCAACGTCACGCCCAGCAGCGTCGAAAGGCTCGCCGCCGCGACAAACACCCTGGGACTAGAACTTCTCATCGTCACTCCCTCTCTTGGCTCGGACCGCTACAGCCGAGCACCCACTTGACACCGGTTCACCTGGATCGTCGAGCGATGCGCGTTCAGCGTCGAAGCTCGGTTGTGCTTCAGCCGATGCACGCCCCCGGACCAAACCCGGAATGACGCGAACATCTCGTGGCCGTCAGCGTCGGGGTCACGTACTCGATGGTGACGAGTACGGTTACCGACTTCAAACGAGCATGCCTCTGGAGCACCGATCTGGCATCACCCCATTGAGGTGACTCTCCGGCGCCTGACGACACAACTTTGTTCGTCGCTTTCGCTTCTTGCTTGAACGAGGTCCCGTTGTCAGGTCCAGCGCTTGTGGTTGGTAAGTGTGCTGACACACCGTAGTGTGATCTTTCGGGTAGGTGATCAGCTGTCAAGCGCTCTACTCATTTTGTGGAGGTACACACCCGCCTGGTCGCTCCACAGCCGCCACGACACACCCGCCAGCCGATGTGGGCAGTCCGAGAGGCCGCCAGGTGGGCACCACAGGAACGAAGGTGAGCCCCCTCTGCCACACGGGGCGATCATGCCGCCCGGAGTGAACTTCAATCCCGCCGTCGGCGACTGGGCCAACCCGGCGCTGGAGCCGAGCGCGCGCCGCCGCTGACCCTGCGTCAGCTCCGCAGGTAGTCCGCGGTCACGGCGTCGGCGGGGAAGAACGCCTCCACCGCGAGTTCTGAGACCGTGACGTCGACCGGGGTCCCGAACGTGGTGATGGTGCTGAAGAACGAGAGCTCGGGGGCGTCGGAGCCCGGCGCCGGCGCGAGCTCCAAGCCCACGGTCACCGCCGCGTCGACCGGAACCGATGGCACCTCCGGGCCCGGGTAGCCGAGCATCTCCGCGTGCAGCTCGTCCAGCAACGGATCGCCGGTGAGCCGCGCCGCCCGGTCCAGGCGCTCGATCAGGTCGGCCCGGTACTCGCCCAGGTTGATGATGCGCGGGGCGACGCCGTCAGGGTGCAGGGCGAGGCGGATCGTGTTCACCGGGGGGACGAGCAGCTCGGGAGCGACGCTCTCCAGGAACGGGCCGAGCGCCTCGTTGGAGGCGACGAGGTTCCAGTAACGGTCGACGGCGATCGCGGGATACGGCTCGTGGGCAGCCAGGACGCGGCTGACCGCGTCCCTGACCTCGCGGAGCGCGGGATCATCGAAGTCCCGCGCCGAGTACTGCGGGGCGAACCCGGCGGCCAGCAGCAGCTCGTTGCGCTCACGCAGCGGCACGTCGAGCCGCTCGGCGAGGTGGAGCACCATCTCCGCGCTCGGCCGGGAGCGGCCGGTCTCGACGAAGCTGAGATGCCTCGTCGAGACCCCGGCCTCCAGCGCGAGCTCCATCTGGCTCATGCGCCGGCGCTGGCGCCAGCCACGGAGAAGCGGTCCCACCCGTGCGCCGCGCACGGGGCGTTTGTCGGCGATGGTCACCATCACGAGGCTACCGGCGCCGGGATGAGCCGGGTGAGCGCCGCGACGCCCGCAAGCGCCACCGCCAGCGCGATCACGCTGACCTGGAACGCGCCCGCGAACCCGTGGGACACGGCGCCGTAGAACAGCACCCCCACCACGGCCACGCCGATCGCGTTGCCGACGTTCTGCATCGTCGCCAGCACGCCCGAGGTCGCGCCGACGTGCTCGGGCGGAGCCGCGCCCATGACCAGTGTCGCCAGGGGCGTGATGCCCAGGCCCATGCCCGCTCCGACCAGCGCCAGCCCGGGCGCCAGCGCCAGCACCGAGCCCCCGACGCCGACGTCGCCGACGGTCAGGGCCAGCGTGACGTGACCCACGACGAGCAGGCCCGCGCCCATCGCCAGGACCCGCCGTCCGTGACGCACGGTCAGCGCCGGCGCCCGCAGCGACGTCAGCAGATACGCCCCGGCCAGGATGGTGAACACCAGTCCGGAGTGCAGGGCGCTCATCCCCCGGCCAAGCTGCAAATACAGCGACAGCACGAGGAAGAACGAGGCCTGCCCGCTCCAGAACAGCATCTGGGCGGCCAGCCCGACGATCACCCCGCGTGAGGCGAACAGCTCAGGCGGCATCATGGGCGTGCCGCCGCGGGCGGCCAGCCGGCGCTGCTGCAGCGCGAAGGCGCCGAGCAGAAACGGAGCGGCGGCCAGCGACAGCCACGTCCACAGCGGCCATCCATGCGCCCGGCCGTCGACCAGCGGCAGCACGATGGCCGTGAGGCCGAGGGTGGCCAGGACCGTCCCGGTGAGGTCCAGCCGCCCAGCCTGACCCCGGGACTCCGGAATCACCCGCGGCGCCGCCAGCACCGCCACCAGGCCGATGGGGATGTTGATGAGAAAGCAGCTGCGCCAGCCCAGGCCCAGCGGGTTGGCCTCGACGAGGATCCCGCCGATGAGCTGGCCCGAGACGGCGGCGAAGCCCATGCTCATGCCGTACGCGGCCAGCGCCTTGGCCCGATCGGCGCCGTCGTAGAGGACGCCGATGATGGACAGGACGTTGGGCATCAGCAGGGCGGCGGCGCTGCCCTGAAGCAGCCGGGAGACGACCAGCATCTCCGGCGTGCCGGCCACCCCGCACCCGGCGGAGGCGAGCGTGAACAGGGCCAGCCCGGCGGTGAAGCACCGGACGCGGCCCACCCGGTCACCCAGGCGGGCGCCGGTGATGAGGAACACGGCGTTGGTGAGGCCGTAGCCGGCGACGACCCATTCGATCGCACCCGCCGACGCGTGCAGGTGGGCCTGCATCGACGGCAGCGCGACGTTGACGATGAAGAAGTCCAGCACGACCATGAAGGTGCCGGCGAGGATCACCGGCAGCGGCAGCCAGCGGCTGCGAGTGGTGGAGAACGCCGCCGGGGCACGCCCGACGGCCGATATCGATTGAGTGCTCATGGCCGGCACGTTCCCAGCCGGCCGTCATCGCGTCGATTACCCGCCGGGTAACGCGGCGGGGGTGCTCGGAAACTCTTCGCTTTCCCCTACGGAACTCTGAGGGACGCGCGCCAGAGTGATATGCGGGCAGTCGCACACTGCCGCTTCCCAAGTGATCGAACGAGTGAACGGACGATCACCCATACCCGCCGCCGCTGGGCCGGCCCCCCTCCCGGGCCGGCCCGGCTGGCGGGGATGGCTGGCTGCTCAGCTGAACTGGATGACGCTGCGGATCCCGTCCTGGCGCTCCATCAGCTCAAAGCCGTGGTTGACGTCGTCCAGGGTGATGGTGTGGGAGATGAACGGGCCGACATTGATGTGCCCGTCGAGGTAGAGCTGCACGAGCTGGGGCACCTGATCGCGGCCCTTGACGCCGCCGAACGAGGAGCCGCAGATCCGCCGGCCGGTGATGAGATAGCGGGGGATGACGTTGAGGGTCTCGCCCCGGCCGGCCACGCCCGCGACGGTGCACAGGCCCCAGCCCATCCGTGCGGACTCAACCGCCTGGCGCATGACGCCCACCAACCCGGTGGCCTCGAAGGTGTAGTCGGCTCCGAAACCGCCGGTCTCGTCCAGCACGCGCTGGACGGTGTTCGCATCCGCGACCCAGGTCTCGGTGGCGCCCTGGCCCGTGGCCAGCTCCAGGCGATCGTCTGACAGGTCGACGCAGATGATCCGCTCGGCCCCCTGCAGCCGGCAGCCGGCCACGGCGCCGAGGCCGACCATCCCGGCGCCGAACACGACGCAGGTCGAGCCGGCCTTGACCTTGGCGGTGTTCATCGCCGCGCCCAGTCCGGTGGAGAGCCCGCACGCGAACAGGCAGGCGTGGTCGGGCTGGGCATCGGGGGAGACTTTGGCCAGCGCGATCTCGGGCATGACGGTGTACTCGGCGAAGGTGCTCGTGCCCATGAAGTGGCGGATCGGCTCACCGTCGCGCGAGAGGCGAGTGGTGCCGTCGGGTAGGTGGCCCTGGTTCTGCTGGTCGCGGATGGCCAGGCAGAGGTTGGTGTCGGGGCTGAGGCAGTGCACGCACTTGCGGCACTGGGGCGAGAACAGCGTGACCACGAGGTCGCCGGCCGAGACGCTCGAGACGCCCTCGCCGAGCTTCTCGACGAACCCCGCGCCCTCGTGGCCCAGCACGGTCGGCACGTAGCCGGAGGGGTCGACGCCGGACGCGGTGTACATGTCGGTGTGGCAGACACCGCACGCGGCGAGCCGCACGAGCACCTCGCCTGGCTTGGGCTCCGCCAGGTCCACTTCCGTCACCTGGAGGGGCTTGGCGAACTCCTCCAGGACCGCGGCACGCATCTTCATCGAGGGCTCTCCTTCCCTGTCGTGGGGTCAGAGCGCCCACCCTAATGGGCGGTAGCGCCTACCCGTCGGTGCCGCGGCGCGCATCGAGCGCGTCGATCATCAGCTCGAGCATGCGCTGCCACTGGTCGGGCTCGACGCGGCGGGCCGCGCGCGTGGCGGCGAACAGCAGCCGCAGGTCGAGCGCGGTGGCGTCCGCCCGCAGGCGCCCTTCGTCGCGGGCGGCGGCCAGCAGCCGCTCCTGGGCCTCGCTGGCCCGCGCGACCGCGGCCGCGACGTCGGGACGGTCGGCGACCGCGGCGAGCGCGTCCCCGATCAGGGAGTCGGCGCGCTGGGCGCTCACCACACTGGTCAGCATCCCGGTGAGCGCTTCCCAGCGGCCACCGGGCTGCGCCATCGCCTCCTCGGTGGCGGCGGCGAGTGCCTCCATGCGCCGCACGACAATTGCCGCCAGCAGCTCGCGCTTTGACTCGAACAGGCGATAGACGCTCGCGACGCCGGCTCCGGCGGCGTCCGCGACGACGCTCATCGGCGCGTCGAGGCCGTCGCGCGCGAAGACCTCGGTGGCGGCGACGAGCAGCCGCTCGCGCTTGGCCCCGGCGTCGAGTTGGGCCCATCCGCAGCGCCCGGAGGGGGCCTCCGGGTGTGAGACCGGAATCATCATTCCGCTAGAGTATCTCGCCGTGTCCGTCGGCGCCCATCGGGATCATGGCATCAATCCGAATCTGATCCTTGCGGTCACGGCCCTCGCCGGCCTCGCCTACGCGATGCTGAGCTCCGCGGTCATCCCGGCGCTCACCGATCTGCAGCACAGCCTGAACACGACCGAGACCGGGGTGACCTGGCTGCTGACCGGCTACCTGCTCTCGGCATCGGTGGCGACGTCGATCCTCGGCCGTCTTGGCGACATGTACGGCAAGGAGAAGATGCTGCTCGTGACGCTCGGGATCCTGGCCGTCGGGATTCTGATTGCGGCCCTGTCGAGCTCCCTGCTCCCGATGATCATCGGTCGCGTGATCCAGGGCGCCGGGGGCGGCATCTTCCCGCTCGCGTTTGGGATCGTCCGCGACGAGTTCCCCCGGGAGCGAGTCGCCGGCAGCATCGGAATGCTCTCCTCCATCCTGGGAGTCGGCGGGGGCATCGGGATCGTGCTCGGCGGCCTGATCATCGAGCACCTGAACTACCACTGGCTCTACTGGATTCCGCTCGTCATCACGCTGATCGCCGCCTTCTGCACCTGGAGGTTCATCCCGGAGTCGCCCGTCAGGGTGCCCGGGCGGGTCAACTGGCTCGCCGCTGCGCTGATGTCAGGCGGGTTCATCTGCGTCCTGATCGCGATCTCGGAGACGATCACCTGGGGCTGGGGCTCGCCCAAGACCCTCGGGCTCCTGGCGATCGGACTGCTCGGCTGCGCCGCCTGGGTGTGGGTCGAGGTCCACAGCGACGAGCCGCTGATCGACATGGCGATGATGCGCATCCGGGGCGTCTGGACGACCAACCTGGTCGCGTTCCTCCTCGGCGCCGGAATGTATGCGTCGTTCCTGGTCTTCCCGCAGTTCGCACAGCTACCCACGAGCACTGGCTTCGGCTTCGGCGCCTCGGTCGTCGTCGCCGGCCTGTACCTGCTCCCGGCGGCGCTCCTCATGAGCGTGCTCGGGACGGCAGCGGGCCCCGTGGCGCGCAGGTTCGGCTCCAAGGCCGCGGTGATCGTCGGCAGCGGGGTGACCGCAGTCGCGTTCGGGTGGCTCGCCGTCGCCCACGGGCATCCGTACGACTTTCTGATCAGCGCCGCCCTGCTCGGCGTCGGAATCGGACTGGCCTTCTCCGCGCTGGGCAACCTGATCGTCGAGGCGGTGCCGCCGGAGCAGACCGGGGTGGCGACCGGCATGAACACGGTCATGCGGACGCTGGGCGGCGCGCTTGGTGGCCAGATCGTGGCCACCTTCATCGCCAACAACGTGGCGAACGGGCAACCGACAGTGACGGGGTTCACGGCCTCGTTCGCGCTCGAGGCGGCGTTCCTGGCCGTCGCCGTGCTCGCCGGACTGCTCATTCCGGATAGCGCCCATCGCCGCGCGACGGCGACGGCGACGGCGACGGCGGCGACGACGACGGCACGGGAACCTGAGTTGGCCGCCGCGCGGGAAACCGCCTGACGGTGGCCCGCCACTCGCTCAGAGGCACGCGCTCCGATCCTCGCGGTCCCAACTACAAGTGGATCGCCCTGTCCAACTGCACGCTCGGCGTGCTGCTGGCGACGCTCGACGCGTCGATCACGCTCATCGCGATGCCCAACATCTTCCGCGGGATCAACCTCGACCCCCTGGTCCCGGCCAACAGCTTCTACCTGCTGTGGATGATCCTCGGCTTCCTCGTCGTCTCCAGCGTGTTGATCGTGAGCCTGGGCCGGCTGGGCGACATGTACGGTCGCGTGCGCATCTACAACCTGGGGTTCGTCATCTACACGGTGGCGTCACTGATTCTCACGGTGGACTGGCTTACCGGCCGCGACGGCGCCCTGTTCCTCATCGTCTTCCGGATCGTCCAGGGCGTGGGTGCGGCGTGCCTGTTGGCCAACTCGGCCGCGATCATCACCGACGCCTTCCCCGCCAACCAGCGCGGGATGGCGCTGGGGATCAACAACATCGTCGGTGTCTCGGGGATGTTCGTCGGGCTCGTGCTCGGCGGCCTGCTGGCTCCGATCTCCTGGCGCCTGGTGTTCCTCATCTCCGTCCCGGTCGGCCTGTTCGGGACGGTGTGGGCCTACCTCAAGCTCCAGGAGCTGTCCACGCCCCGGCGCTCGCGCATCGACTGGCCGGGGAACGTCAGCTTCGCGCTCGGCCTCATCCTCATCATGATCGCCGTCACCTACGGGATCCGTCCCTACGGGAGCTCGGCCACGGGGTGGGGAAGCCCGCGCGTGCTCATCCTGATCGGGTCCGGGCTCGTATCGCTGCTGGTGTTCGCGCTCGTCGAGCGACGCGTGCAGGACCCGATGTTCCGGCTCCCGCTGTTCAAGATCCGGGCGTTCACGTTCGGGACACTGTCGACGTTCCTGTCCGCGGTCGCCCGCGGCGGGCTGATGTTCATGTTGATCATCTGGCTGCAGGGGATCTGGCTGCCCCTGCACGGCTACGACTTCGCCGACACCCCGTTGTGGGCGGGCATCTACATCGTGCCGCTCACGATCGGGATGCTGCTGGCCGGCCCCACGTCCGGATACCTGTCTGACCGCTACGGCGCCCGGTGGTTCGCCACCGGGGGGATGCTCGGCGCCGCGGTGAGCTTCGCGCTGCTCGCGCTGCTGCCCACCAACTTCCCCTATCCGCTGTTCGCGGTATGCCTGTTCCTCAACGGCGTCTCGATGGGGCTGTTCGCCTCGCCCAACCGCGCGGCCGTGATGAACAGCCTCCCGCCGTCAGACCGCGGCGCCGGCGGCGGCATGAACCAGACCTTCCAGAACTCCGCCCAGGTGCTCTCGATCGGCATCTTCTTCACCCTGATGATCATCGGCCTGTCGGCCACCCTGCCCCACACGATGTCCGCGGGTCTGCAGGCCCACGGTGTCCCCGCGGCGACCGCCCACCGCGTGGCCCAGTTGCCGCCGGTCTCGATCCTGTTCGCCGCGTTCCTGGGCTACAACCCGATCCAGCACCTCGTCGGCAACCACGTCCTGGCGCACGTCACCGCCCATCAGCACGCGCTTCTCGTCGGCCGTTCGTTCTTCCCCCAGCTCATCTCCGCCCCGTTCCGCGACGGGCTGCACGAGGCCTTCGCGTTCGCCATCATCGCCTGCCTGGTGGCCGCGGCCGCCTCGTGGTTCCGCGGCGGCAAGGCCGCGCCGACGCCCGAGCCGGAGTCGGATCCGGGCCGGGAGCGGCTCGTGCGCACCCGCGGCGAGCAACACGCCGGGACGACCGTCGCCCGCTGACCGCGGGCTCAGAGGCCCTGCTGCAGGGCCAGCACGAGCAGCACGACCGCGACGGCTGCGGCGAGCACGACGACCACCACGTTGGCGGCCAGAACCATGCGCAGTGTGCGTCGCGGATCACGGAGGGGCTCCGCCGCGCGCTCCTCGTCTGCCGACGACTCCGGCGCCTTCGGGGGAGGGGGCGGCTGAGGGCTCTCGACGGTGACGGACTCGGCGAGGGCGTCGGTGACATAGCGGTTGAGGCTGACCTGCTCGCGTTCGGCGGCCTGGGCGAGCTGCTGATGCAGGTCGCCCGACATCCGCACCAGGAAGCGTCCGCTGTATCCCGAGGCCGCCTTGGCGGACGGCTTGCCGCCCCCGGAGGCCTTCACCGCGCCCGCCGCGGGCTTGCTCGGGGTCCCATCCGCGGGTGATACCACCGGCGCAGCGGTGGTATCACCCGTGATTTCGGGCGTTTCGTTCTCGGCGAGCTCGGCGCGCAGCTTGACCAGTGCGCCGGCGAGCAGCCGGGAGACGTGCGCCTGGGAGATCCCCACCTCGCTCGCGATCTGGCGCTCGGTCTTGTCAGCGTGAAAGCGCAGGTACACGATCCGGCGCTCGCGCTCGTCCAGGACGTGCATCGGTGCCGTGAGGAGCAGGCGGTCCTCGCTGTCGGCGTAGGGCTCGGCGGTGACCCTGCCGCCGGCGCCGTCCTCGGGCGCGGGCAGGCTCACCGGTTGGCGCGCCTGTTCGGCGGCCAGCGCGCGCTCGACATCCTCGGTGTCGGCGTTGACGGCATCGGCCAGCTCGCTCAACGTCGGCGCGCGGCCCAGCCGTGCGGCCAGTTCCGGCTGGCGGGCGCGTAGCCGCTTACCCAGGCGCTGCAGTTCGCGGGGGATCCGCACCGACCCGGACCGGTCACGCAGGTGGTGGCGAAGCTCCCCCTCGATGGTCGGTTCCGCAAAGGCTGAGAACGACACGCCGCGGCCGGAGTCGAACCGACCGGCCGCCTTGACCAGGCCGACGGCGGCGACCTGCACCAGGTCGTCCAGCTCCACGCCACGGCCCGCGTAACGCCTGGCCACCGACTTGGCCAGCGGTAGATGCGACTCAATCAAGCTCTCGCGATCCGCGGGCGCGAGAGACCCGTGCCTTGACGTCACCCTTCCACCTCAGCCCGTTCCCCCTGGGCAGTATCAGCGCGATGGTACCAAGGGCCGTCTGAGGGCTTGCATGGATCAGACCAGCCCGCACCGGGGATCTTAAGGGTGTGGGGATCTGCGTAAAGCTCATCATCCCTCGGGGCCCGTCGTAGACGATGGCAAGCCGGGGGCGGCACGTTTCAGGGGCACTCTGGTCCGCGATCGCGGTTGTGAGCGTGGCGGTCGCGATGACCGTGCCGCAGTGCGCGCACGCCGGCGACCTACCGGTGGCTCCGAACGTGCTGGCCCAGGCGGGCCTGGCGGCGGCTCAGAACGCCGTCGACGCCGCCGCCGCGGCCGTGAGCAACGCCAACCCGGCGATCGCTATCCCCACTGTCTCGGGAGTGGCCCCGGCCGGCACTCCCGCGGCCCCCACGAGGGCCGCCGCGGCGCCCGCCGCCGCGCCCGTTCGGACCGCCCCGCGCCCCGCGGTGGTCACGGCGGGCGCGGCCGCGCGAGCGCCGCGGCACTCTGCCCCGCCCGCTCCCCCGGCGCGCGCCGCCGACCCGCCCCTGCCGGTCGCGGTGTCGGCGGCGCACGCGGGGGCGGTCTCTGCGCCTCCCGTCACCCGCGCTGACACGGCACCCGTCGTGTCGGTGCCGGCGGTCCCCGCCGTGCCTGCGCCTGCGGCCGTCGTGCCGGCGCCGCCGGCGACCGTCGCCCCGGCGCCGACGCCCTCGTTCTTTGTCACGCCCCCGGCGCCGGTCACCGTCCCCACGGTGCCCGTCGCGGGCGTTCTCAGCTCATGGCCGGAAGCGTGGGCGAAGGCGTGGGCGGGAGACTGGGCTCAGCTCACCTCGCCTGGAGCCGGCGCGCCGGCGCCCGCGCCGGGCGTTCCTGCCTCGACGGGCTGGCCCCTGGAGCTGGCCGCAGCGCCCCTGTCCGGCGCGGTGCCGGTACCGCTGAATCTGCCCGGAGCAGATGTTCCCTTTACTCACGGGGCTCTGCCCGGAAGCGCTCCGCTGCCGCGCCGGCGGCATCCGGCCTCCGGTGACCGGCACGGCCGCGCTGGGCGCCCGCATTCCGGGACCCGGACACGCTCGGACGCTCGCGCCCTGCGGCCCGTCCCGGCGGCGCCGTGGTCCGGGCACGCGGTCCAGCCAGCGCCTCGGGCGGCGGCGACCCTGGCGGCGGCGGCCCTGGCGGCGGCGACCCTGGCGCATGCGCCATCCCCGCCACGGCTGCGTGACGACGGGGCGGGGCCGCCCCGGCCCGCGCGCCCGGCGGGTGGACTGAGCAGCCCGGTGTCGCCGCTGAGCGCACCGGCGACCGGCGGAGGATCTGCGGCTGCGGCCGGCGGAAGCGGCGGCGGTGGTGGCGGCTCGCTGGCGCTGGTGACGATCGCCGCGCTGCTCTTGAGTTTCACGTTGTCGACCCGTGTGTCGCTGAACCTCTCGGCGTGGCGGTCCGCGCTGCTGGGCCTGCGGCTCGAACGCCCGGGGTAGCTCTCGCTGTGGTCACGCGCGGCGGTGGCATCGGGGGGCTACCGAGCTGCCGCCGGGTCGTCCGGCAAATGCCGCGACGGCCAAGGTTCACGTGACTCCGATCCGGGCTCGCCCGGCGGAGCACAGATTCCACACAGGAGAGAAACACGATGCGATCAAAAATGATCGCTCTGGTTGTCACCCTCCTCGCGATGGCCGTGCCGGCTACCGCGATGGCTGGCGGCAATCCGGGCGGGGGAGGCGGTGCCGGCGTCGGTCAGGCGCAACTGGCCTCCCAGCTCGCGGCGACCCTGCAGCAGGCGGCCTCGCAAGCGCAGGCCGGGCAGAACGCCGTCAACAGCAACGCCCCGGTCACCACGGCCGGAGGCAACGTGACAGGCGGCGCCAACAACGCCGCGCAGAACGCGCTCAACGGCGCGGCCAGCGGCGCAGGCAACAACGCCGCCACCAATCAGAGCAACAATCAGACCCAGTCGGCCGGATCGAGCTGCAGCGTCGGCTGCGGCGGTGCCGGCCAGGCACAGGGGTCGACGCAGTTGGCCAAGACCCTGCAGGGCGCGGCGTCCAACGCCAACGCCAACCAGGGTGCAGTCAACAGCAACGTCCCGGTGAACACCGCCGGCGGCAACGTGACGGGTGGCGCCAATAACGCCGCTCAGAACGCCGCCAACGGTGCGAAGAGCGGCGCGGGCAACAACGCCGGTACCACTCAGGCCAACAACCAGACCCAGTCCGCCGGATCCAGCTGCCACGTCGGCTGCGGCGGCTCGGGCCAGGCGCAGAGCTCAACCCAGGGATCGGCAACGCTCCAGGCGGCCAAGTCGGGCGCGGATGCCAACCAGAACGCGGTGAACGCCAACGTTCCCGTGAACATCGCCGGTGGCAACGTGACGGGCGGCGCGAACAACGCCACTCAGAACACCGCCAACGGCGCCAAGAGTGGTGCGGGCAACAACGCCGGCACGACTCAGGGCAACAACCAGGGCCAGTCGGCCGGGTCCGCGTGCAGCATTGGCTGCGGCGGCGCCGGCCAGGCGCAGGACAGCCAGCAGGGCTCGCTGACCGGCCAGTTGGCTGACTCGAACGCCAACGCCAACCAGAACGCGGTGAACGCCAACGTTCCGGTGAACATCGCGGGCGGCAACATCGCGGGTGGCGCCAACAACGCCACTCAGAACGCCGCCAACGGCGCGCTGAGCGGTGCGGGCAACAACGCCGGCACGACTCAGGGCAACAATCAGGGCCAGTCGGCCGGGTCCGCGTGCAGCATTGGCTGCGGCGGCGCCGGTCAGGCCCAGCAGTCCACCCAGTTGGCGGCGACGCTGCAGGCGGCTCTGTCAGACGCCAACGCCAACCAGAATGCGGTGAATGCCAACGTTCCGGTGAACATCGCGGGCGGCAACATCGCGGGTGGCGCGAACAACGCCTCTCAGAACGCCGCCAACGGCGCGCTGAGTGGTGCAGGCAACAACGCCGGCACGACGCAGGCGAGCAATCAGGGCCAGATGGCCGGGTCCGCGTGCAGCATTGGCTGCGGCGGCGCCGGTCAGGCGCAGTTCAACCTGCAGGCCTCGCTCACGGCGCAGCTCGCTGCGTCGCAGGCGAACGCCTGGCAGAACCTGGTCAACTCGAACGCCCCGGTGAACACCGCCGGCGGCAACGTGTTGGGCGGTGCCAACAACGCCGCGCAGAACGCCCTCAACGGCGCGCTGAGCGGTGCCGGCAATAACGCCGGAACCATGCAGAACGGAGGCCAGGCCCAGGCTGCCTGACGCCTCGTGGGGGCGGTCCGGCCGGCTGAACGTGAGCGCGGCCGGACCCCCTTGATGCTTCGGAACCCCCCGGCAGACCGCTGCCGGGGGTTCCGGCACACCAACCACCTTTTGGATGCACCTCGTCAAGCTCGGAAAGCAACTCGCAGTCATCGTCACCGCCATCACGCTGCTGGCGGGAGCGGCCAGTGCGCGCGCCGACGGGCCGCGATCACCGGGGAGCGCAGGCGCGAGTCTGACCGGGTTGGTGCCGTCGGCTCGGATACCGGCCCTCGTGCCGGTCGTGCCGGTCGTGCCGGTCGTGCCGGTCGTGCCGGTCGTGCCTGTCGTGCCTGTCGTGCCTGTCGTCCCGGTCGTGCCTGTCGTCCCGGTGGCGCCGAGCGCGCCGGTATCGACGACGCCACCGGTATCACCCGCGCCGGTATCAGCGACGCCGGCGACGCCGACTTCACCGCCCGCGGCCGCCACGACGCCTCCCACGACACCGATATCACCCGGATCACCGGCGATATCACCCTCGAATTCGGCTCCGGGCGGCGATCCGGGCTCACCGGACGCGACTGCGCCGGCGCCCACAACCGCTGCTGCACCAGAACCCGCCGCATCCAACACGACCACGCAGACCATCACTCAAGTCCAGGTCTCGACGTGCGTGTCGCATTGCGACGGGGGTAGGCAGGTCCAGCAGGCGTCTCAGAGCAACACAACGGTGCAGGCGGTGGGGCCACCGGTACCGAGCGATGGGGGCGGCGGGGTGGTGCCGACCCGCCCCGAGCAGAGCCGCCGGTCGACCACGCGCAACCCCTCGCCACCTCCGGCGAGCTCCCGACCCGGCCACCCGGTCCCCGGCGTGACCCAGGTCCAGGTGGGGTGCGTCGAGCACTGCCACGGCACGACGACGCTCGATCACTCCGGTCTCACGCTGGCGCAGATCGAGCAGCTCCTCGGCCGGCTCCAGCCGCCCTCGCCGCCCGCCGCGACCGCCCCGACCGGGGCTCCCGCGGCGTCCGGGGGCGATCAGAACGTCACCCAGCAGGCGGCCGCAGAGTCCCAGACCGGTGACGGAAGCCAGTCGCAGATCGCCCGGCAGACCAACGGCACCGTCCAGGTCGCCGGTCAGACCGACGGCATCGCCCAGGTCGCGGCGGGTCCCGGCGGCGCTCCCGCCGGCACCGGGCCGGGGGCTGCCCCCGCCGCGGCCGTGAACCAGACTGCACAGGGGGTGGTGCAGCTCCAGGTGGGCTGCATCTTCTACTGCTCGGGCACGCGCCAGATCCAGCAGGCCCAGCAGTCCAACACGACCGTGCAGTCAGTCAACAGCGCCGGGGCGGGAGCCGCCAACACCGTCTCCCGCGTGGCGTGGCAGGTGCAGGTCGGGTGCGTAGCCTGGTGTGACAACGCCGTCGAGACCCAGACGGCCGGCACCTCGGATTCCACGATCGTGACCGTCGCCCCTCCGCCGGCCCCCTCCGTGCCGGTGGTCGTGGCTCCCGATGTGCCGGCTCCGGCTCCCGGGCAGTCGCCGTCGCCGGCTCCGGGCGTCGGCACGCGCGACAGCGGCGGCGCGCCGATCCAGGTCCCCGGCGTCGGCCGCGCCGCCGGCCCCGGTGACGCGGAGCACCCGATGGGTGGCGGAGGTCGCGTGACCGCGACATCGGTCTCAGTGCTCGAGCAGGTGGGCAGCGGCGCGGCGCTCGTGTCCGTCGCCGCCTCGCGGGCGGTCGAGACCCGGGCCGCAGATGGTGGGCGCCCCCAGGGGCGTCGCGGCGCGCGGCCGTCGAGGCACACCGCACGGCCCACGATCGCCGTGCCGGGGCCGAGCGTCGTGGCTGCGAGCTCCGCGGCGCAGCCGACCCTCGAGCTCGCCATCGCGCTGGCGTTGGCGCTGGCGGCCCTCGGTTTGACTGGTCTGCACCGCCGCGGCGTGCGATGATTGACCGACGGGGCGCACAAGCCTACGCTGCGCAAGATCGACGGGCGGTCGCCCGTTGGGTCCTAAGAGGAGAAGAGCAACAACGTGCGGAGGGGAACGCGCGACGTTCATGCTCAGCATCGTCCGTTGCCATGAGTCATGGCGCGATGGTCTGTAATTAGCCTGACAGCGGCGATCGCCGCGGCATCTGCCGTGCTGCCGATGGCGCCCGCCCAGGCGGCGGGGCCCAGCCCCCAGCGGGCGCCCGCGACCACGCCCGCGCCGTCACCCGATCCTGCGCCGTCGGCGCAGTCGCACTCGCGCTCCCAGTCGCATACCACCACGACACCGGCCACCACTCCGGCCACGCACGTGTCGACCCCGGCGCCCAGCACCGCGCCCGCCGTGACGCCGGCGCCGGCGCGGCCACTGGCGAGCGGCACAACTCCGTCCCGTCCAGCGGTTCAGCACCGCCGGGCGCACCGACGCTCGGTCACCAGGAAGGCGCATCGCCGGCGGACGCACGCACGTCATCATCCTGCGCCCGTTCGCCGCCCCAGCCCGGTGGCCCGCCCGGCCTCCCCGGTCGCACCGGTGGCCGCGAGTCACGCCGTCGCGCGCCGGGCGTCGAGTCATAACAGCGGGCTGCTGCTGCTCGTCGGCGCGCTGCTCCTGCTCGCGCTGGTGGCGGTGAGCCTGTCGCTGATGCGGATGGCCAACCGGCTGCACCGGGAGACGATGGGGTCGGCGGCATGAGGGTGCGGACGTCTTCGCGGTCGGCGTCGCGCGTTGATGCTTGGTGCGCCGCGGCCGGCGGCGCGGACGCTCTGTCTGGCACGTTCAGTGCCAGTTGCACCGTGGCCGGAGATACGCAGCCGTGCGAGCCGGGCTGGTACACGAGCCCTGTAGCGTGGTATGGCAGTCGGCCCGGTGCCGCTGAGCACGTCTGGGTGCGCACTGGGGATACAGAACCTGTTCGACAGCGACACGTCCAACAGCGTCGCCTGTGGGGCGACGTGGGACGGGGGGACCGTCCAGGCGACCATCCCTCTGCACGTCGAGGTCTCGACGCCCGCCGCCAGCGCCACGCCCGACCGCCCACCCGACGCCAACGGCTGGTACAACCACCCCGTCACGGTCACCCTCGCGGGCACGGCGTTCTCGGGCATCGCGGCCTGCACCCCCGCCCAGACCTACGGCGGCCCGGCCACGGCCTCCAGCTCGTTCGCCGGCACCTGCACCGACAACGCGGGCAAGACCGCCTCGGCGAGCTTCCCGTTCCGCTATGACGCGACCCCGCCGACCGTCACGGCCAGTTCCCAGCCGGCCGACGGTCTGGCCGCCGTGAGCTGGCAAGCCGGCGCCGGCCCCGCGCCACTCGCCTGGGTCCAGGTCGCGCGTCACCCGGGCCTGACGGACGCCGCGACCAGCGTGCTCTATACCGGGCTCGGCGGCAGCTATCAGGATCGCCGCGTCCGCAACGGCACCACCTACACGTACACGATCACCGCCGCCGATCAGGCCGGCAACGTCACGGCGCAGACGGTCACGGTGAAGCCGGGCGTGCGCCTGCTGTCCCCGGCGGCGGGCACCCGGCTGGCCACGCCGCCGACGCTGCGCTGGACGGCGATCACGAAGGCCAGCTACTACAACGTGCAGCTGTTCCGGGGTTCGAAGATCCTCAGCGCGTGGCCGACGCACGCCAGCTTCCGGCTGGCCCGCCGCTGGCGCTTCCGCGGCAGGCTGCACCGCCTGGCCCCGGGCCGCTATCGCTGGTTCGTCTGGCCGGGCTACGGACCGAAGCGCAAGGCCCATTACGGCAAGGTCCTGGGCAGCGCCACCTTCGTCATCCGCTGAGCAATCAGCCCGCCGATCCGTCCAAGCTGGCCAGCCAGCCAGTAGGATGGCGGCGGTCCCCACGCCCGTCAGGAGGAGCAGGTGACATCAACTCGTCGTGACCTCGACCAGGCACTCGAAGGCGACCTCGACCAGGTCCTGGTGACCGAGCGTCAGCTGTGGATCGACGGCCCGCCGCACGAGTTGTTCGGCCGGCTGCGCAGCGAATGCCCGGTGCACTGGACCTCGCGCATCAGCGAGTACCCCAACGAGCCGGGCTACTGGTCGATCACCCGGCCCGACGACATCCACGCCGTCAGCCGCGACTGGAAGACGTTCTCCTCGGAGCTGGGCGGCGTCACCGCCATCACGGACGGGTTCCCGATCGAGCTGATGCGGGCGATGTTCATCGGTATGGACCCGCCCAAGCACGACCGGCTCAAGATGCTCTTCCAGGCGGGCTTCACGCCGAAGCGGATCGCCGCCCACGAGGACGCCATCCGCGAGATCACCATCCGGGTGCTCGATCGCCTCGAGGGGCGCGACCGCTGTGATCTGGTGTCCGACGTCGCCCAGCCGGTCGTCTCGCGCGTGATCGGGAGCTTCATGGGCATCCCCGAGTCCGACGACGCGATCTGGGCCAGGCTGATGAACGTGTCGCTGTCGGCCGGCGACCCCGACCTCGCGCCCGACGGCATGCCGAGCATCATCGCCAACGAGATCCCGGAGATCTTCCGCCGCTGCACGGAGATGATCGCCGCGCGGCGCGCCGAGCCCACCGACGACCTGACCTCCGTGCTCGTCCACGCCGAGATCGACGGGCAGAAGCTGGAGGAGCACGAGATCGTCATGGGCTTCTTCCTGCTCATGGCCGCGGGCAACGACAGCACCAAGGCGACTTACTGCAGCGGGATGAGGGCCCTGATGCAGCATCCGGAGGAGCGCCGGGCCCTGGTCGTCGACCCGTCGCTGATCCCCAGCGCCGTGGAGGAGTCGCTGCGCATGTTCCCGGCCTTCGCCCATTTCCGGCGCACCGCCACGTGCGACACGGAGATCGCCGGGCAGCCGATCCGCGAGGGCGAGAAGGTCATCATGTGGTACGTGTCCTCCAACCGCGACGCGTCGCGCTACGAGGAGCCCGACCGCTTCGACGTGCACCGCAACCCCGAGCACCAGGCGTTCGGCGCGGGCGGCCGGCACTTCTGCCTCGGCACCGCGCTGGCGCGCCTGGAACTGCGGATCATGTTCGAGGAGACGCTGGCGCGTTACCCCGAGATGGAGCAGGCCGGACCCACTTCGTTCGTGGAGTCGGGCTTCCTCAACCAGCTCAAGACCCTGCCCGTCACGCTCGGACCACTCCGCGCCTAGCCCCACCCTGACCACGGCGAGCGCGCCGCCGCGACGTCCTCGTCGGCGCGGATCACGTGCATGACGGCGTTGATGAGGGCCAGGTGCGTGAACGCCTGCGGGAAGTTGCCCAGGTGCCGGCCGGTCTGCGGGTCGATCTCCTCGGCGTAGAGGCCCAGCGGGCTGGCGTAGCCCAGCAGCCGCTCGCACAGGGACCGCGCCCGGTCCAGTTCGCCGATCTCGCACAGCGCTGAGACCAGCCAGAACGAGCAGATGAGGAAGGTGCCCTCCTTGCCCTCCAGGCCGTCGTCGGTCTCCTCGGTCCGGTAGCGCAGGACCAGCCCGCCCTCGGTGAGCTCGTCGGCGATGGCGAACACCGTGGCGCGGATGCGCTCGTCGTCGGGCGGCAGGAAGCGCATGAGCGGCAGCAGCAGCAGGGCGGCGTCGAGCGCCTCGGTCTCGTAGTGCTGGACGAACACGCCGCGCTCGTCGACGCCGTTGGCGAGCACGTCGGCCTTGATCTCGTCGGCCGCCTCGCGCCAGCGCCGGGCGCGGGTGAAGTCCTCGCGCAGCTCGGCCAGCCGGGCCCCGCGGTCACACGCCACCCAGCAGAACACCTTGGACGACGTGAAGTGCTTGGCCTCGCCACGGATCTCCCAGATGCCGCGGTCGGGCTCGCGCCAGTTCTCGATGGCCTGTTCGACCTGGCGCTGGAGGATCCGCCACACGCGATCGTCCAGGGAGTCGCGGCTGCGGGTGTGCAGGTACACCGAGTCCAGGAGTGCCCCCCAGACATCGTGCTGGCGCTGCTCGTAGGCGGCGTTGCCGACCCGCACAGGCTGCGCGCGCTCGTAGCCCTCGAGGTGGTCCAGGATGTACTCGTCGAGTTGGCGCTCGCCATCGAGGCCGTACATGACCTGCAGCTGCTCCTCCCCGGCGGCCACGTCGGCGATGAAGTAGAAGAAGTCGTTGGCCTCCCACTCGAAGCCCAGCGACAGCAGCGCCCACAGCATGAAGGTCGAGTCGCGGATCCAGCTGTAGCGGTAGTCCCAGTTGCGCTCGCCCTGCGGCGTCTCGGGCAGCGAGGTGGTGGCGGCCGCCAGCAGGGCGCCGCTGGGGGCATAGGTGAGCCCCTTGAGGGTCAACGCCGAGCGCTGCAGGAAGACCCGCCACGGGTGGTCGGGGAAGTTGCCGCGGTCGAGCCAGTGCTGCCAGTGATGGGCGGTCCACACCAGCCGTTCGTAGGCCTCCTTGATGTCCTGCGGCGCCTTGTGCTCTGACCACGACAGCGCCGCGTAGACCGTCTCGCCCTCCTTCAAGAGGTGGCGCGCCGTCGCCCGGCTGCCCTCGAACCCCAGCCGCAGGTCAGTGGTGAGCTTGAGCTCCACGCTGCCGTCCTTGCTGCGCGCGATGCCCTGGTCGTAGCCGTCGCCCGAGTACTCCCAGTTGGCCGGGTCCCGGCCGTAGTCGAACTTGGGCTCGCAGTCGAGCAGGAGCTGCACCTCGCCGTTGACGCAGCGCACAGTGCGCAGCAGGACGTGGTCGGCGTCGTAGTCGGTCGGGGCGCGGCGGTGCGTGTGCGAGCGGTCGTGCGCGTGATGCCAGCGTCCGATGAGCAGGACGTCGCGGACGATGATCCAGCCCGAGCCCGAGCCCCAGCTCGTCTCGAGCACCATCGTGCCCGGGAGGTAGCGCCGCGCGGCCGGGACGGTCGTGCCGTCGGGGCCGATGCGAAAGTGGCCGGCGTCGCGGTCCAGGATGGCGCCGAAGATGCTGGGCGAGTCGACGCGGGGCAGGCACATCCATTCGATCGCCCCCGACGGCGCCACCAGGGCCACGGTCTCACAGTCGGAGAGGAACGCGTACTCGGCGATCGGCGGAAACGCGCTGGTGCCCGTGCTCGGAGCGTACTCGCGCTCGCGCGCGGGCGACGACGGCCCCGGCGTCGGCGCCGGACGGGTCTGGGCCTGCGGGCTGTTGGCTTCCTCGCGCAAGGTCGGCAGTATCAAGGCTTACCCGAAAAACGCAAAACCTGGACGCCCGCTGTCACGGGAGATGGCGGTGTGCGGCGGTTTTGTCAGCCGCCGAGGCCGCCGAGAAGCGTGAAGGGATTGAACGGGCGGTGCTCGTAGACCACTCGCCGGTTCTGCTCCACCACCACCTCGCTGCCTTCCGGGGCCTCGCCGCGCAGGCGCTCGGCCAGTGCCTGCGCGCTGTCCTCGTCGGTCGCGCCGATCAGCAGGTAATGCGAGCGGTGCACGTGGGGGACGTTCTCGCGGTCAAGTCGGTGAGACAGCTCCGACGCGTCGTGACGCGAGTGGAACTGGATCCGGACCTCGAAGTCCGGGTAGCCCTGCTCGGCGGATTCCTCGCGCTCGTCCTCGACGCGCTCCTCGAATTCGGCCTCGGTGTCGGCGGCGGTGGCCGGCAGCGGCTCGTCGGGGCTCTCCCACTCCTCGGAGACCGGGTGCCACTGCGCGATCTGCACGTCGACGGTCAGTTCATGCTTCTTCGCAAGCTGGCCCACGAGGTCGGCCACGCCTTGCGCCTGCTCGCGCGAGCCCGTGTAACAGAAGACCAGCGGTCCCTCGACTGAGACCACCACGCGGTCATGGAAGGAGTGCTCCAGGTCGTGTTCGAGCTCGTCGGCATCCAGCTGCTCGGTCAGCGTCCGGGCCAGCCCGTCGTCCTGCACATCGATCCGCACGCGCCAGTCGTCGTTCATGGCCGACAACAGTAGATGACCCGCGCTGGCCGGGGGTGGCCGCTTCGTAGGATGAGGACTGACATGAGTTCTGGAAATCGAGGTTTTGCGGCGTCGCACGGTGCCGGTGGCAGCGGCTTCATGCGCTCGACCCGCGGGTCCGGCAAGAAGCAGCCGGAGCTGATGGACCCCACGCGCCCGCGCGACCGGTCGCGGATCCTCGGGCTGTTCAAGCCCTATCGCGTGCGGCTGACGGTGGTGCTGGTGATGATCATCGTGGCCGCCGCGGTGAGCATGCTCAACCCGTTTCTGCTCAAGGCGGCGTTCGACACCGGGCTCGCCCAGCACAACGAGGGGGTGCTGACCGCGACGGTGCTCGGGATGATCGGCGTGGCGATCTTCACGAACGCCACGTCGGTCTGGCAGACCTACCTCTCCAACATGGTCGGCCAGCAGGTGATGCACGACCTCCGCGCCGCCGTCTACCGGCATCTGCAGCGGATGTCGCTGGCCTTCTTCACGCGTACCCGCACCGGCGAGATCCAGTCGCGGATCGCCAACGACATCGGCGGGCTGGACAGCGTCGTCACCACCACCGCCACGACGATCGCCTCCAACGTGACGACGGTGCTGGCCGCGTTGGTGGCCATGTGCATCCTGAACTGGCATCTGGCGCTGCTCTCGCTGATCTTCGTCCCGCCCAGTGTGTGGGGGACGCGTCGTGTCGGCAAGATCCGCCGCCGCATCACCACCGAGCAGCAGAAGCGCCTCGCCGACCTGTCGGCGCTCGTAGCCGAGTCGCTGTCGGTATCGGGGATCATGCTCGGCAAGACCATGGGGCGCGGGCAGGACCTCGCCGAGCGCTTCACCGGTGAGTCCAGGGGCATCGCCGACCTCGAGGTCCGCAGCCGGATGACCGGCCGCTGGATGATGGCCACGATCCAGTTCATCTTCGCCGTCCAGCCGGCCATCATCTATTGGCTGGCGGGGCAGACGTTCGTCAGCAGTTCGATCACGATCGGGACGGTGGTGGCGTTCACCACGCTGCAGACGCGGCTTCTGTTCCCAATCAACTCGCTGCTGGGCACCCAGGCCGATCTCGAGTCCTCGATGGCGCTGTTTGACCGCATCTTCGAGTACCTGGACCTACCGATCGACATCGTCGAGGCCTCAGATCCGGTGACGCTACGCCGCGACGAGGTGCTCGGCGAGGTCCGCCTCGAGAACGTGTCCTTCCGCTACGCGGTCCCGGAGGCCGGGCGGCCCGAGGGGGACTGGACGCTGCGCAACGTCGACCTCGTCGTCCCGGCGGGGACCCGCACCGCGATCGTCGGCGAGACGGGCGCGGGCAAGACGACGCTCGGCTACCTGGCGGCGCGGCTCTATGAGCCGGAGGACGGCCGGGTGACGATCGACGGCGTCGACATCCGCGACGTCTCACTGGCCTCGCTGGCGGCGACCGTCGGCGTCGTCTCCCAGGAGACGTATCTGTTCCACGCCAGCGTGCGCGAGAACCTGCGCTTCGCTCGTCCTGACGCCACCGATGAGGAGATCGAGGACGCCGCGCGCACCGCGCGGATCCACGACCTGGTGGCCTCGCTGCCCGATGGCTACGACACGATCGTCGGCGAGCGCGGATATCGTTTCTCCGGCGGGGAGAAGCAGCGGATGGCGATCGCCCGCACGGTGCTGCGCAACCCGCCCGTGCTGGTGCTCGACGAGGCCACGAGCGCGCTGGACACACGGACCGAGTACGCCGTCCAGGCCGAGCTCGAGCGGCTCTCAGAGGGCCGCACGACGATCACCATCGCCCACCGGCTCTCCACCGTACGTGACGCCGACCAGATCGTGGTCCTCGACGGCGGCCGCCTGGCGGAGCGCGGCACCCACGAGGAGCTGATCGAGCGCGGCGGCGCCTACGCGGCGCTGGTGGCCCGCGACGTCGCCGACCACCCCGATTTGCCTGATCCCGGGAAGGCCGCGGGCCCCCGCGCGTCTTAACCGGTAAGGGCGAAGGAGACACCCTGTGCGCGACCGCCCTGTGGGCGGCCGGCGATTTGGCGTACTCGTCTCCAGATCGGAGTTGACGTGACCAACGTACCCTCATCCTCCTCCAATACCGAGCACGCCGCGCGCGTGACCAACCGCCGGCGCTTCATCGCGGGAGCCGGGCTCACCGCCCTCGGCGTCGGGTCGCTGGCCGCCGCGCCGGAGGCCTTCGGCAAGGGCGACCTGTCGACCGGCGACGCGGCCATCCTGCGCTTCCTGGCCGCCGCCGAGATCCTCGAGACCGACCTGTGGCAGCAGTACAACGAGCTGTGCGGGATCCAGGACCACGAGCTGCCCCATGGGACCGGGAACAAGGAGTTCACCAAGGCGCTGAGCGTGCTGGACTCCGACATGGCGCAGTACGTCCATGACAACACCTTCGACGAGTTCACGCACTTCACGTTCCTCAACGCGTACCTGAAGTCACGCGGAGCGCAGCCGGTCAACCTGGATGCGTTCCGGACGCTGCCCGGCAGCACCGCCACCGGCTCGGCCAAGCTCAAGCGCTTGACCAACCTGATGGAGCTCACGATCGACACCAGCTGGTGGACGCGGTACCGCTCGCGCCACAAGAACCCCGACCTGGGCGACACCTTCCCGCCGGCCGTGCCCGGGTTGGCCAAGGGCCGGTGGCCGGCGATCCCTCGCACCGACGCGGACCTCAAGCCCGCCAAGCACCTCCAGGCGATCGCCAACACCGCCGGGTTTCATTTCGCCACCATCGAGCAGGGCGGCACCAGCCTGTACCCGGCGCTCGCCCAGCGCGTACGCGATCCCGAAGTGCTGCGGGTGGTGCTCAGCATCGGGCCGACCGAGACGATGCACTTCCAGACCTGGTCAGACAAGGCGGGCGACGCCCCGCCGGTCAAGGATCCGACCAACGGCCTGGTGTTCCCGGACCTCAACAAGAAGCCGTTCGGCGGCACGAACTTCCAGACCAACCTGATCATGCCCGAGCCAACGACGAGCTGGCTGGGGACCAAGCTCCCGGCGGTGTCCATCATCCGTCCCACCGAGACCAAGGGCATCGCGATGGGCGTGGGCAAGTTCCTGACGGACATGGGCCTGTTCCGCGGCCAGTCGCCGGCGTTCTTTGCGGCGCTGACCACCCTGGCCAAGCAGGCCGACGCCGCGACGCGCTAGACGTCCGCTGAAACGAGCTGCAGGGGCGGCGGTCATCCGCCGCCCCGGTCAGCGCAGCAGTCCGCGTGAGATGACGAGCCGCTGGATGTCCGAGGTGCCCTCCTCGATCTCCTCCAGCTTGGCGTCGCGCATCCACTTCTCCACCGGATACTCGCGGCTGTAGCCCCACCCGCCGAGCGTCTGCACGGCGGCCCAGGTGCACCACATCGCCGTCTCGGAGGCGTGCAGCTTGGCCATGGCGGCCTCGGTGGTGGCGCGCTGCCCCCGGTCGACCATCAGCGCCGCGCGCCAGGTCAACAGCCGACTGGCGTCGACGCGCAGGGCCATGTCGGCCAGGCGGAAGGCCACCGCCTGGTGCTGAGCGATCGGCTTGCCGAACTGCTCGCGCTCCTTGGCGTAGGCGGTGGCGTACTCCAGGGCGGCGCGCGCCAGCCCGGTCGCCGAGGCCGCCAGCGTCACCCGCGAGCGGTCGAAGGTGTGCATGAGGCCGGTGAAGCCGGCGCCCTCGTCGCCGAGGCGGCGGTCGTCGGGCACGAACACGTCATCCAGGAACAGCTCGCAGTTGGGGATCGCGCGTTGGCCCATCTTGCGCAGGGGCGGCCCGCAGCGCAGGCCCGCGTCGTCGTCCTGGACGAGGAAGGCGGTGATCCCGCGGTGGCCGCTGCCCGGCTCCACGGTGGCGAAGACCACGTAGAACCGCGACACCCCGCCGTTGGAGATCCACGCCTTCTGCCCGGTCAGCACGTAGCCGCCGTCGGCGCGGCGGGCCCGCGTGCGGATCGAGGCGGCGTCCGAGCCGCTCTGGGGCTCGGTGATGGCCAGCGCGGTGAAGGGCGGGTCCTCGCCGGCCAGCGGCGCCAGCCACCGCTGCTTCTGCTCCTCGGAGCCCAGCGCCAGGACCGGCTCGGCGAAGAAGCCCCCCGAGGTGATGAGGTTGCCGATCCCGCTGCAGCCGTGCGCGAGCTCCTCCTGCACGATGCAGCCGGTGACGCAGTCGGTCATACCGGCGCCCCCGTAGCGCTCGGGCAGCATGAACGAGGTGAGCCCGAGCCGGGAGGCCTTGACCCACACCTCGCGGGGCAGTTCGGTGTCGGCCTCGTCGACGGCGAGCGAGACCGGGCGGATCTCCCGGGCGGCGAACTCCCGGCAGACCCGCTGGATCTCGCGCTGCTCGTCGGTGAGCTCAAGCATGGACGGCGTCCTGCGCCACGCGGTAGGTGACCAGCGCCTCCAGGCCGCGCTTGGCCACCTCGTTGGCGATGATCATCCGCTGGATCTCCGAGGTGCCCTCCCAGATGCGGTCCACGCGGATGTCGCGATAGAGCCGCTCCACCGGGTTCTCGCGCATGTAGCCCCGGCCGCCGAAGATCTGCAGCGCCCGGTCGATGACGCGCCCGGCGGCCTCGGAGGCGGTGAGCTTGACCATCGCCGCCTTGGCGTGCAGCAGCTTGGGCGACAGTCCGGCGTCGGCCTCCCAGGCCACCTGATGGGTGAGCGTGCGGCACAGGGCGATGTCGCACACACTGTCGGCGATCATCGCCCCGATGAGCTGGTGTGAGGCGATCGGGCCGCCGGACTGGATGCGGGTGTTGGCCCACTCCGAGGCGAGCGTGAGCGCTCGCTCGGCCGCGCCCGTGGCGCGGGCGGCGATCATCAGCCGCTCCTCCACGAACCACTCGCGGGTCAGGTCATAGCCGCCGCCGATCGCGCCGAGCACCTGCTCGGGGCCGACGGCGACGTCGTCAAAGACGAACTCGGGGTGCTCGAAGACGAAGGTGTGCATGTAGGCCGGGGTCCGCTTGACCGATACGCCCGGGAGGTTCTTGTCCACCAGGAACAGGGTGGGGGCGCGCTCTGAGCCCACCAGCGCCTGCACGATGAGGAAGTCGGCGACGTCGCCGACGGTGACGAACCACTTCTCGCCCGAGATCCGGTACCCGTCGCCGTCGCGCGCGGCCACGGTCTCGATGAGCGACGGGTCAGAGCCCGCCTTCTCCTCGGTGACGGCGAAGCAGTCGCGGCGCTCGCCGTTGATGGCGGGGATGAGGTAGCGCTCGCGCTGGGCCGGCGTGCAGTGGCGCAGCGCGTTGGCCGGACGCCAGACGGCGTCCCACAGCGCGTTGGTGAGCTGGCCCAGTCGCTCCTGCACGATCACCTGCTCGAGCACGGACAGTCCCTGGCCGCCCCACTCGGTGGGCATGTTGATGGCGTTGAGCTCGTGCTCGAGGGTGAGACGGCGGATCTCGGCCAGTGACGCGTCGGGCAGCCCGCGGCCCTGCTCGCAGGGCTCCTCGAATCCGATCATGGCCTCGGTCAGCCGCTGCGCGCGGTCGCGCAGCTCCTGCTGCTCAGGGGTGTAGGTGAACTGCACTCTCTCGCTCCTGTGACGTGGGGATGAAGCGCGCATCGAGGGCGATGGCCTCGGTGCGCGTGACCAGCAGGGGGTTGATCTCCAGTTCGGCGATCTCAGGGTGGGTGGCGGCGACGCGCGACAGCGCGGCCAGTGCACGGGCCGCGGCGCCGAGGTCCAGCGGGGGGCGCCCGCGCGCGCCGGTGAGCAGCGGGGCGACCCGCAGCGCGCGCAGCATCGCCTCGGCCTCGGTCTCGGTCACCGGGGCCAGGCGGACGGAGGTGTCGGCCAGGATCTCGGCGTACAGGCCGCCGCTGCCGGCCAGCGCCACCGGGCCGAACCGCGGGTCCCAGCGGGCGCCGATGAGCAGCTCGATGCCATCGGTGAGCGGCGCCATCCGCTCGACGGTGCAGCGCTCGGGCTCCAGGGCGTCGTGAACCTGCGCGTAGGCGGCGCGCAGCTGGCCTTCGTTGGCGATGTTGAGCACGACGCCGCCGGCGTCTGACTTATGGGTCTCACCGAGCGCCTTGAGCACGACCGGGTAGCCGATCTGGAGCGCGGCCTGCACGGCCTCCTCCGCGCCGGTGACCTCGTGATGGGCCACGAAGCCGATCCCGGCGGCGGCCAGCAGGGCGCGGGCCGCCAGGTAGCCGTCGCCGCTGACGGGAGGGTCAGGATTGGGAAGGGATGCGATCGTCGCCGCGGGCCGGCGCGCACCGCCATCGGCCAGCACGCGCAGCGCCCAGGCGGCCTGCTCGACGGACTCATAGACCGGCACTCCGGCCCGCCGCAGCGCCTGGGCCGCGGGACCGTGGGGGTACATCGTCTGGGTCACCACGGGGCGACCCGTGGCAGCTGCCGCCGCTCCCATCAGCGCGGCAGTACGCAGCTCCTCTTCGGCGGTCTCGGGGCCGTACTCGGCATAGCCCCCGAAGTACCCGGTGACCAGCAGCGCGTCGACCTCACCGGTGCCCAGCAGGTCCAGGGCGAGGCGATCGAACACGTGCACGTCGCGCTCGGCGGCTCCGGCCAGATCGATCGGGTTCGAGACGCCGGCCGCCGCCGGGAGGGCGTCGTGCAGCGGCCCCGTCACGGCCCCGGACAGCTCGGGCACTTCGAGCCCGGCTGCGGTCGCGACCGCGGCGGCGATGCTGACGTGGCCGCCGCCGTCGCCCAGCACCGCCACTCGTCGCCCGCGGGAGGGTGGGCAGCGCAGCAGGGCCTGGGCGGCGTCGATGAGCTCGCGCGGGGTGCGCACCCGCTGGATGCCCGCCGCGGCGAAGGCGGCGTCGATCGCCGCGCCGTCGGAGGCCAGCGCGCCGGTGTGGGATCGGACGGCGCGTGCGCCGGCTCCGGCGCCGTCGATGGCCAGCGCCAGCACCGGCGTTCCGGAGGCGACGGCGGACGCGGCGGCGCGGGTAAAGGCCCGCCCGTCGCGGAAGTCCTCGATGTAGACGGCGATGACCTCGGTGGCGTCGTGAGCGGCGAAGGCCTGCACGAGCTCGGTGGCGCCGAGGTCGGCCTGGTTGCCCAGTGAGGCGAAGCGGGAGAAGCCAAGCCCGTCAGGGGCGGCCATCAGCCCGAGCTCGAGCGCGAGGTTCCCGCTCTGGGAGATGAGCCCGATGGCGCCGGCGGGCAGCGGGTTGGGCACGAGCTCGAGCCGCCGCCCGGAGTCCAGGACGCCCAGGCAGTTGGGTCCCAGCAGGACCGCCCCCGCGTCACGGACGCGCTGGGCCAGCGCGGCATCGTGCTCACCGCGCGCGGCGCCGCCCGCGCCCGCGCTGATGATCACGAGCGCGCGCGCACCGGCGTCGAGCGCGGCGTCGACGGTGGGGGCGATCGCGGGGCCGGGCACGGCGATGACGACGAGCTCGGGCGCCTCGGGCAGCTCCTGCAATGACCGGTAGGCCCGCCGGCCGAGAACGGTCACCGCCCGGTGGTTGACGAGGTAGGCGGGGCGGTGGGCCTCGCCGCGCAGGGCGCCCTGGGCCAACCAGTTGCCCCACTTGCGCGGATCCTCGGAGGCGCCGACGATCGCTACCGACGCGGGATCGAAAAGGGCGTCGATGGGACGGTGGCTCATGGACGAGGTGGCAGGCGGAACGAGCATTTGAAATACTAACTTGAAATGGCGGTTTCAAGTGGAAACGTACACCAGCGGCCGCGGCGGCGCCTCGACGACGTGCGGCGCCCGCAGATCCTGGCCACGACGGTGGCGCTCATCGGGGAACGGGGGCTGTGGGACGTGCGCCTCGCCGACGTGGCCCAGCGCGCCGGCATCAGTGCCACGAGCGTCGTGTACTACTTCGGCTCCAAGGACCAGCTCTTCGCCGAGGCGATCGCGGAGGCCGACGATGCCTTCTATGAGCCGCTGCTGGCCGAGCTCGAGGCGCTGGAGAGCGCCGCGGCGCGGATCGCGTGCCTGTTCGTGCGCTCCAGCACCAGCGATTGGCCGCTGTGGATGGACCTGTGGGTCTACTCGCGCCATCACCCGGAGACCGCGATGTCCCAGCGCCATTTTCATGAGCGCTGGCGGCGGACGATCGCCGGCGTCGTCGCCTACGGGCGCGAACGCGGGGAGTGGAGTGTCGCCGACCCCGACGCGGTGGCCCTGCGGCTGTCGGCCCTCACCGATGGGCTGGCCGTGCACATGGTCCTCGGCGACGTCGACCACACGCCGGAGGCCTACGTCGCGATGTCGCTGGCGGCGGCGTCGCTGGAGCTCGGCGGTGACCCGGCAGAGCTCGAGCGCGCGGTCAGGACGTTGGCTGCGCCGCCACGATGAGCTGGCGCAGGACGACCACTGCCGGCCCGGGCTCGTCCAGGGCCCAGCGCAGTTGCTCGCCGAGGTCGTCGGGCGTGGCGGTGCGGACCGGGACGCCGTAGGCGTCAGCGATCGCTTCGAGGTTCTTGCCCGGCAGCTCGACCGAGGTGGTCTGGCCGTAGCTCGCGCGCTGGTACTCGCGCAGGATGCCGTAGCCGCCGTCGTCGACGACCAGCAGCTTGGCGGCGATCTCGTGCTGGGCCGCGGTGCCGAGCTCGGCGATGGTGTACTGCAGCCCGCCGTCGCCCACGACGCCGAGGACCGGGCGCTCGGGATGCGCGACGCGCGCGCCGATCGCCGCCGGCCAGGCGTAGCCGAGCGTCCCTGAGCCCATCGGGTACAGGAACTGCTGGCCGCGCGACAGGCGCAGGTGGGGGGCGGCCCAGTAGGCGAGGATGGTCATATCCCAGACGGTGAGCGCGTCGGGCGGCAGCGCTCCCTCGATCGTCTCGAGCAGACCGAGCTCCAGCCCGCGGTCCTGGGCCTGCAGGCCGGAGCGGATCCGCTGCCGCGTCGCGGCGACCCGGGCCGCGGCGTCGGTGTCGGGGGGCGCGTGGTCGTGGGAGAGCTCGGAGACCAGCGCCAGCAGCGTCAGCTTGGCGTCGCCGACGAGGGGCAGGGCGCCGTAGTTGACGCCGATGCGCTCGGGGGCGGCGTCGAGGTGGATGACCTGGCCGCCGAAGCGCAGCCCGTACTGGGCGGTCGTCTCGGCGCCGAGCTCGGTGCCGACGCACAGCACGACGTCGGCGGCCGACAGCAGCTCCTGCAGGGCGGCCTCATCGCACCCCGAGCCGGCGGCGAGGGGGTGATCGGCGGGCATCGCGCCCTTGCCCATGTATGTCGTGGCCACCGGCGCCTGCAGCAGCTCGGCGAGCTCGCGCAGCTCGCCGGTGGCGCCGGAGCGCAGCACTCCGCCCCCGGCCCAGATGACCGGCCGCTTGGCGTGGGCCAGCCGGGTGGCGGCGCTCGTCACCTGCTCCAGCGGCGCGCACTGGCGTTCGACCATCGCCTCCAGCGAGGTGATGGGCCCGCCCGGGGCCGGCGCGCTGAGCAGGTCGACCGGGATCTCGAGGTAGACGGGGCCGCTGGGCGGGGTGAGCGCGATCCGCCACGCCTGCGCCAGCAGGCCCGGGATCGACTCGACGCTGTGGGCCCGCGCGGCGTCCTTGACGATCGGTGCAAACGAGGCGATCTGATCGGGCAGCTCGTGCAGGTAGCCGCGCCCGCGCCCGATCAGGTGCGAGGGAATCTGGCTGGACACCGCCACCACCGGCACATGCGCGCTGGCCGCCTCCATCAGCGCGGTGAGCGAGTTCAGCGCACCCGGACCCGTGGACAGCAGCAGCGGCGCGGGGTGTCCGCTGGAGCGGGCGTAGCCGTCGGCGGCGAACCCGGCGGCCAGCTCGGTGCGCGTGCCGTAGACCGAGATCCGGCCCCGCCCACCCCCGTCGCGCAGCCCCTCCCAGATCGGCAGGGCATGGACGCCGGGGACACCGAAGGCCACCTCGGCGCCCAGCGCGGCCAGGCTCTCGGCGACGAGGTGCCCGCCGATCCGCTTGGCCATCAGCGCGCCTCCGGGGCCGCGACCGTCGACGCCGGCTCCAGGATCGCCCGGGTGCCCTCGAGCACCGCCTCCTCGAGCGTGCGCGGTCCCAGCACGTCGCCGACGCGTACCGCATTGGGGTGGGACTCGAGCGCGGCCCACAGCTCGTCGGCGGGGACGCGCCCCTGGGCCAGGACGAGCGTCGCGGCGTCGGGGAGGGGCCGGTGCGCGCCTGAGAACACGTGGCGCAGCTCGAGCGCGGCGCCGTCGAGGGCCAGCTCGTGGTGGTGCAGGATCGCGATCCGCTGGTCGTCGAGCCGGCCCAGGTACAGGTTGCGCTGGTACTGGTGCAGCGTCTCACCGGCGACCAGGCCCGCGCAGGCGAGGGTGACGTCGCGCCCCGCGCCGGCCAGGCGCTCGGCGGCGTCCAGGCCGTCCCACCCGCCGCCCCAGTCGGCGACCAGGACGGGGCCGGTGACCTCCTGCGGGGAGCGGATGGCATCCCAGGCCGGGACGATCTCGAGCGCGGTGGCGGGCACGGTGGGGAGGTATGGTCGCGCACCGCTGGCCAGGACGACCGCGTCGTAGCCGTCGGCGAGCTCCGCGTCGGCCTCGGTGTTGACCTGCAGGGCGACGCCCGCGGCGGCCAGGCGCGCCCTGATGGAGCGGTGGTAGCGCTCCCACAACTCGGCGTGGGCGGGAGCCAGGCCGGCCAGCCGGAGCTGGCCGCCCAGCTCGGGCTCGCGCTCGACCAGGGTGACGGTGTTGCCGGCGTGCGCGGCCTCGATTGCGGCGGCGGCGCCGGCGGGTCCGGCGCCGATGACGAGCAGGAGCCGGGGCCGCCCGATGGAACGGCGGTTGATCGCGCCGAGGGTCAGCTCCCGGCCGGTGCGGGCGTTGACCGCGCAGCCGATCGGCACCCCGGCGTGATAGTGGCCGATGCACGCCTGGTTGCAGCCGATGCACGCGATGACCTCGTCGCTGTGGCCGGCGAGCGTCTTGGCGAGGAGCTCGGGGTCGGCGATGAGCGCCCGGGTCATGCCCACCAGATCGGCGACGCCGTCGGCGACGAGCCGCTCGGCGGCGTCGAGGTCGGCGACGCGCGTCGTGGCCAGGACCGGGAGCTCCGGCGGGATGGCGGCGCGCACCGCGGCCGCGGGCAGGGCGATGGCGGCGGCGGGCGTCGGCGGGGGAGGGGCGATCCAGGTCGACGCGGCCGGGAACGCCGAGTGGCCCAGCACGAGCGAGACGAAGTCCAGCAGCCCCTGCTCGTGCAGGTGCAGAACGGCCTCGATGCAGTCCTCGATGGTCATGCCCCCCGGCGTCAGCTCGTCGGCCGACAGGCGCGCGCCCACCGCCATCGGCCGTGCGCCGACGGACTCGCGCATCGCGGTGAGCACTTCCGTGGAGAAGCGCAGCCGTGCGGCCAGATCGTCGCCGTCCCAGGCGTCGCCGCGCCGGTTTGACTGGCGCGAGAGGAACTGGGCGGGCAGGTAACCGTGTGAGACGGATAGCTCGACCCCGTCCAGCCCGCCCTCGGCGGCGTGGCGGGTGGAGGTGGCATAGCCCTCGATGAGCCGCGAGATCTCAGTGTGGGTAAGAGCGCGGGGCTCGGTCTTGAAGCGCAGGCTGGGGATGGCCGAGGGGGCCGCGGTCGGCGCGCGTGGCGAGGCCGAGATCTGCTCGCGCCCCCCGTGGTTGAACTGGACGAGCAGCTTGGTCCCGTGGGCGTGGACGGCGTCGGCCAGGCGGCGGTAGGCGGGCACCACCTCCGGGAGGAAGCCGCCGATGGTGTGGGCGGTGAGCAGGCCCGTGGGATCGGTGGCGGTCGCCTCGAGGAAGATCGCGCCCGTCCCGCCGCGGGCGCGCGCCTCGTGGTAGGCGATGAGCGCGTCGGTGGGGAGGTGGTCGTGGACGAGGCTCGTCTGATGCGAGGTCGAGACGACGCGGTTGGGCAGCGTGACCGGGCCGACCGCGATCGGCGCCATCAGCGCCGGGTGGGCGCCGCCGGCGCTCACCGCGCGGCCGCTGCGGGCACCCAGGTCTCCTCGCGCGCGTCGCTCTCGGCGTCGCTCTCGGCGTCGCGCCGGGGCGCGTGGCTGAGCCGGGCTCTGATCACGGGTCGCAAGGTGAGCACCATAATCGCCGAGAGCGCGAGCAGGGGCACCGCGTCGCTCGTGGCCTGCGAAAGGTTCGCGGCGGCGGGGGCGCCGATGACCTCGCCGATGGCCCATGCGAGGTTGAGCATCATCGTGGCCACGACGAGCGGAATGCCGAGCTGCTCGGAGGTCTCGGTGATCACCGTGAGCGCCGGGATGGTGTAGGCCGTCAGCGGGCCGCCGAGGGCGATCACGCTGACGATGGCCAGCGCCACGGCGCTGTGGGGGAGGGGCAGCACGGCCATCAGGATTGCCGTGAGCGCAAGCCCGGCGCACAGGGGCAGCCCGGCTCCGCGGCGGTCGACGGTGCGCCCGATCGGGCCCGAGACAGCCATGCTCATCAACGACGCGAGCAGGAACACCGCCCCGACCACGATGCTGTGCGCGCCGAAGCGGGCCAGCCGCAGCGGCAGCAGCGCGCTGGTGGCGCCGATCGTGGCTGCCTCCACCAGGATCAGCCACGAGCCCAGGCGGATGAGCGGGCTGCGGGCCAGATCGCGCAGCGGCGAGCTGGTCTCAATGCTCGGGGCCTGGCGTACCGGCTCGGGGTGGCGCGCGGTCCAGACGGCCAGTCCGACGGCGGCGGCGCCGACGACGGCGAACACGGGCCCGGTGCCGACGGTGACCGCGAGAATGCCGAGCACCGGACCGATCAGCGTGCCGAAGATGGCCGCGCCGATGACCGAGCCCAGCATCGCGCCCCGCCGCTCGCGCGGCGCAACGGTGATGACCCAGGTGAGGCCGCCGCCCCAGATGAAGCCGCAGCCCGCGCCCTGGATGAAGCGCAGCGCGTCGAGCGTGAAGATGCTCGTGGCGAAGCCGAAGCCGGCGATCGAGACGGCGAACAGCAGCAGCCCGATGATCGAGGTGCGCCGGACGCCGGCGCGCGTGGCGATCCAGGCGCCGATGAGCGACCCGGGGATGATCCCGGCCGGATAGGCGCCGGCCAGGATGCCGACCGCGGGTTTGGAGGCGCCGAGGACGTGGGCGTAGTGGGGCAGCACCGGCGTGATCGCCGAGTACATGGCCGACTCGAAGAGGAGGAGCACGCGGACGAGCACGACCGTGCGGCGCGCCGGGTCCTGGCGGCTGTACTTCGCCGCCACCAGGCGGGAGCGCAGCAGGCACATGATCCAGCTCACGCGGATCGCCTCCCCTCGGCGGGGCTCACCACCAGGGCGGCCGCCAGCCTGCGCAGCCGCGGGTTGAGGTTCTCGTGCATGCCCGACGCGAGCTGCTCGAGCAGGAGCCCGTCGGTCGCGCCGATCAGCAGCTCGGCGTCGTCGCGTGGGCTGGCCGAGCCGGCGCGCTCGAGCAACCGGCTGAGCGTGAGCAGGTAGGCCTCGGTCCAGCGCTTGGAGATCTCCCGCAGCGCCGGGCGCCGGGCAGCCTCCAGGAGCAGCGCGAAGGTGGCGATGAGCGAGCCGCGGTTGGGCTGGGAGCCGTCGTCGCACTCGCCGATGGCGCCGACGACGGCGTCGAGCGGATCGACGTCTGACCGCTCCATCGCGGCGCCGTACTCCAGCAGCCGGGCGGTGTCGCGTTCGGCCGCCAGTTCCAGCGCCGCGGTGAGCAGGTGCTCCTTGGAGTCAAACCAGTAGGTGGTCGAGGCCAAAGGCAGTCCCGCCACCTCGGCCACCCGCCGATGCGTCACCGCATCGGGGCCCACCTCGGCCACGATCCGCAGCACGGCCTCCAGCAGCGCCTCGCGGCGCGCGGCGCCGCGGGGGCGGGAGTCCTTGGGGGTCTTGCGGGCCGTCGTGGTCGCCATTGGTACAAGTGTACCAAACATCGGTACATATGTACCGATCGTGGCGCGAGCCAACCAGCGCGGCGGGGCGGGGCCGAGGACGGGCCTTTACATATTCCGACCGCAGCGCTCGGATTTAGACGGGCACGTGGTACGGTGAACGAGTCCATTGCAGGACCTCTCTGCTTTTGGCGATCGCGCTCCCTCGGTCCTTCTTGACCTCTCTGCCTGGTGAGCGCCCTGCCTGAGAGGCACGTGAGGAGCATCAATGGATGCTGTGACTGCAGCGCCTGCTCGGCCGACGCGCCGCCTGCGATTGGGACGGACGAGCTTCGGCTCAATCGATCGTTTGCCCGACAGCGCTCACGAGCGTTTGACCGAGCCTCCTCTGCGGATTGCGATGCTCGCCCCGCCGTGGATCCCCGTACCCGCGCCGGGGTACGGTGGCGTGGAGTCAGTCGTGAGCACGCTGACCGAGTCGCTGGTCGGACGCGGGCACGATGTGACGCTGTTCTGCGCTCCGGGTTCAACCTCGCGCGCGACCGTCGTCAACCTGCTCTCGAAGTCCCATCCCGACGAGATCGAGCGCTCGCTGTACGAGGTTGACCACGTGGGACAGGCGTTTGATCGCATCGACCTCGCCGCCGACGGCGATCGCTTCGATGTCATCCACGACCATTGCGGTTTTACTGGGCTGGCGATGGCCGGCCGCATCGACACCCCGTTCGTGCACACGCTGCACGGCCCGTTCACGGCCGAGACCGCGGCGTTCTACAAGCATCACGGGCACAAGGCGGAGCTGGTCGGCATCAGCCGCGCTCAGCTCGCATCGGCACCGCCCGGGCTGGGGCAGCTGCGCTCCATACCGAACCCGATCGACCTTGCGGCCTGGCCACTCACCGAGCGCAAGGGCGACTATCTGCTCTGGGTCGGACGCATGACCGAGGAGAAGGGGCCGCACCGTGCGATCGCAGCCGCCCGCGCCGTCGACGTTCCACTGGTGTTGGCAGGAGTCATCCAGCCCGGACAGCAGGCGTTCTTTGATCGGGAGATCGCCCAGCACATCGACGGCGATACGGTCCAATTCGTGGGGGAAGTCGACGGGTCGGTGAAGCGCTCGCTGTTCGCTCACGCGCGCGGGCTCCTGATGCCGATCCGGTGGGATGAGCCGTTCGGGATGGTGATGGTCGAAGCGCTCGCCTGCGGAACGCCGGTGATCGCATTCCCGGAGGGCGCCGCGTGCGAGCTCGTCATCGACGGGAGGACCGGCTTCCTGGTCGACGATGAGCGCGCGATGGCCGACGCGATCGGCCAGCTGCAGCGGATCGATGCCCGCGGTTGCCGCGACTGGGTGCGACAGCATTGCGACGCTGAAGTCGTCGCGGCTGCCTACGAGGGCATCTACCGGTCAGTGGCGTCTCCACGCGCCGGCAGGGCGCTCGCTCGTGTCTGACCGAACCCTGAGCGTCCTGGACGGAAGCACATTCGTCGTCGGGGACCGGCTCGGTGACATCCGCGCCGGCGAAGGTCGCGACCACGGCTTCTTCTCTGAGGACACGCGCTTCATATCGCACTGGGCTCTCCGCGTCGGAGACACGCCGCTGGAACTGCTCAGTCTCCACCAGAGCGCGCACTTCGACGCGCAATTCTTCCTCACCCCGAGCGTCGGGCCCGACGACGAAGCGCCGTGCTCGATCGTGCGCCACCGCCTCGTCGACGACGTGTGGATGGAGGAGGTGACGGTGACCAATCATCTCCACAAGACCCGCCCCCTTCGCGTGATCCTGGAGGTCGACGCGGACTTCGCTGACCTGTTCGAGGTCAAGGACGGCGCGATCGGCGCGCGCGAGGTGACCTGCGCCCACACCGGCGCGAGCCTGACACTGGCCTACCGACACGGTGCGTTTCGCCGGTCGGTTACCGTCGCCAGCAGCTCACCGGGGGAGGTGACCCGTGCCGGCTTCGCGTATGACGTCCAGCTCGGACATGGCGAGCAGTGGTCGACCACCTTCACCATCACCCCGCGAGCCGCCCAGTCCGGGATCCGGTTTGCGGAGCGCGCGCCACGGGGCGGGCTCCAGGAGGTGCGGCACGCCAGAGCGGGCGAACTGGAGGCGTGGTTGGCGCGTGCGCCCGCCCTACAGGCAGACGACCCCGCGCTCGTGCGCACGTACCGAGCGAGCCTCTCAGACCTCGGGGCACTCAGGATGCGACCCGACCTGGCTCAGGGCGCGACGCTGCCGGCGGCCGGCCTGCCGTGGTTCATGGCGCTGTTCGGTCGCGACAGCCTGATCACGAGCTTCCAGGCGCTCCCCTACCTACCGGAGCTGGCCGCGACGACGCTGCGCGTACTCGCCGACCGCCAGGCCACGCGCCGTGATGACTTCCACGAGCAGGAGCCGGGCAAGATCCTGCACGAGCTGCGCTTCGGCGAGCTCACAGCTCTGGGCCAACGCCCCCACTCGCCCTACTTCGGAAGCGCCGACGCCACACCCCTGTTCCTCGTGCTTCTCGACGAGTACCACCGATGGACCGGAGACGACACCCTCGTGCGCGCCCTCGAGCCCAACGCGCGCGCCGCCCTGGACTGGATCGAGAGCAGCGGCGACCCGGACGGGGACGGCTACGTCGAGTATGAGCGCCGCAACCCGACCACCGGACTGATCAACCAATGCTGGAAGGACAGCTGGAACTCCATGCAGTTCGCCGACGGCACGCTCGCAGGTGGACCGATCGCGACCTGTGAGATCCAGGGCTACGTGTACGACGCCCAGCGCCGGTGCGCTCGGCTCGCGCGCGAGGTATGGAACGACCCAGCGCTCAGCGATCGGCTCGAGCAGCGCGGCCGCGACCTTCAGGCGCGCTTTCGCCAAGACTTCTGGATCCCCGAACGGGGCTGCCACGCGCTTGCGCTCGACGGCGACAAACGTCAGGTCGACAGCCTGACGTCCAACATCGGCCACCTCCTCTGGTCCGGGATCCTCGATGACAGTGAGGCTGCCGCGACCGCCGAGCTCCTGCTCGACCCACAGCTCTACTCCGGCTGGGGCGTGCGCACCCTCGCCACTGGCGAGGGGGGCTACAACCCGCTCGGCTACCACACGGGCACGATCTGGCCGCACGACAACTCACTCATCGTCGCGGGTCTCGCTCGGTACGGCCACCACGAGGCAGCCCGCACGATCGCCTCGGCGATTCTCACCGCGGCGCCCCACTTCGAGCACCGTCTTCCCGAGGTCTTCGCCGGCTTTCCGGACTCTCTGACGACGGTTCCCGTGGTGTTCCCCACTGCGTCGCGTCCCCAGGCCTGGGCCGCCGGGGCCCCGCTGCTGCTCCTCACCACGCTGCTCGACCTCCAACCGGGCCAGCCGAGCGGCGGCGCTGACCTCAGCGACCCGAGCCGGCATATCTCGATCCAGCGAGACCCTGACCGCGACCGCCCCCAACCCGCACTGGTGACTCCGGTCTAACATTGAATTGACCCATGGCCCAGTAGGGGACGAGGAGGTCGACGATGTCCACACGGCACCTGGATGACGTTCGCGCCCAGGCTCAGTACGCGCGTCAGCGCTACGACCTCTACAGGGCAAGGGCCTACGGGCAGCGGCCCACCAGCGACGCACGCATGCGCGAGCTCCAACGAGCCAGTGAGCAGGCGGAAGCACGCCTCCGCGCAGCCGAGCGCGAGCAGCGCGGCGCTGACTCGACAGGCGCCGGCTGACGATGGCGCTCGCCTACAAGGACTACTACGAGGTGCTCGGCGTTTCGCGCGACGCCGATCAGGACGCGATTCGGCGCGCCTATCGCAAGCTGGCCCGCCAGTACCACCCCGACGTCAACTCTGACAGCGACGCGGAGGACCGCTTCAAGGAGGTGGGCGAGGCCTACGAAGTGCTGTCTGATCCTGAGAAGCGCGAGCGCTATGACCGTCTCGGCGCCAACTGGCGCCAGCAGGAGCAGGAGAGGCCGGAGACGAACTTCGAGGACTTCTTCGCCCGCCAGGGCTTCGGCGGCGACGACGGCGGGGCGGAGTTCAGCGACGACCTGTTCGAGCGGCTGTTCGGAGGCCGGTTCGGCGGCGGCCCGGGGCGGCGCACCGGCGGCCCGCTGCGCGGCTCCGACCGCGAGGCGCTGCTCGAACTGTCCCTGGAGGACGCGCTGGAGGGAGGACGCCGCCGGCTGACCCTCGACGGCCGGGACATCGACGTCAACTTTCCCGCCGGCGTGCGCGACGGGCAGCTGATTCGGCTGGCGGGACAGGGCGCACCGGGTCGCGACGGGGGGCCGCCCGGCGACCTCTATCTCCGGATCTCACTCCGGCCCCACCCGAGCTTTCGCCAGCGCGGCGACGACGACCTCGACGTCGACCTCGCGGTGGCTCCGTGGCAGGCGGCGCTCGGCGCGACCGTCCCCGTCCAGACGCCGAGCGGCACCGCCCAGATCCGCGTGCCCGCCGGCTCCTCCAGCGGGCGGCGCTTGCGCCTCCGCGGGCGGGGACTGCCGAAGTCCCGTGGCGGCAGCGGCGATCTCCACGCCATCCTCAAGATCACCGTCCCCAAGGAGCTGTCAGACCGTGAGCGCGAGCTCTATGAGCAGCTCGCCGAGATCTCATCCGAGGAGACCAGGCCATGAGCGGCGAAGAAGCGGTGGAGCTGACCATCGTCGCGCGCCGGGCGGGCGTCCGGGTGGCGCTCGTGCGCCGGTACCTGGAGTTCGGCCTGATCGAGCCGCGGCCCGAGCCGGCCGAGGCGCCGCGCTATGACCCGCACAGCGCCGCGCGGGTCGCCCAGGCCGAGCGGTTGCGCCGCGACCTCGGGCTCAACTTCGCCGGTGCGGTGCTCGCCTGCGAGCTCCTTGACCGCATCCGCGAGCTGGAAGCCCGGTCATGAGGGCGCGGCCTACGTAGAGCCGAGCAGGGTGGCCAGCTTGGCCGGCGTGTCCTCCTCGGGCTGCGGCGAGTACAGGATCATGCGCTGCTCGGGCGTCTCCTGGGGGTGGAACACGGCGCGGTCGAAGATGAGCCTGCCGACCACGGGGTGGTCGATCGCCTTGCGGCCATACCCGGACTGAGCCACTTCGTGCTTGCCCCAGAGCTTGCAGAACTCGGGGCTGGACTTGCGCAGCGTGGCGACGAGCTGATCGAAGCTGGGATCACCGATGTGACGCGCGTGGTCGGCGCGGAACTTGGCCGCCATGAGCCGCGAGACGTGTGACCAGTCAGGGAATGTCTCGCGTCGCGCGGGGTCCATGAAGTGCATCCACAGGTGGTTGCGGGCCGGGCGTGAGACGGCATCGAGGTCGCCGAGGATCACGCACGCGGCACGATTCCACGCCAGATAGTCCCAGCGGCGGCCGATGATGAAGGCCGGGTGGGCGCCGAGGTTTTCGATGATGCGCTTGACCGTGGGCGACACGCGCTCGTCGGACTTGCAGGGTGGCGGGACCTCGCCGCGCCCGAGCAGCACCAGGTGGGTGCGCTCGGCCGGGGTGAGCCGCAGCGCGCGCGAGATCGCCTCCAGCACGTCGAGCGACGCCCGCACGTCACGTCCCTGCTCGAGCCAGGTGTACCAGGTGGTGCCCACGCCCGCGAGGTGGGCCACCTCCTCGCGGCGCAGCCCCGGGGTGCGGCGGCGGCTGCCGGACGGCATTCCCACGTCCTCGGGCTTCAGGAGGGCGCGGCGCTTGCGCAGGAAGTCCGCGAGCTCCTCGCGGCGGCGCTCCTCGCTCGCGCCGAGGATCGCGGCGGGGTCGAGCGCGGGGACCTCAGCGGCCATGGGGGGAATTTCTACTACCAGGATAACTCCTTCTCTTGTACCTGGATAAGAATCATTGCAGACTGCTACCCATGCTCGCAACCAGAAACTTTCTCCAAGGGCGACTGGCGTCCACGAACGCCCTCTTGGCCGTCGTCTGCCTCGCCCAGTTCATGATCATCCTCGACGTCTCGATCGTGAACGTGGCCCTGCCGTCGATCCACAACGGGCTGCACTTCTCCACCACCGGCCTGCAGTGGATCGTCAACGCCTACACCCTCACCTTCGCGGGGCTGCTGATGCTCGGCGGGCGCGCTGCCGACCTGCTGGGTCGCCGGCGCGTGTTCCTGGCCGGGACGGCGATGTTCGCGCTCAGTTCGCTCATCTGCGCGCTGGCCGGCTCACGGGGCCTGCTGATCGGCGCCCGCGGCGTCCAGGGCATCGCCGGCGCGATCACCTCTCCGGCGACGCTCTCGATCATCACCAGCACCCTGCCCGAGGGCCGCGAGCGCAACCGGGGCCTCGCCCTGTGGGGCGCGATGGGGGCACTGGGCGCGTCCTCGGGTGCGCTGCTGGGCGGGATTCTCACCCAGGCCTTCGGCTGGCAGGCCATCTTCGCCGTCAACATCCCGCTCGGCGCCATCGTGGTCGCGCTGGGGCTGCTGGCCATCCCCGCGATCGCCCCGGTATCGGACCTCACCCGCCCACGCCACTTCGACGCGCTGGGGGCGGCGCTCGTCACCGCGGGTCTGTTCGTGCTGACCTTCGGCATCGTGCGCACCGACACCCTGGGCTGGGGCTCGCCCGGCGTGCTGGCACCCCTGGCTGCCGGCGTGGCCCTGCTGACGGCGTTCTTCTACGTCGAGGCCCGGGTGGCCGAGGCGCCGCTCGTGCCGCTGCAGATCTTCCGCGTCCGCCGGCTGCGCGCCGCCAACCTGATCGTGGTGCTGATGTACGCCGCCAACTTCCCGGCGTGGTTCTTCATCACCCTCTACCTCCAGCAGGTCCTGCACTTCACCGCCATCGAGGCGGGGCTCGCCTTCCTCCCGATGACGCTCTCGATCTTCACCGGCTCCACGCTGGCGCCGCGTGTCGTCGCGCGCTTCGGGGCGCGTACGGTGATCGTGACCGCAATGAGCGCGATGGCGGCGGGGATGGTGGCGCTCAGTGGGATCGCTCCGGGCCAGAGCTACGTCGGGCCGGTGCTCATCGGCTCGGTGCTCACCGCGCTGGGGATGGGCTTCAGCCTCGTGCCGTCGACGATCGTGGCCATGCAGGGGGTGGAGGCGACGCAGAGCGGCGTGGCCTCGGGGCTGCTCAACACCAGCCGCCTGATGGGCGGAGCGCTGGGCCTGGCCATCCTCTCGACCATCGCCAGCGGCCAGACGCGCGCCGCGACCGGGGCCGCAAGCGCGGCTGCCCTCACCAGCGGCTTTGACCTGGCCTTCACCGTGGCCATCGGCTTCGCGCTGATCGGAGCGCTGGTCGCAGCGGTGGCGCTGCGGCCGGCGTCCGAGCGCCCCGCGGTGACGGTCGCCGAGCCGGTCGAGGCCGACGAGCGGCGGGCCGTGGCCGCCTGACCGGCGAGGGCGGCTCAACGGCTGAGGGGCCGCGGTGCGCGACTGGATGTCACGTACGCGGCCCCTCAATCCGCGGTCATAGCTATGGCTGCCGGCTGCGATCAGCCGATGAGGAGCTCCACCCCGGCGGCGGCGATGAGCCCGGCTCCGGCGAACCCGAGGCTCAGCATGCGACTGCGCTGGAGCGCGGGCACCGAGCGCTTGACCACTGCGGCGATGGCGAGCCCGATGCCGGCCAGCAGCGCGCTGGACAGCGCCTGCTCCGCGGCCTGTCCCCACACATTCGTCGTCCAACTGTGGTCGATCAGGCCGTAGGTGATGTTGTCGATGCTGAGCACCAACGGCAGGATCCACACCCAGCGAGTGCCGGCGGTCTGGCGCGACATCATCGCCAGAGCGATCCAGTACACGCCGAGGGCAACGAAGACCGCGGTCTCGACAGCGGTGGAGACCATGTCAGGCATGCTCCAGTGCAACGCGGTGCCGAGGAGGAAGCCGCCTCCGTCGGCGATGCCGAAACAGAGCGCGAACGGCACCCGCGCCTTCCGGCTGATCACCGTGCCAACCGCCAGGCACGCGATCAAGCTGTCGATTCCGAGTAGCAGAAAGCCCATCTCACCCTCCTATCGATGTCTGCCGCGAACCGTGTCGGGGGTTCGCGGCGTCTGAGCCCGACCGGTCAGACGTTCTCCGACGGGGTCGGGTGCGTTCGGCGAGCGCCCCGGCCCATGTCCACGTGGTGCGCAGAACATGGGCCGGTCGCTCGAATGATCCGTGGCCGGTGCTACTCCGGCAGAGCGAACGCGAACAGCGCGGCGCCGCCCGCCTGCGCGAGCGCGCCAGGGTAGAACCCCTCGGTCCAGGCGCCGTACCCGACCGGCACCGCGATGTACTGGCGCCCGTCGACGCTGTAGGTGGACGGGCTCGAGTGGTGACCGCTGCCGCACGTGAACTCCCAGAGGAGCTCTCCACTGGTGTCGTTGAACGCCCAGTACTTCCCCGCGGGCCCACCCGCGAACACGAGGCCGCCGGCCGTGGCCAGCACCGACGCGGTCATGGGGTGCTCCTGGGTGAAGCGCCACTTCTCCTGGCCCGTGGCCGGATCGAACGCCGAGATGTAGCCGGACACGTCCTCCGTGTCCACGGCGACACCGGCGCCCCAGTAGGGGATGCTCTCCTTGAACTCCCGGCGCCGCCGTGTGGCGGTCGCACCGACGTCCTGCACCGGGCAGTAGAAGAGCCCCGTCTTCTGGCTGTAGGCGGCATGCGTCCATTCCTTGGCGCCGGCCGGACCGGGCCAGAAGTGGACCGGCTCCCCCTCCTTCTCGGGGTACAGCCTCGGCGTCACCTTGCCGTTGGAGTCGATCTCGCCCCAGGTGATGCGGTCGACGAAGGGCACGACCCGGACCAGGCTGCAGTCCGTACGATCCAGGATGAAGAAGTACCCGTTCTTGTCGAAATGTCCGGAGCACTTCCGTCCGTCCATCTCGAACAGGATGTTCTCCATCGTCGAGTCGTAGTCCCACAAGTCGTGCGGGGTGTACTGATAGTGCGCCTTCTTCTCGCCGGTGTCCGGGTCGACCGCCACCACCGAGTCGGTGAACAGGTTGTCGCCCTCGCGGACCTCTCCGTCGAAGTCGGGGCACGGGTTGCCCGTGTTGAAGAACAGGAGATTGAGCTCCGGGTCGTACGTCGGCGTGATCCAGCAGTTCGCGCCGCCGCGCGCCCAGGCCTCGCCCTCCGAGGGCCAGGTCTCAGACCCCGGCTCCCCGGGAGCCGGGACCATGTAGCACCGCCACACGCGCTCTCCGGTCTCGAGCTTGAAGGCGTCGGCGTGACCGCGCACCCCGAACTCACCGCCGGAGCTTCCGACGATCACCATGTCCTTGACGATGAGCGGGGCGACGGTGGCGCTCTCGCCGGCCCGTACGTCCCCGAACGGCTGATCCCAGACGAGCGCACCCGTCTTGGCGTCGAGCGCGGTCACATGGGCATTGAGGGTGGCCATGAAGACCTTCCCGTCGGCCACGGCGCAACCCCGGTTGACGTTGCCGCAGCACAGCGACACGTCGTACGGAGACGCGCGGTGGTAGCGCCACAACTCCGCTCCGGTCTTGGCGTCGAGCGCCCACATCCAGCCATCCCAGCCCGTCACGTACATCACGCCGTCCACGACGAGCGGAGATGCCTCGAACGAGTAGGTCGAGGCACCCGAGTGCATCCCCACCGAGCCGCACTGGAAGACCCACGCGGGCTTCAGATCCTTGACGTTCGAGGTGTTGATCTGGTCGAGCAGGCTGTAGCGCTGCCCGTCGTAGGCGCCGTAGTAGGAGAGCCAGTTGTGGGGCTCCGCTTCGCGGGCCTTGAGGATTCGGTCGTAGTTGACGCCTTTCGCCACGTCCGGCGCGCTGCCGACGTAGCCGGGGCTCAGATTCCGGAAGTCAACAGCCTCGCCTGCGTCGACGTACTCAGTCTCAGTTGCCATTCAACTGCTCCTTTCTACGGCCGCGGCTGGGGCGGGCGGTCGAGCTTGGCTTCGTCCGGGACTTCACCACTGACGACGATCGTGCCGGTCAGGCCACGACCCTCGTCGTTTCCGGTCCGGGAGCCGTACCAGTAGTAGCCCGGGCCGTCGAGCTGGAGGTTCGCCGTCCCCTTCGAGAAGTTCACCAGCCAGATGAACTTGGAGTCGCCGTTGCTCGGCAGGACCGCGCAATGCGAGTTGTTGTCGTCGTTGATGATCTCGAGCTCGAGATCGCCCCCGTGAGGGAGGACCAGGACGCCGGGATCGAAGACCAGCTCATCAAGCGGGATCCGGATGGTGGCGTGCATCTTGCCGTCGGGTCCCTCCTCGGCCATCCCAACGTTCCCGCGGCCGAGCACTCGTCCGAGTGTCACGCCGTTCTGTTTGGCCAGCCCCTCCATAACGCTCTCGTCGACTGTGGCGGTCACGCGAGTCTCTCCCTCCATCCGGAAAATGGGCGGTTCGAACCTAACAGGGGCATGACCGTGACACAACAGGACGTCAGAGAGAAGACCGACTGGGCAGGGGATTTACCTGTCCGTTCGGGCAGGTATTGACACTGACCGATCAGTCACCCACAGTGGACCGATGGGTCACACACTGATCAACAGAAAAGCGGTGTCACCCGAGCGTGATCGTCGCGGCGCCGGCGAGCCGCAGATGGTCAAGCGCGGTCCCGCTGGACTCGCGGAGCCTCAGCGCCTGGGCCAGGCGCGCGTGGCGGCCGCCCGCCAGCGCATCGGCGAGGAGCGCGCCGCCGTGCGCGGCCGCGCTGGCCCGGCCGGGCACGAGCGGGAGCAGCGGGGCGACGTCCGCCAAGGCGCCGCCGAGCGCCTCGACGAGAGGGGGCAGGCGGGCCATCCGGCCGGAGACGATGATCTCACGCGGGTCGGGCACGCTCACCAGCAGTGCGCGCACCGCTTTCGCGGCCGCCTCCAGCAGCGCCGCCCACCCGTCGGCGAGTTCCGCCGAGACCCACAGTGCGTCCAGGTCCGTCATCTGACGGGCCCCGGCCGGATCCAGGGCCCCGCCGCTGTAGAGGGTGTCCTTGCGCAGCACGGCGGCGAGCAGGTAGGCGACCTCGCCGTCCAGAGCGCCCACGGCACGTGCGCCGAGAGGCCCCGACGATCCGCCCATGCCGTCGACGATCTGCCCGGCGTCGATGGCCAGCGCGGCGGTGAAGGCACCTCCGAGTTCCAGCAGGACCATCGAGGTCTGGTGGGGAGCGATCCCCAGGCGCGCCGACTGGTCGGCGATCGCGTAGGCCGCCGCGCACACCTTGTCCGCGGTCCCCATATCGATCCGGTTGTATTTGCGGTGCGCCGGCACCGAGGGCAGGTGGATGACGCCGGGGCCGAAGACGACGGGCAGCCCGCTGTGCACCAGGGCGCGCAGCAGGGAGCGCAGCCCGCCGACCCCGGCGTCGGCATGGGTCTCGTCAGGGCGCACGAGCACCATCTCGGCCAGTTCACGCTCCCCGACGTCGGCTGCGGCCGTGAGCGGCAACCCGTAGCCGCTCGGGCCGTAGACGAGGTCATAGGGGCCGTGGCGGCCGAGCGCCTCGAGTAGCGGACGGCTGTCCTCGCTCAGCGAGCCGGCTTGGAACACCTCCTCGACGACGGGCTCGCCGTCATCCAGCACACACAGGTCGAACGAGACGGTGCCGGGGTCGACGGCGGCTACCCGGGGCATATCATCGGACCATGAGCAAAGAGCAGACGTACACCGAGGACGAGATCGGGGTCAAGCTGTCCGAGCTGGGCCTCGACGAGTGGTACTACGAGGGCGACTGGATCCGGCGCAAGTACAACACCGACGGCTGGCCCACGACCCTGATGGCCGTCAACGCGGTCGGCTACCTGTGCGAGGCCGCCGGCCATCACGCCGACCTCAACGTCACCTGGGGCAAGCTCTGGGTGAAGCTGGCCACCCACTCGGCCGGCGGGATCACCGACAAGGACTTCACGCTGGCTCGCAAGATCGAGGACACCGTGCTGTGGCGGCCCGAGGCCGATAGCCCGCTGGGAGGGCCGATGGGCAAGTTCGTGTTCTCCAAGTCGCGCCTGGGCGCCGGCGCCTGACCGTACTCACAGCGTCTCCACGGCGACGTCGTAGACGCCGCTGAGGTCGAGCACCGTGCCCTTGGCCTCGAACATCCGCTGCACGCAGCGCTTCTGGAGCTTCATCTTCGGCCCGCCCACGGCCAGGGCGCCGAGCTTCAGGACGCCGTCCTCCTCGGTGAGGTCGTCGCCCCGGTCGACGCCCTCGACGCCCACGGGCTCGGCCGCCGAGTAGTCGACCACCACGCCCACGCCGCTCTGCGCCCAGCCGGCGCGCCGCAGGATCTGGACGCCGGCGGGCCCGGCGGCGAAGATCGCGACGTGCCCGGCCAGGGCGGCATCGAGATCGTCGCTGGATGCGGGCTCGGTGACCTTAAAGCCCGCCTCCTCCGCCACGGCGATGCCCGAGGCGCGGCGATGGCCGCCCTTCATCACGTCGGGCGGGAACGTCAGGACGGTGACCTCCGCGCCCTCGCGCCGCAGCAGCTCGGCGCTGCGCAGCCCGACCGGCCCCACCCCGATGACCGCGGCGCGGCCGTCCTCGAGCGTGACCGCGCCCCGAACGCGGGCCACGGCGGCAGCCGCGGTCGTGTTCGAACCGTCCGAGTCGAGCATGATCGATGGCGTGAACGGTTCGAAGAACAGCTTCTGGGCCGCCTCGAACACCGCCTCCCCGTCGCGCACCTTCGATCCGCCGATCCAGAAGGCGGTGTTGGCCAGGCCGTCAGGACCGCGCGGGAAGATCGCGCCCTGGACGACGTCGGCCAGGTTGTCGGGGGTGATCTGCCCGTAGCCGACGACGACGTCCACATCGGCGTCATACGCCGCGATGGCATCGAACGCGCTCGGGTGCTGATCGGTGTCGAGTTGGATCAGGATCTTCTTCATCGGATGTCCTCCCGTCGAGGTTCGGGAAAGCTCAGCAGGCCCCAGTCGAGCGGGCCCTCCTGCCGGTAGCTCTTGTGCAGGCCGCGGGCGATCGTGGCCTTCATCAGCTCCTTGCCGAGGTAGAAGGCGTGCGCGGGATCGGTGACGCCGAGCTGCTCGAACACCGCGTACATGTTGGCCTCACGGATGAACCGCTCGCCGTTGAATGCGTAGAGCCAGTCGGGATCGGCGAACAGCCGGTAGTTGGCGTCCGAGATCTGAGCCTGCATCGCGCGCAGCTCCTGCTCGGAGGGGGCACGCATCGACTCGTCCCTCGCCGTGACCAGGCCGGAGTCGATGTGCTTGGGCGGCCGGGCCCCGCGCTGGGCCAGGTGCATGATCTGCGCCGCCAGGATTGCCTCGCGGACCGCCCCGCGCGCCCATCCGATCACCTCCGTGGTCAGCACCGCGCTGATCTTCACCTCCTGGCAGAAGCCGATCAACAGCGCTGTGACCCCCGTCGAGTCGGCTTCGGTCAGCTCCGTGAGGTTGCCGATCCCCATCAGCATGCCCGCGTCGGGATGCCGGCGGCGGACCTCGACGTAGCGGGCCAGCGACGCGGCGAAGCCGGAGTTGATCGGAGCGAGGATCGAGTCGAGCAGATACGGACGCCCCAGTTGCTCCATGCGTGCGGCCATCCGGTCCAGCCCATCGAGATCATCGGGGTCGTCGGTGATCAGCACGGGGGTCGCGCGCAGCTCGGCGGCCATGTCGATCGTCTGCGGCGTGAGGCTGAGCACGTAGTCCACGCCGGCGCCGTCCGCCATCCGGATGTGTTCGGGGTCGACGGTGTCGATGCTCACCGTCAGCCCGCGCTCGCGCAGCGCGGCGATCGTCGGCGGCCCCTCGGCCAGCCATGAGCGATCGAGCGACAGGCCGAGGTCGATCACGTCGGCGCCGTCGGCTCGGTAGGCCTCCGCCCGGTCGACCACCTGCTCGCGCGACAGCGTCTGGACGTCGTTGATCTCAGCGAACACGCGGACATCTCGAGGTCCCAGCTCCGCCCGCACCGCCGCCCGCCCATACCACTCCGGCAGTGACCGGACGTCCGCCGGGCCCTTGCGGACGGGCAGGCCGGTGGCCTGCTCCAGCGTGTCCACATCACCTTCGCACAGGCCAGGAATCACGATGTTGTCCACCCCCGACGGCACCTCCAGCCGCCTGGCGATCCAGCGCGTCGTCATCAACGCGGCGACGCTGATGTTCATCACGGCGATCTCGTGGCCGATGTCCAGCCCGGAGATGACGCTGCGCAGGGCCGGCTCGGCCAGACGGCCGGTGACGAACAGGGTGTCAGCCAACGAAGCCGCCGTTGACGTTGACCGCCTGACCCGTGACGAAGGCGGCGGCCGGCGACGCCAGCCACACCGCCGTCCCCGCAACGTCCTCCGGCCGGCCCCAGCGCCCCAGCGGCGTGCTCGCCGCGATCTCGTCGTAGAACGCACGGTCCGCGCCCGCGCCGAATGCCGTCTCGATCCAGCCCGGGCAGAGCACGTTGACGCGGACGTCGGGCGCCACCGACCGCGCGAAGGACTTGGAGAAGCCGAGCACGCCTGCCTTGACGGCGGCGAACAGCTCCGGGTCGTCGCCCGCCATGCCATCGATGGTGGCGCGATCCCAGCCCATGTTGAGAATGCAGCCGCCGGGCGCCATCCGGGCGGCGACCAGCCGCGAGCAGCGGATCGTGCTTTTGAGATCGACGTCCAGGAGCGCGTCGAGTTTGCGCTCCGCCGGCCACTCCGCGGCGTCACCCGTGAGCACGTCGGCCCCGGCGTTGTTGACCCAGACATCGATGGTCTCCAACGCCGTAAACGCTTTGTCGACCATCGCGGCGCACCCGTCCGGGGTGCTGAGATCCGCATGGAGCAGCGGATGGTGCGGGCCGAGTTCGGCGCTCAGGGCCTGGGCGGCGTCCGACGAGCGCCAGAAGCCGATGCCGACGCGCGCGCCGGCCGCGGCAAAGGCAACAGCGATCGCTCTCCCGATCCCGGACGCCCCTCCGGTGACGACGGCGCGCAGACCGGCGAGCGAAACCTCTCCGGTCTGCGCGTTCAATGGCGCGTGGCCGGCCGCCGCTTAATCCTCGGCGCCGCCGGCAAACGGATGCCGCGCGGCGGGCGTGTCGGCCAGCACCTGGTCGATGCTCGGCTCACCGTTCATGGCACGCGCGATCGACATCTTGACGGCCTCGTAGTTGTAGTCGTAGATCTTCTTGTCGTCCGCGGCCTCCCAGTGGATGAACACGCTGACGATGATGCAGAGATCGTCGACCTGGTCCTTCGGGATCACGCCGTCCTTGACGGAATCCACCACGGCGCGGGCTACCGCGGCCTGAGCGGGGCCGAACAGCTGCACTGCCTGCTTCTCACCCTTGATCGTGACCTTGTTGGTGATCACGGTGTCCGGCTTGGCCGCGAGGTTGGGAGTGACCACCGCCAGCAGGTTGCTGTGGCCCTCCTTCTCGTTGACGAAGGCATTGGCAAACGCCTCGCCCATCGGACCGCTCTTGGATCCGAGCAATAGGTCGATGTGGGCCAGCTCGTTACCGTCGCCGGTCAGGGCTTCTCCGGTCGCCAGCGTGATGGCCATGCAGCCTCCCTCTCGTATTGTGACTCGGGTGAACGCAACCCTAGCTCACTCAAAGCTGAGCGGGGACCTGCTCGAGCGTCAGGTGCAGCTGGCATGCGTGCTCGAAGTGTCAGCCGCCAAACCGGGGAACATCACCCCCGCCCACGATTTCTCCGATACGACCTACACGGACATGGTCCGGTCGGCACTCGCGCTGGGCCGGGTGTGCGGACGCGATGCCGCCCTGCGGAGGACGGTGGGGGAGCTGATCGCGGATGGGGTGGAGGCGACGGCGCAGGTCGCCTCGGCCAACACCAATCTCGGGATCGTGCTCCTGTTCGCGCCGCTCGTCCGGGCGGACGTGACCCGGAGACCCGATGAATCGCTGCGTCCCGCGCTCGAGCGCACGCTGGCCGGGCTTGACGTCCGCGATGCCGCCGCGGCGTTCGCGGCGATCGCCCGGGCGAACCCCGGCGGCTTGGGCGAGGCCCCCGAGCATGACGTGCACGCTCCGGCGCACGTGTCCCTGCGCGAGGCGATGGAGGCCGCCGCGCATCGCGACAGCATCGCCTCCGAATATGCAACCGGTTACGCGATCGTGTTCGAGACGGGCCTGCCGCTGCTTCAGGACGCGTTGCGCGGCGACAGGTCTACGCTCGATGCGATCGTGTCGCTCCACGTCGGCCTGCTGGCCTCCCACCCCGACAGCCTGATCGCACGCAAGGCGGGCGAGGCGGCGGCGCGAGCGGTCACCGAGGCGGCCCGTGAGGTGCGCGACGGGAGCCGCTCGCTCCAGGACTTCGACAGCTCGCTGCGCGCCGGGGGCGGCCGGCTGAATCCCGGCACGACCGCGGACCTGGTCGCGGCGACGCTGCTGGCCGCGCTGATGACCGGGGTGCGGTTGCCGTGAGGGTCCTCATCGTGGCGGTCAGCGCTCGGATGCTCGCCCAGCTGGCGGTGGCCGACGGCTACGAGGTGATCGCGCTTGACCGGTTCGGCGACGTGGACCTGCGCGCGCTGGCCCCTGGAGCGACGGCGCCGACCAACAACGGCCTGGCCGTGCTCGCCGCCGAGATCGAGACCGACGCGGTCGTGTACGGCGCGGGCCTCGAGAATCGGCCGGATCTGGTGCGTGGTCTCGCCGACGGACGCGAGCTCCTGGGCACGCCCCCCGAACTGCTGGAGGCGGTGCGCGATCCGTGGGCGGTGGGAGCCGCCGCCGGCGCGGCCGGGGCGCGGGCCCCGGAGACGCGGGCCCCCGGCAACGTGCCCGAGAGGGCCGACCGCGATGCATGGTTGCGCAAGCCGAAGCACGGCGGCGGGGGACGCGGCGTGCGCGCCTGGAGGGGCGGGCGGTTGGGGCCGGCGGAGGTGCTGCAGCGCCGCGTCGGCGGGCTGTCCTGCTCGGCGGTCGCGATCGGGGACGGCCGGAGCGCCGTCGTGCTGGGGATCACCGAACAGCTCCATCTCCCACGGGGCTTTCAGTGGACGGGCAACGTGACCCCGCCGCGCCTCCCCGAGGCCCAGCGCGACGAGCTGGACGGCCGGCTGCGCGCGGTGTGCGCCGAGGTCGCGCAGCGCTTCGGAGTGCGCGGGGCATTTGGCGTCGACGCGGTCTGGGATGGCCGCCGGGCATGGGTGCTGGAGGTCAACCCGCGGCCGTCGGCCTCCCTGGAGCTGTTCGGCCCGGGAAGTTTCGAGGCGCACGTGCGAGGCGCGCGCGGGCTGGGCATGCCGGCCCCCGGCGTCCCGCCGGCGCGAAGCTGCGCCACGGTCAAGCTGGTCCTCTTCGCGGACCGCACCATCTGCGCTCCCGATCCCGGCTGGTGGCCGGCCGGCCTGGTGCGCGACATTCCGCGGGCCGGCGAGACGATCAGGCGCGGGGCGCCCGTGTGCACCCTGGTGTCGACCGGCGCCGGCGTGCCCGAGCTTGCCGAGGAGGGCGCGCGGCTCATGGCTGCCCTCCCCGAGGCGGTGCTGGTCGGTGGCTGAGCGCGCCGAGCTCGGGCCGGTCACGTGCGCGGGGTGCGCCCTGCTGTGCGATGACGTGATCGTGGATTGGTCGGCTGAGACCGTGCGGCTGCAGCCGTCCTGCGGTCTCGGCGCACGATGGTTCACCGAGCGCCTGCAACGGCCGACGGACACGGCGGATGCAACCATCGACGGCGCCCCCGCAGACGTCGAGTCGGCGCTGCGTCGAGCCGCCGAACTGCTGCGCGCGGCACGCCGCCCGATGCTGTACGGCTTCGAGGGCGCCACGGTGGAGGACACCCGGGCGGCGGTGGCGCTGGCCGATCGGCTGGGGGCGCTGGTGGTGACGGAGAACGTCAGCGGTCCGTGGCCGGGCGCCCCGGCGCTCCCGCTGCGGGGCGCGACCACCGCCACCCTGGGGGAGATCCGCGACCGCTCGGGCGTGGTGGTCATCTGGCGCGAGGACCCCGAGACCACTCATCCGCGGTTGCTCGACCGCCTCGGCTTCGCAGACAACGCCTCGCGGGCGCTGGTCGTCGTCGATGACCGCGACACGGCGACCGCGGCGCGCGCCACGCTACGGCTGCGGTGGCCCCCGGAGCGCGACCTCGACGCGCTGGTCACCCTGCACGCGTTGATACAGGCCCCGCCCACCGCGCCGGCGCCAGGCGACCTCGATGCACCGCTGGGCGCGCTGATGGACCGCATCAGTGATGTGCCGCATCTCGCGTTCATCCACGGTCCCGCGCTCACCGGGGGCGTGGGCGGGCAGCGGCGCGCGCTGGCGCTGTATGAGCTCACGCGGGCGCTCAGCCACGAGCGTCACGTGGTCACGCTGGCGCTGCCTCGCGCCGCCGGGACGACGGGCGCGCAGGACGCGGTGGCCTGGCAGACCGGCTATGCCGGCAACGTCGATCTCGCCAGCGGTCACCCGGAGCTCCTCACCGTCACGCAGCCGCTGCACGGCGCCGACGACGTCGACGTGGCGGTACGCATCGACGGCGTGCCGGCGCAACTGGCGGCCGGCGTCGCGGAGATCGCGCTGGGTAGCGGGAGCCCGCCGAACGAGCCGGGCTCGGTACCCGCCGTGTCGATCCGGACCGCGGCGCCCGGGGTGGAGGCGGAGGGCACCGCACACCGGCTTGACGGCGTGCCGCTCGCGCTGCAGGCGCCGTGGCCGACCGGGGCACCGACCGCGGCCGCCCTGCTGTCACGGCTGCTGGCCGAGGTGGCACGATGACCGCGATCCGAATCACCGGCGGGCGCGTCCATGACCCCGCCAATGACGTCGACGGAGAGATCCGGGACGTGTGCATCGCGGGCGGCAAGGTGGTGTCAGACGTGGGTCCCGACGCTCGGCGCATCGACGCTCGCGGGATGGTGGTGATGCCAGGGGGCGTTGACATCCACGCTCACATCGCCGGGCCCAAGGTCAACGCCGCGCGCAAGCTCACGGCGGATGAGCACCGCGATGACCCCGTGGATCGCACCGAGCTGCTGCGTTCCGGCACCGGCGGCCTCGTTCCCTCCACCTTCGCCACCGGGTATCGATACTCGCTGTTGGGCTACACCACCGTGGTGGAGGCGGCGGCTCCGCCGCTGGCCGCGCGCCAGGTGCTCGCCGAGCTGCGCGACACGCCGATGATCGACAAGGCGTTCCTGATCCTGATGGGCAATAACCAGGTGCTGTTCGAGCTGATCCGTGAGTCCGGCGGCGCGGTCTCCGCGCAGCTGCGCGACACGGTGGCATGGTGGCTGGACGCCACCGGCGGCTACGGCGTGAAGCTGGTCAATCCCGGCGGGGTGGAGGCCTTCAAGCAGGACAACGGCAACGTCCACTCGCTCGACGATGAGGTGCCGGGGTTCGCGGTGACCCCGCGCCAGATCCTGGAGGCGATCGGCGGGGCGGTGGATGAGCTTGGGCTGCCCCATCCCGTCCACATCCACGCCAACAACCTCGGGGTGGCGGGCAACGCCGACACCACGCTCGAGACGATGGGCACGGTGTCCGGACGCCAGGCGCACTTCGCGCACCTGCAGTTTCACTGCTACGGGGGTCGGCCGGGGGGTCAGCTTCGCTCCAGAGCGCCCGAGCTGGTCGAGTTCCTGTCCTCCCATCCGGAGATCACGGCGGACGTCGGCCAGGTGATGTTCGGGCCGGCGGTGACGATGACCGCCGACGGCCCGGTGTCGGCGGTCCTGCGCGACCTGGACGGCGGCAAGTGGCTCAACCACGACACCGAGGTCGAGACCGGGTGCGGGATCGTGCCCTACCGGTATCGCGCGGGCAGCTATGTGCACGCGCTGCAATGGGGGATCGGGCTGGAGCTGTTCCTGCTGGGTCAGGACCCGTGGCAGGTGATGCTGTCGACCGACCACCCCAACGGCGGCTCGTTCCTGTCCTATCCCAAGCTGATCCGGCTGCTGATGGACCGCTCCTTCCGCGAGGATCAGATCGGCCGCGCCAACCAGCGAGCGATCCGGCGCACCGCGCTGCTGGACGGCCTGGACCGCGAGTACACCCTCAACGAGATCGCCATCATCACCCGGGCTGGCCCCGCGCGGCGGCTCGGCCTGCGCGACAAGGGCCACCTCGGAGTCGGCGCCGACGCCGACGTCACCATCTACCACGATCGCGCCGACCGCGAGGACATGTTCGCCACCCCCCGCTACGTGATCAAGGGCGGTGAGTTGGCCGTGGAGGACGGGGACCTGCGGCGCTCGGATGACGGGCTGCTGCTCTCCAGCCACGCCGCGTTCGATCCCGAGGTCAGTCGCGTCCTGGAGCCGCTGTTCGGGCAGCGCTACACGGTGGCCTTCGAGCACTATCCGGTCCGCGACCCGGCGCTGCGCGAGCCGGCCCGGGTGGTGGAGGCGGGCACGTGAGCGGCTACGCGCTGGGACCCACCCACGTCGCCGACACGTTCGCCGAGGCGTTCCCGATGCGCTACGCGCGCGTCGTGATCACCGCCGCCACCGACGCCTGGGCGCAGGAGGCCGCGCGGTCCATGACCGGCTTTGCCACCTCGGTGATCGGCTGCAAGTGCGAGGCGGCGATCGAACGCCGGCTCGGCGCCGAGGACACCCCCGACGGCCGGCCGGGGATCGCCGTCCTGCTGTTCGCCATGGACCGCGAAGGGGTGGGCAAGCGGATCCTCGAGCGCGTCGGCCAGAGCGTCATGACCTGTCCCACCACGGCATGCTTCGACGGGCTGGACGGCGCCGAGCGGACCGCCGCGCTGGGCAGCAGCCTGCGCTACTTCGGCGACGGCTTCCAGGCGAGCAAGGTGATCGGGGGGCGACGGTTCTGGCGCATCCCGGTGATGGACGGGGAGTTCCTGGTCTCAGAGTCGGTGGGGGTCGGTCGCGGGGTCGGCGGAGGGAATCTCGTCATCGGGGCCGGCGGCGACGACGGGGCCCTGACGGCCGCACAGGCGGCGGCTGAGGCGATGCGCGGCGAGGGCATCGCGCTGCCCTTCCCGGGCGGCATCGTCCGCAGCGGCAGCAAGGTGGGCGCCCGCACGTCGAAGACCATGCCGGCCTCCACCAATCACCAGATGGCCCCGACGTTGCGCGCCCAGATCCCCGACACGCTCGTCCCCGACGGCGTTGCCGCGATGTTCGAGATCGTGATCGACGGGGTGTCCGAAGAGGCCGTCCGCGAGGCGATGCGCCGCGGGTTGCACGCGGCCGCCGGCGCCGGCGCGACGCACGTGACCGCCGCCAACTTCGGCGGCAAGCTCGGCGAATTTCACTTCCCCCTCTCAGAACTGCGCGATCCGCCGTGACGCTCACGCTCACCCTCCGGACAGCGCCCGCGGCACGGGTGTGGGCGGGCGGGCTCGTTCCCGGACGCCTGCAGGGTCTCAGCCCGTCCGAGGTGGCCTCGCTGACCGTGCGCTGCGGTGTCGAGGCGCTGGCCGTCGGCGACTTGTTCGCGGTGACGGGCACGGTGGATGAGCGGCTGGTGCTCTGCGGCGATCTGCGCCGGGTCGACGGGATCGGCCTGGAGCTGGAGAGCGGAGGTGTGCTGGTGGAGGGGCGATGCGGTCATCACCTGGGCGCGCGGATGAGTGGCGGCGAGATCGAGGTGCGTGGCAGTGCCGGCGACTGGGCGGGCGCCGAGATGGCGGGTGGTCTGCTCCGCATCTCCGAGGACGCCGGGGCCCGGGTGGGCGCCGCCTACCCCGGGGCCCGCGCGGGGATGACCGGGGGCGAGATCATCGTGGACGGCAATATCGGCGAGGAGGCGGGCGCGAGCATGCGGCGTGGCCTGGTGGCGGTGGGCGGGCGGACGGGGAGCGGCGCCGGGCTGCGCATGCTGGCGGGCACGGTGATCGCGCTGGGCGGCGTGGGTGCCCAGGCCGGGCTGGGCAACAAGCGAGGCAGCCTCGTGTCCGTGCGGCCGGTGGAGCTCCTGCCCAGCTATGCGTTCGCCGCGCGCTTCCGGCCGCCGGCGCTCGGTCTGCAGCTGCGCCGGGCGCGGGACCTGGGCCTGTCCGTGGACGACGCGCTGGTGCGCGGGACCTGGGGGCGCTGGTCGGGCGACCGCACCGAGCTCAGCCGGGGAGAGATCTTGATCTTTAACGAGGAGGATGGCCCGTGACCCCGATGACCCTGTCGATGAACGAACGCGCGGCGGCGCGGGTGGCCGCGATGCTCGCCGAGGCCGAGGCGCTCGGGATCAAGGTCCGGACGCTTCAGTCCGGGGCCCGTGTCGTGGATTGCGGCGCTCAGGCCCGTGGTGGGCTTCAGGCCGGCGTCGGCTTCGCGGAGGTGTGCATGGGCGGCCTGGGCCGCATCGATCCCGTGCCGGTCCTCGTGGGTCAGCGGACATGGCCGGGCGTGGGGGTTGCCACCGATCAGCCCGCCGCTGCGTGTCTGGCTGCTCAATACGCCGGATGGAAGCTCGAGGACGATGATTTCTTCGCCATGGCCAGCGGCCCGGGACGTGCGCTGGCGCGCGCCGAGGAGCTGTTTCAGGAGCTGGCCTGGGAGGAGCGGGCCGAGAGCGCGGTGCTCTGCCTCGAAACCCGGCAGGACCCGCCCGCGGCGATCGTCGACAAGGTGGCGCAGCGCTGCGGCGTGCCCGCGTCAGCGGTCACCTTCCTGATCGCGCCCACCGCCTCCGTGTGTGGCTCGGTGCAGATCTCGGCCCGGGTGGTCGAGACGTCGCTGCACAAGCTGCACGAGCTCGGGGTCGACCCGGGGCGCGTCCGCCACGGGTGGGGGTGCTGTCCGATCGCGCCGGTGGCCGCGGACGATCCGGCGGCGATCGGGCGCACCAACGACGCCGTGCTCTACGGCGGGACGGTCCACCTGTGGATCGAGGCCGGCGACGACGAGACGGCCGACCTTGCGCAGCGACTGCCGTCGGCGGCGTCGGAGGCGTTCGGCACGCCGTTCGGGGAGCTGCTGGCCGCGGCGGACTGGAACTTCTATGACATCGACCCGCTGCTCTTCAGTCCCGCCGACGTGACCCTGACCAGCACCGAGTCGGGCCGCGCGCACCATGGCGGCGGGCTCGCGCCCGAGGTGCTCGAGCGCTCGTTCGCGCGGTGAGCGCGCGGCTGCGCGTCGGCGTGCTGGGGGCGACGGACTCCTGGCACACCCGCAGCCTGGCCGGCTCGCTCGTGGGCCGAGGACACGAGGTGCTGACGATCCCCGCGACGCGGCTGCGCTCCGATGTCGACCCCGATGGCCGGGTCCAGGTCCGCGGACCGGAGGACGTGCGGCTTGATGCGCTGGATCTGCTCATCGTTCGCGGGCTCCCGCGAGGGTCGCTGGAGCAGGTGATCTTCCGGATGGACGCGCTGCACGTACTCGCGGCACTGGGCGTCCGCTGCGTCAACAGCCCGCGCGCGATCGAGAAGACGGTCGACAAATCCTGGGCCGGCGCGGTGCTCGCCATGTCCGGCGTCCGCACGCCTCCCACGATCGTGTGCGAGCGCTATGACGGCGCGATGCGCGCGTTTACGGAGCTCGGCGGCGACGTGGTCGTCAAGCCGCTGTTCGGCGCGATGGGCAACGGGATCGTCCGCATCGAGGACCGCGATGTGGCCCATCGCGTGTTCCGCGCCCTGGAGCTGGAGAGGACCGTCTACTACGTGCAGCGCACCCTTGCGCCGGCCGGCCGCCGGGATCTGCGCGTCCTGGTCGTCGCCGGCGAGGTGGTGGGGGCGATGGAGCGCGTGAGTGACTCGTGGCGCGCGAACATCGCACGTGGGGGCCGCCCGCGCGCCGTCGCCCTGAGCGAGAGCGAGCGCAGCGTCGCGCTCGCCTCTGCCGGCGCGCTGGAGGCCGACGTGGCGGGCGTTGACCTGCTGGTGGGACCGGACGGCGAGCCGGTCGTCGTGGAGGTCAACGGGATCCCCGGCTGGCAGGCGCTGCAGTCGGTGTGCGAGGACGATCTCACCGGGCGGGTGATCGACGCGTGCGAGACGATGGTCACGGCGTGATCCGCCCCTCGTGCAGGGCCGTGGCCACCAGTGCGCCGGCCGCCCCGGCGGACTCGAGCGCCTCGAGATCCCGATCGTCGCGCACGCCGCCGCCGGCGTAGATCGCGACATCGGGCAGCGCCGCGACGAGTTCGGCCACCGCATCCAGCGGCGGCCCGGAGCCGCTGCCCACGCGGGCGAGGTCGATCACCAGGACCTCTGAGACGGCGAGTGCGCGCGCCAGGGACGCCGCGGCCGCGGGCTCGCGGCCGCTCAGCCCGGGATCGAGCGAGATCAGCCGTCCGTCGCGCAGATCAACGCTGAGCACGAGCGGCGGAGAGCGGAGCGCGTCGGGCGTCTGCGCCTCGCGGCCCAGGGACTCGGTGCCCACCACGTTGCGCGCGGTGCCGGCGCGCTGCAGCACGGCCGCTGCCTCGGGCGTGATCGCGCCCGCGTCGACCCAGGTCTCCGCTACCGACGCCAGGCCCTCCAGGGTCGCCTCGTCGGCCGGCTCGCCCTCGAGCGCGTCGAGGTCGGCAACGTAGAGGCGGCTGCTCCGGCACGCGGCACAGAGGGCGCGCGCCACCACCACCGGCTCGCACCCGTGCACCAGCGGACTGCTCAGTGGCGCGTAGCCGGCGCGCTGGCCGCGGCGGGCATGGACGACGATGCCGTCCTTGAGGTCGACGACCGGCACGATTCGCATTGTTCGCGTCATGATGCCCGAATGGTCCCGGTGATCGGACTCGACGTCGGCGGCGCCAACACCAAGGCAGCCCTGGTGGACGGTGATCGGCAGCTCCGCATCGTCTCCGAGCCCTACGAGGTATGGCACGACCTCGAGGCCATGGCCGGCGTGATCGCCGACGTCGTCGGGCGGCTCGGGGTCGATGGCGCGCCAGTGGCGCTGACGACCACCGCTGAGCTCGTCGACGTGTTCGCCAGCAAGCGAGAGGGAGTGCTCTACGTGCTGGACGCGACCCGCCGGGCTCTGCCCGGACGGCGGCTGCGCGTGATGACCACCGGCGGCGAGCTGGTGAGCCTGGACGCGGCCCGCGCCGAGCCCCTGGCCTGTGCAGCGGCCAACTGGATGGCGACCGCGCTGGTGCTCGCGGGCTCGTTGCCCGACGCGATCCTGGTCGACTGCGGCGGCACCACCACCGACGTCATTCCGATCGCTGGGGGCAGGGTTGTCGCGGAGGGCCGCACCGACCTGGAGCGGCTGCTCGCGGGCGAGCTGGTCTACACCGGCGCGCTGCGGACCAGCGTCGCCGCGGTGCTCTCGCAGGTGCCGATCGCCGGCCGGCCGTGCCCGGTGACCGCCGAGCTGTTCGCCATCACCGCCGACGCTCACCTGCTGCGCGGCAACCTGTCGCCTGAGGAGTGCACGTGCTCGTTCCCCGACGATCGCGGCACCTCCCGCGACGAGGTCCGCGCCCGCCTGGCGCGGGTGGTGTGCGCTGACCCCGAGCAGCTCGGCGACGGCGACCTCGAGGCGATCGCCGGCGCCGTCGAGGAGGCACAGCTGGCCTCGATCACCGCGGCTCTGGGGCGGGTTGCCGCGCGCCTGGCCGCGGGAGTCCCCGTGGTTGCGGTGGGCGTCGGCGCCTTTCTGGCTCGCGAGGCGGCGGCGCGCTGTGGCCTGGCGGTCCATCCCGACAACGCTCCCGGCTTCACTTTCGCCGGCAAGGGGGGAGAGGTCGCCGCCGCGGTCGCGCTGTCGGTGCTGGGCCGTGACTGAGCCCCGCGCGCTGGTGGTCAAGATCGGAGGCGGGCTGCTGCGAGACGAAGGGCTCGACGGCCTGGGGCGGGCGTGCGCCGACGTCATCGAGCTGTCCCGGTGCCATCCCGTGCTCGTGGTGCCCGGAGGTGGCCCGTTCGCCGACGCCGTGCGCGCCGTCGATGCCCAGGTGGTCTTGTCCGACCAGGTCGCCCACGCATTGGCGTTGCGCGCAATGGACCAGCTCGGGGTGTTGCTGGCGCCGTTGCTGCCGGCGGTCGAGCCGCTCGCCCGTCTCGCGGCGCCCCGCAGATTGGGCCTGCTCACGGCGGCGACGGCGTTCGCCGACCACGCCGACATCCCCGAGTCCTGGGCGGTCACCAGCGACTCGCTTGCCGTGCTGGCGGCCGGGGTCATCGGGGCCGAGGAGGTCGTCCTGCTCAAACCGGTGGCCGGGGTGATGGCGCGGTGGCCGTCGGAGGGCCCGCCGCTGGCGCGGCTGACCGCCGGCGAGCTGCAGGCGCTCCAGGACGACGGCGGCGGGCGGGCCGTCGACCCCTACGTGCCCGAGGCGGTGCGCCGCACCGGGGTGGCCGTCGTGGTCCGTCAGCCCGCGTCTCGCCGGGTGACCGGCACGCGGATCGTGCCCGGCTGATCGTGGCTGCCCGCGCGCAGCTCGGTCACTGCGGCTGCGACGAGCTCGGCTCGCAGCTCGGATCTCCGGTCGCCCTCGCGGCACACCGCCGACCGGACGCCGACGACGTCCGCCGCGACCCGGCACAGTTCTCCGGGCCTCAGCTGCCCGGCCACCGCGAAGATCGCTCCGGCCCGGTGCGTCCGGTCGATGAGGCCGGCCAGCTCAGGCGGGGACGACCAGCTGTAGAGACCGCGCCCGTCCTTGACGAAGGTGTCGACCAGTGCCCCGGCGATGCCCGTCCGCTCCACCAGCGCCGGCAGATCCGCCGGCGCCAGCGCCGGAGGATCCAGGGCAGCGGCATCCGCGTAGGCGGCCGCGATCACCGAGACTTGGGCCCCACTCATCTCCACGGCCTCGGCGACCGCGCGCATCATCGCCACCGCGCGCCGGAGATCGCGCACCCCCCGCAGCCCGACCTTGACATACGCGGCGCCGCTGAGCGCTGCGCCCCGCGCCGCGAGCGCCGCGGTGTGAGGTAGGTCAGGCAGATCGCCCAGCGCGACGCTCACGGGAGCCCTCGTCCCGACGGCCCGGACGACCTCGGAGAGGACGCGCGGCGCGGGCGCACCCAGCGCCCCTTCGCCCGGATCCTTGACGTCGATGATGTCCGCCCCCCCGGTGAGGGCGCGCTTTGCCTCCTCGCCGGAGACGACGCTGACGAGTAGCTTCATGCGGCCGCCTGTTCTGAGCCCTGGCGCGCCACCCAGGCGCCCCGGCGATCGAAGTCGACGACGCGGACCTCGGTGCCGGCATCGGTGGCGGCACGCAGGCCGTCGGCAACCTCGGCAGCGTGCTCCGGGCTCGCGACGATGCCGTAGACAGTCGGGCCCCACGAGCTCTGCCCCATCGCCCTGACCCCGAGCGCCTCCAGCGCCTCGATCACCGGGGCCGCACGCGGGTGAAACACGCCGCCCTGCCGAGCGGCGAACATCGACCCGATCTCCCGCTGGATCCGAGTGAGCGCGCCGCCGAACTCGTCGATGTCCCCGGCCATCAGCCCCGGGAGCAGCGCCGTCAGGAGCAGCCGCGCCACGCGCGGCTCGCCGGTTGCCTGCTCGTGCAGCTCGCTGAAGAAGCGCTCCTCCGCGTCGCCCGAGAGCCCCTCTCCGTTGCGGGACAGCGCGAGCACGCACCGCCACCCTTCGGGTACGAGGTGGCGCGCCACCAGCGGGCTGACCAGGCCGGCCTCGGTCACCCCGGCTTCGACCACGAGACCCGGTGCCGCGAACGTCCAGCACCCAACGCTGGAGCGTTCCGCCCGGCCGCTGGCGTCGGCCAGCGCCTCGGGCCCGGCAGGGACGCCGGCCAGCTCGGCCACGCCGCGGGCGATAGCCAGGCCGAGCTTGGTGCCCGATCCGAGCCCGACATGCGGCGGGATCGCCTCGCGCACCTCGACCTCGAGGCCCCCCCGGTGACCGAACGCCTGGCGGGCTCGCCGCGCGAAGGCCGCGGCGCGCTCCGCCTGCGCTCCATGCGCGGCGACCTCGTCGTCGGCGCGCGCTCGGATCCCCACCACCACGCGCGGCGACTCGATGCCCACGCCGCATCCTCCGAAACGGCGCGCGCCGAGCCCCGCCGGATCGAGCATGCCGAAGTGCAGTCGCGCCGGTGCGGCGACCACGAGCTCGGTCATGCTCGCTCGCTCACGTAGCGCCGGACGTAGTCCATGGCGGCGCGCTCGCGGGGCCCGGCGGTCTTGTCCACGAGCTCCTGAAGGCGCGCGAGCTCAGCCCACACCTGCTCGGGGTCCAGCCACCGCAGCCGGGAGGCGAGGATCGAGGCTTCGACGGCGGCGTGGCGGGCGCGGCACAGGCCCAGCGGCTGCCGCGCACCGGTGCCGGCGGCGACCACCCGGGCGCGCACTCGCGAGCGGGGCAGTCCGCCGTCGGCGGGAGCGATGTCGATCACCACTACCTCCCGCCACGCGCTGACCTCCTTGATCACCGAACCGTGGATCGCTGAGGCCGGACGCACCGCGGGACGGGGATGCCCCAGCGCCGCCTCCACGAACAGGAGCACGTCATCGGTGAGATGGACGACCGCCTCGCCGTGACGGCGGAGGTTGCGCAGCGTGCGTGTGGTGTCAAACGGCCAGAAGACGAGCTCCTCCTCCCCCCAGCGCACCCCCATCGCCGCGCAGTTGACCTCACCGTCGCTCGCGGTGGTCGTGACCACGGTCTCGATCAGCGGCCACAGTTCACCGGCGTCAGCCGACAAGGCTGAAGAGCTCCTGGCGCGTGCGCGCGTCGTCACGCAGAACGCCCCGTACCGCCGAGGTCACCGTCCGCGCCCCTGGCTTGCGCACTCCGCGGATCGTCATGCACATGTGCTCGGCGCTGAGGACCACCCCGACTCCGCGAGGCGCGAGCTCCTGCTCGAGCCAGTCGGCGATCTGCTGCGTCATCCGCTCCTGCAGTTGCAGATCCCGGGCGAACGCCTCGACCACACGCGCCAGCTTGGAGATACCGACGATCGTGTCTCCCGGCAGGTACGCGACGTGGGCCTCGCCGTGAAACGGCAGCAGGTGGTGCATGCACAGCGACTGGAACGCGATGTCGCGAACCAGCACGAGCTCGTCATATCCCTCGTTGGGGAAGAGGGTCGCCTCGACGTCGGCGGGCGTCACCAGCTCGGCGTAGGAGGCGGCGACGCGACGCGGCGTCTGCACCAGCTCGGGTGTGTTCAGGTCAGCGCCGATCGCGCGCAGCAGGTCACGGGCGGCCCGTTCTGCGGCGGCGAAGTCGAACTTGGAGGCGTCGACCACCCGGCCCGGCGTGGCGGCCGCAGCTCGCCGATCGCCATCCCCGAGGTTCATCAGGCCAGCGTAACGCCTGGTTGACTCGCCTACGGGGTCGCCGCGGCGCTCAGGCGCGTGGCGAGCTCGACCAGCATGCGGACGCCGTAGCCGGACGCGCCGGGGCCGAATGCGTCGCCGCGATCGTCATCAAGCAGCGCCGGCCCCAGCATGTCGACGTGTGCCCACGGGCCGTCGCCGGCGAACTGGGCCAGGAACGTCGCCGCCACGATGGGATACCCGAACCCCTTCCCCGCGGTGTTGCGCAGGTCGGCCACGGTGGACTCGATCAGAGGCCGGTAGCGCGGGTGAAGCGGCCACGGCCAGGCCAGATCGCCGCTGGCATTCCCCGCCTGCACGACCTCGTCGCGCCACGATGCGTCGGGCGAGAAGACCCCGGCATAGAGGTCGCCCATGCCGGCGCGCATCGCGCCCGTGAGCGTGGCGAGGTCGACGAGGTGGGTGGCGCCGTGATGGCGGGCATACCACAGCGCGTCGGCCAGGATCAAGCGCCCCTCCGCGTCGGGATTGGTGACCTCGACCGTGAGGCCGGCGGCGGTCGCGATCACGTCGGTGGGACGGATCGCGGTGCCGCTCAGCATGTTCTCGCAGGCGGGGACGACTCCGGTGACCGACAGGGGGAGTCCGAGTTCGGCGATGGCGCCCAGCGCTGCGACCACGGCGGCGCCGCCTCCCATGTCGGCTTTCTGACGCACGATGTCTGATTGGGGCTTGAGGAAGTAGCCGCCGGTGTCAAACGTCACCGCCTTGCCGACGAGGGCGAGGCGCGGGGCATCCGGCGCGCCCGCCGGCTCATGGCGCACGACGAGCAGGAGTGGCCGAGCCGGGCTGCTCTGACCCACCGCAGCGAGCGCGGGCAGCCCCGCGTCGTCCGGATCGACGACTTCGGTGCGCAGCCCGGGAAACGATGCCGCCCGCTCGGCGAGTCCCGCGGGTGAGACCACGTTCGGGGGCGCGTCGACCAGTTCCCGGGCGGTGTTCGTCCAGCGCGCGACGAGCGCCGCGCGCTCGGCCACGCCTGCGTGGCCCTCGGAGCAGCCGCAGATCACGAAGCGCCCGACGCCGGGGGCCCGCGGCCCGCTTTGCCAGCGGCGGCGGTCGTAGCCACCGACCACCGCTCCCTCGGCAAGGGCCCGCACCTGCTCGGCGGCGGCGATGGGGAGGGATGCGTCGAGCGCCCAGGCGACCGTGCCGCCGTGGCGGCATGCGCGCACCGCCCGCGCGGCGGCCGTCCGCAGTCCGTCGACGTCCGGCTCGAGGGCGAGAACGGCCAACGGCGGGCCGTCCCGGTAGACCAGCGCGAGCGGGTCCGCGTCAGCCACCGCGCGCTCCGGCGCGCCGAGCGCCAGCGCCGGTGCTCCCGCCGCGATGGCGACGAGGTCGGCGTCCACCCCGTCGGGGCCGCCGGGAGTGACTTCAACGCGCATCGCGCCGCGCGGTCCTTCGGTCAACTTGACACCTCCCGCTAAGATGGCACTTTGCCCGCTGAACTCTGAAAGGGAGGCATCCTATGGATTGGATCAAGCCGAAGTTTGAGTTCATCGAGATGTGCTCTGAGGTTACGTCCTACCTCTATCACAGGTAGGACGCTGAAGCTGGCGTAGCCTTCGGCGGCCGCCTGGGCTACGTCTCGCTTCATCCTCCGTGCGCGTTCGCATTCTCGGATCGGCCGCTGGCGGGGGGTTCCCGCAGTGGAATTGCCGGTGCCCGACGTGTGCGGCTGCGCGGGCGGGCGTGCGGGCGGTTGCGCGGACGCAGTCGTCGGTGGCCGTCCGCGGGCGCGATGGCCCGTGGTTCCTCGTCAACGCGTCTCCGGACGCGCGCCAGCAACTCGAGGGGCTGACCGACCTCGACGTCGACGGCATCCGCGCGTCCCCGATTGCGGGCGTGGTCCTGACCGATGCTGAGATCGACCACACCGCCGGGCTCCTGCTGCTGCGTGAGTCGGCGACGCCGTTGGTGGTCTACGGCGACGCGGGCATCGAGCGGGCGCTCCGTACCGGCTACCCGGTCCTGCCCATCCTGGAGCGCTACGCGGGCGCGGAATGGCGGACGCTGTCGCCGGGCCGCGTGACCGCGCTCGACGGATCGAGTCTCACCGTCGAGGCGTTCGACGTGGGCGGCGATGCTCCCCGCTACCTCGACGGCTCGGGGGTGGAGCTCGGGGCCACCGCGCTGGTGTTCCGGGACCGCGCCGGTCCGGGCGTGGTGACCTATGCCCCCGGTCTGGCGCGGTTGGACGACGACGTGCTCAGCCGGTTCGCCGCCAGCGACCTGGTGCTCGTCGACGGAACCTTCTGGGGTAACGACGATCTGGCGCGGCTTGGCATCTCGGCTCGCAGCGCGCTGGATATGGGGCACCTGCCGCTGTCCGGGCCAGGGGGGACGCTCGAGGTGCTCGCCCGGCTGGAGCGGCCCCGCACGGCCCTGGTCCACATCAACAACACCAACCCGATCCTGCTCGAGGACTCGCCCGAGCGCGAAGCGGTCATTCGCGCCGGCATCGAGATTGCCTACGATGGTCTCGAGGTGGAGCTGTGACGGACACTGCCCTGACATCAGCGGACGAGCGAACTACGGCGCCGTCTGAGGAGTTCATCGCGGAGCTGCGCGCGCAGGGGAGCCGCTACCACAACCTGCACCCCTTCCACCAGAGAATGGACGCCGGAGAGCTCGGCCGCGAGGAGTTGCAGCGCTGGGTGACCAATCGGTTCTACTACCAGAAGTGCATTCCGCTCAAGGACGCGGCGATCCTGTCCAACTGCCCCGAGGTGGCGGTGCGCCGCGAGTGGATTCAGCGGATCGTCGATCACGACGGCACGAGCGACGAGGACGGCGGCATCGAGTCCTGGCTGCGGCTGGGGGAGGCGCTGGGCGTGTCCCGGCCGTATCTGGAGTCAGAGCGCGGGGTCCTTCCCGCCGTCCGCTACGCGGTCGACGCCTACGTGAACTTCGCCCGTCAGCGGCCGTGGGTCGAGGCGGTGGCCTCATCGCTCACCGAGCTGTTCGGGCCGGCCGCGATTCGCGTGCGCCTGGACGCCCTCGAGCGCCACTACCCGTGGATCGATGCCGCAGGGCTGGAGTACTTCCGGACGCGGCTGGTGAAGGCGCCACGCGATGCGGACTACGCGCTCGCGCTGACGGTGGAGCGCTGCCGGACGCGTGAACACCAGGAGGCGGCGATCGCCGCACTGCGCTTCAAGACCGAGATGCTGTGGGCCCAGCTGGACGCCATCGAGCGCGGCGATTCCCAGAACCCGACTCCCCTCTCTCGGCAGGCATGACCCGCCCCCGCCTCGTCACCGGCGCACGGCTACGGTATGACGAGGTGCGCGAGGAGCACCTGCTGCTCGTGCCCGAGGGTGCCGTTCGACTCAATCCGACCGCGGCAGAGGTACTGGGGCTGTGTGACGGAGACCGGTCGCTGGATGACATCGTCGGCGAGCTGTCGCAGCGATACGACGGATCGGATATCGGCGACGACGTGCGCGGACTGGTGGACGCCATGACGCAGAGAGGACTGCTCGTCGATGCCGCCCCCTAGCCCCTTCACGCTCATCGCCGAGCTCTCCTACCAGTGCCCGCTGCACTGCCCGTACTGCTCCAACCCGGTGGATATCGGGGCCGAGCGCCATCGGGATGAGCTGGCGACCGAAGACTGGGTCCGGACCTTCCGCCAGGCGCGCGGACTGGGCGTCCTGCAGCTGGCCCTGACCGGGGGCGAGCCGATGTTGCGACGGGATCTGGCGGAGCTGTGCGCGGCAGCGTGCGAGGCCGGGCTCTATTCGTCGCTCATCACCGCGGGGACGCTGTTCACGGCGGATCGCGCGCAGGCGCTGAAGGAGGCAGGGCTCGACCATGTGCAGATCTCGATCCAGAGCCCGAACGCGCAGGACAACGATCGCATCGCGGGCAACCGGTCCTTTGCGAAGAAGATCGCGGCGGCGCGCCTCGCCCGGGAGCTGGACTTCCCGCTGACGATCAACTGTGTGCTGCATCGACAGAACCTCGATCGCATCGAGGAGCTGCTGGACCTCACGCTGGAGCTCGGCGCGCAACGGCTCGAGCTCGCCAACACCCAGTACTACGGCTGGGCCCTGCTCAACCAGGAAGCCCTGCTGCCGACGTGGGAACAGCTACGGCGCGGCGAGGAGGCGGTCAAGCGGTTCCGTGACCGCGTCGGACCGCGGGTCGACGTCCTCTGGGTACTTCCCGATCTCTATGAGGAGCTGCCCAAGCCGTGCATGGGCGGCTGGGGCCGGACGGCGATGGTGGTCAGTCCGAGCGGTGACGTGCTCCCGTGCCAGGCGGCGTCGACGATCCCCGGCCTCGCCTTCGCCAACGTCCGCGAGCATGATCTGGCCTGGATCTGGAACGAGTCCGAGGCGTTCGCGCGTTTCCGGGGCACCGAATGGATGCAGGAGCCATGCCGGTCGTGTCCGCTGGGGCGCCAGGAGGAGGACTGGGGCGGCTGCCGGTGCCAGGCGCTTCGGATGACCGGCGACCCGGCGGCCACCGATCCCGTCTGCCACCTCTCACCTCATCATGAGCAGGTCGTCTCGGTGCGCGAGTCGGCGCAGACGGACGAGTTCGTCTACCGGACGATGAAGCGGCCGGCGCAGGTCTGAGCGATGACGGATCCCAACCGCTACATGGGGCCAGGCGGGCTCAGCGTTCCGGAGGCGGATCGCTCGGAGCTGCTGATGTTCCCGCGCTTGGCGACGTACTCCAAGATCGTCGCCAAACTGCAATGGGACGCCGCCGCTATCGACCTCGCTCCCGACGCTCGCGCGTGGCCGGCCCTCGGAGACGAGCGGCGTGAGCGCCTGACGACGCTCCTGGCCGGCTTCTGCGTGGCTGAGGCCGCCGTGGCCGAGCACCTCACGCCGTTCGCCGACGCCGCAGAGCACCTGGACAGCATGATGATGTGGATCTTCTTCCTGCAGCGCCGCGACGAGGACCGCCACGCGGCGTTCTTCGATCGCGTCGGCGCCGAGGTGCTCGGCCTGTCCGGAGACACGCCGGCGGATCGGCGCGCCGCGGCCCGAGCTCACGTCCCCGATGCACTGCTGGAGCTATTCGAGGTGCGTCTGCCCGCGATCGCCGCGGAACTGGCGGGGGGACGCGCCGGCATCCCCGACGGCGTTCGGCTCTACCACATGATGCTCGAGGGGGCCGTCTTCTCAGCCGGGCAGCGCGCGCTGCTCGACGAACTTGCCGACGACGCCCTGCCGGGGGTACGCGAAGGGGTGACGCGTGTCGAGCTCGACGAGCGGTGGCACGTCGGTTTCGGCGTGCGCTGCCTGATCGAGGCCGAGGGGGGCGATCTGCGCGTCGACGACCTCCTGGCGCGTGCCACCGCGGCGGCCGCCGCCTGGGGGGACGCGGTGCCCGCCGCCACGCGTGAGTACGCCGTGACCCAGTGCCGGCGGCGACTCGCGGTCGCCGGGCTGGTCGAGGCCGAGGCCGCGACGTAGGCTCACGTCGAGACGAGGATGGCCGCCGCGACGTAGGCGACGTACAGGCCCGTCAGCGCGGCGCCTTCGAGCCGGCCGAGTTGCTTGCGGATCACCAGCATCCCCGCGAAGATCGCCGGGCTGGCCACGGCGACCGGCAGGTAGAAGCGGGTTGTCTGGGGCCCGAGCGTGAGCGGCTTGACCAGGGCGATGATCCCCGCGTTGAGCGCCGCGAAGTGGACCACGGTTCCGGAGATGCTCCCGAGGCCGATCTCGGGCCGTCCACGACGCGCCGGCACCGCGAACCGGGCCAGCTCCTCGGCCTCGACGGTCGCCGCCAGCGCGGTGTTGCCCAACAGCGTCTGCGGAACCCCCAGGCGCCGCACCGTCGTGCGCAGGCCCTGCCCGATCAGCCACCCTCCGCCGGTCAGCAGCGCCAGTCCGATGAGAAGCCGCAGGCCCGGCCACCTGACTTGCTCGTCCTCGTCGGGCACGGCGAGCAGCGCGCGTCCTGACCGGGCCAGGCCGACCAGCGCCACCACCGACCAGACCACCAGGAGCCCACCCTCAAGCCGCGAGATGTGCCCGTCGATCGCGACGACCAGAAGGGGGGCCGGCGCGATCGCGGTCCACACCGCGAACCGCGTCGGGAGCTCGACGCGGACCGGCGCGATGAGACCGCCCAGCCCGGCCACGCCGAGCGCCAGGAACGTCACACCGCCCAGGAACGTGCCGGCTGCCGCGCCCGGCAGTCCCTTGGCGTTGGCCGCGATCCCCGCAGCGAGGTTCTCGGTCTCGAAACCCGAGAGGGCCACCGAGAGCACGAACGCCGAGATCCCCAGGGCCCGGGCGACTCCGAGCAGCCCGTCCACGAACACGTCCGCGGCGAAGATGACCACCACGACTCCGACGATCAGGACGATGAGACCGGCGACTCCCGACAAGCACGGTCATCGTCGCAGAGGCCGACACGGCGAACATCTGGGTCGAAGCCGAGGTCTCAACGCTGACACCCACGGACCGGACCTGACCTGATCGGGCCATATGGTCACCCCCGCACTCACACGAGGAGGAAGACACGATGGACATGAAGCTCGAGCTGGTGGCCGTCCCGGTCTCAGACCCGGACCGGGCCAAGGCGTTCTACGAGCAGGTCGGCTTCCACGCCGATCACGACATCCCGGTCCAGGAGGGACTGCGCTTCATCCAGCTGACCCCTCCCGGCTCGGCGTGCTCGATCGCGCTGGGGCTGGGCATCACCGACGCGGAGCCCGGCAGCGTCGTCGGCTTGCAGCTGGTGGTGACCAGCGCCGCCGAGGCCCACGAGGAGCTCGCGGGCCGCGGCATCGAGGTGTCCGAGGTGCAGGAGTTCCCGTGGGGGAAGTTCGTGTTCTTCTCCGATCCCGACGGCAACCGGTGGTCCGTCCAGGAGGTCCAGGCCTCCAACTGACCCGCTGGTCAGTGCGCTGACCACCCGTCGGCCGCCCTGCGAGATCGGACATCCGTCGGGATCGCCAAGCGCCTGGAGGCGGAGACCGGGGCGGGCCAGGCCACGGCCGCCCCGGCGCCGCCGGGCCAGTAGTGGTCGCCCGCGTGGTGGTGCGCGGGCGACCACATATCCGGCGGTCGCCCGCGCTCATGTCGCGGGCGACCGGGCTTTAACGACTCCGTCCGGACTCGTCCGTGCGAAGCCCTGTCGTCAGCCGGTGGCGGGCTCGGGCGCCGGGCCTGAGTGCTCCGGGCGGGCCGGACCGCTGCGCCCCTCGATGTTGAGGCGGGGCAGCGAGCGGTCGAGCCAGTGCGGGATCTTCCAGTTGGCGTCCCCGATGAGGATCATCAGCGCCGGCACGAGCACGGAGCGGACGACCAGCGCGTCGAGCAGGACCGCACTGGCCAGGCCCACGCCGAACAGCTCGATGATGCGCTCGCCGCCGAGGATGAACGACCCGAACACCAGCACCATGATCGCCGCCGCGGCGGTGATGGTGCGCCCCGTGGCCGCCAGGCCGTGGGCCACCGCCTCGGTGTTGTCGCGCCGGCGGTGCCACTCCTCATAGATGCGGCTGACGAGGAACACCTCGTAATCCATCGACAGGCCGAACAGGATGGGGAACATGAGCACCGGGACGAACGTCTCGATCGGCCCGGTGGTCCCGCCCAGCCAGCCCTTCTGGAAGATGGCGGTGACGATGCCGAAGGCCGCCCCGGCCGACAGCAGGTTCATCACCGCCGCCGTCAGCGGGATGACGAGGCTGCGGAACACCGCCATCAGCAGCAGGAAGCTGAGGATGACCACGACGCCGATGAACAGCGGCAGCTTCGCCGACAGGATGTGGCTGAAGTCCTCGAAGATCGCCGTCGTCCCTCCGACGAGCACCGCCAGCCCCGTCCCCTTGGTCGCCGCGGGGATGACCGTGTTGCGGACGTGGCTGAGCAGGTCCGTGGTCGAGGCCGCCTGCGGTGAGCCCTTGGGGTACACGCTGGCGATGGCGACCTTGGGCCGGCCCTGCTCGCCGCCGATCACTGCGACGGGGGTCGCGCCGACGACGCCGGGGGTGGCCGCCACTGCGGCCTGGGCCTTCTTGAACGCTGCCAGGTCCGACGGCTGCTTGATCTGGGCCACCAGCTCCAGTGGCCCGTTGTAGCCGGGGCCGAAGCCTTTGGCCAGCAGGTCGTAGGCCTTGCGCGTGGTGGTGCTGGACGGGTCGGTGCCGGCGTCGGCCGAACCCAGCCGCATGCTGAAGAACGGGATGGCGATGATGATCATCACCAGCGCCGCCACCGCGGCGAACACCGCCGGGCGCTTGCTCATGGCGTCGGTCCACCGCACCCAGGCGGGGGACTCCACGTTGAGCTGGAGCTTGCCCTCCTTCAAAGCTCTGCGCTCGCGCCGGCGGGGCACGAACCGGCCGATGGGGGTGGCCAGCAGCGCCGGCAGCAGCGTCAGCGCCGCCAGGACGGTGAAGGCCACCGTCACGGCCGCGGCGATGGCCACGCCGTAGAGGAAGCTGACGCCCAGGGCGAACATGCCCAGCATCGCGATGCACACGATCAGCCCGGCGAACAGCACGGCGCGGCCCGAGGTGTCGAGGGCCTCGACCACCGACGCCTCGCGGGTCTCGCCGCGAGCGAGGGCCTGCTTGAAGCGGGTGACGATGAACAGTGCATAGTCGACGCCCACGCCCAGTCCGATGAGCAGCGCGAGCTCAGTCGAGAAGGTGGCGATGTTCATCGCGTGCGAGAGCAGGCCCACGACCGCCGTCCCCGCGCCGAGCGAGACGCCGGCCGTGATCAACGGCAGGATCATGGCGGCGGCGGATCCGAAGACCACGAACAGCACGAGCGCCGCGGCGATGAAGCCGAAGAGCAGGCCGCTGCCCGAGTTGGTGGTGTTGCCGGCCTCGGCGATGTTGCCCTCGACCTGGAACTGCACACCGTCGCCCGACTGCGACGTGATCGACTGCACGAAGGACCGGGCCTGGGCGGCGGTGATCTCGTTCTGGTTGGCGGCGTTGGTGAAGGTGACGTTGGCGAACGCCACCTGTCCGCCGGGGGCGATCTGGTGGCTCGTTGCCGGCGTGAACGGCGAGACGACGCTGGCCACGTCCGGATTCTGCGCCACCTTGTCGAACACCTTCTTGGCGCGCGCGACGACGGCCGGGTCGGTGACCTTGCCCTCCGAGACGCCGATCACGAGCTGATCGGTCTCACCCGAGTTGTGGGGGCTGGCCTTCTGCAGCAGGCGGATCGCGTCAAAGCTGCCCGTGTGGGGAAGCTTGAAGTTGTCGGTGAACGCGCTGCCCGCCGCCGAGTGGATCCCCACCAGCGCGACGAGCCCCACGAGCCAGCCGAGCAGCACCAGCCTTTTATGTCTGAAGCACCAGGAAGCTACGGTTCTCATACGAAGTCAGTTCCTCCGAAGTGGTTGCACCCCGAGGCTAGGCCCTCGCGGCATTCGGTGTAAGTGGCCTGAGACCGAAATGCGTCATGACAATTGTCATGCCACCGCCGCGCTGCGCCCGGCACCCGCCACCATTGAACACATGTTCGCTGACATTTGGCTGACAACCTCTGACCGGAGCGCCGGATGAGCCCCGGAAAGAGCGCAAGAGGTCGTAAAAGCGCTGGTGTGCTGCTCTTTCGTCACGCCGGCGCCGAGCTGGAGGTGCTGCTCGTCCATCCCGGTGGCCCGTTCTGGGCCAAGCGCGACCTCGGCACGTGGTCGGTCCCCAAGGGCGAGTGCGAGGAGGGCGAGGACCCCCGGGCGGCCGCCTGGCGGGAGTTCTCCGAGGAGCTCGGCACCGCCGCGCCCGAGGGCCAGGCGCTGGAGCTCGGCGAGGTTCGCCAGAAGGCCGGCAAGACGGTGGTGGCGTGGGCGATCGCGGGCGATCTCGATGCCGAGCACATCACCAGCAACACCTTCACGATGGAATGGCCGCCGCGGTCGGGGCGTACGCAGCGCTTCCCGGAGGTCGACCGCGCCGGGTGGTTCGGGCTCGATGAGGCGCGGCAGCGGATCAACCCGGCGCAGGTGGCGCTGCTGGATCGCCTGCTCGAGGCGCTGGGCGCGTGAGCTCCGGCGACAACATCAGCCCCACCGCGCACTACACCGGTGAGGTGTGGCGTCGCGCCGGGCTCTCGCACCCGTGGCTGGGCACCCGCGAGGGCCGGATCATGGTGGACGCGCTGCACCCCCTGATGGCCGTCAGCGAAGCCCTTGGCGGACCCTCGCTCGAGAGCTACCTGCTCGCCCGCCACCGGGCCATCGACGCGCTGCTCACCGTTGCGGTGGAGCGCCACGGCGTCAGCCAGGTGATCGAGATCGCCGCCGGGATGTCGGCTCGGGGCTGGCGCTTTGCCAACCGCTACGGCGATGCGATCACCTACGTCGAGGCCGACCTGCCGGCCATGGCCGAGCGCAAGCGCCAGGCCCTCGCCCGCATCGGGTCGCTGTCAGACGGCCACCGGATGGCGGAGATCGACGCACGGCGCGACGAGGGCCCGCGCAGCCTCGCTCAGCTGGCCGCCTCGCTTGACCCCGGCGCCGGCATGGCCATCGTCACCGAGGGGCTGCTCGGGTACCTGGCCACCGACGCCGTGCTGGCGCTGTGGCGGCGCATCGCGGCGGCGCTGGCGAGGTTCCCGTCGGGGCGCTACATCTCCGATCTGCATCTCGGCAGCGTCCAGACCCCCGTCGTCCGGCTCTTCCGGCAGCTACTGGCGGGGTTCGTCCGCGGTCAGGTGTACCTGCACTTCGACGGCGCCACGGAGGCGGAGGCTGCGTTGCGCGAGGCCGGCTTCGCCACAGCCGCGGTGCGCCGCGCGGGGGCGATCATCGAACTGCCCGAACGCGAGCAGCGATCGACGGCGCATATACTTGAGGCATCAACCACTGACTCGGAGCGTCGCCCATGATCAATGCCACCCTGTACTCCGATCCCGCCTGCCCCTGGGCCTACTCCGAGAGCCCCGCGCTCAGGGTCATCGAATGGCGCTACGGCGACCAGCTCGATTGGAACCTCGTGCTCGTCGGGCTCACCGAGAGCTCTGATCAGTACGCCAAGCGGGGGTACACGCCCGTCCGCGGGGCGCTGGGGCAGCTGCAGTTCCGCCGCCGCTACGGGATGCCGTTCGCGCCCGAGCCCAAGGCGCGCCTGAGCGCGACCGCCCGCGCCTGCCGGGCGGTCGTGGCCGCGCGGCTGTCCAATCCCGGCACCGAGTGGGCGGTGTTCCGCGCCATCCAGCTGGCCAACTTCAACGGTCCGCTGGTGCTCGAGGACGATGCGATGCTGCGCGACGTGCTCGCGGAGGTCTCCGGCGTCGACGCCGAGGCGATCATCGCGGCGCTGGACTCGCCGGAGGTCACCGAGGCCTACGAGGCCGACAAGGCCGAGACCCGCAAGGCCGCCGGATCGGCCGCCGAGCTTCAGGGCAAGACGGCCACCACCGACGGGCCGGTGCGCTTCACGGCCCCCTCGATCGTCTTTCAGTCCAACGGCACCTCGCTGGTCGCCGGGGGCTTTCAGCCCGTCGAAGCCTACGACATCCTGGTGACCAATCTCGATCCGACGCTGACCCGGCACGCACCGCCCGAGACGCCCGAGCCGCTGCTGGAGGCGTTCCCGGGTGGGCTGACCACCCAGGAGGTGGCGGCGCTCATGACCCACGGCAACGACGCCCCCGACCGCGCCGCGGCCGAGGCCGCGCTCATCGAGCTCGTGGCCGACGGCAAGGCCACACGTGGGCCGCTGGGCGACGACGCGCTGTGGCAGGCGGCCGCGTAGGCGCCTGCGGCAGCTACTCAGCCCAGGTCAGCCTTAGCGGCAGCGTCTCGAGGCCGTAGATCCCGGACGGGGTGCCGAACTCCGGCTCGCCCGCGAGCTCGATGCGCTCGGCGCGCCGCGCCAGCGCGGCCAGCCCCTCCTGCATCTCGGCGCGCGCGAGGTTGGCGCCCACGCAGTAGTGGATGCCGGCGCCGAAGGTCAGCACCCGGGCCCCGCCGCGGTCGACGGTGATGTCGAAGGCATCGGGGTCGACGCCCTGGCGGTTGGCGTGCCACGCGGATACGAGCACGACCGAGCCCGCGGGGAAGGTGACCCCGCGGTGCTCGATCTCCGCGGTCGTGATCCGCGCGGTGAAGGGCGTGATCGGCTCAAAGCGCAACGCCTCGTCGACCGCGGGCAGCGCCAGCCCGTCGGGGTCGCAGCGCAGCGCCTCCCATTGCTCGGGGTGCAGCGCGAGCAGGCGGACGGCGTGGGCGAGCTGGCTCTGGCTGGTGTCGACGCCGCCGACGAGGATGTTGAGCACGAGGTTGCGCAGCTCGTCGTGGTTGAGGCGCTCGCCCTCGGCCTCGGCGACGATGAGGTCGGTGATGAGGTCCGCGCCCGGGTCGCCGCGGCGGGCGGCGATGAGCTCGTCGGCCCAGACGTAGAACTCCTGCACGGCGGCCTCGATCGCGGCGCGGTCGCCCACCAGGCTGGTGGCGTCGAACTGGCGCTGGATGAGGTTTGACCACTGATGCAGCTGGGGCGCGTAGCGACGCGGCGCGCCCATGACGTGCGCGATGACCAGCGACGGGTAGGGCTTGGCGATGGCGGCGATGAACTCGCAGTCGGGCCGTGGCGCGATCCCCTCGAGCAGTTCGGCCAGGAAGTCGCGCATGGCCGGGCGGTAGCGGGCCACGGCGCGCGGGGCCAGCGCCGGGTTGACGAGGTTGCGCAGGCGGCGGTGGTCATCGCCGTTGACGTTGATGATGTTCTTGACGATCTCCTCGTGCAGCGGACCTTCGGTGATGCCGAAGATGTCGGCGATCGTCATCCCGGGGAACACCGCGTCGCGCGTGCGCAGGAAGAACTCGGCCGACTCGCGCTCGAGCACGAGGAAGCCGAACGGGCACGTCGCCAGCCAGCCCTCATGGCCCTCGAGCGCCGACATCGCCTCGCGGTAGTCCGCCCCTCGCAGCGCGGGGTTGGTGTGATCGAACATCTCGAGCGTGAGCTCGCCGGCGAGGGGCATGGGTCAGATCCAGGGGTTGGAGGCAAGCTCGCGCGCCACCGCCTCGGTGACGACCAGGGCCTGGCGCACCGTGCCGTAGTCGACGTTGGCGGGCGTGTCTGACATGAGGTGGTAGTTGGAGAGGGCCTTGTAGCGGTTCATGGAGGCCAGCGTCGCGGTGCGGTAGCCGGCCCGGCTGGGGATGACGGCATCGGTCGAGTTGCGGGCGCGCATCCCGCGGCGCAGGTGGGCGCCCGACCGGTCCGCGACCCGCGCCACGAGATCCCGGAAGGCGCGGTCATGGTAGTCCTCCATGACCAGCGCACCCTCGCCCTCGAGCATGATCAGCTGCGGGGAACCGAGCGTCTCGAGGTTGAGAAACCAGGTGCGCTCGCGGTCAAGCGACGGGAAGTGACGGCGGGCGAAGCCGTAGATGCCCCCCTGGATGACCTCCTCGGCGCCGCAGGACGCCATCACGATGCGCAGCCCCGGCGCCGGCTCGGCGCGCAGCCGCTCGGCCAGCGCCACCAGCACCGCCACCGCCGTGAGGTTGTCGTTGGCTCCGGGCACGATCGGGCTGCGGGCCACGTCCTCGAACACCGCCGTCGCCAGGGCCGAGCCCGCCACCCCGGCGGCGATGAGCCCGCGCCGCCCGCGCAGTGACCCCAGCGCCACCAGGGCCGGGGCCGCCAGCAGCGTCGACCACAGCGGCAGGGAGGTGTCGCGCCGCTCCAGCAGCCCGGGGAAGGTCTCGCCCAGCCACGCCTGGAAGCTCTGGTCGAAGATCTTGCCCGTCGGGGCGGCGTCGTGATGGGCGAGCAGGACGAGGGTCCGCGGCGCATCGGCGTCGCCGATGTCGCCCACGACGTTCCACGTCGTCCGCGCCGGGCTGGCGGCGCGGCGAAACAGCCGCGGCCCGTTGGAGACGTCGTCGGCGATGGCCGCCACCACGGCACCGGCGACGGCGCCCGCGACCGGGCGCGCCCGCCGGCTGGCCAGCGCCGCCGCGCCGGCGAGGCCGCTGGTGACCGACAGCGTGCTCATCACGCGGGCATAGCCCTCGCGGTACTCCTCGGCCTCGATCTCCGCCTCACAGCCGGCCGCACGTAGCCGTTGCGCGATCCAGTCCGCCGCCTGTCGCTCGCCTTCTGACCCGGCGCGGCGCTCGAGCGGCGCGAGGGTCTCGATCACCTCGCGCAGCGTGGCCTCGTCGTCACCGGGCGGGGCACCCGGATCGACTCCGGGCATCGCGTCAGACCTCCACGTTCTCGAAGATCGCCGCCAGCCCCTGGCCGCCGCCGATGCACATCGTCTCCAGGCCGTAGCGCGCGCCGCGGCGGCGCAGTTCGCGCACCAGCGTGGTGAGGATCCGCCCTCCGGTGGCGCCGATCGGGTGCCCCAGGGAGATCCCGGAGCCGTTGACGTTGAGGCGCTCCATCCCGTCGGGGAGCTCCCAGTTGCGCAGGACGGCCAGCACCTGGGCGGCGAAGGCCTCGTTGAGCTCGATCAGGTTCATGTCGTCCATGGTCAGCCCGACGCGCGCGAGCGCCTTGGCCGTGGCCGGCACCGGCCCGATCCCCATCGTCCGCGGCGGCACGCCGGCGACCCCCCAGCTCACCATCCGCGCCATCGGCACCAGGCCCAGCTCCGCGGCCTTCTCGGCGTGGGTGACGATGCAGACGGCCGCGCCGTCGTTCTGACCGGAGGCGTTGCCGGCGGTGACGGTGGCGGCGGGATCCTTGCGCGCCATCACCGGGCGCAGCGAGCCCAGGCTCTCCAGCGAGGCGTCCGCGCGCGGGTGCTCGTCGCGGTCGATCGACCGCGTGCCGGTCTTGCGCTCGCGGACGTCCACGGGGACGATCTCCTCGGCAAAGACGCCGCTCTCCTGGGCTGCGACGGCACGTTGATGAGAGCGCAGGGCGAGCTCGTCCTGCTCCTGGCGCGGGATCGAGTACTCGCGGCGCAGGTTCTCCGCCGTCTCGATCATCCCGCCCGGCACCGGGTAGTTCTCGCCGCCGGCGGTGACCCGGCCACGCACCAGGCGGTCCTCGAGCATGGCGCCGCCCGAGCGCGCGCCCCAGCGCAGCGCGGTGGAATAGAGCTCGGCCTGGCTCATGCTCTCGGCGCCCCCCGCCAGCACGACGTCGGCGGCGCCGGTCTGGACCTGCATGGCGGCCTCGATCACCGCCTGCAGGCCCGACCCGCAGCGACGGTCGATCTGCAGGCCCGGCACGTCGACGGGCAGGCCGCTGTCCAGCGCCGCGACGCGCCCGAGCGCCGGGGCCTCGCCGTTGGCGTAGCCCTGCCCCAGCAGCACGTCGTCGACTTGGTCGTGGGGGAGGCCCGTGCGCTCGAGGATGGCCTTGATAACGGTGGTGGCCAGCGAGGTCACGGGAACGTCTCTAAAAATGCCGCCGAACCGGCCCACGGGCGTCCGCAGGGGTTCGCAAATAAGGGCGTCTCTCATCCGGCCAGCTTAGCCCGGATCCGCCGATTCTGGGGTCGTCTCGACGCCGGATGGCCGTCGAGTCTCCGCCCATTATCGGTGGATCCGGGCTTATCCAGCAAGCGTCTGCAGTTCGTACTCGGCGGGGGTGCGGCCCACCAGCGAGCGGAAGTCCCGCAGGAAGTGAGCGTGGTCGTAGTAGCCGAGATCGAGCGCGAACCGTGTCCAATCGTGGCGCTGGCGCCGGTCGAGCCGTTCGAGCGCGTCGTGCAGGCGATAGCGCTGCATGACCCACTTGGGCCCGATACCGACGTATTGGGTGAACAGGCGCTGCACGGTCCGGACCGAGACGTGATGGCGGGCAGCGAGGTCGGCCACGCTGCCGTCGGGCGGCGCCGCGCGGATGTCGGCCACCAGCTCTCCGACGAGCGCGATCCGCGGGTCTGGCTCGGCGGGTAGGCGCGCCCGCAGCAGCTCGTAGAGCACCTGCAGCAGCGCGTCGGTGTCGATCGCGTCCTCCAAGGCGCGGGCCTCGTCACCGAACAGGTCGGCCACCGGAACAACGCGGTCGGTGAGTTCGGACACCGGAGCTGCGACGAACGGAGCGAACCCGCCGGGCAGGAACTTCGTCCCGATGCCCCATCCCGTGTCCTCCAGCCCACGGACAAAGCGCCGGCGCGTGACCCCGTAGACGAAGGCGCCGTGCGGCTCGACCACGAGGTGGACCGAGGGATGGGGAAGCACCTCGGACTCGTACGCGGGCTGCCCGCGCCGGTCCCAGGCCACCAGCCAGTGGCTGTCGATGACCGCGGCGAGGTCGGGCGGCGGCGAGCGCCGCTCCAGCGTGAACATCGTGCCGACAGCGCTGGGACGGAGGATCCCCCGGGTATCCATTCCTGGCGCATTTTTCCAAGAGTCGCCTCTCGCCAGGCGTTAGCGTGGGCGTATGCCCACCTATACGAAACTCAACTTCTCAGACGTCAAGGACCTCGCGCCCGACTACGGCATGTCGGACATAGGGGAGTCCCGCTTTGCCCGCGGCGCGCTGGGCGCCGAGCGCATCGGCCTGACCCGCTATCGCGTCAACCCCGGCCAGCGGCTCCCCTTCGGCCATCGCCACAGCGCCTCCGAGGAGACCTACGTCGTGCTCTCGGGATCGGGCCGCTTCCGCGTCGCAGACGATGTCTTCGACGTTGTCGCGGACGACATCGTCTACTGCGCGCCCGACGCCATGCGGGCCTGGGAGGCCGGCCCCGACGGGATGGACATGCTGGCCTTCGGCGCCCACACCGAGGGCGAGGACGCCGCGATGGACCGGGAGTTCTGGACCGACTGAGGCCGGCTCAGTCAGAGATGGCAATGTGCCCGGGCTGCGCGGCTACCCGGGCCAGCCATTCGCGCACCGCCGGGTAGGGGCGCAGGGAGAAGCCCCCCTCGGGGGCGACGTGCGTGTAGGCATAGAGGGAGATGTCGGCGATCGTGTAGCGCTCGCCGACGAGGAACTCGTGCTCGGCGAGGTGGCGCTCCATCGCCGAGAGCGCCCGCTCGCCGCCCTTGCGCTTGGCCTCGCGCTCGGCCTCGGGCGGGTGGATGTCAGCGAGCTCCCAGAACCGGGCCACGGCGAGGTTGGGCTCGTGGTCGTACTGCTCGAAGAACTGCCACTGCATGACCTGCGCGCGCTCGTAGCGGTCGGTCGGCACCCACTCGGTGCCGTCGCCCAGGTACCACAGGATCGCGTTTGACTCCCCCAGCGCGCGGCCGTCGTCGAGGACCAGCGTGGGGACGCGCAGCGCCGGGTTCAGGTCGCCCAGCACGTGGGGGCGGTCAGAGCGGTCAAACACGCTGAGCTCCTGGCGCTCGAACTCGATGCCGAGCTTGGCGAGCAGGAGCCGGACCTTGTAACAGTTGCCTGAGATGGCGGAGTCGTAGAGGAGCATGGCGTCGGACCCTAAACGACCGGGACAGCTGAAACCGGACGGGCGCCGAATGACTACTCTCGAATCATGGCCGAGGCGACGCGCCCCCAGCAGCAGTCTCAGGGGGCGCCGCCGGCACTGCTGGTGCAGGTGGCGGGCCGGGCTCCGCACCCGCTCGCAGTCAGGGCCATCGCCTTCGTCGTCGGCGCCGCCAGCCTCGGCACCGAGATCGCCGCGGCGCGGCTGCTGGCCCCGTACTTCGGCGCCTCGACGATCATCTGGGCCAACACCATCGCCACGGTGCTCGTCGCGCTGTCGGCCGGCTACTGGCTGGGCGGCAAGCTGGCCGACCGGCGCGCGGACCTGCGCGGGTTGTGCGCCGTGGTCCTGGTCGCTTCGCTGCTGCTGGCGCTCGTGCCCTTCGTGGCCGACCCGTTCCTGCGGCTGTCGGTCGACGCCCTGGGATCGCTGTCGATCGGCGGGTTCGCCGGGTCGCTGGCCGCGGTGCTGGTCCTGGTGGCGGTGCCGATCATGCTGCTGGGGACCGTCGCCCCCTACGTGAGCCGGCTGAGCGTGCGAAGCGTGAGCGAGACCGGGCGCACCATCGGCAACCTGTACGCGATCTCCACCGTCGGCTCGCTGGTGGGGACGTTCCTGGCGGCGCTGCTGCTCATCCCCACGATCGGCACCCACCGCACCTTCATCGTCTTCGCCCTGTCGCTGGCGGTCGTGTCGGTGCCCGGCCTGCGGCTGCGGCGCTTCTGGGCCATCCCGCTGCTCGTCGGGGCCTCGCTGGCCATCCCGCCGGCGGCCGTCGGGGCGGGGGTGGCGCACGGCCGGGTCATCTACGAGACCGAGACCCAGTACCAGTACGCGCGGGTCGTGCAGTTCCCCAGCGGCGTGCGCTGGCTCCAGCTCAACGAGGGCGTGGCCGTCCACTCCGTGTACCGGCCGGGCACGTTCCTCAGCCGCGGCTACTGGGACGACTTCCTCGTGTTGCCGTTCGCGGCGCGGCCCCCGGCGCCCACGCCGCCCGCCCGGGTCGCCATCCTCGGCGACGCGGCCGGCACGGTGGCGCGCGCCTACGGCCACTTCTTCCCCCGCACGCGGGTGGACGCGGTCGAGCTCGACGGCAAGCTCACCGACATCGGCAAGCGCTACTTCCACCTCTCGGGCCCTCGCCTGCATCTGTACACCGCCGACGCCCGGCCGTGGCTGCAGGCCAGCCATGCGCGCTACGCCGCGATCTTTCTGGACGCCTACCGCCAGCCCTACATCCCGTTCTACCTCGTCACCCGCCAGTTCTTTGCCTCGGCGCGCGCGCACCTGCAGCCTGGCGGCACGTTCATCGTCAACGTCGGGCACCTGCCCGGCTCCGGCGCGCTGGAGCGAGTCGTCACCGCCACCCTGCGCGCGGTGTTCCCCTACGTCGTGCGCGACCGCTTCAGCTCTGACAACTCGCTGCTGGTGGCCTCGACGGCGCCCCTGTCAGCGGCGTCGATGCTCGCGGCGCACGGCCAGGTGCCGCTGGCGCTACAGGGCCTGCTGGCCTCCACCTCGGGCCGGTTGGGCCCGACGCTGACGGGCGGCACGGTCTACACCGACGACAAGGCGCCCGTCGAGTGGCTGACTGACCTCTCGATCCTGCGCTACGCCGCCGGGACGCGCTGACCGGCGGCCGGCTCGGCGGCGCCCGCAGAGGGCAGCGGTGCGCGCTCCTGTGAGACCCGCACGCCCCCCTTGGGCGCGATCGTGATGGCCCGGAACTGGCCCTTGGCCGGCTCGGGATCGACCGGGCTCAGGGCGGTGCGCTCGAGCACCCGCGCCAGGACGACCCGCATCTCGGTCAGGGCAAAGCTCGCGCCCAGACAGCGCCGGGTACCACCGCCGAACGGCACCCAGGTGTAGGTGTCCGGCGCGCCCTCTTCGAGAAACCGCTCGGGTGAGAACGCGCGGGGGTTGGGGTAGAGGTCGCCGCGGCGGTGGATGCTACGGATCGACGGGTTGATCTCCACGCCCACCGGCACCTCGTAGCCGCCGACGGCAAACGGCCGCTGGCGCACGACGCGCCCCACCCCGGGGATGACGGGACGGAGGCGTAGGGACTCCTTGACCACCGCGTCGAGATAACGGTCGTCTCCCTCGTGCGCCCTCGCGCGCACGCGTGCGTCATGCAGCACCAGGTCGAAGGTCCAGGCCAGCCCGGTGGCCGTGGTCTCGTGCCCGGCCAGCAGCAGGGTGAGGAGCTCGTCGCGGACCTCACGGTCGGTGAGCGTCACGCCTTCCTCGTCGCGGGCCAGCAGCAGACCGGAGAACACGTCGTCGCGCTCCTCCAGGTCGGGCGCGGCGCGGCGGCGGGCGATCTCGGCGTAGACGATCTCGTCGACTGCGCGCTTTCGCGCCTCGAACTCCAGGGCGGAGCGGCGCTCGCCGCGCCCGCGCATCACCGCGTTGAGCAGCAGGGCGCCGCGGGCGCGCGACAGCGGCTCCACCATCGCCCGCAGCCGCCGCGCCAACTCGTCCTCGCCGGCGCCGGGGGCGTAGCCGAACACCGCGCGCAGGATCACCCGCAGCGTCAGGGACTGCATGCTCACCAGCAGCGTGAACGGCTCCCCGACCGGCCAGCGGTCGATCTCGGCGTCGGTGCAGTCGCGCATCGTCTGCACGTGAGCGAGCATCTGCCGGCCGTGAAACGGCGGCAGCAGCAGCCGGCGGTGGCGCAGATGCTCGGCTCCGTCGAGCAGCAGCACCGAGCGCTCGCCCAGGATCGGACCCAGCAGCGCGTTGGCCTCGCCGGCGTGCAGCTGGTCGCCCGAGCCCTGGAACAGCTCCTTGACCGGGCCGGGGGCAAACAGCATCACGAAGCGCTGGTCGAACAGCGTGCCCATCGTGACCACGTCGCCGTAGCGCCGCCGGCACCAGTCCAGGTAGCGCACGCCGCCCACCATGAAACCCAGTGTCTGCAGCCAGCGCGGAAACCGGGGACCCGGCGGGAGGCCGGCGGGCGGGGCGGGCGTCGTCATGGCCACCGATCGTGTCACACCGGCAGCGCCGGCTCGCGACCCTCAGTGGGTCTGCGGCGACTGCGAGGCGGCGGCGGTGGCGCCGAGGTCCTGGAGGGTCAGGGGGTGGGCCGGCGGCCCGTCGAGCACCCGCCCGCGGGTCACCTTCAGGTCGGCGTCGACGTGCAGCAGCTCGCCCGAGTCAAGCGGTGTCCATGCCGGGTCATCGTCCATCCGCTCGGTGGCGATCACCACTGCGCGCTGATCGGCCAGGTCACTCGAGTGCACGCGGATCCGGCCGTGGGGGCTCGAGTGGGCCAGGTGTGCGCCCCCGCCGGGTCCGCCCGCGGTGCGCTCGAGCACGAGCAGGTCGTGGCTGTCGGGGTAGCGCAGCGCCCACAGCTCCTCAGCGGAGATGAGCACGAGGTTGATCGCGAACAGCGGCAGGTGCTCGGCCACCCAGCGCGCCGCCGCGGCGATGCCCTCCCCGACGTCGCCGGTCCGCCGCGCCTCGCGGGTGATGAGGGCGAAGAAGCGCTCGGAGTCGGTGTCGCCGGACACCAACGACATCGCGTCGCCCAGCTCGGCCTCGAGCAGGTCGAGCCCCTCGATGACGCCGTTGTGGGCGAATAGGCGGCCGTCCTGCTCGAAGGGGTGCGTGTTGCGCTCAGACAGCCCGCCGGTGGAGGCGTAGCGGACATGGGCCACAAAGGTGCGCGAGTGCACCTCCCGGGCCTCCCGGGCGAAGTCGCGGTCACGGAAGGCGGCGACCGCCTGCTTGGAGACGATGGGGTGGCCGTCGTCGTCGTAGTAGCCCAGGCCGGTGCCGTCGGGCTCGCGATGGCTCTGCTGCGACAACGAGTCGGGCGCCTCCAGCAGCCAGAAGGTGGCGTGGACCGGCTTCCGGCCTCCGCTCATGGCGAACAGGCGGCACATGTTCCCCACCCTAGGGGGCAATCCGCGTCTGTCAAAGTAATTTCAAGCTCGCCTGCCATCTTGGTCAACGTCCAAGGAAAGGCGAACCGAACATGAGATTTCTGCGCACAGCATCCACCGGCCGGCTTCTGGCCCTCATCGGCGGCATCGTCATCGCGATCGCCGCGGGCACGGCCATCGCCGTCGCCGCCACCGGCAACGGGCCGGTGCCCAAGGCCAAGCCTCTGGCCCAGTCCATTCACCAGGCGCTGACCGCCGCGCCGGTCAAGGGCATCACGGCGGACATCACCTTCACCAACAACTTGATCAGCTCCGACGACATCCCGGGCGAGACCGCCGACCCGCTGCTGCAGGGCACGCGCCACGGCCGGGTGTGGCTCTCCAACGACGGCCGGCTGCGGATCGAGCTCCAGGGCGACAACGGTGACGCCAACCTCGTCGTCAACAAGAGCTCCTTCTGGATCTCTGACCCGATGCAGCACACCGTCTATGAGGGCACCCTGCCTGCGGACAAGACCGGCGCCTCCGGGACCAAGGCCGATGCCGCGGCGCACGGGGCCCCGACGGTGGCGCAGATCCAGTCGCGCCTGGCCACGCTGATGGCGCACGTCGACGTCGGCGGCGCACGTACCTCCAGCCCCGGCGACGTGGCCGGGCGCCCGGCCTACTCGGTCGCGGTGTCGCCCAAGCACTCCGGCGGGCTGCTGGGCCGGGCGCAGCTGGCCTGGGACGCCGTGACCGGCGTTCCGCTGCGGATCGCGGTCTACGCCCGCGGCAACGGCACCCCGGTGCTGGCCCTCAGCGCCACCAACATCTCCTACGGGCAGATCGCCGACTCCGACCTCAGCATCCTCCCGCCCGCCGGCGACAAGGTCGTGAAGATCTCCAGCGCCGGCATGCACGGCGCCGCGGCGCGTACCGCTCGGTCGGCCCGGTCCAAGACCAATCACGCGCAGGTCCGCGGCGTCACCGCCGTGGCCCGTCGCGTGCCCTTCACCCTGTCGGCGCCCAAGGCGCTCGCGGGTCTGCCCCGCGAGGACGCCAGCCTGCTGGACTGGGGCGGCAAGCCGGCCGCGCTGGTCACCTACGGCCAGGGCCTGGGCGGGATCGCGGTGATCGAGCAGAGCGGGGCCTCCTCGGCGGCGTCGAGCGGCGCAGGGTCCGGCTCGAGCTCGCTCAACCTCCCCTCGGTGTCGATCAACGGCGCTACGGGCCAGGAACTGGCCACCCCGCTGGGGACCGTGGTGCGCTTCACCCACGGGGGCGTCGCCTACACGGTGCTCGGCTCGGTGGCCCCGTACGCGGCGGAGACCGCCGCGCGGGCGCTCACCGCATCCGCTCCGTGACCGCAGACGCAGACAACTCGGCTCACGGTACGGCAGGGGGTCAGGCGACCAGTCCTAATCTGCCCCCACCCACCCCGCCGCCGATCGAGGTGCGCGGGCTGGTCAAGCGCTACGGCGAGCTCACCGCCGTGGGTGGGGTCGACCTGACCGTGCAGACCGGGGACGTCTACGGCTACCTCGGGCCCAACGGCGCGGGCAAGACGACGTCGCTGCGCATGATGCTCGGGCTCATCCGCCCGACCGAGGGGACGGTCCGGCTCTTCGGGCGCGATCCGATGGAGAGCGTGCGGGCGCTGCAGGGCGTGGCCGGCTTCGTCGAGGCCCCGACGTTCTACCCGTACCTCAACGCCCGCAAGAACCTGGAGATGCTGGCCGCCTACGACGGCGGGGGCGCGCCCGAGCGCATCGACCAGGCGCTGGACACAGTGGAGCTGACCGGCCGCCAACGCGACCGGGTGGGCGGCTACTCGCACGGCATGCGCCAGCGGCTGGGGATCGCCGCCGCGCTCCTGCGTGATCCCAAGCTCCTGCTCCTGGACGAGCCCGCCACGGGCCTGGACCCCGCGGGAATGCGCGACATGCGGCTGCTCATCCGCCGCCTCGCCGAGGAGGGGATGACGGTGCTGCTCTCCAGCCACCTGCTCACCGAGGTCGAGGACATCTGTAACCGGGTCGCGATCGTGCGCCAGGGCCGGATCGTCTACGAGGGCGAGATCGCCGAGCTCAAGCGTGGAGCCGGCACGCGCTACTGGCTGCAGACCACCGACGATGAGCGCGCCCTGGCGGTGTGCCGTGTTCAGCCGGGGATCGGCGAGGTGCGCACCGAGCACGGGCGCCTGTCCTTCACCGCCGACGAGGACGCGGCCGGCGCGCTCTCGCAGGCCCTGGTGGAGTCCGGGGCGCTCATCCACGCCATGGCGCCCCAGACAGTGACGCTCGAGGACCTGTTCTTCTCCTTCACCGAGGGCGACGGAATCCCGCCCACCCCGCCCGGCGCAGCCGCGCCGGCGTCCGGGGCGGCGCCGCCCGCATCGGCGCCCGAGCCCGCCGAGACCCCGCGCTGATGCCCGGCGTCGGCACCGTCTACCGCTGGGAGCTGTTCAAGCTGCGCCACCAGAAGCGGACGTACATCGGCCTGGGCGGGGCGATCATCGTTCCCGTCCTCTTCGTGCTGGCCATCCACCTGCGCCACAACCACGACCGCGGCGGCGGCTTTGCCTTCTCTGACTACCTGGACCGCAGCGGCCTCGCCGTCCCGCTGGTCATCCTCCTCTTCGGCGCGGTGTGGATGTTCCCGCTCATCACCGCGCTGGTGGCCGGCGACATCGTCGCCTCCGAGGACCACAACGGGACCCTGAAGACGATCTTCACCCGCTCGCTGGAGCGTTGGCAGCTGTTTGCGGGCAAGACCCTGGCCGCCAGCACCTACGCGGTCATCGCGATCTTCCTGTGCGGGACGGTGGCGGTGGTCGCCGGGAGCCTGCAGTCGGGCTTCAACTCGCTGCAGAGCCTGTCGGGGACGATCGTCTCGGCGCCCAAGGCGCTGGAGCTCGTCTACGTCAGCCTGCTCGTGTACCTCATCCCGATCGCCGCCATCGTCTGCATCGGGCTGCTGCTGTCCTCGGTGACGCGCAACAGCGCCGCCGCCGTGGTGGGGACGCTGATGGTCTCGCTGCTGATCCAGCTCATCGGGATCCTGCCGGGGCTGGGCGCGCTGCAGCCCTACCTGCTCTCGACCCAGTTCAACGCCTGGCAGGGACTGCTGCGCACCCCCACCGACTGGGAGCCGATCGTCCGCGCGGCCTGGGTGTGCGCGCTGTACGGGATCCCCGCCATCGGGGCGGCGTTCCTCATCTTCATCCGCCGCGACGTCGCCGGTGGCTGAGCCCACCCTCGACGCCGAACGGGTGCTGGTGGTGGACGACGATCCGCCGCTGCAGCGGATGCTCACCCGCACCCTGTCGGCGGAGGGCTTCGCCGTCACGGTGGCCGGCGACGGCGGCGCCGCTCTGGCCGCGGCCGAGCGCGTCGCCCCCGACGTGATCGTGCTCGACGTGGCCATGCCGACGCTCGACGGCCTGGCGGTGTGCCGGCGCCTGCGCGACAAGGGGCTGCCCACGCCGATCCTCATGCTCACCGCGCGCGACGCCGTGCAGGACCGCGTCGCCGGGCTTCAAGCGGGCGCCGACGACTACCTGGTCAAGCCGTTCGCCGTCGAGGAGCTCGTGGCGCGACTGCGGGCGCTGACCCGGCGCGGCCAGGTCTCGGGCGCACTGGCCTACGCCGATCTCAGCCTCGACGTGGCGGCCCGGACGGCGACGCGACGGGGGCGCGCGCTGGAGCTCACCGGCCGCGAGACGGCGCTACTGGAGCTGCTGCTGCGCCGGCCCGGGCGCATCGTCACCCGCGAGCACGCGCTGGAGGAGATCTGGGATGACGCCGCCGAGGCCAACGTCGTGGACCGCTACGTCACCCGCCTGCGCCGCAAGCTGGGGGACCCGCCGCTCATCCGGACCTTGCGAGGCACGGGGTTCGTGCTCCGGGCCTGACCAGGCCGTACGCGTCGGGCGCCGTGCCGCTAGGCCGTACCGAGCAGGCTGTAGACGCCCTCTTCGGGCATCGGCTGGCTGAACAGATAGCCCTGGGCGCCGTCGCACCCCAGCCGGCGCAGCTGGGCCAGCTGGGCGTCGGTCTCCACGCCCTCGGCGACCACCCTGAGCCCGAGCGCGTGTCCCAGCTCCACCGCGTCGCTGACCGGGTCCAGATCGCCCTCCTCGCGCCCCAGCCTCGACACCAGCGTCGTGTCGATCTTGAGGATGTGGACGGGCAGCTCCGACAGCGTGATCGAGGAGGTGGTCCCGGTGCCGAAGTCGTCGACGGCGAGCGTGATCCCGAGCTCGTTGAGCGCCGCCAGCTGACGCATGGCCAGCTCGGGGGCGGCCTCCAGCGCGCCCTCGGCGACCTCCAGGCACAGCATGGCGGGGTCATGGCCACCGTCGCGGATGGTGGCGGCGAGGTGCTCGACGAGGTGGGAGTCGCTCAGCTGCCGCGCCGACAGGTTGACGGAGATCGTCACCTCCGGACGCGACTCGCGCCAACGCTCCACCTGGTCGAGCGCCTGCTCGATCACCCACTCGCCGATGGGGACGATCAGACCCGTCTCCTCGGCGATCGACATGAACTCGATCGGCTCCATCAGCCCCAGCTCGGGATGCTCCCAGCGCACGAGCGCCTCGAACCCCTCCAGGCCGGTCTCGTCGCTGAACGAGACGCGAGGCTGGTAGTGGACGCGCAATTCGGCGCGCGCGAGGGCCTGGCGCAGCTCACGCTCGAGGTGGGTGCGCGGCCCCGGCAGGTGGGCCATCACGTCCTCGAAGACCTCAAAGCATGCGCCGCCCGAATCCTTGGCGCGATACATGGCGGTGTCGGCCTGACGGATGACGTCGTCGATCTCCTCCTCGGGGTCGTTGACCATGTAGACGCCGATGCTGATCGAGACCGCGCGCTGCTGGCCGCCGAGGGTGAGCGGGACGCCGGCCGATTGGGTGATGCGTTGGGCTACGAGCGCCGCCTCCTGCTCGCTGTCCAGACCCTCGAACAGGAAGGTGAACTCGTCGCCGCCGAAGCGGGCGACGGTGTCCATCGGACGCAACATGGCCCGGAAGCGCTCGGCGAGCACCATCAGCACCCGGTCGCCGGCGCCGTGCCCGAGCGTGTCGTTGATCTGCTTGAAGCCGTCGACGTCCAGGAACAGGACCACCACCGGCCCGCCGGTGCGGCGGCTGCGGTCCAGCGCGCCGCGCAGGCGGTCCACGAACAGGGCGCGGTTGGGCAGCGCGGTCAGCGGGTCGTGCAGCGCCTGGAGCGCCAGCGCCGACTCGCTGCGCTTGCGCTCGACCGCGTAGCTGACCGCTCGCGCCAGGCGGGGCGCGCTCAGCTCCGATCGCACCAGGTAGTCCTGAGCGCCGGCCCTGATCGCGGCGAGCCCGAACTCCGCGTCATCGCCGTCGGCGATGACGACGATGGGCGTCATCGGCGACGCGTCGCTCAGTTGCGCCAGCGTGTCGAGCGACGTCTCCTCGTGCAGATCCAGCAGGACGCAGGTCGCCCCGTGATCGGCGAGTTCCTGAACCGCGTCGGCCAGGTGCCGGGTCTGGCTGACCACCAGACCCCGGCTCCAGATCGACCGCAGCATTTCTCCCAACTCCAACCCCGCGCGCGCGTCATCCTCCACGAGCAAGACCCGCGCGGGCTTGCCGGGCCCGTACAGCTCCATCACCACCTTGCAAACCTCCGTGTTGCGTCCCGGGACTTTACTCGCAAATGAGAGGTTTGACCATAAAAACAAAAAAATGAAGTTTTGGCCGTGAGGTTCGCTGGAAGACCGTTTCGTTCGCTGCGCGCACGGATTGCGGCCGCGGCGGCGGCGGCGATTCTGGCCGCGGTGGCGCTGCTGGCGGTCGTCACCGTGCTGCTGGTCAACCACGAGCTGCGCAGCTCGCTGGACTCCGCGCTGCGCCAGCGCGCCCAGGAGGTGGCCGAGTTGGCCATCTCCACCCCCGCCGTCCTCACCGACCCGGGTGCGCTGGAGAGCCCCATCTCGGGCCGGCAGATCTCCGTGCAGGTGCTCGACCGCCGCGGCCGGATCGTCGCGCGCTCGCTCAACCTGGGCGCGCGGGTGCTGCCCGAGGACGCGGTGGAGCGCGCCGCGCGCGTGCAGGGGCGCACCGGCGCCGAGGACATCGAGCTCGACGGCCGGCCGCTGCGCCTCTACGCGGCCCCGATCGCCGACGCCGGAGGGCCGGCGGCGGGCGGGGCGGTGCTCGTCGCCTCCGACACCTCCGACATCGCGCACACCACCTCGCAGCTCGGCGGGCTGGTGGCGGCCACCGGCGCGGCGGTGGCCCTGCTGGCGGCGCTGGTGGCGGCGGCGCTCACCCGCCGGGGCCTGCGCCCGCTGAGCACGCTGGCGGAGGCCGCGGGGGAGATCGAGGCGACCGCCGATCCGACGCGCCGGCTGCCGGAGGCGACGCTGGATGAGATCGGCCGGCTCACCGGCGTGCTCAACCGCATGCTCGCCGCGCTGGAGGAGGCTCGCGCCAGTGAGCGCCGGCTGCTGGCCGATGCCTCCCACGAGCTGCGCACCCCGGTGACCGCGCTGCTGGGCAACGTCGAGTACGCCGCGCGCCACGGGGCCGATGAGGAGGTGCTGGCCGACCTGCGCCACGACGCGCGCCGACTCGCTCGCCTCGTCGATTCGCTGCTGGCTCTGGAGCGCGCCGGCGAGGGGACGCCGGAGCTCGTGCCGCTGCGACTCGACGAGCTCGTGCGCGTGGCCGTGGACGAGCGCGACCCGGGGCGGGTCCACATCGGCACCATGGACCGCGCCACGGTGGCCGGCGACGCCGACGCCCTGCGCCGGGCGGTGGGCAACCTCATCGAGAACGGGCTCGTCCACGGGCCGGCCCGCGGCCACGTCACCGTGTCACTGGACGTGGTCGACCACCGGGCGCTGCTCAACGTCACCGACCAGGGATCGGGCCCCGACCCCCAGCTGCACGGGCAGCTGTTCGAGCGCTTCTGGCGCGGCGCCGGCGCCTCTGATCGTCCCGGCTCGGGCCTCGGGCTGTCGATCGTGGCCGCGATCGCCGCGCATCATCACGGCCGGGTGCTCGTCAACGGGTCCACGTTCACGCTCGACCTGCCGATGGTGCGGGCCGCGGGCGGCCGTCAGGAGCCGGGCAGCCGCTGAGGGGGGCCGATCTCGGCCGGCGCTCGGTCTTGGGGCCGCGCGCGCAGGCTCATCTGCCACCAGCCGACGCTGTACCAGGCCCCGAACTTGAAGGCCACGTCGCGGTAGACCCCGACGGGCGTGAAGCCCAGCGACTCGTGCAGCGCCACGCTGGCGTCGTTGGGCAGCGTCACCCCGGCGCACACCTCGTAGATGCCCTGGCGCTCGAGGAGGGGGAAGAGGGCGCCGTAGAGCGCGCGGCCGACCCCGCGGCGGTGGTGGGCCGCCGCGATGTACACGGTCACGTCGGCCGTCCAGCGGTAGGCGGCGCGGTCGTGGTGGCGCGACCCGTAGGCATAGCCGGCGACCTCGCCGTCGATCTCGGCCACCAGCCACGGGTGCGTGCGCGAGATGATGCGGATCCGCTCGGCGATCTCGCGGGCCTCGGGGGCGCGCTCCTCCAGCGACGCCAGCCCCTCGGTGACGCTGGGCGCGTAGATGGCGGCGCAGGCGGCGGCGTCGCGGTCGGGATCGGCGTGGCGGATGAGCATCGTCAGGAGTGTGCGCCAAGCGCGGTCCGGATGCGATCGACGACGGCAGCGGGCGCCGCGGCGGCGCCGCTCAGGCTCGCCGGGACGGCGAGGCGGATCGAGGAGGTGGCGAACGTCACCGGCGCGGCCCGCATCCGGTCCAGGCTGATCGGAGCCTCGCGGGGGCGCAGGCCGAGGGACGGCGCCAGCTCGAGCAGGAGCGCGCGCGTGACCCCGGGCAGGATCCGCCCGTCGGCGGGCGGGGTGAGCAGCCCGTCGCCGTCGAGCACCCACACATTGCCCCACGCAGCCTCCAGCACCGTGCCGTCCGCGTCGACGAGCAGCGGCGTCGGGGGCCCATCGTAGCCCGATATCGCGCCGCGATATCGTGGCACGATATCCAGCAGGCGGCGGTCACGCCACTTGTGCGGGCCCAGGCCGCCGGGGACGACGAGCGGGGCGAGCGTGACCGGGCGGCGCGACCCCGGAGCGACCGGGGCCATGGTCACGGCGATGTCCTCGCCGGGAACGACGTCGACGCGCAGCCGGTGCTCGCCGGCCACGCCGCCGGCGCGGGCGTGGAGCTGCGCCGCGATGCCCGCCGGCAGCCGCGAGCCGTAGAGCGCGCCGGTCGAGCGCGCGAGCCGATCGAGGTGCTGCCCGAGCGCCTGGATGCGCCCGTCGCGGACGAGCATCGTCTCGAACACCCCGTCGGAGCGGTCAGGCCGCACGGGCGGCGAGCGCGTGTTGCTCCACGTCCACGGCCGCGCCGACGGCGGCGGCGATGGGCCGCGCCTTGGTCAGCGCCTCCTCGAGCTCGGTCCGCGGGTCTGAATCGGCGACGATCCCGCCGCCCGCGCCGAGCCAGAGCCGGCCGTCGGCCACCTCCAGGGTGCGGATGGCGACGTTGAGCTCGAGGCCGGCCGCGGGGCTGGCAAAGCCGACGGCGCCGGTGTAGACCTCACGCCCGGCCCGCTCTGATTCGGCGATGACGCGCAGGGCCTGGACCTTGGGCGCCCCGGTGACCGAGCCCGGCGGGAACGTCGCGCGCAGGACGTCAGCGTCGGTGACGTCGGGACGGAGGCGGCCGTGCACGTGGGAGACGAGGTGCCACAGCCCGGGGTGGGGCTCGGCGGTGGGCAGGCGGGGCGCGATCACGGTGCCGTACTCGCACACGCGCCCGAGGTCGTTGCGCATGAGGTCGACGATCATCACGTGCTCGGCGGCGTCCTTGACCGAGCCGCGCAGCGTGTCGAGCGCGGCGGCGGCGATCTTCGGGTCTGCGTCACGCGCGATGGTGCCCTTGATCGGGCCGGTGACGATGTCGCGGCCGCGCCGGCGCACGAACAGCTCGGGCGAGAGCGAGGCGATCCCGCCGCGCGGGGTGTCGAACGCCGCGCCGTAGGGCGGGTCCAGGTGCTGCAGGGCCGCGGCGAACAGGTCGGTGGCGCGGGCATCGGTCTCGCCGGGCAGGCGCAGGCACAGGTTGGCCTGGAAGATCTCGCCGGCCGCGATCCGCTCCCGGCACCGAGCCACGGCCTCGAGGTGATGCGCGGCGTCGTCGGCGCCGAGACGCAGCGGCGAGACCGTCACGGGCGCTACCGGCGGGGCGGGCCGGCGCAGGAGGTCGGCCAGCATGCGCTGCCGGCGCTCGAGCGCGGCGGCGCGGGCGGCGGTGACCAGCGCCTCGAACCACCATCGGCCGTCCGGGGTGCGGCGCAGGACGTTGTCGTAGTAGGCGAGGTGGAACTCCGGGAGGGGGACGGGCCGGTAGGCGGTGAGCGGGACGCGCTCGACCCGGGCGGCCAGGCGGTAGCCCAGCCAGCCGAACCAGCCGCCGCCGACGGCGCCGGGTGCGGCCGGCGTCCCGGCGTCAAGCGACGGGAGCGCGTCGAGGACCGCGAACGGGTCCTCGGTGTCGGCGGCCACCCGCAACGGGTCGGCGCCGACGATCGCCCCGCCGGGAGGCGACCAGTTTCCCGAGAGCGCGAAGGGCAGCGGCTCGCGCCGCGCGAGGACCTGCAGCACCTGCGCGGGGGACAGCGAGCAGGCCAGCGGGACGCGCACGAGCCTCGCCGAGGGCGCTGAGGGCGGCGACGCTAAGGTGGGCTTGACCGGCACGCTGCTCATACTGTACGAATTGGTCTAATGACTGCAACGCTCATCGACGGCAAGGCCATCGCACAACAGGTTCGCACGGAATTGCGCGGCGAGATCGAAACATGGGTTGCCGGGGGCGGGCGCCGTCCCGGACTGGCCACGGTGCTCGTCGGCGACGACCCCGCATCGGCGGTCTACGTCGGCGGCAAGCAGAAGGCGTCGGCCGAGGTCGGGATCGAGGGTTTTGCCCATCAGCTCCCCGCCGACACCCCCGAGGAGGACGTGGTGGCCCTCCTGCAGGAGCTCAACGCCGATGACCGCGTGTCCGGGATCCTGCTCCAGCTCCCCACGCCCGACCACATCGACGGCTCCCACCTCACCACCCTGATCGACGCGGGCAAGGACGTCGACGGGCTCACCCCCGTGTCGGCCGGCCTGCTGGTCAAGGGCCTGCCGGGGCTGCGGCCGTGCACGCCGTCGGGCTGCCTGGAGCTGTTGCGGCGCCACGACGTGGCGCTGGAGGGCGCCGAGGCGGTCGTCGTCGGGCGCTCGGACCTCGTGGGCAAGCCGGTGGCCGCGCTGCTGCTGGCTCAGAACGCCACCGTGACCATGTGCCACTCGCGCACGCGCGACCTCGACGCCGTGTGCCGGCGGGCCGACGTGCTGGTCGCCGCGGTGGGGCGCCCGGAGATGGTCAAGGGCTCCTGGGTCAAGCCCGGCGCCACCGTCATCGACGTCGGCATCAACCGCACCGAGTCGGGGCTGGTGGGCGACGTCGAGTTCGCCTCCGCGGTCCAGGTGGCGGGGCTGATCACGCCGGTGCCGGGCGGCGTGGGGCCGATGACCATCGCCATGCTGCTGCGCAACACGCTGCTGGCCGCCCAGGCCGCTGACGCTGCCAGCGCTTCGGTGGCCTGACCGCTCCATCTGTGGCCCCGGCACGCCGGGTGTGCTCGGCCCCTGGCGGGGCCTGCGTCTACCCGGCTACGGCGGCCATGAAGGGGGACGGGATGGGTCGCGGCGGCTGCGGCGACCTGGAAATAGCGACAAACCTCGTCCGGCTCGCGCGGTTTGGCGCGTATCCCATGTCCCACATGGTTTTCGCGCGAAACGTGATGCCGGGTTGCAGGTTTCCCGCGATATCCAGGTCGGCCCGTCCCTTTTCGTTAGCCCGCTGTTTCAGACGCTGGCAGCGAAGGCCGGCTCGTCCGCCAACACCGCATCCAATGCGTCCAAGACCCGGGTCGCGGTCTCCCGAGAGGCGTTGACCCCCATCAGCCCGATGCGCCACATCGGGGGCGCGCCGGCGAGCCCGCCGCCGATCTCGATGCCGTGGTCGGCTAGCAGACGGCCGGTCACCGCCTTGCCGTCGACGCCCTCGGGCACGCGGACGGCGGTGAGCTGCGGCAGCTGATGGTCGGGCTCGGCCAGCAGTGCGAGGCCGCGGGCGCGGACCTCGTCCTGGAGGAAGCGCCCGGCATCGGTGTGGCGCGCCCACCGGGCGTCCAGGCCTTCGATCGCCACCTCGCGCAGCGCCTCGTGCAGCGAGTAGATGTTGAGCACCGGCGTGGTGTGGTGGTAGGCGAGCGGCCGGTCGACCCAGTACTTGCGCAGCAGCGAGAGGTCCAGTGCGTAGGGCACGGGGTGGGTGCGCGCCGCGATGCGCTCAAGCGCCCGGTCTGAGACCGCGACCGGCGACATGCCCGGAGGCGCGCCGACGCACTTCTGCGAGCAGGAGTACGCGAAGTCGATCCCCCAGTCGTCAAAGCGCAGCTCGATACCGCCCAGCGAGGTGACGCAGTCGGCCATGAGCAGGACGTCGCGGTCGCCGAGGGCGGCGCCGAGCTCGGCCAACGGGTGCTGCACCCCGGTCGAGGTCTCCGCGTGCACGACGCACATGAGGCGGGTTCCCGGGTGGGTGTCCAGGGCCTCCAGCAGGGCGTCGTTGGCGACGTGCTCGCCCCAGTCGGCCTCGACCTTGACCACGTTGGCGCCCAGCCGGCCGGCGATCTCCACGATGCGGCGGCCGAAGAAGCCGTTGACGCCGACGATGACCGTCTCGCCGGGCTCCAGCAGGTGGGCCAGGCCGCACTCCATGCCCGACGTGCCGGTTGACTGGAGGGGGAGGACGAGCCCGCCCTGGGCCTGGTAGGCGATCCGTTGGAGCGCGACGACCTCGAGCATGATGTCGGCGAAGTCAGGATCCATGTGGCCCAGCAGCGGCTTCTGGAGCGCGGCCAGGGCGGCCGGCGAGACGTTGCAGGGGCCGGGGCCGCAGAGCAGCCGCTCGGGCGGATTGGCGGGGAGCGGGATCTCAGTCATCTCGCGAGCGTAGTTGCGCAACGCCCGGGCAACCATCGACTGCGTTCTATGTATCGAACAGATTTATTCAAATATGTTGCAGGCCCGCAGTCGGCCCGCGTACCCTCCTGCCCCATGAAGCCCACCCACTCGCGCCTTCACCGCTCCGAGCTGGCCGTGCCCGGCTCCAATGTCCGCATGCTGGAAAAGGCGCCCCGCCTCGGCGCCGACATCGTCATGCTCGACCTTGAGGATGCCGTCGCTCCTGACGACAAGCCGCAGGCTCGCGCCAACGTCATCGACGCGCTCAACGAGCTGGACTGGTCGGAGTGCTCGGTGTCGTTGCGGATCAACGGTTTGGACACGCACTACTGCTATCGCGACATCGTCGACGTTGTCGAGCGGGCGGGACAGCACCTGGATTCGATCATGATCCCCAAGGCCTCCGGCGCGGGCGACGTGCACCTGGTGGCGACGCTGCTCACGCAGATCGAGGACGCGATGGGCCTGCAGCGCAAAATCGGCCTGTGCGTGCTCATCGAGACCGCGATGGGGATGATCAAGTGCGAGGAGATCGCCACCGCGTGCCCGGAGCGCATGGAGGCGATGGTGTTCGGCGTGGCCGACTACGCCGCGTCGCTGCAGAGCCACACCACCTCGATCGGCGGGACCAACCCCGACTACGCGATGCTCGCCGACCGCGAGGACATCCTCTTCGTCGGCCAGGAGCGCGAGCGCCACCTCGGCGACCAGTGGCACTACGCGCTGTCGCAGATCGCGGTGGTGTGCCGCGCCTACGGCCTGCGCCCGATCGACGGGCCGTTTGGCGACTTCACCGACCCGGAGGGGTACATCGTGTCGGCGCAGCGCGCGGCGGTGCTGGGCTTCGAGGGCAAATGGGCGATCCACCCCAGCCAGATCGAGCTGGCCAATGACGTGTTCACCCCCAGCGCCGACATCGCGCACCGCACGCGGCGGATCATCGCCGCGATGGAGGAGGCCGCCGCGGAGGGCAAGGGCGCGGTGTCGCTCGACGGCCGCCTCATCGACGCCGCCTCGATCCGTATGGCTGAGGCCCTGTTGGCCAAGCTCGAGCAGATCGAGGCGCGCGGCGAGCAGCGGCCGCAGCTGCGCCGCGCCGGCTAGGACCGCGCGGTGGCGAGCTCGGCGGCGACGCCGGCGACGAACAGCGACGCGTCGACGCCGACGGTGACCAGGCGGAAGCCGGCGGCAGCGCGGGCCCGGGCCTCGTCGCCGCCGCCATTGCAGTGCATGCCGGCGACGATGCCGGCGCCGGCGCACGCCTCGCGCACCCGCGTGATCGCCGCCTCGAGCGCCTCGCCGCCGTGGCCGGGCTCGCGCCCCAGCCCCAGTGACAGGTCGGCCGGGCCGATGTAGATCCCGTCCAGGCCCGCGGTGGCGGCGATGTCCTCGACGTTGTCCAGGCCGGCGCGGGTCTCGACCATGACGAAGCACAGCGCCCCGGCGGCCAGCCGCTCGGGATCGGCGGAGCCGATGGTGAGGGCGGCGCGCAGCGGCCCGTAGGATCGGACGCCGTGCGGCGGGTAGCGGCAGCCGCTCACCGCGCGCCGGGCGTCCTCGGCGCTGTTGACCAGGGGCACGATGACCCCCGCGGCGCCGAGGTCGAGCACGCGGTTGACCATCCACGGCTCGTTGTAGAGCACGCGGGCGAGGGGCACGGCGCCCCGGGCCTCGATGGCGGAGAACATGGCCACCATCCGCTCCTCATCGGCGCCGCCGTGCTGCAAGTCGACGCACACGTAGTCCATGCCGGCCGCGGCGGCGAGCTCAGCGGTCAGCGGCGCGGGGATCGAGCCCCACAGCCCGAAGGCGGCGCGATCTTCCTTCCAGATCTCGTCGAGGTGTCGGCGGCCCGGCACGCGCGGGACCCTACACCCGGTCAGGCCACCGCGCGGGCGTCATCGACGAACGCCTCGGCCAACGGGGAGGCCTCGCCGGCGCGGGTGAGGGCCACCAGCTCGGTGTCCGGGGCGCCCGCCAGCGGCCGGTAGGTGACGCCGTCCAACGCGAGGTGGGCCACCGAGGCGGGCACCGGGGAGACGCCGATGCCGGCGGCCACCAGCCCGATGATGGTCGTCATCTCCGGCGCGTACTGGACGACGTGGGGCGTGGTGCCGGTGGCCGCCAGCCGGCCGATGAGCTGGTCGTGGTAGCCGGGCGCCTGGGGGCGGGGGAAGAGCACCAGCGGCTCGGCCGCGAGTCGCTTGAGCGGGATCCGGCGCATCGCCGCGAGCTCGTGGTCCTCGGGGATGGCGGCGATGGTGTGCTCGCGCATCACCTCCTGGACGTGCACGTCGACGTCGGACTGGATCGGCGGGCGCACCAGGGCGACGTCCACCACGCCGGTGCTCAGCGCCCGCAGTTGCTCGGACGTCGAGCGTTCGCGCAGCTCGACCTCCACGCCGGGCCGGCTGCGGCGAAAGCGCTGCACGGCGGCGGGCACGATCGAGAGCAGCGCCGAGCCCACGAACGAGACCCGCAGGACCCCCGCCAGGCCGGCGCCGATGGCGCGGGTGGTGGAGACGGCGGCGTCGAGCTCGGCCAGCGTGGCGCGGGCGTCGCGCAGGAACGCCTCCCCCGCGGGAGTGAGCTCGACCCGGCGGCGGCTGCGCTCGAGCAGCCGGACCCCCAGCTCGGACTCGAGCGCGCTGATCTGCTGGCTGAGCGGCGGCTGGGAGATGTGCAGGCGCGCGGCCGCGCGCCGGAAGTGCAGCTCCTCGGCGACGGCGACGAAATAGCGAAGCTGGCGGAGTTCCACGAAGACCTCGATGCGATGGCGGCAACGGCTGGATCACTGATACGAAAACCAAATCAATAGATCCTAATTCGATATTGGACAGGATCAAGCGGCGGGCTTAGCGTGCTCCCTCATGTCGTTTCTCTTGGAGTGCCCCAACTGCGGGGTGCGCGAGGTGACCGATTTCGGCTTCGGCGGCGAGATATCCGCGCGGCCCAAGTCGCGCCCGAGCTTCCGCGAGCTCAACACGTACAACTACTTCCGCCGCAACGTCGCCGGGGTCCAGCGCGAGTGGTGGTTTCACCGCTCGGGCTGCCGCGCCTGGTTCATCGCCGAGCGCGACACCGTCACCAACGAGGTGAAGCTGGTGGAGCTGCCATGAGTCGCCTCAGCCCGCAGCCGCGCGAGCGCATCGATCGCAGCAAGCAGATCTCCTTCACCTTCGACGGCAAGAAGGTCAAGGCCTACGAGGGCGACACCATCGCCTCGGCGCTGTACGCCGCGGGCCGGCGCACCTTCAGCCGCAGCTTCAAGTACCACCGCCGCCGCGGGCTGATGTGCGTCGCGGGCCAGTGCCCCAACTGCATCTGCGCCGTCGACGGCGCTCCGGGGGCGCGCGCCTGCACCGAGCCCGCCCGCGAGGGCATCACCGTCACCCACGTCAACGCAACGCCGTCGCTGGAGTTCGACGCGATGCGCGCCACCGACATTCTCGGTGGCCCGTTCACGCCGCCGGGCTTCTACTACAAGACCTTCATCCGCCCGCGCAAGCTGTGGCCGCTGTACGAGAAGATCCTGCGCAACGCCGCCGGTCTGGGCAAGCTGCGCGAGTCCCAGCCCGAGCGCGAGTGGCGCACCGAGTACCGCCGCCGCCACGCCGACGTGCTGGTCACCGGCGGCGGGATCGCCGGGCTCAACGCGGCGCTCGCCGCCGCGCGCCTGGGCGCCGACGTCGTGCTGGCCGACGAGGGCGCCGAGCCCGGCGGCCAGCAGCTCGTCGAGTCAGACGGTCAGGGCCTGGGCGCGCTCGTCGCCGACGTGCGCGAGGCCGGCGTCGAGATCATCGACCAGGGTGCCGCGCTGGGCTACTTCGACGGCATGGTCCCGGTGTGGCAGCGCGACATCCTGCACCAGGTCCGCGCCGCCCGCCACGTGTTCGCCACCGGTGCCATCGAGCAGCCGCTGGTGTTCGCCGGCAACGACCTGCCCGGGGTGATGCTCTCCGGCGGCGCCCGGCGCCTCGCCGCGCTCTACGGGGTCAGCCCCGGCCGGCGCGCGGTCATCGCCACCACGTCGGATCGCGGTCTGCACGCCGCCGAGGCGCTGCGCGCCGTCGGCGTCCAGATCGTGGCCGTCGCCGACCTGCGCCCCGACGCCGGCAAGCTGGCCGCCGCGCTGCGTGGCGACGGGATCCCCGTGTTCACCGGCCACACCGTCATCGAGGCCCGCGGCTCAAAGACCGTCACCGAGGCGATCATCCAGCCGATCGCCGGCGGCTCCGAGCACTCGTTCGAGTGCGACCTGGTGGTCGTCTCGGGCGGCACCATCCCCGCCACCTCGCTGCTGCTCCAGGCCGGCGCCCGCACCGTCTACGACGACCGCCGCGGCCACTTCGCCCTGGCCCACGTGCCCAACGGCGTGTTCGTCGCCGGCGAGGTGGCGGGCCACGAGTCAGACGAAATGGCGGCGGCTTCCGGCGAGCTGGCCGGGGTGAGGGCCGCCCAGGCGGTGGGCCGGGGCGACGATGCCTCCCACGCGCGCGCCGTGGCCCTGCAGAAGCGTCTCGGACAGCGGCACGATCCCGACGTCGCGCTGGCTCCGCCGGTGAGCGGGGCCGGACGCGGCAAGTGCTTTGCCTGCTTCTGCGAGGACGTGACCAGCAAGGACGTCCACCTCTCCATCGAGGAGGGATATGACTCGATCGAGCTCTCCAAGCGCTACACCACGGTCACCATGGGGCCCTGCCAGGGCCGGATGTGCCAGCTGCCGTCGGTGCGGCTGATGGCCCAGGAGACCGGGCAGGGCCTGGAGCAGGTCGGCGTCACCACCGCGCGCCCGCCGTGGGTGAGCGTGCCGATGGGGATCCTCGGCGGCCGGCCCGTGGAACCGGCCAAGCGCTCGGCCATCCACGACCGCCACCGCGCGCTGGGCGCCACCGTGAAATGGGCGGGCGACTGGCGCCGCGCCTATGACTACGGCGACCCCGAGGGCGAGGCGCTGAACGTCAACCGCGCCGCCGGGATCATCGACGTCTCCACGCTGGGCAAGCTCATCGTGCGCGGGCCCGATGCCGGGGACTTCCTGGACCGGCTGTACCCCAACCGCTTCTCCAACCTCAAGCCCGGGCGCATCCGCTACGGCGTGATCAGCTCCGACGCGGGCCGGATCGTCGACGACGGGACGGTGTGCCGCATCGACGACGAGACCTTCTACGTGACGACGACCTCGAGCGGGGCCGGCGCCATGGAGGAGTGGTTCTCGTGGTGGCTGGCCGACTGGGGCGACCGGGTCCATCTCACCGACGTCACCCAGGGTGTCGGGGCGGTCAACCTCGCCGGCCCCAAGGCGCGCGAGATCATGGCCGCGGTCACCGACCTGGACTGCTCCAACGAGGCCTTCGCCTACCTCGACGGCAAGCAGGCCCGGATCGCCGGCGTGCAGTGCCTCATCCTGCGCATCGGCTTCGTCGGCGAGGTGGGCTATGAGATCCACTTCCCCTCGGCCTACGGCCAGCACGTGTGGGATGCATTGATGGAGGCGGGCACACCGCATGGGCTGCGGCCATTCGGCCTGGAGCCCCAGCGGATCCTGCGCCTGCAGAAGCTGCACATCATCGTCGGCCAGGACACCGACTCGGAGTCCACGCCGTTCGGCGCCGCCATGCCGTGGATCGTCAAGCTCGACAAGGAGCAGGACTTCATCGGCAAATGGGCGCTCGAGCACTTCTCCCAGCACGCCGCCGGCGTGGCCCTGGTCGGCTTCACCATGCCCAACGGCGACGTGCCCACCGAGGGCGCGGTGGTCCTGGATGCCGAGGGCGCGCCCGCGGGCCAGGTGACCAGCTCGCGCCACTCGCCGGTGCTGGACCGCACCATCGGGCTGGCCTGGGTGCCCGAGGCCTTCGCCCAGGACGGCGCCCAGATCACCATCTCCGACGAGGGGCGCACGCTCAGCGCCGAGATCCAGACCAAGCCGTTCTATGACCCCGAGGGGGAGGTGCTGCGCTCGTGAACCTCGATTTCCTGAGGGTGGATCAGACGTCGGCACCCGACGCCGTGGCGCACTCGCCGATGGAGCGGCTGGCGCGCGCCGCCGGCGCCCGCTTCGAGGTTCGCGACGGCTTCAACGTGGCCGTCGAGTTCACCGGCGCCGGCAGCGCCACGGACACGGTGAGCTGGGCCGACGTCAGCCACCTGAGCAAGGTGGAGCTGCAGGGGAGCTCGGACGTGATCGGCGAGCTGCCGTTCAGCACCGCGGTGCGCCGCGACGACGCCTGGTGGTGCCGGCTGACTCAGACGCGCGCGCTGGTCATCGGCGCGCGGCCAGAGCTCGAGGCCGCCGACGATCTCGACGTCCTGGATGTCACCTCCAACTTCGCCGCCCTCACGCTGCTGGGGCCGCTGGCGCGCGAAACGTTTGCCCGCTTCTGCGCCCTGGACCTGCGTCCCCAGGCGACGCCGGTCGGCGCACTGCGGCCGGGGTCGATCGGTCGCCAGCCGGGGTTGGTCATCCGCGAGGACGAGGAGCGCTACCTGTTCCTGTTCGGGTGGGCCACCGGGGAGTACATGTGGTCAGTCGTGGCCGACGCCGGCGGCCACCTCGGCGGGCGCCCGGTCGGCGCCGACGCGCTGCAGGAGGTGACCGCGGCCCATGCTTGACATCTTCCGCAAGCGGCGCATGTGGCGCCGCCAGCGCGACCTCAAGAGCTCCTATGACGTCGTCATCGTCGGCGGGGGATCTCACGGGCTGGCCACCGCGCACTACCTGCGCGAGCACGGCATCAAGGACATCGCGATCCTGGAGAAGCGCTACATCGGGTCAGGCGCGGCCGGGCGCAACACCACGATCCTGCGCTCCAACTACAAGACGCCCGAGGGCGCGAAGTTCTACGACGCCAGCGTCAAGCTGTACGAGGGCCTGTCGCAGGACCTCAACTTCAACCTGCTCTTCTCCCAGTGCGGCCACCTGACGCTGGCCCACGCCGACCGCGCGATGTTCGTGATGGCCAACCGCGCCGAGGTCAACCGCCTGCAGGGCATCGACAGCCGCCTCATCTACCCCGACGAGATCAAGCAGCTCGCGCCGGCGATGCAGGTGGACAACCCCGACGCGACCTTTCCGATCATGGGTGCGCTCTATCACCCGCCCGGCGGCATCATCCGCCACGACGCGGTGGTGTGGGGGCTGGCCCGTTCCGCCGACCAGGGCGGCGCCGAGATCCACCAGAACACCGAGGTGCTGGGGATGGAGCGATCAGGCAGCCGGGTCACCAAGGTCAAGACCAACCGCGGCACGATCAACGCCGGCCAGGTGCTCAACTGCACCGCCGGCTGGAGCACGCTCATCTCCGACATGGCCGGCGTGGCCATGCCGATCACCACCCACATCCTGCAGGCGTGCGTGACCGAGCCGATGAAGCCGCTGCTGGACGTGGTCATCGTCTCCTCGCAGATGCACGTCTACCTCAGCCAGACCGATCGCGGCGAGTTCCTGATGGGCGCCGAGATCGAGCCGTGGACGACGTACCGCATGAACGGCACGCTCAACTTCCTGCAGGACGTGTGCCGCCACGCGCTGGAGCTCTTCCCCCAGCTCGAGCGGGCGCGCCTGCTGCGCAGCTGGGCGGGCCTGTGTGACCTGAGCCCCGACTACAGCCCCATTCTCGGCAAGACCGAGGTCGACAACTTCCACGTGTCGGCGGGGTGGGGGACCTATGGGTTCAAGGCCGCCCCCATCGTCGGCAAGACGCTCGCCGAGCTGGTGGCCACCGGACGCCAGCCCGACCTCATCGCGCCGTTCGTACTCGAGCGCTTCTATGAGGACAAGCTCGTGTCCGAGCTCGCCGCCGCCGCCGTCAGCCACTGAGATCCAGAAGAGGGAGAACGCCCGATGAAGTCAAGCCTTGAGATCGCTCAGGACGCGGTACTCCAGCCGATCGAGTCGATCGCGTCCGCCGCCGGGATCGAGCCCGACGAACTGGAGCCCTACGGCCGCTACAAGGCCAAGGTGTCGCTGTCGGTGCTCGAGCGGCTCAAGGACCGGCCCGATGGCAAGCTCATCTGTGTCTGTGGCATGACCCCGACCCGAGCCGGCGAGGGCAAGACCACGACGCTGGTCGGGCTCACCCAGGGGCTCGGGGTCATCGGCAAGAACCCGGTCGCCTGCCTGCGCGAGGCCTCGGTGGGCCCGGTGTTCGGCATCAAGGGCGGCGCCGCGGGCGGCGGGCTGACCCAGGTGGTGCCGATGGAGGACCTCAACCTCCACTTCACCGGCGACATCCACGCCATCAGCGCGGCCAACAATTTGCTGGCGGCGATGATCGACGCCTCGATCCTGCACGGCAACCCGCACAAGATCGACGCGCTGCGCATCGGCTGGCGCCGAGCCGTGGACATGAACGACCGGGCCTTGCGCAACATCGCGGTCGGCCTCGGCGGCCGGGCCAACGGCTACCCGCGCGAGACCGGCTTCGACATCACCGCGGCGTCGGAGGTCATGGCGATCATGGCCGTCGCCAGCGACCTGCAGGATCTGCGCCGCCGCATCGCGCGGATCACCGCCGCCTACTCCTACGACGGCGCCAAGGCGATCACTGCCGAGGACCTCGGCGCGGCCGGCGCCATGACGGTGCTGCTCAAGGACGCGATCAAGCCCAACCTGGTGCAGACGCTCGAGGGCCAGCCGGTGCTCATGCACTGCGGCCCGTTCGCCAACATCGCCCACGGCAACAACTCGCTGGTAGCCGACCAGGTCGGCATGAAGATTGCCGACTACGTGGTCACCGAGTCGGGCTTCGGCGCTGACATGGGCATGGAGAAGTTCTTCGACATCGTCTGCCGCTTCGGCAAGCTGACCCCGTCGGCGGCGGTGCTGGTGACCACCGTGCGGGCGATCAAGCACCACGCCGGCCTGGAGGACGACCCGCGGGCCGAGCGCTCGGCCGCGCTGCAGGCGATCGAGACCGGCTTTGCCAACGTCCGCCATCACCTGCGGACGATCGCCACCTTCGGCGTCCCCGCCGTGGTCGCCGTCAACCGCCGCCCCGGTGACACCAACGAGGAGGTCGAGCTGGTCAAGCGGCTGGCCATGGAGGCCGGGGCGTTCGCCGCGGAGGCCAACGAGGGCTTCTCCAAGGGCGGCGCCGGCGTGGCCGACCTCGCTTCCGCAGTGGTGGAGGCGTGCGAGCAGCCCAACACCTTCCATCAGCTCTACCAGGATGACGAGCCCATCCAGGACAAGATTGAGGCCGTGGCCACGAAGGTCTACGGGGCCAAGGACGTCTACTACTACCCCGAGGCCGAGGCCAAGATCAGCCAGTTCACCCGCGAAGGGCTGGGGCACTTCCCGGTATGCATGGCCAAGACCCACCTGTCGCTGTCGGCCGACCCGACGCTGCTCAACGCGCCCGAGCACTTCACCCTCCCGGTGCGCGACATCCGCGCCTATACCGGGGCGGGCTGGCTCGTGCCGCTGTGCGGCGACATCGTGCAGATGCCCGGGCTGGGCAAGACCCCGGCGGCGCTTAACATCGATATCGACGAGAACGGCCGTACGGTAGGGCTCTTCTAATCCGTTGTGTTGATAGTGAACGCGACGAACTAGGAGTCAGGGGATGGGCGGCGAAAGGAATCTCTGCGGACAGATGGAGCCTGCGGCAGACAAGCTGACGGATCTGGCGGCACGCGTGGCGCTGCTGTCAGCGCAACGTCCGGCGGGCGCGGCACCCTGTGTCGCGATGCCGACGTCGCCCGCCGAGAGGCCCTATCCAAAGCGCATGAAAGGTGACGCCGATGGGTAGTCCTCGTGCGACCAAAGGAGGCTCGATGCGCCCCACACACTCGCCGCTCCCACGCCCGCTTCCCACCCTCAGCCGGCCCGGCACCAGCCGTCGAGCCGCCGACGAAAAGCGCCCCAGCGAGGCCAAGCCGCCCAAGAAGCGCAGCCTCAACGAGGCCGCGCACAAGCTGGGCTACTGAAAACTGATTGACCACACCCTCGCGCGGGCAAATACGATTCCTCCCGACATCAATCGGGCCGAGGAGTCGTGGACATCACACGCGGAGGGTCACCACGGAAGGCGGGGACGGTCGTCACCACCGACGAGCCCGTGTCGGTCAACCGGCCGTCACTGGTCGACGGCGCCGAGCGCGCCCTGCGCAATTGGCTGGCTCCCGGGCGCTACCGCCAGGGGGACCGGCTGCCGCCCGAGCACGAGGTGGCGGCGATGCTGGGAGTGTCGCGAGGGACGCTGCGCAGTGCGCTCCAGCGCCTGGAGGAGAGCGGGGAGATCGTCCGGCGCCAGGGCAGCGGGACGTTCGTGGGGCGGATGGCGGTGCCGACGGCGTTCGGCGAGCGCCTGGAGCGCCTGGAGCCCTACTCCTCGGTGGCCGCCCGCCGGGGCCTGCAGCTGTCGGCGGTCGACGTGCGCATCGAGCACCGCGGCGTCGGCGGCGAGGTGTGCGAGGCGCTCGGCCTGGAGCCCGCGCAGCCCTGCACGTCGGTGTGGCGCACGCTGGTCGCCGGCGGCTCGCCCGTGGCGGTCATGTACGACGTGGTCCACCCCAGCATCGCGCTGCCCGAGATCGACGAGCTGCGGGTGGAGGTGGAGCAGGGACGGATGGTGCTCGACGTGCTCATCGACATCGGGATCCCGGTCACCTACGCGCGGACGCGCGTGATGCCGGCGGTGCTGACCGCGCGCGACCGCGCCGGGAAGCTGCTGGGCATCACCGGCACCACCGCGGGCCTCGAGCTCGAGGAGCTCATCTTCGCCGGCCGCGACGACCGGGTGGCCTACTCGCGGGACCTGTTCGCCCCCGGGGGCATCGAGGTGATGGTGATGCGCTCGCTGGACTCGCCGCGTCCGGCGCGGGTCGCGAGCAAGGTGGGAGGCGCGCGCAGCGCCGCCAACGGACGCGGGGCGCGGGGCCCCGCTCGGGCTTCTGACCGCTGATTCCCTCACGAGGGCTCCCAACCGCCAGCGGGCGCATGCCCGCTGAGCGCAGCGATACGCCGCGCCGCGCGGTGGGCTCGGTGGCGCGGGCGACGCAGCTGCTCGAGGCGCTGGCCGCGTCGGACACCCCACTGGGGGTCAACGAGCTGGCGCGGCGGATCGGGGTGAACGCCAGCACCGCCTCGCGGCTGCTGGCCACGCTGCAGGACGCCGGACTGGTGATGCGCAGCGACGGCGGTCCCTACCGGCTCGGCCTGCGGCTGGTGACATTGTCCGAGCGGGTGCTGGCCTCACTCGACGTCCGTACGGTGGCGCGGCCGCTGCTGGCGCGGCTCGTCGCCGAGACCGGGGAGACGGCGACGCTGTCGGTGCCGGGGGAGACCGAGGCGATCACCGTCGACTTCGTGCCCTCGCCCTCCAGCGTGGTGAGCATGGCTCGCGTCGGGCGGCCCAGCGTGTCGCACGCCACCGCCGCCGGGAAGGTGATGCTGGCCTACGTGGGCGCGCAGGCCGCGGGCGGCCGGTCGCCGGGGCGGCCGGGAGGGGGAGCGGGACCGGTTTCGCTCACCCCGTTCACCGACCGGACGATCACCGATCCGGGGGCGCTGGCCGACGAGCTGGACGCCGTGCGGGTGCGGGGCTGGGCCGAGGCGGTGGGCGAGCGCGAGGCCGACCTGGCCGCGCTGGCCGCGCCGGCGTTCGGCCGCCACGGTGAGCTGGCGGCGATCCTGGGGGTTCAGGGCCCGGTGTCGCGGCTGCCGGCGGCGGCGCGGCGGATGCTGCGCGAGCCGCTGTTGATGGCGGCGGCTGACCTCACCGTGGCCCTGGGGGGTGAGGTGCGGCGCTGAGCGCCGCGGGCGAGGGTAAAATTGTCTTGATTAATGCGTCTGAGCCGGTTGGTGACGGGGGCGATGGCGGCAGGAGGGCTCGCGCTTGCCCTGGTGGGGTGCGGGGGCTCGGGGGGCTCCGGCTCAGGCTCGGGCGGCTCGGGCTCTGGCTCGGGCGGCGCCGGGGCGGGTGGTCACCCGGTGGTCACGGTCACTCCGGCCGTGGGGCTGTTTGACCGGCCGCGCACGATCGTGGTGTCGCATCTCCGTCGCGGCGAGCGGGTGACGGTCGACGCGAGCACCCCGCGGGTCAACGGCACGTGGGCGGCGAGCGCCACCTTCCGCGCGCCCCGCGACGGGGTCGTCAATCTGGCGCGCACCGCGCCGGTATCGGGCAGCTACCGCGTGGCCTCGGCGATGGGGTTGCTGTGGTCAGAGCACCTGCGCACGCCCGGCCCGCCGCCGTCGGTGGACGGGGCGGTCACGACGCTGACCCTGGACGCCGGCGGACGGACGCTCGGGTCCGCGCACCTCACCCAGTTGCTCCGGGCCTCCGACGTCGCCGTTCGCCCCACGACCCTCGCGGCGGAGGGGTTCGTGGGCGAGTACTTCCGCCCGCCGGGCGCCGGCCGGCGACCCGCCGTAGTGCTATGGGGCGGTTCGGAGGGCGGCGATGCGGACACGGTCGCCGCCGCCGGGCTGATGGCGTCGCACGGTATTCCCGCGTTGGCGCTCGCCTACTTCGACGAGCCGGGCCTGCCGTGTGCGCTGCAGGACATCCCGCTGGCCTACTTCGTACGAGCGATCCGCTGGCTGCGGGCCCAGCCCGACGTGGATCCACGGCGAGTGTGGGTTCACAGCGGGTCGCGGGGGACCGAGGCCGAGATGCTCGTCGCGGGCCATTGGCCGGGCCTGGTCCACGGCGTGGTGGCATCGGCTCCCGCCGCGCTGCCCTACGGCCCGTATCACGGGACGTGCCGGCCCAAGCCCGCCAGCGCGGCGATGAGCGCGTGGACCCTGAACGGCCGGCCGGTGCCCGTGTCCATGCGCCTCCCGGCGGCGCGCGTTCGCGGACCGGTGATGCTGATCAGCGGCGGCGCCGACGACATCTGGGCGTCCGACCTCCAGGCCGATCAGCTCATGAACTGGCTCCCGCACGACGGCGCCGCGCACGTCCACCTCAACTACCCCGCCGCCGGGCACATCGTCCTGGACATCCCCTACGCGCCCGTCGCCATCGACGGGGGCACCGCCGCCGCCACGCAGGCCGCGCACGCCAGCGACTGGCCGGCGGTGCTGCGCTTCATTGCCGGCCACTGACGGTTGATCGGCCTGCGGTCAGCTCCAGGGGTAGGGGCTGTGCGACACCGGGTGCAGGTCCCCGGTGGCGAAGCGCTCGTAGCGGAACGGGTGTAGGAGCGAGGAGTGCTCGCCCTGCAGCACCCGGGCGATCTCCTTGCCCACCGCGATCATCTTGTAGCCGTGGTTGGAGTCGGCGGCCACGAACACGTTGGGGCGCATGTAATCGAACACCGGGAAGTTGTCGACGGTGAAGGCGCCGACGCCGCCCGAGCGGACCTGCCGGTACTTGCCGCGTGCCCCTTCAAAGCGCTTGAGGCAGTGCGACAGCGAGGCTGACCACATGTCGGGGAAGCCGGCGTCGACGCTGCCGGTGGGGTAGGGGTCGACGTCGAAGGTGTTGCCGAGCTTGATCGGCTGGGCGCCGCCCTGGACGCTGTCGCGGTCGGGCTTGAAGTACACCCCCCAGAACTCATCGGTGATGAGGGTCCCGTCGTCGGCGTGCAGAGGTGCCTCGGAGTCGACATGGAGCACCGGTGAGGAGGCGCCGTCGTTGGTGACGAAGCTGGCCGGATCGAAGGCGGCCTCGCCCTCCTGCAGGTACCAGTAGGTCCACATCGGCTGGTCGGTGACGACGTGCCCGTCGGGCTGCCGGACGTCGAGGCGGCCGGGGAGGTCGAGCATCGACCACAACGAGGCGATCCAGGGGCCGACGGCGACCACCACCTGCTCGACGTCGATGTCGCCGGCGCTGGTCCGCACGCGGGTGATGGCGCCGTCGTTGTCGGTGGCGAAGTCCAGCACCTCGACGCCGGTCTCGATCCGGGCGCCGGCCGCGCGCGCCAGGTCGGCGAGGCCGAGCATCGACTCCTTGTTGAAGGCATAGCCGCCGGCCTGCTCATGCAGGCAGACCGTGAGCCCGGGGGCGCGCCAGTCGTCATAGAGCGATCGCATGTGCTCGGCCACCTCGCGCTCGCCGACGTAGAGCTTGGAGGGGTAGCCGATGCGCTGCTGACGCTCGTAGACCGCGGTGAGATCCTCCTCCTGGGCGCCGGGGCCGAGCGCGATATAGCCGCTGGGGTGGTAGTGGAGCTTCTCGGGCTCTGACTCCCACACCTCGACGCACGCGGCCATCAGCTCCTGCATGGCGGGCTGGAAGTAGTTGTTGCGCACGATCCCGCAGGCGATGCCGGAGGCGCCGGCCGCGACCTCGCTCTTGTCGACGACGAGGACCTCCTGGCCCTGACGGGCCAGATGCCAGGCGGTGGACAGGCCGTGCACGCCGGCGCCGATGACCAGCGTCGGGGTGGAGGAGGGAAGGCGGTCGGACACGGGCGGCGGCTCCTGGTTCGATTGTTGCCAATAGCGCAATACTATTGTGGAAGAGGCAACGCAATGGTACCGTGGCCCCGCCGCGCGCGCAAGCGCGGAGCCTTGCCATGTTCACGGTCGCTTGGTATAAACGCGCCGTGTACCAATTTGTCCAGTCGCGCGGCCGCGAGGTGGGGAGCAACGCCGTCTGCGGGCGAAGCCGGGGCGGGCTGGGAGCATCGTCGCGGCAGTGACGCCGGCGTGCCGGCCGGCCAGGGAAATCGACCCATTGCGGCTGCCCGCGGACGCGGCGGCCATGAGGAAGGAGTGGAGATGGCGACAGAGGTGGACGGACCGCAGTTCGGCGGGAACGTAGAGACGGTCCTCTCGAGTCCGCGGATCGTGCCCGCACCGGCGACGCTCGAGGAGGCGCGCAACGCGCCTGGCCGCGACGAGAAGATCGAGGCCATCACGCGGCGGATCGAGGCCGAGGGCATCAAGTACGTCTACTTCCAGCAGGTCTCAGTCACCGGCCGGGTGATGGGCAAGGGCGTCGTCTCCTCGTTCTTCCCCCAGGTTGCCAAACGCGGCTACCAGCTCGTCTACGGCGCCGTCGCCAACTTGTTCACCGACCGCTACGGCGACTACATCGGCTTCGGGCCCGAGGAGTCAGAGCTCGCCGCCATCGCCGACCTGGACACCTTCGCGGTCCTCCCCTGGGACAACCGCGTCGCCCGCGTGTTCTGTGACTGCTACGACACCGAGACCGGTGTCCTGCTGGACGCCGACCCGCGCCAGAACCTCAAGAAGATCGCCCACGAGTTCGAGCAGGAGCTCGGCCTCCAGTTCCTCATCGGCATCGAGCCCGAGATGATGTGGCTGCGCAAGCCCCGCGAGGGCGAGGAGCCCCAGGGCGTCACCAAGCCCTACTGCTACCACATTCATCAGTTCGAGGAGCTGCGTCCGGTGCTGCTCGACGTGGTCGAGTACGGCCAGGCACTGGGGCTGGACATGAGCTACGGCGACCACGAGGACGCCCCCGGCCAGCTCGAGCTCAACTTCCGCTTCGATCGCCCCCTGCGCACGGCGGACAACATCACCACCTATCGCCAGGTGTGCGCGGCGGTGGGCCGCAAGCACGATCTGCTCCCGACCTTCATGCCCAAGCCGTTCACCGGCGTGTCGGCCAACGGCCATCACCATCACTTCACGCTGATCGACGAAAAGGGCACCAACGTCTTCTATGACCCGGACGGCCCCGCCAAGCTCTCGCAGTTCGCCCGCTACTTCCTGGGCGGAATGCTGGAGCACTTCCCGGCCCTGATGTGCGTCGGCAATCCCACCGTGAACTCGTATTGCCGCATGTGGGACACGGGGTTCTGGGCGCCGATCTACAAGAACTGGGGCTGGCAGAACCGGACCACCACGGTCCGAGTGGCCGGCGAGGGCCGCTTCGAGTACCGCGGCGTGGACTCCTCGTGTAACCCGTACCTGACCGTCGCCACGCTGCTGCGCGCCGGCCTGGACGGCGTGCGCCGCGAGATCGACCCGGGCCCGCCCCAGCAGGGCAACACCTACGACCTGCTCCAGGAGGGCGCCGAGATCGAGAAGGTGCCCGACAGCCTGGGCAAGGCGCTGGAGGCGCTGGCCGCCGACGAGGTGATCAAGAGCGCCATGCCCGGTCGGCTCTACAAGGTCTTCAATCACTACAAGCGCGATGAATGGGAGCGCTATCTCGCCGCGGTCACCGACTGGGAGCGCGACGAGTACCTGGAGGTCCTCCCGTAATCGGGCCACCCACAGCGCCCCTATCGGAGACACGACATGTGCGGAATCGCAGGGATCATCTACAGGAACGGCAACGGTGCCCATCGCATCGGCCGCGACATGACCAGCATGCTGCAGTCGATGAAGCACCGAGGCCCGGACTCGACCGGCTACGCGCTGTATCACGCGCCCGGCCACGAGCTGGTGGTGCGCATCAACCTGGCGGAGTCGACCGCGCCGCGCGACATGGACTTCGCCGATGACGTCCGCCGCCGCCGCCGTGAGGTGGAGGCGCGGCTTCGTAGCGCGGGGGCGGACATCAAGAGCACTGAGGACGTGAACGAGTACACGTTCAGTGCCACCGTCGACTACCACGGCGACCTCAAGCACCTGGCCGACTACATCGAGTCCGTGCCCCACACCGAGGTGCTGTCGCTGGGCCACTCGCTGGAGATCGTCAAGGACCTCGGCGACGCCAAGACGGTGTCGGGCTCCTACGGCCTGGACGACTATTTCGGCTCCCACGGCATCGGCCACGTGCGGATGGCCACCGAGTCAGACGTCGACATCGCCAACGCCCACCCCTACTGGGCCTACCCGTTCTCCGACGTGGCGGTGGTGCACAACGGTCAGCTGACCAACTACCACCAGTGGCGCCGGCGCCTGGAGGCCCGGGGTCACCGCTTCGCGTCGATGTGCGACTCGGAGATCATCGCCGTGTACCTGGCCGACCGCATGGCCAACGGCGACTCCCTCGAGGACGCCATGCATCACTCGCTGGAGGACCTGGACGGCGTCTTCACCTACATCTGCGTCTCCGAGGACGCGCTGGGGGTGGCCAAGGACGAGCTCGCCGCCAAGCCCCTGGTCCTCTACGAGGGCGATGACATGGTGGCCCTGGCCTCTGAGGAGATGGCGATCCGCGCGGTCATCGACCACGAGATCGAGACCTACGACCCCTACGAGAGCACGGTGATGGTATGGACACGGTGAACCATCCGCGCGCGGCGGCTGAGGAGCCGCAGTTTGACGCCCGTGGGCTGGTGGAGCTCAACGCCCGCGTCCCGCGGGTGTCTGAGATCGACGGCGCGAGCGCGACCTTTGATGCGGGCCCGCTGACCACCCGCCAGATCAACCTGGAGCTGCGCTGGCTGCTCTACGAACAGGGCGTCACCGACGTCACGGTGCTCAACCCGGCCGCCCGGCACTCGCTGGGCGCGGGGATCCTCACCCGCTGCAAGCTCCGCTTCGAGGGGTCGCTGGGCTACTTCGCGCTGGGCATGATCGACGGGCCCGAGGTGGAGATCGCCGGCCGGGTCGGCTGGTCCTCCTGCGAGAACATGATGTCCGGGGTGGTGGTGATCCAGTCCAACGCCGGGTCGTTGACCGGCGCCGCCATCCGCGGCGGCGACCTCGTGATCAAGGGCCAGGTCGGCGCCCGCACCGGCATCGACCAGAAGGGCGGCACCATCATCACCCTCGGCAGCGCCGGCTCGATGACCGGCTTCATGATGCAGCGCGGCCGCCAGGTCATCTGCGGCGACGCCGGCCCCGGCCTGGGCGACTCGATGTACGACGGCACGATCTACGTCGGCGGCAAGGTCAAGTCGCTGGGCGTGGACTGCGTCGAGGGCGAGTGGACCGACGCCGACACCGAGTTCATCGCGCGCAAGTTCGGCATCTACGGGCTGGGCGCGCCACCGTCGCTGCAGAAGTTCGTGTGCGGCAAGAAGCTCTACAACTACGACTCGCTCGAGCCATCCGAGCGCAAGCTCGTCCTTTAGGAGGGGGTGTTCCATGGCAACTGCTGACGAGAACGCACCGGTGGCCCGCAACGTGCTCGGCCACTCGAACATCTTCACGCCCGAGGTCATCGATGACATCCACGTGAAGTCCGAGCTCGGCCGCTACCGGATGCGCGGCTTCTCGATGTTCAAGAAGATCCCGCACTGGGACGAGCTGATGTTCATGCCGGGCACGCTGACCCGCTTCGTGATCGAGGGCTACCGCGAGAAGTGCCTGACCAAGACCGTGCTGGGCGCTCGCTTCGCGTCCAAGCCGATCGAGCTCGACATCCCGGTCTACATCACCGGCATGTCGTTCGGGGCGCTGTCGCTGGAGGCCAAGATGGCCCTGGCCAAGGGCGCGTCGATGGCCGGCACCGCGACCTGCTCGGGCGAGGGCGGCATGATCCCGCCCGAGCGCGACCTGTCGACCAAGTGGTACTACCAGGTCATCCAGAGCCGCTACGGGTTCAACCCGCATCACCTGATGCTCGCCGACGCCTGCGAGTTCTTCATCGGCCAGGGCTGCAAGGTCGGCCTCGGCGGCCACCTCATGGGCCAGAAGGTCACCGAGCAGGTGGCCGAGATGCGCTCGCTGCCCGCCGGGATCGACCAGCGCTCGCCGGCGCGGCACCCCGACTGGCTGGGCCCCGACGACCTGTCGCTGAAGATCCAGGAGGTCCGCGAGGCCACCAACTACGAGATCCCGATCCAGCTCAAGCTCGGTGCCGCCCGCGTCTATGACGACGTGCGGATGGCGGCCAAGTGCGGCCCGGACATCATCTACCTCGACGGCGCCGAGGGCGGCACCGGAGCCGGCCCCCACACCGCCTCCGAGGAGACGGGCATCCCGCTGATGGCGGCCATCCCCGAGGCGCGCCGGGCGCTGGAGGACGTCGGCCTGGCCGACGAGATCGACCTGGTGGTGGCCGGCGGTATCCGCAACGGCGGTGATGTGGCCAAGTGCCTGGCCCTCGGCGCCGACGCGATCGCCATCGGGCACTCAGCGCTGATGGCGCTGAACTGCAACAAGGAGATCCCGGGCGTCACCGACTACGAGGGCACGGTCGGCGTGCCCGCGGGCCGCTGCTACCACTGCCACACCGGGCGCTGCCCGGTCGGCGTGGCCACCCAGGACCCCGAGCTGCGCAAGCGCCTGGTCGTCGACGAGGCGGCCAACCGCGTCTACAACTTCCTGCACACGCTCACGCTGGAGTGTCAGATGCTGGCGCGGGCGTGCGGGAAGACCGACGTGCACTCACTCGAGCCCGAGGATCTGTGCGCGCTGACCGTGGAGGCCTCCGCGATGGCGAAGGTCCCGCTGGCCGGCACCGACTACATCCCTGGAGTGTCGGAGGAGCGGACGCTGGCTCGGATCGAGCGGCTGCTCGAGCGCCACGTGGCCAACCCCATCGACTACCTGGACCCGGTGCAGGCCGCGACGGGAGGTGAGCGCGCATGAGCGACGTGATGCGTGTTCCCGGCGAGCCCGAGAAGGTGTTCGGCATCGACGCCGAGTACCTGTCGGGCAAGCGGTTCGAGTACCAGGAGGACATGTCGCTGGTGGAGGACGTGGACCTCATCGCCGCCACTCCGGGCGAGGACATCAACTGGCTGGAGGACGTCACCCTGCTCGCCGAGGACGGCGTGCCGGCGGTGTTCGACCGCTACTCCAACTCGTTCATCAAGATCTACTTCGACATCCCCAAGGGACGCGAGGACGAGATTGCCCGTAAGGTGCTCATGACGCACCTGCAGTCGGGGAACTCCTACGGAATCATGCTCAAGGAACGTCACGCCAAGTTCGCCCAGCCGGAGCTGGGGCCGTGGGTGCAGGGCTCGAGGACGGTCGGTGAGCACTACCGGCCGTCGGTGCTGGAGGGTTGGGAGCCGCCCGAGCACTGATGACGGATTCGGCGGGTGTGCCCAAGTCGGTCAGGCGCGGCCCGCCGATCACCCTCTCCTGCGACTGCGGGGAGAAGCGCTACCTGCGCTACGGCGAGCGCTGGACGTGCGAGAAGTGCGGCAAGACGTGGAACACCAACCGCATCCCGGTGGAGCAGTACGCCGCCATCCGCGACACCCAGATGCGCTACCGCCGCATCCCGATCGCCATCAGCGTGTTCGCGCTGGCGGCGGTGATCGCGTGCGTCCTCGTCGGCAAGGCCGTCGGCGGCCTCCTCGTGATCGGGATCCTGGCCACGACGTGGAGCATGTTCTTCCGGCCGATCCACCGCCGCAAGTACCGCGAGGCGATCGCCGAGTTGCCCACCTGGAAGATTAAGCCTGAGTAGTTTTTCGGACCGACCCTGCTCGCCGCGGTGGGGTCTGCAATAGGCTTGGACGGTTCGTAAGGGGACCTATAGGCCGGGCGGTGACGTGGGGAAGGCCGACGTGGGATGGGGACAGTGGGGTGGCGTGGCCTAGGCCGTAAGGCCACCGGGCGTGTCGTCGTGGCTATGGCGATGGTGCTGGTGTGGCTGGCTGTCGTGGCCGCGGCATCCGCCGCGACGCTGCATGTCACCTCGGGTGCGGACGGCAACGCACCCGGCTCGGGCACGCTGCGCAGCGTCATTGCGTCGGCCGTGAGTGGCGATACGGTCGTCATCGACCCGGGGGTGCAGCCGCATCTGAGTAGTCAATTCGGTGGGATCACCATCTCCGCCACCACGCTCTCCCCGACCCCGATCTCGCTGACGATCGAGGGGCAGGGCGCACGGTCGACCACGATCACGGGGGACGGCGTTGACTCGACCTTCTCCCTTCTCAACGGCTGCGAATGCGACCCGACGCTGACCATCACCGGCGTCACCATGACCGGAGGCGGCGGGACCGAGGGAGGCGCCCTCTTCGTGGGCGGGACCACCACTGCGACGCTGACGGCGGACACGCTGTCCGGGAACGCGGTCACGAATGGCGACGGGTCGGGCCTGGGCGGAGCGGTGTTCGACGCCGGCGTCCTCACCCTCGACGGGGTCACCGCGGTTGGGAACAGTGCCTCAACAGAGGGCGGAGCCCTCTACGGGACCGGAACAGCCGAAATCACCAACAGCACAATCACGGGGAATACCGCCGGGGCGCTCGGCGGTGGGGTCTCAAACCACGGCCACGCCACGCTCGTCGGCGACACGCTGGCCGGCAATCAGACGACCGCGGGCGACGGCGGGAACATCGGCATCAACTCCACCAGCGGCACGGTGACGACGCTCACCGACAGCATCGTGACGGGAGGCAGTGCCAGCGCGGGCCCGAACTGCTTCGGGGTCATCACGTCGGGCGGCGACAACCTGGAGAACCCGGATCAGTGCGCGCCGCCGGCGACCGGAGACCAGGTCGGCGTCAACCCGCTGATGGACCCGCTCGGTAACTACGGGGGTCCGACGGACACGATGGCACTGGCGCCGGGGAGCCCCGCGATCGGCCACGGGGCCTGCGCGGCCGTGCTCAACAACGTCGACCAGCGCGGGCTGCCCCGCCCCGGCGTCGGCGAGACAGACTGCGACACCGGCGCCTACGAGTTCCAGAAGGACCCCACGGCCGTCACGGTGACGTGCACCCCCAACCCGATCGGGTTCGGGACGCAGACGACCTGCGCGGCCACCGTGATCGACCCGGCAGGCGCGGGCGCGGCTCCGCCGTCGGGGACCGTGACGTTCTCTGGCACGGCCGGGTCGTTCGGCACCACCTCGACGTGCATGCTGTCGGGCGCCGGCGCGACGGCGGGCTGCGATGTGCCGCTGACGCCGACCGCGCTGGGACCCGAGCAGGTCTCGGCGGCGTACAGCGGAGACACGACTCATGTCGCATCGACCGGATCGACGCCCCTGACAGTCAAGACTGGCCCTCCTGTCAGCATCATCGTGCTCTGCGCACCGGGCACGGTGGCGCCCGGCGCGTCGACGACGTGCAAGGCGACCGTCGGCGCGGTCACTGGGGGGTCGCCGGAGCGGCCCACCGGATCGGTCGCCTTCACGGTGAGGGGTGCGTCGGCCGTCAGAGGTGGGGGCACGTGCACGCTGCGCCCGGCGGGCACACCGGCTGCGTGCTCGGTGACCTACAAGCTCGGCTCTCGCGCGACGGGAACCTACGATGTCACCGCCGAGTACGAGGGTGATGCCCGGCATCTGCCGGCGAGCGTGCCCACGAGCTTCGCGACGCCCCCCGTGGCCGGCAAGACCGCCAACGCGGCAGTGGTCAGCGGCACCGTCTCCATCGAGCTTCCGTCGGCGCACGCGTTCGCGCCGCTCATCGACGGGCGGGCCGCACCGGTCCCCGGCGTGGTCAGCCCGATCAAGGGCGCGACCGTGGCCGTCCCGATGGGCTCCACCGTGGACACCACGAAGGGCAAGCTGCACCTGGCCAGCGCGGCCAGCTACAGCGCGCCCAAGAGCGGCCCTCCGATGCTCCAGAACGCCAGCCTCTCGGCCTCGATCTTCACCATCGAGCAGATGACGGCCAAGCAGGCGCGAGCGCATCTCAAGCACGGGCGGCGGCCGTTCGGGATCCCGCCGATGAACCTGCAGCTGCGCACGCCTCATGGCGCGACGGCGAGAGCTCGCTGTCACCGCACCGGGTCGCCCGGCAAGGGGACCGTGCGGGCGATCAGCGGCACCGCAAAGGGGGTGTTCCGGACGATCGGCGCCAACAGCATCACGACCATCGAGAACGCTACGTGGATCGTCAGCGACCGCTGCGACGGGACGCTCACCGAGGTCGGACGCGGGAAGGCCACGGTGACGCCGATCCATCCGACGCACAAGCATGAGCACCCGGTGACCATTACCGCCGGGCAAGGCGTCCTGATCAAGGGGAGATTTGTCTGATGAGAAGGAGATCCATCGTGTTCAGGTCACCGCCGGTGCTGATCGCCGTAGCTGCCGCGGCGTCGCTCGCCTGGGCGGTGCAGCCGGCGGTCGCCCAGTCCCCGCCACCCAATGACAACTACCTGTCCTCCACGATCATCCCGCAGGGGTCGACGACAGGCATGAGGCTGATCCGCTACCACGACACTGAGAACCTCACCGCGGCCACCACGCAGGGGGACCTGTTCAATCCCGACCAGTCGGGCCTGCCGTTCGCCGGCGGGGGCCCCGAGCCGCTCACCTGCGGCCCGGACCGCTACGGGCAGACCATCTGGTATGACATCCACCCCAAGGTGCCCGAGGGCCTGCAGCTCACCGCCAACGGGGTGCCGAACGTCATCGCGGTCTACCGCTGGAGTCTGACGACCAGCAAGATCGTCGCCCGGCTCGGCTGCCAGGCGGGCCCGAGTGGCGCCAACACGGTCAACCTCCCGGGCGAACTGCAGAAGGGCGATGCCTACACCGTCCAGGTGGGAGCGCTCACGACGCCGGCGGGTCCCGCCACCGGGTCGGCCGCGTTCTCCGCAGCGTTCGTTCCTGACCATGACGGAGACGGCGTCTATGACCCGCTCGACGCCTGCCCCACGCTGGCGGGCATCCTCAAGCTCGGTGGCTGTCCCCCGTTGGCGTCGCCCAGCATCAACTGGAACATGGCCGGACAGATGCTCACCCAGTTCCTGGTGGGTGGTCTGCCCGCCGCCGCCCGGATCATCGTCCGGTGCTCCTGTGGCCTCGCGCAGACGAGGACCGTGGGAGCGCACGCCGCGTCGGTGAGCATGGGCGGGTTGCTGAAGCGAACGGTGCCGGCCGGCGCGGAGCTGCAACTGTGGGCGACGAAGCGACCGTCGGGGACGGGCACCTACCGCTACGGCGCGATCGGCACCTACCTGCGCTACACCGTCCGCGCCGGCGGTCTCGGGGTCCCGGTGAAGCGCTGCCTGATGCCGGGCTCGCTCACGCCTCGCCGGCAATGCCCGGCCGGGGGGCGCCGGCCCGTGCACGGCTGATCGCCGCGCCGGCCCGTGCACGGCTGATCGCCGAGCGCGCCCGTGCACGGCTGATCGCCGCGCGGCCGCGGGAGGCCGCGCGGAATCAAGCCTGTGCCTAGTGGACGATCAGTACGTCGCAGTGGGCGCCGTGCGAGACGGCGTCCGACACGCTCTGGCCCAACAGGCGATGGAGCCGCCCGACCTCGCGGGTGCCCACCACGATCATGTCGGCGGAGCGCTCGCGCGCAGCCTCCAGGATCGACTCGGCCTCGTGGCCGACCGCCTCGATGTAGTCGGCGGTCACCCCTTGGGTCTCCAGGTAGACGTGGGCATCGTGAAGCTCGGCGCGGTGATCGCCGGCGGTGTCGACCGGGTCGGTCCCGATCGACCGAGCCGATGCGGGAGCCGTCACCGGCGCCACGCTGGTCACCACCAGCTTGGCCTCGAACGCCTTGGTCAGGGTTGCGGCGCGCTCCAGCGCGCGCCGCGCGGGATCCGTCTCGTCGTAGCCGATGAGGATGGTCTTGATCACGCGATGGCCGCCGCGCTCTGAACGGGGATGCCCAGCTCAGCCGACTCCTCGGCGGAGGGGACCACAGGCACATCCTCGCGCATGTGCACGCCCTCCTTGTCCTGGACGACACGGCGCCAGACGAACAACACCAGCGAGCCGATGAGCACGCCGATCCCGATCCAGAAGTCGGTCCAGGTGCCGTAGCCGTTGAGCTGCGGTGCCAGAGCGCCGACGACCAGGAACAGGAGGTTCAGCACGCACAGGAACGCGGCGATGGGAAGCCAGCCGCTGCCGACCTTGATCGGTCGCGGCCAGTTGGGCCGGTCGCGGCGCAACAGCAGGAACCCGCTGAGCGCGAACACGTGTGCCATCACGTACCCGATGTTGCTCATGTAGAGGATGGCCAGGTTGGACTTGATCACCAGTACCAGCAGGATGTTGACCGTCAGGTCCAGCGTCATGGCCCGGGCCGGCACGTGCCACCGGTTGAGCACGCCGAACTGCTTGATCGTCATCCCGGCGCGTGAGATCCCGAACAGGGCCCGGCCGGCGTCAGACGTCGAGGAGGTCATCGACAGCAGGAGGCTGGCGATGATGCAGATGGTGAAGAAGCTGGCGGCGCCGTGGCCCACCAGGGTTCCCATCGCCTGCGTGTAGAACTGGCCCTCGGCGCCGGTCGTCACGGCCTTGGAGACGCCGTCCACGCCGCCCAGACCGAGCGGAAGCAGGATGCACACGAGCAACATGAACGTCGCCGCCGAGCGCAGCGCCTTGTGGGTGTCCTGGATGGACTTGTACTCCGGCGCGAACGTGGCACAGGCCTCGGTGCCGTACGCCGACCAGGCCAGGATGAACATGTAGACCAGCGCGATCTTGATCCCGCCCCAGGGGCCGGTGAAGGTCGTGTGGACGTTGGAGCTGTGCCAGTGGCCGGTGAAATAGGGGACGATGATGAACAGGGCCAGCGGCACCATCAGCAACCCGGCGCAGGCGTAGGTGAACCACACCGCCGGCCGTAGGCCGAAGATGTTGAACGCCCATACGAAGATGATGCAGCCGATTGCGATGAAGGACGACAGCGTCAGCGTGTTGCCCAGGAAGCCGATCGACAGGCCCGAGGTGGGCCACCACTGGGAGGTGGCCAGGTCGCCGATGATCTTGCCGAAGATCGACAGCACCACCGACCAGCCGATCCAGTAGCCGAATGCCGACAGCGGCCCCACCAGGGTCGTGTACTTGCGCCAGCCCTCGTGCGCGTAGAGCGCGATGCCGCCGCTGCGGTGGCCGAACATCGTCGCCGGCTCGGAGTAGATCCAGGCCTGAAGCAAGCCGATCGTCGCCGACAGCCCCCACAGGATCATCGAACCCCCAACCCCGAAGATTCCCAACGTGAATCCGAGGCTGCCGAGCAGGAAGCCGGGGTTGCAAAGCGCGATGACGAATCCATCCCACCAGCGCAGCGTCTTGAGGAGCTGTACCTCCTCGACGGTGGCAGTAGCCAAGCCTCGTCCCTCCTGATTTTTGCGGCGCGCCGGGGACCTCATCCGTTAGGCGGCAGCCCCGGCGCCTGTTGGCGCGGTTATACCAGTTTGTACAAATTGGGTCAAACAGGGTTAGGCAAGTTTGTACGGAGGGAGCGGGGTGCGTGCGGGAGGTGCTCCGTATGGCCGATGCGACGCCCGTGCGACCATGTGCGCGATCGCCTCATGCCCCTCCTGCGCCAGCGCGAAGGCACCGACGCCGCCGCTCGTGATCCAGCTCACAGCGCCGCGGCGGCGCGCCCCGTGGTGCTCGCGACCCTGTCGGTCCGGGTGCACCCCGAGGCCGAGCGGATGGCCATCGACAGCGCGCTGGACACCGGCGCCCGCCTGATCATCGCCAACATGCTGTGGCTGCCGCCGCACCCCACGACCCTGGTCCTGGCGCGAGAGGTGGCCACCCTGCCCCATGAGGAGGACCTCGACGCCGTCCGCGAGACCGCCGCGCGGGCGGCCGCCCGAGGCGTGCCGACCGAGCTGCTGCGCATCTCCTCGCGCCGGCCGCTGGCGGCGCTCCTGGAGCTGATCGAGGAGCGGGGCGCCGGGCTGGTGGTGCTGGGGCCCGATCCGCGGCGCAGCCCGCGGTGGTGGCGGACCGTCGCCGCGCGGCGGATCCGGCGGCGGGCGGGGTGCCTGGTGTGGATCGCCCCGGGGGGCTAGGGGGTTGGGGAACGGCGGCCCGGCGGTGGGCGCCGACCCGAATGAGCCGGGGTTGTGGTCGATAGTGAAGGAAATAGCTGCACTATCGACCACAACCCCCGTGGATCGCCGTGGCCACTCGAAGCCGCGCTTCCGATCCCCGGTGATTGAGGTGGGCCGGTCTCGCGGCGGACGCCGGAACCCGGCGGTTACTTCTCGCCGCCGGCCCGCTGCGCCGCGGCGTTCTCGCGGTCCTCGGTCTCGCGCAGGGTCCCGAACCGCCCCGTGTAGAACAGCAGCGGCTCGCCCTCGCGGTGATACAGGTGCTCGACCTCGCCGATCCACAGCACGTGGTCACCGGCGGTGTGCACGTCGACGACCCGGCAGCCCACGTGGGCCAGGGCGCCGTCGAGCAGCGGCAGGTCGTTCTCCCACACGAAGGTCGGCTCGGTCTCCGAGGTGCGCTGGCCCGCGAAGTGGGCGGCGAAGTGCTCCTGGTCTGAGGCCAGCACGCTGACCCCGTAGCGACCGGTGCGCGGCAGCATCTCGCTCATCCGGCAGCGCCCCAGCGACACCAGCACCAGCGGCGGACGCAGGGACACCGAGAGAAACGCGTTGGCGGTCATGCCGTGGATGGTGTCGCGGTGGGTGGTGGTGACCACGGTCACCCCGGTGGCGAAGCGGCCCATCACGTTGCGCAGCTCGCGCGCCGCGGCCTCCGCCGCCTGCGAGCGGGGCGTCAGCCTGGCGATTCCGGTGGGCGCGCCCAGCGAGGCTGGGGGCGGGGGAGCCAATGGCGTCTTGCCCCGCCCGGCGCTGGGCGGCCCCGACGGCCCAGGCGACGACCGGGCCCGCATCGGCGGCATCAGGCCGGTGCTCTCCGTGGGCGGCGCCACCTTGGCCACCCGCGTCAGGCGCGCTACGCCCTCTCGATCACTCACGACCGCGGGCGTTTTTTCTCCGGGTCATAGAAGGGGAATCGTACGACGGTCGCGGGGATCCGTTTCTGGAGCCCGTCGAGCTTGCCGATCTCGACCTCCGTCCCGATCTCTGAGTACTGCACAGCCATGCGGCACAGGGCGATCGACGTGCGCAGCAGCGGCGAGCGCGTGCCGCTGGTGACCACCCCCACCCGGCGGCGGTCGACGTAGACCTCGTCGCCGTGGCCGGCCACCTCGTTGCCGGAGAGCTCGAGCCCGACCAGCGTCCGCTGGGGGTGCTCGCGGCGCTCGAGCAGGGCGTCGCGGCCGACGAAGTCCTCGCCGTCGAGGCCCACGGCAAAGCCGATCCCGGCCTCGAACGGGTCTACCTGGTCGTCGAACTCATAGCCGGCGAAGATGAGCCCGGACTCGATGCGCAGCATGTCGAGCGCCTCGAGCCCCAGGGGCTTGATCCCGCGCGGCTCGCCGGCCTTCCAGACCGCGTCCCACACCGCCTCGGCGTCGGACGGGTGGCAGAAGATCTCGTAGCCGAGCTCGCCGGTGTAGCCGGTGCGCGAAACGACGATGGGCACGCCGTCGTAGGACCCGATGCGCCCCACCAGGAAGCGGAACCACTTGAGCTCCTGCAGCGACGGCTGTGAGGGCGGCGCCCACACGAACTCGGCCAGCGCCTCGCGGCTCAACGGTCCCTGGACGGCGATGTTGTGCAGCTGGTCGGTGGTGGGCTTGATCCACACCTTCAGCCCCAGGCGATCGGCCACCTGGCGCATCCAGATCCCGTCGTACTCGTCGCCGCCGATGAAGCGGAAGTTGTCCTGGCCGAGCCGGAACACGGTGGCGTCGTCGATCATGCCCCCGGTCTCGTTGCACAGCGCCGTGTAGACGACCTGACCCACCGCCAGCTTGCGGATGTTGCGGGTGACGATGTTCTGCATCAGGGTCTCGGCGTCCGGCCCCAGCACCTCCCACTTGCGCAGGGGGGAGAGGTCCATGACCGCCAGCCGCTCGCGGCAGGCCCAGTACTCGGCGATGCCGCCCTCGTTGTTGAAGCAGTGGGGCAGCCAGTAGCCGCGGTACTCCACGAAGCTCTGGGTCTGCTCCGAGGTCTTCGAGTGAAAGCCGGTCTCACGGGTGAGGACCGCCTCGGCATCGGCGGTCACGCGCCGGGCGACGGCCATCGAGAAGCGGTTCTCGGGCGAGTAGACACGCACGTGGACATCTGTCACCTCCCAGGCATTCGATGGATCGATGTCGTCCGGACAGGCCGAGGACGCGCACACCAGGTCGCTCGCCGCCCGCAGCATGACGTAGTCGCCCGGACGCGACCACGGCTCGTCGAAGGCGAGCTGCATGTTGGAGTCAAAGGTCGTGTTGTAGAAGAAGTTCAGGGCCTCCCAGCCCTTGCGCGGAGCGACCTCGAACGCCCGCAGGGCGCCGTTGAAGTTGTCCGTGCAGTTGACGTGCCCGGGATACCCCATGTCCTCGTAGTACTTGGCCTGGCAGGCGAGGGCGAAGGTGTCGTGGCGGCCGACGGTGTCGCGCACCACCTCGACCAGCGGGTCCATGTCGAGGTCATAGAACTTGCGATAGAGGCCCGGCTGCGGATAGGCGCTGCCCATCAGCGTCCGGGTCACGGTGCTGTCCAGCCCCCGCTCGAGGCCGCTGTGCAGCTTGGCGGCGTGGAAGGCCAGGAAGTCCGAGCACTGCTTGCCGCGCACATCGATGATCTGGATGTACTCGCCCTCGCGGACCTCGTAGCTCTGTGCGGACGCCGGATCGATGCGGAAGTCCAGCCGCGGCTCGGCCAGCGGCGCCGGCAGCTCGAGCTCCACCTCCGGGCGCGGCGCCGCCCGGCGCACCTCCAGCGCCAGCTCGGTGGCCGGCGCGTCCCCGTCGATGACCCGTCCGCCCGGTGCGCCGACGGCGACCGTGGTGTCGCCGACGGCGGTGAAGGCCAGCTGTGCGCCCGGCGCCGAATCGGGGCCGAACAGTCGCACGCAGCGCGCCTCAGAGGGATCCAGCCCCGCCACCGGCACTCCCCGGGCGCGCAGGACCGTCGCGTCGGCGTCGGGCGTGGGGTGGGTGGGTCCGAATCCCGCGCCGACGGTCGTCAGCTCGGCGACCTGACCGCCGTAGCGGTCGATGATCCGCAACTGGTCGTCGCCGCCGAGCGCGACCACCGTCACGCCGCCCGGGCGGACCGGGTAGCGCTCGATCGCGCGGTCGACGACGAGGAGACCCGATGGGGCGAGGGTGGCCATGACGCGTGCCCCGCTAGGCCGGCGCCGACGCCTTCTCCACCTGCGCCAGCAGCTCTTCGGCGAGCTTGCGCTTGCCGTCGGCGTCGAGCTTCTTGACCTCGTTCTCCACGGCGCGGCGGTTGTAGGTCTGGTTCCAGTAGTCGAGGCTGTCGAAGCCGAGCAGGACCGCCTTGCCCACGAACTGGCGCAGGACCTCGTTGGTCGGGCCCATGACCCAACCGGCCTTGGCGTCGCGCAGGTAACGCTCCATCTCCATGTCGCGCTTGTAGCCGGTGCCGCCACAGGCGTGGAGCATCTTGTCCACGACGTGCGCGGTGTTCTTGGCCGCCTCGAACTTGATCTGCCACGCCCAGTGCAGGAAGTTGGCGCGGGCGAACTCGCCGGGCGCCATGCGCTTGCGATTGTGGTCGGTGGCGTTGTCCATCGCCTGGGCCACCGAGAACCCGAACAGCCGGCAGGCGTTCGTGTCCATCAGGGCCTCGCCGACGTAGTCCTGGATGGTCGGGTAGTCGGCCACGCGCAGGCCGACGTCCACGTGCTTCTTGCGGGTGGTCTGGCGCTTGGCGATGTCGATGCCGCCGAGGGCGAGGCCGTTCCACACCGCCGAGGAGCCGATCAAAAACCACGGGTCCACCGCCTCGTCGTTGGAGGCGGCGCCGTCACCCTCGGGCCCGACGATCTGCGAGCCGGGGATCGAGACGTCCTCGACCTGGATCGGGCCCGACTGGTTGCCGCGCAGGCCCAGCGCGTCCCAGGTGGAGGGCTGCGCCTTGACGTCCTCGCCGTCGATGACGAACACCGACAGGTCGTCATAGCCGGAGAAGTCCGGGCTGGTCGTCTGCACGACGTAGAAGTCGGCGAAGCCACCCGACGTCGTCCACGACGCCTTCTTGTTGACCTTGTAGCCGCCGTTGGAGCGCTCGGCGCTGGAGGAGAAGGGGTACCAGAAATGCGAGCCGGTCTCCGGGTCCGAGTAGGACAGCGTGCCGATCTTGCCGCTGCCCAGCGGCCGGATGTACTTGTCGATCAGCTCGGGGGTGGGGCGCAGCATGATCGTGTTGACCGCGGCCATGTGCATCACGTAACACATGGCGGTCGACGCGCAGGCGTAGCGCGCGATCGTCTCGCAGACCATGTGGAAGCCGACGTGATCCTCGCCCAGTCCGCCGTACTCCTCGGGGACGGTCAGCGCCAGAAAGCCGTGCTCGCCGAGCAGCTCGAGGTTCTTACGCGGGTATTCGAGGTTGTCGTCGGAGATCTTGGCGTTGGCGCGCATCTCCTTCTGGGAGAGCTCGATGAGGAGGTCCCGCAACTCCTTCTGGCGATCGCTCAGGACCCATTCGGGATCCCACTCATAGCCGAGCCCCCAAAACGGCTCTCCATCCCACATCTTCTCGGACATGTGCTCCTCCGGCTCTTTGTTGTCCTAACTGAAAAACAGGCGGCCGACGTAGACTAGGCGCTCCGCCCGCCCTGCACAAATAGGTTCAAAGGAAATTTAGAGAGGTCCGCGGCCGGGCGGGTTGTGGCCTTGACCCGATCGCGGGTGGACGGGATAATCGCGTCAGGGAGACCGAGCGCCGAGGGGGCTGGGTGAGGGCAGGGTTGACGGTGAGGTTCAGGACGCTCATCGGGCTGGCGCTGGCCGGCGCGGTGTTGATCGTGCCGTCGGCGGCACTCGCCGAGCCGCCGGGCAACGACGCCTATCTCACCTCGGCGGTCATCGCGCCGTCAGAGACGACCGGGGAGCGGCCTCAGACGCTGAACACGTTCGTGGACACCACCGACGCGACGACGCAGGCCGACCTGTTCAACCCCGACCCCGGGGGCATGGTCACCAGCGGCGGCGGCGCGGAGCCGACCTCCTGCTTCGGCGTCACCTACGGCAAGACGGTCTGGTACGACCTGCGCCCCAATATCCCCGGCGGGGTGGAGATCACAACGGCCGGGGGGTTCCGCACCGCGATCGCGCTCTACCAGTACAGCCCGCAGACGTTCCTGCTCACCCAGGAGATCGACTGCCAGACGACGGGGACCTTCACCAACGACCTGCCCGAGCCGACCGAGCTCCAGGCCCACCACCGCTACACCGTCCAGATCGGCGGGGTGCAGACGGCCGCGGGAATCGGCGGGGGTCAGCTCGACCTCAAGGTGACGTTCTTCCCTGACCACGACGGGGACATGACCCTCGACCTGCAGGATCACTGTCCGACCCTGAAGGGCGTGGGCGCGTTCGCCGGCTGTCCGCCGACGATCGTCCCGACACCGCACTACAACTTCACCGGCGCCACCAGCGGCACGACGCTGTCGTCGTTCACGGTGTCCAACCTCCCCGGCGGCGCCAAGGTGCAGGTGCGCTGCCGCCGGTGCGGCATCAACATGAGCCAGACGGCGGGCGCCCGGGCGAGCTCGGTCACGTTCAAGCACATGGCCGGCAAGCACATCCCCGATGGCGACAAGCTCGAGATCTGGGCCACCAAAAAGGCGACCGGGACCAAGGACTACCGTTACGGCGCCATCGGCGGCTACCTCGCCTACACCGCCAGGAACGGGAAGCTGGTCGCCTCCAAGCTCATGTGCCTGATGCCCGGCTCGCTGACGCCACGGACCCAGTGCCCGGCCGGCGGCAGGAAGAAGGCCCACTCCGGGCCGCAATAAGGGGGGACGTGATGGGACCGGGGCGCAGGTGGCTGGTGGGGGTGCTGGTGATGGCCGGGACGATGGCGGTGCCGGCCGGAGCGATGGCCGCCGGCACGACGCTGCTGAACGAGACCTTCCGCAACGCGACGACGGCCGCACCGGTGTTGGCAGAGCCCAACGGGCACACGACGCCTGCGACTGCCGGAATGCCGTGCCTGACGGCCGGTGCGACCACGTCGAGCACTCCCGTTCCCGGTTGTGCTCTCGGATCGGGGGCCGACGCGGCCGGCAGCGGGGTGCTCCGGCTCACCACCACGACCGGCGGCCAGGAGTCGTCGCTGGTCTACAACGGCACGTTTCCCACGAGCGCGGGCCTTGACGTCACCTACGACCAGTACCAATACGACGGCGGTGCCGACGGCATGTCGTTCGCGCTCAGCGTCGCTCCCCCGCTTCCCGGCCTCGGCGGCGGGGCTGGTGGGGGTCTCGGCTATGCGCCGAACGCCGCTGTCTTACCCGGGCTCCCGTTCGGCTACCTCGGCATCGGCTTCGACGTCTTCGGCAACTACGGCAACACCCAGACCGACGGCACCGGCTGCACCGATCCGACGTGGGCCAGCACCGGCACCGGCCACACCGGCAACCAGGTCGTCGTCCGTGGTCCGGGCAATGGCACCGCGGGCTACTGCCTGATCACCGGGACTCAGGCTCTCGCGAGCAATCCGATGAACCAGTTCTCCCTCCTGAGCCCGGGGTCGACCCGAACCGGCGCCCAGCGCGGCATCCACATCCGCATCGACCCGGTGACCCGGACGTTCAGCGTTGGCATCGACCCAAGCGGCGGCAGCAGCTACACGCCGATCATCAGTGGGGCGCTTCCCACCTCCTACCTGAACCCGGCCACCGGCTCGAGCGTCACCGGCCTGCCCCCGCGCCTGACCTTCGCCTTCTCGGCGGCCACCGGAGGCGTGGCGGGGATCCAGGAGATCAGCAACGTGGTCGCCACCACCATCAACCCCCCGCCGCCCACCCTGACGCTGGCCGCCAGCGACACCTCGGGCAACCGGGCCACCGCCGGCGGCACGATCGTCTACACGCTCACCGGCGGTGTTGCTTCCGGCAGCGCCGCATCGGAGACCCAGCCGCTCACGGTCACCGACCCACTGCCCGCCGGTGAGACGCTGGCCGGGACGCCCAGTGGCTCCGGGTGGAACTGCGGGGCGTCTGTCTCCACGCGCGTGAGCTGCACGTCCAGCGCGCCAACCGCGATCGGGGCGACCCTGCCGACGATCGACGTCGCCGCCAACGTGCCGGCGAGCGCGCCCGCCTCTGTGACCAACACCGCCACGATCGTGTCCTCCGACGCCGCCGGGCCGGTCTCGGCCTCGGACACCGTGACCGTCACCCCGCAGAGTCTCGGCGGCGCGCGACTGCCGACCAGCGGCACGCTGTCCTGCTCGCCGAGCCAGCTCCTGCTCGGCCAGGCCTCGACCTGCACCGACGTCGTCGCCAACACGGCCGGCACGACCGTGAGCCCGGGCGGCACGGTCCTGTTCACCAGTCCGAGCGGCACCTTCGCCACCCCGGGGCACTGCGCCCTGAGCCCCCTGTCCGGCCACCCGGGGTCCTCGAGCTGCTCGCTCACCTACACCCCGACCCACCCGGGGACCGACACCATCGGCGCCGGCTACGAGGGCGACGTCGTGCATCTCGGCAGCAACGCCACCACGACGGTGGCCTCGGCACCGGTGGCCGGCAAGACCGCCACGGTGTCGATCCTGTCCGGGAAGATCCTGATCAGGCGCAGGAACAGCAACCAGTACGTGCCGCTGTCGGCGTCGGGCGCGATCTCCATCCCGATCGGCTCGACCGTCGACGCGCTCAACGGCACGGTGTCGATGACGACCGCCGCCGACACCCTCAGCCCGACCAACCACGATCACGACGCGGACAACGGCACCTTCTCCGAGGGCCTGTTCGCGGTCAAGCAGGCGGCCAAGGCCGCGCAGGGCGTGCCCCCGCCGGTCGACCTCGTGCTCCAGACCCCGGTCGGCGCGGTCGCCCACGCGAAGTGCACGCGCGCGGGCCGGGTCAGCCGGGGCGTGGTCCGATCCCTCAAGGGGGTCGTCAAGGGCAACTACGTGGCGGTCGGCGCCGCCAGCTCCATGAGCATGCGCAAGGGCGCGTTCGTGGTGCAGGACCGCTGCGATGGGACGCTCACGCGGGTGGTCACGGGCAAGGCCACGGTCCGCTACAAGGTCCGTCACGGCCGCCGTGCGCACACCGTGTCGCGCACGCTGCACGCCGGGCAGGAGCTGCTGGCCAAGGAGCGCTTCCTGGCCGACACGCTCGCCTCCGGCTGACCCGCCCGCCGCCCGCGGCCGGCCGCCCGCGGCCCGCCAATCCGGGGCCGCCCGCCCGCCGCCGCCGCCCGCCGCCGCCGCCCACCGCCGCCGCCCGAGCGGCCGCTCAGACCGTCTGGACCCGCGGCCCGCGCACCTGGTTGCCCGCGCCCTCTGGCCAGGGCAGCTCGCGCTGGGCGGCGGCGATCTCCTGCAGCGCCACCAGGATCTCGGGCGCCGCCGGCGTGGTGGCCCCGGCGTCACGGTCGACGTGCAGCAGCATGTGCTCGCCGGTGGCGATGAGCCCGTCATCCTCGTCGCGCCGCAGCTCGTGGAACAGGTGCAGGCGCTTCTCATCGTGGCCGAGCAGCCGCGTGGCCACGGAGATGCGGTCGCCGCCGCGGGCCTCGCCCAGGTGGCGGATGTGGGTCTCCACCGTGTAGTAGGAGCGCCCGGTGTCGATGTAGGGGCCGATGACCCCGATCGCGCGCAGGAACGCGTCGGTGGTGTCGGCCATCACCTCGAGGTAGCGGTGCTCGGTCATGTGGCCGTTGTAATCGATCCACGAGGGCTCGACGAGCGCCTCGTGCAGGCGCAGGCGCCCGTCGGGCAGGGGCGGGCGGCCGGTCCGGGCCCCGGCCCGCTCGTAGAGCTCGCGCTCGGTCAGCGCCACCACCTCGCCGGCGGCGAACCCCGCGCCCTTGAGACCCCGCAGCACGGCGATCAGGCAATCGTCGCGCACGCGGGTGAGCTCGGCGATCGAGCGCCCGCCGGCCTGGGCGTCTGACTGGGCCACCAGCTTGTCCAGCAGCTCGTCGCCGAGCTCGGGCACGTCGGTGAGGTGGCTCCACGGCAGCTGGAGCGCCGGGCCGAACTGGGCCATGAAATGGCGCATGCCGGCGTCACCGCCGGCGAGGCGGTAGGTGAGGAAGGTCCCCATCGCCGCCCAGCGCAGCCCCGCGCCGTAGCGGATGGCGTCGTCGACCTCCTCCACCGTGGCGACGTCGTCGGCGACCAGCCACAGCGCCTCGCGCCACAGGGCCTCCAGCAGACGGTCGGCGATGAAGCCATCGATCTCGTGGCGCACGATCAGCGGGCGCATGGCGATCGACCGGTACATCGCCGCCGCGCGTGCCACGGTCTCGGGCGAGGTGCGCTCCGCCCCGCACACCTCCACCAGCGGCAGCAGATAGACCGGGTTGAAGGGGTGGCCGACGACGAAGCGCTCAGGGCGGCGCATCTCGGCGGCCAGCCGAGTGGGCAGCAGCCCCGACGTGGAGGTGGCGATGATCGCGCCGGGCGGCGCCGCCTCGCTCGCCTGGGCCAACAGCGCGCGCTTGAGCTCCTCGCGCTCGGGGGCGCTCTCCTGGACCAGTTCCACGCCGTCGACGGCCTCCTCGACCGAGGGCGTCAGGGTGAGCCTGCCCTCGGCGGGCATCGGCGCCAGGGTCAGCCGCCGCCACGCCCGCCGCGCACGCTCGAGGGTGTCAAAGGCGGCCCGGGCGGCCTCCGGCGAGGGGTCGAACAGGCGCACGTCGACGCCGGCAAGGACGAAGCGGGCGGCCCACCCACCGCCGATCACGCCCGCGCCGAGCACCCCGACCGACCGGGGGGTGACCATGCGCGGCTGCGCCCCGTCAGTCACGAGGACGCAGCGCGAGCCGCTCCCGGACCTCCTCAGGGCCGAGCACGCGGACGTTCATCGCGTTGAGGATGGTGGCGGCCCGCTGCACCAGCGCGCCGTTGGTGGCCTTCTCACCCGGCCCCACGTACAGGTTGTCCTCCAGCCCGACGCGCACGTTGCCGCCGGCCAGCACGGCCAGGGCCACATACGGCAGCTGCATGCGCCCGATCGAGAACGCCGAGAACACCGAACCGGCCGGCAGTGAGTTCACGAGCGTGAGCAGGGTCCCGGGATCGTCGGGCGCGCCGTAGCGGATCCCCATGCACAGCTGGATGAGGACCGGATCGTCGATCAGCCCCTCGTCGATGAGGTCCTTGACCATGACCAGCTGCCCGGTGTCGAACACCTCGAGCTCGGGGCGCACGCCCAGCGACTGGATCCGCCGGGCCATCGCCCGGAGCATCTCCGGGGTGTTGGCCATCACGTAGTCGCCTCCAGCGGCGAAGTTCATCGTCCCGCAATCCAGGGTGCACATCTCCGGCAGCAGCGCCTCGACATGGGCCAGGCGCTCGGCCGCGCCGGCCAGATCGGTGGCGACCCGGTCCAGCGGCAGCGGCGACTCCGGGCCGCCGAGCACGAGGTCGCCCCCCATCCCCGCGGTGAGGTTGATGATGGCGTCGACGTCGGCGCCGCGGATGATCTCCACCACCCGGCGATAGAGCTCGACCTCGCGCGCGCCCTGGCCCGTCGCCGGGTCGCGGACGTGGATGTGCACGACGGCGGCGCCGGCGCGGGCGGCCTCGAGGGCGGACTCGGCGATCTGCGCGGGCGTGACCGGGACCTTGTCGCTGCGCGCCGTGGTGTCGCCCGCACCGGTCACGGCGCAGGTGATGAAGGCCTCGGTGTTCATCGACTCAGCGCCGCCTCGACAGTGGGGGTGTTGGCCAGCAGCTTGCCCGTGTACTCGGCGCTGGGAGACTCGAACACGCTGATCGTCGCGCCCGACTCCACGATCGTGCCCTCTGTCATCACGATGACGCGGTCGGCGATGGTGCGGATGAGGGCGAGATTGTGGGTGATGAACAGCATGCTCAGACCGGTCTCGGCGCGTAGGTCGCGCAGCAGCTCCACGATCGCTGCCTGCACCGAGACGTCGAGCGCCGAGGTGACCTCGTCGCAGACCAGCAGCGCGGGCTCGGCGGCCAGGGCCCGGGCGATGGCCACGCGCTGGCGCTCACCGCCGGAGAGCTGGTCGGGGTAGCGGTTGGCCGCCGCGGAGGACAGGGAGACGCGCTCCAGGCATGCGGCCACGCGCTGGCCGGTCTCGCGCCGGCCCCCGCCGAACAGCCGGAGCTGGCGCGCGATCGTCTGGCCCACCGTGCGCCGCGGGTTCAGCGACGCGTACGGGTTTTGGAACACGTACTGGATCTGCTTGCGGGCCTGGGTGCTGCGCCGGCGGGCGCTCTCGGCCAGGCGATCTCCGCCCAGCTTGACCTCGCCCGTGTAGTCGGAGTGCAGCCCGGAGATGCAGCGCGCCAGGGTCGTCTTGCCGCTGCCCGATTCGCCCACCACGGCCACGCACTCGTTGCGGCGGACCTCGAGCTCGATGTCGTGCAGGACATGGGCCGAGCCGTAGTGGCCGTTGAGCCCCACCACCGAGAGCACGACCTCGCCGGCCTGTGCCGCCGCCGGCGTCTCCCCGGACGTGGGGAGCTCGGCCGGGGCCTCGTCGGCGCGGTAGCAGTTCACCAGATGCCCGCCCGCGAATTCCGTGGGCGGCGGGAACGCCTCGTGGCAGCGGTCGATGGCGAGGTCGCAGCGCGGCGCGAAGAAGCAGCCGGAGGGCCGGTTGCCGGGCAGGGGCGCGTGCCCGGCGATGCCCACCACCGCGCGCCTGCCCTCCATGTCGGGCACCGCGCGCAGCAGCTTGCGGGTATAGGGGTGACGGGGCTTGGCGAAGATCGCGTCGCGCGGGCCGCGCTCGACGATCCGTCCCGCGTACATGACCGCGACCGCGTCGGCCAGTTCAGCGATGACGGCCAGGTCGTGGCTGACATAGACCGCGGCCACGTGGTGGCTGCGGCAGAGGTCGCGGACGGTCTCGAGCACCCGGGCCTGGGTGGTGACGTCCAGGCCCGTGGTCGGCTCGTCGCACACGATCACGTGCGGGCGGCAGGCGAAGGCCATGGCGATGGCCACGCGCTGCTGCTGGCCGCCTGACAGCTGGTGGGGGTAGCGGCGCAGGAACTCCTCGTCGGTGGGCAGCGCCACCTCCTCCAGCGCCTCACCGATGCGGACCCTGCGCTCGTCCGCGCTGGTCTGGGCCTTGTGGGCCTCGAGCATCTCCGACAGCTGACGGCCGATCCGCAGCGCCGGGTTGAGCGCCGTCCCGGGGTCCTGGGGGATGTAGGAGACGGTGCCGCCCCGCAGCCGGCGCAGCTCGCCCGCGGCCATCGCCGCCAGCGGCCGGCCGTCGATGAGGATCTCTCCGCCGGTGACCCTGCCGCCGGGCCGGCAGTAGCCCATCAGGGCCATCCCGACGGTCGTCTTGCCCGAGCCCGACTCGCCGACCAGGCCCAGCACCTCACCGGCACGCACGTCGATGGCGATGGCGTCGACGATGTCCTGGCCGTTGGCGACCAGGTCGATCTTCAGGTTGCGCACGACGACCGCGTCAGGCGGCGGCGCCGCGTCGGATGGCTGGTCTGCAATCGCCATGCTCACTCCCCTCGGTCGATGCCGATCGCCGCGCGGGCGAAGCCGTCGGTCAGCAGATTGGTCCCGATCGTCAGCAGCGCGATTGCGATCACCGGGAGCAGGACCCCCCAAGGCTGGACGCTCACCGCCAGACGGTTCTCCTGGATCATGAGGCCCCAGTCAGCGGTCGGCGGCTGCAGCCCCACCCCCAGGAAGTTGATCGCCGCGATCAACCCGATCGAGTAGGTGAGCCTCAGGCCCACCTCCACCAGCAGGGGGCTGCTGACGTTGGGCAAGAGCTCGCCGAAGATGATCCGTCTTCGCGGCTCGCCGACCGCCTCGGCGGCCCTCACGAAGTCGCGTTCCACCACCTGTAGGGCGGCGCCCCGGATGACCCGGGCAACGCGCGGGGCGTGCGAGAGGCCGACGATGAGGACGATCAGCGCCACGCTGGACGGGAACGCCGTCAGCAGCAGCAGCGCCAGCACGATCTGCGGGAAGGCCATGAACACGTCCGCGATGCGCATCAGCACCTCGTCGACCGCTCCGGACATGTAGGCCGCGGTCAGGCCCACCACCAGCCCCAGGCCGACGCCGATGATCGTCGCCGCCACCGACATACCGAGCACGGTCCGCCCGCCGTAGAGGAAGCGGCTCCACACGTCGCGCCCCAGGTTGTCGCCGCCGAACAGCGCCGCGCTGGACGGCGGGCTGTTGGGGGCGGTGACGAACTGGTTGGGAGAGTGGGGGGCGATGAGCGGGCCGAACAGGGCGATCAGCACCATCACGACGAAGATGAACAGCCCGATGCGCGACCGCCACTGGTGCAGCGTGGCGCCCAGCAGGGCCTTCCACTGGCGCTGGCGCATCACCTCCTGCGTGACGCCCCCCGGCTCGATCGGGTCGTCGATGGTGATGGTGGGAGTGCTCATCGTGCCGCCGCCGTGCGCAGTCGCGGAGTGACCAGGATGGTGAGGATGTCGGCGATGAGGTTCACCACCACGTAGACGGCGGCGATGATGATCGCCAGCGCCTGCACCTCCGGGATATCGCGGTTGCCCACCGCGTCCACCAACGCCGAGCCGATGCCGGGGAAGCCGAACACCACCTCGACCACCACCACCCCGCCGGCCATGTAGGCCAGCTGCAGCGCTGAGACCTGGATCGCCGGGACGATCGCGTTGGGGACGGCGTGGCGCCAGATCACCGTCCGGTTGGGCAGTCCCTTGAGCCGGGCCATCGTCACGTACTCGGACTCGAGCACCTCCACCATCGAGGCGCGCATGATCCGGGCGATGTACGGGGTCACCGCGATGATCAGCGTCGCCGCCGGCAGGATCACCTCCTTGGGCACGTTCCAGGCGTGCTCACCGGGCGGGATGATCGAGACCGCGGGCAGGGCGTGCGACACGTTGGTGGCGAACAGCAGGACGAGCCCGATGCCGATCACGAACTCGGGCAGCGCCGCCAGCGCCAGCGTCGTGATCGAGATGATGTGATCGGTGGGCTTGTCGCGCCGGACGGCCATGAGCACGCCCAGCCCGATCGACAGCGGGATGGCGATGAGCCCCGAGACCAGCACGAGGAACGCCGTGTTGAGGATCCGGTCTGAGATGAGATGGGAGACGGGGGCCTGGGTCGCGGCCGAGGTGCCGAAGTTCCCGTGGATCACCCCACCCAGCCAGCTGAAGTACTGGCTGAACACCGAACGGTCCAGGTGCAGCTGCTGGCTCAGCGCCGCCAGGCGCGCCGGCGTGGCGTTGCGACCCAGGATCGCCCGCGCCGCGTTGCCGGGCAGCGCCTGGGTCGCCGCGAACACGACGATCGAGACCAGCAGCAGCGTCAGCAATCCCAGCAGGATCCGTCGTATCAGGAACCGGCTCATGGCCCTCGTCTCCCGTCTCGCGCGCTAGGCCGTGAACCCCACGTTCTTGAGCCAATAGTTCCCCAGCGGGAAGCCGGACTTCGCCTCCACGAAGCCGGACAGCTTGGAGCTGTAGGCGTCGATCTGGTTGGAGAAGTAGGGGATGATGTAGCCGCCGGAGTTGAACTCGATGGTCATCGCCTGGCCGATGATCGCGTTGCGCTTGGTCTCGTCGAGCTCGGCCCGGGCCTCTTGGATGAGCTTCTGGAACCCGGAATCGTTCCAATGGGTCTCGTTGAACGGCGAGTTGGGCAGGCTGCCCTGCGCCACCTGGGGCAGGTACTCGCGCGTGGACCAGAAGTCCTGGGCGAACGTCCATTTCAGGTAGTTGGGCCCGTAGAACGTGCCCGTGTCGAGCTTCTGAAGCTTGACGTTGACTCCGGCCCCGGTCGCCTGCTGGGCGAACACCTGCGCGGCCTGGACCACGCCCTGGAACACCGGGGCGGTGGTGAGCTGCACGGTGAGCCCGGCGTGGCCGGCCGCCTTGAGCAGCGACTTGGCCTGCTCCAGATCCTGGTGGCGCTGGGGCAGATGGGCCGGATAGCCGGGATCGAACGGCGCGTACATGTCGTTGGCGATGCGCCCCTGGCCCGAGAGCACCTGTTCGACCATCTGCGGGCGGTCGACGATGAGCCGCATCGCCTGGCGCACGCGGACATCGTTGAACGGCGCCTGGTCGACGCGCATCGTGAACGGCTGCCACTGCCCGGTGTGGGAGATGAGCACCTTGAGTTGGCTGTTGCCCTGCACCTGGGCGATCTGGCCGGTGGGCAGGTTGTCGATGGCGTCGACCTGACCGCCGAGCAGCGCGTTGACGCGGGCGGTGTCATCGGTGAAGTCGATGATCGTGACCTGGTCGACGTAGGGCCGGCCGCTCTGCCAGTAGTTGGGGAACTTCTTGAACACGCTCTGCTGGCCGGGGGTGAAGCTCACGTACTGAAACGCGCCGGTGCCGACCGGGTTCTTGGGGTCATAGTCGGTGGGGACGATCGCGTTGAAGTACTGGCCGATGTCGTCCAGGAAGGTCGCGTTGGCGAACTTCAGCGGGATCCGCACCTGTGAGTTGGAGAGCTTCTTGACGTTCTTGATGTCGACGTAGCCGATCGACGCCGCGCCCACCTTCGGGTCCTTGGGGTCGGTGATGCGCTGCAGGCTGAAGATGACGTCGTCGGCGGTGACGGTCTTGCCGTTGTGGAACTCGATGCCCGGGCGGATCTTGACCACCCACGAGTCGGCCTTGCCGTGCTCGGGCTCGATCGACTCGGCCACCATCATCTCCAGCGGGCCGAAGTCGGGCGGGCGCACCGCGAGCGGCTCATACAGGTTCCAGCAGCGCATGATGTCGGGGTCGGCGGTGGGGAGGTGGGCGTCGATGGTGTCCTTGGCACCGCCGCCCGTGGCGCCGACCTTGAGGCTCCCGCCAGGCTTGATCGTGCCGGTGGAGGGCGGGCTGGACTTGGCCGTGCCGCCGCCGCCACCCCCGCTGGCGCTCGAGCCGCTGCTGCCGCCGCAGGCCGCGAGCAGGCCGCCCGCGGACAGCATCGCGCCGCCGGCGAGGGCGCCGTGCAGCACCTGGCGCCGTGTCAGGCGGTCGCGTATCTCCTCATTCGAGAACTCGTGATCAGTCACCCCAGACTCTCCTCTTTGTGGCTGTCGGTGTGGACATCGGTGTCGGTGTGCACCAGGCTCTCAGCGCTGGTCAGGCGGTCGGCATACCGGCTCGCCTCCTCCGTGAGGAGGTCGACGGTGAGCACGAGGTGGGCGCGCACCACGTCCCCGGCGGACGGGTCACGGGCGGCGATCGCCTCGAGCAGCTTGCGATGGTCGGCGACGTAGTCGGAGACCGAGTAGACCGGGTGCCAGTTGAGCAGCATCTGCGACTCGGCCGCCAGCGGCTCGTGCGCGCGGCTCAGCCGGGGGCTTCCGGCCAGGCTCACCATGACCCGGTGAAAGTCGATGTCGGCGGCGATGACGTCGCGTGAGGGGGTGGCGCTTCCGTCGGCGCTGCACAGACGGCGGATGTGCTCCTGGGCGGCCTGGAGCGGAGAGATGTCGTACCCCTCGGGGTTCTCGAGCAGGGTGTTGACGGCGGCCACCTCGATCGCGGTCCGGGCCCGGTAGACGTCGATCAGATCCGGGGTGGAGACGGGGCGCACGCGGGCGCCGCGGTTGATCTCGGAAACGACCAGCCCCTCCTGCACGAGGTGCCGGATGGCCTCGCGAATCGCGCTGCGCCCGGTGCCGAAGGTCTGAGCCAGCGCCACCTCGGGCAACTGCTCGGTGGGCTTGATCCGGCCCGCGAGGATCGCGGCCCGCAGTTCGTGCAGAACCTGATCGGTGGTCGAGCGTCGCTCGACGGTCCCTAAGCCCCAGGCGGTGTGATCGGGCAACTTGTCGACAACCTACTCCCGACTGTCAGCCAAGTCAACGCCATCTGAAAACGCCAGCGCGTGGGCGGGCACGTCGGTGATGAGGGCCTCGACGTGCGGGTTCGCGCTGACCGCGCGCAGCGCCCGGTCGTCGTTGACTGTCCACAACCAGACGGCCAGCCCGTGGCCCGTTGCCCACTCGACGATGCCGGTGCCGGCCATGCTCACGTGCGGGAGCAGGACGTCGGCGCCGCTCTCGCGCAGGCCCCGCGCCGCCCGCCGGGCGCCTCGCGCGCCCACCAGCAGACCGGTGCGGGTCTCGGGGCGGTGGTGCTTGACCTGCGCCAGCACCCGGGCCCGAAACGAGGTCACCACGTACCGGCCGGCCTTCAGGTGCGCGGCGACGAGCGCCATCACCTCCGGCACGTACCCGTCCTCTTTGAGCTCCACGTCGACGAGCAGCCCGCCCGCGGCCGCCTCGTCGAGCACGTCGGCCAGCAGCGGCGCCTGGCCGGCCGCCATCCGCGCCTGCACCTCGCGATGCTCCATCCGGCGCACCGGGCGCCACCCCAGCCGTCCGTCGTGGACGACGACGAGTCGACCGTCGGCGGTACGGCGGACGTCGATCTCGACGCCGTCGCAGCCGAGGGCGGCGGCACGGCGCACCGCCTCCAGCGAGTTCTGCGGCGCCCGGTCCCATGCGCCGCGGTGAGCCAGAACGAGCGTCCGGCCCCCGTCGCCGCGCCGCCCGCCGGCCGCGGTCGCTCCGTCGTTCATCGTGGCGCCCACGCTAGCCGGGGACGCGGCGGACGCCTATCCTCCGCCAGCCCATGGCCACGCGCTCGCCCGACTCGGTCCTCGTCCTCATGGCCGACCAGCTCGCCGCCGGCTGGCTGCCCGCCTACGGCCACCCCGTCGTGCAGGCGCCGCATCTCTCGGAGCTGGCCGAGACCGGGACCGTGTTCGAGTCCGCCTACACCGCCTTCCCGCTGTGCGCCCCGGCCCGGGCGGCGATGCTGACCGGCCGTTACGCGTCCCGCGTCGGGGTCTACGACAACGCCGCCGAGTTCCGGGCCGGAGCCCCCACGGTGGTGCACGCCCTGCGCGCCGCCGGCGTCCACACCGCGGTCAGCGGCAAGATGCACTTCGTCGGCCCCGATCAGCTGCACGGATTCGAGGAGCGGCTCACCACCGACATCTATCCCGCCGACGTCGATTGGACGCCGGACTGGGGCCGCCCGCTCGAGGACCCCCTGCCCTGGTATCACACGATGGAAAGCGTGCTGTCGCCGGGGATCTGCGCCGCCAGCATGCAGACCGATTACGACGACGAGGTCGCCTTCCAGGCGGCGCGCAAGCTGTATGAAATCGCGCGCCACCGCGCCGGCCAGCCGTACTTCCTGTTCGTCTCGTTCACCAACCCGCACGATCCGTGGGAGATCCCGCAGCGCTTCTGGGACCGCTATCGGCGCGACGACATCGACGACCCAGCCGTGCCGTCGCTGCCCCTGGACCAGGTGGACCCCCACAGCCGCCGGCTGCGGGCGATGTGCCAGGTGGACCAGGCCGGGTTGACCGCCGAGCAGATCCGCCGCGCCCGCCACGGCTACTACGCCGCCATCAGCTACCTCGACGAGCGGATCGGGCAGGTGCTGGGCGCGCTGCGCGAGTCTGGGCTCGAGGACCGCACCACGGTCCTGTTCTGCGCCGACCACGGAGAGATGCTCGGCGAGCGGGGCCTCTGGTACAAGATGAGCTTCCTGGAGCAGTCGGCGCGTGTGCCGCTGATCATGCGCGCTCCGGGCGGGTCCGGGCGGTCGGGCGGCGGCGCGCGGGTGACCCAGCCGGTGTCGCTGGTGGACGTCGCGCCCACGGTGCTGGAGCTGGCGGGGCTGTCGGCGGACGCGGTAGCGGGGGAGGGAGACGGCGTGAGCCTGGCCGGGGTGCTGGCAGGCGCCGACCCCCCGCCGGCGCGGCCGGTCATCTCCGAGTACCACGCCGAGGGCGTCCAGGCCCCTGCGGCGATGGTCCGCTCCGGCGCGCACAAGCTGATCGTGTCGTCGGCGGACCCCGACCTGCTCTACGACCTCGCGGCCGATCCGCGCGAGCTGCACGACATCAGCGGCGCGCCCGAGTCCGCGCCGATCATCGCGGCGCTCCGGGGCGAACTCGAACGCCGTCTCGACCTCGCCGACATCGGCGAGCGGGTCCGCGCCAGCCAGCGCGAGCGGTTTCTCGTGTCCGCAGCGCTGCGCCAGGGGCGCCCGACCCCGTGGGATCACGAGCCGCCCTATGAGGCGGCGACGCGCTACATCCGCAACCGCGAGGACATGTACGAGGCTCAGCGCCGGTCCCGGCTGGACAGCGCCACGCCCGAGTGATCAGCCGGCCACTCGGGCGCGGGACGGGTCAGGAGATCATCCCGGCCCACTGGCCGCCGGTGATGCCCAGCACCTGACCGGTGATGTAGTTGGCCCACGGGGTGCAGAGCAGAAAGATGCCCCCGGCGGCCTCGAACGGCTGGCCGGGGCGCCCCAGCGGGATGAGGTTGGGCGCGAGCTCGCGCATCTGGCCCGGGATCCCCAGTTGCACGGTCTGCCCGTCGATCTGCATCGTGTTGGAGTCCTCCTTGACCGCGGTCAGGCGGGTCTCGATGAAGCCGAAGGCGACGGCGTTGACGTTGATCTTGAACTGGCCCCACTCCTTGGCCAGCGTCTTGGTGAGGCCGATGACCCCGGACTTCCCCGAGGAGTAGTTGGCCTGGCCGGCATTGCCCATGGTGCCGCTGATCGAGGAGACGTTGACGATCTTGCGGAACACCTCGACGCCCTCCGCGCGCTCCTGCTTGGCCGGCTCGCGCATGTGCGGGGCGACGGCGCGGCACATGCGGAAGGGGACGACGTTGTGGATGTCGATCATCCGCTGGAACGCGTCGTCTGACATCTTGTGGATGGGCGCGTCGATCGTGTAGCCGGCGTTGTTGATGAGGATGTCGACCCTGCCCCAGGCGTCGATGACCTTGCCCACCAGGTCGTCGCACACGCCCGGCTTGGTCAGGTCACCGCCGAACACCACCGTGTCGCCGTCGATCTCCGAGGCGGTCTGCTCGGCGACGTCGCCGTCCAGATCGTTGATCAGCACCTTCGCGCCCTGCTCGGAGAGCAGTTCGGCGGTGGCGCGGCCGATGCCGCGCGCCGATCCGGTGACGATCGCGACCTTGTCGGAGAGGATTGCCATCTGCACTGCCTTTCGTCGGGTTGAGGTGAGACCGCGCGGGATCTTGCCAGCGCGGGGGCCGCGGTGCCGCGCCGTCCACTAGCCTCCCGCGCACGATGAACGCGTCCGACTGGCTGGCTGACTACGCCGAGAGGCTCGGCGTCCCCGCCCCCACCAAGGACGAGCTCACGGCCGTCCTGGACCTCGCCGGCGTCGCCGCCCACGGCTCGCAGCGGATCGCCGCGCCGGTGGCGGCATGGATGGCGGGCAAGGCCGGGATCGACTTGAGCGAGGCGATGCGGCTCGCCGAGCAGGTGCCGACCGACTCGCCCGACGGCGAGTCCGATGGCTGAGCGCGAGTACGACGTCGTCGTCTTCGGCGCCACCGGGTTCACCGGGGCGCTGACCGCCGAGTACCTGTCGGCCGCGGCGGGCGCCGGTCGCTGGGCGATTGCGGGACGCAGCCGCGAGAAGCTGGACGCGCTGCGCGGGCGGCTGTCCGCCGACGTCCCGGTGATCGTGGCCGACGTGGGCGACCCGGCATCGCTGCGGGCAATGGCGGAGTCGACCCGGGTCGTCATCACCACCGTCGGTCCCTACATCCACTACGGCGAGGCGGTGGTGGCCGCGTGCGCGGCCGCCGGGACCCACTACGTCGACCTCACCGGCGAGCCCGAGTTCGTCGACCTCATGTGGCTGCGCCACCACGATCAGGCGCGGCGCACCGGCGCCAAGCTCGTCCACTCCTGCGGGTTTGACTCGATCCCCTACGACCTCGGCGCCCTCTACACCGTCGGCGCGCTGCCCGAGGACGTGCCGATCAAGCTCGAGGGGTTCGTCCGTGTCGGCGGCACGTTCTCGGGCGGCACCCTCCACTCGGCGGTGCACGTCATGGCCCGGCTGCGTCAGGGCCGCCAGGTCGCCGCGCAACGTAAGCGCCTGGAGACCCACCCCGACGGCCGCCGCGTGCGCGGGATCACCGGGCCACCGCACCGCGACAGCACCGCCGGTGGCTGGGCCCTCCCCGCTCCGACGATCGATCCGATCACCGTCCTGCGCTCGGCTCGGGCCCTGGACCGCTACGGGCCGGACTTCAGCTACAGCCACTACATCGTCGCCAAGCACCTGCCGGTGGCGGCCGGGCTGGCCGCCGGCGTCGGCACCGTCGTCGCGCTGGCGCAGCTGCCGCCGACGCGCAAGGCGCTGCTCATGCTCAAGGATCCTGGTGAGGGCCCAAACCCCGAGCAGCGCGCCAAGGGGTGGTTCACCGTCCGCTTCCGCGGCGAGGGCGGCGGTCGGCGCCTGGTCACCGAGGTCACCGGCGGGGACCCCGGCTACGGCGAGACGTCCAAGATGCTGGCCGAGGCGGCCCTGTGCCTCGCCCACGACGACCTGCCCGAGCGCGCCGGGCAGCTGACACCTGCCGTGGCGATGGGCCAGGCCCTCATCGACCGCCTCGTCGCCGCCGGCATCGGCTTTGCCACGGTCTCCGACGAGCCGGCGGCGTGACCGACCTGCACCATCGCCCCGAGCTCGGACCGCGCCGCCCCATGACCGACCTGCGCACCGACGGGCGGGCCGCGCTGGACTGGGCCGCCGATTACCTCGACCGCGTCGGCGACCTGCCGGTGCTCGCCCAGGTCGCCCCGGGCGACATCCGCTCGCGCCTGCCCGCCCAGGCGCCCGACGACCCCGAGCCGTTCTCCGCGGTCCTGCGCGACCTCGACGAGATCCTGCTCCCCGGCGTCACCCACTGGCAGCACCCCCGCTTCTTCGCCTACTTCGCCACCAGCGCCGCCGAGCCGGGGATCTTGGCCGAGCTGCTGGCCGCGACGCTCAACTCGGTGGGCTTCCTGTGGCGCACCGCGCCCGCCTCCACCGAGCTCGAGGGCGTCGTGCTGGACTGGACGGCCCAGCTGCTGGGGCTGCCCGACGGGTGGCACGGCCACATCGAGGACACCGCCTCGACCGGGACGATGGCGGCCATGATCGCCGCGCGCGAGACAACGGGCCGCCACGAGGTGGTCTGCTCCGAGCACACTCACTCGGCGGTGGAGAAGGGCGCCCGCATGATCGGCATGACGCTGCGCAAGGTCGCCACCGACGACCAGTTCCGGCTGCGGGTCGACGAGCTCGGCGACCTGAGCCAGACCGCCCTGGTGGTGGCCACCGTGGGCACCACCGCCAGCGCCTCGGTCGATCCGGTCCCGGCCATCGCCGACGCCTGCGCGCCCACCGGCACCTGGCTGCACGTGGACGGCGCCTACGCCGGCAGCGCCATGATCTGCCCCGAGTTCCGCTGGGCCTTTGACGGCGTGGAGCGCGCCGACTCGCTCGTGATCAACCCGCACAAGTGGCTGCTCACGCCGATGGACTGCTCGCTGATCTGGACCAGCCGGCCCGCGGACCTGCGCGCCGCCTTCAGCCTCGTGCCCGAGTTCCTGCGCACGCCCGACGCCGAGGACGCCCTGTCGCTGAGCGAGTACGGGCCGGCGCTGGGCCGGCGCTTCCGCGCGCTCAAGCTGTGGGCGATCCTGCGCTGCTACGGCCGCAGCGGCCTGCAGGAGCACATCCGCCGCGGGGTGGCGCTGGCCGAGCTCTTCGAAAGCTGGGTGGCGGCCGAGCCCGGCTGGGAGCTGTGCGCGCCGCGTCACTTCTCCCTGGTCTGCTTCCGCCTGGAGGGCGACGATCAACGCAGCCAGGCGGTGCTGGAGCGCGTCAACGCCGGTGGCGAGATGTTCCTCTCTCATGCCGCCCTGGGCGGCCGCTACGTGCTGCGCCTCGCCGTCGGTCAGATGAGCACCACCGAGGACGACGTCCGTCTGGCCTGGGACGTGCTGCGCCGCGAGGCAGCCGGCGTGTGATCGCCTCATGCGGCGCGCCACTTCGCTGATCTTCTTGGTTTTGATGGCGATCGCCCCGGGGGCCCGGGCCGCGCTGCCATCGCCCGGGACGCCGGCGGTGCCCATCCCGTCGGTGCCGGCGTCGCCGACCTTCACCGGCGTGCCGGCCACGCCGCATCCGATCCGTGGGATTCCGCCCACTCCCCGCAACCGGTTCATGGCGCCCAACGGCACCGCGGAGATCCACAACGATGCGTGGCAGACCGACGCCTACACGTGGGCCGGGCCGCTGGGACGGGCCCCGGTGGTCTCCTCGACGCTCATCAACCACGACTGCGGGTCGATCACCGTTGACGCGCAGGGCCGTCTCGTCTCAGTCTGCGTGGGCCTGTCCGGACCGGAGCTCTACCTGTTCGATGCGCACACGCTGGCCACCCTGGCCACGTTCGCGCTGCCCCCGCGCCAGAGCCTGCCGTCTGACCCGACGTCCGTCTTTCAGGACTTCACCGGCGGCGGCTACTTCTACCTCGGCGCCCAGGATCGTGTCGTCACCTCGACCACGACGCGTCACATCCTCGTCATCGCCGACACCGGCACCGGGTTCACCCAGGTGGCAGACCACGACCTCAGCGGCGTGCTCACCTCCTCAGAACAGATCACCTCGGCATTGCCCGACTCCCACGGCCTGCTGTGGTTCGTGACCAAGGCCGACGGAGTGGTGGGAACGCTGAACCTCGCGACCGGCGCGGTTCACGTCAGGCGCCTGGGCCACGGCAGCGTCGGGGAGATCGAGAACTCGTTCGCCGCCGATCAGCACGGCGGCGTCTACATCGCCACCGATCTGCGCCTCTATCGATTCACGGCGGGGAGGGGCGGCGTACCGCGGATCACCTGGTCGGTGAGATATCCCAACAGCGGCAAGGCCAAGCCCGGCCAGGTCGACGCAGGCACGGGGACGACGCCCACGGTGATGCAGGGCGGCTATGTCAACATCACCGACAACGCCGATCCCATGGACGTCGTCGTCTACCGGACGGCAGTCCACCCCGGACGGCCGCGGCTGGTGTGCAGGGTCCCGGTGTTTCACCGCGGCGCGAGTGACACGGAGAACTCGCTCATGGTGGCCGGGCGGGCGATGCTCGTGGAGAACAACTACGGCTACACCGGTCCGACGAGCACGGAGAACGGGGGCGTCACGACGCCGGGCTTCGCTCGCGTGGACATCAACCGCACCGGCCGCGGGTGTCACACGGTGTGGACCAACACCACCGACGCCGCGCCCACCGCGGTCTCCAAGCTGTCTGAGGCCACCGGGCTCGTCTACACCTACACCAAGGGCGCGGGCGCCGGGGACCCGTGGTACTTCACCGCGATCGACTTCCGCACCGGCCGCACGGTGTATCGCCAGTTGGCCGGGACCGGCGTGGGCTACAACAACAACTACGCCGGAATCGCGCTGGCGCGCGACGGAACCGAGTACCTGGGCACCCTCGGCGGCATGGTGTCGATGCGCGACGGCGGCTGAGCCGCGGTCTACTTCAGTTCTGCGGAGGTCCTGCCCAGCAGCTGACGGGCGATGATCAGCAGCTGGATCTGCTGCGTGCCCTCGAACAGGTCGAGGATCTTGGCGTCGCGCGCCCACTTCTCCATGAGCTCGCCCTCGCCGAGGCCGGTGGACCCGCACAGCGCGACGCAGCGCAGCGCGATGTCGGTGCCCATGCGTCCGGCCTTGGCCTTGGCCATCGAGGCCTGCAGCGAGTTGGGCTTGCGGTTGTCGGCCATCCACGCCGCCTGCAGCGTGAGCAGGCGCGCGGCCTCCCAGTCGGCCTCCATGGCGATGAACTCCGCCGCCGCGGCGCTCTGCAGGTTCGTCGGACGGTCGTAGTCGATCTCGATCCCGGCGCTCTGCAGGTGATCGCGGGTGTCCTCCAGACAGGCGCGGGCGACGCCGACCGCCATGCCGGCCACCAGCGGGCGGGTGTTGTCGAAGGTCTGCATCACCCCGGAGAAGCCGCCCTTGGGGGCGATCTCCGGATCGCCCAGGAGGTTCTCCTCAGGGACGCGGCAATCGGTGAGCACGAAGTTGGCGGTGTCCGAGGCGCGGATCCCCAGCTTGTGCTCGAGCCGGTCGAGCTTGAGCCCGGGGTTGTCGCGCTCGACGACGAAGCTCTTGATGGCGGCGCGGCCCTGTGAGCGGTCCAGCGTCGCCCACACGACGATGAGCTCGGCGCGGTCCCCGGAGGTGACGAAGATCTTCTCGCCGTTGAGGATGTACTCGCCGGTGCGTCGATTCATCGAGCGTCGCGGTGGTGCGGATCGCCGCCGAGTCAGATCCGGCCTCGGGCTCGGTGATCGCCATCGCCGCCCACTTGCCGCCGAAGCGCTCGAGCTGCTCCTCGTTGGCGACGGCGGCGATCGCCGCCTGGCCCAGCCCCTGGCGGGGCATCGCCAGCAGCAGGCCGACATCGCCCCAGCACATCTCGATGAGACCGACGAGGCTGGCCATGTTGGTGCCGTTGCGGTTGGCGCCGTCCGGTGCGTTCTTGGCCTTGCCCGAGGAGCCGTTGCTGCCCACGGCGCCCGCGCCGGCTCCGCTGAGGGCGCCGCCCTCGTTGAGGCCGTCGATGGCCGCGGCGAGCATGTCGAGCTCCTTGGGGTACTCGTGCTCGAGCGTGTCGTACTTGCGCGAGCTCGGGCGCAGGACCTCGGCGGCCACCTGATGGGCCTGAGAGATCAGCTGGTTGAACTTCTTGGGGGTCTCGAGATTGATCATGGTCGTCACGCTCAGACGAGCAGGCCTCCTTCGATGATCCCGGCGGCCCGCAGGTCGCGGTACCACCGTTCCACGGGGTGCTCCTTGACGAAGCCGTGGCCGCCGAGCAGCTGGACGCCCTCGGAGCCGATGGCCATCCCGCGGTCGGCGCACAGGCGGCGCGCCAGCGACACCTCCCGGGCGAACGGCAGGCCCTGGTCCACGCGCGCCGCGGCGCGGTACGTGCACAGGCGCAGCCCCTCGAGCTCGATCGCGATGTTGGCGACGGCGAAGGCGACCGCCTGGCGATTGGAGATGGGCTCGCCGAAGGCCTTGCGGTCCTTGACGTAGGCGGTGACGTAGTCCAGCACGGCCTGGCCGGTGCCGACGGCCAGCGCGCACCAGGCCAGGCGGCTGAGCGCCACGCATTCGCTGTAGACATCGGGCTCGCCGTCGCCCAGCAGCGCGGTGGCGGGCAGCCGCACGTCCTCCAGGATCAGCCGGCTCGTGCCGGCGGCGCGCACGCCCATGCCGGGCTCGGGCTCGACGGAGATCCCGTCCGTCTTGGACTCGACGATGAACAGGGAGGGGCCCACGTTCTCCAGCTCCGCCGCGACGACGAAGACCTCGGCGTCGGCTGCGCGTGGGACGAGCGACTTGACGCCGTCGAGCGCGTAGCCGCCGCCGGCCGCCCGCGCCGTGGTCCGCAGCGCAAACGGGTCAAACAGCGGCTGGGACTCCATCAGCGCCAGCGCCGCAGCCGGGACGTCCTCGCCGACGAACTCGGGCAGGTAGGTCGCCTGCTGCTGGGCATCGCCCCACAGGCTGATGGCGGTCGAGACGGCCGCCGGCGCCAGACAGGCGGCGGCGATGCCCATGTCGCCCTGCGCCAGCGCCTCGCTCATCAGCACGGTCGTCGTGGCCGAGCGCTGCTCGACGGCGCCGCCGAGCTCCTCGGGCACGCCGATCATGGTCAGGCCCAGCTCGTTGGCCTGGATGAGCAGCTCGTCCGGGGCGGCGCACGCGGCGTCGGCGTCCAGCGCGGCGGGCCGCAGGCGCTCCTGGCCGAATTCGCGGACCGAATCGCGCAGCAGGGCCTGCTCGTCGGACGGCGTCAGGTCAAAGAGGTCCGAGGCGCGCGCCTTGGGCTGGCGCGCGGGGCGCGACAGGCGCTGCGCGGCGGCGAAGCTGCGCCCGGCGGTGGCCGCGGTGCGCGCCCCTGTCTTGGTGGCGCCGTGGATGAGGCTGGTGACGGGATCGCGCAGGCCGAGCCGGTCGATGGTGCCCGACGAGGCGACGCGGTTGAGCGCGCGCAGCCCCACGGCCATGCCGCGCTCGGCGATGTTCGGTGACGTGGCCATCTCTCTCCTACGGTATCACGGTTTGTTGTGACGTCATTTGATGTAATGCTGAACGTCGCCGTATATCTAACCGCTGCGCGACCTCGTCAATCCTTCTTATGGAGTTCTTACCCGGGGCGCGTCATGCTCGTTGCGTGCGCGTACTGATTGCTGAGGACGAACTGCGGCTGGCCGACGCGATCGCGCGCGGGCTGCGCCGTCAGGGGTTCGCGGTGGATCTTGCCCCGGACGGGGAGCAGGCACTCGTCAAGTCGCGGGTCGTCCGCTACGACGTGCTGGTGCTCGATCGCGACCTGCCCGGCGTGCACGGGGACGACGTGTGCCGCGCCGTCCGCGACGAGCGCCCGGACACCGGGATCCTCATGCTGACCGCGGCGGGTGCCCTCGAGGACGTCATCGAGGGGCTGTCGCTGGGCGCCGACGACTACCTGGCCAAGCCGTTTCGCTTCGCCGAGCTCGTCGCGCGCATCCACGCGCTGGCCCGCCGCACCGCGCCGAGCCGCCCGCCGGTCCTGCACCACGGCGACCTGGAGCTCGACCCGGCGCGGCGCCGTCTCACGCGCGCGGGCAGCGAGCTCGAGCTGGCGCGCAAGGAGTTCGCCGTGCTGGAGGCACTGATGGCGGCCGACGGCGCTACGGTGTCGGCAGAGCAGCTGCTGGAGCGCGTTTGGGACGAGCACACCGATCCATTCACCAACGTGGTGCGAATGACGATCATGACCCTGCGTCGCAAGCTGGGCGACCCCCCGGTGGTGCAGACGGTGATCGGGGTGGGCTACCGGATGGCGTGACGGTGGGCGGCCGGCGCGCGTCTGATCGTCCGCCGCGCCAGCGGCGGACGCCTGCGCCGACCATCCGGCTGCGGCTGACCGCGCTCTACGGCACGGTCTTCCTCATCACCGGGGCGGCACTGCTGACGATCGGCTACCTGTTCGTGCGCACCAACCTGCGCACGCACCACAGCCTCCGCGCCGAGCTGATCCGGCTCGGGATCCGTCCGGTCCGCGGCGAGTTCGGGTTCCCGCCCGGATCGGCGACGGGCAAGCTCATCCACACCGTGCAGAGCCAGATCCTCGGCGGGGCGCTGCACCGGCTGCTCATCGAGTACGCCGTGGCGCTGGTGGCCATGACCGCCATCTCGGTGGTGATCGGGTGGCTGCTGGCCGGCCGCGCTCTGGCCCCGCTGCGCGAGATCACCGCGACGGCGCGCCGGGTCTCGGGCGAGAACCTGGGCGAGCGGATCGATCTCCCGGGCCCCGCCGACGAGCTGCGCGAGCTGGCCGACACCTTCGACGGGATGCTGGCGCGGCTCGACAGCGCCTTCGCCAGCCAACGCCATTTCGTGGCCAACGCCTCCCACGAGCTGCGCACCCCGCTGGCCATCATGCGCACGGAGGTGGACGTCGCCCTCGCCGACCCGGATGCCAGCGCCGAGGAGCTGCGCGAGATGGGCGAGGCGATCCGGGACACCGTCGACCGCTGCGAACGGCTCCTCACCAGCCTGCTGCTGCTGGCGCGCAGCGAGGCGGCCACCGGTCAGGAGGAGCCCGTCGACATCGCCGCGCTCGCCGCCGATTGCATCACCGACCTGTGGGCGCGCGCCGAGGAAGCCCAGATCGAGATCCGCGACGACCTGGAGCCGGCGTGGACGATCGGCCACCCCGGCCTGCTCGAGCGGCTCATCGCCAACCTCGTCGACAACGGGATCCATCACAACGTGTCCGGCGGCTTCCTGCACATCCAGACGCGGGCGGTGGGCGACCGGGTGGAGCTGGTGGTCGCCAACGGCGGCGATCCGATCGACCCCGCGCGCGTCCGCGAGCTCGTCGAGCCGTTCCGGCGCCTGGACCGCTCGGTGCGCGGGTTCGGGCTGGGCCTGTCCATCGTGCAGTCGATCGCCCGCGCCCACCACGGAGAGGCCACGCTCATCGCCCCGGCCACCGGCGGCCTCGAGGTCAGGGTGGCCCTGCCGCGCCTGAGCGAAAGCCGCGCCACGCGACCGCGGCCCACTGACGCGGTGCGTTCGCCCCAGGGCGCTCTATCAGCCGATCCCCAGAATCCTCTTACGAAGAGCTGACGGTCCGGAACGTACGCTCCGGTCATGTCGCATCGGCGCCATTTCTTGCGAAGCGATCGAGGGTCTGACCATGGCATCCCCGCGCCGTGTCCCTCCCGACGTCCCTTCCAGGCGCTCCGCGACTGCGACGAATGTGCGCCTCGTCGCCAGCGGTGGAGTTCCCTCCCCGCTACCTGGGGTACCGGCGGCGGCTCGGGCCACGACTCCCGCCTGAGCATGCCCGCCGGACCTCGGGTTACCCGCTGGCGCCGGCGCTGATCCTCAGCCGCGACCAGACCCCGGCGGCCGCGTAGGCGCCCGCCGCCAGGCCGATGACTGCGGTGCTCGCCGGCAGCGCGCTGATGGCATAGCTCAGCGCCAGGCCGCCCCACATCGCCCCCACCGCGACCGCCCCCGAGAGCGCGAGGCCCCGGTAGGGCCGTGCCGTCAGGGCGCGCGCGGCACCGCCCGGCGCGGCGATGAGGCCGAGCAGCAGCAGCGCGCCGACCGCCTGGGTGCTCTCGGCCGTGACCACGGCGAGCGCGGCCAGGAAGCCGAGACCCAGCGCGCGCACGCGGATGCCGCGAAGCGTGGCAAGCTCCGGATCGAGCGTGGCCAGCAGCAGCGGCCGCGCGGCGGTGACGACGAAGGCCACCGCACCGAACGCCACCGCCGCGGCGACGACCGCGGCGCCGGCACTCAGCGAGTACACCGAGCCGAACAAGGTGTCGGCGGTGGTGATCCCGCTGGCGCCGCCCGCGCTCGTGGCCAGGATCGCGAGCAACAGGACCCCAATCCCCAGGATCCAGGCGAAGGTGATCCCGATCGTGACGTCGTCGGCCTGCGCGCGACGGCCCAGCGCGCCCATCGCGCCGGCCAGCGCCAGGGTGAGCGCGAACAGGCCCACGCGCTCGTCGACGCCCACGGCGGCGGCGGCGATCGCGCCGACGAAGGCGACGTGGCTGAGCGCGTCGCCGGCGAACACCTGCGCGCGCGCCACGACGAACCATCCGATCACGCCGCAGGCCAGGGCGATGAAGGTGCCGGCCAGCCAGGCGTTGCGGACGAACTCGTGGGCGAACATCAGCGGTGGCTCGCGCGCGCGATGAGGTAGATGGTGAAGCCGATCGTCGTCACGTAGAAGCCGACCGGATAGATGCTGAAGTAGGCGATCGCCAGCGCGAGCCAGATGGTGAGCACGGCGAACACGACGCTGAGGACGAGCCCGGCGACGGGACGCAGGGTGATCTGCTGCGCCGCGGCCGGCGGGGCCACCAGCAGCGCGAACACGAGCAGCGCGCCGGTGAGCTGGCTGGTGGCGGCGATGGCAAGCGCGAGCACCAGCAGGAACGCGGCGTCGAGCAGGGCGACGGGCACGCCCCCGGCTTGTGCGACCTCGCGGTCAACCGACGAGAACAGCAGGGGTCGGGCCAGGACGGTGAGCGTGGCCAGGGCCGCGAGGGCGACGAGCAACAGCGCGAGGACCTGGCCGCGGGTGATGCCCAGAAACGTCCCGAACAGCAGCGTTTCGGCCCCGCCCAGCACCGCCTGGTTGAGCGACAGGAACAGAAAGCCGGCGGCCAGGCCCACGGTCTGGACGGTGCCGATCACGGCGGACTCTCCCTGCTGGCGGGAGGTGCCGGCGCCGAAGCGGCCGATGGCCAGCGCGGCCACGGTGCACGCCACGTAGTAGCCCAGCGCCGTCGGCAGGCCGGCGAGAGCGGCGCCGGTGGCGCCGGGGAAGGCCATCACGCTCAGCGTGTGCGAGGCGAACGTCTGGCGGCGCAGCACGACGTACCAGCCCACCACCCCGGCCAGGACGGCGACGATCGTCCCCGCCTCCAGCGCGTTGACCATGAACGGGTAGGTGAACAGCGCGCGGAGATCGTCGATGGGGTTGGGGGAGAGGGACGGGATCATCGGCGGCGGCGTCGGTGGGCTCAGCTGTGGCGGTGGCCGTGGTGGTGGGGCGCCTCGGGCTGGCCGACCACGACCAGCCGCCCGTCGGATGTGCGCAGCACCTCGACCTGGGTGCCGTACAGCGCGGTCAGCGTCTGCGCGGTGATGACCTCGTCGACCTCGCCGCACAGCGCCTGGCCGCCCGCCAGGTAGATCACGCGGTCCAGGTAGGCGGCCAGCGGGTTGACGTCGTGGGCCACCAGCAGGACGGCGACGTCCTCGGCGCTGGCGATGCGCCGGATGAGGCCGGCGACCGCCGCCTGGTTGGGGAGGTCGAGGCTGTCCAGCGGCTCGTCGAGGATGAGCAGGCGGGGACGCCGGACGAGCGCGGTGGCGATGAGCAACCGCTGCTGCTCGCCGCCCGAGAGCTCGCCGATGGCGCGGTGGGCGTAGGCGCCGGCGCCCACCAGGGCGATGACCTCCTCCACCCGTTGGCGCTCCTCGCGCCGCCGCCGCCGCGCCCGGGGGGTCAGCGGGACCGGCACGCCCCAGCGCGCGCCGTCGAGGCCGAGGGTGACGAGGTCCACGCCGCGCACGCGGGTGGCGGTGTCGAAGCTCTGGCGCTGGGGGAGATAGCCGATCTGGGCGCGGGCCTGCTGAGGCGGGCGGCCGAGGACGTTCACCGATCCGTGGGTCAGCGGCACCAGGCCGAGGATCGCCTTCATCAGCGTCGACTTCCCGGCCCCGTTGGGGCCCAGGACTGCGACGAACTCGCCGTGGCCGATGGTGAGCGAGACGTCGGAGAGGATCGACCGCCCGCCGATGCGGATGGCCGCGCCGTCGAGCGCGACGGCGGTCTCGGCGGTCTGCGGGACGGTGGCGCCGGTCATCGCCCGGTCGCCTGGTGCAGCGCCGCCTGCAGGCGGGTGAGCTGGGCCACCTGCCACTGCTGGAAGGAGGCGCCCGCGGGCGACAGCGTCTCGGTCACCGTGGCGATCGGGATGTGGGCGGCGCGGGCCAGGGCGTTGAGATGCTGCACCGCCGGGGTCACGTTCTGCGAGTTGTAGACCCACACCTTGACCTGATGGTCGGTGAGCTGGTTCTCGGTGGCGATCGTGTCCTGCGCCGTGACCTCGGTGCCCTCGCTGATCGCCTTCATGAAGCTGTACGGGGTGACGAGCTTGAGGCCCAGCGAGGGTGCCTGCAGCGCGAAGATGCTCTCCGAGGCGCCGACCGCCACGCCCGCGTAGCGCGCGCGGATCTCCGCGATGAGCCGGTGATAGGTGGCGAGTCCCTGACGCTCGAACCGGCGCAGCTGGGCGGCGAAGTACGCCTTGTGAGCGGGCTGGAGCCTGGTCAGATCCGCAGCGATCGTGCGCGCGACGACGAGCACCTCGGCAGGGTCATACCAGCGATGCGGGTTGTCGCCGTCCTTGAGGCGAAACAGCGAGCCGACGGTGAGGGTCAGGCGCCCGTCGACCGGGCTGGCGGCCAAGAGCTTGGGCGCCCACGGGTCATAGCCCACGCCGTTGACGATGGCCAGCTGGGCGGTGGCCATGGTGCGGCCGTCGATCGTCGTCGGCTCGTATGAGTGCGGGTCCTGCGCGGGGTTGACGATGATGCTCGTCACCTGGGCATGCGTGCCGCCGAGCTGGCGGGCGATGCTGCCCCAGAAGTTCTCGGCGGCGACGACCCGGACCCCGCCCCCGCCGTCGCCGGACTGCGCGGCGTCACACCCGGCGACCAGGACCGCCAGGGCGGCGAGCGCTGCGATGGCGACCCCGAGGCGTTTCACGCCCCCAACCTACCACAGAATGAGAATAAGTCTTATTCCTATTCTGACTCTCATTCTCGCTAGAGTGGTGGCGATGGCCAGTCTGGAGTGGATCCGCTACGTGTACGCGAACCTGCAGGTGGGCGGCTTCAACCGCGGCGGCGCCCGCGACGCGGTCATCGATCTCCTGGGCGAGCAGCGGTGCGCGCTGAGCGCGGCCCAGATCGAGGACCGCCTGCGCGCCGACGGCCGCCCCATCGCCCGCGCCAGCATCTACCGGACCCTGGACCTCCTGGTCGAGCGTGGCCTGGCTGAGCGCGTCTTCGTCGGCCAGGGCGAGGCCCGGTTCGAGCCCCTCGAGCCCAGCGGCGAGCACCACCATCACCTGTTCTGCGGGCAGTGCGGCCGGCTCATCCCGTTCGACGACCCCGGCCTCGAGCGCGCCATCGGCAAGCTCGAGGACCGCCTCGGCGTCACCGTCGACAGCCACGACGTGCTGCTGCGCGGCGCCTGCGAGCAGTGCCGCTAGCCGCCGCCGCGCGCCCGCCGCGCTACCAGGTGTCCACGTTGGGCCGGCGCTTGCCCGCGGTCTCCCACCACCGGGGCGTCGCCTCGTCGAACAGGCCAGCGATCCAGCGCCGCGTGTCGACCGGGTCGATCACGTCGTCGATCTCGAAGTAGGACGCCATGCTGATGCCGCGACCGCGCTCGTACGCGGTCGCCACCATCGACTCGTAGGCGCGCTCGCGCTCGGCCGGGTCCTCGATCGCCTCGAGCTCGCGGCGCATCCCCAGCCGGACGGCGCCCTCCAGCCCCATCGCCCCGAACTCCGAGGTCGGCCAGCCCACGCAGAACAGCGGCGCCTTGAAGCTCCCGCCGGCCATCGCCTGCGCGCCGAGCCCGTAGCCCTTGCGTAGCACCACCGTTCCGGTGGGGACGCCGAGGTTGGCGCCGGTCACGAACATCCGCGAGAAGTGGCGGACGGTCGCCGACTTCTCGGACTCCGGCCCCACCATGAAGCCCGGCGTGTCGGCCAGGAACACCAGCGGCAGGCCGAAGGCGTCGCACAGCCCCATGAAGCGGGCGGCCTTGTCGGCCCCGTCGGCGTCGATCGCCCCGCCCAGGTGCGACGGGTCGTTGGCGATCACGCCCAGCGCCTTCCCGTCCACGCGCGCGAGCGCGGTGACCATTCCCGGGCCGAAGCCGCGCCGGAGCTCCAGGACCGAGCCCTCGTCAAACAGCCCGTCGATGACGTCCCGGACGGCGTAGATGCGCTTGCGGCTGGCCGGGACGATCTCGCGCAGGCGCGTCTGGTCAGGGACCCGCGGGTCGGGGCGCGGCCCCCGCAGCGGCCGTGCGAAATAGCTCAGGTAGCGCTTGGCCGCCCGCACCGCGGCGGCGTCGTCGGCGACGCGCAGGTCGACCACGCCGTTGGCGTCCTGGACGTCGATCGGCCCGACCTCGCCGGGCGCGAAGACTCCAAGGCCGCCGCCCTCGATCATCGCGGGGCCGCCCATCCCGATGCTGGCGTCCTCGGTGGCGATGACGACGTCACAGCAGCCCAGGAGCGCGGCGTTGCCCGCGAAGCAGTAGCCGCTGGCGATGCCCACCAGCGGGACGAGGCCGCTGAGCTGCGCGAAGTATTGGAAGGCGCGGCAGTCCAGGCCGGCGATGATCGGCATGTCGACGTCCCCGGGGCGCCCGCCGCCGCCCTCGGCGAACAGCACCACCGGGAGCCGCCGGCGCTCAGCGATCTCGAACAGGCGGTCCTTCTTCTGGTGGTTGCGCATCCCCTGCGTGCCGGCGAGGACCGTGTAGTCGTAGGACATCGCCGCCACCGGCTGGCCGGCGATCGCGCCGACGCCCCCGACGAGGCCGTCGGCCGGCGTGCGCTCGATCAGCTCCTGCCGGGAGCGCCGCTGCTCCTGGGCGGCGAACATGAGCGGTCCGTACTCAACGAAGCTGTCCTCGTCGAGAAGGTCGTCGAGGTTCTCGCGTGCCGTGCGGCGGCCCTGGGCGTGGCGCTTGCCCACGGCTTCGGGCCGGCGGTGGTCGCGGCCGATGTCGTGGCGCTCATGGACCTGGGCCAGGTCCTCGCGCTCCCGCTCGGCCGCGGGCGCAAGAACCGCGGTGTCGACAGGGGTGGGGCCGTCACCATGGCTGAGGGTCGCCAGGCGCTGCCCCTCCTCGACCGTCTGGCCGATCTCGACGTTGAGCTCAGTGATCGTGCCCGCGCGCTCGGCGACGATCTCGTGCTCCATCTTCATCGCCTCGATGACGACGACCGCGGCGCCGGCGGCAACATGCTCCTCGGCGGCCGCCGGCGTGGCCACGACAGTGCCCGTGAACGGCGCCACCAAAGTCTGGCTGGTCTCTGCGGGCACGCGCGGCAGTCTACGATTCGCGGCCATGGGCGAAGCGCCGCAACTTCTCTGGGAGCCGTCTCAGGAGCGAATCGAGCGGGCGACGCTGACGCGGTTCTCGCGCTGGCTCTCTGAGGAGCGCGGCCTGAGCTTCGATTCCTACGAGGCGCTGTGGCAGTGGTCGGTGGACGCGGTGGACGAGTTCTGGGCCGCGGTGGCGGCGTTCTTTGACCTGCGCATCGAGGGCGGCTCCGGGGCGGTGCTCGGCGATCGCTCGATGCCGGGCGCCGAGTGGTACCCGGGTGCCAGGACCTCGTACGCCGAGCACGTCTTTCGCGGCAAGGACCCCGACGCGGTGGCCATCCGTCACGCGTCCGAGGTGCGGCCGGAGCTGGGCGAGTGGACCTGGGGGCGGCTGCGCTCAGAGACCGCCCGGATCGCCGCGGGCCTGCGGGCGCTGGGCGTGGCGGAGGGCGACCGCGTGGTGGCCTACATGCCCAACATTCCCGAGACGGTCGCGGCGTTCTTCGCCTGCGCCTCGATCGGGGCGACCTGGTCCTCGGCGGCGCCCGAGTTCGGCGCGCGCAGCGTCATCGACCGCTTCGCCCAGGTCGAGCCCACGGTGCTGCTGGCCGTCGACGGCTACCGCTACGGCGGCAAGGACTTTGACCGCTCGGGCCAGGTGGAGCGGATCGCGGGCGAACTGCCGGGCCTCGAGAAGGTGGTCCGGTTGGGCTACCTGGATGGGAGCGGCTGGGAGGACGGGTTCCTGGGCCCCGAGGACGCCGAGCTTCAGTTCGCCTCGCTGCCGTTTGACCACCCGCTGTGGGTGCTGTATTCCAGCGGCACCACCGGGCTGCCCAAGCCGATCGTCCATGGCCAGGGCGGGATCCTGCTCGAGCAGATCAAGGCCTTGCACCTCCAGGTCAACGCCCAGGCGGGCGACCGGGTCTTCTGGTTCTCCACGACCGGCTGGATGATGTGGAACTTCCTGGTCGGCGTGCTGCTGACCGACGCCTCGATCGTGCTCTTTGACGGCAATCCGGGCTACCCGTCCCTGGACCGCCTGTGGGACCTGGCGCAGGAATCCGGGATGACCACGTTCGGCACCAGCGCCGCCTTCGTCGCCTCGTGCATGAAGGGCGACGTCGAGCCGCGCTCCGGGCGCGATCTCGGCGCCCTGCGCGCCGTGGGCTCCACCGGCTCGCCGCTGTCGCCCGAGAGCTTTCAGTGGATCTATGACCAGCTCGGCTCCGACACCTGGCTGTTCTCCACCTCCGGCGGCACCGACATGTGTACGGCGTTCGTGGGCGGGGTGCCGACGCTGCCGGTGTACCTCGGCGAGCTCCAGGCGCGGTCACTGGGCGCCGCGGTCCAGGCGTGGGACCCCGACGGCAGGCCGCTGATCGACGAGGTGGGAGAGCTGGTCATCACCGAGCCGATGCCGTCGATGCCGATCTTCTTCTGGGGCGATGACGACGGGGAGCGGCTGCGCGAGTCCTACTTCGAGATGTACCCGGGCGTGTGGCGCCACGGGGACTGGATCGAGATCACCTCGCGCGGGACGGCGATCATCTACGGACGCTCGGACTCGACGATCAACCGCGGCGGGGTGCGGATGGGCACCTCCGAGATCTACCGGGCCGTGCTCGATATCGACACGGTGGTGGATGCGCTGGTGGTCGATCTCCCCCGCGAGGGCACCGACGGCTGGATGCCGCTGTTCGTTGTCCTGCGCGAGGGGGCCACGCTGGATGACGCGCTGATCTCAGAGATCCGCCGGCGGGTGCGGGAGGACTGCTCGCCGCGCCACGTGCCCAACGAGATCGTCGAGATCGCTGCCGTGCCCCGGACGCTCTCGGGCAAGGTGCTGGAGGTGCCGGTCAAGCGGATCCTGATGGGGACACCCGTGGAGGAGGCGGCCAGTCGGGAGTCGCTGGCCAACCCGGAAGCCCTGGATTTCTTTGTGGGGTTGGCGGGAGAGGGGTAGCGGGAGGGGTCCCGTGTGGGCGGGGGCGCGGGCGGGACTGAACGGCTGGCTTGGGAGGAGGGGGGTGGAAACCCCTCCGCTGCGGGCTCTTAATAGGTAGTGGCGGATAGTGAAGGAAATAGCTTCAAGATCCGCCCCGACCCCGCGATCCTGGACTTGGCGCGGCGCCAGCACGGGCATGTCGCTCGGTGGCAGCTGTTGGGGCTCGGGGTCCGGCAGGGCCTGATTCAAGGGCGGTTGGAGAGCGGGGCGTGGTCGTCCGTGCATAAGGGGGTCTACTGCATCGGCCCGCGGCGCGATGACCCGATCTCACGCGCTCACGGCGCGGTGTTGGCGTGTGGGCGGGGCGCTGTCCTGAGCCACGAGTCGGCCGCGAGCCTGTGGGGACTGCTGCCGCGATGGGAGTTCCCGCTGCAGGTGACCGCCGAGCGACGCCGCGAGCGCCCGGGCATCACCACCCATCGTTGCCCGTCGCTAAACGCACGTGACGTCACCCACCAACATGGCGTCCCCACCACCACCCGCGCCCGGACCATCCTCGACCTCGCCCCAAGGCTCACCAAGAAGCAGCTGACCCGGCTCGTCAATGACGAGCGGCGTGAGGGCCGCATCCGCCGAGCGGCCCTCCAGGACGTCATCGCCCGCAACCCACTCCACCCCGGCACCAAGCTCGTCAGGCCGTTCGCCGAGACCACCACCAACCCCACCAACTCCGCCTTCGAGGACGATTTCCTGGTCTTCATCGAGAAGTACGACCTCCCGACGCCCCAGATCAACGTCCTCGTCAACGGCCGGCGGGTCGACGCCTACTTCCCCGAGCACCGCCTGATCGTCGAGACCGACGGCTGGGAGTTCCACAACGACCACGAGGCGTTCGAGGACGACCGCGAACGCGACGCCGAGAACCTGCGCTCCGGCATCGCCACCGTCCGGATCACCCGGGATCGGTTCGACAACGCCCCCGACTACGAAGCGTCGCGTTTGCAGGAGATTATGCATTCGCCTGGCCCTGGCGGGCGATCGTCCTAGCCTCCTCTTACGGACTTCTTCCCGAACTCTGAAAGGTTCCTCACGGGTTGGTGGTCCTATAGAGAACGACACAAGCTGCCCATCCAGGAGAGAACCGAGACCATGAGAAGTGTGAGCCGATGGCTTCCGATCATCGGCGGCGCCATTGCGGGAGGGGTGATCGCGCTCATCATCGCCAGCGCGAGCAGCTCCACCAAAACCGTGACGACGACCGTCGTCCAGCAGGGCACCTCGACCACCTCGGCGGAGCCGACGTCGTTCAAGGGCGGGACCGGCCTGAGCATCAACCAGATCTACAAGGCCGCCAGCCCCGGGGTGGTGGACATCCTGGTGACCGCGCAGAGCCAGCAGGGCCAGGGGTTCGGCTTCTTCGGCGGCCAGGGCGGAGTGACCGAGGGTGAGGGCGCCGGTGTGGTCTACAACTCCAACGGCGACATCCTCACCGACGAGCACGTCGTGGCCAATGCGACCTCGGTGAAGGTCAACTTCCAGGACGGCAAGTCGGTCCCGGCCAAGGTGCTCGGCACCGACCCGTCCACCGACGTCGCGGTCATCCACGTCGACGTCCCGAGCTCCGAGCTGCATCCGATCCCGCTAGCCGATTCGACGCAGGCCCAGGTGGGCGACCCGGTGGTGGCCATCGGCAGCCCGTTCAGCCTGCCCGAGACGACCACGACGGGGATCGTCAGCCAGACGGGCCGCGGCATCCAGGCGCCCAACGGCTTCCAGATCCCCGGCGCGATCCAGACCGACGCGGCCATCAACCCCGGCAACTCGGGGGGCCCGTTGCTGGACGCCAACGGCCACGTGCTCGGCCTCAACGACCAGATCGAGACCAACAACCAGACGGCCGGCGGCGAGGGATCGAGCTCGGGCGTCGGGTTCGCCATCCCGTCCAACACGGTCAAACAGGTCGCCACCGCGATCATCGACGGCCACAAGGTGCAGCACGCCTTCGTCGGCGTCTGCCTCAACGCGGCCAACAACACCGCGCAGATCGCCACCACGGCATCATCGAACTGCCCCCACCCCGTCTCACCCGGATCACCGGCGGCGCGAGCCGGGCTCCAGCCCGGTGACACGGTCACCGCGATCAACGGCACGCCGATCGCCACCTCCGACGCGTTCATCGCGACGGTCGATGGCTACAAGCCCGGTCAGACCGTGACCATGACGGTCAAGCACGCCGGTCAGAGCAAGCAGGTGAAGGTCACGTTGGGCAACCGGCCCGCCCAGACGCCGAGCGGCGGCTGATCGCCAGGGCCTGATCCAGAACGGCTCGTGCCGCGAGCGCTCAGGCGCTCGCGGGGCGGGCGGGGTCAGATACCCGGCGACGGCGAGTCGCGAGCGTCATCGAGAGCGGCCCGCCGAGCGCCACGACGGCGAGGAGCAGCAGGCCGAGGGCGCCGTCGCCGAGGCTCGAGGCCACGGCGTAGGCACCGGCGCCGAACAGTCCCGCGATGGGCAGGGTGATCACCCACGCCGCCGCGATCGTGCCGGCCACGCCCCAGCGCACCGCGGAGAGCCGCTTGGCCGCACCGGCCCCGACCACCCCGCCGGAGATGACGTGCGTGGAGGAGAGGGGGTAGCCCAGGTGCGAGGAGAGGAGGATCACGACCGCCCCTGACGCCTGGGCCGAGAAGGCCTGGGCCGAGTCCATGCGGATGATGCGGCTGCCGACGGTGCGGATGATGCGCCATCCGCCGGCGTAGGTCCCCAGGGCGATCGCCGTGGCCGACAGGACGACCACCCACGCGGGCACGTCGGCGTGATTGGGGCTCAGCGATCCGTGGGCGACGAGCGCCAGCGTGATCACGCCCATCGTCTTCTGGGCGTCATTGGTCCCGTGAGCCAGGGCCAGCGCCGAGTTGCTGACGATCTGACCCCCGCGGAAGGCGCGCGTCACCGGCCCGGGGCTGCGCCGGCCCAGCGCGCGGTAGATGATCGCGATCACGCCGCCGGCCACCGCGAACGCGGCCAGCGGGGCCACCAGCGCCGGGATGACCACCATGGTGAGCAGGCCGCCGAAGTTCACCCCTCCGGCGCCGACGGCAGCCAGCATCGCCCCGATGATGCCGCCGATCAGGGCGTGCGAGGAGCTCGAAGGCAGACCGTAAGCCCACGTGATGAGGTTCCAGGTGATCGCTCCGATCAGCCCGGCGAAGGCGATGGTCTCCGTCACCTGGCCCGCGTCGATGATCCCGGTCGCGATCGTCGCCGCCACCTTGAGGGAGATGAAGGCGCCGACGAAGTTCAGGATCGAGACGAGGGCGATCGCCGTCCGCGGCGCCAGGGCGCGGGTCGAGATCGACGAGGCGACGACGTTGGCAGTGTCGTGAAAGCCGTTGGTGAAGTCGAATGCCGTTGCGGCGACGACGACGATGACGAGCAGGAGGTCGCTATGCACTCGAGCGTGAGGCTACGTCAGCTGCCCGCGCTCGCGGCCCAGGCCAGCGTGCGCTCCATCAGCTCGTTGTGCACGCTGCGGGAATTTCCGTGACGCCGTGTCCACGAGTCGTCGGCGGCCATGACCCAGCTGTAGGTGTCATCGGCCAGGCAGCGGTCGAGCGTGTCCTGGATCTCGGCCTGCAGCTCGGGACGCTCCACCGGTACCAGCAGCTCGACGCGCGTGTCGAGGTTCCGGGGCATCATGTCGGCCGAGCCGATGTAGTACACGTGCTCGTCGCCGCGGTGGAAGGAGTAGACGCGGCTGTGCTCGAGGAAGCGCCCGACGACTGACACCACCTCGATCGTCTCGCTGACGCCCGGCACGCCGGGCCGCAGGCAGCAGATCCCGCGGACGTTGAGCGCGATCGGCACGCCGGCCTGGGAGGCGCGGTACAGCGCCTCGATGACCCGCTGGTCCACCAGCGCGTTCATCTTCATGATGATCCGCGTCTCGTGGCCTTCGCGATGGGCCTCGATGGTCCGGTCGATCTCGTTGATGAGCGGCGTGCGCAGCCACGTCGGCGCGACCAGCGTCTTGCGCTGGCGCTGCGGATGGCCGTAGCCGGTGAGCGTGTTGAACAGGTTGGCCACCTCCTCGCCGATGTCCCGATCGGTGGTGAAGAAGCCGAAGTCCTCGTAGAGCCGGGCGTTCTTGGCGTGGAAGTTGCCGGTTCCGATCATCACGTAGTTGCGCACGGTGCCGCGCTCGCGGCGGACGATGAGGATCGCCTTGGCGTGGGTCTTGAGTCCCGGGATACCGTGGACGACGTGGGCGCCCACCTCCTCGAGCGCCCGTGACCAGTGGATGTTCTGGCGCTCGTCGAACCGGGCCTTCAGCTCCACCAGGCACACGGCCTGCTTGCCCTTCTCGGCGGCCTCGATCAGCGAGGGGACGAGCGCCGAGTCATCCGAGGTCCGGTACACGGTCATCTTGATCGCCAGCACGTTGGGATCGTCGACCGCCTGTTTGACGAACCGCTCGACGCTCGAGGTGAACGACTGGTACGGGTAGTGCACGAGCACGTCGCCACTGCGCATCATCGCGAACATGTCGGGCTGGGCCTCGCCGTCCGCCTGCTCGGTGACGAGCCCTGGCGCGGTCACCGGGGTCCAGCTCGGCCAGCGGATGTCGGGGTGGTCCTTGACCGCGGCGATCTGCCACAGGTCGCCGAGGTCGAGCAGGCCGTCGACGTCGTAGACCTGTCCCTCGTCGACGTTGAGCCACTCGATCAGCCGCGTCCGCAGTGCCGGGTCCATGCCGGCGCCGACCTCGAGGCGCACGACCTCACCGAAGCGGCGGCGGCGCAGCTCGTCCTCCACCGCCTGGAGCAGGTCGTCGGCCTCATCGGAGACCTCGAAGTCGGCGTCGCGCGTGACGCGGAAGAGGTCGTGGCTGAGGATCTGCATCCCGGGGAAGAGCGCATCCAGATGGCGGGCGATGATGTCCTCGAGCGGGATGAAGGTGTCCTTCTCGATCTCCACGAAGCGCGGCAGGACCTCCTTGGGCACCTTGATCCGGGCAAACGCCTCCTGGTCGGCGTCGGGGTCGCGCAGGTGGACGATGAGGCTCAGCGAGAGGTTGGAGATGTAGGGAAACGGCCGCCCGGCGCCGACGCCCAGCGGAGTGAGCACGGGGAAGATCTGCTCGCGGAAGTGGCGTTCGATGGCCTCAGGGGAGGCGCCCGAATCATCGGAGCTGACGATGCGGATGCCCTGAGCGCCCAACTCGGGCTGGACGACACGTGAGAACTCCTCGGTGTGCCGGCGATCGAGCTCGCGCACGCGGTCGTGGATCTCCGCCAGCACCTCGGTCGGGGTGAGCCCGTCGGGGCCGCGGTGATCGACGCGGGCGTCGACCTGGTCGTGGACCCCGGCGACGCGGATCATGAAGAACTCGTCGAGGTTTGAGACGAAGATCGCCAGGAACTTCAGCCGTTCGATCAGCGGCAGCGACTCGTCCTCGGCGAGCTGGAGCACACGATCGTTGAAGTCCAGCCAGGAGAGCTCGCGGTTGACGTAGAGCCTGGGGTCGCGCAGGTCGGGCACCTGATCGCGCCCGGCGCCGTCGGCCTCACGGAGCTCGGTGCCCGTGGTCTCGCGCGGCTCGGAGCCGAGCTCGGTCATGTCACCCTCTCGCGCCCGGCGATCGCGCTCAGCTCGGCGGGGCGCATCAGGACCACCAGCTCGCCCTTGGCGATCCCCGCGAGGCCGCCCTTGCGCATCCGCGCCTGGGCGCCGGTGAGGTCGTGCAGGGTGAGCGTGAACGACGGGTCATGGCCGACGAGCAGCACGTCGCCGAGTCCGGCGGCAAGGTCGTAGGCGTCAAAGGGCTCGCCGCCGAGCCGCCGGTCGATGTTCACCTCGACGCCGAGCGGCGCGCACGCGAGCTGCGCGGTCTGGACCGCCCGGACCTTGGGGCTCGACAGGCAGGCGTCGATGGTGACGCCGAGTCCCGCCAGTGCGCGGCCGGCATCCTGGGCCTGTGTGACGCCCCGCTCGCTCAGCGGGCGCTCGTCGTCCGGGGTGCCGTCCACGGCATCGGCATGTCGCAGGAGCCAGAGCATCCTCTTACTGTACGACGCATGGTCCGCTCAGGCTAAGCGGGTCGCCCGAGGCGGTGGTGAAGGTTCGGTGAACCTCACGGCACAGGGGCCCCGGCCAGCGCCAGGGCCACCCCGATCGCCGCGGCGGTGACGAGGGTGAAGAGGACCCCGCGGTTGAGCACGAGCAGGACGATGACGGCCGCGGCCAGTTCGGCGATCTGCCACCGCTCGGCCAGAACGCTCGCCAGCGTCACGGCGGCACCCGCGATGGCCCCGATCGCCGCAGGCCCGGCGCCGTCGAGGAAGGCTCGCGGCCGGGGGAGCTCGCGCAGGCCGTCAAAGCGCCGGCCGGCGAGCAGGACGAAGGCGAACGACGGCGCGAACGCGATCGACGCGGCCATGATGCCGCCCGCCAGGCCGTGGGCGGCATAGCCCACCGCGGCGATGGTGGCCACGACCGGACCGGGGGTGATCTGGCCCAGCGCGACCGCGTTGAGGAACTGGGCGTTGGTCATCCAGTGATTGACGTGGACGGCGTCGCCCTGCATGAGCGGGATGATCACGAAGCCGCCGCCGAACGACAGGGCGCCGACCTTGACCGCGGTCCAGGCCAGGGCGCCGTACCCCCCTGCCGATATGGTCGCGAAGGCGGCAGGCCCACCAATACTCGGCAGCGACGCCGTTGGGCGCCGGCGCAGGAGCTCGACCACTCCGCACGCGACCAGGACGAGGACGAGGTAGGAGCCGATGATCGCCGCCGCGACGCCGCCGGCGATCACGTAACCCGTCCAGGCCGGCACGGCCGAGCGCGACCGGGCACCTTCGAGGCTGGGGCCGAGCAGACCTCGGGCGGCCTGCGCCGCCACGGCGGGCACTGCTGCGCTCGCCCCGGCGCCCGCGCCCCGCACCCACAACGGCGGCGCGTGGCCCAGCACGACGGCCGACAGCGCCAAGATCACCACGACGGCGGGGACGATGAAGCCGAGGCCCCCGATGACCGCCCCGAGCGGACCGGCGACGCGGTAAGCGCAGTAGATGGCCATCTGCGTCGACGCCGGCCCCGGCAGCATCCCGCACGCGGCGTTGGCGTCCTCGAAGGCGCGCGCGCTCATCCACCGGCGCCGGTCGACGACGAGCCGGCGCAGCAGGGCGATATGCGTGGGGGGTCCGCCGAAGCCGATGAGACCGAGCCGCGTCCACTCCCGGGCGACCACGGCCGGTGACGCGACCGCAGCCTGCGGGGCCGGTGGATCCGGCGACGCGGGCGGTTCCGGGGGCACCGGGCGCCGGCGTCAGCCGATGAGCAGGCGCCGGTTGAACACCCGCTCGAACGCCTCCCCGTCCCCGTAGCGCTCGACGCTCCAGCGGGGGAGGGTGAGATCGCCGCCGGCCTTGAGGTGCAGGTCGATGCCGTCGCCGTTGGTATCCAGGTGCGCCTCGGACACCGATTGGTCGCGGCCGCGCTCCAGGTGCTCGGCCAGGCGCAGGATGACGGCGCAGCGGTCCAACAACTCCTCGTCGCCGGGGTGGGCGATCGCCTCGATGATCCCGAGCTTGGGAATGCCCTTGCGGTGATAGCGGGTGATCTGCGCGATCAGGGCGCGCTCCCGCGGGTCAAAGCCGGGGAGCTCGGCGCTCTCGATGAGGTAGCGCGAGTGCTTGTGGTGGTCGTCGTAGGAGATCGTCATGCCGACGTCGTGGAGCATCGAGGCCGCCCACAGCAGCTCACGCTCGCGCTCGGCCGGGGTGAACAGCCCGGCGGTGACCAGCGAATCGAACATCTGGAGGGAGAGCTTGGCGACGTGCTCGACGTGCGTCATGTCGGACTCGTACTGGACGGCGAGGTTGCGCACCGCGGCCTCGCGCACGTCGTCAAACAGCGGCGGGTCTCCGTCCAGAAGCGTGCGGGCCAGGAACACCCCCTCGCGCAGGCCGGCCTCGGTGGCCTCGATCCCGTCGAAGCCGCCGAGCGAGACCACGGTGTCGAGCACGACGGCGGAGGCGAGGATGATGTCGCCGCGGCCCGGCTTGATCCCGGGGACCAGGCCGCGCTCCTCCACCGACATCGAGGCCAGCTCGGTGGCGAGGTCCGACAGCACCTTGGCGGTGATGACAAATCCCTGGACGCCGAGGTCGAGCGCGCCGTGGGCGGCCTGGGCGGCGGCGGCGAGGTTGCGCACGGCGCCCCCGATGCCCACCATCCGCGGACCCGACGAGTCCAGCCAGTCCAGCCCCGACAAGGTTTGTGCGACGTGGTCGCGCAGCTTGGCGAGGTCCTTCTTCTTGACCGGGCCGTCGCCGGGGAGGAACTGCTCGGTGACGCGGACTGCGCCGAGCGGGAAGGAGACCGCCTCGTGCCCGCGGCGGTCGGCGACGCGCGTGAGCTGCATGCTGCCGCCGCCGATGTCCAGGACGACGCCGTCGGTCAGCGTGGTGGTGTTGACGGCGGCGACGTAGCCGTAGTACGCCTCCTCCTGCGCCGACAGCGTCTCGATCGTCAGGCCGGTGGCGGCCTGGGCGTCGGCGAGGAACTGCTCGCCGTTGGTGGCGTCGCGGATCGCGCTGGTGGCGACGACGTGGATGTCCTCGGTGCCGAGGTGGTTGGCGCGGCAGAAGCGGGCAAACACCCCGAGGGTCTCCAGGCCGCGCCCGATCGCCTCGTAGCTGAGCTTGCCCGAGGCGGCAAGGCCGGCGCCGATGCGGACCGTCTCATACAGCTCGTCGGTGAGCTTCCACCACGGGGTGGGCGGGGTCGAATAGGTGAAGACGACCAGCCGCCACGAGTTGGAGCCCAGATCGACAACGGCGACCTGACGGTTGCTGTGGCCACTCTGGCCCGCGGCGCGCGTCGATCGCCAGCTCACACCCGCATCATGCGTGCCCGGCCGGACGGTCCGCTGCCATCGAACCCGCATTCTGCGAGAAGATCGACGAGCAAGGTGGCAAATCCGAACCCCCGCGCCGCCAGTCCGCGTCGGCTCAGCGGGTTGTAGTACTCGCGAAAGCCGCGGCGGTGGACCGCCTCCTCCAGCGAGCGCACGATGCGCTCGGTCTCGCCCGGGTAGCCGAGCGGGTCCTGAGTCAGGTGCGGGCCTTGGAGCGGCCCGTCTCGCGCGCCGGCGCAGCCGGGCGGCTGCCCTTGCCCCCGCCCTTGGGCGGCAGCGGCGGCGCCGCGGGCGCGACGCCGAGATCGGAGACCGTCACGTAGCGGTAGGCCGCACTGAGGAACAGCAGCGTGAGGATGACGGCGCTGGAGGCGCACCACTCGCAGATCGCGTGGATGGAGAAGAGCTCGCGGTAGGTGAGGTAGCCGCTGAAGGCAAAGCCGATCAGAGTGAGGCCGAGGGTGGCCAGCCGCGTCTCGTCGCGGTCGGGCGCCAGCAGCGTGGCGGTGATGCCGATGTACCCGATCAGGCCCAGCAGCGCCACGGGGACGCCGTCGAGCTCGGACCACACGGAGCTCTGGACCTTGATGCACGAGGTCCCCGCCGTGCAGGCGGGCTTGATGCCGGCGTAGTGGATGATCGTGAGGTACGTCGCCACCCCCAGGCCGATGACCGCCAGCCCCAGCATCACCCGGCGGAGGGGGAACCTCATGACACCGATTTGATGGCCGACTGCACGGCAGCGTAGGACTGGTTGCCGACCAGCGGTTGGGCTTGGCTCTTGGGTCCGGAGATCACCAGCGTCGGGGTGCTGTTGAAGCCGGCGGCGGCGGCGGCGGTCTCATCGGCGGTGACCTGCGAGCTCAGCGTCGATGACTGGCGGTCCGAGCTCCACTGGTTGAACTTGAGCTCAGGGATCTGCTCGGCCAGGCCTCCGAGGTAGTTGTCGGTGACATAGCTGTCGGTCTCGTCGCCCTGCTCGTGGTAGAAGAGCTCGATGTAGTTCCAGCCCTTCTTCTGGTCGCCGGCGGCCAGCATGGCCGTCTGGCCGGGCACGAACATCGCGTGGTTGGCCGTCTGCGACGCGGTCTCCAGGGCCTTGTAGACGATCTTCACCTTGCCGGATTTGACCTCGTTGGCGATGAGCTGGTTCTCGGCGCCGAGCGCGAAGTCCTTACAGACGGGGCACACCAGATCCCCGTACTCGGTGAGGGTCACCTTGGCGCTGGGCGAGCCCAGGGTGGCGCCCTGCTGCGGGATGCCGGCCAGCAGGCTGTTGACCGTCGTCTGGGCCTTCTTGGCCGCCGGGCTGTTGGGCTTGGGCACCTGCGCGGCGCTGCTTCCGCCCGAGGAGATGGCGATGGCGGCGACGACCACGACGACGGCGCCCACGAGCGTCCCGCCCAGCAGGCGCAGGCGGCGGTCGCGCTGGGCGCGCTGCGCGCGGGCCTGCTCCTCGGCGAGTCGCCGCTGGCGGGCAGCTTCCTTTTGCTCTTTACGTGAGGCCATGGGTGAAGGGGATGAGGCGCCGGCGCACCGGGGCGCCTGCAGACGTGATCAGCATATCGAGCAGCGCTTTAGCCGAAACTTAAGAACCCTGATGGATTTCTCAATGGACGTCGAGGGTGAACGGGGCCGTGACCACGCGTCCGTGGATCTTGAGCTGGACGAACAGCCGCCACGTCCCGGGGACGGGTAGGAGCACGCCGATCGTGAGCTTGCCGGGGGCGGCAGAACTGCCGGAGATCTTCGGCGCGCCGGCCAGGCTGCCACAGTTGGGCGCGTCGGGCGCGCACACGTGGGTGTGGAAGTAGTTGAGCGTGCCGTTCTCGAAGAAGATGGCGTGGGCCAGGGCGCCGAACCACGGCACGAAATGGACGGGCCGGCCGTGCGCGTCGGTGACGTTGATGTGCAGGAACGTCGCCTGGATGGCATGCAGCGGGGCGAAGGGCTGCATGTCGAAATGCGTGCCGTCGACGACCACATGGGGCGCGAACGGTGGCAATTTCCTGGGGTGGTAGGCGCCGGCCACCCTGATGCTGCGCGACAGCTGGAAGTTGGGGAGCATCCCGGGGACGTCGGGGTAGACGTCCACGAGCACGTGGTAGGGCCCCGGCGCCGGGAAGGTGATGGACTGGTGCAGGATCCCGCTGGGGGGGATCGGCGGGTGCTGATGGATGATGTAGGCCAGGTCGTCGCGCACGATGATGAGGTGCACGCCGGTGTGTGGCCCCGGGCCCGTCTTGTATTGGGTGAGCGTCTTGCCGGTGGGGAGCTTGATGTCGAAGGACATCGACACCGGCTTGCCCGGGGTCACCGTCCCGGTCGGCTGGAACGCGTTGAGGTGCGTGGTCTGGGCGGGGGCGACCTTCGGCGCCGTGATGGAGGAGCCCGAGCTCGACGCGCCGCAGCCGGCCAGCAGCGCCGCGAGCGCCGCCACCGCCACGCCGGCGAGCGTCCTCGAGGGACGCGTCCGGCTCATCGCAGCGGCGCCCGGCTCATCGCAGCGCGGCCTGGATGGCCTGGTTCAGCTCCGTGGTCCCGAACGCCCCCTCCAGCCGCCCCACGATCTTGCCCTGGCGGTTGATGGTGAACAGCCACGGCTCGGTGCGCAGATGGAACGCCTTGAGCTGCGGGCGCAGGCCCTTGGAGGGCTGGTTGTCGACGTAGACCTCCTGATGGATGAAGTCCACCTTGTCGCCGAACTTCTGCTGCAGCTGGACCGCGACGTCGGTCACCGGCCCGCATACGCGTGAGATGCACAGCTGCGGCGTGGAGAACAGCAGCGCGATGGGCTTCTTGCCCAGCACCTGATTGAAGGAGGCCGCCGCCATGTGCTCGGGCGGGAGTCGCGTCGTGAGCAGGGCCTGGTTGCCGTGCACGGTCGCCAGGGTGTCGGTGGCGATGTCGGGCGGGCGCTGGCCCACGGCCGGGATCTGGGACGAGGCGGCGGCCGCGAGCTCGCCGGTGGCGCCGATCAGGCCGCTGGGTCCCTTGGTGAGTGACAGCACGAAGTAGGTCCCGGCCTTGGGCACCGGCACCTTGGCGGCGTAGATGGCCTGGATCCCGCCGGGCCCGGAGTTCTGCTTGCTGCGGTACTGAGGGAGCACGCTCATCGGATCGGCCGGCGCCAGGAACGGCCCTTTGGCCGGGGCGCCCGGGCTCGAGGCGACGTAGATGGCGGTGGGCGCGTACACGAAGGCGCCCGAGCCCGCGGTCAGCGCGAAGGCGTAGCGCTCGGTCCCGGGCGTGAACGTGCCCGTCGCGGCCCCGAGCTCGACGCTGGACTTCGCCAGCGTGCCCAGGTCCTTGAGGCTCTTCCCGGCGGCCGACGGGAACTGCGAGGCGCTCGGATGCTGGGCGGCGGGCAGGTCGGCCACGGCCGGTGCGGGGGCGCTGGTCTGGCTCGCCGACGAGGACGTCGTGCTGCTCGTCGCCGCCGCCTGGGAGGTGGTCTTCGAGGAGGAGGAGGACGAGGATCCACAGCCGGCCAGGACCGCCGCGGCCGCCAGGACCGCGATCAGCGCCGTCAGCACGTGCGTGTGGGCGTGCGGGCGAGCACCCCGCACGACGCGCACCTGCCAAGACCAGAACTGCCGCACGTTTCAGAGCGTATCGCCGGTTCTGAAGAAGAGCGCTAATGCTCAGAGCTTCACCTGGGCTTCACACGCTCTAATCAGGTGCGACCGGATTTCGGGGATCATCCCGGTTCGGTCGCTGTTTGCACGTAAAGATCTTGTGACCGAGGATCGCGTGGGCGCCGGCGCGGGTGGGGGTTGGGTTAGAGTGCCGCCCATGTCGACTGAGCGCAGCGAGATGCTGCCCGGGCACCCCGCCACCGCCCCGGCGCAGCGCGGTCAGAACCGCCTTCGCTTGGCCGTGCTGGACCGGGATCCGGGCTTCATGCAGGTCCTGTCCAAGCGACTGGACGCGCTGGGATGCGAGTACCGGCCGTTGTCCGCGCCGCTGAACACCGATGCCCTGGTGACGATGCGCCTCAACGCACTCGTGCTGGACCTGGCCATCCTCGGCCCCACGGGCTGGAGTTACCTCGAGCAGGTGTGCGCCCGGCTACCCGGCCTGGCGATCGTGGTCTGCACCGGGCCGTCGTCGGTGGCCCAGCGGGTCCGCGGGCTTCGCCTCGGTGCCGATGCGTGGATCACCAAGCCGTGCCACGCCGAGGAGCTCATCTGCGTCATCGAGGCCGCGGTGCGCCGCCACCGGCGAGCGGAGATGCCCACGCTCGACGCGGCCGCCAGCTTCGGCGAGATCACGATCCGGCCCGACCTCTACCAGGCCTACGTCAACGAGGTCAGCCTGGAACTGACCGCGCGCGAGTTTGAGATCCTCCACCTGCTGACGGGCTCTGACCGGGTGCTCCGCCGCGAGGAGATCTACGAGCGCGTGTGGGGCTACGCGATGGCCCACGGGGATCGCTCCGTCGACGTGTTCGTGCGCAAGCTGCGCCAGAAGCTGCGGTCCGGATCGCGGTCGTGGAGCTACATCCACACGCACTTCGGGGTCGGCTACCGCTTCTCGCCCGAGCACGAGCACGAGAACAGCGTCGAGGAGGAACTTGACCTGATCACCTCCGGGCGGACCTCCCAGGACAAGCTGGACTCGGCCCTCACGGGCTGACGGCGGGCGCCGATCGCCGGCTCGTCGCCGGCGACGTTCACAACTCATTCACACGCTCGTCACGAGCTGATAACGCCAGCACCGCCGGTCCGCAGCAGCATCTGAAGGCGTGACGCAGGCAGCTCAGGCACGGCAAGAGGTGCTGGAGGTGGGTCCGCTCCAGATCATTCCCGACGAGCACTTGGCCCGGGCCGAGGGCCGGGCGCTGATGTTGTCGATTCGCGAGCTGCGGCTGCTCACCGAGCTGGCGCGGCGAGCCGATCGGATCGTGACGCGCGAAGAGCTCTTTCGACTGGTCTGGGGGCGGGAGATGCGGGTGCGCGACCGGTCAGTCGACGTCTACGTGCGCAAGCTCCGGGTCAAGCTCGAGGCGGCGCTCCCGGGGTGGTCCTTCATCCACACCCATTTCGGGCTGGGATATCGCCTGGCGGCCGACCGACAAGTGATAACGGGGGGTTCACAACTGATTAACACCATCCGGGGGCCCGGCACCGAGACTCTGCCCGACTCGAATTGAAACCGAAGGAGAAACCAGTGCGCACAACTCGTCTCGCCGTGGTGGCGGTGTCGTTGGCCGCCGCGCTCGCCATAGCCGCGTGTGGCAGCAGCAGCTCCAGTAGCAGCTCGGCCAGCGCCGGCGGAGGCGGAGGGTCGACGGGGACGTCCTCTGGGTCAGGCTCCAAGGTGAGCCCGGCCACCCTCAACGGCGCCGGCTCGACGCTGGCCCAGCCGATCTACCAGCAGTGGGGCTCCAACCTCAAGAGCCAGGGGCTGACGGTCAACTACAACGGCGTCGGCTCCGGTACCGGCATCGCCGACCTCCAGACGGCCACCGTCGACTTCGCCGGGTCCGATCCGGCGCTGAAGTCCGCGGACAAGTCGGGGATGAAGGGCCCGGTCCTCCAGTTCCCGGTCGCCTTCGGCGCGATCACCGTGTCCTACAACCTGCCGGGCGTCAAGAGCGGCCTCAAGCTCGATGGGCCGACGCTGGCCGACATCTTCAGCGGGAAGATCAAGACGTGGAACGACCCGGCGATCAAGAGCCTCAACCCGGGGATGAGCCTGCCCAGCACGGCCATCACCGTGGTGCACCGCTCCGATTCCTCGGGCACCACCGCCGGGTTCACGACCTACCTGTCGGACGTCAGCCCGAGCTGGAAGTCGTCGATCGGCACCGATAAGGACGTCAAGTGGCCGGTCGGCACCGGCGCGGCCAAGAACTCGGGCGTCGCGGCGGCGGTCAAGCAGACCCAGGGGGCCGTCGGCTACGTCGAGCAGGCCTACGCGCTGGAGAACGGCTTCACCTACGCCGCGATCAAGAACGGCAGCTCGTACGTGCTGCCGACGATCGCCAACACCTCGGCGGCGGCCAACGGGATCACGGTCCCGGCCGACCTCGGCATTTCGACGATCAACTCGTCCACGCCGGGCGCCTACCCGATCGTCTCCCAGACGTTCCTCGTCGCCTACAAGGACCCCTGCAAGGACGACAAGGAGAGCGCCGCGACCGCGAAGGGGCTGAAGTCCTTCCTGGCCTACGCGTTCGGCGCCGGTCAGCAGACGCTCGGCGAGGGTGCGAACAAGCTCCCCTACGCGCCGCTTCCGGCGTCGCTGGCGGCCAAGAACAACACGCAGCTGGCCACCATGACCTGCAACGGCTCGCCGATCTCCTAGGGGATCGCGGCCAGGGACCGAGTAGTCATGGAGGCAAGCGCCACCACCGTGGCCGGCGGCCGCTCCGCGTTTGGGCGGTCGCCGGCGTCACGGCTGCCCGATCAGCTGCTGCAGTGGGGTCTGACCACGTTGGCGGTCCTGATCCTGCTGCTCATCGGGTACTTCTTCGTCCGCCTCATCGGCGAGTCGTCCAAGGCGCTGAACACCTTCGGTCTGAGCTTCATCTTCGGCAACGACTGGGACATCAGTCGCAACATCTTCCACGGGGCTCCGTTGGTGGTGGGAACGGTGATCACCTCGGCGATCGCCCTGCTCATCGGGGTCCCGGTGGCCGTCGCCACCGCGTTGTACCTCACCGAGCTGTGCCCGCGCCGGGCCCGGGCTCCCCTGGGCATGCTCGTCGACCTGCTGGCGGCCGTCCCGTCGGTGGTCTACGGGCTGTGGGGCGTGTTCGTGCTCGGGCCCAAGCTCGAGCCCGCCGAGAAGTGGTTTGCCAGCACGTTCTCGTTCATCCCGTTCATCGGCGGGGGCTCCAGCACGATCACCCCGGGCAACTACTTCATCGCGGGGCTCATCCTGGCGATCATGATCCTCCCGATCGTGTCGGCGATCGCTCGCGAGGTGCTGGCCACGGTGCCGGCCGAGAACAAGGAGGCCGCGCTCGCCCTGGGCGCCACACGCTGGGAGATGATCCGGATGACGGTGCTGCCCTACGCGCGGCCCGGCATCACCGGCGGCGCGATGCTGGGGCTGGGGCGCGCCATCGGCGAGACGATCGCGGTGGTGCTGACCATCGGCAACGCGCCGACGATCGGCAAGCACCTGTTCGACCAGGGGTACACGCTGGCAGCCGTGATCGCCAATGAGTTCGGCGAGGCCGCCAACCAGCCGCTGCACTCATCGGCCCTGTTCGCCGCCGGGCTGGTGCTGTTCGTCTTGACGCTGCTGGTCAACATCCTGGCGCGGTGGTTCGTCCGCCGCGGCACGCGAAAGATGCGGGCCCCTGACGCCGAGCCGGCCGGGGCAACGGGCAGCGTCTTCAGCGCGGCGAGCAGCGCGGGAGCGAGCTGATGAGCACCTCGAGCGCTCCTCTCCTGCCCCAGACCAGCGCCGGGCGCAAGCGCAAGGACTCCCTCATGCGCGGGGTGCTGTTGGCGGGGACCGGCCTGGCGCTGGTTCCGCTGGTCCTCATCATCTACTACCTGATCTACAAGGGCCTCGGCTCCTGGAGCGGCTCGTTCTTCACCACGGACCCCAACGGCAACTTCTTCGGCAACCCGGGAGGGATCCGCAGCGCGCTCGTCGGCACGCTCGAGCTGGTGGGGCTGGCGACGCTGATCTCGGTCCCCATCGGGATCGCCGTGGCGCTGTATCTCACCGAGTACGGCAAGGACGGCCGCTTTGCCAATGTGGTGCGCTACTTCGTCGATGTCATGACCGGCGTGCCGTCGATCGTGTTCGGCCTGTTCATCTACATCGTCCTGGTCACATCGCACGTCGGAGGCTCCGGTTTCGCCGGCTGGAAGGGCGCGCTGGCGCTGTCGCTGCTGATGCTCCCGATCGTGATCCGGTCATGCGAGGTCGTGCTGCTGCTGGTGCCCGCCAGCCTGCGCGAGGCCGCGCTGGCCCTGGGGGCGCCCCGCTGGCGGATCGTGTGGAAGGTGGTGCTGCCCACGGCGCGGACGGGGCTGGTCACCGGGTCGCTGCTGGCGGTCGCGCGCGGCATGGGTGAGACGGCGCCGCTGCTGTTCACGGTCTCGGCGGCATCGGTGCTGACCGGGAACCTCAACTCCGAGATGAATACGCTGCCGGTGCAGATCTTCAACGACATCACCAATCCCCGTGACGTCGTCGTCGCCCGTGCTTGGGGTGCCGCGCTGACCCTGGTCGCCCTGGTCCTCATACTCAATCTCATCGCGCGAGCGATCTCGCGCAGGAGCTCCATGACATGATCCCTCCCGAAACGACGAGTAAGGAACCACTGGAAATGTCGACTGCCGGAGAACAGTCGGAGCAGGAGACCGCCCCGGATCTCACCGCCCTGGGAGAGGGTCGTAAGGGCCATGGCGTCAAGGTCCGCGACCTGCACGCCTACTACGGCGCGATCCACGCGGTCAAAGGCATCGACATCGATTTCCCCGCCAACGAGGTCACGGCCATCATCGGTCCGTCGGGGTGCGGCAAGTCCACGATGGTGCGCTGCATCAATCGCATGCACGAGGAGATCCCGGGCGCGCGCTCGGAGGGCAGCGTCACGCTGGACGACCTCGACGTCTACGGCGACGGCGTCGACGTCACCTCGGTGCGGCGGATGATCGGGATGGTGTTCCAGAAGCCCAACCCGTTTCCCACGATGTCGATCTTCGACAACGTGGCCGCGGGCCTGCGGCTCACCGGGACCAAGAGCGACAACCTCCGCGAGCGCGTCCACCGTGCGCTGCGCGCGGTGGGGCTGTGGGGCGAGGTCAAGAACCGTCTCAACGCCCCCGGCATCGGACTGTCAGGCGGTCAGCAGCAGCGCCTGTGCATCGCTCGCGCGGTGGCGGTCGAGCCCGAGGTCATCCTCATGGACGAGCCGGCGTCGGCGCTTGATCCGATCGCGACGCTGAAGGTCGAGGAGCTCATCGACGAGCTCAAGAGCCGCTACACGATCGTCATCGTCACCCACAACATGCAGCAGGCGGCGCGCGTCGCGAAGTCCACGGTGTTCATGCTCGACGGGATCGTCGTCGAGCACGCGGAGACGACCAAGCTCTTCACCAATCCGACAGACGAGCGCACCGAGCGCTACGTCACCGGCAAGTTCGGGTAGGGGGCCACGACATGCAGGAGACGCGCCACCAATTCCGCGAGGACCTCAAAGAACTGGAGCGCCAGGTTCTGGGCGGCCTTGACCTCGTGATCGGCCAGCTGGACCGGGCGCTGGAGTCCGTCAGCTATCAGGACGTGGAGCTCGCGGCGATGGTCGTCGCCGACGACGACCGCATCGACGGCCGCTACCTGGAGGTCCACCAGGGCATCCTCTCGCTGCTTGCCCGCCAGTCCCCCGTGGCCACCGATTTGCGGATCGTGGCCGCCCTGCTGCACTGCATCCGCTGCATCGAGCGCATGGGCGATCAGTGCGTGAACATCGCCAAGCTGGTGCCGCTGTCGGGCCACGACGCCCCCAAGGACAAGGACACCCTGGACGCGATCGAGCGGATGGGCCAGCTGGCGCGCTCCGAGGTCTCCCAGGCCAAGGACGCGCTGCGCACCCGCAACGTCGAGCTCGCCCAGGATCTCGTGCGCCAGGACGCGGAGATCAACCGGCTCAACCGCGCCATCTTCAAGCGGGCCGTGGAGATCGGCGACGACCTCGAGCTGCGCGAGTGGGGGATGTTCATGATCCTCGTGGCGCGGTGCCTGGAGCGGGTCGGCGACAACGCCGTGGAGATCGCCGAACAGGTGGTGTTCGTGGTCACCGGTCTGTTCAAGGAGATGGCCGACATCGGCGCCTCGGCGGAGGCCGCGAAAAGCACCTGAGCCGCGCGCCGCGCGCGTGGATGGTCCGTGCGGGCAACTCTTGTCCACCGGGCCAGTGACGGTGGCCGCCGCGGCCGGGATCTTGTGCGCATGAGCGCAAGACCACCGCAGATCATCGCCTTTGGCGGCGGTGGGTTCTCCATGGAGTGGGGCAACCCGCTGCTCGATGACCACGTCCTCTCGCTCACCGGCGTGCCGTGCCCGCGGGTGTGCTTCCTGCCCACCGCCAGCGGGGACGCGGACCACTACGTGGTCCGCTTCTACCGGGCGTTCCCGGCCTCGCGCTGTCAGCCGTCGCACATCTCGCTGTTTCGCCGCGAGACCGGCGTGGGCGACCCGTATGCCCACCTCCAGGCCCAGGACCTCATCTACGTCGGCGGGGGCAGCCTGGTCTCGCTGATGGGCGCCTGGCAGGCCCACGGGATCGATCTGGCGCTCTATGACGCCTGGCGCGCCGGGGTGGTGCTGTGCGGCGGGTCGGCGGGCTCGCTGTGCTGGTTCACCGACGTCATCTCCGGCTTTCACGAGGGCCCGCCGCGCCGGCTGGAGGGCCTCGGCTTCCTGCCCTGGAGCAACGCCGTGCACTACAGCGACGAGCCCGGCCGGCGCTCGGCGTTCCGGTCCGCGGTGGCCGGAGGCATGGCCGCGGGCTATGGGGTGGGAGACGCCGCGGCCCTGCACTTCGTGGACACGGAGTTGGTGGACGTGGTCGCCTCGCGCCCCGACGCCCGGGCGCGCTTCGTGTGCGCCGACGGCACCGCGGAGGCGATGGAGGAAGATCTATCTGTGAGGTATCTCGGCGCTCACGAACTGCGCCGCGTCGCGTGACCGCCGGCGGCGGCGACCGCCGGCGCATCCTCGCCATGGGTGGCGGAGGCTTCACCATGCAGGACCGCAGTGCCGCCCTGGATCGGCTGGTGCTGACCCTCACCGGCAAGCCGGTGCCCCGGATCTGCTTCCTGCCCACCGCCAGCGGGGACGGGCGCGACCAGACCACGCGCTTTCACGAGCGCTTCAGCGGCTGGCCGTGCGAGCCCAGCGTGCTGTCGCTGTTTCACCTGGGCCGCGACCGGATCGACCCGTGCGCCCATCTGCTCGCCCAGGACGCCATCTACGTAGGGGGCGGCTCGATGCGCAACCTGCTGGCCGTGTGGCGCGAGCACGGCGTCGATCAGGCGATGCGCTCGGCGTGGGAACGGGGCATCGTCCTCGCCGGTCTGAGCGCGGGCGCGATGTGCTGGTTTGAGAGCGGGATCACGATGAGCGGGGGCGCGCCGCGTCCCGCCGCGGGTCTCGGCCTGGTCGAGGGCAGCCTCTCGGTGCATCTCGACGGCGAGCCCGAGCGGCTCCAGGCGTACCGGGAGGCGGTGGGGAGGGGAGCCATGCCGCCGGGGTTCGCGGTCGATGACTGCGCCGCCCTGCTGGTGTGCGGGACCGAGGTCGGTGACTACGTGAGCTCGCGCCCCGGGGCTCGGGTGCTGCGGGTCGAGGCCGACGGCGAGGGCGGCACCGTGGAGCGTCCGGTCAGCGTGCGAGTGCTGCCGGGGGCGGTGGCCGCCGATGCGCCGGTCGGGGCGGGGGAGCCCCGCGGGGTGTCAGAGCTGCGCGATCTGCGGGCCGGGCGCCACCGCTGGGACTGATCGGACACCTGCACCGCGCAACCGGCCGCTTCAGCTCGCGGCGCTGGCCGCGCCCTGGCGGCGGCGCAGCAGGATCAACGCCGCGGCCACCAGCACGGCGGCGACGACGAGCCCGATGAGCAGCGGGGCGCTCGAGCTGCCGCCGCTCGAGCCGCTCGAGACCCCGGCCACGCCCTTGAGCGGGTGGCCGTCGGCGGCCGCGATCTTGGCCACGGCGATGATCGCCGCCTGGGCGAGCGCGGTGCTCGTCTTGCCCTTGGGCGGCGCGAGGCCCTTGACGGCCGCCGTGGCTTTGGCGCTGAGGGCCTGCGCGCCGTAGCCGGCGGGCATGACCACGAGCAGCGGCTGGGGTCCCTGGAAACTGATCTCCTTGTTCAGGAACTTGGCGTAGTTCTGGGGCTGGCCGAACAGCTCGGGGATGACGCCGAGGTCCACCGCCGTCGCGATGAGCGCGACCTTGATGGGGAGCCCCGCCTTCTTGGCGGCCGCGGTCTCGGCGTTCAGGGTGGCCTGCACGCTCCTGGGGACGGGGGGCGAATACGGGTAGTAGACGTTCTGGCCCAGGAGCACGTCGCTGGCCGGATCCCCGTCGCCGAGGGCGGACACGGGGACCAGCGCCGCCACCAGGATCGCGGCGGCGAGCAGGCTGGCGACACGGCGGGCCATCTGCGACATTATCCTCAGCGTCCTTGCCTCAGCGGAAGTCCACCAAGTCTCGCAAGCGTCGCAGCCGGGGTACCGCTCCGCGGGCGGTGCCCTCGACGCGCCGCGACGCCCGCGCCGAGCGCCAGGCGCAGACCTCGCAGGAGGTCAAGCGCGGCGGGCGGGTGCTGGGCCGCGAGGGCGAGCGACCCCAGGGCCCCTTCGGCGGCCTGCCGGTCTCTGAGCTGGCCATCCTGGTCGGCCTGATCGCGGCGGTGATCGGGTTTGTCGAGCACGGGGGCCCCGCGCTCATCGTCGGCCTCATTCTGTGCGCACTGGGCGTGATCGAGATCACGGGCCGCGAGCACTTCAGCGGCTATCGCTCGCACGCCTCGCTGCTGGCGGCGATCCCGTCGGTGGCGATCGAGGTGGGAATCGTGCTGGCGTTCAAGCCCAGCCAGCGCGCCTTCCTGGTCCTCGTCGTGGTCCCGATCTTCGGCGGGCTGTTCTGGTGGCTGCGCAAGCGCTTCCTCATCGCGCGGCAGGCGCGGGTGGCCCGGATGCACGCGCGCGCGCCGCTGTAGCGACCGCCCGCTAGTGGGTCTCAACCGGCTCGCCCGGCGCGGCGACGTCGCCGACGTGCGCCACCGGCTCGTCGTTCTCAGCGGGGACGCCGGGCAGGTGCAGGGTGAAGATCGCGCCGCCGTCGACGGCGTTGATCACAGAGGCGCTGCCGCCGTGCTGCTCGGCCACCTGGCGCACGATGGACAGCCCCAGTCCGCTGCCCTGGCGGCCCCGGGAGTTGGTGCCGCGGAAGAAGCGATCGAAGACGTAGGGCAGGTCGTCGGGGTCCACGCCGGTGCCGTGATCGCGGACCTCGACGCCGCGGGGACCGACCTGGAGCTCCACCGTGCCGCCGGGCGGGGAGTGGCGCGCGGCGTTGTCGAGCAGGTTGTTGATGGCCCGCGCCAGCCGCTCGGGGACCCCGTCGATGACGGTGGGCGCGAGGGTGGCGTCGAAGTGGATGCCGGGGGCGTTGCGCCGGGCGCGCGCCAGTGACTCCGCGGCGACGCCGTCGAGGCGGACGTCGTCGGTCTCCGGGCCCGGCTGGTCCCCGCGGGCGAGCTCGATGAGGTCGCCGACGAGCGCGGTCAGCTCCTCTGACTGCTCCACCACGTCGGCCAGCAGGCGCCGCCGGTCCTCGGGTTCGAGTTCGCCGCCCGCGAGCAGGACCTCGACGTTGGTGCGCAGGCTTGTCACCGGCGTGCGCAGCTCGTGGGAGGCGTCAGCGACGAGCTGGCGCTGGGCGCGCACGGACTCGTCCAGCGCGTCGCGCGAGGTCTCGAGCCGATCGAGCATCGAGTTGAAGTTGGTGGCGAGCTGGCCCACCTCGTCGTCGGCCTGGATGCGGAGCCGCTTGGTGAGGTCCTCGGTCTCGCCGATCTCCTGGGCGACGTCGGCGACCTCAGCCAGCGGCGCCAGCACGCGGCGGGAGGCCATGCGGCCGAGGAGTGCCGCTACCGCGACACCGCCGACGACGATCAGGACCAGGAACAGCCGGAGGTGACGCAGGATCATGTCCACGCCGTTGAGCGGCCGCGCGAGCTGGAGCACCGCCGGGACATACTGGCCGCCGATGGGCACGTTGACCGGGAAGCACAGCATGCGCAGATGGCTGCCGTTCACCCAGATGTCGGACATCGTGGAGCGGCTGGTCTGGCTGGCGAGCTTGAGCGTCGACGCAGAGACGGGCAGGTCGAGCCCGCCATCGCGCTCATACAGCTGGCCGTTGCTGAAGACGATCTGGTTGTAGGGCGCGGGTCCGCCGGAGTTGGCCGCGTTGCCCGGGACCGCGCGCTGGACGTTTCCGGACTGCTGCACCACCGCCATCTGGGCATTGAGCGCGTCGGTCACCTGCCCGCGCACCTGACTGCGCACGATCGCGTAACAGGCGCCCACTGCGATCGTCACCGCGATGGCGACGGAGGCCGCAGCGATCAGGGAGAGACGCTTGCGCAGTGTCATGGAGCGATTAATCGCGCAACACGTACCCGATGCCGCGCACGGTGTGCAGGAGCCTGGACTCGCCGCCGGCCTCGGTCTTGCGCCGCAGGTAGCCCATGTAGACGCCCAGCGCGTTGGAGGTGGGGCCGAAGTCATAGCCCCAGACGTTCTCGAAGATCGTCGTGCGCGTCAGCACCTGGCGGGGATGGCGCATGAACAGCTCCAGGAGCAGGAACTCCGTGCGCGACAGCTCGATGAGCCGGTCGCCGCGGTGGACCTCATGGGCGATGGGGTCGAGCACGAGGTCGCCGTAGCGCAGCGGCTCACCGTCGGCCGTGCCGTCCCCGGAGCGGCGCAGCAGCGCTCGCAGGCGGGCCTGGAGCTCGCGCAGGGCGAACGGCTTGACCAGATAGTCGTCGGCCCCGACGTCGAGCCCCTCGACGCGGTCGTCGATGGCGTCGCGCGCAGTGAGCATGAGCACCGGGGTGCGATCGCCGGCCTTGCGCAGTCGCCGGCATACCTCCAGGCCGTCGAGCTTGGGCATCAGGATGTCCAGGATCACCGCATCGGTCGAACCGTCGGCGAGGACGTCCAAGGCCTGCTCGCCGTCCTCGGCCAGGGTGACATCGTGGTTGTCGAGGCGCAGAGCACGCTCGAGCGCCCGCCTCACGGCGGGCTCGTCGTCAACGACCAGAACGCGCGCCATGGCGCCAATGATCGCGGGGCCGCGTAAACGTTGGTGAAGAAGCGCTCATAGGTCTCATACGTGGGCCGCGCCGGCAAGGTCGAGTAACAGCGGCGCGTGATCGGATGGCTTTGTCCCCTTACGGTACTCCCGGTCGATGCCGCAGGCACGCAACCGGTCCGCCAGACCGCCGGAGACGAGCGCGAGGTCGATGCGCATTCCCAGGCCCATGTGGAAGCTGCCGGCGCGGTAGTCCCACCACGTGTACTGGATCTCGGTGGGGTGAAGGCTCCGGTACGCGTCGATCATGTCGAGGTCCTCGATGGCGGCGAGCCTGGTGCGCTCCTCGCCGGTGACGTGCGTGGCTGCGGCGAAGGCGGCCGGGTCATAGACGTCGGCGTCGGCCGGGGCGATGTTGAAATCGCCGGCGAGCACGAGCGGCGCGCCCTCCAGTTGCCCCACCCGCCGCGCGGCGGCATCGAGAAAGGCGAGCTTGCGCGGGAACTCGGGGCTGTCCAGCGCCCGGCCGTGGGGGACATAGACGCTGGCGATGCGGATGCCGGCGACGGTGGCCTCACACCAGCGTGCCTCCGAGGGGACCGGGTCCCCGGCCAGGCCGATCACCGGATCAGAGAGCTCCATGCCCGCGCGCGCGAGCACCGCCACCCCGGCCCAGCGCCCGCCCGAGTCATGCACCGCGCCGTACCCCGCTCCCGCCAGCTCGGCCACCGGGAACGCGTCCGGCGCGGTCTTGGTCTCCTGCAGGCAGAGCACGTCGGGCTGATGCTCGGCGATCAGCTGCAGGACCCGCGGGAGGCGGACGCGCAGCGAGTTGACGTTCCAGGTGACGATGCGCACGGTGAGCGGCGCGGGGATGGTACCCGTGCTCGCGGCGACGGCCACTGAGCGTCGCCGATGAGCCATCATCGGCAGCGCGAGATGACGCCGGACAAGCTGCACACCTATCGCGCCAAGCGCGACTTCGAGAAGACGGCGGAGCCCGCCGGCGAGACGGCGGGCCAGGACGGCGCGGCGCGGTTCGTGGTCCAGGAGCACCACGCCACCCGCCTGCACTGGGATCTGCGCCTCGAGCACGACGGCGTTCTGGCCTCATGGGCGATCCCCAACGGCATTCCCGCCGATCCCGCCGACAACCGCCTGGCGGTCCACACCGAGGACCACCCCCTGCAGTACCTCGACTTCCACGGCGAGATCCCGCGCGGGGAGTACGGGGCGGGCACGATGACGATCTGGGACCACGGCACCTACGAGACCCACCTGTGGGACGACAAGAAGGTTGAGATCACCTTCCACGGCGAGCGGTTGTCCGGGCGCTACGGGCTGTTCCCGATCGGTCAGCCCGGCCGCGACGGGTCAGACAAGGACTGGATGATCCACCGCATGGACCCTCCCGCCGACCCCGGCCGGGAGACGATGCCCGAGCGGATCCTCCCCATGCTGGCCGGCGCGGGGGACCTGCCCGGGCGCGAGGAGAAGTGGTCCTTCGAGGTCAAGTGGGACGGGGTGCGGGCGATCGCGTACGTCCAGCCGGGACGGTTGCGCCTGGAGAGCCGCAACCTCAACGAGATCACCGAGACCTACCCCGAGGTCCGCGGCATCCTGCGCGACCTGGGGATGCGCGAAGCCGTGTTCGACGGGGAGATCGTGGCCTTCGGCGACGACGGGCGTCCGAGCTTCGAACGCCTGCAGCGGCGCATCAACGTCTCGTCGGCCAGCGCGGTGCGCCGCCTGGCGGTGAGCACGCCGGTGGTCTACGCGATCTTCGACCTGCTCTTCCTCGATGGGCACTCGCTGATGGCGCTGCCCTACGAGCAGCGGCGGACGCGGTTGGAGGAGCTGGGGCTGGGCGGCCCGGCGTGGCGAGTGCCGGCCGCGCATCCGGGGCGCGGCAGCGCGCTGCTGGACGCGACCGAGGCCCAGGGGCTGGAGGGCGTCGTGGCCAAGCGGCTGGACTCGCGCTATGAGCCGGGGCGGCGCACCGGCGCGTGGATCAAGATCAAGCATGTCCGCCGCCAGGAGCTCGTCATCTGCGGGTGGCTGCCCGGCGAGGGCCGGCGCGCCGAGCGGATCGGCGCGCTGCTCATGGGCTATTGGACCGACGACGGCCGGCTGGCCTACGCGGGGCGCGTCGGCACCGGCTTCACCGAGCGCACCCTCACCGAGCTGGCTCGCAGGCTCGCGCCGCTGCGGCGCGCCGACAGCCCGTTCGACGCCGCCCCCAAGCTGCCGCGCAACGCGGTGTACGCCGAGCCCGAGTTGGTGGCCGAGGTCGAGTTTCGCGAGTGGACGACCGAGGGGGTCATGCGCGCACCGTCGTTCAAGGGGCTGCGGTCTGACAAGCCCGCGGCCGAGGTGATCCGCGAGCCGGTCCGGGCCGATGGGGAGCCCAGCGAGCGGCCCGGTGGCGATGGCGGCGATAGCGGCGCAGACCCCGCGAGCCCCGAGCCCGCCGGCGTCGACTCGGCCTCGCCCGAGGCGTTGTTCGACGCCGTTGAGCGGCTGCCCGAGGGGTCGCTCGCCGTGCTGGCCGACGGCCGCGAGCTGAAGATCTCCAACTGGGACAAGGTGCTCTTCCCGGCGACCGGGTTCACCAAGGGCGACCTGGTGGCCTACTACGCCCGCATCGCCCCTGCGGTGCTGCCCCATCTGCATGATCGGCCGCTCACCCTCAAGCGCTATCCCAACGGCGTCCAGGCCCCCTACTTCTATGAGAAGCAGTCGCCGTCGCACCGTCCCGATTGGGTCCAGACGGCGCGGGTGGGCGCGGTCAACTACACGCTGTGCCAGGACCGTCCGACGCTCATCTGGCTGGCCAACCTCGCCGACGTCGAACTGCACACCTCGCTGTCGCTGGCCGCAGCGCCGCAGACCCCCACCATGCTCGTGTTCGACCTGGATCCGGGGGCCCCGGCCGGGATCGTCGAATGCTGCGAGGTGGCGCTCGTGCTGCGCGGCCTCTTCCGGGCGCTCGGCCTGGAGAGCGTGGCCAAGACCTCGGGCTCGAAGGGGATGCAGCTCTACGTGCCGCTCAACGCGCCAGCGGGCAAGATCACCTATGTGCACACCAAGCCGTTCGCGCGCCAGATCGCCGAGCTGCTCGAACAGCGGCTGCCCGAGCTCGTCGTCTCGCGCATGACCAAGCGCCTGCGCGGCGGCAAGGTCCTGGTGGACTGGAGCCAGAACGACGACCACAAGACCACGGTCACCGTCTACTCGGTGCGGGCGCGCGAGCAGCCCACGGTGTCGGCGCCGGTGAGCTGGGAGGAGGTCCAGGCGTGCCTGGACGGGGGGGACCCGGAGCTGCTGACCTTCACCACTGATCAGGTGCTCCAGCGCGTGGCCGCCGACGGCGATCCGTTCGCGATGCTGCTGTCGACGAGGCAGCAGCTCCCTCGGGGCTAGTGAGCGGCCACGCCACTAGCATTGGCCTCGATGGACCAGATCCAGCTCCGCAACCGACTGCTGGTCGCGACCGGGATGTGGAAGGAGGCGACGGGCGAGCCCCTACCGCGGATGGCCCCCGGCGACCCCGCCGACCAGATCCAGAACTTCGAGCTGCGGCTCGTCGACCGGCTGTGGGAGACCGCAACGCCCGAGAACGCCCGCGAGATCGCCGATCGCACCTGGGACCTGGTTCACGACCGCGCCGACAGCGACCCGGTCAAGAAGCGGGTCGTCGAATGCCACGAGGCGCTGGCGCGGATGACCCGCCTCAATGACTGACGAGCCGCTCGGCGACGAGGCGCCCGATGACTTGCGCCACGACCGCCATTACACGCTGGAGCAGGCGATGGCGGTCCGCGGCTGGGTGGCCCAGCGTGTCGGTTGGGTGCGCGACGCGCAGGCCCGGCTGATGTCGATGGGGCCGGCGGCGACGGACGCGATCGACGCGCTGGACTCCGACTCGGGCGGCGCGTACCCCGGCCGGGAGGTCGCCCGCGGGCTGGTGGAGATCAGCCGCGCCGTCGGCGAGCTCGACGCGGTGGACGTCGTCCTGCGCGACGTCGACCGGGGGCTCATCGACTTCCCGGCGATGCGCGACGGGGTCGAGGTGTACCTGTGCTGGCTGGTCGACGACGAGGAGTCGATCGGCTTCTGGCACGAGCCCGAGGCCGGGTTCTCCGGCCGCCGCCCGCTCTAGCTCGACGCTGCCCCCGGTCCTACGGCTGCTGGACGACCGAAGGCGCCTCCTGAGGCTGGGCCTTGGCGTTCTGGGGCAGCCCGGCCGCGTCGTAGGCCTCGTCCTGGTCCAGCGTCTCGTGCTCGAGCAGCCCCGCGACGAGCGCGTCGAGGTTGGCGCGATGGGAGCCGAGCGTGACCGTGGCCTCCTCGTGGGCGGTCTCCACGATCCGGCGCACCTCCTGATCGACGAGCTGCTGGGTCTCTTCGGAGGTCTCGGAGACCCCGGGCAGAAGGGGCCCCTGGCCGTCGGCGGGCAGGACCGCGATCGGCCCCACCGCACGGCTCATCCCCCAGCGCCCGACCATCCCGCGGGCGATCCGCGTGAGCTGCTGGATGTCTGACTCCGCGCCCGTGGTCAGGTCGCCGAACACGACCTCCTCGGCGACGCGACCCCCGAGCGCGACCTTGATCTGAGCCAGGAGGTGGCGCTCATCGAAGTTGAAGCGGTCGGCGTCCGGGGCCGAGAAGGTGACGCCGAGCGCCATTCCGCGCGGGATGATCGAAACCTTGCGCACGGGGTCGGCGCCCGGGGTGAGCATGCCCATGATGGCGTGGCCGGCCTCGTGGTAGGCGGTGCGGCGGCGGTCGTCCTCGGACAGCATCACCTTGCGCGCGGCCCCGAGCACGATCCGCTCCAGCGCGTCGGAGATGTCCTGGCGCGCCACCTTGGAGTGGTTGCGCTTGGCGGCCAGCAGGGCCGCCTCGTTGGCGACGTTGGCCAGGTCGGCTCCGACCATCCCCGGCGTGGAGGCGGCGATGCCCCCCAAGTCGACGTCGGTGTCGAGCGGCACCGAGCGCGTGTGCACCTCCAGGATCGCCTCGCGGCCCGCGCGGTCGGGCGGCACCACGACGACGCGGCGGTCGAAGCGCCCCGGGCGCAGCAGCGCGTGGTCGAGAATCTCCGGCCGGTTGGTCGCGCCGAGCACGATCACGCTCTCGCGCGGGCTGAAGCCGTCCATCTCGGTGAGGATCTGATTGAGGGTCTGCTCGCGCTCGTCGTGGCCGCCCGAGAGGTTGGGGCCGCCGGAGGACCGCGAGCGGCCGATCGCGTCGAGCTCGTCGATGAAGATGATCGCCGGCGCCGCCTCCTTGGCCTGATGAAACAGGTCACGCACGCGTGAGGCGCCGACCCCGACGATCATCTCGACGAACTCCGACGCGGACATCTGGAAGAACGGCACCCCGGCCTCCCCGGCCACGGCGCGGGCCAGCAGCGTCTTGCCGGTGCCCGGCGGCCCGGACAGCAGCACGCCGCGCGGGATGCGCGCGCCCAGCGCCAGGTACTTGTCCGGCGTCTTGAGGAAGTCGACGATCTCGGTCAGCTCCTCCTTGGCCTCGTCGATGCCGGCGACGTCCTGGAAGGTGATGTGCTGATCCGAAGCCTCAACGCGCCGCGCCCGCGAGCGCCCGAAGGACATCAGGCCTCCCGCGCCGCCGCCGGCCCCGGCCGAGCGGCGCGCGATGAACACGAACAGGGCGACCAGCAGCAGCGTCGGCCCGAAGCCGAAGATGAGGCTCTCGGCGAACGACGGGCCCTTGTTCGTCGGCTGGGCGTTGATGGTGACCCCCTCCTTGCGCAGCGACGAGAACAGCGTCGCGTCGTCAGCGAACGACGGGATCTGGGTGGCGACGCTCGTCGAGGCGGCGGTGCCCTGGGGGTAGGCGATCGCCTTCTTCAGCGTTCCGGAGATCGCGTCCCCCGTTGAGGAGATCGAGCTGACATTGTTGGCCTCGACCTGGTTGAGGAAGGTCGGGCTGTAGGGGATCCGGATCGGCGCGTTGGGCTTGAGCGCCTGAGAGGAGACCCACAGGTTGATCGCCAGCAGGAAGAGGACGATCACGGCCGCGATCCACCACCGCGAGCGAGACGGCGAGGGTGGGCGCTGCTGTCCGCTGGCCCCACGCCCATCGGGTGCGGGTGTCACGCGCCAGCCCCGCTGGCCGGGCGCGGGGGGCTGCGCACGGCCGCGCTGCTGGGTGGGTCGGCGGGGTGGCTGATCGGCCATCGCCACTGATTGTGGCAAGGCGCCCGACCGTGCTCGCCAGGGCGGTTGCAACCGGTGTGACCGACGGCCGCCTCGCGCGTACGCGCGCGCGATCAATAACCGTCGAGCAGCGACCGGAACATGTCGGCCCCGTGGACGGCGGCGCCCAGATGGCCCGCCTGCTCGGCCAGCCACCGGTCCGAGGTGACCACGCGCACGAGCCCGGGCTGAGGCTCTGTGCGCAGGCGGCGCACGATCTCGTCGTCGGCGGCGTCTCGACGCGGCTTGGGCGCGTGGGCCACCTCGATCACGGTGGAGCGGATCGGCGGGGAGGGCTTGCGCTCGAAGACGACCACCACATCCTCGCCCTCGGCGGCGGCCCATCGCTCCAACAGGTCGACCAGACGCAGCATGGCGGCGTCGCGGTCGCGCCACCAGCCGTCCGGCCGCGTCCCGATCACGTTCATCCCATCGACGTACCAGCGCATCCCACGAGCTCGCAGCGGCGGTGCGCCGAGCTCACCCCTCGTCCGAGGCGGGACGGCGGCGGTCTCGCTTGCGCGCGGCCTGCCGGCGCTTGGACTCCAGCCTCTGCGTCACGGAGCTGCGCGTGGGCCGCGTCGGGCGGCGCGTGCGTCGCGGCGCGAGCGCGCCCGCCAGACGGTGGGCCAGCCGCTCGAGGGCAAGATCGCGATTGCGCGCCTGGCTGCGCTCGTCCTGGGCCACGGCGACCACCCGCGAGCCGAGACGCGAGATGATCCGCTGCTTCTGTGCCTCGGAAAGCGTCTCGGAGGCCGCGACGTCGAACGACGCCTCGATCCGCGACGCAGTGGTGTTGGCATGCTGGCCGCCCGGGCCCGAGGAACGCGATGCGCGCACGGTGATCTCTCGCAGCGGGATGGCGGTGCCGGGGCGCACGGGAAGTGGATCGTCCATGGTGACCAGATAATGACCTGTGTCCAGCTGGTAAAGCGGAGTCGGGGACTGGTCTTCGTGCCCGTCTCCGTGCTACCTTGCCCGCGGACAAGGCCGATTCAGTCAAAAACCGATCGGCGAATACGCAGGTGCAGGCCCTGGGGGAAGCAACACCTCCGTGGTGGCAGCACTTCAAGCAGCGGAGGGGAAACTCCCATGCCAACCGGAACAGTCAAGTGGTTCAGCGACGAGAAGGGATTCGGCTTCATCACGCCTGATGAGGGCAGCCGCGACCTGTTCGTCCACCACACCAGCATCCAGGCTGACGGCTATCGGTCTCTCGCGGAGGGCGCCAAGGTGTCCTACGAGGAGGAGGCCGGTCCCAAGGGGCCAAAGGCCATCAACGTCCAGAAGGTCTAACCGGACTTCTCAGACGGTCACGTGGGTTCGGGCCTCCATGCCCGAATCCCGAGACACTGATCGTCCGCCGTCATCCGGCGGCGGACCTCCGGCGGCGGGCAGCGGGTGGCCATGGCCGACTGGGTAACGATCTCATCGCTGGCGACCGCCGGAGGCACGCTTGTGCTGGCGGTGGCCACGTTCAGCTCGGTCAGATCGGCCAACCGGTCGGCGCGGGTCGCCGAGCGCTCTCTGATGATCGGGCTGCGACCCGTGCTCATCCCCAACCGGGAGGACGATCTGCTGGAGCGGATCCGCTTCGGCGACGGGCAGATCGTGGAGGTGCCCGGCCACGGGGGCGCTGCCGAGGTGCACAACGAGAACGTCTTTATGGCGCTCGGGCTGCGCAACGGCGGCAGCGGGCTGGCCGTTATCCATGGCTGGCGGGCACGCGTGCGCTTTGACACGCTGACGCCCGGTAGCGGCCGCCCCAACGAGGCGCCCGACCTCGAGGAGTTTCGCCAGCAGCAGCTCGACCTCTACATCCCGGCCGGCGAAAGCGGCTATTGGCAGGGCGCCCTGCGGGATTCGGCGGCGCCGGGCTACGACGAGGTCCGGAAGTCACTTCAGGAGGGCGGCGCCATCCAGGTCGACCTGCTCTACGGCGACCACGAGGGTGGCCAGCGCACGATCGCCCGGTTCGTCATCGCCCCGTGGCCGACCGAGGACGACCGGCCGCCGATCGAGAATCCGATGCGGGCGATCGTCGTCAGGTACTGGACGGTGGACGGACACGACCCCCGCTAGGGGCGGTCACTCGTCGTCGTCTTCGTCCTCGTCCTTCTCTTCGTCGTCGTCGCCGTCCTCGTCGTCCTCCTCGGGGTCGTCCCAGTCGGGAGTGGCCCCGGGGACCCCGGCGTCGGCGCGCTTGCGATTCCAGTCGTCGCGGACGTCGGCGATCCGGTCGCCCAGCCGCTCATTGTCGGCGGCGAGCGCGTCAGCGCGGTCGTCCAGCTCGTCGGCGAGCTTGCCGTACTGCTCTCGTTCGCTCATGGTGGGAAGCTCACCCCTGGCGTCGAGGCGCAAACCAAAGGTTGGGCGCCGGGGAGGCGTGAATCGCAGCGGCGCCGCTCAGCCCCGACCGCTGGTGTGGTTAGAATCGCTTCAGAGACAGGAAGGGACGACGCAGGTGATGCGCACAAGACGGCTGGGGGCACGATGACCAAGGAGGTCGAGGAGCTCGAGCACGTCATCATCCGGTTCGCCGGAGACTCCGGCGACGGGATGCAGCTGACCGGAAGCCGCTTCACCGACGCCACCGCCGTGGTGGGCAATGACCTGGCCACGCTGCCGAGCTTCCCCGCCGAGATCCGCGCGCCGGCCGGCACGACCGCGGGCGTATCGGCGTTCCAGATCCACTTCGCCTCGCGCGACATCCTCACGCCGGGGGACCACCCCAACGTCCTGGTGGCGATGAACCCGGCCGCGCTCCAGGCCAACCACTCAGAGCTGCCCCGCGGCGCCACCATCATCGTCAACGAGGACGCCTTCACCAAGCGCAACCTGGAGAAGGCCGGCTACGAGGCCAACCCGCTGGAGGACGGCTCGCTGAGCGAGTACCGCGTCCACCGCCTGCCGATGAGCACGCTGACCACGCGCGCCGTCGAGGGCATGGAGGGCGTCACCACCCGCGATGCCGGCCGGGCCAAGAACCTGTTTGCGCTCGGCGTCGTCTCGTGGCTGTACGGGCGCCCCACCGACGTCACCAAACGGTGGGTGGAGAAGAAGTTCGCCCGCAACCCGGCCGTGGCCCAGGCCAACCTCGCCGCCTTCAATGCCGGCTGGTCGTTCGGGGAGACCACCGAGCTGCTCGACGTCCAGTACCACGTTCCGGCGGCCACCGACGTTCCGCCCGGCACCTATCGCAACATCAACGGCACCACGGCGCTCTCGCTGGGGCTGATCGCGGCCAGCGTCCGTTCCAAGCTCCCGCTCGTGCTGGCCAGCTATCCGATCACGCCCGCCTCTGAGCTGCTGCACGAGCTCTCGCGCCACGCCAACATCGGGATCTCCACGATCCAGGCCGAGGACGAGATCGCCGCCGCCGGGATGGCCCTGGGCGCATCCTTCGGCGGCCGGCTGGGCGTCACCGCCACCAGCGGCCCGGGCATGGACCTCAAGGCCGAGACGATCGGCCTGGCGGTCATGCTGGAGCTCCCCTTGATCATCATCGACGTCCAGCGCGCCGGCCCGTCGACGGGCATGCCGACCAAGACCGAGCAGTCCGATCTGCTGATGGCGCTCTACGGGCGCCACGGCGAGTCGCCACTGCCCGTGGTCGCGCCGAGCACGGCCGGCGGCTGCTTTGACGCCGCCTTCGAGGCGGCCCGCATCGCCATTCGCTACCGCACGCCGGTGATCCTGCTCTCCGACAGCTTCCTGGCCTCCTCCTCGGAGCCGTGGATGGTGCCCGACGTGGACTCGCTGCCCGAGATCGACCCGCAGTTCGCCACCGCTCCGGGAGAGAACGGTTCCAGCCCATCCACGCCCGAACCGCCGCCCTTCGAGCCCTACAGCCGCGATGACCATCTCGCGCGGCCGTGGGCGATCCCCGGCACGCCGGGCCTTCAGCACCGGATCGGCGGGCTGGAGAAGGCCGACGGCAGCGGCAACATCTCCTACGACGGGGCCAACCACGCACGGATGACCGAGCTCCGGGCCGCCAAGGTGGCCGCGATCGCCGACGAGATCCCGCCGCTCACCGTCGATTCCGAGCCCGGCGCCAACCTGCTGGTGCTCGGCTGGGGCTCCACCGAGGGCGCGATCCGGGCCGGCGCGCGCCGCGCCCGGGAGGCCGGCCACAAGGTCGCCGTCGCCCAGCTGCGACACCTCAGCCCGCTGCCCACCAACGTCGGGGACGTGCTGCGCTCGTTCGAGCGGGTGCTGGTCCCCGAGCTCAACAGCGGCCACCTGGCGATGCTGCTGCGCAGCCGGTTCCTGGTCGACATCGAGTCCTTCACCAAGATCCAGGGGCAGCCGCTGTTTGCCTCCGAGATGGAAGAGGAGATCGCGAACCGCCAATGAGCGCCACCCTGACCAAGGCCGACTTCCAGTCAGACCAGGAGACCCGCTGGTGCCCGGGGTGCGGCGATTACGCCGTGCTGTCGGCGGTCCAGCAGTTCATGCCCGAGCTGGGCATCCCGCCCGAGCGGATCGTCTTCATCACCGGGATCGGTTGCGCCGGCCGCTTTGCCTACTACATGAACACCTACGGCATGCACGGCATTCACGGCCGCGCGCCGGCGCTGGCCACGGGACTGGCGACCTCCCGTGACGACCTGTCGATCTGGGTCGTCTCGGGTGACGGCGACGCGCTGTCGATCGGCGGTAACCACCTCATCCACGCCCTCCGCCGCAACGTGCCGGTCAAGGTGCTGCTCTTCAACAACCAGATCTACGGTCTGACCAAGGGCCAGGCCTCGCCCACCTCCGAGCTGGGGAAGATCACCAAGTCGACCCCGTTCGGCGTCGCCGACCACCCGTTCAACCCGGTCGCGCTCGCCCTCGGCGCCGAGGCCAGCTTCGTCGCGCGGACGATCGACCGCGACCGCCACCACCTCACCGAGGTGCTGCGCGCCGCGGCCACCCACGAGGGCTCGGCGCTGGTGGAGATCTACCAGAACTGCCCGGTGTTCAACGACGCCGCCTTCGCCGCGCTCACCGACAAGGAGACCAAGGACGCCAACCAGATCCGCCTGGTCGCCGGCCAGCCCATCCGCTTCGGCGCCGACGACGAGCGCGGCGTCATCCGCGGTTCGGACGGCTGCCTGACCGTCGTGGACGTCGCCGACGCCGACGAGTCCCAGTTGCTGGTCCACGACCCCGCGCGCGCGGACCCGGGACAGGCGTTCTCGCTGGCCAAGCTCGCCGAGACGCCGACGGGGCCGACGCCGATTGGGATCTTCCGTGACGTGGAGCGCCCGGTGTTTCGCCGCGGCGCGACCGAGCTGGCCACCGAGAGCCAGCTCTCGGACCTGCTGTCCGGCGGCGACACGTGGACCGTGGCCTGATCCATCGGGGTGAGAGGTCCTGAGGGCGGCATGCGGATCGAGCTGTTGTGGTGGGAGGGCTGCCCGTCGACGGACCGGGCGCTCGCCGAGCTGCGCGCGGCGCTGGCCGAGCTTGGCCTGCCCGACGACGTCAGGCTGCGCGAGATCCGCAGCGACGACGAGGCCGCGGCGGCGGCCTTCACCGGCTCGCCGACCATCCTCATCGACGACGTGGAGATGATGGCCGTGCTGGGCCGGGGCGCCGGCGACGAACCGGCGGGGCTCAACTGCCGCGTCTACCAGCGGCGCGACGGCCGGGTCGGTCCCACCCCGGACCCCGAGGACCTGCGCGACGCCCTCGTCGCTGCTCGCGAGCGCACGGGATGAGACGGTGAGCGTCGACATCGGCGAGCGGGCGCCCGAGTACACACTGCCCGACACCTCGGGCGATGGTTGGTCGCTGACCGGGGACGGGACGGCGCCGACCGTGCTCGTATTCACCTGCAACCACTGCCCGTACGCGCTGGCCTGGCACGACCGCATCGCCGATGCCGCGCGCGACTACGCCGACAGCCGCGTGCGCTTCCTGGCCATCAACGCCAACGACGCCGAGCGCTACCCGCGCGATTCCTACGAGGCCATGCAGAGCCGCGTCGCCCGCGAGGACTGGCCGATGCCCTATCTGCACGACCCCACCCAGGAGGTCGCGCGCGCGTACGGGGCCAAGACGACGCCGGACGTGTTCGTGCTCGACGCCGACGGGAGGCTGCGCTACCGCGGGGCGCCCGACTCCGACTACGACGATCCGGGCCAGGAGGCCGCGTGGCTGCGCGAGGCGCTGGACGCCGTGCTGGCGGGCCGGGAGCTCGAGCGGACGCAGACCACCCCGGTGGGGTGCTCGATCAAGTGGAAGCGGTAGGGACCGCTCAACCCACGTCGACGTAGCCGCCGTCGGGCTCCAGCGGCAGCCCCGCCTGGTCCCAGGCCAGCAGGCCGCCGGTCATGTTGTGGGCGTCGAAGCCGGCCTCAGCGAAGGCCTGGGTCGCCATCGCCGAGCGCGCGCCGCTGCGGCAGTAGAAGACCACGGGTCGGCCCTGGTCGATCGTGTGGGCCTCGGCGGTGAGGTCGCTGAGCACGATGAGCCGATCGCCCGCGATCCGGCCAGCTTCGTGTTCGTGGGGCTCGCGGACGTCGATGAGCTGGATCTCTCCGTCGGCCTGGAGCTTGGAAACATCTTGGGGCGAATAGTCAATACCCATGTTTCACGAGCTTATCCCGCGGGGTAGGAGACCCGCCAACCACGCCGAATCTCCTGCCATCAGGAGGGTGCAAAGGATGGTGTGACAGACATCTTGCAGGTCGTGTAGGCTGCCCAGCCGATAAGCACCCAGCCGAATCGTCAAGGCCGAGGCCAAGGCGATCGGGGAACCCGCTGGGACCCACACTCGGGTCCCTGGGGCGAATCGCCGGACCGTTCCGGCGTAGCGCATCTCTTTCAGCGCGAGCCCGTCAGCTAACCCCGTAGGCGTCCGAAAGAGAAGGGTTACCTTTGTTCCGAGTCCGCATCCGTGCCGTGCCCCGTCTTGTGGGGCTGCTGGCGCTCACTGCCTTCATACTTCCGATCTCTCCGGCCCACGCCGCCTCGAAACAACGGCTGGGGAGCCGGGTCCTCCGGCAGGGGATGTCCGGGAGCGACGTGCGGACCCTCCAGGCTGACCTCACCAAGGCCGGTTTCGCGACCCCCGCGGTCGGTACCTTCGGCCCGATGACCGCGCGCAACCTCAAGAGCTTCGAGCGCAAGTTCCACATGGCCGTCAACGGCGTGGCCAACGCCGCCGTCGTGCGCAAGCTGCAGTTGGCGATCAGCGGGGCCACCAACGCGGACAGCACGCCCGGCAGCGGCGGCACCGCGCTGGGCCAGGGCGGGCCGGCGGGCGGGAAGCGCCACGCCAAGCAGGCCGCCACCGCGGATGACCCGACCAGCGTCATCAGCAACAACCCGGTCCTCGCCCCCGTCACCCAGGACGGCGGCTCCCAGCACCTCGGCGAGCGCACGCTGCGCCAGGGCATGAAAGGCCACGACGTCCGGGTGCTCCAGGGCTACCTGACCCTCGCGGGCTTCCCGACCGCCGTGGACGGCGACTTCGGCCCCGGAACCAAGGCCAACGTCATGAAGTTCGAGAACGCCAACGGGCTCGACGCCAACGGCGTCGTCACCTTCGCCCAGGCCCAGGCGCTGCGCCAGGTCGTGGCCAAGGCGATGACCGCCAGCGGCCCGGTGGGCAAGGCCAGGCTGAACTCAGATGGAACGGTGACGCCGCCGGCCGGCGCGCCCCAGGCCGTCGTCGAGGCCATCAACGCCGCCAACTCCATCATCGACAAGCCCTACCGCGTCGGCGGCGGCCACGGCAAGTGGAACGACTCCGCCTATGACTGCTCGGGCGCGGTGAGCTTCGCCCTGCACGGCGCCAACCTGCTCTCGGCCCCCGAGGACTCGTCCCAGCTCGAGTCCTACGGCAGCGCCGGCCCCGGCCAGTGGATGACCATCTACGCCGACTCCGCGCACACCTTCATCGTGATCGCCGGGCTGGCCTTCGACACCGCCCACTACGGCCCGACGACGCCCGGCGGCACCGGCCCGCGCTGGCTCACCGCGGCCAACGCCACCGCCAACCTGCAGGACGGTGGCGACTACATCGTCCGGCACCCGTCCGGCTTGTAGGGACCCGCTCGCCGAGCCGGCCGCCTGACTTGCGCCGCGTCGCGCGGCCGGGAGCGCCAACCATCTAGCATCCACAGCGCACATGTCCGCGCTGTCTGAGCTGTACACGATCCCGCAGGAGCACATCGACTTCCGCGACACCATCCGCGAGATCGCGCAGCAGCGGATCGCCCCGCGGGCGGCCCAGATTGACGAGGAGGAGGCCTACCCGCATGACCTCCGCAAGCTGCTGGCCGAGCAGGACATTCTGGGCCTCCCGTTCGAGACCGAGCACGGCGGGACCGGCACCGGGGCGCTGATGCTCAACATGGCGGTCGAGGAGATCGCCAAGGCGTGCGCGTCGACCGCGCTCATCCTCATGATCCAGGAGCTCGGCACGCTGCCGATCAAGCTGTTCGGGTCCGAGGAGCTCAAGGATCGCTTCCTGCCCCGCTGCGCCAGCGGCGAATGGTCCCCCGCGTTCGCTCTCTCCGAGCCCGACGCGGGGTCAGACCCCGGCGGCATGATCACCCGTGCCGTGCAGGACGGCGACGAGTGGGTGATCGACGGGACCAAGAACTGGATCACCAACCTCGGCATCGCCGACTTCTACGTCTGCTTCGCCGTCACCGACCGCGAGGCCGGCCACTCCCACGGCATCACCGCCTTCGTGGTGGAGGCCGACCGGCCCGGCTTCAGCGTCGGCAAGCTCGAGCACAAGCTGGGGATCCGCGGCTCGCCGACCGGCCAGCCGATCTTCGACGGCGTCCGCGTTCCCGAGGAGAACATCATCGGCGAGGTCAACGAGGGCTTCAAGGTGGCGATGTCCACGCTGGACCGCTCGCGCCTCGGCGTGGCCGCCCAGGCGCTGGGCATCGCCCAGGGCGCCACCGACTACGCCGCCGCCTACGCCGGCGAGCGCCGGCAGTTCGGCAAGCCGATCAATGCCTTCCAGGCCATCCAGTTCAAGCTCGCCGACATGGAGACGCAATGCGCCGCCGGGCGCGAGCTGCTCTACCAGGCGTGCGCCAAGGTCGACCGCGGCGCCCCCGACATCGGCAAGTACTCGGCCATGGCCAAGCTGTTCTGCTCCGACGTGGCGATGAAGGTCACCGTCGAGGCGGTCCAGGTCCTCGGCGGATACGGCTACGTCAAGGAGTACCCGGTGGAGCGAATGCTGCGCGACGCCAAGATCACGCAGATCTACGAGGGCACCAACGAGATCCAGCGTCTCGTGATCGCCCGGACGCTGAGGTAGGCGGAGATGGGGTCCTCCCAGCCACCGACCCTGCGCCGCATCCTCTTCGCTGCCGTCGCGGCGCTGACCATCGGCCTGGGCGCGGTGAGCGTCGTCACCGGCTTCAGCGACTCGCCGCCGGTCCGCCTGCTCCAGGGCATCGCCATTTTCGCTGCGGGCGCGGCCATCATCGGCAGCGTCGTGATCCTGGCCATGACCCACATGGCCGACTGGCGCGAGCCGGCGTCCGAGGAGGAGTTCGAGGCCATCGTCCAGCGTGCCGAGGAGCTGGCCGCGCTGGGCTATGACAGTCCGCCTCCCGATGCCGTCTACTCCGGCGGGGACGACGACGGCGAGGAGGACGAGTACGCGCTGAGCACCGACGAGGACTTCAGGGCGCTCGTGCGCTCCGCGCTCGATGAGCTGCCCCTGGAGTTTCACCGCGCGCTGGAGCACGTGGCCATCGTGGTGTCCGACGGCGGCCGCGCGCGTCGCGCTTACGGCCTCTACCAGGGCGACACGGTGGCGCGTGACTACTTCCACGACCGGATCATCATCTTCCGCGACACCCTGATGCGCGACTTCGGCCACGACCCTGAACTGCTCAAGGCGCAGGTCAGGCGGACTGTCCGTCACGAGCTCGCCCACCATCTCGGCTGGGGCGAGAAGGGCGTCCGAGGCCTCGGCCTCTGACCCCCGCGGGCCGCGGACCCGTCGGCCCCTGACCCCCGCCAACGACCAAGGAGACACCCGCCCATGCCCGAAGCAGTGATCGTCGACGCCATCCGCACCCCCATCGGACGCGCGGGCAAGGGATCTCTCAGATCGGTACGCGCCGACGAGCTGGCCGCCCTGCCGATCCGGACGTTGATCGAGCGCAACCCCGACATCGACTTCGCGCAGACCACCGACGTGCTGATGGGCGCCGCCTCCGGAGTGGGGGAGCAGGGCTACAACGTCGGGCGCAACGCGGCCCTGCTGGCCGGACTGGACCACCACGTCCCCGGCTGCACCGTCAACCGCTTCTGCGCCTCATCGCTGATGACCATCCGGATGGCGTACCACGCCATCCGCGCGGGCGAGGGCGACCAGTACATCGCCGCCGGGGTCGAGGCCGTCTCGCGGGCCGGGCTGGGCGCCGGGATGATGGAGGAGACCAAGAACGCCAGGCTCAACGGCTCCGAGGGCTCGCTGTATGACGTCTACATCCCGATGGGGATGACGGCCGAGAACGTCGCCGAACGCTGCAACGTCACCCGGGAGCAGCAGGACGAGTGGGCGGTGACCTCCCAGAGCCGGGCCGTCGAGGCGCGCGACTCCGGCCACTTCGACGCGGAGATCGTGCCCGTCACCGTGCCCGCCCACACCGAGACCGACCAGGACGGCAACGAGGTCGAGGTGCCCGAGGCGGTGGTCTCCAAGGACGACGGGCCCCGGGCGGGGACGACGATGGAGGTCCTGGCCAAGCTCAAGCCGGCGTTCAAGCCCGACGGCACCGTGACCGCCGGCAACGCCTGTCCGCTCAACGACGGCGCCGCCGCCGTGCTCGTCATGTCCGACGAGAAGGCCGAGCGGATCGGGGTCAAGCCCCTGGCGCGGATCATCGCCTCCACCGTCGCCGCGATCCGCCCCGAGATCATGGGCCTGGGTCCGATCCCGGCCATTCAGGCGCTGCTCGAGAAGACCGGCATGAGCATCGACGACATCGACATCGTCGAGATCAACGAGGCCTTCGCGGCCCAGATCGTCCCGTGCAAGGAGGAGCTGGGGATCGCGGACGAGAAGCTCAACCCGTTCGGCGGCGCCATCGCCCTCGGCCACCCGTTCGGCATGACCGGCGCGCGGATCATGACCACCCTCATCAACGGTCTGCGCACCGTTAACGGCCGCTACGGCATCGAGTCGATGTGCGTCGCCGGCGGCATGGGCCAGGCCATGCTCATCGAGCTCCTGTAGCCCGGCAGGGGCCCCGGGCGCCCGTAACCAGAATCGGGGCCGCTTGCAGGGAGCTTTGGTAGATAAGGGGCGTCACACAGGACCACAATCTCCCAAAGGTCCTGCCGAGAGACGCCATCGACGTCGAGGCCACCAGGCTCCGCACTCGATGGCCGTCGTTGACGTTCGCTCGGATTGCCAGGGGCGCCGACGCGCAGCGCCGCTCGCGTCCGGGCCGACATGGCCGACTGCTAGCGGACGGTCAGCTTGCGGGTCGTCGTGCCGGGCGCGTACCCCGACCCCTCCGACGGCTCGTAGTTGACCACGTAGGTGTGCCGGCCCTTGACGTCGTGGCCGGAGACCGTGAAGGCGCCGTTCCTGGTGCGGATGATCTTGGGGTTGGAGATCTGCTGCTCCGACTGGCCGGCGATGATCCGGTCGAGCACCACCGTTGACCACCCGTTGGGCCCGTGCTTACGGGCGACCGCCGGCCCGACGATCCCGGAGATCGTCACGATCCCATGGGCCGCGCTCGCCTTGGTGATCTTGACCGTCGAGATGCCCGGGGCGATGAGTGCCTGCGCGGAGCTGGCCGGGGTGGTCTGTCGCTGCGCGTCGCGGGCGGTGACGATGCACACGACGTCAAAGCCGATGGCCGACGCCGGGACTGTCAGCCGCTGCCCGCCCGCGATCGTCGAGCCGCCGGAGATCGCCCATGCATAGGAGAAGGAGACGGCGTCGGCTGACCACGTCCCGCGGTTGCACGTGAGCGTCTGCTGGTAGGCCGGCGTGCCGCTGATCGTGGGTGGCCTGCCGGGCACCGGCGCGGCGGTCGCCACCGCCACCACGACACCGCTGAGGACCACCGCCGGCGCCAGCCCCTTGGCGATGGTCGGCGCTCTCATCGTGGCTCGCTCGCCGTGCCGTCAGCGCGGGGGCATGCGCAGCGCCCCGTCGAGCCGGATGACCTCGCCGTTGAGCATCTGGTTGGAGACGATGTGCGCGGCCAGGGCGGCGTACTCGGATGGCTGTCCCAGGCGCGAGGGGAAGGGCACCGCCTCGCCCAGCGCGCGCTGGGTCTCCTCGGAGAGCTCGCCCAGCAACGGCGTCTCGAAGGTGCCCGGCGCGATGGTGCAGACCCGCACGCCGGCGACGGCCAGGTCACGGGCCGCGGGCAGCGTCATGCCCACGATCCCGCCCTTGGATGCCGAGTAGGCGACCTGGCCGATCTGGCCGTCGAAGGCGGCGATCGACGCGGTGTTGACGCACACGCCACGCTCGCCGGACTCCAGCGGCTCGTTGGCGAGCATGGCCGCCGACGCCAGGCGCAGCACGTTGAAGGTGCCGATCAGGTTGACGGCGATGACCCGCTCGAACGGTTCCGGCGTGTGGGCGCCGCGGCGTCCGGCGATCCGCTCGCCGTGCCCGATCCCCGCGCAGCACACCGAGATGCGCAGCCCATCGCCGCCGGCCTGCGCCGCTGCCCGGGCCACCGCGGACTCCAGGGTGTCGGGCTGGGTCACGTCGGTGAGGGCGAACGATGCGCGCTCGCCGAGCTCCTCGGCCAGCGCCTCGCCGCGCTGCGCGTTGACGTCGGCGATCACCACGTGGGCCCCGGCGCCGTGCAGATGCCGCACGGTCGCCTCCCCGAGCCCGGAGGCGCCGCCGGCGACCAGGGCCGAGCTGCCATCGATCCGCATGGCGGCGAACCCTACTGCGAGCCGCCGGCGGGCGGGCACGCCATCGACACCGCGAAGAGCCCTTCGTCATCGGTGAACCAGCGCTCGAGCTCGAGCCCTGCCGCCTCGAGGTCGGCCTCGACGTGGGCGCGCGTGAACTTGGCGCTGATCTCGGTGCGCAGCTCCTCGCCGGCGGCGAACTCGACGCGGAGATCGAGGTCGGCGATGTAGACGGTCATCGCCCGGGTGGCCCGCAGCCGCATCTCGACCCACTCGTTGCGCCGGTCATAGAAGGCGATGTGCTCGAAGCTCTCGGGCTGGAAGTCCCCGTCGAGCTCGCGGTTGAGGACGTAGAGGAGGTTGCGGTTGAACTCGGCGGTGATGCCGGCGGCGTCGTTGTAGGCGGCCTCGATGATGCGCGGGTCCTTGACCAGGTCGGTGCCGAGGAGCAGGCGGTCGTCGGGGCCCAGGAGCGTGGCGATCTTGCTCAGGACGTTGCGCCGCGTGCCCGGCGGGAAGTTGCCGATGGTGCCGCCCAGCAGGGCGACGATGCGCTGGCCGCCGACCCCAGGCTCAGGGTCAGGGACGTGTTCGAGGTGGCGTTCGAAATCGCCGACGACGCCGTAGACCTGGAGGCCCTGGTACTCCTCGATCAAGCTCCGCGCGGCATCCTCGACGACGGTCGCGGAGACATCGAGCGGGATGTAGCGCCGCAGCGTTCCCGCGTCGTGCATGGCGTCGAGCAGCACGCGCGCCTTGTCGGAGGCGCCGGCTCCCAGCTCCACCAGTTCGCCCGCTCCCGTCGTGGACACGATCGCCGCCGCGTTGTCGCGCAGGATGGCCAGCTCGGTGCGCGTGGGGTAGTACTCGGGCTGCTCGGTGATCTGCTCGAACAGCTCCGATCCACGCGCGTCGTAGAAGTGCTTGGACGCCAACTCCTTGAACGGCTTGGTGAGGCCGTCGAGCACGTCGTTGGCCAGCGAACGTTCGTCGTCCTCCGACAGCCACGAGTCGACGTGGACGAGGGGTTGGGACAGCGGCTCCATGTCAGAGGTCCTTTGCGATTCGCAGGCCAGAGAAGATCTGCCGCCGCTGGGGGAAGTCCCAGTTGCGGAACGTCGGGGTAGCGACGCGGGACCGGGTGGCCCAACCGCCGCCTCGCAGCACCTTGTACTGGTCTCCGAAGAAGACCTCGGAATACTCGCGGTAGGGGAACGGCTCAAAGCCGTCATAGCCGGTGAAGTTGCTCGAGGTCCACTCCCAGACGTCGCCGATCATGCCCAGCACGCCATAGGCGGACGCGCCGGCGCGCAGCGAGCCGGCCGGCACGGTGCCGCCCGCGTGATGGTCGACGTTGGCGTGATGGCCGGGGACGATCGGGTCCGCGCCCCACGGATACCGACGTGAGCTCTGCTGCTCCTGATCCCAGGTCGCCGCCTTCTCCCACTCGCTCTCAGTGGGAAGGCGGACGGCGTGCGCTCTGGCGAAGGCGTCGGCCTCGAACCAGGAGACGTGGACGACCGGGCGATCCGGATGCAGTGGCTCGAGCCCCGACAGGCGCCACTCGGACCGCAGATCGGCCGTCCAGCTCTGTGGTCGAGTGATGTCGTAGTCCTCCTTCCACGACCATCCCTCGTCGGACCACCATTCCCGCCGCTCGTACCCACCTCCCTCCACGAATGTCAGGTAGGAGGCGTTGGTGATCGGCGTACGGCCGATCATGTACCCGCGGACGTCGGTGCGATGACGCGGCCGCTCGTTGTCGTAGGCAAAGCCCGTGGCGGATGAGCCGATGATGCACTCACCGGCCGGGATCTCGACGAGCTCCAGACCGGTGAACCCGCGCGAGCTGCCGTTGCCGCGGGCCGCGGGCGGTCTGCCGCCATCGGTGGTGAACGACGCCAGCCCCTCCAACTGGGCGAGCTGGATCGTCTGGAGCATGGTCTCGTTGTGCTGTTGCTCGTGGCGCAGGATGAGCTCGGCGATGACGCCGTCGCCGATGCCCTGGCGCTCGATCACCTCCAACGCTCGCTCGCGGACCTCCAGCAGATAGTCCCGGGCCTCGCGTGGGCGCAGGAACGGGAGGTCGCCACGGCCGGCGCGGGGGGTCTCGAACGCGTCGTAGACGTCGGCCAGTTCCTCGCGCAGGAGCGGCTCCCCGCCGAAGCGATGCGCGATCCAGAGGTCCTCGAAGGCGGCGATGTGGCCCAGGTCCCAGACGAGCGGGCTCATCAGCGTCGAATGGACGTGCTCCAGCTGCTCGTTGGAGAAGGGGGCTACGAGCTCGAGCGTCCGCTCGCGCGCCTCCTGTAGCTCCTCGATCGCTGTGTGGGCGTCGCGCACCGCGACGGCCGCCTGGAAGCCGTCCATCCCTTAATAGTGACAGCCTCGAATCTGACCGAAACGTTAAGTCTGCGTTCGGCCGGTCGCCGCTCGGCGCCGCCGCTTGAGATCTGCCCAAAGCGGTTAGGCTGCTCCGAGATGAACATCAAGGAGCTCGACCGCGGTGAGCTGGTGGCTGTCGCGGGAGGAATCCTGTTGGGGGTGTCCTTGTTCTTGAGCTGGTACTCGCTGGGCAATCGCAATGCCGTGCTGGGCACCTGTCGCGGCCCTAACAGCTCCTGCACGGGCTGGGCGGCGCTGTCGGCGTTTCGCTTCGTGTTCCTCATCGCCGCGGCGGCCCCGCTCATCCTCTCCTGGATCATCGTCCGCGGCCACGCGCTCTCCTGGCCGCGCGGCGAGCTCACCGCCGTCACCGCCATGACGGCCCTGATCCTGACCCTGTTCGTCGGCGTGATCGACCATCCCGGCTCACCGCCGGGGGAGATCACCGTGGCCCTCGGCTGGTGGGTGGCGGTCGTGGCCGACCTACTGATCCTCACCGGCTCGGTGTGGCGCTCCAAGGAGAGCGGCGCCCGTCGCAAGCCCCCGGGAGTCCTATGAACACGCCGCCGAGCCAGAAGCCCGATCGCAACCTCGCTCTGGAGCTGGTGCGCGTGACCGAGGCCGCCGCGCTCGCCGCGGCCCGGATGGTTGGCCGCGGCGACAAGGAGGGTGCGGACCAGGCGGCCGTCGACGCCATGCGCCTGGTGCTCGACACCGTCTCGATGGACGGCGTGGTGGTCATCGGCGAGGGCGAGAAGGACGAGGCGCCCATGCTCTACAACGGCGAGCAGATCGGCGACGGGACGCCCCCCAAGGTCGACATCGCCGTTGACCCGCTGGAGGGCACTCGCCTGGCTGCGCTCGGGATGCCGAGCGCCCTGGCGGTCATCGCCCTGTCCGAGCGCGGCTCGATGTTCGATCCCGGCCCGTGTGTGTACATGGAGAAGATCGCCGGCGGGCCCGACATCGCCGACCTGCTCGACCTCGATCGGCCCCTCGCCGACACGCTGGCGCTCGTCGCCGAGCGCCGCCACCGCGACATCCGCGATGTGATGGTGGTGATGCTCGACCGCGAACGCCACCACGACGCGATGCAGCAGGTCCGAGATGCGGGCGCGCGGGTGCGCCTCATCACCGACGGCGACGTCTCCGCCTCGCTGCTGGCGGTGAGCGAGAACTCCCCCGTCGATCTGCTGTGGGGGATCGGCGGCACGCCCGAGGGCGTCATCTCCGCCGCGGCGATCAAGTGCATCGGCGGCCAGCTCCTGGGACGGCTGTGGCCGCGCACCGACGAGGAGCGCACGGCGGCCGTCGCGGCCGGCTACAACCTCGATCAGGTGCTCACCTGCGACGACCTGGTCAAGGGGGAGAACGCCTTCTTCTCGGCTACCGGGGTCACCGACGGCGACGTGCTCCAGGGCGTCCGCTACCAGGGCGAGCGCGGCGCGACGACCGAGTCGCTGGTGATGCGCTCGCGCTCGGGCACCGTGCGCCGGATCCACGCTCGCCATGATCGCGCCAAGATGCGCGCGATGGGCATCACCAGCTACGGCTGAGCCCGGGGCGGCGGCTCACGGCTGAACCGGCGAGCCCTCCCGGGAGCGCTCGACGGCGGCGTTCCAGTCGGTGGGGCCCGGCTGGTCGGCGAACTGCCCGACCTTGGAGCGGGCGAGGTCGAGCTTGGACAGCGATCGCAGGAAGGCGTGCGTGACCAGCACGTGCACCGCGGATTGGGTCATCTCGTAGATCGGCTCAGAGAAGCCGACGGAGATCGACGGATAGAAGTTCGCCACCTCGACCTCGATGAGCAGGTCCTCCTGGCCGTCAGGCCGTGCGGGCTCGCGGCGCACGTCAAGCGCCAGGAAGCCACCCTTGCCCCGGCCGGCCCGGGCCGCGAGCAGGCCGTCGCGGATCGGCCAGCGCACGGCGCCGTGGTCGTCCTCGATCGTGTACTCGGGGTTGCCGAAGCGCAGCAGCGTGAACGGACGGCTGAGCAGCACGACCGAGCGGGTGTCGCTCGTGTACTTGATCTTGATCAGACCGAGGGTCACCCGCGAGAGAAACCGCCAGTAGGTGCGCGCCAGGTTCTCCAGGTTCGCCGGGGTCCAGATGCGCTCGAGATCTCCGGCCGACATTGTGAGCACGGCTGACTGCACCGAGCGCACGGCGCCGTCGCGTGCGATGACCGTGGACTTGCGCGGCGACACGATCACCGATTGCGCCGGGTGTTGCTGCCGGCGCCGGCGGCGGAAGATCGCGGCGGCGGCGGAGACGAGGAACGCCACCAGGGCGAAAGGTGCGATCACGGCGCTGATTGTGCCCGGTTTGCCTTCGGCCCAAGCTAAGGGGCGGTTAGCCCCGGCAGCTCACGCGGCCAGCGCGTGGAGCGCAACCTGGGTCCCACTGGCCACGGTGCCATCGCCCGCGGGGATCAGCGCGAGCGCGTCGGCGCCGAGCAGCGAGGTGAGGATGTGCGATCCCTGGGCGCGATTGGGGTAGGCCCGCACGCCGTCGCCGTCGTCCTCGAGTCGCACCCGGATCATCTGATCGCGACGCGGGTTGCGAGCCACGTCGATGCCCATGACGGCGGTGGGCCGCGGCGGGACGGGGCTGGGAGCGCCCAGCAGCGCGGCCAGCGCGGGCGCCACGAACAGGCTGAAGGTCACCACCGCCGACACCGGGTTGCCCGGCAGGCCGAACACGAGCGGGCGGCCCTGCGCCGGGACGCCGAACCAGGTCGGCTTGCCGGGCTGAAGCGCGACGCTCCAGAACACCTCCTGCACGCCCAATGCGTCCAGCGCCGGCTTGACGTGGTCGTGGGGGCCCACCGACACCCCGCCGGAGATGATGACCACGTCCGAGTCCGCCAGCGCCGCGCCGATTCCCTGCGTGGTGGCGTCGCGATCATCGGGGAGCCGGCCCGCCGGGGCGGCGACGGCGCCCGCCCGTCGGGCGAGGCCGGTGAGCATCGGCGCGTTGGAGTTGTGGATCTCGCCCGGCCCCAGCGGCTCGCCGGGGGCCCGCAGCTCGTCTCCGGTGCACAGCACCGACACCCGTGGGCGGCGGGTGACGATGACCGCGCCCACGCCCGCGGCGGCCGCTGCGCCGAGGGCCACCGGGCCCAGCGGCGTGCCCGCGCTGAGCACGACGGTGTGGGCGCGCATGTCCTCCCCGGCGCCGCGAATGTGCTCGCCCGGGTTCACGGCGTGGTTGGTATGGATGGCGTCGGAGCCGTCGAGGTCCACGTTCTCCTGGGGGATGACGGCGGTTGCGCCGGGCGGGATGGCGGCGCCGGTGGAGATGCGGATGGCCTCGTCCTCGGTCAGCCGCTGGCCGGCGGGAGTTCCGGCGCGGGACTCGCCGACGATCTGCAGCGTACGGCCGGCCTCCCCGGCGACGACGGCGTAGCCGTCCATCGCCGAGCACGGGAACGGGGGCACGTCGCCGGCCGCCTGCACGTCCTGGGCCAGGACGCGGCCGAGCGCGTCGTCGAGGGCGACGGGCTCGGTGGCCAGGGGCATGGCCGCGTCGAGGACGCGCCGGCGGGCTTCCGTTATGGAAATGAGCGATCTGGGCATGAGCGGGTGGTGGGACGGACCCACGGCGGATCGGATTTCCAGCATATTGCGGTGAAGGCGCATGGAGTCGACAGGGGGGCGTGATAGAAGACGGCCGATGCCGCCCATGCCCCCACGGCGGCGGCGGGCGCGGCCGGTTGCCGACGCTCCCATAGATGCGCTGCTCCCGCGGTCCGAGGATCTGGCCAAGGGGTGGTTACTCGCGTTGCTGGAGCAGGCGCCGCTGGTCGACGCCCCCGCCATCTTGTCCACCGACCTCACCCGGGACGGGCCTCGGGTGTGCGACGCGGTGCTGCGCGCGATCGCCAACGACAGCGACCTGCGCCGGCTCGAACCGGGCGGGGCGCTGACGCCGCTGGCCGCCCGGGTGGGCGAGCTGGCCGGCGCCGCGTCGCCCGCGGCGGTCTCGCGCGCTGTCGACGCCCTGGTCGGCGTCATCTGGGCCGCCGTCCGCGACGAGCTGCGCGGGGCCGACGCCGACCTCGTGGCCGAGCTGACCGAGCGCCTGGCGCTCATCGGCGAGCTCGTGCGCTCCGCGGCGCTGGAGCGGTCGGCGGCCGCGCCTGTGGTCCCGCCGCCCGGGCCGGTGGTCCCCCCGCCCCCGCCGGTGGCCACGACGCGCCCCTCGTCCCCACCGCCACCGGCCACCCCGCCCCCGCCGGTGGCCACGACGCGCCCCTCGTCCCCACCGCCACCGGCCACCCCGCCGCCCCCCGCGCAGCGCGAGTGGCCGGGGCTGTCTGACCCGCCCACCCTGGACCCCTCACGGGCGCTGTGGGTGAGCGCGCTGGAGGACGAGCTCGTGCGCTCGGCCAGCGCCCCGGCTGTCGCTGCTGCTGGCCGAGCTCGAGGACGCCGAGCGTGTCACCGCCGTTGAGCCCAACGCCGAGGCGCGGGCCACCTTCACCCGCTTCGCCGGCGCGGTGCGCAGCGCGGTGCGCCGCCAGGACATCCTGGTGTGCGAGAGCGATGCACGCGCCTGGATCATCGCGCGCGACACCGGCCGCCCCGGCGCCTACGCCCTGGGCGAGCGGATCGCCGCGGCTGTGCGGTCCTCCGAGCACTGGCACGGCGCGCCCCTCGTGGCCAGCGTCGGCGTGGCCGTGCGCGGCGAGGACGGGCGCACGAGCGCCGAGCTCATCGACGCCGCCGAGGAGTCGCGCTTCGCGGCCGCGGCGGGCGGCGTCGAGGTCCTGGGTACCGACGAGCCCTGAAGGTCAGCGCGACGGGAGTGAGACCGCGTCGATCTGCGCGGTGCCCTTGATCCCGAGGGCCTTGCCGGTGGCGACGGTGAGATCCCAGTCGGCGCCGTTGGCGTACGGGCCGCGGTCGATCACGGGGACCACCAGTGTCTTGCCGTGGTAGTAGACGGCCACGGACTCGCCGCAGCGCAGCGTGCGGTTGGCCAGTCCGATGGTGCCCCGGCCGAGACGCTGCCCGCAGGCGGTCTTCTTGCCGTAGAACCCGGGCCCGTACTCGGTGGCCCGCGACGGCCGGTACACGGTGGTCGTCAGCGGCGGCGTGATCGAAGCGGTTTGGGCCTGTGACGACGAGTCGGAGGTCATCGCCCGCATCGCGAACTGACCGATGTGGTTGGTCTGCCAAACGGCGCTGAAGGTCCCGTCGGAGCCGACGGTGGCCGACACGGTGTTGGCCCACGTCCAGTTGGTCTGGTGGCCCGAGCGCTGAATCTCGATCGTCTGCCCGGCGAACTGCGTGGGCGCGGTGCCCGTGAAGGTCAGCCCCTTGCGGAGGATCCCCGAGGCGTTGGTGCGCAGCGTGATCCCATCGCCGCTGGTGGAGACCATCACGTTGCCGCTCTGGACCGACGGGGCCGCCCCGGTGGTCGTGGTGATCCCGCTCGTGGTGGTCCCGCCGGTGGTGGTCACGGGCGAGCCACCGGGCGCGACCCCCACACCGCCGCCCGACGACGCCAGAGCGGCGGCGGGCACGGCCAGCGCTGCGGCGAGCAGCACGGGCACGGCATGGGCATGTCGGCGACGACGGTTCACGGTGAAATTGGGTCCTGCGTGTGCCTACGAGGTGAGCTGACGGGCTCGCGCTTTGTCGGCGCTACGGTCCTTAGCGGGACCGATTCGCCCCCGCGGGTCTGCGACAACCCGCAAGTGGTTCCCCCGTCGACCCCTCCCGGAGGAGAGGTCGTTCGGCTGGTGGCGCGGCAGTATACGCAACCGCGCCGGACGAAGTTATGTCCGCCCGGTGAGCCCCGCTACGGGTGAGCCCGGCTACGGGCGAGGTAGACGCGACACCGCGCGGCGCAGGGCGCGGGCGCTGGCGTGCAGGCCGATCTCGGCCAACTCGGCCGCGGCCTGGACAGCGGTCTCGAGCATGCCGTGCGCCGCGTCGGCGGGCGCGGGCTCGGAGGGCCTCGCTGCGGTGGGTGCCGGCGGTGTGGCGGCAGGCGCAGGCTTGGCCGCCTGCGGCTTTGCGGCCACCGGCGCGCGCTTGGGCTCGGCCGCCTGCGGCTTTGCGGCCACCGGCGCGCGCTTGGGCTTGGCCGCTGCCGGGGCACGCTTCGGTGCGGCCGCCGCGCGCGTGCGCTTGGCACTGGCCGTCTGGGCCACGGCCGGCTCGGCAGCGCTCTGGGCGTCGACGGGCGGAGCGGCGGCGGGCGGGGCCGCCCGCTTGTCACTACGGCGGTGGGGCCGGGTCCGCGGAAGCGACCCGATCACACTCGGCTGGGGCTTATCGCTCATATCGGTCAATCATGGCGCACCGGCCGAAAAAACCCGGAATGCCAAAAATTTCGTTCTATCTTTGAAACGACGCGGACGGTCCGAGGTATAGATCTCACTCAAGAGAAGACGCCGGGGAGGCTGCGCGCCCCCGATCGGCGCTTCAGCTGGGCCTGCGCCGGCCCGCCGCGGATTGACTTCACAAAATATAGTGACTATAGTCGGACCGTATGTTTGAGTAGCGGTCGTACGCTCTGAGAAGAGCCTCTACCGCGGTTTTCTTTGGACTGCGACGACACCGCTGGCGTGTCGCCGCCAACGACGGAAACGGAATCAGATGTCTGTAGCGGACCTGCAGGAACTGGAAGAGATCAAAGGCCTGGTCAACCGCGGCCAGCAGCTTGGGGTCCTGACCTACTCGGAGATCGCGACCGCGATCTCGGAGCTGGATCTGGACGAGGCTGACGTCGAGGAGCTTCACGGCTTCCTCGAGCGCACGGAGATCGAGCTCGTCGAGGAAGTGGACCCGGCCCTCGCGGCCACCGAGGTCGAGCGCGCGCCGGACAAGCGCGGCCGGCGTAAGGCCAAGACGGCTTTGGATCTCAAGCCGGACATGACGACCGACTCGCTGCAGCTGTTCCTCAAGGACATCGGGAAGGTTCGCCTGCTCACCGCTCAGGAGGAGGTCGACCTGGCCAAGCGGATCGAGCGCGGCGACCTCGATGCCAAGCAGAAGATGGTGGAGTCCAACCTCCGTCTGGTCGTCTCGATCGCCAAGAACTACCGCAACCAGGGCCTGCCGTTCCTGGACCTCATCCAGGAGGGCACGCTCGGGCTGGTGCGTGCCGCCGAGAAGTTCGACTATCGCAAGGGCTTCAAGTTCTCCACGTACGCCACCTGGTGGATCCGCCAGGCGATCGCCCGCGCGCTTGCCGACAAGGCCCGGACGATCCGCATCCCGGTGCACGTGGTGGAGAAGCTCAACAAGATCGGTCGCGCCGAGCGCAAGCTGGTGACCGAGCTCGGTCGCGAGCCCACCGCCGAGGAGATCGCCGAGGTGACCGGGATCGAGCCCGAGGAGGTCGAGTCGATCAAGCGCTCCGCCCAGGCGCCGGTCTCGCTGGAGAAGCCGGTCGGCGACGAGGAGGAGTCCGAGTTCGGGCAGTTCATCGCCGACGAGCGCGCCGAGTCCCCGTACGAGCGGGCGGCCGAGATCCTCACCAAGGAGGCGCTCCGCGAGGCGCTGGAGAACCTCAGCTACCGCGAGCGCCGCGTCCTCGAGCTCCGCTACGGGCTCGGCGGCGAGCACCCGAGGACCCTGGACGAGGTGGGGCGGACGTTCAACGTCACCCGCGAGCGCATCCGCCAGATCGAGAACCAGTCGCTTAAGAAGTTGCAGTCGCTCGCGGAGGCCCAGAAGCTCCGCGACGTCGCCTGATCCACGTTCACGGACGGCCGTCGCCGGGTGCGGCGGCCCGTCCTGACGACAATCTTCTGCCGCGTGGCGGCGATCTGCGCAACGAACTTGCGTGGACGGCGCCACGATGACGTTGTAGGTTGCCCCCACCGGTTTTCCAGGGCCGGAGCTACTACATGGGAGGTAGTCGTATGGGTCTGCGTCTGAAGCTGGCGGTCGCCGCCGGGGTGGTCTCACTGTTCGCGTTGGTACAGGTGCTCTCGGCGTCCGCGTCGGCGGTTTCTCACGCGACCGGGTCGGCGCAGAGTGTGATCGTGGTGTTCAAGAACCAGGATCACGCCCAGCCCGCGACTCGCTCCGGACTCGGCGCGCGGCGTCGGACGCTTGCCGCCGTCCAGCAGCCGGTGCTGCAACAGCTGGCCGCCGGCAAGGCGAACGACGTGCACAGCTACACCACGCTGAACGCCGTGTCGGCGACCGTGTCACCGGCGCAGGTTTCGGCACTGAGGTCCGATCCGGCCGTGGCGGAGGTCGTTCCCAACGGCCTCGTGCACCTCGCACCCCCGACGACAGGCGCCGCTGGCAGCGCCACCGGCTCCGGCACCACGCCACTGCCCGGCGCCTGCCTGCCCAACGGCAAGGTCCAGCTCGAGCCCGAGGCGCTGCAGACGATGAGCGTCGACTCTCAGAACCCGAACGCCAAGACGGCGCGGTCGCTGGGGATCACCGGCAACGGGGTCACCGTCGGCTTCATCGCCGACGCGATCGACCCCAACAATCTCGATTTCATCCGGCCCAACGGCCAGCACGTGGTCACCCTGAAGGACTTCAGCGGCTTCGGCACCGCGGCGCCGACCAGCGGCGCCGAGGGCTTCGGCGACGCCTCGGCGATCGCCGCGCAGGGCCGCGAGGTCTATGACGTCAGCCACTTCAGCGCGCTGCCGCTCAACCGCCCGTGCAACATCCGCGTCGAGGGCGTCGCTCCCGGCGCCGACGTCGTCGGTCTCGTCGCCTTCGGCGCCTCCAACGTGGCGCCGGACTCCTCGATCCTCGAGGCCATCGACTACGCGATCACCACCGCGCACGTCAATGTCCTCAACGAGTCGTTCGGGATCAACAACTATCCCGACGACATCGGGTCGCTCGACCTCATCGCGCAGGCCGATGACCAGGCGGTTGCGGCCGGGATCACGGTCGTCGAGGCCAGCGGCGATGCCGGTGTGACCAACACGACCGGCGAGGCGGCCACCGATCCCAACGTGATCTCCGCCGGCGCCTCGACCGACAACCGCAACTACATCCAGGACGGCTTCGGCGGGACCCGGTTCCCCGAGGTCAAGAGCTGGAGCAACGATGAGATCAGCTCGCTGAGCTCGTCGGGCTTCGACCAGCGCGGGCGGACGATCGACGTCGTCGCGCCGGGCGAATCCGACTGGGCGCTGTGCTCGACCAATCAGGACGAGTTCGGTGGTTGCGGCGACCTGACCGGGGCTCCGGCTGGCGTCCAGTCCTTCGGCGGGACCAGCCAGTCCTCGCCGATGACGGCCGGCGTCGCGGCGCTCGTCATCCAGGCCTACGAGAAGACACACCGCGGGACCGCGCCCACCCCGGCTCAGGTCAAGCAGCTGATCGTCTCCAACACCGACGACATCGGCGCTCCCGCCGACCAGCAGGGCTCCGGTCGCGTCGACGCCTACAAGGCCGTGCTCGCGGCGGAGAACGACAACCAGCCCTCCGGCGGCGGCTCCGCCCAGGGCCGCAACGTCGGGGTGACGACGACCAGCCCGACGCAGCTCAACGCGGTCGACCAGCCCGGCACCGCCGAGAACCTGGCCGATACCGTCACCAACGAGAGCGGCTCGACGCAGCACCTGACGTTCTCGGGTCGCACGCTGGGCGCCTATCGGTCGCTGTTCACCTCGCAGTTCATCCTGTCCGACAACGACCCGCAGACGCCCGACTATGGCGGCGTCCCGATCAACTACCAGCGGCTGAGGTTCCGGGTGCCCGCCGGCGAGGACCGGCTTGACGCGTCGGCGGCGTACCACGGCGCGACCCCGACCGCATCGCTCAACGCGCGGGTGCGGATCACCCTGATCGACCCCAACGGCACCTACGTCGGGGACTCGCGGCCTCAGGGTCTCGGTAACTTCGGGGACCTCCAGATCGCGCACCCGGCCGCGGGCACGTGGACGGCGTACGTCTACAGCCGTGATTCGGCCGCCGGCGGCTACGTCGGGCCCGTCCTGTTCGGCGTCAACGTCGCCAGGTACACATCGTTCGGGACGGTCACGCCCGCGGGCGCGACGCTCGCTCCCGGCAGCGCGGTGGCGGTCCAGGTCAGGACACGCACCCCGGCACAGCCCGGCGACGCCAGCGGGGCGATCGTCGTGCGGTCGACCTCCGCCCGCGGCGGGTCGACGACGTCGAGCACCGTCCCCGTCACGCTGCGCAGCCTCATTCCGTCCGGCAACCAGACGTTCTCCGGGACCATCACGGGCGGCAACGGCCGTGCGCCCATCAGCGGGCAGGAGGCCTTCTACCAGCTCCAGGTGCCCGCCGGAAAGCCGGAGCTCAACGCGACGATCACGGTCCAGGATCCCGGCAACCAGTTCGGTGCCTACCTGATCAATCCGCAGGGCGAGGCCATGGCCTACGGGACCAACATGGTGCCGGGGGCGACTGCGTCTGACCCGCCCAACAACGAGATCGGCGCGCAGCTGCACACGCTGAATCCCGCTCCGGGCCTGTGGAGGCTGGCGGTGGTGTTCGCGCCGGTGGTCTCCGGGAACGCGCTCTCCTCGCCGTTTGAGGTGAACGTCAACCAGCAGCCGGTGCCGGCCTCGGGCGGGGGGCTCCCTGACGCCGCCTCCACGCAGCTGACCGCCGGTCAGGCGCACACCTACCAGGTCACCGTGAAGAACACGGGCACCGCGCCGGAGACGTTCTTCGGAGACGCGCGGCTCCCGGGGAGCACCTCGTTCGCGCTTGGTGCCGTCACCGGGGCGACCGACAACCTCCCGGTCAACGACAACATCCCGGTGTACCTCGTGCCGACCAACTCGACGCAGTTCTCGGCGCAGGCGACGACCACCGGGGCGACGCCGCTCCTGTTCGAGTCGCAGTTCGTCGGCGGCGATCCGGACCTGGCCTCGACGGTCGGGAACCCGGCATCCCTGACGTTCTTAGACAATCCCCTCGCCACCGGTGAGTGGGACGTGCTGCCCATCGAGGCCGGGACGTTCGGGACGACCGGTCCGCCGAGCGAGACGGCCACCACGTCGGCGAGCGTCGTCACGAGCCCGTTCGACAGCACGGTCAGCTCCCCGACCGGGGACCTGGAGTCAGACAGCGCCAACCCGGCGACGAGCCTGGCTTCGTTTGCGCCGATCACTGTCGGCCCGGGCCAGACCGCGACCATCCCGGTCACGATCACGCCGAGCGGAGCGTCGGGCACGAAGGTCAGCGGGACGCTGTATCTCGACGACACTGCGTACTTCGAGTTCGGTTCGATCCAGGACGCCGTCGTGAACTACCCGCAGGCCGATCAGGTCGCGGCGCTGCCGTACCAGTACACGATCAAGTAGCCGCTCGACGGCGGTCTGAAGCTCGCATCCAGGGCCGGCGGCGATGGTGCCGTCGGCCCTTTTGCGCGTCCCGGGGCCGCCCACATCCACGCGTCGCCGCCGCTACCTCGCTTAGGGTTGCGTGTTGTTGTCAGCACGTAGTGCGCTGTTGTGATCTAGCGAACGCGCGTTAGCTTACGTTCGCTTTACGTTGAGTTGACGTTAGCCCGACCGCTTGCCCTGTACCTTCGCGCCCGCCGTTCCTGGGCCCTCATGACGACCTGCCGCCGCACCACCCTCACCCGAGCCGCTTCCCTCTGCCGTCGCCGCGGGGCGCTGACGGCTGTCATCTCGGCGATGGCGGCGGCGATCTGCCTGGCGGCGTGTGGAGGCAGCAGCGCGCCCTCCGGGGCCGGCGCGACGTCGGTCTCATCGCCTGCAGCGGCCACGGTCAGCGTCTCCAAGCTCCCCGGGTACAGCTCGGTGCTCACCGCGCCCTCCGGTCAGGCGGTCTACCTCCTCAGCGCGGACCCCGCCGGCGGCAGCCGGTGCAGCGGCGGCTGCACCTCGCAGTGGCCGCCGCTGCTGGAGCATGGGGCCCTGCGGGCCGGGCCGGGCATCAAAGCCTCGCTGCTCTCGGTGTTCAAGCGCCAGGATGGCAAGGAGCAGGTGATGTACAACCACCACGCGCTCTACATGCACAAGGGGCAGGGCGCCGCCTCGGGGGCCGGGGTCGCGGCCGACGGAGGCGTCTGGTACCTGGTCTCACCGTCCGGTAAAGCAGTCAAGTCCACGTCCAGCGGTGGCTATTGACGATGCGCGACGCAGCCCGGTCCGCGCGCCCGTGACCGCCAGCGTCGACACCCTGCCGCCGCCCGAGCCGGTCCTCACCCCTCGGACGTCCGCGGGCGGGAAGGGACTGCTCCTGGCCGTGTGCTGCGTCGCGCAGTTCATGGTCATCCTCGACCTGTCGATCGTCAACGTCGCGCTTCCGTCGATCCAGTCGAGCCTGAAGTTCTCCGCCTCGGACCTGCAGTGGGTCATCGATGCCTACGCGATCGTCTTCGCGGGCTTCCTCATGTTGGCCGGCCGTGCCGGCGACCTGTGGGGCCAGCGGAGGACCTTCGTCGCCGCTCTGGCGTTCTTCGCCGTGGCCTCGCTGGTGGGAGGCATCGCGCCGACGAGCGGCGTGCTCATCGGCGCCCGGGCGTTCCAGGGCCTCGCCGGCGCGCTGATGGCCGCGTCCTCGCTGGCGATCATCACGGCCTCGTTCGAGGCTGGTCCCGCTCGTCATCGTGCCGTCGGGCTGTGGGGCGCGATGAACGGCGCGGGCGGTGCCGCGGGGACGCTGCTCGGGGGGGTGATCACCCAGGAGCTCAGCTGGCGCTGGGTATTGCTCATCAACCTGCCCATCGGCCTTACCGCGGCGGTGGTGGCCTCCGCGGTCGTCGCCGATCGGCGGTCGGAGGCGGGCACCTCATTCGACCTCGCCGGCGCGCTCCTGCTCACCGTCGGTCTGCTCCTGGAGGCCTACGGAGCCGTCACGGCCGGCAGTCACGGGTGGGGCTCGCCGGCGGCGCTGGTCCCGATCGCCGTCGGCGCCGTGCTGTTGAGCCTGTTCCCCGTCGTGGAGAAGCGGTTCGCGCGGGCGCCGCTGGTGCCGCCCAAGGCGTTCACCCCGCCGCTGCGCGTCATCAATCTCATCGTTCTGCTGTTCAGCGCGGCGCTGTTCCCCATGTGGTACGTCGGCTCCCTGTACCTCCAACAGGTGCTGGCGCTGACCCCGTTGGCCACCGGCCTGGTCTTCCTGCCGATGGCCCTCACGATCTTCGCCTGCGCGTCTCGGGCGGGCAAGTTGGCGTCCCGGGTCGGCGTGCGACCGGTCCTTGGCGGCGGGCTGATCATGATGACGGCGGGCATGCTGCTGTTCACCCGCATCGGCGCCAGCGGCAGCCCCGTGCAGTACGTGATCCTGCCCGGCGTCCTCACCGCCATGGGCATCGGCTTCTCGATCGTTCCGTCGACGATCGCCGCCACCCAGACAGCGGAGCCCGGCCGCGCGGGGCTCGCCTCCGGGCTGGTCAACACCTCGCGGCAGGTCGGCGGCGGGCTGGGCCTGGCCGTGCTCATCTCCATCGCCACCCTGTACACCAGCCACCTGATCGGCGCCCAGCACCCGGTCGACCAGGCGCTCACCGACGGCTTCCGCGTGGCGTACCTGATCGGCGCGGGACTGTGCGCGGTGGCCGCGATCCTCACCTTCGCCCTGGTCCCCCGGTTGCAGGCCGACGTGCTGCACCCCACGGCGGGCCGCCGGGTGCTCGGCGCCGTCGCCGGCGTTGTGGCCTGCTTTGCCGTGGTCGGGCTGGCCGTGCCGGGGACCCACGCCGCCCCGCTGGGCGCGTACACCACCAACGGCGCGTACACGTTCGTCTCGGCGCCGGGTCTGCACCCGCCCAAGCTCACCCTCGAGAGTGCCGCACCCGGGGCGCAGCATCTCCCGGGGTATCTCATGCTCGCCAACTTCTTCGACGTCACCCACCCGCCGATGGTCGGGCAGAGCGGGCCGCTCATGCTCGACAGCCGCTTGGCCCCGGTGTGGTTCGCCCCGGTTCCGACCAACCTGGTGGCGTCCAACCTCCAGGCCCAGACCTACGACGGCCGGCCGGTGCTCACGTGGTGGCAGGGCGACGTGAGCGCCACCGGCGCGATCAACCGCGGCCAGGACGTCGTCGTCGACGACCACTACCGGCGCGTGGCCACGCTCACGGGCGCCGACGGCTGGGTCCTGACGTTGCACTCGATGGTCATCCAGGGACACGACGCCTGGGTGACCGCCAACAAGAACGTGCGCGCCGATCTCTCCGCAGACGGGGGCGTCAGCAACGGCGTGTTCACGGACTCCGCGGTCCAGGAGTACGACCTACGCACCGGCAAGCTGCTCTCCACCTGGACGGCGTCGGGCCACATCCCTCGCCGCGACTCCTACACCCAGCCGCCGCCCAACGGGTTCCCGTGGGACACCTACCACGTCAACTCGGTGCAGCCATATGGGAACGGCACCTTCCTGGTCTCGATGCGCAACACCTGGGCGGTCTATCTCGTCAGCGCGCGCAACGGCCGGATCATCTGGACACTCGGCGGCAAGGACTCCAGCTTCACCATCCCGAGTCAGGGCGAGTTCAAATGGCAGCACGACGCGGAACTGCACAGCGACTCCACGGTGACGCTGTTCGACGATCACTGCTGCGACATCACCGGCGCCGACACCTACCTGCCGGCGACGGGCCCATCGCGCGGTCTCACGCTCAAGCTCGATCAGGCCGGCCACACTGCGACGGTGGTGCGCCAGTACTCCCACGGTGCCACCTTCCACTCCGAGTACATGGGCAGCACCCAGATCCTGCCCAATGGCAACGCCGTGGTCGGCTGGGGGGAGGTGCCGTTCGTGTCGGAGTACTCGGCCTCCGGCAAGCTGATCTTCGACGCGGCGTTCCCCTCGCCGGACATGAGCTACCGCGCCTATGTCCAGCCCTGGGTGGGCAAGCCGCTGTACCCGCCGAGCGGGGCCGCGCGCGCCCATGGCGCCCAGACCACCGTGTACGCCAGCTGGAACGGAGCGACGCAGGCCAGCGCCTGGAGGGTGCTGGCGGTCACCGCCGGTGGGCCGGCGCAGCCGCTGACCACCCACGCGCGCGGCGGGTTTGAGACGTCGATACCGGTCTCGGGCAACTCGCGGCGCTTTGAGGTGCAGGCCCTCGACGCCGCCGGCCGTGTCCTGGGGACCTCGCGCACGTTCGGGGTGACGGGATGAGGAGTCGCCGATGACCGCCACCCGGCCGCCGCTCGAAGACGAGGACGGGGAGGTGAGCGCCGCCCGCCTGACGCACAAGGATGAGGGGGACGAGCGCGCGTCGGCCCAGCCGGAGCCCAGGCTCAGCCGCCGGCAGTTCCTGCCCCGTGCGGCCGTGGCCGCCGTGGGGCTCGTCGCCGCGGGTGCCGTCGGCTACGAGCTGCCCCACCGCTCCGGATCGGGGCGGCGCTCGTCGCCGGCATCGGTGGGCGGTTCCTCCTCGGCGGGGCCCGCCACCGCGACGGCTGCCTCCGGCCGGGTCCAGACGTTCCTCACCCGGCGGGATCTGCGACCGCCGGCGGTGAGGGTGACCCTGTTGGGCAGCCAGTCCGCGCCTGGCTCGACGCCGCGCTTCATCCTGCTGGCGCCGATGAACGCGGTACCCGCGTCCGAGCCCCAGCAGGGCCTGATGATGCTCGACCGCCAAGGCCGCCTCGTGTGGTTTGCCCCGTCGGGCGACCCCCGGTTCAACCTCGACGTGCAGTCCTACGCCGGCCGGCCGGCGCTGACCTGGTGGCAGGGATCGGTGTCCAACGCGCATGGCAACGGGGTAGGTGAGATCGGAGACGATGCCTTTCACCCGATCCAGTCGATCCGGGCCGGCCACGGACTCCAGACCGACCTGCACGACCTGCAACTGACCGCTCGCGGGACGGCGCTCATCACGGCGTATGAGACGACCACGACGGACCTCTCCTCGATCGGCGGCTCGTCTCAGGGGCAGGTGTTCGTCGGCCATGTCCAGGAGGTCGATCTCGAGACGGGGCGTGTTCTGCTGGACTGGAACAGCCTCGATCACGTCGGGCTCGACGAGAGCCTGCAGCCGGCCCCGCACAAAGGGCAGGGCTACGACTACTTCCATCTCAACTCCGTGGCCGAGATGGACGACGGTCATCTGCTCATCAGCGCCCGCAACACGTGCGCGCTCTACAAGCTGGACCGCTCGACCGGTCAGGTCCTCTGGCGACTGGGCGGCAAGCGCTCGGACTTCAGCGTGAGCCCCGCGGCGCGCTTCTGGTGGCAGCACGACGCCCGCCCCCATGGGTCCTCGGTGATCAGCGTCTTTGACAACTCGGGGCCGGACAAGGCCAAGCAGTCACGGGGCCTGGTGCTGTCGATCGAGCACGCGGCCAAGCGCGTCGAGCTGACCCGGGCACTCCTGCACCCGGCGGGCTTCATCGCCGGCACCCTGGGCAACGTCCAGCTGCTGCGCGACGGCGGGGCGTTCGTCGGCTGGGGATCACAGTCCTATTTCTCCCAGTACGCCCCCGACGGGAGCCTGATCCTCGACGGCCAGCTGCCCGTCGGCGTCCGGTCCTACCGCGCCCACCTCGCCGATTGGGTCGGCCGTCCGGCCGATAGCCCGCGGATCGTCGCCCAGGCCAATCCGGCCGGGGGGTTCGCCGTCCATGCCAGCTGGAACGGCGCCACCGAGGTCGCCCATTGGACGGTGCTGGCCGGGCCCAACGGCTCATCCCTGTCCACGGTGGGGTCCCAGCCGTGGACGGGCTTTGAGACGGCGATCGAGGTCAACAGCGAAGGCCCGGCCTTCTGCGCTGTCGCCGTCGATGCACGCGGGCGCGAGCTGGGCCGCTCCCCGGTCGTCTAGCCATGGCTCGCAGCGCAAACGTGACCTGGCAGCAATCGACTCTCTCGCGGACGTCGCGCTGGCGCGCCCTCGGCATGCGCGGCGCGACCGTGTGGCTCACCGGACTACCGGCCGCGGGCAAGTCGACGCTCGGCGCCGCGCTGGAGGAGCGGCTGGTCCTCTCCGGGAGATTGGCCTACCTGCTCGATGGCGACAATCTTCGCCACGGGATCTGCGGGGACCTCGGGTTCGACGAGGCCGACCGGGCCCGCAACATCCTGCGCGTCGGTGAGCTGGCGCGCCTGTTTTCCGACGCCGGTGCCATCGCCATCGTCGCCCTGGTCTCGCCGCTGGCCTCGGTCCGCGATGAGGTCCGGGCCCAGCACACGGCAGCGGGCCTGCCGTTCATCGAGGTGTTCCTCAATACGCCGCTGATCGAATGCGCGGCGCGCGATCCCAAGAACCTCTACGCGCGAGCCCACGCCGGAGAGCTCGCCGACTTCACCGGCGTGGATCAGATCTACGAGCCGCCGCCGCAGCCCGAGGTGACCGTGGAACCCGCGACCGACCTGGCCTGCGCGGTGGAGGCGGTCCTCGAGTCGCTCGAAGCGACCTCCCATCAACGAAACGGAGTGAAGCGATGAAGCTCATCGGAGCCGGACTGCCGCGAACCGGGACGCTGTCTCAGAAGATCGCGCTCGAGATGCTGGGGCTCGCCCCGTGCTACCACATGGTCAACGTCCTGACCGACCTCGAGGAGACGCCGCGCTGGCGTCAGGTCCTGGACGGGGATCTCTCGCCCGCCGAGATCTTCCAGGGCTTCGAAGCGACGGTGGACTGGCCCGGCTCGTTCTTCTACCGCGAGCTCATCGAGCTGTACCCGGACGCCAAGGTGCTGCTCAGCGTCCGCTCGGGCGCGTCCTGGGCCCGGAGCATGCGCGACACCATCTGGGGCGTCATCTACGGGGACATCATGATCCGGCACCTGTCCGACGCGCGGCGCACGGTCGATCCATCGTGGGACGACTACATCACCCTGATGTCAGAGATGTGGCGCCGCAGCGGCCTGATCAGCAGCCCCGACTCGTCGGCCGAGGAGATGGCCGCCGCGATGGAGCGCTTCAACCAGGAGGTCCAGGACGCGGTCCCGGCGGAGCGGCTCCTCGTGTGGTCGCCGGGGGACGGCTGGGAGCCGCTGTGCGAGTTCCTCGAGCTCCCCGTGCCGGAACCGGACTTCCCACGGGTCAACGACAGCGCTCAGTTCGGCGATCGCATCATCGACGGCGCGATCGATGCCATCCAGCGCCACCGTCAGGCGGGCGCGCCGGTCGCCGGGCCCTCGTAGAACCCGAGGCCACCCGGCCGCCGTCGGCCGCGCCGGTCCTCCACTACTTCAGTTCGTGAAGTCTTGCGCTAGACTCAGGAGCCTGATGGCTTCGAATAACACGTGTCCGGTGTGCCGGACGGCTGAGATCGTGTGCGGGAAGTGGACCCTGCTGGTGATCCGGGACCTCGCCGATGGGCGCTCCCGGTTCTGTGAGCTGGAGCGTTCCCTGGCCGGGATCAGCCCGCGCACCCTGTCGCTGCGCCTGCGGGCGCTGGAGGAGGAGGGCGTCGTGGAGCGCCAGACCTTCCCCGAGGTTCCGCCGCGCGTCGAGTACGTCCTCACCGCCAAGGGGCGCGCGCTGGTGCCGCTGATCGAGAGCATGCGCACCTACGGCCGCGAGTGGCTCGGCCGCACGGACGAGCTGGACGCCGACGGCGATCGCCAGCCCGTCGCCGCGGCTGCCTAGCCCCTAGCCTCGCCAGGCCGGCGCCCGTGCGCCGACGCGCCTGCAAGGTCTGCTGCGCACAAGAGGATCGCTGGTCGCCGCGCAGAAATCGCGGTCGTGCGCAACGTCACCCTTCACCGTCTGCTGGAGTCCTTCGCCGTCGACGCCTCGAGCCGCCTGTGCGGTGAGGCCGCGGCCGGCGCCGAGATGCCGTTCGAGCTCGCCGAGGAGCGCGGCTCCGGGCGCGTCACCCTGTACTGCTACCGCCCGCTGGTCGATGAGTTCATCCGCTCGCGGATGGCCGCGCTGGCCGAGCTGCCCAGCCACGCCGACGCCGCCCATGCGCTGGCCCGGTGCGAGGCACTGGACGTCTACCTGTCCGAGCACGGGGTCAAGGCCCCGCCCGACCCGCGCGGCCGCGCTCACGCCGCGCTCGGGGTGTTCCTGGAGTCGGTGTTCATCGAGCGCAGCGGCTTCGGGTTCGAGCCGGCCGCCTTCGAGGCCGCCTACGCCGACCTGGAGCGCGCGATCTATGAGGGGCACTGCACCGCCACGGTGATCGCCCCGGTGCTGGGCGTGGCGCTGGACCCGGACACGATCGAGCTGAACCTGGGGGAGGGGCTGTCGCTCATCCGCGGCGACGCGCTGGCCGACGTGCCCCCCGAAGCGGTCTGGGGTGAGAGCGAGGAGCCCAACGTGCTCGCGCTGCTGGCCGTCGCCGAGCAGGCCTCCGAGCGGCCGCCGGTGGCCGTGGCCCGTGCCCGTTTCCGCAATGTGCTCAGCGCGCTGCGCCTGTTCGAACGCGGCGGCTACGCCGTGGGACCCGTCGGATGGGCGCGGACCGAGGCCGGGAGCTGGCGTTCGGTGTCGATCGGCGTGGCCGGCCGCCCGCGGCTGCTCACCATCGTCCCGGCGGCCGGGGAGGACGAACTGCGCGCGTTCTGCCGGCTCGTCGCGCGCCGCGACCCCCACCCGGAGCTCGCCTGGGCGTTGGCCCGGTTTGAGATGGGATGCGAGCGCCCGTCGCCGGCCCAGGCGCTCACCGACTACCTGCTGGCCCTGCGCGTGCTGCTGGAGCCCGAGGGCCCGTCGAGTGGACGGCTGGCCCAGCGCCTCGCGGTCATCTGCTCGCGGCCCGATGATCGGGTGGGCTTGACCCAGCGGACCGCTCGCGCTGTCGCGCTCGAGCATTCGATCATCGGCGGGCTGTCGGGCGACGGCGCCGACCCGGCACGCCCGGACGCGCTCGTCGAGGAGCTGGCCGAGAACCTGCGCGCGATCCTGCGCGACATGCTCTGCGGCCACCTCGATGCCGATCTGGTGTCCGTGGCCGACGACCTGTTGGCCGAGGCCGCCGACGGGGCCGCCGTCGAGTCGCCTGACTCAGCCGCCGGAGTGCGTTAAACTACGTGTCGACCGCTCCCTACTCGGTCTCCCATGGGAGGCCGGGAGTGTTCTGCCCGCCAGGCACGACACAAGTAAGTCCTGGGGCTCGTAAGTAGTCAGGGGGAGCGCGATCACAGCGGCGAGCGGGCTCTGCCCGCTCGTTCTGTTTAAGCCGCCACCGGGTCGCTCGCGGACCGACTAGGCTCCGCCTCAGATGGCCAAGACCCCGCTCATCTGCATGGTCGAGATCCCGATGGGGAGTCGCAACAAGTACGAGTTCGACCCCGAGCTCGGCGCGATCAAGTTCGACCGCTTCGTCTCGGCCTCGGTGGTGTATCCCACCGACTACGGGTTCATTCCGGAGACGCTCGCGCTCGACGGCGACGAGCTGGACGTCCTGGTGTGCGTGTCCGAGCCCACGTTCCCCGGCTGCCTGGTGCCGGTCAACCCGATCGGCCTGTTCTGCATGCGCGACGAGAACGGGCCCGACGACAAGGTGGTGTGCGTCCCCGTCCACGACCCCCGCTGGAACGTCTACGCCGAGCTGGAGGACCTGCCCAAGCAGCTGCGCGACGAGATCTTCCACTTCTTCACCGTCTACAAGGACCTCGACGTGGACCGCCACTCCGAGCCGATCGGGTGGCAGGGGCGCGATGCGGCGCTGGGCAAGATCACCGAGGCCCAGGAGCGCCATCGCGCGCAGGCGCCGGACTAGGGCGTCCGGACGTGTACCACCTCGAGCTGCGCCAGTTCCCTCATGTCGCGCGGGTGTTCAACCTGACCCGCGACGAGCTCGAGGCCAGGTTCGTGCGCCCGTGGGTCGGCGGGGCGATGATCGACCACGACGATCGCCGCTGGGCGCCCGAGCGCAGCAGGCTGAAGATCCTGGAGGGCCCCGAGCTGCAGGCCGACGAGCTGGGCCTGGGCCGCGGCTGGGCCAGCGCGACGCGCACCGGGACCGACGTCACCGACGCGGTCATCGCCCAGGCGCGACGTGGCGCGGAGGCCCGCCCGGAGGTCGAGGCGCTCAAGGTGGCCATCGGCGAGGTGGCCGGCACGCCGCTGGGCTTTCAGGACGTGATGGCGCTGGCCGCCGCGGCGCACCCCCACTGGCGCGCCAGCCAGCAGCTCGAGCTCGCCGAGCAGGCCGTGTGGGAGATGCTGCACCAAGGCCGGGTGGTCATGGCCGTCGGCGGCGAGGTGGTGGCGCGCCAGCGGTGGCAGCCCGTGGTCCTCAGCTGGGCCACGTGGGCCGGCGTGACGACCGAGCCGTTTCGCCTGCAGGCCCCGGCGCGCTGACCCGGCGTCGCGGCGCCCTCGCGGCGCCCTCGCGCCGCCGCACAGCCGGACGGGGCTCAGGCGATCACGTCGGCGATGAGGCGCTCGCTCTCCTCATCGGAGGCGAACAGATAGCGATGGACGCGCAGCAGGCCCTCGACGTCGTGGACGTCGTCGTCGAGGTGGGGGACAAGCAGGAGCGGCTGCTCGGCCAGTTCGCCGCGCAAACGGGCGACATTGCGTGCGTCGCGCCGCGCCAGGCGGTGGTAGTCGAAGAAGTTCTCGGCCACCCGGCCGGCCAGCTCGCCCGCCAGCTCAGCGTCCAGCGCGCTCACCAGGTCCTCGGGCTCGGCCTCGCCGAGGATGTCGTGGTGCACGCGGTTGACGATCACGCCGGCGAAGGGGAGCCCGCCCTCGATCAGCGTGCGCCGGAACCAGATCGCCTCGTCGATGGCCGGTTGCTGGGCCGAGGTGACGAGCAGGAAGGCCGTGGTCGACGCCTTGAGCATCTCCTCGACGCCGCGGGCGCGCTCGCTGAAGTCCTCGGTCATGTCGCCGAGCAGCCCGAAGAACGTGGTCAGGTCGCTGATGAGATCCACGCCGGTGACGCGACGCAGCGCGCCCAGCAGCGGCGCGGCGCCGCGGCCCAGGACCCGCATGCCCAGGCCGGTGGGACGGATGAAGGCCTTCAGCGCGCGTCCCTCCAGGAACGAGGTCAGCCGGGTGGGGGCGTCGAGGAAGTCCAGCGCGTTGCGCGAGGGCGGCGTGTCGAGGACGAGCAGGTCGAAGTCCCCATCGCGGTCCAGCTCGTAGAGCTTGGCCACCGCGGTGAACTCCTGCGAGCCCGAGACGGCCGTCGAGAGCTCGCGATAGACGCGGTTGCGCTTGATCTCCTCAGCGCGTTCGGGGTCGGCCGCGACCCGCTCGATGAGCTCGTCGAAGGTGCGCTTGGGGTCGAGCATCATCGCCCACAGCTCCCCCTTGAACGGCGTGCCGGCGCCGGCCAGCCGCTTGGGCTCGACGCGCCGCGGCTCGTTCTCGAGCTCCTGCAGGCCCAGCGCGTTGGCCAAGCGCTTGGCCGGATCGATGGTGACCACGGCCACCTTGGCGCCCTCGGCCGCCATGCCCAGCGCGATCGCCGCCGACGTGGTCGTCTTGCCCACGCCGCCGGACCCCCCGCACACGCACACGCGCTTGCCCGCCAGCAGCTCAGAGACGCTCATCGGCGCTCAGTCTAGGAATCACGCCTTCGCCCCAGATGCCCCGTTTCCCGGTAGGCTGCGGCGTACGGGGGCCCTCGGGTGAGCGGGCCAAAGACACTGGACCGTGTGAAGGGACCGCCACGTCATCGTCGTGCGTGAGACGACGCTGAACGGCAAGAAGGTCGGAAAGCTCATCAGGGTCAAATTCACGCTGAAGTAGGCGGGCTGGCCGGCGTCGGGGTAGACGCAACCGAGGAGTTGCACTATCCTCGGCGCCGGTGAAGCTCCTCGCCCTCTACGACATCCACGGCAACCCCGACGCGCTGGACGCGGTGCTCGCCGACCCGCGGGCGGCGGACCCCGACGCGATCGTCATCGGCGGCGACGTCGTGCCCGGCGCATACCCGGCGGCGGCGCTGGATCGCCTGGAGGGGCTGACGGGCGAAGTGCACTGGATCCGCGGCAACGGCGAGCGCGAGACGGCGGCGGCCGTCGGCATGCCGCCCCCCGCCGGGGGCGACAGCGCGGCCGAGATGTCGGCGCTGACGGCGGGGCAGCTCGGCCCCGAGCGCTCGCGCGCGCTCGGCGCGCTGCCGCTCAGCGTCACCGTCGACGGCGTGCTCTTCTGCCACGCGACGCCGCGCAGCGACGACGAGCTGCTCACGCGCATCTCGCCGCCCGAGCGGTGGTCAGAGGCGCTGGCGGGCGTGGCGGCGGCGCTCGTCGTCGCCGGGCACACCCATCAGCAGGACGATCGGATGGTGGACGGCGTGCGCTTCGTCAACGCCGGGAGCGTCGGCCTGCCCTACGAGGGCTCGGGCGACGCGTGCTGGCTGTGGATCGAGGACGGCGCGCCCGACCTGCGCCGCACCGCCTATGACGCGGCGGCGGTGGGGCGGCGCATGCGCGACGCCTTTGCGCCGCTGGCCGATTCGGTCAACGCCTCGCTGATCGAGCCGGTGGACCCGATGGTGATCACGCGGATGTTCGAGGAACGGGTGGGCGCTTAGGCCGTCAGCCCGAGCTCGTGCCGGTCAGGTCCAGCACCTCGTCGCCCACGGTCGCGTCGCGAATCTCGGCAACGCTGACGCCGGGATCGGGCAGCACCCGGAGCGCCTCGGCCGGGATGGCGACGCTGACCGGCGTGCCCTGGCTGTAGGGCAGCTCGGCGCCGTCGTTGCGCACGAGCGTCTGCAGCGTCGAGCCGGTCGCGAGCCGGATGTAGACGTGCGTGATCGACCCCAGAAACACGAGGCGCTCGACCATCCCGGGCACGCGATTGGCGCCTGTGGCCTCGTAGGGCTCGACATGAACACGTTCCGGACGGATCGCGAGCTTGACCGCGCCGGTCGCGTCGACCCGGCCGGCCGCGGCCTCGAGCGTGAAGTCGCCCATGCGCAGGCGACAGGGCGCCTTCCCGTCTCCGCCCGGCTCCACCCGGGCGTCCATCAAGTTCGACACTCCCAGGAAATCAGCGACGTAGGCATCGGCGGGCTCGTTGTAGACCTCCTCCGGTGTGCCGAGCTGCACGATCCGTCCGTGGTTCATGACGGCGAGGCGATCGGACATCGTGAGCGCCTCCTCTTGATCATGAGTCACGTACAGGAACGTGATCCCCACCTGTTTCTGCAGCGCGCCCAGCTCAACCTGGAGCGTGCGGCGGAGCTTGGCGTCCAGCGCTCCCAGCGGCTCATCGAGGAGCAGGACCGAGGGGCGCAGGACGAGCGCGCGGGCGAGCGCGACGCGTTGCTGCTGCCCGCCTGAGAGCTGGTTGGGGCGACGCTTCTCATATCCGGTCAACTGCACGAGCTCCAGCGCCTCGGCCACCCTGCTGCTCAGCTCCGCCTTGGGCACCGACTTGTACTTCATGCCGAAGGCGACATTCTCCGCGACGGTCAGGAACGGAAACAGCGCGTAGCTCTGGAAGACCGTGTTGACGTTGCGGCGGTGAGGCGGCAGGTTGGCGACGTCGACACCGTCAAGCATGATCTGGCCGGCGGTCGGGGGCTCGAAGCCCGCGACCATCCGCAGCGTGGTGGTCTTCCCGCAGCCGCTGGGTCCGAGCAGAGAGAAGAACTCTCCGGCCTGGATCTCGACCGAGATCTCGTCGACCGCCGTCGCCTGGGCAAACCGCTTGGTCAGTGAGTCGAGCTTGACGTGTCCTCCGCTCATTTCAGTCGTCCTCTCAGATTCCGGCGATGCTGGTCAGTGCCTCAGTGCTGCCCTTCGTCCGCTCGCCGCGCGTCATCCACCGGTAGGCGATGAAACCGATCAGCGCGACCGCGAGCGAGATGACCAAAAGGATCGTCGCCAGCGCGTTGAGCGCCGGCCCGCTCAGTCCGCCGTGCACGTTGGAGTAGATCAGTACCGACATCGGCTGTGTGTTCCCCGTCGAGGAGAGCTGCTCCACGATCACGAAGTCGTCGACCGTGCTGGCGAAGACGAGCACAGCGCTGGCGAAGATGGCCGGCATCAGCAACGGGATCAACACTCGCCGGATCGCCCCCATCCGCGACGCGCCGAGGTCCGCGGCCGCCTCCTCGTAGCTGCGCCCGATGCTGACCAGCCGTGCCCGGACGATGATCGCGGGCCAGCTCAGGTTCCACACGACCAGGCCTGCCACCTCGGCCGGAGTCCCCAGGCTGATGAACGTCAGCGCCTGGGTGACGAGCAGGAACAGCGCCACCGCAAGCAACAGCTCGGGGATCACGAACGAGAAGATCATCGCCAGGTTCAGTCCCTGCGAGGTCCGGGTTCGCCAGCGATCGACGCCGATGGCGAAGCCGACCCCGATCGGCACGCAGATCAAGGTCGTCACGGTCCCGAGGATGAGCGTCTGGACCACGGCGTGGTGCAGGCTGGGGTTGTGCAGCACCGACGTCACCTGGTTACCGACGTACCACTTGGTCGAGAAGCCCTGCCAGGTGGCCTGTGAGGCGCCCTTGTTGAACGAGAACAGCACCGCGATCCCGATGGGGACGATCGACCACAGGATGTACAGCCAGGTGATGCCCTCCAGCGCCCACGGCCGCCGCCACGGGTTTCCGCGCGGGCGGTCCTGCGACGGCGGCGGCTCGGGACGGGCCGGACTGGATACGGACTCGGCTGTGCTCGCCATCACGCCATCTCCCGCGACGCGCGAGCGGTGCTGATGACGTAGTACACCATCGGGATGAGCAGGATCACGAGCAGCATCAGCGCGAGCACCGCCCCCTGCCCGGTCTGGCCCGGGGAGCTGAGCTGTCCTTCGATCGCGTTGCCGATCATCGTCGTCCCGGGCGCGCCCGACAGCAGCTGGTTGGTGAAATAGTCGCCGACCATCGGCAGGGCCGTGATGAAGCATCCGGCCACGATCGCCGGCTTGCTCAACGGAACCGTCACGCTCCAGAAGGTGCGCCACTTGCTCAGCCCCAGATCTCTGGCGGCCTCCAGCAGGCGCTGGTCGATCCGGTCCAGGAAGGCGTACAGGACGAGGATCAGGTACGGAATGTATCCGTACACGAGCCCCATGATGACCGTCACCGACTTGCCGCCCAGCCAGTCGGTGTTACCCGGCAGGCCGAAGAACGACAACGCGCTGTTGAAGAAGCCACCCTGCTGCAGGAGGTCGATCCACGCCAGCATGCGCATCATGTAGCTGACCCAGAAGGGCGCGATCAACAGCACGAGGAACAACCCCTTGCGTTCGCCCGCGTACCGGGAGACGAAGTAGGCCACTGGATAGGCGACGGCGAGCGAGATCACCGTCGCGATGACGGTGTAGATCAGTGTCCGCAGCGCAGGCGGCCCGATGTACGCTCCCGTCCCGACGATGTCGTGCCAGACAGCGCTGAAGTTGAAGCTTGACCAATGCAGTGGGTTCCAGACCGGGACCACGGTCTGGAAGAACTCGTTGATGCCGCCGCCGGCGACTGACAGCATCACGTAGAACGGCGCCACGAACAGCACCAGCAGCCAGATCGCTCCCGGCGCCGCGAGCCCTATCCACAGCCGGCGATTGCGCCTGTCATACGTGTTCCTCTGACTCATCGCGGTTACCCTATAGCCCGTTGGAGAACGAGTTCCAGGTGGACTCCCAGACCGCGTTGGCGGCCGGAGGCAGCTCGAGCTGGAACAGGCCGTGGCGGAAGTAGTGCGGCAGCACGACGGTAGAGGTCAACTGCCGGGGCAGCAGCTTCTCGGAGATCAGCCGGGTGGGTGTGACTTCGGTCAGCGGCTGCATGTAACCGACATAGCTGTAGTTGTTCAGCGCGTTGTCGACGTTGAGCATGTAGTCGATGAACTTGTGAGCCAGGACGGGGTTGTCGCCGCCGGTGGCGTTGACCATCAGGTCGTTGGCGACCGGGCCCTTTTGGTTGGACGGGAACCAGTAGCCGAGCGTGTCGATCGAGGTGCCCTTGGGCAGATACTGGTATGACGAGGCCATGTCGCCCGACCAGGCATGGTGAATCCAGGTCTTCCCGGTCGGGAGGTCGGTGTAATCGTTGTTGTCAATTCGCACGTTGGTCAGACTCGCGAGCTGTTGGAGTGCCTTGCCGGCAGCCCGGATCTGGCTGGTGCTGGTGGTGTTGAGGTCGAAGTTCCCGCCCCGCATCAACGCCAGACTGATCGTCTCCCGGTAGTCGTCCAGGACGGCGACCTTGCCGTTGTAAGGCGCTCCCTGCCACGGCATGTTCCACGACGGGGAGAGATTGACCTTGTCCTTGCGCCAGGCCATCCCCGAGGTGTAGATGGAGTACGGCGTCGAGTACTGCCAGCCCTGGTCGTAGAACGGATTGCGATAGTCGGGCCAGGTGTTGGCCATGTTCGGGATGTACGTCTGGTTGAGCGGCCGAATCAGCTTGCCAGCGATCAACTGACCGAGCACGGCGACGGTGGGGAAGAACACGTCGACCTTGAGGTCTCCGCTGGCCATCTTGGCCAGCGCCTCTTCCATCGTGTTGTAGGTCGTCAGCGAGTACTTGCAGTTGTGCTTCTTGCAGAAGCTCTTGATGACCGCCTCGTTGATGTAGGCGACCCAGTTGTAGAGCTGCAGGGTCGCGCCCTCCTCAGCGGCCATGCCCGGCGCGATCGGCTTGTTGTCCGCGTACACCGGCCACTTGACCGGCTTGTCCTGCCGTGGCAGCGGGGGGATGCCGCTCCCGGCGGCGGGGTTGGTCGCGCTGCAGCCGGCGAGCATGCCCCCGAGCGCGAGCCCGGCGCCCGCCATCAGCAACTGGCGGCGGGAGACATCGCCTTCCCGCGGCTCGCGTCCGCTCCGGATCCCTCCTTCAGACCACCCCTCACGTGGATGCATGCGGCTCACCTCTTCACTGCTTTCTGCTTGCGGACGCGGCCATCCCCGCCGGTGACCCGACGAAGCTCGCAGCCGAGCTCGCTTGAGGCGAGCGTCAGGCAGCGATCGACCATCCGTTCCGGTGTCACGTCGGGCTGGCCCAGGGTGACCTGGACCCCGAGTCCGTCGAGCAGGCCGCTCAGCGTCAGGGCGAAGTCGTCGGCATCCACGTCGGCGCTGAACTCACCGTCCTTCTGGCCGTCGCGCACGATGTCCGCGATCAGGGCGCGCTGCCGGCGGTCGAGGCGCACGTAGGACCGTCGCACGCTCGGGTCGCGCCGTGCGCGCACCCAGATCTCCATCCACAGCGTGTAGTCGTTGAGGCCGCCGGGGCCGAGGCTGGTTTCCTCGATCAGATGCACGAGCTTCTCGCCCGCGTGCTTGAACCTGCCCTGCCCCTCCGACAACCGCTCGTAGAACGCGCGGTCCGCGTACTCCACCGCCTCTTCCAACAGCCGGTCCTTGGACTCGAAGTAGTAGAGGATCGTGGGCGAGCTCGTCCCGGCACGTTCGGCGATATCGCCGATGCGCGTGTCAAACAGGCCTCGCTCGTACAGCACCTCGGCGGCGGCGGCGATGATCTGCGGCTTGCGCAGGTGATCGACTTTGGGTCGCGGACTCACGGCTTGAGAGTTTCTCCTCCGGCTACGTCGTGGGGACGTATACTGAATCGCGAGTCAGGAAACTAACCAGCGAGCCGCCCGGTTGTCAAGCGGGAGATCGTGTGGATTGGGTGAGGGGAGTGCGAGCATGACCGATGTCGTTGTGCTGGGAGCCGGGCTCGCGGGCTTGTCGGCGGCGCGGGACCTGGTGCGCGGCGGTGCCGACGTGCTCGTGCTCGAAGCCCGCTCGCGCGTCGGCGGCCGCGTGGAGGCGATGACCCTGCCCGACGGGCGCATCGTCCAACTCGGCGGCGAGGTCGTCGGCCACGCACACACCTCCTATCTGGAACTGGTGGAGGAGCTGGGGCTGTCGGTCGAGCCCAGCTACGTGGCGGATCCCGGCGAGCTGAGCTGGGGCCTGGCCGAGGGCGTGTTCGTGGGTGACGACGCGCCGTGGATGACCGCCGCGGAGCGTGCCGACGCCGAGCGCATCGACGGGCTGTTCGCCAAGCTGGCCTCCCAGGTCGACCCCGATGATCCGTGGAGCCACCCCGATGCCGCGCGCCTGGACGAGCTCAGCCTCGGGGCCTGGCTGCGCCTCCAGGGTGCGCTGCCGGCGGTGCGCCGCCGCTACGCGCTGGCCTCGCTATCGCTCTCCTGCGACGGCCCGGATCGCAGTTCGATGCTGGCCGACCTGCGCAAGCACGCGACGCTGGCCGGCCACGGCTTCTATGACCTGGCCGCGTGGGAGGGGCTGCGCTGTGCGGCGGGCTCGGCCGAGGTGGCCATGCGGATGGCGGCAGAACTGGGCGCGCGCGTGCGGCTGGATGCCGTCGTCACCCGCGTTGACATCGCGGGCCCACGCGGCGTGGTGGTGGGACTGGCCGACGGCGAGGAGATCCACGCCGAGGCCGTCGTCTGCGCCCTGCCCGCCGGGCCGCTGCGAGCGGTGCAGATCACCGGGCTGAGCGACGCGCGGCTGGCCTCATTGCGCGCGCTGCGCCAGGCCCTGGCGGCCAAGCTCGTCGTCGCCTACGCCGACTCGTTCTGGCAGCGCACCGGGCAGAACGGCCTGGCCGAGACCGAGTGGCTGTTCGGCTCCACCTGGTCTCAGGGCGACGGCGTGCTGTCGCTGCTGGTGCCGCCCGAGCGGCTATCGGCCTTCCTGGCCGCGCCGCCCGACGCGCGCAGGGGGGTGATTTTGGGTGGGCTCGAGGCTCTCTATGGAGAGGGGGCCCGAATGCCGTCGGCATTCGTCGAGCGCCCCTGGGGCGCCGACCCCTTCACCCTGGGCTACATCACGAGCTGGGCGCCCGGCGACCTGATGGCCGTCGGGCCGCTGCACGGCACCCACGAACCGCCGTTCTACGTCGCCGGATCAGACCACTGGGTGGCGGGCTACATGGAGGGCGCGGTCCGCACGGGCCGGGGCGCGGCGCGGGCGGCGCTCGGCGTCGGCTCCGCGGTCTAGCGACCAATCGGCAACAAATCTCGATGTCTCCGGACGATTTTCCCGGAGGTGTACGCGGGACGACCATCTCGGCACAAACCGTGCCGGGGCAGACGCGATTTGCCACGGAGTGGTCGTTGGCGCGTACCGGTGGCGCGCCAGTGCGGAGTCAGGCGGGGGTGCGGACGGTCAGGCCGTGCGGCGAAGGTCGCCCTCGGCGTCGCCCTCGCCCTCGGCCTCGCCGTCGCCGGGCATGGCGTCGCTGACCAGGCACTCGCCCAGCCCCAGCTCGGCGCCCAGCGCCGCGGACACCGACCGGCGCGCTCGCTCCAGCGGAATCGCTGCGTCTCCGATGAGGGTGCGCACCCCGAAGCCGTCCAGCAGCGCCAGCGTCCGGTCGGCGACCTCCTCGGGGTCGCAGCGCTCGAATTCGCCGTCGCGGATCCCGGCGGTGACCTCGTCGGCGAACCACGCGCGCATCCGGGCGTAGAGCTCCGTGGCCACGGGCCGCAGCTCGGGATGGCGCACGGCGCGCAACCACAGCTCGACCCAGAGCACCCAGTCCTCCTCCAGCGCGGGGGTGGTGGGCAGGCACTGGTCGATCATCGACTGCAGGCGCTCGGCGTGGCTGGCCCCCTCCGGGAGATCGCCCTCCAGGCGCACGTCGCCGGCCTGGGCGTAGGAGTACTCGAGCGCTTCGGCCAGCAACGCCTCGCGGGTCTCGAAGTGGTAGTGGACGTTGGCGGTGGAGACGCCGGCCTCCATCGCGATCCGGGCGATCCGGACCCCGTCGATGCCCTCGCGGGCGATCTGGCCGACGGCCGCGGCCAGGATGCGGTCGCGGCCGTCCCGCCGGTTGGCCATCAGCCGCGCGCGGCCGCTTCCGTCGCCGGCTCGGCCAACCCCGGCTCCGCCAACCCCGGCTCCGCCAACCCCGGCGCGCCCAAGCCCGGCGCGTTCATCGCCGGCGCCAGATCGGCGCGGATCCGGTCCGCGAACCAGGCCACGCCCTTCTCGCGCGCCGACAGGGGCCCGCAGCGGTACCCGCGCGTCTGCAGACCCTGCTGGACGTTGTCGACGAGGTCGATGTCCTCGTCCAGGACCAGCGTGTTGAGCCGCTGGTTGGCCCACTGCACGAACCGCGTCCGCGGGCTGGCTCCGGCCGGGCGATAGGACGCCGACACGTCGCTGGTCCCGGCCACGCCGTTGGGCAGCAGCTGCCAGGTTCCCACCTGGTCGGGGTACAGGTCGATCGTCGTGTTGGGATAGATGTAGACGTAGCGCCACACCGTCCGGTCGCGCTCGGGCACCCCCGGCATCGGCGTGACCAGCTGTGAGTAGAGCCGCTCGAGGCGGTTGCTGGAGGGCTTGTCGCGCATCGGCGCGTCGAACCACAGGAAGTGCTCGTTGACCTCGACGTCGTAGTGCTTGTAGTCGAGCATCCGCATCAGGCCCGGGTGGGCGATGGGGATGTGGTAGCCCTCGATGTAGTTGTCGGCGACCACCTTCCAGTTGGCCGGCTGGGTGCCGTTGGCGGGCGCGAACGGGGTGAGCGATTCGATCCGGTAGGGCGCCAGGCGCTGGGGCAGGTCCCCGACCAGCTCGGCCAGCGGCGTCGCCTCGGTGTCGAGGTTGACGAAGACCAGGCCGCACATCTCCTCGACGCGCACCGGCATGAGGCTCAAAGACCGCTTGTCGAGCTTCTCGCCGAAGGCCATGCCCTCGGGCACGCCGATCAGCGAGCCGTCCATCTTGTAGGTCCAGCCGTGATAGCGGCAGCGGATCGCCGCCTTGCACTGGCCCGATCCGCTCAGCAGCCGCGAGCCGCGATGGCGGCAGACGTTGAGGTAGGCGCGCAGCGCGCCCTTGTCGTCGCGGACGACGAGCACGGGCTGGTTGCCCGCTGCGGCGGTGATGTAGCTGCCGGCGGTGCTCAGCTGGGAGACGTGGCCGGCGAGCTGCCAGGTGCGCTCGAAGATGAGCTCCTGCTCGGCCTGCTCCAGGCTCGGATCGGTGTAGTAACGGGGCTCGAGCGCGGTGCCCGACGGGGTCGGGGCCGAGCCACGGGCGGGGGCGGCGGACGGCGTGGGCGGGGCGACGGTGGTGTCCATGTTCCTCATCCTGACTTTGTGATCAGTTGCTGTAGTCTAACCGCCATGGTCAAGCGCGCGTCGTGGCTATCGATCACCCCAGAGCCCGAGCGCGAGCTGCCCCAGGCGGTGGCGACGCTGGCCGCGGGCCGCCAGGCTGGGCCCGACGCGGTCGCCGCCGAGCAGGCTCGGATCGAGCGCCTGATCCTCCACGGCGGCCGACGCCGCTGGCTGGCCTACCTCCATGAGGTGGTCGATCTGATCGCCGCCGGGGACGGAGCCGACGACCCCGACGTTGCCGCCGCCCGCGCCGTCGCTATCAAGGTGATCGCCAACCACCACAACCTTCTGCTGGGGCTGCCTGACTACGACCCCACCCACCCCGGCCTCATCGCCAACGACTCGAGCCGCCTGCGCGCGCTCGACCACCAGGAACGACTAGGAGCCTCATGACCACGACGACCACGACCGGCGACGCCGCCACGACCAGCGACCTCTCCGACGAGCACCTCGCCCTCCAGCAGCGGGCGCGCGACTTCGTCGAACGGGTCCTGCTCCCGCTCGAGCTCACCGCCGAGGCCGCCTCCGGCCGTCTTCCCGACGAGACCGTCGCGCACATCAAGCGCGAGGCCATCGCGGCCCGCCTCCAGGGTGGGCGGGTGCCGACCGACGTCGGTGGTCAGGGCTGGTCGATGCGCGAATGGTTTCTCGTCAACGAGCAGTTCGGGCGCGTCACCAACGGTCTGCACTGGCACGTCCCCAGCGTCTACAACGTGTGGGTGGACGCCAGCCCCGAGCAGGTGCAGCGCTACGTGGTGCCGGCCTTGCGCGGCCAGGGCGGCGACGCCTACGCCGTCACCGAGGCCGAGGCCGGCTCTGACCCGAGCGGGATCGCCACCACCGCGGTGGCCACCGACGCGGGGTGGCGCATCAACGGGGAGAAGTGGTTCGTCACCTCGGGTGACGTGGCCCGGGTGCTCATCGTGGTGGCCAATGTCATCGACGGAGCCGACCGGCTGCCGACGCTGTTCCTGGTCGCGCCACAGGCCGCAGGAGTGGAGTTCGTCGACGATCCGCTCTACACCCACAACTACCCCCACGGCCACCCGACGGTCCGCTTCACCGATGTCGAGGTGGCCGCCGACGCCGTCGTCGGGGGGGTGGGCAACGCCGACGAGCTGCAACGGCGCTGGTTCACCGAGGAGCGCCTGGGCATCGCCACCCACGGCCTGGGCGCGATGTGGCGACTGCTCGACGAGACCACAGAGTGGGTCCTCACCCGCCGGCAGGGCGGACGGCGCATCATGGATTACCAGGGGATCTCCTTTCCGCTGGCCGACTCGGCCACCGACGCCGCCGTCGGCCGCCTGCTGGCACTGCAGGTCTGCGACATGGTCGACGCGGGCGCCGATCCCAAGCTGATCCACGCCAAGGCATCGATGGCCAAGCTGTTCGTCTCCGAGGCGGCGGGCCGCTGCGCTGACCGCGCCGTCCAGGCGTTCGGGGGCCGCGGCTACCTGCGCTCCAACGTCGCCGAGCGCTTCAACCGCGAGCTGCGCGTGGACCGGATCTGGGAGGGCACCTCGGAGATCCAGCGGCTCATCATCGCCCGGGCGCTCGAGCGCCGGGGCGTCGAGGCGACGATCCATTGAGCGCGGTGAAGACATCCCCTGCCGCTGCGCCCGCCGCGGGCGTGGCGGATCTCGGGCGCCTCATGCGCCCGGCGTCGATCGCCGTGGTCGGCGCGACCGACCGGGCCGGCAGCTACGCCGGTGAGACGCTGGTGAACCTGGGGCTGATCGGCTTCCCGGGGCCCGTCTACGGCGTCAATCCCAAGCGCACCGAGGTCATGGGGCGGCCCTGCGTCCCCACCGTGGCCGACCTGCCCGAGGCCGTCGACGCCGTGGTGGTGGCGATCCCCGCCGCCGCGGTGGCGTCCGCCGTCGACCAGGCCGGCGCGCGCGGCTGCGGCGGCGCCGTGGTGTTCAGCGCGGGGTTCGGCGAGGTGGAGTCCGGCCGCGCGTACCACGACGAGCTCGTGGCCGCGGCACGCCGCCACGGGCTCCCGGTGTGCGGGCCCAACTGCAACGGGATCGTCTCCCCACACTCGCGCACCGCGCTGTGGGGCGACGCCTTCTCCGCGCAGGAATACGACCCCACCCACCCCGCGGTCGCCCTGATCTCCCAGAGCGGCAACGTCGCCGTCAACGCGCTGGCCACGCGGCGCGGGCTGCGCTTCCACACCGTCATCGCCAGCGGGAACCAGGCGGTCCTGACCGCCGCCGACTACCTGCGTTATCTGGCCGGGGAGGGGGATGTCGGGTCCGTCGCCCTGTATCTGGAGGACGACGGCGGGCCGGGGCTCGTCGATGGCCTGGCCGCGTGCGCCGACGCCCGGATCCCGGTCGTGGTCCTCAAGGTGGGCAGCTCACCGGTCGGCGCGCGCGCAGCGGCCGCCCACAGCGGCGCGCTGGCCGGGGACCAGCGTGTGTTCCGCAGCCTCGTCGCCGAGGCGGGCGCGCTGTGGGCCGACGACGTCCACGAGCTGCTCGAGCTGTCCAAGACGATCGCCACCCGGCGCAGCGCTCCGCCCCGTCCGACGAGCGCTCGCGGCCTCGCGATCATGACCTGCAGCGGCGGGGACTCGGCCCAGGGCGCCGACGAGGCCGAGGCGCTCGGGGTGGCGCTGCCGGCGCTGGCGCCGCAGACCGAGGCCCGCCTGGCCGAGGTGCTGCCCTCGGCGGCCACCGTCGCCAACCCGCTGGACTACACGGCGATGATCTGGGGCGACGTGACCGCGCTCGGCGAGCTCGTCCGCATCCTCGGGGAGGACCCGGCGATCGGTGAGGTGCTGGTCTTCTATGACCAGCCACACGGCATGACGGGCGCTCCGGCCGAGTCGTGGCGGGCGGTGCGCGAGGGGGTGATGCTGGGCGCGTCGCTCAGCCCGGTCCCGGTGATGGTCTCCTCGACGCTGCCCGAACTGCTCGACGACGCTGCCGCCGCCGAGTTCGCCGCCGCCGGGGTACCCGCCGCAGCAGGGCTCCGCACCGGCCTGCGCTGCGCCGCCGCCGCGCTGCACGCCGAGGCGGGCGCGGACGCCGACCCGGAGCGGCTGCGCGCGATCGCTGCCGCCGCACATGCCGCCGCTGGGCCCGCGGCCGACGGTGACTGGCTGCCCGAGCACGAGGCCAAGGACCTCCTGCGCGCCGCGGGCATCGCCGTCCCCTACGGCCTGGCCGTTGACGATGAGGACGACGCCGTCGCGGCGTGGCGCGAGCTCGGTGGTCCGGTGGCGCTCAAGCTGAGCGCGGCTCGCGTCCAGCACAAGACCGAGCTGGGCGGGGTGGCCCTCGGCCTTGACTCCGAGAGCGAGGTTCGCCGCGCCCATCGCGCCATGGCCCCGCTCGCCGACGCCCACGACGGGGTGATCCTGGTGGAGCGAATGGCCCCGCCGGGCGTGGAGCTGATCGTGGCCGCGCACACCGACGGCATCGTGCCGGCGCTCGTCGTCGGTCTCGGCGGGATCTGGACCGAACTGCTCGACGACGTCGCGGTCATCCCGCTCCCGGCCGACGCATCGCGGATCGAACGGGCGATGGCCGGCCTGCGCGGCGCGCCGCTGCTGCTCGGCGGCCGCGGCCGTCCGGGGGCCGACGTGCCCGCCGCCGCCCGGCTGGCGGCGCAGGTCGGGGCGCTGCTGCTGGAGCGCGGGCTGGCCACGGTCGAATGCAACCCGGTGCTGGTGGGCGGGCCCGGCCCCGCCCGCCCGGGGGCGGTGGCGGTTGACGCGGCGATCCGGACCAGGCGGCCCCGGTGAGCTCGCGCGGCAACACGTACGACGTGGCCGTGGTCGGGGGTGGCTTTGCCGGGGTCACGGCCGCCCGCGAGTGCGCGCTGCGGGGCCGCCGGGTCGTGCTGCTCGAGGCCCGCGACCGCCTGGGCGGGCGGACGTGGAGCAGCGACTGGGACGGCTGGCCGATCGAATACGGCGGCGCCTGGGTGCACTGGCACCAGCCGCACACGTTCTCGGAGATCACGCGCGCGGGCCTGGCGACGACGCTCGGCCCCGACGCCCAGCGCGCCCACTGGCACGTCGGCGCCGAGCGGCGCTCGGGCAGCATCCAGGAGCGCGACGCAATCGCCCAGAAGGGCTGGGATCAGTTCGTCGAGGGCGTGCGCGAGGCCCTGCCCGCGCCCCACGTCCCGCTGCACGCCATCGACAGCCTCGCCCCCTTTGACCGCCTCAGCATCGCCGAGCGCGTCGAACAGCTCGCGCTCTCTGACGAGGAGCGCGACGTGCTGTGCGCCGAGCTCGAGTCGCTCGCCCATGCCCCCCTGGCCGACGCCGGGGCCGTGTCGGTGCTGCGCTGGCACGCCCTGTCGGGCTACAGCCTCCGGCTCACCCAGGAGACCGGCGGGCGGGTGACCATTAACGCGGGCACGGGGGCGCTGCTGGAGGCGATCGCCGGCGGCGCGCCGTTCGAGCGGCGCCTGCACACCCCGGTGCGGGCCATTACACACCGCGCGGGCAGCGTCGAGGTGCATACGGGCAATGGCGGCGACGTCCGTGCCCAAGCCGCGATCGTCGCCGTTCCCCTCAATGCACTGCGGGCAATCGCGTTCGATCCGGCCCTGCCAGAGGACAAGCAGGCGGCGATCGCGCTGGGTCAGGCCAGCCGCGGCATCAAGATCATGCTGCGGGTGCGCGGCGAGCGTCTTTTACAGAACGCGATCCGCCCCGGGCACCCGTTCGGATATCTGGGCTCCGAGGAGCTCGACGGCGACGGGACACAGCTCATGATCGGCTTCGGGCCCGACGCGGCGCGCTGCGACGCCGGCGACCTCCCCAGCGTGCAGCGCCAGCTGGACGCGATCCTCCCCGGCTACGAGCTGCTCGGCGCCACCGCACACGATTGGCTGGCCGACGAGTTCTCCCGGGGCACGTGGGCCATCCACCGCCCCGGCTGGTATGAGCATCACCACGCGGCGATGCGCCGGGGCGAGCCCGGCTTGGTCTTCGCGGGCTCGGATCTCGCCAACGGATGGGCGGGCTTCATCGACGGCGCGATCGAGTCCGGGCTGCGCGCGGGGGCGGTGGCGGCGGACCTCAGCCGCTGACCGGCACGGACTCCAGCGCGGCCAGCCCGCCCTCCAGCAGGTCGGCGAGCTGATCGAGCTCGGGTCGCCCCACCGACTCGGCGAACAGGTAGGGCAACTCGACGACCTCGGTGGCCAGCCCCTCGCGCAGGCGGGCGAGCTGCTCGCGCTGGGCCGTCATGCGCGCGTGCTCGGACAGGGCGGCGCCCAGCGCGGCGCCGATGAGCGGCTGCGTGGCGCGCTTGCGGGCCTTCGCCAGCGCGGTGCGCTCGCGCGCGCTGAAGCGCTGCGGGTAACACGCGTTGACGATCGTCGCCTCGAGCGTGAGCTGCTCCTCGGCCAGGGCGTCGCGGAGCCATAGCGTCTCGTTGACCGGCATCTCCTCGGCGGCCGCGACGGCGATGACCGCGGTGAAGGCGGGGTCGGCGATGGTGGCGGCGATCACGCCGGCGTGATGAGCGACCGGCCCCACGCGGGCGATCTCGGCGAAGGTCCGCGGGGTCCGCAGGATGCCGACGCCGTGCCCGGCGGCGGGCGAGTCGACGATCACCAGGTCGTAGACGTCACCGCCGTCGGTGCGGCGTTCGTGCTGGGCCAGCTCCCACAGCTTGCCGACGCTGAGCAGCTCGCGCATGCCCGGCGTCGCCATGGCGAAGGCTCCAAACAGCCGGCTCTGGCCCAGCGCCTGCCCCACGGCGCCCGTCTTCACGCGCAGGTACTCCTCCATGGCGAGCTGGGGGTCGACCGAGATGGTGAACAGGTTCTCGGCCAGCTCGACCTCCTCGAAGGGGCGCCCGCGCCGGTCAAAGGCCTGCCCGACCCGCTCCTGGCTGGCGAGCTCGGCGACGATCGTGCGCAGGCCGCGCCGGGCGGCGACCAGCCCGAGCGTGGTGGCGACGGTCGACTTGCCCACCCCGCCCTTGCCGGTGACGAAGATCAGGCGACGGTCAAAGAGCCCGGGCACGGCCCCAGAACATAGCTTTCGGACTGTCGGTGAGGGTCAAAAGCCCCGACGGGCGGAGGATTTCCCCACTCGTGTGCGAATACTCACCGCGTATGAGTCCCCGATCGCATCGGAGCCCGAAGACAATGCCCACCTGCAAGGTGATCGCGCTCGCCAACCAGAAGGGTGGCGTTGCCAAGACCACGACAACTCTGAATCTGGCCGTGGCCTTTGCCGAGGAAGGGCACCGAGTGCTGTGCTGTGACATGGACCCCCAGGGGAACCTGACGATGTCCCAGGGCATCGACCCTGACACCCTCGAGAAGTCGATGTACGACGTGCTCGTGCACCACACCTCCATCCGGGAGGTGATCCGCAAGCGAGAGGTCGACGTCGCCTGCGCCTCGATCGACCTGGCCGGGGCGGAGATCGCCATGTCGACGATGATCGGCCGCGAGCGCTCGCTGCAGAAGGCGCTGAAGGAGGTCGCCGAGGACTACGACTTCGTCTTCATCGACACGCCCCCGAGCCTCGGGCTGCTCACGATCAACGCACTAACCGCCTCCGACAAGGTGATCGTCCCCGTGCAATGCGAATATCTGTCGATGCGCGGCCTGATCCAGCTGCAGAATACGCTCACCATGATCCGGGAGAACCTGAACCCCGACGTCGAGATCGAGGGGATCCTGCCGACACTCGTCGATCTCCGTACGCTGCATGCCAAGGAGGCGATCGAGCTGTTGGAGGAGAACTTCGGTGACCAGGTGTTCGCGTCGCGCATTCGCAAGACCGTGAGGTTCGCCGAGGCGCCGGTGAAGGGGATGTCAGTACTGAAGTACGAGCCCGACGGTCTCGCCGCCCACGCCTACAGGCAGCTCGCCAAGGAGGTCCTCGCACATGGCAACAGGTAAGCGCGCGAGTATGCGGGAGGGGCCGCTCGCCGACCTCTTCCGCCGCACGACCGAGGACGGGCGGGAGGGCGCCACGCCGCGGGAGCCCGAGGCGCCGGCCGCGCCCGAGGCGCCGGCCACGCCCGGGGCCAAGTCACCGGCGAGCGAGTCGATCCAGCCGCCCCAGCGCGCGACCCCCGAGCCGCCCGAGCGCTCGACCCCTGATTCGCGCCGCCGCGCCCACCCGTCGCTGGAGTCAGACGCCAGCTCGCCGATGTTCGACGAGCCCGAGCGCGACATCCCGTCTCCCCAGGAGCGCCTGCGCCATGCCTTCTCGGCCGACATTCCCGAGGACGTGTTGGAGCCCGCCGAGCCGCCCGAGCCCACGCGCGACGTGTACGCGCGCCACGACCACGACGCCTACCCGCCGGCCGCGGTCGGCCATCCGGTCCTGCGCGTCGTCGGCGTCGGCGGAGCCGGCGTCAACGCCGTCAACCGCATGGTCGAGGCCGACATCACCGGCGTCGAGTTCCTGGCCATCAACACCGATCTGCAGTCGCTGCAGCTGTCGGCTGCCGACGAGACCCTCCACATCGGCGACGCCGTGACCCGCGGCCTGGGCTCCGGCTCTGACCCGGACCTGGGCCGGCGTGCCGCCCGCGACGAGTACGACCGCATCAAGGCACTGTTGCGGGGCTCGGACATGGTGTTCATCGCGGCCGGGGCCGGGGGCGGCACCGGGACGGGCGCCGCGCCCATCGTGGCCCAGATCGCCCGCGAGGTCGGGGCGCTGACGGTCGGCATCGTGACCCTGCCCTTCCAGTTCGAGGGCTCGCGCCGCCGGGCCCAGGCGGAGGCCGGGATCGCGTCGCTGCGCGAGGAGGTCGACACCCTCATCGTCGTCCCCAACAACAAGCTGCTGTCCGTGCTGGACCGCGGCGTGTCCATGGTGGACGCCTTCCGCGTGGCCGACGACGTGCTGCGCCAGGGGGTGCAGGGCATCTCTGACCTGGTGACGCTGCCGGGCCTGATCAACCTCGACTTCGCCGACGTGCGCACGATCATGACCGAGGCCGGCAGCGCGCTGCTGGGCATCGGGATGGGCACCGGCGAGCGGCGCGCCATCGACGCCGCCGAGCAGGCCGTCGCCTCGCCCCTGCTGGAGACGAGCATGGAGGGCGCTCGCTCCATCCTGCTCTCGATCACCGGCGGCCGCGACATCTCGCTGTGGGAGGTCAATGAGGCGGCCAAGGCCGTGGCCGAGGCCGCGCACGAGGACGCCAACATCATCTTCGGCGCCATGGTCGACGACAAGCTCGAGGACCAGGTGTGGGTGACGGTGGTGGCCACCGGCTTCGGCGACCCGCCCGCCCGCCGGCGCGACGAGGCGCCGGGGACGCGGTCGCGGGCCGACGAGGAGCCCCGGGTGAGCCGGATGCGCGAGCCCGCCGGCGAGCCTCGGGTCAGCCGGGTGCGGCGCAGCGCCACCGAGCTCGACGTCCCAGAGTTCATCCCCAGACGCTGACGGCGGAGCGCCGTCGATGTCGTGACCGCGCCGGGCACGCAGCTGGGCGTCGTCGCGGCGGGACATCCCCTGAGCGCCCGCGCGGGCGCCGACGCCCTGCTCGCGGGCGGCAACGCCGTCGACGCGGCGCTGGGGGCGATGCTGGCGTCGTTTGCCTGCGAGCCCCTGCTCACCGGGCTGGGGGCGGGGGGTTACATGCTCGTCAGCTCGCCCGGACGTGGGGGCGGGGTGACACTGCTGGACTTCTTCGTCGAGGCGCCGGGACGCGGAATCCCGCCCACCCAAGCGGCTGAGCGCTCAGAGCTCATTCCCGTGCCCGTGTCCTTCGGTGACGCGGTGCAGACGTTTCACGTCGGCGAGGCCTCGGTGGGCACCTTCGGGATGCCTGCGGGGGTGTGCGAGGCGGCGCGCCGCTTCGGCCGCCTCCCTTTAGAGCAACTGGTCGCGCCCGCTGCCCGGCTCGCGCGCGAGGGGGTGCCCCTCAATCCCCAGCAGGCCTACATCGTCGAGATCCTGGGCGCGATCGTCACCTCGACCCCCGAGGCCGCCGCGCTGTTCGCGCCCGACGGGCGGCTGCTGCGCGCCGGCGAGCGGCTGCGCCAGCCCGAGCTGGGCGCTGCGCTGGAGCGGCTCGGGGCCGAAGGCGCCCGGCCGTTCTACGAAGGGGACATCGCCGCCGCCATCGTCGACTGGCTGGCCGCGCGGGGCGGCCTGGTGACCGGGGCGGACCTCCGCGCCTACGAGGTGGTCGACCGCGACCCGGTGCATGTCAGCTATCGCGGCCGCGACGTGCTCACCAACCCGCCGCCGTCGGCCGGCGGGATCCTCATCGCCCGCGCCCTCGCTCGGTTGGACGCGGTGCCCGGCGCTCCGTCGGTCGTCCAGCTGGTGGACGTAATGGAGAGCACCCAGAACGAGCGGACCCCGGAGTTCCTCGCCGGGCTGGACGACCCGGAGTTCCTGCGCGCGTTCCTGGGCGGACGGCCCGGCCGGCTGGGCTCGACCACCCACATCGCCGCTCTGGACCGCGACGGGTGGGCCTGCTCGGTCACCTGCTCCAATGGCTCGGCATCCGGGGTCATCGTGCCCGGCACCGGTGTACACCTCAACAACATGCTCGGCGAGCAGGACCTCAACCCCCTGGGCTTTCACCGCCACCCGCCGGGCCGGCGGCTGCCCAGCATGATGTCGCCGACCATCGTCCTGAGCAGCGACGTCGCCCAGCTGGCGGTGGGCAGCGCCGGCTCCAATCGGATCCGTTCCGCAGTGCTGCAGACCATCATCCGCTCGATCGACGACGGGCTCGAGGCGCAGGCGGCGATCGACGCGCCGCGGGTGCACTTCGAGGACGACATGGTCTACACCGAGCCGGGGATCGACGTCCCCGCGCTCCAGGACGCCGGGCGGTCGGTGAGCCCGTTCCGGGATCGCAATCTGTTCTTCGGGGGCGCTCAGGCGGCGGCGATCGATGCCGCCGGCCGTTTCTCGGGCGGCGGTGACCCGAGGCGAGGCGGCGCCGCGATCGTCGTCGAGGCGGCCTGATGCGGCGGGCGCCGGCCGGCGCGGCGCTGGCGGCGCTGGCGGTCGCGGTGGCCGTGCTCCTGGCGGGATGCTTTGACGTCCAGTCGCCTGACCTGTTCCTGCTCACGCGCACCGGCCAGGGTGGGAAGCTCACCCTGCTCGTCAACGACGGCGGCACCATCCGCTGCGACGGCGCCAAGGCCAAGCCGATCTCCGACAACGCCCTGGTCACGGCGCGCGACCTGGCGGACAACCTCGTCACCGACGCCCAGAACAAGCTGACGATCCCCCGGGCCCCGGGCTCGATCTACTACTTCACGATCAAGCTCCAGCAGGGGACCATCTCCTTCCCCGACCGGGCCGCCGCCACCCGCAAGGTCCTGGCTCAGGCCGAGCTGTTCGCTGCTCAGGCCGCCCAGCAGGAATGCCGGGTCACCGGCTGAGACCCGGCTGCCGCCGCGTGAGAATGCGCTTAAGGCGACGCCGGAAGCAGGGTGTTCGTCGATCCGGATGGCTAGCCTAAGCCGCTCGCCGTGCTCTCCTTCGCCGCCGTACATCATCTGATCAGCACGTTCCAGGCGATCGTGCTGGGGGTCCTCCAGGGCGCGACCGAGCTGTTCCCGGTCTCCAGCCTGGGACACACGGTGCTGGTCCCGACCCTGTTCCGCTGGCACAACGTCGTGTTCTGGCAGTCCCAGCCGGAGTCGCCGTGGCTCGCCTTCGTGGTCATGCTCCACGTCGGCAGCGCCGTGGGGCTGCTCATCTACTTCTGGCGGCAATGGGTCGCCATCATCGGCGCCTTCTTCGCGTCGGTGGCGCGCATGATCCGTCTGCGCCGGTGGGCGGTCGAGACGCCCACCGAGCGCCTCGCCTGGCTGATCATCTGCGCCACCATCCCGGTCGGGATCCTCGGCCTGCTGCTGGAGCGCGTCATCCGAGAGGCGCTGGCCAAGCCCCTGGCGGCGGCGATCTTCCTCGTCGTCAACGGCTGCATCCTCCTCTATGCCGAGCGTTACCGCCGCCGCGCCGAGGTGCGGGAACTGGCCCGTCGGGAGGGCCTCAATCCCGAGGGCGCCCGGGCGCTGAACACGATGGAGTACCGCGAGGCGGGCATCATCGGCGCCTTTCAGACGACGGCGCTGATCGCCGGGATCAGCCGCGACGGCATGGTCATGACCGGGGGACTGGCCCGCGGCCTGGACAACGACGATGCCGCGCATTTCGGCTTCCTGCTGGCCACGCCGCCGATCCTCGCCGCGGGGCTGCTCAAGATCGGCGACCTGACCGGGCCCAACGGCAACGGTGGGGTCCGGGGAGCGGCGTTCATCGCGGCGATCTTCGCCGCCGTCACCGCCATTCTCACCGTGCACTTCCTGACCCGGTACTTCAAGAAGGGCAACCTGCGCCCGTTCGGGGTCTACTGCATCACGTTCGGCATCTTCATGATCGGGTTCATCGCGATCGCCGGCGCGCCGTAGCGCGGCGAAGGTCAGCCGAAGCGGACCTTGCCGTTTGACCGTGCTCGCGCCTGGGCGCGGTCCACGAAGTCCAGCCGCTTGGTGGCCGCCCGGAACAAGCGGGTGACGAGCTTGAGCCGTGCGTTCTCGGAGCGCAGGTCGAGCAGGCCCTGCTTGGCGTCCAGCCCGAAGTCGACGGTGGCGGCCATGTCGTAGGCGCCCATCTCCTCGAGCTCGGCGTCCTCGGGCTCACGATCGGTGGCGCGCTTGACCAGGTCGGCGTAGGCGTCGCGCGCGCTGCCGACCAGGGCGGGGTCGGGCTCCTCCACGCCGTCCTCGACGAACTGCACCACGCCGGCGGGGTAAGCGAGATGGGCCTGGCGCTCCAGCACACGGAACGGCCGCGTGCCGCGGGCCAGGAGGTTCAAGCGCCCATCGTCCATCCGCTCCAGCACGCGCTCGATCGCGCAGGCACAGCCGATCTCCTTCAGCCCGTCGTCGGCCATCCACACGATCCCGAACTCGGTGCCCGACTCCAGGCAGTCGCCCATCATCGTCTTGTAGCGCTCCTCGAAGATGTGCAGGGGCACGAGCTCACCGGGGAGAGCCACCAGGGCCAGCGGGAACAGCGGGAAGTCCGTGACCTCGTCGGTCATTTGCAGGCCAGTCTAGGGGGCGCGCTCAGCCGCGCCGCGCCGAAGGTCAGCCCCGCCGGGCGGTCAGCAGCAGGTTGTAGAAGATCGCCGGCGGCAGCCTCGGCTCCAGCAGCGCCTCGTCCAGGCGCTGCAGCGCGAGGTAGCCGTGAAAGGCGTAGCGCCGCCACAGCATCGGCACGTCGTCGGGCTCGGCGGAGGCCTCCAGGGCGCGGTTGAACCACCCGAACCAGTTGGCCGTCAGCTCCTCGCCGCGCACCCTCACGTCGGTGAAGCCCCCGCGACGCGCGTAGCGCGACAGGTCGCCGGGCTCGAAGGCGTGGATGTCGACGAACCGCTCGAGGTCATGGTCGTCAGGGCCGCCCTGGCCGTTGTGGGCCGAACCGTTGCCCGCGGCGCTTCCGCCCGCGGCGCTTCCGCCGGCGGCGGTTCCACCCGCCGGGCGCGCGCGCAGCACGCGCCGCCACGCGGGCGCCAGCGCACTCGCGCCACGCTTGGGGACCGAGGCGATCCGGTCGCCCAGTCGCGAGGGCTCGCCGGCGAACACGATCCGCCCGCCCGGGCGCAGCACCCGATGAAACTCGGCGAAGGCGCGGCGCAGGTTGGGGAGGTGGTGCAGGACGGCGTGGCCGAGCACGAGGTCAAAGCTCTCGTCGGAGAATGGCAGTGACTCGGCGTCGGCACGGGCGGTCCTGACGTCGAGGCCAAGGCGACGCGCGTTGCGCGCCAGGGTGGCCACCATGCCGGGAGAGATGTCGGTGCAGGTGGCCTCATGCACCACGCCGGCCTGCAGGAGGTTCAGGCTGAAATACCCGGTGCCGGCGCCGATCTCCAGCGACCGGTCATAGCCGCGGTCGAGCTCTGAGCCCAGCAGCTTGCGCAGCTTGCCCATCACCTGCCCCTGACCGATCTCGCCGAAGTCGATGCCCCACTTCGTGTCGTAGCCGTCGGCGGCCACGTCGTGGTAGCGGGTGTTGACGTCGCGGATCTCGTCCGCGGTGAGCAGTGCCTCCATGCCATCGGGCAGATTAGGGCACGTGTCCGTAGCCTGTCGCCCCGTGACAACCGACCTCTACGTCCAACGCGACCAGCCGCCGGGCGTGCCGCCACTGGAGCTGACCGGCGAGCGCACGCTCCCCGACGTCCCCGCTGAGAACTACTGGTATCGCCGCCACCTGGCGGTGTATGAGTGGATCGGAGCGCGGGTGATCGGCCGGCGCGTGATCGACATGGCCTGCGGTGAGGGCTATGGCTCGGGGGTGCTGTCGCGCGGGGCGGCCCGCGTCGTGGGGGTCGATGCCAACCCCGAGGCCCATCACCACGCCCAGCTGCGCTACACCCGCCAGAACCTGAGCTTCGAGCGCGGGATGGTGGAGAGCCACGGCGAGCCCGGCGCCCATGACGCCGTCGTCTTCCTGCAGACGATCGAGCACGTCCAGGATCCCGTGGCGGTGCTGCGCCACTTCCGCTCGCTGCTGGCGCCGGGCGGCACGGTCTACGTGTCGACGCCCAACCTGCTGACCCTGGCCCCGCCGGGGGCCACAAAGTCCGACAACCCGTGGCACGTCAAGGAGTACCGCGCCGCGGAGTTCGAGCAGTTGTGCCGCGAGGTGTTCGGGCAGGTGCGGATGTTCGGTCTGTTTCATGCCCGCAAGCTGCGCCTGCACGAACTGGCGCTGGGTTGCGGTTGGGACGCCGTGCACGCGCGGCTGCGAATCACCAAGCCGTTCTATGACCGGTTCACGCCGTCGATTGCCTCCAGCGACTTCACACTGCGAGACACCGGCCTGGACGGCGCGCTCGATTTCCTGGCGGTGTGCCAAACCAACGAGGGAGAACCATGAGATTCGTGAAGGTGCTGCTCGCCATCGCCGTGCTCGGCGCCTACCCGGCCGTGGCGCTCGCCCACAAGGCGCCGTCCAAGAGCCAGCGGACCGCGCTGGTCAAGGCGTTCAACCAGGCCGTCAAGACGCCCACCGCCGTGCCGTCCAAGTGCCTGCGCGAGGAGGTCTCCACGGTGAACATGTCGTGGGCCTGGGTGGAGTTCGGCTTTAACCACAAGGGCCGCCTCCCCGCGGTGTGCGAGAAGTTCGCCTCCAACGGTCAGGTGATCTTCCACTTCCGCGCCGGCAAGTGGCACTGGGTGACCTCGGGCAGCGACTTCCACAACCCCAATGGCGGCTGCAGCCTGGACCGCAAGATGCCGCGGAAGGTCATCAAGGACCTCGACCTCTGCTGAGCCGAGAGCGTCGAGCCAGGGCGAAAGCACGATGACGCCACAGCGCGGTGAGACGGGCGAGCTCGCGCTCGTCCTGCATACCCACATGCCCTATGTCGAGGGCTTCGGGACGTGGCCGTTCGGCGAGGAGTGGCTGTGGGAGGCGATCGCCACCAGTTACCTGCCGCTGCTCGACGTGCTGGCGGCGCCGGGCGGCGACCGCGTCACGCTGTCGATCACGCCGGTGCTGGCCGATCAGTTCGAGGTGGCCGGGGCACTGGAGCGCTGCCAGCGCTTCCTCGACACCATCCGGCCCGAGTCCCACCGTCTCGACATCGAGGAGCTGAGCGCGGCCGGCCACGCGGCCGTGGCTGCCGAGCTCGAGCGCTCCGCGGCCGAGTACTCGGCGCGCGCCCAGCGCCTCGAGCGGGTGACGGCCGACGGCGGGCTGCTGGCGGCGCTGGCGCCGTATACGAGCTGGACCTCGTCGGCCACGCACGCCATCCTGCCGCTGCTGGCCACCGACGCCGGCGCCCTGCTGCAGGTCCAGACGGGGGTCGCGTCTCACCGGCGCCGCTTCGGTGGCTGGGATGGCGGGTTCTGGCTGCCCGAGTGCGCGCACGCGCCGTGGCTCGACGAGCTGCTCGAGGACGCCGGCGTTCGCGCCACCTGCGTGGAGCTCACCGGCGTCCTGGGCCTGGGGGACCCGCGCCACCTGCGCCCACTGGTGGCCAGCGACGGGCCGGTCCTGTGGCCGCTTGATCGCGCGACCATCGCCCTGGTATGGGGGCGCGGCGGCTACCCCTCGCGGGCGCCCTACCGCGACTCTCATCGCCACACCACGCACCGCCACCACGCCTGGCGCAACGACGGCGCGCCCTATGACCACGGCGCCGCCCTCCAGCAGGCCCGCGCGGACGCCGCCGAATTCGTGGACCACGTGCGCCGGCGGGTCGCCGGCGGCGGGGTGTGCGTGTGCGCCCTGGACACCGAGCTGCTGGGCCACTGGTGGTATGAGGGCGTCCACTGGCTCGCGGCCGTCCTCGAGCAATCGCAGCGCCAGGGCCTCGCGCTGACGACGCTGGACGACGCGCTGCACCGCCACGAGCCCGCGCCTGCGTCCGACGACCTCGGTGTGAGCAGCTGGGGCGACGGCGGAGACCTGCGCACGTGGTCGGGGCCGCAGGTCGCCGCGCTGGCCTGGCCGGCCCGCACCGCCGAGCTACGGCTGGCGGCACTGGCGGGGCGGCCGCCGGAGCGCGCGCTACGCGAGCTGCTGGCCCTGCAGTCCAGCGACTGGGCGTTCCTGGACACCGGTGCCACGGCGGGCGACTACCCGCGGCAACGAGCCCGCGCGCACCGCGAGGCGCTGGAGCGGGCGATGGCCGGCGACGCCGGTGATCTCGAGTCTGCGCTGCGCGGTCTCGCGCCGGACCTGACCGGCTGGTCCTGAGGCCCGCCGGGCCCGAGGGCGCCTAACCCCAACGGAACGTCTTGGGCGCCGCGCGCATGCGGATCAGCCGCGCCGGCGCTCCGCCCACCACCGAGTTGGCCTTCACGTCGCAGGTCACCACCGAGCTGGTGCCGATCACGGCGTTGTCGCCGATGGTGACGCCGCGCAGGACGCAGGCGCCGTAGCCGATCCAGACGTTGTGGCCGATGTTGACGTCGCGCTTGTAGATCCCCTGCTCGCGGATCGGCCGCTCCACCTCGACCATGCCGTGGTCGAAGTCGATCATCATCGCGCGGTCGGCGATGATGCACTCGCGCCCGATCGCCACGTGCTGGAACGCCGAGATCGTGCACTCCTGGCCGAACACCGTCTTGGCGCCGATGCTCAGCTCGCCTTCGTGGACGCGCACCTTGCAGCCGTGGCCGAGCCAGCACCAGCGGCCCAGCGTCACCCGGGCGCCCTTGCCGATCTCGAACTTGACGCCGGGACAGACGAAGCAGAGCCCGTCGGTCTGCAGCCGTCCGCGCCAGCGCAGCTTCAGCCACACCCAGCGCAGCGCGAGCCGCAGGTAGCCCCAGGTCAGCATGCGGTTGGCCCGGGCGAAGCGCAGCAGGGCGAGCGGGCCGCCGCGAAGGGGAGGGGGTCCGCTGCGGATGACGGCGGGTGGGAGATGCAGATCCCGCCCGCCCCGCCGCGGGCGCTCTAGGTCCTGTGTGCGGGCCGAGTGCACCCGGGCATCGTAGGGAATTAGGTCCGTCGTCCGTGGATGGCCGGCGTCGCCGCGATCATCCGTCGGCGAACAGCCCGTTGAGCGGGCCCAGCAGCCGCGCCGACCGCCGCGACGCCCCCGGAAGCTCCAGCAGCCGGTGGGTGGCGGGCAGATCGGCGCGCTGGCGTTCGAGCTGCTCGTCGGCGATCGGGTGCCAGCGCTCGTCCACCAGCGTGTCCGGCTCCGCGGCACGCACGTCGGCCTCGTCGAGCTCCAGGTGCTCGGCCCACAGGCGCACGCGGGTGTCGCGGGCCAGCGCGGCGTCGTCGGTGGCCACGCACATCTCGGTGTCGTTGAACAGCGAGTGGGCGTTGAGGTTGGCCGACCCGACGATCAGCCAGCGGTCGTCGATCACCGCGACCTTGGCGTGGACGTAGACCGGGTCGGCGCGGTCATGCGTGGGCGACAGAGCACGGATGGTGGCGGCCAGGAAGCGCTTGGTGCCATCCCCCCGGTCGTCGGCGTCGATCAGGCGGCTCACCTGCCCGCGCGTGTCCTCGGCGCCGTTGTTGGCCTTGGCCGGCAGGAGCACGACGACGCGGAACTGCGGGGTGGGCGGGTGGCTCAGCTTGTCGGCGATGATCGAGACGAGCTCGGGCGACCACAGGAACTGGTTCTCCAGGTAGATGAGCTCGCGGGCCGAGTGCAGGGCGCGGGCGTAGCTCTCAAAGATGCGGAAGTCCCCCCGGGGGATGGAGTCATACATGTCCTCCTCCACGGTGCGCACCACCTGGACCGTCGAGTCGCCCGCCGGCTCCGGGGCAGGGAGCGCCGGCAGTTGCTCTCCCGTGAGCTCGCGCCACCGGGTGCGGAAGTGGTCGTTGACGTCGGCGACAGCGGGGCCGCGCAGCCGCGTGCCGACGTCGTGCCAGCCGATGGAGCGCCGGGCGTGGTGGGCCTGGACGTCGTAGCGGTCCCCGGCAGAGCTCGTCATGTCGATCCCGCCGACGAAGGCGACCTCACCGTCGATGACGACGGTCTTCTCGTGGTGGCAGTGGAACGGGTGCTCCTTGGGGTCACCCTTGGCCTGGATGCGGGTGTGGCGCGTGAGGTTCTCCAGCGCCTCGGACACCTCGGATCGGGTCGGGTGAAACAGCGGCACCGGGGCGCCGGACCAGACGAGGACCCGTACGTCCACGTGCTCGGCCATCTCGGCCAGCAGCACGCCGATGGCCCCGTGGGGGCGGCCGCGCACCAGCTCGAAGGCCGGCTCCAGGTGCCAGCCGGTGATGTGCACGAACTGCTTGGCCGCGGCGATCGCGTCCGCGATCTCGGGCAGGGCGTTGGCGCCGTCGATGAGCACCTCCAGCTCACAGCCCTCGCGCGGGGGCGGATCGCCGTGAGCGAAGACGCCCGGGCTCGAGGGCGCAAACACCCTCGCCCAGCCCAGCTTCGTCAGCCGCCGCCGGTGCTTGAAGGCCACCGTGGCCTCGAGCCCGTCGCCCAGCAACCCGTCCAGGCGTCCTACCAACGCGTTCCCCATCTGACCGTCACTCCCCGCTTTCGTCGTTGACCACACCTGGCATCATGGCTGGCCGCCCGTGCCCCGGTCCAACGACAATCTCGCCGAGCGCCTGCTCGAGGGCGATCGCCGCGCCCTGGCTCGTGCCATCACCCTCGTGGAGAACGACGATCCCGAGGGCTGGGAGCTGGTGCGGACCATCTATCCCAAGACCGGCCGCGCCGCCGTCGTCGGCTTCACGGGGCCGCCCGGGGTGGGCAAGTCGACGCTGATGGGGGCGCTCACCGCGCTCGAGCGCGAGCGCGAGCGCTCGGTGGCGGTCCTCTCGATCGACCCGTCCTCGCCGTTCACCAAGGGCGCGCTGCTGGGCGACCGCATCCGTCTCACCGATCATTTCCTGGACCCGGGCGTGTTCATCCGCTCGATGGCCAATCGCGGCGCGCTGGGTGGGCTGAGCGAGGCCGCGCTGCAGGCGGCGCTGCTCATGGACGCCTCGGGCCGCGACATCGTGCTGCTGGAGACGGTGGGCGTGGGTCAGGCCGAGGTCGACATCATCGACCACGCCGACACGGTCGTGCTGGTGCTTCAGCCCGGCTCCGGCGACTCGATCCAGGCGCTCAAGGCCGGGGTCATGGAGATCCCGGACATCATCGTCGTCAACAAGGCCGACCATCCGCTCACCGACACGATGGTCCGCGAGATCAAGGGAGTGCTGGCCCTGGGCCCCAAGCCCGACTGGCCGGTCCCGATCATCCGCGCCGAGGCGGTCCGCGGCATGGGCGTGGCCGAGGTGGCCGACAAGCTGGACGAGCACCGCGCCTACATCGAGTCCGAGGGCACCCTGTCCGAACGCCGCCGCCGCAACCTGCTCAACGAGGTGCTGGCCATCGCCACCTATCGCATGCGCCGCGAGCTGGAGGAGTCGGTGCGCGAGGACGAGGAGGTGCGCGAGCTGCTCGATCGCGTCGTCTCGCGCGAGCTGGATCCGGCCAGCGCCGCGGCGAGCATCCTCGAGCGCGAGAAGGCGAAGGGGCTGGCGGGCTAGAAGCTCAGCGCCAGCTCGGTGAGCAGGCGCACGCCGAACCCCGTTCCGCCCTTGTCCAGGTAGGGCGCGCGGCCGTGGTCGCCCACCCCGGCGATGTCCAGGTGCGCCCACGGCACGTCGCCGGCGAAGTGGTGCAGGAACTCGGCCGCGGTGATCGCCGACGCCTCGCGGCGCTCGGTGCGGTTGGTGATCTGGGCGAAGCGGCCCTTGACCATGTCGGCGTACTGGGCATGCAGCGGGAGCCGCCACACGAGCTCACCCGTGCGCTGCGCGCAGGCCGCGACCAGCTCGGCGAGGGCGTCGTCATTGCTCATCACCCCGGCATAGACGCTGCCCAGGGCAACGACCACGCCCCCGGTGAGGGTGGCGATGTCCACGATCGCGTCGCAGCCCTCGCGCCGCGCGTAGGTGATGCAGTCGCCGAGCACCAGCCGGCCCTCGGCGTCGGCGTTGTTCATCTCCACCGTCGTGCCGTCCAGCGCGGTGAGGATGTCGCCGGCGCGCATCGCCGCGCCGCTGATCATGTTCTCGGTGGCCCCGACGACGCCGAGGACGCTGATGGGCGCCTCGAGGTCGGCGAGCGCGGCCAGCGTCTCGATCACCGCGGCGCCGCCCGCCATGTCGAACTTCATGTCGACCATGGAGGGCATCGGCTTGACCGCCAGGCCGCCGCTGTCGAAGGTCACCGCCTTGCCGATGAGGGCAAGCCGGCGGGACTCGGACCCCACCCGCTCCACCCGCCCGCCGTCGTAGCTCAGCGTGATCAACCGTGGGTCCTGCTCTGAGCCCGACGCGACCGCGGCGAACAGGCCCATCCCCAAGCGGCGCAGCTCCTCGCCGCCGAGCACGCTCACGGTGAGCGCCGGCCGGGTCGCGGCCAGCCCGGCCGCGTAGACGCCCAGCGCCGTCGGGGTGAGGTCGTTGGGTGGGCGGTTGCCGAGGTCCCGGGCACGGTTCTGGGCGGCGGCCACGATCGCGGCACGCGCCACGGTGCCCTCGACGTCGGCGGCGGCGCTGATGAGCAGGCGCTGGATCCCCGCGGCGTCGTGCTGATCGTCGGCGTCCGCGTTGGCGCCGCGCTTGTAGCGGTCAAAGCGGTAGGCGCCGAGCACGGTCCCCTGCACCAGGGCCTCGGCGATGTCGTCCCCCGCCCCGGGCGGCAGCGCCCAGCACAGGGTCTGGGCGCCCAGCTCGCGGGCGCGGCGATGCGCCAGCGCCGCGACGACGCGGGCGCGCTCGCCGTCGAGCTCCTCACGGTCGCCCACACCGACCAGCATCACCCGGCGCCCGTCGACATGGGTGAGTGCGAGGTGCTTGAAGCGGCCCTTGGCCTCCCCGGAGTCGAGCAGCGCCTCGAGCGGCTCGCGCGCGTCGTCGACCTGCAGCGGCTCGTCGTCGAACACCGCGTAGACAACGGTGTCCGCATCGGTCGAGAGGGCCGGGGCCGTCGTCGTCTCGACGTACACGGCGCGCCACACTACTACCATCGGTGTTACTCGCCACCAATCCCGGAGACGCCAATCGATGCCCAAGACAGTCATCCTCTCGGCCGCCCGCACGCCCGTCGGCAAGCTCGGCGGAGGACTGGCCTCGGTCGACGCCACCGAGCTCGGCGGCACCGCGATCAAGGCCGCGCTGGAGCGCGCCGACGTCGCTCCCGAGCAGGTCCAGCACGTGATCATGGGCCAGGTGCTCCAGGCCGGCCAGGGCCAGATCCCATCGCGCCAGGCCCAGATCAAGGCCGGCATTCCCAAGGAGGTCTCCTCGGAGACCATCAACAAGGTGTGCGCCTCGGGGATCCGGGCCGCGGGCCTGATCGACGCCGCCGTGCGTGCCGGTGACCTCGACATCGCCGTGGGCGGCGGCATGGAGTCGATGTCCAAGGCGCCCTACATGCTCAAGGAGGCCCGCTTCGGCTTCCGCATGGGCGACGGTAAGGCCATCGACGCGATGATCAGCGACGGGCTCACCAACCCCTTCAGCGGCAAGCACATGGCCCAGGAGGCCTCCGAGGTCGCCGCCGAGCTGGAGATGACGCGCGCCGACATGGACCGCTGGGCGCTGCGCTCCCACCAGCTGGCCGTGAAGGCCACTGACGAGGGCCGTCTCCCCGAGGAGATCGTCCCGGTCACCATCACCGGTCGCAAGGGCGACACCGTCGTCGAGATCGACGAGGCCCCGCGCCGGGACGCGAGCCTCGAGAGCCTGTCCAAGCTGTCCCCGATCTTCCTCAAGGACGGCACCCACACCGCCGGCAACTCGCCGGGCGTCAACGACGGGGGCGGCGCCGTGGTGCTCGCCTCCGACGAGTGGGCCAAGAGCAACGGTAAGGGCGTGCTGGCCACGATCGTCGCCCAGGCCGCGGTCGCCGACGACTTCGCCTACCTGGCCCGCACCCCGGCCAAGGCGGCGCAGAAGGCGCTGGAGAAGGCCGGCCTCACCGCCGAGGACATCGACCTGTGGGAGATCAACGAGGCCTTCGCCTCGGTCACCCTGAACTCGATCCGGGTGCTCGGCATCGACGAGGACAAGGTCAATGTCAACGGCGGCGCGGTCGCGCTGGGCCATCCCATCGGCGCCTCGGGCGCCCGCATCCTCGGCACCCTGGTCTACGAGCTGCGCCGGCGCGGCGGCGGCCTCGGCTGCGCCGCGATCTGCTCGGGCGGTGGCCAGGGCGACGCGCTGATCGTCGAGGTCAATGGCGGCTGACGAGGCCTCGGGCGACCCGGGCTCAGGCGGCGGTCACGGCACGCGCAGCGCCGCGTTCTTCGACCTCGACAAGACGCTCATCCAGGGATCGTCGGCGTTCCAGTTCGGGCGCGCCGCCTACCGCGCCGGGCTCATGAGCCGGCGCCAGCTGCTCGCCGACGCCGTCGCCAACGTCCAGTTCCGTCTGCGCGGCGCCACCGATGCTGACTCGATGGCGCTGCGCGAGCGGATCGCGGCGTCCCTGGAGGGGACGAGGGTCGTCGACCTCGAGCGCCTCGGCGCGGACGTCCTGGCCGGGATCCTCCCTCGGGTCTATCCGCAGATGCTCGCGCTGGCCCACGATCATCAGGACCACGGTCGCGCCGCCTACATCGTCACCGCGGCGTCGCAGGAGCTGGCCGAGATGCTCGCCAAGGTGATGGCGCTCGACGGCGCCGTCGGCTCCGGGATCTCCGCGGTGCACGACGGCGTCTACACCGGTCGGCCGACGGGGGTGTTCGTCTACCGCAGCGGCAAGGCCACGGCGATCCGCGAGCTCGCCGAGCGCGAGGGCTTCGACCTGACCGCCTGCTACGCCTACTCGGACTCGGAGTCTGACCTCCCGATGCTCGAAGCCGTCGGCCATCCGGTGGCGGTCAACCCCGACGCGACGCTGGGCAGGATCGCCCGCGAGCGCGGCTGGGACGTGCTGCGCTTCGAACGCCTCGGGCGCCGGCTCAAGACCGCGGCGGCGCTCGGCGCGGCGGCGGGGGCGGGCGGGATCGGCACCGTGATGGCTCTGCGGCGCCTGCGACCGCCCCGCGGGGTGAGGCGCCTGGCGGCATCGGCGCAGCGCGGCGGCGCGCGCGCCTAGCCCGCGCGCATAGACTGCCGCGCCATGCTCACACGTCGCCTTCGCGCCCTCCTCGCGCTCACCGTCCTCATCGTCGCCGTCTCCGCGGTCTCCGCGCTCGCCTCCTCGGGCAAGACGGTCAAGGTCGCCGACAACTTCTACGGACCCAAGTCCCTCACCGTGGGGCGGGGGACCAAGGTGACCTGGAAGTGGGTCGGCGTGCTCCGCCACAACGTGGTGGTCCGCACCGGGCCCGCGGCGTTCAGCTCCAAGACCCAGGTGCGCGGGACCTACAGCCACACGTTCACGCGCAAGGGCACCTACCAGCTGGTCTGCACGATCCACCCGAAGATGAAGATGACCGTCGTCGTGCGCTGACGGCGCGCCGCCGGCCGACCCGGCGGGACTACAATCCGCCGGCTTCACCGATGTCAGCCTCAGACAAGAAGATCCGCGTCGTCGTCGCCAAGCCTGGCCTCGACGGCCACGACCGCGGCGCCAAGATCATCGCCCGCGCCCTGCGCGATGCCGGGATGGAGGTGATCTACACCGGACTGCACCAGACTCCCGAGCAGATCGTGGAGACGGTGATCCAGGAGGACGCCGACGCCGTCGGCCTCTCGATCCTCTCCGGGGCGCACATGACGCTGGTGCCGCGGATCATGGAACTGCTGGCCGAGCAGGGCATCGACGACGTCGTCGTGACCGTCGGGGGGACGATCCCGTCCGATGACATCGAGGAGCTGAAGTCCCTGGGGGTGGCCGAGGTCTTCACGCCCGGCGCCTCCGCCCAGCAGGCGATCGACTTCATCCGCGGCGCCGTCCGCGCCTGAGCGTTCACGGTGAACGGCGCCCCTGCGGCTGAGGCCGGAGCCTGGCGGGAACATTGGCGTACCACCAGACCCAGTCCGCTCGTCCCCGACCGATTGACTCGTCAGTCAACCGGGTATATTCGCAGCACCTTTCCACAGAGAACCATCGTGAGTGCGCGGGTCCCCATCCCCGCTCAGGACACTCGATAGGAGGCCACACTTGAAGATTTGCGTCCTGGTGAAAGAGGTTCCGGACGCCGCCGTCGAGAAACGGATCGACCCCTCGACGGGGCGGATGGACAGGTCGGGGGAGCGGAACCTCAACCCCTACGACACCCACGCGATCGAGGCCGCCATGCAGATCCGAGAGGGCGGCGCGGTCGAGGTCGACGAGATCGTCGCCGTGACCATGGGCCCCTCCAGCGCGACCCGCGCGTTGCAGAAGGCCGTGTCGCTGGGCGCCGACCGCTCGCTGCACCTCTCCGACGACAGCCTCGCCGGCTCCGACGTGGCGGCGACCGGCTACGCGCTCTCCAAGGCGCTGGAGAAGGAATCGCCCGATCTGGTGCTCCTGGGCCAGCAGTCCGATGACGGCGAGTGCTACACGATCGGCGCCGTCGTGGCCGACCACCTGAAGATGCCGTCGCTGACCCAGGTGATCAAGATGGAAGTATCGGACCCGCCCGCCCAGGCGCTCACCTGCGAGCGCCAGGCCGAGTACGGCTACGACACCGTCGAGGTGACGCTGCCGGCCGTGATCTCGGTCGGTGACGCCATCAACGAGCCGCGTTATCCGTCGCTCAAGGCGATCATGGGGGCCAAGAAGAAGCCGCTGGAGACGCTCGCCGCCGGCGACGTCGGCATCGACGCGTCGCTGGTCGGTGCGGAGGGCTCACGCGTGCAGTGCGGCGAGTTCAAGGATCCGCCGGCCAAGTCCGCCGGCACGATCATCGAGGACGAGGACACCGACGACACGGTCGAGAAGATCGTCGCGTGGCTGGACGAAAGGAAGCTGATTTAGACATGGCCGATGTCCTGACCTACGTTCTTCACTACGAGGGCGAGTTCAACAAGAACTCGCTGGGCGCCGTGTCCGAGGGCGCGGCCCGCGCCAAGGAGGTTGGCGGCGAGTGCCACGCCGTCGTCGTCGGTGGCGACGACCTCACCGACGACCTCTGCAAGACCCTCGGCCAGTACGGCGCGACGAAGGTCCACCGCGCCAAGGGCCCCGAGGGTCTGGCCCAGCCGGTCATCGACGTCATGGCCAAGGTCATCGACGATGGCGGGCACGGGTACGCGCTGTTCGGCGGCGGCCTGCTCGGCTTCGAGATCGGCGCCGGACTGGCCGCGCGCAAGCAGGCCGGAGTGACCATGGAGGTCACCGCGGTCCGCGCCGAGGACGGCAAGCTCGTAGCCGAGCGACCCATCCTCCAGGACTCCAAGATCTCCGTCTCGCACTACCAGGGCGACCTCGGGATCATCATCGGGCGCATCAACGCCTTCGAGATCGCCCAATCGGATCCCGCCCACCCCGGCGCCGCCGAAGTGGTCGACGTCGACATCGAGTACTCGCCCTGGTCGACCCAGGCCAAGATGGTCCAGCGCGGCGAGCAGCGCGGCGCCGACGTCGACATCGAGGGCGCCGACATCCTCGTCGCCGGAGGACGCGGCCTGGGCAAGGCCGAGGGCTTCGAGCTGGCCGAATCGCTGGCCAAGGCGTTCGGCGGCAACTCCGCCGTCGCCGCCACCCGCGCGGTGGTGGACGCCGGCTGGTATCCGTACGCGGCCCAGATCGGCCAGACGGGCAAGTCGGTGTCGCCGAAGCTGTACCTGGCCGCCGGCATCTCGGGCGCCATCCAGCACAAGGTCGGCATGCAGTCCTCAGAGAACATCGTCGCCATCAACAAGGACGCCAACGCGCCGATCTTCGAGTTCTCAGACCTCGGGATCGTGGGCGATCTGAACAAGATCATGCCCAAGCTCACCGAGGCGATCAAGGCCAAGAAGGGGAGCTAATCGGCCATGGCAGGGGTTAACGGTCACCACGCGCCCTCGGAGTTCCCGCCCCCGGTCGACTCCGTCAAGGAGTTCGTCAAGCGGGAGCTGGACTCAGAGGACGAGCGCATCGACGTCGGCGTCGCGATCGTCGGCGGCGGCACGGCCGGACTGGCCTGTGCCAACCGGCTGCTCCAGCTGCTGGCCGAGGACGAGGAGCTGCTGGAGCGCCTCGGCGAGGTGCCGGTGGCGGTCATCGAGAAGGCCAAGACCTGCGGTGGCCACAATCTGTCGGGCGCGGTGATGCGCCCCGGGCCGCTGCAAGAACTGTTCCCCGACCTGTCCCGGGAGGACTGGCGCAAGGAGCGCTTCGCCTTCGGCGAGGTGACCAAGGAATCGGTCTACATGCTGCCCAGCGCCAAGACCAAGCTGTCAGTGCCGATCCCGTTCGTGCCGAACTTCAAGAACCACGGCAACGAGATCGTGTCGGTGGCGGCGCTGGCCCGCTACCAGGCTCAGCAGGCTGAGGACGCCGGGGCCTACATCCTCACCGAGACCTCGGCGACGCAACTCATCGTCGAGGACGGCGCGGTCGTCGGGGTCCGTTCCGGCGACAAGGGCCGCGGCAAGGACGGTGAGCCGCTGGGCAACTTCGAGCCCGGCACCGACATCAAGTCCCGCGTCACGGTCCTCGCCGAGGGCTGCTGGGGCCACCTCACCGGCGCCGCCATCAAGGAGTTCGATCTCGGCGACGGCCGCGAGCCGCAGGTGTGGGAGCTCGGCGTCAAGGAGGTCTGGAAGGTCAAGAAGCCTCTGGACCGCGTCATCCACACCTTCAGCCAGCCGTGGCCGATGAAGGTCTCGCCCAAGTACGGGCAGCTCGGCGGCACCTGGATCTATCCGATGAAGGACGAGAAGACCGGCGACGATCTGGTGTCGATCGGCTTCGTGGTGGACCTCAACTACCGGGATGCCACCACGTCGGCCCATGACCTGCTGCAGACCTTCAAGACCCATCCGCTCGTCAAGGGCATCCTTCAAGGCGGCGAACGCGTGGCCTGGGGGGCCAAGGCGCTGCCGGGTGGCGGCTACTGGTCGATGCCCAAGCTGTCGATGCCCGGCGCGCTGCTCGTCGGTGACTCCGGCGGCATGGTCGACACCGCCGCGCTCAAGGGTGTGCACCACTGCATCAAGTCGGGCAAGCTCGCCGCCGAGGCGATCTTCAAGCACCTGCAGACCGGGGAATCGATCGAGGCCTACGAGCAGGCCGTCGAGGACTCCTCGATCGGCCAGGAGCTCTACCAGGTGCGCAATGCGCGCCAGGCGTTCCAGCGGGGCTTCATCAAGGGCAGCCTGCTCGCCGGCCCGGCGATCATGTCCAAGGGCAAGGTCCCGCGCGGCCGGCAGAAGTGGCACCGCGACGACGCCGAGCCGCTGTTCGTCGGCGACACTCGCGAGGCCTATCCCAAGCCGGACGGCAAGTACACGTTCGACAAGCTCTCGTCGGTGTACATCAGCGGCAACGCCACCCGCGACGACGCGCCCAACCACATCCGGTTGCATCGCAACGTGCCGCGCGAGATCGCCGAGGGGTGGCGCTACATGTGTCCCGCCGGGGTCTATGAGATCCCCGACGACGCGCCGCCGACCGGTCCGGTGGACGTCACCGTCAACTACACCAACTGCGTGCAGTGCGGCGCCATCACGGCCAAGGGCGGACGGCTCACGCCGCCCGAGGGCGGCGACGGGCCGCTGTACACCATCACCTAGGAAACTTCTGCGGCCTCCGGGGGTTAAGGGGGGCACGCATGAAAGTCCGCCCCCTCCTCGCCGGCCTCGCCGCTGTCACCGCCATCGCCGCGATGCCGGTCGCCTCGGCGGGCGCCGCCACCCCCGCGCGGTCCCAGCTGTCGGCGTTCAGCTGCACGCATGCCCTGGACCCGGGCGCCCGCGCGGTCGGGGTGACGGCGACGATGCGGCCGCTCACCGGCACCCGCAGGATGGCGATCCGCTTCGAGTTGCTGCAGCGCTCGCCGGGGCTGCCGGTGCAGGAGGTGACCGGCGGTGATCTCAGCGTGTGGCGCACGCCGGCCAACCCCACCCTGGGTCAGCTGCCCGGAGACGTGTGGCGCCTGCAGAAGTCCGTCTACAACCTCGACGTCCCCTTCGCCTATCAGTTCCGGGTGAGCTTCCGGTGGACCGGTCTGCACGCCAAGGTGCTGGGGACCGCGACCCGCTTCACGCGCACCTGCCACCAGCGCGAACTGCGCCCCGACCTCGCGGTCCGGTCGATCGCGGTCGCCGCCGTCGCCGGCCACCCCAATAAGAACCTCTACACCGCGGTCATCGCCAATCAGGGCCTGACCGGGGCGGGCCCCTTCCAGGTGCTGTTCGCGCCCGGCGACACCTCCGCGCCGACGACCGACACCGTCACCTTCCTCGGCGCGGGCAAGACGCGCACGCTGGTGTTCGTGGGGCCCTCGTGCGACGCCGCCAATCCGCCGACGGTGAGCGCCGACTCGGCCAGCCAGGTCGACGACTTCGACCGCTCCAACAACGTGCTGGCCGCCACCTGCCCGACGTCTCCGAGCCCCTCGCCATCCCGGCGCTAGGGGCCCCATCTGGCGCCTCCCCGGGCGCGCCGGAAACCCGCCGGGCAGCGTGGGCGCGTCGCTAGACTCAGTAGCACGATGAAGACTGAGATCCACCCCAACTACCAGGAAGCGCACGTCCGCTGCACCTGCGGCAACGAGTTCACCACTCGCTCGACGCAGGGCGATATCCATGTGGAGATCTGCTCGGCGTGCCATCCGTTCTACACCGGCCGCCAGAAGTTGGTCGACACCGGTGGACGGGTCGAGCGTTTCCAGCGCCGGGTCGCCAAGGGCCGGCGCAGCGCTCGGACCACCGCCGGCTGATCGGGCCAGGTCTGACGATATGAGCCACGGCGGGGGCGACGCGCGGGCACAGCCGCTCACGGCGACGCGCGACGCTCCCGTCGGTGGCCAAGCCGTGCTGGAGGGGGTGATGATGCGCGGCGTCAAGACGTGGGCGGTGGCCGTGCGCAAGCCCGTCCCCGAGGACGCGCCCGCCGGGACGCTGGGCGAGATCGCCATCAGCACCTTCCCCATCAAGTCGCGCAAGCGGCGCCGGCGCCTGTCCCGGCTTCCGGTGATCCGCGGGGTCGTCGCGCTGGTGGAGTCGCTGAGCATCGGGCTGCGCGCACTGGGCATCTCGGCCAACGCGCAGCTGCCCGAGGAGGAAAAGAAGGACGGCGCCGACGATGGGTCCGGCGGCCAGGAGATCTCCGGGGCCGCCTGGTTCTTCACCGTGCTGGTGTCCGTCGTGTTCGCCGTGGGCCTGTTCTTCGTCGTCCCCGTCGGCCTGACCAGCCTCATCAAGGACCAGCTCGGCTCCTCGCTGCTGTTCTGGCTGGTGGAGGGCGTGCTGCGGACCGCGATCTTCCTGGGCTACCTCATGCTGCTCTCCCGCGTGCGCGACCTGCGCCGAGTGTTCGAGTACCACGGGGCCGAACACAAGGTCATCTCCTGCTACGAGGCCGAGGACGAGCTCGTGCCCGAGCGAGCCCAGCTGTACTCGCGGTTGCATCCACGCTGCGGCACGAGCTTCCTGCTCGTCGTGATGATCCTGGCCATCTTCGTCTTCGCCCCGGTCGGCCTGCCGGCCTGGTGGATCCTCGTCCTCACCCGGATCCTGGGCGTGCCGGTCATCGCCGGGCTGTCCTTCGAGGTGATCAAGTGGGCGGGACGCAACCGCCGGCGCCGCTGGGTCCAGATGGTCATGTGGCCGGGCCTGCAGCTGCAGAAGCTCACCACCCGGGAGCCCGATCTCGACGAGCTCGCGGTCTCCATCGCCTCGCTGGAGGCGGTCCTCGCCATCGAGACGCCCGGGGAGGCGTCGGCCGAGGACCTCATCGGGCTCGAAGTCGTCGCGTAGCTTCGCCGACGCGGTTTTTGCCGGCCCCTACCCGCGGGTAGCGCTTTCTCGTAACCCTCAACGCGAGGAGGAAACGCATGTCTGGTGGAAACGTGGACAAGGCAAAGGGACGTGTCAAGGAAGCTGCGGGCGACCTCAGCGGTGACCAGAGCCTGAAGAACGAGGGCAAGGTCGACCGTGCCTCGGGCTCTGTCAAGGACAAGGTCGGCGACGCGGCGGACAAGGTCAAGGACGCGGTCAACCCCAACCACTGACCGCGGGGCACGGGGGTGTGGGAGCCGTGCCGGGCTCCTACACTCGCGTGCATGATCGACGAACTGGTCAAGCAGCTCGAGACCCGCTTCGGTGAGCTCGAAGCCCAGCTCTCTGACCCGGCGGTGATCGGCGACCGCGAGCGCTTTGCCGCTGCCAGCCGCGCGTATAGCGAGCTGGAGCCGGCCGCCAAGCTGGCCAGCGAATACCGCCGCGCCGCCGACGACGTCGAGGGCGCGCGGGAGCTGCTGGCCGAGGACGGCGACGATCCGGAACTGCGGGCGCTGATGGACAGCTCGCGGGAGCGGATGGCGGCGATCGAGGACGAGATTCGCCTGGCCATGGTGGAGCGCGATCCCAACGATGACAAGAACGTCATCGTCGAGATCCGCCCCGGCGCGGGTGGCGACGAGGCCGGCATCTGGGCCGGCGACCTGTACCGCATGCTCAGCCGCTATGCCGAACGCCGGGGCTTCAAAGTGGAGGACCTGGCCATCGGCGCAGACGACTACACCTTCGCCGTCAAGGGCGACGGCGCCTATTCGGTGTTCAAGTTCGAAGGTGGCACCCATCGCGTGCAGCGCGTCCCCGAGACCGAGTCCCAGGGCCGCATCCACACCTCCACCGCGACGGTCGCGGTGCTGCCCGAGGCCGAGGACGTGGAGGTGGAGATCGACCCCAACGACCTCCAGATCGACGTCTACCGCAGCTCGGGCCCTGGGGGCCAGTCGGTCAACACGACGGACTCCGCGGTGCGGATCACCCACAAGCCCAGCGGGATCGTCGTCTCCATGCAGGACGAGAAATCCCAGCTGCAGAACCGCGAGCGGGCGATGCGCGTGCTCCGCGCGCGCCTGTACGAGCGGGCCCTCGCCGAGCAGCAGGCCGAGCTGGGCGCCAACCGGCTGGCCCAGGTGGGCACCGGCGACCGTGCCGAGAAGATCCGCACCTACAACTACGGCGAGCGGCGGGTCAAGGACCACCGCATCAACCTCCTGGTGCACAACCTCGACGGGATCCTGATGGGCGACCTCGACGAGATGACCGATGCCCTGCAGGACGACGAGAAGCGACGGCGGCTGGAAGAGCGTGGGGCAGGCTGACGAGGGCACCGCTCGGGCGACGGTGGGGGATGCCCTGGCTGCAGCGACCGCGCGCCTGACCGCGGCGGGGGTCGACACCGCGCGGCTGGACGCCGAGGTGCTGCTGGGGTTCGTGCTGGAGGTGGACCGCGGGCGCTTGGTGGTCGAACGCGACGCGGCGTTGGACGCTGAGGTGGCGGGGCGGTTCGAGGCGCTGGTGGCGCGACGTGAGGCGCGTGAGCCGGTGGCCTACATCCTGGGGCGCCGAGCCTTCCGGCGGCTGGAGCTCGCCGTCGACCGCCGGGTGCTCATCCCGCGCCCGGAGACCGAACTGCTGGTGGAGGTGGCGCTCTCACTCCCGCCGCGAGCGCGGGTGGTCGACGTGGGCACCGGGAGCGGCGCGGTGGCCCTGGCGCTGAAGGACGAGCGCCCCGATCTGCGTGTCAGCGGCGCCGACGTGTCCGCCGACGCGGTGGCGGTGGCGCGGGCCAACGCGGCGCGGCTGGGCCTGGAGGTGACGTTCGTGGGCGCCGATCTCATGGATGGCGTCTCCGCCGATGCGGTGCTGGCCAACCTCCCCTACGTGGCCGAGGGCGCCGAGCTCGCGCCCGAGATCACGTTGTATGAGCCCGCAGGGGCGCTGTTCGCGGGGCCCGACGGGCTCGACGTGATCCGCCGCGCGGTGGCCGCGGTGGCCGGTCCGACGGTGGGGCTGCTGGCGCTCGAGCTCGGGCCCGAGCAGGCCGATTCGGTCTCCGAGCTGCTGTGGGATGCCGGATTTGCCGAGGTGGCGGTCCGCCATGACCTGGCCGGGCTGGCCCGCGTGGTGGTGGGCACGGCGTGAGCACCGGGAATGGCCGCGAGGCGGAGGGCTTCGAGCGCTGCATGAGCGTCGGCGGCGTTGCCGTGTTCCCCGCGGACACGGTCTACGGGCTGGCCTGCGACGTTCACAACCGCGTCGCCGTCGAGCGGCTGTATCGCCTCAAACGCCGGCGGCTGGACAAGCCCTCGGCGGTGATGTTCTTCGATCGCGAGCTCGCGCTGGCGTCACTGCCCGAACTGGGCGAGCGCACCCGGGCGGCGGTGGGCCGCCTCCTGCCCGGGCCGGTGACCGTGCTGCTACCCAACCCCGAGCGCCGCTTCCCGCTGGCCTGCGGCGAGGACATCTCCGTGTTCGGTCTACGGGTGCCCGTCGTGCCCGCGCTGGCAGGGGTCTCATGGCCGGTGTTGCAGTCGAGCGCCAACCTCGCCGGCGGCCCTGACGCGCGCACGTTGGGGGAGGTGCCCGAGGTGCTGCGAGGCAGCGCGGACCTCGTGCTCGACGGGGGCGAGCTGCCCGGGACGCCGTCGACGGTGGTCGACCTGCGGTCATTGGAGGTCTCCGGGGCGTGGTCGATCGTGCGCGAGGGGGCGTGTTCGCGCGAGGACGTGGCCGCCGCACTGGAGTGGCAGTTCCACTTCGATCCCTCGTCCTACGCCGAGATGATCCACGCGGACATCCCCGTCTATGACGCGTTCCAGGACGCCGTGGTGGGCGCCAGCGGGTCGGGCGCGTCGCAGGTGCTGGAGCTGGGGACGGGCACGGGGGAGACCGCCCGGCGCCTGCTGTCACGGCATCCGGACGCCTTCCTGGTCGGCGTGGATGAGAGTGCCTCGATGCTCGCGGCGGCTCGGGCGGGTTTGGATGGGAATCGGGTTTCGTTGCTGGTGGGCGAGATCGAGCAGCCATTGCCCGGGGGGCCGTTTGACCTGGTGGCCAGCGCCCTGTGCGTCCACCACCTGGAGGGCGCGTTGAAGCGCGACCTGTTTGCCCGCGTGCGGGCGGTGCTGGCGCCGGGCGGGCGGTTCGTCCTGGGCGACGTCGTGGTGCCGGTGGACGCCGCGGATGCGGTGACGTCGTTGACGCCCGGGTTCGACCACCCCAGCCCGCTGGCCGATCAGCTGGCGTGGCTGGCCGAGACGGGCTTTGACGCGCGCGTGGTGTGGGAGCACCGGGACCTGGCCGTCATCGTCGCCTCCGACGCCGCCGTTACTATGTGACGCCCCGTGGCCGACCTGCCCGCTGACTTCTTCAACCGCCCGCTGGCCGAGGTGGACCCGGAGATCGCCGACGTCCTCGGCAAGGAGCTCGAGCGCCAGCAGCAGACGCTGGAAATGATCGCGTCGGAGAACTTCGCCCCGATCGCGGTCCTGGAGTGCCAGGGCTCGGTGCTCAACAACAAGTACGCCGAGGGCTACCCGGGCAAGCGCTACTACGGCGGCTGCGAGTTCGTCGACATCGCCGAGCAGCTGGCCATCGACCGGGCCAAGGCGCTGTTCGGCTCAGACCACGCCAACGTGCAGCCCCACGCGGGCGCCCAGGCCAACATCGCCACCTATCACGCGCTGCTGCAGCCGGGCGACACGCTCCTGGGCCTCGAGCTCTCCCACGGCGGCCACCTCACCCACGGGATGAAGATCAACGTCTCGGGGCGCCTCTACAACATCGTCGCCTACCACGTGGACCGCGAGACCTCGATGATCGACATGGACGAGGTGGAGCGGCTGGCGCGTGAGCACCAGCCCAAGATGATCGTGGCCGGCTGGTCCGCCTACCCCCGCCAGCTGGACTTCGCGCGCTTCCGCGAGATCGCCGATGCGGTGGGCGCGTACCTGATGGTCGACATGGCCCACTTCGCCGGCCTGGTGGCCGCGGGGCTGCACCCCTCGCCGATCCCGTTTGCGGACGTGACCACCACCACGATCCACAAGACCATCGGCGGCGGGCGCGGCGGCATGATCCTGTGCCGCGAGGAGTACGCCAAGAAGATCGACTCCGCCGTCTTCCCCGGCCAGCAGGGCGGCCCGCTGGAGCACATCATCGCCGGCAAGGCGGTGGCGCTGAAGATCGCCGCGTCCGAAGCCTTCCGGGAGCGCCAGCAGCGGACGCTGGACGGCGCCCGCGCAGTGGCCTCCGAGCTACTGTCGGCGGGCGCCGGAGTGAGCGTGCTGACCGGCGGTACCGACGTGCACCTCGTCCTGTGTGACCTGCGCGAGTCAGAGCTCGACGGCAAGCAGGCCGAGGACCGACTGCACGCGGTCGGCATCACCGTCAACCGCAACGCCATCCCCTTCGATCCGCGGCCGCCCGCCGTCTCCTCCGGACTGCGCATCGGGACGCCCGCCCTGGCGACGCGGGGGCTGCAGGTGGATGACTTCCTCGAGGTCGGCAGGACCATCGCCGCGGTGCTCACCGCCGAGGACTTCGAGGCCCGGCGCGGGGAGTTCGCCCAGCAGGTCGAGGCGATCGCTGAGCGCTACCCGCTCTACGCGCAACTGGGGACTCCCGCCGCGGTCTGATCGGGGCTGGGCTGGGTGGCGTGCGGTACTGGACGGTGCGGTCCTGGCGGTGCGGGCCCGGCGGTGCGGGCCCGGCGGTGCGGGCCGTCACGTTCTGTCACAGGCGGGGCGGTTTGCGACAACTATCGCTTGAGACAGCGAGAGCCTCGACTCGGGGCGTCCCAGCCACTTTGCCCTGTAAGTCCTGTTCCAGAAAGAATCCATGATGCCCAGTGCCCGTGTGGCCGCCCGCGTGGCGGCACTCGCCGCCGTGTGCTCTGTGATCGCGGCGGGGACGGCGGCGGCGGCCACGGTGAAGGTCGGAGGCCCCGCCGCCGTGGCTGCGACCTCGACCGCTCAGGGCTTTCTCGGCATCGCCACCGAGCTCAACACGATCACCACCCTGGCTGGTCCCGCCGCCGATCCGGACGCTCCCTTCGTCCAGTTGCTGAGCAACCTCTCCCCAGGTGCACCGTCCCTGCTGCGCCTCGGCGGCAATTCAGGAGACAACTGTCAGTGGGCGATTCCCGGCATGAAGCCGGCGCCCTACCTCTACTGCACGCTCACCCCGGGGTGGGCCTCCGACGTCAGGGCGCTGCTCACGTCACTTGGCGGCAAGGCGATTCTCGGCGTCACCCTCAAGGTGGGCGCCGACATCAACACCAGGATCGCCAGCGCCGAGGTCGCCGACTTCGACCGGTACGTCGGCGCGAAGCTGATCGACGCGTTCGAGCTGGGCAACGAGCCGGAGTTCTATCCCCTGTCGGTGGTCAACGGGCAGCGCGGCATCGACACGATCGCCGACTACGGCAAGAAGTTCTCCGCGGTCGCCTCGGAGCTCGGTGGGGCACCCCTCGCCGGCCCCAGCTCAGGCTCAACACACTGGCTGCCCAAGCTGGGCACGGTGCTGCGCGACATGCGCTCGCGCCTGAAGCTGGTGACCGTGCATGCGTATCCGCTCAAGGACTGCTCGGAGCTCGCGCGCAATTCCGTGTCGGACTTCTTCACCCCCGCATCCATCCAGGGCCTCGCCGCTTCGATCCACGTGGCCGTCAGGGCGGCCGCCGCCCGCGGCAAGCCGTTGCGCGTGGACGAGATCAACGGCATCCCCTGCGGGGGTGAGGCCGGGCTCTCCAACTCCTTCGGCGAGGCGCTGTGGGCGCTGAACGTGCTCCCGGCGCTGTGGCAGGCGGGCGTCCAGGGCGTCAACTTCCAGACGGTCGACGGCAACCTCAACCAGATGATCACCGCCAAGCACTCCGGCTCCGGCTCCGCTTGGAGCGTTTCGGTGCAACCCGAGTACTACGGCCTGCTGGCCTTCGCCGAGGCCGCACCCGCCGGCTCGCACCTGCTGCGTATCTCCGACCCCGGCGTGGCCCACTTCTACCAGTTCGCCGTGCGCGCGCCGGACCGGTCTGAGCGGGTGGTGCTGACCAATGTCGGCTCCGTCGCCCGCACGATCGGCGTCAGCGCCTCGGGCACCTACGGCACCGGTTCCGTGTCGCTCCTGAGCGCCAGGTCGCTGAGCGCCACGGGTGGCGCGACGCTGGGGGGCCGGCGCCTGTCCTCGCGCACGGGCCAGCTCGCCGGTGCGTCGCGCGTGACGCTGGTCAGGCCCAACGCCAGGGGTGTGTACGCAGTTCGGGTTCCGGCGCACGCCGCCGCGATCTTGGCGCTCTCCGCCTGAGCGCGCCTGAGCGCGCCTGAGCGCGCCTGAGGGCGCCCGCCGCCGCGATCCTGACGCTCTGCGCCTGAGCGCCCGGGAAATCCTCACCGAGGTGGGGTACGCAGCCAAAGACTGGCGGGGGAGGGGGGTGGATCTGGGGCCGCTCGAGGCTCTTATCTATATGGGGGTTGAAACGCCTGGGTTTGGTGACATTCCCGGTCTGCGTCTGCAGGTTTGGCGCGTTTGCCATGTGGGGCATGGGAATCGTGGGCCGGTGGGGATGCCGGCGCGGGTTTGTCACGTTCTCCAGGTTCCGTCGACCGGAGAGCGGGGGTTGGCGGAGGTCGCGGGCGCGCAGCGGGGGATGGTGCATCTGTCGCAGTTGCGGGCGTTGGGGATCACGCGGGGCTCCTATGAGCACCGGGTGAGGGTGGGCGCGTTGCACCGCGTGTTCCGGTCGGTCGTGTCGGTGGTCCAGCCGGTCCTCGAGCCGCTGGCCGATGAGACGGCCGCGCTGCTCTACGCCGGCGACGACGCCCTCCTCAGCCACGAGACCGCCGCCGCGCTGTGGGGCCTGACCGCCACCGCAGCTCCCTCGTGCGTGGCCATCACGTTGATCAACCGTCACATCAGGGGCCAGCCCGGGCTCGCCGTTCACAGGGTCAAGGCCCTGGACCTCCGCGACGTGCGCCTGCACCGGGGCTTTCCGGTGACCTCCCCGGCCCGCACGTTGATCGACTGCGCGGCCGGCCCGGGGATCGACCGGCTTCTCAACGAGGCCCGCGCGCTGGGGCTCGTCACAGACAAAGCGCTGCACCAGGCGATGGACCGCTGCCCGGGCAGGACGGGGACGGGACCACTCAGGAAGCTGCTGGAGGCCGAGGTGGACTCCGGGTACACGGCGTCCGAGGCCGAGCGGAGGCTGCGGAGGCTCGTCGAGGAGGCGGAGATCGCGAAGCCCGTGTTCAACCTCTACGTCGAGGGTCTCCGGGTCGACGCGTATTGGCCGCGGCACCGGGTTGTGATCGAGGTCGACGGCTACCGGGCCCACGGCCACCGGCAGGCGTTCGAGCGCGACCGTGGGCGGGACGCGAAGCTCGTGCGGTCGGGCTACATCGTGCTCAGGTTCACGTGGCGCCAGCTCACCAGGAGACCGGTCGCGGTGGCGGTTACGATCGCCCAGACGCTCACCCGTCTCGAGGCCCAAGCGGCCTGACCGCCGAGAGCCCAACGCCTGCAGTCGGCCGGTGCTGGCATGCTGTCCGAACATGCGGTACTGGGATGCCGTGTTCTCGTTTCTGGTGGCGACCGCCGTCGCCGCGGCGGCGACGCCGCTGGCGGCGCGGCTGGCCCGACGGCTGGGAGCGGTGGATCTGCCCAAGGAGCGGGGACTTTCGCAGCGGCCGACGCCGCTATTGGGCGGGTTGGCCATCCTGGCCGCGGTGCTGGTGGCCGGCTGGATCTGGCTGCCGCCCAAGATCTACCTGCCCCACGTGCTCCACGGCCCACCGGGAGCCGGCGGCGTGGTGCACATCTGGGCGGTAATCGCCGGCGCCTGCCTGATCACGGTCATCGGCGCCATCGACGACATCTGGGATCTCCCCCCGGCCGTGAAGCTGGCCGGGCAGGTGGCCGCCGCCCTCTTCGCGGTGGAGGGCGGGGCCGTGGTGACCTCGGTGACCCTGCCGTTCCTCGGCCAGCTCCCATTCCCCAACGCCGGCGGCGTGCTCACCGTGGTCTGGCTCGTCGCCCTCATGAACGTCGTCAACTTCTCCGACGGGGTGGACGGGCTGGCCGCCGGGCTGTGCACGATCGACGGCGTCGCCTTCGCGATCATCGCCTTTGACCTGGGGGTCCACGGGGCCCCGATCCTGGCCGCGATCACCGCCGGCGCCGCCCTGGGCTTCCTCTTCTACAACTTCTATCCGGCCTCGGTGTTCATGGGCGACGCGGGGGCCAACCTGCTGGGCTACCTGCTCGGGGTGACGGCGGTGGTCGGCTCGCTGAAGACCAACGCGTTCGTCGCCCTGATCGTGCCGCTGGTCATCCTCGTCATCCCCTTCCTGGACACGAGCTTCGTCATCGCCAAGCGGCTGAAGTACGGGCGCAAGCCATGGGCGGCCGACGACAACCACTTCCATCACCGGATGGCCCGGATCGGGTTCTCGCAGCGCAAGACCGTGATCTACCTCTACGTGTGGTCGTTTCTCATGGCGGGCCTGGCCGTCGGGCTGCGCATCGTCTCCCATCACCACCGCGACCAGGCCGGATGGATCGTCGGGCTCATGGTCTTCGCGATCCTGTGCGCCGCCGCCAGCGTCTATCTCATCTACGTGCTGGAGATCTTCAAGTTCAAGGGGCTACGCACGATCGAGATGCGCCGCGCCGACCCGGGCGCCAGCGAGCACGACATCGACGACCAGGTCACGAGAGACATCGAGACGGGCGAGTTTGAGAAGGTGAAGTAGATGGACAAGGCCAACCTCGCCCAACGCGAACCCTTCATCACCGCCGACGGCTCGACGATCCGCGAGCTGGCCCACCCTGCGTGGACCCCGGCGATCCACCAGAGCCTGGCCGAGGCCTCCGTGGCTCCTGGACAAGAGACCGCCGAGCACTATCACCCCCGCAGCGAGGAGCTCTACTACTTCGTCGCCGGAGAGGGGCGGATGCGCCTGGACGCCGACGAGGCGCCCGTTGGGGCAGGCGACTGCGTCGTCATCCCGCCGGGGACGCCCCACAAGCTCTGGAACACCGGGACCGCGCCTCTGACCCTGCTGTGCTGCTGCGCCCCCGCGTATTCCGACGCCGACACTGTGATGACCGGCGGGTAGACGCCTGCTGGCCGGGCTGACACGGTTCGAGCGGGCCGGACTGGTGCTCGTCGGGATCCTCGTCGTGCTCGCGGGGGTCGCTCATTACGCGGGCTCATTCGGCCACGTCGTGGCCTTCGCGGTGGCCGGGGTGGCCCTGGCCGGGGTGGCCTGGATCGTCTCCTTCGCCACCGAGCAGGTCGGTGAGCGCTTCGGCACCGCCGCCACCGGGCTGCTGCAGTCGACGCTGGGCAACCTGCCGGAGTTCTTCGTGGTCATCTTCGCGCTCAACGCCGGCGAGAAGATCGTGGCGCAGACCGCGATCCTCGGCTCCATCCTGGTCAACGCGCTGCTGGTGCTCGGGCTGGTGATCATCGTCGGGGCCCGGCGGAGCAAGGACAGCGTGATGCGCTTCAACGCTCGGCTCCCCAACGACACCGCGACGCTGCTGCTGATCTCCAGCTTCATCATCTTGCTTGTGGCGCTCGCCAACGGCGCCAACGACTCCGCCAGCCACCACATCAAGACGATCTCGATCGTGGGTGCGGTGGCGATCCTCGTGGCCTATGGAGTGTGGGTGCATCAGTATCTGACGACCGAGCCGGCGGCCATGGAGCATGCTTCGCCGCCGCGTGTGTCCACGGCGACCGCCGTCGTACTTCTGGCGAGTTCGGGCCTGGCCGCCGCGTTCGTCTCTGACTGGTTCGTTCACGCGCTACAGCCCACGATCCACACGCTCGGCATTTCGCGCTCGTTCGCCGGTCTGGTCATCGTCGCCACGGCCGGCAACGCGGTCGAGCACGCTGTGGGGGTCGTGCTGGCCGCCAAGGGCCAGAACGAGCTGGCCATCTCGGTGGTCAAGAACTCGGTGGCCCAGATCGCCGCGTTCCTGTACCCGCTGCTGGTGCTGGTCTCCCTGCTGACGGCGACCTCGCTGACCTTCGCGTTGCCGCCGGTCTACACCGGCGCGCTGCTCGGCACCTCGATCATCGTCTGGCAGATCACCGGCGACGGCGAGGCCACGGCGTTCGAGGGCGCGGCGCTGATCGCGGCGTTCATCATCCTCGCCACGGTGGCCGCGTTCGAGACGTGACGCCGCGATTCACATCCGGTTAAGGACCGGCGGGCCGCCGGCGCCGGGCTGGTACGTTCGCGCCCGTCATGGATGCGCACGCCGTCGCGCCCGTCATGGATGCACGCCACGCCGCGCGGGCTCGACATGCAGCGATGACCGCCCGCCTCGCGCTGGCCCTCGCCATCGTCGCCGCTCTACTCGCCTTCACGGCGCTCGCCGCCACCGCGCGCGCCGACCTCATCTCCTGGGACGCGCCGATCCAGATCGATCCCGCGGGCCCGGCCGCGCTGAACGCCATCTCGTGCCCCAGCGCCTCCCTGTGCCTCGCCGTCGACGGCAGCGGGGACCTCGTCAGCTCGTCGAACCCCACGGGCGGCCCCGGGACGTGGACGACGTCGGACATCGACGGCAGCACCCTGGGCCTCAACGGGCTGACCGGGATCTCGTGCCCGTCGTCGTCGTTCTGCGCCGCGGTGGACCTGATGGGCGACGTGCTCACCACCACTACCCCCGGCACGCCCACGGCGCGTTGGTCGGTGGCCGCGGTCACCGCCAATCCGCTGAGCGGCATCTCCTGCCCGTCGGCGTCGCAGTGCGTGGCCGTCGACCAGTCCGGGAACGTCTGGACCTCGACCAACCCGCTCGGCGGCGCGGCGACGTGGGTCAGCGCCGCGGTCGACGGCACCAACGCTTTCACCGCCGTGTCGTGCCCGACGACGGGCCTGTGCGTGGCCGTCGACGACAGCGGCACGCTGCTGCGCTCCACCAACCCCACCGGCGGCGCCGGCGCCTGGGCGGGTGCGGCGGTCGATCCCGGGGGCGCGCTCAATGCGGTCTCCTGTGCGTCGGCGTCACTGTGCGTGGCCGTCGACGACGACGGCAACGCGTTCGTCTCGACCACCCCGGGCGCCGCTCCGAGCACGGCCGCGTGGCCGATGGCGGCGATCGATGCGACGGCCGGGCTGGACTCCGTGTCGTGCGCCCCCAGCGGGCTGTGCGCGGTGGGCGACGACGGCGGAAACGTCCTCGTCTCCACCAATCCCGCCGGCGGCGCGCCCGCGTGGGCCACCGCGACGCGGTCGGGCGCTCCGGCGCTGGAGGGGATCTCCTGCCCCAGCGCCAGCTTCTGCGCGGGCGCCGATTCCGGCGGCGACGTGGTCATCAGCACCAGCCCGTCGGCCGGCGCGGGGGCCTGGAGCTCCACGGCTCTCGAGAGCGGCATCGGCGTCAGCCTCGCGGGGATCGCGTGTCCCGCGGCCGGCCAGTGCGATGCGGTGGACGCCAACGGCGACCTGCTGCACTCGACCGCGCCGGGCATCGGCCAGACCGGGTGGGCATCGGCCGCCATCGACGGCGGCGCCGGTCTCACGGCGATCGCCTGTCCCTCGACCAAGCTGTGCCTCGCGGTCGATCAGGCCGGCAACGTGCTGCACTCCACCAACCCGGGTGGCGGGGCGTCGGCGTGGCAGTCGGCCGCCGTCGACCCGGACGCCACCCTGATGGCGGTGGCATGCCCGTCGACGAGCCTGTGCGTGGCCACCGACTCCAACGGCAACGTGCTCACCTCCACCAATCCCACGGGCGGCGCGTCGGCGTGGAGCACCGCCGACATCGCCGGCGAGGACGCGCTGCCCGGCGTCTCGTGCCCGGTGAAGACCCTGTGCGTCGCCGTGGACGCCAACGGGACCGAGCTGCGCTCCACCAACCCGACGGCCGGCGTCAACGCGTGGACTGAGGGCAACGTCGAGGAGGCGCCGCTCAACGCAATCTCCTGCCCGACGACGACCCTGTGCGTCGCCGTCGACGGCAACGGCGCGGTCGTGACCTCCACCAACCCGGTCAAGGGCACCTGGGGGTCGCCGGTGAGCGTCGACGCGCCGGACGGCGCTCCCAACGTCGTGCAGACCATCACCTGCCCCTCGGCATCGCTGTGCGTGGCCGGGGACGCCTCGGGCAACGTGCTGGCCAGCACCAACCCCAACGGCGGTGCCGGGGCCTGGAGCCTGAGCGACGTCGACGGCTGGCCGATCTTCGGGATCGCCTGCCCGCCCGGGAACACCTGCGCCGCCGTGGACGGCACGGGTGACCTGGTCCTCGGCGCCTCCTCGGCCTCGACCAACCCGGGCCCCACCGGCCCGGCCCCGGCCCCGGCGGCGGTCATGGGCCGCCTCGTCGTGGTCGGGCGCGTCGCCGTGGTCAAGGGCAGCAAGCTGCGCGTGCGGGTCGCCTGCCGGGGCCCCGCGGTCACGCGCTGCGCCGGCCGTCTCACCCTCCTGACCCTGACGGGCAAGCCCCGTCACCGTCACAAGGTCGGCGTGGGCGGCCACAACATCAAGCTGCGCGGCGGCCACCGCGTCACGATCACGATGGGGCTCGACGCCCGCGGGCGCAAGCTGCTCACGGCGGCGCACCGGCTGCGCGTGCGCATGGCCATCACCCAGGGCAAGCGCAGCGTGCTCAACCACCGGTACACCCTCAAACAGCCGCCGCCGCGCAAGGCCAAGAGGAAGAAACGGAGCCCACACCTGCTATTCTGACGTTTACGTAAGAATTCGATTGAAGGCAGGTCCTGAGTTGTCAGTGCTACACGCTCCCCAGGCCGAGGGCCCCACGGCCCGGCGCCGTCTCGGAGTCTCCTCCGAGCACGATTCCTACAAGTGGTGGGCGCTGTCCTGCACGAGCCTCGGGATGCTGCTGGCGACGATCAACTCGGGCACCCTGATCATCGCCCTCCCCGACCTCGAGCGCAGCCTGCACACGAGCCTGCTCGAGCTGGTGTGGGTGATCCTCGTCTACATGATCGCCTCGACCGTGCTCGTGCTCAGCGCGGGCCGGCTGTCTGACCAGTTCGGGCGCAAGAAGGCCTACGTGATCGGCTTCGTCGTGTTCGCGGCGGCCTCGCTGGGCGCCGGGTTCGCCGCCGACGGCACCCAGCTCATCCTGTGGCGGATCCTGCAGGGCATCGGCGGGGCGTTCCTGTTCGCCAACGCGGCAGCGATCGTCACCGACGCCTTCCCCAAGGAGCAGCTCGGTCTGGCCATGGGCACCAACACCATGGTCGCGGCCGTCGGACTGGTCATCGGGCCGGTGCTCGGCGGCGCGCTGGTGGCGATCTCCTGGCACTGGGTCTTCTGGTTCAACGTTCCGTTCGGCCTCGCCGGCGCCGTGTGGGGCGGCTACGTCCTTCACGAGGTCACCGGCCGCTCCGAGGATCGCTCCTTCGACTATCTCGGGACGATCACGTTCCTGCTCGGCCTCACCGGCCTGGTCTACGGCATCTCCAAGGGCGGGATCGAGGGCTGGACATCGCCGCTGGTGATCCCGGCGCTCATTCTGGCCGCCGTGTTCCTGCCCCTGTTCGTGCTCATCGAGTCGCGCCACAAGTCGCCGATGCTCGACCTGTCGATCTTCCGTAACCGCCTGTTCGCCACCGCCTCCGGGGCCGCGTTTGCCAACGGTCTGTCTCGGTTCGCGCTCATGTTCCTGTTCGTCTTCTACTTCCAGGGCGTGCAGGGCAACTCGCCGATCCTGGCCGGCGTCAAGCTGGCGCCGCTGGCGCTGGGGATGCTCGTCTCCTCGCCGGCCGCCGGGATGTGGGCCGACCGCCGCGGCTCGCGCACTCTCGCGGTGCTGGGGATGCTCGTCACCGCCTTGGGGCTGGCGCTGATGACGACCCTGGAGCGCGACACCAGCTATCTCTGGCCGGGCATCTTCATGTTCGTCGTCGGGATCGGCTCGGGCATGTTCAACTCGCCCAACACCGCCGCCATGATGGGCACCGTGGCTCCGCATCGCCGCGGCATCGCCGCCGGTGCCCGCGTGCTGGTGCAGAACACCGGGGCGGTCCTCTCGATCGCCTTCGTGCTCGCCGTCATCACCTCTGCCGTCCCCAAGCAGGTGCTGTTCAGAGTGTTCTCAGGGCTGGCCGATCACATCTCCACCGAGCAGCTCTCGCCCTTCATCTCCAACATGCACACGGCCCTGTGGTGCCTGTGTGCGGTGTCGATCGTGGGGGCCTTCATCTCAGCGGCGCGGCCCAAGGACGTGGTTGCCCCCGCGGCCGAGAAGGCCCGTGAGCGCCAGATGGTGGCCTCATGAGCGCCACCGCCGACCGCCAGTTACGCATCGGGGAGGTGGCCGAGCTCACCGGCACCACCGCACGGACGATCCGCTACTACGAGGAGATCGGGCTGCTGGACAGCGCGCCCGAGCGCGCGCAGGGCAAACACCGCGTCTACACCCAGGGCGACGTGGATCGCGTGCGGGAGATCATCCGGCTGCGTGACCTCCTCGGCCTGTCACTGGAGCAGCTCTCGCAGCTGCTCGAGGCCGAGAGCGCCCGCGCGCACCTGCGCGACGAGCTGGCGCAGACCGACGATCCGGTGGAGCGCAAGCGGATCCTGGAGGAGCTGTTGACTCACATCTCCGGCCAGCTGGAGCTCGTCAACACGCGCCTGAGCGAGCTCACCGACCTGGCCACCGAGCTCGGCGACAAGCAGCGCAAGGTCAGGCAGAAGATCCGCGAGATCGACGCGGGGTAACGTCGCCGCCGGATGTCCGCGCAGCGACCCCAGACCGCGACGACGCGCGCCGGCGTGGACCGGCGCGCCATGGCCACGCTCTCCGCGGGGCACCTGTTCACCGACATCGGCCAGGGGTCGGTCCCCGCGCTGCTGCCCTTCCTCATCGTCAGGGACCACCTCAGCTACGCCGGCGCCTCCGCCCTCATTCTGGCGGCCACGATCGCCAGCTCGGTCATCCAGCCGGTGTTCGGCCACCTGTCAGACCGCCGCTCCCTGCCGTGGCTGATGCCCATCGGTCCCATTCTCGGCGGCTTGGGGGTGGCACTGGCCGCCGTCGCGCCCACCTACGGGCTCACCTTCGCCGCCGTCGTGGTCAGCGGGATCGGCGTCGCCGCCTTCCATCCCGAAGGCTCGCGCTTTGCCAACTACGTCTCCGGCGCGCGGCGCTCGAGCGGCATGAGCCTGTTCAGTGTGGGGGGCAACGTCGGCTTCGCGCTGGGACCGGCGCTGGTGACGCCGCTGGTGCTCGCCTTCGGCCTCTCGGGGACGCTGCTGGTGATCGTGCCCACCACGCTGATGGGGATCGTGCTCGCCCGCGAGCTACCGCGCCTGAAGACCTTCCGCGTCGACCTGGCCACCAGCCGGGCGGCCACCACCCAGACCGACGCCTGGCGTCCGTTCACCCTGCTCGCGGTGGTCATCGGCCTGCGCTCGTTCGTCTACTTCGGCTTCATCACCTTCATCCCGCTGTATTTCATCCACGACCTGCACACGAGCCGGGGCACCGCCGGGGCCGCGCTGACCGTAATGCTGGCCGGCGGGGCGATCGGCACGCTGGTCGGGGGCCAGCTGGCCGACCGCTTCGGGCGCCGCTCGGTTCTGATCGGCTCGATGGCCGTGCTGCCCTTCCTGACGGTGGCGTTCCTGGTCTCGCCTCCGGCGCTGGCCATGCTGTTTGCCGCCATCGCCGGCGCGACCACCATCGCCACCTTCGCGGTGACGATCGTCATGGGCCAGGAGTTCCTGCCCAGGCGGATCGGCGTCGCCTCGGGCGTGACCATCGGTCTGTCGGTGGGCATGGGCGGCGTCGCCGCCCCGCTGCTGGGCATCCTGGCCGACGCCGACGGGCTGCGCGCCGTGTTCGAGGTCATCGTCTTCTTCCCGCTGGCCGCGCTGGCGCTCTCGCTGGCCCTGCCGGTGCGCCGGGATCCCGCCCGTGTCGCCGTTCAGACCGCGGCCCCGCCGAGAAGCGCCAACACAAAGGCAACGGTCGCGAGCGTAACCGCCGCCGAGTAAGGCTGTAGATTCCGGTGACACGCCGGCCCTGAGGCGTCGCACCGTCAGGCCCCTCGGACCCGCACCCTGTATGTGGGCCGGCGCCCTCTCGCATGTCCCGCATTCGCCAACGCACAGCTCGCTGTACCCCTGCGCTGGCCGCCATCGCCGCGGCCCTCGTCGGCCTCGTCAACGTCGCCTCGGCGCTGACCCCCAACATCCGCTGGCGTGGCCGGCTGCTGCTCGACGTCGAGCCCGTCGAGGCGGTGCGGCTGTTTCACGCCTTCGCGCTGCCCGCGGGGGCGGCCCTGCTCCTGGTCAGCCCCTACCTGCTCAAGCGCCGGCGCCGGGCGTGGCAGCTGGCGATCGGGCTGCTGCTGGTGCTCGGCGTCCTGGACCTGCTCAAGGGGCTCGACGTGGAGGAGACCATCCTCAGCTGGGCCACGGCCGCGATGCTCGCCGCCAGCGCCACCGAGTTCCGCGTCGAGCACGACGCCGTCACGCTGCGCAGCTCCCTGTGGCGGGTGCCGCTGCTGGGGGCCTTCGGCCTGAGCCTGGCCGCGCTCGCCGCCTGGGTGTCACAGGGCCATCCCTCCTTCGGCGTCGTGGCGCGCGAGACCGGTGACCTGCTGGCATGGCACGCCGGGCCGTTGCGCTTCGAGCGGCACGCCATCGGCCACCACGCCTTCGCCTGGGTGCCGCTGGGCGTCCACCTCGTCGAGATCGGGACGCTCCTGGCCATGGCCTACGTGGTCTTTCGTCCTCTCGCCGGCCCGGCGTCGCTGCCCGGCCCCGCCGCGCGCCGTGCGGCCGTCCAGCTGGTCCGCGCGCACGGCTCCGACACGCTGTCGTTCTTCAAGCTGCGCTCCGACAAGCACTACTTCTTCAGCTCCGACCGTTCCGCGTTCGTCGGATACCAGGTGCAGAACGGCGTGCTGCTGCTCTCCGGCGACCCCGTCGGGCCCGACGCCGCCCTGGCCGAGCTCCTCGCCGATCTGAAGGCGTTCGCGCAGACGCGCGGGCTCAAGCTGGCCGCGGTCGGCGCCAGCGAGCGTCTGCTGCCGCTGTGGGAGCGGCTCGGCCTGCGCACGATGTACCTCGGCGACGAGGCGATCATCGAGGTGGGGGAGTTCTCGCTGGAGGGCCGGCCGATCCGCAAGGTGCGCCAGTCGGTCAGTCGCCTGCGCAAGGCCGGATACACCGCCGAGCTTCACCGCGTCTCCGAGCTGGCGCCCGCCGTCGCCGCTGAGGTCGAGGAGGTGCTCGAGCGTGGCCGCGAGGGCGCGCCGGAGCGCGGCTTCTCCATGGCCATGGACTCGCTGCGCGGCGATCACGGGCAGGACACGCTGGTTGTGCTCGCCCGCGACGAGGAGCACGCGATCCGCGGCGTCCTGCACTTCGTGCCGTGCTTCGGGCGCGCGGCGATGTCGCTCTCGTTCATGCGCCGTGACCCGCGCACGCCCAACGGCCTGACCGAGTTCCTGGTCGTCAGCGCCGTGGGGCTCCTGCGCGAGCGCGGCGTCGATGAGATGTCGCTCAACTTCGCGGCCTTCGCCCGCTGGATCCACAGCCCCAAGCGGCCCACCGAGCGGGCTCTGGGCCGGCTCCTCGCGCTGGGCAACCGGTTCTTTCAGATCGAGAGCCTGTACCGGTTCAACGCCAAGTTCTTCCCGCGCTGGCAGCCCCGGTACCTGGTGTATCAGGGGGCCCTCGGACTGCCTCGCGCGAGCCTGGCGGCGATGTGGGCTGAAGGGCAGATCCCCAAGCCCGAATTGCCACGAGGACGTTCGTCGACGGGCATGCGCCTGATGGCCCGGGCACGCTAACCTCCCTCTAACTCTGCGGCGGCTCTCCACTACCCTCTTGGTAGTGGCGCGCTGCCCGTTTCGGCGCTGAAATGCAGGCGATGCCTGCGAGTGCCGCGCCGGTAGCCTACGCGCCCCTCAACCCAGTACCGCCAGCTTGCGAAGCAGCTTCAGTAGACCCAATGCAAAAAAGCCCCCGTTCGCCCCTGACGGGCAAAGACGTGGCCGGAGCGGGAATGTTCCTGCTGTCGGCGAATCTTCTGTTCGCGGCGGTGGGCGCGGGTATCGGTGCGCTGTTCGGCGCAGCCCTGGCGCTGGGGATCATCGGCTTCCTGATCGGCTTCCTGGTGGGGATCTACCTTGTCATTAGGCGCTTCCGCGGTTACTGAGCAGCCACCTGTGAGCGTGCTCGCCTACTTCGACGTCATCGTGCTGGTGGTCGCCGCGCCGATCATGCTGCTCATCGGCGTGCCCGCCTCCGGCTACGCGATCGGCGCCGGCGCGTGGATCGCGCTGCGCGCCGCCAACGTGGGCGTCGACCGCGTCACCGCGCGCATGGACGCCCAGCGCCAGATCGGCCTGCGGCTGGGCTTCATGCTCGCTCGGCTGTTCACCCTGGCCATCGCGGTGATCATCGCCCGCAACGTCGACGGCAAGGACGCCGGCGTCACCTGCCTGGCCGTGATCGTCTTCGCCTACACGATGTCGCTGGCCATCTCGGCCATGACCCGCACGAGGCCCCGATGAGCGCCACCCGCAAGCTTCTCTGGGCCATCACCGGCTTCTACGTGGCCGGGATCGTGGTCCTGATCATCCTTTTCGGCTTCGGGCACCAGAACCACAGCTTCCAGGTCCAGAACGAGTTCAAGCTCGACAATTGGCTCCACCTCGGCGTCTTCAGCATCAACCGGGCGGTTCTCTACCTCATCCTCGCCACGATCCTCACCGTGGTGACCATGGTGTGGATCGCCGACCGGATGCACCAGCGGCCCAACAAGGTCCAGACCGCCGTCGAGGTGCTCTTCTCCCTGATGCGCGACAACATCACCCGCGGGAACATGCCCGATTCGATGGCGGCGAAGTGGTTTCCGTTCCTCGGCGCGCTGTTCCTCTTCATCTGGTTCAACAACTTGATCGGGTACATCCCGCTGCCGACGAACTCGGGCCAGGAATTCGTCATCTTCGGTGCCCACATCCCGGCGTTCGCGCTCTACGCCGCCACCGCCAACATCTCGGTGCCGCTCATCCTCGCGCTCGTCGTGTTCGTCGCCTTCAACTGGGTGGGCATCCGCGCCCAGGGCCCGATCGGCTATCTCAAGAGCCTGATCCCGGGCGGCGTCACCGGGCCGATCCTGCTGCTGATCTTCCCGCTGGAGGTCATCTCCACCTTCATGCGGCTGCTCTCGCTGACCATCCGACTCTTCGCCAACATCCTGGCCGGCCACCTGATCATCCTGTTCATGGCCGGCGGACTGGCCGTGCTGCTCGGGTTGTCCTTCCTCGGCTGGTTCACCCTGCCGTTTGCGATCCTGCTCTACCTGTTCGAGTTGGGCCTGGTGGCGACGCTGCAGGCCTTCATCTTTGCGACCCTCGCCGCCATCTACATCAGCGGCGCGGTAACTCATCACTAAAACCACGAAGGAGCTGACCTCACAGTGCTAGCGCTTACACACCTCCTCTCGTTCGGCGCCGTCAGCGCCGGACTCGGCATCGGGATCGGAGGCGGACTGGGTGCCGTCGGTGCCGGCGTCGGCATCGGGATCATCTTCGGCAAGGTCATCGAGGGAGTGACCCGCCAGCCGGAGATGCGTGACGAGATCACTCAGATCCAGTGGCTCGGCTTCGCCCTGACCGAGGCGACGTTCTTCTATGGGCTCGTCGCCGGCCTGCTCTCCTGGGTGCTGAAGTAGCGATGCCCGCCCCGGTCACCGCCGCCTCGGGCGGCTCGTTCCTCATCACGCCCAACGTCGGGCTGATGATCTGGACGCTGCTGCTGTTCGGATTCTCCATGGTGATTCTGTGGAAGCTCGCCTTCCCGCGCATCTCCGCGGCGCTGGACAAGCGACAGCATGCGATCGAGGAGTCGATCGATAGCGCCGAGCGCATGCGCAAGCAGGCCGACGAGGCCCTGGAGGAGTACCGGGAGCGCCTCAAGGAGGCCCGCGCGCAGGCCGACGAGATCGTCTCGCGCGCCCGCCGTGCGGGGGAGACCCACGAGCGCCAGTCCGAGGAGGACGCCAAGGCCAAGCGCGAGCAACTGCTCGAGCAGACCCGCCGGGACATCGAGACCGAGACCCGCCGGGCGATCCAGGAGATCCGCCACGAGGTCGCCGACCTCACGGTCCTGGCCACCGAGAAGGTGACGCGCAAGACGCTGACCGAAGATGACCAGCGCCGACTGGTGCAGGACGCCCTGTCCGAACTGGACTTCAGCGCGCTGGCGTCGGAGGCAGAAAGCAACTAAGTGGAAGAGATCGGCCAGGTCTATGCGCGCGCCCTGTTCGAGGTCGCGTCCGAGCAGGACACGCTCGATCGCGTCCACGATGAGCTGGGCGCGTTCTCGGACGCGCTGTCGGAGAACCGCGACATGATGCAGTTCTTCTTCTCGCCCTACTTCCCGGCGGTCGAGCAAAAAGAGGGGCTGAAGCGCGCCGTCACCGGCGCCAGCCCCGCGTTCACCAACTTCCTGCAGGCGCTCATCGAGCGCCATCGCATGCCCGCGATCTTCCGGATCCGCACCGACTTCAACGTGCTCTGGGACGATGCGCGCAGGCTGCTGCCGGTGCAGATCACGAGCGCGATCGCGCTGGACCAGGACGAGGTCAAGAGCCTGGGCGACCGGATCGGCCAGTCGGTCGACCGCCAGGTGGAGGTCTCCGCCGAGGTCGATCCCGACATCCTCGGCGGGATAGTGCTGAGAGTGGGCAACGTCGTCCTCGACGCCTCGATCAAGAACCGACTGGAACAACTTCGAAAGCAAGTGGCGCAGGCGTAGGACCACGCCTGTGAAGGGAGCGACCTAAGAGATGCAGATCAAACCCGATGAGATCACCTCGATCCTCAAGAGCCGGATCGAGGGCCTCGACACGTCCCAAGCAGAATTGACGGAGGTCGGGACCGTGTTGTCGGTCGCTGACGGCATCTGCCGCGTCCACGGCCTCGAGAACTGCATGTCCTTCGAGCTGCTCGAACTGCCCCACGACGTCACCGCGCTGGCGCTCAATTTGGAGTCCGACAACGTGGGCGCCGTGCTGTTCGGCGAGTGGGAGAAGATCTCCGAGGGCGACACGGTCAAGCGCACCGGACGACTGCTGGACATCCCTGTCGGCGAGGGCCTGCTGGGGCGGATCGTCGATCCGCTGGGCAACCCCCTGGACGGCAAGGGCGCGATCGAGAGCACCGAGACCCGGCCGGCCGAGCACAAGGCCCCCGGCGTCGTCCAGCGCCAGCCGGTCAAGGAGCCGATGCTCACCGGCCTGAAGGCGATCGACTCGATGATCCCGATCGGCCGTGGCCAGCGCGAACTGATCATCGGCGACCGTCAGACCGGCAAGACGTCGATCGCCATCGACACGATCATCAACAACAAGGACCGCGACCTCATCTGCGTCTACGTCGCGATTGGTCAGCGCAAGGCCACCGTCGTCCAGCTCGCCAGCGTGCTGGAGGAGGCGGGCGCGCTGGAGAACACGATCATCGTCATGGCCGCGGCCGACGAGGCGGCGCCGATCAAGTTCCTCGCGCCCTATGCCGGATGCGCGATGGCCGAACACTTCCTCTACAACGGCAAGGCCGCGTTGACGGTCTACGACGACCTCACCAAGCACGCCTACGCCTACCGCCAGATGTCGCTGCTGTTGCGCCGCCCGCCGGGTCGCGAGGCCTACCCCGGCGACGTGTTCTACCTGCACAGCCGCCTGCTGGAGCGCGCGGTCAAGCTCAACGATGACCTGGGCGGCGGCTCGCTCACCTCGCTGCCGATCATCGAGACCCAGGCCGGCGACGTGTCGGCCTACATCCCCACCAACGTCATCTCCATCACCGATGGACAGATCTTCCTGGAGCCGAAGCTGTTCTACTCCGGCGTCCGCCCGGCGATCAACGTCGGCATCTCGGTGTCCCGCGTGGGCGGCAACGCGCAGATCGGCCCGATGCGCAAGGTCGCCGGTACGCTGAAGCTCGAGCTCTCCCAGTACCGCGACCTCGAGGCCTTCGCCCAGTTCGGCTCAGAGCTCGACCCCGACACCCAGCGCACGCTGGCCCGCGGCGAGCGGCTGGTCAAGACGCTCAACCAGTCTGAGCGCAACCCGATCCCGGTAGAGGTGCAGGTGGCCCAGATCTACGCCGCCACCAACGGCTACCTGGACCGCATCCTCGCCGACAAGGTGGAGAAGTTCCTCTCACAGCTCAGCGAGTCGCTGCGCGGTAACGAGGCCGAACTGCTCAAGAAGATCGCGGGTGGGGACTGGTCTGATGAGACCAAGCAGGCGCTGGACAAGGCCGTCAACACCTACGCGGAGGACTTCGGGTACGACCTCGACGAGGAGGGCCATCCCATCGAGGACGGCGATGCGCCCGAGCCGCGCCGGCGCGACGAGTCCTCCAACTCAGATCAGGCGGAGGCCGAGTCCGGCGCTCGTGAGGAGGAGCCGCAACCGGCGTAGCCATGGCAACCTCGCAGCGAGACGTTCGCAACCGCATCGCCGCGGTCAAGAACATCCAGAAGATCACCCGGGCGATGGAGATGGTGGCCGCCGCCCGGCTGCGTCGTGCCGAGCAGCGCATCGCGGCGCTGCGGCCCTATGCGGACGCGATCCGGCGCATGACCCGCCAGGCGGCCGAGGCCGCCGGCGATGTGCCGCGGCTGCCGATCCTCGTCGAGCACGAGTCGGTGAACAACGTCGGCCTGCTGGTGGTGGCCGGGGACCGCGGTCTGGCCGGCGCCTTCAACTCCAACGCCGTGCGCGCGGGCGTCGCCGCCGGGCGCGAGCACGGCGGTCAGGGCCGCCACGTCCTCTACTACGCCTCGGGCCGCCGCCCGGCGTCCTCGCTGACCTTCCGCGGCCTCGACGTGGCCGAGAGCTTCACCGGCTTCACCGATCGTCCGGCCTACGCCGACGCTCGGCGCATCGCCGAGCGGCTGATGGCGGCCTACGTCGACGGCGAGGTCGACCAGGTCGAGATCTTCTACAACGGGTACATCTCGCCGCTGTCTCAGGAGATCCGGCGCGAGACTCTGCTGCCGTTGCAGCGGGCCACGCTGCTGGACGAGGGCTCTGACGAGGACGAGAACGAGAACGAGAACGAACGCGAGCGGGGCGAGCACGGCCCGCGGGCGCTCGTCGAGTATGAGCCCGAGCCGGAGGAGATCCTCCAGCGCCTGGTCCCCGACTACGTCGAGATTTCCATCTACCGGGCGCTGCTGGAGTCGACCGCGTCCGAGCACGGCGCCCGCATGACGGCGATGCGCAACGCGTCGGAGAACGCGTCGACCCTGATCGACGATTTGACCTTGGAGATGAACCGGGCCCGCCAGGCCGAGATCACGCAGGAGATCATGGAAGTCGTGGCCGGCGCAGAAGGCCTCGGATAAGGAGAACAACTCATGTCTGCCACCCAGGAAACCGAAAGCACCAGCGGCACCGAGCAGCGCAACGTCGGGCGGATCGAGGAGATCCAGGGCGTCGTTATCGAGGCCGTCTTCCCCGACAAGCTGCCCGAGATCAATCACGCCATCCTCTGTCCGCGGCCCGAGGCCGCGCGCGCCGAGGAGGACGAGGACATCGCCGCCCAGAAGGACCACTACATCACGTGCGAGGTCCAGCAGCACCTCGGCGACGATCGCGTCCGGGCCGTCGCCATGGACACGACCGACGGCCTGGCGCGCGGCACCGAGGTGATCGACACCGGCGCCCCGATCACGGTCCCGGTGGGACGCGTGACGCTGGGCCGGATCTTCAACCTGCTCGGCGAGCCGATCGACCTCGGCGACGATCTCCCGGAGGACACCGAGCGCTGGCCGATCCACCGCGACGCGCCGACGATCGAGGACCTCACCCCGACCACGGAGATGTTCGAGACCGGGATCAAGGTCATCGATCTGCTCGCGCCCTACGCCAAGGGCGGCAAGGTCGGATTGTTCGGCGGCGCCGGGGTGGGCAAGACCGTGATCATCCAGGAGCTCATCCACAACCTGGCCCAGGAGCACGGCGGTCTGTCGGCGTTCTGCGGCGTGGGGGAGCGCTCGCGTGAGGGCAACGACCTGTGGCTGGAGATGAAGGAATCCGGCGTGCTGGACAAGACGATGCTCGTCTTCGGCCAGATGAACGAGCCGCCCGGCGCCCGCATGCGAGTGGCGCTGTCGGGGCTGACGATGGCGGAGTACTTCCGTGATCACGAGAACCAGGACGTGCTGCTGTTCATCGACAACATCTTCCGGTTCGTCCAGGCCGGCTCCGAGGTATCGGCGCTCCTGGGCCGGATGCCGTCTCAGGTCGGCTATCAGCCGACGCTGGAGACCGAGATGGGCCAGCTGCAGGAGCGGATCACCTCGACCCGCAATGGCTCGGTCACCTCGATCCAGGCCATCTACGTGCCGGCCGACGACCTCACCGACCCGGCGCCGGCGTCGGCGTTCGCTCACCTGAACTCGACGACGTCGCTGTCGCGGTCGATCTCGGAGAAGGGCATCTACCCGGCGGTGGACCCGCTGGACTCGACCTCGACGATCCTCAAGGCCGAGATCCTCGGCGAGGAGCACTTCCAGGTCGCCAACCAGGTCAAGGAGGTCCTCCAGCGCTACCGCGAGCTCCAGGACATCATCGCCATCCTGGGGATCGACGAGCTCTCTGACGAGGACAAGGTGACGGTTGCGCGGGCCCGCAAGATCGAGCGCTTTCTCTCCCAGCCGTTCTTCGTGGCCACCCAGTTCACCGGCATCGACGGCAAGTACGTCCCCATCGCGGAGTCGATCCGCGGCTTCAAGGAGATCCTCGAGGGCCAGCACGACGACATCCCGGAGCGGGCCTTCTTCATGAAGGGCACGATCGACGAGGTCGTGGCCGAGGCCGGCGGCAAGTCCGAGTCGCGTGAGGACGAGGATTCCGGCGACGAGGACGACGCGGGGGCCGGCGAGTCCGAGGGCGGCGAGTCTGCGGGCGGCGAGTCTGCGGGCGGCGAGTCTGAGGCCGGCGAGTCCGAGGCCGGCGAGTCCGAGGGCGACGAGTCCGGCACCGAGGCCGGCTAGCCGCCGATGGCCGACCACAAGACGTTCCCGGTGGAGGTCCTCACGCCCGAGGGCGAGGTGTTCTCCGAGGACGTGCAGATGATCTCCACCAGGACCACCGTCGGCTCGATCGGCATCCTGGCCAACCACGCGCCTCTGCTGGCGATGCTGGACCCTACCGAGCTGCGGTTGTATCGCTCGGACTCGGACGTGGTTCGCTTCGCCCAGTCCGAGGGCTACCTCCAGGTGGGCGACAACCGAGCGCTGCTGCTGGTCGAGGAGGCTCATGAGCCCGAGGCGCTGGACGCCGCGCAGCTGCGCGACCGCCTCCAGCAGGCCGAGAGCGAGCTCGACGGGGCCGGCGAGGATTCAGAGAAGCGCCGCCTGGCCGAGCGCGACAAGCGCCGCTGGGAGGCCTTCCTGAGGATCGCCGAGGGCGGCGGGTAGCACCCCGCTGTGCCCTTACCCGATCGTCATCTGGATCGCCTAACCTCCTCCCGGCATGATTGATGAGCTGGTGGTGGCCGAGCGTCTGATCGGCTATGAGACGTCGAGGCCCGATGTGCTGGTGGCTGCGGCGGGATTCGTCAAGGGGTGGCTGGAATCGCGCGACATCGAGGTTTCGGAGCGCGACCACAATGGCGCCCCCGTGCTCGTGGCCGAGGTCGGCGCCACCCGGGAGGCGGCGCCGTGCGTCGTCCTGCATGGTCATCTCGACGTGGTCCCCGGACGCGCCGAGCAGTTCGAGCCCCGGGTGGAGGGCGACCGCCTCATCGGCCGCGGCGCTTACGACATGAAGGGCGGCCTGGCCGCCATGATGTGCGCGCTCAAGGACGTCGCCGGTGACGAGCGGGTGCGCGTGCGCTTCGTGTGCGTGCCCGACGAGGAGTCCGAGGAGATCGACGAGCGCTCCACCGACGCCGTGGTCAAGAGCGGACTGGGCGGGAACTTCGCGATCACCGGCGAACCTACGAACATGCACATCGGTGTGCAGGCCAAGGGCGTGCTCGCCATGCGGATCGTCGTGCACGGACGGTCCGCCCACAGCTCGACGCCGTGGTTGGGTGACAACGCCGTGCTCAAGGCCGTCGACGTGTTCCGCGCCATCGAATCCCTGCCCTTCAGCCGCGAGTCCTCGGAGATGTTCGACCGGCCCTCGATCAACCTGGGCCGGATCGCCGGCGGGGACGTCCTCAACAAGGTCCCCGACCGCTGCGAGATGGCCGTCGACGTGCGCTATCTGCCCGGCCAGGACCCCGGCGAGATTCTCGCCCAGGTGCGCGCCATCGGCGCCATCGACGTCACCCGCACCTTCATCCACCCGCCGGTGATGGTGCCGCGGACAAACTCCTATGTGATGGCGCTGCGCGACGCCGTCTCGCGCGCCACGAGCGGCGAGGTCATGAGCGTGGGACGCGACGGTGCGTCGGACGCCGCGTCCTTCATCGAGGCCGGTATCCCGGCCGTCGAGTTCGGGCCCAAGGGCGGCGGCCACCACGGCCCCGACGAGTGGGTGTCCGTGTCCTCTTTGCAGCGCTACCGCCAGGCGCTCGCGGACTTCGTGCGCGCCCTCCCCGAGCGTCTGGCCGCCCAGAGCAGCGGGGCCGGCACCCTGCGCGCCGTCGATGGAGGCGCGGCGTGATCCCGCACAGCCGTCTGGGGATGGCCTGGCGCTTCGTGGTGTGCGGGGTGCTCCTCGTCGTCGGCGCCGCCGCCACCACCGCGGTGGCGGGACTGCTCCAGGTCAAGACGATCGTCGGCGAGATCTCGATCAATCCGGGGATCGTGACCAAGCAGATCGTCCTGCCCCCGGCGGGAGCTCCGCAGACGATCCTCCTGATCGGATCGGATCACCGGGCGGGTGCGCCCGTCCGGGGGGCCAACACGGACACGATGCTGCTCGTCCGGCTCAACGCCAAGTCCTCGACGATCAACATCATGTCGATACCGCGCGATCTTGAGGTCGACATCCCCGGGGTCGGCATGGCCAAGATCAACGCCGCCTACAGCGAGGGTGGCTACGGGCTGCTGATCCGGACGATCAAGCAAAACGTCTTCCCCAACCTGCGCATCAACCACATCGTCGACACCAACTTCAAGGGCTTCTCGGAGCTCGTGGACGCCATCGGCTGTGTCTACTCCGACGTTGACCGCCGCTACTACAACGTCTCGGCGCCCGGCCCCAACAACTACTCGTCGATCGACATCCAGCCCGGCTATCAGAAGCTGTGCGGCGACAATCAGGCGGTCACCGGCGCGCTGCCGTTCGTGCGCTTCCGCCACCTCGACTCCGACATCGTGCGCGAGGCCCGCCAGCAGGACTTCATCCGCTGGGCCAAGGACCAGTTCGGTATCTCCAAGCTGCTGGGCGAGAAGGACCGGCTGCTGCGGATCTTCGGCAAGAACTCGACCCTGGACAAGAATCTGCAGTCAAACGACGGGATCCTCAACCTGTTCGACCTGGTCCTCAACTCCGACGCGAGCACCATCCACCAGGTGCCGTTCCCGGCCGACCTGCAGCCGTGCACCGCGACCTCCTGCGTGGTGACCAGCAACCAGTCGGCCGAGCAAGCGGCGTTCGCCCGGTTCATGGCGGCGACGCCCAAGGCGGCGACGGCGTCCCAGAACAAGGCCAAGGCGACCCCGGCGTCGCTCAAGGGCCACAAGCGCCTGAACAAGATCCCCACCGGTGGCCTCACCGCGGACGACACCGACGGGCGCGCGCAGGCGGCGGCGCTCGGCCATGCGGGCATGCCCGTGTACTACCCGCGGCTCATCAAGGCCGGCTCGAACTACTGCGTGAGCCTCACCGGTAACTGCGTCGGCGGCGGCGAGCCGCCCGAGGAGTACGCACACTCCTACCCACGGGAGTACCAGATCCGCGACCAGCGGGGCCGGCCGCACGCCGCCTATCGCATGACGCTGGTCATCAACCCCGTGCTCGGCGAGTACTACGGCGTGCAGGGGACGACGTGGACCAACGTGCCGCTGCTGCGCAGCCCCAGCGGCACGCGTGACATCGCCGGCAAGAAACTGTTCCTGTACGCCAACGGCGGCCGCCTGACGACGGTGGCCTGGCACGACGGGCCCGACGTGTACTGGATCTCCAACACGCTGACCAGCACCATTCCCAACCCGCAGATGGTCGGGATCGCGGCCTCGTTGACCGCCGCGGGCCACTAGGCATCACCGGCCCGAGCGCGCCGGCCTCACCCGGCTCGCCCGTCCGCCCTCCGGACCTCGCTACCCTCGCCTCCTCATGGCTTCAGAGCCCCAACCCATCGCGGTGATCGGGACCGGCTACGTCGGCCTGGTGACCGCTGCCGGTTTCGCGGAGCTGGGCTCGGAGGTCTGGTGCGTCGACGTCGACGCCGACAAGATCGAGCGCCTCAAGCGCGGCGAGATCCCCATCTACGAGCCCGGGCTGGCCGAGTCGGTGGCCCGCAATGCGGGGCGGCTGCACTTCTCCACCGAGCTGGGCTCAGCGCTGGAGCACGCCCGCCTGCTGTTCGTCGCCGTGGGCACCCCGCCCACCTACTCCGGGGATGCCGACCTGTCGGCGGTGCATGCGGTGGTGGAGTCGATGCCGCGCTCGGACCACCACGCCCTGGTCATGAAGTCGACCGTCCCGGTGGGCACCGGCGCGTCGATCAAGCGGATCTTCAGCGAGCACGGCAAGGACGGCTTTGCCTACGTCTCCTGCCCGGAGTTCCTCAAGGAGGGCTCGGCGCTTGAGGACTTCCTGGAGCCCGACCGCGTCGTGGTGGGCGATGACGGCAACTGGGCCGGCGACGCCGTCGCCCAGCTCTACGCGCCCCTCGACGCGCCCGTGGTGCGGACCGACATCGCCTCGGCCGAGATGGTCAAGCTGGCCGCCAACGCGTTCCTGGCCACCAAGATCAGCTTCATCAACGAGATCGCCAACGTGTGCGAGGAGACCGGCGCCGATGTGCTCGAGGTGGCGCGGGGCATGGGCCTGGACCAGCGGATCGGTGGCCATTTCCTGAAGCCCGGGATCGGCTTCGGCGGCTCCTGCTTCCCCAAGGACGTCTCGGCGCTCAAGCAGCTCGCCGGCAACTCGGGCTACCACTTCCAGCTGCTCACCGCCGTGATCGAGGTCAACGAGCTCCAGAAGCGCCGCGTCATCGGCAAACTCCAGAAGCACCTGGGAACGCTGGTGGGCCGGCGCGTGGCGCTGCTGGGCCTCGCGTTCAAGGCCAACACCGACGACATGCGCGAGGCCTCCTCGCTGGTGCTCGCCGCGCGGCTGCAGGCCGACGGGGCCACGGTGACGGCCTATGACCCGATCGCCGAGGACGAGGCCCGCAAGCGCATGCGCGGCGTGCAGTTCGCCGACTCGGCGCTCGGGGCGGTGGAGGGCGCCGACGCCGCGATCCTCGTCACCGAGTGGCCGGAGTTCGCCGAGCTGGACTGGACCGAGGTCAAGCAGCGCATGGCGGGCAACCTGCTCGTCGACGGGCGCAACTTTGCCGACCGCGACGCGGTCCAGGGGGCGGGCTTCATCTACGAGGGCATCGGGCGCTAGGTCGTGCAGGCGCTGATCCTCGCCGGCGGCGAGGGCACGCGGCTGCGGCCGCTCACCTCGACCGTCCCCAAGCCGGTGGTCCCCCTCGTCGACCGCCCGTTCATCGTGTACATGATCGAGTGGCTGCGCCGCCACGGCGTCGACGACGTCATCCTGGCCTGTGGCTTCATGGCCGAGGGGGTGCGCTCGGTGCTCGGCGACGGGTCCGCTCTGGGCGTGCGCCTGCGCTACATCGAGGAGCCGACGCCGCTGGGGACCGGCGGCGCGCTCAAGTACGCCGAGGAGCTGCTCGACGAGCGGTTCTTCATGCTCAACGGCGACGTCCTCACCGACATGGACCTGACCGCCCAGCTGCGCCAGCACGAGGAGACCGGCGCGCGGGCCACGCTGGCCCTGATCGCGGTCGACGACCCCTCGGCCTACGGCCTGGTGCGGCTCGACGAGACCCGCGCCGTGCGGGAGTTCGTCGAGAAGCCGAGCGCGGACGAGGCGGGCACGTGCCTCATCAACGCCGGCGCCTACATCCTGGAGCGCGACGTGCTGGCCGGCATGGCCCCGTCTCCGACCAAGATCTCCATCGAGCGCGAGGTGTTCCCGACGCTCGTGGGCAACGGGCTGTACGGCTACGAGGCCGCGGGCTACTGGATGGACATCGGGACCCCGGAGCGCTACCTGCAGGCCACCTTCGAGATCCTCGAGGGGGATGTCCGCACCGAGGTGGGGCGGGCCGTCGCCGAGGCCGGCGGGGTCCTGCGCCACGGCGGCAATGGCGCCGGCATCGTCCACGCGCCGGCGCTGCTGGGCTCCGAGTGCGAACTGGCCGAGAGCGCCCACGTCGGCGGCCGCACCGTGCTGGGCCGCGGGGTGAAGGTCAGCGCCGGCGCGCACATTGACAACTCCGTGATCCTCGACGGGACCACGATCGGCACCGGCACGCGGATCACCGGATCGATCGTGGGGCCGGGCGTCACCATCGGCGACCACTGCCGCATCGAGGGGCGGGTGGTCCTCGGCCGCGGCGTGAGCGTCGGCTCGGGCAACACCCTGCTCGAGGGGATGCGTATCTTTCCCGGCGTGCAGCTCCCCGATGGGGCCATCGCGTTTTGAGCACCACGAGCTCCCTCTCGGCTGAGGCGGTCGCGGCGATCGATACCAGCGACCAATTCGGGGACGTCCTGGGCCTGCCCGAGCACCTGCGCGACGCGCTGTGGCGGGTGGAGTCGGCCAACCTCAGCCCGCAGGACTCGCCGGGTGGCCTGGTCGTCGCCGGCATGGGTGGCTCGGGCGTCGGTGGCCTGCTGGCGCTGGCGGCGCTGGGTGACCGCGCGTCGCGGCCGATCGTGGTGGCTCGCGACTACGGCCTGCCGGCCTGGACGATGCCTGACACCACCGTCCTGTGTGCCAGCTACTCCGGCGACACCGAGGAGACGCTGGCCGCCTACGAGGCCGCTGGGGCCCTCGGCGCGCGGCGGATCGTCAGCACCACCGGCGGGACGCTGGCCCGCTCGGCGCGCGCCGACGGCGTTCCGGTGATCCCGCTCCCCGGCGGCTTTCAGCCCCGCGCCGCGGTGGGCTACGGCCTGGTGGTGGCGCTGGAGGTGGCCGCGCTGGCCGGCTGCGGCGAGCAGCTGCGCACCGAGATCGATGTCGCCGCCGCCCACGCCGAGCAGCTCGTGGCGCAGTGGGGCCCCGACTCGCCCGACGGCTCGCTGGCCAAGACCGTCGCCCGTTCGCTGCACGGGACGGTGCCGCAGATCGCGGGGGCGGGGCTCACCGCCCCCATCGCCTACCGCTGGAAGACCCAGATCAACGAGAACGCCAACGCGCCGGCCTTCGCCGCCGAGCTGCCCGAGCTCGACCACAACGAGATCGTCGGCTGGGAGGGCGCAGCCGATCAGGGCCGCTTCAGCGCGGTGTTCCTGGACGACTGCGACCTACACCCCCGCGTGCGGACGCGGATCGAGCTGACCCTCGATGAGATCGGGCCCCACGCGGCGGCGACGCACCGGATCGAGACGCTGGGCGAGACCCGCGTGGAGCGCCTGGTGTCGATGGTGCTGCTGGGCGACCTGGTCTCGATGTATCTGGCGGTGCTGGCCGGCCGTGACCCGGCCGCGATCGCCTCGATCACCCAGCTCAAGGCGGCCCTGGCACAGCGCAGCGCCTGAACCGGCCGGCGCGCCCCGCCGGGAGCAGGCCGGGGCTGGCTCGAAACCTTGACACATCCGTGGTAAGGTTTGGTTCGCAGTGGAGTCCCTGACCATCAACGAAGCCGCCGCGACGACCGGCTGGTCGCCGAGGATGCTGCGCTACGTCGAGCAGACCGGCCTGGTGGCCCCTGAGCGCTCGCCCGCCGGTTACCGGCTGTACGGCGCCGCGGCGCTGCAGCGGCTGCGGACGCTCAAGGAACTGCTGGCGCAGTTCGACGTGTCGCTCTCGGATGTGGCCTTCGCGCAGCGGCTGGCCGGCGACCGCGACCTGCGGGAGTCGGTGGACTCGTGGCTGAGCGAGCGGGCCCGACGGCCCGAGGACGTGCCCGCCGAGAACTGGCTGCGCTTCGAGCAGGAGAAGCACGAACGCCTGCTCGCCGCGGCGACCGCCGCGTAGACGATCGCCGCCCCCGGGCAGCGACACAAGCTTTGACGACAACGAGCAACGAGCCTGGAGAGATGAGTATGAGCACCACCGCCCAGAAGGTCGACTACAAGGTCGCGGATCTGTCACTGGCCGAGTTCGGCCGCAAGGAGATCACGCTGGCCGAGCACGAGATGCCGGGCCTGATGGCCACGCGGCGCGAGTTCGCCGACAGCCAGCCGCTGAAGGGCGCCAAGATCACCGGCTCTCTGCACATGACGATCCAGACGGCGGTGCTCATCGAGACGCTGGCCGCCCTGGGCGCCGAGGTCCGCTGGGCGAGCTGCAACATCTTCTCCACTCAGGATCACGCTGCCGCGGCCATCGTCGTCGGCCCCGAGGGCACCCCCGAGGATCCGCGCGGCATCCCCGTATTCGCCTGGAAGGGCGAGACGCTCGAGGAGTACTGGTGGTGCACCGACCAGGCCCTGTCGTGGCGGGACTCCGACGGCCCGAACATGATCCTCGACGACGGCGGCGACGCCACCCTGCTCGTCCACAACGGCGCTCAGTACGAGGCCGACGGCAAGGTGCCCGACCCCTCCACCGCCGAGAACGACGAGCATCGGGTGATCCTCGAGCTGCTCACGCGCTCGCAGGCCGATGACCCCCAGCGCTTCACGCGCATGGCCGAGCAGATCAAGGGCGTCACCGAGGAGACGACCACCGGCGTGCACCGGCTCTACCAGTTCGCCAAGGAGGGCCGGCTGCTGTTCCCGGCCATCAACGTCAACGACTCGGTGACCAAGTCCAAGTTCGACAACAAGTACGGCTGCCGCCACTCGCTCATCGACGGCATCAACCGCGCCACTGACGTGCTCATCGGCGGCAAGGTCGCGCTGATCTGCGGCTACGGCGACGTCGGCAAGGGCTGCGCGGAATCGCTGCGCGGCCAGGGCGCGCGGGTGATCATCACCGAGATCGATCCCATCTGCGCCCTGCAGGCGGCGATGGACGGCTACCAGGTGGCGCGCATCGATGACGTCATCGGCGAGGTCGACATCTTCGTCACCGCCACCGGCAACAAGGACGTCATCACCGCCAAGCACATGGCGGCGATGAAGCACCAGGCGATCGTCGGCAACATCGGCCACTTCGACAACGAGATCGACATGGCCGGCCTGGAGAAGCTCGATGGCATCACGCGCATCAACATCAAGCCCCAGGTCGACGAGTGGGTCTTCCCGGGCGGCAACGCGATCATCGTCCTGTCCGAGGGCCGGCTGCTCAACCTCGGCAACGCCACCGGGCACCCGAGCTTCGTGATGTCCAACTCGTTCACCAACCAGGTGATGGCCCAGATCGAGCTGTTCGGCAACACCGGCGAGTACGAGACCCAGGTCTACACGCTGTCCAAGGCGCTCGACGAGAAGGTCGCGCGGCTGCACCTCGATGCGCTGGGGGTCAAGCTCACCGAGCTCTCATCGGACCAGGCGTCCTACCTGGGCGTGCCCGTCGAGGGCCCGTACAAGTCCGACCACTACCGCTACTAGCCCACAGGCCGGAGCGACACGGACGGCCGGGCGCCATGGCGCGGACGACGACGGCACAGGCGAGATCGGCGCGCAGGGCGGTGCCTCCGCACGACGTCGCCGACCTGTCGCTGGCGCCCGACGGCGAGCTGCGGATCGACTGGGCGGCCGGGCAGATGCCCGTGCTCGCCCAGATCCGGACGCGGTTCGCCGCCGAGCGGCCGCTGGACGGCATTCGTGTGGCGGCGTGTCTGCACGTCACCGCCGAGACCGCCAACCTCGTCCGGACGCTGAGCGCGGGCGGGGCGACGGTGGCGCTGTGCTCGGCCAACCCACTCTCCACCCAGGACGACGTCGCCGCGGCCCTCGTCCTGGAGGACGGGGTGGAGGTGCGCGCCCGGCGCGGCGAGGACCTCGACACCTACGTGGAGCACGTCCTGGCCCTCCTGGACACCTCAACCGGGTCCCACCCAGCCGGCCCGCAGATCACCCTGGATGACGGGGCGGACCTGCTCGTCACCGCCCACGCCCGCGGCGGCGAGGTGCTGGACGGGCTCATCGGCGGCACCGAGGAGACCACCACCGGACTGGTCCGCCTGCGCCGCCTCCAGGAGGAGGGCACGCTGCGCTGCCCGGTGCTGGCCGTCAACGAGGCGCGCACCGAGCGGGCGCTCAACGACCGCCACGGCACCGGCCAGTCCGCGCTGGACGGCATCGTCCGCGCCTCCAACATCCTGCTGGCCGGCAACACCGTGGTGGTGATCGGCTACGGCTGGGCCGGACTGGGGGTGGCCGAGCGTGCCCGCGGGGCGGGCGCGGCGGTGATCGTCTGCGAGGTCGACCCCCTGCGCGCGCTCGAGGCGCGGATGGCGGGCTATGAGGTGATGCCGGCGCTCGAGGCCGCCGAGCGCGGGGACATCTTCATCACCGTCACCGGCTCGCGCCGCGTCCTGAACGCCGCCCACTTCGAGCGCATGAAGGACGGGGCGCTCCTCGCCAACGCCGGCCACTTCGACGTCGAGCTCGATCTGTCAGACCTCGATGCGCTGGCCACCGGCGGCCACCGCGCCGTCCGGCCGCTGGTGGAGGAGTACCGCCTGGCCGACGGGCGGAAGATCAACCTGCTGGCCCACGGCCGCGTCGTCAACCTGGCCGCCGCCGAGGGCCATCCGGCGGCGGTGATGGACGTCTCGTTCGCGCTGCAGGCGCTGAGCATCGAGCAGCTCGTGGCTCACCGCGGCGAGCTGGCCCCGGGCGTACACGCGGTGTCGGCCGACGTCGATCGCGAGGTGGGACGGCTCAAGCTCGCCGCGCTGGGCGTGCGGATCGACGAGCCGACCGTCGAGCAGCAGGACTATCGCCAGTCCTGGGCGTGAGGCTTGGCCCCCACGGGGTAGGCTCACTCACGGATGAGCGATAACGGCGACCTGCGCGGAGGGATCGACCTCGGCGGCACCAAGATCGAGGCGATCGTCGTCGATGCTCAAAACAAGGTGCTCGGCCAGTCGCGCGAGCCGACGCCCACCGCCGGCGGCCCCGCCGACGTAGCCGGGCAGATGGCCGACGCGATGGCCGGGGCAGCGAAGGCCGCCGGCGTGGAGCCGGCGAAGCTGCACGGGATCGGGGTGGGCTCGCCCGGCGACGTCGACGACGCCGCCGGCACCGTGGCCAACGCCCGCAACCTGCCGAACTGGCTCGAGCCCTTCGCGCTCGCCACCGCCCTGTCAGAGCGCCTGGGGGCGAAGGTGCACCTCGGCAACGACGTCCAGGTGGCGACGCAGGCCGAGTTCCGGCTCGGCGCGGGCAAGCCCTATGACTCCGTGCTCGGGGTGTTCTGGGGCACCGGCGTGGGTGGCGGCATCATCCTCAACGGCGAGGCGTGGCGCGGTCGCGGGGGTGCGGGCGAGATCGGCCACACCGTCGTGCGCCGCGACGGGGCGCGATGCCCGTGCGGGCGGCGCGGCTGCCTGGAGGCCTACGCCGGCCGCGGAGCGATGGAGGCGCGCGCGCGACGCGAGGTCGACAAGGGCGCCAAGACCGATCTGTTCAAGCTCATGAAGAACCGCGGCCGGTCCCGCCTGACCAGCTCCATCTGGGGCCAGGCCCTCCAGCAGGACGACACGCTGGCCACCGAGCTCATCGACCGGGCCGTCGCAGCGCTCGGCGCCGGGATCGCCTCAGCGGTCAACCTCCTCGACGTCGAGGCCGTGATCATCGGCGGCGGCCTGGGCGTCCGTTTCGGGCAGCCGATGGCCGAGCGGATCGCCACCGAGATGCACCCGCACCTGTTCAACGACTCGCGTCCGCCCGCCGTGCGGGTGGCCGGACTCGGGGACCAGGGCGGCGCGATCGGTGCCGCTTTGCTGGTCAGTTAAACAGCGCCTCGGCCCCGGCAATCTGATCAACCGACCCTCCACGCCCGCAAAGGGCGTAGTTTTCCGCTCGGTTTAAGAGTCCTGGTGGCGATGGATCGCCGCCGGCTCTGGCAGGATGCCAACCGCGCAGCGTCGATGACCTTGGCGCGTAGAGGAGGAGGAGAGCCACATCGGCCCGCACCAGAGCACGACAGGAGGTCCCGAGGGGCGGCCCGCATCGGTCAGCGAGGAACTGGCGGGCGGTGGCACGCCGCGCTCCAGCGTCGCCGCGCGCGTCGGGGCGATCGGCGCGCTCGTGGTGGCCCTGGTGATCGTCGGGGTGCTGATTCTCGGCGGCGGCTCCAGTTATTCCCTGAACGCCGACTTCCAGAACGCCAGCGGGCTGGTCACGGGCGACAACGTCCTCATCGGGCCGGCGGCAGTGGGGACGATCAACTCCATCAGCCTCACCCGTAACGGCAACGCGCGCATCGGCATGTCGCTGCGCGGGGGCGTCGGGCCGCTGCACCAGGGGACGGTCGCGCGCATCTTCGAGGACTCGCTGTCGGGCATCGCCAGCAGGTACGTGGAGCTCGAACCGGGACCCAGGCAGGCGCCGACGATCGACGACGGCGGGCTCATCACCGCCACCCACACCTACTCCGAGGTCAACATCGACCAACTGTTTGACACCTTTGACCCGCTCACGCGAGCGGGGCTGAAGGGCTTCATCCGGGGCGAGGCGGCCTCGCTGCAGGGGCGCGGCGTGGAGGCCAACCAGGCGCTGAAGTACCTGGCCCCCGGCCTGCAGACGACCAGCCAGCTCACCGCCGAGCTCACCCGCGACCAGCCCACCTTCGACCAGCTGGTGGTGCAGGGGGCCAATGCGCTCGGCGCTCTGGCCTCGCGCAGCCAGCAGCTCACCGAGCTGATCGCCCACACCAGCACGGCCACCGGGGCCATCGCCAGCCAGAGCCAGAGCCTCGAGGAGGCGCTCTCGCTGCTGCCCAACACCCTGCGCCGCGCCACCACCACCTTCGCCGGGCTGCAGACGACGCTCAACGCGCTGGACCCGCTCGTCGCCGCCTCCAAGCCGGCGGTGCGCAACCTGCCCCAGTTCCTGGCCTCGTTGGACAAGGTGGTCACCGCTGGGATCCCCACCATCGCGGCACTGAACGGCCTCATTCACAACCCGGACGGCACCGGGGACCTCACCGAGCTGGCCCTGGCCACGCCGGCGCTCGAGCAGATCGCGCGGACCGCCTTCCCGATCATGGTCAAGCAGCTCAACGACTCCGAGAACCAGGTGGAGTATCTGCGCAACTACACCCCCGACGTGGTCGCGGGGCTCACCAACCTCGGGCAGGCCGGGGCCTACTACGACGCCAACGGCCATTACGTCCGCACGCAGCCGGTGCTGTTCCCGTTCACCATCGACTCCAACAACGAGCTCACCACGCAGTTCCCGTCGCAGCGCTACGCGGACCTGCACGCCGCCGGCAACCGCTGCCCGGGCTCGGCGGTCCAGCCGTCGCCGGACGGCTCGGCGCCCGAGCAGGTGCCCGGCTGCTCGACCACCGCGGTGCCCCCCGGACCATGAGGCGGATCGCGCTCATCGCGGCAGGCCTGATCGTGGTCGCCATCGCCGTGGCGGTCATCCGCGGCCCGTCGGGCTCCTCCCGGCATGGCACGTACCTGGTGCGAGCGATCTTCGACGACGCCTCGTTCGCCGCTCAGGGCGAGAACGTCCGCATCGCGGGCGCCAACGTGGGGAGCATCCAGTCCCTGGGGGTCACCGCCGGCAAGAGGGCGGCGGTGACGATCTCGATCACCGACGAGCGGTTCACGCCGTTCCACAACGATGCCACCTGCGCGATCCGGCCGCAGTCGCTCATCGGCGAGGAGTACGTGGACTGCACCCCGGGAACGAGCGCCGCCCGGGCGCTGCCGCGCATCCCCGTGGGGCCGGGCAAGGGCACCTATTACCTCCCGGTGACCCGCACGAGCTCGCCGATCGACTCCGACATCGTCCAGGACATCTCCACCGAGCCGGTGCGCCAGTCGCTGGCGGTGATCATCGACGAGTTCGGGACCGGGCTGGCGGCGCGCGGCTCAGACCTCAACGCGGTCATCCACCGCGCCAACCCGGCGCTGGGGCAGACCGACAAGGTGCTGAAGATCCTGGCCGGTCAGAACCGGACGCTGACCCGCCTGGCCACCGACTCCGACACCGTCCTGGCGCCGCTGGCGCGCGAGCGCAGTCAGCTCTCGGGCTTCGTCATCGGCGCCAACACCACCGCGGTGGCCAGCGCCGCCCGCGCCCGCGACATCTCTAAGACGTTCAACCTGCTCCCCACCTATCTCACCCAGCTGCGCCCGCTGATGGCCGATCTGCAGCAGCTCGCCGACCAGGGGACGCCGCTGCTCACCTCGCTGGGGCAGAGCGCCCAGGCGCTCGGGCGCCAGTTCGCCAACCTGGTGCCGTTCGCCTCCGCCGCGCGGACGTCGCTGATCAATCTCGGCAACGCCGCCCAGCAGTCCCAGCCGTCGCTGGTGGCCACGCTGCCGCTGGCCAAGCAGCTGAGCGCCTTGGGCACCGCCGCCGAGCCCACCTCCGCCAATCTGAAGAAGCTCCTGAGCAGCCTGCAGACCTCGGGCGGGATCGAGCAGCTCATGAAACTGCTGTTCAACGGCGCGGTGGCCGGCAATGGCTTTGACAGCCTGGGTCACTACGTCCGCGACGAGTCGCTGGTCTCCGCCTGCACCAACTACGTCTTCAAGCCGGTGGCGGGGTGCTCGGCCAACTTCGCCGCGGCGCGCGCTACCTCGGTCCCCGAGTCCACCGCCATCGCCAAGGCGCCGACCAAGGACACCGTGGTGAGCCGCGCCGTCGCCTCGGTGAGCAAGACGCCGCAGACCGGGGCCACCATGCAGGGCCTGTTCAGCTACCTGGTCGGGAGCGGCGGATGAGGCGGCGCGGCCCCCGCGACCCGGGTCTGGCCGGCAACCCGGTCCTGATCGGCGCGCTCACCGTGCTGGTCACGATCGTGGCGGTCTATCTCGCCTACAACGCCACCAACGGGCTCCCGTTCGTCCCGACCTATGGGCTGCACGTCCAGGCCGCCAACGCGAGCGAGCTCAGCCACGGCGACGAGGTCAACCTGGGCGGTGCCCGGGTCGGCGTCGTCTCCACCGTCACGGCCTCGCGCACCAGCAGCGGCCGGCCGATCGCCCTGCTCAATCTCCAGCTGGAGAACAGCATCAAGCCGCTCCCGGTCGACTCGACCTTCACCGTCCGCCTCAAGGGCGCCATCGGGCTCAAGTACCTGCAGATCAACGTCGGGCATTCCCGCCTGGGCTTTCCCGAGAACGCGACGGTCCCCTTGCGCCAGGAGACCACCGAAGTGGACTTCGACCAGGTGCTGTCGATGTTCACCCCGGCGACCCGCATCGGCGTGCAGCGGTCCACGATCGGCTTCGGCGAGGCACTGGCCGGTCGCGGCTCTGACATCAATGACGCGATCGGAGCCTTCGTCCCGCTCCTGAACGACCTGGGGCCGGTGGCGCGGAACCTCGCGTCGCCGCGCACTGATCTGGCTGGCTTCTTCCAGGGCCTGGAGCAGTACGCGGGGGCGCTGGCGCCGGTGGCGCAGGTCCAGGCGCAGCTGTTCACCAACCTCAACACCACCTTCCGGGCGCTGGCGGGCGTCGCTGTGCCGTCGCTGCAGGACACCATCTCGCTCACGCCGCCGAACTTCGAGGCGACGATCAACGGCGCCCCGATCATCCGCCCGTTCCTCACCGACACGGCCAGCCTGTTCCATCAACTGCTTCCGGGCACGGAGACCCTGCCGGACAGCGCTCCGGTGCTGGCCGACGCGTTCGCCATCGGGACGCGCAACCTCCCGGGCACGGCGGCGCTGGACGCGCGCACGGTGACCCTGTCCAAGGCCGTCGCCGCCTACGGCACCAACCCGTCGGTGCTCGCGGGGCTGGACCGCCTCACGCTGACCCTGACCAAGCTGGGCCCGCCGCTGTCCTACCTCACCCCGGCGCAATCGACCTGCAATTACGTGACGCTGTTCCTGCGCAACATCTCGAGCGTCCTCTCCGAGCACGTCAGCCAGGGCACTTTCCTGCGGCTCGTCCCGGTGACCATCGACGACCTGCCCGGGCGTGAGTCCCAGCCGTCGAGCAAGGTCTACACCGGCCCCGCCAGCGCCACCTCGGGCCCGCTGCACGTCAACCCGTACCCGAACACCGACGCGCCTGGGCAGACCGCCGAATGCTCCGCCGGTAACGAGCAGTTCATCAACGGCAAGGCGGTCATCGGCAACCCGCCCGGCAACCTCGGGCTCCAGACCGAGTCGACCAAGGCGAGCGGCAAGTGAGACGCCACCGCTCCCGCGTCAGCAATTTCGCCGCCGGGCTGGTCGCCGCGGTGGTGATCTTGGTGGTCTGCTTCCTGGTGTTCGGCGGATCGCTGCCGTTCGTCTCCTCGCCGTTCGTGCTCAAGGCCACCTTCACCGTCGAGACCCAACTGCACCTCGGCTCTCCGGTCCGGATCGCCGGGGTCAACGTGGGCGCCGTCACCGCGTTGCGGCGCTTCGGCGGCGACTCGAGCGCCGCGGTGGCGACGATGACCATCCAGTCCAGCGGACTGCCCATCCACGCCGACGCCACCGCCGACATCCGCCCGCGGCTGTTCCTGGAGGGCAACTTCTACGTCGACCTGCACCCGGGGACGCCGGCCGCGCCCATCGTCGGCTCGGGGCACATCCTGCCCGCCGCCCAGACCACCGGGCCCGTCCAGCTCGACCGTGTCCTGTCGTCGCTGCACAGCAACAGCCGCGCCGACCTGCAGACCCTGCTCCAGGGACTGGGCGCGTCGCTCAGCGGCCGGCCGACGGCCGCCCAGGACGCGACCCAGGATCCCAGCGTGCGCGGGCTCACCGCGGGGGAGTCGCTCAACAAGTCGCTGCAGTACGCCGCCGGCGCCTTCCGGGCCTCGGCCATCGTCAACGCGGCGCTGCTGGGGACCCAGCCCCACGATCTCTCAGGCGTGGTCACCGGCAACGCGCGCATCTTCACCGCGCTGGCCTCGCAGTCGCGCGCGCTGGCGGACCTGGTGACGACCTTCAACGCGACGATGGGCGCGCTCGCCGCCCGCCAGCAGGACCTGTCGACGACGATTTCCCTGCTGCCGCCACTGCTGCACGCGGCCGACAATGCGTTCGGGCCGCTGCAGGCGTCCTTCGGGCCCACCCAGCAGTTCGCCCGGGACCTGACCCCGAGCGTGAAGCAGCTGCCCTCGACGATCGCTGTCGGCCTGCCGTGGCTGGCCCAGAGCACGGCGCTGCTGTCCCCGTCGGAGCTCGGCGGCCTGCTCGCGTCGCTCACCCCGGCCGTCCAGGGCACCAGTGCCACCCTCACCGCCACCAAGGCGCTGCTGAACGGCTCTCAGGCGCTGGCGCGCTGCTTCGTGCACACGATCATCCCGACCGGTAACGAGCGCATTCAGGACCCGCCGCTGACCACCGGCCTGCAGTCCTACCAGGAACTGTTCCAGTCCGCGGTGGGCCTCGCGGGCATCGCCGGCAACTTCGATGGCAACGGCCGCTACGTCCGCGGCTCGACGGGCGGTGGCTCTGACCGCGTGGCCACGGGCGTCCTGCCCGGCAACGGGCCGCTGTACGGCAACGCGGTGCTACCGCCGCTGGGCACGCGGCCGGCCTACCCCGGCGCCACGCCACCCCTGAACGCGAGCGTCCCGTGCTTCAAGAACGCGCCGCCCAACCTCAACGCCGCCAGGACCGGAGCGGGACCGTGAAGCGCGCCATCAGAGAGCACCGCTTCGACTTCGCCGCCATCGCGGTGCTGATCGCCGCCGCCATCGGCGTCAGCGCCTACATCCTCGGCCACCAGCCCTCGTTCGTGTTCGGCCAGACGTACTACACGGTGCGGGCGCCGTTCGCCACCGCGGCCGCGGTGACCTCAGGCCAGGGCCAGGCGGTGACGATCGCCGGCGTCCAGGTCGGCCAGATCGGCGGTGTGTCCCTGCACAACGGCCAGGCCATCGTCACCATGAATATCTACAAGCAGTACGCGCCGATCTACCGGAACGCGACGGTGCTGCTGCGGCCCCGCACGCCGCTCAAGGACATGTACCTGGCCCTGGACCCCGGCACCCGCGGCGCCGGCCGGGTGCCCAACGGCGGGACGCTCTCCGCCGCCAACACCCAGCCCGACGTCGACCTCTCGGAGATCCTGTCCTCGCTGGACACCGACACGCGCAACTACCTGGTCCTGCTCCTCTCCGGGGGCGCCCAGGCATTCCATAACCCCGGCGCCGGCGGCGAACACCCGAGCCCCAGCGCGGTGGCCGACCTGCGCGGCACGCTCAAGCGCTTCGAGCCGCTGGACCGCGACACCAAGACCTTCGCCACCCTGTTGGCCACGCGCCAGCGCAATATCCGCCGCGCCATCCACAACCTCAATCTCGTCGCCAACTCGCTCGGCGGCGTCGAGGGCCAGCTCGCCTCGCTCGTTCGCGCCTCAGATACCAACTTCTCGGCCATCGCGGCCAACGACACGCAGCTGGAGTCCGCGTTGACGCTGTTCCCGGCGACGCTGCGCCAGACGACCTCGACGCTGGGCTCGGTGCAGGCGTTCGGCGCGGCCAGCGCCACCACCCTGCACGAGCTCCAGCCGTTCGCGCAGAACCTGGGCCCGGCGCTGAAGGCCTCGCGCCCGCTGTTCCGCGACACCACTCCGGTGATCGCCAACCAGCTGCGCCCGTTCTCGATCGCCGTCCAGCCCCTGGCGCGTGCGCTGGTCCCGGCCGGCAACAAGCTCAAGGTCGCGATCCCCAACCTGTCGCAGTCCGTCGGCGTGCTCAACACGCTGTTCAACACCCTGGCCCACCAGACCAAGGGCCAGCAGAGCTACCTGTTCTGGGGCAGCTGGCTGTCGCACATCGCCGACAGCCTGGTGGATGCGCAGGATGCCAACGGACCGGTCCTGCAGAGCCTGTTCATGGGCTCCTGCAACGAGCTGAACTTCTATGAGAACGGCCTGGCGCCCAACAGCCCGGCCCTCGGCGTGATCCTCAACCTGCTCAACCCCCCGCCGGCTGCCCAGCTGCCCGGCGCCAAGCAGATCCCCGGCGCGACGATCGTGAGCTGCCCGAGCTGATGAACAAGCAGCGGCCCAGCAACCTCGCCATGCTCACGATGACCGCGTTCACGGCCTCGTGCATCGGCCTGCTGATCTTCCTGTGGATCTCCTTCGGCGGCTCGATCCCCCTGGCCTCCCAGGGGTACCGCTTCAGCGTCGAGTTCAACGACGCGGTCGAGCTGGCCTCCCAGGCCTCGGTGCAGATCTCCGGGGTCCCCGTCGGCCACGTCGTCAGCGTCGGCCTGGACCACAAGACCGGCCTGTCGCGGGCGGTGATCGAGATCAACAAGCAGTACGCGCCCCGGCCGGCCGACACCCGGGCGATCCTGCGCGAGAAGACCCTGCTGGGCGAGACCTACGTCGAGCTCTCGCCGGGCAGTCCGATCGGGCCCAAGTTGCCCGACGGCGGCTCGCTGCCCCACGCGCAGGTCTCCCCGACGGTCGACCTCGACCAGATCTTCTCCGCATTCGATCCCAAGACGCGGCAGGCGTTCCAGACCTGGATGGTGCAGGGCGGGATCGCGCTGACCGGCCGCGGGGAGCAGTTCAACCAGGCGTTCGCCCAGCTGTTCCCGTTCGCCACCAACGTGGATTCAGTGCTGACGGTGCTGCGGCGCCAGAGCGCCGCCACCACCACCCTGCTGCGCGAGGGCGGACAGGTGTTCTCGGCCCTGAGCGCGTCGCCGTCGACGCTGCAGAGCTTCGTGCGCAACAACAACGCCCTGTTCGCCGCCACCGCCGCTCGCGACACGGACCTCGCCGACACCATCCGGGCCTTCCCGGCCTTCCTGAGCGAATCGACAGCGACGATCAACCGGCTCACCACCTTCGCGCAGACGACCAAGCCGCTGATCGACGAGCTCCACCCGGTCGCGGCCCAGCTCAACCCGGTGCTCCAGGGCCTCACGGTGCTGGCGCCGGAGCTCAAGACCCTGATGATCGACGTGGCCCCGCTGACCAGCGCCTCCAAGGCCGGCTTCCCGGCCCTGGCGAGCTTCCTCAACGAGAGCGTGCCGTTCCTGGTGCGGCTCACGCCCTACCTGGGGCAGCTCGTGCCGGTGATCGACTACATCAACGCCTTCCGCGGCGAGATCGCGGCATTCTTCGCCAACAGCACCGCCACCACGGAGGCGACCCTGTCCTCGGGCAACGGCGGTACCGCCCACTATCTGCGCGTGTCGAACCCGATCAACCCCGAGCCACTGGCCCAGTATCAGAAGCGGCCCTCGACCAACCGCACCAATCCCTACATGTCCCCCGGCGGCTACAAGGCGCTGATCTCGGGCCTGCGCACCTTCGGCAACTACCTGTGCACCAACAACCCGCTGCCCGCGATCGGACCGGCGCTGTCTCAGAGCACAACTTTGATCGGGGGCGATGTGTTAACCCTCGCGCAACTCGTGGAGCGCTACTACTACACCGCCACGCCGGAGGGCCCGCCCTGCCAACAGCAGGCACCGCTCGGAGCGACGGCGGGTCAGAACCAGAGCTTCCCGCATCTTCAACCCCTTCCGTGAGCGCTGACCTCCCCCGGCGCCGCTCGCGAAAGACCAACGATCCACATCTAGGAGGAGTCATTTGAGACGCATCGTTCTCATCGCCACTGGGGTCATCGTCCTCGTGGCGGCCGGCACGGCCTACGCCGCGCTGAACACCTACACCGCGAACTTCTCGTTCGCGTCCAAGAAGGCCGGCACGCCGGCCAAGCCCGTCCCGATGGGCTTCACCCAGCAACTGACCGCGACGGGGATCAACGGCAACCGCACCGCGGTGCTGCTGGACCTCAAGACGACGACCTATGGCCTCAAGGCCGACCTGAAGGACTTCCCGACGTGCACGGGGGCCAAGATCGCCGCCGCCAAGAACGACAACGTCTGCCCCAAGGGCGCGCTGGTCGCCAGCGGCTACATCCACGCTGTCGTCGGTCCTGAGAAGGACTTCAGCCCGTCGGCGACGTCGGTGTTCCCATGCGACCCCGGGCTTGACGTCTGGAACAGCGGTGGCAAGACGGTGACGTTCTTCTTCGTGGACACCCCGGCCCACAACTGCGACTCGCTGGGCCTGAAGACGGGGTCGACGCCGCCGTATCCCGGCACGATCACCTACAAGGGCAAGAACATGGTGCTGGATGTCCCCATTCCGGCGGCCATCTCCTTCCCGGTGCCCAACTTCGCCGGGTCCCTCCAGATCGAGCACCTCGTCTGGAAGACCCAGTCCAAGAAGGTCAAGGGCAAGACGGTGCTGTCTCTGGCGTCCGTCGGCTGCAAGGGCGGCAAGCGCCCGTGGACGCAGGCGTTCACGGCCACTCTGCCCCCGCAGGGCCCGGCCAAGGAGACCAAGTCGGTCTCAGGCACGGCTCCCTGCAGCAAGTGAGCTGATCGTCGTGTCGCGCGCGGAGGGCCTGGTGCCCTCCGCGCCGGCCGGCGTTCACACCACCTCGTAGCGCTCCTGGCGCTGGGCCTCGCGCTCTGACTCGCTCAGCATCTGCACGAACACCCACACGAGCGCGATCCCCATCACGATCGACTGCTCAAGCGCCATCAGGAGCCCCGCCATCGACTGATCCTCGGAGGGTGACAGCCCCCAGTAGTGGGGGTGGTGCTCATAGAAGGGGTAGAAGGACGCGGGCGCGAAGGCCAGCACGATGCCCAGCATCCCCACCAGCAGCTTGGTGGAGACCATGTAGGCCACGGGTCCCATGCCGCCCAGCCGGTGGCGGTTGCGGATCGGCGAGAGCAGGTGCCACCAGTACAGGGTCCCGGCCACCGCGAAGCACAGGTGCTCGACCGCGTGCACGGTTGTGTTGCCCAGGGCGGCGTCGTACAGCGCCGGGACGTGCCAGAACCACATAAAGCCGGCGTAGGCCAGGACGGCGAACGCGGGATGGGCCAGGAACCCGGCGCGGCGCTCGACGACTCCGAGGCGGCGGGTGACGGGCCGCAGGAGCACCTTGTTGAGGCCCAGGATGAGGAGGATGGGGGCGAAGTCCAGCAGCAGGATGTGCTGGACCATGTGCATGAGCAGCAACTGGTCGCCCAGGACATCGATCGGCGACACGAGCGCGGCGAGGATCGTCAGCAGCCCCAGCGCGAACAGCGCCAGGCGGCCGAAGCCCGGCTTGTGCGCGGAGCCGGTGGCCCGACCACGGCGCCAACCGAGCGCGTAGAGCACTCCGAGCGCCGCCACGCCGATCAGGACCGACGGCTCGAAAGTCCATGCGATGGTGGGAGCGACATTCGTGGGCAACGACCGACATTGTGACGCTCGACAAACGCCGGTTGCAGGAATAACGTTTAGTTCACACAGATCAACGCTTCAGTCGGGAGGTCGACGAATGCGGATCCAGGTCAAGGGCCGGAATCTCCACGTCTCGGACGACATGCGGGAGCACGTCAACAGGCGCTTCGGGAAGATCTCCAAGCAGGTCTCGGAGCTGGCTGAGCTCGAGGTCGAGCTCATCCAAGAGCGCAACCCGGCAAACCCCGACAGCCAGGTCGCGGAGGCCACTCTGCACCTCAAGGGGGTCACGCTGCGGGCTCGAGACGCCTCGGGTGATCTGATGCACTCGGTCAACCTGTGCGCGGACGAGCTGGCCGTCCAGGTCAAGCGCCACCGCGACAAGCGGCGCAAGCGGCGCGAGTCGAGGGTGGCGGCGAGTCAAGCCGCCGTGCCCGGGGACGTGTCGCCGGCCGCCTGATTTCAGCTCGAACTTCGCAACCACTTACGATCGTCGAGGCCCCCCGCGCTACCCTAGCTTCATGTCCTTCCTGGACCGCGCGCTTCGCATGGGCGAGGCCAAGAAGTTCAAGAGTTATGAGCAGCGGGTCTCCCGGATCAACGGCTTCGAGGCGGAGCTGGAGCACGACTCCGACGAGGAGCTGAGGGAGGCCGCCGACGCGCTGCGCGAGCGCGCGCACAATGGCGAGCCGCTCGACGATCTGCTCTACGAATGCTTCGCGCTGGTGCGTGAGGCGGGCAAGCGCGCGATGGGCATGCGGCACTTCGACGTCCAGCTCATCGGCGGGATGGTGCTGCACGACGGCTGCATCGCCGAGATGAAGACCGGCGAGGGCAAGACGCTCACCGCGACCCTCGCCGTGGTGCTGAACTCGCTGCCCGGCCACGGCGTGCACGTCGTCACCGTCAACGACTACCTGGCCCGCCGCGACGCGCTGTGGATGAAGCCGATCTACGACATGCTCGGCGTCAGCGTCGGGGTGCTGCAGAACATGCAGCCCTTCGAGGAGAAGCACGCCGCCTACGCCTCCGACGTCACCTACGGCACCAACTCGGAGTTCGGTTTCGACTATCTGCGCGACAACATGGCCAAGAGCCTGGAGGAGAAGTTCCAGCACGGCGGTCGCGGCAAGGACGACGACGGCAAGACGCACTATCACCGCTACGCAATCGTCGACGAGGTGGACAACATCCTCATCGACGAGGCCCGGACCCCGCTGATCATCTCCGGCGCCCCCGAGCAGGCCGCCGACCTGTACGGCAAGTTCGCCCGCCTGGCCCCCAAGCTGAAGGCCGGCAAGACGCCCGAGGGGATGGACCCCCGGACCAAGAAGGAGTTCGTCGCCGACTTCGATTACGAGTACGAGGAGAAGCACAAGACGGTCTCGGTCACCGAGCAGGGCGTGGCCAAGGCCGAGCGCTTCATGGGCATCGACCACTTCTACCGGGCCGAGAACGGCCATCTCGTCAACCACCTCATGCAGGCCCTGCGGGCCGAGTCCCTGTACCGCCGCGGCAAGGACTACGAGGTGATCGACGGCGAGGTCAAGATCATCGACGAGTTCACCGGCCGCATCCTGGAGGGCCGGCGCTGGTCAGAGGGCCTGCACCAGGCGGTCGAGGCCAAGGAGAACGTGCGCGTCCAGGAGGAGAACCAGACCCTGGCCACGATCACCCTGCAGAACTACTTCCGGATGTACGACAAGCTCTCCGGCATGACCGGGACGGCCCTCACCGAGGCCACCGAGTTCATGAAGATCTACGAGCTCCCGGTGGTCCAGATCCCCACCAACCAGCCGATGGTGCGCGCCGACCGCAACGATCAGGTCTACAAGACCAAGGACGGCAAGTGGAGCGCGGTGGTCCGGGAGATCGAGGCGCGCCACAACAGCGGCCAGCCGGTGCTGGTCGGCACCATCGCGGTCGAGGTTTCAGAGCTGCTCTCCGAGCAGCTGGCCGAGCGCGGCATCAAGCACTCGGTGCTCAACGCCAAGCCCGAGCATGCCGCCCGCGAGGGTGAGATCGTCGCCGAGGCCGGCGCTCCCGGGACGGTCACCATCGCCACCAACATGGCCGGCCGCGGCGTGGACATCAAGCTCGGGGGCAACGCCGAGCACCTGGCCACCCTTGAGGTGGCCAAGCTTGGGCTCCAGCCTGACGATCCTGACTACGAGGAGCATTTCGCCAAGGTGCTCCCCTCGATCGAGGATCGCGTCGAGGCCCAGCGCGTGCAGGTCATGGAGGCCGGCGGGCTGTTCATCCTCGGCACCGAGCGCCACGAGTCGCGCCGGATTGACAACCAGCTGCGCGGACGGGCCGGCCGCCAGGGCGACCCCGGCGAGTCGCGCTTCTTCCTCTCGGCCCAGGACGACCTCGTCCGGCTGTTCGCCGGCGAGCGGATCTACAAGATCCTGGACCGGCTGGGCTCGGTCGATGACGAGGGCAACGAGGAGCCGATCGAGGCCGGGATGCTCTCCAAGCAGATCGAGAAGGCCCAGCGCAAGGTCGAGGAGCAGCACTTCCTGCAGCGCAAGCACACTCTGGAATACGACGACGTCCTCAACCAGCAGCGCGAGGTGGTCTACACCTACCGCGACGAGGTGCTCGAAGGCCGCGACATGAGCGCCGCCGCCCGCGAGGAGATCGTCAACCTCATCGACCGGATCGTGGAGGAGTACACCGCGGGCGAGTTCGTGGAGGACTGGGACTTGGACGGGCTCATGCGCCGCACCGAGGAGATCTTCATCCCGTCGGATCAGTTCGAGCTTCCCGAACCGGGCCAGGCCGATCGCGAGGATCTCACCGTCCGCCTCCAGGAGGAGGCGCTGGGCCAGTACGACGTCCGCGAGGAAGAGTTCGGCGACGAGCTCATGCGCCAGGTCGAGCGCTACCTGATCCTGGAGATCATCGACCAGCGCTGGCAGGAGCACCTCTACGACATGGACTACCTCCAGCACGGCATCGGCCTGCGGGGGCTGGCCCAGATGGACCCGCTGGTGGCCTACAAGAACGAGGCCTACGAGCTGTTCCAGGACCTCATGAACAGCATCTGGTCAGACTTCGCCCGTCTCATCTACCACGTCGAGGTCACCATCCACGGCCCCGACGGCCAGCCGATGGCTCCCCAGCAGCCGGCTCCGCGCCGCAGTGGAAGTTCGTCCACCTCCTCGGCGACGGGAGGCGGCCGGGTCACCTACTCGGGCGGCAACAGCGAGGCCGGGGCGATGGCCATGGCCGCGGCCGCCGGTGGGGAGGGCGCCGAAGAGTACGCCGAGGACGCGCCCGAGCCCGTGCAGCAGCGCGTCGTCGACGAGGCCCAGCAGATCGGGCGCAACGACCCGTGCTGGTGCGGCTCGGGCAAGAAGTACAAGAAGTGCCACGGCGCCTGAGCGGCGCCGCCGATCACTGCGTCTGGTGACGTACCCGGATGGGCGTGATCAGGTACTTGACCCGCACGTCGCCGGGCGCATGTCCGCCGAAGGTGTCCGAGCCGGTGTACTTCTTGGCCAGGCGGTCGATGTGGGCGTCGGCGTCGGTGTGGGTGCCCGCGGCCGTGCCCCGGATCTCGACGTACTCGTAGGGGTTGCCGTCGGGGTACACGACCGCGGTGATCTGGGGGTCGCGCTCGAGGTTGGTGGGCCAGTGGCGCCCCTCGGCGCTGTTGACGGCCAGCTCACCGTCCTCGAGGCTGATCCACACCACCGCGGAGTGCATCGAGCCGTCCGCGTTCTTGGTCGAGATGACCGCGCAGTTGGGAGCGCCCAGCAGAGCCTGGACGCCGTCATCGTTCAGGGAAGCCATGGGCGGGAACATACCTCGCAGGGACGCCGCCCGCGGCGTTGGCCGTTTGCCGTTTGCCGCCCCATAGGCTCGGAAAGGATGAGGGAGATGACCGCACACATGTCACTTGACCTGAACGATGAGGCGGGGTTCGACGAGATCCTCACCCCCAACGCCCTGGAGTTCGTCTCAGAGCTCCACGCGGAGTTCGAGGAGCGCCGCCAGGACCTGCTGCACGCCCGCATCGAGCGGCGCGCTCGGTGGGCCGAGGGCGAGACGCTGGACTTCCTGCCCGAGACAAAGGACATCCGGACCGGCGACTGGACGGTGGCGCCGGTGCCCGCGGCGCTCCAGCAGCGCTGGGTGGAGATCACCGGGCCCACCGACCGCAAGCTGGTCATCAACGCGCTGAACTCCGGCGCCGACGGGTTCATGGCCGACTTCGAGGACGCCAACTCCCCGACGTGGCGCAACCTGGTCGAAGGGCAGATCAACGTCCGCGACGCGATCATGCAGACGATCACCTACGACGGCTCCGACGGCCGTCACTACGAGCTCGAGGATGACGTGGCGACCCTGCTCGTCCGCCCCCGTGGCTGGCACCTGCCCGAGCGCCACCTCCGCATCGACGGCGAGCCGATCTCCGGATCGCTGTTCGACTTCGGGATGTTCTTCTTCAACTCCGGGCCACCGCTGATCGCGGCCGGGCTGGCCCCCTTCCTGTACCTACCCAAGCTGGAGTCCCACCTGGAGGCGCGGCTGTGGAACGACGTGTTCTCCTACGCCGAGGAGCGGGTGGGGATGGAGCCCGGGACGATCAAGGCGACGGTGCTGATCGAGACGCTGCCGGCCGCGTTTGAGATGGACGAGATCCTGTACGAGCTCCGCGACCACTCGGCGGGCCTCAACGCTGGGCGCTGGGACTACATCTTCTCGGCGATCAAGTGCTTCCCTGACCGGCGCGAGATGGTCCTCCCCGACCGCGGCGACGTGACCATGACCGTCCCGTTCATGAGCGCCTACGCGGACCTCCTGGCCGCGACGTGTCACCGCCGCGGTGCCCACGCCATGGGCGGCATGGCGGCGCTCATCCCCTCACGCCGCGACGAGGAGGCCAACGAGAAGGCACTGGCCGGCGTGCGCGCCGACAAGGAGCGCGAGGTCGGGCAGGGCTACGACGGGACCTGGGTGGCCCACCCGGATCTCGTCCCGGTCGCGCGCGAGGTGTTCGAGCGCGGCCTGGACGGTGCGCCCAACCAGCTCTCCAAGCAGCGTCCCGACGTCTCGGTGACCGCGGCGGATCTGCTCGCGCTGCCCGACACGCCGGGTCAGATCACCGAGGCGGGCCTGCGCACCGACGTCAACGTCGGCTTCCGGTACGTGTCCTTCTGGCTGGGCGGCCGCGGCGCGGCCGCGATCAACTCCTTGATGGAGGACGCCGCCACCGCGGAGATCTCGCGCTCCCAGATCTGGCAGTGGGTCCATCACGGCTGCCGGCTGGAGGACGGGCGCACGGTCACCGCCGACCTCGTGCGCGAGGTGCTCGACCAGGAGACGGCGAAGATCCGCGACGAGGTGGGGGAGGAGACCTGGCGGGCCGGGCGCCCCGACGAGACTCGCGAGATCTTCGAGCGCGTTGCCCTGACCGAGCCGCTGGAGCCGTTCCTCACCCTCGAGGCCTACGAGTACCTCGACTGACGGGCCGCGCGGGGGTTCAAAGCGCGCTCGCCGGGTTGACGAGGCTCCCGGGCGACGCTGATGACGAAGTGGGTCACTATGACCCGGATCGTCATCACCGTTGCGACTCCGATGGTAAAACCCACGCCAGGCGTGGATTTCACCATCGGCGTCACTGCAGCCGGTGCTACTACGGGACCATGAAGCTCAAGATCCCGGACTGCAGCAACACCAGCACCGCCATCAGCAGCACCAGGAACACCGACCACCCGATCACCTTGCGGAAGATGTCGCCCTCGCGCCCGGCCAGGCCGACGGCCGCGGCGCCGATGGCCAGGTTCTGCGGCGACACCATCTTGGCCAGGACGCCGCCGGAACTGTTGGCGGCCGCGAGCAGGGTCGGGGACAGACCCGACTGCTTGGCCGCCGCCACCTGCAGGCCGCCAAACAGCGAGTTGGTCGAGGTGTCAGACCCGGTGACCGCGGTCCCGAACCAGCCGATGATCGGCGACAGGAAGGCGAAGAACCCGCCCGCCCCCGCGGCCCACGTGCCCAGCGTGATCGTCTGGCCCGACATGTTCATCACGTAGGCGATGGCGAGCACGGTCATGACGGTCAGCAGCGCCCATTTGATCTGCACGAGCGTCTGCCAGTAGATCCGCAGGCCGCGCACCGGATTGACCCGCAGGACGAGCGCAGTGAGGATGCCTGAGATCAGGAGCCCCGTACCGGCGGCGGTGAACCAGTTGAGCTTGAAGAGCTCGCTGGTGGGAGCCTTGCCCTTCCCGTTGATCACGTGCAGCCCAGGCCAGGAGAACTCCGTGGTGGCACGATCGAGCCAGTTCAGGACGGGGTGCAGGCTCATCACGCCGAGGACGACCACGATGATCGCGTAGGGCGCGAAGGCGAGGATCATGTCCTTGCGACTCGGGGGCGGCCCATCGCCGTCGGCCGAACGGGCGCGGACGTCGCGCTCGAAGGAGGCGTCGGCGGCGCTCCCGCCGGCGATCGCCGGGCGCTGCCGCCCACGCGCCGTGGTCGCCAGCGCGGGGGCGCTCGGCTGCCACACCCGCAGGAACATCACCAGAGCGCCGGCCGAACCCAGCGAGGCCACGATGTCGGTCAGCTCCATCGAGATGTAGTTGGACATCACGAACTGGAGCACGGCGAACACGAAGCCCGCGGTCAGCGCGGCCGGCCACACGGCCTTGAGGCCGCGGCGGCCGTCCACCATGAAGACCAGGATGAACGGCAGGATCAAGGCGAGGAACGGGGTCTGTCGCCCGACCATGCTGCTCAGATCGTGGACCGGCAGCCCGGTGACCTGCCCGAGCGTGGTGATGGGGATGGCGATAGCGCCGAAGGCCACCGGTGCGGTGTCCGCCACCAGGGCCACGGCGACGGCGCGCAGTGGGCTCAGGCCCAGCCCCACGAGCATGACGCTGCAGATGGCCGGCGGCGTGCCGAAGCCCGCCAGCGCCTCCAGCAGCGCTCCGAAGCAGAAGGCGATCACCACCACCTGGACGCGCATGTCGTCAGAGACCAGGCTGAAGGCCCGGCGCAGCACGGCGAAGTACCCGGTGGCCTCGGTCATGTTGAAGATCCACAGAGCGTTGAGGACGATCCACATGATCGGCCAGAAGCCGAATGCCGCCCCCTCGAGCGCCGCGTCGGCCGCCTGGCCCACCGGCATCGGATAGACGATGACCGCCACCAGTAGCGCCACCGCGAGTGCGCACAGCGACGCCCATTGCGCCTTGAGTCGCACCACCCCCAGCAGGACGAACAGCGTCAGCAGGGGCAGGATGGCGAAGATCGATGTGAATCCCAGCGAATGGGACACGGGATCAAGGACCTGTCTGTACACGGCGGAAGCCTCCCTCTCGGTAACAGCCGATACATGCGATCCATACCCAATGAACACATTTCGAAGCACGCGCCACGGTTGCTAACGTGATCGCGCGTATGGCCACCGCCCCCTCAGAGCCGCTCCCCCAGCGTCTCGCGGCAATCCGCGGGCAGCTCCAGCTGCTCTCGGACTATCTTTGACCCCGCTGAGCTAGCCCAGCGCACCTCCGCGCTGGAAGATGAGATGGGGGCTGCCGGCTTCTGGGACGACCAGGAACGGGCGGCGAAGGTCTCGGCCGAGCACGCTCGCGCCAGCCGCAAGCTGGCCGTCTTTCGCCAGCTCGAATCCGATGTCGAGGATCTGGAGCCGCTCGCCGAGCTGGCCGAGGAGGACCCTGACATCGCCTCTGAGCTGGAGGAGCAGATCGCCGGCGTGCAGGCCCGCCTCGACGAGCTCGAGGAGGAGCGCCTGTTCTCCGGGCGCTATGACAACGGCGACGCGCTGGTCACCGTGAACGCCGGCGCCGGCGGGACCGACGCCCAGGACTGGGCCGAGATGGTGCTGCGTATGGAGATGCGCTGGGCCGAGAAGCGCGGCTTCGACGTTGAGCTGCTGGAGGCATCCCCTGGAGAGGAGGCCGGCATCAAGTCGGCCACCTTCCGCGTCAAGGGCGAGAACGCCTACGGGCTCTACGGGTCCGAGAAGGGCGTGCACCGGCTCGTGCGCCTCTCGCCCTTCGATTCGGCCAACCGCCGTCAGACGAGCTTTGCCGGTGTCGAGGTGTCCCCGGTGGTCGAGGAGTCCGCCGAGGTGGCGATCGACGACGACGACCTGCAGATCGACACCTATCGCGCCAGCGGGGCGGGCGGCCAGCACGTGAACAAGACCGACTCGGCGGTGCGCATCACCCACAAGCCCAGCGGCATCGTGGTGCAGTGCCAGAACGAGCGGTCTCAGTCCTCCAACAAGGCCGAGGCCATGGCGATGCTGCGCTCCAAGCTCCTGGAGATGGAGGAACGAAAGCGCCGCGAGGAGATCGCACGCGAGAAAGGAGAAGCGCAGGACGTCAACTTCGGGTCCCAGATCCGCTCCTACGTCCTGCATCCCTACACCATGGTCAAAGACCACCGGACCGACTACGAGATGGGCGACACCAACCGCGTGCTCGACGGCGACCTGGACGGTTTCATCCGCAGCTACCTGCTCAAGGCGGCCAAATGAGCGCGTCCTCCCCGACCCCCGCCCAGCCCGCCCAGGACCCTCGCGACGACACCGAGGCCGCCGAGCTGCGCGACGGCGCGCTGGTCTCCGAGCCCCGTGACCCGGACGACTCGCGACGACCCCGGCGCGAGCACCCCACGGCGCCCTACCTCGAGGCGATCGTCTCCTACGGCTTCCGCGGCTCGGTGCGCTTCCACGTGCCCGGCCACAAGGGTGGCCCCGGCGCCGACCCGGGGCTGCGCTCCGCCATCGGGGAGCGGGCCCTCGCGCTCGACATCTGCCAGGACATCGAGGGCATCGACACCGGCCCCACGCCCACCCCCTACCAGCGGGCCGAGGAGCTCGCCGCGGCCGCCTACGGCGCGCGGCAGACGTGGTTTCTCACCAACGGGGCCACGCAGGGCAACCACGCGCTGTGCCTGGCCCTGGCCAAGCCCGGCCGCCACGTCCTCGTCCAGCGCAACTCACACGCCAGCATCGTCGACGGGCTGGTGCTGAGCGGCGGCCTGGCCAGCTTCGTCAACCCCGAATACGACGACGAACTCGGCATGGCCCACGGCGTCACGCCGGAGGCCCTCGAGCAGGCGCTGGAGCGCTCGCCGGACATCAGCGCGGCGTTCATCGTCTCCCCGACCTACTACGGGATGGCCGCCGACATCCGTGGCTGCGCCGAGGTGGCTCACGCTGCCGGGGTGGCCCTGGTCGTCGACTGCGCCTGGGGCTCGCACTTCGGCTTCCATCCCACGCTGCCCGAGTCACCGCTGCGCCAGGGCGCCGATGCGGTCCTCGCCTCAACGCACAAGATCGTCGGGAGCCTCACCCAGTCGGCCATGCTGCACGTCGCCGAGGGCGGTCTCATCGACCCCGATGAGGTGGCCCGCTGCGTGCGGCTGGTGCGCTCCACCAGCCCCAACTCACTGCTGCTGGCCTCGCTGGACAGCGCCCGCCGCCAGCTCGCCGCACATGGCGAGGCGCTGCTCGACCGCACCATCGCCGCGTCGGCGCGGGCGCGCGAGGCCATCGAGGCGATCCCCGGGATCGCCGTCGTCGGCGAGGCCATGGTCGGCCGTCCCGGGATCGCGGGGTGGGATCCACTGCGGATCGTCATCGACGTACGCGGCACCGGCGTGACCGGCTACGAGCTCGCCGCGGAGCTCCGCGCCGCCTACGACATCTACGTCGAGTTGGCCACCCACGCCACGCTCGTGCTCGTCCTCGGCCTGGGTCAGCCGGTGGAGCCGCTGGAGCGCTTCGCCCACGACTTCGCCGAGACGGTCCGGACCTTGTCGCGTCCGGGCGACAGCATCGCCATCGCCTCCCCGAGCGTGTCGCTCGAGCACCAGAGCGTCGTCCCGATCCGCGACGCCTTCCTGGGCGAGGGGGAGACGGTGCCGGTCGACGACGCCATCGGCCGCATCTCGTGCGAGTCGATCGCCGGCTATCCGCCGGGCGTCCCGACGCTGCTACCGGGCGAGCGGGTCACCACCGAGGTGGTGCGTTACCTGCGCGAGCTGACCGCTGCCGGAGCCCGGCTGCACGGCGCCGCCGATCCGACGTTCGCCACGGTGCGGGTGCTGGCCGGCCCGCCACCGGCCGGCAACGGGGCCGTGGCGGCCGCGTCAGGCACCGCCGAGCCTCGCTGAGGACCCGCCCACCCGCGGGCCACTCGGCCCGCGGGATGAGCGGGTCACCTCATTTGACGATGATCGTCCCGTGCATGTTGGGATGGATCAGGCAGATGAAGTGATACGTCCCTGCTTGGGTGAAGTCGATCTTGCCCGAGGACGGGATCGTCTTCGTGGCCGGGTTGTTGTCCAGCGCTCCCACGTTGGCAAAGCCATCGCCGTGGCTGGTGAGCGACTCCGTGGACGGCCCGGGCGGAGGATCGCTCGGGTAGATGCCCTGGGCGGGGAAGTTGACCCCCTGAAAGCCCTTGGCCAGAGCCTTGAGCGTGTTCGTGTCGCCAAACGTCGCCGTGTGCGTCTCGAACGTGTTCTTGGACATCCGGAACGTCACCACCGTGCCCGCGTTGACCGTGAGCGACGTCGGGAACATGGCGTAGAGCTCCACGCCGCTCGGCGTCGACTCGCCCAAGCTGACCGTGTCGGCCGGCTGCTTCGCCGTGGAGACCTTCTTGGCCGCCTTGACGTCGGCGGTGACCTGCGCCACCTGCGCCTTAGCGTCCTGCTTGGCCGACGGGATCGGCGCGCCCGCGGGCTTGACGACCACCGTGCCGACCATGCCGGGATGGACGTCACAGAAGAACTTGTACGTCCCCGGCTTGGTGAACTTCAGGTTGTAGGGCTTCGGCGGCCCATTTCCGGCCGCCAGGCCGGAGTCCCAGCGCTGGCTGCCGTTGAACGTCTTGGCCTTGGGCGGCGCGAACAGCGCCACGTTGAGGCCGACGCTCGGGACCTTGCCGCTCCACCAGAACGGGTTGCCGGCGGCATCCGTTCCCGTGGCGGTCTTGCCCGGCACGATCAGCGGCAGTGCGCCGCCTCCCTTGGCCGGGAAGTCCACCGTGTGAAAGCCCCGGATCTGGAACGACACCGTGTCGCCCACGTTGATTGTCGTCTTCTTGTTGAAGAACGCGTTGATGTCCGGGCTGAAGGTCCCGGTGAAGCTCTTGGGCAGAATCTTGGCCGCGATCTTGTTGACCGACGGCGGCGGCCCAGCGGTGACGACCTTGGTCACCGGTTTCGCAAGCGCGGCCGATGCTGTCAGCAACGCGCACAGCACGGCTGCAGCCCCGATCCCCGCACGACTCCCGATCCGACGCACTAACTTCCCCCTTTGGTCGTAGTCCGGCCAGCCCCCACAATAACCAGATAGCTACAAATGGTGTGAAAACCTTCCCCGCCTATCCTCCGCGGTACATGGAGGCGCTGACGGCAGATTCCGCCGACGTCGTGACCCGCGCCCTGGCCGAGGATCTCGGCGACGGCGACGTGACCACGACCGCGACCGTGGCGCCCGATGTGCGCGCCCAGGCGGTCATCCGCCAGAAGGCGCCGGGCGTCATCTACGGCCTCGACGTGGCCGAGCAGGTGTTCCGGGCGCTGGATCCGGAGGCGACGTTCAGCCGCGAGGTGGCCGAGGGCGTGTGGCGTGAGCGCGGCGAGGTCCTACGCCTCGAGGGGCGCGCCCGCGCACTGCTGTCCGGTGAGCGCACGGCGCTGAACTTCCTGCAACGTCTCTCGGGCGTGGCGACGATGGCGGCTCGAGCCGTGAAGGCCATCGAGGGCACCAATGCCCGGATCCTCGACACGCGCAAGACGACCCCGGGGCTGCGGGCGCTGGAGAAGGCCGCGGTCGCCGCCGGCGGCGCCACCAACCACCGCGCCGGCCTCTATGACGCGATCCTCATCAAGGAGAACCACGCGGCCCTCGCCGGCGGGGTCGGCGCGGCCGTGCGCCGGGCGCGCGATGAGGCCCCCGACCTGCCGCTGGAGGTCGAATGCCGCGATCTCACCGAGGTCGACGAGGCCCTGGCCGCGGGAGCCCCGCGCCTGCTGCTGGACAACATGAGCCCCGACCAGCTGCGCCGCGCGGTGAAGCACGTGGCCGGGCGGGCCGAGCTCGAGGCCAGCGGTGGGGTGACGCTCCAGACGCTCCGGGAGGTCGCGAGCACGGGCGTAGACTTCGTCTCGGTGGGCGCGCTGACCCACAGTGCGCCGGCCCTCGACCTCTCCCTCCTCCTCACCCCCTTGCCATGAATCTGCCCATGCTCAGCGCCTCCGAGGCGCCGCTCATGCTCGAGAACATCCCCGCCCTCCAGGACGAGGTGCGCGAGCTGGCGGCCGCCCGCGGGGCCGTGATCCTCGCCCACAACTACCAATTGCCCGAGATCCAGGACATCGCCGATTACGTCGGCGACTCGCTCGGCCTCTCCCAGCAGGCGGCGGCCTCCGACGCCGGCACGATCGCCTTCTGCGGCGTGCACTTCATGGCCGAGACCGCCTCGATCCTCTGCCCTGACAAGCAGGTCCTCATCCCGGATCCCGACGCGGGCTGCTCGCTGGCGGATTCGATCACCGCCGCGCAGCTACGTGACTGGAAGGCCGCCCATCCCAAGGCGGTCGTCGTGATGTACGTCAACACCACCGCCGAGGTCAAGGCCGAGACCGACTACTGCTGCACCTCGGCCAACGCCGTCCAGGTGGTGGAGCACATCTATCGCACCCACGGCGAGGACACCGAGATCCTGTTCGGCCCCGACATGTTCCTCGGCGCCTACGTCGAGAAGACGCTGGGCCGCCCGATGCACGTCTGGGACGGTGAATGCCACGTCCACGCCGGGATCAAGCCCAACGACATCACGCACGTGCGTGCGGCGCACCCCGAGGCCGACTTCCTCATCCATCCCGAGTGCGGGTGCTCCACGAGCGTCATGGAGTACGTCGCCTCCGGAGACATCGCCTCCCAGGGCGTGCACATGCTCTCCACCGGCGGGATGCTCGGCTACGCCCGGTCGCTGGGCTCGAGCAGCGCGGGCGGGGTCGGCGGCACCGCGATCGTTGCCACCGAGACGGGGATGCTCCATCCGCTGCGCCGGGCCGCGCCCGACGTCGAGTTCATCGCCGCCAACGAGGCCGCGTCCTGCCGCTTCATGAAGATGATCACGCTGCCCAAGCTGCGCCATGCGCTGCGCGACGGCGTGCACGAGGTCAAGGTCCCGGTGCAGATCGCCGAACGCGCCCGGGTGCCGATCGAGCGGATGGTCGCGATCAGCTGAGCTCCGTGCCGCCGTTGGCCTGCGGCATGTCCGGCGGCAGCGGGTACAGCGGGTCGGAGTCCTCATAGAGCAGGACGCCCCGCTCGGCCACGGCCTTGACCCGGGGCGTGTTGGCGCGCTTGCGCTGGAACTCGTCGAGGGTGTAGCAGTGCACGTCCGCGCTGTCGCCCATCTCCATCCCGTCCCACAGCGATGTCGCCTGGTAGACGCGCTCCAGCCACGGCATCCCCTCGAAGGCACGTGAGACGAGCACCACCACGTACTCGGGCCCGCGCTCGCGCTGGGGCGGGGCGCCGCGGACGTCGTCGACGCGGGCGCCGCCCAGCATCACCACCTGCAGCGGCCAGCGGTCGCTGACCCGGTTCAGGTAGCGCTGCATCTCACCGAGGTTGAGAGCGGCACCCAACTCCACTTAGTGGGCCCTCACGACCTCGATTGTGCAGGGTGGGGACGACGCTCGTCAATAACGTGCGATTGCACCGATCATTCGGCTCTCCAACAGCACGGAGGTCCCGTTGTCGGGCCCGTCGACGAACAGCGCAAAGGCGAGCGTGTGGCCGTCGCGGCTGTGGCAGTAGCCGGCGAGGTTGGTGACGTAGTTCAGCGTGCCGGTCTTGGCCGCGCAGTTGCCGACCGCGGCGGTCTTCAGCCCGATCCCCCGGACCGTCCCTTCCGTACCGACCGTGGGCAGCGAGGCGACCAGCTCGCGGCCGACGCGGTTGCCCCACACCTCCCGCAGCAGATCGACGACCTCCAGCGGCGAGGAGCGGTCGTTGCGCGACAGCCCGGAGCCGTCGAGGATCGTGGGATGCAGGCCGTAGGTGTCGGCGATCGTCCGGCCGATCACCTTGGCGCCGTCGTGGATGGTGCCGCCACGCCCGAAGAGGTCGCCGAGCTGCTTGGCGAAGAGCTCCGCGAACAGGTCATCCGAGGGGACATCCATGAGCCGAGTCATGACCGACAGTGGGGGCGAGCTGACCGTGGCCAACACGTGGGCGTCGTCCGGGGTCCTGCGCTCGCGGCGCGAGGCTCTGACGGCGATGTGCGAGCCCCGCATCACCAGGGCCAACTCGCGGGCGGCGAAGACGGCCGGCGAGTAGTGGGGCACGGTCGCGCCGTGGTCGTAGGTCAGCGCGCTGAGCTGGCCCCCGAAGTCGGGCACGTCGGGCAGGTAGTTGGTCATCAGCCCACCGCGTTTGCGATCGAACATCGACTCGTCGGCAAAGACCTGGCCGGTGACGCGCTTGATGCCGTGGGCGGCGAGTTGCTGGGTGAGCTGCGCCGCGGTGGGGCCGTAACCCAACTCCCACGTGCGGTTGAAGGTGGGGTCGCCGAAGGTGGGGTCGCCGCCGCCGCGCAGATACAGGTCCCCGTGCCACACGCCGTGGCGCTCGGAGCCGGTCCCGAGCAGGGTGGTGTGCAGGCGCGCGTCAGGCCCCAGCCTGAGCATCAGGGCCGCGGTGGTCCACAGCTTCTCCACCGACGCCGGCGGGCGCTTGACCGTGGGGCGCAGGCCGTAGAGCTCGTCGTCGGCGTCGAGGTCATAGACCAGCGCGCCGCTCTGCGGCCCGGCTTGAGTCATGGCCCGGCTCAGCGCCGACTGGAGGTGCACCTCGTCGGGCGACAGCGGCGCGCGCTGGCCGCGGGTGGTCAACAGCGCCGGGTCGTGGGCGCGCCGGCGGGTGGGAGCCTTCTTCTTGGCCGGGGCGACGATGGCGGAGCCGGCGTCGAACTGCGCGTCGTGTTTGCTCGTGTGGCTCAACGAGCCGAGCACCCCCAACGTGATCGCGGCCGCCAAGAGAATCAACACCAGCCCTGGGGCGAGCCACCGTCTCAGGCCGTCTCCAGCTCCTCCACGGTGTGAGGCCCGACGACGGCCACCGAGAGCTCGTCGGCAACGCCGGCGGCCACGGCGCGCACCTCATCGAAGCGGACGTTGTCCAGCAGTTCGATGGTGACGTCCGGGTCCGCGTCCTCGTGGTAGACGATCGTCTGCTGGGCGGCGTAGCGGGCCACCGCGCCCGTGTTCTCGAAGGCGAGCGTGCGTGCGCCCGCGGCGTAGGCCTGGGCGCGTCTCACCTCGGCCTCGGTGGGGCCGTCGGTGCGCAGTTCGGAGACGATGTCGCGCATCCGCCGGTAGGCCTCCATGCACTTGGACGACTCCAGGCCGGCGGAGAGTTGGAGAATGGGGACGTCGGCGTAGGCGTGCGGGAAGGCAGAGACCGAGTAGGCCAGCCCGCGCTGCTCGCGGATCTCGTCGAACAGGCGCGATCCCATCGATCCGCCCAACAGCGTCCCGTACACCATGAGGGCGGCTCGCTGCTTGGGATTGTCCACGTCCACCATCGGCCGGTAGGACATCCGCAGGTGCGACTGGTTGGAGTCCCGCTCGCGGACGAGCACCCGCGGCTCTTGGGGCGGGGCGACGTCGAAGGGGTCGGGCGCCGGCGCGGGCGCGAAGCGCTCGAACAGTTCGTTCAGCGCGCCGTTGTCGCCGAGGGCGTCGAGGTTGCCGACGGCGAACGCGGCCCCTCTGGACGGCGACCAGCGTCGGCTGCGGAAGGCCAGGATGCCGTCGCGCGTGAACGTGTCGCGCAGGTGCTCGGCTGGACCCAGCACGGGGCGTCCCAGCGGGTGGTTGCCGAACACCGCCTCGTCGATGAGGTGCTCGGCGACCGTGGCCGGCTGGTCGTCGGCGCGGGCGATCTCCTGGACCACCACGCCGCGCTCGCGATTGAGCTCGTCGGCGTCGATCCGGGGGCGGGCCACGAAATCAGTGAGCAGATCGGCGGCATCCAGACCACTTTGGGAGCGGGCGGTGATGTGGAAGGCGACGAGGTCGTGGCTGGTGTACGCGTTGAGCACGGCGCCGATACCCTCGGCCGCCTCGTTGACGTCACGGTAGGTCGGGTACTTCTCGCCCCCCTTGAACACGAGATGCTCCAGAAAATGGGCCATCCCGTTCTCCTCTGGGCGCTCGGTGCGGGCGCCGGCGTCGAAGGCGGCCAGGATGGTCACCGCGCGGGTCCCCGGCACCGCGATGCGGTGCAGCCGCAACCCGTTCTTCAGCGTGGTGATGGAAATCTCCGCCATGTGCTGGGACAACGGTAGCGCTCGGGGCGGGAGACCGGGGTGGGTCGTCGAGGCGTGGTTCAATGGTCCTGCAAATCGCGTTGCAAGCCCGCCGCACACAGGACAACCACCGTGGGCTGCCGCTACCCTGCGCCGCACCCTATGGCTACACGAAACAAACTGCCGCGCCGTGCCCGCGACCGGGCCCAGCCGGCCTCTAACCAGCATCCTCGGACCGATACCCGCCAGCAGCGGACCGCCCGGCCGGTCATCGAGTTCCGCAACGTCTCCAAGCTCTACGCCGGCGATGTCGGCCTCGACCAGGCGACCTTTGCGATCGAGCGCGGTGAGTTCGTGTTCCTCGTCGGGTCGACCGGATCGGGCAAGTCCACCGTGATGCGTCTGCTCATCAAGGAGCTCGATCCCACCGGCGGCATGATCCGCGTCGCCGGCAGGGTCCTGGACGAGATCCCGCGCAAGCGCGTGCCGTACTTCCGCCGCAACGTCGGCGTCGTCTTCCAGGACTTCAAGCTGCTGCCCAACCGCACCGTGTACGACAACGTCGCCTACGCGCTGCAGGTGACCGGCGGGACGCGTAAGGACATCCGCGCCAAGGTCCCGGACATCCTGCGCCTCACGGGGCTCTCGACCAAGCTGCACAACTACCCGCACCAGCTCTCGGGCGGGGAGCAGCAGCGCGTCTCGGTGGCGCGCGCCTTCGTCAACCACCCCCCGCTGCTGCTGGCCGACGAGCCCACCGGAAACCTCGATCCCGACACGAGCATCGACATCATGCGCCTGCTCTACCGGATCAACCGCACCGGGACCACCGTGCTCGTGGCCACCCATGACCAGTCGATGGTGGACAAGATGCGCCGCCGCGTGCTCGAGCTCTCCCACGGCCAGATCGTCCGCGACGAGGCCGCCGGCATGTACACGCGCGACGAGACCACGCGCGATCTGGCCCGGCGCCTGCGCGCTCCCGCGACCCCTCCGCCGGGGCTGGAGTAACGCATGCGGATCGGCTTCTTCCTGCGCGAAGCGGTGCGGGCGACCCGACGCAGCGCCGCACCCAGCTTTGCCGCGCTGGCCACGGTGTTGGTGACGCTGCTCGTCCTGGGTGTGTTCATCCCGATCGTGCAGGCCACCAACGGCGCCGCCAACAGCGTCCGCAGCCGCGTCGAGGTAGATGTCTACATGAAGACGAACGCCACCGCGGGCGACGACTCTCGGGTGCGCCAGGAGCTGCTCAACGTCCCGCACGTCAAGTCGGTCCAGTTCGTCTCCAAGGCGGCGGCGTACCAACAGCAGGCCAAGATCGACCCGGCCGCCTACAAGCTGCTCGGGACCAACCCGCTGCCCGACACCTTCCACGTGATCCCGGACAACCCGTCCAACGTGCTGGCCGTCCACAACTCGCTGTCGCCCCCGACGGCGGGCGGCGGCGTGGGAACGATCGACCAGTCGATCCAGAGCGTCTCCAACAAGCGCAACGACACCAAGAAGATCCTCGAGGTCACCAACCTGGTGACCATCACCGCCGCCGTGCTGACGGTGCTGCTGACGATCGCATCGGTGCTGCTCATCGCCAACACCATCCGGCTATCGCTCTACGCCCGCCGCCGCGAGGTGGAGGTCATGAAGCTCGTCGGCGCCACCGACTGGTTTATCCGCTGGCCGTTCGTGATCGAGGGCATCGTCGTCGGTGCCGCGGGGGCGCTGCTGGCCGTCGCGGTGCTGGGGGTCACCAAGATCGCCCTGCTCGATCCGCTCGCCAACAACTGGACGCTGATCGCGGCGCCACGCACGATCTCCTTCACCGCTCTGCTGATCGTGCTGATGGGGGCCGGTGTGGGGGTCTCGGCGCTCGGCTCCGGGCTATCGCTGCGCCGCTTCCTGCGCGTGTAGTTGACCCGCCGCGCAGTGGCGCCCAGCTACCCTGGGTAGCCGCATATGTACGCGCGTCGTCAACGTTCTCCCCGGTGGGTCGTGGTGCTGCTCGGCGTCATCGTGCTGCTCATCGGCGTGTGGTTCGGGGGCCATCCGAGTTGGCTGCCCGGGCCGATCCGCAGCGCCTTCGTCTCCCAGAGCAACAACGACAAGCTCATCAACCAGGTCCTGGGCCTGATCCAGAACGACTACTACCGCAAGGTCGACCGCTCCGATCTGGTCAACAAGGGCCTGGACGCCGTCGTGGCGAGCCTCGACGACAAGTACTCGCATTACTACGACCCGGCCGACTACCACTCATTCCAGAACGAGGACAACCCGCACCTGAGCGGGATCGGGATCGACATCAAGGTGCAGAACCAGGGCCTGCTCGTCCAGGACGTCTTCCAGGGCTCGCCGGCGGAGAAGGCGGGCCTGGCTCGGGGGGACGTCATCGTCGAGGTCGGCTCCACCTCGCTGGCCAACCGCTCGGCCGACTATTCGGCCTCGCTCATCAAGGGGCGCGCCGGCACCCAGGTGACGCTGACGGTGATGCGCGGCGGCCAGCGCCGCATCATCACCGTGCGCCGCGCCAACCTGGTGGTCCCGGTCGCCGGCAGCCGGATCCTTGATTACAAGGGCAGCAAGCTCGGCTACGTCGAGCTGACGAGCTTCACCGCCGGCTCGGGGGACGAGGTGCGCAGCCAGGTGCAGCAGGTGCTCAAGCACGGTGCCCGCGGACTCATCCTGGACCTGCGTGAGAACGGCGGCGGCCTGCTCGACGAGGCCGTCAACGTCGGCAGCGTCTTCATTCCCGACGGGACCATCGTCTCCACCGACGGCCGCGCTCAGCCCCGCCAGGTGTACCTGGCCAAGCCCAGCCTGACCGTCGCCCCCAAGATCCCGTTGGTGGTGCTGGTGGACTCCGGGACGGCCTCGGCGGCGGAGATCGTCACCGGCGCCCTTCAGGATCGTGGGCGGGCCAAGGTGGTGGGGACCCATACCTACGGCAAGGGGGTCTTCCAGGAGATCGAGCCGCTGTCCAACGGCGGCGCGCTGGACTTCACCGTGGGCGAGTACTTCACGCCGAGCGGGCGCAACCTGGGCGGGGGCGGGGTCAAGCAGGGCAAGGGCATCCAACCCAACGTCTACGCGTTCACGAAGCCGACGGCCAAGACCGACACCGCGCTCACGGTGGCCGAGAAGACCGTCGCCGCCGAGCTCGGGCAGTGACCCCGCCGGCCGCCCGGGCCGTGGACCCGCGGCGCGGTGCGCGGGTCGCGCTGCTGGTCCGCCAGGGGAAGTTCCTGGTCGCCGAGCCGTTCTTCGGCCCCGGGCCGCGCCTGGTGGTCACCCGCGACAAGCGCGCCGGCGTGGGCGATCTGGTGGTGCTCTCAGACACCGGGCAGGGCAACGGCCGCCGGGGAGGTTCGCGCCGGGCCACCGTCGCGCAGCGACTCGGTCGCCCGGAGATCGCGCGCGACGTGATCCGCGCCCTGATGCTCGATCGCGGCCTGCAGGGCGCCTTCGATCCGGCGGTGGAGCGCGAGGCGCGGCTGTCGGCGGCCGACGGCGCGTCTGACGCATCGGGCGCGGCGCTCCCCGGTGGCCAGCGACGCGACCTGCGCGACCTGGCCACGTTCACGATCGACCCGGTGACCGCGCGCGATTTCGATGACGCCGTGTCGGCGGAGGCACTGGAGGACGGGTCGTGGCGGGTGTGGGTCCACATCGCCGACGTCGCGTCTTACGTGACCCCGCGTTCCCTGGTCGACCGTGAGGCCTACCGGCGCTCCACCAGCGTCTACGTGCCGGGGATGGTGGAGCCGATGCTCCCGCGCGCGTTGTCCAACGAGGCCTGCTCGCTGGTGCCGGGCGCGCCGCGCGCCACGGTCACCGTCGAGATGGTGGTGACCGAGCGCGGGGTGAGCCGGTCCGCGATGTACCGCTCGCTCATCATCTCCGACGAGCGTCTGGACTACGAACGCGTCGACCGGATCTTTGCGGGGGCGGAGGCCGCGGCCGAGCCGTGGGGCGAGCCTCTGGCGGCAGCCCGCGCTGCGTCGGCGGCGCTGGGGGAGATGCGCCGCGCGGTTTCGGAGCGGGGCGGGCGGGGCGCGCTGGAGGTCGACTCAGCGGAGCCCCAGTTCAGCTTCGATCGTGACGGCAACGTCGCGGCGGCGGAGCTCTCGGAGCAGACCGAGTCCCACCGGTTGATCGAGTACCTCATGGTCGCCGCCAACGAGCAGGTGGCGAGGTTCCTGTCTGAGCACAAGATCCCAGCGCTGTACCGCGTGCACGAGCGTCCCGAGGCGCCCGCGGTGGAGCGGCTCATCGACCAGCTGGAGTCGCTGGGCGTGCCCACACCGCCCGTCCCCAAGGGCCATCTGACCCCGCAGCAGGCCGCCGACGTGGTGGGGGAGGCGTCGGTGATGGTGGCCGACTGGGTCCGGCGCACCGGCCGGGGCGGCCGTGCCCTGACCAGCCTGGTGCTGCGCTCGCTCAAGCAGGCCTACTACGACCCGCGCAACCTCGGCCACGCCGGTCTGGCGCTCACGCACTACTGCCATTTCACCTCGCCCATCCGCCGCTACCCGGACCTCATCTGCCACCGCGGCCTGTTGAGCGCGATCGCGGGCGAGCCGGTGCCGGACGCGTCGTGGGTGGCGAGCGCCGCGCCGTGGACGTCCAAGCGCGAGCGCGAGGCGATGACGATCGAGCGCGATGCCGATGACGTCGCGCGATGCTTCCTGCTCGAGCGCGAGCTGTTTGAGTCCGGCGATCGCGACGCCATGTTTGGAGGGGAGATCGTCGGCCTGATCGGCGCCGGGGCGTTCGTGGCCTTCGGCGAGGGGCTGCAGTATGAGGGGCTGCTGCCCGTACGCCGGCTCCGCGACGACTGGTGGGAGCTCAACGACCAGGCGACGATGCTGGTGGGGACACGCAACGGCGGGGCGATGCGCCTCGGCGATCCGGTCACCGTCCGCGTCGGGCGGATCGATGCGCCACGGGGTAGGGTGGATCTCCTCCCGGTCGACGAGCCGGAGGACTGAGAAGCAGACCATGGCCAAGGGCAAGAAACGCAAAGCCTCACCGGGCGACGTCGCCACCAACCGGCAGGCGTCGTACCGCTACAACCTGCTCGAGCGCTTCGAGGCAGGCCTCGTGCTCACCGGCACCGAGGTCAAGTCCCTGCGCGAGGGCAAGGCCCAGATCAAGGACGCCTACGCGACGGTCCGCGACGGCGAGGTGTGGCTGATCGGGGTCTACATCCCGCCCTACGGGGCGGCCGCACGCGACAATCACGACCCCGAGCGGCCCCGTAAGCTGCTACTGCACAAGTCAGAGATCGAGCGGATCATGGGAAGCACCCAGGAGCGTGGGCTCACGCTGGTCCCGACCCGCCTGTACTTCGCGGGCGCGCGCTCCAAGGCCAAGGTCGAGATCGCCCTGGCCAAGGGCAAGGACCTGTACGACAAGCGCCAGGCGATCCGTACGCGCGACACGCAGCGCGAGGTCCAGCGCGAGCTGCGCGAAGTCGGCCGTTGACACAGCGCGGCTGCGAGGCTGGTTGCACGCAGTGCGTGGGGCCCGGGCAAGCGGGGTAGCACCTGGACATGACCATAGGCTCATCAATCGTGCTCATGGGGGTCGGGGCGATCCTCAAGTGGGCGGTCACCGCCCACGTCAGCTGGATCAACCTGCAGACCGCCGGCACCGTGCTGTTCGTGCTCGGCATCCTCGGGCTCGTCCTCTCGCTCCTGTACACGTTCGTCTGGTCGCGCCAGAACCGCACCACGACGACTCGCACGTACGTCCCGCGGGACGAGCAGACAACCCGCTACCAGTAGGTCGCCCTTCTCCCCGGCCGGTAGGCCGCCCTTCTCCCCGGGCGGGGTTGCGGCGGTTGCGCCGCGCTGCTCTAACCGAGCGTGCGCGGCAGGTGTGCGGCGCTCATCCCGATGACCAGGACGGCGACCAGGCCGAGATAGACGGCGCCGACCAGCAGTCGGTCACGGGGGCGAACCCGGTAGTAGGCCTGGCTCTCGAGGCTGCCCCGGCGACGCTGCTCCCAGCGCCGGTAGGTCTCATAGGCGGCGAGCAGCGCGATCAGGATGATGATCGGGTTGGGGAAGACGAAGGCCAGGACCGCGATGCCGAAGAAGCCCGCGAACCACATCCACGGGGACATCGCGGCCATCGCCCGGCCACCGTCCAGCGGCACCACGGGCAGCAGGTTGAAGAGGTTGAGGAAGAACCCGGTGTAGCCGAGGGCGCGCCAGTAGTCATGGCCGGTGATCTGCCAGATGACCAGGCACGCCGCCGAGCCGAGCGTCCCCAGGATCGGCCCGGCGAGCCCCACCCGCGCCTCAGCCAGGGCGTTGCGGCCCAGCGACTTGGCAGCTACGACGGCGCCCAGGAAAGGAATGAACATCGGGGCTGACGCCGGAAGGCCCTCGCGGCGCAGCTGGATGACGTGGCCCATCTCGTGCACGAGGAGCAGCACGACGAAGCCCATGGCGAACCAGAAGCCCCAGATGGTGGTGTAAGCGGCGATCGAAACGGCCATCGAGCCTGCCGTGACCAGGACCTTGGCCTTGGGCAGCAACAGGAGGATCGACTTGATCTTGGCCAGGAAGGCGAGGATCGCGACGCCGATGGGGGCGATGCGGCGCTTGTAGAAGGACTCGCGCTGCTGGGGGCGACCGAGGGCGTCGCCGGCGCTCGGGGGCGTCTCGAGGTCGGGTGGCGCCGGGTAGACGGGCGGTTCGGGCAGCGTCGGGGTCGGCGCGCCGCCGCTGACCAAGGGGGTTGGTGTGTCGCCGTACTCCATGTTCCTGCAGAGGATTGTCGCAGCCCCACGGCGCTTCTTACGCAGGTCTTCGGTCTGACTGGACGATTGTCCATTCGATCGGGGACGATCCGCCGTGCCGGCATGTTGTTCCCCACACAGAGAGCAGCTGGTAGCGTTGCCCCGTGGGCGCCGCTTTGGAGTTCGGCATCCTCGGCCCGTTGCAGGTGCGGGTCGATGGAGGCGCGCCCGCGGCCTTAGGAGGCCCCCGTCAACGAGCGCTTCTGGCGGCCCTGATCGTGGCCCCCAATGAAGTTGTGTCAACGGACCTCTTGGTGGACCAACTGTGGGGCGAACACCCTCCCCCCACCGCGACGCACACCGTGCGGGTGTTCGTTTCGCGACTCCGGCGGGCGTTGGCGTCGGGAAGTGCCCGCCTCGAGACAAAGCCGCCGGGTTATCTGATACGGGTCGAGCCTGATGAAGTGGACGCCAGTCGGTGCGAGGCGTTGTACAGCCAGGGCCGATCGGCCCTCACGGCCGGGGATCCTGAGACGGGGGCCCGCGTCCTCGGAGAGGCGCTCGCACTGTGGCGGGGCGCACCACTGGCGGACTTCACCTACGAGCCGTTCGCCCAACCGACGATCGCCCGCCTCGAGGAACTGAGGGTGGCCTGCCGCGAGGAACTGGTCGAGGCAGGGCTTGCCCGGGGACACCACGTTGAGGTGATCGCCGATCTCGAGGCGCTGGTGCGCGATCAGCCGTTTCGCGAGCGCCCACACGGTCAGCTCATGCTCGCGCTGTATCGATGTGGACGGCAGGCCGACGCCCTTGACGCCTTCCAGCGAGCGCGACGAACACTGGTGGAGGCGCTCGCGGTCGAACCGAGCGCCAGCCTTCGTGACCTCGAGCAGGCGATTCTCCGACAGGATCCGGTGCTCCTGGGTCCAGACGCCGCGATCGTTCCGGTGGTGGTGCCTGGGCCTGACCCCTCCCCAGCGCCGGCCGCCGTGCCTCAGCTCGATCAGGTCGAGATCGCGGATCCCGTACGCGAGGTTGCCGTCACCGTGCGCAAGACAGCGACCGTCCTGGTCGTGAGCCTCGCCCCGATTGACCGCTCCGACCCGGAGGTGGCACGCAACCTCTTCAATTCGGCTCGCGCCGAAGTGGAGCGAGTCGTCCGATACCACGGAGGCGCCTTCGTTCCCAGCGCCGGCGGAGAGACGGTCGCGATCTTCGGCCTTCCCGTCACAAAGGAGGACGACGCCCTTCGAGCGGTGCGAGCGGCCTTCGAACTTCGGTCGATCGCAAGCTCGCTCCCACCCGGGGACGCCGACCGGGTTGAGATCCGAATGGGCGTCGACACCGGCGAGGTCGTCGCCGCCGCGCACGACGACGTCTTCGGCGAGCCGCTGAGCGCCGCCGCGCAGTTGTCGCGGAATGCGTCGGTGGGTCAGGTGTTGCTGACCGACGCCACAAGACGGCTCGTGCCCGAGCACGTTCGCGTCGAGGCCGCATTGGACGATGACGCTTGGAGCCTCGTCGACCTGGTCGCGGATCCCGGGATGGCGCGCCTGGCCTCAAGCGGGCCCCTCGTCGCGCGTGGGGATGAAATCGCCGCCGCACGTGCGGTCTTCACCCGCGCGGCTCGCGACCGCACTGCTCAGATGCTCGTCGTGACCGGCGACGCTGGGATCGGAAAATCGCGCCTGGCCTTTGAGCTGACCGAGCAGCTGAGCAAGGATGCCACCGTACTCAACGGCCACTGCCTGTCCTATGGAGAGGGGATTGCGTTTTGGCCGTTGCGCGAGGCACTGTCACTCGCTGCCGGCGATGATTCACCCGAGGCGATCCGTGAGCTGCTCGACGGAGGTGCCGACTCGGACGTCGTGGCTGACATCGTCATCGAGGCACTCGGGCTTGGGGAAGGCGACATCGCAGGAGACCAGGTCCCCTGGGCATTCCGTGCCCTGTTCGAGTCGATCGCGGCTGATCGTCCTCTGCTGCTGATCATCGATGATGCGCACTCGGCCAGTCTCGAGTTGCTCAAGCTCGTCACCTACCTCGTCGATTGGCTGAGCGCGCCCGTCATGGTGCTGTGCCTGGCTCGCCCGGACCTGTTCGATCCGCGGTTGGATTGGGGGGGCGACGATCCACGCGTTGAGTGGAACGAGCATGCCCGCGTTGAGGTGATGAAGCTTGCTCCGCTCAGCTCCGACCAGGCAGGCTTGCTGCTCGAACTTCGACTGAGCGGCCGCGAGCTGACGGCAAGTGAGCGGACGCGGGTTGTCGATGCGGCAGGCGGAAACCCACTGTTCATGGAGCAACTGGTGGCCATCAGCGCAGAGAACCCCTGGTGGGATCGCGGACGCGACATCCCAGCCACGCTTCAGACGCTGCTGGCGGCCAGGCTCGACCGCCTCGGTCCCGCAGAGCGCGCCATAGTGGAACGCGCGGCAGTGATCGGACGGGCATTCTGGCCGTCCCCGGTGCGCGAGTTGCTCCCCGCCGAGGCGCGAGCGTCTGTTAACAGTCACATTCGTGGGCTGATCCGCCGTGGGCTCATCGAGCCGGAGCGCAGCATTTTGACGGGGGAGGAACAGCTGCGGTTTCATCACATCCTCATCCGGGATGTGGCGTACGCAAGCACGCCGAAGGCTGTGCGCGGCGCGCTCCACGAGCGTTTCGCCGATTGGCTGTCACGTCGCGACGAGGGCTTCGAGGAGTTCATCGGCTTCCATCTCGACAGCGCGTACACCTGCCGGGCCGAGCTCGACAGCCACGATGAAGCACTGCCCGGGCTCGCCCTGCGTGCGGCGGACGCGCTCGCCGCGGCGGGGCGGAGGGCGCGAGCGCGAGGGGACACGAACGCGTCGGTCAAGCTGCTACGGCGCGGCAGCGAGCTGATCCAGACGAGTGATGGCAGCCGTCCCGACGTTCTCGTCGAGTTCGGCAGCGCGCTGAGTGAGAGCGGTGACTTTCCGGGCGCCGAGCCGGTGCTCCTGACCGCTCTGGAGCAGTCTCGTGCGGCAAAGGACGAGCTGGCGGAGGCGCGCGCGATGATCGAGCTGTCGTACTGGCGTTCACGCGCTCACGAGACCGAGGCGGTCACAGAGCTGCGAGGCGTTGCCGAACGCGTGATTCCCGTCTTCGCCCGCGCTCACGACGAGGCCGGGCTGGCCCGGGCGTGGCAACACATCGCCTGGGCGCATTGGATCGAACTGCGCTGCGCGGAGATGGAATCCGCGCTGGAGAAGGCTCTCACGCACAGCGATCGCAGCGGCGAGGCGCGCGGGCGATCTCAGATCCTCATCGATCTGGCACGCGCGGCAGTGATCGGTCCTCGTCCCGTCGATGACGCGATCCCCCGCTGCCAGGACGTCCTCAACCGGGGAGCAGGCGACGTCGGGCTCGTCGCATTCACCGACACGATGCTCGCCGTCCTCGAGGCGATGGCCGGACGGGTTGAGCCGGCGCGCGCGCGGTGGCTCGACGGCAAGCGGCGCCTCGCGGACTACGGGCTCACCCTCACCGTGGCCGTCGTACAGATGTTCTACGCATTCATCGAACTGGTCGCCGGGACTCCGGGACGAGCAGAGGGTGAGCTGACGGCGGCGTGCAGCTTCTTTGACCGCATCGGCGACCAGGGTCGTCTCAGCTCCGCCTCGGCGCTTCTGGCCCGCGTGCTCTGTGAAGAGGGACGTTACGACGAGTCAGGGCGATACAGCCTCATCAGTCGCGACTCCGCGTCTGCGGACGACGCTCTCGCGCAGGTGTACTGGCGGGGCGCGCAGAGCCGGGTGATGGCCCACGGGTCTCAGGATGAGGACGCCGTGAGGCTCGCCAATCATGCGGTGTTGATCGCCGAGCGCACCGATTTCCTTCTCCTGCAAGGCGATGCTTTGAGTGACCGCGCGGAGGTGCACGCGACGCTCAACGAACCGGAGCGGGCGGCTGAGGATCTGGCGGCCGCTATCGCCTGCTACGAGCGTAAGGGCATCGTCGAGTGTGCGCGCCGCGCCCGCGAGGCGCGCCAGGCGCTCATGTCGGGGTCGCCCCTCGGGCCGGTGTGAGTCAGGACCGTTCCTGCTCCGGGGGCATACCCGGAGCGAACTGCAGCTCAAGCGGCGAGCTCTCCTCCGCGCGAGGCCCGCAGCCGCTCATCGCGATAACGCCTTCACTTACACCGTCCAGGCCTAGGCGCTCCTCGATGTCGCCGCCATTGATCGCCAGCGTGAAGAACGCGCCCAGGCCAAGATCCGCGGCGACGACATACAGCGTCTGGCTGAGGTGGGCGGCGTCCATCAGGACGCCGGCGTAGGCCTTCTGATGCCGGCGGTACTTCCAGTGGCTGCGATAGAAGCGCGCCGTCAGGACGAAGGTCACATGCGCCGAGCCGAAGTAGCCCTGGCCGCCCATGAACCGGGTCGCCAGCTGCCTGGCACCATCGGCATCGAGCGGGTCGAGCAGACCGAGCGAGTGGCTGCCGCAGTTGTAGTGGTAGATGCCGGGCTCGACGCCGTCGACGTGGGCGATGATCGGGTAGACCTCGATCGGGTGGGTCGCCCCGCCGGACGGGCTGGTGCGTTTGATGCAGACCTCCTCAGCCGCGTTGTAGGCATATCCGTGCGCCCCGAAGACGTATCGCAGGGCGACGTCGAGCTGGTCGAGAGACATCGCTGCGCCGGTGTCGAAGCTACGCGTCGTCCTCCGGGCGAGGAGAGCGCGATACAACTGGCCCTCGGCGTCGCGCCCCCGCAGCTGCACTTTGCGCGAGCCGTCGATCTCGACGTAGGCCGGGGGCGGCCGCCCATGTTCCGCAACCAGCTTGCGCGCCGCCTCGCGTGATTTGGCGCTGAGGATCGTCGCCTCGTCCTCGCCTTCGGCCATCCAGACCCCGCTCCACCGCGTCATGAAGTGATACAGGGCGGCGTACAGGTTCCATTGGTTGGCCTGAAATGCGGCCTCGCGCTCGCGCAGCACCGTTGCGCCTGGCTCGTCGCTGTCGCTCACGATGACGCCGGCACGGAGGAGCCCGTCGAGATCTGAACCTCGGCCGACCTCCTCCTCGGACACCCAGTCGCCAGCGGGTATGTCCCTGAGAAGCTCCGCCTCATCGTGCGAGAGTGGGAATTGCTTGCCGGTGAGCAGCGAGAGAGCCAGGACGCGCGCCGGTCCGTCAGGCAGCGGACCCGGTCCCGCCACGATCGCCGTGAGATCCAGCGTTGGGTCGTCGATCAGATAGAAGAGCGCGTACGGCGTGCGGCGTACGTTCGCCATCGAGGTCCGCTCAGTTGGTCAGCATGCACATCCAGAGGGCGAAATCCGGATCCAGCAGGCTCGGGTCGAACAGTCCCAGTGTTGCCTTGAGGTTCTTGAGAAGTCTGAGCCGCTCTGTGAACTCGTCTGCGTTCGGGACGTTCTCGGACGGCTTGGTACCGTGGATCTTCCATTCCTTGGCGAGTTCGGGCCCACGATCCGCGACGGGAATCTCGCCGTATTTTTTGTTGTTGTCCTTGTCGGTCATGTACTGCACGTAGCTGATCACGTCATCGAGACTCGCTTGGCGTGGCAGCTCCATGAGCTTCACGACTGCGTTGACGTCCTTATAGAAGGCCTCTGCCCACTGCTTGGAGGGCGGCTTGTACGCCGGAGGCTTTCCGCTGTCCGGAAACTTGAACGGCGTTGCCAGCGAGTCCATCCAGTCCCGTGAGAACTTCGCCGGCGTCGGGGTGACAGACCCGATGGTCAGGTTTGCGACGGTCCAGGGTGTTTGGGGCTCGCTCCGCTTGGCTTTTTCGACCACCGTCTTCATCGCTCCCTTTGGCGGGACAGCCTCGGCCTGGAAGATCTCGGGGTCCGGCAGCCGCGTCCGCCAACTGATATATCCACCCTCGAGCAAGGTCAGCGGGGCTTTGATGGTTCCAGTAAATGAGTAGCGCTCTCCCTCGACCTCCACGGCGTCGTAGAACCGCGGCGTGACAAAGTCAGAGACCAACACACCATCGATTTTGTACGTCGACGTCTCGCAGGCATCGCAAATCTCGACCAGGTAGTCGACGTCGCCTTGCGGCGTGTCGTTCTCTTCCCATTCCTGCCTTTGGCGATCGAGGAGAGACGGTCCTCTCGCCGTGACCTGGCCCGTCGGGTCACAGAGGATCTCAAGCAGTTCGTGGCTCGCTCCGAGCGACCAGTCCTCCTCGTATCTGACGAGGGCGAATGGGCTGCCTCCAAGGGTGAAGTGGAAGGCTCGTCGGTGACCCGGGAGGTCGTCTTGGGTGATCGCGATCGGGATGTAATGCGGCGGGACGTCAGCCAGCGACTCGAAGGCTGAGACAACCGCAGAGACGTCCCAGAAGCGGGCGAAGTCACCGGCGACCTGTGCCTGTAGGGCCGCCGTGACCTGGAGCAGCTCCTTTTGGATGGACGGAGGGCCGTCCGCCTCCGGATCACTGAAGGGAACGATTGCGACGTGAGTCACCATGTGAAGCTCCCAGTCCGTCGCGCCGGTCTAGGGACCGGTGCCAAGTTCAGATGTCATGGTGAGCGGCTTCCGCGTGGGTAACGCAGCCGCCGGCTCGATGGGCCGTCACAGACCAGCAACACCGCCGGACTGCCCCGACTGATCGGATGGTGGTAGCTACTCATATCCGAGGGCTCAAGTCAAGGGCAACATTCCTTGAGTGTGCAAACGTTACTCATAGTTCCGAAAGCCTCTTCGCGCGGCACGGTTCGCGACATAGCTCAGAGCCTGATCAGAGCCCTGTCGCGGGCCGCATGGAGGACGTGTTCTGTGGCCACTGCGTCCCACGGGAGACGGGCACCGGCCCCGCAGCACCACGCACCGCCGCGGCGAAGGCGGGATAGAAGGTGTCCCAAGCGCCTGGCTGGAAGCTCAGCATTTCGGACTCGCCGTCAGCAAGACCCCGTCCCCAGCGTCGCTTGGGCTTGCCCTCCAGCCCGCCCGGGTGGCAGGTGAGCGACCGGCGACGAGAAGGCGCACATCACGGCGAGCCCGAGCCGCAGGGCTGCTGTGCGAGCCCGATGCGCGTGGAGGCAGGTCCTCGCGGGCGCGCCTATAATCAAGGACGACACATACCCCCGGGGACGACAGGCTTCGACGTGGTCGGTTCGTGGGGGTGGTTGCGAGTCGAGGTGTCGGGTGGCCTCGTAAAACTCCCGGCAAAACAATAAGTGCGGACTCTCACGAGTACGCGCTCGCCGCTTAGTCTTTAACCACTAAGCCGTGAGCGTCCTGGTCTCCGGCTCGCCTGCGGCGGAGTCGCCAGGATCATTTAGCAGGCTTGCCCGCGGAGGCCCGCTTCAGCCAAAACCGGGGACTCTCAATGAGGCTGGTCCCCCACAACCCATGCCGGCAAGGCGAGCGGGGGATGAGATCAGAGTGCCGGCTACGCTCGTAGACGCCACCTTTTGCGCGACCGCGGACGCGGGTTCAATTCCCGCCGTCTCCACTGATTGCAGCGGGTGCGAAGGTCTCTGACCTTCGCCCCGCTGCAGGCCTTTTGCAGCGCGAAGCGTCGCAGCGTTCGCACGAAGGAATTCCGCTATTTGCGGGTGAGCGGAGACCGGGTCGGCCGCAGGACGGCCACAAGAGCGGTCATAGTCGGCCACAGGTCTCGCGGCTCGTCGCCGGCCTCAGGGCTTGACTCGCCTGCGCCGTCGGACAGCCAGGCCAGCCGCCGGTCGCGGACCACCCGACCTCGCCACGCGGCATCCTGACGTCGTGCTGGCCGTCTTGGACGAAACCTACCCGAGTTGCCCGGTGGCATTGCCTACGTCGTCGGCGCAGCGGTCATCGTTGCCGACGAAGATGAGGCACGAGCCGCCGTCACCGGCGTCTTTGCCGGCACGGCGCGCCGCCGCCCGTTTCACTGGCACGAGGAAGGCCCCACCGCGCGGCGAGCCATCATCGACGTGCTGGGCGAGCTCGGCGCCGTCGCCCATATCTGTGTGCACTACCCCACTGGCCGTAGGAAGCTTGAGGCCGCACGCGCCGGCGCGCTGCGGGCCGTCGTACCCAAGATCGTCCGCGACGGTGCCTCCCTGTTGCTCATCGAAAGCCGCGGCGACCTCGAAGATCGGCGCGACCGCGCGGTCATCCTCGACGCTCTCAACGCCTTGCAGCGCCCCGGCGAGCTGGCCTACCAGTGGCGCGACAAGAGCGAGAGCCTGTTGTGGCTCGCCGATGGGATCTGCGGCGCGGTGCGCCAGCACCTCCTACAGATCGACGACGGGCCGCTGGAGGTCCTGCGTGCCACGGGCGTGGTCGACGACCTGGACTACATCAGTTCGCCCTCGAGATGCGTAAGCCCCGGCTCCCGTCCTAGGCGACATCTCTTCGCAGAGATGTCCTCGGACTGGCCCTCCGGGGCTTGCGTCTTCTCCTTGGCTCAGTGCGAAGGAGCTGTGGACGAGTTTATCGGCCGAGCTCCCCTAGAGCAACAGGTCCGGGGGAGGTCGCGACGAGATCCTCGTTGCAGGCATCTGACGGGCCAACGTTGACTGCAACGAGCCCACAGTGAGGGACGGCCGTCGGCTTCCACCGTGGGCTGCCCCTGGCCGAGGCTGTCGGCGGATTCGGTCGGAAGGAGACGTGTCGAGGCGAGCGATAAGCCCCGCGTGAGTGCCGCCGGTTCGTGTGAGCGTACGCCTCAGCGTGGCCGTCGTCGGTGATTTACGCTCGCCTCGTGGAGCCGTCGCGAGTGACGCGGATGCGAGATGGACGGGCGTGGCAGATCGGAGCTGATCTCGATGTCGCCTGGATCATGGACGGCACCGACGAGGGCGGCGTCAAGATCACGTGCGTGATCCCACCGGCGTTTGAGGCCTACTGGACGCTGGAACTGCCATACAGCGGCGATCATGACTGGAGGCCGCACGAGGTCGACCGTTTCGCTCCAGACGTCGTTGACGTGCTCGCGGCACACACTCCCGAGCAGCCCTGGCGGCTTGGCTACCTCCAACGGGGTCCCGACTCCAACATCATCTTCGATGACGCTCTCCAGGTCGCGCTCTATAACGGCGGCTACGTCATCATCGAGGCTGGGCCCGAGCAGGCTGCAGCGTGGCGAGGCGACGACCGCCGGGACTCTCCGCAAGAACGTCTACCTGATGTGATGTTTCCTCACGATCGGCTCTGGCTGGCCAGCAACCTGTGGGACGACGACTGGACCTATTTCGGCGGTCCGGGCTCGCTGCAGCGAGCGTTCCTCGCTCACCCCCACCTGGGAGGCCGGGCCCGGGCGGTCGACGTTGATGACCCGGACGCCACGCCACCTGGACATGTCGCCATCTGACTCCAGAGCTGCTGCTCAGCCGCGTCCAGCGCCTCGGTCGGTCTCATACGCCGAACGCTCAGCGAACGGTGGCGGATGACCGGGGTCTACTTCCTGGCCTTCTCCCTTGCGGGACCCGAGGCATCCCTTACCGCCAGGTTGGCCACCGCAACACATTGAACCGGTCCGGGGCCGGGGGAGCCTGGTGCCGACGATGCTTACGCAGCCCAACGGTGACTGCGACGAGCGTCACGGCCGTGAGCGCGGGCGGCTCTAAGGCGGCGAAGGTATGCGCTGCTGGTCGACATCGCAGTCAGTCGGATGGAGCTGTTCGTTCGAGCGCGTCGCGCACGGCCGTGACGTCGACTCCGAGGCTTGCGAGCAGCCGTGAGGTCGCCTCATCGCCGGTGAGAGCGAGCAGAAGATCGGCGACGTCAACCTCTGAGCGGCCGCCGTGGAGCGCTCGGGCGGTGGCGCTCATCAGCAGCCGGCGCACGATCGCCGACGGGTTGACACTCATCGACGTCTCCGAGCTCACCTCCGACGCTCGCGAGACCGCATACGGCCGCGCTTCCGGGCTCGAGATCAGCCGGATCACCTCGTTGCGGATCCTTTCTGCGTCGACGCCGAGGTCGTGCAGGACGCGGACGGCGACGCCCTCGTGCTCCTCGCGGTCGCTGACGGGATCGGGGCGTGTGCGGAAGACGACGCCTGCGTCCTCGGAGATGAGCCCGAGCAGGATGTGCTCAGTGCCGATGTAGTTATGCCCGAGGCTCAGGGATTCGCGCAGCGCGCGCTCGAGCACCTTCTTCGCGCGTTGTGTAAACGGGATCTGGCCGGAGGTGACCTCCTCACCAGAGCCGACCATCCGCACCACCTGGCCGCGCACGCCCTCAATCGTGATATCAAGCGACCCCAGAGCACGGGCGGCCATGCCTTCTTGTTCGCGCAGCAGCCCGAGCAGGATGTGCTCGGTGCCGATGTACTGGTGCCCCAGCGCCCGGGCCTCTTCCTGAGCCAGGACGACGACGTGGCGCGCGCGCTCGGTAAATCGCTCAAACACACCCAGAAGGATCCCACCCCCGTCCGCTGAGCCATCGACCATCGAACGCGGCACGGCAGGTAGATCCGGCTGCCGAGCGCGTCTCGACGACCGAGCGTTGACCGCCGTGTGGGGTCTCGGGCCACTCGTTTTGCCGGCAAGGTGGGAGGATGTCGTGGATGAGGTGCGTTGGAGTGCTGGGGGCGTGGTGTGTGGCGGGGCTCTTGGTCGTTTCGGTCGGCGAAGCGGCAAATCGACCGGTGGGGCTCTACGGCGGGCACGCTCAGACGGTCAAGAATCAACGGATGGCCTATCTGGATGCGTCTCGGCTGCTGGCTGAATTGCGGCTGCCGGTGACAGCGACCAGGTCTCGTGAGATTCCGCGCTCGAAGCTGCATGAGCTGGAGGGCGCCGACAACCACGCGGACGCCGCGGAGGTGTGGGCGGTACCGGGAACAATCAGGTCGAGTCTGGGCTACGTACGCGGGCACGCGCCGGTTGGGTCGACGATCTTCGCCTCCGGATATGACGATCGGCCGGGCAAGCCGGATTACGACCGTTGGGTCGAGTTTGCGTGGCCGTCGGTTGGTGATGCCCTGGCAGACCGGCATCTGTATGTGTCCGTGACGACGGTGGGGCGTGGCCGGACGAGCGTGTTTGCTCAGGCGGAATCGATCTGGGTGTCGGCGCGTCCCGCAGACGAGCGCATCCCCGTGGCAACGCGGAGCGTGGACGTGCGGATCACCCAGGCGGGCCGGCCGTTGCGGACCTTGACCGTTTCGCGTCGGCGTGAAGTCGATCGGATCGTCGAGCTGGTAAACGCCACCCAGATCGTCCAACCGGACGAATTCAACTGCGGTGTCACGCTGTCGCCCCGTTCCTTCGAGTACGAGTTCCGCGGCGAGCATGACCGGACCCTGGCTCGTGTCACCTACACCTCCACCGCCGGCACGGGGCCGGGACCGTGCAACCCCATGACAGTCAACATCCGCGGCCACCGCCGCGATGATCTACTTGGCGGTCTGCAGATGGTCGACGTCCAGCGCTTGCTCGGCCTCAAGACCATCGGGTAAGAAGACAAGACTCCTGCGGCGCTGTGCGGTGCCATTCCGCGCCGCCGACGTCGCCATCGCACAAGACCAAGGGCTGCCGGACGGGTTCGGGAAGCTTCCCCGAGCGTCGAGGCGCGGTGATGACGGTTCGGGCTGACGCGAGCTCGCGGGTCAGCGCCGGACCGTCGCCGCTCAGGTGGGGGCTGCTGGCGTGTAGACCCAGATCGTTGTGGTCTGATGAGTGTTGATCGGGTTGGGCCGGCATTCGCGTGAGCACACGTACCTGAATCCGGCCTTCTGCAGGGTGCGATTAGGGGCGGCGTTGAACGCGTTGGGCTCGCAGTACAGGCGCCTGAGGCGCAACACGTCGCACAGGTGCGCCGCGGTCAAACGCACAAACTGGGTCCCCAGCCCGGACGCTCGGCGCTGAGGATCGATGATGTGCAGGTGCATGTGCGCCTCGTCTCCGATCCGGATCTGGTCGGCGGTGCTAAAGCCGACAAGGATCCCGTCGACCTCCCAGACGAGCCCGTACTCGGACCGCTCGTCGATCGCGCGGGCGAGATTCTGCTGGAACGAGGCTCGCCAAGCGTCCGGCGGCGGAAGTCGAAAGCGGTCGACCCCGAGCCGGTTGAGATGCTCGTCTGTCGCCTCGTGAAAGTAGGCGATCCGGACATCGAAGTCGACGAGCTCCATCGCGCGGATGACCAGGCGGCCGGGAGGCACGGCCGGGCAGTCTAGTTATGCGAACGGGACGTTCCCCCGCGCGGCCAACGATGCGCCTTCTCATGCGGATCGCCCTCCAGCGAGCGCTCGCGGGCATGAACTGATGCCATCGCGCCGGCCTCGACCGCGTCCCTAGACCAACGCTCAGCGAGCGCACACCGACCGGGCGCGGTTGTTAGTGTGCCCCTGTTCGATCACGGGGAGCGAGCGAGCGAGCGCGATCGCCGGAGCGCGTATCGGGGAAAAGGTGCAGTCAGACGGGCTCCTGGGAACCGCCGCGAGACTGTCGAGCTGACCGAGAGCAGCGGGCGCACGCTCCTTGGTTGCCGGTGTGGTGCAATGCGTCACTCGGCCGACAGCCGCATCCGGCGGCTGGGGTCGACGAGCGGTGGGTGGCGTGTGACATTCGCCGTGGGGCCATGCCGAGGTTCGGTGGTCGGCGCCGAGAAGTCACTCCGCGTAGCCGACCGCCTTGGCGATGATCTCGGCCACTCGCTGGGGTTCCTCGTCGGGGAGGAAGTAGCAGGTGCCCGGAATCGTGATCACGTTCGTGCGCGGACAGGCTTCGAGCGTACGGCGCTCTTGGGTGGTCAGCCCACCGTCGCCCTTTTCTGCATGGACTATCCACGTCGGCACGCCGGCGGCGCAAAGACGGTCGGCGGGCGACTCGTGTCTACCGAGGTATTCCAGGTAGGCGCGCAGACCGCGGCGCAGGATCCGCGGGTCGTTGCTGCGGAAGTCAGCGCGCATCTGGGCACGGTGCTCGTCAGACACTCGGGCCGACCTCACCGCGATGGCCGACATCCTCATCAGCATCGCGCACGGGAGACCACCCAACACGTCAACGATCGCGCGGAAGAACGCGGGCTCGTCCCCGCGTGACAGGCTGACGCCCAGCAGCACCAGTGGTCCTTTGAAAGCCCCTGAGGCGGCCATTTCAAGCGCCACGGTCGCTCCCATGCTGAATCCCACGACGACGTCGCAGTCGTTGCCCGCGGCGAGCTCTGCGGCGAGCCGCGCATAGTTCTCGACGGAAAAGTCGTTTGGAGGTGGCGTGCCGACGTTCCCCGGCAGGGTCGCGGCGACTAGGCGAGTCCCGGCAAGCAGTGGCTGCGCCATGACCTCGCTGTACGACCTTGCCGCGTTCGCGCCACCCGGCAACAACAAGACGCCATGATCGGCGGTATCCGGACCCGACCTGACGAGCTCCCAATCAACATCCATCGCAACCGCCTCCTGAACCGTGCGACCCGGCGGGATCGTGCCCACCCGCCGGGGTCGCCGGGGACACTAGCGACGGACGGTCGCGTCGTCACGGGGGGATCGCCTCATCTCGCGGGCATAGCCGCGAGTTGGTCTGACCGATCGGTCACCAGCCCCAACTCGCCGCGCGTCAGACGAGCTCGCAAGCCGACGCCCCGTTCTCGCGCGCTTCCGGCTCAGCCATCCGAAACGGAGGAGCCGCCGGCGGACGACGGCGCGGTCGTTTGAGGTTGGTGCTCGTGTTTGGAAGGTGTTGGGCTGCCCGGGGCGGTAGGCGGTCGTCGTCGTGATGGGTTGTGGGCCAGACTGTTGGTCTGGTGATCGACATTCCCGAGACGCGCTACGCCCGCAGTGGTGAGGTGCATGTCGCCTATCAGGTGTTTGGTGCCGGGAGGGTTGACTTGGTGGTTGTGCCGGGGTTCACCAGTCATTTGGAAGCGATGTGGGAGCACCCGTTGATGGCGGGGTTTTACCGCCGTTTGGCGTCGTTCGCGCGCGTGATCGTGTTCGACAAGCGCGGGACGGGGATGTCTGACCCGGTCTCGGGCGCGCCCACGCTCGAGGAGCGAATGGACGATGTTCGCGCCGTCATGGATGCCGCCGATTCCCGACGCGCCGCGGTGTTCGGGATCTCTGAGGGCGGAGCGCTGGCGATGCTGTTCGCGGCGAGCCATCCGGAGCGCGTGAGGGCGCTGATCACCTACGCGTCCTATCCGCGGCTCTCGTGGAGCGAGGACTATCCGCACGGTTACCGCCGGGACGCATTGGACGGGTTTAGCGCTTCGATTGAGCAGACCTGGGGTTCGGCAGCTGATGTTGGACTGACCGCGCCAAGCCTTGCTGATGATCTGAGCTATCGAGCGTGGTGGGGTCGCCACCAGCGGCTGTCGGCGAGTCCGGGCATGGCGCGGGCGCTGGTGGCGATGGTCAGCGAGATCGACGTTCGCGCGGCGCTGCCGCTGATTCAGGCGCCCACGTTGGTGCTGCACACGACCGGTGATCGGTTTGTCCCGGTCGAGCACAGCCGTTATCTGCACGCCCACATCGATGGGTCGCGCCTGGTCGAGATCCCGGGCGGCGATCATCATCTAACCGGCAGCAGTGGTGAGCAGCTGGTCGAAGAGATCGCCGAATTCATCACCGGCAGCCGGCCCGCACCCCGCTCCGAACGGGTCCTGGCGACGGTGATGTTCACCGATATCGTCGGATCGACAGCGCGGGCGGCAGACCTGGGGGATCGGCGCTGGCGACACCTACTCGACAGCTATGACGATGTTGTCCGCGCGGAGCTGAGCCGATTTCGTGGCGTTGAGATCAAAGCAACCGGCGACGGCACGTTGGCCACCTTCGACGGTCCCGCCCGCGCGATCGATTGCGCGTGCGCGATCCGGGACGCGGTCAGGCCGCTGGGGATCGAAGTCCGCGGCGGGGTTCACACCGGCGAGATCGAGCTGCGCGGCGAGGACATCGGCGGCATAGCGGTCCATCTCGGCGCTCGCGTCGCCACGCTCGGCGAGCCGTCAGAGATCCTCGTGTCCTCGACCGTCACAGACCTCGTCGCGGGTTCCGGCATTCAGTACGCCGATCGCGGCAGACACGAACTCAAGGGCGTGCCCGGAATCTGGCAGCTATATGCCGTCGGGCGAGCGAGCGGTCGATACAGCCGGCCGCTCGCGTGACCTCAACTGAGCACCGCCTCCCGAGCGGCAACGTGTGCGCAACCGAGCCGCAAACAACACGGCGAATGGTCGCGATCCTGGTGCCCAAAGTCGCCCCGCATCATCGGCATCACACTCGCTCGAGAGACTCGGTCGCACTCGCCTCCAGCGCCGCCTCTCCTGCCAAGCGAAGCGGCGTCTTGACCCCAACTCCCGAGACGCCCAGATCCGGACGACGACAAGCACTCCGTGATCGCGTCGGTCGCCACTGCAGCTTGCATTGACGCAGCGAGCCTGTTCGCAAGGGATCGACCACCGGACGCTTCGGGGCGTCTGCTGAAGCCATAGGGAGCCGGCCGCGTTGCCGTCTCACGCACCAACGCTCACTGCGACGACGCGCCCGCAGCGCGTCTGGTCGGCCAGCCCCGACCCCGACCCCGACCCGCGCCATAGCGCGAATGGGAGAACGGCTTGACCGGTCGGTCTTCCCCGCCGCCGGTCGGAGCTGCGCCCCGCTCGACCCTGGACGATGCGCCAGCGCTCTCGTCGGGCGCCACCCGCACGCGACCATGATCTCAGCCTCCTTGGGCTGAGGAGGTAGGGCTAGCCCGAGATCGTATTATGGCCAGGGGGTCGGTGGTCGGCGGCGAGATCGCCAAGCGGCAGCGTGACGTGCAGTGTTGTACCGAGCGTCGGCGGGCTGGTAATCGTGAGGGTGCCGTCGCTCGCTTCAACCCGGTCAAGCAGCCCAGTGAGCCCTGTTCCGTGAGCGGGGTCGGCGCCGCCCGAGCCGTCATCGCGGACGTCGATCGACAGCGCGAGCTCTTCGGTGCGGATCTCGACGATCGCGCGCGTGGCTTTAGCGTGTTTGATGACGTTCGTGAGTGCCTCGGCAACGATGAAGTATGCGGTTGTCTCGGTCTCGAGCGGGAGCCTCAGCGCGGTCACGTCGAGGTCGACGGGCACGGGCATCTCGCTCACCAGCGACTCGACTGCGGTGCGCAGGCCACCGCGGGTCAGCGATGCCGGAAGGATGCCGCGGACGAGGTCGCGAAGCTCGCTGTTGGCGCGTTCGGCGTGGTGGATCGCCTCGTCGATCAGCTCGGCTGCCGGGCGGCCACCCGCGGCGGCCGCTTTGGCGATCCCGAGCGCAAGCAGCGTGTGAACGAGCCGTTGTTGGGCTCCGTCGTGGAGGTCGCGTTGCACCCGGCGGCGGGTTTCGTCGGCGGTAGCGACGACGCGAGCGCGTGACATGGTGAGCTTCGCCTTGTTCTCGGCGTTGGCGATCGCGGCGGCGGCGAGCTCGGCGAACTGCTCGAGGCGCTCGTCGGTCGCGACGGGGAGCGGCGTCCCCGGAGTGCTCGCCGTGAGCGCACCCCACATGCGCCCCTCGACCGCGATCGGGACGGTGACGCCCGCGTCAACGTAGGGTCGCCTCGCACCTTTAGATAGTCGCGTTCCGACCGGGGTGGGGCTGTTACAGGCGGCGACGACCACGCCATCCTCGTCGGGGTCATACCGCAGCAGTGCGGTTGCGATCTCACCGAGCAGCTTTGACGCCTCGTTGGCGACCGCGGCGAACACCTCCTCCAGCGCCGCCCCGCGAGCGACCAGCTCCGCCACACGACGCAGTGCCGCCTGCTCCTCGGCGAGCACGCGCAGTTCAGTGCGAGTCTGGGCAGCCAAAATCGCGGTGCTCACGAGCTCGGCAAAATTCGTCAGCTGCTTCTCGATCGCCGCCGGCAGCGGCTCGTTGCGGGCCACGACTACGAGCGCCCCCCACAGTCGTCTCTCCAAGAGGATCGGGACCGCGGCGCTGGCTGAGAACCCGAATCCGTGGGCCACCTGCGGCCACTGGCCTGACATGTTGGCCAGGTTGTCGATGCGCGCGGCCTGATGCGTTCGCCACACGCGCTGAACGGCACCATCGCCGTGACCGGGTGCGCGCATCCCGACTTTGACGTCTCCCGGAGCACCATCAAGGGCCACAATCTCGGTTGAGCCGTCGGGCTCGAAGCGCAACAGGGTCGTGAAATCAACGCCGGCCAGCTGCGACGTCTGCACCGCGACGGCTTCGAGTACCTCGTCCGGTGGGGCCTCCCGCGCGACGAGCTCGGCCACACGCCTGAGCGCGGCCTGTTCGTCGGCGAGCACACGCAGCTGTCCGCGCGTGTGCGCGGCGGAGATCGCCGTGCTCGCAAGCTCGGCGAAATCGGCCAGATGCGATTCGATCGCCGTCGGCATCGACACGCGGCCAGCGACGATGAGCGCGCCCCATAATTCTCCTTCCTGGAGGAGGATCGGGACGCCCGCGCTGGTGGAGAAACCGAACTCGCTTGCCATCTGCGGCCACATGCCCGACATCGCCTGCAGATCGTCGACGCGCGCAGCACGGCGCGTTCGCCAGACGCGGTGGACGGAGCCGTCGCCGCTGCCGGAGGCGCGCAGCCCGATCGTGAAGTTTGCCGGGGCGCCGTCGAGGGCGACGATCTCGTTTGCGCCGTCGGGCCCGACGAAACGCAGGACCATGCCGAACTCGACGCCAGCGAGCCGGGACGCCTGGACCGCGACGGCCTGGAGCACAGCGTCCGCCGGCGCCTCCTGTGCGCTGAGCTCAGCAATGCGGCGCAGCGCGGTTTGCTCGTCGGCGAGCGCCTGAAGTTCGCCACGGGCTTGGCTGTTGGCCAGGGCGGCAGCGACGAGCTTGGCGAACTGCTGGAGTCGATGCTCGGTGCCGCGCGGCAGCGGCTGGGCGTCAGAGGTCGCAGTCAGCATTCCCCACACTTCGCCTTGTACCGAGATCGGGGCGGCAACGGCCGCCGTGAGGCCGAACTGGGCCGCAAGTTCGGCATCTCGTTCTCGGGTGTAGTCGTCGACGCGCACGATGCGATCCCCACGCCGAAGCCAGTCAGGAAGGGTCTCGGCCGCAAACGGGATCCGCGTGCCGACCGTCGCAGGTCCGCCACAGGCCGCCTCGACGACGAGCTCCTGCTCGCTCTCGAAGCGCGTCAGCGTCATCGCCTCGCCCTCGAGCAGCCTAGATGCCTCCGTCGCGACCGCGGCGAACACCTCTTCCGGTGTGACGCCACGCGCGACCAGTTCCGCGACACGAAGCAGCGCGGCCTGCTCCTCCGCCAGCGCCGTCGCGTTGGTCTGTGCCTGCGCGTTGGCGATCGCCATGGCAACGAGCCTCGCGAACATCCCCAGTCGCGCTTCGGCGCTGGCGGGCAGCGGCGCTTGCGACCCAAGCACGGTGATCACGCCCCACACCTGGCCTTCGGTGATGATCGGGGCGCCTACGCCGCTGGTCAATCCGAGGTCCCGCGCGATGCCCGCGTTCCAGCCAGGCACGCCGCCGTAGCTGTCGACCCGGGCGGCGTGGCCGGTGCGTTGGACGCGCTGGACAACCCCGTCGCCCTCCGCCGCTATACGCATGCCGACGTGCATGAAGTGCTCGACAGCAGCGGCACCGTGCATCGCGAGGATCAGCGGCCCATCGGACTCGTAGCGCAGCAGCGCTGTGAAGTGCCCGCCCAGGAGACGGCATGCATGGTCGGCGACGGCGTCGAACACGGTTGACTCCGAGGCGCCGGCGGCCACGAGCTCCGCCACGTGCCGCAGGGCGGTCTGCTCGTCGGCGAGCGCACGCAGATCAGCCCTCGTCTGCGCGGCCTCGTCGTCAGGGGCCGAAGCGGCGTCCCGGTGAGCGCCGTGCACGGTGCAAGCATCGCATCGAACCCGCCGCGCCGCCACTCATCGCGAGCGCCGATGGTCACCTGCTTCGCAGCGGCAGCCTTCGGGATCCGTGAATGTAGGTCAGGACGGCGTGGACGCGGCGGTGCTCAGTGCTCGCTGGAGGGATCGCGAGCTTGCGCAAGATCGACGTCACGTGCTTCTCGATAGCCGTTTCGGTGACGAACAGCGTCTCGGCGATGCCGATATTTGACTTGCCCTCGGCCATCGCGGCAAGGACCGCCCGCTCGCGCGGCGTGAGCGCATGCAGGGGGTCGTCGGGCGCGGCGCGTCCGAGCATCCGGGCGACCACTTCGCTGTCGAGCGCGCTCCCGCCGTCCGCGACGCGGGTGATGGCGTCGACGAAGGTCGTGACATCCCTGACGCGCTCCTTGAGCAGGTATCCGACTCCTTCGGGACGGTCGCCGATCAGGTCGAGCGCGAACGAGGGTTCGCAGAACTGCGAGAGGACCAGCACCCCGATCTGAGGCAGGCGGCGGCGCAGTTCGATCGCGGCGACCAGGCCATCGTCTTCGCGTCGCGGCGGCATCTGGACGTCGACGATCGCCACGTCGGGCCGATGCGCGAGGGTCCTGCGCACAAAGTGCTCGGCATCACCCGCCTGCGCGACGACATCGAGCCCGGCCTCGGTCAGCAGTCGAGCGATGCCCTCCCGCAGCAGGACATCGTCTTCGCCGATCGTGACGCGGAGCGAGGCGTGCGGGTTGGCCGGCGCCATTGCCGTTCACGCGTCTTCGATGAGGCGCCGCAGGGCAGGGCCCGACAGTTTGTCCTTGGGCAGAAATCCGCTCGCGCCGGCGCGTCGCGTCGCTGGGACGCTCGCCGCATCGGCGTCGGTCGAGATCAGGACGACTCGTAGTGGCCATGGCATCGCGGACAGCTGCCGGGTGAGAGCGAAGCCGTCGCCGTCGGGCAACCCGATGTCGACCAGCGCGATGTCCGGCCGCAGTTCGACGGCGCGCGCGAGCGCCTCCTCGACGCCGGCGGCCTCGCCGACCACGGTGTGCCCCCAGCCAGACAGGATCCCGCCGATAAGGCGACGGAAGATCGCATCGTCGTCGACGACGAGCACCGATCGGGACACGGCCTCATGCTCGCAGCTTGGGCTCGCGCCAATGGTATGGCTAGCCACAGGTCGGTCTGTGGCCAGCGGCTCTAGTCCGCCCGCCCTCTCTGATGAAGAGTGGTCGACATCCGCCGTCACCCTCAAGGAGGCCACGTGAGCACCATCACCGTCGGTCAGGAGAACTCGTCGTCGATCGAGCTGTACTACGAAGACCATGGCAGCGGACCGCCGGTCGTGCTGCTGGCAGGCTGGCCGCTGGACAGCCGGTCGTGGGAGCCGCAGCTGGCACCCCTGCTCGAGGCCGGCCATCGCGTGATCCTCTATGACCGACGCGGGTTCGGCCGATCAAGCCGCCCGGCGGCCGGCTATGACTTCGACACACTCGCCGAGGACCTGCACACCGTGCTTGTCGAGCTCGACCTCCGCGACGTCACCCTGGTCGGGTTCTCGCTCGGTACCGGAGAGCTGGCCCGCTATGTCGGCACCCACGGCACCGAGCGGCTGCGGGCGTGCGTCTTCATCGAGAGCCTCGCGCCATCGTTCGCCAAGTCCGCGGACAACCCCACCGGAGCGGACCAGGCAGTGGTGGACTCAGTCCAGCAGGCGATCTCCGAAGACCGGTTCAAGTGGCTGACCGGCCTGCTCGGCGACCTGTTCAACCTCGACGAGAACCTCGGACACCGCATCAGCGAGGAAACCGTCCGCGCCACCTGGAGCGCCGCCGCCGACGCATCGCCGATCGCGACGTGGGCGTGTCCACCCGGCTGGCTGGAGGACTTCAGCCGCGACATCACCCGGATCGACGTGCCGACGCTCATCCTGCACGGCACAGCGGACCGAATCCTGCCGATCGAGGGGCAAGGCCGGCGTCTGCACGCCGCGCTGCCCGACGCCCACTACGTCGAGATCGAGGGCGGGCCGCACGTCATGTGCGTCACCCACGCCCACGAGGTCAACGACCAGCTCCTCGCGTTCCTGCGGCAGCCCGCGCCCGCCACCGCCGCCGCGTAGCCCTCACCTCCGCCGCACCGATCAGAAAGGAAGTCAGCCATGGCCGTTCAGTCCCGCATCGTCCTGGAGCCATCCGCCCAGGCCATCGTCGACGCCACGTCGACACCCCCGTTCCTCTACGAGCTCGAGCCCGCCGCGGCCCGCAAGGTGCTCGATGACCTGCAGGCCGCGCCCGTCGACAAGCTGCCGATCGACGAGGAGTGGATCACCGTCCCCGCCGACGTCGGCGACGCCAAGGTGCGCATCATCCGGCCGGCCGGCAGCTCCGGGGTGCTGCCGGTCATCATCTACATGCACGGCGGAGGCTGGATCCTCGGCAACGCCGCCACCCATGACCGCCTCGTGCGCGAGCTCGCCGTCGGCGCCCACGCGGCGCTGCTGTTCGTCGAGTACCCCAACTCGCCCGAGGCGCGCTACCCGGTAGCGATCGAGCAGGGCTACGCCACCGCCCAATGGGTCACGCGCGAGGGCGCGAGCCACGGACTGGACGCCAACCGGATGGCGGTCGCCGGCGAGTCCGTCGGCGGGAACATGACCGCGGCGCTCACGCTGATGGCCAAGGAGCGCGGCGACGTGAAATTCGTGCAGGCCTCGATGTACTACCCGGTGACCGACGCCGCGATGGACACCGCGTCCTACGACGAGTTCGCCGAGGGGTACTACCTCACCCGCAAAGCGATGGAGTGGTTCTGGGACGCCTACATCCCCGACCTCGACCAGCGCGACGAGATCACCGCCTCGCCCAACCAGGCCACCGTCGAGCAGGTCACCGGGCTGCCGCCGACGCTGCTGTTCGTCGACGAGGCCGACGTGCTGCGCGACGAGGGCGAGGCCTACGCGGCCAAGCTGCGCACCGCCGGCGTCCCCGTCACCACCGTGCGCTACGACGGCGTCGTGCACGACTTCATGCTCCTCAACGCGATGAGCGAGGCCAAGGCCACCCGCGCCGCCATCGCCCAGGCCACAGAGTTCCTGCGCCAGGCACTCGGGACCGGCTGAGGTGACCAGACATTCGCCAGCCGCCCGCGGCGTTGTCGAGTCGGTGAACGTCGGCGCACCACGGCCCGTGGAGGTCAACGGCCACACCGTGCTGACCGCGATCTGGAAGCATCCGGCCTCTGGCCGGGTACCCCTCCGCGGGGTCAACCTGCTCGGCGACGATCAGGCCGACCGCACCGTCCACGGCGGACCCGACAAGGCCGTGTACGTGTACGCGCGCGAGGACATCGATTGGTGGGAGAACGAACTGCAGCACCGACTCGGAGTCGCGCCGTTCGGCGAGAACCTGACGGTGAACGGCCTCCCGGTCTCCGAGGCGGTGATCGGCGAGCAGTGGGCAGTGGGGTCGGCGCTGCTGCAGGTCGCCCAACCGCGCCTCCCGTGCTTCAAGCTCGGGATCCGGATGGAAGACCCGCGGTTTCTCAAGCGTTTCGCTACCGCCGGTCGCCCCGGAACATATCTACGGATCGTGCGCGAGGGCGACATCGCCGCCGGCGACGAGATCACCGTGCTCAACCGGCCCGCACACGCAGTCACCAGCGCTCTCGTGTTCCGCGCGCTCCTGGGCGAGCGTCACCTCCTGTCCACCGCGCTGCAGGCACCCGAGCTGCCCGCCGACCTTCGCGACTGGATGCAGGAGCGTGCGGCGTGAACGCCGCCCTGGCACGGCTCGAGCCGTTGCGCTACGCCCGTACCGGGACACTTGAGATCGCCTACTTCCAAGCCGGTCCCAGCACTGGTGACCCCGCGCTGTTGCTGCACGGCTTCCCCTATGACATCCACAGCTACGTCGACGTGATCCCCCGCTTGGTTGGCGCAGGAGTCCGCGTCATCGTCCCCTACCTCCGCGGGCACGGGCCGACCCGCTTCCTTGACTCGAGCTCTCCGCGATCAGGCCAGCAAGCCGCGATCGGAACCGACGTGATCGACCTGCTCGACGCGCTCGACATTCCCCGCGCGATCCTCGCCGGGTATGACTGGGGCGGGCGCGCGGCTTGTGTGGCCGGCGCGCTGTGGCCCGATCGCTGCACCGGGATCGTCTCAGTCAACGGCTACCTGATCCAGGACATCGCCAGCGCGATGACCCCCGTTCGTCCCGATCTCGAAGCCGGGTTCTGGTACTTCTACTACTTCCTGACCGACCGCGGCCGTGCTGGACTGCAGGCGAACCGGCGCGAGATCGCGAACGTGATCTGGACGCGCAACTCCCCGGCCTGGCACTTCGACCAGGCAACTCTCGACCGGGCCGCGGTCGCTTTTGACAACCCTGACTACGTCGACGTTGTCCTTCACTCCTACCGCCACCGACTCGGACTCGCGCCCGACCATTCGCCCTACCACGAGGTTGAAGACCGGCTCGCGGCGCTGCCACCGATCACCGTCCCGGCCGTCACTCTCGACGGTCTGGCCGACGGCAACTTCCCAGCGACCGACGGCACCTCGTCGGCGCACCACTTCACCGGCCCTCGCCTCCACCACCAAGTACCCAAGGCCGGCCACAACCTTCCCCAGGAGGCTCCGGACGCCTTCGCCAACGCCGTCTTGGAACTGGCCGACCTCGGCGCCCAGGTCAAAGCGTAAACGGACGAAATGAACCCCACCAAGGAGAACTTGTGTCCTTACTCGAGTTCGCTCTGCTGCGGTTCGATGCCGTGACTGCGGCCGAGAAGGCACTCGGAGACGCCCGAGATCGCTCAGCGCCAACCGCGCCCTGGATCCGTCAAGTCGGCCTCGTCGAACATCACCACAACGGGCACTGGGTTCTGCGCGGCACGTTCGCCGGTCACTACATCGACGTCGACGAAGCTCTCCACGTCTCCGAGCTCGGCGGCGTTGAGGGGTTCGCCGCCGGCGCCGCAGTCGGAGCTCTGCTGGGCCCTCCCGGCCTCGCCGCGGCAACGGTTCTCGGGGCGATCATCGGCTCGCAGATCGCCCAACCCAACGAACACGACCCCGAGCCGCACCTGCTCGAGCAGCAATTGCAAAGCCGTCTTGCTCGCGCTGGCTCGGCGATCGCACTGATCGCGCTGACCACCGACGTCGACGACATGCTGGCGGCCATCGGAGAGACCGATGGCACCATCCTGCGCCAACCACTCAGCGCAAGCGACCTCGGTTCACTTCAGGCTGATCTCCGCCCAACTCCCGAGGCGTCACGCGGGCCATCGGTCGCAGGTCAGCAATCCGCCGCCGTCGGGGACGAGCCTCGTCACGACGGGAGAGCATGATGGTGGCATTGGAGTCCGAACGCGACATCGCCTACCACGCCCTGGCGCGCCGCGACGACGCCCTGGCTCGACTCATCGCCCGCCACGGACAACCCGATCCATTCCACTGGGACATACTCGACGATCGCGTTGACGGCGATCCCTTTTCGGAGCTGGCGCTCCACATCATCAGCCAGCAACTCAGCACGACCGCCGCGTTGGCGATCTACGCGCGGGTCCAGACGCTTCTCGAGGGCACAGTCGAGCCGCGAGGCATGATCGCCGCTCGACCGGAGGATCTGCGCGCTGCCGGGCTTTCTGGCGCGAAGGCACGTTCACTCCAGGATTTAGCCGGCCGGATCGTCGATGGGCGCCTCAATTTCGAATCGCTGGCGACGGCGGACGATGCCACCGTCGGAACCGAACTTCGGGCCGTGCTCGGAATCGGGCCGTGGTCAGCCCAAATGTTCCTCCTGCACTTCTACCGTCGGCCGGACATCATGCCGGCGGCCGACGTAGGGCTATTGCGTTCTGCGCAGTCAGCATTTCTACTCGAGGAAAGACCAGCCCCCCAATGGCTTGAGACACAAGCGCAACCGTGGCGGCCATTTCGCTCGTACGCTGCGGCCCTCCTATGGGCGCATGATCGAGACCGACCAGCAAATTCGTGAGGAGAGACGTCATGACCGATACCACCACCCCACTGCGCAGTGCCAGGGAGATCCGTGGCTCATCGCCACTCGTTGCCCTCGAGAATGAGCCTCCCCCGCAGCTGATTGTCGATCCGCCGCTTGAAGGGCCACTGGCCGCCGGCAAGGTCTTTATCCAATACCGCGCCGAAAATCTCCGTATCGTGCCGGTGTTCGGCCAGGGCGCCCTCGACGTGTCACCGCGGATCGGCCACGTCCACATCACCGTTGACGATGCCCCATGGCATTTCGTCGATGCCAGCGGCGAGACGGTGATCCTGGTCGGCCTGCCGTCAGGACCGCACCGCGTGCTGTTCGAGCTCGCCAACCCCGTACACCAAGTCATCACCAGCCAGACCGTCAAGTTCACGGTACCCGGTTGACAAGACTCCGCGCAACGCCGCCTTAGCCTGCGCCTGATCGTTGTTCCCCCCTGCGATCGTTATCCTGGTCCGGTTCCGAGGCTGGCGACTCAACAAACGGGACGCCGTCCGGGTGGTCGGCCGTCGACATATCCGGAAAGACCGCAACGACACGTCCTGTCCGGTGATGATCGACGAGCGGACGCTCTGCGGGTGTCCGCAATGCGGACGCGGCGAGCGAGCCAAACGCGGCTATGTCCCAGGGAGTTCGGTTCGACACAGCCAGGACGGAATTGGCGCCAAAGCTCGTGTTCGCGCCGGCGGCATGCGCGATCATGAGGCGATCGCAGGAAATCTGGACATCCGCCGGCCCGAGCTGTTGGGTGTTCGCCGCAGCGGGACCGTACGGTGGTTTAAAGAGGAGAAGGGCTACGGACGAATCACGGCAGAGGATGGCGAGGTGCTCTTTGTCTCCTTCGCCGATATTGAGATCGAGGGCTACCGCACACTGGACCCCGGACAGCACGTGACGTTTGTTTGGAACGGGTGGACGGGAGACCACGGGCGACACCGCGCGGACTCGGTGCGACCCGAGCGTCCTTGAGCGATCCCCAACCGCACACGGCGAGAGATCGTTGTGGTCGGAACCGGCCAAGGGAGAGCGACCGTCTCCGGGCGCCTCGTTCTCGACCGGAATCGGGCCGAGCGCTCCGTCCAGCCCCACGGACAGCCTGAGCCCGGCCGATTCCGCTCCTTTTACCGAGTTATCTCGGTGCTTCTAGACAGCACCAGGTACCCGGTCCAAAACCAGCGAGATCGAGCATGTGGCTCAGACGTCGACGGCCTGTCGTGCGCTGGGCTGTGGCTCGCTCCGCGAAGGGCGGCCCGTCCTCTCTCCCAGGTGGATCACTTTGCCAGCGCGCGCGACACCGTTGATCTCGCCATGGTAGGCGCAGTCAGGGGAACCTCTAGCGCGAGGGCTGGGAGTGTCCGCGAGCTCGGGCTGGCTGCTGCTTCTCGATCTAGGCCGACAGTGTCAGAAGCTGTTCTTAGGGAGACGCCGGGCGCTGACTCAGTCGAGGGCGTGTAGCTGGCTGGTCGGCTGCAGACACACGCCGAGTTCTGTTTGCACATTGACAGGTAGCGAGGCGACCGGGCAGACGTAGCCGGCCGCATCGAGCACCGGGCGCCACGCGCCCATAACGCGATGGAAGATTGCCGTCGAGTATCCGGTGAAGCGCCCGCACGGGCGGAGATGATTGAAGTCGGCTCGGGCATACGCCTGGTCCGTGGCAAGGATCGTGATGCTCAAGCAGCGAAGCGGGTGACCGTAGGCCGCTGCGACCCCCGCTGGTCCACTTTCGCGCGCCAAGGCACTCACCACGTGCCGAGCGCCGTCCGGGCCGCGTAGCGGCGTGCCCGCCATGGCGAGGATCGCGGCCAAGAGCACGAGCGCAACAACCGCAGGCCACCGGGTGATCTTCTGGATAGCCCCGGTCCACTCGCGAAAGGGGCGCGCATCCGGATCCCCCAGCATCCTGATCTCCACCAGGATCACCTCCGGCAGGTCCGACGACTCGCTCAAACGATCAGGGGCTTCGTCCTTCCCCATAACCCCAGTATCCCGCCGACCGCAAATGCGCAAGCGGACCGCGTAGTCCGGCACCGCAAAACGCCCCTTTCTAACTGCAGCAGGGATGGGGCGAGAAACGCGCCTCCGGATGCAGCACGTCAACGACGCTGCGGGATTGGGGGTCAAAGAGCGGAAGCCACGTGTCCGAAGAGGAACCTTGGGTTCTCGCGGTGATCGCGAGAGCGCGCCGACTGTATCCGTTCGGGCCGGCGAAACGCCCGGATTTCGCTCGCCAGCGTTTACCGGACGGCGGAGTCGTGGCCGGGCTGCGGTGCGACGATGATCCAAGAGGTTTCGTCGGCATTTGCTCGCTCTTGTTCTTCGTGGCGATGCTGGCTGACCTGGTCACGCCGACGCGCGCCTCTGCCAGGCTCGAAGATGGCGTCGTCGTTGTCTCGCACGGCCGCTGCGCTACGCCCGTTCTTCGTCCGCCAAAGCGAGTCAACTTCCGTTGCCGTCGCGCTGGGGCGTGCTCCTCCCGGGCTGGACAAGCGTCTGGTCGTCTTGTGCGACGTCGCGCAGGATGGTGTCCAACTGAGCGGCGGTGAGCGACAGACGGTTGGCCGGGTAATGGGCGAGTCCGTCGGGGAGATCGTGAAGGTACCTCGCTAGGAGGATTTCTTCTGCTTCTGACGGCGGGCCGTCGTAGGCGGCCCCCGCGGCAGCGATAAGAGTGGTGGCTTGCTCGCGCCGCTCATCCACCGCCGCTAGTGCAGCGAGGGCAGTGAGTGCCTCGCGCACACCCCAGCGCTTCCCGACGCTGCGCAAGACTGCGAGGGCTCTGCCGAGATGCCAGCGCGCTTCTGCCTTGCGCCCCTCGAGCAGATCGAGCAAACCGAGACGACCTTCGATTTGGCCTTCCAGCCCAGGGCCCCAAAGTGGTCGGGCATCGATCAGCGCCCGCTCGAGGGTCAATCGCGCGTAACCGTAGTCGCCGGCGACGATTGCCGCATACCCGAGGTTGCTGTTGATGTGTGCGGGCCAGATCTTGTTCTGGAGCGAGTCCAACATGGTGCGAGCTTGTTGGAGCTGCGCGCGCGCGTCATCGTAGCCGCGGGTGGCGGCACCGGTGACCATCAGGACCGTTGCCTCCGTCCACGGATCGCGAGTCTCAGCAGCGAGGCTGCGGGCGCGCTCGGCGCGAGCGTCAGCCCGTTCGTCGTCGCCCTGGTTCCTTTCGGTTAGTGCGAGTTGCGCCTCGCATGACGCGATCAGCGAAGCGTCCGGTAGCTCGCGCGAGAGGCGCAGGCATTCTTCCAGCGCGGCCGACGCTTGTTCGAGCTCGCCGTCTAGGCATGCTGCGACACCGAGCGCGTACAAGGACCGCGTCCGGATCGCTCTGTCCTGCGGAGGTTGCGAGAGCGCTGACGCCATCCATGCTCTTGTTTCTGATACGAGGTCCCGGAGGTACCAGTAATCGGTGAGCGCGCACGCGATGCGCAGCGCGATATCCAATTGCGGTTGTGAAACCGCGCCGCTGAGCACAGCCCGAAAATTGGGCAGCTCATCGTCCAAATGTGCCACGCAGTCCAGCGCACCGGCGCCCTTCAACTCCTCTTCCGCGGACTCGGCGACCCTCGCGTAGTACACGGCCTGACGCAGGACGATCTCGTCGTAGCGATCGTCATCTCGCAGGCGCCGAATCGCGAACTCGCGGATCGGCTCGAGCATGCTTAGCCGCGCGCGGTCGCGAACCGACGCGCGATGGATCAGACCGTGATCAACTAGCGTGGCCAAGCCGTCGACGACGTTCTGCTCGCTATCGACGCAGACCGCTTCCGCGGCCTCGACGTCAAAACCCCCGACGAACAGGCCAAGCACGGCGAACAGTCTCTGCTGCGACATGGTGAGCAGCTTGAACGACCAGTCGATGGTCGCCTGCAGGGTGCGGTGGCGCTCGGGTGCGTCACGGCGACCCGGCCCCAAAGGCTCAGGGGAGGTGCGAAGCCGCTCGAGGATCTCGGTTGCCGACAGGACGACCATCCGAGCAGCGGCAAGTTCCAGTGCGAGCGGCAATCCGCCTAGATGCCGGCACAGCTCAGCGACCGGGCTGACATCGCCTGGCGTCAGCTCAAAGCTCGCATCGGCCGCTCGAGCGCGGTCGAGGAACATCGCGCTGGCCGGGCATCGCCGTAGAGCTTCGATCGACCACGTCCCGGCGAGCTCAGGCACAGCGAGACCGCCGACCCTGTGGACGCGTTCCAACGACAAGTGCAAGGGGGCGCGGCTGGTGACCAGCACCTTCAGCCGCGGGCAGCCAGCCACCAGCCGCCCGAGCGCGGGCGCGGCTCTGATCACATGCTCGAAATTGTCGAGGACCAGCAGCCGTTGCTGGGAGCGCAGCGCCCGCGTAAGGATCTGTAGCGCCGGCTCCTGGGCGGCAACCTCGATCTCTAAAACGCGGGCCAGTTCGGGCAGGACCTGCCACTCCTCCGAGATCCCCGCTAGCCAGACAACGGTGACGCCATCCGAGAAGCGAGAGCCCGTCCGTCGCGCAGCTGCGAGCGCGAGCGTCGTCTTCCCCGCCCCTCCCGTTCCGGTCAGCGTCACCAGCGGCGCGGCTGGATCGAGCAGCAACAACGACAGCTCGTCCAACTCGCGCTCCCGACCGAACAGCGCCTCGCTCCGGACTGGGAGCTCGCCCCCAACCCGCATTGGAACCGGGCCTCGGAGGCCGGAGGCCTCTGCGGCGTTGTGAGGGCCCAGCCGGGTCAGCTCGAGCGATGGAGCGTGTTGCAGAATCTCGACCTGTAACGCTGTCAGCGCGGGGCCGGGTTCCAACCCCAGCTGTTGTACAAGGTGTACGCGACTGTGCTGATAAACCTCCAGCGCGTCGGCTTGGCGGCCGCTGCGATACAGCGCGAGCATGAGCAGCCCGGCGAGGCGCTCGCGGGCCGGCTGCGCAACCGCTAGTCCTTCGAGTTCGGCGATCAGCGACGCGTGATGTCCGAGCGCCAGTTCGGCGTCAGCGCGCGCTTCGACCGCGGCCAGCCGCAGCTCCTCAAGGCGGCGGATCTCGGGTTGAGCGAAATCCTCAAACGCAACCTCCGCCAGCGCCGGCCCGCGCCACAAACCCAACGCCCGGGAAAACAGCTCTGATGCCCGTTCGGCCTCACCAGCGTCCAACGCGTATCGACCGTCTCGAATGCCGAGCTCAAAGACCTCGGCGTCGAGCTCCCCGCGAGCGACCGAGAGCACATATCCGCCGCTGACCGTCCGTAACGGCGCGCGACCGCCGCGGCTTATTGGCTCGAGCGCCTTGCGCAGCCGCGCGATCCCCATATGGAGGCGATTGTCGCTGTCCGAGCGGGCCGGCCCCCACACCGCATCGCCCACCACGTCGCTGGACACGGCTCGGTTAGCGCGTAACAACAGAAACGCAAATAGCATCAGTTGCCGCGGTCCGCCAACCGCCACAGGCCGGTCATCGACCGCCGCTTCAATCGGCCCCAGGATCCGAAATGTCGTCATCGCACTTGCGTCCGAGAACCACAACGCTAACGACCGAGACAGCTCAGAGCAATGTCCTGGGCGTTAGCATCGGCGCCGGTGAGACAGCCTCACCGAGCGAGCCTGCGGGTCACGTCGATCAGCCGATCCATGCTGTCGGCCTTGGTCTGTCAGGCTACGACCACCGGTCTCGGCTACGCAGCCGGCACACCAGACTCGCGCAAGGCGCGGAAACCGCGAGAGACGGGACCCGGAGTCGTCTCGCTTGAAGATCGACCAGCGGATGCTCGATGGTCGGTTCGGCGTCTCACTGCCCAACCCCTACTGCGACGAGCCCTCTCACGCGATAGGCATCACGCGGAAAGCCGGGGCGGGATCGGGCGTGCCTATGCAGACGCATAGGCAAGGCGACCGCGCTCAGAGTGCTGAGTTTTGGTGAAAGCGGGTCTATCCGATTTCAGCGTTGTTGATCGGGTCTCGGGGACGGGCTGCGGGGGCGAGCACGGTCTCGCACCATGTCCGAAAACTCGTGGGTGTGGGGGTGGCGTGGGTCCAGTCTTCGTCGTAGATCCCGTCCTGCTGGGCCTGGTACATCGCCGCGAAGTCGCGAGCCATGCCTTCGGGGACCCCGCGCTTGATCGTGGACGCGGTGACGTGCTGGAGGTCGGCCTGCTCGAAGGTGACCTGTGACCCGAGCACGTCACTGACGGTCGCCGCCATCTGGTTGGGGGTGAGGTGGTCAGGGCCGAAGACCGGGATCCGATCGGTGCTCTCCCAGCCGCGATCCAGCAGGAGGCTGGCGGCGGTCGCCGCGATGTCCTGGGTCGCGATGGTGGCCAGCGGGCGGTCGGGGTTCAGCGGCAGGGATAGAACTCCCTGGGAGGTCATTTGGGGGAGCGGCCTGAGTAAGTTCTCCATGTAGAACCCCATGCCGAGCGATCGGTAGGCAGCGCCGCAGCGTTCCAGCTCGGCGTCCATTGCGTGCGCGGCGGAGAGCAACCCGGCTGGGTGAGGCCAGTTCCATCCCGCACTGGAGATTCCGACCACATGACCGACGTGGTGGCGACGGATCGCCTCAGCCGCTGGCCGTGTGAAGGAGAGGTAGTGCTCCTCGGCAGAGGTCGGCCGTATGCTCGGCGGCACCAGCCAGAACAGGCCCTGGGCGCCATCGAGCGCCTGATCAAGAACCGCCGGATCGTCATGGCTGCCGACGATCACCTGCACCTGCTCACGAACCGTCTCGTCCATTCGAGACGGGTCTCGAACGATGACCCGCAGCGACTCGGTCCCGGCGTTGAGAAGCTCGGTCAGAAGTTGGCTGCCGACATTGCCAGTGGGGGTGGTGAGAACAATCATGAAGGCTCCTTGAGAAGGGGAAGGCCCCTTGCGGTCAGGTCATTGAGTTCGGTGGCAAGCGCGGTGACCTGAGCGAGGTGGTCGGCGAACGCAGCGTCGATGTCGTGGAAGTTGCCGTCGTCTGTGAGCATCGCCTCATCGGTTTTGAGCTCGATGTTCGTCTCGGTGCGGCGCATGTGCAGGCCCTGGAGAACCTGCTTGAGCTGCGTCGCGGCCAGTCCGCCGCCGCGGCTGCCGTAGGTCACCAGACCGCCGGGCTTGTCGGGCCGCTCGGCGTACAGGAAGTCCAAGGCGTTCTTGAGGACCGCCGGGTAGCCCCAGTTGTATTGCGGGAACATGAACACGAATCCGTCGTATGACCGGACAGCTCACTCCGCCGGGCCGTGTGCTCGTGCGCGTAGCGCCCCCGTGAGGCCATGATCGGCTCATCGAGAAACGGCAGGTCGATCTCCTGGAGGTCGACCAGCTCAACCTCGTGTAGCGCGGCGGCGCGTAGCGCTCGCTGGACCCACGCCGCGATCTCTGGACAGATCCGCTGAGGACGGTTGCTGCCGATCACGACGGCTATTCTTGGCAACCCAACAGACGATATGTGCATGGTACATACATTATCATGAGCAGCCTGATGAATGAGCCCGACCCGATGAAGGCGCTCCACGAGGCCCTGTTGCAGATCGTCAACGTTCTCAACCGCCCACAGGGCGACAACCTGATCCTGACCCGCGCCGGCGTCTCGCTGGACACCGCGCTGTTCCCGCTGCTCGTCCGCGTCTCGATACAGCGCAACCTCACGATCGGCGAACTCGCCGATCAGGTCGGGCGCGACTACTCCACAGTCAGCCGCCAGATCACCCGTCTACAAGCGCTCGGACTCGTCCACGCTGAACCCTCCGAGACCGACCGCCGCCAGCGGCTGCTCACCGTGACCGGCGCGGGCCGAAACACCGTCAAGAAGCTCGACCGTGCCCGCAACTCGGTGATGAGCGAGGCGCTCGACGGGTTCAGCCAAGCCGAGATCGCAGAGCTCGCCCGACTGACCACCCGGCTGGCGGCCGCCATGCAACCACGCGCCTGACACAGCATGACCAACGTTGCCGTGCGCTGCCTAGGTATCTCCTGGACGGGCATGCGAACGATGCCGGCCACGGTACGCGCCTGACGCAACACCGAGAACGTCACCTGCTTTGTCGCCGCTCCGTCGCCGCTCCGTCAGTCTCGATCCTCGATCACGGCAGACGCGTTACGTAGGCAAACGATCAGACGCCGTCAAGCGTCCTGACGATCGCGTTGCGCGAAAAGCACGCGTCAGGAGCACGGCTAATCGTCTCGCACGCGCAACGCTGAGCGGACACCCTGCGAAAAGCGCGCGGGGGGTCGTCGGCTGAAGCGGGAGCGGCTCACGGAGGGAGCGGCTCACGGACGCAGGTCGCGGGTCATCGCGATGCCGAACCGTCCTCGGCCCTTCCCGGCGACCCGAAAGCCCGCGCGCATGTAGAGCCGGGCCGCCGGATTGCGAAGATGGACATTGAGGGCGAGCACAGCGAACTGCGACTCAGCTTTGGTGACCAGCGCTTCGATGAGGGCCGCCCCAACGCCCTGGCCGCGAGAGCCATCGGCCACCCCCATCGTCAACTCGGGGATCGATGAACCGTCGGGCATCTGCAGCATTGACGGTTGATGCAGATGCCACCAAGCGGCCCCGAGCGGCTGGCCGGCGTGATCGACTGCGACCACAGCGGCAGAAGGCGACGACGGCAAGCACTGAATGACCACTGGCGCGTCGCCGTCGGGTAGCGGGCGGTCGTCAAGCGCGCAGGCCAAGCGCGCCATCTCGACCACGAAGGTCCGATCCTCATCGCCGGCGCTACGAAGTCGATACATCTCGCGACGGTATCTGACCAGCGCGCGCCCCAAGCCGGAGGCGTCCAGCGTCGGCCACGACGCGCGTCGCACAGCCCAACGCTCAGTGAACACCGGCTTGTCTTGTCCAGGCGTGGTCGTCGGTGCATCCTGATCCTCGGAGCGAGGCGATGTCCGATCTCGCGGGCAGAAGGGCTCATTGGTGGATGCTCGGTCGGCCAACGAGTAGGGCCGGCCCGTCATCGGCGGCGCTGACAATATTGGCGCGGTGAGCTATGACCTCATTTTCCGGCGCCAAGATGAGCTGCTGTCGGAAACGCCGGAGGCGATCTACCAGCGACTCACCTGCGGCGACCGCGTCGAGGGGATCGCTGATCTAGACCTCGAGAGCTTTCTCGCCGCTCTCATCACCCAGTTTCCAGGCGCGGTTCGCGAGCCGAACGGCGAGACCGAGTGGATCGAGTGGACTGCAGAGGACAAGCAGGCGAGCTTCCAGGTCGACTGGTCACCACAGCACGTCGTGGTGTTCTGTCGGCGAACGAGCAACGAGGACATGAATCGGCTGATCAACATTACCCTTGATCACGACTGTCGCCTGTATGACCCTCAGGTCAACGAACGGTTTGCCTAACGCTCACGCGGCCGCGCGGCAGGCCGATGCTGATGGCCTCGGCCGCAAATCATCCAGCGCGGTCGCTGCCGCCGTCTCACCTACCAACGACCGTCGGACGCAGTGGATGGCCCGTGCGTGCAAAGGCCGTTTGCTCACTGGCCCCGGGGATGAACCTGCGCGCACCCGTGGTCATGCCTGTCGGCACCCTCCCAATCCGCGAGGCCGGGTAGGAGACTCCGGATCACGCGAGCACGTCCGTCATGGGCGCGCCAGGGGAGGTCGATGAGCTCGTTCCCGCATGACCCAGGGCGGCGGCAGACCGATCACGTTGCGCGAGACGCGGTTGGCGTCCTGATCGCCGATGACCACCAGAGCTTCCGCGACGCGTTGGCGGACCTCATCTGCGCGACGCCAGGCTTCGTTCTCGTTGGTCATGCCAGCTGCGGCGAAGAAGCGGTCGATGTAGTCGAAGCTGTCGTCCCTGACCTTGTACTCATGGACGTCGTCATGCCGGGAATGGGCGGTATTGCCGCCGCCCAGTCCATCCTGAGCCGCCAGCCGAACGTCGCGGTTGTGGTGATCTCGGTTGACGACCCGGCTCTCGACGCCGCGGCCAGCACACTCGGCGACGCGGTCGCCTACGCGCGCAAACAAGACCTCCGGCCCGAGCAGCTCAAGCTGTTATGGGAGTCGTATGGAAAAGTCCGAGCCGGTTCACCGAAGGAGCGCACGAGAGCGCATCATCTGACCTAAGCAGCCGAGCGGGCCGGGGAGACCGCCGTTGGCCCGTAGGGAGCGGCTGCTGGGAGGCTGCTCATCGGCTAGCGCGCGCCCACGGCGTGTGGATGGAGTACTTTGGTGTCTCGGATATCGCTCGTCTGGCGATTGGGCGTAATGGCGACAGCATCAGTATCGGGAGTGGAGGCCAGTCGACGCAGCGAGATGAGTGTGGCTGTCGCGCTCGCGGTCGGCGCCGCAGGGGTTGTCGCTACGGCTTTGACTGTGTGGGCGGTTGCGCGCAGCCCGACGCTCGTTGATCCAATGTCGCTTTCGATCTGGCGAGGCGTGATCGTCGCGTCATATGTGGCGGTGGGGCTGTGTGCGTGGTGGCGTCGTCCTGATAGCAGGCTCGGCCTGTTGGTTGTGGGGAATGGATTCCTGTATGCCGCGACGTCGTTCAATGCGTCGGGAGCGTCGTCGGCGTACACGTTGGGGATGGTGATGTGGGCCGTGTATGTCGTGTACACGGCGTACGTGTTGCTGTCCTATCCGCGGGGTCGTCTGGAGTCCAGGCTGGAGCGCATGTTCATCGGTGGCTATGCGCTGAGCACGGCGCTGCTGACGGGGTTAAACCTGGCTCTCTCGCCAATGTTTCCCGGGGCCGGCGCATTCAACGACTGCGCGACGCGCTGTCCTGCCAATGCCCTGGGCAGTGGCGATGCGGCGATCGGGGGGGCGCTGAACACGGCGGCGAGCTGCGTGTTCACGATCGGGCTGATCGGCCTCACGATGCTGCTCTTTGACAAGGCGCGTGCGTCGGGGCCCGGGTTGCGCCGCGCGGTGACCCCGGTGGCCGCCGTCTTCACCGCGACCGTCGCCTGGTTTGTGATCTCCCTGTATGTTCTCCCCGCGTATCCAGGGACGGCAGCGGCGGTGAGGATCGGCGATGGTGCGCTGGGAGTGGCGGTTCCGATGGCGATTCTCCTCGGCCTGGTCTGGGGCGACCTGTTCGCAGCGATGAGCCTTGGCCAGATCGCCGTGCGCGCGAACGGGAAGCCGTTGACTCCGGCGGGTGTACAGGGCGTGATTGGTGACGCGCTGGGGGATTCGAGCATCGAGCTCGCCCTCTGGTCTCCTGAGCGCGCCGGTTACGTCGACGTGGACGGCGCGCCGCTGGAGCTTCCCCGCGACGCGCGGGGGCGGCGGGTCACTCGCATCACAGGGAACGACGGGCCGGTTGCCGCGCTGATCCACGATCCCACCCTCGATACCGACTCCGACATCGTCGAGGGGCTGGCCGCCACCTCGCTGATGCTGCTTGAGAACACACGCCTGCTCGAGGAGCTACGCGCGTCGCGCTTGCGGATCGTCACGGCTGGCGACCGTGAGCGACGGCGACTTGAGCGCGATCTTCACGACGGCGCGCAGCAGCGGCTGGTGGCGATCCAGGTCAGGCTCGGCATCGCCCGCGAGCTAGCCGGCACTGAAGACCTCGCGAACCAACTCGACGCGACCAAAAAGGACGCGGAGGCGGCCATAGAGGAGCTTCGCGCGCTCGCGCATGGCATCTATCCCGCGGTCCTGCAGGAGTACGGACTGGCCGCTGCGCTGCGCTCGCTCGCGCACGGCTCCCCCGTCCCAATTGGCGTGACCGACAACGGCATCGGACGCTCGTCGAGCGCGATCGAAGCGGCGATTTACTTTGTCGCCTGTGAGGCGATCCAGAACTCGGGCAAGCACGCCGGAGCCAGCGCGAAAGTAGCGGTAACGCTCACGCGCAACGAGGACACCATCGAGTTCACAGTCAGCGACAACGGCGCCGGTTTGCCGCCCCGAACAGACAACGACGGGATCGGGATCGCCAGCATGCGCGACCGGATCAGGGCGGTCGGCGGCCACGTGGAGATCGTGTCCACCCCCGGACAAGGCACTTCCATACACGCAACGATTCACGACGAGGAGGCGCTACCTACCGTTCCGCGCTACGAAGCGGCTTCGCGATCACACCACCGCTCTAAAGAGGCTTCGATAACGACCGAGCAGAACGGCGGCCCGCAGCAGAGTGCTGGATCCAGAGAACGCAGCCCTGCATGACCGGGGCATTGCGCTGTCCAACGGCCACGAGCGCCGCGACATGACCTAGGCCCAACGAACAGACAGACCGTATCCTCCTCCGCCGTCCACACGGGCGGCCATATGCGGCGTCGGCGGCGGGACGCTTTTAGACGCGACGCCTGCCGGGCCAGCGAGCAGCTGCTTCTCACTCGATGCGACAGCTTCCAGCACAGGCGCCCACTCGGGCATCTGCACGAGATCGTCGTCGGAAATCACGTCAGGGTTGTGGATCGACCGTGCGTCGCTGTTCGTCGACGGACCGGCAGCTCACGTAGTGGTATCAGCTAGTCCGGCTCCGCCTGGCCGCCGCGGACGGAGAGCTCTGCGCGCACGATTTCGATTTTGTTGCTGAGCACCTTGCGTCTGTAGACGACAGCGGGATCCTCCAGCCGCGACGGATCACTCCCGCTGAGCCGCGCGGGATCCGTCGCGCCTCTCGCCGCCTCTCGTCGAGCGACGCGAGGAATGCAATCAACTGCTCGTCGCTGAACTAGCACTAGCGGACGTCTGGGAATGAGTCCATGCCGCTCCAGCCGCCAGTGACGCGACGCCGGATCGTCGCCGATCCGGCTCCGACGGGCCATCACTGTTCGTAGAGTGTCACGAGCGGCTCACTCCCGCCGGGCGCCCGCAAGAGGATCAAAAACCCCACGCTTCGGACCGCCGAGCGGGGCACCGGCTCCGAGGCCGACCCGTGGCACAACCCAAGGGCTCTCGGACATCGGCGAGGTCCACGCGAGCGGGCTGCGATTCACCTGCGCGGCGTCGGGGCGTGGTGATATCTGAGGTGTTCGTGTTGTTGTCGACAGCGGTGGAGCGACGGCTACTAGCTTTGGTGGATGTGCAATTCACAGCGGATCACCCCATTGCTTGTCTGCGAGGACATTGAGGCTGCCCACGACTTCCTGGTCAGCGCGTTCGGCTTGCGGGCCGGCCGGATCGATCGAGACGACGAAGGTCGAGTCGTTCACGGCGAGGTCCACGTCGGCGACAGCGACGTCGTCTGGCTGCACCGCGCCACCACCGAGCACGGTCTCGCGTCACCACGCTCCCTGGACGCTGCTACCGGCGGCCTTGTCATCGACGTCGATGACGTTGATGAACACTGCGAGCACGCCCGGGCTGTCGGCGCCAGCATCGATCATCCGCCCGTCGACCAGCCCTACGGCCGACGGGAGTACGAGGCGCGAGACCCCGAGGGCCACCGGTGGTGGTTTGGAACGCCGCTCCGCTGACAGCCGCCGAGCTGCAATCGCCTAGCACTGCCGCGTGCAGACTCCGGTCAGGCTCACGGCAGCAGATAATCACCGATGGCGCGACCGACGAGGCGTCCGCGAACCAACCTTGGGTTCTCGCGGTGATCGCAACACCCGCCCAGTTGGAGGGACTTTGTAGGTCGTCTGAGTTCCGTGGTTGAGTAGCGCGCCGGTCGTCGCGAAGCCGAGCCCGAGGGCGAGGGCGCCGCGGCGATCGGCGCGCTGTCTGGCCTGGAGCCCGGGGCCCGCGAGGTTCTTTCCTGGGAGGCGGGTGAGCGGAGGCGTGTCATGGCGAGGTTCTCTGAGCGGATGGTCCCTGAAGTGGTGCAGGTGTTCTGGGCTGCGATCGCGCGGGGTGAGTTCATTACTGACGCGGCGGCTGAGGTGGGTACCTATCGGGTGAGAGGCGGTCGGTGGTTGCGCGCGGAGGGCGGGGTCCGCCCGCGCCGGGGTCGGGATCTGAAGGGTCGTTGTTTGACGTTCGCTGAGCGGGAGGAAATCGCGCTGGGGCGGGCCGGTGGTGAGTCGATGCGAGCGATCGCCAGGCGACTGGGTCGCAGCCCGTCAACGATCAGTCGCGAGCTGGGACGCAACGGCGATCGCGGTGGTGGGTATCGAGCGACGACGGCGCACGCGCAAGCGTACGTGCGCGCGAGCCGCCCCAAGCCGGCCAAGCTCGCGACCAACCTCAAGCTGCGCCGGAAGGTGGAGGAAGATCTCCGCAGGCGCTATTCGCCGGAGCAGATCGTCGGCCGGCTGCGCCGCCAATTCCCTGACGATCCGGAGATGCGGGTGTCGCCCGAGACGATCTAGCAGTCCTTATATGTCCAGTCGCGTGGCGCGCTGCGCCGCGATCTGACCAAGTGCCTGCGCACCGGGCGGGCGCTGCGGCGCCCTGGCCGCCAGCCCCACCAGCGCAAGAACCGCATCTCGGACATGATCAACATCACCGAGCGTCCCGCCGAGGCCGATGACCGCGCCGTCCCCGGCCACTGGGAGGGCGACCTGATCGTCGGCAAGAACAACCTCTCAGCGATCGGCACGCTGGTCGAGCGCACCACGGCTACACGATGCTGGTGCACCTCCCCGACGGCTACAAGGCCGAGCAAGTCCGCGACGCGCTCACCAAAAAGATCCAGACGATCCCCGAGATCCTCCGCGCGTCACTGACCTGGGACCAAGGCCCCGAAATGCGCGACTGGAAAGAAGTGAGTGTCGCCGCCGATATCGACATCTATTTCTGTGACCCCCACGCCCCCTGGCAACGCGGCACCAGTGAGAACACCAACGGGCTCCTTCGCCAGTACTTCCCGAAAGGCACCGACCTCTCTGTCCACAGCGCCGTCGACCTCGACTGGGTCGCCACCGAGCTCAACGACCGACCCCGCAAACGCTTAGGCTTCGCGAAGCCGATCGAAGAGATCGGACCACTACTGTTGCGATAACCGCCCGAATCCGCCAACGCTCACCGAACGTCTGCGCTGAGCGAGCGTTCGGCTTGCCTGCTCACGATGCTCCGCGCTTGAGTTGGTTGGCGTCGAGGACCCGTCGGGAGGGTTGGGCGTGCTTAGAAGTCGGTCAGGTTGGCGGCGGGTGGGTTGGGGTGGTTTTTCAAAGAGGCGCGGTAGGCGCCGACGTGTTGCATGAAGGGGTCGATGACCCATCCGTTCTCGGCCATGACGTTGCGTTGCTCGCGTGGGTCGGCTTCGATGTTGAACGCCATCGGGTAGCCGGCGGTGGGGTTGGAGTGGCCCATGTACCCGCCGAGGCTGGGGTTGGTGGAGGACGGGTGGTAGTTGGCGGTGTAGATGCGCCATTGGTGCCAGCGGACGGCGGTCAGCGCGCCGCCGATGAACGTGAGCAGGTGATCGCGGTTGGACTGTGTCTGGCCGTTGAACAGGTGTGCTGACTGGTCGACGCCATCGATTGGGCGGTCGTCGGGCAGGTCGGTGTCCAGGAGCGTGGCGAAGGTAGGTAGCAGGTCCATGATCGCGACCATCTGCTCTGAGACTCCGGGGGTGATGTGCCCGGGCCAGCGCAGCATCCCGACGGTGCGGATCGATCCCTCCCACGGGTCGCCGAGCTCGCCGCGCCATGGTCCGGCGGAGGCCATGAAGATCTCGTCGGGGAGGGTGCTGGTCGTGGTCGGGCCGTTGTCTGAGACGAACACGACGATGGTGTCCTGGGTGATCTGGGCGGTGTCGATGGCGTCCAGGATCCGCCCGACGTTGTGGTCAAGCTCCATGATGCAGTCGCCGTAGTTGCCGATCCGGGAGGCGCCGAGGAACTCGTCGGAGGGGAGGTTGGGGTAGTGGGGGCGGGTGATCCCCATGAAGAGAAAGAACGGCGTGTCGGAGCTCGCGTTGCCCGTGATGTAGTCGATGGCGGCGTCGGTCATCGCGTTGTCGATCTTGCGGCGGTAGGCGAGGTCGTAGGGGTGCAGTTCGGTCGATGGCGTCCGGGGCGTGTCGGCCTCGCGGATCTGGATTACGTTGCGGTCGTGCAGTGCTGCCGGCCCGTGGGTGCGGGAGATGTTGTCGCCGTAGAGCGTCCCGTCAGAGGAGCCGTAGAACCCCAGCCGCCACTCATCAAACCCGTGATATTGGGGCTCGGTCTCTGTCGAGGCGCCCAGATGCCATTTGCCGTAGTAGATGGTGCGATATCCGGCGCGTTTGAACAGATCCCCGAGCGTGAACTCATCCGCGCCGAGCTCATGCCCGCCCGGCACCGTGATCAACGACAGGCCCGTGCGGATCGAATAGCGCCCGGTCAACAGCGCAGCTCGCGACGGCGTGCACGCCGCCTCCACCAGAAACTGGTTGAGCCGCAACCCACCGTCGGCGAGGCGATCAAGGTTCGGGGTCGGCATTCCCCGCTGCTCACCGGCCGACCCAAAGCACCCGACGTCCCCGTATCCGAGATTGTCGGCCAACATGAACACGACATTGGGCCGGTCCGGCATCGAGCCTCCTTCGTTCGGTGGCACAGTCCCAGCCGCAACTACAGCGCCCACCGGGGTGAGCGATCCTCACCCACGCCGGGTGATGGCTAGCGCCCCGACGTACGGACCGAGCCCAATTCGCCTGGCGCTGTCCGGCCCCCACCAAGAGGCGCGCGATCAATGGCCTGGCACCCATACCGCTACCACGCCCAACGCGTCACCACCCGCGCGCCGAGCTGCTCCCTGAACGTTCAGGCCGATCGTCCCATCGAGCATCGCCCAGCGAACTTCGTGCGCGCGAAGGATGAGTGTCGACCCGTGGTGGGGTCGTCTGTCGCATGAGGGGTGTCCGGTGAGAATTCTCAGATGGGTCCGCTAAACGAACGGTCCTCGGTCGTTCGACGTCCCCACCGCCGCCGTCGTTTGGGCTCTCCGTGGCCGAGCACCTCGTGGATCAGTTTCTGGTGTTCGGCTGCTCGCTCGGGCGTCGCTACGGGCTCCTCGAAGCTTGACCACTCCGGGACAACGTTTGCGGATGAAGGCCGCGGCAGATCGGGAGTGGCCGCTGGTGGCGTCTCGGCGGCCGCAGGCCGCTCGTCGGGGTTCTCGATTGTCGAGGTGGGTACGGGGGGTTCGTCGGTGATGACGTGTTCGCCGACGGTGAACTGGGGTGCGGTGAGGCCGATCTCGGCGGCCAAGCGGGTCAGGTGCTCGGCGGTGGCGGGTCCGGCGAGGTAGCGCACCTGGGCGTACCGGCCGGCGCGGATGGCGGCCTGCCACCCGGCCAGGGCTGCGCGCTCGCGTCGCGGGTTGGATTGTCCGTCGATCGCCACGACCGCGACGTGCCGGCTGTCATTCCTCGTGGGCTGATAGGCGAGGTCGGGCAGTTGGCGGCTGTGGCCGCCGCGCTCGTTGGCGACCTGGGCGGCCCATCGCTCAGGTGCGAGTGCCATTTCGCGGCGTGTCAACCACTGATGACCGGCACGCTCGATGTCGGCGGCGGCCCACGCGACCCGGATGCTGTGCGTGGTCTGTGGCGAGAAACGCTGCGGGGTGCGGACCGCGGGCAGCTCGCCCAGCCCTACACCATCGAGCCCTGACGGGGTCAGCCAGATCAGCATCCCGTCGCCGCGGATCGTCGGCATCCGCTCACCCATCCAGCCTGCTCGAGCTTTGCCAGGTGCCGGCGCACCACCCGATCCACCAAACCCAGACCCCGCTCAATCGCCGGCATCGGCACCACGCCCAGCCGCCCGATGAATCGCCCCACCCGCATCGAACCCGGCCCGATGACCGTCCCTCGCTCACTCACCTCTCACCCACATCTGATCGCTCACCCTTGACTGGCCGTCCGCGCCTTTATGGGCACCCTGACGAGGAACGTGCGCTCGACAGGTTGCTCATGGCGTTTTCGGTGGACGGCCGCAAAGCGGAAGTCGAAGTCACCCGCGTCGGCCACGATCCGGCCGCAGGGAGCTGACAGAGCACCGGCGGGTGCAGGGTTCGTTGCGTTTCTTGGACCCGCCGTCTCCACTGGTTGAGAAGAATTCGGATCGCGCTCCCAGCGGAGCGCGGTCCGTTAGGGCCACACATCCCCTGAGCACGTGTCCTCATCCCCGACCAGCTTCCTCGCCGTCGGGTGCGAGTCCTCCGAGGCGGCGCAGGACGCCCTGGCAGACATCCGGAGGTGGGGATCGGATAAGGATGTGACCCTGCGCGACTCGGCAGTCGTCTTACGGACCCCGCGAGGCGACATCGACCTGGACCAGTCCCGAGAGCTCTCGGCCGGCGACGCGCTCGTCGGCGTTGGCACAGCAGGTCTCGTCGCGGGTCTGCTGCTGGGACTCCCGATCGGAGGCGCGCTCCTGGGCCTCGCCGGGGGTGCCGCACTGGGGCTGCGAGACACCGGCATCCCGGACAGCCGCATGCGGAAGCTCGGCGGGGAGCTCCAGTCAGGTCACGCCCTTCTGTGCGTCCTCGTCGATGAGGATGCGCTTGCCCTGCTGCGGGAGGCGCTCGGCCGCTATGGCGCCGTGCTCGAGGTCGAGCTCCCCTCTGACTCTGAGCCGTAGCGACGTAGGAAGAGCACGTAGGCAACTCCCCCGGCCGGAAGGGCCAGCCAGAACGACACCAGACGGTAGGCGAGCGTTGCCACAAGGGCGTCCTGGCTGCCGACCCCGGCGGCCACGAGCATCCCGGTCAGCCCCGCCTCGACGAAACCCAGGCCACGGCCGCGTGATAGCGAACTGACGTGGTCAGTCGCATCGACGTATCAGCACCGAGGACTTCCTGCTCTGTGACCACAGGTGGGCGAGCGGTTGCCGCAATGGCGGACTGTGAGCGCCTGTTTGCGTCAAATCGAAAGGAAGCGCCATGCAGTCTCTCGTTGACTCAGAAGTTCTGGATCGCGCCCCAGCGACCGAGCCGGTCGCGTCCCTGAGCGGGCTGCGGGTGTTGTTCCTGACGTCGGCGCACAACAGCCTCAGTCAGCGCCTGCTCACTGAGCTCACCGCGCTCGGGCACGAGGTGAGGGTCGCGGTGGTTGGGTCAGCTCCGGAGATGGAAGCGGCCGTGGATCGGCACGGTCCGCAGTTGATCGTCTGCCCGATGCTCAAGACGCGCATACCGGCGTCGGTCTGGTCTCGTTACCGGTGCCTCGTGGTCCATCCCGGCCCTCGGGGTGACCGTGGCCCTTCCTCACTGGATTGGGCAATTGAGCTCGGGGCCGGCGAGTGGGGGGTGACGGTGCTGGAAGCCGACGCGGAGCTAGACGGCGGGCGGGTGTGGTCAACCCGTCGCTTCCGCATGCGCCAGGCCGGGAAAAGCAGCGTCTACCGGCACGAGGTCCGGCGGGCAGCGACCGCTGCTGTGGTTGAGGCCATCACCGCAGTCGCAGACGGCGGTAGTCAGGAACGCCTCGCCTCTGACGAGGCCGCGGTGATCGGCCGACCGCGGCCGCTCATGACCCAGGAGGTCCGAGCGATTGACTGGAGTTCTGACTCCACGGATGCGGTGATGCGCAAGCTCCGGGCGGCCGAGGGTCACCCCGGTGTGCGTGACACGGTCGCCGGCGTTGACTGTTTCCTGTTCGGTGGACACCCTGAGAGCTCGCTGCGCGGGCGCCCAGGGGAGATCGTCTCCCAGCGCGCGGGCGCGATCTGCCGGGCAACCGTGGACGGAGCGGTATGGGTGAGCCACCTGAAGCGTTGTGACACCTCGGCCCAGCAGTTCTTCAAGCTCCCCGCTGCGCAGACGTTGGCCCTGGCAGGAGTCGACGTCGCCGTGCCCGAGACGGCCGTCGGCATCGATGCGCACCTTGGCCCCGACGACACCTTCCGTGAGATCGTGTACCACGAGCGCGGCGCTGTGGGCTATCTGCGCTTCGAGTTCTACAACGGCGCGATGAGCACGGATCAGTGCCGGCGGCTGCATGACGCCTACCGCTACGCCCGGGACCAGTCTCACACCAAGGTCATCGTCCTCACCGGCGGCAGCGACTTCTTCTCCAACGGCATTCATCTCAACGTCATCGAGGCCGCCCCGGACCCGGCGGCAGAGTCATGGCGCAACCTCAACGCGATCGATGATCTGGTGCGCGAGATCATCGACACCGACTCCCACCACGTGGTCTCGGCGCTCGTCGGCGATGCCGCCGCCGGAGGAGTACCGCTGGCGCTCGCAGCCGATCACGTGCTGGCGCGCCGTGACGCTGTTCTGAACCCCTACTACCGGCACATGGGCGGGCTCTACGGCTCCGAATACTGGACCTATCTGCTCCCCCGCCGGATCGGACGCGAGCTCACCGCGCGACTCACTGGCGCGCCGTTCACGCCACTCAGAGCACAGCACGCCGCTCACATCGGTCTGATCGATGAGGCCGTCGGTGACACCGCGCTGGCGTTTCGCGTCCACGTCGACGAGTTCGCTGCGGCCCTCGCCGGCGACACCGGGCTTGACGGCCGCCTCGACGCCAAGCGAGGCCGCCGCGACCACGACGAGCGCCTCAAGCCACTGGCTGCGTATCGCTCCGAGGAGCTTGCACGCTGCCACGAGTGCTTTTTCGGGGCCGACGCCAGCTACCACGAGGCGCGCCGCCGGTTCGTCTACAAGCTCGGCCCGGCCTGCGCCGTTGAGCCTCCATCCATCCCAACGGCAACGGCGCTCAGAGCGAGCGTCAAGCACTACGAGCGGCATGTGCTCGCGTGGTACGCCCTCGGCCGTGTCACGGAGGCACGAGCCGCGCGTGACGCAATCGCGTCACGGCGATCCGCCGATACCCCACCGCAACCGCCGGTGAGCTGAACTTTTCGGGCGACTACCAGGGAGGAACCCAATGCCATCACGCACAGCTAGAGAGGGCTTCGGTGTCGCACAGAAGGCGCCGAAGAGTCCGTTGAGAAACCCGGCGCTGGTCACGCTCGTCGTCGTTGCCGTCGGACTGTTCGGCTCTCCCGCGTTCGCGGCTGGGGCATCGACGACCCTCACGCAGTTGGAGAACTCTCTCGCCGGCAGCGGGGCCGGCGCGGGGGCCGGGCACACGGTTTCATCTCAGGCGAGCCTTCGCCACATCGCCAGCTTGGCGCGCAAGCTCCGGAGCGAGATCGCGCATCCGCCGGCGCGCTGCAAGAAGGGACTCGCGGCCGCCGAGCGGCTCGCCGTGGAGCGTCGCGAGACCTGGCGGCTGCGCCGCGACATCCGCGCGGCCCGTGCCGGGATCCGGACCTGCAAGGTGCCGGTGACCAAGCCCACGCCGGGCTCAGGCAGCGGCACCGCGCCCACCGGCACGAGTCCGACGAAGCCGATCCCGCCGACGCAACCGACCCCGCCGACGACCGTCGTCCCGGAGGCGGGCCTCGGCACCGTCAACGAGATCAAGATCGTCTCGACGTGGAAGTTCCACGGGGTCGGCTCCGAGGACTTCTGCTGGGACATGCCTCCGTCGCAGCCCGGGGCGACGAAGTACTGGAAGCTGGAACAGGATGGAGACCTCACCTTCGAGTCCGACATCCACCTGGATCGCACCCAGGCCGGCACCGATTCGCTCGATCTCACCTCCGGCTCGTCCTACGCGATCACCCCCCAGTCGCCCTGCACAGATCCGGGGAGCTACCACCTCGGAGGCTGGACGAATGGAGAGCTCAACGCCGCGCTGACGATCAACGGCACCGACGGCACCGGCGCCGTCGTGCTCATGGTCACCCAGGACGTCCTTGACCAGGACGGCAACACGGTCTGGTCCTACGGTCCCGGGCTCCCGCCGTCGGCGGCCGACGGAAGCGGTGCAGACTGGGTAAGCCAATACACCTACCCAGGGCTCATGACCGGCAGGTCGGAGGAGATCGACTGGCCGGCCGGGGTCGACGGCGGCTCGCCGTCGACCACCTACACGTCGCTCGGGGTCGGGGGGCACGTCGTCGCCCAACTCCACGAGACCAAGAGCCTCGACGATGCGCCGAGCATGACCGGGACGGCGGACATACTCATCGAGCTCCTGTCAAGCTGAGAGGACGGACCCACGACACGCGCAGCATCGACCATCGGCGGTTCGAATTCGTTGCGCACTCGTCCACTTCTCGATCAGCTCCGCTGTTCGCGGTCAAAACGTCCCTGCGACGTCAGCGGCGTGTGGAGCAGGACCTCGGGGAGGTACTCGTCGAGGAAGACGCGAGCGACGAGTTCTTGCCGTGAGGAGACACCGAGCTTCTCGTAGAGGTTCTTGACGTGGTCCTCGATGGTGTGTGGCGAGACGACGAGGGTCGAAGCCATCTCGGCACGGGAGAGGCCACGAGCCAGGAGGGTCGCGACCTCGCGCTCGCGGGCGGTTGCGCCGAACGCCTCGAGGCGGACCGTTGCAGAACGCGCCCCCGTCGCACGCTCGAGGACGATCGCGACCCGGCCGTCGCCCTCAGACTCCGGCAGCGAGGCGTGGAGCGTCACCCATCCGTCGCTGCCGGGCACGGTGACCACGTTGCCGCCGGCCTGCCCGCCGTCGGACGCGGAGCGGACGAACGAGGCGAGGGCAAGCAGCGGGGTGGCGACGGTCTCGTCCGTGTAGCCCGACTCTTCAGGATGCAGCGAGGCGAGCAACTCGCGTGCCGGTGGGGTGATCAGCTCGATCTCGTCATGTGGGCCGAGCAGGACCATCCCGGGCGCCTCGACGCCGGTGACACGGCGCGCCGCATCAAAGCGCAGCGAGGCGCGGATGCCCCGGGCGATCGCCCCGGTGAGGGCGGCGAGGGCGTCGGCGTCGCGCTGCTGGAATGCGCCGCTGCTCGCGCGGCGGGCAATGTGCACGGCGCCCCAGACGCGCCCGCGTATGACGAACGCGGCGCGCAGTTCGTGGGGGATGTCGGCCGGCATGAGCAGATCGCGGTAGCGCGCGCTGCGCTGGGGATCGCCGCGGGTGACGTGGTCGAGAATGCCGACGGGCACCCGCCGTGCGACAAGGCCCGCGAAGGTGTTGACGTCGTCGACCATGTACTCACTGCGGACGATCAGCTCCCCGGCAGCCGGAGTCTCGTCGAGTGCGAACACGCCGCGCTCGATCAGCTCCTTGGGCGCATCGCTCGTCAGCAGTCGCGTGCTGGGGTCCAGCGTATGCCAGCAGCTGGCGTCGTTGTCGATGACATTACGCAGCCGTGGGGACAGCTCGGCGAAGAACTCCTCGCGTGGCAGTCCCCGGGAGCCGAGGCGGTCGATCTCCTCGATCAGGCGGTCGACCGTCCATCTCATGCGGTGAGTCTCCCACGGCGCGCAAGAAAGATCCCCGCGCGCGGGGGGTGGTTGCCGCCGCTGGCGGGGATCAGTCTGTACGCATGTCTTCCATCACCGCAGCAGACACCACCACCGCGCCGGACGGCGCCCTCGCACCCATCGCTCTCGGTCCCGCTGAGGGAGAACACTTCTGGTTCTTCGGTGGGTTGACGACGATCAAGGCCGACGGCTCCCGGACCGGCGGACGCATGTTGCTCACCGAGCAGACCGCGCCGCGCGGCTCCGGCTCGCCACTACACGTCCATCACAACGAGGACGAGTGGTTCTACGTCCTCGAGGGCGAGCTCACGATCTGGATCGCGGGCCAGACGGTCGTCGCTCCGGCAGGCTCCTTCGTGTTCGGCCCGCGCGACGTCCCACACACGTTCATCGTCAGCTCCGACGAGGCGCGCTTCCTGCTGGTCACGCAAGCCGCCGGGTTCGAAGGCTTCATCCGGACGCTCGGGACACCCGCTCCCGTCGCGGAGATCCCGCCGCCGCCGACGGCGGCACCGGACATGGAGCCCATCCTCCGGGCCGCCGCGGAGCATGGACTCGAGATCCTCGGTCCTCCCGGTATCCCAGCCTGAGCCCTCACCTCGCCGCGGGTGGCGGCGGAAGGCCGGCCGGACCCTTGAAGGCCAAGACCTGATCGGTGCCCGGCACGAGCAGCAGGCCATCGCCGACCGACGGCGTCGGGAAGTGGTTCGCAGATCCGCCGAAGGGGATGGAGGCGACCTCCTGTCCGTTTGCCGGGTTGAGGCCGTGCACGGCGTCGCCTCCAATCGTCCAGATCAGTCCATCCGCGATGATCGGCGCGCCGGCGGCGCCGTCGTTGGCGGTCCAGAGCTGTTTCAGGTACGGGGCCTTGGCCAGAACCTTGATCGCGGTCACGCCATTCGGGCAGGGTAGGTAGACGATTGAGCCGTTCACCGCGTGTCCGCCGTCGGGGTTGCCGCTGCACACCGAACGCGATGCAACCTCGCCCTCGGAGCCGCCGAGATGTCCCTGACGCAACAGGTAGCCCGTGTCCGTCTTGCCGACCTGGAACACGAAACCATGCACGAGCGCCGGGTCCCCGGTCCCGAGATCGAGATCCTCGGCGCTGAGCCTCTGCCAGTCCTTGGGGTGGAACATCGACTCGAGGTGCATGGTCGGCGACAGCTCGAGCACCGCATCGCTGTCGTCGTACGGCTGGCCGGCGCCGAGGTCGTAGCCGTCGGCGCTCGCCACGTAGACATTCCCGTGAGGGTCGACGACCGGGGAACTGCCGCCCATCCACACCGCCCCCCGATCCCGGCCGCTGCCAATCTGGAAGGAGTGGAGCGAGCCTCCCTGCTCCGGGATTGAGACGACGTAACCGTGTGCGGGACCGTTGGGGCCGGGACAGTCGCCGGTGTTCTGACCGTAGGCGATGACCACGAAACCCTGGTCGAGCGCGAGCCCTGGCCGCTGAAGCTGCGCGAGTTGGTCCTCACCGGCGCTCGGCATCGCTCGCTCGTTCAGTTCGACCTTGCCGGTGAACAGGTTGAGCCCGAACAGACGGTGCGACGCTTCCACACCATGGGAGGTCGACGGGCCGCGTATCAGGGTGTCCGCATCGACGAAGATCTCGTGGCGCTTGGAGTCGATCACCGGGGTGCCGGTAATGCCGACCTCGGGCGAGATGTCGCCGCAGGGCAGGTCACCGGACGGGACGGGCTGGGCCAGGTGGCGTGACCACAGGATGCGCCCGCTGCGTGCCGCCATCGCATAGACGGTGTCGTTCTCAGTTGCCGCGATGACGCGGCCGTCGGCAACGAGCGGCTCGCCATACAGCTGCCCGTCCAGGGCCCGCGAGGTCCAGGCCGGCCGCGAAGGCCGCAGCCGGGTCCGCGCCGCCTGAACTCCGCTCGCCTCAGCATTCCCGTGGTAGGTGGTCCAGTCAGAGCCGAAGCCGGACGCACGCGGCACGGGTCTCGATCTCGCCGTCCCGGCACTCGCGGTGCTCAAGCACCCACATAACGCAACCGTCATCGCCGCCCCCACAGCGAGCGGTGCGCTCAGATGCCTCCGAGCTCCATGCCGCACACCGGCCAGTCGAGCCTTACCCCTCACCGCGCATACCGAGCAGCTGCCACCGGTCGGTGAGTCTACCCGCCTGTGCATCGCTCCGCGTGGGGAGCGATGCACGTGGCCAGCGTCGCGCAAAGGTCGAGGGGGCGGGGCCGCCTCGGTGCGGGCGACTACTTGTGCGCCGCCTCGTTGAGGGCCTCCTTGGCCGCGGCAGGACTGCCGTTGCCGTTGCCGTTCGCGTCAGGCTGTTGCTCGCTCGCGGGTGCCGGCGGCGCGTCGGCGCCCGGCGCGTCGGCGTCGGCGGGGTCGGCGGGGACGGCCGGGCCGCCGTCGTCGTGGTAGGCCGCGGTGACCAGGGCAAGTATGTACCCGGCGAACGCCACCGCGAGAGCCTTGATCGTCGAGGGCGTCTGACTCGGATTCAGTGCGTAGGTGACCGCAACGGCCGCCCCGACAATCGCGTACAGCCAGATGCCGACGGTCTTGGGCCAGCTGGCGGCACTGATGTTGATCGGCTCCAGCGAGAGCAGCTGGCGAATACGCAGGTGAATCCGCTTCCCCTGCGCGGCCAGCTTCCTATTGAGTCGGGAGTTGGTTGCGCTGGGCGGTGTCGTGACTCCGACCTCCAGCGCGAATGCCGATCCCAGCACGCCGGCCAGCGCCGCCGCAGCGGACACGAGCACCGAAGGGAGGGCCGGCGGCTGCCCCGAGGCGGTGCTGATCTTGACGATGAAGTAGCCATACAGACCCGCGAAGGAAAGGACGGCCGCGTAGACGACCAGGCCTTTCAGCGCGGACAAGCCGGCGATCTTCGGAACGGCGCTTCCTCCTCCGTCGGGGGAGGTGGGTGTGTCGGCCATCGGATGTTCCTCCTTGGAACGTGTCGTTGGTGTGACTCTCCGCGAACGGAGAGCTGAGGAGGGCCCCCGTCCTCCTCAGCCCCACCGCGGAACCGACTCCGCGCAACTCGATTCTTCGAGTGGCCCCCTCGCGCGGAGCCGGGCGATCCTGCTAACCCAGCCCTGATCTCTTTGTCGTGGCGGGCATGCGTAGGTAAGAGGCGCGCCCTCATGTCCTGATACATCTCCCCACGCGATTTCCGCTCGCGGGTGGTGGACCGTGTCAGCGTTTGCCATCGCGGGGCCGAAGCTGGATCTGGGCATCCTTTGGCCCGATCGAGGTCCGCGCGGACGGTGTCCTCGTCGCGCTGGGTGGCCTTCGTCAGCGGGCAGTGGTTGCCGTTCTGGCGCTGCATCCGAATCAGGTCGTGTCGATTGGTGCCTGGTGGCGAGTTGCGCCGCGACGCCGGCCCCCTAGTCATGCCGGTACACCAAGCCAGCCGACTTGACTGGCCCTTCTGCACCGGTACGGGAACAGAGCACTCCACATGCGCCCTGATACGTCCACTCGCGCCACCCGTGTCGGGTGGCCGTCGAGTGGACTGCCATCGTGGGCCAACTCCGCAGGCGGTCAGTCGGACACGTCCTGGGCCTTCGCGAGCAGTGCCTCATGACAGCTGGAGGCGCGGTCCCACAGTTGCTCCAGATCGCGCGCCGACGCCTCTTCGCGGTCGAGCGCCGCGGTATAGGCGAGGTACGTGAGCTCCCGTTGTGCCTTGGTGGCGTGAAACCAGTCGCGCAGCGCCGCCTCGCACTCGGTCTCGGCGGTGAACCACGCGCAGTAGGCGTTGTCGATCAGACGCACCGTCATCGTCCTGACATTCGTTTCACTCTCATCAAGCATTGCTGCCTCCTCTGGTTAGTCGTACATCAGGGTGAGCGCTCGCTCGAGGTCGAGCTGGTCTCGCAACCGAGCGAGCGCGCGTTGACGGGTGGGGCCGATGCTCCCGATCGGCATGTCCAGGGCCGTCGAGATGTCCTCGTAGGCAGGACGCGGGTCGGCCATCAGCATGCAGAGCAGCGCCTGGTCTTTGGGCCGCAGGCGCCCGAAGCTCCTCCAGAGCGCCGCATCGCGTTCGGAACGCAGCAGCACGTCCGCCGGGCCCGGGCTGGAGGACTCATGCTCAGGGCAATCGTCTCCGTACAGGACACGCCGCTCCTTGCCCCGCAGGATGCGCAGGCACTCGCGGCGGGCGGTGGTCGCGAGCCAGGCACCCACCCGGGCGGGATCCCTGAGCTTCGCCAGATGCTCGACCAGCGCAAGCCAGGTGGCTTGGGTGACATCCGCAGCGTCGGCCTCCCGGAGGCGGTGGGCAAACGCGATCGACCAGATCATCGGGCCGAAGACCTGGATGAGTGAGCTCCAGGCGCGCTCGTCACCCGTCGTGACGGCTTCGATCAACATCGTGACTTGCTCGCCCGTAGGACGCGGCTGCGTGTCGCGCCGAACCGGGCGAGGGCTCAGTGTGAGGGTCATGGCTGTGTTCCCCGTGGATGCAGCCAGGCTCAGCGCTGGCCCGGTCTGAGGACCGGGATCCGAGTCGCGTTTCTCATGATGTTGGGGTTGACCGAAGTCATTTGCGGCTCCTGGCTGGTCGATGACGGATTGCCAGAATCCGCGAGGCCGGTCAACGGCCGATCACCATCCGGTCACCAGCGGCCGCGGGGACTTGATCGCCGGCCACCAGGTGCGCGATCACGAGGATCCGCGTAGCGCGCGCGACCGGAGCAATGCCCCCACCAATCGATCGGGCCGCACGCGCTACGACCCGTCAGAGCGCTCAGACTCCGGGCTGATACATCGCACTGTCTCCAGTACCTTGATTTCCAGGAAGAACGCCCTGCAGATCTCTTGTGCGAATCATCACTAGACCCGAGCTCTAAAGCGGGAGGCGCGCGGAACATGGCGCAGCTCGCGTGGTAGCGATCACGGCTGATGGCCTGGACTCGGCCCGCTCGCCCAGGCTTCACCGCTCCAACCCGGCGGGTCCCGGATTCGCGCGGGCCGCTGCCGCCGGCGGGTTCGCCTACCTCGATGTCGACGGAGCTCCGTTGACAGACCCGGCCGCCCTGGCACGGATTCGAGCGCTGGCGATCCCGCCCGCCTGGCGCGATGTATGGATCTGTCCGGACCCGCTCGGCCACCTCCAGGCAACCGGGGTGGACGCGGCAGGGCGCCGCCAATATCGCTATCACGATCTGTGGAGCCGACAGCAGGCTCACGCGAAGTTCGAGCACATGGTCGCTTTCGCCGGCACGCTGCCGGCGATGCGTGAGGACGTGCTGGCCGCGATGCGGGCTGGGCATGACCTTGACCGCGCACGAGTACTGGCCTGCTCGGTGCGCCTGCTCGACGTCGGGATGTTCCGGATCGGCAGCGAGGTCTACGAGAAGGAGGACGGCCACCTTGGCCTGGCCACGATCGCCAAGGCCAACGTCCGCATCGAGCAGGGGCGGGCGATCTTCGACTACATCGCCAAGGAGGGCGTCCGGCGCGTCCATGCCGTTGCGGACCCGAGCTGCGTCGAGATCGTGGGTGCACTGAAACGACGGCGTGGGGGCGGTGACCACCTGCTCGCGTTTCGCGAAGGGCGCGCGTGGCACCAGGTCCACGCCCCACTCATCAATGCCCACTTGAAGAGCCTGATCGGGGCCTCGTTCAGCGCCAAGAACTTCCGCACCTGGAACGGCACCCTGTTGGCGGCCGTGGCGTTGGCCCGCTGCGAAGCGGACTGCGCCAGCGAGCGTGGACGACGCAGGGCGATTGGCCGGGCGACGAGCGAGGTTTCCCAGGTGCTCGGCAACACACCGGCCGTCGCTCGCGGTTCCTACATCGATCCGCGCGTGTTCGACCGCTTCCTGTCTGGATGGACGATCGCCGGCGAGCTGCGACGCATCGACGACCGGAGTCTCCCCGCAGACGAGCGCCGCGCCGCAGTGGAGCTGGCCGTGCTCGACTTGCTCGCTGGCTAGACGTCCGAAACGCCGCACGCTCCTGTCAGCGCTCGGCGTCGATCGCGGTCTTCAGCGCCGCCAGGCGGGCAGTCTCGGGGGTCCGGACCACCAGAGGCCAGCCGTGTTCCTACGCGTGCCCGTCCTCGGTGGCACGAGCGGCGGGTTGGTCTGAGGGGTCCGCGGGCTGGTTGTCATCGCGGGACACCTCGGCGAGCCGGTGATGAAGGCGCTCGCGGAGCTCGTCGGGTTGATAATCGCGCTGCGCGCGTCGCTGGCGAGCGACCACGACACCCGTCGCGGCCACCCCGGCGAGACCAGCAAGCCCGACCAGCTTCCAGCGCATGCGCATCAGCCGCGTAGGGTAATGCCGTGAGCGACTCCGTGGTGACTCTTGAGGACGCGGTCGGGATGGCCTCGACCGGCGACCTCTGGCTGTTCCGTGGAACCGCGGTTGCCGACTGGACGATTCGAGCCGCGACCAACAGTCCGGTCAATCACGTCGGCATGGTGGTCGCACTGGACGACCTGCCGCCGCTGCTGTGGCACGCCGAGCTCGGGCGGTCGCTGCCCGATGTGTGGACCGGGCAGCGGCATCGAGGAGTCCAGCTCCATCGCCTCTCAGACGCCGTCACGACGTGGAACGCGCGCTACCGGCAGCGCGCCTGGGTGCGCCAGCTCAACGGCCCGATCGAGCGCTACCAGGAAGATCGGCTCATGGAGATCATCGACCGCTTCGACGGTCGACCGTTCCCGACCACGCTGAAGCTGTTCACAGGGTGGTTCACAAGCCGCGCCCGCCGCCCCTCGTCCGTCGAGACCGTTTTCTGCGCCCAACTCGTGGCCACGACCTACCAGCACATGGGTCTGCTCCCCAGCACCCGACCGGCAAGCTGGTATGACCCGGGGCGGTTCTGGAGCGGCGACCACCTCGGGCTCGTTTCGCCCTACGAGCTATCCGCTGAAATCGCCGTCCGCTGACCACGCACGTCACCGCGCGTTCCGCGGCGCCCGAGTGGCACGGTGTCAGGAGCCTCCGCGCTCAGACCCCTGCGTCGGGTCGCCTGACGGATCCGGGACGGACCCCTGGTCCACCACCGCCGGCCCGGGCTTGGCAACACCGCCGTCTGGTGAGACATCTCGCGAAAGTCGCCGCGATGGATTTCACGTGCCGCCTGGATCTAACGAGGAAACCACCAAGGGAGCATGTGATGACCAGCAGCGCGATAGTCGCCGACAGCTCAGTTCTTGTCACCGGGGCCAACCGCGGTCTCGGACAAGCGCTCGTCGACGAGGTACTGAGGAGAGGCGCCAAGCGGGTGTATGCGGGATCCCGGCAGCCGCAGACACACGCCAGCCCCCGGGTCACGTCTCTGGCGCTCGACATCACTGACCCGGCGCAGATCCGGGCGGCCGGTGAGCAGATTGACGAGCTTGACCTCCTGATCAACAACGCCGGCGTCTCGCTACCTGACGATCTCGGCCGCCGCGAGCCACTCGAACACCATCTCGCGGTCAACCTGTATGGCACCTGGGACGTCACCCAGGCGTTCCTGCCCGCACTGAGGCGCTCGCAGGGGGCGATCGTCAACGTCGTCTCGCTGGCGGCATTCGCCGCCGTGCCGGTACTGCCCGCGTACTCCATCTCCAAGGCCGCGTTGTTCGCGCTCACGCAGTCTCAGCGCATGCTCCTGGCCGCGGACGGAGTCGGGGTTCACGCCGTCATGGCGGGTCCGATCGACACCGACATGGTCCGCGGCCTGGAGATCCCGAAGACCGCCCCGGAGGTCGTCGCACGCGGCGTCCTTGACGGGGTCGGGCGCGGCGAGGAGGAGATCTTCCCTGACCCGATGTCCGCAGCCCTGGCGCCGGGCTGGTACGCCGGGAACGCCAAGGCGCTCGAACGCCAGAACGCCGGGCTGGTCCGGCCCGAGCGGATCGCTGCCTAGCCAACGTGGTCTCAGACCGCGTACCCACCCACCCCCTGAGGGAAGATATGACCATTCAGACAGTAGGAAATCGCGCCCAATGGGACGCCGCTCGCGCCGACCTGCTCGAGCGAGAGAAGGAGCACACGCGGTTGGGCGACGCTCTTGCCCGCCGGCGCCGGGAACTGCCCTGGTTGGCGATCGACAAGCCATACGCGCTGCAGACCGCCGACGGACCGAAGACGCTGGCGGCGCTGTTTGACGGTCGTTCGCAGCTGCTGATCTACCACTTCATGTTCGGCCCCAGCTACCAGCAGGCATGTCCGACCAACTCCTCGATCGGCGACGCCATCAACGGGCTCTTACCGCATCTGCAAGCGCGCGACGTCACGCTGATGCTCGTCTCCGGGGCGCCGCTGGACAAGCTGATCGGCTACCGCGAGCGGATGGGCTGGGATCTCAACTGGGCCTCTAGCTACGGCAGCGACTTCGATCTCGAGCTCGGTTTCTCGAGCACCGAGGAGCACACCCGCGCCTGGGTCGAGTCGCCTGAGTCAGCGGCCCTGCCGCCGGTCGCGTATCGCAACGCCCGGGCCGCCGGCGCCGATCTCGTCGGCTACCTGAGCGAGGGCTACGGTTTCAATGCCTTCGCGCTCGAGGACGGAACGGTCTATCGCACCTATTCGACCGCCGGACGCGGCGTCGAGTTCCTGATGACCTATTACGGGATTCTGGACCGTTCGCCCCGCGGGCGCGACGAGAACGGGGGGTTCCAGCTGTGGATTCAGCGCCGCGACGAGTACGACGCCGGGCAGTGATGCCTGCCGCTCCGAGCCAGTCCCTGCAGGTGGTGCACCTGGAGCTCCACACCAGCGACCGTGAGGCCTCGAGCCGCTTCTACTCCGGGCTACTGCAGTGGCAGATGGAGCGGATCGACACCGCCTGGGGCAGCTACCAGGCGCTGCGGCTCGGCTCCGGACTCGACGGCGGGATCGTCGAGTGTGGGACGCGTCGGGCCAGTTGGCTGCCATACGTCGCGGTCGATCAGATCGCCTCGAGCACTGAGTTGGCGTGCCGGCTGGGGGCGCAGATACTGCTCGCCCCGCGAGAAGGTCCGGCCGGCTGGCGGGCCGTCCTGTCCACGCCCGCGGGCGGAGAGATCGCGCTCTGGCAGCCCAAGCCACAGCCGCTGAAGGTGACGCGTTGAACGAGACCCAACTTCTCAGGGCGGCGCGGGACGGAGATGAGCAGGCCTACGCCGCGCTCGTCGAAGCGCACCGCGGCCCGCTGTACGCGCACTGCTACCAGATGCTGGGATCAGTCCATGACGCCGACGACGCCGTGCAGGAGGCGCTGCTGAAGGCATGGCGGGCGCTCGCCCGCTTCGAGGCCCGCAGCTCGCTGCGAACGTGGCTGTACACGATCGCCACCAACGTCTGCCTGCGGATGATCGACAAACGGCCGTTCCCCCGAGTGCTGCCCATGGACTATGGGCCGCCCGCCGACCCGCACGAGGGGCTGGGACCTCCGCTCCTCGAATCACGTGACGTCGAGCCAGTCCCGGACAGCGAACTTGGCCTCACCGAGGGCGTCGCCGGGCCCGAGGCACGCTATGAACAGCGCGAGGCGATCGAGCTGGCATTCATCGCCGCGTTGCAACACCTTCCGGCCCGCCAGCGGGCCGTGCTCATCCTCCGCGACGTGCTCGGCTTCTCAGGCGCCGAGGTCGCCGGAGTGCTCGACACCACTGCGACGTCGGTCTACAGCCTGCTGCAGCGCGCGCACGCGACCATCGACGACCGGCTGCCCGATCGCAGCCAACAGGCCACGCTCCGGGCGCTCGACGATCAGCAGTTGCGCGCGATCGTCGACCGCTACACCGAGGCCTGGGTCCACAGCGATGTGGAGACGATCGTCAAAATGCTCACTGAGAACGCGACGCTCGCGATGCCGCCGATCACTACTTGGTACCGCGGACTCGAGCCGATCGAGATCATGTTCCGTACCGTCGCGTTCGCTGACGGTCGACGCTGGCGAATGCTGCCGACCGCCGCCAACGGTCAGCTTGCCGTGGGTACCTATGAACGCGACCGCTCCGGCGTCTATGCCCCGCACGGCGTCACGGTGCTCAGCCTGCGCGATCACAAGATCGACCAGATCGCCGCGTACTACGGCCCCTGGATGCTGGAGCGTTTCGGGCTGCCACCGCGGGCCTGAGGCCGTGCCAGCGGCCTCGTTGGTCCAGGACGGCGGGCCTCGCGTCAGTCAGGCCGGCGACGGCCCCAGCGCTGCTGATTCGTTGCCAGGCTCACCACCTGAGCAAGAACCGCCACGACCATGGTGACGACCACCAGCCAGTCGCCGACGATCGCCGCGATGACACCGATGATGATCGCGATCGCGATCACAACCACGCCTACCCGGACCCTCGTCTGCGGCTGCATCGGAGGAAGGCTAGAGAACTCCCTCGTCAGCGGGGCGCGCCGGCTGACGTCACGGGGTGAGCGGGGTGGTCGGGATCGCCCCGGACGAGGTGACGGTTGCGATGACCCCGGGGTTGGTGCCGGTCCGGGTGAGCACGCCGGTGAAGCTCTCGGTGGCACCGGGCTGGCCGGGCACGCTGCCAAAGGAGCCGACGAAGACCGTCAGCGAGTCGCCGGGGCGCTGCACGGCGCCGCCGGTGGACAGCGTGTAGATCGGGGTCGGGTCCTGTTCGAAGTAGACGGAGAACGTCCACGACTCCAACTGGGCGCTGCAGTTCTTGATCGTCGCCGTGAGGTTGAGCGAATACTGGGTGCGCGGATGGACGAGTGTGAGTGGCATCACCACAGGCATGCAGGTGCCTCCGCCTCCGCCTCCTGGACGTCCGCCGCCCGGAGCACCGCCCCCCGGACCGCCCCCCGCGGCCATCGCCAGCGGAGCCCCCGCCAAGACAGCGGTGATCGCGAACGTTGCCGCCCCGAAACGTATGCGTGACATGGGACTCTCCTGATCGAGTGAGCGCGCCGTGAGTAGCGTCGCGGCGCAGGTTCCCGTGGTGGAGGTCTTAAAGGCAATAGGACCCTGGTCGTACGACCCCGTCCGCCTCTGCGCGGCCTCACCCCCCCAGCGCCGGTGGAGCGCAGATCGCGATAAAGACAAGCCCGCTGTCACTGGCACGAACGTAGCGGTCGGACTCCGGGGTGACGGAGATGAAGTCGCCGGGCCCGACTGCCACCTCGCGGTCATCGACGACGACAACACCGCTGCCCTGGATGACCGCGTACGCATCCTCGGCACCGTCATCGACATGCTTGTGACGAACGGTCTGCTCTCCTGCGGGAAGCTCCACCTGATACAGGCCAAACGTGCGGATCCCGAGGGCCTGGCCGACCCCCTTGTCGTAGCGGCTCGCGGCCGGATGCGGCCCTGGACGCGCCTCGAGGTCCCGGGCGTGGAGATGGTGATAACCCATGCCTCGCAGGCTAATGCGCTCGTCGTCGCCGCAGAATCGGCCATCTCACCGCTCCGGGCCCTTCGCGCCAGCCGGATCGGAGGGCTGGGTCATCGTGCCGCCGGTGTACGCCTGGCTGCGGCGTTCAGCCTGACTGGCAGTCTCGTCGTCGCGGGGATCACGCTGCGGCGGGCCACGGCGGGGGTCTGTTCTGGTTCCCGGTCGCGTTCGTGCTCGCCATCTTCATCGCGGCGGTCAACGCCTGGGTCCTCCTTGTCGAGGTGCTGCGCTGACTCCAGAGCCCGGGCTGTCCGACGAACCCCTGCCGGCTGGACACCTCTGGCAACCCGATACGCACGGATCTACACTGACACGATGAGTCTCGACCTCGCCTTGGTCTCGTTCAAGGGGCAGGCCACCGCCGCGAGCGTCTTCGGGACGCTGCGCGATCGCGTAGGCAGCGCGGTCTGGACGAGCGAGGTCGCGATCGTCGAACACCACGGCCACGATCGAATGTCAGTCCGGGGTACTTTCGCCGGTCGCTATGTCGACGTGGAGGAGAGCGATCACGTTTCGGAGCGGGGTGCCGGCGAAGGCGGCCTCACCGGTGCCGTCGTGGGCGCGATCTTCGGCCCCCCAGGAATCGCTTCGGGACTCGTGCTCGGGGGCATCATCGGCGCCGAGGCCCACAAACCGAGCGAACTCGAGCCAGAGCCCGAGGTCCTCATCGACGAGTTGCGCCAAGCGATCCCCAGCGGCCACTCGGCGATTGCCCTGCTCGCCGAGCCCACGCACGTCGATGCCTTGCTCTCGGCCCTCGACGGATCCGACCACGCCGACGTGCTGCGCCGCGCGCTGACTGCCGAGCAGGCATCTGCGCTCATCACATCGATAGCCGCCGACCCGCCGGCCTCACACGGGCCGACCGAGACGGGAGACAGCGCCTCCGGCGTCTGATGAATGAGGTCCCGTCGGGCCATACCCCGGAAGGGGGCGTGCTGGTGGGGAGCGAGGGCGCCCGGCGTCGTCTGGTCGTGTTCGAGGATCCGCAGTGTCCCTACTGCCGGGAGTTTGAGGATGTGTCGGGAGATCTGCTGCGTCGCGAGGTTGCGGCCGGCGCGGTGGCCGTGGAGTATCGAATCCGGTCCTTTCTCGGAGAGGAGTCGGTACGAGCCGCGAACGCCCTGGCGGTCGCCGCGGAGGCCGCCAGATTCGATGAGTTGCGCCGGGAGATATTTGCCAACCAGCCACCGGAGCACAGCGGCGGTTTCACGACTGAGGACTTGTTGGAGCTCGGGAGGCGCGCCGGTCTGACCGGCCCCGGATTTGGCGCGGCGGTCAGGGAGGGTCGCTACGACAGTTGGGTGCGCGAGATCGAGAGGGTTTTCGCGGATCAGGACCCGGACGGCACGCCCTCCGGTGTCCTGGACGGCGAGCCGATCGATGCTGAGACGCTGTACGACCCCGAGGCCCTCGGCGCGCTGATCCGCGGCTGATCGCTCTCAGCTCAACTGCCCTGCAGATCGCCCCCTAACGCCGAAGACCCGCACATGGGCGGGCCTCGGGCATCAGAAGGTCGGGCGATTGATTATTGCTCGGGGGGCGTTCGCTAGGGAAGGGCTCATCCCGCTGTGTGCCTTCGCTGTCTGACGGGTTGGGTATCGGCAGGTTGGCCGCGAGGCTGTAGCCCTCTTTCCGGAGGGTCTGACGACCAGTAAGTAGCGCGCGCCGAAATGTCGTAGCTGGATACGAACGGCAGCGCCACTCGGCGCTGAGACCGTGTGGGACACCGAGAACGCGCCTGTGTGGCAGGCGCTCACCACCGAAACGAACGGAGATCCCATGTTCCCGCAGTCCCGCTTCCGTCTCTCGCCCCTCAAGCTCGCCGGCGTCGGTGCGATCGCCGCCACCGCCCTCGCGGGAGCACCCGCCGCTCTCGCCGCGACCTCAGGCGGCGCCCCGGTGACACCGGCTGTCGTGCATGCCAAGAGCGCGCCATTCACCGTCGGAGTCAGTTCGACGACGGTCAAGCCGGGTCAGCAGATCACCGTCTCCGGGCTCGCCTACGCCCGGGCGGGCTTGAACCTCACAATCATGTCTGACGCGATCGCCTCGTCGCGCACCGTCGGCGGGGTGCCCGCCGTCCAGACCCCCGCGCTGGTCGAGGGCATCTACCACACCACGGTGCGGATCCCGCCCGCGACCGAGCCCGGCGTCTACTCGGTGGCAGTGCGCTTCGGCAACCGCCAGGTCGCCTCGATGAACCTGCGCGTCGTCGCCGCCGGCTCGCGGAGCGGTGGGTCGACCCGGCTGAACGCGTGTGCCGGCATCGGCTTCACCGTCATGCACAACGACCACGCGGGCTCGGCTTACCTGCCCGCCGGCGGCTACATGGTGTCCAGCCGCAACATGGACTGCGGCACGGCCTCGGCTGACTTCACCGGCTTCCTGGCCGGCGCCGGCAAGCCGATCGCCGGTTGGAACACGACCTCACCGGGTGCCGGCCGCGCGACGTTCACCCAGCGCAACAGCGGCCTGAACTTCAGCGTCGCCAAGACGCGCTGATCCTCAGCCCCGCCCCAGCCCCAGCCCCAGCCCCAGCCCCAGCCCAGCCCCCGCCCCGGCTCGCGTGTCGCGAGCCGGGGCATCTGGGCGATCGTGCCCGCCGGCCGCACCGGCGATCCCACCACCGCGGCCGGCGACGTACCCACGCGCTCAGAACAAGCGGTAGGAGCCGATCACGGTGAGAGGGTGAACACTGGCCTGCTCGGCGAGTGCGTCGTTCGTGACTTCCTGGAGCTCACGGAACTCGGGGAAGTTGGGAATGGGGTTCTCCACGCCGTCGTCGACCTGCACGAGCGCGGCGAAGGTCTCGCCATCGGGTAGCAGGATCCACGCGTAGCGGACCCCTTCCGGCTGCGCTGCCTCTAGCGCCCCGAACAGTTTCTGTGACGCCGCGCGCACCTCGGTGATGCGGTCGGCCTTGAGCTTGGCCTGCGCCATGAGCACGCTCATGAGATAGCTCTCCTTTCCTGAGGTTGACGTCCGGACCGGGAACCGAGCAAAGCCGGCGCCCGATCCGGAGCCTGGCCCCGTTGACCAGGTGTGCAGTACAACCTCAGACACCACGGGGGCCCCCGGCCGTGACACCGGGCGGAGTCAGCCCCAGCGCTCGGCCAGCGCCGCCACCCACTCGGCCGCCGCCACCGGCTCGGCCGGAGGCGCCTCCACCAGGACCAGCTCGCCGACCCCGAGCTCCGTGAGCGCCGCCACGTCGCCAGGGTCCGGCGCCGCGAGCGCGACGGCGACGTCCAGCTCGCCGATCGGGCGTCCGGCGTCAGCACAGAACCGACCGAGCATGCCCAGGCGCTCTGAGACCGCGGCGACGTCCGCCAGGTTGAACCCGTACCAACCATCGCCCCACGCCGCGGCCCGCCGCAGAGCGGCGTCGCTGTTGCCGCCCAGCACCACGGGGATCAAGCCGTCGCGCGCGGGCTTGGGATTGACCCGGATCTCTGAGAATGAGACGAACTCGCCCGTGAACGACGCTACGTCCTCACGCCACAGCGCCCGCATCGCCTGCACGTACTCGGCGGTGCGTCGGCCGCGTCCGGCAAAGGGCACGCCGAGGGCGGCAAACTCCTCCTCAGACCAGCCGATGCCCGCGCCCAGGGTGAGGCGCCCCCCAGACAACGAGTCCAGGCTCGCGGCCTGCTTGGCCAGGAGGACCGGGTTGTGCTCGGGCACGAGGAGCACGCCTGTGGCCAGACCGATCTGCGTGGTGGCGGCAGCGGCGAAGCTGAGCGTGACCATCGGGTCCAGCCAGTCCGCCGCCGCCGGGACCGCGATGCGGCCGTCGGCGGCGTACGGGTAGCGCGATCGGGGGCGGTCGACCATGACCACGTGCTCACCGGCCCACAGACGCGCGAACCCGTGGCGCTCCGCCGCCGCCGCCACCGCGTCGATCACGTCGCGGCGCGCGCCGGTTCCGATTCCCAGGGCGTGCAGGCCCAGGCGCAATGTCAGCCGGCTTTCACCACATGCCAGGTGCCGCCGGGGCCGCGCAGCCCCTGGCCCTTGGTCGCGCCGATCGTCGTGTCGCCCGCGTAGAAGTAGAGCGGGTGGTTGCTGAGCATCACCTGGTAGAGGTTGGCCTTGACTCGGCGCAGGACCGTGACCTTGCCCGGCACGCCGGCGGCGACCGGCACCTTGACGGTGGCCGAGCGGACCAGCACCGGCGAGAACTGCTTCAGGCAAGCGGCGGTGACGCACTGCAGATGCGAGAGGCTCTCGCCGCTGAGTTCGTAGACGGTGTCCCCGCGGCGGTCCACGACGATCTTGGTGGGCTTGCCGGCGACGGGCCGCTGGGCGACCCCCAGCGAGCTCACCAGGCCGGCCATCGCCGTGGAGGCGAGCACGGCGCACGCGGCGGCACAGGCGGCGCCAACGACGAGAGCCCGCGTCGGACGCGGGCGGTTCAGGCGGCGAGAGAGGTTCAGGCGGCGATGCATTGTCATGAGGTTCTCCGTTTCAGTGTGATGGCGGGCGGGACGGCCGGCGCCGCTCGGGCGCCGGCCGTCGAGAGTGGGTGGTCAGCGGACGGTGATCCAGGCGACGGTGTCCAGGCCCTTGCCCTGGAAGGTGCCCATCACCGAGTAGTTGGTGCGCGGCAGGCCCTTGGCGATCGTGGCCGTGGCCGAGTACTGGCCGTTGACCAGCACCTGGGTGCGGATCGCGGGGACCCCGTTCACCCCCTGCTTGGCGGCAAACGCGTCGGACATCAGCGTGATCCACTTCCCGGCCCGCGCGTTGCGGGGGGCGTTGCCCGAGATCGTGATCCGCTGGCCGGCGTGCACGGTGCGGCTGGACACCGTCACGGAACTGTAGGGGTGCGCGGCCGCGCGGCGGACGTTGACCCAGGCGACGGTGTCCAGGCCCTTGCCCTGGAACGTGCCCATCACTGCGTAGTTGGTCGGCTTCAGGCCGGCGCGGATGGTGGCCGTGGCGGAGTACTTGCCGTTGACCAGGACCTGGGCGCGGATCGCGGGGACCCCGTTCACGGCGTGCTTGGTGGCAAAGGCATCCGACAGGAGGGTGATCCACTTCCCGGCCCGCGCGTTGCGGGGGGCGTTGCCCGAGATCGTCACCCGCTCACCGGCGTGCACCGTGCGAGCGGAGACCGTCACCGAGCTGTAGGGGTTGATCTGAGTATGGGAGCTCGCGCGGACGACGCTGGCCGGGACCGGGGCGTGAGCGGCCGCAGCGGTCGGGGCGGCGGTGGCGACGGCGGCCGACGCCAGGACGGACGCGGCGACGCCGAGGCCGACGCCGGCCTGAGCCAGGCGGCCGCGGGTCCAGGATCCGGCGCGAGAGGGGGTGTCTGAGGTCATGAGAAGCTCCTTTGAATCGGTGTCAGCGGCTCCGGTGAGGGGTGCCGTTCGGTGTGATGCAAAGGTCTCAGCGGGCGGCCCTCGGGTCGTCCGTAGTGCGCTACGACATCTGGGGACGGGTACTACGACGCGCCCGCCAACGGCCGCCCTGGAACACGGCCGTACACTCCGAGAGGGGTGTCAGACCGGGCTTCAACGACCGTCTCGCCGGCGAGCCGCGGATGGCCGTTCGTCGGCCGCGAGCGCGAGCTCGAGCAGATCGCCGCCGCCCGTGCCGATCCGGCCTGCATCGGCGTGGTCATCAGCGGCGCGGCCGGCATCGGCCGGTCTCGGCTGGCGCGCGAGGTCGTCAACGCCGCCGAGCAGGCGGGCGAGCTCACGTACTGGGCCCAGGGAACGGCGAGCTCCGCGGCGATCCCGCTGGGTGCGTTCGCGGCGCTGATTCCCGATGACGTGCGCTCCGACGAACCGCTCGAGCTCATCCGGCGCAGCACCGAGCGCGTCCGAGCTCGCGCGGAGGGGCGCGCAGTGTGCCTCGGCGTGGACGACGCCCACCTGCTGGACCCGGCGTCGGCGGCGCTCGTCCTGCATCTCGCCACCGCGGCCGGCGTCTTCGTGGTGGTCACCGTGCGCGCCGGTGAGACGGCGCCCGACGCGATCGATTCGCTGTGGAAGGACGGCGGCGCACGCCGGATGGAGCTGCAGCCGCTGGGCGACACCGCGATCGAGGCGCTGGTGGAGTCCGCGCTTGATGGCCCCGTCGGCCAGTCGGCGCTGCGACGCGTCGTCGATACCAGCGCGGGCAACGTGCTCTACGCCCGTGAGCTGATCACCGGGGCGCTGGAGGAGGGCCGGCTCATCTTCGACGGCGGCCTGTGGCAGCTGCGCCGCCGATCGGTGAGCACCTCGCTGGCGGCGCTCGTGAGCCGGCGCATGGGCGCGCTGGATGACGGCGAGCGCGCACCCATGGAGCTGCTGGCGCTGGGGGAGCCGCTACGGCTGAGCGAGCTGGCGACACTCTCGGATCTCGACACCCTTCAGAGGATCGAGGCCCGCGGCATGGTCACCATCGATCCGGGCTCGCCCGACGCCGTGCTCCGCCTGGCCCAGCCGCTCTACGGGGAGGTGCTCCGCGGCGGTCTGCCGGTGCTCCGGGCCCGGGCGCTGCGCCTTCAACTCGCCGAGAGCGTGGCGCAGCGGACGCCCCTAACCCCCGACGACGCGCTGCGCGTCGCCCGCTGGCTGCTTGACGCGGGCGCCGCGGTCCCGTCCGAGTACCTGCTGGACGCCGCGCGGGCCGCCAACCTCGCCGGGGACCCCGATCTGGGGGCGCAGCTCGCCCAGCTCGCATCCGAGGCGCGGCTGGGTTTGAGCGCGACGCTGCTGCTGAGCCGGGCTCACATCATCCGCAACCGCTTCGCCGAGGCCGAGTCCGTCCTGGCCGCTGCTGAGGACCAGGCTCCCGGCGACCCCGTGGCGCTGGGCTACATCGCCCAGCGCGTCCACGTCCTCTTCTGGGGCCTCGGCCGCCGCGCCGACGCGCAGGCTTTCGTTGAGCGTGCCGCCGGTTGGTCGGACGACCCGCAGTGGCCCCGGCGACTCGACCCGTGGCGGCTGGTGATCTCAGGACTCGTCGAGGGCGTCGACCACTACGAGGAGCACGCCGACGACATCGAGCGCGGCCTCGGCGATCCGTCGCTCGACGCGCGGGCGCGCCGCCAGGCCGAGCTCGCGCACATCTTTCGCCTGATGGCCATCGGCCGCGCCAGGGACGCCTACGCGCTGGTGCGCCGCAACCGCCCGGCCGTCCCCATGCGCGACAACTACGACGCATCGATGATGGGGCTCATGTGCGTGATCGAGCTCGAGGCCGGCGAGGACTGGAGTGACCTGGAGGCATACGCGACCAGTGCCCTGCGTGACGGCGTCCGCGCGGATGACCACCAGGCCGCCGGGTTCGGCGCCTTCACGCTCGCGGCGCTCGCCATGGCGCGCGGGCGCTACCGCGATGCCGAGCGCTGGGTGGCCGAGGCCGACGGGCACTTCGCGCGCCAGGACGCGTTCGGGACGGGACTCAGCGTGCGGGCGCTCGAGGTGGGTATCGGCTTGTTCACCGGGGACCCCGCCCGCGCCCGGGAGGCATTGGCCGCCGTGCACGCGATCCTCGGCGATGGCAAGCCGATGCCGACCCAGACGGGCTACCTGGCCCGCGCCGAGGGGTGGGGCGCCCGCGCGCTGAGCGACCCGGCCGGCGCTGACGCGTTCGTGGCCGCCGCCGGCGAGACCGACCAGCCCAACCTCGCGGCGCGCCTGCTCTACGAGGCCCTGCGCGCCGGCGCGAGTCCCAAGCCGGTGGCCGCCGACCTCGAGCGGCTGGCGCTGCGCTGCGACGCGCGCCTGGTCGCGGCCTACGCCGGACACGCCCGCGCCCTCGCCGCGCGTGACGGCGCCGGCCTCATGGTGGCCGCAGACGAGATGGCGGCCATCGGCGCCGACGTCTACGCGATGGAGGCCGCGGTGAGCGCGGCCCGGCAGTTCGTCTCCGAGGGCCGGCACGATTCCGCGCGCCGCGCTGCGGCCCGCGCCCGCGAGCTGCACGCCGCCGGTCAGGGCGCCGAGTTCCCGATCATCGACGGTCTCGACGCGGTGGCCACCGAACTGACCCGCCGCGAGGCCCAGATCGCCGCGCTCGCCGCCCGTGGGCTCTCCAACCACGAGATCGCCGAGCAACTCGTCCTGTCCGTACGCACCGTCGAGACCTACGTCTACCGCGCCATGCAGAAGCGCGGCGTGAGCCACCGCCACGAGCTCTGAACCGCCCCGTCCGAGGGGGCGCCGGGAGTAGCATCCCGCCAAGGGTGTTGGGTAGGGACTCACCGGGTGCGTCGATGGCCTCGGCCTGGCCGCTGATCGGCCGTGCATCCGAGCTGGCCCAGATCGACGCCGCCATACGCGACCCGGGATGCCATGGCGCGGTGATCGCGGCGCTCCCGGGTGTCGGCAAGTCGCGGCTGGCGCGCGAGGCGTGCGCACTGGCCGAGGCCCGTGGCGCGCTCATCCTGTGGGCGCAGGCGACGGCCAGCAGCGCCACCATCCCGCTCGGCGCGCTGGCCGGCCTGATCCCCGACGAGGTCCGCTCCGATGAGCCACGCGAGCTCGTACGCCGCTGCGCCGACGCGGTGCGGGCGCGAGCCGGCGCGCGCACCGTGGTCCTGGCGGTGGATGACGCCCAACTGCTCGACGATGCCTCCGCCGCATTGATCCTCCACCTGGCGATGGAGGCCAACGTCTTCGTGCTGGTGACGCTCCGGCCGGGCATGCCGGCACCTGATGCCATCGCGGCCCTACGGAAGGACGCCGGCGCACGCCTGACCGAGCTCGACCCGCTCAGCGACGAGGACATCGAGCGAATGGTCGAGGCCGGGCTGGGCGGACCCGTAGAGCGCAGTGCGGTGCAGCGGCTGATCGACACCGTCGCCGGCAACCCGATGTTCTCGCGGGAGATGGTGCTCGGCGCCGTCGACGCCGGGATCCTCTGCGAGGAGCGCGGACTGTGGCGGTTACGCCGCCGGCCGCCGGTGCCGCAGTCACTCACCGCCCTGGTCACACGGCGGATGGTGAGCCTCCCAGAGGAGGCGCGAAAGCCGCTGGAGCTGCTCGCCCTCGCCGAGCCGTTGGGACTTGATGAGGTGGCGAGGCTGTCGTCCTACGAGGGACTGGCGGCCGCCGAGGAGCGCGGGCTGGTCGTGGTGAGTGCGCCGGCGGACGGCTCCAAGGTGCGCATCACCCACCCGATGTACGGCGAGGTGATTCGCTCCGAGATGCCGGTGCTGCGCGGCCGGCTGCTGCGCCTGCGACTCGCCGAGGCGGTCCAGTCCCGCGAGCCTCTGACGCCCGATGATGCGCTCCGTGCCGCGCGGCTCATCACCGATGCCGGTGAGCTCGTGCCACCCACACTGCTCCTTGATGCGGCGGCCGCCGCCAACCTGGCCGGCGATCCGACGCTGGGGGCCGAACTCGCGCAGCGCGCCGTGAACGCCGGCGTCGGGCTGCGCGCGAGCCTCCTCCTGGCGCGCGCCCACGCGATCCGCAGCGGCTTCGCCGATGCCGAGGCGGCGCTGGCCGACGTCGAGGCGAGCGCCGCCGGTGACCCCGACGCGCTCGAGTACGTGACGCAGCGACTGCACGTCCTGCTGTTTGGCCTCCGGCGCGCGGACGAGGCACAGGACATGCTCCAGCGGACCGCCGCGTGGCGCTCGGACCCCGCGTGGACCAGGCAGTTCGCGTCGTGGCGGCTGGCCCTCGGCGGATTCACGGGCGGCTTCTCCGACCGGCTCGCGGCGGTCGAGGTGATGCTCGCCGAACCCGATCTCGAGCCCGACCATCGCCGCCAGCTCGAACTGACGCACGTGTTGGCGCTGATGAGCGTCGGGCGCGCGCGAGAGGCGCACGCCATCGCCCGGCGCATCCGCCCCGCAGTTCCGATCCGCGCGCCCCGGGAGGGGTACGCGCTGCGGTCGATGTATCTGGTCGCGCTCGAGAGCGGCGAGGACTGGGAGGACCTGGAGGCCTATATGACCGGCACGCTGCGCGACGGCGTGCGGGCGGGCGACCAGGAGGCCTCTGGCCTGGCCGCGTTCACCCTGGCGTCGCTGGCCCTGGAACGGGGGCGTTATCGCGACGGCGAGCGCTGGCTCAACGAGGCCGAGGCCCAGTTGGAGCGCAGCGACACCTTCGACACGGTGTTCTGCATCCGGGCACTGCAGGTCGCGATCGCGTGCTTCACCGGAGATGTCGCCGCCGCGCAGCGCGCGCTGGAGAGCGCGCGGGCGGTGCGGCCCGAGCACGGGCTCACCCTGCCGGGGGTCGCCGGCTACGCCGCGTGCGCCGAGGGCTGGGGCGCTCGGGCGCTCAGCGACGCCGCCGGGGCGAGGCGCTTTCAGGAAGAAGCGGCCCGCGCCGAGGACCCCAGCCTGCGCTCACGGCTGCTCTACGAGGCGCTGCGCGCCGGCGGGCGTCCGGCCGCCCTGGCCGCCGAGCTCACCGAACTGGCCACGCGGTGCGACAGCGCGCTGACGACGGCCCGCGGCGCGTACGGCGCCGCCCGCGCCGCACGGGACGGCGAGGCGCTGCTGGCCGCTTCGCGCCAGTTCGCCCAGATCGGAGCCCTCGCGTCTGCCAAGGACGCGGCGATCGACGCCGCGCGGGAGTTCGTGGCGGCGGGACGGCAGGACTCGGCCCGGAGGGCAGCGGCGACTGCGCGCGACCTGCATCCCACCGACCAGGGGCCGGAGTTCCCGTTCGTCGACGGGTTGTCCGGCATCGCGTCTGACCTGTCGCCGCGCGAGGCCCAGATCGCCGCGCTCGCCGCCCGTGGGTTGTCCAACCACGAGATCGCCGACCAGCTGGTCCTGTCCGTGCGCACCGTCGAGACCTACGTCTACCGGGCGATGCAGAAGCGCGACGTGAGCCACCGCACCGAGCTGTAGGCCCGCGCCGGTTGACGTCGCGCGTCAGCCGAGGTAGCGCTCCAGCCAGTCCAGCCAGGACGCCTCGTCGTGTGACGCCGACAGGCACACCGAGCCCGTCACGAGCTCGGCCAGCCGCCGTGACTGCCCCGGCCATGGTGTACCCGGCTCGGGCTCGAGCGTGAGCAGCGGCGTGCGCACGGCCGCGGCCTCCTCGCCCAGGCAATAGGCGCCGACGGTAGTGAAGATCCGTGACGGCGAGGCCCCGGCCGGCCCGTAGCCGGCTGCCCGCGTCCGCAGCATGGCCGAGGCCTCGGGGGCGAACAGCAGCGCCAGGCGCATCTCACGATCGAATGCCGTGGTGTCGCCACGGGCCAGGATCGCGCGCAGCCGGGCCGGTAGCGCCGCGGTCCACGCCTCGGCGACGTCGACGACGCCAGGGTCCAGCACCGCCGCCGCCAGCCTGTGCTCGTAGGCCATCGCGCGGGGCAGGAGGTACCCCGCCTGACCGATGCCGACGGCCGCGATCCGGGTCGCGTCCACGTCAGGACGCGCGGTCACCGTGTCGAGCACCGCGGTGAGAACATGCTCCCAATCGGGCCGGAAGAACAACCCGCGCTCGTGCAGCGCCGCCTGCTGGCCGGGCCCGTCGAAGGTCATCCAGTGATACCCCCGCTGGGCGGCGGCGGCGCCGCCGAGCCCCCACATCGCCGACGTCGGCCCGTAGGCGCCGTTGTGCATGATCACCAGCGGCCGCCGCGCGCCGAGCCCGTCCGGGGCGGGGAAGAAGAACCCGGGCAACGAACCGTCGGCGTAGGGGATCTCGATGCGCCCGACGGGTCCGGCGCCTCGGTCCACCGACTCCTCCCAGCAGACACGATGGCGGCGCCACAGGTCGACGGCGCGACCATCCTCGGCGGAGCGCGGGAGCTGCGACAGGGCCGTGCCGTAGTAGACGGCCGCCTGCAGGTATCGCCTTCCGGCTCCGGCTCCGGCCGCCGTGCCGCGCGACGTCAGCCGGTTGGCCGCGGCCCAGGTCTCCCCGGCGGTCCACACCCATTCCGAGACCCACGAGTCGGGGTCGCGATCCCGGATCCGAGCGGCGGTGGCCAACACCTCCTCGGTGCGCCCACCGTCCCACCGCGCTTGGCGCAGCAGCGTCGTCAGCTCGGATGCAAACGCGGGGTCAGTGAACCGGTGTGAGTGCTGGGCTGGTCCGTCGATCAGGGGCATGGTCGAAACGGTCCCAGCGCACGGGGCACAGGTCATGCGTACCGCCCTACGACATCGGTGGGCGCGGCTACGACGGACGCCTCGTCGTAGTAGCGCGGACGCAATGACGTAGTGGCCTACGAATGTCCGCGGCGGCTGCGGGGACGACTCTTAGCTCGTGTCACCCCGAACCACGCAAAGGAACGACCTCATGAACCGCACCCCATATGTCGAGCGGCTCCTCGCTCGCGCCACCGACCGCCCCTATCGAGTCGTCATACAGGATGCCCGGGGCGAGCTCTCCGCGCTCGAGTTCCGCCGACTGGTGTCCCGCCTGGCGCGCGCGCTGGCGGAGGCCGGCGTGTTCCCGGGCGACCGCATCGCCATCGTGCCCACGATCAGCGCCGACGCACTCGCTGTCCGCTACGCAGCGGGGCTGCTGGGGTGCGCCACCGTCTTCTGCCCCAACACGGGAACGCGCGGCCGTCTGGCCGGCCTGCTGGCGCGGGTGCACGCTGATGCCGTGGTGGTGTTTGCCGAGACGGCCGGCGCCGTGGGCGAGATGATGCACTCGGAGGGATCTCCGCGACTGCTCTCCGTCGGTCCGGTGCCGGGGGCGCTCGATCTGCTCGGGATGCCGGCCGGACGCTCCCGTGAGCTCGTCACGTGGTCGGTCGACCCCGGCGCGCTTGCCGTGATGGTGGCCTCGGGCGGGACCACCGGGCAGCCCAAGCTGAGCCGCCGGAGCTTCGCCGGCTGGGAGCAGCTGGTCGACGCCGGCTCCATGCGGGGCCGTCGCCAGCTGATCTGCACGTCCTTCGCCTACGTGGCCCAGGTCCTCGCCGACCAGGTCCTGCTCGGCGGTGGCACGGTCATCCTGCGCGACCGCTTCGACGCGCGCGACATCCTGGCCACCATCGAGGCCGAGCGCATCACCCACCTGGCCCTCGTCGAGCCGCTGCTGGTCGAGCTCATCGACCATCCCGAGTTCGGCATGCGCGACCTGTCCTCGCTGGTGGCGATCAGCCACATTGGCGCCGATGCCGCTCCGGCGTTGCGCCGGCGGCTGCTCGGCCGTGCGGGCCCGATCCTGGCGCACCCTTACGGCGCCAGCGAGACCGGCATCGTCAGCGTGCTGGCCGGAGCGGACTACTCGCTGGCTCATCCCGAGCGTCTCGGCACCGCAGGGCCCCCGCTCTCCGGAGTGGACGTGCGGATCGAGCGGGTGGACGGCAGCGAGGCGCCCCGCGGCGAGGAGGGGTTCGTCACCGTGCGATCACCTCAGGTGGCCGAGGGGTACGACGGTGATGCTGGGCACGGCGCCTTTCGTGGCGACCGGTACTTCACCGGCGACCTCGGCCTCCTGGACCTCGACGGCTACCTGGACGTCCGTGGCCGCGCCGCGGACCAGCGCCAGGTCTGCGGCCGGTGGGTGATGCCGGTGGACGTCCAGGACGCACTCTGCGATCACCCCGAGGTGCGCTACGCCGTGGCCGTCCCGGCCGACGGCGGCTTCTGCGCCGTGGCGGTGCTCGCCCCGGGCGCCACCGTGGGCGGTGATGACCTCCGGGCCTTCGTCGCCGAGCACCGCGGGGAGCACCTCAGCCCGGCCCAGATCATTGCCGTGGACCGCGTACCCGTCACCGAGCAGGGCAAGCCCAACCGAGCCCGTATCGCCGCGCTCCTGGGCGAGCAGCGCGACGCGGTGTCATCGCGATGACCGCCACGCTCGCCCAATCGCATCCCACCGGCGCACGGGCCGGCTACGTCGTCGGGGACTATCTCCTGGACCGGCTCGCCGAGCTCGGCGTGGAGCACATCTTCGGGGTTCCCGGTGACTACACGCTCGGGCTGCTCGACCACGTTGTCGCCCATCGGCGCGTCCGCTGGATCGGCACCACCAACGAGCTCAACGCCGGCTATGCCGCCGACGGCTACGGGCGCGCTCGCGGACTGGCGGCGTTGATGACGACCTTCGGCGTGGGGGAGCTGAGCGCGATCAACGCCGTCACGGGCAGCTTCGCCGAGCACGTCCCGGTGCTCCACATCGTGGGAGCGCCCGCGAGCGGTACCCAGGCGGCGCAGCGCATCGTCCACCACTCTCTCGGCGATGGTGTCTTCACCCACTTCCTGGACATGCACGCGCCGATCACCTGCGCGCGCGCCGCCCTCACCCCTGAGAACGCCGCAGAGGGGATCGACCGGGTGATCGCCGCAGTCCGCGACGCGCACCTCCCGGGCTACCTGCTCCTGCCCGCCGACGTCGCCGAGGCCCCCGCCGCTCCGCCGGTCCAGCCGCTCCCGCCGGCCGGCGATCCCACCGACCCCGAGGCGCTTACCGCGTTCCGCGATGCCGCGGACCGCCTGCTCTCAGGCATCGTGGACGCCGGCGGGGTGAGCGTGCTCGGCGGCCTCATCGCCCACCGGACGGGGGCCACGGAGCAGTTCCGGCGGCTCGTCACCTCGGCTGGGCTGGCGCACGCGACGTCGCTGTGGGCCAAGAGCCTGGTCGACGAGAGCGACCCCCACTACGTGGGCATCTACGCGGGCGCGGCCAGCGACCCCTTGGTGCGGTTCGCCATCGAGGCCGCCGAGGCCCTCATCGTGGCCGGCGTGCAGTTCACCGACCTCAACAGCGGCTTCTTCAGCCAAAAGTTGGACCGGAGGCGAACCATCGAGCTCGGCGCCACCGAGGCGAGCGTCGGCCGGGCCACCTTCTCCCCGGTGTCGATGCCACGCGCCCTCGAGTGTCTGACCGGCCTCATCGCCGGCCTGCCCCGCGCCCGGGCCGCTCATGGGATCCGGCGCGCGGCCACCAGCGTGCCCCGGGTCGACGACCGGCCCCTCACCCAGACCCGCCTGTGGAACACGGTCAGCGACTGGCTGGCGCCGCGGGACCTGGTGGTGGCCGACCAGGGCACCGCGTTCTACGGCGCGGGTAATGAGCGCCTCCCGGAAGACGTCCTGTTCCTGGGCCAGCCGCTGTGGGCCTCGATCGGATACTCCCTGCCCGCCCTGCTCGGCGCCTGCCTGGCCGAACCCGACCGTCACGGAGTGCTGCTCGTCGGTGACGGCGCAGCGCAGATGACGGTGCAGGAGCTGTCGACGATCGCGCGGCTCGAGCTCTCGGCCACGGTCGTCCTGGTCAACAACGACGGCTACACCGTGGAGCGCGCCATCCGCGGGCCCGACCAGCCCTACAACGACATCGCGCCGTGGGACTGGCCGGGGCTGGTGGGCGCGTTGGCCCCCGGAGCCGCGGTGGCGCGGCGCATCACCACCTCGCAGCAGCTGCACGATGCACTACAAGCGGCGCGTGCCGCCGGCGGCCTCTCGCTGATCGAGGCGGTGGTACCGCGGCTGGACGTCCCGCCACTGCTGGCCCAGATCGCCCGCGAGGCGCGACGGGCCAACACGGCCGTACGGGAGCGATGATCGACGTGGCTACGTACCGGGTCGCGCAGGAATGGCACAAGTTACGTATCCGGATACGTACGACAGGGGGCGGTCGCGGTGAGATCGTGTGTGGCATGGAGATGACGCAGAACACCAACCGGAGGGAGAACCCCATGTCGTCACCGTCAACCGCCTCAACCGCCTCAACCGAGCCGCACAAGGGCGGCTCGGCCGTTTTCATCGCGCTGGTCCCGTGGGTGATCTTCACCGTTCTGGTGCAGCACACCAGCCTCAAGCTCGGCTCGCTGGTCGCGCTCGTCGCCGCGGTCGTCATCGCGATCCCGGGCGTCCGGGCAGGGCGCCCCAAGATCCTCGAGCTCGGAGCGGTGGCCACCTTCATCTGCTTCGCAATCGCCGCCTTCGTCGTCGATCACCACACCGCCACCGAACTGGCTCGCTACGCCCGCGGCATCGCCGCCGCCGGCCTCGCCGTGATCGCCTTCACCTCACTGCTGTTCGTCCCGTTCACTGAGCAGTACGCCCGCGAGCAGGTGCCCGAGGAGTTCTGGGGCACGGAGCGCTTCAAGGCGGTCAACCGTCACCTGACGGCGCTGTGGGGACTGGTCTTTGCCGCAATGGTGCCCTTCCACATCATCGCCGGCGCGCTCGATCGCCGGGGCACCAACATCCTGTTCAACTGGGTCGTGCCGATCCTGCTGGTTGTCTGGGCCGCCAAGCAGTCCACCGGCGCCGACGACACGCCGGCGGCTGCTCACCGTCTCGCCTAGCGCTCGCACCGCGCCGTACGCATGAGCACCGCCGTCGCACCGGTATCGGGAGAACTCGCCATGGTCGCCGGCCACGGCACCGCGCGCGAGCTCGCCCTGCAGGACCTGCGTGACGCGTCGCAGTGGGGGGCCGCCGACCCAGAGGTGGTGGCCGCCACTGCGACGCGGATCGCCGCCGGCGATCCGGATGCGTGGCTGCGCGAGTGGACCGGCGCCGGCGGAGAGGCCTGGGCGGCGGCCGGCCGGCGGGAGGATGCAGTGCAATATCTGCACGCCGCGTCGTACTACGCGGCGGCCCTCGCGGTCATCGCCGACACCGACGGATCGGTGAACGAGACGCGGCTGTGGGACCGTCAGCGCGATTGCTGGGATCGCGCCGCTCAGGCGTTTGGGGGCGAGCGCGTGGCCGTGACCTACGAGGGCACGAGCCTTCCCGGCTACTTCTTCAGCTCAGGGCGGGGGCGCCGTCCCCTCGTCGTCGTCGATCCCGGCGGCCGGGCCCCCACCTCACAGGCCTGGCCTCGGGCGGGCGCGGCAGCGCAGGCGCGCGGCTATCACTGGATGACCTTCGACGGTCCGGGCCGCCAGGCCGCGCTGCGCCGCCAGGGGCTCGTCCTGCGTCCCGACTGGGAGGCAGTGCTGGGTCCGATCGCGGACGCCGTGACGGCGCGCGCCGACGTCGATGCGTCGCGCATGGCCGTGATCGGTTGCGAGCTCGCCGCGTTCGGCGTCATCCGCGCTCTCGCCTACGAGCACCGCTTCGCCGCAGCCGCCGTGACCCCCGGCATCGTCGACGCGTCATCGCCGTGGATCGACGCTCTCCCCGCCCCGGTTCGGGCGGCCTTGCGCGACCATGACCGCGCCGCGTTTGACGCCGAGCTTCACCTGGCGGACCTGTTCGCGCCGCACACGAGCCAGCGCCTGAGGCGCATCACGCGGTGCTTTGACCTCGCAGACACCGGGCTCTATGACGTCTACCAGCACATCAGGACCTTCCGGTTGGGCCGGGAGTCCGACCGCATCACCACCCCGGTGCTGGTCAGCGCCGACTGCGCCGATCGTCTCTGGCCGGGCCAGTCCGCGGCGCTGCACGAGCGGCTGGGAGACCGCAGCGTCCTGGGCGGCGAGGCGAACGCCGCTGGCCCCGACGCCGTCATGCGGTGGGTCGACGGGCGGTTGTGATCTCGATTTCGGCGCTTTGGCGTAGACGATTGACGGGCGTAGAGTTTGCCGTCTCGCATGCCAGGGGGCTTCTCGTCGGACACATCGTCGCTCTCCGGGGCCTGGCCGCTCGTCGGCCGTGACCGCGAGCTCGCCGAGATTGCCGCCGCCCGCGCGGACGACGGCTGCCACGGGGTCGTCGTCGTCGCCCAAGCGGGCGTGGGCAAGTCGCGCCTGATCCGTGAGGCGCAGGCCACGGCCGAGCGCGAGGGGGCGCTCACCCAGTGGGTCCAGGCGACGCGCAGCGCGGCCACGGTGCCACTGGCCGCGTTCGCCGATCTCGTGCCTGACGAGGTCCGCTCAGACGACATCGTGGCGCTGCTGAGACGCTGCGGTGAGGACCTGCGCGAGCGCGCCGGGGGACGGCCGGTGGTGCTGGGGGTCGACGACGCCCAGCTGCTGGACCCGATGTCGGCCACGCTCGTCCTTCATCTCGCCACGTCGGCGTCGGCATTTGTCCTGGCCACGGTCCGGGCGGGGGAGCCGTGCCCCGACGCGATCGACTCGTTGTGGAAGGACGATGCCGCCCGCCGCATCGAGCTGGGCGCGCTGGGCGACGAGGATGTCCGGGCGCTGGTCGAGACGGCTCTGGCCGATCCGGTGGAGGAGGCGGCACTGCGCTGGGTGACCGACGTCAGCCGCGGCAACGCTCTGTACGTCCGCGAGCTCGTCCGCGGCGCGGTGGACGACGGTGCCCTGGTGCACGGCGATGGCTTCTGGCGCATGGACGGCCCCCCGTCCACCAACGCGTCGCTGGTCGAGCTCGTCGGACGCCGGATGGCGGAGCTCACCACGGGCGAACGCGAGCTGGTGGAGCTGCTGGCCCTCGGCGAGCCACTGACCCTGGGGGAGATCGGTGCGCTGAGCTCCGAGGACACGTTGATCGGCGCGGAGGCCGATGACCTGGTGGCGCTGACCGCGGGTGAGGTCCGACTGTCCCATCCGCTCTACGGCGAGGCGGTCCGCGCGACGCTGCCGCCTTTGCGCGGCCGGAGCCTGCGGCTGCGGCTCGTGGAGGCGCTGCGCACGCGGGAGCCGTTGGGCCCCGGCGACGCGCTGCGGGTGGCCCGGCTGCTCCTGGACTCCGACGCCGCGCTTCCCGCCGAGCTGGCACGCGACGCGGCCGAGGCGGCCAATCGCGCGGGCGACCCCGACCTCGGTGCACAGCTCGCCGAGCTGGCCGGCGCCGGGAGCGAGCTGCCCGCCGGGATGCTGCTGGCCCAGGCTCACAGCATGCGCAACCGCTACGAGGATGCCGAGGCGGCGCTGGCCGCGGTTGAGCCGCAAGCCGCGGCCAGCCCCGAGGCTCATGACTATGTGCGCCAGCGGCTGTCGCTCTATCAATGGGGATTGCGTCGGCCCGCGGAGATCACCGCGCTGCTGGAGCGGGCCACGACCTGGTCTGCGGACCCGGACTGGCAAGAGTTCATCTCGCGGATCGGCGACACCTATCGGGCGCTGGAGGCGGGACTCGAGCCACCGCAGCGCGAGCTCAGCGCGGTCGCCACCGACGTCACCCGGCGCTCGCACGCGACCATGCGGATCCTCTCCACCCTCGTGGCGGGGCACGGCGACGCTGCCGCGCAGGACGCCTTCGCCGCCCCCCTGGGGGTCCCGATGGATGACGCCGGCGTGGCAGCGCTGGCGGTTCTGGGCCTTGCCGCACTGGACTCCGGCGTGCGCTGGCGCGACCTCGAGGCATCGATGAGCGCGATCGTCCGCGACGGGGTACGGGCCCACGACCACGGCGCCGCCGGTGTGGCGGCGTTCACCCTGGCGCACCTGCAGTTTCTGCGCGGCCGCTACCGTGACGCCGCCCGGTGGGTCGCCGAGGCTCAGGTGCACACGCGCCAGCGCGATCCGTTCAACTCGGTGGTCCCCATCGAGTCGCTCGCGGTCGGGGTGGCCGCGTTCACCGGCGACTACGACGGCGCCCGTGCCGCGCTGGAGCGGCTGCACGCCGCCTGCGAGCGGCGCGAGCCGCTCCCGGTGCAGCGCGTGCTGGTCCGCCGCGCCGAGGGGTGGGTGCTGCGCCTGCGCAACCCTGCGGAGGCGGGCGGGCGCCTGCTGGAGGACACCGCTGCGCTCTCGGACATGCCCGGGCTGGTGGGGCAGCTTGCCTACGACGCTCTGCGGGCAGGCGCGCCGGCTGCCCCGGTGCTCGAGGAGCTGGCCGCGCGGTGTGAGTCCCGGCTGGTCAGCGCCTACGCGCGTCACGCCTCGGCCAAGGCCGCCCGCGACGGCGCCGCGCTGCTCGAGGCCGCCGACGAGATGGCCGCCATTGGGGCGCTGCGGTATGCCGTGGAGGCCGCCAGCGACGCCGCTGTGGCGTTCATCGCCACCGGGCGCCAGGACTCGGCACGGCGGTCGGCGGCACGGGCCCGGGACCTCCACCTCCCCGACCAGGGCGGCGAGCTGCCGCCCATCGACGGCCTGGACGCCACCGCGGTCGACCTGACGCCGCGCGAGGCCCAGCTCATCGAGCTCGCCTCGCAGGGCCTCAGCAACGCCGAGATCGCTGACCGGCTGGTCATCTCGGTGCGCACGGTCGAGACCCACCTGTACCGGGGCATGCAGAAGCTCGGCGTCAGCGATCGCCGCGAGCTGGCTGGGCGGGGGGCCTAGCGGGCGTCTCAACGGTGCGGCGGCGGACGAAGACCAGCGCGACGATCGCCATCACCGCCATCACCGCCGCGCCCGACCAATAGGCGGCCGCGACGCCGTTGGTGGATGCCGTGCGGTGCGCCGCCACCGTGGCGTCGGGGCCGACGGCCGCGACGTTGGCGACGATCGCGCCGAGCACGGCGATGCCGATGACCCCGCCCACCTGGCGGACGGTCTGGACGATCCCGCTGGCCTGGCTGCGCTGTGTCGCCGGGGCAGCGCCGAGCGCGTCGGTGGTGCCCGGCGAGATGGTCAGCCCGATCCCGACGCCCATGGCCACGTAGCCCGGCACCAGCCACCAGTACTCGCGCAGGTGCAGGTGCCAGCCCAGCCAGGCCAGGCCGGCGCCGATGAGCAGCGCACCGGTGACCAGCAGCGGACGCGGCCCGAAGCGGTCATAGGCGCGACCGGCCAGCGGGGCGACGAACAGGAGCGGCAGGGTCAGCGGGAGCATGGCCAGCCCGGCGTGAATTGCGCTGAAGCCGAGGACCTGCTGGGACCACACCGCGCCGAACACGGACGCGCCGATGAGCGCGAACTGCACCCCGGCCAGAACCGCGGAGTTGGCGCCGAAATTCTGCTCGCGGTAGAGCCGGAGCGCCACCAATGGCGACGAGGCGCGGGTCTCCCACCAGAGGAACACCGGGATGAGCACGACGGCGGCCGCGAGCAGAGCGATCACCGCGGGGGATCCCCAGCCCCAGGTCTGTCCCTGCATCAGTCCCAGCACGAGCGCGCCGAGGCCGCCGATCAGCAGCGGGACCCCGGTCCAGTCGATCGCCCCGTGCGGGATGCGCGTCCTCGGGCGGTGGGGCAGCGTGAAGTGCGCCAGAGCCACGATCGCCACGCCGATGGGCAGGTTGATGAAGAAGACCGCGCGCCAGCTGACGGCCTGGGTGAGCAGGCCGCCCACCAGCGGCCCCAGCGCCAGGAACACCATCGAGATGCCGCTGTAGAGGCCCATCGCCTTGCCCCGTTCGCGGATGTCGAACGTGTTGACGATGACCGCGCCGGTTGACGGCGTCATCATCGCCGCCCCGACTCCCTGCAGCCCGCGCGAGAGGATGATCATGGTCTCGTTCTGGGACAGCCCGCACAGCGCCGAGGCCAGCACGAACAGGCTCGCGCCGGCGCGGAAGGTGCGCTCGGCGCCCAGCAGATCGGCCACGCGCCCTCCGAAGGCCACCAGCACAGCCAGCACCAGCAGATAGGAGTTGACGACCCACTGCACCCCGGTCGTCGACAGGCCCAGGTCGCGCTGCATCGTCGGCAGGGCCACGCTGACGACCGTCTGGTCGATCATGACCATGGACAGCGCGCCGGTCATCGTCGCCAGGATCAGCCACCGGCTGGGTGCGCCGGCACGACCGGCGCCCACCAGGCCCGGTCGCGCAGTCGGCAGGGGGAGGGAGGTCTCAAGTTGGTCCACGGTTCGGTTCCTTTTGCACGGGTGGGATGAACACCCGTAACCCTGAGCCAGGAGCGGCCCGTGGACATGCGTAGTGGACTACGTAATCGGCGGCGGTCAGCTCGGCGGGTCGAGCCGGTCGACGGCCCCGTCGAGCCACTGGTCCTGGTGCATGCGCCAGAACGTGCCGTCGTGGGCGCCGGGGTAGAGCCTGAAGACGTGGGGGATGCCGGCGGCGGTGAGCTCCCGGTCCAGGCGCTTGTTGTCGGCGATGAAGTTGGTGTACGGATCCTTGGTGCCGATGTAGAAGCCGAAGAACGTCGCTCCGTAGGGCGCGAACCGGCGCTTGAGCGAGGGGACGCTGGCGTGTGCGCTGGCGTCGGCGTTGGCCTCCACCGAGCCGAGGTCCAGCGGGTTGCCGTCGGGGTCGGTGATCACGAAGTACCCGCTCCAGGACTCGATGACCTGGTAGGTCCCGGGGTGGTGGATCGCGATCAGCGTGGCGCCGTAGCCGCCGGCCGAGATGCCGATGATCGCCCGCCCCGAGCGGCGCGCGATCGTCCGGTAGTGGCGGTCGATGTAGGAGACGAGGTCGTGCTGGGTCGCGGTCTCCCAGTCGCGCCCGGGGCCCCAGTTGTGCCATTCGGGATCGGTATCGCCGGGCCGGGCCCCCTGCGCGCCGACCACGATCGCGGGGTCATTCGTGGCCACCAGCCGGCCCGCGTAGCCCGCCACTCCCTTGTAGGCCTCGGCGCTGGCGGGCAGGCCGTGCAGGACGTAGAGGACGGGATAGCGCTTGCCGCTGGTGGCGTAGCCGGGGGGCAGGGCGATCTGGTAGCGCAGCGTCCCCCTGACCGCGGGGGAGTAGAACGTGCCGTCGATGATCCGCGGGGTCCCGGTGGCGGCGACGCTGGCGGTGGTGGCGACGCTGGCGGTGGTGGCGGCCGTCGTCGTCTGGCCGGCGGTGGTGCTGGCCTGGCTCGTGTGACTGGTCTGCGGGGTTGCGAACCCAGCCCCGCACCCGGTGGTGGCGAGTACGAGCGCCGCGAGTGTCAGGGCCTGCACGAGCCGCCGTCGGCGGCGCGTGGTCCTGTCGGGGACAGAGCATGTGCCGCCCGCCATGAACCGACGGTAGCGCCGGGATGTGGGCCTACCGCTAAGGCCAGGCTAAGACGCGGGGGGTGAAGCGGGCGCGCTCCCGCGGTAGCGGGCCACCAGGCCGTCGATGTAGCCGGCATAGGCGTTGGCGAGGTCCGCGTTCTGCAGAGCGAGGACGTTCTCTGCGTTGTGCGCCGCGTTGGCCGAGAAGTTGAAGCTGCCGGTGACGAGCGTGTCATCGGCGACGACGATCTTGTCGTGCATGAAGTTGTGGGCGCCGTCGGTCGCGCTCGGGTCAAAGCGCTCTGAGTCCTTCGCCACCATCTTGGCCAGGACCGCCTCGGCCAGCGCCACCTTGTCGGCGCCGGTGGCGGAGTTCTTCCACTGGGAGAGCACCCCCTGGGTCTCTCCTTGGTCATAGACGCCCGCGAAATCGACGCCCGCGTCGATCCGGCCCTTGAGCGCGGTGAGGATCGCGGGCGATGAGGTGACCATCGAGGCCACGCGCAGACGCGTGGTCGCTCCGGTGATCGCCTGAGCGATGAGGGTCTCGATCGCGCTGCCCTCGCCCGGGGCGAAGGCGTAGCGGACATCGACGCCGCCGACCGTCACCGATCCCTCGTTGCCCTGGCCCGTGCCGGTGAGCTTCTCGGTGGTCCACAGCTCGTTGAAGTCTTTCGTGTACTGCGCCGCGAGATCAGTTGAGGAGATGACGACGATGTTGTTCTCCTGGAGCGCCCACGCGTCGACCGTGAAGTTGGTGGAGCCCGTCCACACCGCCGCGGCACCGGTGCCGGCGTCGGCGATCATGTACTTGTGATGCATGATGTGGCTGCCGGCCGCGATCGGCTCGTCGGTGACCTCGTCGTGGACCGTCTCCTCCGCGATGGCCTTGGTCTGGACCGAGGCGTGCAGCGACCGGGCGATGAACGCCTGGGTGCCGGTCGGCGCCGGGTCGCCGCCCGCCCCGCGGAACTGCTTGATGATCTCCGTGTCACTGGCCTCGTTGGCGTCGTACGCGACGCGCACGGTGACACCCCGACCGGCGGCCCCGTTGATCGCGGTGACGATCGTGTCGCTCACGTCGGAGAGGACGAGGCGGAAGTCGTAGATGCAGACGTCGAGCGTGGTGGTGGCCCTGTTCGCGAACGCCGCGAACAGGGCGGCGACCTGGTTGGCCTGGTTCTCGATCGCCGGCAGCGACGCCTGCTGGCCGATCGGATCGCTCGTGATCTGACCATCGATCTGTGACAGGAGATGGACGGTGATCCCCGTGGGTCCCTGCACCTCGCTCAGCATCTCGGCCTCCTGGCGACTGGGTGTCGCCCGGTAGCGTCTCAGGCGATGAAGCCAAAGTCCACGCCCGTCCCCGCCGGCGGCTGATGCGCATCGACAGGTGGCTCTGGACGGCGCGTCTGTTCAAGACGCGCGGGCTCGCCGCGGAGGCGGTCAAGGGCGGACGCGTGCACGTCAACGGGGTGGCCGCCAAGCCGAGCCGCGAGGTCGGGCCCGGTGACCAGCTCGAGATCACGATCGGCCCCATGCGCCGGACGGTGATCGTCCGCGGCATGGCCGAGCGCCGCGTCTCGGCCGCCGAGGCCGCGCCGCTCTACGACGAGACCCCGGAGAGCGTCGCCGAGCGCGAGCGCCACGCCGAACTGCGGCGGCTCGCCGGTCCGCTCAACCTCGGCGGCCGACCGACCAAGCGCGACCGCCGCCGTTACGACTCGCGCCGCCGGTAGCGCTCAGTCGTGCAGTGAGGGCGCGTAGCTGACCCCGACGATCGCCCCCTCGATCGACTGCAGCCGGACGACCGTCTGGCCCCACGGCTCCTCGCGCACGGGATGCAGGATCTGATAGCCGGCCGCGACCAGCTCGTCGGCCGCGGCATGCACGGCGTCGGCACCGGCCACGTCGAACTCGACGCTGATCTGGGGGACGGGGCGGTCAGCGGGCCAGTCCGCGGCCCCGAAGCATGCCTGCGCGGCCTGGGACAGCGGCCAGACGCCAAAGTGCTTGACGCCCGCCAACTGCTCGCTGTGGAAGTACTCCCCATCGACACCGGGCTCCAGCGGCAGGCCGAGCGTGTCGACGTACAGGCGGCGGCTCGCCGGCGGATCGGCAGCCACCACCGCGATGGTGGAGAGAAACTCGATGTTCATCTATGGGCTCCTCGTTGTCATGAGGGAATCGAACCACGGTCCGCCGACCGTGTCTTGGACGAAACGGACATCCCGGCTGGCGCGGGCGGTTCTTATTCCCATGGCGGGTCGCGATCTGTATAGGGTTGCGCCGCATGAGGGGCAAACGTCTGACCGGGCTGGTGGTGATCATCGCGATGCTGACGTTGCCGGCAATCGCACTGGCGGCGGTCCCGCGCCCCAAGGCGGGCGGCTGGAAGCTGGACGGTGGAGGGTTCACCGTGAACCACGCCCGCACCTCGGTGGCGAGCTTTCACATCTCCGGGACGGGTTGCGGTCTGGGCAAGCTGCGCGTCCTCGGCCAACAGAAGCTCCGGCTCGCCACCGCCGCCGGTGTCTCGAACTGGATCGTGGGATATGGCGATCCGAAGCGGACCAACCCGAACGACATCAGTGGTGTCGTGCCCCAGCGCGTCAAGGTCAAGGAGGGCAGCAAAACGCTCAACGCCCGGCTTGACATCGTCTTCGCCGTCGGGGGCGACGCTGGTGACAATGGCGGCACGCTCGTGATCAACGGGTGTGACATGTCGTTCGACGCGCAGAAGTAGCGGGCAAGGTCGGCCTCGCGCCACATCGCCGTGAGGTGCCTCTTGTCTTACGCCGCGCCGCGCATTCACGTGGCGCCGGCATGGACGTGGGGAGGAGGGGGGTAGCAGTAGGGGCGGCGGTGCTCACACTGAGCATCGGCGCGTGGGTGTCGGCGCCGGCGGGAGCGGCGGTGCCCGGCACGGTGTGAATGACACCTGACACCTCGCGTCCGTCGGTTGACGGCGACCCTTCGTTCCTCGGGAGCTCGCAGGACGGGTCCACCGCGTTCGTACTCACCGCGGAGCCACTCACCTGTCACTGGCCGTGACCGCGCCCGGCGCCGGGACCCTGACGGTGGCGATCGAGTACCGGCATGCTCACCGCACCACCCGCCTCGCCCGAGCCCATGCGAGGTTCACGTCGCCACGTGCGGAGACGGCTCGCGCTGGGCCTCGATGCGGCTGGCCGGGGGCTCGCCAAGCACTGGCGCGCGCTGACGTTGAACCTCGTCGTCACCTACCGACCGCCGGGCGGGCGCCTACGCGAGACCTCGCTCGTGCTGTGACGTGGTGGGGTAGGGCCGGCCTGGTGACTGGGGCCGGCCGCCACGGTGGCCTCCACACCTGGAAAGGTCGCCAAACTTGTGTCGCCCGCCAGGATTTGTGCTCTATTCCAGCTGGGACATGGAAAAAGCGCCGGCGTCGATTGCAACGATCGACTTTGGCACCTATTCCAGGTCCCAGCGCCCGGCGGCGCTCCTCCCAGCGACCGATCGGCGACAAACTCGGTTCGGCGCGGCGGCGTTTGTAGCGAAGGGGTCGCTATGCGTACCACAACGGCACAAACTCGGTGCCGCGAGCGTGGTTTGGGGCCGAATGGCTGTTCTCGCGGCCCGGGCTAGCCCCCCGCCCAGTCGCGCAGGCCCTCGCGCCCCGATGGGAGGAGCGGCGTCTGTGCGCGGGCCCTGATCTCCTGGACTGCCCAGGCGTTCCCGTCGGGATCGTGGAAGCCGAAGAAGGTGCCGCCGTCGGTGGGGGCCATGACCATCAGCTCGTCGACCTCAACCCCGCGGTCCAACAGCTCCTGGCGGGCGGCGGCGGCGTCGGAGACGACCAGCTGGAGCCCCCTCATCGAGCCTGGGGCCATCTCGTTCTGAGATGGGAGGTCGCCGAAGACGATCGAGCAGCCGGAGCCGGGCGGCGTCAGCTGGACGACGTGCATCTGCTCGTTCTGGGTGTCGTGGTCGAGATGGAAGCCGACCTGGTCCCGGTAGAACGCGACGGCGCGCTCGATATCGCTGACGGGGAGGACGACGACTTCAAGAGTCCACTGCATGGGGCACTCCTTCCTGGGGATGTGCGCATGAGACGTCACGCTGGACCGCAAATCATCGGTCCACGGCGCTCGGGCTTGCGTCTCGTCATGATGCGCCCATGAGCGATACGGCGTCTGCGCCCCAGAGAGTGCTCGTGACCGGCGGTGCGGCCGGGATCGGCCTGGCCATCGCCCGCGCCTTCCTCGCCGCCGGCGCCCGGGTCCACATCGCCGACTCCGACGCCGGCGCCGTCGCCGAGGTCACCGCCAGCGCCGCAGCGATCAGCGGAAGCGTCTGTGACATCACCAACACGACGGCCGTCGGCGCGATGTTCGACGACCTCGTCGGGGCTCTCGGGGGCCTGGACGTGCTCGTCAACAACGCCGGGATCGCCGGGCCGACCGCTTCGATCGACCAGTACGCGCCCGAGGAGTGGGACGCGGTCGTGGCCGTCAACCTCACCGGCACGTTTGACGTGACCCGCCGCGCCATCCCCTTGCTGAAACAGTCCTCGGCGGGCTCGATCATCGTGATGAGCTCGCTCGCCGGCCGCTTCGGCTACCCCAACCGCGTCGCCTACGCGACGACCAAGTGGGGGCTCGTCGGCTTCACGAAGACCCTGGCGCTGGAGCTGGGTCCGTTCGGGATCACTGCCAACTCGATCCATCCCGGGGGCGTCGAGGGTGAGCGCGTCCGCGAGGTCCTACGCCGGCGAACCGAAGTCTCGGGGCGGACGCTTGACGAGGAGACCGACCGGGCGCTTGACAACCAGTCGATCCGGCGGTTCACCGAGGCCGCGGACATCGCTGCCCTCGCGGTGTTCCTGGCCGGCCCGCACGGGCGCACGATCTCAGGGCAGATGCTCCCGATCGACGGGGATTCGAAGGCCGCCCAGTAGGACGGCACCGTCAACCCGCCACCTCCAACGGGGGTTGAGGTCGATAGTGCAGGACATAGCTGCAAGATCGACCACGACCCCGTCAGCGGACCTCAGCGGTGGCCGCGCCCGTGCGAACCGCGCTGGTGCGATCCTCCCGAGCCGCGCTCGCCCTGGAGCGCCAGCGCGCTGCCGCCGCCGAGACGGACCGGTTCGGCGATCGCCTCCGCCTGCCCGCGGCCGAGCATCTGCAGGGCGGTGGCGTCCCCGGGGTAGTTGTCGAGGGGGAGGATCGGCCCGGTCGCCAGGGAGAACTTCTCGCCGTACTGGCTGGTGAGCTGCTGGGCCAGTTGGCTGTTGAAGAAGTCCGGTTCGGCCTCGGACGTGTTGGACGACGAGTTGGTCTGGGCCACCCGCGGCGCGGCCAGCGCGTCGGACAAGCTCATGCCGAAGTCGACGTGGTTGATGAGGGTCTGGACCACCGTCTCGATGATGGTGGAGCCGCCCGCGGCGCCGATCGCGAACTGGGGCTGGCCGTGCTGGAGCGCGATCACCGGGCCCATGCTCGACCGCGGCTCCTTGCCCGGTGCCGGCAGGTTCGGGTCGGTGGCCCCGGCGGAGGGCGGGGCGAAGTCGAAGTCGGTCAGCTCGTCGTTGAGCAGGAAGCCATAGCCGGGCACGACCTGGCCGCTGCCGCCGAAGAAGTTGATCGTGTTGGTGTAGGCCACCACGTCGCCCCACTTGTCCTCGGTGACGATGTTGTTGGTGTGATGGGCCTCGGGTGAGGCCGACGACGCCTGGCTCGATGCCGACGCGGCCGGGCAGGACCCGAACGGAGCGAAGGGCGAGCCGGGCGCGACCGGGGAGGTCGCCGCCGTGTTGCCGATCAGGCACCGGCGTGACGCGGCGAACGCCGGATCGAGCAGGCCCGAGAGCGGGACGTTGACGAAATCGGGATCGCCGACGTAGGCGTTGCGATCGGCGTAGGCCAGCCGCGAGGCCTCGAGGTACTGGAACAGCGCCTTGGCCCGTGGCTCGGAGCTGAGCGGGAAGCCGTTGAGGATGTTGAGAATCTCGCCCTCGGTGGATCCGCCGCTGGACGGCGGCGCCATCCCGTAGACGTCCAGCCCGCGGTAATTGACCTTGGTCGGCGCGAGGATCCGTGTGCGGTAGGCGCGCAGGTCTCCCGTCGTCATGATCCCCGGCTCGTTGACCACGGTCTGGCCCGGCGTCAGCACCGGATGATCGACGGCCTGGACGATCGCCTGGCCGATGGGCCCGTCATAGAGGGCGGACGCTCCGTGGCGCGCGATCAGCTCGTAGGTGTGCGCCAGGTCGGGGTTGCGCAGCCACGTGCCCACCGGCAGCGGGTCGCCCGAGGGCGTGAGCAGGAGCGAGCGGCTCGCCGGATAGGCCTGCAGCGTCGAGAGGCTGGATTGCTCGAGCTGGTTGAAGTCGAAGTTGACCGCGAAGCCGCGCCTGGCGACCTTGATCGCGGGCTGCAGGTCGTCGCCGAGCGAGAGCCGGCCGTAGTGGCGCAGGGCCGTCGCCCACGTGGCCAGGTTGGACGGCACGCCGGTGCTGAGGGGCTGGTCCGAGGCCGCCGTGTAGTTCTGCGGCTGGCCCGAGGAGTTGAGGAACATGGTGCTTGTGCACGCCGCGGGGCAGGTCTCGCGGCCGTCGACGGTGGTCACCGTGTGGCTGCGCGCGTTGTAGATGACCATGAAGCCACCCCCGCCGGGGCCGGCGACCCACGGCACGGTCACGCCGAGCGCACTGGCGGTGGCGACCGCGGCATCGACCGCGTTGCCGCCGCGCTTGAGGACGTCGATGCCGGCCTGGCTGGCGCCGACGTCCATCGAGGCCACGGCGCCCCCGCTGCCGGAGGCGACGGGGGTGACGGCCCCGCTCGGGTGACCGCCGTGGCCGCGGTGAGCGGATGCGGCGGCCGGCAGCGCGGCACAGAAGACGGCGCACAGCGCCACGGCGAGACCTGCGATTCGACGGCCCATCAATCCACCCACCTCTCATGAAACCTCTGGATAGATGCAACGTTCCCACGGGAGACCACTCAGAAACCCTGGGTTTCATCGGGGTCAGGCGACGGACAGGTCCACTAGACGGTGCGTAGGCCGCGGCTGATGCGACCGGCGGCCTCGCGGGTGCGGCTGGCGATGGTGGCGATGCCGTCGCGTTGCAGCCGGGCGGTGGGACCGGCGACCGACACGGCGGCGATGGCCCGGACGTCGTCGCCGTCGCCGATGAGGATGGGCGCCGCCACCGACGAGATGCCCTCCTCGAGTTCCTCGTACGTGGCGGCGTAGCCCCGGCGGTGGATCTCGGCGAGGATCTGGCCGAGCCGGCGGGCGTCGACCACCGTGTAGCGGGTGCGGCGGATGAGTCCCGCCTCGAAGATGGACCGGGCCACCGCGGGGTTAAAGCGGCGATGGCACGTCCTGAGCTGGACGAGTGCGCCGGCACGCGCCGCCACTGCTGGCCGTGGAAGCGTGGGTCGAGGTTCTGGGCCTCGAAGCGGTCCAGGAACAGCACCTCGGCGCCCATCGGCACGCCGAGCTGGACGAGGTCGCGCACGCGATCGCGCAGCGCGGCGAGGACCGGGACGCTGACCTCGAACAGGTTGAGACGGCTCAGGGCGAGCTGGCCGAACTCGAACATGCGCAGCCCGAGGCGGTAGCGGCCATGCTCGTGACGTTCGAGGACCCCGCGGGAGGCCAGGACCGCGAGCATGCGGCTCGCCGTGCTTTTGGCGATCCCGAGCTCGCGCGCGACGGCGGTGGGCCCCAGCTCGGAGGCGACGGTGAAGCAGTCCAGGATCGACAGGGCGATCGAGACCGATCGCAGCGGATCGTCGGTGAGCTCACGCGCCGGCACGTCGGCGACACCCTACCGGGCGTCGTTCGCGAGTCGCGAACGGGCCACCACCCCAGCTCGTCGCGTCCAGGTAGCGTGCGCCGGGTCGGACGATGCCGCCGGGGACGCCGGTGGCGCCGGAGGGAACGGAGAGCCCCGATGCCAGCTGACGCCGTATCTGCACCCGCGTGTCCCCACCCGCACCTCGGCCGCGAGTTCAAGCCGTTTGAGCTGGGCGATCCCTTTCCGTTCTACGCCCGCGCCCGCGCGCAAGCGCCGATCTTCCATAGCCCCGACATCGACTACTGGGTGGTCACGCGCTACGAGGACATCCGCGCGATCTTCCGCGATCCCGCCACGTTCTCCTCGGAGAACACACAATCGCCGTTCCGCCAGCGGCCCGCCGAGGTCCAGAGGATCCTCGACGACGGCGGCTTCTCGGTGACCTCCGGCCTGTCGGGCCGCCAGCCTCCCGATCACACCCGGCTGCGCGGCTTCATCAAGCAGGCCTTCACCCCGAGGCGCGTGGCGTCGCTGGAGCCGGAGATCCGAGCCATCACGAGTCGGATGATCGACCGCTTCGCCGACCGTGGCCATGCCGATCTGGTGGGTGAGATGGCCCACGAGCTGCCGGCGCTCGTCATCTTCCGGATGCTCGGCATCCCCGACGAGGACGTGCCCCAGGTCAAGGAGTGGGCTCAGAGCCGGGTCTACATGAACTTCGGCGACGCCCCGGTCCAGGAGCAGACCCACCACGCCGAGAACCTCGTCCGCTACTGGCGCTACTGCCGCGAGCTCGTCCAGGCCCGGCTGGCCGATCCCCAGGACGACCTCCCCGGTGACCTCGCGCGCATCTATCTCCAGGGCGACCAGACGCTCACCCCCGACGAGATCGCCGGTCTGGTCTACGGCCAGCTCACCGCCGGTCACGAGACGACGACCGCGCTGCTGGCCAACGGGCTCAAGGAGCTGCTGGGCCAGCGGCCGGCGTGGGAGGCGGTGTGCGCTGATCCAGAGCAGATCCCGGCCGCGGTGGAGGAGATGCTGCGCATCAGCGCGCCGGTGTTCACCTGGAAGCGGCTGACCAAGCGCCCGGTCACCATCGGCGGCGTCGATCTCCCGGCTCAGACCAACCTGCTGCTCCTCCTCGGCTCGGCCAACCACGACGAGGAGGTCTTCCCGCAGGCGGACCGGATCGACCTCGAGCGCGAGAACGCCTCGCGCCACCTGGCCTTCGGGCTGGGCATCCACTTCTGCCTGGGTGCCCCGCTGGCCCGCCTGGAGGCCAAGGTGGTGCTGCAGGAGCTCACCCGCCGGCTCCCGGGCCTGACACTCGCCGCCGGCCAGGCCTTTGACTATTCGGCCAACAGCACGTTCCGGGGCCCGACTCACGTCGAGGTGCGCTGGGATGCCCGCACGGCGAGCGCGTATGCCGCGCCGTTTGACGAGTGCGGCAACGACGCGAGCGTCGTCGGCGGCAAGGGCGCGAGCCTGGCCACGCTGGCGGCGGTCGGCCTGCCCGTCCCGGCCGGTTACGTCGTCATCACCGCGGCGTTTGACGCGGTGCGCGAGGTCGACCGCATCCGCGAGCAGATCACGCGCATGCTGGCCCTGCTCGATCGCGGCGACGTGGCCGCACTCGAGGACGGCGCCGCGGAGATCCGGGAGCTGCTGGAGACGGTCCGGCTGCCCGACGAGGTCGAGCGCGCCATCCGCCTGGCCTACCGTGACCTTGGTGGCGACGTCCCCGTGGCCGTGCGCTCAAGCGCCAGCATGGAGGACTCCGCCGAGACAAGCTTTGCCGGCCAGCAGGACACCTACCTCTGGATCGTCGGCGAAGACGCCGTGCTCGAGCACGTGCAGCGGTGCTGGGCCAGCGTCTACTCGGCCCGCTCGCTGTCCTATCGCCATGACCATGCCATCCCCGAAGATGAGGTGAGCATGGCGGTGGTGGTGCAGCGGATGGTCGACGCGCGCGCCGCCGGCGTCGCGATGACGCTCGATCCGCTCACCGGCGATCGCACCTCGATCGTCGTCGAGGCCGCCTTCGGGCTGGGGGAGACGGTGGCCGGCGGCACCGTCACCCCGGACCACTACGTGGTGGACAAGGTCATCCTGGAGATCACCGGCCAGACGATCGCCGCCAAGGAGATCGAGCTGGTCGCCGACGTCGCCCGACGGCGCGTAGTCCAGCGCGACGTCGCGCCCGACCGCCGCCTGCAGCCGGCGCTCGAGCCCGCCCAGGTGATCGAGGTGGCGCGCCTGGCCAAACAGGTCGAGCGCCACTACGGCTGTCCACAGGATGTGGAGTGGGCGCTGGCTCCCGACGGGGAGGTGCTGCTTCTGCAGAGCCGGCCCGAGACGGTGTGGAGCACCCGCACGCCCAGCCAGACAGCGAAGGACCGGCCCCCGGGCATCTATGCCACAGGGCTTGGAAGCATCGCCAACACCCTCATCAACCCACTGGCCGCAAGGAGCAACGCGGATGTCGACAACTGAGGCGAAACGGTTCGTCAGCCCCTACGACGACCCGGCGCCGGAGGGCGCCGAGGGTTGGGAGGAGCTGTACCCCTACTACCTGCACTTCCGCGAGGACCGGCGCGAGTTCGAGGAGGGCCGGTTCTGGTTCGCCGACCTCCAGCACTGGCCCACGGTGTTCAAGCCCTTCGACACGATCACGGTCGAGTTCGCCATCAAGTGCCTAGGGCAGTACAACACCCGCCACCTGCTCATCCCACCGGCCAACGGCATCGACTACCGGGTCCACAACGGCTACGTGTACATGAGCCCCGTCCCGGTGCCCGAGGCCGAGATCCCGGGTCGGGTGCCGCACTTCGCGCAGCGCGCCGGGCACTACTTCGAGAACTGGGCGTCGCTGCTGGAGAACTGGGAGACGAAGATCCGCCGCGTCATCGATGACCTCGAGGCGCTCGAGTTCGAGCCGCTGCCCGACGTGGTGGACCTCGAGTGGGTCAAGGGGGGCGTCGGCCTGGACAACACGTTCGCCTTCGCGCACAACTACAACCGTGCTATCGAGCTCTGCTACGAGGCCTTCCAGTACCACTTCGAGTTCCTCAACCTCGGCTACGTCGCGTACCTGGACTTCTTCACCTTCTGCAAGGATGTACTGCCGGGGGTGGCCGACCTGGGGATCGCCAAGATGGTCCAGGGGATCGACGTCGTCCTCTTCCGCCCCGACGAGGAGCTGCGCAAGCTGGCGCGCCTGGCGGTCGAGTTGGGCGTGGCCGACGTTCTGGGCTCGGGCGGGGTGAGCGACGATCAGGCGCCCGCGGTGCTGGCGGCGGTGGCGGCGGCACCGGGCGGGCCTCAGTGGGTCGCGGCCTGGGAGGCGGCGCAGGATCCGTGGTTCAACTTCTCCTCGGGCAACGGCATGTACTCCAGTGACCGGGTGTGGCGCGACCACCTCGGGATCCCGCTGGGGTTCATCCGCGATTACGTCAGCCGGCTGCAGGCCGGGGAGGAGATCGAGCGCCCGACCGAGCAGATCCGCGCCGAGCGCGACCGGATCACGGCCGAATACCGGGAGCTGCTCCCCGACGACGAGGCCCGCGCCGTGTTCGACGGCAAGCTCGGCCTGGCCCGGCTCGTCTTTCCCTACGTCGAGGACCACAACTTCTACATCGAGCACTGGTCGCTGTCGGTGTTCTGGCGCAAGATCCGCAAGCTCGGACAGGTCCTCGCCGACGCGGGGTTCTGGCACGAGGCCGACGACATCTTCTACGTGCGCCGCGACGAGCTCCAGCAGGTGATCTTCGACTACGGCAACGGCTGGGGCGTCGGCGTCGAGCCGATGGGGCCCTATTACTGGCCGGCCGAGATCGGCCGCCGCAAGCGGATCATCGCCGCCCTGGAGCTCAAGGCACCCGCGCCGGCCATGAACGAGCCACCGGCAGTGGTCACCGAGCCGTTCACGATCATGCTCTACGGGATCACCAGCGAGGCGGTCTCGGGGTGGCTGAACGCCGGTGGCGACGGCGGCGGGCACCTTGGCGGCATGGCCGCCTCTCCCGGCGTGGTGGAGGGCGTGGCCCGTGTCATCGGCGGGGCCGAGGAGCTGAGCAAGGTGCAGCAGGGCGAGATCCTGATCACGCGCATCACCGCGCCCAGCTGGGGTCCGGTGTTCGGCCGGATCGCCGCCGCCGTGACCGACATCGGCGGGATGATGAGCCACGCTGCGATCGTCTGTCGCGAGTACGGGCTGCCTGCGGTCACCGGCACCGGCTCGGCCACGACCTCGATCCAGACCGGTCAGCGTGTCCGGGTTGATGGCAACAGCGGCACGGTCACCGTCCTCGATGCCTGACCACGCGGCGGTGTGGGCGGCCGCGCGGCCCTATATGCGCGCGCGCAAGAACGACGTCCACATCCCGATGGCGTATGACTACGCCCAGCGCCTGCTGGCGCAGCAGCCGGAGGTCGACGGCGAGATCGTCTCGCTGGCGATCCTGCTGCACGACATCGGCTGGGCGGTGGTGGATCAGGAGGCGATCTATCGCGAGGGCTTTGGCCCGAACATGATGGAGTCCGAGGTGCGCCGAGCCCACGAGCGCGAGGGTGCCCGGCTGGCTCGGGAGATCCTTGAGCGCCTCGACTGGGACCCCGCGATCGTCGAGCGGGTGGTCGAGATCATCGACGGCCACGATACCCGGCCTCATGCCCTGTCGGCCGAGGACGCGCTGGTCAAGGACGCCGATGTGCTGTGGCGCTTCTCCGTGGCCGGGATCGGGATCGGCTGCGACTGGTTCGCCATGACACCCGGGGAGTACGCCGATCACACCGAGCCCCAGATCGAGGGGCGGCTCTTCACCGAGTCGGCCAGGGTGATCGCCCGGGCCGAGATGGCCGATACGCGCCGGATCCTGCGGACCGCTGAGCTGGCCGCCGACCCGGTCAGCTCGTGACCGCCGCCATCGACACCGAGCGCTACGCGCAGATCTACGCGCTGGCCGAGCCCTACTGGCAGACACGCTCCAACGAGGTCCATGTACCCGGCTCCTACGCCCTGGCCCAGGAGTTGCTGGCCGCCCACCCCGAGGCCGATGCAGACGTGGTCCTGCCCGCCGTGCTCCTGCACGACGTTGGCTACATGGCCGTCCCCGCGCAGGACCACCTCAAGGGGCTGGCCGGGGCGGTCACGGGCTGGCAGCCCGACATCACCCGCCGCCACGAGATCCAGGGCGCCGCACTCGCCGCCGAGATCCTGGGGAAGGCCGGCTGGGACGCAGAGCGGACCGCCGCGATCCGCGACATCGTCGACGGGCATGATTCGCGCACCGGGGCAGTGAGCCGCGAGGACGAGCTCGTCAAGGACGCCGACAAGCTGTGGCGGTATACCGAGTCAGCGGTGCGGATCTGCCACCACTGGATGAAGCTCACCCCCGAGGCCTATATGGACTGGGTCGGCTCCGAGATCGACCGCTGGCTGTTCACCGACGCTGCTCGTGGTCTCGCGCGCCGCGAGCTCGCCGCCAGCCGGGCGGCGCTCACCGCCGAGCCGGTCCCATGAGCGGCGCGCTGGACGGTCGCTGCGCCGTGATCACAGGAGCCGGCGGCGGCTTGGGGCGAGCCTTCACGCTGGGGTTCGCTCGGGAGGGTGCAAGGGTCGTGGCCGCCGACCTGGACGGCGATGCGGCCGTCGCGACGTGCGCGACCCTCGTGGGGGAGGTGCCCGGGGCCGAGGCCGTGCCGGTCACCACGGACGTGTCGGTTGAGGAGAGCGCCCAGGCGATGGCCCGGGCTGCAGTCGAGGCGTTCGGGACGGTCGACGTACTCGTCAACAACGCCGCGATATACGCCGGCCTCGAGCGCCGCCCGTTCGACGAGATCGCGGTGGCCGACTGGGACCGGGTGATGGCGGTCAACCTCCGTGGGCCGTGGCTGTGCGCGAAGGCGTGCGCGGCGGCCCTGCGCGACGGGGGCGGGTCGGTCGTCAATGTCGCCTCGGCCACGGTGATGAGCGGCTCGCCCCTGTGGGCGCACTATGTCGCCTCCAAGAGCGCGCTCATCGGGCTCTCCCGGGTGATGGCACGGGAGTTGGGCGACCACGGGGTCCGCGTCAATGCGCTTGCGCCCGGCTTCACCCTCACCGAGGCCAGCCGCGACCTGATCCCGGATGCCGGCTCCTATGGGGTGGCGCGGGGCGCGATCAAGCGCAGCCTCCAGCCCGAGGACATCGTCGGGACCGCCGTCTTCCTCGCCTCCGAGGCGAGCGCGATGATCACCGGTCAGACGTTCATCGTCGACGGCGGCCGGCAGTTTCTCTGAGCGGACGGCCGCGTCAGTGCACGGGCAGTGGTCGTTCATCGGCCCGCGCCTGACAGCCATGCGTCAGCGCCACTGATCGCGCGGGAGCTCGAGGTAGCTGGCCTGGCCACGGCCGAAGGACCAGTCCTCGCGGGTGTTCTCGATGAGCGCGATCGCTACGTTCTCGGCGGGGATGCCGGGCCGCTCGGCGAGCCGCTCGGCCACCGAGGCGTAGAACGCCTGCTTGGCCTCGGTGGTGCGGCCCGCCGCGAGGGTGACGCGGATCAGCACGAACGCGTCGGTGCGGGGGATGTCGAGGTAGCTGCGATCAAACCGCAGCGTCTCAGGCGTGTGCTGGGTGACGATCTGAAAGCGGTCGCGGCGTGGGACGCCGAGGTGGTCCACCATCGCCTCATGGATCGCGTCGGCGATCGAGTCGAGCTCTTGCGGTGGACGTCCCTCCAGCAGATCGATCGTGACCAGTGGCATGTGAAGTGGCCTCCGTTCGAGGGTCAGACCGCGGGTGCGCGGTCGATCCGCCGCCCGCCCGCCGCGACGCTCAGGGCAACCACGACGACGCCGGCGCTGAGCAGTTCGAACGTCTCCGAAAGCCCGATGGCGTTGGCGATGAATCCGGCGGCGATCGCAGGTAGCGCCAGCGAGAGGTATCCGACGATGTAGAAGGCCGACATGACCTCGGCACGACGGTCAGCGGGGATGGCGGCGCTGAGATGGCGCAGGGAGCCCATGAACGCCAGCCCGAACCCGACGCCCGCCAGCGCACTGGCCGAGAGGAAGAACGCCGCTGATCCGACTGCGACCGCCGTCGCCGTCAGCGCCATGCCCAGTGCCACCAGCAGTGATCCAGCCACCGTCAGGGTGCGATTGGTCAGGTTGCGCGCGGCCAACTGGGCCAGCGCGCCCGAGCCCATCAGCGCCGCCGCGGCAACGCCGCCGGCGAGCTGGCCCTGGGTCTGCAGCAGGTGTCCGGCCAGCGCGGGACCCAGCGCGAGGTACACGCCCGCGATCGACCACGAGCCGATGACACCAAGCGCGGCCAGCGCGAACGGCCCGCGGGTCTGGTGCGGGATAGCGGGGCGCTGGGGGCGGATGACCGTGCGGCCCTCACGAGACACCGGCTCGGGCATCACCCCGACGAGGGCGAGCAGGAGGGCGATCATCGCCGCGACGACCACGAAGGGCAGCTCGCGGGGCGCGGGCAGGAACTGCACGAGCGCGGAGGAGAGCAAGGCTCCGACGCCCAGCCCGGCGAGAGCGACGACCCCGTTGACCAGCGCGGCGGTGCGGGTGCTGGCGGTCGGATGCAGGTCGATGAGGGCCGCCCCGGCGGCGCCCAGCGCCGCGCCGGTGGCCAGTCCCTGAAGCGCGCGGGCCGCGAACAGCCACGCCAGCGAGCTCGCCGTGGCGAAGACGAGCGCCGAGACGAGCAGGGCCAGCAGCGACCAGGCGAGCACGGGCCTCCGGCCGGTCTGGTCAGAGAGCGATCCGACGAGCAGCAGCGAGACCAGCACGCCGATGGCGTAGGTGGCATAGACCAGCGACAGCACCGGGGTGGAGAAGTGCCAGCGGGCCTGGTAAACGCCGTAGAGCGGGGACGGCGTCGCCGACGCGTAGAAGGCGACGGCAATGACGGCGGCCACCGCGGCGAACGCGGCCAGGCCCGACAGCTGCGGGGCGCGGAGGCGTGCCCGCTGCGCGCGGATGGTGAGGGCGGAGGTGGGGGAGCTCATCGACGGCCTTTCCTGGTCAGGTTCAGTGATCGAACTCATACGCGTCGCGCAGCTTAGCACGTCTGGGTTCGATTATTGAACTCAAGGGCAACAGCGCGGAGAGCGACTGGCGGCTCAACCGATCGGTTGATCCGAGGATCACCCCGGGCGGCCCCGGATTGCAGCCGGGCAGCCGATGTGCGATGGCCGCAGCTGTGGGACTCTGCCGACATGACCCCCACACTTGAAAAGACCAGGGCACAGACCAGCACCGAGATGGTTGTGTCCGTTGACCACCTTCGCGTGCGCTACGGCGACACGCTGGCCGTCGACGACGTCTCGCTCTCGATCAACCGCGGCGAGATCTTCGGCATCCTCGGACCCAACGGCGCCGGGAAGACGACAACTGTGGAGGCCATCGGCGGCTTGCGCCGGCCCGATGGCGGCTCCATCAGCGTGCTCGGCCTCGATGCGCTGCAGAACCGTCAGGAGCTCCGCCATCGCGTCGGGATCCAGCTGCAGGCCTCCGAGCTGCCCGACAAGCTGCGCGTGGGGGAGGCGCTCGATCTGTTCGCCTCCTTCTACGACGACCCCGCCGACCCCGACCGGCTGCTGAGGCTGCTCGGCCTCGAGGCCAAGCGCAACGATCGCTTCGCCCACCTGTCCGGCGGACAGCGCCAGCGGCTGTCAATCGCGCTGGCGCTCGTCGGCCGGCCCGAGTTGGCCATCCTCGACGAGCTGACCACGGGTCTGGACCCGCAATCGCGCCGCGAGACCTGGAAGCTCATCGAGGGCATCCGCGACGAGGGGGTGACGGTCATCCTCGTCACCCATTTCATGGAGGAGGCCGAGCGCCTGTGCGATCGCCTCGCCCTCCTGCACCACGGGCGCGTGATCACGATCGACACGCCGGCGGCGGTGGCCGCGGGCTCGACCGGGCGCCAGCGCATCAGCTTCCGTCCCTCCGGGGTGGTCGACGTGGCGCGTCTGCGCGAGCTGCCTGACGTCCGCGATGTGGTCCGCCACGCCGATCGCTTCACCGTGGAGGGCACCGGCGACCTCGTCGCCGCCGTGATGGAGGCGCTCGTGCGGGACGGCGTCGTCCCCCGCGAGACCCGGATCGAGCAGTCCACGCTCGACGACGCGTTTGTCGCCCTCACCGCCGATGCCGACGCCGTCGCCTCCGAACATGCCGAGCCGACTTCAAAGGAGTCCCGATGACCGCCATCGCCGCCACCGCCACCCGGGCCCGGAGCCGCCCGAGAGGCTTTCGCCGCCTGCTCTCCACCGAGCTGGTCCTCTACGCGCGCGAGCCGCTGCTGCTGTTCTGGGGGCTGGTGTTCCCCGTCGGCCTGCTCGTGGTGCTCGGCATCGCCGGGGGCGACAAGCCCCAGCACTCGCTGGGCAACGTCAAGCTGATCGTCGCCTACACGCCCGTGGTGATGGTCTTCGTGATCACCATCCTCGCCCTCAGCGCGCTGCCGGCCACGCTGGCCTCCTACCGCGACAAGGGCTATCTGCGGCGCCTGTCGACGACGCCGATCGGAGCCGTCCGGCTGCTGGCCGCGCAGATCATCCTCAACTTCGGGCTGGCCGCGACCGCAGTGATCCTCGTCGCGCTGGTGAGCCACTTCGCCTTCTCGGTGTCACTGCCGCGGCAGTTCGGCGGCTTTGTGCTGGCGATGGTCCTGACGCTGGCCGCGATGCTCTCGCTGGGGACGCTGGTGGCCGCCGTGGCACCCACCCAGCGGATCGCGGCGGCGGCCGGATCGCTGCTGTTCTTCCCGCTGATGTTCTTCGCCGGACTGTGGGTGCCGCAGGCCGCGATGGGCGCAGGGCTGCGCGACATCAGCCATTACACGCCGCTCGGCGCTGCCGTCCCTGCGGTGCAGAACTCGATCGCCGGCCATTGGCCCGGCACCGTCCATCTGCTGGTGCTCGTGGGCTACGCGGTGGTGCTGTGCGCAGCCGCGGCTAGATTGTTTCGCTGGGAGCGATGAGCACAGGCAAGGCGATGTCACGACGCGAGGAATGGCTCGAATTCTGGGAGCGGCGCGAGGCGCCGTTCCTCCGGGCGCTCCCCTACGTCCTGCTGGTCCTGTGCGTCGGGTTTGACATCGCCACGCGCCACGGCTTCGGCAAGGGGATGCGCATCGATCTCGCTCTGGCGGGTGCCGTGGTCCTCGTCTTGACGACGATGGACCGCGTCGACCGTCGGACCACGTGGAGCGAACCGCAGGCGGTCGTCGGGCCCGTGGTCGCCACCGCCGTGTTCACGGTCCTGCTGGCGCTATCGGCAGCACTGGTGATCCGCCAGCCGCTCTACGGCTTCTTCACCTGGACTGGGTATTTCTGGGCGTGGCGCCTGTTCACCGGCCGAGGGCGGCTCGTCGGCGTGGCGCTGGTCGCCGGGGTCACCGCCATCTCGCAGACCGGAGCCGGGCCCTACAACAGCGTCTACGCGATCGGCGGCCTGGTCGTGGTGTACCTGATCAACGCCGGCGTGGCGAGCACGCTCACCTGGTTTGGCTGGATCGGCAACGAGCAGCAGCAGCGCCGCGCCCGGGAGGTGTCGGCGCTCACCGAGGCCAACGCCCGGCTCGAGCAGAGCCTGCGCCACAACGCCGATCTGCATGAGCAGCTGCTCACCCAGGCGCGTGAGTCGGGCGTCTCGGAGGAGCGGCGGCGCATGGCCCGCGAGATCCACGACACGCTGGCCCAGGGGCTGATGGGGATCATCACCCAGCTGCAGGCCGCCCAGGGCGCCGGGGCCGCTGTCGGCGGGGAGGAGGCGCGGCACATCGAGCTGGCGATCTCCCTCGCGCGCGAGAGCCTCACCGAGGCGCGCCGCTCCGTGCAGGCGCTCTCCCCCCAGCCGCTCGCCGAGGCCCGGCTGCCCGACGCCATCCAGGACGTCGCCCGGCGCTGGTGCGAGCTGCACGCGCTCGACGTGTCCTTCACCACCACCGGCACCCCGCGGGTGATGCGCCCGGAGGTCGAGGTGGCGCTGCTGCGCACCGCGCAGGAGGCTCTGGCCAACGTGGCCAAGCACGCACACGCCACGCGGGTGGGCCTGACCCTGTCCTACATGGAGGACGTGGTGACCCTCGACGTCCGCGACGACGGAGTCGGCTTCGCCACCGTCAACGGCAGCGGCCCCCGGCGGCCCCTCGACGCGACCGGAGGCTTCGGGCTGGGCGGGATGCGCCAGCGCGTGGAGGGGGTGGCGGGCACCTTGGAGATCGAGTCCGAGCCCGACGGCGGCACCGCCGTCTGCGCCGCCATCCCCGCGGCGCCCCTGGGAGGCGGCTGATGAGCGCCTCGATCCGCGTGATGATCGTCGACGACCACCCGGTGGTCCGCAACGGGCTGAGCGGCATGTTCTCGCGCGAGGCCGGCTTCGAGGTCGTCGGGGAGGCGAGCGACGGGTCCGAGGCGGTGCGCCGCGCTCGCGCGCTTACCCCCGACGTCATCCTCATGGATCTGCGCATGCCCGAGATGGACGGGGTCAGCGCCATCGCCGCCCTTGCCGCCGCCCGCGTCCCCGCCCGGGTGCTGGTGCTGACCACCTATGACACCGACGGGGACGTGCTCGCCGCCATCGAGGCGGGCGCCACCGGCTACCTGCTCAAGGACGCCCCGCCGGCGGAGCTCTTCCGGGCGGTCCGGGCCGCCGCCGGCGGCGAGGCCGTCTTGTCGCCCTCGGTGGCCACCCGCGTGGTGGGACAGATGCGGGCGCCCAGCCAGGAACCGATCAGCCAGCGCGAGCTCGAGGTGCTCGAGCTCGTCGCCCAGGGAACGAGCAACCGCGACACCGCCGCCCAGCTGTTCATCTCCGAGGCGACCGTCAAGACCCACCTCATGCACATCTACGCCAAGCTCGGGGTCAACGACCGCGCCGCCGCGGTGGCCGAGGGATTCAACCGGGGTCTGCTCATCCCCCGCAACGCGCGCTGACGTGGCGCAGATCCGCGACATCGCGCCGGGCCTGTGGGTGTGGAGCCGGGCCCATCCCGATTGGACCCCGGAGAGCGACTTCGACGGGCCGGTGACGTCGACGTGCGTCGCCAGCGGCGGCGAGGTCGTACTGGTCGACGCGCTCGCACCGGAGCCCGATGACGCCGAGGCGTGGGCGCGGCTGGACGAGGCGCCACCCACCGTGGTCGTCGTCCTGAAGCCCGATCACGTGCGCGACGTCGATCTGTTCGTGCGGCGATACGGCGCGCGGGCGTTCGGGCCGTGGCTGTTCTACCCGGGGGATGTCCCCCACACCGAGCTGACGGCGATCGAGCCGGGGTCGTCGGTACCCGGAGGCTTGGAGGCTCTGTATGACGGCCGTGGACGGGCGGAGACGCCGATGTGGATCGCCGAGCACCGGACGCTGGTGTTCGCCGACGCGCTCGCGGCGCCCCGGGGGGAGCTGCTCGTGTGGGACTGCCCCGCGCTGCAGGAGCGCGCCCTGCCGGCGCTGCGGGCCCTGCTGGAGCTGCCGTTCGAGCGGGTGATCGTCTCCCACGGTGACCCCGTTCACGATCGCGCTGCGTACGAGCGGGCGCTCACGCGTGCGCCTTGGCAGAGCGGGTGATGAGCCCGCATCAGCATGTGCTCACCGAGCGGCTGGACCTGCGCAGGACCGACCCGGCCACCGACCTCGACGAGCTCTTCCCGATCTTCAGCGACCCGGATGGGTGGTGGTTTGACCCCGACAGCCGGCACGCCGACCGGGCCCGGACCGCGGACTGGCTGACGCGTGCTGCGGCGCGTTTTGACCAGGATGGGCTGAGCTACTGGACGGTGCGCCGCCGCGACAGCGGGGCGATCATCGGTGTCGGCGGCGCGCAACGCCAGCGCACCCGAGCCTGGAACCTGAACTACCGGCTCGCGACCGCCCACCAGGGCCAGGGCTTTGCCACCGAAGTCGGACGGGCCGCGCAGACCGCGGCGTCGGTGGTCGACGCCGCGGTCCCGTTCATCGCCTGGATCGCGCCTCAGAACACACCCTCGGTCAAGGTGGCCGAGCGGCTGGGCCTGACCGACCACGGGCTGCACGCCGATCCCTCGGACGGGCAGTTGCGGCTGGCCTACGCGGACCGTCCGCTCGACCCGGGGGCCTGGGACGCGGCCGCGGTTACGCAGCGGGCTCCAGGAATCCGGTGATCGAGCGCATCCGGCCGTCGTCGGCGAGGTTGACAAAGTCCACGCCGATGGCCGCCGGCGCCGCGCCGTCGGCCGCGAGCGACCAGGTGAAGCGCACGCGATCGTGGTGGGCCTCAGGGCCCGCGACCAGGGTGAACCGGTGGCCGGGGAACTGCGACTGCGCGGCCCCGATCATGGTGGCGATGCCGTCGATGCCGGCGCCCTCCATGATGGGATCGACGTAGTCGGCATCGGCAGTCACGGTCTCGGCCACGAGCTCGCGCCGCCGCTCGGCGTCCGGCTCGTTCCACATCGCGATGTAGTTGTTCACCAGGGTGTCGGTGTCAGCCATGAGGGCCTCCTCATAGGGGGTTGGTGTCGGGCCAGAGCCTCTCAGTGGCGACGCGGCTGGTCGATTACCCGGCACGTAGTATCCGCGCGGTGAAGCCGATCATCATCGACTGCGACCCGGGCCACGACGACGCGGCGGCGCTGCTCCTGGCGCTGGCCAGCGACGAGGTGCAGCTCCTGGGCGTGACCACGGTCGCCGGCAACCAGACGCTGGCCAAGACGACCGCGAACGCCATCCGGGTGCTGGACTGCGCCGGCCGCGCCGACGTGCCCGTGACCGTCGGCGCCGATCGCCCCCTCATGCGCGAACTGCAGGTGGCTGTCGACATCCACGGCGAGACCGGCCTGGAGGGCGCGGAGCTGCCGCCGCCCAGCCGCCCGCCGGAGGCAGCCCACGCCGTCGACTGGCTGGCCGCGACGCTCGAGTCGGCGGCGGATCCGGTGACGCTGGTGCCGGTCGGCCCGCTCACCAACATCGCGCTGCTCCTGGCGCGCTACCCCGGGATCGAGGCGCGGATCGAGCGGGTCGTGCTCATGGGCGGCTCGATCGGCGAGGGCAACGTGACCCCGGCTGCGGAGTTCAACATCTGGGCTGACCCGGAGGCGGCGCACCGCGTATTCAGCACCGATGTCGATCTCACCATGGTCGGTCTCGACGTGACGCACCAGGCGCTGCTCACCCCGGCGCATCTCGAGGTCCTGGAGGTCGCCGGGGCGCCGGGCAAGCTCGTCGCCGATCTGTATCGCTTCTTCCTGTCGATCCACGGCGATCGCTACGGCTGGGTGGGTGCCCCGGTGCACGACGCGGTGGCGGTCGCGCACGTCATCGACGGCTCACTGCTGCAGACCACGCGCTGCGCGGTGGCGATCGACACCGGCGGACCGCTCTCGCGCGGACGGACCAACGTCGATGTGCGCCGGCAGAACACGTGGCAACCGCTGCATCACGTGGCGGTGGACATCGACGCCGAGCGATTCCTGGCGTTGCTGGTGGAGCGCATCAGCGCGCTCGGGCAGGCGGCCGGGTAGGGCTAGCCGTACCCCGCAGGACTACGGCTGCCCGGCTGTTCAGGGGGCAGCGGGGCGAGGAGGCTGTGGGACGTGCTCACAGAGATCATCCCCACCCCACAGACGACACCCTCGCCCGCTGCCCGTGCCGTCGAGTTGACCAAGACCTACGGCACCGGCGACGCCGCCGTCACCGCGCTGGCCGGCGTCAGCGTCGGGTTTGGCCGCGGCCGCTTCACCGCGGTCATGGGCCCGTCAGGGTCCGGCAAGTCGACGCTGATGCATTGCCTGGCCGGGCTGGACGCGCCGACGTCCGGCCAGGCCTTCATCGGCGAGGAGGAGATCGGCGCTCTGGCGGACTCCGAGCTGACCGAGTTGCGGCGCGATCGCATCGGATTCGTGTTCCAGGCGTTCAACCTCGTCCCGACGCTCACCGCCGCTGAGAACATCACCCTGCCCGCCGACCTCGCGGGCGCCCCGGTGGACGAGGTGTGGCTCGCGCAGCTCGTGGCCCAACTCGGCATCGCTGATCGTCTGGCCCACCGGCCCAGCGAGCTGTCCGGTGGCCAGCAGCAGCGGGTCGCCTGTGCCCGCGCACTCGTCACCCGTCCGGAGCTCATCTTCGCCGACGAGCCGACCGGGAACCTCGATTCCAACGCCTCCACGGAAGTGCTCGCCTTTCTGCGCCAGGCGGTCACCGAGCATGGGCAGTCGATCGTGATGGTCACCCACGATCCTCAGGCCGCGGCTTACGCCGACCAGGTCGTGTTCCTCGCCGACGGCGCCGTGGTGGGGGAGCTCGCCTCGCCCACAGCCGACACCGTGCTCGAGCAGATGAAGCGGCTGGGAGGCTGACATGCGGCGGGTCACCCTCCGCGGCCTCGCCGCGCGCAAGCTCCGACTGTCACTGACCGCTCTGGCCATCGTGCTCGGCGTCACCTTCGTCACCGGGACCCTCGTCCTGGGTGACACCCTCAATCGCACCTTCGACAACCTCATCGGCACCGCCTATCAACACGTCAGCTTCGAGATCCGGGGCACGGCGACGCTCCCGGGCGCCGACACCACGGTCAACAGCACGGCGGAGCGCAGGCCCGTCCCGGCCTCGATCGCCACCACGGTCGGCCGGCTGCCCGGGGTGGCCTACGTCCACGGCTCGGTGGGCGGTTACGCGCAGTTCCTGGCACGCAACGGCGACGCCATCGGGGGTGGCGGCGGCTCCACCCTCGGCTTCTCGTTCGATCCCAACCGGCAGCTCTCCCCGTACCGCCTGGTGCAGGGCCGCGCCCCCACCACGCCCGACGACGTCGTCATGGACAAGGCGACCGCCACCAAGTACCACTTCGCGGTCGGCGATCGCGTGCTCATGAACCTGCCCGACCGGGCGCAGCGGTTCACCGTCACCGGGATCGTCACCTACGGCTCCGATGACAACCTGGCCGGCGTCACCCTCGCCGGCTTTGACCTTCGTACCGCGCAGACACTGTTTCACGCGCAGGGCGTATTTGACACGATCAGCGTCCTCGCCCGGCCCGGCGCTGACAACGTCTCACTCCAGCGGGCCATCGCCCGGCTGCTGCCCGGCGGCGTCGAGGTCGTCAGCGGGCAGACCGTCGCCAACCAGCTCTCCACCGCGGTGGACAACGCCCTCGGTTTCATCTCGACGGCGCTTCTCATCTTCGCCGCCATCGCGCTCTTCGTCGGCGCGTTCACGATCTACAACACGCTGTCCATCACCGTCGGGCAGCGTACCCGCGAGCTCGCCCTCCTGCGGCTGGTCGGCGCCGGGCGCCGCCAGGTGTTCCGCTCCGTGCTGGGCGAGGCGGCCATGACCGGCCTCGTCGCGTCGGTGGTCGGGTTCGGACTGGGAGTGGCCGCAGCGCTCGGGCTCAAGGCGCTGCTGAAGGCCTTCGGGATCACGCTGCCGTCGGCGCCACTGGTGGTCGAGGCCCGCACGCCGGTCGTGGCCATCGCCGTCGGCGTCACCGTCACGGTGCTCTCAGCGATCATCCCGGCGCGCCGTGCGGTGCGGATCCCGCCCGTGGCGGCGCTCGCTGACCACAGCGCCGAGGTCCCCGACGCGTTGCGGCGCCGGCGGGTCGCCGCCGGAACCATCGCCGCCGTGGCCGGGGTGGCGGCGATCGCCGCCGGCCTCGCCGAGCCGGAGGTTGCTCTGGTGGGCGTGGGTGCCCTCGCCATCTTCGTGGCGGCGGGCATGCTCGTCCCCCTCGCCGCGCGCCCGCTCTCGAGTGCGCTGGGACGGCCGCTGGCCTCCGCGCTGGGGGTCCCGGGACGGCTCGGACGCGAGAACTCGATGCGCAACCCGCGCCGGACCGCGCAGACGGCCGCGGCGCTGATGATCGGGCTTGCGCTGGTGTCGACGATCGCCGTACTGGGCGCCTCGCTGAGCACGTCGGCGGCCAACGAGGTCGACAGCGCGGTCAGCGCCGACTACATCGTCACCGGCTCGGGCGGCTTCAGCCAGTCGGTCATCCCCGCCGTGTCCCGCCTGCCGGGGGTCACCACGGCGACGACGGTCTACCGCGGGCAGTTCGAGTTCCGCGGAGCGCTCTCGAGCCTGGCGGCCGCGACGCCCCAGCGCCTGGCCCAGACCGTGAATCTGCACATCATCGCCGGCACCGGCGGTGCGGCGATGGCGGCCGGCCGCCTGCTCGTCGACACCAACACGGCGCGCGCGGATCATCTGTCGGTCGGGTCCGTGGTTCGCGTCGGCTTCGCCCAGACGGGGCCGAGCACGATGCGGATCGGGGGCCTCTTCACCTCCAATCCGCTGGTGGGCAGCTTCATCGTCGGCGCAGGGTTCTTCCTCGCGCACTACGACAACCCGCTGCCCACGGCGGTGCTGCTGCGCGCGGCGCCGGGGGCCGCACCGCTCGATCAGGCCCTGAACCGTGTGCTGCTGCCCTACGCCAACGTCTCGTCGAAGACGCGGGCGCAGTTCGAGTCAGACCAGAAGCACTCGATCAACCAGGAGCTCGGGCTGGTGTACGTCCTGCTGGCGCTCGCGATCGCGGTCGCGCTGATCGGGATCGTCAACACGCTCATGCTGTCGGTGTTCGAACGCACGCATGAGATCGGACTGCTGCGCGCAGTGGGCATGAAGCGGCGGCAGGTGCGAGCGATGATCCGCTCTGAGTCGGTGATCGTCGCGCTCTTCGGTGCCGTGGTCGGCATCGTCATCGGCACCGCGCTCGGCATCGCGCTCGCCGTGTCGCTGCGCGACAACGGTGTGGCCAGCCTGTCGGTCCCGCTGGCCAGCCTGCTCGCCTTCCTCGTCCTGTCGGCGCTGCTGGGTCTGGGCGCGGCCACGTGGCCGGCCCGGCGCGCGGCCCGGCTCGACGTGCTGGCCGCGATCGCGGTCGAGTGACTCGCCCCGTGCAGGCGACCGGGACGCTCTGGTGCTCATGACCGATCGACGCGACAATCCACAGCTGATGAGGCCGAAACTGTGGGTGGTGGCGGGCGCGGGTGTGGCGGCCATGGTCGGTGCGGTCTATCTCGCCGCCCACCAGACGCCCGACCGCCCGACCGAGCCCGACGCCGTGCTCACCGTGGTCCTCGGCGCGTCGCTGCTGGGCAGCGGCTTGGCATCCTGGCGGGCGCGGCCCGAGAACCGGCTGGGTCCCGTCATGGTGCTCACCGCGTTCGGCTTCTTCGCCTCCCAGTTGAGCGAGGCCACGCCGGCGTGGATGTACACCCTCGGCACCGCGGTCCAGTATCTGTGGCTGATCGGCTTCCTCTACCTGCTGCTCACCTTCCCCTCCGGCAAGCTGTCGGGCCGACTCGATCGCTGGCTGATGGGGGGTGTCGTCGCGCTGCTGTGCCTCCCGATCCTGGCCATGCTCGACGGCAACAAGGCGGGCCTGCGCTGTCCCGACTGTCCGGACAACCTCATCCAGATCGTCCACAACAACCGCGAGGCGCTCAACCTCCTCGGCCTGGAGCGCCTGGTGGGCTCGGCGCTCCTCCTCGTCATCGTCGTGGTCCTCATCGTGCGATGGCGGCGTGCCAACGCCGGACGCCGCCACGCGGTGGCGCCGGTTCTCATCGCCGGGTGCGCCACGTTCGTGGCCCTCGCGGCGACGGCCACGCTGGACCTGTTCGGCGATCCGTTCAACGCCCTGCCCGCCAACATCTTCTTCTACCTGACCGCGACGGTGCCGATCGCGGTGATGTTCGTCTTCCTGCAGCGACAGCTGGCCCGGGGCGGGGTGGCCGGGCTCGTCGTCGAGCTGGGGACTCCCGGGGCCGGGGCCGGTCTGCGCCAGGCGCTTGCCCGCACCCTGGGGGACGCGTCGCTGGAACTCGCCTTCTGGTTCCCGGCCGAGCGCTGCTACGTCGACGGTGATGGCGCGCCCGTGCGGCTTCCCGAAGGCGACGGCAGCCGACGCGCCACGCTGGTCGAGCGCGACGGCCAGCCGATCGCGGCCTTGTTACACGATGCGTTCCTGGACGACGACGCCGAGCTCGTGCGATCGGTGTGCGCGGCGGCGAGCCTGGCGCTGGAGAACGAGCGCCTCCAGGCCGAGCTCCGGGCGCGGCTCGTCGACCTGCAGGCATCCCGGGCGCGGCTGGTGGGTGCCACCGACGCCGAGCGCCGGCGGATCGAGCGCGACCTGCACGACGGCACCCAGCAGCGACTCGTGTCCATCGCGATGTCGCTCGGGCTCCTGGAGTCCAAGCTGCCCACGCAGGAGGGCGAGGCCAGGCCGCTGCTGCGCGAAACCCGCGAGGCCCTCACGGTGGCGCTGGAGGAGCTGCGCGAGCTCACCCACGGCATCAACCCGCCACTGCTGGTCGAGCGGGGCCTGTCAGCAGCGCTGGACGAGCTGTGCCGCCGCGCCGCGCTGCCCACCCACCTGCACCTGGGACTCGACCGGCGTCTCCCCGATCAGGTCGAGAGCGCCGCCTACTTCGTCGCCTCAGAAGCGCTCACCAATGCGGCCAAGCACTCCCATGCCAGCGAGGTTCAGGTGGCAGCGTCCTACGCGGGCGCGACTCTCACCGTCGAGGTCGCCGACGACGGCATCGGCGGTGCCGGGGCCGGAGGGGGCTCGGGGTTGCGCGGCCTGGCTGACCGCGTCGAGGCGCTCGGCGGCCGCTTCACCGTCTCCAGCCCGCCGGGGCGCGGGACGACGCTGCGCGCCGAGATCCCGTGCGCGGAGGTTCCGTGCGCGTAGTCCTGGCCGACGACGCCGTCCTCCTACGTGAGGGGCTCGCCCGCCTGCTCACCGAGGCCGGCTTTGAGGTCGTGGGCCTGGGTGGGGACGGCGACGAGCTGCTGGAGCTGGTGGAGCGCACCAGGCCCGACGTCGCCATCGTCGACATCCGGATGCCGCCGACCCACACCGACGAGGGCCTGCGCGCGGCCAAGGTGATCCGCGAGCGCTGGCCCGCCGTCGGCATCCTCGTGCTCTCCCAGCACGTCAACGCCCGCTACGCGCTGGAGCTGCTCTCGGCGGGCACCGACGGCGTCGGCTATCTGCTCAAGGAGCGCGTCTCGGACCTGGAGGAGCTCGCCTCGAGCGTCAACCGCGTGGGCCACGGGGGGTCCGTGCTGGACCCGGCGGTGGTGGGCGAGTTCGTCGGCCGCCGGCGCCGCGGCGACACGCCGCTCGAGCAGTTGACCGACCGCGAGCGGGAGGTGCTGGCGCTGATGGCCGAGGGGCGCTCCAACCGGGCGATCGCCGAGCGGCTGTTCGTCACCGACAACACGGTGGAGAAGCACGTGAAGAACATCTTCGGCTCCCTGTGCCTGCCCCAGTCGCCTGACGACCACCGCCGCGTGCTGGCGGTCATCACCTATCTCAACGCCCAGTAGCCGCGGTCAGCTCAGGGGCCTGGGTGATGGTCCAAACGGCGCGAACCGTCACTGACGCTCACATCGTGTCGATGAGGGGGAAGGCCGGGTCCTCGTCCACGCACGCCCGCAGGTACAGCGCGACTCCGATGTCACCCGTGAACAGGGAGTAGCGGCCGTGGCCGACCGCCGCGCGCTCGCGCCGCACCTGCGTCACCGCGTGCACGGCAAAGCGGCGGGCGCGATCGAGCCACATCCGGTCGCCGGTGAGCGCGTGCAGGCGCAGGAAGGCAAAGCCGTTGCCCGCCGTCCCATGGCAGAGGCCGGGCCCCTTGCGCAGCGGCCCGACGCGCCAGGTCAGCTCGCCGCCGGCCAACGCCAGCTCCCACGGCAGCAGGTCGCCGACGGTGGCGATGATTCCGGGCGCCCCGTGGCACCACTGGACGCGGATCTTCTCCGGCGGGTGCGCGGGCTCCGGCGGCCAGTTGACCAGGCCGTCGTCGCGCAACGCCGTCCGCTCCATCAGTCGCGCCACCCGCTCACGCAGCACCTCCTCGCCCACGAAGCCGCGCAGGGCGTTGACGTTGCCGGCGAAGCCGTGGCCCGGCCCCAGCGACTGGACGACGTTGCCGTAGAGGTGCTGGGTCCAGAGGTCGGTCTCCTCGTCCCACTGCTCCCACAGCAGCTCGGCGCTCTCGCGCCACTCCCGCTCGAAGCCGAGCGCGTGCGCCGCCAGCATCGTCCCGGGCGCGCCCCACATCAGCTCCCAGGTCGGATGGCTGCGGTTGGCGCGGATCAGCTCGCGCAGTCGCTCCGGGTCGGCAGCGGGAGAGCCGACGCGCTCGGCCGCGACGAGAATCCCGCTCTCACCGCAGAGCAGGCTGGGAGGGTGCGGGTCCTGCATGAAGTCCGGGCTCGCGCGGTAGCGCTCGAGCGCATTGGCCACCGCGCTCGCGCCGTCAAACGCGGAGTCGAGCTTCCACAGCGCCCACGCCATCCCGGCGGCGCCGAGGTACAGGCCGCTCCACACCTCGCCGTCCTCGGGATCGTCGCGGGGGTGAAACGGCCACTGCCCATCGGACGAGGCGGCGGTCTCGGCGTCGGCCACGAGCTCCTGGATGACCCCCCGGGCCCAGCCGGTGGTCCAGGCGTCTTCGGTGAGCGGCTCGTGCTCCGGTGCGCGCCACAGCATCGCCCCATCTTCACACGGGCTTGACTTAGAGCGCGCTCTAGGTCCTAACCTCGAAAGAGTGACCGTTCAGGCAGGGCTCACAATCGCTGACGCTGCCCGGATCTCGGGCGTGAGCGCATACACACTGCGCTACTACGAGAAGGCCGGGCTGATTGACGGCGTTGAGCGGGCCGGGTCGGGTCATCGCCGCTACGGCGACGAAGACCTGGCGTGGATCGAGGTCCTGCAATGCCTGCGCGCGACCGGCATGCCGATTCGCGGCATCCGTCGCTACGCCGAGCTGGTGCGCGCGGGGGACGGCAACGAGAGCGAGCGCCTCACCCTGCTCGAGGAGCATCGAGATGCGGTGCGGGCGCAGTTGGCGCAGGTGCGCGAGCACCTGGCCTTCATCGAACACAAGATCACCAATTATCAGGAGAAGCTCAATGACGAGGAGAACACTCGGCAGTCAGGGGCTGGAGGTTTCTGCGCAGGGCCTGGGATGCATGGGCATGACTCATGCCTACGGCGCCGGTGACGCGGATTCCGGCCTTCAGACCATCCACCGCGGGCTCGAGCTCGGCGTGACCTTCCTGGACACCGCCGAGATCTATGGCCCGCACACCAATGAGGAGCTCGTCGGCCGCGCCATCGCCGGGCGGCGCGACGAAGTACAGCTCGCCACCAAGTTCGGGTTCCGGCTCAACCCCGAGAGCCCGTGGGCGCGCAGCGTCGACGGAAGCCCGGAGAACGTGCGCAGCGCCGTCGAAGGCTCGCTCAAGCGCCTGGGCACCGACCACATCGACCTCTACTACCAGCATCGCATCGACCCCGACGTCCCCATCGAGGAGACCGTCGGCGCCATGGCCGAGCTCGTCCAGGCGGGCAAAGTGCGCTACCTCGGCCTGTCGGAGGCGGCCCCGGACACGATCCGCCGCGCCCACGCGACCCATCCCTTGACCGCGGTCCAGATGGAGTACTCGCTGTGGACGCGCGACGCCGAGGCCGAGGTGCTGCCGACCCTGCGCGAGCTGGGCATCGGCCTGGTGGCCTACTCACCGCTGGGCCGCGGCTTCCTCACCGGGTCGATCCGCTCCATGGACGATCTGCCCGAGGACGACTGGCGGCGCAACAACCCGCGCTTCCAGGAGGAGGCGCTGCAGCAGAACATCGCGCTCGCCGACCAGGTGAGCGAGCTCGCCGATCGCCTCGGCATCACGCCCGCGCAGCTGGCGCTCGCCTGGGTGCAGGCCAAGGGCGAGGACATCGTCGCCATCCCCGGCACCAAGAGCCCGACCCGGCTTCAGGAGAACGCCGGCGCCGTCGACGTGGCGCTGTCAGTCGATGACGTGCAGGCTCTCGACGCCGCACTGCCCTCAGACGGCGTCGCCGGCACGCGCTACTCGGCCAGCGATATGGAGCTGCTCAGCCAGTAAGCCGGCTCTCACGGCGCGCTACGGTGGGCGCTGCATGCGGATCGCGACCTGGAATGTCAACTCCGTCAAGCAGCGCCTGCCGCGGCTGCTGCCGTGGCTGGACGAGCGCCGCCCCGACGTCGTCTGCCTGCAGGAGACCAAGCTGGCCGACGGCGCCTTCATGGAGCTGCTGGGCGGCGAGCTGAAGCAGCGCGGCTACGAGGTCGCGCTCCATGGAGAAGCGGCGTGGAACGGGGTGGCCGTCCTCTCGCGAGTGGGGCTCGAGGACGTCGTCATGGGGATCCCGGACGGCCCCGGGTTCCCGGACCCCGAGGCGCGGGCGGTCTCGGCCACCTGCGACGGGATCCGCGTCACCTCGGTCTACGTGCCCAATGGGCGCGAGCCCGATTCAGACCACTACCGCTACAAGCTCGAATGGCTCAGGGCGTTGCGCGCGATGGTGGCCGCCGGCCCCGAGGCCGCGGTCGTCGCCGGCGACATGAACATCGCCCCGACCGACGAGGACGTCTTCGACCCCGAGGCCTACGTCGGCGAGACCCACGTCACGGCGCCCGAGCGCGAGGCGCTGGCGCAGCTGCAGTCGCTGGGTCTGCACGACGTGGTCCGCGACCGCTGGCCCGAGGAGCGGGTCTTCACCTACTGGGACTACCGGGCCGGGATGTTTCACCAGGACCTGGGCATGCGCATCGACCTCGTGCTCGCCGGCGGGCCCGTCGCGGACCGCGTCAAGGCTGCCTGGGTGGACCGCCAGGCGCGCAAGGGCTCGGGTCCCAGCGATCACGCTCCCGTGATCGTCGACCTCGACGAGGCGCCCGACGGGGACATCGGCCCAGTCGTGCCGCCGCCGTCCAACCCTGCCCGGCGCGGCACCAAGAAGAAGCTGCCCCAGCAGGCGCCTCGCGGGTAGCTACCCGGCGTCGGCGGCCGGCTTGGGCCGGTCGCGGTCACGCGACGGCTGCACGCGCTTGGGCTCGCCCGGCATCTTGGGATAGTCGGGCGGATAGGGCATGTCAGTGAGCCCGTCGGCGAGGTCGGCCTCGTAGAGGTCGAGCAGGGGCGCCAGCGAGTACGCGGCGTCGTTAATGGCGGCGTGGACGTCGCCGCGCGCCTCGAATCGGGCGGGCATGGTGGCGACCGTGAAGTGCTCGGGCGCGACGTGGGGCAGTTCGTCCCAGTCAAGCGGCGCGGACACCGGCGCGCCCGGCTTGGGGCGGATGCTGTAGGCCGAGGCGATGGTGCGATCGCGCGCATTCTGATTGAAGTCGATGAAGATCCGGGCACCGCGCTCCTCCTTCCACCAGCTCGTCGTCACCTGCTCGGGCCGGCGCCGCTCCAACGCGCGGGCGAAGGCGATGGCGGCGTGGCGCACGTCGATGAACGTCCAGCGCGGCTCGAGCCGGATGTAGATGTGGAGGCCGCGGCCGCCCGAGGTCTTGGGAAAGCCGGTGTAGCCGAGCTCGGAGAGCAGCGCGCGCGCCTCCTCGGCGACGCGTGCGGCGTCGGCGAAGTCGGTCCCGGGCTGAGGGTCGAAGTCCAGGCGCAGCTCATCGGGTTGGTCGGGGTCGGGCCGCCGCACCGGCCACGGATGGAAGGTGATGGTGCCCATCTGCCCCGCCCAGGCGACGACGGCCAGCTCGGTGGGGCAGACCTCGTCGGCATCGCGGCCCGAGGGGAATTGGATGCGCGCCGTCTGCACGTAGTCGGGCGCGCCCTTGGGAACCCGCTTCTGGTAGAAGGCGTCGCCGGGGCGCCCGTCGCGGGTGGAGAGCACGATGCCCGGGAAGACGCCCTTGGGCCAGCGCTCGAGCGTCGTCGGCCGCTCACGCAGGGCACGCATGATCCCGTCCCCGACGCTCACGTAGTAGCGGACGATGTCGCCCTTGGTCACCGCGGCGGTCCGCTCGGTTTCGGGGAAGATGACGCGGCTGGGGTTCGAGACGCGCACCTCGCGCCCCCCGGCGTCGATCATGATCTCCTCGGGCTTGGCCATGTCTTCAGAGAAGTTCTACGCCACCACGGGGATGTGGCGCGCGCCCAGCGCGTTGGCGAGGGTCCGGTGGGCGGGCCCGCTCCCCACCACGATGCAGCACGACGGCGCAAGGCGGTGGGCGGCCGTGAAGGCCAGCGCCAGCCCGGGCAGCGGCGGGCGACACCAGCAGCGGGGCGGGCCGGCGCCATGCGGACAGACCCCGGCCGCGACGGGTCCCGGTACGACGTCACGCAGCCGGGCCAGTGGCCCTTCCAGGACGTCCGGGGTGGCGTCGGGGCGCCAGTCGAACAGGAGATGGGGCGCGGCCGGGGCGGCGGCGGCGACCGCCTCTCGCCAGCCGGCCCGCTCCAGGGCGGGCGCGGCCACCAGCACCCCGGCGCCACCGTGCGGATCGATGGCGGCAGGTTGAAAGGGCACCTCGTCCACGGCGGCAAAGCCCTCGTCCAGCGCCGGTGGCTCGAGCTCGCGGACCGTGCGCATCTGCGAGGTCGGGGCCATCACCCCCTCGGTGCTCCGGGCCAGCACCCGCAGCTCCTCGGGCGTGGGCAGCGCGCCGTGCAGCGCGATCAGGCGCGTGACGAGATGGACCTGCGCCTGGGCCAGCGGCGTGCTGAGCCACACACAGCGCACCGGCACCCCGTGCCGGGCGGCGCTCTCGATCACCAGGCTGCGTGCGGCACGGGTGAGGTACGTGTTGTCCAGGACGATCCGGCGCGCGCCGGCGCCCAGTCGCTCGTCGAGCGCCTGCGCGATATCGCGCAGCGAGCCGCCCCGCTCGTCGCGGTTCAGGCGCTCATAGCCGCGGGCGACGTAGTCGTCGGCCAGACGGGTCTTGCCGGCGCCCGGAATGCCCATGACCATCACGACGTCGGCGTCGCCCGCGTCCTGCGCCGCGCGTACCGGCGTCGCCCGAGGCGCCGGGCGCAGCTCCCCCCGGTCGGCATCGGTCAGCGCGAGCCGCGCCGCGAGGGCGGCGCTGTGCGCCGTCGCGGGGCGCCGGGCGCCAGGGATCGCAACCACGGTGGGGGAGAGGGACAGCAGCCAGGCCAAGGCGATCTCGGCCGCTGTGGCGCCGCGCCGCGCCGCGACCTCCATCAGCCCCGGCCGGCGTCCCAGCGACCCGGCGCGCCGTACGCCCCCCAGCGGCGCGTGGGCAATGACCGCGATCCCCCGCTCCTGGCAGCGCTCCACCAGGCCGCCCCGCAGGGGGCCGTCGTCGAACGGGCTCAGCGCCACCTGAACCGCGCTGATCGGCGCGAGCTCGAGCGCCTCGTCGAGCTGGCGGCGGTTGACGTTGGCGAGGCCGATCCGGGCGACGAGGCCGTCGGCGTGCAGCCGGGCCAGGGCGCGCACCGAGGTCGTCCACGGCGTGCGCGGGTCCGGGGCGTGCAGGAGGTAGGTGTCGATGGGCAGACCGTCGAGGGCGGCGAGGCTCGCCTCGCAGTCGGCGCGGATGGCCTTGGCGCGGCCGTCGGGCACCCAGGCGCCGCCCTCGCGGGTCATACCGCCCTTGGTCACGATGCGGGCGGCGTCCGCGGCGCCGCAACCTCGGAGCGCTCCGGCGAGCAGCCGCTCGTTGTGGCCGAGCTCGGTGGCGTCGTGTCCGTAGGCGTGCGCGGTGTCGAACACGGTCATCCCGGCGGCGGCCGCCGCCGTGATCGTCGCCCGGGCCCGTTCGGGGTCGCGGTCGGCGTCGGTGGACAGGCGCATGCAGCCCAGGCCGATGCGCAGCTCGGACGTGGCCAGCCAGTCCACCGGCACAGCGTAGGCGGTCATTTCCCTGACCTCGGCGTGTGAGCGCTCACAATTTGTGGTTTTGCGCGTCAGGCACAGGGGTATCCGAGGCGCCGCCAGGGTTGAATCGGAGAGGGAGACGGAGATGGGTTTCAGGGTGATGGCACGGGTGGTGGCGGTGCTGCTGACGACCGCCTGCGCGCTGGCGGGAACCGCGGCCGCTCAAGCGGCGACGCCGTCGGGCAGCGATCTGGGCCCGGTGGGGTGGAGCTCGGGCTCCGGGGACCCCAACCTGGGCGTGCTCAACGACGGCACGCGGACGCTCAACTTCGACGGGGGCTGGCGCTTCAAGCTGGTCAATACCGCCAACACCACCGACCCCAGCGGCCAGTTCGGCAACTCCACGGATCCCAAGGCGGCCGCGCCCGGCTTCGACGATGCCATGTGGCAGCAGCTCACGCTCCCGCACGACTGGAGCATCACCCAGACGCCCGACCCCAGCCAGAGCAACGCCACGGGCTTCTTCCCGGGCGGCCTGGGTTGGTATCGCAAGAGCTTCACGCTCCCGTCCTCGATGACCGGCAAGCGGATCTCGCTGGACTTCGACGGCGTATTCGAGAACTCGTACGTCTACCTCAACGGCCAACTCGTCGGCAACCACCCCTACGGCTACACCGGCTACAGCTACGACATCTCCAATCTGGTCCACACCGACGGCCACACGCCCAACGTGCTGGCCGTGGTGGTGCAGAACCTCGAGCCGAGCAGCCGGTGGTACTCCGGCAGCGGAATCACCCGCCACGTCCACCTGACCGTGGCCAACCCGCTGCACATCGCGCGCTGGGGGACCACCGTGACCACGCCCGACCTGGCCACGACGATCGCCTCGCACTTCGCCACCGTCCACGTCGCCACCCAGCTGGCCAACGACAGCGGCACCGCGGACACCGTCGACCTGCACTACGTGGTGCACGACGCAGCGGGCCACGTGGTCGCGGACGCCACGACGGCGAACGTCTCCGTGCCGGTCGCCGGCGCGACCAGCTCCGCCGACATCCGCCTGGACAACCCGCACCTGTGGTCCACCACCGACCCGTACCTGTACACGGTGCAGACCAGCGTCACCGGCTCGGGCGCCGCGGGGGGTAGCGCGACCGGCGCGCACCTCGACTCCGCCACCGCCACCTTCGGCGTCCGCTGGCTGGTGTTCAGCCCCACCCAGGGCGTGATGCTCAACGGTCAGCCGCTCAAGCTCCACGGCGTCGACCTGCACAACGACGAGGGGGCGTTGGGCTCGGTGGACAACTACGATGCGATGTACCGGCAGATGAGCAACCTCAAGGCGGCGGGCGTCAACGCGTTTCGCACCTCGCACAATCCGCCGTCACCCGAGCTCCTGGACATCTGCCAGCGGCTAGGCATCGTGATGATGGTGGAGGCCTTCGACGCCTGGGACGTGGGCAAGCTGTCGGCTGACTACCACCTGTACTTCAACCAGTGGAGTGACTACGACATCGACGAGATGGTCAACGAGGCCAAGAACTCGCCCGCCGTGATCATGTGGTCGATCGGCAACGAGATCCCCGACTGGACCTCGCCCCAGGCGCTGCCGATCGAGCAGCGGCTGATCTCCGATATCCGCGCGATCGACACCACGCGGCCGATCGTGGCCGGCTCGGACCGGTACCGCAGCGTGCCCAAGCCCGGCTCGGTGGCCGACCAGATGGTCAAGAACCTCGATGGCCTGGGCCTGAACTACGACACGGCCAAGACGATCGACGGCCTGCACGCGCAGTACCCGACGAAGTTCTTCTTCGAGTCGGAGTCCTCCTCGGAGACCTCGACGCGGGGGTACTACCAGGATCCCGATCAGCTCAACACCGGCCAGAACTTCACCCCGGGCCGCGAGGAGCTCTCGTCCTATGACAACAACCTCGAGTCCTGGACGCTGAGCAACGAGTACGACCTCAAGAAGGTGCGCGATCGCCAGTTCTTCATCGGCCAGTTCATCTGGTCGGGGTGGGACTACATCGGTGAGCCCACCCCGTACACGACCTTCCCGGTCAAGACATCGTTCTTCGGACTGTCTGACACCGCAGGCTTCCCCAAGGACGGGTATTACCTGTTCAAGTCACAGTGGACGACAGCGCCGATGGTGCACATCGTCCCCATGAACTGGACCGACTACAGGCCGGGCCAGATGGTGCAGGTGTGGGCCTACGCCAACGAGCCCACGGTCCAGCTGTTCCTCAACGGGAAGTCGCTCGGAGCCAAGTCGTTTGACCACAAGACGACGACGTTCGGGGCCGGCTACCTCGAGACCACCCAGTGCCCCGGTGATGACAAGACGTTCACCGCCGGCGCCTGTCCGGGTAGCTACCAGAGTCCCAACGGCAGCTCGGGCAACCTCAAACTGGTTTGGAACGTCCCCTTCACGCCCGGTCGGCTCGTCGCCGTCGCCAAGGACGCCGGCGGGCACGTCGTCGCCCGCGACGAGCAGGACACCGCCGGTCGCCCCTACGCGCTGAGCGTGACCCCGGACAAGACGGTCGTGCGGGCGGATGGCAAGTCGCTGTCGTACCTGACCGTGCGGGTCGTCGACCGCCACGGGGTCGAGGTGCCCGACGCCGACAACTCCGTGGTCACCTCGGTGACCGGCGCGGGCACCTTCGCCGGGGCCGACAACGGCAAGGAGGATGACGCCGAGGGCTACACCTCGCCGCGCCACGATGCCTTCAACGGCCAGGTGCTGGCCATCGTTGAGTCCTCGACGCACCCTGGGCCGATCACCGTCAAGGTGTCCTCGGCCGGCCTGCTGCCCGTCACGACAACGCTGTACGCCCAGAACCCGGGGCGGCCGGGCGTGACTGCGGTCGCGCCGGCGTACGTGCGCACCCCGCAGGGGGCGAGCGCGTCACTGCCCGCGAGGGTGCAGCTCATCAACGGCGATGGCAGCACCCAGACCGCGCCGGTGAGCTGGTCAGGGCGCGGACCCGGCGCCGGCGCCCGTCCCGGCGTCTACACGGTGTCGGGCCGGGTCCAGGGGACGCGCATCCCGGCGCGCGCCATCGTCACCGTGGCCGGGGTGGCCTCCGTGCAGAGCGCGCACGCGCTCGTGCCCGTGGGCATGACGCCGACGCCGCCGGCGGCGACGACGGTCGTCTTCACCGACGGGGTGACCCAGCAGGTGCGCGTGCACTGGGCGCAGATCCCCGCTCGGCGCCTGGCCCAGCCCGGCCGCTTCTCGGTGCCGGGCCGCGTGCACGGCATCGCGGTGCCCGCCCGGCTGCTGGTCACGGTGACGCGACGCGTCACCACGGGCCAGAACCTGGCCCTCGCCGCGGGGCCCGAGCACCCCACCGCCGACGCCAGCTTCTCCGGCGGGGTCTTCGACGGCGACGCCTCGGACTTCGGGACGAGCACGACGGTCCCGGCGGCGCTGCTTGACGGCACCACGACGTCGGGCGGCTGGTCAGACCGCTCCAGCAAGGGCCCGACGCAGACGCTCAACGAGGTCACCAACGCCCGCGCCGGTGACTGGGTGAGCGTGAGCTGGCCCCAGACCCAGACGTTCGGGGAGCTGCGGCCCTACTTCACGGTGGACGCGGCCGACCAGCTGCCGGCCACCGTCCAGGTGTCGTACTGGAACGGGGTCGGCTGGGTGCCCGTGCGTGGTCAGCACGTGCAGTTCGCCGCCGGGTCAGACCAGCCCTCGTCGATCACGTTCCAGCCGGTGAGCACGACCAAGGTCAGACTGGACATGACGAGCAGGTCGCCGGGAAGCCCCACCACCGGCAACCTGACAATCAGCGAACTGCAGGTGATCGGCGACGTGTTCGGGTCCTGAAACCCGATCGCAATGGCGCGCGCAAACCAGCCGTGAGACGATGCGCGCGTGGCGGTCCAGGAAGATCAGATGCGCGAGGCAGCCGAGGCGGCCGCCCAGCTCGTCGAACCCGGGATGCGGGTCGGACTGGGCACCGGCCGCACGGTGGCGAGGCTGCTTCCGGCGCTCGCCGCACGCGGGCTCGACGGCCTGCGCTGCGTGGCCACCTCGCCCGAGACCGCGCAGGTCGCCACCGGCCTCGGGCTCGCCGTCGAGCCGTTTGACGCGCTCGATCGCCTGGACATCGCCATCGACGGCGCCGACCAGGTGGCCGCCGATTGGTGGACGGTGAAGGGCGGCCACGGCGCCCATCTGCGCGAGAAGATCGTGGCCGGCGCGGCGGAGCGGTTCGTGGTCATCGTCTCCGAGGACAAGCTCGTCGACGCGGTGCACGCGCCGGTCCCGCTCGAACTCGACGTCTTCGGTCTCCCGGCGACGCTCTACGCCGTCGGCGCCGTTGCACTGCGGCCGGGCGCGACGACCACGCCGGAGAACGGGGTCATCGCCGACTACACCGGTGACCTCACCGATCCAGCGGCGGTGTCCACATGGCTGGACGCGATCCCCGGCGTCACCGGCCACGGCCTGTTCGCGCCGAGCATGATCCACGACGTCTACGTCGGCGGGCGCGACCGGCCGCTGGACCCGCCCGCGGGGTCGGCGTCTCGCCCCGGCACCGCGCCGCGCGCCGGCGCCCGGCTGACCACCAAGCTCACGGCGCTGTCGGTGCCCGAGGCGGTCGTGCGCCTGCGCGAACTGCTCAACGCCAAGGGAGTCAAGCTGTTCGACGTCATCGACCACAGCGGCGAGGCGGAGGCGGCCGGGCTGACCCTGCGCGACACCAAGGTGGCGATCTTCGGCAACCCGCAGGCGGGCACCCCGATCATGGAGGCGGTGCCCCAAGCGGCGCTCGACCTGCCGCTCAAGATCCTGATCTGGCGTGACGGCGACCAGACCAAGCTCACCTACGCTCCGCCGGGCCTGCTCGCCGCCCGCCACGGCCTCAGCGACGAGCTGGCGGGCCGGCTGGCCGCCGTCGACGCCATCACCGACGCGCTGACCGCCGGCTGACCGCCGGCTGACCGCCGGCTGACCGCCGGTAGGCTGGCCCGGCACACATCGCCTATCAAGGAGCTGTCCATGGCACACGGGTTCAGCGGTTCGGTTCTGATCAACCGGCCCATCGACGAGGTGTTCGCGTTCCTGGCCGACGGGACCAATGATCCGAAGTTCAGCCCGCGGGTCCAGCAGATCCGCAAGACCACGGACGGACCCGTGGGGGTCGGCACCGTGTTCGAGAGCACCGTCAAGGATGCGGGGATGAAGTCGAGCCGGAGCTTCGAGCTCACTGCGGTCGATGCTCCCACCACGATCCGCTGGACCGAGCGGTCCAAGAACATCGTCACCGTCCCCGAGGGCGGCTATGACTTGGAGAAGGTGGCCGACGGGCAGACGCGGGTCACGATCCACAACCGCTTCGAGGGCCACGGCTTCGGCAAGCTCGTCGTGGGCGTTGCCTCGCGTCAGTCCGTCAAGGACGCGCCCGCGTTCGCGCAGCGCATCAAAGCGGCGGTCGAGGCCTCCTGAGCGGTCAGACGGCCGCCGCGGCGTCCCCGGTCTGGACCACCACGCCGTCGACGATGTGCAGCGCGGTCTCGACGAACGCGCCGCCCTCGCGGTGGCGGATCACCGGGTAGTCCGGCTCCTCCGCATCGACGCCGACCACGGCGCCGGAGCTGCCGTCAGGGAGGGTGATCGTGTAGCCGACCGGATAGGGCATCGCGATGCGCAGGAAGTGAGCGACGATCTGAGGATCGAATTGGGTCCCGGCGCCCTCGCGGACGGCCTTGACCGCGACGTGCGGCGGGTTGGCGGGCTGATAGGGACGGTCCGCGGTGATCGCGTCATACACGTCGGCGACCGCGGCGATCCGGGCGAACTGGTGGATGTCGCTGCCCTCGCGGCCTGCGGGATACCCCTGGCCGTCCCAGCGCTCGTGATGGTCGCGCACCACGGCGCGGGTGAGCGGCGAGATCCGGTCTGAGTCCAAAAGCGAAGCGCCGGCGGTGGGGTGGGTCTTGATCAGCTCCCACTCCTCCGGGCTGAGCTTGCCGGGCTTGTTGAGGATCCGGTCGGGGATCGCCAGCTTGCCGATGTCGTGGACGAGCAGGCCCATGGTGAGCTGGGTCATCCGCTCGACCATCCGGTCGTAGCGCACTTCTCCGCGATAGTCGACCCAGCCGTCGGTCCGGTCGATCCGCTGGCCCAGGAGCAGGCCGAGCGTGGCGACACGCATCGAGTGGGTGTAGGTGTAGCTGTCGGCGCTGGCCAGATCGTCGAAGGCCAGGGCCGCCTCGGGGGCGTCGGCGAGCGCGTCGATGAGGCTGGCGGAGGCGTGCTCGATCTGCTTGAGCGCGCTCAGCGGCAACTCGGAGAGGTCGGCGGCGACGGCGCGGGCGGCCTCAAAGCAGGCGGCGACGGCCTCCTCGGTGGCGGCGCGGATGTGATCGGGCAGCGGCATCGCGGGGATGATCCCCTCGCCCATGTCGTCCTCGATCCAGAGGGCGCGGATCCCCAGTGACGACAGGCGCGAGGCCAGCGACGCCGACAGACGGACCCCGCGGCGCAGCAGCGGCGCAGCGCCGACGGCGGCGGACGGGATGTCCCGCGCCAGTTCCATGCCGTCCTGGATCCAGTCGATGCGTACGAGTCTCATGCGCCCGTTAATCGGCAGTTCCCCGCAAAGCCTGAGGTCAAATCGCAATCTTGCGCCAGCCCTTGCACGCCGCTAACCGGTTCTTCACAGAGCTATCAGGGGATGACCACAGGCGGCGCTTCGCCCGGACACGCCCTCGCCGTCTGACGCGCCCGCATCTGCCCACGGCCCATGGCGGCAGCGGCTGATCGACCGCTGCGGTGCGGTGCGCGCGGCGGCGGCTCAGCCGGCGACGGCGATCTCGCCGGGCTCGCCGCTGCTCGCCACCCGCTCGATGAGGTCGGCGGCCGCCTCGGTCCCGGGCTGCTCGCGCAGCCGCTCCCCCGCGGCGCGGACCCGTCCGCGCAGCTCGCCGTCGGTGAGGAGGTGGTCCACGGCGGCGGCCAGCTCGTCTCCCTGAAGCTCGTAGGTGGGCAGCCGGAGGCCGTAGCCGGTCTCGTGCACGCGCTGGGCATTGTCGTGCTGGTCCCAGAAGATGGGGAGGACGAGCATCGGCTTGCCGAACCACATGCACTCGGTGACGGTGTTGTTGCCGCCGTGCGTGATGACGGCGTCGACGTGAGGGAGGACCGAGGTCTGTGGCAGGAACTCCTCGCCGATCATGTTCTCGGCGAGCTCGTACTCGTCGTGGCGCGGGCCGCGGCTGACGATGTAGCGGTGCGGCGTATCGGCCAGCAGTTCGACGAGGCGCTGCATGAGCTCCACGTCGGCGGAGCCCAGCGAGCCGAGGCTGAGGTAGACCAGCCGGCGTCGGTCCGGATCCTCGGGCGGGCTCCACGGGTCATCGGTGGCGCGCACGCAGGTCTGGAGGTTGTGCCACGTCCGTCCCAGCGCCACGCCTCGGGGATAGTCCAGCTCCTGGGGATAGAGGTAGAGGTTCAGCCACGGCGACTCGTGGATCATGTCCATCGCCGGTAGCGGCGGGGCGCCGCGCTCCACGCAGAACTCCGAGAAGGACGCCTGGAGGTCTGAGACCTGCGCCGCGTACTCGGCGCGGAACGCCTCCCAGTTCGTGCGGTCCTCGAGCGCGAGCCCGGAGAACGTGGGCGGGAGCTGGGGGTCGGTGACCTCCAGCGGATTGCAGGACACGATCCGCACCCACGGGCGGCCGCTGGCCGGGATGGCGGGAAACGCGCAGACGTTGTCCTCCACGATGGCGTCGGGCGCCAGCTCGTCAAAGATCTGAATGAGGCGCTCGTCCACGTAGCGGGCACCCTCGACCAGGGCTTGCCACGTGGGCAGGATGAACCCGGCGAGCTGCTCCTGGGTGTCGGCGCGGAACACCGGCGCGGTGTCGCGGATGAAGTCCTTCCAGAACTGGCCGGGCGCCTCGGGGAGCCCGGGCGCGTCCGACAGCCGCATCAGGCGCTCCTCGAACCCCTTGGCCGCCAGCGTCCCGGCGAAGGACTGCTCGGCCACGAAGACCACGCGATGGCCGCGGCGGCGCAGCACGTCGCCGATGCCCACGCAGTTATTGGTGGGCCCGAAGGCTCCCTCGGGGAAGAACACGATCGTGCGGGGGTCTTGCTCGATGCGCGCCAGCCTAACGAGCGGCGCGTCTGCTGGCGGACACGTGTGCTAGAGCTCCGGGCATGACCAAGATTGCAGTCACCGGAGGCAGCGGCAAGGCCGGCCGCGTCGTCATCCGCCACCTGTTCGAGCGCGGCCACCAGGTCCTCAACATCGACCTCGTCGGCGCCCCCGAGTCCAACCACCCGGAGAACCCGATCCCGTTCCTGCGCGCGGACGTCACCGACTTCGGCCAGGCGCTGGAAGCGCTCAGCGGCGGCGACACGCTGCCCGGGATCGAGGCCGTCGTCCATCTCGCGGCGATCCCCTCGCCCGCGCATGCGCCCGCCAGCGAGGTGTGGCGCGTGAACGCCACCAGCACCCACTCGGTGTTCGCCGCGGCCCAGCGGCTGGGGCTGAAGCGCGTGGTGTGGGCGTCGAGCGAGACCACGCTGGGGCTGCCCTTCGACACGCCGCCGGACTACGCGCCCGTCGACGAGAAGCATCTGCGCCCGGAGACCTCCTACGCGCTCTCCAAGGTCGTGGGCGAGGAGATGGCCCGGGCCTTTCACCGCTGGAGCGGCATCCCCATCATCGGCCTGCGCTTCTCCAACGTCATGGTCCGTTCTGACTATGCGCGGTTCGCCTCCTGGCAGGACGATCCCCATGCCCGCAAGTGGAATCTCTGGGGCTACGTGGACGAGAGCCACGTCGCCGAGAGCGTGGAGCGCGCGCTGGAGGCCGACATCGACGGGACTGACAACTTCATCATCGCCGCGGCCGACACGGTCATGCGGACGCCCAGCCGCGACCTGATGGCCGAGGCCTACCCCGGCGTGCCGGTGGCCGACAGCCTGTCGGGCAACGACACGTTGCTGGACATCAGCCACGCGCGCGAGGTGCTGGGCTATGACCCGCAGTTCAGCTGGCGCGACCTCGATGACGCCGCGTTCGGGCCGCCCGAGTGACGACGCTCTCTACCCCCTGAGCGCGACCGCCGGGCGGCGGTCGGTCACGCCTTGATCGGCACCGCCGCCTCCGGCGTGGCGACGTGGAAGGTGAAGCTCTCCTCCAGGTAGAAGCGGACCTCGTCGGCAGTGTGGTCCAGGTAGCCGATCGAGAGGTCCTGCCCCGACTCGAACAGGAAGTCGTCGCCCCGCATGCTGACGACGATGGCGCCCTCCAGGCCCGGTGCCCACACCAGCTCTCCCTGCACGATCTTGCGCAGGTGCTCGAGCAGCGGGTAGCCGCCGTGCTCGGCCGTCTCCACGACCCGCTTGTACTCCTCGTTGCCGAGCGCGAGGGCGTAGGGGCCGCTGATCCCGTTGCGCAGCAACTGCTCGACGGCGCTGGCCACCGGGCGCGGATAACCGCTGGGCTCGGCCCCGAGCTGCAGGCCCTGATGGGGCGAGGCATCGGCGATCCCGGTGATGGACGCCTCAGGCCAGCCGTGCAGGACCGCCCGGTTCTCGGCCACGGCGATCTGGTGCGCGGCCTTGTCCAGCGTCGCCAGATCCGCATCGGCGGCGCCGCGGTCGTCGTCGCGCAGTTCGGCGCGGCTGATCGCGAACTCGGCGCGGACCTCGACCATGGGGAGGACGCGGCGCTGCAGCGCGCTCACGCCGTCACACGGCGCCTTGGCCACCGAGTCGACGCGGCCGAGGTTGGTGGCCGAGTACTCCCAGCCGTGCGGGCCCGAGAAGTCCACCAGCTTGCGGGCGGCGAGCTGCACGCCCAGGCGGTCGCGGGCCTCGTCGTCGAGCAGCGTCCAGTTGGCGTCGCTGATCGGCGCGTGCTCGCGCAGGAGATGGTTGCTCATCACAGCGCCCCTTTCAGGCTTCCGATTCCCAGCGATCCGCTGCCGTCGTCCGGCGCGGCCATGGCGTCGCCGGTCGCCTCGGCCTCGGCGCTCTCCCCGTGCTCGACGATGTCGCCGGGCTTGAACAGGATCCCGAGGGCGATCTCGCGCCAGATGGGGGAGCGGCGCAACAGAGCCTCGAGATCCATGCTGAAGTGCTTGAACTCCTCCCCGACGGCGTCGCGCATGACGGACGCCGCCTCCGGGTCCTGCTCGACGGCGAGCCGCTGCTCGTACCAGCCGATCGCCTCGGCCTCCTCGGTCAGCGACGCGCATAGCCGGGCGAAGGTACGAGTCGCGGCCGGCAGCTCCTCCGGTGGCTCGTGGTACTGGTCAAAACCCATCTGCTCTCCTGTGAACGGTCGGGGTGAGGACACACGCTACCCGCCGGCCGGCAGGGCGGGCCCTGACGCTGGCCGCCGGCCCCGCGTCGGGGGCCCTGACGACGCAACTCTGGGATCATCGCGCAATGGCCACCGATGAGCTCAGCGCCCCGGGATTCGCCGAGCGGTTGGACCGCGTCCCCACCGCGCCCGTCGCGGCCGCCGGCCTCATCGCGGGCTTCGGCGTGGCCGTCGCCACCGGTTCCCGTCCCCTCGGCGGCGTCGTGCTGGCGGCCTGCGGACTGGCCTGCATCGCCGTGTGGCGGCGACGGGACGGGGCGCGGGTGACCGTCGGGCTCACCGCGGCCGGGCTGGTCGCCTTCGCGCTCTCACACGTGCTGGGCCTCGTGATCGGGGCGTGGCCGTCGGTGATCGTGGTCTCCGCGGCAACGGCCGCGCTGTGCTGGCAGCTGTCTGACCGGCGCGCTCTCAGCCGCTGACACCGGGCTCTCAGCCGCTGACACCGGGGGCTCTCAGCCGCTGACACCGGCGCGCCCTCAGCCGCTGACACCCCCGCGCCTCAGCCGCTGAGCTGAAGCTGGCTGACCGAGAACGTGGCGCCGTCGGGTGCGGCGAGGACCGCGCGGCGGAAGCTGGCCTCGTCGAACGGCTCGGCGACGACCCTGCCGCCCAGTCCGGGGGCGGCGGCCGCTGCCGCCCCGGCATCGGCGATCCAGAAGTCAACCGCCCAGGACGCCGGCGCTGAATCCCCGGCGGTCATCGCGGCGATGACGTCGCGCGGGACGGGCTGATGGGGCTCCCCGCCGACGTAGCCGGGAAGCCGGAACAGCCACAGCGACGGGCCGAACTCCTCCGCCTCCCAGCCGAACAGCTCGGCATAGAAGGCCATCGCGCCCTCGGGATCCGGTGTGGTGAGCAGGCTCATGGCCCACGCCGACGGCTCGTTGACCCGCGCCGCGCCCGGGCGGTCGCCCGCTTCCCAGACGCACAGCACGCCACCTGCGGGGTCGGCGATCACGGCCATGCGCCCGGCCGGCGGCGCGTCGAAGGGCTCCACCAGCACCGAGCCGCCGGCCGCCGTGGCGCGGGCGGCGGCGGCGTCGGCGCTCTGGACCGCGACGTGGGTGTTCCAGGCGTTCGGCATCCCATCCTCGTCCTGAGCCGGGCGGGTCCCGAGTCCGGCCACGTCATCGCCGCCCACCCGCGCGACGAAGTACTCGCCGGGCTGATCGCCGGGCATCGGCCCGGGGCCGGCGAACTCCCAGCCGAAGATGCCGCTGTAGAAGGCCTTCGCGGCCTCGACGTCGGCGGTCAGGGTGTCCACGAAGCACGGCACGCCCGCGGGGTAGTCATCACGTCGGCTCATCAGGTCTGCTCCTTCGTCTCTCTCCGGTCAGGCAGTTGGGATACAATACCATGTAGTTGGAAAAGCCAACCTCATGCCGAACGCAAAGCGAACATACGGAGACTCCTGCGGCATCGCTCGCGCCCTGGACCTCGTGGGAGAGCGCTGGGCGCTGCTCGTGGTCCGGGAGCTCGTCCACGGGCCCAAGCGCTTCACGGACCTCCGGGCGGGTCTGCCGCGTGTCGGGCCCGACATGCTCGCCGCGCGCCTGCGCGAGCTCGAGCAGGCGGGCGTCGTCCGCCGGGCCACGCTCGCGCCGCCGGCGGCATCCAAGGTCTATGCGCTGACCGAGTGGGGCGCCGAGTTGGCTCCCGTCCTCGTCGCCCTCGGGCGCTGGGGCAGTCGGGCCCCTCTGCCCAAACCGGCACCGCCGCTCGGCGTCGACGCGGCGATCGTGGCGCTGGAGACGACGTTTGATGCTGACGCGGCCGGCTGGGTCGACGCGGTCTATGGGCTCGCTCTGGGCGATCAGCGCTTCACGCTTCAGGTCGCGTCCGGCCGCCTCGAGATCACCCGCGGCGGGCCCCCGGCCGGGGTGACCCTCGCCGCGTCGATCGAGACGGATACCGCCACGCTGGCCGCCGTCATCTGGCACGGTCACCCGATCGAGCGCGCGGTCGCCGATGGCACGCTGCGCATCGATGGCGACCCGGACGCGGCCGCCGACCTCGTCGCGCTGTTCGCCCCGCCGGTCCTGGCCGCCGGAGCCTAGGCCGCCGGTCCTGGCCCCCGGTCCTGGCCGCCGGAGCCTAGAGCTCAGCCGCACGCTGGTTGAGCAGCCGCAGCTCGGACCCGTTCTGGGTCAGCTCCGCGGCGCGCTCCAGTTCGGCCCGGGCCTCGTCGGCCCGGCCCAGCCGAGCCAGCAGGTCGGCCCGCACGCTCGGCAGCAGGTGATAGTCGCCCAGCGCGTTGTCGTCGATGAGGGCATCGACGAGCTCGAGCGCCGCCTCGGGGCCGTAGGCCATCGACACCGCCACCGCCCGGTTGAGCTCCACCACGGGCGACGGGGTGAGCTGGGCGAGCGCGTCATAGAGGGCGACGATCCGGCCCCAGTCGGTCTGCTCGGCCGTCGTGGCCCGGGCGTGGCAGGCCGCGATCTCCGCCTGCAGCGCGTAGGGGCCGAGCACGCCGCCCAGCCGCTCGGCCCGGGCCAGCGCCCACAGCCCGCGACCGATCAGGACGCGGTCCCATCGCGAGCGGTCCTGATCGAGCAGGAGGACGGGCGCGCCGTCGCGGCCCACTCGCGCCGGTGAGCGCGACGCCTGGATCTCCATCAGCGCCACCAGGCCGTGGATCTCGGCCTCGGCGGGCAGGAGCTCGGCCAGGATGCGTCCCACCCGCAGGGCGTCCTCGCACAGCGTCGGGCGCATCCAGTCCTCGCCCGCGGTCGCGGCGTAGCCCTCGTTGAAGATGAGGTAGATGACCTCCAGCACCGAGGCCAGCCGGGGCCCCAGCTCGGCGCCGCTGGGTACCTCCAGCGGAACGCGCGCCTCGGCCAGCGTCCGCTTGGCCCGCACCACCCGCTGGGCGATCGTGACCTCGGAGACCAGGAACGCGCGGGCGATCTCGGGCGTGCTCAGACCCCCGAACAGGCGCAGCGTCAGCGCCGCCCGCGCCTGCGCCGAGAGCATCGGGTGGCAGGTCGCGAACAGCAGGCTCAGCAGGTCGTCGCCGATGTCGTCGTCGGCGGCGGCCGCCAGGTCGAGCTCGCCGGTGGCGTGCTCGCGCTCCTGCCGGCGCCCGAGCTCGTCGTGGCGGCGCTCGGCCATCTGGCGGCGGCGCAGCTGGTCGATGGCCCGGTGCTTGGCCGTGGCCATCAGCCAGGCCCCCGGGTTGTCCGGGATGCCCGACTGCGGCCACTGCTCGAGCGCTGCCACCAGCGCGTCCTGGGCCAGGTCCTCGGCCCAGCCGATGTCGTGCACGATGCGGGCCAGGCCGCCGATCACCCGCGCCGACTCGATCCGCCACACGGCGTCGATGGCGGCACGGGCGTCACGGCGAGGCGGCATCGCGGCTCAGCCGGCGTCCTCGAAGTCCGACATCTCGTAGACCTGGCGGACCTCGATGACGTCGCCGTCGGCGGCGGGACAGCGCGAGGCCCATTCCACGGCCTCCTCCTTGGAGCGCGCCTGGATGAGCCAGTAGCCGCCGATCAACTCCTTGGCCTCGGTGAACGGGCCGTCGGTGACTGACGGCTTGCCGCCGGCGAACGCGACCCGCGCGCCCTTGGCGGTCGGCTGCAGTCCGTCGAGGGCGAGCAGCACCCCGGCCCGGGCCAGCTCGTCGTTGTACTTCCCCATCGTGGCGATCTCGTCGGCGTTGGGCGCCCAGTTCTCCTCCGAGACATTGGGGATCATGATCATCATGAAGCGCATCGTCGGGCTCCTTGCATCAGGGGTGGTTGGAGTCAGACCACGGAGCCCACGCTAGTGGACCTCGGGTCTTTAACGCGACGACGATCGAGCGCTCTCACTTTCGACATGCGGGCGAACTAATGTGTGTGGCCGATGGCATACACGACCGCTGAAGGCCGAGAGCAGGTACTGAGTGACCTCGCGGTCGCCATCGAGCAGATCGCCGACGCGATGGCGTGTCTGGGGGAGGCCTACGAGCAGCTCGATCAACAGCACGCCGACGTGCTGGAGGAGCAGCTGTTCCGGCCCGTCCAGTCGGCCTACGGCCGGGCCAAGCGCACCTACGCCGAGTTCGCCGCCCGCTCCCAGCTGCGCGCTCGCAGCTTCGACGCCCACTCACCCGGCGTGCAGTCCCAGACCGTGCGCGACCTGATCGAGCGCGCGGGGGACGCCGCCTACGACGCCGACCAGTCGATCGCCGAGCTGCAGGACTCCATGCTGCCGGTCGAGGTGGGCGATCCGGAGCTGCGCGCGGGGCTCTCCCAGGTCCGCGAGACCCTGTCGGCGGTGCCGGCACGGGCGCGCGGGCTGGTGCGCACCGTCGGTCGCTGACGGCGCGGCCGCCCGCCGCAGGTAGTAGGTTGCGCCGCCATGCGGAGGACGTGGCTGCTCATCACGGCGCTGGCCGTCGCCCTGGCGCTGTCCACGGCCGCCGCGCAGGCCAGCGGCGGACGCCTCGTCGCTCACGGCAGCGTGCAACAGGTCTACGCCACCGGGCTCACGCCGCGCGCCGCCCTCTCGCTGCTCAACCGTCGCGGGCGCGTCGTGGCCACCCAGAGGGCGGACGCGCTCGGCGGGATCGTATTCCGCCAGATCACTCCCGGCGCGGGCTACCGTCTCCAGACCGGCCACACGCGCTCGGCCGCGGTCACCGTGATGCCCGATCGCTCCGCGCCGCCCAGCACCAAGGTCTATAGCCAGAAGCTCCCCCGCGGCGGCTACGGCTACCTGCGCACCCGCGACGGAACCCGCCTGGCCATCGACGTGCGCCTGCCCGGGGGTGGGCGGGGTCCGGTAGACGGCCCGTACCCGACCCTGGTCGAGTACGCCGGTTACGGCTACGCCGATCCCGCCGGCGCGGAGAAAGGCATCAGCGCCGTGGCCACCCTCCTGGGCTTCGCGGTCGTCGACGTCAACATGCGCGGGACCGGCTGCTCGGGCGGCTCGTTTGACTACTTCGAGCCCCTCCAGAACCTCGACGGGTACGACGTCATCGAGACCGTCGCGCGCCAGCCATGGGTGCTCCACCACCGCGTCGGCATGCTCGGCATCTCCTACGGGGGGATCAGCCAGCTGTTCGTGGCGGCGACGGACCCCCCGCACCTGACCTCGATCGCGCCGATGTCGGTGATCGACGACAACGCCACGACCCTGTACCCGGGCGGGATCCTCAACACCGGCTTCGCGCTGGGGTGGGCCGAGGACCGCCAGTCGGATGCCCTGCCCGCCTCGCGGACGACCGGCGAGGGGTGGGCGTTCAAGCGCATCCAGGAGGGCGACCGCACGTGCCAGGCCAACCAGGTCCTGCACGGCGAGGCGCCGAGCGTGGTGGGCCAGGTACGGGCCAACCACTACTACGTGCCCAGTGTCGCCGGCCCCCTGGCTCCGAGCAGCTTCGTGCACAAGATCCACGTGCCCGTCTATCTCACCTGCCAGTGGACCGACGAGCAGACCGGCGGCCACTGCCCGGCCCTGGCGCAGGACTTCACCGGGACGTCGCGCAAATGGTTCACGTTCACCAATGGCGTTCACGGCGACTCGCTGGACCCGGACACGTTCGACCGCTGGTATGACTTCCTCGAGCTCTACGTCGCCCACCGCGCCCCTGCGCTGTCGCCTGCGTTCACGGCGCTGGTGCCCACCCTCTATGAGCAGGCGCTGGGGGTGAGCGTCGCGGCGCTGCCACCGGATCCGATTCAGTCCGAGCCCACCTACGCATCGGCGCTGGCCGCGTTCCAGCGTCTGGCCCCGGTCCGGGTGCTGTTTGACAACGGCGCCGGCAGCTCGAGCCCCGGCGTTCCGTTCCCCGGGTTCCAGGCGTCCTTCTCGCGGCTGCCGATCCCCGGGACGCGCGCGCGGTCCTGGTATCTGAACAGCGGCGGGGCGCTCAGCGCCGGCAAGGCCACGGCCGCGGTCAGCGACGAATTCAGATGGAACCCCCGCTCGGGTGCGGCGACCAGCTTCTCCGGCCCCGATGACGGCAGCGCGGGCGGGCTGTGGACGGCCGCGCCGTCCTATCACTGGGCGCAGAAGGCCCCCGGGACCGCCGCGTCCTACGTGAGCGCGCCGCTCACCGCCAACACCGTGGCGATCGGCGCCGGCGCCGTGCAGCTGTGGATCAGGGCCTCGGCCCCGAGCGTGGACCTCCAGGCCACCATCTCCGAGGTCCGCCCCGACGGCAAGGAGACCTTCGTGCAGGACGGCTGGGTCCGCGCCTCCGAGCGCAAGCTCGACGCGGCGAAGAGCACGCTGCTCGCGCCCGTGCTCAGCCTGCGCCGCGCCGACGCGGCGCCGCTGCCCGCCGGCCGCTTCGCCGAGGTGACGGTGCCCCTGTACTACGAGGGCCACGCCTATCGCAAGGGCTCGCGCATCCGCGTGACGATCGCGGCGCCGGGCGGCGACCAGCCGGTGTGGGGGTTCTCGCAGCTCGACCCGCGGCGGACGGCCAAGGTGTTCATCGCCCACTCGGCCAGATTCCCATCAAGGCTCGTCCTGCCGGTGGTCCCGGGCGTGAACGTGCCCACCGGCCTGCCGCCGTGCCCGGGATTGCGCGGCGAGCCGTGCCGTTCCTACCAGCCGTTCACCAACCACTCCGCCGCGCTGAGGTAAGGGCACGTAGGCCTGCGCGGGCGGTGAGGCGCGGGCTCCGGGCCGTTAGGTCCACCTAAAGCCATTCTTACGTCACGTCCGACCGAAACGGGTAGGATCGGCCCGGTACCCCATGGGCCACGACACCCCGACAGCGGTTGCCGCGCCCTCGACCCCTGATGCCCCGCGCATCTCCGCTCGAGTCCCTGATCTATCCACCGGCGAGTCCGGCGGTGAGGTGCGCGCGGTCAAGATGCCGCTCGTCGACCGGGTGGCCAGCGCGGTCGTCACCGGCGCGCCGCCGATCCTCGTGCTGCTGGGCATGTGGCTGGGCTGGAACCACGGCCTGCTCGTATGGCAGGACCTGCTCGTGCTGGCGGTCTTCTACATGGTCATCGGTTCGGGCATCACCGTCGGGTTTCACCGCCTGCTGACCCACCGCAGCTTCAAGACCCACCGCTTCACCCGCGCCTTCTTCGCCGCGCTGGGCTCGGCGGCGGCCGAGGGCCCGGTCATCGACTGGGTCGCCACCCACCGCAAGCACCACCAGTACTCCGACGAGAGCGGCGACCCGCACAGCCCCCATTTGCACCACGGCGACGGATGGCGGGGCCAGGTCTGGGGCCTGGTGCACGCGCACATCGGGTGGGTGTTCTCCGACATGGAGGTCGCCGACGAGAGCCGGTACGCCAAGGACCTGCTGTCGGACCCGTGGATCCGCTTCGTGGACCGCACCTTCGTGCTGTGGGTGGTCGTCGGACTGGCCGCCGCCTTCGGGCTCGGCGTGGCCCTCACCGGCACCGTCACCGGCGGCCTCACCGCGCTGCTGTGGGGCGGCGCGGCGCGCATCTTCTTCATGCACCACGCCACCTTCAGCATCAACTCGGTCTGCCACTACTTCGGCAAGGCCGACTTCGACACCGGCGACGAGTCAAAGAACGTCTTCTGGCTGGCCATCCCCACCTGGGGCGAGGCGTGGCACAACAACCACCACGCGTTCCCCACCTCCTACCGCCACGGCCTGAGCCGCTGGCAGCTGGACCCCTCGGCGGCGATCATCCGCACCCTGGAGATGGCGGGCCTGGCCTGGGACGTGGTCCGGGTCGACCCCTCCCGGCGCGAGCGCAAGCTCGCCGTGCAGCAGGGCTGAGCGCCCGCGCGGGGCCTGGGTCCGCCCGGCGGCTAAAGTCCCGCGGCCGTGCCCTTCGCCAACACCGCACCACTGCGCCGCGAGCTCGTGGCCGCCCTCCCGCAACGCCCCTTCGCGGTGCGCTTCTGGGACGGCACCGAAGTGCCGGCCACCGACCCCGACGCGCCCGCCTTCAGCTTCCGCTCACCCGAGGCCCTGGCCCATGTCATCCGCGCCCCCGGCGAGCTGGGGCTGGGCCGCGCCTACGTACTCGGGCTGATCGAGAGCGACGACATCGAGAAGTCGCTGCGGGTCGTCGACACCTTCGAGGCGCCCAAGCTCTCCCCGGCGCAGATGGCGCGCCTCGGGGTCGCCGTCATCCGCGCCTGCGGGCTCGTCCGGCTGCCCAAGGCGCCGGCCTCCGAGCTGCGGCTCAAGGGCGAGCGCCACTCCGCGGCCCGCGACCGGCGGGCGATCGCCTACCACTACGACGCCGGCAACGCCTTCTTCGCGTTGTTCCTGGACCGCTCGATGACGTACAGCTGCGCCTACTTCAAGGGCGGCGCGCAGACCCTCGAGGAGGCTCAGCAGGCCAAGCTGGGGCTCGTCTGCACCAAGCTGGCCCTCACCGAGGGTGAGCGGGTCCTGGACGTCGGCTGCGGATGGGGGAGCTTCGCGATCCACGCGGCCACGCACTACGGCGTGTCGGTGCTCGGGGTCACGCTGTCAGAGGAGCAGGTCAAGCTCGGCCGCGAGATCGTCGAGGAGGCCGGCGTGTCCGACCGCGTGACCCTGCGGCTGGCCGATTACCGCGAGCTCGTCGGCGAGCAGTTCGACGCCATCTCGTCGATCGGGATGGTCGAGCATGTGGGGGAGGAGCGCATCGACCTCTACATGAGCACGCTCCACGGCCTGCTGCGCCCCGGCGGACGCCTGCTCAACCACGGCATCGCCAAGCTCATGGACTTCGACACCAAGGACGAGGGCGCGTTCTCCGAGCGCTTCGTCTTCCCCGACGGCGTCCCGCTCCCGCTCAGCCGGATCGCCCAGGCGATGGAGCGCACCGGGCTGGTGGTGCGCCACGTCGAGGGGCTGCCCGAGGACTACGCGCAGACTCTCACCTACTGGATCGAGAGCTACGAGTCGCGCTACGACGAAGCGGTGCGTCTCGCCGGCGAGGAGCGCGCTCGGGTGTGGAAGCTCTACCTGCGGGCTGCGCGCGCCGGCTTCACGACCGGTTGGGCCTCCGTCTACCAGGTGCTGGCGTCCAAACCCGCTTGATGCGATGGCGGCAACGCCGCGTGCCCCGGCCACGAGACCCTTAAGATCCAGTCATGACCACAATCGTGTGCCAGCAGGTCGCGCCCCGCGTCCCCGACCTGCAGGCCAACCGGCGGCTGTCACTGAGCGCCATCTCCGACGCGGTCGGGGCAGGCGCCGACGTCGTGGTGCTGCCCGAGCTCATCACCTCGGGCTACATGTTCGAGTCCGCCGAGGAGGCGGCTGCGGTGGCCATCACCCCCGAGGACCCGCTGTTCGAGCAGTGGGCGGCGGAGGCCGGTTCCGCGGTGGTGATCGGCGGGTTTGCCGAGCGTGGCGACGACGGGCTGGTCTACAACAGCGCCGCGGTCGTCGACGGCTCGGGCGTGATCGGCGTGTACCGCAAGGTCCACCTGTGGGACCGCGAGAAGCTGTGGTTCACACCCGGCGCCGAGCCCCCGCGGGTGTTCGACACCCCGGCGGGGCGGATCGGCGTGCTGGTCTGTTACGACGTCGAGTTCCCCGAGATGCCGCGCACGCTGGCGCTGGCCGGGGCCGAGCTCATCTGCGTGCCCACCAACTGGCCCTACACCGAGCGTCCCGACGGCGAGCGCCCCGGCGAGGTGGTGATCGCCCAGGCGGCGGCGCGGGTCAACCGCGTGGCGGTCGCCTGCTGTGACCGCACCGGCACCGAGCGCGGCCAGGCCTGGAACGGCGGGACCAGCATCATCGACCAGGATGGCTGGGTGCTCGACGCGCAGCCCGCCATCGGGCCGGCGCGCGCCACCGTCGACCTCACCCGGTCACACGACAAGGCCTTCACCGAGCTGGCCGACGCGATGGCCGACCGGCGGCCCGAGCTCTACGGCGCGGTGGCCCAGCCGGTGGCGCGGCCGGTCGCCTAACTAACCCGGCCGCGCGGCGATAGCGGCCCTAGGAGGCCGGGGAGGCGGCTTCGGCCTGCGGCTCGGCGGTGGCCTCGGCCTCGGCGGCCGGGGCCGGCTCGGGCGCGGGACCGTTCTCGGCCACGATGTGCGCGCCGACCGCACCGACGACGCCGAGAACGAGCGCGCGCAGTGCCCACTTGGGCCCGTGCCACGGGGCGCCGATGGCGTCGTCGACAGAGGGGCTGCCCGGGCCGGTCTCGGCCAGGGCGAGGGCCACGGCGATCAGCACCAGGTTGTACTCGTAGCCCTGGTTGGTGACCCAGGGGCCGTTCTTGAGGTGGACGCGGTTGATCGCGGTGAGCATCGTGGCAGTGAGGGCCGCCGCGGCGAAGGGAGTGGCGGCGCCGGCCACCAGCAGCGCTCCACCACCGGCTTCGGCGGCGCCGGCGGCCAGCGCATGGCGCTTGCCGGGACGCAGGCCGATGCTCTCGAAGAACTGGCCGGTGCCGTCGGGGCCGTAGCCGCCGAACCAGCCGAAAAGCTTTTGCGTGCCGTGGCCGAAGAAGTAGCCACCGACGATGAGGCGGAGGATGAGGCGTCCGATTTTCATGCCCGGACCTTAGCAAGAAGTTGCGCCCGCAACGACTGGACTGGCACGCCGGGCGAGGAGTAAGGTGCGCCCCACGCCCAGGTTCGACCCAGGAGGAGCGGTATGAGCAGCACGGTGAAGGTGCGCTTGAACGTCAACGGCACCGAGCACGAGCTCGACGTCGAGCCGCGGCTGCTGCTCGTCCACGCGCTGCGCGACAACCTCGCGCTGACCGGGACCCATGTCGGGTGCGACACGTCCAACTGTGGGGCTTGCACTGTCCACATGGACGGGATGGCGGTGAAGTCCTGCACGGTCCTCGCCGTCCAGGCCGACGGTGCGGAGATCACGACGATCGAGGGCCTGGGCACCGAGGACAACCTGCATCCGATGCAGGAGGCGTTCTGGAACAACCACGGGCTGCAGTGCGGCTATTGCACCCCCGGGATGATCATGTCGGCGTCGGCGCTGTTGGCGCGCAATCCGAATCCGACCGAGCAGGAGGTCCGCCTGGGCCTGGAGGGCAACCTCTGCCGCTGCACCGGCTATCACAACATCGTCAAGTCGGTGCTGGATGCGGCCTCGAAATCGGAGGCGCGGGCATGAGCGTCACCGATGCCGCGCCGGCCCCCCACGTCGGGAGGGAGCTGCGGCGCAAGGAGGACCCGCCGCTGATCACCGGCCGCGCGCGCTACGTCGACGACATCGCGCTCCCGGGGCAGTTGTGGGCGTCCTTCGTGCGCTCCTCCGAGGCCCACGCCAAGATCCTCTCCATCGACACCTCCGAAGCGGCAGCCCGCGACGGCGTGCACGCCGTCTTCACCGGCGAGGACATGACCGACCTTGGCGGCCCGTTGCCGATGGCCTGGGTCCCACCCGGCGTCGAGGTCAACAACCCCGAGCACTGGCCGATCGCGCGGGGCATGGTCAGGCACGTCGGCGACCCGGTCGCGGTGGTGGTGGGCGATGACCGGTACGCCGTCGCCGACGCCGCCGAGGAGGTCATCGTCGAGTACGACCCCCTGCCCGCCATCGTCGATCCCGAGGCCGCGATCGCCGGTGCGCCCTACGTGCACGAGCAGTTTCACACCAACCAGGTCCATCAGTGGTCGCTGGCCGGCGGCGACGTCGAGGCGGGCTTCGCCGAGGCCGACGTCATCGTCGAGCGCCGCGTCGTCAACCACCGCATCGCCGGCGCGCCGATCGAGTGCCGGGGTGTGCTGGCGGACTATCGCGCGGGCTCGCTGACGCTCTACACCTCGACGCAGGTGCCGCACTTCGTGCGCCTGTTCATGGCGCTGCTGCTGGGGCTGGGCGAGGATCACGTCCGCGTCGTCGCTCCCGAGGTCGGGGGCGGCTTTGGCCAGAAGCTGCAGGTCTACGGCGAGGAGCTGTTCGCCTGCTGGGCGTCGCGCCGGCTCGGTCGCCCGGTCAAGTGGATCGAGACGCGCTCGGAGAACATGTCGGTCGCCCACCAGGGCCGCGACCAGATCGCCCAGGTCAAGATGGGCGCCAAGCGCGATGGGACGATCACCGCCTTCCACGTCAAGATCCTGGCCGACTTCGGGGCCTACAACATGATCCTCACGCCGCTCATCCCGTCGCTGGGCGCGTTCGTGATGGGCGGCTGTTACAAGATCCCCAACGTCCAGACCGACATCACCGGGGTGTTCACCAACAAGTGCCCCACCGACGCCATCCGGGGCGCGGGCCGGCCCGAGGCGACCCAGATGATCGAGGTCACCGTGGACCAGCTGGCCCATGAGCTGGGCATGAATCCGTTGGAGATCCGGCGCAAGAACTTCATCCCCAAGGACGACTTCCCGGCGGCGGTCGCCACCGGCGTCGTCTATGACTCCGGCGACTATCACAAGACGCTCGACAAGCTCATGGAGCACGTGGACGTCGCCGCCTTCCGCGCCGAACAGGAGCAGTTGCGCTCGCAGGGCATCTACCGCGGCATCGGCTTCTGCACCTGGACGGAGATCTGCGGCCTGGCGCCCAGCCGGATCGCCGGTCCCGCCGGCGTCGGGATCCAGGCCGGGTTGTGGGAGTCGGCGATGATCCGCGTCCACAACACCGGCGCGGTCACCGTCTACACCGGGACCTCGCCGCACGGTCAGGGCCTGGAGACGGCGATGGCCCAGATCACCGCCGACAAGCTCGGCGTCGACCCGTCGGTGGTGGAGGTCATACACGGCGACACGTCGATGGGCCCGGAGGGCCGCAACACCTACGGGTCGCGGTCGCTGGCCACCGGCGGCGAGGCCGTGGCCAAGGCCACTGACAAGGTGGCGGCCAAGGTCAAGGCCATCGTGGCCGCCGAGCTCGAGGCCGCCCCCGAGGACATCGAGGTGGCCAACGGCAAGTTCTCGGTCCGAGGTTCCCCCGACAAGGGGATGGCCCTCGCCGACGTCGCCGGGATCGCCTACGTCGGGGCGGTGCCCGAGGGCATGGAGCCGGGCCTGGAGGAGACCACCTTCTATGACCCGGAGAACTTCGTGTTCCCGTTCGGCGCGCACGCCTGCGTGGTCGACGTCGACCCGGAGACGGGCAAGGTCAAGGTGGTCCGCTACGTCGCCGTCGACGACTGCGGCAACCCCATCAACCCGCTGCTCATCGACGGTCAGATCCACGGCGGCGTGGTCTACGGCATCGGGCAGGCGCTGTATGAGCGCGTCCACTATGCCGACAGCGGCCAGCTGGACACCGGCTCCTTCGTCACCTACGCGATCCCGACCGCGGCCGAGATGCCCTCGTTTGAGACCGACCGGACGGTGACCCCGTCCCCGGTCAACTCGCTCGGCGCCAAGGGCGTCGGCGAGGCCGGCACGATCGCCGCCTCGGCGGCGGTGACCAATGCCGTCATCGATGCCCTGCGACCGCTCGGCGTCGACTACATGAACATGCCCCTCAGTCCGATGCGGATCTGGGAGGCCATCCACCAAGGACAGGGCGCGAGCCCGGAGGGAGGCCCGCAGTCATGATCCCCGCCGCGTTCGATTACACGGCCCCGCAGTCGCTGCAGGACGCCATCGCGGCGCTCGTGGATGGGGGCGAGGACGCCAAGCTGATCGCCGGCGGCCACTCGCTGATCCCGCTGATGAAGCTCCGGCTGGCGGCGCCCTCGCTGCTGGTGGACCTGCGCAAGGTCCCGGGCCTGCACGGCGTGGAGCGCCAGAACGGCCACTGGCGCGTCGGCGCGCTGACCACGCACACCACCCTGGAGACCTCCGACCTGGGTCTCGTGTCGGCGGTGGCGGCGACGATCGCCGACATGCAGGTGCGCAACCGCGGCACCATCGGCGGTTCGCTCGCCCACGGCGACGCCGCGTCGGACCTGCCGGCGACGATGCTCGTCACCGAGGCCGAGGTCACCCTGCAGGGCCCCGACGGCCAGCGCACGGTCGCCGCCGCGGATCTGTTCAAGGGCTACATGACCACCGAAGTGGGCGAGCAGGAGGTCCTCACCGAGATCCGGATCCCGGCGCTGGACGGCTGGGGCTACGGGCATGAGAAGTTCAACCGCCGCTCCGAGGACTGGGCCATGGTCGGGATCTGCGCCGTCGTCAAGGCGTCGGACGGGGTGTGCGAGGACGTCCGCATCGGCCTCACCCACATGGGCTCGGTGCCGCTGCGGGCGACCGGTGCCGAGGATGCGCTGCGCGGCCAGGAGCTCTCGGCGCAGAACATCGCCAAGGCCGCCGAGCAGGCGGCCGAGGGCACCAACCCGCCCACCGATCTGAACGCCTCGGCGGAGTACAAGCAGCATCTGACGCGAGTGCTGACCCGACGGGCGATCCAGAGCGCGGTTGACGGCGGATAAGATCGAGGTCGAGATGACGCTCGCGGCGCTTCAGTCAGTGAGAGCCGCGAGCGAGGTCCTCGCGGGCGAGGGATATCTCGCCGACCGGCCGCTGGCGATGGCGGTCCACTTGGCCGTGGTGCTGAAGCAGCCCCTGCTGTTGGAGGGCGAGGCCGGCGTCGGCAAGACCGAGGTGGCCCGCGCGCTGTCGACGGCCATCGGGGCCAAGCTGATCCGCCTGCAGTGCCACGAGGGCATCGACCTGCATCACGCGGTCTATGACTGGGACTACTCCCGCCAGCTCCTGGCGCTGCGCGCCACCGAGCAGGGCGTGGACGAGGGCGAGCTGTTCTCCCGGCGCTTTCTGCTGCGGCGGCCGCTGCTGGAGGCGATCGAGTCCGATGGCTCTGAGCCCGTCGTGCTGCTGATCGACGAGATCGACCGCGCCGACGACGAGTTCGAGGCCTTCCTGCTGGAGTTCCTCTCTGACTTCGCGGTGACGATCCCCGAGCTGGGCACCGTCACCGCGCAGCGGCCCCCGATCGTGCTCCTCACCTCCAACCGGACGCGCGAGCTGCACGACGCCTTGAAGCGGCGCTGCCTCTATCACTGGATCGACTACCCCAGTCCGGAACGCGAGCGCGCCATCCTGGCGGCGCGCCTTCCCGGGGTTCCGGAGGAGATCGCCGCCCGGGTCGTCGAGGCGGTGTCGCGGCTGCGTTCTCAGGGCGATCTCTACAAGCTCCCCGGCGTGGGGGAGACGATCGTCTGGGCCCGGGCGCTGTTGGCGCTGGGCGACGAGGCGTCCTTGGACGACACCCTGGGCGTGGCCCTGAAGGTCCACGAGGACGTGCTGCGCGTGCGCGAGCGAGGGGTGCTGGAAGGTGTCTGAGGCGCCCGCCGGGGCGTCCTCGGCGCGGCTCGACGGCGAGCCGCCCGCTTCGCTGGAGCCGCTGGCTGACGCCGTGGTGGAGAAGCTCGGCGACCTCACCGCCGTGCTGCGCGCCCAGGGCACGCGGGTGGGGGTGGGGGAGTTGCTCGTGGCCGTGCGGTGCCTGCAGGAGGTCGACTGCGCCTCGCGCGAGGAGGTCCGGATGGCCCTCCGCGTCGTCCTCTGCTCCCAGCACGTCGACCTCGAGCGCTTTGACCTGGCCTTCACCGCGGTGTTCGGGGACGGCCGGGTGCCGCTTGACGGCGCGGACCCGCTGGGGGCGCTGGGCCACATCGAGCGTCCCGCGCCGGTGATGGGCCTGGCCGACGCGGGCGGCCGCGCGGCCGAGGAGGCGTCCGAGCTCGTCCCGGCCGCCTGGAGCGATGTCGAGCTCCTGCGCGAGAAGGACTTCTCGCGCTACACCGAGTCTGAGATGGCGCTGGCCCGAGAGCTCATCCATCGTCTGGCCCGTCGGCATCCGACCCGGCTGTCGCGGCGCACGCGGCCGTCGCGCCGGCGCGAGCACGTGCCCGACCTGCGGGCCACGCTGCACTCCTCGCTGCGCACGGCGGGGGAGCCCCTGCATCGCCGCTGGCGCGCACCGACCCAGCGTCCGCGCCAGGTGGTGCTGGTCTGCGACGTGTCGGGCTCGATGGCCCCGTACGCGCGCATGCTGCTCCAGTACATGCACGCCTGCGTGGCCGCGCAGCGGCGGGTGGAGGCGTTCGCCTTCGGGACCCGGCTGACCCGGATCACCCAGGAGCTGGCCGGACGCGACCACGACCTGGCCCTGGACCGTGCCGCGGCCGTGGTCACCGACTTCTCGGGCGGGACCCGTATCGGCGCCGCCATCGCCGAGCTCAACCGGGCGCACGGCCGGCGCATCGGGCGCGGGGCGGTGGTCATCGTGCTGTCGGACGGATGGGACCGCGGCGAGCCCGAGCAGCTCGACGCCGAGATGGCGCGCCTGCGCCTCGCCGCCTACCGGCTGGTGTGGCTCAACCCGCTGGCCGCCCACCCGGACTACCAGCCGCTGGCGCGCGGGATGCAGGCGGCGGTGCCGCACACCGACCGGCTGCTGGCGGGCAACTCGCTGGCGTCGCTGGAGGAGCTGGCGACGATGCTGGAGGAGATGTGAGGTGCGCTGATGGACACTGAGTGGGTCGAGTGGGTCGAGACCGCCGAGCTGCACGGGCCGGCGTTCGAGGACGTCGGCGATCCGCCGCCGCGGCTGGTGCTGTTCGGCGCGGTGGAGCTGTCGGCGGCGATGTCGCGGCTGGCGCGCGCGATCGGGTGGCGGTCATATGTCGTGGACCCACGGGCGCAGTACCTGAGGGTGGAGCGGTTTCCCGATGCCGATGAGCTGATCTGCGCGTGGCCCGAGGAGGCCTTCTCGCGCCTCGGCGGGATCGACGAACGGACCGCGGTGGCGGTCCTGACGCACGATCCGGTGCTGGATGACCCCGCGCTGGTGATCGCTCTGCGGGCCCCGGCCCCCGCCCTGTTCGTCGGCGGGATGGGCTCGCGGCGCAATCAGGACCGGCGGCGCTCGCGGCTGCGGGAGGAGCACGGTCTGACCGAGGAGGAGGTGGGACGGCTATCGGGGCCGATCGGGCTCGATCTCGGGGCCCGGACCGCTCATGAGACCGCGCTGTCGATCCTGGGCGAGATCGTCGCCGTGGCCCACGGTCGCGAGGGCGGCCGGCTGCGAGCGGCCGAAGGGTCCATCCGGGAGGCACGGGCCTCGTGACCCGGGCGGGCTGGATAGATCGCTCTAGCGTGGGGGCCGTGGCCTAGGTGGCGGTTGCGGGCCTGGTCCTGGCCGCGGGGGCCGGCACGCGGTTCGGCGCCTCGCCCAAGCAGCTCGCCGACTTCCACGGCCGGCCACTGCTGGAGTGGGCGGTGCGCGCCCAGTGCGACGTGGCCGACCTGGATCGCGTAGTGGTGGTGCTGGGCTCTCATTCTGCTGAGATTGCCGCTTCGGTCCAGTTCGGGCGGGCGCAGACGGTGGTCTGCGACGAGTGGGCGTCCGGCCAGGCGTGGTCGTTGCGGCGCGGGGTGGCTGTGCTGGCTGACGGCGGGGAGGTCTCGAAGGTGGTCGTCACGTTGGGCGACGCGCCGCTGGTGACCCCCGAGGTCATCCGGATGCTCGCGGCGCAGCCGCCGCGCGCCCGGGCCGTGTACCGTGGCCGCCCCGGGCACCCGGTGGTGCTCGGACCCGAGGAGATCGCGGCGCTGGTGTCGCTGGAGGGCGACGAGGGCGCTCGGGGCCTTCTCCGGGGCGGGCCGCAGGTGGAGGTGGGACACCTATGCTCCGGACGCGACGTCGATACCCCCGAAGACCTGGAGGAGGTCCGCGATGAAGCTAGATCAGTCATTTGAGGTCGCCGCACCGCTGGACCAGGTCTGGGCCGCGCTCATCGACGTGCAGCGGGTCGCACCCTGCCTCCCGGGCGCCGACATCACCGGCCGCAACGAGGACGGGGCCTACGACGGCAGCTTCCGGGTCAAGCTCGGGCCGACCGCCGCCGTCTACGCCGGCACGCTCGCGCTGGAGACCGTCGAAGAGGGCGCGCACACGGCCACGATGCAGGCCTCCGGCACCGACCGGCGCGGCCAGGGCGGGGCGAAGGCCACGATCGTCTCCCGGGTCAAGGAGGGCGGCCCGGGCACGACCGTCGTCGAGGTCTCCACCGACTACACCATCACCGGCCGCCTGGCCCGCTACGGCCGCGGCGGCATGATCGACGAGATCGGCGCCCGGCTGCTCACGGAGTTCGCGTCCTCGTTGCAGACGCTGCTGACCGGGCCCGGGGAGTACGAGACGTTCGTGGGCATGCCGGCGGTCTCGGCTCCGGGGAGCGCGGCGAAGCCCGAGTCCGAGGCGGCGAAGTCCAGGCGCAAGCCGCGCAAGGACCTGGCGGCGGCTGCGGAGGCGGTGGCCGCCGCGTCGGAGCCCGCCGCGTCGGAGCCCGCCGTGCCGCAGCCCGGCGTGCCGGAGCCTGTTGGTGAGGAGCCGGAGCCGACGCCCGAGCCCACGGTCGAGGATCTGCCCGATCTGGCCGTCGAGGCCGCGGCCGAGGACGAGCTGGCCGCCATCGTGCCCGAGGCCTCGCCGGAGTCCGATCCGCCCGCCGCCGAGGTGCCCCAGCCGCCGGCCGAGCCGGAGATTCCGCCGCCGGCGCCCGAGTCTGTCCCCAAGCCGGTTTCCGAGCCGGAGGTCGTTCCGCCGGCGCCCGAGCCGGTCCCCGCGCCCGAGCCGGCGCCCGTGCCGCCCGAGCCCGAGCCGGTGCCCGTGCCGCCCGAGCCCGAGCCGGAGCCTCCGCACACCCCGGAGCCGCCTGCGCCCGAGCCGCCACCGCCACCGCCGGTGCCCGAGCCGCCTCCGACCCCGGAGCCTCCGCCACCACCGCCTCCGCCGGCCCCGGAGCCGCCTCCGCCCCCGGAGCCTCCGCCACCACCGCCGCCGCCCGCCCCGGAGGCCGAGCCCCTCGACGGCCTGGCCCTGGCGCGGACCGTCATCGTGGAGCGCATCAAGAGCAACCCGGTGCCGATCCTGGCGCTGGTGGTGGCGATCCTCTTCCTGCGCCTCCGCCGTCGCCGAAGCAGCTAGGCCCCGCGGCGGGTGAGTGCGCGGGTGATGTCGGCGATGAGGGCGTGGGAGCGGTCGGTGATGTCGCGGCGGACGGTGCGCATGACTTCGAGGTGGGCGCGGCGCAGGTCGTTGTCTTTGCGGCGGTCGCGTTGGAAGCGGTAGCGGGAGGAGTGAAACTGGTAGCCGTCGATCTCGACGACGAACTGGGCTTGGGGCCAGTAGAAGTCCAGGGTGTAGGGGCCGTAGGCGGCGTTGACGTGGGGTTCGGGGAGCCCGGCCCGGCGGATGAGGGCCAGCATTCGTTCCTCGGCGTCTGAGCGGGTCATCGTCGACGCGTCGCGCTCCTGGTCCAGCAGCGCGGCGAGACGGGCGCGGCCGCGGTGACCGCCGGCGCGGGTGAGCAGCTCGGCGACGTGGGAGGGGCTGAGGGTCCGTTCGGTGATTCCGCGATCGAACGCGAGCTCGAGCTGGCGGTCGGTGGCGGTGGGGGCGAGGTCAAGCAGGGTGCGTGACGGGGAGGTGACCGGAAGCGCGTGGCGGATCCACACGTCGTGGCGGTCGAGGATCCGGCTGCGGTGGACGCGGACGTGGGGGTTGGCCGCGCCGTCCCAGATGTCGACGACGACTTCGATCTCGCGGGGCGCCGGGACCCACAGCCCCAACACGGCCGCCGCCGACCAATGGCTGAGCGCGGCACCAGGCCGGACCGACAGCAATGCCTCGGTCTCGGCGCCGAGCTCGACGGCGGCGGTGTGGCCCACGATAAAGACGCCTCGAAGGGAGGGGAACAGCCGGCCCTGCGACACCCGCCAAGCGACGCTGGACGAGCTGATCGCGATCGCGTTCAGCTGCCGGCGGGCGATCCTGCCCCGTTGATGCGCGGCGACGGCGGCGATCCGCTCATCCCGATCGCCCGACACCGACACGACAGAGCGCACGCCCAGCACCTCGACGCCGTGTGTGTCAGAGCCCGCGTCACTCCGACGCGACAGAGCGCGCCGCCCCGGACCGGGCAGTGTGTGCTCTACCGCGTCAGGATCAGAGGCCACGCCCCCGATTCTGAAGCCAACCACCGCACCCCACGCCTCCCCAGCCCGCCGTTTTCACCCTTTCGTGACACACGCCCCAAACACGTCACACACCACCCCCCCGCAGGCGAGCGCGCCAGCGCTCGGGCGGCCCGATCAACCGCCGGACAGCCGGATCGGCCGGATCAACGGGCCAGGCGCCCGGATCAACGGGCCAGGCGCCCGGATCAACGGCCGGGCTGCCGGATCAACGGGCCAGGCGCCCGGATCAACCGCCGGGCGGCCGGACCGGCCCGATCAACGGCCGGCCGGCTCTGACCAGTCGTCGGCGGGCAGCACCGCCACCAGCCCCGACGGGTTGATCATCGGATGCGTTCGGTAGTAGTGCTCACGGATCTCGTCGAAGGAGACGGTGTCAGCGACCCCCGGCCACTGGTACAGATCGCGGGCGTACGGCCACAGAAACGGGTACTCCACGAGCTTGCGCACCGAGCACTTGAAGTGGATCTGGTAGACGGCGTCGAAGCGCACGAGCGTGGTGAACAGGCGCCAGTCGGTCTCCAGCGGCTCATCGCCGAACAGGAAGCGGCTTGAGGCCAACCGGGCATCCAGCTCGTCCAGCGTCGCGAACAGCCCCCGTACCTCGGCCTCGTACACGGCCTGGTCGCGGGCGAAGCCGGCCTTGTAGACGGCGTTGTTGACCGTGTCGTAGATCGTCTGGTTGAGCGCGTCGATCTCGTCGCGCAGCGCGTCGGGTACGAGCACCACCGGGTGTGACGCCAGGGGCGCGAACACCGTGGACAGCATCCGCAGGATGTCCTCGGACTCGTTGTTGACGATCGTCGAGCGCTCCTTGTCCCAGAGCACGGGCACGCTCACCCGAGCCGCATACTCCGGGTCCGCGGCGTCGTAGGCCTCGGAGAGGAACCGGAAGCCGTTGACCGCGTCGTCGAAGCCGTCGCCGGTGAACGCCCACCCGCGCTCGTCGCGCAGCGGGTTCACATACGACACCGAGATGGCGTCCTCGAGCCCCATGAGCATCCGGCCGATGAGGGTGCGGTGCGCCCACGGGCAGGCCCGGGCGACGTAGAGGTGGTACCGCCCGGCCGCCACCGGGAACTCGGCGGAACCGTCATCTGACACCCAGCTGCGGAACGTCGACGCCTGGCGCTTGAACGATCCGTCGTCGGCGCCCTTGCCGCCCAGGGACAATGCACGTGATTGAGTACTCATCCATCCAGCGTACGTGACCGGCGCCGGCGCCCCCTCATCGCGGTCGACGAGACCGGGGAGGGCCCGCCGCTCGTTCTGCTCCACGGCCTGGGGGCCCCGGGACGAGCTTTCTCAGTGCGACCACATATGGTGTCGGCGGGATGATCGAGGACTACCTGACCTACTCCGAGGATGAGGGTTCCGGCCCGAGGACGTGGCGCCGGAGGTCCAGGTGTGGCACGGCGGCCGCGACCCGCTCGTCCCCATCGAGCACCCCCTGCAGCTGGCCGTCTCCCTGCCGGCGTGCCGCATCTTCGTCGACCCCGACGAAGGCCACCATTTCTTTCGACGTCGCCTGGAGGCAATCATGACCGTGCTCTTGAACCCCGACCGTGGACCCGGCAGCCTGTCGCTGGCCGGCGCGCGCGCCCTGCTCGCTGCCCGGGTGTCGGCATGAGCGACCAGGCGGCTCTGACCGCGCGCTTCCTCCAGCGGCACATCCCAGGCGACCCCTTGGTGATGCCCAACCCGTGGGACGCCGGCTCGGCCCGGCTGATGGCCTGGCTCGGCTTCGAGGCACTGGCCACCACCAGCTCCGGGTTTGCCGCCACGCTCGGCCGCCTCGATGGCGGGGTCACGCGCGAGGAGGCGCTGGCCCACGCCGCCGCCGTGGCGAGCGCCGTCGAGGTCCCGGTGTCGGCCGACCTCGAGAACTGCTTCGCCTCTGACCCCGAGGGCGTCGCCGAGACTGCTCGGGGGGCCGTGGCCGCGGGCTTGGCGGGATTCTCGGTCGAGGACTACGACCCCGACTCGGAGACCATCTACGAGCGCGCGCACGCGATCGAGCGCGTCCGCGCAGCCGTCGAGGTGGCCCACGCCGCCCCCGGCGGACCACTGGTGGTCACGGCGCGCGCTGAGGGCTACCTGCGCGAGCAGGAGCCCGACCGCGACGAGATCATCGCCCGGCTCCAGGCCTTCCAGGAAGTCGGCGCCGATGTGCTGTTCGCGCCCGGGCCCGTCGACCCCGAGACGGTCACCGCGATCGTCTCCGGGGTGGATCGCCCTGTCAACGTCCTCGCGCGCCCGGGGGCGCCGTCCGTCCGCGAGCTCGGGGAACTGGGCGTCGCCCGGATCTCCGTGGGCGGCGCGCTGGCCTTCAGCGCGATCGGCGGCTGGGTCGACGCCGCGCGCGAGCTGCGCGAGCAGGGGACCTACGGGTACTTCGAACAGATGGCAAAGGGCGGCAAGGCCGCCCGCCAGGCGTTCACGTAGCCGGTGGCCGACCGCAGGCGGCGGACACGGCGAAGCCGCCTCAGGCGGCGGCGCGCAGCGTGGCCGCCGGCGGGCGCTCGACCTGGTCGCCGCCGAGCGTCGGCAGCTCCTCGTCGCCGGGCGTGAGGAACGTCGCCGGCAACGGCCCGGTGAGGCGGCCGTCGCGCTCCAGCCGTGAGGCGAGCGCGCGCAGCACGGCGAAGGCCATCGGGCCGAGGTCGCGGAGCGACTGATGGGCGTTCTGGCGGACGTCGAGGTCCACCTGGGCGAGTCCCTCGAGGCCGACGGCCTGATAGGCGTCGACGAGCAGGGCGATGTCGACCCCGTAGCCAGTGACGAACGGCAGCGACTCCAGCAGCTCGCGACGGGCCGCCACCTCACCGGCCAGTGGTTGCGCCACACCCGCCAGGTCCGGGTAGAAGAGATTGAGCAGTGGCCGAGCGGTGAGCTCGGTGACCCGGCCGCCACCGTCGGGCAGCGTCATCTCACCGACCCTGAAGGGCCGCCGATACAGGCCCTTGACGAACGAGATGCGGCCGTCGCAGAGAAGAGGGCCGAGCAGTCCGCACGCGAAATGAGCCCCGAAATGCTCCGAGTCGGCGTCCAGAAAGCAGATCACCTCGCCCGTGAGGACGGCCAGCGACCGCCACATCGCGTCGCCCTTGCCCTGCACGGGGCCCATCTCGGGCCGCAGGTCGTTCTGGTTGTGGACCTCGGCGCCGAGCTCGCGCGCGACCCGCGCCGTGTCGTCGGTGGAGGCGTCGACGACGACGATCTGGTCGATCGCGCCGGCGTCACGCAACGGTGTCAGCGAACTGACGATCGCGCCGATGGTGCGTTCCTCATCACGGGCCGGAAGGCAGACCGAGACCGTCTGCCTGCGCTCTGCCGCCAACCGCTCGGGCGGAAATTCAGAGTGATGGAAGGTGTGGCTGCGATGCCAGGAGCGGGCGCGCATCGACATGGTCTCAGCCGGAATATGACAGCCGGGCAGGCTCTGCGCGCGGCTCCGCGTCGATGTGGTGGAATAACATCGTGTGGTGGCCCTCGCGGGATAGGCCACCGTCGTCACGGCGCCGATAGCGCCACTGAGGAATGGGATGTGGTGCACCACCGCCTGATTTGCAGGGGTTTTTGGCGTGATTAGGTGTCTGCGCATAGTTGCGTTCCGCCGCCTGTTCGCCGCCTACGTGCTCAACGAACTGGCCTGGTCGGTCGGAACGCTGGCCCTCTCGCTGCTCGTCTACCGGGAGACCGGGAGCGCCATCGGGTCGGCGGGGTTCTTCCTGTGCTCCCAGTTCCTCCCGGCGCTGCTCGCGCCGGCCCTGGTGGCCCGTCTGGATCGCGCCTCGCTGCGCGTCGTGCTGCCCATCCTCTACCTGGTGGAGAGCCTGCTGTTCGGCGCTCTGGCCTACCTCACCCACCACTTCCTGCTGGTGCCGGTGCTGCTGCTGGCCCTGGCCGACGGGGCCATCGCGGCGACTGCCCGGTCGCTGGCCACCGCCGCCCGCGTCGAGATCCTCCGTCCCCGGGATCTCATGCACGAGGGCAACGCACTGGGCAGCTTCGCCTTCTCCGGGGCCTACATGGCCGGGCCCATCATCGGCGGCGCCGTGGTCGCCGCCGGGGGCACCCTCGCCGCCCTGCTCGTCAACTGCGGGCTGTTCGCGACGGTCGGCGCGTTCCTGGCCGTCACGGCGCTGCCCGGGGCCAAGCCCGAGCCCGGTTCCGCCCTGAGGCGCCTCAGGGCCGGCGTGGCCCACGTCCGCTCCGACGCGCTGCTGGCGCGCCTGCTGACCATGCAGGCGATCGGCCTGTGCATCTTCACCATCACCATCCCGGTCGAGGTCATCTACGCCCAGCACGCGCTGAACGCGGGAGCCGGCGGCTACGGCCTGCTGCTCGGTGTGTGGGGCGGCGGCGCGGTAGCCGGCAGCGTCGTCTACGCGCGGTTCCGGCGCCGGGCGGCCTCGGCGCTGATCGGCGGCTCCGCCCTCGCGCTGGCCGCGGGCTTCGCCGTGATGGCGGCCGCCCCGGGCCTGATCGTCGCGCTGTGCGGCGCGGCGGTGGCCGGGGCCGGCAACAGCGTCGAGTGGGTGGCGTGTCGGACCGCCATCCAGGAGCGCACGCCCGACCGATGGATGGCGCTGCTCATGAGCTTGACCGACTCGATGTCCATGCTGGCGCCCGGCGTCGGCATCGTGGCCGGAGGTCTGATCGCGCAGTTCGCGTCGTCGCGAGCCGCCTTCGCCGTGGCCTCTGCCGGCTCGCTCCTGTTCGCCATCGCCGTGCCCTTCGCCTTCCGCAGGGCGCATGCCCCCCGGCCTGAGCGGGGGCCCGCCGTCGATGTCTCCGCCGACGAGGCGGCCCTTCCACGCGGCAAGTCGCTCGTGTAGTGCACAGTCCTGTGGGCGTGCGCGCCGCCTGCATCGACATCGGCTCCAACACCACCCGCCTGCTCGTCGCCGAGTGGGTCGACGGGGCGCTGCTGGAGGTGCACCAGGAGCGTGTCTTCACGCGGATCGGCCAGGGGCTCGCCGGGCGGGGAGTGATCGGCGCCGACAAGATCGAGGAGGTGGTCGCCGTTGTCCTCGGTCAGATCGCGGTGGCCAGAGACCATGGAGCGCAGGAGATCCGCGGTGTGGCCACCGCCGCGATCCGCACCGCCGTCAACGGGAGCGTCCTGGTGGAGGCGATCGCCGCCGGGACCGGTCTGCAGGTGGAGATCGTGTCCGGCGAGGACGAGGCGCGGCTGGCCTTCCATGGCGCGGCGGCGATGCTCGAGCCCGCGACGGCGGCGCGCTGCCGGCGGCTCGGGGTCATCGACGTGGGCGGGGGGTCCTCGGAGCTCGTCGTCGGCGTCGTGCCCGATCGCGTCGGCTGGTGGGCGTCGGTGCCGATCGGCTCCGGCGCGCTCACCGACCATTGCCTGCACACCGACCCGCCGTCGCCCGCGGAGCTGGACGTCGCGCGCCACGACGTCGCCGCCGCGCTGGCCGGTCTGGCGCCTCCGTGCCCCGAGGTCGTGGTGGCGGTCGGGGGCAGCGCCACCTCGCTGGGCCGCGTGGCCGGGCTGGTGCTCGACGCCGCGGCCTTCGAGCGGGCCCTGGCCGTGCTGGCGGGCGCGTCCGCCGGCGCGGTGGCCGAGCGCTTTCTCATCGACCCTCAGCGGGCGAGGCTGCTGCCCGCCGGACTGCTCATCCTCCAGGGCGCCGCGCGGCTGCTGGAGGCGACGATTCAGGTCGGTCGGGGTGGCATCCGGGAGGGCGTGCTGCTAGAAGCACTCCGAGCGTGAGCACCGAACCCGCCATTCCGCCCCGTGAGGCCATCGCCGAGGTGCGCGTGCGGGCCCCGACGCGGGGCAACCGCCGGCTGGAGCGCCTGTTGACCGCCGTCAACGCCGATGAGCAGCTCAAGGCCTGGTGGCACGTCTCGGCGATCAACGCCACGCGGCGGCTGGGCATGTCAGATCACAGCTGGGTGCACATCCAGATCGTCCTCAACATCGGCCTGCGACTGTCGCGGCTGCTCTTCCGCCGCGGGGTGACCCCGAGCGTGGTCGCGGACTTCGGCATGACCGAGCGCGACGCCGAGGTGGTGGTGGCGGCGGGCTGCCTCATGCACTGCGTCGGGATGTCGATCCACCGCCGCGACCATGAGCGCTACAGCCTGTTCCTCACCGCCGACAAGCTGCCCTCACTGCTCAAGGATGTCTACGAGGAGCCCGAGCGCTCGGTCATCGTGGCCGAGACGCTGCACGCCATCATCGGCCACCGGTCAGACGGCGCGCCGTTCACCGTCGAGGCGGGGATCGTCCGCGTCGCCGACGCGCTGGACATGGCCCGGGGCCGCTCCCGCATCCCGTTCGAGGCCGGCCAGCAGAACATCCACTCCATCTCTGCCTACGCGATCGACGAGGTCAAGATCAGCCCGGGGCGCGACCGCGCCGTCCGGGTCGAGATCGCGATGTCCAACAGCGCCGGGATCTTCCAGGTCGATGAACTGCTGGCCGAGAAGCTGCGCGGCTCGGGGCTGGAGGAGCACATCGAGGTCATCGCACGGATCGACGCCGAGCACGAGCAGCGGCTGATGCAGGTGTTCAAGCTGTAGGGCCGCTGAGTGAGCGACCAGTCCCGTCCCACGACCGGCCGCGGCGCGAGTCCGGCCATCGGCGCGGTGGCGATCGTCGTGGTGCTGCTCGTGCTCGTCGGCGGCTACGGCGAACACTGGCGCTGGGTCGGGGTCAACGGGGCCACCGCGACGCTGTGGGACTGGCTACACCTGCTGTTGCTGCCGATCGCTGCGCTGGTCATCTCACTGTGGCTGCGCCATCGCCCGCCGTTGACCGGGCGATGGGCGGTGGCGGTCGGTCTCCTGGCGGCGGCCTTTGTCGTGGTTGTCCTGGCGGGCTATCTCGTGCCGTGGGCGTGGACGGGCTTCGTCGGCAACACGCTGTGGGACTGGCTCAACCTCGCCGCCCTACCGGTGGCGGTGGCGCTGATCCCGGTATTGGTGGAGCTGCGGCCAGAGTGGGGCCGGCGACACGCGGTCGCGCTGGTCGTGGGGCTGACGGCGTTCCTGGGCCTGGTGCTGGCCGGCTACCTGGCGCACTGGCGCTGGACCGGCTTCACGGGCAACACCGCGTGGGATTGGCTGCATCTGCTCCTGCTGCCACTGCTGGTGCCGGCCGTCATCGTGCCCTTGCTGCGCTCCGTGGTCACGGAGCGGTTCAGCGACGCCGAGGATGTCAAGCCTGCGTGACGGCAGGAGCAGGAGGGGACGCTTCGCGGGGCCGGGGTGGCGGCGGCTACCAGCCGCCGCGCCAGTCCGCGCTGGACTCACGGGCCTTCACGGCGTCCTCACGAGCGTGCTTGCGCTTGTCCAGCCTCCACTGAATGATGGAGAACAGGGCGATGGCCGTGGGGAAGAACACGATCACGATGAACATCGCGGTGGTGATCTGCTGGTCGTTGGTCTCGCCGAACCAGCCCTGGCCGCCGTTGGCGTGGGCGAAGGCCGCGGGCGCGAAGGTCAGCAGCACGCCGAGGAACAGCGCCAGTGTGATCGTGAAGCGAGCACGTCGCATGGCCAAAAGGGTACCGCTTCAGGCAGTCAGCCGACGGGGACGCTCTGCGGCGCCGCCACCGCCGCCACCGCCGAGATGAGCGCGGGGTTGTAGACGTCTGAGCGGTCGGCGACCTCGAGGTGGTCGATGTCCACCTCGAACACCTGCGCGCCGCTGGCCTGGGCCAGTTCGCGCTGCTTGGCGGGGGCCACCATCTGGTCGCGGGTGGTGAGGACCATCGCGGTCGCCGGACGCGCCAAAGGGGCCAGCCACGGCCGCGAATCGAAGCGTCCCAGCTCCCGTCCGGCCGCGGCGACGTCGCGCGCCTCATGGCGCATGAGCTCAGCGAGCCACCAGGCGGTGCGCTCAGTGAGGCGGATCTTGGCGCTGCGAAAGCCCAACCGGTAGAACGAGCGCGGCGCCAGGCCCAGGAGCAGCCCGACGAGGCCCATCCACTTCCACAGCTTGCGGGTCTCGGGGTCCTGGAAGTGCTGGCAGGTGCCGCTGAGCACGAGCCCGCTCATCACCTCGGCGTGGTCGCGGGCCATCAGCTGGGCGATGACGCCGCCCATCGAGTAGCCGACCACGACCGCCGGGGCCGCGCCGAGCTCGCGCAGGACCGCGGCGGCGTCGGCGGCGCAGTCCTCCAGCCGAAACGGGGTCAGCACCCGCAGCCCCCGGCCGTGCCCGCGATGGTCGACCGCCAGCACCCGGTAGCCGGCCGCGACCAGCGCGTCATAGGCGCCGTGCCAGTTCAGGTCCGCCGTCACCATCCAGCCGTGCAGGAGCATCACCGTGGGCCGGACCGGATCGCTCTCGCCGCTGTCGCGCACGAAGAACTCGCCGCGTCCTGAGACGATCACCGTCCGGGCCGGGAGCATCTCGTGCGGGGGAACGGGGGCGTAGGCCCGACGGCGGGAGCGGCGCATCGGCGCGATGCTACCCGCGCCCCCATCCCCACCCACCCGCCTCCTACCATCAGCCTCATGGCGGTCGTCATCGCATCGGATCTGGGCAAGGACATCGCGGGAGAGCCGCTGCTGCGGGGGATCTCGTTCAAGCTCGAGCGCCGCGACCGCATGACCCTGTCGGGCCGCAACGGGGCCGGCAAGACGACGCTGCTGCGGATGCTGGCCGGCGAGGCCTCGGTCGATACGGGCGAGCTGGTGTTCAGCAAGGGGGCCAAGGTCAAGCTGCACGACCAGCGCCCGCCCCGCGACCGCGACCTGAGCCTGCGCGAGTACATCCTCTCGGGCGCGCCCGAGCTGGTGGCCATCGAGCGGGAGCTGTCCTCGCTGGAGGACGCGATGGCCCAGGGCGCCCACGACGAGGCGACGCTCGGCCGTTACGCCGCGGCCCAGGCGGCGCTCGAGCACGCCGGCGGCTACGCCTGGCGCGACCGCGCGCTGGCGACCCTGCACGGTCTCGGCTTTCGCAACGACGCCGATCTGGACCGCTCGCTGGCCACCTTCTCCGGGGGTGAGCTCACGCGCGCGTCCCTCGGTCGTGCCCTGGCGGGGACGCCTGATCTGCTGCTCCTGGATGAGCCAACCAATCATCTCGATATCGAGTCCCTGGAATGGCTCGAGGCCCACCTGACCTCCCTGGACGCCGCCATCGTGCTCGTCGCCCACGACCGCTGGTTCCTGGAGGCCGTGGGCACCTCGGTGCTCGAGCTCGAGGCCGGGCGGGGCAAGTTCTTCTCCGGGACCTGGCACCAGTGGCGCCGGGAGAAGGCCGCGCGCGAGCTGGCCCTGGGGCGGGCGATCGAGCGCCAGGAGGCCGAGATCGAGCGCCTGGAGCGGTTCGTCACCCGGTTCCGGGCCGGGACGCGGGCGCGCCAAGCCCAGTCGCGAGTCAAGAAGCTGTCAAAGATCCAGCGGCTGTCGGCCGACGCGACCGACGGCGCCGCGCTCCAGTTCGCCTTCAAGCCGCCCGAGCGCAGCGGCCGCGTGGTCTTCGAGCTCGAGCACGCCGAGCTGTCGGCGGGCGACAAGGAGCTCCTGCACGACGCCGAGCTGTGGCTCGAGCGCGGCGAGCACGTGTCGCTGGTAGGGGCCAACGGCACCGGCAAGACGACCCTGATCGAGGCGCTGGCGGGCCGGCGGGAGCTGCCCGCGGGCAAGCTCCTCACCGGCCACAACGTCAAGCTCGGCTATCTCTCCCAGCACGCCGAGGAGCTCCACGCCGGCACCGCGCGCACGGTGCTCGAGGCCGCGCAGCGGGCCACCGGGCTGACCCCGGCCAAGGCGCGGGCCCTGCTCGGGCGGTTCCTGTTCTCCGGCGAGGACGCCGAGAAGCCGCTGGACGGCCTCTCCGGAGGTGAGCGCCGGCGTCTGTCGCTGGCCGTGCTCGTCCATTCCGGGGCCAACGTGCTCATCCTGGACGAGCCGACCAATCACCTGGACCTCGAGAGCCGCGAGGCCCTGGAAGGGGCGCTGCGTGAGTTTGAGGGGTCGCTGCTGCTCGTCTCCCACGACCGGGCGCTCCTGGACGCCATCGGGACGCGGACCGTCGCCCTGGAGGACCAGGAGCTGCACAGCTACGTCGGGGGCTGGCCCGAGTACCTGCGCGTCCGCGAGGAGCGCGCCAAGGCCCCTGCGCCGGCCAAGGCCAAGGCCAAGGCCACGGCGGCGTCGGGCAAGGCGAACGGCAACAAGGCCGGGGGCTCTGGCGCGAAGAAGCGCAACCCGCCCAAGGCCAAGGCGAAAGCGGGGCGGGGTGCGGCCGGTCTGGAGGCCGAGATCGAGAGCGCCGAGGCGGCGCTGCGCACCGTCGAGGATGAGCTGGCCGATCCCGCTGCCTGGGCGACGCCACAGGCCACCGCGCGGTCCACGGCCCGCCACGAGGAGGCCAAGCAGCGGGTGGCGGAGTTGTATGAGCGGTGGGAGGCCGTGGCCGGCTGAGCCGCGCCGGAGGGCCCGGGGGCACCGTCATGGGCCCGCACTAGACTGAAAATCAATGCCCCAGCCCCTCCCGGCTTCGGCTCTGCGCATCGCGCTGATCGACGATGACAGCGGGATGATCACGGTGTTGGACCGCCGCTTTGCCGCCAACCGGTGGGACAGCCAGGTCATCGGCTATGCCGCCGACCCCGAGCAGCTGACGGCGCTCAAGCTGCACGCGCTGATCGTCAACCCGGCGATCACCGGGCTGGGCTACATCGAGTGGGTGGCCGAGCGGCTCCCCGGGCTGGCCCTGCTGGTGTGCAGTCGCGCCGCGCCCGTGGCCGACCGGGTGCGCGCTCTGCGCGCGGGCGCCGATGACTGGATCACCAAGCCCTGCCACCCCGAGGAACTGGTCGCGCGCATCGAGGCGGTGCTGCGCCGCCGCCGCGCCGGGGACCTGCCCGACGCCAACGAGATCGTCACCGCGGGCGAGCTGGCCATCCGGCCCGACCGCTTCGACGCCTACGCCAACGGCACCCCCGCCACGCTGTCGCGCAAGGAGTACGAGCTGCTGGCCCAGCTGGCCGGCGCCGGCGGGCGGGTGCTCGAGCGCGAGGACATCTACCAGCGCGTGTGGGGCTACACGATGGCGCGGGGCGACCGCTCAGTGGACGTGTTCGTGCGCAAGCTGCGCCAGAAGCTCGAGGCGATCTCGCCCGAGTGGCGCTACGTCCACACCCACTTCGGGGTGGGGTACCGGTTCGCGGCCGAGCGCGCCGACGGGACCGTCCCCGAGTCGGCGCCCGCGCCCGCGGTGGCCGCGTGCCTGGAGCCCGCGCGCGACGCGGCCCATCCGACGCCGGGGGGCGCGGCACGGCGTACGCTGTCGGTATGAACGTCAGCCCCGCCGTCCGCAACGTCGCGATCATCGCCGTCATCGCGGCGATGGTGGCCATCCTGCCCGGGGGCGGGACCGGCGCCAACGTCGTACTCACCGCGCTCTACCTCCTCTTCCTGGGCGCGGGGGTGTGGGTGGCCACGGTCATGTACCGCGAGCACCGCGGCTCGCTGTACCTGCTGCCCGACAGCCGGCGCGCGCTGCTGTACATCGCCATCGGGGTGCTGGCGGTGACCCTGACCGCCACCCACCGCCTGTGGAACAGCCCGGCCGGGTCGGTGGCCTGGCTGGTCCTGGTGGGCGCCTCGGTGTATGTGGGCTGCGCGGTCATCTGGGCCGCCCGGCGCGACTGAGCCCACGCCCGCGGGAACCAGACCCACCCACCCCACCCCGCCGCGACGCGTACACTGCCGCCGCCGTGAGCAAGGGAGCGCGTGAGACGATCTCCGACTGGCTGATGGCGATCGCCGGGCCGCTGCTGCTCGGCTCGCTGTTTCTCACCTGGAGCCATCAGCTGTCGGCGGGGGCCAGGGCGCGCTACGGCGCGACCGCGGCGCTGGCGCGCGTCCCGGCCAACCCCACCGCCTGGCAGGTGTACTCGGGCGCCGACGTGCTGCTGGCGCTCGTGGCCGGGGGGCTGATCGCGGTGGCCCTGTGGGGCGGGCGGGGCCGGCGCATCGCGGTGGCGCTCGCGCTGGCGGTGGCACTGGCCTTCGTGATCCACGCGCTGAGCGCCCCCCCGACCAACGGGGCGCTGCTGTTTGACCCCACGTTGAGCCCACCCGCCTACAGCGCCAACGCGGTGAGCTCGGGGACCGGGGAGGTGCTGGCGCTGGTCGCGCTGGTGCTGGGTGCGGGTGGGGTGGCACTGGCGTTCACGGTGGACTGAGCGGCGCCGGGCGATCCAGCAGCCGATCGGTGACAAACTCGTCGCGGGCCACGAGGTCTGTGACGAAGTGGCTGCTATACGACCGTTTCCGGGAAAACCTCCGGCCCAGTTGACGGTTTGTCACGCAACGGTCGTTCCTCGTGCGCTGCTGACGCCCCGGGCCAACCGAACGCACCCCCTCTCCCCAGCTGTCGTTGACACCCGCAAGCAGCGTGGTCGAGGACAAAACCCGCCCCCGGCGAGTCCTAACATCGAATTCAGATGGCTGTCTTTCCCGCTGACCGGCGTCGCGACCTTCCCGACCAGCCTGGCGTGTACCTGTTTCGCGACGAGCGCGGCAAGGTGATCTACGTCGGCAAGGCGATCTCGATCAAGAAGCGCGTCGCCTCCCACTTCTCCAATCCCAGCACCCGCGCCGGGCACGACCTGCTGCCGATGATCGCCCAGATCGAGGCCCTGGTCGTGCACACCGAGTCCGAGGCACTGCTGGTGGAGCAGAACTTCATCAAGCAGTACAAGCCGCGCTTCAACATCCGGCTGCGCGACGACAAGTCCTACCCCTACATCGCCATCTCGCTCGACGAGGATTTCCCGCGGGTGTACTTCACCCGCGAGCGCCACCGCCGCGACCGCGCCTACTTCGGGCCCTACTCCAACGCCAAGCGGGTCCGCTCGACGCTCGAGGTCCTGGGCAAGGTGTTCATGTTCCGCTCCTGCGACGGCCCCGAGCCGGGGCGGCGCAGCGGCTCGCCGTGCCTGGACTACTACATCAAGCGCTGCGAGGCCCCCTGCGTGGGCTACGTCGACAAGGAGGGCTATCGCAAGGCCATCGACGGCGTCATCGCCTTCCTGTCCGGGCGCTACAAGGAGATCGAGTGGGCGCTCAACGAGGAGATGAAGCTCGCCGCCGCCGAGCAGCGCTTCGAGGACGCCGCGCGTGAGCGCAACCGGCTGCGCGCCGTGCGGTCGCTGCTGGAGCGACAGCGCGTCGCCCACGAGGACGGGTCGATGGACGCGATCGCGGTGGCGGTGGCCGAGGGCGAGGCCAACGCCCAGGTGTTCCAGATCCGCGACGGGGTGCTGTCCGATCGCCAGAGCTTCTACCTCGACAACGCCTCGGGGGCCGAGCTGTCGGAGGTGGCCGAGGCGTTCATCCTGCAGTACTACGCCAGCGCGATGTCGGTGCCGCCGCTGGTGGTGGTGCAGCGCGAGGTGGGGAGCGCCGCGGACCTCGCGCCCCTGGCCGAGGCGCTCAGCGCCCGCCGCGGCACCGCCGTCGAGATCCGCCCCGCCGAGCGCGGCGACAAGCGGCGCATCCTGGAGCTGGCCGAGCGCAACGCCATCCTCGCCATCGACCAGGAGAAGCTGCGCTCCGAGCGCCGCCGCCAGCAGCGCGTCGAGGCGCTGGACGGCCTACAGCAGGCGCTGGGCCTCGACACCGTCCCGCTGCGGATCGAGTGCTTTGACATCTCCACGCTGATGGGGACCAACACCGTGGCCTCGATGGTGGTGTTCGAGGGCGGGGCACCGAAGAAGTCCGACTACCGCCGCTTCCGGGTGTTCACCGTCGGCGACGCCTCCGCCCAGGATGACGACGGCGACTACGGGCCCGATGACTTCGCCGCCATGGAAGAGGTGCTGGGCCGGCGCTTCGCGCGCTGGGAGCAGCAGCGCGACGTCTCACCCCACGACAAGGACTATGACCCCAGCTTCGCCGCACTGCCCAACGTCGTGGTCATCGACGGCGGCAAGGGCCAGCTGGCGGCCGGCCTGCGCGCTCTGCAGGGCTTCCGCGACCGGGGCGTGACGGTGATCTCGCTGGCCAAGCGGATCGAGGAGGTGTTCATCCCCGGCCGCGCGGCTCCGCTCGTCCTCGCCCATGACACCCCGGAGCTCCAGTTGCTGCAGCGGGTGCGCGACGAGGCCCACCGCTTCGCCATCACCCATCACCGGATCCGCCGCGACCGCGCCATGACCGCCTCCGTCCTGGACGACCTGCCCGGCGTCGGCCCGGCGCGCAAGCGCGCGCTGCTGGCCCACTTCGGCTCGCCCGACGCGATCCTGGCGGCGAGCCGCGAGGAGCTCGAGTCGGTGCCGGGGCTGCCCGGCAAGCTCGCCCGCGAGATGTACCGCGAGCTGCACAAGACGGGGGTGTAGGGGTGCCGGCTCGCCCGCCCGCGGGGCTGCTAGCGCTGTGCGGTGAGCCCGATGCCGCCGCCGCCCCCGCCGCCGATGGTGAGCATCGCCGCGCTGCCGGCGGGCAGCGGCACCGTGTAGGTGCCGGCCACGGGCGCCACCGGGGTGGTCGACGGAGCGGGCAGGGTGCCCGTCGTGGTCTCGGGTCCGAAGCTCTGCCCGCCCAGGGTGACGCCATCGGTCGCGCTGACGCTCGGGGCCTGCAGCGTCTCCAGCGATCCGGGGGTGGTGGCGCCGGGGACCGACAGCGAGACGTCGTGCTCGGCGCCCGGGTCCTTGTTGATGAGGGTGACGCGCACGGCGCCGTCACCGCCCTGCGTCGCCCACACTTTCACCGGGCCGGCCGGCGCCGTGGTCTTGAGCAGCCGCGCCCCGGGCGGGAAGGCCTGGGCGAACATGAGCAGGCCGTAGTACTCGGGATGGACGAACGCCTGCCAGGCGCCGGTGCTGCTGTGGGAGACCGTGAACAGCTCATAGTTGGAGCCGGGGAGCATGTGGAAGTTGACGCCATCGACGCCGACCGAGGCGAACTGGAACATCGTGTCCAGCGCCCACAGCGCCGAGGCGAACGTGTCCGAGACGCCCTTCGCGCCCTGGCACGACGCCGAGTTCATCTCCGCGACGCGGAACGGGAGGTTGTGGCGGTGGGTGACATTGATGAACGGTGCCATCGGGGCGGCCAGACCGGCGGATGCGCCATCGGCCAGGAGGTTGGGGATGGACGGGAAGCCGGGACTGGCGGGGTCCGTGACGCAGGCGCGCAGCGGATAGCGGTGGTAGGTGACCATGCCCAAGCGAGGTGCGGTACCGATGAAGGACCCCAGCTTGCCCAGCCACCCGGGCCCCGAGACCGCCGGACCCGCCAGGGGCACGCTGGGCAGGGTCCGCGCCCACTGGCTGAACTGCTTGGTGTACGCGCTGAGGTCATAGCCGCGCCCGCGGGCCCGATAGATGTGGCCGCGACGGTCCTTGTACCAGGGGAACACCGGGTAGAGGTCGGGCTCATTGCCGATCTCGAAGGCGTCGATGTACTTGCGCCCGATCCCCTCCATGAACGCTCGGCCCTCCGCGGCGGCGATCGCGGGGCGCCCGGCGGCGAGGTTGATGCCGAGGATGAGCTTGGCCTTCAGATCGGCGGCGAGCGCCTGGGTGGTGCGCAGCCAGCCCTTGGTCAGGGGGTAGTAGATGCCGCCCTGGGCGATCTGGCCGCGGATCGGCCACCACGTCCCGTCGGTGCTGTCGCCCCCGATCCGGATGACCGGCGACTGGCCGGGGGCCAGACCGCCGAGCAGCCCGAGCAGCGCCGGATCGACGGCGCGGGGGTCACGGCCGGTGTACTGATGCAGCGCTCGGTATTCGAAGGAGGCCCCCAGGAACCCGGGGGCCATCTCCTGACCGGTGGGCGTCGTCGAGACCCCCGCGCTGAGAACGTCGGCTCGCGCGACGGCCGCCCCGGGCAAGACGAATCCGAGCGCCGCCACGATGGCGATGCAGACGCGGCGGCGAAGCACAGCGGGCCATACTGCCACACCCTGTACACATATACGTCACCCCGTGTCCGCTTGACCCGTCAAGCTTTGTCTCGATGACGAGTCGCGCTGGCAGCAACGGACCCGCTCCCGGTGAGGGCTCCGCGCTCACCGATCTGGTGGTGATCACGGGCTTTTCGGGGGCCGGCAAGTCGACCGCGATGGCGGCCTTCGAGGACGACGGCTACTTCTGCGTGGACAACCTGCCGCCCGAGATGATCCGCTCGCTGGTCGACCTGTTCAAGCACGAGGGGTCCAAGGTGGCGCGCGCGGCCGTCGTCTCCGATGCCCGCGGCGGCAGCTATTTCGACGGCCTGGCCGCGATGCTGGACGACCTGCGGACATCGGGCGTGCGCCACCGCATCCTGTTCCTGGAGGCCGATGAGGAGGCGCTGCTCACCCGTTACAAGGAGACGCGCCGCCGCCATCCGCTGGCGCCGTCGGGCAGCGTCGCCGACGGAATCCGTCGTGAGCGCGAGCTGCTGGCGCCGGTACGCGAGCGCGCCGACGTCATTATCAACACCGGCCAGCTCACGGCAGCGATGCTGCGGCGCAAGCTCACCGAGGAGCTCCTGCAGTCAAGGAACCCGGGACGCCTGGCGGTCACGTTTCAGAGCTTCGGCTTCAAGTACGGCTCCAGCCGCGACGCCGATCTGCTGTTCGACGTCCGCTTCCTGCCCAACCCGCACTACGAGCCCGACCTGCGCCCGTTCACGGGAGCCGACGACCGGATCGTCAGCTACATCAACCGGGAGGGGGCGCTCGACGTCTTCTACGAGCACCTGCACCCGATGCTCGACTACCTGCTGCCCCAGTACCTGGCCGAGGGCAAGGCCCACCTCGTCGTCGCCATCGGCTGCACCGGGGGGCGCCATAGGTCGGTGGCGGTCGCCCTGCACCTGGCCGAGCGCTACGCGGGCCGGCAGGGCTACGTGGTCGACGTCCTGCACCGCGACGTCGGAGAGCCCGCGTGATCGAGCACATCGGCTTCGAGGTCTCCGACCTGGGCCGGACGTCGCGCTTCTATGACGCGGTGTTCTTCGCCCTGGGGGCCAGGCGCCTGGTCGAGAACGAGCACCTGGTCGCCTACGGGATCAACGCGCCGCTGTTCTTCTTCACCCAGCGCGGCCGTCCGCCCGCACCGGGCTACGGCCATCTCGCGCTCCAGGCCAACGGCAAGGCGGCCGTCGACGCCGCCCATGCGGCGGGGCTGGCCAACGGGGGCGCCGACGACGGCGCGCCCGGACCGCGACCCCAGTACGGGCCGCGCTATTACGCCGGATATCTGCTGGATCCGGACCGGCTGCGGGTGGAGGTCGCGTCCCGGCGCTAGATGGTCGCGCCAGCCCCGCATCCGGGTCGCAGGCCCCGGCGCGGCAGGGGAACGCGGGCCCGTTTAGGTAGCCTGTCGCTCGCTGGGCCGCCGCCGGCGGCGCGGCGGCAGTGAACGATCAAGGCAGGAAACGGAGGCAAGAGCGCATGGCGGTACGGGTCGCAATCAACGGCTTCGGAAGGATCGGCCGAAACGTCTTCCGGGCCGCGTACGAGAGCGGCGCGGACATCGAGTGGCTGGCCGTCAACGATCTCGTCGATCCCAAGACGATCGCCCACCTGCTCAAGTACGACTCCACCTACGGGCCGTTCCCCGGCGACGTGGTCGCCACCGACGCCGGCTTCGCGGTCGACGGCAAGGAGCTCCGGGTGCTGGCCGAGCGCGATCCGGCCGATCTGCCGTGGTCAGAGCTCGGCGCGGACGTCGTGATCGAGTCCACCGGGCTCTTCACCGACCGTGAGAACGCCGCCAAGCACCTGGAGGCCGGCGCCAAGAAGGTGGTCATCTCCGCGCCCGCGACCAATCCCGACACCACGGTGGTGCTGGGCGTCAACTTCGACGACGTGTATGACCGCGAGAGCCACCAGATCATCTCCAACGCCTCCTGCACTACCAACTGCCTGGCGCCCATCGCCAAGGTGATCCACGACACGATCGGCATCAAGCACGGGCTGATGACCACCATCCACGCCTACACCGCCGATCAGCGCCTGCAGGACATGCCCCACCGTGACCTGCGCCGCGCGCGGGCCGCCGCGGTCAACCTGATCCCGGCCTCGACCGGGGCGGCCAAGGCCATCGGCCTGGTCATCCCGGAGCTCAACGGGAAGCTCAACGGCTTTGCCGTGCGCGCCCCGGTGCCGACCGGCAGCGTCGTGGACCTCACCGTGGAGGTGGACCGTGAGACGACCGTCGACGAGATCAACGCGGCGATGAAGGCGGCCGCGGACTCCGGGCCGCTGCAGGGGCTGCTCCTCTACAACGAGGATCCAATCGTCTCCACCGACATCGTCAAGAACCCCGCGTCCTCGATCCTCGACGCCCCGCTGACCTCGGTCATGGACGGGACGATGGTGAAGGTCGTGTCCTGGTATGACAACGAGTGGGGCTACTCCAACCGCGTCTCCGATCTCGTGCAGCGGCTGCTGTGAGACAACTGTCTGACCTGGGCGAGCTACGGGACAAGCGGGTTCTCGTCCGGGTCGACTTCAACGTCCCGCTCGAGGACGGCCGGGTGGCCGACGACACCCGCATCCGCGCGGCGCTGCCCACGATCGAGAAGCTGCGCGGCAAGGGCGCCAAGCTCGTGCTCGTCTCCCACCTGGGGCGGCCCAAGGACCACGAGCCAGAGCTGTCGCTGCGGCCGGTGGCCGAGCGCCTGGGCGAGCTGCTGCACACCGCGGTCACGCTGGCGCCCGGCACCCGTGGGCCCGATGTCGCCTCCGTGGTGGACGGGATGTCCGACGGTGACGTGGTGCTGCTGGAGAACATCCGCTACGAGCCGGGGGAGACCAAGAACGACCCCGAGCTGGCCGGCGACCTGGCGCAGCTGGCTGACGTCTACGTCAACGACGCCTTCGGCGCCGCCCACCGCGCCCACGCCTCGACCGAGGGGGTGGCCCACAAGCTGCCCGAGCACGCCGCGGGGCTCCTGCTCGAGCGCGAGGTGACCACGCTGACCGAGTTGCTGAAGAAGCCAACGCGGCCGCTGGTGGCGGTGCTTGGGGGCGCCAAGGTCTCCGACAAGCTCGGCGTCATCGAGGCCTTCCAGCAGGTGGCCGACGAGATCCTCATCGGCGGCGCCATGTGCTTCCCGTTCCTCAAGGCGCAGGGCCACCCGATCGGCAACTCGCTGTGCGCCGACGAGGACGTCGAGCTGGCCCGTCAGGTGATCGCCACCGCGGGCGGGGATGACCGGGCCACGATCCAGCTCCCCTCCGATCTGGTGCTCGCCGATCGCTTCGATGCCGACGCAGAGCCGGTGCCGCTCGACGGGGTCGACGTCCCCGACGGGATGATGGGCCTGGACATCGGTCCCCGCAGCGCCGAGGCCTTCGCCACGCTCGTGATGACCGCCGGGACCGTGTTCTGGAACGGCCCGATGGGCGCCTTCGAGCTGGCCCCGTTCGCCGCGGGAACCCGCACGGTGGCCGAGGCGGTGGCCGCCAGCGCCGCGGTGACCGTGGTGGGCGGCGGTGACTCGGTGGCGGCGCTGCAGCGCTTCGGTCTCGCCGACAAGGTCACCCATCTGTCCACCGGCGGCGGCGCCTCGCTGGAGCTGATCGAGGGCAAGGCCCTGCCCGGCGTGGAGGCGCTGCGATGACCCCCGCACCCGATCCCGGGGCCGAGGCCAAGCGCACCCCGCTCATCGCCGGCAACTGGAAGCTGCACAAGACCGTGGCCGAGGCCGAGGAGTTCATCGCCGCGCTGCTGCCGCGGGTGTCGTCGGCCGACGGCGTCGACGTCGCGATCTGCCCGACGTTCACGGCGCTGGGCGCGATGGTGGACTCCACGCGAGGCTCGCGGGTGGCGGTCTATGCCCAGAACATGCACCAGGCCGATCACGGCGCCTTCACCGGCGAGGTCTCGGCGGCGATGCTCACGGAGCTCGACGTCCAGGGCGTGGTCCTCGGCCACTCCGAGCGCCGGGAGTACTTCGGCGAGACCGACAAGGCGCTGGCGCAGAAGGTGCCGGCGGCGCTCGCCGCGGGGCTGTTGCCGGTGCTGTGCGTCGGCGAGACCGAGGACGAGCGCGAGAACGGCGATACCCAGCGCAAGCTCCGCCACCAGGTCCAGGAGGGCCTGGCGCGGGTGGAGACCGAGCGCCTGGGCGACGTCGTCATCGCCTATGAGCCGATCTGGGCGATCGGGACCGGCCAGGTGGCCACGCCGGAGCAGGCCCAGGACGCGATCGCCTTCGTCCGCGCGCTCGTCGGCGATCGCTCTCGAGAGCAGGCCGCACGCACCCGCATCCTCTACGGCGGCAGCGCCAAGCCCGACAACGCCGCCGAGCTTCTGGCCCTCCCCGATGTCGATGGCGCCCTGGTGGGCGGCGCCAGCCTCGACGCCGAGTCGTTTGCTGCCATCGTCGACGCGGCCGCGGCCGCGGCCGCGGGCGCGTAGGCGGCGAGCGGGTGGGTTCCTGACGATGGCCGACGGGCCCGAGACGCTGCCGGTCAAGCACGCCGCGCTGATCGTGCTCGACGGCTGGGGCCTGGCCGACCCCGGGCCCGGCAACGCGGTCGAGCTCGCCGATACGCCGGTGTTCGACGCGCTGTGGGCGCGCTACCCCACGACGACCCTCACCGCGTCAGGGACGGCCGTGGGGCTCCCCGACGGGCAGATGGGCAACTCCGAGGTCGGTCACCTCAACCTCGGCGCCGGCAGCGTCGTCATGCAGGACCTCACCCGGATCGACGCCGCCGCTGAGAGCGGGGAGTTCGCCGCCAACGGCGTACTGCGGGATGCCTTCACCGGTTTTGACCGGGTGCATGTCATCGGCCTGGTCTCCGCAGGCGGGGTGCACTCGAGCATGGAGCATCTGAAGGCGTTGATCTCGCTCGCGCGGGAGCTGGAGGTGCCCGATCTGGTCGTCCACGCGTTCACCGACGGGCGCGACACCACCCCCAAGTCCGGCGCCGGCTACCTCGAGACCGTGGCGGGCTGGATGAGCGACAGCGGGTGTGGGCGCTTCGGGTCAGTGGTGGGCCGCTATTACGCCATGGACCGCGACAGGCGCTGGGACCGGGTCAAGCTGGCCTACGACATGCTCGTCCACGCCCGCGCCGAGCACCGCTGTGACCGTGCCCCCGACGCCGCGCGTGCCGCCTACGAGCGTGACGAGACCGATGAGTTCATCACGCCCTCGCTGGTGGGGGAGGAGGCGCGTATCCGCCCCGGCGACTCAGTGCTGGGGCTCAACTTCCGGCCCGACCGGATGCGCGAGATCACCCGCGCGCTGGCCGAGCCCGGGTTTGACGAGTTTGACCGCGACGGCGGCGAGCCGGTGAAGCACTACACGATGATGACCGAGTACGAGGAGGGCTGGCCCTACCCGGTCGCCTTCCCGCCCGAGCGGCCCAAGACGACGATCTCGGCGGTGATCGCGGCGCGCGGCGAGCGCCAGCTCCACGTCGCCGAGACCGAGAAGTACCCGCATGTGACGTACTTCTTCAATGGCGGCGAGGAGGCGGCGTACGACGGGGAGGAGCGCGAGCTGGTGCCGTCCCCGCGCGACGTGCCCACCTATGACCACAAGCCGCAGATGAGCGCCGCCGAGGCGGCGGAGGCCTTCGTGGAGGCGTGGCGCGGAGACCCCCCGCGTTTCGGGATCATCAACTTCGCCAACGCCGACATGGTGGGGCACACCGGCGTGATCGACGCCGCGGTGACGGCGGTGCAGACGGTGGACCGCTGCCTCGGGGTCGTCGTGCGGGAGGTGCTCGAGACCGGCGGCGCGTGCCTGATCACCGCTGATCACGGCAACGCCGACCACATGCTCGAGCCCGACGGCTCCCCCAACACGGCTCATTCGCTCAACCCGGTGCCGGTTATCGTGACCGTTCCGGACCTCGCGCTGCGCTCCGGCGGGGTACTGGCCGACGTTGCCCCCACCCTCCTTGCCATGATGGGGATCGACCAGCCGGCGGAGATGACCGGCACATCGTTGATCACCGCGGATTGAGCGCCCGGTTCGATCTACTCTCCGGGACCTTCTATCGTGGATGCACAGAATGACTGCTGAGGATTTGCTGGAGATCGAAAGCGCCGGGCGCCGGTGTGCCATGTGTCACACCGGCCGCCGCTGGCGCCAGTTCACCGTGGTGCGCAACGAAGGCCAGCCGCCCGTGGTGATGTGCCCGGCCTGCACCGCGCGTTACGGCGCCGCGCCCCCGGCCCCCGCGGCCGAGCCGGCGGCTCCCGCGCGGGCCGCGCAAGCTGCCGCGGCGCCGGCCGAACGGGCCGCCCCGGAGCGTGCCGAGAAGGCGACCGCGGGACGTTCCGCGCGGCCGGCTCAGGCGCGCAACGGGAAGGCGGCGGCGGGTGGCGGCCAGCCGGCTGCCGGGCGCAACGGGAAGTCGGAAACAGACCAGGCCGCGGAGCCGGGCGAGTCCACGCCCAAGCCCCGGTCCGCGCCTCGGGAGGATCGCCTGCGCAAGGCGCTGCGCGAGCTTCCGCACGGCGAGCACTCGGTGGCCCGGATCGCCAAGGCGGCCGGACTCAATCACGAGAAGACGGTCAGGCGGCTGGAGACATTGCACGCCGCCGGCGAGGTTCAGCAGGTCGGCAAGCGCTGGTCCAACGAGCCGCCGTCGACCGACATCGAGGCCGCGATGGACCGCCTTCAGGCCCGGACCACCAACCTGCGGATCGTCAGAGACCGCGGGTCCGCCGGCTGACGGCCGGCGACGCACGGGAGCGCTGGAACCGCCGCTACCGCGAGCGCGGCGTCCGAGCCTTCGAGCGTGCGCCGAGTGAGTGGCTGGTGGAGCAGCGCCCGCTGCTGAGTGACGTGGCCGAGGCGGGCGGGAGACGGGCGCTCGATGTCGCCTGCGGGGACGGGCGCAACGCGGGGTATCTCGCGCAGCTGGGCTTTGTCGTCGACGCCGTGGACGTCTCGGACGTGGCCGTCGACGCGCTGCAGGCGGCCGCCGCGGCACGCGGACTGTCCGGGGTGCATCCTCGTCGGTGTGATCTGGAGCAGGGCGGGCTGCCGGCCGCGGCCTACGACGTCGTGGTCCAGATCAACTATCTGCAGCGCGACCTCTTCGGGGAGTTGGCGCGCGCGCTGCGCCCGGGCGGCCTGCTTATCCTCGAGACCTTCACGCGGGCGGACCGGGAGGCGCTGGGCAACCACGTCGAGACGCGCTACCTCCTGGGTGTGGGCGAATTGCCCGCGTCCTTCCCGGGGCTCGAGGTCATCCATCACCGCGAGGCCGTGGTGGAGCACGGGGGGCGCAGGCGGGCCGTGGCGGGGCTGGTGGCGCGGCGCCCCGGCTAGCATCGCGCGCCGTGGACCCCTCGCCGGCCTCGGACCCGATCACCTACCGGGCGATCGGCGTGGTCCGCTCGCCCTACACCACGCTGGAGGGCATGCCCCTGCAGTCCGTGGGCGCCCCCGACGTCCACGGGCAGATCGAGATCCACCCGAATTTCGTGGAGGGCCTGGCCGATCTCGAGGAGTTCTCGCATCTGCATGTGATCGCGCATCTGCACCGTGGGGCGCCCGGCGGGCTCACCGTCGTCCCCTTCCTGGACGACAGCCGCCGGCGTGGGATCTTCGCGACGCGATCGCCGCGCCATCCCAACCCGATCGGCCTCTCGGTCGTGCGCCTGCTGGCGATCCACGGCGCGACGCTCGAGATCGCCGGCGTCGACCTGCTCGACGGCACGCCCGTCCTGGACCTCAAGCCCTATGTCCCGGTGTTCGACGCCGTCGCCGCCGAGCGCACCGGCTGGCTGGAGCGCGCCGCCGAGCGCGTGCACGAGGTCCGGGCCGACGCGCGGTTTGACCAGGCGCCCCCCGGCTCGGGCTCGGGCTCGGGCTCGGGCTCGGCCTAGCCTCGCGGCGGCTGCGCGCACGGGCCGCGGCTATGGGGTGCCGAGCGTGTGCAGGTAGGTCGAGATCGCGCCGTCGACGAGGGCGTGGACGGCGAAGCCCGGCGGTCCGGGCCCGAACTGGATCTCCGTCGCGGTGAAGTCGAGCTGCGCCTGGACGTAGGTGCTGGGGATGGCGAGGACCGCCCGTCCGGCCAGCGCCGAGAGGAGTGGTTGGTGGACGTGGCCGGCGACCAGGCGGTGCACCTGGGGGTGGCGGGCGACGACCTCCTCGAGCCCGGCCCGGCTCCCCGGATCCAGCCCGATCGCGTCCCACGGCGCCATGCCGGTGCTCGCCGGCGGATGGTGCATGGCCAGCAGGGTCGGCTGCACGGGCGCGAGCGCCAGTTCGGCGTCGAGCCAGGCCAGCCGTTCGGCATCGAGCTCGCCGGCGGCCCGGCCGGGGATGGTGGTGTCCAGGGTGACGAGCCGCAGCGGGCCGAGGTCGGCGGAATACTGCACGGGGTCCGCCGCAGCGCCGGGCACTCCGAAGCGGGCCCGGAGCCCCTCACGGCGGTCGTGGTTGCCCCCCAGCACGTATACCGGCGCCGGCGTGGCGGTGAGCAGCTCGTGGATGCGCTGGTAGCCCTCATCGGTCCCGTGCTCGACCAGATCACCGGTGACCAGCAGCGCGTCGGGGCGATCGGGCAGTGCGAACACCGCGTCGAGCACCGCGACGAGGCCGCCGACCGCGTCCGGGCCTCCCCAGTCGCCTCCGATGTGCGGGTCGCTGATCTGCGCGACGCGGAAGGGGACGGGCATCGGCCGGAGCGTACCGGACGCCCAAAGCGAGAGCTTCTCTACACCGCACCGATAGAAAACTTGACACTGCTAGACTGAGATTTCATAATGCAGAAGCAGGTAGTTCGAAGGCTTTCCCCGATCTTCCAAGTGAGGTTCTGATGGCACTTATCCGATGGGAGCCGGTCCGCGAGCTGGGCACGATCCAGAGCGAGATGAACCGGCTGTTCAATTCCTTTTTCGACACCCCGACCCCGGCCAACGGCACGACGTTCCGGCGCTGGATCCCGGCGATGGACCTGGTTGAGACCGACAGCGCGTTCGTGCTGAAGGCCGACCTCCCGGGCCTGACCGAGTCCGACGTCAGCGTCGAGCTCGAGGACAACGTCCTCACCGTCTCCGGTGAGCGCAAGTCCGAGCACCAGGACCGCAAGGCGGGGTACTACCGCGTCGAGCGCAGCTACGGCTCCTTCCGCCGCACGCTGACCCTCCCCGAGGGCGTCGACCCCGCGGCCGTCGCCGCGAGCTTCGACAAGGGCGTGCTCGAGGTGACCGTCCCCAAGCCGGAGCACCAGGCTCCGCGCAAGGTGCAGATCGCCGTGGCCGGCGCGCCCGCAGGCGAGCCGCAGGCCATCGAGGGCTCCGAGAACCCCTCGGAGGCACCCGCCTCGGAGGCGCCTGCCACAGAGGCGCCCGCCGCCGCGTAGTCACCTGATGTGAGTGCCGAGCCCCCGGCAGGCCCGGACCGCACGGACGCGGCCCGGGCCTGACGGGGGCTCAGCGCATGACCCCGGTGTGGCCGAGGGAGTGCGCTCCCGGCTGGGGCCACACGCACAGACCATGGGGGCCGGCGCCGACCGGGATCGCGGCCCGCAGATGCCCGGTCCGCGTGTTGATGGCGTAGACAACCGCGTTGTAGCGGCCGCTCAGCCACAGCGTGCGCCCGTCGGCCGAGACGCCGCCCATGTCCGGGCTGGCCGGCAGCGGCAGCTGCCAGGTCCGCACGACGCGGCGGGTGTGGAAGCTGACCACGGAGACCGAGCCCGCCAGCCGGTTGGAGACGTACATAAAGCGGGCGTTGCGGCTGGGGTAGAGGCCGTGGGCGCCCGCCCCGGTGTGCAGGAAGCCGAGCACGCGGAAGGTCGCGGGGTCGATCTCCCACACCCCGCCGTTGATCTGATCCGCGACGTAGACGGTCCGGCCATCCGGGGCGAGCTTGACGTCCTGGGGACTGGCATCGCCGTGGTTGAGCACGAGCGTGCGCATGAGCCGCTGCGTCCGCAGGTCCACCTCGATCATCCGCCCGGCGAACTCGCAGCTGGCATAGGCGTAGCGCCCGCCGGCGGAGAAGTCCATGTGGTCGACGCCGCGGCAGGTGGGCACCGAGAGCGAGTGCACGAGCGTCATCGTGCCCGGCCGCCGGAAGTCCAGCCGCGCCAGCCGCTCGGCCACGACGATGGCGAACCGACCGTTCGGGGTGAAGTACAGGTTGTAGGGATCGGTGACCGGGATCGGCTGTCCGGGCCGGCCGGTGCGCGGGTTGACGGGGGTGAGCGAGTTGCCCAGGTCGTTGTCGACGTAGAGCGTCTTGAGGTCCCAGGACGGCGTCACGTGCTGGGGAAGGGCGCCGGTGGCAAACCGCGCCACGACGCTCATCGTGCGCTGGCTGATCACCTCGACGGTGTTGCTCAGGCTGTTGGGGACATAGACGAGGGCGGGGTCGCCGCTGACGGCCGGGCTGAGCATGCCGGCGCGGTCAGCGCGGTAGACGTTGACGATCTCGCGGGCGTCGGCGGCGGCATCGGCGGCGGCGGGCCCCACCCCGAGCGCCGTGGACGTCGTCGTCTGTGGGTCCGTCCGCGCGGCGTCACGCCCGCCGCCACCGCAGGCGGACACGGCGAGGGCGAGGAGCAGCGCGAGGCTGAGGAGGCGACCGGGCACAGGGGCAGTGTGTCCGCGGCTGCCCAAACGGCGGCTTTGCGAGCGGTGAGAATGTTCACAGCGCGCCCCGCAGACGGCTCGGGGTGGTCTAGGGGTCGGGGCGCCGCGGGGTACGAAACGGGGCTAACGGGGGCTTCGGAAGGTGGACGGGACGCGGCGGCGGCCCCAGCAGCCAATCGATGACAAACCGCGATCTCTGCGGCGGGTTTGTTACCAGATGCACGCGGGGCGGCCATTCCGCGGCAAATCCGCGCGCGCCGGAGCAATTTGCCACGGATCGGTCGTCGCCGCTACGCCTCAGGACCTTCCCAAGCCATGCCGTAGACGCCGTTGGCGGCGAGGGCCGGATACGGTCCCGGGGTGTTCACCATCGCCGCCCGCAGTCCCGGCTCCCGCGCGCGCCGCGGGACGCTGCACCTGGCCCATGGGGACGTCCAGACGCCCGCCTTCGTTCCGCTGGCCACCCGCGGGGCGGTCAAGGCACTCGAGCCGCGCGACGTTGCTGCGCTCGGCTACGAGATGGTGCTGGGCAACACCTTCCACCTCTTCCTGGCCCCCGGCCACGAGCTGGTGGCCGAGATGGGGGGCCTGCACGAGTTCATGCGCTGGAGCGGGCCGATCATCACGGACTCAGGCGGCTTTCAGGTGTTCTCGATGGGCCACGGCAGCGTGGCCGACGAGATCAAGGGCCGGCGCGGGCAGCCCGGCGGCGGCGCGGGCCGCCGTGACTCCAACGGGACGATCCTGGCCATCGAGGAGGAGGGGGTGCGGTTTCGCTCCTACCTGGACGGCGGCGAACGGTTCATGGGCCCCGAGACGTCGATGACCGTCCAGGCGGCGCTGGGCTCGGACATCGCGCTGGTGTTCGATGAGTGCACGCCCTTCCACGTCACCCGGGACTACACGGCGCGCTCCATGGAGCGCACGCACCGCTGGCTGGCGCGGTGCCTGGACTGGCACGAGCGCCACGGGCCCGCGGGCCAGGTCGTCTACGGCATCATCCAGGGCGGCGTGGAGCGCGACCTGCGCATGGTCTCCACCGACACGGTCGCCGCCAGCGCCTGCGGGGGCATCGCCATCGGCGGCTCACTGGGCCAGGACAAGGCGCAGATGCACGAGGTGGTCGACTGGACCACGCTGCAGCTCGACCGCGTCGCCCCCGACCGGCCGCGCCATCTGCTCGGAATCGGCGAGATCGACGATCTCATCGTGGGCGTGCGGCAGGGGATCGACACCTTTGACTGCGCCGTGCCGACGCGCCTGGGCCGCCACGGGGTCGCGCTGGTCCCTGACCCGGACCACCGCTGGCGCGTGGACCTGGTCAAGGGTCGCTGGCAGCGCTCACGCGAGCCGATCCTGGAGGGGTGCCCGTGCCCCGCGTGCTCGGCGGGATTCTCGCGCGGGTACCTGCATTACCTGCTGCGCGCGCACGAGCTCACGGGCCTGCGGCTGGTGACACTGCACAACCTCAGCTTCGTGGGGCGGCTCATGGCCGACCTGCGCGCGGCGATCACGGCCGACCGTCTCGATGAGGTGGCCGAGGCGCTCCTGGCCGGAGCCGCCCCTACTTCGTGTACTTGTTGATGATGTCGGTCAGCTGGTTGATCGCCGACTGGGCGTCGTGGGCGACCACCTTGCGGTACTGCACGACGGTGTTGGAGGTGCTGTTGGAGATCGTCACCGCCGCGATCACGATGAGCGCGAGCACCCCGAGCAACGCCAGCACCGCCATCATGCGGCGGAAGCCGCGGCCGCTCCGAGACGGCGCCGGGCGCTCGACGGCGGTCTGCCGGCCATAGGCCGCGGCGGCCTCCTGGCGCGTGGGACGCCGGGCCGGCACCTGCCGGGGCGCCCGTGACGCCGGCGTGGGCGGATCGGCTCGGGCGACGCGGGTGGCGCCCGTCGGCTGCCCGGGCACGACGCGGGTGGCGCTGGTGACAAACCCCTGGGTCGGGCGGCTGGGGCCGGCGCCGCGGGCACCGTCGCGCAGCATCTCGGCCAGCTCCATGGCGTCGGCGGGTCGGTCGCGCGGGTCGATGGCCAGCGAGAGCGCCACCGCCTGGGACAGCGTCGGCGGCACGTCGGGGTTGAGCTCGTCAAGCGGGATCGGCGACTCGCGTTGCTGCTTGAGCGCCAACTCCGACAGCGAGGCGGCCTCGTAGGGGAGGCGACCCGAGATGAGCTGGTAGGTGACGACGCCCAGGGAGTACAGGTCGGCCTGGGGGCCGGCCTCGTCGCCGCGGGCCTGCTCGGGCGACAGGTAGGCGGCGGTGCCCAGCACCGACCCCACCTGCGTGATGCTCGACTGATCCGCCGCTCGGGCGATCCCGAAGTCCGCCAGCTTCACGACGTCGCTGTCGGAGACGAGCAGGTTGCCGGGCTTGACGTCGCGGTGCACGACTCCGTTGCGGTGGGCGTAGTCCAGGCCGCGGCACGCCTGGCCGACGACGTCGATGGCCTGGGCGACGTCCAGGTGGCCGTGGTCGCGCAGGAGCTCGGCGCACGAGTTACCCGACACGTGCTCCATCACGATGAAGTGCTGGTGATGGCCGGAGTCAAAGCCGAAGTCGAAGACCTGGACGATGTTGGGGTGCACGAGGCGCGCCGCGGCCAGCGCCTCACGGCGAAAGCGGGAGACGAAGGTCGGATCGTCGGCGAGATGCTCGGCCAGCAGCTTGAGCGCCACGTAGCGCTCGAGGCGGTTGTCGAAGGCGAGGTGGACCGTCGACATCCCGCCGACGCCGAGCCGGCCCTCGATCCGATATCTGCCTGCGATGACGGTCGTGCCTGTCATTGTCCGTTGCCGCCCTGGACGGCGCCGCCGCCTCCGTTGCCGTTGCCGCCGCCGTTGGCGCCATTGCCAACGGTGGCGGTGCCGCCGGGGCTGACGCCGCCGTTGGGGTTAGAAGAGGTACCCGGCGTGGTGGGATTGGTTGCGGGCGAGGTGGTGGTGCTCGTCGTCGTGCTGCTCGACGTCGACGTCGGGGTGCTGGTCGACGTCGAGGTGGGGGTGCTCGTCGCGGTGCTGGTGGACGTGGACGTCGTGCTGGTGGAAGTGCTCGAGCTGCTGCAGTCCTTGGCGGCGAGCTCCGCCACCGTGCTCGCTCCCTGGCTGAGGTTCTGGGACAGGGTCGTGTTGATGGTCGACGGCAGGTTGGTGACGGCGTTGGTGAGCGCCGCCGACGCGCTGGCGGCCGCGCCGCACTGGTGGGCCTCCACCGCCGCGGAGACCGAGTTGAGCTGGCTGGTCAGGCTGCTGTTCTGATCGGCTGAGAGCAGCCCATTGGTGCCGCCGCACGCGACAGCGAAGGCAGCGGCGAAGCCGAGGCCGCCGGCCAGGAATGCTCGAGAGCCCAAGCCCATCTGGCGCCTGACTTTAGCCCCTACAGGCCGCTCCGGCGTGCCTGTAGGAGGCGGCGGCTGGTGCTACTGCCCGTAGAGCAGGCGCTCGGCCAGCGAGTCCGGGAGCCGTGCGGCCCGAATCGCCGCGGCGGCGCCGCCGATGTCGTAGTCGGTGCGCCGGTACACCGCTTGCCACCCGTCCAGGTCGAGCTCCATCCACGACGCCCGCGGGTCCCCATCCCGGGGTTGCCCGACGCTGCCGGGGTTGACCAGCCACTCGCCCTCAGACAGGTCGAGCTCCTCCTCGTCGCCACGGGTCTGACCCGTCGCGGGGGCGCCCGGTACGCGTGAGAACGACAGGGCCACGTGGGAGTGGCCGATGAGGGAGATCCGGCGGGCCTGGACGTCCAGGCACAGCTCTGCCTGCAACGGGGACAGGACGTACTCCCACACCGGGTCGCGCGGGCTGGCGTGGTAGAGCGCCGCCGCCTCCTCGACGTTCTGGGGCTCGAGGCCATCCAGGAACGCTCGCGTCTCGGGGCTGATCGTCTGCTGAGTCCACGTCGCCGCCACCGCTGCCCCGCGGGAGAACTGCTCGAGCGGAATCGTGCCTCGCACCCCGAGATCGTGGTTGCCGGCCAGGCAGATCGCGGCATGCTCGCGGGCCAGCTCGACGCACGCGTCCGGGTCTGCGCCGTAGCCGACCAGGTCGCCCAGGCACCACAGCTCCCGGCAGTCGGTCTCGCCGATGGCATCCAGCACCGCCTCGAACGCGTGGCGGTTGCCGTGGATGTCGGAGACGATGGCGACGCGCATCACTACAGTCTCGCTGGTGAGCGGGCATTCACGCGTTCGGGCTCTCTGGCCGGTGCTGCTGGCGGTCGGCACCGCCGAGACCGCGCGGCGCCTGCTCGCGCCCCGGGCACCCGCCCTCGAGCCCGTCCGGGTCGACGTGCAGACCTACTTCTCCGCCGATGAGATCGACCGTGGCCGCCGTTACGCCCGACCGCAGCTGGCGCTGGGGCTGACGCGAGGCCTGATCGACGCGATGGCTCTGGCGCGGGTCGTCCGGCGCCCGCCCCGGCCGCTGCGGCGCGCCTGGCCGGGCGGGCGGGGGCCGATTGGCGGGGCCGCCACCGCCGCGGGGCTGTCGCTGGCCCTCTCGCTGCCCACGCTGCCGCTGCGGGCGATCTCCCGCCGGCGCGCGATGGCCGTTGGCCTGGACACCCAGTCCTGGGGAGCGTGGGCGGGGGATGCCGGCAAGGCCGCGGTCATCCAGACCGTCTTCGCGGGCGGCGCGGGCGCCGGGGTCGTCGCCGTCACCCGGCGCTTCCCGCGCCTGTGGTGGGTGCCGCTGGGGAGCGGCGCGGTGGTGTTCGGCGCCGGGCTCGCCGCATTGGCCCCGGTCGTCCTGGACCCGATCTTCAACGACTTCACCCCGCTGCCCGAGGGTGAGCTGCGCTCGGACGTCCTGGAGCTGGCCCGCGCCGCGGACGTCAGCGTCGGCGAGGTCTTCTCGGTGGACGCGAGCCGGCGCACGACGGCGGCCAACGCCTACGTCACCGGGCTGGGACCGACCAAGCGCGTTGTGCTCTTCGACACCCTGATCGACCGCTACCAGCGCGACGAGATCCGCCTGGTGGTGGCCCACGAACTCGCCCACGTCCGCCACCGGGACGTGTGGCGCGGCCTGCTCTACGCGGCGATCGTGGCGCCGACGGCGGCGCTGGCCGTGCAGCGGCTCAGCTGGGAGCTGTCGCCCGAGCGCGGGACCCCCGCCGCCCTGCCCGCGATCACGCTGGCGGCGAGCCTGATCACGGGCCCGATCAGCCTGGTCGGCAACCGCCTGTCGCGGGCGATGGAGCGCCGCGCGGATCACTTCGCGCTCGAGTTGGCGGGCGCCCCCGACGCCTTCGTCTCCTTCGAGCGGACGATCGCGCTGCAGAACGTGTCCGACCTGGACCCGCCGCGGTGGGTGTCGCGGCTGATGGCCACCCACCCGCCGACGGCCGAGCGGATCGGCGCCGCTGTCGCCTTCGCGCAGGCCGAGTAGCCCGCGCTGGGGGGCTCGCTCAGCCCGCGTCGGGCGCGCGCATCACGATCACGCAGTTCTGGCCGCCGAAGCCGAAGGCGTTGGCCGCGGCCGTGCGCACCTGCGCCCGGCGCGCGGTGAGTGGCACGTAGTCCAGGTCACAGTCGGGGTCGGGCGTGTGCAGGTTGGTGGTGGGGGGCAGGACCCCGTCGCGGATGGCCAGCAGGCAGACCATCGCCGATAGCGCCCCGGCGGCGCCGATGAGGTGGCCCACCATCGACTTGGGCGAGCTGGCGGGCACGTCGTCGGCCCGCTGGCCCAGCGCCATCCGGATCGCGCGCGTCTCGGAGGCGTCGTTGGCCTTGGTGGCCGTCCCGTGGGCACAGATGTAATCGAGCTCCTCCGGGGCCACGCCGGCGGTGCTCAACGCCAGCTCGATGGCCCGGGCGGCGTGGACGCCGGACCGCTCGGGGGCGGAGATGTGGAAGGCGTCGGAGGTCAGCGCGCCACCGGCCACAGTGCCGTAGCCAGTCGCGCCCCGCGCGGCGGCGTGCTCGGCGGACTCGACCACCATCACCACCGCCCCCTCGCCGAACACGAACCCGTCGCGGTCGGCGTCGAAGGGCCGGCTGGCCTCCGCGGGCGCGTCGTTGCGCTCGGACAGGGGGCCCATGAGGGCCAGGCCGGCGAACATCGAGCGCGAGATCCCGGCGTCGGTCCCGCCGGCGATGACCACGTCGGCCTCGCCGCCGAGGATCAGCCGTCGCGCCTCCAGCAGGGCGGCGGTCCCACTGGCGCAGGCCAGCGCGCTCGCGTTGACCGGGCCGTGGACGCCGAGGTCGATGGCCACCTCGCAGGCGGCCATGTTGAGGATCGTCGAAGGGACGAAGTAGGGGCTCAGGTCCCGGGGGCCGCGCTCGATCAGGGCGCGGACGTTGCGCTCGATCTCGGGGCCACCGGCCACCGCTGCGTTGACCACGACGCCGATCCGCTCAGCCTCGGTGGCGGTGTCGAGCCCGGCGTCGGCCACCGCCTCGCGGGCCGCGGCGATGGCCAGCTGGCTGAAGCGGGCCGAGCGACGAAAGCGCTTGGGGCCCATGACCGCCTCGCCGTCGAAGCCGTGGATCTCTCCGGCGATCCGCACGGGGAGGTCGGAGGCGTCAAAGCTCTCGATGGGGGTGATCCCGGAACGGCCCTCCAGCAGCGCATGCCAGGTCTCGGGCGCGGTCATGCCCACCGGCGTGATGGCGCCGACCCCGGTCACGACCGGGTCGCGGCGCTGCGCGTCCCTGCTCACGGGCGCTCGAAGCCGCCGTGCGCGGCGTCCTGCTTGGCCTGCTCGCGCAGCAGGTAGTGGAGTTTCTTGCCGGTGGCGGTCATCGGCAGCTCGGGGACGAACCGGTAGGCACGCGGGCGCTTGAAGGCCGCCAGCATCGGGTGGCCGCTGCAATGAGCCTCGCACGCCGCCGCATCCAGGCCGTCGCCGGCGGGGACGACATAGGCGACCACCAGCTCGCCCCAGCGCTCGTCGGGGAGCCCCACCACGGCGGCGTCGGCGATCCCGGGGTGCTCGGCCAGCACGGCCTCCACCTGGGTGGGATGCACGTTCTCTCCGCCCGAGATGATCATGTCGTCCTTGCGGCCCACGATCGTGACGTACTCGTCCTCGTCCCACGTGGCCAGGTCCCCGATGTACAGCCATCCGTCGCGGAAGCGGGCGGCCTGCTCCTCGGGCTGGTTGACGTAGGCGTAGCCGGCCTTGACCGAGCGGACGACCACCTCGCCCACCTCGCTGCCGTCCTTGGCGGCGTGATCGGCGGGATCGGCGTGGCGGTCCTCGTAGATCTTCACGACGGCGACGTCGTCGTCGGTGCACGCCCGGCCCGCCGAGCCGGCATGGTCCGGCAGGTCTGACGGACGCAGGAAGGTGTTCCAGAACGCCTCGGTGGTCCCGTACCCGTTGAAGATCCGCGGGGTCAGCACCTTCTGGTAGCGCAGGCAGGCCTCGCGGTCCAGCGGAGCCCCCATGGTCACGATCCCGTTGAGGGTCTGAAGGTCCCGTGGCTGGGCCGTCTGCTCGGCGGTGAGCATGGCCAGGCTGGTCGGCGCGCCGATGAGAAAGGTGAGGCCGTGCTCCTGGACCCAGTCCAGCACGGTGCCCGGATCGAACTGGCGCAACGCCACCGCCTCGGCGCCGCAGTAGAGCACCGGGTTGGGACCTCCCGAGTACAGACCGCCGCGATGAAACCACGGGGTCATGTTCAGCGTGCGGTCCTCGGGCGACAGCGGGAAGTGCATGATCACGTCGTGGGCGGAGAGCACGTCGACGAGCCCGCTCAGCGAGACGCCCTTGGGCATCCCGGTGGTCCCGGAGGTGTAGAGGCGCGTGGTCTCGTCGTAGGCGGTGATGCCCTCGGGGATATCCGGGACGGCCTCGGTGCCCGTCATGAGTTCTGAGAATGGGGTGGCGGCGCTGGTGCTCGCGGCGTCGCCGCCATCGGACGCGACGATCGCGGTGAGCCGGGGTGAGTGAGCTGCGAGGGCCAGGGCGGCGGCGGCCGTCTTTGCCAGCGCGGCGTCGTAGACGAAGGCCGCCGGGCGGCTGTCGTCCAGGACATGGGCCACCTCGCCGGGGGAGAGGCGGAAGTTGACCGGAGCCGCGATCGCGCCCAGCCGCTGCGCGGCGAGCCACACCAGCACGAACTCGGCGCAGTTGAAGAGGTCGAACACCACCACGTCCCCCGCTCCCAGGCCCCGCTCCTTGAGACCGGCGGCCAGGCGCCCGGTGTCGGCCCACAGCTCCGCGTAGGTCCAGCGGCGATCCGTGGCCGGGTCATGCAGGGCGTGGCGGCGGGCGTAACGGTGGCTGTTGCGATAGACGCCGGCGAGGTAGGTGAAGCGGCGCTCGAACACCTCGCGGAAGGCCGAGGGGTCGTAGCGGTAAGTGGCCTCGCTGTTCAATCCTGGGCCCTTGAGGACGCCCCCGGGGTCGCGAACGCCGACTCAAACTGCCGCCGGACCTCGGCCAGGCGCTCGTACTGGGTGAGGGGCTCGCGGCCGAGCGGCATCAACACGAACTCCTCGACCCCCGCCTGGCTGTAGGCCTCGAGCTGCTCGACGGCCCCGTCGACACTGTCGAGCAGGGTCCAGTGCTCGATCTTGTCCAGCCCCATGCGGTACTGGCCGCGGATGTGCAGCTCGGCCTCGGCACGCGCCCGGGCGCGGTCGTCGTCGATGTTGACGCCGATGAGCAGCGCGGTCCCCGGGGCGGGACGGCCCTCGAGCTCGGCCAGGTCGGCCAGTTGCTGCGTACGCTCGGCCACCCGGTCGGGCGTCAGCCACATCGGCAGCCACATGTCGCCGTGCCGCGCGGCCCGCCTGAGCGCCGCCTCGCCGCGGCCGCCGATGTAGATGGGGGGCGGGGTGGCCATGGCGGGTTGCAGGGACGGGGCGGTGACGGTGATCGCCCGCCCCTCGTAGTGCACGGGCCGGCCGGCGAGCAGATCGCGGATCACGTGCAGCGCGTCGTCCAGGCGCGCGCCACGCTGGCGCACGGGCACGCCCGCGGCCTCGAACTCGACCGGGAACTCACCGCCGACGCCGACCCCGAGGACCAGGCGTCCCGAGGACAGGTGATCGATGGTGGCCAGGATCTTGGCTGACCAGGCCGGGGCGCGCAGGCCCAGCAGCATCACGCTGAGGCCGAGCCGGATCTGCTCCGTGACCGCGGCGGCCGCGGCCAGACAGGACGGAGCGTCGAGCCCAGGGGCCGGACAGGCGAGGTGATCACCGACCCAGGCGGCGCCGAAGCCGAGCTCCTCGGCCAGGCGGGCGGCCGGCACGACCGGGAGTGGCTTGCCGCTGCCGACGGCATCGAAGTTGGGCAGGAGCACGCCGATGCGGGGGCGCGTCATCAACCGGGGCTGGTGCGTGGTGTCCGTCATCGGTCAGGCGGGAACGCGGAAGGGGTGACCGGCATGAAAGGAGGGTGATCGCTGCCCAGGACGGACCGCGAATCAGTCCTCTTCAGCAGGACCGTACTCAGATCTGTCCTCGCGCCCGGTCTCGGTCTCGGTCTCGGGGAGGTTCTGGACGTCGCGCACGTGAGCCCATTTCGAGTAGTTGTCCTGCATGGCCTCGATGAGTTCCTTCATGAACCGGGCCGACAGGTTGATCCGGGAGACGACGACGCCGGGGATCTCGTCGTCCTCGACCTCGTGGTCGACGCGGGCGAAGGTGATGGTGAACTCGTAGTCGGAGTGGCTGACGTTGGCGAAGTTCGAGTAGACGCCGGCCATGATGTCCGGCGAGAAGTGGATGTTGATGTGGCGTTCGGGCGTGTTGGGATCGTCCATATCCACTTAGTATCCCATCGTGCGGATCGTCGTCGTCGCCGTGGGAAAGCTGCGTCCCCCGTTCGCCGACGACGTGCAGCACTACCAGAGGCTCCTCGCCGGGCACACTCGCCTGGAGCTGGTGGAGGTTCGCGAGGACGACCACGTCGTGCGGCGCTTGCCGGACCGGGCGTTTGTGTCGTTGCTGCACCGCGACGGCGAGAAGCCCGATTCGCTGGCCTTTGCGCGCTTTCTCGAGGACCGTCGCCAGAGCGGGCGCGATCTGTGCTTCGTGATCGGCGGGCCGTTCGGGCTCGAACTCGATCAGGTCGATCATCGGCTGTCGCTGGGCGAGATCACGCTGCCCCATCAGCTCGCCCGAGTCGTGCTGCTGGAGCAGCTCTACCGCGGCCACAAGATCCTGGCCCGCGAGCCCTACCACTACTGAGAATCCCAGCGTCCGGACATGCCGATCCCCGTCGACCGCCGCCGTATCAGCCACCATCAGTCCCTCGAGCGCCGCCGCCGAGCCCGCCGGGAGCGGGAGGCGTTCACTCGCCGCCTGAGCATCCTGCTGGCCGCGCTGGCGGGGGTGGTGGTGCTCGGCACCATCGCCTTCGTCGTCACTGAGGGCGTGTCGGTGGCCTACGCCTTCGTCTGGACTCTGGACACCGTGACCACGCTGGGCGCGCTCAAAGACCCGCAGGACGTGGGCGGCCGGATCGTGGTCGTCCTCCTGGAGCTGTTTGGCATAGGTACGCTCTTTTACGGGTTGGCCACGGTGGCGGAGTTCTTCGTCTCCGGCCAGCTCAGCGGCCTGCGCGAAGAGCGCCGCAACCAGCGCATGATCGACTCCTACTCAGACCACTTCATCATCTGCGGCTTCGGCCGCGTCGGTCGCCAGGTGGCCCGCGATCTGGGGCTGGCCGGCGTCAAGCATGTCGCCATCGACGCCGATCCCTCACACCGCGAGGAGGCGGCGTCGCTGGGGGTGCGCTACATCGAGAGCTACGCCGCCGACGACGAGGTGCTCATGAGCGCCGGGATCATGCGCGCGCGGGCGATCATCGCCTGCGTGGACTCCGACGCGGACAACATCTTCATCAGCCTGACCGCGCGGGAACTGCGGCCCGACATGCTCATCATCGCCCGGGCTTCGGCCGAGGATTCCGAGAAGAAGCTCGTGCGCGCCGGCGCCGACCGCGTGATCTCCCCGTACAAGACCTCGGGTACAGAGATGGCGCGGGTGGCGCTGCACCCCCAGGTGGGCGGCGCCGTCCAGGTCGCCGACTACCGGATGGAGGAGATCGACGTTCCGCCATCGTGCGACGGCCTGGGCAAGACGATCGAGCAGGTCCGCGGCGACGCGGTGGTCGTGGCGGTGCGTCATCCCGACGGGCGACTGGAGCCCCAGCCGGCGCCGGCTGCAGTGATCGAGGCCGGCCAGATGCTGGTGGCGATCGGCAGGCCGGCGGCGCTGGAACAGCTCGAGACCGCCTTCCAGCCGATCACGGTGCACGCCTCATGAGCCGCGCCTCGCTGCAGGATCTCCGTTCGGCGGTGACCCAGGCGGCCGTGGCCCTGGGCAGCAACGGCGCGGCGGCCTCGGAGGTGAAGGTGGAGCGCCCCAAGCGCGACGGGCAGGGCGACTACTCGACCAACATGGCCATGCTGCTGGCACCGTCGTTGCGCAAACCGCCGCGGGAGATCGCCGAGCGGGTGGGGGTTGCGCTCAGTGAGGTGTTGGAGGCTGACCTGGTGCGCTACGAGGTCGCGGGCCCGGGCTTCGTCAACCTGTTCCTGTCCGACGACTGGTACCGGCGGGCGCTGCGCACCGTGCTCGACGCGGGCGAGCGCTTCGGGGCCGGCGGCGCGCCGGTCTCGCGCCGGGTGCTGGTGGAGTTCGTCTCGGCCAACCCCACCGGCCCGCTGGTCGCGGCCAGTGGCCGCCACGCCGCCTACGGCGATGCGCTCTCGCGGGTGCTCGAGCACCATGGGCACGAGGTGTGGCGCGAGTACTACTTCAACGACGCCGGCTCGCAGATCCGCCGACTGGGGGAATCCGTGCTGGCCCGGGCGCGCGGCGAGGACCCGCCCGAGGACGGCTATCAGGGCGAGTACGTGCGCGACCTGGCGGCTCAGATCCCGGGCGTGGAGGCCATGGACGCCGACGAGGCGGCGGGGCACGCGGTGGCACTGCTGCTGGCCCAGATCAAGACCACGCTCGAGCGCTACGGCGTCCACTACGACCAGTACTTCTCCGAGCGCAGTCTCCACGAGGGCTCGCCCAGCTACCTGGACCGCGCGCTGGAGGCGGTCGCGCAGGGCGGCAACTCCTATGAGTCCGACGGGGCGCTGTGGCTGCGTTCCACGAGCTTCGGCGACGACAAGGACCGGGTGATGCGCCGCTCCGACGGCGCCCCCACCTATCTGGCCGCTGATGTCGCCTACCTGTTACAGAAGCGCGAGCGCGGCGTGGAGCTGCAGCTCTTGCCCGTGGGCGCTGACCACCACGGCTACGTCGCGCGGATGAAGGCCGGCTGGGCGGCGCTGGGCGGGGGTCCCGACGCCCTGGAGATGCCGATCATCCAGTTCGTGCACCTGGTGGAGGGCGCGGGACGGGCGGCGATGTCCAAGCGCCGCGGCGAGTTCATCACGCTCGATGATCTGCTCGACGAGGTCGGCGTCGACGCCACCCGCTTCTGGATGCTCCAGCGGTCCCACGACCGCACCGTCGACCTCGACCTCGCGCTGGCCAAGCGGGAGTCGCCGGAGAACCCGGTCTACTACGTCCAGTACGCCCACGCGCGCATCGTGTCCATGGTGGGCCGGCTCTCCGAGGACCGGGTGGCGGCCGCACTGGACGGCTCGGCCGACTGGGACGGAGGCCCGCTGCAGGCCGCGGAGCGCAACCTGATCAAGGCGCTGGTGGCCTTCCCCGACGAGATCGCCGAGGCGGCCGAGCGCCGGGGGCCGCATCGCATCGCCGCCTATGCCCTCGAGCTCGCGCAGGAATTCACGGCCTTCTATCGCGACTGCAAGGTGGTGGGCGCCGAGCCGGAGGCGACGGAGTCCTTCCGGATCGCGCTCTCGCAGGCGGCGCGCCAGACGATCAAACTGGCGCTGTGGCTGCTGGGGGTCGGGGCGCCGGACTCGATGTAGCTAGGCGAAGCGCCCGAGGTCATCGTTGAGACGCTGCGCGTCGGCGGCGTCCAGCGTGGCGGATGGCGCCGCGGCGGAGGGGTCGGGCTGGCGAGCGCGCCGGCGCCACCGGGGGATGAACACCGCGACGATCGCGATCCCCAGGATGAGCACCAGCGGCGGCACGATGTACACGAGCAGGTTGACGCCGTGGGCCGGGGGCCGGGCGAGCACGGCGGGGCCGTACTGCTGGACGAGGTCGTTCTCGATCACCTTGCGGGTCTTGCCCTGGGCGATGAGCTGGCGGATGTAGTCGCGCTCCTGGAAGGCCTCGGGGGACTGCGCCACGCCCAGCGGCTCGTGGCAGACGACGCACATGACGTCGTTGACGACCTGGAGATAGGAGGCCTTGGACGTGGCGGCCGAACGCGCCGTGGTGTCAGCGCCGGCGGTTGCGGCGGCTGTGGCTGTCGCGGCGAGCGCTGCGGTGAGAGCGAGCGCGAGGAGGGTGGCGCGGCGGGGGATCACGCCTTCTCCGCGAGAATGCTCGGCAGCGTCTGGTTGAGCCACTGTGTGGTCACGGGAAAGCGCTGCAGCGCCTGGATCTGCCCCTTGCGGTTGATGACGAACGTTTCGGGGACGCCGGTCGTGCCGAAGGACCGCACGAAGCTCCCGGTCACGTCGCGCACCACCGGATAGGTGATGTGGTACCGGTGGGCGAACTGCTCGGAGGCGGTGGAGAGGTCCTCGTAGGTCACGCCGACGAGCGTCGCGTTGTGCTTCGCCAGCATCGCCTGCTCCTTGGCCAGGATCGGCGCCTCGGCCTGGCAGGGGTCACACCAGGAGGCGAACACGTTGAGGACCACCACCTTGCCCCGGAAGTCGGCGAGGCTCGTCTTTCCGTTTCGGCCCAGCAGCGGTAGCGCCTGGTGGGCGTTGGGCGCCGCCGGGAACGTGCCGTGGGCCACCAGGGAATCGATCGAGGACGTGTCGTTCTGGTTGGAGACGCCGAAGGTCAGCAGCGCCAGCACCGCCACCGCTGCGGCGACAACCAACCCGGGGATCAGGAAGCGGCGCATACCGCCCTGATGGTAATGACGCCCGTCGGCGCCCGGCTCCGCTCCGTATGACCCGGACGTTCGTCCAGCGGGGGCAGATCGCCATGAACCGGGGCGCGCGGCTGCCGATAAGCGTGGGTATCGGCGTCGGCCTCGCCCGGGTGGGTGGGTCCGGCTTCACGGAGAGCCCCAGGTCAAGGAGACCACGATGATCCCCCGAGACATCTACGACGACATGCAGGACGGCACCACCCAGCGCCAGAACAACAAGCGGCGGCTGGCCGAGCTCGAGCGCGACGGTGTCGCGCGCCGCGCCCGCCTCGCCCAGTTGATCGCGCTGGAGGAGCTGTGGCACGAGGTCGTCCAGGCGCACACCAAGCACGTCCTCTAAGCGTCCGGACCCGCCCGTGCCTCAGGCCCGGGAGTACGCGGTGACGATCCGTTCCTGCGGGTCCCAATCGGCGGTGAGCTCACGCTCGGGGAAGGTGGGGCCTCCGGGGAAGAGGGCGTGCTGCTGGTGTCATGATGGCGCGTATGGCGGCGGAGCAGGTCCAGGCCGGCGATTCGGCGGGGCGCCTGACGGCATTGGTGAGCGCGTATGCCCGCCGGGTGTCAGCGGCCGTGCTGGAGCAGCACGGTGCCGCCTCGGTGTCCTCGCCGCTGGGGGTGTGGCTGCTGCTCGCCGCATGCGTGTCAGCCTCACAGGGGTCTGACCGGGCCGAGCTCGAGCAGGCGCTGGGGTGTTCGGCCGAGGAAGCCTCGCGATTGCTGGCCGCGTTGATGGGCGCGCCCCCGCCGGCGCTGCGGGCGGCGCTGGCCACGTGGGTGAGGATCGTCGATGCCGGCCCGGAGGTGACCGATTGGGTGGCCGGCCTGCCTCGCAACGTGTCGTCGGGGTTCATGCCCACACAGGCGGAGGCCGACGCGTGGGCGGAGCGGGAGACCCTCGGCCTGATCCGGAACCTCCCGCTGAAGATCGACCACCTGACGCGGATCGTGCTCGCGTCCGCGCTGGCGACGAGGGTGTCGTGGCAGGTCCCGTTCGGGGTGGTGCCGGCAGCCACGCATCTCGGCGCCGCCAGCCCCTGGAGGTCTGCGGTGTCGCGGTTGCTGTGGGATGGCGGCGCCGAGGGCCGCGCGATGATCACACGCACCGATGCGGCCGGGCTGGTGGCAGTGCACTGCGCGGTCGCCCGGGAGGACCTGACCGTTGTCTCGGTGTCGGGCGCGCCCGGGACGGAACGGTCGTCGGTGCTCGCCGCCGCGTATGACGTCGCGGCGGAGGTGGGCGGGGACTGGGGGAGGAGGGCGTGCTCGCTCTATGACCTGCCCCTGGGCGCCGGCCACTCCTGGGAGATCTCCGAGCGCGAGGTGCCCGTGTTCGTGCGCGAGGCCCGACTGGAGCGCATTGCGGGCGTTGCCCTGCCCGCCTGGCGGGCGAAGCACGAGCTCGACCTCACGTTGTCGCCGGCGTTCGCCACGGCGCCGGCGCTCGCGACGTTGCGAGCCCTGATCGGTCCCCGGCCTGATGACCAGTGTCATGCCACCCAGGCGGCGGTCGCATCATTCACGCGCTACGGCTTCGAGGCTGCCGCCGTGACCGCGCTCGGGATCCGCACCGCCGCCGTGCGCGTTCCGGCGGAACGTTCGGTTGAGCGCAGCGCGGTGCTCCGCTTTGACCATCCGTTTGCCGCGGTGGCGATCGCCGGCCGGTCCTCGCCACCGCGGACAAGCCGGACGGATACGACGCCCCGACCCGACGCGTCGTTTCCCGGGTTGCCCCTGTTCAGCGCCTGGGTGGACGAGCCGATCGAGGCCGACGAGGGCCCTCCGGCGGCGTAGCGCGCGACCGTGCGCGCACGATCAGCCGACGCTGACCTCGATGCGGTCGGGGTAGAAGGCGACGTGGTCGGCGATCTCACCCACCGCGTCATAGGGCTTGCGATAGGTCCAGATCGCGTTGTCCAGTTCGCCGGAGGGCGTGGCCACCGTGTAGTAGGACGCGTCGCCCTTGAATGGGCAATACGTCTGGTGGTCGGTGGCACGCAGGACCGCCGGATCCACGTCGGCCAGCGGGACGTACTGGATCGGCGGGTAGCTGGCCTCCTGCAGGGTCAGCGCGCGGTCTGACTCGGCGATGACCTGATCGCCGACACGGGCCACCACGTGGCCGTCAGTGGGGGTGACCGTGATCGGGTGGTCGGGGCCGGGGATCAGCTGTTGCTTGGTGGAGCTCACGGGGCTCTCCTTACGAGCGAAGGGTGGTACTCGATCGTAGTTCAGCGACGCCGATCTCCCGCATCCACGATCGCCGCGTCGATCGCGTCGCGGCCAACCGCGGAGACGCCGTCGTCAGGGCCGGCCCGCGTAGAATCGGGCCGGATCGCAGCGCGGACGTAGCTCAGTTGGTAGAGCGTTGGCTTCCCAAGCCAAAGGTCGCGGGTTCGAGGCCCGTCGTCCGCTTAGGCTTTCTCCCTGCTATTGAGGTAGTTTTACTTTGTAACGATGTGTTGCAAAGTTCGCGGGCAACTTTCGCGGGCAACTGTCCGCCCGATTTTTCCCCGCTAATCGTCGGGTTCTAAGCCGAAGGTCGCGACCACGTGTCCGCCTCGGACTGAGGCAGAGTTGCGTGGTTGAGCAGGGACTTTCGGAAGATCCAGCGCCGACCGATCTGGCGCGCCGGAAGCTCCTGGCGACGCGCCAAGTCATAGAGCGTCGATCGCGGGATTCCGAGCAGAGCGCTCGCCTCGGTCGCCGTAAGCACGTCGGCGCGGGTGAGCGGCTCGGGGTTGGTGAGGCGGCGCTCGACGATGCTCATCAGACCATCAAGAATACCGCCGGGTCAAGCGTTTCTCCCTGTAAAGAGGGGACTTTTGCCGCTGCTGGCCACTGTGGGTCACAGCGGGTCAATGGAGGCCAACGTAGGCCTGCGATGGCAACGGACGGCGCCGAATGACCGCGAACTGCAGGAGCAGGTTGGGCTGACGAAGGGGTGCTGTTGTCAGAGATCGGACGAGAAGCTTGCGATCGCCGCCAATTCGACGCCGGCGACGGCGCGGAAGTGGTCAGGGGTCGGCCAAGGTCCGGAAGTAGGCCTGGTCCTTCGGTCGGTTAGCGGCCCGTTTGGACCGGTGTACGTCCTCAAGTGCGGCGACGAGAACGATCGCGCTCGTCCCGGCAACCTGCCGCCGGTCGGCGCGCTTGCTGAGCTCGGCGTAGCCGGTCGGGAACGCGGACGGTGCGAAGGTCAGATCGAGTTGGCCATAGCGCGTGGCCAGGTTCCAGACGCTGGCGGCCCGGATGCTGCGCGGGGTGAAGTAGTCGTCGGGCAGCGTGACCCATGCGTCTGTGTTTGCCGGATCGGTGACCAGCCGGCACTTCAGCTCGTTGAGCGCGGCGCACAGCGACTGCAGGTTGGCCGCGCCGACCTCGGGCGCGAGGTCGATGTCCTGTGTGTCGTACGCGCCGCCGTGCGACTGGATCGCGGCGCCGCCGATCAGAACAAACGCGACGCCGTGCCGGATGAGCACGGCGAGCAGCGCATCACGATCCGGATCGATAGGTCGGTCTACGCCGCCGCCGGCTGCCGATCCAGCCATGCCTGTAGTCGCTCCTCATTGCTGGCGATCACCGGCGCGGCGGCAGCGCGAGCACGCTCAACCTCGAGGACGGCCTGCAGCGCGAGCGTCTCCCGGCTCGGCCGCCCGCCAGCCGTGGCATCGGCGATCCGCAGGAGATCGAGCACTCCAGCGACCCGGACATTGCCGCCCAGCAGGTCGATCGTCTCCTCTGCGCGCACCAGGTCTCGTGATCCGGTCGTCCCCGGCGGCCGTTGGACGACCGAGACCCGCGGCCCCGACGCCATCGCGTAGACGTCATCGCACTCGGTGAGCCCCTTGGCCAGGAGCTGCTCGCCGAGCTTGTCCGGCTCCCCGCAGACCTCGACGGCGCCGCTCCCGCTCAGCACGAGCGGCCAGCCATGAAGCGCGCCGGCGACCTCGCCGATCACGACAGCCGGCGTCTCGATCTGCCCCAGGACTGCCAGCGCCGGGACGAGGTCAGGTGTGCCGGGCGGGGTCAGCGACCGCAACCGCTCGGCCGGGGACCCCTCGAGCTGGACCGCGATCTGCGGCCACCACGACCGGTCCTCGGCGACGAGGTTGATGCCCAGGTCAAAGCCGCACGCTCTGACGGCCGCCTGCGCCTCCTCCAGCGACGGGTGACGGTCGTCGCGCTCCCAGCGGGCGATCGTCGCCTGCCGGCATCCGAGGCGCTCGGCAAGCTCTCGTTGGGTCAGGCCCGCGCGCTTACGAGCTATCGAGACGTAGTCGCCGCCGTGCATACCAATATGGTATCGCAGGTTGGCGCTACGTGACGGGGTCGGCGCGGACTCAGGTGTGGAACGAAGTGTGGAATTTTGTGTGGAATCGGATTCCACACCTGACGCGCCTCCGCCCCCGCCACTACAGAGGATTCTGAGCTGGGTGTTCGGCCGGGGCGGGGGCGGAGGCGAACAGGTTGGCTGGGTGTCGGTTGAAGTCGTGGGGGTGGAGTGACTGGTTGTCGGAAATGATCGGCCTGAATTCGCAAGCGTGGCCGAGAACGGGCTGCGGGCGAACTGCTCTGAGCTGGGGATGGACAAAGAGGCTGGAATCCGTGGATGGAAGCTGTGTTGTGCAAACGACGGCAACGAGGGTTGGGCGAGGCCGGAGCGGGCGGCAGGCTCGCACGGAGGTAACGGATTTGCTCTCGCCGGGGCGCGAGGGAACGAGCGGTCGCCACCGGCGTATGGCTCACGCGCAAGCTCATGCGCGAACTCATGCGCGCCGCGCATGAGCTGGGCCTGTCTCAGCCCCCGCCGCCACACGGGTTTGCACGCCGGGGTGTTCCTGACTACCCGCCCTCCACGAGGTCGTTCGGGTAGTCAGGAACACCTTCGCAGAGTGATCAGCAGCGGGGCACGGGCGGGCTGGTGGCGGAGATGGTCGCGTCGGTTTGGGGACGGAGGGACTGGTTGACGGAAATGAATTGAGCGATTCGGAGGCCGGCTGATGAGGGACAGGGTGGGCTCGGGCGGGTCTCAGCCGGGTGGGCGACGGTGGGCTCTTGGTCGCGGCGCTCTGGAACAAGAGCAACGAGGGAGGGGGAGCGCCCGGGCGGGGTGCCGGGACGCACGGAGGTAACCGCTTCGTTCCCGCCGGGGATCTCGCTGGCGCTCGATAAAGATCACGCGGCGTCCGCGTGGTGGCCTCGCCGCAGGATGGCCAGTGTCAACGCTGGCGCGATCAGCCGGTCCACGCCGCTCGTCATGACGAGCGGAACTGTGCCTGCTGATCGCCGCAAGCAGGACGTCGGCTTTCCTCTGCGAGATTGCACATCTGCATACGCAGAGTCGTTCCGGATGTGCTGCACGAACGCGGGGCTGACCTTCCTCAGACAAGTTCCCGGCGATCGGACCGCCGCCGATTTACCCGGAGCGCGACGCCAGTCCGGCGACGTGGGCGCCCGCCTTCGTGGTCGTCATCCCACTGTCACGCTCGTGGACAGTGCGTTGGTGCTCTCGTCAGGGCCGACGTCGACTGTGCGGCTGCCGGTGGCGGTCGTCCACCCGGCCGCGTCGGACCAGTACTGGAGCTGGCGCAGCGGCACGTGCATGGTCACGGTGCGCGTCTCGCCCGGGGCCAGGTAGGTCCGGGTGTAGGCGGCTAGGGCCTTGGGTGCGAACTGAACGCCGGTGGGGATCGTCTGGGGCGCTTCGAGGTAGAGCTGGGGTACCTCGTCACCACCTACCGATCCGGTGTTGGTGAGACGGAAGGTGACGTTCAGCCCGCCGTCGCCGGCCGTGCTGGCGGTGAGATCGGAGTAGCGGTACGTCGTGTAGGAGAGCCCATATCCGAAGGGATACAACGGGGTCTCGTGGGTGGCGTCGAAGTAGCGATACCCGATGTCCAGTCCCTCTGAGTACGTCGTCGTGCAGGTGGGGTCCGGGACGAACCCGGCGGGTCCGCATAGGCTGCCGTCGAGGTGCGCGCCGTTGGATGAGCGTTCGGGGTGCGCCGGTTGGTGGGCGAGTTCCTGGCCGAGGCTGACCGGCCAGGTCATCGGCAGTCGGCCGGATGGATCGGTCTTGCCCAGGAGGACGTCGGCGGCCGCGACACCGGCTTGGTCTCCGCCGTACCAGGCTTCGAGCACTCCCTTGACGTTGTTGAGCCAGGGCATGGCGATCGGCTGCCCTGACTGCAAGACGACGATGGTGTTGGGATTGGCCGCGGCAACGTCGCTGATCAGCTGATCCTGACCGTCGGGCAGCGGGGTGGATAGATCTCCCGAGCCAGTGTCCCAGGCGAAGACGACCGCGGTCTTGGCGTTGCGCGCGGTGGCGAGGGCGGCGTCGTGATCGGCCTGCTGCTGCTGCGGCGTGACCCAGTTCAGGCGCACCTGAACCGCCCGGCCTGAGACGTCGGGGGTATCGGTCACCTTCAGCGTGTGCGCGCCGGCGGTCAGATGCAGGAGCGTGCGGTTGTTCGCCAGGCCGTCGGTGGTCGCGGTCGGCGCGCTCCCGTCGGTGGGGTGGACAACCCCGTAGCGCGGGCTGGTGCCAAAGCCGGCTCCGACGGTGGTGATGGTGTTGCCGTCGACCACGAGCGTTGCCGTCGCGCCGAGCGCCTGAATGTTGAGCCAGTAATCGCCGGCGCTGGGCACGGTCAGGGTCCCCGTCCACATGTCGGTTGCCCCGACCGGCAGCGCGTTTCCGTTGCTGATGGTGGCGTTCAGCTGGCTGTCGACGTGGGTGGCTCCGGTCGCCGTATCGGTGCGCAGCAACCCGGGCTGTCCTGCATGCGAGAGCATGCTTGCGGGGACGGGGTTTCCAGTCAGATCGTCGGCGACCGCGTAGGTGATGTTGGCCCCGCTGTGCCTGGTGGCCTGCTGCAGCGTCTGCAGCGCGCTGGGCTGTTGGGAGAGGAGACCGCCGGCGGCCTCGCCGCCGCTGTTGGTTGCGATGGTCTGCCCGGCGCCCGGGCCGATCAGCGCCAGGTTGGCCAGGGACTGATGGCTGAGGGGAAGCGCGGCGCCGCTGTTCTTCAGCAGGGTGGCTGCGTCGCGAGCGGTCCTGCGGACGACGCGCTCGTCTGAGCGCGTGGGCTCGGGCGTGATCGTATGCTTGGAGTGGCCGCTGAGCAGCCCGAAGCGGTCCATCTCATAGAGGATCCGTCCGGCCGCCTGCGTGACGCGTTTCTCCTGTACCGCGCCGCTGGCGATGGCGGCCTTCAGCGCATCCTTGGAGAAGTAGCTCGGCAGGCTGGTTCCTGACGGTCCTCCGCCACCGGGCATCTCCATGTCTAGTCCGGCGTTGAGATAGGTCGTGCCGTGGTTGGCGCCCCAATCGGAGGTGACAAACCCCTTGAAGCCAAGTTCGTTGCGGAGGATCTCGGTGAGCGTCGTGGCGTTGCCGCACGCCTGGTAGCCGTTGATCTCGTTGTAGGAACACATCACCGACGCCACCCCGGCGTTCACCGCGTCGGCGAACGGCTGCAGATAGATCTCGTGCAGTGTCTGGGAATCCACGTCGACGTTGTTGGCGCCGTCGTAGGCGATGAAGTGCTTGACCTGCGCCATCGTGCCCTGGCTCTGGATGCCGGAGATCTCAGCCGCACCGGTCTCACCGGTGAGCAGCGGGTCCTCTCCGAAGGTGTTGAAACCGCGACCCCAAGACGTGTCTCGATCCATGTTGACGAACGGCTCGAGCACGATATCCATGCCCAGAGCGCGGGCATCGCGACCGATGACGACGCCATTGAGAAGCGCGTCGGGCTGGCTAAACGTCGCGGCGACCCCCATCGTCGATGTCACGCCCGTCGAGTCCTGGCGCGTGATGACACCGGGCGGGCCGTCGCTCAGCTTCAACGACGGGATGCCCAACCGTGGAATGCCCGGCAGATACCCCGCCTGATACTGCTTGGCCGGCGACGCCGCCTCGGCCTCGCCCTGGAGCAGAGTCAGCTTCTCATCCAGGGTCATGCGCTGAAGCAGGGCCCGCACCCGCGGATCGCTCGCAGCGCTCGAGGCGTGCCCCCGAGACCGGGCGAGTGCACTCGCGCCAGACAGCACCCCACAGGCGACAACCACGCCAACCACCAAGGCCACCACACGGACGCGACTGAGCGCACAGGACCGCGATGTCATCTCCGTCTCCCTCCCTCGCTGGCGGCGCCCGCTGGCGCCCGTAAGATGACCGACGGTCTCATTTCTACCCGCCGTATCCGGCGTTGTCAAGTGCGGAGACCCCCTAGAGTTCGCTCGTGCGTTCAGACGGCTCGCGAGCAGATGCCCGTCGCAGCCGGCGTCTGCTGCTCGACGCGGGGGCCAGCGCGTTCACCGAACACGGGCTCGACGTCCAGGTCAGCGAGATCACCCGGCGGGCGGGCCTGGCCAAGGGGACGTTCTTTCGCCACTTTCCGACCAAGCGAGCCCTGCTCGTGGAAATCCTCGCGGAATCCGTGCACGAGCTCAGCCGCATCGCGAGAGCAATCGCCGCCGGTCCCCCGGCGGACGCGGTCACTCGCTACATGGACGCCGCGGCTGCGCAGATGGCGCCTCTCCGGGCTGTCATCGAGAACGCCATCCTCCACGGGATCGACACACCATCACTCCACGACGCCATGGGAGACCTCATGGAGTCACTCGCCCCGCTCCTGGATGGGGCGAAACGCCGTGGCGAACTCCGAACCGACGTGACGCCGCTGGATATCCACATCCTCCTTATGGGCGCGACAAGCACCTCAGCTCGCTTCTTTCACCGCGACCAGCCCGACCTATGGAAACGCTACCTCGCGCTGACTCTCGACGGGCTTCGCCCCCAAGCCGCCCACCCGCTGCCCGTCGCGCCACCGCCCCCACCTACCACCCCGACTGCTTCCCCACCGTCCAAACACGAGCCGCGCATGGCGTAAACGCCGACCGTCCAGCGCGAACCCGTTCCTCTCCCGCCGCCCGAGAAACTCAACCCGCCGGCGGGACGTCCTCCCGGGCAACAGCCTCTCACTCAGCGGCCACGAGTGCTGTCAGCATCAAAGACACGGGCTCCGCCTGCTAGCCCGGCGACAGCGGACTCTCAAAGTGCTCATTCGATGGGGGTGACCTCGGGGTTGTCAGAGTTCTCGGAGGGCATCAGTGGCTCATAGCCCTTCCGCCGCTGGCTGCCCGTACGAGGCTCTCGGGGTGGTCAAGAGCGAGCGCGAACCAGGAACCCAGCTCGCTGACACACGCTGCCACGAGCCCCACCGTCTCGGAGCGGACGACCGGTGGCGATGAAGGCCCCTACGGCGGACCTGCCGGTCGCCGTAACAGGGCTCCGGGTGAGGGCTCTCGGTTGGTTCTCGTGTCTAGCTGAGATTTGGGCACCGTAGTCGCGGTATTGGCAACGAGCGGGTTCGGCGGATCGTTCGGCAGACACCCGCTGTTCCAATTCGGCACAACTCGCGACCCGCTGCGGCGGAGCTGCTCCGTTCGTTCGATTCCGATAATCACACCTCGCGTAGCGCTCTCCTGGTTACGCGCGTGCGGGAGGCCGCATGATCGCGGTCCCGAGGCCGCGCCCCGCGTTGCTCGCTATGCGCCGGCGGTGGGCTGCGTGCCCGGAATCTCTGGTGGGAGCGCCTTGGGTCCGTCGGGGTAGAGCCACGCGAGCTGTTCTGGGGTCATCTCGAGCGTGTTCGCGGCCTCGGGTGGGGCGCCGACGACGAGCCAGAGCTGATCGGCGTCCGTGTCGTTGAACAGCTGCCGGACCTCGCCGGGGTCGACGAGCAGGCTGCTGAGGGGCTCAAGCGTGTGGAGGTCTTGACCGATGCGGATGCGGCCGGTGCCTTCGAGCAGCACGTAGAGCTCGTGTGTCTGTCGGTGGCGATGGCGCGTGGAGGCTTGCCCGGGGTGCAGCCGCCATAGCCGCGCACCGAGCGTGGCGGCTTCCAGCTGCTTGGCGAGATCGGTGTTGAGCACGCCCATCTGGTTTGACCGACGCCAGAAGGCCTCCTGGGCGGACAGGGTCCGGTAGCTCATCCGCGTCCGCGTTCCTGTTCTCGATCACGGTATGCCTTGGTGCGGATGCGGTTGCCGCACGCGCCACTCGAGCACCACCGTCGCCGGCCAGGACGCGATGCGTCGACGAACAACAACGCGCAGTCAGGGGCGGCGCACTCACGAACGCGCCCCGCGAGCGGGCCGCTCAGCAGCTCGACCGCATCCCGCGCGATCGTGGCCAGCATCGCCTCGACCGGCCGAGCCGCGACCCACACACGCTCGCCGCTCGTCGTCAGCTGTGGCGCCAGAGGCGCCCGCGTCGCCCAGCGGTTGAGCTCCTCTCGATCCCCCGGGCGTGACTCGACGCCGGGACGAGCGAGCCGGTTGATCGCCTCGCGAAGCACGCGTCCTGCCGCCAGCTGTCGACCTGAGACCCGCGGTGGTTCCCACAGCATGCCGGTGCCCACCATCCAGCGAGCGAGGTCCTCAGGTTCGCGCAGCCGCTCGAACGACCGCCGCCACCGCTCGCCGACTGTCGCCACGAAGTCGAGGCACAGCCGACCGCTCTTCCAATGGAAGCGAAGCTCCTCCGGCGGAAGCTCGTGGACAATCGCAACCCCCATTTGCGACATAGGTATAACCCATGTCGCCGAGCGACGCAAGCGCCGCCAACGAGATGACTGCCGCTTAGGCCACGAGTACTACGCGACCCTCGCAGGCGGAGGCTGATGCTTGTGAGCAAGCTCATCACTGCTGACGAGTCGACCGCCGGCTCCTGCTTTCTCACACGACGTGCATCTCGACCACGGCTATGAGAAGACACGCAATACAAGCGAGCCTTCGCCCCAGCCGACGCGATCTTTCCCGAGCGCCGCTGGCCGAGTACCTGCAGCTCGCCGATAGGAGGGCGGCGGCGGAGACGTCCGGGCCGCGGCGGTGCATAGGTAGCGGTCGGTCGCCCATGACCGCCAGCTGCTCGAATCCGGCAGACCCTCACGTACACGCAGCGACCGGTGCATCCGCCACGCCGGGGCGGCCCAGGCAGCGGGAGTGTGGTCATTCCTTTCGCTACGGCTCGTTGGTCGGCCTGACGCCACTACGTCGGGTGGCGCTCGGCGCGAATCTGCCGTTGGACGACGTCCCAGGTTCCGGCCAGATGCTCGCGCAGGACCGCCTCGGCGTGCTGGGCATCGCCGAGCCGAACCCGTCGCAGGATCTCACGGTGCTGCTGCTGAGCCGACCGCAGGCTGTCGACCGCGGTCACATAGATCCGGAGGTAGGGCTCACTCGCCACCCACAGCGAGCCGACGAGAGACTCGAGGCGCGGCATGTCTGCGGCGGCGTAGATCAGTGAGTGGAAATCGCGGTTGGTGTTTCGCCACGCGCCCGAGTCGGCCTCTTGGGTGTCCATGAGTGCGATCAGATCATCTAACTCGGCGAGCTTGGCTCGGTCATTGGAGAGGTGGGGGACGGCGGTCTTGAGAGCCAGCGACTCCAGGTCGGCTCTGATCAAGAACAGTTCGTCGAGCTCCTTCTCATTGAGCGCGTTGATCAGGATCCGTCGTTTGCCATCGAACGACACGAGCCCTTCGGCCTCGAGTCTTCGGAGAGCCTCGCGCACCGGAATGATGCTGACGTTGAAGCGCTCCGACAGCGGCTTGAGATGGATCAGGCCGGGCTGATAAACCCCCTGCGAGATGTCGTGACGCAACTGCTTGTAGATCACATCGGTCACCGACGGGAGCGAGATGTGGGCGGGCTTTGGCTCAGTCATGCGTTGCGGACAGGAGTGCCGGCAATTGACTCGTAACGCTCAACATCGCGCCCCGTCACGTGCTCGCCGAGCATTCCGCGGGCGTAGCGGACGAAGTGTTCAGTCTCCTGATGGCGGCGATAGGCCGCCTCATCGACGTACATCTCGTGTAGGTACAGGCGTGTCGGATCGTCCGGGTCGCGATGTGGCTCGTAGGCGAGACAGCCTGGCTCGGCGAGGGTGTGTCCGCGAAGGAGACACAGCACCTCTTCGGCTCCAACCGCGTGACCGGGACGGACTTCGTAGACGACGCGCGCGATGTATGCCATGTCAACCCGTGGTCGCCATTTGACGCGAGAACGTACTCGCATCCCAGTAGTCCGAGGACGAGACGATCTGGTCGTCGCGAATCCCGAACAGGTGCATGCCCTCCAGATCCAGCCGGGCGCCGACCTCACGGAACGGGCCCATCGGCGCAGCGAGCGTTCCCGTGAGCCGGTAGGCGACGGCAACGGCGTCGGGCCCGACGACCCGCCGTTGTTCCAGCCAATGCGCGTCGGGGAAAGACGTCAGGAAAGTGCTCAATCCAGCGCCGATCGTCTCGCGTCCGCGAACATGGCGACCCTGCGCTACCTCGTGGTGCTCGGCCCGGGTCGCATACAGCGCGATCGCGTCGGCGACCTGATGACGGTTGTAGGCGTCGTAGAAGGAGTCAATGATCTCGGCTGGAGTCATGCTGACGCCCCGTCGCCGATCGCCCGGCGGCGAGCCTCGACGGCCAGCTGGCCCACGAGCTCATCGAGCCAGTCGGCGAAATCATCCCGGTCCATTCCCAACAGGGCACCGCGTCGCTGCGCGATCCGCTCACCGAGCAGCCGCAACGCCGGATCGTCGCTATCGGCGTCGGCGACGCGAGCGGCGGCCTCGATCATTCTCCGAGGTCCGAACAGGGGCGGCTCATCGAGGCAGTCCCGGGCACAGGCGATCAGGTACGTCGCGATGTCGAACATGGCTACGCAATCTCCTTCCACGGCCGGCCGTAGGCGTCGCGGTAGATATCAGGGCGCCGGCTGACCGCGGCCGAGCCCGGACGCGATGACGGATGTCCGACGGCGATCAGAATGTCAGGGCGCACCTGAGCAGGGAGCTCCAGCACGGGTCGGAGCGCCGCCTCGTTCGCCGAACGGATGAAACTGACGCCCAGCTGCAAAGCGGCGGCGGCCAGCGCCACGTTTTCTGCGGCAGCGCCGGCGTCGATCAACGAGATCAGATCGCGCCCGAGCGTTCCCATCCGTTCCTCGGCCACGACAACATCTGTGCAGAGCACGATCACGGCCGCGGCACCCCTGGCCCCAAAGCTCGGCGTCACCAACTGCAGCAGCTCGATCAGCCGCTGATCGGTGACGATCAGGATGCGCCGCATCAACTGGTTGCCACCCATCGGCGCCCGGGACGCGGCCCAGGCCAACTGCTCGAGTTCGACCTCGGCGACGGGCGCCCCGCTGAACATGCGGTGCATCCGCCGCCGCCGCAGGAGGCCGAACAGCTCGCCGTCGGGCAGTGATTCGTTCAACGCGGTCATTCCGTGACGGTCGGGATCACGCGGTCGGCGAACAGCCGCAGCGAGCGGCACGTGAGCTCGTGGGGCATCCCGCCGAAGCTCGAGAACACGATCAGGTCATCCACGCCCCAGCCCGCCAGCGTTCGCACTTTGGCGGCGACGGTCTCCGGCGAGCCGATCAGCGCCCGGTTCTTCCTGAGGTCGTCCCAGTCCAGCGTGGCGGTGCGCTGAGCCAACCCTCGCCAGTGATCGTATTCGTCCGGCAGTCCAGCACTGGCGTCATCGTGCCCCTTCCAGGTCTCTCCGGCGGAGCGGCTGTATGACAGGCCACTCGCCCGGGCGTCCCGCTCGGCCTGCTCGTCGGTTTCGGCAACGTACACAAGCTCGTTGTGAGCCAGCTGCTGCCGGACGGGTTCACCGTTCGGTGACGGACGACGCACCCGCCAGCGCTCCAGATCGTCGTGCACCTCGTCAAGCGTGTTCATGTAGGTCCCGATCAGGCCGTTGTGGCCGCTCGCGGCCGCCCGCTCAATCGAGCCGGGACTGATCCCTACCTGCCAGATGGGCGGGTGCGGATCCTGGAGGGGGCGCGGCAGCACCGTTAGCTCCGGGACGGTCCAGAACCGGCCCTGGTACGAGAAGCGCTCCTGCGTCCATGCTTTCTGGAGAATCTCCAGCGCCTCCCAGTGACGCGCGGTGGCGTCCTGCATCGGAACGTCGAACCCCTGGAATGCCTCGGGCTGGATCCCGCGCCCGACGCCGAGGTCGACGCGACCGCCGCTCAGGTGATCAAGCACCGCCGCGTCTTCGGCGACCCGGACGGGATGCTCGAGCGGGAGAACGACAACCCCAAGCCCCAGCCGAATGCGACTCGTCTTAGCAGCAAGGTAGGACAGCATGAGCATGCTCGACGGGCGACTGAACGAGGTGAAGTGATGACAGGTCAACCAGACGCGGTGATAGCCGAGAGACTCGGCGAGGAGCACCTGCTCGACGATCTCGTCGTAGCGCTCGGGCCCGTCGTCGGGAGTCGTCTGGACGATCATGGTGCTGAAGAGCATCGCTAGCCCGCCGGGACCGCGGCGATGGCGTTGATCTCCACGCTCAGACCAGGCACGACCAGCTCGCGGATCGCGATCAAGCTCATCGCCGGCGGCCGCGAGCCACCGAAGGCGGCGCCGAGCTGCCGCGCCACCTGGTCCTGAACGCTCATGTCAGTGATGAACGCGTCCAGACGCACCACGTCGCTCAGGGTCGCCCCGGCACCACCGAGGACTTCGCCCATCGCCTCCAGGACGATCCGCGTCTGCTCCCCGGGATCCTCGGGGAACTCGAGGTCCTCCAGCCGATGTGGATGGTCGTGATAGAGCGGCAAGGCGTTCAACCCGGCGACGAACACCAGGTCATGCCCAGCGGGGACCCGCAGGCCCACCGAGTACGGCATCCGGTAGTGATGCTCGCGGGTGACGATGGCCTCGATCACGCCACCACCTTCCCCCCGATGCTCTCAACGGTGGTGAGGACCTCGTCCAGCTTGACGACGTCCGCGTACTTGGCATCGATATCGAAGAGATTCCATTCGTGAGGACCCGAGGCACGATCGGCGACGCACTCGAACGGAACGATCGTGCGATACCCCCACGACACCGCGTCGATGGTGGTGGCGCGCACGCAACCGCTGGTGACGCACCCGGCGACGATGACGGTGTCAACTCGCGCCGCGGTCAGGAACGGGATCAGGGGTGTCCCGAAGAACGCCGACGAGGCCCGCTTGATCCAGACCGGCTCCCCCGGATCGGGGGCAACCCGTTCGTCGATTTCACACCACGAGGTCCCTTGCACCAGCGCCCCGAGTCCCGGCATCTTCCGCAGCCAGGTGGCGCCGTCGTTCAATCCGGGAGCGAAGCCGACCGCCGTGTAGGCGACCGGAAGATGGGCCGCCCGCGCGGCCCGCAGCAGCCGGGCGGTCGCCGCCACCGCATCCGACACATCACCGCCGACGGGCGACTCGGGGTCGGTGAACCCGTTCTGGAAATCGACGACGACAACGGCGGGCGACGCGCCAAACCCGACGCGCATACCGATCCCACTGCGCTCGTATACGTCCTGAGCACCGGCGATGAGGTCAGGCGTGGTCATCGGAGGTCCTCCGGGATGATCTGCCCGCTGTCGGCGATCAGTTCGTCATCGAGATAGAACCGGTGGTGGCGGAGGGCGAAATCCTGATGGCAGCCGGTTGTCTGCTTGCCGCCGAACGTCGCGTTCTCGCCAAGCGCGAACAGCGTGGTGCCGTAGGCGGTGCGGCCGTCCTGACCGATGACGTCCAGCGGCTCCTGAAAGGCCACGGCATTCCACAGCGCCCGCGGATGCGATCCCCAGCCGGTGTGCGAGATGGCAAAGCCCTCCGGATCACGCCAACCTTCGATGTAGTCACGGATCATGAAAGCGTCATATCCGCCCTCGATCGCGACGACGACGCCGCGCTCGAAGCGCAGCGTCACCGGCGTGGTGATATGGCGCTTGGTCGGGTACCAGATATCGCCGGGATCCAGGACGACCGTGCCCTCCCCGGCCCCGTCGCTGGGAATTGTGTACTGAAAGGCCGAGGGCCAGTGATCCCAGCGCCCCGGCTCATCGGTGTAGCCATATTGGCCGAACACCGGGCGGTCGGCCTTGTCGAACCACACGTCGGTGCCGTTGTCTGATTCCAGGCGAATGCGCGTGGCGCTCTTCAATCGCTCGATGCCCCGCTCGACGCGCCGGCGGTCTTCGTCGGTGGGGAACATCCGCTCGAGTGCCTCGACCGGATCGTGGACCATCAACATGCGCGTGCCGGCGTCAAGGATCTCCTTCTGCTGGGTCGAGTGCAGCAGACCGCCCATTGACAGATCGATCACCATGTCGGCGCGCTTGAGCGTGTCAACGGCCAGCCGCGAGCCGTTCAGGATCGCCGAGGACACGTTTCCGGTGCGGATCACCGGGACCTGCTCCGGGGGCGCCGACGGGACCATCAGGGTCACCGACTCGGCGCCGATCCCCCGCACCGCTCCGTACATGGCGGCCGCATACTCCTGGTTGGACTCCGGCTCCATGAGGATCACCAGCGATTCGCCGGCCTGCAGCTTGCACAGCTCGAGCATGCGCGCGAACAGCGGCACGAGCTCGGCCGTCTTGTAGGCCGTCGCGGTAGCTACGGTCATCCGTTCTCTCCGTTCCTCGAGGCCAGCGCCTCGCCTGCTTGCACAAATAGATCCGCTGGTAGTCGGACGACGCCGGCGCCGACCATGCCTACCCCGGGGTCCCGGTGAGCGAAGCCGCCGTTGACCAGCGGCGTGACTCCGGTCTGAAGGACGCGAGTGACGTCGATCCCGACCGGCGATCCGCGGTAGTTCTCGAACGGGACCAGGAACCGGGTGCTGGTGCCGGCGCAGATCGTGCGCATCTCGGCCACCTTGGCCGCTCCGTCGCTGGGCTCCGCCCCCAGGAAGGAGGCGAGCGCCGGCGCCGCCGATGACGCCAGCGCGCCGAGTCCGATCACCTCCGTGACGAACGAATCCCCCATCAGGGCGCAGGCATCGGCGAGCGTGTACCCGTCGAACACGCGAGGCGTGCCCAGTGGGGCCTCCGTTGTGAACCACCGGTCACCACACCCCGAGACCCGGATACCGACCCGTCGCCCATTGGCGGCGATGGTGGTGACGATGCCCGGCTCTGCGCGCTCATGCACCGTGTCGGCGACGACCTTGGCGGCGATCATCGAGAAGCTGAGGAACAGCTGGTTGTTCTGCGCCATGTCGGTCAGGAGCTCGGCGGCGATCTCGGGCCGTTGGCGCACCAGCCCCGGCGCCAAGGCGAGCGCCAGTGCCGCGGAGGTCGCCGCGTTGCGGTTGTGGCACTCGTCGCCGCGGCGCAACCCCTCGGCCTGCATCGCGCTCAGATCGATCGGCGGGCCGTCGCTGACGGCGGCGTCGAGGGCCGGAGCGACGACGCGTCCGAGCCAACGCAGGCGCTCGATGGTCTCAGGGCCGTAGGACCCATAGCGCAGCGTCGCGCCGTTCCCCTCGTGCAGCGGCGCGAATGCCTCCCGGCCATCAGCGGAACGCGCGACGACCACCGGGATGCTCGGGGACACGATCCCGGTCGCCAGTCCGGTTGCTCCGGCCTCGTTGCACGGGCGCAGCTCCACCTCTCCGGCATCGATGATCTCGTCGGCGGCCTCGAGGTCGCCGGCTTCGTCCTCGAGGATCAGCGCCCCCATCACGGCCGCTCGCATCGGACCGGTCAGCTCGTCCAGCGCGATCGGCGGTCCCGCGTGCAGGAACCGCCGCGGGCCCACGGCGTCGGTGACCTCGCCCGCCAGCCGCGCGCCGATCAGCTCGGCGCGGGTGTCGTTGAGCGCCGTCAGCGCCCGGTCGCGCGGATAGGTATGCGCCAGCTCGGGCATCTAGTGCACCAACGTCGAGTCGATTGGGGCCGCCGACGCCTGCGCGCTCGTCTCAGGCTCGACACCGAGCGACGCGGGAACGCCAATCAGGAGGTAGAGCGCCCCGCCGATGACCGCGGCGCTGGTGAAGCTGAGGTCCACGCCGTTGGCGCTGGTCGCCAGCGGTCCGACCAGGAGACTGGTGTTCGTGAACATCAGGCCCACGACGACACCGGCGACCCACGCGATCACCGCGCGGACGTTGACGCCGTTCGTGTACCAGTAGACGCCGCGCTGTGAGGGATCGGCGAACGCCTGCAGATGATGCGGAAGGAAGCGTCCGTGACAGCGGAGATAGCCGATGATGTTGATCGCCATCCAGGGCGTCACCAGGACGGTGACGATGGAGACCAGGGCATTGATGGAGTTGATCGCGTTGAAGACGATCACTCCGAGATAGGCGACGGCGAGGCCAGCAGCCCCGAAGATGAGACCGACCGACAGGCGCCGCAGACGCCAGAGGATGGCCTGCAGGTCAAGCGTCCCGTTGTAGACGCACATCGCCCCGTTGGTGGCGTTTCCGATGAATCCGAGGGCGACGACGGGGATGAGCAGAATCACGCCGGGGATCGACACGATGCCCGAGACGGGATCGCTCGGATTGGTGATCGAGAGGCCGATGAACGCTCCGGCCAGCAGGGCGACGATGTTGCCGGTGAACATCCCGGACACGGCACCGCGGAACACGTGGCGGGGCGGGGTGGCGGCCGGAATGTACCGGGAGTAGTCGCTCGCGAATGGGCCAAACGAGGTGGCATTGGCGATCGCGACGGTCACCGCGAGAAACCAGGTGGCGCTGAAGCTGCCGAGCGCGTACTGCGCGTGCGCCTGATGTGCGGTGAAGTGCTTGGTGGCGAGCGCGACGACCAGGACCATGATGAGCAGGTTGCTGACCGAGATGAACTTCTCATACGCGACCAGTGTCGCGTGGCCGAGGATGCCGATGAACAGGGTCACCGCCGCCACGAGTGCCATCGCGATCGCGAGGGGACCGTTGCCGGTGCCGATGCCGAACCACCGATGGCCCGCCGACAGCAACGCCTCGGCGCCAGCCCACGTCGTGAGCGCGAAGAACCCGAGGTCGATGATCTGGGCGATGAACGAACCGACGTAGCGGCCGCGGATGCCGAAGAACGCCGCGCTGGAAACGGTTCCGTTGGTCCCCGTCTTCGGGCCTATCACCGCCATGCCGGCAAAGGCCCCGGCGCCCACGACCGAACCGACGAGGATCGCCGTGAACGCCGACCACCAGTTGAGCCCGAAGACGATTGGGAGCGCGCCGAGAATGAATGCGGCGTACGTGAACTGGGCGCCGAAGAACACCCACGCCAGATCGCGTGGGCTCGAGTGGCGCTCCTCCTCGGGAATGAAATCGATTCCCCTGGTCTCCAAGTGGCCGACCCGGTCCACGCCGTGCTTCGGCCCCGCAACGACATCGGTGACGTCTGTCGCCTGCATGCAACCCTCTCCTTTAGAAACGGCACGAACAGTCCTACAGCGGTCCTCGCTCACTCACCACGGCGGGTAGAGCAGCCCCTCCATTCCCTGAAGCGACTCGTCATGCAGCCGGTGAAAGTCGCGGGCATAGAACACAAGGGGTCGAGCCTCGCCGGGGCGCAGCACCACGCGCTCCACCTCCCCGACGAAGAGCACATGGTCGGCAACGTCGACGCGCCGGCTCACCGTGCAGTCGAGGTGGGCGAGCGCGCCGGCCACCGCCGGCGATTGACACTCGATGCTGGAATCGCAGTACTCGGCGACGAACTTCGGCGCGCCCGGCCGCGATCCCACCCGAGCCACATGCTGCTGGGCCTCCCCAAGCACGCTGACGCCGAAGCGCTCCGCTGCCGTGATCGCACCCGCGCTGGCGGTGTGGGCGCCGAGTGAGACGAGCAGGGACGGCGGCGACATGGATACCGAGCAGCACGCGCTGACGGTCATCCCCCACGGACGCTCATCGAGGTGGGTCGTGACCATCACCACCGAGCTCGCCAGGCGACGCATCGCCTCGCGGAAGTCATCCACCAGACGGGCGGGGAGTGAGGCTGCCGCCTGCATCGCCTACAGCCCCGCGGCGTCCCGGGCGATTCCGACGACTCGGTCGCGCGGGTATTCGCGATAGAGCCGGTCGCGCAGGAAGTTCGCCGGAGTAGCGTTGACGTTCTCGAACAGCTCGGTGCGCCCAGCGTGCGAGTCGGTCGTCAGGTCCCAGATGAAGTTCATCAGCCGGTTCTTGTCCTGCGACGTGAGGCCCTTGCCGGGCAGCAGCTCGTCGAGCAGCGGCCCGATCTCGGCGTTCGCAAAGTCGGCGCGACCGAAGCGCATGACCAGCCCCTGGCCGCAGAGCTCCTGAATCGTGTGGATGATCCGCGGGTACTCGTCGATCGAGTGCAACCGTCCCGCGGTGAGCATGTTCACGTCGGGGGCGAGCACGTCGCCCTCCGATATCGTCGCGAGGTTCTCAGCCGCCAGGACGAAGGCCTTGAGGGTCTGCGCGTACCTGATCAGGTCCGCCATGTACGCGCGCACCTGGGGAAATCCACCCGTCCCGAGGGTGTCGACGACTGCCTGTCCAACCCCCACGAACAGCTCGGCCTTGTACCACAGCCGGGTCAACACATGCCAGTGCGCCCAGACGGTGACCGGCCCGTACAGCTTCAACAGTTCCGGATCACCGACGTTGAAGAGGCGGTCGTTGGCCACGAAGACGTCATCGAAGATGAGCAGCTGGTCTGACTCCTCACCCCGGCTGGCGATCGGGTGATCGAATGCGTCCGCGCCGGGCCGGGAGATCGGCTCCCGGCACACGAGCTTCAGCCCTTCGGTCGCGACGGGAATCGCGCCCCAAATGCACGCCTCCGGCGGAAAGTCGGGACGCAGCAGGTTGGTGAAGATGATCTCGTCGGCCTGCGCGGCCAGCGAGCCGACCGACTTGGCGCCCCTCAGCCTGACGCCGTCCGCTTCCTCGGCGACGACCCGAAGTAGACCGGCCGATGCCGCCGAACCGGCGGAGCGATCGGCCTGGGGATCCGCCAGCACCTCGCCGGCGATCAGGTTGTGAGAGCGGCCGAACTCGAAGTACCGGTCGATGTTCTCGGCGAAGTCCACGTTGCGACCGGAGGCGGTGCCGCGCGTGAAGCTCGGCTTGCGGGCTAGGAGCCCAAGCGCGATGAGCGGGCCGAAATCAGGCGGGCGGCCGTAGGTCCCGGCGGTGAGCAGTGTCGTGTACTCGATCAGCCGCCGGCGAGCCTGGAGGTCCTCGACGGTCGTCGGAATCTGCCACGACCGGCTGACCCGCCGGCCCTCAGGGTCAACGAAGGTCGTGACATCGCGCAGTTCGTCGTCGAACTGCGCGTCAAACGTCTCGGCGACCACGTCGATGCCGGCGCCCAGCGCCGGGTCCTCGGTGACGTCATCGATCCGCTCACCCTGGCTCCACACCGCCCGCCCGTCACGCAGGGACGCGCGATACGCGTCGCCGTCACGCAGGCAGACATCGTCTCGCGCCGCCGTCGATGACTCCATCCGACCCTCCTCGTCTCAGCCGGTCCTAAGTAGTTGAAATAACATATATCTATTGGGTGAGTCCTGTCAACCCTTCTCGCCTTCTTGCTCGCACGAGCCCAGTTCGAGCGAGCGCTTCGGGGACGAGCCCTCCCAACGAGACTCCGTCTCGCCGAAAGGAGGACGAGGCGACGAGGGTTCGGCATCGCCCTGCT
>CAVWTW010000008.1:0-573237 GCA_963758035.1 uncultured Actinomycetota bacterium
GGTAGTTCCCGAACGCCCCCGTCGTCATCGGGATCACGAACAGGAAGATCATCGTGATCCCGTGCATCGTGAACACCTCGTCATAGGCCTGCGGCGTGAGCAGGTGCCCGTTGGGCCCAATGAGCTGGGTGCGGATGAACAGCGCCTCCACCCCGCCGGCGCCAAAGAAGGCCAGCGCGGTGAAGAAGTACATGATCCCGATCCGCTTGTGATCGGTCGTGGTCAGCCAGCCCAGCACCCCGGCCGCTCGGCCCACAGGCGGTCCAGCTCGTCGACGTAGCGCCGGGCGCCGGGTGAAACGACGGTCGCCATCAACCGCAGCTCCCTCAGATAGGCCACCAGATCGGCGACCTGGGCGAGCTCAGCCCCAGGTCAGGCATGCGATCGCCGGGCTTGATCTTCTGCGGGTTGCGGATCCAGGCGGCCAGCCACGCCGGGGTGTTGGGGATCTCGTCGGCGGCCAACGTTGTCCGGGACGCGACGTGGGTGAGGTTGGGTCCCACCGTGCCGTGCGCCGGAGCGCCGGCGATGGTGTGACAGCTCGCGCACTGGGAGTTCATGAACAAGGTGCGGCCGGTCGTCAGCGCCGGGTCGCGGCGGCGCCGGTCGCCCCTGGGCGGAGAGCCACGCCCGGAAGGCGGCGGGACGCTGCGCGAACACCTCCAGCGCCATGTTGGGCGTGCTGCACCCCGCAGAACTGCGAGCACTGGCCCTCGGTACTCCCCCGGGCTTGGATGCATAGAGCAGTAGCGCGGTTACGGCAGCCCCGGGATCATGTCGATCTTGCGGTTGAGCGCCGGCACCCAGAAGCTGTGGATGACATCGGCGGTGGTGGCCACCACGTTGACTCGGGTCCTCGACGGGAATGTGGATCTCGTTGGCGGTGACCGCGCGGCCATTGCCATAGCGCACTTCCCACCACCACTGATGGCCGATCACGTTGATCGTCATCTTCGTGCTGCGTGGGCTCGGGGCCGCGGTCTGCCCGACGAGGGGCACGGTCACAGACCCAAAACAGGGCTACGAGAGCCACCAGCGGCACCGCGATCCCGAAGACCAGGACCATGCCCTGCGACAGGTCCTCACGCTCGCCGAAGAACGGGAGCCCCGGCCTATCGCGCCGCCACCATGACGAAAACCAGCAGGGCCACCGCGCCAAGGAACACCACCGTGGCGGCCGCCAGCATCCACCACCACAGCAGCGCGATGTCATGCGCCGGCTTGCTGCGCGTGGTCAGGATCGACTGCTTGCCGCACCCTCCGGCTCCGGCCGCCACCGCCAGCGTGGCCATCAAACACGAGCCCATGGCCCGGACGCGGTGGCCACCGCCCGGCGCTCTCGGCTCAACCGTAGGGTCACGACACGCAAACCTGAGCAAGGCGTGTGCTGACTACCCCGGCAGCACCTCCCGACGCAACACGCGCGCGCCTGGTTCGTCTGCTGACCTTCAGCGTCGATCAGTCGAACGCCGAGGGGCGGAGCCAGCCTCCGCGCCAGGTCGCCCCGTCGATGGCAGGGCGCCGAGCACGACTCTACGAGGACCGGGAATGCTGACTTGTGTGCGCGCGTCTGCGGAGCGGGGTAGCGGCAGAGGGACAGGTGACTCTCGATGTGAGGATGGTGAGAGATGGCCAAGGACCACGGACCGAGCGTCAAGGACGACAAGCAGTACGAGGGGCTGCGCAAGAAGGGGATGAGCAAATCGCGGGCCGCTGCCATCGCCAATATGCCTGGGGCCTCCAAGAAGGGCGGCAAGAACTCCTCCAGGGCGGTAGCAGTCAGAGCAGCAAGTCCAGCGGCAGCGGCAGCGGCGGTAACCGCGCCCAGAAGCAGGCCGCCGGGCGCAAGGGTGGAAAGAAGTCAAGGTAGGGAGGACAACTCATTTAGGGCCGATCCGGTCCCCGCTCGGCAGCGACGTGTCCGCTGGCACCTACCGCTGCACCAACTGCGGCTACGAACTCGACGTCGACTCCACTCGTCACGTGCCGCCCTGTCCGAGTTGCGGCAACGGCAACCTGGAACACCGCCACTGGCGGCGACTCCGTCAACGACCCCTATCCGAACCTAACCGCCTAGACCGGGGTGCACCTGAAGCCGAAGGCGGGGCGGCCGCCCGGCGTCAGCCGTGCGGTGGTCGTGATGCCAGTAGGAGAAGGCTGGCGCTCGACGGAACGCTTCAAGCTCGCTGACGCGTCGCCGTTGCCGACGAGTCTCGCCGATGGCGCGGGGTCGGTGTCCGGTTTCGCGCCGGGCGCTGCGGAAGGCGTCATCGCGGTTCGTCGATGCGCTTCCGACCGCGGTTGCGAATTTCTTTTGGTTACCGGGTACGCCTTCGTTTTCGCGTCCGGTGGGCTATGCGATGGCAAGCGCACACTGACTGCCCCGGCCCGACTATCACAAACAGCGCAACGAGGACGGGTGCTAGCGGCGTCGGCCGTCCCAGCTCAGCCTGTCAGTGATGTGAACGCTGCAGGCACGGGATGGTAGATCCCCGTTTGCGGGTCGGTCAGCTTAGGATCGCGTCCGGGTTGACTTGCGGCGTGTGGGGGTGGGCTTGCGGTGGTCTTCGATCAGTCGGGTGGCCATCGATTTAGCGCGTTTGGCGGCGTCGGTGTATCCCTCGGCGGCGGCGACGATTGAGCCTTTCATGAGGATGTACCAAGAGCGGGTGAATCCGTCGGGTCCTCAAGGTTGGCTTGGTCGGCGAGGCCGTGCACGATGGAGCGGAGGTTGGCCAAGTGCTCGATGCTGGCCTTGCCGGCGGGATGCGCGGCGCCGAGTTCGAGCAGCACGTTGACGAACGAGCAGGCCTCGTAGTCGTCGCGGTGAAACCACTCGTCATAGAGGTCGAAGATCGCCAGTAGCTCGTCTTCAGGGGTGTCGGCGCGCCGTCGCGCCTCGGTCTGCACCCAGCCTCGCATCCAGCGTTGCTCGCGGAGATCCAAGAACGCGACGACGAGGTCGTCCTTGGAGGCGAAGTGGTTATAGAGCGTGGCCTTGGTGACGTGGGCATGCTCGATGACCTCGTTGACCCCGACGTCGCGCACGCCACGGCGCGAGAAGAGCTCGTAGGCGGTCTCGAGGATCCGTGCACGGACCTCTGACATCGGTGCGGCGGATACCCCGAGAGCAGCGTTCATAAGCGTTCAGGGTACCCTGACAGACCAGTCTGTCTACGGTAGAACGACTTGTCTGTCTAGGTCAAGGCACGAGCGCGGTCGCGGCGCTTGCCGCCGCCCCATATGCGCAAGCTCACACGCATAACCGTCCTATAGGAGCGTCGGAAAGGAGCAGACGTGGTTTCTAAGGCAGCCACGGGTGACAGCAGGATGACCAGCCCCTCCCCGTCCGTCCATGATCGCGATGTCCGTCTGCGCCGGACCGAGCAGGTCCCGACGCACGCGTTGGCGTTGCGCTGGCGTGAATGCGGTGACCGATGGGCGCGCGACGCGCTGATCGATCGCTACGGGCCGCTGGCGCGTCGGCTGGCCCGCCGCTACGTGACGAGCGCTGAGCCGTTCGAGGATCTCGTGCAGGTCGCATCCATGGGGCTGGTGGCCGCGGTCGATCGGTTTGACCCGCACCGGGGGACCCCGTTCACCGGCTTCGCGATCCCGACAATTCTCGGCGAGCTCAAGCGCTACTTCCGGGACACCGGGTGGTCCGCACACGTCCCCCGCGGCGCCCAGGAGGCGGCATTGCGCGTAGAAGAAGCCTCGCGGCAACTCACCGTGCGCACCGGACACGCGCCCAACGTCGGCGAGCTGGCGCAGTACCTCGAGCTCGACACCGAGCAGGTGCTCGCCGGCCTGGAGGCCGGCAGCGCACACTTCGCCATGTCGCTCGATGTACCGGTCGCCACGACCGACCTCGAAGACCCCGAGCCGCTCCACGCTCATGTGGGCGAAGTGGAGGACGGATATGCCCTGGTGGAGTTCACCGCGTCGTTGGCGGCAGCCCTGCCGCGGCTCCCCTACCTGGAGCGGCGGGCGTTGACCATGCGCCTACGCGCCAACCTCAAGCAGACCGAGATTGCCGAGCAGCTCAACTGCTCACAGATGCAGGTGTCGCGGCTACTGCGACGCGCCGGCACCCGGCTGCGCAACTTACCGACCCCGACACCACACCACGGCTCACCAGCAGCCAGTCCACCGCCGTCTCGTGAGCACCATATCCTCACCACGGCCGTAGCTTCGGTCCGTTCCTGAGCTTAGGCCGCGCCCGCGGTCGCCTCCTAACCGCCGCGGTGACCGGGCAGCAGCCACCTCTGACGGGAGTACGCGCTTGGCTGGACTCGATACACCACCTCGCCGGAGACGATGAGGTGGTCAAGCCGGTAGCCCCCGCCCCAGCGCTGCCACACCCAGCTGGGCTCGCGCTGCTCGAGCCCGTGCAAAGACCGAAACGCGTCACGAAACCCATATTCCTCAAGGCCTTTGATAAGCGCGAGCTCGGCCGCGTCCCAGCGCTCGCCGCGGTCGGCGCCAGCCGTCCGTTGCGATCGCGGGCAAACGTCCACACTCGGCCGTCGGGATGCTCGCGGCGAGGCGTGTTGAGATCGCCGTACACCAGCCGCGGCCCGCGGCCCTCGCACAGATGTGCGTGCACGGCCTCATGGGTGAGGACCTTCGCCAGGCCAGGCTTGGGACGATCGGGAGAGTGGAGGTTGACCACCTCCAGGCCGCCCAGGCGCATCGCCAGGACGCGCTCAGGCCACGGGACACCTCCCACCGTCACGGGCTCCAGCTCCCACCGCGAGGCCACGCGAGTCAGCAACGGCCGGTCACGGCCACCGGCGGCCGCTACCTCGGTCACGCGCACGTCGCACAATCCGGCTCCAGACAGATACTCAGTCCACGGTCGCACCGAGCGGGCGATGACCTCCTGCAGGCAGACGATGTCGGGCGAGAGCGCGGCGACTCGCTCGGCCTGCACCGCTTGGCGGCCCAGCCGCCCGGCGACGTTCCAGCAGACGAGGGTCGCGTCGGGCACAACCGGTGATTGAAGACCATGACGGACGTAACACGACGCGTGTCACAGAACGGACGGTTCCGAAAAGCCCCACCGCGCGGACCGCCGCGGAGTCCGATGCGCGCGCGATCACGATCCCGCAGTCGCCAATACGGGCGTGCACTCGCAGCCCTCTGGACAGCCCGACGGACGACCTAGGTCGCCCCCGCTCCGCTCGGAGATAGCTTCCTTCCCCGCTGCTTTGAGCGACCTGGACAAGACTGCCGCTTGCCGCCAGAGGATCACGCCGACGAACGCCGCGGTTTCATTGCCCAACCCCTGAGGGACGCGCCTTACGGTCGGCGGTTAGCCTCGATACGTCGGATGCGGATGACAAGCCCGCGGTCGAAGTCCCACATGGCGGGCCATCTGAATACAACTGATGATCCTGGCTTTTGGCTGAGGCGCGCGCCATGACGAGATCGTGATGCGCGTCCCCCGCGTGATCGAGCTTCTGAGTCCTCCGCCGCAGGCGGCCCCTGGGGCTCAGGCGTTGGCGTGATCCCGCTCGGCGGCGTTCAGGACCCCGGAGCGGTTCTTGTGAGATCGCTCATAGGTGCGCACCCGCCCGAGGCGCTGTTCGTCGGCCTCAGACAGCGCCGACTGCACCTCGGATACCGTCAGCTCGTCGTATCCCGGCCACGGCTCATCGCCGCGCAGCGAGGTGACCGGCTCGAGCACCGTGGTGCGATTCTGGTTCTTGCGCTCATAGGAATCGATCTTCGCCAAATCGATCTGAGAGAGGCTCGACAGCTTGGCGGTGATCTCGTCGGCGGTCATCCCGTCGTATTCGCGAGATCGCCAGGTCATCCGCACCCGCTACCGCCCCCTTGACCTGACCCTCGGCCTGTGCGACACCCGGGACCTTGCGCGCCTTGCGAGCGGTGCGCTTGGTCGCTGCGGTGGTCTTGCGCGCCCCGCCGGCGGTCGCCGCGCGCGCCTCCCGAACGGCATCGGCGGCACCCGTCTTCGCCGCGTCGTAAGACGGATCGTCCTTGAGTTCAGCGCGGACCACGGCGTCGGTCAGCTTGGGGATCTCACGCATGACCCGGGCCAGCATTCTCTCCTCGTCGGCGAGGATGCTCTTGGCCAGATCGGCGGTCTCGTCGTCTCCGACCGAGCGCGCAAGCCGCTCTATCGCCGTGTAGGTAGCGATCTCCAGAGCCTCGGTGGTCGCCGTGTCCTTCGCGTTCTTCAGCACCTTCTCCTCACCGCCGGTGCCACGCATCAGATCCCACGGAGCCTTGCTGAAGGCCAGTCCCTGGGCGACCATGTCCTCCCAGAACCCAACCACGACCTGGAGCGGCGTGGGGCCCCCGTCCAGCGCCGACAGGCGTTGCCCGACCCGCGCCGAATGCCGGCGCGTTTCTTCGAGATGGGTCTCCAGGGCGGAGCGATAGGAGCCGCCCGGGGTCATGGCGATCTGCGACTGCAACACCCGAACCAGCCCGTCCTCGGCTCGCCCGAGCCTCACCGAGGTACTGGGCAATCTTCTGAGAAGCGTTCATACGATAATCCAATCGCTAGGGGAGTTCGAGATGGTCCTCGGGACGGCGCACCCGCGCGGACCTCTCAGCTACCCCTGACCGTGCTCGACGAACATCCGTTCGTGTGATCATGCCCACAGAGCGTCCCCTACCGATCGGTGTGGCGACGAAGGGTTCGTCCGTCGGGCCCTTCAGGTCGCCGATTCCAGGGCGGGCGCGCCCGCGTGCACACTCGCTCACGTCGCCGAAAAGGGATCGTCCGAAGGGACCTAGCGTGGCCGCTCGCACGCGTCTGAGGTGTCACCCGATCCTGCTTCCGGCCGCCGGAGCATGACCGTCCACTGCGAGTTGGACGCCAAGCCGGGCCGGGTCGGCTGCTTGTGCCTATCCCTCCGCAGAACGCTCCGCGCCTACCTGTGCGTCATCAGCCACCGATCCCACAGCTCCTGTCCGGCCTGCATGGTTACCGCGTCATCCTCTTCGGCCGGGTTCGACGACCGCGCGCAGCCCTTCGCCGGTCTTCAGCAGGTCAAACCCGAGCTCGATCTCGTCAAGCGTCAGCCGGTGAGAGACCAGCCCGTCGAGCGCGAGGCGGCCGCGTCGGTACAGGTCAAGGATCAGCGGGAAGTCGCGGTCTGGGCGCGCCGAGCCGTAGAGGCTGCCGAGAATCCGCCGCTCGCCTCGCGGAATTGAGATGGCGGGCACCCGCAGCTCGTCGGTCGGTGACGGGATACCGATCAGCACCGCCGCGCCACGCGCTCGGGTGCACAGAAACGCGGCCCGCATGACCTCGGGAATCCCGGTCGCTTCAAACGCGAAGTCAACGCCCCCGCCACTAGCCGTCACAACCTGCTGTGCGATGGCATCGGGCTCGCCGCTTGAGAGGATGGCGTCGGTGGCGCCGAGACCCAACGCGGCCTCGAGCTTGCCGGGCTGGGAGTCGACCGCGATAATCGGAGCGGCGCCGGTGGCGGCCGCGCCGAGGATTGCGCTCAGCCCCACACCGCCGCAGCCGTAGACCGCGACGCGGTCACCCGGCGCTACGCGCGCCGTTCGCCACGCGGCGCATATCCCGGTGGTCACCGCGCATCCCACCAGTGCCGCGATCGGAAAGGGCACATCGTTCCTGCTGTCCGAGCACCGGTTGTCCTCGAGTGGGCAGTCAGCTCCTACCGCATGGCTCCTTTGGTGGCCGAGCGGGAAGCGTGGTGACGACCCGCCGGACACTCGCGATCGAACCGCGAGCCAGAGGTCGGCTCCTCCGTCCGTCGGCTCGAACCGGAAGCGACGGGGGCGTTCGTTGGATGGTTCGTGGCTGTCCCTTATTATCCTTTGCACCAGCGAGCTTATTGGGCGCCCGACGGCTCGGTTGCGCAGGCAACGCTGGCCCACGGTCCTGATTGGAGAGTGACGACGAGAGTGTCGCTCCCGGCGAGCGACCGAGCCGTCTCGAGATCGACGAGCCCGGGGCCGCCGCTGATCGTCCGCTGCGGAAGCGACGTGGGTGCCGGCATCGGCGCCTGCTCCCGCGGTGAAAGCGGTGGAGGTTGTCCCGTTCGTGGTAGAACTTCTGGTGACAGCGGTCCCCGTTGTCATGGTTACACAGCGAGTGCCGCGACGTCCTCCTTGGTTCGGGTGTGAGTGACATTTTGACGGCGGCCGAATAGGTCGCGTTCGATCGCGACCGCGATGTTGGCCAAGCCGCGGTAGCCCGGTGACCAGAGTGTTCTAGCTGTTCCTGGACTGAGTTGGTTCGCGTCGAATCCCATGACACTGCTCCGACGAGTAACAGCGCTCGCACTCCAGCTCCTCCGGGCAAACCGTCGCGCTCAGCGTAACGTCAGCGTCAGTGCACCGCCGATCGTCGCGACTCCGACTGCCAGCCAGGCGACGTAGTCGCCGACGCGGCCGGAGTGCAGCGCGCGCAGCCCGGCGAGCGCGCGGGTAGCGGGTCGCGGCAGCCGATGCACGTACAGGGCGAGCGCGGCCACAGCGATCGCGGCGACGGTGGCGCCGACGCCGTACACGTAGGACAGTCCGCTGGGACCCCTGGTCGCCGGAACCGCGGGGGTTGCCGGAATACCGAAGAGGACGGTTCGAGCGTAGCCGGAATGATCGGTAAAGCGCGCCGCGGCCCCCATCAGCGAGTGGGTGAGGCCCGGGACCAGACCCCAGGGCGAGTCCCGCCGCGAGCAGCGCGACGGCGGGCAGGAACGAGCAAGTACGGGCGTGGCGGCGTGCGCCTCGTCGGTCTCGACCTCGGAGTCCGCCTGGGCCTCGTGTCCCGGCTCGTCTTGGCTCAAGGGGGGCCCGAGCTGGAGGAACACCCGCGCGCCGGTGCGCAGCACAGCCGCGCCGGTCAGCGCGGAGACCACGAGCATCGCGGCCTGGGATCCAGCCGTAGCCGACCTGCTGGGCGGCGGCGTCCTCCACGAGCGCGTGGCCGAGGAACGGGCCGAACGGCGGGCACCGGCGATCGCTAGGCCGCCGAGCGCGAAGATCGCCCCGGGACCCTACAGACGGCGTCCGTGTCCGTGCAGCCGCGCCTCGTCGAGGCCGGCGAGCCGGTACTGGGCGATCCCGGCGGCGACGAACAGCGACGCCTTGACGAACCCGTCGCCGACGATGTAGGCGGCCGAGCCGGCCAGGCCTGCGGGTGTCACCATCGCGACGCCGATCATGAACAGGCCGACGTAGGAGATCGTCGCGAACGCCAGCAGCCGCTTGAGGTGGCGCTGCGCCAGGGCCAGCACCGCGCCGAGCACGCCGGTGAGCAGGCCGACGGCGACCAGCACCGCGCGCAACGCCGCGTCGTGGGGCCCGAGGACGCCGTGGAACATGGTCCAGTAGATGCGGGCGATCCCGAACAGCCCGAGCTCGCTCATCGCGCCGGCAAACAGAATGCAGACCGCGTCGGCGCCACCCTCGTAAGCGTCGGCGAGCCAGAAGTGAAACGGGACGATCGCCGCCTTGACCAGGAATCCGCAGACGATCAGCGCGAACGCGACTAGTGACGAGCGCGTCCGGCGGGCCGTGGCTATCCAGCGCGACCCCGATCTGCGCGAGGTTGAGCGCACCGGTGCGCCCGTACAGGAGCGCTGATCCCGAGCAGGACCACGATGCCGCCGATGCTGTTGGTCAAGGGCGAAGTTGAAGGAACCCTCCAGCGGCGCCCGCTTCTCGGATCATGAACCCGGCGAGCACGAACGCGGCGGCGCCCCATCAGCTCGAAGAAGACGAACATGTTGAACAGGTCGCCGCTCAGGCAGAAGCCGACCTATCGCCGCCAGGAACACCAGCAGCACAAATGTGAAACAGGGCGCTGATCGTTCCTCCATGAACCGCCAGGAGAAGACCAGCGCCGCGACCATCAGCCGCGGCGCAGAAAGTGGCAAAGCCGGCGCCGAGCACTCCGAATGCGAACGAGATCCCCAGGGCGACCCCGTGGTGGGGGTGCCAGCCCCCGAACCAGTAGACGAGGTCGTGATGCCACGCGCGGTGGACCAGGATCGCACACAGGACGAGCACAGCAAGCGACGCGCCGAGCGCGACCAGGTCCGCGAACGTTCGGTTGGCGGATCGGCCGCGCCGCGGTCTAGCACCCCCGGGCCGCGATCAACGGCACCAGGATGGTCAGCGGGATCAGCGCCATCAGCCGCGCAGTTGGCGTTGACGGCTGATCGGGGTCGGCGGTGCCAAAGCGCTTTTGCGCTTGCACGGCGAGCGCCAGCAACAGCGCGGCCACCGTCGCCTCGACTACCACATCAGTCAGCGTCAGCGCCTGGACGACCGGGTCGACGATCTTTGAGCCAGGAGGGATGTCGGCGTAGATCTGCGCCCGGGCGCCGCTGCGGTAGCCGATCCCCAACAGCAGAACGTACGTGGACGCCTGCATGACGCTGACGCACATCACGAGGTGCACCAGGTGGGCGGCGGGTCACGATCCCGTAGAGCCCGACCAGAAACAGCCAAGCGGCAACGACGACGGGACCGAGGTCAGGAGCGGGCGCGGCGCAGCAGCGCCTGGTCGAGGAACTCGGACATCAGCAAGGGTGAACGCGCCGGCGACCTCGAAGCCGACCGCGACGTTCAAGCAGGGGGATCATTCCGGCGGACAGCAGGTTTCCCGGCGTTCCCCAGCGGGAGAAAGTTGTACATCGCGGCGATGCCGAGGATCAGCTCGCTGTTTGCGATCAGCGCGTACGCGGTGGCGCCGATCGCCTCGCCGAGCTCGACCAGCCGAGATCGGGCGCGTCCGGCGCAGCGCCAAGCAGCTGACCGGCGATGAACACGACCACCATCGCTGACGCCAGGATAACGCCGCCTTGAAAACCGCCGCCGGGGGTCGCCGTCGCGTGCAGCACGACGTAAGCCACCAGCAGGACCAAGGGCCCGAGCAAACGAACGGTCAGAACGACGGCATCGCTCGACGCCTCTGCCGGGCGCCCGGGAATCTCGCCGGCGCGCGCGCTGAGCGTCTCACCGCGACTGCCGCGCAGCAGCACGACGGCGCCCGTAACCGCGCATAACAGCATGAACTCCTCGCCGAGTGTGTCGAAGCCGCGGTAGTCGAAATTGACCGCGGTCACCATGTTGCTCGCGTGGCGTTGTGTCGGGGCATCGTGGTTGATGGCGTCGCCATACGGCAATGGATGCGCGCCGAAGGCGGGCATATGAGCAGCGACATGTGCCATCACGGGCAGCAGGGCAACGATCGCGAGGAGGAAGATCAGCAAACGGAGCTGCGTCATCGCTGGCCTGGTCAGTTTGTTGCTTACTCCGTGCGGATGCTGGCCAACACAGCCAGAAGCAGCAGAGGCACGGCGGCGGTGCCGACCGCCAGCTCCGAAAATGCAACATCCGGCGCCTGAAGCGACAGGAACAGCAGGGTCAACGCCAAGGCCGTTACCGGCGATCGCCATGACCTGCCGGCGGGGATCGCGGGTCAGTGCCACTCCCGCGCCGGTTCCCGCGACCAGGAGAAAAAGCGCAGTCACTAACAGGCTCGATTCGGGCCTCTCGATCGCGCGACGCACCGCGATAGCCGATGGCGCGGCCGATCGCGTGCGACAGCGCTGCTCCAGACGACGAACGTCACCAACACCAGGAGTAGCGTCTTGAGGGCGCGATCAGAGACACCGTCAGCCGCGAAGGCCGCGGCGGCAATCGGTAACCGCACGCGATTGCCGCGAATGTCACACAGTGCAAGCGGTCGAGCGCCTGGCGCATCGTGGCAACGCCGAGGCAGGCGATCACCTGCGCGCCGCAGCCGACGACGAGCAGAGCCGCGGCAACCACGTCGCGGACTGTCACCTGACCGCCTGTTCGATAAAGCCGGCGAGCACGACGCTGCCGATGAACGACATCACCCCCGCGATCAGGGCGAGGTCGACGAACGGCTGGCGACCGAAGCCCTGGAAGAGCAGCAGCAGGATCAGCGTGGCGTTCGATCCGGCGACCTGCAGCGCCACCAGCCCGCTCGTCGGCCGGGCGCGAAACGCGACCGCCCCGGCGGGGACGAGCGCGACCAACAGCACCAGCGCGGCGATCAGCCACTCGTTCATCTGAGCCCCAACGGATCGGCGTCCGCGGCAGGGTCCTCGCTGGGAACGAGCTGGTGGATCAGCAGCAGCCCCCGCTCCGCGTCCAGGCCGACGATGAACGTGTTCGGCGCGAATGAGCCGGCGGTCGGCCCGAACACGCGTCGCGCGGCGGAGCGCGCATCGTCCGTCCCGCGTGCAAACGGCAGCGCGTAAAGCCTTCCGGCGGGGAGCCGTCTCGCGCCGCGCCAGCGCCCGCGTGAGGGTCCAGAGGTCGCGCGGGTAGCTCGCGAGCGGGCGCCACAGCGCCACAAGCCGAGCTCGCCCGCGGCCGCATCACCACCCGCCGCTGCGCCCGCACCAGCGTCGCACCGCTGGCGCCGATCGCGCCGATGACCGCACCGGTCACGAGCTCCGGCAATACCACGGTGTCAACGAGCACGAGATAGAGCGCCGCCGACACCACCCACCATCCGACCCAGGCGATCACCACGCCGGAGCGGCCTCCTCCTCCGCTCGGCCCCGCCGGTGTCATCGGCTTTCCTCCCGGCTCATTCTCAGCAGGCTTTCGACGTATGCACGGCGCACCCTGCGTCCGGTTGGGTCTGCTGCTTCGCAAGCGGGCGCCGGTGGGCTGCCCGGATGGAATGTGTGTGTTGAGGTTTGTGATGGAGATCTCAACGGCGGCGTGGCAGGGATGCTTTGGGGCGGTGGGGTGGATCGGGCACGTTCGGGGTATGGGGTGAGTTGGAGGTGATCGGCGTGTTGCGTGGCAGTGGACGGCATGCGAGGGCGGCCGGCGGCGTGGCGCTGGGGCTCGTGGTGGTGGGGGCGCTGTAGTCGGCGGGCACATCGTCAGCGCCGCTGGGGTCGAGCGTCTTTCCTGGGTACCCGGCGGTCGCGGGGATGGGACGCGGGGGTTTGATGCGGTGTGGGCTGATCGCAAGATCACGACAGCGCATTGGTCTGCCGCGACACGACGGTGGACGCCGGCAGTGGGCCTGCCCGGCTCGGTTCCCGGTCAGTGGGAGCCGCAGGTCGCCGCTTCGACATCGGGAGCTGCCGCCATCCTCTGGGTCAGGGGCGGTCCTCCTCTGCGCAGGACGTGGAGGCGGCGACCGTCGCGCCGGGGCCAGCGGGTGGCCTGGTCCGGTGAGACTGTTCTCCGCCGGCGTCAATGGCGGGTGTCGGAGATTCCGCAGGTTGGGATGGATCGTCGCGGGGACGCGTTCGCCGCGTGGGCGACGGTCCATGGCCTCTACGTCGCCGAGCATCGCCTTGGTGGCGGGCTCGTGGTCGAGGCCGGTTCGTGTGCCGCACGCGGGTCGCGTGCGTCCTAGACCGGCCCGGATACTCGGAAACCCCAGGCCAGGCCTGAGAATCAGCTGTATCTAACGGAGAGGGGGGGATTCGAACCCCCGATGGACTGATAGCCCATACCGGTTTTCGAGACCGGCGCATTCAACCGCTCTGCCACCTCTCCAGGATGCGGCGGACAACAAGTTAGAGCACTCCGGGCCCGCTCGGCGGTTGGCGTGTTGCGCCGGCTGGGCGGTCAGCGCCGGGAGGCGAAGAATGCGCGCAGCATGTCGCCGCACTCCTGCGCCAGCAGCCCGGACTCCACCTGGGGCCGGTGGTTGAGCCGGGGCTCGGCCAGGACGTCGAGCACGCTGCCGGCCGCCCCCGCCTTGGGATCGGTGGTGCCGAAGACCACCCTCGGCACGCGGGCGAGCACGATCGCGCCGGCGCACATGGCGCATGGCTCGAGAGTGACGTAGAGCACCGAATCGAGCACGCGCCAGCTTCCCTGGGCGCGTGCCGCCGCCCGCAGGGCGATCATCTCCGCGTGGGCGGTGGGGTCGGCGCGGAGCTCGCGCTCGTTGTGGGCGGCCCCGATCACCTCGCCCTCGTGCACCACGATCGCGCCGACCGGGATGTCGTCGTGCTCGAGCGCCCGGGACGCCTCTCGCAGCGCCAGGCGCATGAAGTACTCGTCTCGTGGGAAGAAGTGCAGGCCAGACACTGGCGTTCTTGGGTAGGACGTTGTAGCTTGTAGACGGGGGTTTTCGCTGTTCAATAATGTCTTAAGGCCTGACCCCGCACGCTTGGGGCGCGAGCGTGACGTGGGCGTTGACGCCGGTCATGTTCTCCGGAGGCCGCTACGCGTGGCGATGCTCGCCCTCGGCCTGCTCGCGGCCGCGCTGGCCGGTGGCGCCGCGCGCGCCCGCGCCGCCGACTACGTCCCCCACGAGGTCATCGTCGGCTACCGGACCGGCGCGAGGGAGACCCCGGCGCTGACCCGGTTGGGGGTCCGTTCCAGCAGTCCGGCGCCGACGCCGGGCAGCCGCGTCCTGCATCTCCGGTCCGGCGAGAGCGTGCCGGCGGCGATCGCGCGCCTGCGACGCCAGGGCGGGGTGGCCTACGCGGTCCCGGACTACATCGCCCACGTCGCCGGCGGCTCGCCGAGCGGCGGCTCCACCGTCGCGGCCCAAGCCCAGCTCGCCGGGGCGTTCTACCCCGACGACGGCGGTCGCGGCAAGAGGCCGCACGGGTGGGAGCAGATGCAGTGGAACATGCTCCCCACCTCGGGTGTCAACGCGCCCGCGGCATGGGCCAATCTGCTCGGCGACCAGCGCGCCGGCGGCAAGGGCGTCGTTGTGGCCGTGCTCGACACCGGCGTCGCCTACCGCAACTGGAAGACATTCCACCGCTCGCCCGACTTCGGGCGCACCCACTTCGTCTCGCCCTATGACTTCGTGTCCAACGACCGGTTCCCGCTGGACCGCAACGGCCACGGCACCTTCGTCGCCGGGATCATCGCGGAGTCGACCAACAACGGGATCGGCCTCACCGGCCTGGCCTACGGCGCCTCGATCATGCCCATCCGCGTCCTGGACTCCAGCGGCGAGGGCGACGAGGCCACGATCGCGCGCGGTATCCGCTACGCCGTCAGCCACGGCGCGCAGGTCATCAACCTGAGCCTCGAGTTCCTCCCCAGCCAGGTCAACTCCGGCTCGGAGATCCCCCAGATCGTCAGCGCCATCGAGTACGCCCACCGGCGTGGGGTGACCGTCGTCGGCGCCGCCGGCAACGACGAGACCAACAAGATCGCCTACCCGGCGCGCGCTCCCGGGGTCATCTCGGTCGGCGCCACCACTCGTGATCGCTGCCTGGCCGATTACTCCAACGGCGGCAGCGGCCTGGACATCGTGGCTCCCGGTGGCGGGGACGACGCGATCATGCCCGGCGCGCCCGACTGCCACCCCGAGCGCAGCCTGCCCTCGATCTACCAGCTCACGCTGACCTCGCCCCCGCACTGGGACGAGTTCGGCTACCCCAGCTACTACATCGGGACCTCGATGTCCTCGCCCACGGTCGCCGCGGCGGCGGCGCTGGTCATCGCCAGCCGGGTCATCGGTCCTCACCCCACGCCCGACCAGATCCTCCGTCGCCTCGAGCAGACGGCCACGACGCTCCCCGAAGGCGGGGCCAAGCCCAACTCCGACTACGGCTACGGGCTACTCAACGCCGGGGCCGCGACGACCCCGGGACTCCCGGCGCCGCCCACCACCACACCGGCGCCGCCCACCACCACCGCCACGCCGACCACCACCACCACGCCGACCACCACCACGCCGCCGCCGACCACACCGGCGCCCTAAGCAGCCCGAACGACGGCTATCGAGTAGGAGGTTGGGGCGGCCGCGACGTCCCTGGCCGCCTTCGGCCGGGGTTGTGGGAGATTGTGCTTATCTGACAAGCACCTTCTACCAAAACTCCCTGCAAGGACCCACTATTCACGCTCCCGGCCCACCCTTCCAAAGCCCGCCGTTGACGTTCGCCCATATCGCCGGGCCGCGCCACGCCCAGACGACGGCACGCCGGGGCGACCGTTACCCGGCGCGCACGATCATCACCGAGCACGGCGCGTGATGGGACACCTTCTGCGGCACCGAGCCCAGCAGGAACCGCGTCGCGCCGGTCATTCCCTTGTTTCCGACGACGATCAGGTCCGAGCCCTGCTCCTCGGCGACGTCGAGGATCGCGTCGGCGGCGTCACCGACCCGCGCAAAGGTCTCGATCCGCGATACCCCCGCCGTCTCCGCGTCGTGGCGCGCGGTCTCCAGCAGCGCAAGCACCTCCTCGCGCATGTTGACCTGGACGTCTGACGGGACCTGCACGCGCTCGACGCGCAGTCGGCGCTCGGGCACGGGCTCATAGGCGGAGACGATGTGCAGTCGGGCGCCGAGCGCGGCGGCGAGCCGGACGGCGTGGCTGACGGCCACCCCCGCCGCCTCGGACCCGTCCGTGCCGACGAGGATCGACTCCAGCACGACCAGCTCAGGCCAGGCGCGTGATCGCGATGACGATCCCGGCCACGACGAACACGACGATCAGCACTTGGGTCCAGAGGACGATGCGGGGCATCTGCATAGACCACCAAAGCTATCGTCTCGGCCATGCCGGAGCCGGTCAGTCCCGCTCTGAAGGCCGTCAGCGACGCGGTGCTGGCCGTGGCCTCGCGGCTGTCGGTCGACGAGGTCCTCCAGCAACTGGTCGACTGCGCGCGCGAACTGGCGGAGGCGCGCTACGCCGCGCTGGGGATCCCCGATGGCGCCGGCGGCTTCCGGCGCTTCCTCGTCTCGGGCATGAGCGACGAGCTGGTGGCGTCCATGGGCCCGCTTCCCCGCACGCACGGGATGCTGGGCGCGATGCTGGAGAGCGACGGCGCCTATCTGACCGACGACATCCACGCCGACCCGAGGTTTCGCGGCTGGTGGCCGCGGGCGCATCCGGACATGCGGTCCTTCCTGGGCGTCCCCATCGTCGCCCCCGAGGGGGTGATCGGCGCCTTCTATCTCACCGAGAAGGAGACGGCGCCGAACTTCGACGCCAGGGACCGCGAGCTGATCGAGCTGCTGGCCGCCCACGCCGCCATCGCCATCACCAACGCGCGGCTCTACGAGCGCAGCCGGGAGCTCTCCATCCTCTCCGAGCGCAACCGCCTCTCGCTGGAGCTGCATGATGTCGTCAGTCAGAAGCTGTTCAGCCTCAACCTCGCCGCCGAGGCGGCCGCCACCCTGCTGGACCGCGGCGCCGACGAGGCTCGCCCGCAGCTCGAACGCGTCCGCGACCTGGCCCGCGAGGCGCTGGCGGAGCTGCGCTCGCTCATCTTCGGGCTGCGCCCGGCCGAGCTCGAGCGCGACGGCTTGGAGGGCGTGCTGCGCAAGGAGGCCACCATGCTCCAGCGCGTCCACGGGGTGAAGGTCCGCGTCGATGCCGACGGGGAGCCGCCCGCCATCGAGGCCGCCTGCGCCGGCGAGGTCCTGCGCATCGTGGAGGAGGCGCTCCACAACGCCGTCAGCCACGCGGAAGCCCGCACGGTCACCGTGCACCTGCACGGCTCAGACCACGCGCTGCAGGTAGAGGTGTCAGACGACGGGATCGGTTTTGATCCCACCGACCCGGAGCTGCGCTCGCACCATCTCGGCCTGACCTCGATGGAGGAACGCGCCCGCGAGCTCGGCGGGACGCTCACGCTCGACGCGCGTCCCGGCAGCGGGACCGTCGTCAGGCTGGAGGTGCCGTTCAATGGCGGCTGAGGCGATCCGCGTCCTCGTCGTCGACGACCACGCGGTCGTGCGCGAAGGGTTGCGCACGTTCCTCCAGCTCCAGGACGGCATCGAGGTCGTCGGCGAGGCCGCCGACGGCGAGCAGGCGGTGGCGCGCGCCACCGAGCTCGAGCCCGACGTCATCCTCATGGACCTCGTGATGCCCCAGCTGGACGGGATCGGCGCCATGCGCGAGCTGCGCCGCCGCTCCTCGGCCAGCCGGGTGATCGTGCTCACCAGCTTCCTCGACGACGAGCGGCTCATGCCGGCGCTCGAGGCGGGCGCCGCCGGCTACCTGCTCAAGGACGTCGAGCCCGCAGAGTTGGCGCGCGCGGTGCGCAGTGCCTGCGCCGGCGAGGCGCTGATCGACCCCACCGTCGCCTCTCGGCTGCTGCACACGCTGAGCGGGGACCGCGGCGGCGCGCGGAACGCGAGGAGCACCAACGACTCCATCGAGACCCTCACGCGCCGCGAGCGCGAGGTCCTGGAGCTCATCGCGCTCGGCCACTCCAACAAACGCATCGCACTCGAGCTGGGCGTCGCCGAGAAGACGGTCAAGACCCATGTCGGCCACATGCTGGCCAAGCTCGGCGTCGCGGACCGCACCCAGGCGGCTCTGCTGGCGGTCCAGCACGGCGTGAGTGGGGGCGTGGGCCCGAAGACCTAGGACCAATTGCCACTACAAACTCAGACCGCACCCGACGTACCGTCGGCGCCATGTCCCCCACAGCCATCATCACCGGAGCCTCCCGCGGCCTGGGGCTGGCGCTCGCACGGGCGCTGGCCGAACGCGGCTACAGGCTCGTCATCGACGCCCGCGGAGCCCCCGATCTGGAGCGCGCCGCCCGCGAGCTCGAAGCCATCACCCACGTCCGGGCGCTGCCCGGCGACGTCGCCGACGACTGGCACCGTGGCGCCCTCATCGACGCCGCCGGCGAGCGGGTCGACGTGCTCGTCAACAACGCCTCGACGCTCGGTCCGAGCCCCCAGCCCGAGCTGACCGGCTATCCCCTGGACGCGCTGCGGCGCGTGTACGAGGTCAACGTCGTCGCGCCGTTGGCCCTGGCCCAGCTCGCCGTGCCCCTCATGCCCGCCGGTGCGTGCGTCATCAACGTCACCTCCGACGCGGCCGTCGAGCCCTACGAGGGCTGGGGCGGGTACGGATCGTCCAAGGCCGCCCTGGAGCAGCTCAGCGCGATCCTCGCGGGCGAGCGGCCGGGGCTGCGCGTCTACACCGTCGACCCGGGCGACATGCGCACCCAGATGCACCAGGAGGCGTTCCCCGGCGAGGACATCTCCGATCGCCCGCCCCCGGAGGAGAGCGTCCCCGGGCTCGTCGAACTGATCGAGTCGGCGCTGCCCAGCGGCCGCTACCGCGCCCGCGAAGTGCTCACGAGCGCTCGCGAGGTGCTCGTGGAGGGGCGGGTGTCATGACCGCGACCGCTCTCGCCTTCGACCTGCCCCGCGCCCTGGAGGCCACCGCGCCACCCGAGGCCCGCGGCGCGGCGCGCGATTCGGTCCGCCTGATGGTCGCCGACGCGACCGAGGACCGCATCATGCACGCCGCCTTCAGCGAGCTGCCGGAGTTCCTGGCCGCCGGCGACCTGGTCGTGCTCAACGTGTCCCGGACGCTGCCCGCAGCGGTGCCGGCCACGCGCGCCGACGGCAGTGCCGTCCGCGTGCACTTCGCCACGCGTGCGCCCAAGCTCGATGACCGCTGGCGGGTGGTGGAGCTGCGCTCGGCCGATGGCGCCACCCCGGTCCGCGCGCGGGCAGGCGAGGCGATCCGGCTCCCCGCATCCGGTCTGACCCACCCCGAGCTCGCCCTCGTCGCCCCCTACGCGTCAGGGTCGCGGCTGATGCTGGCGCGCCTGGACGGGGTGGGCACGATCGCGGACCTGCTCCGGTTCCACGGGGAGCCGATCCGCTATGGCTACGTCACCCACCCGTGGCCGCTGGAGGCCTACCAGAACGTGTACGCCCGGATCCCCGGCAGCGCCGAGATGCCCAGCGCCGGGCGCCCCCTCACCCACCGGCTCCTCTCGGAGCTGGCCACGCGCGGGGTCGGGGTGGCCCCGATCACGCTGCACACCGGCGTCTCCTCCCCCGAGCGCCACGAGCCGCCCTTCCCCGAGGAATACGAGGTGCCGGAGTTCACCGCCCGCCTGGTCAACATGACCCGCGCTGCCGGTGGTCGCGTGATCGCGGTCGGCACCACCGTGGTGCGGGCGCTGGAAACGGTCGCCCAGCCCAGCGGCGCCGTCAGGGCCGATGGCGGCTGGACCGGCCTCGTCATCGACCCTGACCGTGGGGTCCACGCCGTGGACGGGCTCATCACCGGTTGGCATGAGCCGCAGGCCTCGCATCTGCAGATGCTGGCCGCCCTCGCCGGTGAGCCGTTCCTGGAGCGTTGCTACCAGGCGGCGCTCGACGACGCCTACCTATGGCACGAGTTCGGCGACAGCCACCTCATCCTGCGCTGACCGTCGCGAGGCGCAGCTGCTCGGCGGCGACATCATCGAGCAGCCCCACGCTGCGCGGCGCGCGTCCGTCCTCGAGCAGGACCGCCGCGCCCGGCCAGTAGGGGTGTCGCGCGGTCGCGCGGTCGACGAGCAGCGGCTCATACAGCCACGAGCCGGTGTTGACCAGCCGCGGGCCCTTGCCGGCGGGCCACGGCTCGTCGCCGATCGGGCCACGGCGATGGACGTGGCCGAACAGCACCCAGTCGGCGTCGATACCCAGGTTCCGTGCCACGCGAGCCATCGCCGGCGTCGCCGCGCGGCGCATCTGGACGTCGAGGAGCTTGGCCGTCACCGGCGCCATCCCGGTGTTGAGCAGCATGCGGGGCAGGACGCGCAGCGGCTCGAGCGCGGTCTGGATGACCGTGGCGACCGGGCGGGTCATCAGCCGCGCGGGCAGCGGCTCGCGCGAGCGCGTTCCGTGACGATGCAGGCGCTCGTACTCCATCGCCGAGGCGGCGCGCACGTCGCGCCCCGGCGGGCGCAACACCCCGAAGGCCGAGTCCGGGAGCAGGTGGTGGTCGAGGTAGTGGCCGTGCGTCGCCCAGATGCGGTCGCCGAGCCACACCCCCGGGTAGCTCACCCGGACGCGCGCCGGTGCCAGGCAGGACACCAGACGCTCGAGCGCCGGGCTCGCCGTCGGCGGCACCGGATGAGAGGTCTGCAGCTGCGCGCTCTGCGCGAGCGCCCAGCGTCGCAGCAGCGCCGCGTCGTGGTTTCCGGGGACCATGATCACCTCCCGTCCGGGCCCGAGGGCCTGCCCGAGGGCGCGGAGCACCGGCTCGGCCGCCACCATGGAGCGCCGCGGCTGGCGATGCGCGAGCTCGACGGTGTCGCCGAGCAGGACGAGGCGGTCCGCGTCGGCAACTGCGGCGAGCAGCCGCTCCCGGACGTCCGCGACGCGCAGGACGTCGCGCCGGCCGCGATTGCCCAGGTGCAGATCAGAGACGACTAGCGTGCGCACGGCGGCGCACGATAGGCGGTGCTACGCGGCGACCAGCGACTCGAACAGCACCGGCATCCCGCGCGCGACGATGAGCACCGGCGACGTCGCCTCCTCGATCGCGTTGGCGGCGTGGGCGCTGATCATCACCCGCCCTGCGCGGGCCTCTGGGCGCGAGCCCACCACGAGCAGATCGACGCTGCGGTCGCGGTCGACCACCTGGGCGTCGATGCGGGAGGCGATGGAGAAGGCAGTCTCGATGGCCGCCTCGTCGGCGGTGCCGCGCAGGACACCGATGGTGCCGATGCCGGCACCGTCGACGGCGTAGTCGGCCGGCGCCAGCGCCACGGCGGTCGCTCCGCCCTCGAGCAGGGTGTGCGCGGAACGCCCGACCGATACGTGCCCGCGTCGCGTGCGGTAGTCAGAGCCGAACACGATCACGTTGGCCTGTTCGGCGACCGCCAGCCATGCCAGTCCCTCGCCCGTCGAGGCGTGCATGACGACGCGCCGTGGAATCTCGGGCGCCTCCAGGCGGCCGGCGCCGCGCTCCAGCAGGGCGTGCGCCTCGTGATGGGACATCTCCTCGTCGTCCGGGCAGCGGTGGACCGCGTGGCGAACGTAGGCGAGCGTCAGCCGTGCGCCGGCATCGCGCAGGGCCCGTCCCAGCATGAGCGCGTCGCGGTCGTTCTGGGTGTCGTCATAGGAAACGATCGCGTGGGGATGTCATCTCAGACGTTCTCCCTCTCCCTGGGTCGGCGTGATCTCTGCCGTCTGGTTGGCCGCAGCGTCGCAGTCTCATGCTCATCAGGACCAATGAAGTTATTCATGATGTCGATAAGCTTTGCTAATGCTGAACCTGAGGCGGCTGCAGGTGCTGTGCGAGGTCGTCAATCGGGGCTCGTTCTCGGCGGCGGCCGACGCGCTTTCCTACACGCAATCGGCGGTGTCGCAGGCGATTGCGCGCCTGGAGGCGGAGACCGGGGCGACGCTCGTGATCCGCGACCGCCGGGGGGTCCGGCCCACTGCGGCGGGGACGGCCCTCGTCACCCACGCCGAGTCGATCTTTACGCAGGTCGAGGCCGCCGAGGCCGAGGTGGCGGCGGTCCTCGGCGTGCGCTCCGGGCGCCTGCGGGTCGCATCGTTCCCCTCAGCGGGGGCGACGCTCATGCCTCTCGCCGTGGCCGCCTTCCGCCGCGCGCACCCCGATGTCGCGCTCACCCTCGCCGAGGGGGAGCCCGAGGAGATCGGGCCACGGTTGCGTGCCGGCGAGTTCGACCTGGCGCTGCTGTTCGAGTTCCCCGGGGTGCAGTCGCGCCGGGAGCGCCCCGGCGCAGGGCTGCGCTCGGTCGCACTGCTCGAGGACCCGATGGACGTGGCGCTCCCCGCTGACCATCCGCTGGCCTCGGCGCCCTCCCTGACGCTGGCTGATCTGCGCGACCAGCAATGGGTCCAGACCTCGGCGCAGAGCCCGTGCGCCCGGCACGTGGTCCGGTCGTGCCTGGCCGCCGGCTTCGAACCGGACGTCGCCTTCGAGTCAGACGACTACGACACCGTCCAGGGCCTGGTGGCCGCCGGCGTGGGGGTGGCGCTCATCCCACGCCTCGCCCTCACCCGGGTGCACCGCGGGATCGTGGTGCGCGCGCTCGCGCCCGCCAGTCCGGCGCGCCAGGTGACGGCGGCGACGATGTCGGGCCCCGGCGTGGCCCCGGCCGCCAAGGCGATGATCGCGTTGCTCACCGACCTCGCCACGCGCTACACCGAGATGCCCGCCACCTCGACGATCTAGTGCCCTGAGGCTAGCCTCGCTCGGCCACCGCGCGGGCCAGCTCCTCCGCGCGCCGCCCCACCGCCATCGGACGCAGCGCGCGCTCCAGTGGCCGCGCCAGCATCCCCACGGGCCCGGGGTCCACTGACAGGGAGTAGGTGGCGCGCGTGCGGTCCGGGCCGAGCTCCTCGAGCTCCCACGAGGCCTCGAGCTCGTCGACGTCGTCGGACGCCACGCGCGTGAAGGTCAGGCGGTGGGGCGGGTCATAGCTCGCGCGGACGCGCGCCCGGACCTTGGTGAACTTGGCGTCGTTGACGACGTCGCACACGAGGGCTCGGCCGGCGTCGTCGCGCTCCACCACCACGACGGAGTCCAGCCCGTTCTGCCACCGCGGTGAGTCGGCCACCTCCTGCACCACGGCCCAGCAGCGGTCGATGGGGGCGTCGATCTCAGTCGAGGACGTGCCCCTCAGCAGGGTCATCGCCCGGTGACGGCGACCTTGTCGCTCAGGCGCGTGCGCCGCGCGGCCGCGTCCACCACGCTGACGGTGACCATCTGACGGCGATGGAGCGTGGCGTCAGGCACCCGCCCGCCGCGGGCGCGCAGGCTCGGCGCGGCGAGGGTGATGCGCACGCTGCGAGTCGTCTCGCGCAGCCTGATGGTGAGCACCGTTGCGCGCGAGACCTGGTCGGTGAACCGCAGGTGCCTCGGCTTGCGCGCGATGCTGGTCACCCCGATGCCGCGGCCGGTGGCGATGCTCAGGACATGCGGCACCGTTACCTGCAGCGTCCTGAGGTCCGGGGCGTCCCGTCCGGCGCTGACCGTGAACGCGAGCTGTGGTCCCGCGGCCGTCTGGCGAAGCGACAAGCGCGAGATCTGGGGTGCCCCGCCCACGGTCCAGGTGAACGTCGCTCCCGCGGTCTGCGACTGGCTGTCGCGGGCGCTGGCGTGCACGGTGAAGCGGCCGGCGCGGGTGGGGCGCCCGGCGATGCGACCGGTGGCGGCATTGACCTTCAGCCCCGGCGGCAGGCCGCGCGCGGCATAGGTGAGCGACGCGCCCGAGGACGCGGTCGCGTGCAGGCGCAGGGAGGCCGAGGCGTTGATCGTCGTGATCTGGGCGCTGGGGGTGGTCATCCTGATCGTGTTGGCGCATAGTGCCCCGGCGAGGCTCGCCGCGTTGGGGGTCCCCAGGCCGGTGACGGGGTCATAGCCGGGCCCGGCGGCGAAGCGGCCGCCGTTGGTGCCGGTGAAATCGTTGTTGCCGCTGGTCACGTCGTTGAAGTCCGCGGCGTACGCCTGGCCCGCAGCCCGGTACAGCGCCGGATTGGCGTACCCGACCGGCGCGCCGGAGCATGCGCGCGTGCCGTCGGTCAGTGCCAGCAGCGCGGCCCACAGCGGCGCGGCGCCACTGGTCCCGCCGATGCCCTGCCAGCCCGCGGGCTCGCCCGGGACGTCGCCGCGGCCGTTCCAGAAGATCAGGTATCCGGATGCCGGATCGCCGTCGGCGGCCACGTCGGGGACCTCGCGGCAGAAGCCGCCGGGGTGGCCGCAGGCCGACCCCGCCGCCTGCGCGGTGCGGACGTTGAGCCCCGATGCCGAGTCGAGCTGTGGCGCCGGCATCGGCCACAGCATTGAGACGCCGCCGCCGGTGGCCCCGGGCTGGAGCATGCCGCTGAGCACCGTCCCGCCGCTGTTCCAGACGCTCTCGGTCGGCCGCGGGCCGAGAGCCGATAGGGTGGTGCCGCCCACGCCGGTCACGAACGGCTGGCTCGAGGGGTCGTCGACGGCGGCCTGGGTCCGCGGGGCCACACCGCCGGTGTCGCAGTCCTGGGCGCCGCTGTCGCCCGCCGCCGCCACGATCGACTGACCTTGGACGGTCGCCTGCTCAAACAGCGTGTTCTCCGCGGCGGCGTCGGTCTGGCCGAGCGCCGCCTCGCACTGGCCCCAGGACACGGTGACCACCCGCGCGCGGTCCTGGTTGATGATCGCACTGAAGGTGTCGTAGGGGCCTGAGCCCGGGGCGCCCGAGTTGGAGTTCGGGCCCTGATAGACGAGCACGTTGACGTTGGGGGCCAGGCCGATGAGGTTCTCGATGTCCAGCGCTGCCTCGCCGCTGCCGGGACCGGTCCCGGCGCCCTGGTCGACCGGCACGTAGGAGACCGTGGCGTGGGTGCCGTAGCAGGACTGGTAGGCGGCGATGTCAGACGAGTCGTCGGGCTCGAGCTCGTAGACCGCAACGGTGACGCCGGCGCCGCGGTCGCCGGTGGCGTACAGCCCTGGGAAGCCATAGGCCGACGCGATCTGATCGGCGGTGAACGCCTGCTGGCCGGGGGCGGCGGCCGTCGCGGCGGAGCACGGCTGTGGACCGCCGGTGGCGACATGACCGGCAGCCGACGGGATGCGCCCTGTCCCCGCCGCCCTGGATCCTGCTCGGGCCCGGACCAGCAGCGGCCGCGGCGCCGCGGTGGTGTTGAGACCCACCACCGACTGGACCGATCCCGCCACCGACGCGGGCAGCGCCGGCGCGGCGCTGGCTCTGATCGCCGTGCCTCCCCGTCGGAGGGCCATCCGGGTCAGGGACACCGAGAACGCGCGCTCCAGCTGGGCTGCGCCCGCCACGACGGAGATCGAGAGCGACCCGCGGCTCACCCCGCCCGCCGTCAGCCCTCGCGCGCGTAGCGATCGCCGCACCGCGGCGATCTCGGCCGTGGTAGCGCCGAAACGCTGCGCGAACTGCGTGGGGGTGAGATAGCGGCGGTAGTCAGGAGAGCCGGGGGTGGAGACTGCGCGGGCATAGGCGGCCAGCGCCGAGGGGTCGCGAGGCCGGAGCGCGACGGTGACGTGCAGTTGCGTGGCTGCGGGCACCATGCCCACGAAGGTCGCGCCGACGGGCGCCGCCGGCGCGTGGCCGACGCGCACGGTGGCGGCACTCGCCGCGGCCGCTGGAACGAGGGCCGACACAACGAGCGCGCACGCCAGCCGCCGAGCCGTTCGCGATGCTGCCATACGCCCGGTCAGGCTAGCGCCGCGGTGAGGCGCTCGGTGAGGTGGCGCTTGACCGCGGGCCAGTCGTCGTCGATCACCGAGTAGTACGCGGAGTCTCGCTCGCCCCCGTCGCGGACGACCATGTGCTTGCGCAGGATGCCCTCGAAGGTCGCGCCCGTCGCCAGCAGAGCGCCCCGCGACCGCTCGTTGCGCGCATCGGTCTTGAACTCCACGCGACGCAGGCCGACCTCCTCGAAGGCATGGCCGAGGAGCAGGAGCTTGGTCTCGACGTTGACGCCGGTCGACCACGCGCTCCGCGCCAGCCAGGTCCAGCCGATCTCCGCGCGCAGGTGCTCGAAGCGCAGCTCCAGGAAGCGCGTGGAGCCGAGCACTCGGCCGTCGTCGGCGCTGACGATGGCGAACGGCACGGCCGTCCCGGCGCGCCCCTCCGCCAGCGTGCTCGTCAGCCAATCGCGCAGCGCATCTTGCGAAGAGGCCATGTCCACCGGCATCCAGGCGAACATCTCGGGGTCGCCGGCCGCCTCGATCAGGCCGGGCTCGTGCTCGGGCGCCAACGGCTCGACTGAAACCAGCCGTCCGGTGTAGGTGCCGCGCAGGTCGGCGGCGGTCACCACGGGGAGGGCCTGGGGCCGGGCGTCGGGCACGACGGCGACCTTACGGCACGGCCGGTGTGGCCGCGTTTATATATTCCCGCCTCGTGTCCCAGCCAAAGCTGCTCATCATCATCTCCAGCACCCGGCCCGGTCGCATCGGGCTCCCGGTGGCCAACTGGTTCCTGGAGCAGGCCGCCGCCCACGGTGGCTTCGAACTCCAGCTCGTCGACCTCTATGAGCTCGACCTCCCGCTGCTCGACGAGCCCAACCACCCCCGCCTGCGGCAGTACACCAAGGAGCACACCAGGGCGTGGAGCGAGACGGTGGACGGCGCCGACGCGGTGGTGTTCGTCACCGCCGAGTACAACCACAGCTTCACCGCCGCCCTCAAGAACGCGATCGACTATCTGCACAACGAGTGGCGCCACAAGCCGCTGGGCTTCGTCTCCTACGGCGGGGTTGCCGCGGGTACGCGGGCGATGCAGGCGCTCAAGCCGGTGGCCATCGCGCTGGCGCTGGCGCCGGTCGTCGCCGCGGTCAACATCCCGTTCGTCCAGCAGTTCCTCTCAGACGACGGTGCCATCGTCGGCAACGACGTGATGGTGGAGGCGGCGTCCGCCATGCTCGACGAGCTCATGACGATGCATGGCGCGCTGGCGCCGCTGCGAGCGGCACAGACATAGCCCGCCGCTCGGCCGTTAGGCTGGGTAGACAGTGGGGCAAGGCTTGTTACCGTGACCCCGCTTCACGCCATCGCCATCTTCGCCGCCGGCATCGTCGCCGGGACGATCAACACGGTCGTCGGCAGCGGCACGCTGTTCACCTTCCCGGTGCTGCTGGGCTTCGGCTATCCGCCGGTGGTGGCCAACGTCTCCAACACCATCGGGCTGGTGCCGGGGTCCGTCACCGGCGCGCTCGGCTACCGGCGCGAGCTGGCCGGCCAGCGCAACCGCGCGCTGACCCTCGCCGGCGCCTCGGTGATCGGCGGGCTGATCGGCGCGGTGCTCCTGCTCAGCCTGCCGGCCTCGGCGTTCAAGGCGATCGTGCCCGCGTTCATCGCCGTGGCGCTGATCCTGATCGTGCTGCAGCCGCGGCTGTCGCGATGGCTGGCCGAGCACCGTCCCCACGGGCGTGAGCGCCCAGGTCCGCTGATGCTGCTGGGCGTCATGTTGGGCGGCGTCTACGGCGGCTACTTCGGCGCGGCCCAGGGGATCATGGTGCTGGCCATCCTCAGCCTCGGCCTCGACGACGAGCTCCAGCGCCTCAACGCCGTCAAGGTGATCCTCACCGGGCTGGTCAACCTCGTCTCCGGGATCGTGTTCGTGTTCGCCGCCCACGTCGCATGGGGGGCGGCCGGGCTGATCGCCGGCGGCTCGTTGATCGGCGGCGTGGTCGGGGCCCGGTACGGCCGGCGCCTGTCGCCCACAGCGCTGCGCGCGATCATCGTGGTCGTCGGGATCACGGCGATCGTGCGCCTGCTCGCCTGACCCCGTGATGCAAAATAAGCGCCATAGCGGCGCTTATTTTGCGCGGACCTCAGCGCTTGTAGGTGCCCACCAGGCGCGCCTGCTCGATGACGTTGTCCTCGATGCGCTCCAGCAGCGCCCGCCGGTCCAGCCCGGGCTCCAGGTCGACGTCGTCGTCCAGCGCGTAGATCCAGAAGTAGTAGTGGTGGGTGCCGTGATCGGGCGGCGGCGCCGGGCCCATGTAGCCGGGCTCGCCGGTGCTGTTGACGCCCTGGACCGCGTCGCCGCCCCCTTCCGGCAGCCCAGTGGCGCCGGCCGGGATGCCGTAGGCGACCCAGTGGGTGAATCCGTCGACCAGGGGCGCGTCGGGATCGTGGACCACGATCGCGAAGGCCTTGGTGCCGTCGGGCACGCCCGTCCACGCCAACTCGGGGGCGACGTCCTCACCGTCGCCGCTGTGGCGCTCGGGGATCGCGGTGTGGTGGTGGAAGGCGGGGCTGGTCAGCTTGAGATCAGCGACGTTCAGTTTCTGTGGCATGTCCTCACGCGTACCCCTGTCCGGACCGGCGAAACGCCACTCAGCGCGGCGGCGGGCGCCGCTTGGCGGGAGCGCGACCCGCGGGTTGGCTGGGCGCCGGGCGCGGGTGCAGGCGCGGGATGGCCAGTTCCAGCGTCTTGTCCGGCTCGACGGTCACCTCGTCGCCGTGATGGATGATCTCCACCGACTGTCCGTCCACGACCGAGTAGCGGGCGTGCCCGTGGTTCACCTCCACGCGCAGGCTCGTCCCGCGGTACATGAGCCTGAACTTCAGCCGGGTCAGGGCTCCGGGCAGGCGCGGGCTGAAGCTCAGCCGGGCGCCCTGATGGCGCACGCCGCCGAACCCGCACACGGCTGCGATCCAGGTGCCGGCCACCGAGGCGATGTGGATCCCGTCGCGCGTGTTGTGCTCGAGGTCCTCCAGGTCCATCAGCGCCGCCTCGGCGAAGTAGTCATAGGCCAGATCGAGGTGGCCGACCTCCGCGGCCATCACCGCCTGGCAACACGCCGACAGCGAGGAGTCCCGGACGGTGATCGCCTCGTAGTACTCGAAGTCGCGTGCCTTCTCCTCGGCCGTGAACTCCTCGCCGCAGATGAAGAGCGCCAAAACCAGGTCGGCCTGCTTGACCACCTGCTTGCGGTACAGGTCGAAGTAGGGGAAGTTGAGCAGCAGGGGATACTGCTCCCCCTTGCAGGACTCGAAGTCCCAGCGCTGGTGGTCAGTGAACCGCTCTGACTGGGGGTGGACCTGGAGCGCCTCGTCGTAGGGGATGACCATCCGTGTGGCGGCGTCGCGCCAGCTCGCCGCCTCCTCCGCGTCGACCCCGAGCTCGGCGGCGCGATGCATGTGGCGCTCCGCCGCGTCGGCGGCGGCGAGCAGATTGCGCTTCGCCATGAGGTTCGTGTAGATGTTGTTGTCGGCCACCGCGCTGTACTCGTCGGGCCCGGTGACGCCGTCGATGCGAAAGCGCCCCGCGCCGTCGTGGTGACCCAGCGACCGCCACAGCCGCGCCGTCTCCACCAGGAGCTCGGTACCGCACGACTCCTCGAACTCCTCGTCGTCGGCCGTCGATTGGTAGCGGGTCACCGCCCAGGCGATGTCGGCGTTGATGTGGAAGGCCGCGGTGCCCGCGGGCCAGTAGCTGGAGCACTCCTCGCCGTGGATGGTCCGCCACGGGAACACGGCGCCCTTGAGCCCCAGCGTCTTGGCCCGGTCGCGCGCGAGGTCGATCGTCTGCAGCCGCCACCGCAGCGCGTCGGCCGCGGCATGGGGGGCGGTGTAGGTGAGCACGGGCAGGACGAACATCTCGGTGTCCCAGAAGGTGTGCCCGTCGTAGCCCGGCCCCGTCAGGCCCTTGGCGGCGATCGCGCGCTGCTCGCCCCGGGCGCCGGCCTGGAGGGTGTGAAACAGACCGAAGCGGATCGCCTGCTGCAGTTCGGCGTCGCCTTCGAGCTCGACGTCGGAGCGCTCCCAGAAGTCGTCGAGGTAGCTACGCTGAGCCTTGAGCAGGCCCTCCCACCCGAGGTGCACGGCGCCCTGGCCGGCGGCCGAGACCTGGTCGCGCAACGCCGCGATCGATCGCTCCGCCGACCACCCGTAGGTGAAGAGCTTGACGATCCGCAGCGGCTTACCCGGGGCGAGGTCGGCGGAGATGACGTACCGGGCGTTGTCGGGGAAGGTCTCGGCATTGGCGGTGGTGCCGTCGGGACCGTCCACGAGGTGCTCCATCGCTGCCGCCATGCGCAGCCCGCTCTGACGGGTGTGGTGGACGAGGATGGCGCGGGTGTCGGCACAGTCGTGCAGGTCGGAGATCAGTGGCGAGGCCAGTGCGGCTGCCGCCCGCGGGTCCGAGCTGGCCGCCGGCCCCTCTTCGTTGGCCGAGAGCATCGACTGCACCACCACCGGGAACTCGCCGTCGATGGGCTCCACCACATACTCGATCGCCGCCACCGCACGATGCGCGAACGAGACCAGGCGCGTCGAGCGCACCCGGACCGCGCGGCCGGTCGGGGACTCCCATTCCACCTCGCGGCGCAGCACGCCGTCGCGCAGGTCCAGCACCCGCTCGTGCGAGCGCAGGTTCCCGTAGCGGACGTCGAAGGGCTCGTCCTCCACCAGCAGCCGGATGAGCTTGCCGTTGGTGACGTTGACCACCGTCTGACCGTCCTCGGGGTAGCCGAAGCCGGCCTCGGCGTAGGGCAGCGGGCGAATCTCGTAGAAGCCGCCCAGGTAGGTGCCGGGGATGCCGTAGGGCTCACCCTCGTCGAGGTTCCCGCGCAGCCCGACGTGCCCGTTGGCCAACGCGAACACCGACTCGGTCTGAGCCAGGTTGTCCAGGTGCAGCTCGGTCTCGCGGACCGCCCACGGCTCGACGGGGAACGCCGGATGCTCGATCACGAGGCGTCGAGCAGCTCGGCGAGGTCCTGCACCACGATGGTGGCGCCGTGGGACTTCAGGGCCTCGGCATGGCCGTGGCCGAGCCGGTCGACGCCCACCACGTACCCGAACTCGCCGTCGTGGCCGGCCTGCACGCCCGCCACCGCGTCCTCGAACACCGCCGCGTGGGCCGGCGGCACGCCGAGTGCGCGAGCGCCGGCCAGGAACATGTCGGGGGCGGGCTTGCCCTTGAGGTGCTCCTCGTCGGCGGTGTGGCCGTCCACGCGCGCCTCGAACAGGTCCGCGATGCCGGCGGCGACGAGCACGTCCTCGGCGTTGGCGCTGGAGGACACGACCGCGCGGCGCAGGCCGGCGTCGCGGGCGGCCTTGGCGAAGCGCACCGAGCCTTCGTAGGGCTCGACGCCGTCCTCCTTGATCAGCTTGAGCACGAGGTCGTTCTTGCGGTTGCCGATCCCGCAGATCGTCTCGGCGTCAGGCGGATCGTTGGGCGTGCCCTCGGGCAACTCGATGCCACGGGACTGCAAAAACGAGCGCACGCCGTCGTAGCGAGGCTTGCCGTCGACGTACTCGTTGTAGTCCGCGTCGGGGTCGAACTCCTTGAACGGCTCGCCGGTCTTCTCGGCGCGCGCCTTGAGGTACTCGTCGAAGGTCTCCTTCCAGGCGCGGTCGTGGACCTTGGCGGTCTGGGTCAGGACCCCGTCGAGATCAAACAGGCACGCGGTCACGCCGTCAGGCAGCCCGAGCATGTCGCGAACCATATCCAGCGCGCCGAGGGTCGGGAGTGAGCGTCTGGTGAAGACGTCGCACTCACGCCGCCGCCAGCACGGCGACGGCGAACAGGCAGACGACGTGAAAGCTCTGGTCGACCATCAGGCGCAGGCTCGGGGCGGGGTCGGGCGAGTGCTTGACCTGGCGCAGCCACACCCCCACCAACCGCCCATCGTCGACGAGCACGTGGGGCAGGGCGATGAGCAGCGCCACCACCACCGCCCGCGCCACCCCCCGCTCGTCGCCGATCCAGACGAGTACCGGGAGGTAGGGCAGCATGTAGGTGAGGACGTGCGCCATCAGCGCCCGGCGCCCCTCGGGATCGCCCAGGCCGCGCACCTTGGTCAGCGCCTGCCACTCGGTCTGCAGCAGCAGATCCCCGGCGAGGTGGCAGACGAGAAAGGCGGCCAGGACGGCCGGCCAGGTCATGCCGTGCTCGGCCGGGTCATGCCGTGCTCGGCCAGGTCATGCCGTGCCCGGCCGGGTCATGCCGTGCCCGGCCTCAGCGGTTCCCCTTCCTCACCGGGCCGATTGTAACCCCGGATTGCGGAGTGAGAACTCAGTCGTGGGCGCTGTCCAGGAGGGGCGGCCGCCACCGGTCGTGGGAGGGGCGGCTGACGATCTCGGTGGCAAAGCGGGTGGCCGCCTCGATCGCCGCGGCCCAGTCGCCACTGCCGTTGAGCGCCGTCACCAGGCCGGCGTTGAACGCGTCGCCGGCACCCGTGGTGTCGGCGGCGACGGCCAGGGCGGGCGCGGCGGCCGACAGCTGCGCCCGGTCGGGCCCGACGGCCAGGCACCCACGGGCGCCGAGCTTGACCACCACCCAGCCGCCCGACGCCGTCTGCAGCGAGCGGGCGGCGGCGTCGACGTCGTCGAGGTCGGCGATTGCGCGCGCCTCCGCCTCGTTGGGCAGGAACACGTCGACGCTGGCGAGCAGGCCGCGCACCTCGGCGCGCCGCGCCGGGGGGAAGTCATCCGGGTCCCACGCGGTGTCGAAGAACGTGCGCCCCCCCGCGGCTCTCGTGGCCTCCAGGAGTGTCCGCGCCGCGTCGCCCTGGAGCCCGGGGGTGACGCAGTAGTCGCACAGCAGCAGGTTCTCGCACTCCAGCGCGTCAGCCGGGATCATGTCCGCCGTCCAGTCGGCGTTGACGCCGAGGTGAGTCAGGAAGGTCCGGTCGCGCTCGTCCGATTCCAGCGCGACGGTGAGTCCGGTGGACCGCCCCGGCAGCACGGCCAGCTCGTCGGCCACGCCGGCCTCAGTGAGCTCCTGGCGCATCCAGTCGCCCAGACGATCCTCGCCCACGCACCCCATCAGGCGAACCGGCAGGCCGGTCTCCACGAAGGCGAGCGCGGCGTTGGCTCCCGCACCGCCGACGCGGATGCTCATGTCCTCGGTGAGCCGCGTGGCCCCGGGCGGCGGCAGCTCGGTCACCGGCCGGATGACCACGTCGGCCTGGACGCCCCCGATCACCGTCACCCCGGCCCGTCTGCTGGGCGATGCTGAGCTCATGCCACCTTGGTGTCGTCCTGGTGGCGGCGCAGCTCGCCGATGCTCAGGCCGCGGCGGGCGGCCACCTCGTCGACGAGCAGCTGGACCGGGAGGATCTGCAGGATGGGCGCGGCGATGGGGGGAACCTCGGGCAGGGTCACGCCAGGGACCTCGGCATTGCGGTCGCCCACCAACATCACCCGCGCGCCGAAGGAGGCCATCGATGCCGCCAGCGATCGCTCCCGCTCGCGGCCGAAGATCACAGCGCCGAAGCCGGTGGCCACCGCCTCCAGGGGCCCGTGGAGATACTCGCGCGTCTCCATTCCGGTGGCCGGCAGCCGCAGCGCCTCGCGCGCGAGCAGCGCGGTCTCGCGCGCCGAGGCCAGGCCCGGGCCGCCGCCGACGGCCTCGAGCGCGGTGATGGCCGCGAAGTCGGCGGCCAGCGCGGCGGCAGGCCCGGCGGCTGACTCCAGCAGTCGCTCGGCCAGCCCGGGAAGCTCGGACCACACCGGCCCGGTCGTGCCCAGCAGGGCATCGCACAGCATCCCCAGCGCCTGCAGCGTCGCGGTGTAGGAGAGCGTGGCCACGGGAGTGTCGGGCTCCGGTCCCAGCGGCAGCCAGGCGTGGGCGGCCTCGGCCAGCGGGCTGTCGCCGCGAGCGGTGATGGCCACCAGCGGGACGCCCTGGACCCGCTCCAGCGCGGCGACGGTCTCCGTGCTGGCACCCGACTGGGAGACCAGGACGAACGCGTCGGCCAGCTCTCGGGCGCTCGAGTGATCGAGCTCGGTCGCCTGCAGCGCGAAGGCCCGGCGGCCCGCGGCGCGCAGCGCCAGCACCGATGGGATGAGCGCGTGGGCACTGGCGCCGATGCCGGCGAACACGATCGTGCCGCGGCGCAGCGTCTCGAGGTCGACCGCTCCGATGGTGTCGGCGAACGCGGCTGCGGCGGCCGCCAGGTTGGCGGGCTGGCGCTGCACCGCATCGCGCCACTCGCTCATCCCTTCACCGCGCCCGAGGCCAGCCCGCCGACGATGTAGCGCTGGAAGACGACGGCGATCAGCACCGGCGGGATCGCGGCGAGGATGCCGCCCGCGGCCTGCAGCCCGAAGTCGGTGGTGTAGCGCCCGGTGAACTCCGCGATCGCCACCGGGATGGTCTTGGCAGCGGTGGTGGAGGTGAAGATGAGCGCGTAGAGGAACTCATCCCAGGCGATGAGGAAGGCGAACAGCATCGTGGAGAGCAGCCCCGGCCGCGCCAGCGGCAGGATCACGCGAAAGAGGGCGCCGATCCGGCTGCAGCCGTCGATCCGCGCCGCGTCCTCGAGTTCGCGCGGGATCGTCTGGAAGTAGTTGCCCATGATCCACAGCACGAAGGGGGTGGCGAAGGTGCAGTAGACGATGATCAACCCGATCCGCGTGTTGAGCAGGTGCAGCCGAACCATGATCAGGTAGAGCGGGATCACCAGGGCGATCGGGGGGACCATGTAGGTGGAGAGGAACAGCAGCAGCGACATGCGCTGCCCGCGGAAGCGCAGCCGGGCGAAGGCGTAGGCGCCGAACACGCCGACGGTGATCGAGATGGCCACGGTGGCCGTGGCGATGATGAGGCTGTTGACCAGTGACGCCCGGAAGTTGGCGAAGATCGTCCCGCTCGAGGAGGTGAAGATCTGCGAGTAGCGGCTGAAGGACAGGTGGCTGGGGATCCAGCTCAAGGGGATCTTGAGCAGATCGGCCTGTGAGGAGAGGCTGGCGATGATCAGCCACGCGAACGGCGCCAGGATCATCAGCGACACCACGATGGCCGCGGCGTGGATGAAGACCCGGTAGCGCAGCGAGTCACGCATCAGTGGTCGTTCCCGTATGTGTGTTCTGGGGCCATCACGCCATCACGCCATCCCGTAGCTGTCGGAGCGCAGGAGGCGGATATAGACGATGGCCAGGACCATGATGAAGACGACGATCAGGTAGGCCAGGGCGGAGCCGTAGCCGAAGAACTCGTCGGAGAAGGCCCGCTGGTAGGTGTAGAAGGCGATGCTCTGGGTGCCGTTGGCGGGCCCGCCCCCGGTCATCACGTAGATGATGTCGAACACCTTGAAGGCCTCGATCGTGCGCAGGACGAGCACCACCACGATCACCGGGCGCAGCAGCGGCAGCGTGATGTGCACGAACGCGCCCCACCGGCCGTAGCCGTCCACGCGCGCCGCTTCGTAGAGATCGCGCGGGATGGTGGTGAGCCCCGCCAGCAGGAAGAAGGCCACCAGCGACGTGTTCTTCCAGACGTCGGCCCACACCACGATGTTGAGCGCGGCGAACGGCGAACTGAGGAACGCGTGGTAAGAGCTGGTGATGCCCAGCTGCGTCAGCGCGGCGTTGACCACGCCGTACTGGGCGTTGAAGAAGTAGCGCCACATGGCGCCGTTGACGATCGTCGGCAGCGCCCACGGCAGCACGACGATCGTGCGGAACAACCACCGCCCGCGCAGCGGCGCGTAGAGAAGCAGAGCGATCCCCATCCCGAAGACCAGCTCGAAGCCGGTCGAGACGAAGGTGAAGTACGCCGTGCGCTCGATCGCAGACCAGAAGTCCGACTGCTGCAGCGCGAACTTGTAGTTGTCCAGGCCGACCCACGGGAAGTGACCGGGGAACGGGGTGTCGACCGCGAACAGCGACGTGTAGAGCGTGCGCAGGATCGGATAGACGACGATCCCGAACACCACGACGATGCTCGGTGCCAGCAGCGCGAGCGCGAAGCGGCCCTCACGGGTCCGGGCGCGCCAGCCGGTGCCCCTTGCGCGGGGGGCAGGTGGGCTGGAGGGGCCTGATGTCGTGGGGAGCTGCGCGGCGGACTCGGTCACGGCCGGATCATGTGCGACCCCGCTGACGGATCACGCCGGCGGCCCGCTGGAGCTGAAGGCGGCGGCGGCCGCGTTGAGCGCGGCCTGTGGCGACTTCTTGCCCAGCAGCGCATCCTGGATCTGCACCTGCAGCGCCTGGGAGGAGGCGTTGTAGTTGGCCACCTGGGGGCGCAGGATCATGTTGGGCAGCTGGGTCTTGGCCACCGACACGAGCTGCTCGCCGGCCTTCTTGACCACCGCGGGGTCGGTGTAGGACGCTGACCAGATCGGCAGCGAGTCGACGACGTACTGGTTCTGCACCGACTGGCTGGTGATGAACTTGATGTACTGCCAGGCCTCGTTGGGGTGCTTGGTGCCGCTGGTGACCATCACCGGCTGGCCTCCGTTGCAGCCGGGCGCGGCGCCTGCGGTGCCCGACGGCGTGTGCAGGATCATCACGTCGTCCTTGGCCACCTGGCTCTGCTTGGGGTCGAGCGAGGCGGCGAGCTGGAAGGTCCAGTTGAGGTTCATCGCGATCTTGCCCTGGGCGAAAGCCTTGAGCACGTCCTCCTCCAGCGAACTGGTGGAGGCCGGGTCGGCCAGACCCTGGTCGAGCAGCATCTTCATGAACTCGAGCGCCTGCAGCCCACCGCCGGTCTGGAAGGCCGGCTTGCCGGAGGCGTCCAGGAACTTGCCGCCGAAGGCTCCGAGCAACTGGGCGTAGTCGCACACCACGGCCTCCGCCTGGGACCAGCTCCCCAGCCACGGGTACTTGACCAGTCCCTTGCTCTTGATCTGCTTGAGCGCGGCCACCACGCCGTCCCACGTCTTCAGCGACGCGGGGTTGACGCCCGCCTTCTTGAGCATCGACCCGTTGGCGTACATGTACTTGGTGTCCAGGATCCACGGCATCCCGTAGTACTTGCTCTTGTAATCGGCCATGACGAGCGCGCCCGGGAAGATCTGGCTGGTGGGCAGCGACTTCACATCGGAGCTGATGTCCTTGACGATCCCCTTGGAGCCGAACTCCGCCGGCCAGATGCAGTCACCCAGGACGACGTCATAGGTTCCCGCCGGTGCGGCCGCGACGATCTTGTCGTGCAGCGCCTCGTAGGCGACCAGCGTGTTATTGACCTTGATGTGGGGGTTGGCCTGCTCGAACATCTTGGTCATCCCCGCCAGGTCCGACGCGCTGTAGCCCGCCTGCTGCTGGAAGAGGTTGTTGAGCGTCACCGGGCCGGAGCTCGCCGCCGGGGCGCTGCTGGAGGCGGCGCCGGAGCTGGCGGCGCTCGAGCTCGAACTCGAGCTCGAGCCCCCGCAGGCGGCCAGGTACAGCCCCATGCCCGCGGTCGCGGTGGTCGTGATGAAGCCGCGGCGCGTCGTCCGCTTCTGCTCGTGAGACATCTGGGCTCTCCTCATACCAGCAAGCCGGCTTTTGTAAGAAGCTTGATCTAACGACCATACAATTCGTATTCTGAGGCGTCAAGATGCGCAATTCATTCGTAAGGAACTCTTGACAATGCCGGATCGCGACGTAGACAGCTCACCGTTGGTGGTGGCGGCCGGCCCGCCGGACTCGCGGCTGGGCCTTCTCCGTGAGCTGGGTGAGCAGGCGGTGCTGGAGGCGATCTTCCGTCGCGGTCCGGTCACCCGTCCTGAGATCGCCTCAGCCACCGGGCTGTCCAAGCCGACGGTGGGCGCCGCCGTGGGCCGCCTGGAGCAGGCCGGGATGATCTCGGCCGTCGGCCCGCAGCACGGCCGCCGCGGGCGTAGCCCGATCGCCTACGTCGTCCGCGACAACGCCGGCTTCGTCGTCGCGCTCGACCTCGGGGGCACCAACATCCGAGCGGGCGCCGCGGACGTCTTCGGCGAGATGATCTATGACGAGCTCGAGCCGACCACCAAGGCGGGCGGCAGGGCGCTGTCGGCGCAGCTCGCCGACGTCACCACCCGCGCCGTCGAGCGCGGCCGCGCCACTCACGACCGCCTACTCGCCATCGCCATCTCGACGCCAGGCGTGGTGGACCGCGAGACCGGCCGGGTCCGCCTCGCCTACAACGTGTCCGCCGACGGCGCGCTCGACCCGCTGAGCGCGGTGGGCTCGCGCTTCGAGGTCCCCGTCCTCATCGACAACAACATCAACCTCGCCGCGCGGGGCGAGAAGTCGTTCGGGCTGGCTCGGGGGGTCTCGACGATGGTGTTCATCGGCATCGGCGCCGGGGTCGGGATGGGGATCATCATGCACGACGAGCTGGTGCGCGGCGCCCACGGGGCGGCGGGCGAGATCGCGTACCTGCCGCTCGTCGGTGATCCCTTCGATCCGCGGCACAAGCTGCACGGCGGCCTGGAGGACGAGATCGGGGCGGCGGGCGTGCTCGCCGGCTTCGCGGCTCGCGCCCCCGGGCGCACGGGCGAGGTGGCGACCGCCCAGGACGTCTTCGAGCTGGCCGGCGCCGGCGACAACGACGCCAGAGCGGTGGTGGAGCACATCGCCGCCCGGCTGGGCTCGGCCATCGCCACCGTGTGCGCGATCCTCGATCCGGAGCTCGTCGTCCTCGGCGGCGGGATCGGCTCGAGCCCCTTGCTGCTGCGGCCCGTGCGTGGGGCTGCGGCGGCGCTCGTGCCGCTCACCGCGCGGATCGAGACGAGCCTGCTCGGTGACCAGGCGGCTCTGCGCGGGGCGATCGCCGTCGCCCTGCACGCGGCGCGCAGCCAGCTGATTCCCCAGGGCGGCGCCGCCGGCGCCCGCCGAGCCGCCTCGGCGCGCGGCGAGCTCATCCGTTAGACACACCCGCAGAGGAGAGAGACCGCATGGCCGCAATCGAGATCCAGGACGTGAGCAAGCGCTACCGCGATGGGACCGTGGCCGTGCGCGAGCTCAGCCTGCAGATCGCCGACGGCGAGTTCACGGTCCTGGTCGGCCCGTCCGGATGCGGCAAGACGACGCTGCTGCGAATGATCGCGGGGCTGGAGGAGATCAGCGACGGGACGATCTCGATCGGGGAGCGGGTCGTCAACGACCTCACCCCCAAAGACCGCGACATCGCCATGGTGTTCCAGAACTACGCGCTCTATCCGCACATGACGGTGGCGAAGAACATGGGCTTCGCCCTGCGCCGCGCCGGGGTGCCCGGCGAGGAGATCCGCAGCAAGGTGCACCACGCCGCCGAGCTGCTGGGCATCGCCGACCAGCTCGAGCGCAAGCCCGGCAACCTCTCCGGCGGCCAGCGCCAGCGGGTCGCGATGGGCCGCGCCATCGTCCGCGACCCCCAGGCATTCCTGATGGATGAGCCCCTGTCCAACCTCGACGCCAAGCTGCGCATCCAGATGCGGTCCGAGATCACCCGCATCCAGCGCCGGCTGCACACCACCACGGTGTACGTCACCCACGACCAGACCGAGGCGATGACCCTTGGCGATCGGCTAGCCGTCATGCGCGACGGCGTGCTCCAGCAGGTCGGCACGCCGGACGACCTCTATGAGCGCCCGCTGAACCTGTTCGTGGCGGGCTTCATCGGCTCGCCGGCGATGAACTTCCTCATCGGCAACATCGCCGACGGAGCGCTCACCTCCCCGCTGGGCACGATCGCGTTGGGCGATCTCGGCGGATCGGACCCCACCCACCCCGCACATACCGGTCGAGTGGTGGTGGGGGTGCGGCCCGAGAGCTTCGAGGACGAGGTGACCGTCGGCGAGCGGCCGGGGCATGTCGCGGTCACCGCGACCGTGGACGTGCTGGAGTCCACCGGATCAGACGTCTACGCGCACCTGTCGCTCAACGGTCACGGTCCGTCGGCCGCCGACGAGCCGCTGCTGCGCGAACTGGCGCAGGCCACGGCCTCCGAGGACCCGGAGGTCGCGCTGGCCGGAGGTTCGGAGCTCGTGGCGCGGGTGAGCGTGTCGCACTCGCTCACCGAGGGCCAGGAGGGCCGTCTGTGGATCGACACCCGCCGACTCCACCTGTTCGACCCCGCCACCGGCCGACGCATCTCCGCCTGACGAACGAGAGCTGAGCCCCGGCGTGCTCGCGATCCTCGGCGGGCTCGGGGCCGCGGCCGCATGGGCTGTGTCGGTGCTGTGCTCGTCGCGCTCGAGCCGGTTGATCGAGCCGATGGCCGTCGTCGCGTGGGTGATGCTCGTCGGCCTGGTCGTCGCCGCTCCGCTCGCGGCTGTGACCGGCGTCCCGGCGCGCCTGCACGGCGCCGCGCTGGTGTGGCTCATCGTGTCGGGCGCCGGAAACGTCGGCGGCCTGATCGTCAACTACTACGCCCTGCGCCGCGGCCAGGTCTCGCTGGTGGCGCCGATCGTCTCCACCGAGGGCGCGATCGCCGCCGTCATCTCGGTGATCGCGGGCCAGGCCCTGGCCGCGTCGGTGGCGGTCACGCTGGTGGTGATCGTCGTCGGCGTCGTGCTCGCGTCGGTCCCGGCGCCCGATCTCGCGGTCCAGGACGCCGCGCGCCATCCGGGGACGGTCCTCCTCGCGATGATCTCGGCCGTCACCTTCGGCGTGAGCCTCTACGCCACCGGTCGTGCGGGGGCGCTGCTGCCGGCCTCGTGGGTGGTGCTCTCGGCCCGGTTGATCGGCGCCGTCACGCTCGCGCTCCCGCTGCTGCTGGCGGGCCGCCTGCGCCTCACCCGGCGGGCGGCGCCGCTGGTCGTCGCCTCCGGACTGGCCGAGGTGGCCGGCTTCTACTCCTATACGCTCGGGTCGCGCCACGGGCTCGCGATCGCAGCTGTCCTCTCCTCGCAGTTCGCGGTGCTCGCCCTGGCGGCCTCCTACGTGCTGTTCGGCGAGCGGCTCAGCCGGGTCCAGTTGGCCGGAGTGGCGTGCGTGCTGGTCGGAGTCGCGGCGCTGAGCGCGCTGCGCGCCTGACTCAACTGCGGGCGATCGCGCGGGGAGCTTGGTCACCCCGGCGCTGACGGTGTCCCTCGGCCGGGCCTGGTGGGAGATTTCGGGCCTGTGAGGCCGCCGCCCCTTTCATCCCAAAAGCCATTGCACAGAGCGGGTTTTGGGAGATCAGCGTTACCGCGTGACGGTGATCTCCCACGACCCGTTCTGGCGAGCGGTGGCCAACCTCCAAGCACCGCCTGGCCAGAAGGGTCGGGGACGGTTATTCGACGGCGGCCTTACAAATAGCGACGTCATTCCATGCCTTGACAGCGGCGATACGTTCTGTTTCGGGAGGAGATCTTATGAATTGTTTGCGTCGTTGTCATCATGTCCGCGTCGGACTGCCGCTGATCGTCGTCGGGGCCGCCCTCGGCCTGCTGACCGCTCCGGCGGTCGCCGGAGCCGCCACCACGACGTTGGGCCTGCGCGGCTGGCAGGTTCAGAGCAGCGCCTCCGCAGGCCACGACGGCGCTGCCATCTCACGTCCGGGATTCGCCGCCCGCGGCTGGTTGAAGGTCGCGCCTGACGACGGGGGCGCGCCCGGGACCGAGGTGGAGGCGCTGGTCCAGAACGGGCGCTGTCCGCACGTTTTCTTCTCCACCAACCTCAAGCGCTGCTTCGGCTACATGAAGTCGGTCGGCGCCGACACGATCCCGCGTTTCGCCGCTCCATGGTGGTTTCGGACCACGTTCAGCGGGGCGGCCGACTCGCATGCGAGTCTCGTCGTCAACGGCGTCGTCGGCGAGGCCGACCTGTGGCTCAACGGTCACGAGGTCGCCGGCCACCACACGCTGCAGGGCGCCTTCACCCAGTACGTCTACAACGTCTCGGGGCTTCTGCGCCACGGCGCCAACGCGGTCGCCTTCCGGCTGTACCCCAACGACCCGAACACGATGTTCACGCTCGACAACGTCGATTGGACGCAGATCCCGCCGGACAACAACACCGGCATCCAGTTCCCGGTCCAGTTGCACACCTCGGCGGCGCTGGCCATCTCAGACGCCCACGTCCTGCAGCACAACGCTCCGCGCGTGACCAGCTCGGCGCTGACCCTGCGCGCGCAGGTGGCCAACCCGACTGCCCGCAGGCAGTCCGGCGTGCTCACGGCGCAGGTGACCCCGCCGTCGGGGCCCCGGATCCGGATCACTCACCCAGTGAGCCTGCCGGCCCACACGACGACGACCGTGTCGCTCACGCCGGCGGCCTTCCCCTCGCTGCGCATCCGCCACCCCCAGGTGTGGTGGCCCTATCAGATGGGCGCTCAGCCGCTTTACGGCCTCACCATGGGCGTCAGCCGGCACGGCGGGCCCGCCGACACGCAGTCAGAGACCTTCGGCATCCGCACCATCACCACGCGCCTGATCGGCGCCTCGCCGATCGCGCCACACGGGTCACGCCAGTTCCTGGTCAATGGCCGCCCCGTCCTGTTCCGCGGCGGCGGCTGGTCGGAGGACCTGTTCCTGCACTACTCGGCGGCCGACACCGCCAACCAGATCGCGCTCATCAAGAACCTGGGTCTCAACGGCATCCGCACCGAGGGCAAGCAGATGCCCGCGGACTTCTACGAGCAGATGGACCGCGCGGGCATCCTCGTCGACGCCGGCTTCCAGTGCTGCGACGCCTGGGAGCTGCCCGCCGACGGTAAGGGCGTCACCGCCCACGACTACCGCGTGCTGGCCAACTCGGCGCTCGCCATCGGCCGCGAGCTGCGCAACCACCCGAGCATCCTCAACTTCAGCTGGTCAGACAACAACCCGATCCCGCGCCAGGCGGCCGTCTCAATCGCCGCGTTCCGGCGCGCCGACTTCCAGGAGCCGCTCATCGCCTCGGCCGAGTACAAGAGCGCTCCGGGCCTCGGGCCATCGGGGGAGAAGGAGGGCCCGTATGACTGGGTGCCGCCCTCCTACTGGTACGACACCAGCCACTACGCCTCCAGCGACAGCAGCCGCACCAACGTCGGCGGCGCCTGGGCGTTTGATTCGGAGGCCAGCGCCGGCGCCACCATCCCCACGCTGGACTCGATCGACCGCTTCCTGTCGCCGTTCGAGCAGACCCAGCTGTGGAAGGCGCCCAACTACAACCAGTACCACCTCAACTACGAACCGGGCCTGCCCGGCCCCTCCAACGGCGGCTACTCGTTCGGCACCCTGCACGACCTCGACCGCGCCATGCAGGCGCGCTACGGCCCGTGGTCGAGTCTGTCGCAGTACGTGAGCGAGGGGCAGTTGGCCAACTACGAGACACAGCGCGCGGAGTTCGAGGCCTATGTCGATCACTCGTCGCGGGCCAAGGCCCCGTCAACCGGCATCGTGTACTGGCAGCTCAACAAGGGCTGGCCGACGTTGCTGTGGGACCTCTACAACAACGACTACGACCAGGCCGGCAGCTACTTCGGCGCCCAGGAGGCCAACAAGCCGCTCCATGTCATCTACGCCTACGGGAGCGGCACGGTGTCGGTGGCCAACCTCACCGGGGCGCCGGCGACCGGCCTGGCGGTCCAGAGCCGGGTGTTCTCGGTGGCGGGCAAGCTGCTTGATGACAGAACGGCGCCGAGCGTCGCGGTTGGCCCTGGCCGCGCACGGGAGAACGTGCTCCGCCCCGCCGTGCCCGCCGCCACCAAGCCCGGGGCCAAGGCGCAGACCTACTTCGTCGAGTTGCTCCTGCGCCGCGGCGGACAGGTGGTGGACCGCAATGTGTACTGGCTCTCCACGCGGCCGGATGTCGTCAACTGGTCCAAGACCATCGGCCAGCCGCAGGCGACGATGACCTCGTTCGCGGACCTGCGCGGACTGCGTCAGCTGGCCTCAGCGCGGGTGAGCGTGACCGCCCACACCACCGCCGACGGCAGCGACGATGTGACCGACATCAACATCGCCAACACCTCCACCACGGCGGCGCCCGCCTTCTTCCTGCGCGCCGACGTTCGGCGGGGCAGCACCGCCGGAGTGCCGTCGCCGGGAGACGACGAGGTACTGCCGGCGTTGTGGTCAGACAACGACACGACCCTGTGGCCGGGCGAGTCCGAGACGCTCCAGGTTCGCTACGCCGCGGCGGCGCTGAACGGAGCCGCGCCCGTGATCACGGTCTCGGGCGAGAACGTCTCCGCGCAGCACGTGCCGGCGAGCTGAGCTGGCCGGCTCGCCGCGTCGCCCACGCCGGGAGCGGATGTAGTCCGGACGTTATCCAGATCTTGAACGATTCCAGATAACTGATACGTTGGAGCGGTGACCCCGGAGGGATGGACGGACGTCGCCGCGACTCTGCGCGCGGCCGACATGCGCGTCACCGCGCCCCGCGTGGCGGTGCTCTCCGAGCTCCGGACCGGTCAGCACCTCACCGCCGATCAGGTCGCAGCGGGCGTCCGCAACCGCGTCGGGCCGATCTCGACCCAGGCGGTCTACGACGTGTTGGCCGCCCTGACCCGAGCGGCGCTGCTGCGCCGGATCGAGCCCGCCGGAAGCGCGACGCGTTACGAGACGCGTGTCGGGGATAACCATCACCACGTGGTCTGCCGCGGCTGCGGCGCGATCGCGGACGTCGACTGCGCGGTCGGCGAGCCGCCGTGCCTGACGCCGCCGGACGCGAGCGGCTTCGTCGTCGACGAGGCCGAGATCACGTTCTGGGGCATGTGCCCGGCCTGCCAGGCAGTCGCATCCGAACCCGAGACGAAGGAGAGCTAGATGAGCGAGAAGCGGCCACATACCACCACCGACGGAGGTAGCCCCGTCGCCAGCGACGAGTTCTCGCTGACCGTCGGTCCCGACGGCCCGATCCTGCTCCAGGACCAGTACCTGATCGAGCAGATGGCCAACTTCAACCGTGAGCGGATCCCCGAGCGCCAGCCCCACGCCAAGGGCGCAGGCGCCTTCGGCGTCTTCGAGACGACCGAGGACGTGAGCCGGTACACCCGCGCGGCGCTGTTCCAGCCCGGTGTCAGGACCGAGATGCTCGCCCGCTTCTCCACGGTTGCCGGCGAGAGCGGCAGCCCCGACACCTGGCGCGACCCCCGCGGCTTCGCCCTGAAGTTCTATACGCCTGAGGGCAACTACGACATGGTCGGCAACAACACGCCGGTCTTCTTCCTCCGCGATCCGATGAAGTTCCAGCACTTCATCCGCAGCCAAAAGCGCCGCGCCGACAACGGCCTGCGCGACCACGACATGCAGTGGGACTTCTGGACGCTGTCACCGGAGTCCGCCCACCAGGTCACGTGGCTGATGGGCGACCGCGGCATCCCCAAGACGTGGCGCCACATGAACGGCTACTCCAGCCACACCTACATGTGGGTCAGCGCCGGCGGCGACAAGTTCTGGGTCAAGTACCACTTCAAGACCGACCAGGGCATCGACTTCCTCACTCAGGAGGACGCCGACCGGATCGCCGGCGAGAACGGGGACTACCACCGCCAGGACCTGTTCGAGGCCATTCGCGACGGCGACTTCCCCACGTGGACGCTGCACATGCAGATCATGCCCTTCGAGGAGGCCAGGACCTACCGGTTCAACCCCTTCGATCTCACCAAGGTATGGCCGCACGAGGACTACCCGCTGATCAAGGTCGGGACGATGACGCTCAACCGGAACGTCACCGATTTCCACACCGAGATGGAGCAGGCCTCATTCGAGCCCAACAATCTGGTGCCGGGCATCGGCCTGAGCCCGGACAAGATGCTGCTGGCGCGCGGGTTCTCCTACGCCGACGCCCACCGGGCCCGGCTCGGCGTCAACTACAAGCAGATCCCGGTCAATCAGGCCAAGGAGGCCGAGGTCCACAGCTACAGCAAGGACGGCGTGGGGCGGATGGTCAATGTCAGCGATCCCGTCTATGCGCCCAACTCCTACGGCGGCCCCGCGGCCGACCCGTCGCGAACCGACGACGCGGGCCTGTGGACGGCCGACGGCGACATGGTCCGCTCGGCCTACACGCCCCGGGCTGACGACGACGACTTCGGTCAGGCCGGCACCATGGTCCGCGAGGTCCTCGACGACGAGGCGCGTGAGCGGCTGGTGGCAAACGTTGCCGGCCACCTGTCCGACGGCGTGTCAGACGCGGTGCTCGCGCGTGCCTTCGAGTACTGGAAGAGCATCGACGCGGATCTCGGCGCGAGGATCGAGCAGGCCGTCGGCGCCGGCGTCGGCGCCTGACCCACCCGGCTCCAGGCGGGGCGCGCCTCCACACGGCGCGTCCCGTCTCTAGTGCCCTGAAGCGCTAGTCGTCCCCGTCGAGCGGGCCCTCGATCACGTCGGCGGGCTGCAGCCGCTCGACGGCCTGGGTGAGGCGCTCGAGCACCTCAAAGATCTCGTCACGGTCGGCCTTATGCTCGACGGCCAGGCGCACCGCCGCGATCTCGCGGGCCAGGTACTCGGTCTCAGCCAGCGCGCGCGAATTGGTGTCGCGGTCACGTTCCACCTCGGCCTTGTCGCGGTCGGCCTGGCGGTTCTGGGCCAGCAGGATCAGCGGCGCGGCGTAGGCGGCCTGGGTGGAGAACGCGAGGTTCAGCAGGATGAAGGGGTACGGGTCAAAGGCCTTGCCCTTGCCGTAGTTGACCGCCACGAAGGCGTTGTACGCGATCCAGACGATGACGATCGCCGTCTGCACGATGAGGTAGCGGGGCGTGCCGAAGAACCGCGCCAGCCGCTCGGCGACCGCCCCGAACTGGTCGGGGTCGTAGACGGGCCCGCCCGCCGTGCCCTTCGGCCGCGAGAGATCGTCCTGGCGGGCCATCAGCTCGCCTCCGAGAGCGTGACCCGCCAGTCGGCGGGAAGCAGTCGGTCCAGGACGTCGTCCACCGTCACCGCGCCGACCAGCCGGTGGGAGTCGTCGATGACCGCCAGCGTCACGACGTCGTAGGCGGCGAGCTGGACGGCCACCTCGCTCTGGCTCACGCCCTCGTGGACCGGCTCGGCGTCCTCGTCGATGCACCGGCCCAGGGGCTTTGACGGGGCTTCACGTAGCAGGCGCTGAATCCCGACGTTGCCGATGTAGCGACCGGTCGGCGTCTCCAGCGGCGGGCGGCAGACGAACACGGCAGCCGCCAGCGGCACCGGCAGGTTGGGGTCGCGCACGCGCGCGAGCGCCTCGGCCACCGTCGTGTCAGGGCTCAGGATGACCGGCTCGGGCGTCATCAGCCCGCCCGCGGTGTCCGGTTGGTAGGTGAGCAGCCGGCGCACCGGCTCGGCCTCTTCGGGATCCATGGCGTGCAGCAGCTCGGCCTGCCGGCCGGCCGGGAACTCGGCGAGCAGGTCGGCGGCGTCATCGGCGTCCATCTCGTCGAGCACGCGGGCCAGGCGATCGATGCCCAGACCCTCGATGAGGCGGACCTGCTCGTCCTCGGACATCTCCTCCAGCAGGTCGGCGAAGCGATCGTCCTCGAGCTCGGCGGCCAGGACGCGCCGGCGGCTGAGCGGCAGGCGCCGGATCGCCGCCGCCATCTCCGCCGGGTGCAGGCCGCCCAACTCGGCGGCCTGGCGGTCGACCGGCCGCTCGGAGGCGAACAGCTCGCCCGCCTCGGACCAGTCGATGATGTCCGGCGCCCGCCGCAGGCCGGGCACGCGGCGGCCCGCCAGGGCGACGGTGGCCACCTCCCAGCCGTCGTGATCGGGAGCCTCGACCAGGCCCACATCGACCACGCGTGCGCCCTTGAACCGCTTGCCCAGGAGCTCGGCGGACAGGAGGCGTTCACCCTCGCGCAGCGCGAACTGGCGCATATTCACGGATCCGCGGCGCAATCGGGCCCCGTCGGAGCCGATCTCACCCACCCGGCCGATGCCGACGAACACGCGGCGCCGCTGGACGGCGACCACGAAGCCGTTGACCCGAGGCGGCTTGGAGCCCAGGTCGACGACCGCGTCGGCGACGCGGCCGACCTCCGCGCCGTCGGCTCCCAGGAGCGGCAAGCGCGTCAGTCGCGTCAGGTAGATGATGCGCCGTTCCATTGGTTGGTGATCGTACCCCGCGGGTTCGGGCTCATCCCGTCATTGCAGGGGGATGTCGACGCCTCGCTGGTCCTCGGGACGCGGCCCGAAGATCCGCCGCTCGGACTCGGAGATGGCCAAGTCGTTGATGCTGGCCTCGCGCCGGCGCATCAGACCGTGCTCGTCGAACTCCCACAGTTCGTTGCCGTAGCTGCGCCACCACTGGCCGCCGGCGTCATGGCTCTCGTACTGGAAGCGCACGGCGATCCGGTCACCGTTGAACGTCCACAGGCTCTTGCGCAGGGCGTAGTCCAGCTCGCGCTCCCATTTCTGGCTCAGGAACGCGACGATCGCCTCGCGGCCGGCGACGAACTGGTCGCGGTTGCGCCACACCGAGTCCTCGGTGTAGGCCCCGGCCACTCGCTCCGGGTCACGGGTGTTCCAGGCGTCCTCGGCGGCCTGGACCTTCTGGGCCGCCGTTTCGGCGGTGAACGGGGGCAGTGGGGGTCGGTCGGCCATGTGGGTTCCCTTCTTCTGTGGGTAGGGTGAATCGTGCCATGAAGATCATCTACACCCAGACCGACGAGGCCCCGGCGCTGGCCACCCAGTCGCTGCTGCCGATCGTCGAGGCCTTCGCCGCTGTCGCCGGAGTCGAGGTGGAGCTTCGCGACATCTCGCTCGCCGGGCGCATCCTCGCCCAGTTCGCCGATCGCCTCAACGGTGACCACCGCGTCTCGGACGACCTCGCCGAGCTCGGTGAGCTGGCCAAGACCCCCGAGGCCAACATCATCAAGCTCCCCAACATCAGCGCGTCCGTGCCACAGCTGCGCGCCGCCATCGCCGAGCTCCAGTCCCAGGGCTTCGCGATCCCCGACTATCCGAGCGAGCCCGCCGACGACGAGCAGCGCGACATCCGCGAGCGCTATGACCGCGTCAAGGGCAGCGCGGTCAACCCCGTGCTGCGCGAGGGCAACTCGGACCGCCGCGCGCCGGACTCGGTCAAGGCCTACGCCCGCCACCACCCGCACTCCATGGGCGCGTGGCCCTCGGAGTCGCAGTCGCACGTCAGCACCATGAGCGATGGAGATTTCCGCTCCACCGAGGAGTCGGTCACGGTGGCCGGTGACGGGACCGTCCGTATCGAGCACGTCTCCGCCGACGGCGACGTCACCGTGCTCAAGCCGGACTTCCCGGTACTCGCCGGCGAGGTCCTCGACGCCGCCGTCATGCGCCGCGCCGCTCTGGATGCGTTCCTGGCCGCGCAGGTCGCCGAGGCCAAGGAGCAGGGCGTGCTGTTCTCCGTGCACCTCAAGGCGACGATGATGAAGGTGTCAGACCCCATCATCTTCGGCCACGCAGTGCGCGCCTACTTCCCCGCCGTGTTCAGCGAGCACGCCGACGCCCTGGCCGCCGCCGACGTGAGCCCCAACGACGGGATGGGAGGCCTGCTCAAGGCTCTTGACGGTATGGCGCAGGAGGAGCGCACCGCCATCGCGGACGCCGTCGAGGCCGCCTACCGCAACGGCCCGGGCCTGGCCATGGTCGACTCAGAGCGGGGGATCACCAGTCTCCACGTGCCCTCCGACGTCATCATCGACGCGTCGATGCCCGCGGCGATCCGCTCCTCGGGGCAGATGTGGAACCGGGCGGGCGAGCTCCAGGACACCAAGTTCGTGATTCCCGACCACTCCTACGCCGACCTCTATGCCGAGACCGTGGACGACTGCCGCGAGCACGGCGCGTTCGATCCGGCGACGATGGGGACCACGCCCAACGTCGGCCTCATGGCGCAGAAGGCCGAGGAGTACGGCTCGCACGACAAGACCTTTGAGATCACCTCGCCGGGCACGGTCCGGGTGGTGGACTCCGACGGTGAGCCGCTGCTGTCCCACGACGTCCAGGCCGGGGACATCTGGCGGATGTGCCAGACCAAGGACGCGCCCATCCGCGACTGGGTCCAGCTCGCCGTCGCCCGCGCCCGCGACACCGGCTGGCCCGCCGTGTTCTGGCTGGACGAGACCCGCGCCCACGACGCTCAGCTGCTGGTCAAGGTCCGGGCGGAGCTTAAGACACTTGACACCGACGGGCTGGAGCTCGAGATCATGGACGTGGCCGACGCCACCCGCTTCACCCTGGCCCGTGCCCGCGACGGTGAGAACACGATCAGTGTCACCGGCAACGTCCTGCGCGACTACCTCACCGACCTGTTCCCGATCCTGGAACTGGGTACGAGCGCCAAGATGCTGTCGATCGTGCCATTGATGGACGGGGGCGGCCTGTTCGAGACCGGGGCCGGCGGCTCGGCGCCTAAGCACGTGCAGCAGTTCGAGCGCGAGAACCACCTGCGCTGGGACTCGCTGGGGGAGTTCCTGGCCCTGGCGGTGTCGCTGCAGATGCTCGCCGACAAGACCGGCAACGGGCGGGCACGCCTGTTGGGCGACGCGCTGGATCGCGCCACCGGCGCCGTGCTGGAGCACGACCGCTCGCCCCTGCGCAAGGTGGGCGAACTGGACAATCGGGGGAGCCATTTCTATCTGGCGCTCTATTGGGCCCGCGAGCTCGCCGATCAGACCGAGGACGCCGAGTTGGCCGAGCGCTTTGCGCCGCTGGCGGAGCGTCTCCAGGATGATGAGGAGAAAATCGTGTCAGAGCTGTCCGAGGTGCAGGGCTCCGCAGTGGAGCTCGGTGGCTACTTCCACCCGGACGCGGAGAAGGCCGTGGCGGCCATGCGCCCCAGCGAGACCTTCAACGCGGCGCTGGAGACGCTTGACACCTAGGGCGGCCGCACGCCCGTGACCCCGCCGCCGCGTCCCTTGGAGCGGATCCGCACCACCCTGCCCCTGCCCGCGACCGAGCTGATCGGCCGCGACGACGAGCTGGCGGTCCTCATGGACCTGATCGCCGGCGCCCGCCTGGTCACGCTGTCGGGCCCCGGGGGCTCGGGCAAGACGCGGCTGGCGCTCGAGCTGGCGCGGCGCGTGGCCGGAAACGTCGACGCCGTGTGGTGGGTGGGCCTGGCCCACGTCCTCGACCCCAACGAGGTGATGAGCGCCGTGTCGCGCGCGATGGGGCTCCCCGAGCTTGTGGGCGTCGAGGCCGCCGAGCGGGTCCTCGATCACCTGCGCGCCCGCAGCGCGCTCGTCGTGCTCGACAACCTGGAGCACGTGCTCGAGGTGGCGCCACTGATCGGCCAGGTGGCGCGCGTCGCCCCGGAGGTGAGGGTGCTCGTCACCAGCCGGCTCCCGCTGCGGATCGCCGGCGAGAACGTGCTGTCCCTCGACCCCCTCCCGGTGCCGACCGGCTCCGAGCGCGATCTCGCGGCGCTGCGTGCCGTGCCGTCGGTGGCGCTGCTCGCCGAGCGCGCGGCCGCGGCCGGCACCGGCTGGGAGCCGGCGCAGTCTGACCAGTTCGACCTCGCCCGGCTGTGCCGGCAGCTCGACGGCCTGCCGCTCGCGCTCGAGCTCGCGGCGCCACGCCTGGGCGCCCTCGACCCGGACGCGCTGTCGCAGCGGCTGGAACAGAGCCTCGGTGCTCGGGACGGCGGCTCGGACCTGCCCGCTCGGGAGCGTGGGCTGCACGCCATGTTGGAGTGCTCGGCGGAGCTGCTCTCGGAGACCGAGCGATCGCTGCTGCTGGGGCTGGCGATGTTCTCAGCGGGATTCACGGAGTCGCTGGCACAGGCGGCGTTCGGCGGCACCGACGACGAGCTGCGGGCGCTGCTGCGGGCCGGGCTGGTCGTGCGCGGCGCGAGCGGGCGCTTGGAGATTCTGGGGCCGGTGCGGCGGTTTGCCGCGGACCTGCTGGACGCTGAGGCCGAGGACGCCGCGCACGCCGCCGTGACCGACGCGCTCATCGCCGTGGCCGAGCCGTTCGAGAAGCGGTGGGTCGCGTCCTGGGGCGAGGGCCGGCCGCTCCTTGACGCCGAGAACGGCAACGTGCTCGCCGAGCTCGACTGGGCCCAGCTCATGGACTACGGGCGACACATCCGGCTTGCGGCCGCGACCGGATGGTGGATGAGCCACTCAGGCGCCGGCGAGGTCAGTCGGGACCACCTGGAGATCGCACTGGCGCGCTGCACCGACGCGGTCCTGCGTGCGCGCTGCCTGCAGGCGCTCGGGACCCTGGGCGTCATCGACTCAGACCCGACGGCTTCCCTGGACGCCGCCGACGCCTGGCATGACCTGGACGACGTCGAGGGGGAGTTCTATTGCGCCATCGACGCCGCGCGCCTCTACGGCCACGCCCGCGAGGGGGAGGCGCAGATCGAGGTGGTGGAGCGGTGCGTCGAGCTGGCCGCGCGACTGCCCGACGATCCCGACGCCGGGTGGATCATCGCCGTCGTCGAGGCCCAGGCGGCGGCGCTGCTCGGCCATCCGGAGGCGGGGATGGACGCGCTGCAGTCGCTGCTGGCCGACGCCCCCGACGGATCCTGGAAGCAGTTCGCGCTCGCCGCCCGTCTCGCCGCCCTCGAGCTCGCCCTGCACCGCCCCCGGGACACGCTGGCCCATGGCGGTACGGCCCTCGCGGTCGCCGCCGGGCTCGGCACGCCCATCGACGTGCTCGGCCAGGCCACGACGATCGCGGCGGCTCTGCTGCAGTCCGACCGGGTGTCGGACGCGGCGACCGCCTGGGCCATATGTGAGCTCAGCTTCGACGAGCTCTCGTGGTCGCCCGACGGCGAGGTTCGCGACCTCTATGACGCGGTGCGGGCCAGCCTCGACGAGAAGGCCCTGGGGCCCGCGCGCCGGGAGGCCGGGCAGTGGGGGATGGAGCGCGGGCTGACCTGGGTGGGTCAGGTGGCCCGGGGCGAGGACTAGAGCCACACACACGGGCCCACGCAAGGAAGGAGGAGCCCCGCGCCCCCGGGACCCCTCCTTTTACTGTCCAGGCCAGCGGACCGGCTGCCGCTGCCGACCCTTGGGAGAGCCGACCTAGATTGGTGGCTTGGCGCCTATGTCTCGCCCCCTCGGAATGTTCTGCCTGCCCGGCCGGTGCTGCGTGGATCCGAGTGTGACGCCCCGCAGTCTCCCCCATCCGGGCGTGCGCGAAAACGTACATGGACCCAGCCGCGGTGCGTCCTTTGACACACACGCCGCAACGTCGCTATCGCGATGGGGCGCCGGCGCCGAAGTCCCCTGCGCCCGCGCGGGCCTCGCGGAGGATCTCCGTCACCGCCGTCAGTGCCTCGTCGTCCAGCGGCTCGGTGCCGAACCGGATGTCGTGCAGCGCCTCGGTGGCATCCTGCGCCACCGCCCGCCCGGCAGGGGTGATGGAGGCCAGTGTCGTACGCCCGTCTGAGGGGTGCGGGGTCCGCTGCACATACCCGGCGCGCTCCAGCCCGTCGACGAGGTTGGTGACACTCGCGGGGTGGACCTGGAGGCGCGCTCCCATCTTGCCCAGCGGCAGGGAGCCCGCCCGGCTGAAGTGCAGGAGCATGAGCGCCTCGTAGCGCGCGAAGGTCAGGCCGAACGGCTCCAGTGCCTCGTTGAGGCGACCCAGCAGGATCTGGTGGGCGCGCATGACCGAGGTCACCGCCATCATCGCCGCCACCGGCGAGGCCGGCCAGTGGGCTCGCCACTGGCGCCCGGCCTCGTCGATGGGGTCAAAGCGCAGGCTCAGCGCTTACACCTGGAGCGCCTCGGGCGCCGAGGCCAGCGCCGCCTCGATCGCGCTGACCAGCTCGCGCGCCGACGCCGCGGTGAGCTCCACCGCCACTCGGGCTCCCGGGCCCTTGGCCGGGTCGGTGAAATCGATGTTGAGCGTGTGCTCGGCCATCGCGTGCACCGGATGGTCGAAGTACACCGTCCCGTCAGTGACTCCGAACCACTTGCTGTTTGGTCCCTTGGCGCTGCCGACGAGCTCGGTCTTCACGGTCGCGTAGGTGCACATGCTCAGCCTCCGAGGTACGTGGTGTAGAAGGTCTCGATCTGCTCCCAGCCGTCGTTGGCCGCCTCGACCCGGTAGGCCGGCCGGTCCACGGAGAAGAACGCGTGGCCGGCGTTGTCATAGCGATGGAACTCGTGGGGCTTGTTCTCACGAGTGAGAATCTCGTCGAGCTCGTCGACCTGCTCGGGGCTGGGATACTGGTCGTCGTTGCCGAACAGCCCGAGCAGGGGGCAACGCAGGTTGGGCAACTGGTCCACCAGGTTGGTCACCTGGAGCGGGAAGCCCTCGGGCGGCGTGCCGACGACGAACGCGCCGTAGCAGTCGACGGCGGCGTCGAGCGGCAGGTTGCACGCGGCCAGCACCGATTGCCGTCCGCCCGAGCAGTAGCCGATCACGCCCACCTTCCCGTTGGAGGTCGGCAACGCGCGCAATGCCTCGGCGCTGCCCCCGACGTCGCCGACCAGGCGGGGATCGGGAACCCCGCCGTTGGCGCGCGCGGCGGCCGCGGCGTCGTCGGGCGCCGCGCCGGGAGCCTCGCGCCAGTAGAGGTTGGGGCAGATGGCGTCATAGCCCAGCTCCGCGAAACGCCGGACGATCTCCTTCGTCGCCCGGTCATAGCCCGGCATGTGGTGGATGACGACCACGCCGCCTCGGGCTCCGTCGCCGGCGGGACGGGCGATATACGCCTCGACCTCGTGGCCGTCGTGCCCGGTGATCCGGATCGTGTCTGCAGTCAGTGATTCGCTCATGGGCGCGATTCTTTCACGGGCGCGGGGAACGCCGCCGCTCTACTGCGCCCGTCGCGCGCCGCGCGGGCTGGCGCCGCCGCAGGTCCGCGCCAAGCGCCGGCCCGGCCCGGCGATGCGGGGGGTCTCGGGAGCCACGGGCACCCGGACGAGACGGCCGCGGACGGACAACCGGCTCCATGGGCGGGTGATCTGGCCCCGGTTCCATTTCATGCCCAGGCCGCTGTGCATCACGAACGTCTCGGCCTCGAGCTCGTACTCGCCGTCAACCGCGGCCACCGTCGCGTCGATCTCCACCGCGATCCGCGACCCGCGGGCCGTCAGGTCCCCCACCACCGACAGCCGCTCACCCTCGAGGCGCGCCGTTCGCGAGGTGAACCGGATGTACGGGTCGCGGCGCACCGCGAAGAAGTCCTCAGAGCGCAGATGCCCGTCACGGCGTGCGTTGCCGGTGTCGACGCTGGTGGCGTCGATGGTGAGCTCGATGGCCGGCCGCGCGCCCAGCTCCAGCCGTCCGGCGTACCGTCGAAACCGCCCCTTGACGGTGCCCAGTCCCCACCAGAACGGGACGCCGAAGGAAACGGTGGATCTCTCCGGGTCCAGCTGCCAGGCGCCGCGAGCGAGTGCGGGTTCGGCGCCGTTCGGGAAGACCGCCGGCGGCCACACCCACTGTCTCCCGGCACTCACAGAACGGAATATAAACCGCCGGTGAGCCCGGCTCCCGGGGCCGCGGGCTCGCTAGGGCAGGACGCGCCGGCCCCAGGTGAACTGATCGCCCAACCAGCTCCCGCGCAGCGGCAGCACGTACACGCCCTGGCCCGAGGAGTGGATGACCCAGTTGTCGCCCAGGTAGATGCCGGTGTGGATGACGTTGGCCTCGGTGGCGGTGCTGTCGAAGTGAGCGCTGCCGAAGAACAGCAGGTCGCCGGGGCGCAGCTGATCCTCGTGCAGCCGATCCCGGCGGGGGATCTCCTGCGCCATCTGCGCGGCGGTGCGCCCGCCGATCTCGCGGCCCCACGGGAGCCCCGACACCTTGAACACGCGCCACACGAAGCCCGAGCAGTCAAAGCCGCCGTGGGCCAACCCGTCGGCGGTGTTGTCGGTGGTGCCGGCGTAGACGTAGGGGTAGCCGATCTTGGACACCGCGATGCGCAGGGCGGTGAGCTGGTCGGCGCTCATCCGGGGCAGCGCGTAGGTCATCAGGGACTGGCGTGCGGACTGGATGCTCCAGCTCCCGTCGTTGATCACCTGCGCCAATGACCAGGCGGCCTCGGCCCGGGTGATCGGGTCCCAGGGGAACAGTTCGAGCTGGTCGGTGCCCGCGGGATGGTCGTAGCGCAGGCCCAGGAAGCGGGCCACCACCTCGGTGCCGTAGTACGACGGGGGCCGCAGCCCCACCGCCGCGGTCGCCCGTTGCACGTGGGCGGCGACGTCGGACAGGCCGAGCTGGTCGACGACCAGGCGGTCGAAGGCGTCGACGGTGACCAGGCCCGCTGGGGCGTGGACGGCAGGGAGCGACGCTGCCTGGCCGTCAGAGCCCGGGACGTCGCGGCTCGCCAACCGCGCCAGCGCGGCCAGCGCGCGGTCGGCCTGGGCGCCCGGCAGGCGATCGGCGCCGCCGAAGTCCTGGCCGTGCAGGTTGCCCATCAGCCCGGCGTGGACGACCTGGCGCTGCTGCGCGGCATCCCAGTTGGCCAGCGTCACCTGCGCGCTGGCCGCGGCGGGCATGAGCCCGGCGAGGACGGCCCACCCGGCGAGGACCACGGGCAGGGCACGCTTGAGCACGCGAGCGGGCATCAGTACACCGGTGATCGGCGCAATGCGCCGAGCCCTTGAACCCGGCGCGAGACGACGTGGACTGATAGACGTAGGGAGGTGCCCGTCCGCCGCGTTGTCATCGATCACGTGTCGATCGGCGTCTCCGACCTGTCGCGCAGCATCGAGTTCTACACGCGTGCGCTGGCGCCGCTGGGCTTCGGGCCGCACGGCGCCTGGCGCGAGGGCGCGCAGGATATGGCGTTCGGCACCCCCGAACTCGACGACTTCGCCGTGTCGCTTTCGTATCTCGTGGGCGCGCCGGTCCACGTCTGCTTCGCCGCCGATACCCGGGAGCAGGTCGACGCCTTCTACGCCGCGGCGCTGGCCGCCGGCGGCCGCGACAACGGTCCACCCGGCCCGCGCCCGGAGTATTCCGAGGGGTATTACGGCGCGTTCGTGCTCGACCCCGATGGCCACAACATCGAGGCCGTCCACCACGGATAGCGCGGAAACGGCGCGCTCCCGCTACCTTCACCAGCGCCATGGACTCTCGCAGCCCTCGGTGGCCCCTGGCACGGATCGCCCTCGCCCTGCTGGCGGCCATCGTGGTCGCACTCGCGGCCACCGGCTGCGGCGGGAGCAAGGCCACCGCGCCGGACAAGCCCACGTTCCAGGTGACCGCCGCCGCGGTCGGCCATCCCGTCGCGTCGGGGTTCGTCGGGCTCTCGATCGAGATCAAGGCCCTGGAGCAGTACGCGGGCACCAACCCCAGCGCGGTCAACCCGGTTCTGTTGCACCTCATCGAGGACCTCGCCCCAGATCAGCGACCGGTGCTCCGCCTCGGCGGCGACAGCACCGACTGGTCGTGGTGGCCGGTGTCGAGCGTCGCGCGCCCGCCCGGGGTGAGGTTCACCTTGACGCCCAACTGGCTGGACGTGGCGCGATCTGTGGCCACCGCGGTGCGGGGACGGCTCATCCTCGGCGTCGACCTGGAGGCTGACAACCGCACGCTGGCCGCCGCCGAAGCCAACGCCATGGTGCAGCGGGTCGGCCCTGGCTCCGTGGCCGCGCTGGAGCTGGGCAATGAGCCCGAGCTGTACGGCAGCTTCGGCTGGTACGCGTCGGCCGGCGGCAAGCCGGTCCCGGGGCGCCCGCGCGACTATGACCCGACGGCGTTCGAACGCGACTATTCGAGCTTCGCTCCCCGCCTTCCCGACGTGCCGCTGGCCGGGCCCAGCAGCGGCGCTCCGGACTGGCTGGCCAAGCTCGGCGCGTTCCTCCATGCCGAGCCGCGCGTCGGGCTGGTGACGGTGCACGCCTATCCGCTCAAGCACTGCACCAAGTCCAAGGTCATCACGATCGGACAGCTCCTCTCCGATCAGTCATCGCGCGGCCTGGCCGCCTCCGTGGCGCCCTACGTGGCCGTCGCCGGCGCGCACCATGACCCCCTGCGCGTGGACGAGATGAACGGCATCTCGTGCGGGGGGTACCGCGGGGTCAGCGACACCTTCGCCTCGGCGCTGTGGGTGCTCGACGCGCTGTTCGAGATGGCCCGCACCGGCGTCGCCGGGGTCAACATCCACACCGTCCCGGGCACCATCAACGAGATCCTCGGCCCCGATGACACGGGCGGTACATGGCGCATGCGGGTGCACCCGGAGTACTACGGGATGATGATGTTCGCGCAGGCCGCACCCGCCGGCTCGCGCCTGCTCAAGCTCGGCACGGCGGCGCCCGCGGGCGTGAAGGTGTGGGCCACGCGCGCGAGCGACGGCGTCGTCCACGTCGTCGTCATCAACAAGCGCCTGGCCGGATCGCGGTTCCTGCGTCTGCGCATCGCCGGCGCCCACGGCGCGGCGGCGGTCGAGCAGTTGCGCGCGCCAAGCGTCCGCAGCACGGGCGGCGTCACTATCGGCGGCCAGACGTTCGGCGCCGAGACCAGCACCGGCGTCCTGGCGGGACCGGCCGACCACCACACCGTCACCCCGTCGAGCGGCGGCTACCCGATCACCGTGCCCGCGGCCAGCGCGACGATGCTCACCATCCCCGACGGCTAGACGTTGCGACTCGACCCGTATCTGGAGCGGATCGGCGCCGGCCCGCGGGCCACGCTGGCCGAGATCCATCGCGCCCACGTCACCTCGATCACGTTCGAGAACCTGGACTCCCATCGAGGCATGCCGGTCTCGCTCGACCTCGGCGACGTCCAGCGCAAGCTGGTGGCGCAGCGGCGGGGCGGCTACTGCTTCGAGCACAACCTACTGCTGAGCGCCGCCCTGACCGCACTCGGCCTCGAGGTCGAGCCGATGCTCGCCCGCGTTCGCCTGGGTCGCCCGCCGGGCACGCCGCGCCCGCGGACCCACCTCGTGCTGCGCGTCCGCGACGGCGACCGCGTCTGGCTCGCCGACGTCGGCTTCGGCAACGGGACGCTGCTCGAGCCGATCCCGTTCGGCCCCGGCGGCGAGCACGACCAATCCGGCTGGCGCTTTCGGCTGGTGCAGGACGGGGCCGAGCACGTCCTGCAGACGGCGACCGCCGACGGGTGGTCCGATGTCTACGGCTTCGTGCCCGAGCCGGTCCCGGCCGTCGACATCGAGACCAGCAACTGGTTCACCTGCACGCACCCGGGCTCGCCGTTCGTGACCGGGTTGAACATCGCTGTCAATCGCCCGGATGGCACCCGGATCGCGCTCAGCGACCGCGACGGGCTGACCCTGACGCGGCACACGCCCGGCGAGATCGTCGTGTCACACCCCGAGCGCGAGGAGATTCCGGACCTGCTCGAGACCGTGTTCGGCCTGCCGGGGTTCGCCCTCGGCGATGACGGCCGCGTCACGCGCCGGGCCGCTGACGGCGCGTAAGCCCAGACTCACGCTCAGGTGACCCACTGCAGCCACGCGCCGTGCGGGTCAGCCCAGGCCAGCGGCTCGCCGTCGAGGCTGAGCACGATCTCGCCGCCGGGTGTCCGGCCGGGGCGGGGCGGCAGCTCGAGCTCGACTACTCCGGGCGGCTCGTTGGCGATCCAGCGCGCGTCCAGCCCACCCACGGTCTCGGCGAAGCGCCGGCGGTCCGCCGGGTCGTGCACGTACCCGAGCACCGCCGTATGGAAGACCACGAGCGTCGCCCCGGCGGGGGCCTCCTGCGCCAGCGCCGGCAGGTCGTGGCGCAGGTCACCGCGGACGATGCGCGGCGGATCCTTGCGGGCGACCCGCACGGCCGCCCGCAGCAGCGCCAGGCGGTCGCCCTCCCCGGGCCAGATGAGCGATTCCAGCCAGGACACGCTCTCGTCATCGGTCACGTCGATCGGCGCGAGGTCCAGGCCGGCGCGCCACACCACCCGGGGCAGCGCCGCGGGCACCGGGGCGCCCTCGTTGACCGCGCAGCCGAACACCGGGCCGGCGCCGTCGAGCGCGGGCGCGCCCAGCCGGCGGCCGTCGCCGTAGTCATAGCCGTAGCGATCGGGGAGCAGGCAGAGCCCGGCCGACGTGCCGACCTCGAGCAGCGCGAGGGGCTGGGGGAGGGAGGCCAGCACCGGCAGCAGCAGCGCGCAGCGAGCGGGCTCGTTGGTCTGCGTGCGGTAAGTCCGGATGAGCTCCAGTGCCTCGGGCCGGCGGTCAAAGAACCGCATACGAAACTGCGGCCAGTCGCGCGCGAAGTCCCCGTAAAGGTGGCGGACGGCGGCGAGCAGCAGGTTGGGCTGGCGCTTGGCCGGCTCCAGCTCACACAGGATCGCCAGCAGCTCGCGGTCATCCGCGATCTGGCGGGTCAGCTCCGTGTACAGCGCCGAGCGCCCCGCGGCGTCCTGCGCCGAGAAGCGCCGGTACTCGGCTGCCAGTCGATCGATGCGCCCTTCATCCACGCGCACATCGTGCACGACCAGCTCAGGCGGCGACGAGCTGCAGGTCGCCCGTGCGGCGGTGATGCTCGGCGATGACCGCGTCGCGCAGCGCGGCGAACTCGCCGGTGTGCATGTCGGTCACGAGCGCGTCGACAGGGGCGGCCTCGGCCGCGACCTCGGGGCCGGGCTCGGCGGGAAAGCGCCAGACGAGGCACATCGCGGTCAGGGCGCCGCTGAAGCTCAGGACGTTCCCGATCGCCAGGACCGGCGCGTGATTGCCGAAGGCGTTGACGAAGGCCAGCGCGAAGTTGGCGGTGAACGCCAGCGACCAGCCGAGCTTGGACTGCCCGATGGACGAGCGGTTGCGCAGCATCGTCACCAGCTGGGGGACGATGCCGGTGACGCCGATGAGAACGGCGAGCATCGAGATGGAGGTAATGACTTCATTCATATGTGTAAAGAAATAGGTGGGTTAGGGCCTTTAAATAGTTGCTCCCTCACTCTTTCTCTCGGCGGACACGCCCGATTCTTGAAGTCCGGTTCTATGCTCGAACGGGATGCAAATCCTCCTCCGGACCTTGGCAGGGGCCGTCGCGGTGGCGGTGGTGGGGTTCGCGCTGGCCCGCTACGGCACGAGCAAGTCCACCGCCGCACCGCCACCGCTGGACCGGCAGGCCTCGGTGGCGGACTTCAGGGTCAACTACCCATCGACGTGGCGGGTCGTCCCGGCGACGAACGTGCCGCTCGTCCCACTGGGCGACGTTCTCACCCTCGCCGCCGGTTCCTCGAATTCACGGCTCGTCATCGGGACTCAGCAGACCTCGACCCCCGCGGCGCTGCCCGCCCGGCTTGCCGCCGCCATTCCCCCCAGCACCCGGCCGCAGGTGGTCCCGCTCGGGGCGGCGAGCTTCTACCGCTACCTGAACCTCACCCCGCAGGGCCAGAACGCGCCCGAATCGGTCTACGCGCTGCCCACCTCCGTCGGCACGATCACCGCCGTGTGCTCATCGCCGACCTTCACCGTCCGCTTCACCAGCAGTTGCGAGCGCGTCCTCTCCACGATCAAGCTCACGGCGGGCGACGTCCAGTCGATCGGCGTCGACCCCGGGTACGCGCTCCAGCTCAACCGGATCGTCGGTCAGCTCAACGCGGTGCGTCGCTCGGCCGGTCCCGGGCTGCGCTCGAGCCGGGTCGCGACCAGAGCGCACGCGGCGTCGGCGCTGGCTGCGGCCCACGCTCAGGCCGCCACTGCGGCCGGTCACATCAGCGTCGGCAGGGTGAGCTCCGCCAACCAGGCGCTGGTCACCGCGCTGACGCACAACGCGACCGCCTATCGAGCGCTCGCACAGGCCGCCGGTAAGCGGGACGTGTCGGCGTACGGGCGCGCCGAGGCGGCGGTGGTGTCGGCGAGCTCGGGCCTGAGCGCGGCGTACACCCAGCTGCGCCAGCTGGGGTACACCATCCGCTGATCAGCCGCTGCCGCTGGTGGTGCCGGTGCCGCTGATGGTCACGGCCGAGCCGCCCGATCCGTTGGTGGTGGTCACCGTGGAGCGCGCCGGTGGGGCGGGCGGAGGCGATGAGGCCGCCGGCGGGTCGCTGGACGCCGGCGCGGTCGCAGCGCTATGACTGCTGGTGCTGTGGCTGGTGGGGGCGGCCTTGTGAACGGCCTTGTGAGCGGCCTTGTGAGCGGCCTTGGCCTTGGTCGTCTTTGCCGGGTGGCGCGGGGTGCCGAGCTTCGCGGCCGAAGGCACCGTGGCCATGGAGGCCACCGTGGCGCTCCCGTGCTGGCCGGAGGCAGGGGCCAGGTGCGCCGGCGGGGGGTCATGCGGGCGTGATCCCGCCCCCAGGATGAACGCCGCCGCGAAGGCAGCGACGGGGATCGCGATGGCCAACGTGCGGGCGATGACGCCGCCCTTGCGCCGCTTGCCCTCGGCACGCTGCGCCTTGCGCTCCTTGCGAGTCTGGCGGACCGGTCGTGCCGTGGCGCTGCGGCGAGCGGCTCGCTTGGGGGCGGCCGCCGACGCCGCGACGGCAATGGCGAGGGCATCGGCGTCATCGCGATCGACCCGCGGAGCGACGGGTTCGCTGGGCGCATCCTCGACGGCGGGCTGGAACGCCGCCAGCGAGGTCGTGAGCGCTTCCGGGGCCTCGACGTAGGTGGGGCCCTCCAGCTCGGGCTCCTCGATCGCCTCGGGCTCCTCGATTGGGTCCGGCTCCTCGATCGCCTCCGGCTCCGGCTCTGGCTCGGGCTCCGGCGGGGGGAGCGGCGCGTCGACCGGCGCCATCACCGGCACCGGCGCGATCACCGGCACCGGCGCGGGCGGCGGCGCCGCCATCGCGGCCGGGGCGCTCGGGGGCGGCAGCGCGGAGCCGTTGGAGGGGCCGGCGCCGTTGCCGTGGTCACCCAGCATCATCCGCAGGTTCGCGTGCGCGGCCGGGTGCCCGCGCAGCTCGGCGCGGCGGTAGGCCTCTTCGGCGCCGTGCAGGTCGCCACCCTCCTGCAACAGCCAGGCCAGGTGGAACGCGCCGGTGGCGTCGCCGCGCTCGTCCGCGCGGCGGAAGGCCTGCTCGGCGCCGTCCAGGTCGTCGCGCTCCTCCAGCAGTACGCCCAGGCTCACCGCCGCCGCGGCGTGGCCGAGCTGGTCGGCGGCGCGATATGCCGCCTCTGCGGCAGGCAAATCGTCACGCTGTTCGAATTGGATTGCCATGTCGAACGCGTCATTGGCATCGGCTGGGGCGGTAGCGCCCGGGCCGGCCGGCATCGGATTTTGCCTAGAGCCGTACATCATGGGCTGAGACATGAAACGGGCTGAGAATTCTAGAACCCTCGGTTTTGCGGGATTTCTGCGTCGCCGAAGTAGGCCACGCGCCACTACTTCGCCGCGCCGCCGCGCAGTCCGCTTTTTCGTTGCAACGGCGCTCGCAGCCGTCGTCGGCGTCGCCGTCGCGCTCGCCGCAAGCCCGCACCGGGCACCCGCCGCGGGGATCACCCGCACCTCGGTGGCGCTGCGCGTCGCCAAGCAGATCCGCGCCGGCCGGCCCACCACGATGTCGGCCACCGTGTCCGCGCCGGCGGCCGCTCCGGGCGCGCCGGCCGCACCCGCGCCCACCGGGACCGTGACCTTCGCGGATCGGGGCAAGCCGATCGGCAGTTGCCGCGCCCTCAAGCTCACCAAGCTCACCGCCACCTGCTCGGCGACCTTCTGGGACGCGGGCCGGCACCCCATCTCCGCGCAATACGGCGGGGACGCCACCTACGCGGTGGCCACCTCCTCCTCGTCGACCCTCACCGTGACGGCGATCCCCGTCACGGGGGACATCACCGCGCGGACGAGCTGGACCTTCCGCTTCACGCCCACCTACACCAGCATCCTCGGCCTGACCGTCACCGGACTGTATGAGGGCAGCGACGTGGTCCTGGGGTGTCGGGGCAGGGGATGCCCGTTCCGCGACGAGGACTTCCCGGTGCTGCGGCCCAAGATCTGCCCGCCCAGCCGCCCGGCGCTGAGCTGCCCGCCCAACAACTTCTTCCTGACCAAGTACTTCGCCGGACGCCGTCTGGCGGTCGGCGCGCAGCTGACAATCCTCATCTCGCACCCCAGTTACATCGGGAAGTACTACAGCTTCACCGTCCGGGCGCGTCAGAGCCCGGCGGTCGCGATCGCGTGTCTGGCGCCGGGCAGCTCTCTGCCCGGCGTGGGCTGCCGCCCCCGGCCCGACCAGAACATCCCGCGCTGATCCGGAAGCGGGGCCCGCGGCCACCACTCGCGTGCTCACGTCGGCGCTTCGTCGGTGACGGCCTCGCGCTGCTGGGGGGTGAGGATCGCCAGCAGCGGCCGCGCCGCAGTGCGCAGGCGATCGACCGCCTGGTTGAGGTCCGTCCGCTCGGCGTCGCCCGCGGTTCCCTTCCGATGGGCATGCAGCGCCCGTATGAGCTCGCCCGCCAGCCGCTGGGCCTCCTCCAGGAAGTTGCGCGACATCGTGGCGTCGATCAGCAGCGGCGCCGCGATCAGCAACATCGTGCCGTAGGACTGAAGGGCATCGCCGGCTGCCTCCGTGTCGCCGTTGCCGTCCAGCGCCGCATCGGCGAGCTGGACCGTGCGCGCCGCCTGCGTCATGACGATCGCCGCCTGCGCCGCGATCGCGCGCGAGCGGTCGCGCAGTTGCCGGGTGTGGATGACGCGATCGGCGACGAGCACGGTCACCAGCAGCACGAGGATCCCGCCCACCAGGGAGGTGGTGAACGCGTGCTCCGCCCACCAGCGATGGACCGGGCCGTCGAGGATGTCGAGGACGGCAAGGGCCACGGCCAGCACGGTCACCGTGACCGCGCCAGTCCACTCCCGGCTCGGCCATCTCATGTCTGCAGGTCCAGGATCGCATCCGCCAGCCAGCCGGCCTCCTCGGCCCATGACGCGACGGGCTCCGCCGGACGCACGACGAACTTCGACAGGCCCGACTCGACGCATCCGGACACGAACGCACGCAGCCCCGACGCGCCGACGGGCACGAGCTCGCGCGGGTCGACGTCGCGCCGTCGGGCGGCGATCGCTCGCAGCACGTCGGCCGGCGCCTGGCCGCGCGTGTAGGCGATGCTCAGCCCGAAGTGCTCAGGATCGACCTCGCGCCCGGCGCGGTCGGCGGCCTCCTGGATCCGGCCCCGGGCGATCCCGGTCTCGGCCGGGGTGAGCTGCGCTCCCAGCCACCCATCGGCCACGCGTCCGACGCGGTCAAGCGCTTTGGGGCCGCGTCCGCCCAGCCACACCTCCAGCGGATCCTGCGTGGGGCGGCCCGGGCTCGGCAGGGCGGTGAAGGACCACCGCTCCGAGCGGTGCGTGACCGTCTCTCCCGCCCACCATGCGCGTAGGAGGCTGAGCACCTCCTCCAGCACCGCGCCCGGGCTCGCGCCGTCCAGGCCCAGCGCCTCCCGCTCCGCACGCTGGCCCAGGCCGGTGACGAAGCTGAGCAGCAGGCGGCCGCCCGAGATCTGGTCGAGCTGGGCGAGCTCCTTGGCCAGCAGGAACGGGTGGCGTCCCAACGGCACGACGTTCGCGCCCAGCCGCAGGCGCTGGGTCCGGCCCGCGGCGAGGGCCAGGCCGAGCAGGGGGTCGAGCGCCGGGGCGATCGGGAGGTCTGAGAGCCAGATGCCGTCGAAGTCGCTGGCCTCCAGCGCCTCGACGAACTCCAGCATCGTCGCGCTCGTCAGCGAGGCGGTTGGGGGCGCCACGGCAAACCGGACCTTCATGGTGCTCATGGTCGCAGGCGGGCACCGCATGCCTAGACTCGGCTGGCCGCCTTCGTCAACGTCAGGAGCCGCCGTGTCGACGTCGCCAGCCGATTTCAACGCCCAGATCATCGACGAGTTCCGCGCCAACGAGGGCCGGGTGGGCGGGATGTTTCAGAACATGCCGCTCCTGCTCCTGCATCACACCGGCGCCAGGTCGGGCACCGCCCACGTCAATCCCCTCGCGTACCTGCGCGACGGCGACCGCTACGTGATCTTCGCCTCCAAGGGCGGCGCGCCCGACAACCCGGCCTGGTACCACAACCTCAAGGCCCACCCCGACATGACGATCGAGGTCGGCACCGACAGCGTCGATGTCCGCGCCGAGGAGGCTGAGTCCGGCGAGCGCGACCGGCTCTACGCCACCCAGTCCGAGCGGTCGCCGCAGTTCACCGAGTACGAGGCCAAGGCCGGGCGCACCATCCCCGTGATGGTGCTCACGCCACGCTGATCGTCGTCCGCGCGGCCGCGCTGCGCCGCGCAGCCTCCAGCACGCGTAACACCGCGACCGCGTCGCCGGGGTCGACCGGTGGCGGCCCGCCATCGCGCAGCGCCGCGGCCAGCAGCGCATAGAACCGGCCCCAGTCGCCGCGCTCGCCGGGAACGGGGACGCTCGCGTCGCCGGTGACCAGCCGTCCCCGGTGCGCCTCTAGCTCGACGCCCCAATCCGCGACGGTATCCGGCCGCTCCCCGGCGCGGAGCCGGTCCTCCTGGGAGTCCAGCCGCGTGAGCACGAAGGCCGCCTCGCTACCCAGCACGCGCAGCCGTGGCCCGGGCGCGGCGGTGACCGCCGAGGCGCGCAGATGGCTGATCGTGCCCGAGTGGTGGCGTAGCGCGATGAAGACATCGTCATCGGCCGCAAGCCCGCGGCGGGAGTCGACCTCGGCGTACACGTCGCTGACGGGACCGAACAAGGTCAGGGCCTGGTCGACGAGATGGCTGCCGAGATCCAGCAGCAGCCCGCCGCCCTGCTCGGGCGACAGGGTCTCGCGCCATGAGCCGGGCTTCGGTGACGGGCGCCACCGCTCGAACCGCGATTCGTAGCGCAGGACATCCCCCAGGTGGCCACCGTCGAGCAGACGGCGGAGCGTGAGATGGTCAGAGTCCCAGCGGCGGTTCTGGAACACGGTGAGCAGCACGCCGGCGCGCTGGGCGCCGAGCGCGAGCTCCTCGGCGCGCGCCGCCGTCACCGCCAGCGGCTTGTCCACCACCACGGGGAGGCCGTGGTCGATTGCGGCCGTCGCCAGCGGAAGGTGGGTCTCGTTGGGCGTGGCGATGACCACCAGGTCGTGGTCGTCACGCTCCCACAGCCGCTCGGCGCCGCTGAGCGTGCGCGCCGCGGGATGGTCGCGGGCCACCTGGGCCTGACGCTCCGGGCTGGAGGTCACCACGCTGGCCACGGTCAGCCCGTGCGTCGCTGCGATCAGCGGCGCGTGAAAGACGCGGCCGGCGAGCCCGTATCCGATGATCGCCACACGCAGGTCGGCCACCCGCCCAGCATAGGCAGCGACCCACCCGCACTAGGCTTCGGACGCGAATGGAGTTCCGGCCCGCCATACCGCCAGGCCCGCCCGCGCCGCCCGAGGCCTTCTACACCGGCCTCGGCCTCGCCGACCGGGCGCCCGCCGGACGCCCCTACGTCGTGGCCAACTTCATCTCCAGCGCCGATGGCAAGGCAACGGCCGACGGGCGCACCGCCTCGCTCGGCAGCCCCGGCGATCGCGCCGCATTTCATCTGCTGCGCACCGAGGTCGATGCGGTGCTCGCCGGCACCCGCACGCTGTTCATCGAGAAGTACGGGCCCCTGGCCAAGGAGCCGCGCCTGTCGGAGCTGCGCGTCCGCGCGGGCCGTCAGCCCCAGCCCCTCGCCGTGGTGATCAGCCGCACCAGCACCGTCCCCTTCGACATCCCCCTGTTCGCCGACGCCGCCTCGCGCGTCGCCCTCTACGCGCCGCCGGGGACGACCGCGCCCGACTGTGCCGCGCAGGTGACCGTCCACGAGATCGGATCCGACGATGGGGCGCTGGCCGATGTGCTCCGCTCGCTGCGAGCCGACCACGACGTGCGCTCCCTGCTATGCGAGGGCGGCCCCAGTCTGTTCAGCGCGATGCTGGTGGACGGCCTCATCGACGAGCTGTTCCTGACCGTCGCGCCCAAGGTGGTGGGCGGCGACGGCATGGGAATCACCACCGGGCGGCCCCTGGACGAGTTGGCCGACGTCCGCCTGGTGTGTGCGCTCGAGCAGGACGGCACGCTGTTCCTGCGCTACGCCTGCTCCCGTGACTGAACGCCGCGTCGACTGCATCGGCGTGGTGGTGCACCCGTCACGCAACATCGACGTGCCCCTGGACCGGCTGCGGAGCTGGGCAGCTGCGCACAGTGTCACCGTCGCGCAGATCGCGGTGCCCGGGCAGGATCGGACGGTGGCCGATGCCGGTGACGTCGGCGACTGCGACCTCATCGTGTCGATCGGCGGCGACGGAACGATGCTCGCCGCCATCCGCGCGGCGGTGGCGGTGGACCTCCCCGTCCTCGGCGTGTCCTGCGGCAGCCTCGGCGTCCTCACCGCGGTCGGCAGCGACGCGCTGCCCGCGGCCCTGGACCGGTTCCGCGAGGACCACTGGACGCCGCGCGCGCTGCCCGCGCTCACTGTGGCCCGGTCCGATGGGCCCGACCTGTTCGCGCTCAACGACGTCAGCATCGTGCGCAACGGCATCGGCCAGGTGCGAGTCACGAGCCGGGTGGACGGAGTCCTGTTCAGCCGCCTCGCGGGCGACGGGTGCATCGTCAGCACGGCGTTGGGCTCCTCCGCGTACTCGCTGGCCGCGGGCGGTCCCCTGCTCGCCCCCGGCACCGAGGCCTTCGTGCTCACGCCCCTGCCCGCCCACGGTGGCTCGCGACAGGCCCTCATCGTCGCCGCCGCCTCGGAGTTGGCACTGGAGCTGACCGCCGGTCGGGGCGGCGCGCGCATGGAGATCGACGGCCAGGTGGCGGGATCGGACCCGCACGACCTCACGATCCGCCTACGCCCCGGCGTGGCCACGCTCGTCGCCTTCGCTGACCAGGAGCCGGTGTTCACGGCGCTGCGACGCCGCGGGATCATCGCGGACAGCCCGCGGATCGTCGCCGACGCCTCCCGGCGCATCCCTCACTAGCACACACGCCGGACAGAAGAAACCCAAATCCGCAGAAACTACGGATCAGGGTCTGACGGGACTGGACGATGACCCCGGCACAGGAAACCCCGCTATTGCATAGAGGCGGACCCCAAACCATCGCCCACCGCCACCTACTGACCGGGGGCTATCAAGGAGGATGAAGATGCACCGCATTTCACGGAGGATGGTCGCAGTGGTCGTGGTCATCGGCGCGATTGCCGCCGGCGGCGCCGCCTTCACGGCGAGCAACACCGTCCACGACAGCGTCGCCGGTTACGGCACCTCGAACATCACCGGCGCGACGGCCAGCGACGTTCACTACACCCTGAGCGCTGACGGCACTCAGATCAACACGGTTCTGCTGACCTTCACCGGTGATCTGACCAATGACACCGTGCAGGCCGGCTTCGGGACCGACGCCCTCACCACCTGCACGGCGCCCTCGTACGACGGCACCACGAGCAGCACCTCGACATGCACCGGCTACACCCAGTCGACGGCTTCGTCGGCCACCTTCAACGTGGCGGTCACCAACAACTAGTTGCCGCGACGTACTCGACATGACAGGAGCGCGGCCCTCGCGGCCGCGCTCTTCGCCATCGACGGGCCGCGACCAGCGGACATGAAGACTCATCGTGAAATCACACCGATTGCGATCCGGCCTGATCACCGGCGCCCTCTTGCTTGTCGCGGGCGCCTTTTGGCTGTTCCTGGCACCGCCGAAGATCGGTGGGCGGAGCAGCTATGTGATCACCAGCGGGATCAGCATGGAGCCGTCCTTCCACACCGGGGACCTGGCCATCGTCCGGCCCGCCGCGGACTACCGGGTGGGCGATGTGGTGGCCTACCACAGCAGCCTGCTGCATGTGGTGGTGCTGCACCGCATCATCGCGATTCATGGCGGCCACTACGTCTTCAAAGGCGACAACAACAACTTCGTCGATCCGACGCATCCCACTCGCTCGCAACTGGTCGGCGCCCTGTGGGTGCACATTCCGCATGGGGGTGTCGTCCTGCACTGGCTGCACTCGCCGGTCATGGCGGCCGTGCTCTGCGGGCTCGTGGCGCTGCTGCTGGTCGGCACCGGAGAGACCAGGCGGCGGCATGACCGCCGAGGCAATCGTGGCCATGGATCCGCTCGCCAGGGAGTGTCAGCGATGACCTCGCCCGACCGTGGCGCGCCCGCGGAGGTCAGCGTGCGCTCCGCGCTGATCGGAGCGGCCATCGTCGCGGCGGTGTGCACTGCCGTCGCCCTGTTCGCCGCGACCCGGCCCACGGCGACGAGCGTCACCCACCAGGTCCACTACACGCAGAAGGGTCACATCGCCTACCACGCGACGGTACCCGCCGGGCCCGTGTACCCCAGCGGGACGGTCAGCACCGGCGATCCCATCTTCCTCCAGCTCGTCCACCGCCTCGCGGTCAAGGCCACCTACCGTTTCGCGACCGATGCGCCGGCGCGGCTGCGAGGCACTCAGCAGGTGTTCCTCCAGCTGACCGGTCCCACCGGCTGGACGCGCCAGCTCGCGCTCTCGCCGCCGCGCCACTTCGCGGGACCCGCCATCGCGACGCCGGCGGCGATCGACCTGCACGCGGTCCAGGCGCTCCTGGATCAGGTCCAGAAGGCCACGGGCATCCCGGCCACCGGGGCGAGCGTCGGGATCGCCATGAAGGTGCACCTCACCGGCACCGTCGCGGGCCAGCCGGTGGATGAGAGCTTCACGCCCATCGCCGGCTTCCAGCTTCAGCCGCTGGAGCTGACGCCGAGCGGGAGCGCGCCACCCTCCGCCGCGGCCTCGAGCACCACGCCTTCGTCAGAGACCGGCTTTGACCCGAGTGCGGAGGGGAGGGTGACCGTCGTCTCGTCCGTCCCCAACACCGTCAGCCTCGCCGGCCACGTCGCGCGCTACTCCACGATCGCGTGGCTCGCCCTCGCCGGCCTCGTGCTCACGGCCGGCCTGGCGGCCTTCCTGGCCGTGCTCCTCAAGCGCAACCAGGCCTTCGACGAGGCGGCGCGGATCCGCGCCCGCTACGGCCACCTCCTCGTGCCGATCGTGATCGGCGAGGACCTGGGCTGGCCACCGGTCGATGTCGCCAGCTTCAAGGCGCTGGCGCGCCTGGCCGAGAGCGCCGGCCAGCTCGTCCTGCATCATCAGGCCGACGCCGTGGACACCTACCTGGTCAATGACAACGGGACGGTGTACCGCTACCAGATCGCGCTGCCGCTGGTGAGCTGGGGCGAGTGGACGGAGACCAACGTCGTCGCAGACCCCGCCGCCCTCGCCGAGGCGGCAACGGTACTGGCGGATGCGGCCGTGGCGGCCGCTCCCGAGAACGAGGCGGCACCCACAGAGGGTTAAGCTCGCCGGGTGACGGACCTTCGCCGGCTGCAGTATTTCCTGGCCGTCGCCCGCGAGCGCAACTTCACGCGGGCCGCCGAGCAGCTGCACATCGCCCAGCCCGCCCTCTCGCGCCAGGTGCGACTCCTGGAGGATGAGCTCGGCGTGGAACTGCTGCACCGCACGACGCACTCGTTCGAGCTCACGGAGGCCGGCGCGTTCCTGCTCGAACGCGGCCCGGCGGTGCTCGCGGGAGTCGATGAGCTGTGGCGCGCCGTGCGCACATACGGGAGCGGGGACAGCGGGAGCGTGGTCTTCGCCTACGGGGCCAGTGCCAGCTACGAGACCGCGCCCAAGCTGCTCCAGGCGCTGGTCGCGCGGCACCCCGGGGTGCAGATCGCCACCGCGGTGAAGTCTGTGAGCGAGATCGTGGCTGGTGTCACCGAGGGGTCGATCGACCTCGGCCTCATCCGCTGCCCACCCGCCGATGCGGGGCTGGATACGCGCACGATTCGCCGCGAGCCCCAGGGCCTGCTCGTCCGGCGCGACCATCGTCTGGCCCACGGCCCGGCGGCCGCCGTGTCCGACCTCGCCGGTGAGAGCGTCCTCCTGCACCCGCGCGAGGCCAATCCGGGTCACTACGACGCCATCATCGAGCTGTGTCGTGCGCAAGGATTCGAGCCACGGGTGCAGCTGCGCAGCCTCAGCTTCGATCTCGCCTACACGCCGGTGGCCAACGGCGACGCCGTGGCGGTCATCGGTGAGTCATCGCGCCTGGGGCTCCCGGACGATCTCCGGTGGGTGCCCCTGAGCCCACCGGCCGCTCTGGAGGTGAGCCTCGTCGTCCGGCGCTACAACCGCCCCGCGGCGGTGGATCGGATGCTGGAGACCGCGGCCGAGGTGTCGGTCGGGCTCGGCTGGACGTAATCGACGCCCTCGCCGCCTTCGCCGAACGCGACGTTGCGGGCGTAGAGCGTGTCCATGTACTCGCGGACCTCCTGGATCTGCCCGCCGGCGACCGTGAACACGCCGATGCAGCCGTTCTCATAGACCTGGCCGGCTCGCGTCCGTGCGCGGCTCGTCCACTGCACCACCACCTGGTCGGCCTCGGCGACCATACCGGTGATCTCGAGGTTGATCGAGCCCGGGACGTAGTAGGACTGGGCGGTGGCGAGGAAGTCGTCGATGATCGCGTCGCGCCCTTCCCAGGTCCCCGCGATCGGCAGGTCGCCGCCGGCCAGCGTCCAGATCGCGGTGGGGGAGAACAGCTCGCGTACGGTCTGCGCGTCCCCGGCGGCGACGGCGGCGACGTAGCGCTGGACCACTGCCTTGCTCTGAGCCTGCGTGTTCATGGTGAGCTTCCTTGGTTGGAGTGAGGTGACGGCGAGGCAGCGTAGGTCGACATGACGGGGATCGGAAATGCCCGCTCGGCATGTCTTCAGACCCAAATGAGATTTCACAACGCGCGCCGCGCGACCTAAGGTCGCCGTCATGCCCGCCACGCCCATCTCGTCCGCCCTTGCCCCGCTCGTCGTCGCCGGCGGCAGCCTTGCCACCGGCCGCGAGCTGGCGCGCCAGGCCGGTGCCGCCGGTCGCGAGGTCCGGCTCGTCGACGAGCCCGCGGACGGTCGTGCGCTCTGCGCGGCCCTCGACGGCGCCGCCGCCGTGATCCTCATTCCGGCGCGCACCGTCGGGTCGTTGGCGGCACAGGTCCAGGCGATCCTCGACGCGATCGGCGAGCCCGCCACCGGGCCGCACCTGGTCCTCGTCACCGGTTTCTCGCTCGGGCACGGTCTCCAGCACGCGCTCAACACGCCCGAGCGGCTCGCCGACCGCTGTCGCGCCGAGGCGCTCGTTCGGGGCGGCGGCCTGCCCTACACCATCGTGCGTCCCACCTGGCTCACCAGCGACCCGCCCGGCCGCTACGCCGTCACGCTCACCCAGGACGCGTACGCCGACGGGATGATCGCGCGCGCCGACCTCGCCGCGGTGTGCCTGGCCGCGCTCGCCGAACCGGCGGCACGTGGCACGACGTTCGCGGTGTTCGCCCAGCCGGGCGCCTCGCCGTGCTCGTGGGCGCCGTTGTTCTCCGCTCTTGACCGGGATGTGGCCTGATGCGTCCGGAGGCCCAGCACGCCTGGGAGGACACCTACGCCACCGATGCGCTTGGTCGGCCGCTGCCGCCCCGGTTTCACCGTCTGGTCATGCTCGACGTGACCCGCACGCCGGCGCCCGCGGACGTGGTGGTGCTCGAGCAATCGCTGCGCCGGCTCGAGCATCGCCACTCCCATGGCCCTGACGGCCTGCTCACGCTGCTCGGGTGGGGACCGGGATATTTCGCACGCCACACCGAGATCGCCGCCCCTGTCAGCCGGCCGTTGCCCATGGCCCGCGGGGAGCACGCCGCGCTCCAGGACATCGACGCATGCCTGCATCTGGCCTCTGACGACGAGGATCGGCTCGACGACACGCTGGCGCTGCTCTGGGGGTACGACCGGCACCCCCTGCGGGTACGTGAGATCCGCACCGGTCTCGTCGGCGCTGGGCTGCTCGCGCGCGTCGCCGGCGCGCCGGTCCCGGTGGACTCGCCGCTCCTGCTGGGCTTTCACTCCGGACTGCGCCGCAACCAGGCCACCGAAGCTGAGATCACGATTCCCGACGGCCCGCTGGCCGGCGGCACCACGATGCACGTCTCGCGCATCAACCTCGACCTCGACAGCTGGTATCAGCAGGACCGGGCGCGCCGTACCGCGCTGATGTACGCGCCCACGGTCACACCGCGTCAGGCGGCGCACTTCTCTGACGACGCACCTGCCGACTTCGAGCACCTGCCGGCGACCGCGCGCCGATACGGGGTCGTGGGCCACGCCCAGGCCGCTGCGCGCGCCCGGCTGGATGGGCGCCCACGGATCAACCGCCGCGATTTCGTAACCTTCGATGACGGCATTCCGGGCACCCATTTCGTTTCGCTCCAGCGCACTCTGGAGGACTTCAACGCCACGCGGGCGGTGATGAATGCCGCCGACGGACAGCACCATCACCCGGCGGTCGCCGTGCGTGCCAACAACGGCATCAACGCGTTCATGGAGGTGGTGAGCCGGGCGACGTTCGCGGTACCGCCGCGGGCTCGGCGTGCCTACCCGGGACAGCGGTTCACCGCCGCCGCCCAGGCGTCACGGACGGCGTGACGATGACACTGTCACTGGCAACGCCACTGTGTGACCTGCTGGGGGTTGACGTGCCGATCGTGCAGGCACCCATCGGCGGTGCCACGTGCCCCGAGCTGGCGGCCGCGGTGTCGGGCGCCGGCGCGCTCGGGACCCTCGCGTTGACCTGGACGGCGCCGGACGTGTGTGCCGACCGGATCCGCCGCACGCGGGCCCTGACCAGCCGCCCGTTCGCCGTCAACCTCGTGCTGGAGTGGGATCACCGCGAGCGGATCGAGGTCTGCTCCCTCGAGGGAGTGCCTGTCATCTCCACCTTCTGGGGGGATCCCGCTCCCCACGTCGACCCCATCCACGACGCCGGAGCGCTCCACATCCACAGCGTCGGCTCGGTCGCCGAGGCGGTGGGCGCGGCCGAGGCGGGCGTCGACGTCATCGTCGCCCAGGGCGTGGAGGCCGGAGGCCACGTGCGCGGGACGACGTCCACGCTCGCCCTGGTGCCGGCGGTCGTCGATGCGGTCGGCCGCGTCCCCGTCGTCGCGGCGGGTGGGATCGCAGACGCCCGCGGAGTGGTGGCGGCGCTGGCCCTGGGTGCTCAGGCCGCGTGGATCGGGACCCGGTTTCTCCTCGCCGCCGAGGCCAACGTGCACGCCGCGTACCGCAGCCGTCTGCTTGCGGCGCAGGCGGACGACGCGGTCCACACCGAGGCGTTCGACGGGGGCTGGCCGCGTGCGCCCCACCGGGTCCTGCGCAACGCCACCCTCACCGCGTGGGAGGCCGCCGGGCGTCCTGCGGCGCCGGATCGGCCCGGTGAGGGGGAGATCGTGGCCACCGCGCCCAACGGGTCCGGGCTGAGGCGCTACCACATGGCCATGCCGCAGTCCGGCACGCAGGGAGACGTGGAGGTGATGGCGCTGTATGCCGGACAGGGGGTTGGCCTGGCGCCGGCGTGCCTGCCGGCGGCCGACATCGTCACCGAGCTTCGTGACGGAGCGCGCCGGCTGATCGGCTGACACCCACGACCCCTACCGGACCTTCGGAATGAGGCGATGATCGAACTGCGGTACGAGATGACCTACGAGGAGACGATCGCCGGGCCGCTGGGATCGACCAGCGGCTCGCCGTTGGGTGAGCGCCTGTGCTGGGAGGTCGTGACGGCGCGGCTGCACGGAGAGCGGATCGACGCCACGCTGGCGATGTCCGGCGTCGATCTCATGCGTGTGAGCCCCGATGGGGTGCGCCGCCCTGACCTGCGCGCCCAGCTTGTCACCGACGACGGTGAGCTCGTTCTCTTTCGCTACGACGTCGGGGTCATCCGGGCCACGCCACGCTTCCTCACCGCCCTGGAGGCGGGCGAGGCCACCGAGTTCGACGACCAGTACATGCGCATGGCGCCGGAGTTCGAGGTCGGAGCCGACCGGTACGCGTGGCTGCGCGAGAACCTTTTCATCGGCCGCGGCCGACTGACGGGCCCCCGCGCGATCACCTACGAGATCTACCGCGTCCAGTAGCCCGGATCGGATGTCACACGTGCCGGCCCTACGTCGTCCCCCAAGTGAACGCCCCGCACACAGGAGACCATTGCCATGACCCCCACCATTCCCGCCCACCGGCTGCAGCTCGCCGAGGTCGCCGGCCGGCAGTACGGCGCCATGTTCCGCTTCTCTCACTCGGTGGAGCTGGACCATGGGCTGCGTGCCCTCATCGAGCTGCGCGCCTCGCAGATCAACGGGTGCGCATTCTGTCTGGACATGCACTGGAAGGACGCCCGAGCCGCCGGCGAGACCGAGGAGCGCCTCTACATGCTCAGCGCGTGGCGCGAGAGCGCCCTCTACAGTGACCGCGAGCGCGCTGCGCTGGCGCTCTGCGAGGCGATGACCGAGATCGCCGGCCGTGGCGTTTCCGATGCGGTCTGGGACCAGGCCGCCGCCGCGTTCACCGACGACGAGCTCGCCCAGGTCGTGTACGCGATCGCGGTCATCAACACGTGGAACCGCCTCCAGATCACCACGCAGGTGGAGCCGGGCCATTACTACCCGGGCATGTTCGACACCCCCGCGAGCGTCGGGAATGGTCGATAGCCGGCACACGGCGGCCGAGTTCGACCGCCTCCGTCCTTACCTGCTGAGGGTCGCCTACAGCCACCTCGGCAGTCTCAGCGAGGCCGAGGATCTCGTCCAGGAGGCGTGGCTGCGGCTCAACCGCGCCGACCGAGGCGAGATCAGGGATCTCCGGGCGTGGCTGACGACCGTCGTCAGTCGCCTCGCGCTCGACGCCCTGACCTCCGCGCGGGCGCGCCGGGAGCAGTACGTGGGCCCGTGGCTCCCCGAGCCGCTCGTCGAGGCGGCCGATGACAGCGACGACCCGGCGCGCCGTGCCGACCTCGACGAGGACGTGAGCATGGCGATGCTCATCGTGCTCGAGTCGCTCTCGCCGGCCGAGCGCGGGGCCTTCCTGCTGCATGATGTGTTCGGCTACTCGTTTGACGAGGTGGCGCGTATCGTGAGCCGCACGCCCGCGGCCACGCGCAAGTTGGCGGGGCGTGCGCGTTCCGCGGTCGAGGCCCGGCGCCCGCGTTACCCGGCACGCGGCGAGGAGCAGCGCAAGATTGTCGAGGCCTTCCTCGATGCCGCCCAAAACGGCGATCTTGCCGGCCTGGTCGAGCTCATGGACCCGTCGGTGACGTTCCGCAGTGACGGCGGCGGCACCGTGCCCGCCGCGCGCACGGTCTTCACCGGTCCCGAGCGCGTCGCCCGCATCTTCACCGCCATGCGAGGCCACTACCGCGATCGATTCACGGGCTCGGTGGTCACGATCAACGGGGCGCCGGGCCTGCTGATGGAGATCGGGGACGGCCCGAGCGTCATCACCATGACGATCGACCACGGGCGGATCACCACGGTCGACGTCATGCGCAATCCGGACAAGCTCACCACGATCGGGCGATAGGCAGCGCCACGCGACCTGGCAACATGGGCGTGTGGCGCACGTGGCGGTGTCGGGGCTCGCTTATGCACATCCGGGCGGAGACCTGCTGTTCTTCGACGTCTCCTTCCGGGTCTCGCCCGGCCAGCACGTCGGGCTGGTGGGCCGCAACGGCGTGGGCAAGAGCACGCTGCTGAAGATCCTGGCCGGCGCCCTCACGGCCGGCGAGGGCGAGCACGCGGTCGGGGGCACCGTGGGATACATGTCCCAGGACGTCGGCGTGGGCGACGACGAGCGCACCGTGCGCAGGCTCCTGCTCTCGCTGGCACCCCTCGCTCTCCGCCAGGCGGGCGAGAGCATGCTGGAGCTCGAGGACGCACTCGCGGCAGGTGACCCGTCGGCGGGGATCAGGCTGGGCGAGGCGATTGCGGACTGGTCGGCGCTCGGCGGCTATGAGCTGGAGGGTCATTGGGACGCGTCGTGCCGGCGCATCGTGCGTGCGTCGTTTGACGAGATCGCCGAGCGGCCCGCCCGCACCCTCTCGGGCGGAGAACGCAAGCAACTGGTCCTCGACGTGCTCTTCGCATCCGACGCCGATGTCCTCCTGCTCGATGAGCCCGACAACTTCCTCGACATCCCGGCCAAGCTGGAGCTCGAGCAGCGGGTCCGCTCGTCCAAGAAGACGATCGTGATGATCTCCCATGACCGCGCCGTGCTGGCCGGCGCGCCCGGCGCCATCGTGACCCTGGAGGGCAACGGCGCCTGGGTGCACGGTGAGTCCTATGCCACCTATGCCCAGGCGCGCGAGGACCGCCAGAAGCGGCTCGGCGATGCGGTCAAACGCTGGAACGAGGAGGAGCGCCGGCTGTTTCGTCTCATGAAGACGTTCAAGGAGCGCGCCCGCTATTACCCGTCCTGGGCCAAGCGCGCCGACGCGATGGAGACTCGCTGGAACCGGTTCCGCGCCGCCGGCCCGCCACCGCCGCCGGTGGCCGACCAGGCCATCACCGTGCGCATCCGCGGCAGCGACTCGGCTCGGATCGTGCTGGGCCTGCGCTCACTCCAGATCGCGGATCTCGTCTCGGCCTTCTCCGAGGAGATCCACTTCGGCGAGCGCGTCGGCGTGATCGGGCCCAACGGCTCGGGCAAGAGCGCGCTCATGCAGGTGCTCGCAGGGGGCCGGGAGCCCGACGGCGGCGAGCTGCGCATCGGCCCGCGCGTCTCCACGGGCTACTTCACCCAGCTGCAGTCGCGCGCTGACTTCGCCGGCCAGATCGTCCTGGACATCGTGCTCCGGCAGCGCGGCGAGCTGCAGGCGGCGATGGGGGCGCTGGCCCGCTACGGGCTTGCCGAGGCGGCGCGTCGCCCCTACGACGTGCTCAGCGGTGGCGAGAAGGCGCGGCTCGAGGTGCTGATCCTCGAGCTGGAGGGCCACAATCTGCTGCTGCTCGACGAGCCGACCGACAACCTCGACACCGACTCGTCCGAGGCGCTGGAGCACGCCCTCGACGGCTTCGTGGGGACGGTGGTGGCCGTCTCGCACGACCGCGCCTTCCTGTCCACGCTGGACCGCTTCCTGATGGTGCTGCACGACGGCGGGGTGCTGTCGTTCCCGGCCTACGAGCCGGCGCTCGACGCGCTCATCGATCCCGCGCACGCGGCCGACGTCCGGCTCGCGAAGCTTCTCTAGACCGAGCCGGCCGTCAGCTCATAGTGCATCGTGCGGTACCGGCTGAGCCGGTGGATCACCGGCACCACCACCGCATGCAGCACGCGATGGCGGCGTGCCAGCGCCCGGGCCGCGACCTTCGCCTCAGCGCCCTCCAGCAGGGTGGCCTGGGCCTCGAGGGCCGGCCCGGTGGCCGCGCCCCTCACCGTGGCCGGCGCGACCATGACGTTGGGGTTGCGGCGCAGCCGCTTGGTCTTCCACGCCTTGTCGTAGGAGCGGAAGAAGGCACGGTCGCCGTCAAAAGCGAGGCTGACCGCGGTGTCGACCGGGCTGCCGTCGCGCTTGTAGGTGGTCAAGAGAACGGTCTTCGTGTTCTTCAGGGATGAAAGGGTGCTCATCGGGTCTCCTTCTCGCATGCCGCGTCTTGTGACAGGCTCTGAGACGACACAGGACCGTGGGGCGTGACAGCCATGAGCGAGGAATTGCGCCCACTGATGTTCGCGCTTGCCTACCGAATGGTGGGAGGCGTGTCCGATGCCGAGGATCTCGTCCAGGAGGCCTACCTCCGGATGCAGCAGGCCCTGGCCAGGGGGACGGAGGTGGACGCGCCCAAGGCGTACCTCACCACGGTCGTCACCCGGCTGGCGATCGATCACCTGCGCTCGGCGCGCGTCCGGCGCGAGACCTATCCGGGACCGTGGATGCCCGAGCCGGTGGTGGAGCGTCTCGACGAGGCGCCGGCCGACAGCGCGGAGTTGAGCGAATCGCTCTCGATCGCCTATCTGGTCCTACTGGAGCAGCTCTCGGCGACGGAGCGCGCCGTCTTTCTCCTGCACGACGTGTTCGGGTACCGGTTCGAGGAGATTGCCGCCATCGTGGACCGAAGCGAGGCCGGCTGCCGCCAGATCGCGGTGCGGGCCCGCCGCCGGCTCGAGCCCGACCGGCCGCACCTGGACAGGGACCCGCGCCGGCGCATCCAGATCGCCGAGCAGTTCCTCACCGCTTTCCGCGACGGCGACATCGATGCACTGCTGCACCTCGTCGCCGAGGACGCCGTGTTCGTGGGCGATGGAGGGGGCAAGGCGGCCGCGCTGCCCGAGCCGATCCACGGACGCGACCGCGTCGTCCATCTGGTCCGGGCCTTCGCCAACCAGAACCGGCGTCTGAACCTGCACTTCGAGCTGGCGCTGGTCAACGCCCAGCCCGGCGCTGTCGTCCGCGACCTCGACGACCTCGTCGTCACCGTCCTCGCCTTCGACATCGTGGGCGGCTACGTGCAGACGATCCGCTCGATCGTCAACCCCGACAAGATCGGCCACCTCGGGGCGGTGAGCCCGTTGACGCGGCGCCGCGAGGGGCTCGAGGGGTAACCGGCGCTCGCTCACCGGTCGGCAACATCATCGCCCCGCCCCCCGAGTAGCGGCCCCGCCCCTCGTGAGGGAACGGGGCCGCGGAGCCCGGCGGCAGGGTGCTGCGCCCCCAACTACGGCTTGACTTGATACTGCACGCCACCCGGCCCTTGGTGACCAGGATGTGGTCGAGGACTTGGCTTGGCCTCGGCGGTGAATCCCCGGGGGACGCGCACGCCGCCCGGGACAAGCTTGGAACCTTTCGGGAAGGTCCCCCAAATACGGGCGTTAGTACTCGATATGACCAATCGGACCGGGATGATCACCCGCGGGCGCACGCGCCCGCGGACATACACAGTCGTGCTCCTCGCCGCGATTGCGGCAGCAGCGTTGGCGCTGGCGGGCTGCGGCTCGTCCAGCCCATCGGGTGGAGACTCATCGCATCTGAGCAAGCTCATCGCGGGCAGCCTCCAGCAGCATCCGGGGTTCGCCGTGCGCTCGGTGCACTGCCCCGCGAGCTTCAAGCAGGACAAGGGCGTCGTCGTCCACTGCAGCGCGACGCTGACGAGCGGCGAGGTCGACCGGGTGCGCGCGACGCAGACTGACGGCAGCGGGACCTACGACATCGTCGGCAGCCTCATCTTCGCTGACAACGTCGAGCGCGCGGTCCAGGGCAACCTGCCCGGCTCGCCGACGGGCGCTCACGTCGCCTGCCCCAATCGGGTCCCCGTGGTGATCGGCCACAGCTTCACCTGCCAGGTGTCCGGCGCGGGCTCCGCTACCAAGGCCCTGATCACGATCGTCGACGACGACGGGGGGTTCCGCATGTCCTTCTCCTGATCCGGGTAGTGCCGTCCAAACGCCTGCCGGTGCATAATGCGCCGAGTTTCTGAGCGACGGCGACCGAGGAGATCGAGATGGGTGCGAAGCGGGGGGCGGTGGACCGGTGAGCGTCGGGCGAGCCGGCCGGTGCGCCGCCCTGGTGGTCGCCGTCGCCGCGGGGACGATCGTCGGGTTCGGCAACTCCTCGGCGAGCACAGTGGCGCACCGCCCGGCGGCCACGCCCCAGCCCCAGACCCGCTACTCCCTGGTGCACGGCTGTTACTCGCTGAGCTCACCGTCGCGCGGTACGCCCATTGCCGCCGGCGTCGGCCCCTTCACGATGCAGGCGGCGGCGCTGGGCGTCTATCTGCTCTACGGACCGCAGGGTGACTATCTCACCGACGACGGCACCGGCGCTCTCGCCGGCGCCGGCACGCCCAGCGCCGCCACGGAGTGGACGGTGGACGGGTCCTCGGCGCAGGGGTTCACCATGACCAATGCCGGCACGGGCACGCGCCTGCCCGTCATCTTCGTCCCCGCCACCGGCTGCGCCGCCTACCCCGAGGCCCAGGTCGACGCTGTGGGCACGCCGTTCAGCGGCGCCAGCCCCGAGGCCGACGTGCTCGGCACCGTCGAGGGCCACGCCCACGTCACCGCGTTCGAGTTCCTGGGCGGGGACTGGCACTGCGGCCGGCCGTGGAGCCCGTTCGGCGTCGTCTACGCGCTGCCCGCAAGCTGCGCCCCCGACGAGCAGGGGACCAACGGCGCGTTCGAGTCGCTCATCGACTACGGCGGAGCGACACGGCCCACCGACATGCACGGCTGGCCGACGTTCGTGGACTGGCCGAGCCCTACGGCGCTGGCCGAGGAGGGCGACTACTACACCGGCATCGAACGGGCCTGGAAGGCCGGCCTGCGTCTCATGGTCACCGATCTGGTCGACAACGAGGCGTTGTGCTCGTTGATGACCACGACCCGCAACCCCTGCAACGACATGGACGCGGTGAAGATCCAGAGCGGGGACCTGTACGCGCTGCAGGACTACATCGACGCCCAGTCGGGCGGACCCGGCAAGGGGTGGTTCCGCATCGTCACCGATCCGTTCCAGGCGCGCCGGGTGATCAACGAGGGCAAGCTCGCCGTCATCGAGGGCATCGAGGTCTCGCGCATCTTCGGCTGCGGCGAGGTCAACGACGTCCCCCAGTGCGACGAGTCGCAGATCGACGCGGGGCTCAAGGAGATCCACGATCTCGGCGTCCGCACCTTCTTCCCCATCCACGAGTTCGACAACGCCTTCGGCGGCACCAAGATGATCGCCGGTGAGCTCGGGATCGTGGTCAACGCGGGCAACCGCGAGGAGACCGGGAGTTTCTGGACGCTGGCGCCGTGCCCGTCGGAGGACCAGGACGCGACCCAGATCAACGTCCCGGCCAGCGGTCCGCTGGCCTCGCTGGTCAACGGCCCGCTCGCCTCGCTGCTCCACGGCAGTCAGCTGCCCGTCTACGGCGACGGCCCGCAGTGCAACGTCCGCGGCATCACAGGCCTCGGGACCTACGTCATCAACCAGATGATCAAGGACCACTACCTCATCCAGCTCGACCACATGGACAGTGCCACCGCTACCGCCGCGCTGGCCATCGCCACCGCCCACCACTACTCCGGTGTCATCTCGGCCCACTGCTGCTCCTCGGCGCAGCTCTTCCGCGGCATCTACGACACCGGCGGCTTCATCAGCCCGCCCGCCGAGCCGGCGCCGGCGTTCGTGGCCACCTGGAAGGCCGACAAGGCCCAGGCCGATCCCAAGTACCACTTCGGCTTCGGCTGGGGGTCGGACATGAACGGCCTGGCCGACCAACCCGGGCCGGCGGCGGGCACCCCGATCAGCTACCCCTTCCAGTCCTACGACGGCAAGGTGACCTTCACCCAGGAGCAGTGGGGCGACCGGACCTTCAACCTCAACACCGACGGTCTCGCCAACTACGGGATGTACGCCGACTGGCTGCACGATCTCCAGGTCGTCGGTGGCAACCAGATGATGGGCGACATGTTCCAGGGGGCCGAGGCCTACCTCGAGACCTGGGAGCGCGCCGACGGCGTCCCCGCCACGAGCTGCCTGCCCACCCGGGGACGCTTGAGCGCGACCGGCCTGGGCCGGGCGCTGCGCCTCGGGGACACCGCCCAGGCCGCGCTGTTCCGTGGCGGGCAGCCGGTCTCGCGGCCCGGGCGCTCCTTCCGCTACTGCGTGAGCGGCCCGGCCGCTCGCGGTGCCCGGGTGGCCAGCGTGTTCAACGCCGCCGGCCGGGTGGCGCTGATCGCCACCACGGGCCGCGGGGAGAAGGCCCACGGCATCGCCCGCGGTGCGACGATGGCGCGGCTCAAGCAGCGCGGGGCGACACGGCTGGCCTCCGGGTTGTGGCAGGAGCGCCGGCTGGCTCGCGGAGCGCGTTACCTCTACGGCGTGCGCGGGGGCCGGGTCCGCTACGTCGCTGTCGTGGGTGCGGGCGAGCTGCGCAACGTGTCGCGCCTGCGCGCGGACCTCGGCGCTGCCGGTCTCTAGTCCAACCCGGGCGGGCACCCCGGCCCCCGACCGCCCCGCCCTTGAGACGTGCGCGATTTTTCCAACATAGCTGGAAAGATCGCGCACGACGGATCAGTCGCGGTCCCCCCGGCCCCACCGACCGCGGAGCCGCGGAGCCGCGGAGCCGCGGAGTCAACCGGCTAGCCGAGCGTCTCGAACGTGAGCGACGAGGGCGCGGAGGCCGAGCGGCCGATGGTGTAGACGCCGCCGACGAGCTTGGGGAGGTCCGCCGGCACCGGTGTGAGGTGCGGCGTGTCGGCCGTGGAGAGGGTGAGCCGCAGGCTGTCTCCCGAGGCGATCGTGACCAGCGTCGGGAAGATCTGGATCTGGTACTCAGTCATCGTGCCGGGGCTCACCGGCTTGGCCGACCCCTGCGTGTACGGGTGATAGGGGAGCACGGTCATGCCGTGGGCGGTCCACGACCGGCTCTGCTTCACCGCGCGCAACGACCCGAGCAGGGCGCCCTCCGTGAGCGGATAGGAGGTGCCGTCCGGGGTGACCTCCTCCAACTCGGCCACGAGCTGGGTCTCTGAGGTGGTTGCGCTGGCGTAGACGGTGGCGGTGACCGGACCGGCGAGCGTCGCGGCGCGGGTGAGCGGCGCCGAGGTGTAGCTGGTGGCCCACGGCCCGATCTGGGCGAGCCGGTCGTCGGTGGCGCACGGGGCCAGGAAGCCGGCGGACCCCGCGGGGACCGACAGGCCGCCCATCGACCACTGGTCCAGCGGGCGCCCGCACGGCACGCCGCTCGGGCTCCACACGAGCGTGTCGGCAGTCGCGGCGGGCGGCGTGGGCAGCGGGACGGACGGCGTGGGCAGCGGCACGGGCGGCGTGGGCAGCGGCAGGCCGGGGATCGGCGAGGACGAGGTGCCGCTGCCGGAGCCCGACGGCGCCGCCGAGGTGAGCGTCCCGCCCGTGCCGAAGTACAGGCGGGAGGGCGTCGCGCCGGTGAAGGGGTAGGTCGAGGTTTCATGGAACGCGCCGCTGCCCAGGTCGTAGTAGTGCAGCGGGGTGTGCGTCCGCGCCATGCCGGTCTTCTCGCCCTTGAGCCACGTGTCGAACCACTCGAGCTCCAGCGGGTCGACGTCGACCGACGAGCCGTTGAGGTGTTCCCACGGCCCGACGATCAGCTGGTAGCGACCGGTGGTCCGCTGGCCGGGCTGCATCGGCGCCGTGGTCGAGCGGTGGGCCCAGGCGTTCTGGAGCTCGGCATAGTTGACCGGCTCGCCGTTCTGGAAGATGTCGAACTCGCCCCCGACCATGTACGCGGGAATGTGGTTGGCCGCGATGCGTGCGAGCACGTTCTGCGGGTTACGGGCCTGCCAGTAGGCGCCGTCGAACGCCTCGTCGCCGCCGCTGAGGATGTTCGCGGTCGCCGCCGCGTGATAGCTCGCGAGCCCGTTGGCATGGTCGGCCTCGACGCCGGCGAGATCGGAGAGCAGGGTGGGGTCCGACGCGGCGTCGCTGAGCGGGGTGGCGGTGTTCAGCGCGCCCGTGAGGCCCAGGTAGGTCTCGGCGAACTCGAAGTCCAGCAGCCCGCCCATGAACGACGTGTCGCGATAGATGTCGTTGGCGGGCACCATCGGGAAGATCGCCTTCAGCGGCGAGTGCCGACCCACCGCCCCGGCCAGGAGCAGCTGGTCGATGCCCAGATAGGACGGGCCGTAGGTCCCGACCTTGCCGTCGGCATGGGGGAGGTGAGCGGCCCACTTGAGCACCTTGATCGCATCCCGCTGCTGGATCGGGTCAAACAGGCCCCAGCTCCCATTGGAGTCGCCGGTCCCCCGCACGTCCTCCACCACCTCGATGTAGCCGCGCTGAACCAGGTAGTTGTCCGCGCCGCCCGTCGCCGCGCCGCTGGACGGCGACGACGCCGACCCGGCGGCGCTCGAGCCCCCTTGCCCCTTGCCGTAGGGCGTCATGGTCAGCAGGACCGGGAACGGCCCCTTGGCGGGCTGGCCGGACGCGGTCGTGGGATAGATCTCGTTGACGCGGATCGTCGTCCCACCGGCGCCGGTGACCGCGATGTCGTTGGTCGACGCCGACCCGTACACCGCCTTCTCCGCGCTCCAGTGACTGCCCGGGGCGGCGCTGGCGGAGATCACGTCGGGGGGCAGTTCGGGGTCGAGCCCCACCAGGCTGGACGGGGCCGACTCCACGGCCGGGGCGCCCGGCGGAGGCGACGGCGTCACGGCCAGCGCTGAGCCCGAGCCCAGGCCGGCACAGGCGCAGACGGTGGCTCCCAGCGCCAGAGCTCGCAGTCGCGCGGGGATGCGTCGGGAGGACAGCGTCGCCATCTCACCGCAGCAGTACCCGAAGCACCATTTTTCTAGTCATTGGCCGGTGGGGACGCCACTACCGTTGTTGATGACGACCACGACGCGAGGTGACGATGACCCAGCGCGACATGTTCACCCAGACCTACTGGGACGACCGCTACGCCGGCCACCGGCACGTATGGAGCGGGCGGCCCAATCCGTACCTGCTCACCGAGGCCGGCGAGCTAACGCCGGGCCGGGCGATCGACGTCGGCTGCGGGGAGGGGGGCGACGCGATCTGGCTGGCCGGGGAGGGGTGGGAGGTGACCGGCGCCGACGTGTCGCCGGTGGGCCTCGAGCGCGCTGCGGCCAACGCCAAGGCCGCCGGCGCCGAGATCGCTCAGCGGATCACCTGGCGCCAGGTCGACCTGTTCGCCGATGAGTGGACGCCGCTCGGCAGCTACGAGCTCGTCACCTCGCAGTACCTGCACCTCCCGCCGGAGGGCCGCCGGCGGTCGATGCAGCGCCTGGCGGACGGCGTGGCCTCCGGCGGCGACCTGCTCGTCGCCGCCCACCACCCGTCGGACCTCGAGATCCCCGGCCTGCGTCCGAACGTGCCCGAGCTGTTCTGCACCGCCGAGGAGCTGGCCGCGTTGCTGGACCCGGAGGCCTGGGAGATCGTGACCGCCGCGGCGCCCGAGCGCACCGTCGACGGGCCCGAGGGCGCGCCGGTCACCATCCGCGACACGGTGCTGCACGCGCGTCGCCGGCCCGAGCGCGTGAACGGGGCCGAGGATGCCTGAGGCCTACACGCAGCTCAACCTCGCCGACGTCGAGGATGCCGCTCCGGCGAACGGGTTCGGAGAACGCTGGGAGGCGCGAGTCGCCCGCACGCCGCTCGACGCCGAGCAGACCGGGGTCACTCACTTCCGCCTGCACCCGGGCAAACGCTCCCCGTTCGCGCATCGCCACACCCAGGCCGAGGAGGTCTATGTGATCCTCGCCGGCAGCGGCCAGATCAAGCTCGGCGACGAGTTGCGCGACGTGCATACCCTCGACGCGATCCGGGTGCGCGCCGACGTGAGGCGGGCCCTCGAGGCCGGCCCCGACGGCCTCGAGTTCCTGGTGGTGGGCCCCCACTTCGAAAATGACGGGGAACCGGTCGACGACCCCTGGGTCGCCTGAGGGCGGCCGCGCCGCTAGACCTGAACCACCGAGTCAAACGGGGCCGGAGTCTCGCCTGACTCGAACAGGCTGCGCTCGCGCATCCACTGCTGCGAGCGGTCATAGGAGTCCGCGGTGTACGGGAGGAACACGATCCGCTCACCCGGCCCGAAGCGCCGCACATCGATCATGGCGTGGAAGCGCTCGGGGATCTCCTTGAGGTAGTGCTGCTTGTAGGGCTCGGGCCGGAGGTCGAGCTCCATCTGGGCGCGCTTGAGGGCGTTGAAGTACTTCTCGACGTCGGCGGGCTCGGTGTCGAAGTCGAACATGAAGCCGGCCATGAACGTGGTGTCCAGGATCTTCCGGCAGCCCTGCTGCTCGACGATGTAGGTCGGGGCACTCCAGATCGCCGCGGCCGGCACCGTGCCGGAGAGCAGCGCGTCCACTCGGTCATACGGCATGCCACCGAAGCGCAGCTTGATGTCCTGTTCGCCCAGGAACGGCTCGAGGGCCTGGATCGTCGAGAAATGGCTGCCCGAGTGGTAGCCCACGGCGACGTCGACGCCCGCCAGGTCCTCGGGCCCCTGGATGTGAGAGTCCGCGCGTACGTAGATGGCGCTGGGCAGGACGGCGTAGCAGCGTCCCCACATGCGTCCGGCCGCGTCGCCGGCAGCCTGGTTGACCGCCCAGTGACAGGCGCAGCTCATGCCCTTCTTGCCGCCGCCCCCGACGCGGTAGAGCTCGTAGGCGCCGGTCTTCACGTCCTCCTGACCGGTGGGCTCGATGTCCTGGTCGGTGTTCTGCTGGGCCCGGACGTCGAGCTCGTAGTCCAAGCCCTCATCCTCGAAGTAGCCGTTCTCCACGGCGATCCAGTCCTGCAGCCGGCCGTGTGTCGAGATCTGGAACCGTCCCATCGGCGTCTCCCTCCAGTCGCGTCGCAAACTCTCGCGTCCAACCTAGTGGACGGGCGGCATACGCCGCCTCTCTACCGTTCATTGTCGTACCTGAGTTGGACTGAGGAGGGGAGTGGCAATGCCTGTGACCTATGACGCGTCGGCGAACGAGTGGTGCTCGTGGGTCACGATCCAGCGCCCGTCCTCCTTGCGCAGCCCGATGGTGAGGCGCAGCCGGTGCTCCGGGTGGCGCTCGAGCGCCTCGGGCGTGTCGCAGCGGAGCAGCGCAAAGGCGAAGGCGACATCGGCTCCGGCGGTGACCTCGAGCGACTCGATCTCGAATAGTGCGCCCGATGCCTGCCAGTCAAAGAAGCCCGGCCACGTCGCGCGGTATGCGTCCAGGCCGCGAACCCCCTGCTCGGGCGGGGGCACGTCGAACATGACGATGTCGGGACCGTGGTCCTCCAGGACCACCGCCATGTCGCCGCGGTGGACCGCCTGCGCCCAACGCTCGATGAGCTCACGGATGTGCTGGGTGTCAGTCATGGTGCCTCCTGGGTTGACCGTGTGTCGACCGTGAAACCCCGGGTGCGGCGAAAACTCATCGCGGCCGCGATCATGAGCGCATGAGCTCGGTTCTGCTGGACGCCGCGCGCTCGGGGGATCCCCAGGCGTTCGAGACGCTCGTCGCGCCCCACCGCTCGGAGCTGCAGGCCCACTGCTACCGCATGCTCGGCTCCCTGCACGACGCCGAGGATGCGCTGCAGGAGACGCTGGTCCGGGCCTGGCGCGGCGTGCACGGTCTCGATGACCGCGGCTTCGTCCGCGCCTGGCTGTTCAAGATCGCCACCAACCGCTGCCTCACCGCGCTGGAGCGGCGCGGCCGGCGCGAGCTTCCCGTCGACGTGTCGCCCGACACGCCGGCCACGGAGATCAGCTGGCTCGAGCCCTACCCGGACACGATGCCCGAGGGACGGATCATGGCTCGCGAGTCGATCGAGCTCGCCTACGTCGCCGCGCTCCAGCACCTCTCGCCGGTGCAGCGTGCGACCCTGATCCTCCGCGAGGTGCTGGGGTTCTCGGCCGCGGAGGTGGCCGACCTGCTCGACACGTCCGCGGCGTCGGTCAACAGCGCGCTCCAGCGGGCCCGCAAGGCGGTGGACTCCACCGCCGACACGCAGCAGACGGTCCTCGGCGACCTGGGCGACGACTCGATCTCGGAGCTGGTGCAGCGCTGGGCGGACGCGTGGGAGGCCGCCGACGTCGACACCATCGTCTCGATGCTCGCCGAGGACGCACGCTTCTCGATGCCACCGTGGCTCGAGTGGTATCACGGCCATGACGCCATCCGGACGTTCCTGGTGGACGGCCCACTGCGCTCGCAGTGGCGCTTCGTCCCCACCACCGCCAACGGCCAGCTGGCCTTCGGCACCTACATGTGGGAGGACGAGGCCGAGGCGTTCGTCCCCGGAGGCCTGGACGTGCTGACGATCCGCGACGGCCGCGTGGCGGAGGTGACCGTCTTCCTCGAGGCCGACCTCACGCTGTTCGGCCTGCCCGGACGGCTCTTGGCCTAGCCGCGCCGAGACCCCCGCGGAATCGTCCCCACGCCGCGCTAGCGTCCCGCCCATGCTCCCGTTCCCCACGGCGTTGGGCACCTGCGCGATCGGCTGGAGCGACGCGGGCATCACCGGCGTCCTGCTCCCGGGTAGCCCTGGCCTGCCCCGGCGGCCTGGCCTCGGGCGGCCCGAGGTGCCGGAGGCCATCTCCGACACGATCGCGGCGATCGTGGCGCTCCTGGAGGGTGAGCACGCCGACCTACGCGGAGTGGCCCTCGACGAGACCGGCATCGACCCGTTCCGGCGCAGCGTCTACGCCGCCACGCGTGAGATCCCGCCAGGCGTGACGGCCAGCTACGGCGACATCGCCCGCGCCATCGACAAGCCCGACGCTCCGCGCGCGGTCGGCCACGCGCTGGGGGAGAACCCCTTCCCGATCGTCGTCCCCTGCCACCGCGTGCTGTCCTCCAGCGGAGCGCTCCACGGCTTTTCGGCGCCGGGTGGCATCGCCACCAAGCGCCGCATGCTGGAGATCGAGCGCGCGCCCGGCTTCACCCAGCTCTCGCTGTTGCGCGCCTGACGGCCGGCTGCAGGTACGCGCCCTGCGCACGCAGGGCGTCCTGGAGCTCACCCACGTCCACCGCCCCCACGTCCACCGCCCCCACGTCAACGGTGCCGGCGGCACCGGCCTCGGCGGCCAGCGCTGCGGCCGCGCCGGCCGCCTGACCCGTCAGCCAGCACTGGGGAATCTCCCGCATGAAGGCCTGGGTCTGGGCATCGCAGGCGATATGGCGGCCCGCCACCAGCACGTTGTCCAGGCCGGTGGGCAGCAGCGCGCCGTAGGGCACCGAGACGTTCTCGAACGCCTGCGAGGGCGACGGTGAGACGCCGATCTCGTCGGGGTGGCGCACGCCGTGCTTCCACTCCTCGGCGCGCATCGGATGGCGCCCGAGGACCCGCCCGGTGTGCCGCACGCCGACCTGCGGCGCGGAGAGCATGAGCCACGCGCGCTCAAATCCGGGCGCGTGACGCCGGAAGTGGTCCAGGTGCGCGAGCATGCGCCGCCGCGACTGGATCTCCACCCGCGTCAGGTCCGCGACGTCGAGCCCGCTGTAGCCGCGCAGGCGTGGCCCGAGGAAGAGCGCGACGTCGTCGCGCCACCCGATCACCGGCCGCTCGACGTAGCCGAGCGCGTCGCGGGCCTCCTCCATCAGCTCGCGGTGCCCCTGGGGGTCCTCGCGCTTGAAGGCCAGCCAGCGCGCGAAGTCGACCCCCGCCCACGTCCACCCGGTGTTGAGGCAGTGCTGGATGTTGCTCTCGCTGCCGTCGGCGTCTGACTGAAACGGGGCGCCCGCCCGCCGGCATATGTCGAGGTCGCCCGTGGCGTCGATCACCACCCGCGCCAGCAGTGCCCGGCGCCCCTGCTTGCTCTCGAAGATGACCCCGCTCACGTTGGCGCCGTCGCGCACCACGTCCACCGCCCAGCTGTGGAGCAGGAACCGGACGCCCGCCGCCGCCAGCAGCTCGACGGAGGCCAGCTTGAGCCACTCGGGGTCGATCATCGGCGACCAGGTGACCACGCCGCGGAACGCGCCCTGCCGCCCACCCCAGTGCGCGACCGCGTCCTCGTTGCGCGAGCCCCACTGGTCCTCGGGCGCGCCGGCGACGGCGTGACCGGGGAGCTGCTCGAGGATCTCGCGCGCGAAGCCGCCGATGACGAGCCGCCCGGTCCAGTCGGTCATCCGGTCGATCCAGATCACCAGCCCCCCGGTGGAGAGGCCGCCGAGGTGGTTGTAACGCTCCACCAGGGTCACCTCCGCGCCGAGCCGCCGCGCGGCGAGGGCGGCGGCGCAACCCGCCGGACCGCCGCCGACGACGAGCACGTCGGTCTGCGCGTGCACGGGCGTCTCGCGCGGGGACTCGTAGACGGTCATCCCCGGCGGCGCCGGCCGCGGCGTCAGCTCGTCGCCGACGAGATCCGCCGTGCCGGAGATGTCACTGGCGCCGTGGTAGAGCTCGCTGCCGCCGCTCATGTGCCGAAATTAACACCGCGACCCGTCCGCTCCAAATCGCGTTTGTGTATGAGGGGTATCAGCCGGGCTGATGGCGCCCGTGAGAACGCGATCAGCCGCCCTGATACCCCTGGGTGGCTGCGCCGAGCGAGAGCTCGTGGGCAGCAAGCCGAGGGCGCGGGAGCAGCAGCGGGGTGGCGAGCAGCAGCGCTCCCGCGATCCCGATCGCTGCGCGCGGGCCGGTGACGATGGCCAGGACGCCCCACACTGCGGTCAGCGCCGCGATGGTGGCGCTGCTCGACACCGACCACGCCGAGAGCATCCGGGCGACGCGGTCGGGCGCGGTCTGCTCGAGCCGATAGGTCGCCATCACCGGGTTGAAGATGCCGATGCACGTGACCAGGCCGAACTGGACCGCGATCACGAGCGCAATCCCGGGGACCCCTCGGCCGATGAAGATCAGCCCGATCGGCCAGGACGCGCGCAGCGCCCCGGCGATGAACATCACCTTCGCCTCCCCGGCGCGCGCGACGAGCCGAGGTGCCAACCGGGCGCCCGCCAGGCCGCCCACGCAGGGTGACGCGAAGGCGAGGGCGAACTGCCACGGCGCGAAGCCCAGGCGGGCGAGCATGAGGACCGACAGCAGCGGCTCGGTGGCCAGGATGAGCCCGTTGACCAGGATCGTGTTGAAGAACAGCGCGCGCAGCTGGGGATGAGCGAGGATGTAGCGCCAGCCGTCGAGCAGGTCGCCGGCGCGCAGGCGCGGCGCACCGGCGCGCTCGGGCCGTGTTTCGGTGTGCCGGATCGCGCCGATCCCGAGTGCGGAGAGCAGGTAGCTGATCGCGTCGGCGACGACGGTCGTCACCGGGCCCAGCAGGCCGATCGCCGCCCCTCCCAACGGCGGGCCGATCGCGGTCGCGCTCCACGTGGTGGATTCGAACCGCCCGTTGGCGACGAGCAGTTCGTCGGGCGCTACCAGCTCCTTGACGTAGGCGCCGCTGGCCGCCCGGAAGGCGTTCCTGGCGGCGCCGACGATGACGGAGACCACGACGAGCTGGAGAAACGTCAGCCGCCCCAGCTCATAGGCCACGGGGATGCTCAGCAACGCCGCGAAGCGGATGAGGTCCATGGCCACCATCACGGGCCGCTTACGCCGGAACTCCACCCACGGTCCGAGCGGCACGGCGACCAGTGCGCCCACCCCCAGCCCCGACGCCGAGAGGATCGCCACCTCGGCGGCTCCCGCGTGCAGTACGCGGATGGCGATGATGGCAAAGGCGCCGAACCCCAGGCCGGTGCCGTAGGCGCTCACCGCGTAGGCCCGCCACAGCCAGGTGAAGTCCCTCCCCAGCGAGGGCCGGGGCTGGCCGGATTCTCTGCCTCGTCTCGCCTTCCTCATGACGCGAACGAGAGATCAAAGCGCCCGCCCCGGACGCGGTGCGCGAGCCCGTGCAGAGGGCCTGCTGCTCAGGCGGCTGAGCCGCTGATGACAGCGGGATCAGCGGGCTCGGCGTACAGCCGGGTCACGTCCGCGGCGCGGCATTCGAGCGTGCGGCGCTGATTGAGATAGCCCTTGTCGGTGATCTCGCCGGCGTCGAGGCTGGGCGGCTGGGCCAGCAGCAGCAGCCGCTCGATCCGCGATGCGGATCCGGCCTGCCCGTTGAGGCTGCGCAGCGCCTCCGCCAGATGCGCGCGCAGCGTCGCGTCGTCGAGCGCGACGTCCTCGCCGGCGCCGGTCAGCCGACGTGCCTCGGCCTGGTTGACCCACGCCATGGCCGCCACGTACCCGGCGTCGTGCCCACAGATGACGGCGTCCGCGAGCACGCCGGCCGCGCTGATCAGGCGGGTGCGCAACGCGCCGGCGGCGACCCAGGTCCCCGTGAGCAGTTTGAAGTTCTCCGCGATCCGCCCGTCGAACAGCATGCCCTGATTGGGGTCCTGAGGGTCGAGCGTCCGCACGGCGTCCCCCGAGCGATAGAAGCCCTCCTCGTCAAACGCGGTCTCGGTCAGGTCGGGCCGGCGGAAGTAGCCGGGAGTGACGTTCGGCCCCTTGACCCGGATCTCGAGGCGGTCGGCCACCGGAGCGAGCTTGATCGTGCAGCCGGGGATGGGCACGCCGATGCAGCCGGTCGGGGCGCCGAGGTAGTGCATGCTGGTCGCGCAGGGGGCGGTCTCCGTCGTGCCCCAGCTCGAGGTGAGCGGGACCTCGTGATCGGCATGCCGAGCGGCGAGCGCGCGCAGGCGCGCGGCCAGCGCTTCGGGCAGCGCGGCGGCGGCGTAGAACATGAAGCGCAGGCGGCTGAAGAACCGCTCGGCGAGCCGTGGGTCGTTCTCCAGCGCGGGCGCGAGCAGCGCGTACCCCGCTGGGACGTTGAAATACAGCGTCGGGGGGACGTCCGTGAGCGCGGCCACCGTCCGGCCGAACAGGGCCGGCGCCGGCTTGCCGTCGTCGATGTGGATCGTGCCGCCGTTGAACAGCGCGAGGTTGAGGTTGTGGTTGGCCCCGAAGGTGTGGCTCCACGGCAGCCAGTCGACCATGACCGGGGGCTCGGCGGCCAGGAAGGGCCAGATGGCCTGCAGCATCGCCTGGTTGGAGCACAGCATCCGGTGGGTGTTGACGACCCCCTTGGGGACGCCGGTCGAGCCAGAGGTGAACAGGAGCTTGGCCACCGTGTCCGGTCCCGGCCCGGCCCCGGGCTCACCAGCGGGGCCGGTCGGGTCGCCCGGGGCGCCCGCGAGCAGGTCATCGAGACGGAGCGCTCCCTCGCGCTGCCCGCGCGCGACGAGCGCCTGCGCCACGGTCGGCGCCAGCGAGTCGAGCGCGCCACCGAATGGTCCGGCGTCGTCGGCGAACACGAGCCCCGGATCGGTCAGCTCCGCGATGGCCCTGATGCGCGCGTGGTCAGCGCTCATCAGCGAGTAGGCCACGCTGATCGGCATCACCGGGACCTGCGCGGCGTAGGCGCCGAGGCTGACCAGCAGGTGCTCCAGCGAGTTGCCCGAGAGAATCATCAGCGGCCGGGCGGGGCCGAGCCCGAGCCGCCCGAAGGCTGTGGCCAGCGCGCGGGACCGGCGCTCGGCCTCCGCGTAGGAGAGGGTGATCCAGCGGTCGTCGGCGTCGCGCTGGGCGGCGAGGGTGCGGTCGGGGTGCTCGGCGGCCCGTCGCCGCAGGACCGCCGTGATCGACGGCTCGATCTCGCCCAGCGCCTGGCGCGAGGCGAGCACGATCGACCCATCGTCGCGGCGCTGTGACTCGATGTCCGGGGGTGCGAATGTCTGGAGTTCCAGCAGCGGGCTCATCGTGGTTCGAACCTCCTCGTCTGCACCGGGGCGGCTCACATCATCCGCCGCCTGCGCGGTTGTGGTGCCTCAGACGCAACAATCTTGTGGCAAAAGCGCGTGTAAAGGCGCTTCCATTGCACGCGGACGGCGATTAGCTGCGTCTTCGTTGCGCCAACGGCCTCTCTGGGCAAACATTCTGATCATGACTGCGACCGCCCACCCCCACCACGCCGCGAGCCGGACGACCCTCGATCTCGACGGCGCCACGCTCACCATCGCCGACGCGCTCGAGGTCGCGCGGGGCCACCGGACCGTGCGGTTGTCCGAGAGCGCGGTGGAGGCCGTCCGAGCCAGCTGCGACCTCAAGCATGAGCTCATCGCTCGCGAGATCCCGATCTACGGCGTCACCACCGGGTTCGGCGACAGCGCGCACCGCCAGATCTCCCCGGCCAAAACGGGGATGCTCCAGCAGAACATCCTGCGCTTCATGGGCGTCGGCACCGGGCCGATCGCTGCCCCCGAGGTCGCGCGAGTGACCATGCTGCTGCGCGCCAACTGCCTGTCCAAGGGGAACTCGGGGGTGCGCGTCGAGCTCATCGACCACGTGCTCGAACTGCTCAACCACGATGTGACCCCGTTCATCCCGGAGCGCGGCTCGTGCGGGGCCAGCGGTGACCTCGCCCCACTGTCCTACGTGGGCCGTGCCCTGGCCGGTGACGGCGATGTGCTCTACGACGGCATGCCGCGCGGCGCCGCGGAGGTCCTGGCCGAGCTCGGGCTCGAGCCGTTCCTGCTCGAGGCCAAGGAGGGGCTCGCGCTGACCAACGGCACGTCGTTCATGAGCGCGTTCGCCTGTCTGGCCGTCGGCGCCACGCGGGAGCTCGCCGATCTCGCCGACCTGATGACCGCGATGGCCTCCGAGGCCCTGCTGGGCAACCGCGGTCACTTCAACGCGTTCCTGTTCGACGACGCCAAGCCCCACCCGGGGATGGTCACGAGCGCGCGCCACATCCGCGAGCTGCTGGCCGAGTCCAACCTGGCCGCCGACAGCGACGAGCTGTTTACCGGCGGCATGGACGGCGCGGGATACCTCGAGCTCGACCGGCAGGTCCAGGACAAGTACTCGATCCGATGCGCGCCGCACGTGGTCGGCCCGCTGCGCGACGTGCTGGACTGGGTGGAGCAGTGGATCGCCGTCGAGATCAACTCGTCTGACGACAACCCGCTGTTCAACGTCGCCGCCGGCCGCGTCGAGAGCGGCGGCAACTTCTACGGTGGTCACATCGGTCAGGCGATGGACTCGCTCAAGGTGGCGCTGGCCAACCTCTGCGACCTCATCGATCGCCAGATCGCGCACGTCGTCGACGAGAAGTTCAACCGGGGCCTGACCGCCAACCTCATCCCGCGCTTCGAGCCCACGCACCCGGAGGCCGGCCTGCACCACGGCTTCAAGGGCCTGCAGCTCTGCGCCTCGGCGATGACGGCCGAGGCCATGCACCTGTGCGCGCCGACCACGATCCACTCGCGTTCCACAGAGGCCCACAACCAGGACAAGGTCTCGATGGGCACGATCGCCGCGCGCGACGCCCGTTCGATCGTGGAGCTGGCCCAGAACATCGCCGCCATCCACCTGATGGCCTGCTGCCAGGCGCTGGAGCTGCGCGGCATCGAGCAGGCCAGCCCGCGGACGCAGGCGGCGTTCCACCGCGTGCGCGAGCACGTGCCCTTCCTGGACCGCGATCGCTACCTCGACGCCGACATCGCGACCACGGTGGCGCTCATCCAGTCCGGGGCGATGTCGGAGTTCGTGGCCTCCGTCTGAGGCGCCCGCTACCGGTCGTCGGCGCCACGGGCGACCGCTTCACCCGCGCGGAACTCCTCCAGACGCGACTGGTAGCGATCGACGGCCACGTCGTGGGCGATATTGCCCAGCAGCAGGCGAAACGGCGGGTCATCGCGATCCAGCGTGTCGAGCAGCGCCTGCGCGGCCAGATCGGGGTTGCCCGGCTGGTAGCCGTTGTTCTCCTCTTGCTGAGCTGAGCGGCGCTCGGCGATCGCCTCGATCTGCCGGCGAGCCTGCTCCTCACTGAGCTCCTCGATGGCGCCCGACACGCCGTAGCCCGCGTTGTTGACGACGACATCGAGGCGACCGAGGCGCTCGCGGGCCTCCCCGACGGCGGCGAAGGCGGCGTCGCGGTCTGTGACGTCGAGTTCGACGGGCACGACGGCATCGCCGTACTGGGCGGCGAGGTCGTCGAGCGTGGACGTGTCACGTGCGGTGGCGGCGACGCGGTCGCCTGCGGTGAGCGCGGCCTGCGCGAAGGAACGGCCGAAGCCGCGCGACGCGCCGGTGATGAACCAGGTGCGATTAGACATCCCGTCCCCCTACCCGCAACAACCGCGCCTATCCAGAGACTCGGCCGCTACCCGCCGTAGGACCCGACCTCGTGGTAGAGCTTGATGATCAGGTTCGTCGCGCCAGGCAGGTTGTCGAGGGTGCCCCGCACCTCGGGCAGCCGCTCGAGGCGCTGACGGTCCTCCACGCTGCCCATCTCGATGGCGATCGCGATCGAAGTGCGATCGGCGCTCTGGAGGACCCGTGCCCTCAGGAACCCGGGATCCTTGACGACGTCGCCGAGCATCTCCTGCAGGCGCCCGATGACGGCGGCCTCGTCTGTGGGATCGACCTGCCACACGTGGACAAGTACTGGGCTCTCGTTCATCGACGCACCTCGCTTGTGGGCTTGTCTGCGGCCAGCGCGCGGTCCAAGGGGACTCGTGCTCGATCACATTGTGCTTGAGTGCGCGCCCAACGCGCTCGCTCGTTGGCCGAGCGAGCACCTCACGTGGGTGGTCCGGCCACCGAGCACGGGGTAACGTCAGCCGTGATGTCCTCGGTCAGCGACCGCATACCGCTCACCTCGCTGTCCAGCGGCGCGGGCTGCGGCTGCAAGCTGGCCGCCGCCGACCTCCTGCCGATCGTGATGGACCTGCCCGCGGCCACGGATCCGCGGGTGCTCGTCGGCGCCCCGACGGGCGATGACGCGGCGGTGTTCGCGCTCAGCGAGGAGCTGGCGCTGGTGCAGACCATCGACTTCTTCACCCCACTGGTCGACGACCCCTATGACTTCGGGCGGATCGCCGCGGCCAACGCGCTCTCGGATGTGTATGCCATGGGGGGCCGGCCGATCACCGCGATGAACGTGGTCGCCTTCCCGCTCGAGCAGTTGGGGGGCGACGTGCTCGCGGCGATCCTGCGCGGTGGCCTCGACGTGGTGACCGAGGCGGGAGCGTCGGTCGTCGGCGGCCACTCGATCAAGGACGACGAGCCCAAGTACGGCATGGCCGTCACCGGGACCGTCGATCCGCGCCGGATCGTCACCAACGCCGGCGGTCTGGCCGGCGATGTGCTCGTGCTGACCAAGCCGCTCGGGGTCGGCGCGATCGTCACCGCCGCCAAGCGCGGCGGGGCGGGCGCAGATCTCGTCGCCGTCGCGGTCGCGGTGATGGTGGAGCTCAACGCGGCGGCATCGCGGTCGGCGCTTCAGGCAGGCGTCCACGCCATGACCGACGTCACGGGCTTCGGCCTGCTCGGGCACCTCCACAACCTCGCCCGAGAGAGTGGCCTGGCCGCCGAGGTCGACGCGGCTGCGGTGCCGGCGATCGCCGGTGTCGAGGCACTGCTGCGTGACGACGGCGCCGTCTCGGGCGGTAGTGCGCGCAACGCCGAGTGGGCCGCGACGTTCGCCGCGATTCACCCGGAGGTCCCCGCCTGGCGGGCGCGCCTGATCGTCGACGCCACCACGTCCGGCGGCCTGCTGGCCGCCGTCGCGCCGCAGCAGGCCGATGCCATCGCCGGCGCCACGGTGATCGGCCGGCTCGTCGCAGGGGCGCCTGGCACGATCCGCGTGCGGTGAGCGAGATCACCCGCTTGGAGCGGCCCGGGGCCGGTGCCCCGAACGGCCTTCAAAGCCGTTGGCGGCGCCTCGACAGCGCCGGGAAGGTTCGACTCCTTCGCCGCTCCGTACGATGACGAGGAACACGTCCTCGTCCTCCTCCACCGCCCCGCTCACGCTGGGCACCGCCGGACACATCGATCACGGCAAGACCGCTCTGGTCCGCGCGCTCACCGGCGTCGACACCGACCGGCTCCCGGAGGAGCGCGAGCGCGGCATCTCCATCGCGCTCGGCTACGCGCCGCTGGCCCTGCCCTCCGGGCGGCGGCTGTCGCTCGTCGACGTCCCGGGCCACGAGCGCTTCGTCCGGACGATGGTCGCGGGGGCGTCCGGGATCGATCTGTACCTGATGGTGGTCGCGGCCGACGATGGGGTCATGCCCCAGAGCGTCGAGCACGCCGCCGTCCTGCGCGCCCTCGACGTCACCGCCGGCATCGTGGCCATCACCAAGGCCGACCTCGCCGACCCGGGGCGCGCCATGCAGGAGGCCCGGGCGCTGCTGCCCGGCGCGGACGCGTTCGTGGCCTGCTCGGCGGCGACCGGTGCCGGGGTCGCCGAGGTGGCCGCAGCTCTGGACCGCGTCGCCGCGCGCGTGCCGACGCGCGCTGAGCTGCCCGGCGAGCCGCTCCTGCACATCGACCGCTCGTTCACCGTGGCCGGGATCGGCGCCGTCGTCACCGGGACGCTGTGGACCGGGACCCTGCGTGTCGGTGAGACGCTGACGCTGCTGCCCGGCGAGCGGCCGGTACGCGTGCGCGGCCTCCACGTCCACGACCAGCCGGTTACCGAGGCGCGCGCCGGCCAGCGCGTGGCCGCCAACCTCGCGGGCGTGCGCGCGAGAGACGTGTCGCGCGGCGACGTACTGGCAGCGGAGAGTCGCGTGACCGAGACCACGATCCTGGATTGCGCGCTGGCGCTCGCCACCGGCGCGCGTCACGGCGAGCGCGTCCAGGTCCACCACGGCACGCGCGATGCCGCGGGGCGGCTCGCCGACCTCGGCGACGGCCTGTGGCAGCTGCGCTTGGAGCGGCCGCTGCTCGCCGCCGACGGAGATCGGGTCGTCGTGCGCCGGCTGTCACCGCCCGACACGCTGGGCGGGGGGACGGTGCTCGACGCCACCGCGCGACGCCACGGGCGCCGCTCCGACGTGTTGGCCCGGCTGCAGGCACGGGCGCAGGGCCGGCCGGAGCCGGCCTCTGAGCAGACCCCGCCGGCGCGGCGGGCGGTGCAAGCGGGCCCCCTCGCGCTGCCCCCGCCGGATCCCGCCGCCGTGATCCGCGTCGAGGGCGAACTGCGCGACGCCGGCCTCGCCCTGCTCAATGCCGCGTCACTCGGCGACGCCGACGCGCGGGCGCTGGCCGCGTTGCGCGCCGACGGCCGCGCAGTCCGGGTCAATGGCCAGCTCTACGCGGAGGCGGAGCTCGTCGCCGAGGTCCGGGGCACGATCGTCGCCTTGATCGAGACCGCGGGCTCGGCGTCGCTGGCCGAGGTCCGCGATGCGCTGGGCACCGGCCGCAAGTCAGCCCAGGCCTTTCTCGAGCATCTCGACGCGGAGCGCATCACGCGCCGCCGGCCGGACGACCGGCGCGTCCTCCGGGTCCGGGCTGTGGCGCGGCCTGCGCCGCGACCCGTCAGCGATGCTCCACGACGGTGATGTTGAGGTCGGGCTCCGGGCTGGTGGCTCGCCCGCGGGCCATGCGGGCGACGGCCTCGTCGTCCTCAGCGGAGGTCCGCCCGGATTCCACCCAGGCGAAGCGGAAGCACAGCGCGGCGCTCAGGAAGGCGACGCTCGCGACGTGCTCGAGGGGGCCGGGCGCGCGGTGGCGGAGCAGGCGCGCCGCCAGACCTGCCCGAGCCAGCCACTGGGCGCGGCGAAACCAGCTCGCGCCGGCGCCGTCTTCCAGCACCGACCCAAGGTCTCCCAGGAAGTGGTGGTTGGCCTGGGAGAGCAGCAGTTCGGCGGCGATCGCCCCGCTTTCGACCCGCCCCAGCGCCTCGCACGTCGGGTGGTCGACCGGCAGGCCGGTCGCTGTCAGGACGAGGCGGGTGGTGGCGGCCCCGGTGAGCGTGGCGGTCGAGACGAAGATCGGGCCGAGGAACAGCCGGCTGCGCGCCCACACCGGGACCGCCGTCGCGGCGAGCAGCACGCCGGTGTAGGACCCCAGGTACCCCCCGAAGAAGGCGGTGACCACTCCGAGGGTTTGCGCCGTTCGGCGGCGCTCGAGGACGTCGGCCCCGACCGACGCCGCCGCCAGACTGCCGAAGACAGTCAAACACCACGATCCCATCGACATTGGCGAGCGCGGCTTGAAGATGCGCAACATGTTGTAGAAGCGTTCTGGCCGCCCGAGGTCCTTGATCAGCAGCGGCGGCGAGGGCATGAGCGCGGCGAGCGCGACCTTGCGGGCCACCCGCGCCGAGCGCTCGTCGCCCGCCAGATCACAGGCGACGCCGACGAACGACGCCCCCGCCGCCATCCCGCCGAACCAGAAGTAGACCGGGACCTCCCGGCTCCAGACCGGCGCCTTCATCATCGGACCCTGGACGATCGCGGGAGGGTCGCCGCGGCGACCCCGCAGGTTGGCCTGCTGCACGCGCTCGGGATCGGCCGGCTCGGCGGAGACGTAGCCCGAGTCGCGCCGGTAGATCGACGACCACTTCGCGTCTTTCCAGCCGCGCTGGTGCAGCCCCACCGCCGCGCCCGCGACGGCGCGCCGCCACGACGCGGGGCCCCCGGGGGTGCCGAGGGCCGGCCGCATGTCGCGCTCGCTCATCGCCCGCGGCGCTTGCGCCGAGTCCGTGCCATCACGTCCCCCGCAATCTCGAGCGCCCCGGCGCCGACGCCGAGCAGCGTGAGCGCGCCGATGCCACCCGGCGGCGTTGGGCGCGCGCGGAAGGCCAGGGCGACCCCGGCGGCGGCGGCCAGTCCGGCACCCACTGCGGCGAGCGTCGCGGGGACCACGTTCTCCTGGATCGGGGAGTCGGCCTCGGCCGGCAGGCCGTAGCGCTCCGGCGGCTCGGTCAGCAGGAAGAACGCTCCAAGGCCGCCGGCCAGCTCAGCGCCCGGCTCGTCACCGGCGCCGTAGAGATAGGCGCCGGCCATCCCGCGATCCTGCAGCGTCGCCACGCGGCGCTGCGCGACCTCGACCAGCTCCTCGTAGGGGCCGAACTGGATCGAGTCGGTCGGACACGCCTTCGCGCATGCCGGCTCCAGTCCGTCCTGGAGGCGGTCGTAGCAGAGCGTGCACTTGGAGGCCCGGCCGTCCTCGTGCGAGCGATCGACGACGCCGAAGGGGCACGACGGGATGCAGTAGCCGCAGCCGTTGCAGACGTCCTGCTGCAGGACCACGGTCTCGAACTCGGTCCGGATCAGTGCGCCGGTGGGGCACGCGTCCATGCAGCCCGCGTTGGTGCAGTGCTTGCAGACGTCGGACATGAAGACCCAGCGCTCCATGTCCGCCACCGCGGCGGCGACGTCGACCGGCGCGCGGTCCTCGGCCATCGCGACGAGGTCTCCGACGCCGTCGCCGTTGGCCGAGACACCCGGGTCGGCACCCTCGGATGCCGGGATGTGAGGCATCTGGCCGCCGGCGCCTTGGGCGAGCGCTCGCTCGGCCTCCGCGCGGGCGATCGGCGAGGGCTCGAGCAGCTCGACGAACCGAACGTGGCGCCAGGTCGCGGCGCCGAGTGCTGCCGTGTGGTCATAGGAGCCGCCGCTCCGAAAGGTGGCGCCGTCGGACGGCAGGTCGTTCCACTGCTTGCACGCCACTTCGCACGCCTTGCAGCCGATGCACACCGTGGTGTCGGTGAAGAACCCCATGCGCTGGGCGCCTTCGCGGTGGATGGAGATCTCGGTCGGCGCCGCGTGGGGGGCAGTGTCGCTCATTCGATATGCGTCGTCTTCAGCTTCGGCTGCTCGGCGGGATGCTCACGGTTGACGGCGACGTGGCCGTGCGCGCGCGTTGGTGACGCTGGAGGTCGCCGGCGAGCGGCGACGTCCGCTGCGCACGTCGCAGCTGAGTGCCTTGGTCGTCTCGATGGTCGTGTTCGGGTCCCCGGACAGGTGCAGCAGGTCGTTGATGCTGTCACCGACGTTCAGCCCCGCGTAGCCCCAGTGCCACGGCACTGCGATCTGATGGAGGACGCGGTCGGCGACGCGCAGTGGGCGCATCCGCTTGGTGACGATGGCGCGCGCCTCGATCTCGCCGCGCTCGGTGCTCACGACCAGCCAGCCGCCGTCCTCGATCCCGCGGTCGGCGGCGAGGACCGGGTCGAGCTCGACGAACATCTCGGGCTGGAGTTCGTTGAGCCACGGCAACGTCCGGCTCATGCCGCCCATCGTATGGTGCTCGGTGAGGCGGAAGGTGGTCATCACGATCGGCCACCGCGGGTCTTGGGAAACGTTGACGGGATTGTCGGGCCGGTCCCATGCGATCGCGACCGGGTTGGAGCTGAGCGCGGGGTAGAGCAGATTGGGGACGGGCGACTCGATGGGCTCGTAGTGGGTGGGCATGGGGCCGTCGAGCAGCCCCGAGGGGGTGTACAGCCAGGCGCGTCCATCGCCCATCATCATGAACGGCTCGTCGCCGGAGATGGCGTCCATGCCGCGCGCGTCATCGGGCGCGCGGTAGTCCGGGCGCTTGTCGACCGGAAAGTCCGGGACGTCGTAGCCCGTCCACTTGCTCTGTTCGTCGTCCCACCAGATGTACTTCTTGCGCTCGCTCCACGGCCGGCCCTGCGGATCGGCCGACGCGCGGTTGTAGAGGATGCGGCGGTTCGCCGGCCACGCCCACCCCCACTCGGGAGAGACCCAGCCGCCCTCGGCCTCGATGTCGCCGGGATCACGACGCCGCGCCTGGTTGACCCCGTCGGCGTAGACGCCGCTGTAGATCCAGCAGCCGCAGGCCGTGCTGCCGTCGTTGGCCAGCTCCGCGAAGCCGGGCAGCACCTTGCCGGTGGCGACGTCATAGCCGTTGATCTCGCGCAACACGTCCTCGGCTGACGGCTCGTCCGGGACCGCGCCCTCGGCGTGCTCGGAGTAGTCCCATTTGAGGTTGACGATCGGCCAGTTCCTGGGGTCCGACGAGCCCGCGTAATGCGCGATGACCCGCTTGGTCAGGTGGTGCATGAACCACAGCTCGCTGCGCGCATCCCCGGGTGGGTCCAGCGCCTTGTCACGCCACTGGACCATCCGCTGGGTCTGGGTGAACGACCCCTGCTTCTCCACGTGCGACGCGGCGGGCATGAGGAAGACCTCGGTCTGGATGTCCTCAGTGCGGACCTCCCCGGACTGAATCTCCGGTGCGTCGCGCCAGAAGGTCGCCGTCTCGATCTCGTTGAGGTCGCGGATGACCAGCCACTTCATGTTGCGCAGGGCGCGGCGCATGAGCCCACCGTTCTGCGAGCCGATCGCCGGGTTCTGGCCCATCGCGAAGAGGCCGTCGAGACCGCCGTCGACGGCGCGCATCATGGTGGGGAAGTGAGCGTGGTTGCCGGTGATCTTGGGCAGGTGCGGGAAGCCGTAGTCGTTGTCCTTGGTCGCGGCGTCGCCGAACCACGCCTTCAGCAGCGAGACGATGTACTTGTCGAAGTTCGACCACCAGCCCCGTTCCTCCCCACCTGACGCAATGTAGGCCTCGAGCGAGAGCTCCTCCTCGCGAGCGCGGGGCATGTGCAGGTAGCCGGGGAGCAGGTCATACAGCGTGGGGATGTCGCTGGAGCCCTGGATCGTGGCGTGCCCGCGCATGGCCATGATGCCGCCGCCCGGGCGGCCGATGTTGCCCAGCAGCAGCTGCAGGATCGCGCCGGTCCGGATGATCTGCACGCCGATCGACTGCTGCGTCCAGCCGACTGCGTAGCAGAGCGCGGTGGTGCGCTCGCGGCCGGAGTTCTCGATCAACGCCTGGGCGACCTCGTGGAACTGCGCCTCGGAGATCCCGCAGATCTGCGACACCATCTCCGGCGTGTAGCGCGCGTAGTGCTTGCGCAGCAGTTGGAAGACGCAGCGCTCGTGCTGGAGCGTCTCGTCGCGAGGGATCCGGCCCTCGAGCAGGCCGACGCCGGTGTTCTCGTCGAAGGCCTGAGTCGCATGCTCACGCACGCCGGCGACCGAGGCGACCTCGCCGCCCTCGTAGATCCAGGACGACTCGTCGTAGGTGCCGGTGTCGGGGTCGAAGCCGGAGAAGACGCCGCCGAGATCCTCGGTGTCGGCGAACTTCTCGTTGATGATCGTCGACGCGTTGGTGTAGCGCAGGACGTATTCCTTGAAATAGGACTCCGTCTCGAGCACGTGGCGAATGATCCCGCCCAGGAACGCGATGTCGGTCCCGGCGCGGATGGGGACGTGGACGTCGGCCGAGGCGCCGGTGCGGCCGAAGCGCGGATCGACGTGGATGACCTTCGCGCCGCGCTCACGCGCGCGCATGACCCAGCGGAACCCCACCGGGTGTGCCTCGGCCATATTGGAGCCCTGGATGAGGATGCAATCCGCGTTCTGCAGGTCCTCCAGAAAGCCGGTGGCGCCGCCGCGCCCGAACGAGGTCCCCAGACCGGGGACCGTGCTCGAGTGTCATATGCGCGCCTGGTTCTCGATCTGCACGGCGCCCATCGCCGTGAAGGCCTTGCGGATGAGGTAGTTCTCCTCGTTGTCGAGTGTGGCGCCGCCCAGATGCGCGAAGCCCAGCGTGCGGTCGACACGGCGGCCGTGCTCGTCCTCGGTCTGCCATCCGTCCTCGCGGGCTGCGATCACCCGATCGGCGATCATGTCCATCGCCGTCTCGAGGTCGAGGTCTTCCCAGTCGGTGCCGCCCGGGCGGCGGTAGAGGACCGTGGTCAGCCGGCCGGGCTGCTGGACGAGCTGGCGTGAGGCCGAGCCCTTCGGGCACAGCGTGCCCTGGTTGACGGGAGAGCGCGGGTTGCCCTCGATGTCGATGAGCTCGCCCTCGCGCGTGTAGACGACCTGCGAGCAGCCGACGGCGCAGTAGGGGCAGACCGACTCGGTGACCTTGAGGCCGGCGATACGTGCGCCCGCCTCGCGCGTCTTGCGCGAGGCGGCGTGGGGACCCATGCCCCAATCAGCCACGCGGCCGACGCCAGGAAGGTCTCGCAGCTTCTGGAAGGTCTTGGGGCGCGTCACTTACAGATGATTATGGTCTGCCGCGGCCCTTCGCAATCATCGGTGTCGGCGTGCGAACGCATTCCGCCCGGAGCGCCTCCACGCTGGCGCCACGTCACGCCCCCTTATTCGAGGACCAGGTCGCGAAGGCGGCGTCGAGGGCGGTGATCAGGCGCGCGTAGGTGGCGTCGACTGATCGAGGCAGGCCGAACCCGCCGGCGGCCTCGAGGGTCACGAACCCGTGCATGACGGCGCGGAGTGAGCGAATGGCGTCGACCGCATCTTCGCCGGTGATGCCGTACCCGTCCAGAACCGCCAGCAGCACGGCCACGGCGGCCTCGCCGGCGGCGATGTGCTCGGCGTCGTCGGGATCCGGCGCTCTGACGGCCGCGACGGCGCGGCCGGGGTGGGCTCTGGCGTAGTCGCGATACGCGTCGGCGATCGAGTGGAGCGCGTCGGATCGGGCGCGGCCGACCGCGGCGGCGGAGAGCGCCGCGGTCAGCTCGCGCACCCCGAGCACAGCCAGGTCACGCTTGAGCGCGTCGAGCCCGGCGACGTGCTTGTACAGGCTGGGCAGGGTGACCCCGAAACGCTGCGCAATCGCGGCGAGGGTCAGCCGCTCGAGCCCCACCTCGTCGGCCAGCGCAGCGGCTTCGGCCACGACGCGCTCGTGGGTGACACCGGCGCGCGGCACGACTCGGCCTACCGCCTGGCGCGACCGACGGTGATGCCGGTCGCGGCCACCCAGATCAGCAGCAGCGCCAACGACGCGGCCGCCACCTGCGCGAGCGGGTTGTTCAGCAGCAGATAGCCGATGCCGGAAGTGGTCATGGCGGCTGCCAGTGCGGCGCCGACGTACCGCAGCCAACGGGGCACGATGACGCCGCGGCGGGCCAGGCTGACGCCGCCGACCGCCACGGCGGCCAGTGCGATCATCTTGACGCCGTCCAGTCGGTTGATCAGGTGAAACAGGATGGCGGCCCGGCCCGTGTCACCGTCGGGCACGGCGCCGGCGGCCAGCATCAGGCCGAGGGCGCACTCGGCCAGAGACACGATCACCGCGCCGATACCGGCGAGGATGATCACTCGCGCGGGCTGCCCGGCGCCGCGCTGGAGGGCGGCTCGCCCCAGCGTCACCACCACGATCGCCAGGGCAATCGCGGCGAGGCCCTCCACCAGCAGGTACTGCGTCACCGCCACGCCCTGGTGTCCGGTGTAGGCCGAGACGATCCGAGAGCCGGACGCAGCCACTTCGAGGTTCGATGGCCAGACCAGCAGTCCGATGATCCACGCCGCGACGAAGGCGATCCCCGCTGTCGGGGGCGCTGAGATGCTCCGACGATGGCGCGACTGAAGTGTCGTCCCCGGTGCAGTTGCTGCATGCGTGGTCATAGTCGGCTCCTTGGCGGCAAGTAAGTATACGTAACCAAAAAGCTAGCATACTTAACTTATAGCCGGACTGCGGAGCGCACCTCACCGGAGGAGCATGCCATCCCGGTCCCGGACTATGGGTTTCCTGGATGCGAGCCGCGCCGCGGTAACGCAGGATCCGCAGTCAATGCAAAAGGAGAAACGGACATGGCCGAAGACATAGACGGCTCTGGCGCCTCGATCGACGGGCACCACATGCTCTTGGTCGGCGCCGGGCCGGGCCTGGGAAGCGCGATGGCTCGTCGCTTTGCCGAGGGTCTGGGCGTTCGAATGAGCGCCCTCTACCGCGGGCACGGCGCTCCCGGCGTCGTCGTGTACAACGCCGTCATCGGAGCTCCCGATCAGCTCCTGAGCTCGAGTGTCGCCCACCTCCAGACCGCCTACACCGTCGACGTAATCGGCGCCATCGTCGTCGCCCAGATCGCCGCCCCGGCGATGCGAGCCGCCGGCTTCGGGACGATTCTGTTCACCGGAGGCGGGTTCGCCGATCACCCGGTCCCGGCGCTTGCCACCGTTTCTCTTGGCAAGGCCGCGCTGCGGTCGGCCGCGACGATGCTGATGGCCGACTTGGAACCCGACGGCATCCGAGTGGCGAGTTTGACGATCGCTGGGCAGATCGCGGCCGGCACCCCGTTCGATCCGGAGCGCATCGCCGAGCGTTATTGGGAGGTCGTCCACGCGGAGAAGTGGCAGGCAGAGTTCCGCTTCACCGGTGCGGACTGACGGGGTCCGCGCCGCAAACAGGGAGACGAGGCAGAGACGCGAGGAAACCCGGCGCGCCGGTCCTGATCAGCGGCCGAGGGAGATCGCGGCGGCGCGAAGGTCCTCGACGGACCCGTCAGCGATCGTGCGCAGATGCGCGGTGATGGCCTCCAGGGGCCAGTTCCACCAGGCAAGCGTGACAAGTTCGCGGACGTCGTCGTCGCCGTAGCGCATTCGGATCACTGCCGCCGGGTTGCCGCCGGCGATCGCATAGTCAGGCACGTCCTTGGTCACCACAGCGCCGGTCGAGATGATGGCCCCGTGGCCGATGCGGACACCCGGCATGATCGTCGCGTTGCCGCCGATCCAGACATCGTTGCCCACGACCGTGTTTCCGCGAGAAGGCAGGCCAGAGATCAGATCCGCGTGGTCGCTCCAAGCTCCTCCCATGATCGGGAACGGGTAGGTGGAGACGCCGTTCATGCGGTGGTTGGCGCCGTTCATCACGAATGTGACGCCTGCAGCAATGGCGCAGAACTTGCCGATGATGAGGCGATCCGGTCCGTAATGGTGGGTGACGTTGCGCGTCTCGAACTCAGCGGCATGCTCGGGGTCGTCGTAGTAGCTGTATTCACCAACCTCGATCAGTGGACTGTTGAGAAGGAGCGGCTTGAGCAGAACCACGCGCTCCTGTCCCTCGATGGGATGAAGCTGCATGGGATCGGGGGCGCGAGCGGGTTGGCCTGTCATTGGTGGGGGTCCCGTGGGCTCGGATCGCGTGTGCTCGTTGGCGTTGGGCAAATCATCATCTCCGGAGATCGCGTGACGTTCTGACAAGACGTGTTGGAGGATCTGTTCGGCGCAGATGTCGGCCTTCGGCACGAATGCTTAGCCGTCGAGCTGCGCTCCGAACGCCGAGCGCCTGGTCCTCGAGGTAAGGACGACGGTCGGAGCGTCAGGCCGCGCCCGGAGCTGCCGAGCGAGCTCCATTGCGGACGCGTGCAAGGGGCTGAGGTCAACGATCGCGACTTGCGGGTGCAGAATGGCACGGTCAAGAAGCTTGGCCAGTGGACCACTCAACGGGAATTCGACGTGGCCGCCGGGTGAGATCCATATCCATGTCGACCTCGACCATGCCATGGTCAAACTCCTGGTACCGGAGGCGTCGCGATCCTCTCGTTGTTGGTCTCACGCGCTACCCGCTCGCGTAGCTCGGGCCGGGTATTGGCCAGCGCCTCGATACCGTGCCGGGCATGTCCGTATGTCCGAGCAAGGCGCTGGTGGTCCCGTCAGAGATCGCGTGCGGGGTTCTCGCCGGGCCTCTGTTCGTGAGTAGCTTCACGGTGATCGGTGCAAGACGCGCCGGATATGACTGGCGGCGTCACGCAGTGAGCTCGCTCGCGGCCGGTCGCGGCGGCTGGTCCCAGCGTGCGAACTTCGCGGTCGCGGGCGCGCTCTACTGCATCGCCGCGCACGGTCTGGCGCGGGGCCCGAAGCGGACCGTAGGGCCGCACGTGGTGCCAGCATTGATCTTCGGGGTCGGGGGTGGACTTGTCGGCTCCGGACTGTTCGTGACCGATCCGGTGGCCGGCTTCCCGCCGTCGTCTCGTGATCAGGATGGTGCCGACCGTCCGCTCCCATCTGCACCCACTCGCAGCGGAACCCTGCACAACCTCTGCGCCTTGCCGATCTTCGCCGGGATCCCTGCTGCGGCCCTGACGTGCGCTGCATCTGCCGCTCGCAGGGCGGAGTATCGCTGGGCTTCATATTCGGCTGGGTCAGCCATTGCGATGACGAGTGCGTGCGGGCTGTTCGGCGCGGCATTCGGCGGTGCGCCGCGCCTCGCCGGGCGGGGCGGTGTCTTTCAGCGCATTTCGATCACGGCCGGGTTCGGCTGGCTGAGCGCCCTGTCGTTTCGCACCCTGAGCTCGGTCCGGCGTGTCTCGTAGACCGTGGTTGCCGGACGCCGATGTCTCCTATGTGCGACGCGCACATCCTCCCCCGCGCTAAAGGGTGTTGACGGCTATTGCCCACGCTCGGTGCCGGGGATATACATCCCCCGTGGCTCTCTCCAATGGGAGATCGATCACTACCTGCAGCTGTACCAATCCGGAGTGGGATCGCCATGAAGAACATCGTCGTCGGCTATGACAACACCGAACCGTCCCAGCGCGCCCTGGAGCGCGCCGCGGAGCTCACCAAGGCGCTGGGCGCCGATCTGGCGGTCGTCAGCGTCGCGCCGCTCGCTCCCGGCGGTGCCCGCGGCGGGGGCGGGGTCGACTCGGTCGACTCGCCGGCGTTGCATGCGGCAGAGCTCGGCAGCGCCCGCGAGTACCTCGAGGGCCAAGCTGTGACCGCCGCCTACCAGGAGATCGTGGGCGATCCCGCCGAGGCCATCGTCCAGTTCGCGGGCCAGCGCCAGGCCGACCTGATCATCGTGGGGACGCGGGACCACAACATGCTCGGCCGAATGTTCGGCCAGAGCATCAGCGATACCGTCTCCCACCACGCACGCTGCGACGTGCTCGTCGTGCACTGAGCGCACGGACCTCCCAGCGTCTGCCTCCGGTTGCCGACGGACGGCCGCGGCACTCACCGGGGCCGAGGTGCTGGCAATGTGTGCGGGGCGCGTTTGCCGGTGGCGCCGACGCCGAACGATGAGAAGCGTGTGTAGTGGGGACCTCCGAACAGATCCCACCCGGCCACTCCGGTCGAAAATTGGCCTTCGCGGCTGGATATGCGCGTTTGACTGCGGCCCTCGTTGACCCGAGGCCGATGTTCTTGCCGGTCTTCCACTTCGACAGGTGCCCTGGCGTGAACTTGAGGTTGTTTCCGCGCGTGGCGGCGTTGATGGCGACCTGGATGACCTTGCCCTTGAAAAAGCTGACCGTCGCACGTTCGGAATGTGACGGGTTCCCTGGACCTTGCCACGTGCATAGTCCGGGTATGCAACTCGTGCTTCCCCACTGGTGGAACACCTGTGTCTGGCTCATCCCGATCTTGACGCCGGCGATCGAAGTACCCGGAGCGATCAGCGTCGTCTTCGGGCTCGGCAACCGCGCCACGGCCGCGCCCGGCCAGGTCACGCATCCAACCGCGAGAACCCGGCAACGACTCGTCCGCGAGCGACCAAGCTTCGAGTCATGTCAACCCCACCCAGTCCTTCGACCACCGAACAAGACGCCCGCGATCCGCGCGGTTCTGCTCTCGGCCCTGTCAGTCGGTCGCGGGTCGCTGACGCGGACCCGTTCGGTGACGACGACATATCCGGCCCCCTGTTGGTGGCGACGTCGGGCGGCACGATCTGAGTGATCGTGCCTGTGAGTGGCACGCTCGACGACAGCGTCGTCGGTGGAAGCCAGGTGCTGCATCGACGCGTCAGAGAGCCGATCCGTCGTGCGATCCCCGCGGTAGGCTCTGCTGAGGATGGGGGTCATTTCCGCTTCGGTGTCCGGACCGGCGATAAGCGCGGCCGCGGCCTTGGTCGGAGCGCTTGTCGGAGCGGGAGCGACCGTATGGGCGGGCAGTGCCGAAGCGCACCGTCGAGCGAAGTCCGAAGCGGAAGCCTCCCGCAGGAGAGCTCGGGTTGGTGCTCGGCTCCTGTGGGCGGACTTGGAGTGGGCACAACGCCGCGTCGCCCAGGCGCAACGCGAGGGCAGGTTCTGGAGCGCCGACGCAGAGCCTTGGCCAGAGCAGACCTGGCTCAGCTATCGCGAGTCGCTGGCCGAGGCTCTGGACGATCAGTGGCCGGCTGTACGCGTCGCGCTCCGAAGCCTCCGGGTGCAGGCCGTGCGAAGCTCCGATGCGCGACGAGCCGCTGACGAGCCTCGCCCAGGACTCTCCAAGAGCGATCGCGCGCAGTTGCGCTACACGGCGCACGCCCTCAAAGCAGGGTTGACTGCCTTGGAATCTCTTGAGCCGCGTGAGCAACGCTCCGTCAGGCACGCGGAGGCAGAGCCGGCGGGCGACGTGGACAGTGAGCCACGTCCGCCAAGGTTGGAGGACACGGATTCTGAGTCCGAGGACCAACGACCGCTCAGCTGACCCTCCTTCTCATTCGAGGCAGCACCGCCGCCTGATGCCTAGGCCTTGGCACCCTGGGCGGCCTGCATGTTGGCCGTCATCTGCTCGGTGACCTGTCGCAGCTTGTCGGCGGGGCTGAACTGCACGAGTTCGCAGCCGGCGTCGACGATGGGGATGTGGCCGGGCGGCAGGTAGAACGCGTCACCGGCTTCGAAGACCTCGTCGTGGTCGCGGAAGCGATAGGTGACGCGACCGTTGAGCACGTACCCCCAGTGCGGGCACGGGCAGTTGTCGTCGGGCAACCCCTGGAGCAGCGGGGTGCCGTCGATGTCCGCATCGAACCTGACGAAGTTGACCGTGTAGCCATCGACGTCCTCGTTGCGGTCCTCGACCGGGCCGTGGCACTCGACGTTCGTTGCGCTGTCCTTGGATACCTTCGGCATCTGGATCGTCTCCTCTGCTCGGGTGCGTCCCAGGCTATGCGCGCGGGCGCCTCGAAGCATCGGGCATTCGCCCGATCTTCGTGATCAGGCCGCGCTCGCGTTCTCTTCTTCTGGAAGCAGCCCGTGCTGCACCGCAAACAGCCCGGCGGCCGCCCTGGTGGACGCGTCGATCTTGGAGTAGATGTGCTCGATGTGGCTGCCCGCGGTCTTCGGCGAGATCGTCAGGCGCTGTGCGATTTGCTTGTTCGACAGGCCCTGGGCCACCAGCTTGAGCACCTCGACCTCCCGCGGCGTGAGCCCGGCCGGCCCCTTGCGCCGCCGCGATACGCGGTGGCCCGCGGCGGCCAGCACAGCGTCGACCGCCTCCGCGTCACGGATCCCGGCGGTGACGTCGGCGCGCAACTGCGCCACCGCCTCCTCGCTGGAGAGCTCCGGCCGGTGCGCGCGGGGCTCGCGCATCGCCTGGTACGCGTCGGCGGCCCCGAGCAGCCGCGCGGGGCGGGTGATCGCGGCGCCCGACAGCGCACGAGGATAACCGGAGCCGTCGAGCCGCTCGCGCAGCTGAACGACGATCGCCCCGAGCGGGGCGAGCGCCTCGGACTGGTGAAGCATCCGTTCGGTCAGATACGGATGCATGCGGACGCGCTCCCACTCTCCAGCGCCCAACGGGCCGGAGCGGTCCCAAATCGAGTTCGACACTCCGAGTCGGCCGAGGCCGTGGACGAGACCCGCCCGGTGCAGCGTTCGCACCTCGGTCTCGGGCAAGCCAAGCCGCTCGCCCGCGCCTGCTGCAAGATCGGCCACCGCCTGGGCGTGCCCCAGCCAGTAAGGCGACTTGATGTCGACCGTCGTCGCGACGGCGGCCAGCGCAGCATCGAAATCCTCGCCTGAGAGCAGGAGGGCAAGTGATGGCTCGGCGGCGATCACCGACTGCCACTGTCCCACCGCCTCGAGGCCTTCGAAGATCGCATCAGCATCGCGGACCAGCAGCTCGACGAGCGCGGGATCAAACTGCTTTCCAGACCGCTCGCGGGCGAGTGCGCAGGCGGCGGCCGTCCCCGCCACGCGCTGGACGACCTCGACATGCTCAGCCAGCTGCACTATGCGCGAGGCGAGCGGAATCTCCGCCGCGCTCAGCTCGCCTGGCCAGCCGCGCCCGTCCCATCGCTCATACGCGGTGGCAACGGCGTCGCCCACAGCCTCCGGCAGGCCCAGCTCGAGCGCAAACGTGCGTGCGAAGGTGTTGTGGGTCTCGATCATGCCGTCGAGTTCGTGGTGCCCGGACACGACGAACTCAAGCGCGACACGCAGACGGTGTAGCGGCTGGTTGCCGGCGCCGATGCGGCGCATCGTCGCGAGTGAAGACCGCAGGCTGCGCATGTCGTAGGACGCGAACTTGTTGGCTTTCAGCGCTATGTCGTCCCCGAACCACTTCGCCTGCTCGTGGGCATCCGCGTGACAGCCCACGTTGACCAACAGCGCGGTGTAGTAGATCGCAGCCCGCTCCTCCTCCGGGATGTCCACACGCTCAGCGATCCTCAGCGCGATCAGGCACTGCCGCAAAACGTGCTCCATGGGCTGCCCGAAGCCGAGGTCGATGCCCAGCGACAGCGCCGCGATGAGCTCCGCGAGGCGGACCTGTGAGCGATCAGTTCGCGGGTCCATGCGCTACCTCTAGCGCGAGCGGGTACGCACGTCAACCGTCTTGCGACCAAGTACGACGAGGTACTCGCCGTCGGCGCACACGTCGTCCGCGGCACAGAGCGCGACCACGTTCGCCCGGACCCCACGCCAGCTGCCCCGCTGCTCAGCCGCGCGCCGTAACGCGATCAACGGCCCGACGACCCCAGCGTGGTGCTCGAGGGGTCGGCGAGAGCGCCGACACCGCGCAGTGGGTGACGGACGACCTCGTGGCTGAAAGAGAGGCGCAAGCCACTGCCGGCGAAGAGCAGCCGTACATGCGCCTCGTTGCCCCACCCCAGCGGACACTCTTCTTGCTCGGGCGTCTGGGCCGCGAGTAGTGAGAGCAGCTCCCCCGGGCCGCCCCGAGCGGTCCAGCTGAACATCGCGAGCCGGCCGCCGCAGCGAAGCACACGCGCCAGCTCGCATGCGGTGACGCGCTGGCGCGGGGCGAACGCCGCGCCGAACGGCGAGAGCACGACATCAAAAGCTGCCGTCACAGAACGGCAGTGCCGCCGCATCGCCGCTGACCCACCGCACGTTGGTGCTGGCCTGCGCGGCCTCGCGGCGCCTGGCGTCAAACAGCGGCGGCGTCAAATAGCGGACGTAAGCGGCTGGCATCGGGCGATCGCCCGATGTTTCAGCCCGACCCGAGGCCGGTCCCGGTTGCTGAACTTGGGCCGAGTGCGATGCTCCTCACGCCATGGTCAAGCTCGCGGTTGCCGTAGTCCTGATTGCGCTGGCCGATTCCGTCAACCCATCGTTGATCGGCGGCGAGCTGTTTGTTGCGACGGGCGAGCACCCGCGGCGACAAACCACGGTATTCACCGCGGCGGCGTTGGTGGTCACGTTCGCTTTCGGGTTCGCGCTCGCGCTCGGGCTTGGGGATCTGATCCTGTCGCTGGTGCCGAAGCCGGGGCGGACCGTCAAGTACGCGCTGTTCGTGTTCGCCGGGATCGTCCTCGTCGTGGGCGGCGCCGTCGTCTGGATCCGCCGCAGGACGCTCGTGAGCACCAAGCAGAGCGATGATCAGCCGAAGCGGCATCGGCCCGCTGTGCTGATGGGGGCCGGCATCGCGGGAGTGGAGCTGCTTACCGCCTTCCCCTACTTCGCTGCGATCGCGATGATCGTCGGCTCGGGCGTTTCGGACGTCGGCAAGCTGTCACTCCTGGTCCTCTACTGCGTCATCTACATGTTGCCGCTGATCGCGATCGCTGTCCTGATCGCGGTCATGGGGGAGCGTGCCGACCGGATCCTTGAGCCGGTGGGCGGTTGGTTATCGGCTCACTGGCCGGTGGTCGTCGCACCGCTCACCGCCGCATTCGGGATCGGCGTTCTGGCGTTCGGAATCGTGCAACTGAGCTCGACGTAGCGCGACGGGCCACCGTCCACTGACCGGGTGGCCCGCGCCGACAATGCAGTGACGGCTACCTCCACACGCGGTGTCACACACCATCACTCCGGCAACGGCTCCCCCGCACCACCGCCCAGGTCATCGGCGAGGCGATGACCTTCGGGGACTGGGCTTCGGTCAAACCGTAGCCGCAGGTGCGCGCCGCGCGGCACGCGAGCCACCGCAGTGGATCTTTTTGGGGCCGTCTACGGTGTCAGGCATGGACCGAATCGCAGGCCTGTTGGCCGCCTACGACGAGCAGCTCCGGACCGATGCGGAGACACGGAGTGCGCTGGCGGTTGTCCGCCTCGGTCCGCTGTGGTTGGTGACGTTCGCCGGCGGACGAGGCTTCGTCACCTACAGAGATTTCGCCGGAGCGGACGCCCAGATCCTGGGGAGCTTGGTCACTGAGGCTCTCTCGCGCTACCGGGAGGACCGGGTGGTCCATCGGGTTGAGTGGAAGACCCGCGGCCATGATCACGCGCCGGGCCTACACGAGGCGCTTCTGAACAACGGGTTCAACCCCGAGGAACCAGAGTCGATCATGATCGGTGAGGCGCGCGCACTGGCCGTCGAGGTTCCGCTGCCTGCCGGTGTGCAAGTGCGGCGTGTCACCGCTGAAGCCGACGTGCGCGCCATGAGCGCGATGCAAGCCGCCGTCTTCGGCGACGCGGAGTCCGATGAGCGGGTGGAGGCTCTACTGAGCCGACTGTCTGTCAACGACGGCATGGAACTGTGGGTCGCCGAGAGTGAGGGACACATCGTGAGCGCGGGACGCGTCGAGCTGGTGCGTGGGAGCGAGTTCGCCGGTATCTGGGGCGGGGCAACCCGCCCCGAATGGCGTGGTCGAGGGATCTACCGAGCTGTGACCGCAGCACGGGCACGATCGGCGTTGAGGGCCGGCAAGACGCTGATCCACAGCGACTCGACCGAGTACTCGCGGCCCATCCTCGAGCGCTCCGGACTGGTCCGGGTATCAACGACCACGCCGTACTGCTGGCACCGCTGACTCATCGCTGAGTCTGGTCCCCCGAACCATGAGGCTGGGCGGGTGGTTGGGCCGGCCGGTAGCCTCGGGCTATGGCGACAACCGAGGTGTTTCGCAGCGAGCAGTTCCCCGATCTCGCGGACGAGGTGCTTTTCCCGCGCCTGTCTGACGCCAAGCTGGCGTGGCTGGGTAAGCGTGGTCGGCGGCGGACCGTTGCGCCCGGTGAGGTCCTCTATGAGCATGCCGTCCGCGACGCGCCGTTCTTCGTCATCGAGCGCGGACTGGTCGAGTTCATCGATCGCAAGCCCGGCAAGGACGTCTACATCGCCCAAGCAGACAGTCGCACGTTCATCGGTGACATCGCGGTGTTCACCGGTGAGCCGACGATCAGCGCCTGCGTGGCCGTCGAGTCGACGGATGTCATCGAATTTGACCGGGCCAAGCTACGCGCCATGGTCGCTCGCTGGCCTGAGTTCGGCGAGCACGTCTTCGCCACGCTGCTGGAGCGGCGTGCGTGGCACGAGGCCAGGGGGGAGGGCGTGATGCGGCTCATCGCTGCACGAGGATCCCGGCGCGCCTTCGAGGTCCGCGATCTGCTGGAGCGAAACCTGCTGCCGGTGCGCTTCTTCGACGTCGACACGGACGAGGACAGCGCCGCGCTGCTGAAGTGGCTCGACATCCCGCGGTCTGAGACGCCGATCTTGGTCCACGCGACCGAGGTGATGCGCAACCCCTCCGCCGCACAGGTCGCACGGTCGCTGCGCCTCCGCGCTGAGGTGGACGGTGAGCGATTCGACATGGTTGTGCTCGGCGGCGGCCCAGCCGGTCTGGCGGCGGCGGTCTACGGTGGCTCGGAGGGGCTGACGACGTTCGTGGCGGAGGCGTGGGCGCCTGGTGGTCAGGCTGGGACCAGCACGCGGATTGAGAACTACCTCGGCTTTCCGACCGGGATCTCCGGCGCCCAGTTGACCCGCAACGCAACGCTGCAGGCTCGACGGTTTGATGCGGTGCTGTCGAGCTTTCATCGCGCCGTCGAGATGGCCGACGGACCCGACGGGCTGGTGCGCGTTGACCTCGACGACGGCCAGCATGTGCTCGCCCGCTCGGTGGTGATGGCGACCGGGGCACGGTGGCGCGAGTTGGATGCCGAAGGTATCGACCGCTTCCGCGGCGCCGGCGTCTATCACGCGGCGATGCCCACGGACGCGGAGCGCTCCCAGGACGAGGATGTGATCGTCGTCGGCGGCGGCAACTCTGCCGGCCAGGCGGCACTCCATCTGGCCTCGCGGGCGCGCAGTGTGCGCGTCGTTGTCCGAGGCAAAGCCCTGAGCACGACGATGTCGCGCTACCTGACCGACCGAATCGAGCGGTCACCGCGGATCGAGGTGATGACCGAGACCGAGGTCATCGCCGTGCGCGGCACGGCGACCGTCGAGTCCGTCGACCTTCGCGACAGCCGCACCGGCACGATCGCGCCGGTGAGCGCGACGGCGGTATTCGTCATGATCGGCGCCACCCCCTGCACCGAAGCTGCGCGCGGGGTGCTCGCTCTCGATGCCGCCGGCTACCTCTTGTGCGGTAGTGGGGCCGCCGGCTGCGACGGGCATTTGTCGTGGCCGCTGAAAGACCGCGAGCCGCATCTCCTCGAGACGGTCCGTCCAGGAGTGTTCACCGCTGGTGACGTGCGCGCTGGAGCGACAAACCGGGTCGCGGGCGCGGTCGGTGACGGCGCCCTCGCGGTCCGGTTCGCCCACGACGTGCTCGCTGGCTAGCTGAGAACCGTCTGTCCCGAGTCGCCGGCCGGTTGGGGCGAGCAGTCAGTGATGTCATCGGAAACTCTTAGGTTCTGACCGTAACTCCCTGGTTGGCGGGCGTATGTAAAGCGGTAGCACCTTCGGCTGCGTGACCGGGACCGCGTGATTCTCAGCAGCGTCCAGGGCCGCGACTTTGACCATGCGGCGCAGCCGGCACTCGACACCGTTGACTCGGGACTCCGATCAGCGGGCCTGCCGCCGTGGCGCAGCGGGCCCGCTGGGGTCTCGACGGGCGGTACCCACACAACCCCGAGGATGACCCTATGAAACGGATCGCAGTCCTGATCACCGCCCTGGCGGTGCTCGGCGCCGCCGCGACCTCGCAGGCGGCGATCAACACCTACAGCGCCGGCATCACCATGACGTCCCCGAAGGCCGGCACGGCGTCCAAACCCGTGCCGACCGGCTACACGGAGAACTTGCAGGTGCATGGCATCAACGGCAACCGAGCCGGAGTCCAGCTCGACATCAAGACCAGGATCTACGGCGTGGTCGAGAACGGCAAGGCCTTCCCGACCTGCAGCCTGAGCCAGATCGCCAACGCTCACACCGACGCCATCTGTCCCAAGGCAGCCAAGGTCGCGACCGGCTCCATCACTGCCACGGTGGGTGCGGCGACGAACTTCCAGGCCGCCGGGATCGCGTGCAACCCACAGTTGGACGTCTTCAACAGCGGGCAAGGCAAGCTGACCTTCTTCTTCGTCGAGACGCCGGCGCACCAGTGTCTCGGTGGCGCGCTGACGACCGGCTCGACCGGGCCCTACCCGGCCACCTACAAGCAGGTCGGCAAGTACCTGGAGCTCGACGTGCCCATCCCCAACTACATCAGTTATCCGGTCTCGGGACTGGTCGGCTCGCTGGAGAGTGAGCACCTCACCTTCCTCAAGCTGACCCGGCAGGTCCACGGCAAGACCGTGGCCGCGACATCCTCGGTCGGCTGCCAAGGCCACACCCGCCCTTACTCGGCCACGTTCACCTCGACGCTGCCGACCAACGGACCCGCCAAGGAGGTCCACACCGTCTCCGCATCGGCCGCCTGCTAACCACTCGCGCGGGACACGTGATGGAACCCGGTGACGGACACGTCACTGCGTTCCATCACGTTCCCCGCCGGCGGGTGTCTGCGAAACGGTCCCGACCGGCCTGTCCCGGCGACATACGTTTCTCATGCACCACCTTGACTGCGATGGTGCTTTCACGCGAACAGGATCGCGACATAACGGTGACCTAACGGCGTTACGCTGCCGTTACGGCGACCCAGCTACAAGGTGGGTCGATCGAGATGAGCCACCACATGGCCCGCGCGGTAGGGACGAGCCCGCTAGCGGTCGCGGCGTTGGCCTGCGTGATCGCATTGGGAGCATGTAGCTCGTCAGGCGACACGGGGACGGGGTCGCAATCGGGCGGGGTCCCTGCTGGGGTCAAGTTCGCGAACTGTATGCGCGCGCACGGGGCCCAGGACTTCCCCGACCCCGGTCCGAGCCGCGAGATCCCGATCATGCGGTCGCCGGCGTTCCAGTCGGCCCAGAAGTCGTGTCAGCATTTATTGGGTGGCGGTCTGGGCTCGGGACCCCCATCGCCGCAGGCGCGTGCTGAGCTGCTCAGGATCTCGGAGTGCATGCGTCGCCACGGCGTCTCGGGGTTCCCCGACCCGAGGGCGGGACCACCGCCGTCCGCCCTGACCGGCTACAGCCTCATCCTCGGTAGGGGCGGGTACATCCTCGCCATCCCGAGCTCGATCGCTCCGAGCTCACCGGGGTTCAAGCGCGCCGCGACGGTATGCGACTTCGGGCCTCGACACCCTCACTAGCCCGCCGTTCACCAGGCCGCGATCGGGTGGCGCGTCGCCCGGGTTCGGCGGCACCGGCCGGGTCGCGTCTACCATCCCGCGCCATGACTAACACTGACATTGTCGCGAACATTGACCAACGCCTGACTGAGGCCAAGGCTGAGATCGCCCAGCTGCAGAGCGCCCGCCAGGCCCTGCTCAATGGCGACGCCGCCGCCGTCAAGCGCAAACCCCGCGAGGTGCCGCGCAAGGCGACGCGGCGCAGGACCGTCCGCCGCGGCAACGAGGTCGTGCCGGCCGGCAAGCTGACCGCGTTGTTAGACGGGTCGGCGGGAATGTCGACGTCGGAGCTGGCGAAGGCCACCAACGGCAGAGCCGACCAGATCCTCGCTTTGTTGCGCGAGCTGGAGAAGACCGATCAGATCCGCCGCACCGGCCAGCGCCGCGGTACCCGGTGGCATCTGATCACCGACGAGGACCGGGTCGCCGCCCGGGCGGCCGAGATCGCCGCGCAGAGCAAGCGCCGCTCGAAGAAGGCGGCCTGACCGGTAGCCTCGACGGCTTACACCGATGAGACTCGACCGCGTTCAGCCAGGCGATGTCATCAAAGCGGCGATCAAGGGCCGGACGGGCATCTGGGGTGAGGTGACCGAGGTCAAGGACGGCACCGTCTACTTCCAGCCGCTCTGTCCGGCCACCGGTTGGCGGCATGCCAGTGCCCACGAGGTCGTTGGCCACTGGCGCAAGTCGCGCCGTCGGGGCCTTGCGGGCGACGCGGACGCGCCGCCGGTACCGGCCGCGCAGCTCTCGCTTCCGGGTGTTCATACGTAGGCCGGCGCGGGTCGCGACGTTGTGTACAGAGGGCCAGGCGTGGGCGACCCCGGCGCTTCGCTCAGGTATGGGGTGCGGCGATTGCGCGGGTGCGCAAGGCGAGGTAGAAGTCGGCCCGGTCAGCCATTGAGTCGAGGTCGCGTCCGGTGTGCTTCTCGATTCGTGTGAGCCGGTAGCGCAGCGTGTTGACGTGGATCCCCAGCTTGTTGGCGGCGACGCTCCAATGGCCGCACGACGACAGAAACGCGTCGAGCGTCGCGACGAGATCGGTGGAGTGCTCGGAGTCGTAGGCTTCCAGCGGCAGCAGAAGGGTCGCGTGCAGAGTCGACACCGCGTGTTGGTGGGCGAGCAGCAGCGATGCGCTCAGCGGCACCTTGGGTCCGGCGTCGACGGAGCCGATCGGGAGATGCCGCAGAGCGTTGAGCTCGCACACCCGCCTGGCGTCGTGCACGGCACGAGCGAGGTCTGGCATCCCGTGGGCGATCACCGAGCTGCGCCCGAGCGCACCCGCGGAGCGGCCGATGAGCGGTCCAGCTGCTCGTTCGATCGAGGCGATCATTCGCGATGACCGCTCGCCGGTTAGCTCGGGGAACAGGAAGGCGATCACCTCGCCGTCCTCTTCGATCGCGACCAGCACCTTCAGTTCGTTGATTTCGGCAGCGTCCTCTAGCGCGTCGGCGGTGTCGTGAAGATCGTTGACGCGGCCGGAGGGAATCCGAATGACGACGCACGCGACGTGCCCGCGGGGCTCGATCCCCATCCCTCGTGCCCACGCCGCAAGCTCGTCGCTGGTCGCCTCGCCGGACAGCGTGCGCCGGAGCATCTCGGCCGCCATGGGCCGCCTCGCGAGCCGGACCAACCGCTGTCCGCGCTGGTGGCCGGCGATCACCTCGGCCCCGCGCACCAGTGACCGCACCGTCTGGCCGCGCGGCACGGAGTCGGCGGTGACGGCCACCAGACGGGACGGGCCGGGGCGCTCGGCTGTGACTACGACCGGCACGGCCACGACCACGCGACCGTCGGCAAGGCCGATCTCGCCCGGCTCGCGAAGCGATAGCAGCCGGTAGGAGAGTGCGTCGACGAGCTCGTCCGCGAACGGCACCGCCCCCGGAGCCGGAAGCGCGCCGCTGCCCGTCACCAGGTGGACGTCGCCGCCGACCTCAGCGGCGACCGCGCCCAGAGCTGTTTCGACATCTGTGCTCCGCTCCAGTTCGATCGTGTCTGAGGGCTGCATGTTCAACCGCTCGGAGCCGCCGCCGACACGCCGTCGTCAGTCAAGCCCGTTGCGTCGAGCAGAAGCGCCGGATACGGGTCCGGCGCAGACGCCGGCCAGGACTTGATGATCGTGAAGCGACCGTCCTCGTCGGCGCGGCCGATGTGGGCCGGATGGGACGTGTGCAGGTCGGCGCCAACCGTGATCGGGTACTCCTCGGGGCTGCCCGCGAACACGGTGCCCGGAAGCGCCGACAGCCACGCCTCCGTCGAGTCCGTGTCCGTGACCCGCTCGGCCGCTGTCGCGAGCAGGTGAATGGCGTTGTACACCCCAACCTGGGCAGCGTGGGCCGATGGTTCCACCGCCGTTCGGTGGCGCAGCGCTTCTAAGTACGCGCGATTGACAGGCCCATCGATCGTGCTGAAGTAGCTCCCCGTCATGTAGTGGCCGGCTCCGGCGATCGGTCCCATGGTTCGTAGGTCAAGCTCGGTCGTGACTGTCGCTGCGATCGGAACCGAGTCGGCCCGCAACCCGGCGGCGCGGTACTCGCGGTAGAACGCAGGCACCGAGTCGTTGCCCACCAGGTTTGAGATCACTACCGACGGCTGCACGCGAGCGATCTCGGCGATCACTTCGCTGAAATCGGACTGGCCGAGCGGGACGTAACGGTCCGACAGGACCGTCCCGCCGCGGTCGGTGACCAGCCGCGTAGCGATCGCGCCAGCGGTCCGGGGATAGATGTAGTCCGAGCCGATGAGCGCGATCCTGTCGCCCAGGTGCTCCAGCACCCATTCCAGGAACGGCATCAGGAACTGGTTTGGTACCGCGCCCGCGTACAGCGTCCGCGGGTCGCTCTCGAGCCCCTCGTAATACGTCGGGTAAAGCAGCAGCCCGTCGTGCTTGTGGAGCGCGGGCTGGATCGCGACGCGGCTAGCCGATGTGTACCCGCCGGCCAAGAGCCTGATCCCCGCCTCGCGCAGCAGCCGCGTGGCCTCAAAGGTTGCCCGGGTGGTATCGGAGGCATAGTCGGCGCTCACCGCCTCGAGTCGACGCCCCGCGACCCCGCCGCCGGCATTGACCTCGTCGACTGCCAGCAGCGCGGCATCGTGGATCGACCGCTCGACCGGGGCAAGCGGCCCGGTGAGCGCGCTGAGCAGCCCGATTCGCAGCGGCTCGCTCCCCCCGTAGTCGCCGCCCCCGGCAGTTCGGGGCCCGGTTCCCCTCGGCGTGCGCATCCACCCCATCGTCGCAGACGCAACCCGGGTGGTCGTCGTCCGCGCGCGCCGACGCCTCGAGGGCGGCCGGTCAGCCCGTCGCCCCGGCCGCATCCCGACCGCTGCGAGCTCCCGCGCGAGGACGCCGGTTGGGACGACGCCGATTCGGGGCCGGCCTGTCGCCGCAGTCATCGATATCCGCGGCACATCAATCATGGTCAGTCCCTCCTTTTGGGTGTCATGCCGGCCTCCTGAGCTCTCCCTATTCGCCTCAACCACGGCCGACACATCGACCGTAGTCGCTCTCCCACCGAAGTGCATGTGTGGGTTAGCCCAACCGCGTCGATTCGCTTGTTTGTTTCACCAAGCTCGTGCCGCCGGACCAGACCCTTTTGCGATCTCTGGAGGATCGACCAAGGGCGCGCCGATCCTGGTGGAAGTCTCCAAGCGAAACCTCCAGAGAGGCCGAGGTGCTTGGTGACACTCACATCTTGACCTTGCCTGCCAGGCGGTTAGGTTGTGTCAGGCAGATAGCAATCAGGAGGTGAGCGCCGCCGCATCGTAATCAGAGCGAGGGTCTATCGAGCTAAGTAACTGGTTGGAACATCCGGTGCCACACACATCTTCGTACCAAACAGGCAAGGAAACAGAATGAGTCCCAATTACTCTGAAGGCCCGACCGTCGTTCTCGTCCACGGTGCATTCGCCGACGCCGGCAGCTGGGCGCCCGTCACCCAACGCCTCATCCAAGCGGGGGTGCCGGTGCGCGCGATCGTCAACCCCCTACGTGGCGTGAGTGCCGATGCCGCCTATGTCGCAAGCGCGATCAATCAGATCGATGGGCCGGTGCTCGCGGTCGGCCACTCCTACGGGGGAATGATCATCACCAACGCGGTGCCGCAGACCACCAACGTCGTCGGGCTCGTTTACGTCGCCGCCTTCGCGCCCGACAAGGGCGAGACCCTCGCCGGGATCGTCGGCAGGTCCACCGACAGCGTTCTCACGACTGCGGTCCTGGAAAGTCAGTTTCCCACCGGTGGCAGAGGCGACACTGCGACCGAGCTGATCATCGACCCCGCCAAGTTCCGAGATGTGTTCACGGCCGACCTGTCTCAACTGGACTCCGACGTCTACGGGCTGTCACAGCGGCCGATCGCCGCCGCCGCGCTCGTCGAAGAGACCATGCACGTGGCCTGGGAGGACCTGCCGACCTGGGCCGCGGTGGGCACAGGCGACAAGGCCGCGGGAGCCGACGTGGTGAGGTCGATGGCCCAACGAGCGGGAGCGACGATCACCGAGATCGACGGTTCCCACGTGATCATGATCTCGCAGCCCGACGCCGTCACAGAAGTCATCCTGGCGGCGCTGACGGCGGTCACGCCGCCCGCCGCATGACCGCCTGACCCGCCTAGCACGCCTGGGGCGGGACGCCGGTTGAGGGGCCAACCTGCGTTCCGCCACCGAACCCGCTCCAAGCCTTGCACCAGCAAGCGGCGTCGATTGACGCCCACATTCATCTAGATCAAGGAGCTGCACATGTCCACAGCGACACCCCCGATTGACACACCTCAGGCCGGCACCACGATCCGACCGTTCCGCATCGACGTCCCCGAGGCCGACCTCGTCGACCTCCAGCGCCGTATCGCCGCGACGCGCTGGCCGAGCCGGGAGCTCGTCGCAGATCGGTCACAGGGCGTGCAGCTGGCGACGATCCAGGAGCTCACGCGCTACTGGGCTACCGATTACGACTGGCGCAAATGCGAAGCGAAGCTGAACGCGCTGCCGCAGTTCACGACGGAGATCGACGGTGTCGACATCCACTTCATCCACGTGAAGTCGCGGCACGAGGATGCGTTGCCGCTCATCATCACGCACGGCTGGCCGGGCTCGGTGATCGAGCTCCTCGAGGTCATCGGCCCGCTCACAGACCCGACGGCGCACGGCGGCCGCGCTGACGAAGCATTCGATCTCGTGCTGCCGTCACTGCCCGGCTACGGGTTCTCCGGTGAGGCGACGGAGGGCGGCTGGGACGTCGGGCGCATCGCGATCGCCTGGGCGGAGCTGATGCGCCGCCTCGGCTACGACCATTACGTCGCCCAGGGCGGCGACGTTGGCTCCGCCGTTACCGACGCGATGGCCCACCAGGCACCCGAGGGGCTGCTCGGCATCCACCTGAACCTGTTCCTGGCGGGGCTGCTCGACCCGGGCCCATGGCCGGCGGCAACCGAGACCGAACGCGTGGCCATCGACGCGGTCGCCACGTTCAACACCAGCGGTAACGCCTACTTCCTGGAGCAGGCCACCCGTCCACAGACGATCGGCTACGCCCTGTTGGACTCGCCCGTCGCCCTGGCTGCCTGGCTGCTCGACCACGACACCGACAGCTACCAGAAGATCTCCCGCGCGTTTCTCGACGGCCAGCCGTCGGGCCGGCTCACCCGGGAGCAGATCGTCGACAACATCGCGCTCTACTGGCTGACGGGCACCGGTGCCTCGGCGGCGAGGTCGTACTGGGAGAATGGACGAGCGGCAGCTCTTGCGGCCGGGCAAACTCCTCCGGAGGTCTTGATCCCCGTCGGCTTCACCGCGTTTCCCGGCGAGATCTTCGCGGCTCCGCGCAGCTGGGTCGAGAAGGTGTATCCCACCCTCACCTACTTCAACGAGGTCGACAGGGGCGGGCACTTCGCCGCCTGGGAGGAGCCCCAGGTCTTCTCCGAGGAGATCCGCAAGGCGTTCCGATCGCAGCGTTAGACGGACCGGCGGAGACGGCGCGCACACCGTTCGCGCCGTCTCCGCCTTCGTCTACCGGCGCCGATGAGAGCGTGTGGGGCCAGAGCCGATCGCCTCGGACTGCGGGCCCTCGGCTGCGTGCTCCAAGGGCGTTGGAGCGACCCGCTGTGCACCTTGGTCGGACTCGCTACTCGTTGAATGCGCGCGCGAGGCTCGCCACCAGGCGCTCGAGCCGGTCTTCTCCGCTGGGATGGTGGCGCTGACGGGCGGCTCCCGGGGCGACGGCGAGCGCGGCGGTCCGCTCGAGCTCGGCTAGGCAGCCGAGTGCCGCGGCGTGCGGCCGGGCGGAGTCGAGAAGCTCGATGAGGATCTCCGCGACCGGCCGAAGCGATTCAACGGCCGGGTCGATCAGGCGGGCATCGACGCCGTCGCGAGCGGCGAGGAACCGGTTCTCGGCGAGCACCTCGTCGGAGGCGCAGGCTTGCTCTGACACGTACCCTTCCTCCAGCTCGAGCCGAGCGACGGACTGGACGAGCGCGACCAGCGTCGCGGTCTCCGCGAGACGGGACTGGGCGTCCATGATCCGGATCTCGACGGTGCCAAACCGGGGCTGGGGACGAACGTCCCACCACAGGAACGTCGCCTCGGGCAGTGCGCCGACGCGGATCTGAAGGTCGACGGCCTCGACCCATTCGCCGTAGGAACCGTATCGCCGAGGCATGCCCGTCCGCGGGAAGGCCTGGAAGAGAATCGTCCGAGTAGAGGCGAACCCCGCGTCCCGACCCCGCCAGAAGGGCGAGTTACCGGAAAGAGCGAGTAGGAGCGGGAGATGGACGCGCAGCCTGTTGTAGAGGTCGATCGCCCGCTCGGGATCAGGTACCCCGATGTGCACGTGCAGCGCGAACGTCGGTTCACGTGCGGTGAGGTCCCGCATCGTTTGCTGGATCAGTTGGTAACGGCTCGCGGACGTGACCTCGGTCTCTGACCAGACCGCCATGGGGTGCGTTCCAGCGCCCGCTGCGGCTAAACCGATCCCTACGAGCGTCTCAACCAGTTCGCTGCGCAGCACGCGTAGTTGCGCGACCGCCGGGCCCACCGAGTCGTGGGGATCGGTCCTGAGCTCGATCGCGGCCTGGTGCGTCTCCGCACTGACATGCTCAGCCAGCGCAGCGGGAAGTACGTCGAGCACATCGTCGATCCGCTGCGCCAGCGCCCAACGTCGCTGCGGGTCGACCAGCATCACCTCTTCCTCGATTCCTACGCCATAGGCAGGAACGTCGGTGTTCCACTCCGCCCACTGGGCTTGCGCAGCCATGGCGCGATGCCCTAGTGACGCGCCCACGACGTCCTTGCGACATACGCCTGTCGATAGCGCCGCGTGCGGTCCTCCGCAGGCAAAGACTCCGTGGAACGGGGAACACCGCGCAGATGGGGCAGTGGACAGCGCAACATGGACAGCTGGCGCCGGACCGCCGGCGCTACGCGGCCCGTCGAAGCGTTGTGATGCCAGCTGAGACGCTGGCGAGCTCTTCGAACAACGCCAGATGCATGGGAATCCCGCGCAGAGTCTCCGCGTGCCACTGAACCGCAAGCAGGAAGGGCTGTTGAGGGTCCTCGATCGCCTCGATGGTTCCATCGGGCGCCCAAGCGCACGCGCACAGACCGGCGCCCAGGCGGTCGACAGCCTGGTGATGGAACGAGTTCACGTTCAGTTTCGTCGCTCCAAGCACACCGGCCAGCGTGCTGCCGGGTGCGATCGCCACCGGGTGAGTTGGCATGCGGCCGTCGGTGACCTGGCGATGGGCGATCGTGTCGCCGACGACGTCCGGCAGGTGCTGGTGCAGCGTGCCGCCGCGCACGACATTGAGCGTTTGAGCACCGCGACAGATGCCCAGGGTCGGCAACCGGAGTCGGACAGCCTCCCGCGCTATCGCATACTCGAAGCGATCAAGGTGAGGCTCGGTAGGGCCCAGTTCCACATGAGGCTGCGCGCCGTACGCCCCGGGCGCCAGGTCCGGCCCTCCCGAGAGCACGAGCCCATCCAGACGCCCGAGCAGACGCCGAGCGTCTTGGTCGCTGACCGGAGGCACAACCACCGGAATCCCGCCCGCGGCCTCGACCGCCCGCACGTAGGTCATCCCGAGCGCCATCTCAGGGTGCGGGGGTTCGCCATGGCGTTGAAGCGTGCTCAGCTGTCCTGGGCGTAACTCGGAGGTCGTTATCCCGATGAGCGGCTTCACCCCCGAGACAATCGCGTCAAACAGCGTCGCTGTCTATCTCCACGTGGATAAAGATCGCACCGGGGTCCAGTCAGCCGGCGCGCGGCGCGAGCGCCTGCCAGACCCGCGACGAGATCGAGTTGATCGTGTCGATCCCGTACCGCTCGCTCGGATTAAAGGACGTCAGCACGGCGATCAGATACCACCGTCCGCCGCCCCGGATCCGCCCAATGCTGTTGATGTGCCAGCCGCCGCCAAACGGAAGCCACCCGTTCTTCAGCGCGACGCTCACGCCCGAGGAGACGCCGCCGCTCACGCCCCATGCCTGCGAGGGCCTGACGTTGTCCATCAGCCCCAGCGCGAAACGCTGCGCCCCCTGGTCGAGCAAAGCGTGCCGGTCGAGCAGCTCGTCCAGTAGCTTGAGCTGATCGCCGACGCTGGTCGTGGTCAGGCCCCAATCGACATTCGGGGTCGTGTGACGCATCCCGACCAAGCGGTCGTAGGCCGCGATGGCCGGCGCCCCGCCATCCCGGTTCCACAGGGCGGTCGCGTCGTCGTTGTCGCTGTCCTGGATCATCCCGGCCGCGGTGCGGACCTCGGCGCCCGGGATCGGCCCGCCGTGCAGCTGACGCAGCAGCGTTTCGAGAATGTCGGCCTTGACGATGCTCGCGGCGACCTGCTCAGAGCGGCCGTTCCACAGATAGGTCCGGTCACTCAGCACGTTCTTGACGCCGACCGCGATGTCGCCGGTCCGCGAGCCGATGTACGCGCGCATCGCCGACGTCGCCAGCGGGTCCACCAACCGTGGCTTGCGCTTGTGATGCTTGGCCGGGTTTGACTTCGAAGCGGAGCCGGGAGGCACCGGCCCGGTCACCGCCAGGGCGCCCGGTGCGAACAGCGCGCAGACGCAGCCTGCCATCAGGGCCCCGAGACCGGGCGTGAGGCGTCGACCGCGTCGAGCGTGCATCGGGCGCCTTATACCGCAGTCACAGCCCTGGGTACGGCGAGCCGAGGGGAGATCCCGAGCGACGCCACGCGCGCCCGGGAGGCGTTGTCAGTGCCCACGGCGTATCTGCTGCCGCGTCATGAGATGCTGTTCGGTGACCTCGTTGAGCAGCTCGAGGAGCGCCGAGGTGGCGCGCGAGCGGTGCACGCCTGCGAGCGTCGCGGCGGCGACGGCGCGCGTCGGGGCCGAGCTTCCGAGGTTGCGGATCGTGATGTCTGGGCGCAGGTTGGTGACTGCGAGTTCGGGAACGACGGCGATGCCGGCGCCGGCGGCGACGAGCCCCTGGACGATGTTGAACTCGTCGCTACGGAAGGCGATGCGTGGCTCGCCAGGCGCTGGCTCGCCGCCGGGTTGGAGATAGATTCGGCCCTGGCGTGTGGGGGTGCGGGCGAGTTCGACACGGTCTTCTCCGGCGAGATCCTGGAGGCGCAGCCGCTTGCGGCGGGCGAGACGATGGTCGGGGGGAAGCAGGGCGTACCGCGGTTCGTCGAGCAGGTGGTGGAGGTCGGCCCCCGCGTACAGGTCTCCGAATCCGCCGGGTGCGTTCGGCGCCGTCCCCACGATGGCCACCTCGAGCTCTCCGGCGCGCAGCATCGGCACCGACTCCTCGGGCTCGGCTTCGAGGACCGAGAGCTCCACGTCGGGGTATCGCGCGCTGAACAGCGCCACCGCTGCGGGTACGAGCGCGGCCCCTGCGGTCGGGAAGGACGCCATTCGCACTCGGCCGCCGCGGAGACTGGCGATGGCTTCCAGTTCGCGCTCGGCGAGAGTCTGCTCGGCGAGGATCGTCTCGGCGTGACGCAGGAGCGCATCGCCGGCGTCGGTGAGCCGCACGCCCCGCGTCGTGCGTTCAAGGAGCGGCATCCCGGCACGCCGCTCGAGCGCGGCCATCTGCTGGGAGACGGCCGGTTGGGTGTAGGCGAGCACCTGGGCGGCGGCGGATAGGGAGCCCAAGCGAGCGACCTCGCGGAAGACCTGCAGGTGACGGAGCTCGAATATAAGCGGAGCTTATATCTACCACCCGCCTTTGTCTATTTGAGGTTATGGCGGATCAGGTGGATAGTGCAGCCAACGAGGACCAAGGAGGCCAAGATGATCCGTAGTGGCTACGCGTCCACCGAGACTCCATGAGCACCGAAGGCCCCCGTCTGGTTGGGATCAACCACGTCGCGCTCGAAGTCGGCGACGTCGAGGCCGCGGTTGAGTTCTACGGCGCGATCTTCGAATTGCGCGCCGTCGAGCATGAGCCTGGGATGGCGTTCATCGACATGGGCGACCAGTTCCTTGCGCTCAGACAGGGACGCAGTCAAGCCCCGGACCAGGCGCGTCACTTCGGCCTGGTCGTCGACGACAAGCCGACGGTCCGAGCCGCCCTGAAGGCGCGAGGCATCGAGATCCTTCCTGGCCGTCGGCTCGACTTCTTTGACCCGTGGGGCAACCTGATCGAGGTTGTCGACTACCGCGACATTCAGTTCACGAAGGCCTCGCACGTCATCCGCGGCATGGGCCTGAAGCACCTGCGCAAGCGACCGGGGGCGATCGGGGAGCTGCGAGCCAAGGGGCTGACCCGATGACGCAAGCAGGCACGCGCACATCGGTCTGAGCGTCGGCCGGGGGCGCCAATCGCCCCCGGCTGACGCAGCTCGTCACCCAGGCTCGGTCACCGTCCCCGTGACCGTGAGCGTCACCGTCTTCGTCTTCGGGTTATCGGTGCCCGTCACCGTGAACGTGCCGCCGGCGCCCTTGAAGACGCCGGTCCCACCGACGTTGTGCCCGCTCGCCGTGACCGGAAGGACACCGCCCGCCCCGGCGGCGCCGAGCCGATAGGTCCCGGAGGACCGGATGGACCCGTTGGCGAAGTACAGCGTTGACGCCGTCTTGCCCGACGTCGATGACGTAACGGTGTCGACAATCACACCCGCGCCGGGGCCGACGTCACTGGTCGTGACCTTGAAGGCCTCCGTCACCTTCGACCCCTTGGTCAGCACCGGAGCGCCGATGAGATGATCGGTGAAATGGCGTGACTTCGCCTGGCCGGCCGCGAGCGCGGTGACGGGCACTGCGGCAAGACCCGTCACGGTCAGTAGTGCGAGTGCGCGTCTCATGCGTTACTCCTTTCCCGCTCGCCGAGCGCCTGCTTTGATTTGGCGGTGTCGGCGATGAATTCGCCCCGCACGATCTTCCCGTCGTGCACCTCGCACACATGCAGGTAGCGCGACTGCGACGATCCGCCCGGCCCGACCGCACGCTGGACTCCGCGCACGACGACGTGCTCGCCAGCATCGATGTACTCGTCGGGCTCGACGCTGAATTCGCTCCAGACCTGGGGGATCTGAGCAAAGTTCGCGAGCACGGAGTCTCGGCCCCGCACGACGCCACCCAGCGGCAGGCTGTCAGGCGTCTCCCACTCGATCTCCGCGGCGAAGTACTCGCCGAGTCCCTGTAGATCGCCCTTCATGAACGCGCGATACGCCGCGCGTACGACCTCGACGTTGTCGGCCGACATCACCGCTCCTCTCGGTTGCTTGCGCACCCACCACACCACGGACAGCAGCGCAAAGCATCGGCCGACCGGCTATTTCGTTCGCGCTTTCAGTGTCGGATCGGCGCGCCGCGAAGGGGTCGGCGCAACGGCCAGCAGGGCGATCACGCTTGCGGCGGCGGCCATCCAGAAGGCGTTTCTGAAGCCGCTGTAGGCCGGGATCGACAGCGCTGCCAGCAAACGCGGCGGAAGATGCGACGTCCCAACGTGGCTGGCAAGCGCCCGGACGGCCGGGAAGGCCGACGGAGCCGCGCTTACGACCGAGATTGCCACCTGCGTTCCGAGCGCCGTCGCGACGACCCTGATCACGGTGTTCAGGCCGAGCGTCGTCGCCCGCTGCTCGCGAGGTGAGGCCAGAGCCACCAGATCGGTGATCGCACCCAGCGCCAGCCCGACACCGATTCCGAGAGGGATCATCGCCAACGCCAGCGCGGCGACGCTCGGGGTCAGCAGGGCAAGCACGACGTAGGTCACAGTCGCGAGGAACGTTCCGCACAGCGCCTGGACGCGGGCCCCCGTGCGCGGCACAAGGCGTCCTCCAAGCGGACCGGCGAACAGCGTCGCGAGGGAGCTCGGCACGAGCACAAGCGCGATCTGCGTGGTACTCAGCCCGAGGCCGTAGCCGGTCAGCTTCGGGTAGGCGCCGATCAGCGGGACCAATGTGAAGGCGATCAGGAGCGAGAAGCCGAGCCCGCCGATTGCGACGTTCGCGCTCCAGATGGAGCGCAGCGCCATGGCGGCGGGATCGAGCAACGGTGCTGCGGCCCGTCGCTCGCGCACCACGAAAGCGCTGAGCAGGCCCGACGCGAAGACCAACAAGGCAACGGTCCGCACCGACCCCCACCCCCAATCGTTGCCTTGGGAAATCGCCAGCGCCACTGATCCAAGCGTCCCGCCCAACAACAGTGCCCCCAGCACGTCGAGCCGGGCGGTGACCCCTGGCGGCGATTCAGGGACGACTGTGAAAACCAGCAGCGCGAGGATGACCGCGACGGCGAACAGCACCCAGAAGATCGCCGGCACCGAGACGTGGTCGACGAGCACGCCGGCGAGGAGCAGGCCGACAACTGCCCCGACGCTCCCTGCGGCCACGAGCATGCCGACGGCCGCTGTGACCCGGGTGGCAGGCAAGCCGTCGCGCGCGAGCGCGAGCGCGAGCGGACCGACGCCGGCGCCCAGGCCTTGGATGACCCGGCCAGCGATCACGAGACCGATCGAACTCGCCAGCGCGCAGATCAGCGCCCCGAGCGCGAACAGTGCCAGCGACACCAACAGCATCGTTCTCCGTCCAAACATGTCACCGAGTCGGCCGGCGAGCGGGATCGCGACTGCGGCCGCGAGGAGAAAGCCCGTCAACAGCCACGTTCCGGACTTCGGTGATGCGTGGTAGTAGCGCTCGATCGCCGGTAGCGCCGGCGCGACAATTGCCTGCTCGAGGCCGAGGTCAAGCATGCCCACCGCGAGCACGACCAGGGCCCGGTTGTGTCCTCGATTGAGAAGGGACACGGCGGCGGCGATCCTCGCAGGTTTGTCAATACCGTGACCCCCCGCTTCTGAAAGACTCTTCGGCCGTGGACAGCTCGCGTCGCGAACCGCGATCGGAGCGATATGGGGAGCGCCGCCAACGGCCCGACGTGCGCGTACCAGTCGCGCTGCGAGCCGCGGCCACCGACGCGGCGGATGTGGTTGGGCCTGGTGGCTCGGCGATCGGCTGGCTGGCGCCCCTGATCGGTCGGGAGGCGGAGCTTGCCGAGGTCACTCGCTTGCTCGAGCGAACCCACCTGCTGACGCTGACGGGAGCCGGGGGGGTTGGCAAGACGCGCCTCGCGCTCGAGCTGACGGGCATGTCGTTGCCGGGGCTATTCGAACACAGCGTGTTCGTGCAGCTCGCCACGCTCGAGCCCTCCGACAGCGATCCCCCGGATATCGAGCGTGTCGCGGGCACCATCTGGCGCGCCGTCGCGGCAGCCTCATCGGGAGGCCTCCAGTCGATCGGCGCGCCGCTCGACCGCATTGCGGGCCGCCTTGCGAACCGCCGCGTGCTGTTGGTGCTCGACAACTGCGAGCACCTGCCGGCTGTGGCCGAGGTGGCCGAACTGCTGTTGCGCCGGTGCCCAGGACTGCGAGTCGTCGCTACCAGCCGGCGCGCGCTCGAGCTCCCCGCCGAGACGGTCTGGCAGGTCCCCCCCCTGTCGGTGCCCGCGGACGACGACGGTGACCCGCTCGTTGCCGTACTCGAGTCCGAGGCTGGCCGGCTGTTCGTGCAGCGCGCTCAGCGCAGCCTGCCGTCGTTCTCGCTGACCGCACAGACCGCGCCGGTCGTCGCCGAGATCTGTCGCAGTCTGGACGGGCTCGCGCTGGCGATCGAGCTGGCCGCCGCGCGGGTGCGGATCCTTTCGCCGCACCAGATCCGCGACGGTCTGGCCGACCGATTCCAGCTGTTGACCGCAGGGCCGGCGAGCACCCTCGGACGCCATCAGACGCTACGCGGCTCGCTCGATTGGAGCTACGCGCTGATCGACGATGACGCGCGGACGCTGCTTCGTCGCTTGAGCGCGGCGTACGAATGGTCGCTGGACGCAATCGACACAGTCGCGGGTCCACGGTCGTCGATGCTGGACCCGCTCACCAGCCTGGTTGACGCCGGACTCGCGGGGACGGTGCCGGACGGCGATGTGCTCCGCTATCGCCTGCCGGAATCCGTCCGTCGCTACGCCCTCGAGCTGCTCGCCGAAGCCGGCGAGGAACTCGCCGTCAGACGAGCCCACATGACGCACTTCCGAGCGCTGGCGAGCGACGCTGACCGCCTGCTCGAGGATGACGCGGGGCGTCGGCGGCTCGAGCTGGAGTCCCGGAACCTGCAGGCCGCGCTCGACTTCGCGGTCGGCGATGATCCGAGTGCCGCGCTGCAGATGACGGCAGACCTGCGGCACTGGCTGCTCCTCGCCGGAAGCAACGACCAGCTGCGCGAGCTGTGTGCGCGTGTGCTCGCGGCTGCACCGGATCACGATCCGGTCGCCCGCGCATACGTCCTGTTCACGGCAGCGCTGCTTGCCGTGTTCGCCGAAGACTACGCACAGGCTCGCGCGTATGCCGAAGAGGCGTTGCCGCTCGCGCAAGGCTCAGGGGACCCCGGCGCGATCGGAGTCGGGCTGATGCTCGCCTCGGTCGGCAGACGATCCTTTGACCCGAGCGAGAGCGCGCGGCTCGGACGCCAAGCGGTGCAGCTGCTGCGCAGCGCAGGCGCACGCCACGATCTCGCGCTGGCGGCTGCTCAGCTGGCGATGACGGAGGCGCTCCGCGACCGCTTCGATGCGGTTCGCGCCGCCTGCGAGGAGTTCGACGAGCTCACGCACGGTCAGCCTCCTTCCTGGCTGGCGGTGTGGCTCCAGACGGCGCTCGCCTGGGCCGACATCGCGCAGGGCTACCCGCGCGAGGCCCTTGCTCACTGCGAGCGCGGGCTCGAACTCGAGGGTGGACGCCCGTCACTCGGCTACTACATCGTGCTCACCCACAAGCTTCACGCGCTGACGATGATCGGGGAGGCGCGCCAAGCGCTGGAGCTCGGGACATCAGCGGGCGAGCGAGCGGAAGAAGACGGCCTGGTGGTCGCCGTCAACGCGCTCCACGGCGCGGTTGGGCTCGCGGAGGTCGCGGCCGGGGAACTGCAGTGCGCTCGCCAGCGAGCGGAGGGGCGATTCGGTGACGCTCACATTTCTGGGGCCGCTGACTCACACGAGCTACTGGCCCGCATTGACCTCGCGCAGCGGCGCCCCGGCCCGCTCGAGCGCCACGCCGCCGCGCTGCGGACGATCGGCCAGCGCGCTGGGAACCCACGCGTCACAGCAATTGCCAGCTGGGCCGATGGCGTGGCCGCACTCCTCACCGGTGGACTCGAAGAAGCGGGGACTCGGCTGCACGACGCGCTCGCGCTGCAGATCGAGGAAGGCCTGCGGCCTGACGCGATCGACACCGTCGAAGCCTTGGCCGAGTTGCAGATCGTCGGCGGCCACGCCGAGCCGGGCGCGCGTTTGCTCGGCGCGATGCGGCGCTCGCGCGCCGAGCTCGAGCTGTGTCGCCTTCCCGAGCGCAGCTCTCACTTCGAGCAGTTGGCCGAGCGCGGTGAACAGGAGCTCGGCAGCGAGCGGTGGGCGGCCGCGGTGGCCGAGGGACAGGGTCTCACGCTCGAGGCTGCGTTTGACTATGCACGACGCGGTCGCGGCCAGCGACTCGCCACCGGCTCGGGTCTCGCCAGTCTGACGCCGACCGAACGCAGCGTTGTCGAGGCGGCCAGCGAAGGGCTGACGAACGCAGCCATCGCCAAACGCCTGTTCATGTCACACGGAACGGTCAAAGCACATCTCGCGCACGCCTACAAGAAGCTCGATGTGGCAAACCGGGTGCAGCTGGCTGCGTTCGTGCGCGATCACACGAGCGCGGACCTGAAGTCCCACCGCGCCCGCGCAAGCCGATCGGTGTAGGTCCAACGGTGATCGTCGCCGACCACTCCCATGAGGACGACGGTGGAATGCTCGATACGGCTGACGGTTAGCTGCCGTCACCGCCCAGCGCCGTCGTGATCTCGGCGATCGCCTGCTGCTCGGCGTCGCTGACGCTCTGGCCGTGCTCGCGGTGGGCGTTGGCGACCTTGCCGGCCAGGGTGAGGATGAAGCGCCGGTAGTCGCCGACCTCGTCCGCAGTGGCCTTCGTCTCGAGCAGAGCTACAGCGTCGCGGAGGTGCTGGAGACCTCCCTGCTTGAGCTCTTCGGGCGAGTGGTAGTGGGTATGGTCGCGCTCGGGCTTGGCGGTCGTGATCTCGTCGAGCAGTTCGCTTTCGCCGTGCTCCTCACGCGCTTCGGTGTAGGCCTTGGCGATCGCGATCGTCTCGCGGAACGTCCCACCTTTCTGGGCAGTGAGGACGATCAAGCCGGCGCTCGGCGGCGCCTCGAGTATGAGCTTCCATTCATCCTGCGTGAAGTCAGCCTTCCCAGTCATTCGCGTAGCTCCTCTGCGGGTTGACGAGTCGAAAAGTCCTCCGCCCTTCTGCGCAGGATCGCAGGTCCCGGAGGCATCAGCGTGGGCCCCGCTCTCGGGGCAGACCGTCGTGTCTGAGCGCCTCGCCCGCCGTGGGCCCGCGCGCGGCGCAGCTTTAGCCGCTTCGCTCGGGCGCTTTCCAATCGGGCCGCTGCGCCTTCAGGAGCTTGTATTCATCGGTGAGCGCGCGATGCTCGGCAAGCACCGCCCCAACCTCCTGCTTGTGGCGGGCGATCTCGCTGTTGTCGCCGGCCTGGATCGCGCCCTGCAGTGCGGCGCGAAGCTCGCTGGCGCGATCGGAGGACTGCGACCATGCCTCCCAGGCGGCTTGCATCTCTTCGTCGTCCGGCGCTCCGGGAGCGAGCTCCGGCGCCGGCGGCGGCTCGGTCCGGAACTCACCGAGCCACGATCCATCGACGAGCTCGAGCTTGATGTAGTCCTTGGACGCGATCACGGCCAAGCCGCCGTTGGGTGGACGCGCCCTGCACGTAAGGCTCGCCACATCGCCCGATGACAGGTTGAGCTCGAGGTTCCGGCTCTTTGCCCAGTCGATCTCGAGGTGGATCTCGTGCCGGCCCGGAGGCACGTCGAACGTCTTGGTGTCACCACGACGGATGTCCCCGACCGTGTTCCCGTCGATCACGACCTTGTAGGTCCGAAGCACGTCGCCGAGCGGCCGGCGCAGGCGCTTGAGCGTTATCTGAGAGGTCGGGCCCGCCACGATGCCCGATCCTCGCACGCGGCCGTGGACACGTGAAGAAATCTTCGCCGGCAGTCGCACCGGGACGTGACGACGGGTCGCCGCCGTCTACGTTGGGCGCGACAAGGGCGAGTTCGTCTACGGCCCGGTGCTGGACGCCGACGGCGATCGCGTCGGAGTTGCCGTGAGCTCGGTATGCACGATCGTGGCCAGCAGCGATAGCGCCTGAGCGCTCGGACTTCCGGGGATGGCGTGGTAGATGCAGAGCGTCATCCGATCGGCGTCCGGGATCGGCAGCTTCTCGTAGTTGAGGTCGATCGGACCGATTTGAGGGTGTTCACGGTGGGTGATGCCGCTGCGCTTGGGCCGGACGTCGTGGCGGGCCCATAGCTGACGGAACGGCTCGCTGCTCACCGACAGCTGGCCGACGAGCTCGTTGAGGCGTGGGTCATCGGCGTCGGGTCCGACCAGCGCGCGCAGACCGGCGACGGTGGACTTCGCCGCCGCGTCCCAGTCCTCGAGCAGGTCGTGGGAGCGGGGATCGAGGAAGATCGCTCGCACGAGATTGGTGCCCGGCTCGTTGAACGGGCTGAGCGCACGGGCGAGCGGGTTGGCGGCGAGCACGTCCATATAGCGCCCGTAGACGTAGGCCGGGGTGTCGGTCCAGGTGTCGAGCAGCTGCAGGATGCCCGCCGGTACGCGCTCCGGACGGGTCGGCGCGCGCCGGCGCCGCTGAGGCTCTGGGCTGGCAAGCGAGTGCAGATGCGCGGTCGCGTCGTCGTCGAGCTGCAGGGCGCGGGCGAGCGCGTCGAGCACCTGCGCGGAGGGATGGTGGTCGCGGCCCTGCTCTAGTCGGATGTAGTAGTCGGCGCTCACGCCGGCGAGCATCGCGACCTCCTCGCGACGCAGGCCCGGAGTGCGCCGGCGCATGCCCAGGTCCGGCAGTCCGGCTTGTTCTGGACGCACGAGCTGGCGCCGGGCGCGGAGGTACTCGCCGATCGTGTTCGTTGAGGCCATGCGTTGAACGATATGCGCCCGGCGCGTTTGCATCGTAGCCCTGCGACTACCAGGATCGCCGGGACTCTTTATCGCCGCTCAGTGCGGGTTCAGACTGCTCGCATGACTGAGACACAGAACACCACCCACCGCATCGAGACCGGCTTTGGCTTCCATTCCACGATCTGGGACGTCGTCGAGGGGATCGATCTCACCGGCCGGCGCGCCGTTGTCACCGGTTCCTCATCGGGCATCGGGATCGAGACCGCACGTGCTCTCGCTGCCGCCGGCGCTGGGGTGACGCTTGCCGTTCGCGACCCTGACGCGGGCGAGCGGACCGCCGCCGAGATCATCGCGGCGACGGGCAACCGCCGCGTGAAAGTCGGGCGGCTTGACCTCTCCGTGCCGGCCTCGATTGCGGCATTCACCGCGGCGTGGGACGGACCGTTGCACCTGCTGATCAATAACGCGGGCGTGATGGCGCTCCAGGAGCTCCAACTCGATCCGCGCGGTTGGGAGCTGCAATTCGCCGTCAACCATCTCGGGCACTTCGCGCTGACGCACGGCCTCCACGAGGCGTTGGCCGCCGCCGGCGGCGCGCGCGTCGTCTCACTGAGCTCGCGCGGGCACATGTACTCACCGGTCGTGTTTGACGACATCAACTTCGAGCGCCGCGATTACACGCCCTTCGGGGCCTACGGACAGTCGAAGACCGCCAACATCCTGCTCGCCGTCGAGGCGACCCGGCGCTGGGCCGGCGATGGGATCTTCGCCAACGCCGTGCATCCCGGCGGGATTCTCGCGACCAACCTGTCGCGCCACATGCCGCCGGAGCAGATGGCCGAGTACCGCGAGCAGGAGCGACTCGAGGCGGATGCGCGCGACCGAGGTGAGCGTACGCGCTTCAAGACGATGGAGCAGGGGGCCGCAACCTCGGTCCTCGTCGCCACGTGGCCGGGTCTGGAGGGCACCGGCGGGCGTTACTTCGAGGACTGCAATGAAGCCGAGCCGCTGCCTGACGGGTTCGACCCCCAGGGCGAACTGACCGGGGTCGCGTCCTACGCGGTCGATCCGGAGAACGCCGAGCGTCTCTGGGAGCTATCGGTCAAGGCGATCAAGCCGTCCTAGGTGTCCGGCACGGTCGTTTGTTGTCCTGGAGCACGATGTGCTGGGCGGCTCCCCGAGGTTTGCTGTGCCGGGGCGAGGGTAGACTGGCGAGCGAGTCGTACCGGCGGGAGGTAGATCTTGATGCGACGGAGAGACGCCATTGGCGCAGGGTTGGTGGCGGTCTTCATTGTTGCGCTGACATTGGCCGCGGGGACGGCCGGCGCGGCGGTCTCTGCGCCTGGCGGCCCCGGTGCCCAGTCATATCTCGACCTGGCTCGCAAGGACTGTTTCGGCACTGCGCGAGACACGACGTCGAAGGTCTGGTACTCGGTCGCTGACGGCGTCCTTTCTGACACGTTCAGCCCGACGATCGAGAACAGCAATGTCAGCACGATGCAGTACATCGTCACTGACGGCCGCTCGTTCGCTGACCTTCAGCAGCGCGACATGACCTATACGGTCAGCTCGCCCGACCGCAGTGGGATGGTCTGCCGGGTGACGAGCACCGATGCTGCGCATCGATTCAGGCTGATCACCGATTACCTGACCGATCCGGCTCGCGCCAGCGTCGTCATCCACACGACGCTTGAACCGCTCGGCGCAACCTCGAAGGCCGCGTTGCGCCGCCTCGAGGTCTATGTCCGCTATGACGCGACGATCGACAACACCGGCGGGGGTGGCAAGACCAACGCGCTGCCCAACGATGCGGTGATCGACCGCGGTGCCCTGGTGTCCTCGGACACCACCCTGCCGACCGGGCCGTTCGCCGCCCCGGTGGCCGGTGCGCTGGCGGGCGACCGGCCGTTCCTGCGCGCGTCGAGCGGCTTCGTGGGCACGCCCACCGACGGCCTGAGCGAGCTCGACACCTATCACCGCCTGCGCTACGCCTACCGCTCTGCGCTCGGCGGCAACGTCGTCCAGACGGCGCAGATCAATCATCCGACCCGTCCGTTCACCCTCGCTCTCGGGTTTGGGCCCACGCCGACGGCCGCGGTCGACACCGCGCAGCGCAGTGCGGCGACGTCGTACACCACCATTCTGAGTCAGTATCTGGATGGCTGGCACGCCTACGACGCCACGCTCGACAGGCCCCCGGCGAGCGACGCCCTTCCCTACTGGCTGTCGGCCAACGTGATCAAGGCCGCGGAGGACAAGACGTACCCCGGCGCCTTCGTCGCCGCGCCCGCCGATCCCTGGGGGCAGTCGATGCTGGCGCTCACCACCCATGCCGGTTACACATATCGCTCGGTTTTCGCTCGTGACAGCTACGAGACGTTCACCGGCCTGCTCGCCGATGGTGACCGGACGAGCGCCCGGCAGATGGTCAGTTTCCTATTTGACCGGGCTCAGCAGCCCGACGGCACCTTTCCTCGTGACTCGCTCGTGGACGGGGAGGTGGCCCCGGATACGTTCGGTCTCTTCGAGGTCGACGAGGACGCGTATCCCCTGTTGATGGCGTGGCAGGCGGGCTTCGCGGGGGACAAGTCGTTCTACGCAGCACATATCCGGCCCGACGCCGATTTCATCGTCAACCACGGTCCCGACTACGGCGAGGACCGCTGGGAGGAGCATATGGGCTACTCGCCGTCGACGATCGCCTCCGAGATCGCCGGACTGACTGCGGCGGCCCACCTGGCTCAGCAGGCCGGCGATCCGACGCGGGCGCGGCTGTACCAGGCCACCGCCGACGACTACCAGCGCAACGTGAAGTCCTGGACGGTCACCGACACGGGGCCATATGGCAACCATCGCTATTTCATTCGCCTGTCGCCGACCGGGGACCCCAACGCCCCCGCGACCTACAACCTCAACAATGGCAGCCTCACCAACGTCGATCAGCGCAACGTGGTCGACGCCGGTTTCCTCGAGCTGACCCGGCTCGGCGAGCTCCCCGCTGACGACCCGGACGTCAAGTCCTCGCTGGGAGTGGTCGACTCGGTCCTGGAGCGCCAGACACCGTCGGGGCCCGGCTGGCATCGCTACGGAGTGCAATCCACCGGCTCGACCGACGGCTACGGCGACTGCTACGAACCCGATCCGACCAGCTGCTCACCCAGCGGCGCACCTTCGTTCAATGGCGTCGGCTCGGGTCACCTATGGCCCATCCTCGATGGCGAGCGCTCCGAGCAGCAGCTTCAGAGTGGTGACCACGGCGGAGCTGAGCGCTTTGCGCTCGCCATGAGCCGCATGTCGTGGGGCATCGGCCTCCAGCCCGAGCAGGTCTGGGAGGACCCGAACATCCCGGCCGCGCCCTACGGCTCGGATCCGGCCAGCGCGTCGATCGGCTTCGTCGACGGCCAGGCGGCCGGCTCGGCTACGCCCCTGATCTGGGCCGAGGGCCAGTATGTGCGGCTGGTGCGCGACCTGCAAACCGGCACGCTCGTCGACCAGCCCGCGATCACGCGCAACCGTTACGTGGCCGCCGGCGCGCCGACGGTGCTGCCCGTCGCCATCACCTCGCCGGCCAGCGGTGCTGTCGTGACCGGCTCCACGGTGGTCAGCGGAACGACCGTCCCACGGGGTGACGTCTCGGTCTCCTCTGCCCAGCCTGGCTCCACCACCGACACCACCACGGTCGTCGACAGCGCCGCCCCCAATGGTCACTTCTCGGTCACCGTCCCCACACCGCCGGGGACCGACACGATCACGGTCGCCGTCAGCACCAGCTCGCATTCCTCGGGCTGGGCCCAGGAGACGGTTACCGGCTCCTAGTCAACCGGCCGGGAGCGACCGGGCATGACTTCGGGCTGACCTCGTCGGGGTTGACCGCGGCGGTCAGAGCTCCCCGCAGGATCGGCGACCACGCGCGGCTAGGGCTTTCCGAGCACGCGTTCGAGGCGGATCGCGGCCTGCAGCTCGGTGTGACGTGCGCGCACCGGGCGTCCGAGCAGTTGCTCGATGTTGTTGAGGCGGTAAGCGATCGTGCGATCGTTGACCTTGAGCTTCGCGGCGGCCGCAGACGCGTTGAAGGAACACGCGAAATACGCGCTGAGCGTCTCGCGCAACTTCGCTCCGTCGCGGCCCGCGTCGAGTGGTGCGAGCTGGTTGGCGACGAAGGCCCGCGCCGCGCGCTCGTCGGCCAGCATCAGGCATTCGAGCTCGACGTCGTCGAAGTGGGTGATCGCGGCACTCATCGCCACTCCGATGCGGTGAGCGGCTCGGGCCTGTTGGTGGCTGCGGCGGAAACCGTCGGGGCCGGTGGCGGCCCGCCCGAACGCCAGACCGCCTGGCCATTCTCCGATGGCTGTGCGCAGTGCGCGATCGTCGCTGCCGTCGCCGCCCGCGAGCCACCCCCACATGGTCTGGCCGCTGACGGCGACTACGAGCGCGTGGGCGTGGAGCGCCTCGGAGAGGCGTGCGAGCTCGGCCTCGGCACCCGCACCCCACGCGACGACGCCGCGGTGGACCGCGTTGAGGTCGTAGCCGAGGTTGCCGCTGTCGACGTCGCCGCCGTCGAGGAGATCGCGGATGAGCTGGACCCGACGTTGCTCGCGTCCGCGCAGCAGCCGGTCGCGCTCGCGTGTGTACTCATCGGCGACGAACGGCATCACGGCGTCCACGTAGGCGAAGAGATACTGCGTGCAGAAGCGCAGCGCGTCGGTCCGCGTCTGGCCGTCGAGCTCCGCCATCGCATCGACGGCGTCGAGCATCGCATCCCAGCAGACCGCCTGACCGACCCGATAGGTCTGCAGCAGGACGGCCAACGGGACGTCGGCCTGCGCGGACGTCCGTGCCGCCTCGATCGCCTCGGCGGGCGGGCCCGATGGCAACGGGGGGCCTCCGCGCGCCAGCTGTGACAGCGCGGCGTGGAGGTTGCCGTAACAGCTCAGGCGCACCGCGGCGGTCATGTCCGGGTCCTGGCCGACGCCGGAATGAGGCACGTCGTCGGCGAATCGTTCGAGCATCCGCACGACCAGCTCGTCCTCTCGCTCGCGCACCGCGTGCGTCACACGGTCGACGGCCCGCTGCGCCTCGATGACGTTCACAGCACCGCAACGGTAGTGACCCGTAACGGCTGACACAAGTATGCAGACGCGCGAAGTTCGCAGACGGCGGCCCTGGTCGTGCGCGAACTTCGTGTAGCGCTGTCAGCGGTGGTCGCGGGACCTTGTAGGTGAAACACGCGCATCCGTCTAACCGATAGCGCCTCCTCGAAGAAGAAAGGATCGAAGTAGATGGCGTCAACCCCACAGGAAATTCAGATCGGCGATCTCCCGACGGAGCTCAGCGGCGAGCTGATCGCCCCCGACGCTCTCGGCTACGACGAGGCACGAGCCGTTGTCTTGGAGGGCGTCAATCGCTACCCGCTCGCCGTCGTGCGCGTCGCGCATGCTGGAGATGTGGTGCGCGTGGTCTCCTTTGCGCGGGAGGCCGGCCTCGAGCTGGCCGTGCGTAGCGGCGGCCACAGCTTCGCCGGCCACGGAACCAGCAATGGCGGAATCGTCATCGACCTCTCGGGGATGAAGGGGCTCGAACTCGACGAAGATCGCCGCACGGCCTGGGTGGAAACCGGCATCACCGCGGGCGAGTACACGGCCACGACAGGCCAGCGCGGCCTTGCCACTGGCCTGGGCGATACGGGCTCTGTCGGCATCGGTGGGATCACCCTCGCCGGCGGCATCGGCTTCCTGGCACGCAGGAACGGGCTCACGATCGATGATCTGCTCGCGGCCGACGTGGTGACCGCGGACGGCGAGCTCGTTCGGGCGAGTGAGTCGAGTGAACCCGACCTCTTCTGGGCGATCCGGGGCGGCGGGGGCAACTTCGGCGTCGTCACCCGCATCAAGCTGCGGCTGCATCAGGTCTCGCGGATCGTCGGAGGCATGTTGATCCTGCCGGCGACGCCAGAGGTGATTACCGGCTTTCTCGACGCAGCGACGGCGGCACCGGAGGACCTCTCGACGATCGCCAACGTCATGTCCGCGCCGCCAATGCCATTCATCCCTGAGGATGCGCACGGTGAGGCGATCCTCATCGCGCAGATGGCCTACGCCGGGCCCGTCGAGTGCGGCGAGGCGGTGCTGGCACCCTTCCGCGCGCTCGCCAAGCCATACGCCGACATGGTCCGGCCGATGCTCTACCGGGAGCTCTACGAGGCTCCGGAGCAGACCGTGCGCTTCGCCTCAGGCGCGAACTTCTTCGCCCACTCGCTGGCGCAGAATGGAGCCGAGGCAATCCTCGAATGGCTCCCGCGGTCCACAGCGACGATGAGCGCGGTGCAACTGCGGGTGCTCGGCGGAGCGGTCGCGCGCACTCCCAACGACGCCACTGCGTTTGCACACCGCGATCACGGCCTGTTCGTCAACGTCGCGGCCATGTACGCCGACGGTGACGAGGAGGCGACCCATGAGGCATGGGTCAAAGGCGTCGCCGACGCGCTGGCTACCGCCGGAGCGGGCGGGTACGTCGGCTTCCTCGGCGACGTACATGAGTCGACGATTCGCGCCGCCTATCCCGGCCCGACCTGGGACCGGCTCCGCGAGATCAAGGGCCGCTACGACCCCGACAACCTGTTCCGGCGCAACCACAACATCCCGCCCGGCGAGCAGTGACGACATGCCGGGTGCGTGACTTGCTCGGCTCACGGCGGAGCGAGTCTTCGTGCACTCCCGGAACCGACACCTCAGGAGGAACAGATGAGCATTGAAGTGACATTGGCCAATATCGACCCCGAACTCGAAGCATTCATCCCGATGTTCCCCCCAGCCGACCTGACTGATCCGCTCACCGCGCGCAGGAACCTCGCCGCATTGGTCGGCGCTGCCCCCGCACCCGACACCACAGACATGGACATCGAGGACCGCACGGTGCCCTCGGACCCGGACGTGCCGGTGCGGATCTATCGCCCGCAGCGCACGCAGGGCGCGATCGTCTGGCTGCACGGCGGTGGCTTTGTCATGGGTGACCTGGAGACCGAGCAGCCGTGGGCCGTTCGGGTCGCGGAGAGCTCCGGCGCGGTGGTGATCTCCGTCGGCTATCGCCGGGCGCCCGAGCATCGGTTCCCGGCCGCCCTGGACGACTCCTACGCGGTCTTGGCGTGGGCAGCCGAGCACGCGGCCGAACTTAACATCGACCCAGAACGGATCGCGATCGGCGGCCACGCTGCCGGCGCGGGACTCGCCGCCGCGGTGGCGTTACGAGCACGTGACGAGCAGGGACCGGCGATCTGTCTCCAGCTACTCAACCAGCCCGAGATCGATGACCGGCAGGAGACGTGGTCGGCACGGCACTTCGCCGACACGCCGTTTATGACGCGTGAGAAGGTTGCCGCGTCATGGCGCCACTACCTGGGTCCCGCGTCGGCCTCGCCGTACGCCGCGCCGGCGCGCGCCACCGATCTGTCCGGCCTGCCCCCCGCCTACATCACCAGCGCGGAGTTTGACCCCAACCGCGACGAAGCCATCACCTACGCACTGCGGCTGCTCCAGGCGGGCGTGACCGTCGACCTGCACCAATGGGCCGGCACGTTTCACGGGTCGCAGGTGATCCTCTCCGCCGAGGTGTCACAGCGGCAGATGGCCGAGCTCGGCACCGTGCTGCGCCGCCGTCTGGCCCAGGGCCGGCTTGGTTGACCGCCTTCAGGTGACGCTGTTTGCAGTGATCACCGGACAGACCGGAGACGAGCCGATCTTCCAGGGCGCTGTCGCGGCGCGGGGTGGCGAGGGGAGGAGCGCGCGCCGGGATCCGGGCACGCCGCCGAGGTCAGAACGGCGAAGCCGGGTGTTGTGCTTTGGCATAGGGTTCGGGTCATGCCGAACTTCGGGGATTTCCAGTTCGAGATCTATTTTGCGGGGCTGGCGGGCGCGCGTCCGGCGCTGCCGTTGAGCTATGCGGCGCTCGAGGAACGGGCGCGGTCCGCGCTGCCTGCAGACGTCCTGTCCTATGTCGCGGGCGCGGCGGGCAACGAGTTCACTCAGGACGTGAACGTGGCGGCGTTTGACCGGCTGGGGCTCGTCCCCCGGATGCTCGCCGGCGCGTCTGAGCGCGACCTGTCGGTCCGGCTGTTCGGGATGGTGCTGCCGACGCCGCTGCTGCTCGCGCCCGTCGGCGTGATCGGTCTGTGTGCGCAGGACGGGCATGGCGATCTGGCAACGGCGCGGGCGTCAGCTAGGACCGGGGTGCCCATGATCGCGTCGACCCTGTCGGTCGATCCACTCGAGGACGTCGCCGCGCAGCTGGGTGACACGCCTGGGCTCTTCCAGCTCTACACGCCCGCCGATCGCGAGCTGGCGGCGAGTTTTGTAGCGCGAGCCGAAGCTGCCGGCTTCAAAGGGATCGTCGTCACCCTCGACACGCAGATCCTCGGATGGCGGCCGCGTGATCTAGCGCTCGGATCGTTCCCGCAGCTGCAGGGCAAGTGCCTTGCCAACTACTTCTCCGACCCGCTATTTCGCGCAAAGCTCGAAAAGCCGCCGGAGGAGGACATCCGCGCGGCCGCGCTGCAGTGGGCGATCGGGTTCTCTGACCCGACGCTGAGTTGGGATGACCTCCCGTGGCTCCGGTCACTCACGAAGCTGCCGCTGGTGCTCAAGGGCATCTGCCATCCCGAGGACGTGCGCCGCGCGATCGACGCAGGGATCGACGGGATCTACTGCTCCAATCACGGTGGCCGCCAAGCCAACGGCGGTGCAGCCGCGATCGACATGCTGCCAGCCGTGATCGACGCGGCTGGAGACACGCCGGTGATCTTCGACTCGGGCGTCCGCGGCGGCGAACACATCGTCAAAGCGCTCGCGCTCGGTGCCAGCGCTGTCGGCATCGGCCGTCCCTATGCATACGGGCTGGCCCTGGGCGGCGAGGACGGAATCGTTCACGTTCTGCGATCGCTGCTAGCCGAGGCCGACCTGCTGATGGCCGTCGACGGGTACCCCACAATCGCCGACCTCACGCCCGACGCGCTACTCGCACGACAATGAGCGATACCCGCGACCGCAGGCGCCCCGAGACTCCCGCCGTCTGACACTGCAGGACCGGTCACGCCGCCGCCCACACACGCTGCGAGCTCTCCGAGGGCCCGCCCGATAGCACCCGCCAACGACAAAAGCAGAACTCGGGGGTCGCACGAGAGGCTCAAGCTGACCGTCCGCGTCAAGGTGACCGACGCCACGGGTAACGCCACGACACTCAGCGCCGGCTTCTCCGAAACCGTGCGCCGACGGCCGATGGTCAGGGGCACGCGGTGAGCGTGGCGCGGATCGATTCCGATCGCGCGTGCCCGTGCGTGCGCGGCAGCCGAACGCGCGCAACGACGACGGCCTTGGAGGCCGCTTTGAGCGTCAGTGTCGTGCGATAGGGCGATCGGGCGACCGACTTGGCCTTGCCGCCTGAGACCGAGAGCCGCACGCCTGTCAGCTGCGCCTTTCCTGACACCGCGAGCGAGACCGGGAAGCTCCCGCCGATGGCGACGCACTCGCGCGGGGTCCGCAGCGACACCACTCCTGACCGGGTGACCTTAGGCCGCGGAACGATGGGCGCGGCGGACACGTGCGATGGCGTGCGGTCATCGGTCCACGTCGCCCAGCCTGCGCCCTCGCCGTTGACGGCGATCTGCGGGAACTCGATCTCACCGCGAGTCGCAAGCTTCACGCTCTTGCCGAACCTCGTCGCTGACCTGCTCCTGGCGACCGCGTAGCGCAACGACCCATCGGTGTCCCTCCAGATCACGTAGACGATCCCCGCCGGGGTCTGGGAGATCCCGAACCGCTCGCCCGCCGCATCATTGGTGATCGCTACGGGGCTCGACCATCCCGAGCCGGTAAACCGCTGGACAATTAGCCGCTCGTTGTCGCCTGGAGTGGCGATGCTCCGGGCAACGACGATCCCGGCCGGGCCGCCGGCGAGCTGTGCGTTTGAGTCAAGAGAGGGCAACGGCGACAGCGACTGCGGCGCTGACCAACTGGCGGCAACGTTGGGATCGCCACCCTGATAACGGACCCAGAAGGTCGAGTAATGCGGGGTCGTCTGGCTGGTGTAGACGGCAACCAGCGTCGAGCCCGACCGGCCGATGCTCTGGCTCAGCGAGCCGGAGGCCACGGGTGGCGTGTACCAGCCGGGGTCGGTCGCCGCCGGGCCAAGGCCGGTGGCTTGGATCGAACCACCGCCGGTCACGGCATTGGTACTGCTGGTCAGCAGCTCCTCCGGGCTCCCGACGCCCAGCGCGCCCGGCGCGAAGTCCAGGAGGTTGCCGGTCATCCCGGTGGCATGGTCTGAGACGATCGCGGTCGGGCCGGTAAACGTCGTGCCGTGATCGGCCGAGGTCAACAGCACCTTCTGGTTTGACATCACGCAACAGCGACTGTCGAGCACTGCGAGTTGACCGGCGGCGGTGAACACCGGTGCGTTACCGGAGTCCGCGGAGGTGGCGACCCCCGGGAACGAAAAGGTGTGACGGGCCTCGCATCCCGACGCGTGTGGCGCCAACCGGCACGTCCGCAGCGACTGGCCCGCGCCGCCGTCTGCCCAGGAGGTGTAGCCGACCCCGATGGAGTCGACCACTAGCTGGGGCGGGGTGTAGGACCGCGCGTCAGTGCCAAGCGACACGACCGTCGCGCCGGCAGACGCTGACAACAGCGCCACGAGCGCGAGCACCACACTCACCACCCCTGCAACCCGACGCCCCCGGTCCATGCCGCGAGCCTATCCTCTCCACACCGCGCTGTCCAGACGGCGGACACGAGACCTACCTGCGTTTGGATCGCCGGCCACCAAGGGTTCTCGTGGGGGTGTGCCCGCTTGGCCGTCGGCGTCGTCAAGCGGCGCAGGCCGTCGGCGATCGACTGCCCGGGAGCAGACACGCGAAGCGCTCGGTCGGGGCCCGGCCGCTGTTGATCGTGAACGTCACGACCTCGCCGACGTCTCCCGGTGCAGTGATCTGGAGGGCCAGCGCGGCGCCCGGTCGCAGCCGCTTGCCCTTCAGGAGCGGCTCGAGGTCGAGCTTGCGCCGCTTGGCGGTGAGGCTGCGGCGCGAGAATGGGCAGCCGCCGCCGCGGCACAACACCGCCACCCTGGCGTGGGCCGGGAGCGGCCCGACCCTCAGTTCCTGCGCCGACGTGAAGGTGGCGCTGAAGATCCAGGTGAACACGGGGGAGATGTGCAGGCGCCCGAACTTGAACACGACCTTCTGACTACGTTTGGTGGTCCCGGCGATCGACAGCGTCGCCGGGAGGGTGTAGAAGCGGTCCAGCAGCCGGCGGCCGCCGGCGTTGAGCGTGAGCTTCAGCGTCTTGCTGTGTCCGGTCGGGATCGAGTATTTGGCCGTCGTGAGCGTGACCCGTGCCGTCGTGCGTTTGGGCTTCTTGCGCTTGCCGTGACCCGTGCCGGCCTTCGGCTTGGCGGCAACGGCTGAGACGGCCACGACCTTCTTGCCCTCGGTCGTTTGGTGCGCCGTCAGTGTCACCGGGCCGCGGCACACGTCGGTGGGGTTGCCCGCGCCGCACGTGATCGTCGCCAGCAGAACGTCCCCGTGGATGATCCGCCTGCCGAACGCCGCGCCCACCGCGGGCCGCGTGGTGAAGGTCAGTTCGCCGCCGGTGGTCGTCCCGTCGGCGTTGGAGGCGACGATCTCGGCGTGATAGGTCCGCCCCGGCACCAGGCCGCCCACGCCGGCGCTGAACGCCACGGGCGCGTTGCCCGCGCCGACGTCCTGGGCCGGGGTCGCGGAGCCGAAGGCGCTCGTGGTCCCATAACGGACGACGACGGTCGTGTCGCGCAGGTTGGGCGCGATCGTCGCCGTCACGACGCCCTGAGTGGTCCCTGCGTCGGCGGCCGTGGCCGAGGCCAGTCCCGGGGGCGCCACCTCGTAGGCGCCGGCGTCGCAGCCGGTGCCCTGCGGGCGAGCCACGCCGCGTTCGTCGGTGCTCAGCGGACAGTTATTGGCGGACACGACGTTGATGGCCGGACTGCCGGGCAGCAGGGCCATCGTCTGGGTGGGCCCGCCGTTGGCCGCCAGCGGCCCGAGCCGCGGGTCCCCGCTCTGGGCCACGCCGCAGGTGTTGTCGCCGAAGACGATGTCGTTGGCCCCCGGGACCACGGGTCCGTTGCAGTTGACCAGTGACCCGCCGCCACGGTTTGAGGCAACGATCGAGTTGCCGATGGAGACGACCGCGCCACCCGCGGCGTCCAGCCCGCCCCCGGCCCCGGTGGCAACGTTTCCGGCGATCGTGTCCTGGGTGAGGGTCGCGCCGGCGGCGGCCTGGTTGAGGCCGCCTCCCGGTCCGGGAACCCCCGGGGAGCCGCCCACCGATCCGCCTCCGCCGGGGATGCCCTGGCTTCCCACGCCGCCCGTTGTGTTGCCGGCGATGGTGGAGTTCTGGACGGTGATGGCGGTGCTGCTGTCGATGCCGCCACCGGGCCCGCCACTCCCGCCGAGGAACGTGTTGCCACCGCCCGACCCTCCACCCATCGCGACCCCGCCGTTGCCGCTGTTGCCTCCCACGCCGGTGGCGTTACCCGAGATGGTGGAGGAGGTGATCGTCAGGCTGCCCGTGTTCTCGATCCCTCCGCCCGCGCCCGCGGCGGCGCCATGGCCCCCGCCACCCTCCGCCATCGTCGACGACCCGGGGCCGCCGTCGCCACCGTCGCCGCCCGGGCCGGTCGCGTTGCCCGAGATGGTGGAGCCAGTGATGATGAGCGTGCCGGTGTTGTCGATCCCGCCGCCGGCCCCGCTCACGCCGCCGTTGCCGCCGTTGCCGCCGGTGATCGGGTTTTCGAAGCCGGGATTGCTGGCTGTCTTGTTCGCGGTGATCGCGCTGTCGGTGATCGTGAGCATCCCGGTGTTGGCGATGCCGCCACCGGCCCCGCCGGGCGCGGCGGACGTACCGAGCCCTGAAGTGGATCCTCCCGACGCGAGGTTGCCGGTGATCGCGGCGTCATTGAGCGCCAGGGTTCCGGCGTTGGCGATCCCGCCTCCCGGCAGCCCATTGGCCGCAGCCAGCTCGCAGGAGATGGTCACCGGCGGAGGGCACGGCGTGAGGCCGCTCACGCCGCCGGTGATGGTCACCGCGTTGATGGTGACGTCGGCGGACGCCTGGATCGAGAAGATCTGGCCGTGACTGGTGGCGTCGATGACGGTGTTGCCCGCGCCGGCTCCGTTCAGGACAGTGGTGCGGCTGAGCGTGAGCGTGCCCGCGATGCCCAGGATGTAGTGGCCTGCCGGGACGACGATCGTCGTCGTGCCGGTCGCCGTGCCGGGCGCGCAGTCGGACTCGGCCGTGCCGTCGGCGTAGAGGACCGCCTCGGGCAAGGAGCAGGTGCCGTTGCCGGTGGATGTCTCGTCCGATGTGGTGTTCACCTGGATCGTGGCGGTCGCACGCGCCGGCCCGGCCACCGCTAGCCCCAGCGCAAGCACCACGACTACCCAGGTGGCTGCTAGGCACCACCGATCCAACACCGCTTCGCGACGTCCCCCCGTACCCATGTCCCTGCGCCAAAGCGTACCGCGGCCGTCCAGCCCGCCGGCGGGGAGCCGTGCTCGGGGCGCTGATCGGTGTAGGGTCGCGGCATGACGGGACCTCGCGAGGGGGCGGAGGTGCGATCAAAGCCGACGTTATGGCAGCGGATGGCGGTGAGGAAGCTTCGCCGCGCAGCCGGCCGCGCAGCCGGCGAGCCGCTCGCTCCGGAGGACTGGGAGGTTGCCTGGCGCCTTCACGAGCATGGGCTCGGAGGCGTGGCCGCCGCGATCTTCCGGGCGCTTCCGAGTAGCCCGCGGTGCGGGATCTGCGGTGCACCTTTCGCTGGGCCGGGGCGTTGGATCGTCGGGCCGCTCGGCTACCGGCCTTCGCGAAAGAACCCAACCGTGTGCGGGACATGCGTGGAGTTCTCACCACCCGGCGGCATGACGCAATACATCGGGGTGCTGTTCGCCGATCTACGGGGCTTCACGGCCCAATTCGACGGCGCTGATCCTGAAGAGGCCTCGCGGCTCCTGCGGCGCTTCTATCGGTGCGCCGAGGACGTGCTCTTTCCCGATGCCGTAATCGACAAGCTCATCGGAGACGAGGTGATGGCTCTCTACCTGCCCGATCTCAAGCGCGACATGGCGCACGGCGACGTTCCCGCCCTGATGCTCGAACATGCCTGCGAGCTTCTCCGTAGTGTCGGGTATGCGTCGGGGGTAAAGCCCTTCGTTGAAATGGGGGTCGGGATCGATGTCGGGGAGGCGTTCGTTGGCAACATCGGCCAGCGCGCGCTGTTTGACTTCACGGCTGTCGGAGATGTCGTGAACACTGCCTCGCGGCTGCAGGCCCAGGCCGCCGGAGGTGAAGTCGTGCTCTCGCAGCGCGTCGCGGACGGGCTGCGTGCCCCGGTCGGGACACGCGTGGAGCTGCAGATCAAGGGCAAGCGCGACCCGCAGATCGTTTACCGCCTCGCCGTCTAGGCCCCGTCACCTACCGAGCAGCGCGCAGACCGCCGATGCCTGGACCGAGCGTAACTGCGCCAGCAGGGCGCCCGTCGGGGCGGCGATGTTGAACGACGTCGTCACCGATCGCCGACCGTCCGCCGTGGCGGCGGCCCACTGCACGTAGCCGGGAAAGTTGCCGGTATGACCGTAGACGGTGCCGCAGCGCGTCTGGTAACGGAAGATCGCCAGACCCGCGGAGTTCGTGCCCGGACCGGCCGGGCTCGACGAGCCGCGGACGAACCGCAGCTGCTGGCGCCGCTGAGCCGGACCGAAGAACCGACCGCCGAGATCCGCCCGGATGAACGCCCCGAGGTCAGACGGGGTGGAGACGATGGCGCCCGATGCCCAGGCACCACTCGGGCTCAGAAAGGTCGTGACGTCCTGCGGCGGCTTGCCCGGCTGGACCTGATAGCCGTGCAGGAACGGCGCCGGCAGCGAGACCCTGCGCGTTGGGAAGGTGGTCTGGGTCAACCCCGCTGGCCGGAAGACGATCCTGGAGAGCAACTGACCGTAGGACTGGCCACTGACTCGCTGGGCGATCAGACCGACGACGATGTTGTCGGTGTTGGAGTACTCATAGCGTGAGGCCGGCGTGAAGTTGAGCCCGGCATCGCGTACCCAGTCGATGATCCGCATCGGCGAGACGTAGCCCCTCGGGTCCTTGGTCGCCTGCTCGCGAAAACCATCTGATTGGGTGTAGTCAGGCAGTCCGCTGGTGTGGTCGAGCATCTGGCGCACCGTGACCGCCGACCACGCCGCCGGCATCATCCCGGGGAGCTCTTGCCCGATCGTGTCGTCCAGAGCCAAGCGGCCCTGGGCCACCAAGTGCAGCGCGACAGCACCGCTGAACGCCTTGGCGATGCTGGCGATACGCATGTGATCACCCAGGCGGGGTGCCCCCGGACGGGTCACGTCGGCTCTTCCCGCTCTCAGGACGGTCGTGTCGCCGTCGCGATACAGGGTCGCGATCGCACCGATCGGACCGCCCGGCGCAGACACGAGACGCTGAAGGCCGCGCACCACCGACGCGTCCGTGGTACGCGCCGCCGCCGTCGACGAGACGCCCAGCAGGAGCACCGCCGCAGTCGCGGCCGCCAACCCCCAGCCGATCAGCGCATTCCAGCATCGCCACCGCGCGATCATGATGCTCGCCGGCGCTACGCTCTCTCGCCCGCCACGTCGATCAACGCCACGACACGGTCGGGAGTGAGGGGCAACTGCTCGACGCGCGTGCCGCCGAGCGCGTCGGAGACGGCATTCAGAACCGCGGCGGGAGCCGCGATCGTGCCGCCCTCGCCGACGCCGCGGTAGTTGACCTCATCCGTCGGCGGGGATTCGAAATGCGTGACCCCGATGCTGGGGATCTCCATCGCCGTTGGCACGAGGTAGTCCAGGAAGGTGCTGGAGACGAACATCCCTTCCTCGTTGTAGCGGGCCTGCTCGTAGAGCGCGATGCCGATCCCCTGCGCGACGCCACCGCGCACTTGGCCGTCGACGACGGCCGGGTTGATCAGCGAGCCGCAGTCCTCGACAACCTCGTAGCGCGGGATCCGGACGATCCCGGTCTCCGGGTCGATCTCGACGAAGCAGACGTGGGTCCCGCCGGAGTAGCCGCCGCCGCTCGGTTGGTCAAACAGGGCGACGCTGCGCAGATCGCTCTCCTCGCCGTCCGGGGGTGAGGCGTACACCGCCGCAGCCAGTTCCCCGAGCGCGAGCCCCGACTCCGGGTCGCCCTTCACGCGGATGCGCGCCTCAGCGATCTCGAGGTCGTCAGGTGAGATCTCGAGCATGTTGCCGGCGTAGGCGAGCGCCTTCTGTTTGACCGCGCGCGTCGCGTGCAGGGCGGCGCCGCTCGCCATCGTCGCCGCCCGCGACCCGCCGGTCCCCATCGAGCTGTACGGCGCCGTGTCCGTGTCGCCATAGAGCACCCGGACGTGCGCCATCGGCACGCCGAACTCGGTCGCGGCGATCTGGGCGAGCGTCGTCTCGTGGCTCTGGCCATGCGGAGCCTGGGTCGTGACCACCGTCAGATGGCCGTCCGGCTCCAGCCGAGCGACGGCCCGCTCGCCGCCGATCGTGAAGCCGATCGCCGCGAAGAAGTCCGGCGGGCCGGGCGCCGGCTCGATATAGGTCGAGAAGCCGACGCCGAGCAGCCGGCCTTGCTCCCGGGCGCGACGCTGCTGCACGCGGAACCCGTCGTAGTCGACGATCTCGACGGCGCGCTCGAGCGTGTCGATCGCTGCGACCGCCTCGATCGTCGGGCCGGTCATCATCTTGCAGGGCTGCTCCTCGAGCGTCAACAGGTTCCGCCGGCGCGCGTCGACCGGATCGAGCTCCAGCTCATACGCGATCCGGTCGATGAGGATCTCCCGCGCCAGCGTCTCGGCGGCCCAGGGTCCGCGGTACGCGGTGTAGGACGCCTTGTTGGTGGCGTAGACGTCGAGCGACCACCGCATGTGGTTGATCCGGTAGGCGTTGCCAATCATCGTGCGCACGATCCACCCGAACAGAAGGGTCGGCGTTCCGAGCATCGGGTAGGCGCCCTGGTTGAGCCGCATCTTGACGTCGAGGGCCAGGATCGTGCCGTCGTTCGTCACCGCGGCGCTGATCTCGATCGTCTCCTCGCGCGCATGTCCGGCCGCGGCGAGGTTCTCGATCCGGTCCTCGACCCATTTCACCGGACGGCCGAGCATCTTGGCGGCGGCGCAGACGACCAGGTCCTCGCGAGACAGCCCGGCCTTCTGCCCGAAGGCCCCGCCGATGTCAGGGATCACCACCCGCAACCGGTCTGCCGGATGCTTCAGCAGGGCGGCCAGCGCCTGCCGCGCCGCGTGCGGCGCCTGCGAGGCGGCGTGATATGTCAGCTCGTCGGTCCCGGGACGGTAGTCGGCCACCCCGCCGCGGCCCTCCATCGGCACGTGCGTGACTCGCGCGGAGTCGATCATCGCCGAGACGACCCGGTCGGCCTCGGCGAACGCGCCGTCGGGCTCACCGAAGTTCAGCGCCTCGGTGTAGAACACGTTGGAGCCGACGTCATCGAACAGCGCCGGAAGGCGGGGGTCAGCCGCCTGGTCCATCGTGACCACAGCGTCGAGAGGCTCGTAATCGACCTCCACCGCGTCCCGCGCATCCTCCGCCAGGTAGCGGTTCTCAGCGACGACGAGGGCGACCGGATCACCGACGTAGCGGACCTTCCCGTCCGCAAGCGCATGGAACACCGGACGCAGGTAGTTGGGGATCTCCGCCTCGACCCGAAGCGGAGACACGGCCCCCTCGAGCTCTGTCACGGTGATGACCGCGACGACACCCGGCATCGACCGGGCCCGGGTGGCGTCGATCGACGCGATCCGGGCATGCCCGATGTCGCTGCGGACGAACGCGCCCTCGAGCATCCCGGGCAGGGCGATGTCGTCCATGTAGCGTCCGCGCCCGGTGAGGATGCGCGCATCCTCGGTCCGGGCGACGCTCTGGCCGACGAATCGGGCGGCGCCGGCGCTACTCATCGGTCAGTTCCGCGGCACGCAGGATGCCGTCAACGATGCTCTGGTAGCCGGTACAGCGACACACGTTGCCGGAAATCGCCTCGCGCACCTGCGCCTCCGATGGCCGAGGGTTCTCGCGCAGCAGCTCCGTGGCCGTCATCATGAAGCCCGGGGTACAGAATCCGCACTGGAAGCCATGGCTGTCGCGCATCGCCTGTTGCAGGGGGTTCAGCTCGCCGTCAACGGCGAGGCCCTCGATCGTCGTGATCTCCGTTCCGGATGCCTGCACGGCGAGCATCAGACAGGACCGCGCCGACGCACCGTCCACGAGCACCGTGCACGATCCGCAGACGCCGTGTTCACAACCGAGGTGCGTCCCGGTGAGGCCGAGATCGTGGCGAAGGAAGTCGGCGAGCGTCCGACGGGCATCGACACCGGCCGAACGTCGTTGCCCATTGACGGTGACGGCCACCTCGAGGGTCACGCCATGGCCTCCGCCAGCGCGCGGCGGGCGAGCACACCGGCCACGCGGCGTCGATAGTCACCGCTGGCGTGGCCGTCGGTCCGTGGCTGGAGCTCGCCGGTCACCAGACCGGCGGCCCTGGCGACCGAGGCCGACTCCCCGGGGGTCCCGAGCAGACTCGCCTCAGCTTCACGGGCACGTACCGGCATCAGACCGACACCGGTGAAGACCAGCCGAACCTCGTTGATGAGCCCGTCGCCGTCGAGATCGACCGCCACGGCCACCCCGACGAGGGCAAAGTCACCGTGCCGGCGGGCGATCTCGACGAATGCCGTGCGACGGGTCGCGGCGGCGGCGGGGATGCGTACCTCGACCAGCAACTCGTCGGGAGCCAGAGCGGTGGTCATGAAGCCCACGGCGAAGTCCTCCGCTGCGATCGTTCGCTCGCCCGCGACGCCACGCGCCACGAGCTCGGCGTCGAGCGCCACGCAGACCGCCGGGAGCTCCGCCGCGGGATCGGAGTGCGCGACGCTGCCGCCGACCGTCCCACGGTTGCGGATCGTCGGATGCCCGACGTGTCCCAGCGCCTGCTGCACCAACGGGGCCCGTTCCCGGATCAGGCCGGATCGTTCGGCGCTTCGCTGCCGAGCCATCGCGCCGAGCGAGACACCCCCACCGAGCTCGCTGATCTCAGCCAACTCGGCGACGCGCCCGAGGTCGATGAGCACCTCCGGTTGCGCCAGTCTCAGGTTGAGCATCGGCACCAGGCTCTGGCCCCCGGCAAGCACCACGCTGTCGGAGGCATATTCCGAACGGAGAGCAAGGGCCTCATCGAGCGACGACGGAGACCGGTAGTCAAACAGCGGCGGCTTCATCTCAAATCAGGTGGGGCAGACGACCGAGAACACACTAGGCCGTTCGTCAAACGAGCGCGCAAGCCTGTTCCTGGCCGCCAGGCCGATTCCGCTATGGCGGATTCCGCGAGCCGTTCGCGCCCGGGCCTCTGTTTCAGGTTCCGGGGAAGTTCGGGTCGGAGAGTGCTGGATCACTGACGGCGAGGCCGGCGACGAAGATCCTGGCTTGCCGACGCGCGAGTTGGTCCCAGCCGCTCGTGTGCGGGAGTGGTTGGGCGAGCATCGCTCCGGTGAGGATGATGTCGTTGGGCGTGGCGTCCGGTCGGATGGTTCGCTCTCGGCGTCCGCGGGCGAGGACCTGTTCGAGGAGGTTTCTGATCTCGTGCTGGCGCGCGGTGATCGTGTCGTCGTGCATGACGGGACCGCCATGAAGCGGGAGGACGAACTGGTCGCGGGCGGCGATCGTCTGTTCGAGGAACTGCGTGAGCGCGATGGGGGCTGGCTGATCTCCTCGGGCCGCGGTGCGCGCATGCTCGAGGACGAGGTCAAAGGAGCGCAGCGTCAGCGCCGCTAAGAGGGCCGGGCGCGTCGGGTAGTGGCGGTAGAGGGTTCCGATCCCGACTCCGGCCTCCTCGGCGATCGTTGCCATCGGCACCCGTTCGCCGTCGCGTCTGACCGCCGTCGTGGCGGCGGCGAGGATGCGTTCGCGGTTGGCGGCGGCGTCGCTGCGCAGCCGCCGCCCAACCTGTTGGATGTCTGTCGCGGTGGTCGGCATCCCGGAGCGATCGTCTCAGGTGTCCGCGCCAACGGCGCGGGTCTGTAGGCTCCAACTATAAGCGGACGATTTCCACCGCTTATGCCACGACCTAGGAGCACACATGAACAACGTCCCCTCGGCCGCCGGGTCAACGTCGCCAGGCGCGATTCCCGCCGACGACGAAGCGCGGTTGCTCACGCACGCCAGGCCCGACATCGATGAGTCCCTGCTGCATCTCGGGGTGGTCGGCGACACGTACACGATCCTGGTCTCCGGCGCCGACACTGCAGGGCGCTACACGTTGATCGACATGCACGTCCCGCCGGGCGGCGGTCCGCCGCCCCATCGCCACGACTTCGAGGAGATGTTCACCATCCTCGAGGGGGAGATCGAGCTGACCTACCGCGGCGTCACCGCCATCGCGCGGGCCGGCGAGACGATCAACGTGCCCGCCAACGCTCCCCACGTGTTTCGCAATGTCTCCGACCAGGCTGCGCGCCTGCTGTGCCTCTGTTCTCCGGCCGGCCAGGAGGAGTTCTTCAAGGAGGTCGGCGTCCCCCTCAACCACCGCACCGACGCGCCACCGCCGCTTGACGACGACGCCACTGCCGCGTTCATCGCCAAGGCGGTCGCGCTCGCTCCGAAGTACCGGACCGAGTTGCTGCTCGACGGCGCTACACCCTGACTCGCCGGCGCGTACCCGCCGCAGCCGGCGATCCTAGCCGCGGGCCTGCTGGAAGTAGCCGCCCGCGCCCGCGCCGGCAACGCTGTCGACCTCGATCACGACGGCGACGCCGTTGCGCTCGGGGTCCTGTTGGCGTTCCCCGTCGATGATCGCCTCCCAGACCTCATCGTTGAGCTCAGGCGCGACGCGCGCGCGTCCCTCGATGGAGAGGAACATCGCTCCGGGTCCATCGGGTCCGCCGTAGTAGACCAGCGAGACGCGCGGGCGGTCCGCGATCGCGGTGGCGAGTCCACTGTCGCGTTTGCGGGCCCACAGCGCAAGCTCGGTCGGGCTGTGCACGTGGGTGCTGCCGCGAAACGACACCGAGGGGCTGAGGTCGTCGCGGACGTAAGCGAGGGCGAGTGTCGCGCCGCGCAACGCCGCACCGTCGATGGCAGCGGCGATCTCTCCATTGAGGTCAAGGGCATCGGGCATCGGGCCGTCTCCTGTCGATTCATGGTCTCGTCGCGCGTCCGCGCGCGACGCTCTTGGTCCATTGACCATAGAGTCGGCACGATGATATAGACAGTTATAGTTTCTTGGCATGGCCGGAGAGCTGACGCAGTCGTCCCCCGTCGAGATCCCGCGGCCGTCCATCTCGGCGGCGGGTGCAGTGCTGGAGGAGCGGCGCTCGAGTCCCGGGCTGTTGTTGGCGCTGCTCGGACATGTCGCGATGCGGCGTCTCCGCGACGCCCACACCGCGAGCCGTCTCTCCCCTCGCCAGTTTCACTTGCTCGGCCTGCTGCAGGATCATGGCGCGACGAGCCAATCCGAGCTGGGGCAGACGACGGGCACCGACCCCAGCATCCTGGTGACGATGCTCAACCCCCTGGAAGCCGACCATCTCATCGCCCGCGAGCGTGACCCCACCGACCGTCGCCGTCACCTCGTCACCCTCACCCCCGCCGGCGAGCAGCACCTCAACCGCGCCGCAGAGGCCCAGCGCGAGGCCGAGAGCGCGCTGTTCGTCGGCCTGGACGACGGGCAACGCGAGCAGCTGCGGCAGCTGTTGATCGCCGTGCAGCAAGGGCTCGGCCTCGAGCCGTCCTGCCCGGGCTCCTCGCCGGGGGACGCCGACCCGTCAACCGCGGAACGCTCGCATTCGTGCTGAGCAGCAGTTGCTGGGCCAGATCGCGCTGCATGAGGATTGGGTAGGGTTAGCCGCGATGAGGCGGCTGGCAATCCTGACGACGGTCCTGCTGTTTGCGCTCGCCGTCTCGGCCGCGGCGAAGCCCGTGACGGTCAAGTTCAAGACGGGAACCTACTCGGCGAAGACCTCGCAGGGGGCTCACTTCAAGTTCAAGATCGAAGCGCACACCACCGCCGACCGGTGCGGCTCCTCGGCAAGCGCCCACTGCTTCATCGCCATCAGCTACCCGACGATCACCGAACCCTGCACGACGGGGTCAAGTGGCGGCGGCATGTTCTCCGTGCCCAACGGCTTCGTCAATGGCAAGGGCAACTTCAGCTATCACCAGTCGCTGTCCGGGCCCCAGCAGCCGCTGATCGCGTTCACCGCGCATGCCAGCGGCTCGAAGGTGACCGGAACGCTGCGCGAGAAAGACGACAACGGCCCCGGCGACACATGCGACACCGGCACCGTTCGTTGGACAGCGCATCGCAGCTAGCGCGCAACCGTTCGTCCGAGAGCTCGCTGCTTGTGCTCGTCCGACGGGACAGGGGCGAGGCCGCAGGCCGCGAGGTGTGTCCGGTGACCCCGACAGGGTACGCTGAGCGGAATGACGTCTAGTCCTGCGCGTGAGCAGCCCCGGACGGAGCCGGGGACTGGGGGGAGGGACCGTCATATGCGGGCGATTCCGCGGATCGATCGAGCCGACGTTTCGTTGCACGGCCATCGCGTGACCTTCAGCATCGCGGGTCAGGGACCGCCAGTGGTGTTGATCCACGGGGTCGCCGGCCGGGCGTCCCAGTGGGATCAGACCATGCGGTTGCTCGCTGAGCAGCACACCGTCGTCGCGCCGGATCTCCTGGGCCACGGCGACTCGGCCAAGCCGCGCGGCGATTACTCGCTGGGGGCGCATGCCTCGGGCATCCGGGATCTGCTGATCGGCTTGGATATCGAGCGCGCGAGCGTCGTCGGCCACTCGCTTGGCGGTGGGATAGCCATGCAGTTCGCCTACCAGTTTCCCGAGCGCTGTGAACGGCTCGTGCTCGTCTCGAGCGGGGGTCTCGGTGACGACGTCCACCCGCTGCTGCGAGCCGCGACGCTGCCAGGATCGGAATTCGTGTTACCGCTGCTCGCGCACCCGCGGGTGTTGGATGTCGCGTCCGTCATCCCCCGCGCGCTCGGCCGGATCGGGTTACGCACCCGCCCCGACCTGACGGAGATGGCGCGCGGGTATCAGTCGCTCGCCAACGCCGAGGCGCGAAACGCCTTCATCCACACGGTGCGTGCCGTGATCGACCCCACCGGCCAGCGCATCAACGCGACAGACCGCTTGTACCTGACGTCTAGGATGCCATCGCTGATCATCTGGGGCGGCCACGATCGGATCATCCCGATCGAGCACGCCCAGCCCGCACACGAGGCAATGCCCGGCAGTCGTCTCGAGATATTCGACGACGCCGGTCACTTTCCACACCTCGATGACCCGCTCCGGTTTGCCCGGACGCTGGGGGAATTCTTTGGGGAGACCGAGCCGGCACGATTCGACGCCGCCACAGTCCGCGAGCTCGTCCTCGACCGCGATCCTGAGTCCGCGGCAGCGCTCGAGCGATTGTCGCGCGAGCACCCAGCCGCCTGATCCGGATGACGTCCGGCGATCCATCATCCGCGCGGGCGTAATGGGCGACCATCTCATCGTCCTTCACTCCGCGGTGCGGGCCTGCGCGGGTTACAGCCGCCACGACGCTCCCTCGATTCTGCTGGACGGCTCATCGGTGGCGCGCGACACGGAGCACGGTCGCGCGATCACCGCGCAACTGACGCGGCGTCACGGAACGCTCGAGGAGGCGATCGATGCTGCGGGCTTCGCGCTGGGCGCCGCGGGGCTGTCCAAGAGCATCCGCCGCCAGGCGCGCGCGGCGTGCGAGGACTACTTCTACAGCCGGCTTGACCTGCCGCCGAGCCAGGAGTTGGGTGGACGGGAAGAGATCGTTGAATCGCTCGAGTTGATGCCCGAGCCCATGTACCGGGCACTGGAGGACGTCGTCGGCCTCGTCGTGGACGGCGAGTACGAGGACCTCCGTGTCGCCTCTGGCGATCGGCTCAGCGTCGAGGATCTGCGCCGCCGCGTCGAGGATGACTGCCCCGAGTCGTTGGTGCTGCCATCGCGCGAGATCTACCAGGTCGAGGCGGTCACGAAGTCCGACGATCCCGACCTCCCGGGCTGGGCCTACTTCCTTGACCTGTGGACCGAGACGGGCCCGGCACGCCTGCACATCGAAGGCGAGCTCGAGGAGTCAGGCGAGCGGTTCACGGCGACGCTGAACGACATCCTGCCCTGATCCGGCTGCCGGCCCATTAACGCGGAAAGCCCACCCGTAGGTGGACTCTCGGCCATCAGAAGATCAGGCGGCTTTCGCGGCAAGGGGACGTTCAGATGAAGGTCTCGCCCTCGGGTTGCCCTCGCTATCTGACCCCACCAGCGTAGCGCACCCACCTCCTGGCAACGGAGTCGACCAGCTGCTCGGCCGCCTCGCCGGCGGCGGCAAGGATCTCTGTCGTGTCGTTGCCCCGCCCCTGTCCCAGCACCACGCCGACCGCGGTCTGTCGGCGCCCGCCGAGCGTCACGCGGGTGAAGAAGGCCAGGCACCCCTCGGCCGCGGAGTCCGACCCGGTCTTGCCGGCGTAGCCTTCGGCGATCAGGGGGTTGTAGTTGGTGAGCGTGCCGGCGACGGGCAGCGTCACGCCGGGCATCGAGACGATCTGGCGGAAGGCGGGGAAGCGCATCGCCTGCTGGAAGACGCGCAGTTGGTCGGCGGCGGTGGAGACCGTGCTCGGATCGAACCCGCTGGGATCGGTGTAGATGGTGTGGTCCATCCCGAGCGCGCGGGCCTCGGCATTCATCTCGGCGATGAAGCGCGTCTGGCTGCCCGCCACCTGGGCGGCGAGCATCTGGGCGATGTTGTTGCCGGAGGGGATCAGCAGCGCCTCGAGCAGCTGGCGCTCGGTCAGTTGCTCGCCGGGCTGCACCGCCACGACCGACTGGCCCTGCCGCGCCTCCTGGGCGACGGCCTGCGCCTGCGCCGCGGACACGGTGATCGTGAACCCGTCCTGTCCGCCGCTCAGCGGGTAGCGCTCGAGGGTCAGGTAGGCGGCCATCACCTTCGCCAGGCTGGCGATCGGGGCTGGCCGCTGACGCGGGCTCGCCGCCCGCCGGCCGTTGCCGAGCACGAACGCCGCCTGTCCCCGCCGCGGCCAGCTGACCGGAGACACGGAGGTGCGACCCCTGCCGTTGAGCGGGTCGGCCGTACCGTTGTGCGGGTGGCCGGCTCCCGCCAACGCCGCGTGAGCAAGGACCAACGCGAGTACCGCGACGAGCAGCGCGCGGCGGCGACGCCGCCCGGCCACGGTGGCTCGCGTACGGCGGGCGGCGGCTCGCGCTGGCTGGCTGTAGGGCACGCCTCCCAGTCAAGGCAGCCGGGTGTTGCCGGCACGTATGCGTTTTTCGATATGCCGGCGATATGTCCGGGCTGGCAGCATCGAGATCATGCGGGTGTTGATCGTGGAGGACGAGCCCTACATGGCAGAAGCCATCCGCGATGGCCTGCGCCTGGAGGCGATCGCCGCCGACATCGCCGGCGACGGCGACACCGCCATGGAACTGCTGAACCTCCACGCGTACGACATCGCCGTCCTTGACCGCGACGTCCCGGGGCCGTCCGGTGACGAGATCGCCCAACGCGTCGTCGCCTCCGGCATCGGCATGCCGATCCTCATGCTCACCGCTGCCGACCGGCTCGACGACAAGGCCTCCGGGTTCGGGCTCGGCGCCGACGACTACCTCACCAAGCCGTTCGAGCTCCGAGAGCTCGTCCTCCGTCTCAGAGCGCTCGACCGCCGGCGTGGCCACAGCAGGCCGCCGGTGCGGGAGCTCGCGGGCCTACGGCTGGATCCGTTCCGCCGCGAGGTCTACCGCGACGGCCGTTACGTTGCGCTGACCAGAAAGCAGTTCGCCGTGCTCGAAGTGCTCATCGCCGGCGAAGGCGGTGTCGTCAGCGCCGAAGAGCTCCTGAAACAGGCGTGGGATGAGAACGCCGACCCGTTCACCAACGCCGTGCGCATCACCGTCTCGGCACTACGCAAACGCCTCGGCGAACCCCAGATCATCGCCACCGTGGCCGGCGTCGGGTACCGCATCGACACCGGGGCTGAAGGACAGGGCCATGGATAGAGCGCCCGGGCTCAGCGTCCGTCTGAAGCTCGCCCTCAGCTATGCGGGCTTCCTGATGGTCGCTGGTGCCTTGCTGCTCGCCGCCACCTGGGTGTACGTGATGCGTGGAAGACACGTCGGGCTCATCCTCGAGCCCAGCTACGGGCATGCCGTTCTGCGCGAATTCGCTCCGACCGCCGCCATCGTGATGGCGTTCCTGTTGGTGTTCGGTCTCGTGGGAGGGTGGCTGCTCGCCGGGCGGATGCTCGCCCCGCTGGACCGCATCACAGACGCCACCCGCATCGCTGCGAACGGATCGCTGTCGCACCGCATCCGGCTACCGGGCCGCAGCGACGAGTTCCGCGAACTCGCTGACGGCTTCGACGCCATGCTCGTCCGGCTCGAAGCCCACGTCGCCGAACAGCAGCGATTCGCAGCCAACGCCTCCCACGAACTACGCACCCCGCTGGCGATCACGCAGACCCTTCTTGACGTGGCCCGCAACGATCCGAACCGCGACAACGGTGAGCTCGTGGACCGCCTCCGCGCCGTCAACGCCCGAGCGATCGACCTCACTGAAGCACTGCTCCTGCTCAGCCGTGCGGACCAGCGGTCCTTCACCCCTGAACACGTCGAACTCTCCCTCATCACGGAAGAAGCCACGGAAACGCTGCTGCCCCTCGCAGAGAAGCGTGGCATCACGATCGAGACCTCCGGCGACGTGACCCCCACCATCGGCTCGCCTGCCCTCCTGCTGCAGTTGACAACGAATCTCGTGCACAACGCGATCATCCACAACCTGCCAGAGCAGGGCACCGTGTGGGTCACGACGAGCAGTCACCCCAGGAGCGTGGTGCTCACCGTCCAGAACACCGGCGAGACGCTCACCCCGCAGCTCGTCTCCACACTGGGCGAGCCGTTTCAGCGCGGCACGCGCCGCATACGCACCGACCACGCAGGGGTCGGCCTCGGCCTAGCGATCGTCAAGAGCATCACCCAAGCACACGACGGAACCCTCACTCTCGCCCCCCGAGCCGCTGGGGGGTTGTCTGTCACGGTGCGACTACCCGCCGCGCCGCCGCACACTGCCGGATGACGGTCGGGGTTTGGTACTGACGAGGCCGAAGAAAACCCCGCCATCGCCCGAACCCTGTTACCGGATGTGACCGCACCGTTACCACCCTTGTACACGCTGCCCCACGGCGAATCTCAATACGAGGGTTTCTCATGCGGGCAGCAAGACAAGGCCAACGGTTTAGGCGCCGCAGGCTCTTGACACTTGCCGAACGTACGCGGGCGTCCACGGACAAGGAACGGCAAGCAGCACCACCAACCTCAGCACCACCAACCTCAGCACCACCAACTTCCTGGCTGACATCAAGTCATCACGATCTCACTGAACGTCGTCTAATCCGCCGACTGGCAACCGGTGGCCGGGTCGGCAACGGCTAACAACAAAGAAGCCGTTCAGCACCGGAATAAGCGCGGGTAACCGGAGCGGCCGCGGGGGAGCCGGGTCGCTCGAGGCAACTCTTGGAGGATCCTATGGATCTCGACGTTGATCAGACGCGGACGGAAGGCACGACACGCCGGCGGATGCTGGCACGCGCCGGCACGATGGCAGTAGCGGGTGCGATCGTCCCTTTGACCCAAACGGGCACCGCGGCGGCGGCGGTGAGAGGCGGCCATTCGATCCGGAACTTTCTGGATTTCACGGTCACGCAGGAGCGGTTCGGAGTGACGGCGGTCACCGCGGCGATCGCCAAGGCGCCGGGCACGCCGTCCGCGCAGTTCCTATCGGTGCTGCGGGCGGCGGTCACGACGGAGTTCAGGCACGTCCAAGCGCTCGAGGCGATCGGCGCCAAGCCGCTGACCTCGAAGTTCTGGATACCGGACGCCGTCTTTGACGGTGGCGCTGGGCTGTTTACGGCATTTAGCATCGTGGAGGCGATCGAGGTCAGCCTGTATCTCGTCGGCATCACCGCTTTCAGCGGCCGCTCGGACGCGTTCCTGGTGCGCCTGTGCGCCGAAGCGCTCGGGACCGAGGCCGAGCACCGCGCGTTGGCCCGGTTCGCCGCCTCCCAGCTGGGCGCGCCGACGGCCCCGCCGAACAACCTGGGTTTTGAGGCGTTTCCCTACAAGACCACCGACGACGTCCGGAATGCGCTCACCGGGCTCGGCCTCGGCTACGGCAGGCCAAGCTCGGCGCCGGGCGCCTTTTACGAGTATCCCGGTGACCCTGTCGCAAATGGCGTGGGGACCCAGGTCGACAGCCCCAACCCCACCTGAGACCCGATGAGAGGCTGACGACGCGCACAAGGGTTCAACCGGAGGGGAGTCATGCGGAGGTACTCGTTTATGACCGTGGTCGCCGCGACGGTCGGCGTTCTGCTTGTGGCTGGCGGAGCGGCCGCGGCGGGCCACTTCATCATCACCAACGTCCATCAGATCAAGCCGAGCGTGCGCGCTCAGCTAAAGGGCAACCAGGGGCCGCGCGGCTTCACGGGAGCGACGGGTGCGACCGGTGCGCAAGGCCTGCAAGGCCTGCAGGGCCCCCAGGGCGTGGCGGGGGCTGCTGGCAGCGCTCGCGCCGTTGCGGTCGTGAATTCTGACGGGTCGCTGTTGGTCGGGACCAGCTTCCCGAAAAACGTCTCGGGCGTCAGCCACACGGCCGGCTCAGGGATCTACTGCGTCGGCCTGTCGGGTGGCATCGATCCGGGCGACGCGGTCGTCTCGGCGGCCGAGGGCGCGGTCGGTGTGTACACCGTGCCCGCGAGCCCGGACTGCGCCTCCGGGGCGGTGGAGGTCGATACCTTCATCCTGGTTGACAGCGGCACCGCGGGCGCTCCGGTGTCCCCGGAGCCCGCAGATGGGAGCTTCGCGGTGCTGGTCCCGTGAGCTGGTCTTCCGGTACTCGGACCTCGGAATTGGCCGCCGGAAGCCGGTAACGGGGAGGTCGCGACCGGCTGCGCACAGTCCACGCGCGTCCGCCGGCGTTCCCACGCCGCCCATGCGGCCATCACGCTGCCAGCGTAGATCCACCCGAGCAGGACGTCGAAGAAATAGTGCTCGCCCGTGGCCATGAGCGTCAGTCCCATGGCCAGCGGATAGAGCGCAAGCAACGGCCGCACCGGGCGGGGCACTCGAGACCAGAGGAACAGCGCCACCAGCATCGTGACTCCCGCGTGAAGCGACGGCACCGACGCGACCGCGTTCGCACTTGCCTGGCCCTCGTTGAACAGCTCGACCGTACTGCCTCCGATCAGCTGCCAGCCATCCGCTGTGGTGCGGGTGACGCCGTGCAGCAGACCCAAGTTGGCGGCCATCCACGGCGGGGCGGCCGGGAACGCGATGTAGGTGGCGACGCCAGCGGCGAAGAGGGTGACGATCCGTCGGGAGAAGCGCACGAACTCCAGCCGGTCGCGCGCCCACAGCAACCCCGCGACGACGAACGGGACGATGAAGTAGGACGTGTAGATCACCGTGAACGCGACGTCGATCCAGTTGACGACCCTCGGGTTGTTCACGTGCGCCTGCAGCCACTGGGTCGGCGTCGTGCCGAAGAACAGGAAGCGGTCAAAGTCGATCATCGGGCGGACATGGACGCCGATCCCGAGACGGTCGGCCGCGCCGCGCGTGAAGTCGTAGGCGCTCAGCAGGATCATCATCGGCAGCCAGTCGCGCACGAGCCGGAGTACCTGGCGCCATGGCCGGCCAAGCAACACGCAGGCGAGCGCCCCGCACACCCAGGCGACGACCAACTCGCGCTGCACAGGAACCCCGTAGTGGGCGCACCAGACCCCGAGCAAGATGAAGTACAGGACGAGGACGCCGCGGCGCGTCGCCGCCCAGTGCCTGAACCCTGAGTCGGCCGCGTCCTCGCCGTCGACGGGTGCCAAGTCGGTCGCCGTCACCCAGGAGAATCTAATCCCCCCACGCCCCTCCGTCGACCAGGAGGACTCACGACCTTGAGTCGGTCGTCGGTGGGCGAGCTCGTCGCACCACCAACGTTCTGTGAACGGTTCACGCTAGGCGGGGTAGGCCGGGATCGCGGGCGCGGGGCCACAGCGCGTCTGCGTTGCCGGGCAATGGACGGACTGGTCGGAAGCGATGGACGACCACGGGCACCCCATCGAGGATCAGTAGTCCGGCGGGCAAGAACGGCGGTGGCACGGAAACAAGGGATCGCGAACTCAAGATCGTCGTCCAGGGTCGCAGGCACCATCGCACGCCGACCGATTTCGGCGCCCTCACGCCGGGCTCGCGACCGTCTCAGTGCCAAGGCTCATCGAACCTGGGAGCCCGCGCTTCCCTTTGGGGTCGTTACCAGTTGCTCATGGAGGCAGTGATGATGTGGTGGAGGTCGTCCTCACCGACCTCCTTGGGGGCGATCGCCAGGAGCCGCTGCTGTTTCATGGCGCCGTCGACGAGTGTCGGGATGTCGTCCTCGCCGTAGCCGAAGTCGGCTACCCCCCGCGGCGCCTCGACGTCCTTCATGAGCTGGCGCACCACGTCTGGAAGCGTGTCCGGTCCCGCATCGCTGATCTGTTCCCCGGCGAGCAGTTCGGCGACGTGATGGTGGCGCTCGGGCATGGCGTCGTAGGTGAAGCGGAACGCCGCCGGCGCGGTGACGATCACCGAGTGTCCGTGCGGCACGAAGGAATGGTCGTCCGGATATCCCGGCGGCTGATACTCGTGCTTGAGCGAGGCGATCGGATAGGCGCAGGAGTGGGGGATGTGCACGCCCGCCGAGCCGAAGCCGACGCCGGCCATCGTGGCAGCGAGCATCATGAAGCCGCGCGCTTCGACGTCGTCGCGGTCGGCGACCGCGCGGCGCAGGTAGCGACCGCCGAATTCGAGCGCCTTGGCCGACCACACGTCGGCGACCGGATTGGAACCCTGGTAGGGCGGTCGGTCATCCGGCGAAGCAGGACCAGGACGGGTGTCATACGGCCGGGAGAGAAAGGACTCAGCGGCATGGCAGACAACGTCAAGGCCGGTCGACGAGGTCACCTCGGCGGCCAGCGACCGCGTCAGGTCAGGGTCGACGATCGCCTGCGTGGCCCGCAGGTAACGGTGGGAGATGCCCGTCTTGATCTTCATGTCCGGGATGTCCAGCACCGCCACCGTCGTGGCCTCCGATCCGGTGCCCGAGGTCGTGGGGATCGCCAGGTGTGGCTTGAGCGGCGCGGGCGGCGTCTTGCCCTCGCCGATCGGCGGATTGACGTAGTCCATCACCGGCGCGGGGTGGGTGGAGACGAGATTGGCGACCTTGGCGGTGTCCATGCTCGAGCCGCCGCCGACTGAGACGAAACCGTCCACCTCGTGTTCAACTGCGAAGTCCGCAGCGTCCTGGAAGGAGTCGAGCGTCGGCTCCACACGCGCGCGGTCATAGACGATCACCTCGATGCCCTCCGCCTCGATCAACTTCCTGATGCGGTCGGGATGGCCGAGCTCGGCGACGCCCGGATCGGTGACCAGCATTGCCCGTGTGACACCCAGCCGTTTGAGCTCCCAGCCGGCCTCGGCGGAGGCTCCGCTGCCGAATTTCACCGGCGTGGCCTCCATCGTAAAGATCGTTTCGTGGCCGGAAGCCATCTCTCCACCTCCTGTTGTCGGTCGTCCCTACTGGATAACTGCGTACCCACCATGGACCCTCCTTGCGCCTTTGCTGAGGTCGTCGGCACAGATCACGTGCTGAGCCACCCGGAGCTGACGTCTTCCTACGAACACGACTCGAAGGTCCACTGGCTAGACGCGCCGGTGGGGTCACAGATGTGGGGGTGATGCGCTCGGTGAACGATGCGCTGGACCCCGCCACCTGCTCAATCCAGGGAGGGTCCTCCCAAGCGTGCTCAGATCAGCGGCGTGATGGTCTCCTCGTTGGGGACGCCGAGCAGGGCGTTGCCATAGACCTCCTGATTGACCAGCGGATCGGCGACCGGCGTGGCGCCTCGCTCCGCTCCTCGGACCCGGGGGAAAGGCTCTCGCAGTGGGGAAGCCCACGCCCAGGCCCTCGTAGTCGGCGATCAGCCGGTTGCCGTTGGCCGATGCCGCCCGTGGCACGATCACCACTACCGACGCCCGGGAGGTCAGTTGCGTGCTGTGACCACCGTGCAACAGCCGGAGCTGGTAGGCCGGCGACCGGCCGGCGCCGCGCCGCGTCTCCCGGTCATAGATGATCCCCTTGGCGGTCCAGGGGACGCACGATCGCCTCGGAACACAGCGCCACGAGATCCTTGGGTGGCCCGGAGCCCGAGCCCGCGCCGATCCGAGGTCGGGTATTCAGCGCCTGGTCTCGTACCTGGTCAGCACCACGCCGTCGGGAAACGTCCGGGTCTCCACCAGGCTCAGGTTCACCCAGTTGTCCAGGGCGGTGAAGAACGGCGTGCCGCCGCCCACCAGGACCGGATGGGTGACGATCGCGTACTCGTCGACCAGCCCAGCCCGCATGGCCGCCGCGGCGAGGGTGGCACCGCCGATGTCCATGGGACCGCCGTCGTCGGCCTTGAGCCGGGTGATCTCGGTGACCGCGTCGCCGGTGACCAGGCGGGTGTTCCAGTCGACCGTGCTGGTCGTCGAGGAGAACACCACCTTCGGCATGTCCCGCCAGCGGCTGGCGAACTCGACCTCCGCCGGTGTGGCGCCCGGCTGTTGGTCGGCGGTCGGCCAGTGGGAGCTCATCGTCTCCCACAGTTTGCGCCCGTACAGCGCCTGGCGCGTCGCCGCCACCCGGTCAGACCACCACTGGAACAGTTCGTCGCTCGGCACGCTCCAGCTGAGGTCGTGGCCGGGAGCGGCGATGTAGCCGTCCAGGGTCAGGTTCATGCCAAAGGTCAGTTTCCGCATGGCTTCAGTCTCCCGTGAGTCGATATTCGGCGTACAGACCAGCACGGCTCCCAAAAATCATCGGTCAGGCCCACCGAGGGCCAGTCCACATCCCGGATATGAGTGGGTGGCGCACCAGGAAATCGAGCGGCTGGAGGTCACGGCGGCGTTCGAGGTGACGAAGGACTGAGGCCAGGGCGTCCATGCGAGGCGGGCCACATAGTCTGAGCGTCGGCGAGCCTCCGTCGCCGACAACGGGGAACGTCAGCGCCGACGAGGAGCTTCTGCATGTGCACCGAAGCAGCAGCTTCACGCGAGGTTCGGGACTCGCCGACGCTGCCGCAGTCTCGTGAAACCGGGCAGTCCGTGCTAGGCGGCGGCGATGGCCTGCCCGAGGGCTTCGAGGTTCGGCTCGTGGGTCGTGAAGGAGTCAAATCCGAATTCCTCCCGGCGTTGGGCGAGGATTTCCGCGGCCTGTGGTCCATCGCGCGCGAGGAGCACGAACGGCGTGTCGAGCAGCTGCTCGGCGCTGATGTCTCCCCATTCGGCCGCCAGCTTCTCAGCGGCGGTATCGGGGTCTGTCCCGAGACGAATGACCTGAAGCAGCGCGTCGGTGCGGTAGACGCGCCCAGTGGCCTGTTCGCGAACCTCGCGGACTCGCTCTCGGGTCTGGGCTGCCGAGGCCACTGTGAAGCTGCCTGGAGGGGCTCCCGGAACTTGGAGTAGGCCCGAATAGGCGACGATGTCGGCGTGTCGTGCGGCGACGCGCAGCCCAGGGGACGTCATCGCGCCCACTGCCAGTGGAACATGGCTTTGAGCTGGCTGCGGCTCGTGATCGGGGTCCGACAGCCGTCGACGGACCTCGACCAGTGTGTGCTCCATCTGCTCGACTCGGGCACGATGGTTGGCCCACGGTAGACCTGCCTCTTCATGTTCGCTGCGCATGTGTCCGGCGCCGAGCCCGAGTTCGAGTCGGCCATCTGAGAGCAGATCGGTCGTGGCTACCGACCGGGCGAGCAGTGCCGCGTTCCAAAAGCCGACGTTCAGCACGTAGGTCCGTAGACGCATCCGCTGAGTGATCTGGGCGGCGGCCGTGAGCACGATGAAGGGGTCCGGAGCGCCTAAATGATCGGGGGCGGCGAGCACATCGCAGCCGACTTGTTCGGCGCGCCGCACAACGTGGCTGAATTCAGAGGCGGAGGGCGAGCCGCGGAGGATTATCCCGAAGCTCAGGCCGGCCATGACCGGCACCTTATCGCAACCAATGAGTTGCGCATACCTGTCGCGTGCTCGCTGTCGCTTCATCGCCCAGCGTCAGAACCTCCCGACCCGATCGACCCCGCTAGCGCCCACACGCACCGAAACACGTCGGCCGTCGACGTCGCAGACTCCACACCACTGACTGACACGATCCTGACGGACGTTCAACAACACCCCGTCGACCGTTCGGTCAGGCGAGCTTCAGCGGGATCTCGGCAAACGGATCGAGTCGATAGACAAGCGAGACGCGGTGAAAGCCATCCGCGATGTCCGAGCCTTTCTTGCCGCTGAGCACGAGAACGGGACTCAACTGGTCACCCTCGATCGCCTTGATCAGGTCCTTCATCACGCCCGGGTCGTCGAGCGGTGCGGCCGTCAGTCCAGCCGCGCGCAGGATGTCGTTCGCACGACGGGTGGTCAGAGAAGCCTTTTTGAGGCGCTGGACAGCTTTAGCGACGGCCTCCTCGCCGAGTTTGAGCGACAGGTACGCCTGCGCCGCTGCGTAGTCGTGGTCGGCAACCTCGGCTGCCCATTTGACGCGCACCGTGGATTCAGTCATGGCCAGCGACTCTCTTTCTCTGGTTGACATGCGAGCGCTCCGGACGCGGCCGCGTGAACGGTCGGCCCGGCGCCCCGCGCCGACTGCTCGCCCCTCAGCGTGTCCGCGTTGCATCGCTGAGCGAGCTTCGACAATCAGACGCTCGAACACCTACGGATGATGGCAGCCAGGCTTGGTCAGCAGACCAGGGCAACTGTCGCACTCGGCCTCTCTCGTCGCAGAAGGGGAACGGCGGCTGGTGCGACTGACTCCGCGACGAAGCAGGAGTTGGGGGCGAGGCCGAAGCCCGGCTGGGACAATGCCTCAATGGACGGTGCTTGGAGCGCGGACGCGCAATGGATCCTCAACGATTTGCAGGAGAAGGTGACCGCGCGTGATCTCCCGGCCCTGCTTCAGCTCTTCGAAGATCCTGCCGTTCTCATCGGCACCGCCGGCGACGGACGTACGCCAGCGGCGCGTGAGGCATATCTGGAGGCGGTGACCACACACGCCGCCGCGCTGCGGTGGGACTGGCGTGAGACGGTTGCCTTCTTCGAATCCGAGGATGCCCTTGGTTTCGCTGCGTTCGGCGACGTCGTGCTCGTCCAGGACACCCAGGAGCGACGAGCGCCGATCCGTGCGACCTTCTTCGCGGTGCGCGCGAACGGTGGCTGGCGACTGCGGCAGTTCCACGGATCGATCCCGCAATCGCCGAACTAAGCGAGTTCCAAGAATCCCTTCGGCGATGAGGGCGCCGGACACCTCCTGCGGACGGTGGGACCCGAGTCTCTGGCGTCGGCTACGCACGCGGATGTGTCCGCCGTGTACCGCTCTCAGGCATGCGGTCGATGTCCCTGCGGTGATCTACGCTCAGGACGGCCACGCCGGTTGGTCCCAGCTAGGGCATCACTCACCAGGAACTTCGATCGATCATGCGCGCTTTCACGTGCGGCCACTGCAGCCAGCTGCTGTTCTTTGAAAACAGCGTCTGCTTGCGTTGCGATGCCACCCAGGGGTTCCTTCCTTCAATACTTGACCTAGTCCCGGTCGGCCCTGACGGCTCCGATGACCGCGAGAGTTGCGCGAACGCCGCGATCGCACGATGCAATTGGCTTGTGGAGGACGAGCATCCTGGAGGTCTGTGCCTGAGCTGCCGGCTGACCGCAACGCGCCCCGCGGATTCCGACCGCGATGGCCTGGAGAACTTCGCCGTCGCGGAGGCGGCAAAGCGCCGGCTGATCTTCCAGCTGCTCGACCTTAGCCTCCCGATCGGGTCCGACCTGTCCTTCGATCTGCTCTCCAGCGAACGCAAACCGGTCATGACGGGGCATGCCGATGGGGTCATCACGCTCGACCTCGCGGAGTCGGAGGACGCCCATCGCGAGCAACGCCGCGCACAGCTCGGCGAGCCCTATCGCACCTTGCTGGGCCATTTCCGCCATGAGATCGGCCACTACTACTGGCCGGGCATGGTCGATCGTGGCGGTCGATTGGAGCGCTGTCGCGAGCTCTTTGGCGATGAGCGCAACGATTACCAGGAGGCACTCGAGCGCCACTACGAGCAAGGCGCCGCACCCGGCTGGAGCCAGCGTCACGTCAGCGCGTACGCCACGATGCATCCTTGGGAGGACTGGGCTGAGACCTGGGCCCATTACCTCCACATCCGCGACACGCTCGAGACCGCAGCACAGTTCGGGATCGTGGTCACCGGCCCGAGTGGCTCCGATGACCCGTCGCTGACCGCCGCGCCCGCAACCAGCCCGGTCAGCGGATCGTTCGAACCGATCATCCATGAGTGGCTTGCACTCAGCTATGCCCTCAACGCCGTGAACCGCAGTATGGGACGCGACGACCTCTATCCATTCACGCTCGCCGAGCCTGTGGTCGAGAAGCTCAGCTTCGTTCACGAGTGCGTCGAGCGTCAATGACCCGAGTCACTCGGCGCCCACGCGTCGCACGACCACTCCGCTCTCGGCCGCACGGCGCTGTCAGCAACGGCGGATGCCGGCGCAGTAAGCCTGTTGGCCGCGACCTGCACCAGACGGGGTGCCCGCGCAGCCTCTTATCGCGGTGGTGCTGGCCACGACCCGTCAGAACGTCACGCAGCAATCGTTCGACTCGCGGTCGCTCCGCAAGCACTCCCGGTTTCTCACATGGGGAGCGCTCTGCGAACGCCGTCAGGCGGCGGGCAGTGGCCGAGAAACGTCGTCGTGCCCCAGTGATGGGACCCTCGTCGCGTCGTCGAGCGAGTCAGTCTGTGGACACGACGAGCACATTGCTGTGTGTCGTCCGCAGCGGCAGGGACTCTGGATCCGCGCGTATTTGTGCGATGCCTGCGTGAGCGGCCCTGGAAGGTAGGGCTTTCCAACGGCTGGCGCAACGAGCATGCTGGGGTACCGTTGAGCGGGTGGTGACGGGCGGAACGCGGCGGTGGGCGATCCTGGTGTGGAGTGTCGCGGCGGTCGCGCTGGCCGGCTGCGGTGGGACGCATGTCCAGCGCGGCCGAGTCGCGGTTGTGCCGGTGTCCTCGCTGGCCGATCAGCCGATGCATATCGTGGTCAGTGGGGTTGGGTCTGACCGCCGGATCGCTGTCGCGCTCCATTCTGTGGATGCGACCGGCCACGAATTCGTCGCGCGGGCGACGTTCCGGTCAGACCTGTCAGGGCGCGTCGACCTGGCGACCAGCTTCTCCACTGGCGGCAGCTACCGCGGGGTCGATCCGATGGGCTTGATCGACACGCTGCAACCCGTTTCGGGTCAAAGCCGCGCCTACTTCTGGGGTGGCCAGCGCCCCGAGCGCTTCCGCATCATTGTCAGCGAGGCTGGGTCGAACGTCGCATCCGGCAGCTTCACCCGCAGGGGACGCGCACCGGGTGTGACCATGAGCAACGAGTCCATTGCCGCCACGGGGTTCTACGGCCAGTTCTGGAAGCCACGACCGGGCACCCCACGCCGTCCCGGGGTGCTGATATTCGGTGGCTCTGAGGGCGGTCTGGACTTCCAACTCCTCGGTGCCGCTCTCGCTTCCGCGGGATACCCAACCCTCGACATCGCATACTTCGATGAGCCGGGCCTGCCGTCGGCCCTTCGTGACATCCCGCTTGAGTACTTCGCCCGAGCGTTGCGCTGGCTGGCCCACCAACCGGACGTGATCGCCAACCAGCTCTACGTCTCGGGGGTGTCGCGCGGCAGCGAGGCCGCGCTGCTGCTCGCAGTGCACTACCCCAAGCTGGTTCATGGCGTGATCGCGTCCTCGCCCAGCGACCTCTCCTTCGGCTCCTATCCTGACCCGGGCTCGGCGGCGTGGACCTACCATGGCAAGCCCGTCCCGTACAGCACCACGTTCAGCGCCGTCTCGCCAGTCGTCGATCCGAGAGCCGCGATCGCCGTGCAGCAGATCCGCGGCCCGGTGCTGCTCGATTGCGGCACCGCCGATCAGATCTGGACCTCCTGCGCATACGCGCAGGCCATCCAGAACCGGCTCAATGACGCTCATGACCGTTTCCCGCACGTCCTGTACCGCCTCACCGGAGCGGGCCACCTCGTCGGGGACCTGATCGCCTACCAGCCAGGCGCCACGCGCGAAAGGCCGATGGACGAGGGAGACACCACGCTGGCCAACGACAACGGCGACGCCCGCCTCTGGCCGCACGTGCTCAACTTCCTCACCACTCCCGCTGCGCAGACGGGAACGGTCACCGCGCCGGCGACGCCGCCGCGGTTGACCACGTCCTGATCCTCGCCCGCCAAGCTGCGAACGCCAGCGGCTCCCGACCCCTCGGGCGAAGGTCGCAACACGCCCGGCTCCCCGGACCCACGTCACGGGTCCGCCGAGCGGTCGCTATCCACTCGTTCAGCAGCCACCCGACGACGCGTCAACGGGCAACCGACTCAGCGTGTCGACAGTCGCGAGGTCGAGCTCGCCCACCGGCACCACCCGGACACCGTCGCGCCCAGCGACGACAGAGACGTGGAACCCGCCAAGGTCCTCTGGAGTGGATCGCAGCTTCGCATCGATCACATCAGACCATTGCCGGCGACCGAGTCGCATGAGCGCTGCTGCGCATAGACCGAGGACCGACCGAGGCTCCGGCGGCCGCCGCGCCTGGGCTTCGCGATCAACCAACCATCTCGCGCCCGCCACCGCCTGGCCGAACCACACCAGGTGACCAGCGGTTTCACTAGACAGCGGTGCCCGCGTCGCCGACATGGAGACCCTGTGCGGCGAGCGCATCCGGACGTCACGTTGGGCGTCAAGATCATCCGCCAATGGAACGGGGTCAGACCATCGGTCCGTGAGTCTGCTCGTGCGCTTCCAGCCACTGCCGGCGGACGGCTCCACCGACGAAGTCAGTCGGCGTCTCGGCTCCGCGGCTGACTCGGTGGCAGGGCATGAACACCGGAATCGGATTGCGACCGAGCAGACGCCCTAGGTCTCGAGAAGACAGGACCGGATCGAGCGTGCTGTAGGACCGATGCGTCCCGTAGGGGATCGCTTCCGTCGTCGTCAGCGCCGGCGCGTCTGCAGCAAGCTGAGCCCAGTCCACGCTGCACGCCGGGAGCGAACGCTCACCAGAGAAATACTCCTGCAGGCTTGCACTCGCCTCCGCCAGATGCTCACGGGCGGCTTGGCTGCCGCGGCGTCTTGAGGCGTGAGTCCGCAACGCGTCGACATCGCCGTGATCGTCGAAGGCCACGCGGGTCAAACCCTGTGGGGTGGCGGCCAGGATCAGTCTTCCGAGCGGGCTCTCGATGTCCGAGACAGCCACGCCAGACACCAGAAGCGTGTCGGTGGCGGGCCCAGATTTCCGGATCGCGCTCGCCCCGGCGTGTAGTCCAGCGGCGTAGGCGGTGCATTCGTTGCAGACACCCTCCGCGCGGGTTTCCACGCGTTCGATGACGAACCCGGGCTCGTTGATATCGCCCGGATCCTGCCTGCCCCCCACGAGATCGGAGATCCGCAGGCACAGCCGGCAGCGAAAGTGCGCGTGAGGCTCGAGATTGGTGTCATAGCGCACCGGCTCTGGAGACCCGAAGGCTGACAAGAGCCCGAGCTCGCTGAACTCGGCCAGGGTGGCGTAGACCGTGGCGCGGCTGAGTTCCGAGAGCGCCTGCGAGGCCCGCGCGTAGATCTCATCCGCAGAAAGATGCTCGGTCGGGCCACCAGCGAAGACGCTCAGGATCGCGCGTCGCTGCGGGGTGCTGCGCATGCCCCGAGCCCGTAGCAGCTCGCCGGCGTCCTCCGGTGTGAGTCTCATGACCCCATTCTGTCCGCTGGAGGACTTGTTTGTGCTGGAGGTCAGTGGGAAGTCAATCTAGACAATGTCTTATCAAGGAGAAATTCTGTGATTCTGAGAATCGACCGCCTGCAGACCGCATTGCCGCCGCCGTCCGATCCCGATCCGATCGGAGCGTCCGCGGTCCAGGAGCTTCTGGGCGGCAAGTACGGCGAGATGTCGACCTTCATGAACTACACCTACCAGTCGTTCAATTTCCGCAACCGGCAGGGCGCGCGCCCGTTCTACGACCTGGTGGCGAGCATCGCCGCGGAGGAGTTCGGCCACATCGAGCTGGTCTCGACCGCGATCAACACGATGCTCACCGGCGCAAGCGAGGGCAAGCCGGGCGAACTGGGCGACCTCACCGGCGTCAAAAACGTCCGCAACACCCAGCATTTCATCGCCGGCGGCGCGGGAACCCTCGTCCAGGACTCGATGGGCAAGCCTTGGAACGGCGACTACGTGTTCGCCTCCGGTGACCTGATCGAGGATCTCACCCACAACTTCTTCCTGGAGACCGGCGCGCGCAACAACAAGCTCAAGGTGTACGAGATGGTCGACCATCCGGCCGCCCGCGCCCTGACTGGCTATCTCTTGGTGCGCGGTGGCGTGCATCAGGTGGCCTATGCCCGCGCCCTGGAGAACCTGACCGGCGCCAACCTGATGAAGCTGTTCCCCTCCCCCCGGATCCCGACCGACAAGATCCCCGAATGCCAGCCGCATATCAAGCGCGGCGAGCATCTCAAGCTCTACCGCTTCTCTCCCAGCGACTTTGCCGAGATCAAGGCCGTGTTCAACGGCCCCCATCCCGAGACCGGCGAAGAGCTCTTCGTCGCCGAGGAGGCCCATCCCGAGGGCGCGCCGGCCTTCGATCTCCCGTCAGAGCCCGCAGTGTTCGCACCCGGACCAGACCCGGAGATGCTCGCCGACGTCTCAGCCAAGCTCCGCAAGGCCGCCGGGCTAACCGCGAAGCCCACTGGAACTATCGCCAACGGCAAGAGCAGCGGTAAGAGCAAGGGCAAGGGCAACGGGGTCGCGAAGAAGGTCAAGGACGCCGTCAGCTAAAGGACGCACCGGGTGGTGGCGCCGCTCAGCGGGAGCGCCACCACCAGTCGAGTCGGCAACGAACAGACGGATTGGAGACAGAGATGGCTGACCTCACCACCCTTGACGAGAAGCTCGCCGAAGTTCTGGGGCTCGCTCAGGCGGCACAGACTGCCACCAAGAAGGTCGCGACCCTGGCCCGCAAGGAGAAGGAGGCCGAGCTCCTCAAGCTCATGAAGCAGATGGGAGACGAGGCAGCGAAAGTCGAGCAGCGCTGTGACGTCGTCGCCGGCACACGCGAGGGTATGCGGACCGCGATCACCAAGAAGGCGCGCGAAACCAAAACCGAGGTCGTCGGTTTTATGAAGACCTACTTGGAAGACGCCGAGGCCCTTGACGGCTTGGAGTTTCTCAGCATGGCCGAGGCGGGCGAGATGGCTCACTGGGAGATCCTGGCCACCCTCAACGAGACGGCGCAAGACAAGGACGTCGCCGGCGTCGTCAAGTTCGCCCTCCCGCTTCAGCAGTCCCACGTCCACGCTGTGCGGGAGCATTCGCTCCGCCTCGCCGCCGAGGAAGACCCCTCAGAATCCGCGTAGCTGACGCGACGCGGTCTCTTCATCGTGGCCACCAACCATATTCAGATAGCGGTATCACCCGACGAGGTGTTCGCCGCGTTGGCCAACGCTGCCAACTACGGCGATTGGGTCGTCGGCTCTGACACCATTCGAGACGCGGACCCCGACTGGCCGAGGATCGGCTCACGGTTCCATCACCGGGTCGGCGTTGGGCCGCTGAAGCTCGACGACCACACCGAGGTTCTCGATGTGGATCCGCCTCACCGGCTAGTCATGCACGCTCGGGCGCGGCCGCTTGGCACCGCCGAGGTCTCAATGCAGCTGAGCGAGCGTGACGGCGGAACGCTCGTGACCATGACGGAGACCGCCGGTGACCGGCTGTCACGGCTGATGCTCAATCGACTGACCGATCCGCTGATCCGCCTCCGCAACGCCGAGTCGCTGCGCCGCCTCAAACGCATCGCCGAGACCGGCGTCGCCAAGCCTTAACCCTCTTCAGGCGCGCCACGGGCGCAGGGGACGCTCGCGCAGCGCGCGCGCCGCGGAACGGCCACCTATCCGTTGGCCGACCCTCCCGGATGCACTGACGCCCCGATGACATAGAGACCCCGGAGCGGGTCCGATGCCGACGTGCCGGCCGGAAGATGAGCTGATGGTCAAGCTCGCTGGGTCGCGGACCCTAGTTGCGGGTTCAGGCGTGACTCGAGCTCTGCCAGGCGCTGGAGGCGGTTAGTTAGCGCGGCTGGCGGAAGCTCGAACTGCTCGACCCGGGCGACGGACCTCAATCCCGGGTGGCCGCAGGGCGTGGTGGCGTGTCGGCGCCCGCGGTGAAGTTGAGGATCGTTCGGGCCACGAGCTCGGGATCATCGAGCATCGGGACGTGTCCGGCTCCGAGCAGCGGGACGAGCTCGGCGCGCGGGATGGCCGCCGCGAAGCGTGGGGCGGTCAACACACCGAGCATCAGGTCGAGCGTCCCGTAGGCGACGCGGACCGGCACGTCGATCTCGCTGAGCCGCATCGCCGCGCGGGTAGCGACGGTCGAGCTCAGCGTGGACTGAAAGCCCGGCGAGTAGGCGAAGTCGTGCAGGTCGCCGGCGGCCGCGTCCGGCGACAACCGCCATGGCTGGCTCCGCAGGCCGCCGAAGAGCATGGTGCGGGTCAGCGCCGTCCCAGTCAGCCATTGCCCCAGCGGCGCGCCCAAGCGCGCGCGGAGACGCATCTGCTGGTTAAGGGCGATGACTAAGGCGCGTTCTGGAGGCGACTCGAGTCCCGATGGCGAGATGACGACCGCGCGCGCCGCCCGGCCGCGTCGCGCGAGCTCGAGCGCGACCCAGCCGCCGAGGGAGTTGCCGACCAGCGCTGGCGTGTCCAAGCTGAGGCGGTCCAGCTCGGACTCGACCGCATCAGCCAGCCGGGTCGGGGTTGGAGCGGCGCCATGGGGAAGAGGCAGGCTGTCACCGAAGCCGGGGAGATCGATCGCCACCACGTCATGGCGGTCCTCAAGGTCGTCGAGCACTGGGCGCCAAGAACGCCAGCTGAGCCCCAGCCCGTGCACCAGGACCAGCGGCGGCCCGCTGCCACCGCGGTGGCGGGTCAGCGCCGACGCGCCGGCGGGGTCGTGACCTCGGCCCCGTGCTACCGCCAAGACTTGGCTTTCGCTGGTGGTCGTCATCGTCTTCCTCTTCGTCTGGTTGTGCTTGCTCGCTAGCGAACGGCAGTCCGGCAGAGGGCCGGAGAACGACCTGCCTGCCCGCCCCTGGGCCCGTGAAGGGGGCGGCCGCCGGACGACGACGCGCATCGGGCGTCCGCGCCTCGCCATGTACATCGGGATCGTCCTCCATCCGCCTGGGCGCTACGCCTGCGTCTGCCAAGACTCAGTCGTGCGGGTGGCCGCCGATGATGCCGGTCGTGCTGCACGATTCCACCACCGCCCGCTTCATGTGCGGGCGGTGGAGGAGTCGGTCGGGCGTTTACGCGTTTGTCACTTCGCGTTCAGCGGCTTGACGGACGCCGGCGCGGTCCTTGTGGGCGCGCTCGTAGGAGAGGACCTCCTTGACGCGCTCGTCGTCACCTTCGGCGAGAACGGCTTGCACCTCGGGGGCAGTCAGCTCGTCATAGCCCGGCCACGGCTCGTCGCCGCGCAGGGTGGTGATCCGGCTGAGGATCGTGGTGCGGCTCTGGTTCTTGCGCTCGTAGGAGTCGATCTTGGCCAGGTCGATCTGGGAGAGCGCGGGCAGTTTGGCCGTGATCTCGTCGGCCGTCAGGCTGTCGTAGCGCGCGATCGCCAGATCATCGGCTCCGGCGACGGCGCCCTTGACCTGACCTTCGACTTGGGCCACACCCGGGACCTGGCGGGCTTGCCGAGCGGTGCGCTTGGCAGCCGCCGTGGTCTTGCCCGCGGCGCGGGTGGTCGCCGCCCTGGCCTGCGTGACTGCATCGCCTGCCCCGGTGGTAGTGATGTCATACGAGGGCTGGCCCTTGACCTCGGCGCGGACCACCGCGTCGGTCAGCTTGGGGATCTCGCGCATGATGCGCTGCAGCATCCTCTCCTCGTCGGCGAGGATGCGCTGGGCCAGATCGGCCGTTTCATCATCACCCACGGCGCGCGCGAGCCGTTCGATCGCTGTGTAGGTAGCGATCTCCAACGCCTCGGTGGCGTACGCGTCTTTTGCGTTCTTGAGTACCTTCTCCTCGCCGCCGGAGCCGCGCAGAAGATCCAGCGGGGTCTTGCTGAACGCCAGCGCCTGCCCGATCAGGTCCTCCCAGAAGCCGACCACGGCGAGTATCGGGTTAGAACCGCTGTCGAGCGCGTTCAACCGATCGGCGACCTTCTTGGCGTGCCCTTGGGTCTCTTCGAGGTGCTTGTCCAGCGCGGAGCGATATGACCCCTGCGGAGTCATCGCGATCTGGGACTGCAGCACTCGCACCAGGGCGTCCTCGCTGGCGCGAGCCTCACTGAGATACTGCACGACCTTCGTTTCTGAACTGTTCATGTGATCCAGTCAATAGTTGTTGCCTTGAACATAGACGAACCTGCGTTCGGGCTAGGTGACCTTAACCACACGTATTTAAGGTTCAAGCGCATGCTTCTGGGTATGCACGCTGCGCGATGGCGAGGGATAAGCGCGTGGCCGTGATCGGAGCCGGGTCCGCTGGCCTGGTCTGCGCGATCAACCTGGCCCGCGCCGGACTTGACGTGACGGTGCTCGAGCATTCACCGGCACCCGGAGGCGCGTCGTCAAGCGGGGAGGCGACCCTCCCCGGGTTTGCCCATGACCACTGCGCCGGCTTCAATCCGATGACGGTCGCTTCGCCGGCGATGCGTGAACTTGACCTCGAGGCCGAGGGACTTCGGTGGGTCCGCCCGGACGCGATCATGGCCCACCCGTTCGAGGACGGGACGGCGATCGCATTGCATCACGACCTCGCCGCCACGATCGCGTCGCTGGAGGCCGCTCATCCGGGAGCAGGGGTGGCTTGGGGCGAGCTGATCGCGCAGTACCGACCGCTGGCTCAGCGGCTCGTCGAAGCGATCCTCGGACCGTTACCGCAGGTCAGACCGTCGCTCGCGTTAGGTGCGGCATTACGTCGCGATGGCCTGCTGCTGGCTCGGCGGATGGCCGGCTCCGTAGAGGCATTCGGCCTGGACGTATTCAACGGAGCCCGCCGTCCAACAGCGTGGCTGGCCGGCTCGGCGCAGCATTCCGGGCTACCGCCGTCGACCGCAGGCAGCGGAGCGTTCGGCTTTCTGCTCCAACTGCTGGGCCATTCACATGGCTGGCCATTCCCTGCCGGCGGCCAGGGGCAGATCACCAGCGCCCTGCTGAGCATCGCGGCCCGAGAGGGAGTCACCGTTCGCTGCCAAGCGCACGTGGAGCGGATCCTGGTGCGCGCCGGGCGAGTCGTGGGCGTCCAACTCAGTGGCGGCGAACAGTTCCCGGCACGCGATGTCGTGTCCACGATCAGTGCCCGTCCGCTGGCCGCGATCCTTCCCGAGCAAGCGCTGCCCGACCGGCTGCTGCGCCGGTTGCGTATCTGGCGCTACGCGACCGCCGCCTTCAAGCTGGACTACGCGTTGCGCGCGCCGGTGCCGTGGACGGCTCCCGAGGCGCGCAAGGCCACCGTCGTGCATGTGGCCGGTGACCTCCAGGAGCTCTCGCGAGCGGCTCAGGCCGGAAGCCGGGGCGAGATGCCGGAGCGTCCCGCGCTGGTTGTCGGACAGCACACCCTCTATGACCAAACCCGAGCGCCGGCGGGCCACCACACGCTGTACTGCTATGCCCACGTGCCGGCCCGCTACGAGTGTTCTGACGAGGAAGTGGCATCGCGGATCGAGGCGCAGCTTGAACGGTTCGCGCCCGGCTTCTCCGCCACGGTCCTGGCCCGGGCTGTTCGCGACCCGCAACAGACCGAGACCGAGAACCCCAGTCTCGTCGGTGCCGACCTCGGAGGCGGCTCAATGGAACTCGACCAGCAGCTCATCTTCCGCCCCGGTCCCGAGCTGTGCCGCCACCGCACACCGCTGCGCGGCCTTTACGTTGCCGGAGCGTCGGTGCATCCCGGCGGCTCGGTGCATGGGATGGGGGGCCGCTCAGCCGCTCGAGCCCTGCTAGCCGACCGGCGCCTACGCCCGTGGCGCGCGTGACCTGATCAAGACCTCACCACACCGGTCTCGGCAACCCGCTTCCAACGCCGCAGCGACTCGACAGCTCGATGGTGCACCAGCGAGTCGGTTGACAGGTTGATCGCCAGACGCGAGAGAGGATCCCGCGCCTCCTCGCCCACCGTCACGACGGTGGCGTCGCCCTGCGAAGTCCGGAGCAGCATCACCCTTGGCGGTGCCCAGCGGCCGAACGCGAGCGTGAACAACCAGCTGCGCGGGGGGTCGACATCCAGCACCTCGGTGTCTTTACTCTATGGCTCGGTTCCCTGCTGCTCGATCCACCCGTCCACCCGCTTCCACCAGGAGTAAAGCCATGCGACCTGCGCTTCGTCGCCGGACGGGCGCTGGTCGGCGGGTGAGAGCCACATGTGGGTGGTAAAGGTCCTTTTCAGCGGCGCCGCATGCCAGATCTCCCGCGGGAACGCCGCAAGGCCGAGGCCGGAGTGGGCGGCGAAGATGACATCGGCCTCCGGGTTGCCCTTCAGGGCGGCAAGCGCGCCGCTGGGTCGAGGCGGAAGCACGTGTGACATGCGATCGGCTTTGGCGGCCTCTCGTCCGCGGCCCGTGCGCCAGAGTTTCCGGACCGCGCGCCGGCGGCGCTCGGCGGTGAAGTTGCCTCCCTCCGGGAATAACAGCAGGACGCCCCGTCTGCCTAGCCCGGCTGCGACCTCCTCGATCCGAGCTTCGCACTCCTCCTTGTCGGCGGTGTCGAGGACCGCATGCGGAAGACGGTGTGCGATCAGATCGACACTCGGATCGATGGTCACGCTCTGCTTGAACACGATGCTCGGCAAGCGATCAAAGCGCGTGAGCAGACGGTCGATCAACAGGATCGTGTCCCCTGGACCGGCATGCCGGCTGAAGAACAGCAGCGGCCTGTCGGCCTCCATCGCGCGCAACGCGTCGGTCGGCTCGTCTGCGGCGACGTCGATCTCAAGCAACGCCAACCAGCGCCGCGCGAAGCCGTGCACGAACCAGCGTAGAAGGCGATAGTGCAGGCGCTGGAAGAGTCCGGTGCCCATCCAGATTCCTCCGCCGCTGGCAAGCCAGAGCGCGCCGCACGCGATCAGCGTCGAGAGCTCGAGTGCGAAATAGGCAACCACCAGGCGGGTGAAGATCAGTGGCTGCGGCCGCCTCGAGACGGCGGACGTCAACGCCGCCAGGGCCAGCAGGAACGGTGAGAGGATGAGGCACCCGGCCGACATCACCAGCCACACCGCCACCGTGATCGGACGTCGGATGGCCGCTGGTGGCATCACAGTTGCTGGAGGTAGCGCAGCGAGGCTTCGTAGGAGGAGTCGATCTGTTGCGCCACGGTGCGGGCGATGCGCCGCACGCGCAGCTGTCCTGCAAGATCGTTATACGCCGGGGCCGCGGAACCCCCCGTCGGCAGCACGTGGAGCCGGATCCCGTCTGGCAGCGAGATCAGGTCGTTGGCGAACCGATGACGCCGCGCCACTTCAAACGCCACCAACCCGACCTCCCAGGGCCAACGGGGAGGTCGGAGAGGCGTCTCCAAGCGACCAACCTGGAGAACGTAGATCGTCTTCGCACCGAGTGCCACCGCTCTAGCTACGGGGATGGAGTTCACGATCCCCCCGTCGATGAAGTGCTCATCGCCGATCGGTACGGGCGGGAGGATGCCGGGGACCGCACAGGACGCGAGGACGACATCGGTCAAGTCTCCAGTCTCGAACCAATGCTCTGCGGCTCGCTCGATCGAAGCGGCGACGCACTGGAACGGAACCACAAGCTCCTCGACGCGGTCAACCGGCAGAGCATCAGAGAGGCGTCGCCGCACCTCCTCGAGCGGCTGCAGATGGGTACCGGTACGAGCGAGGGTCGTCACTCGGCGCAAGAGCGCGCCGGCCGACATGCCCGCAACGTTTGAGTCGTTCCACAGCTCGCCGAGACGCCGGACCCCGTCAACCGTCGGATCCCCGGCAAACATCGCCCCATTGACCGCACCGATCGAGGTGCCGAGGATCACATCGGGGACGATCGAAGACTCAGCAAGCGCACGGAGCATGCCCACCTCATGCGCCCCCAAGATCCCGCCTCCCCCCAGCACAAACGCGACCTCGTAGCCATCCCGGTCACTGCTCACCGCGGATCGCCTCGCGGGTGGCTGCTCCGCCAGTCACTCAGAGCCCGCGAGTGTGTGTCCGTGCCTACGACATGGGGAGGTAAAGCGGCGATCGCGCTACGGACGATACGGGTTACGGCGCGCCAAGAGGGCATCGTGCTGACGACTCTGACAGGACCCGGGTCAGCTCCGCTCTCCGACGAGCCATGGGCGGGCAGGCGGGCGTGGTGCTGGGTGGAAATATGGCGATCAGATCGAACTCACTCTCCCGGCGCGTGCAGCGACCTCGCCCGACCCACCCCCACCGAATGAGCGCGCCGCGGCAGGCCACGACTCCAGCTCGCTTTACGGGCTTCGCCTCCGTCCCAGCCCGCCGCGCACCGCCAGGGTGGCCCACTTCTCAACCGGCGCCACACCCCTGGAACGAGCACGTCCGCCGACCCGTCACTGTCACACCGACACCGCCGGGCACTGCAGAGGGCGTGGCTCGGTCTAAGTGTCCTCAGTCGTCAGGCTCAGGAGAGCCCACAACCGCCATCTCGGCCCAGACGCGATATCCGTCGTCGCGGTGGGAGCCCCATCTCGCGGCAAGCTGATCGACGATTCGCAAGCCCCAGCCGCCCGTCTCACTGTCGCCATCCACGCGCGCAACAGCGTCGTGGTCAGAGGCGCCAGGGTCGCGTACGGAGAACACCAACCTGTCGACGCTCAGCGTCGCCCGGACGTCGAGGACATCGTCGCTGACGCAGCCTGAATGAACGACCGCATTGTTCACAAGCTCGCTGGCAACGATCAGGACGTCGGCGTTCACCCCAGCGCGCCAGTCCATCCTAGTAAGCGCTCCCCGTACCGTACGCGCCGCGCCGCGATCGCAGGGCACTTCCACAGACAGGATCTGGTCTGCCGTATGCATCTGACGACTCGCTACCCACCATATCGACGGGACAAGCAGGCCGTGCGGGATCGTGCATCCACGGTTCGGTTGCTGGTGACGCCGCGGCCAACCGCTAGCGCCTCCTCGCCGCCGCCACGGTCGCGGCCAGTCGCGACCGCGAGATAGTTCCAGCGGCTCGTCCTCGCAGGCGCGGCTTTGTTTGGTGTGGCTGTAGCGCCCGAGGCTTCACCGGCGCGGTCGCGTGCCCACATGCAGCGCCCTGCGCGGCTCGCGCGAGGCGTCGAGCCCTTTCCGACCTAAGGGGCTATCCGTGGGCTACGCGTCGTGGAGATGCGCCGATAGTCCGGCGACGCAAAATGCCTGAAACGACTCGTCGCCCGTGACCACCTCGACGTCCAGATCGGTGAGCCATCGCACGGCCACGAACAGCCGGGCCGTGGATGTGACCGGCGCCGTATCGGCGGTCGTGAGTCGCGCCACAATGCGGTCGACGAGAAGGACGGAGGCTGAGTCGTCAGTGCGTGGATCACGTCGCCGCGAGCGCGTACGAACACGTGTTTGTGCGACTGGGCCACGGGTAGATTGACCCGGGGGGCGACTGGCGTTCGGACGGATCGTTCGGCGTCGTTCTCCGATGCATCCAATCTGAAGGAGAACTGACGGCTTTGACTGATCAAGAAACATCCGAGCGGACCGCTGGGGGGCTCATCGGCAAGCTCGCCGGTAAGGCGAAGGAAGCCGCCGGCGCGGCGGTGGGAAATGATGCGCTGGCTCGCGAGGGTCGTCTGCAACAGGCCCAGGTCGACGCTCAGGCAGAGGCCGACGCTACGTCCGCTGAGGCCAAGCAGCGTGATGCCGAGGCGTCTGTGGAGGCGGAGAAGGCCGAGACCGAGCTCGAGCGCCAGCGGTTGCAGAACGAGGTGGCGGCCCAGAGGCGCGAGGAGCAGATCGAACGTGATCGCCGAGCGGCGGAGGACAAGGCGCACGCCGACGCCCTGCGCCAGCAGGCGAGCGCGGAGAGCCAGCGGCGCGCCCAGGAGTCGGCGGCCGCCGACACCGAGGAGCGGGCGGAGCGTGACCGCGTTTTGGCCGCGCAGGAGGCGATCCGGCTTGAGCAGGCGGCCCGGCGGGCCGACGCCGAGGCCCAGGCGATTGACCCGAAGGAGAACCAGTGAGCGTTCGTGACATCTCCAGAACCGCGATCGGCAGCTACCTAAGGCTCGTTCGCATCCCGGTTGACGCCGTCATCGACCGGCTGCCCGGCAACGGGACCGGCCCGGCGCCCGCTGCCCGGCTGGTCGCTGACCGTGCCGAGGCCTCGGTGCGCGCGGCTCTCGCATCCCTGCTGGGTGACCCGGAGCTGCGCCAGGACGCGCAGCAGCGGGCATCCGCCGCAGACAAGCGCGAACAGGCAATGCGCCTGCGTGAGCAAGCCGACCGTATAACCGAGGAGGCAGACGATCGCCTTACACAGCGCGAGGCTGAGGCCGAGCGTCGGCGCCAGCGGGCTCGTCAGCGGACGCGGACTCAGCGCGAGCAGGCCGAGCAGCAGCGTCAGGAAAGCACCAAACGCGCCGTCGCGGCCGAGCGCAAGCGCCTCGACGCCAGCCGGACGGCGACCGCCCAGACCGAGCAGGCGGTCCAAAAGCGGGCGTCTCAGCAACGCCTCCAGACGCTTGACGCGAAGACCGAGTCGCTCCAGGAACAGGAGCAGGCGCTGACCGCCGCGGACGAGGCGCGCCGCCTGCGCGAAGCTGCGGCTCAGACCAAGGCCCAGCGAAAGAACGGCAGCAGCTAGTGGCGTAGCGCGCCGGAGAAAGTGACTCCGGCGCGCTCGCCGACCCGGCCTCGCGCTGCAGGATCGCGGCGATGCCAGCTCGCTGCGAGCGCTGAGTGCACGCGGCTGGTGTTGAACCATGCGACGTATTGGATGATGACGAGCTCGAGCTGGCTGCGGGCTTGCCACACGCGGTCGGCGATCAGCTCGGTCTTGATCGGGTCGACGAGGGAGTCGGCCAGGGCGTTGCCCTAGGTGTAGTTCCGGACCGCGTTGTTCCGGCAGGGGGTAAGCCTCCGGTGCTCCTTGGAGGCTGACAGGCCCGCGCTACGCGGCGCCACCGGAATCGGAGCGGTGGCGTCACCTATGTGAGTCGCCTGGTGGCTCGTTCTTCGAGCATCGAGCGCAATACCCGGCGGGCAAATCGCTCGAGGGTTCCCTCGCCGGGGCCATCCTTCGCGAGACGCTGCGGGTTGGTGCTCGGCCGTGCCCCCTGCCCGCGCTCTGGGCGGACTCATGGAGGGCCATCTGGGTTGGGGTGGCCTCGGCGCCTGTCACGAGCCGCTCGTGCCTCGTTGGGGCGGCCACAGGTATCGACCAAGACGCCGCGAGCATCGTTGCGGCCGAGCGCGGACCGGCGACGAGCGGTGTCGCTCGTCGCCGGTGCGGTGGCCGTGGGGGGACGTGGTGTGGGGTTGCGCCCCCGGGTCGGGTGGGTCAGTCGCCGTGGTGGTGGCGGTGGCGGGCTGGCTGGAAGTAATGTTGGTGGAGGTAGCGGGCCACCGTGGTGCCGAGCTTGACGCCTTGGAGGTCGGCGGTGCGGAAGTGGATGCCGGCCCAGACGCGTGCGTTGATGTTTTCCTGTAGCGCGTCTGAGAGGCTGTGGAAGGTCCGGGTCGTCCCGGATTTGTTGCTGGTTGCGGTGAAGCTGACGTTGTTGGTGCCAAAGAAGTAGCGCAGCGTCCCCAGGATGGAGCCGGCGGCGCAGTTGTGGCCTGATGGGTTCTCGGGAAACGGCGGCGTGGCGAGCGGGGCCTGCCCCGCGGGCAGCGGCGTGGCGGGATCAAACAGCGGCGTCCAGGTGGGGTCGGCGGTGGTGGCGGGGTTGGCGTCGGTGTCGGCCTCGCGGATGGCGGTGATCGGGCGCCAGGAGTTGTAGTGATATTTGTTGTTCCAGCAGCCGATCGCCGCGTCGGCGGCGGCCAGGTTGGTGGTGGCCAGCAGCCGCGCGCTGTCGGCGATGGCGAGATGGTGGGTAGCGGCGAGCGAGCGGAACACGCGGTTCCACAGCGCGAAGGCGTGGTCTTGCCAGAAGATCGCCGCGTCGGTCTCATCGGGGGTGCGCGTCGTGCTGTGCAGCGCGCCGATCGCCTTGATCTCGTTGAAGTCCTTGGCGTACGCGCGGCTGGTCAGCGGGTTGGGACCAGCGCTGCGCAGCATCTCGACGTTGGGGACCAGGAACGGCCGGACGTTGCCGACCCATGGTGTCGGGTCTGGCGCGAATAGCGGCGGGGTCGGACGGTAGACGCCCGGCGTAGTGCCGATCACCGGCGTGAACGGGCCACCGCGGCCGTCGTTGGCTCGGGCGGCGATCATCGTCTGCGCTGCGGCCTCGCCGGCGGCGATCCCGCCCGCCTTGCTCCCTGCGGGTGTCTCGGGGATCGCGGCCAGCGACGTCTGATAGAGGGCGTCCAGGGTGCCCTGCTGAAGCGGGAACAGCGATACGAGCACGTTGTGCGCCGCGGTCGCCGCCGCCGCGTCCTCAGAAGCCGTGGGCGCGGGCGCGGGCTGTGGCAGATACGAACGATGGCCGCGATCGATCGCGTTGACCGCGTCATACACGGCGCCCTGCACCATCGCAAAGCTCAACACCGCGGCCGGCGGCGGCTGCCCCGCGGTGACCACGATCGCCGTTGACGCGTTGGCGTTCCAGTCTGTCACCGTATCGGCGCGCGCGGGCGCCACCGACGCGACGAGCGCCGCGAGCGCCACGGCAAACACAGCAGCCGCCCAGCCGCAGAGGTGAGTCATCACGCTCACCGCGCCGTGACCCGTTTGGTGCGCGATTCGAGTCGAGCACGGTTTCATGTGAGGTCTCCTGTGGTTGCCGACAGCGCTTGGAATTGGTGCACCTCGGCTCGGGCGGTGCTGCTCATGGCGGCTGCCTCCTTGGCGGCTGGTCGACCGCGTGAGTGCGCTCGATCGCGGAGAACCGTGACGCGGCCTGGTCAACAAGCGGTCAACGACGGTCAACGCCGGGCCCAACACTCCTGTGACGGGAGTACGGGCCGGGGCGTAGCGTCGTCGATGCGGACCGCCAGCGATCGAGTGAGGATCCTGGGAGCGCTCGGGGCCCGGCGAAGGTGACGTCCACCCCCCGCTCGGCAGACCTCGCCGGCAGTCCGGACGGCTGGGGTGGCTGAAGGCGGACGGGAGAGGGTGGTTGTTTGTTGCTCAGCGCCTCGTCGAGGGGATCGACGCGTCGGGGTCAGCGGGGCGACTTGGCCCGCCCCGACGGTCGCCGCTCACGGTCTGGCGGTTTGGGTGGTAGTAAAGTCGAGATCGGGCGCTAGGAAGGAATCCAGCAGTGGAGTTCCGGATACTTGGACCGTTGGAGGTGGTGCGCGACGACGAGTCGCTGGTCCTTGGAGCCGCCCAGCAGCGCGCGTTGCTGGCGGTGCTCGTGCTCCACTACGGCGAGACGGTCTCGACTGATCGCTTGATCGACGCGCTATGGGGCGAGTGTGCGCCGAGGAGCGCGGCAAAGACCGTCCAGATGTACGTCTCTCACCTGCGCAAGGCGCTTGGCACCGGTCTGATCGTGACCCAGGGGCGCGGGTACCGGCTCGCGGTTGAGCCCGGTCAGGTTGACGTGGGTCGGTTTGAGGCGCTCTGTGGCGAGGCCGGACGCGCATTTGCCGAGGGCGATAGACCACGAGCCAGGGAACTGCTGCGCTCGGCGCTGGGGTTGTGGCGGGGGGAGCCGCTGGCAGATTTCGCTTACGAGCCGTTTGCGCAGGCTGCGATTGTGCGTCTGCAGGAGGGGCGGCTGGCGGCGCTGGAGGATCGGATCGAGGCGGATCTGGCATGCGGAAGCGATGGTGAGTTGGTCCCGGAACTCGAGTTGCTAGTCGCCTCGAACCCGTTGCAGGAGCGGTTACGTGGGCAGTTGATGCTTGCGCTATATCGCGCCGGGCGGCAGGCTGACGCGCTCACCGTCTATCGGCAGACGAGTGTGCTGCTGCGTGATGAATTCGGGCTTGAGCCCGGCCGGGCGTTGCAGGAGTTGGAGCGCTCGATCCTGGAGCACGACCCCTCCCTAGACAGCGTTCCAGGGGCGATAACAACGACCAGCGCTGATTTGCCGGGGGTATGTCCGTTCAAGGGGCTTGCGTGCTTCGATCGTGCCGATGCAGCGTACTTCTGCGGCCGCGAGCGGCTCGTGTCAGACCTGGTCGCGAGGCTGGTCGAATCGACGCTGGTCGGGATCCTCGGCCCGTCCGGGATCGGTAAGTCCTCGCTGCTGCGCGCAGGTGTGCTGCCGGCGCTGAGCGCGGGGGTGTTGCCGGGCAGCGCCGGTTGGCGTCAGGTGCTCCTGCGGCCGGGCGAGCATCCTGATGTCGAACTCGGGCACGCGCTCGATGGCGACCGTCTCGATCGCGTGTTCGCGCAGATGCCACCTGGTGCGCGGATCGTGCTCGCGGTCGACCAGTTGGAGGAGCTGTTCACGCTGTGTGAGCGCGAGGAACAGCGTGCTGCGTTCGTCGAGCAGCTGGTCGCGGCGGCGCGCGACCCCGAGCGTCGAGCGCTCGTCGTGGTGTCGATGCGGGCGGATTTCTACGGCCGCCTCGCCTCGTATCCCCGGTTGGCTGAGCTGCTGAGCGGCAGTCACCTGCTGCTCGGGGCGATGGATCGTGAAGAGCTGGCGCAGGCGATCGAGCAGCCGGCCGGTCGCGCCGGGCTGAAGGTTGAGCATGGATTGGTTGACGCGCTGGTGTCCGAGGTGGCGGGTGAGCCAGGGAGCCTGCCGCTGCTCTCGACGACGCTGCTCGAGCTATGGCGGGCTTGCGATGGGCGGACGCTGCGCTATGAGAGCTATCGAACGAGCGGCGGTGTGCGCGGGGCGGTCGCCCGTCTGGCGGAAGTGGCCTATAGCCAGCTCGAAGAGACCGAGCGACGAATCGCGCGCGGCGTGATGCTGCGGCTCGCCAGCGGTGATGCCGACGCGCTCGCCTGCCGCCGCATGCCGCTCGCTGACCTCGAGCGACTCGACGGCGCCGAACAGGTAACTGCGACACTGACCGACGCCCGCCTGCTGACCGTCAGCGGCGGGGAGGTGGAGCTCTCCCACGAGGCGCTGCTGCGCGAGTGGCCGCGCTACAGGACCTGGCTCGAGGAAGACCGAGTTGGGCGGCGCCTGCACGCACACCTTGGGAGCAGCGCGCACGAATGGGAGGCAACCGGTCGCGATCCGGGCGACCTCTACCGTGGCGCGCGGCTGGCCGACGCGCTTGACTGGCACGCGCAGCACGGCGATGAACTGAGTTCGCCCGAGCGGCGGTTTCTAGGGGCGAGCCGCCGGCGCGCCGAGAAGAATGCGCGACGGCTGCGCGCCGTCCTAGCTGGAGTTGCGCTGCTGCTTCTCGCGTCGTCGGTCGCAGGGGTCATAGCCTTGATACAGAAGCAGCACGCAACGACCGAGGCTCGTGTCGCGCTAGCACGACAGCTCGGCGCGCAGGCGGTCAACGAGCCACGGCTCGATCGGGCGATGCTGCTCGCACGCGAGGCCGTGAACCTCGATCGCTCACCCCAGACGGAGGGCTCGCTGCTGGCGACCGTGCAGCGCAGCCCGGCGGTGACCGGAACCTTGACGCTGCCGATCAGCGCGCCGCAGCAACTGGCGGTGAGCCCCGATGGGCGCACCCTCGCCGTCGGGGCGCTCAGTCTCGACCAGTTCGAGTACGTCGGTGCCAGCGGGAGCGTTGGGAACCTCCGCCTGTACGACGCGCGCACCCAGGGGGGCAGAGGACCGCGGCTGACGGATTTCGCCGGAGCGCGAGCACCCGTGTATTCGAGCGATGGCGCGCTACTGGCGTACCCGTCGTCGGCGGGTGTTCTCGCGTCGATCGCGGTGCGCGACGCCCACACGCTCACGCTCATCCGCAGGCTGTCCTTTGATCCCCTCCAACTGACGAGATATACGCTAGACATCGCACGCGCCCGCATCGTGATCGCGCCGGACGGCCACACGATCTACTCGACATACGAGGGGTTCAGCCGCAACACTCTTCTTCCCGCCGCGACGTTTCTCGCTCGCTGGTCGCTGCCGGGTGGGCGGCTGCTGTCGACCAGGCGGATCGGAGTTGCAGCGGTGGCTGCGGTGGGCTTGTCGGACGCGGGTAGGCACATTGCCGTCGTTGACCCACGGACGGTCAGCGTGTTCGAGGCGCGCTCGCTCCGGCGCCTGAGTTCGGTCGCGATCACGCCGCCGCTGGCTACGCCGTCCGGGGCGGCGATCAGCCCAGACGGACACACGATCGCGATCGCCTCACACGCAGGTGCCGTCTCATTCATCGACGCGGCGACCGGTGACGCCCGGCGCGGGATCGGCCCGAACACCGGCTCGGTGGCCAGCCTCGCCTACTCGCCAGACGGCCGCGCGGTCGCGAGCACCGCAAACAACACCGTGATTATCTGGGATCCCCGATCCGCCACGATCCGGGAGGTCCTGGATGTCCCAGGGGGAGAGGTGCAACAGGTCGCGTTCCATCGCGAAGGGCAGACCCTCTACACATCATCGGTCGGGGGTCTCGTGCTCGAATGGGACCTTACTGGCGAGCGGAGCTTCGGACGCCGCTTCGTGCTCAGCGACCCATCGCCCTTGCACGGCCCGGTCACGCCGCTGGCGCCGCCGCTGGGGCTCTCGTCGGATGGCACGACGTTCGCCATCCGCCTCGGCACCTCTACCGTCGGACTGTTTTCGGCCAAGACGCTGCAGCGACAGGCATCATTCACCGTCAAACCGGCGGGCGTCGTCATCACTGCGCTCGCGTGGTCATCCGCCGCACCAGAGCTCGCCGTCGGCGGTTCCTCCGGTCTGGTCCAGCTATGGCGGACGGACGGCACGCCCCGGCTCGCGCGTTCGCTAAGCGGCCTGCAGCCGGCCCTCAGGCAGCCCGAAGCGATCCAGGCCCTCGCGTTCTCTCCCGACGGCCGGCTCATCGCCGCGAGCGACACCAATGAGGCGCTATTGATGGATTTCGCTGGGTCCTCCCCCGGCAACGATCGTTTCTCATCGCTGGCGATCTGGCGTACGAGCAGCGGCAAACTGAGCGCGGCGCCACTGGATCTCGGAACGGGTACCGCTCGCTTCGCCCCGCTCGCGTTCTCGCCTGACGGCAGGCTCGTGGCGGTGACCGCGCCGGATGGCCGCGACCTTGTCATTGACGCGGCGACGGCTCACACGCGACAGACGCTTCGGCCGATCGCGGGGGAGTTCACCGGATCGCTCGCATTCGCGCCCGACGGGACACTCGCCACCGGCACCTTGAGTGGAATCGTCCAACTGTGGAACCCGATCAGCGGCACACAGGTCGGAAGCCCCCTGCCCGTCACTGCCGGCCCCGTCTCAAGCATCGCCTTCGACCCCACCGGCCGGCGCTTCGCGACCATCGCCAGCCAGGACGGAGCCGTCAAGCTCTTCGCCACCTCCACGCTCCAACAGGAAGGCGCCACGCTCAACACCGACCAACGTGCGGCGTCGACCGCCACGTTCGAACCCCGCAGTAACAGCCTGCTCGTCATCAACGACCACGGCAACGGGTTCACCTGGCCGATGTCACTCACCGCCTGGGAGCAACGCGCCTGCGCGGTCGCCGGACGCAACCTCACCCCGGAGGAATGGTCCCGCTACCTACCCGGGCAAGGTTACACGCCCGTTTGTCCCTGAGCCCGGACCGCAGCACTGGAGCGTCCCGAGCGCAGTGGCCGCGACACGCCGCCCCCTTGGCTCACTTCCAGATCGGAGGGGTGAACCACGACCGAGACATCCCAAGCTCACGCGATGATCAACGCCCCGGCAGCGCGACCAAACGCGAGGCTGGCGGACGCGTCGGAGTCTCAAACGGCCGACTCGACCATCGCCACCATGGTCGGAGCTGCGGACCTCTCCGGCGAACCGGTGCAAATTGCGCGAGAAGCCTGAGCGAAACCGGACGCCGCGGGCGACGGCCCGGCGGGCTTCTCACGACCGAACCCCGGGGCCGACGTCCGCCCTCGCGCCCTCCAAGCGCCGCATCCGCTCCTTGAGCACGCCGGGAGCTCGTCGGTGTTCGGATCCAGGCGGGCGAGACGCTGCGGGTCCCGGGTCTCACCCGGAATGGGTGATGCGCACTCATCCCAGTCGCCGGGATCCTGTTGTTGGGTACGACGTAGGGAGCGAAGATGCGCTGTGCGGGCTGGTTGATCGGTTGCGGTGGGCAATGGGCGACGCGCTGGCGTTTTCTGGGCCTGCTGGCGCTCGCGATGTCCTGCGGGCTCGTCTCTGCTGGGATGGCGCACGCTCAGGCGCCCAGCACCAAGAGGTCCAACTGGCCCAACTCCCCACTGCGTCACACGTTGAAGCAGACGGCGGCCAGCACCGACCCAAGCTTTACCGAGAACCTGCGCGGCAACGTCGTGGCGGTGGGAAACACGCTGGAGACCTGTCCCCAGAACCTCGCGGCGCCGCAACGTCGCCGGGGAGGCAGGCTCGGCGCGACGGAGCCGTGCCTGAACAACAACAACAACGACGAGAACATGGTCTACGTCAACGTCGATCCGAGCGGCGGGTGGTTTGACTCCAGCACCGCGACGCTGACCCTCCCGGCGGGCGCGACGGTGGTGAAGGCCTTCTTGTACTGGGCCGGCGATCTCTCGGAAGGCATCAACCGGCCAACGACGAACCCCCCAAGCTTTGCCGCGCCGGGGGGCAACAGCGTCGCCAACAACAAGCTGTACACGACGGTCCATATGCGGGTCGGCGGCGGCTCGTACTCCACGATCGACGCCACCAACCCGACTCGCAACGGCCAATGGGCCCACGTGGCGAGCTGGTACAGCCAGCCCGGCAACGATCCCGGTGACGCCTACCAGGTGCGCGCCGATGTCACCCCGGAGCTCAGCGCCAGCTTGAGCCGTGCGCGCCGGACGCGTGCCGGGCTGGAGTCGCTGCCGATCACCGTCGCCAACGTCCAGGCGGGCAAGGGCTATAACCGGTACGCGGGCTGGAATCTGGTCGTAGTGTGGGCGACGCCCTCCGCCCCGTGGCGCGACGTGACGCTGTTTGACGGCTTTGACTTCGTCCAGGTCCAGGGTGGGGAGCAGCTGGTCGTAGGGCCGCTGAACTTCACCGGCTTCAAGACGCCCGCGAGCGGCAAGGTCGACGCCCAGGCGACCGTGTGGGCGACGGAGGGCGACCGGGCGATCACCGGGGACTACCTCGCGCTCGGAGGTCTGAGCTCGTCGTGTAACGGCCTGACGCACCAATCCGACGGCGCTCACCCCATCGACAACTTCTTCAACAGCTCGATCGCCGACGGCGGCGTGACGGTAGCCGGGCGCACGCCCGGATACGACAACCAGCTCGGCTTTGACCTCTCCACTTTGGACCTGCCGGAGGGCACGATCCCCAACGCGGCGACCGGCGCATCGGTGTGCCTCGGAACGGTCGGCGACACATACTTCTTCGGCGGGATCGCGTTCAGCAGCCTGATCCAGGCACCGAACCTCAGCATCACGAAAACCGCGAGCACGACCCACGCCGACCCCGGCGATGACGTCACCTACACCAGCACAGTGACCAACCCGTCGCGGCGTGATCCCTCCGATCCTCTGTTCGGCACACCTGTCGACGCCGCCGTCAACCTCGTCGTCGCGGACCCGCTTCCCTCAGGCCTGGACTTCGCCGGCTTCACGGCCAATCCCGGGAACGTATGCGCCTACAACCCCGCTACCAGGATCATCACCTGCGCGGTCGGGACGCTCAGCCCCGATGCGACCTTCAGCTTCGCCTATCAGGCGAGCGTGGCCGCGGTTGCCGCCGGGAGCGCCTCGGCCACGCTGGTCAATTCCGCGTGTTACCTCTCGAACTCCGCGGACCAGCCGAGCGTCATATTCCAGGGGTGCGCGGACGCCTCGGTCGTGGTGCCCCCCGGCCCACCGGTGCCCGCCGATCTGGGGGTCGTGAAGACCGTCTCTGACAGCACCGTTTCGCCGGGAGACACCGTGACCTGGAAGATCGTCGGCACCAACTATGGCCCGGCCACCTCGACAGGCTTTGTCCTCGCCGATCAGCTTCCGGCGGGAGTCGGCTTCGTGAGCGCAACTGCGAGCGCGCCGCTGTCGTGCACCACGCCCGCGGTGGGTGCCAGCGGGTCGATCACGTGCACCGCCGCGAGCGTCCCAGCGACGCCGGCGGCGGGGTCCTCGCTCACCCTCACCATCGTGACGACGGTCAACGAGACAGCGACGGCCGGGTCTGTGCTCCTGAACATCGCCACGGTCAACGGCGACCAGCCCGAACCAGTCCCTGACCCGCACTCCAACCGCGATACGGCCGCGGCGCTGGTCGTTACTCCCGTCACCCCCGATCCGATCCCCGCGCCCGTTCCGACCCCCGACCCGAACGGTCCGCCGGAGCCACCCCACCCCAACATCAGGCCTCCGGTGCCGCCGGTCGGCCACGCCGGGACCCGCCTGGCGCTGCGTAAGGTGGCGACACCTCGCACCGTTCCGGTGGGCGGGAGGGTGTTCTACACACTGCGGGTCGCCAACGTCGCCGAGGCCTCGGCGCTCAGGGTCCGCGTGTGCGACACGCCTCCCGCCGGGGTGACGATCATCTCGGCGCCGGGCTTCCACCGCAGCGGTCACTCGGTCTGCATCACGCTCTCGAAGCTCGGAGTGCTGGCGGCCAAGGTCTTCCACCTGGCGGCTACGGTCGCCTCCGGCTCACCGGGGAAGCGTACGAACCACGCCACCGTAACCGCCTCAAATGCGCCAGCGGCGCACGCCAGCGCGACGACACGCGTAACGCGGCCGGCGCCGCCGCCGCCCGGTCTCGGCTGAGCCCCGGCTACGGCGCACGACACCCGGGCACCAAGCCTGTGACTGCTCATGCATGTTGCGCGTGGAGCCCCGTCGGAGGCCCACCATGAGCTCCGCTGACTCGCGAGGAGAGTCGGACGCACCGGCGACGAACCGTCGGGGTCCGGCTTAGCGTGCCGGGTGCGGATTGAGCCAGTCAGAGTCAGCTGCCGCTGGCGCCGCCATCCACAGACAATGCCCTCGGGTCGTGGATGCAGAAGTCGTGGTAGCGGCGCGGCGCGTCGGCCTCGGGATCCAGATACGGCAATCCCGTCGACGCCCGGACCACGATCTCCGCGGGAACAACATGGCGCCCGCTGATCGACCGGCCGTCAATCGCGTCGATCAGGAACCGGGCGGCGAGGTGGCCGACCTCGTGCAGACGCATATCGACCGTGGTGAGAGACGGACGGGCGGCGCGGGCGATCAGGGCCCAGTTGTCGGTGGCCACGACGGCGATCCGGTCGGGAACGGACACGCCGGCGGCGGCCAGGGCGTCGATGACGCCGCGGGCGATCAAGTCGCTGCCGCAGTAGATGGCGTCGACGTTCGGGTGCTCTGAGACCAACCCGGTCGCCGCCGATCGGCCCCACGCCTCGCTCCAATCGCCCGTCCGGGTGCCGCCGATGACGGTTAGCCCCGCCTCATGCAGGCCGTCGGCGAGACCGGCCGCGCGGCGGGTGACGGCGTCGAAGTCCGGCGGGCCGGTGATGTGGCCGACCCGGCGGCGCCCCACCCCGATCAGATGGCGCGCGGCCAGCCGGCCGGCTCCCTCGTCATCGACCATCACTGAGCAGTCGTGGGGGTCGGTCGACGGCGTGTGTGCATAGACGACCGGGAATGGGAGCGAGGAGATCGGCGGCCGCGGGTTGGAGCAGCGGCCGGTGACGATCAGGCCGTCGATGCGACGTCCGAGCAGCGTCGTCAGGTGCCGCCGCTCACGGTCGGGGTCCCCGCGGCTGTCGCACGTGATCACCGACAGCTCTCCTGAGTCCAGGGCGTCCTCGGCGCCCGCCATCACCGGACCGCTGAACCGTCCGAAGCTGTCAGTCGTGATCAGGCCAACGGTGAAGCTCCGGCGGCCGAAGATGCCGCGGACGAGCTCGTTGGGCCGATAGTCGAGTTGCTCGCTGGCGGCGAGCACCCGCTCGATCGTCTGCGGGCGCAGTGAGCCGCGGTGGTTGAGCGCCTTGGACGCGGTGCCGGGGGAGACCCCCGCCAGCTCGGCGACGTCACGGATGCTGGCCTGGCCCCGCGGCGCCCCAGCGCGGTCAGGTGTCGACACGGACGCCCTGCTCGAAGGAGCGCACCGACGCCTCGCCGAGCTCGACGGCACGGCGACCGGCGGATGCGTGAATCGGCGGCGGCTCGCCGGCCCGCAGCGCCGCCAGCACGGCGTCGACGTGGCGATCGAACGTGTGGGTGAACGTGCGGTCGGTGTCGTTGAAGTACCCGGGCCGCCACACGCGGTGGGTCTCGTCGCCGGCGGTGGAGAGGATCAGCTCCTGCACGGTGTCGCGGATCACCGCTCGACCACGGGTGCCGTTGACCTCGATGTACTGCGTGTCGGGATAGGCGTAGGACGTGTCGTAGCTGCCAAGCAGGCTGCCGACGCCCCGGTTGGCGAACTGGACCGCGATCGCCATCGTGTGGTACGCCGCCGCGTCGGTCAGGTTGCTCATCTGCGCCATGACGGAGGTGATCGGACCGGCGAGGTGCTCCAGCATGTCGAAGCCGTGGCACTGGGTCTCGAACAGGTTGCGATGAGGGTTCTCGCCCGGGTTGGCCTCACCACCAAAGCGCCACGTGGCGTGGACGATCTCACCGAGCTCGCCGGCCTGGATCGCGCGATGGGCGAGCTGGACCGCCCCGGCGTAGCGGTGGTTGAAATTGATCGCGAAGAACAGCTCGCGCTCGGCGGCCTCGTCGATCAGCCGGTCGGCCTCGACCAGGCTGAACACGAGCGGCTTCTCCACCAGCAGCGGCACCCCGGCGCGGATCAGCTCCAGCGTCGGCTCGAAGTGGGCCTCGTTCGGCAGGCTCGTCGTCACCAGATCGGGGTGGGCCTCCTCGAGCATCTGCTTGATGCTCGTGTAGCCGGTCGTCCCGTAGGCGGCCGCGCGCTGCTGCACGCGCTCGGGCGTGCGCCCGACGATCCCCACCAGGTCGGTGTCGTCGCGGCCGGAGAAGATTCGGACGTGCTGCTCGCCCCAGCCGCCCGTTCCCCCGACGACCGCCACCTTCAGCGGCGCGCTCATGAGGGGTCTGCCTCGACGATGACCTTGCCGGTCTCGCCCGCCAGGAACAGGTCGAACGCCTCGCTGATCTGACTGCGCGGCATACGGTGGGTGATGATCTGTCCGACGTAGTCGCGGTTGTCGAGCAGCAGCCCCAGGTTCTCCTCCATCTCGGCGTAGCGGAAGTACTCACTGCCCATCACGGTGCGCTCGGTCGCGATCAGGTCGGGGGAGACGGTGAGGCTGAGGCCCTCCCCGTGACCGACGCAGGCGAGCACGCCGCGCTTGCCGAGTAATTGCATGATCGAGGCGCGGACAGCGCTCTTGCCGGTCGAGTCGACTGCGGCGTCGATGTCGGCGAGCTCCAGGATCGCTTCCGGCTCCCGGACATCGACGGGGATGCCGCCGAGCGACTTGGCGAACTCCAGGCGCCACGGCGAGACATCGCTGATGTAGACCGGGAAGTCGCGGCCGAAACGGACCTTGGCCATCGCGAGCACGCCGAGCCCGATCGGGCCGGCGCCGGAGCAGAAGAGGCTCTCGACGTCCTCGCGCATGCGCACGATCCGGCCAAGCGCGTGGCTTCCGGTGCCCATCACGTCCAGCAGCAGGGTTGCCTCGGCGGCGCTCAGGTCCGACGGCACAGGAAAGAAGTTCGTCTCATGGACGACCTCGAACGGCCCGTAGCCGCCGTCCGCGGTGAAGCCCATGTCGTTGCGCTTGGCCAGGCACTGATTCGTATAGCCCGCGAGGCAGCTGCGGCACGTCCCGCAGTAGTCCATCAGGAAGACCGCGCCCCGGGTGCCGGCCTCCGTCCTGGCCTGCGCCCCCGCGGCGATCACCGTCCCCGCGGCCTCGTGGCCCGGCACGCACTCCGACCCCTCGTAATACTGCTCGCGATCGGTGCCGCAGATCGCGTTTGCCTCTACCGACAGCAGCAGCTGACCCGGTCCGGGGTCCGGGTAGTCGCGCTCGGTGAAGACGATCTTCCCATCGCCGACGAAGGTCGGTGCGCTCGCGGTGCGTGGCATGGCTCTCCCTAGCTCTCGCTCATTTGAGAAACATGTTGCCGAGCGAGCCTAGCGCGACCAAGACAACCGGCGCGGCCGGTGCCACGCGTCCCGGCAGCCAAGTGCTGGATCACCGGTGGCCTCGAGGCCGCACACGGAGCAGTGCTTAAGCATCCGGTTGGTCGATCACCGCGTGGTCAGCGCCCCGCGTCCGGCGAGCTGCAGGTACCTGGCCAGCGGTGCTCAGGACCACGTCAGGTTGTGTACTGGCGCGACCGCCGACCTCTGCGCGCACGAATCAGTTATCTATGCGGTTCGCGTCAGCTCTGGGCGCAGCGGTGCTGGCCGCGGCTGCGACAGGGTCTTCGTTGAGCCATCGAGCACCGACGGTCTCGGCGATGCTCGCATCGGTTCCACCCCCGGCGAGACCGAGGGGAGCGACGCAGGCGAGCTCGCGCAGACCGCCGAGAGCGCTTTGAGCCAGCTCGGGAAGCGCGGCGCTGACGACGACGAGCGCAGGCTGAAGCAGATCCGCCGTCTCCATCAGGGTGAGCAGCGGAGTGTCGGCTCCGAGGTAGGTGATCCGCCAGCCGTGAGCTCGGAGCGCGAGCCCGAAGCAGATCAACCCGAGATCGTGTTGATCTCCGGGAACGCAGGCGAGGAGTGCGTGGGGACCCCGGCCGCGTCCCCAGCCGCGCGCTAGGGCGAGCAGACGGGCGCGGAGGAGCGCGCTGGCGAAGTGCTCTTGCGCGACCGATGCCTCAGCGAGCGCCCAGCGCTCGCCGAGCTCGTGGAGGTAGGGAAGGATGGCGTCCCGCAGGACGCTCTCGAGCGGGTAGGAACCGAGGAGCCGGTCAAGCACGGAATGCGCGCCGACGTCGTCGAATCCGTCGAGCGCATTGCGCAGCTGCTCGCCGAGGGCAGCTGCCGTCGGTGCCCCGCTCCCGTCATCTGTTCCGGCGGCGGGGTCAAGTGGCGCCGGCGCGTCAGCTTGTGCGAGCCGAGCCGCCTCGGCTGCCGATAGGCCTTGCTCGAGATGCTGGAGCATGCGACGGATCCGCCGCTCGTCATCCTCGTCGTAGAGGCGGAATCCGCCGTCGGTGCGAGCGGGCGACAGGATCCCGTACCGACGCTCCCACGCGCGAAGGACCTCGGGCGACACCCCGACACGGCGGCTCAGCTCCCCGATCCGCACGGGCCCGCGGTCGGCGTCAGGAGCACTCATGCGATGAGTGTACAGACTCTCGACAGATCCTTGACAGGATCGCGCCGAATCTGTACGGTTCTTGAACAGTCTCTATACAAGGGAGTCTCTCGAATGAAGAAGTCGTTCGTCACAGCGCTAGCCTTCGTCCTACTTGGCGCGATGACACTGGGTGTGGTTGCCTCGTCAGCGTCGGCTCCGCACAAGCCCGCCAAAACCATCGTCCAGACGGCCGTCGCCGCCGGTTCGTTCAAGACGCTGGTCTCGCTCGTCAAGCAGGCGGGCCTCGCGCGCGCCCTCTCCGGACCGGGGCCGCTGACCGTGTTCGCGCCGACGGACGCCGCGTTTGCGAAGGTGCCGAAGGCGACGCTCGCCGCACTCGCCAAGGACAAGTCGAAGCTGAAGGCCGTCCTGCTCTACCACGTGGTGCGCGGCAGGCTCACGGCGGCCCAGGTCGTCAAGCAGAAGTCGCTGACCACGCTAGAGGGCGGCAGGCTGTCGATCCGAACGCGCGATGGCAACGTCTACGTCAACCGTGCGCGCGTGATCAAGGCCAACGTCATGGCATCCAACGGTGTCATCCATGTGATCAACAAGGTGCTGATCCCGCGTTGACCCTCCCCACCTCTTCAGGGCGCCGCCGCTGCGGCGCCCTGACCGGGGCGGCCCCACGAACAGGGGCCGGCCGTATGGAACGTAAAGCCACGATGACGACACTCACCCTTCCATCATTCACCCGCCGGTGAGAGACCGCGTGGACGGCGCCATCCGATTCGGCGCGTTGTGTCCCTCGTGCCGGTGTCGCGCATCCTGAGCCAGACAGACACTGAGCGCCCTCGCTCGGCTGCTCTGCCGGCGTCGGTGGAGCCCGGTTTGACGAAGGGTGATCACTGAGATGAGGGTTGCTGTGGTAGGTGCCGGGGTCTCGGGGCTGGTGGTGGCGCATCTGCTGCACCGGGCACATGACGTCACGGTGTTCGAGGCGAATGGCTACGCGGGCGGGCACACGAATACGGTCCGCGTCGACACGCCGAACGAGACCCATCACGTCGACACCGGGTTCATCGTCTTCAATGACCGCAACTATCCGAACTTCGAGCGCCTGCTCGAGCGCCTGGGGGTCGGCTGGCAGCGGTCGACCATGAGTTTCAGCGTCAGCGACGGGATGGGGGACTTCGAGTACAGCAGCGCGTCTCCCAGTGGCCTGTTCGCCAAGCGCGCGCACCTCCTGACCCCGTGGTTTCATCGAATGATCGCCGATCTCGCTCGGTTCAACCATGCCGGCCGGGAGCTGCTTTGCGATCGTGCCGAGGAGGTGTCGCTTGGAGAGTGGCTGGAGCGTCAGCGTTTCTCGCGGGCGTTCATCGAGCGGCTGATCGTGCCTCAGGCGTCGGCGGTGTGGTCGGCCGCGCCGCGCCAGATGTGGAGTTTTCCCGCCCGTTTCTTGTTGGAGTTCTTCAACCATCACGGGATGCTGTCGTTTCGAGGTCGGCCTCGCTGGAGGACGGTTCGCGGGGGCTCGTCTCGGTACGTGGAGGCGCTGATCGGGCCGTTCTCCGGTCGGCTGCGGCCGCACACGCCGGTCGATGCCGTCACGCGCCACCCTGATCATGTGTTAGTCAAGCCGCGTGGTGGTGAGGCAGAGCGCTTCGACGAGGTGGTCCTGGCGACCCATTCGGATCAGGCGCTGGCGCTGCTGCGCGACGCCAGTGATCATGAGCACGAGATCCTCGGTGCGATTCCGTATCAGCCCAACGAGGCGGTGCTCCACACCGACGTAGGGCTGTTGCCGCGCCGCCGGCGTGCCTGGGCGAGCTGGAACTACCACCTGCTCCCCGAGCCCAAGGGGATGACCACTGTCACCTACCACATGAACCGCCTTCAGTCGCTGTGCGCCGAGCGCGAGTTCTGCGTGACGCTCAATCGCACCGAGGCGATCGACCCGGGTCATGTGATTCGCACGATCCGCTACGCGCACCCGGTGTACACCGCCGCGGGGGTCAAGGCGCAGGCGCGCGTGGGTGAGATCGACGGGCGCAACCGGACGCATTTCTGCGGTGCGTATTGGGGATCGGGATTCCATGAGGACGGTGTCGTCAGCGCGCTGCGGGTGGGCGAGCGGTTCGGAGCGCGGCTGTGAGCGCGAGCTGCATCTACGAGGGGACGATTCGCCACCGGCGCTTCGAGCCCCGGCGCGAGTTCAGCCATCGACTGGCGCTGGCCTACCTCGACCTGGACGAGCTCCCGGCGCTGCTCGACGGCCGACTGGTCGCCCGGCACCCGGGGCTGGTCCGCTTTCGCCGCCGCGATTACCTCGGGGATCCCGCTGTGCCGTTGCCCCGCGCGGTGCGCGACCTGGTGGAGGACCAGACCGGGGCGCGGCCCGAGGGCCCGATCCGGCTGCTGACGCAGCTGCGCTCATTCGGGCACTGCTTTAACCCTGTCAGCTTCTACTACTGCTTCGAACTGAGCGGCGAGCGCGTGCAGGCGCTGGTCGCAGTGGTGACGAATACTCCCTGGGGGGAGCGGCACGCCTACGTGATCGACGGCAAGCTTCCCGAGTCTGCGGCACTCGCTGGTGAGTTCGACAAGGCGCTGCACGTCTCGCCGTTCATGGGCATGGATCATCGCTACGACGCTCGGGCGGCTACGCCCGCCCAGACGCTGTCGGTCCACATCGCCTCGAGCCGCGCCGGCGTCACCGTGTTCGACGCCACGCTGGCACTGCGCCGCCGGGAGCTGACGCGGGCGTCGATGGCGAGGATGACCGGGCGGTACCCGCTCGCGACGGTGCGGGTGCTGGCGCTGATCTATGCGCATGCGCTGGGGCTGAAGCTCGCGGGCGTGCCCGTCCACCGCCATCCGCAGGCGGGACGGGCATGAGCGCCTGGCTCGCTCGCCGGCTCGTGTCGCTTTTGTTACGGCGGATCACGGTCGGCAGCCTGCTCGTCGTGGAGGACGACGAGCGGCGCGTATACGGCACCGGGGCGCCCGCGGCCACCGTCCGGATCGAATCGCCGCGGTCGTGGCCGAAGCTGCTGCGGGGGAGCCGCGGAATGGCCGAGGCCTTTGCCCAGGGCCTGTGGGAATCGCCAGATCTGGTGGCGTTGATCAGGCTGGCCGCCTGCAACGCGGGCGGCCTCGACCGGCTGCGCTCGTGGTTCGCGCCCGTACGCTGGCCGCTGCAGCGCGCCGCAGCGCTCTGGCGTTGCAGCACCAGGCGTCGGCGCCAGCGCGACATCGCCGCGCACTACGACCTCGGCAACGAGCTGTTCGCGCGGATGCTCGATCCGACGATGAGCTACTCGTGTGCAGTCTTCGAGCGGGAGGGGATGACGCTCGAGCAGGCGCAGGTCGCGAAGCTCGAGCGTGTATGTGAGCAGCTCGACCTCGGTCCGGGAGATCGCGTGCTCGAGATCGGAACGGGCTGGGGTGCGTTCGCGCTGCATGCGGCTGCGACCCGCGGCTGCCACGTGACCACGACCACGATCTCACGCGAGCAGCACGATTACGTCGTCGAGCACGTCCGCCGCGCGGGACTGAGCGACTGGATCACGGTCCTGATGGAGGACTACCGCGAACTGCGCGGCACCTACGACAAGCTCGTCTCGATCGAGATGATCGAGGCGGTCGGATGGCGGCACTTCGGCACCTTCTTCGCCAAGTGCTCCGAGCTGCTGGCTCCCGACGGCGCGATGCTCCTGCAGGCCATCACGATCGACGACCGCGCCTACCAGGTCGAGAAGGCATCGAAGTCGTTCATCAACACCCACATCTTCCCCGGCGGATGCCTGCCCTCGCCCGAGGTGATCGCCCGCAACGTGGCCCGGCGAACCGACCTGCAAGCGGTCGGGCTCGAGGACCTGACGCCGCACTACACCGAGACGCTCCGGCGCTGGCGCCACAACTTCGCGGCCCATGCCGACGCGCTCGCGCAGCGCGGCTACGACGAGCACTTTCGCCGGCTGTGGACGCTTTACCTCGCCTACTGCGAAGCCGGCTTCGCGGAGCGGCGGATCTGCGACGTCCAGCTGCTGCTGACCAAGCCCCGCTCGCGGATCGCCTCACGCAGGTACCAAACGCGCTCTGACCACAGCCAGCAGCCCGACCTCTCGCTGAGCGCATGATCAACTCGCTGCTCGACGACGTCCTCGACCGTACCGTGGTCGGGGGCTTCACGAACATCGGCTATCGAATCCGCGGCCGCGGGTGGACCGCGTCCGAGCTGCGGCGGATGCAGGGCAAGGTGGTGCTGGTCACGGGCGCGAGCTCGGGGCTTGGTCTGGCCGCGGCTGAGGGCTTTGCGCGTCTCGGCGCCACGGTCTGGCTCGTCGTCCGCAGCTCCGAGCGCGGCGAGCAGGCGCGCGCGAGGATCGTCGAGCGGTCCGGTAACGGCGACGTGCACGTGGGGGTCTGCGATCTCAGCGAGCTGGACTCGGTCCGGCAGTTCGACGGACGCTTTCGAGATCAGGCTTCGCGCCTCGATGTGCTGATCAACAACGCCGGGGTGATGACCGAAGCGCGCCGTGTTTCGGCCGATGGCATCGAGCTGACGCTCGCGACCAACGTCGTCGGCCCGTTTCTGCTGACGAACCTGGTGATCCCGCTGCTTCAGAAAAGCGCCCCGGCGCGGATCATCAACGTGGCGTCTGGCGGCATGTACACGCAGAAGCTCAAGGTTGATGACCTGCAAAGCGAGCGCGGGCAGTTCGACGGGCCGAAGGTGTACGCGCGCACCAAGCGAGCGGAGGTGATCCTCAGCGAGCTCTGGGCAGAGCGGTTGGCGGGCACCGGGATTGTGGTCCACGCAATGCACCCGGGCTGGGCGGACACCCCCGGCGTGCGATCCTCGCTGCCACGGTTCTACAAGCTGACAGGACCGCTGCTGAGGACGCCTGCGCAGGGCGCCGACACGATCGTCTGGCTCGGTGCCGCCGCCGAGCCGGGCCGCAGCTCCGGCCGGTTCTGGCACGACCGCCGACCGCGTCCCACGCACTGGCTGCGATGGACACGGGAGACGCGGCAGGAGCGTGAGCGGCTGCTCGCCGAGTGCGTACGGCTCAGCGGTTGGCACGACGCATCCGTTCCGACCGCGTCGACTTCAATTCCAGAAGGAGAGTCTTGATGTCCGACTACCGAGCCTCGATCGACATCCCGCAACCCCGCGAGGACGTATTTGCGTACCTCAGCGATTTTTCGACAACCAGCGAATGGGATCTGGGCGTGGTCGAGGCGAAGCGTCTGAACGGTCAAGCGGTGGGCGAGGGAACCGAGTTCAGCACCCGAGGCGGGCGCTGCCGGCGCCAGGGCCGGTTCGGTACAAGCACGGCCCGTCAGCCGATGGTGATTTCCCGTCCGTATCGCCGAACATCGACCTCCAACTCCAAGAGGTCTATCGGAGGCGCGGCAGCGTGCCAGGTGATCCCCTGAGCAGGGACGATCCCGCGCTCGGAGAGAACCTCACGAACGAGCGAAAACGCGAGATCATGCGCCGTGTACAAATGCACCGCCACGGCATTGTCCCATTGCGCGCCGAGCGCCCCCACGCGCTCCGCCACCGCCGCGACGACGAACCGAAGCTTCTCAAGTAGAGCATCAGGGGTGGTGTCCCCGAGACGGACAACATCCTGCGGGCCGCTCGCGTTGTCAGGGACCTCTGCGGCGCCAGAGACCACAAAGGTCTCGGCGGACGAGCGGCTATCGACCGTGTAGGAGAACGCGAGAACGGCCGGCCGAGACGGCGCACCAGACGCGGGAGCGACGTTCGTGCGAGCCAACGGGGACGATCCGTCCTTCAAAAGCTGCCAAGCATCCAACTGCGCGAGATACTCACCGTTGAAGGCCAAGAACTCCTCCAACGTTCGGGCGTTGGGTAACCGCAGATCGAACCCACACAAGGCCTCCAAGGGGCGGCCCGCGCGCTCCAGGTGCCTGCGCACCTCTTCGAACCCCTCGGCCAGCAGGATCGGCTCAGCGAACACTCCACGCTCAATGGTCGTCCCCGGACTGGCGATCACCCCATTGCTCGCGAAGGGCGGCCCCGGGATGAACTCATATCCAGCCCCTACATTCTCGATCGTCATCGGACCTCCCATCGTCAAAACCGAGCAGACCTGAGCCTGTGGACGCGCACCCACGCTAAGTATCCACGTCTTGCCAAGAGCACGGCACGAGCGGCGAGCTCGCGACGCTCGAGGGCTCTGACGGTCACCGGTTCGTCTGTGGATTCGATGACTTGTCGCAGCTCCTCAGTCTCCGTCACAGATGCCGATCCACAACCGGACGCTTCAGGAGCGGGCGCGACCCCGCCTGGCACAAGTGGACAGTCTCAGTAGCCAACGCCCATCGCACGCCCGGGAGTACAGGGGTTAGTTGCCTGAAGGAGTGGGCAGGAGAGGGTGCCCGTGTGCGGAGAGGTGCACTGGGAGCGTTCCGGTGGGGCGCTTATCCGCGTCCTCGCGGTCTGCGTAGCGGTCGTAGATTGCGATTATTTCCTCCATGATCGCGGCGAGCTCTTCGGCCGTCAGGTACCTGACGCTGTCGGTCATGAACGCCGCGCGCCGCCACTTCAGCGGATAGGTCAGGCGGCGCGACCACCATTCCTGCATCCGGCCGTAGGCGCTTTCAACGAAGGTGCGCTCGAGCGCCTCGCCGGCGGCGGCTGTCTCAGGGTCGGTCATCCCGGTGTCAAAGCTGCGGGAATCGCTTGTCAATCTCCAGGGACGGCTGCGCCCGCGACCTTTGCCGGTTTCCTCCACAAAGCCGTATTTGGCAAGGGTCTGGAGGTGCCAGGACATGTTCCCGGGGCTCTCGCCGAGCAGCTCCCCCGCTCGACTGGCGGTGATGTCCCCGTCACGGCGCATCGTCTCCAGGAGCGCCACGCGCAGCGGATGCGCGAGCGCTCGCATCGCTCGTGGATCAGTGACCACCTGCCGGCGCGGGCGCGAGGTGGCCGCCGCCTGTTCGCCGGCACCCGCGGCGATGTCGCTCGTTGACCTTGCCGACGTTCGGTCAGGGCGCTTGGGCTTGGTGTTCTGAGGGGGCCGCTGAGGCTTTGTCATGCGGATCGACCCCGACGCGTGAGCATCACCGATCATCCCGCGCGACGGGACCGTGGATGGCGCCGCGAGGCATCGCGAGCCGAAGGCCGCACTCGATGAGCAGCCAGCCAGTCCCGCGCCGAACGACCTCGGTGAGGCGGTGACGGCGGTGCTCGTGTCGGTGAAGATGACTTGCCTGGTCGTTTTGCCGAAGGTCTGTAACACGATCGCGGATCAGAGCTTCAACGAGTGCGGGGTGCTGGTGCACGGACTCCTCCTTTGACTGCGTGCTCTCACAAGAGTACTTGTCACAAGAAGTCTTGTCAAGGCCCTGCCCTTACTGGAGCACGTGCCGCGCGCCGCGCGCGTTCATGAAAGGAAGGCCGTGTTCTGCGTGCGATGATCGAAACATGCCCAGTCTCCGAGTCGTCACCGACGCGTGGAACGAGCAATGCTGGGCGGGCTCGGGCGGGGCTCTGGTCACCGGGCCTCACTGGGCTCGCGGATCGACGGTGGATCGGTGCCATGCACGGTTTCTATGGGCTGGGCCTCGATGATCGTCTGGATCAACGGCGCGTACGGCAGCGGCAAGACGACTTTGGTCACGGAGATCACGCGCAGGCGATCGGACGCGGTGGTTTTCGACCCTGAGCACCTCGGCCACGTGCTGCGCGAGTCCGTTCCGGTGCCGCCGGACAATTTCCAAGACCTGCCGACCTGGCGAGAGATCGTGGTGACATCGCTGCTATCCCTCCAGCGCCACCACGCAAGCTTGCTGCTGGTACCGATGACGCTGATTGACCCGGCCTACCGCCGCGAGGTGCTTGGTGCGCTGCGCGCCGCCGATGTTGAGCTGCTCGAGGTGTTCCTTGACGTACCAGCCGACGAGCTGCGACGCCGCATCGAACAGCGGGTGCTCTTCGATGAGCCCGTACGCGACGCCGATGCCCGGGAGTTCTGCTTGAGCAAGCTCGAGGACGGAGTCGCCGCCGCCGGGCGCGTAGACCGAGACACGCTCGTGCTCAAAGCGGGCACGCTGTCGCCAGAAGAGCTCGCCGAAACGGTATTGGACCAGACCGCAGCAACGAACTGACAGCCCCCCAGCGGGGATCCTGCATCAAACCCATCTCACACGGGATCGACAAGCGGACGGTCTGAGAGTGTCCCTGAGGGAAGGACTATCGGCCGATGCGTGAGGCGGCGCCGGTGACCAGCGCGGTCAGGTTTGTGAAGTCGCCGTCGTCTGCCATCCCTCTCCTTCTCGCCTACCCACCGATCGTGCGCCCGCAAACCGGCCGGCCGGCGTTCGAGGACAGCGAGGCGGGGGTAGCCACAAGAGGGTGAGGGACTGCACGATCACCGCGGTGCGCGCGCTCGACGTGCGCTTTCCCACCTCGCGCACACTCGCCGGCTCAGATGCAATGAACGCAGCGCCCGACTACTCCGCGGCCTACGTCATCCTCGAGACGGACTCCGATCTGCGCGGCTACGGGATGACGTTCACGATCGGGCGCGGGACCGAGGTGGTGATGGCGGCCGTCGCGGCGTTGTCGCCGCTGGTAGAGGGCCGCCGTCTGGCCGACCTCGCCGGCGACCAGCGCGCGTTCTGGCGCTCGCTGGCCGGCGAATCCCAGCTGCGCTGGATTGGCCCCGAGAAGGGCGCGATCCACCTCGCCACGGGCGCCGTGGTCAACGCCGTGTGGGACCTGTGGGCCCGGGCCGAGGGCAAGCCGGTGTGGAAGCTCGTGACCGACATGACTCCGCGCGAGCTCGTCGATTGCGTGGACTTCCGCACCATGACCGATGCGCTCACGCCCGGCCAGGCCGTGGACCTCCTCGCCGAGCGCGAGCGCGGCAGGGCAGAGCGGGAGGTGCAGATCCGCGCCACCGGAGTCCCCGCCTACACGACGTCGGCGGGTTGGCTCGGGTACGGCGACGAGGAGGTGCGCGCGCGATGCCGGGCCGCCGTCGAGGAGGGGTGGACGCACGTCAAGATGAAGGTGGGATCCGCGCCGGAGGAAGACGCGCGCCGCGCGGCGATGATCCGCGACGAGATCGGCCCCGGACGACGCCTGATGATGGACGCCAATCAGGTGTGGGACGTGGATGAGGCCATCGCCGCCATCAAGCGGCTCGCGCAGTTTGACCCCTGGTGGATGGAGGAGCCGACGAGCCCTGACGACGTCCTCGGCCACGCCCGGATCGCGCGCGAGGTGGCGCCCGTGCGCATCGCGACCGGAGAGCACTGCCACAACAGGACCATGTTCAAGCAGTTCATGCAGGCCCGCGCACTGCATTTCTGCCAGCTCGACGCGTGCCGCCTGGGTGGCGTCAACGAGGTCTTGGCGGTACTCCTGCTCGCAGCGCACTTCGAGGTTCCGGTGTGCCCCCACGCGGGCGGGGTCGGACTTTCAGAGTATGTGCAGCACGTGGCGCTCATTGACCACATCGCCATCGGCGGGGCCAGGGACGAGCGGGTCATCGAGTACGTCGACGAGTTGCACGAGCACTTCACCGAGCCCGCCCGCGTCTCCGATGGCCACTACCTCGTCCCGGAGGCCCCGGGCTACAGCATCGAGATGCGCGATGAATCACTCGAGGAGTACGCCTTCCCCGATGGCCCTGCCTGGGTCGGCGTCACGAGGTCGACGTAGGAGGCGGCCCCTACAGGGTGGTGTGGCCGCTACGAGAGCGAGCGCACGATCGCATCGGCTACCTCCCGAGTGCTTGCGTTGCCTCCGACGTCGGGTGTGGTGATTCCGCCCGCGCAGGTGGACTCCACCGCGCGCCGGACCTGGTCGCCGCTCGCGCCCAGCCCGAGGTCGTCGAGCATCATCGCCGCCGACAGGACCATCCCCATCGGGTTGGCCCGGCCCCGGCCGACGAGATCGAACGCCGAGCCGTGGACGGGCTCGTACATGGACGGCCGGGACCGGTCGAGGCTGAGGTTTGCGCTGGGGGCCATGCCCAGGCTCCCCGCGAGCGCGCCGGTGAGGTCGGACAGGATGTCGCCGTGGAGGTTGGAGGCGACGATCACGTCAAACCCCTGCGGCGCCAGGACGAGGCGAGCCGCGGCGGCGTCGACGAGAACCGATTCCCAGGCCACGTCGGCGTAGTCCGCCGCGACCTCGCTGACGACCTCGTCCCATAGCACGCTCGCGTGCGGGCTGGCGTTGGACTTGGTGATGCTCGTCAGGTGCCGCGCCGGGCGCGATCGCGCCAGCTCGAAGGCGAACCGCGCGGTTCGCGCGATGGCGTCACGTGAGTACACGGTGGTCTGTACGGCGACCTCGCCCGGCAGCCCCCGGCGGGTGAAGCCGCCGATGCCGGAGTACTCGCCCTCGGTGTTCTCGCGCACGACCACGATGTCGATGTCATCCGGTTCGCGGCCGGCGAGCGGCGTGCGTATCCCTGGAAGCAGTCGGGCCGGCCGCAGGCTCACTCCCAGATCAAAGCCCTGAACGATCGCCAGTCGCAGGCCCCACAGGGTCACGTGGTCGGGGACCTCCCTTGAGCCGACGGCGCCGAACAGGATCGCGTCGAACCCCGCCAGGGTCTCAAGCGCGTCCGCGGGCAGCATCCGCCCGGTGCGCAGGTAGTGGTCCGAGCCCCAGGGAAACGTCTCGCTCTCCAGGCGCACGCCCTCCAACTCGGTGAGCACCCGCAACGCCACCGCGCACACCTCCGGCCCGATGCCGTCGCCCGGAATGATCGCGATCCGGCTCACCCGGACATTGTGCCGCGACACCCGCGGGCTCGCTGGCTCGCCGGCTCGCCGGCTCGCCGCAATGTGCCGCATCTTTGTCGATCAGGCGGGCGCAGCGGAGGCTGCTTGATGTGGGGAGCCGGTGTCTGTCTTCTCCTTTTGACGATGGCTGGTGGGGAGGGCGAGGGCGGGGATGGCTGCGACGATCGTGATGCCGATCGCCCACCAGAAGGCGCCTTGGAAGGCGCTGGTGGCGCCGTGGGCGAGCTGGGATTGGAGGGCGACGGCGACGATCGCGACGCCGAACGATGCGCCGACCTGCTGGCCGATGCGGGTGTTCATCGTGGCGTGTGGGATGCCTGCCGAGGGGACGTCTTGGTAGGCGACCGACATCGACGGGATCAGCACGGCTCCGATCCCGAGACCGCGGACGAGAAGCAGCGAGCCGAGCCACCACTGGTTGGTGTGGGGCCCGGCGAAGGCGAACGGGACGGTCGCCGCTGCGGCCAGCAGGAAGCCGGCGATCGTCACGGCCCGGGCGCCGAAGCGGTCGACGAGCTTGCCGACGCACAGGCGGGCGGCCAACGCGCCGACACCCTGGGGGATCAAGATCAGTCCCGCGTGCAGCACCGTCTCGCCACGGAGCTGCTGGTAGTAGAGCGGCAGCAGGAACATGGCGGCGTACATCGCCGCGCCGGCGGTGAACAGGACCCCTGAGGCGCTGCCGAGCGAACGGAGCCGTAGCAGTCGGATGTCGACGATCGGCGCGCGGCCGCCGCGGTGCAACGCCCAGGCGACGAACACCGCAAGCAGTGCGATGCCGACCAGCAGCCAGACGAGCACGCCGGCATGGTCGATCGAGCCGTCCTCGGACAAGTTCGAGAGACCGAGCAGGATCGTCGCCAGCGCCGGCGTCAGCAACGCCAACCCGACCACGTCCAGGGCCGGTCGCGTGGCGTCGGGAGCGGGGCGATCGGCGGGCAAGAACCGCCAGGCCAGCACGAGTCCGACGGCGATGACGGGCACGTTGACCAAAAACAGCCAGCGCCAGCTCAGCCAGTTGAGGATCACCCCGCCGATCACGGGCCCGAGGATTGGGCCGAGCGCGATCGGCAGGCTTACGGTCGCCATGAGGCGGCTGCTGGGGTGTCCGCCGGCGGCCCTGACCGCGAGCGTCTGTAGCAGCGGGAAGATCAGCCCGGCGGCGAAGCCTTGCAGGATCCGGAAGCCGATCAGGCTCGTGTCGTTCCAGGACACCGCCGACAGGATCGAGCCGAGCACGAACAGCAGCAGGGCCCACATCCAGACACGCCTGCCGCCCCACCGAGCCTCCGCCCAACCGGTGGTGGGGATCGCGACCGCCATCGCCAGCAGGTAGCCGGTCGTGACCCACTGAATCGTCCCGTCGCTCGAGTGCAGCTTGACCACCAGCGTGTGGATCGCCAGGGTCACCATGGTCGAGTCCAGGATCGCCGCGATCCCACCCACGATCAGCGCCGTCAACGCCATGCGCACCTGCGGTGACAGCGTCGCCTCAGCGTTTGCACGTTCGAGTGCCGTGTCGGTCATCGGCTCATCCTCAAATTAAGAGTGGAATCCATCTCTTGTGGAGGATATGCGAGCTTGCTAAGGAACGCAAGTCTCTCTAATCTGAGGGACGTGGCCACACCCACTCCAGAGCACGTCCGCCACCGCCGACGCGGTCAGCAACTCCAATCCGCGCTGCTCGATGCCGCCTGGGATGAGCTGGTCGCGGTCGGGTTCGCCAACCTGACGATGGAGTCGGTCGCCGCACGCGCCCATACCGGAATCGCGGTGCTCTATCGCCGCTGGGCCAACAAGCACGAGCTCGTGCTCGCCGCCATCGCGCACTACGGCCACGCCCATCCGATCGAGACGCCCGACACCGGGACCCTGCGCGGCGACCTGCTCGCCCTACTGACCGCCTTCAGCAAAGCTCGCGCAACCTTCATCGCGGTTCTCGCCACCGCAGGCTTCTCCGGGCTGCTGGCCGATACCGGCCTGACGCCCGCCCAGGCACGCGACAAGCTCCTCGCCGACCAGCGAATACGCAACGATCAGATCATCTACCAACGCGCCGACGATCGGGGTGAGATCACCCTCGACCACATCCCACCCGCCGTCCTCGCCATGCCGTTCGACCTGGTTCGCCACGACCTGCTGATGAACCTCAATCCACTCCGACCGAAACGCATCCACTCGATCATCGACGAGCTGTTCCTGCCGCTACTCCAGACCTATCAACGCCCGCCGGCGTCGACACCCACCACCACCAACCGGCCCGCATCCCCCTGAATTGAGTCTCCCTCAGACCACCAGCCCCGGCTTCCCGGTCACCAGGCGGCGATGACACTTGCGGCACGTCGCCATTGAGGCACTCTGCCTGATCGGAAGAGCGGCGCGTGTCGCATAGGCAATCGGCGGCGACCGCCACCCGTGGTGGCGTCTCAATGGCGCTGTAAATTCTGTTCCCGGTGAACGCTGACTCTAGGCGGCTGTCACCTCCTCGGGGACCGGCTGGTCGTTGCCTTCGTCGCGGGCCCGTTTGAGGCATTGGCGGTCTAGGGATTTGAACTGGATGCCGTTGGTCTGGTGAGTGATCAGAGGACCGGTGCCTGTCGAGTCGTGGTCCACGCGCTCTCAGCGGACGTTGGCCAGCTCCCTGCGTTTGCTTTCTCCTGGGGTTGGCCCCGTCGACGGGCTGGACGTGCGGCAACAATCCTTCTCGACCCCGCTACGGATGTTCGAGCGCCTCTACCTCGAGGATGACCATCTAGAAACCCGTTAGGCGGTTCCGGCGAGGACTCGTCGGCGTCCTATGTGCCGGCCGGCGGCGGGCCGGACCGGAGGATGATTTTGGTGTCGGTGTCTGCGACGCCGAGTTTGAGTCGAAGGGTTCGCAGCAAGGTGTCGAGCTCGGCCGTGTCGTGGCATGCGACACGCAGTTGGTAGTCGGGTGTGCCGGCGAGGTGGAGGACTTCGCTGACGGGACCGAGTGTGCTGCTCAGGGTTGCGAACGTGTCTGAGTCGGTCCCGGGCAGCAGCACCACCGAGACGAGTGCTTCGATCTGGCGGCCTCCGGCGGCTGGATCGATTTGCGCTGTGAAGCCGGTGATGACGCCTGCTCGGCGCAGTCGTCGAACGCGGTCGGCCGCAGCATTGGCACTCAGGCCGACTTTGGCGCCGAGGTCGCGCCAGGGTAGTCGAGCGTCTTCCCGGAGGAGTCTGAGGATAACGCTGTCAATCTCGTCCATTACTGCGATTATCGCAGCAGAAGCCGATCTTGGCTTGTGATCTCGCAGTCTCGGGTGTTATGCACGCCGTATGGACATACCTAAGGCTCTGGGGGCTGGCCTGACTGTCGGCATGGTGATCGCGACGCAGTTCGGCGCGGTCAGTGCTCTGCTTTTGGAGACCGCAGTCCGTGCCGGCCCGCGCGCCGGTGCGGCGGCTGGTCTCGGTGTAGCGAGTGTCGACATGGCCTACGCGACCGGCGCAGTGGTCGCCGGCGGCGCGGCCCGCGCCGGGCTAGCCGCCCATCTGGCGGAGGTGAGGGGCGTCGCCGCCGTGATCCTCGCGCTGGTGGGCGTTCACGGATTGTGGGCTCTCACGCGGGGCCCGTCGCGTGATCAGCGCGCCGCGGCACCTGCTCTCGGCGAGGTTTCTCGGCCGTCCGGCGTCCCGTCTGCTCAGTACTTTCGCTTTGTCGGGCTGACGGCGATCAATCCGCTGACGATCGTTTATTTCGGATCTGTCACGGCGTCCCTGTCACTGGGCGGAGTTGCAGAGGGCGTTGCCTTCTTGGCCGGGGCGGGTACTGCGTCCGCGCTGTGGCATCTGGCGTTGTCGCTGGCCGCCGGTCACGCCGGCCGGCAGATCACGCCACGGATCCAACGCGTGGTCTCAATTGCCGGGAGACTGGCTGTGGTTGTCATGGCGATACGACTCGCGATCGCGATCTGAGCGGAACGTGCGCTCTGGCGACCAGTCCGCTCAGCCGTGATCGGCAAGCAACGCCCGCCTATCGCGACAGGGCCTGTCAAGTCGAAGCGGCCGGTGCCCCTGGGGCGCGGTTTCTGGGTCCTGTGTGGCGGCGCGTTCATCAACAGAGCGGGCACGATGGTCGTGCCGTTCATGACGCTCTATCTGGTCGGCACACGGGGGTTCTCGATTGTCGTGGCCGGCGAGATGCTCGCGGGGTTCGGCGGCGGAGCGGTCGTGGCTCCGTTGATCGGTGGTGCGCTGGCAGATCGCGTCGGGCGCCGGGCCACGCTTCTCGGTGGCACGCTCACGACCGCCACGATCATGGTGGCGCTGCCGTACGCTCGTCTGACGGCGCTGCTCGTCGTGCTGATTGTCCTGCTCGGTGTGACCCTGGAGGCACCCCGGCCGGTGACGCAGGCGCTTGTGGCTGACCTGGTCCCAGAAGAAGATCGCGCTCGCGCGTACGCCGCACTGTTCTGGGTGAGCAACCTCGGATTCGCGGCGGCGATGACGAGCGCAGGCTTCCTGGCCCGATCCGCGTTCACCGCGATCTTCTGGATCGACGCGGGCACCGGTTTGTTGTTCGGCGGTCTCGTGTGGTTGTTCGTGCACGAACGTCCGGGCCGACCTGAGGCGGTGCGGAAGAGCCATTCGGGCTACGGGCTTGTCATGCGTGATCGCACCATGCTCGCGTTCACCGCGGCGGTGCTGGTCTATTACTTCGTGTACCTGCAGTCGGATTCGACACTGCCGCTAGCCGTGCACCGCTCCGGACTTGCTCCACATGTCTACGGACTGTGTATGGCCCTCAACGGAGTGGTCATTTGCCTCGTTCAGCCCTTACTGGCGCCGCGACTGATACGGCGTGATCCCGGCCGGGTGTGGGCCGCGGGTGTAGCGCTGGTCGGCGTCGGATTCGCACTCACGGCGATCGCGTCGACGACCGGCGGATATCTGTTGTCGGTCGCCGTCTGGACCTTTGGAGAGATCTTTCCCGCAACGGTCACTGGAGCGATCGTCGCGCGGCTCGCTCCCGAGGAGCTCCGGGGCCGGTACGCAGGCCTGTACAGCCTTGCGGTCGCCTCGGGCTGGCTCACATCCTCCCTCGGAGGAACCCGCCTCCTGTCCGTGAGCCCGCTCGTGCTCTGGGAATCCTGCGCGGTGCTCAGTGCGGCAAGTGCGTACGGCGTCCTTCGCCTCGCGCCCAGATTGCGGCCCGTGAAGCGGAGCGCTCCAAGCTCGCTGGATGAAGTAGCCAGACGCGGCAGAGACCGAAGCTTGCCTACGCACAGCCACGTGTCCGAAGCGGCCTCTGCAATGCCCTGCTTACTTGGCGACTTGCGCGTCTCACCAACCAACGGCTGCCGAACGCATCCAGAAGGTGGACGCTAGTCGGCGGACGCGGGGATCCGGCGCGTGCGATCGCGGCGCGCTCCACAGCGAGGGTCTGAGTCCGCATCCGCAGCGTCATCAGACCCGAAACAGGCGCATGGGACGGGGACTACTCACCGAGGCCTGAGCTGGTCGAGTAGCGCTCCCCAGACCGGGTTGTACTGATAGTCATGCACGTCACGGGAGACGACATCGATCACGTTGGGGGTGACCGTGGGTACGAGGATCGCGAGGTCGGTCAGCTTCCGGTCCAGATGGCTCCAGAGCCTGTCGGCGGCGGCTGGTTGATTGGCCTGTAGGGAGGCGGCGCTCTCGACCTCGCGGTCGAACCGCCTGTTGCAGAACTCGCTGGCGTCCGTGGTGTCGGGGCCGTGACGAGCGACGAACTGCCCGCAGGTGAATTTACCGATGAAGTCACTGGCGGACGCGTAGTCGGCGCTGAAACCACCGTCGATGACCTGGGCGCGGTTGCGAGAGTCGCCGGTGTAGGGGAAATAGGTGCTCGCGGGGAGCAGGCGCAACGAGGCACGGTAGCCCAGCCGCCGAAGGGCGGTCACCGCCAGCCTGGTCTCTTCGATGGCCCCCGACGGCGACGGGTTGACGTTCCAGACGTCGACGCGCATACCCCGGGTGCCCGACGCGGCGACGAGCCGCTTCGCCCGGGCGAGATCGGTGCCCTTCCACCCTCCGTCGTCGTCCGGATGGCTCGTGTCGGGGCAATATCGGCGGTATCCAGGGATCGCCGGCGGCAGTAGTTGGCAGGTCGGCGATGCGGCGAGGCTGCCTCCCCAGCCCTCGACGGCCGCCATGCGGTCGTAGGCCAGGTTCAGCGCTCGGCGCACGCCGACCTGTGTGAACGGTGGGGCGTTGGTGTTGAGGAACATAAAGCCGGTCCCCAGTGACGGATGGATCTCAACCTGGACGCCCCGGTCCACGAGCAGGTCTTTCGCGTGACGGCCCCGCAGACGCCCGAGATTAGGATCGAAGTCGACGTGGCCGCCGGCGATCGCGCTTTCGGCCTGGGCTGGGGACAGTCCCAGCGGAATCGTGATGCGGTCAGGGAATCCGGCGGGTTGGGCGGCCGCCGACCATTCGTGGAAGTAGGGATTTCGCACCAGTCGCAGCTCGCGGCCCGCGGTGTAGCGTGTGATCATGTACGGGCCGGTGGCCGGCAGGGGCATGCGAGCCTGTTGCTCCGGTGTTGCTTCGGGGAGAACATAGGCATAGCTGATGGTCAGCTTGTAGAGGAAGTCGGGGTCGGGCTGGCTCAGGCGAAAGGTGACGACGCCGGTCCGATCGTCGGCGACGATCCCTCCAGACAGGTCACAGCCGATGGGAGCCCGGATACAGGTCGGCGCTCCGAGGATTGCTGCGTACAACGGCGCCCCTGCGGAGCCGATCGCGAATAGCCGCTCGAACGAGTGGGTGACATCGCTGGGTCGCAGCGGCGTGCCGTTGGAGTAGCGGATTCCCGGTCTGACCGTGAATCGGTAGGTACGTCCGCTGTCCGCGGGAGTGGGGAGTGCCAGCGCGAGGTCTGGCACGAGGCGGCTGCCCTCGGGCCCGGCGACGTGATCGAGGGTCACGAGCCCGTCGTTGGTCAAGCCCAGGCCCTGCGGCGGAGGGACATTCCATGATGTGCTGCCCGCGGGGTCGACGGTGTCGATCCCCGCGTATGAGCCGACGGCGGTGAGGGTGCCTCCTGGGCTGCCGGAAGGTGCGTTCACGCCAACCCACAGCCCATGGTCTGCAGCGAGCGACGAGATGCCGCCGCCCAGGTGAACCCTGGTCCTGATCGACAGGGTTCGAGGATCGAGACCGAGCACGATGCCGTGGCGCTCGTCCCCGACCCAGAGGACGCCTCCGGCGGTCGCCAGCGTGCTCGGCGTGCCGCCGAGCCCGACCGGCGACGCCATCGCTCGGCCATTGAAGCTCAGGCGCGACACCGTGGCGGCCAGCCGATCAACCACCCAGGTCCCGGCACTGGTGGCGGCGATCGCGGCTGGTGCACCGCCGAGCCGGGCCGTCTGGGTGACAGTCGCTCCACGGGCGTCAATCCGGTGCACCAGTCCCTGCCGGTCGTCGGTCACCCAGATGCCGTCGGTGATCGTCGTCAAGCTGCTGGGATGACCGCCGACGCCAACGGTGGTCCGCCGCAAGCCGGTGCCAGGATCAAACCGGCTGACCATCCCGGAGCGGGGGTCGAGGACCCATAGGCTTCCCGCGTCGAAGGCCACGTCGGTCGCTCCAGCAGCCACGGCAATCGTCTGGGTAACCGTATCCGTCGCCGGGTCGATCGCGGACGCAGTGTGACTGACCGGATCCAACACCCATACCGCCCGGCCGCCCGCAACTATCCGGCTGGGCCTGGCGCCCACGGGGATCCTGGCGAGAACCCGGTGGGTATCCGGGTCGATCCGGACGACGTCCCCGGCAAGCCTCTCGGTCACCCACAACGATCCGAACCCGGCCATCATGTCGCTTGGTGCGGCCCGCAGAGGGACGGTCGCCCTGATGGCACCGTCGGCCGTGGAGAGTAGGGCGACGCCATTGCCAGTGAGTGATCGCCCCGGGCGGAGTGCGTGGTCTCGGTCGGGCGTCATCCTCATGGCAACCAGAATCGCCACCAGGGCTCCAGTCGCCACGGCGACCGCCACGATGGTTCGGCGACGGATACGACCCCTGCGGCCCAAAGCCGGTGCGCGGGCGGACGGCGCGAGTGTTGCTGGTCTGTCGGCGACCACCCGCAGATCTGGGGCCGGCTCGCCGGATGGTCGAGGCGACGGGCTCGCGGGTAGGTCGAGCGCGGCGTCCTGCCGGAGGATCGCCCGCTCGAGCTGTCTCAGCCCGGGTCCGGGCTCGACGCCGAGTTGGTCGACCAGACAGGCTCGTCCGGCCCGGTAGGCGGCGAGCGCGTCAGCTTGCCGGCCCGAGCGATACAGCGCCAGCATCGCCTGGCCTCGCACGCGCTCGCGCAATGGATGCTCGGCGACCATCCGCTCCAGCTCGGGCACCAGCCGGCGGTGGTAGCCCAGCGACAGTTCCGCGTCGATCCGATCCTCGGTCGCGACGAGCCGCATCTCAGCGAGTCGCTCGATCTCGATCTGGACGAACTGCTTGGAGTCGAGGTCGGCGAGCGGCCGTCCGCGCCACAGCGCCTCGGCTGCGCGCAGCGTCCGCGACGCGAGCTCGTGGTCCCCGTTCACCGACGCCTGGTGGGCCTGCGCCACCAACTCCTCGAACACGTCGAGGTCCAGTTCCCCGGGATCGACCCGAAGGCGATAGCCGGGAGCCTGCCGCACCAAGCGAGGCTCCACCGCCCCCGGTCGATCGACCACCGATCGCAGGCGCGAGACCTGCACCCGCAGCGTGTGATCTGCCGTCTCGGGCCGAGCGTCGTCGAGCAACTCGTCGATCAGCTGCTCGCGCGACACGACGCGGTTGGCGTTGAGCAAGAACATCGCCAGCAGAGCGCGCTGACGTGCCCCGCCGATCTTGACCGAGGCGCCATCGAACCAGACCTCGAGCGGACCGAGCACACGAAACACGACTGCCATGCGAGCCCCCATGACTCAGGGGATTCTCGTGCATCGCAGCGGCTGAGACAAGACTGGGACAGCCGTGAGACGAACCGCCGCGACACTCGCGACCGAGAGGGGGCTCGCGACGCAGTTGCCCCCGTCGAACGCTCTGTCAGAAGGAGAAACCATGAACCGGGGAACCGCTCTCGCAATCGCCGTGGCGGTGTCCGCCGCCTCGGCGGTCTCCGTACCAGCCGCACGGGCCACCTACGCTGGGAAGCGCGGGCCGATCGTCTTTGAGCGGTTGCTGGATCCCATGGATGACAGCACCACTCAGCTCTTCGCGCTATCGCCCACTACCGGACGGGTTCGACAGCTCACCCACTTTCAGGGCGGCGCGTTCGATCCCGACTATTCGCCAAACGGCAGACGAATCGCTTTCGACCGTCGGTTCCAGGCCGGCCCAGACGCGGCCTTCACAATGCGCTTCGACGGCGCCAACCCAGCTCGCATTCCAATTGCCTGCCCTGGCCAGTGCCTCGGCATCGACGAACCCAACTGGGCCCGTAGCGGCGACACCATCGCATTCGGGCGCGCGTTTGGCCCGATCGTCAAGGACAACGCCTCCACGCTTGACCTTGCAACCGCCGGGCTGTCTGGAACGGGCAACCGAGTGATTCGGACATTCGGACTGACGGCAACAGGGACCGAGCCCCACGGCGCCGCGTGGTCCCCGAATGGGCGGATGCTCGCCGTCACAATCCAGAACACGACGACGAAGCCCGTCAAAGCCAGCTCGATCTACTTGATCAGCGCAGACGGGAAGTCCCTCCGCCGGCTGACGCCACCCCAGCTCGATGCCGGCAATCCCGACTGGGCGCCGAACGGTAGACGCCTTGTGTTCAACTCCTTCTACGAAGGACAGTCGGAGTCGGAGCTCTACACGATCCGCCCTGACGGCACGGGAATGCACCGGATCCGCAAGGAGAAGAAGAACAATTACGCCTTTGATCCGGTCTGGTCGCCCGACGGTGGGCGGATCGCATTCGTCCACACGTCGAAGAGCACGCCGCCCCACATCTGGTCGATCGAGGCCGACGGCAAAAATCTGCGCCAAGAGACTCATGGGAGTCTGGTGGATCTCTCGCCCGACTGGGGCACACCTCCGACCTAGTCCGAGGTTGGCGCCCAGCTACTCGGAGCTCTAGCAGCGCGCCCGAGAGGATTCGAACCTCTGACCTTCGGTTCCGTAGACCGACGCTCTATCCAGCTGAGCTACGGGCGCGAGGCAGCCGAGTCTAGCTACGGACGAGCGAGGCGTCGCCCCCGGCGCCGCCGGGGGTGTCATAGCGGGCGACGGTGAAGCCGATCATCGCCGGGACCTGCACGGCGTAGACCAGCAGGGAGAGCGTGAGGATGACCAGCGGGCCGCCCCTGAGGTGGTTCTGGAGGAAGGCGTACTCGATCAGCCCCGCCGTCAACAGGTAGGCGAGCAGCGACCACTTGCCGACCTGGAAGAAGCGGCCCCAGGCGAAGTCGGGGACGCGCGTGAGCGTGTACAGGTTGAAGACGACGAGGAGCGCCGAGGCGATGAGCAGCGCGGTCGGCGGCCCCAGCGGCACGTGCTGGGGGATATGGGACGAGAGGTAGATGCCGCCGATCACGATCAGGGCGAGGGAGAGCATCCCCACCTCGGTGAACGGCGGGAACTTGCGCTCGGTCATCCCGAGGCCAGCTTGGTCATGATCACCAGCGTCGCCACCTGCATCACGCCCAGGACCCCGGCGCTGTAGATGAAGCGCTTCATGAGCCGCTCGATGACCGCGGGATTGGGCCGAGGCTTCTTGAGCTCGAAAAGGACGGCGATATTGGCCGGCTCGAGCAGGCCGAGGGCCAGGATGGCCATGACGCCGACGACGATCATGCTGGCCACGACCCAGCCGTGCAGCGGGTTGGAGGTGAGGTTGGTGCCCAGGTAGGTGGACAGCTGCCAGCCGGCGGCGAGCGTCGCGGTGACGACCGTGGGCATGATCAGGACCATCTTGGGCATCAGCTTGGTCGTGAACTCGATGCGGGCCGGGACCGACATCTTGCCCATGATCGGCCCCAGCACCAGCCCGAGGAAGAGGTCGATGATCGTCCAGGCGGCGCCGCCGGCGACGTGGAAGAACGTCAGTGGCCACAGTTTGTTGGACGCGATCGCGGCGATCAGCAGGACCGCGATCAGCCCGACGATCGGCAGTCCCTTGAGCGGCACGATCTCGAAGTCGAGCGGCCCCGCCGGAGGGGCGTGGTCGGCCGGAATAGCGACTTCGGGCGGTGCGGTGATCTCGGCCATGCGCGCACCCTACTGAGCGCGGCTCCCGGATACCAGGCATTTCGACTCACGCGTTGCGGCCCGACCGCGAGCCGTCGCGGGGTAGGGACGCGACTGTCACTGCCCGGGCCCGACGGGTCGCCTCCCCTCCAGGGGATTCGAGCGCTGAAAGAGAGGCGGAGGGGGCGGGATTCGAACCCGCGGTCCGCTTGCACGGACTCTGGTTTTCAAGACCAGCGCATTCGACCACTCTGCCACCCCTCCTGGGTCAGGCCGGCGGATCTCGGTCTGCATGGTGCCATGCGCCCACCTCTCGTGCGCGAAGCTGCTGGGGCGGGGTCGTTTACACTCCGCGGTGCTTGGGAGAGGTGGCCGAGTGGCTGAAGGCACTCGCCTGCTAAGCGAGTATGGGGAGAAATCTCTATCGCGGGTTCGAATCCCGCCCTCTCCGTTTCTGCTGTGACGCCCGTGGGAGGCCCTGGATGAGCGTGCTGGACAGGTTCCGTTTGGACGGTAGGGTCGCGATCGTCACGGGTGCCTCGTCCGGGCTGGGCGTGGCCTTCGCCGAGGGCCTGGCCCAGGCCGGTGCCGACGTGGCCATCTGCGCGCGACGCGCCGACCGTCTCGAGCAGACCCGGCACGGCGTCGAGGCCGCGGGCCGCCGCTGCCTGGCCATCGAGGCCGACGTCTCCCGCGTCGAGGACTGCGAGCGGGTCGTCGAGCGCACAGTGAGTGAGCTCGGCCGCGTGGACGTGCTGGTCAACAACGCCGGCATCGGCACCGCGGTGCCGGCCACGCGGGAGGCGCCCGAGGAGTTCCGCAAGGTCATCGACGTCAACCTCATGGGGTCCTACTGGATGGCCCAGGCCTGTGCGCGGGCGATGACTGGGGGCGGGAGCATCGTCAACATCGGCAGCGTGCTGGGCTCGACCACGGCCGGGCTGCCCCAGGCCGCCTACGCGTCGAGCAAGGCGGCGATCATCGGTCTCACGCGTGACCTCGCGCAGCAGTGGACGGGGCGCAAGGGCATCCGCGTCAATGCGCTGGCGCCGGGGTTCTTCCCGTCGGAGATGACCGACCAGTACCCCGACGGCTACATGGAGCAGATGATGTGGCGGGTGCCGGCGGGCCGGCTGGGCCGACCCGAGGAGCTGGTGGCGGCGCTGGTCTTCCTGGCCAGCGATGCCGCGTCCTACGTCACCGGTGTGGTCCTGCCGGTCGACGGTGGCGTGCTCACCACCTGAGCACAGGGCAGATGCGCGCCGCGACGGCGCTCAGGGCTTGTTGCTCGGCGCGGTGCCGAAGACGTGATCCCAGAACGGTGCGCTGACGCCGTAGCCGCGCTCGTGGTTCTGGAAGTGGTGGCGCATGTGCAGCTCGCGCAGGCGCCGCCCCAGCCGCGTCTTGGGCCGGTGGTGGTGCACGTGGTAATGCAGCATGTCGTAGCCCAGATAGCCGCCCAGGAAGCCCGCGCCGAAGGGCAGGAACGTCGGGCTGCCGAGCACCAGGTAGAAGCCGTAGACGAACAGCGCGGCCAGCGGGACGCTCAGCGACGGTGGCATGACCAGTCGCATCGGGTCGTTGGGATGGTCGTGGTGCACGCCGTGGATGATCCAGTGCAGCCGGGCGCCGATCCCGTCCTCGGGCTCGAAGTGGAAGACGATCCGGTGCAGCCAGTACTCGGTCAGGGTCCAGAACACGTAGCCGCCGAGCAGCCACACCGCGGTGAGCGCGCCGGCGCCCCGCACGAAGCCCTCCACCAGAAGCACGGTGATGACGGGCACGAACAGGATCGGCGGCACCGCTGGATGCACGCGCGAGAGCTTGTCCAGCACGGCGGAATCGAACATGCGCGGGGACGCGCGCAGAACGTCGCTGCGGCTGAGCCCGTTGAGATCGTCGGCACCTTGGCTGGCCATACGTATCCCATATTACCGGGCTGCTGCGGAGGGATCTGTGATCTCGTCACAGCGCGGACATGGCGCCCGGTACCACCGGGGAACAGGCTCGCGGAGGGCCTACCTGCCCTCGTCGTCGGCGGGCATGGCCAGAACCACGTGGCGCACCGACAGGGCGATGAAGTCCCGCTTCTCGATGCGCGGCATGCCCTCCAGGGTGGTGACCTCCACGTCGGTCAGCGCCAGGAACTCCCGCTCGGAGGCGTTGAGGTAATCGGTGAGGCGGCTGCGGTACCCGTCGGCGGGCAGCAACAGGTGGCCGACGATGCGATGACGATCGGTCTCCACGATGATTCGCTCGGTCCTTTGTTCCACGCGCGGGCACGATAGCGGTCAGATGGGCTGGTGCTGGCATGCTCTGGACCGATGTCCAAGGGACTCAAAGCGCGCTGGTACACCGTGCGCCGCGCCCAGAACCGCAAACCGGCCACCTACACGTGCCCTTTCTGCGGCCGACTGCTGCCGGCGCTGAGCGAGCACATGCTCATCACCCCCGAGGGGGACTCCGCGCGGCGCCGCCACGCTCACAGCGCGTGCGTGCTCAAGGCGCGCAAGGCGGGGCGGCTGCCCACCCGCGATGAGTGGGAGGCCACGCAGCCGCGCCCGCCGCGCCCGCCTGGGCCGGTGGCTCGCGTGCGTGCGGCCCTCGCGCGCCGGGGTCGCCCGGCCGGCGATCGGTAGGGTGCCCCCATGGCGCGCGACCTGCGACTCGGCCTGAGCCTGGGCTACTGGGCCGGCGGTCCCCCGCCGGGCGCCGCCGAGGCCATCCAGGAGGCCGACCGGCTGGGCTTTGACTCGGTGTGGACGGCCGAGGCTTACGGCTCTGACGCCCTGATGCCGCTGGCCTGGTGGGGCGCGGGCACCACCCAGATCAAGCTCGGGACCTCGATCGTGCAGATCTCCGCCCGCACCCCGGCGGCCACGGCGATGGCGGCGATGACCCTTGACCATCTCAGCGGCGGGCGCGTGATCCTCGGCCTCGGCGTCTCCGGCCCGCAGGTGGTGGAGGGCTGGTACGGCCAGCCGTTCGCCCAGCCGCTGGCCCGGACGCGCGAGTACCTCGGCATCCTGCGCGACATCTGGGCGCGCCAGGGCCCGGTGACCAGCGACGGCCCCCACTACCGCTTGCCGCTGGAGGCCGGCGACGGGGTGACCGGACTCGGCAAGGCGCTGAAGGCCAGCATCCATCCGCTGCGTTCAGACATCCCGATCTACCTCGCCGCCGAGGGCCCCAAGAACATCGCCCTGGCCGGCGAGCTGTGCGATGGGTGGTTGGCGCTCTTCTACTCGCCCTACCACGACGGCTTCTACCGCGAGGCTCTGGACGAGGGCTTTGCGCGGCCCGGCGCGCACCGGACGCGCGAGGAGTTCGAGGTGGCGGCCACGGTGCCGCTGATCATCACTGACGACGTCGAGGCGGCGGCCGACGCGCTGCGCCCGATGTACGCCCTGTACTTCGGGGGGATGGGCGCGCGCGGCACCAACTTCCACGCCAACGTGGCGATCCGGATGGGCTACGAGGCCGAGGTGGCGAAGATCCAGGAGCTCTACCTCGGCGGCCACAAGGATGACGCGGCAGCTGCCGTTCCCACGCGGCTGCTCGAGCAGCTCACGCTCATCGGCCCGGCCGACAAGATCCGCCACGACCTCGAGGCGTGGCGCGAGTCGATCGTGACCACGATGTTGGTGGGCGGCGACCCGGCGACGCTGCGCACCGTCGCCGAACTGGTCCTCGGGTAGCCGCCCCCGCCCACTCCGCGCACCCGGGCCCCACTCACCCGGCCCCGGGCACCCCGGGCACCCCGGGCACCCCGGGCACCCCGGGTGCTACGGGGCGTCAAGCCTGCGCTCGACCTCGAGGATCTGATGGGCCTTGAGCCCCAGTCCCAGCCGCTCGCGGCCGACCGACTCATATGGGGATAGGCCCGACACCTCCTGCACGCGCGACAGGCGGTAGCCGACGGTGTGGCGGTGCAGCGCCAGTGCGTCCGCGGCGTCCGTCGTCGACCCGTCGTGGTTGAGGAATGCCCGCAGCGTGTCCAGCAGGTCGGTGTCGTGCCGTGCGTCGTAGTTGACGAGCGGTGCGACGGTGCTGTCGCGCAGCTGGGCTAGCTCGGCCGGGTCGCGCAGCAGCACGCCGATGAGCAGGCGGTAGGTCTCGTCGTGACCGGCGAACTGCCACTGGTCGGCGTCGCTCAGCTCGGCCAGGAGCTCGGCCTCGCGGATCGCCTCGTGCAGCAGCGCGGGGTCGCGGCGCGGCGCTGACGTGGCCACCGTCATGCCGTTCGCGCGCAGTGCCGCGGCCAGGTCGCCCAGCTCGCCCAGCCCGGCGAGCTCGTCCGAGGTCGCCGGACCCACCGCGACCAGCCGTCCGGGACGCAGTTCGGCGGCAAGAACGGCGTGCCCGTGGACCGCCGGGCCATCGTGCGGCCACGCCCCGCGTGCGCTCAACGCGACTGCCCCGATTGAGAGATCGACCCCGAGCCGGCGGGCACGCGCCAGCGCGCCGCGAAGGTCGTCCACGGGTCCCGCCGCGAGTTCGGCGACGAGCGCCTCGCCCGAATCGGCTCCGGGCGCCTCTCGGATCAGCGCGGTCACCGAGGCGGCCGCGGCCGCCGCCTCCAGCCACGCCCGCCGACTGGTCGAGGCGCCCCCGGCGCCTGCGACGCCTGCGACGCCTGCGACGCCTGCGACGACGATGCCGACGACCTGCTCGCCGATACGCACGGGCACCGACTCGGCGATGGCTGACGGTGCGGGGGCGTTGGAGCCGGCGCCGACGGCGGCGGCATGGGCCGCGATCGCCGTCGCCGTCGCGTCCGTGAGGGATCCCGGCGGCGAGACCACCGGCGCTCCGTGAGCGGGGATGGCGATCGCCACCGGGCAACCCAGCGCGTCCGCGACGCTCGCCGCGACCCTCTCCAGGGTGTCCCCGGCGACCGCGCCGGCGACGAGCGTCATCGGCGTAGTCCGGGGAGCGGACGCCTCCGCTCCCCGGACCGGTACCGGTTCCAGGCTCAGATGACGGGCTCGGGAGAGGTCGACTGACCTGCCCCGCTCGCCACTCCGGGCGCCCCGCTCGGGTACCCCAGCGATGGGATATCCGATGGGTACACCTCGTGCCCGTGCTCGGCCGTGTCGCCGATCTCCATGTTCTCCTCTGACATTCGCAGCGGGATGAAGAACCCGACCACCTTGAGGAGGATGAACGTGGCGATCCCAGACCAGCAGATCACGAACACGGCGGCGTAGAACTGCCACTTGAGCAGGTTCCAGTTGCCGTGTATGAGGCCCGGCTGCGCTGCGATGCTTGGCGTCTTGCCCACGCCCTGGTACACGGTCATGTTGGAGTCGGCGAAGACGCCCACCAGCAGACCGCCGAGGAGCCCGGCGAAGCCGTGGGTGTAGATGACGCCGAGGGTGTCGTCGACGTTCCGGAAGGGCCGCAGACGGCTCAGGTAATTGAGCGCGAAGTACACCAGCGTCGAGGCGATGACCCCGATACAGATCGCACCCCACCCGTTGACGTAGCCCGCCGCGGGGGTGATCGCCACCAGGCCGACGATCATCCCGTTGACCCCGGAGATCAGACCCGGCTTGCGCCCGGTCATGTAGTCCCACGCGACCCAGATCAGGAAGGCGACCGCCGTGCACAGGTTGGTGTTCATGATCGCGGCCGATGCCGAGGCGCCCGCGAAGTACGGGTCACCGCCGTTGAAGCCGTTCCACCCCAACCACAGCAACCCGGCCCCGATGGCGACCATGGCGACGTTGTTCGGGGCATCGATCTCGCGATCGCGCTGCAATCGTGGCCCGATGACCGCCGCAGCGACGAAGCCCGAGACCCCCGCGGAGAGGTGGATCACGTACCCGCCGGAGTAGTCGACGGCGCCGTGCTGGGCGAAGAAACCGCCGCCCCAGATGCAGAACGCATCAACGGTGTAGACGATCGAGCTCCACAGGGCGACGAACGGGATCCACGCCTTGAAGTTGATCCGCCCGAGCACCGAGCCCAGCATCAGGATCGGCGTGATCCCCGCGAAGACGAACTGGAAGTAGGCCAATGTCGCCTGTGGGAATCTGAAGCTTGGGCCCGTGGTCGCCAATGGGATGGCGGCCTGGCCCTGTTCGGCTTTGTGGCCCAGGATCTCACCCGGGATACCGATGAAGTTGCCGAAGAACCCGTGGCCGCTGATCCCATGCCACGGGGTGCCGAACCCCATCTTGAAGGCCCACAACACCCAAACGACGAGGACGACCGCGAACGCGGCGAACGTCAGCATCATGCTGTTGATCGACCACCGCTTCTGCATCACGCCGCCGTAGAGCACGACGAGGCCGGGAACGCTCATCAGGCCGACCAGCGTTGCCGCGGTCATCTGCCAAGCGTTGTCTCCGGGGCTAAGCCATGTTGGATATGGCAGCCACATGTACGAATCTCCTTAGTCCAGGGGACGAATGTGCAAGCTGGAGCCGCCGCTGGCATCCAGCGGCAGGCCGAACGGCCCGACGGCAACCACGCGGCAGTCTCATGGGGCGCGCGCTCCCGACCCATGGCCTCGCGTCCAGCAAACCAAGCGACCGGCTGGACATTGGGATAAACGCGGCGCGCCGCGTCAGACCGACAGCGCCGTGCCGCGCGGCAGCACGATGACCGACCCGTGCGCCGAGTCCAGCTGCGCGCGTGTGGGCCCGCCCAGGCCGATCTGGCCCTCGGGCCCGTGGCTCTGGGAATCGACAAGGATGAGGTCGGCGTCGCCGGCGCCCTCGAGGATGGCGGCGCCGAGCGCCTGCGCCAGCGCCTCGGCACTCTGGTGGGCGGCGCCGCCGGCGTCGCCGGCCACCGAGATGGTCTGGATTCGCGCGTCGCCCCGCGTCCGCAGCCCGGCTGCCGCGACGCCGATCGCCACCGGGCTGCCCTCGAGCAGGCCCTGGGCCGCGCCACCGGGCTCGACCCGCCCCGGCGGGGTGCGGTAGTCCGATCCGAACACGATCAGCTGCGCGCCCTCCGAGGCGGCCAGCTTGGCCAGCCCGGCGCTCGTGGACGGGTCGACAACCACGTGGCGCTTGATCCCCGGCTCGGCGAGCCACTGCGCTCCTAGCTCCAGCCGGCGCTCGGCGTCATAGACGCCGATCTCCTCCCGCCGTGGGTCGTACTCCCGCGAGTGGCGCACGTAGGCCAGCGACAGCGTGGCGCCGCCCACGGCCAGCATCCGGCCGAGCGCGAGCGCGTCGTCGTCGTTGGTGGTGCCGTCGTAGGAGACGATGACCGGGGTCGCCATGGCGACCGCAATCGTGCGCGACCGCACGCCCGTCGGCATTGGCCATGTGGCCAACATCGTGGCCGGGTCGCTATCCGGGCGGCATGGCTCGGAAGTGGTTGCCCCTGTGCCACGATCGGCCCGTGCGCCGATCGGCCACAGCGGTGACGGCGCTGCTTCTGCCCGCCGCGCTGCACGCCGCCCACCACGGGCACGGATCGCCCTTGGACTACATTGGCCTGGCCGCCGCGGCGGCTGCGAGCTGGGCTGGGCTGCCGGGGCCCGGCGAGCCGGTGCTCATCGGGGCCGGAGTGCTGGCCTCCAAGGGCCGTTTGGACCTCACCACTGTGCTGGTGGCCGCGTGGCTTGGCGCCACCGCGGGCGGGGTCATCGGTTGGGTGATCGGGCGCAGGGCCGGCCACCGGGTCCTGACTGGGCGCGGCCCTCTGCGTCGCGAGCGCCTGCGCGCCGTGAACCGCGGCGAGCGCGTCTTCGAGCGCTACGCGGTGATCGCGATCCTGCTCGCGCCGTCGTGGCTCGCGGGCATCCACCGCGTGCGGTCCCCCGTGTACCAGGTCACCAACGTCGTGGCCGCGGCGGTGTGGGCGGGGGCGATCGGCGTTGGCAGTTATCTGGCCGGGCCGTCGGTGATCGACTTCGTCGACGACTTCGGGACGGGGACCGCGGTCATCGTGGTCGCCGCGATCGTGGTGGGGGTGGGCGTCGAGCTCGTGCGCCGCCGGCGGCGGCGTGACGGTCCGCAGCGCTGACCGCGGGCCCGGCTCAGAGCTGGGTCTGGGACCAGTCGATGTTGACGATCGGGGGCGCCGGCTGCCCGATCTCGAGCTGGATGTCCGCGTGGGGCAGCAACGGGATGTCGCGCGGGCTCTTCTTCCACGGCTTGCCGTTGACGAACGCGGTGACCTTGCCGCTGAGGCCGGCCACCTGGGTCTCCGACAGCGGCTGATGCCACTCGTCGAAGAAGTTGCCCAGGGTGTAGATGGCCTTGGAGGGTGACTCGATGTGGATGACGCCGTCGGTGGTGTGGGTGTGCAGCCAGTAGATGCAGGTCCCGCCGCTGGCGATCGGCCCCTGATTGGTCTGCTGGGCCTGCGAGCCCGGGATGCCCACCCCTGCCGGCAGCGTGTAGGCCTGGCCGTTCTTGAACACCGCCAGGTGCGCGTGGATGTGGTAGACGAGCTGCTCGCTCGCCCCGCAGGAGATCCCGTCCACCTTGCTGGTGCCGGTGGTGCTGGCCGGGGCTAGCGGGGGGCCGGTCTGGAGCGGTACGCCCTCGAAGCCGATCGCCGGCTGCGAGGCGCTCGACGACCCGGCCGAGGTCCCGGTGGCCCCGGACGTGCCGGTGGCGCTCGACGTCCCGGTGGCAGCGGAGCCGGCCGCCGTCCCCGAGCTCGAGTTCGAGCCCCCGCAGGCGGCAAGGGCCACGGCGCACAGCAGCGCGGTCGCGGCGGGGATCACGGGGCGCATCGGATCCGCAAAGGTAGCTGGATACGTGAGGGGAGGCGTTGGTAGCGTGTGCGGCGATGTCTGACCAGTCCACCTCCGCCGGCCTCCCGATGACCACCGGTCTGGAGCTTCCCGGCCTCACGGTGGTGGAGAGCCTGGGCGTGGTCTACGGCCTGGTTGTCCGCAGCATGGGGTTCACCGGCAGCGTGGTGTCGTCGTTCAAGGCGCTGCGGCGGGGCGAGATCAGCGAGTACACCCAGCTCCTGGAGGACTCGCGCCGCCACGCCATCGACCGCATGGTCGACAACGCCCGCCTCATGGGCGCCGGGGCGATCATCGCCGTGCGCTTCGATTCCTCCGAGATCGGCCAGCAGTTCACCGAGATCGTGTCCTACGGGACCGCGGTCACGGTCCGTCCATCGGCCTAGCCCCGGCCTCGCGTGCAGCTGGGCGACGCCGACCGGGAGCAGCTGTTCGAGCGGCTCGGCCGACATCACGTCGCCGGCCACCTCGACGTGCCCGAGCTCGAGCGGCGTGTCGGTCTCATGGCCGCAGCAACCACCCGGGAGGAGGCGGCGGCGATCCTCGCCGATCTCCCGGTCCTCCCCGGCGATCCCACGGGCCCCCGCCGCGACCGTCCCCGCTGGGGGCATGGCCACGGGGACGCCGACGCGCCACACGCCGGCTGGCGACCGACCAACGAGCGCTTCCGCGACCCGAAGACCAATCGGGTGATGCGCGTGTGGGAGGACGCCGGCGGAACCAGGCATTACGTGCCCGACGACGAGGCCGGCTGAGCGAACGCCGCCCCCGAGCTACCGGCTGGGGGCGACGTCCTCAGTCACGGCCGGCGTCAGCGGCGGCTTCCGCCGCCCCCGCCGAACAGAGTCAGGAAGAACAGGAAGACGTTGAAGACGTCCAGGAAGATCGACGCCGCGATCGGCACAGCCCCGCCCATGGTCGTGCGGCGCAGGCGGTTGAAGTCGAACACCGTCAACCCGCCGAACACGAGCAGGCCCAGGACCGCATAGATCACATTGGCGCCGGGGATGGCCACGAACAGCGTGATCAGTCCGAACACGATCAGGGCGAGGAGGGCTCCGAACAGCACGCGGTACCAGCTCGACAGGTCGCGCCGTGTGGTGTAGCCGATGGCGCCGAGCCCTGCGGTGAACAGCGCGGTAGCGCCCGCCGCCTGGTACACCACGCCGGGGTCCGCCTTGGCGTAGGACGCGAGCACCGGCCCGAGCGCCAGGCCGAAGGACAACCCCACTCCGAAGAGCAGCCCGATCGCCAGCTGCTCGCGTCCGCGCGCGGACGCGTACTGAAGCCCGAACAGACAGGCGATAGCGACGAGGAAGAACAGGATTCCCGTGCCGCCGGTGTTGTTGCGGGTGACGTAGGCGCCGAGCGCCATGCAACCAAAGGTGAGGGCCACGAGGCCCATCACCTGACCGAAGACGCCGCGCGTCTGGTCCCGAGTGAGCGCCTGGTCGCGAAGCGCCGCTTGACGAGTGAAGGACATGCTGCGCAGGATAGGTGATGTCCGGGGCATTACCAGGAGTTTCATAGAGACTTCATATACGGCGGCGCGCCCTCAGATCCCGAGTCGCGATACTGGAGATCGTGTCTGACATCACCGTTGCGCCGCCCTCCGATCAGTCGGCACCGGCCAAGCCGCGGCTCCCGCGCTCGGCGTGGACACGACTGGCGGCCTGCACCGCCGCCGCCGCCCTGCTCCAGCTCGACGGCACGCTGATCACGGTGGCCCTGCCGTCGGTGGCACATGGCCTTCACGTCAAGGGCAGCTCGACCTCGGCCGTGCTCAGCGCCTACTTCGGCGCCTACGCCCTGGTGCTCCTTCCCGCCGGTGAGCTCGTCGACCGGTTCGGCGCCCGCCGGCTGGCCCTCACCGGCCTGGGCGTGTTCGCCGTGGGCGCGCTCGCGGGCGCGCTGGCCCAGAGCTTCGGCGCGCTGCTCCTGGCCCGGGTCATCCAGGGCGCCGGCGCGGGCCTGGTCAGCCCGGCCGCCCTCGCCGGCGCGGTATCGGGGTTCCCGCCCGAACGGCGCGGGAGTGCCCTCGGGATCTGGGGAGCGAGCGCCGGCATGTCCAATCTGGCCGGGCCACTGCTGGGCGGCCTGCTGACGGTTGCCTTCGGCTGGCGCGCGAACTGGTGGGCGCTGCTGCCCCTCACCGCAGCGGCGGCGATCGCGATCGCCCGGCTGCTGCCGGCGCTCCCGCGCGGCGCGGAGAGGAGCGGTAACCCGGCGCTCAACCGGATCGTGCTGGCCGCGACGCTGGTGGCGGGGCTCACCTTCGCCGTGATGATCGGCGCCTTCTACATCGCCGAGCAGTACCTCCAGCGTGTGGCCGGGTTCTCCGCGCTCGGCGCCTCGGGCGCGCTGGTCCTCGTCGCCCTGCTGGTGGGCGTCGCCGCTCCCCTCGCCGGCAAGCTGGTCGACCGCTACGGCGAGCGGGTGCCCGCCCTCATCGGGTTCGCGGCCGCGGGCCTCGGCCTCGCCGTGCTGGGAATCCCCGGCTTCCCGCTGGACACCATCGTCACGGTGTTGCCCCTGATCCCCGTGGGCCTGGGGTTGGGGATGCTGTTCGTCCCCACCAGCCGGGCCGCACTCAACGCCAGCCCCCAGGCCTCGCACGGCCGGACCTCCGCGCTGCTGTCGTTCGGCCGCCTCGTCGGCGCGGCGGTGGGGGCAGGACTCGCCGGGATCGCCCTCACCGGGATCCTCACCGCCGCGACCGTGCATCACACGCTGCTGCTGGGGGCGCTCGTCTGCCTCGTCGTGGGCATCCCGGCGTCGTTCTACCTGTCCGGCGGCCGGTCCGCGCCGACGCAGGTGGACGGTTAGCCCGACCGCTTGGACCGGTAGGTCCGCACCTTCTCCCGGTTGCCGCACACCGCCATGTCGCACCAGCGCCCCGACCGGTTGCGGCTGGAGTCATAGAACGCCCACAGGCAGTCATCGGCCTGACACGCCTTCACGCGCGCCCAGCTGCCGTCCATCGCGGCACGAGTGACGGGCACGAGCAGCCGGGCCAGGACCCCGGGATAGCCCTCTGTCCGGGGCGCGATGTCGATGGAGCCGTCGGCGCTGAAGCACACCGACAACTGTCCGCGCTCGGCCACCGCCTCTAGGTGGCGCGCGGCATCGCGGGCGTCGCCCTCGCGATGGGCGTGGGTTACCAGCACGCCACGCAGCGACTCGCGCAGATCGATCGCCTGCTCGAACTCCTGGACGTCGAGCATGGGGGCGTCGGCCGGCCGCAGGTCGTGCTCATCCAGCCACTCGGCCAGATGGACGGGGGTGTCCGTCCGGTCTGTGCCGTCTTCGACGTCAAGCGTATTGACGAAGTCGATAACGAGCTGGAGGTTGTGAGGGGGCTCAGACATTCGGGGTTGAAACCGCCATACTCATATAGTAGGTTACAGACACCACCTAAACGACTACGGAGGTGTTCGAACAGATGTTAGGCCACGGCACCGGATCCGCCAACACGTACCAGCTCGCGCGCCCGTGGCTCCAGTGCCCCCAGGCGTTGTTCGAGCCCACGCTGGTCACGCGGCTGCGCGCGCGGCTCCGGCGCCTGGAGCTCGACCACGCACTGGCCGAGGGCGCCGACCCCTCGTCGTCGCCCCTGCTGGCGGCGCGGGCGGCTCAGCTGGTCGCCCCGGGCGCCCGGCACCGGCTGGCAGCATCGCTCGAGCGCTTCGTGCTCACCGCCGACACTCCGCCGACCCGCGCCCGCGCCCGCGTCCTGCCTCGGCGCCTCGCCATGGACGCCAACCGCTTCCGGGTGCTCGAGCTCGCGGCGACCCTGCGCGCGGGCGGGCTCCTCTATGCACGCGGAATCGCCATCCTTGAGCTCGTGTTGATCGACGGCACCGGACCGGCCTACACCGACGCTCGGGGCGAGGGCCTCGCGCGGCAGCTGGAGCTGGCCGGGGCCAGACTGGGCGGCTGACGCCGGGCATGTCCTCGGCACGCGTGCCTCCGACACACGTGCCGCCACCGGAGCGGGCCGCGCCCGCGTTGCTTGGGCCAACGGCGCCACCGCGCGAGCGCGTTATCGCGGGGCTACGGGCCGGGGTGCCCTACGGGGCCGCCTCGCTGCTGCTCGGGCTGTCCTTCGGCGTCCTCGCCCGCCCCCTGATGGGGCCGGCGGCCACCATCGTCATGTCGACGATCGTCTTCGCCGGGTCGGCCCAGTTCGCTGCGCTGGCTGTTCTCTCGGCGGGTGGCGGGGCGGCCGCGGCGATCGTCGCCGGGATGCTGCTCAATCTCCGCTTCGTGCCGATGGGGATCGCCATCGCGCCCTCCCTGCGGGGCGGCCCGCTGGGTCGGGCGCTGCGAGGTCAGGCGATCGTCGACGCGTCATGGGCCCTGGCCAACCGCGGCGGCGGCCGCTTCGACATCGAGTATCTCCTCGGGTCCACCCTGGCCCAGTACCCCGCGTGGGTGGGTGGGACGGTGCTCGGCGTGCTCGCCGGCGGACTCATCGGCAACCCTCGGTCGCTGGGTCTGGACGCGATCTTCCCGGCGTTCTTCCTTGGCCTACTCGTCGCCGAGATGCGCCGTCCCCAGGCGCGCCCGGTGGCGGCGCTGGGCGCGGTCATCGCGCTGGTGCTGATCCCGCTCACGCCCGCCGGGGTGCCCATCATCGTGGCCGCGGCGGGGGTGTTCGTGGCGGCGGGATTCAGCCGATGACGACCGCGGTCTGGATCACCGTGGCCGGGCTGTGCGTGGGCACCGCGATCATCAAGGCGTTCGGTCCGCTGGTGTTCGGCGGGCGTGACCTGCCGGGGGTCCTCGCCCGCGCGATCCCGCTGCTGGCTCCCGCGCTCCTGGCGGCGCTCGTCGTCACCGAGACCGTGGGCGGCACGGGCCGCTCGCTGGTGATCGACGCCCGGGTCGGCGGCCTCGCCGTGGCCGCTTTCGCGATCTGGCGTCGCTGGCCGCTGGCGGTCGTGGTGCTGTGCGCCGCCGGAGCCACCGCCCTGCTGCGCGCGGTGGGGTAGCACGGGCGCCGGGCAGCGCCGTCGGGAGGGCCTGGGCCGCGGCCAGCGGGCGTCGCTGCTCCCGCATCCCGCGGAGGCAGCGACACCCTGGCCATCGGCGCCAGCGAGGATCAGCGCCGATGAGGTTGGCGAGAGCCAATCCTGCTCCTCACGACGTCCACCTGGGCAAATCCTTCCCGGCTGCGCCGAGATCTCTGTCACGAGGCCTCGCCGGCGAGCTCCTCCGCGAGGCTCGAGGCCGGAGCGGGGTCACCCGCCTCGCCGCCGCTGGCTGCGAGCAGGACCTCGGCCAGAGCCCGTGGCGCGTCCCACATCGGCATGTGCCCGGCGTCGGAGAGCACGACGTTGCGGATGCGGTCGGGGACCCAGACGGGGCGGCGGATGAGACGGTCGTGGTCGGGCCAGACGAGCGTCACCGGGCAGCGGATCCGCTCCAGGCCCTCGAAGCGGCCCGCGCGCATGGCGTCGTTGACGCGCACGAAGTCCGGGGCCAGGGCGTAGGCCTGGACGAGCTGCTGGGCGGCGGCCGGCGGAACGCGGCGCGGGTGCGCCATCGCCTCTGACAGCACCACCGCGCGGCCCGGCCGCGTCGCGACGCACCAACGGGCCGCGGGCAGCAGGGACCGGGCCAGGCGATGGGCGATCGCCGCCTTGGGGAGCAGGGGCTCGGGCCACAGGCCGGCGGGGGCGATCCCGGTGACGCTGCGCGCACCCCCCATGAGAGCGAGCTCCAGGGCCACCCAGCCCCCCAGCGAGTTGCCGGCCACGTGGGGGCGCTCCACCCCGATCGCCGCCAGCTGCTCGGCCACGGCGCCCGCCAACGTCCGGGGCGTCGGCACCTGACCGGCCAGGGCGGGCGATTCGCCGAAGCCGGGCAGGTCGATGGCGATCAGCTCGCGGCGCGGCGCCAGGAGGGGCGCCAGCGGGTCCCACACGTGACGGTCCGCGCCCAGGGGATGGAGCAGGACGAGCGGGGATCCGTGGCCCGTCCGGTGATGGGCAAGCGTCGCCGGGGTGGGCCGGGTCATCACGGGGACCCTACCCGGCTGGCGCGGCGCTACTCGTCCCGGCGCCGGGAAGCAATCGCGCTGGTGAGCGTCTTTGCATGCGACATGAAGAGTGAACGAGTCCAGGAGGACAGGCATGCGCGCAACTAGTCCCAGCCGTGTCTTGATCGTGGCTCACCAGACCGCCGACAGTCCCGATCTGGTCGAGGCGGTGGCCCGTCGCGCCGACGAAAGTGCCTGCACCTTCACGCTGTTGGTGCCCGCCCAGCCCCGCGGCCCGCGCCGCATCACCGATCCCGACCAGCTCGGCATCAGCGAGGCCGAGGACCGGCTGGAGCTGGCGATCCCGCTGCTCTCCGAGGCAGCCGGCGAGTCGATCATCGGGGTCGTCGGTACCCCCGAGCCGCTCGCGGCCGTTCAGGACGCGCTCAACGTGCTCGGCTTCGACGAGGTGATGATCTCGATGCTGCCCGTGCGCGACTCGCGCTGGTTCCGCCTGGAGCTTCCCCGCATGGTGCGGGCCCTGGGCGTGCCCGTCACCGAGGTCATCACCTCGGCCCGCACGGTCGATCACACCGCCGCCTGAGCAGGCCTCGACCCGCCGCGGTCGTCTTTAGATCGTACCGCCCCGTCCTGGGGCATCATCAAGACAGTGACGCCCGCTGCCCCCCCAGTGAAGACGCGCGCTGCCGCGGTCTCGATCGCCTCCAACTCCTGCCTGATCGTCCTCAAGGTCGCCGCCGGCCTGGTGACGGGCTCGGTGGGCCTCCTCTCGGACGCCGTCCACTCCCTCATGGACCTGATCGCGTCGCTGATCGCCTGGGCGTCCGTGCGCAAGGCCGACGAGCCCGCCGACGCGTCGCACCGCTACGGCCACGAGAAGCTCGAGGACCTGGCGGCCGGAGCTCAGGCGCTGCTGCTGCTCTTCGGCGCCTCATTCATCGCGGTAGAGGCGATCCGCGCCCTCATCCAGGGCGATCACGTGGGCTCGATCGGCATCGGCATCGCCGTCGCCGCCGTGGCGGCCGTGGTCAACCTGGTCGTCTCGAGCTATCTGGAGCGCACCGGGCGGGCCACCGGCTCAAACGCCCTGCACGCCAACGCGGCGGACCTGCGCACCGACTCGATCGTGTCGGTGGCGGTGGCGGTCTCCCTCATCCTCGTTAAGCTCACCGGCGTCACCTGGCTGGACCCGGTGGTGGGCCTGCTGGTGGCCGCGGCGATCACCCGCACCGGCGTGCGGATCCTCGTCGACGCCAGCCGGCGGCTCGTCGACGAGACCCTGCCGCCCGACGAGCTCGCCGCGCTCCAGCAGGTGGTGCAGTCCTTCGTGGGCGACGAGGTGGTGGGCTACCACGATCTGCGCACCCGCCACGTCGGCAGCCGCCACCAGGTCGATCTGCACCTGCAGTTCGCTTCGGGGACGAGCCTGGAGCGCGCGCACTACGTCTCGCACCAGCTCCAGGACGCGATCGTCGCGAGCCTGCCCCAAACCACCGTGCTCGTGCACCTCGAGCCCGAGGACCGCGTGCGGCCCGACCGCTTCGAGCAGCCTGACGGCATGTCCTCGTCGCGCTCATAACGTCAACGATCCCGGGAAGATTTGCCCGGGGCTGACGTCTGTAGATCTCAGATGCGCGCCCCACCAGGCCGTCTGACCATTGCTGCGGCCTGCTGCGCCGCACTCGCCGCGGTTCCCGCCTCGGTCGCGCAGGCGACCTCGACCGGCGGCACCCTCTCGACCGGCGTCGCGTCCACCCCTGCGGCTGCGAGCTCCGCTGCGCCCACCACCGTGCCCGCGAGCCCCGCCGTCGTCCATCTCGTGGCCGATCCGGCGCGTCCCACGGTCGGCACGCCCGTCCGCCTCTCGGTGAGCGCGGCGCCGTCGGGAGCGACCGGGTTTGCCTGGGACCTCGCGGGGCGGGGCGACTTCTCCCGTCACACCGCCGGCCCCGGGACCGTGATCGCGTTCACCACACCCGGGACCCACACCGTCGCCGTGCGCTTTCGCGATCTGGGGCACACGGTGCTGGGGGTGGCCACGGTCATCGTGGGGCCGCGACCCCCATCGGCCGCACGCGCGCCGTCGGTATCGAGGCCCCGCGCGCGCCCGCGCGCGCGACAACGTTCCAGCGCGCCCAGCGCCTCGTCGGGCCTCACCGGTCGCGTCACGGCCCACGCCGCCGGCGACCCGGGCGTCACCATCGCCGACTTTCACTTCTCGCCCGCCAGCACCACCATCCACGTCGGCGACACCATCACGTGGAGCAACAGTGGACCGTCGAGTCACACCGCCACCGCCACCGGCGGCAGCTTCAACTCCGGGATCCTGAAGAAGGGCCAGAGCGCGTCGCACACCTTCACCCAGCCGGGGACGTTCGCCTACGTGTGTCAGATCCACCCGTTCATGCACGGCACGATCGTGGTGCTGGCCAGCACGACCACCAGCTCGGCGGGCACCACGACGCCCACGACGACGACGCCCGCGACGTCGACGTCCCCCACCACGACGGCGCCGGCCCAGACCGGCCCGACGCTCCCCAACACCGGCTTCAACGTCCTGGGCGGACTGCTCGCCGGGCTCCTGCTCGTGGGCCTGGGGGCGGGTCTGCGCCGCACCCGCGCTCGCTGACGCACCCGTGGGACCGCCCGCGCGGTGGCCATCTGTGAACGTCGCGTCACAACCTGTGTGTTCATCTTGTAACTTGTCTTGACAAGTTGTTGGAACCGGCGGGACACCTGGGAGCCGGCCGCCTGCAGGTGTTCCTGTGCGCCCTGCTACACGGCTTTGAAGGCCGCGCTGCTTCGCCCGACCACGGTGGATGGGAGAATCGCCGCCAGGATGGCGTCGACCCAGTCCCTCCCTCGCCACGCGGCGATCGCACAGGCCCTGCGCGAGCAGATCCGCTCCGGCGAGCTCATTCCGGGGGCACCGCTGCCCTCCGAGGCGCGGCTGACGAGCCGTTTCGCCGTCTCACGAGGGACGGTGCGCCAGGCCCTGGCCGCACTGCGCGCCGAGGGGCTGATCGCCGGGGGCCGGGGCCGCGTCCCGGTCGTGCGCCGGGCGGGGCTGGCCCAGAACTTCGACCAGCTCGTCTCCTTCTCACTGTGGGCGCGCCAGCTCGGCCGCGTGCCGTCGGCCCGCACGCTGGATCTCACCAAGCGCCCGGCCGATGCCGAGGCCGCCGAGCAGCTGGCCATCGAGCCCGGCACGCCGATCTTCTCCTACACGCGCCTGCGCCTGCTCGACGGCGACCCGGTGCTCGTCGAGCGCGCCGCCTTCATCGAGTCCGTCGGGCGGCTGCTGTTGGACTGCGATCTCGACGCCGGCTCGGTGTACGAGCAACTGGGCGCGCGGGGCATCGAGTTCACCGAGGCCCACCAGACGATCGCCGCCATTGCCGGCGGGGGCGAGGACACATCGCTGCTGGGCGTGCCGCGGCGCACGCCGCTGCTCGAGGTCCGCCGCCGCGCGCTCGGTCCGGACGGCACCGCGTTGGAGTGGTCGCGTGATCGCTACCGGGGGGATGCGTTCGAGATCACCATCCACAACCAGCACCAGCTGCCCCGCGCGGGGGTGGCGCTGCGCGCGGCCCAGGATGACCGCTGAGCGCGGTGGGTCAGCTCAGCACGACCGTCGAGCCGGCCTGGGTGAGCGCGTCGAACGTGCGTGGGGCGAGGCCCAGCGCCGTCGTCATCCCCACCCCGGACACGATCTCGACCACAGCGACGCCCGGCAGCGGTTCGGCGATGAGGAACGGGTGGCCGGGCGCCGACGGGTAGACGCCGTGCCAGCGCTGGCGCACCTCCAGCACCTCGGCGCCCAGCAGCCGCCGCGCCTCGGTCAGCACGAGCTCGTCGAGCCGCTCGTCGCTGAACGGCGACACCGTGCCGCCGTACTCATGGGTGTCACCCAGCAGCAGGTCACCGCCGGGAAGCTGGGTGACGATGAGATGGACTCCCGCGGCGACCAGCTCCGGCCGCTCGGCTTCGATCCGAGTGCGCAGGACATCGGCAGCAGGCTGATCGCTGTAGCCCGGGTAGCGCACCAGGCTCAGCGCGGTGAGCAGCGCGGGGCGATAGCGCGAGCCCGCCGGCGCGGCCACACGCAGCATCTGCAGCTTGCAGCGCGTCATGCCGTCACGCCGTGGGGTCAGCTCGGGACCCAGCCAGCCGAGGTCGGGTCCGGGGCAGACGATCACCAGGGGCGCGCGGACATCGGCGGCGGCCGAGCGGACGAGCCCGGGGTCGATCTCGTGCACGGGTGCATTCCAGATGACGCGCGCGTGGGGGTCGTCGTCGAGCAGCGCCGCCAGCGCGGCGACCGCGCGGCGCGGGTCGACCCGCAGGTCCAGGCCCGCGTGCAACCCGCCCACCAGCTCGCTGACCGGCAACGGTACGAGCCGGCCCAGCTCCCGCGTGGTGATGAGTCGTGCGCCGCGCCGCTCGTCAGCGGCGATCCTGTCCATCACCGCGAGCTCGTCGTCGGCGCGGGCCACGATGAGCGTGCCGGCCTCATGGATCTCCAGGCCGGCGCGCCGGCCCAGCGACAGCCAGCGCTCGCGAGCGTCCAGCGCGCAGTCCAGCGCCGCGCCCTCGCCCATCGCGGAGACGATCACGTGACCGAAGTTGCGCACGCTGGCGCCGACCGCGCAGCCACTCCGCTCGACCACGGTGACGCTCAGTCCGCGGGCGCGCGCCTCGAAGGCGTGGGCGAGGCCGACGATGCCGGCCCCGACCACGCAGACGTCGGAGTCGATCGCTCTCGCCTGCGGCATACTTGTCAAGACAAGTGTACGCACCTCGCCAAGCCTGTGACCGACCAGTGACCGCGGATGCCCCGTCCACCCGGTCCCTGCGGGCCACTTGTATAGTCAACATATGGCCTTAACGTTCCAGGCCAACGGACGCACCTACCGGGCGCCGGAACGGCCCGTCCTCGCCGTCTGCGCCGACGGGTGGGACCCGGACTACGTCGACGACGCCCTCGAGCGCCGTCTCATGCCGCGGCTGGCCGAGGCACTCACCGGCGGCGGGACCTACGAGCTCGCCCGGGCCCAGGTGCCGACGTTCACCAACCCCAACAACGTGGCCATCGTCACCGGGGTCAGCGCGGCGGTCAACGGGGTGGCGGGCAACCACTACCTCGACGGCTCCGGGGGCGAGGTCCAGGTCACCGACCCGTCGTTCCTGCGCGCCACCACGATTCATGCCGCCGCGGTCCGAGCCGGTGTCCCCGCGCTGTGCGTGACCGCCAAGGACAAGCTGCGCCGGCTACTGGCCACCGGCGGGGTCCCCGCCTTCAGCGCCGAGCGCGCCCACGAGCAGGCCCTCGAGGACGGGACCCCGATCACCGATGTCGTCGGCCGCGCCAATCCCGGGATCTATGACTGGGAGCTGTCGATCTACACCATCGACCTGGCGCTGGCGCTCGCTGACCGGACCGGGGCGCGGCTCGTCTACGCCTCGCTCACCGACTTCGTGCAGCACTCCGCAGCGCCCGGCGAGCCTCTGGCCGACGAGTTCTATCGCGCCGCCGACGCGGCGCTGGGCCGCGCGCTGGACGCCGGGTTCACGGTCGGGCTGGTGGCCGACCACGGGATGCGCGCGAAGGCCGGCGCCGACGGCGCGCCCAACGTGCGCTACCTCGACGAGGCCCTGGCCGCCGCGGGGGTCACGGGTTGCCGGACGCTGTGCCCGATCACCGACCCCTATGTGGCCCATCACGCCGCGCTGGGCTCGCTGGCCTGGGTCCACCTCGAGGAGCTCTCAGAGCTCGACCGCGCCCGGGGCGCGCTGGCGGCGCTGCCCGGGGTGGAGGGGGTGCTCGACCGCGCCGCGGCGGCAGCGGCCTTCGACCTGCCCGGAGACCGGATCGGCGACCTCATCGTGCTCGGCGACGCCCACACGGTGCTCGGCCGCTCGCGCGAGGCGCATGACCTCAGTGCGCTGCACGGCACCCTGCGCTCCCACGGCGGCCTGCATGAGCGCACCGTTCCGCTCATCGTCTGCGCCCCGCTGCCGGCGGGCGCGCTGGCCGGGCGCCAGCTGCACAACCGCGACCTCCACGACATCCTGCTCAACGCGGTGACGGCGTGAGATGAGCGCGCTGGCCACGCTTCCGGTGACCTCGCCGTACAGCGGCGAGCTCGTCGGCGAGGCTCCGATGAGCGGCCCGGCTCAGGTCGCCCGGGCCCTGGACGCCGCCGCGCGCGCCGGGGCGCCGCCGCCGCGCCACGAGCGCGCACGCGTGCTCAACGCCGTGGCCGATCGCCTCGTCGACGAGAGCGCGGAGTGGGCCCAGCTCATCTCGCTGGAGTCCGGGCTATGCCTCAAGGACACCCGGCACGAGGTGGGCCGCGCCGTCGACGTGTTCCGCTTCGCCGCCATCGAGGCGCTGCGCGACGACGGCGAGACGTTCGCCGGCGATATCTCCGAGCGCGGGCGCGACCGCCGCGCCCACACGCTGCGCGTCCCCGTCTCGGCGGTGGCGGGGATCACTCCGTTCAACCACCCGCTCAACCAGGTGGCCCACAAGGTCGCCCCCGCCATCGCCGCCGGCGCGCCGATCGTGCTCAAGCCCTCCGAGCGCACCCCGCTGTCGGCGCTGCGCCTCGGGGAGGTGCTGCTGGACGCCGGCGTGCCCGCTGACCGTGTGCGGATCGTCTGCGGTGACCCGGCGCAGGTCCTGGACGCGTTCCTGGCCCACCCCGCGGTCGAGGTCATCTCATTCACCGGCGGGGTGGCGGTGGGCAAGTCGATCGCCCAGCGGCTGGGCTACCGCCGCGCGGTCCTCGAGCTCGGCGGCAACGACCCGCTGATCGTGCTGGGCGACGCCGATCTCGACGAGGCGGCGGCCCTGGCGGTCTCGGGGGCGTTTGCCAACTCCGGCCAGCGCTGCAGCGCCGTCAAGCGCATCATCGCCGTGGCCGAGGTCGCCGACGAGCTCGCGCAGCGCGTGGCCGCCGCAGCGGCTGACCTGCGCTGCGGCGACCCGCTCGACGAGGCCACCGATGTGGGCACCGTGATCGACGAGGCCGCCGCGGCCGCCATCGCCAGGCGCGTGCAGGATGCGGTGGCGGCGGGCGCGCGACTGCTCTACGGCGGCGAGCGCGACGGGGCCCTGCTCACGCCGGCGGTGCTCGATCACGTGGCGCCCGAGATGGAGCTGGTGGCCGCCGAGACGTTCGGGCCGGTGGCGCCGATCATGCGCGTGCGCGATCTCGACGAGGCGATCGCCACCGCCAACGGCACCCCGTACGGACTGTCGAGCGGGGTGTGCACGTTTGACTGGCGCGCCATCACACGCTGCGTGCGCGAGCTGCGCGCCGGGACCGTCAACATCCGGGAGGTGCCGGGATGGCGCACCGAGCTGACGCCCTTCGGCGGGGTCGGCGACAGCGGACTGGGGGTGAAGGAGGGCGTGCGGGAGGCGATGCGCGCCATGTCTCACACAAAGCTCTACACGCTGCCCTGGAGCTGAGCGTGACGTGGAAGGGGTGAGGGAGATGGACGGCGAGACGAAGGTCGAGCCCTTGACCGCACGGTCTACGGGCCTCGAGGACTACCGCGAGGTGCTGGCCCAGGTCGTCTCGGCCCAGCTGGCCCGCTCGTGAGCGCGCTGGCGGCGGCGCTCGCCGAGCACCGCCCGGGTCACGCGCTGCCGCGCGCCTTCGCGCTGGACCCCGAGATCCACGGCCGCGAGCTCGACGCCGTCTGGCGGGCCAGCTGGCTGTTTGCCGGGGTGGGCGCCCAGGCGCGCGAGCCCGGCGACTTCTTCTGCCTGGCGCTGGAGGCCGGCGACGCGGTGATCGTGGCGCGGGGCGAGGACGGCGAGTTGCGCGCGCTGCACAACACCTGCCGCCACCGTGGCATGCCGGTGTGTGCCGAGGAGTCGGGGCACGCCCGCCGCTGGGTGTGCCCCTATCACCAGTGGAGCTACGCGCTGGACGGGAGCCTGCTCGGCTGTGGCGGCGAGGACCTCGACCCCGATGCGTACGGGCTGCGCCGTGCCACTGTGACCGAGATCGGCGGGCTGGTCTTCGTGTGGCTGGGGACCTCAGGCGTGGCGCCGGCGCCCCTGGATGACCCAGCCCGCGAGCTGAGCGCGGCTCTCAGCGCCCAGGGGATCGACCGGGCCCGTGTCGCGCACCACATCGACTACGAGGTGCGGGCCAACTGGAAGCTCGTGTGGGAGAACAACCGCGAGTGCTGGCATTGCCACGCCGGTCATCCCGAGTACGTGCAGGCCAACTTCGACGCCGCCCCCGACACCCCGCGCCACCGCCGCGCCGCCGAGCAGCGCGCCGCCCAGCACTCAGCGGCGCTGGCTGACCTGGCCGCCCCCGCCGACGAGCATGACCGTCCGGGGCTGTATCGGTTCCCGTCGCCGGGCCGGTGGTGGTCGGCCAACCGCACCCCGCTGCGCGAGGGGTTCGTCACCGAATCACTGGACGGCCGGCCGGTGGCGCCGCTCATGGGCGACTACGCCGGCTACGACGTCGGCACCCTCCGCGTGCGCACGGTCCCCAACTTCTGGTGCCACGCCAGCGCCGATCACGCCGTCCTCACGCGGCTGCTGCCGGCCGGACCCGAGCGCACGGCGATCCGTGTGATGTGGCTGGTGGACGCCGCCGCGCAGCCCGGCCGCGACTATGAGCTGGACCGCCTACTGCCGTTCTGGCAGCTGACCAGCGAGCAGGACTGGGCGTTGTGCGAGCGCAACCACGCCGGCGTGCGCAACCCCGCCTTCGTGCCCGGGCCCTACTCGCCGCGCCGCGAATACAACGTCCAGTCCTTCGTCGACTGGTATCTGGAGCGCGTCAAGACCGGCTGACCCTACCCTTGGGGCCATGAGCATCGTCTCCACGCTACGCATGTACGTCCGGCGGACCCCCAAGCTGGGCGAGCCCACCGACCTCTACACCCACCGGGTCACCCTGCTCGACGGCGGGGAGATGGACCTCGCCGAGCTGCACGGCCGGCCGACCCTGATCGTCAACACCGCCAGCAAATGCGGCTTTACCCCGCAGTACGAGGGTCTCCAGAAGCTGCACGAGCGTTACGCCGACCGGGGCCTGCAGCTGCTCGGCTCCCCCTCGGCCGACTTCGCCGATCAGGAGTTCGACTCCGGCGATGAGATCGGCGCCTTCTGCGAGCGCAACTACGGCGTGCAGTTCCCGCTCACCGAGCGCATGTCCGTGCGGGCGGACCCCAGTCCGCTGTGGACCGACCTGGCCCGCCAGCCCCATTCGGCCCCGCCGGTGTGGAACTTCACCAAGTACCTCGTCGGCGCCGACGGCAAGCTCATCGCCCGCTGGCCGACCAAGGTCAAGCCGGAGGACCCGAAGATCGTCGCCGCCATCGAGGCTGCGCTGCCCAGCTGAGCGGGTCAGCGCGTGGCGGTCAGCGTGTGCCGGTGACGCCGGCGATGAGGCGGGTCGCCGCCGCCTCGAAGCGGGCCACGTCGTGGTAGGGCCGCGCGACGAGCATCGCGCCCTCGAGGCCGCCGAGGATTGTCTGCGCGCCATCCTCCGCGGTGCCGTCGAAGCTCATCGACCGGTCAGCGCGGCCCTCCTCGATCACGGCGCCCAGCCAGCCTTGGTTGTGGTCGAAGAAGCGCAGGATCGCTTCGCGCATCGCGGGCGGCAGCGTCTCGTACTCGGCCGCGAGCATCCCGCACAGGCACATGCGGTCCGCGCGCAGGACATCGGCGTAGATGGCGGCGTACGCCGCCAGCTTCGCGCACGGGGTGAGCCGGTCGGCGTCGAGCCGCTCGAGCTCGGCGGTGAACCGCTCCGCGTAGCGGGCGATGAGCGCTTCGCCCAGCTCCGCCTTACCGGGGAAGTGGTAGTGCAGGCTCGCCTTGGTGACGCCGAGCTCCGTCGCCACGTCGGCGTAGCTGAAGCCATTGAATCCGCGCGTCTGCACGAGGCGCTCGGCGGCATCGAGCATGCGGGCTCGCGTCCCCGCGCCGGTTGTGGTCGTCGCCGCCGCCATTGCCGATCGAATCGTACCGGAAGACGCCTTGACTCTCTACCTACTAGTAGGTAAGCTCGCCTGAGCTCAACTCAACGACTCCCATCTGGGGGTCGCTGATCTACCGGGGGGTAAATCATGAGCACTCAGGTGAGCAGCGCCACCTTCGATCTGGGGCGCTTCTGCGCCGCCGCCGAAGGACGGGACGTCGAGACGCAGCTCTCGATGTACGCGCAGGACGCGGTCGTCACGATCGCCGATCGCATCAACCAGCCGGGATCGCCTCAGGTCCTGCATGGCCGCGGCGAGATCGCGGCGTGGCTGCAGGACGTCTGCGGGCGCGAGATGAGCCACGACGTCCGGCACAGCGTCGCCGACGCGCGCGGCGCGGCGTTCAGCGAGGCCTGCCGGTATCCCGACGGCACCAACGTGCTGTGCGCGACCGTGTTGCGGCTCGCGGACGGCCAGATCTCCGATCAGACCGTCGTGCAGGCCTGGGACGAGAGCTGAGTTCAGTGATCGGGTAGCGCCGGCGGCGCGGCGCGGTACGTCGGGGGCGTTCGCGAGAGCCCGATTGGGTTGCGCGTGAGCGCCACCGGCGGTCCGTCCTCGGCGGGAACCTCGACCACCGGCTCCAGCCCCAGGGACCGGGCGAGCTCGAAGGCTCCCGCGAGGTCGTTGACCACGCCCGCGGGCACGCGTGCCGCGGTCAGCTTCGTCGCCCACTCCGATGCGGGGGCGGACGCCAGGCGGGTGATGAGCTCGGCCTTGAGCTCGGCGCGGTTGGCGACGCGGTCTGAGTTCGAGCCAAAGCGCGGGTCGGCGGCCAGCTCGGACGCGTCCAGCACCTGGCACAGCGCGGTGAACTGGCGCTCGTTGCCGACGGCCAGCACGAGGTCGCCGTCACCGGTGGGGTACAGCTCGTAGGGCGAGATGCTGGGGTGCGCGTTGCCCATCCGGCCCGGCACGTTGCCGGCGACGGTGTAGGCCGACGCCTGGTTGACGAGCCCGGCCAGCAGTGCGGAGAGGAGGTTGACCTCCACCCGCTGGCCCTCGCCGGTGCGGTCGCGGTGGCGCAGCGCGGCCAGGATCCCGACCGAGGCGAACAGTCCGGCCAGGATGTCCACCAGCGCGACGCCGACCTTCTGGGGTTCGCCCTCCGGGGACCCGGTGACGCTCATCAGCCCGCCCAGGGCCTGGACGAGCAGGTCGTACCCGGGCAGCTCGGCCCCGGCCCCGGCGCCGAACCCTGTGATCGAGCAGAAGATGAGGCCGGGGTTCTCGGCGGAGAGCCGTTCGTAGCCCAGCCCCAGCTTGTCCATCACGTCGGGGCGGAAGTTCTCCACCACCACGTCGGCGTCGCGCGCGAGCTCATGGGCGCGAGCGAGGTCGGCCTCGGCGGTGAGGTCCAGGGCCACGCTGTGCTTGTTGCGGTTGACCGAGAGGAAGTACGTCGCGCGGCCCTGGGCGTCAAACGGCGGGCCCCAGCTGCGCGTCTCATCGCCGGGGCCGGGCCGCTCCACCTTGAGCACGTCGGCGCCGAGGTCGGCCAGCATCATCGTCGCGAACGGGCCGGCCAGGATCCGCGAGAAGTCGAGGATCCGCAGCGGGCCCAGCGGGGGGGTGTCCTGGGGAGTGTCGTCCACGCGCGCCATTCTTAACAGGTGTCGGCATGACCATCGCGCTCGCCACCGTCTTCGCCGCGCCCGGAGCAGTCACCGGCTACGCCGCCATCGCCGTGGCTGCGCTCATGGTGGGGCTGTGGCTGGCGAGCATCGCCCTGCGCGACGTGTCGATCGTCGACCCGGCGTGGGGGCCGGCCTTCGTACTCGTCGCGGCGGTGGCCGCGGCGGCGGGCGCCGGCTGTCTGGGGCGGCGCTGGCTGCTGTTCGGCATGACGGCGGTGTGGGGGCTGCGGCTGGGGGCCTATCTGCTCGTGCGCAAGCTGCGAGACCCCGGCGAGGATCGCCGCTACGCGGCGATGCGCGAGCGCCGCGGCAGCCGCTTCGTGGCCTGGAGCCTGGTGTGGATCTTCGGGCTGCAGGGGCTGCTCGTGCTCATCGTCTCCCTGCCGGTGCAGGTGGCGGCCGGCCGGGGCGGCGTGCTCACCGCGGCCATCATCCCGGGGGTGGTGCTGTGGGCCGTCGGCTTTGCCTTCGAGTCCATCGGGGACGAGCAGTTGCGCCGGTTCAAGGCGCGGGCTGACAACCGCGGCCAGGTGATGGATCGCGGTCTGTGGCGCTACACCCGCCACCCCAACTACTTCGGAGACTTCTGCGTCTGGTGGGGGCTGTGGCTGGTGGCGCTGACCGCCGGTGGGACCTGGTGGACCTTCCTCGGGCCCGTGGTCATGAGCACGCTGCTCATCCGCGTCAGCGGGGCAGGGCTGCTGGAGAAGGACATCGGGGACCGGCGGCCCGGCTACGCGGACTACGTCCGTCGCACCTCGGGGTTCTTCCCGTGGCCCCCGAAGAAGTCGCCGCCGACTAGCAAAAACGGCGGCCACGAAGACAGCGGATCGCAACCCTGATGACAATTCGGGTCGCCATGACCCACTTTGTCATCAGCGTGAGCGGCGTCGCTTGCGACGCCGATGGTCAAATGCACGCCTGGGGTGGGATTTGCCATCGGGGTGGTCACCGCCGAGGCTCGAGCAGGTAGTGGCTGACCCCCCAGCGGCTCCCGCCGCGGTAGCCCCAGATCACCTCGGTGGAAATCAGGAACAGCCGCCACGTGCCGACCAGTCGCCGCGCCTCGCGCTCCGAGCGCCCCGACGCCCGCAGCAGCTCCAGCGCCTCGTCGGCCCGCGCATCCAGGTTGGCCAGCCACGCGTCCAAGGTGCGCGAGTAGTGGGTACCCGGGACGATCCACTGGTCGGCCACCACCAGGTCGCGCGGGAACCACGGCATGAGGTCGTGGCTGGGCATCAGGCCGGCGGTGAAGAACCGCTCGGCCGCCCACGTCCCCGTGAACAGATACGGCAGCCACCGGTGACTGAAGACGTGGACGAAGGCCTTGCCGCTCCCCGGCGTCAGCCACCCCGCCACGCGCTCCAGCAACGCGGACCAGTTGCGCATGTGCTCGAACATCTCGATCGACAGCACGCGATCAAAGCGCCCCTCAGCAGAGAAGTCATTGACGTCCGCCGTGACCACCGACAGGTTGGTGAGCCCCCGCCGCACACATTCTCGCGAGATCCACTCCCGCTGCCCCGCCGAGTTGGACACCCCCACCACCGACGCCGCGGGGTAGCGCTCGGCCAGCCACAGCGACAGCGAGCCCCACCCGCACCCCAGGTCCAGGATCCGCATGCCGTCGGCCACCTGGGCCCGCGCGCACGTCAGCGCCAGCATCGCCTCCTCGGCCTCGGCCAGGCTCGAGACGCCCGTCGGCCACAGGCACCCCGAGTACTTCATCCGCGGCCCCAGGATCAGCTCCAGGAACGCCGCGGGTAGCTCGTAGTGCTGCTCGTTGGCCTTCTCGGGGACCTCCGCGATCGGGCCGCTGGACATGCGCTCCACCAGCGCGCGCAGCCGCCGCTGCCGGCCCGGCACGCCCCCGCGCGACTCGCGCCGCTCGCGCGCCCACGCCCCGTAGAGCGAGCCGGCGCGAAGCACCGGATCTCCGAGCAACGCCCGCTCCAGCGCATGGTCCAGCAATCGGTAGCGAAGGCTCGAATCCGTCACGGGATTGGGGTTATTCTGCGTCGCATGACCGCCCGATACATCCATACCTGCATACGCGTTCAGGACATCGAGAGATCACTGAGGTTCTACTCGCACCTGGGCTTCGAGCACCGCGGCCGACTCAACTTCGGATCGGCCTACAACATCTACCTGGGGCTGCCCGGCGGCGGCGACGTGCTGGAGCTGACCGTCAACGTGGGCCGCGAGGAGCCGTACGACCTCGGCGACGGCTACAACCACATGGCGCTCGTCGTCGACGACCTCTTTGCCCTCCTGGAGCGGCTGAACGACAACGACATCCAGCCCGAGAAGCCGCCGTACAACCCGGGCGGCCGCGAGGACCTTCCCCTGATCTGCTTCGTCCAGGATCCCGACGGCTACCGCATCGAGCTCGTCAACGGCGAGTTCCCCACGCCGCAGGATCCACCCAAGGAGGAGTGGGTCGAATCCGCCGGCTAACGCGCATGCCCCCGGTCTAGGCACGCAGCCGCCGCAGGCGGCACGCCCGCAACGCGCTGGCGGCGTGCCCTAGACTCGGATGAGATGTCGAATCCGTGGTTGGCCATCGACGTGGCCACCGCTCCGGCGCAGCGAGCGCGGGAGATCAGGCGAGCCTGGGAGCGATTCGTCGGCGGAGGCTGGGACCGGTCCAAGCGCGACGAGGAACGACCGCTGCGCGCCCCCATCGAGGACTCGTGGCGGCGCTCGGCGGCCGCGGGTGTCGACCCGTCGGGGGTCCGCATCGCCCCGATCGTGGCCGACGCCGACGAGGCGACGGCGCGGTGGGAGATCCATCCGCTGGCCGAGACGGCGCCGCTGATCCGCGCCTGCCTGGCCGCCAGCGCGGACGAGTCGCGCCACCTGATCGTGGTCTCGGACGCCAATGGGATCCTGCTGTGGGTCGAGGGCAATCCCAGCATCCGCCTGCGCGCTGCCGACTCCATGAACTTCGCCGAGGGGACGCTGTGGAGCGAGGGCGGCGCCGGCACCAACGCGATCGGCACGGCCCTGGCCGCCGATCACGCCGTCCAGGTGTTCGCGTCTGAGCACTTCAACGAGATCGTGCAGTCGTGGACGTGCGCCGCCGCTCCCGTGCACGATCCCGACACCGGTCACGTGATCGGTGTCATCGACCTCACCGGCGCCATGGCCACCGTCCACCCGCACAGCATGGCCGTGGCCACCGCGACCGCACAGGCCGTCGAGGCCCACCTGCGCTGCGAGATGCTCGATCGCGACGGCCGGCTGCTCAGCCGCTACGGCGACCGCCTCGTGGCCGGCTCCGGGCCGCGCGCCCTCCTCGCTCCCAGCGGCCGGGTGATCGCCAGTGAGCCGGTGGGCTGGCTCCCGGTGAGCCGCCTCACCCTCCCGCCCGGTGGCGGGCCGGTCGACCTCACCGGCGGCATGGCGGTGGCAGAGGCGCTCGGCTGCGAGGACGCCTTCCTGCTGCGCGCCACGCCCGCGCCGGCGCCACGCGGGCACACCACCGCCCAACTCAGCCTCACGCTGCTCGGCCGCGACGGCCAGGCCAAGCTGTCGGGGCGCGAGATCCCGCTCCGGCCCCGTCACGCCGAGATCCTCACCCTCCTGTGCGCCAACCCGGGCGGGCTGACCAGCGAGGAGCTCGCCGAGGGCGTCTACGGCGACAGCACCCGCGGCGGGGGGATCCGCGTCGAGATCAGCCGGCTGCGCAAGCTGCTCGGCGATGTCATCGAGACCGAGCGCTACCGCCTGCGCGCCGGCGTGCTCTCCGATGTCGCCACGGTCTGCGGACTGCTGCACCGCGGTCGCGTCCGGGAAGCGGCCGCCCGCTATCCGGGCCCGCTGCTGCCGCGCTCGCGGGCGCCGGGCGTGGTTCACGAGCGCGACGCGCTGGAGGGGTGGATGCGCCAGTCGGTGCTGAGCGCGTCAGACCAGGATGCGCTGTGGGCATGGCTGCAGACCACCTCCGGCACCACCGACCTCGCCGCCTGGCAGCGGCTGCTCGTCAACCTCCCGTTCGCCGATCCCCGCCGCAGCCTCGCGGCCTCTCGGATCGCGCAGCTGCGCGCGGACGCGCTCGGCGACGACGCGCGGCCCGGCGTGTAACGCCGGTGTAACGCCCACCCGGCCTGGGGTGGGTTACTGTCGATTGGGTCGCGGAGGGACCCCCCCACCGGGGGACGACGACCACGAGAGAGGAGCCGGATCCGTGCCGGGTGATTCAGCACGCGTCCTCACGGACGCGCCCGTCGCTGCGTCCAGCCGCAGCCTCAGCACCGCGCGATCGGTTCTGCGCGTCTTCGCGCTCCTGCTCGAGCACCCCGAGGGCGTGCGCGCCGACGAGGTCGCCAAGACGCTGGGCAAGAGCGTCTCGACGGCGTACTACCTGCTGACGAGCCTGTGCGAGGAGGGGTTCGCCGTCCACGAGACCAAGGGCGTCTATCGCCGGGCCCGGGGACTCGAGGAGCTGACCGCCGGCGTGGGCGAGCACACCCACCCTGGCCCGGCGTTGCACGACGGGCTGGCCGGGAGCGTGGACGAGCTGTTCCTGCGCACCCGCAAGCGTTCCTACCTGGGCGTGGTCAAGACCGGTCGGATCGAGATCGTCGCCTTCTGCGGCCGTCAGGGGGTCCCGCGGATGCCGGGCCTGGGCTCGGAGATCCGCGACAGCGCCCACGCCCTGGCAATGGGCAAGGTGGTGCTGTCGCTGCTGGCGCCCAGCGCATTGGCTCGATATGTGGCGCGCGGGCTCACCGCCTTCACGCCGCACACGAACATCTCGCCCGAGCACCTCGCCCTCGAGCTCGAACAGGTCAGGGCCGACGGCTACGCCGTGGACCGGGAGGAGTTCGACGAGAATTTCTGTTGCATCGCCGCGCCAATCTTCGACGCCCGCGGTCGGTTCGTGGCGGCGCTGGGCGCGTCGATGACCGCCAACGTGTTCGACGCCGATCGCGACGCGCTCGCGCCCATCGTCGTCGACGTCGCGCGCAGCGCGGCAGGCCGCACCGCCGCTGCCGCCGCTGCCGCGGCGGCCCCCGGCGCCGGGGCCCCGCCGGCCCCCCCCGGGGAGCCCCGCCGCCTGGCCCCGGTCTCCTGAACTTGCAAGCACGTGCGAAAAACCGCGACTTCTTGTCAGCAGCACAACCCCGGCTTAGCGTGGGGGTGCAGGCCGTGGCGCGGCAGCGGACGCGTGCGGTGACGAGGGAAACCAGCGAAGGAGACAAGGGTGAGTAGAGCGAGCATCACGAAGGCTCACAACAAGATCCAGGAGCTCTCCTGGGAGCCGACGTACGTCACGCCGGTCGAGAAGTACGCCACCGACTACACCTTCGAGAAGGCTCCCAAGAAGGACCCGCTCAAGCAGGTTCTGCGGTCCTACTTCCCGATGGAGGAGGAGAAGGACAACCGCGTCTTCGGGGCGATGGACGGCGCCATCCGCGGCAACATGTTCCGGCAGGTTCAGGAGCGGTGGATGGAATGGCAGAAGCTGTTCCTCTCGATCATCCCGTTCCCGGAGATCTCAGCTGCCCGGGCCATGCCCCTGACGATCGGCACGGTGCCCAACCCCGAGGTCCACAACGGCCTGGCCATCCAGATGATCGACGAGGTCCGTCACTCGACGATCCAGATGAACCTCAAGCGGCTGTACATGAACCATTACATCGACCCGGCCGGGTTCGACATCACCGAGAAGGCGTTCCAGAACTGCTACGCCGGCACCATCGGCCGCCAGTTCGGCGAGGGGTTCATCACCGGTGACGCCATCACCGCCGCCAACATCTACCTGACCATCGTCGCCGAGACGGCGTTCACCAACGTCCTCTTCGTGGCGATGCCGGGCGAGGCTGCCGCCAACGGCGACTACCTGCTGCCTACGGTGTTCCACTCCGTCCAGTCCGACGAGAGCCGCCACATCTCCAACGGCTACTCGATCATCCTCATGGCGCTGGCCGACGAGCGCAACCGCGAGTTGCTCGAGCGCGATCTGCGCTACGCCTGGTGGAACAACCACGCTGTCGTCGACGCCGCCATCGGGACCTTCATCGAGTACGGCACCAAGGACCGCCGCAAGGATCGCGAGTCCTACGCCGAGGCGTGGCGCCGGTGGATCTATGACGACTACTACCGCAGCTACCTGCTCCCGTTGGAGAAGTACGGCCTGGTGATTCCCCATGACCTCATCGAGGAGTCCTGGAACCGCATCTGGAACAAGGGCTACATCCACGAGGTCGCCCAGTTCTTCGCCACCGGCTGGCCGTTCAACTACTGGCGGATCGACGGCATGGACGACCGTGACTTCGAGTGGTTCGAGCACAAGTACCCCGGCTGGTACGACAAGTACGGCAAGTGGTGGGAGCGCTACGGCGAGCTGTCCAAGAAGAACGGCCACGCGCCGATCCCGTTCGACGCCGACACGGACTACGTGTATCCGCACCGGTGCTGGAGCTGCATGGTCCCGTGTCTGATCCGTGAGGACATGGTGGTCGACGAGGTCGACGGCCAGGTCCGCACGTACTGTTCGGAGACCTGCCATTGGACCGACGCGGTCGCGTTCCGGCCCGAGTACCAGGGCCGCAAGACGCCGTCGATGGGCAAGCTCACCGGCAAGCGCGAGTGGGAGACGATGTACCACGGCTACGACCTGGCCGAGTGCATCTCGGATCTCGGTTACGTACGTGACGACGGCGAGACGCTCGTCCCGCAGCCGCACCTGGATCTCGATCCCAAGAAGATGTGGACGCTGAAGGAGATGAAGGGGCACACCGTCCAGAGCCCCAACATCCTCCTCAATGAGATGACGCCCGAGGACCGCGAGGCCCATGTGGCCGAGTACAAGCGCGGAGGCCCCGCCGGCCGCAAGCCAGCGGAGGCGGCCGGCTAGCCCGGGTCCTTGCCGAACGTGAGGCGATCGGTCTGAAACGCATGGCCGGTCGCCTCTTCGGCACTCCTGGGGCACGACGCCATGGGTGAGACATTCCAGGTCCGGCTCGAGCCGGTCGGCATCGAGTTCGAGGTCGACGAGGACGAGACCGTCCTGCGCGGTGCCTTCCGGCAGGGGCTGATGCTCATGCACGGCTGCAAGGAGGGGCAGTGCGCAGCGTGCAAATCGTTCCTGCTCGATGGCGAGGTGGACCTCGACAAGTACTCGACGTTTGCGCTCAACGACTTCGAGAAGGAGGAGGGGTGGACGCTGCTGTGCCGCGCCCACGCCGTGACCGATCTCGAGGTCGAGCTCATCAACTACGACGAGGAAGTACTGCGCTCCGGCGTGGCGCTCCAGACGAAGTCGATGCGCGTGGAGGCGGTGGAGGAGCTCACCAGCGACATCCGGCGCCTCGTGCTCTCCGGTGACGAGGCACTGGCCTTCAAGCCAGGCCAGTACGCGGACATCACGATCCCGGGCAGCGAGGACGTCCGCTCGTTCTCAATGGCGAATCTCCCCGGCACCGGCCAGATGGAGTTCATGATCAAGATCTATCCCGACGGCCAGTTCTCGAGCCTGCTCGCCGAGGAACGGCTCAAGCCCGGGGGCAAGGATCCAGGTGACGGGGCCCTACGGGGTGTTCACCCTCAGGGAGAAATCCGAGCGCCCGCTCCTGTTCATCGGCGGCGGGGCGGGCATGGCCCCGATCCTCGCGCTCCTACGGTCGATGGCCGAGAAGGGCACCGAGCGCCCGGCGGTCTACTACTACGGCGCGCGCGGGCCGAGCGATCTCTTCCACCTCGAGGAACTGGCCGAGCTCGAGCGGCAGCTGCCCAACTTCCGGTTCGTGCCCGCGCTCTCCCACTGCGAGGACGACGCCGACTGGGACGGCGAAAGGGGCCTCATCACCGACGTCGTCAGCAGGCTGGAGGAGGAGCTGGGCGAGGTGGACGCCTACCTGTGCGGTCCGCCGCCGATGGTCGACGCCGCCATCGCGATGCTGGATCAGGGGGGCGTCCCCGAGTCACGGGTCTACTTCGACAAGTTCACGACCACCGCGCCCTGAGCGCGGAGAGGAGAGAGGCAATCGATGGCAACCGACACTGAAGCGCCCGTCAAAGAGCGCAGCGTTCCCAAGCCGGTGTTCACCGACGCCGAGGCCGGCGCTCGTGAATTTCCGTCGTCAAACAGCCGCAGCTACAACTACTACACCCCGGCCAAGCGGCGGGCCACGGTGTACGAGGACGTGACCGTCGACGTCCAGCCTGACCCCGACCGCCATCTGCTCCAGGGCTGGATCTACGGCTTCGCCGACGGAACCGGCGGCTACCCGCAGGAGTGGACCGCGCTGAAGTCCACCAACTGGCACGCCTTCCTCGACCCCAACGAGGAGTGGGAGCAGACGATCTACCGCAACAACGCCAACGTGGTGCGGCAGATCGGCCAGAACCTGGCCAACGCGAAGGCGGCCCGCGCGTTTGACGGCTGGAACCGCGGCTGGATCAAGACCGTCGAGCGCCACGTCGGGGCGTGGTCGCACGTCGAGCACGGCATTGGCATGCACGTCTACCTGCCGGCCCAGCGCGATGCCCCGACGAACATGATCAACAACGCGCTCTCGGTCGCGTCGGCGCACAAGCTCCGCTTCGGCCAGGACCTGATCCTCTACAACCTCGAGCTCAGCGAATCCGTGGACGGCTTTGACGGCGATGCGCACAAGGACGCCTGGATCAACGACCCGATCTGGCAGGGCGTCCGTGAAAACGTGGAGGGCATCACCGGCATCCGTGACTGGGCCGAGGCCTTCTTCGTCGCCGCGGTGATCTTCGAGCCGCTGGTGGGCGAGCTGTTCCGCAGTGAGTTCATCATGCAGGTGGCGGCCCCGCAGGGCGACTTCGTCACGCCGACCCTGATGGGGGCCGGCGAGTCCGACACCGCCCGGGACGCACGGGTGGCGCGGGGCCTGTTCGGGATGCTGGCCAACGATGAGGAGCACGGCGAGCACAACCGCAAGACGATGGACGGATGGCTGCGGGAGTGGACGCCCCGGAGCATCGCCGCGGGCCGCACGATGCAGCCGATCTGGTCACAGCCCGGCGAGAAGGTGATCCGCTTCGAGGACTCGATGGAGCACGCGCGGCGGCGCTTCGACGAGGTCCTGGCCGACCTGAACCTCGACGCAAAGGAAATCGACTGAGATGAGCACCACGACGGACCGTTTCCAGTCCAATCGCACGGCGTCCAACCGTGCCGGCGTGACGCTGATGAACAATCAGGTCGGCTACGTCGTCGCCGAGGTGATGCGCCACAAGAAGGGCGTCACCGTCGAGGTGCTGCCCTCGATGATCCGCGTCGACGGTGACAACAAATTCGAGATCGTCTACGACGAGTGCGCCGAGGCGCTCGGCTGGGACGACTTCGGCAACGACGATTTCGAGGAGATCATGTCGACCCACTACGGGCGGATGGTCGTGCTCGACGACCGCATCATCATGTTTGCCAACCCCGAGGATGCAGCGGAGTACATTAGCTTCGACCTGCAGGCTCTGTCCTAAGAGGGAGGAAGAGAATGTACGAAAAGAACGGTGAGAAGTACTTCATCGTCGATTCCCATATCCACATGTGGGATGCCAGTCCGGCGAACTGGGTCAAGGGGCAGGAGCAATACGCGAAGGGGTGGATCGAGTGCTTCCACGCCTACATGGGCCTCGGCCCGCCCGAGACCCATTGGCCGATCGAGAAGTTCATGAAGTACTCCGAGGCGGACTTCGTCAAGGACGTGTTCGAGGATGGCGGCGTCGACGTCGGGATCTTCCAGTCCACGTACCTGAAGGAGTGGTACACGACGGGGTTCAACACGGCCGAGGCCAACGGCGCCATGGCCGAGAAGCACCCCGGCAAGCTGATCGTCAACGGCCGCTTTGACCCGCGCGACGGCGACGCGGGCCTCAAGCAGCTCGAGGAGGACGCCAAGCGCTGGGACCTCCAGGGCGTCAAGCTCTACACCGCCGAGTGGAACAACGGCTCACGCGGCTGGCGGCTCGACGATGAGCAGACCAAGCCGTTCCTGGCCAAATGCAACGAGCTGGGGATCAAGAACATCCACGTTCACAAGGGCCCGACCATTTGGCCGCTGGACAAGGACGCCTTTGACCCCCGCGACGTCGATATCGCCGCGACCGACAATCCCGAGCTCAACTTCATCATCGAGCACGTGGGCCTGCCGCGGATCGAGGACTTCTGCTTCATGGCCACGCAGGAGCCCAACGTCTATGCCGGCCTCTCGGTGGTCATCGGCGGGCTGATGTTCGCCCGGCCGCGGTTCTTCGCCAAGGTGATGGGCGAGCTGCTGTTCTGGGTCGGCGAGGACAAGATGCTGTTCGGCTCTGACTACGGCATCTGGGAGCCCAAGTGGCAGATCGACGGCTTCCTCGACTGGGACTACCCCCAGCCCGATCACGAGGAGTTCTCGGACTACCCGCGCCTCGACGACGCGGGCAAGCGCAAGATCCTGGGCCTCAACGCCGCCAAGCTGTACGGCATCCCGGTCCCCGACGGCATGGGCCAGCCCGACGCCGCGGCCAAGGACGACGCTCAGCTGGTCGAAGCAGGATGAACACCCCGGCCTCCCTGGGACCGGAGGCCGAATCGCGCCCCACTCGCGCCCCCGCCGCCGCACCGGCGGCGGGCGGCGCGGGGCTGCGCGAGCAGGTCCTGAGCGCGCTGGCCACCGTCTATGACCCGGAGCTCGACGAGCCGATCACGTCGCTGCGTTTCATCACCTCGTGCGAGGTCAGCCCGCGCGGCGAGGTGGGCGTCGTCCTGCGCCTGCCCACGCCGCAGTGCGCTCCCAACTTCGCCTTCCTGATGGCGGCGGATGCCCGCCGCGCGGTGCGGTCGGTGCCGGGCGTTCACGGCGTCACGGTCGAGTTGGAGGACCACTACACCGGCGAGGAGATCAACGGTGCGCTCTCGCGCGGCCAGGGCTTCACCGGCGCGTTTCCCGGCGAGACCGACGATGACGACCTGGAGGCCCTGCGCGACCTGTTCACCCGCAAGGCGCTGATCGCGCGCCAGGCCCGCGTGTGCGAGCAGATGCTCTCCAGCGGCGCCACCGAGCACGACGTGGTCTCGGCCACCGTGGCCGAGCTGCCGGCGGACAACCCCGACGCGATCCGGGCGCTTCAGCTGCGCGCACAGCTCGGCTTCGCCGCGACGCCCGGCGCGCCGGCGTTCATCCAGCCCAACGGCGAGCCGGTCGCGCTCGACCAGCTCACCCGATGGCTGCGCGCCGCCCGGCTGATCCGCACCGGCCTGGAGGCCAACGGCGGCATGTGCCGTTCGCTGCTGGCCTTCCGCCACAACCTTGACCCAGAGACACAGGAGGTAGGGAGATGAAGGCCGCGAGGCTCCACGCTTACCACGACGCCCTGAAGCTGGACTCGGTTGACGAGCCCAAGGCCGACGGTCCGTTCGATGTGATCGTGCGGATCGGCGCCGCCGGCCTGTGTCGCACCGACCTGCACATCCAGGAGGGCCAGTGGGCCGAGAAGTCCGGCGTGACGCTGCCCTACACCCCGGGCCACGAGAACGCCGGCTGGGTCCATGAGATCGGCTCGGCGGTGACCAACCTCGAGGTCGGCGACACCGTCATCGTCCATCCCTACATCTCCTGCGGGCTGTGCCTGCCCTGCCGTGTCGGCGACGATATGCACTGCCTCAACGGCGCCTTCCCCGGCATCGACAGCGACGGCGGTTTCGCCGACTTCCTCAAGACGTCGGCGCGGTCGGTGGTGAAGCTGGGGCCCGGGCTGGAGCCCAAGGACATCGCCGCACTGGCCGACGCCGGCCTCACCGCCATTCATGCCGTCAAGAAGGCGATCCCGGTGCTGGGCGCCGGCACGCGCGTGGTGGTCATCGGCGCCGGCGGCCTCGGGCACATCGGCATCCAGTGCCTCAAGGCCTATACCCCCGCCGAGGTGATCGTCATCGACCCCTCGGAGCAGGCGCTCGCGCTGGCCGGCGAGATGGGCGCTGACCAGACGGTCAAGGTCGACGGCACCCAGGTGGACACCGTCAAGGAGATGACCGACGGCTTCGGCGCCGAGGCGATCATCGACTTCGTGGGGGAGAAGGGCGCGATCGAGGACGGGATCGCCATGGTCCGCGACGGCGGCTTCTACTACGTGATCGGCTACGGCGAAAACATCAACATCCCCACGATCGACGTCATCAGCCGCGAGATCTCGTTCATCGGCAACCTCGTCGGCACCTACGCCGACCTTCAGGAACTGATGACCCTGACCGCTCAGGGCCAGGTCACGCTCCACACCTCCACCTACCCGCTCGACGCCATCAACGACGCCATGGCCGACCTGGATGGCGGGCGCCTGCAGGGCCGCGGCATCCTCATCCCCGCCGGCGCGTAGGAGGCACCTTTCGCATGGGCAAGATCCTCTTTTTCAACCACGAGGCCCGTCAGCTCCTGGCCGCCGGCGTCGACGAGCTGGCCAACACCGTCCGTGTGACCCTGGGGCCCAAGGGGCGCAACGTCGTCCTGGAGCGGCTCACAGGTGCGCCCATTATCACCAACGACGGCGTCTCGATCGCCCGCGAGATCGAGCTGTCCAACCCGCTCAAGAACATGGGCGCCCAGCTGGTGAGGGAGGTCGCCACCAAGACGTCGGATCTCACCGGTGACGGGACGACCACCGCGACGCTCCTGGCGCAGGCGATCATCCGCGAGGGCATGAAGGCGCTCGAGGAGGGAGCCAACCCGATGCTCCTACGTCGCGGCATCGAGGACGCCACGGAGCTGGTGGTGGCCGAGCTGCGACGCGGCGCGCGGATCGTCGAGGGACGCGACGACCTCATGCACGTCGCCACGATCGCCGCCAAGGAGGACGAGCGGATCGGCGGCGCGGTCGCCCAGGCGCTCGATCGTGTCGGGCCCGAGGGCGTGGTCACGATCGAGGAGGCGGATCTGCCTGGGATCGACGTGGAGTTCGTCGAGGGCATGCACATCGAGAACGGCCACTTCTCCCCGTACCTCATCCAGGACACCCAGCGGATGGAGACGGTCTTCGAGAACCCCTACATCCTGCTCACCAACAAGCCCATCGCCCACATCCAGGACCTCATGCCCACGCTCGACGCGGTGATGAAGTCTCCGCGCCCGCTGGTCATCTTCGCCGAGAAGGTGGATGGCGCGGCACTGGGGCTGCTGGTCCAGAACAATCAGCACGGCACGCTCAAGGCGGCGGTAGTGCGCGCGCCGGGCTTCGGCCATCGCCGCATCGCCCACCTCCACGATCTGGCGGCCTTCACCGGCGGCGAGGTCATCGCCGAGGAGGCCGGCCTCACCCTCCAGCACGTCAAGCCCGACACGTTCGGCTCCGCCCGGCGCGTGGTCATCACTCAGGACGCCACGGTGCTCGTCGAGGGGGCGGGGACTGCAGACGAGGTTGAGGGGCGCCTGTCTCAGATCCGCGCCGAGCTCGAGCGGGCCACCCAGGACACTGACATCGAGGTGCTGCGCGAGCGCCTGGCCAGGCTGTCGCGCAGCCTGGCGGTCATCCACGTCGGCGCCTCCACCGGCCCCGAGCTCAAGGAGAAGCTGCGCCGCTGCGAGGGTGCCCTGGCAGCCACCCGCGCGGCCGTCAGCGAGGGGATCGTCGCCGGCGGGGGGACCGCCCTGCTGCGCACCGAAACCGCGCTCGACGACACCGGCTTGGCCGGGGACTACCTGCGCGGCGCTGAGGTCATCCGTGCGGTCCTGTCCGAGCCGCTGTACTGGGTCTCCACCAACGCGGGCTATGACGGCCAGGCCGTGGTCGACCAGGTCCGCACGATGCCTCCCGGGTACGGGCTCAACGCGCTCAGCGGCGAGTTCGGCGACCTCTTCGACGACGGCGTGATCGACCCGCTGCGGGTGACGCGGCTGACCATCGAGCACGCCGCCTCGGTGGCCGCGCTCATGCTCACGACCGAGGCGCTCGTTGCCGAGGAGCAGATCGCCCAGCCGGGCGCGATCATCGCGCCGGGGTTCGGCGACCTGGCCGAGGGCCTGGCCCGGCCGTCCTCGCCGGTGTAGGCATTCTGACTGCGGTGGGAGTGTGACGGACCGCACATATCGGTAAGCTCCTGCGAAGCAGTCCGCTCCGGCGGACGACTGCAGGCGCTCGAGGAGGAGCAACCCGATGCTGCTGCGCCGCGGCACCGAGGACGCGACATGCGGTTGCGTCCGGGCTGCGGCGCGGCGCGCGGGACTGCACTATCCGCCGACGCCGGCGCCGCGACTCAGAGGACGGGGGCGTCGAGCGGGAGGTCGATCAGCGCGGCTGGGTCGAGCTCCATGAACGCGCCGACCACCGCCGGGTCAAACTGCCGCCCTTGGAGCGAACGGATCTCCGAGACGGTGGCGTCGATGCTCCACGCCGGCTTGTAGGGGCGGGAGTGGGTGAGCGCGTCGAAGACGTCGGCCAGGGCGACGATCCGCCCCGTCATGGGAATGTCGTCGCCCCTCAGGCCGTTGGGATACCCCGAGCCGTCCCAGCGCTCGTGGTGGGTCAGCGCGATCTGCTCGGCGGGCGCCATCAGCGGCGAGTGGCCGCCGCCCAGGATCGCCGCACCCGCGGTGGTGTGCGTCTTGAGCTTCTCGAACTCGTGGTCGGCCAGTTTGTTGCGCTTGAGCAGGATGGCGTCCGGGATGGCGAGCTTTCCGACGTCGTGCAGCTCGGCGGCCTGACTGATCAGCGACGCCTGGCTGTCGTCCATGCCCAGCACCTCCGCGAGCGCCATCGCCGTGCGCCCGACGCGCTGGGGGTGCTGATGGGTGCCGTCGTCGCGGTACTCGGCGGCGATCGCCAGCCGCATGAGGCTGTCGCGGCGCGCCGCCTCGAGCTCACCGAGCATCCGCACGTTCTCCATCGCCATCGCCGTGGAGTCGGCCAGCGCCTGGAGCAGCATCACCTCACGGTCTGAGGGCTCGTGGTCCTCGGCCCAGTAGTTGCCGATGGCCCCGATCGGGTCGAGCTTGCGGATGGGCACCATCAGCAGGCTCTTGACGAACGTCGGGCGGTAGGCGTCGGCGGGGATCCGGTCATCGGCGTCGATGTCGGGGACCCTCGCGGGCGTGCGGTTGAGCATGACCCAGCCGCTGATGCACGCGCTCATCGGGAAGCGCTGGCCCTTCCACAGCGGCGCGATGGCGTCCTCGTCGGCGTAATGGCAGCGGTCCCCGTCGCGCAGCACGAACGTCGCGCCGTCGGCGCCGGTGAGCCGGCGCGCGGTGTGGCGGACGATGTCCTGGATGCGCTCCACCGAGCGCGCCAGCGAGAGCTGCTGGATGGTCTCGATGAGCTCGCCCTCCTCACCCAGCGCGTGCATGGGGGTGAAGGTGATCAGCGGAGGCTGATCGAGTTCGTGGAGGGGTGGCGGGGCTGTCAGCGGCACGGTTCTGGGGGATGCTTCCCCGTTGCTCCGCCGACGCACGGGAAAACGGCATATTGCACTGGTTCTGGCCAGAAGCGCTCAGCCTTCCCCTGTGCGGGTTGCAAGATGGCTGCCGGGTTGAGGCGGTGTTTGCCCGTGGTCACATGCCAATAACACCGCGGTCACCACGCTGCCCGCAGCCCAGCGCGAGCGCGTCGACGCCGCGGCCGGCGCGGCCCTCGAGACGTTGGCCCGCGTGCCCGACCTCCTCGCCCTCGGCGGCACCTAGAGCCCCGCCCCGAGCCCTGCAGAAGTAAACTAATGAGTTTACTTGGAGCGGCGGTGGCGAGGACCCGATGCAGCTGTTCGCGGGTCACATGACCGAACTGCCGGTCCGCGATCCGCGCGATTTTTACAGCTATGTTGGAAAAATCGCGCACGGCCCTCTGGCGAAGAGACGGCCTGGAGGGCGCAGGTCCCTCTACTCCACAGAGCCTGCGGCCCGAGGGGTTCCACACCCCACGGAGGACGCCCTACGTGAGCGCGGGGGCCTCGGGGAGCGCCGCGAGCGCCGCCTGCAGGTCCGCCTCGGAGAACTCCGGGTCCTCGAGCTGGCCCGCCAGATAGGCGTCGTAGGCGCTCAGGTCGAAGTGGCCGTGACCGCACAGCCCAAACAGGATCACGCGCTCCTCGCCCGCCTCGCGCGCTGCCTCGGCCTCGTCGATGACGGCGCGAATGGCGTGGGCGGGCTCGGGGGCGGGGATGATGCCCTCGGCGCGGGCGAAGCGCACCGCCGCCGCGAAGGTCTCGTTCTGGCGGTAGGCGCGCGGCGCCACCATGCCCGCCTTGACCAGCGCGCACACCAACGGCGCATCGCCGTGGTAGCGCAGGCCGCCGGCGTGGACGGGCGGCGGCACGAAGTCATGCCCGAGCGTGTACATCGGCATCAGCGGCGTCAGGCCGACCGTGTCGCCGAAGTCATAGGCGTAGACGCCGCGGGTGAGCGTGGGGCAGGCCGCGGGCTCGGCGGCGACGAAGGTCGTCGTGGCGCCGTCACGAATGTTGCGGCGCAGGAAGGGGAAGGCGAGTCCGCCGAAGTTCGAGCCGCCGCCGACGCAGCCGACGACGACGTCCGGATACTCGCCGGCCATCTCCATCTGCGCGATGGCCTCCTGCCCGATGACCGTCTGGTGCAGGAGGACGTGGTTGAGCACGGAGCCCAGCGAGTAGTTGGCGTCGGGGTCCTGCGCGGCGACCTCCACGGCCTCGGAGATGGCGATGCCCAGCGAGCCGGTGGGGTGTCCGCTCTGGGCACGCCCCGCCGCGGTGAGGTCCGACGGCGAGCGATGCACCGTCGCCCCCCAGGTCTGCATCATCGAGCGGCGGTACGGCTTCTGGTCATAGCTGGAGCCGACCATCCACACCTCGCACTCGAGCCCGAACATCTGGCAGGCGAAGGCCAGGGCTGAGCCCCACTGCCCGGCGCCGGTCTCCGTGGTCAGCTTCTTGATCCCGGCGGCGGCGTTCTCGTAGGCCTGCGCCACCGCCGTGTTGGCCTTGTGCGAGCCCGGAGGCGAGCCCCCCTCGTACTTGTAGTAGATGTGGGCGGGCGTATCGAGCTCCCGCTCCAGCCGCCGCGCCCGGAACAGCGGGGTGGGGCGCCAGAGCTTGTAGGCCTCGCGCACCGGCTCGGGGATCTCCACCTGCGGCTCGGCCGAGACCTCCTGCAGGATCAGCGACATCGGGAAGATCGGCGACAGGTCGTCGGGCCCGGCGGGCTGCTGGGTGCCTGGGTGCAGCGGCGGCGGAGCATCGCCGGGCAGATCCGCCATCAGGTTGACCCAGTGCGTCGGGATGTCTCGCTCGCTCAGCGTGAACTTGACCTGTGCGTCGCCCATCTCCCTCTCCTTTGGCTCGGCGGTCCGGCGATTCTATGCGCGGGGCGCCACCGGGCCGCGTAATCAGACCCAAACCAGCAAGTCCGCGGCCCCGTCAGGCGTTGCTTTGACACCAATCACGCGAAACACGGGGCACCACGACTTAGGCATAACGCCATTCGGTCGATTAAGCCGGTTGATGAGAATGGACAATCACCCAACCGATCTGCACGCTGACCACGGAGCGCGCGCCCGCGCCTCCACGGTACTGGCTGAGCTGACCGTCCCGCTCGGCGTGCTCGCCATCGGCCTGCTCGTGCTCATCCTCGACGGCCACGAGGTCTCCTGGCTGGCCGGCGTCATCGCCGGCGGGGGTGCCGGCGCCTGGATGGTGCTCCGCCGCGGTGGCGGGGCTGCTCGCCGGTGGAGCGGGCGCGGCGGCTCTGAGGCGCGCGCGGAGCACCGGACCGCGACCACGCTCGAGCCACTGCGCGACGCGGGCTGGCGCTTCCTGCACGACGTCCGCGGCCTGGACACCACCTTTGACCACATCGCCATCGGCCACGGTGGCGTGATCGTGTTGCAGAGCATGAGGCCCGACGGCGTCGTGACCATGTGCGGGGACGAGCCGGTCCTGGAGCGCCGGCCGAACCCCGGCGCGGAGACGCATCTCGAACGACTGCGCCCGCGCGCGCTCACCGACGCCTCCGCCTTCCGCCACGACGTGGAGCGGGTCACGGGACGCCGGCTGTGGGTTCAGGCGGTGGTTGTGATCTGGTCGGAGTTCCCGGCCGGCTGCGTCGCCGACGGCCGCTGCGTCTACATCCACGGGTCGCGACTCGCCGGCTGGCTCGCCCGCCGGCCCCACCAGCTCGACCCCGCCGGGACTGATGACGTGGCCACGCTGGTGGCGGCGCTCGTCGACTGCGACGGGGAGCTCCCACTGTCGATCGCCGTCTGAACGCGGGCTGCGGTCAGCGCGTGAACATCCCGGCGAAGCGCAGCTTCGTCACGCCGGTGTTGAGGTCATAGGTGCCGGTGATCGTGTACGTGCAGTTCTCGCCCTTGTGGAGCCCGCTGCCCGTTGTGCACGTCCCCTTGCCGCTGATCTCGCCGATGCCGTCGGTGAGGGGTGCTTCGCGCGTGAACGTGTCCGACGTGCGCTGCACGCCGTCGGCGTAGAACAGCTTCATCGTGTCGTTGCCCGTCACCGGGTACGTGCTGCCCAGCAGGACGCCGTCCTGCATCCCCGCGCCACCACCGTCCGGTGAGCGGATCACGCGGTACACGGTCTCGAAGCGGTTGCCGTTGGCGCTGATCTGGGCGCCGACGGCGACTGCGGTGAACCGGCGCTTGTGGCGAGCCTGCCCTGCCGCCGCGACCCCCGACACGCCCAGGCCCACCGCAGCCGCAGCCGCCACGCCGATGATCGATGCTCTGCGCATGACGCCTCCCGCCTATCCCGCAAAAGATAAGAGACGGCCGGCACGGCTTGTCGCACCGGCCGCCATAAGGAAACCCTTACCCCCTGTCAGGGGCCTAACACTTCAGTCTCCGGTGAGGCCCTTGGCCCGCAGTTCGTCGATCGCCGATGGCGATTTCTCCAGGTCGCCCAGTCCCATCCCGCGCAGGACGGCGTCTGACTTGGAGAACTGCACATCGCGGTAGTCGACGATCTCGATGAGGTTGCCGCTGGGGTCACGGACGCGCAGCGAGCCCGAGCGGCGGACGTCCTCTCCCGCCTCCCGCAGGGCGTCCCGGAGCGCCTCCTTGTCCTCGACGACGAGGCCGACATGGCGTCCGGCGTCATCGACGCCCGCCACGCCGGCCCCGCTGGCTTGACTGAGCGCCACGAACTGGTCGCCGAGGTCAAGCCACGCCATCGTCCGGCGCCGGCCGCGCAGCTCGAAGGCAAACCAGCGCGCCCACCACTCGAGCGCCTCGTCGAGGTCGCGCACCTCGAAGGCCACATGGTTGATCCCGATCGCGCGGACGGCCATCGGCACACGATAATCGACGGTCGCAGCCGCCCCCCGGCCGCCGCCCCCCCCGCCGCCGTCCCCCCACAAAGGAGTCCCGACCTTGGATCTGTCCATCCCCGCCGACGTGACCGCGCTGCTCGAATCGATCGATGCCTTCATCGACCGCGAGCTGGTGCCCATCCAGGACGCCAACCCGGATCTGTTCGACCACCGCCGGGAGTTCGCGCGCACCGACGTGGAGCGCGGCGGGATCCCCACCCAACGCTGGCGCGAAACACTGGCCCAGGCGCGGCGGCTGGCCATCGACGCCGGCCTGTACCAGTACCCGTTCCCGGCGGCGTTGGGCGGCAGCGATGGCTCCAACCTGGCCATGGCCCTCATCCGCGAGCACCTCGCCCACCGCGGGCCGGGCCTTCACGCCGAGCTGAGCCATGAGGCGTCGGTCGTGGCCAACGAGCCGCTGGTCCTCGTGCTGCACGAGTACGGCACGCCCGAGCAGAAGCGCCGCTACCTGGAGCCGCTCGTCGACGGGCGGATCGCGATCGCCTTCGCGCTCACCGAGCCCGGTCACGGCTCAGACGCCACGTGGCTCGAGACGACCGCCCGGCGCTCAGCCGATGGCCACACCTGGGTCCTTGACGGCGTCAAGCGCTTCATCACCGGGATCGACGTCGCCGACGCCGTGCTCGTGTTCGCGCGTACCTCCGGCCAGGACGGCAAGGCCCAGGGGATCAGCGCGTTCATGGTCGACGTCGACACTCCGGGCCTGGACGTCCCCTACTACCACTGGTCCTTCAACATGCCCACTGACCACGGTGAGGTGACGCTGGACGGCGTCACGGTCTCAGACGACGCGGTGATCGGCGAGGTCGACCGCGGGTTGGACTGCGCGCAGCTGTTCATGCACGAGAACCGCATCCGCCAGGCGGCCTCCTCGCTCGGCGCCGCCCAGTTCTGCATCGATCGCAGCATCGCCTACGCCCGCGAGCGCGTCATCTTCGCCAAGCCGCTGGCCGACTACCAGGGCGTCCAGTGGCAGCTCGTCGAGCTCCAGACCGAGGCCGAGCTCGTCCGCAACACCCTCTACAAGACGGCGTGGGAGATGGACCAGGCCGGCGATGGCGCCTCCACCAGCGCCAAGACGAGCGTCTCGGACAAGGTCTCCATGGTCAACTACCGCGCCAACCGCCTGGCCTGCGACGCCGCCGATCGCGCCATTCAGGTCCACGGGGGCCTGGGCTACATGCGCACGCTGCCGTTTGAGTTCATCTACCGCCACCACCGCCGCTACCGCATCACTGAGGGCTCCGACGAGCTCCAGCTGCGGCGGATCGCCGGGCGGCTGTTCGGGTTCACCGGCGCCCGGCCGGAGGCGCGGTGAGCGAGGATACGCCGGCCCGGCGCATCGCGGCCCGCCGCGGCGTGCCGAAGCTCGCCGCGCATCTGAGCGAGGCCTACGCCACCGAGGTGACCGAGATCGCCCAGCTCGATCTCGGCGTCTACCGCGTCGACCGCGCCGAGGGCCCGAGCTGGGTCGCGCGGCTGTTCCCCGACGTGCGACCGCGCGCCCTGGTCGAGGGCGACGCCGAGATCCTGCGGTGGCTCGCCGGGGCCGAGTATCCGGCCGAGCGGCTCGCCGCCCCCGAGCCCGTCTCGATGCTCGAGGGTCAGCCGGTGCTCGTCACCGGGTACGTGCCCCCGGTGCCCCGCTACGAGCGGAGGACGGCGATCGCCGCCGCCGGCGGCCTGCGCGTGCTCGGCTGGCTGCTCGGTCGCCTGCACATCCTGCAGGACGGCCCGGCGCGCGAGGGCGGGGCCTGGCATCACCTCGCCGACGGCGACCCGCGGGCTGAGATCGGCGCGCTGCAGGGCCTCGTAACTGAGGCAGCCGGCTCAATCACCGCTCCCGGCCGTCGCCGCTATGACGCGATGCGCGAAGCCGTGGAGACGCTCGACGCCGGGGATGGCCTGCCGACCGCGCTCACCCACCCCGACTTCGTCATGGCCAACGTGGTGGCGCCAGGCGACGGGACCATGGTGCTGGTGGACTGGGCCGGGGCCGGCCGGGCCCCTCGGATGTGGTCGCTGGGCTTCCTGCTGTGGTCCGTCGGCTACGCCGGCGACCTCGCGCGGGTGGACCGGACCGTCGACGGCTACCGCCGGCATCTCACCCCCGACCCCGAGGAGCTGGCCCGCCTGGAGGCGCTCGTCGCCGCCCGGCCGGTGGTCTTCGAGGCGTGGGGGTTCGCGATGGGGCGCAAGCCCCTGGCCGAGGCGGCCGCCGGCCTTCCGGCGATCCACGAGCGCGCGGCCGCCATCGCCGCCCGCGCGCGCACGGCGTTCGCCGCGGACTGACCGGGCCTTCAGGCCACCCGCTGGCCTCAGTCCAGCAGCTCCAGGCCGCGGGCGAGCATCGGCGCCAGCGTCTGCGCGGCGAGCTCCAGGCCGGGATCGGGCTCGGGCGCGCGGCGGTTACGCTTGGCCAGCACCGACATCGCCGCCCCGAGCCGGTAGTAGGAGAAGGCCATGAACCAGTCCAGGTCGGCCGGCGCTGCGTCCAGGCCCGCCTCGGTCGTGTACTCGGCCAGGAGCTCGTCGGCCGTCGGCATGGCGTTCGCGGCGGCCTGGTTGGGGGCGTCGCGCTGGGCCACGCGCTGCTGCACCGGGTCGGTGAACGCCATCAGCCATGCGAGATCGATACGCGGGTCGCCCACCGACCAGATCTCCCAGTCGATGATCGCGGCCAGGCGCTCGCCGTCGAACTGCATGTTGCCCAGGCGGTAGTCGCCGTGGAGGATGCGCGGGGCCCGCTGCTCCCGCGGGATGCGGGCCGCGAGCGCGTCGCGCAGCGCCGATTCGTCGCCACGCAGATCATCTCCGGCGGTGGCAAACAGCGCCGCCCAGCGCTCGATTTCCTCCGCGAGGGTGAGCGCGCCGTCATCGATCCCGACCGCCGCGGGCTCCACGGCCTGCAGCCGCGCCAGCATCCGGGCGGCGGCGCGCGCCCGGGCCCGCACCATCGCGGCGGCGGGGGGCGCGTCGCTCACGTCCCACTTGGGCTCATAGGCGTCTCCGGGCACGAATGCCATCACGAAGAACGGAGGCGATCCGGCGTCGGTGACCAGCACCTCGGGGACCAGCACCCCCGGAGCGGCCCCGAGGGCGGCCATCACCCGCGCCTGGCGCAGGACGTCGCGGTTGCGTACGGGCTCCAGGCCCGGCGGGGCCACCTTGACCACCACGCGCCGGTCCGCGTCGACGGTTCCGCGCAGCGTCGTCGCGTAGGTGACGCTGGAGATCCCGCCGGGCAACTGCTCGAACGTCCCCACCTCGGCGGCCGGCCAGTGACCGCGGACCGCGTCGCGCACCCGGGAGGGCAGCGCCGCCAGCGCGTCGCCGGTCACGATGGTGCGTCGGAGCGACCGCGGACGACGCTGCTGGTGACCGACAGGGGGTTGAGGGTCATCCCGCCGTCGATGATGAGCTCCTGGCCGGTGACACTGCCCGCGTGCGCCGAGGCGAGGTAGGCGGCGGCGGCCGCGATCTCCGCGGGCTCGACCATCCGTCCCGTGGGGATGTGCTCCAGCCAGGTGTCGATGATCTCCTGCGGCATCGCCGTGACGCCGGTGCTGGCCACCAGCCCGGGGAGGATCGCGTTGGCGGTGATTCCGAGCCCGGCGTTCTCGGCCGCCACGGTCTTGACCATGCCCAGGAGCCCGGCCTTGCTCGCGCTGTAGGCCACCTGGGCGGGCATGCCGAAGCGGGCGGCGAAGCTCGAGATCACCACGATGCGGCCAAATCGCCGCTCGCGCATCCCGCGCAGGCACGCCTGGACGACCCGGAAGCTGCCGGTCAGGTTGACCGAGAGGTCGCGCTGCCAGCGATCGAGGTCCATCGAGTGGGCGCCGCCGACGATGGTGGCCAGGCCGGCGTTGGAGACGAGCACGTCGACGTCGTGCAGCGGCGGCAGCTCGTCGGTGACGAGGTCGACCTCGTAGGTGCAGCCAGGCCGGCGGTCGAGGGTCACCACCTCCAGCCCGTCCGCGCTCAGCCGCTGCGCGATGGCCGCCCCGATCCCACCCGGGTCGGCGGCTCCGGTGACCAGCGCCTTCAGCGGACGGTCCGACACGCCGCGGAGCCCAGTGGCCCTCAGGCCATCGTCAGGCCGCCGCTCACCGACAGCGTCTGGCCGGTGATGTAGCCGGCGCCCTCGGAGGCGAAGAAGCGCACCGCGTGGGCGACGTCCTCGGGCTGCCCGAGGCGCTTCATGGGGACGGCGCGGGCGAGGCGCTCGAGCACCTTGTCGGCATCGGGGTGGGCGTGGGCGACGTCGCGCAGCATCTCGGTGTCGGTGGGGCCGGGGCAGACGATGTTGGCGGTGACGCCGAGGCGGGCCGTCTCGCGCGCGACGGTCTTGGTGAAGGAGATGATCGCGCCCTTGGCTCCGGCGTAGACCGACTCCAGGGACGAGCCGACGCGGCCGGCGTCGGAGCTGATGTTGACGATCCGCCCCCAGCGGCGCTCGATCATCGCCGGCAGCAGCGCGCGAGTGAAGCGCAGACCGCCCTTGAAGTTGACCTCCAGCACCTCCTGCCAGAACGCCTCGTCTGAGTCCACGAAGGGCTTGAGCTCGTCCCAGCCGGCGACGTTGACGAGCACGTCGATCTGTCCGTACTCCTCGAGCGCGCGCTCGATGCCGGCGGCCACGCTGTCGGGGCTGCGGACGTCCACGTCCAGCGCCAGCGCCCGCCCACCGGCGTCGATGATCCGCTGCGCGTTGGCCTCGGCCTGCTCGGTGCGGATGTCGGCGATCACGACGGGCATGTCGTCCTCGGCCAGGCCGCGAGCGATCGCCGCCCCGATCCCGCGTGCGCCGCCGGTGACCAGCGCAACGCGTCCTGAAGGGCTCGTTGACATCGCCGGGCACGCTACTCGGTGAGTGAATGTGAGGGAACCCAAACCCCCCGATCGTGGGGTGGCGCCCAAATAGTTGGACGTCAAACTATCTCGCGGCTAAGATGGCGGTCATGACCGTGCTGGACAACGTCCCGGTCTCCTACGACGAGTGGCGAACGGCGTACGGTCTGACCCCGGAGCGCGACGCGCCGTTCACCACGTTGTCGGGGGACGAGATCAGGCCGCTGTACACCGAGCGCGACCTGCCCGCCGATCCAGCCACGATCGGCCTGCCCGGCCAGTATCCGTACACGCGCGGGGTGTACCCGTCGATGTACCGCGGCCGGCTCTGGACGATGCGCCAGTTCGCCGGCTTCGGCACCGCCGAGGAGACCAACCACCGCTTCCACTACCTGCTCGAGCACGGCCAGACCGGCCTCTCGACGGCCTTCGACATGCCCTCGCTGATGGGCCACGACTCCGACCATCCCCGATCGCTGGGCGAGGTTGGACGCGAGGGGGTCGCGGTCGACACCGTGCTCGACATGGAGACGCTGTTTCACGGGATCCCGCTGGACCAGGTGACGGTCTCGATGACCATCAACGCCCCCGCGGCGATCATGCTCGCCTTCTACGTGGTGGCGGCCGAGCGCCAGGGCGTGGGACCCGAGCGCCTGGGCGGCACGATCCAGACCGACATCCTCAAGGAGTACATCGCCCAGAAGGAGTGGTGCTTCCCCGTCGACCCGGCGATGCGGCTGGTGGGGGACATGATCGAGTGGTGCTCCAGGGCCATGCCCCGCTGGCACCCGATCAGCATCTCGGGCTACCACATCCGCGAGGCCGGCTCCACGGCGGCCCAGGAGCTCGCCTTCACACTCAAGGACGGGCTCACCTATGTCGAGCAGGCGGTCGCCCGCGGGCTCGATGTCGACGACTTCGCGCCGCGCCTGAGCTTCTTCTTCAACGCGCAGATCGACTTCTTCGAGGAGATCGCCAAATACCGCGCCGCCCGCCGCATCTGGGCCCGCGAGCTCCGCAACACGTTCGGCGCCCGCAAGCCCGAGTCCTGGCGGATGCGCTTCCACACCCAGACCGCCGGCGTGTCGCTCACCGCCCAGCAGCCGCTCAACAACATCGTGCGCACGGCGATCGAGGCGCTGGCGGGGGTGCTCGGCGGGACCCAGTCGCTGCACACCAATTCCTATGACGAGGCGATGGCCCTGCCCACCGAGCAGGCGGTGCGCATCGCCCTGCGCACCCAGCAGATCATCGCCGAGGAGACCGGTGTGGCCAACACCATCGACCCGCTCGGCGGCGCCTACTTCATCGAGTCGCTGACCGATCTCATGGAGGAGCGCGCCTATGCGTACTTCCGCAAGATCGACGAGCTGGGCGGGATGGTGGAGGCGGTCAAGCGCGGCTTTCCGCAGCGCGAGATCGCCGACGCCGCCTTCGAGTTGCAGACCGAGATCGACGCCGGGCGCCGCATCGTCGTCGGCGTCAATCGCTACACCGAGGGTGACGAGCTGGCCACCGAGATCCTGCGCATCGACCCGGCGCTGGAGCGCAAGCAGATCGGGCGCGTCCAGGCGGTCCGCGCCGATCGCGACGAGGGCACCGTCGCGGCAACCCTCGCCGCCATCAAGGACGCGGCCAGCGGGCAGGTCAACCTGATGCCGCTGCTGCTCGACGCGGCCCGCGCGCACGTCTCCGAAGGTGAGATCGTGCAGACGCTCCAGCAGGTCTGGGGCGACTACCGCGAGCAGCCCGTCTTCTGACGCCCCGCCGCCGCCAGTCAGGCGCCGGTGGTGAGCACCATCCGGAAGCGGGCGTCGCCGCTGAGCATCTTCTCGTAGGCCTCCCCGGCCCGTTCGAGCGGGACGGTCTCGATCATCGGGCGCACGCCGGAGAGGACGCTGAAGCTCAGCGTGTCCTCGGAGTCGCGCGCCGTGCCCGAGGCGTGACCGTGGATCTCTTTGGACCCGCCGATCAGCGCCGCCGGCGGCACTCCGATCGGATCCATCGAGGCGCCGACGATCATCAGCCGGCCTCGGGGCCGTAGGCCTCCGAACACCGCGCTCAGCGCATCGGTGGAGGTCACCGTGGACAAGATCACGTCGGCGCCGCCGAGACCCTGCAGCGCCTCGGCCGGGTCGCCGGCGGTGCTGTCGATGTAGTGGTGGGCGCCGAGTTTGCCGGCCAGCTCCTCCTTGTCGGTCCCGCGCGCGATGGCCACGGTCTCAAACCCCATCTTGGCCGCGAACTGCACCCCGAGGTGGCCGAGACCTCCGACTCCCAGGACCCCGACGCGGTCGCCGGCCGTGGCGCCGCTGTGGCGCAGCGCGTTGAAGGTGGTGATCCCGGCGCAGAGCAGCGGCCCGGCCTCCTCGTCGGCGAGCTCGTCGGGCATCGAGGCCATCGCGTTGGCCTTGACGAGCACGAAGTCGGCGTAACCGCCGTCCATGGTGACCCCGGGGATCTCCATGTTCTGGCAGTTGATGAGGTCGCCGCGGCGACACCATTCGCAGTAGCCGCAGTTGCCGCCGAACCATCCGACCCCGACGCGCTGGCCGGCCTCCCAGCCTTGCACGCCGTCGCCCAGCGCCTCGACGACCCCGGCGATCTCGTGGCCGGGCACGACCGGGAAGCTCACCCCCGGGTGGGCCCCCTCCTTGGCGAACATGTCGCTGTGGCACACGCCGCAGGCGTGCACGCGGACCAGCGCCTGATCGAAGCCCGGACGCGGAACCTCGCGCTCCTCGAGCGCGAAGTCTCCCCCGGCCTCCCGGACCACCATCGCTCGCATCGTCGTCACGTGCATCACCCTGCCTCTCTGAGAAAAGTCGCGTTCGGTCAGCTCCCATAGACGAACATAGCCCCGCGCTTGCTTGAATCAGAGGCATGCCGATCACCCCTCGCATGTTCGGCGAGCGCGGGCGCAAGCGCGCCGTGTCGCTAGGGATCGACCCTGACCGCCTGCCGCCCGGGCAGTCCCCGACGGTCAAGTGGCCCGTACTCGCGGTGGGCGACACCCCCAAGGTCGGCACCGACCAGTGGCTGCTGTCGGTCGACGGCGCGGTCGACGAGCCCTACGTCCTGGATTGGGAGACATTCACGTCGCTCGCCCAGACCGACTGGAGTGGCGACATCCACTGCGTGACGCGGTGGTCGAAGTTCGGTATGACCTGGCGCGGCGCCGATGCGCGGGTCCTGATCGAACGGGCCAGGCCCAGGGCCGAGGCCACCCACCTGCTCGCCCACTCCTACGGCGGCTACACCACCAACATGCCGCTCACCGACATCACCGAGCACCCCGCGCTCGTCGCCCACCTGGCCGAGGGCGCGCCGCTCGAGCCTGACCACGGCGGCCCGGCGCGACTGCTCGTCCCCCATCTGTACTTCTGGAAGTCGGCGAAGTGGATCCAGCGCCTCGAACTGCTCGACCATGACCAGCTGGGGTTCTGGGAGCGCAACGGCTACCACCACCGCGGCGACCCGTGGCGCCAGGAGCGCTACAGCGTCGATGACTACGTGGCCCGCACCATGCGCCGCCAGGCCCGGGCCAACGCCCGCGACGACGGGCTCTAGCGGCCGCGGGACGTCCACGGCCCGCGCTCCGGAGACTCAGTCCAGCTCCACTGCCCCGCGTGGTCTTGGCCCCCAGGGGAAGTCCCGCAACGTCTCCAGGAAGGCCCGCGTCAGCCGAGTCCAGTCCCCGCGCGTGTAAGCGCACACCGGGCGAACGCGCCGCGGGGAACTCGGGCGCACAAGGTGCACGAGGGCGTCTGGGACGATGTGCTCCGGGACGAGCGCGGGGCCGATCCCCGCCGCGGCGAATCGCGGGGCGGCGGCCACCTGGCTGGTGCGCACTGCCACCCGGGGGGTGAACCCGGCGTGAGCGCAGCACAGGTCCACCACGTCGGCGAGGCCGTGCGTCGGGGCGAAGTGGACCCAGCGTCGGTCGGCCAGTCTGCGCAGATCGATCGTCTTGCGCTCCAGCAGCGGGTCGGCGTCGGGGAGCACCAGCACGAACTCCTCCCAGCCAAGCTGGCGCACCTCGCCGGTCCATGCGGCCGGCTCAGAGCCGACCGCCACGTCCCCGGCTCCGTCGCGCACCGCCTCGTCGAGGGCGCGGCGGTGGGGGTACTCCAACAGGCTGACCTCGATCTCGGGGTGGCGCCGCTGCCAGTCGCGCAGGACGACGGGCAGGATGCCGAGCGCCGCCGATGTTGTCACCGCCACCTCCAGGCGGCCGAGTTCGAGCCCAAGCGCTTGGCGCACCGACCGGCGCCCGCGCTCGGCGTGCTGCAGAGTGGCGTAGGCCTCGGTGAGGAGCTGCTGCCCGGCGGCGGTGAGGCGCACTCCGCGTGGGAGACGCTCGAGCAGTTCTCCGCCGAGCTCCTGCTCAAGAGCACGGACCTGCTGGGAGAGGGACGGCTGGGAGACCAGGAGGTGCTCGGCGGCGGCGGTGACCGAGCCGTGCTCGGCGATCGCCACGAAGTACTCGAGCTGGCGGAGATTCACGCTATAAGTATTGCCTATCGCGATGACCGTAATTTGGTCTTTGTGCTTATGACCACCGCCGCCGACACTCTTCATGCAGCAGAGAGAGACACGAGAGGGCTGATCCACCAATCCGAAACGGAACAGGCCCATGACGCAGAACAAGAGCCCCAACCAGTCCCTCGAGGCCACGATCGACCACGCTCGTACCTTGGCCGCGGGCAGCCCGACCCAGATCACGACTCCCCAGTGGGTCGCCCAGGCGCACCACGTCGGGGACCTTTCGGTCCTCGCACTCGCCCTGCGCAGCTGACCCGCAGCTGACTTGCAGCTCCCGCCGGCCGTAGCGGTGGCCCCCCCGGGTCATCGCCGCGGGCGGAGGTGGCCCCCGCGGTGATGGCCGCGGGCGGACAACGTCGCGGCCATGCCCACCCGGTCGGATGCGCGGCGACCGCTACCTGACGCGCGCCGCTACTTGGGCTTGCGGTCGTGCTCGCCGGTGAGCTTGTGCGTGAGCTCGTCGATGAGATCGGACACGCGGTGACCAGCCGGCGAGTCGCGGGCTTCGGTGAAGCGCTCACCCAGCTCGGCGGCCGCGTCGTCGAGGATCTGGGAGAAGCTGTCGTCGGTGGTGACGTAGCCGAGGTCTTCGTCGGACGCGCGCTGCCCGGCCATCTCGCGCACGTCGCGGATCGTCTGCTCGGTGGCGCGCCGGGCCTCCCGGGCGGCGTGCTCTCGGGCCTCGCGGGCCCGTGCCAACTCCCGCTCCATCGCCGCCAGGCGGCCGTCGAGGTCGGGATCCCCGCCCGCCGCCGACGACCCGCCCGCAGCCGGCGACCCGCCCGCAGCCGGCGACCCGCCCGCAGCCGACGACCCGCCCGAAGCCGACGACCCGCCCGCCCCGCTCGCCGACGAAGCCCGGGGGGTCGACGCGCTCCCCCCGGCGCGCCGCCGGCGCACCTCCGCGTAGGCCTCCTGCACCGCCTCAAAGCGCCGCGCCGATTGAACCGAGCCCCCGTTGTGGTCGGGGTGGTGCAGCTGCACGAGCCGGCGGTAGGCGGCGCGCACCTCAGCGTCGGTGGCCGAGCGGGTCACGCCGAGGGTCTGGTAGGGATCTGGCGAGGCCGCCATGGTGCCAATAGGGTACGGGCGCAGCCGCCAGACCCGAGGGAGAACCGAGACATGTCAGACACCACGCGCCCGACCGCCCCCAAGACACCAGAGGAGATCACCGCCGACGTGCTGGCGAGCTTCGACGGTGCGCAGGACGCCCGGCTGCGCGAGCTCATGCAGGCCCTGGTGCGCCATCTGCACGGCTTCGTGCTCGAGGTCGGGCTGACGCCGACGGAGTGGGAGGGGGCGATCAGGACGCTCACGCGCACCGGCCACATCACCGACGAGCGCCGCCAGGAGTTCATCCTGTGGTCTGACTCGCTGGGGGTGTCGATGCTGGTCGACGCGATCGAGAACACGGTGCCCGCCGGCGCCACCGAGTCCACCGTCCAGGGGCCGTTCTACGTCCCCGGCTCGCCGTTGCGCGAGTACGGGGCCAACATCGCCGAGGAGTCCGACGCCGGGGTCCCCGCGCTCGTCCACGGCCGGGTGCTCGATCTCGAGGGGCGGCCCATCGCCGGCGCCGAGGTCGACGTGTGGCAGAACGGCGACGACAAGCTCTACGCGGTGCAGCGCCCCGAGGCGCCCGAGGACCATCTCCGCGGCCGCTTCCTCACCCGCGAGGACGGTGGCTACGCGTTCGTGGCGGTCCGGCCCACGCCGTACCCGATCCCCTACGACGGGCCGGTGGGCAGGATGCTCGAGCTCACCGGGCGCCACCCGTGGCGGCCCGCCCACGTGCACATGATCATCCGCGCCGACGGCTACCGGATGCTGACCACCCACGTGTTCGACGTCGAGAGCCAGTACCTGGACTCCGACGCCGTGTTCGCGGTCAAGCCCTCGCTGACGCGCCAGTTCGTCGTCCATGGGCCCGACGATCCCGACACCCCCGAGGGCGTCACGACCGAATGGGTCTCCGTGGAGAGTGATCTCGTGCTCGCCCCGCAGACCTAGAGGCACCCGCCCCGGCGGGCAGCGGGGAGGCCAGGTCGCCGCACCCGGCGGCGGCTCGCTCGTCGCGCTGCAGCGTCTTGCGCAGCTGCACGAAGGCGACGCTGCCCAGCAGGGCGGGCAGCCACAGCGCCAGCGCGCGGTAGGCCAGCACCGCCACCGTCGCCGAGGCCAACGGGGCGTGGTAGAGCGCGAGCAGGCCGATGAGCCCGCCCTCGGTGCCGCCGATACCGCCCGGGAGCGGGACCAGTCCGCCGAGCTGGCCGATGATGTACGCGACCACGATCACCGGCAACGTGGGGGAGTGGCCGAAGGCGTGGAAGCACAGCACCAGCGCCGCGATGTCAAAGCCCATGTAGCCAAAGGAGCCGATGAGCACCCCGGGGGAGCGCCGGCCCAGCAGGACCAGCGAGTCCCGCACACCGTCGCCAGCGGCGTTGCGCGCATGCCGGGCCGCCACTCGCACCCGGCCGGCATCCTCGCTGAGCACCGGCCGCGGTGGGAGCCGATGGCCGATCACCGGCACCAGCAGCACGATCACCGAGGCCACCAGACCGGCGGCTCCGAACCCGTAGGTCAGCGCCTGGTTGGTGTCGCCTCGTACCACGTTGAGCGCGAACAGCAGAGCGAGGACGACCAGCGTCCCGACGTTGGCCAGGCTGGTGAGCAGAAAGAAGGCGACCGAGCGCCGTCCGATGTGCGCAGCGCTCATGCCGCCGCGCGTGAGCGCCCATGCTCCCAGCGCCAGCCCACCCGCGCCGCCCGCGGGGAGGATCGAGTTGGCGCCCTGCTCCGACATCCCGATCTGGTAGCTGAGCCGCCAGCTCATCTGGGCGCAGAACACCGAGCGGAAGATCACGACGTAGGACAGCGCCGAGAGCAACTCCAGGACGCCGGCCGCCACCAGCCAGCCTGGGGAGGCGTCACCCAGCCGAGCGCGCAGTGACCCGAGGCCCGGGCCCACGAGGATGATGAGGACCACCACCAGCCCGATCAGCGTGAGCTCCAGCAGACCCCGGCGCAGATGGCGCGGGCTCAGCTCGTCGGGCAGCGCATCGCTCAGGTTCGCCACTTACTAATCATAAGCAAACGCTCACACGGCCCGCGATCGGCCGGGCGCCCCGCCGCGACGCTGGCGGGCGCTCATACATCCGTCTAACGGTCCAGCGGATCTGGGGCCGGCTCCCGATAACCACGGTATGTGGCTGCGTAAGCGGCATATCACCGTGCGCATCGGGGTGTTGGTGGCAACACTGCTCCTCGGCGCCGCCGCGGCCGCCCAGGCGCGCCCGTCCAGCCTGAACCTGCGCCAGCCCCTCGGCCTGGGGGCCGTCCGCCATCAGCCCGGCGTGCGCGCTCAGGCCCCCACCGCGCAGGATCTGGCCGCCTCGGTGCAGCAGACCGCCGGGGTACCGCTGTCCGCGGTCACGGCCGTCAACGTCTGCGGCGACCCTCAGCCGGGCCACGCCGCCTGCGCCGCCCAGAAGCTGGTCCTGCGCTCCGGCCACCGGCTCGTGCATCCCCACGTCACGCCGCACCTCACCTTCACCCAGGTGTTCCCGCGCCACCACTCCGGCGCCCCGGCGGCCACGCCGACCGCCACCGCGCAGGGCTCGATGTCCGCCAACCCCGTGAGCGCCCCCGCCGCCGGCACGCCCGCCTACCTCCAGCAGGCCTATGACCTCACCTACCTGTCCCAGACCGCGGGGGCCTCGGACACGGTGGCGATCATCGACGCCGGCGATGACCTCAACGCCCAGGGCGACCTGGCGACGTATCGGAGCACCTACGGCCTGCCGCCGTGCACGAGCGGCAACGGCTGCTTCGCCAAGGTCAACCAGACCGGCGGCGCCTCGCCGATGCCCAGCCCCGCGGGCTCAGACTGGGAGGCGGAGATCTCACTGGACCTCGACGCCGTCTCGGCGCTGTGCCCCAACTGCCACATCCTCCTCGTCGAGGCCAACAGCTCGCAGACCTCCGACCTGGACACCGGCATCGCCACGGCCGTCACCCTCGGCGCCAACCAGGTCTCCAACAGCTGGTCGGGCACCTCCAGCGTGCCGCTCGGCGTGGGCAGCTTCTCAGGCGCGTCCATCATCGCCGCCACCGGCGATCACGGCTATCCCGGCGCCGGCGTCGACAACTACCCGGCCGCCTTCCCAGGGGTCACTGCGGCCGGCGGCACGACGCTCTCCGGGGCCGCGGGCGGCACCAGCACCCGCGGGTACACCGAGTCCGCCTGGTCGCTCAACAGCTCGGGAGTCAACTGGGGCGGTGGCTCGGGCTGCGACATCCACGAGCCCAAGCCCGCCTACCAGGCCGATAGCGGCTGCGCGGGCCGCGCCTACTCCGACGTCTCGGCCGACGCCAACCCCGACACGGGCCTGAGGGTCTATGACACGGGCAACGGCGGCTGGTTCGTGGAGGGCGGCACCAGCCTGGCCACGCCGCTCATCGCCGCCTTCGAGGCGCTGACCGGCGTCAACGGCGCCACTGCCCAGTGGGCCTACAGCGACAGCGCCCTGCTCAACGACCCCGTCTCGGGCTCGACCGGGAGCTGCGCCGCGGCCATCTCCTACATCTGCAACGCCGCCACCGGCTACGACGGGCCCACCGGCATCGGCTCCATCTCGGGAGCCATCGCCTCCGGCGCCCCCGGCATCGGCGGCCCGGCGATCGGCGACGGCACCACCAACACCTACGCCCAGACGGTCGGGTCGAGCACCGCCACGCTCGTCGGCGGCGTGTACCCCAACGGCCTGGACACCACGTACTACTGGCAGTACGGGACCTCGACCGCCTACGGCCAGCAGACCACCCCACAGGACGTCGGCCCGGGCACCGCGCCCGTCACCGCCCAGGCGAGCCTCACCGGCCTGACCTCGGGCGTCACCTACCACTACCGGCTGGTGGCGACCAACAGCGACGGCACCGACTACGGCTACGACTACACGATGACGACATCGACGGTCAACACCGTCGCGCCGGTCAACACGGTCGCGCCGGTGGTCTCCGGCCAGTCGGTCCAGGGCCAGACGGTGAGCGTCTCCACCGGCACCTGGAGTCCCACCCCCACCACCTACACCTACCAGTGGCAGCGCTCCACGGACGGCGGCGCGACCTGGACGAGCATCAGCGGCGCCATCTCGACGAGCTACACCGTGGCCGCCGGCGACCTGGGCGACCAGATCCGGGCCGTGGTGAGCGCCACCAACTCGTTCGGGACCACCCCGGCCCAGACCGCTGCGGTCACGATCGGGTCCGGCGCCCCGGCCGTCACCACCGGGCCGACTGTGTCCGGCCACGCCAACCAGGGCCAGGTGCTCAGCGCGCTGTCGACGTGGAACCCAGCCGGCGCGACCTACAGCTACCAGTGGCAGAGCTCGAGCGACAACGGCACCACGTGGGCCAACATCGCCGGCGCCACCACCTCGAGCTACACCCTCACGTCATCCGATCTCGGCAACCTCGTGCGCGTGGCCGTCACCGCCCTGAACACCTACGGGACCGCCACCGCCTCGAGCGCGGGCGCCGGGCCCGTCCTCAATAACGCCCCGATCAACAGCGCCGCCCCGACGCTCACCGGGACCCCGCAGCGCACCGGGGTGCTCTCCACCACCGCCGGTACGTGGACGGGGCTGGGCGACATCATCACCTATCAGTGGCAGCGTTCGGCCGACGGGACCGCGTGGACCGGCATCGCCGGCGCCACCGCCCCGACCTACACCGCGCAGTTCGCCGACGAGGGAGATGCCGTGCGCGCGCTGGTCACCGCGACCAACCCCTCGGGCGTGACGAGTGCGCCCACCGCGCCGACACAGATCATCGCGCCGTTCCCGCCCGCCAACACCGCGCCGCCGGTGGTCACCGGCCTGGCCGAGCGCGGCGTGACCCTCAACGCCGGCCTCGGCACCTGGACCGGGCCCGACAACGTCTACAGCTACCAGTGGCAGCGCGACGCCGGCGAAGGCTACGTCAACATCCAGGGCGCCACGGCGGCCTCCTACACGCTGGCCACCGCCGACGAGAACGCGACCGTGCGCGTGCTGGTCACGGCCACCGACCCCGACGGCACGATCACCGAGGCCAGCGGCGCGACCTTCCCGGTCACCGACGCGATCCCGGTCAACACTGCCGTGCCGGTGATCGGCGGGACCATCCAGCGAGGGTTCACCGTGACCGCCGCGGTCGGCACCTGGGCGGGGATCGGTAACAGCTATGCCTACCAGTGGCAGCGCTCCGCCGACGGGATCTCGTGGACGAACATCGCCGGCGCCACCTCCTCGACCTACGTGGTCAGCCAGGCCGACGAGGGCGATCAGCTGCAGGTGACGGTGACCGTCACCAACCCCGACGGCTCCGCTTCGACGCCGAGCGCCGCGACGATCGTCGTCCCCGCCTCGCCGCCGGCGGCGACGACCGCCCCCGCGCTCACCGGCACCCCCCAGCGGGGCAACGTGCTCAACGCCAGCCAGGGAACCTGGAGCGCCGTCGGAAACGCCTACACCTACCAGTGGCAGCGCTCGCCCGACGGGACCACGTGGACGAACATCGCCGGCGCCACCGCGCTCACCTACACGCTGCAGACCGCCGACGAGTCCGACTTCGTCCGCTTCACCGTGACGGCCACCAACCCCGACGGCACGACGACGGCCGCCAGTACGCCGTCCAACGTCGTGGTCGCCACCGCACCGGTCAACACGTCGGTCCCGACGATCGTCGGGACCCCGGCGCGCAGCGCCAACGTGAGTGCCACCGTGGGGACCTGGAGCGGGATCGGCAACACCTACACCGTGCAGTGGCAGCGCTCGTCCAACGGCGGGACGACATGGACGAACCTGGCCGGCGCAACCGCGTTCAGCTACACGATCGCCGTCGCCGACGAGGGCTCGGCCATCCGTGCCCTCATCACCGCGGTCAACCCTGACGGGACCGCGTCCCTGAGCTCCGCCGCCACGCCGACCATCACCGCGGCGCCCCCGGTCGCGGTCAACAGCCCGGTGATCACCGGTGCCCCGCTGCGCGGCGACACGCTGAGCTCCACCCAGGGCACCTGGACGGGGATCGGCAACGCCTACTCCGACCAGTGGCAGCGCTCGGCCGACAACGGCACCACGTGGACGAACATCACCGGCGCCACCTCAGACAGCTACGCGCTGACCACCGCCGACGTGGGCGACCTCGTACACCTGCTCATCACCGCGGTCAACCCCGATGCCACGGTCTCGGCGCCCAGCAACGTGACCATGGCGGTGGGCGCCACCCCGCCGGTCAACACCGCCGTGCCCGGGATCTCCGGCGCGCCGCAGCGCGGGCTGCTGCTCAGCTCCGCGGTGGGGACGTGGAACGGTGTCGGCGACGCGTTCAGCTTCCAGTGGCAGCGCTCGGCCGACAACGGCGCCACGTGGACGACCATCGCCGGCGCCACCGGCGCCTCCTATCTGCTGGCGCCGGCCGACGAGGGCGACATCGTGCGGATCATCGTCACCGGCACCAACCCGGACGGTACGAGCTCGGCGGCGAGCCCCCCGAGCGCCGCGGTGGCGGCCACGCCCCCGGTCAACACCGTGCCGCAGGTGATCACGGGCACGGCGCAGCGGGGGCAGACGCTGCTCTCCAGTGCCGGTACCTGGCTGGGCATCGGCAACAGCTACGCCTACCAGTGGCAGCACTCCTCAGACGGAGGGGTGACGTGGACCAACATCGCCGGTGCGACCGTCGGGAGCTACCCGCTGGGCACGACCGACGAGAACACGCAACTGCGCGTCGTCATCACCGGGACCAACGCCGACGGGACCGGCAGCGCCACCAGCGCACCCACCGCCACGGTGCCGAGCGCCGCCCCGGTCAACACCGTGGCGCCGACGCTGACCGGCACCGCCCGCCGCGGCTTCATCCTCACCGCCACCTCCGGCACGTGGAACGGGATCGGCAACACGCTGGCCTACCAGTGGCAGCGCTCCACCAACAACGGCACCACCTGGTCGAGCATCGCGGGCGCGACCTCCAACACCTACACGCTGGGCGTGGGCGACGAGGGCGCGATCATCCGCATCCTGGTCACCGTCTCCAACCCCGACGCCACGGTCAGCGCTCCCTCGAATCCGACCGCCACGGTGGGCACCTCCCCGCCGGCCAACAACAGCCTCCCCACGATCCGCGGCATCGCCCAGCGGGGGAACACCCTTTCCTCCACCACGGGCGCGTGGGCGGGCACCGGTAACACCTTCACCCTGCAGTGGCAGCGCTCGGCCGACAACGGCACCACGTGGACGAACGTCACCGGCGCCACCGGCGTCATCTACACCATCCAGGCGCCTGACGAGGGTGACGTCCTGCGGCTGATGGTCACCGCCGCCAACCCCGACGGCAGCGCCAGCGCGGCCAGTCCCGCGTCGGCCACGGTGATCGCATCGCCGCCGATCGACACCGCCGCGCCGGTGGTCTCGGGCGCCCCGCAGCGCACCGCGACTCTCAATGCCACCTCGGGCTCCTGGAACGGAGCCGGCGTCACCGTGTCCTACCAGTGGCAGCGCTCCCCTGACCTCGGCACCACCTGGACCGACATCGCCGGGGCCACCCGGGCCGTCTACACCGTGGCCGCGGCCGACGAGGGCGACGTCATCCGCGCGCTGATCACCGCCACCAACGCCGACGGCAGTGTGGCCGCGGGCAGCGCCCCGACCACCGTCGTCCAGGGCGACCCGCCGATCAGCGTGGCCGCTCCGGCCGTCCTGGGCACCCCGAGCCTGGGGGGCACCCTGTCCACCGACAACGGCAGCTGGACCCCGATCGGCGACAACCTCACCTTCACCTATGCCTGGCAGCGCGGCGACGCCATCAACGGCTACAACAACATCCCCGGCGCCACGGGGGCGACATACACCACCGTCGCCGCCGACGTGGGCGAGAACATCCGGGTCGTGGTCACCGCCACCAACGTGGACGGCTCCGTGAGCGCCACCAGCACCGCCACCCAGCCCGTCCAGCCGCCACCGGTGAACGTCACCGCCCCTGCGCCGCCCGCCGGCACCTACCTCAACGGCTACGTCCTCACGCCTGACAACGGCACCTGGAGCAGCGCCGCCACCTACACCTACAGCTGGCTGAGCTGCCCCGGGACCGCGAGCGCCGTCACCGCGGCCTGCACCCCGGTGTCGACGCGAGCCACCTACGCCCTCACCGTGCCCGACATCGGCAACAAGCTCGCGGTGATCGTCACCGCGACGTCGCTGGGCGGCTCCACCTCCGCGACCAGCGCGCTGACGCCGATCATCGCCGGCCAGCCCCTGACCCAGCTCACCCCGCCGAGCATCTCGGGCAACCCCCAGCCGCCCAACACCCTGTTCGCCAACCCGGGGTCCTGGACCGTGACGCCCACCAGCGTCGACTACGACTGGGACCGCTGCGACGCCGACGGTGTCTCCAACTGCACGCTCGTCGCCGCCGACACCGCGCACTACGCGCTGACCACCGCCGACGACGGCCACGCGCTCGTGCTCATCGCCAACGTCTCCTCGCCGGGCCGTGTGGCCACGGGCCAGAGCGCGCCGCTGGTCGTCCAGGACCAGCCGCTGCCCCAGGCCACCGTCCTGCCCACGGTGAGCGGCACCACGGTGCGCACCTTCGTGATGGGCGCCACCGGCGGCGTCTGGACCAACAGCCCGCGGACGCTGAGCTACCAGTGGGAGCGCTGCAACGCCGCGGGCCACAACTGCCAGGCGATCCCGGGCGCCACCCGGCCGACCTACCAGCTCACCAACGTGGACGAGGGCTCCACCATCACCGTCGCGGTGAGCGCGGCCAACACCTCGGGGACCACGACGGCATTTGCCGTCCCCTCGGGCGTGGTCAGCGCGTTGCCGCCGGTGGCCACCGGGCGGCCCGCGCTCAGCACCAACGGCGTCCAGCAGAGCGTGCCGGTGACGGTCACCAACGGCAGCTGGCAGGCCACCGGGCCCTCCACCTACACCACCCTATGGCAGCGCTGCAACAGCTCGGGCGCCGCATGCGCGGCCATCAGCGGCGCCACCGCCACCAGCTACACCCCCACCGCGGCCGACGTCGGTCACACCCTCGTGGTCATCGTCACCGCCACCAACGTCGACGGCTCGGTGGCCTCGACCTCGGCGGCCTCCGACGTCGTCCTGCCCGCCGCGCCGCGCTGGCGCGACCTGCCGGTCCTCGCCGCCAACAACGGCTATGTCGGAGGCGTGCTCAGCGTCACCGACGGGGTCTTCACCGGGCCGGTGGTCGCCTCCGACGTCACCCAGATCATGCGCTGCACCAACGCCTGCACCGCGATCAGCTCGGCCTCCGGCTACACCATCGCCACTGCCGACGTCGGCGCCATCCTGCGCGTTCGCGAGACCGCCTCCAACGCCGGCGGGACCGCCGTCGTGTGGTCAGCCCAGTATGTGGGGCCGGTGGCCTCCTCGGCGTCGGCCTCCATCGTCCTGGCCGCGGGCCAGGCGGTGCTGCGCAACCGGGACGGCGACCCGCTGGCCACCGCCCAGCTCAGCGCGAGCGCCGGCGTCTCCGCGGACGTCGTCATCGCCCACGCCGCCCGAAAGCCGGCGACGGTGGCGCGCGTCATCACCGTGCGCCGGGCCGCCAAGCTCCGCGGCCCGCTGCGCGTCTGGGTGTGCACGGCCGCCATCGCCCGCGGCAGCGCGCCCGCGCCGTGCACGCGCCAGGTGACGATCCGCGGCGCCTCGGGCAAGCTCAAGCTGCCCGCGACGATCACCGGCCGGGTCCGGATCGTGGTGGTCCGCCGCGGCCGATAGTTAGCCGTTGCGGGTGGCCTCGGCGGCCGCCCGCTGCTCACGGCGATAGCGCGCCGGCGGCACGCCCAGCTCGCGCTTGAACGCCTTGGAGAATGCGTACTCGGAGCTGTAGCCGACGCGGCCCGCGATCGCGTCGACGGTGGCATCGGTGGTCTGCAGCAGCCGGGCGGCGAGCGTCATCCGCCACCACGTGAGGTAGGTGAGCGGCGGCTGTCCGGCCAGCTCGGTGAAGCGACGGGCGAACGCCGCGCGTGACAGCCCCGCCTCGACCGCGAGCGACGCGACCGTCCACGGCTCGGCCGGCCGGTCCTGGATCGCGCTCAGCGCGGCGCTCATGGACGGGTCGCGCAGCGCGCGGGCCCAGCCGGCGGCGTTCTCGTCGCTCTCGAACCAGCTGCGCATCGTGTAGAGCAGGAGCAGGTCCAGCAGCGCGGGCAGCGCGGCGGTGAGCCCGGGGCGTTCGCGGTCCATCTCGGCGCCGAGCAGCTCGATCACCGTCCGGACGGTCGACGCCGCGCCGATGCGCGCGGGGAGGTGGACGACGTCCGGCAGGCTCTCGAACAGCGGATGCGGGCGGGTGCCATTGAGGTAGTAGGTGCCGCCGATGAGGACGGTCCCTGGCGTGCGATCGTCGAGCGCTGAGCCGTCGTCCGGCCAATGATCGGCGGCGCTGCTCGTGTCGGCCCCGACGTCGTAGAGCGGTGTGCCGGGGTCGTCGGCGAGCCCGTGGGGCTGACCCCGGCGCACCAGGGCGACGTCGCCCGCGCTCATCAGGATCGGGTCCCCGCCCGGGGGCAGCAGCCACGCCGAGCCCTTGAGGATCACGTGCACCCCGGCGGCGCCGGCGGCGTGGAAGCGCAGGCCCCATGGGGGCACGAGGAGCGCCCGCGCCGCCCTTGGTTGGCCGGTCCGCATCGCGCTGATCGCCTCGCCGACGAGGTCCATGGGTGCGATCAACCGTAGCGCACCCCGCACGAGACGATCAGACAAGTAAAGAAGCTTTCAAGCCATTGGAAGTCTTGCCACGCCGCCCTAATGTGGCGGCATGACCAAATCACCAGATTCACAGCACCACGCCCTCATCCTCGCCGTGCTGGCCGCCGCCGGCACGACCTTCGCACTGCTCCAGGCGATCGTCGTCCCCGCGCTGTCCACCATCGGACACGCGTTCGGCGCCGGCTCGGGCGACGTCGCCTGGATCCTCACCCTCAACCTGCTCAGCACCGCGGTGCTCACTCCGGTGCTCGGGCGGGCGGGGGACATCCACGGCAAGTCGCGCGTGCTCACCGGCGTCATGGCGATCCTCGCCGCGGGCACGCTCATCGCCGCGCTCGCTTCGTCGCTGCCGGTGATGCTCCTCGGACGCGTCATCCAGGGCGCCGGCGGCGCCGTCTACCCGCTGGCCTTCGGGATCATCCGTGAGGAGCTCCCGCCCGAGCGGGTCCCCGGCGGGATCGGCCTGGTTTCCTCGCTGCTGGGGATCGGTGCCGGCCTCGGCCTCGTCGTGCCTGGATTCATCCTGGAGCATCTCTCCTACCACTGGCTGTTCTGGCTGCCGCTGATGGTGCTCGTCCCCATCACGGCGCTCACCGCCCGCTGTGTGCCGCCGTCGTCAGGTCGTGTGACGGCACCGATCAACTGGATCTCCGCCCTGCTCATGGGCCTCGGGCTCGGAGCCGTCTTGGTGGCGATCTCAGAGACCGCGGCGTGGGGCTGGGGATCGCCGCGGACGCTCGGCCTGGCCACCGCCGGCGTGTTGCTCGTGAGCGCATGGGTGCGCCACGAGCTGCGCGCCGCCGAGCCGCTCGTCGACATGCGCATGATGGCGACCCGCGGCGTGTGGACGGCCAACCTCGCCGCATTCCTCCTCGGCGTCGGGATGTACTCGTCGATCGCGGTCATTCCCGCGCTGGTGCAGCTCCCGCGGCTCAGCGGCGTCGGCTTCGGAGGCTCGGCGGTGACGGCCGGGCTGTTCATGCTGCCCACTGCGGCCATCCAGCTCCTCGTGGGGCCGTTCTGCGGCCGTCTGCACCGGCGTGTCGGGGCACGGGCGATGCTGCAGGCCGGCATGGCGTGCTCGCTGATCGCCTACCTCATCCTCGTCGCCGGCCACTCCACCGGCGCCGAGCTGGTGACCGCGATGGTGATCCTGGGCGTGGGGCTCGGGCTGGGCCTGAGCTCGCTGGCCAACCTCGTCGTCCGCGCCGTGCGCGCCGAGCAGACCGGCGTGGCCACCGGGATGAACACGGTGATGCGCACGCTGGGCGGGGCCTTCGGCGCCCAGCTGGCGGCGACCTGCATCGCCTCGAGCCATGGCGCCGCTGGCCTGCCCGGCGACCAGGGGTTCACGCTGGCCTTCGCCATGTGCGCGCTCGCGCTGGCCGCGGGTCTGGGCGGAGCATGGCTGGTCCCGGGCCGGCGCGTCGCGCGCACCGTGACGACCGCGGCGCTGGCGCCGAGCCGGGGGTAGCCCGGCGCCAGGCTCGCGCTCTCACCCACCGGCTTTCGACTGAGACGCCGAGCTGCTGCCGTGGGCCTGGGCAGCCAAGCCCATCTTGACCGCGACCAGCCGGTCGTTGACCGCCTTCATCTGAGCTGCGGTCACGACACCGGTGGCGACCAGTTGCTTGGGGTCGATCGAGCCTGACTCGATGTCCGCATCCAGCGTGCGAGCCTGGGCTGCGCTGATGGTGCCGCTCTGTTGCAGCTGCGCCACCGCGGCGAGGAACTGAGGTGGGACGCCGCCGGCAGGAGCGCCCACCGACTTGCCGGCCGCCGCGCTCTGGGCGGCGATCGCCGGCGCGCTCGTGCCCGTGACGCACTTTCCATCGCTGTGGCCGCCGGACGCGATCGCCGACGGCACCACGATCGCCGCCGCCACGGCCAGTCCGGTCACGGCGCCGATCGCAGGTGCGCGCCACCGGGCGCGTGACGACGGGGATTGCCCTTCAGAAGCTGACATGCAGCCCTCCGAGAAGTACGGGGCGGCGCTTGTCGCCGCCCGGTCGGCCCAGCATCGGAACCGGTCCTGAAATCGCGCTGAATTCCGGCGATTCTTCAGCCGATCTTCAGGCCGCGGGCGGGAGAATGCGCTTACCGTGAACGGAATCCTCGGACGTGTGGTCGTGGTGGAGGACGAGGCTGCCGTGCGCGAGGCGGTCCTGGCTGGGCTGCGCCACGAGGGGTTTGTCGCAAGCGGGTTCGCCGATGCGGTTGATCCCGACACGATCCTGGCCTCCGCGCCCGATCTGGCCGTGCTCGACGTCCGGCTGCCCAGCGACAGCGGGTTCGCTCTTGCCCGTCGCCTGCACGCCCGCAGCGAGGTCTCGATTATCTTCCTCACCGCTCGCGATGCCGTCGCCGACCGGGTGGAGGGGCTCGAGCTGGGAGCCGACGATTACGTCGTCAAGCCCTTCGCGCTGGAGGAGTTGCTCGCGCGTATCCGAGCGGTCCTGCGACGGTCCGGGCGCCTGGCGACGGTGCTCGAGGTCGAGGAGCTGCTGATCGACGAGCACGGCGGGTGGGCGACGCGCGCCGGCCGCGACCTGTCGCTGACCACGACGGAGCTGCGCCTGCTCGCCTTCCTGGTCCGCCACCGCGGCCAGGCCCTGTCCAAGGACCAGCTCCTCACTCAGGTCTGGGGCTATGACGCGTATGACCCCAACCTGGTGGAGGTCCACGTCAGCGCCCTGCGGCGCAAGCTCGAGCGGGCGGGGCCCCGCGTGATCCAGACCGTGCGCGGAATCGGCTACCGGTTCGCAGCGTGAAGACCGGCTCGCTCACGTCCCGCACCGCCATCGCCACGCTGGGCATCCTCCTGCTCGCGCTGGGCGGCTTTGGCACCGTGATCACGCTGCGCTACCGCGACGGGCTGCGCGCACGGGCCCGCAGCCAGCTGCTGGCCGGCGCCCAAGCGCTCCAGGGCGCGCCGCCCGAGGAGGTCAAGCCGCAGATCGCGTCGCTGGCGCTGGAGGGCATCGACGTCAACTTGCATCCCCACGCCACGCCGGAAAAGCCCGGCGCCTCGGCCAAGGCTCCACTCAAGCCCGGTGTGCTGACCGGCTCCGGGAACCTCCTCACGGTCACCGAGCCGGTCTCGCTCGGCGACGCCACCGGCACGGCGACCCTCTCGACCAGCGAGGCGTACGTCAACAGCTCGGTCAACCGCCTCATCGTCATCGAGCTGCTCGCAGCCGCCGCCGTGCTGGTGACGGCCAGCGCACTGACGGTGCTCGCGTTGCGCTCGGCGCTGGGCCCGCTGCGTCACGTCGCTGCGGTGGCGCAGCGGATCGCCTCGGGCGACCGTCGCCAACGGCTGCTGCCCCGCCGGCGTGACACCGAGCTGGGGCAGATGGCCGCGTCGTTTGACGCGATGGTGGATTCTCTGGAGGAGGCAGTCGCTCAGGCCACACTGTCGGAGGCGGCGATGCGCCGGTTTCTCGCCGACGCGTCGCACGAGCTGCGCACGCCGGTGGCGGCGCTCCAGGCCACCGCTGAGACGCTGCTGCGCGAGCAGCCGCCGCGGCCACGGCGCGATCAGCTGGAGGCCGAGCTCGCGCGCGGGACCCAGCGGCTGGGGCGGCTCGTCGACGACCTGCTCAACCTCGCGCGCCTGCAGGCCAACGAGCCGCTGCGCACCCAAGAGGTCGACCTCACCGAGGTGAGCGAGTCGGTGGCGGCCGAGACGCGCACCCGCACGCCAGCCCAGATCACCGTCGCGCACGCCGGGCCGGCGGCGGTCATCGGCGACCCAGATGCCCTGACGCGCGCGCTGCGCAACCTCATCGACAACGCCGTGCGCGCGGGCGGTGACGACGGGCGGATCCAGGTGGAGCTCCGGCGATCACCCACCCACGTGCGGGCGACCGTCTCAGACAACGGCCCGGGTGTCCCCCTGGACGACCGCGAGCGGATCTTCGAGGGCTTCGTCCGCGTCAACGGCAGCTCCGGCGCCGGCACGGGCCTCGGTCTGGCCATCGTGCGGGCGATCGCGCGCCAGCATGACGGCAGCGTCACCTGTGAGGACTGCGAGACAGGCGCGCGTTTCACGCTCGAGCTGCCGGCCGCCGCCACCGGGACGCCTCAGGGCAGCGAGGCGACGATGTCGTCCAACAGGTCGAGCGCATCCTGAAGGCCGTCCTCCATGCCCGACTGCACGTGGGCGTCGCGGTGCTCCTTGAGCTCGTGCTCGATGAGCATGGTCACCGTGGTGCGCCCGTCTGACTCGGTGAACGTCTCGGTGCTCAGGGCGGGCGCCTCGGGGAACGCCTCGTAGACCTCGGTGCGGACGAGCCGCTCGTTCGGGACGACCTCGCGGAACTCGCCGTGGAAGGCGACCTCGAAGCCCCCGTTGGCGATCATGGCGTAGCGCCAGCGCCCGCCGACGCGCAGGTCGACCTCGGCGACGGTCACCTCGCCGCGGCGGGCGCTCCACCACCGGCGGATGAGCTCGGGCGTCGTCCACACCTGGTAGACGAGGTGCCGGGGAGCGTCGAACTCCCGCGTGATCAGGATCTGCGTGTCGGTGGGCAGGGTGACCACCGCCGAATGCCTAGCCGTTGTCGCCATCGTCGTCCTCCTGTCGTGTGAGTTCTGCCAGCACCGTGTCCATCGCCTCGAAGCGCTCCTCCCACGTGCGCTCATAGGCCTTGACCCAGTCGTGGATGGGCTTGAGGGCCGGCCCGTTGAGGCGATAGAGCCGTCGCCGGCCGTCATCGCGCACGTGGACGGCATCGACCTCGCGCAGGACCCGCAGGTGCTTTGACACCTGGGGCTGGGTCAGTCTGAGACCGTCGACGAGCTCGGTCACCGAACGCTCCCCGCCGGCCAGCAGATCGAGGATCCGCCGGCGCTGGGGCTCAGCCACCGCGTTGAAGGCGTCGGCTGTGGTCGCTGCTCGAGCCATGGCGGCAATGATATTCCGATATCGGAATATGTCAACTCGGGCCGGTGATGACACCATGTCGGCATGAGCGAACCCGGCCGTGTGGCCGTCATCACCGGAGCCGGGTCGGGGATCGGGGCCACGGTGGCCGCGCGGCTACTCGGCGAAGGCTGGCGCGTCGCGCTCGCCGGTCGGCGTGAGCAGGCCCTGACGCAGACGGCGTCGTCGGCGGCGCAGTCCGCGGGTGAGGCCCTCGTGGTGCCGACCGACGTCACCGACCACGGCGCCGTCACGGCACTGTTCGGCGCCGTGCTGCAGCGCTGGGAGCGCGTCGACCTCCTCTTCAACAACGCCGGGGTGTTCGGTACCCCGGCCCCGATCGATGAGTTCGCCGTCGACCAGTGGCGGGCGGTGGTGGACACCAACCTCAGCGGATGCTTCTACTGCGCGCAGGAGGCGTTTCGCGCGATGAAGGCCCAGCGCCCTCAGGGCGGGCGCATCATCAACAACGGTTCGATCTCCGCCGCCGTGCCCCGTCCCCACGCCGTCGCCTACACGGCCACCAAGCACGCGATCACCGGCCTGACCCGCGCCGTCGCGCTGGAGGGCCGGCCGTTCCAGATCGCCTGCGGCCAGATCGACATCGGCAACGCGGCCACCGAGCTCGCCGCCCACATCAGCCGGGGCACCCTTCAGGCCGACGGCAGTGTCGCCGCGGAGCCGATGATGGACCTCGGCCACGCCGCCGATGCCGTCGTGCACATGGCCAATCTGCCGCTCGACGCCAACGTGCTGTTCATGACGATCATGGCCACCGCCATGCCGTTCGTCGGCCGGGGCTGAGGGCTACGCGACGGCCTCAGCCGATGCCGATGGTGGTCCCACCCTGGACGGACAGCGGCACAGGCGCCGGCTCGGAGAGCGACGGGGTGGCGCGCGCGGGGAAGTCGACCTCGACCTCGAGCCCTCCCTCGGGCCGGGCCCGGACGGCGAGTACGGCACCGTGCGCGCCGGCGATGGCGGCCACGATCGAGAGCCCCATTCCCAGCCCGTCGCGGTGAGACGTCCGGTCGGGCGACAGACGCTGGAAGGGCTGCAGCAGCCGAGCCACCTCTGCCTCGGGCACCACCGTTCCCGTGTTGGCGACGGTCAGCGTGGCCCGGCCGCCGGACTCCACGGACACCTCGACGCGCCCGCCGTCGACGTTGTGGCGGATCGCGTTGTCGACGAGGTTGGAGACCAGCCGCGCCACCAGTCGCGCGTCCCCGGAGATCATTGCGGGCGCGAGCGAGGTGCGCAGGTCCAGGCGGTGCGCCGCCGCGAGGCCCTCGTGCGAGCCCACCACCGCGCCGACGACCGGGGCGAGGTCGAAAGTCTCCGCGCGATCGATGCCGCGCTGGCCCTGCGCCAGGGTCAGCAGGGCATCGATGAGCTGCTCCTGCTGCTCTGACTCCTCGAGCACCTGCTCGCAGGTGGCCCGGAAGGTGGTGACCGTCGCGGTTGGGTCGGAGAGCACCATCTCCAGCAGCGCCCGGACCGCGGTGAGCGGCGTGCGCAGCTCGTGCGAGGCATTGGCCACGAACCGCCGCTGGGCATCGAAGGCGCCTTCCAGCCGCCCCAGCAGGCCATCGATGGTGTCGGCCAGTTGCCGCAGCTCGTCGCGCGGGCCCTCCATCGCCAGGCGCCGATTGAGGTTCTCCTCGGAGATCTCCTGGGTGGCGGAGGTCATCGTGCGCAGCGGCGCCAGAACCCGCCCGGCCACCACCCAGCCCAGCGCGGTCGAGATGAGCGCCATGAGTGCCAGCGCGAGGGCGGACTCGACGATCAGCTGGTGCAGGTCGGCCACCCGCTGGGTGACGACGACGTCGCCGATCGCCTTCTTGCCCTGGGGCGTGTGGAGCAGGCGCTGGATGGGAGGTGGCACCCTTCGGGTGAATCCCTGGACCTGTCCCGCGCTGGGCCTGAAATTGGGCCCCACCACGCCGCCGCCGGACGGTGTGTTCGTGGTCAGGATCGCGAGCGGGCGCTGCGGAAACACCGCCGCGTTGTCCACCAGCGTGTAGGTGATGGCGAGCAGCGCCGCGCCCGAGACGAGGAACAGCGCGCCATAGAGGAGGGTCAGCCGCCACCGGACCGTGGTCCGGGGATGGCGCAGGCGACCCGCGAGCCGGCGGGCGGCCGTCACGCCGCGTCCCCGATCCGGTAGCCGACCGGTGTCACCGTGGCGATCACCGGCGGATCGCCCAGCTTGCCACGCAGCCGGCTGATCGTCATCCGGACCGCGTTGGTGAACGGGTCGGTGGCGTCGTCCCAGACGTGCTCAAGGATCTGCTCGGTGGAGACGACGTCGCCCTCGGCTCCCATGAGCAGCTCGAGCACCGAGAACTCCTTGGGGCTGAGCGACAGCGGGCGCCCGGCGCGGGTCACCGCCCGCCGCGCCGAGTCGAGCTCGAGGTCACCGTAGACGAGGGTCGGCGGGCGCACCGCGCGCGGCCGGCGCGACAGCGCGCGGATCCGGGCCACCAGCTCGGCGAGGTGAAACGGCTTGGGCAGGTAGTCGTCGGCGCCGATTCCCAGTCCCTCGACGCGATCGGCGACCGTCGTGGCGGCGGTGAGCATGAGGACGCTGCCGGGCGCGCCGTTGGCCACCAACGACCGGCACACCTCGTCGCCGTGCACACCCGGAAGATCCCTGTCGAGCACCACCACGTCATAGGCGGTCAGCGCGATGCGGTCAAGGGCCTCGCGGCCGTCGAAGGCCACATCGACGGCCATGCCCTCCCGGCGCAGGACGGTCGCCACGGTCTCGGCGAGGCGCGCATGGTCCTCGACGACCAGCACCCTCATCCGTTGCTCCGCACGCGCTTGATCCGTTCGCTTCGTGGTACGCCGGCGCGGCTGATCCCGCGCCGGCGTCTGCCCCGTGAGGATGCCCGATCACCCGTAACAGCCGCATAACAGCGTTACAGCCGCGTTACCGGCCGGGTCGTACAACGTCGTCGGCACATGAAGATGCATGCGGCGCACCGTCCGGGGGGTCATAGGCGCAGCGCGACCGCCGTCCGGCTGGCGGCGGGGCTGTCCATCGTCGGCTGCGCGGTGGCGCTGTCCGCGTGTGGCGCCTCGGGCGGGAGCGGCCAGAGCGCGGTCGGAGCCACCACCGCGAGCGGCAACGCGTCGCCGCTCGGGCTGTCTCAGTGCGATGCGCGCCCACGGCGTCCCGAGCTTTGCTGATCTGACCAGCGCCCCCATCGGGGTGGTGGCGACAAAACGCCTCGACGTGAATGCGAGCTCCCCGGCGTTCCGCCACGCGATCACACTCTGTGGCGATCCCCCGGGTCTGCGGGTACGCAGATGAGCGTCCTGCGTGGGGCGGCACGGCACCGGCGCGGGCTGCTCGGGGCGCTGGCCCTCGCGTTGGCGGCGGGCGTGGTCGTCGCCCTCGTCCTCGTCGCCGGCTCCCCCTCGCCGACGAGCGCCGTGGGCGCCGCCAAGGCATCGGCGGGTGCCGCGACCGTCAAGCGGCGCAACCTGGTCCAGACCGACACCGAGTCGGGGACGCTCAGCTACGCCAACCCCCAGACGGTGTATGACCGCCTGAGCGGCACGATCACCTGGCTGCCGGGCGCGGGGCAGGAGATCAAGCCCGGCGGCACGCTGTTCCGGGTCAACGGTGCGCCCGTGCTCCTCATGAACGGCACCACGCCCGCGTACCGGACGTTGTCGGCCGCCGACAGCGACGGCCCCGACGTGCTCGAGCTCAACCGCAATCTCGCCGCGCTCGGCTTCAACGCCAACGGGATCACCGTTGACGACGTCTGGCAGCCGGCCACGACGCTCGGGGTCGAGCTGCTCCAGGAGTCGCTGGACGAGACCGCGACGGGCAGCCTCTCGCTCGGCGCCGTCGTCTTCCTCCCGGGGCCGCAGCTCGTCTCCACGGTGGACGGCACCGTCGGCGACACCGCCAACGGCGGCGGCTCGGCCACCGCGGCCTCGGTGACCGTCGGTCCGCCGTCGCCTCAGTTTGTGAGCCTCACCACCCCCGGCGCGACGCTGACCCCCACCACAACCACCACCACCGGGACGACGTCGACCCCCACGACGCCGGCCTCGACCCCGTCGCACTCGCGCCACCGGCCCAAGCGGCACGCTGCCGCCCAGAATCCGTCCGAGGCCGCGCTGCTGGCCCTGCTCAAGGCCGAGAGCGCCCAACTCAAGGCGGAGACCGAGGAGCTCAAGGCGGCCCAACGCCAGAGCCATGGCGGCGCGTCCTCGAGCGGGTCTGGTGGGTCGGGCGGGTCTGGTGGGTCGGGCGGGTCTGGTGGGTCGGGCGGGTCCGGCGGGTCCGGTGCGTCCGGAGCGGGCGCCGCTGGGGGCGCCAGCAGCGGCAGCACCGGCACCGGGAGCGACAGCGGCAGCGCCGGCACCGCGGTGCTCCAGACCACCTCCACGCACCTCGTGGTGACCGTCGACCTCGACGCCTCGCTTCAGAGCGAGGCCAAGATGGGCGAGCGGGTGACCGTCCAGCTGCCCGCCGGGAACACGGTGAAGGGCAGGGTGACCGCGGTCAGTTCGGTGGCGCAGAGTTCGGACTCCGGCGGCAACGGCACCGGCAGCGGAAGCGGCGGTGGGGGCGCAGGCGGCGGTGGCGGTGGTGGTGGCGGCGGAGGGGGCGGCAACGGCTCGGGAGCCTCGTCGACGATCCCGGTCACCGTCACCCTGACCGGCCACCACAGCGGCGCCGGCCTGGACGAGGCGGCGGTGAGCGTGAACTTCGCCCAGCAGCGCGCCAACCACGTGCTCTCGGTCCCGGTCACGGCGCTCGTCGCCGTCTCGGGTGGCAACTACGCCCTCCAGCAGGCGGCGGCCCCGCACACCCTGATCCCGGTCACCGTGGGCCTGTTCGCGGCCGGGTACGTGCAGGTCTCCGGGGCGGGGATCCATCCCGGCCTGCAGGTCACGGACTCCCAGGGATGAGCGCGACGCTGACGCTCGACACGGTGGTCAAGCAGTACCCCGGCGGCGTCGCCGCGCTGCGCGGCGTGAGCATCGAGGTCGCCGGTGGCGATCAGGTGGCCGTCGTGGGCCCGTCGGGCTCGGGCAAGACGACGCTGCTCACCATCCTCGGGACCCTCGAGCGCCCCAGCAGCGGCGACGTCCGCGTCGCCGGCATCGACGTGGTCACCGCGTCGGACCGCCGGCTCGCCGGTCTGCGCGCCCACGAGATCGGCTTCGTGTTCCAGAGCTTTCACCTCCAGGAGTGGATGACCGCGGTGGACAACGTCGCCAATGGCATGCTCTACACGGGCGCGCGCAGCCGGGAGCGGCGCGAGGCGGCACGGATCGCGCTGACCCGGGTCGGCCTCGGCCACCGGCTCGATCACCGCCCCGGACAGCTCTCGGGCGGCGAGCGCCAGCGGGTGGCGATCGCGCGGGCGCTGGCCAAGGGACCGGCGATCATCCTCGCCGACGAGCCGACGGGCAACCTGGACTCCACGTCTGGCGCCGAGGTGGTGGCGCTCCTGCACGACCTGGCCTCCGACGGCGCGACCCTGATGCTGATCACCCACGACGCCGCCATCGCCGCCACCTTTCACCGGCGGGTCCAGATGCGCGACGGCGAGATCGTCTCCGACGAGCGGCGATGACGAGCCTCGCCGCGCCCGCCCCGCCGCCGTCGTCCCCGCCTCCCGTGGCGAGCGTGCCCGCGGCGCGGCTGCCCGCGCGCGAGCTCCTGGGCGCCGCGCTGCAGGGGCTGCGCACCCGGCGCTTGCGGGCGGCGCTGTCAGCGCTCGGGATCGCGATCGGGATCGGGGCGATGGTCGCCGTCGTCGGCGTGTCGTCCTCCAGCCAGGCCCAGCTCCTGGCCGAGATCGACGCGCTGGGGACCAACCTGCTCACGGCGACGCCCGGGACCACGTTCAGCGGCAACAACGAGATCCTCCCTGCGAGCTCGGTGCCGATGGTCGCCGGGATGCGTAACGTCAACAACGACGCGGCCGTCTACCAGGTCCCCGGCGCCACTGTGCTGCGGACTCCGTACGTGCCCGCCCAGCAGACCGGGGGCCTCGGCGTCGATGCCGCGGACGAGAACCTGCCTCGCGTGATGGGGGTGTCACTGGCGACGGGGCACTTCCTGGACCCAGTCAGCGCCCGCTACCCGGAGGTGGTGCTCGGCGCCCAGGCGGCCAGCGTGCTGCAGATCGAGTCGGCGGGCGGTCACGTCGAGGTCTACCTCGGGGGCACCTGGTTCAACGTGGTCGGGATCCTCAGGCCGGTGCTGCTGGACTCCACCCTGGACTCCACCGCGTTCATCTCGCTGCCGGTGGCCGAGCGCCGGTTTCACGTGACCCCCAATCCCTCAGAGATCTACCTGCGCGCCAACGTCAACCACGTCCCGGCCGTGGCCAACCTGGTGGGACCCACCGCCGATCCGCAGAACGCCTCGGGCGTCGACGTCAGCCGCCCGTCAGACGCGCTCGAGGCCCGCGCCGCCGCCAAGGGCCAGTTCACCACGCTGCTCCTGGGGCTGGGCGCGGTGGCGTTGCTCGTCGGGGCGATCGGGATCGCCAACATCATGGTCATCTCGGTGCTCGAGCGCCGCGGCGAGATCGGCCTGCGCCGCGCGCTGGGCGCCACTCGGCGCCACGTCAGCCTGCAGTTCCTCACCGAGTCGGCGCTGCTGGCGGCGCTGGGCAGCCTGGTCGGCCTCGCCCTCGGGGCCGGCGCCACCGAGATCTACTCACTGGCGCAGGGGGAGCCCTTCGTCGTGCCCTTGTACGCGCTGGTGGCCGCGCCCGTCTCGGGGCTGGTCATCGGTGCCCTGGCCGGGCTGTACCCGGCGGGCAAGGCGGCGCGGCTGAGCCCCACCGAGGCATTGCGGGGCTAGGGGCGGCTTGCTGCTCCTGACATCCAGAGTTGCCACGGGTACCGGCGAACGTCAACGACGTCTACCGAAGAGTGGGTACGGGCGGCACCGAAGACCCCCCAACCGCAACGCTGATGACAAGTCGGGTCACTACGACCCGGATTGTCATCCCCGTCGCGACGCTGATGGTAGATCCCACCCCAGAGAGCAGATTGACCATCGGGGTGCTGCAGCCGGCCACACTCAGCCCTCCTCAGACACAGCCTTCCCCAGCCACAGTTCGACACCCAGCAAACGCCTCTCACCCCAGGCGTCGCCTACCCCCGAACACGTAACCCCCGAGCGAGGGCCCGCCACAGGCATCCATGCCAATGGCGGGCCCCCTGGAGAGGAGCTCGGACGACTGACTCAGTTGCTGGGCACCCCACTGGTGGGCGGCGGCGGCTGCGCCGTCGTGTACGGCGTGATCGGCGTGCCCGCGGCCGGCGAGGTCGTCAGCGGGCCGCCGAAGAGCACGATCTTGCCGTTCTGGATCTTGCCCATCTCGGCGCCACCGAACCCGCCGTGCTGGTCCCCGTTGTAGCGGAAGGGGACGAGGCCGGGGCCGGTCCACTTGCCGCCCTGCGTGGAGACGGCCTTGACCAGGTCGGCCCGGGTGAGGTTCTTGCCCGCGGCCTTAAGCGCCTGCACCAGGGTGTAGGCGTTGGCCATCCCGTACTCGACGTTGCCGTCGAACGGCGCCTTGGCGTCGTACTGGGCGTGGATCTTCTCGAACAGCTTGATCCACGGGTTGGACACGTCGGTGTTGGACGGGAGGTAGCCGTCGCTGATGGCGCCCTCGATCAGCGCGGTACCTGACACCTTGCCCTTGGACACGGACTTGAGCAGTCCGCCCACGGTGATCGGGTCGATACCCACGTTGGACACCACCAGTTGGGGCTTGAAGCCCAGGGTGAACGAGGTCAGCTGGGCGATGGCGGTGTAGATGGGGACGGTGAAGTCCACCATCACGGTGGCCTTGGCCGCCTTGATCGCCGTCACCTGGGGGGCCAGCGTGGTCGTGCCCGACTGGTAGGGCTGCTTGGAGACGATCGCGCTCGCCGGCAGCTCATCCTGGATGCCCTGCAGGCCGCCCTTGCCGAAGTCGTCATCCTGGTAGAGGACGCCGACCTTGGCGCTGGCGAAGTGCTGCTTGAGGTACTGGCCGAGGATCTTGCCCTCGATCGTGTAATTGGGCTGCCAGCCGAACGTCTCGGGCTGGGCGGCGCCGTTGTCCCAGCACGGGCAGCCGGAGGCCACGAACATGTCGGGGACCTTGGAGGCGTTGAGGTAACTGACGACCTTGGTGTGTGTCGGAGTACCGAGGCCCTCGAAGATGCCGAACACCTTGTTCTGGAGTACGAGCTGGTGCACCACGTTGACGGTGTTGGCGGGGTTGTAGGCGTCATCCTTGATGATCAGGTGGATCTTGCGCCCGAACACGCCGCCGTGGGCGTTGACGTAGTCAAAGAACGCCTGGGAGGCAGGAGCGATCTCGCTGTAGCCCGGCGCCGCCGGCCCCGTCAGAGGTTGATGGGTGCCGAACGTAATACTGGTGCTGGTGACTCCCGGGGCGCTTGAACTTCCGCCGCTGCTCGACGATCCGCAGCCCACGGCCGCCACGGCCACGCCTGCGGTCACCGCCGCGGCGATCAGCCGCCGGCGTTTGACAGCTCCCATCGCACTCCTCCTCCACTTGTGGGTGACCTTCCGCCGGCGCCCCAGAAGCGGGCCCTCCGCCGGCTGCCCGGGCCCACCGAGGTGGCCGGGACAATTCGATACGTTCTCCCTCTTGCGTTTCAAATACTAAGGTGAGGGCATGAGCGCTGCAACTGGATCCCGCCCACCCCGTCCACCCCGCCCACCCCGGCGCGGGCGGCCCCCTACCGCCAGCCGTGACGACGTCCTCGCCGCCGCCCAGGCCCAGTTCATGGCCGGGGATCGCGTCGACCTCACCATCGTGGCGCGCGACCTGGGGCTGGGCCGCGCCACCATCTACCGCTGGTTCGGCTCGCGTGAGAAGCTGCTCTCGGAGGTCATCGCCGACGAGTCCGAGGCGCTCATCCGCAGGCACCGCCACGACGTCCGCCGCCGCGGGGTCCAGGGCCTGCTCGAGGTCTTCGATCGCATCAACCGGAGCCTGGCGCGCTCGATGCCGCTGCGCCGGTTCGTCGAGCAGGAGGGCGCCGCCGCGCTGCGTCTGCTCACCTCCAGTACCGGCGCACCCCAGTGCCGGTCCGTCGCGCTGATCACCGAGATGATCACGGCCGAGGTGGCGGCGGGCCGCTACGAGCCGCCCGCCGACCCAGAGACGCTCGCCTACGCCATCGTCCGGTTGTGCGAGGCCTTTCTCTACAACGACGCAGCGTTCGGGATCCGGGGCGATCACGAGCGGCTCCGCGAAGTGCAGGCGGCACTGCTCGGCGTTCCCCACGCCGGTTCTGCGCCCCCGAAGCGCCGCCGCCGATCCACGCGCACGCCCCCGTCAGGCTGAGCTCCGGGCGGTGCGCAGGCGGCCGAAGATCGCGCGCAGTCCGCCCTGGATCCCGCTCGGCCACACGATCATGGCCACGATGAGCACGACCCCGTAGATGGCCAGCGGCAGGTTGGCCGAGACCTGCGTCGACAGCGAGAACGAGTGCGCCAGGTTGGTGGTCCAGTTGGGCAGCAGGGTGAGCAGCGCCGCGCCCCACATCGCTCCCACCAGTGACCCCAGGCCGCCGAGGACGACGCCGGTCAGCAGCGAGAGCGAGAGCTGAAGCGGGAACGCACCCGGCTGGGCCAGCTGCAGGACGACCGCCAGCAGCGCACCCCCCAGGCCCGCGCACCCGGCCGAGATGATGAACGCGGTCGCCTGGTTGCGCCCCACCGACAGCCCGCACAGCGAGGCGGCGATCTCGTCGTCGCGGACGGCCCGCATCGACCGGCCCGCGCCGCTGCCGATGAGGTTGTAGAGCACGAACAGCACCACCACCGCTCCGGCCCCGGCGATCCAGGCCTCCCAGCGCTCGAGCGGGAAGTCCGCGCCCAGCCACGACGGCGGCACCGGTGGGTTGATGGTGAGGCCGTTCTCCCCGCCCAGCAGTGTCGGGAACTTGTCGGCCAGCGCCGGCAGCCCCACCGCCAAGGCGAGGGTCGCCCCCGCCAGATACGGGCCGCGCAGGCGGCTGGCGGCCGCTCCCACCGGAATCCCCACGAGCACGCTGACCGCCACCGCGGCCACGATGGCCGGCAGCAGCGCCCACCCCTCGTTGCCGATGAGCAGCGCGACGGTGTAGGCGCCCACCGCCATCAGCGCCCCCTGCCCCAGCGAGATCTGACCGCTCTGTCCCGCCAGCACGGTGAGGCCGGCGAGCGCGGCGAAGTAGTAGGCGCCGGTGGCCAGCTGCAGATCGTTGTAGGCGCTGACCAGGTCTGACACCAGGATGATGGCGAGCGCCGCGAGCACTGCCCAGGCCAGCGACCGGGCCAGCGTGCTGCGCTCCATCACCCGCCGCGCGGCGGTCATACCCGCCGCTCCGAGCTCGCCTGAAAGAGACCGCCAGGGCGCAGCATCAGCACCGCCACCAGAATCGCCAGCGCGGCGAGGGGCACGAGCGCGGACCCCGCATACCCCGATACGTACGAGAGCGCCACGCCGAGCGACACCCCCCCGATCACCGCCCCGGGCGGGCTGTCGAGGCCCCCGAGCACCGCAGCCACGAAGCCGCTGATGAGGATCGGGTCAAAGCTGTTGGGGCCCAGGAACACCGAGGGGGCCACGAGCACCCCGGCCAGCGCTCCGGCCACCGCTGCCAGCGCCCAGCCGACGGTGAACATGCGCGCCACCCGCACGCCGAGCATGCGCGCCACCTCGGGCGCGAACGCCGACGCGCGCATCTGCAACCCCAGCGAGGTGAGCCGGAACAGCGCCGCCAGGCCGACGGCCACCCCGATGACCACCAGCACGATGAAGGTGTCGTTGGGGGTGAAGAGCAGCCGGGTGCCACCCACCTCGTAGCCGCGCAGCGAGAACGCCGGCGGGAACGAGCGCGGGGTGTTGCCCCAGATCATCCCGGCGGCGGCCACCAGCAACGTGTAGAGCCCGAGGGTGAGGATGACCGCGTTCAAAGGAGGCGCGGACTCGACCGGACGGATGAGAACCCGCTCCACCAGCGCTCCGAAGACCAGGCCGGCCGCCAGGGCCACCGCGAACCCCAGCCAGTAGGAGCCGCTCGAGCTGATGATCGCCGAGGCGATGAAGGTGGTGATCATCAGCATCGCGCCCTGGGCGAAGTTGACGATCCGGGTGGCGCGCCAGATGAGCACCAGGGCCAGCGCCACCGCGGCGTACACGGCCCCGTCGGAGATGCCGCTGAGAGTGAGGTCGATGAACTTGGTCACGGTTTCTCAGAACCCCAGGTAGGCGTGGCGCAGGCGTTCGTCGGCGGCGAGCTCGCCCGGCTCGCGGTCGGCGACGACGCGCCCCAGGTTGAGCACGATCCCGCGGTTGGCGATCGACAGGGCGCTGCGGGCGTTCTGCTCCACCAGGAGCACGGCCAGCCCGAGGTTGTCGGCCAGGGAGCGGATCCTCGCCATGATCTGGGCGACGATCACGGGGGCCAGGCCCAGCGACGGCTCGTCGAGCAGCAGCACCCGCGGTCGGCCCATCAGCGCGCGGCCGATCGACAGCATCTGGCGTTCGCCGCCCGACAGGCGCGAGGCGGGCTGGTGCTCGCGTTCGCTCAGGCGCGGGAACATCTCATAGATCTCGCTCAGCGGCGCCGCTCCGCTCCGACGCCACAGGCCCCCGAGACGCAGGTTCTCCTCAACGGTGAGCTCGGCGATGACGCCGCGCCCCTCGGGGACGTGCGCGACGCCGCGGCGCACGATCTCCTCTACCGCGAGCCCGGTGACCTTCTCGCCTCCCACCGTCACCGTCCCCGATCGCGCCGGGACCAGCCCGGTGATCGTCCGCAACAGCGAGGTCTTGCCCGCGCCGTTGGCCCCCAACACCGCGGTGACGGTGCCCTCCGGCGCCTCCAGGGACACGCCGTCGACGGCGCGCACCGGGCCGTAGTCGGTGGTGAGCGCGTCAACTTTGAGCATCGGCCGTCTCGTTCGCCACGGTCGTGTCGGGCGCCTCCGCGTCGCGACCGAGGTAGGCCTCGAGCACACCCGGGTCCTGGCGCACGGTCGTGGGATCCCCCGCCGCGATCACGCGCCCGAAGTCGAGCACCACCATCCGGTCGCACACGGAGGTGACGAGGTCCATGTGGTGGTCGACCAGCATCACCGCGATCGACTCGCCCAGAGACCGGATCGTGTCCGCCAGAGCCGACAGCTCCTCGCTGTCCAGGCCGCCGGCGGGTTCGTCGAGAAGCAGCAGGTCGGGCTCACAGGCCAGGGCCCGGGCGAGCGCGACCCGCTTCTGCGCGGCATAGGGCAGCTGCCCGGGCCGGGCCTCGGCCATGTCGACGCAGCCGACCCGCTCCAGCGCCGCCGTGGCGCGCTCGCTCAGCGCGCGCTCGTCGCGGTCGGCCCGCGGGCGCGCCAGCATCGCGCTCACCAATCCGGCCGCGCGGAAGCGCTGGGCTCCCACCATCACGTTCTCGCGGACGGTCAGGCCGGCGAAGAGGCCAACCCCCTGCAGCGTCCGGGCGATCCCCAGCGAGGCCAGCCGGTCGGGGCGGATCCCGTCAAGCGGCTGCCCGCGCCAGCGCATCGTGCCCGAAGCCGGCCTGACGAACCCGCAGATGACGTTGAACAGGGTCGTCTTGCCCGCGCCGTTGGGGCCGATGACGCCGAGGACCTCACCTTGGGAGACCTCGAGCGAGACGCCGTCCAGGGCGGTGATTCCGCCAAAGGACACCGAGATCTCGCTCACCGCGAGCTGGCCGCTGGTCTCCTCCTCCGGCACGGGGGCCAAGCTATCGCAGGGCGCCGACGTTGCCAACAGTGATACACGACATGCTGCGAGTTCTTAATACATCCAGGCGCGCGATGCGCCGGTTCGGGGTGGCGCGGCTCACGGAGCCGTCGTTTTAGAGGACGGGGTCGGAGTCCCGGTACAGCGGCTGCACGCCGGCCACCGCGAGCATCTCGCAGTAGCCGATGACGTAGTCGCGCGGGCGCTCCATCGGGTCGGCGTGCTTCGGGGTCAGGCAGTAGGTGCGCTCGGCCAGGTGGGGGCCCTGCCAGCCGTACAGGAAGTCCGCGGCCGTGGCCCCGCGCAGCATGGCGCGGATCTCTCGGTCGATCATGAGGTGGGTCGCGTGGGGGACACGTCCCAGTTTTTCCCGATGGCGGGGAGGTTCAAGCACCTGCGGCACAATTGTCCTCGTGACCGGCACGGCCCTGCTCCTCGCCAGACACGGGCAGACCGCCGACAACGCCGGCGGTCTCATCCTGGGACGGCGCGACCCACCCCTCTCTGATCTCGGAGAGCAGCAGGCAGCGAGGCTCGCCGTTCAGGCCCGCGCGCGCGGCGTCACTGCGATCTGGTGCTCGCCGCTGCTGCGCGCCCGCCAGACGGCGTCGATCATCGGGCAGGCCATCGGCGTCACGCCGGCTGTCCTCGACGACCTGATCGAGTCCGCCCGCGGCGACTGGGAGGGCGTCGCGCACACGCTGCTGGCTCAGCGCACCCCCGAGTTGTTCGCGGCCTTCGAGGCCGGCGACCCCGACTTCGTCTTCCCTGGGGGCGAGTCGATCCGCTCTCAGGTGCTGCGCACGCGGCGCGCGCTGGCTCGTGTCGCCGTCGGGCCCCAGCCTTCGCTGGTCGTCGCCCACGCGGGCACGATCCGAGCCGCACTCATCGCCGCCGGGCAGCCGGTGCCGCCCGAGCGGGCGCTCATCAACGGAGAGGCGGTCGCCCTGGACTGGGGCCAGGACGACCGCTCCCACTGACTGCCGGCGTCGTGCGTGACGCCGGCAGCTGCGCCTGACGGTTCAGTGGCCGTCCAGGACCGCCTAGAAGACGCGGACCGCCACGTCCGCGGGCGCGTCGAACAGCTCATTGAGCTCATCGTCGAGCTTGACCAGCGTCAGCGACGCACCGGCCATGTCCAGCGAGGTGCAGTACTCGCCGACGTAGCTGCGCGTGACGTTGATGCCCCGCTGGGCGAGCTGGTCGTGGGCGCGCCCGTAGAGGATGTAGAGCTCGGAGATCGGCGTGCCGCCGAGCCCATTGATCATCAGGGCCACGTCATCGCCCGAGCCGTACGGGAGGTCGGAGGCCACGGCCTCCAGCAGCTCGTCGACGATCGCGTTGGCATTGGTCAGCTTCTCGCGGCGACGTCCCGGCTCGCCGTGGATGCCGACGCCCATCTCCATCTCGTCGTCGCCCAGGTCGAACAGGGGCGAGCCCTTGGCCGGTGGCGTACACGACGTGAGCGCCATGCCCATCGTGCGGGTGACGGAGTTGACCCGCTCGCCGAGCTTGACCAGCTCGTCGAGCTCGGCGCCCTTCTCCGACGCTGCGCCGACGGCCTTGATCACGAAGAAGTTGCCGGCCACGCCGCGGCGGCCCACCGTGTAGGTGGAGTCCTTTACCGCCACGTCGTCGTCGACGACGATCGTCGCGATCTTGATGTCCTCGGCCTCGGCCAGCTCGCGGCCCATGTCAAAGGCCATGCGGTCGCCCGTGTAGTTGTTGATGATGTGCAGGACGCCCTTGGGGCTGGCCATCAGCTTCGTCGTCTCATACACGTAGTCAGACGGCGGCGCCGCGAAGACGTCACCGGGGCAGGCGGCGTCCAGCATGCCCTTGCCCACCACCATCACGTGCGCCGGCTCGTGGCCCGAACCTGACCCCTGGACGATGGACACCTTGTTGTCGTTGGGGGCATCGGCCCGCATGATGAGGTTGTACTCCGGTACGTACTTGAGCTTGCCGGGGTTGGCGAGCTGGATCCCCTTGAGCATCTCGGGGACGAACTGCTGCGGGTCGTTGACGAACTTCTTCACGGCCGATCCTCTCTCTCGAATGACCTGCCCGGTTTTCACGCGTGACCAGTGGCCCCGCGCGCCCTTCTCCTCACTGCGTGACCCAAAAGTCAGGCCAGTTCCAGCTCGGCCTCCTGCCAGGCTTTGCTCACGGCTTCGAACATCACGGCGATGCCGACCGCTCCCGCGTCGACCGAATCACGGCTGCGCTCGCCCGTATAGGACGCGCGCCCACGCTGGGCCAGCATGCCCTTCGTGGCCTCCGCGCTCTCGCGCGCCTGTACGGCGGCCTTCTCGATGGCCTGGGCGGCGCCGTTGGGCAGCTCCGCCTCCAGCACATCGACCGCCGGCACCAGGGCATCCAGCAGCGTCTTGTCGCCCAGGTCGGTGTTGCCCCGCTGCTTGATCCCGTCGATCGCGGCACGGAAGGCGGCGATGACCTCCTCGCCGGTGGGCTGAGCCTTATCGGCGAGCGCCCCGCCGGCACGCAGGAACGCAGTGCCCCAGATCGGGCCGGAGGTGCCGCCGATCCGCTTGGTCAGCGTGATCGCGGTCTTCTTGAGCAGACCGGAGATGTCGGAGTACTCCATCGCCTCCCAGTCGGAGACGACGATCTCAAACCCGCGGGCCAGCGAGTAGCCGAAGTCCCCGTCGCCCACCACCGCATCGAGCTCGCAGAAGTAGGTCTCGTTGTCGACGGCAGTCTGGGCGATCGTCCGCACCACGAGCTCGCCCCGGCGCAGCGCCGTGTCGCTCATACAGCCTCCTTGTCCAGTATGGGTTGGGTCCGGCATGCGTCGAGGTCGGCGAGTGTCACGAGCTCGCCGGGCGCCGCGCCGGCGCGGTTGGCCAGCACGACCGCCGGCTCGCCGGGGTCGCCGAGACTGGTGACCACCATCACCGCCTCGCTCATGTCCTCCTCGGCGGTGTAGCTGGAGACGGTGACCACGCAGCGCAGTCCGGCGCCGACCGCGGCGAGCAGGCCGTTGCGCGAGTCCTCGATGACGATCGCGTCGCCGCGCTGCAGGCCCAGCTCGGCAATGGCCAGGTCATAGATGGCCGGGTCGGGCTTCTTGGCGGGCACGATGTCGCCGGCGAACACGCTGAAGCGGGCGGCGCGGTCGGCGCCGACGGCGTGCTCCAGCACGGCGCGGACCGACTCCTCGGCCGAGGTGGAGGCGACCGCCAGGGTCCACCCGCCGTCGATCGCCTCGCCGACGACCCGGGCGATGCCCGGCCGGCCGGGAAGCCGTCCGGCGCGGACCATCTCCTTGTAGCGCGCGGTCTTGCGTTTGTGCCAGTCGGCCAGCAGCTCCTTCTGGCCCTCGGGGTCGGCCGCCAGACCGTTGGCGCGCACAGACTCGGGCGTGAGCAGCGAGGCCATCCGCTCCTTGCCGCCGCCGATCTTCAGCTTCTCGGCGTACTCCTCGGCCGACCAGTGCACCGGCAGCCCGACCTCGGCGAACGTCTCGTTGAACGCCGGGCGGTGGCCATCGCGCTCGGTGTCAGCCAGGACTCCGTCGCAGTCGAAGATGAGCGCCGGCACCGCTTCAGTGCCTAGCCGGCCGACGCGGACAGGGCACCGGCGCGCCCGGCGGAGCCGAACATCCCGATGTGGTGCTTGGCCATGTCCAGCACCGCGGTTCGCACATGCTTGAGCATCGACGGCGGATCGTGCTTGCCGGGGTTGGCGTCGAGGTACTCGCGGTGGGCCTCGACGAAGGCGATCTTCAGGGCGGTGGAGATGTTGACCTTGGCGCAGCCGCGGGCGATGAGATCGGAGAACTGGTCGGCGCTCAGCCCGGTGCCGCCGTGCAGCACCATCGGGATGGGGTGCAGTTCTAAGATCTCGGTCACGCGCTCGGGATGCAGCTCGGGGGAGCTCTTGTAGAGGCCGTGTGCCGTGCCGATCGCCGGGGCGAAGGAGTAGACCCCGGTGGTCTCGATGAATCGCGCGGAGACCTCGACGGGGTGCACGACCCCGGCCTCGTCGGACCCGACACCATCCTCGACGCCCAGCACGCTCTCGATCTCGCCCTCCACCTGCGCCCCGTAGCGCTCGGCCTCGACGACGACCTCGACCGTCTGGCGCGTGTTCTCGGTCACGTCGAGCTCGGAGCCGTCGAACAGGACCGAGTTCCAGCCCGCCTCCAGGCAGGCGGTGATCCACTCCCGGTCGGGGCAGTGGTCCAGGTGCAGTGACACCGGTACCGGCACCTCGTCGGCGCGGACGCGCCACATGCTGTACAGCGCCTTGGCGCCGATCGACTTCACCGTCTTCAGCGAGGTCTGCACGATGAGCGGCGAGTCCAGCTCGGTCGCCGCCGCCAGCACGGCTTCGAGCGTGAGGTCGTCGACGATGTTGATCGCCGCCACTCCGTAACGGTCGGCGAAGGCCGGATCGAGGATCTGACGGATTGGCACAACCGGCATCAAACAACCTCCTTCTGGGCCCCGAGCGCCACCCCGGTGTGGACGCGCCCCGTGAACCAGGTCGCTGCAACCAATTTACCGCTCAAACGTTTATCGCTCAAGGATCTACCGGCGTGCGTGGCGTGCAAAGCGGCGCCGGCCTGCGCGGATTGGCGGCTTCCTGACAGCACCACTGAGTTATGGGGTCTAGACCCCATTGGCTTCGGCAGACCCGGCGGATAGCTTGCTTCCCGCAGACCACAGCGCTCGGGGCGCGGTGCGGGGACCGGGGGTGGGAGCCGCGCGCGTCACCCCGCGCGCGGCCCCCGTTAGCAACCACGCACCGGCGGCAGCGCCCCGAGCGCTGTGGCTGCCCAACCACCTACGGCTCAACCAGACCCTGGCGGATGGCGTAGCGCGTGAGCTGGACGCGGTCGTGCATGCCCAGCTTCTCCAGGATGTTGGCCCGGTGGCGGTCGACCGTCTTCTCGCTGATCACCAGCGTGGTGGCGATCTCGCGGGTGCTGTAGCTCTCGGCGATGAGCTTGACCACCTCCTGCTCGCGCGGGGTGAGCGGATCGGCGCGGACCGGCTCGTTGTCGCGCGCCTGGCGCAGGTAGTCGCGGATGAGCGAGGTCATCGCTCCCGGATACAGGAACGATTCGCCGCGCATCGCCGAGCGGCAGGCTTCCACGAGGTCGCGGTCGGCGGCAGTCTTGAGCACGTAGCCCGACGCCCCGGCCTTGAGCGCCTCGTAGAGGTAGCGCTCGTTCTCATACATCGAGAGGATCAGCGAGCGCAGCTCCGGGCGGCGTTGGTGCAGCTCGGCCACCGCCTGCAGCCCGGTCATCCGCGGCATCGAGATGTCGATGATGGCCAGGTCGATGTGGTCGGCCAGGGCGAGCTGGATCGCCTCGGCGCCGTCACCTGCCTCGGCGACGACCTCCAGATCCGGCTCGGCGTCGAGGACCAGCTTGAGGCCGCGCCGGACGAGCGCGTGGTCGTCGGCGAGGAGGATCCGCGTCTTCAGCGGGGTCATGCATGTGCCTCGGCGGCGACGGCCTGCACGAGCAGCGTGACCGCGCAGCCGACCCCGTCGTCGTTGGGGCCGACCTCCAACGTGGCGCCGATGAGGGCGGCGCGCTCGCGCATGCCGCGGATCCCGGTCCCCGGCTCCCCGCCGGCGCTCAGGCCGCGCCCGTGATCGGAGACGGTCACCGTCAGGCCGCCGTTATGGGCGGCGAGGCGCAGCTCGGCGTGCTCGGTGCCGGAGTGGCGCGCGACGTTGGTGAGCGCCTCCTGCGCGACGCGGTAGACGACCAGCTCCTCCTCGCGGCCGAGCTCGGGCAGATGCTCGTCGAGCTGCTGGCTGACGGTGATCCCGGTCCGCTGCGCGAAGCGCTCGCACAGCACTGCGAGGGCACTGACCAGTCCCAGGTCATCCAGCGCCTCGGGGCGCAGCTCCAGGGCGATCCGGCGGACGTCCTCGAGGCTGGCGCGGACGGCCTCCTGAATGTCCTCGACATCCCCCCGCAGCGGGTCGGCGGACAGGCTGCGCACCCGGGCGAGGCCGAGCAGCACCGCGGTGAGCTCCTGGCCGACCTGATCGTGCAGCTCCAGGGCGATGCGCAGCCGCTCGGACTCCTGGGCCTCGAGCACCCGGCCGGTGGCCTCGCGCCGCTCGGTCTCCAGGCGGGCCAGCATCTCGTTGAAGGTGAGCGCCAGCTCGCCCGCCTCCGAGGTGGCGCTCGCGCCGGGCATGCGGGCGCCGGGCCGCGTGAGGTCCACGCGCCGTGCCAGTGAGGTCAGGGTCTCCAGGGGGCGGACGATCCGCCGCAGCACGATGAGGTTGACGAGCGCCACCAGCAGCAACGCCGCCGTGAGCACGAGTGCCTCGTCGGCGGCAAAGGAGGAGAACTTGCGCGGCTCGAGGACCACGAGCGTCACCGCCACCGCGGCCACCAGCACCAGCGCGTTGACGCCGGCGACCCTATAGACCAGGGGCACGTACCTTCTCCGGTGGGGTGGCTCGCTCACAGCGCCTTCGGTCTGCAGTCAATCCAACCTCTCGAGCTTACGCAGCATCGCCCATTGCCGGGTCTCGATCTCGGCGCTGTCGACGTGGAGGGTGCGCGCGATCTCGTCGCGGCCGATGCCGGCCAGGAGCAGGCCGAAGATTGCCTGCTCCAGAGAGTCAAAGCGCCGGCGGAGCCCGTCGGCCAGGGTGGACGGCACCGGCGGGAGCCGGCTCATCCCCATCGCGGCACGGCGGATCGCGGTGTAGAGATCGGAGCCCAACGCCGATTTGCTGAGCAGACCGTCGGCCTCGGCGACGACGCAGGCCGCAGCCAGCATGTAGTCCGAGAAGGCCGAGTAGATGAGGACCGCCGGCGGCTCCGGGAGCCGCTTGAGCTTGCGGCTCAGCCACAGCCCGGAGTGTCCGGGGAGCTGGTAGTCGACGATGGCGACGTCGAGGGCCACCTGCTCGGCCACCGCGGCGGCGGCCTCGGCACTGTCGACGGCGTCGACGACCTCGACGTCGGGCTCGGAGGCGAGGAGGCCGCGCAGCCCGGCCAGAATCGCCGGGTGGTCGTCAACGACCAGGCACCGGATCGGCGTCTGCACGGTCTCGCGGGCATCGGCGCCGTTGTGGCTCAGCACCGGCTGGGGCACGGGAGGCGTCATTTTGTGGATCCTTCCTTCAGGGACTGTGGCCCGGAGGTTGGTGGCCAGGGCACGGACTCGCAATGGGGGCGATCCCCCATCCGCGGCCGCGGCAGGTAAGAAAGCGGCGCGCCCCGCCGCTAATGGTGTGTGCGTACCGGTAACAGCCCCTCGTCGAACTCCGCCGGCGACTCCGCGGGGGACTCCACGAGCGACCGCGACCGCGAGCGTTGGGTGCGGTGGCGCGAGGGCCGGCTCCTGAGTGCCGGGTTCGGCCCCGATCTCGCCGACGTGCTCGCCCACCAGGAGCGGGTCGATCTGCACGAGCTGCTCAAGCTCGTCGATAAAGGATGTCCCCCGCACCTGGCGGCGCGGATCCTGGCGCCACTCGACGCGCCTTTCCGCGGTGCGAAGAGGGAGGGCCCGGATGGCTGGTAGCGTGCCGACGGTGTGGCGCGCGACCGCTCCCGCAACGCTCGACCGGGAGGCGGAGGCGCATGCGTGGCTGACGGCGCTGCGGGCCACGGGCGCCGAGCGCGACGACGCCACCCGCCGGCTCCACGCCCTGCTGCTCCGCGCGGCCCGCTTTGAGCTGGGGCGCCGGCGCGGCATGCTGGCGGGCCACAGCCACGAGGCGATCGACGATCTGGCCATGCAGAGCGCCGACGACGCGCTCACCGCGATCCTCGCCAAGCTCGACGACTACCGCTTCGAGAGCCGTTTCACCACCTGGGCCTACAAGTTCGCGATCCTCGAGGCGGCGGTGCGCACACGGCGCCGTGCCTGGCAGGAGCGCGAGCTGCCGATTGACCCCGACGCCTGGACCACCCTGCCCGCGCGGACGCTTGACCCCGCCGAGGAGCTGGAGCGGCGCGACCACCTGCGGGCCATCATCGACGCGGTTCGGACCGAGCTTTCGCCCCACCAGCGCGAGGTCCTCGGCGCGCTCGTGCTCGCCGAGGTGCCCATCGACGTGCTCGCGGAGCGACTGGGCACCACCCGCGGGGCGCTGTACAAGACCCTGCACGACGCGCGGCGCAAGCTGCGGGCCGCCGTCGGAGCCGACTCATGACCGAGCCAGGACGCACGCGCGAGCGGCTGGTCTTCGGGCTGCTCGGCCCGTCTGGCGCCGAGCTCACCTGCGAGGAATGTTTTGACCTGCTCGACGTCTATGTGGACAGTGAGCTTGCCGGTGAGCATGCCGACGCACGCGTTCCCGGGATGCGCGAGCACCTGGCGGGGTGCCCGGCGTGCGCCGAGGAGCACGACAGTCTCCGAGACCTGCTGACGACGCTGCGGTGAGCACACGCCGTCTACAAGCGGTGGCGGCCGACGCCCGCCGCGTCGATCTGCCTGCGGCCGAGCGCGCCGCCCGCGAGCTGCTCGTGGCGCTCGGGGCCGACCTCGACGACCCTGGGCTGGCCGAGACGCCGCGCCGGGTCGCCGCGGCCTACGCCGAGCTGCTGACTCCCGAGCCCTTCAACCTGACTACCTTTCCCAACGACGAGGGCTACGACGAGCTCGTCCTGGTGCGTGATATCCCGTTCCAATCGCTGTGCATGCACCACCTGCTGCCGTTTCACGGCGTCGCCCACGTCGCCTACCTGCCGGCCGAGCGCATCGTCGGCCTCTCCAAGCTCGCGCGTGTGGTGGAGCACTACTCGCATGATCTGCAGGTGCAGGAGCGCCTGACCATGCAGGTGGCCGCCTGCATCCAGGAGCAGCTGTCACCCAAGGGCGTCGGCGTGGTCCTGGAGGCCGAGCACATGTGCATGTCGCTGCGCGGCGTGCAGAAGGCCGGCGCCCGGACCGTGACCTCTGCGTTGCACGGGCTGGTGCGCGACGATCCTCGTACCCGCGAGGAATTCCTCAGCTTGACCGGAGGTAGGAGATGAGCAAGCAGACATTCGTGATCCTCGGCGCCAGCCTGGCCGGCGCCAAGGCCGCCGCCGAGCTGCGCGAGCGCGGCTTCGACGGACGCGTCGTCCTGGTCGGCGCCGAATCGGAACGCCCCTACGAGCGCCCCCCGCTGAGCAAGGAGTATCTCCAGGGCAAGTCGGAGCGCCAGAAGGCCTACGTGCACGATGAGGGCTTCTATGACCAGCAGGACATCGAGCTGCGCCTCGGCACGGCAGCGGAGTCCATCGACCCGGCGTCCGCGACGGTCAGCCTGGCCGGGGGCGAGGAGCTTCCCTACGATGCCCTCCTGCTCACCACCGGCGCACAGCCGCGCGTGATCTCGGTGCCCGGCGCCGAGCTCGACGGCGTCCACTACCTGCGCACCTTTGACGATTGCGACGCCCTGCGCGCGCGCCTGGGCGCCGGCAGTGGCCGCGTCGCGGTCGTCGGCGCGGGCTGGATCGGCTCAGAGTTCGCCGCCTCCGCCCGCAGCGCCGGGCTCGACGTGACGGTGATCGATCCCCTGGCGCTCCCCAACGAGCGCGTCTTCGGCGCCGAGGTCGGCGCCTTCTACCGCGACGTCCATCTCAGCCACGGCGTGGAGATGGTCCTGGAGGACGGCGTCGATCGCCTCGAGGGCGATGGCTCGGTGAGCGCGGTGCGCACCGCCAGTGGCCGCCGCGTCGAGTGTGACTTCGCCGTCATCGGGGTGGGCGTGATCCCGCGCGTCGGACTCGCCGAGGCGGCGGGGCTGACGGTGGAGAACGGCGTGCAGGTCGATGCCGCGCTGAAGACCTCCGCGGCCAACGTGTTCGCCGCCGGCGATGTCGCCAATGCCTGGCACCCGTTCTATGACCGCCACATCCGCGTCGAGCACTGGGCCAACGCACTCAACCAGGGCCCCGCGGCGGCGCGGTCGATGCTCGGCGAGGCGGTGAGCTATGACCGGATCCCCTACTTCTACTCAGACCAGTACGACGTCGGCATGGAGTACTCCGGGTACACCACCGCCTGGGACGAGGTCGTGTTCCGCGGTGACCGTGAGGGCGGTGAGTTTGTCGCCTTCTATCTGGCCGATGGCCGCGTGGTCGCCGGGATGAACGTCAACGTGTGGGACGTCAACGAGCACGTCCAGGCGCTCATTCGCTCACGCCGGCGCGTGGACGCCGACGCGCTCCGCGACACGGACACGCCGCTCGAGTCGCTGGCCGGCGAGCCCGCCGGTTGAGCCGTCTACAGACGGGCGCCGCCCACGGCCTTCAGCCAGCGGAACGGCAGCCGGGCCAGCCGGCCCTCACGGACGCCGACCGCGACCGCCTCCTGGAACGTGCCCTCCCGCCAGCGATCGGCGTGGGCGAGGGCCGCGAGCCGGTCGCTCGGCATCGGGCCCAGTTCGCGGAGGTTGCGTTCCAGCTTGCGGATCTCGGCCTGGATCGTGGCGTCGTGGCGACGCCGGTCACGCGGGCTGTGGATGCCGTCGTGTGGCTGTGGCTGTGGTTGTGGTTGTGGCATCTGCATGTCGGGTGCCCGGCACTGCCAGCCGGCCGAGCGGACGCGGGCTCCGCACCAGGGGCTCGACGTTGCCGCGTGCGCGGCAACGCGGGCAGTACGCCCGCTCGGTCAGGGGGTTGCGGCTGCGGATGGACAGCCCGCACTCGCGGCAGGTGAGGTACGGCACGTCAGCGCGACCGCGCGGGGTTCTGGCGCGCGTCGGTGGGGTCGTAGAGCGGATTCTCCACGGTCCCGGCGGAGCGTCCCCGGGTGGGGTCCTGCAGCGGATTCGCGACGGTGCCGGCGGAGCGTCCCCGGGTGGGGTCCTGCCGCGGATTCGCGACGGTGCCGGCGGAGCGACCCCGGGTGGGGTCGCCGGTCGGGTTCTCCGGGGTGCCGGCGGCGCGGCCAGAGGTGATGTCGTTGTGAGGCATTTGCATACTCCTTGTGAAGCTCTGTACAAGGAATACCTCATCCCCGGTCGCGTCCCCACAGCTCGCGTCATCCGGCGAACCGCTGGTGTTCGTCAGCGGACATGCAGGTGGCGCCGCAGGTACGTTTGAGTGGTGCTGGCACCGCTTGAGCCCCGCCATGTGGTCGCTCTGCTCGATGCCGACCCCGACCTCGCCATCGGGCTGGCGCCCGGTGAGGCCGAAGCGGCCCGGAGCCGTGCCATCGCGGGCGTGATGGAGCTCGAGCCGCCCGCCTGGAACACCGAGGCGATCGTCGCGCGCGCCGAGCCGGGCTGGCTTGGCCTCTATGTGCTCGATGGGCTGCTGCTCCGGCGCGTCGAGGTGGGCAAGCGGTCGGCCTGCGAGCTGTTCGGGCCGACGGACCTCATCCGGCCGTGGGACACCGACGGCGAGTATGACCCGCTGCCGATCGCGGTCAGCTGGCTGGTGCTCAAGCGCTCCCGGCTGGCGGTCCTCGACACCGCGTTCCTGCTGAGGATCGCGCGCTGGCCGACGATCACCAGCCGCATGGTCAGCCGAGTGGCCCAGCGCGCGCGCTACCTGACGCTGACCCAGGCTGTCACCCATCTGCCCCGCGCCTACGTCCGGCTGCTCATCCTCTTCTGGCTGCTCGCCGAGCGGTGGGGGACGGTCGGTACCGACGGGGTGTACGTCACCCTGCCGCTCACCCACGAGGTGCTGGCGATGCTCATCGGCGCGCATCGCCCGACAGTGACGATCGCGCTGCAGCGTCTCACCCGCGCCGGCTACCTGATCCGCGTGCGCTCCGATCGCTGGCTGCTCACCAACCGCGCGATCGAGACCCTGGAGCATCCCGAGAGCATGGGACTGGTGGTCGACGGCGAGTCGTTGTACGGCGACGAACAGGACGATCCTGATTCCTGAACCCCGGCGGGCGCCGCGGGGTACCGTCGGGAGGGCGATGTTGTCCCAGGACCTCGGCGGCGCGCTGATCGAGTATCTGACCGACGCCCACGCGCTCGAGCGGCTGGGCCTGCGCGTCCTCGAGGAGGGCTGTCGACTGGCTCCCGACGAGACGACGGCCGACATCTACCGCGCCCACCACCAGCAGACGCGTGGCCATCTGCGCCTCATCGACGAGCGGTTGAGCGCCCATCACGCCTCGCCCCCCGCGCCGAGCGAGGCCGCCGTGCGCGTCGCGGCACTGCAGATCGAGTTCGCCCCCGGCGCCGACTGCACCCCGGCGGAGCTGGCGATCAGCGCCTACACCCTCGAGAACCTCGAGATCGGCGTCTACCAGGCCCTGCGGGGTCTCGCCCGCCGTCTGCACGACCGCGAGACCGAGCTCATCGCCCAGCAGATCCTCGAGCAGGAGGAGGACGCCGCCGAACTGGTGGCGAGCCGGATCGACCGGGCCCTGCCGGCCTGACCCAACCGGCGCCTCAGGCGTCGTCGCCCGCGGCCGCGGCGCCGCGCACGTAGTCGATCAGCGCGCGGTCCTCAGAGGCGCGCCGCTCGACCAGTTGCCCGGTGCACGCGCACATGTCCAGCAGCGCCCGATCGCCTGAGAGCTCCACGACGCGCCACGTGGCGCCGAAGAGCTCCCAGCGTTCGAGGTCGGCCAGGGTGAGCGAGGTGTCGGCCATCGGCCTACCAGCCTAATGCTCCCGGGCGGGTGACCAGTGACCTGCGCGGTGGTGAGGGCGGTGCAACTTAGTGCTGCCCCCGCCGGCCGTGTAATTCGATGTCTGCGAACGAGCCCTGGCGCTGTCGGTCAGGCGCGCCCGCAAAGCCGCCGGCGGCCTGCCAGCGGCGACGCGGAGGTCCGGCGTACTTGCCGAACGGGTCCGACGGTGACACCGGACCGGCGAAGCCACCCACCCGTTCCCGGCGGACGTCGTGGTGACGGGGGTCTACGACACTGGGCATAAGGATGCCTCCCTTCGAATCGTGCCACGATATCGTAGCACGATATGCTAGACCTGCGAACGCCGCGGAGCTCGGGGGATCTGGAGCTTGCGCGGCTGGAGCACGCGCTCGCGCTGGCGCTCGTAGAGCAGGTCGCGCAGGTGGCCCTGGAGCAGGTCCTCCACGGTGATCAGCCCCACGATCTGCGTGGGGTCGGCGCGCGAGACGACCACCGCGGTCGTCACATGCTCGGAGGCGAAGCGCCGGGCCAGGTGACGCAGGGTCTCGTCGGGAAATGCGGTGAGGGCAGGAGGCAGCGCGGCGTCGCCGGCGAGCGTGCCTCCACGGCCGTCGAGCTCGATGAGCTGGCGCCGGGGGATCACGCCCAGCAGCCCGGCGGGCTCCTCCATGACCGGGTACAGCCACTGGCCGCGCACGTCGGCGCGCGCCCGCAGCGCGGCCAGGGATTCCTGGCCGTGGGCGACGATCGGTGTGGTGTGCATGACCTCGTCGACGAGCAGAACTTCAAGGGGATCGACGGCGTACTCGCGCGACAGGTGCAGGCCGCGACGCGCCACCTTCTCGGTGAGCACGGAGCGCTTGAGGAGCAGCGCCGACACGGTGTAGGCGGCGGTGGCGGCGATGAGCAGGGTCAGGAGCAGGGGCCAGGCGTGGGTGAGCTCCAGCGGGAAGACCACGCCGGTCAGCGGTGAGCGCATGACGCCCCCCACCACCGCAGACAACCCGATGAGCGCCCAGAATCCGGGGGTCACCGACGGCAGGACATGGGCCTCGAGCGCGCCGAGCGCGCCGCCGATCATGAACACGGGGGCCAGGACGCCGCCCGAGGTCCCCGAACCCAGCGACAGCCCCCAGATGAGCGTCTTGACGACGAGGATGCCGATGATCAGCGACATGCCGGCGCGGCCGGTGAGCAGCTGATCGATCACGTCGTAGCCGACGCCCAGCGCCCGCGGCTGGATGAGGCCGCCGATGCCGATGATCAGCCCGCCGATCGCCGGCCACCACATCCAGTGAAAGGGGAGGCGCGAGAACGCATCCTCGGAGGCGTAGACCAGCCCGGTGGCCGCGATCGCCAGCAGGCCCCCGACCGCGCCCGCCGGGATGCACAGCAGCTCGTCGCCGGCGGTGAGGTGCAGATGGGTCAGCGGCATGGCGAACAGGGCGCCGTGGCCGATGAGCGCGCCGCGCAGGAGCGTGCTGGTGATGACCGCCGCGACCACCGGCACGAAGCTGCGAGGTCGCCACTCGAACAGCAACAGCTCGACCGCGAGCAGCACCGAGGCCAGCGGCGCGTTGAAGGTCGCGGCCATACCGGCGGCGGCGCCGGCCACCAGGAGCGTCTTGCGCTCGTCGGCCGACATGTGCAGCGTCTGGGCCAGCACCGAGCCCACCGCGCCGCCGGTCATGATGATCGGGCCCTCGGCGCCGAAAGGGCCGCCGCTGCCGATGCTGATCGCGGCCGAGATGGGCTTGAGCACGGCGACGCGGGGCTCGACGCGGCTGCCCCGGGTGAGGATCGCCTCGATGGCCTCGGGCATGCCGTGACCGCGGATCTTCTCGGATCCGAACCGCGCCATCAGGCCGATGATGAGACCGCCCGCGACGGGCGCGAGCAGGATGAGCAGGGCCTCGTGGTGCCCGGCGTCCGGCGCCACCAGCCGCGTCTCGAGGCGCTGGTAGAAGACGAGGTTGGTGATCAGTCCGATCAGCCGCAGCAGGGCCAGGGCGGCGACCGCCCCGGCGGCTCCGATCGGCACTGCCCAGGCGGTGATGGTGAGCACGCGGCGGCTGAGCGAGAAGTCGCCCAGGTGCTCGACGCGCTCTCGCACGGGCGCGCTCAACGCATCAGGTAAAGCGCGGCGGCTTCCGGCTCGCTGAGGGCGGCGAACAGCGCCTGCATCGTCGGCGCCAGCTGTGCGAGCTCGCGCAGGTGCACCTCTGACAGGGCGCTGAGGGTGAGCGCCCCGAAGTCGGTCAGCCTGAGATGGACGACCGATTGCGTGTCCGGATCGCGCTCGCGCTCGATCAGCCCCGCCTCCTGTGCCCGGTCGATCAGCCCCACCGCGCTGTGATGGCGGATGATCAGTACCTCGGCGACCTCGCCGACGGTGGCTCCGCGGGGGTCGCGCGACGAGCGGATGGCCAGCAGCAACTGGTGCTGCGTGGGCGTGATTCCGGCGCGCCTGGCCTGCTCTGAGCTCCAGTGCAGAAACCGGCGCAGCCCGTAGCGCAGCTCTGCCAGCTGCTGGTAGTCGGCGTCAGAGAGCTTCTTGGTCCGTGGCATGTCGCATCACGATATCGTGCCGCGACCATATGGCGCACAAACGTTGCCCCTTAAGACATCTGGTCAGCGCGCGCCGCGCGCTCGCGGCCTCAGGCCGGGACGGCCTCGTCGGCGGTCGCCAGCCACGGGTAGCGGGCTGTGTCCTTGCCGGCGTAGTCGGGGTCGAGGTAGATGAAGCAGCGCTGGATCTGCCAGTCGCGGATCTCGAACACGTCGCACCACCGGCCCGCGCCCCACTCGGGGACACCGGTGCGCCAGGGCCCGTCCTGGTGCTCGCCGTAGCTGGTGCCCTCGCAGACCACGGTGTCCGAGCCCGAGAAGATCCAGTTGAAGTTGGCGTAGTCGTGGCGGATGGCCGTGAGCGTCGCCCCGACGTCGCCGAACATCTTGCCGATCTCCTCGCGGCCGTTGGCGATCCCCCACTTGGGGAACATCACCTGGGCGTCGACCGCGAACAGCTCGAGGATGCTGTCGCCGCTCGAGGTGATGCCGCCGTTGTCAAATGCCTTGAGGTACTCCACGGCGACGGACTTGCGCTGCTCGTCGGTCATCGTCTGACGCGTCAGGGTCATCGGGCTGCTCCTTTGCCGGGGTGGTGCGTCTGCCCGCGCACGATGCGCGGATCATCTCAGACGCGCACGATCTGAGTTTGCCCTCCGTGCGGCCGGGGGTATGCCATAGAGGCCACCGAATTGAGGGAGGGATCGATGTCCGGCAAGACGATCGCGTCGGGGGCGAAGCGGCGCGCGCTGGGGACCATGGGCTGCGCGTTGGCTGCGGTCACGCTGGTCGGCGCCGTTGCGACGGTGCCCGGAGCGGTCGCCGCGACCCGAGCCGCCGCGACTGGGGCCGCCGCGACACCGGCTGCCCCACCGTCGGGCCAGGCCCCCGGAGGCCCGGGAGCCCAGTCCTACCTCGACGTGGCCCGCAAGGACTGCTTCGGGACCGCGCGCAACACCACCTCGAAGGTGTGGTTCACCGTCGCGGGCGGCGTGCTCTCGGACGTGTTCAGCCCCAATATCGAGGCCACCAACGTCAACACCGTCCAGTACATCGTCACCGACGGTCACACCTTCGCCGATCTGCAGCAGCGCGACATGACCTACTCGCTGGCCTCCCCTGACCGCAGCGGCATGGTCTGCCAGGTGACGAGCACCGACCGCGCGCACGGCTTCCGCCTCGTCAGCGAGTACATCACCGATCCGGCCCGCGCCAGCGTCCTCGCGCACACCACGCTCGAGCCGATGGGCGGGGACGCGAGCGCCGTCGCCAACCTCAAGGTCTACGTGCGCTACGACGCCACCATCGATAACAGCGGCGGCGGCGGGACCACCAACGGCGGCGCCAACGACGCCACGGTGGACCCCTCGAGCACCGCGCTGGTCTCCTCGGACACCACCGCTCCCACCGGTCCGTTCTCCGCCCAGGTCGTCGGCGCGCTCGTCGCCGACCATCCGTTCCTGGCCGAGTCCAGCGGCTTCGTGGGGACGCCCAGCGATGGCCTGAACCAGCTCGACACTCATCACGCGCTGGTCGACGACTACCAATCGGCCACCAACGGCAACGTCGTGCAGACGGCGCTGCTCAACACGACGCCGGGACGTCCGTTCACGCTCGCCCTCGGCTTTGCCCCGTCCGCGAGCGGCGCCATCGCCGCGGCCCAGGGCAGCGCCGCGCAGCCGTTCACGCGCACCCTCGCCTCCTACGAGGCCGGCTGGCATGACTACGACGCGTCGCTGCGCCGGCCGCCGGCCACGCTGCATGGGTTCTCCGGCGCTCAGGCCACCGCCATGAGGAGCACCTACTGGCTCTCGGCCAATGTCATCAAGGCCGCCGAGGACAAGACGAACATCGGCGCCTTCGTGGCCTCACCCACTGATCCGTGGGGCCAGACGGTGCCGGCCTCGACCACGCACGCCGGGTGGACCTACCGCGAGGTGTTCGCGCGCGACAGCTACGAGACGTTCACCGGTCTGCTCGCCGATGGCGACCGCGCCTCCGCGCGCGACATGGTCCTGTTCATGTTTGACAAGACCCAGCAGCCCGACGGCAGCTTCCCGCGCGACTCCGAGCTCGACGGCGCGGTGGCTCCCGACACGTTCGGGCTCTCGGAGATCGACGAGGTCGCCTACCCGCTGCTGATGGCGTGGGAGGCCGGTCTGTCGGGTAACGCGGCCTTCTACCGCGACCACGTCCGCCCGGCCGCCGACTACATCGTCGATCACGGGCCCAGCACCGGCGCCGAGCGCTGGGAGGAGCATCCCGGCTACTCGCCGGCCACGATCGCCTCTGAGATCGCGGGCCTGGTGGCGGCGGGTCAGCTGGCCCAGGCCGCGGGCGACACCGCGCGTGCGCACCTGTACCTGGCCACCGCCGATGACTACCAGCGCAACGTGAAGGCCTGGACGGTGACCACCTCGGGCCCCGACGGGCCGCGCTACTTCATCCGCGAGTCGGTCTCGGGCAACCCCAACACCAACCAGACCTACAACCTGGGCAACGGCAGCCTCAACAACGTCGATCAGCGCTCGATCATCGACGCCGGCTTCCTCGAGCTGACGCGGATGGGGGAGCTCTCGGCGACCGATCCGGACGTCAAGGCGTCGCTGAAGGTGGTCGACTCGGTGCTCGAGAGCCAGACCAGCTCGGGGCCAGGATGGCATCGCTACGGGATCAAGGCCAAGGGGAGCACCGACGGCTACGGCGACTGCTACGTGCCCGATCCCACCAGCTGCTCGCCGACCGGCGAGGGGTGGTTCCCGCACGCCGTCGGCTCCGGCCACCTGTGGCCGCTGCTGGACGGCGAGCGCGCCGAGCAGGACCTCCAGTCCGGCGCCGGCGCCGCCGCGTCGGGGCTGGCGGCGACGTTCCAGCGCATGACCTGGGGCCTGGGCTACGTGCCCGAGCAGGTGTGGGAGGACCCCAACACGCCCCCATCGCCGTTCGGCGCCGACCCGACGACCGCCTCGATCGGTTTCACCAACGGCAAGGCGGCCGGGTCGGCGGCGCCGCTGATCTGGGGCCAGGCTCAGTACCTGCGCCTCGTGCTCGACCTCCACGACAACAAGGTGTCTGACCAGCCTGCGATCACCCGGGCTCGCTACCTGAGCCCCGGGCCGCCCTCCGATGTCCCGGTGACCATCACCGGGCCGTCGGCCGGGGCCATGACCACCGGCGCCGCCACGACGGTGACCGGGACGACCACGCCCGGCGCCACCGTGGAGGTGTCCTCGGGTCAGCCGGGCTCGGCGGCCAACACCACCACGGTGGTGGCGACGATGGCCGACGGCAAGGGCGCCTTCAGCGCGACCGTGCCGACGCCCTCCGGGAGCGACGTGATCACGGTGGCCACGTCGACCGGCGCGCACGCCACGGGCTGGGCCCAGGAGGCGGTGACCGGCGGCGCTTAGTGTCCTAGGCGAAGCTGACCGACAGGCCCGGCCCGCTGGCCAGCGTCTGGTAGACGACGCAGTAGCGCTCGGTGAGCTTCTGTAGCAGCGCGAGCTGTTCGGCGTCGAGGTCGCCGTCGAGCTCGAACGAGAGGCGGATCTCGCTGAAGCCGACCGGTGCGTCGCGGTCGACGCCCAGCGTCCCGCGGAAGTCGAGGTCGCCCTCGGCGCGGACGCGCCCGGTGGTCACCGGAAGCTCGAGCGAGGTGGCCACCGCGCGCAGCGTGACCCCGGCGCACGCCACCAGCGCCTCGAGCAGCATGTCGCCCGAGCACAGCAGCGTGCCGTCGCCGCCTGTCGCCGGATGCAGCCCGGCCTCGGCCAGCGCCCGGCCGGTCTGCACCGAGCATGAGACGCCGTCCCCCAGCGAGCCCTCGGCGCTCAGGGTCACCTGGGCGGCCTCCGGCTCCGTGCGATACCGGTCCTTCAACGGGCCCTGCACGTTCACCAGCTCATCACGGTTCATGTCCCAAGCTTAGGCGGGCTTGCGCGCCGCCGCCGCGCGTGGCAAGGTGCCGCGGCGTATGGCGAGATTCACCCCCGTCCCGTTCGCGGATCGCACCGAGGGCCAGAAGGTGATCATCGGCGCCGTCATCCCGGCGCTGATCGGCGCGCTCGCCGGCTTCCTCGTCGGCGCCTCGGCGGTCGGCTACTGGGTGGTCGCGATCCTGGCCGGGGTGGGGGCGTTCCTCGGCGGCTTCGAGCATGACGGGGGCTGGGACGCCGCCGACCGTGGCTTCTTCGGGGGCGTCATCTACGGCACCACCCTGCTGCTGGTGCATGAGCTCATCCACAACCAGGCCAAGGTCTCGCTGGGCGCCTTCCCGCCGTTCCTCGTGGTGATCACCGCGCTGGCGGGGACGCTGCTCTCCGCCGCCGGCGGGCGGCTGGCCCGTGGGCAGCGCGGCGCCGGCGCCGTCAGCCGCCCGCCGGCGTAAGCGACCCGACGTAAGAACCGGCGCCGGACCGAAGCAAAGGAATGAGCGGCATCCGCCGCTCAACCCGCGGAGCCCTCCCATGACGCCCACCCAATCCCCTGAAGAAGCGGTCGACGTCCTCGTCATCGGGGGAAGCCTCGTCGGACTCTCGACGGCGATGTTCCTGGGCATCCACGGCATCCGCGCCCTGGCGGTGGAGCGCCATTCCGGCACGGCGATCCACCCGCGCGCCGGGCATTTCCAGCTGCGCACGGTCGAGATCCTGCGCTCGGCCGGGTTGGAGGAGCGCGTGCGCCGCCGCTCCGAGGAGCAGTACCTCCCCAACGGCGGGATCAACAACGTCGAGTCGCTCGCCGGCCGCGAGATCGCCAGCTTCTTCGGAAACCTCAACGCCGGGGTGCAGGAGTTCAGCCCCACCATCCGGCTCTTCATCGATCAGGACGCGCTGGAGCCGATCCTGCGCGACCGGGCCCAGGAGCTCGGGGCGCGGCTGCGCTACCAGACCCAGTGCACCGCGCTCGTCCAGGACGACGAGGGTGTCACCGCGACGCTCCTGGACCTGGACGAGGACGCCGAGTCCACGGTGCGCGCGCGGTATGTCGTCGCCGCCGACGGCAACCGCAGTCCCACGCGCGATCAGCTCGGCATCGCCATGCGCGGGCACGGGATGCTGTCGCACAGCGTCACCATCTACTTCACCGCGGGCGTCGACCTCGCCCCGCTGCTCGCCGGGCGCGACCAGGGCGTCAACTACGTCACCAACCCGGTGCTGCGCGGGTTCTTCCGGCTGGACCGGACGGGGAACCGGGGCTTTCTCGTCGTCAACCTCGTCGGCGACACCGCGCGTCCGGAGATCATCGCGGCCTATCCCACCGCGCCGTGGGCCAACGTCGCCGAGAGCATCGACGAGGCGCGCGCGCTCGAGCTCGTGCGCGCCGCCATCGGCGTGCCCGAGATCCCCGTCACGATCGAGGACATCGCGACGTGGCGCGCCGTCGCCGACAGCGCCGAGCGCTACGGCGACGGACGCGTGTTCCTGGCCGGCGATGCCGCGCACACGATGCCGCCCAACGGCGGCTTCGGCGGCAACACCGGCGTGCAGGACGCCCACAACCTGGCCTGGAAGCTGGCCTTCGTGCTCCGGGGGATCGCCGGGCCCGACCTCCTCGACACCTATGACGCCGAACGCCGTGCGATCGGGGAGCTGACCGTCGAGCAGGCCTACGCGCGGTACGTCACCCGGGTGGCGCCGTACCTCGGGACCGAGGGGATGCAGGAGATCGTCGACGACCTCTCGATGGAGATCGGCTATCGCTACAACTCCGCCGCGGTCGCGCTCGAGCCCGGTGACGCCGCGGCGCTCCACCAGCACCCGGCGCAGTCCGCGGGCCGCCCTGGTTCGCGGGCCCCGCACCTCCCCGTCGAGCTTGCCGGGGCGTCGGTCTCCACCCTTGACCTCTTCGGGACCGCGTTCGTCCTCCTGGCCGGAGCTGAGGGGCAGGCCTGGCACGACGCGGCACGCGGCGCCGCGGACGCCCGCGCAGTCCCGTTGGACGCCTACGTCGTGGGCGGCGGCGAGTTGCGCGATCCCGGCGGGGCGTTCGCCGCGGCGTACGGGATCTCGCCGGCCGGCGCGGTGCTCGTCCGGCCCGACGGGTTCGTCGCCTGGCGCGCCCGCGATGCGACGGGCACCTCGGAGGCCGCCATCGGCGACGTGCTCGACGCACTGCTGCTGCGCCGGGACGACGCCTCCGGCGAGGCGGCCGCCTCGACCACCCCCAGTCCCTGACCGGAAAGGACGGACCCGATGTCGAACCTCCTACGCGCCGATACCGTGGGCTCGCTACTGCGCCCTGACTACCTTCTGCGCGCCCGCGCGCAGTCCGAGGCGGGGGAGCTCGCGCCCATGGACTACAAGCGCATCGAGGACCGCGCGGTGGACCAGGCGATCGCGATGCAGGAGGGGGCGGGCATGGACGTCGTCTCCGACGGGGAGCTACGCCGCCACACCTTCATCGACCAGCTCGTCGAGGCCGTCACGGGCCTGACCCCTGACCCGGCGTCTGACCACATCCCGGTGCCGTTCCACGATGAGGCGGGCGGCGAGCAGAGCGTGTTCAAGATCCCGCTGTCGGTGACGGAGAAGCTCACCCGGCGCCGGATGATGACCACCGAGGAGTTCGCCTACGCTCGCGCGGTGGCGCGGCGCCCGATCAAGGTGACGCTGCCCAGCCCGCTGATGCTCTTCCTGGTGTGGTCCCCGGAGCGCACACGCGAGGCCTACTCCGATCCGTTTCAGCTGTTCGCCGACGGGCTGGCGCTCATGCGCGAGGAGGCCGAGGAGCTGGCCCGCATGGGCTGCACCTACATCCAGGTCGACGCGCCGGACTTCGGCCAGCTCGTCGACGCCTCCCAGCAGGAGCTGTGGGCGCAGGCCGGCATCGCGCTGGACCGGGTGCTCACCGAGGGCGTGGACATGCTCAACGAGCTGGCCACCGTCCCCGGCGTCACCTTCGGCGTACACCTCTGCAAGGGCAATTACGACAGCCAGTGGATCAGCGCCGGGGGCTACGAGGAACTGGCGCAGAACATGTTCCCGCGTCTGACGAACTACGAGCGCTTCCTGCTGGAGTACGAGAACGCGCGGTCAGGCTCGTTCGAGCCGCTCAAGGGACTGCCCGACGACAAGGTCGTGGTACTGGGCCTGGTCTCGTCCAAGTTCGCCGAGCTCGAGACGCCCGAGGAGCTCCTGGCCCGCATCGACGAGGCGAGCAACTTCTACCCTCGCGATCAGCTCGCGCTGTCCACCCAGTGCGGGTTCTCGTCGGCGGGCCCCGGCAACGCGATCTCCGAGGACGCCCAGGAGCGCAAGCTCCAGCTCGTCGCCGAGGTGGCGCGGCGCGCCTGGGGCTAGGCCTCGCCCCCCGCCCCCCGCGCCCGCGCCGCGCGGCGCGCGGCGGATTTAAGTTCCCCGCTCAGCCGCCGATGGGTGAAGAGAATGAGTATTGAGGCCGTGCTCTCACGGATCGACGTCATCGCGCAGGCTCAGCAGCAACTCGCCTCGCCCATCGGTTCCTCCAACTCCATCGCCAACGCCGTCGGGGCGACGCTGAGCGGTACCACGGCCGCGGGCAGCTCGACGCCCACCAGCTTTGCCAGCGCGCTGGCGCAAGCCCAGGGCACCTCGCTCTCCGGGGCGTCGACGGCCACGGGCCTGAGCGGGACCGGCTCTGCGTCGGCCGCGGGCGTGGTCCCCGGCGCCGTCGTGCCGCAGGCCTCCTGGAACCCTCAGCAGAAGCCGATCGCCGGCTGGATCGCGCCGATCCTCGACTGGGCCTCCCAGCACGGCTGGAGCGGCAGCGTCACCAGCGGCTACCGCGACTACTCCCAGCAGGCCTCCATCAACGCCTCCGGCGCCTTCAGCGCCCCCGCCGGCAAGTCAAACCACGAGACCACGCAGTACCCCGGCGGCGCGGTCGACGTCACCGACCCGTCGCAGCTCATCCAGGTCCTCAAGGGCTACACCGGCCCCGACAAGCTCGTCGGCGGCGTCCTGGGCCCGGCCGATCCCGAGCACTTCTCGGCCACCGGGCACTGACCCACCGGACCTCAAGCCCGTCGTGGAATGCGGACCGGCTCGAACAGGTCCGCGCACACCTCGGCGATGGCCGTGACGTGGCGGTGATCGGTGCCGCAGCAGCCGCCGAGGATCGACAGCTGCGGGAGGGCGGTGACGAGCCGCCGGTACTCGACGGCCAGCTCGACGGGATCGCCGTCGTCGAGCGTGGTGGCGGCGTCGAGCTCCGCGTGGCTGCGCCGCGACGCGTTGGCGCGGATCCCGCGCAGGCGCAGCGGCCACGTGCCGCCCGCGTGCAGGGCGGCGCCGAAGTGGGTGGGGTGCGCGCAGTTGATCATGTAGTAGGCGGGCCCGCGGCCGGTGGCGGCATCGACCCGGAGGATCGCGTCCTGAATCGTCGTCCCCGAGGGCAGGCGCCCGTCGGTCTCCACCGTGAATGAGATGACCACGGGCAGCCCGGCCCGGCCGGCGGCGCGGGTGATCCCCACCGCCTCGTCGACGTAGGTGATGGTGAGCGCGGAGACGAGGTCGACCGGGGTGTCGGCGAAGGTCTGGATCTGCGCCTCGTGGTAGCGCTCGGCCGCCGGGGGGCTCATCTGCACGGCGGCGTCGTAGCCGTCGTGGCGCGGGCCGATACACCCGCTGATCACGAACGTTTCGGGGGTCTGCCCGAGTCGGGTGCGCAGCGCGGCCAGCTCCAGGATCGCGGTCCGGTTCATCGCCGCCAACCGGTCGGCGTCGTAACCCAGCAGGGCGCCCCAGTCGGGATTCGCGCGCCACGTGGCCGACTCGGCGATGAACCCCGCCCCATGCGCGCGGGCGATGGCGGCGTGGCACTCGAAGTAGGCCCGCAGGCGCTCGCGCCCGGCCTTGGTCTCCAGCAGCACGAACGCGGCGAACTCCGGCAGGTCGAGATGGTGGCGGTAGATGAGCGTGGTCTCCAGACCGCTGTCGGTGAGGAACAGCCGGTCCTGGAGCTGAGGCAGGCCCGCGGGGCGGCCTTCGCCGGTCAACGGCGTATCAGGCGAGTCCATGTCCCCATCTTCTCGGCGCCGCGCCGCCGCGCAATGGGGTGAGCGCCCCATGTGGCCCAACACGGCCTGTTTCCTCGCAATTTGCGACGGGTTCTAAGATGCCCTTGCCATGGGCCGTAGCCGCCACGTCCCGTTTGTCGGGACCGGTCTCCATCAGACGTTGGCCGCAACGGCCTACGCGGTCGAGCAGCACGCCGGCCAGCGGCGGACCGCCGACGGTGCGCCGTTCGTACTGCACCCCATCGAGGTGGCCACCCTCCTCGCCGACGTGGGCGCGCCCGACCATGTCGTCGCCGCCGGTGTCCTGCACGACACGATCGAGAAGACGAGCACCGAGCCCGAGGATCTCCGGCAGCGATTCGGGGTCCGCATCGCCTCACTCGTGATCGCTCTCAGCGAGGACCCGGCGATCTCGGGCTACACCGCCCGCAAGGCCGCGCTGCGCGATCAGGTGGCGGGGGCGGACGACGAGGCGCTCATGGTCTTCGCCGCCGACAAGCTCTCCAAGGCGCGCGAGCTGCGGATGACGTTCGAGCGCGCCAAGGACGGGGGCAGCGCCCGCCGGGGGTCCCGGGCCCACCGGAAGCTCACGCACTACCGCCACTGCGCCGATCTGCTCGACGGGCGGCTGGCCGACTCGCCGCTGGTGCGCAGTCTGCACGATGAGTTGGCGGCGCTCACGCTGGTCGAGCACCGCGAGCTCGTCGCCGGGTAGCGGTCCCGCCGGACCGCCCGGGGTCCGCGCTTCCGCGCTTCCGCGCTTCCGCGCGTCAAGGGCGCTGCGTCAGCCGGGCGGCGCGGGCACTCGGTCGCGGTCGCGGCGCTCGGGTAGATCCCGGATGTTCTCGAGCTCCTGGCGGAGCAGGTGGTAGTGGGCCAGACCCGACAGGGATCCATCGATCACGGTCGTCAGATCCTGGAGGGTGGAGTCGCGCTCGGGCGTGGAGGCGTCTTCGTATCGCATGAGGGTCGATCCTTTCGGCAGTACGGAGATACCCGCGATCTGCGTCTTCGAGCGGTCTCCGCCCTGTTGAGCGAGGCGGCCGGTTTTGGAGCGGGCCGCCCGGTTGTGGAGCGGGCCCGGCACCGCATCGGCGCCGGGCCCGCCCACGATGCGGCTGGCTAGTGCCGGATGGCTAGCGTCACCGGGTTGGTGGTGCCCAGAACGTTGCGGTGGCGGTCAAGCGAGCGCAGCAGGATCTGGTACCTGCCCTTGCCCAGCCGGTGGCCGTTCACCTTCAGGTTCCAGTGGATCTTCACGTGGCCGGAGTGGTGGTGTCCGAGCGGCACCCGGCCGACCGGGCGCAGCACCGGCACCTTCGCCCCGTGGACTCGCTTGCTGCCCACGATGCGCTGCACCAGGATCCCGACCGTCTGGCCGGAGTTCAGGGTGCTCTCGATGTCGGCTCCGTCGTCGGTGGGGACGACGGCCAGCTTGCAGCCGGGGAACAGGGCGCCGTTGGGCCCGCCGATCACTGCCTGGCTGAACAGCCGCTGGGGCTGGCCCGCCGTGGTGAACGTCGCGAACGGTGCGTTGACCGCTGCCACCGGGCACGCGGCACCGTCGCTGGTGAACGGATCGGCGGTGCAGCTGGACGACAGCGCCACGCGGGCATCGATCAGCGGCGCGCGCTTGATGTGCGGGGCGAGCAGGATCCCAAACGGGGTGTCGAGCACGAACTGACCGCTGGCCAGGAAGTGCCCGATGAACCCGCGGTTCCCATCGCCGTGAGGCTCGATCCACGACACGTACGGCGTGTTGCCGAAGAACGTGATGTCGGGGCTCTCCGCGTCGCGGTGGGCCGGGGAGACCGGCGCGCCGCCATTGAACAGCTCGAAGTGGTCGCCCACCAGACGGGAGACGAAGATCGAGTGCTGACCCGATCCGGTGTCCTCCGCCCATGCGACCCACGGCACCGTCGGATTGCCGGCGACGAGCGTGCCCGACGCCACCCGCGGATCCTCGGCATCGTTGGTCGGCACGGCGTTGAGCGAGCACGCATCCTCGGCGCTCGTCGAGGCCGCGCAGCCGCCGAAACCGTTGCCCGACGTGTCCAGCACGTTGGTCTGGCCGGCGGTTCCGTTGCCCACGGCCTGCCAGTGGAAGCCACCGTCCGCGTTGGCATCGGCGACGATCTTGGCCGCGAACACCTGCTCGTTGTCGCGCAGGCCCAACGAGCTGTGGTTCTGCTCGTACCAGACCACCCAGGCGACCTTGTCGTTGGCGCCGGTGAACGCGAGGTCGGGCTCGACGCCGTCACGGCTCGGGTCGACGTTCAGCGTCGGGTCGCCGGTGGCCGACGAGCCGCCGTTCTCCGCCAGGCGGTCCAGGCCCACCTGCTGCCAGCAGAACGCGCTCACGCTGGCCGCGTCCGACGGCTTGAAGCCGGTGCACGGGCTGTTGGGAGCGGCCTGCTTGACGCCCTTGGAGACGAAGATCTGGTCGTGATTGCCGGAGCCACCCACATTCCCGTCCTGCTCCTGCCACGCGACCCAGGGCACCGGGGCGTTGCCCGGGACCGTCGCGCCGCCCGCCACTGACGGGTTCTCGGCCTCCTTGTCGGTGTGAATGTTGAGCGAAGGCACGCTGGACCCGCGGTCCTGGCCCTCGGGCACCCACGTGTTGGCGGTGGCGCAGCCGGGGCCCACAGCGGCACAGAAGCGGCTGGCGAAGATCTGCTTGGAGCCGCCCAGCGCCTGGTTGGGCTCATACCACGAGTCCCATGGCACGTTGCGCCCGGCGCCCGCGAAATCGATCGACGGGGCCTCGGCCTCGGCGTTGGGATCGATGTTCAGGGACTTGCCCTGGGTCACCCACTGGCCGTTCTTGAACGCCCGCACGAAGATCTGCTGCGAGCTGCCGGACTGCTGCTCGAACGTCGACCACGGGACGCGCGGCCCGTTGGCGGCGAGCGAGCCGCCGACGACGTCCGAGACGCCGGCGCTCTGGTTGGGGTTAATCCCGTTGCCCGGGTCGTTGTTGACCTGCGTGCCGTTGACGGGCAGAGCGATGACCGTCGCCGATGCGCCGGCGGCGCACACGAGTCCGATGATGACCGCCAGCAGGGAGATGCGGCTGAAGTGAAGCCGTCTCATGTTGTTCCTTTCCCTCGTTGATGTGTGGTGCGGTGTCGCGCCGCGAGCGGCATCGAGGCGCGGTGGCGCAGCAGGTGGCGTCAGATGGCGCGGATCGAGCCGATGACCCGAACCTGCACGCTGTGCAGTCGCAGATGGCGCAGCAGCGCCGGGGTCGACCGCGCCGGATCAGAGACGGCTCTGCCGTCTGCGATCCCGACGGCGGCGACGGGCGTCCCGCGGATCTCGGCGAGGACGACCGCCCCCTGTGGCGGCTCGGCCTCGGACAGCCGGGCGAGATGGCAGATCGACTCTCGATCGTTGCCCTCGCCCAGCGATGCGCGAATCGAAGCGACGGTCGGAGTCGTCATGACGTCCCCTCCCGCGCGGGTGCAACAGCGTGCATGTGGTGACTCCCCGGTCCTGTAGTGCCTTCTGACCCGACGTACGGACGGTCGGGCCGTTTGGTTCTCGGCGGGACCCTGACTGCCCGCGGGGGTCCCCTGGGCCCAGCGCGTCGCTACGGGCGGCCGTGGTCGCTGGGGAGTAGGGCGAAGATCCGGGCCGGGCCACCGTTGCCGCGCGCCAGCCTGATCGGGGCGACCACGACCTGCGAGCGGGTTGGCAGCTCGGTCAGGTTGGCCACGTTCTCGATGATCATCCGCCCGGAGGAGAGCCACAGCCGGTGCAGCTCGAAGGTGGTGGAGTCCACCGGATCGGCCGACGGGCCGTCAAAGCCGATCGCGGAGATGCCGCATCGCACCAGCGCCCGGGCGCACTCGACGTCCGGATAGCTCCAGCCGGTCCAGTAGGCCGCCGTGCCCCAGTTACGGGCGTTGTCGGAGCACAGGAACAGGATGTCCCCGGGGTGCAGGTGGGGCAGCCGGGACTCGAGCTCAGACAGTGGGATCGGTCCGGGGGCGCGCTCGGACACGTCGATGGTGAGGGCGTGGGTGACCAGCCGCTCGAGCGGGATGTCGTCCAGCGTGTCGCCGTCGGCGATCTGGTGCGCGGGCGCGTCGACGTGGGTGCCGATGTGGTTGACCAGGTGCAGTTCGGTCATGGCCCAGCCGTCATCGGGCACCGACCCAACTGGTCGAAACGACGGCTCTGGTAGGCCTGGAAAGACCGGCATCCCATCCGCGAACGGATGGGTCAGGTCGACGATTCGCACGTGCCTGGGTCACCTGACGGCAGCGGAGACGACACCCCGGTCGGCCATCCCCTGTTGCGTGCAGCCTATCGGGGCCCGCGGTCACTCCGTTCGCGGCAGCAGGCTGAGGTCGTAACGGATCGCGGCCGCACGCACACGCCTCGGCGCCCTACGCAGTCGCGCGACGCGTCGGTCGGGTATAGGCTTCGCGCATCGGCGCCGCCGGCGCCGTCGGAGGGAGAGAGCCATGTTTCGCGACGTCCTTGTCGTGGTGGATGCCACGAATGACGCCAGGGAGGCCCTGAGCCAGGCGATCGACCTCGCCCAGCGCGAACGCAGCCGGATGACGCTCATCACCGTCGAGCGGCGCCTGCCGGCCTGCGCCTACCTTGGGGCCGCCGCCGCGCTGCCCCTCGTCATGCCCGCCGCCGAGGCCGAGGCGCGGCAGGTCCTGTGCGAGGCGCTATCGCACGTGCCCGCCGACGTCCCGGTCACCACGGTGCTGGCTGCCCCGCCGCTCCGTGGCGCGCTGATGAGTGAGATCAAGCGCGGCGGCCACGACCTGGTGATCATGGGCGCCCGCCCGTGGACTGGCCGCGGCCTGGCGATCGGGAGCCTCAGCCACTACCTCGTCCGGCGCAGCCCCGTCCCGGTGCTCGTCGTGCACGCCACGCCGCCACGCGGCCGCGCCGGCGCGCGGGCCGCGGTGAAGCGGGCCCACGCGCGGCGCTGGGCGACGCGCTCGCCTGTTACCTGACGGCGTCAGCCGCGGCGGGCAAACGCACCGGCCTCGGATTTGACGATGCCGAGCAGGTTGCCCAGCGACAGGTTGGCGTCCGCCAGGTGCAGGCCCCACTCCGGCGTGGGGGCTGGCGTGGGGGTCTGGGCGCCGTTGCGCGGCGTGATCATCAGCACGTGCGCGCCGTTGGAGTCCTCGCACTTGGCCGAGTAGGCCCCGGGCGAGGTCCAGTAGACCGTCGAGGGCGAGGGGACGTTCCACTTCAGCACGCCCAGGCCCGCGGCGATGATCGAGCCCGGCGCGAACGGGGCGCTGGGCTGGATGGGATCGAGGATCCCGCTGCCGCCGGCGAGGTTCGCCGGGTTGGTGCACAGGACCTGGTCGCCCTTGGCCGGCCTGGGGCCGACGGCCAGGGTGCCGACTCGGCCGAACAGGCTGTCGCTCGGAGGTGTCTGGTCAAATGTGGAGAACGCGATGACGCAGGACAGCTGCGTCGCGCTGCGGCACGCGGGGATGTGCTGGAAGTCGCCGCCGATACCGCTGTTGCCCTTGACCAGCACGTTGCCGCCCATGAGGATCGCCGAGAGCATGCGCTTGCGCACCGCCGGCTTGGGATCGACGACCTTGGCGATCACGGACTCGAGCACGCCGGAACCCTGGGAGTGGCCGATGAGCACGAAGCCGCGGCCGTGGTTGAACTTGGTCAGATACGTCTGCAGGGCCTGCTCCACGTCGGCGACCCCCAGCGCGGGATTGGCTTTGGAGGTCGACCCCGACGTCCCGGGCAGTCCGGCGCCGGCGAGGGTCACCTGGCGGTACATCGGCGCGTAGACCTTGCAGTACTGCGAGTAGCGCGAGGCCTGGTAGAGCGCGATCGACCGCTCGGTGTCCTGGATCTTGAGGTCGCTGTTCCCGCTCTTCTCGTCGCTGACGGTCGGGTAGACGTAGAAACAGTCGATCGCGGGATTGCGCTGCGCCTTCGGGTGCTGGACGCCGACCGCCTTGGTCAGCGGGGCGTTGTAGACCGTGGTCGAGAGACCCGGGGCGCACGGGTCGGGGTGGGCGCCGGGCTGGCACAGCCAGACGGTCCCCTTGGCGGCGGCCGGAGCCGCCCCGGCGACGACGAGCGCGGCGGCCACCGCCACCGTGCCCAGAGCAGTTTTGAACATGACCTCTCCTGTTGGTGCCGATGCCGTACGCCCCGGCCGCGGGCGGCGCAATTTGAGACACGAAGCGGAGAGAGTACCAAAAGAGACTCGTGCCGGGCGCGGGCGGGGGCTCGTGCCGGACGCGGGCGGGGGCTCGTGCCGGGCCGGCTCAGATCACGGCGGGAAACGCTCCTGGCACTTCAGGATCTTGGTGACATCGCCCTGGGCGTTGACGATGCAGTGCAACAGCTTGCTCGCCTTGGGGTTGCTGGTGGCCTTGAACGTCGTCGAGAAGGTCGTGGCGCTCGACACCGTCTGTGTGGCGGTGGAGGCCGCGCTCGGGGTCGCCGTCGGCGCGGACTGCGCCACGGTGCCGGTCGGGCCGCTCAGTTGGGCGCGGTGCACGCCGGACCCGTCAAAGGAGGCGACGTAGCCGTCCGAGGGGCCTTTGTAGGTCTCCAGCACCCACGAACGGCCTGACAGGATCACGCTCGAGTCATCGGCGGAGAACCCGACTCTGTGCAGCAACCGATCCACGACCCCGGGGTCGATCTGACCAAGGGTCACCTGCGCCTGAGCGGCCTCGGCGGCCGACGGCGCGCGGACGACGTTGGCGACCTTGCGGTTGTACCCGATCGTCCCCGCGTCGTCGTCGGATTCCACGACGTCGTAATTGCGGATGTGCAGTTGCCCGTCGCTGGGGATCACCCTGAAGTCGACGCTCTGGTCCGAGGTGCTGAGCTGGACGATCCGCGCCCTGGCCCCGAAGTCGCGCACCATCTCGGGCAGCGTCTCCTGCAGCGTGTAGGGCTTGAGCCCCTCGTTGCTGGTCTTCGTGGCGAAGTAGATCCCCAGCGCCGCGGCCGCGAGCGCCACCACCGCGCTGAACCCTGCCCTGATCCCCCGTCGCGCCGCCCTCATCATCCCCGGTCCGTGGCAAGCATATAACCGCGCCGGAGGCGCCGAAAGGGGGCTGGCGGTTTAGGCGCGGTGCTCGCCGAGATAGCTGGCGGCCAGCAGCGTACTGTCGCTGCGCAGTCGCTCGGCGCTGTCGTGCACGACGAGTTCGCCGTGCGAGAGCACGTAGCCGCGGTCAGCGATCTCCAAGGCCAGATGCACGTGCTGCTCCACCAGGAGGACCGCGGTCTGTTCGCTGTCGGCGGCCGCCCGGACCACGGGCAGCAGGCGCTCGACGATGATCGGCGCAAGCCCCAGGCTGAGCTCGTCCAGGAGCAGGATCTTGGGGCGGCGCACGAGCGCGCGCGCGATCGCCAGCATCTGCTGCTCGCCGCCGGAGAGCAGGCCGGCGCGGCGGTGGCTCAGGTCGCGCAGCGCGGGGAAGAGCTCGTACGCCGCCTCGTGGCGATCCTCCCCATGGCCATCGAGCCGGAAGTGCTCGTCCACGGTGAGCCCGTAGAAGATGCCGCGGTCCTGGGGCACGTGGATCACGCCGGCGCGGACGCGCGCGGTGGGCGACAGCGCGCCCAGGTCCTGTCCTTGCAGCGCGATGGTTCCGGCGTCCGGCTTGATCAGACCGGAGATCGCGCGCAGCGTTGTCGTCTTGCCCGCGCCGTTGGCGCCCATCAGCGCCACCACCTCGCCGCCTGACACCGTGAGACTCAGGTCGCGCAGAACGGGGGCGCCGCCGTACCCCGCGGTGAGGCCGGTGATCTCGAGCGTCGCGGTGGCGACCGCGGTCCCCACGCTCAAGGGGACTCACTCCGGCGGGGCGCGTCGAGCGGGTCGGGCAGAGCCTCGGCGTCGGGCGCGGCGCGGCGGAACTCGCGCGGCGAGCAACCGTAGGCGTCGCGGAACAGCCGGCTGAAGTGCGGGGCGCTGGGCAGGCCCCAGCGGCTGGCGATCGCCGAGATGGACACATCCGCGAAGGTCGGATCGGCCAGGTCGTTGCGGCAGCGCTCCAGACGCTCTGATCGGATCCAGTCGCACACGCTCAGCTCCTGTCTGGCGAACACCCTGTGCAGGTAGCGCGTGGAGATGAAGCAGGCGCGGGCCACCTGCTCTGGATTGAGGTTGGGGTTGCCCAGGTTGGCGTCGATGTAGGCCTGCGCGTGCAGGAGCAGCTCGGCCTGGGAATGTGGCCGGCCCGCCTGGGTGGCGTTCACATCGAGGTAGAGGCGGCGGACCAGATCGATGACGTGCTCGGCCAGCCCGGTGTCGTTGCGGGCGATGCTGCCGTCGGCCAGGCCGGCGGCCGCGCCGCAGAAGAAGCGCACGGCCAGCCGGGGCAGTCCGGTGTGGCCTGGGATGCGGACCGCGGTCTGGCGCGAGACGTTGGCGGCGTGCTTGCCCAGCGTGGCCTTGGGCAGCTTGAGCACCAGTAGGTCAAACGGCTCCCCGGCGCGGAAGATGGCCGGCTCGGAGGTGTCGTAGGTGGTCATGTCGCCCGGGGAGAGCACGCACTCCCGGTGATGCTGGGCGCCGTGCAGATGACCGCGGAGCAGGATCGAGAGGTGCAGGCACTCCGGGTCACCGGCGGCGATCTCGCCGCGCGTGCGGCTCATGGTGTTGGGCAGCGCGGCCACGCGGAACAGCCCCACGGAGGCCAGCCACTCGCCCCACATGCGTGCCTGGAAGCGCTCGGCGGCGTCGGTACGGATCGTCAGTGGGTGGTAGACCTCATACGAGGAGTTGGCCCAGAACTCCACGCGATCCCGCGGCAGCACGGCAGCGGTGTCGATCAGCAAACTCATGGCTGCACAACGCGATCATTCAGATCGCCGTTGTCGTCCCCCTCTCTCCAAAGCGGACCCGCTGAGCGACGGATCCTACCACCGGCAAAACCCCCTGGAACCGCGCGAGTTGACGCTCAGCGCACACCTTGCGCGAGGGGCATTGCCGGTGAGTGCACGGTCGCTCGCAGCGGCTGAGCACGCGGCCCAGCCGCTGCAACCATCGGGCCGCGATCACGGACTCCGGCCACTCGGGGAGAGGGGAAGAGCACGATGGACAGGATCCTTGCCACGCACACGGGGAGCCTCATCCGGCCACCCGAGTTGCTCGCCTTCCTCGCCGCGCGCGATGCCGGTCAGAGCTACGACGAGGCCCGGTACGCCGACGCCCTGCGGAGGGCCGTCAACGACATCGTTGCGCAGCAGGTCGACGCCGGCATCGACGTCGTCGACGACGGCGAGATGGGCAAGACGAGCTGGATCACCTACCTCTATGAGCGCGTCAGCGGCCTGGAGGCGCGGCTGGTGACGCTGGAGGGGGCGAGCATGCTCCCGCCCAGCCGCGACCGCCAGCAGTTCCCCGGCGCCTACACCGAGCTCGACGCTCTCGACGAGGCCGCCACTCGCTCGAGCAACATCGCCCCGAAGGGGTCGGCACGCGACGACGGGGCGGGTGGGGACGGTCTCTCCCAGGTGGTCCAGTGGGTCTGTACCGGCCCGATCACCTATGACCGCGCCGCTCTTGACCGTGACATCGCCAACCTGCGCGCCGCCCTGGAGGACCATCCCGACACCGAGGCCTTTCTGCCCGTGGTGGCGCCGGCGAGCGCCTATTGGCTCGCCAATGAGCACTACGGGTCAGAGGAGGAGTTCGTGTACGCCCTCGCCGACGCGCTGCACGAGGAGTACGAGGCGATCGTCGACGCCGGGTTCCTGCTCCAGGTCGACGACGCGGTCCTCATGCACGAGTGGGACACGATGCTCTCGCGCGGGCAGACCGACGACGACTACCGCAAATGGGCCCAGCTCCGCGTCGACGCGCTCAACCACGCCCTCCGCGGACTGCCCGAGGACCGGATCCGCTACCACGTGTGCTGGGGCAGCTGGCACGGCCCCCACGCCTATGACCCGCCGCTGAAGGACACCGTCGGCCTCATCCTGCAGGTCACCGCCGGCTACTACGCGATGGAGCAGGCCAACTCCCGCCACGAGCACGAGTGGCGGGTATGGGAGGACGTGGCTCTCCCGGAGGGCAAGAAGCTCATCCCGGGGGTGGTCACGCATCACACCAATGTCGTCGAGCACCCGGAGCTCGTGGCCCAGCGGCTTGTTCGCCTGGCCAACCTCGTCGGCCGGGAGAACGTGCTGGCGGGGACCGACTGTGGCTTTGCCCAGGGCGCGTTCATCCACCGCGTGCATCCCGAGATCCAGTGGGCGAAGCTCGCCGCGCTTGCCGAGGGGGCCCGGCTCGCCTCGCGCGAGCTCTGGGGCGCCGCCGCGGCCGTGTGAGTGCAACGCCTCCGTCGGTGTCGCTCACAACACCCGTTCATTTCAGAGGAGACAAAGTGATCACGGAAGCTCATCGCTGGTTGATCAGGGCGGCCACCGTCGCGGTCGCCGCCGTGGCCGTCGCCGGCTGCGGTTCCAGCAGTAACAGCAGCAGTAGCCAGAGCAGCGCGGCTGCCACGAGCACCTCGGCGGCTGCCACGAGTAGCGCGGCAGGTGCCACCTCCACGTCGGCGGGCGCCGGCGGCGCGGGCGCGCAAGCGGTCACCGACTATCTGTCCTACGTCCACGGCAAGGCCGGCAAGGCCGACGCGTCGCTGCCGCCGGTCACCATCGGCTGGATCAACCAGCAGGGCGGCCAGCAGGCGATCGGTCCGCTGGCGACCGCCGGCGCGCAGATGGCCGTCAAATACATCAACGCGGAGCTCGGCGGGGTGGACGGTCACCCGGTGGTGCTCAAGACCTGCTTCATCACCAGCGCCGAGGAGGAGGGCAAGACCTGCGCCCAGCAACTGCTGGCCGACAAGTCGGTGCAGGTGATCGACGAGGGCGCGGTGGCCATCGGAATCCAGTCGTTCTACTCGACGATCGCGGGCGCCAAGCCGGTCATCGTCGGCGTGGCCGTCACCCCGGTGGACTCCGTCCAGAAGAACGCGGTGATCATGTTCGGCGACGTCACCCACGTGCTCGGCCCGTTCGGCACGTACGCCAAGCAGGTGCTGCACGCCAAGACCGCCGCGCTCATCTACCCCAACATCGCCGGCATCACCGACGGCGCGGCCGCCATCGACGCCTCGCTCAAGGCGGCCGGCGTGTCGGTCAAGAAGGTCGCCTACGACGAGTCCTCGACGGACCTCATCGGGCCGCTGACCAGCGCCGGGGCCACCTCGGCGGACATGGTCATCCCCTACAGCGACTCGTCGGGGTGCGTCAACCTCGCCAAGGGCCTCAAGCAGCTCGGGATCACCGACGCCAAGAAGATCGTCTCGGCTCCGTTGTGCCTCAACGGCCAGGTCGCGGCGGGCCTCGGCGGCGACTTCCCCATCTGGACCTACGCGATCGCCAGCTCGCTGTTCGGCGATCCGACGGACCCGGGGATGCCCCCGTACATGAAGGTGGCGGCCAAATACAGCACGCCCGCCAACGCACCGGACCCGTGGAACATCGTGTCCTTCGCGCAGCTCTTGACCACCGTGCGCTACCTCAACGAGCTCGGCTACGGCAAGGCCACCCCCGCCAGCATCCTGGCCAAGGCCAAGGCGTTCACCGGTCCGGTGGCCCTGGGCGCGCCGTCGCTGGCCTGCGGCAAGTACCCGTCGGCGCCCGCGGTCTGCAACGACCGCGCGCAGTTCTTCGAGTACCACGGCAAGCACGCCTTCGTGAAGGTGGCGCCCTGGCTGCAGCCGCCCTCGTGATTGCAGCCGGTCTGCGACCGGCGCCGTCGGCCACGGCCACGGCCTGAGCGGGCATGACACAGATCCTCCTGTTCATCCTGCTCGGGCTGGGCCCCGGGGCGCTCATCGCCGCGATCTCGCTGGGGGTGGTGCTCACCTATCGGGGCTCCGGGGTGATCAACCTGGCCACCGGCGGGGTCGCCATGATCGGCGGCTATGCCTACTGGGCGCTGAAGACCGGACAGGTCGCCGGCGTCCAGATGGGCACCGCCCCGGCGCTGGTGTGCAGCCTGGTCATCGTCCTCCTGTTCGGCGTGCTGGTGGAGCTGATCGCCTTCCGGCCGCTGCGCAATGCCTCGCCGCTGGCCAAGTTGGTGTCCTCGCTCGGGGTGCTGCTCATCGCCCAGGCGTTGGTGCTGCTGGCCTTCGGCAACACCCCGGAGCCCGAACCGACGATTCTGCCCCAGAGCACCGTCCACGTCCTCGGCGCGGTCATCCCGGTGGACCGTTTCATCCTCACCGGGATCGTCATCGCGATGGCGGCGGCGCTGGCGGCCGCCTACCGATGGACGCGGTTCGGCCTGGCCACCCGGGCGGCCTCGGAGAACGAGGTGGCGGCGATGCTCGGCGGGCTGTCGCCCAGGTTGCTGTCGCTGGGCAACACACTGGTGGCCTCGTTCATCGCCGGGGCCGTCGGCATCCTCGCGGCGGCGATCACCGAGCTTGACTCCGAGACGCTGCCGCTGCAGATCGTCCCGGCGCTGACGGCGGCGCTGATCGCGCGCTTCACCTCGTTCGGCCTCGCCTGTGCCGCGGGGATCGGACTGGGGATCATCGAGTCGCTGATCCAGTACGCCAGCGCGCAGCCGTGGTTCCCGCAGGCGGGCGGCTCGGCCATCCCGGGCGTCGCGGAGCTCGTCATCTTCCTCATCACCGTCGCGGTGATGTACCTGCGCGGCGCGAGCCTGCCACGCCGCGGGGACCTGGTAGAGCGCAGCCTGCCTCAGGTGCCACGCCCCAACAACCTCGTGCGCACCTCGCTCATCGTCGGCATCGTCTGCGCGGTGGCGCTCGTCGTGTTCCCCTTCGACTTCCGCGAGGCGCTCATCAACACGCTGATCGGGACGGTGATGGCGCTGTCGCTGGTGGTCCTCACCGGCTTCGTCGGCCAGATCTCCGTCGTGCAGCTGTCCCTGGCCGGGGTGGCGGGCTTCACCATCTCGCACCTGGCCGTCAACGCGGGGATCGGGTTCCCCTTCGCGCCCATCATCGGGACCGCGGCTGCCCTCGTCCTGGGCATGCTCACCGCCGTCTCGGCGCTCCGGGTGCGCGGGGTCAGTCTGGCGGTGGTGACGCTCGCGGCCGCGGTGGCGATCGAGAACTTCGGCTTCACCAACCCGACGTGGGGCGGTGGGCAGACCGGCTCGCCGGTGCCCGAGCCCCACCTCCTCGGGCTCGACCTGGGGCCCGCGGCTCACTTCCGCGGGCTGGACGGCAACCAGCCCAGCCCGGTGTTCGGCTGGCTCGTTCTCATCGTCACCATCGCCGTATGCCTGGCGGTGGCGTACGTGCGACGCGGCAGGCTGGGGCAGCGCATGCTCGCCGTGCGCTCCAACGAGCGCGCCGCTGCCGCCGCGGCGATCAACCCACGCAACGTCAAGCTCGCGGCGTTCGCCATCAGCGCGATCATCGCCGGGGTCGCCGGGTCCCTCTACGCCTACAACTTCGGCTCGGTGAGCGGTGATCGCTTCGACGCTTTCATCGCCCTCAGCCTCATCGCCTTCGCCTATGCGGGCGGGATCACGCTCATCTCGGGCGCGGCCTTCGCCGGGCTGATCTCCACCCAGGCGCTGTTCCCCTACGCCCTGGACAAGTGGTTCGGGCTCAACGGAAACTGGTTCCTGCTCTTCGGCGGAGTCATCCTCATCGTCACCCTCATCCAGAACCCCGATGGCGTTGCCGGTGCCTTCTACCGCAAGACCCATCGCCGGCCGACGTTCAGCCCGGACCTGCCCGAGGTCGCGCTGCGCCCGCCGGAGCCCGACGCCGCCGAAGCCCGAGAGCGCCGACGCGCGAGCGCGGTCGGCGCGCCACCGGTGCTACGTGTCCACGGGCTGTCGGTCGCCTTCGGCGGCGTGCACGCCCTCACCGACGTCGACCTCGAGGTGGGGGAGGGCGAGCTGGTCGGCCTCATCGGCCCCAACGGCGCCGGTAAGACGACGTTCATCGACGCCATCACGGGCTTCGTGCGCCACTCAGGTGACGTCGAGTTGCGCGGGCACGCCGTCGCGGGCCAGGCGCCCCAGGCGATCGCCGCCGCGGGCTGCGCGCGCACCTGGCAGGGCACCGACCTGTTTGACGACCTCGACGTCCGCGAGAACCTCACCGTGGCCGCGGGCGCTGCCGCCGCGCCCGAGGACATCGAGGCCGTCCTCGAGCGGATGGGGCTCGCGCCGGTGGCCGAGGCCATGCCCGCCGAGCTCTCCGAGGGTCAGCGCAAGCTCGTCGGGCTGGCCCGAGCGGTGGTCGGCAATCCGGGCCTGCTGTGCCTCGACGAGCCGGCCGCCGGCATGGACACCCGGGAGAGCCAGGCCCTGGGACGCCGCCTGCGCGAACTGGCCGACCTGGGCCAGTCGACGCTGCTCATCGACCATGACATGGGGCTGGTCCTGGGCATCTGTGACCGGGTGGTGGTGCTGGAGTTCGGGCGCGTGATCGCCAACGGCGTGCCCGACGTGGTGCGCCGGGACCCGGCAGTCATGGCCGCGTACCTGGGAAGCGCGGCCGAGGCGGCCGCCGCCGCGGTGGATCCGGCGACATGAGGTGTGACTCGGTGCAGCGACGATCAACAGGACAGAGGGAGAACGAACACCATGAGTGAGCGACGAAGTCTCGCCGACCTGCTGGGCGACAGTGTCAGTCCGGCGGTCCTGTTGCGCAACTCACAGGCCGGTCCCAACGTCTATCCGGGCGTCCCGGCCGAGTTCACCAACTGGCGCGATGAGCAGCTCGCCTGGCAGCGAACCTGCGTGCTGTTCAACCAGTCCTACCACATGGCGGAGCTGGCGGTGCGCGGTCCCGATGCGCTGGCCCTGCTCTCACAACTCGGCGTGAATACGTTTGCCGGCTTTGCGGTCGACAGGGCCAAGCAGTTCGTCCCGTGCACCCCGGACGGGTACGTCATCGGCGACGTCATCCTCTTTCACCTCGCCGGCGACGAGTACAACATGGTGGGCCGGGCGCCGGTGCTCAACTGGGTGACCTTCCACGCCCAGACGGGCCACTACGACGTCGAGCTCGAGCGCGACGAACGCAGCGCGATGCGCTCCGATGGCCGTCGGCGCTCGTACCGCTTCCAGGTCCAGGGGCCCCGGGCCATGGAGGTCATCGACGCCGTGCTCGGCCGGCCCGCGCCGGAGCTGAAGTTCTTCAACCTGACCACCGTCACGATCGCCGGCCGCGAGGTTCGCGCCCTGCGTCATGGCATGGCCGGGCAGGCGGGCTGGGAGCTGTTCGGCCCGTGGGACGACGGCGAAGCCGTCCGTGACGCGATCGTCGCCACCGGCGAGGAGTTCGGCCTGCGCCAGGTCGGCGGCCGCGCGTACTCGTCAAACGCGCTGGAGTCCGGCTGGATCCCCTCGCCGCTGCCCGCCATCTACACCGGCGAGGCCCTGGCTGACTACCGCCGCTGGCTGCCAGCGGCCGGCTATGAGGGCGCGGCGTCGATCGGCGGGAGCTTCTACTCCGACGACATCGAGGACTACTACTTCACGCCGTGGGACCTGGGCTACGGGCATCTGGTCAAGTTCGACCACGACTTCATCGGCCGCGATGCGCTCGAGCAGATGGCGCGCGACGATGAGCATCGCGTCAAGGTGACGCTCGCGCTCGACGACGACGACGTGGCGCGCACCATCGGCATGATGTTCGGCCGCGCGCCGAGCCAGCGGGCCAAGTTCATGGACTGGCCCTCGGCCGTCTACGCCATGCACCCATTCGACAAGGTCACCGTCAACGGCGGCACCGTCGGAGTCTCGACCTGGATCGGCTACAGCGCCAACGAGGGCAAGATGCTCACCCTGGCCGTGCTCGACGCCCAGCACGCCGAGCCCGGCACCGAGGTGACGCTGGTATGGGGCGAGGAGGACGGCGGCTCGGGCAAGCCCACCGTCGAACGCCACGTCCAGACGGAGCTGCGCGCCGTGGTCGCTCCCGTGCCCTACGTAGAGAGCGTGCGGCGGTCCTACGCGCCTCAGAGCTGGCGGGCGATCCCGTCCGCCAGCTCCAGGTAGACGTCGCGATTTTCGATCAGCCCGCGGCGGCGGTGCGCCAGCCCTCGGCGTACCCCGTGCGCGCGGTCACCGAGTACGGGACCGGGCTGACCACGGCGCGCACTTTGATCTGCTGGTGGGGCTGCACCGTCGTCTTGCGCGAGCCGCCGTTGGGCTCGCCCCATACCACCGTGACCTCGCTGCCGATCTCGACGTTGGGGTTGATCGTGGCCAGCGACAGCGCTCGCTTCTCGTTGGCGCTGTAGCCACTGAACATCGAGTAGCCGATGACGTTGCCATCGGGGTCCAGCACGGAGTCGAAGTTCGACGATCCGTAGTTGGCGATCGGCAGGTCGAAGAACTGGTACGGCTCGCCCTCGACGTCGAACAGCGAGGCGAAGATCTTGGCCATGTCCTCGCCGTCCCAGGCGAGGGTGACCTTGTGGCGCTGGGACTCGGCGTCGATCTGTTCGAGCGCGTCGCGCCCGATGAAGTCATGGTCAAACTTCACGAACGGCCCATAGCCGAGCTGCCACGGGTTGGTGTAGTAGTCCTCGACGTCGTCGGAGACGAAGCTCCCGGCCAGCGCGTTGGTGGCCTCGTAGCTGTCGGCGCCGAGCCACTCGCGGTAGCCACGCAACGCTTCGCCGGTGTAGATGGCGGGCAGCGGCGAGGGGATCCAGCCTGACTCCAGGGTGTTGGAGGCGTACGCGCGGGCGCCGCAAGGCTCCATGCCGAACTCGCGCCCGGCCTCGAGGATCGTCCCGCGGATCTCGTCATAGCTCTCGTACGGGCCGAACAGCTCCAGGCCAGGGGCGCCGGCCATCCCGTGGCGCAGCGTGCGCACGCGCTGGCCGCCGACGTTCATCTCGGCCATACGGAAGAACTTGAGCTGTTCCACCGGGCCGCCGTTGACCTTCTCGATGACCTGCCACGCGTTCGGCCCCTGGATCTGAAAGCGCCAGTACGCCCGGGTGACCGCCTTGCCGTACGGGCGCGAGGGCGAGCGGTCGTCCTTCTCGATCTCGACGTCGTAGTCGCCGGTCTCCGCCTGGTAGGCCAGCCAGTTGGCCACCGGCGCGCGCCCGACCCACACGTACTCCTCCTCATCGAGGTGGAAGAGGATGCCGTCGCCGATCACGTGCCCGGCGGGCGTGCAGGGGACGAACTGCTTGGCCATGTTGACCGGGAAGTTGGCGACGCTGTTGATCCCCGTGTCCGAGATGAGCTTGATCGCTCCCGGCCCGCGCATGAACAGGTTCGCCATGTGATGGGTCTGGTCAAACAGAACCGCGGTCTCCCGCCAGGCGATTTGCTCGCGGCGCCAGTTGGTGAACTCGTACGGGACCACCGGGTAGATGTAGGCGCCGATCTGCGAGTTGCGCAGCAGTTCGACGGTGCTATCCGACGCGTCGAGGACTTCTTGCAGGTTGCTGGGTGCCATGGCGTCTCTCCTTAATCGGCGCTGCGGCCGGCCCTACGCCGACCCCTGCTCAGGCTCTGCGAGGCGGAGGGACCGCCCCGCGGCCCGAGCGCGGCCGGCGTGCGCGTCGTCATGCGCGCGGTGCCACCGCCAGGTTTCGAGCAGCTGGTTGAACGTGAAGATGTGAAAGCCCGCGATATGGAGCGCTGGGTCATCGACCGCAACCACGAGCTTCTCATAGAGCTTGTCGGCTGTCGATCCTTTGGACAGGAGCGCACGGATCCCACGCTGCTTGCGCAGAAATGAGAGTGACGGGCCGACGCCGATCCGCGCCGACAGCTCCAGCAGCTTGGTACGCGACACCTTCCCGGGTACCCCGATGAGGACCGGCAGCGCCATGCCGCGGGCGCGCTGGTCAGAGACCCACGCCACCAGGGCGTCGGGGTCAAAGCACATCTGCGTGGTCACGTAGTCGGCGTGGCGGCACTTGTCAGTCAGCGCCCGCCCGAGCGCCTCGTCGTCGATCGCGGGATGGCCCTCGGGGTACCCGGCGATGCCGATCGTCCGCGGCCGCTGCGGGTGGGTGGCCACGACCTCGAGCAACTCGCCCGCGGAGGCGTAGGCCCCGAGTGGCGGGTCGGCGTCGCCGCCGATCAGGAACATGTCGTCGGCGCCGGCCTGCGCCATCGCGGACAGGATGCGGTCGAGGTGGTGACGGTCGGTGACCATGCGCGCGGCGACGTGGACGGTGACCTGATGTCCCATCTCGCGCAGCTTCGCGGCGACTTCGACCGAGCGGTCGGGGCCGTGCTTGGGGGAGCAGGTGATGGTGAGGCGCACCTTCTCGGGCAGCTTCGACGCTTCGTCCATGCTCCGGGCGAAGGGGAGGACCTCGAAGCGCGCAGCCTCAAGCGGGCGAGTGACGATCCGGGCGTCCACTTCCCTCAAGACTCCCGGATGCCATGAGGCCGTGGCACTCTCAAAAGGTCAGGTTTCTCCGGTCCTTTGGGTGGGCGGGAGGTCAATTGCTGCTAGCCGGCGCCCGGGCCGGGGGCCGCGAGCGCGACCAGGCGGGCGGCCACGTCGGCCATCAGCGCCTGCCCGGCCGTTGTCACCCGCACGTAGCCGGGCAGGCCGAACTCGGTGCCGGCGCGGACCAGGATGCCCTGGCGGGCGAGCGCGTCAGCGAGGCGCATGTCGTCCTCGCCGGCGAGGTCGAGGAGCACGAAGTTGGCGTGTGACGGAATGGAGCGGATCGCCGTCGATCGCAGCGGCTCGCACAGCGCCCGCCGGGCGCGGGCCACCTGGTCGCGCCGCGCCGGCAACTGGTCGACCCGGCGCAGGCTGGCCATCCCCGCCGCCAGCGCCGCCACGTTGACGTTGAACGGCTCCTGCACCGCGTTGACGTGGCCGGCGAGCGCGGGATCAAGGAGCAGGTAGCCGAGTCGCAGCCCGGCCAGCCCGAAGATCTTGGAGAACGTCCGCATCACGATCACCGGCCGACCCGCCCGGATGTCAGCGAGCCGGTCGATCCGGTGGTCGGGCGCCACGTAGTCCACGTAGGCCTCGTCGGCCACCACGACGCAGCCGTCGGGCAGCGCATCCAGGAAGCTCGCCCACATGGCGGGCTCCAGCCGCCGCCCCGTCGGGTTGTTGGGATCGCAGATCCACACCAGCTTGGCGCGGGCGTCGCCGGCGGCGCGCGCGATCGCCGCGAGGTCCAGCCCGTGCGCCGGGTCGGTGGGTACCCGGCGCACTTCGGCGCCGGCGGTGGCGCACACCTGCGCGTAGAGGCCGTAGGTGGGGCGGGGAACGATGACGCGGTCGCCCGGGTCCAGGAACGTGCCGGCGAGCGCCAGCGTGAGCGCCTGGATGCCGTGGCCGGGGACCACCTCGTCTCGCCGTGCGCCGGCCCACGCGGCGACGGCCTCGCGAAACTGCTCGTAGGCCTCCTCGGGGTAGGCCCAGGCGGCGTCCAGCGCAGTGGCCGTCTCCTCGATCACGCCCGGGAGCGGGCCGAACAGGTTCTCGTTCCAGTTGAGGCGGACGAGGTCCTCGCGGCCGAGCCGCGCCTTGGTCTCCTGGGCGCTCGCGCCGGGGACGTAGGGACCCGCCCCGACGACCGAGCGGCGCAGCAGCCGGTCGTAGGCCATGGCGGGTGGGAGCCTACCGGCGCCGGCGCCGGCGATGTCCGGGCGTGAACAGCGTCTGCTTGCCGGTGACGCGGTGTGGATACCGTTGTGGTGAGTGATGACATAGCGGGGCCGGCAGAGCAACACAGGTGGCGGGTGATCGTCATGAACATGCTGGTTTTGGCAGACGAGCGGCATCCCGGGTGCATCAGGCTGGAGCGCACTCGGCCCATCGCACTGGTACGCGCGCGGGTATGGGCGCACCAGGCCGACCGGGCGTTGGCTGCGGGCATCTCGCCCGACTCGCGCGCGCATCTCTCGGTACGGGCCCACGACCTCATCGGCTGCCCGACGCGCGCCGAGCTGGCCCGGGCTATTCGGAGACTGCTCAACGACGTCCACCACCGCGTGCGCCCGAGGAACTTCAACGTTCCGATCTGCCGCGCCAAGGTCTGGCGATCGCGCGACACCCTTCAGGGCCTGGCCGATCGCTTGCTCGCTGATGAGCCGCTCGATGCCCGTGGCCTCGCTCAGATCCGTCTGCTGCTCAGCGACGGCGCCGGCCCGCTGTATGCCCGCCCGCGCGCCAATGACCTCGAGCCCGCCCTGCAGTGCGCCATCGCCGCGCTCGAAGTGCCGGCCGCGTAGCGTGGAGCCGACTCAGATACGAGCGTCGGCGTCGATGACGCCTGACTGGTCCGCCCGCACCACGCCTTCGACGCGGTCACTCAGCCCCAGCTTGGCGAGGATGTGGGTGACGTGTGTCTTGACGGTCGTCTCTGAGATGTAGAGCGCGGCGCGTTGCGAGCGCGGCCGGTCGAGGCAGTCGGGGTGCGCGAGTAAGCGTGGCCAGCGGCGGGTCAATCGCCCGCGTAGACGGCCATCTCGAAACCGGCCAGAACCTCCAGCAGCGCCTGGTCGAACATCGGGATCAACTGCGTCAGCACCGCGCCGGCGACGCCGCTGGAGCGGTCGATCCAGAAGTGGGTGTTGAGCACGCCCGACCAGAACCCCGAGCCCTCCCGCCGCATGCCGGGAATGTCCTCCAGCATGAGCTGGAAGCCGAAGCCCCAGCTCTGGCGGAATGGCAGCGCGACCACGTCGTGCACCAGCCACGGCGCCTGCGTGGGGATGAGGTCGGGGAGCGGCAGCCCGTTGAGCTGATCCGAGAAGGCCAGGTCGACGCTCTCCGTGCTGAGCACGCGAGCGCCGTCCAGTTCGCCGCCGCGGAGCATGGCGCGCAGGAAGCGGCCGTAGTCGCGCGCCGTCGAGTACAGCCCATGGCCGCCGGCGGAGAACTCCGGGGTCTCCACCCATTCGCGTTCGCTCACCACCAGCCCGCCGCCCTCGGGGCGCTCATGCAGGGTCATGAGGCGCTGGCGCGCCTCCGGCGTGGGGGAGAAGGTCGTGTCCGCCATCCCCAGCGGCCCGAGCACGTGCTCGCCGAGGTAGGCGCCGAGGTCCTGGCCGGTGACCGTCTCGATCACCTGGCCCAGCCAGTCGACGCTGATCCCGTATTCCCACCGCGTGCCCGGATCGGACATGAGCGGGGCCTCCAGCGCGCCGAGCCGGCTCTCGATGATGTCGGGCAGGCCGGTCAGCTCCTGATAGCGGGCCAGGTCGGCGTTGCCAAACCAGTAGCCGCACCCGGAGGTGTGCGTGAGGAGGTTCCGGATCGTGGCCGCCGACCCGGCGGGACGCAGGACGGGCTGGTCCCCGTCAAAGCCGTCGAGCACCTGCAGACGGGCAAAAGCCGGCACGATCGACGCCACCTCGTCGTCCAGCCCCAGCCGCCCGGCCTCCACGAGTTGCAGCGCGGCCACGGTGACCAGCGGCTTGGTCATCGACGCGATTCGGAACACCGTCTCGGCCGTCACCGGGCGGTCCTCGCCGGCGACCACGCTCCCGGCGGTCCCGAGGTAGAGCTCACCGTCGCGGTCGACCACCACGGCGGCCAGTCCCGCGGCGATCCCTCGCGTCACGGCATCTGACAGCACCTCGTCGAGCTGTCCGGCAAGTCGCGCGTCACCGGCCATGTTCTCCTCCTTTGGGTTGCGGCGGACTCTAGTGGCCGGCCGGCCCGCTCAGGTCACTCGTTCTCCCATTGTCCGAAGGCCGTCAGCAGCGCGGCGTTGATCGCCACCGCGACCGCCAGCACGACACCCGCGATGACGCTGACGGTGCCGATGGCCACCGCGGCCAGCGCGAACACCGCCAGCTCGAGCGGCACGCGCCGGGCGACCGCCAGCCGGCGTGGTGCGCGCGGCGCGGCCCACCGTCCCCATACGACCACGGCGAGCGCCGGGGCCGCGATGGCGATGACCACGGAGACGACGCCGTGACCGACCGTACCGCCCCACCAGGCGAAAGCCGCGAACGCAGCCAGCTCCAGCAGGAACTTCACGCCGAGGTTGGCCGCCTTCAGGAGAGTCATGGGGGCCCGCGGCGACGCATCGGTCAGACGATATTCGGTGATCCGAGGCGCATCTGGGCTTGACTTTGCATCGCAAACCTTGGTAATGTTTGTCGCGCAAACTTAAACGCAGGAGGGGCAGGGCGATGAATGGCACACGTGACATCGACGACACCGCCGCATCGGACCCGGACGGCTCGTTCGATCCGCGCGAAGCGGCGAAGCTGCTCGACCAGACCACGCGGCAGGCCCGGCGCCGGTTGGACCTGAGCTCACCGCAGCTCTCGCTGATCGGGGCAACGGCGGCGCTGCTCGCCCTCGGTGCGGTCTGGTTGTCGGTCCGCGGACAGCACCCCTACAAGGGACCGACCGCCGCGGGCCTGGTGGTCATGTACGGCATCCTGGCCTGCTGGATCGCCACCGCGGTGACATTCCAGCGACGCGCCCTGTCCGGGGTCAGCGGGCGCTCGGTCCGTCAGCAGCGCGCGTTCGGAGCGGCGATCGTCACCGCCCTCGTCGCCGTGTCGGTGTTCCAGGGCGTGCTGCACCATGACGGGGTGAGCAACGGGATCGTCTACGGGATCTACCCCCTGACGGCGCAGCTGATCGCCATGGGCGCGGTGGCAGCCGGGCTGCAGGCCGCCCGCGAGGACTGGCCCGGCTTCGGCATCGCGATCGCCGTCATGTGCGTCGCCGCGGCCGGCGCGTTTGCGGGACCGCGCGGGGTGTGGCTGATCGACGGGATCGGGCTCTGCGTCGTCGTTCTCGGATACAGCGCGGCTCAGGCATGGCTGCGACGCCGGTGACCCTCGACGCGCTCGACCCGTTGATCCACGTTCCCGCCCGGCTGCAGATCGTCGCCACGCTGGCGGCGTTGCCGGACGGGGACGCCCTGTCCTTCCCTCGTCTGCAGGACATGATCGGCCTGACGCCCGGCAACCTGATCACCCACCTGCGCAAGCTGGAGGATGCGGGCTACCTCGCCTCCGAGAAGAGTGGCAACGGCCCGGCGTCAAGGACCTCTGTGGCACTGACCCACCGAGGGCGCGCCGCGCTCAACACCTACACCGCGGCGATCCGGCGCCTGCTCGACGGGCTGTAGACGCCGGCGGGGCGCCACGACGAAGGCGCGCGTGGCTCAGCCGCCGGCGCGTTCGTCATAGGTGTCCCGAGCGACGTGGATCTCGGTGATGTGAGCCTCGGACCACTGCTTGATCGCGACGACGACCGGCAGGATCGTCTCCCCCAGCGCGGTCAGCTCATAGTCGACGCGGACCGGAACGGTCGGGGTGATCGTCCGGGTCAGCAGCCCATCTCGCTCGAGCCGCCGCAGTGTCTGGGTGAGCATCTTCTGGCTCACGCCGGCGATCCGGCGCGCGAGCTCGCCGTAGCGCAGCGGCCCATCGGCGAGGGCGGTGAGGACGAGCGTCACCCATTTGTCGCTGATGGCGTCGAGCACCTGACGCGAGGGGCACTCCGCCACATACGCGTTGTAGGCGTGACGCGCTCTTTCCCGGCGCTGGGCTGCGGTCATCGTCGCCAAGGCACACCTCCACATCGGATACGCACTTTTAGGTGCCTTCTTCCCAAAAGAGAGTAGCGCTCTTATTGTCATGGGAGGTTCTGTTCCCACGTCTGAGGAGGTCGCTCATGAAGGCGGTCGTCATCCATCGCTTCGGAGGCCCCGAGGTGCTCGAGGTCGCTGAGCTCGAGGCCCCCGAGCCCATGGCGGGCCAGGTGCGTATCCGTGTGCAGGCTGCCGCCGTCAACCCGGTCGACGTCGCGACCCGTGCCGGCTGGTTGTCAGACAGCGGGCTGGCGCCCACCACCGGGCAGATCGGCATCGGCTGGGATCTGGCCGGCGTGGTCGATGAGGTCGGCCTCGGCGTCGAGCACTTCCGGACCGGCGATCGGGTGATCGCGATGCGGGATCTGCTCAGCGCGCCGGTCGGCGCACAGGCCGAGTACGTGGTCCTGGACACCGAGGCGGTCGCTCCGGCGCCGCACACCGTCTCGCCAGTCGAGGCGGCGACCGTGCCACTCAACGGCCTGACCGCCGTCCAGGCGCTGGACCTCCTCGCGCTCGGCGACGGTCAATGGCTGCTCGTCACCGGAGCCGCCGGCGCCCTCGGCGGCTTCGTGCTCCAGTTGGCGGCGCTGCGCGGCCTCCGGACCGTCGCTGTCGCCTCCGCGGGCGATGAGTCACTCGTGCGCGAGCTCGGCGCGGACGTGTTCGTGGGGCGCTCTGAGGATCTCCGCGCGTCGGTCCGTCGCGCCGTCCCGGGCGGTGTCGACGGCGCGCTGGATGCCGCCGTGATCGGCATCTCGGCGCTCGACGCCGTCCGTGACGGCGGTGCGTTTGTCGCCGTGGCCGCCGGCGCCGCGCCACCGCCCCTGCGCGGCACGCGCGTGCACAACGTCTGGATCCGCACCGACGCGCCGCGCCTGGCCGAGCTCGCCGCGCTCGTGGACGCCGGGCGCCTCACGCCCCGTGTCGCCGCCGTGCAGCCACTCGACACCGTGGCCGCCGCCCACGAACGACTGGCCGCCGGTGGCCTGCGAGGGCGGATCGTCCTGCAACCGCCCCAGTGAGCTCAGCGCGGAGATGCCGACGGGACGACGTCGTGCATCGCTCAGCGATTGTGGTTGACCACCTCGACGTTGTGACCGTCGGGGTCGAGCACGAACGCGCCGTAGTAGCCGGGGTGGTAGAGGGGGCGCTCGCCAGGGCCGCCGTGGTCGTCGTATCCGGCGGCCAGCGCGGCGGCGTGGAAGGACCGCACCGTCGCGTCGTCTCCGGCGGGGAAGGCGAGGTGGACGTGCTCGGTGAGCGGCCGCTCGTCGTCGATCAGCGAGAAGCTGTAGTCGCCGCCGGCGAACTGCACGCGCCCGGGCTCGTCGTCGCCTAGCCGGATCCCCGCGTACGGCGCGATCGTCGTGTAGAAGCGCTTGGACGCCTCGAGGTCCGCGACGCGGATCCACAGGTGGTCGATGCAGCCGGGGGGCACCGGGCTCGAGCGCTCGCCGTGCACGGCCTCGGCGCTGTTGCCGTCCGGGTCGAGCAGGAAGCCGCCGTAGTAGTCGGGTCCGTAGATCGCGCGCGGCCCGGGCGCCCCGTCGTCGCGGAAGCCGGCGTCGATCCCCGCCTGCCAGAAGGCGTCCACGGCCTCGCGGGTCGGCGCACGGAAGCCGACGTGCAGGCCGCGGGTCACCGGATGCTCGCGGTCCGTGGCCACGATGTCCCAGTCCTCCCACTCGACGAGCTCGTCGTCCGCGTGGCCGGGATCGGCGCCGAGCGCGGATAACACGGTGCGGTAGAAGCGCTCGGACGCGGCCAGGTCTGAGACGGAGATGCCGACGTGGTCGAACACCGCGCCGAGGCTACCGGCGCGCGGTGCGGACGGCGAGCGCAGCTGCGGGGACCCTCCCACGACGTCACCACCGGCAAGAAGAAGTAGGTACAGCCGTCCACGGTAGGCCGCGGCTGGTCCCCGACCGCCGGTATGGCATCCCGCGGTGGTGCGCGTCCAGTGGTCGGCGTATGGTCAATCCGGCCGCTCCTCGCAGGGGCGCCAACGCGCGTATGGCGAGCCGTGTGCCGGTGCGGGTCCCTTTACGCCGCATCGTCTCACCATGCGCTGCCGCCTCTTCCTCCCCGCCGTTCTCGCCGCCGCCGCGCTGGCCGCCGCCGGTTGCGGTGAGACGAGCACCCCGACCACCATCACCACGCCAGCCGCGACGAGCACCCAGGCCGCCCCGCCGCGCACCACCACGCTCAAGGCCAAGCGGCACGCGCGCCGGCGGACGGCCACGAAAGCCCGGCACGCCGCCAGGGCCACGCCGGTCAAGCCCGCGGCGGGCACGGCCGCCTCGGCGCTGGCCACGCTGCTGGTCAAGGGCCGCGCGCCGAAGACCGGTTACACCCGCGAGCAGTTCGGGGATGGGTGGAGCGACACCGGGGGCTGTGACACCCGCGACCGCATCCTCACCCGCGATCTGACCGCCAAGACCTACCTGGACAGCTGCCGCGTGAAGTCCGGCGTGCTCGCAGACCCCTACACCGCCGAGCGTATCCGGTACACGCGCGGCGCCAGCGAGGTCGACATCGACCATGTCGTCGCGCTGTCTGACGCCTGGCAGAAAGGCGCGCAGCAGTGGACGCCGGAGCGCCGGGTCGCGTTCGCCAACGACCCGCTTGAGCTGCTGGCCGTCGACGCACACACCAACCGCTCCAAGGGTGACGGGGACGCCGCCACCTGGCTGCCCTCCAACAAGGCGTTTCGCTGCGACTACGTCGCCGAGCAGGTCGCCGTGAAGATCAAATACCACCTGTGGGTCACCCAAGCCGAGAAGGACGCGATCAGCCGGGTGCTCGCGACCTGCCCCGGCCAGAAGCTCCCCGCGGCCGGCGCGCCCATCCCGGTGACTGTCACCCGCGCTGCGCCGACGCCGACCCCCACCAGCTCCAGTCACACCACCACCAGCCGAGGCGGTGGAGGATCAGGCGTCGGGCATGTGTATGCCAACTGCACCGCGGCGCGTGCCGCCGGGGTCACGCCGATCCTGCGCGGCACCCCCGACTACGCCGCCAACCCCAAGCTCGACCGCGACCACGACGGCGTCGCCTGCGAGTCCTGACCCCACTGGTCCGGGGAACGGCGCGACCACACCCCGCGCGCCCTTGCGGACTCATGTGCTGCGGCAGAGATAGTGAAGCCACCAGCCGCGGACGCGTGTCAGCTGCTCGTAGGCCACCCGTTCGCCGTCCATCCCATAGATCTCGACCTCGGAGAAGCCGAGCGCCTGCAGCTGCGAGACCTGAACGTCCGGACGCACGTAGTAGTGGCGCAGGATCTGCATCCCGTCGCGGTCGTCTGCCACCAGGCCGCCGCCCCTGGTCAGGATCCGACGAGCCGACGGGTTCAGCGCGCGCGCACGTGCAAACCGCCCCGCTCCTCGGGCCACGCGTAGGGGCACCGCCGCGGCGTCGTCGGCGGCGAGGGCACGGCGAATCTGCACCGACAGACGCCTGTCGTCCGGAAGCTGGTTGAGGTTCTTGCTCGAGAAGAACAGCCTGCCGCCGCTCGCGCACACGCGGCGCAGCTCACCGAAGGCACGTTGGCGGGCGACGTCGCCCCCGACGGAGTCGATGCCGTTGAAGCTGAAGAGGACGACGTCGAACTCGTCGTCGGCAAAGTGCGAGAGATCCCGCACGTCGCCGACCTCGAAGCGCACACCCGGGAACCTCGCGCGACATACGTCGACCATGGCCGACGAGAAGTCAAGGCCGACGTATTCGTCGGCCAGGCCAGCGAAGTACTCCGTCGTTCGCCCCGCCCCACCCCCGCGTCGAGCAGCCGTCTCGCCGGACGCCGCTCCAGATCGGCCAGGAACGCGTGCTCACTCGGAAAGACCGCGGTATGGGCTCGATACCAATCGACGATGTCGCGGTCGAGGTAACGGCCCATCTCTGGACGGAGCGCCTCGCTGCGCGGGCCCTGGTCCCGCAGCGGATTGCGCGTAAGCCGTCTCACGGTTGTGCGAAAGCGGGCTCGATCCCTACCAACGCCGCGGAGCGCAGATCGCTTGCAGGCGCGGGGCTGACTACCCGACGTGGTATCGCGCCGGCACGAAGTTCTGCTCGCCCTGCGGCGGACGGACATAGGCGCGGCTCTGGCGCTTGGGGAGCGTGATCTTCTCGCGCGGAACCTCCTCGTAGGGGATGAGGCTCAGGAGGTGGCTGATGAGATTCAGCCGCATGGTCCGTTTGTCATCAGCCTCGACGACGTACCAGGGGGACTCCCGCGTGTCGGTGTAGGCGAACATGTCGTCCTTGGCCTCCGCGTAATCGACCCAGCGCCGGCGGGCCTCGAGGTCCATCCCGCTGAGCTTCCACTGTTTCGCGGGGTCCTTGAGCCGGGCCTTGAAGCGCCGCTCCTGCTCCTCATCGCTGACCGAAAGCCAGTACTTGATCAGGATGATCCCGGAGTGGAGCAGGTCTCGCTCGAACTGTGGGCACGTGCGCATGAACTCCTCGTACTCCGCCTGCGTGCAGAAGCCCATGACCCGTTCGACTCCGGCGCGGTTGTACCAGCTGCGGTCGAACAGGACGATCTCGCCGGCGGCGGGGAGGTGCGCGACGTAGCGCTGGAAATACCACTGCGACCGCTCGCGCTCGGTCGGCGTCCCCAAGGCGACGGTGCGCACCACGCGGGGGTTCGTTTTCTCCGTGATCCGCTTGATCGTCCCGCCCTTGCCGGCGGTGTCGCGGCCCTCGAAGACCACCACCACCTTCAGGCGCTTGTGAAGGACCCAATCCTGGAGGCGTACGAGCTCCACCTGCAGCCGCTCGAGCTCCTTCTCGTACCGGCGCTTGTCCAGGCGACGCGTCTCGATGTCAGGAGCACCGAGCGGAGGACGATTCCAGTCGGTCTCGGCCCCGGCCATGAGCGTCACCGTACCGCACGCGAGTCCGCCCGGTGAGAATCCCGCCCTCGACTCCTGAAGAGCGCTTCGATGGTGATGGGCACGGCTGGGCTTGAACCAGCGACCTCTCGCGTGTGAAGCGAGCGCTCTCCCACTGAGCTACGCGCCCTCGGACGAGCATTCTACGCGGGCCCCGGTTTCTGGTCATCCCCGATCCGCGGCTCCTGCGGGCGTGGCGTGGGCCGGGCCGCGCCGTGGCCCGCGCCGGCCGCCCTGGGGGGTGGGATGGCCCGGGCGACGTGCCGGTCAGGCCGGTGACCCTCACCCCGCCCGGGGCTCCCGAGTCTCAACAGGATGTGAGACCCGGGAGGATCATCGCCCCGGTCGGCCAGGGCCACCAGTGGCCGGGGGTATGGGATCGGCCATACCTTGTCCCTCGCCGGGCCTGAAAACCAACTAGCATTCACAGCGGACCGTGCTAGGCGGGGTGCTAGCGGTGCCCTGTACCCACAATCCGCTCTAGCGGGGCTGAATTCCCTCTCGAGGGGCTGGAGGCCCGAGGTCAGCGCCCCGTTTGAGGCGGTGATGGTCTGGTCCTGTTGCGATGGAGAGCTGTGAACCAGGTCAGATCCGGAAGGAAGCAGCCTTAAGCGGTCACCTCCAGGCGCGACGGGAGCGCCAGACCGGAGTCATCAAACGACGGCCGCGCCTCGGGCCCGGTTTCGAAAGAGGGTGCACGGTCCATCTTCGCCCCCCGTCCCGCGGACAGAGCGTGTCCGCGGAGGGCGGGCGGTGCCCCCGACGCGAGCCCTAGACTCGACATAACTGTGTCCACCGGGCCGTCCCTTTACCGCCGCCACCGCCCCCGCACCTTCACCGACATGGTCGGTCAGGAGCAGGTGGTGCGCACGCTGTCCAACGCCATCACGCGCGGGAAGGTCCACCACGCCTACCTGTTCGTGGGCTCTCGCGGGACGGGCAAGACGAGCACGGCCAAGATCCTGGCCGCCAGCCTCAACTGCGAGCATGGCCCGACGATCACCCCGTGCGGGGTGTGCGAGTCCTGCGTCTCGATCGCCAACGCCACGTCCATGGACGTGATCGAGATGGACGCCGCCTCCAACAACTCCGTCGACGACATCCGCGACCTGCGTGAGCGTGTCGCCTACGCGCCGCTGTCAGGCCGCCACAAGGTCTACATCCTCGACGAGGCCCACATGCTCTCGCCCCAGGCGTGGAACGCGTTCCTCAAGACGCTGGAGGAGCCGCCGCCGCGAACGATCTTCGTGCTGGCCACCACCGAGGCTCAGAAGGTGCTGCCGACCGTCGTGGACCGCTGCCACCGCTTCGACTTCGGCCGCCCCACGGTCGAGCAGGTCGCCACCGTGGTCGGGCGCGTCGCCGCCACCGAGCAGATCAGCATCGAGCAGGGCGCCGTGGCGCTCATCGCCCGCCACGCCACCGGCAGCTTCCGCGACGCGCTCGGCACGCTCGAGCAGCTCCTCACCTACGCCGGCGACGAGGAGCAGATCACCTCCGCCGACGTCCTGGCCGTCCTGGGCGTGGCCGACGCCGAGCAGCTGTTCGAGGCGCTGGACGCGGTCATCGCCCACGATCCCGCCGCCGCCCTGCGCAGCGCCGCCTCGCTCACCTCGGCGGGGCGCGACCCGGGCCAGATCCTGCGCGACCTCGAGGTCCACGGCCGCGAGCTGCTGGCGGTCAAGATGCTCGAGGAGGTGCCCGAGGAGCTCCGCGTCACGCCCGAGCGCGACCAACGGCTGCTCACCCAGGCCCAGGAGCTGGCCGGCACCGACATCGTGCGCCTGCTGGACCTCGTCTCGGCCGCGCTGGAGGCCACCGCCAACGGCGCCCAGCCGCGGATCCAGCTCGAGCTCGTGCTCATCAAGGCCACCGCCCCCGAGGTCGACCCGTCGGCGGCTGCGCTGCTGGCGCGCATCGAGCGCCTCGAGGCCGCGCTGGCCGGGCAGCGGCCCGCGCCGCGGCGGGCAGGGACGGCTGCCGCCCCGGCCCCGGCTGCCGCTCCAGCCCCGGCCCCGGCTGCCGCCCCGGCCCCGGCTGCGGCTCCAGCCCCGGCTGCCGCCCCGGCCCCGGTCGCCGAGACCGCGGCGGCGCCCCAGCCGAAGGCCAACGGAGGCGACCCCGAGGCGTCCCCGGCCGCGCCTCCGGCTCCAGAAGCGACGGCAGCCCCCGAGCCGCCCGCCGCGCCACCGCGGCCCGCCGGTCCGCCGGAGCTCGAGACCGTGACCGCCTGCTGGCCGGCAGTCATCAAGCTCCTCAATGAAAACAACCAACTGCTGGCGTCATCGTTGGCGGCTGCCCGCCCGGTGTCGCTCAACGACGAGGCGCTCACGCTCGCCTTCCCCACCGACAAGCAGTTCTACCTGCGCAAGGCCGAGCAGGACGAGAACCGCCGCGCGACTGCCGACGCGCTGCGCTCGTTCGTCGGGACCTCCCTTGCCCTGCGCTACGAGCTGCGCGACGAGCCGGAGTCCGCCGACCCGGCGACCGAGCCCGGCGGCCTCTCCCAGGACGAGCTCGTGAAACGATTGGTGGAGGAGTTCGACGCCCACGAAGTGCTCGACGACGACGAGGAGACCGAGAACTGATGCCACAGCCCAACATGCAGCAGCTGCTCAAGCAGGCTCAGAAGATGCAGGAGGACATGATGGCCGCCCAGGAGTCGCTCAAGGACGAGGTCGTCGACGCCTCGGCCGGCGGCGGGATGGTCAAGGTCCAGGTGACCGGGGATCTGGTGATCAAGTCGATCACGATCGACCCGCAGGCGGTCGACCCCGACGACGTCGAGCTGCTCCAGGACATGGTGCTGGCCGCGATCAACGAGGGCATGCGCGCCGCCCAGGAACTGGCCGCCGACAAGATGGGCAACATCGCCGGCGGGCTTGGTGGCCCGGGCGGCCTCGGCGGTCTCGGCCTGCCCGGCCTCTAGTCTCCACGAACTCGAAGTCCCCACCGCCCCCGCACCTCCGCCGCCTCCCGAGCTCCTGCACGTGTACGCACCCCCGGTCCAACGGCTCATCACCGAGCTGTCCAAGCTCCCCGGCGTGGGCGGTCGCACCGCGCAACGGCTCGCCTTCCACATCCTGCGCGCCTCCGACGAGGAGGCGTTCGCCCTGGCCGACGCCATCCGCGAGGTCAAGGAGCGGATCGGCCTGTGCGAGGTGTGCTTCAACCTGGCCGACGGGCCGCGCTGCCGCATCTGCGCCGACGAGCGTCGCGATCCGGAGCTCATCTGCGTCGTGGAGGAGCCCTCGGACGTCATCTCCATCGAGCGCACGCATGAGTTCGCGGGCCGCTACCACGTGCTGGGCGGCGCGCTGTCGCCGATCGACGGGGTGGACCCCGAGGATCTGAAGATCGCCGAGCTCTATGACCGGGTGGAGGCAGACCCCGCCCGTCCCGTCCGCGAGGTGGTCATCGCCACCAACCCCACCACGACGGGCGAGGCCACGGCATTGCACATCGCCGCCGGCCTGCGCGAGCGCATCCCGGAGATCTCGGTGACGCGCCTGGCGAGCGGGCTGCCGGTCGGCGCCGACCTGGAATACGCCGACGAGCTGACCCTGGGCCGCGCCTTCTCCGGCCGTCGCGCCGTCTAGTGGCCGTCCCGGCAAATACGCTCGCATTCGAGGCGCCCCTGGCGGCGCTGCGCTTTGTCCTCGGACCCTCGTGTAGCGCTGCTACACGTCGGGTCCTGCGTCCTCGCGCAGCATCCGCCAGTGACGCCTCTCGGTGCGACCATATTCACCGGGACGACCACTAGCGGCCTCGCCACGTACATTCAAAAAGGTGACGGTCACCACCCCTGAAACCGTGGTCATGAAGTTCGGCGGCACGTCGGTCGCCGACGCCGAGCGGATCAAGCGCGCCGCCAGGCGGATCGTCGCCCAGCGCGAGTCCGGCAAGCGCGTAGTGGCGGTCCTGTCCGCGCGTGGGAAGACGACCGATGAGCTCATCGCGATGGCCGAGGAGGTCTCGCCCGACCCCGACCGTCGCGAGATGGACATGCTGTTGTCCACCGGCGAGCGGATCTCGTGCGCGCTGTGCGCCATGGCGATCAACGACCTCGGCCACCGCGCCATCTCGCTGACCGGCTCACAGGCGGGCATCGTCACCGACACCTCCCACACCAAGGCCCGCATCCTCGACGTCCGCGCCGATCGCATCACCCAGGGGCTCGACGCCGATCAGATCGTGCTCGTGGCGGGCTTTCAGGGGATCTCCACCAGCCGCGACGTCACCACGCTGGGCCGTGGCGGATCAGACACGACCGCCGTCGCCGTCGCCGCCGCCATCAAGGCCGAGGTGTGCGAGATCTACACCGACGTCGCCGGCGTGTTCAGCGCGGACCCACGGCTGGTTCCCGACGCCCGCAAACTGCCCCAGGTGAGCTTCGAGGAGATGCTGGAGATGGCGGCGTCCGGCGCAGGAGTGCTCCAGCTGCGCTCGGTCGAGTACGCCCGGACCCACGGGGTCCAGATCCACTGTCGGTCCAGCTTCGATCCCGGCCCCGGTACCTTTGTCCTCGGAGAAGACGAGACCATGGAACACCCGCTGATCACCGCCGTCACCCACTCCCGCGACGAGGCGCGGATCACGCTGGTCGGGGTACCCAACCGGCCCGGCGCGGCGGCCTCGATCTTCATGGCGCTCGCCGACGCCAACTGCAACGTGGACACGATCATCCAGAACGAGCCGCTCACCGGGGGGCGCGACGCCGAGGTCTCGTTCACGATCGGAACCGATGACCTGCGCGCCGCCGAGGCGGCCCTGGCCCCCGTGCAGACCGCGCTGGGCGTCAGCCGCGTGGACACCGACCGTGAGATCGGCAAGGTCTCGATCGTGGGGGCCGGCATGCGCTCGCACCCGGGCGTCGCCGCTAAGGTCTTCCAGACTCTCGCGACCGAGGGCATCAACATCGAGATGATCTCGACCTCCCCCATCAAGATCTCGTGCATCATCCGTGCGGTGTCGGTGCCGCAGGCGGTGCGCGCCCTGCACTCGGCGTTCGAGCTGGGCGAGGGCGGGATCGAGCCCGAGCAGGGGCCCCGATGACCCGCGTGGCCGTGGTGGGCGCCACCGGCGCCGTGGGGCGGGTGATGATGGAACTGCTGCGCGAGCGCGCGTTCCCCGCCGACGAGATCGTCCCCTTCGCCTCGGCCCGGAGCGCGGGCACCGAGATCGACGGGCGCATCGTCCAGTTGCTGGACGAGAACGCTGACCTTGGCGGGATCGACATCGCGCTGTTCTCCGCGGGGGCGAGCACCTCGCGGGCGTGGGCCTCGCGCTTCGTCGACGCCGGCGCCATCGTCGTCGACAACTCGTCGGCGTTCCGCAAGGATCCGTCGGTCCCGCTGGTGGTGTCCGAGGTCAACCCGCACGCGATCGCCAATCACCGCGGGATCATCGCCAATCCCAACTGCTCGACGATGCAGCTCATGGTGGCGCTGGCCCCGATCCAGCGGGCGGCCGGGATCGAGCGGCTCGTGGTGTCCACCTATCAGTCGGTGTCGGGCACCGGTAAGAAGGCGATCGACGAGCTCGACAGCCAGGCCCGGGCCAGCCTCGACGGCACGGAGATGCCCGCCCCCGACCTCTATCCCGACCACATCGCGTTCAACGTCATCGGCGCCGCCGGCAACTTCGCCGAGGGCGACGATCACACCGACGAGGAGCGCAAGATGATGTTCGAAACGCGCAAGATCCTCGAGGACGAGTCGATCGGCATCGCGGTGACGTGCGTCCGGGTCCCGGTGCGGGTCTCGCACTCGATCGCGGTCAACATCCAGACGCGCGACCCGATCGGCGCCGACCGCGTCCGCGACCTGCTCTCCGACTCGCCGGGCATCGCCCTCGAGCACGTACCCAGCCCGCTGCAGGCGGAGGGGCGCGACGAGGTCTTCGTCGGGCGGATCCGCGCGGACGATTCCCATCCCCGCGCGCTGTCGATGTGGGTGGTCTCCGACAACCTGCGCAAGGGGGCTGCCACCAATGCGGTTCAGATCGCGGAGCTGCTGGTCGCCGACCGTGCCGGCTCCCCGGTCGCCTGACGTGAGCGAGGGCGACGAGCTCTACGAGGTGATGCGCTGCGCGCCGTCGACGCGCAACTTCACCGACGAGCCGGTCGCACGCGAGGTCCTCGAACGCGTGCTGGACAACGCCCGCTTCGCCCCCAGCGGTGGCAACCGCCAGGGGTGGCGGGTCATCGTCATCACCGATCCGGAGATTCGCCGGCGCCTGCGCGAGCTCTACCAGGAGCCGTGGGACGCCTACATGATCAGCACCGGGGGCCGGGGCGCACTGGACGCGGGCGAGGCCAGCGGACTCTCGGAGGGGCGCCTGCGCATGCTCCGCGGCGCCGACGAGTATGCGCGCCGCTTCGATCAGGTCCCCGTGCATCTGCTGCCGTGCGTCGATCTCAGTGCGCTCGCCATCACCGACGAGGCGCTTGACCGGCCGAGCGTCGTGGGGGGCGCCTCGATCTATCCCTTCGTGCAGAACGTCCTGCTCGGCCTACGCCACGAGGGGCTGGGCGCGGCGTTCACGACGCTGCTCGTTCCAGCGGAGGCCGAGCTTCGCGAGCTGCTCTCGATCCCTGAGGAGATGGCGGTCGCCGGGCACATCTCGGTCGGCTACCGCTCGGACCCGTGGCCCCGTCAACTCAGCCGCAAGCCGGTGGCGGAGTTCGCCTACGGCGACCGCTACGGCGAGCCCTGGTAGCCCGGCCGTCCGTCAGCCGACGACCACGCCGACCAGCCCCAGCGCGGTCAGCAGCACGCAGAGAAAGAGATACACGGGCCGGGGCAGCCGGTTCATCAGCCAGTCCAGCAGCACCCCGTAGCCGCTCGTGCTGCGCCGCTGGCCTGGCCGGTGCGTGAGCCCCCAGGCCAGCGCCGAGGCTCCGATGACCAGCACGCCGGCGGCGAGGAGCCGGTGCAGTCCGGTGATCACCCCGGCGAGCATCACCGCGAGGACGACATAGGTGACGACCGAATCCCAGCCGCGCCACTCAAACCAGGGCCGTCCCTGGTGCTGCGCGGCCGGCTCCTGAGCGGCACCCGGGGTGTCCGGCACCTCGAGCGCGGCCGGCGCGGCCGGCCCATCCGGCTGGCGAGGGGGGGCCTTGGGCCGGGGGACCTTCTTGGGGCGGGTCGGCGGCGCCGGGTCAATGCCGGTGAGGGCGCGCCGGCGGGCCCGGCGACGAGCGGCGGGCGTATCGCCGCGTCCCGATCGATCAGGCCGGTATGCGGACATCGACCCGAAGGCTAGATGAACCGCCCATCAGACCGTCGAGCGCAGCTCCCGCCGTGTGCTGACGCCCAGCTTGCGGTAGATGTGGCGCGCGTGGGTGCGCACGGTCTCGACTCCCACTTGCAGCGTGGCCGCGATCTCGGCGTTGGAGCTGCCGCTCTGCAGGAGCTCCAGCACGTCGGCCTCCCGTGCTGTGAGCGGGGTCGGACCGGCCGGCTCGTAGCTTGACTCGCCGGCCGAGGGGAGCACGTGCATCCCGCGCGAGGCAAGGTAGATGGTGTGCAGCACGTCGCGGGCCTCGGTGTTCTTGGCCAGGCACGCGGTGGCCCCGAACCCGATCATCTGGCGGCACTCCGCCGGCGTCGGGTTGTTGGCCAGCACCATCAGGCGGATGCCGGGGAAGCCGGTGTGCAGCTCGCGCAGCTCCGACGGGCTCGACAGCGACGCGAAGTTGAGGATCACCACGTCGGGCTCATGGACGCCCAGGGTGGTGTCCATCTCGTGCAGGGGAACGTCGGTCGCCACCAGGCGCAGGTGCGGATCGCCGTCGATCAGCGACTGCAGCCCACGGTTGACGATGTCCTCGAACTGCGCGACCGCGATGGCGATCGGCTGGCGGGTGGTGATACTCAATTGCGGTGTGTGTGGGTGATGGGGACCTCGACCTCAGTCGTCCGCATATGAGGGGGGAGGCGTTCTCACCCTTCCTAGTACCCCGAATCCCCCGAAGTTCACCCCTAAAAGGGGACGAAAACCCGGCATGTGCGGAGCACACTGCTCTGCACGGATCGTCTCGGTCGCGCATCGCGACCCAGCGGGACGGGCAAGGGAAGAACGGGAGGTAAGGCGCGAGGACACTGGTGGCTTCGCGCCTTTTTTCTCACACAGGGCCACGTAGCGCCCCGGGATCGACGAGGGAGGATCCCGGGGTGCAGCGTTTAATGGGGCGTTTCCCGCGCGTGTGGCGCGCGGAGCGCTCAGGCGGTCGCGCCCGCGACCACCGACGCCGACCAGTCGATCACCGACGTCGGCTTGACCACGTGCTTGCTCATCCCCAGCTCCTTGGGGTCGAGCCCCAGGGCGAGGCCGATGAGCTGCGGCAGGTGCAGCACGGGCAGGCCCAGCTCGCGTCCCGTCTGCTTGGCTGCCAGCGGCTGCTGCAGGTCGAGGTTGAGGTGGCACAGTGGGCAGGGAACCACCAGGCAGTCGGCATCGGCGTCGATGGCATCGCCGATGTGGCGGCCCGCCATCTTCAGCGAGGCCTCCATGTTCATGGTGATGATGGGGAAGCCACAGCACTTGTAGACGCCGGCGTAGTCGATCACGGTGCCGCCCAGCGCCTCGATGACCATGTGCATGTAGCGGTCGCGCGGATGCTCCTCGTCGATGCCCAGCCGGTGGACGGGCCGCACGATGTAACAACCGTAGAAGGGGCCCACCTTCAGGTCGGTGAGCGGACGCTTGACTTTCGAGCGCAGGGTGTCGAGGCCGATCTCCTCCACCAGCAGCCACAGCAGGTTCTTGTTGGTGAGGCCGCGCTCGTAGCTGAGGCCCTCGTCGGCCAGGTTCTGGTTGATGAAGTCGCGGTACTCGGTGTTGGCGTCCAGACGCTCCTGGCACTCGGACTGCGCGCCCTGGCAGGTGGAGCAGATGTTCATCATCAGCTCGCCGTCGGTCTGCTGAGCCAGCGCGAAGGTGCGGGCGTTGAGCGTGTCGGCGAGCTCCTGGTTGTGCTCGGCGATGACCCCGGCGCCGCAACAGGCGGCGCGGTCGAGCTCAACCAGCTCGAGGTCGAGCAGGGGCGCGACCTTGGCCATCGAGCCGTGCAGTTCCGGCGTGAACCCGCGGCTCACGCAGCCCGGCCAGTAGGCAACCTTCATGACGTCTCGCTTTCGCTCGAGGCGGATTCGGGTCCCTCTCCTGATGCTGTCTGCGCCGCGGTGGCCCCAACCGGCTCGGGCTCGTCCTCATAGCCACTCACGTACAGGTTGAGCTCCACGCGCTGCGGGCGATCTTCGACCGTCTTGTACACCCGCTTGACGGCGTCCAGATCGGGCTTGGCGATCTTGTGCCCGAGGAGGGCGGTCTTGATCTTGACCTTGCCCCGCAGCACCGCCGGGACGATCGCCCCCAGCGACTTGAGCAGGACCGCACCGGCGGCGGGGTGGAACTTGCCAAACCACGAGTTGCCGCCGAAGCTGCGTGGCAGCAGCTCGGCCTCGTGCAGGAGACCGTATTCACCCACCAGGGACACGAAGGACTCCTCGTGGCGCTGGCCGTTGTTGCGGTCGTTGATCTCGAAGTCCGAGCCGGCCCGGCGGCGCAGGCGCATGATCTGGCTCATCGGCGCCACCTCCTTGGGGCAGGCGTCGATGCAGTTGAAGCAGTGGGTGCAGTCGTAGATGCCGTGCTCGTCCTCGGCGAGGTCCTTCAGCCGCTCCGCGTGCTCGGCATCGCGCGGGTCCCCGACGAAGCGGTAGGCCTTGGACAGGGCGGCGGGTCCGATGAACAGCGGGTCGATCTCCATGGAGAGGCAGTCAGACACGCACGCGCCGCACTGGATGCAGGCCATCGTCTGGGTGATGTCCACCATGTTCTCGTGGGGAACGATGTACTCGCGCTCGGGGACCGGCTCCTTGTTGATGAGATACGGGGTGACCCGCTGGATCTTGCGCCAGTGGACGGCGTCCATGTCCACGATCAGGTCGCGGATGACGGGCATGTTGCCCATCGGCTCGACCTCGATCACGCCCGCGGGGGTGGTGCCCGCCTCGCCGTCGCCCTCCTCGGCATTGAGGCTGACCACATCGCGGGGCGCGGGCGCGTTCCACCCGGCACCGTGCATCCGCGCCGCGGCCACCTCCAGGTGGGTGTTGCAGGCCAGTCCGGGCTTGCCGTTCATGCGCACCCCACAGGACCCGCAGATGGCCTGCTGGCAGGAGCAGCGGATGCCGACCGAGCCATCGACCTCGTCGCGGACCTTGAGGATGGCGTCGAGCACAGAGTTGCTCCCCGCCAGCTCCACGCGGTGCTCGTCCCAGTAGGCGGCCTGACCGGACTTGGGATCAAACCGGCGGATCTTGAGCAGATACTCAGGCACTAATAGGTCCTTTCCTGGGGCTGCCACTTGGTGATGGTCACCGGGGAGTAGCTGACCGTGGGGACGTCGTCGCCGTTGGCGGTCACGTCGATGTGCTTGAGCCATTGGTCGTCGTTGCGCTCGGGGAAGTCGGTCCGGAACTGGGCTCCGCGCGATTCCGTGCGCTCCAGCGCGCCCACCACGGTCGCCTCGGCCACGTCGAGCATGTACCCGAGCTCGATCGCCCCGATCACATCCTGGTTGAACACCGTGCCGCGATCGTCGATCGACGCCGTGGGCGCCTGCTCCTTGAGCCGGCGGACGATCTCGTGCGCCTTATTGAGCCCGTCAGCGTCGCGGAAGACCGCCACGTACTGGTTCATCGTGTCGCCGAGCTCGTCCTTGATCGCCGACACGCGGGGACCGCCGGCGGGCCGGTCGATGATGTCCTGGATGTGGCGCCCGGTGTCCGAGACCAGTGACGCCGGCGTGCTCGGCATGGGCATGTGCAGCGCCTGCCCGGCCGAGTGCTCGCCGGAGCGCCGGCCGAAGATGAGCGTGTCCAGCAGCGAGTTGGCGCCGAGGCGGTTGCCGCCGTGCACCGACACGCAGGCCACCTCGCCTGCGGCATAGAGCCCCGGGATCGTCGTCTGGCCGTCGACGTCGGTCTTGACCCCGCCCATGATGTAGTGCTGGCCGGGGTGGATGTGGATCGGCTCGCTCGTGATGTCGACCCCGGCGAAGTCGCGCCCGATGTTGACGATCTCGCGCAGGGCCTCCAGCACGCGTCGCTTGGGCACCTTGGTGATGTCCAGCGCGACCGTCCCGTCGGGGAACCCATTGCCCTCGTTGATCTCGGTCTGCTCGGCGCGGGAGACGACGTCGCGCGAGGCCAGCTCCATCTTGTTGGGCGCGTACTTCTCCATGAAGCGCTCGCCCTTGGCGTTGAGCAGCCACGCCCCTTCGCCGCGGGCCCCCTCGGTGATGAGCAGCCCGTTGCCGGCCAGCGTGGTGGGGTGGTACTGGATCATCTCCATGTCCATCAGCCGGGCCCCGATCCGGTAGGCCTGGGCGATGCCGTCGCCGGTGACGATCAGCCCGTTGGTGGTGGGGCGGTAGGCCTGGCCGGCCCCGCCGGAGGCGAGGATCACGGCCTTGGCGTTGAACAGCTCCAGGCGCCCGTCGCGCAGGTTGCGGCAGATCGCCCCGACGCAGCGGCCGGTGTCGTCCTGGAGGAGGTCGGTGGTGAACCACTCCTCGTAACGGTCCACGGTGTCGGAGTGCTTCATCAGCTGCTCGTAGAGCACGTGGAGGATGGCGTGGCCCGTGATGTCGGCGACGTAGTAGGTGCGGGCGGCCGAGGCGCCCCCGAAGGCGCGGGTGCCGAGGTTGCCTCGCTCGTTGCGGTGGAAGGTGACGCCGGCGTGCTCGAGCCAGAGGATCTCGTCGGGCGCCTCGCGGCACATGATCTCGATCGCGTCCTGGTCGCCCAGGTAGTCCGAGCCCTTAATGGTGTCGAACGCGTGCGACTCCCACGTGTCCTCGGGATTGAGCGCGGCATTGATGCCGCCGGCCGCCGCCACCGAGTGGGAGCGCACCGGATGGACCTTGGAGATGATCGCCACGGTGGCGCCCGTCTGGGCGGCCGCCAGCGCGGCGCGCTGACCGGCCAGCCCGGCGCCGATGATCAGTACGTCATGGGAGGGCATTGAGACCAATATAAATGAGGGTGCGCGCGGGACGCCGCGCCCCTGATCGGCGGCCCGCTCAGGCCATCGAGCGCCCGAACGCGGCGGCGAGGGCCCGGCGGACCTGGTCCACCGTGACGACGCCGCGCAGGACGCCCTCGGCGTCGACCGCCATCAGCGCGCCGAGCTTGCCCAGGGTCTCGGATGCGAGCAGCTCGGTGATCGGCCGGTCCTGCTGGACCCGCCAGGTCGGGGCGCCATCGGATTCGAGCACGGAATCGGTCGTGAGCCACGCCTCGCCGCCGTCGATCGAGGCCTGGGCCCTCTCCTGGCGGGCGATCCCGAGCAGGTGACCGGTGTCGTCGACGACTGGCAGCCACGGCTGCTGGTAGCGCAGGAAGAACTCGTCCACGGCCTGAGTGACCGGCGTTTCCGCGGGTATCGCCACGGGATGGGTGTCCATGATGTCCGCAACTCGGACCCCTTCGATCCGCTCCGCCATCGCCGACTGCACGAGCGCACCCCGACACGACTGCCACATCAGGTACGCCAGTGCCATCAGCCACAGGCCACCGAAGCCCGCCCCCGAGACTGTCCACCACAGTCCAAAGCCCCCCAGGACCAGGGCCAATCCCTGGCCCAGGCGGCTGGCCACCACCGTGCCGCGGCGCTTGTCCCCGGTCATCCGCCAGACGATGGAACGGGCGATGCGGCCGCCGTCGAGGGGGAAGGCCGGGAGGATGTTGAACGCCAGCAGCAGGACGTTCATCAACAGCAGCCAACTCAGTGCCAGGAGCACGGGCGTGATGCGGATGGTCGAGTCCAGCACGACGGCATGACCCAGCCGGCTGGCGCCCACGATGGGCAGGTCGATGGCGAGGCACAATAGGATGACCCCGAATGTCGCGAGTGGGCCTGCGATCGCGATCTTGAAGTCCTCGCCGGGCGATGTCACGTCACCGCGCATCTGCGTCAGTCCACCGAACAGGTTCAGATCGATCTTCTCCACAGCGATTCCCTCCCGCCGCGCCGCCAGGGCGTGCCCCAGCTCATGGACGATGAGCGAGCCGAACAGCAAGAGGACGCTCACCACCGTGGTCATATACGCGACGCCGTCAGAGCTGTGCAGCGTGTCGCGGAACGGGCCCGACAGGATGAAGATCATGAGGAAGAGGACGACGAACCAGCTCCCATCGACGCCGACCCGGATTCCGAATGCGTCGAAGAGCTTGATCGAGCTTGACCGCCTCAACATGGTGGAATGGTCTCATAGGCGCGTTGGCGCCCCCGATATTCAGGAGACGTGAGATGAGTGAGCGCCTTAACGGTCTCAAAGAGCGCCTGGGCCAGCTGTCAGATCTGAGCCACGCGCTGTCGCTGGCCCATTGGGATCAGCAGACGATGATGCCGCCCCAGGGCGGGGAGGCACGCGCCGAGTCGCTGGCCACGCTCACGCGCATCAGCCACGAGATGTTTGTCGACGCGGAGACCGGCCGGCTCCTGGACGGCGCCGCCGCCGAGCTCAACGGCGCCGACCCCGACGGCGACGACGCGCGGCTGATCGCGCTCGTCCGCCGCCAGTGGGACAAGGCCCGGTGCGTGCCGACCGATCTGGCCGCTGAAATGGCGCGGGCGGCGTCGGTGGGACAGGAGGCCTGGGTCGTCGCGCGCGAGGCAGGAGACTTCAAGAGCTTCGCGCCGTATCTGGAGCACAACTTCGAGCTCGCGCGCCGATACGTTGACTGCCACGCCGGGAGCGCCGAGTTCGAGTGTCCCTATGACGCCCTGCTCGACGACTATGAGCCCCAGATGCCCACCCGTGAGGTCGCGGCCCTGTTCGCCGAGCTGAAGGCCGAACTGGTACCGGTGATCGCTCGCATCGCGGCGACCCAGGCCGTCGATGAGGCGCCGCTGTACGCCGTCTTCCCGGTCGAGCGTCAACGCGAACTGGTGCGCGAGGTGGTCGGGTTGATGGGCTTCGACGACGCGGAGTGGCGGCTCGATGACACCGTGCACCCGTTCGCCACCCGTATCGGCGGTGGTGATGTGCGCATCACCACCCGATGGGACGAGCGTTTCTGGCCCACCGGTCTGTTCGGGGCGATGCACGAATGCGGGCACGGCCTGTATGAGGCGGGGCTGCCGTCGCGGTTGCGCCGCTCGCCGATCGGGGCGACCGAGTCACTGGGCATGCACGAATCCCAGAGTCGCCTGTGGGAGAACATGGTGGGACGCGGCCGCTCGTTCTGCACGGTGCTCTCCCCGCGGATCGCCGGCCTGGCCGGGGGCGACCTGTCAGACCTGGATGCCGACCGCCTGTACCGCGCGGTCAACCGGGTCACGCCCAGCTACATCCGGGTCGAGGCTGACGAGGCCACCTACGCGCTGCATGTCATCCTGCGCTTCGAGCTCGAGCAGGGCCTGATCGATGGGACGATCGCTGTCCGCGACCTGCCCGAGGCATGGAACGCGCGGTTTGAGGAGTACTTCGGCATCGCCGTCGACAATGACACCGACGGCGTGCTGCAGGACGTGCACTGGGCGGCGGGACTGATCGGGTACTTCCCCACCTACGCCCTGGGCAACCTCATCGCCGGCCAGCTGTGGGAACGCGCCCACGCCGACATCGGAGACCTCGAGGACCAGCTGGCCGCCGGCGAGCTGGGGCCGCTGCGTGAGTGGCTGGGACAGCACGTCCACCGCCATGGGGCTAAGTTCACGACCGCCGAGCTGCTGGCCCGGGAGGCCGGCGGCCCGATATCGGTCACCCCGTTCATCCGCTACCTCAAGGCTAAGCTCGGCGACGTTTACGGGTTGGACCTAACCAGCTGACAAGACACTAGAAAGGTAAGACGATCTTCAGTGATGAGTAAGACTTCAGTGAGAGTTGCAGTCACGGGCGCCGCCGGCCAGATCGGCTACGCGCTCCTGTTCCGGATTGCCAGTGGACACCTGCTCGGGCCCGACACCCCGGTGCACCTGTCCCTGCTGGAGATCCCCCAGGCGGTCAAGGCCGCGGAGGGCACGGCGATGGAGCTCGACGACTGCGCCTTTCCCATGCTCACCGGGGTCGACATCCACGACGACCCGGCCAAGGCGTTTGACGGGGTGAACATCGCCCTGCTCGTCGGCGCCCGTCCCCGCACCAAGGGTATGGAGCGCGGCGACCTGCTCGAGGCCAACGGTGGGATCTTCAAGCCGCAGGGCAAGGCGCTCAACGATCACGCGGCCTCGGATCTGAAGGTGCTGGTGGTGGGCAACCCGGCTAACACCAACTGCCTCATCGCCCAGTCAAACGCGCCCGATGTACCCAAGGAACGGTTCACCGCGATGATGCGCCTCGACCACAATCGTGCCATCGCCCAGGTCGCGAAGAAGACGGGCGCGGCGATCAGTGACGTGACCAACATGACGATCTGGGGCAACCACTCGGCCACCCAGTATCCGGACGTCTTTCACGCCAAGGTCAAGGGGGGCAACGCGGCGGAGGCCATCGGCGACCGCGACTGGATCGAGAACGACTTCATCCCCACGGTGCAGAAGCGCGGCGCGGCCATCATCGAGGCGCGCGGCGCCTCCAGCGCCGCCTCGGCCGCCAACGCGGCGCTCGACCACGTCAACAATTGGGTGAACGGGACGCGTGACGGTGACTGGGTCTCGATGGCCGTCGCCACGGACGGCTCCTACGGCGTCGGGGAGGGGATCTTCTCCGGTTACCCGTGCACCTGCTCGGGGGGCGAATACACGATCGTCGAGGGGCTCGAGATCGATGAGTTCTCACGGGCGCGGATCGACGCCACGGTGAAAGAGCTCAACGACGAGCGCGACGCGATCACGCAACTGGGGCTGATCTAGAGGATCCGGTCCTCAGGCCGCCGCGATCGTTCAGCCCACGATCGCGGCGGCATTCCTGCCGCGTTCCCGGTCCGGGCTGCGGCGGTTCGCCTCAGGCGAAGCTGAGGCGAGCTAGGACTTCGCAGCGGCGGGGTGCCAGCCTTGGCCTTCCCGAGAAACCTGACCGTCCTCCACCAGCTTCGGCATGACGCGGTACAGGTAGTTCGGCTCGATCTTGAGCGCCTCGGCGATCTGCGGGATCGTGATCCCGGGCTTCTCCTGAACCAGGGCCAGGGCCTGATTGGCGCGGGTGTTGCCACCCCGGCGTCCCCTTGGACGACCGGCGCGGCGCACGGTGCGACGACGGGGGGAGGACGCGCTGGCGCCGTTGGCGCTCGACGGGCGGCCGGGGCCGCGGCGTCCACCGACGAGTGCCGCCCGAGCGGCCTCGAGCTTTGACACCTCAACCTTGAGCTCGCTCAGTCGTCTGTCGATGTCCTTCACGGTACTGTCAACGAAATCTGCCAACTTGGGCCACCTCCACGGCAACGGTTAGACGTATTTGTGTATCCACGATACAACCCGTGACCGGAGTCTGTGCAGATCTGGGTTCAATTTCGCTCGAGGAGTGCCTTCAGTCGCTCCAGTGACTTCCGCGCTTCACGCTCCGACGTGGCGCCGACGATCATGCGACTGGCGACGTTGCCCAGACGTCCACCGGGGACGTGGAACTCGTTGGTGTACTGAAAGGTTGTCCCTCCGTCGCCGTCGCTGGACAGCTCGTAGCGGATGACGGCCGTCGAGTGGGCGGGCCCGCCGCCCTCCCACTCCGCTCGGCGCGGACTGTCAACCGCCATCAGAGTCCAATGGACCTTGAATGTGAGCCCACGGACATGCATCGACTGATCCATCGTCGAGCCGGTGCGCAGCGGCGACTGCGAGATGTTGGACACGGACTTGTGGATCGTGACCCAGTCACCGAGTCGTCGAGGGTCCATCACGGTCTCCCACACGCGCTCGATGGGTGCCTTGATGTCGATCTTGGCTGAAACGGTGCTCATAGCGCTCGGGGCGACATTAGAGCGGCACACTAACGTCCCGCGCCCGGCGTGGCACGTCAGGCCGCGAGCCGGGTCTCACCGTGCGGCCAGCGGCTCGTCACGCTCCCACTCGGCCAGGGCGTGCTCGATCGCGGCATCCAGTGTGTGCCGCCTCACCTCGAGGAGCTCCGCGGCCTGATCGTCGCCGGGCAGGAGGTCAGTGCTCAGGCTCTCCATCAGCGGGCCCACCAATTGCCACTGCTCCCCGGCGATGACCGCCGCCACCCGGCTGGCGATCGGCGTCGCCGACAGTCGCCTGAAGCGGAGGGCGGGGCGGTCGAGGAGCATGTGGTCCGCGATGCGCTCGATCAGCTCGCCGTAGGACACCAGGTCGGGGCCGCCCACGTCCAGGCGCCGCCCGCCCACCCGGTCAGACGTGGCGGCGCCGGCCAGCATCGCGATGATGTCGCGCTCATCGATCGGCGCGGTGCGGTTGGATTGCCACGCCGGATAGGCGAGGACCGGCATGCGCTCCACCAGCCGGACCAGGAAGCGGAACGAGCGCGAGCGGGCGCCGATGACGATCGACGCGCGCAGCGCGACGGAGTCCGGCACCGCCTCGAGCAAGATGTCCTCCACCGCGAGGCGACTGGCCAGGTGTGCCGACCGCGAGCCGTCGGGCGGGGCGATCCCGCCCAGGTACACGATGCGGCTCACCCCGGCCGCCGTCGCCGCGGCGGCGAAGCGCTCGGCCGCCTCGCGCTCGCGCGAGGCAAACGGCGCGCCGTCGGCGGGCTCCATCCCGTGGATGAGGAAGTAGGCGACGTCGACGCCCTCCAGCGCCTCGCCGAGCCCCTCGCCCGAGACGGCGTCGCCGGCGACCACGGGCACGTCGATCGCCACCCGCCGGGGCGAGCGGGCAAAGCCGCGGACGGCATGGCCCTCGCTCACCAGCCGGGCGGCGAGGACGCCTCCCACGTAGCCGGTGATCCCGGTCACCAGCATCGTCATCTAGCGGCCACCGGCCCACGGCGCTGCGGTCACGAAGCTCGCGTCGAGGTCGGCGGCCCGCGGACAGCCGACGAGCGCCAGCGCGTTGACGAACTCGCCCAGCAGCGTCTCGAGCACGTGCCGGGCGCCGTCGTCACCGGCCACCGCCAGTCCCCACACCACAGGCCGGCCGACGAGCACGGCGCGGGCGCCGAGGGCCAGCGCCTTGACGATGTCGGTGCCCCGCCGGATGCCGCCGTCGACGATCACGTCGATGCGTCCCGCGACCGCGTCCACGATCGGGCCCAGGGCGTCGGCACCCGACAGGACAGTGTCGAGCTGGCGGCCGCCGTGATTGGACACCACCACACCCGCGGCGCCATGGGCGACGGCTAGCTCGGCGTCCTCTGCGGTCAGGATCCCCTTGACCAGCACCGGCAGCTCTGACTCGGCGGCAAAGCGCTCGATGTCTGACCAGTTCAGGTCCGGGTCGATCTGCCCGTAGAGCGCCGCCGCCGGCACGTCGGGCGTCTGCGCCGGGTCCTGGCGTGGGATGTCGGCCACAGGGTCGCGCAGGCTCACGCGCCACTCGCGCTCGCGGAGCCCGAGCACCGGTCGGTCGACGGTCACCACCAGGGCCTCGTACCCGCGCCGCGCCGCATCCTCGATCAGCTCGCGGGTGGCGCCACGGTCGGTGAGGGCGTAGAGCTGGAACCAGCGCGCCACCTCGGGCACGCCCTCGGCGACGCTTGCGGCACCGGCGCTCGCGAACGTCGACACGCACATGACCGTGTCGGTGGCCGCCGCCGCCCGAGCGATGGCCAGCTCGCCGTCGGGGTGCGCCAGGCGCTGGAAGGCCGTCGGGGCCACGATCAGCGGATGTGCCCGCCGCAGGCCCAGGAGCGTCACGCTGGGGTCGCACTGGCTCGCCCCGACCAGCACCCGCGGCCGCAGCGCAAAGCGGCGCCACGCGGCCTCGTTGTCGGTCAGCGTGATCTCGTCCCCGGCCCCGCCCGCGATGTAGCCGAGAGCCTCCGGGCTCATCTGCGCCAGCGCGGCGCGTTGGTAGTCGGCCAGCGTGCGCGGCCCGCTCGACGATGCATCGGGTGTGGGGTGATCGGGCGCGGCGTCCATCGCGGTGTCAAAGCTACGGAAATTGCGGGCGGTGCCCACGCCGTTGGGCAAAGTCCCCGCATTTTGGCGGTTTTTCCCACAACGTGAAAACACTCGCGATTTCCGGGAATGGACTTTGCACAGGGGGGTGGAATCCGCTTTGATGCCCGCCTTGCCTGCGGTGTGAGATTGAGAGATTGGGGTCGAGGACAGGTATGGCGAATGGTCGGGCGCCCGTCGCGAAGGCGAGCTGCGAAAACTGCTTCTTCCAGCAGAACCTCCTATGCGCGGTGGCGGACGCGGGGCCTTGCGGCACCTTCCGCCCGGCTCATCCGGACGGCCTGCGTCCTCCAAGCCAGCTGCGCTTCGTCTTCCGCCAGGAGCGACGCCTGCAGGTCGCCTGGGCGTTCCCCTCGCCCAACGAGCAGGTCGCGCTGCACGCGTGAGCCCGCGGTCTGGACCCCTGAATCCACCGTCCGGGGCCCTCAAGTCAAAAGGCCGGCTCGAAACCCTCCGCGCCTGTCTGGCCACGCAGGATTCCGAGCCAACCTTTATGGTTCGCGCCATGTTCTGGCCGCTGATCGGCGGATTCGTCGCCTTCGTCCTGCTTGCCATTTTCCTGGGATGGGTGATGGACACCTCGCGCCACGGCGACCGCGACGGCCACTAGCCGTCTCCTGCGCTCTCAGCCCGCCTCGCCAGCCACTCCGCGCCCGCCGTATCGGTCGCCCCGTGGGCGAGGATCGAGCAGAACACGGTCAGGGCGGCGAGGTTGAAGATCGTCGAGTTGGCGCCGATCGGCTGGCTGAGGACGAGCAGCGAGAACGTCATCGTGGCCACGCCCTTGGGGCCGAACCACGACATGAACGCGCGGGTGGCGACGTCGGTGCGGGTGCCGGCGAGGGCGGCGAACACCGCGATCGGCCGCGCGATCAGCAGGGTGAGGATCACGACGCCGACCGCCGCCCAGCCGGAGCCGAACAGGCCGTGCAGGGTGAGCAGGGAGCCGAACACGACGAAGATCCCCAGCTTGACCAGCTCGACCATGTCGGCGGCCTGGCGCTCGAAGTACCCGCGGACGTCGGGCCGCCGGACGCCCAGGACGATCGCCGCGACGTACACGGCGATCAGCCCGTTGCCGTGCGGCGTCAGCACCGCCACCCCATAGGTGGCAAACGCGGTGCCCAGCGCGAACAGGGAGCGCTGGTGGGCGGGGATGCCGTCCTGGAGCCGTGCGTCGCGGGGCGCCAGCCAGGCCGCGGCAAATCCCAGCACCACGCCGACCGCGAAGCCGATCACGAGGTTCTCGATTACGAACCGCCACCACACGAAGTGCGCGCCGCCGACAACCAGCGCCGCGCTCAGCGCCAGCACCGCCGGCAGTGCCAGCCCGTCGTTGAGCCCGGACTCGAGGTTGAGCGAGTGACGGACCACCGCGGGGACCCGCGGGTTGGTGACGACGGTCGAGGACAGCACCGGATCGGTGGGCGACAGCAACGCTCCCACCAGAAACGACTCGGTCCACGACAGCCCGGTCAGCAGCCGGGTGCCCGCCGCGATGATCACCGCGGTCAACGGCATCGCCAGGACGAGCTTGCGAAGGGGCAGGTGCCAGTGGGACTGCAGCACCTCGCCGTCGACCTCCAGACCGTCGCGAAACAGGATGACGATGAGCGCGACGGTGGCCAGTTCGGACACGAACGGCGATTGCGGGTCGAGGTGCACTATCCCGGTGACGCCGTCGCCGAGGATGAAGCCGGCGATCACGAACACCGCGGTGAGCGACACGAACGTCCGGCGAGCCAGCCCGGACAGGAGCGCCCCGAGGATGAGCAGGCAGCCGAGCGCCAGCGCCGCCACCTCGAAACGGTGCGACACGGCGAGGATGAACCACGGCATCAGGGCGCCATCACGGTCACGGGAGTTAGAGTGTCAGACCCAGATACGGGAGGAGCGGAGTTGCGGGTCACGGTGCTGGGCAAGTCGCCGTCCTGGCAGGACGCCGCCGGGGCGTGCAGCGGCTATCTGGCGCAGGAGCACGGCGCCTGCATGCTCCTCGACTGCGGCAACGGTGTCTTCTCCAAGCTGCGCCACGTCTGCGATTACGTCGACGTCGACGCCGTGGTCATCACCCACCTGCATGCCGACCACTTCCTCGACCTGGTGCCGTTCAGCTATGCGCTGCGCTACGCCCCGCGCCAGCAGCCGGTACCGGTGGCGGGATATCCGGGGACGGCGGACCCGGCGCGGCCGCGTCTGTACCTGCCGGCCGGCGGCGGCGAACTGCTGCGCCGCGTCGTGGGCTGCTGGGGCCACGATGACCTCATTGACACCGCGTTCGACGTACACGAATACGCCGCCGATGACGTGCTGTCAGTGGGTCCCCTGACCGTGCGCTTCTGCGAGGTTCCACACTACGTCGCCACCTTCGCCGTCGAGCTGTCCTACGACGGGGCACGATTCACCTACGGCGCCGACTGCCGACCCAACGACGAACTGGTGCGGTTCGCCGCCGACACCGACGTGCTCCTCATCGAGGCGACCCTCCCGCGCCCCGAGCGCGACGGCACGCGCGGCCACCTCACCGCGCATGAGGCCGGTGTGCACGGGCGGGGGGCGGGCGCGCACCGTCTCGTCCTCACCCACTATTCCGACGAGCTGGACCCGGAGCTGATGCGCGCCGAGGGCTCCGACGGCTTCGGCCGACCCGTGGACCTGGCCGCCGAGGGCGCTGTCTACACCGTGTGAGCGGGCTACGCTTAGGCCATGGCGGAGCGTGATCTGTTTGCCAACTTCGAACGGATGCGACGGGACATGGATGAGCTGGTGGGGGACGTGTTCGAGCGCTCCGGGCTCTCGCGCCGGCACACCGGGCAGTGGCCGGCTGTCGACGTCGCCTACGCGTCGGATCCGCCCCGGGCGATCGTCACCGCCGAGATCGCGGGCATGGACCCCGCGGACATCGCCCTCCAGATCGAGGGCCGCAAGCTGTTTCTGGCCGGCCGCCGCGGCCCGGCCCAGCCGGCCCCCGACGGCTATCAGCAGATCGAGATCGAGCGCGGCTCGTTCCGCCGTCTCATCGAGCTCGGCGCCGACGTCGACGCTGACCGCATCAGCGCGCGCTACGAGGACGGGATGCTGCGCGTCGAGCTCCCGCTGGTCGGCCGGCATCAGCCCCGCCGTGAGGTTCCGATCCAGAGCGGCGAGGAACCATGACCGTCCTTGACGTCGGGACCGCGACGGGCGAGGCCGAGCAGGATCAGGAGAACGGCTTCCGCCGCCTCCCCGCGCAGCTCGGCGTGCTGCCGCTGCGCGACTCGGTGACCTTTCCCGATCTGGTCATCCCGCTCAACATCGGCCAGCCGCGGAGCCTCGAGCTCGTCAACGACGTCCTGCGCGGCGACCGGTCGATCGTGCTCGTGGCCGGCCGCGACCCCGAGGTCCAGACTCCCGGGCCCGACGATCTGTACTCGGTCGGCGTGCTGGGGGCGATCGCCCGCATGGTGCGGCTGCCGGATGGGACCCTGCGCGTACTCGTCCAGGGCGGCCCGCGCGTGCGTGTGACCGAGTGGGTGCAGACCGAGCCCTACCTCGAGGCCGAGGTCGAGCACGCGCGCGACCGCGTGCGCGAGTCAGCCCAGCTCGAGGCGCTGGCCCGCAACGTCCAGCGCTCCTTCTCGAGCATCGTCGGCCAGGTCCCCTACCTGCCCGAGGAGCTGCAGGTGATGGTCGCCAACGTCGACGACCCGGTGATGCTGTCGCACCTGATCGCCGGTGCGCTGCGGCTGCCCACCGAGGACAAGCAGGCGCTGCTCGAGGAGCTCGACGTGACCAAGCGCTTGCGCCGGCTGTCGGAGATCCTCGCCCGCGAGCTCGAGCTGGTGGCGCTGGACACCAAGATCCAGACCCAGGTCCAGTCCGAGCTGCAGAAGGGCCAGCGCGACTTCTTCCTGCGCCAGCAGCTCAAGGCGATCCAGGACGAGCTGGGGGAGGGGGACGAGGCCCAGGCCGAGGTCAAGGAATTGCGCGAGCAGCTCGAGGCGCTGCGCCTGCCCGAGGAGGTCTCCAAGCAGGTCGAGCGCGAGCTGGGACGACTGGAGCGCTTGGCGCCGGCGATGGCCGAGTACGGCGTCGTGCGCACCTATCTGGAGTGGATCGCCTCGCTGCCGTGGGACACCTCCACCGAGGACAACCTCGATCTCGCCCATGCCCGCCGGGTGCTGGACGCCGACCACTACGACATCGAGCAGGTCAAGGACCGCATCCTGGAGTTCCTGGCGGTCCGATCACTGGTGCGGAACGGCGACGGAACCAACAAGCGCCAGCCGGCCGGCTCGATCCTCACCTTCGTGGGACCGCCCGGCGTCGGTAAGACATCGCTGGGGCGGTCGGTGGCACGGGCACTGGGCCGCACGTTCGAGCGCATCAGCGTCGGCGGCATGCGCGACGAGGCCGAGATCCGCGGGCACCGCCGCACCTACATCGGCGCCATGCCCGGGGTCGTCATCCGCGCCCTGCGCGATGCCGGTGCCAACAACCCGCTGTTCATGATCGACGAGATCGACAAGATGGGCTCGGACTTTCGCGGTGATCCGTCGAGCGCGATGCTCGAGGTCCTGGACCCCGAGCAGAACAGCACCTTCCGCGACCACTACCTCGATCTCCCCTTTGACCTCTCCGAGGTCATGTTCATCACCACGGCCAACAACCTCGACACCATCCCGGGGCCGCTGCGCGACCGGATGGAGATCATCCAGCTCGCCGGCTACACCGAGTCCGAGAAGCTCCAGATCGCCAAGCGCTATCTCGTGCCGCGCCAGATCGAGCGCAACGGCCTGACCGGCGCCAGGATCGCCTTCACCGACTCCGGCCTGAAGACGATCATCTCCGATTACACGCGCGAGGCGGGCGTACGCCAGCTCGAGCGCGAGATCGGCTCGGTCGTGCGCAAGATCGCGCGTCAGGTGGCCGAGGGGACGCTGAAGCGCAAGGCGAGCATCACCGAGCCGCGGGTCCGGGAGCTCCTAGGCAAGCGCAAGTTCCATTCAGAGGCGCGCCGGCGCACGTCCCGGCCCGGTGTCGCCACCGGGCTGGCGTGGACCCCGGTGGGTGGGGAGGTCCTGTTCGTCGAGGCCACGGCGATGCCGGGGAGCGGGCATCTCACCATCACCGGGCAGCTCGGCGACGTCATGCGCGAGTCAGCCCAGGCCGCCCGGTCCTACGTGCGTGCCAACGCGCCGGAGCTGTTCCCCGATCTCCCCGACGACTGGTTTGCCGCTCACGACATCCACATCCACGTGCCGGCGGGGGCGATCCCCAAGGACGGGCCGAGCGCCGGGGTGACGATGGTGACCGCGCTCGTCTCCCTGCTCTCCGGCCGTGCGGTGCGCTCCGACGTCGCCATGACCGGCGAAGTGACGCTCACGGGCCAGGTGCTGCCCATCGGCGGCCTCAAGGAGAAGGCGCTCGCGGCGCAGCGCAGCGGCCTTCACACCATCATCGCCCCGGAGCTCAACGAGCCCGACATCGACGAGATCCCAGAGCATCTGCGAAAGTCCCTGCACTTCGTGTTCGTCTCGACGATCGACGAGGTTCTTGAGGCCGCGCTGAATCGCAGGCCGCAAAAGGGGTATCGCGTATCCTGACCACTGACCCGCCCATGACCTGAGGGAGACCAATGGCATCACGACGAAAGAAAGTCGCAAAGGCGGTGCCGTTCAGTGCCGCCGATCTGGCCAACATCACCAAGGCCAACCCGTACCTTCAGCGCCTCATCGAGGACGCCGAGCTGCGCGACAACGTGCGCACGGCGCTCGACTCCGGCAAGAGCGCGGCCAACCGTCTGAGCCACGCGAAGGCCCCGCAGAAGGCGCTGATCGAGGACCGGAAGCTGCAGAACGAGCTCCGCTCGGCGGCCGAGGCGGTCCGTGACGCCGCCATGGCGCTGTCGGACGCGCCCAACCACTCCAAGCCGAAGAAGAAGCGCGGCATCGGGCGCAAGCTGCTGATCCTCGTGATCGCCGCGGGCGCGGCGCTGGCCCTCTCCGAGGGGTTGCGCTCCAAGGTGCTCGACACCCTCTTCGGCGCCGAGGAGGAGTTCCAGTACACGCCGCCGGCGGGGACGCCGACGCCGCCGCCGGCCAGCACGGTCACGGCCGCCTGAGCGCGCCGGACATCGCAGGACCTGCGTAAGGGCGCCCCCGGGCGCCCTTTTCGCGTTCCGGGCCGGGCGCCCGACCAGCCCGTAGACTTGCCGCGGATGCAGGCCGCCACCGCAACCGAGCGCAGGCTGGCCGCCGATCTGCCCTCCGAGAAGGCCGCCCGGATCGTCGAGGCCATGCGCGCCAGCGTCGCCGAGCGCGGCATCGCCGGCTCCACCTTTGACCGCGTCGCCCGCGAGGCCGGGGTCTCGCGTGGGCTCCTGCACTACTACTTCGGCACCAAGGAGCGCCTCCTGGTCGAGGTCGTCCGGCGCGAGTCCGACGTGCGCGGCGACTCGCTGGAGCAGGCCGTCGCCGGGGCGGCGGGCGCCGACGAGCTCATCGACGCCCTGGTGCGCAGCCTGGAGGAGATCCTCGGCGAGGGGACCCGCGCGATGGTGACGTTCTACGAACTGCTCACGCTCGGCCAGCGCAACGCCGAGATCGCCGCCGAGCTCGCCGAGCTGGCGCGGCGCACTCGCGCGCGTCTCGCCGAGGCACTGGGAGCCGGACGCGAGGCGGGCAAGTTCGAGCTGCGCGCCTCCCCCGACGACGTCGCCATCTTCCTGTTCGCCCTCGCCGACGGGGTCACGATCCGCCGCATGGCCGAGCCCGAGCTCGACACGCGTCCGCTGATGGACCAGGCGGTGGCAGCGGCCCGCGCCCTGCTGGCGTGACCGCGGCGGCGCGGTGAGCGGTGCGCCGCCTCGCAGCCCTGGGGCTGGCGGTGCTGGTACTGGTCCTGCTCGTCGTCGCTCAGCTCGTCCTGCCGGGCGTCGCCGCCCAGCGTCTGCGCGACCAGCTGTCGCGCTCGGGCCGCGTGCTGGAGGTGCAGGTCTCGGCCTTCCCCGCGGTCGAGCTGCTCTGGCACCACGCCGACTCGGTGGTGGTGCGGATGGCCAGCTACCGCGCGTCGCCGGCCACGTTGCCCGGCACGCTTGACCAGTCCGGGAGCGTCGGGTCGCTGCGGGCCTCCGCGCTGGTCTTCCGGGACGGCCTGCTCACACTCCACGACGCCACCCTGGTCAAGAACGGCAACCGGCTCATCGGCAGCGCGACCGTGAACGAGTCCGATCTGCGCGCGGCGGCGCCGTTCCTGCAGTCGGTCACGCCGGTGGCGTCCTCCGACGGCCGCCTGACCCTGCGGGGTACGGCCACCCTGCTCGGCCTCAGCGCCACCGTCGACGCCACCGTCTCGGCGCAGGACGGCAAGCTCGTCGTCGCGCCCGACCTCCCCTTCGGCGGGCTGGCCACGATCACCGTGTTCTCGGACCCGCGCATCGAGGTGCAGGGAGTGAGCGCGACCCCCGTGTCGGGCGGCTTTGCCGTGCGCGGAACCGCGGTGCTGAGATAGAAGCTGCGCCTCCGTCGGTGTGGGCGGGCACAATGGGGGGCAGTGAGCGAGGCGCCGAGAGTTACCCGGCGCGACGTGCTGAGCGGAGCGGCCGCCGTCGGTATCGGTGCGGCGATCGCGCCGAGCGCCGCACTGGCGAAGGGCCGGGCCAGCGGTCGTGTCTTCTCCGTGACGGTCGGGAGACTGCCCGCCGGGACCTCCCCTGCGATCACGGCCGGACGCCAGTTCGTGCTGGCCGGAATCCAATGGAGGGACCCCTCTGCAGCACAGATCCAGCTGCGGGCGCGGCGCAGCGGGGGACGCTGGAGCCCGTGGGCGCAGGCGTCGGTCCGCGGCCACGAGCCCGATCGTCCGGGAGGAGGAGAGGTGCAGTTCGGCGAGCCGGTGTGGTTCGGTCCGGCCGATGAGGTGCAGCTGCGCAGCGCGGACGCCGCGGCCGGGGTGCGACTGCACTTCGTGGCTGCCGACGCGGTCGGCGGCATGGCGGTGCCCGCGGCCGGGGTCGCCTCGGCCGTCTCGCGCGACATCACCGACGCCCCGTATCCGCTGGTGGACGTCAACCTGCCCGCCGGCCCCGGCCAGCCGCCGATCATCGCCCGCAGGGCATGGGCGGGCAGGGGCCACCCACCCACCTCCGGCCCCTTCTACGGGGCGATCGATCTGGCCTTCGTGCACCACACCGAGAACCCCAACGGCTACTCCCCCGGCGCCGTGCCGGCGATGCTGGCGGCTATCTATGACTACCACCGGTTCACGCGGGGCTACTTCGACATCGCCTACAACTTCATCATCGACCTGTACGGCCGGATCTGGGAGGCCCGCGCCGGCGGCGTTGACGAGCCGGTGGTGGGGGCCCACGCCGGGGGCTACAACGCGGTCTCCACCGGCATCGCCATCCTGGGGTCGTTCTCCTTCGCGGAGCCGTCGCGCGCCGCAATGACCGCGCTGCAGCGCCTGCTGGCGTGGAAGCTCGCGCTGCACGGGGTGCCGGTGCTGGGCAAGGTCCGCGTCGAGGTCAACCCGTCCGACGCCTTTTATACGCCGTTCGCGCCCGGGCAGCGGGTGCTGCTGCCACGCATCGCCGGCCACCGCGACGGCGATCTGACGAGCTGCCCCGGCAACGAGCTCTACCACCGCCTGCCGGCCGTGCGCACCACCGTCAACGGTCAGGCCGGCCCGCTGAATGCGCTCACGTTGGCGTTATCGCAGACGAAAATCGCCCCTGGGACGGCGGTCACCGTCAGCGGCAGCTATACGCAGACCCTGCCCCCGCCCGCCGCGCCCCCGCCCGCCGCGCCCCCGCCCGGCGCGCCCCCGACAGGCGCGCCGGTGCGGATCCAGAGCGTCAGCGGCGACGGCCGGCTCACCACGCTGGCCACCGTTACCGCCGGGGCCGACGGCGCCTTCACGGCGACGCTGCCCTTCGCGCAGTCGGCCGTCCTGCGGGCGCTGCACGCATCGCGCCCGGCGTCGGTCTCCAACCTGGTGGTGGTCGGCGTGACCCCGGTGCTGACGCTGGCGCTGGCCTCCACGGCGCCGGTGCGGGTGTCGGGCACCGTCCAGCCCGCCAAGCCGGTGACGGTGAGCGTGTACAAGCTCGTCCGGGGACGCCGGATGCTCGTGTCCAGCCGGCGGCTGAAGGCCGCCAGCGGCGCCTTCAACGCGCAGGTGTCGCTGGGGCGCAAGCCGCACGGCACGTACGTGATCGTCGCGCGGGTGGCCGCCGACGTGGTCAGCCTTGGCGCCGTCGCGCCCGCCGTCAGGGTGACGGTCTGACCGGCGGACTCGAGCCGCGCCGTCTCAGACGATCCGCGCGCATCTGAGCGTCGTCGACGGATACGTGTTGTAGCGCGCGTAATAGAGAGCGGCAAAGCGGCCGGCGTGCGGGAAGCCCCATTTCGCGCCGATGCCGGCCACGGTGGCTTCGTCGGCGCTGGCATGGACGAGATCCTGGTGCGCTCGCTCGAGCCGCGTGTGTTGGATGACCTGGTAGGGCGTCGCGCCCAGCGATCGTCTGAAACCCTGCTGCAGCGCGCGGATGCTGACCCCCGCAGAACAGGCTACTTGTGCGACTGAGAGCGGCTCGTGGGCGTGCTGCTCGATGTATTCATCGGCCCGCCGGACCGTGGTGGGACCGATGCTCTGCGGGGGCGCGTCGAGCTGGGCACGGAGATCGTGGTCGGCGCTGAGAAGGACGCCCGAGAGGATCGCGTGGACGAGGGGAACAGCCATGATCGGCTGTCGGAACAGCGACTCAGGCTCGAACAGGCCGGTGGCGAGGGTGCACACCAACCGGTTCCAATCGGCCGCGGCACGGCGGGAGAGGTCGAGCGGTAGCTCGAAGCCGATCGCCCTGGTGACAGGTCGATGGAGCAGTTGCTGTAGCTCATCCTCGAGCGCGTGTCGGTCGATCCGAATCGAGAGCATGTGGCCGGGGGAGCGCCAGCCCACGTAGCCCGTCGGCCGGTCGGGCCGGAAGATCATGCCTCTTGTCGAGGTCGCGACCATGTGATCCGATCCGCAGTACGCGCGCGCCTGTCCGGCGCTGACGAGGTTGACCTGGTAGGCCTCGGCGGGTGGTTCGGCGTCGACCCGAGTGTCAGCGTCGAACGAGAGCCAACCCACCGTGATCGGACCGAGCGAGGCGGCCTCCAGGCGCGTCGTCAGAGCACTATGATCGTCCAGGATCGTGAGACGGTGCTCGTGGTAGAAGCGGGCGGCGGCCGCGCTCGCGTCGACGCGATCGCGACTCTGTAGATCGACCTCGTGTGTCGCGCCCGGCTCATCGTCTGTCGGACGCTCAGCGCTGGCCATAGTGTTGTGCCGATATTACGGTTGGATCGCCGGCTATCCAGATTGCGTAGCCGACGATCCGAATAACGCACTCTTTCAGCTGCCAGGCCTTGTTGCAAGCTGATCAAAGCGGTTTGCTTCGCCCGCCGGCGAAGGTTCAACGCGGGCCGGCACGCGGGCAGTCGAGAGGAGGAGTCGCACCCATGTTTAAGTCCAGGCGCGCGCACATAGGCGCGTGCACGGTAGTGGTGGCCATAGTGGCCGCAGCACTCAGCGGATGCGGGTCGACATCGTCGACGTCGAGCGCCTCGGCGGCCGGAGGGTCGTCCAGCTCGTCGGCGGCCGCGGCGCCATCGAGCAGTTCGAGCGCAGCGGCGGCGAGCGGGTCTGGGACCCGGATGGCGATCTTCTATTACAACCCGAGTCCGTATGGCATCGCGTCGCTGAAGGGCGCGCAGGCGGAGGCCGCGAAGCTGGGCATCAAGCTCGACGCCTTCGACGCCAACAACGATCCGCAGACGCAGTCCACGCAGATCCAGGACGCGATCACCACCGGCAAGTACAAGGCGTTCTGGGTGTGGGGTCTGAATGACGTGGCGCTTACCCCGATCATCAACAAGGCGCGCGCGGCCGGCATCAAGGTCGCGTCTGCGGACTACACCTGGGGCCCATTGTCAGCCCAGGAGAAGCTGACCGCCGACCCGCAACTCGTCACTACCGTCGGCCAGGCGCTCGGCGCGGAGTCGTCGAACCTGATCGTCGCGATGAACGCGGCCTGCAAGAAGCAGGTGGGAAGCGGCCATTGCAACATCGCCTTCCTGCCGGGGCTTGCCAACTATCCGACTGACACTGTTCGTGAGAACGCGATGACCGCGTACTACAAGGGCAAGCCGAACTACACGTTCACCATCATGCCGCCCGGGATGTATGACCAGGCGGCCTCGCAGAAGGTCGCCCAGACGTACTTCACCGCAAACAAGAACGTCAACGTGTTCGCGACGTTCGGCGACCAGATGGCGGCGGGGACCGAGACCGCGCTGAAGCTCGTCGGTGGCTACACCCCCGGCAAGAACATCGCGATCATCGGCTACGGTGGCGCCAAGGAGGCTGTCGCCAAGGTCAAGGCCGGGACCTGGTATGCCACCCTCGGCCTGTATCCGGTCGCCGAGTCGCTGCTGGGAGTCAAGCTCCTCAACGACGCGGTGCAGGGGAAGCCGGTGCCGAACCTGGTCAACATCATCAACGCGGCGACCCACCCGCCGATCATCGACCAGGCGTTCCTGGCGGCGCACCCCAACTACGCGCCAGACTGGACGCTCGAAGGCGGGATCGGTTAGTCAGGTCAGCCAACCCAGAAGATCGAGGACGAGCCGGATGACAGCTCGAGCACGAGTCGGATGAGTGCAACGGCAGTTGCGCCGGTCCGGCTCGTCTCGATCGGCAAGAGGTACTCCGGCACCAAGGCGCTCGACGATGTCAGCGTCGAGGTTGCCGGAGGCACCGTGCACGCGCTGGTCGGCGCCAACGGCGCCGGGAAGTCGACGCTCGGGAAGATCGTCGGAGGCGTGATCCGCCCCGACGACGGACAGCTGCTCATCGACGATCGCCCGGTCCGCTACGCGAGCCCGCGTGAGGCGCGTATCGACGGGATCGCGACAATCGCGCAGGAGCTCTCGCCGGTGCCGCAGATGAGCGTGATCGAAAACGTCTTCCTCGGCATCGAGCCCCGTCGCTCCGGGCTCGTGCGACGGCGGCAGATGCGCACGCAGTACGAGAAACTGATCACACAGTGGGGCTTTGAGCTCGACGGGCACGCCAAAGTGGGCGCGCTGCGTACCGCCGACAAGCAGAAGGTCGAGATTCTGCGCGCGGTCGCCTGCGAGGCGCGGGTGATCGTGATGGACGAGCCGACCTCGTCGTTGACCAGCGTCGAGATCGAGACGCTCCACCAGATGATCCGCGCTCTGCGCGCGAACGGCAGGACAATCGTCTATGTGAGCCACTTCCTCGACGAGGTGCTCGAACTCGCCGACACCGTGACCGTGCTACGCAGTGGGCGCCTGGTGCGGACCGGGCCGGCGGGGAAGGAAACCGAGGAGAGCCTCGTCGCCGGAATGTTCGGTGCCGCCGCGGAGGCGGAGCACTTCGACAAACCGCAGGGCTCGACTGCACCGGTCCTCCTGGAGGTGTCCGGTCTGAGCCGCAAGGGCGTGCTCAGGGACATCTCGCTGCAGATCCGGGCGGGTGAAATCGTCGGCCTCGCCGGTCTCGTCGGCAGCGGACGCTCCGAGCTCGCCCGCGCGATCGCCGGCGCCGATCCGATCGATGGCGGCACGATCGTCGTCGACGGCACCGCGCGCCGGATTCGCTCGCCCGCGGATGCGATGGCGGCCGGCATCGCGTTCCTGCCCGAGAGTCGCAAGGACGACGGCCTGTTCATGGAGCTCTCGCTGGCGTCGAACACGACGTTCGCGGATCTGCGCGCGGTCACCTCGCGCCTCGGAGTACTGCGTCGCGCCGTCGAGCGGGTCAAGACGCGCTCGCTCCTGGACTCGCTGTCGGTCGAGCCGCCGAACCCGTCGGCGAGGGTGGCCAACCTCTCCGGCGGTAACCAGCAGAAGGTCCTGTTCGCCCGCTGGCTGTTCCGCAACCCGCGCGTGCTGATCCTCGACGAGCCGACGCGCGGCGTCGACGTTGCGGCGCGCGCAGCGATCCACCGCCTGATCAACGACCTGGCTGCCGAGGGCACCGCCGTGCTGCTGATCTCGTCGGAGATCGAGGAGGTGCTCGGGCTCGCCCACCGCGTGCTCGTGATGCGCCTCGGCTCGGTCACCCGCGAGTTCGGCGCCGACCCGCCGTTGGAGGCCGTGATGGAGGCCGCGTTCGGCCTTGGAGGGAGCACCACCCCATGAGCGCCACGCAGCCGCCCGACCCCGTAGCCCCGGACCCCGTTGGGGCAGGGGACCGGGTCAGCGCAGACACCATCGCCGCCCCGCGCGTCCGCCGGCAGCGCCGGATCAAGGCTGAGCACGTTCGCGACTACGGCATCGTCGTGTTCGCCATCGCGCTGTTCGTGTACTTCACGATCGCCTCGTCGGTCTTCCTCACCAAGAGCAACCTCCTCAACCTCGTCTCCCAGAACGCGACCATCGGGGTGGCCGCCTGCGCCGTGACGTTGACGATCATCGCCGGCAACTTCGACCTCTCGCTCGGGTCGATCTTCGTACTGGCAGAGGTGCTGGCCGCGTACGTCGCCCTTCACTGGGGAGTGGTGTGGGCGTTCCCCATCGCCCTCCTGTCCGGCGCGGCGATGGGCGCCATCAACGGCTTGCTGGTGACGAAGCTGCGCATCAATGCATTCCTCGCCACGCTTGCGTCGGCTCTCACCTTCGGCGGCATCGCGGTCGGAGTGACACACGGGGGACTGCTGATCACCCCGACCAGCAGCGTGTTCACCTTCATCGGCCAGCACAGCGTCGGCGGCGTCCAGTATGCCGTGATCATCTTCGGCGTCGTCGCCATCATCCTCCAGCTCGTGCTGGCGTACACGGTGTTCGGTCGCCACCTGTACGGCGTCGGCGGCAACCGGGACGCGGCGCGGCTCTCGGGAATCAAGGTTCACCGGACCGTGATCATCACGTTCGTGATCACCGGCGCCGCCTGCGGCCTTGCCGGCCTGATCGATGCCTCGACGACAGGGTCAGGGTCGAGCGACATGAGTGGTCTGGGCGGCCAACTGGCGCTGCTCGCGATCGCCGGCGTGGCACTCGGCGGCACCAGCATCTTCGGCGGCGTCGGCTCAGTCTGGCGCACCGTCCTCGGTGTGCTGATACTCGGCATGATCACGAACGGCTTCGACCTGCTCGCGGTCCCGGACTACTGGCAGGACGTCGTGCGCGGCATCCTGATCATCGGCGCGGTCGCGATCAGCTCGGTCGTCGACCGCCGTTGAGCCCTACGCGACCGCCTTGGCTCCCCACAGCTCCTGACTTGCCAGCCGCGCGCCCTGGGCGAGCGATGTCAGCTTGGCCCACTGGATCTCGGCGTGGACCCGGTGGATGAAGGCCCCCTGGGCGAAGCCGCAGTCGGTCCCGGCGAGGACATTCTCCCTGCCGACGACATTGGCGAGCCGGACCAAGCGCTGCGCGACCAGATCCGGATGCTCCACGACGTTGGTGTGATGGGTCACGACGCCCGGGATCAGCTTCTTGCCCTCCGGAAGCGGAACCTCCTCCCACACCCTCCATTCGTGCTCATGGCGTGGATTGGCCTGCTCCATCGCGTAGTAGCCGGCGTTGACCTGGAGGACCAGGTCGATCGTGTCTTTGAGCGGCGGGTCATAGGCGTGCGGGCCGTGCCAGCTCCCCCAGCACACGTGATAGCGGACGCGCTCTGGCGGGAGACCCTCGAGCGCGTGGTTGAGCGCATCGATGCGCAGCTGCGCCCAGCGGCGATAGTCGTCGTCGGTCTGTCCGAGTGAGAGCATCGAGTCCCATTCATGCATCAGCACGGCGTCGTCGACCTGAAGCAGGAACCCCGCATCGACGATGGCGCGGTACTCCTCGCGCAGGGCGTCGGCCAGGCCGTAGACGAACTCCTCCTCGCTGGCGTAGTGCTCGTTGCGGAGCCAGTAGGCGCTCGCCGGAGCCACGACCGGCATGAATGCCTCCACCTCGTCGTGTCCTTCCAGCGCAGAGCGTAGGTTGGCGATGTCCCGGTCCAGCGCGGCGCGGTTGTAGGTGATCGGCCCGGTGCACACCCACTCGATCGCCTGGTTCGTCGCCGGCTCCTCCTCGCGCCCGCTCGAGTCCGCGGCACGGTTGCTCTCCCGGACGGCGGCCTCGTCCAGCGCGTCGAGCGCCGCATAGGCGCCGGGGAACTGTTGGCGGTCGCGGCTGGGCGGCATCATGCTCGCCCCCTCCAGGGTCATCACGCGCGCCTCCAGGCCGCTCACCCGCTCGTAGAGATAGGTGATCCAGCTCGCCTTCCCCATCTCACCGTCATCGACGACGTCGATGCCGACGTCCATCTGGCGGTTGACCACGTCGTGCACCGCACCGCGCAACGTCTCGGCGTACGCGGCCTCGTCATAGGTCTCCCCGCGCTCTCCGGCAGCCAGGAACGACAGCAGCTCGGGTGGCCTGATCAGGCTGCCGGTGTGCGTCGCAAGGATCTTGCCCATTTGGTCTCCTCATCGTCCACGTGGCCGTCGGCCTTCGCGCCGCACCCAGCCCTTTGCGCAAGCAAACACGAGGCGTCGCCGAAATGCAAAAGAGTCTCTGATTGAGAGGACTTCTCGCGCGGAAATGCAGGCACGGCTGGAGCGCCTCGGATATAACCGGTCACACACGGGCGCCCACCGGCGGACGAGGAGGACGAGGATGAAGGTCAGTGTGTTCGAGCAAGTGCCATATCGGTATTTGCCCGCTGGCTTCGAGGATCGCCACAGCTCGGTGGTGAACACGCCGTATTTCGATCTGGTGGAGCCCGAGCGAATGCAGGAATCGCTCCAGTCCGGATACGCGGAGCTGTTGCATGCGGCCCGAGCCGGCTTTGACGGGGTGTGCGTCACAGAGCACAGTCAGTCGACGTATGACATCTCGCCGAATCCCAACTTGATGGCGGCCGCGGTGGCGTACGCCACCCAGGCCGAAGGCCTTGATGTCGCCCTCACCGTCCTCGGGCGCTCGCTGGGCAAATCGCGAGAGCCGCTGAAGGTCGCCGAGGAGTACGCGCTGCTCGATTGCATCACGGGTGGGCGGCTCATCGCCGGCTTCCCGGTCGGGCTCAGCTACGACGCCAATCAGAACGGTGCCATCCCCGCGGTCGAGACCCGCGAGCGCTACAACGAGCACCGCGAGTTGATTCTCAAGGCGTGGGCGGAGCGCGAGCCGTTCGCCTGGAACGGCCGCTTCGAGAAATACGGCCAGGTGAACCTATGGCCGCGGCCCATCCAACAGCCGCATCCTCCGATCTGGATCCCGGGCAGCGGGTCACCGGGCACCCTGCTGGACATCCTCCGGCGCGATTACGCGTTCGTGTTTCTGAGTTGGAGTGGGCCCAAGCTGGTCGGGCGCCGGGTCTTTGACCGCTACTGGGAGATGGCGGAGAAGGAGGGGCGCGACAACAACCCGTACCGGCTGGCGTTCCTGCAGGTGGTGGCGGTCTCCGAGACCGATGCGCGCGCCGAGAAGGAGTACGGGAAGCACCTGGAGACGCACTACCGCTCCGGCCTCGGGACCGTCCCCCCGTCGGGCTTCGCGGTGCCCGGATACGCGGAGCCGGCCGGGATCGAGCACATGATTCGCAATCCCGGCGACCTCGGCATGTTCGCCAAGATGCGCCACATCACCTACAAGGAGATCGTGGACACGCAGGTCGCGATCGTCGGCAGTCCTGCGACGGTGGCCGACCAGATCAAGGAGTTCGTCAAGGAGTTTCGCATCGGGAACCTGCTGGTGATGCTGCAGAACGGGTCGATGCCGCGCGAGCTGACCGAGAAGAACATCTCGTTGTTCGCGTCAGAGGTGTTGCCGAAGCTGCGGCCGATCTGGGACGACGAGGGATGGGAAAACCACTGGTGGCCGCGCGGGTCTGAGATCACGAGCGCCGTCGCGGGGGCGGCGGCCGGAGGGGAGGCGTGATGGCGATCGGTTTCGCTGACGTGCACGACGAGGTGGTGGAGGTGTGCGACGGCCGGCTGCGCCTCCACGTCAAGGTGGCGGGCAACGGTCCACCCCTGGTGTTCTTCCACCCGCTGCCCGGGCTGGAGTGGCAGCCGCTCCTCGACCGGCTGGCTGAGCGCTTCACCGTCTATGCGCCGGAGCATCCCGGTACCTCGCCGGGCGACCCGCAGGCGATCCGTGAGGTGCACACACTGTGGGAGCTCCTGCTGGCCTACGAGGAGGCGCTGCGCGCGCTCGAGCTCGACCGACCCGCGGTCATCGGCATGTCGTTCGGCGGGATGATCGCGGCCGACCTCGCTGCGAGCTTCCCCCAGGCGTTGAGCCGGCTGGTCCTGCTGTGTCCCATCGGGCTGTGGCGCGACGATGCTCCGATCCCGCTGGTGCAGATGGTCACGGGGCCGCCGGAGGAGCTGCCGACCTACCTGTTCAAGTACCCCGAGAGCGAGGCGGCGCAGGCACTCCTCGCGCTTCCCGACGATCCAGAACAGGTGCCCGCCGCGATCGCTCAAGGGGTGTGGAACGTCGGCTGCACGACCAAGTTCGCGTGGCCGATCGCTGACCACGGGCTCGCCCGGCGACTGCACCGGATCGCGGTGCCGACGCTGGTGCTGTGGGGCCGCGACGATGCGCTGGTCCCGGTCCTCTACGCCGAGGAGTTCGGCGGGCGGATCGAGGGCAGCCGAGTCGAGCTGCTTGACGACTGCGGCCATGCGATGCAGGGTGACCAGCCCGAACGGATGTTCAGCGCGATCACGGAATTCCTGGGCTGAGCTCTCGGGCGAGAGGAGAAGAAGATGCGATTCGGAATTGGCGGGGTCTGCACCGAAGAGACGCTTCGCCCCGCGGACGTTGCCCGGCGTGTCGAGGACCTCGGGCTGGAGTCGTTGTTTCTGGGCGAGCACACGCATATTCCGTGGTCGAGGGAGTCGGCCTACCCCATGGGCGAGCTGCCCCGCAACTACTGGCGGACGCTGGACCCGTTCGTGGCGCTCACCGATGCCGCGGCCGGCAGTTCGCGCATTCGCCTGGGAACCGCGGTCTGCCAACTCGCACAGCGCGACCCGATCGTGTGCGCCAAGGAGGTGGCGAGCGTCGACGTGCTCAGCGACGGCCGGTTCGAATTCGCCGTGGGCGGAGGGTGGAACCTGGAGGAGATGAGAAACCACGGCACCGACCCGCGTCAGCGGTTCGCGATCATCGAGGACCGCTTGGCGGCGATGCGCGAGATGTGGACCGAGGACGAAGCGACCTACCACGGGCCGTACGTGAATTTCGACCGCATCGCGGTGTGGCCCAAGCCCGTGCAGAAGCCACACCCGCCGGTGTTGCTGGCCAGCAACGGCCCGAACGCCGAGAGGCGAGTGCTCGACTACGCCGACGGCTGGGCGCCGATCGGCGTACCGGGCATCGCCGACCGGGTCCGGCGGTTGCAATCGGACGCGCTCGGCGCCGGCCGGAAGGTCTCGGTGACGATCGTCGCCTGCCCCGTCAGCGCCAAGGACTTCGAGGAACTCGAGGACGCCGGCGTCGACCGCTGCCTCCACTGGGTCGACTCGATGCATGAGGACGACTTCGACGCGCAGATGCAGCCCTTCCTGACGGCCCTCGAGGAGTACGGGCCCGATCGCGCTGACGCGCTGCCCACTGCGTGAGCCGGACTGGTCTGGCGTCACTCGAAAAATGCCGCAACTGGAGCCTGTCGCGCCGCATCTGGAGCTGATCGCCCGGTTTCGGGCGACGCTCGCGCAGCCGCTTGAGCTCGGACAGACGCCGTGGGGGCGACGGCGGGTGATCGGGGTCACCGGAGGCGACTTCGACGGACCACGGCTGTCGGGCAGGGTGCTGCCCGGCGGCGCGGATTGGCAGGTGGTCCATGAGGACGGAACCGCGACGATCGACACCCGCTACACCCTCGAGTGTCATGACGGGGCTCTGATCTCCGTCGCTACGCGCGGGTGCCGCCGTGGCCCGCGCGAGGTGCTGGAGCGCATCGGACGCGGCGAGCCCGTCGATCCTTCCGAGTACTACTTCCGCGTCTCGATTGAGTACGAGACCTCGGCTCCCGAATACGTGTGGCTGAATTGGGTCGTGGCCGTCGCCTCCGCGGTCCGGCTCCCAGACCAGGTTGTGTACGACGCCTACGTGGTGCGCTGACATGCGCGCGGTGAAGGTCGCCGAGGACCGGCGGTTGGTCACGGTGCAGTGCCCGGCGCCCGAGCCCGGCCCCGGGCAGGTGGTCGTCGGGGTGGCCTACTGCGGGATCTGCGGTTCGGACCTGCACTTCCGCGACGTGCCGGAGCTGTTCCCGGCCGGCACGGTCCCGGGGCACGAGTTCTCAGGCCGGATCGTCGCCGTCGGCGACCGCGTCGGCGGGTGGAGTGTGGGCGACCGGGTGTGCGTGCTCCCGTTCGGGCAGTGCGGCGAGTGCGCGGTCTGCCGGACCGGCAATGAGCAGGTGTGCCCACATGCGGTGAGCAACGGCGTCGGCCTCGGCACCGGCCGGCCTGGCGCCTATGCCGGGCAGGTGGTGGTCGATGAACGGATGCTGTTCTCTCTGCCCGACGCCGTTGACGACCGGGCTGGGACATTGGTCGAGCCGTTGGCGGTGGCGATCCGCGCTGTCGATCGGGCCAGGGTGGCCGCAGATGAGCCGGTTCTGGTGTTGGGCGCCGGCCCGATCGGCCTGCTGACCGCGCTGGTGTTGCGCCATCGGGGAGTGCCGCGGACCGTGGTGTGCTCCCGCAACCCGGCCCGCGCTCAGCGCGCCGCCGCGCTCGGCCTCGACACCGTTTCGATCGATGACGTTGCCCACACCCCACCGGCCGAAGGCCCGGCGTGCGTCTTTGACTGCGCGGGGACGCCGGCTTCTGCGCAGCTCGCCGTCCAGGTGCTGCGCCCGCTCGGGCGTCTGCTGCTCATCGGCCTGTCCTTGACCCCGCTTGACCTGGCGGCTCCCGCCATCGTCATCAAGGAGCTGGAGATCCAGGGCGTGATCGCCTATCGGCGCACGCAATTCCAGGCCGCGATCGACATGCTCGCTTCCGGCGCGATTCCCGTCTCCGAGCTGATCACGGAGATCGTGCCGCTGTTGGATGCCGAGGCCGCCTTCCAGGCACTGACGGCGCGCGGCAGCGACAAGCTGAAGATCCTGCTCGCGCCGTAGCCGGCTCCCGGGCGTCAACCGACGACGCGGGTGTCTCCGTCAGCTGATGACCTGCGTGACGGACGCGTTGATGAGCTCCCAATCCACATCGACGCCCAGGCCGGGGCCGGTCGGTGCGTGGATCTCGCCGTGGGAGTCGATGACCGGGAAACCGGCGAGGCCGTAGCTCAGATGCTCGAGGGTGTGATCGCCGGTCCGGTTGAAGGGCAGCACCTCGAACCAATCGCAGTTGTCGATTGCCATCGCGACATGGAGGTTGGCGACGTTGTTCGTGGCGTTGTAGCCGTCGTGGATCTCGCAGGGGAGGTTGAACGCCTCCGCCAGGTGGGCGATCTTCAACAGGCCCGTGATGCCTCCTTTGATGACGACATCGCCGCGCAGGTAGTCGGTCGCCTCGCTCACGATCCAGTGGGCGAGAGCCTCCAGCCCGCCCGGCGTCACCTCGGTCGCCATCAGCGGAATCCGCAGGGTCTGCTTGAGCCGACGGTAACCGTGGATGTCCAGCGCGGGGAGCGGGTCCTCGTACCACTCATAGCCCAACTCCTCGAGCCGGCGCCCGACCTCCAGCGCGGCCGTGTAGGAGTAGCTCCAGGTCGCATCGAGCATCAGTGTCATCTCGTCGCCCACCTCATCGCGGACCCGCGTACAGGCGTCGATATCGAAGGAGATCGGCGGCGGGGGGTCCGTGCGCCACGGTGCGCGCGGCGGGTGCAGCTTGTACCCACGCCACCCCTGCGCGCGCCAGTAGGCGGCCTCGTCAGCGTAGTCCTGGGCACTCGCGTGGTGCGCCGAGGACAGGTACACGGGGAGCCTGTCGCGGCAGGTGCCCAGCAGCCGGTGGATCGGCAGCCCGGCGGCCTGACCCGCGATATCCCACAGGGCGACGTCGACGACGCCCAACGTGATCGGGCTGATGAAGTGGCCCAGGCCCGACAGGCGACGCCAATGGCGTCCGATGTCCAGCGGATCAGTTCCCAGCAGCAGCGGCTTCACGAAGGTGACGATCTCCCGCGCGATGGCCTCCGGGCCGGGACCCGGATAGCTCAGGAAGTTCGTGCCCTCGATTCCCGCGTCGGTCCTGATCCTGAGAACCCCCATGGGAAGCTTCCCATCCCGGGTTCCGAACACCGCCAGCGACGGCGACGAGCGCTCGTGCATCGCGATCGTGATATCGGTGATCTGCAAGCCCGGCGAACCTATCAGCTCGTCTGTGCCAGGCCGGAGCGGCTCAGGCGGCGCGTATCGACCGGCCGGGGAGCATCTCCGCGACGGTGATCCGGTCGAGCTCGGACTGGACCGCGGCGCTGACGCGGCGGTCGACGGCGGCGAGGTGGCGCTGGATCGCCTCGCCGACCTCGCATCGGGGATTGACCTCGTGGAGGCCGAGCAGTCGATCGTCGGCCTGGATCGCGCGCCACACGTCGCCGAGGGCAATCTCCGCGGGGTCGCGCACCAGCACCCAGCCTCCCCCGACACCCGGGCGTGACGACACGATGCCCGCCTCGCGCAGGCGGCCGAGCACGCGGCGGACGTACACGGGGTTGGCGTCCGCGCTTGCGGCCATGTCCGCTGAGCTCAGCGGCTCGGGGCCTCGGTCGGCGAGCAGCGTGAGCATGTGGACCCCGACGGCGAACTGGGTGTTGGTGGAGGACGGCATGTCGAGATAGTGACAATTCGCAGTCGATTTGACTACAGTTCATTTGTACTCGGCTTGACTACGAATGACGGAGGATCCGATGGTCGTTGCCATCACCGGTGCATCCGGCCACCTTGGCCGCAAGACGGCGGGGCTGGTCCTCGACCGACTGGACCCCAGCGACGTGGTGCTCCTGACTCGCACCCCCGACGCCCTCGCTGACCTCGCCGATCGGGGCGCCGCCATTCGTCGGGCTGACTTCGACGAGCCGCGAACAGTCAGCGATGCGCTGCAGGATGTCGAGCGCATGCTGCTGATCAGCGCGACCGAGCTCGGGCACCGCGTGCAGCAGCATCGCGACGCGATCGACGCAGCACGGCACGCGGGCGTGCGCCACGTGATCTACACGTCGATCCCAAACCCAGTGGCGCAGAACCCGGCCGGCGTGGTGCCCGACCATGCGGCCACCGAGGCAGCGCTCGAGGCGAGCGGGCTGGCGTGGACCGTCCTGCGCAACAACCTCTACGCCGAATATCAGGTGCCGGGTGCGGCGCAGGCGATCGCGACCGGCCAGCTCATCACCAATGCCGGCGGCGGTCGCACCGCGTATGTCTCACGGGACGATTGCGCCGCCGCGGCGGCGGCGGTCCTGACCTCAGCGGGGCAGGAGAACACGTCATACGACGTCACCGGGCCACAATCGGTCAGCGCCGAGGAGCTCGCTGCGCTTGCGGGCGAGATCGCGGGCCGGAGGATCGAGGTCGTCCACGTCGATGACGACGCCTTCGTCGCTGGATTGATGGGCGCAGGCTTGCCCGAGGTGGTCGCCCGACTCCTCGCCAGCTTCGGCGCGTCGACACGTGATGGGTTCCTCGAAGGCGTGTCGAGCACGGTCGAGACTCTGACCGGCGAAGCGCCTCGGTCACTGCGCACGGTCTTCACGGCCGCCAGCGGCGACCTGGTCGCTGCCTGAGCAGGACGCGCCGAGAACGGACGAGCTCAGTCGGGGCCCGCGATCAATGCGACGGCTGCGCCGACGAGTGCGGCGTTGTCCGCCGCTGTGGTGCCGTCGGGCAGCACCAGCACGTCTTCCAGTCCGACGCGGACGTCGACCCCGGCTGCCCCGGCCGCCGCGATGACCTCCCACGTCCGCGCTCCGAAACCGTGCCAGAGTTGGGCCACCCCGACGGGGATCAGCTCCGCGACGGCACGGGCGTCGTCCGCGCCGCCGTCAACCTCGACCTGCGCTCGCAGGAGCTGATGGGCGAACGGGCCGCGTCGGAGTTCCTCGGCGTCGGCCGCGGTGGCCAGTCCGGCCTCGAGGGCGATGCCGGCATGCACTGCGGCGCGGGCGATGCCCATCCAGCCGGGCTCGGAGAGATTCACGGCGACGAAGTCAGGTGGTTGGCGCCAGGTGCCCACTGCGGCCGCGCGGGCGAACGGATCGGGGTCGATCGCGGCCGACGTCGAGAGGCCGATCGCCAGCCGCGGAGCGGCGGCGCGAATCGCGGCCACCGCGGCATCGCAGGCCTTGGCCTCGATCGTCGGTAGCCCGTGGCGATCAGTCGGATGGATGTGCACGGCAAACGCGCCGGCGGCCTGAACCGCGCGCGCGTCGGCGGCGAGCTCCGCCGGTGATAGTGGAACGGCGGGATGCTCGGCCCGGGTACGCCCTCCGTTCAAACAGGCCATCACCGCCATCGCATCCGCCCGCGTCCCGCCCTGCCGGTCACCGGCTAGCTGTCGGGCTCGCCGTCGCCGAAGGAGATCTTCGGCGACGTCCACGGCGCGCGCAGCCGCCGCTCGATCTCGTCGCGCAGCTCTGAGATGGCGACGCGGTCCTGGACCAGGCTGTCGCGGTCGCGCAGCGTCACCGTCTCGTCGTCCAGGGACTGATGATCGATCGTCACCGCCCACGGCGTGCCGATCTCGTCTTGGCGGCGGTACCGGCGTCCGATCGCCCCGCCCTCGTCGTACTCGGCCTGGACGCGCTCGCGCAACTCGCCCCACACGCGGCGGGCGAGCTCGGGCTGGCCGTCCTTGCGCACCAGGGGCAGCACGGCCACCTTGACGGGCGCCAACAGCGGGTGCAGGCGCAGCACGGTGCGCGCCTCGCCTCCGATCTCGTCCTCGTCGTAGGCGTCGACGAGGAAGGCCAGCATGGCGCGGTCGGCGCCGGCGGCGGGCTCGATCACGTGGGGGACGTAGCGGTCACCGGATGCGGAGTCGACGTATTCGAGTTTCTGCCCGGAATACGTGGCGTGCTGGGTGAGGTCGAAGTTGCCGCGGTTGGCGATCCCCTCGAGCTCCTGCCAGCCGATCGGGAACAGGTACTCGACGTCGCTGGTGGCGCTGGAGTAGTGCGAGAGCTCGTCGGTGTCGTGGGCGCGCAGGCGCAGGTGGTCGGCCCGGATGCCGAGCTTCAGATACCACTCGTGACGCTCGGTGAGCCAGTGCTCGAACCACCGGCCCGCCTCGTCGGGCGGCACGAAGAACTCCATCTCCATCTGCTCGAACTCTCGGGTGCGGAAGATGAAGTTGCCGGGGGTGATCTCGTTGCGGAAGCTCTTGCCGATCTGGGCGATCCCGAAGGGAGGCTTCTTACGCCCGAACTGAAGGTAGTTCTTGAAGTTGAGGAAGATCCCCTGGGCTGTCTCGGGCCGCAGGTAGACCGTGGAGCCCTCCTCCTTGACCGGCCCCACCGTCGTCTCGAACATGAGGTTGAAGTCGCGGGCCTCGGTGAGGTCGCAGTCCGGGGTCTCGCCCGGGTGCTTGGAGGGCTTGCGGCCGCACGCCGAGACGTCGAGGTGGTCGGCCCGGAAGCGCAGCTTGCAGGTGCGGCAGTCGACCAGGGGATCGGTGAAGCCGGCGAGGTGCCCGGAGGCCTCCCACGTGCGCGGGTGCTGGATGATCGCCGAATCCAGCGCGAGGATGTCATCGCGCTCCTGGAGCATCGCCCGCCACCACTGGGCCTTGACGTTGTTCTTGAGCAGCACGCCGTAGTGCCCGTAGTCGTAGCTTGACCCGATCCCGCCGTAGATCTCGCTGCTCTGGAACACGAACCCGCGTCGCTTGGACAGCGACACGATCTTCTCCATGGTGACGGCGTCTTGAGGCATGGGCGGCGGCCGTCGATGGTAGCCGCCGGGCGCACCCCGCCGCCCACCGGGGTCGATCCTCCGTCCGGTCCGCCGCGTGGCCCCACGCTTGGCACTCTGGCGCCGGGAGTGCCAGCTATATTCTCTGAAGCGATGCCCATCTACGAGTACCGGTGCGAAAACGGCCATCAGTTCGAGGTCATGCAGCGGATGAGCGACGATCCGGTGACCAAGTGCGAGGTCTGCGGCGCCGAGGTGCAGCGCGTCTTCCACCCGATCGCCGTTCACTTCAAGGGCTCGGGCTTCTACAACACGGACTACGGCACCCGCAACCGCTCGCGCGAGATGAAGGAGGCCAAGGAGAGCTCGAGCAAGAGCGACTCCGGGTCCTCGTCGTCATCCTCGTCGGATTCGAAGAGCAACTCCAACTCCGACGGGGGCTCCTCGTCGAAGTCCTCGGAGTCCGGCTCCTCCGGCTCCTCCGGTTCCTCGGGTTCCTCGGGCTCCAAGAAGTCCGAGAGCAAGACCTCCTCCAAGAGCTGACGCCCTCGTGGCGCCCCGATGGGGCGTGACGAACGTCAACTGCGGCGTAGGAGGGCGGATCCGGGTGGTTGCGGCGGATCTTGACGCTATTTCCTTCACTATCCGCCCCACCCCGCGTGTCTCAGGCCCGCGTGTTGAGGGGTCGTGGTCGATCTTGACGCTATGTCCTTCACTATCGACCACGCCCACCGGCTGAGAGCCCGCCGCGGCGCACCGAGCGCCCACGCGCTCCCCTCGATAGCCGCAGTCGATGATCGCCGCGTCCTACGTGCCGTTCATCAGCTTGTTGACGGCCCTGTGAATGGCAGCCTGCCCCTCGGCCGACTGCACGTCGGGCAGCGGCAGGTGGTGATCCTGGAGGATCTGCGTCGGCGCCGATCCGCCGACCTCGGCGGCCACGAACAGCGACATCAGGGTCAGCCCGCCCATGTCGGTCCGCACCGCCTTGGGCGCGTCCCACGCCGCCCAGGGTAGGTGGAAGAAGATGCTGGGGGAGACCAGCCGGCTCTTGATCGCGTTGAGGATCTTCTGCTGGTAGGCCTCGCGGGTGAGGTCGTTGGAGGCGGCGTTACAGGCGTTCTCCCGGGTGCGGGCGAGCGTCAGCGCCTGGATGCCCGTCAGGTGGTGGGTGCCCGGGCGCAGGAACAGCGAGAAGCCGCCGTTCTTGGCTCCGCCGCTGATGTTCGAGCAGATCCGGCCGGTCTGAACGGTGACGCCGCCGATGTCGTCGATGAACTTGGGGAAGTTGGCGAGGTTGACGATGATGAGGTGGTTGACCTTCACCCCGGTGAGGTTCTCCACGGTCTTGATCGCCAGCGACGGCCCGCCGTAGGAGTAGGCGGCGTTGATCTTGCTCACGCCGTGGCCCGGAATCGGCACCTCGGTGTCGCGCGGGATCGAGAGGCGCCGCGAGGTGCCGCCGCCGATCCGCCACAGCATCATCGTGTCCGAGCGGATCCCGCCCGCGAACGCGCCGGGCTCCTTGGAGCCCTTGGGGCGCTGGTCGGTGCCGATCACGAGCACGGTGTTGGTGGAGGTGAGCATGTTCCCGCCCGGGCTCAGGGCCGACGAGACCGAGTCGGGCACCGACCCGCTCTGGATCGACGCGCTGACCAGGAACAGCACGAACGAGAGCAGCAGCCAGGCGACGATCGCCAGCACCAGGTACTTGAGCACCCGGCGCACGCTCCAGTGCCGGCGCCACCATGGCAGCCCGGGCCCGCCGGTCCGACCTGGCCCCGGCCGCCCCGGCCGTCCCGGGTCCCGCGGGCCCCCCGGGCCGCCCGGCCCTTCGCCGCCCCGGCGCGGCTCGACGATGTCGTCGTCGCCGCGCAGGCGCGCGCGCAGCCCCCTGGGGACCGAGCGATAGAGCTTGTAGGGGCGCTCCGCGGGGCCGGACCGTCTCGGTCCGTCCTCTTCATCGGACCGGTAGACCTTGTACGGCGGGTCCTCCGTGGGCGCTCGATTTCGGGGGTCGTTGGACATCGAGCTCTGCATATAGTGACGACATGCCAGCGCGGCGGACCATCGGCGTCGACCTGGGCGGTACGAAGCTTCTCGCCGGCGCTGTGGACCCAAGCTTAGGCGTTCACCACCGTGTTCAGCGGACCGTAACCGGGTTGCAACAACGCGCCCTGCTCGACATGGCCGTCGATGCGGTCACCGAAACCCGCGAGTCCGCGGGGGCTGAGGTCGACGCCGTCGGCTTCGGCCTGCCCGCGCTGATCGACCGCCGGACGGGCAAGGTGGCGGTCGGCGTCCACACGCCGCTGGTCGACATCGCCTTCGCCGATGTGATGGCCGAACGGCTCGGATTGCCCGTGTTCGTTGACAACGACGGCAACAACGCGGCCCTGGCCGAGCACCGCGCCGGCGCCGCGCGCGGCGTCTCGGATGCGATCGTGCTCACCCTGGGGACCGGGATCGCCGGCGGGCTCATCCTCGGCGGACGGCTGTATCGGGGGTCGCGCGGCGGGGCGGGGGAGCTCGGCCACATGGAGATCGAGTTCGACGGGCCGCTCTGCAAGGACAATTGCCCCGGGCGGGGCTGCGCCGAGCTCTTCGCGTCCGGGCCCGCCCTCGTCCGGGAGGCCACGCGACTGGCCGCGGAGCGACCGCAGTCCGGCCTGTCTCGGGCCGTCGCCGACGGCCGTGAGCTCGTGGGACCGCTGATCACCGAGCTCGCCCACGACGGCGACGACGCGGCGATCGAGGCCGTGGAGCTGATCGGCGCCCGCCTTGGGGTGATCATCACCAACGTCGTGAACATCTTCAACCCGGAGATCGTGGTCATCGGCGGCGGGGTGATCGCCGCCGGTGAGCTGCTGCTGGCGCCGGCGCGCACCGTCGTGAGCGAGCGCACCTTCGCGTTCCTGCACGAGGATCTGAGGATCGTGCCGGCCCGCTTCGGGGTCGAGGCCGGGATGGTCGGCGCCGCTGCTCTGGCCTACGACGGGCTCGCCGGCGAGCTCTGAGCTCGCCGGCGATCAGTCTTCAGCCTTCAGCCTTCAGCGAGGCAGCGCGTCACTCGGGGAGCTGGCGGGCCACCGAGCTGAGCTCGTCAGGCACCCGCGCCCCCACGTCATCGAGCAGGTCCTCGGCCGACAGGCCGCCCAGCTCGACGTGCGCACGGGCCTCGGCCTCGAGCAGCGCGCGCTGCTCGTCGGCGATCTTGTTCTCCGCCGCGACGTCGAGGTCACGGCACAGCCACAGGTAGAGGAGCGCCGCGACCGGGAACCCGATGAACGGCGAGATGTCGCCGCCGTCCAGGGACTTGGCCACCGGCCCCTCGAGGATCGTGGTGGAGAAGAACGGGATCATCACCACGAAGCCCACGACGTACGCGGTGAGTCCCCGCCATGACCAGGCGCCGTACAGGCCGTTGGGGATGAACAGTTCCCTGATGGCGTAGTTGTGCTTGCGCACGAAGAAGTAATCCATCAGGTTGATCGCCGTCCAGGGGATCATGAAGTAGAGGACGATCAGCAGGAAGTTGTTGAAGTTGGTCAGGAAGTTGTCGGGCAGCACCAGCGCCAGCCCCGTGGCGACGATGGTGATGAAGCCCACGCCGAGCCACCGGGCGGTGAGCGTCGGCTTGATGCGCTTGATCGTGTCGACGGTGGTCAGCGTCGACAGCGCGCCGCTGTACATGTTCATCGCGGTGACCGCGATCAGGCCCGGGATCGAGCACACCAGCAGGATCGGCCCGAAGCCGTGGAAGATCTTCTGGGCGGTGTCGTGGACCGCGGTCACTGGCGCGAGGCTCGTGTCGGGGGCCAGGATGAACGCCCCCAGCAGCATCATCAATGCACCGACCGCGGAGCCCCAGTACGTCCACCAGAACACCGTTTTGGTGGGCGTGTCCTCGGGCAGGTAGCGCGAGTATTCCGACACGTACGGTGCCCAGGTGAGCTGATAGCTGACCACTGCGCCGAACTGGACCAGGAACAGGCCAAGGTGAAAGCCACCGAGGTCAAACGAATGCGCCGGCAGTGAGACGGTGACCAGCGACCCGATGGTGAAGACCGCGTAGGCGGCGATGAACAGCCAGGTCGCGTAGCGCAGCCCGATGTGGATGTAGTGATAGCCGACGACGGTCAGCACCACTGAGATGAGGACCACGGGCAGCATGGCCACGAATGTGCCTGTGCCGGGGAAGAGCGCCTGGATGACGTCGGCGCCCAGCAGCGTGTTGAACACGTTGAAGCCGATGAACAGCAGCACCGCGACGACGACCGGCAGCAGGGAGCCGTAGTAGCCGAACTGGGCGCGTGACTGGATCATCTGCGGCAGGCCCAGCTTCGGTCCCTGCGCGGAGTGGAACGCCATGAACAGCGTCCCGACGAGGACGCCGGCAACGATCGCGATCGCCGCCCAGATGAAATTGAGCCCCAGCGACACGCCAAGCAGCCCCACGGCCAGCGTGGAGATCTGTGCGTTGCCCTGGAACCACACCGGTCCGAGATGCCACGGCTTGCCGTGCCGCTCGGTGACTGGGACGTAGTCGATCGACCTGATCTCGACGCCCTCTGACGCTTTCCCCGCGGACTGCGGGGTGCTCGACTGAGTCGTGGTCATTCCCTCTCCCTCACATCAGATGCCCTCTCGGGCATTGCCGAGTATGTGTTGTATACAAGATTGATGAGACCAATGCAACAAATGCGGCTGTGCGGCCGGGCACGCCAGGATGCTCCAACGGTGGCCCGCTGCCACTGGCCTGGTGGCCAGCATTGGGCTCCTGCGGCTTATCCCAACGGACCTCCTCGCGCGGCAGTCGGCGGACTCATCCCGCGCCCCTGAGGATGCTCAGCGGCAACGTGAAGCCGACATTCCACATGCCGGCGTCCACGACCTCCATCAGCTTGAGGTCGCCGGCGAGGCTGCAGGTCACATAGGCGTCCTCGCGGCTGAGGCCGTGCTCGTCGACCAGCCAGCTGATCGTCTCGCGGACGGCCCCCCGCGCCCCCTCCATGAGGTCGGGGCCGATCCCCATCGTCCCGTGGTGGCCGCTGCCCTCGACGCGTGGCGTCAGCGCGCCCCCGGTGCGAAACCGGGGGGCGCCGATGGTCCGCCGCTCGACGCTGAAGCGCAGCGTCGCGTCCATATCGCACTCCAGCGCGGCCAGGCACACCTCGCCGTCGCCCTGCACCCCGTGGGGATCTCCGCATGAGAACAGCGCGCCCTCGCACCACACCGGCAGCCACAGCGTGCTGCCCACGGTGAGATGGCGGGTGTCGATGTTGCCGCCCCCGCGATGGGGCGGGAAGGCGGGCAGGTCGCCCGGCTCGTCGGGATGGGTGCCCATCGTGCCCAGAAAGGGCGACAGGGGGATCTCGACCTCAGGACACACGGTGACGCTGTCGCGGCCGCGCAGGTCAAAGGTCTTGACGAAGGGGTTTGGGAAGTCGGCGGGGAGCAGTCCGAGGTCGGGCTCGGTGCCGCACCAGCCCCACTCGCCCGGACGCAGCGACAGGATGTCCACGCGCAGCGTGTCTCCCGGGTGCGCACCCTCCACGAACACCGGTCCGAGCAGCCAGTAGATCTGGTCTGCGATGAAGTCGGTGTCGGCGTAGCTGTCGCCCTCCCGAATCTGCTCGGCGCCCGCCATCCGCAGCGCGAAACGCACACTGTCGCCGTTGGCGATGCGCAGCGTCGGCTCGCGGTCACGGTTCCACGCGTGGTGGATCCGCGATGGGTCGATCACGTGCTCCATGCGTTCCTCGCGTCGCTCTGCAGCGCGCTCAACCAACTCGCGTCCAGGTCGCGCACCGACGGGCAGCCCATCAGCGTCATCGCCAGGCGAAGCTCGTCGGTGAGGATCTCCATCGCGCGCTGCGCCCCGGCAGGCCCGCCCGCTGCCAAGCCGTAGAGGAGGGCGCGGCCCGCCAGGCACGCGCGCGCCCCGAGGGCCAGTGCGCGGATGATGTCCACGCCCCGGCGGATGCCACCGTCCATGTAGACCTCGAGCTCTGAACCGGCCGCATCGACGATCTCGGGCAGGGCACGGATCGTCGAGGTGGCGTGGTCGAGTTGGCGCCCGCCGTGGTTGGACACGATCACCCCGGCGAGGCCCATGCCCGCCGCCTGGCGGGCGTCGTCGCCGCGCAGGATGCCCTTGACCATCAGCGGGCCGTCCCAGTGCTCCTGGACCCAGGCGATGTCGCTCCAGCTCAGCCCGGGGTCAAACTGGCGCCCGATCAGCTCACCCAGGCTCACCGCTGCCCCCTCCGTGACCACGCTGGAGAGCAGGCCCTCGGAGAGGATGCGCGGGCGGCTGAGGAAGTTGGCGGTCCAGCGTGGCCGGCGCAAACCGTCGACCAGCGTGTGGGCGGTGACCCGCGGGGGGACGGTGAAGCCGTTTCGCTGGTCGCGCTCGCGCGGCCCAGGGCGGGCGACGTCGACCGTGACGATGAGCGCCTCGTAGCCGGTCGCCCGCGCGCGCTGGATGAGCTCCTTGGCCACTCCACGGTCAGGCCCGATGTAGAGCTGGAACCACCGCGGCCCGGGGCTGGCGGTCGCCACCTCCTCGAGCGATCGTGACGCCGCGGAGGAAAGGACGTAGAGGCCGCCGGCCGAGTGCACGGCCCGGGCGATGCCGACCTCGCCCTCGTGGTGAACGAGGCCGGTGAGACCGGTGGGGGCGCCGAGCAACGGGACTTCGATCCGGCGGCCGAGCACCTCCGTGCTGAGGTCGATCTCGGTGGCGCCAACCAGCATCCGTGGGCGCAGCGCGAGCGACTGCAGGTCGGACTCGTTGCGCTGCTTGGTCACCTCGTCCCAGGCGGCGCCGTCCACGTAGTCATAGACCCCTTTGGGTAGGCGGCGCCGGGCCAGGGCGCGCAGGTCGGCGATGTTGACCGCGCGCCGCGCGCGACCTGACTCCGACAGGCGCTCGCGCGCGGTGTCGGGCAGTTTCTGAATGTCGTCGGCCAATTGCCGGCCGAGCATCCCAAAGAGGCTCACGCGTGCACCCTGGCCTCCGCCTCCGCCGGCACGTCGGCGCCCAGCGCCAGCCGCGCCGCCAGGGTCGCTGACACGCTCGCCGTCTCGGCCACCGCTCGCTCATCGACCAGCTCGCGCACGTCGCCGCGCGAGTGGTAGTAGGGGTAATCGGGGCGCCAGCACAGCACCGACGGGACGCCGGCGTCCCCGAACGGCGCGTGGTCTGAGAAGGTGCTGCGGGCGTGGTGGACGTGATCGGCGCGCCAGCCCAGCTCCGCGCCCGTCCGGACGGCCAGCGACAGCAGGCCGCCGTGGATGGACCACACCTCGCGCTGGGCCGGATACGCGCTGGCCAGCCCGTCGAGGTTGATCATCGCCACCGTTCGGGCCAGCTCCTCGCGGTGCGCGTCGACGTAGGCGGTGGCGCCCCACACGCCGAGCTCCTCGCCCGAGGTGGCCACCAGCACCACGCGGCGCCGGGGCGCCAGTTCGCGCAGCGCCCGCGCGGCCTCGAGCAGGCCCGACAGGCCGCTGCCGTTGTCATAGACGCACGGTCCCTCGGCCTGACTGTCGTAGTGGGCGCAGAGGACGACCTCCTCCTCACCCGTGCCCGGGATGCCCCCGACGACGTTGGCGGTGGTGGCCGGTGTGCAGCCGCCCTCGTGACCGATGGTGAGCTCCACCGGCGCCCCGCAGGTCAGCGTGGAGATGAGCTCGCGGGCGGCGAGGTGGCCGATGGTGACGCCGGCGTAGGGGAGGGGGCGTCCCTCCCAGGGCGGGGCCAGCGGCGGCGGGTACAGCGCCCCGGTGAAATTGCCGACGATCGCGTCCGGCGTCTCGCACACGTGCACGAACCCGGCGATCCCGCGCTCTGACAAGAGCTCGCCGAGGTCGAACGGGAACACCGCGTGCGCAACGGCGATCCGTCCCGCGAGGTCCACCCCCGCCGCTTCCAGGCGCGCGAAGTCCTCGGGCTCGGCGCCGCCGAGGTAGATCGCCTCGCCGCCCACCGGTCCCCGCGCGGTGTACTGCAGCGGGTGGGCGTCGTAGGCCTGCCAGGCGGCGCCCGGCCCGTGCGCCACGCAGGAGGCCGGGCCCGGCTGCCAGCCGAGGTAGGGGAACTCCTCCAGCCGCACGTCGGCCAGGCCCAGCTCGCCGAAGCGGCCCAGCACGTAGGACCGCGCCTGCGCCTCGCCGGGGGTTCCGCAGAAGCGGTTGCCGATCTGCGCGATGTCGTCCAGTGTGCGGCCGATGGCTCCGGCGTCGAGCGGAACCCGGGTGTCGTGAGTCATTGCCCCTCCGTGTCGATGAGTGGGATGGGGGCGGGGTCGACCATGACGTCGATGAGCACCGGGACGCTGGCGCGCAGCGCCGCGCTCAGTGCGCCGGGCAATTCGGTGGGCTCGGCGACGCGGACCGCGTGGCAGCCGAACGTCGCCGCGAGTGCCAGGAAGTCCAGCCCGGGCAGCTCCATGCTGGGCAGGCCGTCGATCCCGCTGAAGCGTGCGGCCGACTCGAGGATGGCGTACCGCCCGTTGTTGACGATGATGAAGGCCACCGCGGCGCCGAGCCGGGCGGCGCTCCACAGCGCCTGGGGCGCGTACAGGGCCGAGCCGTCGCCGACCAGGCACACCACCGGGCGCTCCGGCGAGGCCAGCTTGATCCCGACCGCGGCCGGCATCGCGAAGCCCAGACCGCCGCTCGTGGTGGCAAAGAAGCTCGACGGCCGGCGGATCCACACGTGGGCGCGCAGGTCGTTGCGGTTTGACGGCGACTCCTCCACCAGCACCGCGTCCTCGGGCAGCGCCCGGGCGAGGGCGGCCATCAGGAACGCCGGGGGGATCGGCCCCGCCGCGGGAGCGTCGACGGGGGCGGGCGACGGGCGCGGCGCCAGCCGCTCGGCGGGGGAGCGCGGTCGCACCCGCTCGGTCAGGCCCTGCGCGACTGAGCCCACGCCGGCCACGACGCTGAGGCCGCGGGCGCGCGCGGCCTCGCCGGGATCGTCGGTGACGTGGATGATCGCCGGGAACGCGGCCTCGCCGGGCTCAAACGGCAGGAACGCGAACACCGGCGCTCCGAGCACGAGCGCCAGGTCGCGGCCGGCGAGCTGGGCCGCGGCGCTGACCCGACCGGGGGCGAGGTGGCCCCGGTAGAGCGGGTGATCCTCGGGAAAGCCCAGTCGCGGGGCCTGGGGCGCGGTCCACACCGGAGCGCTCAGCCGCTCGGCCAGCTCGGTCACCTCGTCCCAGGCCCCCGCCTGGTCCACGCCCCCACCCACGATCAGTGCCGGCGCGCGGGCGGCGTCGATCCGCTCGGCCAGCCGGTCCAGCAGGTCGTCGCCGGCTCCGCCCCCGGTGACCACGCCGCTGCCCTCGGCCGGGCTCACGTCCGACGGCGCGTCCCAGTCCCCGCTCGGGATCGACACGAACGCCGGCCCCTGGGGCGGGGTGCGCGCCAGCGCCCAGGCGCGGTCGATCGCCGCGGGCACGTCCTGGGGCCGCGCCGGCTCGTGGCTGAACTTCACGTAGGGCTCCATCAACGCTGTCGAGCGGGCGAACAGGTAGGGCTCTGACTCGAGGTGGCGGCGATCCTGGTTACCGGCGGTGATGACCAGCGGGGCCCGGTTGTGAAACGCGTTGACCACCGCGCCCATCGCGTTGCCCACGCCGCAGGCGCTGTGCAGGTTGACCAGCGCGGGGCGGCGGGTCGCCTGGGCGTAGCCGTCGGCCATCGCCACGGCGACCCCCTCGTGCAGGGCCAGCACGTAGCGAAAGTCGGCCGGGAAGTCGCGCAGGAGACCCAGCTCGGTGGAGCCGGGGTTGCCGAAGATGGTGGTCATCCCGCGCTCGCGCAGCACGTCCAGGGTGGCGGTGCGGACGGTCACGTCGCCGCGGTCAGCCGCGCGTAGGCCTCGGGGTCGGTGGCGCCCTCGGTGCACAGCAGCAGCACCCGGCTGCCGGCGCTCACCGCCAGCGCCTCGCGAACCTGGGCAAGCGCCGCGTCATGGGTGAGCGCGAGCATGCCGGCCAGCCCGCCGGCGCCCGTCTCGCCGGCCACGATCCCGTCGGCGGCGAGGAGCCGCATCGCCTCGGGCACCCGCGCGTCGGGCACCGCGAGGTAGGCGTCCATCCCGCGAGACACCACCGGCCACGCGATGAGCGACGGCGTCGCGCAGTTCAGCCCGGCCATGATCGAGTCCTGGGGGTGGTCGAGGGTGACGATGTGCCCGGCCGCCACTGACTCCAGCACGCACGCCGCCGAGGTCGGCTCGACGCCGATGATGAGCGGGCGCTCGGCCCCCGACCAGTAGTGGCGCACCACCGCGGCCGCCAGCGCGCCGACGCCGATGGGCGCGGCGACCATGTCCGGGCGGGGGCGCCCTGCGAGCTCCTCGTCGATCTCCGCGAACACCGTCGCGTAGCCCTCGATGACCCAGGCCGGCACCTCCTCGTATCCCTCCCACGAGGTGTCGGAGATGACCAGGCAGTTCTCTGAGGCATCCTGCGCGGAGCGGGCGATGGCGTCGTTGTAGCCCCCGTCCACCACGGTGACGGTGGCGCCCTCCGAGGCGATGGCCTCGATCCGGGCGCTCACCATGTTGTCCGGCACGTAGATCGCGGCGTCCAGGCCCAGGAGGGCGGCCATGTGGGCCACGGCGCGCCCATGGTTGCCATCGGTGGCGGCGCTCAGCGACAGCGGCCGCAGCGGCGCCACGGCGTCGCGCAGCGCTGCGAACGTGGCGACCTCGTCCCTGGTTGCGCCCAGCCGAGCAAGCAACGCCCGATAGACCGCCCACGATGCGCCGAGCACCTTGAACGACGGCAGGCCCAGTCGCGAGGACTCGTCCTTCACGAGCACTTCGGCCACGCCCAGCGCCTGCGCGGTGACCGGGGCGGCGCGCAACGCGGTCGGCGCGTAGCCCGGCATGCTGGAGTGAAAGCCACGGGGATCGGCCGCGCCGGCGAGCTCCAAGCGGTCCGCCGGCTGAGGCTGCAGCAGGGCCACCGCGGGGCCGTCGGCGGCGACCGCGCTCACGCGTCGCGCTCCTTGGCCGCCCGCATCGCGGCCAGAACGCGCTCGGGGATCATCGGCAGGCGGAGCATGCGGACCCCGATCGCGTTGTGGATGGCGCTGGCCAGCGCCGGGCCGCACGGCCCGATGGGGGGCTCGCCGATGCCGCGGGCGCCGAAGGGCCCCTTGCCCAGATAGAGCTCGAGGCCGATCGCCTTGAGGTCAGGGAGGTCCAGCGACGTGGGGATGAGGTAGTTGGCGAACAGCGTGGAGTGCAGCACCCCGCCCTCGGTCTCCATCTCCTCGCTCATCGCGTAGCCGATGCCCTGCGCGACCGCGCCCTGGATCTGCCCCTCCACGCGCTGCATGTCGATGGCCCGGCCCACGTCGTGGACGGCCACGTACTTGAGGATCTTGACCTCGCCCGTGCGCTCGTCCACCTCCACGTCCACCGCGTGGCAGCCGTGGGTGTAGTCCGGATAGGTCTGTCCGCGGCCGGCCTCGGCATCGAACTCACCGCTCTGGGCGGTGAAGGTCTCGTGGCTGTAGGGCATGATGTCGCGCGCCTCCGCGGTGCGCGAGAGCTCGGCCATGGTCACCGCGCGCGCCCGGTCGCCGGTCACGCTGACCCGGTTGTTGACCCACTCCAGCTCGGATTCCACGCAGCCGAGCAGATCGGAGGCCACGGGGGCCAGCTTGTCGCGCAGCGCGGTGGCGACCTTCACGGTGGCGTTGCCCGACATGTAGAGCTGGCGGGTGGCGAAGGTGCCGCCGGTGAGCGGGGTCAGATGGCTGTCGCCGATGTGCACGCTGGTGCGGTCCACCGTGACGCCCAGGATCTCGCCCGCGATGTTGGCCAGCGAGGCCGTCTGCCCGGCGCCGAGGTCGGTCACGCCGGCGCGGATGACCATCGTCCCGTCCTGCTCGAGGCCGATCCAGGCCGAGGCGCGGTCGGCGAAGAACATCGACCGGCCGTAGGGCTGCATGCTGCAGGCAAAGCCGCGGCCGATCAGGCCGCCCTGGGTCGGTTGTGACAGCTCGCCCAACTCCTGGAGCGCGCGGTGCATGCACTCGCGGGTTCCGCACTGCATCTCGATCGGCTCACCGGTCACGCGGATGTCGCCCTGTGCCACGAAGTTGCGCTCGCGCACCTCCTGCGGGGTCAGGCCCAGGCGCTCGGCGATGAGATCCATCTGCGACTCGTAGCCGAACACCACCTGCATGGCGCCGAACCCGCGGAAGGCGCTGGCGGGCACCGTGTTGGTGAACACCGCCGTGCTCTGCATCCGGGCGTCCTCGCAGCGGTAGGGCCCGGTCGAGTTGACCCCGCCGGCGAACAGCACGCGGGAGCTCAGCAGCGGGTAGGCGCCGGCATCGCCGAGGATCGTGATGTCCTGGGCCACGATCGTGCCGTCATTCAGCACGCCGGTCCGGTAGTGCATGCGGAACGGGTGGCGCTTCTGGCGAGCGAGCAGGGAGTCCTGGCGCTCCCACACCATCCGGACCGGCCGGCGGGTCTTCCACACCAGCGCCGCCAGATAGGGCTCGACGGTCATGTCCTCCTTGCCGCCGAAGCCGCCGCCCATGTAGGCGGCGATGACCCGCACGCGGCTGTGGGGCAGCGCCAGGATGTCGGCGAGCTGCCGCGCGTGCTCGATCACCTGCGTGGAGACCCGCAGGGTGACCACGCCGTCGGAGTCGACCCAGCCGACCCCCGATTCGGGCTCGAGGTAGGCGTGATCCACGCGCGGCGTCTGGTAGGTCTCCTCGATCACGTGATCGGCGCGGGCCATGGCCGCTTCGGCGTCGCCGATCGCCGAACGGTAGGTGACGTAGCTGTTGCCACCGGGGTGCACGCTCGGCGCGCCGTCGGCCAGAGCCTCGTCGATGGTGAACACGCCCTCGTCGTCCTCGTACTCGACGTCCACGAGCCCGGCCGCCTCCACTGCCGCGACCGGAGTCTCGGCGGCGATGCAGGCCACGGGCTCGCCGTCGAAGCGGATCCGTTCCCCGGCCAGCACCGGCTGCACGATCTGGTCGATGCCCAGCCCGGAGGCCTCCTCGGAGATCGCGTTGTGGGGGATGTCGGCGGCGGTGAGCACCGCGCGCACGCCGGGCACCGCCCTGGCCGCGGTGGTGTCGATGCTCGCGATCCGCGCGCAGGGAACCCGCGCGCGCACCACCACGCCGTGCAGCATGCCGGGGAATCCCCAGTCATCGGCGTAGGGCAGCGTGCCCGCCACCTTCTCCACGAAGTCGCGGTGGGGGACCGGGCTGGTGCGCCCGAGGGGCCCCCGGACCGGCGGCGGAGCCTTGACCGGCGCTTCGCGCGCCTGGCTGGGGCTGGTGTCAGCCGCCATCGGGGTGGCGCAGGTCGCGGTAGGCCTCGATGGCATCGAGGATCTTCGTGTAGCCGGTGCAGCGGCACAGGTTGCCCGCGATCGCGTGCCGTAGTTCCTCGCGGTCGGCGGCCGGGTGGCGGTCCAGATACCACTTGGCCGTCAGCAGCATCCCGGGGGTGCAGAAGCCGCACTGGGAGCCGGCGTGATCCAGGAACGCGGTCTGCAGGGCGTGCAGCTCACCGTCGGCGGCCAGGCCACGCACGGTGGTGATGGCACAGCCGTCGGCCTGCACGGCGAACATCAGGCACGCGTTGACCGGCTCGCCGTCGAGCAGCACGGTGCAGGTGCCGCACACGCCCTCCCCGCAACCGAGCTTGACCTCGGGGCAGCCCGCGTCGACGCGCAGGAGCTCGAGCAGCGACAGGTTGGGGCTGACGGCGAGCGTGGTCGGCCGGCCGTTGACGGTGACGGTGATCGTGTGGTGCGTGGTGACACTCATACGGCCACCCGCACTCCGCTCCGGCGCCGCTGCGCGTCCTCCGCGGCGCCGCGCAGCGCCCGGGCGACGAAGACCGCGGTCATGTCGCGGCGGTACTCGACGCCGGCATGGGAGCTCGGGACGATCTGGGCCTCGGCGGCGACCGCGGCGCCCACCGCCTCGGTGCGCTCCTCATCGATGACCTCGCCCACCAGTGGTTCGGCGGCGGCCGACACGTCCACCGGCCGCGCGCCGACAGCGCCCAGGACCAGCCGCGCGGCGGCGCACGCGCCGCTCTCGCCGCAGGTGACGATCGCGGCCACGTTGACCATGGCGAAGTCGCCGGGGCGCCGGGCCATCTCGATGAAGCACGAGCCCTGCCCGTCGGTGAGCGCCGGGACCTCGACGTGGGTGATGAGCTCGCCCTCGCCCAGCGTCGTCATCAGCTGCATCACCGGGAGGTCGTTCACCGCGATGGTTCGCTCGCCATCGGGGCCCAGCGTGCGCACCCGCGCCCCGTGGGCGATGAGCACGCACGGCAGCTCGGCGGCCGGCTCGCCGTGGGCGAGCGAGCCGCCGATCGTCCCCCGTTGGCGGACGCGGACGTTGCCGATGTGACGCACCGCCTGCGTGAGCATGGGGGCGTGCTCGGCGACGACCGGGGAGTGCTGAAGATCGACGTGGCGCACGAGCGCCGACAGCTCGAGCGTGCCGTCGTCGCCGAGCTCGATGGTGCGCTCGTCGGCGCCGCTGATGTCCACCAGCGCCGACGGCGAGGAGAACCGGAGCATCATCATCGGGACCAGGCTCTGGCCGCCGGCGATGACGTGGGCCTCGTCGCCCAGCTCGGCCAGGCGGGCCACCGCCTCGGTCCACGACGACGCGCGGATGTAGTCAAAGGCGGCGGCGTACATCAGCGAGCGGCCACCAGCTCAGACCGTCGCGGGTGCGCCGATCTGATCCAGCACGCACACCAGCGCGGCGTGATTGCTCGTGACCACCGGCACGCCGAGCGCGGCCTGGATCTCCTCGCGCGCGTCGATGGCGCGGAAGTTGGTGCACGACGCGAACAGGAGGTCAATGTCTGAGTCCGCGAAGCACTCGGAGGCGAACTGGGCGATCCGGTCCGGCGTCACCTCGGCGATGGCGAAGTTCTCCGTGATCCCCAGCCCGTGGATGCCGGCCACCTCCAGGCCGTCGTCCTCGAGGCTCTGGCGGATCTTGTCGTTGAGGCTGTCGACATAGGGCGTGATCACTCCCACCCGGTGCCCGCCCGCCTCGCGGATGACCCGGCGCACCGAGGCGGCCACGCTGAACGTCGGCGCGCCCGTCTCGTGGGTGATGCGGGTGATGAGCTCGGCCTCGTAGGCGTTGCCGCGCAGCGCTCCGGCGCTGGTGCACCCGAACACCATCACGTCGGGCCGTGCGGAGCGCAGGTCGTTGATGGCGGTGGGCAGGTGGTCATCGAGCATCGCCGACTCGCCCTCGGGAGTGGTCTCCTCCAGATACATGCGGGCGGTGTGCAGCGTGGCGTCGGCGGGGAGCCGGCGGTAGAAGTCGACCTCGATGACGCTGTTGGAGGACGGGACGATGAGTCCGACGCGCGTGCTCATCAGTCCGCCGCCGAGCTGGCCAGCGTGGCGCCCAGGCCGTCGCCGGCGCCGTTGGAGGCGGCGGGCAGCGGCGGCGGGGGCGGCAGCTCGAGCAGGTCGAGCGGGTTGGTCTTGATCATCCGCTCCACGTCCTCCTCGCTGACGTCGGACTCGTACACGGACTGGGCGAACACCCGCAGGCACTCCGCCGGCATCGGGTTGTGGCGTTGGCCGGCGTCGCTCATGAGGATGCAGCGCTCGGCGCCGAGCTCCTTGATCGCGGCCACGACGCGCGTGAGCGGCGCGTGGTTCCACATCGGGGACACCGTGCAGTAGCCGAACTCGGCGTAGGCGCCCTGGGCCACCAGGCCTTTCAGGTCCTCGAGCTCGAGCGCCGGGACCTTGAAGAAGGGGTGGGTGATCATGATCTTCTCCACCCCGCGCTCGCGGGCGAGGGCCACCAGCTTCTGGATCTCGGGCACCGAGAGGTGGCAGGTCGAGAGGATCCCGCTGTACTGGGCGGTGAGGTCCAGCACGTCGACCAGCCCCTCGATCGGCGCGCCGTCGTCGTCAAACACGGCGATGCCGGCGTCGTCGGCTCGGGCCACCGTGCTCTTCTGCTTGTCGTAGGCGCCGGTGGACCCGAACGTCCGCGCGTGGTTGGCGGCGTCCACTGTCGGCATCCAGATGTGCTTGGCGCCCAGCTGCAGCGCGGACTCCACGGCGGCCGGGTTGATCCCGCCCACCGCGCGATTGAGGACGATGCCGCCGACGATCTGGATCCCGGGGACGAGCTGTTGGGCCAGGTAGGCCCGGCTGGTGGTCCGCTCGGAGTGGCACTTGAGCGAGATCGCGCGCAGCCCCAGAGACGCCGCGTGCCGCGCCACGCCGACATCGTCGGCGATGCGGGGGAAGAGATCGGGCTCTGAGTGGACGTGGACGTCGATCGCGCCCTTGATGTCGACGAATGGACCGATCATGGGGCTGAGGTCACCTCTCTCCTCGTGGCGGTGTGGCTCTGCTCGCCGTCGCGCAGCCAGCGCAGCTCGGCGAGCTCCTGCTCAGTTGGGGCGGCGAGCTCCGCCACCGTGTCGGACACGAGCAGCTCAAAGCCCGTGTTGGCATGGACGTCGGCTTCGGTGATCCCGGGCTGCAGCGCGTCGAGCCGCAGCCGGCCCGTCGCCTCATCGAAGCCCAGCAGGGCCAGGTCGGTGATCACCGCGACCGGCCGGTTGCGCACCAGCCCCGCCGCCCGTCGCGACTCCGGTCCGCTCAGGTACCCCGGGCTGGTGATGAAGTCGACGCGCTCGACGAACCGCCGCTGCTCGTGGCGGGTCATGATCATCACCTCGCGGCAGCTCGAGACGATGTCGTTGGCCCCGCCGCTGCCCGGCAGGCGCACCTTGGGGTGGTCGGGGTCGCCGATGTAGCTCGTGTTGACGTTGCCGTACTGGTCGAGCTGGCCGGCCCCGATGAAGCCGTAGTCGTAACACCCGCGCTGCCCGTAGAGGAACAGCTCGTTGATCGACGTGAGCATGAACGCGTCGTGGGCGGCGCGCATCTCGTTGGTGGACACCGGCAGGCGTCCGGGCAGCATCCGCGGCCCCATCGAGCCGCCCTCGAGCACGATGGTGAGCGAGGGAGCGTGCAGGCGCTTGGCCAGCACGCTGGCCTCCAGTGGCGACCCCACTCCGGCGAAGACGACGCGGCCGTCGCGCAGCAGCCGGCTGCCGGCGATGGTCATGAGCTCGACCGGGGTGGGCTCGGCCGTCGCCGCGCCGTTGGGTGCGGTCATGCCGCCACCAGCTCACGCGCGCGTCGGCGCTGCTCCAGCAGCGCCGAGGCCCCGACCATGTCCAGGAAGCCGGCGAAGCTCCCGGGCCGCTCGACGTACTCGGCCAGGTAGGCCTCCACGCCGGCCACCCCGTCGGCGGCCACCTGCTCGGCGTAGGCGTCGAAGTGGGCGAAGTCGGCCTCGTAGCGGCCGTGGCACTCGTGCGGGTAGGACCCGAACGGCACCTCGACGACCGCGTCGACGACGAAGCCGGGGATCTGGGTGCGGTCGTTGTGGCGGACGATCGCCTCGGCCGGCACGACCTCCTCGGCGGTGACGATGACGGTCTTGGCCGCCCGCGCGAGCTCGACGTCCATGTAGGCCGGTCCCTCGATCTGGGCGTTGCCGGCGGCGTCGATGGTGTGGACGTGGATGAGGGCCACGTCGGGGACGAGGGCCGGGACCGCCACCAGCAGCTCGTCGGTGAACGGGCAGCGCATCTCCTTGGCCGGCAGGCGCTGCAGCAGATCTGATCCCAGCAACGAGGCCGTGGGGAGGAAGGGCATGCCCATCGAGGCCGCCATCAACCGCAGCCCGAAGCTGAGGTGGCTCCACTCCTCATAGACAGCGGGGTCGCGCTCCACGTACTCGCGAAACACCTTGGGGATCCCCCAGCGCAAGCCGATCCCCACCCAGCTGGAGACGAGCTTGGTGGCGGCGCCGGTGGCCAGAAACAGCTCGGACTCGTAACACATGAGGTTGCGGCCCAGGGTGAGGCCGCGCCGCTGCGCCCGCAGCAGTTCCAGCAGCATGGCCCACGGCGTGCGCGAGTAACAGCAGCCGCCGGCCACCACGGTGTCGCCGTCGTTGACCAGCGCGGCCGCGTCGGCCAGCGTGACGAGCTTGTCGGCGGGGCCGGTCATGGCGCGCCGACCGCGATGTCGGAGACCAGCGGCATGACCTCGGCGGCGAACCGCTCGACCTGCTCTGAGTCGTAGTTGCACGGCACCAGGCAGATGTGCTGCACGCCGGCGGCGGCCTGCTCGGCGATCTGCTCCGCGCACTGCTCGGGCGTCCCACGGATCGCCGACTCGGCGGTGGACTCGCTCCACGCGGGAAGGTCGAAGTAGTCGTTGATGTACTGGCGCGCGCGGGCGTCGGCGGCCTCGAAGCTGTCGTCGATGCACAGCGTCAGTTGGGCCACGTTGTCCAGCGAGTCGGGGTCGCGCCCGGCGGCGGCGGCGTGCTCACGGATCCGCGTCCACGCGGTGCTGAACGCCTCCGGCTCATAGAAGTAGGTGAGCCAGCCGTCCGAGCGCTCGGCCACGCGCTTGAGCACCTTGTCCACGTAGCCGCCGATCAGCAGCCGCGGCCGCTCGCGGGGGGAGGGCTTGGGCAGCATCAGCGCGTTGCGGAACGGCACACCGCGGGCCTCGCCGGTGACGCGCTCGCCGCTCCAGAACTGCTTCATGAGCTCGAGGTTCTCCTCAAAGATCTTCCCGCGCTGCTTGAACGGGACCCCGCAGGCGTCGAACTCGCGCTCATACCAGCCGACGGCCATGCCGAGGGTCAGGCGACCGTCGGAGACGAGCTCCAGCGTCGCCGCGGTCTTGGCCAGCACGGCCGCGCCGCGCAGGGGGAGCACGAGGATGCCGGTGCCGAGTTCCACTTTTTCCGTCTCGCGCGCCAGGACCGTCAGTGTGGTCAGTGACTCCAGGAACGGGAACGGGCGCCCGGTCCCGAGGAACATGTGGTCCCACGCCCACAGTGAGTCATAGCCCAGCTCCTCGGCGCGACGCCCGTAGGCCACGATCGCGTCGAGATCGGGCAGCCGCGGGGCCGGGGTGAAGTTCTCGACGGCGAGTCCGAACTTGAGCGCGCTCATTTGGCCAGCGCCTTGACCAGCACGGCGCGGCCGTGCTCGATGTGCTTCTTCATCCTCTCCTCCACCAGGTCGGGTTTGCCCGCCTTGAGCGCCTCGAGGATGGAGAGATGCTCGTCCAGGAAGCGCCGCGGGACCTCGGTGGTGTAGACGCGCTCTGACAGCTCCAGCTGCAGCCGGGTCCAGTAGCCGCGCAGCACGCTGAGCATCTCGCTGCCCGACGCCTCGTAGATCGCGAGGTGAAACTCGGCGTCGAGCTGCCCCGCCTCGCGCGCCTCGGCGGCGTCCAGCGCCTCGACGAAGCGCGCCAGCACGTCCTCGATCGAGGCCAGCACCTCGGGCGTCATGCGCTCGGCGCCCAGCCGCGCCAGATGCGGCTCGAGCACGAGGCGGACGTCATAGAGGAGCTTCGCCTCGTCGGGGGTGAGGCGATAGGTGACGAAGGTGCCGCGGCTGCGGTAGGTGATGACCAGGCCCTCGCCCTCCAGCACGCGCAGGCCCTCGCGCACCGGGGTGCGGCTGACGCCGGTGCGCTCCATCACGATCGCCTCGGTGAGGCGCGCGCCGGCGGGCTGGCGTCCGGTCAGGATGTCCTCGCGGATGACCCGGCAGACGTGCTCGGCCAGCGAGGGTGGGCGTTCAGCAGGAGCGTCTGCGTCGCCATCGCGACGGCGCAATCCATACCGGTCCGAGCGCCGTGCGACACGGCCTTTGGAGATGGACATCAAGCGGCCTTTCGAGTGGGTCGGCGGCGCGTGTTCGGTGTGCAGAGTATACAAACGACCCGGCTTCGCTCAAAGACCCTCGATCAACGCAAACCCGACCGTGTCGAAGCTCGTCATCCGCTCCAGCACGCCCTGAGCCTCGTCGAGCCCGACCCGCTCGGTCACCAGCCCGGCCGGGTCCAGGCGCTTGGACCCGACGAGGCTGAGCAGCGCCGGGAGGTGGACGTGCGGATTGCCCACGCTGCCGACGATCGTCAGCTCGGCCTCGATGAGCTCATCCAGCGGGATGCCGACGACGCCCTGCTCCGCCTTGCTGGTCAGGCCCACCTGGACCAGGCGACCGCCCTTGCGCAGGCTCATGATCGCCGCCTGCACGAGCGACGCGGTGCCCAGGCCGCCCAGCGCGACGTCGGCGCCGCCCCCGGTGGCCTCGCGGATCGCCGCGACCACGTCGGTGCTGCGGGCGTTGATGGCGAGCGCCGCGCCCTGGCGGGTGGCGGCCTCGAGCTTGCGGTCATCGATGTCGACGGCGATCACCGCCGCGCCACTGGCCGCGCCGATCTGGACGGCGGACAGGCCGATCCCGCCCACGCCGTGCACGGCGAGCCACTCGCCGGCGCGCAGCCGCGCCTGGTGCTGGAGGGCGTGCCAGGCGGTCATGAACCGGCAGCCGAGCGCGGCCGCCGCCTCGTAGGAGACGGCCTCGGGTAGCGGGACGCAGTTGAGGTCGGCGTTGACCACGCGCACGTACTGTGCGTAGCCGCCGTCGTGGGTCATGCCCAGGAACTCCATGGCGTCACACAGGTTGGTACGCCCCTGCCGGCAGTAGCCGCAGGCACCGCACGCCTCGTGGAAGGGCACGGCGACCCGGTCGCCGGCGCGAACTGCCGTGACCTCGCTACCCACCTCCATGACCTCGCCCGCGAACTCGTGGCCCATCGTGATGGGCAGCGGCGGCGCCAGGCCCACCCAGGACCAGTCGCCCTGCCAGGTGTGCCAGTCCGTGCGGCAGATGCCCTCGACCGCGACCTTGACGACGGCCTCCCGAGGACCGGGGGTCGGGTCCGGCACGTCCTCCACCACCAGCGGTGCGGCGATCTCCACCAGCCGAGCAGCTCTCACGTCGTCCTCCTCGCGGTCACGGACTCACTCGCGGCGGGCGGGCCAGCCGGGCCCGGCCACGCCAGTTTGTGCAGTGTATACGTCGGGTGTGGTGGTGGTCGGCGCGGCGGCCCGACGGGCGGGGTTGTGGTCGATTTTGACGCTATCTCCTTCACAATCGACCTCAACCTCGCCTGCGCAGCGTGGTCGTGGGAGATCGCCATCACGGCGTAACGGTGATCTCCCAACGCTCCGCCTCGCGGCCGCCGCAAAACCATCCCGCCCGCTCTCCCAAGCTCGTCGTTGACGTGCGCCGATACCAAGCCGAACGCCCCACGGCAGGCCACCACCGGGCAGTCAGGACCCTCAGTCGTGCGCAGCGTCCACCAGCGCCCGCGCCAGCTCGGCCGGCCGCGTGAACATCACCTCGTGGCTGCCGCCCATCTCGACGAGCTTGAAGCTGCCCAGCCGCGACGACATGTGCGGGTGCCAGGTTCCGGGCGGGAGCGCGAGGTCATCGGCCACGGCGATGAAGCTGCGCGGCAGTTCGCCGCGATGGAACTCCGCCAGGTCGAGCTTCTCCTCCCAGGGTGAGAAGGGCTGGGGGACGAGCCGCTCCCACACCGTGCGCGCCGCCTCAGGCGACGCGTCCTGGATGAACAGGTCACGGAACACCTCCCACTGGCAGGCGACGGTGTTGTCGGGGCTCGAGGCCGCCGCGGCGCCGAACGCGTTGGTCTGGTCCTGGGGGAAGTTGTCATTGACGCTCGCCCCATCCTCGACGACGAACGCCGTGTGGAACACCAGCCGCGACAGCCGCTCCGGGATCTCCTGGGAGACGCGGCTGACCACCGAGCCGCCGAAGCTGTGGCCCACCAGCACCACCTTGCGCAGGTCGCGCCCCTCGATGAAGTCGACCACCGAGCGCACGTAATCCTGGTGGCGGATCCCGGCGCGGGGGGCGCCCGGCTGGTGCCCGGGGTAGGTCGGCGCGTACGCCTCGTGGCCGAGCTCGCGCAGGCACCACGCCGTTGGCTCCCACGCCCAGCCGCCGTGCCATGAGCCGTGGAGCAGGACGAACGTCTCAGCCATCGCCACCTCCCGTCAAAAAGCGGTCCAGGACGTTTCCGGTGATCCGCGCGACGTTGTTCTCATAACCGGCGTGCGAGAGGGCGCCCGACCAGGCGATCGACGACGTCGCGAACACCGCGCCCCCGCCGCGCGCCTCGAAATACGTGACATCGGCGCGCACGTTCGGATGCTCGGTGCCGCCCACGCCGTCGAACATGAAGTCGATCTCCTCGGGCACCACCTTGTAGGAGTCGTTCTGGTTCTGGGCCGAGGCCACGAGGTAGGTGTGGGGCGGCGTGCCGAGCGTCACGTCGGCACGGTCGATCTCCTGGCCGGCGGCGCCGCCGCCGACAAGGCCGAAGTCCCCGATCGGCTCTCCCGGCGTCACGCCGTCGAACATCCAGCTCATCTCCGGCAGCTCGCCGTCCGGCATCCGGTCGTAGTGAAACGAACCGCCATACCCCTCGGAGGTGAACCCGGTGCCGAACAGCTTCTGCGGCGGTCGGCCGCGGTTGCGCCAGATCCCGCCCTTCTCGCCGGTCGTGCTGTGCGAGGTCTCGCCCGGCGCCGCCTGCCACGCCCGGACGCCGTTCTCTCCACGGCGCACCTCCATGATCCACGGCTTCTCCGCCGAATAGCTGATCACCCAGTAGAAGCCGTTGCCGCCCATCGACATGACATGGCCGCCTCCGGTGACGTAGCTCTCGTAGGCGTCGAGCATCTGCTCGGAGGCGTACTCGGGATGCGATCCGGTGATCACCGCGCGGTACGGGCGCAGGGCGTCGACGCCCTCTCGGTGGAGGTCCTCGTCGATGAGCACGTCGTACGGGGTGCCGCGCGACTCCAGCCAGTCGACCAGGTACAGGTCAGACGGGAACTGCCATGTGCCCAGGAAGCTGAACCGGTGCCGCGGGCGCATGTTGAGGATCGGTCGTCGCCGGGAGCTGAAGGCCACGCCGCTGCCGTCGCGGTGGAGCTCGTACATCGAGAGCCCCAGCTCGGGATGCTCCATCAGCAACAGGTCCATCGGCGCAAGCGCCGGCGTGTGCCCGACGATCGCCTGGCCCATCGGCGCCGCGGTGGCCAGATGCTCGTTGGCGTAGGCCATGTAGCTGGCGGTGGGCAGGACGAGTGCCACCGGACTCTCCCGGCCCGGGACGGCGCGCACGAAGAAGGGCGTGTGGTCCTCGAACCCGCCCGCGCGCAGGCGCAGCGCGTACACCCCCGAGGCGAGCTCGTCCGGCACGGGCAGCGCGCACATGGCCTCCCAGCCGACGTCGTCGATGTCGTCGTCGTGGAAGTGGACAGCTCCGTAGAGCTCGGGGGCGTGGGGCCACTCGTAGCAGGAGCCATCCCAGTTGTGGGCGGTCACGGCCCGCGTGGGCTGGTTGATCAGGCGGCCATCGGGCGCGCCGGAGACGCCGGAGGAGACGACGCTGGTGTCGGCGTTGCCCGTCAGGTCCCACCACGCGCGCAGGCGATCGGCGACCGCGGGCCGCGCCCCACTGCCCGCCAGCGCCGCCAGCTGGCCGTCGCCCAGCGCGCCGCCGTACACGCACGGGAGGGCCAGCTTGCCGTTGTAGGCGCCGCGCACGACCCGCGCGTCGGAGGCGTCGAAGGCGCCAAGCAGCAGGTCGACGTCGGGCACCGCCGGTGGCCGTACCCCCGCCAGCTCCGCGGCACCGGGGGTGACCTGGGTCACCGGTCCACAGCGTGAGTTGTACGAGTTCACCACCGGGAGGGCACGGACGGCGAGCACGCCGCGAGCCGGATCCCACGAGCCGCAGACGGCGTACCAGACGCCGCTCAGGAGCGGGTCGGACAGAGCGACGCGGGCAGCCGTCGTCCAGAACGCCGGACGCAGCCCGGGCTCGAGCACGAGCGCCATCCCGGTCTCGGTGGCCGTATCCCATGCCGAGAACAGTGGCTGCACGCCGGTGTCGGCGAACGGCGCCACCATGGCGCACAGGCTGACGCCGGTCTGCGCCGTGTCGGCGAGGATCGAGCCGGCCCCCGGCATGCGCGCGTAGGAGCCGTGGTGGGTCGGCTGATCGCGCAGCGGATAGCTCCCATCCACGACGGAGGGCACCTCGAGCTCTCGAAAGCCCGGGCCGCCGGATTGGGTGTCGCCATGGATCAGCTTGACCAACTGGGCGCTTGCCGTCTCGGCTCCGGCGCCGCTGACGTGGAAGCGCACGGTCTCCCCGGGCCGGACGCAGAGCTTGTCCGGATAGCCGAGGGCCCACGCCTCAAAGCGCGTCATGAGTCGCCCACCCGCAGTCCGAAGACATCCTCGAGGCGCTGCCGAAACACGGCGTCCATCGCCTCGCCCTCGGTGTCGAATGGCCCTAGGATCCGCTCGGCTGACACCGCGGGAAAGCCGACCAGGCGCGAGACGAACCAGTGATCAGCGCCGTCGTGCTCGGTGATGAGCTTGCCGTCGATGGGGAGCGCCCCCAGGTAGTTGAGGATCCGCTGAAGGGGCTCGCTGTGCTGTCCCAGCGGGGTTCGGCGATGCTCGGCCACGAGGTCCGGCGTGATCAGCGGCCGCAGCGACGCACGCATCTTGGCGTGGAACGGCTCACCGATCACAGCGTCGAGCGCTTCCTGCGAGTCGACGGGCATGTTCCGATCCTCTCACCCCGGGCGTCAACGTATACAGTACATAACCTACAAGGGTGGTGGTTTGCGCGCGTGCCGGTGAACCGGGGAGCCCGGCCTACAGAGGGGATTGCCATGTCGACGATGTCCACCGCGACCGCCGCCGAGCAGCTCATCGAGCGCGACCGGCAACTGCTGATCCATCCCTACCTTCCCGGAGCGACCCAGGAACGGGTGGTCATGACCGAGGGCGCGGGGTGCCGGCTCAAGGACGTCGAGGGCCGTGAGTACCTCGACGCCACCGGCGGCCTGTGGCTGGCCCAGATCGGTCACGGCCGATCTGAGATCGCCGAGGTGGCGGCGCAGCAGATGCGGCGGCTCGAGTACTTCACGAGCTTCTGGGAGTTCTCCAACGACCGCGCCATCGAGCTCGCCTCGCGCCTCGTCGAGATCTCCCCGGAGGGGCTGAGCCGCGTGTACTTCACCAGCGGCGGTTCGGAGTCCAACGAGGCCGCGCTGCGCATGGCGCGCTACGTGCACAGCCGCCGCGGTCAGGAGGGACGTGACTGGATCCTCGCCCGGCGCAGCGCCTACCACGGGATCGGGTACGGCTCGGGCTCGGCCAGCGGCCTGCCGATCTACCACGACGGGTTCGGGCCGATGTTGCCTCACGTGCGCCATCTCACCCCACCGTGGCCCTACCGAACCGAACTGTTCGACGGCCGCGCCGCGACGGACTTCTGCCTCGACGAGCTCGAGCGCACCATCGAGGAGCTCGGCGGCGACCGGATCGCGGCGATGATCGGCGAGCCGATCATGGGCGTCGGCGGGATGCTGGTGCCACCCGACGACTACTGGCCCCGCGTGCGCGAGCTCCTCAGCGCCCACGGGATCCTGCTCATCTTCGACGAGGTCGTGACGGCGTTCGGGCGGACCGGGAGCTGGTTCGGGGCGCAGCACTTCGGCGTCGAGCCCGACATCGTCGTCACCGCCAAGGGGATCACCAGCGGATACATCCCGCTCGGCGCGGTACTGGTGTCCGAGCCCGTGGCCGAGGAGCTGGCCCGCGACCACGGCTTCCCCGTCGGCTTCACCTACAACGGCCACCCCACCGCGTGTGCCGTGGCGCTGCGCAACCTGGAGATCATCGAGGCCGAGGGTCTGCTCGACCGCGCGCGCCGGGTCGGCGCCTTCCTGCTCGACGCGCTCTCCTCGCTCGAGGGGCTCCCCGTCGTCGGCGAGGTGCGTGGAGTTGGCATGATGCTCGGCATCGAGTTGGTCGCCGACAAGCAGGCCCGGACCCCGATTTCGATGCACTCGGCTCCCCACGACGTCATCCGGCGAGAGACGGGCGTGCTCGTGCGCGATTGCGCCCACACCCTCGTGCTCTCGCCCCCGCTGATCATGACCGAGGCGGAAGCCGGCGAGGTGGTGGTGGCGGTGCGCTCAGTGCTCGAGCGGCTACAGCCCGACGGGAGCATCGCGCCTCGATGACGGGGTCGTCAGTCCTACCCGCCCGCCACGGCACCGCCGTCCCCCTCGCCGCGGGCGAGCGCCTGCAGATCACCAATCGCGAGGGCGGCCAGGTCGTCGACTGGTGGGCGCTCGCGCATCCGTCCGACGGTGAGGACGAGTACGCCTCGATGGAGCACACCCGAGCCGCGCTGCGCCGTCTCGTACCCCGGGTCGGCGATGCCATCTACAGCACCCGCCGCCGTCCGCTGCTCACCCTCACCGAGGACACCAGCCCCGGCGTCCACGACACGCTCATCGCCGCGTGCGACCCGGCGCGCTACCGGCTGCTCGGCGGCGCGCCCGACCATCCCAGTTGCGCGCAGAACTTCGCCGCCGCCATCGCCGAGCACGGCCGCTCGCTTTCCCGCGCCCCGGCGCCGCTGAACCTGTTCATGGCGATCCCATGGTCGCAGGAGGGCGAGCTGGAGTTCGCGCCCTCGCCCGCCCAGGCCGGTGACAGCGTCACCTTCCAGGCCGAGATCGACGTGCTGGTGGTGCTCTCGGCCTGCCCGATGGACCTCAACCCCATCAACGCGACGATGGGCGACATCGGGCTGCGCACCCTCCCTGCCGCTTAGCCTTGACCGGCCCCCGACGCCGAGTCTCCGCCCACTATCGGTGGATCCAGGCTTAGAGATCCACCGCGGCGCCGAGCACGGCCTGCAGCTGGCGCACCCCAGTCTCCAGCGACACCAGATCGATGCGCTCGTGGAGCGTGTGCATGCCCTCGCCGTGGGCGCAGCCGATCCCCACCGCCGGGATCCCCAGCGCCGCCGCCGCGTTGGCGTCGGTGGAGCCGGCGCCGAAGGTCTCGCCGAGCCCCAGCGGACGCCGGGCGTCGAGCACGGCGCGCACCAGCGGATCGTCCGGGGCGATCTGACCCGCGCCGCGGCGTCCCACCACCTCGCACTCCAGGGCCAGCGGCGCCGGCACCGCCAGCGCCCCCAGGCGCGCCTCGAAGGCCGTGAGCACAGCGTCATCGACTGAGCGCAGCTCCACCAGCATCTCGGCCGCCGAGGCGATCGCATTGACCGCGCCGCCGCCCGACATGCGGCCGATGTTCACGCCATCGTCCACCAGCTCGTCGCCGAGGGCGATGAGCGCGTGCAGCGCGCTGGGCGTGCCGCGGTCGCGCCACGAGTGCCCGCCGGGGCCCGTGACCGCCAGCCGTGCCCGCACGCTCCCGACATGCTCGATGACCACGTGGTCAAGGCCGTGGCCCTCGACGGCGATCGCCGACACCGGCGAGAGATCAGCGCACGCCTGCCGGGCGCCACGCAGATTGCCCAGGCCCTCCTCGCCGACGGTGAACGCGACCACGAGGCCGTCGGGCGGCTCGATCTGCTCCAGAGCCCACACCGTGGCCATCACCGCGGTGGCGTTGTCGCCGACGCCGGGGCCGACCAGGAAGTCCCCGTCACGCGTGAAGCGCAGCTCGGTGTCCGCGTCGAACACCGTGTCGACGTGCGCCATCACCAGCAGCTCGGGCCGGCCGTCGCCAAAGCTCCACACCAGGTTCCCGGCGTCGTCGCGACGACGAACACCGGGCGCGCCGTCCAGCCGCGCCTCGAGCCACGCGATCCGCTGCTCCTCGGCGCCGGTGGGGGCCGGGACCGCGGCGAAGGTGGCGAGCTCGCGAGCGTCGATCACGCGATCACGGCGGTCGCGTCGATCTCCACCAGCCACTCGGGCCGGGCGAGCGCCTCCACCACCAGGCCCGTCGAGACCGGGTGCACGCCCTTCAGCCACTTCCCGACGACCCGGTAGACCGCCTCGCGGTAGCGGATGTCGGTGAGGTAGATGACGATCTTGCATACCTCCTCCAGCCGGGAGCCCGCCTCCTCCAGCAGCCGCGCGATGTTGCTCATCGCCTGCTCGGCCTGGGCGGCCGCGTCCCCGATCCCGACCGACTCTGCGGTGTCGAGGTCCTGGCCGACCTGCCCGCGCAGGAACACGATGTTGCCCGCGACGACGGCCTGGGACAGGTCGTTGTCGAGCTCCTGGTCGGGATAGGTGTCGCGCGTGTTGAACGCGCGGATGCGCTCGTGGACCATGGGCCTCCTCAGGCGTTGGTGGGGTTAGAAACGGAGCCCGCCCACCCGGCGGCGTGCACCACCTCGCCGCCGATCACCACTTCGGACACGACGTCCTGGCCGGCGGCCAGGCACAGCTCCTGCGGATGATCGACCGACAGGATGGTCAGGTCGCCGCGCTTGCCCGGATCGATCGAGCCGCGATCGGCGGCGGCGCGCAGGGCGTAGGCGGCGTTGAGCGTCGCGCCGACGATCGCCTCCGCCGGGGTGATCCGAAACCATGGTGCGGCCAGGGCGATGGTGGCGGTCAGGGCGGTGGCGTGGATCGAGGAGCAGTAGTCGGTGGCGATGGCGACGGGCACGCCCGTCTGCATGAACAGCCGCGCGTTGGCGCGACGGTCGGTCATGTAGACGAGCTCGGCCTGGGGCAGGAGCACCGCCACCGTGTCGGTCTCACCGACGGTGCGGATCTCCTCGTCGGGCGTGTAGGTGAGATGCTCGGCCGACAGCGCGCCGCCGGCCACCGCCGTCTCCCAGCCCTGCGAGCTGGCCCAGGCGTCGGAGTGGGTCCGGGTGAGGATCCCCAGTTCCTGGGATCGCCGCAGCATGCGCAGTGCCTGCTCGGGGGTGAAGAGGCCGGCCTCGCAGGTCACGTCGTGGAAGTCAGCCAGGTTCTGCGCGACCACGGTCTCCAGCATGACCAGGACGTCATCGGTGTAGGCCTCGGCCTCCATCCCGGCGGGGACGACGTGCGCGCCCAGGAAGGAGATCAACAGGTTCAGGGGCGTGAGCGACCGGCTGGCCGCCAGCAGCTTTAGCTGGTGGCGCTCGGTCTCCGCGGTCAGCCCATAGCCGGACTTGACCTCCAGCGTGGTGACGCCGCCGGCCAGGATGCGTCGGTAGGCAGCGGCGAGGTGTGCGGTGAGCTGGTCGTCGGAGGCGTCGCGGGTGGCCAGGACGCTGGCCCAGATCCCGCCCCCCGCCGCGGCGATCTCGGCGAGGCTGGCCCCGGCCAGCCGCTTGGCGTACTCGGCGTGGCGGCTGCCGGCGAACAGGGGGTGCGAGTGGCACTCGATCAGCCCCGGCAGCACCGACCGGCCTGTCGCGTCGATCGTGCGGACGGTCGGATCGCCCCACTCGCGCAGCACCTCCTCGGTCTCGCCGACCGCGACCACCCGGCCGTCGCGGATGGCCACGGCGCCGTCGCCGATGAGGTCCAGCTCGCCCTGGGTCTCGCCGCGGCGTGGTTCGCCGCCGTCTGACACTCGCGCCACCTGCGCGGCGTGCACCACGTTGAGATCGCTCATGAGGCCGCCGCGGTCGAGGCCACCTCGCCGGCCTCGATGCCGGCGTAACGGCGCACCAGGTCCATCGGGCCCGCGAAGTCGTAGTTGTTGTAGACGGCCAGCAGGTGGGCGAACGCCGGGGACTGCGCGAACAGCTGGAAGGTGAGCCGGTGCCCGGCGTAATCGGAGTTGAGCAGATCGCGGGCGAAGGCGAACAGCCGCCGGCGCTGCTCGGCGCTGACGTCGCCGACGGCGAGGTACTTCTCCAGCCACGGCCCCGCCTCGGGGTCCTGGAAGGTGGACGCGCTCGGCGTGACGCAGAGCTGGCCGCCGCACAGGTCGCGGGCGAGGTGCATCATCGCCGGCAGCTGGGTGCACGCCAGCACGCGGCCGGTGTAGAGCAGCGCCTGGTTGGGCATGAGCAGGCCGCCGGGGCTGGGCTCGCCGAGCTCGATGGCCGCGGTCAGGTGGGCGTGGATGCCCTCGCGGTAGCAGGCCAGCTCGGCCAGCTTCTCGCGTACGCCCTGATGGGCCTTGACCCCGGTCTGGTTGGCATTGAGCGCCGCCGCGCCCACCAGCAGGTCCGCGAAGCGCAGGTGACGCTGGACGAAGGCGAACATGCTGTAGCGGTGCAGCGTGGCCCGAATGAAGGCGGCCGCGCGGGTGTGGCGATAGAAGAGCACGTTCTCCCACGGGATCTCGACGTCGTCGAACACGATCATGGTGTCGATCTCGTCAAAGCGGCCCGACAGCGGATAGTCCTCCACCGAGCCGCGCTGGGCGAAGGAGGAGCGGCAGATGTGGCGGATGCCGGGGGCGCCCATGTCGGCGATGAAGCCGACGGCGTAGTCCGACAGCTCCTGTTGGCCCCAGTCGCCGATCGTCGGCTTGACGAAGGCCTGGTTGGCGTAGGCCGCCGCGGTCTCGAACTTGGCGCCCCGGACGATGATCCCGTTGTCGGTCTCGCCGGCGACGTGCAGCAGCACATCGGGGTCCTGGTCCTGCGGGCGCTTGTTGCGTTCGCCTTTGGGATCGGTGTTGGCCGAGACGTGGAACGGGTCGGCGAGCTCGGCATGGCGCACGTGGTGGCGGATGTGGGCGGAGAACTGCGGGTCGATCTCGTCCAGCACGTCCTGCCCGTCGTACAGCGACCACATCTCGCCGACGGTCTCATCGCCGACGCGGGTGACGATCCCAGCCAGGTCGTCGAGCACGGTGTCCACCGCGACGCGCTTGGCGTGCCAGTCCTCGCGGGTGTGGGGGAGCTGGGCGCCGGTGGGGCAGCGCTCGCCCGTCTCTGAATCGACGTAGGACATGCGCTCCTGCGTGGCCGGATCGTGGGCCATGTCGTAGATGCGCGCCCGCGCGTCGACGATGGGGCGGAAGGCGGGGTGGGTGGTCACGTCGGTGACCTGCTCGCCGTCGATCCACACCGAGCGCCCGTCCCGGATCGAATCTCTGTACTCGTCGCCCGTTCTGATCATGTGGTACGCTTTCCCGTATAGCGGTAAATGTTTCCCGGAATTGACAGGCAACGTATCACCTCGCCGCTCGCCGGACAAGCCTGATGGCGCGCCCGCGCGGCGACGCCGACCCTGACACCCCCAAGGTCCTCGACAAGGCGCTGCGCGCGCTCGAGGCCTTCGGCGACGGCCGTGACCGCTGGACCGAGGCCGACCTGCGCCGCCATCTCGGCATGCCGTCGAGCAGCCTCAACCGCATCCTCCGCGGCCTCGAGCGCGCCGGCTACGTGCTTCGCGATGAGGCCGGCGCCTACCGGCTGGGGATCGGGGCCGTGCGCCTGGGGGACCGGGCGCGCGCCTCGCTGGACCTGCCCGGGATCGTCGATACGGAGCTGCGCGCGCTGGCGCAGGCCACCCGCGAGCTCGTGCTCTTCGCCGTTGCCGAGCCGGCGCTGGGCACGGCGCTCTACATCGCCGCCGTCGACTCGCCCCAGCGGCTGCGCGTCACCGCCGAGCTGGGCACGCGCGTCCCGCTGACCGCGGGCGCCACCGCACGGTCGCTGCTGGCCTTCGCGCCCGACGCGCTGGTGGATCAGGTGATGGCGCGCCCGCGTGAGCCGCTGGCCGAGGGGACCCTGCTCGACGAGGCGGTCATCCGCGAGCGCCTCGCGCTCGTCCGCGCCAACGGCTGGGGCCTGAGCTGGCAGGAGACCTTCGACGGGGCGTGGGCGGTCGCGGCCCCCATCCTCGACGAGGAGGGCCACGCGCTGGCCTCGATCGGGGTCGCGGCGCCCATCAGCCGCCACAGTCAGGACGCCGAGGAGGCCACCCGGGAGGCGCTCCTGGGCGCGGTCGCCCGGGCGGCCCGTCGGCTGCGCCCGCCCGTCCCGGTGGAGCCTCGCCCCGCGAGCCCACCTGCCAAGCTGCACGCGTGACCGCCGGCCGCCTCATCGTCTGCCCGACGCCCATCGGGAACCTGGAGGACATCACGCTGCGCGTGCTGGCCGCTCTGCGCGACGCCGATCTCGTCGCCTGCGAGGACACCCGCCGCACCCGCGTATTGCTCGACCGCTACGGCGTCGGCGCCAAGCTCGTCAGCTACCACGAGCACAACGAGGCCGAGCGCGCCACCGAGCTGGTGGCCAAGATGAGCGCGGGCTCGGTGGTGGCGCTGGTCTCCGACGCCGGCATGCCGCTGGTCTCGGACCCCGGCTTCGTGCTCGTGCGCGCCTGTGTCGCCGCGGGCCTGGCCGTGGAGGTCCTGCCCGGCCCCTCGGCGGCGCTCAGCGCGCTGGTGGCCAGCGCCCTGCCGGCGGAGCGCTGGCAGTTCGTCGGGTTCCTCCCGCGCAAGCGCTCCGAGCTCGAGCGGGTGTTCGCGCAGCCCCAGACGGTGGTGGCGTTCGAGTCCCCGCGCCGGCTCGGCGCGTCGCTGGCGGCGCTGGCCGCACTTGACCCCGCCCGCCCCGCCGCCGTCTGCCGCGAGCTGACCAAGCTCCACGAGGAGGTCGTGCGCGGGACCGCCGCCGAGCTGGCGGAGCGCTACGCCGGCGCCGCGCCCAAGGGCGAGATCGTCCTGGTGGTGGGGCCCGCGCCCGAGACCGTTCCGGGGATCGACGCGCCGCTGGCCGCACTGCGGCGTCTCGTCGACGCCGGGGCCAAGCCGCGCCCGGCCGCCGGCGTCGTGGCCGAGCTCACCGGCGTGAGCGCCAACGCGCTGTACCGCGCGCTCACCGCCGCGAAGTAGCTCAGCGCTCGACGAAGTAGCTGCCCGAGCCCTGGCCGCTGGAGAAGTAGCGGCTGGTGATCGTCTTCTTGCGCGTGAAGAAGTCCACCGCGTCGGGGCCGTGGGCGTGGATGTCGCCGAAGAAGCTGTCCTTCCAGCCCGAGAAGGGGAAGAACGCCACCGGCGCCGCGACGCCGATGTTGACCCCGATCATCCCGGCCTCAACCTCGTAGCGGTAACGCCGCACCGACGCTCCCGACTCGGTGAAGATCGACGTGCCGTTGCCAAAGCGGCTGGCGTTGACGATCTCGATCGCCTGGTCCAGGGACTCGGCGTGGATCACGCACAGGACCGGGCCGAACACCTCCTCCTGGGCGATCGCCATGTCGGGGGTGACGCCGTCAAGCACCGTCGGGCCCAGGAACGCGCCGTCGGGGGCGATGCCCTCGCCCGCCACGCCGCGTCCGTCGACCACGAGCGTGGCGCCGGCGTCGACACCGCGGGCCACCCAGTCGGCGATCCGGTCGCGCGCGGCGCAGGAGATGACCGGCCCCACCTCGACTGACTCATCCAGCCCGTCGCCGACGTGCAGCGCCCGGGTCGCCTCGGTGAGCGGTCCCATCAGCTGTTCGTGGGCGTCGCCGACGGTCACCACCACCGATCCCGCCATGCAGCGCTGACCGGCCGCGCCGAACGCGGAGCCGAGGATCCCGTCGACGGTCTTGTCGACGACGGCGTCGGGCATGACCACCATGTGGTTCTTGGCCCCGCCGAGAGCCTGCACGCGCTTGCCGTGCTTGGCCGCGCCCTCGTAGACGAGCTTGGCCACCGGCGCCGAGCCGACGAAGGAGACGGCGTCGATGCCCGGGTGGGCGAGGATGCCCTCGACGATCTCGCGGCCGCCGTTGACCAGGTTGACCACGCCCGCGGGGAGGCCGAGCGCGTCGAGCTCCTCGAAGGCGATCTGCTGGGTGAGCGGCACCTGCTCGGAGGGCTTGAGCACGAACGTGTTGCCGCAGGCGATGGCGAAGGGCAGGAACCAGAACGGAACCATCGCCGGGAAGTTGAAGGGCACGATCGCGGCGCACACCCCGACGGGCTGGCGGATGGTCTCGGCGTCGATGTTGCGCGACACGTCCTCCAGGACCCGGCCTTGCATCGTGGTCGGGATCGCGCACGCCGCCTCCACCATCTCGATCATGCGCGCCACCTCCGCGGTGGCGTCGGCGATCGTCTTGCCCATCTCGGTGGTGACCATCCGCGCCATCTCATCCGAGCGGGCCACCAGGCGCTCGCGCAGCTCGAACAGCTTGCGCGCCCGGGCGATGGTCGACACCGCACGCCATTCGGGCAGTGCCGCGCGCGCCGCGGTCACCGCGGCATCCAGATCGGCGCCACCGGACAGGGGCACCCGCGCCAGCGTCTCCCCGGTGGCCGGGTTGGTGACGTCCAGGACCTCGGTGGCGGCCTGGGCCGGGGTCCAGCGCCCGGCGATGTAGTTGTCCAGGAGACGGGTGGCGGTGGCGGACATGATCGAAGGAGCTCCTACTCAGGTTGCGGGCGAGGGCCGTAGGCGATCCTCACTCTAGACCCGCTGGTCACCCCTGGCGTTCGCCCTCTCCGTGCCACGGCTAGCCTTCAACCGGCCGCCATGAGCTTCTACATCACGACAGCAATCTCCTACGTCAATGGCGTGCCCCACCTCGGTCACGCCTACGAGGCGATCGCCACCGACGTGATCGCGCGCCACATGCGCCAGCGTGACGAGGACGTGTTCTTTCTCACCGGCACCGACGAGCATGGCGAGCCGGTGGCCGACGCCGCGCAGGCACTTGGCGTCGAGCCACAGGCGCTGGCCGACGAGAACGCCGAGCGCTTCAAGGCGCTGATGCCGCAGCTGGACGTCTCCAACGACTTCTTCATCCGCACCACCGACGCCGAGCACGAGCGCCGGGTGCAGGAGGTGATGCAGCGCGTCCACGACAACGGGTACACGTACCAGGGCATCTACGAGGGCTGGTACTGCCCGCGGTGCGCCGATTTCAAGGTCGAGAACGAGATCCTGGATGGGAACCTCTGCCCGATCCACGAAACCCCGCTGACCCTCCAGCAGGAGGAGAACTGGTTCTTCAAGCTCTCCGCCTTCCAGGAGCGCCTCGAGAAGGTCTACGCCGAGCAGCCCGCGTTCGTGATGCCGGTCGTCCGTTTCAACGAGGCCCACTCATTCATCAGCTCCGGGCTCCAGGACATCTCACTGTCGCGCAAGCACCTCAAGTGGGGTGTCACCGTCCCCTGGGACACCGAGCACGTCTTCTACGTGTGGTTTGACGCGCTGCTCAACTACTACACCGCGCTCGGCTACGCCCGCCCGGGCGAGGACCTGACCGAGCGCTACTGGCCCGCCACCTTCCATGTCATCGGCAAGGACATCCTGAAGTTCCACACCGTGTTCTGGCCGGCAATCCTGATGGCCGCCGATCTTCCAATCCCGGAGCACGTCTTCGTCCACGGCTTCCTGCTCGCCGCCGACGGTCGAAAGATGAGCAAGTCGCTGGGGAACGTCCTGGATCCGTTCGAGGTGCTGGAGCGCTTCGGCACCGATGCGCTGCGCTTCTATCTGATGCGCGACGTGCAGTTCGGCGCGGACGGCGCCGTGGGCATGGAGCAGTTCACCGCTCGCTACGAGGCCGAGCTGGCCAACGACTACGGCAACCTGGCCAGCCGCACGCTGGCGATGATCCGCCGCTATCGGGATGGCGTCGTGCCCGACGTCGAGACCGACCCGTCCCTGGCCGGCGAGTTCGCTGGTCTGGCCGATGACGTCATCGACCTGATGGACGCCGCCGAGGTCACCGCGGCGCTCGAGGTGATCTGGCGGCGCGTCCGGCGCTGCAACCGTTACGTGGAGGAGAGCGCCCCCTGGAAGCTGGCCAAGGATCCCGCGGCGGCCGGTCAGCTCGATCGCACGCTGGCGTCGCTGGCTGAGGGTGTGCGTGTCATCAGCGTGCTGCTGGCCGCCTACATCCCGACCTCGGCCCGCAAGCTGCTCGACGCGCTCGGCGCGCCTGGGGTGTCGTTGTCAGAAGCGCAGTTCGCGGAGCGGGGCAGTGGTCGCCCGGTGACTGCGCTGGACCCGCTGTTCCCCAAGCAGTGATCGACAGCCACACCCACCTCGACGTCTGCGAGCCGCCCAACGCCGAGCTGGTCGCGGCCGCGGCAGAGGCGGGCGTGACCCGCATCCTCACCGTCGGCACCGACGGCGCATCCTGCCGCGCAGCGCTGGAGGCCGCCGAGGACTTCCCCCAGGTATACGCGGCGATCGGGCGCCACCCCAACTCGGCCACCGGCTTCGACGATGCCGACTTCGCCGAGCTCGAGGCGCTCGCCGCGCACGAGAAGTGCCTGGCCATCGGCGAGACCGGCCTGGACTACTACCGCGACTACGCGCCCGCCGACGATCAGCGCCGCGCCTTCGAGGCCCAGATCGAGCTCGCCCGGACCACGGGCAAGCCGCTGGTCATCCACACCCGCGCGGCCGACGACGACACGCTGGCCATCCTCGACGACAAGGCGGCCGGGCTCCGGGTCATCCTGCACTGCTTCTCCATGGCCGATCGCGTCGAGGAGTGTCTGAGCCACCCCGATTGGTTCTTCTCGTTCGCCGGCAACGCGACCTACCCCCGCGCCGAGGGTCTGCGCGCCGCCGCGCTGCGCGTCCCCGCCGACCGCTTCTTGGTGGAGACCGACGCGCCCTACCTGTCGCCCCAGCCGGTACGCGGCACGCCCAACCAGCCCGCCCACGTCGCCATGACGGCGCAGGCGCTGGCGCTGGAGCGGCGGGTGGGCTACGCCGAGCTCGAGCGCGCCGTCGACGCCAACGCCGCCGCGCTGCTGGGATGGTGAGCGTCCGCTCCGCGCGCCAGCGGGAGCTCGGTCAGAACTTCCTGATCGACCGCAACATCCTGGACGTGATCGAGCGCCTGGCCGAGCTCTCGGCCGATGATGTGGTGCTCGAGGTGGGGGGCGGCCCGGGGGTGCTCTCGGTGCGTCTCGCGGCGGGAGTGGGACCGGGCGGGCACGTGCACGTCGTCGAGGTCGACGAGCGGCTGCGCGAGGGCCTGGTCCGTGAGCTGGCACCGTTTGGCAACGTGAGTCTGCACGTCGCCGACGCGGTGGAGCTCGACCTTTCCGCGCTCGATCCGGCGCCGACCAAGATGGTGGCCAACCTGCCCTACGGGGTGGCCGCCACCGTCATCCTGCGCACCATCGCCGAGCTGCCCGGTATGGGGTCCTGGGTGGTGATGGTCCAGCGCGAGGTGGGGGAGCGGTTCGCCGCCGCTCCGGCAACGGCGGCCTACGGCGTGCCCTCGGTGCTGGCCCAGTTCGCCTGCGAGGTCAAGGTGTTGCGGCCCGTCTCGCGCCAGGTGTTCCGGCCCGTGCCCAACGTCGACTCGGTGCTGCTGGGGCTGCAACGGCGGGGGCCGGCCGCTGACCCGGCGGTCGTCTCGGTGGTGCACGGCGCCTTCGCGCACCGGCGCAAGACACTGGCCGGCTCGCTGGCCCTCGCGGGGCCGCGCCACGACTTCGGGCCCGACGTGCGCGAGCGCGCCCGGGCGGCGCTGACTGAGCTCGGCCACCCGGCCGACGAGCGCGCCGAGCGTCTGGCGCCCGAGGAGTTCCGCGAGCTGACGGCCCGTCTCGGCGCATGACCGTCCTCACGCGCGAGCGCGCGCCGGCCAAGATCAACCTCTGCCTGTACCTGGGACCGACGCGGGATGACGGGCGCCACGAGCTGGTGACGGTGTTCGACGCCGTGTCGCTGTTCGATGACCTCGAGGTCGGCTCCGCTGCCAACGACGAGGTGGTGTGCGAAGGCGTCAGCGGCCGCAACCTCGTCGCCGACGCCCTCCTCGCCCTGCGCGCGGCCGGCTGGGAGGCGCCCCCGGTGCGGGTCACCATCACCAAGCGGATCCCCGTGGCGGCCGGGATGGGCGGCGGGTCGGCCGACGCGGCCGCGCTGCTGCGCCTCGCCCCGCGCCTTGGCACGCTGCCGGACCGGCGCCTGCTGCTGCAGATCGCCGCCGCGCTTGGCGCCGACGTGCCCAGCCAGTTGGTGCCCGGCCCGTGGCTCGGCACCGGCGCGGGGACGCGGCTCCAGAACGCGCCGGCACTGTCGCCCTATGGCCTGGTGGTGCTCCCGCAGCCCTTTCCGCTTTCGACCGCCGACGTGTACCGCGAGGCCGACCGGATTGGGCTGGGGCGCTCGGCGGACGAGCTCGCCGCCCTGCGCGCCCGGCTCGCCGGGTCGTTTGCGCGCGAGCTGGTGGTCAACGATCTGGAGCCGGCGGCGCTGTCGCTGGCGCCGCGCTTGGGCGAGACGCTCGGCGCGATCGGCCGAGCCGGCGCCGACGACGCGATCGTGTGCGGCTCGGGCCCGACGCTGATCGGGCTGTTCTGGGGCGCGGACGGGGGTGCACGCGCGCGCGAGGCCGCCTCGCGGCTGCGCGGGGAGCACCCCGCGGTGGTGACCGCCGACCCGGTTCGCGGAGGGGACGGCGCTTCGGCGGCGAACGAGTGAGCGTCGTTTGGCCGCAATTTGCGCCGGTTCGGACCCCTCGACCCCGGTTATGACTACCTTTCGGCACAATCACGGGTGCGAGACGTGACCAATACCACGATCACATACATCGTCGCCGCCGGCTGCGGGTTCTTCGGCCTGATCGCGTTCGTCCTGCTGCTGGTGGTCCCCGCGGTGACCGCCTATCGCCGTCCGGTGGAGCGGGTGGCGGCAGTCATCCTGTCCTTCTACGTGCTCGCCGCCTTCATCGGCGGCGGCGTGGTCCTGGGCGCGCTGATCATCCTCGAGTGGCCGCGGCTCTTCTGAGCCTCATGGGGTGAACGAGTTGGCCGACAGCGCGGAGCGCGGCGGATCACGCACCCCGGACCTGGGGGCGTTCGCCGCGATCACCGATGCGGTCGAGGCCGGCGCCGGGCTCCCGGAGATCCTGCGCGCCGCCGCCCGCGCGCTGGACGCAAGCCTCATCCTCATCGATCGCTCCGCAGCCGTGCTGGCCGTGGCCGCCCGGTCGCCCGCTGACGAGCGCTCGCTCATGCGCGACACCGAGGACGTGACCACGATCGAGCTGCGCGTGGCCGAGTCGCCGGTGGGCCAGCTGCGCATGCGCACTCGCGAGGGCACGCCCGACGGGGCGGTCCTGCGACTGGTGTCGACGCTCATCGCCTCCGAGGTCGAGCGCGTCCGCGCCCCCGAGCGCGCCTCCGAGGAGGCGGCGACCACCTTCCAGCGCGCAGTGCTGGCCCGCGAGATCGGCGATCGCGATGACCTGGTGGCCCGCGGCAAGGAACTCGGCACCGATCTGTCTCAGGGAGCGAGCGTCGCCGTCGCACGCGCCCACCCCCGCAACCCCACCGAGGACGACTGGCGCCGCCGCCTGCTGGCCGTGGCCGGACGCGGCGGGCGCTCGATCGCCGCCGGCACGATCGCCGCACCGACCCGGGTCGATGCCGGCGAGGTGGTCCTGCTCATCCCCGATGCCGACGGCGACGCGGGGCGCCGTGTGTCCGCCGCGGTCATGCGCGAGCTCGAGGCCGGGTTGAGCGGGTTCGCCTTCGCCGTCGGGCGCAGCCGCCGGGTGCAGGACCCGCTCGATCTCCAGCGTGCCTTCAACGAGGCGCTGCTGGCGCTGAACGTCGTCGAAGGCGACGCCGAGCGCACGCAGATGGCCTACGAGGAGACCGGGACCTACCAGCTGCTGCTGCCCTACATGAGCGACCCGTCCGAGCTCAAACGCTTCTACAACGAGACCGTGCGGCCCCTCGTCGCCTATGACGAGCAGTACGAGACCGACCTGCTGGGCACGCTGGCGACCTTCCTGGACTGCGACGCCAACGTCAACGCCACCGCCAGCCGGCTCATCACCCACCGCCACACGATCCGCTACCGCTTCGAGCGCGTCCGCGAGCTCACCGGACTCGACGTGTCCTCCACCGACGGGCGCGAGAAGCTCTCACTCGGGCTCAAGGCGATGCGGGTGCTGGGCATCGCCGCGCCGCGCGGGCCGGCCACCGAGCCGGGCGCCGGCGGTGGGCGCGTGCGCCACTGACTGATCGCGCTGCCGCGCCGGGCGGCGTAGCGTCACCGGCGGTCCAGCGCGCGCTGCACCGCTTGCGCGGTGAGCTCGCCGGCCACATGCAGCGCTTCGGTGCTCTGCGCGGCGCGGGCGAGCACGAAGGCGCCCTCCAGCGCCGCGATCATCCCGATCACCAGTTCGCGGCTGGTGGCCTCGTCGAGCCCCTCCGCGGTGAAGCGCGGCAGGCCGGCGGCGATCCAGCTCTCGAACACCTCGGCGCAGGCCTCGCGCATGGTGTCCGACGTGCTCGACACCTCCAGCGCGACGGTGGCGATCGGGCACGCGTCCTCGTACTCGCTGTCCTCCAGGTGGGCCGCGGCGCCCTCGAAGAACAGCCGCACCGCGCTGACCAGGTCCGGCGCGGGATCGAACACGGCGGGGATGAGCAGCTCATACAGCGCCCCGGACCGTCTGATCGCCGCCGCTCCCAGCTCCTCCTTGCCGCCGGGGAAGTGGTGATAGATGGACCCGAACGGCGCCCGGGCCGCGGCCACGATCTGCTTGACCCCCGTTCCCGCGTAGCCCTGCCGCCGCAGCAGCTCGGCGCTCGCGTCGATGATCCGGTCCCTCGTCTCCGTCATCCGCTCCTCCTCACCGTCGCCCTTGCGCCACTAGATAGATCGCTCTATTTTACTCGCTAGAGCGATCGATCTAGGAGAGCGGCGATGTTCCAATCCTGGCTGGCCAAGAAGCTCATCACCTTCGTCATGGGGCGCACTCGCCAGGGCGACGTCCGCCCGACCCTGCTGCTCGACGCGCCCGACGTCGAGCTCACCTTTCCGGGCCGCAACTCCTGGTCGGGGACCTTCCGCGGCAAGGATGAGGTCGCCCGCTGGCTCGCGCGCTTCGCCGCGGTGGGGATCCAGATCTTCCCCGACGAGGTGGTGGCGACCGGCTGGCCCTGGCGCACCACCGTGTGCGTACGCGGGCGCGACTACCTGCGCGACGCCACGGGTGCGACCGTCTATGAGAACCGCTACGTGATCTGGGGCCGCATGGCGTGGGGCCGGCTCAAGGCCTACGAGGTCTACGAGGACACCCACAAGGCCGACGCATTGGACGAATATCTGGAGCGCCACCGGCCGGAGCTGGCAGTGGCCTGACAGCCTCCCTCAAGTTCCCGGTCGCCGCGGTCGATGCGATCGGACCATGAGGCCACGAATTGGGCGCGCGCTTCCGCGCTCCGCTGACCTGAAGCCGGCCGAGTCCGGGCTGCTGGCGGCTGCCTTCCTCGCGCTCGCCGTCCTGCTCGTCGTCGTCGCCGCCAACGCGCTGGGCGTCGGTGGCGCCGCCGCCGCGCCGGTCATGCGCGACTGGTCCAGTGGGGCCATCAGCGTCCTGGTCGTGTTCATCGTCTGCCTGCGGCCGCTGCGCATCCACGCGGTCCGGCGCTCCTTCGCGCTGGTCGCGATCGGGGTCACCGCCTACTCCGTGGGCAACATGCTCTGGACCACCTGGCTGTCGCACATGGCCGGACCGTCGGTCCCGTCGGTGTCTGACTTCCTGTGGTTGGCCTTCTATCCGCTGGTGGCGGCGGGCATCGTCGGTCTCACCGGCATCCGTGGTCGCAACCGGCCCCCCGCGGGCGTGTGGCTGGACGGCATCGTGGCCGGCGGCGGCCTCGCCGCCATCGGCGCCGCGATCATCGTCCCGACGGTTCTGTCGGGCCACGGCAGCGCCCCGACCCTCGCCATGGAGCTCACCTTCCCCATCGGCGACCTCCTCCTCGTCGGCCTCGTGGTGGGGATCGTCGCCCTGCGCGGCTGGCGGTTCGACCGCGGCTGGGCCGGACTGGGCGCGGCCTTCGCGCTGCTCGCCGCCGCCGACTTCCTCGACGCCGTTCAAGCCGCCGGGACCGTCGGGCGCCCCAGCGATGTCACCAATCTCACCTACCTGCTCGCCCTGTCGGCCATCGCCTTCGTCGCCTGGCAGGTGCCACCGAGCCGGCCCGAGCCCAAGTTCGCGTCATGGTCGGTCCTGCTCGTGCCCAGCGGATTCATGTTCGCTGCCCTGGGGCTGCTTCTGCTCGACCACGTGCAGCGGCTCAGCCCGTTGCCCTTCAGCCTGGCCACGGTCACCATGCTCGCCGCCATCGGCCGCATGGTGGTGGCGTTCCGCGATGCCCGCGGCCTGGCCGAGGCGCGGCGGCTCGCCGGCACCGATGACCTCACCGCGCTCCCCAACCGGCGCCGCTTCATGGCTCTCACCGACGAGGCGATCGCCGCCAGCGGCACGTCGGGTCGCGGGCTGGCGGTCCTCATGCTCGACCTCGACAACTTCAAGCAGCTCAACGACACCCTCGGCCACCACGCCGGCGATGAGCTGCTGCGCAAGATCGGCCCGCGCCTGCAGCACGCGCTGCGCCATCTGCACACCGTCGGCCGGCTCGGCGGCGACGAGTTCGCCATCCTCGTGTACCCGGCGCCCGCCGAGGAGGCCATCGTCCAGATCGCTCAGGCCATCCTCGGGGCGCTGCGCGAGCCGTTCACCGTCAGCCAGCTGTCGCTTCGCGTCACCGGAAGCCTCGGGATTGCCACGTTTCCCAACCACGCGCGCGACGCCGCCGAGCTGATGCGTCACGCCGACATCGCGATGTACCAGGCCAAGACCAGCCGGGACGGCTACGACTTCTACGCGCACGAGCGCGACACCCATTCGCTGGAGCGCCTCTCGCTCGCCGGCGAGCTCGCGGCCGCACTGTCCGGGGACGGGATCGAGGTCCACTACCAGCCCAAGGCCGACGCCCGCACGCGCCGCATCGTCGGCGTCGAGGCGCTCGTGCGCTGGCGGCGCGCCGACGGCCGGCTGGCGCCCCCGTCGGAGTTCGTCGGACCCGCTGAGCACGCCGGCCTGTCGCGCGAGCTGACCCGGCGCGTCGTGGGGCTGGCGCTCGCCCAGGTCCGGCGCTGGCACGACGCCGGCTACGAGCTGCAGATGGCGATCAACACGACCGTCGCCGACCTGCTCGACGCGACGTTCCCCGACGAGATCGCGGCCGCTCTGGCCCGCCACGGCGTCCCCGCCGAAGCACTCGTGCTCGAGGTCACCGAGTCCTCGGTCCTCGCCGACCCGGAGCGGATCAGCGCCGTCATGACGCGGCTGCGCGCGCTCGGCGTCGAGCTGTCGCTCGACGACTTCGGGACGGGGTACTCGTCCATGGCCCACCTCAAGGCGCTGCCGGTGGGCGAGCTGAAGATCGACCGCTCGTTCGTGTCGCGGATGTGCAGCGACGCCACGGACGCGGCAATCGTGTACGCGCTCATCCAGCTCGCGCGTAAGCTCAACATCCGGCTCGTCGCCGAGGGGGTCGAGGACCGCTGGACCTGGGACGCGCTGCGTGTGCTCGACTGCGATCTCATCCAGGGCTTCCTCATCAGCCGGCCGCTGCCCGCGGCCGAAATCGAGCTGCAGCTGGAGTCCCAGCGCCGCCAGCGGCTCAGCTCGGGCATCGCGTACCGCCACGACCAGCTCAACTCTCAGCGCCGCTCGATCGACCGGGCGCGGGTCGCCGTCTGATGGCCTCTGCCTTCCCCGAGCGACTGGTGTGGCGCGGCCCTTCCCCGCTGACGGTGGTTGGATCCAGACCGGACAGGGAACCCTGAGCATATGAGCGTGGCCGTCCAGGCGCCGTTGGTGAGCATGGAGTGCGGGGCTTGGTCGGGCCGCCCGATCAGCGGTGGCCATCTCATCGTCGAGCCCGGGACGGTGCGGTTCGAGTTCGGCGGCGCGACGCGGTCGGGTCTCCCGGTCATCCACGCCCGACCGCCGCTCATGTTCATTCGCGAGCGTCTCCTGCCGCCCGGGTTCAATTCCGCGTTGGTCCTGCGCGGCGACGAGGGCACGGTGACCGTCTTCACCGGGTTCGGTCTGCGCGCCCGCATTCGCGGCGCGCTCGACGAGGCGGACGTGGCGTTCTTCGAGCGGGTGACATGGCTCGCGCGGCCGGGTGGGCGCAGAGCGTGAACGGAGGGGTCGAGTAGGATCGCCCGCCATGCCGATCGGCATCATCACCGGATCCGGGACCCACGCGCTTCCCGGCTTCGCGGATGCCGAGCTGCTTTTGCACGAGACGCCCTTTGGCACGGTCGAGGTGTCGCGCGGGCGCTTTGCCGGAGCGGATGTCATCCACGTATCGCGCCACGGCGCGGGTCACGTGCGCCTCTCACACCAGGTGTCGCACCGGGCCGACATCCGGGCGTTGTACGACCTGGGCGCGACCGCGGTGATCGGCTGCACCGCGTGCGGCGCCGTGGATCCGGGCTTGGAGCTCGGCTCGCTCGTGGTCTTTGACGATCTGCACTTCCCCTCCAACCGCCTGCCCGACGGCTCACTGTGCACGTTCTTCGACGCGCCCGGCGACCCGGCCCGCGGCCACTGGATCCTCCATGGGGGGCCGTTCTCTGACGGTGTCCGCGCCGCGGTGCTGGCCGCCGCCGCGCAGGCGGGCCACGCCGCCCGCGACGGTGGGGCCTACGGCCACGTCGACGGGCCACGGTTCAACACGCCGAGCGAGATTGCTCAGCTGGCCGCCTGCGGGGTCGTCGCGGTCAGCCAGACCGGCGGCCCGGAGACGGTTCTCTGCGGCGAGCTCGAGCTGCCCTTCGCCCTGGTCGGCTTCGTCACCGATTACGCCAACGAGGTGGTGCCGGGCGAGCCGACGCCGGTGGCGACGCTGATCGAGCTGATGGGCCGGAGCACCCCGGTGTTCGCTGACGTCCTGGCCCTGGCGGTCAACCGGCTGCCGGCGGAGGCTCCGGCGGCCGCCGGCACCATGTACCGCTTCGAGGAGGGGTAGTCGGCGGTGGCGGCGCCGCCCGCCGTGGTGGTGATGGCGGGGGCGGCCCGGGCGCGCCCGGAGCTGCGCGAGCTGCTCGGACCCGAGCGCGCGGCGGGAGTGCAACGGGTGCTCCTGGAGCGCGCGATGGAGTGGGGCGGGGCCCTCAGCGCCGGGCGGGCCATCGCGGCTCACGACGACGAGAGCCTGGCCGACGCGGTGCGGCGCGTGTCCGCCGGCGCGGATGGCGCGGGCGGCGCTGCCGCGGGGACCGCGGTGGTCGTGGTCTGGCCCGTGCTGCCCGTCTGGCGCCCCGAACACGCCGACGCCGTGCTCGACGATCTGGCGGCCGGCTGCCAGGTCTCCGTGGCGCCGGCGTTCGACGCCGGGCTCTACCTGCTGGCCATGGCCCGGGTGGTCCCGGCGGTGCTCAGCCTGCCCGACGAGACGTGGGACAGCCCCGAGGCCATCGGGCTGGTGCTGGGACCGGTCAACGAGGCCGGTGCGGACGTCGGGCTGGTGCGCCCCGAGCGCGCGCTGCGCCGGTCCGGCGATGTGGAGGCGGCGTTGGCCGACCCGCTGCTCGACGCCGAGCTGCGCGCGCTACTGGCGGGATGAGCGCCGTCAGCCGCTGACGGAGTCCAGCAGCTGCAGGAGGTCGTGGGCAGCCAGCTCGACCGCCTTGTGATGCCACTCGCTGGCCCGGTAGACCGAGGCGATGAGCCCCATGCGGTGCACGCGCCGGAGGTCGCCGTAGACGAAGGCGTAGCGCGCCTTGGTCTCGTCCGTGGCGCCCTCGGTGAGCCCGAGGTGCCACTCCGCGTACTCCTCCCACGAGTGATTCTTGAGGTAGGCGTTCTGGGCCTCAGCGCGCGGCTGGGCCTGGTTCCACTCGCTGGAGAGCACGTACTGGCGCTTGCGGATCAGCTCCTCGGCGTGCTTGACCGCGGCCTCGTTGAGGGCGTACGAGGCCATCGCTCCGCGGCGTCCTACCGGCTACTGACGGTAGTTCTCGACGATGCTCTCCGGGCGGGCGCGCGCGTCGTCGGGGTTGCCGCCCTCGTCGCGCAGCGCCCGGCGCTGGCGCAGCAGATCCCAGCACTGGTCCAGCGAGACCTTGACCGCCTCAAGGCGCCGGCGATCGTCGTCGGTGGCCTGCCCGGTGGACTCGCGGTTCCAGAGCTGGTGCTCCTCCTCCACGAGCTTCTCGATGTTGCCGTGAATCTTGTCGTCGTCCATGGCGAACAAGGTACTCCTCTGGGTGGTCCAGGTTCGAGTTCCGGCGTGTGAGTTACCCTCATTCGTGCCACTGAGCTGGACCATGGGGAGTGGTGTAATGGCAGCATGCATCACTTTGGATGATGCGGTCCGGGTCCGAGTCCCGGCTCCCCAGCTGTAACAAAATCGCTGCAAATTGTGGCTCTTTCCGTCCGGCACACGAACTAATGTTCGTGCCATGTCGTGGCTTCCACCATTCTCCGAGTCCGACGCCCGAGCGGCGGTCGCCGAGTCCCTCAGTTGGTCCGCAGCACTGCGGGCGCTCGGGTATGAGTCCAAGGGCCACAACATCCGCACCCTCCAGCGGTGGGCTAAGACGTGGGGGATCTCGACGGACCACTTCGATCCGAACGCGGTGCGTTCGTTGGCGTCGGCTGCGCGTGCGCGACCCCTCGAGGAGGTCATGGTCGAGAGCTCGACGTACCCGCGTGGGAAGCTCAAGCGGCGTCTCTACGCAGCTGGGCTGAAGCAACGTGTCTGCGAGCTGTGCGGACAGGGGGAGAGCTGGCATGGGCGGCGCATGACGCTCGTTCTGGATCACATCAACGGCGTCTCGAATGACCACCGGCTCGAGAACCTCCAGATCGTCTGCCCCAATTGCGCGGCCACGCTCGACACGCATTGCGGGCGGAACATTCCACAGGAACGGACGTGTCCGGGGTGCGGCCAGTGTTTCGCACCGACGACGATGCAGCATCGGTACTGCTCTCAAGCATGCTGGGGCACGGTCTACAGCGAGCGACTTAGGGGCATCCCCCAGCCACACCTCCGCAAGGTCGAGCGGCCCTCGTACGAGCAGCTCATCGAGGACGTCCGGACGATGAGCATGCTGGCCGTCGGGCGCAAGTACGGAGTGTCGGACAACGCCGTGCGCAAATGGATTCGCTGGTACGAGCGGGGTTTTGAGGGAAAGGGGGAGACAGAAGCCGCGTGAGGTGCATACGATCCCCCTTGTGACCGCGCCCGTCGTCGTCATCCTGGCCGCTGGGCAGGGCACGCGCATGCGCTCGGCGGTGCAGAAGCTGCTGCACCCGCTGTGCGGCCGGCCGATCATCGCGTGGTCGGTGGCGGCCGCGCGGGCGGCTGGGGCCGCGAAGGTCGTGGTGGTGGACGGGCCGGAGCGGCGGCTGGAGCCGGCGCTCGACGGCGAGGCGACCCTGGCCGTGCAGGAGCGGCCCTTGGGGACCGCGGATGCGGTGCGCGCGGCGATCGACCAGGTATCCGGGGAGGACACGGTCGTGGTGCTCCTCGGCGACGCGCCGCTGATCACAGCCGACACCCTGCGGGCGCTGACCGAGAGCCACGAGCGCGACGGCGCGGCGGCGACGATCGCGACGATGGTGCTCGACGACCCGAGCGGCTACGGACGGGTGGTGCGCGCCGCCGACGGGACGGTGGAGCGGGTCGTGGAGACCAAGGCGTCGGGCGATGCCACCGAGGCCGAGCTGCGCATCCGCGAGGTCAACACCGGGATGTTCGCCTTCGAGGGCGCGGCGCTGGCCGGTGCGCTCAGCGAGGTGCGGGCCGACAACGCCCAGGGCGAGCACTACCTGCCCGACGTGCTGGCGATCATGCGCGCCCACGATCGGGTCGTCGGGGCCTATGAGCTGCCTGACCCCGACGAGCTGCTGGGGATCAACGATCGCGTCCAACTGGCCGAGGTCGCCGCAGTGGCGCAGCGCCAGATCCACGAGCGCCACATGCTCGCCGGGGTGACGATCGTCAACCCCGGGGCGACGGTCATTGACGTCGACGTGACGATCGGCCAGGACACCGTGATCGCGCCGTTCACGAGCCTGCACGGGGCAACCGCGATCGGGACGGGCTCGACCATCGGGCCCAACAGCACGCTCACCGACGCCACCGTGGGGGACGACTCGAGAGTCCTGCACTCCTATGTCACCGGCGCGGCGATCGGCGACAAGGTGAGCGTCGGGCCCTTTGCCTACCTGCGCCCCGGCACGGTGCTGCGCGAGGGCTCCAAGGCCGGCACGTTCGTGGAGATCAAGAACTCCGACGTCGGCCGGGGGACCAAGGTGCCCCACCTCTCCTACATCGGCGACGCTGACATCGGGGAGGAGACCAACCTGGGGGCGAGCACCATCACCGCTAACTACGACGGGTACCGCAAGCATCGGACCACGATCGGCAGCCGGGTCAAGACGAGCGTCGACACCACCATCGTGGCCCCGGTGTCGATCGGGGATGACGCCTTCACCGCCGCGGGATCGGTCATCACCACCGATGTGCCACCGGGCGCGCTGGGCGTCGCACGCTCGCGCCAGACGAATCTCGACGGCTACGCTGAACGCCGCCGCCAGAAAGCCGCCGCCGAGTCGAAGGAGGGCCAATGAGCACCACGGAGCCGTCGGCCCCCACACGTAACATGCTTGAGGACGAGATGAGCGTCACGGAGACCGCCCTAGTGCCGACGATCCTGCGCCGCGAGGCCGATAAGCGACTCATGCTCGTCACCGGACGGGCCAACCCGGAGCTGGCCGCGCGGATCGCCGACAAGCTCGGCGTCGAGCTCTCTGACGCGACCACCAAGACGTTCGCCAACACCGAGGTCTACTGCCGCTTTCAGGAATCGGTGCGCGGCGCCGACGTGTTCATCGTCCAGCCCACGTGCGCCAACGAGGCCGCCGGGCTGAGCGCCAACGACGCGCTCATGGAGCTCCTCACCATGGTCGACGCCGCTGTCGGCGGATCGGCCCACCGTGTGATCGCGGTGACGCCCTGGTACGGCTACTCCCGGCAGGACAAGAAGTCCGCGCCGCGCGAGCCGATCTCGGCCCGGCTGGTGGCCCGCATGCTCGAATCGGCGGGGATCGATCGCATTCTCACCATGGACCTGCACTCCGGCCAGATCCAGGGCTTCTTCCAGAAGCCGTGCGATCACATGACCGCGCTGTTCATGCTCACCCAGTACTTCTCAGACCTCAGCCTGGAGGACCTCGTCGTGGTCGCCCCCGACGCAGGCCGGGTGAAGCTCAACAAGCAGTTCGCCCACAAGATCGGCGCCGACCTGGCCATCCTCAACAAGGAGCGCCCCGCTCAGCAGGTGGCCGAGATCAGCTACATCATCGGTGACGTGCGCGACAAGACCGCCCTGCTCGTCGATGACATGATCGGCACCGCGGGCACGCTGGCGGCCGCCGCCCAGGCGGTGCGCGACGCCGGCGCCCGGCGCATCTATGCCGCCGCCACCCACGGCAACTTCTCCGGCAACGCCTGGCAGAACCTCACCGAGGCGGGCTTCGAACAGGTCGTGGTGACCGACACCATCCCGCTGGCACCGGGCGCGCCGAGCAACATCCGCGTCCTCTCCTGCGCCGACCTGCTGACCAACTCGATCCGTCAGATCTTCACCGACGGCTCCGTCAGCGACGTCTTCGGCGGCGAGAACCAGCTGTTCTAACGGCGGCGCACCGTGGCCGCCGCCAACGATCCGGCCGGCGGGCGCCGGGTCCAGTCAGAGCGGGCCGCGCGCCTGCTCGACGTGCTCGGGCTCACCGAGGATGAGCTCTGCGCGGTGCTGGGCGTCGACCCGCTGAGCCTGCTCTCGGGCCAGCTCGACCACCGCCCCGAGCTCCCCATCCTGCTCGACCTCCTCGCCGAGGCCGAGGAACGAGCCGGCCCGGCGCTGCTGCGTCGCTGGGTGCGGGCCGCCGGTCCGCGCGGCCGCCCGATCGACGCCCTCACGGGGCGCGACTTCACCGCCTTCGAGGACGCGTTGGGCGAACTGGCCGAGCGGGGCTTCGTGCTGCGCGGCGGAGGCGGGACCGGTGCCTGAGCCCTTCATCCACCGGCTCCGGGTCCGCTACTCCGAGTGCGACCTGCAGGGCGTGCTCTTCAACGCCAACTACCTGGCCTACGTCGACCACACCATCACCGAACTGTGGCGCGCGGCCTACGGTGGCTATACGGTGATGCTGGGCCGGGGCGCCGACATCGTGGTGGCCGAGGCGACCCTGCGCTTTCGCGGGGCCGCGCGCTTTGACGAGGAGATCACCGTCGAGGCCACCGTCGCCCACCTGGGCACCACCAGCATCGTCACGGCGCACCGGTTCCTGCGAGACGACGACGGCGAGTTGCTGCTCGAGGCCGAGGTCCGGCACGTGTGGATCGACCCGGTCACGCGGGCCAAGACGCCGATGCCCGACTGGGCCCGCGAGGGCCTCGCGCCCTGGTACGTGCCGGCCGCCCAGCAGCCCCGGCGGACCGCTGACCCCTAGTCCTCGTCGACGGGCTCAGGCGGCTTCTTGGGCCAGATCCCGATGAGATGGTGAAAGAAGCGCGCGAACGTCCGGTCCACCGCCGCCGCGGTCCCCACCATCACCCCGGCCTGGAGCGCCCGGGCGCCCACGACCTTCAGCGTGCTCCCGCCGCCGCTGCCCGGCGTGGGGGGCGGGGCGTCGTCGATCTTGGCCCAGATGAAGCGGAACACCGACCGCCCGAGCTTGCCGGCGATGATCGCGCCGATGATCGAAAAGGGCTTGTACATGAGCCTGAGGAAGAACATCGCCCTGAACCCTAAAGCACGCCCGCGCGGACCCTTCGCCCGGTGGACAACGTTGCTTCTCCAGATGGTGGTTGTGAACGACCGCTCGGCCTGGGTAAATACAGCACGACGTTGCCGAGTTGCGAAGGAGGGAACCAATGCTCGACGAGGATCCAATCCGCGACGAAGGCGCAGCGGAAGAGCTCCTGCGCAGGGCACTGCTCGACGACAGCACGGCGGTGACCGTCTCGCTCAAGGTCAACGGGCTGCCGCTCAGCGAGGCCGTGACGGTCATCTTTCACGGCCGGCGCGACCTCGGCACGCTGCAGACCTACGTCGCCTGCGGGAGCCGCGGGGCGGGCGCGACGGTCTCGGCCAACGAACTCCTGCGCGTGCCCTGCGACCTCGACCTCGCCGACGCCGGAGACCGCGAGGAGGCTGAGCGGCTCTACGTCGCGCAGGCCACCGCGCTGCGCGACGCCCTCGTCGGCGCCGACACCGTCCTGGACGTCTGGCGCGAGCCACTGAGCCACCTCGCCGGCAGCGTCGTGGCCGTCGACCACTCGGTCCAGCTCTCGGTCAAGCTGCCCGCGCACCGGCTGCTGCCGACGGCGCTCGTCGCCACCGAGTCCCAGCTCCTGGTCACGCCGGTGTGCAGCGCGCGCACGCTCGCGGACGGCCGTCCGCCAATGGGGATCGCGTGCGCCCAGCAGGACCTCAGTCGCGTCTACCCGCTCGCCGACGACCCCGAGCGGTGCGTCGAGGACTTCCTGGAGCTGGCGGCTGAGCACGCGCTGCTGCTCGCCGAGCGCCTCGATCACCAGGAGGCGTCGGTGCAGCGGTTCATGGAGCTCAGCGACTCCTGACGGCCGTCGGCGAACGAGACGGCCTCGTCGGCTACCGTGCCGCCGATGCGCCGCCGCCGCTGGATCATCGCCGCGATCGCGGCCGGCATCGTCGTCTTCCTGGCCATCGCGACGCTGCTCACCCGCGCCTTCAACGTCGGCGACGCCGAGGACGCCGCCATCAGCAACCTCGTCCAGGCCGAGGCTCATGGCGACACCGCGCAGGTCATCTCCCTGATCACGGGCTGCCGCGCCAGCGCCGCCTGTCGCGCCCGTGCGATGACCAACACCGCCGCGCTGCACCACCCCGGCACGGTCTCCATCGCCGAGATCAACCCCTCGTCGACGTTTGGAATCACCTCGCACCTCGGCACCGCTCGCGTGGCCTGGGTGGCGGGCAAGTCCCTGCCTCGCGTGCAGTGCCTGCGCGTCCGCCACGCGGGCAACGTGGTTCAGGGGTTCACGATCGAGCTGCTGGTGGTCAGCCGGCGGATCCCGAGCGACGCCGACTGCCCCACTCACTTCTGACCGCCCTGTGAGGCTCGCGCACGGGCCGGCGGGCCGGCTCGCGCACGGGGCGGCGCTCACGGCGCGGCAGACGCTCGCTCAGACGCCCGGGCTCACGCAGGCGCACGCGCGCGGGCACCGCGTCGGCCAGCGGGATCCCCCCACGCGGCGGCTTCGGCGCCTCCGGAGGACCCTTGGGACCGCGGCCCCAGCCGTCGTCGCCGTCGTCGGGGCGGCGCTCGGGTCCCAGCGGCTGGTCCTTGAGCGCGGGGAACATCAGCAGCGCCACGCAGCCGAGCCCGAGCACGTGGACGCCGGCGATCCAGAGCATGAGGGCAGCCCCGCTCATGGCGCTAGGTTAGCGCAGAGTTAGGGTGCCGTGGCCGCATCTTTAGAGCGCGCTCCGAGCTCCCTCGCGCGGGCGTTCAGGCCACCGCGCCGGGCGTTTGCGGCGGATGGCGCTACCATCGAACGCCGCTCATGGCACGCAGCGACACCACCGCACTGAAAGTCTCCCCCCGCGAGCCGGGAGGGTCGCGCTCGGCGCGCCGCCTGCGCCGCACCGGCGACGTCCCCGGCGTCGTCTACGGCGGGGGTGACGAGCCCCTCGCCTTCCAGGTGTCCGCGCGCGACCTGCGCCAGGTGCTGCAGAGCGCCGGCGCCGTGCTGGACCTCGCCGTCGGAGACAGCCAGGCCAGCCCCGTCGTGGTCAAGGATCTGGTCCGCCATCCGATCACCGGTGACACGGTCCACCTCGATCTTCTGCGCGTCCGCCTGGACGTGAAGATCCAGGCCACCGTCGTGCTCGAGCTCACCGGCGCCGAGGACTCCCCCGGCGTCAGGGACGGCGGCGTGCTGGAGCAGATCACCCGCGAGCTCACCATCGAGGCGCTGCCGACCGACATCCCGGACTCCCTCACCCATGACGTGTCCGCGATGCAGATCAACGACACGCTCACCCTCGCTGCTCTGACGCCCCCGTCGACGGTGACGTTCGTCGACGACGCCGAGACCGTCATCGCCAACCTCAGCCCGCCCAAGCTCCAGCTCGAGTCCGAGGACGAGATCGAGTCTGAGACCGAGGTCGTGGGCGAGGGCGAGGAAGGCGCTGAAGGCGAAGGCGAGGAGGGCGAGGGCGGCGACGCCGAGGCCTCCTCCGGCGACGACGCCGAGTAGCGCCCGCTCATGCGACTGCCTGGCCGCCGGGGCGGCGGGGCTCCCGTCGATTGGCTGATCGTCGGCCTGGGCAATCCCGGGGCCGAGTACAAGGGCTCGCCGCACAACATCGGGTTCGAAGTCGCCGAGCGGCTCAACCAGCGCTGGGATCTCGGCAAGCCGAAGGCCAAGTACCGCGGCCTGCTCAGCGAGGGCCGCACGGGGATCGGTCCGGGCCATCAGCGGGTCGCCATCCTCATGCCGCAGACCTATATGAACGACGCCGGCAAATCCGTCAGCCCGGCACGCGGGGAGCTCAAGGTCGACCTTGACCACGTCCTGGTCATCCACGACGAGATCGACCTTCCCTTTGGTGACATCCGGACCCGCCTCGGCGGCGGGCTGGCCGGCCACAATGGCCTGAAGTCCCTGAAGGCGTCGCTGGGCAGCGCGGACTTCCACCGCGTCCGCGTCGGCGTCGGGCGGCCGCCGACCACCGATCCCGAGCGCGTCGCCGCCTACGTCCTGGGCAAGTTCCGGGAGCCCAAGGCTGACGTCGACGCCCTCATCGATCAGGCCGCCGACGCGGCAGAGCGCGTCATCCAAGACGCTCCGGACCGATGACCGCACCGGCCTAGACTGAGAGGAGCAGCCGTTGATGCTCTCCTCCCTCCTCGCCCACGCCGATGATGATCCGCAGACCGCCGCGCTTCTGCGCGAGGGCGGCGAGGCGTTCGTCTCCCAGTCGCTGCGGCCCTACCTGGTCTCCGCGCTGCTGGACCGCGACCCGGCGCAGCCGGCGATCGTGGTGGCCGGCGATGACCGCGCCGCGCGCGACCTCGCCGCCGGGCTGAGGACCTGGCTGGATCCCCGCGTCGTCCGCTACTACCCGAGCCGCGGCGTCAACTACGAGTCGCACCTGGCCCCCCCGCCGCACCTCGTGGGCCTGCGCATCGCCGCGCTCGACGCCCTGCTCGAATGGGACAACGCCCCCGGCGACGTCGCGCCGGTGGTTGTGGTCAGCGCCGTCGCTCTGTCGGAGAAGGTCCCCGACCCGACCATGCGTCCGCACGGCTTCGTCCTCCGTACCGGTGAGCTCATCGACCTCGACGAGACCGCCATGGACCTCGTCGCCGCCGGCTACGAGCGCGTGGACCAGGTCGAGGACCGTGGCCAGTTCGCCATCCGCGGCGGCCTGCTCGACGTGTTCCCGGCCACCGAGGACCGCGCCGTCCGTGTCGACCTGTTCGGCGACGAGATCGAGGCGCTGCGCTGGTTCTCCACCTTCACCCAACGCTCTCTGGACGACGCTGACTGCGTCGAGGTGGCCCCAGCGGCCGAGCTCGCCCTCGAGCATCGCGAGCTGGCCGAGATCGCCGCCCTCGAGGACGCCTCCGAGCGGCCTGACATCACCGAACTGCTGCCCGTGGAGAAGTTCCGCTCCTTCCTGGAGCTGGCCTCCGCCGACGCGGCGGTCCTCCTCTCCGGATCCGAGGACGTCGCTCCCGCGCTGGCCGACCACTGGCAGGACGTCACCGCGGCATTCCACGACGAGGACGCCCACCACCTCTATGTGGCGCCCGACGAGATCACCGCTCAGCTGGAGGGCCGCGTCCGTATCCGCCTGTCGAGCATCGACCAGGATCAGCCCTTCGCCTTCCGCGCCCAGGCGGCCGACATCGCCGCGCGAGGGCTCAAGGAGGCCGAGCCCGAGCTGGAGAAGCTCGCGCGCTCCGGCTACCGGACGGTGCTCACCTTCGCCCGCAAGGGGGAGGGCGAGCGCTTTGCCTACAACCTGGGCCGGCTCAAGACGCGGTGGCTGGGGGAGGGCGAGGGCGCTCCCGCCACCCCGGGGCAGATCACCATGGCCGCGGCACGGCTGCAGAGCGGCTTCATCGCCCCGCAGTTCCACCTCGCGATCATCCCCGATCACCGGCTCTTCCAGCGCCGGCGGGCCGCCGAGAAGCCAGGCCGCGAGCGCCGCCGTGGCGTCCTGCGCAGCTTCGCGGACCTGCGCACGGGCGACATCGTCGTCCACGAGGACCACGGCATCGCCCGCTTCGCCGGCTTTGACACCAAGACCGTTGCCGGAGTCACCCGTGACTACCTGTACCTGGAGTACGCCGGCTCTGACCGGGTGTTCGTGCCCGTCGACCAGTTGGCCAAGATCAGCCGCTACGTCGGTGCCGGCGGCGCCCATCCGCCGCTGTCCAAGCTCGGCGGGACGCGCTGGGAGACGATCAAGTCCCGGGCGCGGCGCGCCGCTCAGGAGCTGGCCGGCGAGCTGCTCAACCTGTACGCCGAGCGCAAGCGCCGCGAGGGCCACTCGTTCCCGATGGACAGCGACTGGCAGCGTGAATTCGAGGACGCCTTCCCCTACAACGAGACGCCGGACCAGCGCGACGCCATCGAGTTCGTCAAGGCCGACATGGAGGCGCCTCGGCCGATGGACCGCCTCATCTGCGGCGACGTCGGCTACGGCAAGACCGAGGTGGCGCTGCGCGCCGCGTTCAAGTCCGCCCAGGACGGCAAGCAGGTGATGGTCCTGGCGCCGACCACGATCCTGGCCCAGCAGCACTACGGCACGTTCACCGAGCGTCTCAAGGACTACCCGGTGACCATCGAGCACGTGTCGCGCTTCCGCTCCGCCGCCGAGCAGAGGGAGACCGTGGCCCGCTTTGCCAAGGGCGAGGTCGACATCCTCATCGGTACCCATCGCCTGCTCTCACGCGACGTGCGCGCCAAGGACCTCGGGCTGCTCGTCGTCGACGAGGAGCAGCGCTTCGGGGTCAAGCAGAAGGAGTTGCTGCGCCAGCTCAAGCTGCGCGTGGACGTCATCGCCATGAGCGCCACCCCCATCCCGCGCACGCTGCAGATGTCGCTGGCCGGCATCCGCGACATCAGCGTGATCGAGACCCCGCCCGAGGGCCGGCGCCCGATCAAGACCTACGTGGGCGAGTACGACGAGGAACTGGTGCGCCGCGCGCTGCTGCGGGAGAAGGAGCGCCACGGGCAGGCGTTCTTCCTGCACAACCGCGTGGAGACGATTGAGGAGACGGCAGTGCGCCTGCGCGGGCTATGTCCCGGCCTGCGCTTCGAGGTCGCGCACGGGCAGATGGACGAGAGCATGCTGGAACGCCGGATGCTCAAGTTCCTGCGCGGCGACGCCGACGTGCTCGTCTGCACCAGCATCATCGAGTCGGGCATCGACATCCCGCAGGCCAACACGCTGATCGTCGAGCGCGCCGACATCTTCGGCCTGTCGCAGCTCTACCAGATCCGCGGCCGCGTGGGCCGGTCGCGCGAGCGGGCCTACGCCTACCTGCTGTATCCCAGCGCGGCCGCCCTGACACCCGATGCGGCGCAGCGACTCAGCGCACTCAGCGACTACACCGAGCTCGGCGCCGGCTTCAAGATCGCCATGCGCGACCTCGAGCTGCGCGGCGCCGGCAACCTGCTCGGCGACGAGCAGTCCGGCCACGTCGCCGCGCTCGGCTTCGAGCTCTACATGCAGATGCTCGACGAGGCGGTGGCGGCCATGGAGGAGGACGGGGCCTCCGAAGAGGAGTGGGAGCCCGTACGCCTGGACGTCAACGTCGACGCCTACGTGCCGTCGGACTACATCCCCTACGAGCAGGCCAAGGTCGACGTCCACCGCCGCATCGCCGGCGCTCGCGAGGTGGCCGATCTGGTCACGCTGCGCGAGGAGCTCGAGGACCGCTTCGGGGACGTTCCCGACCCGCTGCGCAACCTCATCGCCCTCCAGCAGGCCCGGATCAAGCTCGGCCAGGCCGGGGCGCGGGCGGTCACCGTCCGGGGCGACCGGCTCGCGGTGACGCCGATCGAGCTCGATTCGGTGCGCGCCAAGAAGATCCGCGCCGAGATCCCCGAGGCGCTGTACGAGTCGGGGAAATCCCAGCTCTCGGTCCGGGTACCCAAGGATCCTGCCCAGCGTTTCCCGGCCATCGTGCGGGCCGCGGACGTGCTGCTCTCGGTCACCCGCGAGGCCGAGGCTGAGGCCGCCGCGGCGTAGCCCGCTCCGGCTTTCCGCCGCCGCCGCCGGCGGCTCGACTTCACTAATACTTACGACCAGTCCGGAAAAGGCTCGCTACTATCGGCCGGGTCCTCATGAAGTCTCTACGGTCCATCACGGCGCTTGGCGCCTTTTTTGTGGTCTTGGCGGTTGCGATCGCCGGCTGCGGCTCGAGCAGCAGCGGCGTCCCCAGTGACTCCGTCGCCGTGGTCGCGGGCAACCCGATCACCACCAAGGCCTTCAAGCACTGGATGTTCGTGGCCGCGCAGGGCCAGGCCGCGCAGTCCCCGGGCTCGCCGGTGATCGTCCCCGACCCGCCCAACTACACCCAGTGCATCGCCACCGCGCGCAAGGAGATCCCGTCGCTGGCCAAGACCCCGGCCAAGACTCTGAAGACCGACTGCAGCCAGCTGTTCACGACACTGTCGGGACAGGTCATGGACTTCCTGATCAAGGCCTACTGGTACCAGGCCGAGGCGCACAAGCTGGGGATCAACGTCACCGACGCCCAGGTCCAGAAGGCGCTGACCGCGGCCAAGAAGTCACAGTTCTCCACTGACGCCCAGTTCCAGTCATTCCTGAAGACCAGCGGCCAGACGGTCCAGGACATCACCTTCCGCGTCCGCGTCAACCAGATCTTCCAGAAGCTCAGCTCCAAGCACCCGAGCACGGTCACCGCCGCGGCGATCGCCAGCTACTACAACAGCCACAAGTCGCAGTTCGGGACGCCTGAGACGCGCAACCTGCAGATCATCCTCACCAAGACCCTCGCCCAGGCCAACGCGGCCAAGGCGGCGATCCAGCGGGGCGAGGCGTGGGCGGCGGTCGCCAAGAAGGACTCGATCGACCCGAGCAAGAGCAAGGGCGGCGTCCTCAACGGCGTCACCGCCGGCCAGCAGGACTCCGACCTCTCCAAGGCGGCGTTCGCGGCGCCCGTCAGCAAGTTGATCGGCCCGGTCAAGAGCCAGTTCGGCTACTACCTGATCCGGGTCACCAAGGTCACCCCGGCGACCCAGAAGTCGCTGGCCCAGTCCACGGCGCTGATCAAGCAGACGCTCCAGAGCCAGCTCACCACGGCGTCCCAGACGGCGGTTGACAACCACGCCAAGAAGGACTGGCTGAAGAAGACCTCCTGCCGCACGATCTACGCGATGGCTGACTGCAGCGGCTACAAGGCGCCCAAGACGAGCTCCACCGCCGGTGCTGCCGGTGCCGCTGGGGCCACCGCCCCCGCCGGCGCGACCGCTCCCGCGGGCGCCACCGCCCCCGCCGCCGCCGGAACCGCCACCGCCGCCCCGTAAGCGTGTCCTCCTCCGAGGACGCGGCGCAGTCTCTGACGATCCTGGACGAGATCACCCGCCGGCTGCGGCGCGAGTGCCCGTGGGACCGCGAGCAGGACGAGCGCACGATCGTGCCCCACACGCTCGAGGAGGCCTACGAGCTGGCCGACGCCGCCCACCAGCGCGACGACACCAAGATGCTCGACGAGCTCGGCGACGTCCTCTTTCAGGTGCACTTCCTGGCGCTGCTGCTCGAGGAACGCGGCGCCGGCGACCTCAAGCAGGTGGCCGAGCACGTCACCGAGAAGCTCATCCGCCGCCACCCGCACATCTTCGGCGAGACCGAGGTGGACGACGCCCAGGACGTGCTGCGCAACTGGGACGCCATCAAGCGCACCGAGGCCGGTCGCGAGCCCGGGGTGTTCGGCGAGGTTCCTGAGAACCTCCCGTCGCTCCTGCACGCCCGCAAGCTTCAGCGGCGCGTCGCCTCCACCGGCTTTGACTTTCCGGGCATCGAAGGCCCGCTCCAGGCTGTGCGCGACGAGCTGGCCGAGCTGGAGGCCGCCGAGGGCGCCGACGACCGCTACCACGAGCTGGGCGATCTGCTCTTCGCGGTGGTCAACGTGGCGCGCAAGCTCAAGGTCGATCCGGAGCTGGCCCTGCGCTCGGCGTCCGAGCGATTCCGGGGACGGGTGACCACGGCGGGCGACCTCGCGGCATCCGAGGGCGGAAGCTGGGACGATCTCCCGCCTGAGCAGCAGCTCGCCTACTACGCCCGCGCACGCATGACCGAAGGAGACAGCCGCACCCAATGAGCCAGATCGAGCACGTGCACGCACGCCAGATCCTCGACAGTCGTGGCAATCCGACCGTTGAGGTGGAGCTCAGCGTGCGCTCGGGCGCGTGGGGCCGCGCCGCCGTTCCGTCCGGCGCGTCGACAGGGGAGTTCGAGGCCACTGAGTTGCGCGATGGTGGCTCGGACTGGATGGGCAAGGGTGTCACCAAGGCCGTGGAGAACGTCAACGGCGAGATCGCCACCGCCGTTCACGGCCAGGACGCGGCCAGCCAGGCGGCGCTCGACCGCATGCTCATCTCGCTCGACGGGACGCCCAACAAGTCCCGCCTGGGCGCCAACGCGATGCTGGCGGTGTCGCTGGCCGCCGCGCAAGCGTCGGCGGCGGAGCAGCGGCTGCCGCTGTGGCGCTACCTCGGGGGCGAGACGGCCCACATCCTGCCGGTGCCGATGATGAACGTGCTCAACGGCGGGGCCCACGCTGACAACGCCGTGGACTTCCAGGAGTTCATGATCGTCCCGGTGGGCGCGCGGACCTTCAGCGAAGGGCTGCGCATGGGCTCTGAGGTCTTCCATCACCTCAAGGCGACGCTGCGCGAGGAGGGCCATTCCACCTCGGTCGGTGACGAGGGCGGCTTTGCTCCTGACCTGGAGTCCAATGAGCAGGCGCTCGAGGTCCTGTTGGCGGGCATCCGTGCGGCGGGCTACGTCCCCGGCGACCAGGTGGCGATCGCGCTGGACCCGGCCGTGTCCGAGTTCTTCAAGGAGGGCGAGGGTTACGTGCTGGAGCACGAGGGCCGCACCCTCAACGCAGAAGAGCTCGGCGACTACTGGGCTGACCTGTGTGACCGCTACCCGATCATCTCCATCGAGGACGGGATGGACGAGGAGGACTGGGACGGCTGGTCGGCGCTCACCCAGCGCCTGGGCAACCGGATCCAGCTCGTCGGCGACGACATCTTCGTCACCAACACCCAGCGGCTCAAGCGCGGGATCGAGAGTGGAGTGGCCAACGCCATCCTCATCAAGGTCAACCAGATCGGCACGCTGACCGAGACCTTCGCCGCCATCCGGATGGCGCGCGAGGCCGGCTATGCCGCCGTGATGTCGCACCGCTCGGGCGAGACCGAGGACGTGACGATCGCGGATCTCGCGGTGGCCACCGGCTGCGGTCAGATCAAGACCGGCGCCCCGTCGCGGACCGATCGCGTGGCCAAGTACAACCAGCTGCTGCGCATCGAGGAGGCGCTGGGCGCCGAGGCCAGCTACCCCGGGCGGTCGGCGTTCCGCGCATAGTGCAGACGGCTTCGTCGCGCCCGGCGGGACCCGCTGTGGTGCACGCGGCGTTGCGGGAGGAAGGAAGCAGAGCGCGTCGAACGAAGGCCGCAAGGGATGCCGCCCGCCCGCCCCGCCACCGCAGCCCCTCGCCGCCATCCCCGCCCGGCGCCGCGCAAGCGCCCGCGGCTGGTCGCACGACCGCCCAAGCTCCGGGTCCGCTGGGAGCGGGTCGGCCGGATCGGGCTGCTCGTGGTCCTGACGGTCGTCGTCGGGCTGTACGTGGAGCACACGCTCTCCTATGTCGCCACGCACGCCCAGGCCGGTCGACAGCAGGCGATCGTGACCAAGCTCACCCGCCAGAACGCTCAGCTGACCCGGGAGGAGAAGGCGCTCAACACCCCGTCGACGATCGTCTCGCAGGCACGGGCGCTTGGCATGGTGCGCCCCAACGAGCGCCCCTACGTGATCACGGGCCAGCCGGCTCCCTGATCGCGCCGCCCGCCGCGTCCGGCGCCCCGGCCGTGCGGAGCCCGCGATGAGCTCGGGCCCGCGCGGAGCGGTCACCTACGACGACCTCATCGGGCTCTGGCAGGACGGCCAGCGCCGCCTCGCCGCCGCTGAGCCCGCCGACCGGCCGGCCATGGACCGGGTCGTCGACGAACTGGTCGTGCAACTGCGACGCCGGCTGGGCGGCCCGTTCACCGTCAACGAGCTGGCGCGGCTGTACATCGAGCAGGGCACCGACTGGTGTTTTGACGTCGCGGTGCGGGTGGCGCCCAGCCGGCCGGCGGCGTGGGACCTCCCGACCGTGGCGGGAGCGGCATTCGCCATCTACGCGCGCCAGGCGATCGACTACACGACGGGACGTCGCACCGCCGAGAGCCAGTAGGGCTGCGGCGGTCCGACATCCGCGTCGTTTCAGTCGGTGGGCAGGCCCGGTGAGGGCCGGCCCGTGGGCTCCGATTCAGTCGTCGTCGTCTGAATCGGAATCCGAATCGGGCGAGCCGGCGCGGCGGATGACGATCTGGTCCTCCTCGATCGCAACCTCGACCGGGCGGTGACCCGCCCAGTACTCCGCATACACCGGGTCATCCTGGACGGCGGGATCGAGCCACAGGCCGTAGCCCTCGTCGCCGTGGTCAAACGTGGCCTCGAGCGTGCCGGATGAGCGGCGGCGAGTGCCTCCGCGGCCTCCGCGACCTCCGCGGCGTCCGCGGCGGCGGCGTGAGGGCTTCTCGCCCTCCTCGTCCTCGTCGTCCTCGTCCTCGTCCTCGTCCTCGGGCTGCTCAGCAGCCGCGGCGTCGAGCTCGGCGGCGATCAGCGCGTCGTCCTCGGCGCGCAGGTCGATGTCATCGTCGTCCACCGCGGCGGTGGTGCCGTCGGTCTCGTCGCCACCTTCGAGCTGCTGGTCGCGCTTGAAGGCCTGGATCTGCTGCACTGTCACTTCGAGCTGATGGGCGATCCACGCGTCAGTCCGCCCTTGGCGGACCCAGGCGCGGATGCGGTTGAGCTCGGGTCTGAGAGATCGGCGTGCCATATCGGGAGCGGAGACTAGTGGTTTCGTCGGCCGAGTCCGCCTCTCGTCGCCAAACCCCTCTCGTGCACCCCCGCCCGGCCGGGGCGGACCGGAGTTTGAGTATCCGTGCAAAAGCTTCTGTGTGCTTGAACTTCGAAAAGCGTTGCCGGTATGCTCAACCGTGGGCAGGCGTCACGCTACGCGTGGGCATGACGCCCCTGGTTTTAGCGGCCAATTGCAGGGAGGCGACGATGTTGGTACTCACTCGTAAGTCCAACCAGAGCATCATGATCGGCGACGACATCGAGGTGTCGGTGCTGGCGATCATGGGCGAGAAGGTACGGATCGGAATCCAAGCCCCTCGTGACATCCCGGTGTTCCGCAAGGAGGTCTACATCGAGATTCAGGCGGAGGGGAGCGAAGGCCACAAGGGCGCGCGCGAAGAGGTCGATGCGGCCTTGCGCACTCTGGGAGACCGGGCTGACACTTAGCCCTGGTGGCCGGGCTCGCTGCTGCCGGCGTGCCGAGCGCTGACGAGTTCGGCTCTGCCGCCGTCGGCCGCAGCGAGGAATCGGGCGTCAGCCCAGTAGGCGGTACAGCGTCTCGAACATCGCGACGGTGACGATGAGGGCCGTCGCGATCAGCGAGAGGATGAGCATCCAGTAGCGCAGCGAGCTGCGCTTGCGGTTGCGGACGTGCGTACGCAGCCGTGAGCGCCGCACGGCCTGCCGGCGCAGCGTGTCGCGCCGGTTGCGGTCAAGCTGCGTCTCGTGCCGGAACTCCTGCTCGAGCTGCGCAAGGCTTTGGCGCATCTTCATCGCCATCGGCGCGAGCCTACCAATTGGTGCAACCGCCGGGCACCGGCGGTTGCACGTCCCGCGTGCTCACGCCGCTCTCAGGCGACGTGCTGCTTTTCGTACACGTTCACGAAATGCAGGTAGTTATCGGCGATCTGGGTGGCTGCCGCCTCGCGATCGAGCTCCTTGTCCAGGAACGCCTTCAGGGCGTCCCACCAGATCGACCGCCCGATGGCGAACCCGATGAAGCCTCGGACCGGCGACGCTGCCCGCAGCCACTCCTCGACCTTCTCGGTGGAGGCGCCGCGGCCCAGCAGCACGCAGGTCACGCCCTCGCGGCCCTCGCCCGTCCGGGCCTGCTCGGCCAGCATGGCGGCGTCGGACTGCTCGTCGACGCCTTCGATCTTCCAGATGTCGACTTCGACGCCGAACTTCTGGCAGTCCTCGATGGCGCGTCGCATGAGCTCGGGGCGCAGCTCGGCGTCGTAGCGCTCCGAGGACCCGTCCACTGACTCCAGCTGCGCGTCGGTGGCGGGAACCAGCAGCTCGAACAGGAACTTGTCGTCGTGGGCGTGCAGCCAGTCGGCCAGCTCCTTGAGCCGCGTGAGCTGGCGCTGGTTGAGGTCGGTGTCCGGGTCATCGGGGTTGTAACGGACCAGCACCTTGGAGAAATCGGGGTGGAACTTCTCGATGTGGGCGCCGAAGTCCGCGCCGTACTCGAAGTCGAACTCGTTCTGGCCCGACTTCTCGACCGGCATGGCCAGCTTCAGGCCCTCGGCGCGGGCCTCCTCCGGGATGTCGCCGCCGAACTGCTCGTCGACGAGCACGCCGGTGGCCGCGGCGTCGAGGCCGCGCTTGACGGCGACCTCCATGCCCTCATAGATGAGGTGCTTGGCGTCGGCGATCGTGGCGGTCTCCTCCGCCGTGGGGTCGCCCTGGATCCCGAACATCTTCTTCTGAAACGACCCGCGGTGGTCGAACGCGAGGATGTAGAGCTTTCCGTCGTAACCGAGCGCCATGGCAACCCTTCCCGTACCGTTTTCGAAGTTCACCCTTCAGTCTAGGGACGATCTGTTGCATCGGACGCCCGAATGGGAACGTTTCCGGGCGATCCCCTAGGCTTGACGGCCAGTGGAGCACCGCTTCGACGGACACGCATACTCCATCGGGATCGAGGAAGAGCTCATGATCCTCGATGCCCAGTCCTACGAGCTGGTCAACGCCATCGAGGCGATGCTCGAGGAGGCGCCCGCGGGCGACATCAAGCCCGAGCTCATGGAGTCCGTGCTGGAGATCTCCACCGATCCCTGCGACGGCGTGCCGGAGGCCGGACGCCAGCTCCGGGCCCTGCGCCACCAGGTGGTCGAGACCGCGGCGAGCAAGGACCTGGCCATCGGCTCCGCCGGCACCCACCCGTTCGCGATGTGGGAGGACCAGCGGATCGTCGCCCGGCCGCGCTATCGCGACCTCATCTCGGCGCTGCGCTTCGTCGCCCGGCAGGAGCTCATCTTCGGCATGCACGTGCACGTCGGCCTCGATGACCCCGACAAGGCCATCCACGTCGCCAACGGCATGCTCGTCCACGTGCCGGTGCTGCTGGGCCTGTCGGCGAACTCCCCCTTCTGGCGCGCGGCCACGACCGGGCTGGCCTCGACGCGCACCCCCATCTTCCGCGCCTTTCCGCGCGTCGGGATCCCGCCCCACTACGAGGACTGGGAGGACTACGAGCGGCGGATCGAGTTCATGATCGAGGCGGGGGTCATCGAGGACTACACCTACCTGTGGCACGACGTGCGCCCCCACCCGATGTTCGGGACCGTGGAGATCCGCGTCATGGACTCCCAGACCCACATCGAGCATTCGCTGGGGCTGGCGGCGCTCGTCCAGGCGATGGTGCGCGAGCTCGCCGAGCACTTCACGGCGGGCAAGACGCTCTCGCCCTACCCGTTCGAGATGCTCGACGAGAACAAGTGGCTGGCGGCTCGCCACGGGCTCGAAGGGGAGCTCGTCGACCTGCCCAGCTCCGATCGGGTGCCGACGCGGGCGCTGGCCCGGCGGCTCATCGACCGCATGCGCGAGCACTGCGCCGACCTGGGCACGCTGTCTGAGCTGGAGGCCGTCGAGGACCTGCTGGCCCGGGGCAACGGCGCCGCCCGGCAGGTCGTCGTGTACGAGGCCAACCACGATCTGCGAGAGGTGATGGCGGAGATCGTCGCCGCCACGGTGGTCTGACGACGGACCACCGGTCCCGCGGAGACACCAAACCGCCTCGGCCGAGGCCGGGCCGGTTGTACCATCGGAGCGTGAGCACCGGCGGACAAGATCTCTTCGTGGTCTGCAAGAGCTGCGGGTCGGAGGTCAGCCCCTACATCACCGAGTGTCCGTACTGCGGAAACCGGCTGCGCAAGCGGGCGCCCAAGCTCGACCGCGATCAGCGTGTGGCCGAGCGCAAGGCCCGCCGCCAGCCCCCGCCGCTGCTCACCCGCCTGCGCCGCGACGAGATCCCCGGCATCCGCGGCGACACCCGCCCGTACGCCACCATGGCGCTCGTTCTCGCCGGGCTGATCGGCTGCTTGCTGTGGCGCACCAATCTCGGCGGCTCCCAGGGCAACCTCATCGTCGTCGGGCAGCCCGGCTCTGAGTGGTGGCGCCTCTTCACCGCCGCCTTCACCTACGACAACATCGGCTACGCCCTGATCACGCTGGGCACGGTGGGCCTGTTTGGCTGGCTGCTCGAACGCCGGCACGGTCCCGTCCCGGTGCTGGCGCTGTTCATCATCGGCGGGGTCGGCGGACTGGCCGCCACCACGGCGATCCAGCCCAACGCGATCCTGCTCGGCGCCCAGGGCGGCGCGCTGGCGCTCGTATGCGCGTGGGCGACGCCCGACCTGCTGACGTTGCGCTCCGGCGGCGAGGTCGAGGGTGACCTCATCGGCGCCGCCGTGATCGCCGCCACGGTCGCGCTCATGCCGCTGGCCGATGTCGCCGCCAGCTGGGTGTCTGACGGGGTCGGGATCGTCGCCGGGTTCGCCATCGGGATCCCGCTGGCGCTCATCGGCGAGCGCTGAGGCGCCGCCGGCCGGCTCCGGCACCTCGGGGTCAGCCGCTCCCTATGATCCGGCGCGAGTGCCGGAGCGCGCCTACACAGACGCCGAGCTCGATGCCGCCATCGACGAGCTCACTGACCCGACGCGGTTGCAAGACGCCCAGGACATCGTCATGCGCGCCGCTCCCTCGCTGCAACGCGTGCTGGCCGCGGCCATCGCCGAAGGCGGATGGTTCGACGCCGCTCACGAGCAGGCCGTCCGCGAGGCGGCCGCCGAACCCGACGGCGCGGCGCGGCTGCGAGCCGTGAAGACCCTGCTGACCGAGGAGACGCGACTGGGGATGCTGGTCGGAGTCGCCGTCGGCTACGAGCTCTCGCGTGCGCTGCAGCACACTGATTCCGAAGACCAAAAGGAGGACTGAACCCACGATGGATGTCCGTTTTCTCGGCCACGCCGCCTTCGAGCTGTCTGACGGTGACACCAGCGTCCTGATCGATCCGTTCCTCACCGGGAATCCCAAGGCTGCCGCCAAGCCCGATGAGCTCAACCCGACCACGATCCTGCTCACCCATGGCCACCCCGACCACGTGGGGGACACGGTGGACATCGCCAAGCGCAGCGGGGCCCCCGTGCTCGCGATCACCGAGCTCGCCGGCGAGCTGGAGGGCGATGGGCTGGAGGTCGTCAACTGCAACCTCGGCGGTTCGCACGCGTTCGACTGGGGCTGGGCCAAGCTGGTCCCGGCCTGGCACACCTCCACCACGCCGAAGGGCACCGTCAACACCCCTGCCGGGCTGCTGGTCAACTTCAAGGACACGCTCGTCTACCACCTCGGCGACACGGCGCTGTTCTCCGATCTCCAGCTGGTGGGCAAGCGCCGCCAGGTCGACATCGCGCTGATGTGCATCGGCGGCCACTTCACCATGGACCGCCACGACGCCGTCGACGCCGCCGAGTTCGTCGGCGCCAAGACCGTGATCCCCTGCCACTACAACACCTTCCCGCTCGTCGAGACCGACGCCCAGGCGTTCAAGGCCGATGTCGAGTCGGCCACGAGCTCGATGGTGACGGTCCTGGAGCCCGGGGACACCCACACGCCATGACTCACGCCATCGTCCTCATCCAGGCGGAGGGCTCGGCGCTGGCCACCCTCGGCGGCGAGCTGGCCGGCATCGAGGGGGTGGCCGAGGCCTACTCGGTCACCGGCGAATGGGACTTCGTGGCGATTCTGCGACTGCGCGAGCAGGAGATGCTCGCGCAGGTCGTCACCGGCAAGCTGTCCCAGCTGTCCGGGGTTCGGCGGACGCAGACCATGGTGGCGTTTGAGGTCTACTCGCGCCATGACCTGGAGGCGCTGTTCTCGGTTGGTCAGTAGGCGGTTTGGCCGCGCCAGAGGGCGGCCTCTGGCGGCGCGCGCCGCTTGTGACGGTCGGTGCGTTGGTGGTTGACGGGAGGTTTCGCGAGCGCGCCGCAGAGGCACCCTCTGACGCGCCTGGGCCTCCGCGTCTGCGTCGACTAGTGCGCTGTGGCTCCGGCCGCTTCTAGCGCCTGGTCGAAGGCGTTGGCCATGGCTTCGTACGTGTAGGGCTGGACGGCCTGGTGCGCGGCGGTGCCGAGGCGCTCGCGCAGCGCCGTGTCGTTCAGCAGTAGATAGATCGATCTAGCGAGGGCGGCGGGATCGTTGGGGGCGATCACGAGGCCGGTCTCGCGGTCGCGGACCAGGCCGCCGGCGGCGGCGCCCACCGCGGTGGTGGCGATCATGGGGCGCGCCTGCTCGAAGGCCTCGTTGCAGACCAGCCCCCACGGCTCCTTGAAGCGCGGTGTGGGGATGGAGGGGAGCAGGGCGAAGGCGCTGGCGGCGTAGGCCGCCGGGAGCTCGCGGCGGGGGAGGGGGCCGAGCGCTCGGGTGCGGGGCAGGGCGGCGACGCGCTGCGCGAGCGGGCCGTCTCCGATCACCACCAGCGTCGCGTCACCGCTCACCTCCGGCCAGGCCTGCGCGATCACTTCCACGCCCTTCTCGGGCACCAGGCGCCCGGCGTAGAGCACGAGCGGGCCCTGGCCGAGCCCGTGGGCCGTCCGGAAGGCCGCCACCTCCTCGTCGCTCACCGTGCGGCGGAACAGCTCGGGCTCCACCGACTGTGGGGCGACGAACACGTCGGAGTCGCGGCCTCGGATCGAGGCCACGAACCGGCGGACGTGCTCCCCGTAGGCCAGCACCGCATCGGAGTGGCGGAAGATGCGGCGGGTGACGGGGAGCGCCACGGCGTGCGCCGCTGACCGGGGCTGGTGCCAGATCGAGGCCCAGAAGATGAACGGACGGTCGTAACGGTGCGCCCCCGCATAGGCGGCGGGCAGCAGCGCCCCGCCCGCGAACGGCGCGATGACGGCGTCGTAGCGGCGCCCCAGGGTCACCGCCTCGCCCAGTCCACCGAGGCGCCGGGCCGGGAAGTCGGCGGCTGCCAGCTGGGTGTCGAGGTCAGCGAACCAGGCCGGCGCGTAGCGCTCGCCGCCGCCGTAGCAGAGCACCTCGATGTCGTGGTGGCGGGCCAGCAGCCGGTAGAGCGGGACCCGGTAATCGCTCAGGTAGGTGGTGAGAATCGCGATGGCCACGGCGACGCATGATGGCGGCAGCGACCTGTCTATGCTCGGCGCGATGAGGCTTCCGCCATTGCTCGTGGCGATCATCACATGCCTGGGTCTCGCCGCCTGCGGCGGCTCGTCGCACAGCTCGACGAGCACTCAGGCCACCAGCGCGCCGGCCACGTCGTCCTCGCAGACGACCGCGTCTACGAGCTCGACCCAGGCCGCGTCCACGAACACGGGGAGCGCGGCGACGACGACAACCACCTCAACCGCCTCGGCTCCGCCCGAGGTGCCCAAGACCAAGACGCACAAGCACTCCGGCGAGGGGAGCGGCCACGGCGGGGTGTCCTCGGGAGCGCGCGTGGAGACGAACGTCACCGTCGCGGCCAACGGCGACGTCTCACCACCGGTGCTGTCGGTTCCCTCGGGCGTCGGCGTCGAGATCCACGTCACCAACCGGGGTGGCGCCGCCACGGTCGCGCTGAGCGTCCCGACCCACCCGAGCGTCCATCTCGCCTCAGGCGCCAGTGGGAAGCTCGAGAGCGGCGGGCTGAAGGACGGGACCTACCGGATCGTCGTCAACGGGACTCCGCGCGGGCAGCTCATGATCGGGGCCCAGGGCGGCCCGTAGCCTCGGTGCTCGCGCCGGGCCTCAGGGCGGGCTCAGCCGATCCGCGAGCCCGGCTCGGCGCCCCGGTCGGGCCGCAGCAGCACCACGCCGAGCTCGTCGTCGAGCGCTCCCAGGACCAGGACCTCGGAGAAGAACGGGCCGATCTGGCGGGGTGGGAAGTTGACCACCGCGACCACCAGGGTGTCCTCGAGCTCGTCGCGCGAGTAGTGGGTGATCTGGGCCGAGGAGCGCTTGACGCCGATCTCGGGGCCGAAATCGATCGTCAGCTTCCAGGCGGGCTTGCGCGCCTCAGGGAAGTCGTCGACGGCGACAACGCGACCGACGCGCATGTCGACCGCCAGGAACTGGTCGAACTCGATCAACGGTGCGTGAGCGCGAGGCTCTCGCGTCCCCACCAGCGGTCCACGCGGCTGCGATAGAAGGCGACGTCGTGGGCGGTGGCGCCGGTCGCCTGCGGCGTGGTGGAGGTCTGCGGCTGGGGCGAGGTCTGCGACGGCGGGGGCGTGGTGGTGGTCGGCGTCGTCGGCGTGGTGGTCGTCGGCGTGGTGGTCGTCGGCGTGCCCGTGGTCGGCGTCGTCCCGGTGGTGGTGGTCGGCGTGGTGGTGGTGGGCGTGCCCGTGGTCGGCGTCGTCGCGGTCGGCGTCGTGCCCGTCGTCACCGCCGGCGGGATCGCGGACGCCGGGGGCGAGGTGGTGGTCACCGTCGCGGGCGCGGTGGGCAGCACGGTCGGGTCAGACTGGGTCTGCGTCCGTCCGGTCACCGGCGGCTTGGCGGCCACGGTGGTGGGATCGGTCGAGGTCGTGGGGGTGGTGTCCGTGGTGGTGGTGGTCGTCGTCGTCACCACCTTGACCTTGGTCACCTTCGCCGTCTTGTCGGCGCCGGTGCTGGTGTCCTTCTTGCCGGCATCCTTGGCCGCGACGGTGGAGCGGGGCTCGGCGTAGGAGCGGGCCGAGGGCGAGGGCGCCGCCACGTGCTGGGACGCCGGCACCGTCGAGGCCGCCGGGGTCTGCGCCACGGTGGCTTTGTGCAGATGGCGGTGGGTCGTGTGCCCGGCTTCCACGGCGCCGGCGGTGACGAGCGCTGCCGCAGCCAGCCCGGCCGCCGCCTTGCCCGCCAGGGCCCCGATGCCCGCGGAGATGAGACCGCTGGAGCCCGCCGCCGCGCCACCGGCCAGCGCGGTTCCGCCGGCCACCGCGCCCGCCCCCGCGGCGCCCGCACCGGCGGCACCGGCGCCGGCGGCGCCCGCTCCGGCGCTCGAGGCGGCCGCGGTCGCCGATGCGGTCGAGCCCGACGCGGCGGAGTGACCCAGGTGCAGGAACAGGAGCTTGTGGAACACCGCCATCGGACCGACGGGCAGCAGCGCGGCGAGCGCGCGGTTGGTCTTCTTGAGCTCGGCGCGGAAGGTGCCGCAACGCTTGCAGCTGCGCAGGTGGCGGCGGACGAGGGGGCTGGGCCGGCGCTGGAGGCCCTCGGCGACCTCAGCGAGCTCGACCCGGACCTGGTCACACGAGAGCAGCCGGGCCTCGGCGGCTTCGGCCAGGGAGACCCGGGCGCGCACGAGCAACGACTTCACCGAGGGGACCGTGGTCTCCATCGCTTCGGCGATCTGCTCGTAGGACAGAGCGTCCATCTCGCGCAGGACCAGGGCGGTCTTCTGGGTCTCGGGCAGCTCGTGGATGTCGCCCACCAGGAGGCGAAACTCCTCGCGCTCGTGCACCTTGTCCGCGGTGGTGGCCCCATGCTCGGAGAGGTGGTGGTCCATCGAGTCCACGCCGATCGCCTGGGCGCGCCGCAGGTGGTTGAGGCTGCGGTTGCGGGCGATCCGGTAGAGCCACGGCCGGACGTTGATCGGCCGGTCGTCGGCGAGGATGGCGTTGAAGGCCGCGGTCATGACCTCCTGGAGCACGTCCTCGGCGTCCTCGCGCGAACCGAGCAGGTGCCGGCAGAACGCCATCAGCCGGGACTCGTAGCGGGAGAGGAGGACCTCGAAGGCGGTCGTGTTCCCCCGGCGCAGGAGCGAGATCAGCCGTTCGTCGGACTGCAGGCGCAGCAGAGCAGACCGCCCGTGCAGTCCGACTCCGCCCGAGTATTTCAGCGCTGAAACTTCCATCCGGCTTCTGGTGCAGCGAGGTTCCTGCCTGCCCCTAAAGGACACCGTAGCAGCGCATAAGTTGCGCGGTTTGGGGGAAGGATCGGCGGGAAGCTGGCCGGAAACTAGACCGTTGAAAAGCAGGACCCGAGGAGGGGCCGGACGTGCCGATGTACCCGGGGAGGGACTCGAACCCTCACGCCATAAAGGCAGTCGCTCTTAAGGCGACCGTGTCTGACCAATTTCACCACCCGGGCCGGTCCTCGGAAGGTAACGACTCGCGCGCCCATAGCCAAGCTCCACAGGTATTTCTGCCGCGGCGGTTCCCAATTGACAGGCGAATGGAGCACTTGCTAGCTTCGAATTCCGGTGTGTTGAAGCGGGAGTCCGGGCCCGCTCCGCCAGGAGATCGATTGGTGAGCTCGCGGCGATGCGCAACTCAAGTGTGATCGGCCGCGTCGCTGCCGTGGCGGCGGTCGCGGTCGCGCTCGTCGCCGTGGCGATCATCGTGCTCTCCAGCGGGAGCACCTACCAGGTGCGCGCGGTGTTTGCCAACGCCAGCCAGATCGTCAGCGGGGACCTCGTCGAGGTCTCGGGCACATCGATCGGCACCGTCTCGGACATCGCCCTCACCTCCGGTGGGCAGGCCCAGCTCACCCTCAACATCACCAACCACGCCTACAACCCGCTGCACCAGGGGACGCAGGCCACCATCCGTGAGCTCTCGCTGTCGGGCATCGCCAGCCGCTACGTGGACCTGACGCCGGGACCGGCGGGCAAGCCGACCATCCACGCCGACGGCGTCATCCCCACCGCCGACACCACGAGCGAGGTCGACCTCGACGAGATCTTCAACACGCTCAACGGCCCGACCCTCAAGGGCCTCCAGGACGTCTTCCAGGGCTCTGCGTCCCAGGTCAAGGGCGCCGGCCAGAAGATGCAGGCGGCCTTCCAGTACCTCAACCCCGCGGTCGCCGCCTCCAGCGCCCTGTTCTCAGAGCTCAACCGCAACACCGGCAACTTCACCAACTTCATCACCAAGACGGGCAAGCTCGTCTCCGACGTCGCCACCCGCAGCTCTGACCTCAGCGGCCTCGTCTCCCACCTGTCCACCACCACTCAGGCCCTGGCCAACCAGCGCGTCGCCCTGGGCCAGTCGCTCCAGCGCCTGCCCGGCTTCATGCGGCTGGCCAACACGACGTTCGTCAACCTGCGCTCGGCGCTGGACGACCTCAAGCCGCTCGTTGACGCCTCCAAGCCGGTCGCGCCCAAGCTCCAGAAGCTGCTCGTGCAGCTGCGGCCCCTGGCCCGCAACTCGGTGCCGACGCTCAACGACCTCTCCGACATCATCCACCGGCCGGGCGCTGACAACGACCTGATCGAGCTCACCAAGCTGGGCGTCCCGCTGTCGGCCGCCACCGTCAAGGACATCAGCGCAGACGGCAAGGTGCGCCCCGGGGCGTTCCCCGAGTCCACCACCGCGCTCAACGACTCCACCCCCGAGCTGGCCACCGCCCGCCCCTACGCGGTCGACCTCACCGGCTGGTTCGAGGGCTACACCCACCCGGGCACGATCGACGCCAACGGCGGTTCGAGCCGTATCGCGCCGGTCGTCGGCATCGGCTCGATCGAGAACGGCGCTCTCAACCTCCTCCCGTCGTTCACCAACCCGACGCTACGCAGCATCCTCGCCTTCGGCGGGCTGGGCAACGTCACCGGCACCGGCAGCAACAACCCCACCAACTCTCAGGGCGTGCTCGTCACCGGCCAGGGCGATCGCTGCCCGGGCTCGATGGAGCGCGGCGCGCTGTACTACCCCGAGACCGGCTTCCCCTGCGACCCGTCCGAGGTCCCCACGGGCAAATGAAACGGGTCCTGATCTCCGGCGCGTTGATCCTGGCCGCGGTCGTCTTCGTGGTCCTGTCCACCGGCGCGTCCAAGGGCACCCCCGCGGGCACGTACAAGATCGAGTTCCAGAACGCCTTCGGCCTGGTCACCGGCGCCGACTTCAAGGTCGCCGGGGTGCCCGCGGGGACGATCAAGGCGATCAACCTGGACCAGAAGACGCTCAACGCGGTGGTGACGATCCAGGTCAGCCGCTCGGGGTTCGGCCAGTTCCATCAGGACGCGAGCTGCGAGTCGCGGCCGGAGTCGCTGATCGGCGAGTACTTCGTGGACTGCAACCCGGGGAGCTCCGGCCCGGTGCTCAAGGCGGGCGCGACGATCCCGGTCAGCCACACGCAGTCGACGATCCCGGCCGACCTGCTCCAGGACACCATGCGCCTGCCCTACCGGCAGCGTTTCTCGCTCATCGTCAACGAGCTGGGGGCCGCCGCCGCGGCGCGCTCGGGGGACATCCAGACCGCGCTGCACCGCGCCGTGCCGGCTCTGGACGAGACCGACAGCCTCCTCAACCTGCTGGCCAACGACTCCACCACGCTGCAGTCGCTGACCAAGGACTCCAACAGCGTCATCACCGCGCTGGCCGACAACTCCAAGAACGTCAACAAGTTCATAGACGTGGCCGGCAAGACCGCGGCTGACACCTCCACCCAGCAGGCCAACCTGCGGACCTCGCTCCAGCGCCTCCCGGGCCTGCTGGAGCAGCTCAAGCCGACGATCGGTCAGCTGGGCACCACGGTCACCACCAACGAGCCGGTGCTCCAGAACCTCAACCAGGCCTCGACCCAGATCGACCGGCTCCTCACCGACCTGCCGGCCTTCTCCAAGTCGGCCAAGCCGGCCATCAAGTCCCTGGGCCAGGCGTCGATCACCGGCAAAGCCGCGGTGACGGCCGCCACTCCGACGGTCAAGGACCTCAACGCGTTCGCCAAGCCCACCCCGGAGCTCGCCGGCAACCTGGCCATCGTCCTGCACGACCTCGACGATCCCAGCCGGGCCGTCGAGCGCGACCCGCGCAGCCCCGGCGGCAACGGCTTCACCGGTCTGCAGGCGCTGTTGGGCTACGTGTTCAACCAGGCGCTGGCGATCAACACCTTCGGCCCCGAGGGGCACGTCCTCGCCGTCGACGCCTTCGTGAGCCCGATGTGCTCGGCCTACGCCACCCCGGCGACCATCGCCCTCGCGATCAAGCAGTACGGGCCGTCCTACCGCCAGTGCTACTCGTGGCTGGGCCCCAACCAGCCGGGCGTCAACGAGACCGACCCGTCGGACCCGAGCGCCTCCGTCCCCGACCCGGGCGGAGCGCCCCCCGGCGATTCGGGCCCCAGCACCAGCGCCAGCCGTCTCACCGCCGCCGAGGTGCAGGACGCCATCAACGCCAACAAGAAGCAGCCGGCCTCGCAGAAGACCAAGAACGCCAAGGCGAAGAAGAAGGCCAAGGGCAAGGGCTCAGCGGCTGCCAATCCCAGCGCCAACACGCCGTCGAGCAGCGGGTCCTCGTCGGGCGCCGGCGCCCCCTCGAGCTCGGGCGGCGGGTCAGCGCCGCCGCCCGACCTCGGCAAGACCATCGGCCAGGTGCTGCAGGGCGCCGTGGGCGGCGCCCCGGCCCCGTCGGTGCCGACGCCGACGCCGGCGGCGCCCGTCGCTCCGCCCTCGGGGAGCGGCAGCTCCTCGTCGTCGGGCAGCAGCGCCCAGCAACTCCTCAACTACCTCCTCTCACCGTGAGCACCTCCACGCGACAGGGCAAGCGCGCGCGGCGTCCCTCGGCGCTCTCCAACCCGGTCCTGGTCGGCGCCATGACCGTGCTGGTGATCATGGTCGCGGTCTTCCTGGCCTACAACGCCAACACAGGGCTGCCGTTCGTGCCCACCGACGAGCTCAAGGTCAACGTGGCCTCGGGCTCTGACCTGGTCCCCGGCAACGAGGTCCGCGAGGGCGGCTTCCTCATCGGCGTGGTGCAGTCGCTCACCCCCATCCAGCTCCCCAGCGGCCAGGTGGCCGGCCAGCTCATCCTGAAGCTCAACAAGGCCTACGGCAAGGTCCCGGCCGACTCCACGGCGTCGATCCGCCCGCTGTCGGTACTGGGCCTGAAGTACGTGGATCTGCACATCGGCACCTCGCGCCAGATGATCAAGGACGGTGGGACGCTCCCCATCACCCAGACGACGGTCCCGGTCCAGTTCGAGGACATCTTCCAGGCCTTCGACGCCAAGACGCGCAAGTCGATCGACCAGAACCTCGTCGGCTTCGGCGACGCGTTCGCCGGCCGCGGCTCGGCGCTGAACGACACCTTTGCCAGCCTGCCGTCGCTGCTGGGCTACCTCAAGCCGGTCACCCAGTACCTGGCCGATCCCAACACCGAGCTCACGCGGCTGTTTAACAACCTCGAGGGCGTGATGGGCGCCGTCGCTCCGGTGGCGCAGACCAACGCCCAGCTGTTCACGGACATGGCCACGACCTTCCAGGCCATCGATCACAGCCCCTCAGACCTCGAGTCGACGATCGCCAAGTCGCCCTCCACCGAGCAGGTGAGCACCCGGTCGCTCGCCGTCCAGCGGCCGTTCCTGGTCGACTTCAACACCCTGGGCACCCAGCTGGCCCCCGCCACCGCCGAGCTCCGCGACGCCCTGCCCGACATCAACCCGGCGATCGAGAGCGGGACCAAGACCCTCGCCCGCACGCCGGTGCTCAACGCCAACCTGCAGCAGGTCATGGGCGCCCTGAAGACCCTGTCCCAGGCGCCGGGCACCAACGTCGCGGTCAATGCGCTCACCAGCACGGTGAACACGCTCAACCCGATGATCCGCTACATCGGCCCCTACCAGACGGTGTGCGACGACTGGAACTACTTCTGGACCTACCTGTCCGAGCACATCTCCGAGGCCACCAGCTTCGGCTTCGCCCAGCGGGTCCTGTTCAACCTGGCCGACCCGACCCAGCCCAACAACGTCGGGCAGGAGGGCGCGACCCAGCCCGTCAACGGCGGCGGCACGACGTCGCTGGCGACCGGCGGCAACGAGTTCCTGCACGCGCAGCCCTACGGCGCCGCCGTGGACAACCAGGGCAACGCCGACTGCGAGACCGGCCAGCGCGGGTACCCGCTCAAGCTCAACCACCTCGACCCCGCGGGCCGCAACCTGGGCACCGATGCGCACACGCCCGGCGACCAGGGCCCGACGTTCAAGGGCCGCGCGCGCGTGCCCGCAGGTGAGACGTTCAGTCGCAACCCCAGCACCGGTCCCGAGCTGGCCAACGTCCCCTCGAACCCATGAGACTGCGCAGAAGCAAAAAGCGCCGCAACGGCATGAGCACGTTCAAGGCCGGTCTCATCGGGATCGTCCTGGTCGCCGTCGTCTCCTACCTGGCGTACACGAAGTTCGCCAACCCGTTCGCCAGCAAGTACACGATTCACGCGACGTTCGCCAACGCCAACGGGCTCCAGCCCGGATCGCTGGTGCGCATCGCGGGCGTCAACGTCGGGACCGTCACCGCCGTGTCCCAGGAGCCGGGGTGCAAATCGGTCAGTACCACCCAGAACGCCTGCCAGGCGGCGGACGTGACCATGAACGTCTCCAACCAGGGCCTGCCGATCCACGACGACGCCACCTTCGCCATCCGCCCGCGCATCTTCCTGGAGGGCAACTTCTTCGTCGACGTCTCGCCGGGCACGCCTCAGGCGCCGGTGGCCTCCAACGATCACACCTTCCCCATCCAGCAGGGGGTCGAGCCCGTCCAGTTCGACCAGGTCCTCACCGGCCTGCAGGGCGACACGCGCCAGAACCTCCAGACCCTGCTCCAGCAGTACGGCAAGGCGGTCAAGCAGGGCGGCCCGTCGTTCAACAAGTCCGTCCAGTACTGGCTGCCCGCCTACGAGTACTCGTCGATCGTCGCCCACGACGCGCTCGGCCTCCAGCCCCACGACCTCTCCAACTACATCGCCGCCCAGGGCCAGGTCGCCGGGGCCCTGGACACGCATCCCGAGAACCTCGAGAACCTCATCACGGACTTCAACACCACGGCCAACGCGTTCGCGCGTGAGAACACCTCGCTGCAGCAGACCGTGGCCGAGCTGCCCAAGACGCTGGGGGCGGCGATCCCGGCGTTCAACGCGCTCAACGCCGCCTTCCCGCCCCTGCGGGCCTTTGCCCGGGCGCTGGTGCCTGGCGTGAAGTCGACCGGGCCGATGGTCGACGCCAGCCTGCCCTTCGTCACCCAGCTCAACGACCTCGTGCAGCCGGCGGAGCTGCGCGGGCTCACCGCCGATCTGCGGCCCACCGTCCCGGCGCTGGCCAAGCTCACCAAGGACACCATCCCGCTGATGAAGGATCAGGTCCGTCCCGCCGCCAGTTGCGTGGCCAACGTGATCTACCCGTGGTCACAACTCACCGTCCCCGACAGCAACTTCAACGCCTCCAACGGCTTCCCGCCGCGCAAGGTCTACGTCGAGGCCGTCGACTATCTGCCGGGCCTGGCCGGCGAGTCGCGCGACTTCGACGCCAACGGTCCCTACATCCGCATCCTGGGCACCGGCGGGACGCTGACGTACTCGCTGCAGCCCGGGATGTTCGGGCAGGCGCTGACCAAGCTCGACGCTGTCCAGCCCGAGATCCCGCCCGGCGGCAAGCGCCCGCCGTACAAGGAGACCGTCCCGTGTGAGACCCAGCAGCCGATCACCAACCTCGCCACTCCCACGAGCGGGCCGATCCAGCAGACCAACACGAGCAGCTCGCCCGCCAGCAAGGCCCGCTGGCAGGGCGCCAACCAGAACGCGCTGCCCGCCCTGGCGCAGGCCGCCAGCGCGTCGGGGCTCAAGCTCAACACGTCGGACATGTCGGGCGGCTCGGCGAAGTCGGGCTCGGGCGCGGGCGGCTCCGGAGCGGGCGGCGGTCAGGGCGGCGGTCAGGGCGGCGCGGCGGGTGGGTCCGGCGGACCGCTGTCCGGGGCCGCCAACAGCGTCGGTCAGGCGATCGCCGGGGTGCTCAAGGGCTCATGACCCGCGCGATCAAGACCCACATGGGTGACTTCGGCGCGATCATCGTGCTGTTGGTGCTGTCGATCGTGGTGGCCGGCTACGTCCTCAGCCACGAGCGGTTCCGCTTCCCGCTGATCGACTCCGCGCCGTTCACCCTCAACGCGGAGTTCTCGACCGCCCAGGCCGTCACACCCGGGCAGGGCCAGTCGGTGCGCATCTCCGGCGTACAAGTCGGCCTGATCGGCAACGTCTCGCTCAAGAACGGCGAGGCGATCGTGCAGATGAACCTCGACGACCAGTACCGCAACCTCATCCACACCAACGCCACCGCGCTGCTGCGCCCCAAGACCGGGCTCAAGGACATGTTCATCGAGCTACAGCCCGGGAGCAAGTCGGCCCCCGTGGCCAAGCAGGGGTGGACGCTGCCGGTGTCCAACACGCTGCCCGACGTCGACACCGACGAGATCCTCTCCTCGCTGGACGGCGACACCCGCAACTACCTCCAGCTTCTGGTCAACGGCGCCGGCCAGGGCCTGCAGGGCAAGGGCGGCTCCGAGCTGGCCCAGGTGTTCGAGCGCTTCGAGCCCACCCACCAGGACCTGGCCCGCCTCAACAAGGCGGTCGCCGTCCGGGGCCGCGACCTGCAGCAGCTCGTCAACTCGCTGCAACGCCTGAACACCTCGCTCAGCCACAACCAGAGCCAGATCGTTCGCCTCGTCGACGCCAGCTCCACCGTGTTCCGGGCCTTCGCCTCCCAGGACACCAACATCAGCGCGGCCGTCCGCGATCTGCCGGGCACACTGGCCCAGACCACCGACACGCTCAACAAGGTCACGACCTTCGCCAACCTGCTGGGGCCGACGGCCAAGAACCTGCTGCCCGCGGCCAAGGCGCTGCCGGCCGCCAACGCGGCGGTCACCGCCCTGGCCAAGCCGAGTGCGCCGATCGTCCAGAACCAGATCCGGCCGTTCGTGGTCGCGGCCCGCCCGCTGGTGCGCAACCTCAAGCCGGCTGCACAGAACCTGGCCGCCGCCACGCCCAGCCTGACCAAGACCTTCAACGTGGTCAACCGCTTCGTCAACATGCTGGGCTACAACCCGGGCGACACCGAGCACGGCTATCTGTGGTGGCTGGCGTGGCTTGACCACAACGCCCGCACGCTGTTCGCGACGCAGGACGCCAACGGTGACTTCCGGCCGCTGTTCCTCCAGGCCAGCTGCGCCACCTACACCCAGCTGGTGGACCAGGTCGGCGCGACGGCCGGCGGGGCGGGCTCCGAGCTCGAGAGCCTGCTCAACCTCACGCCGATCCTCACCACCTCCGGTTTGTGCCCGACGCAGGCCGCCGCCAACCAGGCCGACTTCCAGAAGTACCAGGCCAACAAGCAGAGCGTGGCCGGCACGGCGTCGAGCGCCGGGTCAAGCACCGCCAACGCCATCGTCGGCGGCGCCGCCAAGGCGCTGGCCCCCTTTGACCCCAAGCTCCCGGTGAAGTAGATGGAGACCGGCAGCCCGTCAATGACCAAGATCCTCACGATGGTGCTCTTCGCACTGTCGGTGATCGGCCTGACGCTGTTCCTGTGGCTGTCGTTCGGCGGGACGATCCCGCTCACCCCGCGCGGCTACGAGTTCCGGGTCTCGTTCACCAACACCAGCCAGCTCGCCGACCAGGCGGACGTCCGGATCGCGGGCGTGTCGGTGGGCAAGGTGGTCGGCAAGACGCTGGACCCCATCCACAACCGGACGATGGTCACGATCCAGATGAACAACAAGTTCGCGCCGATCCACCGTGACGCCCACGCGATCCTGCGCACCAAGACGATCGCCGGCGAGATCTACGTCCAGCTCACCCCGGGCACCCCGCACAGCCCCACTCTCCCCGACGGCGGTCTGCTCCCGCGCGGCCAGGTCGCCAACGCCGTCCAGCTCGATCAGATCTTCAACGCGCTCGATCCCACCACGCGGGCCGCGTTCCGCCAGTGGCAGCAGCAGCTCGCGATCGCGGTCCAGGGCAACGACCAGAACCTCAGCAGCGTGCTCGGCAACCTGCCCGCGTTCGCCGCCGACGCCTCGGACCTGCTCAAGGTGCTCGACATCCAGCACACCGCCGTGGTCAACCTGGTGCGCAACGGCGGCACGGTGTTCGGGGCTCTGGGGCAGAGCCAGACGGCTCTGCGCGACCTCATCACCAGCGGCGAGCAGACCTTCCGCACCACCGCGGCCAACAACACGGCGATCACGGCCACCTTCCACGTGTTCCCGACCTTCCTGGACGAGACCAAAGCCACGATGGCGCGACTGCAGAGCTTCGCCCAGGACACCGATCCGCTGGTCAAGGAACTGGAGCCGGTGGCGACCAACCTCAAGCCGACGCTCGCCGACGTGCGCCAGCTGGCGCCCTCGCTGCGCTCCTTCTTCGTCAACCTCGGACCGCTGATCACGGTGTCCAAGACCGGGCTGCCTGCCATCCGCGACGTGCTCAACGGCGCCACGCCGCTGCTGGCCTCGCTCGGGCCGTTCCTGGAGCAGCTCAACCCGGTGCTCAGCTGGCTGTCGCTGCACCAGCAGCTCATCACCGACTTCATCTCCAACGGTGCCGCCGGCCTGGCCGCCAAGTCGACGAGCTTCGCCGGCAACGGCACCGGTCACTACCTGCGCCAGTTCCAGCCCATCGGCGCCGAGACGCTGTCCTTCGCTGCCAACCGCGACGCGGCCAACCGCGGCAACACCTACCCGCCGCCGCTGTGGCTCGCCGAGCCATCCGACTTCTCGGCCGGCGGCAAGCACAACGGCAGCTTCGCCCTGCCGTCCTGGGACTGCAACAACACCGGCGCCCCCGGCGACGGCTCGCAGCCGACCAGCTCCGGCGTGCCGTCCATCACCCAGACCGCGACCCCGGCCTGCTGGGTGGCGCCGCCGCTCGGCTCACTCATGGGCCAGAGCAGCAAGTTCCCGCACATCACGCCCGCGCACTACTCCAACAAGTAGCTCGGGCCCGAACCGCCGCCCCGGCGGACCGGAACGGTCGGGATCAGCCGGTGGCGGACTCGAGGTCGCGCTGGTGCTCGATGACCGCCGCCTCGCGGCCCTCGCCGAGGGCGAGGAGATCAAGCAAGGTCGCCGCCAGCGAGGCGTCGCCGGAGGTCGAGAGCCCTGAGCGGTCGCCCATCGGTCCCATGGCGCGAACCCAGTCCGACGTGGTGCCCTGCACGACGGCGTCGGCGGAGCCGTCGTCGAGGTGCTCGGTGATCTGCGCCTTGGGGCCGGAGAGGGTCAGGCGGTAGGTCCCGGCCGACCCGCTCGGGGCGTCGCTCACCTGCAGGTCCACGCTTCCGGACGCGTCCGCGCGTGCATCCACCAACCCCGGCGCGAGCCGGAAGATGGCGCCGAGGTCCACGCGCTCTGACGAGCGGGGCGGACTCCAGGCCCACTCATAGCCCCAGCGAGCGAGCTCGCCCAGGACGGGGGCCAGCTCTCGGCTGCGCTCGGTGAGCTCATAGTCGACGCGGGGCGGCACTTCTCGATAGCGCTTCCGCGTCAGCATGCCGTCGGCGACCATGCGGTTGAGCCGTGAGCGCAACTGCTCGGTGGAGATCCCGGGTAGAACCCGCTGGAGCTCCACGAATCGACGCGGGCCCGAGAGCAGATCGCGGACTATCAGCAGGGTCCACTTGTCGCCCACGAGATCGAGCGCGCGGGCGTCAGGCGACCACTGGTCATACGGATGACGCTTTGCGGGTGGTACGTGCGAGATGAGAATTCCCCCGGTCTTATGGACGGTGCTTCCACCTACCGAGAATCAGGATAACGCAGAAGTTACTTTTCGTCACCGGTTTTAGCGCCAGTTTCGGGCGCATGCGTCGTTTCAGAATTCGCAATGGGCGAACTGATCTATCTCAATGAGCGGAGAACTGAGCGCTCCCGCTCCCATGTGGTGACGCAACCGCTGTTCTTCTTTGACGTGTCCTGCCCACTCTCATACCTGACCGCCGAGCGCATCGAGCGCAAGCTCGGCGAGGTCGAGTGGGTCCCGGTCGACGGCGCCTCGCTGCGCGCCGCCGCCGGCTCGGAGGTCTCCATAGACGTGCTGCACGACGACAAGCTGCAGTGGCTGCGCACGCGTGCCGACGCGTGCGCGCGAGCGCTGCGCCTGCCGCTCGTCTGGCCCGACCGCTTTCCGGGCGCCGCCCGCTGCGCCCAGCGCGCGTCGGCGTTCGCCTGCGAGATCGGCGCGGGTGCGCCCTTCGCGCTGGCCGCCAGCCGGCTCGCCTTCTGCGGCGGCTTTGACCTCGAGGACCCCGAGACGCTGGCCGAGGCGGCCGCTGCCGCCGGCGTCCCGCTCGAGGAATGCCTGAGCGCCGCCGGTGAGACGTGGCGCGACGAGGAGCTGGAGGCCAATACCGACCTGCTCCGATCGCGGGGGATCAGCGAGCTCCCCGCCATCCGTATCGCGGACCAGTGGTTCGAGGGTGAGGCCGGACTGCTGGCGGCGGGGGCACGGGTCACCGGGCCCGCGCCGGCCCAGCGGCGGATCGCCCCGGTGTAGCCCGCGCTGCCGGCGGTGAGCCGGGGGCGACGGGCGCCTCCTGGGGCGGCGGGCGCCGTCACCCGCCAGACTCGTGATCTGGTGCTGATCACGCAGGACACCCGCCGTCGGTTCAGAACACAGCGTTGCGAGTCCGATGAGCGCAAAGCGGTTGAACTGAAGGGCAAACAGGTACACGTAGAACTGTGGGCTCCGCGCGCGCACCCAGCCGGCCCCTCCAGCCTCGGCCGCGCCGGCGTATCGGCAGCGGACTGAGCCTGAGAGCGATGCCCGGCGCCGTCCGTCGGTTCTGGCGCATCGCCTATGGCGCCAACATCACCGGCATGGCGTCGATGATCGCCTACAACATGCTGCTGGGCATCATCCCGGTGGCCCTGCTCGGCCTGTTTATCGCCGGCCAGGTGCTGTCCAGCCACGCCGTGTCCCACAGCGTCCTGCAGGACCTTCAGGAGGTGTTCCCGGGGACCGCCGAGCACACCCTGGACTCGCTGCTGGACCAGGTCCGCAGCTCCACCACCAGCACCGGTGTCCTGGCCCTGGTGGCGAGCCTGTGGCTGGGCGCCTCCTTCTGGGGCGCCCTGGACACCGGGTTCGACAAGATCTACCACGGCCCGTCGCGGGGCTGGCTCAAGCAGAAGCGCTTTGCTCTCTCGATGCTGGTCGTGGTGCTGCTGTTCATGGTGGCGACCGTGGCCGTCCCCACGGTGCAGAGCCTCCTGCGCGCGGGGGCCAACCGGCTGCCCTTCGACCTCGCGCACGTGGCCGGGGTCATCTACGCCGGCTCGCTGGCCTTCAGCCTCGCCCTGCTGTTCGGCTGCCTGGTCATCATCTACTCGCGCGTCCCGCACCTGAAGGTCCCGTGGCGCGCGGTGTGGCCCGGGGCGCTCGGCGCCACCCTGGCCATCGCCGTCGTCAGCTACGCCTTCCCCGCCTACCTCACCAACATCTCCACGATCGCTCGTTTCGGGACGACGATCGTGTTCGTGCTGATCATGCTCGGCTGGTTCTACGTCATCGCGCTCATCCTCCTGGGCGGCGCCATCGTCAACGCGATGCGCCTCACCCCCGCCGAGCCGACCGCCGTGGAAGCCCGGTAGCGTCCCGGGCGTGTCCACGGAGACCGACACGACGCTGCACGGTGGCCGGCTCGTGGCCCGCGCGCTGCGCGGCTACGGCGTCACCAAGCTGTTCACGCTCTCGGGCGGGCACCTGTTCTCCATCTACGACGGCTGCCGCGCCGAGGGCATCGACATCGTCGACGTCCGCCACGAGCAGGCGGCCGCGTTTGCCGCCGAGGGCTGGGCCAAGGTGACGCGCACTCCGGGCGTCTGCGCCCTGACCGCCGGTCCGGGGGTCACCAACGGCATGAGCGCGATGGCCTCTGCGGCCCAGAACAACTCGCCGATGCTGGTGCTCGGCGGCCGCGCGCCCGCGTTTCGCTGGGGCCAGGGCTCGCTCCAGGAGATCGATCACATCCCGTTCGTGGCGCCCGTGGTCAAGCACGCCGCCACCGTCCAGAACACCGCGGAGATCCCGCAACTGCTCGACGACGCGCTGCGAACGGCGCTGACGCCTCACTCCGGCCCGGCCTTCGTCGACTTCCCGCTCGACCAGGTGTTCGGCGAGGCCGAGGCGCTCGACACCTTCGCGCCGCTCCCGGAGCCGTGGACCGGTCCCGGCGCTGACGCGGCGGCGATCGATCGCGCCGCCGCGATGCTGCGCGACGCCGAGCGCCCGGTGATCATGGCCGGCACCGGCCTGTACTGGGGGCGGGGGGAGGAGGCGCTGGCCGCGCTGGCGCGGGAGCTGGGCGTCCCGGTGTTCCTCAACGGCTTGGGGCGAGGCTGCCTGCCCGCCGACGATCCGCTGGCCTTCGCACGCGCGCGCAGCGCCGGGCTGGGCGGGGCCGACGTCGCGCTCGTCATCGGGGTGCCGCTCGACTTCCGCCTCGGCTTCGGGGCTGCCTTCGCCGACGACGCGCAGATCATCGCCATCGACGTCGCCGAGCCGCCGCGGCCTCACCCGCGGCAGCCGAGCGCCGAGCTCTACGGGGCGCTGCCGGCCACGCTGCAGGCGCTGCACTCCGGCGCCGGGGGGCGGGTGGGGGCCGGTTCCGAGCGCAGGCAGGCCCGTGAGGGCTGGATCGCGTCGTTGCGCGCCACCGAGACCGAGCGCCGTGACGCCGAGGCCGCAGAGCTGGCTGACCCACGGGCGCCGCTGCACCCGATGCGGATCTACGGCGAGCTGGCCCAGATGCTCGACCGCGACGCGATCGTGATCGGCGACGGCGGCGACTTCGTCTCCTATGCAGGCCGCGTGGTCGACTCCTACCGGCCCGGCTGTTGGCTGGATCCCGGGCCCTATGGCTGCCTGGGCTCGGGGCCGGGGTACGCCCTGGCCGCCAAGCTGGCCCGCCCGGAGCGCCAGGTGGTGCTCCTGCTCGGCGACGGGGCCTTCGGCTTCTCGGGGATGGAGTTCGACACCCTCGCTCGCCATGGCGTGGCCGTCGTCGGCGTGATCGGCAACAACGGCATCTGGGGGCTGGAGAAGCATCCGATGGAGGCGATCTACGGCTACTCGGTGGCCGCCGACCTGCGGCCGGCCACCCGCTATGACGAGGTGGCCGCGGCCCTGGGCTGCCACGCCGAGCTCGTGCGCGCGCCCGACGAGCTGCGGCCGGCGCTCCAGCGCGCGTTTGCGGCCGGCGGCCCGGCGCTCGTCAACGTGCTGACGGACCCCAGCGTCGCCTATCCGCGGCGCTCGAACCTCGCCTGAGGGCCCGAAACCGAGCCACAAACGAAAACCGCCCGCGTTAGGCGGGCGGCTTCCGATCCAGGTTTGGCCCAATCGGGACGGGCAGGGGTACGTGCCAGAAAGGGCCAGTTAGAGTGGTCCGGACGGCGGGAGGCGCCGATGTCTGCGGCTTCGCCCGGACCTATGTTGGGAATGAGGGTCGCCTATTGGCGGTCCGCACCCCGCGGATAGAATGCTCCGCCCCGGCAAGAATGGCAATCGAACATTCGTCCAGTTCTTGCTTAAAACCTCACTAGGTACCGGTCAGAAAAATGACCGTAGGGGTTTACAAACTCGGTAAAGCGAGTCCGAGAGCGGCTCCTCGGAGGATGTCGTGCTCGGAAATCTCGATCTCCTCGAGCCCGAACAGCCGCAGCACCTCCCGGAAGATGAGCACGCCGGCGACGATCGTCGGCGCGCGATCGGGGTGGAGCCCGGCCACCTGGCGGCGCCGCTCGAGCGGCATCGCGGCCAGCTCGCCAAGGATCCGCTGGCATTCGGCGGCGCTGACCAGGTAGCCGTGGACACGCTCGGGGTCATAGGGGTCCAGGTGCTGTGCGATGGCCGCCAGCGAGGTGGCGGTCCCGGCTACCGCGATCCCGTGCGCGACCGCACCGCGCTCGTCGGCCGGGACGTTGTCCTGAAGGATCGCCCGCACATCGGCCACGAGCTCGTCCATCTCGGCCGGGTCCGGCGGATCGGCGCGGAGGTGGCGCTCGGTCTGGCGCACCACCCCGGCCTGGGTCGAGACGTGAAAGCCCACCTCGCCGCCTGAACCGATGATCATCTCGGTGGACCCGCCCCCGATGTCGAGGACCAGAGTCGGGACGCGGTCGGAGGCGTCGCGCTCGCTGGTGGCGCCCAGGAAGGTGAGCTCCGCCTCCTGGTCACCGGAGAGCACGTGGGGCTCCAGCCCGTAGCGGGCGCGGACCGTTTCGGCGAACTCCTCGCCGTTGGCCGAGTCGCGCACGGCGCTGGTCAGCACCGCCACCGCGGCCTGCGCGCCGAACTCGTCGATCTCGGCTTTGTAGCCGTCAAGCGTCGCGTACACGCGCGCCATGGCGTCATCGCGCAGCCGGCCGTCGGCGTCCACCCCGGCGCCCAGGCGCGTCACCTCGCTGTGGCGGACGAGCTCGCGGCTGACCCGGTCCCCATCGAGCTCGGCGATGAGCAGCCGGGTGGAGTTCGAGCCGATGTCGACGACGGCGACGTTCATGTCCTCGATCGCGCAGGCTACCCCGCGGGGCGGGCGGGTCAGGTGCTGTGCACGGGGTACGGCATCGGCTGACCGTCGAGCGCGGCGAGCAGGTTGTCCACGGCGCGCGTGGCCATGGCCTCGCGTGCGGTGTGGGTGGCCGAACCGATGTGGGGGACCACGATGACGTTGGGGGTGCTCAGCAGCGGGTCCCCGGGCGGTGGCGGCTCGGGATCGGTGACATCGAGTGCGGCCCCGGCGATCTTCCCCTCGCGCAGCGCCTCGATCAGCGCCGCCTGGTCCACGATGGGACCGCGCGCGGTGTTGACCAGGATCGCGGTCGGTTTCATCGCCCCCAGCGCCGCCGCGTCGATGAGGTGGTGGGTTGCTGGGGTCAGCGGACAGTGCAACGACACGAAGTCAGAGCGCTCGAGCAGGGTGGGCAGCGGGACCCCGCCGTCTGAGCCGGTGTGCAGCACGGTCATGGCAAAGCCCTCGGCCCGCCGGGCCACCGCGCGGCCGATCCGGCCCATCCCGATGATCCCGAGGGTCGCCCCGAACACGTCGTGGCCAAGAAAGGCGCTGGGCCCCCACGTCACCGAGTCGTCACCGCCCACCGCCCGCATCGCCTCGGGCAGGCGGCGGGCCGCCGCCAGCAGCAGCGTGAAGGCCAGGTCGGCGGTGGCGTCGGTGAGCACGTCGGGGGTGTTGCCCACGGCGATGCCCCGCTCGGCGGCCGCCTCGAGGTCGATGTTGTCGTACCCCACCGCGTAGTTGGCGATGGCCCGCAGCTGTGGCGAGCCCTCCATCAGTGCGGCGTCGACGCGGTCGGTGAGCAGCGCGAGCAGGCCCTCGGCCTGCGCCGTGCGGGCGCGCAGCTCCTCATACGGCGGTGGCTCGCGCTCGGGCCACACGTCGACGTCGTGGCGCTCGCGCAGGCGGCTGAGCGCGGGGCCGGGGAGCTCGCGGGTGACAAAGCAGCGGGCCACAGCCCGCCTATTGTCACGGAAAGCCCGTCGCTATGCCGACTCGACCGCCGCCATCTGGCGGGTCTGCGCCGGTGCCCGCGCGGGCCGGCGCGGCAGTCCGAACACCGCCACCAGCAGGCCGACCAGAGCGAACCCCGCCGCGACCAGGAAGGCGAGCTGGAACCCGGAAACGAGCGCGGCGTGTGCCGTCGTCCCGGCGTGATGGAGCTCCGAGGTGGTCCGCGCGGCGGCGATCGCCGCCAGGATGGCCAGGCCCAGGGCCCCGCCGAACAGCCGCGCGGTGTTGACGAGCCCCGAGGCCAGGCCGGCCTCCTGTGGCGCCACGCCGGCCACGGCGCTGATGGTGGCCGGCACGAAGGCCAGCCCGATGCCGAGCGCGGTCAGCAGCGACGGGAACAGCATGGTGCCCACGTAGCTGCCGCTCACCGAGATGTCGCTGAACCAGAACAGACCCGCGGTCAGCGAGGTCATCCCCGCGATGAGGATGGGCTTGGCGCCCACGCGCCCGACCAATTGCGAGGCGGCGGCGGAACCGGCGACGATGCACAGCGTCATCGGCAGGAAGGCCAGCCCGGCGCGGATGGGGGAGTAACCGTGCACCTGCTGGAGGTACAGCGACACGAAGAACCACATCCCGAACGAGGCCCCGCCGACGAGCAGCACGATGACGTTGGCCGCGCTGAGCGTCCGCGACCGGTAGATTCGCAGCGGCATCAGCGGCGAGCGGGCGAAGCGGCCCTCGATGAGCACGAACACCCCCAGCAGCACGATGCCGGCACCGATCAGCAGCAGCGTCGAGGTGTCGCCCCAGCCGGTCTGATCGGTGCGCACGATCCCCAGGACCAGCAGCGACAGCCCCGCTGTCGCGGCCAGCGCACCGCGCAGGTCAAACTCGCGTGCGCGGGCGGTGTTGCGGCTCTCCAGCAGCAGGCGCTGCGCCGCCAAGGCGGCGATCAGTCCGATGGGGACGTTGATGAAGAGGATCCAGCGCCAGGACAGCAGGTCGGTGAGGATGCCGCCCAGCAGGACGCCGGCGGCACCGCCGGCGCCGCCCATGGCGCCCCAGATCCCGACCGCGCGGTTGCGGGCCGCCCCCTCGGCGAAGGTGGTGGTGAGGATCGACAGCGAGGCCGGCGCGATCACCGCGCCGCCGAGGCCCTGGACGGCGCGCGCCGCGATCAGCACCCCTTGGCTGTCGGCGACACCGCCGGCCAGCGAGGCGAGGGCGAACAGGGTGAGACCGGCGACGAACACACGGCGGCGGCCGAGCAGGTCGGCGGCGCGGCCGCCGAGCAACAGGAAGCCGGCGAAGGTGACGGTGTAGGCGTTGACGACCCACTGCAGGTCGGCCTCGGTGAAGCCCAGGCCGTGCCGGATCGAGGGCAGCGCCACGTTGACGACGGAGACGTCGAGGATGACCATGAACTGCGCCAGGCACGACAGCAGCAGGGTCGCGCGCAGGTGGGGGGCTGGAGGTGATTGGGTGTCTGGACTCATACGCTCAATTTCAAATCGCTAAGTTCGACGATCGTCGAACATTGTAGAACGGTCCCAATGTGTAGACGAGGAACGACCCCGCGAGGGGACATCGTGAGATGAGCCACGGCTACGGGCCCGACGAGCGGGAGCGCGCGATCGTGCTCACCTTCGACAACCTCGGCGAGGCGAGCTCGCTGCAGCGCGGCACGTGGGACCCGGACACTCCGCTCGGCGAGGATCCCTCGGTGACGACGGCTCTGCCGCGGCTGCTCGACGCGCTCGACGATAGCGGCGTGCGGGCGACGTTCTTCGTCGAGGCCATCAACTGCGAGCTCAACCCGGAGGCCCTCGCCGAGATCGCGGGACGCGGCCACGAGCTGGGGGCCCACGGCTGGCAGCACGAGCAATGGGACGAGCTCGGCGCCGGCGAGGAGCGCGACCTGCTCGCACGGACCGCCGGGGCCTTCGCCGCGGCGGGTCTGGAGGTCCGGGGCTTTCGCCCGCCGGGCGGGGAGCTCACTCCGCGCACGCCGGGGCTGCTGCGCGCCCAGGGGTTTGCCTGGTGCTCGCCGGCGGGGGAGGGATCGCCGGCGGTCCGCGACGGGCTCGCCACCATCCCGTTCGCCTGGGACCTCGTCGACGCGTACCTGCTGATGGAGCGCTTCGCGCCGCTGCGGACCAGTCGCGGGCACAGCGCCGAGCCCGCCGCCGCGGCCGCGGCCGGCGCGCGGCTGGCGCGGGCGCTGGACGACGGCACGGGGGTGCAGACGGTGATCCTGCACCCGTTTCTCATGCTCGACGAGGCGTGGCGCGAGCAGGCCGAGCGGCTGCTGGGGCAGTTGGCCCGGCTCGCCCGCGACGGCCGCGCCTGGGTCGTCCCCGGCGGTGAGCTGGCACAGGCGCTCGGCGCGCCACGGCCGCAGTAGGGTGCGGGCCATGAGCTCCGCGACCCGCATCCCCACCACCCACGTCGGCAGCCTCCCCCGGCCCCAGGAGGTCGTCGACCTCGTCTTCGCCCAGGACCGGGGCGAGTCCGTGGACCCCGACGAGTTCGAGCGCGTCATCGGCGGCGCGGTGCGCGATCGGGTCCAGCATCAGGTCGATGCGGGCATCGACTGGGTCTCCGACGGGGAGATGAGCAAGATCGGCTACGCCACTTACATTCGCCACCGGCTGAGCGGGTTCGAGCTGGGGGACGCGCCGCGGGCCACGCCCGCCGACCTGGACGCCTACCCGGGGTTTCGCGACCGCCAGGCGCGCGAGGGTGGCTACAAGTACCAGCGCCCGATCTGCCGCGGCCCGATCACCTACGAGCACCCCGATCCGCTCCAGCGTGACCTCGCGCACCTCACCGCCGCCATCGAGGGTCAACCGGTGGCCGGCGCGTTCATGAACGCGCCCTCCCCCGGAATTGTCGCGTTGTTTGCCCCCAACGAGCACTACGGGACCCTCGACGAATACCTCGACGCGATCGGCGAGGCGATGAAGGTCGAGTACGAGGCCATCGTCGCAGCCGGGGTGATGCTCCAGATCGACGCGCCCGACCTCGCGATGGGCCGCCACATCATGTACCGCGACCGCTCCGACGAGGAGTTCGTGGCCAGCGTCGAACGCCACGTGGAGGCCATCAACACCGCTCTGCGCGAGATCCCCGCCGACCGCGTCCGCATGCACCTGTGCTGGGGCAACTACGAGGGCCCGCACCACCTGGACATCGACGTCGAGAAGATCGCCGGAGCGATCCTGCGCGCCAAGCCGTCCACGCTGCTCTTCGAGGCGGCCAACCCGCGCCACGCGCAAGAGCACGCCGCGTGGGCGCGCGCGGCCATCCCCGAGGACAAGGTCCTCGTCCCCGGCGTCATCGACACCACCACCAACTACATCGAGCACCCCGAACTGGTGGCCCAGCGCATCGAGCATTTCACCGCCATCGTCGGCCCCGAGCGGGTCATGGCCGGGACCGACTGCGGCTTTGGCACGTGGTCGGGCTACGGGGCCGTCGACCCCGACATCTGCTGGGCCAAGCTGCGCTCGCTCGCCGACGGCGCGCAGATCGCCGCGGGGCGCGAGTGAGAATCAGCGCGAGCGATCATTCGCACTCGGGCCCTGAGCGTCAACCTGCGCTGCGCTGATCGTCAAGATCGCCGGCAGGCGATTGCGCCCTCAAGTACGATCGAGGGCGCTCAACGAGAGAGGAGAGGGCATGCCGAACCCAGGGTTCATCCGCGGTACCCACCACCTGACGTTCTGCGTCGGCACCGCGCAGGAGGACTATGACTTCCACGTCCGCCTGCTGGGGCTGCGCAGCGTCAAGAAGACCGTCCTGTTCGACGGGGAGATCCCGATCTACCACCTCTACTACGGCAACGGCGCCGGCGACCCGAGCACGCTGCTGACGGCCTTCCCCTACCGCCAGGCGGGCTGGATGGGCAAGCGGGGCACCAACCAGGCCAAGATCCTGCTCCTCTCGGTCCCGGTCGACTCCATCGGCTACTGGTCAGACCGCTTCAATGAGCACGGCGTCGACCACGAGCGCATCGAGCGCTTCAGGACCGAGCGCCTCCTCTTCCGCCACCCCAGTGGGATCGAGTACGCGCTGGTCGGCGACCCCGAGCACGACACGCGCGAGCCCTACGACGCGCGCGTCCCCGCCGAGCACGCCATCCGCGGCGCCTACGGGACCACCACCTCGGTGACCGAGCAGGGCCCGATGGACTACTTCATCGTCCAGGGGATGAACGGCGAGCCGCTCGGTGACGAGGGCGAGAACCACCAGTACCAGATCGGTCAGCCCGACGGGTTCGGGCGCATCCTCGAGCTGGTGGAGGAGCCTCATCTGCACCAGGGCACCTGGCACTTCGGCGAGGGCACGATCCACCACCAGGCCTTCGACGTCGGTACTGCCGCGAACCAGGAGGTGGTCAAGGACCACATCGTCGGCCTGGGCTTCACCGACGTCTCGGAGGCCAAGGACCGGGGTTACTTCTTCTCCATGTACTGCCGCAGCCCCAGCGGGCTGCTGACGGAGTTCGCCTATGGGGAGGGACGGGGCTTCCTCATCGACGAGACCGCAGCGGAGCTGGGGACGCACATGTGCATTCCGCCCCACTGGGAGCACCGCCGGCCCGAGATCGACCAGCTCGAACCGATCGAGACCGAGGAGACCGTCGTCGGCTGACCCAGCGTCAGCCGACCGTCGTCAGCTGACCGGCGGTGCCGTCACCGCCGGGAGCCCGGCGGACACCGGGGCGATATCGGGGCCGAGGGTTCTTTATGGTCCGCCGGCCTGATCAAATACCGCCCTGATGGCCGCCGCTCTCCAGATCCCCTCCAATCCCCTCGGCGCCGCCGGCCAGCGCGTGCCGCGCGTGGCCCTCGGCTGCGGGAACTTCGGAGGCGTGGGCTCGGCCCCGGAGTTCTTCGGGCAGGGCCTGTCGCATTCCGAGGCACTCGAGCTGATGGATGCGGCGTGGGCGCTGGGCGTCCGCCACTTCGACACCGCCGATGCCTACGGGGGAGGCCGCAGCGAGGAGGCGATCGGCGCCTGGATCCGCTCGCGGCGCACCCGGCCCACGCTCACCACCAAGACGTTCAACCGGATGACCGCCGACGGCGACCAGGGGCTCGCGCCGGCACGCGTCCGCCGTCAGTTCGCCGCGAGCCTCGAGCGGCTCGGCGTCGATCGCGTCGATCTCTATCTCGCTCACGAGTTCGATCGCAGCGTCGCGCTCGCCGACACCATCTCGGTCTTCGACGAGCTGCGCGAGGCCGGGCAGGTCGTCTCCTACGGGGTGAGCAACTTCGACGCCTCCCAGCTCCAACAGGCCGTCGACATCGGCGCGACCTCCGCGGTCCAGAACGGCTACTCGCTGCTCCAGCGCGACGACGAGGCCGACGTCATCCCGCTCTGCGCCCGCAGCGGCATCGGCTACATGGTCTTCAGCCCGCTGTGCGGCGGGTGGCTGACCGGCAAGTACCGGCGCGGCGCGGCCTATCCCTTCGGCTCGCGGATGACCCAGCGTCCCGAGCCCTACGAGGCCCTGGCCACAGATGAGAACTTCGATCGGCTCGAGTGGCTCCAGCGCCTGTCCGACGACCGCGGGACCTCGATGGCGGGGACGTCACTGGCCTGGCTGCTGGCCGATGAGCGCATTGCGCAGGTCGTCGTCGGGCCCGGCCGCCCCGAGCATCTCGAGCCGATCGGGGAGGCGATCGAGCGCCCCCTCACCCCCGACGAACGCCGGCAGATCACGGAGGTCTTCAGCTGATGCGCGTCCTCACCCTGTCCAACGCCGACATCCACGCCGCGCTGTCGCCGGCGGCGTGCGAACAGGCGATGGCCGCCGTGCTCGCGGCACGCGCCCGCGGCGATGCCTTCAACCCGCTGCGCACCGTGAGCGCCCCGCCCGGGGCCGCCGGGTTCATCGGGCTCATGCCCGCCTACGCCTCGGTGGCCGCCGCTGCGTCCGGCCCGGAGGCGGCCGACGCCGAGGGCGCGGCCTTCGGGCTCAAGGTGGTCTGCATCATGCGGGGCAACCCGGCGCGGGGCCTGGACGCCCACCAGGGCACGGTGACGCTCTATGACGGCGACACCGGCATGCCGACGGCGATCCTCAACGCCTCGGCGATCACCGAGATCCGCACTGCGGCGGTCACCGCCGTGGCCACCCGCGCATTGGCCCGCGACGGCGCCCGCGTGCTCTGCGTGCTCGGTGCCGGGGTCCAGGCGCGCTCGCATCTCGTCGCGCTGGCGGGCGTGCGCCCGTGGGAAGAGGTCCGCGTCTACGCCCCGACGACCGCCCACGTCGAGGCGCTGCGCGACGCGCGCGGAGACCTCGTGGCTGCCGGCTCGGCGCGTGAGGCGGTGGAGGGCGCGGACGTGGTGGTCGTCGCCACCAGCGCCAAGCGCCCGGTGCTCGAGCACGCGTGGCTCGCGCTCGGCGCGCACGTCAACGCCGTCGGCGCCAGCTCGCCCACCGCCTGGGAGATCAGCCCGGGGACGGTGGCCGCCGCCTCCGTTTTCTGCGACAGCCGTGAGTCGGTGCGCAACGAGGCCGGCGAGTTTCGGCTGGCCGTGGAGGAGGGGTTGATCGCGGGCGAGGATCACATCCGCGCCGAGCTGGGGGAGGTGGTGACGGGCAGCCACCCGGGTCGCGAGAGCGACGACGAGCTCACGGTGTTTCGCTCGCTGGGCATCGGCGTCGAGGACCTCGCCGCCGCGCAGGTTGCGGTCAGCGTCGCCCGCCGGCAGGGCATCGGGACCGAGGTGGAGCTGTGATCGCCCTGGACCAGATCCGCGCCGCCCGCGAGCGGGTGGCCGACCTCGCGGTGCGCACGCCGCTCATCCGCCTGCACCTCGACGGGGCGCCCGCCGAGATCCACCTCAAGCTCGAGACGCTCCAACCCATCAACTCGTTCAAGATCCGCGGCGCCGGCAACGCCATCCGCTCGGCGCCGCCGGAGCTGCGCGCTCGCGGGCTGCTCACCGCCAGCGCCGGCAACATGGCCCAGGGCGTGGCCTGGGTGGCCCGGGAGCTCGGCCTGCAGGCCACCATCGCCGTGCCCGAGCACGCGCCCGAGGCCAAGCTGGCGGCGATTGAGCGCCTCGGCGGCCGGGTGCTCAAGGTGCCCTACGAGGAGTGGTGGCAGGCGATCGTGACCTCCGAGATCCCGGGGGAGGAGGGGCTGTTCGTCCACCCGGTGGCCGACGAGGCGGTCATGGCCGGCAACGGCACCATCGGGCTGGAGATCCTGGAGGACCTCCCGGACGTGGACGCGGTGGTCGTCCCGGTGGGCGGCGGCGGCCTGGTGGTGGGGATCGCCAGCGCCGTCAAGGCGCTCAAGCCCGACGTCCGGATCGTCACCGCCGAGCCGGCGACAGGAGCGGCGTTGCACGCCGCCCTCGCTGCCGGGGGCCCGACCGACGTCGACTACCAGCCGTCGTTCGTGGACGGCTCGGGCAGCCGTCGGGTGCTGGACCCCATGTGGCCGCGGCTGCAGGAGGTCGTCGACGAGGCGGTGTCGGTGCCGATCGCCGACGCTGAGGCGGCAGTGCGGACGCTGGCCGAGCGCGTCAGGGTGATCGCGGAGGGCGCCGGCGCGCTCTCCACCGCCGCGGCCCTGGCGGGGCGGGCCGGCTCGGGCAAGGTCGCCTGCGTCGTGAGCGGCGGCAACATCAACCTGGCCACCCTGGCCGGAATCCTCAACGGCCCGGGAGAGACATGACCGACGCGCAGAGAAACGAGCCGATCCTGCCGGGACTGGGGGACTCCGACTACGAGCGCTACCTGCGCACCGACGAGCTGCTCGCGCTCCAGAAGCCCCCGGAGGAGCAGGTCCACCGCGACGAGCTCCTCTTCCAGACCGTCCACCAGTCCTCGGAGCTGTGGCTCAAGCTCGCCGTGTCCGAGGTGGAGGAGGCCACCCGCCTGATCGACGCCGACGATGCCCTGGGCGCCGTGCGGCTCCTGCGCCGCGTCGTCCTGTCGCTGCGCCAGGTCACCGAGGCCATGGACATGCTGGACATGCTCGACCCCTGGGACTACAACATCGTCCGTACCGTCCTCGGCCACGGCAGCGGCTTTGACTCACCGGGCTTTCGCAACCTGGCCCGCGCGACCCCCGCGCTGGGCGCCGCCTTTGACCGCGCCCTGGAGCGCGCCGAGATCACCTTCGTCGAGCTCTACCGCCACGGGGCCGACCACCAGGCGCTCAACCAGCTGGCGGAGCTGCTCACCGACTACGACGAGCGCATCCGCCTCTGGCGCTTCCGCCACTACAGCGTCGTCGCCCGCGCCATCGGCGAGGAGACCAGCGGGACCGCCGGGACGCCCGTGCAGGTCCTGTCACGGCTGATCGCCCAGCGGCAGCTGCCCAAGCTGTGGGATGTGCGGGCGCGGCTGGTCGATGTGTTCGAGGCCGAGCGCTCCGGCGGCTCGGGCGGGGGCCATCGTCCCATCGGGCACGGGGACCGTTAGCCCCGCGCCGGTTAGCCCCGCGCGCCCTCCAGCCCGGCCACCAACCGGTCCACCTCGTCGACCGTGTTGTAGTGGATGAACCCGATCCGGATCGCGTCGTTCTCGTAGCCCAACCGCTTGTAGAGGTCCAGCGAGTACCAGGAGTCGTGAGCCCACACGCCGATGTCCTGCTGGGCCAGACGAGCGGCGACATCGGCCGCCGGCACCCCGTCCACGTTGACCAGGAAGGTGGGCACGCGGCCGTCCATCGTCGGCAGCCCGTACACCGTGACCGCATCGGAGAGCCCGTCCAGGAACCGCTGTCCCAGGGCCCGCTCGTAGGGCGCGATCGCCTCGAAGCCGCCGATCGAGTCCAGGTAGTCGATGGTGGCGTTGAAGCCGGCCAGCAGCTCGTAGGGGCTGGTGCCGGTGTTGAAGCGCCGGCCCAGCGGGTCGGTCGGAGCGGGGCGCGCCTTGTAGGGGCGCCAGTTCGAGGTCACCTCGGCCCTGCCGTAGGCCATGCCCAGGTGCGGACCGCAGAACTTGTAGGGCGAGCAGATGAGCACGTCGGCGTCGATGGCGCGGACGTCGATCGGTTCATGGGCGGCGTAGTGGACGGCGTCGATCCAGGCCAGCGCCCCGGCGTCGTGGGCCATGCGGCACACCCGGGCGGCATCGACGACGGTCCCGACGGCGTTGGAGGCCCAGGCGAACGCGACGACCCGGACGCGCCCCGACGACAGCTTGGCGGCCAGATCATCGAAGTCGAGCAGCGTGTCGGGGTGAAGCTCGATGTGCTTCACCACCAGGTCGCGGTCGACTGCCAGTTCGATCCACGGGGCCACGCCGCCGTCGTGATCGGCGGAGGAGACGAGGATCTCATCGCCGGGCTTGAAGTCCCGGCCCGCGGTGCGGCTGAAGGTGAAGTCCAGCGAGGTCATGTTGGCGCCGAAGGTGATCTCCTGCGCGTCGCAGCCCAGGAAGCGCGCGGCGTGGGCCTCGGCGGTCTCGAGGATCTCCTTGACCCGGAAGCTCGTGGCGTAGCCGGCCCCGAGGTTGGCGCTGGCCTCGCGCAGCGCACGGGCGATGGCGTCGCCCACCTCGTCGGGCACCTGGGACCCGCCGGGGGCGTCCAGGAAGGCGAAGCCGCCGGCCAGCGCGGAAAAGCGCCGGCGCACCTCGGCGACGTCGATCGTGGGGTTCAGCGTCTCGGCCACGGCCCTCTCCTTGGTTAGCTGCGGTTACGCATGGTTGCAGCGGTCACACGGTAATGGTTTGATCGCCATACAAAATCAGACTGAGGGGGTGTTGGACACTTTGAGCGTTCGTGTAAGCCGCCACGGGGAGGCCAGCTGGAAGGGAACCGTGCCCGATGGAGGCGGGCGTATCGCCCTGGGCAGCGGGGCATTTGAAGGGGAGTTCACGCTGCGCAATCGCGTCGAGGACGAGGTGCGCGGCACCAACCCCGAGGAGCTGATCGCCGCCGCCGAGGCCGGCTGCTTCACCATGTCGCTGGCCAACCTGCTCGAGGAGGCGGGCTCCCCGCCCCAGGATCTGCGCACCACCGCGCGCGTCCGCCTGGAGCAGAAGGAGGAGGGATTCCGGATCACCCGGATCTCCATCAGCACCGTCGGCGACGTACCCGGCTTTGACCCCGCGCGCTTCGCCGAGCTGGCCGAGCAGGCCAAGGCGACGTGCCCGGTGTCGCTGGCGCTCGCCGGCACCGAGATCGTCATCGAGGCCACCCTGCAATGAACGCTTCGACAGCAGGTGGTTGACCCCCGCCGCCCGAATGTGCGAAGGTGCCCCGCCCCGAGACAGGATGTCTCGGGTTTCGTTGTCGAGCCCAAGTGATTCTCCCCACCGCCATCCGGAGCCGCCGTCGATGTCGGCTGTGAACGTCATCAACGCTCCCGAGGTGGAGCCCTTCGTCAGTCCCAGCGGGCTCAGTGTCCGCGTGACGCTGGGAACCCGAACGGCATTTGACGCGCTGCAGCAGGCCGTGCTCGAGTGCGGCGCCGGGCAGCGCGCCACAGTGGAGGTCCCCGAGGACGCCGAGGAGACGTTGTTCGTGCTCACAGGGGAGGGCCGTCTGCACATCCGCGGCGAGGCACACGCGCTGGCGCCTGACATTGGCATCTACCTGCCGCCGGGGTCAGAGGCCGAGCTCGAGAACACGGGTAACGGACCGCTACGACTGGTGGCGGTCCGGGTCCCGGACCCCAGTCCCGGGCCGCCGATGCCCCCGGGCGTGTCCCGGCTCGACGACCAGGAGATGGAGCGGGCGACCACCGAGCGTGAGTTTCGGATCGTCGCCGACCCCAGGACGGGCCTGCGCTCGGCCACCCACTTCGTCGGCTACATCCCGACCGAGCGCGCACCGGACCACTTCCACACCTACGACGAGGTGATCTACGTGCTCGAGGGCGAGGGCCGGATGGAGGCCGGAGCCTTCTCGCAGCCGGTCACCGCCGGTTCGTGCATCCAACTACCCGCGCGGACGGTGCACTGCCTGTCCAACGCGGGCGCCGGGCCGATGCGCATCGTCGCCGTGTTCCGGCCCGCGGGATCTCCGGCAGCCGCCTTCTATCCGGACGGAACCCCCGCCTATCAGAGTAATCAGGACCCACTCCAGAGGAGGAGTTAACAGGCCATGAAGGTACGTGTGACATTGGTCGCTGCGGCGCTTACGGCGCTCGTGGCGGTCGGCTGCGGAAGTTCCAGCAGCAGTAGCAGCAGTTCGTCGGCCACGTCGAGCGCCGCTGCCGCCGCGGGCTCGTCATCGGGCTCGTCGGGCAAGAGCTGCAAAGCGGCAATCGCCATCGAGGGTCCGTTCACGGGCCCGGTGGCGCAGGTCGGTCTCGAGCAGCTGCACTTCGCGCAGCTCGCCGTGCAGATGGACAACAAGGCCAACGGCACCGACGTGACGATGGCGCAGGACGACACCCAGCTGACGCCGTCGCTGGCCACCCAGAAGACCCAAGCGATCATCTCCTCCAGCGCCGTGGCCGCGGTCGGCCCGGCCGGGAGCCAGGAGGTCGAGGCCGTCGGGCCCCTGTTCGGGCGCGCCGGTATGGGATTCATCACCGGCTCGGCGACGCTGCCGGCGCTGACCACGGACGGCAAGAACCCGACGTTCCTGCGCGTGGTCCCCAACGACAACATCCAGGGCCCGCAGGACGCCAACTACGTCATCAACCACCTGCACCCCAAGGCGGTGCTGGTCATCGACGATGACGAGGCCTACTCGCAGGGCCTGGCCAAGACCATGATCCCGATCTTCCAGAAGGCCGGAATCAAGGTCAACCACCAGACCATCAACGGCACCGACACCGGCGCCACGCTGGCCAACGCCATCAACTCGCTGGTCACGTCGCAGCTGACCCCGGCTGAGACGGTGACGATGCTCCCGTGGCAGGCCGCCGCCAACGCGCAGCAGTTCGGCCTCGCCGCCCAGCAGCAGCACAAGAAGACCATCCTGTTCGGTACCGATGGCACCAACTCCCCGTCGCAGTTCAAGATCCCGGGTAGCTACGTGTCGAACTTCGGTCCCGACATCTCGAGTTCCAGTCGCCCTCTGGACAAGTCGCTGGTGACCGGTGTGGCCCAGTTCGGCCCCTACGGCGCCTTCGGCGTGCCGACGTATGAGGCCACCGACGTCGAGATGAAGGCGATCGCGGCGGTGTGCAAGAGCGGCCAGACCCCCAGCCGGTCAAACGTGCTGGCGGCCATCCGCAAGACGAACATCGCCCCCGGCGACAACCCGCTCGCCGCCCACGTCGCGTTCAAGTCCAACGGCGACCTGGTCGGCCAGCCGGGCTACCTGTTCAAGATCGCATCCTCGGGCAAGTACGAGACGATCTCCAACAAGTAGTCGCTGATCTCACTCCGGTCGGCGGCGCCACCGGGTCCTCGGGCCCGTGGCGCCGCCGGCCAGGCGTGAGCCTTTAACGCCATGCACGAGCTCATCCAGACGATCATCAATGGCCTGACTACGGGCTTCCTGTACGCCCTCATCGCCCTGGGCTACTCGATGGTCTACGGCGTGCTCAAGCTGCTCAACTTCGCCCACGGTGACGTGTACATGGTGGGCGCCTACATCGGCTACTTCGTCATCCAGTGGTTCGGCGGGCCGACGGCGCTGAGCATCCCGGTGCCCCTCCTGGTGGCGATCATGTTCGTGGTGGCGGGACTGGGCACCGGCGTGCTGGGGGTGCTGATCGAGCGCTTCGCCTACCGCCCGCTCCGCGACGCACCTCGGATCGCGCCCCTCATCACGGCGCTCGGCGTGTCCTTCATCCTGGAGAACTCGGTGCTGCTGCTGTTCGGCGGCTTCACCAAGAGCTACTCCACCAACAGCTTCATCTCCTTCAACTCCGGCATCCACATCGGGGACGTGAACATCGACTCCGTGCAGATCACGATCTTCGTCGTGAGCATCGCGATGATGTTCGGCCTGATGAGGCTGGTGGACCGCACCACGCTGGGCAAGTCGATGCGTGCGGTGGCATCGGACCGCGAGGCCGCTGAGATGCTCGGCATCAACGTCGACCGCGTCATCTCCTACACATTCTTCATCGGGTCGGCGATGGCCGGCGTGGCCGGGGTCATGTCCGGACTCGCCTTCAACCAGATCTCGGCCACGATCGGGTTCCTCGCCGGTCTGAAGGCGTTCACCGCCGCCGTCGTCGGTGGCATCGGCAGCATTCCGGGCGCGATGATCGGCGGCCTGTTCATCGGCCTCTGCGAGGCGTTCGCCGCCAGCTACATCTCCAGCAAGTACACCGATCTGATCGTGTTCGGGATCCTCATCGTCACCATGCTCGTGCGGCCCACGGGCATCTTCGGCCGTCCCGCCCTGCAGAAGGTCTGAGGAGAGCGGAGAGCCAGTGCCGATCGGCGTCGACGAATGGGTGGCCCAGCACACGGATCGGCGCGATGCCGGCACCGGGTGGCGGCGCGTCATGTACACCGCGGAGGCGCGTGTGGGGTGGTGGCCCCGCCTGGCCCTCGCGGTGCTGGTGGGGCTCGTCTTCGGCCAGCTCAACCTCAACTCGAACATCGAGCAGGTGGCGATCAACGCCCTGATCTACGCCATGCTCAGCCTCGGTCTCAACATCGCCGTCGGCTGGGCCGGACTGCTCGATCTCGGCTACGTCGCCTTCTTCGGCTTCGGGGCCTACGGCTACGCCGTGCTCTCCTCGGGCACCACCCACTGGGCGGCGATCGTGTCGATCCCGATCGTGTTCGGAGCCGCCGCGATCTTCGGGGCGGTCGTGGGCCTGGTGTCGCTCCGGGTCTCCGGCGACTACCTGGCGATCGTCACCCTGTTCGTGGGCCAGGCGTTCATGGAGGTCGTCAACAACGTCGACACCGGCAAGCTCGGCGGCGTCAACGGGCTGTTCGGGCTGGACCCGATCCACGCCTTCGGCGCCCAGATCACCACCCCGCAGGGCTACTTCTATTTCGCGCTGGTCGTCCTGGCGGTGCTGATGGGGTTACTCCACTTACTCGACACCTCCAGAACGGGCCGCGCCTGGCGCGCGGTCCGCGAGGACGAGCTCGCCGCCGAGGCGATGACGATCCCCACTGGAGCGCTGAAGATCATGGCCATCGGTTTCGCAGCAGCCGTCGGGGCCGTGGCCGGCACGGTCTTCGCCGCTCAGCAGGACAACGTGTTCCCCACCAACTTCACGGCCAACATCCTCATCCTCATCTACGCCTGCCTGGTGCTGGGCGGCGCCGGCTCGATCGCCGGGGCGGTCCTCGGCGGCATCGTGGTCACCGTCGGCCAGCAGATGGTCTCCAGCCCCGCCGACGCCGGGTACCTGTTCTACGGGCTCATCCTGCTGGGGCTGGTGGCCAAGGTGCGGCCGTGGCGGAAGCTGGGGGCGGTGCTCGCGGGGACGGTGGTGCTCGGCCTCGCGCTGCACGCGATCGTCGGCGCGATCTCGCCCAGCGCCACCGCGGGGTCGCCGGGGAGCACGGGCTGGATCGGCGACGTCGTGAGCCACTGGGTGATCGTCCCCAAGGACGCCGTCGGCTTCGGCAACGTCCTCTACATCGCCCTCATCGTCCTGGTCTTCGCGCTCACCCGCATCCGCGAGCAATGGCGCGCCTACCTCCTCGTCCCGACCCTCTACGTGGCCGCCTGCTGCTGGGAGAGCCGGCTGATCGTCAACCCGTCGATCACCGCCCAGATCCTCATCGGTGCGATCCTGATTGCGACGATGATCGCTCGACCACAGGGATTGCTGGGGACGATGCGCGTGGAGGTCATGTGATGGAAGGCCACGCCCCGCTGCTCGAGCTCGACGGCCTGGGGATCACCTTCGGCGGCCTGCGCGCCCTGACCAGTCTCGACCTCACGGTGGCCGAGAGTGAGATCGTGTCCATCATCGGGCCCAACGGCGCCGGGAAGACCACCGTGTTCAACGCCATCACCGGGGTCTATGCGCCCGACGAGGGCGACATCCGGCTCGCCGGCGAGAGCATCGCCGGGCGCCCGATTCACAAGATCACCGACGCCGGCATCGCACGGACGTTCCAGAGCCTGCGGCTGTTTCTCAACATGACCGTGCGCGAGAACGTCATGGCCGCCACCTACGGGGCCACCAAGGCCACGCCGCTGGAGTCGATGATGCGACTGCCCCGCGCGCGGCGCGAGGCGCGCGAGGTCCACGCCCTCACCGAGGAGGTGCTGTCCTTCTTCGGCGAGCGGTTGGCCGGCTATCGCTGGGACCAGCCCGCCTACAGCCTGTCCTACGCCAACCGGCGTCGCCTGGAGATCGCCCGCGCGCTGGCCACGCGCCCCAAGCTGCTGCTGCTCGACGAGCCGGCGGCGGGGATGAACCCCAACGAGACGCTCGAGGTGACCGAGGTCATCGGCCGCCTGCGCGACGAGTTGTCGGTGTCGATCCTCGTCATCGAGCACGACATGCACGTCGTCGAGGGGATCTCGGATCGCGTCGTCGCGCTCGACCACGGCGTCAAGGTGACTGAGGGCACCTTCGATCAGGTCGCCAACCACCCGGCCGTGGTCGAGGCCTACATGGGGCGCGATCCCGAGGCGCTGGCGGAGGCCTGACCATGCTGCTGCGTCTGGATGACGTCACCACCTACTACGGCAAGATGCGGATCCTCGAGGGGATCACCATCGAGGTCGACGCGGGCGAGCTGGTGTGCCTGCTCGGCGGCAACGCCTCGGGCAAGTCGACCACGCTCAAGACGATCCTGGGGCTGGTCCGCCCGCGCACGGGACGGGTGCTGCTCGACTCCGAGGACGTCACTCGCCACGCCGTGCCCGATCGCATCGCCCGCGGGATGGCCATCGTGCCCGAGAACCGGCGGCTCTTCGGTCACATGACGGTGGCCGAGAACCTCGAGCTCGGCGCCGTACTGCGCGACGGCACGACCTTCAAGGAGGACCTCGATCGCGTGCACACGCTGTTCCCCCGCCTCCACGAGCGCCGCGCGCAGTACGCCGGCACCCTGTCGGGCGGCGAGCAGCAGATGGTGGCCATGGGCCGCGCGCTCATGTCCCGGCCCCGCCTGCTGCTCATGGACGAGCCGTCGATGGGCCTCTCGCCCGCGCTGGTCCAGCAGAACTTCCGCATCATCAAGGAGGTCCACGAGTCCGGCGTGGCCATCCTCATGGTCGAGCAGAACGCCACCATGGCGCTGTCGATCGCTGACCGCGGCTACGTGCTGGCCACCGGCTCGCTGGTGCTCTCGGGCCCGGCCGGTGACCTGCTGAAGTCCGAGGACCTCAAGCGGGCCTACCTCGGCCGTTGAGAGTGCGTTAGGCCCGGGAAGGAAATCGCGCCGCCGGAGTCCGAGCGCGTAGACGGACGCTGCTTCCCTGCGTCCAGCTACCGAGCGAAAGGGGCTCAGGTGCACAACCGATATACCCGGGCGGCCGCCGCAGGCGCATTGACGGTCGCCCTCACCGCCTCAGCGGCGGCACTCGCTGCCACCGGCTCGTTCCTGGGGCCGCTGCACACCTTCTCCCACGTCGCCAGTGCGGTCCCCGCCGGCGGGCCGGCCAAGGGCGACGTCAATCCCTACGGGCTTGTCGTAGTCCCGCGCAGCGCCGGCCGGCTGGTGCGCGGCGACGTCCTGATCTCCAACTTCAACGACAAGCAGAACCTGCAGGGGACGGGCTCGAGCGTCGTGGAGATCTCTCCGTCCGGCCATCAGCGCGTGTTCGCCGTCGTGCCCCGGCCCACCGCCACCCCGGCGGTGGGACTGACCACGGCTCTGGCGGTGCTTCGCAGCGGGTTTGTGATCGTCGGGAGTTTGCCCGCGCCCGGCGGCAACTCGGCGCGCGCCACCGCCGGCGCGCTCACCGTGCTCAACTCCGCCGGACACGTCGCCGCCACCCTCCGCGCGCCCGACATCAACGGGCCGTGGGACATGACCTGGGTGGACGGAGGCAGCCACGCGACGCTGTTCGTCACCAACGTGCTGAACGGGACCGTGGCCGCGCACGGCCACGTCGTCCGGCGCGGGACGGTGGTCCGGATCGATCTCTCGGTGGGCGGGGGGGCGGTCCATGTCACCTCCAACCGCGTGATCGCCACCGGCTTCGGCGAGCACACCGATCCCAACGCGCTCGTCGTCGGCCCCACCGGGGTCGGCCTGGGGCGCGGCGACGTGCTCTACGTGGCTGACTCCAACGCCAACCGGATCGCGGCCGTGCCCGGCGCGATGACGCGCATGACCGTGCTGGCCGGCGCCGGCATGACCGTCGCCCACGGCGGGCCGCTCAACGACCCGCTCGGCCTGACCATCGCGCCGAACGGGAACATCGTCTCGGCCAACGGCGGCGATGGGCGGATGGTGGAGACAACGCCCGCCGGCGGGCATGCGGCCGTGCGCAACCTCATCCCCAACGGCGGCGGCGACCTGTTCGGCCTGGCCGTGGCGCCCAATCACAGAAGCCTGTACCTCGTTGACGACGCCGGCAACGGCCCGTCGGCAAACTCACTCGCCCTGTTGCACTGAGCGAGCAAAGGGGGCGCCGCGGCACTTCCGCGGCCGCGGCGCCCGCCGCTCGCGTCGATGAGTTCCCGCGCGGGCGCGGGTCTAGGGTGATGAGAACATCTGAGAACCAGGAGGTCGGTTTGAGCCTGCCCGAGATCGCCAGCCACGACGCATGGGTCGCCGCCCGCACGGAGCTGCTGGCGCGCGAGAAGGCGTTCACCCGCGCGCCCCACGCCAAGATCGCCGACTACCGCCGGCGCCAGGGCTGGACGTTTCCGTGGTACTCGTCGCACGGCTCGGACTTCAACTACGACTTCCACGTCACGCTCGACGAGTCCGTGGCCCCGGTGCAGTACAACTTCCGCACCCGCGAGGGGTTCGCCGCGGCCGGCCAGGAAGTCGAGCTGGCGGGCGAGTTCCCCGGACGCTCGTGCTTCCTGCGAGATGGCGATCGCGTCTCCCACACCTATTCGGTCTACGCCCGGGGGCTCGAGACCATCGGCGGCTCCTACTACCTGCTCGAGGAGACGGCGCTTGGGCGCCAGGAAGAGTGGGAGCAGCCGGCTGGCCGTGCCGCCTCGGTGCGCGGGGCCAATCCGGACTTCGCCGGGTAGCCCGGCCTAGAGGCGGTAGAGCGGGTCGCCGCCCATCGCCCTGGCCACGCTGTTGGCCGTCGTCGTCAGGTGGTCGTGAAGGGCCTGCGCCGCTCGTTCGGGGTCGTGAGCCTCACAGGCGGCCAGGATCTCGCGGTGCTCGCGCGCTCGCGCGTCCAGCCGGCGCACCTGCGGCCACTCCAATGCATAGCGCTCGCTCACTTGCCACGGCGGCCGGATCAGGCGCAGCAGCCACGCCGACTCGGCGGCATCGTAGAAGGCGAAGTGGAAGCGGGCGTGCGCCTCGGAGGTGGCCTCGGAGGTCTCGTCGGACATGCTCTCGAGCTGGTCGAGGCACGTACGGGCGTAGGCGGCCTGCGCTTGGGTGAAGCGGGCGGCGGTGCGGCGGATGGCCAGGGGCTCGAGGGCGAGACGGACCTCGTAGACCTCGGCGAGGTCGATGACCGACAGCTCGGTGACGCGGGCGCCCCGGTGGGGGACGTTGTCCACGAGCCCCGCCGCGTCCAAGCGCCGGACGGCTTCTCGGATCGGCATCGGGCTCATCTCCAGCTGCTCGGCCAGCTCCTCGATCGGCAGGCGCGTACCCGGCCGCAGCACTCCCGTGATGATGGCAGTGTGCAGCGTCTCGTAGGCCTTTTCGGCGAGTGTGCGATGGCCCCGCGAGGGAGCACCGCCGGTCCCCAATGCGGCGAGCTGCGACTCCATGAGGGGTTTAGTACCCCGTTTGATAAGGAAAAGTCAAGTTGCCAAAAACCTGTCCTTTCGCGATGCGTACGTTGGTGCGCCCTGCGAATGGACATCAGGGCGGATCGTACTAGCACGTTTTCCCTGCTGACAGCCACTATTTGACCAGCTCGGGGAGGGTCGCCACGCGGCCGGCGGGGCGCGCTTCCTGGCCGCTGGGAACCTCTGCAGAAACCTCCATCTGGGGGGTACGGCGGGGCAGCAAGGTCGCCACGAGCGCGCCGCCCGCCGACAGCGCGGCGGACACCGTCAGGGCCGGGACGAAGCCGTGAAAGAAGGCCTCGGGCGACGCGTAGCTCCCCGCACCTGAGAACACCGCTGCGGCGACGGACAGGCCGAAGACGCCGCCGAGCTGGCGCATCGTCGTGAACGCGCCGGAGGCCTTGCCCAGATCGTTCCGGGCCACCGCGTTCATGACCGCGGACTGGGCTGGGGGCATCGCCATGGACACGCCGGCGCCGGCGATCACCATCGGGGCGATCGTGTGCCAGTACGTCATACCGGGCGAGACGATCGCGGCCACCCAGGCCATCCCGCCCGCCTGCAGGCCGAGTCCGAGCGTGACCAGCGTCCGCGCGCCGATGCGGTTGGTCAGCGCCCCCGCGACCGGTGCCACGAAGAACAGCGTCGCCGTCCACGGCAACAGCCGCAGTCCGGCGTCCAGCGGCCCCTGCCCCAGCGAGATCTGCTGGAACTGGGCCATGAAGAACACCGCGCTGTACAGCGAGGCCGAGAACAGGAAGGTGGCTGCGGTCCCGGCCGAGAACCCCCGGCGCGCGAACATCTGCGGGGGCAGCATCGGCTGGGCCACCCGGCGCTCGACCAGCACGAACGCCACCAGGGCGGCCAGCCCGCCGGCCAGCGCGCCGATGACCTCGGCGCTGCCCCAGCCGGCGTCGTTGCCGCGCACCAGCCCCCAGACGATCCCCAGCGCCGCGGCGGTGACCAGGACCAGCCCGCGCGTGTCCAGCCGCGCTCTCGGGCCGTAGCTCTCCGGGATGCGCGTCAGCACCAGCGGAATCGCCGCCAGGCCGATCGGCACGTTGATCCAGAACACCCATTGCCACGCCAGCCCCTGGGTGACGGCGCCTCCGATGACGGGCCCGCTCAGCACCGCGATGCCGGTGATCCCGCCGTAGACGCCCATCGCCCAGCCGCGGCGCTCGGGCGCATACGCGGTGGAGAGCAGGGCGAGCGACATCGGTGCCACCGCCGCCGCCGCCGACCCTTGCACGGCCCGGGCGACGATGAGCAGGCCCGCGGTGGGCGCCAGCGCGCACGCGATCGAGCTCAGCACGAACAGGCCCAGGCCGGCGGCGAACAGCCGGCGGCGCCCGATCCGGTCCCCGAGGGCGGCGGCGGGGAGGAGGAGCACGGCGAAGCTCAGCCCGTAGGCGTTGACGGTCCACTCCAGCTCGCCGAGCGAGGCGTGCAGGTGGCGGCGGATCGTCTCCAGCGCGGTGGCGACGACCAGCGCGTCGAGTGCCACCATCAGCGATGCCACCGAGCTCAGGACGAGGACCCAGCGGGCGGTCTTCACATTCACGGCTCCTCCTTGCGATCGTTTTAGTCCTCGCTGGTTGAGACCCGGCGCCCCGCGACAATTGAGCGATGATTTTCGGCGCCCACTGGTGTCGTAGCGGAGTGGATGCCTGACATGGCCTGGCAGCAGGAGCGCCTGGAGCACAACCGCCTCGCCCGCGCGCAGCGCGGCGACGAGGACGCGTTCGCCGCGCTCACCGAGCCCTACCGCCGCGAGCTCCAGCTGCACTGCTACCGGATCGCCGGCTCCCTGCAGGACGCCGAGGACCTGCTCCAGGAGACGTTGCTGGCGGCGTGGAGGGCGCTCGAGCAGTTCGAGGGCCGCTCCTCGCTCCGGGCGTGGCTGTACACGATCGCCACCAACCGCTGCCTCAACGCCATGCGCGACCGACGGCGGCGCCCGCAGGCGGCGCCCGGCGACCGGCCGGGCATGGTCCATCCGCCCGAGAGCTTCGCTGAGATCAGCTGGCTGACGCCGTATCCCGACTCGCTGTTGGAGGGCGTGATCGACGTGGCTCCGGGGCCCGAGGCCCGCTATGAGGCCAAGGAGTCCGTCGCGCTGGCCTTCGTCTCCGGGCTCCAGCACCTGGCGCCCCGCCAGCGGGCGGTGCTCGTCCTGCGCGACGTCCTCGGCTTCCACGCCGACGAGGTCGCCGACATGCTCGGCGCCAGCGAGGCCTCGGTCAACAGCGCGCTGCAACGCGCGCGGGGGACGCTGGACAAGCGGTTGGCACCGCGCCAGGACCGCCTGGCCATCCCCCGCACCGGTGACGAAGCCGACCTGGTCACCCGCTTCGCCGACGCCCTCGAGCGCGACGACATCGAGGGCGTGGTCGCCCTGCTGACGGCGGACGCGGTGGTGAGCATGCCTCCGCAGCCCGAATGGCATTGCGGCCGTGATGCCGTCGAGCGGTTCCTGCGCGAGCGCATCCCTCGGCGCATCTCGCGGACGTGGCGGCTCGTGCCCGTCACCGCCAACCTCCAGCCCGCGTACGCCTACTACCTGCACATCGACGGCGAGTGGGTGCGCGCGGGCATGTTCGTGATCGGCGTCGGTTCCGACGGCGTGGAGTCGATCACCCGGTTCCACGATCACGGGGGGCTGGTGGGCCGGTTCGGGGCACCGGAGCGCCTGTAAAACGGGCATAAAGTAGCGGCTGGCTATGCCGATGGTCTGGGTATGGGCAAGGACTGCCGAGCAGTGGAGGCGTCATCAGCGCAGCGCATCAGCGTCGCGCTGGCCGCTGCCGTGGGCGCGATCGCGACGGTCGCCTCTCACTTCGCCCCGCGCCATGTCGGTCTGCTTTTAGACGTGGCGTGGACGTCCTCGGCGCTCGCGGCCCTGGGCGGCATGCTGCTGGCCCGGCGGGCGTCGACCGGACGCCAGCGCCGCCGGTTTGCCCTGTGGGCCGCCGCCGCGGCGTGCTGGGTCAGCGGCCAGGTGCTCTGGGATCTCTACGGCGTGATTGGCCTTCCCCGGTCACCCAATCTGGCCGACATCGCCTGGTGGGGCTTCGCCGTCCTCGTTACGGCGAGCCTCATCCGCTCCGACGCACGCTCGCGCTCGGTCCGCGTCGTGGTGCTGGCCGAGACCCTGCCGACGACGGTCGCCGCCGTGGCCCTCACCATCGGCGAGCTCTGGCCTCACGTGGCCGCCTCGCCCCTGGCGATGGCGCCGAAGGTGTCCGCGCTCATCTATCCGTCCATCTACGTCGCCGCCGCGGCCGTGACCCTGCAGGCCATCATCGGGGGCGCGCTGCGCGGCTACCGCCGGCCCGTGGCCTGGCTGGTCCTGGGCGGGATGGCTGCCCAGGCCGTCGCCTTCGTGCTGTGGAGCGTGCAGTTGCTCGCTGCCGACTACGTCCCCGGACACACCCTGCTCGACCCGCTGTGGGTTGTCGGCCTGATCATGATCGCCGCCGGCGGTCTGGCGGCGGCGCGGCGCTCCGAGACAGCCGTCGAGGCCGACGAGCCCGCCCGCAGCGGCTGGATCCTGCCGGGGGCCCTGTTCATCGCGCTGCTCGGCGCGCTCCTGCAGGCCCACCTCACCCACGGCTCCAGGGCGGTCGGCATCGCTCTGGGGGTCGGCCTCCTGGTCTCGGGCGCGGCGTTCATCGCCCGCGGCGGGTTGCTGGAGCGGCGCCTGCACCATCTGCTGGACCGCGAGCGTGCCGCGCGGACCGCGCTGGCCGAGCGCGAGGCCGAGCTGGCGCGGCTCAATGCCCAGCTGGTGGAGGACTCCCGGCGCGACCCGCTCACCGGCATGCGCAACCGCCGCGCGCTGGCCGACGATCTCCTGGAGCTGGGAGCCCGGCGCGACCACGAGGGCAGCTTCGCCGTGGCGCTGTGCGACGTGGACCACTTCAAGGCCTACAACGATCGCCTCGGCCATCTCGCCGGTGACCACGCCCTGCGGACGATCTCGGCGATCGTGCGGGCGACGCTGCGCAGCGGTGATCTCTCCTATCGCTTCGGCGGCGAGGAGCTTCTGCTCATCCTCCGCAATACGGGACGCCGACGAGGCCCAGGCCGTGGCCGAACGCGTCCGCGCCGCGGTGCAGGCCGCCGCCGTTCCCCACCCCGACGGGGTCGGCGGCGTGGTCACGGTCTCGGTCGGCGTGGCCACCGGGTCCGATGACACCGACCGCCTGCTCGCCCGTGCCGACGCCGCGCTCTATGACGCCAAGCGGCGCGGACGCAACCGGACGGTCCTGGCCGCCGACGCCGCCCTTGATGCGGCCGGCCGACGTCAGCACGAACCGGCCGACGGGCCGGTGCCCCGCCACCTGCGCAGCATGCTGACCGTCTCGCGCGCCGCCGCCTCGGGCCAGGGGCCGCTCCCCGTGCTCGACGCGCTGGCGGAGACGATCCGCTCCGAGCTGTCCTTCCACGTCGTCGCCGTCAACCTGATCGACCAGCCCACCGGCGAGATGCGGATCGTCACCGTCCTCGGTGACGACGACGCCCGGGCCACGCTGATCGGGACCGCCAGCCCGTGGTCTGAGTGGGAGCCGGTGATGGCCCCCGAGTTCGCGCGCCAGGGCGCCATCTGGCTGCCCGTCGGGACCTCGGACTGGAGTGACCAGATCGTCCACTGGACCCCGGCGACGAGCGCGGTCCCGGGACCTGAGGGCTGGCACCCCGACGACATGCTCCTGCTCCCGCTGCGCGGCCAGGACGGGACGATCCTCGGCGCGGTGTCGGTCGATCAGCCGGCCACCGGCCGCCGCCCCACCGACGAGCAGATCGCCTACCTGATGTCAGTGGTGGACCACGCCGCGATCGGCGTGGAGCAGAGCCTGCGCGAGGCCGGGACGGGCTCCGAGGCGTCCTCGGAGCTGCGGTTGGCGGCCGCGATGCTCCTGGCGGAGGCCCTCGACATGCGCGACCGGAGCACAGGCCAGCATTCGCGCACGGTCGGCGAGTTCGCGCGCGAGATCGCGGTGCGGCTCGAGCTCGCCCCCGAGCGGGTGGAGCGCATCCACGCCGCCGGCGTCCTGCACGATCTCGGCAAGCTCGGGATCGCCGACGCGATCCTCTACAAGCCCGGCGCGCTGAGCGACGTGGAGTGGGAGGAGATGAGGCGCCACCCCGAGATCGGTGCCCGCATCCTGCTGCACGCCGGCCTCACCGACATCGCCCAATGGGTGCGAGCCCACCACGAGCGCATCGACGGGCGCGGCTACCCGGACGGGCTCAGCGCCGAAGAGATCCCGCTCGAGGCGCGCATCCTCGCCGTCGCCGACGCCTACGAGGCGATGATCGCCGATCGTCCCTACCGTGGCGGGATGCCGGCGGAGGCCGCGCGCGAGGAGCTCGAGCGCTGCGCCGGCAGCCAGTTCGATCCGGTGGTGGTGCGGGCCTTCCTGGACGCGCTCGACGGGTATGCCGTCCTGCCGTCCGGCGGGGACGGGTGCGCGCTGGACGACGCCCTCGCCGCCGCAGGGGCATAGACGCTTGAGTGGTCCGAACGTCGGCGGCCGCGGGCCGAAACGCGCCGCAATCCTGAACGCACAGAGCACACACTCCCCTTCCCATGACCGTGTGCTCTGTGCGTTCAGCATGACTGCGGTTCCAGAGCACACACTTCGCAAACGGCGACTGTGTGCTCTGTGCGTTCAGAAACCGCGCCGTCGCGGGGCCCCCGCCACCGCCTGCCCCTCCTTCTAAAGCCGCAGTTCGCACCCTGGTAGCGCCTCGTGCCCCAGTCGTTGCTGACCGCAGTAGCCCTAAGCCTGGACCCCGCCGCCGTCGATGACCCACGCCTGGCCGCTGATCGCGGCCGCCGCCGGCGAGGCGAGGTGCACGATCGCGTCGGCCACCTCCTCGGGCTCGAGCAGGCGGCCCAGCGGCGAGGCCGCGGCCAGGGCCGCCTCGGCTTGCTCGGCTGAGCGCCCGGTGCGCTCCACGATGTGGGCGATCGAGCGATCGGTCATGTCGGTGCGGACGAAGCTGGGGCAGACGGCGTTGACGCGCACCCCGGTGCCGGCCAACTCGGCGGCTACCGCCCGGGTGAGGCCGACGACCGCGTGCTTGGAGGCGGTGTAGGCGGTCGTGTAGGGGACGCCGACGCGCCCGGCCGTCGAGGCGACGGTGACGATGGCCCCGTCGCCGCGCTCGCGCATGCCGGGGGCGACCGCGCGCATGCACAGGAACGCGCCGGTGGCGTTGACCTCGAGGTGGCGCTGCCAGGAGGCCAGCGTGGTCTGGTGCAGCGGCGCGGACTCGCCCATCCCGGCGTTGTTGACGAGCACGTCGACGGCGCCGAGCGCGCCGAACACGCGCGCCACGGCGGCCTCGTCGGTGACGTCGCACACGTGGGTCTCGACCTCCAGGGCGCCCAGCGCCGCCTCGTCACGCCCGAGCGCCACCACGCGCTCCCCGAGGGTGGCGAAGCGCTCCACCGTGGCCCGGCCGATCCCCTTGGCCCCGCCGGTGACGACCACCGTGCGCGGCCGGCTCACCCCTGCGCCTCGGCCTCGGCCTCGGCGGCGCGAAACAACGACCGCGCGATGATCTCGCGCTGGATCTCAGACGCGCCCTCGTAGATCCGGGGCGCGCGTACGTCGCGGTAGAGGTGCTCGAGCGGATGGCCCTGCTCGAGCGCGATGGCGCCATGGAACTGGACCGCCGCGTCGACCGCCTGCTGGGCGGTCTCGGTGGCCAGCAGCTTGGCCATCGCGGCCACGCCGGGATCGGACACCCGGGCGTCGTAGGCCAGCGCCGCCTGGTGGACGAGCAACCGCGCCGCCTCGGTCTGGGCGTGCAGCTCGGCCAGCCGGTGGGCCACCGCCTGGTGCTCCTTCAGGGGCTTGCCGAAGGTCTCGCGCTCCAGGGCGTAGGCGGCGGTGAGCTCCAGCGCGGTGCGGGCCATGCCGATGGCGAACGCTCCGACGCTCGGCCGGAAGAGGTCAAGCGTCCCCATCGCCACGCGGAAGCCGTCGCCGGGCGCGCCCAACACCTGCTCGGGCCCGACGGGCACGTCGTCGAAGGTGAGCGAACCGATGGCGTGGGCGGCGAGCATGTCCCGGGACTCGCCGCTCAGCCCGGGCGAGTCGCCGGGGACGGCGAAGGCGGTCAGTCCCCGCGCCCCGGTGGCCGCCGCGCTGCGCGCGAAGACGGTGTACACGTCGGCGTCCGGGGCGTTGGAGATCCACAGCTTCTCACCGCTCAGGCGGTATCCGCCTTCGCCGTCGGGCGCCGCGTGCAGCGACAGCGCCGCCGGGTCTGAACCGGCATCGGGCTCGGTGAGCGCGAACGCCGCGACGGCGGTGCCCGCGGCCACCCCGGGGATCCACTGCGCCTTGAGCGCTTCGGATCCGGCTTGGGCGATCGGGTAGGCGCCGAGGCCCTGCAGCGCAAAGGCGGTCTCGGCCTCGGTGCAGCCGCGGGCCAGGCCCTCGCGGATGAGGCACAGCTCGATCGCGCTGACGTGATCGCGTTCGAACAGGCGGGCCAGCAGCCCGTGCTCGGCCAGCGCCGCGACCAGCGGGCGGTTGACGCGCCCGGGCTCCCCGGCGGCGGCGATCGGCGCCAGGAACTCGGTGGCCAGCGACCGGGTTCGCTCGTAGAGGTCGACCTGGTCGCGGTTGAGATGGATGTCGAGGGCGGCGGTCATGCGTCGCGCGGCGCCACCACGGCCACCCCCATCAACTCCACCTTGGCCGCGGGATCAAACAGCTCGGTGACGCCGAACAGGCCCATCGCCGGGTAGTGGCGCCCGAAGTGCGTGCGCCAGACCTGGCCCAGCTCGCGCAGCGACGCCTTGTACTCGCTCACCGCAGTGACGAAGACCTGCAGCGAGACGAGGTCCGAGGGCTCGCCGCCGGCCGCGCGCAGCGCCGTCATCAGATTGGCGGCGGCGACGTCGAACTGCTCTGCGATCGTGTCGCCGGTGACGGCGCCATTGGGGGCCTGGGCCACCTGGCCCCCGAGGTAGACGGTGTCACCGGCGCGCACGGCGTGGGAGAAGCCGACGGGGGCGGCGAGATCCGGCGAGTTGATGATCTCGGTCACCGGCCCCTCCAGTCCGGGCGGCGGCCCTCGCTCCACGCGGCGTAGAACTCCTCGAAGTCCTCGGAGTGCATGAGCAGCGCCTGGGTGATCGCCTCGAGCTCGATGGCTGACCCGAGCGGCATGTCGAGCTCCCGGGTGAGCAGCGACTTGGTGGTGGAGTAGGCGAAGGCCGGGCCCTCGGCCAGCCGCTGGGCCAGCGCGCTCACGTGATCGGCGAGGTGGTCGTCGGCGGTGACCGACGTGGCCAGGCCGATCTCGTGGCAGCGGCGCGCCGTCACCTTGTCGCCCAGCATGAGCAGCTCGGTGGCGCGGCCCAGCCCCACGATCCGCGGCAGCAGGTAGGCCGAGCCCATGTCGGCTCCGGCCAGCCCCACGCGTGTGAACAGGAACGCGAACGAGGCCGATTCCGCCATCACCCGGAAGTCGCAGGCCAGGGCCAGGACCGCCCCGGCGCCGGCAGCCACGCCGTTGATGGCGGCGATCGCCGGGACCGGGCACTCACGCAGGGCCTGGACGACGGCGCCGGTCATGCGCGTGAACTCCAACAGCTCGGCGGTGCCCATCTCCTGCAGCGGCCCGATGATCTCCTCCACGTCGCCGCCGGAGGAGAAGCCGTGGCCCTCGCCGGAGATGACCAGGACCCGCGCCCCGCCGCGCGCGGGCAGTTCGGCGATGAGATCGCGCAGGTCGGCGTAGGCCTGGAAGGTCAGCGCGTTGAGCTTCTCGGGGCGGTTGAGACGCACCGTGGCCACGCCGTCGGCCAGGGAGAAATCGAAGTTCTGCCACTCGTCGGTGAGGGCCGCGCTCGCGCGAAACGGGCTCATGCCGCGCGACGATACTCGACCGGGGCGCTCTGGCGGGCGGTATGCTGCCGCGCAGCCTTGGCAGAGAGCGCCTACTGGAATCCGAAGATCGAAACCCTCGAGCGCCCGCAACTCGAGGCTCTGCAGATGGCCAAGTTGCGGCGCCAGATCGCGTGGGCCAAGGAGCGCAGCCCGTGGTACCGGCGCACGCTGGCCGACGTCGACCCCGATGCCCTGGGTTCGCTGGACGACCTGCGCTCGCTGCCGATGCTCACCCGCGAGGACTGGATGGAGTCCCAGTTCGAGCACCCGCCCTACGGTGAGCTGCCCACCATCTCGGGCGCCGGTGCCATCCGCGTGCACACCACCTCGGGCACGACCGGCAAGGGCCCGCTGCGCGCGCTCGACTCGCGCAAGGACTGGGCGTGGATCGCCGAGATGTGGGCCTACGGCATCTGGGGCTGCGGCGTGCGCCCGGGCGACACCGCCTACATCGCCTTCGGCTACGGCTCGTTCATCGGCTTCTGGGGCCTGCACTACTCGATGGAGAAGATCGGCGTGCTCAACGTCCCGGGCGGCGCCCAGACCACCGAGGCCCGGGTGCGCCAGATCGTCGACTTCGGCGCCACCGTGGTTGCCTCCACCCCCACCTATGCCTTGCGCCTGGCCCAGGAGGCCCACACCCTCGGGATCGACCTGCCCGGCTCGGCGGTGAGCCGTCTGATCCTCTCGGGCGAGCCCGCCGGCTCCATCCCGCAGACCAAGGCGCTCATCGAGGAGCAGTGGGGCGCCAAGGCCTTCGACACCGCCGGCATGACCGAGATCGGCACGATCATGGTGTTCGAGTGCGCCCACCAGCCGGGCGGCACGCACATCATCGAGGACCACGTGATCGAGGAGGTCATCGATCCCGCCACGCTCGAGCCGGCGGACTACGGGCAGAGCGGCGAGCGGGTGGTGACGTCGTTCGGGCGCGGCGCGATCCCCCTGCTGCGCTACCGCACCGGCGACCTCGTGCGCAAGGTGCCCGCCTCCACCTGCGCGTGCGGGCGCGTGTTCGACATCTACGAGGGCGGCATCCTCGGCCGCGTGGACGACATGAAGATCATCCGCGGGACCAACGTCTACCCTCGGGCGATCGAGGCGATCGTGCGCGAGTACGCCGAGGTCGACGAGTTCCAGACGGTGATCACCCGCGAGGGCGTCCGTGACGAGATCACGCTGCGCGTCGAGCTCAAGGCCGACGCCGGTGACGCCGGCTGGGATGGTCTGTCAGAGACGCTGCACAAGCGCCTGTCTCAGGCCCACGAGGGCCTGAACTTCCGCATCGAACGCGCCGGCGAGGGCGAGCTGCCCCGCTTCGAGCTCAAGGCCAAGCGCACGATCGACAAGCGCGACGCTCCGATCGGAGCGCCGTCATGACCCCGCGCACCGAGGATCTGCTCGGCGGCGAGATGACCGAGGCCGAGACGCGTCTGCTGGCGGTGTACGACGAGCTCAAGGCGCTGTGCGCCGAGGACCTCCCGCCGGTGGCCCATGCCAACACGCGAGCCGCGCTGGCGCTGATGCACAACATCGTCAACGGACTGGCGCTGCGCTACGAGCACCTGTCCGACCTTGACGTCTGAGGTCGCTGGGCGCCGATGAGCGCTGTCCGCCGATGAGCGCTGTGCGCCGATGAGCACGGACCGCCGATGAGCGCGGCCCGCGGAACCGAGGGTCTCCAACCCCAGGACCTGGTGCTCACCATCTTCGGGGCGCACGTGCGCCGCCCCGGCCAGCGGGTGTGGTCCGGAGGGATGGTCGAGATCCTCGAGAGCCTGGACTTCACCATCGGCGCAGCGCGAGCTGCGCTGGCGCGGCTGGTGAACCGTGAGCTGTTGGCGCGGACGCGAGAGGGGCGGTTGGCGTTCTACTCGCTGACCGAGCGCGCCACGGCGCTGCTGGCCGAGGGCGACGCCCGCATCTTCAGCTTCGGCCGGACGACGCCGAGTGTCGACCTGTGGACGGTGCTGTGGCACGCCATCCCGGAGGCCCAGCGCGTGCGACGCTCGCGGTTGGCGTCGCGCTTGCGGTTTCTCGGCTTCGGCTCCGTCCAGGACGGAACCTGGGTCGCCGCGCGCGATCGCGAGCAGGAGGTGCTGCACCTGTTGCGGCAGTTCGAGGTCGAGCCGTACGTCTCGGTGATGGTCGGTCACATGTCGCCGGAGCTGCCACCGGTGGCGCTGGTCGCTGAGGCCTGGAGGCTCGACGACACGCGCGACCGCTACGAGGCGTTCCTGTCGGAGTACGGGGGCCTTCGCAGCGCCCGGTCGCGCAAGCGGCTGTCGGCCGCCGAGGCGTTTCGAAGCCGGACCCTGCTGCTCCATCGCTTCCGTGCCTTCCCGTCCGTCGATCCGGAGCTGCCCGAGGCGGTCGACGGGCTCGGCGAGCTGCGCGGGCAGGCGGTCGCCTGCTTCGAGGAGGTCTACGCGGCCCTCGAGCCGCCCGCCACCGAGTACTTCTGGGCGACCGTCCGGCCTGACCTGTCGTGAGCGCTACACCTTTGACACATCACCGTGCTTACGTGTAGAGTATGAGCCGTGGAGAGGCTTCCATGAACATCGCGATCCGCGGCGGCGGGCCGGGGGGCCTGTACTCGGCGATCCTGTTCAGCCGGCTCGGACACCGCGTCACGGTGTGGGAGCGCAATGCACCCGATGACACCTTCGGGTTCGGCGTGGTCTTCTCCGATGAGACCCTCGTGGCGTTCGAGGCCGCCGACCCACCGACGTTCGCGGAGATCACCAGCAGCTTCGCCCGCTGGGGGGAGATCGACATCTACTCCCACGGTGAGCTGCGGACCTCGGGCGGCCACGGCTTCTCGGCGCTCAGCCGCAAGCACCTGCTCAACATCCTGCAGAAGCGCGCCGTCGAGCTCGGCGCCGACCTGCGTTTTCTCACCGAGTCACCGGCGCTGGATGAGCTGGCGGCCGCCCATGACCTGGTCATCTGCGCCGACGGCGTCAACAGCCAGTCACGCGCCGAGCGGGCGGACGTGTTCCAGCCGTCCATCGACCCGCGCAGGTCCAAGTTCATGTGGCTCGGCACCGACCTCGTCTTCGAGGCGTTCACCTTCCACATCGTGCAGACGGAATGGGGCCTGTTCCAGCTGCACTGCTACCCGTATGACAGCACGATGTCGACCTTCATCGTGGAGACCGATGAGGCGACGTGGCGGCGCGCGGGCCTCGATGCCAGCGAGGGGCTCGCCCTTGCCCCGGGCGAGAGCGACGAGCGCTCGATCGAGTTCTGCCGGGAGCTGTTCGCCGATGTCCTGGATGGCCATGAGCTCATCGCCAACAACTCGAAGTGGCTGAACTTCAACACCGTGCGCAACGAGCACTGGCACGATGGCAACGTCGTGCTCCTCGGCGACGCCGCGCACACCGCGCACTTCTCCATCGGCTCGGGCACCAAGCTGGCGATGGAGGACGCGATCGCGCTGGCCTGGGCCTTCAAGACCGCCTCGCCCACCGACGACCCCGCCGACGTTCTCCAGGGCTACGAGGATGAGCGGCGGGCCGGGGTGGCCTCGACCCAGCGCGCCGCGCAGGCCAGCCTCGAGTGGTTCGAGGACATCTCACGCTACGTCCGCCAGGACGTCGATGAGTTCGCGTTCAACCTGCTCACCCGCAGCCGCCGCATCACCTACGACAACCTGCGAATGCGCGACGGCGAGTTCATGGACGCCGTGGACCGGTCGTTCGCCACCAACAACGGTCGCGGGGACGACGGCATCCGGCCGCCGATGTTCTACCCGTTCAAGCTGCGCGAGCTCGAGCTGGCCAACCGCGTGGTGGTGTCCCCGATGGACATGTACGCCGCGCAGGACGGGATCGTCGGCGACTTCCACCTCGTCCACCTCGGCAGCCGCGGCATCGGCGGGGCCGGGCTGGTGATGACCGAGATGGTGTGCGTGTCGGCGGAGGGGCGGATCACGCTGGGTTGCGGCGGCCTGTACTCCGACGAGCACATCCCGGGCTGGCGGCGGATCGTGGACTTCGTGCACGGCCACGGGCCGGCCCGGATCGGCTGCCAGATCGGCCACAGTGGCCGCAAGGGCGCGACCAAGCTGCTGTGGGAGGGCGACCACGTGCCGCTGGAGGACCCGTGGGAGGTGATGGCGCCGTCGGCGCTCCCCTACTTCCCGGAGAGCCCGGTCCCGCGCCAGATGGACCGCGCCGCGATGAACGAGGTCCGCGACCAGTTCGTCGCCGCTGCCCGGCGGGCGGACGTGGCGGGGTTCGACCTCCTGGAGGTCCACATGGCCCACGGATACCTGTTGTCGTCGTACCTCTCGCCCCTCACCAACCGGCGCACCGACGAGTACGGCGGGGACCTGGCCGGGCGCGCCCGCTTCCCGCTCGAGGTGTTTGACGCCTGCCGCGAGGTCTGGCCGGCCGGCAAGCCGATGTCGGCCCGCATCTCGGCCACCGACTGGTATGAGGGTGGGTTCACCGGCGACGATGCGGCGGCACTGGCCGCGATGCTGGCCGAGCATGGGTGCGATCTGGTCGACGTGTCCAGCGGACAGGTGTGGCCTGAGCAGAAGCCCGCCTACGGGCGCAGCTACCAGACCCCGTTCGCCGACCGGATCCGCCACGAGGTCGGGATCGCGACGATGGCCGTCGGCGCCATCTCCAGCGCCGAGGACGTCAACACGATCATCCTCTCCGGCCGGGCCGACCTGTGCGCCCTGGGGCGCCCGCACCTCTATGACCCCTACTGGACTCTCCACGCTGCCGCCGACCAGGGGTACCAGGTGCCCTGGATCGTCAACTACGAGTCCGGGTCACGGCGTCCCAACGATGGGCGGGCCGACGACTTCAAGGTCCCGCCACGCTCCTTTGACCCGCCCAAGACGTCCCCGCCCCAGCGCTGGCGTCCGCGCACCACGGCGCTCACCGTGGAGTGACATAGGCTGTCCGCAGCCCAGGCTGAGAACACCCCCTGACAGGAGAACCACCGCATGCCCAGCTCCAGCGTGACCGACCTGACCGCCGCCCTCGCCGACGGTTCGGTGGAGGTCGTCGACCTCACCCAGCCACTCTCGGAGACCACGCCGGTCCTCGTGCTGCCCGAGCCGTTCGCCAATACGCCGCACCTGTCGCGGCGCAACCTCAGCCACTTCGATGACAACGGTCCGGCCTGGGCGTGGGACGTCCTGGAACTCGGCGAGCACACCGGCACCCACCTCGACGCGCCGATCCACTGGATCACCGGCAAGGACGGCGAGGACGTGGCCTCGATCTCCCCCTCGCGGCTCACCGGCCCGGTGGTGGTCATCGACAAGACGGCCGAGACCGCCGAGGACGCCGGCTACCTGCTCACCGCCGCGGACCTCGACGCGCATGAGTCCGAGCACGGCCCCGTCGGCCCCGGGTCGTGGGTGTTCTTCCGCACCGGCTGGGGCGCGCGGGCCCAGGACGAGGCCGCCTTCCTCAACGCCGGCGAGCAGGGCCCGGTCACGCCGGGGCCGTCGGTCGACGGCGCGCGGTGGCTGGCCGAGCATCCCAACATCGTCGGCTTCGGCGTGGAGACCGTCGGCATCGACGCGGGCGCGGCCGGCGGTATGGACCCGGCCTTCCCGGTGCACAACTTCCTTCTCGGCGCCGGGCGCTACGGCCTGACCCAGCTGGCCAACCTCGAGGCCCTGCCGGTGACCGGGGCGCTCCTGGTGGTGGCTCCGCTCAAGCTGGTGGGCGGGACGGGCAGTCCCTCGCGGGTGCTGGCGTTCGTTACGCGCTGACTCGCGCGCTACGAGTCGGTCAGTCGACCGGCCGTCACCGGGTCGCTGCTACGTCGAGCGCGCCGCTCCTGGCCGAACTGCGCACACGCCGCGCCGGGAGCTCCTGCGGGGCGTCTGGCACCAAGATGGTGCGCAGAAGTAAACGCACGCCGGTCGGGGCGGGGCTGTGTGTGCACTTTCGCTGCGGATGACTGACATGACAGAGCGCACACCAGCAGATTCCGCAGTGTGTGCTCTGTCGCGTCGGCGGGCCGAAGCCTCAGAGCGCACAGTGTTCAAAAGCCGGGCGTGCGCTCTGAGGTGTCGGAAACCGCCGGGTCCCACCACGAGGGTCTGACCATGATCACCCTCCCCAGTCGCCGTTGACGTTCGCCGAGACCCCGACGCGCGTCAGAGAGAAGCGGCGCACGCCCGATCTAGGCCGCCGCGAGTTTGGCGTCCAGCGCCGTGCCGTGCTCGTCAGCCAGGGCGGCCTCGCGCAGTTCGGCGAGCCGCTCGGCGGCGTCGGGGGATCCGGCCAGGGACCGGGCGGCATCCATGAGCTTGGCGAAGCTCTCCGAGCCGTGCTCGTAGGTGGCGCCGTAGCCCTTGAGGACCCGCTGGCACTCGACGATCTCACGCGCGAGGTCCGCGTCGTCGGCGACCGACAGTGCCTGCTCGATCCACGCCTCGATCGCCTTCTGCTCGCGACCGAAGCGCAGCGAGCGCGGCCGCAGCGGCCTCACTCTCGCCATCGTGGTCAGGAGCGTGTAGCCGGCGACCGAGGTGGTGTTGAGGATCATGCCCTTGTGGGTGACCTTGTGGACGAGGCGCTGGAAGCTCTTGGAGCGGCGCAGTGTGGCGCCCAGCATCGTCGGCAGCGTGTCGGTGATCTCGTCGATCTGCGGGTGCAGGTACTCGCGCACCTCGAGCAGTTGCTTGGGCTTGGCCTTGGCCTCGGCGCGCACCCGCTCCATCCGCGCTCGCCGGGTCTTCTGCATGGCCACCTGGATGGTGTCCTGGTAACACATCCACAGCGTGATGTGGCGTGCCGCCTCGTGGGTGAGGCGGGCCGCGCCGTCGGCGTCGGGGTCCACAGCGGCAAACCGCGAGACCCGCGCCAGATAGCGCTCGGCGTAGTCGCGATCCTGGTAGACCGCGGTCCGGACCAGCCCGTGGAGGGTCATCGAGCGCGCCGCGGCCGGGAGGTCGCGCACCCGCTCGGCCAGATCGCGCAGGTCCGGGCCCACGAGCGACGCCGGGTCGGTGGCGGCGACCTCGTTGCGGCGGGCCTCCGCGGTCGCTTTGGCCGCCTCCGGGGCCTTGGAGGTGGAGGTGCCCCCCCAGGTGTCGAGCGGCAGCAACTCTCCGGTCGTGGACGCACCGGCCGTGGCCGTGGCGCCGGGTGGGGTGGAGGCGGTCGGCGTCTGCAGGGCGGAGACGGCCGCGTCGAACCCCGACGAGAACGCGGCCAGCGACGGCTCCACCGACTTGCCGAAGGCGCGGATCGGCGCCTCGAACTGCTCACGGGTGAACGGCAGTGCGCCGGACCCGGCCACGGCCCCGAACAGCGAGGCGCTGATCACCGAGCCGGCCGCGTCGGCCATGGCTGCGAAATCGGCGGCGACCAGGCGCTGGGAGGCTCGCCCGGCGGCCGCCAGCAGTTCGTCGTCGTCGACGCGCCCGTCGCCCATCGACATCCGCTCGTCGATCGAATAGACGCGGCTGGTGGAGGTGATCAGCGTCGTCCGGTCAGGCGTGGCGAACCCCCGCTGGATCGCGCGCCCGCTCTCCATCAGCTCGGAGGTGACCACGACGTCGACCTCGCCGGGCGTCGGGAAGATGCTCATGATCGGCTCGCTGCGGACCCGCCCGTTGGCCGGAGCACCGTTGGTTGCCGGCGCCGGCGGGAACATCTCCACGTAGTAGACGGTGGCGCCGGTCCGCTGGGCCACGCCCGCCACGGAGGTGTTCTGGGCGTAGTAGCCCGCTCCCTCGGCTGCCGCCACGACCCAATCGGCGAGGACGCCGCCGCCCTCGCCGCCGAGGGCCAGGATGGCCAGGGTCAGGGGTCGCCGGCCCTCTGACCAGCTCGACATCAGGCGGCCTCGAACTGGGCGGCGTGCGCCTCGATCTGAGCCGACGCCTTCTTCATCCACCAGGCCCGGACGCGGGCGGTGACCTTGTCGCGCAGCGTCGGGTTGTGGACGACGTCGGAGCGGTAGAAGGACGGGCAGAGCACCGCGGCGTGCGCGTTGGCGCCGCAGACGCCGCAGCCGACGCAGCTGTCGAGCACCGTGGCCACCGGGTCGGTCCGCATCGGATCGGGGTTTGAGGTGATGGTCAGCGACGGGCAGCCCGAGATGCGGATGCAGGCGTGATCGCCGGTGCACGTCTCGGGGTCGACCCCGAACCGCTCTCGGGTGACGCGCTTGCCCTCCTTGAGCGCCTGGCGCGTCTCCGGCTTGACCCGCCGCTGGCGGTTGAGCTGGCACTCGCTCTGCATGACGACGAGCTTGGGGCCCTTCTCCTCGGTGGTCAGTGCCTCCAGGAAGGTGTCGCGCACCGTGCTGACGTCGTAGGTGTCGCGCACGGTCTTGGCCCATTCCACCCCGACGCCACGCGCGGCCTTCTCGATCGGATGCTGCGTGGATCGGGTGGGGCTGTCGGCCTTGGAGGAGAGCAGGTCCTGGCCTCCGGTGGCGGCCGCGTAGGCGTTGTCGACCACGACCAGGAGCTGGTCTGACTTGTTGAACACCGCGTTGCCCACGCCGCTGGTCAACCCGTTGTGCCAGAAGCCGCCGTCACCCATGAAGGCCACGGTCCGCCGGTCAGCGCCGGGGGCGCTCAGCGCCGCCGCCCCCGCTGAGCCCAGGCCGTAGCCCATCGTCGTCGCGCCCAGATCGAACGGCGCGTTGATGGCGAACAGGTGACAACCGATATCCGCGCTCACGTGGTGCTCGCCGGTCTCGCGCTCGGCGAGCTTCATGCCGCTGAAGATGGGCCGCTCGGGGCAACCGGTGCACAGGCCGGGAGCGCGCGGCTGCACGACCTCCGCAGCCACCCGGGGCGCGAACGGGCTCGCCGCGTCATCGCGCTCGCGCAGGAGCGCCGGCTCGTGCGCAATGGCGTCGGGGAGGACGGCGCGCAGGAACTCGGCCACCCCCTTGGTGACCGCCGCCGAGGTGTACTCGCCCGCGACGGGGAGCATGTCCTTGCCGTGCAGGGCCGTCTGGACCCCGTTGCGGCGCAGGATCGTGTTGAGGTTCTGCTCGATGTAGTCGGGCTGACCCTCCTCCACCAGCAGCACCGCGCGCTTGCCGGCGCAGAACTCAATGATCTCGTCGTCCACCACGGGATAGGTGACGTTCATGACATAGAGCGGCACCGTCGTGTTGCCGAACGCGTCGGAGCAGCCGAGCAACTCCAGTGAGCGGTTCAGCGTGTTGTAGAGGCCGCCCTGGGTGATGATCCCCACGTCCGCCGCGTCGTTGTTGATGACCTCGTTGAGGCCGCGCTCCTTGATGAACTTGACCGCGGCGGGCCAGCGCTGATTGATCTTCTCCTGCTCGTGGACGAAGCTGGCGGGCGGCAGCACGATGCGCCCGACGTCGCGCTTGGGGTGCTCGATCGCGTCCTTGACCGTCATCGTGGGGCGGCGGTTGTCCTTGGCCACGAACGAGCCGTGCAGGTGGCAGGAGCGCAGGCGCAGGTCGAGCATCACGGGGGTGTTGCTCACCTCCGAAAGCTCGAAGCCGGTCTCGACCGCGTCCACGATGGCGGTGACGTTGGGACGCGGGTCCAGCAGCCACATCTGCGACTTCATGGCGAACGCGTGCGCGCGCTCCTGCATGATGCTCGAGCCCTCGCCGTAGTCCTCGCCCAGGATGATCAGCGCGCCTCCGGTGACGCCGCCGCTGGAGAGGTTGGCCAGGGCGTCCGAGGCCACGTTGAGGCCCACGGTGGACTTGAAGGTGACGGCGCCGCGCAGCGGATAGTGGACCGAGGCGGCGAGCATGGCCGAGGCGGTGGCCTCCGACGCGCTGTTCTCGAAGTAGACCCCGAGCTCGTCGAGGATCGACCTGGCGTCTCCCAGGACGTCCATCAGATGCGAGATCGGAGCCCCCTGGTAGCCGCCGACGTAGGCGACGCCCGACTGCAGCAGAGCCTTGGTGACGGCCAGGATCCCCTCGACGTGCAGCGTGCTTCCGGCACCCCGACGTAGCTGCTCGACCTCGGTGGCAAAGGACCGTTCGGCCATGACCTGTCTCCTTCCGTCCGTGGTCGCCGTACGGCGCGGCGACCTTCGGCTACCCAGCGCCCAAGTCTAATGCCGCGGCGCCCCGGCGCCGGAGCGGCCGAGCCCAACAGCCAATCGATGACACACCGCGCACGCCGCGCGCCGTTTGTCCCCAGGCGTACGCGGGGCGGCCATTCCGCTCCAAATCAGAGCGCGCCAGGGGCGATTTGGCCCCGATTGGTCGTCGCCGCCGCGCCCTGTGGTGGCGGCCGCGAGCACAGTCATCAGCGCCGCGACCGGGGCCGCAAGATGACGCGCGCGGGCGCGCGCGTGATGAGCAGAGGCAGAGATCCATCGCACCTCGTTTCATTGGATCGGCGCGTGGGCGGTGGGTCTTGAGCGGCTGCGGCGTCTAGGGGAGGGGGCTGCGCACGTGCACCCAGATCGTTGTCGGCACGGTCGGCCGCGCGATCACCGTTCCATCGGCGGCAAGCCAGGTCATCTGCAGCCGCACGGGAACGCCGAACATCACCGGGATGCCCTTGGCCACCCGTCCACTCACCGGGCCCAGCGCGAAGCCGGCGACGTTGTCTGCGACCGTCGCCGTCACGGGGGTGATCTGCCGCGGCACCCTGATCGCGCTGCTGAGCCGGTGGCCGCCGCGGAGCGGACCGAGGGTGAGCCGCGGGCCGATCTGGACGCGGGCGACGCCGTCGGGCACCACCACCACGCCGCTGTTGGACGAGCCCGCCGGGACCAGCGCCACGCCGCGGCTGCGCAGCGAGGACACGCTCTGCGGTCCTGTCTCATAGAGCGGCAGCCTGATGGCGCGGGAGCCGTCGTGCCGGTGGCTGAGGATGACGTCCAGCCCTTCCGTGGCCGGCGCCGATCGGGTTGCCCCCTCGCGCACGGCCAGGAGCGCCACCCCGTACGGGAAGCCGGGAGGGGCCACCGTGCGCGTGAGCGCAGGATCCAAGGTGAGGTGGCGCTGGGGACGGCCCGGGAGCGGGGCGGTGGGGTTGATGCCGAACAGCGGGAGGGATGTGAGCTCGACCTTCGGCCCGTGCTCGGGCCGCCGCAGGACGCCGAGCGTCGCGAGCAGCGTCCCGCGCGTGCTGGCGACCGTGGGCCGTTGCGACGCGGCGCCGTGGCTCGGTCCCGGCGCCGTCCCGCGGTGCAGGAGGACGAGCGCGCCGACGAAGATCGCCAGCGACACGCACACCATCGCCACGGTGGCGGCGGGCCCGAGCAGCCGTCGCCCGGGCCGCCGCGACCCGCGCGACCGCCGCGCGGGCTCCGCCTCACCGATCGCGGTCATCAGGGCGTGCTCCACCTCAGGCAGCAGGGTCATCGTGCTCCTCCTTGTTGCTCCAGGCGACGGCGCAGCGCCGCCAATCCCCGGCTCACCCGCTTGCGGGCCACCGTCTCGGTCACGTGCGCGCGCGAGGCCAGCTCGTCGTAGTCGAGCTCCTCGATCACGCGGGCCCGGACGGCCTCGCGTTGATCGGGCGGCAGCTCGGCCAGCAAGGCCAGCGTGGGCTCGCCGGCGAGGCGCTCGAGTGCCTCGAGGCTCTCGTCGCTCACCGCGATCCGCTGCACCCCCAGGCGCCGGCGGGCTGAGGACTCGCTCCGGTCGCGCCGCAGGCTGCGCAGCAGCAGGTTGCGCGCGATCCCCAGCAGCCAGGCCCCCGCCGGCTCCGGGCCGTCCCGGAAGCGCGGGGCGGCCAGGTAGGCGGCGGCGAACACCTCGGCAGTCAGCTCCGCGGTCAGGTCGGGCCGCCGGCACTGGCGGACCAGCCACCCCGCCACCAGCCGCTCGTAGCGGCGGTAGAAGACCGCGAAGGCCTTCGGGTCGGAGTGGCTGGCCGCCAGCAGCTCGGCGTCTGGTCGGTCAGGGGCGTCGGACATCCCACCCCATACTTCCAGCAGGGGTGGGACTTGTGACCGAGGTCAGCGCGCCGGTGCGGCCGCCACGGGTGCGCCCGTCGCCTCCCCCGATGACACCGCAGACGCCGCGGGACGGAGCACCAGCGCCAGTCCCACCAGCCCCGCGCCCGCCGCGGCCAGCGAGACGAACACGTAGACGTGGGTGAACGTGGCCACCTGGCCCGCGCCGCCGGAGCGCACCAGCGTGGCCAGCGTCGCCACCCCCAGCGCCCCGCCCACCTGGCGGGCGGTCTGGTTGAGCCCCGTCCCCGCGGCGAAGGATTGAGGCGGGACCGACAGTGCCGCCGCGGTCGAGGTGCCCGTGGTCACCATGCCCATGCCGGCGCCGAGCACCAGGCCGACCGGGAGCCAGTAGGTCAGGAACTCTCCGTGGGTGGGCAGCGTGGCGGCGATGAACAGCCCCGAGGCCGCCATCAGTGCTGCCCCGGCGGCGACCGCGGTCCGCGGGGTGGCCCGGCGCCCGGCGGCGATGGCCGCCACACTGGCCGCGATCGCTCCCGGGGTCATGGCCAGTCCCGCCTGCAGCTCGGAGTAGTGCCACAGCTGGGTCAGGACGAGCACGCCCAGCAGCATCCAGGCGTACAGGCTGGTGCCGTACAGGAACGAGGCCCCGTTGGCCAGCGCGAACGTACGGTGCTTCCACAGCCCCGTCTCGATCGCGGGGACCGGCATCTGCCGCGAGCGCTGGATCGCCGCCACCGTCCCGGCGACCCCGCCGGCGAGGCTGACGATGGTGCGCGCGTCACCCCAGCCCCACACCGAGCCCTGCGACAGTCCGAGCGCGGCCAGGCCGATCCCAAACGCCAGCAGCACGGTGCCCAGCGCGTCGGGCAGACGCGTGCGCGCCGTCGTCGTGTGCGGCAGGATGCCCGCGGCGGCGGCCAGGGCCAGTCCCGCGGGGACGTTGATGACAAACAGGGAGCGCCAGCCGAAGGCCTGCACGAGCACGCCGCCGACGCTCGGGCCGACGGCGGCGGCGAACGCGCCGGCGGCGCTCCACAGCGCCACCGAGGTGCCCCGCTGCTCTGCGGGCGTGTCGGCCAGGAGGATGGCCAGGGACGCCGGGATCATCGTCGCGGCGAAGGCACCCTGGACGGCGCGGGCGGCCAGCAGCACGGGCACGCTGGGCGCGACCGCACAGACGAGCGAGAGCGCGGCGAACCCGCCGACGCCGATGCGGTACAGCGAGCGCCGGCCGATCACGTCGGCGAGCCGCCCGGCGGGGGCGAGCAGCGCGGCGAACGTGGTGGCGTAGGCGGTGATCACCCACGAGAGGCTGGTCACGCTCGTGCCCGGGTAGGCGCGGCCGAGCGCGGGGATGGCGAGGTTGACGACGGTGACGTCGAGCAGCGCCAGGAAGGCGGCGCCGCAGGCGAGGGCCAGGACGCGGTGATGGTGTGAACGGAACATGGCTGAAACGACTCCTCAGGTCACTAGAACGAACGATCGTGCTTTTTCTTTTTATACGAACGATCGTGCTAATGTCAAGCCCGAAATGGAGACCGAGCTCACCGAGGAGGTGCAGGACGGCCGCAAGGCCCGCGGTGATCGCACCAAGCGGGCGATCCTGGACAAGGCCGTCGACGTCGCCTCCGTCGAGGGTCTGGAGGGCCTGTCCATCGGGCGCCTCGCCGCCGAGCTCGGCGTCTCCAAGAGCGGGCTCTTCGCCCACTTCGGCTCCAAGCTCGAGCTCCAGCTCGAGACGGTGGACGCGGCCTCAGAGCTGTTCGAGGAGCAGGTGTGGCAGCCGGTGGCCGAACTCGAGCCAGGAGTCGTCCAGCTGGGGGCGCTGATGGAATCGTGGCTGCGCTACTTCCGTGACCCGGGCACCAGCGGAGGCTGCTTCTTCTCCAACGCCTACCACGAGTTCGACGCGCGGCCCGGGCCGGTGCGCGATGCCATCGCCGCCCAGAAGGGTCGCTGGATGGCGGCGATCGTCCACCACGTCAACATCGGGATCAAGCGCGGCCAGCTCAAGGCCGGCACCGACCCCGAGCAGCTCGCCTTCGAGCTCGACGCCGTCGGCTCGCTGGCCAACTCCCTGTGGCAGCTCGAGAACGACGAGAGGGCCTTCGGCCGCGCCCAGACGGCGATCCGCACCCGGCTGCACGCCGCCGCCACGGCGTCCGGGCGGCGCGCGCTTTCGGCGGCCGGCCTCACCTGCTGAGCAGCGCGCGCACCCGCTCCAGCCCGTCGTAGACGTCGGTGAAGCGGGTGGTGAGGGGCGACAGCCCCAGCCGGATGACGTCGGGCGTCCGGAAGTCCGGGATGACCCCGCCGGCGATCATGCGCTGCGTGAGGGTCCGCGCGTCGGGGTGCACGAGCGCGACGTGCGATCCGCGCCGGCCGGCGGCCCGCGGCGAGCCCACCGAGCCGCCCAGCGGCGCCAGCCACTCGTCGATGAGCGCGATGGCATACTCGGTGAGGCCGATCGACTTGTGGCGGATGGCCTCGATCCCGGCCTCCACCACCAGGTCCAGGCCGGCGGCGACCGCGGTGAGGGCCAGCACCGGCGGCGTGCCCGAGAGCATCGCCGAGATGCCCTCGCCGGGGAGGTATCCGGGCGCCATCTCGAACGGGTCGGCGCGGCCCAGCCACCCCCAGATCGGCTGGCGCAACGCGCCTTGGTGCTCGGCGCGCACGTACACATAGGCGGGCGCGCCCGGGCCGCCGTTGAGGTACTTGTAGGTGCAGCCGACGGCGAGGTCGACGCCGTCGGCGTCAAGCGACACCGGGATGGCGCCCGCGCTGTGGCTGAGGTCCCAGAGCGCCAGCGCCCCCGCCTCGTGGGCCAGTGCGGTGATGGCGCGCGCGTCGAGGATGAACGCCGAGCGGTAGTTGACGTGCGAGAAGGTCACCAGCGCCGTCTGCTCGGAGATGAGCTCCGCGACGTGCGACGGCTCGGGGCCGGCCGCCGGGTCGGCCCTCACCCACAGGATCTCCAGTTCGCGCTCGGCGGCCAGGCTCTCGAGCACGTAGCGGTCGGTGGGGAAGTTGTCGACGTCGGTGATGATCTGCGTGCGGCCGGGGCGGGCGCTCAGCGCCGCGGCGGCGAGCTTGTAGAAGCACACCGTCGTCGAGTCGGCGATCGCCACCTGGCCAGGTGCGGCTCCGAGCAGCTCGGAGCCGAGCCGGTCACCCAGCGTGTGCGGCAGGTCCATCCACCCCTCGCCCCAGGCGCGGATGAGCCGCTCGCCCCACTGGCTCTGGACCACCTGGCGCAGGCGGCCCTCGGTGTCTCGCGGCAGCCGCCCCAGGGAGTTGCCGTCCAGGTAGATGAGCCCGTCGTCGGCCACCACGAAGCGCTCGTGGAAGGCGCGCAGCTCATCGGCGTCGTCGAGCGCTGCCGCCTGGTCGCGATCGTGCTCGAGCAACGATCATTCCTCGTGGAACGCTTCGGACAGCCATTCCGCACAGATGGTGGGGTTGACCTTGGCGTCGAGCACGAGCGGGCGCGCCTCGGGCTCAGCCAGCCAGCCCGCGACGATGTCGAGGTCCTCGGTGCGCCGGACGGTCGCCGCCTGCGCGCCACACGCCCGCCCGATGGCGGCGAGGTCGGCGTCGGGGAACTGCACCAGCGAGACGTCATGGCCCATGGGGGCGAAGTGGTGGACCTCGGCCCCGTAGGCATGGTCGTCGTAGATGACCACGAGCAGCTTGAGCCCCAGGCGGGCCGCCGTCTCGATCTCGGCCAGCGCCATGAACGCGCCGCCATCGCCGATCGCCGCGACGGTGGGGCGCTCGGGCCGGGCGATGGCCGCGCCGATGGCGCAGCCGAGCCCCAGCCCGACGGACTGAAAGCCGTTGGGGAACACCCACGCGCGCGCGTCGGGGACGGAGAGGAACATCGCGGGATAGCCGAGGAAGTGCCCGGAGTCGACCGCCACCGCCTTCTCACCGGGGAGCCGGGCCTCGAGCGCGATCGAGAGCGTGCGCGGGTCGATCCACTCATCGGTGCCGGCGTCCTGGTAGGGCTCGCTGGGCCAGGTGTGGGCGGCGATCTCTCGCGCCATCTCCTCGGTGCGCCAGCCGGTGGCGCGATGTCCGCGGCGCTCGAGCTCGTCAGCGAGCAGCCGTGCGCCGGCGGACGCGTCGCCGAGCATGGTGAGGTCGAGCCGGTGGTTGAGCCCGAACGCGCGCGCCTCGATGTCCACCTGGGCGACCTTGGCCTCGTCGCCGATGAGCCGGCCATGGCGCGTGGTCCAGTGGTTGACCGACGCGCCGAACACGAGGACCACGTCGGCCTGGGGCAGGAGCGCGGTGGCCAGCGGCGAGGCAAAGCCGCCCGAGATGCCCAGGGCGTAGGGGAGGCCGGCGAACAGGCCGTTGGCCACGGCCGAGGTTGCCATCAGCGCCCCGGTGATCGCGCCCAGCCGCTCGAGCTCGCCGCGGGCGTTGCCCAGTACCGCGCCGCGGCCGGCGAGGATCAGCGGTCGCTTCGCGCCCTGCACCAGGTCGGCGACCGCCGCCACCGCCTGCGCGGAGGGGTCGGGCGTGGGGAACGCCGGCAGGGGCGGATGCGTCGGTGCCAGCGCCTCGGGCGGCCGGGGCTGAATGTCGATCGGCACGTTGAGCAGCACCGGGCGACGCTCGATCAGCGCGCGCTGGTAGGCGCGCTGGGCGTCGTCGGCGGCGGTGGCGGGGCTCTTGATGCGATCAGACGCGGCCCCCACGGACGCGGCCAGGGCGGGTTGGTCGATGTGGAAGTTGGATGTCGGCGCCGCGGCGGGTGCCTCGCCCGCGAGCACCAGCAGCGGGGTGCGGCTCTTGACCGCCTCCGTGAGCCCGGTCACCGCGTTGGTGAGCCCGGGGCCCTGGTGCAGGCTGCAGATACCGGTATGGCCGCTCACGCGCGCATACCCGTCGGCCATGCAGATCGCCCCGTCCTCGCGCCGGGCCGCGTGAAAGTGAGCCCCCTGCGAGCACAGCGCGTTGGTGACGATGAGGTTGCCCGAGCCGATCACTCCGAAAGCGTGGGTCACTCCCGTGGCCGCCAGCGTCTGGCCGACGACCTCGGCCACCGACTGCGGCGTGCGGACGGTGGTGCTCATCTGACGCCCCTCCTCACCTGGACTGCGCCGTCATCAGGCGCGGATCCTACTTGCGGCCTTCGACCGGCGTCAGCTGAGGCGATGTTTGTGGGGAGTCGCCAGGGGTGATAGGAACGTAGGAGATGACCACCGAGCATGAACCCCCTGACGAGCGCCTGTCCGAGTCGGCCCCGGCTGCCTTGGAGCCGGAGGCGCCCGCCGCAGAGGAGCCCGCACGGCTGGACTCCCACAACATGCTCCCGCCCCGCGAGAGGCGCCGCTCGGGCTTTGAGCGCCTCGTCGTACGGCTCATCGCCACCTGCGGGATCGTCGCCATCGGCGTCGCCATCGCCGCCATCATGGTCTCCAGCAACTCGAAGGGCTGGCTGATCGGGCTGGTGGTGTCGATCGTGACCGTCGTGCTGTCCGCGGTGCTCTGGTCCTCGCGCCAGCTCTGACCAGCGCCGGACGACGGGCCAGATGGCGCGCCCGAGCGGACGCGCACAGCGCGTGCAAGTCCTCCATATCTGCAGGCGTTTCCTACGCGGCCCTGTACCATCGCACCAGGAACTGGCAGCCGCCGACCGGAACCCTCTTTTGACGTTTGACCACACGCTGGGCGCACTCGGAATGAGCTGTTGATGACCGGCCACGCACGCGCTCGCCGGGGGGAGTCGTGGCGTGAGCGCTGAGTCTTCGCCCCAGTCCATGCGGGAGTTTCTGGCCGGGGCGGGGCAGGTGGGGCCCGACCTGCTCGAGGTGGACTGGGAGGCGACGCCGCTCGGGCCGATCGAGGACTGGCCCAACGCGCTGACCACGGTCGTCCGGGTGCTTCTGACCTCCCGGTTTGCCATGTGGATGGCGTGGGGCCCCGAGCTCACCTTCCTCTGCAACGGCGCCTACCGGCGCGACACGCTGGGCCAGAAGTACCCGTGGGCGCTCGGCCGCCCGGCGCGCGAGGTGTGGGAGGAGATCTGGCCCGAGATCGGACCGCGCATCCAGACCGTGCTGAGCACCGGCGAGGCCACCTGGGACGAGGCGCTCATGCTCATCCTCGAGCGCAGCGGCTATCCGGAGGAGACCTACCACACGTTCTCCTACAGCCCGCTGCCCGGCGACGACGGCGCCATCGCGGGCATGCTGTGTGTGGTCTCCGAGGAGACGCGGCGGGTCATCACGCAACGGCGGATGGGGACGCTGCGCGAGCTCGGCTCCGCCTCGTCGGGCGTGCGCGAGGAGGGCGAGTTCCTCGACGCGGCGTGCCAGGTGCTGGCGAGCCAACCAGCGCTCACTGCCGTTCACGATGGTGTACCTGTTCGACGACGGCGAGGCCCGGCTGGCGTGCTCGAGCGCGATCGCCGAGGGCCATCCCGCGGCGCCCGCCGTGATCGATCTGAGCGACCCCCGCGTGCCCTGGCCCGTCCGCGACCTGGCGCAGGGTCGCGAAGCTCTACTCCCCCTCGACGCGGAGCGCTTGGGTGCGCTGCCCACCGGCGACTGGGACGAGCCTCCTGCGCAGGCGCTGGTGCTGCCCATCCTTCAGCCGGCCCACGAGCGGCCCCACGGGTTCCTTGTCGCCGGGCTCAATCGCTACGCGCCGCTCGACGCCGAGTACCGGTCCTTCATCGGCCTCATCGGCCAGCATCTGTCCGCGGGCCTGTCAGCGGCGCGCACCTATGACGCCGAGCGCCGCCGCGCCACTCAGCTCGAGGAGCTCGACCGGGCCAAGACGACGTTCTTCTCCAACGTCAGCCACGAGTTCCGTACGCCGCTGACGCTGATGCTGGGCCCCCTCCAGGATGCGCTGGGGGATCCGGCCGGCCTGGAGCCCGATCGCCTGGAGCTCGTGCATCGCAATGCCATGCGGCTGCTCAAGCTGGTCAACGGGCTGCTGGACTTCTCGCGCGCTGAGGCCGGGCGGATGCGCGCCGAGTTTCGCCCCACCGACGTCGCCAAGCTCACCGCCGATCTCGCCAGCACCTTCCGCGAGGCCACCGACCGGGGCGGGCTGGACCTGGTGGTGGAATGCGAGCCACCGGCCCACCCGGTCTACCTGGACCATGATCTTTGGGAGCGGATCGTCCTCAACCTCATCTCCAACGCGTTCAAGGCCACGGCTGAGGGCTCGATCGAGATCCGCGTGCGCAACGTCGACGATCACGTCCAGCTCTCGGTCAAGGACACCGGCACCGGCATCGAGCCCGCTGAGATGGAGCGGCTGTTCCAGCGCTTCCATCGCGCGCGCAGCGTCGCGCGCAGCTACGAGGGCACCGGCATCGGCCTGGCCCTGGTCAAGGAGCTGACCGAGTTGCACGGGGGTGAGGTGGCGGCGGTCAGCACCCTGGGCGCGGGCTCGGAGTTCACGGTCACGGTCCCGTTCGGGACCTCGCACCTGCCCGCCGATCAGGTGTACTCAGACAGCGTGGAGCCGGCGGCCTCGATCGCCGGGCTGTTCGTGGAGGAGGCGATGAGCTGGGTGGAGACACCGAGTGACCGGTTGACGCCGGGCGTGCTCCCCGCGGTGGGAGCGATGGCCGCGAGGAGGGTCCGGTCGCGGGTGCTGATCGCCGACGACAACCCCGACCTGCGCCGCTATCTCACCAGCCTGCTGGCGACGCAGTTCGACGTCGAGACCGTCAGCGGCGGCGACGAGGCACTGCGCGTCATCGACGCCCGGCCGCCCCGACCTGCTCATCTGCGACGTGATGATGCCCGGGCGCGACGGCTACGAGGTGCTCAAGGCCCTGCGCGCCTCCGCCGAGACCCGGGACCTGCCGGTCATCCTGCTGTCGGCTCGCGCCGGCGAGGAGTCCGCCATCACGGGACTGGAGGCCGGTGCCGACGATTACCTGCCCAAGCCGTTCTCGGGCCGCGAGCTGCTGGCGCGGGTGCGCGCCCACCTCGACCTCTCGACCCTGCGCCGCGAGGCCGCCGCCGAGCTGCGCGCCGAGCAGTGGCGCCTGGAGCAGACCGTCCAGCAGATGCCCGCAGGGGTCATGCTCGCCGAGGCGCCGTCGCGCCGGATCGTCATCTCCAACCGCCAGGCGGCCGAGATCCTCGGCCACGGGCCCCTGCCCAACGAGATCAGCGATTACGACGGCTACCAGCTCTACACGCTGCAGCGCGAGCGTCTCAAGCGCGACGAGGGCCCGCTGGCGCGGGCGATGCTCACCGGCGAGGTCGTCGAGGATCAGGACATGCTCTACATCCGGGGCGACGGGCGCACGATCGTGGTCCGCATCAGCGCCGCGCCGGTCCGCGACGAGCAGGGCGAGGTCGTGGGTGGCGTGCTCGTCTTCCAGGACGTCTCTGAGCGCGTGCGCACCGAGCGGCTGCTGGCCGCTCAGCGCGACGTCCTGGCGCTCATCGCCAACGGGGTGTCGCTGCAGCGGGTGCTGGAGTCGATCGTGCAGACCATGGAGGCCCTGTCCGAGAGTCCGGCCAAGAGCGCGATCATGCTGCTGAGCGCCGACGGGCACCATCTCGTGCACGGTGCCTCCCCGAGCCTGCCCCCGGCCTACCGCGAGGCCGCCGAGGGACTGGAGATCGGGCCCGACACGCCCGGGTCGGCGGCGTTCACCGGCCACACGGTGATGGTGACCGACACGCGAACCGCCCCCGGCTGGGAGGGCTACGGCGAGCTCGCCGAGGAGCTGGGGATCCGCGTCGTCTGGTCAACGCCGCTGCGCGCCGACGACGGTGAGCTCGTCGGCACCTTCGGCGTCTTCTACGACGAGCCGCGCGAGCCCTCCGACGAGGACCGCCGGGTCGTGGACCTGCTGGCCCGGACCGCCGGGGTGGCCATCGGGCGCGCCCGTGACGCCGAGGGCCGGACGCGCCGCCTGGAGGAGCTGCAGAGCAGCCTGCTGCCGCGGGCCCTGCCGCAGGTCCCGGGGCTGCGCGCCGCCGTGAGCTTTCATCCCGCCGAGCGCGGACTGGACGTGGGCGGCGACTTCTATGACCTGTTTGCGCTGCCCGGCGAGGCCTGGGGCTTTGTCATCGGCGACGTGTGCGGCCACGGCGCCGAGGCTGCCGCGGTGACCGCGCTCACCCGGCACGCCACCCGCGCGATCGCCCGGCTGGTGTCCCGGCCCGCGGACGTGCTGCGCATGGTCAACGAGGAGCTGCGCACCTCAGACCACGACCGCTTCTGCACCGCGCTGTACGGGCGGTTGGACCCGGTGGCCGGAGGGATCCGGGTGACGCTGGCCTGCGGCGGGCATCCGCCGCCGCTGATCCGCCGCGGCTCGGGAGTGATCGAGGCCCCGCGCGCTCACGGGCCGCTGCTGGGCGTGTTCGCGGCGGCTGAGTTCCCGGAGGTCACCATCGAACTGCAGCCCGAGGACACCGTCCTGCTCTACACCGACGGGCTCATCGAGCGCAACCCACGCGTGGCCGGCGACATCGCCCTGCGCGACCTGCTCGCCTCGCTGACCTTCGCCGACGTGGACGAGCTGATCGCCCAGATCGAGGCGCGCGCGCTGGGCACGCCGCCGGTCCGCCTCCCCGACGACGCCGCCATCCTGGCCATCCAGGTCACCGCGCCCGCGCCGGGCGGCGCCGACGTGGACGGCAAGGGCGCGCCGATGCTGGCCCACGCGCTGACGCAGTAAGCGGTCAGTCCGGCTATGCCGGAGCCGGCACCGCTTCGAGCGGTCTGCTCGAAGCGAGTGCCGACGCAGGCACCATGAGCACACAGCAGGGCCACGGAACCTCGAAGGGTGACTCCCCGGTTTCGTGTCCAATGTGCGCAAGCCCCCACGGCTTCTGAGATACCCAGGAAACGACGAGCAAACAAGAAAGATGCACCGCTTTTATGAGGGTTCTTTTATGAGGGTGATCGCTGATCACTGATGACGCCCCTACCCGTCCGGGCGCGACGGCGCGTACCAGCGTGTCGATCGTCAGGCGAGGTGCGTATCGAAGAAGGTGAGGATGCGCCGCCAGGAGTCCTCGGCCGCCGGATGGTCGTAGTGCATGCGTACGAGCCTCATCAGCGGGCTGAGCGCCGGCCCGGCATTGATCCGGTTCATGAACGCGTGCCCGACGTCCGGGTACTCCTTGACGTCGTGGTCGACGCCGAGCTCGGTGAGAGCTCGCTCGAGCCGATCGGCGCGGCCGGGCAGCTCGGGGTCGCGCTTGCCGAAGCTGGCCACCATCGGACAGCAGCCCTCCAGGCGTGACACCGCATCCTTGGGCACCTCGCCGTAGTTGACCGACGCGGCCGCGAAGTCGTAGCGCGGGGCGCACAGCAGCGCGAACCCGCCGCCCATGCAAAACCCAATGATCCCGATCTGCCCGGTGCAGTCCTCGCGCGCGGCGAGCCAGTGGCGCGCGGCCTCGATGTCCTGATAGGCCTCGCCGCGTCCGTTGCGGCTGGCCTGCAGCGTCGCCACCACGCACCTGATCCCCCGGCCGGAGTAGAGGTCGGGGGCGAACGCGAGGTAGCCGGCGGCGGCCAGGCGGTCGGCCTGCAGGCGGATGTCGTCGCTGAGCCCCAGCGCGTCCATGACCACCACCACGCCCGGCCACGGACCGGTGCCGCGCGGCGTGGCCAGATAGGCCCGGAGCTCCCGGTCCCCGGCGGGGAAGTAGGTGGTGTCGGGCATGGCGCTAGGGGCCGCTGGTCTGCGGACCGGGGGGTGCTGTGCCCGGCATCTCGAGGCCCTCGTCGCGGGCGAGCCCGGCGCCGATCCGGGCCGCCAACGTCGGAGTGGCCAGCACGATCAACGCGCCGATGATCAGCCAGATCCCGACCACTAGTGGGAAGCGGCTGTAGGGGAACACCTGGCCGGTGACGTTCTTGTAGATCGTGTAGCCCAGGAAGAGGATCCCCAGCGTCGGGATGATGATCTCCCATAGTGGGGCACGTCGCTCGCGGATGAACAGGAAGACCATCGCGCCGATGTTGGTGACGATGTAGGCGACGAGCAGGCTGAGCACGCCGAGTGTGCCCGGGTAGAAGAACGCGCTCACCGCGGAGACGCCGGCGATCCGCTGGGCGATGATCGCGCCGACGCCGACGGCGAGGACGACGGTCAGCGCGCCGGCGGGAGCGCCGCTCCGCGTCGATGCGCGCCCCAGCGACCCTTCGAACCTGGTGCCGCGGCTGAGCGCGAAAAGGATCCGCGCACCGGCGGTGGCCGCGGCCAGGCCGCTGGCGAACGCGCTGATCGTCGCTCCGGCGTTGATGAGATCGGACATCCAGGAGCCGATGTAGGCCTTGCCCAGATCACCGAGCGGGGCGGCCGAACTGGCGAAGGCCTTCGCGCCGGTGGCGGTGGCGCCGAAGCCCCACGTCTGGACGACGATGCAGATGATGTAGAAGATGCCCGTGGCGATCACCGCGTTGCGGATGGCGCGCGGGATCTCGCGCCGCGGGTTGTCGGTCTCCTCGCCGAGCGATGCCGCGCCCTCGAAGCCGGCGAAGGACAGGAACCCGAACACGGCGGCGCCGCCCACCGCCGACAGCGACGTGCCGCCGGGGAGCTTGAAAGCATTGAGGGTGATCGAGGTGCCGTGCGGCGAGGAGCCGCCGATGAGCTTGACGACGATGACGATCATGAGGATCACGATCAGAGTCACCGAGATCCCCTCCATCCCGAGCAGCGAACGGGTGGCCACGCGGATGTCGCCGTAGGCCAGGATCGCGATGATGACCGCGGCGACCAGCGCGATCCAGATGTAGTCGGCGCCGTTCCAGATGCCGGTGCCCTTGAAGAACGCCACGCCGAAGGTGCCGGCCTCGGCCGTGCTCGCGCAGGTGAAGGCGAGGTACGTGCCCAGCAGGGCCCACCCGGCGAAGAACCCGGCCTGCGGTCCCAGGGTGACGCCGGCCAGCGCGTACACCGACCCGGCGTGGGCGAAGTACCGCGACAGGCGGATGAAGGCGTAGGAGACGAGCAGCACGCCGATCGTGGCGAAGATGAAGGCCAGCGGCACGGCGCGTCCGATGAGCGACGCGGGCGCGGTGCCATTGAGCGCCATCGCCGCGGTCGGCGCCATGATCCCGATCGAGATCGCGATCGCCTCCCAGAAGCGCAGCTCACGGCGCAGCCCGTGAGACGGAGGGTTCGGGGTCGATGCCGGCGCTTGCGTTGCCATCGCCTGTCCCTTCTCTATGTGGGGTGCTGGGCGGGTTGTGGGCTGCTGGGGCGCGAGCCGGACCCGGCCGAGGTGCGCGCACCCTACCGCATCGAGCGTTGTCTATTGGTTCAATCGCCGGGGGCCAGTTCGCCGAGGCCGTGCAGCCAGTCGCGCACGCGCTGGGAGCGAAACAGCTCGTCGACCTGGTCGGGCGTCAGCGCGGCCGCTTGCTCCTCGTCGAGCCCGTCCGGGGCGGCGCTCGCGAGCAGGGTGAAGCTGAAGAAGAGCTGGTCGGCGGCGAGGAGCGGGGTGGGGATGTGGCCGGGCGCCTGGGAGAGGGCGACCTGCAGTTCCTCGCGGCTGCGCAGCGACTGCAGCAGGGTGCCGAGGTTGCCGGCGGCGTCGAGGGCCTCGGCTCGGATGCCCGCGAGGGTGCTGTTCTCACGCGAGGCCTTGTAGAGGATCTTGTAGCGCTGGGCGTGGTCGAGCAACAGCGCCGCCAGCGACGCCTGACGCGAGGCGAGGAACCTCAGCTCCGGGCTCAGCTCCGGCGGGGCGTCGCTTGAGTCCAGGAGTTCGCGGCGCAACTCGTTCATGGGTTGGTCGTTTTGAGGTCGGGGTTGTCGGCTCGGTTGCGGGTGACCCAGTCCTCGATCTCGTACTGGTGGGCGAGGCCGTGGATCTCGTCCTTGCTGAGGAGCGCCTCGGGCTCTGGGTCCTGCTCGGGTTCGGCGAGGGCGGTGAGCGCGTAGGCCAGCCGGGCCAGCGCGCCCAGGACCCCGATGGGGAGGAGGCCCGGCGGGAGCTCGCGGATGTCGATGAGGTGGGTCATCGCCTCGAACACGACGCGCTGCAGGTAAGCGATCCGTCGCGCGCCGGTCAATGCCTCCGTTTGGAGCTGGGTTGAAGTGGCGCCGTCGTCGTGGAGGCGGGTCAGACGCGCACAGCGCTCGAGGTTGTCCTCGAAGGCGTAGTAGAGGGCCGCGATCAGCTCGGCGATCTCCGGGTCGACCGCGGGCGCCTGCGGCTGTCCGCGTCGCCTCATGGCTGTCGGCCAGCATACGCATGTCTGGGTTTCAGTCCTCGCGCGCGTGGAAATGTTCACCAGCATCCGGTAGCGGCAGGGAGGGAGACTCTGATGCGGAGCCGTTTGATCGCAGTCTGTGCGGTGGTGGCCTGTGGTTTGATGTTCGTCCCGTCGGCGCTGGCCGGCCACGCCGGACTTGTCGTTCGCACCCAGTCGGGCGCGGTCCACGGCGAGACGACCGGTGACGTGGACCAGTGGCTGGGCATCCCCTACGCGGCGCCGCCCGTCGGCTCGCTGCGCTGGACGCCGCCGGCGCCTGCCGCTCGGTGGCACGGCGTCCGGTCGACCGTCACGCTGCCTTCGGCCTGCCCGCAGTTGCCGAGCGGTAATGGCCCGCGTTCTGAGAACGAGGACTGCCTGTACCTGAGCATCTACCGGCCCGCCGGGCTCTCCCGACACACTCGCCTTCCCGTGCTCTTCTGGATTCACGGTGGCGGTCTGACCACCGGCTCGGGCAACCAGCACAACGGCGCACTGATGGCGACCACGAACCACATCGAGGTGGTCTCGATCAACTACCGCCTCGGGATGTTCGGCTTCCTGGCGCTGCCCTCGCTGACGGCGGAGTCTCCGGATCACGCCTCCGGGGACTATGGGTTGCAGGACCAGGAGTCGGCCTTGCGGTGGGTGAACCGGAACATCGGTGGGTTCGGCGGAGATCCGCGCAACGTGACGATCGCCGGGGAGTCCGCCGGCGGCTACTCGGTGTGCGCGCTCATGACCTCGCCCAGCGTGCGCGGGCTGTTTGAGCGAGCGGTCATCCAGAGCGGCTCCTGCATCTCGACGCCACTGTCGACGGCGCAGCAGAGCGGCGCGTCGTTCGCGGCGGCGCTGGGGTGCACCGATGCGGCAACCGCGGCCTCATGCATGCGCGGCAAGACGGCGGCGCAGATCCTGGATGACCCTCAGTATCCGGGGGCGCTGGCGCCGACCTCCGGCGGCCCCGAGCTGCCGGTGGCGCCGGCCTCCGCCGTCGCATCAGGCCACTTCGCCCACGTGCCACTGCTGATCGGGACCAACCACGACGAGGGGCGGACGTTCTCGCAAGGGTTCGCCACCGCGCCCGAGAGCGTGTACGACCAGACCATCGATTCCGAGTACGGCGCCAACGCGTCCAAGGTCTTGGCCGAGTACCCGTGGAGCAGCTTCCCGTCCCCGTACACGACGGCATACGCGATCGGGGCCGTGTGGACCGACAGCGGCTTCCAGGGCGGCATCGGCGGCTGCGCGACCCAGAACCTGGCCGGCGAGTTCCGTGCCGGGACCCGGACGTTCTTCTACCAGTTCGACGACCGCAACGCCCCCGGGCTGAACAACCAGGTTCCCGGCTACATGTGGGGCGCTGGGCATGCGATGGAGCTGGCCTACATGTGGCCGAGCTTCAACAACGGCTTCTCGCTGTTCGACGAGCTCACTCCGGCCCAGTTGCAGCTGTCTCACCAGATGGTTCGCTGGTGGGGCGCGTTCGCACGCTTCGGCGCGCCGCTGGTCCACGCTCAGCCCGTCTGGCCCAGCTACGCGTCTGCGCGGATCATGTCTCTGCGGCCCGGCGATGCCTCTGAGACGATCCCGAGCTCCGAGTTCGGAGCCGAGCACAACTGCACCTTCTGGAATTCGATCCCGGGCGCCATCGGCGGATAGCTCCCTCGGGCCGAGGGCCTCCGCTGTCCGCATTAGCGTTCAACGTGCAGTATTCACGGGCCCAGGAACCCTTGCTAAACTGTTATGTCCGCCGCGGGGTGGAGCAGTCTGGTAGCTCGTCGGGCTCATAACCCGAAGGTCGCGGGTTCGAATCCCGCCCCCGCTATCCCGGCCGACAAGGCACAAGGCTCGCAAAAGCCCTGCAAAGCGGCCGATCGAGACCTCAAGGGCCACCGCAAGGTGGCCTTTGTCGTTGAAGTGGTGCAAACAGAAGTGCAAACAGCCGTAAGCGCAACGCGGCGGTTTGGCGCCTGCAGCGTGCCGCACAATCAACCGAGAACGACGACTGCGCAGTAGGACTTGGGGTCGGCGTCGAGCTCAGTGTGTTCCGAGCTCTTGCGAACTCGTGGGTTTGCGGAGCGGAGCCGACCTGGCCGATCGGCCGTGCCGGTGAGCGCTCCGGGGTTCGAATCCCGGTAGCGGTACTCAGCGACGCCGTGAATCTACGGGGCGTTTCGCTTGTTTTGGGCTCACGCGGGACAGTTCGTGGGACAGTCGGGCCCATTCAGTAGCACCGTTTCGAGATTCGGACCGATATCCGTCTGCCGGTTCGCCTCCACTCAGAGGCGATGACGCAATCGAACCCTTCGAGCGTCCCGGTCGTGAGGGAGGATGGAGCTCGCAGGAGCTCCACGCCGCGACCGCCCAGACCATCACCGACAACTGATTGCTGGTTCGACGTGCCGCACCCCGATCAGCCGCCGAGGGTGAGGGTCGACGCCGCAGGACGCGCGACGAACGAGGCGCCATCCGACCTTTCAACGCACCTCATTCACGGCCGAGGATCCGAAACTCGGTCCGAAGCCGGCGGCGAAGTCACCTAGTGCAGCCGCATGATTTCTCCGGAGGCGCGGAATTTACGGCTGGCGGATCGTCTCTAGTCGGAACAACCCCCACTGCGTGCTCGCAGACGCGAGAAGGGAATCTCGCCGATGAAGAAGGCGATCTTGGCGGCCGTGGCGCTCACCGGCTGCGGCGGCGCGACCAAGCCCCGCGCGACCAAGCCCCGCGCGACCAAGCCGATCCCGAAGACTGTCCCGGCGGGGCAGTTCGACGTGGGCCGAGTCGACCAACACCATCCGCGGCCGCCATTCTGTCCGGGCGTGACATCGTGTCGTCGGAGTACCACGGCTACTGCCTTGCGAGCTGGTCCGTGCGCACCGGTAGTCCAACCGAACTCCGGGTTCCCGGGCCGGCGCTGCCTATCGGCACAAGCCAGGTCGCCCTCTCGCTCGAGGGGGAGCTCACCAACACGCTGGCGGTGGCGGAGCAACTCCCGTACGCCGCGACCTGCGCAGCGGACGCGAACGAAAGTATGAGCACGACCCTGTACGACTGCAATCTGACGGAGGCACCCGACGCGATTGCTGAGGGCACCGCTGCCGGAACGCTCCCCCCCACGCGAGAGTGTTCCTGATGTGTCAATGCCGCACGCCTTAGGCGCAAGCCGCCGTCGACGTTGACGACCTTGGGTAGGCAGCGCAGGTACGCAACATCGGGTCACCAGGGGGAGGCTCGGCGGTTGAATTGACGCGGCGAACCGCCGCCGCCGCGACGATCACCGCGAAACGAGCACGGCCAGGTACCGCTTCACGTTGCGCTTCAATTTGCGCGATGGACCGACAACCGCTGTGGACGACCGACGAAGTGATCCTCGTGCTGAGCCTCTACTTCGAGCATGGAACCGCGCTGCCCGCGACCCACCCTGCGGTCATCGAGGTAAGCAGGGTGATGAGCGCGCTGCCGGTCAACGTCAGCGGTGACCACGCAGGGACAGTGCGCAACCCGGGTGCCGTGGCGATGAAGCTCGCGAACTTTGCTCACGCCGCCAATCCACGCGAGGGGCTGCGCAACGTCGGGCCTCGCGACCAGAAGATCTTCAGCGACTACGCGAACCGCCGCGAGGACTGCAGACGGCTCGCTGAGAAGGTTCGTGAGATATCGGAGAGCTGAGCTGCACAGGCCAGATGGTCGCGAAGCGCGATTCATCCCACCCGGGAGAGGGCTCGCGCCGGCGCCTCAAGGCTGGCAGCCTACGAGAAGCCCGGATCAGGACCGCTGTGGCGGCCTGAGCTTCGATTGGTCTGCCGCAGTCCCAGTTACTCTCAGCTGCCGTGGATGAGGCCGATCCGTTCCTGACGGTGGATGAGGTCGTGGCGATCCTGCGCTTGAACCCTCAAACGGTGCGCAACACCATTGACCGCGGCGAGCTGGCGGCGGTCCGGGTGGGGCCCCGCCGGGTGCGGATCCGTCGGTCGGCGCTGGACCAGTTCATCGCGGAGAGCGCCGCGATGATGGGACCGAGCGTGCAGGACGCTCGCGCCGAGTTCGAGGCCGCGCTTCAGGCGGTTCGGTCCGCGGCGGGCGACGCCGAGATGGTGCCGGCGCTCAAGCGGCTGGCCAAGGCGTCCTCCAAGCTAGCCGCCGCTCTCCCAGGGCGGTAGCTCGGGAACGAGCACGGCCTGGTACCGGGGCTGCGGCCACGCCTGCGCGGCCCACGCGAGGAAGTCCTCGCTCTCGTCGAGCTCGACGGTGAGCCGTCGCAGCGGTCCGACGACCACCCACGGTCGCTCGGGGTCGTACTCGGCCACGGTGTAGCGGTAGCTCGGCAACGAACGTATGTTCGCATCAGCGTCAAGGCGACCGATACCGCGTTAGCTTGCTGCGCAGGCGGTCAACGAGATAGCGAAGCTCGAGGTCGTTTGCCACCTCACCGCGCATCGAGTCGGCGAGCGTGTTCAGGGCTTCGCGCCGCTGCGGACCTAGGCGTTCGGCTCGGGACTGCCTGGCCTGTTCGTCCATCGTCAGGCCGGTGCGGGCACGAGCGCGGGCGCGTTGGGGTGCGGGCGCGACTCGGAGTTGTCCGTCGTCCTTGGTCCAGCCTTGGCGCTCGGCAAGCTCCGCGAGTGGGGTTCCAGATGGCGACGGCCACTGCGCCGAGACTTCAGGCAGCGAACGCCGTTCGGCTGGATTGTCGCTTTCCATCGCCGCGGCGAGTTCGACGGCGCGCGCCCTGTCCCACGTCAGCAGGCGCTGGACGTCACCGTACTGCGCTCCGCAGGCGATCAGGAAATAGTCGAACTCCGCGTCGCGCCATCGGTCTGACCGTCCCGTCGCGTCCGTGTATTCGCGCCAAGCTCCCGACTCGTAGACGTCCACGACGGTGTCGGCGTATGCGGCGAGTCGGCTGACGTTGCGTAGGTCGGATACGAACCGCGAGACCGTGTGCCAGTTCTCGGACCTCGTCACACTCATGGGTGCGCCTCGTCGCCGAGTCGCGGTCGCTTCAGGCCCTTGGCTTTGCAGTGTTTCGCCACGGCGCGGCGGGCGTACTCTGTTGCGGCTCGCAGTTTCTCGAGATCCGCGCCGGGCCTGCCTCCTGCGCCGATGCCCCCGGCCCGGTTCACATCGGCGTTGAAGTTCGCGACCGGTGTGTTTCCGTGGATGTGCCACCAGCGGCCCAGTCGAGCGAGCTCATCCTGAAACTCGGTGGCGACGCGCTCGATCGATAGCGGCTCGACGGTCGTCGGCGGTGGCTGCGTCGGCGCCGAGGCTGGTTCGGTGAGGGCGACCGCGAGCTGGGCCTGATCATCGGGGATGGGATCAAACGGCTGCGCGTCCTGCCGGCTCGTTAGCGCGGTGCGGACGGCGACCACGATCCGTGGGGCGTCCGATCCGGGAAGGCCGACCTTGACCGCCTCCGGCTCCACGAGACGGACGAGATCCATCGCGACATCACCGCCGGAGTCGCCCGTCACGCGCGCATCTGCATCGACGTGACTGCTGACGCTGTCGAGCATGAACTTCGGGAGCCCGAGCGTCTCCATGCCGGTGAGCTGCGGCTGCGCAACGGCGGGGACATCGTTTTCCTCGACTGGGTCTCGCAGCTCGTGCCGCATCGGCTCAAGGATCGAGGACATGACGCGCACGAGCTCCGGCACGTCGGGAATGATGACCGCCGCCGGGATCGGATGCCCGATCTTGTCTCGCTCGTACGCGGTCACGCGCTGCGCTCTTGCCACGACCTGGCGCACGTACAACGGCGTGAGCTTGTTGGTCGCGAACCCGACGACGGCGATCTCTGGGCAGTCATAGCCTTCGCCAGCCATGTCTACTGTGCACAAGACCCCCGGACGCTCGTGGCGCCGAAAGCGTTCGAGCACTTGATGGGCGTCCATCTCGCTGGACACGGCGAGCTCGGCAATCGGTCGAAGGCCACGCTCGCGCATCAGCCGATCAGCAGTCTCCTGAAACATTCGGGCGTCGTCTTGGGAACGCGCCACAATGAGCGCTTTGGTCGGGCCGTTTCCGAGGTCGCGGTGGCGCAGCTCCAACCGTTCCAGCACCGCCTCCACGAAGTTCTCCCGCCATGTTACGTCGCTTGGCAGGCCCCGAATTGCTGCTCTGCCCGCCGCGTTCTGGTCGAGATCCGCGATCTTGGAGACGATCCGTTCAGCCTCGGCAAGATGGACCAGCTCCACCGTGGCCCCGCGACGGAACAGGTCGACCGGTCGCAGGTGCCCGTCGCGGATCAGCTCGACAGCGGTGATCTCAAAGTCGACATCGGACAGGAGCTTCTGCTCGGCGTCCAGGGCATAGCGAACGGTGGAGATCCTCTCGCTGCGCTTGGAGCGCCACAGGGTTCCTGAGAGATTGAGCACGCCGGCAACGTGAATCTCGGTCTCGACGTCACCAATGAGCTCTGTGATGTGCCGGGCCCACGCCGGTCGAACGCCGCTCTCGGTCGGCTCGCCGACGTGGTGAACCTCGTCGAGCACGAACAGCGTGCGTTGTAGCTCGGCCTGCTTGGCGTGGACCCCGACAGTGTTGATGTTCAGCGACTGATAGGTGACGACGACGCCGTCCTGACCTCGACGTTCAACCTCACCTCCGGGATGCAGCTCGACGTGGCGCGACCGCAACAATGAGTCATGCCACTGCTGCACCAGCGTCCGTCTCGGAGCTAGTACCACCATCCGGTCGATGTGTCCGCTCGCACGCAGCGCCTCGAAGAGCAGCCCGGCGAAGATGGTCTTGCCTGCGCCAGGAGCTGCGGCGACAGTCGCGACCTTGGAACGCCGAATCCGCTCGAAGGCGCGATCCAGCGCTCGCCATTGCCACTCGCGCGGGAGGACACGCGTGTCGGCGACATCGACGCCCCCTGTACTGAGATTGCACCGCGGGCACCAAGCGCCGAGGTTCTCAAGGACGACTGGGCCGCCGTTCCGATTGGCGCGCAGGTGCGCCGCGTGGAAGGAATCGATCTCGATCTCCTGGGCGCACCGTTCGCACCTTCCCCCGCAACGAAGGAACAGCTCCTCGCGCATCGCGCGAGGCAGCGACTTTCGGTGGCCGATCATGTTGACATCCGATCTGGGCTCAGGAGTACCTCGACGGCACGACGTTGGCGCTCAGCAGGTGTTCTCGTGGTTGTCCCAGCCGGATCTATCCCGTACCGATGGAGGGCGCCGAGATCGAGCGTCCAAAGATGAGTCGAGCGCTCGCGCCATCTCCTGAAAGCAAGAGCCTCATGGTTCTCGGCGCGCTCGCGGCTCCAGCCATTGACGCGCGCCAGGTGCTGCAGCGCGGCGTCGCGGCGGTTCCGGACGCCGGCGAGCCCGATGTGCTTGACCTCGTGGCACGCCGGGCAAAGCGCGAGCATCCGAACTAGGCGCTGGACATGCCGTTCGTCGTCGTAGGCCCACTCCTCGTGGCACTCGACCGGATGGCGTGCGCCTGTGCCCCCACAGACCTCGCAAACCTGGCCGGCCTGCCGGTAGACCAACTTCCGGAGCCCGTCCCATTCCTTTCTTGAGACGGCATCGCGGACGTTGGAGCACCAGCACGACCTTGGGACTAGCTCGATCGTCAACAGAACAGGGTCATTGCTCGGCATGTTCCACCTACATGTCCGGCGACCACGCGATGCGGCAGCGCCTGCATCGGCCGCCGCCGTCGAAGCCATCACGAGCCCGACAGGCCGGGCACGGCTCGGGTCCGTCGACCGAGAACTCGTGGTGAGTCGTAGACAAGAAATCGTCCGGAGAAGGCTCGCTCCGGAACTCCTGGGGGCTCGAGCCCTGCCGGCCTGCCTTTCGTCCCACCGCGGTGAGCGCGTATCGCGAGGACTCGCCCGGAGTGAGGACTTCGACAAGGAGTCCGGCTGACACGAGCGCTTGCAGTTCGTCAAGCAGCGCCAGTTCCTCCGGCCGAAGGCCTGGCGCGGGTTCGTTTTGAGCGTCCGGGGAGGTCATACGGTCCTTTCGTAGAAGCTACGTGGAGGCTTTCCCGGCGAATCTTCCACGCGGCGTCGGACGGATCCCCGCCGCAAAATGCGAGACCGGACTTATCAACAGGGCTTATCAACAGGGTTTTGCCTGTAATTTGCGAGAAAACGTTCCCATACGGCATCGACTTATCCACAGATACGTAGCGTCGAACTGGATTCGTGGATCGGGTATTGACGTCGTCTCCACAGGCCACCGTTCCCGGATCCTGTACAAGAGTCGAACGTGAGCCCGAACGTCCCACAGCCCTCGAAGCGATTCCTCCGCGTCGCCGTCGTCGAGCGCAACGACGTGATCGCACATCGCCAGCGCCTCAGCGACAAACGCGACCGTCTCGTCGAAGAACTCCAGGGCCTTGACGAGGCGCTCGGCACACTCGACGAGAGGCTGAGAGTCCTCAACCAGATGGTGGGGGACCCCACCGTGGGGGATCCCACCGACAACGAGCAGCGGTCACGTACGCCGGAGCGTGTAGCCGAGCCCGACGGCGCCGCCACCCAAGCCGGCGATGGTCTCGCCCGTCACGTGCTCTCGGGCCCTGCGATCCGTGAGGTTGCGGTCCAGGTTCTTCTCAAGCAACCCGAATACATCGAGGCTCTCCACTACCGCCGCTGGTTCGAGCTATTGCGCGCCGCCGGCTATGCAGTCGCGGGGAAGAATCCGGCGGCCGTGTTCCTGACCCAGCTCACTCGATCGCCCGTCGTCCGGAAATCAACCGAGTCAGGCGTCTATGCGTTGGATCGCCAAGCGCCCCTACGGCTACGGCAACGTCTCGACCGGCTGAAAGCTGACTTGGAGGAGCTGCGATCAGCGCCGTCACACGCCGCTCGCGGAGCCGAGGACACCCGTGAACGTCGGCATGAGTTGACCGTCACAATTAGTCAGACGGAGCGCGCGCTTGACGAGGCGCTCAGAGTGCTCCGCCGCGATCCTGACGCTGCTGAGTCAACGACCACGGCGCCCGAGAGCCGCGGCGATCGGTACCCGGCACGCACGCCCGCTCTCTCGAGCCACTGAGATCATTGCCTTCGTGTCTCGGCCGCGGCCCTCTGGCCTAGCCTGGCTGCGCTCCCTGGCCGGGCTGGCTAGGGCATTAGACAAGGAGGCGACAATCGCTGTCCTTTCGGATGACGCCAGGTTCATCGACGATCTTGGCCGCGTCATCGACGACGTGGTTGACCCAGCGGGCGCGAGGTTGGCGGAGGCGATCCCGGTGCCGCGTTCGCGCAGGCGGTAGCTCTTGCGCTTCAGGGTGACCATGGTGGCGCGGTGCACGAGGCGGTCGATGAGCGCGGCGGCGACCATGGCGCCGTCGAGGATCTCGCCCACGCCTCGAAGCCGCGGTTGCTGGTGATGACGATCGAGCCGCGTTCGTAGCGGCGGGACACGAGCGCGAGGAGAAGGTTCCTGGACCTGCACAGCCACAAAGCCACCCGCAAGGAGATCCAGCAGCAGCCGTAGACCGGGCCGGGGCCGCCCAGGTCCGCGCCGGGGAGCTGGGGTAGGGCCGGATCGACAGTGGCCGGCCCAGGAATGCCGTGTCCCGTCGAGCGCAGCTGCCGAGCGGGCCTACGGCCGACGAGGAGCGGCTCAGTGAGGTCGGCTCTCGGCAAGGGTCCGGCACGATGCTGACGGCTGTCTCATCCGGATCGGTCCGCTTGCTCACTGTGTAGCTGTGGTAGTCGGCGTCGATTCCGTACCGGCCCGCCGTTCACGGGCCAGATGGCAAGTCGACGCGGGCCCGTACGCCTCCCGCTGCCGGAGCTATGCCGCTCGGCGTGAGGAACCAACCGGAGCCTCATCCTCGGTCTCAGGAAGAAGCAAGGGACATTGCAGCCGGTTGTTCCAAGAATCAGGTGCCTATCGCCATTGTCTCGGTGCATTGGCCGCCGGGAATATGAGGGATTGTCCGAATGGTGTCGGTTTGGTGACGTTGATGATCCTGATGGCCGGTATACGCTTGGCGGGCAAGCTCGCGCCCGGGATGCTGCGCGCGTAGAGAACTTGAGAGCTGGCGGAGGAGCAGATGGAGTCCGAGGGGATCTCCGGCGGGGGGTCACTAGGCGCAACCAGATTGTGCGCGAACGATTCTCACCGGCACTTGATCGGCGGAGAGGATGGGCGCGGGTGTTGATGGCTTGTCGTCGCCTGGGGTGGAGCGATGTCTGACGTGGGCGCATCTGCCGCGTCTGGCTCGGCGAGTGAAGACGGATCGCCGGGGCGGTTCGCCAACACCGATCCGGCCTTGCAGCGAGTGCTCGATCAGATCGAGATCTGGCGCGACGAGCTGATCAACCTCGCGCGGTCCAATCGGCTGCTGTACTTCCGGCACACGAAGTCGTCGACGCTGGAGGTCGTTCGCGAGCCCGATCGGATCAGCGAGGTGACGTCACGGTTGCTCGCCGGTCGTGCGTGGCGGTTCTTCATGCCGCCTGATCCATCTGGCGACGTCGAGGACCCTGCTCAAGGCCGCGTCGGCGCCGAGCGGCAGGGGTTCGTCGGCGAACTCCTCAATGTGCCCGTCGCCCGATGAGTTGATCACAAGCAAGTCAGATGCCAGGAGTCTTCGCAATGCGTTGCGGCTCCTGGAGCGACGGGCCACCCAGGAGTTCATGGACAAGGGGATCTCGATCCTGTACCTCGCTGCCGGCGTCTTGCGTTGGAGAGAGCCAGACAGCAACGACGAGGCTGAGTCACCGCTCTTGCTGGTGCCGGTGGAGCTTCACCGGGAGAGCGCGCAGGCACCGTACGAGCTTCGCCGCGTGGAAGAGGACGTCGTCATCAATCCCGCATTGAGCCTGCGGCTTGCGGACTTCGGACTTGAGCTGCCGACGATCGACGATGACTTCGAACTCGACGACGTGCTCGACGAGATCGAGGAACTGATCGACGAACGCGAGCATTGGGAGGTACAACGCCGGCTGCTGATCAGCCCGTTCTCCTTCCACAAGGAGGTCATGTACCGCGACCTCCTGCAAAACGCCGAGATCATTGCGCAAGACCCCGTCGTCCGCGCGCTCGCTCTCGGCGCCGACGAAAGTTCGGGGCTTGACTTCGATCCGATCCCGGAGGAGCGACTTGACGCGGACGCTCCGCCGGAGGAGGTGATGACGATCCTTGACGCGGACGCGACGCAGCGGCAGTGCATTGCCGCCGCCGGCGGCGGGCGCAGCTTCGTCATGGACGGGCCGCCCGGCACCGGCAAGAGCCAAACCATCGCCAATGTGATCGCTGAGCTGCTGGCTGCCGGCAGGACGGTGTTGTTCGTCAGCGAGAAGGCGGCCGCCTTGGAGGTGGTTCAGAAGCGCCTGCACCACGCGAACCTCGGGGACTACACCCTTGAGCTGCACAGCCACAAAGCCACCCGCAAGGAGGTCGCGCAGCAGCTCGGCGCAGCTCTGAACTATCACCCGGCAGCGCCGGCGCCGATGTCAGAGACCTCCATCAGCCAGCTGCGTCAGCGACGACAACAGCTGTCAGAGCGGGCGCGAGCGGTGAACGAGGTGCGCCGACCGCTCAGGCGGAGCGTTCACCAGGTGATCGGCCGGATCGCTGAGCTGCAGGCGCTGCCGCAAGCGCCGCCCCCTGAGATCGGTTCGAGCCTGAGCGCTGACTCCCTCGCGCAGATCCTGGCGACCGCGGGTGAGCTCGCCCGCGCCTGGGGTCCGGTCACCGGCGGCGATGACTTCCTGTGGCGGGGCATCAAAGATAGGCAGTTCGACGCTTCGCGACAGCAGCGAACCGCCGAGGAGATCGCCGAGACGCTCTCCAGCCTCCACCGGGTCCGGTTCACCGCAGCCGACATCTCGGAAGCGCTCCTTTATGCCGCTCCTCCTAGTGTTCAGGAGGCCGAGCGGCTGCTGGCGGTCGCAGTCCACATCGAAGGACGGCGCGAGGTCCCGCGCCAATGGCTGACAAGCGATTCGCTGTCGTCCGTGGAGCGCCTGAGCGAGGTCAAAGCCGAGCAGTCGGCGATACGAACGGCACGCGCCCAAGAGCTCGAACGGGCCCTCGGCTCGCGGTGGCGCGGCGTGGACCCCGCTGCGGGACGTGCTCTCACCGCCGCACGCGACCGCCTCAGAAGCCTCGCAGTCCCGTGCGATCTGCCCGCCGCTCTGCCCGCCAAAGAGCTGCACGACCTCGGTGACTTCGTGCGTGCAAGCGCGAGCGTTCTTACCGACGCCAACGGTGACGCGAGGTCGATCGCGAGAGCCTTCGATCTTCCGACCTCAGGCATCACGATGGGACGGGCGATCGAGCTCGCTGAGCTCGGCGAATGCGCAGCCGCGGCAGCACGGCCCGAGCCAGCGTGGCTCAACCCGGCGCTGATCGACGACGTGGACCGCGCGATCGAGACGTTGAAGGCGCTGTGTCAGTCATACGTCGAACAGCGCGACGATCTGACCGGAGTCTTTACCGAGCAGGTTCTGGACCTTGACCTTGAGAACCTATGCCACCGTTTTGCCTCGGTACATACTGGGCTGGCCAAGTTGGGGTCGGCGTACCGCCAGGACAAGAAGCTGGTCGCGGGAGCCACGCGCGCGGGCAAGGCCAGCAAGGACGCGATCCGGCTGCTGCCGCAGGCGCTTGAGTGGCAGAAGCTGAGCCGCCAGCTGAACGCGGCGGAGCGCCAGCACGCCCAAGTCCTGGGCGAGCACTACTACCAGCGCGCCGACACCGATTTTGAGCAGATCGAGCGGGGCGCGGCTAGCGCACGCCGCGCGCTCGGGCTGGCCGGTCGGCAGCTCAACGTCGATGCCCTCAGTCGACAGGTCGCGCGCGGAGGATCGCCTGATCCGGAGCTTGTGCCGGCATCTCGCCGGCTGTCCGCATCGCTGAGCTCCTGGGCTGAGAAGGCCGGCACCAGCTTCGCCGAGTTCGCTGATCGCGTTGCCCAGACCGATCTGGAGACCGCCGCAGAATCATGCACAGACATGGCTGGGGTGCTAGTGGAGGCCGCCACCGTGACCGCTCCGGTGCTCGGCCTCGCCGACCCCGGTGTGACGATGAAAGCCGTTCAAGAGCTCGTGGCGGCGCGGGCTGAGGTTGCACAGCTGGAAGACGCGACGGCGAGCACGTTCACCAATGACCAGACCATCCTCGGCGATCGCTACACCGGCCTTGACACAGACTGGGCAGAGATCACGGCCGCACTGGAATGGGCCAGTGGTCTGCGCGAGCTCAACGGAGGCCCGCTGTCGGGGCCGGCAGCGGAACGGGCCCAGACGGCCGACGTGCGCTCATCCGATCTCGATCAAGCGCTGATCAGCTGGTTTCACGCGCGGGACCGCGTGCTGGCGTATTTTGCCGACTGGCGCGCCAGCGCACTGCGCGCTGAGCTGGACTCCCGTTTCTCCGATGTGACCGAACTGTTGGAGACGCTCCAGGAGACCATTGGCGACATCGAAGAATGGGTCGAGTACTGCCGCGCCCGGGAGCGTCTGGACGAACTCGCCCTCTCCGAGGTGGCCAGCTTCTGCGAGACCCATCGCATCCCGGCGGAAGCCTTGGCCGACGTGGTCGAGCGTGCCTGCCTTGAGAGCTGGCTGGACAGCATCCTCCGGACCGATGCCGTCCGCCTCGGCCAGGTCCGCGCCGAGCAGCTCAACCCGATCGTCGACCAGTTCCGCGAGCTCGACATCGAACTCATCCACCGCACCGCCGGGCGTGTCATCGACGCATGCAACCGACGGCGGCCACGAACGACCGTCGGCGCGGCGGGCGTGATCCAACGCGAGGCGCAAAAACAACGCAGGCATATGCCGGTCCGCGCGCTACTCGAACAAGCCGGAGAGGTCGCTCAGGCGCTCAAGCCGTGCTTCATGATGAGCCCGCTCACGGTGAGCCAGTTTCTGCCGCCTTCGCTGAGGTTCGACGCGGTCGTGTTCGATGAGGCTTCGCAGGTTCGCCCCAGCGACGCGGTCAACTGCATCTACCGTGGCGCGCAGCTGATCGTCGCCGGGGACGACAAGCAGTTGCCGCCGACCTCCTTCTTCGAGGCCGTCTCGATGGATGGCGACGATGAGTGGGAGGAGGACCAGTTCGAGCAGTACGAGTCGATCCTCAAGCAATGCAAGTCCGGCGGTTTGCGGGATCTGCCGCTGCGCTGGCACTACCGCAGCCAGCACGAAGACCTGATCGCCTACTCAAATGAAGCCTTCTATCAAGGCCGACTCGTCACCTTCCCAGGCGCCGTCCAGGAATCCGACGACCTTGGCGTCAAGTTCTTCCATGTCGCTGATGGCATTTACAGGCGCGGAACCGCCCGCGACAATCCACGGGAGGCCGAGGCGGTCGCTGATCGGGTGATGCACTGGGCGCGTGCGAGCGCCACCGACCCCGAGATGGACCTGACCGTCGGAGTCGTCGCGTTCTCAGAAGCCCAAGCAGCAGCGATCGAAATCGCGCTCGACCACCGTCGGGACGCCGAGCCAGAGCTCGACGAGTTCTTCGCCGAGGACCGCCTTGACGGGTTCTTTGTCAAGAATCTGGAAAACGTTCAGGGCGACGAACGAGACGTGATGATCTTCAGCATCGGGTACGGCCGAGACGAGGTCGGCAAGCTGACGATGAACTTCGGGCCCCTGAACCGAGAAGGAGGCCAGCGCCGCCTTAACGTCGCCATCACCCGCGCCCGCCAGCGCGTCGAAGTGGTGTCATCGATCACCGGCACCGAACCAGAGTTCAACACCGAACTCCGCGAAGGCGTGCGCCATCTGCGTCGCTACCTCGATTACGCCGCGCGGGGCGCTGCAGCTCTCGCGCTTGAACTCGACGAGAGCGGCCGGGATGCCGACAGCCCGTTTGAGGAGGAGGTCATCCGCACCATCCGCGGGTGGGGCTATGACGCTGTTCCTCAGGTCGGCACCGCCGGCTATCGCATCGACATCGGCGTCAAGCAGCCCAGTCAGGCCGGCCGCTATGCGCTCGGGATTGAGTGCGACGGCTGGATGTATCACTCCTCCAAGGTCGCCCGCGACCGCGACCGCCTCCGACAAGAGGTCCTGGAGCGCCTCGGTTGGGAGATCTACCGCATCTGGGGCACAGCGTGGTATCGCAATCGCAACGAGCAAGAACAACGCCTACTCGCAGCAATCTCGGCGGCAATCGCCGACGACCGACCACCGAGCCGCCGCCCAGCGCCGCCCCGGCCAGCGGACCTGGGCGAGACAACGACGGATTTCCAGTCGGTCACACTGGATCAAGCGCCCCCGTGGACGGTGCCCTACCGCGTAGCCCAGATGGACATGCGCCGAAGTCGTCTCCCCGAGCTGCATCTGCCCGAGGCCCAACCGCTCCTCCGCGACGTCATCGAACACGTCGTCACGATCGAGGGCCCGGCGCTCGACACCCTCGTCCTCAGGCGGGTGCGCGAGATCTGGAAGGTCGGACGTGCCGGCAGCCGGATCCGCGACGCCTATGAACGGGCCATCGCTACGCTCATCCGCCTCGGCGTTGTCACCCGTGACCGCTACGGTTTCATCGCTCTGAAAGGCACCACAATCGAGGCGGTGCGAGTGCCTGGCGACGATCCGCAGGCGCGCCGGAGCGCGGAAGAGATTCCGCTTGAGGAGATGCAGCTCGCAGTAGTACAGCTCGTGCGCGACGCCAAACGGGTCAAGCGGTCTGAGCTCACGTTCGAGGTCGCACGACTGTTTGGCTGGAACCGCCGCGGCCCAGACATCGCTGCAGCCCTCGACAGATCGGTAGACGGCCTTTTGCGCGCGGGCGAACTCAAAGCAGACGAGGACTACCTGCTGACGCCGTAGACCAGGGACACCACTCCCGTTGCGCTGCACCCGGGCTCCGGTGCGCAACGCCGAACACGTAAGATCGCCGCCTCAGGATGCGAATTGCTAGCGCGATGATGGGCGATGCACAGCAATCTGGTGCTGTGATGCCGCCGGCGGCGGGTCAGCTGGCTCGGGTGCGGGGACGGATGTGGGTAGTAGGGGATGTCGTGCGTGACTCCCAGGCTTCGCTCGATGGACGCCCGGTCCAGAACCTCGTGTCGTTGATCTCGGTTGAGGATGACGCAACGGGCGAGGAGCTCGAGGTGATTTGGGAGATCGAGCCGGCGACGAGAGTGATCGAGCGCGCCGAGCTGCCGGTGATCGCGGCGGATCGTCTCGATGATCCGGCCGAGCTCGATGCGTTCCTGGATGCGGTGCGGTGGGGTGCGGTCACGAGCGCTGATCAGCGGGCGTTGCAGGCGCCGTTTCGGAGCGGGATCACGATCGAGGATTACCAGCTCGAGCCGCTGGTCCGGGCGTTGCGGATGCCGCGCACGACGTTGCTGATCGCCGACGACGTCGGGTTTGGGCAAGACGATCGAGGCGGGGCTGGTGGTGCAGGAGCTGCTGCTTCGTCATCGCGCGCGGACGGTGTTGGTGGTGTGTCCGGCGTCGCTGCAGTTGCAGTGGCGCGATGAGATGCGCGAGAAGTTCGGGCTTGAGTTCCGGATCGTCGACCGCGAGCTGCTCGGGGCGCTGCGCCGCGCTCGCGGCGTCGCCGCGAACCCGTTTGCGCACTTCCCGCGGTTGATCGTGTCGATCGACTGGCTCAAGGGGGAGCTGGGGATGCGGTTGTTGCGCGAGGTGCTGCCGGCGCATCCGGAGATCCCGCGCCGCTTCGACATGTTGATCGTGGACGAGGTCCATAACTGCGCGCCGGCCGGCGCGGGCGGGCGGTACGCGCGGGACACGCTGCGCACGGCGGCGATCCGGACGCTCGCCCCGCACTGCGAGCACCGGCTGTTTTTGTCCGCGACGCCGCACAATGGCTATGACAACTCGTTTGCCGCGCTGCTTGAGCTGCTTGATCCGTACCGGTTCGCGCGCGGGATTAGGCCGACCCGTGAGGCGACGCGAGAGGTCACGGTCCGCCGGCTCAAGCAGGACCTGCGGGCCGAGGACGGTACGCCGCGGTTCCCGCGGCGCGTGGTAGTGATGCTCGAGGTCGAGCATCCCGAATCGGAGCGTCGCGTCCACCGCGAGCTCGTTGAATATGGCGCTGCCCGCGCCCGCCGCCTCGGCCATGATCTGTCCGCCAGGGCGGCCTCCGATTTCGTGGTGACACTGTTGAAGAAGCGCCTGTTCTCGTCTCCGGCGGCGTTTCGGCGAACGCTCGAGGTGCATCGCCAGACGCTACTTCGCGAGCGTCGGCCGGTGGTGCCGCCGACGCCGACGGTGCTGCAGCGCGTGTTTGACGATGCAGCCAACGCGCTGGATGAGGAGTCGGCGCCGGACGGCGTCGGTGATGCCGCGCGCGAGGCGATCGAGGCCGCGGCGAGCGCGGAGCCAAGCCGGCCGACGGCCGAGGAGCTTGAGTTGCTGGAGCGGATGCTCGCCTGGGCGGAGCGGGCGTCGGTCGTCGAGGATGCGCGGACCGAGCGATTGCTCGACTGGGTGCAGGAGAACGTCAAGCCCAGCGGCGGTTTCACCGACCAGCGAGTGATCGTGTTCACCGAGTACCGCGCCACGCAGCGCTACCTGCAGGAACGGCTCGCTGCCCGTGGGATCGCCGGCAGCCGCGTGGAGCTGCTCGACGGCACGACCACGAGCGAGGAACGCGAGCGGATCAAGAGCCAGTGGCAGGAGCCGGCGTCGGATTATCCGGTCCGGGTGCTGCTGGCGACGGACGCGGCGTCGGAGGGGATCTCGTTGCAGCGCCAGTGCCATCTGCTCGCGCATGCGGAGATCCCGTGGAACCCGAACCGGCTCGAGCAGCGCAACGGACGGATCGACCGCCACGGTCAGCTGGCGTCCGAGGTGCTCGTGTACCACTGCGTCAGCGCCGGCTGGGAGAAGGCGTCGCGCGGGTCGCTCGAGGGCGACCTCGATTTCCTCGCGCGCGTGGTGGTGAAGGTCGAGCAGATCCGCGAGGACCTTGGAAGTGCGGGACCGGTGATCGCGAGCCAGATCGAGGAGGCGATGCTCGGCCGGCGGACGACGCTCGACGAGACCCGGTTCGTCGGCATCGCCGCGTCGCGCGCGCTGCTCGAGCAGGAGCGACGGATGCGCGAGCGGCTGGCGGCACTCCGCGACGACCTCGACGAGAGCCGCGAGACGCTGCACCTGCAGCCCGATCGCGTCCAGCGCGTGGTCGCGACCGCGTTGGCACTGGCCCGCCAGCCCGCGCTGCGGCCCGGCGCCGAGCCTGGGACGTGGGTGGTCCCGCCGCTGACGGGCAGCTGGTCGCGCGCGACGATCGGGCTTGAGCACCCGGCGCGCCCGGATGAGCGGCGGCCGATCACGTTTGACTCCGAGATCGCGCGTAACCGGACCGATATCGTGCTTGCTCATGTGGGGCACGCGCTGGTGCGGATGGCGCTGGCGCTGCTGCGTGCCGAGGTGTGGGGCACCGGCCATCACCTGCACCGGGTCACGGTCCGCTATGCCGAGGCGAGCCTAGGCGTTCCGGTCGCGGTCGCGCACGGGCGCCTGGTGATCACGGGGGCGACCGGCCATCGGTTGCACGAGGAGTTGTTGTTCGCCGGGGTGCGGCTGATCGGCGGGCGGCCCGAGCGGCTGGGGGTCGAGGCGACCGACGCCGCGCTCGAGCTCGGTCGCGAGGTCGCGGTGCCAGCGACGCTACGCGCCCGCGTCATCCCGATCCTGCAGGCCAACGTCGACGCGCTGGGGGCCGCGTTGCAGGCGCGCGCCCGCGATCGCGCCCGTCAGCTGACCGCGACGCTCGCGGGCCGCGCCCGCGAGGAGCGCGACCATGTCGAGGCGACCCTGAGCGAGCTGGCAGCAACCATCCGCCGCGAGGCGCTCGGCGATCACGGTGATCAGCTGCAGCTGATCACCGGGCTCGAGCTCGACGCCGGCGACCGTCGGCAGGTCGAGCGCGACGTGCAATCGCTGCGCGTCCGCCTGGAGGCGATCCCGGGCGAGATCGCGGTCGAGCAGGACGCGATCGCGCGCCGCTACGCGGACCCCGCCCACCGGCTGTTCCCGGCCGCGGTCACGCTGCTGGTGCCCGAGGGAGCGCGAGCTGTGATGGCACGCACGCGGGCGCGGATCGAGGACCATCACGCCGAGTGGCTGTCGCTGGTCGAGACCAACGGCCCGTTTTTGACCGTGCCCGCGCTCAAGCGCGCGCTCCCCGACGGGCTCGAACCGACCCCGGACGCCTTCGGCGACCTGCGCATCGCCTACGCGGAGTGGGAGGCCAACCCGGAGCTGGCGCAGCGGTGGGTCCGCTGGGTCCTCGACGAGCTGCTCGGGCTGCGCGAGCGCCTGCGCGACGCAACCGAGGCCGACCCGAGCCACCGCGTGGCCGAGCAGGGCGTGACGCTGCGGCCGTCCTACGTGCTGCGCGACGACACCCGGGACGGCGCTCCCGCCGTGCTGCTCGTGCATCGCTTCGAGCCGGGGACGGCGCTTGACCGGCCGATCCCCGGCGAGTCGTGGGCGGCGAGTCCGATCGACCGTGCCGCCGAGCTTGCGCGCGCATCCGGGGTGGCGCTGGCGTTGGCCACCGACGGCCGGCGTTGGACGCTTGTGTGGGCGCGGGAGGGAGAGACGACCGGCACGTGCACGTGGCGCACCGAGCTGTGGCTCGAGGAGGCGATCACGCTGCGCGCGTTCGTGACCCTGCTCGGCGCCAAGCGGTTCTTCAACCTTCCCGTCGAGGCGGGGCTCGCCGGGCTGCTCCAGGAGAGCGCCGGCAAGCAGCAGGAGGTCGCCGACCAGCTCGGCGCGCAGGTCCGCCGCGCCGTCGAGCTGCTGATCGCGACGCTTGACCGCGAGGACCGCGACCGCCACGGCGAGCTGCTGATGGCGAGCTTGAGAGCGCCGAGGTGTATCGCGGCGCGGTCACGGTGATGATGCGGCTGGTGTTCCTGTTCGTCGCTGAGGAGCGGCGGCTGTTGCCGATCGACGATCCGCTGTATGCCGAGACGCTCGCGGCGAGCACCCTGCGCGGCCAGCTGCAGGAGCGGGCGGACCGCTACGGCGAGGATCCGCTCGAGCGCTCGACCGCCGCCTGGCACCGCGCGCTCGCGCTGTTTCGCGCCGTGCACGGGGGGATCGAGCACGACGCGCTGCGCCTGCCCCCCTATGGCGGCGGGCTCTTTGACCCCGACCGCTATCCGTTCCTCGAAGGTCGCCCGCCGGGATCGGGCTGGCGCGAGCACGAGCGCATCCGCTGCCCGTCGACGACCGCACGATGCTGCACCTGCTCGACGCGCTGCAGACCCTCGAACAGGGCGGCGCGCGCGTGCTGCTCTCCTACCAGTCGCTCGACGTCGAGCAGATCGGCCACGTCTACGAGGGGCTGCTCGACCACACCGCGCTGCGGATCACCGACCCCGCGCTCGCTCTCGCCGGCAAGCTCGAGCCCGAGCTCGCGCTGAGCGAGATCGACGACTGGGCCGCCGCCGGGACGGGCACGCTCACCGAACGGCTCGCGAAGGGGACCGGCCGCTCGGCGGCCGCGATCACCAAAGCCCTCGGCGGTGAACTCGCCGACGAGCACCGCTCGCGGCTGCGCGCCGCCTGCGGCAACGACGACGCGCTACTGGCCCGCGTCGAGCCCTACCATGCACTGCTGCGCGAGGACCTCCGCGGCGACCCGCTCGTGTTCCTCGCCGGGATCGCTGTTCGTCACCCAGGCGCTCGACCGCCGCACGTCGGGCACCTACTACACGCCCCGATCGCTCGCCGAGGAGGTCGTCCGCCACGCGCTCGACCCGGTCGCCTACGACCCAGGCCCGGCCCAGGAGAGCGACCCCGCCAAATGGAGGCTGAAGACGGCCGAGCAGCTGCTGGAGCTCAAGATCGCCGACATCGCGATGGGGTCGGGCGCGTTCCTCGTCGCCTCCTGCCGCTACCTCGCCGCCAAGCTGCTCGAGGCGTGGACCGCGAGGTGGCGCTCCGGGCGAGGCGTTGCCGGCCGACCCGATCGAACGCGAAGCGCTCGCGCACCGCCTGATCGCCGAGCGCTGCCTCTACGGCGTCGACAAGAACCCGATGGCCGTCGAGATGGCCAAGCTCTCGCTGTGGCTGATCACCCTCGCCAAGGACCGCCCGTTCTCGTTCGTCGACCACGCGCTGCGCGCCGGGGACTCGCTGCTGGGGATCACCGACCTGCAGCAGCTCCGCGTCATGCACCTCGATACGAACTGGCACCGGCAGTCGAGCTTCGACCTCGGCTTCGGCGAGATCGAGGCCGCCGTCGACCGCGCGCTGGCGCTCCGGCGCGAGCTCGAGGATTTCGTCGTGCGAGACGTCGCCGATGCGGAGCGCAAGGCCGCGATGCTTGCCCAGGCCGACGCAGCGCTCGACGACGCGCGGCTGCTCGGAGACCTCGTCGTCGGTGCGGCGCTCGCGCAGCTCGATGACGCCGACCCGCTGGCGACGAGCGAGATCTCTCGGGATGTGCGCGTGATGCTCGATCACCAGCGTCCTGAGACCGATCGGCGGGTCGCCAGAACGCGGCTACGCGCCCTCGCGGATGACTGGCTGATCGAGCGCCGCCGAGCGGTTGGGGAGGTGCCGGAGGTCGAGTGGGCCGACCGCGATCCGTTCCATTGGGCGCTCGAACTTCCGGAGGTGTGGGCGCGGGGTGGCTTCGATGCGGTCGTGGGCAATCCGCCGTTTCAGGGAGGGAAGAAGATCAGCGGGGCACTTGGTAGTGGCTACCGCGACTTCGTGGTGGAGTGGCTCGCCGGCGGTACCCGCGGGAACGCTGATCTCGTTGCTTATTTCTACTTGCGAGCGTCGCAGCTGTTGCGGCCGACCGGTGGGTTCGGGCTGATCGCGACGAACACGATCGCTCAGGGGGACACGCGCGAGGTTGGGTTGGATCAGCTGATCGAGAGCAGGCTGACGCTTCACCACGCCATTTCGGGTGAGCCGTGGCCAGGCGGCGCGAACCTGGAGATGGCCACGGTCTGGGCACGACACAACGGTTGGGAGGGCAACATCACGCTCGACCGCGCAAATGTCAGCGGGATCACGACGGCCCTGACTATCCGGAGTCGAGTGGGAGGCTCGACGCATCGGCTCGACGCAAATCGTGGCGGAGCCTTCATCGGCTCATACCCGTTGGGGATGGGGTTCGTTCTGTCGGATGCCGAGGCGAACGATTTGCTAGCTGCCAATGAGCGCAATGCCGACGTGATCCGTCCCTACCTGGTCGGCGAGGACCTGAATCAGCGTCCGGATGGCTCGCCAGCTCGCTGGGTGATCGATTTTCACGACTGGCCCGAAGATCAAGCCCGCGAGTACGCCGAGCCCTTCGCACGAGTCGAGCAGCGAGTCCGACCCGAGCGTGCAACCAAGAACCGGGATAACTATCGACGCTGGTGGTGGCAATTCGCTGAGCGTGTGCCCGGGCTATACCGGGCGATTAGCTCACTCGACCGTTGTATTGCCATCACGGTCACCAGCTGGGTTGTGCAGCCTGTGATGGTGCCGACCGGCATCGTGTTCGCTAACAAGTTGGTCGTGTTCGCTTACGATGATGACGAGCATTTCGGACTGCTCTCGTGCGGGATTCATCGGGAATGGGCTATCGAGCGTGGTACGACGATGCGGACGGATCCAAACTACGGGCCGACTGCCTGCTTCGAGACGTTCGCTCAGCCTGAGCTGACGGTCGGGATCGCCGCATTCGGCGGCCAGCTCAATGACTTCCGCAGCGCCGTGATGCTCGACCGCCAGGAGGGATTGACGAAGACCTACAACCGGGTCCACAACCCGGACGAGCACGCCGACGACATCGTCCGGCTCCGCGAGCTTCACGTCGCCCTGGACTATGAGGTCCGCGACGCCTACGGGTGGGACGACCTGGACCTCGGCCACGGCTTCCACGAGACGAAGTTCGGGACGCGGTTCACGTTCGCGCCGCTCCCGCGCCAGGAGGTGCTCGACCGGCTGCTGGAGCTCAATCGCGACCGCTACGCGGAGGAGATCCGCCATGGACTGCACGGCAAGCCGAAGGCCAAGCGCGGCAAGCGGACGCCGGCAGGGGCGTTGACATTGGAGCTTGGCGGTGGCTGAGTCGCGGATCGCGAAGTCGCCGCGGCAGCTGCGGGACGAGCTCGAGGCGTTGATGCGCGACGATCTGATCGGGCCACTGGGCGGCCTGGAGGAGGAGCTGCGCGACGCGCCGGTAGATCGCTACCTGCTCGGGTTGCTGGCGCCGCGCTTCAAGCTCGACGGCACGTCCCCGAGCCGGAGCGCAGTCGAGGCGGATGACGATGACGACTCGATCGCCGTCGACGCGCTGCCCGAGGATGAGCTGGCGGAGGGCGGCACGACGGCGGATGAGGGTGAGGAGGGGACGGTCGAGGATCGCCCGCCGGCGGTCGATCAGCTCGTGCCGTCGGCGTTCGGCTTGACGTTCGCGCTGGACGATGGCTGCGCACAGCTGAGCGTTGAGGCGTCGTGGGGCGCCTATTCGCGAGAGACCAGCGAGGAGAAGCTCGACTGGGATGATCGTCCTGCGCGCGTGTGGCGCCGGCGGCAGTGCGGCGGCGCGCGGACGGTCGCGATCCGCGGGACGGGTGCGCTGTCGCCGTTCGCGCCTGATCCGGACGAGCCGGAGGTGGTCGTCCGCGGCCTCGTACGCGAGCGCGACGGGCATCGGCTGGTGTCACTGTTCCTGGTCAACGCTCAGCTGTCGGACGGCGGCAGGTCGGTGCCGCGGTGGCTGTGTCAGGCGTCGCTGGCGGTCGAGCATCCCGGCGGGGAGGCGGTGTTCGTTCGCCGCTCGTTAGATGCAGCCGCGCTTGCGCCGGCGGCCGATCGCGCCGAGCTGGCCGGGCTGGAGATGCAATATCGAGCGAGCGTCGAGCTCGGGGTGGGGCACGGCGTCGCCGTGCGTGCGACGGAGGCTGCGGATGCTCCGGGGCGGGGCGTGCGGCTGCGGACCGCGGCGATGCCGACCGAGGAGGTTCCGCTGACCGAGGCGCCCGGCCCGGACGATTTCGCGGAGGCAGCGATCCGGGAGCCGTTCGTCGCCGCGCTCGCGGCGCTGGACATGCGAACGCTCGCGCAGGCGTCCGACGACGAGCTACCGGCCCTGCTGTCGCCGCTGGTCGACGCCTACGAGGCGTGGATCGCCGCCCAGCACAACCGCGTCGGCGATCCGGCCGAGCGCTTGGCCGGCCACGAGCACAGGGCCCGTGACCACCTGGCGGTGGCGGCGGAGGCGGCCGCGCGGATCCGCGCCGGGATTGACGCGCTCGCTGAGCCGCTGGTCGCCGAGGCGTTCCGGTTTGCGAACTACGCGATGTGGCAACAGCGAGTGCACACGGTCGCGGGCGAGCTGCGCCGGCAAGACGAGGCGCTGAGGCTGCACGACGCCGTCGCGCGAGCGGACGCACCGCGCAACCGGTCGTGGCGCCCGTTCCAGCTCGCGTTCGTCCTCTTGAACCTCCCGGCGCTCGCCGACCCCGCGCACGGCGAGCGGGCCGGCGAGCGCGGGCTCGTCGATCTGCTGTTCTTCCCGACCGGTGGTGGGAAGACCGAGGCGTATCTCGGGCTGACGGCGTTCGCGATCGGGATCCGCCGGCTGCAGGGCGTCCTCGACGGGCGTGACGGCCGTGACGGGGTTGCGGTGCTGATGCGCTACACGCTGCGGTTGCTGACGCTGCAGCAGTTCCAGCGCGCCACGGCGTTGCTGTGCGCGTGCGAGCTGCGCCGCCGCGCGCTGTACGGGAAGGGGGAGACGTCCGAGCAGCGGCGGTGGGGCAAGACGCCGATGCGAATCGGGCTGTGGGTCGGGCAGGCGTCGACGCCAAACCGGACCGAGGACGCGGAGGCGTGGGTGCGGCGGGCGCGCCAGCGCAGCGCCGGCGTTCGGGGGTCCTCGCCGATGCAGCTCGCGCGCTGCCCGTGGTGCGGCTCGGAGCTGGACGGTGGCCGCGACGTCGAGATCGACTCCCACCGTGGCCGGACGCTGTTGACGTGCTCTGACACGACGGGGCAGTGCCCGTTCACGCCGCGCAACAGCCCGGACGAGGGTTTGCCGGTCGTCGTCGTCGACGAGGAGGTGTACCGGCTGCTGCCCTCGCTGGTGATCGCGACCGTCGACAAGCTCGCGCGGATGCCGTGGGAGGGCCGCGTGCAGGCGCTGTTCGGTCAGGTCTCGCGCTACTGCGAGCGCCACGGCTACCTGACGCCCGGCGAGGCGCATTCCGGGCAGCACCCCCGGCGCGGCGCGCTGCCTGCGGTGTCGGTGACCGCCTGCGAGCCGCTGCGGCCTCCGGACTTGATCATCCAGGACGAGTTGCATCTGATCAGCGGTCCGCTCGGGAGCTTGGTGGGGCTGTATGAGACGGCGGTCGACGAGCTGTGCTCGTGGAGGGTGGGCGGGGCGCGGGTGCGTCCGAAGGTGATCGCGTCGACGGCGACGATCCGCCGCGCCGGAGATCAGGTGATGCGCCTGTTCGATCGCGGGCTCGAGGTGTTCCCACCGCCCGGCCTCGACGCCCGGGACACGTTCTTCGCGCTGCAGCGCGATCGCCCGGACGAGCAGAGCGCAGCCGGGGCGTCTGTACCTCGGTGTGTGCGCGCCCGGGCGGCGCTACAAGCAGGTCCTGATTCGCGTGTATGTCGCGCAGCTGCGCTCGGCGTGGAGGGTGCTCGGCCGTCAGCCCGGCGCCGACGCCGACGCGTACATGACGCTGGTCGGCTACTTCAACTCGCTGCGGGAGCTTGGCGGGATGCGCCGTCTCGTCGAGGACGATGTTCAGAGCCGGCTATTTGAACGCGACGGTGAGAACCGTGGCCGGCTAATCCTCGAGGAGCTGACCTCGCGGAAGTCGGCGTCCGACATCCCCGAGGTGCTCGACCGGCTCAGCGTGCCGCGCCTGTCGCAGGCCAAGCGCACCGCGCAGCGAGACGGCGCCTATGAGGCGCCGTCAATTGACGTGCTGCTGGCGACGAACATGATCTCGGTCGGCGTCGACGTCCCGCGGCTGGGGACGATGGTCGTCGCCGGGCAGCCGAAGTCGACCAGCGAGTACATCCAGGCGACCAGCCGCGTCGGGCGCCAGCACCCCGGCATGGTGTTCACGGTCTACAACTGGGCGCGGCCGCGCGACCTCTCGCACTACGAGACGTTCTGCCACTACCACCGGACTCTGTACCGCCAGGTCGAGGCGCTGTCGGTGACCCCGTTCGCTCCGCGCGCCTTGGACCGCGGGCTGACCGGGGTGCTCGCGTCGTTGCTGCGCCTGTGCGGGCCGGAGTGGAACTCGAACCGCGGCGCCGGGCTCGTCGACCCCGCCGCCGCTCAGGCCGGGCGGGCCCGCGACGCGATCCGCGCGCGCGCTGATGACCAGG
>CAVWTW010000009.1:0-304338 GCA_963758035.1 uncultured Actinomycetota bacterium
CCCATCTCCTTGGTGATCCCGTCGGGGTTGGCCACCGCAGTGAGGGTCAACGCCACGCCTGCGATCAGCGCCTGGTACTGCCCGAAGTTGAACAGGTTGTCGAGCAGGGTCGGGACCACGCCGTTGGAGGCCAGGAGCGCCCCGGCGGCGAGCGCGCCGGTGATCCGGCCGACGCCCCCGACGTAGGTGATGGCGAGGATCGTCAGCGACGTCCACAGGGTGAACGACGCCGAGTTGATGTTCTGCTGCTGGTAGGCGAGCAGACCGCCGCCGATCCCGGCGATGAACGCGGCGATGGCGAAGGCGGCGAGCTTGGCGCGGCCGACGTCGATCCCGATCGAGGCCGCGGCGCGCTCGTTGGAGCGCACGGCGAGGAAGGCGCGGCCGAGGCGGCCGTTGCGCAGCCGCGCGACGAACAACCCGACCAGGGCCACGATGACGACGACGAGAATCCCGAAGCCCACGCCGCTGGATGACGGCTCCAGGTTGAGGCCGAAGAGATGGGGCGGGGGCACGTTGAGCCCAGTGAACCCGCCTGAGAATGAGGCGTTGTTGAACACCAGCGCGTCGAGCGCGGCGGCGGTGGCCAGGGTCGCAACCGCGAGGTTGACACCGCGCACCCGGACCGAGGGCAGACCGACGAGGACGCCGATGACGACCGCGGACAGCGCGGCCAGGATCAGCCCGAAGGGAAAGCCGATGCCCAGCCCGTTCGCGACGTGGACGAGCATGAAGGCGCTGAAGCCGGCCAGCGCGTTCTGGGCGAGTGAGATCTGGCCGACGTAGCCGGTGATGATGACCACCGAGAAGCAGACGCAGGCGGTGACCAGCGAGGAGATGATCGCCGAGCGGTAGTCGGTGTTGGCCAGCACCAGCGCGACGATCCCGATCACCACGCAGGAGCCGGCGGTGATCGCCGGCCGCCGCGGCCGTCCCACCGCCGGGTTGTGGACGTCGGTGATCTGCCCGCGCGCCGGCAGCCGCCGGGCGAGCACGATGATCGTCAGCATGATGATCAGGAACGGCAGGCCGTCCTGCAGCCCCTGCTGGGGCAGCCAGGTCCAGACCGTCTGCAGCTTGACCAGCTCGGACTGGAGCATGCCGATGACCAGGCCGCCGATGACCACGAGGGTGAAGGACGAGAAGCGCGCGAGCAGCGCCGCGCCGAGGGCGGGCACGATGAACAGCGTGTAGGTGCCCGGGTTCAGGGTGGTGATGGGCAGGATGAGGATGCCCGCGGCCGCCGCCAGCACGGTGGCCAGTACCCAGTTGTACGCCGCGATGCGGCTCGCGGAGTGGCCGAGCAGGGCCGCCCCGCGCTCGTTCTCCACCGCCGCGCGCGTGACCAGGCCAAAGCGGGTGAAGCGGTAGATGGCGGCGAGGGCCAGGCCGATGAGGATGGTCAGGCCGGCGAGGTAGACGCGGTCTGAGGGAACGATGATCCCCGCGAAGTGGATCGGGTTCGCGGGCAGGATCGGGGGCGAGCTGACCGCGAACGTCGAGTAGTTGAGCACCGCGATCGCCTGCAGCGCGAGCATGATGCCGATGGAGGCGCCGACGCGCGCCAGCGCCGGTGCGTTGCGCAGTGGCCGGTAGACCGTCAGGTAGAAGACCAGTCCCAGGACCGCGGAGTAGACAAGGGTGACGAGGATCGAGGGAACCGTCGCCAGCCCGTTGCTGGAGGCCACCTTGATCTGATGCGGGATGACGATCCAGGGGAACTGGAGCTCGCCGTTGGTGTGCAGCTCGATGTAGACGTAGGCGCAGAACATCGCCACCGCGCCGTGCCCGAAGTCCACCACGCCCGCGCTGCGGTACTTGAGCACCAGGCCCAGCCCCAGGATGGCGTACACGCCGCCGGAGCCGAGGCCGAGGAGCAGGAAGAGGATGTAGCTGGACATGGAGGTCGCTGCGGCGAGACCGGCCCCGGCCCTCCCCGCGGTGGCGAGGAGGGCCGGCAGTCAGGGTCAGAGTCCGATGTTGGCCCCAGCGGTATAGCCGCTCGTGATCAGGGTCGGGGTCGTGCCCTTGATCTGGTACAGGTACTGCTCGGCCGAGCAGATCGCCGGCTCCTTGGCGATCGGATGCGACGAGCAGTTGTAGGTCGTGCTCAGGAACGCCGGGTGCGTCCCGGTGTGCAGCGTCTTGTACATGTAGGCCGAGTTGAGCTTGCTGGTCGGCGTGTTCTTGAACGCAGCCCAGATGTTCATCACCGTGGACAGGCCGGCGAGGGCCGGCGAGTCGACGGCGATCTTGGCCGGGGCGTACTTGGCCAGGATCGCCTTGGTCAGCGCGATGTCCTTGGTCTGCTGAGCCGCGAACAGGTCCTGATAGGGCTCGAACCAATACATGCCGTTCGCGCCGCCGTTGGCTGCCTTGACGACGGTCGGAGCCGAGCACGGATCGATCGACATCACCGGCTTGGTGTTGCCCAGGCTCTTCAGCGCGGTCAGGATCGAGACGCACTGCGAGGGCGACTCCAGCAGGATCGCGTCTGGGCTCGCGCCCGTGGCGGAGGCGACGACCGACGAGGCGTCGGCCTGCGACGGCGGCAGGCTGAACAGCTTGGCGGTACCGCCCGACTTCTGAACCGCGGGCAGCTCGAAGCCCTTGGCCTGGGCGGTGCCCTGCGTGTCGCCGATGGCGATCACTGACACCTTCTTGGCGTGCAGGTTCTTGACGGCGTAGACCCCGATGTCCGAGTTGCCCGACTGCGCCTGGTCGTTGAAGATCAACGAGTTCGGCATCGAGGACTCCGCGGGGGTGAGGTCCATGCCGCCGAACAGATCGAGGCCGGCCTTCTTGTAGATCGGCAGCGTGGCGGCGCCGGCGAGGTCGGTGCCGCCGAGGATCGCCGCCGGGTGCTGGGCGACGAGCTTGTTGGCGCACTGGACCGACGTGGCCGGAGACCCGTCGGTGATGCAGACGTTGAGCTTGATGGGATGGCCGTCGAGCCCACCGCCGTAATTGTTGACGTAGTTGACGGCGGCCTGGGCGGCCTCGCGGACCTCGGGGAAGTCAGCCCCCGAGTTGGACTCGATGTTGATCATCCCGAAGGTGACCGGGGTGCCCTTGGCGGCCTTGGGCGTCCCCAGCGCGGCGCTGCTTGACGCCGTGCTTGGCGCCGCGCTCGCGCTGGTGGCGCCGCTGGAGGCGGCCGCACCGCCCGAGCTGGAGCTGGAGCCCGAGCTCGAGGAGCTTCCGCATGCGGTCAACCCGACCGCGGCAACGGCGCATGCCCCCACGATCGCGCCCCGCTTCCTCAGCAATCCCTTCATCTCGCCTTCCCTCTGGTCGGTTCCGGGCGGCGCCCGAAAGGTGTCTGCGTCCGTGAACGGGGCGACAAACTGCGCGCCGTCGCGAGAAACATACACAGTTGCTCAGAGTGTATGCAAGTGACTCTTATGCACGCCTAACTCTCGGTTGAGTCGTCAACGGCGCGGCTCGACGCGGCGCGGCGGCTCGGCTCCGGTCTCTTCCAGGACCTGGCGCAGGGTGGCGAGGTCCCTGCCGGGCTGGAGGATCTCGGCGACCTCGAAGGCGGTCCGCGAGAGGTGCTGGGCCAGCAGCGGGGCAGCGCGTGCCCCGTCGCCGTCCTTGACGGCGTCAAGGATCTCGCGATGGTCGGCGGTCGCCCAGGCACTCGGCCCATGGCCGAGATGCAGGCGCCGGTAGCGCTCGGCATGGTCGAACAGTTGGGAGAGGAGGGCGGAGAACCGTTCGCCGGCGAGATCCGTGAGCTGGCGGTGATACTCGGCGTGCGGTACGAGCCAGCGACGCATGTCGCGCTGCTCCGCGTAGTGGGCCATCTGAGCGATCGAGCCCTCGAGCAGCGCGATGTGCTCAGAGGTCATCCGCGGCACCGACAGGCGCAGCGCCTGGGCCTCGAGACACACGCGCAACGCGTAGAGCTCCTCGAGGTCGCCGACGCTGATCGGCGTAACGCGGACCCGGCGGTTGGGCTTGGCCTCGATCAGGCCCTCCCCCTGCAGCATCCGCAGGGCCTCGCGCAGCGGGGTGCGGCTCACCCCGAGCTCGTCGGCGAGGGCGACCTGGGACATCGTCTCGCCGGGGGGGAGCTCGGACTCCAGGATCGCCGCGCGGACCCGGCGATGCACGTACTCGGCGCTCTGGCGAGCGGGCGCTCCGTTGTCCTGCGGTTCCAGCTCGGCCATCTCGTCCCCTTCGTGCTCGGCGCTGCGGTCTGGTGCATTTTAGAGCGATTGTCTCACCCAGTAGCTATTGCATACAGTTTCGCGCACTGTATGCTGTCGGCGCAACGCGGCGTCGCGGCCGGCGGCGCGACATCGGCCAAACCCCAACGGAGCGGAGACCCGGATGAAGCTGGTGACTTACAACGACGGACGGGTGGGTCGCGTGGAGGGCGACCGTGTCGTCGCGCTCGACGTACCCACGATGCGCGAGTACTTCGAGCGCGGTGGTGACGTGGAGCCGACCGGCGAGGAGGTCGCCCTGGCCGAGGTCACGCTGCGGGCGCCGATCATCCCCAAGAAGTTCTTTCACACCGCGGGCAACTTCCGCGAGCACCATGAGGAGTCCACCCGCGTCAACTGGTCGCATCCCGTGCTGCCGTGGATCGTGTTCTTCCAGAACATCGACGCGATCATCGGCCCGGAGGAGCCGATCATCTATCCCGAGGCGCTGACCAACGAGATGGACTACGAGCTCGAACTCGCCGTCATCATCGGCAAGGCCGGCAAGTTCTTCTCACCCGAGGAGGCCGCCGAGTACATCGCGGGCTACATCGTCTTCAACGACATCACCGCGCGCGACATCCAGCGCGAGGAGATGAAGTCGGGGGTCTTCTGCCTGTCCAAGAGCATCGACACCTTCGTGCCGATCGGCCCGTGGATCGTCACCGCCGACGAGATCCCCGATCCGCAGAACCTCGCGATGGAACTGCGGGTCAACGGCTCCAGGCGCCAGGTCTCGCACACCAGCCGCATGTCGGTCACTGTCCCGGAGATCATCAGCCACTATTCGGCGATGGGCTACAGCCCCGGCGACATCATCTCCACCGGAACCGTGTCCGGCGTGGCCGGATTCTCGGAGGACGCCGCCTCGCTCTACCTCAAGCCCGGCGACGTCGTCGAGGCCGAGATCGAGGGCGTCGGCGTGCTGCGCAACCCCATCATCTCCTGGGCCGAGGGCCATCCTGACTCCGCCTCGCTCGCCGTCGAGCACGCCTGACCGTGGCCGATCCGTTCACCGTGGACTGGTCCTCTCAGGAGTTCTCTGAGGTCCGTCCCGGGATCTACGGGGCAACCGTGCACACCCCCCAGCTCACGGTCACCTACTACCGCTATGAGCCCGGTTCCTCCTGGGAGGAGCACCAGCATCCCGAGGACCAGGTGACGTCGGTCGTCGAGGGCGAGATCGACTTCGTGGTCGCCGGCAAGCCGGTCCACCTGAAGGCCGGTGAGCTGGCGGCGCTGCCGGGGGGCGTCCCGCACTCTGCGACGGTCGGCGATCGCGAGGTGCGCACGCTCAACGTGTACACCTCGCGCCAGACTCCGCCCACGCTGGCGCCCGCGGCCTAGCGCGATGAGCGACTGGCTGGGGCTCGAGGGCGCACGCGTGCTCGTAGCCGGCGCGGGCACGCTCGGCGGTGCGCTGGTGCAGGGTTTCATCGGCGCCGGCGCGCAGATGGCGGTGATCGACGTCAGCGAGGAGCGGCTGGCGGAGCTCGGGTCGGCGACGGGCCTGGATGGCGATCGTCTGATCGTCGCGGATCTCTCGGGTGCCGCCGGCGCGTCGACCGCGATGGCGAGGGCGAAGGCGGCACTGGGCAGGCTCGACGTGTTCGTCCACGGCGTCGGCATCAACGACCGGCGGCCGATCCCCGACTACGACGAGTCCGACTGGGACCGGATCGTCGCCGTCAACCTCTCCAGTGCGTTCTTCACCGCCCAGATCGCGCTGGAGGCGATGCGCGCCCAGCGGCACGGGCGGGTCGTGTTCTTCTCCTCGGTGGCGGGCCTGATGGGGCACCGCAACCACGGCCCCTACGCGGCGACCAAGGGCGCCATCAACCAACTCACCAAGGTCATGGCCCACGAGTACGCGGCCGACGGCATCACCGTCAATGCAGTGGCCCCCGGCTACATGGAGACCAACCTGACCACGGCCTACCTCGACGCCCACCCCGCCGAGCGCGAGCGGTTGCTCACGCTCATCCCGGCGGGGCGCTTCGGGCAGCTCGACGAGGTCGTGGGCCCGGTGCTGTTCCTCGCCTCGCGGCAGGCGAGCTTCGTCACGGGTCACATCCTGTACATCGACGGCGGCCGGACGGTCGTGTGAAGGGAGAGAGCAGCCAATGACTGACACGCCACAGCGTTTCGCGGGCCGTACGGTGATGGTGACCGGAGCGGGCACGGGCTACGGCGCCGAGATCGCCGTCCGGGCCGCCCAGGAGGGTGCCCGCGCGGTCGTCGTGCACTACCGCAGCTCCGCAGCCGGCGCCGAGCAGACCGCCGAGCGCGTGCGGGCCGAGGGCGCCGAGGCCCTGCTCGTCCAAGGTGACATCGTCAGCTGGGAGGACATCAAGCGCATGGCCGCCACGGTCGACGCCGAGCTCGGCGGCCTCGACGCACTTGTCAATAACGTCGGGGACATGGCCTCAGAGCAGGAGTCCTGGCGCGACATCACCGAGGAGCTCATCGATCACACGCTTGCCGTGGACATCAAGGGCACGATGCTGATGATCCACGAGTTCGGGACGCGGATGCTCGAGCGTGAGCGCGGCGCCATCGTCAACATCGGCTCCACCGTCATCGTCCGCGGGTCTCCTCGCGCTCCCCAGTACGCCGCCGGCAAGTACGGCGTCGTCGGGCTGACGAAGTCCTACGCCAAGGCGTTCGCCCCGCACGTGCGCGTCAACACGTTTGCGCCTGGCTTCATGAAGACCGAGCGGGTGCTCAACCGCGCCGACTGGAAGGCGGGCCGTGGTGAGCAACTCGCGCGTGACACCCCCGCCGGCCGGATTCCCGAGCCCGACGAGCTCGCCGGCACCGCGCTGTTCCTCGCGTCCGACGAGGCGGCGCACATCACCGGCAGCTACATGATCTGCGACGGCGGCTACAGCATGCTGGGAGCGTGAGGGTGGCGCCCTCGACGCTGCTGGGGCGCGATGCGCCCGGGTACGAGGAGGCCCGCCGGGCCGCGGTGTGGAACGGCTACAAGCCGCCGCGCTACCCGGAGGCGATCGTGCTCGCGACGTCGGTCGACGACGTGGTCGAGGCGGTTCGCTACGCGCGCGCGCACGAGCTCAGGGTCAAGGCACGCTCGGGCGGGCACAGCTGGACGGCGTCGAGCGTGCGCGAGGGCGCGCTCCTCATCGATCTCTCGCGGCTGGACCGGATCGTCGAGTTCGACCCCGAGACGCGGATCGCGGTCGTCGAGCCCGGGGTGCGTGGCCGCGAGCTCAACGGCCTGCTCGCCGATCACGGGCTGTTCTTCCCGTCCGGCCACTGCCCCACCGTGGGTCTGGGGGGCTTCCTCCTCCAGGGGGGTTGGGGGTGGCTCTCGCGCGTGATCGGGCCGGCGTGCATGAGCGTGGTCGCCGTAGACGTCGTGACCGCTGACGGCGAGCTCATCCACGCCGACGAGCATCAGAACACCGATTGGCTGTGGGCCGCGCGGGGCTCGGGCGCCGGCTATTTCGGGATCGTCGTCGGGTTTCACCTGCGCTGCCACCCGCGCCCCGCGGCGATCTGGGAGGCCCATCACGTCTACCCGATGGACGTGCGCGACCAGGTCCTGCGCTGGGCGCGAGAGGAGGAGCCGGGCTTCCCCGACGAGCTCGAGTTCGCGATCATGGCCACCACCCCACGCGGACCGCTCGGCGAGGTGGTGGACGGCCCTCCGGCGCTGATCGTCATGTGCTCGGTGATGGCCGAGTCCGACGAGGCGGCGCGGGCGGCTCTGGCCTTGCTCGACGGTTGTCCGGTGCGCGACCGGGCCCACGTCGCGCTCCCGGCCCAGCCGCGATCCTTCGTCGAGCTCTACGACGGCCCGGATTCGGTGGAGCCGGAGGGCTTTCGCTGGAGCGCCGACGGGATGTGGACCAATGCCGAGGCCGACGAGCTCGTCCCTGCGGTGGCCGAGCTGTTCGACTCGATTCCGCACGGCGCCTCCCACGTGTTCTGGTATGCGTGGCGCGAGCAGGAGCTGCCCGCAGCGGCGATCTCGGTGCAGGGCTACCTGTACCTGGCGGCGTTCGCCGGCTGGACCGAGCCGGCCCGGGACGCCGAGATGCTCGCCTGGCCGCCGGACCAGATGCGCCGGCTCGAGCGTCTCTCCCGTGGGATCCAGCTCGCCGACGAGAACCTGTTGGCCCGCCCCGCACGCTTCCTCACCGACGAGAACGCGCGGCGGCTCGAGGCCCTCCGCGCCACCCACGACCCTGAGGGTCGCTTCCTCAGCTACCTGATGCCGGAGGGACAGTGATGAAACTGCTGGGAGTGTGTGCGGGCGCGGCGGGCGGCAGCGCTGAGATCGCCCTGAAGGCGGCGCTGATCGAGGCCGAGGCCTCTGGCGCCGAGGTGTCGTGGCTGCGCCTGGATGACATGCGGATCTCCACCGGACCGCTGTTCGGTCCCGTCGACGACGACTGCAAATGGTTCTACGAGCAGGTGATCGCTGCCGACGGGGTCATCTACAGCGCGCCGATCTACTCGCGCACGATCCCCGGCAAGCTGCGCATGCTGTGTGACCGCGTCTTCGGGCCGCACGCCGACACGGGCTTCATCGAGCTGCTGATGGAGAAGGAGGCCGCGGGCGAGCCGATCACCGTCCCGTTCACGCCCGACGAGCGCGTGCTGCGCCCGCGGGTCGCGGGGTTCCTGGCCGTCGGCGGTGCACTGACCCCGCAATGGCACACGCTGGCGCTGCCGATGATGCAGACACTGGCGTTCTCGATGCGCAGCGGGATCGTCGACCAGGCGATTCTCTCGGGGTCCGGGACGCCGCGCTCGATCGTGCTCGACGACCCCGCCATGGACCGCGCCCGGCAGCTGGGCCGCAACATGGCGCAGCAGCTCGGCCGCAGCTTCGAGGAGGCGGAGTACCGCGGCGACCCGGGTCTATGCCCGCTCTGCCACCTCAGCCTGATCTCGGTCCGGGGAGAGGTCGCCGAGTGCGGCGGCTGCGGCGCCGAGGGCCGCGCCGAGCTGCGCGACGGCCGGCTGGAGGTCGTCTTCTCGCCAGAGGGGCTGGAGAAGTCCGTCCTGCACCCCGTCGAGAAGCGCGCTCACAGCGAGGAGATCCTCCAGACCGCGGCGCGCCACGCCGCGCGCGCCGACGAGGTCGCGGCGCGCGCCGCGCCGTTCGCCGAGTGGGATCACCGCGTAAGTCCGGATTCGGCGGGCGTCACCGGCTGAAGGCCGAACACGCGCTCCGCGTTGGCGTGGGCCAGCGCGGACCGCTCGTCGGGGTCCAGGTCGGCGGCCCCGAACGCCTGCACTTCGGGCTCGGGATCTTCGAAGGGATAGTCGGCGGCGAACATCACCCGGTCGGCGCCGAGCGCGTCGATGGAGAAGCGGACCGAATTGTGGGCGTGATTCATGCCGCTGGTCGACACGAAGAAGTGCTCTTTGACGTACTCGCTGGGCTTGCCCGCCAGGTCCGGATGGGTCTTGGCGCGCGTCTGCTCGTGGTGGGCGTCCAGGCGCGGGAGCGAGAACAGGATGTGCTCGCCGAGGTGGCCGAGGACGATCCGCGTCTGCGGATATCGATCCAGCGTGCCGGACAGGATGATGCGCAGCGCGTGCAGGCTCGCGTCGGCGGCGTATCCCCACATCGCGGCCATCAGCCCATAGTCCAGATACGGAGCGACGGCGCCCGCGGGCAGCAGCGAGGGATGCAGGTAGATGGGGGCGTCGTTGGCCTGCGCGGCCTCGAAGATGGGCGCGAATCGGGGCGCGTCGAGGTACTCGCCTTGGGTGTGGGAGTTGATGACGATGCCCGAGAGGTGGAGCTGCTGTATGGCGCGCTCGATCTCGGCGGCAGCCTGTTCGGGGTCCTGAGGCGCGATGGCGGCCAGGCCGGCGAACCGGTCAGGGTGCTCGCTGACGGCCTCGGCGAGGCGGTCGTTGGCCAGCTGGGCGAGCGGGATGGCCTCCGCGACGTCGAGCATCTGGAGGTTGGCGACGGTCGAGATGCTGAGGACGGCGAGGTCGATCCCTGCGGCGTCCATGGCTCCCAGGCGCCCCGCGCCGAGGTCGAGGGTGAGCGCGCCGCGGCGCTCGCGGTCTGCGTCCTCCAGCGCCGCGCCGGCCTCGCGCCAGCCGCTGTCGGCCGCCGCGGGACTGGCCAGGTAGCGCTGGCCGGCCTGTAGGAGCTCGGGGAGCATGAAGTGCTCCTCGACGGCGATCAGGCCGTCGGTCATGACGCGGTACGCGCTGTGCCGTAGACCGCGGTGTCGGTGCCGAGCGCCTCGCCGTGCACGAACGTCTTCCAGTCGCGCTGGATGGCGTCGGTGGTCTGCGCCGTGGCGGTTGCGTCACCCGCGAGCCGTTGCGCCACCCCGCCGTCGCGCCAACTGCCGAACAGAAGCGGCACGCTCAGCGAGTGCGTGGCACCGAGGTCGTCCTCGGCGGCGGGCTGCTCGATCCGGTAGCGGTGGACGGTGCCCCCGGCCCGGGCGCGAGCCGCGCTCCACCGCTGGACCGGGCCGGCGAACCACGCCTCGGTCACCACTCGGCACAGAACGTCGTTGTTGGTGGTGGCACCGTGTGCTCGGGCGGCCGCGATGAGCGACTGCGGGTCGTCGCTGTGGGCGAGGTGGGCGACCATGTCGGTGAGCCGGTCGTCGGCGGGGTCCAGGCGACGGCCGCCGGCGCGGAAGAAGAACGTGCCCTCGTCGGCGCTGGTGCCGATCAGGACGGGGACGTCGAGCCGGGCTGCGGGCGCCTGGGCGGGGTCGGTGGGCAGGCTCGGCGGGTCGAGGATCGGCATCGCCCCGCCGCGCGTGCCGCGGAAGGCAGGGTCGGTCAGCAGTTCCTCGCAGACGCCGACGACCTCGGCGTCTGAGGACTCGCGTAGACGCGCGACCCCTCGGTTCGCGCCGAGGCGCTCGGCCAGCGCCTCGGACCACTGCCGGCCACGCTGCGGGTCGATGACGAGCTCGTGCAGTGGCGGGGACTGGGCGATCACGCGCGTGAACAGGGAAGCGGCCTGCGGATGAGCGAGCAGGTGCAGGGCGCTGCCCGCGCCCGCTGACTCGCCGCCGAGCGTGACGCGGCCGGGGTCGCCGCCGAAGGCCGCGATGTTGTCAGCGACCCAGCGCAGCGCCTGGAGCTGATCGAGCAGCCCCCAGTTGCCGATCGGGGCGCCGGGCGCGGAGGCCAGGTCAGGGTGATACAGCCAGCCGAACGCACCGAGCCGGTAGTTGAGCGTGACGACGACGGCGTCCAGCGCCGCGGCCAGATGGGTGCCGTCGAGCAGCGCGTTACTTCCCCACCCGAGCGCCCAGCCGCCCCCGTGGATGAACACGAGCACGGGGTACGGGCCGTCCCCGGGCGGAGACCACACGTTGACGGTCAGGCAGTCCTCTGAGGTCTGGGGCAGGGGCCCGTGTGCCCACTCGGAAAACGGCCGCGGGGGCTGGGGACAGACGGGGCCCGGACCGGTGGCGTCGCGCTCGCCTGACCAGGGCTGGGGCGGCTGGGGCGGCGCGAAGCGGTGCTCGCCGCCGGTGGAGGCGGCGTACGGGACGCCGCGGAAGGCCCGCACGCCATGGTGAGTGAGCGTGCCGCGGAGCCGGCCGGTGGCGATCGCGACCGTGGGCGCGGCGGTGGAGGTCATACGCGGCGGCGGCCTTGTGGATGCATGCGCCGAGAGTGTATACAAGTAGGAAATGTCTGAGATCCCCGTGTCCGGCCGTTCCCCGGTGGGCGGCGACCTGGCCCACATCGGCCACGTCGAACTGCTCACGCCGCGTTTGGAGGAGAGCGTGCGTTGCTTCACCGATGTGATGGGGATGACGGTGGTGGGCACCGCGGGCGACAGCGTTCACCTGCGCGGCGAGTCCGAATATGAGCTGGTTGGCCTCAAGCTCACCGCGTCCGATCACGCCGGCATCGGCCACCTCGGGGTCCGCACGCGCGACGCGCAGGCGCTCGGGCGCCGGACGGCCGCGCTGGCCGCGGCCGGCGTCGAGGGAGCGTGGACCGAGGGGGACGTCGGCCACGGTCCCGCCTATGCCTTCCGTGCGCCGGGCGGCCACGTGGTCGAGCTCTATTGGGAGACCGAACGGTTCGTACCCGACTCGCCATCCCCCGGGATGCCCCCGCTGGCGCGCGACCGGCTGGGCCGGCGCGGCGGCGCCGGGGTCGACGTGCGCCGGCTGGATCACGTCAACCTGCTGGCGCCCGACGTGGCGCGATCGGCGTCGTTCGCATGGGAGGCGCTCGGGTTCTCGCTGTATGACGAGGTCGTCGAGGACGACGGCTCGGTCAGCGGAGCATGGCTGTCGCTCGGGCCCCGGCCCCTGGAGTTGGTCTACGCGCGCGACCGACTCGGTGCGACCGGCCGGCTGCACCACGTCGCGTTCTGGGTCGACACCCGCGAGGAGGTGCTGCGCGCCGCCGACATCTTCGTCGACCACGGCGTGCCCATCGAGGTCGCCCCCGCCCAGCACACGATCGGCCGCAGCTTCTTCCTCTACGGATTCGAGCCCGGCGGCAACCGCATCGAGGTGACCACGGGCGCCGACCTCGTGCTCGACCCGGACCCACCGACGCGGACCTGGACGGCTGCCGAGCGGCGCCGCGGGGTGGGGTGGGGGACCGCGTTCCCGGCGAGCTGGACGGAGTACGGGACGCCCGACGTCCGCGGGTCTTAGCCCATGTCCATCTCGTCTTCCAGCGCTTCCATTCCCGGCTTCGCCGGGCGCGTCATCCGCCCCGCCGACCCCGGCTACGACGGCGCCCGCGCGGTCTGGAACGTCATGCACGACCGACGGCCGGCCGCCGTCGCGCGCTGCGAGTCACCGGCCGACGTCGCCGCCGGCATCGCGTATGCGCGCGCCCAGGGATTGGCGATCGCGGTCCGTGGCGGGGGTCACTCGCTGCCTGGGCACTCAACCGTGGACGGCGGGATCGTGCTCGATCTGCGCTCGCTCGATCGCGTCGAGGTCGACCCGGCGAGCCGCACGGTACGGGTGGGCGGTGGTGCAACCCTCGGCGCGGTGGATCGAGGCGCCCAGGAGCACCGGCTCGTCGTCCCCGCGGGCGTTGTGTCGCATACCGGTGTCGGCGGGCTGACCCTCGGTGGCGGCGTCGGGCGGCTCATGCGCCGCTTCGGTCTGACCATCGACTCGCTGTTGTCCGCCGAGGTCGTTCTCGCCGACGGGCGCGTCGTGCGCGCCTGCGCCGATGATCACCCCGAGCTGTTCTGGGGGCTGCGCGGTGGCGGCGGCAACTTCGGGGTCGTGACCGAGTTCGAGTTCCGCGCGCATGAGCTGACGCTGCTGCCGATCCTCGCCACCTTCCACCCGCTGGACCGTGCGCGCGAGGTACTCGCCCTCGGCGAGCGCTACATGGCCGACCCGTCCACTCCTCGGGAGCTCCTGTGGACGAGCTTCCTGCGCCGCGGGCCGGACATCGCTCCGTGGCTGCCGAGCGAGCTCGCGGGCACCCGTGGGGTCATGTGCCTGATCGAGTGGTCGGGCGAGCGCGTCGCCGGGCGCGAGCTCCTGCGCACGATCCAGCGCGAGCTCCGTGCGCCCGCCGGCGACCTCAGCGACGTTCCGTACCTCGCCATCCAGCAGGTCACCGACGAGCTGCTGGCGCCCGGCACCTTGCACGCGTACGTCAAGGCCGGGTTCGCCGGCGAGCTCACCGTCCCCTTCATCGACGCCCTGATCGACTGCGGCGGCCAGGTGCAGTCGCCGCTGTCGGTGATCGAGGTGCTGTCGATGGGCGGCGCGATCCGCGACGTCCCGGTCGCGGACACGGCGTTTCCCCACCGGGACGCGCGTTGGCTGATCAACATGCCGGCACAGTGGTCAGATCCGGCCGACAGCCCCGCCGAGATCGCCTGGGTGCGTGAGACCTATGCGGCGCTCCAGCCGTTCCTGTCCGGCGGCGCCTACTCGAACTTCATGGAGGACGACGAGGCCGACGCGGCCGGCAGTGCCTACGGCGAGACCCTGGGGCGGCTGGCGCAGATCAAGGCCGAGTACGACCCCGACAACGTCTTCCGGCTCAACCAGAACATCACGCCCGCGACGTGACGCTGCCGCGGACGGGCTTCTCAAGACTGCATTCACTTTGATCTTCTGTATAAAGTTGGGACATGTCCGTCACGACTGATCGGGAGCGCTGGGAGGCCGCGCAGCGCGGGCTGTGGGGCCGGCGCCCCGGAGATTGGTCGGAGCTGGCCGAGCCACAGAACGTGGCCCTGTTCACCGACGCGCTCGACGAGGCCGGCGTCGGCGCCGGGAGCGACGTGCTGGACATCGGCTGCGGCTCGGGACTGGCGCTCCGGCTGGCGGATCAGCGCGGCGCGCGCACCAGCGGCATCGACATCTCGGCGCCATTGCTGGCTGTGGCCCACCGTCGCGTGCCCGCCGCCGATCTGCGCGAGGGCGGGCTCGACGTCCTCCCGTTCGCCGTCGCGAGCTTCGATGCCGTCCTGGCGGTCAACGCGCTCCAGTTCGCCGCCGATCCGGCGAGCGCGCTGTGCGAGGTCCATCGCGTGCTGCGTGCCGGTGGGCGGTTGGCCATCGGCGGCTTTGCCGCGCCGGAGACGTGCCAGTCGACTGCGCTGCACCTGGCCATGGAATCGCTCGTGCCCCCCGAGCGCCAGGAGGACCACGCGCCCTACGCGCTCGCGGCGCCGGGCGCGCTGGAGGCTGCCCTAGCCGACGCCAAGCTGACCATCACGGTTGACCGCGAGCAGCCCGGTGATTGGCGCTACGGCGACCTGGACCAGGCGCTGCGCGGGGTGCTGTCCTCGGCCGGTGGCGCGCGGGCGATCGGGCTCGTCGGCGAGGAGCGCGTCCGCGAGGTGCTCACCGAGGCACTGGCGCCGTTTCGCACCGCGGATGGGAGCTACGTCATGCACAACCGCTTTCGCCTGCTCGTCGCGGAGCGCGCCGCGTGACCGCCGAGCTCCTGCGCCGGCCGTTTCACCATCTCGGGTACGTGGTCGACGATCTGGAGAGCGCCGCATCGGGCCTTGCCGCCGTCACCGGCGCCGGGCCGTTCCTGATGATCGAGCACGTCCCGCTCGCCGAGGCCACCTACCGCGGCGCACCGGCGCGCTATGACCACTCGACCGCGTTTGCCCAGTGGGGCCCGGTCATCGTTGAGATCAGCCAGATCCACGACGCCGAGCCGGCCGGCCTGCGTGACTTCTTCAGCGCGGGACGCCACCCCGCGATCGGTCACATCGCGTGGCTCGTCGAGGACCTGGACGCGGAGAGCGCGCGGCTGGAGGCGGCCGGTCTGGCGCTCGTGCACAGCGGAAGCTCGGGTCCCGTGCGCGCCAACTGGCACGACGGGTCGCCCGTGTTCGGGCACCCGGTCGAGGTCCACCGCTCGGGCCCCGAGCTGCTGGGCTTCTATGAGGCGATCGCCGGCGCGGCGCGCAACTGGGATGGCCGCCGGGCGCTGCGACCCGCTCCCGTGCCCGAGCCCGCACCATGATCGACGGCGCTCATCACCTCGGCCTCTCGGTCTCCGATTTGGACGCAATGACCGCCTGGTACGGGGACGCGCTCGGCTTCGCCGAGGAGCTACGCTTCGAGATCCCCGGCGCCGGGATCAGCGGGGTCATGCTGCGCCGGGCTGACGGCACCGGGCTCGAACTGCTGCATCACCCCGACTCGCAGCCGCGGCAGCTGGGCGAGCCCCACAGCGCCATCATGTCCCAGGGCTACGGCCATTGGGCGCTGGCCGTCGATGATGTCGGCGCGGTACACGCGCAACTGCTTCGCGCGGGCGCGCGCGAGGTGTGGGGCCCGCGGCCGGCACCGCCGCCGGCGCAGGGCGTGATGTCGTACCTGACTGACCCCGAGGGCAACCTGTTCGAGCTCGTCGAGCCCTGAACGCATCATCTGGATCCAAGGAGAACACGGAAAATGAACCCCACGTCCACCGAGGCCGGCAAGCTCACTGAGCTGCCCGGCCAGACCGTCCCCTACGTACTCGCCGCCGGTGGCGGCCGCGCCCACCTGCTCATCGACCAGGTCGGGCGCTGCCTCTCGGGTGCCGAGGAGACCGGCGGCGCGTGGTCGATGATGACGCTCGACGGGCCCACCGGCCGCCCGATTCCGCTGCACTTCCATCGCCAGGAGTTCGAGTTCTTCTTCTGTCACCGCGGCAACGTGCAGCTGTGGCTAGGCGACGAGAGTCGCCTGCTGACGGTCGGCGACTTCGGGTTTGCCCCGCCCAACACCGTGCACGCCTACGCGCTGCCCGGCCACCACTCGGGGTTCATGGGGCCGATCATCCCCGGCGGCTGGGACCGCTTCTTCGACCTCACCGGCATCCCGTACAGCGGCGACGCGCCGTTCCCGGTCGGCTTTCGGCCCGAGGTCCCGTTTGCCAAGTTCGGCCAGGCCGAGCACGACTTCGACATGAAGTACCTGCCCGAGGCCGAGTACGCGTCGCCGCGCGCTGACGCTCCCGACGACGTGTTGCCGGGTGCCGTGCAGCCGTACTTCCTGCGCCGCGGCGAGGGCCCGCGCCATCTCGTCGGCGGGATGCTCGTGACCTCGCTGATCACCTCGGCGGAGACCGAGGGCGGTCTGAGCATGTTCACCATCGAGCTGCCGCGCGGAGCCGGCGTCCCCGCGCACGCGCACGAGCAGGCCACGGAGGGCATATATGTGCTGGAGGGCGGCGTGCGGCTGACGCTCGACGGCGTCGACCACTCACTGCGCCAGGGGGACTATGCGTCGATCCCGGCGGGCACGACGCACAGCTGGCAGGGCGAGGCGTTCTTCACCAAGCTCGTCTCGATGACCACGCCGGGCGGACTGGAGGCAGCGCTCGACCGCCTCGGCGAGGCCACTGAGCTGCACATGTTCAGCGAGGGCCAGGCGCTCACCGCCGACGCGCTGCGCGCCGGTGGTGAGGGCGCTGACGTGCACGTCGCCTGAGATTGAGTCTCAGACCGATTCTCGCGGTGGAGGCCCCCCGCTCAGGCCGGTTGTCGCGGCGGAGCTCCTCGCTCAGGCCGGTTCCTCGCGGCGGAGCCCTCCGTCGCCGAACCGGTCGTGGTCGGCCGACATCTCCATGATCGGATAGACGTACGCGCGGTGCCGCCGTCGCCGTTGACGGTAATGCACTAGCCGGTGCGCCGGCGCAGGTCGGTGTCGCGCTCGTAGACGGCGCAGCTGACGCCGGCGGAGACGAGGCCCTGGGCCAGGCACAGGCCGCTCAGGCCGCCGCCGGCGATGAGGACGTGGGGAGGGGTCATTGCCGCGATAATTGCATACACATTGGCAGTTCGTCTACAGTTTCGCCGCGATGAGCGCCACACGCGTTGACGTCCTCGTGGTGGGCTTCGGCTTGGCCGGCGCCAGCGCCGCGCTCGCCGCCCAGGCTGCGGGCGCGCGGGTGCTCGTCGTGGAGAAGACGGGCGCCGGCGGGGGCAACTGCCGCCACTCGGGGGGCTTCCTGTTTCAGATCGACGGCCCGGAGGCGGTCGCTCATCTCGATGCCCTGTGCTTCGGCAAGACCGACCGTGACGTGCTGGCCGCGTACGCGAACGGTGTCGCCGAGGTGCCCGGTTGGGTCGAGGAGCTCGGCGGCCGCGCGCCGCACGTCGACATGGCGGCGTTCGGCGGGATGCTGCCGTCATGGCCGCACTTCCCCGGAGCCGGTCACGTCGGCTACCGCCAGTTCTCCGGCGAGGGCGAGCGGCCTGGGATCGCCCTGTGGCAGCTCGTGGAGCGGACGGTGCGCTCACGTGGAATTGAGGTGCGGTGCGATTGCGGCGTCGTCGATCTGGTCGTCGACGACGGGATCGTGCGCGGGGCGGTGCTCGAGGATGGGACGGAGATCGAGGCCGGCGGGGGCGTCGTGCTGGCCAGCGGTGGGTTCGAGTACGACGCAGAGCTCCGCGACACGTTCCTGGCGCTCCCGCTGGTCCCGGTCGGACATCCCGGCAACACCGGAGACAGCGTGCGGCTCACGCAGCGGGCGGCCGGCTCGCTGTGGCACATGAGCGCCTTCTTCGGCTGGCTGGCGTACCGTGCGCCCGGGTTCGACGCCGCATTCACGCTCGACGTGCACGCGCCGAGCTTCATCTACGTCGACGCCGACGGGCGGCGCTTCGCCGACGAGACCGGCTGGGAGGTCCACGACAAGGTCCGCTGCTGGACCGCGTTTCTGCCGCGCAACGCGAACGTGCCCCGTCTGCCCGGCTACATCGTCTTTGACGAGGCGGCCCGGCTCGCCGGTCCGCTGCACGGCATCGTCGGGACGCCCAACGACTACGCGTGGAGTGCCGACAACTCCGCCGAGGTGGGGCGCGGGTGGATCAACCGGGCCGACTCGCCCTCAGAGCTGGCGGCCGCGCTCGGCCTTGGCGCGCTGCCCGAGACGCTCGTGTCCTACGGCTCGGCGGTGCGGGCCGGCCGCGACGACCTCTTCGGCCGCGCGGCGGCGTCCCTGGTCGCGCTGAAGCCCCCGCTCTACGCGATCGAGATCTGGCCCGGCCTGGCCACCGCGTCGGGCGGTCCGCGCCGCGACGCGCGCGCCCGGGTGCTGGCGTCGGGTGGGTCGGCATCGCCGGATGCGGGGGCGGGCGGCGACCCCATCCCCGGTCTGTATGCCTGCGGCGCCGCCGGCTCGATCTGGGGCCATCTGACTGAGCACGGCGGCGGGCTGACCGACGCGATCGTCTTCGGGCGCATCGCCGGCGCCGAGGCCGCGGCCCGAGCCCGAGCGGGCTATTCCGCCGCCGCGGCGTAGCCCCCTGACTCCCGGCATCTGGGGTAAACGTCGGCTACGCTTGGCCGCGGAGACGCTGCACACGCCGACGTAGCTCAGCTGGTAGAGCACTTCACTCGTAATGAAGGGGTCCGGGGTTCGAGTCCCCGCGTCGGCTCTGAGAATCCCACACGAGTCGCTGTGTTTAACCCCCCAGCGGCCACCCGAACAGGCCGTTGAGCCCGCCGCTGCCCGTAACCCCGGACAGGTGGAAGGAGACACTGTCGCCGATGTCGTTGACCGACTCGCCGATCCCCACCCGGTAGGTGCCGGGCGCGACCGTCCACTGCCCGTTGGGCTGGGCGGAGCGCGACGCGCTGGGGGTGGTGGGCGACGTCGTGCCCGGCCGGGTCCCGGTGGCCGGCCCGGAGCTCCAGAACGCGAACGCGCTGGGGTGCAGGACCAGCCGGACGATCCGGGTCTGGTGAGGCCACAGGAACACCCGGCTGAACGCCCGTAGCTGCTCGGGCGGCTCGCCGGTGGACGACGGATCGCGAACGTAGCCCTCGACGACGTCGGCGCCGGGGACGCGGCCGCGGTTGGTGGCGGCCACGTCGACAGCCACCTCACCCGCGCGATCAATCGACGCCCGGACGATTCGCTGGGCGAACGTCGTGTAGGAGAGGCCGTAGCCGAACGCGAACAGCGGCTGCTCGCCGTGGGTCTGGAAGTAGCGATAGCCGACGTCGATGCCCTCGTCGTAGCTCTCCTGCTCGAGTTGGTCGTAGTCGTCGGAGGCGTGGGTCTTCAGATCGGTGATGCCGGGGTACTCGGCGGCGGTCGTGCCCGGGCCCTGGTTGTCGGAGGCCGGGAACGTGATCGGCAGCCGGCCCGACGGGTTGGTGTCGCCGAAGAGCAGCGAGGCCGCCGCGGTGCCGAACGTGGCCCCCGGCTCCCACATCTCCAGCACGCCGGAGACGTCGTGCACCCACGGCATCGACACCGGCCCGCCGGTGAGCACCACCACCGTGTGGCGGTTGGCCCGGGCCACTGCCTCGATGAGCGCGTTCTGATCGCCGGGCAGCGACAGGCCCTCGATGTCATGACCCTCGCCCACCTCACGGCCGGCGAACACGACGGCCACGTCGGAGCGGGCCGCGGTCGCGGCCGCCTGCTGGATGAGGGTGGGCCCGCTCGCGGGGGGCAGCGCCACCCCGAGGTGGACCTCGTTGCCCAGGAACGTGTTGAAGTTGAAGATGTTCAAGGTCGACGGGATCCCCGCGACCCCTTCCTCGGACGAGTAGTCCAGGACGATCGACGCCGGGTGACCGGCCCGCAGCGGCACGGTGACGTGGTCGACGTAGCCGAAGTCGTCGCGTAGCCGCTGAGTCACGAGCCGCCCGTCGATGAACAACTTCACCGTCCCGGACTCGATGATCGAGAAGTTGTACTCACCGCTCACCGGGGGTGTGTAGGTCCCGCGGTAGGTGCTCGACCAGTTGTCGTTCTGGAACTGGCTCGGGATCGCCACTGCAGGGCTCGAGCCGACCGCGGGGAAGGAGCTCTGGCCCGCGGCCCCGCCGGTGCCGTTGTAGAGAATCGAGGGCACGACCTGGGTGCCCAGCACCGTCGCCGACGACGCCGTCGGGTCGTTGCCGCCGTAGTAGGTGGCCAGAAACCCGGCGGACTTGCCGTCGGGGGTCACGATCGAGCCGGGGCCGTTTGTATTGCCGTTGGAGGTGAGCACCGGCTGCTCCTTGAGGCCCACCGAGCCCGGCGCGTAGGTGATCGTGCGACCCGACCCGGCCCGCGCGGCGATTCCGCTCAGCGCGCTCGAGTAACCGAACGCCTGGCCGGTGGCGGTGTCGGTGAACGTGTTGGTGGGATCGACGAAGGCCGAGCCGTCGTTTGCCGACTGCGGCTGCTCGGTCGAGACCGGACCCAGCGACGTGTCGGCGTTGGGTCCCGCCTGGGTGCCGATCACCGCGATCGACCGGTCATGGCGGCCCAGGGGCAGCGCGCCATCGTGGTCACGGAGGAGCACGGCGCCCTGCTCGGCGATCTTGGCCGAGGTGGCCTCCTCAGCGGCGATGCCGGTGTTCAGACCGGTGGTCGTCGGCTGCTTGAGAAAGCGCTCGTTCTTGACCGACTGCAGCACGAGGCGGCGGGCCTCGTCGACCAGCCGCGCCTGCGAGATGAGGTTCTGGCTGCCGTCGGCATTGGTCTGGCCGTCACCCGAGCCGTTGCCGACGATCGCCTGCAGCTGGGCCAGGGTCAGCGCGGCGTCGTCCCCGTCGCCGCCGTTGGCGAAGTTCAGCTGCGGGGTGTCTCGCTCAGCGGTGACCGCGTCGGGCGTATAGGTGCCCTCGAAACCGTACTGGCCCTTGACCAGGTCATTGAGCAGGAACTGGTTGCCACACGAGTCCGCGCCGGTGTATGGGGGCGTGGTGGCCGCGTTGACGATCGCGTAGCCACACATCACGCTCATCGCGTTGCCCTGCTGAGGCGCCACCGCGGCCTGCCACGCGGGTCCGTAGATCTCCTCCAGCGCTCGCTCTGACACGAGCTCGTTCTCGCCGGTGTTGTTGGGGTTGGACAACGAGAGCGCCTGGCCCGATCGGCCCTGCTCCTGCGTGTAGGCGCAGCAGTGCTTGATCGTCGTCTGCACGCCGGTGGCCTGAATGGCTCGGACCTCGGGCGCGACGATCGACCCGGTCAGGAACGGGTCCTCGCCGAAGTTCTCCTGCTCGCGGCCGGTGTGCCAGGTGCGGTCGATGTCGATGACCGGGCCCAGCACGTCAGACTGGCCCGTGCGATGAAACTCGGAGCCGAGCATGGCGCCATAGGCGGTGGCGGCGGCGGTATCCCAGGTGGCCCCGAGGTCCAGCGCGCTGGGGAAGGCCAGGCCGTTGGACCGCTCGCCGTCGGCGCCGTCGTCGGTGGCGCCGCTGACCGTGAGGCCGTAGAGCGCGAGCAGGCTGGTCGCCGCGCCGCTGGCCGGATGCAGGTTGTTGCCGGTGGCCACCGCGGCCTCCAGGCGCTGCAGTGTGGACTGCGCGGGACCGCCGGCGCTCTGGGCGTAGCGGGGCGACGCCGGGTTCTCCAGGTCGTCGATGACGAACTGGGCCTGGCAGTCGGGGCCGAACTTCGGATCGGCCCACGGGGCGGCCTCGGAGGTTGGCAGCGGCGGGCAGGCGGGGGCGGGGATGAGGGCCGGTTGGCCGGCGGTGCCGGCGTGGGCGCGTTGCTGGCCGGCGGCGGCGCTCGCGCTGCCGGCGACGAGACCGGCGACCAGGATGGCGGTCACCATGAGCACACCGGCGAACCCACGCGAACGGGCGGACATCGGCATCTCCCTCTCTCCTGCGGCGGCGGTCCCGCCGGGCAACCTACTCCCGCGCGGAACCAGTTGCAAGCTGCTTGACAACTGCATCGGCTCCCGCACAAGGCCTGGAAACGTGTCGCCGATACTTGGTGTCGTCTCGTCGCGCCGCGGCGCTTCGGCGGCCCGGGCTCAGTCGGTGGCGGTGAGAAACCTCGCCACCTCGCGATCGACCGCCGGCTCGTCGGTGGGGTACAGGTGGGCGGCGCGGGGGAATTCGACCATCCGAGCGCCCGGGATCAGCCGCGCGAGCAGTCGTCCGTTGGCGGGATCGACCATCACGTCCTCCTGTCCGTGTACAACGAGGGTCGGGATCGTGATCCCCTCGACCCGATCGTGCGTGTCGTGACTCATGGCGGCTGCGAGTTGAGCTCGGTACGGCTCGGACTCGACCGGAAAGCGCAGGCGCTGGCGGATGTCCTCGGCGATGCGATCGCCGTAGTCCATCCGCGTGCCCGGAGCGTAGTTGTAGGGAACCGACGCCCAGACGGCCTCTTCGGCTGGCATATCCGCCCGGCGGGCGAAGAAGGCCAGCGTGGCCTCCGGTGCGACGACGGCGTCAGGCCCCCCGGGCGTGGTGGCGCCGAGGACCAGCCGATCGACGCGCTCACCGTGGCGCAGTGCGATTTCCTGAGCGATCATTCCGCCGAGGGAGATCCCATAGATATGGGCTCGTTGAACGTCGGCGGCGTCGAGCACGGCGATGGCATCGTCGGCCATGTCAGCCGTTGTGTACGGACCGCCCGGGCGCCCGCTGCGTCCCACGCCGCGATTGTCGAATGCCAGCACCCGCAGACCGGCCCCGGCGAGCACCGGCACGGTGCGCCACCAGCCAGTCGCGTTCATGCCGAGGCCCATCACGAGGAGCACGGCCGCGCCTTCGCCCGTGCTCTCGTAATACAGCTCCAGCTCTCCGCGGTGAGCAACTGCCATGCGGTCCTCAGCCGATAGCTCGCTCACGGCCCTCCCATTCCCGTTCGCGCAGAACGAACTTCTGCACCTTGCCGGTCGACGTACGCGGCAACTCGCCAAATTCGACCGCCGCGGGGCACTTGAACTTGGCCATGTGATCGCGGCAGAACGTGATCAGTTCGTCGGCCTCGATGTCAGCGCCGTTCTTGAGCTCGACGAACGCCTTCGGCCGTTCACCCCATTTGTCGTCCGGCATCGCCACAACGGCGGCCTCCAGCACCGACGGATGCTCGGACAGGATCTGTTCGACCTCGATGCTGGAGATGTTCTCCCCACCGGAGATGATGATGTCCTTCGAGCGGTCACGAAGCTCGACGTATCCGTCCGGGTGCCATACCGCAAGATCGCCGGAGTGGAACCAGCCGCCGCGGAACGCCTTTTCGGTCTTGTCATCCTGACCGTGATAGCCGGCCATGATGCTGTTGCCACGCATCACCACCTCGCCGACGGACTCGCCGTCGCGTGGCACGTCCTCGTCGTCGTCGTCGACCACGCGGACCAGATCAGCGCCGTTGTAGGTGTGGCCCTGCCGTGCGAGCAGCCGCGCCTGCTCCTCCAGCTCCAGCCCGTCCCACTGCGGCTGCCAGCTACAGCCCATCGCCGGTCCGTAGGTCTCGGTCAGCCCGTAGAGGTGAATCGGATGCAGATTGAGCTCGCGCATGCGCTTGAGCACTGCCGGCGGGGGAGGCGACCCGCCCGTCGGCACCGTCACCGATTGCTCGAGCTCGTGCGCGTCATCGTGGTTGATGATGCTCATGTGGATCGTCGGGGCGCCGCTGTAGTGCGTGACCCCTTCGGCTTCGAAGAGCTCCCAGATGACCCCGGGGTCGACCTTGCGCAGGCACACGTGTTGGCCGCCCGCTGCGGTCACCGCCCAGGTCAGGCACCACCCGTTGCAATGGAACATCGGGAGCGTCCAGAGGTGCACGGAGTCGTAGCCGAGCTTGATCTCCAAGGCAACCCCGAGCGCGCGGAGATACGCACCCCGGTGGGTGTAGATGGCGCCCTTGGGACGTCCGGTCGTACCTGAGGTGTAGTTGATGGAGATGGGCTCGTTCTCGTCCTCGAGCCAGCTCTCGGGCCGATCATCGGAACCGCTGGACAGGAGCTCCTCATAGGGATCGTCCGGTTCGCCGGTGTCGTCGATCACCACGGTCTCGACGTCGCCGAGATCAACGGAGTCGATCGAATCTCGCAGCTCTGCGTCGACAAGGAGCGTCTTGGCCCCGGAGTCACGCAGGATGTATTCGATCTCCTTTCCATCCAAGCGGGTGTTGAGGGCGACGAGCACACCGCCGGCCAGCGGAACCGCGTAGTGACTCTCCAGCAGCGCCGGAGAATTCGGCGCCAGGATGGCGACGCGGTCGTGGCGCTCGAGCCCGCGGTCGCGTAGCGCGGACGCCAAGCGGTTGGACCGCTGCGAGAGCTCGGCGTAGGTGTAGCGCCGGTCGCCGTGGATCACCGCGGGCCGATCGCCGAGCGCGTCCGCGCACCGGTCCAGAAAGTTGAGCGGACTCAGCTCGAGCCGTGACGGCGTCGTTTCCATGATCCCTCTCTCCCCGTGATGCGGGTAGCGTCACCCGAACACGGTCTCGACGGTGTGGTAGGCAGCTACCCCGCTGCCACGATCTCGAACGTGTGGCGGAAGCGAACAATCGGCCATCGGCCGAACACTCGCTCATGAGCCGAGGCCGGCCTCCTGACGGGCCTGTTCGGCCAGCTCGGGCACGCCGGCGCCCATCTCGCCGAACCACGGATCATGGTCGTTGCCTGACAGAAAGCGGTGGTAGCTCTGCTCGAGGAATATTGCCGCTTTCCAAATGGCCAGCACGCGATACCAGCGAAGGTTCTCGATGCTGCGTCCGCTGAGCTCTGCGTAGCGCGTGGCCATCCAGTCGCCGTCGGGAAACCCTGGCTCGCGCGTGACCGGCTGCAGCTCGGTCATGACGTTGGCCGGTCGATCATGCTGTGCCAGATGAGCGGTCAGATACCCCAGGTCTGCCAGCGGGTCGCCGAGCGTGGCCATCTCCCAGTCGACGATCCCCAGCAGGCGAACCGGAGGACGAGCGCAGAGGATCATGTTGCCAAGGCGGTAATCGCCGTGAACCAGGGCCGGTGGGCCACTCGCGGGCAGATTGGCGCCAAGCCAGGCGGTCACCCGGTCGAGCACGGGCAGATCGCGGGTCCGGCCCCGCTCCCAGAGCCGGCCAAACAGTCGTAGCTGCCGCTCCAGATAGCCGGTGGGTTTACCCAGACCCTCCAGCGATCCTGCCGTGGCGTCGATGCGGTGGAGCGCGGCGAGCGCCTGCACGATCAGCTCGGCGATGGCGGCGCGGCATGCGGGTGTCGCGAGCGCCGGTGGTGTCGCATCGGTCAGCACGATGCCATCGAGGTACTCCATGATGTAGAACGGAACACCGAGGGGGGTGTCGTCGGCGCAGGTCGCCAGGACCGCCGGTACGGGAACGCCGGATCCACCGAGCGCGCGGAGGATGCGGGCCTCTCTGAGAACGTCGTGCGCAGACGGCGGCAGCGGCGGCCGGGGCGGGCGCCTGAGGACGATCTGGGCATTGCCCCGGCGAATGCAGTAGGTGACGTTGGAGTGGCCATCCCCCACCTGCCGGGCCTCGATCGCCCCCTCGCCGATTCCGTGATCGTCGAGAAATCCCTCCACCGCCTCGCGGATGAGCAGTGGTGGCAGCGCCAGGCCGGAGGCTTGCTCCGCCGTGTCAACGATCTCGGCGACCTGTACGCCGAGATCATCGCCTTCCAAGAAACTCATGCGCATCTCTTCCGCTGTGCTGACGGTTCGAGTTCATGTTCCATGAGTGCGTGCATACCCGAACGGGTAAGCCGATCACGGATGCCAGAGTCATCTGACAGGCGCGATCGCCCCCGGCCGGCACAGGATGGCAAATCGGCGCCTGTGTGGAAGACCGCGGTGGACGCGGTCGAGCGACCGGTGTCGCGCGCGACCCAGACCTGGATGCAGAGCGACACGTTCATGGATGGCTTCGCGATCACCCGGAGGCTTCAGCGACGCCTCGGAGCGGAGGTACGAAGGGGGCTCGACGTATGGCTCCAGGCTTGGCAGCTGCCGACGCGCACCGACGTGCATCGTCTGTCTAACGAGATCGCCGGTCTCGAGCGCCAGGTTCGGGACCTCCGCGATGAACTCGAACAAGCCGGCCACGCGCGCGACGGCACCGATCCGATGCTGGCGCGGCTCGGTCAGACCTCCCGCCGCCGATCCGCCAACCGCGCCCCCCGGTGATGTCCCCGTCCCTGCTCGAACGCCAACTGCTGCGGGTCCGTAATGGGCTCACCTACTACAGCGGCCTGAGCCGTCCCCCCTTGTCGCAGACGCCCCGGGACCTCGTCTGGCGCCGGGACACCGCCCGATTGTGGCGCTATCGCAGCGACGAGCGGCGGATCCGGCCCCCGGTGCTGATCGTCCACAGCCTCATCAGCCGCAGCTACATCCTGGACCTCATGCCCAACAACAGCATGATCGGTTTTCTCCTCGGGGAGGGCTTCGACGTCTTCCTGCTCGATTGGGCCCCGGCCACGCCGGCGGATGCCGAGAACACCCTGGAGACGTACGTCAATGAGTACCTTCCCGCCGCGGTCGCGGGCACATGCGCCGCCTCCGGCAGCGCAGATCTCACCGTCATGGGTTACTGCTTCGGCGGGATCCTCGTCCTCCTGCTTGCGGCCGCCCACCCCGACCAGCCGATCCGCAATCTGATCACGTTGACCACCCCCTGTGACTTCAGCCGGATGGGCTTTATGAGCCAGATGTTCCTGGAGGGGCGACTGGACCCCGAGGACATCATCGATGAGACCGGCCTGGTCCCGGCCACTGCTCTGGACGGAGGGTTTCAGTCACTGAAGCCAACTGACGCGATCGTCCAGCAGATCAACGTCTGGCAGAACCTCTGGAACGAGGAGTGGCTCACCGGCTTTGTCGCAATGAACCGATGGACGCGAGACCAGGTGCCGCTGTCCGGTGCCACATTCCGGCAGACGGTGGAGACGTTGGTTCGTGACAATGCTCTGGTTCACGGAGCGGTGTCGTTCGGCGGTGACGAGGTCAAACTGACTGACATCGTCTGTCCGTACCTGAACGTCTTCTGCCGTCGGGACGAGATCGTTCCGCCCGCGGCCGCTAAGCCGCTGGCCGGACTGGTCGGCTCCGAGGATGTGACCGAGCTATGCCTCGAGTCCGGCCATGTCGGGCTGGTGGCCGGCCGTCAAGCCGCCAAAGTGGCCCAGCCGAAGCTCGCCGAGTGGATCCGGACCCGCAGCGACGCTGCCGGATCGGCCAGCGACGGGCGCCGGGGTAGATCCGCTCATCCGACAAGGGAGAACTCAGGTGAGGCCAATTCCGCTCGCGACCCTGCCCGATGACATCGTTGCCCAAGTTGAGAACGTCGGGGCCAAGCAGGTCAATCTCTACCGATGCCTGGCGCACGCGCCGGATCTCCTGCGGGCATGGATCGACTTCGCGTGGGCGCTGCGCGGCAACAGCTCCACCTCGCGTCAGCTGCGAGAGCTGATGATCCTGCGGACGGCGACTCTGCACCACTCCCCCTACGAGTGGCATCAACACCGGCGGATGGCCGCCGAGGCCGGGGTGACCGATTCCGAGATCGCCGAACTGGAGATGTGGCGCACCTCTCGAGCGTTCACGCCCGAAACGCGGGCGGCGCTGGCGTTCACGGACGCGATCGTCGCCGGCGAGGTGCCAGACGAGATCAGCGACGAGCTAGACGCGCATTTCGACCTCACCCAGCGCATCGAGCTCACGGTCACCGCGGCGTTCTACTCGATGGTGCCCCGCGTGCTCGAGGCGCTGGGGGTAGAGATCGAGGACGAGGAGATCGAGCCCGCTTAGGGAACGGTCTCAGCGTCCGGTGTGGTCGGGCTGGTGAGCGCGCGGACCCAGGCGCTCATCAGTGCGGCCGGATTCTCGCGACACGCACCATCCGGCCGGAGTGCCGCCCGTAGGGCGCTGTCGTCAACCACCACCGACTCTCGCCAGGCGCGGGAGTCCGCGAGGCTGGGAGTGCTCAGGAAGCTCTGGATCATGGGCAGGACGCTGCTGCGGTCGTCCATGAGCAGCAGATGTCCCTCACCGCGGGCGACGAACAGCCGCGCAGTGGGGATGTAACGGGCCAGGAGCAGGGCGTTGGGGAGGGGCATGACCGGATCGTCGTCGCCGGCGAGCACGAGCGTCTCGGTCGTCAGCTGGCGCAACCACGAAAGGCTCCCAGGGCCCGCCGCCAGCGCCAGCAGCTGCCAGGCGTAGCCCAGGGGGGTCGGCGGTCTCAGTTGTCGCCTAGCACCGTGGCGGCGGACGAATTCCGGATCGTCCCGGGCCCGCCCTCCCATCAGTGGCCCGATGACGGCGTCGTAGTACGGCCGCCAGTAGTACCGCAGAGGGGTCGCCATCTGGCTCAGCGTCCACATGGACCCAGGGACGCCGCCCCAGCCGGGTGTCGTCGCTGCCAGAACCAGGCGGCGGACGCGCGCGGGGGCCCGGCGGGCCAGGTACTGCGCGATCAACCCGCCGAACGAATAGCCCAGCACGTCGACTTGGTCGTACCCGAGGCGGTCGAGAAGCCGTTCGGTGAGCTGTGCCAGTAGGTCCAGGCTCAGCGGAAACGCCGGCGTCGCTGAGCGACCGGTCCCCGGAGCGTCAAACGCAATGACGCGCATTCCCGGCAGGACCCGCTCCATCGACGCCCACATGCCGACATGGGCGCCAATGCCGTTGATCAAGAGTACGGGTGGACCGTCTCCGGATTCACGGACGTGGAGGCGGATGCCCTCCACCTGCACCGAGCGCTCCGAAACCGACAGGGATGGCATCCCAAGATTGTATGGAGCGGCCGGCGAGGGAGCGCACGTGCGCGCTTAGCGTCGGGGCGGCGTCAGCGATTGGGCTCGGCCCAGCGGGATACGATCGAGTGATGGAAGACGCGTCGTTGGCGATGTCGCTGGCGCGCTGCCGGATCGCCATCGGGGTCGCGGCAGTCGTTACCCCTGGCTTGGCGACTCGCGTCATGAGCCGTAGCCGGAGGTCTGAAGGGATCGCGCCGCTGTTTCTCCGCATGCTGGGCGGACGTGACATCGCCCTGGGATTGGGAACAGTGATCGCGTTGGACCGCGGCAAGCCGGTGCGAGGCTGGCTGGAAGCGTCCGCGCTCGCGGATGCGTTGGATTCCGCTGCGTGCCTGGTGGCGCGCGGGGAGATGTCGCCCGGCGCATTTCGCGCCGCCACTGGACTCGGGGCCGCGTCCGCGCTCCTGGGGGGCCTGTTGTCTCGGCGCCTTGACCCGCCGCCTCCGGCGCGCCCGGGGCAGCCGGAGGCCGTGGCCACGGGCCACTCCGTCGAGTCGATCGCCAACTCCTAGCGCCAGGCCCGGTCACGGCCGAGCCGCCGCCGATGGCGGCCGAGACGATCGCTTTGCAGCTTGGCGATTCCTCGTCCCGACGCCGATCGGACGCAGGCTCCTGAGGCCTTGATCCCTAGGTCTGGTGCCGACCGGGCCCTCACCGGGTGCGCGGGCGTCGTGGTGGGCGCCGTGGTCGGTCCTTTGGTTGATCACTTCGACGCTGTGCGTGCCGCGAGTCTTGCTCTGACCCCGGGATGCTCGCGTCAGGGCGAGTCCCGCATCCGGTCCCTAGTCGTGGCGTGGGTTGCCCGGTGGCGGTGTAGCCCAGTGATCGCGCTCAGACGCTGTCGCCATGCCCTGCCCGTTTGGGACGGGGCGCTGGGTTCACCCCGCCGCCGTGGAAACTTCGGCGTCAAGTCCCGGACGCGGCTCGCGCAACGACTGTCGTCGGCACAAACCGGGCGGCGATGAGGATCTCGGCGAGGTCGCTGAACCGGTGCAGATCACAGCCGGTGCGCTCGGCGATCTTGCCCAGGCGGTAGTGGGCGGTGTTGACGTGGATGTGCAGCCGTTCGGCGGCGCGGCGTGCGTTGAGGTCGCAGGCGACGTACTCGCTCAGCGTGGCGATGAGCACGCCGCCCTGCCGGATATCGTCGCCGACAAACTCCTGGATGGGAGCGGGGATGAGGCGGCTTGCGGTGGGGTCGCGTCGCAGCGTCAGGTAGTCAAAGGCGCTCATTCCCGTGAGGGCGACGACGCCGGGCAGGGAGTCCAGGGACGCCCGGGCAAGCTCCGCCTCGCGATACGCGTCGGCGATCTGGTCCAACCCGTCGACGACGGTGCTCACGCCGATGACCAGAGACAGGCCGCCGGCCTCGAGCCTGCGATGGGCGCGTTCCAGGCGTTGGCGCACCTCGTCCACGCCTTGATCCGGAGCCCGGGCCACCAAGTCGATCTTGCCATGCCGCACCACCGTCAGCGGGGCGAGCACACCGCCGATGGCGCGCGCCAGCGCGGTGGCCGCGCTGCGCAGAAGCGACTCGTCGTCGGGGGTCGGCGTCGCGGCGGCCGAGACGACGAGACAGGCGACGCCGGGCTCCAGCCCGGCTGCCCGCGCGGCATCCATGCGCGGGCCACCCGCCAGCGGCAGACCGGCGACCAGGTCCTCGAGCAGGTCGCGCCGGATCCGCTCGCCGGTTGCCGCCAGCTGTTCCTCGGCCTCGATGTAGACCTCGGCAGCATGGGTGGTGGCCACCTCGAAGTAGCGGGGCAGGTGCGACGCGAACACGAGGGCGGCGCGACGGGAGCCGTCGTCGTGCGCGGAGGCGAGCGCCGCCTCCCAGAGGACGCGCTCACCCACGTAGAAGGCGTTGACGAACTCGGCGATCGGGATGTGCCCGACGCGCTTGGCGGCGTGACCGCGGACGAACAGGAGCTCCTCCCGCGTGACCGGCCGTGCCTCGCTGAAGGTGCTCAGGCTGATGCGCAGGTGTGAGAGGACATGGCTCCTCACGTCGTCGCGCAGCGCCGGCGTCGCGTCGCGGTAGCCCGGGATCTCGGCGAGGATGAGCCGGGTCGCGGTGTCGGCGAGGTCGTCCAACTGGGCGTCAAGTGTGCGTCGCAGCCTGGCGATTGCCGCGGCGGGCGCGTCGGGGACGGCGGCGTCTGGGCTGTGCGCAGTCTGCGCGCGGGTCACGGTCACTGGGGCCCTCTCCGCGCCGGATTGTATGCCGCTCACAAAGGCCGGCGGCGAAGTTGTTGGGGAGACCCGATGCGCCAGGAGGGCCCCGGCACGATGCTGTACAGGCAGCGTGACCCCACACCCCACACCGGGACGGAGCGATGAGCGAGAACCTTGCCCTCAACCTGATTGACAGCGCGCAGCGCGGCACTCAGCTGCCGGCGGTGCGCCTTGACGACACCGTGCTGTCATACGGCGCCCTCGACGATCTCACGGCCAAGCTCGCCGGATTCCTGCACGAGCACGGCGTCCAGGCCGGAGACCGCGTCGGGATCATGCTCCCCAACGTGCCGCAGTTCGCCGTGGCCTACTACGGCGTCCTACGGGCGGGGGGGATCGTCGTGCCGATGAATGTGCTGCTCAAGCGCCGCGAGGTCGCGTTCTACCTGGGCGACCCGGACGCGCGGGTCGTCCTCGCCTGGCACGAGTTCGCCGACGAGGCGAGGGCCGGCGCCGCGGAGGCCGGGGCCGAGTGCATCATCGTGCGGCCCGGCGAGTTCGAGCAGATGCTGGCCGCGGCCACGCCGGTGCGCGAGGTCGCCGCCAAGGTCGGCAGCGACACGGCCGTGATCCTCTACACCTCGGGAACGACCGGCCGGCCCAAGGGCGCGGAGCTCACCCACGCCAACCTCCGGCGCAACGTCGAGGCCATGACGAGCATCTTCTCCGTCGGCCCCGACGACGTGATCCTCGGCGGCGCTGCCGCTGTTTCACGCGTTCGGGCAGACGTGCGCGCTCAACGCGGCGATCAAGGCCGGCGCCTGCCTGTCGCTCATCGCGCGCTTTGATGCCGGCACCGCGCTGGAGATCATCGCGCGTGACCGGGTCAACGTGTTCGAGGGCGTCCCCACCATGTACTCGGCGCTGCTGGCGCGCCCGGACGTCGATGAGTACGACGTGACAAGCCTGCGGCTGTGCGTGTCGGGCGGCGCCGCCCTGCCGGTGGAGGTCCTGCGAGGCCTTCGAGACGACGTTCGGGTGCATCGTGCTCGAGGGCTACGGGCTGTCGGAGACCTCGCCGGTGGCATCCTTCAATCATCCCGACCGCGAGCGCAAGCCCGGCTCGATCGGGACACCCATCGAGGGGGTGGAGATGAAGCTGGTGGACGAGGACGGAGTGGAGGTTGCACTCCGGCGAGGTCGGCGAGATCGCCATCCGCGGGCACAACGTCATGAAGTCCTACTGGCAGCGCCCGGACGCGACGGCAGAGGCGATCTCGGCCGACGGGTGGTTTCGCAGCGGCGATCTCGCGCGCGATGGACGACGACGGCTACTACTTCATCGTGGACCGCAAGAAGGAGCTGATCATCCGTGGTGGCTACAACGTCTATCCGCGGGAGATCGAGGAGGTCCTCTACGAGCACCCCGCCGTGCACGAGGTTGCGGTGATCGGTATTCCCCACGCCTCGCTCGGCGAGGAGGTCGGCGCCGCGGTGGCGCTCAAGCCCGGGGCGGAGACGACGCCCGAGGAGCTGCGGGCGTTCGTCAAGAGCCAGGTGGCCGCCTACAAGTACCCCCGCCACGTCTGGCTGGTCGACGCCCTCCCCAAGGGCGCCACCGGCAAGATCCTCAAGCGCGAGATCACGCTGCCGCCGGAGCTCGCCGCGGCCGCGGGGAGGGCGTGATGGCCGCCGAGGACAACCAGCAGGCCGGCCGCGGCGAGGGGGCGATCCAGTCCGGACTGGACGTGATGCTCGCCGAGGCCGTCGCGGGTACCCCGCGCTTCTTCGCCCCCGGGCCGGCGGTCAAAGTGGCGGCCGGGCTCGCCCGCCGTCCCCGAGGCGTCGCCCGGCGCGCCGCGCGACTGACCACAGAGCTGGCGCGCGCGGCCACCGGGCGCTCACAGCTCGCCCCGGCCGGGGGGGACCGCCGGTTCGCGGACCGCGCCTGGCAGGAGAACTGGCTGCTGCGCGAGCTGCTCCAGGCCTACCTCGCCATCGGTGAGACGGTTGACGGCCTCATCGACGATGCCGGAGTCGATTGGCGGGCGCAGCGCCAGGCCCGTCTGGCCGCCGGGAACGTGATGGACGCGCTCGCGCCCACCAACTTCCCGTGGTCAAACCCCGCCGTGCTGCGGGAGATCGTCGACACCGGCGGTGCCAACCTGGCCAAGGGGCTGCGCCGGCTGGTGCAGGACCTGTCCATGCCACCGCGGCTCCCCGCCACTGTCGACACGAGCCGCTTCGAGGTCGGCGGCAACCTGGCCGTCACGCCGGGCTCGGTGGTGCTGCGCAACGAGGTGCTCGAGCTCATCCACTATCAGCCTCAGACCGAGCAGGTCCGCGAAGTGCCGCTGCTGGTCGTCCCGCCGACGATCAACAAGTACTACATCCTGGACCTGGCGCCGGGCCGCAGCCTCATCGAGTACCTCGTGGCCGAGGGGCAGCAGGTGTTCGCGGTGTCGTGGCGCAACCCCGATCAGGAGCAGGGCCACTTTGACCTGGACACCTACGCCCGGGCGATCAGCGAGGCACGCGAGGCGGTGGCCGAGATCTCGGGCGCCGACGCCGTCCACGTGGGGGCCGCGTGCTCGGGCGGGATCGTCACCGCCGGCCTGCTAGGGCACCTTGCCGCGTCCGGCGAGCTGGGCCAGGTCGCCAGCCTCACCCTCATGGTGTGCGCGCTGGACAACGCGCAGGCCGGGACGGTCTCGGCGTTCGCCACCCGCGACCTGGCGGCGGCGGCCGTCGCCGAATCCGCGCGCAAGGGCTACGTCGACGGGCAGGCCCTGGCCGGCGTGTTCACCTGGCTGCGCCCCAACGACCTCGTCTGGTCCTACGTCGTCAACAACTACCTGCTCGGCAAGGAGCCACCCGCGTTCGACATCCTCTATTGGAACCAGGACACGGTGCGGATGACGGCTGGGCTGCACCGTGATTTCATCCACATCGCGCTGGAGAACTCCTTCACCCGTCCCGGGGCGCTCGAAGTGCTGGGCACGCCCGTCGACATGTCGGCGATCGACGTCGACGTGTACGCCGTCGCCGGCCTCAGCGATCACATCGTGCCGTGGGAGAACGCATACCGCAGCGTCCAGCTGTTCGGCGGCGCGCGGCGATTCGTGCTCTCCCGCAGCGGCCACATCCAGGCCCTCGTCAACCCGCCCCCCCGCGAGGGAGCCGAGACTCGCGCGAGCTACCGGGTCGCCGATGACGTCGCCGTCGATGCGGACGCGTTCGCGGCTCAGACGCCGAAGGTGGCCGGAAGCTGGTGGCCGGACTGGGACGCGTGGCTGGCCGCCCGCTCGGGCGCCATGCGCCGGGCGCCGCGCGCCCTCGGGAACCGGCGCTTCCGCGCTCAGGCCAAGGCACCGGGAAGCTATGTCCTCGCCAGCTGACATCCCACCTATGCCCGATGACCGGTGGTGGGGTCGGCCGCTGGCCGAGACCCGCTGGCAGCTGGAGCTGGCCCGGCTCCTCGTCGATCCGGTGCTGCGGGGTCACGGCGTGGCGCGCGGCGACGGCCGCCCGGTGGTGCTGGTGCCCGGCTTCGGCGGCGGCGATCAGACCCTGCTCGTGCTTGCGGGCTGGCTCTGGCGCATCGGCTACCGCCCCTTCACCTGCGGGTTCGTCGCCAACGTGAAGTGCTCCGACCGCGCCGTTGAACGCGTCGAGCGACGTCTGGAGCACCTGCACCGGCGCCACGGGCGGCGCGTGGCTCTGATCGGCCACAGCCGTGGCGGACACTACGCCCGCGCGTTGGGCAGCCGGCGTCCGGACCTCGTGTCCCACGCCGTGTCCATGGGCGCCGGGCTGCGGGAGATGCTGGCGGTGAGCTACCCCACCAATGCCGCGGTGGCCGCCGCGCGCAGCGCCGCACATCGGACGGGCCAAGCCCGGTCCCCGCGATGCCTGACCGAAGGCTGCGACTGCAGGTTTGCCCAGGACTTCGCCCGTCCGTTCCCGGCCGACCTGGTGCGCCTGACCAGCATCTACTCGCGTGGCGACGGGGTCGTGCGCTGGCAGGCCGCGCTCGCGCCCGACGCCGACTGCGTCGAGGTGACCGGCAGCCACGTCGGACTCATCTTCAACCGCAAGACCTACCGCGCCCTCGCGGCCGCGCTCGCAGTCCCGGAGCTCACCGCCCTCACCCCCACCCCTATGAGCGACTGACTCAGGAGAGGACCGATTGCCATGTCGAGCACCACCACCCCCACGCCGCCGCTGTTCGAGAACCTGGGCCACTCCCTGTCCACTGATTACTTCTTCCTGCGCGAGCAGCTCACCGAGGGCGAGTTGGAGGTCCTGCGACGGGTCCGGCGCTTCGTCGAGGACGAGGTGTTGCCGGTGATCGGCGGCTACTGGGAGCGCGCCGAGCTCCCGTGGCCTCTCATCCGCCGGCTCGGCGAGCTGGGCATCGTCGGCGAGGACATCGACGGCTACGGGTGCCCCGGCCTCAGCCCGATCGCGTGTGGCCTGATGCACATGGAGCTCAACCGGGGCGACGGGAGCCTCGGGACCGTGGTCGGCGTGCAGTCGGGCCTGGCCATGAAGTCGATCGCGCTGTTCGGCTCTGAGGAGCAGAAGCAGCGGTGGCTGCCGGAGATGGCTCGGATGGACAAGCTCGGCGCGTTTGCGTTGACCGAGCCCGACCACGGGTCTGACTCGGTGGCGCTCGAGACCTCGGCGCGCCGCGACGGGGACCGGTTCGTGATCAACGGGGCCAAGCGCTGGATCGGCAACGCCAGCATCGCCGACGTCATCGTCGTGTGGGCGCGAGGCGAGGACGGCCAGGTCCACGGCTTCTTGGTGGAGAAGGGCACGCCCGGCTACCACGCCCAGGTGATCGAGGGCAAGGGTTCGCTGCGCGCGATCTGGCAGGCCCAGATCGAGCTGACCGACGTGGTCGTGCCGGCGGAAAACATCCTGCCCGGCGCCCATACGTTCAAGGACACCGCGCGCGTGCTGGCGGGAACCCGCACCACATGCGCGTGGGCGGCGCTGGGTCATGCCGTCGCCGCCTACGAGACCGCGCTGACCTACGCCAAACGGCGCAAGCAATTCGGCAAGCCGCTGGTGAGCTTTCAGATCATCCAGGACCGGCTGGTGCGGATGCTCGCCGAGGTGACCGCCATGCAGCTCTACTGCCTGCAGATCGGCCGCCTGGCGGAACGCGGCCATCTCACCGACACCATCGCGGGGCTGGCCAAGCTCAACAACACCCGCAAGGCCCGGCAGGTGTGCGCCGAGGCGCGCGACATGCTCGGCGGGAACGGGATCCTGCTGGAGAACCACGTGATCCGTCATATGGCCGACATCGAGGCCATCCACACCTACGAGGGCACGGAGACCATGCAGACGCTGATCGTGGGGCGCGACATCACCGGCGTCGGCGCGTTCGCGTAGCTCTCAGGGCCGCCGCCGGGTGGCCGTCTCGGCGTGTGTGTCCCGGTGCGGTGAGCGACCGTGGCGCCAAAGCCAGAGCTGGCATCTGGTCACCCTCGCGGGCCGCATGATCCCGCCGGGGTTGATCGGGCCGCCCGAGTGCTGGCGCGCTCGCCTGCGGGGGGGTGGTGTGTGACGTGTTTGGGGCGTGTGTCACGAAAGGGTGAAAACGGCGGGCTGGGGAGGCGTGGGGTGCGGTGGTTGGCTTCAGAATCGGGGGCGTGGCCTCTGATCCTGACGCGGTAGAGCACACACTGCCCGGTCCGGGGCGGCGCGCTCTGTCGCGTCGGAGTGACGCGGGCTCTGACACACACGGCGTCGAGGTGCTGGGCGTGCGCTCTGTCGTGTCGGTGTCGGGCGATCGGGATGAGCGGATCGCCGCCGTCGCCGCGCATCAACGTGGCAGGATCGCCCGCCGGCAGCTGAACGCGATCGCGATCAGCTCGTCCAGCGTCGCTTGGCGGGTGTCGCAGGGCCGGCTGTTCCCCTCCCTTCGAGGCGTCTTTATCGTGGGCCACACCGCCGCCGTCGAGCTCGGCGCCGAGACCGAGGCATTGCTGTCGGTCCGGCCTGGTGCCGCGCTCAGCCATTGGTCGGCGGCGGCCGTGTTGGGGCTGTGGGTCCCGGCTCCCCGCGAGATCGAAGTCGTCGTCGACATCTGGGACGGCGCGGCCAACCCCCACGTCCGCGTCCACCGCAGCCGGATCCTCGACCGCCACGACGTGTGGATCCGCCACGCGCTTCCGGTCACCTCCCCGTCACGCACCCTGCTTGACCTCGCCCCCACCGCCACCGACCGCCAGCTCGAGCTCGCGTTCGATCGCGGAATCACCGAACGGACCCTCAGCCCCTCCCACGTCGCCGAGCTGCTCACCCGCGCCGGCGGTCACCGCGGCCGCGCCCGTCTCGCCGCGCTGCTGGACCAGGAGCGCGACGCGTCGACGATGACCCGCTCAGACGCCGAGGAACGAATGCTGGCCCTCATCCGCCGGGCCGGGCTCCCCGAACCCCACGTCAACGCCGCCTACGGCCCCTACACCCTGGACTTCTACTGGCCCCAAGCCCAGTTCGTCGTCGAGATCGACGGCTACCAGTTTCACTCCTCCCGCTACCGCTTCCAACGCGACCGCCGCAAAGACAACGACCTGCGCCGCGCCCACCTCGAAGTCATGCGCACCGTCCGCCGCGACATCACCGACCGCTCCCACGCCCTCATCGCCGACATCACCCGCGCACTCACCCGCCGCGGGGCCTAGCGGGCAGGGGCCGGGCGCGATCCGAATCGCCTCATCGATCGGATCTGCGTGGTGGTGAGCGGGACCGGGTGGTGGCGCCGTGGCCAGCCGGTACCGTTGCGCCATGTCGCTGCGAGGACCGTTGGCCGGCACGCTCACTGCGATCGCCGTCGCCGCCGTCGTCGGCGCGTGTGGGTCCTCGGGCCCGTCGGGGGCCGCCACCGTCGCTCCGGCCGCGCGCGCGAGCCGGATCGGCCTGCAGCGGATCGGCGTGTTCAATCAGCCGGTCTACGTGGCGGCCGCGCCCGGCGATTCCCATCGCCTGTTCGTGGTGCAGCGTACCGGCCGGATCATCGTGCTCGTCGGCGGACGGCGTCGCGGCCTTCCGTTCCTGGACATCTCGGGCAAGGTCAACGCCAGTGGCGAGGAGCAAGGGCTGCTGTCGATGGCATTCGCGCCTGATTACCAGACCAGCGGCCGGTTCTACATCGACTACACCGATTCCTCGAACAACCTCCGGATCGTCCAGTACCGCCGCGCGGGCGGCAACGCCAACCTGGCCGACGCAGGCAGCGCCCGCGCCGTGCTCACGATCGATCATCATGCCGAGTCAAACCACAACGGCGGCCAGCTCCAATTCGGTCCGGACGGAGACCTCTACATCGGCGTGGGTGACGGCGGCAGCGAGGACGACCCCCACAACTACGGTCAGAACACGGAGGTGCTGGTGGGCAAGCTGCTGCGGATCGCCCCCCGTCCCGGGGGCGGCTACACGATCCCGGCGAGCAATCCGTTCGCGCACCAGGCCGGGCGCCGGGCCGAGATCTGGGCCTACGGGCTGCGCAATCCCTGGCGCTTCTCGTTCGACCGCCGCACGGGCGATCTGATCATCGGCGACGTCGGCCAGGACACCGAGGAGGAGATCGACTTCGCGCGCCGCGGCCACGGCGCCGGGGCCAACTACGGATGGAGCATCTTCGAGGGCGATCGCCGCTTCAAGCAGGGCTCCGCGCCCGGAGCGGTCAGCCCCGTCCTCGTCGCCCGCCACAGCGACGGCTACTGCGCGATCATCGGCGGCTACGTGGTCCGAGATCCCGCGCTCCCGGCGCTGGACGGCCGCTACCTATTCGGCGACAACTGCAAGGCGCAGATCAACTCCGTCCTGCTCAGCGCGGGACAGGCCCGTCAGAACCGCGCCACCGGCCTTTCGGTCGGCGACCTGTCGGCCTTCGGCCAGGACAACGCCGGTCACGTCTACGCGGTGTCGCTGGCCGGTCCGGTGTACCGGTTCGTTCAGCGCTGAGGGCGATCCGCCCTCGGACCGGCGGTCTTCTCCGCCACGAGCGCGAACTTGCGCACCCGCCCGGAGCCCAGCCACTCGCTCCACAGCCGGTGCGCCCTCAGCAGGTCGTCAAGCGCCCGCTGTCCGATCTGCGCCGTAATGTCGGCAGCGTCAGCGGTGAAGGCAGCGATCAAGGCATCCGCCACGGCACGGTGTGAATGACTCCACTCCGTCTGCCAGCGGACGGCGAGCCCGGCCCGCTCCAGCAGCGCGCGCATCTCGTCAAGCGGCGTCAGCCACACCGTGTCGGCGTCGGGCATCCGGCGGAGCTCCGCGCCGCTGAGCGGAACCCCCTCCTCGAGGGTGAAGGCAAAGCGCCCACCAGGGGCCAGCGCGCTCGCCACCTCGTGCACCAGTGTGGCCTTGTCGGCAAAGGCGAGCATCACCTCGAGCAGCAGCACCACGTCAAACGGCCCGGGTGGGACCGGCGGGACGTGGGCGACCTCGAAGCGGCAGGGGAGGTCCCCGGCGCGCTCGCGGGCGATGTCGATGGCGTCGGCGCTGGCATCGACTCCCACATAGGCGCACCCCAGTTCCCGGGTGATGAACCGCCCCGGCCCAGCGACCCCGCAGCACAGGTCCAGCACCGAGGTGCCCGCCGCGATGTCGGCCCGTTGCGCCAGCGTCCGGATCTCTGTGGCCGACATGAAGCTCTCCTGCTCCACGAACTCCCCGAGGGGGTACGCGGCGAGCCGAGCCCGGTGCAGGGCCCGGTCAAACGGCGCGCGCTCGTCCTGTTTCACGCCGCGCAGGATGTCAGCCGGGGGCGGGGAAGGCTTTGCCCGGAGGCGGCGTCTTGGGGAGCATGAAGCCAAAGCACGCAGCCGCCGCTGCGCTCGGCTCCGTTCAGACCGTCCCGGTGACGGCCCTGCTGGCGCAGGTGCTGCTGATCGCCGGACTCGCGGTCACCGTCAGTCACAGCGGCACGGGCCTGAGCCCCACCGCCTGGGGTGTCGGCATCGCCTGCGGACTGATCACGAACGCGGCCCTGTCTCGCGGCCTTTCCCACTACCGGACCGAGCGGCTGAACCCGGCCGACTGGGTCACCCTCGTCCGGGCCACCCTCACCGTGGGCGTCGCGGCGCTGATCGCCGGCTCGTTCGGCCACCACGTGCCCGTCTCGCTCCTGGTGACGCTCGCCGCGGTCGCGCTCGCCCTGGACGCTGTCGATGGCTGGGTCGCGCGGCGCACGCGTTCAGCCACGCTCGGCGCGCATTTCGACGCCGAGGTCGACTCCTTCCTGATCTTCATCCTCAGCGTGTACGTCGCCCGCTGGGTCGGCGCGTGGGTGCTGGCGATCGGCCTGGCGCGCTACGCGTTCCTCGCCGCCGGATGGCCGTTGCCCTGGCTGCGAGCCGAGCTCCCGCCGCGTTTCTGGCGCAAGACCGTCGCCGCGATCCAGGGGGTCATGCTCGTCCTCGTCGCCTCGCATCTTCTGTCGGCGGCCGTCAGCGGAGCCATCCTCGCCGTCTCGCTCGCGCTGCTCGCTGAATCGTTCGGCCGCGACATCTGGTGGCTATGGCGCCATCGCGGCGGCACGCTCGTCGCCGCGGTGACGGATGCGGACAGCAGCCTCACCGACGCCGTCGCCACTCCCGACGCGTCCGATGCCGAGCTCGGGACGGGGGGATCGGCGCCACCTGGCCCCGACTCCGGCCGCGCGCCAGACACCGCACCCCGCCCACCCCGGTGGCCTCGGCTTCGTCGTTGGGCCGGTCCCGCGCTCACCGTCATTGCGGTGCTGATCCTGTGGGCGGCCCTCGTCTTCCCCGACCAGCCGAGCGACCTGTCGTTTACCGGCTTCTTGAGGATCCCGCTGGAGGGACTCGCCCTCCTTGCGCTGGCCAGCGTGCTGCCCCGAATCCCGCGGCGCATCTTCGCAGGAGTGATCGGGCCGCTCATCGCGCTGGTGGTCGTCTTCAAGGTTCTCGACATCGGCTTCCTCGAAACGTTCAACCGGCGACTCGACATCCTCAGCGACTACTCCCAGGTCGGAACCGGCATCGAGACGCTCCGTACCTCGATCGGCCGCACGGAGACCAATCTGGTCGTCGTCGGCGTGGTCGTCGGCGTCGTGGCGCTCGTCATCCTCACGACACTCTCGGCCTTCCGCCTGACCCGGGTCGCGGCGGCGAACCGCCGGTGGACGCTCCGCACCGTCGCCGGGCTCGCCACCGTGTGGGGCCTGCTTTGGCTCGCCGGCGCGCAGCTCACCGCTCAGACCCCCATTGCCTCCACGCTCTCCGCCAGCGTGTTCGGCCACGAGGTGAGCTCAGTGCGGGCCGACCTGCGCGACAACGCCGTGTTCGCCGCCCAGGTCAAACGCGACGCCTTCCGCAACACGCCCACCAGCCAGTTGCTGACCGGTCTGCGCGGCAAGGACGTCCTGCTCGTGTTCATGGAGGCCTATGGCCAGCAGGCGGTGGAGGGCCGCCAGTTCTCGCCCGAGGTCGACGCGGTGCTGAGCAAGGGCGACAAGCAGCTCGCGTCGGAGGGGTTCTCCGCGCGCAGCGGCTTCCTGGACTCGGCGACCTACGGCGGCATCAGCTGGCTGGCGCACTCCACCCTGCAGTCAGGGGTCTGGGTCAACAGCCAGCGGCGCTACAACGACCTCATGACCACCAACCGGTTCACGCTGAGCGACGCGTTCAAGCAGGCCGGGTGGCGGACCATCGACGATGTGCCGTCCAACGACTACTACTGGCCGCAGGGGACCTCGTATTACCACTACGACAAGCTCTATGACCGGCGCAACGTGGGCTACAAAGGCCCGACGTTCACCTACGCGTCGATGCCCGATGAGTACACCTACGCGGCGCTGCAACGCCTCGAGCTGTCCAAGACCCACCGCAAGCCGCTGTTCGCGGAGGTCGACACGGTCTCGAGCCACATGCCGTGGAACCGTATCCCCGAGCAGGTTCCGTGGAACCAACTCGGCAACGGCTCGATCTTCAACAAGATCCCGGAGGACCACTCCACCGGGGCGTTCTGGAGCAACCCGCCGCGGGTGCAGGCCGCCTACGGCCGCTCGATCGTGTACTCGCTCAACGCCCTCCTCTCGTTCTTCAAGCACGACCACGACAAGAACCTCGTGATGATCATGCTCGGGGACCATCAGCCGCTGCCGATCGTCAGCGGGCACAACTCCAACCACGACGTGCCGATCTCGATCATCTCCCATGATCCGAAGGTGCTCAAGCAGATCGGAAGCTGGGGCTGGAACGCCGGTCTGCAGCCCAAGCCCACCGCTCCGGTCTGGCCGATGAGCGCCTTCCGCAACCAGTTCCTCGGCGCCTTCGACAGCCATACGGCCGGATAGCCGTGCCCGCCCCGGATGCAGCAGCGATGGCCGGGGCCAGGTCCCGGCGGCTCACCGGCCTGGACGGCATCCGGGGCCTGGCCGCGCTCTACGTCGTGATCAACCACGTCTTCCTGCGCGCGTTCCCCGGCTACCCGGTCGACCACGCGCCGTTCTGGGCCGCCTGGTTCATCTATGGCCGCTTCGCGGTCGTGGTCTTCATCGTCCTGTCCGGGTTCTCCCTGGCCCTGTCGCCGGTACGCCACGGCTGGCGCCTCGATGCGGTCTCCCGGTTTGCGCATCGTCGTGTCCGGCGCATCCTGCCTCCGTACTGGGCGGCCCTGGCCTTCAGCCTGGCTGTCGCCTGGCTGATCGTCCCGCAGCCGGGCCACGGGATGCCCGACGCGAAATCGGTGCTCGTCAACGGCCTGCTCGTGCAGAACATCGTCGGCGCGCACAGCCCCAACGCGGCGTTCTGGTCGATGGCCGTCGAGGCCCAGCTGTACATCGCGTTCCCGCTATTGCTGTTGCTCGTGCGCCGGTGGGGCGGCGTGGCGATGGTCGCCGCCGTCGGACTCATCGTGGCGGCCGTGGGAATCGTGGGCCCGCACGTCGCGCATCTCAAGGTGTTCGTGGTCCAGTCCCCGCCTGACCTGGCCGCGCTGTTCGCGGTCGGGGTGCTCACCGCCGGGATCGTCGGCGCGAGCTCGGCACGGCGGGAGTGGCCCTGGCCGCGGCTCGCCCTCGCCGCCGCCGCCCCCGTGCTCGCCGTGATCTGGTGGCAGGGCTCGGTGTGGACGCTTGACCATCTCTACTGGGTCGACCTCTCGCTGGGGCCGGCCATCGCCTGCCTGCTCGCCGGCCTGGCCACCGGCCGTCCGGCCGGGCTGCTGCGCGCGCTCGACGCCCGGCCGATCCGGAGCCTCGGCTCCTTCTCCTACAGCCTGTACCTGACCCATGCCCCGATCGTCGCCATCGTGTGCGAGCGGATCGTGGCCGGCCGGGTGGCCACCGGGGTTCCCTTCTTCCTGGTCTCGCTGGCGCTGGCGCTGCCGCTGACCCTCCTGTTCGCGCGGGCCTTCGCCGCAGTGTTCGAGATCCCGTTCCAGCGGCCTCGCCGCTCGTCGCAGGCGCCCCGACACCCTCACCCTCGAGCGCAGGGCGTGCCGGCATGAGGCGGACGGTCTGGCGCTGGGTGTCCGTCCTGGCCCCGTTCGTGACCCTCGCCCTCGTCGTCTGGCGGCTGGGCACCGGCCCCTTCGTCGACGGCGTGCGCACGATCGACGCCGGGGCCCTGGGGGCCGCGGCGGGCCTCGCGCTCCTGACCACGGTGTGCTGCGCCTGGCGCTGGAAGACCGTGGCCCGAGGGCTGGGCGTGGAGCTGTCGCTGCCCGCCGCCGTGGCCGCGTACTACCGCTCCCTGTTTCTCAACCTCACCCTGCCCGGCGGGATCGTGGGCGATGTCCACCGTGGCATCCGCCACGGCCGCGACGTGCGTGACGTGAGCCGTGGCCTGCGGGCGGTGTGGTGGGAACGCACCGCCGGCCAGGTCGTGCAGCTCGCGCTCACCGCGGTCCTGCTCCTGGCCCTGCCGTCGCCCGTGCGCTCGTCGATGCCGCTCGTGGTGGGTGGGGTGGCGGTCGTGCTGGGCGGCGTGGTGCTCACAGCCCGGGCGCGAACCGGCGGGCGATCGGCCTGGGCGCGCCTTCGCCGCGCCGCGGCGCGCGACCTGCGCGAGGCGCTGCTGGCCCGGAGGGCCTGGCTGGGCATCGCGCTCGCCTCGGCGGTGGTGGTGGCCGGCCACACGGCCACCTTCATCGTGGCTGCGCACACCGCCGGGACCACGGCGCCGCTCAGCCGGATGATCCCGATAGCGTTGCTCGTGATGATGGCCATGGTCCTGCCCAGCGCGGCCGGTTGGGGCCCCCGCGAGGGCGTCACCGCGTGGGCCTTCGGTGCGGCCGGCCTGGGCGCCCACCGCGGCGTCTCCGCCGCCGTTGTCTACGGTGTCATGGTGCTCGTCGCCAGCCTCCCTGGCGCCGTCGTCCTCCTGGTGGCATGGTTCCGTAGTGCCCGGTCTCCGGTGCGCCGCCTCCGGCGGCCGCTGCAGGAGGGCGCAGTCCATGCCTGACCGCCCCTACATCCTGCTCAGCTGCGGCATGTCGATCGATGGCTACCTCGGCAGCGCGGCGCCGCGGCGCCTGGAGCTGTCCAACGATGCGGACTTCGATCGCGTGGACTCCGTGCGCGCGTCCTGCGACGCGATCCTGGTCGGCGCCGCGACCGTCCGGACCGACAACCCCCGCCTGCTCGTGCGTTCGCCGAACCGTCGTGACGCGCGTGCGGCCCGTGGGCTCCCCACCTCGCCGATCAAGGTCACCGTGACCGAGCGTGTGGAGCTGGACCCGTGCGCGGATTTCTTCACCACCGGCGACAACGAGAAGCTCGTCTACTGCACCAGCCCGCGCGTGGGCGACGCCCGCTCGCGCCTCGGCCAGGTGGCCACCGTGGTCGACGGTGGCCAGCGCGTCCAGATGCGGAGGCTGAGTGAGGATCTCGGTGCCCGCGGCGTGCAGCGGCTGATGGTCGAGGGTGGCGGTACGGTGCACACCCAGTTCCTGACCGACGATCTCGCCGACGAGCTGCAACTCGTCGTCGCACCGTTCTTCGTCGGGGACTCCCGGGCCACGCGGTTCGTGGGGGACGGCCGGTTCCCGTGGCACCCCGGCCGGCGTGCCACGCTCGCCGACGTTCGCCAGATCGGCGATGTGGTTCTGCTGCGCTACGCGCTCTCGTCGCGATTTGTGACCGACTGATCGGGCAGGACCAGCAGGTCTGAGTGGTCCACAGTGACCGCGAGCCCTCCGGCCGCCAGCTGGGCCAGACGGCGCGAGGTGTAGGCGTCGGCCTCGGCGCCCAGCGCCGGGTCCTGCTCACACGCCGCGGCCACCCAGCCGGTGAACCACGCCCGTGCCAGCTCGGCCTCACCGGGCCCGAGCCGCCATGGGCTGGGCGCCACGAGCACCTCCGCGCCGAGCGCCTCGAACTGCTGCACGGCGTGTGCGACGGCGTCGGGACCGAGAAGGCGACCGTGCTCGGTGACCCGGCGCTGGTGGGCGTTGAAGCCCTCGGCGAGGCGCGCATCCAGGGTCTCGTCGGGGGTCAGGGCGACGCGACCGACGACCGTGAGGGTGACCAGGACCGGGCACCCTGCCCCGGCGCACGCGGCCACGAGCTCGGTGAGATCGTCCTCGGTCAGCATGTCCAGCAGCGCCGAGGCGGTGACGAGGGTCGCGCCGGCCAGCGCGCCCGCGGGCAGTGCGGCGATGTCAGAGCGCCGGGCCTCGACGGTGACCGCGCTCTCGTCGGCGGCCGCGGCGGGGGGGTCGGTGGTCGCCACCGCGAGCAGGTCGCCATCGCGATCGTGCAGGATCCAGTGCTGGGGCCCGGGCAACAGCGGCGCCAGCCACCGGCCCATCCCCCCGGTGCCGGCGCCGAGATCGTGGATGACCGCGCGCCCGTCCGCCGTGAGCCGCGGCGACAGATGCTCGGCCAGGGCGCGGGCGCGGGCCGCGGCGTCGGCAGGCTCGCGCAGGGCCAGCCATTCCGGGCTGACCCGGACGCCCTCGACGGTCACGCCGCCCCCTCCAGGACCCCGGCGACGACCGACGCGGTGGCCGGCCATCGCGGCAGCGTCTCGCGACGCTCGGCAGCGGCCCGGCGCAGGCGATCGCGCAGCGCGGCGTCGCGCAGCCAGGCCCGGACCGCGGCGCCGAGGGCCTCCACGTCGTCGGGTGCGACGAGCACGCCGGGCCGGATGTCGTCGCCTCCGTGCCCGAGGGCCTCGGGCACTCCGCCGACCTGGGTGGCGATGACCGGCAGGCCGCGGGCCAGGGCCTCGGCGATGACCATGCCGTAGGTCTCGGCGCGCGACGCCAGCGCCAGCAGGTCTGCGGCGGCGTAGCGGCGGTCCAGATCCGCTCCGGTCAGCGGTCCGGGGAAGGAGACCCGGTCCTCGAGGCCGGCGTCCCGGGCGCAGGCGCGGACGCGGCCGGCGAAGTCGGGGTCGCGCTGCAGGCTGCCCACGCACGCGCAGTGCCACGAGCGGTCCGCGATGGTCGCCAAGGCCGCGAGCAGCACGTCGTGGCCCTTGTCGAAGGTCACCGCCGCGACGCACAACAGTGCGCCACCGGTGTGGGTCCCAGCGGCGCGCGGGGCGGGGTCGACGCCGGGGGCGGCGACGTGGATCGCGCCGGCGGGCAGCCCGTAGAGCTCGGCCAGGCGGCCTCGGGTCCACGCGCTGGTGGTGACGATGGCGGTCGCGGCGGTGAGGACTGCGCGCTCCCGTTCGCGGACGGCATCGGCCTCACCGCTGCCCGGGCGGTGACCGAGCGGCATGTGCACGAGCACCACCAGCCGCACTCGGCGCGCGTGGGGCACGAGCACGGCGGGGGCGGTCGAGGCGACGAGTCCGTCGACCAGCACCACCGCCCCGTCGGGGATCTGCGCCACGACGCCGTCCAGGGCGGCCAGCGACGCCGCGTCGGGGTGCGGCCAGGCGCCGGCCACCTCGTGCTCGCGCACCGACCAGCCGCACGCGATGAGCTCACGGCACAGCCGGCGGTCATAGACGTTGCCCCCGCTCGGCCGGGCCGGGTCGTCGATGCCGTCGGGCAGGACGGCATGCACCGTCGTCACAGTGGCCGCTCGTAGCTGGCCCAGGCGACGTGTGACTCATGCAGGGTGACGACCAGCCCGGCGAGGCCGCGCGCGCCCTCGCCCAGGGCACCGGCGTGTACGCGGTCGGCGAGCCGATCCGCAACCACCTGCGCCAGCGCCTCGGTGGAGGTGTTCATGCCCGCCAAGGCGGGCTCGTCATCGAGGTTGCGGTAGGTGAGCTGCGCCAGGACGGCGTGCAGTTCCTCGGTGGCGCGGCCGATGTCGACGACGATGTTGTCAGCGTCCAGGGTCGCGCGCCGGAAGGTGGCGTCGACGACGAAGGTCGCGCCGTGCAGGCGCTGCGCGGGCCCGAACACCTCCCCGGAGAAGCTGTGGGCGATCATCATGTGATCGCGGACGGTCACGCTGAACATGGCCTCATCCCTCGTCATAGGTGATCGTGTGACAGAGCGCCGGCAGGCTCCCCGAGGCCAGCCGGGCCATGACGTCGGGCAGCTCGCCAAAACGTGACGCGCCGGTGAGGAGCGCGTCGAAGGCCGGGTCGCGGAGCAGTTGCAGGGCCAGCGCCAGGCGGTCGGCCGTCGTGCGCCGCTCGCGGCGGGCGGGGGAGACGGCGCCGACCTGGCTGGCACGGATGGCGAGACGCCCCGAGTGAAAAGCGCCGCCCAGCGACAGCCGGACCTCGCTGTCGCCATACCAGCTGAGCTCGATGACGGTGCCCTCGGGCGCGAGCAACTCGAGCGAGCGCTGGAGCCCCTCGGAGGTCGCGCTGGCGTGGACGACCAGGTCGCGGCCGTCGGCTGCCTCGGCGGGCACCGCGAAGTCGACGCCGAGCGCCGCCGCCACGCCGGCCCGTCCGGCATCGACGTCCACGAGGGTGACCTGCACCCCGGGGAACCGGTTCAGCAGCCGCGCGACGCAGCAGCCGACCATGCCGGCGCCGACGACGGTGACCCGATCGCCGAGCAGGGGCGCGGCGTCCCACAGGGCGTTGACCGCGGTCTCGACCGTCCCCGCCAGCACAGCGCGGGCGGGGGGCACGTCCTCGGGCACCACGACGACGGCGCACGCCGGCACCACGTAGGCGGTCTGGTGCGGGTACAGGCAGAAGACGGTGCGGCCCTGCAGCGGCGCCGGTCCCCGCTGCACCGCGCCGACGCTGAGGTAGCCGTACTTGACCGGGGCGGGGAAGTCCCCCTCCTGGAAGGGCGCGCGCATGGCCGCGTACTGGGACGGCGGCACGCCGCCCCGGAACACCAGCGTCTCGGTGCCGCGGCTCACGCCGGAGCGCAACGTGCGCACCAGCACCTCGTCGGGACCAGGCTCGGGCAGCGTGACGGGCCGGATCTCTCCGACGCCGGGCGCGCGCAGCCAGAATGCATGCGCGTCGCTCTGCACGGGGCTCACCTTGCCGGACCCGACATGGCTGAAGATGTTATGGGGGGCGCTGCCGGTGTGGGATAGTCCGTGACCATGGGGCTGGACAGCGTCGACGGGCAGCCTCGCCCGATCACAGCGGCGGAGTTGCAGGCCGTCATCCACGCCGAGCGCCGCCAGGAGTCCTTCCTCGTGTATCGCGACGGCGAGGGTCGGCTGCAGACCGTCGCGCTCGCGGGCGAGTTCACCGTCGGGCGCAACGCGGAGGCGGCTCTGAGCATCTACTGGGACGATCAGGTCTCGGGGCTTCACGCCGAACTCAAGCACCTGGGCGGCGAACTGACGCTCGTCGATGACGGCCTGTCGCGCAACGGCTCCTACGTCAACGGCGAGCGCGTTCACGGCCGGCGCCGGCTCCGCGACGGCGATCGGCTGCAGTTCGGACGCACCGTCATGCTCGTGCGCAGGCCCGCCGACGGCGCTCACCGGGCCACCGAGCTGGCCATCAACGCCGTGGCCGCACCCGTCGATCTCTCGGTCCGTCAGCGCGAGGTGCTCACCGCGCTGTGCCGGCCGCTGACGGGGAGCAACCCGTTCGCCGCGCCGGCCTCCAACCGCCAGATCGCCGAGGAGCTCTTCCTCTCGGTCCCTGCCGTCAAGCTCCACCTCCGCGCGCTGTTTGACAAGTTCGGGGTGGAGGAGCTGCCCCAGAACGAGAAGCGTCTCGCGCTCGTCGGGCGGGCGCGGGCCAGCGGGGTGGTCTCAGACCACGGCCCCTCGGCGTGACCGCCTCCTCACGGAGACGCCGGTCCTCACGGAAGGTCAGTCCTCACGGAAGGTCGGGACCTCGCAAACGTCCGAGATCCCGACCCCCGTTTCGCCCACTTTCCGCGCAAGCGGTGGAAAGCTGCCCCCTGGGCTCCTGACCTCAGCTCGACCAGCTGACTACACGACGTAGTGGTCGAATCTGGGGTCCATGCCCCCGGTCCGTCCCTTCCGGTGTTGGTGTGACAGGAATCATCATGTCGCCGCGGGTGCTCCGGGCCTAGTAGTCCCAGGGATAGATCTATGTGACCCTCGGCTCAGCGGCGGAGGGTGAAGAACCGGTAGCTGAGGCTGTCGTCGGCGATCCCGGCCTCGACCTTGTCGGGATCGCCTGCGGCCACGACGAGCCCGACGGATCGGACGTGGCGCAGAGCACCGCGGGCCGCGCCGGACAGGCGCAGTCGCCGTGACGCCGTGAACGTGCTCGTCGTGCGCGACAGCCGGTATTCACCCAGGATGGGGTGGTCGCCGACTGCGCCACGCGGCGACGATGTCCGATCGCCGTTCACCATGAAGGCGTACACCGCCACCGCGACGTGCTTGGCCGAGTCGCAGGCCACGCGCGTTGCGACTCCGGAGGCGAGCAGGCTGGCGACTCTGGACGGGCGGCTCACGGTCAGAGCGCACGGGATCGGGTCATAGACGCCGGTGGCCGTCGAGGCCCGGCCGAAGTCATCGGTGCCACGCACCTGGAGGCGATAGAGCCGGTGGCGGGCCGGCAGCCGGCCTGGGCTGAACGACGCGGACCCTGTGGCGCCGCCGCAGGGTGCAAACGCGGGATTGCTCGTCGCCGGGCCCCAGGCGCAGGCCACGGTGTCGATCTGCGTGCCGACCGAGTTGCTGTCGGTCACCTGAACGCCGAACTTCGGGCGCAGCGGCGTGGCGCTCGAGGCGTCGTTGCTGAGCACTCCAGCCGCGCTCTCCAGGCGGGTCAGCGGCGGCGTGGTGTCGACGTCGAGGTTGACCCACATCGAGGCCACGGCGTTGCCATCGGCGTCCATGAGGTCGACGGCCAGGAAGTGGCTTCGCGAGAACTGGTCAGAGTCCGGGCCCAGTGGGGCTGCCGGCTGGAAACTGCCGCAGACCGAGGCGCACCCGGGCCCTGGGCCGCCGCACGTCTGGGTCACGAAGACGTTGTCGAAATGACACTGCAACTGCGTACCGCCATCGGCCTGGATGGCGATCGTCGGACGGGTGTCGGTGGTGCGAAAGGCAACCGGCGCCTCGGCGTAGCCGGCCGGTCCCTCTGACTGGTCCGGGTAGCTCCGGGCTCCCGCGGGCGCGACGAAGGTGATGCCGGCCGCGGACGCGCTCGCGGGCAGGGCCAACGAAACCGCCAGAAGGGCGCCGAGCAGCCAGACACCCACCCCGCGCTGCCAGTGCACCGCACCGGTCTCCTGTGATCCGCGCCGTCGATTCATCCCAGCCCCCTTGTCCGGTCCCTCAGTCCCGTGGCTGCCGAGCGGGGCGATCCTACTCGAGCCCAGCGGTCGTGTGGCGGAGAACGTCCTCAATCTTCCTGAAATCTGACTAGGTGGCGCACTCGCGCGCGGTCCGTGGTCAAGGCTGTGCGCGCCTGAGGGGCCGCGGTTATAGTCGCCGGTCATGCGCACACACACCGCCATACGACGTGTTGGAATCGCAGTGCTCCTGCTCGCGCCACTGCTGGCGCTGAGCGCAAGCGGCTCGGCCAGTGCCACCGTCCAGTACTGCGCCGGGGTGCCGATCGTGAACGGGACCCCGCCGTGGGGCTTTCACACCGGCCAACCGATCACGGGCGCGACCGGGAGCTATGCCCGCGGCCACGGCAACTTCAGCTTCGCCAACAACACGGTGTCAGGGATCATGTGCCAGGTCGACCGTGTGCGCCACCAGCCCGACCGGCTGATCGTCATGACCGTCCAACGTCACCTCGTCTATCACTCGCACCACGCGGTGATGTGGGGGGTCCCGGGGAACATCATGAAGATCACCGACCGTGTGAAGAGCAGCACCGATCCGCGCTGCCAGGCCGGCACGATCGGAAGCGTCACCCTGTTTGCGAGTTACAACAACGTGCGCAGCGACAGTGTCCAGTTCTTCTTCCCCAGGTCATCGTGCTCTGACCACGACCACCTGTACCACGGCACCCAGGTGAACAACCAGGTCCCGCCGCTGTAGCCGTGGAGTAAGCGATGCCGTCGATGCGATGGGTGGGGCGACGGTCCGAGAGGCCCGTGATGCGACAGAGAATCGAGAAGCCGTTCCGCGAACTGGCGGCGCAGTATCACCGTCTTTCGCCCACGACCCAGAGCACGGTCTGGGTGCTGCTCGCCCTCGAGGTGGTGCTCATCGGCGTCGCTGAGCGTGACATCCAGCGCCGCCCCGCCGACCGGATCCGAGGCCCCAAGTTGCTGTGGCGCGCGGTGGTGACCCAGAACGTCATCGGCCCGGCCGCCTACTTCGGCTTCGGCCGCCGAGGCGGGCGATGAGCGGCTCCTGAGCGCGGTGGCCCGCGCAGGCGACCGAGAGCGCGACGAGGCTTGTCCCCGAGTGCACGCATGTGCCCGGCGGCCCGCTGCGGGCCAGCCACGCGATCGGTTCCCAATAGGGTGTGGGACGTGCCGCTCGCCGATCTCCTGGCTTCACACACGTTCGTCGTCACCGCCGAGCTGGGCCCTCCGGCGGAGCCCGATGCCGACCTCGTGCGCCGGTCGGCATCGGCGCTCGCGCCGGTCGTGCACGCGGCCAACGTGACCGATAACCAGGCCGCGAGCGTGAAGATGTCCCCGCTGGCCGCCGCGGTGGTGATGCTGGAGTGCGGCCTGGAGCCGATCATGCAGCTGACCGGCCGCGACCGCAACATCCTGGCGCTGCAGGCCGATCTGCTGGGTGCCTGGGCGCTGGGCGTACGGACCATCCTCGCCCTCGGCGGTGATCCCCTCTCCGTCGGCCCCTATGACGGGCGGGCGACGCGTGTCGGCGACGTGGACTCCGTCGGGATGGCGCACATGATCGCCTCGCTCAACGCCGGGGAGCTCCTGGCCGGCGAGCGCCTGGCCAGCTCCACGGGCTTCCTGGTGGCCGGGGCGGCGAACCCGCTGGTGGACACGGTGGCGCGGCTCGAGGCCAAGGCCGACGCCGGGATGGGCCTGCTGCAGACCAACATCGTCTACGACGTGGACCGTTTCGCCGAGTGGTTTGCCCCGGTCGTCGAGGCCGGGCTGCCGGGGCGCGCCCCGGTGCTCGTCGGCGTGACGCCGCCTCGGAGCCTGCGGATGCTCGAGTATCTGCACGAGCGGATCCCCGGCGTCGAGGTCGACGAGGCCACCTTCGACCGGATGCGCGGCCTCGAGGGAGACGCCGCCAAGGATGAGGGCGTGCGCATCGCCGCCGATGTCATCTCGCGCCTGCGCGACATCCCGAGCGTCGCCGGCGTGCACATCATGGCTCCCGGGTGGGAGGTGGAGGCGGTGCCCAGGGTGACCGAGACGGCCGGCCTGTCCGCGCGCTCCGCCGCGACCGCCGGCGGCACGGCGTAGCCTTCCGGCTCGTGCTGATCGACGGCCGGTCCTATGCCCAGGAGCTCAGCGCCACCCTGAGCGATGAACTCGCGCGGCTTCCCGCCGCCCCGGGCATCGGGACGCTGCTGGTGGGCGACGACCTGGCGGCGCAGGTCTATCAGCGGCGCATCGACCGCCATGCGCGCGAGGCCGGGATCGTGTCGCGCCCCGAGCGCCTGCCGGCCGACGCCACGCTCGGCCAGGTGATCGGCAAGATCGCCGAGATCGACGCTGATCCCGAGATCAGCGGCATCCTGGTGCTGCGGCCGCTGCCGGCGCATCTGCCCGAGTCGCGCGTGTTCGCGGCGCTCCCGCCGCTCAAGGACGTCGAGGCACTGCACCCCCTCAATGCCGGCCTGCTGTCGCTGGGGATGCCGAGGTTCGTGCCCTCGACGCCCGCCGCGGCCTTCCACATGCTCGATCGCTACACCGCTGCAGCAGGCCGCGATCCCCGCACCGCCTACGACGGGCTCAACCTGGTGCTGGTCGGGCGCTCCAACAACGTGGGCAAGCCGGCGGCGATCCTCGGCCTGCAACGCAACGCCACCGTCATCTCCGCGCATCGGCACACCTTCGACGCCGGCCGGCTGGCTGAGCACACCCTGGGGGCCGACATCCTCATCGTCGCGGTCGGCGTGCCGGGGCTGATCGGCGCCGATCTCGTCCGCGAGGGATCGATCGTGATCGACATCGGGATCAACGCCGTCGAGCAGGAGGACGGCTCGGTGAAGCTCGTCGGCGACGTCGACACGGCGGAAGTGGAGCCGATCGCCGAGGCGGTTTCGCCGGTGCCGGGTGGCGTGGGACCGATCACCGACATCTGGGTCCTGCGCAACACCGTCGCCGCGGCGTGGCTGCAGACGCAGCCCGCCGGCATGCTCGGCCGGCTCGACCTCAGCACCATGCCGCCGCTGGCCGGCGCTCACTGAGCGCCCGGCGGCTACACGGGGACGTCGCGCCTGAGCGCGTCAGCAACGCTGGAGAGGTGGGCGCGCATGCCCGCCTCGGCGCGCTCGCCATCGTGGGTGGCGACGGCGGCGACGATCTCGGCGTGCTCGGCGAACGAGCGCTCGCTGCGCCCGGGGAGCAGGATGGTGCGGTACTGGAAGCGCACCATCTGCGAGTTGAGTGCGCCGATGAGGCGCGCCGCCGTGTCGTGACCTGAGATCTCGAGCAGGCGGCGATGCAGCTGGGCGTTGAGATCGGAGACGGCAAGGAGATCGTCGGCCTCGCGCAGGCGCTGCATGTCCGCGAGGATGCCCTTGAGGTCCTCGACGTCCGCGGGGCCGGCCCGCTCGGCCGCCAGGCGTGCCACGAGTCCCTCGAGCACGGCGCGCGTCTCCAGGATCTCCACCGCCTCGCTCTCGGAGACGAGCCTGACCCGGGCGCCGCGATGGCGTTCGTGCTCCACCAGGCCCTCGTGCTCGAGTCGCACCAGCGCCGCCCGGATCAGCGTGCGGCTCACGCCCAGGGAACCGGCCAGATCGCTCTCGACCAGCCGCTCGTTGGGCTGCAGGCGGCCGGTGACGATCGCCTGGCGCAGGCGATCCTCGGCACGGAGCGGAGCGACCCCCAGGTTGTCGACCGTCTCGTTCACTCGCGCCGCAAACCTACCACGGGCGCTACGGCGCGAACGCCCGTGCGGCGTGCGAACGATCGCGTTTGGACGCTGCACGTCAACTCCTCGTGATTCTCGTGTGTGTCCGATGCAGTCACGATTGCGTCCCACATCATGCGCAAGATTGCACACAATCTCCGCAACAATTAGGATGCTGCCGTGCTCAACCACGAGCACGTCGAGATCGAGGAGGAGACATGAGTCGCGGTGACCTGGTCGCGAGACGCCGGTGGAGGCTTGCGCCAATATTGGCGGTCGCTCTGATGATGGCCCTGGCGGCATGCGGGAGCAACAGCTCGAGTAGCAGCAGTGGTGGTGGGGGAGCCGCGAGCGGTGGGGGGGCCACGACGGCCGCCGGCGGCGCCACGAGCACTGGCGGGGGCTCGGGCGGCGTCGACATCTCCTCGTGCGGCCCCAAGCCGGGCGTGAAGGCGACGGGGTCGCCCATCAACCTCGGCACGATCAACACCAAGCAGCCGGGCACCGACTTCACGGATCAGGCGTCGATGGCCCAGGCGTACTTCACGTGCGTCAACGACAACGGCGGGGTCAACGGCCATCCGGTCAACCTGTTGGTGCAGACCGATCAGACCAACCCAGCGCAGATCGCCGCCGCGGCCAACAAGCTCGTCCAGTCAGACCACGTGCTCGGCATCGTCGGCACCTCGGACATCATCGAGTGCTCGGTCGATCACGCCCTGTGGGCGAAGTCGGGGATCTTCGAGCTCGGCGCCGGCATCGCGCCCGAGTGCTGGTCGACGGCCAACAGCGCCTCGGTCAACATGGGCCCGCGCTACAGCTCAGACGGCGCTACGCAGTACGTGCTGACCCTGCACCCGAACAAGATCGCCTTCGATCAGTCCAACGTGCCGGGCACCGGCTACATCGCGGCTGGCCCGACCGCGATCGCGGGCGCCGCCCACGTCCCGATCAAGACCGAGACCGACAACGTCCCGATCAATGACGCCAACACGGTGGCATTGCGCTTGGTCAACGATGCCGGCCCCAACGGTGCGGTGGTCCTCAACTTCACCCCGCCCGAGGCCCTGGTCATCCTCCAGGCAGCGCAGAAGCTGGGGCTGGAGAACCGCGTGAAGGCCTGGGCCTGCTCGACGCCGTGCAACACGGACTTCTTGGCCAAGGCGCTGGGGCCCAAGTGGCACAACAAGCTGTTCATCAACGCCGAGCTGACCCCGACCGACGACTATCACGGCCCGGAGATGCAGCTGTATGAGGCGATCCTCAAGAAGTACGGCGCCTCGAGCGTCACCGGCGGCGTGGGCAGCTTCAGCCAGATGGGCTTCCTCGACGCCGAGATGGCGGCCAGCGCCCTGCAGAAGGTCAAGGGTGCGTACACGCTCAAGAGCGTCAACGCGGCGCTGAAGGGCATCACCAACTACAAGACCGAGATGCTCTGCAAGCCGTTCACCTACGGCAACTACTCCGAGCACATCCCCAACAACACCGACTACACGGTGACGCCGAGCGCGAACGGGGGCACGATGGTGGTGGCCCAGGGATGCACGCCGATCTCGTCGGCCGATCCCCAGATCGCGGCGTACCACAAGATCGCCGGCTCGTAAGACCTGCCCTCCTCAGGGGCACGCTGGTCCGTGGTGGTCGCGCTCTCGGGCGCGGCCGCCACAGGCCTGATATCACCCGCAGTGCCACCAGGTGCCTCCGTCTCACGGGACGCCGTTCCGTTTGACAAGACGCCAGATTCGGGTAGATCACACACATGCTTCTTGAACTCGTGCAGGACAAGCCCAGCTGGGGCGACGCACTGGCCACCGCTCTCCTCCTCCCGGCGGGGATGACCGAACGACGTCACGGCCAGGACCCATGGTCTCCTTCGACGGACCGGCCGAAGCGCATCTCCGACGATCTGGCGTGGTTGCGCAACGCGGTCGACGAGCCAGAAACACACGGGCTGCGGATGATCGAGGGGAGCGCCGCCGCCGGGGCGTGGGAGGTCACCGACAACGGCCGGGTGTCCGAGCACCTCGGCCGTCTCGAGGAGCGGGGCGTGCTCGAGGCCGCCGGCTTCCTCGTCCACGACGACTCGCCGATGTAGCTCAGCGCGGGCCGGCTGGGGGCCGGGTGGGGTCCGTATCGTTGGGGCATGGTGGATTGGGATGCCGGGTGCTACGAGCGGATCGCCGGCGAGCTGGAGCCCGTGGCACGGGCGGTGGTCGACGCCGCGCAGCCGCGCGCGGTCGAGCGGGTGCTCGACCTCGCCTGTGGGACGGGCAACGCGGCGCTGCTCGCCGCCGCCCGGGGGGCCCCGGTGGTCGGAGTCGATGCGGCGCCGCGCCTGCTCGAAGTCGCTCGTCAGCGCGCGCGCTCACTAAACGTCAAGGCCGAGTTCCTGCAGGGAGACCTGCTGGCGCTACCGATAGCCGACGGCAGCGCGGACGTCGTGCTCTCCGTGTTCGGGCTGATCTTCGCGCCGGATCCGCCGGGCGCGCTGGCCGAGGTGGCCCGAGTGGCCGCTCCCGGCGCGCGTGTGCTGCTGAGCGCCTGGCTCCCCGCCGGGCCGATCAACGACATGCTGGGCGCCCTGGGTCAGGTGGTGGCGCGGGTGACGGAGGCCCCGGCGCCGCAGCGCTTCCCCTGGTCAGATGCGGCGGCCGTCGAGGCGGCGGGGGGCGAGGCGGGCCTGTCGCTGCACGCGACGACCCGCGCGGCACTGGCGATCCACGACACGTCGCCCGAGGCATACGTTGCGGGCGGGCAGGAGCACCCCGTGGCGCTGGCGATGCAACCGATGCTCGAGCGGGCGGGCCTCGATGCCGAGGCCCGCGGCGCCATGATCGATGTGCTGCGCGAGGCCAACGAGGACCCGGGCGGCTTTCTCGTGCACAGCCCGTACGTGGTGCACGAGCTGCGCGCTCCTTAGCGACCCGGCCGGGAGACCTCCAGCACCGTGGCGCCGACCTCCCGGTCCAGCCACTCCGTGACCGGGCCGGCGGCGCGCCACGTGGCGGCGACGAACCGAAGCCCGTCATCGCGGCCGATGCCGCGACCGAAGGCCAGCGTGCTGCTCAGTGTCAGGCTCTTGCGGCGCAACCACTCGATCCGTTCGTGGTCCTTGGAGTAGCCGCGCGGCGCCGTGGCCAAGCTCTCGCCCCACAGCGACAGTCCCGCCTGCTCGGCGTGGGAGACGGCTGCGGCCAGCTCAGGCCCGCGCGCGTCATCCGCGACGGCGTCGCGGTAGCGCTCGAGCTGGTCACGGGCCATCCTGAAGTAGCCGCTGCCGGCGACCAGCCCTCGGGCCGAGATCGACGCGTAGAGGCCGTGGCGGGCGAGCTGAGACCCATAGATCACGCCGTAGGTGTTGGTCTTGTAGGGCGACTTGTCGCGCGAGAAGCGGATGTCGCGGTGCTGGCGAAACAGCTTCACCTGTCCGCCGAACGTCTCGCTGAGCTCGGTGAGCAGCGCCTCCATCTGCTCACGGATCGACTCCTCGTACACGTCGCGATGGGCGGCGAAGTACTCCCGACTGTTGTCGGCCTCCAGGCCCGCAAACCAGCGTCGCACCTGGGGCCCGAAGCCATCGAAGGCGGCCATGGGCGGATGGTAGATCGGCATGCCGGCCCCGTCGAGCGGCCACCGCGCCGGGCGCGGCCGGCCGCGGGTTACGCGCGGAGCGCGGCGAGGGCCTGCTCGATCGACTCCGCGCCATTGGCGAGGTAGACGATCGTGTGATCGAGCCCGGGGTCGGCGATGACGGCCGCGAGCACCGCCGCGACGTCGTCGCGGGTGACCTGGTCGCGGAACGGGTCGGTCTCGAGTCGCACGCGGCCGGTCCCCTGGTCGTTGACCAGCGGCCCGGGCCGGATGATCACCCAGGAGCGGTCAGAGGCCATGACCGCGGCATCCGCCTCGGCCTTGGCTTGGAGGTAGACCTCGAAGATGTCGTCACCGCTCGGCGGCGCCTCGGCGCCCACCGAGCTGACCATGAGGTAGCGCGCGGCGGTGGCCTCGGTGGCGGTGAGGAGCTTGATCGCCCCGTCGCGATCCATGGTGAGCTTGCGCTCGGCGCCGCTGCCGGGACCCGCGCCGGCCGCGAACACGGCGACATCGGCGCCGCCGGCCGCCTCGGCCACCTCATCCGCGGAGGCATGCTCGAGGTCGCACACCACCGGCGTGCCGCCCGCGGACTCGATGTCAGCCGCGTGGTCGGGGTTGCGGATGAGGCCGACGACGTCCTCACCACCCGTGGCCAGCAGGCCAACGAGGCGGAGTCCGATCTGCCCGTGGGCCCCGGCGATCACGATGCGCATTGCAGCCAGGGTAGTCCGACTCGTAGGATCGCGGTGTCGTGACCCAGTCATCCGATCTTCGCGCCGCGTTGCTGATGGGCCTCGGCGGCGGGATGCGCTCCTTCGCGCCGCCGGTGGCGCTGGCGGTCCACGGGCGCGGTCCGCTCGCCGGTCCCGCCCGGTTCATCGCCTTCGGCGCCGGCGCGGGCGAGTTCATCGCCGACAAATCCCCGCGCATGCCCAGCCGATGGTCCCCGCGGGGGATGACGCTGCGCCTCGCCTTCTCGGCCACGGGCGGCCGCGCGCTGGCCGGCGCGCCCGGGGCGGGGATCGCCGCGGCCGCGGCGCTCGCCAGCGCGTTTGTGGGATCACAACTACGCACGAACGTCCACGGCCGTGGCCGGCAACTGGCCGCCGGGGCGGTCGAGGATGCGCTCAGCTACTCGCTGGTGCTGACGGCCGCAGCTTCGCTGCGCTGACGTGAGCCAGGACAGCGAGGACGCGGCGATGGCCGTCCTCGGTGTCGGGGATGCTCAGCTTGAGCAGGACGTGGCGGACATGCGCCTCGACGGTGCGCTCGGACAGGTAGAGCCGCTTGGCGATGCCGGTGTTGGTGAGGCCCTCCGCCATCAGTCCCAGCACCTCGCGCTCGCGTGCTGAGAGGTCGGACAGCCCGTCGTCGGTGCGGCCGTGGCCGAGCAGGCGGCCCACCACCTGGGGGTCGAGGGCGGAGCCGCCCCGGGCCACGCGCTCGGCTGCCTCCAGGAACTCGGCCACCGCCAGGACCCGATCCTTGAGCAGGTAGCCGAAGCCGCTCAGCCCCACAAGGTCCACCACGTGGGTGGTCTCGATGTGTTGGGACAGCAGCAGCACGCCCGTGTCGGGGTGGACCCGTTTGATCTCTCCGGCGGCGCGGGCGCCCTCGTCGGTGAAGCTGGGCGGCATCCGCACGTCGAGGACGACGAGATCCGGTCGATGCCCGGCGACGGTCGCTCCCAGCTCGCGCGCATCGCCTCGCGCGGCGACGACCTGGTGGCCGCCGTCCTCGAACAGCCGGGCCAGCCCTTCGCGCAGCAGCACCTGGTCTTCGGCGATCACGATCCGCATGGCAGCTCCGCGGTCAGAGTGGTGCCGTCCGCAGGCGCGCTCTGGATCTCCAGCGTGCCGCCGTGGGCGGCGACGCGGTCGTGCAGGCCGCGAAGGCCCGAGCCGCCGTTCGCGCTGGCGCCGCCGACCCCGTCATCACTGATGGTGACGACCAGGCTTCCGCGGCGGCGCCGGGCGCTGAGCAGCACCTCGCGCGCTCGGGCATGCTTGATCGCATTGGTGAGCCCCTCGCAGGCGATGAAGTACGCCGCCGCCTCGACGCCGGAGGAGAACCGCTCAGCGGTGGTCCGGACCTCCACCGGCAGCGGAGCGCCCGCCGCCAGCTCGCGCAGCGCCGGTGCCAGGCCCGCGTCGAGCTGGGATGGCGGGAGCCCGTGGGCGAGCTCGCGCAGCTCCTGGATCGCCACCGCCAATTCGGACACCGACCGGTCGAGTGTCTCGCCGGCCCGCGCCGGCGCGCTGGAGCGAAGCTCGTGCTGGGCGTGGCGCAGGGCCAGCCCGATCGAGACCAGGCGCTGCTGCGCACCGTCATGCAGGTCACGCTCGATCCGCCGCCGCTCGGCGTCTGCCGCCGCCACGATCCGGGCCCGGGAGGCCTCAACCTCAGCGAGCTGACGGCGCAGCTCGACGCGCAGGCGTGCGATCTCGATGGCCAGGCCGCCCGCCTCCACGAGGGTCGTCAGGGGGTTCGGGCGCTGGGGCCCGGTGGCGCGATGCAGCACCAGCGCCACCGGCCTTCCGGCCCGCTCGATCGGCGTGCGGACGCGCGGGTCGCCGACGACCTCGGCGACGGGCATCCCACGCGGATCGACGTAGACCTCGCTCTCGGGCAGGAAGAAGCGCAGCTCGAGGCTCGGGTCTGATAACAGCTCGCGCAGCAGCGGCTCGATCGCCTCGGGGGCGGCGCGGCCGGCCCGCAGCTCGTCCAGGAAGACGCCCACGCGCCGCAGTGCCTCATAGCGAGCGCGGCGAAACCGGCGGTCGACCAGGTCCTGCATCGCGGTCCGCAGCGGCCGGAAGGCGACCGCGACCACCAGCGTCGCGCCCGCGGTCGCCCACGGCGAGCCGCTGCCCAATGCGGTGCCCAGCGCCAGCGTGGTCACCGCGTACGCGCCGGCCAGCAACAGGGTGAGGGTGCCGTAGACCAGCGTGCGTTCGATGGCCACGTCGACGTCGTAGAGGCGATAGCGCAGGACGGCGGTCCCGGCGGCGATCGCGTAGGCGCTGAAGCAGAGGCCCAGCACTCCGATGCGCTGCTGGAGCGCGCCGTGCGGCCAGATGAACCAGGTGCACATGTCGAGCACGGCGATGAGCGCGATCACCGCACCGACGGTCATCACCACCTTGAGCTGCTGACGCTCGTCACCGCGCGCCCGGCCCAGGCGCACCACCGTGGCCGCGGCGCCCATGCCGATGATGGCGACCGTCAGTCCCCACCCGACGTAGTTGACGACGATCATCCCCTCGCGCGTGCCCGGGATGCCCACCGGGTTGGTCATCGTGGCGAACGGCGCGCCCTGAGGTCCCGGTTCCAGCGCGCCGCTGATGACCAGGGCCAGGATCGCCGCTCCCGTCATCCACGGGATGGCCCTCCAGCGTGGCGACGGGAGCCGCCCGTCGGGGAACAGCAGCACCGCGAGCCCGAGGAGCGGGGCGACGGGCTCTCCGACCGGGGTCGTCGTCCAGGCGATCTCGCGCATGCCCGGCGTCCCACCCGGCCGCGTGAGTCCCCAGGCCGCGTACTGGTAGGCGAGTTGGCCGAGGCTGTTGAGCAGGCCGATGGCCAGGAACACCCGACCCACGGCGTTGCCGGGGACGCGCGCGATGATGATGGCTCCCACCGTCGCGAACGACAGCGAGAGCACCGCGAAGGAGAGGCCGCCGACCCCACCGAAGAGATCGTCGGGCAGCCGCCGGCCTGCGGTCGCGGCCAGCAGGATGACGTCCAGGATCACCGCGCCGGCACACAGTGCCCACACCAACGTCGCCCCGGACGACGCGCGAAAGCCCTTCATGTCACGCCCATTCTCCCCCACGGGCGCGAGCCGGGGCAACCGGGAGACCGCGCAGTCGGGGTCAGTGCCAGCACTGATTGGGCGTGCCGCGCTGGCGCCGCTGCAGATCGCGCGGTGGCCCCGATGACCGGCGCCCGCCGCGTCCATAGCGTGGGGCCCATGACCAACTCACTCACCACATATCGCCGCCGCGGCGGGGCTGCGCTCCTGGCCGGAGCCGCCCTCAACGCGGCCGCCTGCATCGTGTCCGTCGTCTCGACGGCCAACACCCACGTCCCCTCTGATCTGGCGCGTGCGCCGATGACGCACGACACGGCCATCGTTGTCTATGTGCTGGCCGCCATGGCCGAGGCGCTGCTCGTGATCGGCCTGGTGTGGCTGCAGCGCTCCGGGCTGCCGCAGGCACGGGCGATCCGCATTGGGCTGGGGGCGGCGGTCGCGGGGACCGCGCTGCTGGCGGTGTGCAACGCGGCCTCGATCCCAATCGAGGATCAGCTCAACACCTCCACCGCTGCCGGGTGGGTCTGGAGCGGCTTCGGCGTCGGCTCCCTCCTGGCAGCGTTCGGCATGCTCGCCGCCGGTGTGTCGATCTCGGCGCACGCCGTCGAACCGACGTGGCGTGATCACGCCCCGCTCGTCTGCGGGCTGCTCTCGCTCCTGCTCATCATGTTCCAGATCGCCAACATCATCTGGCTCGCGATCCTCATCTACGCGGCGGGCTACGCGGTGCTCGGCGCGGCAATGCTCACCGCCACCGCCACCGGCACGCGGCGCCAGGCCGTCGCGCAGCCGGCATGAGCTCCGGGGCGCAGGCATCGCCGTCGGCGCCCGGGCGCCGCGACGCGGCGATCGAACTGGGGGATCCCGGCCCGCGGGGACCGGGCCGGGTACGCCGGGTGGCCGGGTGGCTGCACCTGGGCGTGACGACGGCGGTGGTGCTTGCCGTGTTCGTCCAGGTCTACCTGATCGGCGCCTACGTGTTCGGCGCCGGCCAGGGGGCCCTGGACGCGCACAAGGCGGTGGGGTGGACTGCCAATGAGCTCGAGGGCGTGGTGCTCATCTCCGCACTGGTGGCGTGGCTGCCCGGGCGCGACATCCTCCTGTCTCTGGGACTCGCGGTCATCGGGACGGTGCAGGTCAGCTTCGCGGAGAGCCACCGGTGGGTCGGGGGCTTGCATCCCCTGCTCGCGCTGGTTGTCCTCGTCACCGCGGGACTGCTCGTGCGACGGCGGGTGGCCTTCTACCGCGGCGGCTGATCGGTGCGGCGGTCGGCCCACGCCGACAGGACCTCGCGCTCGCGCTCGGGCGCGAGGCCGGCGGGCACGGAGCCCGCGCGCAGCGGAGGCGGCGCGCTCAGCGCGGAGAGCCAGGCCCAGGTGTCGCGCACGGTGTCGGCGACGGGCCGGCAGCGCAGGCCGACGCCGTGGGCGCGCTCCACATCGGAATCGTGCATGCCGGCGTACTCGTGGTCGTCGGGCAGCCAGACCGGCAGCTCGGTCCATGGCTCGATTCCCGCCGCTGCGATGAACTCAGGCGCGACCCAGGTCAGGGTGGCATCGGTGGCACCGGCGACCGATCGGCAGCTTTCGAGCAGCGCGCCCATGGTGGCGTGCCCCCGCCGGGAGACCACGTTGAACGGTCCGGAGTGCTCGGCCGTGGCGGCGTCGATGGCAAAGGCGGCCAGATCACGGGCGTCGACGTACTGGAGAGGCAGGTCGGGCGGCCCGGGGCCGAGGACCTCGCCGCCGCGGGCCATTCGGGCCAGCCACCAGGTGAGCCGGCCGACGTTCTCGTGGGGGCCCAGAATGGTGCCGGCGCGCGCCAGCAGCGCCCGGTCCCCGAAGGCCTGCTCGACCGCGACTTCGCCCCCACGCTTGTCCTCGGCGTAGCCGGTGGCCTCGGCGTCGGGGTCGCCGTCAACGGTGGGGGCGGACTCGTCGGCGCCGCGGGGCGGGGGCGGCCGGTAGACCGATGCGCTGGAGATGTAGACGTAGCGGCCGGCGTGATCGCTCAGGGCCCGGGCGCTGTCGCGCACCGCGCGCGGCGCCTCTGACCACGTGTCGACGACGAGGTCCCAGTGGCGCTCGCGCAGCGGCGCCAGGCTCGCGGGATCGAGCCGGTCACCGCGGATCGTGTCGATGTCAGGATGCGTCTGACCTGTCGCGCTGCGGTGAAACGTCGTGACATCGAAGCCACGCGCCACGCCCTCGCGCACCACGGCGGGGCCGACGAATCCCGAGCCCCCGAGAACCAGCAGGGTGTCTGTCATGCCGCGAGCCTAGCGCAACGCTAGGGTTGCACGTCTGGGCGATCGCCCGATCCGGACGATGCGGTCGGCGGCTCCCAGAACTCGGGAGCGGGGAACTCGCCGGTCATCTGCGACTCGTCGTACCAGACGATCTCGAGGCTGGCCAGCCGACCGTCGCGTACGAACAGCATCAGGGAGACCGGGTGCTCGTCCATGTCCCGAGCGCGGGTCTGGACCAGCGGTGCGTCCGCGAGCCCGGGGGCCACCGGAGCGTCGGCGTCCAACCCGAAGTCGACGGTGGCGCAGCCACACGTGCACACCGCGGCGGCGCGTGCGGGCGCCACGCCGTCGCCCCCCGGCGCGGAGGTTGAGTGCCTCCGCGCCGGGTCCCGCTAATCGCCCCCGATTCATTTCGGTTCTCTGTGGCGCTCCCCCGTTCGACGTATCCGTCGCCCCCGTCGAACAAGGGCATAGTCGCGCGTTGCGCTCCGGGCCGCATCAGGGAAAACCCTGAACTTGGGCCAGCCCCGAAAGCCGCTCAGGCGGCGTCGGGGACGGCCAGCCGACGCGTCATCTCGCTGCGCGAGCGGACGCCCACCTTGCGATAGATCTGGCGCAGGTGCGTCTCGATCGTCCGCGGGCTGACGAAGAGCGCGGAGGCCGCCTCATCGTAGGTGGCCCCTTCCAGGATGACCCGCGCCACGCGGGTCTCGGCCGCGGTCAGCCCGGCCCACGGTGACTGCTCGGCGGGGGACTGGCGGCTGTAGCCGGCGGCGGCGAGCTCCCGCTCGGCCCGCTCGGCCCAAATCGTGGCGCCCAGGGCGTGGAAGGTCGCCGAGGCGCGGGCGAGCTGCTCGCGCGCGTCGACGCGGCGGCGCGCCCGGCGCAGGCGCTCGCCGTAGCACAGTTCGGTGCGGGCGCGGGCGAAGGGGAGCGGCGCCCGGTCATGCCACTGCAGCGCGCGTGTGAAGTGCTCGTCGAGCTCGGCGGTGCCGGCCAGCAGCCCCCGGCAGCGGGCCGCGACGGCGTGCGCCCAGGTGCGGCCGGTGCGCTGCGCCTTGGCCTCGAGGTCCGCCAGCTCGCGCTCGGCCTGAGCGGTGCGCCCAGCCCTGACGCTGGCCTCGATCATGACGTCATCGAGGTGCTCCCAGCCGGGCTCGAGCACCCACTCGCGGATGTCGACCGTGGTCTGCGTCCAGACGCTGACCGCCTCCTCGTGCTCCCCGAGGCTCAACGCCAGCGACGCCAGGGCCAGCACCGGCTCGGGCTCCACCGCCCAGGCATTGAGCTGCTTACAGATCGCCAGGCTCTCCTCGGCGTGGGCGCGCGTGGCCTGTGGCCGGCCCATCGACGCCTCGACCTGGGCGAGCGCCGCCAGGCTCGAGGCCAGCATGGCCGGGCCCGCCATCTCGCGCGAGAGCTCGACCGCCTCCTCGGCGCCGGCCAGCGCGGCGGGCCAGCGCCCGAGCTCGAGGTCGACGAGCGCGCGCCCGCTCAGCGGATAGGGCAGCGCCCGGACCGCGCCGTGATCGCGGGCGCTCGTGGTCATCGCCGTGAACAGCCGGTCGGCGGTGTCAAAGCGCTCGATCGACGCGTGCAGGCAGGCGTACATTCCGGGCAGCTCCGGGGCCGAGTGCCACACCTCGGGCTTCTCGACGACCGCGCCGTAGCGCGCGAACAGCTCCAGGCCGGCATCGGTCTCAGCCGAGAGCAGCAGCCCGCAGCCCAGGGCGACGGCGGCCATGGCCTCCACCTCGCCGCCGAGCCCCTCGGCGAGGGCGAAGGCCCGCTCGGCGGTCTCGCGGTAGGCGGGGACGGGCCCGGTCACGGTCTGGGCCAGGACCGCCTCGGTCATGGCAGCGGCGGCCAACGGCCGGTCGATGTCAGCGATGGCGTCGGCGACGGCGACGAGACGGTCATGGGCGGCGTGGGGACTGCCGCGCAGCATCTCCACGCGAGCGCGGACGCGCTCACTGTGGGCGCGCAGGCGGAGATCGTCGCTGCGTCCCCAGGCGCCGTCGAGGAGCTCCATTGCCTCGTCCAGGCGCCCGACGGCCAGTGCGAGCTCGGCCGCGTCGATCTCGCGCCGTGCCCGGTCAGCCTCGCCGGGGCTGAGCATGGCCGCCTGGGCGAAGGCGCGCAGCGCAGTGCTGGGCGCGCCGCGCCGCGCGGCCTCGACGGCCACCTGGTCGAGGTCGGCGGCCACCGCCTCGTCGGGCGCGGCCGCGGCCGCGGCGAGATGCCAGGCGCGATGATCGGGCAGGCGGGACTCGCCGCCGGCCCGTGCCAGGGCGGCGTGGGCGGCGCGCCGAGCGGGGGCGCCGGCGGCGTGATAGATGGCGGAGCGCACGAGCGGATGGCGCCAGGTGAGCGTGCCGTGGGCGATCGAGACGAGGTCCTCGTCCTCGGCGGCGTCCAGTGCGCCGGGCGCCAGCCCGAGCTCATCCAGGGCGGCAAGCAGGGTGTCGGTGGCGCCGGTGTAGCTGGTGGCTGCGACCAGCAATGCCTGGCGCGAGGCCTCGGGCAACGTCGCGGCGCGCGCGGCGAAGGAGTCCTCCAGCCGCTGGCCTACGGGCAGCGGCTGCTCGAGCGCGACCCGCCCGGAACGCTGGGCGGCTGAGAGATGGCGCGGGATCTCGACCAGCGCCAGCGGGTTGCCGGCGGTCTGGGCCCACAGCCGCCGGGCCACCGCGGGGGAGACCTCGCCGGCGGAGCCCGCCATCAGCTGCAGGGCCGGCTCCTCGGCCAGACCCGAGAGGTGCAGCTCGGGCAGGCCGGTGCGCAGTGGCTCCTCAGTCTCACCGTCGCGGATCGCCATGACGAAGGCCACGGCATCGGAGCCCAGGCGGCGGGCCGCGAACAGGATCGCGTCGCGCGAGGCGGCGTCGAACCACTGCAGGTCGTCGGCGACGACGAGCACCGGGCGCGCCGCGGCCGCGGCGGCCAGGAGGCTGACCACGGCGGCGCGACAGGGCAACTGCTCGACATGCGCTGCGGAGGCCAGGCCCACCGCGGCCCGCAGCGAGTCCGCCTGGACAGCGGGCAGCCGGTCGAGGCCGTCGAGCAGCGGATGCAGGAGCGCCGAGAGGGCGCCGAAGGCCAGGTCAGACTCCGACTGCACCCCGGTCGCCAACAGCAGCGTGAGGTCCTCGGCGCCGTCAGTCACCGTGGCCAGCAGCAGCGTCTTGCCCACGCCCGGCTCGCCTCGCAGCACCAGGGCGCCGCCGGTGCCGCGGCGGGCCCCGTCCACGAGATCGGCGAGTGCCGCCAGTTCGGCGTCGCGGCCCAGTGCTGGGACGGTGGCGATCATGCTCAGTCCCCCGGAACCCACTGTCACTGAGGATAAGTGACCACGGGGGCAGCGATCGCGATTTATCACCGATCGGTCGTGGGGGAGGGTCCGTGATGCCCGCGGGCGCTGGGGCAATCACGTAGGGTCAGAGAGGAGATGAGCGAGGTCATCGTCGTCGGCGCCGGAGTGGTGGGCCTCGCCGCGGCCCATGAGCTGGCACACGCCGGCCACCGGGCGACGGTGGTGAGCGCCGACGTGCCGGGCAGCTGCCAGTCGCGCGGGCTCTCGCGCATCTTCCGCCTGGCTCACGCCGACGGAGAACTGACCGACGCGGCCGCGGCGTCGCTGAGCCTGTGGGCGGAGTGGGAGGCTCGCGCCGCACGGCCGCTGCTTGACCGGGTGGGGCTGCTGCTCACCGGCGACGTGGCCGACCGGGAGGCTCATCTCGCCCGACACGGCGGCGTGCACCACGGCAGCGGGGCCCGCCATCCGCTGGCGATCGCGCTGGAACGATGGTCATATGAGCCGACCGGCGCGGCGATCCTGGCCGAGGCCACGGTGAGGTTCCTGCAGGAGGGCGTCGAGTTGGTGCTCGGCGAGGTCACGAGGGTGAGCGCGCGGGGGGTCACGCTGGCCGGCGGCGAGCGACTGGACGCCGAGCGGGTCATCGTGTGCGCGGGCGCCGACACCTACGGCCTGCTGGGGGTCCCCGAGCCCGAGCGCATGCGGTCGGTCCGCTTCTCCTTCGCTCTCCGCCAGCCGGGCCAGCCGCACCAGCCCGTGCCATGCTGGATCAACCGCGACGAGCGGCTGTGCGAGCCGTTCTACGCGGTCATGGACGGCCCCGACCACTACTCGATCGGGCTGAGCGGCGGCGAGCCGGCGCGACTGGCCGAGGCGGAGCACGTGCGCCACGCGCACCCGCGCATCGTGAGCATCGCCGAGCGGGTGTTCCCGGGCCTGCGCCCCGTCGCCGAGCGCGTCGTCGCCTGCGAGTTCCCGCTGCGCCTGGCGGCGCCGAATCCCGCGCTGGCCCATGATGGCTGGGACCTCATCGAGCACGACGGCGTGCTCGGCCTCACCGGCCCGGCGCTGTTCAAGTTCGCTCCGCTGCTGGGCCAGTTGGCGGCACGCCGTGTGGACCGCGTGGCGGTCTGAACGTACGATCGGCGCATGACGGCCGCCACCCCCAACACCGCGCGCACGGCCGACGGCCGCACGCTCGCCTTCTGCGAATGGGGAGACCCCGAAGGCTCCCCGGTGTTCTCGCTGCACGGCACGCCCGGATCGCGACTGACGCGCCACCCCGATGAGGAGGTGTACCGCCGCGCCGGCGTGCGGGCGATCACCTATGACCGCGCCGGCTACGGAGGCTCGACGCGCCTTCCCGGCCGGACGATCGCGCACGCCGCCGCCGATGTCGCGACGATCGCCGACTCCCTGGGGATCGAGCGCTTCGCCGTGACCGGCGGCTCGGGCGGCGCGCCGCACTCGCTGTCGTGCGGGACGCTGCTTCCCGGACGCGTCACCCGCTGTGCCAGCGTCGTCGGACCGGCGCCCTGCGGCGCGGCGGGCCTCGAGCGCGACGCCTGGCTGCGCGGCATGGTCGAGGGCAACGTGCGGGAGTTCGAGCTGTCGCTGGCGGGCGAGGAGGCGCTGCGTCCCGAGCTCCAGCGCGCGACGACTGAGATGCTCACCAACCTCGGCCGGGATCCCGATCACCCGATGGGCGAGGGGTATGACCTCTCGCCCAGCGACCTGGAGATGGTGGCGCGCACCGACATCCGCGAGATGCTCGACACGAGCCTGACGGTGGGTTGCGGGGAGACCATCGACGGTTTCGTCGACGATGACCTCTCGACGGTGGCGCCGTGGGGCTTTGACCCTACGGCGATCACCGTGCCGGTAGCGGTCTGGTACGGCGTGAGCGACACCCTGGTGCCCCCGACCCACGGCGAGTGGCTGGCCCAGAACTTGCAGGGGGCCGCCGTCGTGCGTCTCGACGGCGGCCATTTCGCGAGCTATGACCGGTTGGGCGAGCTCCTGGCCTGGCTGACCGAATCGAGCTGATCCGTCTGCGGGTCGCCATTCTCGGCTCCCTGGAGGTGGAGAGCGGCGGCCGTCGCGTCGAGCTGAGCGGAGCGCGGCTCCAAGCGCTGCTGGCGCGGCTGGCGGTCGATGCCGGACGGCCGGTGACGGCCATGAGCCTCGCCGACGCCATCTGGGACGGCGAGCCGCCCCGGGACGAGACCCACGCGCTCCAGTCGCTGGTGTCGCGGCTGCGCCGCGCGCTGGGCGACGGTGGCGCGATCCTGCCCAGCGCGGACGGCTACCGCCTCGAGATCGGCCCCGATGACGTCGATGCCGGCCGGTTCGAGCGGCTGGCGGCCGAGGGGCGCGCCCACCTGCGCGACGGCGAGCCACAGCGCGCTCGTCAGGTGTTGGCCGAGGCGCTCGCGCTATGGCGTGACGCGCCGCTGGCCGGTCTCACCGCCCCGGCGTTCGCTCCCACCGCGGCGCGGCTGACCGATCTGAGGGTCGCCGCGATCTGTGACCGGGTGGAGGCTGACTTCGCCCTGGGCCACGCCGCCGAGGTGGTGGTGGAGCTGGAGGAGCTGGCCGAGGAGCATCCGCTACACGAGCGGCTCGTCGCCCAGCTCATCACCGCGCTCTATGCCGCCGGGCGCCAGGCCGATGCGCTGGCCGCCTACGAGCGGGTGAGGGCCCGGCTCTCCGAGGAGCTGGGGGTGGTGCCGTCGCCCGAGCTGCAGCAGGCCCATCTGGCCGTGCTGCAGGGCGCGCCCCCGCCGTCAGCGCCCGCGCCGCGCAATGGCTCCACGACGCACCTGGGTGCGCGCCTGACGAGCTTCGTCGGGCGCGAGGACGAGCTCAGGCGCATCGCCGAGCTGTTGTCAGAGCATCGGCTGGTGACGCTCCTGGGCGCCGGCGGCGCGGGCAAGACGCGGCTGGCCGCCGAGCTCGCCGACGGCTGGCTCGGCCAGGGGCGCGGGGGCGTGTGGGTGACCGCACTGGCCCCGGTGGCCGACGCGGCCGGGATCGGACCGGCGCTCCTGGGGGCCATCGGGCTGCGCGAGACCCAGCTGCTCACCTCCGGGAAGGCCGCGCCTGTGGTCGATGCCGTCACCCATGTCATGGAGGTGCTGGCCGACCGTCCCGCGCTGCTGGTGCTCGACAACTGCGAGCACCTGATCGGCCCGGTGGCCGAGCTGGCCGAACGGCTGCTCGGCGGCTGCCTGCGCCTGCGGATCCTCACGACGAGCCGCGAGCCGCTGGCGATCACCGGCGAGATGATCGCGCCGGTGGCCCCGCTGGCGCTGCCCCAGGGTGACGTGTCGGCGCCGGACGCGCTCGAGGTCCCGGCCGTGAGGCTGTTCGCCGACCGTGCCGCTGCGGTCTCGGCCGGGTTCACGGTCGACGATGAGACCGTCGCCGACGTGGTGGAGATCTGCCGCCGCGTCGATGGGCTGCCGCTGGCCCTGGAGTTGGCCGCGGCGCGCCTGCGCTCGATGACCCTCCAGCAGCTCGCCGCCCGCCTCGACGACCGCTTCCGCCTCCTCACGGGCGGCAGCCGGACCGCGATGGCGCGCCAGCGGACGCTGCGTGCGGTGGTGGACTGGAGCTGGGACCTGCTCACCGACCCTGAGCGCCGCATGCTCGGCCGCCTGGCCGTGTTCCCCGGCGGCGCCACCGTGGAGGCGGCCGAGGCGGTGTGCGCCGGCGGCCCGGTGAACGGCGACGACGTCTTCGAGTTGCTGTCCGCGCTCGTGGACAAGTCCCTGCTGCAGATCGGTGACACGCCGGGCGGGTGGGTTCGCTACCGCATGCTCGAGACGATCCGGGAGTACGGGCTCGAGCGCGCCGAGGAGGTGCGTGAGCTGGCTGCCATCCGCGAGGCGCACGCTCGTTATTACCTCGCGCTGGCCGTGGCCGCGGATCCGCACCTACGCGGCCCCGACCAGGTCGCCTGGCAGCAACGGCTCGATGCCGAGCACGACAACCTCCTGGCGGCATTGCGCCACCTCGGGGAGAGCGGTGACACCCGTGCTGCCTGCGCCATGGTGGTGGCGCTGCTGTGGTTCTGGCTGGTGTCAGGGTCCAGCCGCGATGAGGTGCTGGCGTGGGTGGACTTCGCCCGCCGGCTGCCCGGTGAGGCCGACCCCCTGGACCGGGTCATGATCGAGTCGGTCCATGCGCTCGCCAACGTCATGCCGGGCCAGCCGGGCGAGGGCGACCCGTTCGCCACGCTGCAGACGGTGCTGGAGCAGATCGAGGACGAGGATCTCGCCCGCCATCCGCTGTTGGCGGCGGTTCGGCCGATGCTGGCCATCGCGGTGGGTCGCCAGCGGATGCTCGAGCTCCTGTCGCTCTCGGAGGCCCACCCCGATCCCTGGGTCAGGGCGACCGCGCCGTTCGTTCGCGTCCAGATCACCGAGAACGAGGGCGACATCGAGGGGCTGCGCGCCGCGCTCGATGAGTCGGTGGCGGCGTTCGGCGAGGTCGGTGACCGCTGGGGACTGGGGGCGACGCTGGCCGAGCTCGCTGGACTGCGCGTCCTCGAGGGCGATCTCGACGGGGCCGAGAGCGCGCTGGAGCAGACCCGTGCGCTCATGGCCGAACTGGGGGCGCGCAACGACAACGCCATGATCGGGCTCCGCCTCGCCGACGTGCGGGCGCGCCGCGGCGACCACGAGGGCGCCCGGGCCATGTTGGCCGCCGAACTGGACGCGCGGGAGCGCTATCCGGAGGAGAACGCGATGCTGAGGATGTCGCTGGCGATGCTCACACTGCGCGCCGGTGACCCCGCCCGGGCGCGGGAGCTGGCCGCCGAGGCGATGCGTGAGGTAGCGCCGACGCGCGGGCGCCGTCCCGAGCAGGGGCACGTCCGCGCGGTGGTGCTCAGCGGGGCCGCCCTGCTGGAGCTCTCTGAGGGCGAGGGCGAGGGCGAGGACGAGTCGGTCGGTGCGCTGCTGACTGAGGCACATGCGGTGGCCCTGGCCACCCAGGACATGCCACTCGTTGCCACCGTCGGCGTCGTGGTCGCCGCGCTGGCCGTCCAGCGCGAGCTGCCGGTGCCCGCGGCCGAGCTCCTCGGCGCCGCGGCCCGCCTGCGCGGCGCCGAGGACCGCACCCATCCCGAGGTCGCCAGACTGACCGCGGAGCTGCGCGAGGCACTCGGCGACGCGGGCTTTGCCACGGCGTTCGAGCGCGGTCGCGCGCTGGATCGAGACGACGCCCTGCGCCGCCTCGATCCCCAGGCCCTCACGTAGCCGCGGTCGTCAGACCCGGCGGCGGTAGGCCCGCATTGCCAGCGGGACGAACACCATCAGCAGGACCGCCATCCATCCGAGCGTCCACAGCACGTCGGTGCCGACGGGACCGCCGAGCAGCAGCCCCCGCACCGCCGCCACCAGATGGGTGAGTGGGTTGACGTGCACGAAGGACTGCAGCCAGCCCGGCATCGTCTTGGTGGGGACGAACGTATTGGAACCGAAGCTCAGCGGCAGGACGATCAGGGTCATGATCCCCTGGACCGATCCGGAGGTGCGGGCGATCATCCCGACGAACACCGACGCCCAGCTCAGGCACAGGGCGAAGGCCACCGACAGGCCGCAGGCGGCCAGCACCTCGGGCACGCCGGTGTGGGCGCGGAACCCCAGCGCATAACCGAAGCCGAGGGTGACCACGCACAGGATCACGTAGCGCACCACGTCGGCCAGGACGGAGCCGACGAGCGGGGCCGAGCGGGCGATGGGCAGACTGCGGAACCGGTCGAAGATGCCCTTGGTGATGTCGTTGTTGAGGTTGACCCCGATGGCGATCCCGCCCATCGCGATCGTCTGGCCCAGGATCCCGGGCAGCAGGAACTGCAGATACGAGTGAGTCGAGCCGTGGGAGATCGCGCCGCCGAAGATGTAGGTGAACATCAGCAGGAAGATGATCGGCTGCAGGGTGACGTCGATCAGCGCCTCCGGCGTGCGGACGAGGTTGATCAGGCCTCGTCGGGCGAGGACGATGCTGTGGCGCAGCAGCGGCCAGCGCCGCCGCGGCGCGCGGGCGGTCACCGGCAGCACGCCGGCGACCGCTGCGGTTGCTTGGGAGTTCATGCGGCCTCCTGGAGGTCGTCATCGGTTGCGTTGCGCCCGGTGAGGGTGAAGAAGACCTCGTCCAGGCTGGGAAGGGCGAGGGAGAGCTCGGTGACCGCGATGCCCGCCTCTGCGAGCCGGGCCACCGTGGCCGTCATGGCCTCATCGCCGCTCACGGCGGCGCTGACGCCTCGGGCCGGGTCGACCTGAGGGGTCGCGCCCGTCACGTCCGAGAGCACCTGTGCGGCGGCCGCGAGCTCACCGAAGTCCGCCGGGCGCACCGTCAGGGTCTGGTTGCCGACGATCCGCTTCAGCCCGTCGGGCCGGTCGTGGGCGATGACGCGGCCGTGGTCGATGACGATGATGTCGTCGGCCAGCGAGTCGGCCTCGTCGAGGTACTGGGTGGTGAGCAGGACGGTGGAGCCGTCGCTGACCAGCGCGCGGACGATCGCCCACATGTCCTCGCGCTTGGAGGGGTCAAGCCCGGTCGTGGGCTCGTCGAGGAAGACCACGGCCGGACGGCCGACGAGGCTCGCCGCCAGGTCCAGCCGTCGGCGCATCCCGCCCGAATACGTGCGCGCGGGCCGGTCGGCCGCGTCGGTGAGGTCAAACCAGGCCAGCAGCTCGGCCGCCCGAGCCTTGGCCGCGCGGGAGCTCAGATCCAGCAACTGGCCGATCATCACCAGGTTCTGGCGGCCGGTGAGCGCCTCGTCCACCGAGGCGTACTGGCCGGTGAGCCCGACGGCACGCCGAACCTCGGCGGCCTCGGTAACGACGTCGTGCCCCGCCACGCGGGCGCTGCCGGCGTCGGCCGCCAGCAGCGTGGCCAGGATCCGGACCGCGGTGGTTTTGCCGGCGCCGTTGGGCCCCAGCACCCCGAGTACCGAGCCGGTCTCGACCGCGAAGCTGACGCCGTCGAGCGCCAGCGTGGCGCCGAAGCGCTTGACCAGGCCCTCGGCCTCGATCGCGTAATGCATGTTCAGCTCCTTGTTCGACTGCATGGCTGCAGCATCGGGAGCGGCGCTCGCAGCGGGCACGCACCGCGCTCACACGGCGTGCGAGCGGCTCACACGGCGTGCGAGCGGCTTACACGGCGGTGTGAGCCGGTCGCGCGATCAGCCGATGAGTAGTTACCGCGAGCCGCTGCCAGCCGCCGAGCCGCTGCCGACGGCCGAGCCGCTGCCGGCGCCCGAGCCGGTCCCCGAGCTCGGTAGCGCGGCGAAGAGGTCGGTCAGGTACTTGTGGACGTGCGGGCGCAGAGCCTTGAGCAGGTCGGGATCCGCGATGAAGAGGCTGAAGCACTCCGCGTAGCTCTCCAGCGTCGAGTTCGCGGCATACCCCGACACCGGCGTGCCGCCGTCGTCGGTGACCGCGGTGTTGAACGCGGCGTGCTTGTCAGCGTTGTTCATGTCGATGGCGTGCCCGATCTCGTGCAGCACGGCGCGCGTACGGTCAGAGGCCTTCGCGAACTGCACCACGCTCGACGTCGTCCAGGGGTCGTACATCGTGACCGTCTTGGCCGGCTTGCAGTAGTCCCCGGTCGCCCAGGCCGGCGCCGCAGCGCACCCGCCCGCGGCCACGGGTGTGGTGAGGCGCGCGAACTTCAGTCCGGCGGGCGCCAGCGCGGCCGCTCGGTCGGGCACCAGATCGATGGCCTCCAGGACGATGTCGCGCTCGTCTCGCGAGAACCCGGAGATCGACCAGCCGAGCTTGCCCACGCGGCCGCTGGCGCCGCTGGAGGGGGCGAACGCCGGCGATTTGCCCAGGAAGTCGATCAGCAGCTTGTGGGCGCCCGACGTGCCGACCCTGACGTAGGTGAATTGCCAGACCCCGTTGGCGCCATTCTGCTGGGAGAAGTCGAAGGCGAACTTGACGGTGGTGTTCTCCCGGAAGTTCGTGTGCGCGGCGCCCACGTCGGGCGAGGAGAACTTCTCCTGCAGCAGATCCGCTGCGGTGCTCTGCAGCCCCTTGCGAAACGTGGCGTCGGTGGGGACGGCGGCGCCGAACGCAACCGTCGTGTTCTGCGGAAGCTGGGTGGTGCTCTTACCGAAGTCGTCGAGCTCGATCTTGTCGCCCACGATCGGCGCCGTCGCGCTCTGGATCTGGGCGCGGGTGGCGGCGTCCAGGCCGTCGAACAGGGTGGCCCGCAGCAGCGCGCGCACCGCCCGGTTGCCGGCGGCGCGCTGCAGCCGCAAGACCGCCCTCGCCGGTGTCGCCACGGGTGCCGGCCGGAAGCTCGCCGCCCGGTTGGCGCCCGGCTGGGCCGTAGCGAGATCCCGGCCATCGCGCATCGCGGCTGGCCGGCGCATCGTCCCTACAGCGTCCGCAGGAAGTCCAAGAGCGGCTCGTTGACCTCCTGCGGGTGGGTGAGGTTGGAGGCGTGGGGGCCGCCTTCGATGAGCACGACCCCGGTCGATCCGGGAAGCCGGTCAGACAGGGCCTGGGCCTTGTCGGGCTCGATCGAGAGGTCGGCGGTGCCGTGGAAAATGATGGCCGGGCAGGTGATCTCGCCCACGCGGTCGGTGATGTCGTCGCGCTCGAAGAGGGTGTTGGTCGGCTCGTTCATCGCCTCGCGCGGAAGTGTGTGCCACTTGGCGATCCAGGCTTCGCTGATCGCCGGGTCGCCGATGATGAGGCCGGCGATGGCCTGGGTGAGCTCATCGACGGGACCGACCTGGAGCCAGGTCGCCTGCATCTGGCGGTACGCGGGGAGACGTTCGGGGTCCTCCGTGCCCGACTGGGTGTCGATGAGGACGAGCGCCCGCACCCGGTCCGGGGCCAGCAGCGCGGCGCGCATCGACAAAAAGCCGCCCTGCGACATCCCGCCGAGCACCGCCTGCTCGATGCCGAGATGGTCGAGCAGGCCCAGGCAATCGCGCGCCGAGTCCCAGTAGGTGAACGGCTCACCGTCGAACTCGGTCTCTCCGAACCCGCGCTCGTCCCAGGTGATGACGCGGAACTCGGGGTGCAGCGCCTGCACCTGGGGCGCGAACATCTCGCGGTCCATGAGAAAGCCGTGCGAGAGGATGATCGGCGGGCCGTCACCGCCGCTGTCCTCGAAGCGGATCCGCTGGCCGTTGACGTCGGCGAATGGCATTGCAGGCGGTCTCTCCTCGTCGTCGCGGTGCCGCGCGACTCTACCGGCCGCGACGCCCGATCTGCACGAAATCTTTACATCGCGCCCCTGTTTCTGTACGGGCCCTGCACGGCCGCGGGTCGATCATCCGGGATATGGACACACGCTTTCCCACCGTTGGCTGCCAGGTGGCCCGACCGTGATCGGGTGGGTGATCCTGGCCGCGGTCCTCATTCCCGCGCTTGCGCTGGGACGCTGGGCCGACCGCGAGCGACGCCGAGGACGTTCGGAGGAGCCGCTGCGCCCCGAGGTCGTGACCTCACCGGCGCGGGCCCGGGCGGGCGCTCACGCAGCGGGCAGGCCGATGCGGGCATCGCTCACCCCGGGACGTGTCGTGCACCGAAGCGCGGCGCGGCGCTCGCGTCCCTACGCGGGACGCTGAACGCGCTCGAGGCGCTTGGCCGCCGTCGCCTCGTGCGCGGGCATGAGGTCAGCCCGCGAGATCTCGACCACGTGCGGGGCGATGGCGCGAACCCCGTCGTCGGCGTCGATCCGCTGGTAGGTGAGGGTCTTGAGGAACTTCGCCACCGACAGCCCGCCGGTATAGCGGGCGGCGCGGCCGGTCGGAAGCGTGTGATTGGTGCCGATCGCCTTGTCGGAGAAGGCGACGGTGGCCCGGCTGCCCAGGAAGATCGACCCATAGTTGCGTAGCCGCTGCAGGTACCACGTGTCATCGGAGGTGTGCACCTCGAGGTGCTCGGTGGCCACCTCGTCAGAGAGCGCGGCGGCGTGCTCGCGGTCGGCCGCCACCATGACGACGCCGTGATCGGTCCAGGCCCGACCCGGCGTGTCCGCGGAGCCGTCGCCGCGGCGGTCGAGCTCGTCGAGTTGGCGCGCCACCTCATCGATCACGGCCCGCCCCAGCGACTCTGAGGTGGTGATGAGAACGGCGGGGGAGGTGGGGCCGTGTTCGGCCTGGCCCAGGAGGTCGGCCGCCACCAGCTCGGGGTCCGCGCTCTCGTCGGCGATCACCGCCACCTCGGACGGCCCGGCGAGCAGGTCGATTCCGACCCGGCCGAACAGCTGGCGCTTGGCCTCGGCGACGAACGCATTGCCGGGACCGACGATCATGTCCACCGCGGATACCGGGGGATCCGTGTCCTCGAGCAGCCCGAAGGCCATCGCCGCCAGCGCCTGCACGCCGCCCAGCGCGAAGATGCGGTCCGCTCCCGAGGTGGCGATGGAATGCAGCGTGGGCGCGTGCAGCTCCCCGGCCCGCGGCGGTGAACACGCGATCACGCTCTCCACGCCGGCGACTTTGGGGACGAGCACGGTCATGAAGGCGCAGGCCAGCATCGGGACCCGGCCGCTGGGGCAGTAGGCGCCGACCGAGGTCACCGGGACCTGGCGCTGGCCGAGGAAGACGCCCGGCAGCGTCTCGGCCTCGAAGTCGGTGAGCGTCGCCCGCTGGAGCTCCGCGAAGTTGCGGATCTGGGCCTGGGCGAAGGCGATGCTCTCCTTCAGCGCGTCGGGCAGCGAGGCGGTGGCGGCCGCGACCTGGCCGGAGGCGACCTCGAAGGTCGGCGGATCCCAGTCGTCGAGCTCGCGGGAGTAGGCGCGCACGGCGTCCATGCCGCCCCGTTCGATGGTGCCCAGCATCTCCGCGACGCGCTGTCGCACTGCGGGGTCAGTCCCCGCTGACGGCGCGGCTACCGGCGTCTTGAGGTAGAGGGGCGCGTCCATGGCGCCAGCCTAGGGCGACGTCGAGGGAAAAACTACGCTTAGACCTCTTTCACCTCGTCAAAGCAGCGCCTTGACCCTTCAGCAGCTCCTCTACTTCCGTACCGCCGCGCAGCTCGGCTCCTTCAACGCCGCCTCGCGCGCGCTGCACTGCACCCAGCCCGCGGTCTCTGACCAGGTGCGGCGCCTAGAGGCGGAGCTCGGGGTGTCACTGTTTGCGCGGGCCGGACGCGGGCTGACGCTGACCAGCGCCGGCCGCGTCTTCCTCAGTCACGCCGAGCGCGTCACCGAGGCCGCCGACGACGCGCTGGCCTCGGTGGGCCGTCGCCATGCGGCGCGCGAGCAGGTGGTGACGATGGGGACCTTCCGCAACGCTCCCTACTACGAGATCGCCGAGCTGGCCACGCGCTACTGCGACCATAATCCCGACGCGCGGCTGCGCATGCGCGGCCAGAACTCCTACGACGTCGCCCGTGCTGTCCAAGACGGCGACCTCGAGGCCGGCCTCGTCGTACTGCCCGTCGACGACTCGCTGCTCGAGGTCCGGGCGCTGTTTCGCGACGAGGTCATGTTCGTCAGCGCCGACCCCTCGCTGACGCGCCACCCGGCCGGCGTTGCCGCGCTCGCCGGCTCGCCGCTGATCCTCTATGACATCACCCATGGCTTCAACGACCCGACGCGCCGCCAGCTCGCCGCCCGGGCCCAGGAGGCCGGGGTGCTGCTCGAGCCGCGCATCGAGGTCGAGCACGTGGAGACGGCGCTCCAGCTCGTGGGCCGGGGTCTGGGGAGCACCATCGCCGCGCGTGCGGTGCTCGCGCGCTCGGCGGTGCCCGACGGGGTCAGCGCGGTCGGCTTCGCCGAGCCCTTCTATGACTTCTTCGCCGTCGTCACCCGACGCGGCGTCCGCGTCAGCCCGGCCACCAGAGCGCTGCTTGATCTCGTCGACGAGTGGGCCGAGACGATCGCCGCTCGGTTGTGAGCGGCGATCCACGGCGGGGGCCTACGGCATCGCTCCGGCCGCCAGGCCGCGACGCACGCGCCCGGCCAGCCCGGGGGCGGCGAGTACCACCACCAGCCCGACGATGAGGTAGGCGATCTCGATTTCAGGCGTGCTCGCCAGGGCGCCGGTCTGCCCGATGAACACGTTGCGATAGATCGTGTAACAGACGAACGCCCCGCCGAGCAGAGGGATGGCCAGCTGCCACATCGGCACCTTCGGCTCGCCGCTGAAGAAGAGGAAGCGGATGGCGCCGACGACGGCCACCACGTAGGCGGTCAGGATGAGGACGGTGCCGACCTGCAGAGCCGAGAACGTGGCGTTGAGGACGGTCTCGCGGGCGAGCTGCTCGATGACCAGGTTGGTCCCGATGATCAGCAGGGCCACGATGAGGGCCGCCTTGGGCTGCCCATGCTTTGACAGCCCGGCGAGACCGGTCTTCTTGCCGGTGGCGTCCCGCGCCTGCGCGTACATGATCCGCGCACCGCCGCTGGCCACGCCGAGCGAGATGGCGAACAGGCTGACGGTGGCCATCAGGTTGAGGATGTCGGCGTACCACTTGCCGATGTAGCCGGCACCGAGGTCTGAGAAGGGCAGGCCTGCCCCATAGGCCGCCGCGCCCTTGGCGGTGGCGCCGTAGCCGAGCGACTGGGCCGCGGCGGTCACCAGGTAGAAGGCGCCGACGACCACCACCGCGGTCTTGATGGCGCGCGGGATCTGGGTCTTGGGGCTCGACGTCTCCTCGCCGAGCGCTGCCGCGCCCTCGAACCCGGCGAAGGCCAGGAACCCGTAGACGGCGGCCTTGGCGATGGTGCTGATGCCGCTGCCGTGCGGCAGGACCAGGAAGTTCCAGGTGAACGTCTGGCCCTGCGGGCCATGGCTGAAGATCACCTTGACGAGGATCACGAGGCTGAGGATGGTGACCAGGACCGCGCCGATGACCTCGGAGGTCAGCAGCGCCCGGGTGATGACGCGGATCTCCATGAACGCCACCGCCGCGACTCCCACTAGCCCGATCATGGCCAGCCACCACCACTGGGTGATGTGAGTGCCGAATGCATCGTTGATGAACGTGCGGGCGAACAGCCCGATCTCGATCGTCGACCCGCAGCCGATGGCGATGTAGGCGCCCATCAGGGCCCAGCCGGCGAAGAAGCCGGCCTGCGGCCCCAGGGTCACCCCGCACAGGGCGTAGACCGACCCGGTGTGCGAGATGTGCTGGGAGAGCTTGACGAAGCAGTAGGCGACGAGCGCGACGCCGACGACGGCGAACACGAACGACAGCGTCACCGCGCGCCCGATGATGAGCGCGGCGCCCGTGCCCAGCAGCCCGATCGCCCCCACGGGCCCGATGAGCCCGACCGAGAAGGCCGAGGCGTCGACGAGGCTGAGTTCTTTGTGAAGGCCGCCGCCGGGCTCTGTGCTGGCGCTGGGCTGAGTGGTGGTGTCCATTGGGCGACGCTATCCCCGTGACGGGCTCTTTGCCAGAGCTTGATCTGCTTGAGCAGTTCAAAGCATTGCTTAGAGCGCGGACGACCCGGACCGGCGTGACGCACAATAGGCATCACTACGGCGCTTAACTCGACACACGTCACCGCGACCTACGGTGCGGCCCCGTACCGCGCGGCGTTCCTCGACTGGCTGGGGTGCGCCTCCGCGGGCAGCCGGGAACGGGCGCCTCAGGCGCTGCGATCGCTGGGCGATGAGCTGCCGGCCCGGGTGGCATTCGCGGCCGCCGCCGGACACGTCCTCGACTACGACGACACGCTGCCCGACGGAGTGGCGCACGTGAGCGCGCCCTGTGCCCCCGCCGCGCTGATGGTTGCCGAGGACCTCGGCCTGTCGCTGGCCGCGATGCTCGAGGCGTTCGCCGAGGGCTGGGAGGCGATGGCCGCCGTCGCCGCCGCCAGCCATCCGGCGCTCTACGACGGCGGCTGGCACCCGACGGCCGTGTGCGGGCCGGTCGGCGCCGCGGTGGCCGCGGGACGGCTGCTCGACCTCTCGGCGCAGGAACGCGAGCACGCCGTCGCCCTGGCGCTGCTGCGGGCCGGCGGGACGCGCGGTGCCTTCGGCTCTGACGGCAAGCCAATCCAGGTGGGTCTCGCCGCCGCCGCCGGGGTGCAGGCGGCGCTGCTGGCCCGAGCAGGGGCCGCCGTCGACGCCCGGGCCATCCACGGCGAGGTCGGGTTCGAGGGCGTGTTGGGTGCCGTGGTGCCGCCCGGCGTTCTGGAGGGGCGCGCTGCCGCCAACGGAACGCGGGCCATCACTCACAACTGGATCAAGCTGCACCCGAGCTGCCTGGGCACGCACGCGGCCATCGACGCGGCTGCTCAGGCGCGCGATGCCGGCTACCGGCCCTGCGGGGCGGTGATCGAGGTGGCCGTGCACACGGTGGCCCGCCAGGCCGCGCACCTCGATGACGTGCGAGACGGCCTGGAGGCCAAGTTCTCGATCCCGTACTGCGTGGCGCACGCTCTTTGGCACGGGCCGCCGGGCGTGGGGGATTTTGGGGCGCTGGACGCCGAGACGCGGGAGCGCGCGGCGCTGGTGCGCGTCGTCGTGGATGAGTCGCTGCCTGACTGGGGCGCTGTGCTCACTGTTGACGGTCGCGAGCTGGCCCGGGTCGGGTCCCCGAAGGGATCGCCGGAGCGGCCGGCGTCCGCCGCGGACCTCGCGGCGAAGCTGTCTGACCTGGCCGGCGGGCGCCTCGACGGCGTCCTCGATGATCTCGACGCGCCCGCGGCGCGGGCTCTGGACGCCGCGGGCCTGCGCGCCACCGGGGTCGGCGGCGACCGGGGCTAGGCGGCGACCGGAGCTAGGGCGCCAGCCGCTCGATCGCCCAGCCGCCCTCGGGGCGTCGGCGGTAGAGCAGCCGATCGTGCAGCCGGTCGTCGCGGTTCTGCCAGAACTCGAACGTCCGCGGGGTGAGGCGAAAGCCGCCCCATGTCTCGGGCAGCGGCAGGTCGGCCTCGGCGTAGCGATCGGCCAGTTCGGCCACGCGCGCCTCCAGGAACGCCCGGCTCTCGATCGGCCGGCTCTGGGGGGAGGAGAGGGCGCTCAGCTGGCTGCCCCGCGGCCGGCTGCGGACATAGGCCGCGGTCTCCTCCGCGCTGGTGCGCTCCACGGTGCCCTCGATCCGCACCTGGCGGCCCAGAGGGTCCCAGTAGAAGAGCAGCGCAGCGGCGGGGTTGACCGCCAGTTCCCGAGCCTTACGGCTCTCGTAGTTGGTGTAGAAGATGAACCCACGGTCGTCGGCGTGCTTGACCAGCACCATGCGGACCGAGGGCACGCCGTCGTCGGCGGCGGTGGCCACCGCCGCCGCCTCGGGCATCCGCAGCCCGGCCTCGGCCGCGGCGGCGAACCAGACGTGGAACTGCGCGACGGGATCGGGGTCGGCGTCCTGCTCGCGCAGGGGCTGGGCGTAATCGGTCATGGGGGGCCCATTATCGACGCAGCCGCCGTGGGAGGGTCCCGCGCCCCGGGGTCGAAAAGAGAGGGCGGTGACGGACTTGAGCGACACACCGCCTGAGAGCACCCTGTCGGGTGCTGCCCCGCCTCCGACCCCCGACCGCGCCGAGCGGACGGCCTCCCCGGTCTGGCCCGCGCTCACCGGCGCCGGCGCGGAGCTCTGCGCCTGGCTCATGCGCCCTCGGGTACGCCTGACCCTGACCGGCGTCCTGTTGTTGCTCGTCGGCGGCCTGATCGCACCCAACACCGTGTGGACGCTGCCGCTGGTCATCATCGGCGCGCTCATGGTGGCGGTGGCGTGGATCGGGCACCGGCTCGAGGGCCGCTTCGCCGTCGAGTGGGGCGAGGCCGGCACCCAGTTGGCCTTCAACACCACGATCAAGGCGCCCCACCCGGCCTCAGACGCTCCGGCGCTGGGTGCCACCTCCCCGGCGCGCCCGACCCCCACCGTGGCCGCGGAGCTCACGCCCACGTTGGACGATGTGATCGAGGGCGAGGCGCACACGGTCGAGATCAACGTGAGCGAGCTCAAGGCGCTGATCGCGGCCGCGGAGGCCGCCGAGGCCGCCGAGTCCGCTGAGTCCATTGCTCCCGCTCGGGACGTGGGCGAGGCCGCCGCCGCTCCAGCGCCGGCGCCCGCCGCTGCTCCAGCCCCCGCGCCCGCCGCCGCCCCGGCGGCCGATGTACGCGATATCCGGATCCGCCGGATGGCCGACGAGAGCGCACACGCGCCCCGCCCGGCAGGCTAACTACAGGCCCTCGCTGCCTCAGCCCCGGCAGCTCGTGCGCGACCCGGACCGCTCCCCCGCCTCCATCGCGCGAACGGCACGCAGGTGGCGCGCCAGCGCCGCCGGTCCGACGGGCCCGGCCGGCAGCTCCACCACGAACGCCGTCGTCCCGGGCAGCAGGTGGTTTGACCAGCTGGGCGCGGTGCCCGGGAGGAAGCCCAGGCATGTCGCGGCCAGGCCGGAGAGCTGGGCGTAGCGCCGGGCGGCGCCGCGATCCCCGCCGGCCATGTCGACGAGGTCCATGTGCTGGTGGTACCAGATGGTCACCGCCGGTTTGGTGCGCCGGATGAGCGCCATCGCCGCGCGCGTTTCGGGCTCGGAGGCCGGGCGTGCCCCGGAGTCGTAGGTGGGATCGGTGACCCGCTCCCATTGGAACGGGAAGTTGCGGTTGAGGTCGACCCCGTGGGCGTTCTGCCGGGTGTCGGCGGCGGTCCCGTCGGGGTTCATCTCCGGCACCAGCCACAGCTGCACCCCGGCCGGCACCCTCTGGCGCGCCAGCGCCGAGAGGATGGCAATACCGGCGCATTCGTTGCCGTGGATGCAGCCGATGAGGAGCAGCTTGCGCGGTGCAGCGTCGGGGCCGAGCACCCGTGCGACGATGGGGCGCCCGCGTACCGAGCGGCCGATCACCACCCGCCGCGACACCGACACCGACGCCGACGCCGGTACCGACGCCGGTCCGGTCGCCGCCCCCGAGAGTGAAGCCGATGTGGGCGGCACCGCCGCGGCGTGGGGCCGCACGGCCGTCGGGAACCCGCGCAGCAGCCGCGCGAAGATCCCCTTGAGGGTGGCCTTACCGTACGGGTGCGAGCCGTCGAACATCGTCAGCACCGCGATCGAGACCCGGGCGCAGCCGCGGACCAGCAGCGCGACCTGATGGTCCAGCAGGCCGGTGCCATACCCCCACCCGCCCTTGAAGTACAGCTTCCACCCGGGCTGCGGCAGCTCGCCGATCCCCCAGCGATCAGCCGGCGCGATGCTGCGTAGCAGCCGCATCGCGTAGGACCGGTGCCGCGCCACCACGTAATCGTCGACGTGCAGGAAGAAGCGCGTCTGATCCCGCGCGGTGATGTGCGTCTCGCCCCACACCGCGTTGGTGGCAAAGCCGGTCATGCCCACGTGTCGGGCCAGTGCGCTCAGCCCGGCCTGGCCGACGGTGTCAAAGATGATCTGGGCGTCGTCGTTGTCCGAGACCCTGATCATGGGCCCGAGCACCGAGGTGTCGCGCGCGGTGAGGGCGCGGCCGCGTACGGGGGCGCTGTCGAGGTAGGTGACCAGCAGCATCGCCTTCACGACGCTCGCCGACCACTCCTGATGGTCAGGGCGATAGCCGTAGAACCGACTGGGCGTGCGGACCGCGAAGGCGATGTCCCCGACCCGCGAACGTGCGTAGGCGACCCCTGCACTCATGTCGGGATGCCACAGCTGGTCGACGGTCCGGCTGGTGCCCGGCACCCGGCATGGCGGGGCCGGACGTCCGCGGGCGGCGCCCCCGGTGGCCATGACGGCGAGGCACGCCGTGGCCACGGCGATGGCGCCCGCCAGCGCGCGGGTTCTGAAGACGCCCGTCCTGCCCATCGCGCAATCCTCGCGGGTCGCGCGGCCGTCTTCAACGCGGAACTGCCGGAGCGAGGCCGAGGCGCTGGTAGATTGGGCGCGCGATGACCGCCGACCGCGGCACAAGAGCAGGAAGCTCGCCGTGGTAGACCTGAGCCGCGTCGTGATTGGTGGTCTGGGGATCCTGCTGGGGCTGGCCGGGTTCGCGAAGCTGCGCCGGCCGGGTCCCTCGAGCGTCATGCTGCGGGCCGCGGGGGTCCCGGCGGCGGCGCTGGCGACACGCGCCGTCGCGTTCGCCGAGCTCATCGTGCTCGTCGCGGCCCTCGTGTTGCCCGGCCGTGCGGCCGGGGTCGTGGTGGCCGTGGCCTTCGCCTGCCTGACCGTGGGCGCGGTGGTGGGCGCCCGGCGTGCCGGAGACCAGGCCTGCGGGTGCTTCGGTGACGAGGGTGCGCCGCTCGGGCCTCGCCACGTCGCCACCAATCTCGCCGCCACGCTCGCCGCCGCCGCCGCGGCGGTCCTGGCGCCGACCGGCCTGCCGCGCCTGGCCTCGCAGCGCGCCGGCCTCGCCGTCGTCGACCTCGTCCTGGCCGGAATCCTGGCCGGCGTCCTGCGCCAGTGGCTGCGGGGCGCCGGCGCGTGGCACGCCTCGGCGCTGCGCCTGGTCGATGGCTCCGCGCGCATGCTCGAGACGCGCTTCTCGCGCCGGACAGCGCTGTCGCGCATCGCCGTGGCGGGCTCGGCGCTGGCGGTGGCTCCGGTGCGCTACCTGCTCTACCCCGGGACGGCGCTCGGCGTCGTCGTGCCCGGCCGTTGCAGGGACGGCCTGTGCACCGACGGCTACACCGCCTTCTGCTGTGAGATCCACCAGGGGCTCAACACGTGCCCGGCGGGCACGTTCGTGGGCGGTTGGTGGATGTGCACCGACTACCGTGGCCACCAGCTCTGCCAGGGCTCCGGCGTGCGGTACTACGTCGACTGCAACAACCTCCCGGGACACCCGTTCCCCGGCGGCTGCCGCTGCGCCGACGACGACTGCTCGCATCGTCGTCAGGCCTGCAACGTCTTTCGTTACGGGCAGTGCAACACGCAGATCAGAGGGACGACGACCGTGGTGTGCCGGGTGGTCACGTGCGAGAAGCCCAGCCTGATCGAGGCGCTCAACTGCAACGGCACGGTGATGATCGACGACGCCGTCTGCGGCCACGAGGCCGGATGCCTAGAGCCGGTGGCGGTCCAGTTGCCCGGGAGCGGGGGGGCGTAGGGGCAATGGTGCTGATCACGATCGTCATCGCCGTGCTCCTGGCCGTCGCGCTGGTCTACATCGTGGCGCTGCTGCGCAGCCACGCCGACATCCTGCGGCGGTTGGCCGCGCTGGAGGAGCGCGCGGCGGGCGGTGCGCCCACGCCCGCCCTTGCCGGCCCCGACGACGTCGCGCCGCCCGTGGGCGGCGGCGCGGTGGTCAGCGCGGGGGCGATCAGCGGGACCACGCTGCACGGCGATTCGGTCACGCTGTCCTTCGGGCCCGGCTCCCCGGTGACGTTGATCGCGTTTCTCACCAGCGGATGTACCAGCTGCGCCCCGCTGTGGGCCGGCCTGCACGAGGCCCGGGACCTGGCCACCCTGGCGCAGCGGGTGACCGTGGTCACCCACGATCCCATGAGGGAGAGCCCCACGCGACTGGAGCGCCTGGCGCCCGCCGGGACCGACGTGATCATGTCCAGCGCGGCGTGGGCGGACTACGCCGTCCCGGGATCACCTCACTTCGTGCTCACCGACGGGGCCGGCGGCATCCTCGGCCGCGGGTCGGCTCTAAGCTGGTCACAGCTCGAGACGATGGTCGCCGACGCCCGCGCCGACGCGCGCGCGGCTGATCCGGCCCGCACCACGGGCGAGCGTGCGGAGCGATCCGAGGGCGCGCTGGCCTCGGCGGGGATCGGACCCGGCCACCCCAGCCTGTATCCCAGCGCCACCGGCCTCCCCAGCGATTCGGACCGCTGACGCCGTGCTGCTCCCCGCGTTCGTGCTCGTCGCCATCGCGGGCGCGGTCCGGGCCGCGTGGTCTCCCTGAGGTCAGTCGATGCTGGCCAGCATCACTCCGCTCGGCGAGCGGAGCCGCGGATTCTCATGGGGCCTCACCGCGTCGGCCTTCGCCGCGGGCGCGGTGGCCGCGGGGGCCCTGGGCGGGGCGGTCGGCGGCGCGCTGGGCGCGCTGGCGCCGGCGGGGAGGTGGCGAGATGTCGCCGCCCTCGTGCTGCTCTCTGCCGCGCTCGGCGTCGACGTCTCGCCGCTGCGCCGCCGCTTGCCCACCACCCGCCGGCAGGTCAACGAGGACTGGATGGGCCGCTACCGCGGATGGGTATACGGCGCCGCGTTCGGAGCCCAGCTCGGATCCGGCGTGGCCACCATCGTGACCAGCGCCGCCGTCTATGCGGCGGTGCTCGGAGCTGTGCTGTGCGGCACCGCGGCCGCCGGAGCGGCGGTGGGGGCGGCGTTCGGCGCCACCCGGGCGCTGTCGCTCCTGCCCGCCCGCCGGGCCGCCGATCCCGCGAGTCTCGTCCGTCTGCACCATCGGCTCGGACGCGCCCAGGCGCCGGCCGGCCGCGCGGCGCTGGCCGCGGAAGCGGCGGCGATCGCGCTCGTCGTGGTGGCGTTGCTGTGAGGACGGCGGCGCATGGGCTCTCGGTGGAGGTCCCGCCCGGCTGGGAGGCGCGCATCGTGCGCCCGCCCGAGAGCGCGCCGTATCTCCACGTGGCCAGCTTCGCGCTCACCGCCGACCTGGGCCAGTTCGGGGCCGGGGTCACCGCGACGATGGGCCCCGACGGCGTGTTCGCGGCGCTGGTGGAGTACGTCGTCGACCGCCACGCCCAGCCCGGCGCCGGGCTGTTCGCCTCGCGGCGCTGGCAGCCGCGGCTGCGGATGGGCGAGTTCGGTCATGACCGGCTCCAGGTGATGCGGCCGGGGCACCTCGGCGCGCAGCGCTTCTTCACCACCGAGGGCCGTCCGTTCTGCCTCTACGCGGTGGTTGCGCCGGCGCGCCGGCGTCCGGCTCAGCTGATCGGCGAGCTGAGCGCGGTGCTGGCCACGGTCCGCTTTGACACCTGAGCTCCGCTGGTGGCGCTCGTTTCCGCGGGGACGAGAATCGGCGCGCAGTGGCTCCCGCGCCGGCCGTTGGCGTCGGTGACGAGCAGGCACACCCGGTAGGCACCAGGCGCGCTGAAGGTGTGGGAGGGGTTCTGGGCAGCCGACAGGTTCGCCGCCGACCCGGCGTCACCGAAGCTCCACAACCACCCGGTGATCGCCGCGCCGCCGGTCCCCGCCTGCGACGCATCCTGGAAGGCGTAGGCCCGAGAGGTGCCGATGCGTGCCTCCGCGAACGCCGCGGTCGGTGGGCCCGGAGCGATGACCGTCTGAGAACTCGTCGCGGCAAGGCCGTTGGCGTCGGTCACGGTCAGCCTCACCTGGTAGGCGCCCGGCGCGGAGAAGGTATGAGCGGCCTGCGAGGTGGTGGCCGTGTCGGCGCCGCCCGAGCCCGGATCGCCGAACTGCCACAGCCGGGCTACGATCCGCGCGCCGCCGGCGCCCGGGGTCGAGGTGTCGGTGAATGTCGCGCTGTCATCGGCCGGGTGCGTGGCGACCTGGAAGGTCGCGGCCGGTGGCGAGGGGAGCGGGGCCGCCGCGCCGGCGTAGAGCGCGGCGTCGTGGCTGGGCCCGATCGGGCATCGGGTGTGATCGAGACGTCGCCGGTTGGAGTAGGCGGCGCTGAGCCGGCTCGCGAACGGGATACCCTCGATCACCACCACCTGGCTCACCTGCACCCGCACGGTGTAGGGGACCACGAGCCCGTGCGGGTAGCGACGGCCCCGGCACCGTAGCGCCGAGGTGAACCGTCCGCTGCCGGCATAGCTGCCGACGCCGACACGCGAGAGCGTCACGCGGTCAAAGCGGTGGGCGCTGCGCTGGCGGCGCAGTATCAGTCGCGGGCATACGCTGCGCGCGCAGCCCACCCCGGTGAACCGCCACCGGCGCGTGACCGACTGTCCACGGCGCTCGCCGCGGACGCGGACCGCGGTGACGATGCGTCCATGCATCAGGAACGTCGCGGCGATCCGGGCGTCGGCGACACCGGCGGCCCGCGCTGGACCGGCCATGGCCAGGGTGGCGGCCGCGGCCAGCACCACGGCCGCACCCCCGAGCAGACCCAGGGCCCCGTGGCGGATCGGCGCGGTCATGCAGGCGCCAGCGTAGTGGACGCGGTCACGCCGGTCGCCGGGCCAGTCCCGGCCGTAGACTCGCTGCGCGTGATCGAAGAATCATCGGGCCCTGGTGTGAGCCGCTCAGCGCAAGGGTGATGACGGCCGAGGGTCGCAACGAGCGGCTGCGCGCGCTGCCCTCGGTGGACCGGCTGGCCACCGCGGTGGCTCGGGCTGAGCTGCAGGCCCGCCGACGTGAGCTGCTGGGCGGCGCGGTTGGCGAGGACGAGGTCGACCTGGTGGCGCGGGCGCTGTCGCGCCTGGGCCCCGGCGACAGGCGCGTTCTCAACGCCACCGGGATCGTGCTCCACACCAACCTGGGCCGCGCGCCGCTCGCGCCCGAGGCTCGCGCCGCCATCGCGGCGGCGGCCACTGGGTACGGGGCGCTCGAGCTCGATCTGCTCACCGGCAAGCGGTCACGCCGCGGGCGCCGCGCCGAGGCCCTCCTCATCGCCCTCAGCGGGGCACAGGAGGCGCTGGTGGTCAACAACGGGGCTGCGGCGGTCCTGCTGGCGGTGGCGGCGCTGGCCGGTCCCGGGCGACAGGTGATCGTGTCCCGCGGCGAGCTGGTGGAGATCGGCGGCGGCCTGCGCATCGCTGACGTCGTGGCCCAGTCGGGCGCCGAGCTTGTGGAGGTGGGGAGCACCAACCGCACCCACATCGACGACTACGCGCAAGCCATCGGCCCCGCCACCGCCGCCATCCTGCGTGTCCACCAGTCCAACTTCTCCATGAGCGGCTTCGTGCAGCGCCCGACGCTGCGCGAACTGGTGGGGCTCGCGGTGCCGGTGATCGACGACCTCGGCTCGGGCGCGCTCGATCCCAGGCGGCCCGTGCTGGGCGACGAGCCCGACGTACGCGGTTCGATCGCCGCGGGTGCCGCGCTGACCTGCTTCTCGGGCGACAAACTGTTGGGCGGCCCACAGGCGGGGGTGATCGTCGGAGCGATGAACCCCGTCGGCGCATGCCGCGCGCACCCGCTGGCCCGGGCGCTGCGGATCGACAAGCTGTGCCTGGCCGGCCTCGAGGCGACGCTCGAATTGCACCTGGACCCGTCGACGGCGGGCCGGATCCCCGTGCTGGAGATGCTCGAACTCGCGCCCCAGGTGCTGGCGGCCCGCACCGCCGAACTGGCCCGTCTCACCGCGGGCAGCATCACCGAGATGCCGGCTGCCGCCGGGGGCGGCGCGCTGCCGTTGCTCGAGCTGCCCGGCCCCGCCGTGGCGGTGGAGCCGGGACCGGACGGCGCCGAGGCGTTCGCCGGGCGCTTGCGCAGCGGCCACCCGGCGCTGATCGCTCGCATCCACGACGACCGGGTGCTGTTGAGCGCGCGCACGTTGGCCGAGGACGAGATCCCCTTGGCCGCGCGGTGCGTCGAGGGAGCGCGAAGCCGCGATCTGGGACCGTAGAATCGACGCGTGCGCAAGCTGATCGCCGCCGTTGCCGGCGTTGGCGCGCTGGTCCTTCCCGGGCCGGGCGCGCAGGCGCTGACCACGCGCGCGGTCGGGGCGCCGTCGCGACCGCGGAGCCCCACGGCGGCGGCGCTGGCGGCGAGCGCTCGGACGATCCGGCCCGGCACGGTCACCGAGATCCCGCTGGGATCCAACCAGCAGATCTACTTGTTCGGCCTCACCTCGGGGCCCGATGGCAACGTGTGGTTCGCCGACCAGGGGTGCATGGGCCTCGGCCAGTGCGGGATCGGCCGCCTCACTCCCAAGGGGCAGATCACGCTGTTCGCGCGCGGCCTGAACCACGGGAGCCTGCCCTACAGCGTCGTGACCGGCCCCGATGGCGACCTGTGGTTCACCGACAACGGCCGGCGGCCCGCGATCGGGCGGATCACCCCCCAGGGTCACATCACTGAGTTCAGTCGCGGCTTGCGTCGCGGCAGCCAGCCCTTCGAGCTGACCGCCGCCCCGAGCGGCGACGTGTGGTTCACCGATCAGGGCAGGCGGCCGGCGATCGGCCGGATCACAGCGCGCGGCACGATCACCGAATTCAGCCGCGGTCTGGCGCGGGGTGGCGTGCCGTTCGGGATCGCCACCGGCACCGACGGTCAGGTGTGGTTCACCGATCGCGGGTGCAGCAGCGGCGGCGGGCACTGCGCGGTGGGGCGCGTGAGCCCGTCCGGGCGGGTCGCCGAGGTGCGCCATGGTCTGCGCCGGGGCGGCGAGCCACTGGGGATCGCCGCGGGCGCCGGGGGCGAGATGTGGTTCGCCGATTCGGCCGGGGCGCTCGGGCAGGTCAGCCCGGGCGGCCAGATCACCGAGCACGTCCGCGGTCTTCAGGCCGGAAGCTCTCCGGTGGCGGTCGCCGCCGGACCCGACGGGGCCATCTGGTTCACCGACGAGGGACAGAAGCCCGCGGTCGGGCGCCTGATCCCTGGCGGCGCCGTCCGCGAGTTCTCCGCGGGCGTCCGCGGGGGAAGCGAGCCGGCGGCGATCGCGCCGGCCGCGGACGGGAGGCTGTGGTTCACCGACGAGGGCGGCACGGCGGGATTCGGCGTCGTTGCCGTGGGGGCCCAGGCGGCGCAGCGGGCCGCGCCCCAGCTTGGCGCGGCGCCCCGTCCCGGGGTGCCGGCCGCCTGCGTGGCTGGGCGCTTTGCCACCTGGATGGGCCTGCAGCCCTCGGCCGAAGCGTTCCGCTTCGACGGCTTCCGCTGGCTGCGCAACGGCACCCTGCTGGGCGGACACCGGGGACCGCGGTTCACCCCCAGCCGCCATGACGCCGGCGCTCGGCTCTCCTGTCGCGAGACCGTGACCTACCCCCCGCCGCTGGGCGTGACCGTCGCGGCGACCAGCCGCCCTCGTGCCGTCCCTTAGGCCGCGGGTGCCTGGTGCACCGCCGCCAGCAACGCGGCGTAGGAGCGAATGAGCGCCGCGCGCTCGCGCTCGATCAGGTAGCTCGCCATGCTGCAGCCCTCGCGCACCCACCGGTCGGAGTAGCGCATCGCCTCGGCTCGGAACGCGGCCGCCGGGCGCACCGCGGCCTCGTCGGCGCTGTAGGCATAGGCGTAGAGCGTCGTCAGCGCCTCGATGAGCGGCCCCTCGTCGGGCTCGCCGTCGCGGTCGTGCTGATGCTCGCGGTGCACTCGCCACCACTCGACCTCCAGGCGCGCCGCGGTCACCGGGTCAAAGGTCTCCCCGTGCCGGCCCTTGACCAGCGCGTAGAAGCGCTGCATCGCCGCACGCGCACCATCCGGATCGTTGTGGGGGAGCGCCGCCCAGAGCTGGTTGGCGCGCAGCACCAGCCACGCGCCCCGCAACGCCTCGGGCCACGGCAACCCGAAGGCGTGGCGTGTGAGCGCTACCGCGGCGCGCAGGAACGGCACCCATTCGTGGCGGTAGTAGGTCACCCACGCGGTGGTCTCCAGCGACCCGACCAGCCGGGGGTCAAACGCCCGATACGGTTTGACCGGCGTCACTCGCGATGTACGGCGCCGCACCCGTTCGCGGTGGTCGCTAAGCGCGGCGCTGGGCGTGTCCGCGCAGAGCGTCCATATCGTGGATGATCAGGCTCTGGCGCCCCGTGCTGATGCAGTGCAGTGACCGCAGCGCCGCCAGCGCCTTGACCGTTGCCTCGCGCGACGCCCCGCACCAACTGGCCAGTTGCTCCTGCGAGAACGGCATCTCCACGGACACGCCATCGCTGGTGCGTTGACCGAAGCGCTCGGAGAGCTCCAGCAGCCGCTCGGCCACCCGTCCCAGCGTGTCGAGGGTGGCGAACTGCAGTCGCTTTCGATCGGCGTCGCGCAGGCGGGTGGCCAGCACGCCGATCAGCTCCCGGGCGGCGTCGGCACGCTCCAGGGCCTGGGTGAGGACACTGCCCGAGGCGACAATGACGTCCACCTCGGCGACGGCCAGCGCCGTGGCCGAGCGGACCTCGCCGTCGAGCGTCGACAGCTCCCCGATGATGTCCCCGCTGCCGCGCAGACCCAGCACGATCTCGCGGCCCTCGGCCGACATGCAGCTGATCATCACCCAACCGCTCTCGATGAGGAACACCCGCTCGGCGCGGTCGCCTTCGGTGAACAGCGCTTGGCCCCGACGAAAGCGGCGCACGTGGCCCTCCCGTCGCAGGGTGCCGCTCAGACCCTCGTGGTCGTTCGTGCTCGCCTCCACACCCACAGTTTGACTGCTTGCGCGTCGCAGTGTGTCGAAAGACGCATAGGCTCCGCGTCAAAGGACGCACACTGTCTGCGTCGGGGGACGTGGTTGCAGCGCCGGCCACCTGTCACTGTTCCCGTGGGCCGCTGGGGCGCTTGACGATGACGCGCGCTTGCAAGGAAGCGAGGAGCAGCACATGCCGACCACCGAGACGACCGATGACGTCCGAGTGTCGCCGCCATCCAGCTCGAGGACTGAACTGAACATCGCGGCAGCGGTAATCGCCGTCGCCCTCTGCCTCGTCATCCTCGCGTTGCTGGCACACACTCACGGGCCCGGCGCACATCACCTGCGCCCCCGGGCGCACGCCCACGCCCACGCGCAGCCGCGGATCTGATCCTCCAGGGGCACATCGCCTGATCGGTGAGACTCTGTCAAGCGGTGCGATGGGCCTCATCGACCATCCGTCCAGGCCGATCAACCCTTCGTCCACTGGGACCGATGGGATCGCGTGCACGCGGTACGTGATCTGCGGTCGGCGATACGCGCCTTCGCTCCTTTCAGCGCGGCGGCTGTCCTGGCCTGGACGGTGGTCCTGATCGGGTCGCGGGTGGACTGGGTCCAGTACGCCCTGGCCACACTGCTCGCCGTGATCGCCGGGCCACTGGCCATCCGCGCCACCCGGGACCAGGATGGGTCCCAGGTCGGACTGGTTCCCGCTGCCCTGCTCTTCCTGGCCGGCGTCGCGTTCCTGCGCAACTCCGTCGGGGGCTCGACCTCGGGCACCAGCGCCCTGGCGATGATCCCGGTATTCCACACCGCGCTCTACAGCCGCTCGCGCCGTCAGCTCGGCGTCGTCGTGGCCGGGGTGGGGCTGTTCTACCTGCTGCCGATCCTGATCATCGGACCCCCGCACTATCCGCACAGCCAGTACCGCACGGCAGTGCTGTCGGTGGCGGTCTCGGCCATCATCGGCTTTGCCACCCAGCGGCTTGTCGCCAGCGTTCGCCGGCAGGCCAGCGAGGCCCGTCACCGGGAGGGGATGCTTCAGCAACTCGGCGACGTCGTCCACCGGCTGTTCGACAGCCCCCACCCCCGGATCGACGTCTGCCAGGCGGCGAGGTCGATCTCCAACGCGACGGTCGGTCTCCTCTACGAGCCTGCCGCAGATGGTGACGGCCTCGTGTGCACGGCGGCAACGCACCTCGAGGCCGAGACGCTGCATAAGCGCGCCGGCGCCGACAGCGCGGTTCAGGAGGCCTTCGACACGCGCCGCCCCGTGCTGGTGACCTCCGACGTCGAGGCCCGCGTCGGCAACCGCGCGTCCTGGATCGCCACTGGCCGGCCGCGCTCGGTGCTCTATCAGCCCCTGACCCGCCACGGCCTCGCCCAGGGGGTGCTGGTGGTGGCGTGGGCCGACGAGGTCCAGTCGGGCGGCACCCACACCACCGTCGCGTCGCTCCTGGCCCACGAGGCGGCGGCGGTCATCGCCCGCGCCGACATGCTGGACAACCTGGCCGACGAGGCCCAGACCGATGCGCTCACCGGCCTGCCCAACCGCCGTGCCTGGGATGCCCAGGTCAAGCGGCTGCACAGCGAGGGCGGCGAGCTGGTCATCGCCATGATGGACTTCGATCACTTCAAGCGCTTCAACGACACCTACGGCCACCCGGCGGGCGACCGGCTGCTCAAGGCCACCGCCGCGGCGTGGCGCGACCAGCTGCGCACCGGCGACCTGTTGGCCCGGCTGGGCGGCGAGGAGTTCGGGCTGCTGTTGCGCAACTGCGACCCGGAGGTCGCCACCGAGGTGACCGAACGCCTGCGCCGTGGCGTGTCGGACAACTGGACGTGCTCGGCGGGAATCGCCGTCGGCAGGCCGGGCGAGAGCGTCGAGGAGATCATCGCTCGCGCCGACGTCGCGCTCTACGAGGCCAAGGCCGCGGGGCGCGACCGCATCCACTTCGCCTCAGCCGGCTGAGGCTCGACGCCGCAGGGCCTCGCGCTCCGCCTCGTTGTCGGTGAGGGCGAGCGCTGCGTCGTAGGCTGCCGCGGCGCCGCCGGCGTCGCCGGTGCGCACCAGCAGATCGGCGCGGATGGCGTGGTAGAGGTGGTAGCCGTCGAGCTCCAAGTCGCTCAGCTGAGCCAGCGCTGCCGCGGGCCCGTTCACCTCCGCGACGGCGACGGTCCGGTTGAGCGCGACCACCGGTGTCGGCGCCACGACCATCAACTGGTCATAGAGCGCCAGGATCTGAGCCCAATCGGTCTGCGGCGCGGTTGGGGCATCGCTGTGCACCGCGTTGATGGCCGCCTGGATCTGGTAGGGGCCCGGCTGGCGGCGGGCCAGGCACCGTCGCACGATGGCCTGTCCCTCGGCGATGAGGGTGGCGTCCCAGAGCGTGCGGTCCTGGTCGGCGAGTCGCACGAGCTCGCCGGCGGCGGTCGTGCGGGCCGCTCGCCGTGACTGGATGAGCAGCATCAGCGCGAGCAGGCCGGACGCCTCGGGCTCGTCGGGCATCAGCGCGACGAGAACCCGGCCCAGGCGGACGGCCTCTGCACACAGGTCGTCGCGCACGAGCTCCGCGCCGGCGCTGGCGGTGTAGCCCTCGTTGAAGATGAGATAGACGACGCGCAGCACGCCGCCCAGGCGGTCGGGCAGGTCCTCGTCGCGGGGCACCCGGTAGGGGATGCCGGCATCGCGGATCTTGCCCTTGGCGCGGACGAGCCGTTGCGCCATGGTGGACTCCGAGACCAGGAAGGCGCGGGCGATCTCCTGCGTGGTGAGCCCGCCGAGCAGGCGCAGGGTGAGCGCCACCTGCGCGGCGGCCGACAGCGCTGGGTGACAGCAGGTGAAGATCAGGCGCAGGCGGTCGTCGGGCACGGTGCCCTCCTCGTTCTCGCCCTCGCCCTCGCCGGGCGACGCCGCCTCGCCAGGGCCGCGCAGGCGGGCGGCCTGGGCGTGGCGCTCGGCGCGTCCGGACTCGCGGCGCAGACGGTCGATGGCGCGGTTGCGAGCGGTCGTGATGATCCAGCCCGCGGGGCTCGGCGGCAGGCCTCGCCCCGGCCATCGACGGACCGCCTCGGCGAAGGCGTCCTGGACCGCCTCCTCGGCGAGATCGATGTCGCCGAAGCTGCGGACCAGGACGGCCACCGCGCGACCGTGCTCCTGGCGAAAGACACGCGCGATGTCCTCGGATCCGAGAGCCGGCATCGGGTCTTTGGTTACTGGTCCGACGGGTCCTGGAAGGGCCGGACCTCGATCGCGAGCGTCGTCGCCAGGGCGAGGCGACGGCCCCATTCCAGCGCGCTGTCCAGGTCCTCGGCGCGGATGATCGACAGGCCGCCGATCTGCTCCTTGCCCTCGGCGAACGGTCCGTCGGTCATGAGGACGTCGTCGCCGTCGGGGCGCAGGACGGTGGCCGTGCTGGGCGCGTGCAGGCCCGCGGAGAACACCCAGGCGCCGGCTGTGCGCATCTCGTCGTTGAGCGCGTCGACGTCGCTCATGATCTTCTCGAGCTCCGGCGCGGACGGGGTGGGCCCGTCGGGCTGGACGACGCTGAGCAGGTAAGTCTTCATGGAGGGCTCCTTTGGGCGCCGGTGGTCGGGCGCCATCGCGATGATTGTCACCCCCTACACGAACGGGAAGGGGCGAAATCGACGTCGCCTCCGCGGAGCGGTCCCACTGTCGCGCGACCGTGGCGCGCGCGGGCTACTTCTCCTTGGGCGGCAGCGACCGGGCGAAGGCGACGCCGCGCGTGACCCAGCGCTCCAGTTGGCGCTTGGTCTTGATGCCCTCGGCCTCGACTCGGACCCAGCCGTCCATCGCCTTTCCGCGCATCTCGAACGGACCGGCGTGAGGCTTGGCCACCAGCGATTCGGTCTCCTCGGGCGAGACGTGCAGCAGCAGTCCACCGCGGCCGCTGGCGCTGACCGACATGTGGCCGCCGATGAGGAAGGCCAGACCGCCGAACATCTTCTGCTCCACCACGCCCGGCTCCCCGGCGATCAGCTCCCGGATGCGGTTGGCGAGATCCTCGTCGTAGGCCATCGTCGCGCATTATCCGCCGTCGAAGGGTGGGCGCGCCACTTCACGCGCGAGATTCCCGGGCTGTGGCTCGTTGCTCACAGTAGGGGCACAGAGCGACTTGCTGCCCCCCAAGGCAGTCGGCGGCGGGGCCTGGATTCGCGCCGCCCGGCTCAGCATTGGGAGGCCCACAGGCTGCGCGTCCCGGTGGGGCAGGAACGCCCATCGGGACGACGCCACCGCAAGCGCCTTTTGCGGGACCTCACTGCGGGTAGCGGAGAGCCAACGGACCCGAGCGTGGAGGCCCTCATGAGCCAGGATGAGCGAGACGTGAAGCCCAGCGAGCAGCGCGGAGGCACCGCCCCCGGCGGCGACGAGGCACGAGCGAAGGGCGAGTGGGCGGCCACCGCTCAGGACGGCATCGTGCCCGCGCGGCTGGGCGGCTCAGACGCACCGCCCCACATGCTCGACGACGACCCCGAACTGGGCGCCGCCGTGCTGGGCGAGACGACCGCCTCCGACGAGCCCGCCACCGACACCGGTGTCGACACATCGGGCGGAGAGCATGCCGACGCCGTCACCGACGGCGGAGCGGCGCCGGCGCCGGCTGGGGAGGAGCCCGACCTCAAGGACGCGGCTGCCGGGCCCCGGCAACCCGACCGCGAGTCCGCCGCCGGGTGAACTTCAGCCGGGCGGGGTATGTTGCGCGAGCGTGATCAGGCCCCCGCGCATTGTTCGCCGCCTCCGGCGGCGGGTCCCGCTTGCCCTGAGCGCCGCCCTGGCCCTCGGCGTGGCCGGATGCGGCGGTTCCGCCCATAGCGCGACGTCGCACGGCGCCACAACCAGCTCGAGTCCGACTTCGAGCTCTGCCAGTTCGACGAGGACGACCGCGACGGGCACGGCGCTACCGCCGCGTCGCCGGCGACCCCGGCCCCGCGGGGCGCCGGTGGGCTCCGCTCTGCCCGTCCACGCCGGCAGCTCTACCCTGCTCGTCACCGTGGCCCGAGTGCTGGACCCGCTGACCGGCACCGGCTCGGCGCTCCTGCCGGGGCATCGCGCCACCGGCGTCCAGGTCACGATTCGGGTCGTGGCGGGCACCACCTATGACAGCACGGCGTCGGGGGATTGGTCGCTCCTCACCAGCGCCGGGCTGGCACCGCCGCTGTTTGTCAGGCAGGGCGTCTGTCAGACACAGCTGGCTGACTTCGAGAGCCTGATCGGGGTGGGGGAGTCGCGCGACGGCTGCGTGGCCTTCACGGTGCCCCGGCACGCGCGGATCCTCTCGGTGCGCTTCTCGCCCCACTCGCGGGCGCGCGGGACCGTCGCCTGGCGCTGAGAGATGCGCCGCTCCGCCGTCACGCGGTGCAGGCGGCGCTGACCGGGATGTTCTGCGAGGGCACCGGCGGCTCGTCGCGCTTGCAGTAGGTGAGCCGGCGGCCGGGCACGTCCACCACGCCGACGTAGTCGTAGTTGACGTCGTCGGCGGTGGCCACGCAGCTGAAGCCCAGATGGCCCGCCGCGCCACCGTGGCGGGTGCAGCGCACGCGCTGCAGCGGCCCGTCGACCTGACCCTTGTTGACGAGGCCTGACATCGCCTGGTGGACGGTGCGCACGAACGCGGCGTGCGGGCTGTCGCCGCTGATCAGCTTGACCACCTGCGGCGCCTGATCTGCGGCCACGACGCGCTCGGCCTCCCGGTTGACCTTGGCCTGCTCGGACGGCGTCAGGGTCTGATTGGAGTCCGTGTTGTTGTGGTTGACGAAGATGATCAGCGCCACCAGCAGGATCGCGCCGACCGTGAACGCCGCGGCGAACTTCGCCCACATCGGAACGCGCGGGGGGTGAGATCGGATCGCGGGTTGAGGCACGGCCGGAGGGAGGACGCTCACACGGCGTGAGCCGAGAGCACGTCGCTCAGCGCCGCCAGATCGTCCTCGGTGGGGGCCCAGCGGCCGGCGGCAGCGTTGGCGCGGACCTGCTCGGGCTTGGTGGCGCCGGCGATGACGGAGGACACGGCGTCCTGGGCCAGCAGGGCGCCGATGGCGACGTCGCTCATCGGCACGCCGCGCTCGTCGGCATACCCCTGGACAGCCTCGAGCAGATCGAACTGCTCGGGCGTGGCGATCTCGTCGCGGCCCGACAGCCGGGTCCCCGACGGCGCTGCCTCCCCGCGCCGGTACTTGCCGGTCAGCAGGCCGGAGGCGAGCGGGAAGAAGGGGACGAAGGCGATCCCCAGCTCCTGGCAGGCCGGAAGCACGTCCCGCTCGGCGTCGCGCACGAGCAGGCTGTACTCGTTCTGGACCGCCGTGAACGGGGTGAGCCCGTGCTCCTCGGCGACGGCGGCGGCCTCGCGCAGTTGGTCGGCGTCGAAGTTGGAGGCGCCGATGGCGCGTACCTTCCCGGCCTTGACGAGCTCGTGCAGGGCCTCGAGCGTCTCGCGGATCGGGGTGACCCCGTCGGGCCGGTGATACCAGTAGTAGTCGATCACCTCGGTGCGCAGCCGCTTCAGCGACGCCTCGGCGGCATCCAGGACGTACTGGCGCGAGCCGCGAGGGCCGCGTCCGTCGCCCATGTCCATCCCGAACTTCGTGGCCAGCACCACCGCGTCGCGGCGGCCCCGGAGTACCTCCCCGAGGTATTCCTCACTCATCCCCCGCCCATAGATGTCGGCGGTGTCAAAGAACGTGACCCCTTCTTCAAGGGCGGCGTCGACGACGGCGCGGGTCGCGGCGAGATCGGCGCGACGGCCGAAGTTGTTGCAGCCCAGGCCGACGATCGACGCGGCGATGCCGGAGCTGCCGAGGGGGCGGGTGGCGAGTGATGGCATGGTGCTGAGCCTAGCTCTCGGGGTTTGTCGGCCGGGCCGGTGCGTCTCAGCGGACGCGGTGGTCGTCGCGCCGCAGCGCGTCGGTGAACCGGCGGGGCACAGCGGCGTCCTCGCCCTGCTCCCACAGCGTCGTCACCACCAGCTCGTCGCCCTCCGGGCGGCAGACATAGACGACGTCGCGCCGGTCGATATCGCGCACCAGCACGGCGCCGCGCTCACCGGCCTCGACCCGGCCTGCGGCGTGCGCGCGGGCCACCCGCGCGGCGATCTCGGTCTTCTCGTCCAGCGATCCGCGCACGCGCTGGCGAAAGCGCTCGGCGGCGTGGTCGGTCACGGCGATGAGCATCGTGGCGCGTTGGGGCCGGGGGACCGCTAACTGCTCTTCGTGCGGACGTAGAGGGTGCCGCCCGGCCCGCGCGCGTGGATCCGGAGCTTTGGCGCGCCGGGGACCGGGGGCGCGGTGTGCGGCTGGATCACCTGGCTGGCGAACATGCCCCCGCCGCTCACGCTCACGTCCACGCTCTCGGGAACGATGATCGTCACGGTGCCGAACAGGTTGAAGATCTCAAGCTCCACCTCGGGCCCGGCCAGCCGTGCCTGGGAGAGGTCGAGCGTGATCGTGCCGAAGATGGAGCGAAACTCCGACACGGCCGCCAGCTCCCATGGGCCGGAGCGCACGAGCCGGCTGCAGAAGGCCACGTGGCGCTGCTGGACCGGGACGATCTCGGTGGAGTTGGCGGGTGTCGGCGGCGCGGCCGGGAGGTCCCGGGTGAGTGTGGCCAGCTCCTGGCGCGTGCGGGCCGCCTGGGCGCGCTCGACCCGATCGGAGAACTCCTCGAGAGTGAGCCGTCCCTCCACCACGGCCCGGCTGAGCAGCTGTGTGCTCTGCTCGCGCTCGGCGTCGCCGGCCAGGATCGCCGGTGGCTGTGGGGTGGGCTCCTGCATCCCGTTCCAACGGTACCGCGCCGGGACGTCTGTCATCTGAGGGCTGCTGAGCAACCATCAGACGACACACGTCAGCTCGGAAACGCTGACGGCAGCTTGCGGGCCTGCCGCCCGATCCCCTTCCACTGGTCTCCCTCGCTGCGCAGCCGGTCGGCCGCGGTGGCCACCGTCCACTTGTCCGGCGCCAGCGAGGCGTCGGAGAGCTCGTCCCACGCGATCGGCATCGCCACCGGGCCTCCCGGCCGCGGCCTGACCCCATACGGGGCGACCCCATGCTGGGCGTAGTTGATGCGGTTGACGTCGATGTAGATCCGTGCCCCGCGCTCGTCGCGGTGCCACTCGAGGGTGACGTGGTCCGGGTCGTCGGCGACCATCGCCTCGGCCATCGCCCGGGCGAACGTGTGCACATCGCCGAAGCCCGGGCCGCGGCGCAGGGGGGAGACGACGTGGATCCCGCGCGATCCGGTGACCATGGCGAAGGTGGCGAGACCGGCGTCGCGGAGCCGCGCGCCCGCGTCCCGAGCGGCGGCTCGCACCTCGGCGAAGCTGACCCCCGGCGAGGGGTCGAAATCGATGATGAGCCGGTCGGGCTGACGCGGTTCGTCGGCGCGGGAGAGCCAGATGTGAGGCGTCACGACGTTCTGCCCGACGAGGTAGGGCAGCGTGGCCGCGTCGGAGGCCACGACCTGGGTGAGCGTTCCGCCCTTCTTGGGGACCGTCACCCTGGTGATCCAATCCGGGAAGTGACGTGGGACCGACTTCAAGAAGAAGCCGGCCTCATCGATGCCGTGGGGAAACGCCTGGAGCGCCAGGGGACGGTCGCGCACGAGGGGGAGCATCGCCTCGGCGACGTTCTCGTAATGCTGGGCGAGCGTCAGCTTCGTGATCTCAGGGTCGGTGAAGAGCGCCTTGTCGGGGTGGCTGAACGGCACCTGCCGGCGCCCAACGGTGATCGTGTCGGTCATCGCTCGCGCACCACCTCGGTCGCCGGCTTGTCGTCGCGTAGCCCGAGGAACCGCGGGTGGCGCAGCCGCCCCGCCGTGGTCCACTCGGTGAAGCCGACCTCCGCCACCAGCTCCGGCGACACCCAGGTGACGCCGCGCTCGCGGATCGCTGACGGGTTGGCGAAGGGCGCGGTGTCGCGTGCACGCGCGTGGAGCTGGCGCCCCAGCGAGTCGAGGGTCTCCTGGTCAAATCCGGTGCCGACCTTGCCGGCGTACTGCAGTTCGCCGTCGCGGAAGTAGCCCAGCAGCAGCGCGCCGAAGTCCGTGCGCGACCCCTGGGGGGCGGTGAAGCCGCCGATGACCAGCTCCTGGCCGGCCTCGCACTTGAGCTTGAGCCAGTCCCGGGATCGTGCGGCCCGGTAGGGGCTGTCGGCGCGCTTGGCGACCACGCCCTCCCAGCCCTTTTGGCACGCCTCGGTGAACATGGCCGCGCCCACCTCGTTGCGGTGGGCGGTCCAGCGCAGCGGGTCGTGGAACGCCAGCGCGGCGCGCAGCAGGCGCTTCCGAGTCCGCAGGCCCAGAGCGCGAACGTCGTGGCCGTCCACCCACAGCAGGTCGAAGATGTAGAAGAACACCGGGACGTGGGTGTGGCCGCGCTGCGCCAGCCGCGCGAAGCTCGTCTGCTGGCCGTCGAAGGCCACGATCTCACCGTCGATGGCGAAGCGCCTGTGCTCCTGGGCGGCGACGGCGTCGCGCACCTCCGCGTAGCGGCCGCCCAGGTCGAGGTCGTTGCGTGACAGCATGCGTACCTCGTCATGCTCGCGGACGGCCAGACAACGGATCCCATCGAGCTTGCGCTCGAAGATCCACGCGGGGTCACTGAAGCTCTCGCGCTCCAGGACCGCCTTCATCAACTCGGCATGACGCGGGGCCGGTGCCTCCACTGCGAGCTCCCGCTCCTGCGCACTCAGGCCGTCAAGTTGGGTTTCGGTCATGCCTGGAGCTATACCCCACCGGGTGCCCTGCCGTCTATCCGGGCTCAAGCGGCGCGCGCGTCGCGCCGACAAGAGAGGGCGTGATGTCAGGTCAGCTCAAGGTCCTCATCGCCGATGACCATCCGCTGATCATCGCCGGGATCCGCCGCACCATCGAGCACGTGGACGACATGCACGTCGTCGGTGAGGCGCAGTCGGGCGCCGAGCTCGTCCAGCTGGTCGAGCGCCGCCGTCCCGACGTTGTGCTCATGGATCTGCGGATGCCGGGCGTGACCGGCACCGAGATGATCGAGCTCATCCGCACGCGCTGGCCGGAGACCAAGACGGTCGTCCTGTCGGCCTGCGACGACGCGCCGGTGATCGAGGCCGCGCTCCAAGCGGGCGCCAGCGCCTACGTGCTGAAGACCGCCGGCTCGCTGGACATCACCTCGATCCTGCGTCAGGCCGCCGACGGCGAGGTGCTCCCCGCTCCGGTGACCATGCCGTCCAAGCCCGTCCCGTCCCACCAGACCGACGGGCCGGCGCTGACCGACCGCGAGCGCGACATCCTCTCCCGCGTGGCCGCCGGGATGACGACCGCCGCGATCAGCCGCGAGCTGTGGGTCTCAGAGCACACGATCAAGTTCCACCTGACCAACATCTATCGCAAGCTGGGCGTGCCCAATCGTGCCGGCGCGGTGCGCTACGCGCTGGAGCACGGGCTGGTCTAGTGGCCTGACGCGCCCAGACTGGTTCGAATGAGCGCATCAGGCCACTGAGTCGTCCTCGCCGTCCCAGCGCGGCAGCACCGCCGAGACCACCGTCGGCCCGCCGGGCCTGGAGTCGATCCGCGTCTGCCCGCCCAGCATCCGCACGCGCTCGTGCATCCCCACCAGGCCCAGCCGCCCGGCGCGCGCGGCGTGTGCGACGGTCGTCTCGGGATCAAAGCCGCGGCCGTCGTCTGACACCTGGGCCCTGATCCCGGCCGGGTCCGGGGCGATCGAGATCCGTACCGTCGAGGCCGCGCTGTGCTTGCGCACGTTGGAGAGCGCCTCCTGAACGAGGGCCAGCAGCGCGATCTGCTGGGATTCCGAGAGCTGTGTGAGGTCGGCGCTGAACTCGGTCTGCGGGAGGATCCCCGTGCGCTTGGCGAAGGCGTCGGCGACGCGCTGGAGCGATTCCAGCAGCGACCCCGCCGAAAGGAATGGCGACTGCACCGACGTCGACAGTCGCCGCAGGTCGTCGTCCAGCGACCGGAGTTGGGCCTCGAGATCGTCGAGCCGCCCGAGCGCCCGTCCCTGATCGGGATCGCCGTCGAGCAGCGGCCGCAGTTGATCGCGAAACATCCGCACGTCCTGCGCCAGGAGGATCACGTCCTGCTGGGGGCCGTCGTGCAGATCGAAGCGCACTCGGGCCAGGCGCCGCTCCACGGCTCCGGCGACGAGCTCGCGCCAGTGCTCGCGGTCGCGCAGGATCTCACGCTCGAGCAGGGCCGCGACCCCCGGCGCCGCCGCGGCGAGCAGCGGGCCGAGCTCGGGCGCGTGAGGGTCCACCCCGTGGACGACGAGCACGCCGGCGACGGGCCGTGCGGCAATGCGCAGGCTCACCTTCTCATCCGAGGCCGGATCGCCGTCGGCCTCACCGGCGTGCGCGACGCGCCGCGGATCAGCGTCGGTCTGCTCGGCCCACAGGGACACGGCGCGGGCGGAGGTCAGGGCGCGCACCAGGGAGAGCTGGGCGTGCAGGGCCTCGGGGACCGAGAGGGCGGCCGGCCGTGGCGCACGCAGCAGTTCGCGCCCCAGGGCGACACGGGGCACGCCGGCATGCGCCTGGAGGGCATCGGTGAGCTCGCGGACGCCGTCGGGGCCGGTGGCGGCCCGGTCGGCGACGACACCCACCAGTTCGGCGGCGTAGGCGACGAGCGCCAACACGACCGCATCCCCGTCCCAGCCGGAGGCGTGCAGCAGCGCCCGGGCGTTCTCGGTGGCGATGTCGCGGGCCTCACCGGGAATGTCGATGCCCAGCTCGTCGAGGACCGCCGCGACCGGTGCCAGCGCGCGGGCAAGCGCTTGGCTGTCTTCGGGTGCGCGCGGCACCCGCTCATTCTGCTACGCGGCCGCCCTCGCGGGTATCGCCGCGTTCGCTGCGCCCCGGACGGCGGCTACACGTGCGGGAAGGAGCCCAGCGTCGAGAGCATCATCGATGCCGGGATGTCAAGCGTCGTGGAGTGGCGCTTGGGCCTGGGCTTGGTGGGGATGTTGAGCGGTGTGTAGGTCTCGCCCGGCGCGAAGGAGTTGGGACCGAGGTCGGGGACGTGGGCCACGTTGAACTTGGCCAGGTAGTCGGAGGGCAGCTTGTCCACGTCGAACCACCCGGCGCCGCCGCCGGGACGGGCGAAGCCGCTGGTCCCGAAGTAGCGGTTGCCGATCCGCATGAAGGTGTGCCAGGAGTTGTAGAAGATGGTGACCGTGCCCGGGCCGGCGGGGAACTTCCACATCGGGATGTCGCCGGAGACGGTGGTGGGCACCTTGTAGCCGGCCTGCTGCATGACGTAGGAGACCGAGCCCGAGCAGTCAAAGGGCGCGAACACCGAGGGCTGCTCGTGACCGCCGCCGTAGACGTAGGGGAAGTCCGCGGCGCTGACCATGTTGGCGGCGGCGATGAGGCGGTCGAAGTGCGAGAGGACTCCGCTGGAGTAGCTGACCACCGGGGTCTTCTTGACGCCGGTGGTGAAGTTGACCGAGAACGTCCCGTGCTTGACGGTCAGGCGCTGGTATTGCGGGGTCGTGGCGATGGCGTGCGCCCGCGCCATGACCTCGTCGACGTACCAGCTCGCGTGGTTGTAGGAGTACACGGCCTTGGCCACGTCCTCCTGGGCGCCGGCCGCGGCCAGGTACTTGGCGGCGGCGAAGATGGCGTCGCGCGGGTCATAGGGGTTGGGCTCGCTGTGGCCGTCGACGGCGACGCCGTACTTGGCCCAGGTGGAAGGCTCGAACTGCATCCAGCCGACCGCGCCGGCGCTCGACGTGTTGAGGTTCTGGCCGTAGTCGGTCTCGATGGCGTTGATCGCGGCCAGCACCTCCCACGGCACGCCGTACTTCTTGCCGGCCTCCATGTAGATGGGGATGAGGAACGACGGCGGCCGGTTGCCGTTGGAGAGCAGGCCCGAGAGGTTGTTGACGGCGCCGGTGAGCGCCGGATCGGCGTTGACGGTGCCGGTCCAGCCCTTGGGGACCGACACGCCGGGGGCGCTGGGGGAGAGCGTGCTCACCGGGTGCGCGGGCGTCGTGGTGGGCGCGGTGGTCGGCGCGGGGTGGGCGGCGGGTGCGGTGGGCTGGACGACCGGGACGCCACCGCTGGCGTGGTTGTGTGCGGAGCGATGGTGGGTCGCCTTGGCGTGCGTCTGGTGGGTGCGGGTCTTGTGGGCGTGAGTCGTAGTCGGCGCGCCCGTGGCGGGGGTGCCGGTCTTCGGCGCGCCTGTCTTGGTCTTGGTCTTGGGCGGGACGCCCACCGACATCGTCGCGCCCTGCGGGCTGGTCCCCTTGTCCACGGTGGCCGAGTGGGTCGTGGTGGGGTGGTGGCCGGCCGGCACCGGGCAGCGCATCCGCAGCGACGGCGCGGTCTGGGTGCCGAAGCTCGCCGCGGCGTAGGCGATGGCGCCGTGGCCCGTGGGGGTGGCGCAGGAGGCCGTCGCCTGGGCGGACGTTGTGTGGATCGGCTTGGGGTGGGCCGGCGTCGCGTGGGTGGTCGTCTTGTGTCCGGACGGATGCGACCGCGTGGAGAAGAGGTGGGTGGGCTTGAGCGGATGGGCCAGCGCGTGCGAGGAGGTCGCCGCGGTCACCAAGTCACCTGTCGAGGCGGGCGTGCCCTTCGTCGGGGCAGGAGCGCTGGACGGCGTGGTCGTGCTCAGCGAGCCTCCGCTCGCGCCCGCGGCCAGCGCGACGGCGGGCGTGGAGCCCGCGGTGACAGCGACGGCGGTGGCCAGCGCGACGGCGCGCTGACGGGCGCGGACGGTGGTGGTCGGGCGCGCCTGCGGGGTCCGCACGGAAAGGCGAGCGCGGGCGGCGAGCTGGTCGAGGGTGAGCTGCAGGCCGGGGGTGGGCAGCGGTAGGGCAAACCCGTCCAGCGCGACGACCTGGAAGATGGCGTCAGGGAGTTCGATGACCTCGAGCGGCAGCGCGAACACCGCACGCCACAGCAGCTGGCTGCTGTGCGTGCGGGTGTGGGTCAGCAGGCGGCGCTCGAGCGACGACTTGCGCGCCGGCGCGTAGAAGACGTCAAGGCTGCCCGGGCCGGGCTCGACCATGAGGTGCGCGCCGGATGGCACGAAGCGGGTGCCGGCGTCGCCGAGGCTGGCCAGGAGACGCAGCACGCCCCACTCGCTGCTGACGCGCGAGTAGTGAAAGGACTCGGCCGATGGACCCATACTGATGTCTTCGTCCGGTCAGCCGTGCTGCGAGACTCGACGAAGGTCTAGGTCACGGCGCCGGCGTTCTGGGTATGCGCATACGGCCAGTCGGCGGTTGGCGTGACCGCGTGCCGCCGTGGACGCATGACCAATCGCCGCGCTGGGCCCGGCGCGTACAGGGCCATGCTCAGGACGATCACGGACGGGATGCTGACCATGGCGAACACGAGCGCCTGCACGTCGGCGGGGAGGCCGAGAGCAGCTGTCTGCTTGAAGATCATCCAAGCGGCGAATGTGGCGAGCAGGGCCAGCACCGGGACGCGATCGAAGGAGAGCGACTCCCACGTGACGAGTGTCAACAGGAACGGCAGCGCGTAGTAGGAGATGTCCCAGGGGTCGAGGACGCAGCGCAAGGCCAGCAGCAGCGTCAGGAGCAGAAGCGGCGCGTTGGGGACCCGGTAGGTCCGGCGTCGTTTGACGACGGCATAGAGGGCGGTCAGCGGCACCATGACCGCGATGACCAGGGGATGGCTGATGGTCTCAATCCATTCCGGTGGTGTCCGATATCCGGTGCTGAGCCCTCGAGCGATGTGACCATGCGTGCCCAAGAACCACCAGATCTGCCATGGCTGGAAGATCCCCCCGGTATTCACGCCGGTGCTCGCGGCCTGCACTGCGACACCGCCCGATGCGCCGAGGATGAACGGCGCGATCAGCGCCCCCGCGGTGAGCCCGGTGACAACCAGCGCCCGCAGGCGGGCTCGGTCAAGGCCCAGCAGCACGGGTCCGACCGCCAGAACAGCCCACTCCTTATTGGCGATGGCGAGCCCGAGAAGGACGGCTGCCCAGGTGGGCCGGTCGTGCATCGCGCAGAGGACAGCCGCGATGCAGAGCACTGCGCCAAGCAACTCTTCGGGATGCCCGATCTGCAGTGCGGGGAGCGTCAATGGGTTGGCAACGCAAAGCATGAGCGCGAGCCACCGGGCCCCGCGGGAACGATCCAACGACCGCATGCGCGCGGTGACCCAAACGCCGAGGGCGCCGACGGCCATGAGGCACGGGACGGCACTCGCGCCGTAGATGGCTAGCTCACCGCCGCTCCAGAGCCGTGTCAAGATGACAAACGGCGCACGAAGGATGAGTGAGCCGCCGTAGACCGGAGCGATCCGGAGGAACTGCGCGACGTGGCCCGCGAGCAACGAATCGACGGCCGGACGGGCTTCGCTCTGCCAGTCTGGCCATGACCACCCGTAAATACTGAACCAGGCAATCGCACACAGGCTCGCGGCGGCGACTGATGCGGCGAGCGCGTTCTCCCTGATTGCGGAGCGCATGCGATGGGCGAGGCGGTTTAGGCGACAGGGAGTAGGCCCGAAGCGTCCCCGACGCTCACTTGATGGCGTCGTAGACGTGGAACATCGGGAGGTACATCGCCAGGATCATGAACCCGACGATGCTGCCGACCACGCAGATCATGAGCGGCTCGAGGATCGAGGTCAGCGACTTGACCGCCGCCTCGACCTGGTCCTCGTAGAAGTCGGCAACCTTCGACAGCGTGTCGTCCAGCGCGCCGGTCTCTTCGCCGACGCGCACCATGTTGGTGACCAGCGACGGGAAGATGGACTCGTTGGCCAGCGCGGACTGCGATCGTCCCGCCGCCCTGGACCGAATCGTGCACTGCGGCCATCGCGTTCTCGACCACGATGTTGCCGGCCGTGCGGCCCGTGACGTCGATCGCCTCGAGCATCGGGACGCCGGCGGCAGTCAGCGACGACAGCGTGCGCGCCCAGCGCGCCAGCGCGATCTTCTGGACGATCATGCCGATCTTGGCGGGAGCCTTGAGCCGGAAGCGATCCCACATCGGCCGCCCGGACTTGGAGGACTTCCACTTCCGAAAGCCGAACACGATGCCGAGAGCGCCGAACAGGAAGAAGTACCACTGATGGCGCAGCGCGTTGGACACCGCGATCGTGTGCACGGTCAGCGACGGCATGTTCCCGTTGAACTGCTTGAACACACCGGCGAACACGGGAATGATGAAGATGAGCATCGCGCACGCGACGCAGATGGCGATGGTGGTCACGACGGCCGGGTAGACCATGGCCGACTTCACCTGACGCCGCAGCTTGTTCTGCGCCTCGAGCTGCTCGGCGACGCGGATGAGCGCGCCCTCCAGGAACCCGCCGGTCTCTCCGGCGCGGATCATCGCGACGTAGAGCTCGGAGAAGACCTTGGGATGCTTCGCGAGGGATCCCGACAGGGAAGCGCCGCTCTCGATGTCCTGACGGATCGTGACGACCGTGGCCCAGAGCCGCTTGTTCTGCGTCTGCGACTCGAGGACGATCAGCGCGCGCATCAGCGACAAGCCCGACGAGATCATCGTCGCGAGCTGGCGCGTCATCAGCGCCAGGTCCTCGAGCTTGATCCGCGTGAACTGGTCGAAGGAGAGTTCCATCGACTTGGTCTTGGCCTTGACCTCCAGGGCGATCAGGCCCCGGCCCTTGAGCAGATCGGTGACGCCTGCCGCCGACTCGGACTCGATCTCGCCCTTGTGCTTGACGCCGAGGCCGTCGACGGCGCGGAAGACGTAGCTGATGCGCTCATTGCAGGTACCCGTTTCCGCCGGCGGCCTGGAGGACGGCTCCGCCGCCCAGCAGACGGGCGAGCTCGCTCGGGACCGAGGCGCGGCGCTGAGCGACGTCGCGGGTGATCCGGCCCGCGCGGACGAGCTCGGCGAGTGCGGCATCCATCGTCTGCATGCCGTACTCGGCACCCGTCTGGATGGCGGAATAGATCTGATGGGTCTTGCCCTCGCGGATCAGGTTGCGCACCGCCGGGGTGGGGACGAGGATCTCGACGGCGGGCACGCGGCCGGAGCCGTCGGCGGTCGGCAGCAGCTGCTGCGCGACGACGCCCTGGAGCGCCACGGAGAGCATCACCCGCACATGCTGCTGTTGGTGGGGCGGGAAGACGTCGATGATGCGGTCGATCGTCTGCGGGGCGTCCTGGGTGTGCAGGGTCGCGAGCACCAGATGGCCGGTCTCGGCCGCGGTCAGCGCGGTGGAGATCGTCTCCAGGTCGCGCATCTCGCCCACGAGGATCACGTCGGGGTCCTCGCGCAGCGCGGCGCGCAGGCCTTCGGAGAAGCTCGTCGCGTCGCTGCCCAGCTCGCGCTGGTTGACCAGGCAGCGCTTGTGGCTGTGCAGGAACTCGATCGGGTCCTCGATGGTGAGGATGTGGTCCTCGCGGGCGGTGTTGATCTCGTCGATCACGGCGGCCAGCGTGGTGGACTTCCCGGAGCCCGTGGGGCCGGTGACCAGCACCATCCCGCGGGGCAGGTCGGCCAGCTCACGAACGGCCGGCGGCATGCCGAGCGCCTCCAGCGACTGGATCACGCTGGGGATGACGCGGAGCGCTGCGCTGACCGCGCCGCGCTGCAGGTAGGCGTTGACGCGCATGCGGGCGGTCCGCGGGACGGAGTAGCTGAAGTCGACCTGGCGCGCGTTCTCAAACTGCTGGCGCTGCGTGTCGCTCATGATCGAGTAGACGATCTCGCGCGTGTCGGAGACGCCCAGGACCGGGAAGCCCTCCAGCGCGAAGAGGCGGCCGCGGACGCGGATGCTGGGCGCCGCGCCGGCGGTGATATGGATATCCGAGGCGCGGCGCTCGAGCGCCGCCAGGACGATGTCCGCGAAGTCGACGACTGACATATGATACCTTCTCGGCAGCGATTGGGCGCGACTTGAGTCCGAGCCCCTATCCGCCTAGAACGCGGAGCACTTCGTCGACTGCGGTAACGCCCGGCTTGACCTTCTCGAAGGCGTCTTCGCGCAGCGTGCGCATGCCCTCGGCACGCGCGGTCTCCATGATCCGATCCGACGACGCGCTATGCAGCGCCAGATCGCGGATCTCGTCGGAGACGGGCATGATCTCGTAGACGCCGACCCGGCCCTGGTAGCCGCTGCCGCTGCATCGCGGGCAGCCGCCGGCTTCGTACGCGTCGATGTCGTGGTCGATGTGGAAGCCCGACCGCGCCAGCACGTCGGCCTCGAGGGTCACCGGTCTCTTGCAGCCGGTGCAGAGTACGCGCGCCAGCCGCTGGGCGACGACGCAGCGCACGGACGAGGCGACCAGGAACGATTCGATGCCCATCTCCACGAGGCGGGTGATCGAGCTCGGCGCGTCGTTGGTATGCAGCGTGGAGAGCAGGAGGTGCCCGGTGAGGGCCGCCTCGATGCTGATCTGGGCGGTCTCGCGGTCGCGGATCTCGCCGACCATGATGATGTCCGGGTCAGCACGCATCATCGCCCGCAACCCGGCGGCGAAGGTGAGGCCCGAGCGCGCGTTGACGGCGACCTGGGTGACGCCGTCCAGCTGGTACTCGACGGGATCCTCGATCGTGACGATGTTCTTGTCGGGCGTGTTGAGCGAGTTGAGGACGGCGTAGAGCGTCGTGGACTTTCCGGAGCCGGTCGGGCCGGTGACGAGGACGGAGCCGTGAGCGTGTCGGGTCGCCGTGTTCAGGCGGCGGAGCGAGAAGTCATCGAGTCCGAGCTTGGGGATCTCGATGAGCACGTTGGAGCGGTCCAGGATGCGCATGACCACCGACTCGCCGTGAACAGTTGGCAACGTCACGACGCGGATGTCGATCTGCTTGCCGTCGACGTTGAGCCCGACGCGACCATCCTGGGGCAGCCGGCGCTCGGAGATGTCCAGCTCGCACATGATCTTGATGCGCGAGACCACGCCCGGGACCATCCGCGCCGGGATCCTGGCGATCTCCTCGAACACACCGTCGACTCGGATGCGGACGCGCATCTCGCGGGCCTCGGCCTCGAAGTGGACGTCGGAGGCGCCGTGGGTCACCGCCTGCGAGAGCAGCGCGTTGACCAGCTTGACGATCGGGGTCTCGGTGGCGGCGTCGTGGACGTCGAACATCTCGACTTCCGCGAGAGAGTCCTCGTCGACCACCTCCGTGACCGAGCTGTCGAGCCGGGTCATGTTGGCGATGACGGCGAGGATGTCCTCGCGGGTGGCCACCGCCACCTGAATGTTCATCCCGGTCTGGATCTCGACGTCATCGATGGCGACGACGTTGGCCGGGTCGGCCATCGCGATGACGAGCGTGTGCTCGCCCTCGCGCGCGACCGGCACCAACTCGCAGCGTCGAGCCACGTCCGCAGGCAGTAGGTTCACGGCCGCCATGTCAAGGCGATACTGCGAGAGGTCCAGGAAGTCCAGGCCCAGCCGCTCGGCGATGGCGCGCGCACGCTGCTCAGCGGTGATCACGCCCTGATCGACCAGCAGCTGGTCGGGCGTGGTGCCGGCATCGCGCGCCGCCAGCATCGCCGCCTCGACGCGCTCTCGGGGCGCGAAGCCGAGATCGACGATGACCTGGGTGAGGAAGCGCATTGACCCTCCGCTGCCGTTCCCGCTGGCGGGCGTCACGGCAGCCGCCAGCCGGCCCCGGGGATCGGGCGTGATGGCGGGGGCGACCACGGGCGCGGTCGCGGCGAACTCTTCGCGCATGATTCTCTTATCGGCCGTTTGGCGCTGGGATCAAGTCATCCGCTCGCGCGTGCCTATGAAGTCCTAACGGACGGGCTGCAAGCGATGCCGATCCGTCCAGACACCGTCCATGTCGGTCAGTCGAGGCTCAAGCCGCCGACCCAGATGCCGATGACGGAAGCGGAACAGCGCACGACGAAGCTTTGGCATCACTGACCGGAGTGTGGGTTCCGAAACGCAATACCCATCTACACAAGGAGTGACCATAGATGCTTACGCGTCTTCGTAATCGCGCCGTCGGTCAGGAGGGCTTCACCCTCATCGAGCTGCTCGTCGTGATTCTTATCATCGGCATCCTGGCTGCGGTCGCCATTCCGGCGTTCCTCAACCAGAAGGGCAAGGCCCAGGACGCCAACGTCAAGACGGACGTCACCACGGCTCAGACCGCCGAGGAGACCTACTCGACCAACAACGGCGCTGGCAGCTACGTGGCGGCCGCCGTTGGGTCGAGCACCCTGACCAGCATCGAGCCCACGCTCGGGCAGGCCATGAGCTCCAGTGGCACGGAGAAGCTGGCCGTGACGCTGGCAGCCCCGGCGACTACGAGCCCCGTGGACCCGACCGGTGCAACTGCCGCGCCGGCCAACACGGTGGCGTACTCCATCGTGGCCACCTCGCCGTCGAAGGTCATCTACTACCTGACCAAGTTCGGGGACGGTGGTGTCGCACGTACCTGCGACACCTCCTCCGCCTCGAACGCGTCGGGCTGCAGCCTGAACTCGGGCAGCACCACCCTCGGGACCTGGGGGAGCTAGTCCACCAGCGTCCTGACGCTTGCGGTACACGCCGCTGGGCGCGATCTCGCATCGCGCTCAGCGGCGGTCCGCTCGTCGCCTCACCCCCTCTCTTCTCTTTCGATCCTCATGTCCCCGCTCACCTTTGACATCGCTCTCGCCGCCGTCAGCGGACTGTGCCTCGGCTCGTTTCTCAACGTCGTGGCCTACCGCCTGCCCGCGGGCCTGTCCCTGGTCACCCCAGGGTCAGCGTGCCCCGGCTGCAGCACTGCGATCCGGCCCTATGACAACGTGCCCGTTGTCTCGTGGCTGCTCCTCGGTGGACACTGCCGCGCGTGTGACACCCGCATCTCACCGCGCTACCCCCTGATCGAGAGCCTGACCGGCGCGCTGTTCGCTGCCGTGGTCATCGCGCAGGGCTCGAGCCCGACGGTCTGGCTCAACCTCATCTTCGTCGCGGCTCTGGTGGCCATCACGGTCATCGACCTCGATCACCAGATCATCCCCAACCGGATCGTGGCGCCGCTCGCGGTGGGCGCGATCGCGCTCACCGCCATCTTCGAGCCCCACCACCTGCCCGAGCACCTCGTCGCCGGCGCCGCCGCGGGCGGGTTCCTCCTCGTCGTCGTCCTGGCCTACCCCGCCGGCATGGGCATGGGTGACGTCAAGCTGGCCGCGGTCATGGGCCTGGTACTGGGCCGTGCCGTCGCGCCGGCGATGTTCATCGCACTGATCGCGGGCACCGTGGTCGGCGCCCTCGTGATGGCCCGCAAGGGCGTGCGCGAGGGCCGCAAGACCAGGATCTCCTTCGGCCCGTTCCTGGCTCTGGGCAGCATCGTCGCCCTTTTTGCCGGCGACGCCCTGGTCAACGTCTACCTGCACGGGGTGGGACTGTGAGCGTCTTGAACAAGCAGCTGTCCATGCCCAGCCTGCCGAGCCTGCGCCTTCGCAAGCCAACGCGACAGGCACGGTCCGCCGCCACGGTCACCGGCCTCGAGATCGGAGCCACCAAGGCGATCGCCGCGCAGGCGCGTCTCCAGGGCGGCCAGATCGTCGCCGAACGCGTCGCCGACCGGCGGCTGCCGGCGGGCCTGATGCGTGATGGCCTCGTCACCGACCCCGAGCGTCTCGCGAGCGAGCTCAAGAGCCTCTTCTCAGAGCACAAGCTCTCCAAGCGAGTGCGCGTCGGCCTAGCCACGCCGCGCACCGTCCTGCGTGTCATCGATCTCCCGCCGCTCGACGACAAGGACATCCGCACCGCCCTGATCATGCAGGCTCAGGAGCGGATCCCGATGCCGCTGGAGCGTGCCGTCATGGACTTCCACAAGGTCGGGCTCGTTGACACCCCCGAGGGTCAGCGCCTGCGGGTCATCGTGGTCGTCACCGAGCGCGAGAGCGTCGACGTTCTCCTCGAGACGCTGCGCCGCGCCGGGCTCAAGCCCGAGGGCATCGACCTCGCGGTGTTCTCCGTCATCCGCAGCCTCAACCACCACGTGGATGAGAGCGAGGGCCCCGTCCTGTACGCACAGCTCGGCGATCTCGTCAACATCGCGATCGCCGAGGCGGGAGTGTGCCGGTTCACGCGTCAGGCGCCGCAGGGCCTGGCGATGCTGCTGGGGCGGCTGGCCGAGAACCGCGAGATCCCCGTCGATGAGGCCTACACGCTGCTGCACGACGGTGACGGCGATGAGCCGGTCGCTGACGGCGACATCGCTGTGGCTGACCTGCTCAAGCGGGCTGCGCTGGAGCTCGGATCTGAGCTGCGTGCCGCGGCCGAGTTCTATTCGACTCAGTTCGGGTCAGAGCTCGTCACGACCGGGGTGGTCGCGGGCGCGTTGGCCCCACTTCCCGGATTCGTCGAGGCGCTGTCCGCGGCGTCGGGCCTTGCGCTCACCTGCGGCGAGGTCATCGCCGGGAGCGATGACGCGCTCGGAGATGTCGATCCCCGTATTGCGCCCGTGGCCACAGGCCTGGCAGTGGGAGCGCTGACGTCATGAATGCCGTCAACCTCATCCCCGCTGACCGCCGCAAGCGGAGCGTCAGCGTCTCACTCAGTCCTTTGACGCTCGGCGTGATCGGCGGCCTGGTCGTCGTCCTCATCGCCGCAGTGCTCTACGTGTTCGCCGTCAACGATGTCCGGGCGCGCAAGAGCGAACTAGCCAGCGTGACCGCCAACGCCGCCAGCTGGCAGGCTGCCGCCAACAGCTACGCGTCCTACGTCACTGCCGCGCAGCAGCAGAAGCAGCAGCTGACTGACATCCGGCAGCTTGTCACCGGCCGGTTCCCGTGGTCCCTGCTTCTCAGCCAGATCGGCGGAGTGATGCCGGCCGATGCCGCCCTGAACTCGCTGCAGGCGACCTCTCCGTCGGCGGTCGCCGCTCCCGACGCAGCAGCCGCGGCGACGAGCGCGCCGGCCCCGACGGCCCAGCCCATCCAGATCTCGGGCTGTGCCGCGAGCCAGTCCGCGGTTGCCGCCACCATGGTCGCACTCGGCCGGGTCCACGGCGTCAGCTCGGTCGCGCTGTCCTCAACTTCGAACAGCGGCGCGGGCTCGAGCTCGGCCTCCTCAGGCTCGGGCTCCTCGAGCAGCGGGTGTCCGTTCCCGGTGTCCTTCTCACTGTCGCTGCTTCTCGCGTCGCCGTCCAGTACGAGCACGACCACCGGCGCGACCACTCCCACCTCGACGTCGACGACCCCTGCGGCTACCCCCGCAGCGTCGACCACGACCACCCCGGCAACAGGGAGCGCGCAATGAGCCTCCGCAAACGTGATCGCATCGTCCTGGTCATCGTGGCGGCAGCCGCGCTGGTCGGTGCGTTCTACATGGTCGCCCTCAAGCCAGAGCGCCAGAAGGCCAGCGCGCTTCAGACGAAGATCACCGCTCAGCAGCAGGCCCTCGTGTCGGCTCAACAGAGCTACCACGTCGGTCGTGCGGCGCAGGCTGCGTTGAAGACCGACGGCGCACAGTGGGCTTCGCTCAAGCTCGCGGTGCCTGCGCAGTCCAACATCCCCGCGCTGCTGCGGCTACTTGAGAAGAGCGCCGACGCGGACCACGTCGCGATGACGTCGCTGAGCCTCTCGGGTTCCACCAGCGCTGCACCGACCACGGCCGCCCCGCCCGCGGGGGGCACGGCGGCGCCGTCGGCCACGCCTGTGCCGATCCAGCTCAGCTTCAAGGGCGGTTACGTCGCCCTCAACAAGCTCGTGCGCAAGCTGACCGGACTCGTCGCGGTCTCCCACGGCACGGTCCACGCCACCGGTCCCCTGCTCAGCATCAACAGCGTGACTCTGACCGGCTCGTCGAGCCTGACGGGCAGCGTCACCGCCACCATCTACCAGTTGGCCGGCGCGGCTGGCACGACGACCGGAGGACAAGGATGAGCTCGCTGCGTCGAGATCTGGTGGAGCGCAAGCTGTGGATGGTGGTTGCGATCCTGGTCGTGGCTCTCGTGGGGGCCCCCGTGTTTCTGCTCAAGGGCGCGTCCGCCAGCACCACTCCGACGGTGCCGGCACCTCCCGCGGCCGCGGCGACGACCGCACAGACGACCACGAGCACGACGACCCGCTCGGCGGAGCCGGTGAAGGTGGTGCTGGCTCGCATCGCGCGCAACCCGTTCGCGAGCGGAGTGCACAAGCTGAGCCCCAAACCGGCGCCGGCCACATCCTCGAGCGAGTCGTCATCGTCGACCAGCACGACCGCGTCCGCGTCCACGTCGACGACCCCGTCGTCGTCGAGCTCGACCGCGCCGGTCTCGATGGTCTCCCCCTCTCCGGCCATCACGGACTCGTCGTCCTCGGGCGCGTCGTCCGCCGGCTCGACCGGCGCGGATAGGGGCGGGACCACCGGCGCGGGTCCAACCTCCACGATCGCATCGACGTCCCCGCTCACGCAGGAGGGTCGGCCCGCCAAGATCCAGTCGTGGACGATGTACTCCGTCTCGGTGCGCTTCGGTAAGGACCTCAGCGTGCCCGTCAAGAAGGACGTCGCGCGGCTCACGCCCTTCCCCAACGTGATGGCACCCCAGGTGATGTTCATGGGTGTGATGGCCGATGGCCGCTCTGCGGTGTTCGCCCTGCACGCCGGCATCGGGCACACCGGTCCCGGGCTCTGCCGCCCGAGCCACACGCACTGTTCGGCGATTGTGCTCAAGGCGGGTGAGATCGAGCACCTCAGCGTCCCCATCGCCAACGGTGGCCACCAGGACCAGGTGCTGCGTGTCGTCACCATCTCCAGCTCCATCACGCACTCGCGCCAGGCCGCGCTCGGCGCCTACCACCGCGTCAACGATGCCGGACAGTGCGAGCTTGACCTGGCCAACCCGGTCTCGTATGACCCGGTGACGGGAACGATCGCCAGCGTGGCGAAGGCCGCCTGCCAGCGGCACCCCAACGCCGTTCCGTTCGCCTACCTCGTCACCGCACCGTGAGCTTCTCGCTTCAGCAGGCCCTTCAGTACCTGTGTGACCAGGAGGGGTCAGACCTGCATGTCAAGGCGGGCTCGCCGCCGATGGTCCGCGTCTCCGGCGAGCTGACGCCGCTGCCGATGGCGGACCCCCTCACTCCTGACGACACGGCACAGGCGGTGCGCGAGATGCTGCGCGACCCCACCCGACTCCAGGAGTTGGAAACTGAGGGGGAGGCTGACTTCGCCTATGCGGTGCCGGGTCTGGCCCGTTTCCGTGTCAACGCGTTCCGCCAGCGTGGCTCGATCTCGATCGTCTGCCGGCGCATCCCGTACGGCGTCACCACGATCGCGGAGCTCGGCCTGCCCGACGCCGTCCGCGACATGGCCGGCGAGCCGCGAGGGATCGTGCTCGTGACGGGAACGACGGGCTCCGGAAAGTCGACGACGTTGGCGGCCATGGTCGATCAGGTCAATACCACTGCGGCGCGCCACATCGTCACCATCGAGGACCCGATCGAGTTCCTGCACGCCGACAAGCGCTCGGTCATCAACCAGCGCGAGGTCGGGTCTGACACCGGGTCGTTCGGCCGGGCGCTACGACGGGTCCTGCGCCAGGACCCCGACATCATTCTCATCGGCGAGATGCGCGACGAGGAGACGGTGCGTACGGCCCTCTCCGCCGCCGAGACGGGCCACCTGGTCCTCTCGACGTTGCACACGGCGGACGCTCCCGAGACGATCAACCGCGTCATCGACTTCTTCCCGCCTCACCAGCACCGCCAGGTTCGCGCGATGCTCTCGGCGTCGTTGCGCGGGGTCATCTCGCAGCGGCTCGTGCCGTCGCTCGACGGTGGCCGGGTTGCCGCGCTCGAGATCCTGCGCACCACCGGACGCGTTCGTGACGCGATCATGAACCCCGAGGAGACGGCTCAGCTGCCGACGATCCTCGCGGAGGGCGCCTTCTACGGGATGCAGACGTTCGATCAGGCCCTGTTCGCTCACGTGCAGGGTGGTCGGATCTCGCGCGAGAACGCTCTCGCGGCCGCGACGAGTCCCCAGGACTTCAAGCTGCTACTCGCCGCCGAGGGCCGCGTGGGCACGTCGATGGACGACGTGTTCTCACAGCAGCAGTCGGCCTCGGCCGTGCCCGTCGCCGGCGACTGACCCTTCCCGTCGCCGGGCGGGCCATCGTCCACCACGGCGGACGTCCTCCGGCACGCGCGGGCCATCGTCCGCCGGCGAACCGAGCACCGTCCTCGCCAGCAGGTCGTCGGGGTATCGGCCAACGTCAACGACGGCTACGAAGGGGGGTGACTCGTGCACCGGCGTTGCGGGCCGCTGCCAAGCGCCCGGAGTCCTGACGTGACGGCACAGAGTGCACGGTCACCTTTTGCACCGCGTGCTCTGAACGTTCAGAAGGCCACCCCACGCGGCCGGCGGCCAGGCTGCCCACGACAGGCCCCACGGAGGGGAACTCCGGCTAGAGGATAACCATCGAGCGGCTGGGGGACCAGAGCGCTGAGCGTCAGGCGACGCGGAGGCTGAGATCGTCGGCCAGCGGCTCGTCGAGAAGGCGCCGATCGATCGTGCGGAAGGCCTCGACGATCCGAGGATCGAAGTGAGCCCCCGCCTGAGCGTCGATCTCGGCCAGCGCGCGGCCCTCGTCCCAGGCCGGCTTGTAGGGGCGCTCATGGGTGAGCGTGTCCCACACGTCAGCCAGGGCGGTGATACGGCCGGGGAGAGGGATCTCGGCGCCGACCAGGCCGGCGACATAGCCGTTGCCGTCCCAGCGCTCGTGGTGCGTACCGGCGATCTCAGAGGCCATCCGCAGTACCGGCGAGCGAGCCGGCGCGAGAATGCGCGCCCCGATCTCGACGTGGCGCATCATGTGCATCCACTCAGCCGGGGTCAGCTTGTCGGGCTTGAGCAGGATCCGCCGGGAGATACCAACCTTGCCGATGTCGTGCAGGGGCGCTGCGTCCCGGATCGTGGCGATGAAGACCTCGTCCAGGCCGAGGGCTTGGGCGATCAGCGCTGCGCCGATCCCCACGCGCTTGGCGTGCTGGTCGGTGTCGTCGTCGTGAAAGTCAGCGATGGCGGCGAGGATCGAGAGGCTCTCGCGCGCTGTGTCGAACTCACCGGTGCGCTCGCGAACAGCCTCCCGTAGGACGGTGTTGCGGTCGTGAAGGCGCTGCCGTAGGGCGCGCGCCTCGAGCGCGTTGCGAAGACGCACTTGTAGCTCGGTCTCGTCGATGGGCTTGGCCACGAAGTCGCGGACGCCCATGGAGAGGGCCCAGCGCCGGATCTCCGGAGTCGCGCCGGCCGTGAGCGCGAGCACCAGCAGGCTGTCCGAGCCCTCGGTGAGGTGGCGGATGGCGTGGAGTGCCTCGTGGGAGGAGCCCGGCTCATCGAGATCGAGCAGCACCAGCGCGGGGCGTTCGGTGACGCAGAGCTCAAGGGTCCGCAAGGCGTCCGTCGTCACGACGGCGGTGTAGCCCGCTCGCGCGAGCGCCGCCTCGGCCAGCCCACATCCCTCGCCGGGAGAGTGGACGAGCAGTAGGCGCGTGTCAGCGGACTCGGTCATCGGGATTAGAAAGTCGGCGGGAGAACTTGGGGACGGGCCCGCCTCACAGTCCTCTATCGGCAGCAGCTGCGAAGCGCTTGACCCGCGTCAACGGACGCGACGCGCGCTCGGTACGCGCCCGTGGACAGAGGTCCAGAGACGGGCCGTCGGACTCAAGACCCAGCCTGGGACGCCGACTAGTTGCAGTGATCCTCGTGCGCACCCTCACCGACTCACACCGAGCATGACTCCCGGCCGAGCACGCCACCTGACCCGCGAGGGCGGTTTCACGCTCATCGAGGTGCTCGTCACCGCTCTGATCGTGGTCCTCCTTGGCACGGCGACGGCAAGCGCCCTCATCTCCACGACTCACACGAGCGGGGATCAGCGCGTCCGTGCCGAGGCCGATGCGCTTGCGTCTCAGGACCAGGCGCGGCTGCGTGGGCTCTCGGACGAGCAGTTGGCCGACCTCACTGGCTTGGCGGCAAGCCATACCGTGACCGTCCCGGCCGTCAACGGAACCACCTTCACCGTGGCCTCGAGCTCGGCCTTCCAGGACTCGTCGGGCAACTCCAGCTGCGCCTCGACCGCGCAGGACTTCTACAAGGTCTCCACGACGGTCAGCTGGACCGAGCCCTACGCGCAGGGCACGCAGAGCGTGTCCGTGGACTCGATGCTCAGCAGGCCCGTCGTCGGCATCCTGCAGAACGCGGTCACCGACCAGACCGGTGCGGGGCTGCCGGGTGTCTCGGTCACGGCCGCGCCGGCCACCGGGACGACCGGCCTGGTCGGACAGTCGGGCCAAACCGACACCGCGGGCTGTGCCGTCTTCACCGATATGACGGCGGGCTCGTACAACGTCACCGTCTCCAAGCCGGGCTACGTGGACCAGACGGCCGCCTCGGCGCCGTCCAAGCCTGCGAGCGTCGTCGCCACCGGGACCCCGGCCGGCACTGCCTTCGTCCTGGGCCAGGCCGGCGGGATCGCGGCGACGTTCAAGTCATCGAGCTCGAGCGGCGCGCCGACGCTGGGCGGCGAGGCCGACGCCCTCTCCTACAGCGGCAGCGGCACGACAGGGAACGTCAGCGCGCCCACCACGATGACCAACAGTGTGGCCGCCACGGCCTTCACCACCCCCACCTCGCTCTTCCCGTGGAACACCGCCACCCCACCGGCGACGCCAAGCTACAGCAACAACTACGCGGTGTGGGCGGGGAAGTGTGCGTTCCAGCAGTACCAAAACACCGGGACCTCCACCTACCAACTCGCGTCGGTCAACCCTGGAATCGTCTCCAGCGCCACGGTCCAGGAGCCGATGCTCTCGATTACATCCGTCAAGGGCACCGTTGCGAGCAAGCTGCAGGTGCTCCAGCCGACCGACATCGTGCTCACCTACCGCTCCGGGACGTGCTTTGACAGCTACAAGGCGACCGTGGCGGCGGCGACCAACGGCAAGACCCTGGGTGCGGCGGCCCCGACCACGGGTTGGCTGGCCAACCCGGGGCAGCCCTACGCGCCCAGCGGGGATCTCACGATCTGCGTCGACTACCTCGTGTCAGGGAGCACCTACCTCTCCGGCACCAACACCTCCACGGTCAACACGAGCATGACCGCGGCGAACCTCGTGACGGCAATGACCCTGACCGGGAGCGGCAAGTGCACTGTGGCAACCTCATGACGGGCCGGACCTTGCAGCGCGAGGACGGGTTCACGCTCATCGAACTGGTGGTGGCCATGGCGATCGCAATCACCGTCGTCATCGCGCTGGCCGGGATCATGATCGTCACGCTGCGCCAGACCCGCGGCACCCTCACCCGGATCGACGCCACGCGTCAGGCGCGGCCGGCGTTGACGCAGATCGAGAACGAGTTGCACTCGGCGTGTGTCGGGGGCGCCGCGGTTCCGATTCAGGCCGGCAGTACGCCCTCAAAGCTCATCTTCCTGAGCTACACCGGCGACGCGGTGAGCCCGACCCCCGTCTGGCACGAGCTCAGCCTGAGCGGCACAACGTTGACCGATACGACGTACGGCGTCACCGCAACCACCACCGGGAGCGGCTGGGCGCGCACCGGCACGGGGACGGCGACACAGCTTCTCACCAACGTCGCGGCGCAGACGGGCACACCCGTGTTCCAGTACTTCGCATACAAGTGGTATCTGGGCACCGACGGCAACTACTACTGGACGATCCCAGACGGGACCAACCCCAACCCCGTGACGGGAGCCGCACAGAGCGCGTCGGCGTTGGAACAACCCTCAGGCGCCGCGCTCACGGCCGGCGACGCCGCCAGCGCGGTGGAAGTGATTGTCACGCTGAATGTCGGGCCGACGACGACCGGGCTCAGTGCCGCCGCTCTCAGCGCGGCATCGGTGCCGATCACCGACTCGATCTCGCTGCGGCTCACCACGCCACCGGATTTCACAACCGACTCATCCAGCACAGGGGATTTCGGACCATGTCTTTGAGCCACCACGACGCGCGCGCCCACCAGACGTTCCGCCGCGTTCACCGCCGCCGCGGCGAGGACGGCTTCACCATGATCCTCGCGCTCGGGATCCTCCTGGTGACCTCGCTGCTGCTGGCCGGCGTGTTCGCCGCGGTGCAGGGCGACGCGAGCCTCAGCCGGAGCGATCTCGACGGCAAGCGCGCCTATTCGGCCGCGCAGGCCGGCGTGCAGGACTACCTGGGTCAGCTCAACGAGAATGCCGCCTCCTCTTCGTGGTGGCAGAACTGCGCTAATGACTCGGCGAGCAATGTGTCCGTGGCCGGGACGACGGGCGAGACGTACTCCTATCAGCCCGTCACCGCATGTGTGACCGGTGGCGCGGTCGGGACGGTCGTCAATCCGACGCTCGGCCTCCTGCGCATGGAGTTCACCGGCCAGGCGGGGAGGTTTGGCGCCCAACGCACGATTGTCGCCGACTTTCGGCCGTTGAGCCCCCTCTCGTTCATGTGGTACACAGTGCACGAAACATTGGATCCCCAGCTCGACAGCACCGACTGCCACGGCTACTTCTACTCCAATGACACGGGGCAGCCGGGCCAGGCATGCTGGATCTACTGGGGCACCAACGACAGCGTCAGCGGTCCGATGTACACGCAGGACCAGTTCCTCGTGCAGTCCGGGACGAGCCCGTCATTCGGTCGCGGAAGCCAGGACCTGATCGAGAGCCACGCCAGCACCACGAGCGTGTGCGTTGTCAACAACGGAGGCTCGACGCAGCCGGCGACCGCTGCCTGCCCCACGGGAGTGATTCAGGGCAAGGCCATTGCCAACGCGCCGCTGGTCCCGCTGCCGGCCGACAACGCCAACCTCTTCCCGGACGCCCAGAAGAACGGCATCGTCCTTCCCGCGGGAACGACGACTCTCACGCTGTCGGTCTCGGGGGGGAAGACCAGCGGGACCGCGGTCACGTGCACGTCCGCGACGAGTTGCACAACCTCGACAAACTACGATCTCACCGCGAATCCGATCATCTACGCGCCGAACTCGACGACCGGCTGCGCGCCCAGCTACACGCCGACCAACGTGACCTACCAGCAGACGTCGGCTGGGAACTTCTACGGCGCGTGCGGAGATATCTACGTCAAGGGCACCTACCTCACCGGGCTGACCATCGCCGCGGCGGACAACATCGTCATCACCGGAAACCTCCAGAACAGCACCGACACGGACGGCCAGACCATGCCGACCGGGACAGCAACCATGGGCCTCGTCGCCAACCAGTACGTGCGCGTCTATCACCCGGTCACCAACCCCGGCTCTAGCACGTCGTGCACCGGGTCGACGTCGAACCGGACCATCGACGCCGCCATCCTCACGCTGGCTCATTCGTTCTTCGTCGACAACTACGACTGCGGCGCGGTGGCCACGCTCACCATCCACGGGGCGATGGCGCAGAAGTACCGTGGCGCCGTCGCGACGAGCGGGACCGGGGGAGTCACCGCTACCGCGTACACCAAGGACTACAACTACGACGATAGGCTGAGGATCCTCCTCCCGCCGTACCTCTTTGACCTCCAGGACACCTCCTGGCAGATCGTCCGCGAGACCTCGTGCTCGACAGCGCTTCCGCAGACCAACTCCCAAAGCTGTAGCTATCAGGGCACCTGATTCCGTGCCGGGGCATCTCGGCCGGCCAACCGCTCGGCCACGCGCCCGTAGCGCCGCGACGTGTCGGGCGTCCGGGCGGCCCGCGCCACCACCTGAGCGCTGCCCACGATCACCGTGGCCAGCCGGGCCCGCGTGATCGCTGTGTAGAGCATCTCCCGGCGCAGGAAGAAGGCGCCGGCGGCGGGGTGGGCGACGATGACCGAGACGGGTAGCTCGATCCCCTGGCCGCGGTGCACCGAGCACGCGTAGGCCAGCTGGAGGCGGTCAGCGTCCTCGTGGGCGAGACGAAACACCGCGTCCTCGGCGCCGAGAATGAGCGCGGAGTCCTCGTCCTCGTCAGCGTCGCCACTGCGGCCGGAGTCGACCTCGTCGAGCAGGCGCAGCACGGTGCCGTTCATCAGGCCGAGCTCGTGCAGGTTGCGCCCCACCATCATCAGCTTGTCGCCGAGACGCAACCGCCCGCCGCGCACCGGCTGGCCGTCGGGGTTGAGCGCGGCCCGCAGCGCCCGGTTGAGCGCGTCGATGCCCAGATCGCCGCGGTAGACGGGGGCGAACACCTGGATGTCGCGCACCGGGTCGACGTCGTAATGGGCGGGCAGGCGCTCGGCCACCAGGGACACGATCTCCTCGAGCGCCGCCCGGGCCGACGGCCGCTCGATGAGGAAGAGGTCGCGCCGCATGCCCTCGGCAGCGCGGAACGAGGGCGCGTCGCCGCCGCGGATCGCGTGGGCTCCCTGGACGATCATGCTGTCGGCGGCCTGGCGGAAGATGTGGGTCAGCCGCGCCACCGGCACGCGTTCTGAGGCGACGAGCTCCGCGAACGGCTTGCCGGCGCCGACCGGCGCCAGCTGATCGGCGTCGCCGACCAGCACGACGTGGGTGCCGTCCCCGACGGCGCGCAGCAGCGTCACCAGCAGCTCGAGGTTGGCCATCGAGGTCTCGTCGACGATGAGCAGGTCGCAGCTGAGCGGGTCCTGCTCGTCATGGGTGGGGCCCTCGCCGGGGATCCACCCCAGGGCCGAGTGCACGGTCCGGGCGCGCAGGCCGCTGGCCTCGGTCATGCGGACCGCGGCGCGACCGGTGGGGGCCACCAGCATCACTCGCGCGCCACGGTCGGTGGCGCTGGCCGCGATGGTCTTGATCGAGGCGGTCTTGCCGGTGCCCGGGCCGCCTGTGATGACCGACAGCCGGTGCTCAAACGCGGCCTCCAGCGCCGCCTGCTGCTCGGCGGTCAGCTCGCTGGGGGCATCGGAGTCGCGCGGCGGGTGCCGACGCCGCTCCTCGCCCAGCCTTGGGCTCGGCGCGCCGCTCAACAGCGCATCCACGCGCGCGGCCAGCTCGGCCTCGAGCTCGGCGGTGGCGCGCCGGTAGACCCACTGTGCCTCACGCACCGCGTGGCCCTCGGCCACGAGCGTCTCGATGCTGGCTTCGTCGACCTCGGCGCTGAGCAGCTCGCCGGCCTCGGCTAGGACCACCGGGGCGGGCAGGCACGTCGAGCCGCCGCGCTCGGCCTCGGCCAGTACGTGCATGATCGCCGCCCGCTCACGCTTCGCCGGGTCCGGCGGCGTGCCCGAGGCGCGGGCGATCCTGTCGGCGATGGCGAAGCCGACCCCGAAGACGCTGGTGAGCCGGTAGGGGTCGTCGCTGAGGATCTGGTGGGCGGCGGTCCCGTAGTGCTCGTGGATCCGGGACGCGAGGTAGGCCAGGCCGTGGGGCGCCAGCAGCAGGTGCAGCCGCCGCGTCACCCGCAGCGTCTGCCAGGACTCGGCGGCCTCCTGGGCCCGGCCGGCGCGCAGCCCGATCTGGGCGAAGGCGTGCTCGGGATCGGCGTCGATGACATCGAGGACCTGCTCGGGGCCGAAGCGGGCGACGAGCTCCTCGGCGCGGCGGGCGCCGACGTGCTTGATCCGTCGCAGATAGCCGGTGAGCGCAGCGGGGTCCTGAGGCGGCAGCGGCCGCGCCTGCGACACCTTGACCTGGCGCCCGTAGCGGCTGTCGGTGACCCAGTCGCCGACGATCCGGGCCCGCTCGCCCGTCTCGAGGTGGACGAGGGGGCCGACGAGCGCCACCGGAGCGCCATCGGCCGCTGCGGCGTCGAGCACCGCCCAGCCCGACTGCTCGTTGGCATACCGGACGTGGCGGATCGTCACCTCGTCGTCGAAGCCCACGTCCTCGCTGGTACTCACGCCCTCAGTGAAGCTCACACCGTCACGTTAGACGTGTGGGCGGGCGTCAGGGGGCGGGTGTGCCGGGCTTGGCACACCCGCACGCCCTTGGCGCCTCAACCGCCGCTGTTTGCGCCGCCCACCGACATCGACCCCATTGCCCCGCCGGTGCCGGCGTCGAGTGCGGCGGCACAGCTCGTGATCACCACTTTCGGGACACGGGGACGTGTCGTGCTGCCCGCAGGTGTCGTGCTGCCCGCAGGTGTCGTGCTGCCCGCAGGTGTCGTGCTGCCCGCTGGTGTCGTGCTGCCCGCGGCATCACCACTCCCTGGTGGGGGCGGCGTGCAGCCCGCCGATGACCTGGTGTCGAACTTCTGAGTGACCGTGCCCGAGGCGGTGGTCATCAGCGCCGACGTGAGCTGCGCCGCCCCGGGCCACCAGCCGACCAGCCAGCCGTTCTGGACCGTCGCCTTGATGTGCGACCCGTCGCTGAGGACCAGCGTTGCCGCTGTGACCCCGGCACCCGCCCGTCCTTCCACGAACGTGTAGGCGTCACCCGCCCGGGCTGTGTGGACCTGGAACGACAGGACCATCTGGCCGGCCGCCGGTGCCGCGGGGGCCCGCGCTGCCGACTGCATCGAGACCGAGGCGAACCCCGGGCCCGAGATACAGCTGGCGTTCGCCCGGCCGGAATTGAAGACCACGAAGGTGAACGGCCCGCGCGTGTCGGTGAGCACAGGGACGGTGCTGCTGAGCTTGACGAACCGAGGCAACAGCGGGGCCTGGCCGGCATGCTGAGCCGCAGCCTGCGCGGCTCTGCTGCGCAGCTCCGCGAGTTGCGCGCTGCAATCACCTCGCGCGCCGGCCACCTGGGCGCGCGAGGCGTGGGTGGGCGTCGGGGTCCAGCCCGCGAACGCCGCTGGAGCCTTGGGCCCGAGATCGATCACCGCAACAGCCACCGCCGCCGCGGCCGCGGTGGTCAGCACGCCGGCCGCCACCGGGGGACGCACGTCCCGCGCGCGCGGGCGGTACTCGTGGGCCCTGACCCGGGCGCCGGCGCCCGCGGGCAGGTCGTCGGCGCGGGCCTTCAGCGCCGAGCGCAGCTCTGACTCCAGTTGCTCGATCATCGCGATGGCTCCTTTGTGCTCAGTGAAACGTCGGGAGAGAGGGCGGCCTGGAGGCGGCTCAGCCCGCGTGACGCGGTGCTCTTGACCGTGCCCACCGAACACCCCAGGAGCTCGGCCACCTGGGCTTCGGTGAGGTCCTCGAAGTAGCGCAGGACCAGCACGGTCCGCTGTCGGGGTGGGAGCGTCCCCAGGGCCTCGATCAGCTCCGCGCGTATCCCGACGGCGTCCAGGCGCCGCGCCGAGGCGTCGTCGGGCGCGGCGGCCAGCGCGGCCGCTTCCTCGCCCACCAGCTCCTGGCGACGGCGGGTGCGGCGCTGGGTGCCGTCGAGCGCGAGGTTGACGAGCACGCGGCGCGCGTAGGCGTGGGGATGGTCCATGCGCCGCACGCGGGGCCATCGGCGCGCCACCGCCAGCAGGCACTCCTGGACGAGGTCCTCGGCCTCGACCGCGTCCCACACCACTAGGTACGCGGTGCGCAGCAGCCCGTCGCTGGAGGCGGTGACGAACTGCTCGAAGTCGGCCTTGGCGCGCTGGGCGCGGGTGCTCGGTGCCGGTCTGATCCTCACATTTGCCTCAACCCCCTGCCCTGAAGAAAAGGTTGAGTCAGAGTGTGGCGGCTCGCCGGGCGGGGCCCCTAGCGTTGCTCGGCGCGGCGCACCGCGGCGTTGATCCCCTCAGACCCGACGAGGTTCTGAAAGGCACGGACCACGGGCCGCACCGCGGCGACGCCGAGCCGGCCCTGGGCGCCGACCGGCTCCACCCGCGCCTCGGCCGCGAGCGCCGAACCGCCTCCAGGGCGCTCGACGGCCCAGCTGGCGATCACCACCCGTGCCGTGCCTCCGCGCGACCAGTCCATGAACTCCTCGGGGGACCTGAGCTCCGGGTAGTCGCGCCGCAGCGTCCAGATCCGCCCCACCAGCCCGGAGACGAGCGCCTGCTCGCCCTCCTCCAGGACCATGAACGGGGGCTGGCGAAACAGGTCGTCGTAGCCGAGGTCACGGCCCAGCCCTGGGATCCGCCACCGCACGAGTCGCCCGAGCACGGCGGTTTCCGACAGGCGGACCTCGCGCGCCGCCTGCCACAGCTGAGCGGCCGAGACCGAGCTCTCCCGACGGTGGACCACGCGCAGCGACGGGTCGGACAGCCACTTGTCCAGATCGGGGGCAGCGCTCACCGCCGCACGGTTTCTAGCAGTCCGCGTCGCGGCGCCGGCGCCGTTTGAGCGATGATCGGGGGGTGTTTCGCTACGCGCTGGCACCGATCAAAGCAGACGCCGCGCACGGCCTTTCCCTTCCGCGAACCTTGCCCGGAGCCGCGGGAGTAGCGGTCACCTTCGACGACGGGCCGCACCCGGAGGGCACCCCGGCGGTCCTGGACGTGCTGGCGGCCGCCGGCGCCCGCGCCACCTTCTTTCTCGTCGGCGAGCAGGTGGAGCGGCGCCCGGAGCTCGCGGCGCGCATCGTCGCCGAGGGGCACCAGGTGGCGCTGCACGGCTACCGCCATCGCCTTCAACTCCGCCTCACCCGGGCAGCCGTAACGGACGACGTCCGGCACGGCGCGGCCACCATCGAGCAGGCCACGGGCGCCGCGCTCGCCTGGCACCGGCCGCCCTACGGCATCTATAGCCCGGCCGGCCTGCGCGCCGTGCGCGAGGCGGGCCTGTCGCCGCTGCTGTGGTCACGCTGGGGCAAGGACTGGCGCAAGTTCACGACGCCCGGGCGGATCGTCGCGCGCGCCACCCGCGGGGTCATCGGCGGCGACGTGATCCTCCTGCACGATGCGGATTTCTACAGCGCCCGGCACTGTCACCGGCACACCGTCGCGGCCCTCGGACCGCTGCTCTCTGAGCTGAAACGGCGCAAACTCGATACCGTCCTCCCTGTCTGACAGGCTTGGCGCCCGTCAACAGGTCGGGTTTTTGGAACGCGTTAGGGTCGGTAGAGCGCCTCGGCGGCGCACCCCGGTTTGACCCGGCGCGTACGGCGCACTCACACCATGACTACTGCTTCAGCTTCCGCTTCGCATCAGGATGCCCCTGACTTCGCGCGCTTTGCCATCGGGTTTGACCACCGTGATCGGGCGCGCCTGCATGCGCTGATCGACGAGGTCCTGGACTCCAACCGCTGGTCCGAGGCCGATCTCAACGCGCGCTTCGAGGCCGCGTGGGAGGCGTACAACGAGGCCCCTGCGGTGGCCCTGGGCAGCTGGGCCGGCGGCGCGATGGCGGCGCTGCACTTCGCAGGAGTCCAGGGCGAGACGGTCCTCTGCCCGTCCAACACCTTCATGGCCACTCCGCTGGCCGCGATCCGCGCGGGCGCGCAGGTCCAATTTGTGGACTGCAACCGCGACGACCTGTGCATGTCGTTCGCTGACTTCCAGCGCGCCGCCGAGCAGCACCGGCCCAGGGCGGCCTTCGTCGTCCACATCGGCGGCCACATCGCCTTCGAGGTCGAGCAGATCGCGGCCTACTGCGCTGCGAATGGGATCTTTCTCATCGAGGACTGTGCCCATGCCCACGGGGCCGCCTGGCACGGCCGTCGACCCGGGACGTGGGGGGATGCCGGCGTCTACTCGCTCTACGCCACCAAGACGATCTCCACCGGCGAGGGCGGCGTGCTCGTGTCTCGCCGCCCTGAGGTTGTCGCGCACACGCGCGACTTCCGCAATTACGGCAAGCCCTCCTACGAGGTCCCGGGCCTGAACTTCCGCATGAGTGAGTTCACCGCCGCCCTGGGCCTCGTACAGATCGAGCGGCTGCCAGAGATCGTGGCCTGGAAGAACGAGACCGCCCGCGAGCATCTGGACCCGCAGTACCCCGGTCGGCTGGAGCTGCCCGAGGGCATGGTGTCCGGCCTTTACAAGTACATCGTCTTCGATTGGCTCGAGCGCTCCACCGGCCGTGTCTACGACGAACCCTGTCACCGGATCATGGGCCATGACATCGATCTGCCCAACTCTGACTGGGTGGCGCGAAACCACTCGTGCCCGCCGCTGTATTACAGACCGGTTGGTTGAGCTTCGATGCGGATGAGTGAATTTTCATGAGGGTTCTGGTCACCGGTGGGTCTGGATTCATCGGCTCCCACGTGGTCGACAAGCTCCGCGCGCGCGGGCACACCCCCGTGATCTATGACCTGCGGCCCTCGCCGTGGCACCTGGACCCCGACGAGCCGGTCGAGACGGTGCTCGGCTCCATCACCGACCGCGAGGCGCTGGAACGCGCTCTGCACTCGTGTGACGCGGTGGCCCACCTGGCGGCCGTGGCCGACGTCAACGACGTCCACGCCTCGCCTGAGGACGCAGAGCGCGTCAACGCGCGCGGGACGGTGACGGTGCTCGAGGCGGCGCGCCGCGCCGGCGTCAAGCGGATCGTGTACGCGTCGACGATCTGGGTCTACTCCGACTGCGAGCCCGACGAGGTCGACGAGGAGACGCTGCTGCCCCCGCCCAGCCACCTCTACACGTCCACCAAGCTCGCCGGCGAGCTGTACTGCAAGGCCTACCAGGAGCTCTACGGGATCGATTACACGATCCTGCGCTTTGGCATCCCGTACGGCCCGCGCGCCCGCGAGGCGGCGGTCATCCCGGCGTTCGTCAACAAGGCGCTGGCCGGCGATCCGCTGACGCTCGCCGGCGATGGCATGCAGAGCCGCAAGTTCGTCTACGTCGAGGACCTCGCCGACGGCGTCGCGCGCGGCCTCGACGACGTTGCCACCAACCGCGTCTACAACCTGGCCAGCGACGAGACGGTGACGATCAAGCAGATCGCCGAGACCGTGCGCGATCTGATGGGTGACGTGGAGATCACCTACACGCCCGCCCGGCCCGGAGACTTCGGTGGCAAGATCGTGTCCTCGGAGCGGGCCCGCGAGGAGTTGGGCTGGACAGCGGCCACGCCGTTCAACGAGGGCGTGCACCGCTACATCGACTGGCGCCTGGCCCAGGTCAAGACGGCCAAGGACGAGAAGGAGGCCGTGGTCATCCCGGCCGGCGAGCCCGACGTCGAGGCCAAGCCCCGCCGGGTCCTGATCATCTCCGCCGACATCGGCGAGGGCCACGACCTTCCCGCCCGCGCGGTCGCGCGGGAGTTCAAGGACGAGGATCCCGACGCCCAGGTGTCGATCGTCAACGGGCTCCCGGCGATGGGGCCGATCCTCACCAAGATCCTGCGCGAGAACTCGGCCTTCATGTTCACGTTCGTGCCGTGGCTGTTCGATCTCCAGTACCGGCTGTTCATGTACTTCGGGCCGACTCGGTGGCTGTCGCTCCGGCTGTTGACGCTCTTCGGTCGGCGCGGCCTCATGCGCCTCATCCGCGCCTACGACCCTGACGTCATCGTCTCGACCTACCCCGGCGTGACCGCGGTGCTCGGCGAGATGCGCCGAAAACGACGCCTCGACGTCCCCTGCTACTCGTCGATCACTGATCTCGCGGGGCTCCAGTTCTGGGCGCACCCGGGGATCGACCTGCACTTCATCACCCACCCGGAGTCCTCCGAGGAGGTCGAGCGGATCGCCGGTCCGGGCAGCGTGCGCTGGGCCAAGCCGCCCACCGCGCCCGCGTTCCTGGCCGCCCGCTCCCGCGAGGAGGCGCGCAAGGCGCTGGCCCTGCCGCCCGCCGGCCGGGTCATCGCCATCTCCGGCGGTGGCTGGGGAGTCGGTGATCTCGTGGGCGCCACCCGCGCGGCGCTGGAGTTCGAGGACGCCACCGTGCTCTGTCTGTGCGGTCGCAACGATGCCCTGCGGGCCAAGATCGTGGGGCGCTTCGGCGACGAACCGCGGCTGCGCGTCATGGGCTTCACCGACCGGATGGGCGATGTGCTCGCCGCCGCTGACGCGCTCGTGCACTCCAGCGCCGGCCTCACCGTGCTGGAGGCGATCATCCGTGGCTGCCCTGTTGTCTCCTACGGCTTCGGCTATGGCCACGTGCGCGCTTCCAACGCCGCGCTCGAGCGCTTCAAGCTCGCGCAGGTGGCGCACACCGAGGCTGACCTCGTACCCGCGATCTCCATCGCGCTCGAGCAGCACCCCGAGCCCGACCCTCGTTTTGCCCGCCGCCCGTCGACGGCATCGCTCATCCTCTCCGACGAGCGGCGCACGGCCCCGTTGCCCCGCTGGCGCGTGCGCACGGTCCGCGCGGCCACCGGCCTCACGGCCCTGCTCGTGGCCGTCGCTTTCGCCCTGACCACCGGCGTCTCCTACACCGTCGCCTCGCACATCAGCCACATCCGGCCGGTGACCGTGGTCAGCACCGATCATCCCGAGGTCGGCGTGCTCATCGACGCCCCCGCCTCCCAGGTGCCGGCGGTGGCGCAGACCCTGTCGTCCTACGGCCTGCACGCCTCGTTCGCCGTCGGCCAGCCGTCGGGGACGGTGGTGACCAGCGTCTCGAGCAATCACGACCAGGCGCTCCCCCGGCTGCCCACCGGCGGCCTGGTGCGATGGCTGGGCGCCCGCGGGCAACTGCACAAGCTGCTGGAGATGATGGGCTACCGGCGCCACTTCCTCTATGCCTCCAACGGACCCAGCATCGGCCAATGGCTGGTGGCCAATGGCGCTGGCGGCAAGCTGGTGGAGGGTGCGGTCCGTCTTCAGGACGCCGACGACTCCCTCGGCTCGCTGCGGCCCGGCGAGGTGGTGGAGTTCAGTATCGGCAGCGCTCGGGCGCTGCAGCCGCTGCTGGGCAAGCTGCTCGAAGGGCTGCGCGAAGAGCATCTCACCGCGGTGCCCATTGGCCGGTTGATGCAGGATGCCGGCAAGAGCAGCCCACGCGCCTGATCTCGCCATCGATTTCGGCGACGTCGAGCGCGCAGCGGCGCGCCTGAAGGGCGTGGCGCACCGGACACCGGTGCTCACCTCCTCGACGCTGGACGAGCGCGTCGGCGGGCGGGTCTTCCTCAAGGCCGAGACCTTCCAGCGGATGGGCGCATTCAAGTTCCGCGGCGCCTACAACGCGGTCGTCTCGCTGTCGCCCGACGAGCTCACCCGGGGCGTATGCGCCGTGTCGTCGGGCAATCACGCCCAGGCGATGTCACTGTCAGCGCGCTTGTGCGGCACGCGAGCGGTCATCCTCATGCCCGCCGACGCCCCGGCGCTCAAGCGCGCCGCCACCGAGGGCTACGGCGCAGAGGTCGTCGAGTACGAGCGCTACGGCGAGGACCGCGAGGAGCTCGTCCACGAGCTCGCCGCCGAGCGCAGCATGGTGCTCGTGCATCCGTTCGACAACGCGCGGGTGATGGCCGGCCAGGGCACGGTGGCGCTGGAGCTGCTCGACGGCGTCGAGGCGCTTGACGCGCTCATCGTGCCGGTGGGCGGCGGCGGCCTCATCTCGGGGTGCGCCACCGTGTGCGCCGCGGTCTCGCCCCGGACGCGCGTGATCGGCGTGGAGCCCGAGGCGGGCGACGACGTGGCCCAGTCGATGGCCGCGGGCGAGCGCGTGCGCATCCATGTCGGTCGCACGATCGCCGACGGCCAGCAGACCGCGAGCCCGGGCGAGCTCACCTGGCCCATCATCCAGGCTCGGGTCTCCGAGATCGTGACCGTGACCGACGCCCAGATCGTCGAGGCGATGCGCTTTCTCTTCGAGCGGATGAAGCTCGTCGTGGAGCCCAGCGGCGCCAGTGCCTTCGCGGCTCTGCTGGCAGGCAGGTATGCCGCGGAGGGCCGGCGGATCGGCGTGGTGCTCTCTGGAGGCAACATCGGCGCCGACGCGTTCGGCACGCTGGTGAGCCGGTAGCGGGAGCCGCGCCTCGACGCAGCCCCCGCCACGGTTGTGCGTGGGTGGGTCCGGTCAGGCCGCGAACGCAATCTCGGTGGGGCCGTCGCCCAAGCCGATCTCGATCGATTGCACGACCGTGTCGGTTGACGGGTCGATCACCACGATCGAGCTCGACACGTTGCACGCCACCCAGATGTGACCCTCGGGGCTCAGTGCGATCCCCGTCGGGATGTGGTTGAGTTGCCCGCCCGCTCCCGAGCCCAGGGCGATCGTCCTGACCACCCGGCCCCGGGCGGTGTCGATCGCCGACACGGTGTTCTCGTTGGCGTTGGAGACATAGGCATTGGCGCCGTCGGCGGTGAAGGCCGTGTTCCACGGTGAGCGGCCCACGCCGATCCGGCCGACCGTGCGCAGCGATGCGGTGCTCAGCACCACCACCTCGTCGCGCTCGGTGTCGGTGACGTAGGCGCGCTTGCCGTCGGGCGTGACCGCCACGCCATGCGGCTGGTGCAGCGGCTCTGACACCTTGCGGGCGTGACCGCTGGCGGTGGTGATGACGTACACGCCATCGGCGCAGGTCACCCACACCTGGCTGCCATCGGACGAGACGTCCACCACCTGGGGCGCCTCACCCACCTCGATGGTCCCGGTCTGGGTCAGGCCCTTGACGTCCACGACCGAGACCGTCTGGGATCCTCCGGGTCCGGTGTTGGGGCCCGTGTTGGCGACGTAGGCCTTGGTGCCGTCCGGGGTGATGGCGATTCCGTGCGGGTAGATGCCCACGACCACCGTGCTCGTGATCTGGTTGGTCGAGGTGGGGATCACGGAGACCGTGTTGGTGCCCGACTCCGTGACCCAGACCTGGGAGCCGTCGGGCGTTGCCGCGACGCCGTAGGGGTTGGTGGTGGAGCCCTTGACCGCCGAGGCCAGCGTCATCGCGGAGCCCGAGAAGATAGCCACGCTGCCCCCGACGATCCCGGGGACATAGGCCATCGACTCACTCGCCGAGGGCACCACGTGTTTGCCCTCGACCGCCGAGATCTTCGAGAGGTAGACACGGTCGGTGGCGCCGCGCTTGAAGTCCGCGGCGTGGGTGGTCCGGTTCTCCTCAAAGCGGCTCTTGGTGGCGGGCATGGCCCTGTGACCGCGGCGCTCGCGGCGATCGCTGGGCTGAGGCGTCCAGGGCAGCCGCGGGCGGCGCTTCTCCTGGACCGGCGGGGTCTGGGCGGCCCCGGGGATGGTCGCCGCCGGCAACGTGGCCACCTCCTCCTCGGCCTCCCAGAACTCCCCGATGGTGGGCGGCAGGTGCGGCGGCGAGGAGGTGCGGCGCCCATTGGTGAAGCCCAGCGCGGAGGTCAGGTCACCGAACGCCTGCCGGCGCCAGGCGCTGATGTTGGGCTCCGAGACGCCGGTGAGCGTCTCCAGGAACTGCAGCACCGAGGTGTGGTCGAACTGCTCGGTGGCGACGAAGCCGCCGATGCTCCACGGCGAGACGACGAAGCACGGAACGCGCACGCCGCCCCCGATGGGCAGCCCGTCGACGAACTCGTCCGCGGTGCCCGCCGGCGGGAGCGGTGGGACCACGTGGTCAAACAACCCGTCGTTCTCGTCGTAGTTGACGATGTAGACGGTCTTTGACCACGTGTCGCGGTTCTCGGCCACTGCGTTGAGCTTGGAGGCCACGAAGTTGGCACCCGAGGCCGGCAGGTAGGAGGGGTGCTCGGACTGGCCGGAGGTGGGGAGGATCCATGAGACGGTGGGAAGTCTGCCGTTGCGGGCGTCCCACTCGAAGCGGTCGGCCGAGTGGATGGTCAGCCCGTTCTCGTACAGCGTCGAGCCTGGCCGGGCGCTCTGGAAGGCCTGGAACCACTCCAGCGGGTTGGTTCCATAGTCATCCTCCTCCTGGTAGACCCGCCAGCTGACGCCCGCCTGGGTGAGGCGCTCGGGGTAGGTCGTCCAGGTGTAGGGCCGGTGGGTGGTGGGACTGGGCACAACGTTGGAGATAAACGGCCCCCCGCCGGTCCCGTTGGGGTCGATCATGCCCGTCATCAGGTACATGCGGTTGGGCCAGGTGGGGCCCAGCAGCGAGCAGAAGTAGGCGTCGCACAGAGTGAACGTCTCAGCCAGCGCAAAGTGGAACGGCACGTCCTGGCGCTCGTAGTAGCTCATCGTGTACGGGCCGTGGGCGGCGCCGTCGGCACCGATGTGGGCCGGCAGCCAGTTGTCGTTGGTGGCCGTGGTGGGCTGGCCGGGCGTGCCGCTGACCTTCAGGTTGAGCGCGGAGTGCTGGACCGTCCATGCGTGCGAGGTGGAGGGGATCGCCTGCGAGCTGGTGGTCTTGGTGTCCAGGTGCCAGGGCAGCAGGTAGCCGTCGGGGTTCTGGGTGTCGGGCTGGAAGAAGATCGACCTGCCGTTGGCCTGCTTGAGGACGTTGGGGTCGCCGAACCCGCGCACGCCTCCCAGCGTTCCGAAATAGTGGTCGAACGAGCGGTTCTCCTGCATGTGGACGACGACGTGCTTGACGTCGCGCAGCGACCCCTGCCGCCGCCCCTCGGCGGCGGCGCGCGCGAGCGCGGGCGGCAGCAGCGATGAGGCGAGCACGCCGCCGGCACCGGTGGCGGCGGACGTGAGCAGGCGACGACGAGTTACCTCGGGCATGGCAAGGCCCCTTTCGGTGATGGACGTCGAAACATTCACTCGGCTCCCCGGGCCGGCCTGGATTCCGCCGGGGTGCGAGCACTCCAGGATTGCACCGAAGCCTATGGAGCGCCACCCGAGCGCGTGTTACCGAAGTGCGTCGGACCTGTGACCGAGGAGTGAGCGGCTACCAGTGCACGCCGCGGGTGGCCTGCGCGAAGGCACGCTGCTCGGCCTCGGTGCGCCGGTCCACCGGTTTGCCGTCCTCAGGGAACAGCTGATAGGCGCGGTTGACCACCATGTCCTGTGCTCCGGGGGCGATCGCGTAGGTGAGCTGCCCGATGTTGCCCAGCGTGGTGGCGATCTTCTTGGGGCGCTTGCGGATCGCCTCGGTGATCATGGAGGCGGCTTGCTCGGGGTTGAGCGTCGGCAGCCGGTCATAGATCTTGGTGGGGGCGATCATCGGGGTGCGGACGAGCGGCATGTAGACGGTGGTGATGTGCACCCCATCACCGATCACCTCGGGTCCGATCGAGCGGCTGAAGGCGTCGAGCGCCGCTTTGGAGGCCAGGTAGGCGGCGAACCGCGGTGTGTTGATCTGCAGCCCGATCGTCGAGATGTTGATGATGTGACCGACGCCGCGCTCGCGCATGACCGGCAGCAGATCGAGCATCAGCTTGACCGGCGCGAAGTAGTTGAGCGCCATCGTGCGCTGGTAGTCGTGGAAGCGGTCATAGGAGCGATCGACCGAGCGGCGGATCGACTTGCCGGCGTTGTTGACGAGGATGTCGACGTGCCCGTGCTGGGACAGCACCTCCCGGGCCATGCGCTCGACATCGTCGGAGTCCGAGAGGTCGCAGGTGTGCACGAACGCGGTCCCGCCAACGTCCTGCACGCGCTCGGCCACGGCGTCGAGCTTGTCTTTGGTGCGTGCGACGAGCAGCAGCTTGCCGCCGGCCTTGCCGATCTGTAGCGACGCCGCCTCGCCGATCCCCGATGACGCGCCGGTGATCAGAATCGTCTTGCCCTTGACGGCGTTGTGCAGCGAGTCGGCGAGGATGCCGCCGCCGAACGGGATGCGCTGGGTCAGTTCCCGCAACGTGCGGATGCTGCCGACGGCCAGGTCAGTGATGTCGGGAGTCATTGGGCTAGCGGTCCGCCAGGACCTGATTGGCCATGTTCTGCTCGCCCGCCTGGTTGGGGTGCAGCGGGAACGCCGCCGAGGTCGGGACGACCCCGTTGACCCAGGCGGTGCCTGACGCCTTGCACGCGTCGTGGCCGATACTCGAAGCGAAGGTGTCGACGTACTTCGCGCCGTTGGCGATGGCTGTGGCGCGCAGGACCGTGTTCAGCGAGGTCTCCAGCGAGTTGAAGTAGGTGATGTCGCCCGCCGAGATGGGGACCAGCGGCCAGCAACTGGACCCGTTGGTGGGCAGCCCGTCGGGATAGCCGACCACCATCACCTCGGCATTCGGTGCCTTGGTGTCGATTCCCTGGATGACCGCCGCGACCTTGGGGCCGGTGGCCTTGATCGCTGTCATGTTGGGGTCGCTGTTGCCCGAGACGTAGTGGTTCTTGCACGCGGTTCCGGTTGGCCGGATGATGTCGAGCTTGGCACATTCCTCGGCGACGGAGATGAGCCCGGCGTCGTTGCCGCCGATGCCGACGGTCACCAGCGCGTCGCCGGCCTTGAGCGCGTTGAACTGGGGCGGCGCGGTCTGCAGCCCGCCCTCGAGACTCTGCGACTGGGTCATGTCGGCGGTCGTGGCGCTGGAGCAGCTCGCGTCGGTGAAGCTGGCCGGAGACAGCGCCCGGGTCACGTCGGACGGGTAGTTGTTGGTCGAGCGCCCGCACAGGATCGGGTTGCCGGTGGGGTTGGGCACCAGCGGTGCGGCGGTGTAGGAGTCGCCCAGCGAGACGTAGGGGCCGATCGCCGCCTGAGCCGCTGCGGTCGCGGCGAAGGCGATGACCAGCGCTGCACCGGCGGCGAGAGCGCCGCGGCGGACGATGAAACCAAAGGGCTGTGGCACTGGTTCTCTCCCTCGTGAGCGACGGACCCCGCGGCGAGCTTATAGGGCATCGCCGGCCGCCTCAATTCAATCCGGGTGTACCCGCGGGTCCACGGTTGCATGCCTGGGATCGCGGGGCGACGCTGACGGCGCGCCGCCGGCGGCGCGGGTCGGTGAGCTCGGCGTGAGGGGGCGAGGTCAGCGGCGCCGCGTGAGCTTGCTCATCAAGAGCTCCACCGAGCGCTGAAGCTCGTCCAGCGTCGCCTCGTCCACGCTGGGGATCCCGATCTTGCGGTTCAGCCAGGCGTTGATCTCTCGGTGGCTGGTCCCGTCGCGGCGCCGGACCTCGGACACGAGGCGGTGGCGCTCGTCGCGCAACTGGGCGCGCCGCTCGAACGCGGGGATCTCGCGGGGAGCGTCCGCCGATCCATGGCTGTCGTCGTGGGGCTCGGCCATCGCGGTCACCCACCGCGACGCCGCGGCCGACGGCGGAGGAGGCGCGGGCGCGCCGAACAGCGTCATCTGCGGCGCGACGTCGGCGCTGAGTGGGACGAACTCCGGCGTCTCGGAGCGCTCGGTCTCCCGGCGCTCCTCGCGTTCGTCGAGGGCGAACGGGTCTTCCTCGCCGGGCCGGCGCAGCGAGCCGCGCAGCTCCTGCTCGATGGTGGCCGCGTGGTCGCGCAGGACCGGGTCGGCGGGGACGTAGAGCCAGCTTGGCTCCGGTGGGCGGCGGGGGAGCGTGCGCACGAACCGGCCCACGATCTGGCGGAAGATGAGCGGCGTTTTGGCCGCCGTGGCGTACACCCCCACTCGCAGACGCGGAATGTCCACTCCCTCGGAGACCATGTTGACGGCCACGATCCAGGGGTCCGTGGAGCCGGTGAAGGCGGCGAGCTTGGCGGCGGCGCGCGTCTCGGCGTGCAACACCACCAGCGGCGCCCGGCCGGTCGCCTCCCGCAGCAGCTTGGCAATCCGCCGCGCATGTTCGGAGTCGGCGGCGACGACCAGTCCGGCCGCGTCGCGGTGGCCGTCCTGGCGGATGCCCGCGAGCTTGGCATCGGCCTCCTTGAGGATCCGCGGCAGCCCGTCGGGTAGATCGGTGGAGATCGCCGTGCGGTAGCGGCGGCTCGCCTCCCGGGTGGACAGCACCGTCTCAAAGCTCGACTCGATGACGTCATCGCCGCTGCGCCACGACAGCGAGCCGTCGTAGGCGACGAAGCACACCGGGCGACACACGCCGTCGGCGACCGCCTCGGCGTAGCTGTAGGAGACGTCGGGCTCGGCCATCCCGTCGGCGTCATAGCTCACGCCCGGGATCGGTGTGGCGTCCGAGCGAAAGGGGGTGCCGGACAAGAGCAGCCACCGCGGGCACCCCTGGAAGGTCTTGGCGAACGCCACGCCCCAGGTCAGATCCTCACCCAGATGGTGCGCCTCGTCGGCGATGACCAGCGTCCGGCGAGGGAGCATGCGGGCCCAGCGTGCGGGCGCTCTGGCCACGCGCGCGTAGGTGACCGAGACGCCGTGGAAGCCGGAGGGGGGCTTGGGGGCATCGGCGTCGGGGGCGAGATCGATGCCCAGGTCGTGGGCCGCGCGCGCCCACTGACGGGTGAGCGGGGCGGTGGGGCAGGCGACGACGACCGATGTGATGGCGCCGGCGTTCAACTGTGCCCGGGCGTACTCCAGCGCCGGTCGCGTCTTGCCCGCCCCAGGCGCCGCCGAGAGCAGGAAGGGCCCATCCTCCCAGGCGGCCATCCGGGTGAGCGCGCGGGTCTGCCAGACGCGAAGCTGGGTGCGATTTGACTTGGGGCGCGGGGAGGGCACGGGTCGCGCATCGTGAAGGACGCTCCGGACGAAATGGGGGGTCCGCGGCGCGCGCGGGAGCCGTCACCCGGCACTGGTAACAGTCCCTCGCAGGCGACCCGCCCGATGCGCACGTCGTCCGGCACCTGTGCGAACATACGTTCGGATGATCGCCTGTGTCCTGATTCCCCGCTTTGCCCTCGCCACCGCCCTCGGTGACCGGTCGGAGTTGTTGCAGAGCCCGGTCGCGCTGGCGCCGGAGCCGGGGGGGACGCAGCAGGTGGGAGAGGTCTCGCTGGCCGCGGAGGCGTTCGGCGTCCATCCCGGGATGCGCCTGGGGGAGGCGCTGGCCCGCTGCCCGCGGCTGACTCTCGTCCCCCCTGATCCTGCCGGCGTTGCCGACCTCTGGGAGCGGCTGCTCGTGCGCCTGGAGTCCATCGGGGCCGCCGTCGAGCCCGAGCGCGCGGGCTTGGTGTGCTTTGACGCGCACGGGCTGCTGCGCTTGCACGGGGGGACGGACGGGGTGCTGCGGGCGGCGCGCACCGCGCTGCGCATGCCGGCGCGCTTCGGGGTCGCCCCGTCGCGGTTCGCGGCGGTGGCGGCGGCGACCCGGGCGCGGACCCGCCGCCCGGAGATCGTCGGCGGCGGCTCGGATGGGCGCGCGGCGGCCCGCTCCTATCTGGCCTCGTTGCCCGTCGCTCTGCTGCGCGCCCGCCCGGCGCTCGCCGATCTCCCCGAGGCGCTTGAACGACTCGGGGTCAGGACGCTCGGTGAGCTGGCGGCCCTGCCCGCCGCCGCGCTGGCCGATCGCTTCGGCAAGCGGGGACTGCTCGCCTACGAGCTCGCGCGGGGCGGTGACAGCGCGCTCAGCCCCCGCCCGGCGAGCGAGTTCCTGCGCGAGGCGCTCGAGCTGCCCGAGGCCACGTCCGGGATCCAGCTGGAGCGGGGCCTGGGCCTGCTGATCGATCGGCTGCTGGCTCGCCGGGAGCGGCGCGGGCGGACGCTGCGATCGGTCGTCATCTCCGCCAAGCTGGTGGAGCAGGGGGGGACGTGGCGAGAGCAGGTGGTGTTCCGCGAGGCGCTGGCCGATCCGGTGCGCATGCGGCTGGCGCTGGTGCCGCACCTGGCGCAGATGCCGGCGCCGGCGGAGGTACTGAGGCTGTCGGTCGAGCGCTTTGGCCCGCTGGCCTCAGACCAGCGGCCGCTGCTGGAGGATCCCGCGGCCGCGCGGGCGGCGCGCCTGCGCGAGGCGATCCGCCAAGCTCGGGCGGCCGCCGGGCCCGAGGCCGCGCTGCGCGTGCTGGAGGTCGATCCGGACTCGCGGTTCCCCGAGCGGCGGGCGGTGCTGGCGCCCTTCGAGAGCTGATGGCGTTACACAGATTGTGTGTGAGGACTACACAGAAAGTGTGTGAGGCCTGATGGCCGGACCGCGTCGTCTCGCCGTGCCGCGCCGGGTGGCGGTGACCGCCGGCGACGACGGCCGCCCACTGCAGGTCGATCAGCGGGAGGTGGACGCGGTGCGGGAGTCGTGGCTGATCGAGGACCGTTGGTGGACCGAGAAGCCGCTGCGGCGGCGCTACTGGGAGGTGGTCACCACCTGCGGGCGCGACGAGGTGGTGTTCCACGATCTGATCTCTGGCAGGTGGTGGCGCCAGCGCTGACCCTCGCGGTGTCTGGACGGGCCTGACGGCCGGCGATGATCTCGCCGGACCACCAGTACGACTCAGATCATCGCCGGCCGTGAGCCACGCCCAGCCACTCGCACGGAGCGCCACGAAACTACAACTAGACTGGGGGCATGGCCCAGGGCACCGCACATGTCGACCCCGGACGGGTGGCGATCGGCACGTGGAGCGGCGGTCGGTTCATGCACTTCGGGGAGGCCGTGGACGATGAGCGCTTCGTCGCGCTGGTGGCACCCGACGAGCGGATCGACACGGTGATCACCGCCGACGTGTACGGAACCGGCGAGGCCGACCGGATGCTCGGCCGGGCGATCGCCGGCCGTCCGCGCGAATCGATGTGCCTCGTCGGTGCCGTCGGTCACGACTTCTACGAGGGCGAGCGCAACGGGCCGAAGGGGTTCCCGCGTTTCACGGACCCGGCGCTGCGCGGGCCTGACGAGTACGGCGACTACCTGAAGCTGGCCGCCGAACGCAGCCTGGAGCGCTGCGGCGTGGATCGCTTCGACCTGCTGCTCCTGCACAACCCTGACCGGACGGGATACACCGATGAGCGCGTCTGGGAGGGGATGGCGTCGCTGCGCGACGCCGGCCTGACGCGAATGATCGGGGTGGCCCCCGGGCCCGCCAACGGCTTCACCCTGGACCTCATCGATTGCCTGGAGCGATTCGGCGCCGTGATCGACTGGGCGATGATCATCCTCAATCCGCTGGAGCCGTGGCCCGGTGAGCTCTGCCTCGACGCGGCCGCCGCGGCCGAGGTCAAGGTCATTACCCGGGTCGTGGACTACGGCGGGCTGTTCTTTGACGATCTGCGCCCCGGCCAGGAGCTGGCCCGCGGCGATCACCGCGGCTTCCGGCCGGCGGGATGGCTGGAAGCGGGCCTCGAGCGCGCGGACGGCATGCGGCCGATCGCGGAGCGCGCCGGCTTGACCATGATCCAGCTCGCTTGTCAATGGAACCTCGCCCACCGGCCCGTCGAGTGCGTCGCGCCCACGCTCATTCAGGAGGTCGGCCCGCAGGCCAGGACCGTCGAGGACAAGCGCGCCGAGTTGGCTGCGCTCCCAGCAGAGCAGCGGCTGACCAACGGTGATGTGGACACGATCCGCACGCTCGGCGACAACACCGGCAGCATGGCGCTCAAGGGCGCCTCCCCTCAGTACAGCGGCGACGAGCAGCCGGACCGCTGGACGCTCGACGACCGCCTGATCACGGTGGCGGAGCGCTGGCGCATCAACCCGCAGCGCGATCTGGTCATGGAGGAGGCGGCATGAGCGAGTCCGAGGTAGGCCTGCCGATCACCGGCGGCTGCAATTGCGGGGCCGTCCGCTTCGAGGTCTCAGAGCCCTTCGAGGCCTCGATGTACTGCCACTGCACCCGCTGCCAGCGGCGCAATGGCACCGCGGCATCGGTCAACGCCCGTACCACGCCCGAGGCCTTCCGGATCGTTCAGGGTGAGGACCGCATCCGCGCCTGGGATCCGCCCGGGGGCGCCGCCAAGTACTTCTGCGGCGACTGCGGCTCGGCGCTGTTCAGCCGCTCGCCCGGCTCGGTCGGGGTCCGGCTGGGCACCATCGACGGGGATCCCGGCATCCGGCCCTCCTACCGCCAGTACACCGCCTACGCCGCCGTCTGGGAGCCGATCCCCGACGACGGGCTGCCGCGCCATCCCGAGGCCCGTCCCTCGTCCTGACGGCAGCTCGCTCTCAGGCGTCCTCGGCCACCTCGGCGCGCATCCACTCGCAGCCCACCGACAGGTCCTCGACCCCCATCGCCGCGGCCACGTTGAGCCACATGCCGTAGCGGAAGAAGTCGTCGATCGCCTCCTGGTCGGCGCCCGACAGGCGCTCCACGTGGGCCACGAGCTTGGCGTAGCAGTGGCGGACGTGCTCGCGGATGGCGTCGTCATCACACGCGGCGTAGGCCTGGTGCTGGATCATCAGGTAGTCGCGGTGGGTGGTGAGGCTCTGCACGTAGGCGTTGCCCATGGCCTGCAGGACGGTGGCGTCGGGCAGCGCCATCGCGGGATCGAACGCGGCCGCGGCCTGCGTGAACAGGTCGGCAGTGTGGTCGAAGCTGCGCTCGACGGCGGCCAGGAACAGCTCCTTCTTGTTGCCGAACAGGCTGAACACGTACGGCTGGGCGACGCCGACGGACCGCGCGATCTTGTCCACCGGGGTGCCGTGCAGCCCTCCGTGGGCGAACTCGTGGACGGCGGCGTCGATCAGCGCGTCCCGGCGTTCGGCGGCCGGGACGCGCTGACGCGTGGTCTTGGTTTCGGTGGTCGACGTGGTCATGTCAGGTCTGGGTCGCGATGCCTGGCGCTCCGGCGATCCTACGCCCCCCTCAGGCCGCCTCGGCAATCGCCGGGGCCCCCGCGCGAGAGAGTTGAGCGCGCTCAGCCGCCTCGACGCCGGCCTGGGCCTCGGCGGTGGCCCGGGTGTTGAACGGCACCAGCACCGGGATCAGGGCCCCGATGGCCAGGACCGCCGCGCCGACCCACATCGCGGGAACCAGACCGCTCACGAACGCCGCCGCCGACTGGTAACCGCCGTGACTGGTGAACACTGTGGCCAGCACAGCGATGCCCAGCACGCCGCCCAGTTCGCGGATGGCGTTGGTGGCGCCCGAGGCCTTGCCGGCCTGGTCAGAGCGCACCGACGCCAGCACGGCATTGGCCGACGGGGCGAACACCAACGCCATGCCCGCGCCGCCGAGCGCGAACGGGATGATCATGCTGGTGTAGCTCATGCCCACGCTGGTCTCAAGCGCCAGCCAGCCCAACGCGATGGCCTGCAGGCCCAGGCCGGCGGCCATGAACAGCCGGGCGCCGTAGCGCTCGGAGAAGTAGCCCGAGAGCGGTGCGACGATCATCGTCGTCCCCGTCCAGACCAGCAGCTTGACGCCGGCCTGCAGTGGGCTGTTGCCCAGCACGTTCTGCAGGAACTGGCTCAGGAAGAACACCGAGCCGAACATCCCGAAGTACATCGACAGCGAGACGACGTTGGTGACCGAGAAGCCGCGCCGGGCGAAGAACTCCATCGGCAGCATCGGCGTCGCGGTGCGGCGCTCCTGAATCACGAAGCCGGCCAGCAACGCGGCGCCGGCGGCCAGGGAGACGATCACCTCGGTGGACGTCCAGCCCAGCGACTGGCTGCGGATGAGTCCGAAGACGAGCCCGAAGAGGCCCGAGGAGCCCAGCGCCAGGCCCGGCAGGTCTAGGTCGCCCGAGGGTCCGAAGCTCTCGGCCAGGCGCCGTCCCGCGAGCGGCACCAGGACTGCGCCGATCGGCACGTTGAGCCAGAAGATCCAGTGCCACGAGGCAGCCTGGACCATCGCGCCGCCGACGAGGGGCCCGAGGGCCACGGCGATACCGCTGATGCCTGACCACACGCCGATGGCGAAGCCGCGACGGTCCGGCGGATAGGCGGCAGCCAGCAGGGTCAGGGTCAGCGGGGTGGCGATGGCCGCGCCCGCCCCCTGCGTGGCCCGGGCGACGATGAGCAGGCCGATGCTCGGCGCCAACGCCGCCGCGGCCGAGGACACGGTGAACAGCGCGATGCCGCTCATGAACATCCGCTTGCGCCCGAAGCGGTCGCCCAGCGCGGCCCCGGTGAGCAGCAGCACGGCGTAGGAGAGGGTGTAGGCGTTGACCGTCCACTCGAGCGACTGGATCGAGGCGCCCAGGTCGCGGTGGATGCTCGGCAGGGCGACGCTCACGACGAGGTTGTCGAGCACCACCATGAACAGACCGACGGAAACGATTGCCAGGGTCCAGCCCCTGCGACGGGTGGCGCTCATGGCCAACCCTCCTTCCAGAATTTACTTAGTGAGCACTAACTACGAGATAAGTTAGCAGTGACTAATAACTTGTCAAGGAAAAATGTCGCCCTGGTCAGACGGGGACGCTGCCGTAGGCGAGCGCCAGTGCCGCCAGCTCGTCGGCGGACGGGAAGGTGCCAGCGTCGCGGACGGCCTGGGTGAGCACCTCGAAATAGCGCTCGAAGCCCCCCGGGGTCACCAGGATGAGCATTCGCGCCGGGGCGTCTGACGGATTGGCGAACGTGTGTGGGGTGCCGCGCGGCACGACGGCCACGGTCCCCGGGCCGGCGTCGTGGGCCTCGTCGCCCACACGGATCGCGATCTCGCCGCCGATCACGTAGAAGGTCTCCGCGAAGTCGGGGTGGACGTGGAGCACGGGGCCGGGGAAGCCGGCGGGCACGACCTGCTCGATGAGCCCGAAGGCCCCGCCGGTGTCCTCGCTGCGGACGCGGACGTGGATCGATCCGCCGAGTAGGGCATCGCCGGGAGCGGCGTCGAGCGACTGGATGTGAGGGCGAGTGGTGGGGTGGGTGAGTGCATTCATGGGTGGCATGGTGGGTGACCGCCCGCACGTCCTCAATCCCTGGAAATGAGGGGTTGGCCGGGCCCAGATCGTCTGTCAGACTCGCTCTCATGCTTCCCCGCGATCAGGACTATGCCCGCGCCAGGCGGCGACTCGAGACCGCGCTGGGGCGGCCGGAGCTGACCCTCGACGGCGTCGTGCAGACCGTCCTGGAGGAGACCGCCGACGTGCTCGGCGTCACGAGTGCGTGTTGGCACAAGACCGATCCGACGGTCGGCGCGCTGGTCGACGGCGCACAGGTCGGCGGCGCGCCGGGCAGCCTCGAGCAGTCGCTGGTCTACGAGTACCGCCGCCCCGACGTCAACCGCTTCGTCGAGTTGGCGGGCGCGCGGGACAAGGTGGCGGCGATCTCGACCTCGACCGACGGCCGGCCGTCCTCCAGCGCGCGCTTCCGGGAGATGATCGAGCCCGGCGGCGCGGCCGACGAGCTGCGCGTCGCCTTCAGCGACGCCTACGGGATGTGGATGTCGCTGGTCATGTTCACCGGGCGCCGCGTGACCGAGGACGATCTGCGCTTCGTGTCCGAGATCGTGCCCGCCGCCACCCAGGCCATGCGAGCGCTGACGGCGCGATCGCTCGAGGACTCGGCGGCGGCCGCTGAGCCCGACGACGGATCCGCGCCCTCGGTGCTCCTGCTCGATGCCGGCGATCACATCATCTCCGCCGACGCCGTCGCCCGCCGCCGGCTGGCGCTGTTGCCCGGTCCGGGGGGCGATCAGGCCCCGGGCGTGATGTCGTTCCTGGCGGCGCGGGCACGCTGGGATCGCGCCGGCGGCCCGGCCACCGCGCGGATGCGCGCGCCGGACGGCCGTTGGTTCGTGATCGACGCCTCGGTGCTCGACGACGCCGGCTCGGGCAACGTGGCCGCGGTGATCCAGCCGGCGCCCTCAGAGCTCGTGCTCGACGTCGTCCTGCGCGCGATGGGGCTGACCGCGCGCGAGCGCGAGGTGGCCGCGTTGCTGGCCCAGGGCCGTCCCACCAAGTCGATCGCGGCGATGCTGCAGCTGTCGCCGTGGACCGTCCAGGACCACGTCAAGGCCGTCTACGCCAAGACCGGGGTGAGCCGCGCGGACCTCGGGGGTCTGGGCGCTCAGCCGGCGATCACGAGCTGAGCTGCGGCCAGGGCGTCGGGTTCTCCGCCCGCGGTCCGGATGAGCACCGCCGGTATGCCCAATGCCTCGGCGCCGGCGACGTCGGCGACCGGATTGTCGCCCACCATCCAGCGGCTCGCCGGGTCACCGCTGGCGCGCAACGCGTGGCGAAACGCCTCGGGGTGCGGCTTGTCATAGCCGATCACCGCCGAGGTGAAGACGCTCTCGACCAGGTCCTCCAGTCCGAGGGCCGCTACCAGCGCCGGTAGCTCGGGCACGTGGTTGGACAGGATCACGTTGCGCCAGCCTGCGTCGGCGGTGGCCTGGAGTGCCGGGCGCGTGTCGTCGAACAGCACCCAACCGACGGTGCCGTCGACGAACCGCGTCCGGACGGCGCGGGCCAGGTCAACGTGCTGGGCGGCGTCGACGCCGGCGACGTCGAAGGCCCGGCTCAGTGACGGGTCCAGCGCCGCCCACCAGGCGTCGGGCTCACACAGCTCCAGGTGGGCCTCATCCGCGCGATGCCACGGAAATCCGTCGCGCAGCGCGGCGCGCAGCTCGTCACGCGAGGCGCGGTGGCCGGGGGCGTGCTCGTCGAGCACCTCCAACACGCACGTGCTCCACAGGCCCGGCCGCGTGGCCAGGGTGCCGTCGAAGTCCCACATGACGACGCGATCGCTCATGCCGCGAGTATCGCTTGTATCCGCCCTCACCAGATGCGAACATACGTTCGGTGTACGCGGAGCTGCACTGCCATTCGGCATTCTCGTTCCTGGATGGGGCTTCGCTGCCCGACGAGCTCGTGCCCACGGCCCTGGCACTGGGCCATGAGACGCTCGCCCTGACTGACCACAACTCCGTCTCGGGCTCGATGGAGTTCGCCGTCTCGGCCCGGGCGCTGGGCCTGCGGCCGATCCATGGCGCCGAGGTGGATCTCGATGACGGCCGCCATCTGACGCTCCTGGTCAAGGACGCCCGCGGGTGGTCCAACCTCTGCCGCATCCTCACCCACGCGCACGCGCACACGCGGGATGGCCGGCCCGGGGCGCCGCCCACCGACCCGGAGGTCCCGCTGGAGACGGTGCTCGACCATGCCGAGGGCCTTGTCTGCCTGAGCGGCTGCGCCCTGCGCGGCGTCCATGACGAGCCGACTCTGCGCCGGCTGCGCGATGCCTTCGGGCCCGAGCGGCTGCGCGTCGAGCTCCAGCGCCCGTTCCTGCACGACGACCGGGCCCGCAACCGCCGCCTGGCGGAGCTGGCTCGCCGGCTGGAGGTGGCGTGCGTGGCCACCGGCAACGTGCACGCCCACGCCCGCCGGCGAGGGCCACTGCAGGACGCGTTCGTGGCGGTGCGCCTGCACACCACGCTGGATGCCTCCGAGCCGCAGCGGCGGGGGAACTTCAGCCACGTCCTGGCCGCGCCCGAGGCGATGGCGGCGCGCTTTGCCGAGCATCCCGAGGCGGTGGCCGAGACGGTCCGTCTGGCCGACGAGCTGCGCTTTGACCTGGGCAGCGATCTCGGTTACCGCTATCCCGGGGCCGAGGATGACAGTGCCATGCGCACGCTGAGCGAGCTGTGCGACGCGCGCCTGCACGAGCGCTACGACGCGTCGGTGGCGGACATCCGGGAGCGGGCAATCGCACGCCTTGGAGAGGAGATGCGGATCATCGACTCGCTGGGCCTGCCTGGCTTCTTTCTCCTGCACCACGACATGCTGGAGCTGGCGCGCGAGGTGGCGGTGGAGGTGCGCGGAACCGAGAGCGCGCGGGCGCTGTTGCCCCCCGGGCGGGGCCGCGGCTCGAGCGTGTCCTCGATCGTGTGCTTCCTCACCGGGCTCTCGCACGTGGACCCGATCGCCAACGAGCTGCTCATCGGCCGTTTCCTCAACGAGGAGCTGACCTCGCTGCCCGACATCGACCTGGACTTCCCACGCGACATCCGCGAGAAGCTCATCCCGCGTGTGCACGAGCGCTACGGCCATGAGCGCTCCGCGCTGGTCGCCGCCTTCCCCACCTACCGAGCCCGGGGCGCGATCCGCGAGCTGGGAAAGGCGCTGGGTCTACCCCCAGGGGAGATCGAGCGGGTGGCCCGGGGTAGCGAGGGATGGGATGCGCGAGAGGTGGGCCGGGACATCACCACCACCGGTCGCCAAGGCCTGAGCGGCCGCTGGGCATGGCTGGCCCGGCTGGCCACCGAGGCCCACGGCCTGCCGCGCCATCTCTCCCAGCACTCGGGCGGGATGATCATCGCCACCCGGCCGCTGATCGACTGCTGCCCGATCGTCCCCGCGGCGATGGAGGGCCGCCAGATCGTCCAGTGGGACAAGGACTCCTGCTCCGACGCCGGCTTTCTCAAGATCGACGTGCTGGGCCTGGGGATGCTGTCGGCGGTGGAGCGCACGGTGGAGCTCATCGCCCGCACGCGGGGCGAGCGCATCGACCTCTCCCGGATCCCCTACGACGACCCCGCCACCTACGCGTGCATCCAGGAGGCCGACACCACCGGGGTGTTCCAGATCGAGAGTCGCGCGCAGATGGCCTCGCTGCGGCGCACCCGGCCCGAGAACCTCCGGGACATCACCATCCAGGTGGCGATCGTCCGCCCCGGTCCCATCCAGGGCGGCGCCGTCAACCCCTACATCGCGCGCCGCCAGCGCATGCGGGTCGATCCGGACTTCAAGGTCCCCTACGACCATCCGTCGCTGGAGCCCGTGCTGGAGGAGACCCTGGGGACGATCATCTTCCAGGACCAGGTGCTGGAGGTGTCGATCGCCTTCGCCGGCTTCGGGGTGGGGGAGGCCGAGGGGCTGCGCCGGGCGATGAGCCGCAAGCGCTCGGAGGCGGCGATCGAGGCCTACCACGCGCGGTTCGTGGAGGGGGCAAAGCGCAAGCACGAGGTCGAGGATGAGATCGCCGAGCGCGTGTGGGAGATGGTCAAGGGCTTCTCGGGGTTCGGCTTCCCCAAGGCCCACGGCGCCGCCTTCGGCCTGCTCGCCTACCAGTCGACGTGGTTGCGCGTCCACTTCACCCAGGAGTTCCTGTGCGCGCTGCTCAACGAGCAGCCGATGGGCTTCTATCCGTCTGACGCGCTCGTGCACGAGGCCCAACGGCGGGGCATCGAGGTCCACCCGCCCGACGTCAACGAGAGCGGGGTGGAGTGCGCGATCGAGCCCGGCAGCACGCTCCCCGACCTCGGGGTCCGGATCGGCCTGGGCTATGTCCGCGGGGTCCGCGCCCACGACGCCGAGGACCTCGTGGCCGCACGCACTCGGGGTGGTCGCTTCCGCGGGCTCTCGGACCTCGCCTCGCGCGCGGGCTGCGGCGCCGCCGCACTCGAGCTGCTGGCCTGGTCGGGCGCGTGCGACTCACTGGCCGTGGGGGCGTCCGGGCCCCTGCGCCCAGGATTCGCTCGCCGGGTGGCGCTGTGGCAACTGGGGGTGATGGCGCCTGGGCGCACCGTGCCCGGCGGCACCCAGCTGGCGCTGCCGCTCGATCTGCCCGCGCCGCCCACCCTGCGCGACCTCACCGCGTGGGAGGCGATGCTCGCCGATTACGGCACCACCGGCCTCACCACCCGGGCGCATCCCCTGGCTCTGCTGCGCGAGCGGATGGGGCCTGACACCGTCACCAGCCGGGACCTGGAGGAGCTCGACCACGGCCGGCGGGTGCGCATCGGGGGCCTGGTGGTGGCTCGTCAGCGGCCGGGGACGGCCAGCGGGATCGTCTTCCTGCTGCTCGAGGACGAGTACGGCACGATCAACCTCGTCGTCCCGCCCCAGATCTACGAGCGCCATCGGCTGGTGGTGAGAACCGAGCCGCTGATGCTGGTCTCCGGCAAGCTGGAGAAGCTGGCCGCGGCCGGCGGGGCCATCAACATCCTCGTCGACTGGGTCGGCTCGATCGACGCACCGGACCAGATCGTCGCCGAGATCAAGGACTTCTCGATGCTCGACGAGCAGGTGCGGCGCGGGCTGGCCGAGCAGAAGGCCGCGGCTGGCCAGGTGGGGACGGTGCGCGCGGCGGCCGGGGCAGGTGGCGGCGGGACCGGCGAGGCCGAGGACTTCCGCGCCGTCGCCCCCCCGATCATGAGTTTCGCCTCTGGGCGAAGAAGGTGAGCCACGGCCCATCCGGGCGGTCCGCGCGATAAGGTCCCGCGCGTGCTTGCGGTCGCCGCATTCGTCGCGCTCTGGGTCGTCGTGGCGCTGGGCCTGTTCGTCCTGGCCACGCGCGGCACGGGCACGGCGTCGCCCACGCGGCGCGATCCGGGACGGCGCGCCAGCACCGTGACGATCACCATGTTCGTGGTCACCGCCCTGGTCTTCGGCGTGGGGCTGCCGCTGCTGCTGCTCACCGGCAACCACCACAACGCCAACGCCCAGGTGGGCGGGATCAGGCTCACCGCCGGGGAGGCCAGCGGGCGCGAGCTGTTTGGTCAGCATTGCGGCGTCTGTCACACGCTGGCCGCCGCCAACGCGGTCGGCAAGGTCGGTCCCAACCTCGACACGCTCAAGCCCGCGCAGTCGACCGTGCTCAACACGATCAACAACGGCTGCCTGCCCAATCCGCCCAAGGGCTCCAATCAGGGATGCCTCGGGCAGGGGGTCATGCCGGCGGCCGTCGTCCAGGGGCAGGACGCCGCGAACGTGGCCGCATTCGTGGCCAAAGTGGCCGGCAACGAGTAGCTCCGCACCGCCGTTCGCAATAACCCCGCACTTTGCGAAAACCTGCGGATCTCTATCCGCCGGGAGCGTTGGTAGGATCGCCGCTCCGTACAGCTGAATTCCAATCCGCTCCACGCCGCCGGTAGGGAATGGAAGCGGGGGACCCACGTTGTTGGGGCGAATCGCGTCTTCGCGTAGCGCCGCTCTTTCGGTGCGAGCCCGTCAGCTCACCCCGCAAGCACAGAAAGAGGACGATGAATGCCGCAATCAGGCGTAGCTGAGTCCCGGGGGGACCATGGTCAGCACGACGACCGCGTCGCTGCCCGTAACGCAGCGCGTGCCGCCCTGCTCGAGTGGGACGCCCGCGAGCGGGAGCGTGAGCGCCTGCCCTCGGCGGTGCGCGCCCTGGATGACTGGTCCAGCTCACAGCACGACGACGCCGCGCCCTCGCCGTCGTCGCTCCCCGGCGGGGTGGCCGGCCGGCGCACGGTCACGATCAGCGGTCGGGTGCCCGACCATCGCTACGTCACACCACGCCAGAGCTCTCGCCGCCGCCCGGAGCGGCGCTACGAGCGCTCAGGCTTTCGTCCTGACCGCATGGCCCTATGGGCGGTCCTCCTCGGCGTGATGCTCATCCTGGCCGCCGTGACCAGCGCGCACGCCGCCACGCTGCACACGCTGGCCCACCTGCACTAGCCCGCTCCCCCGCCCGCCGGGCTGATTGAAGCCTGAGATCACACGCTCGCCCGTTTCTCGGGTGTTCACAGAGTCGTAATAGTTTTTGAGCGGTCGTTCATCTATTCTGGAGCGCGTGTCCCGGCCGCGCCAGTTCGATCCCCAGGAGGTGCTCGATCTCTCCATGCGCGAGTTCTGGGCCAAGGGCTACCGGGACACGTCGGTCGGCGACCTCGTCGCGGCCACCGGGGTTCGGCCCGGGAGCCTCTACGGCGCGTTTGAAGGGGGCAAACGCCAGCTGTTCATCGAGGCGCTCAAGCTCTACTCCAGCCTGATCGTGCCCCAGAAGCTCGGGGCGCTGGAGCGCCCGGGCGCGTCGCTGGCGGAGGTCCGCGCGTACTTCGACGGCCTGGTCAGCGACTTGATGAGCCCCGAAGGGCGGACGGGGTGCCTGATGGTCAACACCACGGTCGAACTGGCCGCCGAGGACTCGGAGGTCGCGAGTCTGACCCGCGCCCACATGGCGCGACTGGAGCGCAGTGCCGAGCAGGCGCTGCGCACCGCTCGCGCCCGCGGCGAGATCCCGGCCGCCATCGATCCGGCGGCCAAGGCCACTCAGCTCATGGCGACGGGGATGGGGCTCATGGTCGTCGGAAAGACCGACCCCGGGAGGGAGGTGCTGGAGACGATCGTCAACGCCGCGTTCGCCGACCTCGGCTAGCGAGCAACCCTCGCGCGGCCTCAGCCGGCCGCGCCGCCGACCCCCACGCGGGGTCTTTTTTACGCGAAGTTCTTGAATGAGCGTTCAACCAAACGAACAGGAACATCACCATGCGCGCCATCGTCATGACCCAATACGGCGGCCCCGAGGTCCTGGAGACGCGGGACCTGCCCGATCCGGTGCCCGGGCCCGGCGAGGTCCTCATCCGTGTCCGGGCCTTCGGCCTCAACCATGCCGACATCTACATGCGTTCCGGAGTCTGGTCGTTCGGGATCCCGGTGCTCGGCATCGAGTGCGTCGGGGTCGTCGAGCAGGACCCCGGCGGGCGCTTTGGCGCCGGCGCCACGGTCGTCGCCGTCGTCGGCGGCCTCGCGCGGGATCGCAACGGCAGCTACGCCGAGCTCGTCACCGTCCCGGCCACCAACGTCGTGGCGGTCGACACCGAGTTGACCTGGGCCGATCTCGCCGCCATCCCCGAGGTCTACGCCACCGCCTGGACGGCGCTGCAGGGCAATCTGGCCCTTGAGCCCGGGCAGAGCGTGCTCGTTCGCGGTGCGACCTCCGCGGTCGGCCAGGCCGCGGTCAACCTCGCCGTCGACGGTGGCGCGACCGTGATCGCCACCACGCGAGCGGAGGGACACGCCGAGCGTCTGCGCGGGATGGGCGCCGCGGAGGTCCTGATCGACGACGGCCGGCTTGCCCCGCAGGTGCGCGCCACGCGCCCGCATGGGGTCGACGCCGTGCTCGATCTCGTCGGCAACGCCGTCCTGCGCGATTCGCTGCGCTGCGTTGCGTCCCGGGGCCGCGTGTGCCAGATCGGTTTCCTCGGCGGTCTCGATCCCGTGGCCGATTTCAATCCGCTCGCGGACTTGCCCAGCGGCGTGGCGCTGAGCACCTTCGCGAGCGCGTTCGTGCTGGGCGGCGAGGGCTTCCCGGTGAGCGACGTGCCCATGCAGGCGATCGTGGAGAAGGCCGAGCGGGGCGTGTTCTCGGCACGCCCGGTGCGTGTCTTCGCCTTCGATGAGATCGTCGAGGCCCACCGCGTCATGGACTCGGGCCAGGCCGGCGGAAAGCTCGTCGTCACGGTCTGAGGGTCTGCGGCGTCTTAGGAGTGAAGGCAAACCGGTCGCCGGGCGCTCGCTCTCGCGCCCGCGGCCGGATCGCCCCTTACACAACCATTACCCGGCCGGTGATCCGCTGTTTAGGGCCCAGCGTAAAACGACAGAGAGGGTGCCCTTAGTCCCTTGTCAGACGGGGTGCCCGCAGGTACACTTATGTTCCGTAAGCAGATGTTCAAAGTAAAGGGCAACGTTCCCTCGAAACCTTGCCTCTCCTCCCTTTACGACCTCGGTGGTCAGCGATGAAGACAACAATGAGCAGATTCCAGATCCACGATGACCTAACGGCCCCTGAGGGCTCAGTCGCGGTCCTGCGCGGCGCGCTGTCCTCGGGTGGGCAGCTGCCGAACTTCCTGGGGGTCCTGGCCGGCTCGCCGGCGGCCCTGCGTGCCTACGCGCGCTTTCGCTCTGAGCTGAGGCACGGGAAGCTGACGCTGCCGACGCTGGAGCGGATCGCACTGGCGGTCGCTGAGCACTACCACTCCGAGCCGGGCATCGCGATGCACTCACGGGCGGCGCGGGCGGCCGGGCTGGCCTTGGACGAGGTCGCCGCGGCGCGGCAGTTCAGCTCCAAGGACCCGCATGAGGCGGCGCTGCTGCGCTACCTCCAGGCGCTGGTGGAGCAGGGCCGCCCGGCGATGCACCTCCACGAGGAGGCGCGCGAGGCCGGGTGGGACGACGAGGAGATCCTGGAGGCCATCGCGGCGGTGTCGCTGGAGGGGTTCACGGCCATGGTCAACGTCGCCGGCGACGTCCCCGTCGACGGGTCAACGGAGGCGTCTCGGCGACTCGAGGCCGCCTAGGCCGTTAAGCTAAGCGTCCCTGATGGCCGCGAACCACCATTCCTCGACCGAGGATCGGGCCCGCGGCACCGCTGAGGACGCGGCCCACAGTAACTGCTGCCCCCTCTATCACGAGGCGGTGGAGCTCGTGGGACGGCGCTGGACCGGCGCGATCCTCCGTGTGCTGATGGACGGCCCGCTGCGCTTCTCGGAGATCGCCCAGGCGATCCCCGAGCTCTCGGACCGCCTGCTCTCCGAGCGCATGAAGGAGCTGGAGGCGCGGGGGATGGTGCAGCGCACCGTCATCCCCGGGCCTCCGCTGCGAGTGCAGTACGAGCTCAGCGTGATGGGTTCAGAGCTGGAGCCGGCCCTCACCGAGCTTCAGAGCTGGGCGCGGCGCTGGCTGGGTGACCGCGCGTCGGCGCCCACCCGCCGTTCCTGAGCGGTCCCCGCGCGTCACAACCTCTAAGGTTCCGCCGCGATGGCCCAGACTCCGCAGACCCCAGTCCTGACGCGCGACGACGTCCTCGCGATGGTGCAGGAGCGAGACATCCGCTTCATCCGGCTGTGGTTCACCGACATCCTCGGGCAGCTCAAGGCGTTCTCGATCAACGTCACCGAGCTCGAGGACGCGTTCGAGGGCGGCATGGGCTTCGACGGCTCCTCGATCACGGGGTTCAACGCCATCGAGGAGTCCGACATGATCGCCCAGCCCGATCCCGGCACCTTCAACGGGCTGCCGTGGCGTCCCAACGAGGCCGGGGTGGCGCGGATGTTCTGCGACATCCTCACCCCGGAGCGCACGCCCTATGAGGGCGATCCGCGCCATGTCCTCAAGCGCGCGCTGGCCCGCGCTGAGAGCATGGGCTTCGATCACTTCTACGTCGGCCCCGAGCTGGAGTACTTCTACTTCCGTGACGCCAAGTCCACCGAGGTGCTCGACGAGGGCGGCTACTTCGACCTGACCACGCTTGACGCCGGCTCTGACCTGCGCCGCGAGACGGTGCTGGCGCTCGAGCAGCTCGGGATCCACACCGAGTACACCCATCACGAGGTGGGCCCCAGCCAGCACGAGATCGACATGCGCTACGCCGACGCGCTGAAGATGGCCGATGACTGCATGACCTACCGCATCACGGTCAAGGAATACGCGATGAAGTACGGCCTGCACGCCACCTTCATGCCCAAGCCGTTGTTCGGCAAGAACGGGTCGGGCATGCACACCCACCAGTCGCTGTTCCAGGGCGAGCGCAACGCCTTCTATGACGGCGACGACCCGTACTTCCTGTCCGACGTGGGCAAGGCCTTCATCGCCGGCCAGCTGCGCCACGCCCGCGAGATCTGCTCGATCTTCGCCCAATGGGTCAACTCCTACAAGCGCCTGGTCCCCGGCTACGAGGCGCCGGTCTACGTGGCATGGTCGCGCCGCAACCGCTCGGCCCTCGTCCGCGTCCCGCTCTATCACCCCGGCAAGGAGCAGGCGACCCGGATGGAGCTGCGCTGCCCTGACCCCGCGTGCAACCCCTACCTCACCTTCGCCGTCCTGCTCCAGGCCGGCCTGGAGGGCATCGAGCACGGCTACGAGCTGCCCGACCCGATGGAGAAGAACCTGTACCACCTCTCGCCCGACGAGCGCCGCCGCCTGGGCATCGACCAGCTCCCCGAGACCCTCGGCGAGGCCATCGAGCTCACCTCCCAATCAGAGCTCGTGCTGCGCACCCTCGGCGAGCACATGTTCAACCGCTACATCGAGATCAAGCGCCAGGAGTGGGACGACTACCGCGTCCAGGTCACGCCCTGGGAGCTCGAGCGCTACCTCCCGGTCCTGTAGTCCCGTCGTCCGCCCTGCGGGGCGGTCACAGCGCTGCGGCCAACGCGTCGGGCTCGGTCACCGGGGTCTGGCAGGCGAAGTGCTCACACACATACGCTGCCGCGCGCCCATCCACCGCCACCCGGCCCTCGAGCAGCGGGACGCCGGTGCCCTCACCGCCGGCCAGCACGACGTGGGGCCGGTAGGCGCCGCGCACGACGCGCGCCAGCGCCACCACCGCCGGATCGTCACCGCCGCCACCGACGATCGCCACCTCGCGCACGGGCGCGAGATAGAAGTCCAGGGCCTGCAGGGCGTGCCCGAAGCCGTGGGGATGCTCGCCCACGATCGGCGCGCGCACCCGGAGCACATCCAGGGCGTGGCGCTCGTACTCGAACTCGCCGGTGAGCCGCGCCAGGCGCAGCAGCCCGAAGGCCGCCGAGGCGCCGCCCGAGGGGGTGGGGGAATCGTCGAGGTCCTTCTGGCGGGCGAAGCCCTGGCGGTGGTCGGCGGCGGTCGTGAAGAAGCCGCCGTCCTCCTCGTCGGCGAAGCGCTCGATCATCGTATCGGCGACGGCCTGCGCCTCCGCGTGCCAGCGGCGGTCGAAGGTCGCCTCGTACAGCGTGAGCAGCGCCTCGAGCAGGTAGGCGTGGTCTTCGAGGTAGGCGTCGATGTGAGCGCGGCCGTCCTTCCAGGTCCGCAGCAGGCGGGCGTCGTCGTTGCGCATGTCGCGCAGCAGAAACTCCGCGCACGCCACCGCGGCCGCGACGTAGTCGGGGCGCTCCAGGGCCGCGCCCGCCTGGGCCAGCGCCGAGATCATCAGCGCGTTCCAGGAGGTCAGGCGCTTGTCGTCGAGGGCCGGCCGGACTCGCTCGCCACGCGTCTTCAGTAGCACCGCCTGGATCTCGCCCAGCCGCTCCGGCACCGGCCCACGGCCCTCGAGCACGTTGGCGCCCTCGAAGTTCCCGGCGTCGCTGGCACCGAAGAACGCCACCGCCGGCTCCAGCAGTCCCGTGCCCTCCAGCGCGGCGCGCAGCTCGGCCAGCGTCCACACGTAGAACTTGCCCTCCACGCCCTCGGAGTCGGCGTCCAGGGCGGAGCAGAACCCACCCTCGGTTCCGCGCATCTCCCGCAGGGCCCAGTCCAGCGTCTCCTCGCAGACGCGGCGCAGCAGCGGGTCGCCTGACACCTGCCAGCCGTGCAGGTAGGCGCGGGCCAGCAGCGCGTTGTCGTAGAGCATCTTCTCGAAATGGGGCACGGTCCAGGTGGCGTCGACGGCGTAGCGGGCAAACCCGCCTCCGACCTGGTCATAGATGCCGCCGGTGGCCATTGCGCGCAGCGTGGCCAGCGCCATGTCGCGCTCGCCACGAGCCAGCAGGAACTCGATCAGCGACGCCTGCGGGAACTTGGGCGCCCGCCCGAAGCCCCCGTTGGCCGCGTCATACATGCGGCCCAGCGTCTCCACTGCCTGGGTGGGGACCGCCTCGGTGATGGGGTCCTCGGAGGCGGGCAGCCGCGAGGCGCCTCCCAGCGAGCGCAGCACCTGCGCGCCCTGCTCGCGGACGCGCTCCTTGCGCTCTGACCAGGCCTCGGCCACCGCCTCGACCACCGCGGGCCACGGCGGCATCCCGTGGCGCGGCTCGGGCGGGAAGTACGTGCCGACGTAGAACGGCGCCTGCTCAGGGGTGAGGAAGGCGTTGAGCGGCCATCCGCCCTGGCCGGTCATGGCCTGGCAGGCCTCCATGCACACGGCGTCGATGTCGGGGCGCTCCTCGCGGTCGACCTTGACGCAGACGAGCTTCTCGTTCATCAGCGCCGCCACGGCGGGGTCCTCGAAGGACTCGCGCTCCATCACGTGGCACCAGTGACACGCCGAATAGCCGATCGAGACGAGCAGCGGCCGGTCGAGCTCACGGGCCCGCTCCAGCGCCTCCTCTCCCCACGGATACCAGTCCACCGGGTTGTCCGCGTGCTGGAGCAGATACGGGGAGGTCTCCTGCGCCAAGCGGTTGGGCATCCCCAGGGAGGCTACCCGCGTGCCAGTGGCGCAATACGCTTGTGGCTGAGCAGTACGTTCAGATCAAAGGAGAAGGTTTGGCTCATAACAGGGAACCGGTCACCGCCTCCGGCGCGCCGGAGGCGATTGGCCCGTACGTTCATGCCGTGATGGCAAGCGGTCTGCTGTTCTGCTCGGGGCAGATCCCGCTCGACCCGCGGACCGGGGACCTCGTGGGCGCCACCGCCGCCGACCAAGCCGGACGGTGCCTGGAGAACCTGGCGGCCGTCTGTCAGGCGGCCGGGGCCACGCTGGGCGATGCCGTCAAGGTGACGATCTACATGACCGACATGTCCGAGTTCGCCTCGGTCAACGAGGTCTACGGCTCATTCTTCGAGTCCAGCCCGCCGGCGCGGGTGGCCGTGGGCGTGGCAGCGCTGCCACGCGGTGCACGAGTCGAGATGGACGCGGTGGTGGCGCTTCCTGGCTGAGCCGACCTCGATCGACCGGCCGATCCAGCCGTCGGCCGACGACATCCGCCGCGCCGCGGAGGCCGGCGCCGGCGTCATCCGGGAGACGCCGCTGCTCAGCTCGCGGACGCTGACCGAGCGGGCCGGGATGACCGTCGCGCTCAAGGCGGAGAACCTCCAGCGCACGGGGTCGTTCAAGATCCGTGGCGCGCTGGCGAAGATCGCGGCCCTGGGCGCCGCCTGCGAGGACGGGGTCGTGTGCGCCAGCGCGGGCAACCACGCCCAGGCGGTTGCCTACGCGGCCCAGGAGCGAGGCGTGCCGTGCCACGTGTTCATGCCCGAGGGGGCGCCCATCGCCAAGGCCGAGGCCACGCTGGCGCTGGGAGCGGAGGTGAGCCTGGTAGGGGGGAGCGTGGACGAGTCGCTCACCGCGGCCCGTGAGTGGGCGGCGGCCCGACGCCAGGCATTCGTGCACCCGTTCGATGACCCCGATGTGGTGGCCGGACAGGCCACCCTCGGCCTCGAGCTCGTGGCCCAGGTGCCCGACCTGGCGCGAGTGGTCGTGCCGGTCGGCGGCGGCGGCCTGATCAGCGGGGTGGCCATCGCGGTCAAGTCGCAGCGCCCCGAGGTCGAGGTGATCGGCGTCCAGGCCGCCGCCTGCGCGCCGTACCCGGCGTCGCTGCGGGCCGGCGAGCCGCTGGCCGTGCTCTCCGCCATGACCATCGCCGACGGGATCGCGGTCAAGCGCCCGGGCGCGCTCACCCTGAGGCTCATCCGCGAGTGGGTCGATGAGGTGGTGGTCGTCTCCGAGGAGGAGGTGGCCGAGGCCATGGTCTTCCTGCTCGAGCGGGCCAAGCTCGTCGTCGAGGGCGCGGGAGCGGTGGGCGTCGCCGCGCTCCTGGCCGGTCGCGCCGGTGGCGGCGATCACGGCGGCACCACCGCGGTGATCCTGTCGGGGGGCAACGTCGACCCGGGGCTGCTGGGCGACGTCGTACGCCGGCACGAGAGTCAGGTGGGACGGCGCCACGTCCTCCTGGCTCGCCTGCCCGACCGCCCCGGCTCCCTGGCGCTGCTGCTGTCGCTGGTGGGCCATCTGGGCGCGAACCTGCTCGACGTCGAGCACATCCGCGAGGGCTTTGACCTGCACGTGCGCGAGTCAGCGGTCCAGCTCGTGCTGGAGACGCGCGGCCCCAAGCATGCCGCCGAGGTGCAGCAGGCGGTGCGCGACGCGGGCTATCACGAGCCGATCGCGTTGCGCTGAGCGCCGCCGCCGCCACCACCAGGCGGGCGGGCGGGCGTTAGCCCGAGGCCACCGCGTCGCGCGCGTCGCGGTACTGCGCCGCGGCCTTGATGAGCGCTGAGATCACGCGACTGCGCTCGTCCGCCTCGGGATGCCACTGCACCCCCAGCACGAAGCGGCGGTCGGGCAGCTCGATGGCCTCGACGAGGTCGTCGATGGCCGAGCTACCGGTGACGATCAGACCGGCGCCCAACTCGTCGATGCCCTGGTGGTGGTGGGACTTGGTGGTGTGCAGGAGCTCGCCCGCGGCGGCTGCCGCCAGCGAGTCTGCAACGAGGCGGACGTCGTGGTCGGCCTCGTCGAAGTTGCCGGGCACGCGTCGGTGGTCCTCGTGCCCAAGGGTCTCGGGGAGATGCTGGAACAGGGTGCCGCCGAAGGCGACGTTGAGCACCTGCATGCCGCGGCAGACGCCCAGCACCGGCATGTCGATCTCGGTGGCGCGCCGGACCAGGGCAATCTCGAAGGCGTCGCGGTCACTGGTCCAGCCCTTGGTCTCCGGGTGGGGCGCGGCTCCGTAGGAGGCGGGATCCATGTCGACGCCGCCGGAGACGATGAGGCCGTCGACGCGGTGCAGGAGCTCGTCGGGCTCGGCCACCAGCTCGGGCTCGGCCGCCACCATCAGGGCCAGGCCGCCGCCGCGGCGCACCTCGGCGAGGTAGCCGTAGGGCAGGACCGCCGAGGACTGGTTCCACACGCCGTAGGTGGCCTTGGTGACCGGGGCGGTGATGGCGATGGCGGGGCGGTACTCGTCCATGGCGATCAGGCTAGCTCAGGCCCCCCGCAACACGGCGCGCTGGACCTTGCCGCTGGCCGTCTTGGGCAGGTCGGGGGCGAAGTCGACGATCCGCGGGTACTTGTAGGGGGCGGTCTGGAGCTTGACGTGGTCCTGGAGCTCGGCGACGAGCTCCTGCGAGGGGCTGTAGCCGTCGCGCAGCACCACGACGGCGCGCACGATCGTGCCGCGCTCGTCGTCGGGGGCCGCCACCACCGCGGCCTCGGCCACCGCGCCGTGGGAGACGAGCGCCGACTCGACCTCGAAGGGGCCGATGCGGTAGCCCGCCGAGATGATGACGTCGTCGGTGCGCCCCTCGAAGTACAGATAGCCGTCCTCGTCGGCGGTGACGCGGTCCCCCGTGCGCCACGGCCGGTCCTCGGGGGACGGCGCCCCGCCCAGCGTGGCGACGAAGAACGTAGGATCGGTCCGTGGGTCGGCGAGGACAAGCTCGCCGTCGTCGACCTCGAGGGCCACGCCGGGCAGCGGCCGGCCCATCGAGCCGGGGCGGACGGCGCCCCCGGCGGGGACGCCGGTGAGCTGGCCGGTCTCGGTCTGGCCGTAGCCGTCGCGGATCTCGATGCCCGTGGCCTCCTGGAAGGCGCGCAGGACCTCGGGATTGAGGGCCTCTCCCGCGGCCACCAGCCCGTGCAGCGACGAGACCGGCCCCAGCGCGACGCGCTTGGCGATGACCCGGTACTCGGTGGGCGCCATGCACAGGACGTTGACTCGCTCGGCGGCGAGGATCTCCAGGCGCTGCGCCGGGTCAAAGCGGGCGTCGTGCACCAGCGCGGCAGCGCCGGTGAGCCAGGGTGCGATGAACACGTTGCGCGCGGACTTGGACCAGCCACTGGCCGCGGTGCACCACACCAGGTCACCCGCGCGCCCGCCGAGCCAGTGCGTCGCCTGCAGGCGCTGGCCGGGGAGGTAGCGCTGCCCGTGGACGATCCCCTTGGCCTCGCCCGTGGTCCCGCTGGTGAAGGTGATCAGGCACGGATCGGTGGCGGCCAGGTCGACCGCCGCCACCGGGGCGGCGTCCAGCAGGGCCGCGTCAGGAATGAGGATCACGGCCGGCTCCCCGTGCCCGTCCACCCCCGCCGCCTCGAGCTCCCCGGTGTTGCGCGCGTCGGCGACGACCAGCCTGGGCTGCGCGGCGTCGAGGCGCTGGCGCAGGTCCTTGGCGCGTAGCTGCTCGTTGCAGGGCAGGGCCACCGCCCCGATGCGGAAGCAGGCGACCATCGTCAGCACCCACTCGGGGCGATTGCCGATCAGCGTCATGACCACGTCGCCGCGCGTGACGCCCCGGGCGACGAGCGTGCCCGCCAGGCGCGCCGAGGCGTCGGCCACCTCGCCGAAGGTCCACTCGCGACGGTCGCCCTCGCGGGTGATCTCCACCAGCGCCCGGTCGCCGGCGGGGGCAGCGTCGACCACGTCGCGGGCGAAGTTCATCGGCGGCAGTCTGCCAGCCCGGCGCCTGGTACGGTCACGAGCATGGGGTTCATGACTGGTACCGGTCCGCTGAGCAAAGCGCCTCGCGGACACTTCAACTTTGAGCCGCCGCCCCCGGGGCGCACGATCTACCTCGAGCCCACGCCCAAGCGCATCCGCGTCGAGGTCGGCGGCGAGGTCATCGCCGACAGCCGCCGCGCGTTGATGCTGCAGGAGTCCGGGCTGCAGCCTGTCTACTACTTCCCGCCCGAGGACGTCCGCACCGAGGTGATGACGTCAACCGACCGTCACACGCATTGCCCCAAGAAGGGCGACGCCTCCTACTACACGATCCAGGCCGGCGGCGAGACGGTGGAGAACGGCGCGTGGTACTACCCGGAGCCGCTTCCCGACGCCCCCTTCCTCAAGGACCTGGTGGCCTTCTACTTCGACCGGATGGGCCGGTGGCTGGAGGAGGACGAGGAGGTCGTGGTGCACCCGCGCGACCCGTATCACCGCGTGGACGTGCTGCGCAGCGACCGTCACATCCGCGTCCTGCTCGACGGCGAGGTGCTGGCCGAGACCCGGCGCGCGCTGGCGCTGTTCGAGTCCAACCTGCCGACGCGCTGGTACATCCCGCGCGACGACGTGCGCGCGGAGCTGCTGCCGTCGGAGACCGTCACCCGTTGCCCCTACAAGGGGACCGCGAGCTATCACTCGGTCAAGCTCTCGGGCGGCGGTGAGGGCACCGACCTCGTCTGGTACTACGACGCGCCGCTGGCCGAGGTGGGGCGGATCGCCGAGCTGCTCTGCTTCTTCAACGAGAAGGTCGACATCGAGCTCGACGGGGAGCTGCAGGAGCGTCCCGAGTCGCCGTGGAGCCGCCGCGTGCGCTCCAACGCGCCCGCCAAGGCCGCGGCCGACTGAGCCTGGATCCAGACTGAGCGGCCGTCAGTCTCGGTGACGATGCCGGGGCGGCGCGGAGATGGTGAACGGCACCCGCTGGATCCGGCTGGCGTTGTTGAACAGGTCCGTCGCCTGCAGGAAGGCCACGTAGCGCCCGGGCGCGGGGCGGAAGTGCTGTGACCGGCCGCCGAAGGGCAGGTAGTTGTAGCCGATGTGGGCGCGCCACCGGGTCCAGCCGGCGTAGGTGGAGCGGTGGCCGTGGGCCACGTGCCAGATCTCCCCGTCGATCAGCGAAGGGTCGTCGAGGGCGAGGCTGAGCGTCGTTCCCGCCGTGGGGAACCGCGGGCGCGCCAGGAACACCTGGGTGAGGGTGGGGCGGATGAGCAGGACGTTGAGTTTCGGCACCGGGTCGGGGTCGTCGAGTGGGTTGCCCGGGGTGTCGGAGACGATGATCTCCCCGTGCACCACCGGGTGCAACTTGCACTGGAACTCGTAGACGCCCGGCTGGTCGAAGCTGAGGCGGAAGCTCGAGCCGAGCCGGTGATCGGGCTGGCTGTTGCCGGGGTCGGAGTCCTCGCCGGCGTCGTTGGCGGAGATCCCCGTCACCGAGTGCATCGTGTCGGGGCCGACCCAGTACCAGGTGACGTGCTGGCCGAGGTCGACGTGCACCACCGCGTCGGACCAGTGGTAGTGGCCGATGGCCACCTTGGCGTCGGCCGCCCGCGCCGTCCCGGCGGCGAGGAGGGCCGCCGCGGCGGCCGCGAGCAGGACGCCCGCCCGGACCGCGGCGCCCGCTCGGACCGCGGCGCCCATCCGGACGGGGGCGACCGCGCGCATCACGGGCTGACGACGTACCACCCGTTCATGCCCATGTGTAGGTGGGAGAACACGTGGCAGTGGTAGAACCAGCGCCCGGGGTTGTCCTCCACGATGGAGAACGACGTGACGTCGGCCGGTCCCAGCGTGTGGTTGTCGATGATCACGCCGGCCTCGTCGCTCCAGCGGTGGCCGTGCAGGTGGAAGGCGTGGAAGTCGTTGTCGATGGCGAACACGTGCCAGTTGACGACGTCGCCCACCTTCGCATGGAGCGTGGGCGTGTTACCGGCGTAGGCGCGCCCGTTGATGCAGGAGAACTGCTGCTCCAGGTTCGTCGCCAAGGGCGTGAAGGAGTGCAGGAACAGGAAGAACTCACGGGTGGGCACCGGGTCGGTCGGCTTGCGGATGATCAGCCCGCCGAACATCCCCTTGAACACGGGCAGCGGGTCCATCGGCCCGTGGTCGTGGTAGAGCCACGCGCCCTCGGTCCCGGGGCGCGCCTCCCACACGTACTGGAAGGTGCGGCCGTTCTCCACGAAGCCGCCCGGCTCGGTGTACTTGCCCTTGTAGGCCCCGTCCATGTCGTGGGTGTAGAAGATCCCGTGCGGGTGCATGGTCACCGGCACGCCCGTCTGGTTGTGGAAGTTCACCACGATCGTGTCACCGGTCTGGGCCTCAAGCAGCGGACCGGGGATCTGTGGCGGGCCCAGCGGCTTGGCGAACCCCGGGGCCCACGGCTGGTAGGCCAGCGCGGTGAACGTCGTCTTGCCCGGCACCTTCCGGTCCATCATCCCGTCGTGGTGGGTGGGGACGATGTTCCACTTGGTCTTGACCGCCTTGATCCAGTACGTGTGGACCGCGGCGCCGGCCGCCGCCTTGGGCCGAGTCTCTGAGACGAACTGCGGCTCGATCTGCGCCTGCGTCTGGGCCCGCGCCTGGGCCTCGTAGTAGGCGGCCACGCGGGGCGGCACAGGGACGCCGCCCGCGAGTTGGTTGATGTTGACGTGCGAGTCGCTGGTCAGCCGATGTCCTGCCAGGGTGCAGAACAGCGTCCCGCCAGCGCTGGCGACGAATTGCCGCCGGCCGATTGGTGCGCTCACGATGGGCCCCCTTCGTGGTCTTCTATTTCACGGTCACCGTCATGTTCATCGTCAGCGGATGGATCATGCACTGGAAGTGATAGGTCCCCGCCTTGGTGAAGGTCAGCTTGAAGTGGATCCCCGCGCTGGCCTGGATCGAGCTGAACTTGTGCTTGTTGACGCCCCTTGGCCCCTTGATCAGGGTCACCGTGTGGGTATCGAAGTTGTTCTTGTTCCAGATCCAGTTGACCTGCTGGCCCTTCTTGACCGTCACCTTGGTCGGCGTGTAGAAGTCGTCACGGACCTGGACGTTCTTGACGACCGGCTTCTTCTTCGGTGTCGTGCCGAGCGCGGTCGGAACTCCGACCGCGCCGACGGCGACGCATGCGATGAGCGTTATCAGCCCCTTGTGCTTCATCATCGAATGACCCCCTAGCCCTCGAAGGGCTTGACCCCCGGACGCGCCGGGTGCTTGTGAACGTGCCAGAACTTCTCCTGCCCCGAGGTCTGGCTCACGATTTCTGCGACCACCTGCAGCTGATCCGGGTCCCCGGTCGTCGTCCCGCTGCCGGTCGTCGCCGGGCAGGTGGGATACAGCTGGGAGTTCGGATCGTCGGCGGCAGAGTACAGCGTCACGGCGCCGTTGTTGGCAAAACAGCTTCCGCGGCCCGATCCGTCGTTGAAGAAGTCGGTGCCGTTGGCGTCATTGAAGGCCGCGCCCATCTTGTTGTTAACAAACTGGTTGTCGTCGTTGATCGCCTTGCCCGACGGGTTGGTCGGGTCCGAGACCGTGCTGGCCCCGATCAGGAAGTTCCCGAAGATCGAGTTGTCCTTGATGACCCACCCGGTGCCGCCGAAGATGAGGACACCGACGCCGACCGGGTACTGGATCCGGGCCGGGCCGAACCCGCTGGACACCGTCTTGACCGGTGAGCTCTTGCGGTAGTAGTCGAAGTTGTTCCAGAACACGAGGTTGTTCTTGATGACCCCGTCCGCTGTCGGTGCGAAGGGCTCGGTCACCAGCGTGTTGGGCGCGATGCCGGTGCCGTTGTTGTACCACTGCCCGTTCTCGATCGTGACGTACTTGGAGTTGGTGCCCGAGTAGCCCAGGACGTTCTCGTAGGCGATGTCGTGGTCGATGAACGTCGGCACCGGCTTCTTCTCAAACGGGGTGCCGCCGATGTAGAACCCGGAGTCGCCGTTGCCGTATCCGGTCGAGCGCGTCATGCGGCCGCCGATGCACCGGAAGGCGAACAGCCCATACGAGTGCTCGAAACCGGCGATCAGGTTCTTGAACAGGTAGTTGGAGCACTGGGTGACGTAGAAGCCGTTGGCGGCGAAGTGCTCGGCCTTCATGTTCTCCAGGTCGAGGCCGTTGACGTTCTCGCCCTCGATCCCGTTCTGCGCCGGGCCGCCGGGGCCCTTCGCGTTCTTGCCCTCGATGAGGACCTTGGCCGGGTTCTTGGTCAGGCCGATGATGTGCAGGCCGTCATGCCGGTGCCCGGCGACGGTCACGCCCTCGACGTACTTGCCGGGCTTGACATCGATCGTGGCGTTCTTGCCCGAAGCGTTGACCGCTCCCTGGATCGTCGAGTAGCGGCACCCGTGCTTGCAGACGGTCAGCGAATGTGACTGCTTGGCCTGCGCTCCGACAGCGAACGCGAGGGAGACCGCCGTGGTCATCGCCGCAGCGACGCTCGCGCGACGAATCAAACGACTGAACATGTACTCCTCCTTGCAGGATTACGCCCACCCCGGCCGTGGGGGGGTTTACGTCGTGGTTCTGAGTGACTCCCAGGAAAGGGGTTGGCGACGCTAGCAGCTTGCCCAGCTATTCTCGCCCCACCGATAGAAGATCCGAGGAGTCCAAGACCCACATGGCAACGACGAGTCTAGTCAGCGATCTGACCGACGAACAGAGGGCCATCTGCGAGATGGTCCGTCAGTTCGCCGACGAGCAGATTCTCCCCAACGCCGAGCACTACGACCACGAGGACGCGTTCCCGGATCCGATCGTGGAGCAGATGAAGGAGCTGGGGCTGTTCGGGGTCACGATCCCCGAGGAGTACGGGGGCATGGGGCTGGATCTGACCACCTACGCGATGATCGTGGAGGAGCTGTCGCGCGGCTGGATCAGCATCTCGGGCATCGTCAACACGCACTTCATCGGGTCCTATCTGCTGATGAAGTTCGGTACCGAGGAGCAGAAGCAGCGCTACCTGCCCCAGATGGCTACCGGGGAGCTGCGCGCCGCCTTCAGCCTGTCAGAGCCCGAGCTGGGCTCCGACGTCGCCGCGATCAAGACCGCGGCCAAGAAGACCGACGACGGCTATGAGATCAACGGCACCAAGATGTGGGTCACCAACGGCCTGCGCTCGGGCGTGGTGTTTGTGCTGGCGCGGACCGACCCTGCGGCGGAGCCCAAGCACCGCGGCCTGACCTGCTTTATCGCCGATAAGGAGCCGGGCGCCGCCGAGAACTCCGGGGACTACGCGGGCCTCAATGTGCCGCCGCAGATCAAGAAGATGGGCTACAAGGGCGTGGAGTCGACCGAGCTGGTCTTCGACGGCTACAAGCGCTCCGGCGACGACATCCTCGGTGGCGAGGACGCCGGCCTCAACAAGGGCTTTCCCCAGATGATGGACGCGCTGGAGCTCGGACGCGTCAACGTCGCCGCCCGCGGCGTCGGACTCGCTCAGCGGGCGCTGGAGCTGGCGCTCAAGTACAGCCAGGAGCGCCGGGCCTTCGGCAAGCCGATCGCCGAGCACCAGGCGATCCAGTTCAAGCTGGCCGACATGGCCACCCAGGTGGAGGCGGCGCGGCTGCTCACCCGGCAGGCCGCTCGCATGAAGGACGCCGGCCAGCGCTCGGACATCGAGGCGGGCATGGCCAAGCTCTTTGCCTCAGAAACCGGGCGCATGTGCGCCGAGGAGTGCCTGCGCATCCACGGTGGCTATGGCTACTCCAAGGAGTACGAGATCGAGCGGATCTACCGCGACGCGCCGCTGCTGCTCATCGGCGAGGGCACCAGTGAGATCCAGCGCATGGTCATCGGGCGCAAGCTGCTCCAGCGCTACAAGATCTAGCCATTGCTCCCCGCGCGCCCGCCGCGCGCGCTAGCGTAGGTAGGACGGCAAGCTAGGCAGGGAGCAGACACCATGCCCGCAATCACCGCATCCCCAGTCATCATCTTCCGCCGGCGATTGGTCGCACTCCTGGCCGTGATCGCGCTCGGCGTGGCCTTCGGGCTCGCCCCCAGCGCGTCGTCGCGCCAGACGCTGGTCCACGCGTTCCTGGCCAAGGACGGGACTACCGTCGTCTCCGGCTACGACGGCGGCGCGGCGGTACAGACCCAGCCGTAACGCGGGCCTGAGGGCGGGATAGACTGTCTCGCCCTGACCTCACCTTCTGACACCAAGAGCCTGATCGAGACCGCGGTCACGCGGTTCATGCAGGACGTGCCCGCGCTGGCGCCGCTCAAGCTCGTCGCGGGCTTGGAGCTGCGCGGCGGCCGCGACATCCAGATGTATCGCGTCGAGCTTCCTGGCCCGAAGGTCACCAAGGACATCGCCACCGACGCCAAGGTCCGACTCGAGATCCCGCGGTCGAAGTTCAACGACCTGGCCACCAAGGGGCACATCGCCGACTGGCGCGCGGCCTTCGAGCACGGCGACGCGAAGGTCACCGGGATCGATCAGATCATCAAGCTGATCGTCAACGTCGTCGAGCGTCAGGAAGAGCGGGCGCGCACGCGCCACGCCAAGACGCACTAGCTAGCGCTTGAGCGCGAGCTCCTCGGCGTCGCGCAACTGCTGCTCGACCAGGTCCAGGCCCGCGTCCCAGAACCCGGGATCGGCGAGGTCGATGCCCACCATCGCGCCCAATTCCTCCGGCGTGCGCGATCCCCCCGCGGCCAGAAGCTTGAGGTACTCAGGGGCGAAGGACGGCCCCTCCTGGAGGTAGCGGCCGTACACCGAGAGGGCCAGCAGCTGGCCGTAGGCGTAGGCGTAAACGTACCCGGGCGTGTTGATGAAGTGCGGCACGTAGGACCACCACATGCGGTAGCCGTCGGTCATCTCCACCGACTCGCCGAAGAGCTCGGACTGGGACTCGACCCAGGACTCGCTGATCCGCTCCATCGATAGCTCGCCCTCGCTGCGCCGGCGGGTGTGGATGAGGTGCTCGAAGCGGTTCATGGCCATCTGGCGAAACACGGTGGCGATGGCGCCGTCGATCCGCTCGGCCAGCAGGCTGAGCCGGGCGTCGTCGTCGGGCGCGGCGTCGAGCATGCGACCGAAGACCAGCGCCTCCCCGAAGACCGAGGCGGTCTCGGCCAGGGTGAGGGGGGTGGACTGGTGAAACACGCCCTGGGGTTGGGCCAGCGCGGCGTGCAGCCCGTGGCCGAGCTCGTGGGCCATCGTCAGCACATCGCGCCGCCGGGCGGTGAAGTTGAGCAGTATGTAGGGGTGGACGCTGGGCACCGTGTAGGCGCAGAAGGCGCCGCCGCGCTTGTGGGGGCGCACCGGTGCGTCGACCCAGTGCTCATCGAAGAACCGCCGTACGACGCGCCCGGCCTCGGTGGAGAAGGCCTCGTAGGTGTCGAGCACCAGCTCGCGTGACTCGGCGTAGGAGAAGGTGACGTCCTCGGGCAGCACCGGGGCGCTGCGGTCATAGTCGGCCAGGCGGTCGATGCCCAGCAGCCGCGCCTTGAGCGTGTACCACCGCTGCGGGATGTCAAAGCGGCCGCGTACCGCCTCCACCAGGGCCATCACCGACTCGTCGGAGGCCTCGTTGGCGAGGTTGCGCGAGGCCAGCCAGTGCGGGTAGGCGCGCAGCCGGTCGTCGACCGCCTTGTCGTAGACGAGCGTGTTGTAGATGAAGGCGCGGGTGCGCAGCCCGGGCTCCAGCGCCGTCGAGACCGCTTCGGCCACAGCGCGCCGGGTGTCGCGGTTGGAGTCCTGGAGCCGGCTGAGGGCGACGTCGAGCGGGAGCTCCTGGCCGTCGACGGGCACCCGCAGCGCCGCCGTCAGCTCGCCGAACAGCCGCGCCCAGGCGCTCTCGGCCGAGATCGTCTTCTCGGCCATGATCGTCTCTTCGGGCTCGGAGAGCAGGTGTGGCCGGTAGCGGCGGGCGGTGCGCAGGTAGTGGGCGCAGAAGCCCAGCTCGTCGTCGGACAGGAGCTGGGCGGCGCGATCGTCGTCGAGGGCCGCCCACTCGAGCTCGAAGAACAGCAGCTTGGTCTCGATCTGGGTGGCGCGCTCCTGCACGAGCTGGAGCAGGGCGCCGCGCGCGGAGTCTGCCGTGTCAGTGGCAAAGCGCAGCGAGGCATAGGAGCCCGCCTTGCCGACGAGCTCGTTGACCGCCGCCAGCTCGTACATGGCGGCGGCGAGCCCCGGCGCGTCGAGCTCGGCGATCTTGCCTGCGTACACGTCGGCAAACGCGGTGGCGCGCTCGACGGCCTCGTCGAGCTGCCGGCTGACGCCGTTGTCCTCATCCCCGTCGACGAGCGCGCTCAGGTCCCAGGCGGCTTCGAGGAGCTCGGGGTCGGCCAGGTTGTCGGCGGTGGTCGACATTTCAGTCAAGGCAGCTTAGCCGCGCGCCTCAAAGCTCGCCAATCCTCGCGACCGGCCACGGGGCGCTACGTTCTGCGCCGATGTCCGCGTCACCACCGACCGACACGCCGCAGGCTCGGCCGGTGCGCCTGCTGGCCGCCGGCGGCACGATCTCGATGAAGGGCGCGCACGCCGTGCCCACGCTCGACGCCGCCGCGCTGGTGGCCGCGATCCCCGAGCTGCAGCGCTTCCCCGCCCTGGAGGCGGAGAACGTGCTGGGCCTGCCCGGTCCGCAGATCTCGCTGGACCAGGGGCTGGGCCTGGTCCGCCAGGCGGTGGCGGCGGCAGCGCGCGGCGACGGCGTGGTCATCACCACCGGCACTGACACGCTGGAGGAACTGGCGATGTTGGGGGCGATGACCCATGCCGGCGAGGCGCCGATCGTGTTCACGGGCGCCAACCGCCCGGCGAGCGCCCCGGGCGCCGACGGGCCCGCCAACCTGCTCGATGCCGTGGCCCTGGCGGCATCGCCACAGGGCGCCGGGCTGGGCGCCGTGGTCGTGTTCGGCGGGGAGATCCTGGCGGCGGCAAGCGCGCGCAAGTTCGAGAGCACCGGTCCCAGCGCGTTCGCCTCACCGGTGGCGGGTCCGCTGGGGCGCGTGGTGGAGGGACGCGTGTGGCTGCACGCGCGTCCGCTGCGCCACCCCACCCTCGATCCCGCCACGCTTGACCGCACCGTCTCCATCGTGTCCGCCGCGCTGGGCGACGACGGCGGTCTGCTGCGCGCCGCGGCCGAGCGCGCCGACGGCCTGGTGGTGGAGGCGTTCGGCGCCGGCCACGTCACGCCGGGCATGCTGGACGCGCTGCGCGACGCCATCGAGCGCATCCCGGTGGTGATCACGGTGGCGCCCGAGCGCGGCTCGATGATGCACGCCACCTACGGCTTTGAGGGCTCCGAGCGCGACGTGCGCTCCAGCGGCGCTGTGTGCACGCCCTTCCTCGCCGCCCGCGCTGCGCGCATTGCCTTGCTGTGCTGCCTGGGCGCCGGGCTCGATCGCGACGGGATCGCAGCGGCGCTCGCGCCCTGGGACGCCTGATTACATTCGTTGTGACGACATGCCGGCGACGACGTCATCGCGCAAGCTGCTGTACTGGGCGCTGGCCGGCGCCGGCGCGGTGGTGGCCGCTGTGCTCGTCGTCGCGGTCGTCGTCGTGGGCACGGGCCGCGGCGGGACCCCTCGGGACATCGGCCTCACCAATATCCCGATGCCCGCCGGGACCCGCGTGATGACCCGGGTGCGCAGCTGCGACCGCGGGGTCCACCCGTACTGCGCGCTGCAGGTGGTGATCGTGGGCGATCGTTACCACACCTCCGAGGCGCTGCGCCAGACCTACGGCGCGCAGTTGCTCAAGCTCGGCTGGACGACGACCAAGGGCCCAGATGGCAACGAGACGGCCGCTGACTCCCCGGGCCACGAGCTGCGGCTCACCTTCGCCACCGCCTATGAGGACCTGCTGGGGATCGACTCCAATTGGATCCAGCGCACCTCGACGATCTCGCACTCGCTCTCCTCCGCGATGTTTGACCGCGCCCCCGCGCTGTCGCTGATGCTGGTCAGGGGATCTTCGTAAGCGCGAGGCGGCGGTCGGGCCCCACCGACACTGCGCTGCGGCCCGCCAGCAGGTCTGACAGGTCGTCGCCGACGAGTGCGCGGCGCCAGCCCGTCAGGGTGCGCACGTCGGGCTCGGGCTCACCACGGCGGGCCGCGCCGACGATGATCTCCAGCTCCGCGCGCGATGCGATCAGCTCGTAGGCGAGCCCGGCCTCCAGGGCCCGCGTGCGCAGGAGCGCCTCGGCCAACGCGATCAGCGGCGCGTCGCCCGGCTCGGAGCGGGCGCGGGCCTCGTCGCGGGGGATCGGCGCCGCCTGGCGCCCGCGCTCGATGGCGTCGAGGATGGCCTCGCCCCGGCGCTTGATCGTCGGCGGGTGCAGCCCCCGGATCTGCTCGAGGCCCTGGACGGTCGACGGCCGGCGCTTGGCCAGCTCGACGAGCGCGGGGTCAGCGACGATCGAGCCGACGGGCCGGTCGAGGTCTGAGGCCGTGCGCTCGCGCCAGGCCGCCAACGCCTGGGCGACGGCGCGCGAGCGTGGATCGAGCTGGCCGACGCGCGGGAGGCGCTCCCACGCGGTCTCGGGGTCGCGCTCGTCGGTGGCGGACTCCAGCCGCCGGCACTCTTCGTGCGCCCATTCGACCCGACCGCTCTCGGTCAGCCGCCGTTGGATCTCGTCGGCGAGCTGGAGCAGGTGGGCGACGTCCTCGGCGGCGTAGCCGAGCTGCTCGCCGGTGAGGGGCCGCGCGTCCCACCGCGTATAACTGGCGGTCTTGCCTACGCGCTGGCCGAGGACCGAGCCCAGGAGGTTGCCGTACCCGGCCTGGGCGCTGGCCCCGGTGAACCCGGCGGCGATCTGGGTGTCGAAGATGTTGTTGAGCTCGGTGCGCCAGGCGCGCCGCAGGATCGCAACGTCCTGGCGGCCGGCGTGCAGCACGATCTCGATCTCGGGGTCGCCCAGCAGCACCGCCAGCGGCTCGGTGTCGACGTCGGCGAGGGCGTCGATGAGGAAGATGAGGGGGTCACCCTCGCCGTCGGGGTTGTCGACCGCCACCTGTACCAGGCACAGCAGCGCGCGGTAGCGCCCTTCGGACATGAACTCCGTGTCGATCCCCAGCCGGCCCGCCTGACGGGCGTGGGCTGCCGCCTCGGCAACGTCGTCGGCACCGGACAGGTGGCTCGACGGTACGGTTTCCATGGTCGGACCCTACACGGCGCGGGACATGGAAACCGCCCCACCCACTCTGGGCAGAGCCTCGTCTGGAAGCCTAAACCGACCCCCCTGGTAGGATTTAGACCACACGATGATCTTCTCCTCCAAAGCCGAGTACGGCGTCCGGCTGATGATCGAGCTGGGGCGACAGGTGCCCGAGCACCCCACCAGCCTCAAGGCGATCGCCGATGCCGAGGGCCTGCCGCTGGCCTATCTCGAGCAGGTGGTGGCACGGCTGCGCCGCGCCGGCCTGGTCATGAGCGCCCGCGGCGCCCACGGCGGCTACTGGCTCAGCCGGCCGGCCGGGGAGATCAACATGGACGAGGTGGTGCAGGCGCTCGAGGGCTCGATCGCCCCCATGGAGTGCTTCGTGCACGACCACACCGAGCGCGTGCTCTGCTCCCACCAGCCCGACGCGGGCCGTGGGTGCGCGACCAAGCTGCTGTGGACGCGCGTGCAGGGCGGCATCATCCGCTCGCTCCAGAACACGACGTTGGCCGAACTGGTCGAGTTCTCGGGTCGCCAGGAGGCGGGGCCTCTCGCCACCGCGGCGGTTGCCGAGCCGACCACGGCCGCCTGACCACGACTTCAACCAAAGACGAGAGATGCCAGACCTAGAGATTCGCAACCTTCACGTCCGCGTCGGGGACAAGGACATCCTGCGCGGCTTGGAGCTGACCGTGGGCCAGGGCGAGATCCACGCCCTCATGGGACCCAACGGCTCCGGCAAGTCCACGCTGGCCAACGTGATCATGGGCCACCCCAACCTGGAGGTGACCGAGGGTCAGATCCTGTGGGGCGGCGAGGACATCACCGAGGTCGCTACCGACGAGCGCGCCCGCATGGGGCTGTTCATGGCCTTCCAGTATCCGGTGTCGGTGCCCGGCGTGACCGTCACCAAGTATCTGCGCACGGTCATGAACGCCCAACGCGACGCCCACGGCGAGGAGCCGATCTCGCTGCGCGACTTCGCCAAGACCGTCAAGGCGGCGATGGAGCTGACCAAGCTCCCCGAGGAATTCAGTCGCCGCTACCTCAACGAGGGCTTCTCCGGCGGTGAGAAGAAGCGCATGGAGATCCTCCAGCTGGCGCTGCAGCGCCCCGAGCTGGCGATTCTCGACGAGACCGACTCGGGCCTGGACATCGACGCCCTGCGCGTCGTTGCCGACGGCGTCAACTCGGTGGCCGGACCCGACATGGGCTTCCTCATCATCACCCACTATCAGCGCATCCTGCACCTCGTCCAGCCCAGCCACGTGCACGTCATGTACCGCGGGCGGATCGTCAAGGAGGGCGGCCCGGACCTCGTCACCGAGCTCGAGGCCAAGGGCTACGGGTGGATCACCGACGAGCTGGAGGAGGCCGTCGCCTGAGGGCGGCGCGCCTGCTGTGGGTGAGCTGATGTCGACGATCGAGGCCATCCGGGATCTCACCGGCGAGTTCCCCACGCTGCGGCGCGAGTTCGACGGGCGGCCGGTCGCCTACCTGGACTCCGCCGCGACCTCACAGACGCCGCAGGTCGTCATCGACGCGATGACGCGCTACTACACGCACACGCGGGCGTCGGTGCATCGCGGCGTCTATCCGCTCGCGGTGGAGGCCACCGATCAGTTCGAGGGCGCGCGCCAGACGATCGCCTCCTGGCTGGGCTCCACGACCGAGGAGACGATCTTCACCGCCAACGCCACCGCCGCGCTCAACCTCGTCGCCTACACGTGGGGCCGCCAGAACGTCGGGGAGGGCGACCTGGTGGTGCTCACGCAGATGGAGCACCACTCCAACATCGTCCCCTGGCAGCTGTTGTGCAGCGAGAAGGGCGCCGAGCTCGCCTACGTGCCGGTGCTCGAGGACGGCCAGCTCGACCTCGAGGCCCTCGACGTGCTGCTCGAGCGCTCACCCAAGCTGGTGGCGGTCGCGCACGTCTCCAACGTGGTCGGGACCATCAACCCGATCGAGGAGATCGCCCGCCGCGCCCATGCCGCCGGCGCTGTGATCGTCGTCGACGGCTCCCAGGCGGTGCCGCAGATCCCGGTCGACCTGCGTGCGCTGGATGCCGACTTCTACGCCTGGACCGGGCACAAGGCCTACGGCCCCACCGGCGTCGGCGTTCTGCACGGCCGCCGCGAGCTTCTGGAGCGCATCCCGCCGTTCATCGCCGGGGGCCACATGATCAAGACGGTCGGCGATACGGAGTCCACCTGGGCCGACCTGCCGTGGAAGTTCGAGGCGGGCACCTCCCAGATCGCCGAGGCCATCGGCCTGGGCGTGGCCGTGGACTGGATCCAGTCGCTCGGCATCGAGCGCATCCGCGCCCACGAGCGAGCGCTCGTGGCCGACGCGCTGGCGCGGTTGGCCGAGGTGCCCGGGCTGCGGCTGCACGGTCCGCCCGACGCCGCCGACCGCGGCGCGCTGGCGTCGTTCGTGATCGACGGCGCCCATCCCCACGACGTGGGCGAGATCCTCGGCCGCGAGGGCGTGTGCGTGCGCACCGGCCACCACTGCGCCCAGCCGCTGATGCGCTGCCTGGGGGCGACCGCGACCACCCGCGCCTCCTACGCCGCCCACAACACCGTCGCCGACACCGATCGGCTCATCGATGGGCTGGGTACGGTCGCCCGGGTGCTCCAGCTCTGACGTTCGGACCGCGGCTAGCCTGAGAAGCAGACATGGACGACCTGTACCGCGAGAACATCCTGGAGCATTACAAGCGGCCCCACAACTGGAGCCCACCCGAGCCCGAGCTCGATCGCGTCGACCTCCAGTTCCACGACCTCAACCCGCTGTGCGGTGACGAGCTGACCATCAAGCTGGCCGTCGACGCCGAGCAGCGCATCGAGGGCGTGCGCTTCGAGGGCCACGGCTGCGCGATCTCGCAGGCGGCGGCCTCGATGACCTCCGACGAGATCAAGGGCATGACCGTCTCCGAGGTGCTCGCCCTGGACCGCTCGTTCGTGCTCGAGCTGCTCGGCATCGACATCTCGGCGCAGCGGATGAAATGCGCCCTGCTCTCGCTCAAGGTGCTCAAGAGCGCCTCGCTCGGCCAGAGCGCGGGCTGGGAGCCGGATACGCCGGCCGCCAGCCCCGAAGACGCCGACGCGCTGGCCTGACGCCGCCACGCCGATCCTCGATCTGTCGCAACACCCACGGATGGAGGCGATGCGTCGCCTGCGCCGCGGGGCCCGCACGCTGCTCAACGACGTCGCGTTCGTCTGGCGGGCCCGCGTGCTGCCGCGCCCGGTGGCGGTCCTCCAGGTGCGCTCGCGGTTACGGGCGCGCCGCACCGGCGACCTGTTCAGCCTGACGTCGGCGACGCGCCCCTCCGACCTGGCGACGTTGCTCGGGCTCGCCGGCGACCGCCTCAACGTCGTGGAGCTCGGGACCGGGACCGCCTGGACGGCAGCGGCGCTGGCGGCGGCCGATCCGCGCCGCCGCGTCACCTCGCTCGACCCCGTCGCCCGCCCCGAGCGCGAGCGCTATCTGGCCCTGCTCGGCCCGGCCGTGCGCGCCCGGATGGAGCTCATCGAGGCCCCCGGCGCGAGCGGCCCGCAGTCGGGTTCGCTCGTCGACATGCTCTATATCGACAGCTCGCACGAGCGCGATGACGTGATCGCCGAGCTCAGCGCGTGGACGCCGGTGCTCGCCTCCGGAGCGCTCGTGGTGCTCGACGACTACGGGCACGCCACCTATCCGGGGGTGGCGCAGGCGGTAGCAGCGCTGGGGCTGGACGGAACGGCCCGCGGCACGTTGTTCGTACACGTGCACGCCCCTGGCGGCGACAGGTGAAAGCCCGGTCCATGCCGCTAGACTTCGAACAGGAAATCCGATCCCCACGCTAGGTTTTATCCAGATGCCACAGACCATCGACGTATGCGCCGTCTCCGAGCTGGGTCCCGGTGAGAAGCGCCTGGTCGAATGGGAGGACCTGGAGATCGGCGTGTTCAACTGCGCCGGCACGGTCTACGCGATCGAGGATCGGTGCACCCATGACGACGGACCGCTCGTGGAGGGCGTGTTCGACCCGGAGGCCTGCACCGTCGAGTGCCCCCGGCACGGCTCGCTGTTCGACCTCACCAACGGCAAGCCGAAGACTTTGCCCGCCTATGTTCCGGTCGACACCTTCCCGGTGATCATCGAGGACGACACGATCAAGCTGGAGGTGGAGTGATGGCTACTCCCGAGACGATCGCAACCAACCCGCCCGTGCTGACCGAGAACGAGCAGCTGCGGGGGATCAACGCCGACTACACCGAGCGCTACGGGTTCCACGACGCCGAGAACTACCTGTACAAGGCGCCGAAGGGCCTGACCGCGGAGCTGGTGGCCAAGATCTCGGAGTTCAAGTCAGAGCCGCAGTGGATGCGTGACTTCCGCATCAAGGCGCTCGACCACTTCCTCGCCCGCCCGATGCCCACCTGGGGCTCGCCGATGCTGGCCGAGGTCGACTTCGACGACATCCACTACTTCGTGCGCGCCTCCGAGCGCGCCGAGCGCTCGTGGGACGACGTGCCCGACGACGTCAAGAAGACGTTCGACCGCCTGGGCATTCCCGAGGCCGAGCGCAAGTTCCTCTCCGGCGTGGGGGCCCAATACGAGTCCGAGGTCGTCTACCACCAGGTCAACGCCGAGCTGGAGAAGCAGGGCGTGATCTTCCTCGACATGGACTCCGCGTTGCGGGATCACGAGGAGCTCGTGCGCGAGTACTTCGCCACCATCATTCCGCCCAACGACAACAAGCTGGCCGCGCTGAACTCCGCGGTGTGGTCAGGAGGCTCGTTCGTCTACGTCCCGCCGGGCGTGCACGTCGAGATGCCGCTCCAGGCCTACTTCCGCATCAACACGGAGTCGATGGGCCAGTTCGAGCGCACGCTGATCATCGCCGACGAGGGCTCCTACGTGCACTACGTCGAGGGCTGCACCGCGCCGACGTACTCGAGCTCGAGCCTGCACTCCGCAGTGGTGGAGCTCATCGCCAAGCCCGGCGCCCGCATCCGCTACACGACGGTGCAGAACTGGTCCAACAACGTCTTCAACCTGGTGACCAAGCGCGCGGTGGCCGAGACCGACGCCACCGTCGAGTGGGTCGACTGCAACCTCGGCTCCAAGCTCACCATGAAGTACCCCAGCGTCTACCTGATGGGCGAGCGGGCCCACGGGGAGATCCTCTCGATCGCCTTCGCCGGCAAGGGCCAGCACCAGGACGCGGGCGGCAAGATCATCCACGCTGCCCCCAACACCACCTCGAACATCTTCGCCAAGTCGATCTCCAAGGACGGCGGCCGCGGCTCCTACCGCGGGTTGCTGGAGATCGCCAAGGGCGCCCACGGCTCCCGGTCCAAGGTCGTCTGCGACGCACTCCTGCTCGACGAGGAGTCGCGCTCGGACACCTATCCCACGATCCGGATCTCCGAGGACGACGTCAACGTCGGCCACGAGGCCACCGTGTCGAAGGTCGGCGAGGACCAGTTGTTCTACCTGATGTGCCACGGCATCTCCGAGGAGGAGGCCTCCAAGCTCATCGTCAACGGGTTCATCGAGCCGATCACCAAGGAGCTCCCCATGGAGTACGCGGTGGAGATGAACCGGCTGATCGAGTTGCAGATGGAGGGCTCCATTGGCTAGCTCGTCGCCCTCCGTCGTCGAGCTCCCCACCTTCAAGGGGCGCGCCGGCTGGGAGTTCACCGACCTGTCCGACCTCGATCTCGAGGCCTACACGCCGGCCGCGGTCGCGCGCGACGGCGGTGTGAGCGAGCTGTGGTCGCTCGGCGACGCCGACCTGCCGGCGGGCGTGTCGGCTCAGGTCGACGGTGATGTGACCACGGTGACGGTGGGTCGCAACGTGGTGCTCGAGCAGCCGATCTCGCTGACCGCGGTTCAGGCACAGAACGGAACGCTGGTCAACCAGCGGACGCGCATCGTTGTCGAGGAGGGCGCCCAGGCCGAGGTCTGGGAGCAGTTCCTGTCCGCGGCTGACGACCTCGACGGCATCTTCAACATCACCACCGAGCTCGTGGTCGGCGACGCCGCCCACCTGCGCTATGTCTGCGGTCAGGGCTTGTCGGAGCGCAGCTGGGTGTTCGGCGCCCAGCGCGGCACCGTCGGCCGCGACGGGAGCCTTGACTGGGTCGCGCTGGGCTTCGGCTCGCACTCCGGGCATGTGCTGATGGAGACCCGCCTGGCCGGTGAGGGCGCCGATGCCCGCGTCACCGGTGCCTACGCCACCCGCGGGCGCCAGCACATCGACTTCGATACCACCCAGGAGCACGCCGCGCCCAACACGACCTCGGACCTCGCCTTCCGCGGGGTGCTGCAGGGCCGCTCCAGCGCCGTGTGGAAGGGCAACATCATCGTCGACCCCGGGGCCCAGAAGACCGACGCCTTCCAGGAGTCGCGCAACCTGCTCATCTCCAAGCGCGCGCACGCCGACGCCATCCCCGGTCTGGAGATCCAGGCCAACGACGTGCGCTGCACCCACGCCGCCGCGGTCGCCCAGGTCGACCCCGAGCAGCTCTTCTACCTGCGGTCACACGGCCTGCCGGAGGACACGGCCAAGCGGCTGGTCATCGAGGGCTTCCTGTCGGCGCTCGTCGAGCGCTTCCCCGAGGGCCCGGTGCGCGAGACGCTGGCGGCGACGCTCGAGCGCCGGCTCGAGCTCATCCTGGCCTAACGGCCACCGCGCGTCGCTCAGCGCCGCCCGGGGCGGGGCCTGTGGCCGCGTCGGCCACTAGGATTCCGCGGGTCATGGCTCGCCTTGCCCCGATGGTCGCGCTCGGCTACGGCAAGTTCGTGCGCGCGGACCGCGTCTACGCGCTCGTCCCCATCGAGCCGCCCGAGCGCGGCGACGGCCAGCGCACGCTGGTGCACGTCGACGGGATCGCCGAGCCGCTCGTGGCCTCGCGCTCGGAGGGGGCGATCGCCCACGATGTCGCGGTGGCCCTGGGCCAGGAGACCCCGCGCGGACGCCACGGCGCCAACAGCGCGGAGATCCCCGGTCAGGACCCGCTGTTCTACTACTCCTAGCTACTCCTAGCCACCCCTGGCTACTCGTAGGCCAGCGCCTGGAGCGGGTTGAGCTTGGCGGCGCGCCGCGCCGGGAAGATCGCCGCCACCAGGCCCACCAGCCACGACGCGATCAGGAACACGATCAGCCGTCCCACCGGGATCACGAACGCGATCGATGAGCTGTCGCGGGCGGCCAGCAGCGCGCCGAAGGCGATGCCGAGGAGGATCCCCAGCACCGAGCCGATGAGCGCGGTGATGACGCTCTCGTGGCGGATCATCCGCCGCACCTGGCGGCGGCTGGTGCCGACCGCCCGCAGCATGCCGATCTCACGCGTGCGCTCGAACACCGACAGCACCAGCGTGTTGACGATGCCGAACAGGCTGACCACGATCGACAGCGCCAGCAGCACGTAGAGGATGTTGAGCACGCTGGAGAGCCCGGAGATCTGGTTGTCGACGAACTGCTGGCGAGTCTGCACCTTGGCGTTGGGGAACGCGCCGAGGACGCGGTTGAGCGAGCGCGCGTTGGCCGCCGTCTCGCCGCCGCGCATCTTCACCAGGGTGTAGAGGTTCTGGGGCTGGCTGTAGGCGCGGTCCCACGTGGCCGCGGACATCGTCACCGGACCGAACGGCGACCCGCCGTTGGGCGGCTTGAAGATGCCTCTGACCACGAGCGGCACGCGTCCCCCGGTAGGGGTCGTCACCGTCAGCGGGGAGCCGACGAAGAGGTGGTGCTTTGATGCGTAGCCGTCGTCGACGAACGCCCCGCTTGTGCCCAGCGTCGCCAGCACCGCCTGGGAGCCCCGCTTCCAGTCCAGGTGCACGACCCGGCCGACGGTGGGGTTGACCGCGGTCAGCTGCTCGTTTGAGCCGAACACGCGACCCTGCCCCGCGCGGACATCCCCGACCGCAACCACCCTGGGGGCGTCGGTGACGGCCTCGCCGGCGGCGATGGGGATGGGGGAGAAGTTGTTCTGGGCGGTGATCGCGTAGTCGCCCGTGAAGACGTCGTTCACCGCGTTCTTGAAGTTGGCGATGATGCCCGCTGAGAGCACGGTGACGAAGGTGACCAGCGCCAGCCCGATCATCAGCGCCGACGCCGTGGAGGCGGTGCGCTGCGGGTTGCGCATGGTGTTGTCGCGCGCCAGTTCGCCGATGGCGCCGGCGATCCGGGTGGCCGGCCAGCCCAGCCACATCGCCAGGCGCGGCACGATGCGGGCCGAGAGCAGGGCGACGCCGACGAAGATGAGGACGGCGCCGATGCCCATGAGGATGAGGACGCCGCCGGTGCCGCTGGCCACGAACAGGCCCAGCAGCAGGGCGACGACGCCCACGATCGCGGTGGCGCTGCTGGTGAGCGTGCGGTACTTGGCCAGCCGCCCCTCGGGGAGGGTCGCGCCCTCGCGTACCGCCGCGATCGGCTCGACCCGCGTGGCGCGGATCGCGGGGCGCAGGCTGGCCAGCACGGTGACGACGACGCCGACGAGGATGGCGACGATGATGGTGCGCGGCTTGACCACCGTTCCGCTGTTGGGCAGCGTCACGCCGGCCGCGTTGAACAGGGCGAACAGGCCCTGGGCGAGGGCCAGCCCGACGGCCAGCCCGATCACCGAGGCAATCGCCCCGATCACGAACGACTCCACCAGGATCGAGCGGCGGACCTGCTTGCGCGAGGCGCCGAGCGTGCGCAGCGTGGCGAACTCGCGCGTGCGCTGGGCGATGGTGATCGACAGCGAGTTGGCGATCACGAAGCTCCCCACGAACAGCGCCACCCCCGCGAACACCAGCAGGAACGTCTTGAGGAAGTTGAGGAAGCCGGTGATCGACGACGAGTCCTGCTGGGCCTGCTGGGCGCCGGTGCGCACCTGGGCGTCCCGGGGGAGGATTGGCGCGATCTGGGCGACGAGCGCCTTGGGGCTGACGCCGGGCTTGGCGCTGGTGCGGATCTCGTCGAGCTTGCCCACGCGCCCGAGCAGCCGCTGAGCCGCGGGCAGCTGGAGCCCGGCCAGGCTCGCTCCGCCCAGCCCTGAGGCGGAGCCGAACTTGACCAGGCCCGAGATCTTCAGCGCCACCACCGGGCCGACGCCCTGGACGCCGACGACCTGCCCGGCGTGGAGGTTGTGCTTGCTGGCGGTGGTGGTGTCGATGACGACGCCCGACGGGCCGGGCCAGTTGCCGCTCACGAGCTTGAGCGAGGTGAACTGGGGCGCGGCGGGATCAACGCTGAAGCCGAGGTTGGGGGCGCCGCCGGAGGTGATGGCCTTGCCCCGGACGACGAGCTGCAGGCTGCCCGACACGTCGCCGATGGCCTGCTTGACCCCGGGCAGGCTGCGCACCCGCGGGAGCAGCGACTGGCTGAACGGCGGCACGTCGCCGTTGTTCCCCGCGCCGCCGGTGGCCTTGGAGTCGATGACGTTGCGCCCGGTGACCGTCGCGTCGGTGCCCTGGTAGATGGTGGAGAAGATCGAGTTGAAGGCGCCGGTGATCGAGTCGGTGAGGACGAAGGTCCCGGCCACCAGCGCGACGCCGAGGACGATCGCCACCGCGGTGAGCGCCGCGCGCAATCGTCGCGTGGCCAGCCCCTTGAGCGCCACGCGGAGCACGGCGCCCTAGAGGCCCTTCATCGCGTCGACGATCTCATTCTCGTCGGCGCCGGCGAGGTCCTTGACGATCTGGCCGTCGGACAGGAACAGGAGCCGGTCGGCGATCGCCGCCGCCTTGGGATCGTGGGTGACCATCACCACCGTCTGCCCCACCGTGTCCACCGATCGGCGCAGCAGGGCGAGGATCTCCTCCGAGGAGTTGGAGTCCAGGTTGCCGGTGGGCTCGTCGGCGAACAGCACCGTCGGCCGGCTGAGCAGGGCGCGCCCGATCGCCACTCGCTGCTGCTGACCGCCGGAGAGCTCGGACGGGCGGTGCGAGAGCCGGTCGCGCAGGCCGGTCTCGTCGATGACCGTGTTCAGCCAGTCGGCGTCGGGCTCGCGCCCGGCGATCGCCATCGGCAGGAGCATGTTCTCCTTGGCGGTGAGCATCGGCAGCAGGTTGAAGAACTGGAAGACGAAGCCGATGTTGTCGCGCCGCAACCGGGTCAGCGCGTCGTCGTTGAGCGTGGTGATCTCGGTGCCGTCCACCGTGACCGAGCCGTCGCTGGGCTTATCCAGCCCGGCGAGGATGTGCATGAGCGTCGACTTGCCCGAGCCCGATGGGCCCATCACCGCTGTCAGCTTGCCCCGGTCGAGATCCACCGACACGTCACGCAGCGCGGTGACCGCGGTGTCACCCTCCCCATACCGTCGGCTGACGCCCGACGCCGTCACCACCGGACCGGTGCGCTCAGCGTCCCGCAGCTGCGCCTGCTGCATGGCCAGCACCATAGCGCCCTGCTTAGATTGCTCGCCGTGCGGCAGGTGATCATGTTGCGTGGCATCAACCTCGGCCCCAACCGCCGGGTGCCGATGGCCGACCTGCGCGCGCTGTTCGGGCAGGAGGGCTACGGCGACGTGCGCACCTACGTGCAGAGCGGCAACATCGTGCTCGACAGTACGGCCACCGCTGCCGAGCTCGAGCGCGAGGCGGCCGCGCTCATCTCCGAGCGCTTCGGCTTCGACGTGCCCGTGGTGGTGCGCACCGGCCGGCAGCTCGCCGCGGTGGTCAAACGCAACCCGCTCGGCGACGTGGCCGACGACCCCAAGCGCTACCAGGTGAGCTTCCTGGCGGCCAAGCCGGCGCCCGACGTGCTCAAGACGCTCGAGGCGGCAGCGACGGGTCAGGAACGCGTGGTCTGCCACGGCCGCGAGATCTATGCCTGGCATCCGGAGGGCGTGGCGCGCTCCAAGCTGTGGAACGCCCTGGCGGGCAAGGGGCTGGGGGTGACGGCCACGGCGCGCAACTGGACCACGGTGCAGACGCTGCTGGAGATGGCGCGCGGCTGACCGGGTTTCGCCGCGCGCTCCGTGGAGCGTTTGGCGGGGTATCGACGAACGTCAACTGCGGCTTTCGAGGGCGGCACGGATGCGTTCCGGTGGTCCCCCGACGGGGTCGTGGTAGAAAAGTATCGCCAGCCGATAACTTATATCCCACAACCCCCTGCAAACGGGCCACTTTCCCGCTCCTGCCCCCACCCTCGAAAGCCCGCCTTTGATGTGCGCCGATACCCCCGCTGCAACGCCGAGGCTCAACTAAGACGACACCGTCTCGGCCCCAATCACCGGCTGCGCCACCTCATCAGCCCGCCGCGGCGATCGCACAAACACCAGCGCGGCCACCAGCGCCACCAGCACGCAGCCCGTCCCGATCCGGAAGGCGACCTGGTAGCCGCCCAGCAGGGCGTGCTCCAGGCCGGCGCCGTGGGCCAGCAGGGTGCGCGTGTGATCAGTGGACACGGTGCCGAGGACGGCGACGCCGATCGCCGCCGAGACCTGGAGTGAGGTGTTGACGATCCCGCTGGCCAGGCCCGCGTCGGCGGGTGGGACCTCGGCCATGGCGATCGTCAGCAGCGGCATGAACGCCATCCCGGCGCCGGCCCCCATGAGCAGGAACGCCGCGACGATCGTCGGCACATAGGTCGTGTCGGTGCCGACCGTGGAGAGCACCGCCAGCCCGGCCGCGGACAGGCACAGCCCGGCGATGAGCGGGCGCCGGGGGCCGAAGCGCGTCACCAGCCAGGCGATCGGCCCCAGCGACAGCGCGGCCAGCAGCAGCGTCTGGGGCAGGAAGGCCAGCCCGGTGGCGAGCGCGCTGAAACCGCGGATCCGCTCCAGGTAGAGCACGCCGATGAAGAAGGTGGCGAACATGCCGGTGATGAGCAGGCCGCGGACGGCGCTCGAGCTGGGCAGTCCGGGGATGGCGAACACGCGCAGCGGCATGATCGGGTTGCGCAGCCGGGCCTCGAGCGCGACAAAGCCGCCCAGCAGCGCCAGCGACCCCGCCGCGAAGCCGAGGGTGTGCGCCGAGCCCCAGCCGTGCGAGCTGGCGGTGACGATCGCGTAGGCACCCACGATGAGCGACGCGGTGATCAGCACCGAGCCGAGCACGTCGATGTCGCGGCCGATGCCCAGGCCCTCGTTCTCGATGATCCACCGGCGGCCGAGGATCACCGTGACGATGCCCACCGGGACGTTGATGAAGAAGATCCAGTGCCAGTTGAGCACCTCGGTGATGACCCCGCCGGCGATCAGCCCCAGCGACGCACCGCCGGAGATGACCAGGGTGTAGATGCTCATCGCCTTGGCGCGCTCGCGCGGGGAGGGGAACTCGGCGGTGATGATGGCCACGATCGCCGACACCGCGCCGGCGCCGGCCAGCCCCTGGAGGAAACGGGCGGCGATGAGTTCGCCCTGCGAGTCGGCGAGCCCGCACGCCGCCGAGGCCAGCGTGAACCCGGTGACTCCGATGAGGAAGATCCGCCGGCGGCCGATGAGGTCGCCCAGCCGCCCGGCCAGCAGCAGGAAGCTGCCGAAGGTGATGAGGTAGCCGTTCAGCACCCAGGTGAGGTTGGACTGGGTGAAGTGCAGCTCGCGCTGGATCTGGGGCAGTGCGACGTTGACGATCGTGCCGTCGACAATGCTCATCAGCTGACCCAGGCACACCACGACGAGGGCGATCCACCGGGCGCGGGGCGAGTGCAGGTGGGATTCGTTTGTCACGAGAACATCATTGCATAAGTGATGATCCTCTGTGGACTGATGCTCATTGGCGCTGATAGGCTCGCGGCGTGGCGGTCACCAGCGCACGCGGCACCATCACCCTCCTCTCCCGGCTGTCCAAGTCGGTCTACCGCAAGACACCGGAGTCGATGCTAGGCATGAGCCTGCGCCACTTCATGGCGCTCTCCTACGTGGCCGACCCGGGCGGCATCTCGCAACAGCAGCTCGCCGAGATCCTCGGCATCGACGCCAACAACACCGTGCTGCTGCTCAACGAGATGGAGCGGCAGGGGCTCATCCGGCGTGTGCGCGACCCCACCGATCGCCGGCGCCACCTCGTCGAGGTCACCGAGCACGGCGAGGAGCTCTTCCAGCGTGCCCAGCGCGCTCGCGAGACCGTCGAGGACGAGGTATTGGGGCCACTCAGCGCGCCCGAGCGGGCGACCCTGCACCGGTTGCTGACCAAGGCGCTGGGGGACTGAGCGGGTGCGCAGCTACGTCGTCGCCGACGTCTTCACCGACACGCCCCTGCAGGGCAACCCGCTGGCGGTGTTCGAGGACGCGGCGGGGCTGGCCGACGAGCTCATGCAGCGCGCCGCGCGCGAGCTCAACCTGTCAGAGACCGTGTTCGTGTTGCCCGGCGGCGACGGCGCGGACGCCCACATCCGGATCTTCACCCCGGCGCTGGAGCTGCCCTTCGCGGGGCACCCGGTGCTGGGGACCGCGTTTGTGGTCGGCGAGGCCCTCGGCAAGGACTCCGTACGCCTGCGGACCCAGATGGGCGTGGTGGAGGTGACTCTCACACGCGTCGACGGACGCATCGTGTTCGGCGAGATGGTCCAACCGGTGCCGACCTGGGCCGCGTTCGAGCGCGCCGACGAGGTCCTGGCGGCGATCGGCGTGCCGCGCTCCGAGCTGCCCGTCGAGGTGTATGACAACGGGCCGCGGCACACCTACGTACGCCTGCCCGACGAAGCCGCGGTGGTGGCCCTCGAGCCCGACATCGGGGCGCTGGGCCGCCTGGGGGCGGTGGGGGTCAGTTGCTTTGCCGCCGAGGGCGCGCGGGTCAAGACGCGGATGTTCGGCCCCGGGCTGGGGACGGCCGAGGATCCCGCCACCGGTTCGGCCGCGGGCCCGCTGGCGGTCCATCTCGCCCGCCACGGCGTGGTGAGCTTCGGCGAGCGGGTGGAGATCCGCCAGGGCGCCGAGATCGGCCGCCCGTCCATGCTCTACGCCCAGGCGCATGGCTCCCCCGAGCGGATCGACCGCGTGCTCGTGGGCGGTGCGGCCGTCGTGGTGGCGCGCGGCGAATACCAGCTCGACTGACCGCCCCGTCCGGCGTCTCTCGATAGGGTGGCAGGGGTGAAGCTGGCCACCTTCGACGCCCCCGGGCACTCCTCGCCGCTGTCCGGGATGGTCCAGGACGATCGCATGATCGCCTTCGGCGGGCCAGACGGGGTCAAGGAGGCGCTCGCGACCGGTCGCGTGCCCGGCCCGTCGGGCGGGACCTGGCCGCTGGCCGACGTCAGGCTGCTGGCGCCGATCCCCGAGCCCGGGACGATCTACGCCATCGGCCTCAACTACGCCGACCACATCGCCGAGATGGGCGACACAGCGCCTGAGCAGCCGGTGGTGTTCGTGAAGGTGAGCGGGTGCGTGGCGCCCCCCGGCGGGCCGATCGTGTGCCCGGAGGTCGTGCGCCGCCTGGACTACGAGGGCGAGATGGTGGTCGTGATGGGCTCCGGCGGGGAGATCGGCGGCTTCTGCATCGCCGACGACGTCTCCGCCCGCGACCTGCAGAAGCGTGAGCCGCAGTGGACCCGCGCCAAGGGCGCGGACACCTTCTGCCCGTTCGGCCCGTGGGTCACCACCGCCGACGAGGTGCCCGACCCCGGCAACCTGGCCCTGCGCACGTGGGTCAACGACGAGCTGCGCCAGGAGAGCACCACCTCCAACCTCGTCTTCGGCTGCTCCGCGCTGGTGGACTTCATCTCGCAGACGTGCACGCTGCGCCCCGGCGACCTCATCCTCACCGGCACTCCCGGCGGCGTGGGCCAGGCCCAGGATCCACCGAGGTTTCTGCAGCCCGGCGACAGGGTACGGATTGCCATTGACGGGCTCGGCGAGATAGAGCACCCCGTCGAATAGTCCGCGGAGTTCCGCGTCCTGGGCGGGCTCCGGCCGTCCAACAGGGGAGGCGGGGAAATGCTGAGGCTCCACCCGAGCGCGATCGATTATGTGATCCTCGGGATCTACTTCGTTGTCGTACTGGGGATCGGGTTCGTCGCTCGCTTGGCGATCAAGACCGATCTCGACTTCTTCCTTTCGGGCCGCTCGCTGCCGGCCTGGATCACCGGCCTGGCCTTCATCGCGGCCAACCTGGGGGCGCTGGAGATCCTGGGCCAGGCGGCCAATGGCGCCCAGTACGGGGTGCCCGCCGTTCACTACTACTGGATCGGCGCGGTCCCGGCGATGATCTTCCTGGGCCTGTTCATGATGCCCTTCTACTACGGGGCCAAGGTGCGGTCGGTCCCGGAGTACCTGCGATTGCGCTTCAACGAGGCGACGCACGCCTTCAACGCGGCGACCTTCGCGGTGGCCACCGTCCTCATCTCCGGGGTCAACCTGTTCGCGCTGGCGCTGATCATCAACCTGATGCTGGGGGTCTCGATCATCACCGCGACCCTCGCCGCGGCGGCGCTCGTGCTCGTCTACATCACGCTCGGCGGCCTGACCTCGGCGATCTACAACGAGGTGCTCCAGTTCTTCGTGATCGTCGCTGCCCTGCTGCCGCTCACGCTGGTGGCGCTGCACAGCGTCGGCGGGATCTCCGGGGTCGAGCACAGGGTCAAGGCGTTCAAGGCGCTGGGCGAGCCCGGGCTGCACGCCTGGCACGGGCTGGCCATCCACCACGTGACCAACCCGCTGGCCTCCGACTGGGTGGGGGTCATCTTCGGCCTGGGCTTCGTGCTCAGCTTCGGCTACTGGACGACCAACTTCGCCGAGGTGCAGCGGGCGCTGTCGGCGCGCAACATGTCAGCCAGCCGGCGCACCCCGCTGATCGGCGCCTTCCCCAAGATCTTCCTCCCGGCGATCATCATCCTCCCGGGCCTCATCGCGGTGCTCACGGTCCACGGGCTCGGCGTCGGCAAGAGCCTGTCGCTGCAGTACAACACGGCGATCCCCCACCTGATCGGCAACTACCTGCCCGAGGGGATGCTGGGCATCGCCATCACCGGCCTGGTGGCGGCGTTCATGGCGGGCGTGGCGGCCAACGTGACCGCGTTCAACACCGTGGTCACCTACGACATCATCCAGCCCTACTTCGTCAAGGACCGCGACAGCGCCTACTACCTACGGGCCGGGCGCTGGGTGACCGTCGTGGGGATTCTGGTGTCGATAGTCACGGCTCTGATCGCCAAGGGCTACTCGAACATCATGAACTACATCCAGACGTTGTTCTCGATCTTCAACGCCCCGCTGTTTGCCACCTTCATCATCGCCATGTTCTGGAAGCGCGCCACCGCCTGGGGCGGCTTCTTCAGCCTGGTCGCGGGCACCGCCGCCGCCTACATCACCAACCGGCTCAACGCCTATCACACGGTCTTCCACTTCGGATCGGCCCTGAGCGCGAGCTTCTGGCAGGCGATCATCGCCTTCATCACCGGCGGTGTCGTGCTCATCCTGGTCTCGCTGGTCACCAAACCCAAGCCCAACGAGGATCTCCGTGGGCTGGTCTGGGGCCTGACTCGCAAGGAGGAGGCCGAGGAGCACCCCGACCCGCGCGACAAGCTGTGGTGGCGCTCGCCGTGGCTACTCGCCGGCGTGGCCCTCGCGATGCTCGTCGTCCTCAACATCATCTTCGCCTAGGAGCCTGAGATGCCCGACGCATCCGACCAGACCCCCACCGCCGCGGACGAGGCCAAGGCCGCGCGCGCTGCGAATCGTTTCGACATCCGCCGCATCATCGGCGGCCTCTTCATCGTCTACAGCCTCATCCTCATTGCGCTGGGGCTCTTCGGCTCCCACCACGTCAAGAACAAGGCGGCAGGGATCAACGTCGACCTGTGGACCGGGCTGGGCATGCTGGTCTTCGGCGCGCTGATGATCTTCTGGGCGCTTTACCGGCCGACCGCGCCCGAGGTGTCCGCGACGTAGACGCTGCCGTTCGGCGCGCGCATGCGCGCGCCGCGGGGTGGCGCATGCGCCACCCCGGGCCGGGTCGCATGCGACCCGGCCTTCCGTGCCTGTCTTAGTGCTTGTCGATGACCCGGTCGATGAGCCCGTACTCGACGGCCTCGTCGGCCTTGAAGAAGCGGTCGCGCTCCATGTCGCGGTGGACCTGCTCCTCGGACTGCCCGGTGTGGTGGGCGTAGATCTCGTCGGTGCGCTTGCGGACGTTGAGGATCTCGCGGGCATGGATCTCGATGTCGGTGGACTGGCCCTCGAAGCCCGCTGACGGCTGGTGGATGAGGATCCGGCTGTTGGGCAGCGAGAAGCGCTTGCCCTTGGCCCCGCCGGTCAGCAGCAGCGAGCCCATCGACATCGCGATCCCGACGCAGATGGTGGCGATGTCGGGCTTGATGAACTGCATCGTGTCGTAGATCGCCAGGCCCGAGTAGATGGAGCCGCCGGGCGAGTTGATGTAGATGGAGATGTCCTTGTCAGGGTCCTGGGACTCCAGGTGCAGAAGCTGCGCGACGACGAGGTTGGCGATGGTGTCGTCGATCGGGCTTCCGATGAAGATGATGCGCTCGTTGAGCAGCCGGCTGAAGATGTCGAACTCACGCTCGCCGCGCGCCGTTCTCTCGATGACCATTGGGACTAGGGGCATGGTCCTGAGCCTAGCGGGCGCCCTACGGCAGCAGCACGGCGGTGCCCTCGAAGGCGCCGGCGCGCAGGTCGGCCAGGGCCTGCTCGGCCTGGGCCAGGGGATAGGTGGTGATGGTGGTGCGGACCGGGACCTGTGGCGCGAGGGCCAGGAACTCATGGCCGTCCTCGCGCGTGAGGTTGGCCACCGAGCGGATCGAGCGCTCGTGCCACAGGTCCTCGTAGGGGAAGGCGGGGATATCGGACATGTGGATGCCGGCGCAGACGACGGTGCCGCCGGGAGCGAGCGCTTTGAGCGCGGCGGGGACGAGCGATCCCGCCGAGGCGAAGATGATGGCGGCGTCGAGCTCCTCGGGCGGCGCCTCGTCTGAGCCGCCCGCCCACGTCGCGCCCAGTGACCGTGCGAAATCCTGCGTGCGGGTGTCGCCCGGGCGCGTGAAGGCGTACACCTCGCGGCTCTGGTGGATCGCCACCTGGCAGATCTGGTGCGCCGCCGAGCCAAAGCCGTAGAGCCCGAGCCGCTCGGCGTCGCCGGTCATGCGCAGCGCGCGGTAGCCGATCAGTCCGCCGCACAGCAGCGGGGCGAGCTGGTCATCGGTCGGCCCCTCGGGCAGCGGTAGGCAGAAGCGCTCGTCGGCGACGGTCAGCGGCGCGTAGCCGCCGTCGATGTCACGCCCGGTGAAGCGGGCGTTGACGCACAGGTTCTCGCGGCCGCTGCGGCAATAGCGGCACGTGCCGTCGGTGTAGCCCAGCCAGGGCACGCCGAAGCGCCGGCCGTCCTCCGTGCGACCGACGATCTGGTGGCCGAGCACGACCGGGAGCTTGGTGGCGTCGATCTCACCGTCGCGCAGGTGCAGGTCCGTGCGGCACACCGCGCAGGCGGCGATCGTCAGCAGCAGTTGGCCGGGGCCAGGGGTGGGGTCGGGAAGCTCCGCCGGCTTGAGGGGCTCACCGGGCCGTTCGAGGACGATCGCCTGCATGGGGTGGGCGGCGCCGCGCTACGGGGTGGCGGCGAGCCAGGCCTCCAGCCCGGTGTGGATCGCCGGCGTCTCGCCGGTGCGCAGCTCCTCGCGGATCTCGCGCATGGTGCCGGTGCGCTCGGCGACGACGTTGTGCTGGTGGATGGTCTCGAGGTTGACCTGGCGCGCGAGCACGAACGCGGCGTCGTCCAGCGCCGGGAACTGATCGATGAGCCCGGCCACCATCTCGCGCACGCAGTCCTCCACGAACCGCGGGCGGCGATGTGCCTTCTCCACGACGTGGCCCTCGTCAGAGCGCTTCATCAGCTCATAGATCTCCGACGACATCGACTGCTCCACGATCCGCACCAGCGTCCCGGCATCGATCTCCTCCGCGCAGTCCTCCGGGCAGCCGACGTAGAGCGTGCCCAGGCCGCGCTGGTTGTGGGTGGCCACGGGGACGGCCTCGAGGATGCGCTCGATCTCGCCGGCGCTGAAGCCGTCGGCCTCGAGGCGCTCGCGGGCGCCCGCGGCGACGAGCTCCTGGGCGCACGGGCACGCGGTCATGCCCTGCGCGGTGACGCCGGTCAGCCGGCGGGTGCCGCGCGCGGTGGCCACCGCGACGCCGTGCAGCGTGTAGAGCTCCTGGGTGGGGATGTGCGACACCGGCGCGGGCTTGTGCTCGGGGAAGCGGGCCTCCACCGTCACCTCGGCCCGGCGGGCGTCCTGGCGCTCGCGCACGAGCTGGGCGATGTGCTCGGCCAGCGTCTCGGCGCGGAAGGTCTGCTCGCCGAGGACCACCTCGCCGATGGCCTCGTTGACGACCTCCTCGAAGCGCGACATATGCGCGCCCTTCTGATTGGAGCCGAGCTCGATCGCGCATTCAAAGCGCGCAGAGAACAGCTGCTCGGTGCCGTTCTGGCCCAGCCGGATCACCTTTTCGACGCTGTTGACCCCCACGCGAGAGAGGCTCAGGGCCAATGTCGGCGACTGCGACTGGACATCGATGGTTTCAGTGGCTGTGGTGCGTTGTATGGTCATCGCCCCTCGAAGGGTAGAGCGGTCGGTCGATCAGTCCTGAACGGCGGTTTCAGAAATCGGCGGTTGTGTGGTATCAATCCGCCGGTCGTAGAGGGATTGTGGAGAGAGGGAGATCGTCTCGCTATAGCGGGCGGCCTCGAGGCAACACAAAAGGGAGCTCAGGGGCTGTGAGCGTTGATGAGATCGTTCTTTTGAGCGACGAGACTCCGATTGTGGAGCTCGACGAACTGCGGCCGCTGATCGCGGCCGGTCAGGAACGAGGGTTTCTGACCTTCGCGGAGATCGAAACCTGCCTCGAGGAGGTGGAGGTCACCAAGGAGCAGGTCCAGGAGCTGCACGCGTACCTCGACGAGCAGGGGATCGTGGTTGTCGGCGCCGACGGCCGTCCGGCCAAGTCGGAGGGCGATACGGTGGAGGCCGGCGCCCACCGCGCGTCTGACTCTGACGGCGAGACGCGCAAGAAGGTCGAGGTCGACCTGACGGTGGAGCCCTCGCTCGACTCGTTGCGGCTGTACCTGCGCGCCATCGGTCGTGTGAGCCTGCTCACCGCCGAACAGGAGGTCATGCTGGCGCGGCGCATCGAGCGCGGCGACATGCAGGCCAAGCAGCAGATGATCGAAGCGAATTTGAGGTTGGTCGTCTCCATCGCCAAGTCGTATCTGGGCCGCGGTCTGACCTTCCTGGACCTGATCCAAGAGGGGTCGATGGGCCTGATTCGCGCCGTGGAGAAGTTCGACTACCGCCGCGGCTACAAGTTCTCCACCTACGCCACATGGTGGATCCGCCAGGCGGTGACGCGCGCGATCGCCGACAAGGGCCGGACGATCCGCATCCCCGTGCACATGGTGGAGAAGCTCAACAAGGTCGTCCACGTCGAGCGCCAGCTCATCCAGCAGCTCGGGCGAGAGCCCACGCCCGATGAGATCGCCGCCGAGCTTGAGACCACCGTGCGCGAGGTGCGCGACGTGCTGCGCATGGCCCAGCAGCCGATCTCGCTGGAGAAGCCGGTGGGGGAGGAGGACGACTCCGCCCTCGGTGACTTCGTCGAGGACCAGACCGCCGAGTCGCCGTTCGAGCTCGCCGCCGAGCGCCTGCGCCGGGAGAACCTGCGCCGCGCGCTGGCCGCCCTGCCCGAGCGCGAGCGCGAGGTGATCGAGATGCGCTTCGGCCTCACCGGCGAGCGCCCCTACACCCTGGAAGAGGTGGGGCGGGCGTTCAACGTGACGCGCGAGCGGATCCGGCAGATCGAGAACCACACGTTGAAGAAGCTCGAGGCGCTGCCCGAGGCGCAGCGGTTGCGCGACGCGTCGTAGTTCGTTTAGGGCGCGCCGGCCGCGGGCCGGCGCGCTCTCAAATGTGACGAAAAAGTCACATTTTGCTGGGGTTTTTCTGTCCGGGGCGGGGCTTACTCTCCGTGCATGGAAACAGTTATACGACGAGACCCCAGGGGCCAGGGCGACCAGGGTGAGGCGTCGGCAGTGGATTGGCTGCTTTCGATCGACGCCGACGTGTTCGTCCCGCTTGGCAACAGCCGAGACGTCGACCTAATGGCGATCGTCGACCGGCAGGCACTTCGGGTGCAGGTCAAGACGACGACGCGACGCTACAAGCGGAACTGGGCCGTCGCAGTCTGCACACGCGGTGGCAACCAGAGCTGGAACGGCATGGTGAAGTACCTGGACCCGTCGCGGTACGACCGCCTGTTTGTGCTCGTGGCCGACGGGCGGAGATGGTTCATTCCGGCCGACGAGATCGCCGCACGAACGTGCATTGTCGTGGGCGGTCCGAAGTACTCCGAGTACGAGATCGATCCGGGTCGGCCGATTCGTCCGCCGGTTCATCGCTAGACTCCGCGGGCCCCGGCGGGGTTCCCGAGCGGTCAAAGGGGCTTGGCTGTAAACCAAGTGGTTCTGCCTTCGCAGGTTCGAATCCTGCCCCCGCCATCCCGGTCGTTTCGGCCACGATCCAGCTCATGGAATCCGACGAACTCGAGGCTCCTGAGGCACACGGTGAGGCCGGCGCAGAGACCGGTCTCGAGGCGTCGTCGAGCGCCTCGGAACGTACGCGTCGTCTGCGCCGGATCGCGATCAACGTCGACTCACACTCCTCGCTGCTGAACGCCACGCGCCGGCTGCGCCGCCAGTTGCCGGGCGACGAGCAGTTCGGCGACCCGCTCTCGACGGCGGGCGCGCAGCCAGTCGAGGTCCTCGGGCGCACGGTGTCCGCGCTGCAGCCCGACCGCAAGAGCGTGCTCCAGGAGCTCGGGTTCGCCGGGCTGCAGGTGTGGCAGTCGCTGTCAGAGGCCGCGGGCCGCGGGCGCGGTTCTCAGGAGATGGCGGTGATGTTCACCGACCTCGCCGGCTTCTCGTCGTGGGCGCTCAAGGCAGGTGATGAGCCGGCGCTGGCGCTGTTGCGCGAGGTGGGCACACGCGTGGAGTCGGTGATCGCTCAGCACGAGGGCCGGATCGTCAAGCGCCTGGGCGATGGTGTGATGGCCACGTTCCTCTCGGCGCAGGCGGCCATCGACGCGGCGCTCGACGCCCAGGCGGAGATGGGTGAGATCGAGATCGACGGCTACCGGCCGAGCATGCGCGTCGGCTTGCACTGGGGCTGCCCGCGCAAGCTCGGCGGCGACTACCTGGGCGTCGACGTCAACGTCGCCGCCCGCATCGGCGATGCCGCCCGGCCCGGGCAGGTGCTCGTCTCCGACGCGCTGCTGGCCCGCGTCAACACCGACGGTCTGCGCACCAGCCGTCCCAAGCGTCTGCGGGCCCCCGGGGCGCCCCGCGACCTTCACGTCGTGCGCGTCAGCCGCGACTGATCCTGCAGCTTTTCGTGCATGCCAGCCGGCCGTCACGCCGGCCACGTGGCGCCTGTTACGTTCGTCGCCCGCCGGCCGACGCGCCGACACCAACGACGCCCCTCCGCACCGATGCGGCATCCACACAGATCACGACGACGCGGGGCTCTCATGCCCATGCCCCTGCCCGTTGTCGCGTGGGCGGCCGGGTGCGCGCTGGCGCTGGTAGTGATGTGGCTGATCGTCTCGGGCGCGCCGTTCGCGCGCGCTGCGAGCAGCGGCCAGCTGCAGCAGAGGCTGTCCACCACGCGGCAGAAGGCCAGCGGCCTGGCCGGCGACGTGGCCGCGGCCAGGGGGCGCGTCAACCAGCTCAGCGCCGGCATCGCCACGCTGTCGAGCCGCTTGGCCGGCGTGCAGGGCGATCTTGACGCGAAGCGCACCGAGCTCCTGCGCCTGCGCGGAGAGCTCACCTCGGCCCGGGCCAAGCTCGCAGGCCTCGAGGGGATCGTCACCGCCGACCAGCGCGTCCTCGCCACCCAGCTCGTCGGCGGCTACGAGGGCGCCCGCCCCGACATCATCGACGTCGTCCTCGAGGCGACAGGCTTCAACGACCTGCTCAACCGCCTGGCCTTCGCCCAGCGGATCGGCCGGCAGGACGCGCGGATCGTCGGCAACGTGTCCGCGGCCCGGCGGGCCGTGTCAGCGCAGGCGATCCGTCTTGGCACGCTCTCGGAGCGGCAGAACGAGTTGGCCGAGCAGTCGCTGACTGAGCGAAACCAGGTGGCAACGCTCAGGCTGCGTCTCGTCTCAGAGCGCCTGGCCGCCGCCCAGGCGGCGTCGGCGAAGGCCGGGCAGCTGGCGAGCGCGACCGCACAGGTCGACTCGCTCTCCCATCAGCTCGCCCGGCTGCAGGCGGCACAGGACGCGGCGGCATCACCGCCCGCGCCTGCGGCCGGAGATGGCGGTTCCGGTTCGGGCTCGGGCGGTGGCGGCACGCGGCACGGCCCGGTCTCGCACGGCTTCGAGTTCCCCATGCCCAAAGCCGATGTCTCGCCGCCGGCCACCTGGTCCCCGGATGACGGCGTCGACATCGCCGCCCCGGGGGGCACCCCCGAACTGGCCGTCTGCAGCGGCACGATCGTGCAACATGGCATCGGCGGCTTTGGCCCATCGGCGCCGGTCCTGCACTGCGACCGCCCGCTGGCGGGCTATGACTACGTCTACTACGGCCACGCGGGCCCGGGCAGCTGGACGCCGATCGGGACCCACGTGAGCCAGGGCCAGGTCATCTCCCAGGTCGGCTACGGGATCGTCGGGATCTCCTCGGGTCCACACCTGGAGATCGGCTTCGCTGACGCCAGCGGCTCGCCCATCGGCCCGTCGAGCGCGTCGACGATGCTGTCGCTGCTGCGCTCCGCCTACGGCGCCTGATCCGCCGCCGCCCGCCCCCGCGCCGGTCAGGCGGCGGCCGCGAGCCGCGTCACCATCGACTTGGCGGCATCGACGAGCTCGGGCGGGCTGAGGACCTCCATCGGCGCGTCGAGCAGCGCCATCCACACCAGGAACTCTCGCGACCAGTGCCCGCGCGTGCTGACGATGCACGCGTCGTTGCCGTCGGGCTCGACGGTGGCGTAGCGCGACGGGATCCGCCGGCCCGCAGCATCGGCGGTGAGCGCGACCCGCACGCGACCGGGCACCGCATCCTCGGGGACGCCGCGTCCGCGCAGTTGCTGCTGCACGTACGCCGCTGGGTCACCGCCGGGGACGGTGCGGCGCCGGCCACGGCCCGCCTCACGGACCCGGCCCTTGATCCGGTCCAGACGGAAGGTGCGCCAGTCGTCGCGGTCGAGGTCGAAGGCGACCAGGTACCAGCGGTGGCCGCTGTAGACGACGGCGGCGGGCTCGATGTTGCGGCGGCTGGCCTTGTCGTCGCGCGCGACATAGGGGAACTGGAGGCGGCTGCCATCGCGGCAGGCGCCCGCCAGGGTTGCCAGCACGTCGGCGTCGATACGCGGGCCGTCGATGGCGAACGCGGAGGTGGCGTTGCTCAAGGCGCTGACCCGGCGGCGCAGCCGTGAGGGCAGGACCTGCTCGAGCTTGGCCAGCGCGCGCACCGAGGTCTCCTCGATCCCGGCGATCGAGCCCGAAGCGGCCGTCCGCAGCCCCACGGCGACCGCGACGGCCTCGGCGTCGTCGAGCAACAGGGGCGGGAGCTCGCCGCCGGCGCTGAGGCGGTAGCCGCCGGCGACGCCCGGCGCGGCCTCCACGGGATAGCCGAGCGAGCGCAGTTTGTCGACGTCGCGGCGGATGGTGCGGGGCGTCACCTCGAGGCGATTGGCGAGCTCCTGGCCGGTCCATTCGCGGCGGACCTGCAGCAGTGAGAGCAGCGCGAGCAGGCGCGCGGATGTCTGAACCATGATGGGCGAAGCCTCCCACTAATTGCGGACCGAAGTTGTCCGCAAGGCCGTTTTCGCGGCTGAATCGAGGACCGTAATAGACCGCAATTGTCGAGAGTATTTCGGCCATGTCAACCACCACTATCTCCACTCGTTCCAAGGTCGCGATTCGGACGCGGCCCCAGCTCAGCGCAGCGTGGCTGGGCTTCCTCGTCGTGCTGGCCTCGGCAGTGATGGACCTGCTGGACTCGACCATCGCGCAGACCGCCGCGCCGGCGATCCAGCGCGACCTCGGCGGCTCCTACGCCGCGCTGGAATGGATCACCGCCGCCTACACCCTCGCCATGGCCGCGACCCTGCTGCTCGGCAGCCGCCTCGGTGACGCGTTCGGCCGCCGCCGCGTGCTGCTCGTCGGCATGGGCGGCTTCGTCGCCGCGTCGGGGCTGTGCGCGCTGGCGCCGACCTCGACCGCGCTGATCGCGGGTCGGACGATCCAGGGTGCTCTCGCGGCGATCATGGTGCCCCAGGGCTTTGGTCTCATCCGCGAGCTGTTCGGCGACGAGGGCCAGCAGAAGGCCTTCGCCGTCTTCGGGCCCGTCATGGGACTGGCCGCGGTCGCGGGCCCGCTGCTGGGCGGCGGCCTGGTGAACCTCGACGTGCTGGGCACCGGCTGGCGCGCGATCTTCCTCGTCAACGTGCCCATCGGCCTGCTGGCGATCGCCGCCGGTCGCCGCTATCTGCCGCGCGTGGCGCCGGTGGCGCCGGGCCTGCGGGTGGACGCCATCAGCGTGCTGATGGCGATGGCGGGCAGCGCCGCGCTCGTGTACCCGCTGGTCGAGGGTCGTTCGCTGGGCTGGCCGGCCTGGTCGTTTGCGGTGCTGGCGGCCGGCGCGGTCACGCTGGGTGCGTTCGGCTGGCTGCAGCGCCGCCGCTCGGCCCAGGGCCGGACGCCGCTGGTGGAACCGTCGATCCTGCGCCGCCGTCCCTACGTCGCCGGTCTGGCCGTCGTCGTCGGCTTCATCGGGGCGATGGGCGGGATGATGATCGCGCTCAACGTCATGTTCCAGGTCGGGCTGGGCTTCTCGCCGCTCGGATGCGGCGTGGCCACCGTGGCGATCCCGCTGGCGGCGATCGCGGGGTCGATCACCTCCTCGGCGTTGCTGGCGCGCATCGGCCGCGGCACCATGCAGATCGGGATCGTGACCATGGCGATCGGCCTGCTCGTGGTTGACGCGGTGATGCGCTCGTCGGGCGGCGGGGTGACCGCCTGGGAGCTCGCCGGCCCGCTGGCCATCACCGGCTTCGGCATGGGCATGGTGTTCGTCCCGATGTTCGACGTCATCCTCGCGGGCGTGGCGCCCCACCAGGTCGGCTCGGCCTCGGGGCTGCTCGAGTCAGTCCAGCAGCTGTCGATGTCGCTGGGCATCGCGGTGGTCGGCACCGTCCTGTTCGGCGCCGTCGGCGCCGCCCATGATGCCGCCGCCTTCGTCGGCGCCGCCGACCACGCCCTGCTCATCGCGGTCGCGTTCCTCGCGGCGGCGGGCACAGCGGTGTTCTGGCTGCCCAAGCACGCGCGCCAGGGGCACTGAGCCGCAGCCGAGTCCCCGTCCCGCCACGACGCGTGCCTCGCGAGGTGTCGTGGCGGGAGCGTTGCTAGGTTGGCCGTATGACTGGTAAGCCGCGGCTTCCCGGCCTGACACTCGCCGACGCGGACTGGATCGTCCAGGAGGCGCTGCGCGCGGGCGCCGAGCGCGGCTTTCCTCCGCTGGCCGTGGCCGTCCTCGACGTCGCGGGTGAGGTGATCGTTCTGCGGCGCGGCGACGGCGGGATGCCGATGAGCAGCCGGATGGCGATGGCCAAGGCCCGGACGGCGCTCGCTGCGTTGAAGCCGTCGGGGCAGCTCGAACAGTTGCCGCCCGGGATCATCGATGGTTTCCAGCATCTGCGCGGTGGCGACTTCATTGCTCGGGCCGGCGGCGTCCTGGTCCTCGACGGTGACGTGATCCTCGGTGCGGCGGGCGCCTCCGGCGCCGCGTCTGACCAGGACGAGGAGGCCGTGCTCACGGCTGTCGACCGCTGGCACGCGCAGCGTTCCGGCACGGCGTGAGAGTGCAGCCCGCGACAGGGGGTTCCCAGGCGGGTGACTCATCGCGCGACGAGGCGTGGCGAGGCCAGGCAGGCGGGACACCGCGTCCAGCGAGCGATACACGCATGAGCTACGCTTGCCTCCAGCAGCGGCCGACCGAGCTCCCGCCGCCCCCGCGCAGCCTGAACGAGGTGAGCGGAGGAACGAGAGCCCGGAAATCCCTGCAAGCGCCCTCTTAGCTCAGCTGGTAGAGCACTTCCATGGTAAGGAAGGGGTCGTCGGTTCGAGTCCGACAGAGGGCTCTGACGAACCCCCTCTAGATGCGGGGTCTCTGGGGCGGCGCCGTTTGGATCAGCGTCTCCATGTGGATGCTGTGGAAGCTCAGGACGGGCGGTGGCCGGTTATCACCAGACGGGCGCCCGTCCTGCCGCCCGAGCGGCGACCTCTGTGGGCCCGGCTCGATCGGCGGTGCTGCTGACGGGCTGCGGCGCGACTGCGTGCTGCCACGGCCCGACGCACCTTGGCAACGGTCGCCGTGGGCTGGCTGCTCGCGCTCATCACGCCGACAGCGTTTCTGGCGGTCACCACCGCCACGATCCGGTAGCCCACGTCGCGGGACCCGAGCGAGTAGGTGTGCTTCGTCGCGCCGTTCACGGTCGCGCACGTCGACTTGCACCGCTCCCAGGCGTAGGTGAAGCTCGTCGGTGAGCCCTGCCAGGAACCGGTCGTCGTAGTCAGCCGGTTGCCCGCCAGCGCGGCGCCGGTGATGGCGGGCCGGGCGGTGTTGACCGGCGCCGACGCTCCCGTGGGCGGCTGTCCTGTCGTCGGCGGCGGCGTGGTTGTCGGCCCGCTTCCCACCGGGCCCGGATACACGTAGCCGCTCCCGGTCTGGCACGGGCTGTAGGTGCCGCCCGCAAGGTTGACGTCAAAGAGGGCCCCGGAGATCCCAGCCGCCACGTCCGCCGGACAGAACTTGCTCGCCGTCTCCCCGTCCTGGGTGTACTCGGCATTGAGCACCGGCTTGCCCGCGCTCAGGTACGGCGTCGCGTCACCGCCGTTGCCGGCGCATGGATCGTCGAACGAATTGCATTCCTCGATGATCATCCCGTCGAAGCTCGCGACGTCCGTCGCCGAATTGGCAGGATCGTTCTTCTGGAAGATGGCCAAGCCGTCGTTGTGCGCGGTGTAGGCCAGCCACTGCTCGTAGCCCGCGGCGGCGGCCTGCGTCAGACCCCAGCCGCCTCCGCTGGCGCCGGTCTGACTGGGATTGGTGTAGCCGTCGAGGTCATCGGGCTCGATGGCATCCTGACCCTCGGCCTTGCACCCGGCGATCCGCTGTGCCATACCGGCTGCGATGTTCGCCGCCGCCGCCTGATCGGCCGCACTACCGGAGTAGACCTGGTGAGACGGGGCCCACCCCGCGAATCCGAGTGTGTCGTACCAATACTCCCCGGGCCACCCCTGCATCTCCGTCGTCTGCGGATTCGAGCCGTTGGTGTAGTCCGCGGAGGCGAAGTGCGACTGGTCGGGCTCAGCCTGCTGTGCCCCGGCCTCGATGTAGCACACGGCGTACTTGTTGGCCGCGTGGAGGCGGGAGACGACGGACGATGGCGCATCAGGCTCGTTGTTGGAGCCCATGCCGCCCGCGTCCTCGTACATGTCGGTGTCCCAGATGTTCGCCGTGGCGGCTTCGCCCGACGTCATCGACGGAAGCGTCCCACCGCCGATCTGCCAGTACCACTGCACGGTGACTCCGCCGCCGGAATGGGGCGGCGGCAGATAGCCGCCGGTCGCCGCGGACGAGGTGCCGGCTCCCACCGCAAGGGCCGTCGCCGCGCATCCCGCCAGCCCGGCCGCCAGCCTGGAGAAAAGCCTCTTCACCCGACCCGTATTCCGGTCCCTCATCGCATGCCTCCTATGAGCGCGATCGCATTGATTTGTCGCGCCCCCTTGACACGGCCGGTGACCGCCCCGGCGGAGCGCGGCAGCCCGCAATTGCAGGCGCGCGCTCTCCCCCGCCGGTGAAGGACGACTCCTGGACGGTCATCGGTTTCGAGCCAGCGGAGTACTACCCAAATCGCTCGTCGATCAGACCACTTGATCAAAAGTCGGCAAGTTCGCCCCGTGAAGTCACAGGCAATGTGCAGGACCGTGACCAGCCTGAACGCGTGAACGCGGAAGGGGCCGACCGAGCCATGGTGGTCGGCGAAGCGCCGGGCGATAGTACGAACGATGGGAGGTTTTCCCACGGGCGGGCGTTGGAGCACCGCGAGTGGACGTCGACGAGGTAGATGGAGGGCGCCGCGGCGCGCCGCGATCCTGACCGCCGTCGCGTGCGCTCTCGTCGCCCTGCTCACCCTCTCGTTACGCGCCGGCACTGGTGGTTCGATCGCCGCCGCAGCCGCGCCGGCCCAGCAGATCGGGATGAAGGTCCTGCTCATCACCGACACCCCCAGTGAGATCTCCTACCAGGACTGGGAGAGCACACTGGAGCGCGAGGGCGTGCCGTTCGACACCGTGATCACGTCCAGTAATCCGGCGTTACCCCCACTCTCGACAACCGGTGCCGGCGGTGTGCAGATCGCCAACTACGAAGGCGTTGTGGTGGCCACCTCGGGTCTCGAGGGGCTGACTCCGGCTCAATGGGCGACGCTCCAGACCTACGAGCATCAGTTCTCGGTGCGTCAGGTGACGGCGTACGTCTATCCCAGCCAGGACTACGGCCTGACCACGCCGGCCGGCGGGATGCCGCTGGCGGGCACGACGCCGTTGAGCCTGACCGGCGACGGCGGCAAGACGTTCCCGTACCTGAAGGCGGTGTCGCTCGATTCGACGGGGACCTACGGATACCAGGCGACGCGACTGGCCGGAGCCAACGTCGACACGCTCATCTCCGGCCCCGGCTCCAGTTCGATGGTGGGCATCTACACGGCGCCGGATGGTCGGCAGATCATGTACCAGACGTTCGACGAGAATCAGTACATGCTCCAGAGCGAGTTGCTGCGTCACGGCGAGTTGGCCTGGCTGGCGCGGAGCACGTTCTTCGGGACCGAGCGCAACTACCTGGAGACCGACATCGACGACAATTTTCTCGCCGACGACAGCTGGAGCGTCGCGGGGAATGCCACCACAGGGGCCCATTCCACGGACTACAACCCCGCCGATGCGCTGCGCGAGGTCCCGTCGGACGTCGTCACCGCGGGCCAGTGGTCGGCCGCCCACGGGTTCAGGATCGACATGCTCTTCAACGGTGGTGGCAGCGTCCAATGGGCCGATGGCTGCACCGAGGCCGCGTCGGGCGACAACGGGACCGGCCCGACGACCACCGACTGCAACGCGGCGGCCCCCGGCACCGACCCACTGCTGGCGCAGTTCCAGGCAACCGATACGGCGACCGGGAAGCCGTACACCGCCGACTTCGGCTGGATCAGTCACACCTGGGATCACCCGAACCTCGACGAGGGATGCGCCACCCAGGACTACATCGAGGCCGAGCTCAACCAGAACACCTCGTGGGGAGCGATGCCGGCGGCTGGCGGTAACCCGGGCAGCGGCGGCCTGGGGCTATCCGAGAGTACGAATCCGGACGTAGCGCTCGGGACCGAGAACCCCAACGTCATCATCACCGGTGAGCACTCGGGCCTGGCGAACCTCGTTCCCGGGAATCCGGGACAGGTTGACCCGCCGGACTTCGATTCGGTGACTCCCGCCACCACCGGCGGAACCCTCGCCGCCGGGGCCTACGCCTACGCGATCGCCGACCAGTTCAACACCGCGGCGCCGGGCGCGACGCCGGCGGCAGGCTCCGGCGAGTCGGCGGCCTCCGTCTCACAGACGACCGTCACCGGGACGACCGGCTCGGTGGCGTTGACCTGGGACGCCGTCTGCCACGCCGCCGACTACATCATCTACCGCGCCCCGGTGACCGGGACCACCGTCGGAGCGTGGTCCCAGCTCGCCGTCGTCCCGGCCACCACGTCGACGGACTTCGCCAATCCCACGGGCAACTCGACGACCGACACGGCCGGCGGTGGCGCAGCCGTGAAGACGTTCACCGACCAGGGCGCCGCCGGGACGGCCGCGCCCGCCGGCGAGCCCCAGACCGTGGGCACGGCCGTGGAGACGGGCTACGAGCAGAACCCCAATCTCGACGCCGCCTTTGCCGCCACCGCCGACGGCGGTATCAAGTACTTCGGATCCGACGCCTCCAAGCCGTACCCCAGCCCGGCTGACGCGGCGTTCGCGACCGGTGCCCACAGCGGTGCTCAGACGCCGGCCGGAACCGTGTTCTCCGACGCCAGCGGCACGGCCATCCCCCGATACCCGACGAACGTCTACTACAACGTCTCGACCAACGCTCAAGAGGTCGACGAATACCAGACGCTGTACGACCTTCCGACCTGCGTGCCGGTGAGCGGAATCACCACGTGCAACGCGGCCGGCACACCGTTCACGATCGCCCAGATCCTCGCCAGCGTGGACCAGAACATGTTCCAGCACATGATGGGCAACGACCCGCGCCCGCATTACTTCCATCAGACCAACCTGATGACGTCGCCCACCAGCGGGGTCAACGGTGACGGGGACGGCCTGTACTACGAGACGATGAACCCGCTGCTGGCCGAGTACAACCAGTACTTCGCCGCCAACGCCCCCATCGAGCAGCCCACGATGGCTGAGATCGCGGCGGTCCTGGCCCAGCAATCCGCGTGGGCGGCTGGTCAGCCCCACGTATCGGGTTCGATCACGGGTAATGTCGTGAGCGTCACCAACGGCACCGGCGCCGCCCTGTACGTACCGCTCAGCGGCACGAACGTCGGCAGCCCGTACGCGGGCGGCCAGTCGGGCTGGACCCTGGCGCCGGCGGGGACGAGCACCTACACCGCACTCGCCGCGTGGCCGGCCCCACCCACGAACAAGGTCATCGTGATGGTTCCGTTCGGACCAAAGCCGAGCACCGGAGCGGCCCATAAGACGGCTATCAACTACGTGGCCGTGCAAGCCAAGCCCAAGACCGTGCGCATCAAGCGCGGCCGGATCACCGTGTCGTTGTCGTGCAAGGCGACAAAGGGCAAGACGGCCCACGGTCGTCGGTGCGCCGGCAGCTTCAATCTCACCCTCTCCCGCCACCGCCTCTCCCACAGGTTCTCGTTCAAGTCGGGCAAGGTCGACCGGGTCACGCTCAAGCTGTCCAAGGCGGTGAAGCGGGCCGCCAGCGTTGCCCGCAGGCACAGGCACCACAGGCTCGCCGGCAAGCTGGTGATCACCACCCGGCTGACGGGCAAGTCCAAGGCCACCCGGAAGGGCGCCCTGACAGTCCTCACCTCATCAGCGCGCTAGCGTCGCCGCCGCGTCCGGCGACCGATGCAAGTCGAGGGGCTGGACAGAACAGATTTCGGGGACGGGCCGCTCGGGGCTGAGATCGGCTGCCGCTCATGGGATCAGGCGCGTGCGCGCGATGGTCGTCGAATGCCATCTGCACACCACCAGCTCCGACGAGATCCTGTCGCTGCTGGACACGAACGACTCCGGCCATGAGGTAACGCATCTCAAGCGCGACCCGGACCTCGGCTTCGAGCTGGTCACACTGGGACCGTAGGTCAGTACGCGCCGGCGTCCCAAGCGCCCGTAGCGGGGCGTGCGGTCCCGTTGATCTCGGTACATAGCGGCGTGAGGTTGCCCGTGCACAGGCGCGTGAGGTTGGCTCCTGCGCCGATGAGCGGCGACCCTCGCTGCGGGCTGCCGTCGGCGTTCAGAGCGAGGCTGGTCTGCGTGCTGGACTTGGTCTCGGCACTCGAGCCGCCGCCCAGGCTCGCCCGTGCGCACGACTGCCAGCTCGCGAACGAGGCGAAGGCGACGAAGTTGGTTGTGCAGACGAAGGCGTTGGAACTGCTGTTGGCGTACTCGTTGTGGTTGGGCTGCCCGGTGGCGTAGATGCTCGCCTTGTCGTTGGCCATCAGGTTTCCGCAGCCCTGCACAGCGTTGTTCTCAAACTCAGTGTTGACCGCGTCGGAGTTGGCGCTCCAGCACACGCCGGTATCGCTTGACCCCCCGAGGAACGTGTTGTTCAGGGCGATGGGCTCGCCGCTGTAGACCCCGAGCAGACCGTTGGAGCCGATGCCCGAGATGACGTTGTTAAACGCGTATATCGGGCTGGTGGAGTCAGCGCAGACCGTCGCGCCTGAGCCCGAGCCGCCCTCCATGAACATGTAGCCGTTCGCGTTGGCGGTCGAGTCCATGCCCGACTCGACGTTGTCGTAGATGAACATCCCAGCGCCGTAGTGCATCGGCGTAAAGCCGACGCCGTCCCAGCAGTGGATGCCGTCCTGGTGGTAGCAGTCGCGGACGCCGGTGTCCCACACGTTGAAGCCTGTGAGCGTGTTGTTGTCAAACAGGATCGGGCCCGCATGCCCTCCACCGTTGGTGTTCGACACCCAGTTCATCCCCGTCCCAACATTCGTGAAGGTGTCGTGGGAGATCACCATGTTGGTGTCGGACGGGGCGATCGTATCGAGCATCGCGCCGTCAGCCTCATTGGCGAACGTGTCGTGAGTGATCGTCGTATTGGACCCCGAGTACCAGATCCCCACGTTGCCCTGAGGGTCCGCAGAGCAGTCGTTGGAGCCCGCCCGCTCGACGTACATGTTTTTGATCGTGAGGTTCTCGATCGTGCAACCTGAGCAGTTCTCGGCGTACACCCCGTCGGCGTAGTTGGTGTGGTTAGCCATTGCGGTGCCGTTGGCAGTGCTCTGGATGATCCCGTTCGATCCGCCGTTGAGCGTGATGTTGCGCTGCCCGTGGAGGTCGACGCACCCGTACGCGCCGTCACCCGAGCCCGAACAGACGGGAGCCTCGACGATCGCTCCAGGCTCCCAATAGACGATGATCGGGTTCCTGCTGGTCCCAGACCCATGAGCGGTGATCGGGCTGGTGATCGTCCCGCACAGGCCGATGATCTTGCCCGCCGTCCACTCCGTTGACGTCGACAGCGTTGAGACGGCCGACGAGTTCGCGCACGACGACCCGTCGCCGGTGCCCGCCAAAGACTGCGCGACGAAGAAATTCGGGTTGACGATGTCGCACGCCGGGGTCTTGTACAACGCCGAGAACACTCGACTCGTTCCGCCCGAGTCGTCGTGAGCCTGGACACCCAACGTGTACGTGGTGCCGCAAGCCAGGTGGCTGACCGTGTACGGGCTCGACGTGACGTCAGCGACACGCGTGCCGTTGGCGGTGACGTAGTAGCCCGTCCCGCTGTTGATCACAATTCCCGACCAGTGCAACCGTTGCGCGTAGACAGGCTTGATCGTCGCCAACCGAGGCTTAAGCGGCGTCGACGTGAACACGTGCGGCTTCGGTGAGCCGCCGCCGCATCCGCCCGCGAGCAGCATGACCGCCGCCACGAGAGCGGCCGCGACGACTCGCTGGCGCATCAGGCTGTGAACGTGTCCGTGATGGTCGCAGTATCCCCGCTGCTGACGCCCGCGGATGCACTCCGAGCGCCTCCCCCCTCGCCCATCGTCCCCCCGGATGAGCCGTTGACGGTCGCGACCGGGGCGATGACGAGCGAGCCAGTACCGGCCCTTAGCAGGCACTTCGTCGAAGCGGACGACGGGCCTCGGAGGCGCGACCTGTGGCTTGAGAATCCCGCGGGGACTTGTTTCTATGCTCGTCGCGAACGATTGAGAGACCGAGAAGCCCGTGTTCATGGGAATCTCGGTTGTCAAAAGGGTGCGCGCGATCGTTGCCCGCTTGACCGTCGCCCGACCGTTGCGCCCACTCCGAAGGGGTCTGTGGAGCCCAGTGGCGCGGTCATTCGGGCCGGCCTGGATGGAGCCGGACGGCAGGGTGGCTGACGCAGGAGACGGGGGCGTGCGCCTGAACCGCTTCGGCCGAGGACTGGATCCATCTCCGCCACACCCACGGGTGGATCCTGGTCGCCAGCGGCATCGGTCTCGCCTCAGTCAAAGCGCGATGGGCACGCGAACATGAGCATCACCGAGCGCTACCTGCGCGCGTTCCGCAACAGAGCTCGCCGAGCGCTTCTCCCGCGCCTTGCTTGCCACGATCCGCGATCAGGCCCACGGGCGGAGAGCCGTAATAGAAGCGACGTGAACTAAGTGAGGAGGCTCGCTGCCGCTCGGAACGTCCGCGCATGAGGCCGGTACGACGAATCGCCTGGCGTGGGCTCAGAACGCACCGGCGTTCCACGCCCCGGAGGCGGGCCTGGGCACGCCTGCGATGTTGGCGCACAGCGCGCCGAGTCCGGGGTTAGGTTGTCCGGAGCAGACTCCCGTCAGATTGGTGCCGGCGCCCAGAGCGGGCGAGTTCGATTGCGGGGTGCCGTTGCTGCTGACGAGGGCGTTGGCGGTCGTGCGGGAGTGGCTGTCGCCACCAATGCATGACTGCCACCTGGAGAACTGGGAGAAGCTGTAGGTCGTGTTCTTACATTGAAACGCGTTGCCGCCACTGGCTGCATACATGTTGTAATCGGCGATCATTCCGCCGAAGGGGAGACCGGCGCTGCCGTTGCTGATCTCTTGCCGACATCCGGAGATCAGCGTGTTCTGGACGGTTGCGGCGGGGGTGGTCTGGTCGTTGAAACTGAAACAGGCGTCGGACGCCTTCCCCAGAAGGGTGTTGTTGTAGGCGTAGATCGAGCCGGAGGCCAACGTCCAATAGGCGTCATCGGGCGAACCGCTCTGACTCGTCTCTTGGACGTTGTTGAACAAGTAGATCGGGGTAGCCGGCGTCGCGCACGCCGTGCCCGACGCGGTCCCCTCGACGAAGATCTGCGCGGTGTCGTTGCCGCCGGCGCCGACGTTGCCGCCCCAGATGTTGTTGTAGAGGTAAAGGCCGCCTCCGATGTCCGCTGGGGTTGGAGTGCCCGACGAATAGCAGTGGAACCCGTCGTGATGATAGTTGTCCGCGGCGCCTGTATCCCAGGCAGCGTAGTCGTGGATGGCGTTGTCATAGAAGTAAAACGGCCCGAGCCCTGGTCCACCGGCGTCGTCGTAAAACGCCAGCGCAATCCCATGATCCGTGTTGGCAATGTTGTTGCCGGCAAACCGCACATTCGCATCGGCCGCACGCCGGTTCTCATCGACCATCACGCACCAATGGGCGTAATCCATCGTGTTGTCGAGCACTGTCAGGTTGCTGCCGCTCACCTCCATGCACCCTGTGTTACTGGCCCCAGTCCCTGTGTCAGACTGGGACGTGCGCACATACATGTTCTGAATCGTCAGGTACTCGATTGTGCAGCCGGTGCAGGGATCGGCGGTGATCCCCGTGTCGCCCACATTGTCTGCCAGCCCAGTTCCATTCGCAGTGTTCTGAATGACGCCGGTCCCTCCGCCGTCAATTGTCACGTAACTGCGATTAGACATCGACAAGCAGGATCCAGTACACGCTGGTTGGCTCAAGCTCGCCCCTGGCTCGAAGTAGATTGTGATCGGGCTCCCGGGCAAGCCATTTCCCAGCACGCTCAAGTCCGACGAGATCGTCCCGCACAGGTGGACAACGTCGCCCGGCGCAATCTGGCCGGCGCCGGACCCCCAACTGCTGGAAGTGTTGAACCAGGTGGCAGGGTGAGCATTCGCACAACTCGATCCGTTGGCGATGCCAGCGCCGCTCTGACTCACGTACACCGCCGGACCGGAGGGTGGAGGCACGCCAAGGCCGGCCGAAGCGCCCTGCCCGATCAGCCCTATACCGCTGGGACCTGCTGGCGGGGTTACCGGAGGCGCTACCGGAGCCGGGCCGCCCGCCGGCGGCCTCGGTGGGGTGTGGACGGTGCCGTTGCGCACCCGCGTCCGCGCGTCACGGGCCAGTTGTTTCGGCGATCTTGGCTTGGAGAAGATGCGGACGCTGGCGACGGAGCCGGTGAAGAACTCGCGATGCACGTGGTCTCCGCCGATCTGAAGCGCACCCTCCGACCTTCGGAGAGCCCCCTTGACCGCAACCCTTGCCGCCAGCCGGCTCCCGATGTACAGACGGAGCCTCGAGCCGTTGTAGGTTGCGGCCAGGAACGACCATCTGCGCTTGCGCAGCCTGCTGTTGGCACGGGCTTTAACCGAACGCCGGCCGATCTGTGCGTACGCGTACGGCTTCCCGTCGACCAGTCCGAGCCCGTAAGGGAAGGCGCCTCTGCTCCGCGTCTTGGCGATGATCATGGCTTGGCCGGGGGCGAACGTCGAAGGGCGGACCCATGCCTCGAGCGTCATTCCCGAGGTCAGGTTCAGGCCGCGCGTAGCCGGGGCCGTCGCGAACGAGTGGTGGCCCGTGAACACGACGGCACCGCCGTGGTTGCCGCCCCTCGTGAGCCTCGCGTTAATCAGCGTTACTACGGGCCCATGGCGACGGGCATCCGCGATGGTCGTCCCGGTGCCGCCGCGGCCGCCGCCGAACCCCCACGCCGCCACGAGTCCGGCGTCGGCGTGGTGAACGGGGCTCCGATGCGGCTGGCTCGGGGCCACTGGACCGCGCGCAAACGTCGCCGCCGGCCCAACCGACAGTGCGCCGAGCGCGATCACGCCGGCGAGTAGAAAACCGCGAGGCCTGAACCGTGGGCGCCACGGCCCCAACTGAGAGAGTCGCGTCCACGACAGCCAGCATCGGTGGTCAATAGACATCAAGTCCTCCGGTCCGGTCGGCGGGACAGACGGCTCAGCGATCGAGCCGCCTTCGGAGTGCAACCAAAATCCGGGCTGTCGTTGTTCGGGAGCGACACTCCGTGCGCGTGTGTGACGGAAACATCCATGCTCAGGCCTCACAGGTGTTGAGGGCAGCGCCCGACGGGCACGCTCGTCCCGGAACGAGGCCGGTGCATCATAGTCGCCCCTCCAGCTGGGCGCGGTGCCCGAGGCTCGCCTTCGGGCGGGGACGCCCATGACCCAGGGCCCGGCGGCCAGGAGGCGGTACCTGCCGAGTATGCCTCCGGATCCGACCGCCCCGAGCACAAGGGATCTCTGGGACGGCCAAAGCAGGCTCGGCCGGATCACGACAGTCGTGGACGTCGCCGACCATTCCCGTCGCTTCCACGCCGATGGAGACGTTCTCCGTCGGCACCGCGAAGCGCCAGCCGGCGATCGCGGGAACCTACGCCACCGCGATTCCGTGCAGGTGCTCTGTCGGCAGGAAGTTAGCCACGCTTGGACGGGTCTGGGCGACTAGTCGGGTGCTGCACTGCTGCGGCGATTCGTCGAGCGCGATCGCCGGTTGGTCGAACTCGAAGAATTCGACTCGCACCTGCGGGCGCGGCGTGGGAAAGCTCGGGATGGCGACAGTGCCCACCTTCAGGATCTCACCGAACGGGCGCGATGCCAGGGCGGCGGTCAGCTGGGGGTGCGCGGTCGGACGGGCTGTCACGCCTGTGTCGTCTTGAACCGGGTGACCAACTCGGTGAGCCGGGCTGCATTGGCGGCCAGATCTCCGGAGGACATCGCGATCTGCTGAGCTGACGCGGCCGTCTCCTCGGTAGAGGCCGAGAGCTCCTGAGTGGTCGCTGATGACTGATCGGCCACGGCCGCGACCTCATCGATCTCGCCCACCATGGTGTGGGCGCTGTCGGCCATGTGATCTGCGGCCACGGCCAGTTGCTCGATCTCGACTGTCATCTGGCGCACCGCGGCATCGATCGACTGGAAGGACTCGCGGGCCTGATCGACGGCCGCCGCGCCCGCGGCGGTCTGCTGCGCGCTGTCGGTCACGACGTCCACGGCCCGTGCGGTTTTGCTCTGGATGGTTGCGATCAACCGCGAGATCTCCTCGGCGGCATTCTGCGATCCCTCGGCCAGCTTGCGCACCTCTTCGGCCACGACGGCAAAGCCGCGGCCCTGCTCACCGGCACGAGCGGCCTCGATCGCCGCATTGAGCGCGAGAAGGTTGGTCTGCTCGGCGATGCCGGTGATCGTCTTGACGATCACTCCGATCTGCTCAGAGTGGGCCGCCAGCTCGCGGATGGCACCCGTCACACCCTCAGAGGACTCGCGGACCTCGTGCATCGTCTCTCCGGCACGGTCAGAATCCTGCACGCCTCTCTGAGCCAAAGAGCGCGTCTCGCCAGCCATCGCCACGGTGCGGTGGACGCGGTCGGTGGCCTCGCCGGCGACGCTCACCACCTGTAGCGCGGCTGTCTTGGCGGCGTCGACTCTGCGGACCTGGAGCTGGGCCCCCTGCGCGACCCCCTCCACCGAGTGCGCGATCTCTCCGGAGGTGCGGCTGGACTCCTCAGACGTCGCACTCATCTGCTGTGAGGCCTGATGGACGCTCGTGGCCGCGTTTCCGACGCTGCCGACCAGATCACGGAGATGCGCCGTGGCGCGGTTATACGCGTCGTAGGCCGCGATCATCGTCTCGCGCAGATCGCCGGTGAGAGTGAGCATCACTCCGATCTCGTCTGCCGCACCCTGAGGGGGCGCGCCCGTTCCGCCGCTACCCGGGCGCAGCTCAACCGTCAGATCGCCGTCGGCCAGTGCCTGCAGCCCTCGCATCAGCTGCAGCCTCACCGCCTTCGCCGCGCCGCGCATGTGCTGATGCGCGAGCTTTGCGTCGCGGTGCAGGGCAGCCACTGTGGCCCATGTAACGACAACGCAGAACAGGACGCCGACGCCCGCCAGGATCAACGAGACATCCCCGCCTGAACGTCCAGCCACGGCCAGTGCTGCCTGCACGACCATCACGACCACCGACCCGGCGGCGAGCAGGCAGAACTTCCATTTCAACGCAAGATCTCGGAATGCGTGCATCGTCTCCACCTCTGGGCTCGCGACGGTCTGATCGCTCAACCTGTAATCGACAACCAGCGCTACGACTTGAGTGCAACAACAGCGAACGAAGCCGATCGGCCAAGCCGGCGCGTACCTCCGTCGCGGCCGCGGACGCTCCGTGACCGGCCGACCGCTGAGTGTCGGTCGAGGTGTCTCAGTTCACAGCCAGGGCCTCGCGGACGCGCTTGACCGTCGCGCCCGGCCGGACGTCCGCGCCTGGGGCGAGCTGGGCGACGCGCAGCTCCTCGATCAGCCACATCACGTCACTACGCCCGGCGGCCTGAGCCTCCAGCTCGTGGATCTCTGCCATCCGCGTGCCGTCGGCGGCGACATGGCTCGCCAGCCGTTCGAGGCGGCGCGCCGCGGCGCGCAGGTAGCGCTCGACATCGCCCAGCCGCGCGACCCCGGCCGCCGCGAGCATCCCGGGGTACACGAGCCGGCCCAGCTGGCGGGCGACGTCCAGTCGCGCGGGCCCGAAGACGGCGCTCGCCGGAAGCGCGTCGAGCCGCTCGCGGACGGCCCGCGCCGCCTCCAGGATCTGACCGAACGCGACCAGCGCCTCAAGCGTCGTGGGCCGGAGGTCGCCGCGAACGTGCTCGCGGAGCGCCGCGAACGCCCCGGCGTCCCACGCCGGCCCGCCGCCACTGGCGACCAGCGCGTCGAGCGCTGCGCTCGTCGCATCCTCGATCACTGCTTCCAGCGTGCCGTGGGGCGCGGCGGTGAGCGCAAGGGTCAGCTGCGGGCCGAGCTGGCCGGTGACCCAGCGGGTCGGGGAGGGGACGGTGAGGCGCAGCAGCCGCCGGGTCCCGCGGGCCATTACCGCCGACTGTTCGCCCGAGCTTTCGCAGATCCGGATTCCGACTGATTCGCCCTCGTCGACGAGCGCCGGGAAGCCGCGCAGACCAGTCCCGCCCGCCAGATCGATCGTGCGCGGCAGCACATCGATGTCGAAGCCGCGCATTCCGTGTCGCGCGAGTGCCGGCTCCGCGGTCTCCAGGAGCGCCGTCAGCGCCGGCCGCAGCTCGTCGCGCAGCGCGTCGAGGGATCGGCCCGCCGCGAGCATCGTCCCGTCCTCGTCTTCGATGGAGAAAGTCATCCGCAGGTGCGCGGGCAGATCGTCGAGTGACCAGTCGGCGGCGCCGATGCGCAGGCCGCGCAGCCGTTCGATCGCCTCGGCGAGCACCTCCAGCAGCGGGCCGGAGCGCGGCTTGACGTTGGCAAGCAGCGCACTCGCGGTGTCGGGGATCGGAACGAGCGGCGTGCGCAGCCGCTTCGGGAGGGTCCGCAAGAGCGCGACGACGAGCTCCGAGCGAAACGCGGGCACGAGCCACTCGAAGTTCGTCTCCCGCACCGCCCCGAGCGACGCGAGCGGGACATGGACCGTGACGCCGTCGGCCGCTGAGCCGGGATCGAACCGGTAGGACAGTGCAAGCTCCAGCGGCGGATGGGACTGAATCCAGCTCGCCGGCCGGTCCTGGTCGTTGGGCTGGACGTCACCCTCGATCAACACGTCCATCGGGTAGTCGAGCAGCGCCGGCTGGGTCTGCCGCGCCTGCTTCCACCAGCGGTCGAAATGACGGCCGCTGACGACCTCCTCCGGGACCCGCGCATCAAAGAACGCCGCTCGCGTCGCCTCGCCGGCGAGTAGGTCGCGGCGTCGCGCCCGCGCCTCGAGCGCCTCGACCTCCTCCACGCGGCGCTCGTTCTCCTCCATGAACGCATGGCGCTGGTCCCAATCGCCCTCGACGAGCGCGCGGCGGATGAACAGCTCGCGCGCGGCCGCCGGGTCGATCCGCCCGTACTGGACGGTCCGTGACTCGACGATCGCCAAGCCGTACAGCGTCACCCGCTCGGACGCGACGACGGCGGCTCGGCGTCGATCCCACCGGGGCTCGCCGTACGAGCGCTTGACGAGGTGCTCGGCGAGCGGCTCGACCTGCCTGAGATCGACCGCCGCGGCTGTCCTGCCCCACAGCCGCGTCGTCTCGACGAGCTCTGCGACCATCACCCACGTCGGCCCGCGACGCGCGAGCGCCGAGCCGGGGAAGATCGCGAACCTGGCCCCCCGCGCGCCGGTGTACTCGCGGGATCGGCCGTCCTTCATCCCCAGATGCGAGAGCAGCCCGGAGACAAGGGCGGCGTGGATCTCGGCCCCCTCGGCAGGCACGTCGTTGAGGGTCACCCCTACCTCACGCGCCGCGTCCTCGAGCTGGGCGACGAGGTCCTGCCACTCGCGGACACGTAGGTAGTGCAGAAACTCGGCCTTGCAGCGCTTGCGGACCTGCGAGCGCGAGAGTTCGCCGTCCAGCGAGCGCAGGTAGCGCCACAGGTTGACGTAAGCAAGGAAGTCCGATGACCGATCCGTGAAGCGCGCGTGGAGCTGGTCGGCCTGGCCGCGCTGCTCGGCGGGGCGCTCGCGTGGGTCCTGGATCGCCAGCGCGGCGGCGATGACGGCCACCTCGCGGGCGCAGCCGAGTCTGCCGGCCTCCAGCACCATGCGCCCGAGGCGTGGATCGATCGGGAGCCGCGCGAGATTGCGACCGAGCGGTGTGAGCGGCTCCGTGGCCGACGGGTCCAGCGCCCGCAGTTCGTGCAGCAGCGCGACGCCGTCGCGAACCTGGCGGCGGTCGGGCGGCTCGAGAAACGGGAACGCTTCGATCTCGCCCAAGCCGAGCGCGGTCATCCAGAGGATCACGCTCGCGAGGTTGGTGCGCACGACCTCCGGGTCGGTGAACTCCGGTCGCGCGTTGAAATCGTCCTCTGAGTACAGGCGGACGCAGATGCCATCGGCGAGGCGGCCGCAGCGGCCCTTGCGCTGGTCGGCCGAGGCCCGCGAGATGGGCTCGACCGGCAGTCGTTGCACCTTGAGCCGCGCGCTGTAGCGGGAGATCCGGGCGATGCCGGTGTCGACGACGCAGCGGATGCCGGGGACGGTCAGCGATGTCTCAGCGACGTTCGTGGCCAGGACGACGCGGCGCTTGTGGGTCCGGTTCGACCTGAAGACCTTCTGCTGATCGGCGGCGGCGAGCCGCGAGTACAGCGGCAGGATCTCGACGCTCGGGCCGAGCCGTCCGGTGAGTAGCTCCGCCGCATCGCGGATCTCCCGTTCCCCGGAGAAGAACGCGAGCACGTCACCATCGCGCTCGGCGAGCAGCGAGTCAACCGTGTCCGCGAGCGCGTCGAGCAGCTCCTCGTCTTCGTGCGGCGGGCAGTAGCGGACCTCGACGGGATAGGTCCGACCCGAGACCTCGATGATCGGCGCGCCGTCAAAGTGCGCGCTGAAGCGCTCTGGGTCAATCGTCGCGCTCGTGATGATCAGCTTGAGGTCGGGTCGCCGCGGCAGGATGCGATGCAAGCAGCCCAGGAGGAAGTCGATGTTGAGCGAGCGTTCGTGCGCCTCGTCGACGATCACCGTGTCGTAGCGGCGCAGCAGCGGATCGCGGCGGGTCTCGGCGAGTAACAGCCCGTCCGTGACCAAACGGACCAAGGTGTCCTGCGAGCCTCGCTCATCGAAGCGGACCGCGTAGCCGACGGCGCCGCCGAGCGGCACGCCGAGCTCCTCGGCTATCCGCTGCGCTACGGTGCGCGCCCCGAGCCGTCGCGGCTGGGTGTGGGCGATGGCCCCACGCACGCCACGCCCGAGCTCGAGGCAGAGCTTCGGGAGCTGGGTCGTCTTGCCCGAGCCGGTCTCGCCGGCTACGACAACGACCTGGTGGTCCCGGATCGCAGCGAGCAGGTCGTCTCGACGCGCGGATACCGGCAGTTGCGGCGGGTAGGAGACCTCGGGCACTGACGCTCGCCGTCGCTGCACCCGGGCGCGCGCCTCGGCGAGCTGTTGCTCGAAGCGCACCCGGCCCTCCTCGTTGCCCGGACGGAGCCGATGAGCCTGGCGGCGAAGGCGCTGCTCGTCGCGCAGCGTCAGCTCGCGAAGCGCCGCCTCGTCGACGAGTGACATCTACGCGGCGCCGAACCGGGCGGCGGCAAACGGTGTATGGACGGCGGCGGCCATGCCGATCGAGAATAGGCCGCTCCCTGTCGGGGCCCTCGTCGGGAACGGACGGGAAAGGTCCTCAACGCGAGCGTGCCCGGGTAGAGTCGCAACGGGGGATCGGGAGCAAATGCCAACGGGACTGCAGCAGGCGATCAGGGGCCACGTGTTCGAGCGGCGGGCACCGGGCTTTGAGGCGGTCGCGCATGTGTTCGACCCTCGCTTTGACCACGTGCTGCCCGACGCGGTCGCGCGGCCGGTGGACGGCGCCGACGTCCGCGACGCGATCCGCTTTTGCACCGGGAAGGGAATCCCCGTCCGGGCGCGTTCCGGCGGGCACAGCTACGCGGGTTACTCGACAGCGGCCAAGGGCGTCGTGCTCGATCTGCGCAAGCTCAACACGATCAGCGTCGACGCGCACGCCGGCACCGCAACCGTCGGTGCCGGCACCCAGCTGATTGACCTCTACGCCCGCCTGGCGCAGTCCGGCGTCACGGTCCCGGGCGGCTCGTGTCCGTCGGTGGGGATCGCCGGCGTCACGCTCGGCGGCGGATTCGGGCTCGCGGCACGGCATCTGGGCTTGACGATCGACAGCCTGAGAGCAGTGAAGATCGTGACCGCCGACGGGACCCTACGGTCAATCGACGCGCACTCAGACCCGGACCTGCTGTGGGCACTGAAGGGCGGCGGCGGTGGCAACTTCGGCGTGGTCACCGAGTTCACGTTTGCGACCCATCCGATTCCGGCCTCCTCGACGTTCTTCAAGGTCACCTGGCCGTGGTCGTCGGCAGGTGCAGCGATCGAGGCATGGCAGGCGTGGGCGCCGCACGTCAACGAGAAGATCACCGCGATCCTGCATGTCGAGTCGCCCGGTCCGCACATCTACACGACCGGGCAGTACCTCGGATCGTCGAGCGACGTTCCGGGCCTCGTGACGACGCTGATGGCCGTCCCGGGTGCGGGTCTGCCCGTCAACGCCCATCACCCGTATATGGCGATCCAGATGCTGCTCGCGGGCTGCGATGGGCACACGCTCGCCTGGTGTCACACGACCGGCGCCGCTCCGGGAGGGCAGATGTCGCGCGAGATCTTTCAGGCGAAGTCGGATTACGTGACAAAGCCGCTCCCGGCCGCCGGACGCGCCGCGATGATCGCCGCGGCCGAGGCATCCGGCTCCGGCGCCTTCCTGTGTGACGCCTACGGGGGCGCGATCGGCCGCATCGGCGCCGAGCAGACCGCCTTCGTGCACCGCGGTCCGCTCTTCTGCATCCAGTACTACTCCGGTGTCGCTGCCACCGGCTGGGTCCAACAGGCGTGGAACAAGATGCGGCCGTTCGTCTCCGGCAACGCCTACCAGAACTACATCGATCCGCACCTGCACGGCTGGGAGCACGCCTACTACGGCGCCAACCTGGCCCGCCTCAACGCTACGCGCACGCGCATTGACCCGCACCACTACTTCAACTTCCCGCAGGCGATCGGCCGCTAGCAGCTGAGCCCAGGAGGACGTCCGACAACCGTGTGGGCGGGTTCGGAGGTCAGGGGCGGCTGACCGCTCGCCAGCAGGCGTCGGCGATCTCAGCGAGCTGCTCGTCGCTGAGCGGGATCTCGCGCGCGATGGCGGCGAGCCGGACGGCGGGGGACAGGCCGAGTTCCCAGATCACCTCCAGTGGAAGGGGCAGCATCTGTGCAATGACATCTGGAGCAGTGACAGCCACCAGCAGCGGCTCATCGTCGGCGATCACGGCCGCGTACAAGTCCTGTCGGTACGGGGAGTGGTCGACCTGCAAGATGAAGCATGCGTCCTCGGGGCGGTGCGCCAGGTGGCGGTGGGTCGCCAGCCAGATCTGGCGAAAGCGCTGCCTGGGCGCATCGCGCGGATTCAGGCCGCTCGTCGCCGCGGCCCCCAGCTGCTCCTTGGTTTCTCTGTAGGCGGCGAGGACCAACGCGTCTTTAGAGGCGTAGTGGGTGTAGGCGGTCCCGGTCGCGACGCCGGCGTGACGCGCGACGGCGCTCATCGAGGCGCCGTGGAAGCCGTGCTCGGCGACGAGGCTCCGGAGCGCGCGCCGGACGAGTGCGGCACGATCGACAAGCTCGGCACTCGTGTCGGGCGTCACCCCGCGCCAACCTCGAGCGGGATTCCCGTCTCCCGTGTGGACACTGCCCACAGTTTGGCAATCGCCGACTCCATTCCGGGACGGAAGATCGGCTTGCGGACGGGCGGGCCGCTGTTGACGAACAACGGGCCGTAGAACTCGCCGCCCTTGGCGTTGGGGTCCACCGCTGCGCGCAGCTGCGAAAGAGCTCCGTCGGCCGCGGTCATTCCCGTCCGCTGAGCGAGGATCTCGAAGAACCGCTGACTCGCCCCCCCGTTGGTCTCCCGGACGCTCACGGTCTGAAGGTCGGTGTTGGACAGGCCGGGATGCGCGATCAGGCTGGCCGTCGTCCTGCCCGCGGCCTGCAGCTTTTGTTGGAGACCGATCCCGAAGTGGAAGTTGGCGAGCTTCGCCTGGCCGTATGCGCGCCAGGGTCGGTAGCGGCCGACGAGATGGGGGTTCGCGGGATCGACGGCGCGGCCGATGAGGTGCGCGCTGCTGGTGACCGTCACGATTCTGGCCCCCGTCGTACCCAAGAGCGCGGGTAATAGGAGCGCGGTCAGCGACCAGTGGCCGAGGTGGTCGACTCCGAACTGCATCTCGAACCCGTCGACGGTCTTCTGCTCCGGGGTGGCCATGACGCCGGCGTTGTTGACGAGCAGGTCCAGGCGCGGGTGATCGGCCAAGATCTGGTCCGCCGCCCTCCTGACAGAGGCCTGCGATCCGAGGTCGAGAGGGACGACGTCCAGCGAAGCCGAAGGAACATCGGCGCGTATCCGCGCGAGTGCCCGCGCAGTTTTCTCCGGGTTGCGGGCTGCCATCACGACGCGCGCGCCGTGACGTGCGAGGACCAGTGCTGTCTCGAACCCGAGACCGCCGTTTGCGCCCGTAACGACCGCGACGCGACCGGCCTGGTTCGGAATATCCGCTGTGCTCCACGACATAGCAAGCCTCGTCTCATCAGGCATCCGAATGAATGTTCATTCGGAGTGTAAGCGACGGGCGGCAAGAGGCGCGCGTCTGAGGGCGGCGTCAAACGCGCGTGTCTGAGGGCGGCGTCAAATCGGTCACGCGGGGTAGCAGGCAGTTGTGTCATTGGCGAGATCTGCATTGCGTGCCGCGCTCACCTCCGCCGACGGGGCGGTCGCCTCGGGCCAGATGGCCGTCGGCGATCTCGTGCACCTACGACGGACGCTGGATGGGAACGACATCGACGCGTGGGACCCTGACTACATTCGTCGGGTGCTGCCGCTGTGGCGCGCGGTCATGGCGACCTACTTCCGTGGCGAGGTTCGGGGGCTGGAGAACATCCCCGACTCCGGGCCCGCGCTGCTGGTGGGAAATCATTCCGGCGGCACGATGATCGCCGACACGTTCGTTTTCGCGACGGCGTTCTACACGAGGTTCGGTCCCGACCGGCGCTTTCATCAGCTCGCGCATGACATCGCCGCCCGCATGCCGGCCACGGGAATCCGCCGCTGGGGGACTGTGGCTGCCTCACATGACAACGCGGGTAAGGCGTTTGACAGAGGCGCACCGGTCCTCGTCTACCCTGGCGGCGATTACGAGACGTTCCGACCGACCTCGCACTCAGACCGGATCGAGTTTGGCGGCCGGAAGGGTTTCATCAGGCTCGCCACCGAACGCGGCGTGCCAATCGTCCCGGTGGTCGCGATCGGCGGCCAGGAGACGGCGCTGTTCCTCACGCGCGGCCAGCGCGCCGCGCAGCTCACCGGGTGGGCCAAGCTGACTCGGATCAAGGTCCTGCCAGTCGCGCTCGCGCCGCCGTTTGGCCTCAGCGTGCTTGATCTTCCGCCGCGTCTGCCCCTTCCGGCGAAGATCACCATCGAAGTTCTGCCCCCGATCGACCTCGCCGAGCGCTTCGGCCCCGAGCCCGAACACGCACACGTCTACGACCAGATCGTCGGCGACATGCAGACAGCGCTGTCAGAGCTCCAAGACGAGCGCACACTGCCGATCGTCGGATGAGCATCTGAGACACAGCGTGGAGCCCTTTGCCCGCCCCGTCGCGGTTCAGGTGACGGGGAGAGTTGTTTCGGTTCGCGGCACGCGTCGCCGTGCGCTGATTCCGGCGATGAGGACAGCACCGAGCACTGCGCCCAAGAGGAACTCGGCGACGTAGGGATCGGCCGCCTCAGCGCGATTTTGGGCGACCTGACCCGTGGCGGTCATCCCCGCAACGGGCCCGAGGTCGGGTACGAGCTGTGGGTCGAGCAGGTAGGTGGACTGGGCAGCAAGGAAGATCAGCAGGCAGGTAGCGACGCCGCTGGCCAGTGCCGCCAGGGCGGCCTGGCGGGAAGGCCAGCGCAGGACGGTTGCGACGACTAGGCCGAGAACCGCGGTTACGGCGACGCTGAGCAGCGCCCAGCTCGGGTGAGCTCGGACCGTCGCATAAAGCAGCATCGGAAGCCACCACGCCGCCAACCCGGCGATCGTCAGTGCGGTGATGAGTCGCAAGCAGCGCGTTGGCGCTGCCGTGTGGCGGGCCGTGGCGAATAGGACAGTCGCGAGATACACCGTCAAGGCCATGTAGGACGCCCAGACGCCACTGCGATCGTGTTGTGGCGACACGAGCACGATGGACGCGAGCGTGGACATAATGTAGGCCCCGAGGACCGCGTAGCCTCCGCTGCGAATGCGCCGAGCGAGCCCATCCTCGGCGATTGGCCCCAGCGGTCCGCGTCGACCTCCAGACCACGCGAGGACTCCCAGAGCCACGACGAACGCGATCGTCTGGATCCGCACGCCAACGACCCTGATCGAGATCGCGAACGAGAGAGCGACGGCACCGAACGTCACGGCGATCACATGGGCCGCAACCGTGCGCATCGCCGTGCGATCACGAAGCACCGCGCGTGCGCAGCCCAGCGCATAGCGTCGACGGACCCGGACGTCGTCGAGGGCCGCCAGTTCGGCCTGCATCGCCCGTCCCCAGTCTGATCGATGGCTCGGCAGCAGGCGTACCACGATCGCCAGCGCGCGACTGAAGCGATCGCCCGCGGGGCCGGGGTCGCTCATCGCGCGGTTCCGAGCGTGCGCTGACGCCGGCGGTTGCGACGCGCTGGCACCCGCGGCTCTGTGACGGCCTGGGCCTCGGCGGCCGCGTGCTCGCCTGCAGCGGTGATGCGATACATGTGCCTGCGGGGGCGGCCGACCGGGGGGTCAGCCTCCCATGTGGCTTCCAGCAGTCCCCGGTCACACAGCCGCATCAGGATCGGGTACAGGGTCCCTGCTTCGAGGTTGACCTGCTTGCCCAGCTCATAGCCGTACCGCCACGCCTGCGGTTCGCCTGCCAACGCGGCGAGTACGGACGTGGTTTGACGAGACGGACGCCGGGACACCCCACAAGTCTACCTATATAGAGCTCACTTGCAATCGAGGTCCCTGGCCGCGTCCGGTAGGCGCCACCATGAGCGTCGTGGCCACCTGATCATCACTGGGTCGATGGCGCGATTCGCATTCCTCGGGGCTGGTAGGGTCCCAGGCAAGGGTCGCGAGCCGGGCAACTGGGACATCGGAAACCGCGTTATGCGAGGGGGAGAGACGTATGAGTCAGGATGAGAAGACCTTCGACGGACAGTGCTACTGCGGTGCCGTCAAGCTTGTCGTCACAGGCGATCCGGCGGGCGCCGGCTACTGCCACTGCGAGTCTTGCAGGAGCTGGTCCGCCGGCCCTGTCAACGCATTCACGCTCTGGAAGCCCGAGGCGGTAGAGGTGACCCAGGGAGCAGACCAAATCGGCGAGTACCACAAGAACGACCGGAGCTATCGCCAGTGGTGCAAGGTCTGTGGCGGCCATTTGCTGACACGGCACCCGCAGTGGGACCTCGTCGATGTTTACGCGGCGACGATCCCCTCGCTTCCATTTACACCTGGAGTGCACGTCAACTACGAGTCGACGGTGCTGCCCATGAAGGATGGCCTGCCCAAGCTCAAGGACTTCCCCGAGGAACTGGGCGGCTCCGGCGAGGCGCTACCCGAGTAGCGCGCGACGCTCACGGATCGAGGCGCCCGCCGATGCCGGGCGCGAGAGCGTGATCCCGTGACCGAAGGGGCGTGGGAAGATGGCGGCATGGAACGTGTGCTCGGAATCGGCGGATACTTCGTGAGAGCCGCCGATCCGGCGGCCCTGGGCGCGTGGTATCGCGAATGCCTGGGCCTGGACGCCGACGAGAACGGGGGGTGGCGTCAGGACAGCGGGCTGACGGTGTTCGCGACGTTCGAGTCCGAGACCGACTACTTCGGGTCCCGCGGTCAGCAGACCATGCTCAACTTCCGGGTCCGCGACCTGGATGCCATGCTCGCGCAATTGCGAGCGACGGGAGCGGACGTGGCTGAAGAGACGCAGGAAATGGAGGGTGTCGGCCGATTCGGCTGGGTCACCGATCCGGAGGGCAATCGCGTCGAGCTATGGCAGCCCGCCTGACCGTGTCTTCACGCCTGGCGGGAGCCGTCTACCGGGTGGTCGCGGCGAGCTTGGCTCCGAGGGCGACGAACGAGACGGCGAACGCCTGGCGCATCCGACGCACCACCCGCGGCCGTGAGATGAGATGCTCGCGCACGGCGGCGGCGAATAATCCGTAGCCCGCGAACACGACAAGCGTCATCGCCATGAAGACGCCACTGAGCGCGAGCATGGCGCCGAGCTGCCCGCCGGAATGGCCTGGGATGAACTGCGGGAGGAACGCGAAAAAGAACAGCGTGAGCTTCGGGTTGAGCAGGTTCACCAGCACGGCCGAGACGACCACCTTCGCCGCCGGCTTACCGGCTGACTGGTGCTCCAAGGCCAATGTGCTGCGGTCGCGCCAAGTCAACCACGCCATGATCAACAGGTAGGCGACGCCCAGCAACTTGACGACCTCAAAGGCGACGCCGCTGGCGTGCAGTAGCGCGGCGGTTCCGGTGACTGCCGCCGCCAGGTGGGGAACGATCCCGAGCGTGCACCCTCCCGCGGCGATCAGACTCCGTCGTGCTCCGCCCGACACGCCGGCTGAGATCGTGTACAGCGCGCCGGTTCCCGGAGTGGCGACGATCACCAACGATGTCAGCAGGAACGCGAGGCTCATCTCGATATCCGATGGTCTACTGAGCCTTTCCCCACCGTTGCCACAGGGGGATCGTATTCAACCGGGTTATTTGTCGTCGCGGACCAGCCGGGCCTGCACGATCAGCTTGCTGCTGCTGCCGAGCATGCCGAGCCGGTTCCACGTCATGCCGAGGTGCTTGTGGTCAGCGTGCGTCTCGGCGTGGACCTCGAGTTCGTCGCCGACGGGCGTGACGGTCGCGTCCATGTCGACCGGGATGCTCTTACCGGCGGCGTGCAGGTCGCCGTGGACCTTCAGCTGCCGGCCGGTGAGCGTGACGCTGTCGGAGACGAAGCGGGTCTGAGGGTGGTTGGCGACGTCGAAGAAGTCGCCGGAGCGCAGGTGCGTGTCGCGCTTCTTGTGCTTCGTGTTGAGGCTCGCCGCGTCGATGGTGAGTTCGATCGCAGGCGTCTTGTCCAGCTCAAGGGTGCCGTCGTAGCGCTCGAACTTTCCTTTGACGGTCGCCAGACCCCAGAAGTTGGGGACGTGGAACTCGACGCTCGAGCGGCTCGGATCAATCCGCCAACGGGTCCGGTCCACGTCGGGAATGGCATTGGGGTCAGTCGCATGGGTGCCCATTGAAGCTCTCCTTTGGGTTGCCTCAACGAGCCTATCGAGCACGCTGAGTTGCGCGGTCGAGAGAGATCCAGTTGCCGTGCGGCTGGGCCGGGCTCGCCGGAGTCGCCGGCGACGACCGCCGCGTGAGCGGTGGGATGATTCTGGTGCGGCCGGTCGGAGTACCTGAACCCCTCGACGGAATCGAGCGATGCGATGAGCGATATCCAAGGTGGGCAGCGCAGCGCGGTTGTGTTCGGAGCGCGCAATTTGGGTCGCGCGGTGATCGAACTGCTGGTGGGCGACGGCTGGGCGGTGACCGGGGTGGCGCGGTCGCAGAGCACCTTGGATGGCGTCAGCGCGGCCGGCGCGCTCGCGCTCAAGGCCGACGTAACCGACCCTGCCAGCGTCTACGACGTACTGGAGCGGGCGGCCGCGGCTCAGGGTGGAGTCGAGCTGATCGTGAACGCCGCCGCTGCATACGGAGGCGAGCGCGCCGGGCCCTTCGGCGGCGGGCCGATTGCCGAGGCCGACCTCGACGGCTTTGACTCGTGGGCAGCGGCCCCGGCCCGTGCCGCCTTCTCGTTCCTGTCGGCCAGCGGACGCTTCGCGCTCGCGCAGGGCCGGGCAGCAACTCTGGTGCAGGTGACCGGCGGCTCGGCGCGACGCGCGATGCCAGGCCGCGGGCTGTGGGCGGCCGGATCGTTCGGCGTGCGAGCGATCACCCACGCGGCCGCGCTCGAGCTGCGCCCTCACGGCATCCAGGCCGCGCTGTTGATCGTCGACGCCGGCATCCAGCCGCTCGACGGGTCCGCACGCCCCGGGGTCTCGCCCGAGGCGCTGGCCGACCCCCGCAGGATCGCCGATGCCGTCCTGTTCCTCGCCAATCAGGACGCGCGCTCGGCCACCCACGAGCTCCAGCTCACGCCGCTCGCCGAGAACTGGACCCCCTGAACCGCGGACCGGCGCTGGCGATCGGGTGGCGCCGTCCCGAAGCGCCTGTGGGACGGTCGTAGTCCAACCCTCTAGGCCGGATGTGGGTAGTTCGGTGCCGGATCGCCCACAGCCAAGCCCGACCGTCTCAGCCCTCCGCGGCACGCCACGCCGAGTGGGCCGCGCCGCGCACCCCTGCTTCGGCGTCACGCCGCAGACAGGCCGATCGCTTCCGCCAGAAGGCGCACCTGCCCGGGGTCAGATGCGCACGGGAGCAGGACGAGCTCGTCGCACCCGGCCGCACTCCAAGCGGCGAGCAGGTCCCGTACCGCGTCCGGCGTCATTGCTGCGCCGAGGGCGATCACCTGTGCCAGGGTCTCCACCTGCGCGGCATCGATCAGCGCTTGGTCGCCTGGGTCGGCGGGGAAGTTGTAGTAGCGGTCGGTGAACGCGGTGACCGCGCCGGCGGCGTCGTCACCCAGCGCGAAATAGGCGAGAGCGACCAAGCGCGGACGCCCATCACGCCCGAGAGCCGTCCACTCGGCGCGCACGTCAGCCGCCATGGCCGTGAACTCGTCTGGGCTGCCACCGCCCATCATCCAGCCGTCCCCCAGCCGGGCGGCGCGGCGCAGGGCGGCGGGCACGTGTCCCGCGACGATCAGTGGCGGGCCGTCCGGCATCACCGGAGGGGGGCCGACGCGGCCCGCGTATCCGCGGACGTCGCCGCGCCAGATCGTGCGCATCTCGTCGATCTGCGCCTCGAGGCGCCGGGCTCGCCCGCGCGCAACCAGCCCACTGGCGGTGTAGTCGTCCTCACGCGCACCGATCCCGATCCCAACCGTCAGCCGTCCCCGTGACAGCCGGTCGATGGTGGCCAACTCCTTGGCGAGTAACGCCGTGTTCGTCCGATACGGCGAGATGAGGATCGCGGTCATCAGGCCGATACGCGTGGTGACGGCGGCCACCGCCGCCAGCGTGACCAGCGGCTCGTAGTTGTCAAAGACGATGCGGTCGATCACGCCGAGGGAGGAGAACCCGGAGCGCTCGGCCGCGCGCGCCCAGTCGAGCAGCCCCTCAGGCCTCTCGAGGTCAGGCAGTCCGGGCAGACCGATCGCGACGTCCATGCCGGTCAGCTCGCGCCTGACTGCGCGAGATACGCCTGTCCGACCTCCGCCGCCCGTCGCGCCGACATCGGCGGCTCGTGACCCCCGCACACCGTCGTCAGCGGCAACTCGAGCACGCGGGCCATCGACTTCCGATAGCTCGCGGGGTCGCAGTCCGGCAGGAAGTCGATGAGCGGGCCGTCGTAGAGCAGATCACCGGCGAGCAGCACGCCGGTCTGCTCCTCGAACAGCGCCAGCGAGCCCGGCGTGTGGCCGGGGACGTGGAGCACGGCGAACCGGCGTGTGCCGATCGAGATCGTGTCCCCCTCCTGCACGCGTCGCGTCGCGGGCGCCGGAGGAATGGCGTGCGCGGTCACATCGCACCCGGCGGGGACCTCATCGAGCAGGCAATCGGGCACGGGATACCCCGCAGCTTCCAGCAGCGTCACGTACGCGGGCGCCATGTCTGCGCGCAGCAGCGACCCACGGAGCCCTGCGACGAGCTGATCGCTCTCCCACGGATGAGCCAGGCGTTCCTCGAACTCGTGGGCACCGCCGACGTGGTCGCGGTGCGAGTGGGTCAAAAACAGCGGGGTCGGCCGCTCCAGCAGTTTCGGAAGAGACTCGCGCAGCGCAGCGACACCCAGGCCGGTGTCCACCAGCAGCTGCTCGTCGCCGTCCTGCACCAGGAACATGTTGGACTGCAGGAGCTCGCACACCCGCGGCTCCCAGATCCGGGTGATCCCCTCGGCGCAGACCTCGTGCGCGAACCACTCGGGATTGACCCGCGCCAGACCGCCCGTGCCACCCTCGCCGCCGCTCAGGTCGTCACGCCGTGACGCCGTGCCCGTCATCCCGCGTCGCGGTCCGGCGCGGCGTCGGTGGTCGCCACCGCGACCGCGGGGGCCGTCGCCCCCTCACGTCGCCCTGACAGCGCCACGCTGATCACGAAGATCCCACCGATGCCGAACATCGCCGCCAGGTAAAGCCACACGTCCTTGAACGAGGACTCGTGGAACGTCCACAGCATGAAGAGGAGCCACACGTAGGAGATGCCGACGAGAATCCAGCGCTGCACCGGCGAGACCCGCTCGCGCACCGCCACCTTGAGCGGCAGGCGGTACCCGCCCGCGGCATAGATGGTGACGCCGACGAGGTACACGAACACGGCCACGAGGCTACCCGCGCCGATCATGTTGTTGAGCGCGCTGGTGCGCGGACCGAAGAAGGCGAGTGAGGCGACGATCACCACGGTGGAAAGCACGATCGCGTTGACCGGCGTCTTGAGTCGCGGGTGGACCGAGGAGAGCCGCAGCACGTGGTGGCCGGGGAAGTTGCCGTCCCGGGCCATGGCAAAGGCGTAGCGCGTGGCCTGCAGGAAGCACGCGATCGCGCAGGTGCAGATGTTGAAGGCGACGAGGATCAGAAAGCCCTTCTCCACGACCGTGCCCAGTGTCCCACGCACGATGTCGCTGACGGCGGTGGGGGACTGGGAGATCGCGGCCAGCTGGCTCGGCTTGATGGTGAGGACCAGCGCGACGAGGAATAGCATCTGCATCACGGTGACGAGAATCACCGTGGCGTACATCGCCCGCGGCACGTTGCGTCCGGGGTCCGGGCCCTCCTCGGCGGCGGCGCCCGCGTTCTGCCACCCGGTGGTGCCGGAGCTGAAGAACACGACCGTCAGTGCCAGCCAGAACGCGCCGACGGTCTTCCAGCCGAACGGGGAGAAGTAGTGGGCCGAGGGGATCCCCTTGTGGCTGAAGACCAGGCTGCCGCCCGTGAGGTGACCGCGGATGGCCCCGACGACCAGTAGCAGGATGGTGAGACCGCCGATGACCGCGATCTCGCTGATGGCGCCGTAGCGCGTGATGGAGGCCGACAGTTTGACCGAGGCGATCAGCACCGCGGCGAGCACGACGACGACAAGCACCGCGATCCACGTGGTCTCGTCCGGCGACGACGTGTAGGACAGCAGCGCCGGCAGTACCGTCGCTGCCAGGACGTAGCTGACCGCGACGACCGCGACGAGTGCCCAGATGAATCCGGGCCATCCGGCCGCCACCCCGGCCACGCGATTGAAGATCTGACGCCCCCACTGGTACTCCTGACCGGCGATCGGGATCCGCCGCGACAGTGCCGCGTAGGCGAAGACGATGGCCAGGGTGGGGAAGCCCACCAGCAGCACCAGCCACATGCCAAGCGTGCCGGCGATGGCCAGGGTCGGTCCGACCATGAGGAAGACCCCGGTGGTCATCGACGTGGTCGAGAACGACAGCCCGAACAGGTCAAAGGCGCTCAGACTGCGGTTGAGCTCCTGCTTGTACCCGAACTCCGAGAGGACGTCCTCCTCGGAGACCGGTCGCTCGGCGGTCGCAGTTGCGGCGGTGTCCCGGCTCACGTGCTCTCTCCTCTGATCGGACGTGGCGTGATCGGCGGCGCCGCGTCGCCGTTGCCTGCAACCCGGGGCGCCGCGCCGCGCCGCGAAGCTACAAGTCTTGTGGTGGTCTTGTCAAGGGTGAACGGCTGGCGGATTGGCCGGACGGCGGTGATCCGGGTGGCCGGGCGTCACCTAGGATCCGCGTGTGCGCCACATCGATGGCCAGGACTTCTGCACGATCAGCGAAGCCGCGGCTGCGGCCGGCGTCAGCGCGCAGACCCTGCGCGTGTGGGAGACCAAGAATCTGCTCGCCCCGGCCCGGACCCCCGGCGGGCAGCGCCTCTACAGCACCGACGCCGTGAATCGGGCGCGGGAGATCGCGAGCCTTCGCACGGATCGCGGGTGGAATCCGGCGGCGATCGCCACCGCCCTGGCCGGGCGGCCTGACGGCTCGAAGCCCGGAGGGATGCCGCGACATGGCGCGCGACTGCGCGAGGCGCGCAGGGCCCGGCGTCTGACCATCAAGGAGCTCGCTGCTCGTGTCGGTCTTTCATCCGCCGCCCTCTCCGCGCTGGAGCGTGGCGAGGCGACCGTGACGAGCTCGATCATCGCGCGGATCGCGGACGCCCTGCTCGTCCCGATGAGCGCGCTGGCGAGCTCGAGGGCGCCCCAGGCCGCGGTCATCCGTGTCGGCAGCGGACCGAGCACCGTCAACCACGGCGGCGTGACCTGGCAGGAGCTCGGCGCGTCGGGTCACGACCTGGAGCCCGCGATTCTCACCGTGCCCCCAGGGGAGGGAAGCGGCGGCAGCTACTCGCGCCCCGGTGAGACGTTCGTGTTGCTGCGCGACGGGGCGCTCGCCTTCACGCTGTGGAGCCCCGAGCGAACCGCGATCGAGCTGCGAGCCGAGGACGCGCTGACCGTTCCGGCCCGCACCGTGTTCGAGTGGCACAACGCGGGACGCGTCACGAGCACAGCGCTATGGGTCGAGAGCCTCCTCAGCCGGCCGTCGAACACGACCGTGGGCCCAGAGCGCCGATCGAGGCGGTCATCGCCATGAGCCCGCGCTACGAGGGGAGCGACGCATCCGCGCCGCTCCCCTTCGCAGGTGCTATCGCCCGGGACCCTGTCCGAACGTCGGACAGGGGTTGAATCGGTCTCCGCTGTTGAAGTCCGAGAACGGCCGGCTGGTCGTGAAGCCGGGCTCCGCGAACAGCACTCGCAATAGCCCTCCGTACTCGGCGGTCGAGCTTCCTCCGAAGTGGTTGATCGTCCCGGGAATGAAATTTCCCCCTTCCTGCCACACGCAGCCGCGGTCGGTGAGGGCCGTGGTGTAGAACGGATAGAACTGTGCCCCGGCCGGTGGGTTCACGCAGTTGGCGCCGGTGTCCGGGTCACAGAACGGTGGGTTGAATTGCGCGCCTTCGCCCTCGATGGCCGGGAGGTCGGTTTCGAAGGCCATCGTCGAGTAATTGATCCTGCCGGTGTCAGTGGTGGGACTGGTGAAGCGCACCGGCGTCGGGTGCAACAGCCGGTCGATCACTGGGTTGGGATTGGTGCCGGGCCAGTCCAGTCGGTAGGACTGCCCGTCCCAGTCCTCGTCGTCAAAGAAGCATCCGTCGATCATCACCAGCGTTGAGTCGGTGCCGGGCACACAGAAGTTGTTCCCGTCGTCCTCGTCCAGTCCGCCGGAGTCCTGGCTACCGGGAACGGTGCAGTTGTTCTGTGCGTCGATCGCCAGGCAGTTCTCGAAATGCCCGATCTCGTCTGACATCGCGACGTTGTAGGTGTGGATCGACCACGTGTTCCCGCGCGGGTTCGCGGTCGAGTACTCCGGGTGGAACGCGTACGGCGCCTCGTTGCACGTGGCGGAGGCCGGCTGGTACAGAATATGGCCGAACCCGTTGGCGATCGAGGCCGTCATCGAGCCGATCTGACCGGTGGTCAGATCGACCATGTCGACCCGGAAGCCGCTTGGCGTGTCGTGCATGTGGATCCGGATCCGGTCCCCGGGACTCATCAGCAGGTCCTTCTGCAGGTCCGGATCAACCGCGGCAAAGTTCGGGGCCTCGAGCCTTCCCGTGAACAGCGGATTGGCGGGAGCCTGAGACTGTCCGCTCTTCGTGATGTAGGCCCAGTTGATCGGCTCCTCGCCGCCCAGCACGAAGTCGTTGCAGTCGGCGTTGTTGGGCGTTCCGTCGCTGCCCGCCTGGCCATGGTTCGGGTCGAGCGACAAGCTATCGATCGTCATCGCCGCGCAGTACTGGTGAGCGGTGCAGCCGAATCCCTCGAACTGCGGCACGTACCCGGGCCCATAGAACTGCAGCTCCATGAACGCGTTACCAGGGTGCTTGCCGATGTAATTGGGCGAGCTCGGGTTCGAGCTGACCAGGTTATTGGCGTCGGTGTCGGCGTTGCAGGTCTTGGTGAACTCGGGGGCTGACTCGGTATCGCACAGCGTCAGGCCAAACCAGAAGGTCGGCCGCAGCTGGAAGTTCCAGGTCGTGCCGGTGGCACCGCTGGCCGTCGGGAACCGTTTGGGGTCTTGCGGGAGTGTGACCGTATAGGTCATGTCATTCCCCGACCCGGGAACGCTGGACTTGAACAACACCGACGGCTCGTCATGGCCGACGTACACATCATCGCCGAACGTGCCCGCTGGCGCATCCGCACACAGCGACAGCTGCGTCTGGCACAGCGGCGCGGCGAGCTTGGCGACCGCTGCCTGCGCTGCGGCGGCTGAGAGCAGAGCGGCCCCTAAAACGAAGACGCTCGCGATCGTGAGCGTGACTGGACGAAATCGCTGCATAGTGGTCCTTTCGTTCGGCAACGAAACGTCCCCGCCTGAGCCACCACCGAGACGTTTCGTCGTGTCCCGCCTTCACACCTCAGAACTCGGCGACGATCCTATCTCTCACGGCGTCTCTCACGGTGTTTGTGAGAGGACTCTTACGAGCGCTGCGACGCCATCCGCACTCACTCGTCCTTCGAGCGGGGTCCACCTGTGGCCTGAGCGTCAAACCTTGCGCGGAATGCCGCTTGGCGTATACGATTCCGTGCTCGGGGCCGCCGGGGACCAGATGTCTGGTCTCACCAGTGAAATGAAGGGGGTCGCCATGAAAGTGCTCACGCGTGCTGCCATGTCTATGGCAGTCGGTGTTGGCGTCGATATGCGGGCAGGTCTCGGGGTGACGCCACGGGTGCCGCTGCACGACAGCGACCCGACTTGTGTTCGCTAGTTAGGCAGATTCACGATCGCGCCTACGGACGTTGCGCCCTCGGGGTCATTGTGGCCGTATGCCTTGGCGGCGCCGGCGTGCTGTCGGGGTGCGGCGGCTCCAGGAGCGCTGCGCCTCGCGGGGCTGGCGCGCAGACGTCGATCGCGGCAGCGGTGGTCGCCTTCGTCGCCCCTCGAGACGGCGCCGACGCGGTGATTGGCTCGCAGCTGGCGAGCTTTGCCCAGATGGTGCAGACCAAGTTGCTCGACGACTGCATGACCAACGACGGCTTTCCGGCGCCAGACTTTCCGACCGGTGGGCCGCCGAGTGATCTGGGCAACCCGCAGTTTCCCAACCTGCCCGCGATCGAGTCCAGCCACGACCTGGGGCTCTTCACCGGCATTGGGGCGGCCTTCGTCGATCCGCAGAGTGGTATGAGCGCGCCGGAGCGCAGGGCGTGGCAGGCACGGATCGGCCACTGCTTCAGGACCACGCAGGGGCACGCCCCGCTGTTTGGCTCGGCGAAGCTCGGGCAGCTGAATTCCAGCTGGTTCAACGTCGTCAACCAGGTCAGTCGATCGGCGCAGGTACGGGCGATGAGCAAGAAGGCAGCGACCTGTAGCGCCGCGCACGGAGTGCCCGCGACGTCGGTGACGAGCCTGTACGGGCGCTTGCAGAGCCGGCTTGGCCCGATCAGCCCCTCCAGCGCGAACAGCCCGAAGGTGCAGGCGCTGCAGGCGAAGGGAGCGAAGGTGCTGGCGGCGTGCTGGGCGGGGGTGATCGACGAGACGACGTCGCTGTTGAACGCCCGCCGGGCGGCGTACCTGGCCCAGAACGCAAGCGCTGTGTCGGCGCTCCAGAGCCAGGTCAATGGGCAGATCACCTCGCTTGAGCGCCGGTACGGGATCAAGCCGCCGTTGGTGGGGCCATGAGCGACGTGCGCAAGCGACTGCTCGTGGCGCGGCGCGGGGCGCGCGAAGATGATCGAGGGGCGCCGGTGCGGGGGCGTGGCGGGCTGGTGGTCGGGGCGGTGCTGGCGTTGACGGTCGTCGTCGGTGTGGTGGCGTTCTTGATCGGGCGGGGGGTCTCGACGCCGGCAGAGCAGGCGGCGCGCGCCCGAGCGCCCGCCGCTTCCGTGTTGACGGCGCCGGTGGTCTTGACGCACGCGCGGACGACCGTGGTGCTGCGCGGGACGTTGACGGATGGTGGGGCGATCTCGGTGGGAGCGCCGGGCGACCTGGGGGGCGACCTGGCGGTGGTGACCGCGGTGGCGACCGCTCCCGGCGCCCAGGTCAATGAAGGGAGCTTGATCGCGGCGGTCGCGGGGCGCCCGGTGTTCGTGCTGCGGGGCCAGATCCCGGCGTATTCGACGATGAGCTATGGCAGCAGCGGCATCGAGGTCAGCGAGCTGCAGGCGGGCCTCGAGACGGTCGGGTTCTCGATCGGATCCGACACGGCAGGCACGTACGGGGCCGGGACGGCGGCGGCGGTCGCCGACCTCTATCAGCGGGTCGGCTTCGCGGCGATCACCGCGCCGGGTCCGCCGGTCCGGTCGGGCCGCAAGCACAAGGCCCGACCGGTGCAGTACGCGACCGTCCCGCTCGGGGAGGTGATGTTCACGCCGTCGCTGCCGGTGACCGTGGTCTCGGTCGCACATCCGGGCCAGACGATCTCGAGCGACAAGCCACTGGCCAAGCTCGGATCGGGGCGCTTGTCATTTCAGGCGACGACCGACGCGAACACGGCGAGCCTGCTGAGAGTGGGCGCGACGGGACGGGCAACCTCTGATCTGAGCAACGGATCGTTCGCGATTCGGCTGAGCGCGAAGCGTCCCGACGGAGCGCCAGGCGGCGGCCCAGGCTCGAAGCTGACCCTCACGCCGGAAAGGCCAGACCAGGCGGCGCGCTATGTCGGGCAGAACATGGCGCTGCACATCCACACCGGTCAGGCGGGAGGGCTGCAGTGGGTGGTGCCGGTGTCCGCGGTGATCACCGCCGCCTCAGGAGCGTCGTCGGTGACGGTGCTGGAGGGCCGGCGTCAGGTGTCGGTGCCCGTCCGGGCCGGGCTCGCGTTCGCGGGCCGTGAGGTCGTACGGCCGATCGGCGGGGGGCTGAAGGCCGGCGAGCAGGTCGTGATCGGGCTGAGCGGCTGAGCATGAGCGCCGCGCGAGAGCCTTACCCCCAACACCTGTTGACGCTCACCGGTGTGGGGCGGACGTATCCGGGCTCGCCTCCGGTGCACGCGCTCCGCGACGCCACCTTCTCGGTAGGGGCCGGCGAGGTGCTCGGGATCGTCGGACGCTCGGGATCGGGGAAGTCGACCCTCCTGAACCTCCTCGGGTTGCTTGACCTGCCGACGAGCGGCGACTACCGCGTCGATGGCCGGCGCGTGGCCCGGCTGAGCGACGGCGAGCAAACCGCGTTGCGGGGTCGGTTCTTCGGGTTCGTGTTCCAGCAGTCGTTCCTGCTGCCCTCGCTGAGCGCGCAGGAGAATGTCGAGCTCGGGTTGCGCCCGCGTCGGCTGGCGCCCAGCGAGCGCCGCCAACGCAGCATCGAGGCGCTCGCACAGGTCGGTCTGTCGCACCGGCGGCGGTTCCTCCCGCGCGAGATGTCCGGCGGCGAGTGCCAGCGGGCGGCGATCGCGCGCGCGGTGGCGCAGCGCCCACGCGTGCTGCTGTGCGACGAGCCGACCGGCAATCTCGACGAGCGCACGACCAGCGAGGTGCTGCAGACGCTCATCGGCAATCAGACCCCTGACGTCGCGGTGGTGATCGTCACTCACGACATGGGGATCGCCCGGACTCTGCCGCGACTGTTGAGCGTCCGCGACGGGGCCGTGTCCGAGGGCGCGGACGCGTTTCTGGACGCGGAGACGCTGCCGGGCGGCGGGTGACCGTGAGTGGTCTGCGCTCGGCGCTCGTGGAGGCCGCGACCTCGGTCGTACGCCATCCGGTGCGGACGCTGTTGTGCGCGCTCGGGACGATCGTCGCGGTGGGAGCGTTCACCGCCACCAACGGCCTGACCGAGAGCGCGTCCAACGCGGTCTCGGCATCGTTCAGTGAGCTGCGCGCGACGACAGTCGAGTTCCAGGGGCCCTCGACGCTGTCGGAGACCGACGTGGCCCGGCTGGCGAGGCTGCGCGGCGTCACCCGTGCCGGGCTGGTGTGGGATATCGATCAGCAGCAGCCGCTACCGGTTGCGATCGGTCCGTCGGCGAGCGGCGCGTCCCAGACGCAGCTGTCGGTCACGGCCATGTCCCCGTCGGCGCTGGCGGCGATCGGAGCGGCGCTGTCTTCGGGGCGGTTCTATGACACCGGCGCCGACCGGCACCATCAGATGGTCGCGCTGCTCGGCTCCGCGGCCGCGTCACAGCTGGGCATCAGCTCATCGCTGGGCGACCCGGCGATCAGCGTCTCGGGGACCGTGGTGACGGTGGTCGGGATCGTGTCCGGCTCCCAGCAGGAGTCGCAGGCACTGCTCGGGGTGATCGTGCCGCCGTACGTGGCCGGCGTGATCGCCGGCGACCGCGAGCCACGGCGGGTCATCGCGCGGACCGCGCCGGGCGCAGCGCAGCTGATCGGCCACCAAGGTCCTGCCGAGCTCGATCCGTACCAGCCCGGCCAGGTCACCGCCGAGGTGCCGCCCAACCCGACGACGTTGCGGTCTCAGGTGCAGGCGTCGCTGTCGACGCTGTTGAGCGTGCTGAGTCTCGCCGGCCTCGGGATCGGTTTCCTCTCGATCGTGGCGGTCACGATCATGTCGGTGGCGCAACGCCGGTCAGAGGTCGGGCTGCGTCGCGCGCTCGGCTACAGCCGGCTCGAGATCGCTCGGCTCATCGTGCTCGAGGCAGCCGGCGTCGGGATGTTGGGCGGGATCCTCGGCACCTCGGTCGGGGTGCTCGCGACCGCCGCGATCGCGTCGGGCAACCACTGGACGCCGGTGATGAACACGACGCTCGTGCTCGCCGCTCCGTTCCTCGGCGTCGCCGTCGGGGTCCTCGCCGGCTGCTATCCGGCGATCCGCGCGGCCAGGATCACGCCGATGGCGGCGCTGCGCGCCTGAGGCGAGGAGCGGAGACGCCGGATCCGTGGCGCACAGCGGCGCAGCGGTCACGCCTGCGAAGCTCACGGGGTAATGGTGAGATCGGAGATGGAGCGGGTCCCGTGAGCGACGCGCCTGCGACTGCACCCGCCGCAGGGGGGAGGAGTGTGCCCGACGAGCTCCATCCCCGGCATCTGCTGGCGCGTGTCGCCGAGATCACGGCCATCGTCGTGATCGTCGTCATCGCGATCAGCGCGTTGCCGGGACTCGGCGAGGTGCGGGCGCGGCTCGAGGGCGTGCAGCCGATCTGGATCGTCGCCATCGCCCTGGCCGAAGTCGGGTCCTGCGCCGGCTACCTCCTGGTGTTCCGCGAGACGTTTTGCGCGCGGATGCCCTGGGGGCTGAGCTATGACATCGCGATGGCCGAACAGGCCGCCAACGCGCTGCTGCCGGCCGGCGGCGCCGGCGGCCTCGCGCTCGGAGTGTGGGCGCTCCGCCAGGCCGGGATGCCCACCGATCACATCGCGCGCCGCACGGTGGCTTTCTTCGTGGTCACGAGCGCCGCGAACTTCTTTGCGCTCGTGCTGGTCGGGCTTGGCGTGTTCGTTGGCATCCTGGCCGGCCGGGAATCGGCGCTGTTGACGCTCGTCCCGGCGTTGATCACGGCCGTCGGCATCGTCGTCATCGCGGTGAGTCCCAAGCTTCTGCGCGGGCTGGGGAAACGGGGCGCGGGCCCTGGGCACGGTCGCTGGCGCGCTCGCGCGCGGGACATGCTGCGCTCCGGGCTGACGGCTGGCGCTGACGGCGTGGAGCAGGCGATCATTCTGCTGCGCTCGCACAGCCTCGGGGTCATCGTGGGCTCGTTCGCCTACATGGCGTTTGACATCGCCGGGCTCGGCTTCGGCTTCGCCGCCGTGGGGACGGTCCCGGCGTTCGGCACCCTGGTGCTCGGGTACCTGATCGGCCAGCTGGGCAACCTGATCCCGGTGCCCGGCGGGATTGGGGCCACCGAAGGCGCGCTGGTCGCCGTCTTCGCGCTCTACGGCGTCAAGGTCGCGGACGCCACGGCGGCGGTGCTGCTCTACCGGCTGTTTCAGCTGCTCGTGCCGGCAGCGCTCGGCGCACCCGCGTTCGTCCTGCTGCGACGCCGGCTGATGCGCTCTGACCAGCCCGCGCTGGTCTGCGGGCCGCTCGCGCTCGACGTCGTCAAGCTGCCGACCCCGAGGTGACGCGGGCCCGCATGATGACCGCCCTCAGCTGCGTCGGGCGAGTTCGCCCGTCACCAGCCGTTCGAGCGCGCTGAGGGCGAGCTCCAGGTCGGCCTCATCGGTGTCCTCCTCGCGGGTATGCGACAGCCCGCGTTTGCTGCGCACGAACAGCATCACCGTCGGCACGTCGGCCTCCGCCACGCGCGCGGCGTCATGCAGCGGCCCGCTCGGCAGCCGCGCGTCAACCCCTTGAAGGTCGGTGATGATGGCGCTCCCCGCGGCGACCATTTCGGCATCGAACTGGATGGGCGAGATCCGGAACAGCGGCGACCACTCAACCTCCACACGCTCGTCCGCGGCGATGGCGCGGCTTGCCTCCTCGGCGCGCTCGTGCAGGTCGCGCAGGGCCTCGGCGTCGACATGCCGCTGGTCGACCAGCGCTGTCGCCACGCCGGCGACCGCGGTCGGGACCCCCGGCTCTGCGTCGATCCGGCCGACCGTCCCGACCCCGCCGCGCGTCCGGGCCAGCTCGCGGATCTCCAGCGCCAGGCGTGCGGCGGCCGACAACGCGTCGCGTCGCTGATCCATCGGGGTGGAGCCGGCGTGGGCAGCCTGACCGGTGAACCTGACCATCCACCGTTCGGTTCCGTAGACACCCGTCACCACGCCGAGCGGTAGGTCGCGCGCCTCCAGCACGGGCCCCTGCTCGATGTGCAGCTCGATGTAGGCGGCAGCTCCGGTCAGGCGCGAGCGCGACTCACCCATCCGGTTGACGTCCACGCCGTGGACCGCCAACGCCTCGGCGGCCGAGATGCCGTCAGCGTCACGCAGACCGCGGACGAAGTCGGGATCATGCTGTCCGGCCGCGGCCATCGAGCCGAGCAAGCTCAGGCCGAAGCGGGCCCCTTCTTCGTCGGCCCAGTCGACGAGCTTGACCGTGAGCGGGGGAGGGCCGGCAGCGGACAACGAACGGAGCACCTCGAGCGCCGAGAGCACCCCGAGGCAGCCGTCGAGCCAGCCGCCGTTCGGGACGGAGTCGATGTGGCTGCCGATGACCAGGACCCTGGGCGAACGGCCCTTAAGCGTCGCCCACAGGTTGCCCGCCTCGTCGATGTCCACGGTCACGGGCAGCTCGGCCAGCAGTTCGCGCTCCCACTCGCGGGCTCTGGCCCAGGTCTCGGTCCAGGCCAGGCGCTGTGCGCCGCGCTCGTCTCCCGTGAGCCGCGCCAGTTCCCGCAGTTCGGTGATCATCCTTTTCGCGTCGGCGGCCATGGCGCTGTCCGCTCCCCGGTCAGGCCGCGGCCTGTTGCCGGGTCGTCAGTCGCTCGCCGAACCGCGCCCGGCGCACAAACTGCCCGGCGCCGGGGGCGGCCACGAGCTCATCACGGTCGACGATCACCTGGCCGCGGACGAGCACCACCTCGGGCGCGCCGATCACCTCGGTGCCCTCGTAGAGGTTGTAGTCGACGTTGCTGTGGTGGGTCTGCGCCGAGAGCGTCAGCGGCTTCTCGCTGTCCCACACGACGATGTCGGCGTCGGCCCCGGCGGCGATCGTTCCCTTGCGCGGGAACAGGCCGAACAGCCGCGCCGGCTGTGTGCAACAGAGATCGACGAGTTGGTTCATCGTCAGCCGGCCCTGGCGCACCCCGAAGTGGTGCAGCATGTGCAGGCGGTTCTCCACCCCGGGACCACCGTTGGGGATCTTGGAGAAGTCGTCGCGACCCAGCGTCTTCTGGTCGCTCCACCGGAACGGGCAGTGGTCGGTGGAGACCACCGATAGGACGCCGGTGCGGAGCGCGGTCCACAGGTGCTCGTGGTTGGAGGCCGCCCGCGGCGGCGGCGTGTAGACGTACTTGGCCCCGACGAAGTCCGGTTCCTCCAGCCGGGTCTCGTCGATGAACAGGTACTGGGTGCAGGTCTCGCCCCAGGTTCGCCAGCCGCGTGACCGCGCGGCCGCGATCGGCTCGGCCGACTCACGGCAGGAGACGTGGACGACGTACAGGGGACAGCCGGCGATGTGGGCCAGCATCACGGCACGGTTGGTCGCTTCGGCCTCGGTCTCGGGCGGGCGGGTGGCGGCATGCCAACGAGGCTCGGTCTTGCCCTCGGCGAGCGCCTGCTTGACGAGGACATCGATCGTGTCCCCGTTCTCGGCGTGGACCATGACGAGCGCCCCGGTCTTGGCCGCCACCTGCATCGTCCGGAACAGGGTCTCGTCGTCGACCATGATGGCGCCCTTGTAGGCCATGAACAGCTTGTAGCTCGTCACGCCCTCATCCGGGACGCGCGCGACATCCTCCAGGCGGCCCCCGTCGTGCAGATCGGTAATCGCCATGTGAAAGCCGACGTCGATCACCGGCGGGCACCGCTCGATCTTCTCGTGCCAGGTCGCCAGCGCGTCGGGGATCGATTGACCCGGCGCCTGGAGGCAGAAGTCGATGAGCGTCGTCGTGCCGCCAAACGCCGCCGACACCGTCCCGGAGGTGAAGTCGTCACAGCTCACGGTCCCGCCGAACGGCATCTCCATGTGCGTATGGGGATCGATCGCCCCGGGGATCACGTATTTGCCCGCGGCGTCGATCACTCGGTCGGCCGAGCCGTTGAGCGAAGTCCCCACGGCGGCGATCGTCTCCCCCTCGATCAGCACGTCGGCCACGTAGTCGTCGACGGCGGTGACGATGCGCCCGCCCTTGATGAGCACGCTCATGCTCGTCCTCCCTGTCGGTTGTCAGGCGATCTTCACTTGGCTCCGTGTCACGCCACCGTGGAGGCCTGGAACTGCGGGATGATCTCCCGCCCGTAGCGCTCCATGGTGTCCTCCATCTCGGAGGTCATCAGGTACAGGTTGACCTGCTTGACGCCGAGCTGCTCGAGCTCGCGCAGGCGCGCGATCTGCTGGTCGGCGTCGCCCAGCAGGCAGAACCGGTCGCAGATCTCGTCGCTGATGTACTGGCCGTGGCTGGCGCCGACCTGACTGTGCTCGTTGTAGTCGTACTCCTTGACGCCGAGCGCGAACTCGGTCAGCGCGCTCGGGATCTCGCCGTCGGTGCCGTAGCGGGCGATCAGGTCCTTGACGTGGTTGGACACCATCGCCGGGAACCAGCGCGTCTCCTCGCGCCAGCGCGGCAGGTCAGCGTCGACCACGGCGGGGGCGCACACGATCGGCGCCAGCGCGTCGGGGTCACGCCCCGCCGCGACCGCGGCGTCACGCGCGCGCTCGATGATCCAGCTGGTGATCTCGGGATCGGCGAGCTGGATGATGACGCCGTCGCCGACGCGGCCGGCGACGCCCAGTGCTCGGGGGCCGTAGCCGGCCACGTACATCGGGATCTCAGGCCGGCCCTGAGCCCAGGGCAGTTGCAGCGACTTGCCGTTCCACTCGACCTCGCGCCCGTTCATCAGGTCCTTGATCATCTCCAGCGACTTCTCGAACCGGGCCACCGGCACGGGATCCAGGCCCACCACCCGGCGCGACGAGTCCCCGCGGCCGATTCCCAGCACCATCCGGCCGCCGCTCACGTCCTGGAGCGTCGCGTACGCGCTCGCGGTCACCGTCGGCTCGCGGATCCCGGGGTTGGTGACGCAGTGGCCGAGACGGATCCGCGACGTCGCCGCCGCGGCCAGCGTCAGGAACACGTAGCCCTCCTGCCACAGGATGTGCGAGTCGTAGGTCCACCCGTGGGTGAAGCCCAACTCCTCGGCTCGTACGATGCGCTCGACGAACTCGCGCGACGGTGGGTCCGGCACGAATGTGGCCCCGAAATCGAGCATCTGCGTCCTTTCGCCGACCTGGTGGATCCTTGGTTGAGAGCCTAACCCAACGCGTCCGCCTCCGACGAGGCGCCGGGCGACCACAGCCCGCGCACGTGGCCGATGTGTCGGCGCATCACGTCCTCGGTCCGCGCCGGATCGTTGGCCTCGAGCGCGTCGAGGATCTCGTGGTGCTCCTGCGCGGATCCGGCGAGGGCGCGCTGCTCCACGAGCCTGGCGAGTCCGTAGAGCCGCGTCTTGCCGCGCAGCTCGTCGACGACACCGACCACCTGCGCGTTGCCAGTGAGCTCGAGCAGCGCGAGGTGAAACCGCCGGTCGGCCTCGATATAGCCGATCAGGTCACCCTCCTCGGCGGCGACGCAGATCGCGTCGGCCAGCGGCCGCATCGCCCGCACCTGCCGGGCGGTGATCCCCGATGCGATCCGCGTGACCATCGGCACCTCGATGAGCGCGCGCAGTTCAGTGATGTCGTCCAGTTGCTTGTCGGTGACCTCGGTGACGCGGAACCCCTTGTTGCGCACCGACTCGACGAGCCCCTCCTTGGTCAGGTCCAGCAGTGCTTCGCGGACGGGCGTGGCCGACACGTGGAAGCGAGCCGCCAACGAGGGCGCCGAATAGACCCGCCCGGGCTGCATCTCGCCCGTGATGACCGCAGCGCGCAGCGCTCCGATCACCTGCTCGCGCAGGCTCTCCCGGCCGGTCAGCGGAGTGACCTTGATCGTGTCAGCGGACACGCCGGCAGCGGGGCAGGGTGCGCTCACCGGTAACCGGCGTCGATTGCGGCCTGAGTGGCGGCACGCACGACGGTCTCCTGCTCGGGCGTCAGCGGCTGCCGCGGCTGGCGGCAGGCGCCGCCGTGCCGGCCCGCCATGTCCATCGACAGCTTGATCGCCTGGACGAACTCGGTCTTGGAGTCCCAGCGCAGCAGCGGATGCAGCGCGCGGTAGAGCGGCAGAGCTCCTTTCAGATCCCCGTCGCGGGCGGCTTCGTAGAGCTCCACGCAGGTGGCTGGGAGCGCGTTGGGGTAGCCGGCGACCCACCCCTTGGCGCCCGCGATCATCAGCTCCAGCAGCACGTCGTCGGCGCCGACGATGAGGTCGAGCTCGGGCGCCAGCTCAGCGAGCTCGTAGGCGCGCCGCACGTCCCCGGAGAACTCCTTGACCGCGACGATCGAGCCGCGCTGGTGCAGCTCGGCGAGCAGTGCCGGAACCAGGTCGACCTTGGTGTCGATCGGGTTGTTGTAGGCGACGATGGGCAGACCGGCGCGGGCGACCTCCTCGTAGTGGGCGAGCACCGCCCGCGCGTCGGCGCGATAGGCGTTGGGCGGCAGCAGCAACACCGCGGACGCGCCTGCCTCCGCGGCCTGCTCTGCCCAGGCCCGCGACTCGCGCGCGCCGTAGGCGGCGACGCCCGGGACGACCTGGAAGCCATCGGGCGCGGCCTCCACCGCCGTGCGCACGACGGCACCCCGGTCGTGGTCACTGAGGACCTGGTACTCACCGAGGGAGCCGTTCGGGCACACGCCGTGACAGCCGTTCGCGGCCAGCCAGGCGACGTGCTCGGCGTAGCGGTCGAGATCGACCTCGAGCGTGTCGTCGTAGGGGGTCGCGGTTGCGACCAGCACTCCATGCCAGGGCTTCATGTGCGTCCCTCCTGGGATTAGGACACCGAGGGTAGATCGAGTGCTATGTGATATACCACAACCGGGCGTTGCGGGCGACGTTGGTGGCGGCGTTGGCGGCGGCGTTGGGGGAGGCAGGCTCAGGGGGACGTCTGGTCGGCCAGCACCTCGAGCGGGACAGGGTGTGCGAATGAGCGGCGCGCCAGCGAGGTCAGTTCGGGCTCACCCGGCGCCCGCCCACCCAGCTCACCCGTCAGCGTGGCCACCGCTGCGCCGCAGATCCGGCCCTGGCACCAGCCCATCCCAGGCCGCGCGAGCAGTTTGACCGCGCGCGGGTCCTCGGCGCCCAGCGCCACCGCCTCGGCGACCTGGGCGATCGTGACCTCCTCACAGCGGCAGACGACGGTCGCCTCATCACACCAGGTGCGCCACCCCGGGGGCACCGGGTGCGCGGCGGCGAGCAACTCCGCGAACGCGCGCAGTCGCGATCGCCGCCGCACCGCGGCCTGGCGCGCGCTCGCGTCGAGCGGTGCCCCGTGGCCGAGCCGGGTTGCGATCGCGTCACCCGCGAGAGTGCCCTCGGCGAGCGCGAGTTCGGCGCCGCCGACCCCGGTGGGCTCGCCGGCAGCGTAGACGTCGGTGACGCGTGTCTGCTGACGGCCGTCGACCACCGCCACCAAGGTGCCGGAACGGTCGACGCGCGTCTCACAACCGGACTGCAGCAGCAGTTCCAGTTGGGGGACGAAGCCGAAGCCGACGGCCAGCGTGTCGCAGGCGATCCGCCGCGCCGCGCCGTGGGTCGTCCAATCGCCCCTCACCCGGCGGATGGTCACGCCGTCGAGACGTTGGGCTCCGTGGGCCTCGACGACCGCCCGCCCGACGAGGTAGGGGACCCGGTGGCGGGCCAGGGCCAACGCGTAGCCCGCGGCCTCCGCCAGCTTCTCGGGGACCGCCGCCACCGTGCGCAGCCCGCGCGCATAGACGGCCGGGGGGTTGGCCTCGACGACGGCGGCGACCTCGGCGCCCGCACGCAGGAGGCCCTCGGCCGCCGAGAGCAGGAAGGGCCCGGTCCCGGCGACGACGACTCGGCGGCCGGGGGCGACCCCGCTGTTCTTGAGCAGCGACTGGGCTCCGCCGACCGCCATCACCCCGGGGAGCGTCCAGCCCCGAAACGGCACCTGACGGTCAAAGGCGCCGGTCGCCACCAGAGCGGTCCGGGCGCGCACGGTGCACGCCTCCGGGCGCCGCTCGCCGGTCATCGCCCGCACGGTCAGGAGATCGTCGCGCTCCAGCCGCCAGACCGCCGTCTCGGGGAGGTAGTCGATGCGCCCGGCGCGCTGATGGGCCTCGAAACGGCGCAGCAGCGGCGCGAACGTCCGCCAGCCGTGATGAAACGGCGTGGGGCCGCCTCCGAGCGACGCCGGAGGATGGCGCCAGTACTGGCCGCCGGGCCGCTGGCCGAGGTCGAGCACGATGACCCGGCAGCCGCCGTCAGCCGCGGTGATCGCCCCGGCCAGGCCCGCCGGTCCCGCGCCGATGACCGCCAGGTCGGCGATCCGCTCAGGCGAGGTCATCCGCTCTTGCGAGGTCATCCGCTCAGGCGAGGTCATCCGCTCTTGCCTCCGATGCGGCCCGCTCGACAGGACCCGTCGAGATCCGGTCGCCGGATTGTGCGGTGACCAGGCATGCGCGCACCGGCCCGTCGCCGTTGACCATCACCAAACAGTCAAAGCAGACGCCGATGCCGCAGAACAGGCCGCGGCGCGCGCCGGTCCGCCGCGTCGAGCGCCAGGCGGTCTCGCCTGCGCCGATCAGCGCCGCGGCGATCGTCTCGCCGTCGCGGCAGGTGACCGGCCGGCCGTCGACCGAGATGGCGATGCTCGGGCCTCGGCTCACGGCTTTCCCGCTGCGACGAAACGATCCGGCGCGAACGGCGCGAGCGGCAGGCTCGTCGGCCGCCCGGTCACCTGCTCGGCGACGAGCAACCCGGTGGCGGCCGACAGGCCGATGCCGGCGCCCTCGTGCCCGCAGGCATGAAACAGGCCGGGTGCGCGCGGATCGGGGCCGATCATGGGCAGATGATCGGGGGAGTAGGGCCGGAACCCCAGGTAGGCGCGCATCGCGCGCACACGGCCGAGAACGGGGACGAGCCGGATCGCCTGGCGCGCCATCTGCGCCAGCGCCGTGATCGAGAGGCGGGCGTCGAAGCCGACGCGCTCCCGGCTGGAGCCGATGAGCACGGTGCCGCTCGCGGTGCCCTCGATGACGGGCGAGGTCTCGAGACCCTCGGAGGAGCCCTGCACGTCTCCGACGTAGGAGGCGGCGTAGAGCTTGTGGCGGATCAACGGGCCGACCGGCTCAGTCACGAGGATGAAGCCGCGCCGCGGGAGGACCGGCAGCTCGACGCCGGCAAGTGCCGCGATCTCCCCGCCCCACACCCCGGCCGCGTTGACGACCGCGCCGGCGGCGATCGCGCCGCCGGCCGTGCGCACCCCGGTGACCCGCTCACCGGCGCGCAGCACCTCGGTGACCGGCTGGCTCGGCTGCACCCGGGCGCCCTGGCGCCTGGCGGCCGCGATGAGATGCGCCGCCGCGAGCATCGGCTGGACCTGCATGTCCTGGGGATAGAACATCCCGCCGGCGAGGTCCGGGGCGAGCTCGGGCTCGAGCTCGGTCAGCCGCTCGGGCGCGACGGGGACCGCTTCGACGCCGGCCGTGCGCTGCGTCTCGGCCAGGGTGGTCAGCCCGGCGAGCTCGTCCGCCGTCGCGGCGACGACGAGGCCCCCCTTGGGGTCCAGCTCAGCGGCCTCGGTCACCGCCGGCGGGAGCTCACGCCACACGCGAAGCGAGAGCAGCGCCAGCTCGAGCTCGGGCCCGGGCGCCTTGTCGGAGACGAGGATGTTGCCCTCTCCGGCACCGGTCGTTCCGCCGGCGACCGAACCTCGATCGACGATGGTCACCCTCAGCCCCGCCTTGGCGAGGTGGTAGGCGCAGGCAGCGCCGACGGCTCCCGCGCCGATGACGACGACGTCGCAGCTCTCGCCCATGGGGCCGGGACGGTACCGGGCGCAGTCGCGCATCGAGGTCCCACACGCGGTCGGTAGGCTCACCGTCGTTGGGCGCCGGCGCGAGCAGTGGGCGATGAAGGGGAATGGTGAGCGGGTCAGTGGAGCCAGGCGAAGCCGTGTCGGCCGGCGATCAGGGAGGCTCCTCTCGCAGACGCCTGGGCGTGCGCGCGCTGGTGGGGGTGGCGGTGCTGCTCGCGGTCCTGGCGGTGGCGCTGTCATACGCCGGCCGCGCGGTGCTCCGCCCCGCTCCGTTCGCCGACCGTGCCGTCGCGGCGCTGCGCGACCCGGCGGTCCAGGCCGACCTCGCGGATCATGTGACCGACGCGGTCACGGGAATCGGCGGAGGGGATCTCGTGGCGGTGCGGCCGCTGATACGTTCGCTCGCCGGCGGGATCGTCGGGGGTCAGGCGTTCGGGGCTCTGTTTCGCAGGGCGTTGCTCCAGGCGCACGACGCGGTGGTACGGCGAGGCGACGGGCGAGTGCTGATCACCGTCGCCGATCTCGGGGTCCTCGTCCAGGGCGTTCTGGAACGGCTTGCTCCCGCCGCGGCCCGAAGGATCGGGGCTGAGCGGGCGTCGAGGCTGTTCACGCTGCACCCCGGCGGCGCCGTGGTCGATGTCGTGCAGGTGGCAAGGCGGGTCTACTCCGCCGCTTGGGTGCTCGCCGTGCTGGGCGCCATCGCCGCGGGCGGCGCACTGCTGCTCTCCGAGGACCGACGGCGCACCGCGCGGCAACTGGGGATCGGTCTGCTGGTGGGCGGCGCGACGCTGGCGCTGCTGGTGACCCTCGGGCGGGAGATCGCGCAGCAGCTCGCGCCGGCGGGCAGCGGAGCGGCAGCCGGGGCCGTGTGGACGGCGTTCATGGGTGGGCTGCGGGTCCAGGCGCTGTTCCTCGCCGGAGCGGGCGCAATCGTCGCCGGGACCGCGACGGGGCAGCTCGGCCGAGCCGGCGGCGAGGCACGGCGGGCGGGCGTGTGGCTGGCCCGGCCGGCCGCGGGCGCATCAGCGCCGCCCTCGGTCGCCGGCGCGATCGGTCTCGTCGCGCTCGGCGTCCTGATTCTGCTCGAACCCGGCACGACCGTCACCGCCATCGCGCTGCTGGCCGGGCTCTACGTCCTGTACCGAGGGGTTGCCGCCGTTGCCATGGCCGTCGCGGGCGGCGCCGGGAACCTGTCGGCGGAGCCCGGGTCGGTGCGGCGCCTCGCGGGACGGGCGCCGCTGGCGGCGATCGCCGTAGCGGTGGTGGCGGGTGCGGGCGTGATCATCCTCACCGGCGGTGGAGACGAGGCGCCGGCCGCCACGCCCCTGACGTGCAACGGGTTCGTCGCGTTGTGCAGTCGCCCGCTGAACGACGTCGCCCTGGCGGCGACGCACAACTCGATGGCCTCGGTGACGCTGCCCAATTGGCTGTTCGGGCAGCAGGACGGCACGATCAGCGATCAGCTCGACCAGGGCATCCACGGCCTGCTGATCGACACCTACTACGGCTTTGCCGTGCGCGGTGGCGTCCGCACCGACCTGGACACCCTGCCCAAGCGAAACGCCGCCGAGCAGGAACTCGGCGCCCCGGCGGTTCAGGCGGCGCTGCGACTCCGTGCGCGGCTGCCGGCGGGCACCGGAGGTCAGCGGGGCATCTTCCTGTGTCACGGCTTCTGCGAGATCGGTTCGGTGACACTCGACTCGGCCCTGGGCGATCTGCGGTCCTTCCTGGTGTCGCACCCCGGCGAGGTGGTGGTCGTGATCAATCAGGATGAGGGTGTCACTCCCACGGACATCGCGAAGGCGTTCGAGCACGCCGGGCTTCTCGACCTCGTCTACCGGGGCCGGCTGGGACCGTTCCCGACGCTCCGCCAGATGATCGATTCCAACCAGCGCCTCGTGGTCATGGCCGAGAACGACGCGGGCGACATCCCCTGGTACCACCTCGCCTACGCGCAGGCGCTCCAGGAGACACCGTTCCGGTTCACCCGCGCCGGCCAGCTGACCGACTCCGCGAAGCTCGCCGCGAGCTGCCGTGCGCACCGGGGCACGAGCTCCGCGCCGCTGTTCCTGCTCAACCATTGGGTTGACACCACGCCCACCCCGCGCCCGTCAATGGCCACCATCGTCAACGCGCGAGGCGCGCTGCTACAGCGGGCCCAGACCTGTCAGCGCCTGCGCAGCCGGCTCCCCAACCTCATCGCGGTCGACTTCTATCGCCGCGGGGACGTGTTGGGTGTCGTCGACACGCTGAACGGCGTGTCCCGATGACCGGACGAAAGCGATGACGGTGGCCCGGCTGCGTCGCGTGCCGCGCGAGCTCATCGGTCTGTACTGGGACTCGGGGGTGGTCAACGACGTCCCGGCGCTCGCCTGGTTTCTGATCTCGTCGCTGGTCCCGCTGGCCCTGGGTCTGACAGCTTTGGCGGCGGTCGCCCTGGGCGACTACGCGCGGGCCCAGGAACTGTCGGCGCGAGTCTCCGAGGTGCTGCCCAAGGATGCCCACGACCAGATCGTCAATCTCATCCTGCGGACCAAGGAGCAATCGCCGCTGCTCATCGCGGGCTCGATCATCGCGATGGTCTGGGTCAGCTCGGGAGTGGTGGGCGTGCTCGAGCGCTGTCTGCTTCGGTTGCTGGACCGCCCGGGCGCCGGGGTCGTGCGCGGGAAGCTGCGCAATCTGGCGGTGGCCACCGTCGTGGCGGTGCTGATCCTGCTGATGGTCGCCGTCGCCACGGCCGGCACCGACTTCGTCCGGCGTCTGGGCATCGACCCGACGATCACGCGTCTCGCCGTCCCGCTGGCCGCACTCGGTGTGACCACGCTGCTCTGTGGCGCGGTCTTCCACACCCTGGTGGGCGCCTCACTGCGCTGGCGGGCCGTGTGGGCGGGCGCCGGGCTCAGCGGTCTGCTCCTCAACATCACGCCCACCGTCGCCGGTTACTACCTGCGTATCGTCGCCGGAAGAACACCCGTCGGACTGTTTCTGACACTCGCCGGCGTGCTGTTCACCTGCTACCTCGCCGCATTCGGCCTGCTACTCGGCGCCGCTGTCACGGCGCGCGTCCAGCTGGGCCACCGCCTGCGTGGCTGAGGGACATGACACCGCGCTCACGCGTCGGCGTCGGTGTCATCCTCCTCGTCGAGGTCATCCTCAAAAGGGGCGATCTCGCCGGCCATCAGGCGTCCGTACTCGGCGTCCCAGTCGACCGTGGCGGCGAGGAAGGCCTTGAGCCCCGCGATGTCCTCGTCGAGGACGAGCACATCCTCGCGCAACTGGTCGCACGCATCCTCGTCGAGCTCGCCGGCGCGACTCTCGAGTTGGTGGGCGATGTACGCGATCGTCCCGCTTGACTCGGTCATCAGCCAACGCAGCCTCCGCAGGAGCGCGCCGGCCTCCAACTTGGCCGGGTCCGGCGGGCTCGGCCATCCGTAGGGGGTGGACGGGGGCTGCTCCTCGCGCCGGTGGACGGTGAGGTGAATATCGACGGCGGTCACATCGTCGTCGCCGAACTCCTGGCGGGCCTGCTCCCACACGATGGCGAGTCCATCCGAGCCCTCACGACGAACAGCCGCGGCGCGGAGGTTCTGAAGACGGGCCGCGGCCGCCGGATCGTCGACACCGGCGCGGGGTGCGATCGCTGCCTCGGCGGCCTGGATGAGCTGATAACCGCGCGGGCCGCTCAGGCCCCAGCGGTCGACCAGATAGGCCTCGAACGTCTCGTGGGTCGAGCGGTACAGCCACGTGTCACGAATCTCAGCCAATGCGTTGCCCACCTCGAGGTCGGTATCGAGACCGCGTCGCACGATGGCCTCGAGCCTGCTCAGGTGCTCGACCTCGGCGCTGGACCGGCGGTTGTCAGGGTTGGGGCTGCTCATGGCGGTGATCTCTCGTTAGGCCGTGCGCCCGGGCGTCACGCGACCCGGGGCGAGTTGCTGTTACTGCAGTACATATCACCCGTACGTCAAACAGTTACCGTCGCGGCGCCACTATTTACGCAACTCATAGGCAGCACGCCATCGCGGGCGGTCCCGCGGAGACCGTGCGGGCCTTCGGGGCCGACAATGACTACCGTGGCGACGTGATCATCGCCACCGCCGCCCAGCACCTCCCCGGCGCGCTGCACGCCCTCGAGCCGGCGCTGGACCGCTTCGGCTACCTGGCGGTCGCCGGGCTGGTGCTGCTGGAGGACTTCGGCATCCCCGTCCCCGGTGAGACGGTGCTCATCCTCGGCGCGGTGTACGCCGGCACGGGCCGCCTCAACATCGTGCTCGTGGCCCTGCTCGCCTTCTGTGGCGCGGTGCTGGGCGACAACCTGGGCTTCGCCCTCGGGCATTTCGGCGGTCGGCCGCTCGCGCTGCGCTACGGGCGCTACGTGTTCCTGACGCCCGAGCGGCTGGACAAGACCACGGAGTTCTTCGCTCGCCACGGGGGCAAGGTCATCGTCGTCGCCCGCTTCATCGAGGGCCTGCGCCAGCTCAACGGCATCATCGCCGGCATGTCCGGCATGCCCTGGGGGCGGTTTGTCGTCTTCAACGCGATCGGCGCCGCACTGTGGGTGGGGGTGTGGACCGCGATCGGCTACTTCTCCGGCAGCCACATCGACACGATCTACCGTCTTGCCACCCGGTACAGCACCTACCTCCTGGTGGTGCTCGCCGTGCTGCTGGTCGCCTACCTGGCCCGGCGCCTTTTGCGCCGCCGCCGAGATCATCGGGCCTGAACGGGGTTCGCGCCGCCGCCGACTGTCCGCCGGCGACCACTCGGTGACAAATCGCGCACCATGGCCTGGGTTTGAGGTGGATCGGTCGCCAGGCGTGCACCTGGGGGCAAATCGCGCGGACCGGCGCCGATTTGTCATCGATCGGCCGCTCTCAGCCGCGCGCGGGGCCGTGAATCCCCGGCAAGGGCCCGAGCACACACTCGCCCAGTCCGCGAGGTGCGCTCTGGGGGTGGAATCGGTGCGCATAATCGAGCCGGTTGGGGGGAACAATGCTCAGTAATGGAGCAACCACGTCACTGGTGGTCGGGCTGGCATCTCACGCGGGCGGGATGGGCGCTGGGCGTCGCGCTCGTTGTCCTGGTGGTCCTGGCCATCGTTGATCCGAGCCGCGGGGTCTACTTTGCGCTGACCTTCGTCGTTGTCGCCTGGGCGTGGGCGCTGAGTCAGAGCTTCCCGTCCAGTGAGCTCCGCGGCATGTCACGGGGTAATCCCTCAGATCTCGATCGCGGGGCGCGGGCACTCGAGGAGTACGACCGCAAGCACGGCATCCGCCCGTAGGCGCCTCTAGCGCTCAGCGCCCAGGGTCCCGCGCCAGACGATGCAGCAGTCGGCCCCCGAGGTCGATGCCCATGATCTCCGGTCGCATGAGGGCGCCGAGCCAGCGCCGGCCGCCGTCGGCGCCGATCGCGGAGGTCATGACCGCGACCGGGTCGCGGCGCGGGCTCCCGGGGCGCCGGGTCTCGTCGTAGGGCAGGCGCGCCGAGCCGCGGTCGGTGAGGCCCAGATAGGTCTGCAGTGCCCAGCGCACGACGGCTTGGTTGAAGGCCAGGCCGTCAGGGCCGGCGTTGGCCAGCGAGACGACGGCGAAGTCGTGCGCGGGCACCATGAGCAGTTCGGCGAACTGGCCATTGGCGGTGCCGCCGTGCCCCACGGCCCGCACCCCGTCCAACTCGCGGACAAACCAGCCGAGGCCGATCGCGTCGCCCAGGGTGCTGCCCCGCAGGGTCACCGTCGGCTCCATCATCTGCGCCAGCACCTCTGCGGGTAGGACGCGCCCGCTGCCGTTGACGTGTCCGTCGCCGAGATGGAAGGCGGCCCAGCGCAGCTGATCGGCCGCCGAGGACGCGATGCCCCCGCCGGGGTTGTCGCCGCGGGCTCGCCGCCACAGGCGGGCGACGTGCATCCGGTCGTCCTGGCCGAGGTTGTGCCCGACGCTGAACCGCCGGGTCATGATGTCGTCGCGCGCGAAGAAGCTGTGGGCCAGCCCCAGCGGCTCGAACAGGAGCGAGGCGATGGCCCGCTCATAGCTCATCCCCGTGACCTTCTCCAGGATCCGCCCGGCCATGTTGAAGCCGGCCTGGCTGTAGGACGGCCGCATCCCCGGCGGCGCGACCTGCTCGACCTCGCCGAGCCGGCTCACGTAGCGGGCCAGGGCGTCGGCGCCCTCGCCGGTGTCGGCGATCACGCCCCAGTCCAGCCCGGAGGTGTGGTTGAGCAGGTGCAACACCGTGATCTCGGCGGTGGCGCGCTCGTCGGCGAGGCGGAGCTCGGGCAGGTAGTCACGCACCGGCGCCGTCAGCTGCACCTGACCGTCGGCGACGAGGCACATCAGGGCGGTGGCGGTGTACGTCGCCGTCACTGAGCCGAGCAGGAACGCCGTGTCGCGGTCAACGGGCACCGGGTTCTCGAGGCTGGTCACGCCGTGACAGGCGTAGGTCTCGTGCCCGCCGAGCCACACGCCGACGGCGACGCCGGGCATCCGGACCTCGTCAGCAGCGGCGGCGACGAACGCGCGCAGCCTGTGGTGTCGTATGTCGTGAGCCATCGTCACGCTCAATGCTCCCCGGCCGTGCCGTCGGCGATGGGCCGGTAGGTGAGCAGAAACACGCCGTCCTCGAGCGGCGTGGAGTCGACCAGCTGGAGCGGCTTGAGCGCGCTCGTCTCGCCGAACAGGCGCGTGCCCTTGCCCAGCACGATGGGGAACACCATCAGCCGCAGCTCATCGACGAGGTCGAGCTCCAGCAGCGACTGGACCAGCTGGGCGCTGCCGGCGATGAGGATGTCGCCGTCGTAGCGGTCCTTGAGCGCCGTGACCGCGGCCCCGAGGTCTCCGTCCAGGACGCTCGTGTTCTCCCACTCCGGGTCGCGGAGCGTGGTGGAGGCCACGAACTTGGGCATCGCGTTCATCTTCTCGCCAAACACGCCGGTCCCCTCGATGGACGGCCACGCCTTGGCGAAGCCCTCGTAGGTGGTACGCCCGAGCAGTTGGGCGTCACTGGCCATGAGCTCGTCGAACTTGAACTGGTTGCCGGACTCGCCGCCGCCCGTGGCCCAGCCGCCGCGCTCGTACTCCCCGGGATCCCCCGGAGCCTGGATGACGCCGTCCACCGACACGAACTCGGTCACCACCACTCGTCCCATTCCATCCTCCACAGATTCGATCGTCCGAGTCTCCGGGAGGACGCCCGGGTTGACCAGGGCCAATTGCCGCCGGCGTGGTGGGGCCAATCGTGCTTCAGCCGATGGCCTGGGCCAGAAGCTGCGCGCCGGTGGAGATCTCGGCCTCGGTGGGGAGCGCGTAGCCGAGCAGGAGCGCAGCCGGCCACTCGCCCTCGGCCATGCAGTTGCGATGCAGCTCGTGCACGCCCACGCTGAGCTCCCCGGCGCGCAGGGCCACCGCGTGCTCGTCACAGGCCGCGGGCAGCCAGGCCATGACGTGCAGCCCGGCCGCGGCGCCGCTGAGCCGCACCGCGGGTGCGTGCTGGGCGAGCGTGTCGATGAGCAGCTCGCGCTTGGCACGGTAGCGGCGGCGCATCGCCCGCAGGTGGCGGTCCAGCCCGCCGTCCTCCACCAGCCCGGCAAGGGCCACCTGGTCGATCGTCGGCGGCTGGGCGGCGCTGACGCGGAACTCCTGCTCGATGTCGCCGAGCAATCGCGCCGGCGCGACGATCCAGCCGATCCGCAGGGCCGGGGCCAGCGTCTTGCTGACCGTGCCCACGTAGGCCACGCGGTCGGGCGCGACGCTCTGGAGCGCCGGCGCCGGATCGCGGTCGTAGCGGTACTCCGCGTCGTAGTCGTCCTCCAGGATCACGGCATTGCGCTCGCGCGCCCAGGCGATGAGGGCGTCACGGCGCTCCGGGGACAGCACCACGCCGGTCGGGTACTGGTGCGCCGCGGTCACCATGACCGCGTCCGCCTCCTGGGCCGCGAGATCGGAGACGATGAGGCCGTGCTCGTCGACGCGTACGGGTACGGCCTCGAGGCCGACGCGGACGACCGTGCGCCGCTGCCAGCGCCAACCGGGGTCCTCGATGGCGACACGGCGGGCGCCCCGGCGCCGCAGTGCGGCCAGCACCGCGAGCAGGCCGTGAGAGACCCCGCAGGAGATGACCACCTGGTCGGCCTCGGCCACGACGGCGCGGGCCCGGCGCAGGTACGCGGCGATGGCGATGCGCAGTTCGGGCGCCCCACGGTGTGGGGCGTAGGTCAGGCGCGTGTCGGGCAGTTCGCGCAGCGCCCGGGTCAGGGCGCCCTGCCAGCGGCGCCGGGGGAAGGCGTGAAAGTCTGCCTGTCCGGGGCGCAGGTCATAGCGAAAGGGGGTGAGGTGCCGCGGCTCACGCGCGCCGGGCAGGACCCAGGGCGCGGGGAGTGTCGCGACGCGCGTGCCGGACCCCCGCTTGGCCGTCAGGTAGCCCTCGGCCACGAGCTGCGAGTAGCTGTCCACCACGACGCCGCGTGACACGCCCAGCTCCTGCGCCAGCACCCGGCTGGGCGGGAGCAGCGTGCCGGCCAACAGGCGGCCGGAGCGGATCGCGTCGCGCAGCGCCTCCTCGAGCTGGAGGCGCAGCGGGGATCCGGGGACAAGATCGATCTGGAGGTCCACAGCAGGCGAAGGCCGAGAAGTGCGCGCGCTCACAGGATGGCGGCTCCTCAATCCGTGGATTCTCGATTGAGATAGTGTAGTTTAAGGACGGGCGACCGGTGAGCGTCGTGCCGGCTCGTCGCACCGCAACGCGAACTCGATTCAGGAGACCCTCAATGAGCACGACCAACTCCGGCTCGCAGGCACTCGGCGCCATCCGCGTCTCCGAGCGGCCCGTGGGCGAGAGCGAGGCCCGTCGCTCCGGCGGTCGCCGCCGCCTGCGGGTCGGCGGCTGGGCGCGCATCATCAGCCCGATCGTGCTGCTCGTCGTCTGGCAGCTCACGCACGTCCTGAGCCTGGTGTCGGCGACCAAGCTGCCTCCACCGACCGAGGTCGTCCACGAGGCCTACACATTGATCACGTCCAACTCCGCGGCCTACGGGACGCTGCAGCATGCCCTGCTTGTGTCGCTGGGGCGGATGGCGATCGGATTCGCGGTCGGAGCCGGCGTCGCGCTCCTCCTCGCCGTCATCGCCGGCCTGAGCCGGTGGGGCGAGGCGGCGGTGGACCCGATCATGCAGATGGTGCGCACGCTGCCGCTCTTCGGGCTGGTGCCGGTGTTCATCATCTGGTTCGGCATCGGTCAGCTGCCCAAGGTCCTGCTCATCGCGCTGGGTGCCGCGATCCCGCTGTACCTCAACACCTTCAGCGGCATCCGCAGCGTCGACGGACGCCTCGGCGAACTGGGACGCTCGCTCGGGCTCAGCCGCCGCGAGACGCTCTTCCACATCGTCCTGCCCGGCGCGCTGCCCCAGACGCTGGTCGGCCTGCGCCAGTCGCTGGGCGTTGCGTGGCTCGCGCTGGTCGTCGCCGAGCAGGTCAACGCCAACGCGGGCCTGGGGTTCATCATCAACCAGGCCACCCAGTTCAACCAGAACGACGTGATCTTCGTCGCGTTGCTCGTGTACACCATTCTGGGTCTGCTCACCGACTGGCTGGTGCGGCGGCTGGAGCGGCGCACGCTGCGCTGGCGTCGCGGACTGGTGGTGGGCGCATGAGCCCCGTCGCGACCGGCTCGGTGGCGACTGTCTCAGACCTCAGCCGCTCCTTCGGCGACCGGCGGGTGCTGGACGACATGGACCTCCAGATCCTCGACGGCGAGTTCGTCGCCCTGATCGGTCGCAGCGGGAGCGGCAAGTCGACGCTGCTGCGCGCACTCGCGGGCCTTGACGACGAGATCGAGGGGACCGTGACGGTCGACGGCGAGGTCGGGGTGGCCTTCCAGGATGCGCGGCTCGTGCCGTGGAAGCGGGTGCGCGACAACGTCGCCCTCGGCCTGCGCGTCTCCGATCCGCGGCGCGCCGCCGCGACCGCCCTGGACGAGGTGGGCCTGACCGAGCGCGCGAACGCGTGGCCGCTCACGCTCTCGGGCGGCGAGGCCCAACGGGCGTCGCTGGCCCGCGCGCTGGCCCGCGAACCCCGGCTGCTGCTGCTGGACGAGCCGTTCGGCGCGCTGGACGCGCTGACCCGGATGACCATGCACGGTCTCGTGCTCGGCCTGTGGGAGCGCCACCGGCCGGCTGTGCTGCTCGTCACCCACGATGTGGACGAGGCGCTCGCCCTCGCCGACCGGGTGCTCGTACTCGCCGACGGCCGCATCGCGCATGAGTCGCGCATCGACCTCGACCGTCCCCGCGACCGGGATCACCACGAACTCATCGACCTCCGTAACCGGCTCCTCTCAGAGCTCGGCGTGAACACGAAAGGCAACACATGATCACCGTCCACTCTCATCCCCGACGAATCGCGGCCGCGCTGGCGGCTCTCACGCTGGCGGGCGGCGTCGCCGCCTGCGGTTCCAGCTCCACCGGCTCGAGCAATACCGCCACCGCCAGCAACGCCGCCGCGAGCAGTCCCGCGCCGTCGAGCAGCTCGAGCGCCGCGCCGACGACCGCGACGACGACCCAGACGGTCGCGGGCACGCATTCGGGCGGCAAGCCGCTGATCGTCGGCGACCAGGCCGGCACCGGCGCGCAGGCCCTGCTCGAGGCCGCCGGGCTCCTGCACAAGCTCCCCTTCCCGGTCAAGTTCGCCGACTTCACCTCGGGCCCACCGATCCTGCAGGCGCTCAACGCCGGCTCGCTGGATGTCGGAGGCGTCGGTAACGCGCCGCCCGTCTTCGCGGCCGCGGGCGGGGACCAGATCGCCATCGTCGGGGCGCTGCGCAACAGCGTTCGCGACGCGGGTCTGCTCGTGCCCGAGGGCTCGAGCGTCACCTCGGTGAGCCAGCTCAAGGGCAAGAAGATCGCCGTCGCGCAGGGCAGCTCGGCCGACTATCACCTCCTGGCCACGCTCACGGCGGCGGGGCTGACCCCGCACGACGTGCAGCTGGTCTACCTGCAGCCGGCGCAGGGGCTGGCCGCGTTCACGTCGGGCAGCGTCGCCGCGTGGGACATCTGGCCCCCGTTCGTCGAGCAGGCCGAGGTCCTGAAAGGGGCGAAGAACATCGCCGACGGGCATGGCATCGTCAACGCCAACTACTCCTACGTAGTGGCGTCCAAGAAGGCGATCTCCGACCCGGTCCTGTCCAAGGAGATCATCCAGTACCTCACCGAGCTCAATAAGGCGCATCACTGGGCCGACGAGAACGCCGCGCACTGGGCCAAGACCTGGGCGGCGGCGACCGGCCTGCCCGACAGCGTCATGGTCAAGGCGGCCGCCGACTCCACGCAGACCCCGGTCCCGGTCGACTCGACGATCACCGCGGCCGAGCAGAGCCTCGTCGGGGCGTTCTCCAAGGCCGGGCTCATCCCCAAGAGCTACTCGTTCTCGCCGTACGTATCGACGGCGTTCAACGCCAGCGTCCAATAGCGAAAAGGAGGCCGAGAAATGGCAGTCACAGCACCCACCCGCTCCGATGTCTACGAGCACATCGGCGTGCACAAGGTGAGCGCGAGCATCGGCGCGGAGATCGCCGGCGTGCGCCTCGGCGGCGACGTCCCCGACGAGGCGATGCGCGAGCTCCGCCGCGCCCTGCTCACCCACCGCGTCGTGTTCCTGCGCGACCAGCACCACGCCGACGACGACGACCAGAAGGCGTTCGCGCAGCGGTTCGGGACGCTCACCAAGCCCCATCCGACGGTCGCCGGCGAAGCGGGCGTGCTGCCCATCGACTCCGAGCGCAGTCGCGCCAACAGCTGGCACACCGACGTGACGTTCGTGGACCGCGTGCCGGCGATCTCGGTCCTGCGTGCCATCACCCTACCGGCGTACGGGGGCACGACCGTATGGGCCAACACGGCCCAGGCGTACGAGTCGCTGCACCCCGCCCTCAAGGCGCTGGCCGACTCTCTGTGGGCAGTGCACTCCAACCTGTATGACTACATCCGCGACGACGAGACCCGCTGGATCGGCGGCATCGACGTTCAGGAGCGCGCCTACCGCGAGGAGTTCTCCCAGCAGGAGTTCGAAACCGAGCATCCGGTGGTGCGGGTTCATCCGGAGACCGGGGAGCGCACGCTGCTGCTCGGCCACTTCGTCAAGCGCTTCGCCGGGGTGTCCTCGAGCGACTCCACCCAGCTGTTCGAGCTCCTGCAGCGTCACGTGACCCGACTGGAGAACACCGTCCGCTGGAACTGGCGCGACGGGGACGTCGCGATCTGGGACAACCGGTCCACCCAACACTACGCGGTGTCAGACTACGACGACCAACCGCGGCTGCTGCACCGGATCACGGTGGCCGGGGACATCCCGGTCGGGATCGACGGGCGCCGGAGCGTCCCGCGCACCGGGGACGCGTCGGACTACTCCGTCATCGCCGTGCCACTCGCGCTCGTGTAGACGAGCCGACAGCGGCAATCAGAACCGTGCGGCCAGCGGGGTGGGGCCCAGGGCCGGGGCGCCCCGTAGGGCACGGGTCAGGACGACGATCGCGTCAAGCAGCCCGTCGAGCTCCTGTGCCGCGCGCGGGCCGGGAACGCCGTCATCGAAGTCGCGTGAGGCGAGGTAGACCGCCGTGGGCAGTGAATGGGCGCCGAAGAACGACAGCACATCGCGCAGGTGGCGCTCGACGCCGAGATAGTGGTGATCGCTGCCTCCCATGGCGACGATTGCCACCGGGGTGTCACGGAGCGCTGCGACCGGCACGTGGTCCAAGAGGTTCTTGAGTGCCCCGGTGAGCGAGCCCCGGTAGACCGGGGTGGCGAACAGGACCGCGTCGGCGCGCTCGATCCTTCCCACCACCTCGGGCGTGTCGTCGTCGAGCATGTCAAGGGGGCGGCCGTCGGCGAACGCGATTCGCATGTCGGCGAGGTCGACGAGCTGGGTACGCACCTCGTCCCGCGCCGCGGCGCGCACCAGCGCCTCGTCGACGGCGCGGCGCAGCCGGCCCGGCGGCGTGACGCTGCCGAGGACCGCGGTGATGTCGATCGGTGTGGGCATCACTGCAAACTACACAAAGACCATCGACTTGGTGTGATAAACCTATCGACATGGCCCTGTTCGCATTCCTGACCCCAGCGGGGCGAGAGGGGAGAGCCACACCGACCGCCGGCGACGCCGACAACCCCGACGTCGACGCCGAGCGGCTCCGCCTGGCCATGGGGCAGTTCGCCACCGGCGTCACCATCATCACCACCCGGGACCGTTCCGGGCAGGCGTTCGGGACCACTGCCAACGCGGTCACCTCGGTCTCCCTGGCACCCCCGCTCGTTCTGGCCTGCCTGCGACAGGAGTCAGAGACGCTGGCGGCACTGCTGCAACGTCGCCGCTTTGCCATCAACGTGCTGCATAGCTCCCAAGCCGAGCTCTCGGACCGTTTTGCCCGGCGCGCCGGCCCCGACACATGGGACGCCGTCGCCCACCGTTCGGTGGAGGGGATCCCGCTCCTGGAGGGCGCCATCGCCACGCTCGAGTGTGAGCTGCACGACCTCGCCGACGGGGGCGACCACGCGGTCGTCGTGGGCCATGTCGTCGCCCTCGAGCACGCGGAGCCCGACGCCGATCCACTCGTGTTCTACGCCGGCTCCTACCGGCGCATCGGCGAGGCCCCGCCTGTGCCGGCCCTCGTCGCGCCGAAGCCCACCGACCACACTGAGGTCGCCCTGCCCGCCCGGGAGGGGCCGCTGCGCATGCTCAGCCTCTCCGACGATCGCGACCACACCAGCGTGGCCGTGATCATCGGCGAGCCCAGGGGCCGTCGCGGCGTGCTCGTCTATCCCCACTTCCCGTGCCTGCTCGGCGACGCGCTGGGCAGCATTGCGTGTGGGTCACGCGCCCGCCTCACGTCCGCGCAGGCGCGGATGCGCGCCGAAGACTGCGGGGTCACCGTCTATCACCGCGACATGGGGGCGGGCCTGGCCGACTGCGGCTGCGCCGTTGGGAGCGAGACGACGTTGCCCACCCTGTCCGACTCGGCGATCGCCGCGCTGGCACGAGGGGTGCGCCTCCTGGACCTGCGCGCGGTGCGCTTGGTGGCATCGATCAGCGACGCCCGGAGGGCAGCCCGCGCCGGCGTGCCGGTGGGTGAGCGCGTCGATCCGGCCGCCCTCGACGGCTCGGAGTGATTGCGCGATGACCGTCACGTTGCACTGGTTCCTGCCGACCAACGGCGACTCCCGATCTGACCTGAGTCTCGGCAACGCGGTGGGACTGCGCGGCAGCCGGGCTGCAGACGGTGGGACAGACCGGGCCCCGGACGTGGGATACATCGGCCAGATCGCGCGCTCGGCGGAGCAGCTCGGCTTCGACGCTGCGCTCACCCCCACCAGCAGCTGGTGCGAGGACGCCTGGTTGATGACGGCGGCGCTGACCCAGGTGACCGAGCGGTTCCGTTTCCTGGTCGCCTTCCGCCCCGGCCTCACCTCGCCGACGCTCGCGGCTCAGATGGCAGCCACCTTCCAGCGGGTGTCCGGGGGACGTCTACTGCTCAACGTGGTCACCGGCGGCGACGACGCGGAGCAGCGCCGCTTCGGCGATCACCTGGGCAAGGAGGAGCGCTACGCCCGCGCCGGGGAGTTCCTGGCGATCGTCCGGGCGCTGTGGGACGGCGAGCCGGTCGACTTCCGCGGCGAGCACTACGAGATCGCCGACGCCCAGATCGTGCCCGCCCCGGTGTGGCCGGACCTGTACTTCGGAGGGTCCTCAGAGGCCGCCATCGAGGTGGCGGCAGCGCAGGCCGACGTGTATCTCACCTGGGGCGAGCCGCCTGGTGCGGTCGCCGAGAAGATCGGTCGCGTCCGGGAGCGCGCCGCCGAGCTCGGCCGTGAGCTGCGCTTCGGCATCCGCCTGCACGTGATCACGCGAGAGACGAGTCGGGAGGCCTGGGCGGAGGCCGACCGTCTGCTGGCCGGTCTGGATCCCGAGCAGATCAAGCGCGCCCAGGCCGTCCAGCGCAACTCACAGTCCGAAGGCCAGCGACGCATGACCGCGCTGCACGACGGGCGCACCGACTCGCTGGAGATCTATCCCAACCTGTGGGCCGGCGTGGGCCTGGTCCGCGGTGGCGCGGGCACGGCGCTGGTGGGCAGCCACGACGAGGTGTGCGACCGCATCGCCGAGTACCACGAGCTGGGCATCGACGAGTACATCCTCTCGGGCTACCCCCACCTGGAGGAGGCCTACCGGGTCGGGGAGGGCGTCATCCCGGAGCTGCGCCGGCGCGGGCTGATGGCCGACACGCCGACGGCGGCTCCCGCGCCCGGCTCGTCCATGCCGGCGCGTCAGCGCAGGAAGGCGATCGACGTGCGGTAGGCCGTGTAGCTGCGGTAGGAGCCGCGCAGCCACAGCAGGCCCATCGGACCACCGTCGTAGCCTCGCGGGACGACCGGCCGTACGTTGTCGGTGGCGCCCGCGCCGACCACCGTCGCGTGCATCCAGTGCGCCCCACCGTCGGAGGTGGTCCACCGCTGGATCTCCCAACCGCCGGGGACCTGGACCGACGCGTAGACCACCGACGGGTTGGTGTGATCGAGCGCGATCCCGCCCGCGTACTGGTCCTCGATCGTTCCCGGGCTGATCGAGCCCCCGCCGTCGGTGAGGCGGTGAGACACCCAGTGGCGCCCGCTGTACACGGCATACCAATAGGTAGCTCCGCCACGTCTTGGGAACGTGGCGTAGACGATGACGGGGCGTCCGTGGCGGCCGAAGGCGACGTCCCACACCCAGGCCGGCGCGCCGGTCGCGCGCGCGTCGTAGACGAGCTGGGCGCGGGCCGGGGCGATGGGCGGCGCTCCCATCCGCGTGATCCACCGGCCGGCGGCCGTCCACAGCGACCCGTGGCGGTACGCGGCGTAGTAGATGCTGGCCATGGTGTTGCGCGGATGACCGCCGGTGAACGCCAGCGCGATCGTCCCGCGGCCGTCATCCGCGACCTTGACGTAGGGCCGCTGCCCGGGTGCGCGAATCGCCACGTGCGACCGGCTCCACACCCCCGCCGGCGTCCGGCGGGCGAAGTCCACGCTCCAGTCAGCACCCCGGAAGAACAGGTAGAGCTGATCGTGCTCGGCGGGCAGCAGGACCGGGTTGGGGTAGGTGAAGCCGTACCGGCCCGCGATGTCCTGATGCACCTGAGCGGCCGGGCCCCAGGCGTGGATGTCACCGCGGTGCAGCGTCGTGCGATAGGACATCTGGGCTCCGTTGTGCGCGGACCAGAAGGCCGTGAGGCGACCATCGGGCTCGATCAGCAGCGATGGGTCGCTGTGGTCGTCGTGGTAGGTATGCCCGATCACCTCGTCGCCGAGCGACCCGAGACGTGGGTCGAATGCGCCGACGACGATGTCTCCGCTCCAGTCGACCCAACCGGCGTACGTCGGACCCTCCGCGCCTCCGACGTGCACCGCGCGAGGGTCGCCGAACCAGCTCCAGGAGCCCGGGGCCCAGACGACGGGCAGTGAGCCCGCGGCAGCGGCGGCCGGCAGGAGAAGGACGACGCAGGCACCGGCGGCCAACGCGGCTCGACGCGCCAGACGCGCCAGAGGCTCGGGGCTCCTCTGACGCGTCTGGCGCCCCGCGCGACGCGGACCGCCCACCGACTACTGGATGCCGGCGATGAAGGACGAGAGCAGGCGCCAGGTGCAGTTGGCGGCGGCGGCATGGTCTCTCCTGACCGCGGCCAGCAGAGACTGCACATCGGCTGGGGCGGCGCCCCAACCCGCCAGCGCCTCGGGCGTCGCCTCGGGGTGGAACTGCACCCCGAGATGGCGTCCCGCCCGGAACGCCTGGGGCCCGAGCCGGTTGTGGGCGAGCAGCGTCGCGACCGGCGGCAGGGTGATGACGTCGTGCTGCCAGGTCAGCCACGGCCCGCCCGGGATGAGGTGGGGGACGATCGTGTCCACCATGGTCCAACCCCGCAGCGGACGCTCGGCCGGCGCGGCGCCGCCGCCGAGGGCCAGCGCCAAGACCCGCGCGCCGTGACCGATGCCGAGCACCGTCGTCCCGGCCTGGTCGGCGCGACGGATCCACTCGACCTCGCTGTCGAGCCGGCCGTCGGCGCTGGCCTGGTCGAGGGACTCCGCGCCGACGAGGATCGCCAATGGCGTCGAGCCGGGATCCGGCAGCGTGTCATCGTGGGCGGTGACGACGGCCGAGTCCAGGCCGTGGGCGAGCAGGACGTCGACGAGGGCGGCGGCCGGGCGGCCGTGTCGTGGCTGCACGACGAACGCTGCGCGGCGGCCCCGAGTCCTGGTCGGCTGCGGTCCGGTAGCGGGCGGAAGCAGAGCCTCCGGGCGGTCAAGCAGAACGGCTGAATACGTGGTCATCGCTGAGATACCTCATGGGGAAGGGTGGCCACATGCGGCGGGGCGCCGCGATGCGGGAGTGACAGGCGGGGGGCGAGCGACAGCCCCGGCGCCCAGACGGCCGGGAGCGCAGTGCTCGAGCTCAGCGACTACATCGCGCCGGCCGATGTGCGGCACGCCGAGCGGCAGGGCCCTGGACCCTCCACAACCGCGGTGCGTACGCAATCTCCAGCATCCCGATCGAGTTTAGCGAAAATGGACGCCCGCGTCCACGCCTGCACCACGGGTTCTTCTGACCCGCGCGCGGCTCAGCGAGACGGCTGGCTCTCGACCGTCAGGGTCGGATCGGAGGCCGAGAGCTGGTCCTGGGCGTTGATCTGCGCCCCGGGAGGCGGCAGGACCGGACCGTCGAGGAGTGGATCGTTGGTCTGCGTCATCCACGCTTCGAGGCGAGAGCGCAGGTCGGCGGCGACGTCGGCGTAATCCGGATCGTCGATCGAGTTACGGCCCTCTCCGGGGTTGAAGAACAGATCGTGCAGGCGCTCGCGCGCGACCGGTCGCGTGGCCCACCCACGGGCCAAATAGGCGTCCTTACTGGGACTCTCGTCACAGTTGGCCAGGACCGGGTACGGGTAATCGTCGAAGCGGCGCACGTACTTGAAACGCTCGGTGCGGATGGCGCGCTGCGGCTCGTAGGCCGCGTGATAGGTGAGCTCGGCAAAGACCTCGGATCGCGCGCCCGGGGGCTCGGTGCCGGACACGAGCGGGACGAGCGAGCAGCCCTGGAGCCATGGCGGCTCGTCGATACCGGCGACCTCGCAGATCGTGGGGAAGATGTCGAGGTGGGAGACCAGCTCGTCGCGGGCCACACCGGCGGGCATGCCGGGCCCGCGAATGATCAGCATCACGCCGATGCCGCGATCCAGCAGGCTGGCCTTGGCCGTCGGGAAGGCGAGGCCATGGTCGGTGGTGCAGATGACGAGCGTGTTGCGGTCCAGGCCGGTCTCGTGCAGGGTGTTGAGGACCGCGCCCACGCCGTGGTCCAGCGATCGCGCGGAGGCCTTGTAGGCGGCCACGTCCTGGCGGATCTCGGGCGTATCGGGTAAGAACGGGGGCGGCAGCGAATACACGCGGTCGCGGACCGAGCTGGGGGGAAAGAAGCCCCGGTGGGTTTCGAAGAAGCCCACCGAGAGGAAGAAGGGCTCAGGAATGTCGCCGCTGAGCGCATCGATGGCGGCGGGTGCAACCGAGCTCACCGTCGTGTTCTCGATGTCGCGGACGAGGTCGTAGCCGAGTGCGTCAGGGGTGACGGAGACGTGCTGCTCGCCGATCATCTCCGTGTGATAGCCCGCCTCGTGCAGGGTGTGCGCGATGTGCTGGCTGGGGTCGTGGAGGGCGAAGCCGCGGTGGGCGAGCCCCATCATGCCGTTGCTGTGGCAGTAGCTGCCGGTCAGGAGCGCGGCGCGGCTCCCCGAGCACGACGGCGCCGCGCAGAACGCGTTGCGGAACATGACCCCCTGGTCGGCGAGCCACTGGATGTTGGGAGTGGGGATCGCATGGCCGTAGGGTTGGACGTAGCGGCCCGTGTCGTGCGAGTTGAGGTAGAGGATGTTCGGCGGCATCGCGTCGCGCCGCCCGGAGACTACGACGCGGCCCGCAGAGGCCCTTGCGATCCGATGCCGGCGCGGTCGCGATGATAGGCGGCCACCCAGTCGTCGGAGTCAGCGTCGCCCTGCCGGTCCATCGGAGCGGTGGCGTGCCAGCCGGCGGGCGGCGCCACGCCGACCCACTCCAGCGCCCTCCGGACGGTTCGGTCCGGATCGGACGTGAGATCGTGCTCGTAGGCGATGGTCAGAGGCTCGATGCCGTGCGCGGTGAAGAAGCGGCGCCAGCCGCGCTCCTCTGCCTCGAAGCGGCGCACGAGATGGTCGACGGCGTCAAACCGGTACTGCGGCGCGGGTGGGGTGGGCCCGTCGTCACCGTTGCCGTCTCCGGCGCGCCAGCGGCGCGTCTGCAGCGCCTTCCACATGCTCACGGCCTGCCGGACGGTGTCGTGGCGGGAGATCCAGATGTAGCGGGGATTCCTGAACAGGCGATCCAGGAGCACCTCGAGCCCGACGCCGGCGAACTCGGGCAGCCCCCCCGCCAACGCCCGGAGCTCGCCGAGCTGGTTGAACATGAGCTTGGCCCCGAACACCCCATTGGGGGTCGTGCCCAGCGCGAAGGTGCGCTCGAGGTGTGCGCGATAGTCGGCGAGGCCGGCCAGCGACGAGTACGCCGGGGCCTCGCTCGGCCGGGGGTCGTTGCGGATTCCGAGGCCTGCGTACGCGAGGCCCTCGAGGAAGTCCCGCGGATGCGGTGGGACCCCGGTGTCGTGCCTGGCCTCGAAGTACTCCTCCGGGCGTCCGGCGACGCCGGTGTGCTTGAGCAGCTCGCAGAGCAGGGTGCTGCCGCTGCGCTGCGTGGCGCAGACCAGATAGGACCGCGACACGTCAGTCATCCGGCGCATCCGGCAATGCCGCGAGGATTCGTCGCACAGCGTGGGAGACGTCGATGGTCGCGGTCTCGATGTGGATCTCGGCCTGCTCCGGCGGCTCGTAGGGAGCATCGACCCCGGTGAACCCCTTGATCTCACCCGAGCGCGCCCGGGCGTAGAGGCCCTTGGGATCGCGACGGGCGCACTCGTCGACATCGGTGTCGACGTGGACCTCGATGAACGGGAGCCCGGCAGCCTCGTGCAACTGTCGCGGCACGATGCGATCCGAGCGCAGGGGGGAGACGAGCGAGACGACCGCCACGACGCCGGCATCGGCGAACAGGCGGGCGACCTGGCCGACGCGCCGCACGTTCTCCGCCCGGTCGCCGGGCGCAAAGCCGAGATCGTCCGAGAGTCCGTGGCGAATGTTGTCGCCGTCGAGCAGGTACGCCGCCTGTCCGCTGGAGACAAGCTGGCGTTCGAGGGCAACGGCGATCGTGGACTTGCCCGAGGCCGGAAGGCCGGTCAGCCAGACGGTGGCGCCGGTCTGCGCCAGCGACCGCCAGCGCCGCTCGCGATCGAGCGCCGACTGGTGCCATGTGACGTCACGGCGTCCCTCCCGTGCCGGCTTGACCTCACGTGCTTCGCGGATGATCCCGGCGCCGACGGTGTCGTTGGAGTGCTCGTCGACGACGATGAAGGCGCCGGTGATCCCGTTGCGTCGATATGGGTCGGCCAGCACCGGCGAGCTGGTGCGCAGGCTGACGCGCCCGATGTCATTGAGGCCCAGCGAGCTGGGCTCGGCGAACACCTCCAGCGTCTCGGGATCCCAGCGATCACGGATGGCCTGCACGGTCGTCCTCACCGTTCGGGTGGTGTGCTTGAGCGCGTAACGGCGCCCGGGGGCGAGGGGCTCCTCGCTCATCCAGCAGATCGTCGCGTCGAGCTCGCGCGCGGCCGGCGGCCGGTTCTCAGGAGCGGCTAACAGGTCGCCGCGGCCGATGTCGACGTCATCGGCGATGGTCACGGCCACCGACATCGGCGGTATCGCCGTGTCGCGGTCGGGATCCAGGGTCCGGACCGAGGTGACCGTCGTCCGCGCGCCGGAGGGGACGACCACGACCTCATCACCGGCGCTCAGGGTGCCCGCCGCCAGTTGTCCCGTGTACACCCGGCGGCCGCCGTCCCGAGGCCGGGCCACCCACTGGATCGGTAGGCGGAGATGCGCCGCGTCGGTGTCGCGATCGGCGACGAGGTCGACCGCTTCCAGGATCTCGATCAGCGTTGGGCCCTCGTACCACGGGACGCGCGAGGAGCGATCGACCACGTTGTCGCCATCCAGCGCGCTGATCGGCACCAGCTGCGGCGCCGGCAGCCCGATACTGCGGGCCAGCGCACCCATCTCCGCCGCCACCGCGTCGAACCGGGCCTCGGAGAACTCGACCAGGTCCATCTTGTTGATGGCGACGACGACGTGGGGGATGCGCAGGAGCGCCGCGATCTGGGCGTGGCGGCGCGTCTGGGTGACCACGCCGGCGCGGGCATCGACGAGCACCAGCACCAGATCGGCGGTCGACGCCCCCGTGAACATGTTGCGGGTGTAGCGCTCGTGACCGGGGGTGTCGGCCAGGATGAAGCTGCGACGCGGCGTCGCGAAGTAGCGGTAGGCCACGTCGATGGTGATGCCCTGCTCGCGCTCGGCGCGCAGGCCGTCGGTGAGCGCGGCGAGGTCCGGGACGCCGTCGCTTCCGGCGGAGAGGGCGGCCAGTTGGTCGGAGAGCAGCAGTTTGGTGTCGAGGAGCAGGCGCCCGATCAACGTCGACTTCCCGTCGTCGACGGAGCCGGCAGTGGCCAGCCGCAGGAGCTCTCGCTGTCCGGTGGCCGTGACGGTCGCCATCAGAAATACCCCTCGCGCTTGCGGTCCTCCATCGCCGCCTCCGACGTGCGGTCATCGGCGCGGGTCTCGCCGCGCTCGGAGATCGTCGAAGCCTTCACCTCTTCGATCACGCCGGCGACGTCGGTGGCGCTTGATCGGACCGCGCCCGTGACGGTGAGGTCGCCCACCGTCCGGTAGCGCACCGTCGCGCTTTGCACCACCTCGCCGTCGCGAGCGCGCACGTAGGGCGACGCGGCCAACAGCATTCCGTCGCGCGAGACGACCTCGCGCTCGTGCGCGAAGTAGATCGACGGCAGCTCGAGCTCCTCCAGCGCGATGTAGTTCCAAACGTCGAGCTCGGTGAAGTTGCTGATCGGGAACACGCGGATCTGCTCCCCACGGCGGATGCGGCCGTTGTAGAGCGCCCACGGCTCGGCCCTCTGAGCTCGGGGCTCCCATTGGCCGAACTCGTCGCGAAACGAGAACACCCGCTCCTTGGCCCGGGCCCGCTCCTCGTCTCGCCGCCCGCCACCGAACGCGGCGTCGAAGCGGCCGCTCTCCATCGCGTCCAGCAGCGTTCGCGTCTGAAGCTGGTTGCGTGACGCGGTGGGATCGAGCTCACGCACCCGGCCCCGGTCGATGGACTCCTGAACGGAGGCGACGATCAGCTCGTGGCCCGCATCGCGGATCCGCCGGTCACGGAACTCCAGCACCTCGCGAAAGTTGTGGCCGGTATCGACGTGGAGGACCGGGAACGGCAGGGGCACCGGCTCAAACGCCTTCTCGGCCAGCCGCAGGAGCACGATCGAGTCCTTGCCGCCGCTGAACAGCAGGACGGGGCGCTCGAGCTCGGCGACCACCTCGCGCAGGATGTGGACCGCCTCGGCCTCGAGCAGACGGAGGTGGTCCAGCCCTGACAATTCGGTGGCGGTGGCTGCCGTCACACCAGCCCCCGATCGGACACCCGGCTGATCCCCATGGGCATAGCCTACCCAATCCTCACCAGATCAATAGATTTAGTTATCGCGTCACTCGGAGACCGCGCGGCTTGGATCAGCCAGGCGCAGCAGTCCCCGCAGGAAGGCATCGAAGACCACATCGGCACCCCCACGGGGACCCGCGCATCACGGCGAGATCTACAGCGCGGCTTTGGCGAACGAGGGCGCCTTGGCCGCGTCGGCCAGGGCGGGGTCGTTGAGCATGTCCTCGATCGAGCGCAGCAGCGAGTAGGGCGTGTAGGCGGTCGCGACCGTCGTCTTGGCGTGGGTGTAGCGCGACAGGACCAACGCGCCCGTGCGCATGGGGTGTCCGGTGGTTCGCGTCCCGGCGAAGGCGATCACCAGCACCCCGTCGTGGCGGTAGGCCGCCGAGTGCATGATCGCGGGCACCCACTGCTTGAGGAAGGCGTCCTCGGCCCCGAGCCCCGATGGCTGCCCGGCGGCGCAGCCCGCCGGGGTCGGCGTCGTCGTCGTGCTCGTCGTCGTAGTGGTCGTGCTCTTCGTCGTGGTGGTCGTGGTGGTCGTGGTGGCCGTGGTGGCCGTCCCCGACGCCGGGGCGGTCGGTGTGGTGCTCGAGGCCGCCGGGGTCGCGGTGGCCGTGCCCGAGGTGGTGGTGGTCCCGGTGGTGGTCGTCCCCGCGGTCGCGGTCCCGGACGTCGGGGTCCCGGTGGTGGTGCCGGCGCCGGCGGGCGGCTGGGCGGTCACCGGATCGCCGTCCGCGCAGGCATCCGGCGCCACGAAGCTGAACCGCGGCGTGCGCGACGCGCTGGTCAGCGCCGGTGAGAGCTTGCCGAGGTCGTGATCGTCGTTGAAGCAGTCACCGGCATCGAGCAGGGAGTGGAAGAAGACGAACGGGTTGTGCAGGACGTCATAGCCGGACTCGGTGCCGGGCAGCGCCAGGCCTGTCGACGCGCCGGAGTTGGGGTGCTGGCAGGTGGTCTTGCCCATGGCGTCGATGTAGGCGCCCCACACCTTCCCGTCGGAGGTCACCTGGTCCCCGAGGGTCAGCGCCGTGTCCGGATACACGCATCCCTTCCCGGCGACCAGGCCCTTGCTGTCGGCAGCGGCGCTGGACGGGTACTCGCGGAAGGTCGTGCATCCGGCGCTGGTGTCGGGATTGGGGGCCTGTCCGCTCACCATGGCCAGCTCATCGGCCAGCTCACCGTGGCCGAGGGACTCGAAGTGATTGAGCAGCGCGCCCTTCCTCACCAGTGACCGCAGGTACGGTGCGTCTGATCGCTTGCCGAACGCGTCCGCGTAGCCCGGCGTGCTCAGAGTGAGCAGGAAGACGTGGCCGATCGAGGGCAGACCCGCGTCGGGGCTGGGGGCGGCGCTGGTGTTGGTCGACGTGTCATCGCCCGAGCCGCCGGAGCCGTCGTCGCCCGACCCGCCTGAGGTGTCCGCGCTCGAGTCACCGGAGTCGCTTGCGGAGTCGTCAGCGGACGATGAGCCGGTCGACCCGCCTGCACCGTCGTCGCCGGTGCTGTCCGCGCCCGCTGCGCTCGAGCTCGCTGCCGCCGCGGGCGTCGCCGCGGGCGCCGCGGGCGCCACGGGGGTCGCGGGGGTCGCGGCAGCGAGCTGGCGCCGCTGGGCGAGTGCCACCAGGGCCGCCGTCTGGGCCGGGGTGCGCCCCAGGCCGCTGTGGATGATGACCACGGTGGCCAGGCCCGAGACGAGGGCGACCAGCGCCAGCGCCGAACGACCGATGCGGATGGTGCGCAGCGGCCCCATCAGGCGGCGGTCAGAGGGGCGGCGCACTGCGAGCAGAACGCCGCGCCCCGAGCGTAGGGCGTCGCGCACGCGGGGCACTGTCCGCCCGCGGAGGCTCCGTCGTGGCTGAGCAGGTGCTCCACCTGGGCGAGCTCCGCGTCGACCTTCTGCAGTGCCGCCGCCTTGCCCACGAGGACGTCGAGGTTGACGTGGTCGCGGATCGCCATCTCGTAGAAGAGGCCGCCGAGCTCTGACTGCATGAGCGCGAAGCGCTCGGTGAGGCGCTCGCGCTGCGTCAGCAGCTCGGGGTCGGGCGTCGCTGCGCCGGACGCCGCCGGGACCGCGGTGCCGCCGCTGGCGGCCAGCTTGACGGGCAACTTCACGGCACGACCACCTGGGACGGGAGCTGGTTGAGATAGCCGGTGCCGTTGGTGTTCTGCAGGCGGTTGACGATCGCCTGGCCCTGTTTCTTCTGCGCCGCGCTGGCTTGCCCGTTGAGGTTGCGGGGCGCCTTGCTGGTGCTTGACGTTGCGCGGTGCGAGCTCTTGCCCTTGGTGGTCGACCGGGATCGATGCTTCTTGGCCTTCGAGCCGGCCGTCGGCGCCGGCGCTGGGGTGCTGACGGCAGCCGGAGTGGTCGCGGTAGCCCGCGAGGCGGCGGCCACCTGTGCCTGGGAGCGGCCGAGCTGCTTGATCAGGTTGGCGTCGTCGTTGTTGGAGGAGCGGCCCACCGCGACGCCGACCGCGACCGCGACGGGGATGACCGCGAGCATCACCGCGGCGCCGAGGCCCGCGCTGCGCCGCGGCCGGGCGGCAGCGGCGGCGGACGATGCGACGCGAGCGCTGCCGCGGGCCTGTGCCGTCGCCGCGCTGAAGTAGCGCGCCGCCGGGTCGGAGACGTGTCGGCGATGCGCACCACAGCTCACGCAGTAGCGCTGGTCATGGTCCACCGGGGCGCCGCACTCCTCACACTGGCTGAAGGCGGGTGCGGCGGGTGCGGCGGGTGGATCGGGTGGGCCGGGCGGCGTGGGCTCGGGCGGCGGGGCGACGATCTGGGTGATCTCGGTGACATCCATGGTGGCTCCTTACTGAGCGATCGTGGCGGCCGCCTCGAGCCGCACCGGAGCGTTGCCGATGCGGCCGAGCAGCGGGAGTCGCAGGGTCTGGCGGGCGCCGGCGTCCAGCTCCTGGACGGTGGCCACTCCGGCCGCCGTCATCCGGCCGTCACGCTCGGCGATCGCGTAGACCGGAAGCTGGTACTGGGGAATATCCGACAGGTTGCGCACATTGACTGTGAGCCGGCCGCGGGAGACGGCGCCGGCGCCGACGCGGATCGCCGGCGGGCGGCCGCCTGCCGCCCCGGTGACCGACGGCGTCGGGCCCACGATCGCGAATGGCCGGGCGAGGTGGGGGAGGTGGCGGGTGGGCGCGAAGACCCAGGTCAGCGACCGGCGCGCTGGGACCGCGGGCAGGTGAGCGGAGAAGTAGTCAAGGCCGGCAGCCCCGTTGAGGTAGACCGCGCGGCCGCCGTGCCGGCGATAGCCGACCGAGATCGGAAGGTCACTGCGGGGGCGATCGCTGTGGTTGCGCACCGTCACCACAAAGGCGGCCCGGCCGCCGGCGCTGACCACGGCGACGCCGGTGACGGTCACCTCCGGGTTGGCGACGGTGACGCGGGTGTCGGACTGACTGGCCCGGATCCGGTCGGCATTGACGCGTAACCGCGCCGCCTTGGTCTGGGTGCTGACGCAGCCCGAGAGCAGGCCGGCGGCCGTGAGCAGCGCCGCGGCGCCGGCCATAGTGCGGGTGTTAGCCGAACGCGCCACTGACGTACTCCCGGGTCCGTGCCTGTGAGGGGTGGGCGAACAGGCGACGCGCGGGCGCGTACTCGACCAGTTCGCCCAGGTACATGAACCCCACGTGATCAGCGATGCGGTGGGCCTGCTGGAGGTTGTGGGTCACGATCACGATCGCGACCTCCTCGCGCAGCTTGACGATCAGGTTCTCGATCACCGCGGTGGACAGCGGGTCCAGCGCCGAGCACGGCTCGTCGAGGAGAAGCACCTCGGGCCGGGCGGCGATGGCACGGGCGATGCACAGCCGCTGCTGCTGGCCGCCGGACAGTCGCAGTGCGGGATGGTCGAGGTTGTCGCGGACCTCCTCCAGCAACCCGGCCCGCGCCAGCGCATCCTCCACGGCGGGGCGCAGGGCCGCGCGGCGCGGCTTGCGCCGGGCCTGCTCGCGTAGGACGTAGGCGATGTTGTCGAAGACACTCATCGGAAACGGGTTGGGCTGCTGAAAGACCATCGTCACCCGGCGTCGCAGCGCGGTGGCGTCGAACTGGGCGATGTCGGCTCCGTCGAGCGTGATCCGCCCGCGCATTGATGCGGTCCGCGTCAGCTCGGTCAGCCGGTTCAGGGAGCGCAGCAGGGTGGTCTTGCCGCAGCCCGAGGGACCGATCAGCCCCAGCACCTCGCCCTGGCGGATGGGGAGCGAGACCTGCTTGACCGCCTCCTTGGCTCCGTAGGAGATGGACACGTCCTCCACCTGCATGCGATCGATCGTCGGGACCGCGACGCGGCTCTCGCGCCCCGCGCTGACGAACGTCGACGCGGCCTGGTGTCCGTTGCTCGATCCATTACGCGCCGCCTCCCCGTTGAGGCGGTTGGGTGGCGGCGCCACGCCGGCGGGCGGCGATGGCGCACCAACGGACGGCGAGGCCACCCTCAGCTTGGTCTGCGGGTCCAGCCGCCGGACCGGCGGCGGCTTTCTCAGCTCCATCTCTGCTCCCGGGAGCGCCGTCCGAAGACATCGACGATGAGGTTGATCGCCAGGACGATGAGGATGAGGAGGAACGCCGCCGCGTAGGCCTTTTGGGGCTGGTTGAGGTCCCCCGTGGGAGCGTTGTCGAAGACGAAGCTCGTCAAGGTGCTCCCGGTGCCGCGGAGGATGCCCAGCACCGGGGCGTTGCCCGCCGGGTGCAGCGTGAGCGTGTCGCCCAGCAGGAAGACGATGATGGCGGTGTCGCCGATCACGTGACCGGCGCCCAGCATCGATCCGGTGATGATCGAGGGTCGCGACGCCGGCAGCAGGACGCGCCGGATGGTGGCGATCTTGGTCTTGCCCACCGCGTAGGACGCCTCCCGGACGTGGTTGGGGATGGCTTGCAGGCCCTCGCGCACGTTGGCCACGACCAGTGGCAGCGCCAGCAGGGCCAGGAGCGACCCGGCGGCGAAGAAGGACTTGCCGTACACCACCCCGGCGTTGGTGGTGCTGAGGAACGCGAGCAGGTGGCTCTCATAGAGGATCAGCCCGAACAGGGCGAGCACGATCGAGGGCGCGCCGGCGAGCATCTCGACGGTCGACTCGACCGCACGCGCCAGCCCTCGCGGACGGGAGTACTCCGACAGCCACACGGCCACGCCGATCCCGACCGGAACGGCCAGCGCCATCGCCACCGCGGTGACCAGGAGGGTCCCGATGAGCGGCGCCAGGATCCCGCCGGTCTCTGACTGATTGAACCCGGCGCGGGGGTTGGTCCAGATCATGTCAGGGTGCAGGTAGCGCAGCCCCTGAACGGCCAGGAAGACCACGATGGCCACGCAGATAGCGCAGAAGAGCAGGCCGATGGTCCAGGCGAAGGCCAGTCCCAGACGGTCGACGAGCCGCCACGGAGCGCTCTGCGGGAGCGGACTCTGAGGGGGCGTGCTCTGGGGGGGCGTGCTCTGGGCCTGCGTGCTCATGCCGCGGCCCCACCCACGTTGAAGTAGCGCTTCATCGGCTGCTTGGCCGCCCAGCCGGTGAGTGACAGCATCAGGGCCGAGAACAGCAGGACCGCCGCGATGGCGAACAGGGTGTGCTTCATCGCGGGCTCACTGATGCCGTCGCTGTTGAAGAGGATCGTCGCCGGGAGCCCGCGCGAGGGCTCCACGAAGAAGATCAGGCCATCGATCGGATTGGGCGCGAAGCCGACGCCGCCGGACACCATGGCCAGCGTCACCGCCTCGCCGACCGCGCGCGCCGTGGCCAGCACGGTGCCGGCGATCAGCGCCGGCCGGGCGGTCTTGACCGCCACCTTCCAGTACGTGCGCCACGGGTTGACGCCAAGGGCCAGCGACCCCTCGATCCAACCGCGCGGGACCGCGCGCAGCCCCTCGGCGAAGAGCGCGATCATGATCGGCGCGATCATCACGGCGAGGATCACCACGGCGGCCAGCAGGCTCTGGCCGCTGAGCTGGATGACCGGTGTCACCGACGCCTTGCTGGCCTGGCTGATGAGGTGGTTGCCGATGAACGGCACCACCACCAGTACGCCGATGAGCCCGTAGATCACCGGCGGCACGCTGGCCAGGAGCCGGACCACCGGCTCCAGCAGCCGGCGTAGCCACGGGGGAGCGAACTGCACCATGAACACGGCCACGAACAGCGAGCAGACAAACGCGATGGCGACAGCGCCCGCGGTCGTGAGCAGCGTGCTCCAGATCAGCGGCCAGGCGTGGAACTCGTACTGCGCCTTGCCGGAGTAGTAGCCGGCGTTGAAGATCTTGGTCAGCTGGTCGTCCACCGAGCCGCCGGCCCCGAACCAACTCAGCCCGTTGTGGGCGAACGACGGCCAGGCCTCGTGCAGGACGAAGACGATCATGGCCACCAGGAGGATCACCACACCACAGACCAGCGCGCCGAGCCAAAGCTCGGCGCGCTGGTCCTGGCTGAGTCCGTGATCCTCGGTGAGGATCAGCTCGGGGTCCATCGGGGTCTCGTTACTTGTTGAAGTACGGAACTGCGCCCGCCTTGGTGAGCACGGTGCCTGCTGCGTGGCTCTGGATCACCCAGGTGAAGAAGGCGTTCACTGCGGCGTTCTTCTTCCCCTGTGGCAGAACGACCCAGTCGAAGTGGGTCAGCGGGTAGCCGCCGCTCTTGTGCTTGGCCTGAGCCCTGGCCCACGCGCGGATGTTGCCGACGGTGGGGGCGAACGCGGGACCGCCGTTCTTGACGGCGATCTTCAGGGCCCTGACGCCGGGCTTGGTTGAGTTCGCGAGCCCGATGTAGCCGATCGCGTTCGGATCCGAGCCCACCCGGCTGGCCACCAGTCCGTCCGAGGTCTCCTGGGCGACGTTGGACGCCTGCGTCTTGCCGCCGAGCACCGCCTTGGAGAAGATGGTGTAGAGGCCCGCCGTCGAGTTGCGCCCGATCGGGTCGATCGTCGTGCTCAGACTGCTGCCGCCGACCGAGGACCAGGCTGAGTCGACGCCCAGGAAGATGTCGGCCACGGTCGGGATGGACGCCGAGGTCAACGAGTTGGACTTGTTGACGCCGATCGTCAGCGCGTCCAGGAACAGCTGGTCAAAGACCGTGTGCTTGGCGCTGGCCGATGGCTGGCTCGTCTGGATGGCGAACTGCGAGCGGCCGTCCTGGACGTCCTTGACGCCGGCGTTGCCGCCGTCAGGGTTGTAGGTGAAGTTGACGTTGCCATGCTGCCGGTGATACGCGGCGAACAGATCCTGCAGGTAGGTCTGGGCCGCGCTTGACCCCGATCCGACCAGCGTCACCTTCCTGGCCGAGGCGGCGGCGCTGCTTGGAAGCGCCACGGCGACGATGCCCGCGGCGGTCGCGGCGAGCGTCATCGCGCCCGCAGTCAGTCTCTTAGCTCTCAACAGGTGTCCTTTCCCCAATCCGCACCATGCAGATCGACTTTGGCGGAATCGTACATCAAAGGTCACTAAATCGAGTTTGTTAATTAATTTTGTGGGAATAGCTCCCGCGGCGCGCGCCACGGTCCGGAACGGCCCGGGATCCGTCTCGCGGGCGTGCGCGCCTAATCGCCTGAGTCGCCGAGGCGGCCGATGATCGCCGCCAGCGCGGTGAGCTGCTCTTGGCTGGTCTGTCCGGTCAGCCTCCGGTCGGCGGCGCGCCACGCCCGCTCCACGGGGAGACGGAGGGCGCGGCCCGCGGGCGTCAAGAACACCCGGCGCGAACGCCGCTCATCGATCTCGCGGCGCACATACCCCACGCGCTCCAGACGCGTGAGTGCCTTGCTCACCGTCGGGGACCTGATCCCCAGCCGCTCGACCAGTTCCGCCTGCGTGATCCCGTCCTCGCTCCACAGCGCTGACAACAGGAGATCCTGCCCGGGGTGCAGCCCATTCGCGGCAAGGGCGGGCGAGATCGACGCCCGGCTCGCCTTCACGGCCTGGAGCAGCGCGTAGGTCATCGTGTCCTCGATCATGGCTCGCGGAAAGGTAACCAAAATGGTGGACAAAGCAAATCGCGGCGCCCGCCCCGGCCCGGTAGTTTCGGTGCATGCGCGAGCGGTTTCTCGTCACCGGCGCCCACGGCTGCATCGGCGCCTGGGTCATCCGCCGGCTCGTCTCCGAGGGCGCCCACGTCGTCGCCCTCGACCTCTCTGACGACGCCCATCGCCTGCAGGTGGTTCTCAGCGAGTCGGAGATGGCGGCGCTGCCGATGGTGCGCACTGACATCACCGACCTCGACAGCCTCGAGCGCACCCTGGCCGAGCATGAGATCACGAACGTCATCCACCTGGCCGCGCTCCAGGTGCCGTTCTGCCGCGCCGACCCGTCGCTCGGCGCGCGCGTCAACGTCGTGGGCACCGTCAACGTGCTGGAGGCGGTGGCCCGTCGCTCGGCACGAATGGCACCGGTGGTCTACGCGTCGTCGATCGCCGCCTATGACGCCGCGGACGCCGACGCCGACGCCGACGCAGACGCCAACGTCGACTCCGGCACCGCCACCGCTGCCGGCGCCGATACCGGTGGCGGCGTGCCCGGGACGCTCTACGGCGTCTACAAGCGCGCCAACGAGGGCACCGCCGCGCTCTACTGGACCGATCGCGAGGTGGCCAGCGTCGGCCTGCGCCCCCACACCGTCTACGGCCCCGGCCGCGACCAGGGCCTGACCTCCTCGCCCACCGCGGCCATGCTCGCCGCGGCAGCGGGGCGGCCTTTCGAGATCCCCTTCGGCGGGCGCTTCCAGTTCCAGTATGCGCCGGATGTGGCCGCCGCGTTCATCCTCGCCTCGCGCTCGCCGGCCCGCTCGGCCACCGTCCACAACCTCAGCAGCCGGGCGGTGCACATGTCCGACGTGGTGGCCGCCATCGAAGCGGCCGAGCCCGCGGCCGCGGGCACCATCACCTTCGTCGACCATCAACTGCCCTTCCCGGCGGAGGCGGACCATGCCTCGCTGCGCGAGATCATCGGCGAGCCGCCCGAGACGCCGCTGCGGGAGGGCGTCGCCGACACGGTGCGCCGGTTCCGTGAGCTGATCGCCACGGGCGCCGTCTCGGCCGAGGGCCCGGCCGCCCCCGGCTGAGCTCAGCTGACGGCCGGCGCGCCGGACGCGGCGACCGGACGGCAGGGCGTCAGATGGCCGGAGCCGAGCACGGCCAGCGCCGCGGCGACGGCACCGGCGAGCCCGGCCAGGGTGAAGGCCGCGCCCGGGCCGACGGCCTGGACCAGCACGCCGCCCGCCGCCGCGCCCACCGCCGCCCCCGTGGAGGAGGAGGTGAACAGCCAGGAGAACGCCTCGGTCTGCGTGCCGGCGGGGGCGAAGCGGTCGACCATGGCGTAGATGACCGACCCCGTAGGGGCGATGGTGGCCCCGGCCACCATGAGGATCACGCCCATGGCGGGCAGGCTGTGCGTGCTCACCAGCAGGGCGCCGTGAGAGACCGCGAGTGCCGCCAGGAGGCCCGGCAGCTGCAGCGCGCCGCGCAAGCGGGCGCCCCAGCGGGTGACGATCAGCCCGCCGATGAGCGACCCGGCGCCCCACAGGGCGAGCAGCGGAGCGGCGGCTGCGGCCCCGGTGGCGTGGGTCGCGGCGGCGGTCACGCCCACCTCGGTGGCACCGAACACGATCCCGGTGCCCAGGTCGACCATGATCAGGACCCGGATGGCGGCCGCACGCAGCGACCCGGCGCGGGAGCGGGCGGCGACGGCGTCAGGGCGCCAGCCGCGCGAGGCGCGATGCGCCGCAAAGGCGACGGTGCCGCCGGCCAGCAACAGTCCACTGACGACGAGGGCGGCGCCCGTGGACCACACCGCGCCCAGCGCCAGCGCGAGCGGAGGGCCGGCCACGAAGGTCACCTCCAGCAGCGTGGACTCGAGCGCGAACAGGTCGGGAAGCTCAGACGGCCGCGCGACGATCGCGGGCAGCAGGGTGCGCACGCATGCCGCCAGCGGCGGCATGGCCAACCCGGTGGCTGCGGCCAGGGCGACGAGCAGCGCCGGCGGGGTGTCGGCGGGCAGCAGGCCCATGAGGATGAGCGTGGCCGCGGTCACCGTCGCCCCGGTGAGCAGCACGGCGCTCTGGCCGTGTTGGTCCACCAGGCGCCCCAGCAGCGGAGAGGCCAGTGCGCCGCAGATCGCGGACGCGCTGACGGCCAGGCCCGCGATGGCGAAGGAGCCGGTCACCCGGTGGACGTGGACGAGGATCGCGATGCTCAGCATCGCCAGGGGCAGCCGCGCCACGATCGAGCTGGCCAGGAGCGCCCGGCCGTCGGGGCCCGCGAGGAGGGGGGAGGTGCGTCGGATGGTCATGACCGGCAACGTACGCCCGGATCGGGCCAGGGATAAGAGCCATTTCGGACCCGGTTGAGTGGTCCAATTCGAGCGCCGGGGTCAGGGGCCGCGCAGGAGATCGGCCACGGTCTCGATGCCGCGGCGGATCGCCGGCTCGCTCAGGTCGCCAAAGCCGAGGACCAGCTCCGGCGGCCGCGCGCCACCCGCCCAGGTGAGCTCGCTCATGGGGTACAGGCCGACCGAGCGGGCCCGCGCCGCCTCGGCGATGGTGCGCTCGTCGCTGCCCTCGGGGAGGCGGGCGACGGCATGAAAACCAGCGGCCAGTCCGCGCAGCTCGACCTCCGGGGCGTAGGTGGTGAGCGCCTCGATGAGCGCCGCGCGCTTGCCCGCGTACCGGGCTCGCATGGCGCGCAGGTGCCGGTCATAGCGCCCTGAGCGGATGAGCGCGGCCAGCGCCAGCTGATCCAGCCCGGGCGACCCGCGGTCGTCGAGTTCCTTGGCCTCGGCGACGGCCTCGGCCAGTCCCGCGGGGCAGACGATCCACCCCAGCCGCATGGCCGGCGCCAACGACTTGGACACGGTGCCGAGCAGCGCGACGTGGGCGGGGGCGAGCCCCTGCAGCGCCCCGACGGGCTCGCGGTCATAGCGGAACTCGGCGTCGTAGTCGTCCTCCAGGATGGTGGCGTCGCGGGCCTGCGCCCAGGCCGCGATCGCCCGCCGGCGGTCCGGCGCGAGGACGACGCCGGTAGGCGACTGGTGAGCCGGGGTGAGCACCACCGCCTCGGCGCCCGTCCGCTCCAGCGCGGCCACGTCGACGCCGTGCTCGTCCACGGCCACGGGGACGCCGCGCAGCCCCCACCAGCCGGCGCTCAGTGCCGGGTCGATGTCGCCGGGATCCTCGAGGGCGACGACCCGGGCGCCGTTGCGGGCGAGCGTGCGCAGCACCAGGTTGGCGCCCTGCGCGAAGCCGGCGCAGACGATGATCCGCTCGGGTTCGGTGGCCGCCCCGCGTACGCGGCGCAGGTAGCCGGCCAGCACCTCCCGCAGCTCGCGGTCGCCGCGGGGGTCGCCGTAGCCCAGCGAGGGGGCGGGGGCGGCGCGGGTCGCCTCGCGCATCGCCCACATCCAGTCGCCGCGCGGAAAGCTCGTCAGGTCCGGCTGGCCCGGGCGAAAGTCGATCGCCGGCCCACGGGCGGCCGCCGTCCGGACGGTGGCGGGCGCGGGGGCCGGCTGGGCCCCGGCCGCCACTCGGGTGCCCGAGCCGGTGCGCGTGGTGAGGAAGCCCTCGGCGTGCAGTTGCGCGTAGCACTCCTGAACGAGTCCGCGTGAGACGCCCAGCTCGCGGGCCAGCGCCCGGGAAGAGGGGAGCCGCTCGTCCGGTCCCAGGCGTCCGGTCCGGATCGCGTCGCGCAGCTCCCGCTCGAGCTGTGACGTGAGCGGCTCGTCGCCCTCACGCTCGAGGCGCAGCAGCAGCTCTGGCCCCAGACCGGCCCACTCAACCGACATCAAAATCATCGTAGCGGCGGTCCATTTACGCGTCGAGCCCCCGCGGGTGCAACCATTCAGGCTCCATGGATCTCGCGCCTGGTTACCGGGAATTCGCTCCTCCGGCGGCTCTCGCCCCGTTGATCTCGTGCCTGTGGGTCCGCGCCTGCGGCAGCGCCGACGAGGTCCGGATCATGCCCGACGGCGCCAGCGACGTCATCTGGCGCCAGGGCCACGGCACGACGATCGTGGGCCCGGACACGACCGCTCGCGCCTACCCGCGCGCCGCCGGTGAGCTGCTGCTGGGGCTGCGCTTCCGCCCCGGCGCGGGCGGCGCGGGGATCGGGGTGCCGCTCGACGCGCTGCGTGACCGCCAGGTGCAGGCAGGCGAGATCGACCGCGCCTTCGACGTGCACGGCGACCTGGCGCCCGCCGCGGTGTTCAGACGGTTCCTGGCGGCCGCCGCCGACCGGCGGCCCGACCCGCTCGTCCTCGCCGCCGCCCCTCGCGTCGCCGAGGGCGATCTCGGCGCCCTCGCCCGCGAGCTCGCGATCAGCGAGCGCCAGTTGCGCCGCCGCTTCCACGCCGCCGTCGGCTACGGGCCGGGCACGCTTGCGCGGATCCTGCGCTTCCGCCGCTTCCTGACCCTCCTGGACCGGGGGCGCGATGACCTCGCCGGCCTCGCCTTCGACGCCGGCTATGCCGACCAGGCCCACCTCACGCGCGAGAGCCGCCGCCTGGCGGGACTGAGCCCGCTCGGCGTCATCCGGGCCCGGCGCGCGGCGTAGCCGAGTCCGGGACCGCCCCGGCCGCCCCGCGCGTCCGTTTCATTCAAGACCCCAAGACCGCCGGGCGCGATCCTTGACGCCATGACCGTTGACCTCGCGGCCGCCCAGGCCTTCCTGGACACTCACGCCCGGATCCTGGATCGCCATCGCTACGCGCTGCTTCAGGGCCACGGCGGCCCCGACCGGGTGCTCGCCGCCCTGACGGCCTACCGCAATCCGGACGGTGGCTACGGCTGGGGCCTGGAACCCGACCTGAGAGCGCCCGAGAGCCAGCCCGCCGCCGCCGGGCATGCCTTCGAGGTGCTGGCGGAGATCGCGCCGCACGTCAGTGCGCAGGCGGCGTCGCTGTGTGACTGGCTCGACACGATCTCTCTCGCCGACGGCGGGCTGCCATTCGTGGCGCCGATGAGCACGACGGCGGGGGTGGCCCCGTGGTTTGCCGGCGGTGACCCCACCGTCTCGTCGCTGCAGATCACCGCGTTCACCACGGCCGCGGCGCATCGGGTGGCGGCCCATGACCCCGCCGTGGCGATCCATCCGTGGCTCGGGCGCGCCACCGCCTATTGCCTGGAGGCCATCGCGGCGCTGGACGGGACGCCGTTCGCCTACGTGCTGGCGTTCTCGATCCGGCTGCTCGAGCAGCTGCACGACCGCGTGCCCGAGGCCCGCGCGCTGATGGGCGTCCTCTCCGCCCACGTCCCCTCCGACGGGCGGGTGCCCGTCGCCGGCGGGGCGGAGGGCGAAACGCTGCGTCCGCTCGATATCGCCCCGGATCCCGGAGGGCCCGCCCGCGCACTGCTCGACGCCGCCGCCGTCGCCGCCGACCTGGACCGCCTCGCCGCCGGGCAGCAATCGGACGGCGGCTGGACCGTCGACTATCTGCCGATCTCACCCGCGGGGTCGATGGAATGGCGCGGCTACGCCACCGTCGGCGCGATCGCCTCGCTGCGGCGCAACGGCGTCAACGGGGTTCGATGTGCGTGACCTCGAACCCGAACCGCTCGGACAGGCGGTCGGCGACGAGCGAGCGGTGGCAGGCCCGCGCGGTCGCCTCGACGCAGAGCAGCGCGCCCACGCCGTGCACCGGCAGCTGCCCGATCAGCGGCTCCAACGGGACGAGGTCGAGGATCTCCTCGGTGTACTCGCGGATGTAATCGCGCGCGAGCCGGACGCGTGAGCGCTTGCCCACGCCCTGAACGTCGTCGTCGCGGTATTGCAGGTGGCGCATCTCGGTGTCGGGGGCGAACTCGGGGTGGTACTCGTAGCCGATGCGGGCGTCGGCCAGCAGCCGCTGCAAGCGCTGGGCGTTGGCCCAGGCGTACCGGGCGCCGCGCACGCCGCGGCGCTGGCGGATATCGAAGACCTTGGTCACGCCCCCCTCGTCCAGAGCGGCGATGAAGCTGGGCGCGTCGAATTCATACACGCCGATGGTGGCGATCCGGGGCATCGGCGGGCCGGCGGGGGCGAGGGCGGCCTCAGTCCGCGGCCAGGGCCAGCCGGGCGAGCTGCTCGATCCCCTCGTGAGACGAGGCCACTACCAAGAACCGCTTGGCGTGGCAGAACAGCGCATCGGGGACCCCGGTGACCGCGACGAGGTCAGGGCCCTCGCGCCCGCCCCAGGCCTCGGGCAAGTCGCGGCGGTTCGCAAACGAGCCCAGCTCGCGCGGCACCGCCTCCAGGCCGAACCCCTGACGCTTGGGATAGATGACATAGAGCGCGTCGGGCGTCGCCGGGACGAGCACCTGCTTCCAGGGAGCGTCGACGGGCAGTTCGATCAGGCGCGGATCGGCGGCGACGTCGATCGCCTCCTGCACGATGCGCGCCGACCGCCGCCCCGAGGCCGCCGAAAGCACCTCCCGGGCCAGGATTCCCCGGGCGAGCTCGACGGCCTCGTCGAAGCGCAATCGCTCCTGCTCGGGCGCGAGGGTCTCGTCCCAACGCGCGTTGAAGCCGCCGACGACCCCATTGACGGTCAGCGGATGGACGCCGTCGACGAGTGACGCGGTCACCTGCTGGCCGGTGTCGTTGGCGTCGACCCCCTGCACCAGGCTCGCCTCGACCCTGGCGGCGACCTCGGGGTCCGCGCCGCACACCCGGACTCCGAACTCTCGCCAGATCAGGCCAAACGACGCGTACCGGATCCCGTTCTCCCGGACGTCGTCGAACTCGCGCTGGTGATGGTCGAAGTCACCGGTGGACGGGTCGTGCCGAAAGCCGACGTCGACGCGCACGTCGGCGCGCGCCAGCGCCTCCCGGTCACGCGTGCGCAGCACCTCGATGGGCTCGCCGAGCAGCCCGAGCGCCGCGATCGCGAACACCTCGTCGGCATGGAAGGAGCCGTCATGGGTGGCGATGAGCATGGGCGAAGACTCTAGAGACGGCTCTCGGGGCGAAGCGCTGGAGAACGCGATTGTCGGCCGGATCGGCGAAACTTCCGGGCGCACACGCTGTTGTGTGCAGATGCCGAGTCCCTGGAATAGCCAGTCCAGGGAACGGGGAACCCAATGTGTATTGGGGCGAATCCAGCGGTGATCCGCCGGTAGCGCTGCCGTCGCAGCGCGAGCCCGTCAGCTAACCCCGCAGGCGCCAGGCAAGCCAGATGAATGCCGATCAACTGCGGGGTTGCGCGTGTCCGAAGCCAGAACCAGTGCTGTCGTCGATGTCCGTGCGGGGAGCGGGACCCGGTCGATACGGGCCCTCTGGGCGCTCGCAGCGCTGGTGACGCTGACCGTGGCGCTCGCGCCGGCCGTGTCGCGTGCCGCCCAGCCGAGCGCGACGCCGTTTCACCGCGTTCTGCGGATGGGTGACCACGGCGGGGACGTGCGCATGCTGCAGCAGTGGCTCACGCAGGTGGGGATCTCGACCGCGACCGACGGCCAGTTCGGGCCCGGGACCAAGGCCTCGGTCCGGAGCTTTCAGGTCGACGCGCATCTGAGCCCGCCGAGCGGGACCGTCGGCGCCCACACCGCGCAGATGCTGCAGACATGGGTGAGCAACGGCACCCACGCCGCCACCTCCGCCGCACCGCACGCGACGCAGGGCGGCGCCGGGGGCAAGGCCACGCTCGTCAACGGGCTCGCAGTGGCGCCGGCCGGCGCCCCGGCGGCGGTCAAGCAGGTCATCGCCGCCGCCAACTCGATCGCGACGACGCCGTATGAGTACGCCGGCGGCCACGGGAGCTGGAAGTCGTCGGGCTATGACTGCTCCGGCTCAGTGGGCTTCGCCCTTCACGGCGGGGGGCTGCTGTCACAGACCGAGGACTCGGGCCAGATGGAGAGCTACGGCGCCGCGGGTTCCGGCCAGTGGATCACGCTCTACGCCAACGCGGGCCACGTCTACGCCAAGATCGCCGGGCTGTACTACGACACCGCGGCGCAGAGCTCGTCCAACGATCAGGATCGCTGGTCGACCACGCGGGTGTCACCGGCCGGCGGGTTCGTGGTGCGTCACCCGCGGGGTCTCTGAGCGCTCCGGCTCAGGGAGCGTCCGGCAGGGCCCGCGGGGTCAGGACCACGCGCACGTCGCCCCAGAGAAACGCGGTCGAGCCGCCTCCCCACGGCCGCTCGGCGGGGTGGGCGGCCTGGGAGGGCAGCGGGTGCACGCCGTGGAGGCCGTGCACGTAGCGGAAGGCCTGGGCGCGAAGGGCCCGCTGGGCGTGATGCGGATTGAGCCGCCACCCCGCTGCCAGCAGCTGGGCCCCGTGCCACAGCTCCCAGCGCCAGCGCCGGAAGGCGACCCGGCCCCGGGGCAGGAGATGGAGGGCGTAGCTCAGCTCGAGGGGCTCGGTCATCGGCGCAGTGGATAGGCGGCGGGGCAGCCTCGGCCCCGCGCAGGCAGCTCGATGCTACCCAGGGCCTCCGGTCCGCCAGAATCAGGCACATGCTGTCCATCGCTGACATGCCCATCCCCGTGCGCCACCTCGGGCTGGCGCTGCGCCCCGAGCGCGATCTCGACCACGTCCTGCAGAAGATCCGCGCGTGGGCGGCGGCGCACGGCGTGGCGCTGGCCGGCGTGCAGGGCGACGGCCGCCTCCCCGACGAGGTGGCCCGCCGCCCCGAGGAGTCGCTGGCCGAGGGCTGTGACGTGGTGCTGGCGCTCGGCGGGGACGGCACCATGCTCGGCGCCCTGCGCCTCGCGGCACCGCACCGGGTTCCGGTGCTGGGTGTCAACCTGGGCACGCTGGGCTACCTCACCGAGATCGACGCCGGCCACCTCGATATCGCCCTCGCCGCGCTGGAGCGGGGCGCGTACACGATCGAGCGACGTGGCGGCCTCGCCCTCGCCGCCCGGGAGGACATCGACGCACAGATCGCTTACAACGACGTCGTGCTCACCCGGGTCCCGGGCCGCGGCCAGGCGGCGCTGGCGCTGCGCATCGACGGTGAGCTGCTGGTTCGCTATGCCAGCGACGGGGTGATCACCGCCACGCCGCAGGGATCGACGGCCTACGCGTTTGCCGCCGGAGGGCCGTTGGTGTCTCCGCGCGCTCACGGCATGATCGTCATGCCCGATGCTCCCGCCGGTCTGTTCAACCGGGCGGTCGTCCTGGCCGAGGGCGAGAGCCTCGGGATCGAGGTGCTTCGCACCAGCGCCCCGGTGTCCATCGAACGCGATGGCCGGCTGCTGGGCCACGCGGACCCGGGCGCGCGGGTGGAGATCCTGGCCCGGCCCGACGCCGCGCGGGTCGTGCGGGTGCACCCCGGGGGCTTCGCCGAGCGCGCTCGGCACAAGCTGGGGATCACCGACCCGGCTGGGCTTGCCGATTTCGATCTCGCCGGCCACGAGCGGTAGGGGGCCCGTGCGGCCCGCCAGGCCGCCGGGGCCGTCGGCATCGCCGGCATATCCTCAGTGGACAATGGCCGCGGCGCTGTCCGACATCTCGAGCCGTGAGGACTGTGAACGGCTTGTCCGCGCCTTCTACGGACGGGCTCTCACCGACCCGGTGATCGGTTTCATCTTCGTCGACGTCGCCCACCTCGACCTGGAGGCGCACGTCCCCAAGATCGCCTCCTTCTGGGAGACGATCCTGCTCGGCGCCCAGTCCTACGCCGGCGGCGCCTTTCGCCCGCACGCGGCGCTCAACGCACAGGTCCAACTGCGGGCGGGGCACTTCGAGCGGTGGCTGTGGCTGTGGCGCGCCACCGTGGACGAGCTGTTCGCAGGGGAGCGGGCCGAGCTGGCCAAGTCCCACGCGGAGCGGGTCGCGCGGGCCTTCCATGCGCGGCTGCGGATGCTGGACGCGGGGCCGGTGGGCGACTCGCCCACCCTGTCCATCACGCGGCACGGTCCCGCCTGACCTCTCACCGCGGCGGCTCTCCCCTGAATCCGGAGTTTGTGCGTTTTTTACCGGTCTTTCCGGAAGGCCGCGGCGCGATCTCGTGCAGATTCACCACAATCATGACTTTCGGTGCATCAGTCGTTAACGTCGCGGGCCCGCGGGACCCCTTCCCAACCGATGAGGTGAGGTATCACGGATGAGTCTTGACGACGTTGACCGACCGTTGTCCGGGGCTGTTGCGGCGACCGAGGTCATCCATCGCCGCTGGGTGCTCTCCAAGCGTGCCGAGGACGGGCGGCCGCTGCTGGTCCGGGAGGGCCGGATCGTTCATCCGACCGGCTTCGCGACACGGGCTCGGCGCTCGACGGCCACCGAGGCCGCCGAGGCCGAGGGGCGCCCCGGCGTTGCACTGAAGCGTGCTGCCGGCCCGTGCAGGGCGGGCCGGCACGCGGCCTTCGCGCGGCCGTCGCGCCGGTAGTCGAACCGGTAGTCGAACCGGCGAGCCGGCTCGGGAGCGGCGGTACGATGAGGACCGGTACCGGCCATGAGACATTCGGAGTCACGCGCGTCGCCCCAGCCAGGAGTCGATCGGCTGCGCGGCACGCTGGACGGGCCCTCGAAGACGATCACGGTTGAGCCCATCCAACTCCCGGCGCCCGTCTCCCCGCGACGGATCGAACCGCCGGAGCCGGCGCGCCGCCCCGACCAGCCGCGGGAGCCCGAACACCCCCGCCAGTCCGCGCGCTGAGGGCGACGCGGCCGATGGACGGCGCGGCCCCTGACCTCGTCACCCCCGTCATCGGCTTTCGCCAGTGGCGCCTGCGTGGAGACGAGCTGTGGTCCTTTCGCGCCGCCGAACGGTGGTCCCGCGGGCTACACACCGCGCACTGCACCGCCCACGCTCACGCTGCGCCCGCCAAGGGCTGTACCTGCGGCATCTACGCGTGGTACTCGCCCGCGCCGCGCGGCGCGTCGGCGATGACTCCGGACCTCGTCGCGGGCGCGGTCGCGCTGTGGGGCCAGATCGAGCTCCACGCCCATGGCATGCGCGCCCAGTATGCGACGATCGTCGCTCTCGCCCTGCCGTTCTCGTGGGGCGCCAAGCGCCGACGGATCCGGGCCGCCGCCGACGCCCTCGAGGTGGAGGCCGTCCCGGCCCGGCGGCTCAAGGCCACCGCGCTGGCGCACGGGGACGTCATCCCGCGCCGGATGCGGCCTCCCGACACGACGCCCAACAAGCGCGCCGCCCCGGGGGAACCGGCGCCGGCTCGCCTCTACGCGGTCGCCGACGGGTATCACGACCGCCAGCGCTCCCGGCCCGGCGACCACGCCCCCTGAGCCGACGTGGGGCGCCGGTATCGTCGGCGCATGCGGATCATCGCCCTGGGCGACCGCGATCCCGCGCATCTCACCCACCGTGAGATCGACGCGACGCTGGCGCTGCTGTCCGGCCAGGTGGACTGCGGCTGGGTCGCCACCGACAGCACCGAGGCACGCGAGCTTCAGGCCGTCGACGCCGTCTGGCTGCTGCCCGGCACCCCGTACCGCGACGACGGCGCCGCGCGGGCGGCGATCCACCACTGTCTGGAGACCGGTACGCCGTTTCTGGGTACCTGCGGCGGGTTCCAGTACGCATGCGTCGAGCTGGCGCGGGTCCGCGCGGGAGTGAGCGACGCGACGAGCGCCGAGCTCGATCCCGGCGGGAGCGCCCTGGTGGTGGCACCACTGGCCTGCTCGCTCTATGGCGAGCGCCGTACGGTCACGCCCGTCGCCGGGACTCGGCTGGCCGCCATCTGCGGCGTCGGGCCCTTCGAGGGCCATCACCACTGCGGCTACGGCCTGGCCGACGCCTACGAGGGGGTGCTCGTCCGGGCCGGCGTGGTCATCTCGGCTCACGCCCCCGACGCGGGGGTGGAGGGCATCGAACTGCCCGACCATCCGTTCTTCGTGGCCACGGCGTTCCAGCCCCAGGTGGGCAGCAGCTGGAGCGGCGCCGTGCATCCGCTGATCACGGCCCTGGTCGCCGCCGCCGCCGCTCGCGTCAGCCACAGGCGTAGCATCTGGGGCGCGCCGCCGAGGGCGCGCCCGGTCCGCGGAAAGGGACTCTCCCGCCTCGAGTCAGACGACGTGACCAGCCGAGCAGACGACCTGCGGGCGGGCCGGTCAGCGGACGCCGATCCCGCCGACGGAGGATCGTCATGAATCTCGAGCACTGCCGCAAGGACGCCAAGCGGCTGCTGCGCGACGTCCATGCCGGAGACGCCGACGCGCTGGCGCGCGCCCGCGCGGCCCTGGGCGAGCGCATGCGGCACCGTTTTGCCCTCAGCGACGCCCAACACGTGGTCGCCACCGAACGGGGCTACCCGTCCTGGCCAGTCCTCTCGCGCGAGGTGGCCGCGCCGGCCCGGGCCGAGTCGATCGTCGCCACGGGCCTCGAGTACTGGCGCGGGGACCCCGTTCAGGTCTGGATCGTGCGCCGTGAGCGCCGAGTGTCGATCTCAGACCACGGCGCGGCGCTGCGGAAGGCCGGCGCAGAGCCCGGCTGGGAGCGCGCATGCGCCAGGGTGCACGCGGAGCTGGACGTCAACATCACTCGCGGCGGGGTCGTGTGGCTGCCCGTCGTCGCCGCGGGCCAGAGCGAGGTGCAGGTGGCGCGCCGGATCGGGCACGCGTCGCTGATCTTCTTTCAGGAGCTCCTGGAGCTGGACCCGCTCTGAGCCGTTAAAGCGGCGGCTGTGCAAACGCCGCTTTCGCGTAGACCAACAACGCGCGCAGGGCCGGGCTGGGCTCCGGGCGCCAGACGAGGGCCAGGATCGAGGCGACGTCGATGTCGGCGATCGGCATGGCGCGCAGGCGACCGTCCTGCGCGGCGGCCATCGACTCAGAGAGGACGGCCACGCCCAGCCCGCGCTGGGCCAGGTCGGCCACGGCGTCCGGTGCGCTGGCCACCAGCGCGATCTCGGGGGCGAGCCCGCGGCGCGCGCAGGCCGCGTCGAGCACCGCCCGCACGCCGGTGCCCTGCGGCATGCAGACGAGGGGATGCGCGGTGACCTGGGTCAGTGTGCACATGTCTCCGCGGCCAGTCAGGGGGTGGCCGGCGGGCGCGGCGGCCACGAGCCGCTCGGAGACGATCGTCAACGCCTCCAGTCCCTCCGGGGTGTCGCCCGCCGCGCCGATGAGAGCCACGTCGAGCTCGCCCGCGCGCACGTGTTCGGTGAGCCGGTCGGAGTTGTCCTCGGCGAGCGAGATCTCGATCCCCGGGTGAGCGGTGCCGAAGGCGGCCAGGGCGTCGAACAGCGGCGTCATCGTGCAGCCGCTCACCATCCCGACCTCCAGCCGGCCACGCAGGACGCCCGAGACGTCGTCGACCGCCTGCCGCATGGCGCGGGCCGCGGCGAGCGCGCTCCGAGCGTGTCCAAGCGCGGCCTCGCCGGCCGCGGTCAGTGTGGCGGTGCGGGCCGACCGGTCGATGAGCACGGCGCCGAGCTCCTGCTCGAGTCGGCGCACCTGGGCGCTCACGCCGGACTGGCTGATGTGGACGCGCTCGGCCGCACGGGTGAAGTTGGCCTCCTCGGCGACCGCGACGAAATATTCGAGTTGCCGCAGTTCCATAACTAGAGCTTCTGAAGATAAGAATAACAATCTGTTGGACTTCTGCTGGCGTGCCGCGCAGACTCTGTCACGCACTCCGATCACCACCACGAAAGGAGCACCTGTGTCGAACCGAGACAAAGCCAACACACCTGAGGATCTCACCCGGCTGTTCGTCGAGCGCGCCAACGCCGGCGACGCGGAGGGTGTCTCGCTCCTCTACGAGGAGGACGCGGTGATGGCCTATCCGCCCGGCACCATCACGGTGGGCCGCGAGGCGATCCGGGAGCTGTTTGACCAGTTCCTGGCCAAGGCCCCGAAGTTCACGCCCGAGCCTCCGCTGCCGACGCTCGTCAGCGGTGAGCTCGCGCTCACGTCCACCCCGCCGCACGACGGCGCCGGTGCGCGCGCCCAGGTGGTCCGCCGCCAGTCCGACGGGACCTGGCTGCGCGTGCTGGACCAGCCTGAGTTCATCTCCACCTCCTGATCGTGCGCACGTCTGCGGCGATGCCGTCCGTTGCTCCACTACAGTTGTCTGACCTTGGGACAGGATGTCTCAGAAAGTGAGGGGCCATGAGCCTGGAGCTGATCGGAGCCCGCGAGACCGCGGACGGCATCGCGGTGACGTTCGTCACCGAGCGCGGCGTCGAACCGCTGGAGGGCAGTTGCGATGAGATCGCCCGGCTGGCCACCGTCATGCAGCAGGTGAGCGCGCTGGCGGCCCTCAACGAGACCGAGCGCATCTGGATCGACGAGGTCCCCGTGGGCGACGCGATCGTGAAGCTGGGGCTCAACCCGGGTCGGCAGGGCCGGGTCAGGATCATCCGCCGCTAGCGGCGCGGGCGCTCCCACGTCGGAGGCAACTCGAAGGCCTGGAACAGGTCGCTGCCGAACGTCGTGATCTGCGCGACGAGACCCTCGCGCATGTCGAACACGTCGAGCTTGAACGCCCGGAACACCGTGTCCTCCCAGTCTCGGAGATAGCTGGCGGTGGCGGGCTGGCGGTTGGCGGCGGTGGCCACCAGCCGCCACTCTCCGGGGCCGTTGTAGCCGGTGCCGAACTCGAACAAGGCGAGCACGGCCTCGCGGCCCTCGTACAGCCACGGGTTGGGCGGCATGGTGACGCGGACGTCCTCGGCGAGCAGCTCGGCGGCGCGGCCGGCGTCCGCGCCCTCGTGGATCTCGATGAGCGCTTGGACCAACTGTCGCTCGCGCGGCGCGAGGTCGGTCGGCGCCGGCATCGCCCCGGCATCGGCGGCCGCGGGGCGCCGGTCAGCGAGGGTCGCCCGCGCCCGCTGCAGCGCGCTGTTGGTGGCGGCCAGGCTCGTCTCCAGCAGCTCGGCGGTCTCCCGCGCCGACCAGCCCAGCACGTCGCAGAGGAGCATCGCGGCCCGCTGACGCGGCGGCAGCTCCTGCACCACCGCGATGAAGGTCAGCTCGATCGTCTCGCGTGTCACCGCCATCGCGTCGGGCTCCTGGCCGGAGGCGGCGGGGATCTCATCCAGCAGGCGGTCGGGGTAGGGCTGCAACCACGGGATCTCCGCAAAGGAGCCGGCGGCCTGCGGGCGGCGCTTGCGCCGGCGCAGGACGTCGAGGCAGTAGTTGGTGGCGATCCGGTACAGCCAGGGCCGGAAACCCGCCTCCGAGTCGACCTGGGAACGTCCACGCCACGCCCGCAGCAGCGTCTCCTGGACTGCGTCCTCGGCCTCGTCGAACGAGCCGAGCATCCGGTAGCAGTGGACGTGGAGCTCACGGCGGTGGCGCCGGGCCCGGGTCTCGAAGGCGCTGGCGGCCACGTCAGGGCCCGGGGACGAGGCCGCAGGTCACGTTGAGCGTCGTGCCGGTGATCCCGTCGGCGCCATCGGAGGCCAGGAAGGCGATCGACCTCGCCACCTGATCCAGGCGTGGAGCCCGCCCCAGCATCGTCCGCGGACCGATCATCGCGTCGATCTGCTCCCCGCTCAGGCCCAGGGCGCGCCGGGTCCGATTGGTGTCGTGCTCGAGCTCGAAGGTCTCCGGGACGCCGGCGGTCCATAGTCCCAGCACGCGGACGCCCTGGGGTCCGGCCTCGACCGCGAGGTAGCGCAGCATCGATTCGATGGCGGCATCCGCGGGGCCGGTGCCGCCCATCAGAGGCGCCGCGCCGTGGCTGGACCCGCTGGTGACGGTGAGGATCACCCCGGAGCCCTGGCGGGCCATCCGCCGCGCGGCTGCGCGCGCGGTGAGGAAGTTGGCGCGAAGCCCCGTGATCACCGGCGCCATCAGGTCCTCGGCGGACAGTTCGATCAGCGGGGTCCCCTGGACGTCGCCCCGCGAAACGACGTTGATTGACACGTCGATGCGCCCGGCGGCTTGCACCACGGCGTCGGCATGGCGCTCCACTGCGGCTTCGTCCAGTGCGTCGAGGACCGCGATCTCAGCCTCTGCGCCCAGCGCCGTCACCTGATCGGCGATGCGCCGCAGGGGCTCGCGCGTGCGCCCGGCGAGGAACAGCCGCGCTCCCTGGCGGGCGAACTCCAGGGCAACGCCGGACCCGATCCCGCCGCCGGCGCCGTAGATGATCGTGTTCTTGTGGTGAAGGAGTGATTCGTTCATTGGCGGTGTAACGATCGCACGGCGCCAGATCATCGCTGGGGGGTGCCTAGACTCGGTCATGTGCCCTCTGGCCTGTTCAACATGACCCTCGGCAGGGCGTCCGGGCGGGTGCCGGGGCTGCGGCGCATCCCGGTCGTCAAGCTCCTGTCTGCGGCGGAGCTGGCCCTGCTGGCCCGCGACCACCTGGTCCGGCTCAGTCCGGCCGAGCGCCGGCGGCTCGTCGTCCTGGTGCGCGTCGGGCGCGGCCGGCGCAGCCGTCTGACCGACGCGGAGTACGTCGAGCTCGAGGGCCTGCTGGCCAAGCTCCAGCCCCGGCTGCTCGTGGGCGAGGCGATCAATCGGCTGTCCCCTTTGCCACTTCCGCGCCGCCTCGTGTTCGGGCCCAAAAATCGTTCATAACGTCTAAGTTATGGCCTCCACGGCCCGCGCAATACCTCAAGAAATGCGCAGTTGTACATGAGAAACTCCGTCGAGTGACCCGGGTCGAACGCACCGCAAATCTGGCCGGCGTGGTGGTCCCCTTCGTCGGGACGCTCGTCGCCATCGTCATGCTGTGGAACCGCGCGGTGGACCTGACCGACCTGATCGTGCTCGTGGTCATGTACATGATCACCGCGGTCGGGATCACCGTCGGCTTTCACCGCCTGCTCACCCACCGCGCCTTCGCCAGCTACCCGTGGGTGGAGCGGACGTTCGCCGTGCTCGGCTCGCTGTCGGTCCAGGGCTCGGTCATGGACTGGGTCGCCGACCATCGCAAGCATCATGCGCACACCGATCGTGAGGGCGATCCCCACAGCCCGCATGTGGGGCATGGCAGCGGCCTGCCGGGACTGTGGCACGCGCACGTCGGCTGGCTGATGGAGACCCAGGGGCAGGCGGACTGGAAGAAGTACGCCGCCGAGCTCTACGAGGACCCGGCGATGCGCACGATCGGCCGCCGGTTCCCGCAGCTCGCTGTCCTGTCGCTGCTCATCCCGACGGTGGCCTGCTGGGCGCTGCATGGCTTCACCCTCGCGGGCGCGCTCCAGGGGCTCGTCTGGGGCGGGTTGGTCCGCATCTTCTTCGTCCACCACGTGACGTGGTCGGTCAACTCGGTGTGTCACTTCTTCGGCAGCCGCCGCTTCGACATCGAGGACCACTCGACCAACGTGGGTTGGCTCGCCGTGCTCTCCCTGGGCGAGTCCTGGCACCACAACCACCACGCCTTCCCGCGCTCCGCCTACCACGGCCTGCGCTGGTGGGAGGTCGATCCCTCGGGGCTGATCATCGCCGGCATGCAGCGCGTGGGTCTGGCCTGGAACGTCGTGCGCATCACGCCCGAGCGCCAGCGGGCGCGGGCCGTCGCCGCGTCCTGAGCCGCGTGGCGCTCTCCACCGAGCTCTGAGCGTCAGGCCGCGGCTGCTGCCGCGGCGCACTCAGCGCACAGCCCGGAGATGACGAGCTCCACCGCCTGTGCGCTGAAGCCGTCCCGCGCGGCGGCCTGCTCGAGCACCGCGGTGTCCAGCTCGCCGTCGAGGTCATCGACGCGTCCGCATCGCCGGCACACCGTGTGCTGGTGGGGCTCAGTGCGCGCGTCATAGAGCGTGGCGCCCGCGCCCGCGTCGATCCGGCGCACCAGGCCGAGGTCCACCAGCAGTTCGAGCGCGGCATAGACGGTCGGCGTCGAGGTGCCGGGCAGCTCGTGCCGGACCGCGCTGCCGATCTCGTCGGCGGTGGCGTGGCGGTCATGCCGGCGAAGCTCACGCAGGATCACGAGCCGCTGCGGGGTGGCGCGCTGGCCGCGACGGTGCAGGATCTCGACGAGATCACTCGGCGGCGCGGGCGTGGGGGAGTGGGTGGCCATACGTGAACGGTGCGCGGCTTAGTTTAAGGGAGACCTAATTCTAACACAGTTGTTATAATCATGTCGTGGTCGAGGGTCTCATCCAGCTCCGCAAGATCGACGAGCGCACGCTCATCCTGCGCTACGTGCAGCCGGGCCTGGTGGGGCTCATCGACGGAACGCTCTCCACCCTGGCGCCGATCTTCGCCGCGGCCCTGCTCTCGGGGTCTCACGCGGCTCTGTTCGTGGGGCTGGCCACCGCCGTGGGGGCGGGCATCAGCATGGGCTTCTCCGAGGCGCTGTCTGACGACGGCAGCGAGACCGGCCGGGGCTCGGCGGTGATGCGGGGCGTCGTCACCGGTTCCATGACTGCGTTCGGAGGGGTGTTTCACTCCTTGCCGTTCGTGATCGGCGACGTGCACACCGCGCTGATCGTCGCCGGCATCGTCGTGGCGATCGAGCTCATCGCGATCTCGCTCATCCGCAGGCGGTTCCTGTCGGTCTCGTTGCGTACGAGCCTGCTCCAGGTCGCGCTCGGCGGGGCGCTCATCGTCGCCGCCGGAGTCGGCCTGGGCAGCGCCTAGCGCAGAAACACATAGGCTTAGCGGCGTGGAGCTGGCGGGCAAGCACGTCGTCGTCACCGGAGCCGGCAGCGGCATCGGTCGCGCCTGCGCGACGCGTTTTGCCCAGGAGGGCGCCCGCGTAGTCGTCTCTGACCGCGACGAGGCACGCCTGCACGCGGTCGCCGATGAGATCGGCGCGACGGCCGTCGCCGCCGACGTGGGCCATGAGGCCGACATCGTCGCGCTGATCGCCGCCGCCCAGGACCGCCACGGCCCGATCGACCTGTTCTTCTCCAACGCCGGCGTGCCGGGCCCCGGCGGCGGCCCGGAGGCCCCCGATGACGAGCTGCAGCTCACCTGGGAGATCAACGTCATGGCGCACTTGTGGGCGGCCCGGGCGCTGCTCCCCGGTTGGGTGGAGCGCGGCGAGGGCTATCTGCTCAGCACGGCGTCGGCGGCCGGGTTGCTGACCCAGATCTCCGCGCTGGCCTATTCCATCACCAAGCACGCCGCCGTCGCGCTCGCCGAGTGGCTGTCGATCACCTACGGCGACGCCGGCATCAAGGTCTCGTGCCTGTGCCCGCAGGGCGTGCGCACGCCCATGCTCGACACCGCGCTCGAGGATCCGATCGGCGCGTCGCCGCTGTTGGCGGGCGGGCTGCTCGAGCCCGAGGATGTCGCCGCCGCGGTGGTGGCCGGCCTGCGCGACGAGCGCTTCCTCATCCTCCCTCACGAGGACGTGGCCAACTACATGGCGCTCAAGGGCGCTCAGCCAGAGCGCTGGTTGAAGGGGATGCGGCGGATCGTCCGCGAGGCACGGGAGGCCTCCGGGGCCTGATTGCAGGACCCTCAGCGGCCGGCGTCGGCGGCCTGCTCGAGCTGACGGCGCAGGCGCGGCCACGCCCGCTGCAGGTTCGCCCGGGCGGCCATGGCACCCTCGGGTTCCTCGTTGCGAGCGCACGTCTCGATCTGCTTGAGCTCCTGCAGAACCGGTTGGGCGTCGATCATCAGCGCACTATTGCGCCCGGCATGCGCCGCCGTGGCGACCCCGGACAGGTCGCCGGCTTCCAGCCCCTCGTCGATGAGGGCCACCGCCGCGGTCAGCTCGGTGACGAGCGTGCGAACGATCGCGGGGACCCCAGTGCCCAGGAGGTCCTGTAGCTCGCTGAGCCGGCTGACGTCGAGCTCGGGGGTCGCGCCGGGCATCGCCTCAGGCCGCCTCAGCGGCGTGCTTGAGTCCGATCGGCGCCGCCGGCACCTCGTCGGGATCAGGCGTCCTGGTCTCCGGGGTCACCGCTCTCACCGCAGGAGAATATGCCTCGCTACGGCCGGGGCGAAACCGACCCGTGCCGGACTACTGGTGCAGGTGCAGGACCTTGCGCAGCCTGCGCGAGAAAGTGCCGAAGTCGTTGTGGTGAGCGCTGGCCAGGCCGGTGACGCCCAGGGTCGTGACGATCAGGCCCGCCACCAGGGCCAGCACTGCCAGCACGGCCGGCCAACGTGCCTCCAGCCATTCGCGTCCCCGGGTGAGCACGAGCTGCGCGTTGGGTCCGGCGAACGTGAGCACCGCAAGGATCCCCAGGAGCGGCAGGACGAAGCAGACGTTGAAGATGACCAGCAGGAACACGATGCGCACCACGCTCAGATTCGCGCCCACGAGCGCGGCGATCGCGGCGAAGTACGGAAACGCGGTGGGGAGCTCGACGGCGGTGATCGTGGCGCCGAGGATCGCGCTCGATCGGCCGCGGGGGTTGATCTCAGGCGCCTCGGCCTGCGACAGGCGCTTGCGGTAGCCCCATAGCACCGCGGCCGCGGCGAGCATCGCCCCGCCGGCCACGATCTCCAGCACATAGCCGAGGTGGCGTCCCGGCCGGGGCACGATCGCCAGCAGCAGCTCGCCCGGCCCCAGCGCGATGGCCAGGCCGCCGAGGAGATAGACGCCGAAGACCGCGGCTGTGAACTCCGCCACCTGCCGTCGCGCGTGGTCTCCCGCGGCGAGATAGAGGGCGGGGGCGATCGTCGTCGGGTTGAGCGAGTCGGCAAACCCGATGGAGACGACAAGCCCGATCAGCCGGATCATGCGCCGGCGGCGATCGGTATGGGCATGCGCGCATTGTTCACCAAGCGCGCAATCTCGCCTGCTCAGCCGCGCCTTGCCCGGGAGCGGGCGCTACACTCCCCACGGCGCCGGGCGGCGTTTCTTACCACGCCCGCGGCGCCTCCTTCCTACCACCAAAGAAGCGCAAAATGGCCCGTGGAGACGTTCGTATCGCTGCAACCCTTGCCTGCGAGGAGTGCAAGCGCCGGAACTATCAGACCAATAAGAGCAAGCGGAACAACCCCGAGCGACTGCAGCTGCGCAAGTACTGCCGCTGGTGCAGGTGCCACACCGCGCATCGCGAAACGCGCTGAGAGCGGGCACGTCAGTGGCTCGTAACCGCAAACGCCGCAGCGCTGGGCGCGGGGCCCGGACCGGGCCTGCCGCCCAGCGCGGCGTGGCGACGGCCAACGGCAGCCGGTCCGAGGACACGCCGGATCCGCTCGAGCACGCCGCGCCCGACGTCGAGCTCGCCGAGGCCCAACTCGAGGTCGGACGCCCCGAGTACACCGAGGAGGAACTGGCCGCCGGTGCGCCGGCAGATGCGGCTGCACGCGAGGAATCCGACGAGGACGAGCGGGCGAGAGCCGGCGCCGGGGAGCCCGACGACCTCGAGGCCACCGGCGATGACGGTGGGGGTGGCTACGATGACGACGAGGACGATCTCGGCCCAGAGGACAGCGGTTCCGGCCGTGGCCGCCGGCGCGCGTCGACCGAGGTGGCGACACGGCGAGAGTTCGTCGGTACCCGTCTTGTGCACTTCCTGCAGGGAAGCTGGCGCGAGCTGCAGCGAGTACAGTGGCCTGACCGTCGGCAGGTGATGCAGGCCACCGGAGTCGTAATCGGGTTTGTCATCGTTGCTGGTGCGTTCCTCGGCGTTGCCGACTTCGTTGCGACGAAGATCGTCAAGCTCATCCTCCCGTAAAGCTTCAGTCCCCTCTGAGAGAAACATGTTCCGCTGGTACGTCGTCAACACCTATTCAGGCCACGAAAACAAGGTCAAGCACAACCTCGAGCACCGCGTCGTCTCGCTCAACCAGCAGCGCGCCGTGCGCCAGATCATCGTCCCCACCGAGTCGGTCTCGGAGATGAAGGACAACCAGAAGGTGACGGTCGAGAAGCGCACCATGCCCGGGTACGTGCTCGTGCAGATGGACCTCAACGAGGACTCGTGGTCGCTGGTCAAGGGCACGCCGGGGGTCACCGGGTTCGTCGGTGCCTCCAACGAGCCGGTGCCGCTGACCCAGACCGAGGTGGACCGCCTCCTGCACACGGAGGGACCGGCCGAGCGCCCGCGCAGCCGGGCCCAGTTCTCGATCGGGGAGTCGGTCAAGGTCGTGTCCGGCCCGCTCTCGGACTTCAGCGGCGAGATCTCCGAGGTCAACGAGGACGCCCAGAAGCTCAAGGTCCTGGTCTCCATCTTCGGTCGCGAGACGCCGGTCGAGGTTGGCTTCGACCAGGTCAAGAAGATCTAGCTACGAGAGAGAAAGCCCAGCGATGGCCAAGAAGGTTCTAACCCAGATCAAGCTGCAGGCCGTGGGCGGCCAGGCGAGCCCGGCGCCGCCGGTGGGCCCGGCGCTCGGCCAGCACGGCGTCAACATCATGGAGTTCGTCAAGGCGTTCAACGCCCAGACCCAGGGCGACGCCGGCACGGTGATCCCCGTGGTGATCACCGTCTACGAGGACCGCTCGTTCACCTTCGTGACCAAGAGCCCACCCGCGGCGGTGCTGATCAAGCAGGCCCTGTCGCTGGAGAAGGGCTCGGCCGAGCCCCACCGCGACAAGGTGGCGAAGATCACGCGGGATCAACTGCGGGCAATCGCCGAGAAGAAGATGGACGACCTCAACGCCAACGACATCGACGCAGCGGCGAAGATCATCGCCGGCACGGCGCGCTCGATGGGCGTGGACGTCGTCTGACCTGAGGAGATAGGAACGATGGCCAAGCACGGAAAGGCATATCTCGACGCCAAGCAGCGTTTCGACCGCAGCCGCGAGTACCCCCCCTCGGAGGCGATCGCGCTCGTCAAGCAACTGAGCACGGCGAAGTTCGACGAGTCCGTGGAGGTGCACGTCCGCACCGGGCTCAACGTCCGTCACGCCGACGAGCAGTTGCGCGGGACGATCGCCCTGCCCAACGGCCTGGGCAAGGACGTCAAGATCGCCGTATTCGCCCAGGGCGACAAGGCGCGCGAGGCCGAGGAGGCCGGCGCCGACATCGTCGGTGGGGAGGACCTGGCCAAGCAGATCCAGGAGGGCTTCGACGACTTCGACGTCGCCATCGCCACCCCGGACATGATGCCGATCGTCGGGCGCCTGGGCCGGATCCTCGGCCCTGCCGGCAAGATGCCCAACCCCAAGGTGGGCACGGTCACCGTCGATGTGGCCAAGGCGGTGAACGAGTCCAAGTCCGGCAAGGTGGAGTACCGCACCGACCGAACAGCGATCGTGCACCTCGTCATCGGCAAGAAGGACTTCGAGGAGCGGTCGCTGCTGGAGAACTACGCGGCCGTCATCGACGAGCTCATCCGGGCCAAGCCCGCCGCGGCCAAGGGCCGCTACATCCGCTCGGTCACGTTTGCCAGCACCATGGGCCCGGGCGTCAAGGTCGACCCGTCGCGGACCCGCGACATCGTGGAGGAGCAGGTCGCCGCCTGAGTGCGGTGTGGCCTAGACTGAGATCGAGCAACCCCAAGAGACGAAAGCCTCAGACCTCCGGCCGCCAGAGCGCGTAAGCCCGGAGCAGGCGGAGTCACTCGAAGGCTGACGGCGCCCGCGCCGCTTCCTCCACACTGACGCCCGCCGACCAGCGGGCGTTTTGTTTTGAGAGAGAGCAAGGTATGAACAGAGACCAGAAAACAGCCGTCGTCGACGAGATCGCCGGCCAGATCCAGGAGGCCGACGCCATCTTCGCGGTTGACTACCGCGGGATCACCGTCGACCAGGTCGCCGAGCTGCGGACCAAGCTGCGTGCTGCCGACGCCCGCTTCCGCGTCGTGAAGAACTCGCTGTCGGAGCGGGCGGCTGACCAAGCGGGCATGGACACGCTGAAGCCGATGCTGATCGGGCCGACGGCGCTGGCGTTCGTCAAGGGCGATGCCGCATTGGCGGCCAAGGCGCTCAACGACACTGCTCGCCAGCTCAACAACGTGCTCGACTTCAAGGGCGGGTTGCTCAACGGGTCGGTACTGACCGCGGACGACGTGCGCTCGATCGCGCGGCTGCCCGCCCGCGACGTGCTCTACGCCCAACTGGTGGGAACGGTCGCCGCGCCGCTGACGGGCCTGGCCCGTGGGCTCAACGCGCTGATCGCCGGGATCGCCATCCAGCTGCAAGCAATCGTGGATATGGACCCGCCCGCCCTGGTGAGCGGCGAGGCGCCTGCGCCGGCCGCGGAGCCCGAGGCGCCGGCGGCTGAGGCGGAGGCACCGGCGGCTGAGGCGGAGGCACCGGCCGCTGAGGCGGAGGGACCCCAAGCTCAGGCTGAGGTCGAGGCTGAGGCTCCGGCTGCGGAGCCCGAGGCTGAGACGCCGGCCGCGGAGCCGGAGGCTGAGACGCCGGCCGCGGAGCCCGAGGCCGAGGCACCCGCCGAGCCCGAGGCATCTGAAAACACTGAAACCGAAGCCGCGTCGGACGCGGCGCCGTCCGACGACTAAGGAGGAATCATGGCCACGACAGAGGAATGGATCGACGAGCTGAAGTCAATCTCCGTCCTGGAGCTCTCTGAGCGCATCAAGGCGCTCGAGGAGGCGTTCGGCGTCTCCGCGACGGCCGTCGCTGCGGCGGCGCCCGCGGCCGGCGGCGCCGGTGACGGCGGTGGCGAGGCCGCTGAGGAGCAGACGCAGTTCGACGTCGTCCTCACCGCTGCCGGCGACAAGAAGATCCAGGTGATCAAGGTCGTCCGCGCCGCCACCGGCCTGGGCCTCAAGGAGGCCAAGGCACTCGTTGACGAGGCTCCCAAGCCCATCAAGGAAGGCATCGACAAGGCCGAGGCCGACAAGCTCAAGGCCGACCTCGAAGAGGCCGGCGGCTCCGTCGACCTCAAGTAGCTTCGCCTCCGCGCTCCGTCGCGGAAGCCACAGCGCTTCCCCGCGCGCACGCGCGGGAGCCACAGACGTCATGAACGCGCTCCGTGCCCGGCACGGGGCGCGTTCTGCGTGTGTAAGAACGCTTCGGAAGTTCTTCGCCGGCTCTGACTTTGATGTTCGCTGGCCATGGTGATCTGTGGCCATGACCATTCAAGCCCAGCTCCCCGACCGGGCTCCGAACGACTCAGCCCGGCACGATCCACCCACCAACGGGATGGAGTCGAGCCTCCCGTTCATCATCGAGCCCTACACCCTCCTGGACGCTCGCACCCGCGGGCGTCTCATCCCGGAGGCCGGCGCCCCCGCCGGTCGCTACCTGTCTCTCGAGCACGAGGGCCAGAACAAGCTCATCGCCCTGGAACGTCCGATCACCCACATCGGGCGCGGCCTCGTCGCCGACGTGCGCCTCGAGGACTCCCAGGTCTCCCGCCGTCATGCGATCCTGGCCGTCCGCGGCGACGGCGCCCGCATCCTGGACGACCGCAGCTACAACGGTACGTTCGTCAACGGGCGCCGCGTCACCATCCATCACCTCACCGACGGTGACGTGCTGCGCTTCGGCCGCGCGGTCTTCCGCTTCACCGAGATCACCCCGCCGCGCAGGGCCGAGCCGCTGCGTCGCATCCCCCTGGTGCGGAAGGCCAGTGGCCGAGAGACGACCGGCGCCGCAGCCTGACAACGAGGAGACGGTCCAATGGACTCCGCACCGTGCAACACCCACATTTGAGCACCTGAAAGCGCCGGCCGCCCCGCCGGCG
>CAVWTW010000010.1:0-1035043 GCA_963758035.1 uncultured Actinomycetota bacterium
CATCTGAGCAGCTCCCGGACGACCCGACGGCACCGCTGACGCCGTCGGGCAACCTGCGGCGGCGGCTCATCGTCAGCCGCATCGCCCGCGGCATCGCGGTCGCGGCGGCGTTCGCCGCGGTGGCGGTCCTGGCCATCGTCGTCTTCGACGTCATCAAGTCGGGCGCCTCGGCCCTCAACCTCGACTTCCTCATCCAGGACCCGCCGGCGTTCGGCGGCCCGGGCGGCGGCATCCGCTCCGCCATCATCGGATCGGCGATCATCGTCGCACTGGCAGCGGTGATCGCGGTGCCGGTCGGCGTCCTCATCGCGATCTACATGACGGAGTTCGCGCGGCCACGGTCGCGCCTCGCCGGGACGCTGCGCGTGGGGCTCGACCTGCTCCAGGGCGTCCCCTCGATCGTGATCGGCATCTTCATCCTGGGCCTGATCACGCAGCCGCTGCACAAGGACACGGGCGTCGCGGGATCGGTGGCGCTGGCGATCATCATGCTGCCGCTGGTGGCGCGCTCCACCCAGGAGGTGCTCCGCCTCGTCCCCGCCAACATGCGCGAGGCGTCGGACGCGCTGGGTGTCGACCGCTGGCGGTCGATCATCACGGTCATCGTGCCGACAGCGCTGGGCGGCATCGTCACCGGTTCGATCCTGGCCGTCGCGCGCGCCGCGGGCGAGACCGCGCCGCTGCTGGTCAACGACTCCACCTTCGGGCCGCACGTCACCTTCAACTGGTTCGGGCCGATGCCCAACATCCCGGTGTTGATCCTCACCGCATCTGACTCGCTCGACCCGCGGGCTTCCCGCGCGCCTGGGGCGCCGCACTGGTGCTGCTGGTGCTTATCCTGATCGCGAACGTGGGGGCCAGGTTCCTTCTGGCCCGCAGCAAACGCAAGCTCACCGGATGACCGAACGGACCCAGACGTGACCAGCGCGTTTCCCAACGAGGACGTCGTGCCGCGCCAGCGCATTCAGACGACGGCCGACGTTCCGGTGCCGGTACCGCCGCCGCAGGTCGACGGTGCGCGACGCGAACCGGCCCGCGCGACGGTCTTCGACATCCATGACATGTCGGTCACCTATGGCACCAAGAAGGCTCTGGACTGGACGTCACTGCAGATCTACCGCAACCTCGTGACCGCGGTGATCGGCCCGTCGGGCTGTGGCAAGTCGACGTTCATCCGCAGCCTCAACCGGATGAACGACTCGATCCCCGGCTTCAAGCTGAGCGGCCAGGTGCTCTACCACGGCCACGACATCTACGCGCGGGCGACCAACCGGGTCGAGGTGCGCCGGAGGATCGGGATGGTGTTCCAGCGACCCAACCCGTTCCCCAAGTCGATCTACGACAACGTCGCGTGGGCGCCCCGCAACCTGGGGATGAAGAAGAACCTCGACGAGCGCGTCGAACGGGCGCTACGGGGCGCGGCGCTGTGGGGCGAGGTCAAGGACCGCCTCAAGGCCAGCGCGCTGAGCCTGTCCGGCGGCCAGCAGCAACGGCTGTGTATCGCGCGGGCGATCGCCGTGGAGCCTGATGTGCTCTTGCTCGATGAGCCGGCCTCCGCGCTGGACCCGGTGGCCACCGCGTCGATCGAGGAGCTCATGCACGACCTCAAGCACCGCTACACGATCGTCATCGTCACCCACAACATGCAGCAGGCCGCCCGGGTGGCGGACCGGACCGCGTTCTTCTCACTGGACCCCAACGAGCGGGTGGGGACCCTGGTCGAGTACGCCGACACCAGCGTCATCTTCGGCAACCCCGTGGACACGCGGACGCGGGACTACGTCACGGGCCGCTTCGGCTAGGCGGTTGGTTTCGCATCCAGGGTCCGGCTGAGGATCGTGTGGAGGCGGTTGGCTTCGCGGTCGGGAGCGTGTGTGACGCACTCGCGGGTGAGGCGGACGGTGGGGGTGCCGTGGGCGAGGTGGTGGGCGTCGCGTTCGCGATCTGACTCGAAAGCGGCGCGATCCTTGTGGTACTCGTCGCCGTCGCATTCGACGATGAGGCTGTGGTCTGGGAAGTAGGCGTCGACCTCGTAGCCGTTGACGATGGTGTTGATCAGCGGGGTCGGGAGGTTGTACTTCTCGGTGAAGGCGAGGAAGTCGTCCTCGAAAGCGGAGTTGCTGGGGTTGCCCGTGGTCTCGACGAATTCGCGTAGGAGTTTGGCGCCGGGGTGGAGGGGGTTGCGGCTCAGGATGTCGTAGAGGGCATCGAAGCGTAAGTGACCTTGTCGGCGGGCGTCGTTGACGATGCGGGGGTGAGTTGTCTCGTAGTCAGGCGGGGGGCGAGGTCAACGGCGGTCCGGGCGCGGGTGGTTGTGGGGACGCCATGTTGGTGGGTGACGTCACGTGGCTTGAACGACTGGCAACGATGGGTGGTGATCCCCGGCCGGGCGCGTTTGGCTTTCGTCGTGACGGCCCGCGAAACTGGATCGGCTCGCCGCGGGCCGATGCAATAGACGCCCGTATGGACCGCCACCCACTTCCCGGTCTCCACCCGCCCCTGAACCAAGCCCTGGCTGACCCCGAGCTCCAGTAGTTGCCACCGAGCGACATGGCCGTGCTGACGCCGCGCGCGGTCCAAGACCGCAGGGTCGCGGTCGATCTTGACGCTATCTCCTTCACTATCGACCACTACCTATCAAGAGCCCGCAGCGCAGGTGTTTCCACCCCCTCCTCCCAAGCCAGCCGTCCAGCCCCGCCGGCGCCCCCGGCGACACGGGACCCTCCCGCTAACGCTAGGAGCCGATCGCGTCCGGGGTGACCTGGGCCAGCAGCGGCTGACCACACTGCCAGCAGAACGATGCCCCCACACTGTGGGGGGCGCCGCAGTTGCCGCAGGCACCGGCCATGCCGGTCTCCTCGAGGCGGAGGATGCGCTCGACCTCGCCCAGTTCGGCGTCGGCCTCCTGCAGCACCGCGGCGCGCTGCACGAGAACCTCGACGCGGATCCGGTTGCGAATGGCCATCTCGTAGACCAGACCACCGAGGTCCCACTGGAGCTCGGCGACGCGGGCGTTGAGCTGGTCTCGGCGGCGCTTGAGGTCAATGGTGCGCTCGTCGCCGATCTTCGTCTTGGAGGTGAGCGGCGGCGGCGGGCTCTGCCCGGCGGCGGCCGGGGCGGGGCGCAGGACCGCGGTCTCGGCGGCGTCGCCGTTGAAGGACGCGCTGGTCACTGGCCGAAGAAGCCGCCGGTGAGCTTGCCGTTCTGACAGCCGGCCGTCCCGTCGGTGCACGCACTGCCCTGGGTGGCCGTCGGCGCCGCGGTCTTGGCGTTGCCACCGGTGACCTTGGCCGCGGCCGCGGCGGCCTTCTGGACGACGACCTTGGGCGGCGGCGCGGACTTGGCGCTCTTGGCCGAGCCGTGGTGCTTGGCCTTCGCGGTGCGCGCGGTGCTCGCGGACCCGGAGCTCCCCGCACCGGACGCCGTCGAGGTGCCCGCGGAGCCGGTCGCCGCGGCGCCTCCGTTGATGGTGATCGCCGGCGTCGCGGCCGCCTTGGTCGAGGCGCTGCCGGAGCTGCTGTGGCCGATGAGCACGCCGACGCCCATGGCCAGCAGGAGCGTCGCCACGCCGGCGATGAGGTTGAAGCCCGCCGAGGTGCGAGGCCTCCGCGGGGTGGAGGCCGGGCGCGACGTCACGACCTCCTTCACGTCCGCCTCCCCGGGCGGGGCGAGGGCGAACCGCGGCTTGCCGCGGCGCTCGCCGCAGTTGACGCAGTAGCGCTGATCGGACGCAAGCGGAGCGCCGCAGTTGACACAGTGGTCACTGCTGCCGGCCACCGACAGCTGCCGCGCCGGCTCGTCGGAAACTGGACTCCCAAGCGCGGGCGGCGCGGCGACGTCGGATCGTTCGGGGCCGAGGCTCATCGCGCTCGTCGGGTCGGCGGCATGGGCGTGACTGAGGGTATGGCGGGGGCCCGGGCCAGATGTGAACAGGCTGTGATCAAATCCACAGCCTGGGTGCAACGGGTGAGACTATGCGGGGTTCTGGATGTTCACATCCCGCCGCCGCTGACCGAACACACTCAGACTGATTCATGGACACGGACGACCACAGCGGCGCGCCGCTGACTGCCCGCGTCGGACGCGACTGCGCCAACTGCGGAGCCCGCCTCGCCACCGACCAGCGCTATTGCTTGCGCTGCGGCACCCGGCGCGGGCCCCTGCCGCCGGCGGTGGACTCGACGCTGCGCGAGATGCGTGTGTCACCGGCCCCGGTGATACACAAGCCCCCGCCGGCGCCCGAGCCTCGCCCTGCGTTCGGGCACCAGCTCCCCACCCCCCGGGTGGCGTCGCTGGCGGTGATGGCGATGCTCGCGTTCGGCGTGGTGGCCGGGTCGCTGACGCAGCCGGGAGGCGTGGAGTCGCTGGCGCGCAACTTCGTCGTGGATGTCGCTCCCCCACCGGCGCCGGCACCGGCCGCGGCCCCCACCGATGGCGGGGGCGGCGGTGGTGGTGGTGGAGGCGGGGGCGGCGCCCAGCAGGCGGTCACCGAGACCATCACCGAGCCCGCTCCGTCCGGAGGCTCGGCCGGCAGCACGCCGGCGGCAACCCCCGTCGACACGGACACGGGCAGCGGCGACGGCTCTGGCTCAGGGTCGGCGGCGGTGACGCTACCTCCGATCAAGCACGTGTTCCTGGTCATGCTGTCGGGCCAGGGGTTCAACCAATCCTTCGGGACGAGCAAGGGCCACCCCTACCTGTCGGGCACCGTGCGCAAGCAGGGCGAGCTCATCACCCAGTACTACGGCGTGGCGTCATCCTCGCTGGCCAACGAGATCGCGCTCATCAGCGGCCAGGGCCCGACGCAGGACACCGCCGCGAACTGCCCCGTGTTCACGCCCATCACGCCGACCGGCAATGCGCCAAGCGCACAGGTGAGCGGCAATGGATGCATCTACCCGCAGGCGACCCAGTCGCTGCCCACCGAGCTCGCTGACAACGGCAGCACCTGGCGGGCGTACGTCCAGGGGATCGACCAGGGCCCAACCGGGCAGCCCAAGAGCTGCCGGGCTCCGGCGCAGGGCGCAGCCGATCCCAACCAGGTCGCGACCGCAACCGACCCGTACGTGACCTACCTCAACCCGTTCGTGTACTTCGGCGGGCTGACCACCGGCACCCAGTGCGCGCAGGACGACGTCGGCCTCGACAAGCTCGCCACCGACCTCAAGCAGGAGAAGACGACGCCCAACTTCTCCTACATCGCCCCCGACGCGTGCGACGACGGCTCCGATACGCCGTGCATGCCGGGAGCGAAGGCCGGCCTGGCGCAGTCTGACGCCTTCCTCAAGGAGGTGATCCCGGAGATCGAGGCCTCCCCGGCCTACAAGCACGACGGGATGATCGTGGTCACCTTCGACCAGGCGCCGCAGTCGGGGCCGACCGCCGACTCGAGCAGCTGCTGTGACCAGCCGACGTTCCCCAATCTGTCGGGATCGACCGGCACGAGCACGACCAGCACGGGCACGACCGGCACGACGACCACTGGGACCACCACGCCGGGCGCGACGACGCCGGGCGCGACCACCACCGCCCCGGTACCCACGACTCCTGCGACGACCACCACCACCGTGGCGCCGACGACCTCGCCCGTTGCCGGCACCACCGCCCCGGTCACACCGGCCCCCACGACGACGACCGAGACGACCACCACCGAAACGACCACGACGACCGGCACCACCACCACGGCGACGACCTCGTGCCCGACGACGCCCACCACGCCCACGACGACCACCGAGACCGCCCCGACCTCGACGACGACGCTGACCTCGAGCACGACCACGCCGACCACGGGCACGACCGTCGACTGCACGAGCGACGGGACCACGCCGGGGGGCGGCCAGGTCGGCGCGGTGGTGATCTCTCGCTACGTCAAGCCCAACTCGGCCGACGCCGCCGACACCTTCAATCACTTCTCGCTGCTCAAGACGATCGAGGACCTGTTCAGCGTTCAGCAGCTGGGCTACGCCAAGGACACCTCGCTGCCCGAATTCGACACCGTCGTGTTCAACAACTTCACCGCCGGGTGAGCCCCGGCGCGGGCGCCTGGCGAAGGGCCGACAACCCGTGGTTTACCAAATATTCACCTGCGCGCCCTCAGACGACCGACAGAATCCCGCGCCGCATGGGTTCATCCGTCTCACAACGAATCAGGAGATAGCGTGAAGCGCATCTGCCTCCTCGGCGCGACCATCGCCGCCGTTCTCATCATCGGTGTCGCGTCTGCCCTGGCCGCGACCTCTCACGCCTCGAAGGGAGGCAAGAAGAGCAAGGCGCCCGCCACGGTCACGACCAAGGTGTCCTGCGCTTCGTCGCTGAACCTTCAGGTACCAGCCGGGGCCCAGGACGTCTCGCCCGCCTCGCTGGACGGGACCGAGATGGGCACCACCAACTGCGCGCCGGTCGGTAAGGGCGTCGAGCTCCAGTCCTTCACCACCGAGGACTCCGGCGACATCACCGGCAAGTGGCAGTCATGGTTTGCCACCGGCAGCGTGTTCGGGACGTTCACCATGACACCCAGCGACAACAACCCGCCGACAACGACCACGTCGTTCAGCCAGGCGAGCTACACCGGCAGCTTCATCGTCAAGGACGGCACCGGTGCCTTCGCCAAGGCGGTGGGGACCGGGTCGATGACGTGCGCCACCCAGGACTCAGTCCACTTCACCTGCAAGCAGAAGGGGAAGGTGACGACCCCCGCGCCCAAGACGGCGTCCAGGAAGTAACTGCACACACGGCATGCGCGGCGGCCGGCGACGGCCGCCGCCACCCGTCGTCAGTCGCGGGTGCCGCGCCCGTAGAGCAGCTTGTAGAAGCGCCGCAGCAGCATCGTCTGGCGCGGCTTGTAGGGGAACATGAACGGCTCGCGCTTGAACGGCGCGCGGCGCGTCACCAGCAACGACTGGGTCTTGGTGTACTTGCGGATCCCGCCCGAGCCGTGGCGCGTGCCGAGGCCCGAGGACTTCCAGCCGCCCATGGGCAGGTTGAGCGCCGAGTAGTTGATCTGGGCGTCGTTGACGCACACCACCCCGGCCTCGATGCGGCGGGCCAACTCCTCTCCGCGGTCGGCATCGCCCGTCCAGACGCTGGCCTGCAGCCCGTAGGCCGAGTCGTTGGCCAGCCGCACCCCCTCCTCGGGGTTGGCGATCTTCATGATCGGCAGCGTCGGGCCGAACGTCTCCTCCTGCATGAGGCGCATGGAGTGATCGACGTCGACGAGTACGGTGGGCTCGTAGTAGCGGCCGCGCTCTGAATGCGGGTGGCCGCCGGTGAGGACCTTGGCCCCCTTGGCCACCGCGTCACGGACGTGCTCATCGACGATGTCAAGCTGCGGGGGGAAGATGACGGCGCCGACGTCGACGGTGCCGACCCCGGTGGGCTCACCCTGGCGCAGGGCACGGACCTTGTCGGTGACCCGGGACACGAACTCGTCGTAGATGGGAGCCTCGACGTAGCAGCGCTCCACCGAGATGCACACCTGGCCGCCGTTGTTCATCGAGTAGAACGTCGCGGCGTTGGCGGCGCGCTCCAGATCGGCGTCGGCGCACACGATCATGGGGTCCTTGCCGCCGAGCTCCAGATAACACGGGACGAGCGCCTCGGCCGCCGCATGCATCACCGCCTTGCCGGTGCGACTCGACCCGGTGAACATGACGCAATCGACGTGGCCGATGAGGGCGGCGCCCGTGCTCCCGTCGCCGGTCGCAACCTGGAAGACGTCGTCGGGCAGGCCACACTCGCGCATCATGTCGGCCATCAGCAGCGAGCTCAGCGGCGTCACCTCGCTGGGCTTGAGGATCACGCTGTTGCCCGCCATGAGTGCCGGGATGCAGTCGCCGAACGAGTTGGCGATCGGATAGTTCCAGGGACCGATGACCCCGACCACGCCGACCGGCACGTGGCGGATGACCAGCTTCTTGCCGGCGGCCACCGGGTTGTTCCATGACGGCACGCGCTCGTCGGCGAGGTATTTGCCCGCCTCCTTGGCCCAGAAGCCCAGCGCGGTGACGGTGTAGCCCAGATCGGCGAGCTGGGCATCCTCGTAGGTCTTGCCGGACTCCCGGACGACGGAATCGAGCACCCGGTCGGCGTTGTCGAGCATCCACTTCTGCGCCCGGCGCATGATCCGGGCGCGGCCGTCGAAGCCGATCGCCTCCCACTGGGGCTGCGCCTGCCGGGCGCGCAGCACCATCGCCTCGAGCTCGGCGGCGCCGAGCACGGGGACGGTGGTGATGAGCTCGCCGGTGGCGGGGTTCTCCACGGCGATCGTGTGCGCGGAGGCGCCGTTGCTCGCATCCGGCCCACCCGCCTTGGTCTGCTCGACGGTTCCCATTACCTGCTCCTCGTGCCGCTCTCAGGGGTCAGCGACCCAATCTAGTGGCTCCTCACGCGAGGAACCACTAGCGGGCGGCCACCTCCGGGCGTGGCCGATACACCCGCGTCCAGAGTGGTCGCAGGAGCTGGACGGCGAGCGGGAGCGCGAGCACGAGATAGAAGGCCGAGAGGACGGTCCACACCAGGGCCGGCGGGGCCAGCTTGGCCAGGATGGGGTAGTAGCGCAGCGACAGCACGACGGCGAACACCACGGTCAGCACCGACCACACCAGCGAGGCGACGGCGTAGGCGAGCAGGCGCCAGGAGTCGGCCGGCCCCCGGCCAGACAGGACCTCGTGCAGGTGCCGGGTGGCGCGGCGGCGCAACCCGGGCTCGCGGAGCAGGTCGACGAGCACGTGGTAGCCGTCGCGCTCCATCAGCGGGTTCAGGTTGAACAGGGCGCCGACGTAGCCGCCGAAGGCGACCTGGAAGAGGATGTCGCGCACGCTGCCGGGCGCCGCGGCCAAGCAGGCGAGCGCGAACGCGCCGCCGAGCACGACGTCGGAGACCGGCCCGGCCAGGCTGATCATCATCCGCCGGTGGCGGGACTCGAACCACGCGTCAGTGGTGTCGACGAACACGTAGGGGAACACCAGGGCCACCTTGATGCCGGCCCGCGAGATCGGCCGTCCGAACGACTCGGCGACGAGGCCATGGGCGAGCTCATGGCAGACGACCAGCGCAAAGCGCCCGACGACAAACACCAGGGCACCGAGCCCGACCCGCTGGGCCACCACGAACGGGGTCCCGTAGCGGCCGATGATCAGCGCGGCGAAGGCCACCAGGCCGCCCACGGCGATGACCGCCAGCACCCCGAGCGCCGCCGGGCTGAACAGCAGCCAGCCGCCGCGGCGATACACCGCCGCCATCGCCTGGGGTACACCGGGCAGCTCCCGCTCGCGCGGCCGGAGGAGCCGGGCCAGCCAGGGCAACGAGCCTGAGGGCTCCGCGGTCTCGACCCCGGACAGCATCCCCTTGTCGGCCAGCTCCGCCAACAGGCGGGCCAGCCGCGCGGGGCCGTCCGCGCCCCAGCGAGCGCCGGCCTCGCCCAGGAGCGAGACCAGGTCGTGGTCGCCGTCGAGCAGTTGGGCCAGCTCGGCCTCCTCGGTCGCCAAGCGCACCATCACCGACGAGCGGTGGTCCTTGAGCACGAAGCGCGCCCCGCCCACGGCCTCGGACTCGTCCAGTCGCTTGAGCGACCAGCCCGAGCGCAGTTTGGGCTTGCGGTTCTGCTGGCCGCGCAGCCGCGCCCGGCGCACCGACGGCTGCTCGACGATCAGGCTGATCCCGGCGGGCACCGACATCGTCCGGCCGGCCGCGGCCCGATCGACGCGCTCGGCCACCTCCAGCCGACAATCGCCCAGCTCGACGTGCATCCCGTGAGCGAGGGCGACGGGCCCGGAGAGCCGCCGGCCGTCGACGAACGTCCCATAGCTTGACCCCGCATCCTGGAGCATCGCGCCGTCCGCGTCGACAACGATCTCTGCATGCGCGCGCGAGACACTTGGATCGTCCAGAACGAGATCCGACGACGGGGCACGGCCGATCGCCAGCTGGCGATCCAACGGCACCCGCTCACCCCCCGGGAGCACCAGATCGAGGTGCACCGCTCCGTCGCGCGGGGTACCGCAGGACCGGCAACGGGCATCGGTCCGCGGCACCTGGCGGTGACAGACCATGCATAGCATCGCGCTAACGGTGGCAGACTCCTAAACGCAATGCAGGAAGTGCTCAAGCGGGTGGGTCGCTTCGACCTGCTCGAGGTCATCGGGCGCGGGGGCGCAGCCGTCGTCTACCTCGCCCTACAGAGGGACCTGCAGCGACACGTCGCGCTCAAGGAGCTCGCGCCCTTCCACCTGGCCGACGCGAGCTTCGCCGAGCGCTTCGTGGAGGAGTCGCGACTGGCGGGATCGATGAACCACGCCAACATCGTCACCGTCCACGAGTTCTTCGAGGACGGGTCGGTGCCCTACATCGCGATGGAGTACCTGCCCCACGGTTCGCTGCGCCAGTACATCGGCCGCCTCTCGATGGCGCAGATCGCCGGGGTCCTCGAGGGCGTGCTGGCGGGGCTGTCCCACGGCGAGGCGCACCGGATCGTGCACCGTGACCTCAAGCCCGAGAACCTCCTGGTGGCGGTCGACGGCCGGGTGAAGATCGCCGACTTCGGCGTCGCCCGTGCCTACAGCAAGGCGGCCACCCGCGCCGTGGTGACCGTCGCGGGTACCACAATCGGCACCCCGGCCTACATGTCCCCCGAGCAGGCGCTCGGCTCGGACCTCACCCCGGCCACGGACCTCTACTCGCTCGGCGTCGTCGCTTGGGAGCTACTCACGGGGCACGTCCCGTTCGACGAGACAGACACCCCCGTCGCCGTGCTCTACCGCCACGTCCACGAGCCGGTGCCGTCGGTGCGCTCGGTGGCGCCCGAGGTCGACGAGGGCATCGCGGAGTGGCTGGAGAAGATGCTGGCCAAGCGCCCCGAGGACCGCTTCCAGTCCGCCGACGAGGCATGGGTGGCATTCGAGGACCTGGTGCTGGACCTGCTGGGGCCTCGGTGGCGCCGCGAGGCCCGCCTCGTGCTCGACGACGGGGGGCCACGCGCCCATCGCACCCTGACGCCCGCCTCCTTCCCCTCGGTCACGCTCGATACCCCGTCATCGCAGACCGACCAACGGCCAGGGACGGATGCGCGCGCCGGACGAGCGCCGGTGCCGGAGACGATCTCGGGACCGTTGGCGAGGACGCCGCCGCCCACGATCGCGCCCAGCCGGCGACGGGAGCCCAGCCACACCACGATGTTTCGCCTCGCCCGGCGCCATCGCGGCGTCGATGAGGACGAGGCGTGGGCGGGGTCATTGTCCCCTGACGTCATGCGGCGCCGTCTCATCGCGGCGGGGATCGTCGTGGCCATGATCATCGCCGCGGTCGTGGGCGTGCTGGTGGCCACCTCCGGCACGCCCGCGCACCACGGGCCGACCGCAGCGCAGATCCGCGCCCAGCGGCAACAGCAAGCGACGGCGCGCCGCAAGGCGCAGGCCGCGGCGGCTGCCATCGCCGCCGCCAACCAGCAGCTCGAGACGATCCTGACGGGCCTGGCGCACACCCGCGCCCGGACGCTCATCCGCCTGGCCAACGAGAAGACCCCGACCACGCAGGTCCGCGACGCCGTCTCGGTCCAGAAGGCCTACAGCGGCGCGAGGCGCAAGGTGGTGCCGCTCGAGCCCAAGACCACGGCCGCCACCCCCCTGGCCAAGCAGCTGAGCACGTTGGCCGGGGACTATGGGCGTCTCGCGCAGGCTGGACGCGCCAACAAGCCCGCTCAGTGGAACCGCGTGTTCAACACAGTCACCGCCGACGAGAAGGCGCTGCAGGGCCTGGTCGGTGAGCTTTAGCGGGCCCCGCTGGCCGCGAGCGCGGCGTCGGACGGGGGCCGCGCGGGGGTGCTGCGGGTATGGCGGGGTTCATACCCTCGGCCACTTTTCGGGTCCGTTTGCCCGGGTGATACTGCTGGTGCGTCGTGACCTACGGCGCCTCACAACCAGTACGGAGGGTGTTTCACATGAGTCTCATCAAGGTCACCGCGGAGGAACTGCACAGCCTCTCCTCCAACGTCGCGACGGGTTCCAACAGCATCCAGGACCAGCTCGCTCGCATGCAGGGCGAGGTCCTCGGCGTCGTCGGCGGCGAGTGGCAGGGCGCCGCATCAGGTCAGTTCCACGCGCTGTGGGACGAGTGGCAGCGCTCCGCGGCCGGCCTCAAGGACGCCCTGGACGGCATCAGCCGCCTGCTCGCCAACGCCGGCACCCAGTACCAGCAGACCGAGGACGCCATCCGCTCCTCGATGAGCTGAGCCGGGTCAACGTCAGTCTCTTCCGATCCAGGACGAACCGCCAATGACGACCTTCACAGTCGATCTGGCAACGCTTCAGGAGCTGTCCTCGACCCTGTCGGGCATCCACTCCGAGATGCAGGACATGCACGGAGTGGCGACCGGGTACGAGGGGCTCCTGGGCGGCAGCGACCTCGAGGGCGGGGTCGAGCATTTCTGCAGTCACTGGAACTACGGGATCGGGCAGTTGGCTGACCACATGAGCAAGGTGATCGAGCGCCTCGACGCCGCGGCCGCCGGCTACGGCAAGTCAGAGCAGGCGATCTCAGACGCGTGTAAGGACGGCGAGTGATCGGGCATGGCCGATCCCCTGTCAGATCCACGCGCCGGCCGGCTGCTGTCCGCTGAGACCGGCGAGCTGGCAACGCTGGCGAGCGGGTTTCACACCGTCGCCATTCAGTCCCGAACCGCCGCGGCGGGCCTGCGCGGCGCCCAGAACGACGCCACGTGGACCGGCGGGGCGTCCGACGCGTTCCGCGCTCAGGTGGGCAAGCTGCCCGGGGACCTGGACAAGGTCCAGCAGTCCTATGGCGACGTGGCCACCGCGCTGGAGACCTACGGCACCGCGCTGGGCCCGATCCAGAGCAAGTTCCGCTCGCTGGCCTCCGAGCTGGAGAACGCCCAATCCGGCCTCTCATCGGCACAGGGCCAGCTGTCGACGGCCAAGAGCAGTCTCGACAGCGCCACGTCGGCACCTCACGCGACGTCGACGACGCCGGCTGTCCTCGACGCCCACAACGCGGTCCAGTCGGCGAGCGGCAGCGTCGGTCGTCTCGAGGGCGAGGTCTCGGGCCTGCAGAGCCGCGGGATGGCGCTGCTCGACGACTTCGACACCGTTCGCGGCCACGCACGATCGGCCGTCTCGAACGCGGCCGGCATCGCGCCGTCGCAGGGCTGGTTCTCCGGCATGATGCACAGCATTGGCAACTTCGTCGACGGCGTCGCCAAGGGCATCGGCAAGAGCGTCTGGGACCTGGTGTCAGGTAAGGCGATCATCAACTTCGTCGAGCATCCGAGCTGGAAGACCTTCGGTGAGCTCGCCAAGGACGTGGCGGTGACCGCGAGCCTGGTGGCGATGGTGGCGGCGCCGTTCGCCGCCCCGGAGCTCGCCGAGGCCGACGCTGTGGCCGTCGGTGCCGATGCCGCCGTGGACGGCGCGGCCGAGGGTGCGGCCGATGCCGCCGGCGACGCAGCCGCGGGGGACGCAGCCGGCGACGGAGCGAGTGGGTTCGCCAAGGGCGCGCGCGTGGTCTCCGACAACGCGAACAGGGCGGTCACGGCGGGCGGCCTGACGTCGTCGGTCTCCGACGCCGAACAGGGGAAGTGGGGCGAAGCGGCGGTGGACCTTGCGTTCACTGCCGGGCCGAACCTCGGCCACATGCCGACTGGGCTGGACGACGTCCACACGTTCGGCGATCAGTTCAGCAACGCGCTGGGTGTGGGCGAGCGCGAGGCAGACGGCGCCAAGGAGGGCTTGGAGGGCCTCAAGGACTTCGACTCCTGGCAGGACGTCGGTCTCAATCCGGTGGCGGCGAAGCAAATCTCGTTCCCCGATGGTGAGTTCCCCACCTCGGCGAGCGGGTTCGACCTCACCAACCTGGCCGGCAGGCAGGCAGCGATCGCCGATGCCAAGGCCCTGGCGGCCAAGACGGCAGCGCGGGCGATTCACGTCGGGCGTCCGGTGGCGATCGGCTTCGATAACGTCATCGGGGATCCCTCGAGTGAGGCGATCAAGCACCACGTGAGCCCCGAGCCGTCCTGCGGATGAGCCCCAACCCCGTCCGGGTCTTCTGGAAACGCAAAGCCGATCGCATCCACGCCGACGGTGGCTGGGGTCCGCTCCGGACCTGGCCGGTGCCCCGAGAGGGCAAAGACCCGCTCGTGTTCCAGATGCGCCTGCCCTTGACGATGGAGCTCATCGACATCGGCACGCTGGCCGCCAACTCCCCGGGCGCACCGGAGAGCGTCGAGCAGGGAGCGCTCGAGATCGCCCAGGTCGCGAGGGTGGGAGGACTGATCCTCACCGGCGCGCTGCGCGAGACCAAGCCCGACACCCCACCGGAGATCCTCGCGACGATGACGGTGGCGTTCTCGGACATCGCCGGCCCGCCGGACGTCGACGCCCATCTCGCCGACGCGGACGGCGACGTTCGGCCGCCGGAGGTCGAGAAGCTCTCAGACCGCGCGACGCGGATCAGCCGCCTGCAGAGCGTGCTGCCGCCCGGCGCCGAGGAGCTGTCGCCGCTGCTGACGATCCAGTACCTCATCCAGAGCCGCTATGGAGCCGTGGCCTACGCCTACGCGACGACCCGGCCGCCGATGATCTTCGGCGGCGGCGGGCGCGGGCTGTTTCGCATGATCACCGAGGGCGGCTACATCGGCGAACGCCCGCAGGCGTACTGATCAGCTCGCCGCCGGGTCCACCGGGATCGCGACCTGCACGAGCTCGAACCCGCCGGGATCGACCCGGTAGCCGCAGCCCGGGCGCACGGGAGGCGTCGGCCGGCGCGGCAGGGTCACGCCCAGCAGCGGCCCGTCGACCTGGACGTCGGGCTGCAGCAGCAGGCCGGTACGAGACCGCCGCACCCCCACGCTCCAATGGCCCAGCGTCTTGAGCGCGTCGGTGCGGCCGGCGACGATCGCGTGCAGGTTGGCCCGGGACGCGCCGAACAGGTCGCTGAGCCCCCGGGTGGGATCGTCGACAACGTCGGCGTCATCGACCAGCAGCACATGGAGCCGATCGGCTTCGCGCAGCTCGGTGACCAATTCGCCCAGATCCTCAGCAGCAGTCACCACGCGGCTCAACGCGGCGCACTCGCGCAGGGCCGAGCGGCGAGTGGCGATACCGACGAGCGGGATGTCCGGGTACAGCCGCGAGAGCACCTCGGCCGCCACCAGCAGCGCCGTGGTGCGCCCGGTCCGAGCAGGCCCGGCGATCATTGCGTGGTCGCCCTCGTAGAGCTCGAAGCCCGCCGGCTCGAGCGTCTCATCCCCGATCCCGAACGGGATGAAGAGCGGGTCACGCTCGGCGCGGCCGGCGCCCAGCAGCGCGTCGGTGCCGACGCTCTCAGGCAGGACGCCCACCGGCGGTGGGCCGCCCTCGGCGGGCGTGGCCCCGGCGACGCGACCGGCTCGAGCGGCCACCTCCTCGGCCAGCGTGTGGGCGGGATCGGTACGCGCCACCTGGATGACCTGCGCCGACCCGCCGACGACGGCGCGACCGGGCACGAACTGTGGGATCGCGCGGCGCATGAGCCCGAACTGGGCGTAGTCGGCCACGTCGGCCAGCTGGAAGGCGAGCCGCTGCTGGGCCAGGGAGGCCAGCGCGGTGGGGACCGCGCCGAGGCGGTCGGCGGCGATGGCGACGTGGATGCCCAACTCCGCCCCATCGGCCCACACCCGGGCCAGCGCCTCGCGGAGGGCGTCGCCGCCAATGTCGCCATGCTCTGAGGCAAAGCCCCCGTAGCCGTCGAGGAGCACGACGATCCGGGGCGCCGCGGCCCGCGCCGCCGGGTCCATCGAGCGCCTCACGCCCAGCTCGCCGCGCAGCCGGCGCAGGAGCCGGCGCTGGCGCTCGTGCTCGGCCGCCCCGATCACCGCGCCCACGTGGGGCAGGCCGGACAGGGCACCCAGCTCGCCGGCCCCGAAATCGAGCACGTACATGTGCAGGCGCCCGGGGTCAGACGTCTCGGCCAACGCGAGGGCGAGGGTGCTCAGCGCAGTCGTCGTCCCGCTGCCACCGATCCCGTAGAGAAGGAGGTTCCCGGCGTTGACGTTCCAGCCGATCGGATACTGCGCCTGGGCCTCGGGGTCGTCGGCCAGGGCGAAGGGGACGACCAGGCCGCTGTCTCCACCGAGCGCGCGCGGCGGGCCCATCGCCAGCAGTGCGTCGAGCCCCACCTGGCCGGGGAGGGGCGGCAGCCACGGGCGGCGGAGGGTATGCGCGCCGGCGAAGGCATCGGTGGCGGCAACGACGAGACGCTGCAGATCGGTGGCCGCCGAGACACGCGCCCCGCCCGCCTCGCCGCCGTTGCGGCGCTCGTCGTCGCCGACGACGAACGGCTCGGTCGACACCGCGGCGGCGGCCGGACCGGCGGTGATGCCCGACACCAGCGCCGTCTGCACGGGGATGAGCTCCGACGGACCCAGGCGCACCTGGGCCCGGCCCGGCTGGTTACGCGGGATCTTGGCCGCCGCGGGCGAGTCGATGACGTCGGTGGAATCCTGTGGGGTCTGCACGCGGAGGCACACGCGCAGGTTGGTGTTGGCGCGGATGTTCTCGTTGACGGCGCCGGACGGACGCTGCGTGGCCAACAGCATGTGGACCCCGAGGCTGCGGCCCCGCTGCGCGATCCCGACGAGCGACGGGACGAAGTCGGGCAGCTCGGAGGCCAGCGTCGCGAACTCGTCGATGACCACCAGCAGCCGCGGCAGGGGCGCGAACGGTCCCGCTCCGCCCTGCGCGACGAGCTTGTCGTACTCGATCAGATCGGTGGCCCGATGCTCGCGCAGGACGCGCTCGCGATAGCGCAGCTCCGCCTCCAGCGAGAGCAGCGCGCGCTCGCCCAACTGCTCGTCGAGGTCGGTCACCATCCCCACGGTGTGCGGCAGCTCGGCGCACTCACCGAAGGCCGAGCCGCCCTTGTAGTCGACGAGGACGAAGTTGATGCGCAGCGGCGAATGGACAGCGGCGAGCGCGGCGACGAGGCTGCGCAGCAGCTCGCTCTTGCCGGCGCCGGTGGTGCCGGCCACCAGCCCGTGCGGCCCGTCGCCCACGAGGTCGATGTCCAGCGGGCCGTCCTCGGAGAGCGCGAAGCGCGCCTGCAGGGCGGTCTCGCCGTGTGTGGAGGCCCAACGGCGGCGCAGGTCATCGCCGTGTGGCTCCCCCATCCCCAGCAGCGAGAGGAGCCCGACGTAGGCCGGCAGGGCGCCCCCGGCGAGCTGGAGGTCGGCGTCCTCGAACCGCGCCAGCGCGATCGCGCACTCGCGGGCGGTGTGCGGCGCCATCCCGGCGACGAGCAACGGGTCGATCCGCTGACCGGTCTGAGGGCGCAGCAGCCGCACTTCGCCGGCCTCGTCGGCCAGCTCCACCACCGTGGTGCACGCGGCCGGGAGTCGCTCGCTGGTGCGCGCGATGACGATCCCGGAGACCTTCTCACCCGCCCGCAGGAGCGCCCGGCCGGCCGCGCCGCGGCCCTCGATGAGAGCCGGGCTGTCGAGCACCGCCAGCACCTGGCGCGGATCGTCGGCGTCGCGATCGGCGAGCTCGGCGGCCAGCGCCGCGCCGGCGGTCGTTCCCACCGCGAGCTGGCGCCCGGCCGCGCCGCCGGCGTCACGCGCGTGCGGCAGCCACTTGACCCAGTCCCAGTCCTCGCGGGCCTCGGGCTCGGTGAGGACGGCGACGGTGAGGTCGGCCGGCCCATGCAGAACGGCCGCCTGGCACACCAGCGCCCGGGCCAGGCTGAGCGCCTGGCCGCGCTCACCCACGATCCCGACGACGCCGCCTTTGGCCAGCGGCACCTCGACCGGCGCCAACTGCAGCCAGCCGTGCTCGGCGAGGACGATCTCGGCCGCGGTCCCAGGCGTGTGACGCTCGGCCAGGCGCGGACGAAACGGCACCTCGCCGTAGCCGGCCGAGAGGGACAGGAAGTCATTGTCGAACGGGCGCCGCTCCCACAGCCGCGGGTCAGGGGCGATGGCGCGGCGCGAGATCTCGGCGAGGTCGGGGAAGGCCTCGCGGCGGCGGGTGAGCTCCTCCGCCTGGCGCACGGCCACGTCTCGCTTGAACGCCTTCATCTTCTCGTCGTACTCGCGCCGGTCCCCGCGGGAGCTTCGCGTCGCCTGCCGCCGCTGCTCCAGCCAGCTGCCGATGACCATCACGGGGCTAAGCAGGCAGAACAGCGCGAAGAGGATGTTCTTGAGAACGAGCACCATGACCACGCCGAGGATGAGCGGGCCGAACGCGGAGGCGAAGCTGAAGCGCGGCCGCGACGCCTCCTTGGGCTCCTCGGGCGCGGCGAGGGCGTCGTCACCGGCGGGCGCGCGATTGCGCGGGGGGCGGTTGAAGGCGATCGTCCCCGCCAGGTTGGCCTGGCGCACGGGATCGACGGGCAGGCCCGGAACCCGAGGCGCGACGATGAAGGCGACGTCGCCGGCCTCGAACACCGCCTCGGGCTCGACATCGGTGGGGCGACGGATGCGCTTGCCCTCCACCCAGGTGCCGTTGACCGACTCGAGGTCGCTGACCGTCGCGCGCAGCCCGCCGGGGCTGGGCTGGACGCGCAGATGGCGCCGCGAGACGCCCTCGTCGGTGAGGGTGAGACCACAGTCGGCGTCGCGCCCCACGACGACGCCGCCCGGGACCAGCGGGACCGCCTGACCGGCGTCGAAGCCCGCGATGACCCGCAGCTCCAAGAGGGTCGGCGCGGACTCGCTCGCGTCGGGGGCACCGTCGGCCGGCGCGATGCGCGCCCCCTCGTAGAGGCCGATCTCGGTGAGCGCGAGGTCCACGTGGCAGAAGCGGCCGTCGACGACGATGCCGCGGGCCTGCGCCGCGTCGGGCAGAGCGTCGAGCAGATCGCCCACCGTGGCGTCCTCGCGTCCGAGCCGGAGCTCCAGATCCTCTGGCGCGTCCGCGTGATTGTCGAGTACTACGCGCATCTATCTACCGGAGAGCGGAGCGTACCGACGGGTGTGGCCGCCGGGTACTGCCCGGTTCATACCTCCGGTCACTTCCCCCACCGCTCGTGTCGCCAGATACTCCGTGCCATGTCCGGGTTTGTCGTCGATTCACGCACCCTCGTCGCCGTCAGCGACACGCTGGGCCGCCTCCACGACCAGCTCGTGGGCATGCATACCGTCATCTGGCATCAGTGGGGCACACTCGGCGGCCAGAGCCTCGAGACCGAGCTCGAGCACTTCTGCGGCACCTGGCATTACGGGGTCTCGGAGCTCGGCGGCCAGCTCCAGGACCTGACGCGCCGGCTCGGCGAGGCGTCCGCGGCCTATGAGCGCATCGAGCAGCGCATCACACAGGCCAGCGGTGGGTCGGGCTCCGCCGGTGCCGGCGGGCCGAGCCGGAGCACCGGATCCGCGCACGCGACCGCGGGCGCCCACCACGCGACCGCGGGCGCGCATCACGCCGCGGGCGCGCACCACCCCACCGCCAAGCACTCCGACTCCGGCCACCACCCGGCCAAGCACTCCGATGCCAAGCATCACTCGGCCGGCGGGGGCAAGAACTATTCGGGCGGCGCGCCCATCGCTCCGGCGGGCGGCGGCAACCACGCCGGCGGCGACAAGCACCCGGGCGGTGACAAGCACTCCAAGGGCGACAAGCATCCGGGCGTCGGGTCCGGGACGACGGTGATCGGGGGCGGCCCGGATCACGGCGGCGGCTCAGGTCACGGCGGCGGCTCAGGTCACGGCGGCGGTTCGGACCACCGCGGCGGCGCCAAGCACAACGCCAACTCCGGATCGGGCTCGGGGACGACGATCATCGGCGGCGGCCCGACCCAGAGCAGCAGCTCCCGCGGCGGGTCGGGCACCACGACCATCGACGAGAAGATCCACCGGGCCGAGGAGCGCCAGCAGGCCGAGCTCGCCGCGGTGCTGAAGATGGTCAAGGACTGACCTTCGCTGCACTAGAATTGCGCGCGCTTGAGCACGAACGCGAACGGACGACGCGGCATCATCGGCTTGGCGCTCGCCACCCTGATCATGGTGACGATCGGGGTGCAGAACGCGCACGCGGGTACCTGGATGCTGGTGTCCTGCGTGAACCCGAACGGCAGCGCAGCACCCAGCGACGGATGGTCCTCGTTCGCCCAGGGGCAGGTGACGATCGGCGACGGCAGCAACACCCGCTGCGCGCCCGGGGTGCCCCTGGAGGCCGAGCTCGGCAACCAGGTCACCGCCGTCAACGGCCAGAGTCAGGTGCTCCAGTTCGCTCCTCCGGCCGGCTCGACCCTCGTCGGCGGAACGCTGAACGTCCACACCACGGCGTTCGGCGGGCACCTGAACGCGGCCGCCGCTGAAGCCGACGTGCTCGAGCCGGAGGACACGATCGACGCGGGTGACGCCGTGTTCCTGTGCGTCGACCAGAGCGGATGCGGCAGCGCCGCGGCCGGCAACCCGACGTACACCGGTCCGGTGGCGCTTCCCGCCAACCGGGGCGGGAACGTCTATGTGACCGCGATCTGCACGGCGCTGAGCGGCTCGCAGTGCGACCAGAACGTCCAGGGCAACGACGGGTCCTGGGCCCGGGCGCAGGTGAGCTCGGCCGACCTTCTGCTCTCCAACCTCGCTGCCCCGCAGGCCGCCGATCTCGGCGGCAGCGCGCTCCGGCGCGGCGCGCGGGGCACCGCACACTTCGTGTTCACCGCCACCGATGCGGGCGGCCCCGGGATCTACGCGGTGAGCGCCGCTGTCGACGGCACCGCAGTGTTCAGCGGCACTCCCAACGCCAACGGCGGCGCCTGCGTGCCCGTCGGCACGGACGCCTCGGGGGCGCTCATGTTCGATTTCGCACAGCCATGCCCGCCCACCGAGGTGGTGGACGTGCCCATCCCCACCGCCGGGCTCGCCGACGGCACCCACAACCTGACGGTCAGCGTCATCGACGCGGCGCAGAACGCCTCCACCGTGTACGACGACACGATCACCACGTCCAATCCCCAGACCACCCCCAACCCCAAGGGCCGGCGCGCGCTCCATGCCCGCTTTGTCATCTCCTGGCGGTGGAGCGGCGCGACGACGGTGCTGCGCTCGCTGCGCGTCACCCACCTGCTGCGCGGCGCCCGGGTCGCGGTCCGCTGCAGCGGCAAGCACTGCCCACGGATCCGGGCGGCCGCCACCGGCGCGCGCAAGGTCACCACGACGCTGCGCCGGCTGGACGGCAGGCGGCTGCGCGCCGGCCAGACGCTGCTGATCACCGTCACCGCCCGCCACCACACCGCCGAGCGGATCGCGGTCGAGATCCGCAACGGCCGCAAACCCAGCGCCCGCCTGCTGCGATGACGACCGCGCCCGCCGCTGTCGCAGTGAGGCCCCGCCGCTGGGCGTCCGTGGCGGTGATCGCCGTGGTGACATTGGCGGCCGTGCTGCTGGCGGCGGGCCCCGCGCGGGCGGGGACATGGATGCAGGTGTCGTGCGTCAATCCCGACGGCTCCGCGGCGCCCGCGGAGGGGTGGACGCAGAGCGCGGCGGGCCCACCCGGTGCGGCGGCGATCGTCAGCACTCAGTGCTCGCCCAGTACGCCGATGGTGACCGAACTGTCGAACCTGGCGGCAGCGCCGGGGGGCTCGTTCGACTACATCACCTATACGCCGCCGGCCGGCTCGAGCCTGGTCGGCGGCTCGATGGACGTCAATCTCTCGGCCGACGGCTTCGGCGATAACGCCGGCGGCCAGCCGTCGGCCGTGGGCGAGACGCAGCTCTTCGAGCCGTCGACGGCCGCGGAGTTCTTCCAGTGCGTTGCTTTCTTCCAGACGTGCGGTACCAGCCCGGACTTCGCCGGCGTGGTCGACCTTCCCAAGGACGCTCAGGGCGACTTGATCGTCGGGGCGGGATGCTCCTCAACCACGGGTACGCCGTGTGACCAGAACGCCCATCAGAGCGCGTGGGCGCTCGCGCAGGTGCTGTGGGCCCGTGTCTTGCTCTCCAGCAGCGAGACCATCACTGCCTCGGACGAAAGCGGCAGCGTGCTGCAGGGCAAGGTGCGCGGCACCGGTCACCTCGTCTTCACCGCCGCCGAGCCGGCCGGTCCCGGGATCTCCGCGGTGACGGTGGCCATCGACGGGCACACGGTGTCCAGCGCCGTGCCGAACACCAACGGCGGCAAGTGCGTGCCCGTCGGGACCGACCCGGCGACGGGCGCGCCGATCTTCGACTACCAGCAGCCATGTCTGACCACCCAGGTCATCGACGCCGCGGTGCCCACCGGAGGCCTCCCCGACGGATCCCACAACGTGACGATCACCGTCGCCGACGCCGCCGGCAACGCAAACCCGGTGTTCGATCAGGCGATCACCACGTCCAATCCCCAGACCACCCCCAACCCCAAGGGCCGGCGCGCGCTCCATGCCCGCTTTGTCATCTCCTGGCGGTGGAGCGGCGCGACGACGGTGCTGCGCTCGCTGCGCGTCACCCACCTGCTGCGCGGCGCCCGGGTCGCGGTCCGCTGCAGCGGCAAGCACTGCCCACGGATCCGGGCGGCCGCCACCGGCGCGCGCAAGGTCACCACGACGCTGCGCCGGCTGGACGGCAGGCGGCTGCGCGCCGGCCAGACGCTGCTGATCACCGTCACCGCCCGCCACCACACCGCCGAGCGGATCGCGGTCGAGATCCGCAACGGCCGCAAACCCAGCGCCCGCCTGCTGCACTGACGGCCGCGCCGGGCCGGGGTATGACCCACTCGATACCTCGGGTCACTTCCCGGCACCCCAACTGCGCCTGATACTGGTGCGGTGATCGATCCGCTCTCTGACCCCCGTGCCGAGGACCTGCTCGCCGCCGTTCCCGCCGACGTCAGCACGCTGGCCTCCGCCTTCCACACCGCCGCCCAGGAGGCGGCGATGACCGCCACCGGCCTGCTCGCCGCGCGCGAGGATGGAACCTGGACGGGCCACGCGGCGGACTCCTTCCGCGACTCGATCGGCCAGGTGCCGTCCGAGCTCGAGCACATCAAGCGCGGCTACTCCGCCGTGGCCACCGCTCTGAGCGACTACGAGCTTGCCATGGCGCTGGTGCAGAGCGAGTTCGTGAAGGTCGTCGGCCAGCTCACGGACCTCGCCACGCAGATCGGCACCGCGCGCACGGCCACGACCACCGCGCAGAACGACATGACCCCCGGCCATCCGCTGTCGTTCAACGACCTACGGCAGGCCGAGCTCGCCGTCGCGCAGGCACGCCACGCCCTCGAGGGCTACCACGCCGAGGCCGCGACATTGCGCACTCGCGCGTTCACCCTGCTCGAGGAGTTCGACACCGCCCGCAGCCTGTGCCGGGCCACCGTGGCCGCCGCGCAGCGGACGGCGCCGGTGCGGCCGCAGTCGGGCCAGGGCAAGCACGTCGCCGGCCCCAACGGCAGGCTGTCTGCCGTCAAGGCGGGCGCGGTGCTTCAGATGACGCCGGTCGGCGGAGGAGGCGATACGGGCCTGTCGCCCGAGGAGCGCGAGCGGATTGAGGCGATGATCCGGCAGGCCGATGGGCTGCTCGGGACGCCATACGTCTACGGCGGCGGGCACGGCGCCGGCGGCGGCCTGGATTGCTCGGGGTTCGTGTCGGCGGTGCTGCGTTCAGGCGGGTATCTCAACGGCGCGGTGACCACCGAGGGATTTGCCACCCAGCCCGGCATCACGTCGGGCCCCGGACGGTATGTGACGATCTACGACCGCACCGGCTGCGGCCCCAACGAGCACGTCATCATCTCGATCAACGGCCGCTTCTATGAATCGGGCGGGGGGAGCGCGAGCGGGGGGGCGCCGTTCGTGCACCACTTCGCCCCGAGCCCGGCCTACCTGGCGTCGTTCAACACGGTTCTGCATCCAGCCGGGCTATGAGCCCGGCGCTCCTCGGAGCCCGCCCGTCCAACAGGCCGGTGCGAGGTGCATCGGGCTGGTCTCTCAGTCCGTCGCGCCCGCATCACCTTGTACGCTGGCCCCGTGCGGGCTCAGGAAAGGGCGGTCTTGGGAGCCGCTGTCAGCGCGACCGAGTTGCAGGCCCTGATTTACGCAGCGCGTCGCGGCACGCCGTTTCTGTTCCTGCGCGACGACAGCGGCGACCAGGTGCTGGTGACCCTGGACGGCGATCGGCTCGTGCTGGGTCGCGCCCCGGGCAGCGACCTGGAGATCGGCTGGGATCCGCGCGTGTCGGGCGTGCACGCCCATCTGGAGCGGCGCGGCGCGCGCTGGACGATCGAGGACGACGGCCTGTCGCGCAACGGGACGTTCATCAACGGCGAGCGGCTCCGGGGGCAGCGCACGCTCCGCGACGGCGATGTCATCGGGGTCGGGGATACGGTCCTGGGCTTCCGCCATCCCGAGCCCGAGCCGGTGCTGGCCACGATCTCAGTCCCGACGCTCTCCGCACCCGCGGTCTCCGACGCGCAACGCCGCGTCCTGGTGGAACTCTGCCGGCCGCTGGCCGGCGAGGACTCGGCGGCGCCGGCGACCAACGAGCAGATCGCGGCCGAGCTGGTGCTGAGCCTCTCGGCGGTCAAGGGACATCTGCGCGTCCTCTTCACGCGGTTCGGCCTCGAGGAGGCGCCCCAGAATCAGAAGCGACTGCTCCTGGCCGAGCGGGCACTGTCGAGCGGAGCCGTCCGCACCGACGAGCTTTAGCGGCCGCCGTAGGCGAGCCGGTGTCAGCCGCCGATGGTGGTCGTGCCGGAGCCGCCGCTGCTGCCGCCGGTCTTCTTGTGGTGCGTCGAGCTGCTCGAGGACGAGGAGTGCGTGGGAGCGGGTGTCGAGGAGCTGGGGACGGGCTCAGTAAATGTCGGCGCGGGGGTCACGGGGGTCGAGGTGGCCGTCGTGGGAGTGACGGCTGGTGCAGGCGGCGCGACGGACACCGCCGGCTTGGGCTTGGCCTTGTGCTTGCGATGCGGCTTGGGCCGCGGCTTGAGCGACGCCTTGAGCGGCGAGAATTGGGAGACGAGCTCCACGTTGACCTTGTGGACGGCTGCCTTGTGCGGCGTCACGGCGGCGACCGCTGCCGTCTTCACCGCCGGCGTGGCCGCGCGCGCAGGCGTCTCATGGTTGACCGCCCGGCCCACCAGGAAGGCGGCGCCGAACGCCGCCACAATGCAGATGATGGCTGTCCCCGCCAGGCGCACAGTCAAATAGTACCCGCCGCTTCCCGTTCGTCCACACCTTCTGCGCAGCCCTCGACGCATATACAGTGCAAAACCGGTCCATTGGGGGGATACTGTCCGTGATGCGCGTGGCCGGAGAGGGGTGGATCGGCAGGATGCCGATGGTGAGGTTGCTGTGATCCATCCGATGTCCACTGACACGGGACGGAGCACACATGCCCGATGAGCTCGAGCGCAGCGTCGAGCTGCTGGAGCGACTGCTCGGCGACCCGCACCTACGGCGTCGGTTTCGGACTGATGCCGCCACGGTGCTGACCGAGGCGGGCCTGCCCGAGCTCGCCGCCGGCCTGGGTCATGGCGGCCGGGCTCTGATGACCCTGGAGATGCGCGAGTCGCGCTCGAGCCTGGCCGGTGTGATGGTGGCCGCAGCGGCCGAAGGCGTCGACCTGGCCCAGTTCGCCGAGCACGCCGCGCCCGCCCTCGCCCGCGACGCGGACGCCGCCGTCCATCACCTGATGGCGCACCCCCACCACCCCGCCCCCACGCCCGTGCCCCACGCGGCGCCGCCTCAGCCCGCCAAGCCGAGCTTCGCGCCCCCAGCCGAGACCCCGACGCTGGCGCCGCCCGAACCCAAGGCGGCGCCGACCCCCGCCGGGGGACCAGCGCCCGACACCGGATCGGCGGCCCCGGCGACACCGACAGGTCCGGCACAGCCTGAGGCCGCCTCGGCGGCCCACCCCGCCGCGATGCAGACGCCATCGGCGGGCGCTCGGCTGGTCACAGGGTCCAAGGCGGCCGGCGTCCACCACGGGGGCCAGTCACCGCCGGGTCGGCCGCCATCAGGACACCAGCCCGCCGATCACCAGCCCGCCGATCACCAGCCCGCGGGCGCCGCGCCCGCACCGGAGGCGCCTGACCCGGCCGACACCGGACCGGCGTACCCTGGCGATCAGGCCACCCCCCAGCAGCTCGCGGCCTGGATGGGCGCCCGCGCGGAGAAGGCCGGGCTGCCGCCGGAGCTGCCGGTGATGGCGGCGCTCACCGAGTCGGGCCTGCGCAACCTCTCCTACGGCGACCGTGACTCGGTCGGCTTCTTCCAGATGCGGGTCGGCATCTGGGACCAGGGGGCCTACGCCGGGTACCCGAGCAACCCGGAGCTTCAGGTCCAATGGTTCATCGACCATGCCGCCGCGGTCAGGGGCCAGTACCCGGAGCTCGCCAACAACCCCAACAGCTGGGGTGAGTGGGTGGCCGACGTCGAGCAGCCCGCCGAGCAGTACCGCTACCGCTACCAGCTCCAGCTCTCCACCGCGCAGGCGCTGTTGCGCGGCGCCGACCTGAGCTCGGGCGCTCCGGCGCCGGGCGCCGCTCCGGCGCCGCCTCCGGTGCCGGTCGGCCAGGAGGCGCTGAAGGTGGCGATGCACTTCACCGGCGGCGGACAGTCGGGGTCGAGCCTCGACGCCGGGCCGACGTCGGCGGAGCTGGTCCAGTACGCCTACGGGCAGCAGGGGGTGCAGGTGCCCAAGGTGGCGGCCCAGCAGTTCGACGTCGGCATGCCCGTCTCCGAGCAGCACCTCAAGCCGGGGGACGCGGTGTTCTTCGCCGAGCCCGGCGGCTACGTCGACCACGTCGGGCTCTACGTCGGCAACGGCCGCTTCGTCACTGCCGCCGCCGGCGGCGGCGGGGTCAAGCTCGCCTCGATCGCGCAACCGCCGTTCCAGGGCCACTATGTTGGCGCTCGGCGCTACACCGCGGAGGCGCTCAGCGACCCGGGCCACTACGCCCGTCCGCTGCCCACGATCAAACGCTGAATCTGGGCTCGTCCGTGCGAAGCACTGAGGGCTGATCAGCGCAGCAGCCGCGCGCTGGGCTTGCGGCCCCAGCGGATGTCGAGCTCGGCTCGCTCCTGGCGGTAGCCGGGGGCCTGGAGCGTGAGGATGAGCTTGGTGCCGGCTCGATAGCGGCGGCCGACGAGGGCATGCAGGAGGTGGTGGACGGCGTGGATGCCCTTGGCGGTGTCCGTGCCGCGGTGGCGCGGGCAGCCCCGGCCCTTGCACTGGATCTGAAGCTTCGTCCGCCCCGGGAACGTCCCCACCCTGACCTTGCGCAGGCGCGTGGTGGCGCGGTCGAAGGTCCAGCTGATCGTCAGCTTGACGCGCAGGGAGCGCGAGCGGGGCTTGGGCGTCGGGATCGGGACGGGGACCGGCACGGTGACCACCGGTGCCGTCGTGGTGGTGGTCGTGGTCACGGGCGGCGCGGGCGGCTGCGGCGCGGGGCAGGCCACCGCCGCGGGAGCCCTGGGGGCCAGCGAGACGCCGGAGCCCTTGTGGTAGGTCGAGCTACGCCAGATGACCGTGCCATCGGGGGCGATGATGTCGACGTTGCCGTCGCCGAGCATGTCCAGGTGGGAGCCGGCGTGGCCGTTGGTGGCGCTCGACCACAGGGCGTGTCCGGTCTTGTCGTAGACGACGAGATTGCCATCGGTCTGCATCGACGCGTAGGCGCCGGCGTGGCCGTAGGTCTTGGTGGACCACAGCTCGGTGCCCGAGCCGTCGAACAGGGCCAGGTTGCCGTCGGCGAGCATGGTCAGCCGGTAGGCCTCGGGGTCCCGGGAGTAGAGGCTCCAGCCGGACTTGAGCAGGTCGCCCTTGAGCATCTTGTTGACGGCGGCGCCGTCTGCCCAGGCGGCCTTGGTGGCGCCGTAGATGACCATGTTGCCGTCGTTCTGGGCGATGAGCCGCGGGCACCCGACCGTGGGACTGTTGGAACTCCACACGGCGGTGTTGGTGGGGTCATAGATGACAAGGCTGCCGTTGACCTGCATCACCGCGCGTGACCCCGTATGCGTGGAGGTGCCCGTGGACCACAGCGTGCGTCCGCTGGCGATGGTCTCCACCAGGTTGCCGGTGCTGCGCATGATCAGGCGGAAGTGTCCGTCGGCGGACTGGAGGTACTGGTTGGGGCCGAGCACGCCATTGGCGCTCAGGATGCTCGGCGGCGGTGCGGTGGCCGCGGTCGCCGACATGACCGCGGCGGTGAGCAGCCCAGCGACTCCCGGCACCAGGAGCGCCATGCGGCGCGCTCCCCTGCCAAGCGCGTGCCTTCTCAGTGTCATCCACACTCGGCGCATGTGCTGTCGCACCTTCCTATACCCGGAAGGAGCCATGAGTTGCGCCGGTTGTCGTCAGGGAACGACGAGGGTCAGGCGGGGTCGAGCTCGATGGACTCGATCGTCGGCGGGTCGACCGGGCGATCCTGCCCGCCGGTGGGGGTCCCCTCGATCGCATCCACCGCGTCCATCCCGCCGGTGACCTGGCCGAACACGGTGTGCTTGCCGTCGAGCCAGGGAGCGCTGTCGATGGTCACAATGAAGAACTGCGAACCGTTGGTGTTGGGGCCGGCGTTGGCCATGGCCAACGCCCCGCGGACGACCTTGTGATCGTTGATCTCGTCCTCGAAGGTGTAGCCGGGGCCACCGGTGCCGATGCCGTCCGGGCACCCGCCCTGGATCATGAAGTCCGGGATCACGCGGTGAAAGATGATCCCGTCATAGAAGCCGTCGGCGGCGAGCTTGCGGAAGTTCTCAACGGTCTTCGGGGCGTCCTCGTCGAACAACTCGAGCGCGATGGTGCCCAGGCTGGTGTTCATGTTCGCTGTGGTCATGGACGAGACATTAGTGCGCGTCTCCGCAGACGCGCACTAGCCGCGATCCGGGCGGCTCGTCGTGGCCGCCCGGATCGCGTCGCGTGTGGTGCGCCCCCACGCCTGGTGGTGTGCGCTGCCTAGCTGTTGCCGGCCGTCTGGATGGCGTTGATCGCCGACGTGACCGAGGTGGCCGGCGCCGTGCCGGGGCCCGGCACCGAGTTGGTGCAGCTCACCGAGCCGGTGCCCGACGGGCCCGCCGCCTGGAGCGGGATCGACGCGGTGCTGGTGTCGCCGGAGGTGCCGGTGGTGTCAATGGTGGCCGAGCGCGTCTGGGTGTTGGAGCCGACGGTCAGGGTGCAGGTCACCGTGACGTGCTGCCCAGCCCCGCCGCTGGTCACCGTGGCCGTCGGGTTGGCGAAGGCCAGGTAGGAGGCGCCCGTGGGCAGCGCCACGCTGGTCACCGTCGCCGCAGTCGAGGTGACGGTCGCGCTGTTGTTGGTGGTCCCGAACTCGGAGGGCAGGGCGTTGTTGCAGGTGACCTTGCCGACCTGGTTGATGGTCCCGATGGCCGTCCCGGACGCGCAGGTGCCGCTGACGCGGACCTGGAGCTGGCCGGTGTTCGCGCGGACGAGCCCGACGGCGCCGGGCTGGATCTTCTTGAAGGAGACCGCGCCGTTGTTGATCTTGCTGTTGGTGACGGCGTTGCTGCGCAGCTGCGCCGCGCCGACGCTGTTGTTGGGAACCGAGATGGCGGCGTAGCCGACGCCACCCAGTGACATGAACAGCGCGGCGGATGAGATCACGATCGCCGCCGAGGGACGACGGCGCATGAGGGACTTCAATCGCAAGGAATTACCTCCCGTACGGTGGGTCGGTTGGGCTGTGTCTCCTCCACAACACGGCCCGCGCGGGCGAAGTCGCGGCCGTGGGTCCGCACGCTGACGCCAGGCTTATGCCACGGCGTGTCTGGGCGCGAAGTTGCAGCCCGGGGCCGCGGCTCAGGTGCGCGCGAGCTCGAGGCGCAGCACGTGGCCGCGGATCTCGGTCCCGCCGGTCTCCCGCACCACGCGCTCGGCGTCCTTCTGAGGCACTTCGGCGAACGCGAAGCGCTCGAGCACCCGGACGTTGCGGACCGACTCGCCATCGAGGTGGGTAGCGGAGGTGATGGCGTGGATGATGTCCGACGGCTCCAGCCCCGCGGCCCGCCCGCCACTGACGATCACCTTGCTCGACGGCGCATCGCCGTTGGCCGACGCACGCGGCTTGGAGTGCCGGCGCGGCGGCGCGGTGATCGGGGTCGGCGCGACGTGGGCGTCCTTGACCCAGGGTGAGAGCTTGACGCCGGCGTGGCGCTCGATGGCCTGGATGTCGCGCGCCTGGCGGGGCTCGTAGAAGGTGATCGCCCGGCCGCTGCGCCCCACCCGGCCGGTGCGTCCGATGCGGTGCACGTAGACATCGGGCGAGACGGGAACGTCGTAGTTGATGACGTGCGAGATGCCGGAGATGTCCAACCCGCGCGCGGCGACGTCGGTGGCGACCAGCAACGGCACGCTGCCGCCCTTGAACGAGATCATCACCCCGTCGCGGGCGCCCTGGGTCATGTCCCCGTGCAGGGCGCGGACGTTCATGCCCTTGTCGCGCAGCGTCCGGTAGAGCTGGTCGGCGCGGATCTTGGTGCGCACGAACACGAGCGCCTGATCAGGTCGCTCGGCCTCCAGCACGGTCACGAGGGCGTCGGTCTTATCCCGGGGAGCCACCTCGAGCGCGAACTGCTCGACGGTGTCGACGGTGAGCGTGGCCGTCTTGACCTTGATCGTGACCGGGTCGTAGAGGTACTGGTCGGCGAGGCGGCGGATCTCCGGGGGCATCGTGGCTGAGAACAGCGCGGTCTGCCGGCTGGACGGAGTGAGCGCGAGGATCTTCTCCACGTCCTCCAGGAAGCCGAGGTCCAGCATCTCATCGGCCTCGTCCAGGACGACGAAGCGGCAGGCGTGCAGAACCAGCGAATGGCGGCTGATGAGATCCTTGACGCGCCCCACGGTCCCCACCACCACCTGGCCGCCGGCGCGCAGCTGGGCCTGCTGGCTGCGGATCGGTGCGCCGCCGAAGACCGCGACCACGTCGACGCCCTTGCGCTTGCCGTACGCGCGCAGGGCCTGGGTGACCTGAATGCACAGCTCCCGGGTCGGCGTGAGGACGAGGCCCTGGACGTCGCCTTCATCGGGATCGACGTACTGGAGCATCGGCAGCCCGAAGGCCGCGGTCTTGCCCGAGCCCGTCTGCGCCTGGCCGATCACGTCCAAGCCCTCGAGCAGCGGCGGGATCGCCTGCTCCTGGATGGGACTGGGCGCGTCATAGCCCACATCCCTGAGGGCGGCGAGGATGTCGTCGGAGAGGCCGAGCTCGGCAAAGGTGGTCATCCGGACCCGGACGATAGCTTCACCGCGGCGCTGCGGGGGTTTTGCGGTGTTATCGACCGGTGTCGGCGCGCCGTCGGCCGGGGGGAGTTCCGCGGGGCTTGACAGAAGATCCTTCGGTTCCTAAACTTCGGTTCCTAACCTTTAGGAACCAACTATTTGTGACGACAACCCCTCATATGGCCCCCTCATCTGATTCCAATCGCATCGACGCCTACGTGTGGCGCATCAGCGCCGTGGTGGTCCTCGGCTCGATCATGTCGATCCTCGACACCACGATCGTCAATGTCGCGCTGGACACCCTGTCGCGCGACCTGCACGCCACCATCGACAACATCCAGTGGGTCGCGACCGGCTATCTGCTCGCGCTCGCCGCTGTCATCCCCGTCACCGGCTGGGCTGCCCGCCGCTTCGGCGCCAAGCCGGTGTACCTCACCTCCCTGGTCCTCTTCACCCTCGGCTCGGCGCTGTGCGGTCTGGCCACCTCGACGACCGAGCTGATCTTCTTCCGCGTGCTCCAGGGCGTCGGCGGCGGCATGATCCTTCCCGTCGGCCAGCTGATGATGGCCGAGGCCGCCGGCCCCAAGCGCATGGGCCGCGTCATGAGCGTGGTCGCCGTTCCGGCGATGCTCGCCCCGATCCTGGGCCCCACCATCGGCGGCCTGATCCTGGACAACGCGTCCTGGCGCTGGATCTTCTACGTCAACGTGCCGATCGGCATCACCGCCGTGATCGCCGCCGCGCGGATCCTGCCCAAGGTGGCCCGCAAGCCCACCGAGGCGCTGGACTACAAGGGCCTGGCCATGCTGGCCACCGGCCTGCCGCTCATCACCTACGGCCTGGCCGAGGTGGGCACGACCGGCAGCTTCACCGCAGTCAAGGTCCTCGTTCCGCTGCTGGTCGGCCTGGCACTCGTCGCGGTGTTCTCCGTCTACGCGTTGCACGTCAAGCGACCGTTGCTCAACCTGCGCCTCTACGCGCGCCCAACGTTCTCCACCGCCTCGGTCGCGATGTTCTGCATCGGCGCCGCACTGTTCGGCGGCATGATCCTGCTGCCCCTCTACTGGCAGACCATCCGTCATCAGGACGTGGTGGTCACCGGTCTGCTGACCGCGCCCCAGGGCCTGGGCGCCGCCCTGGTGATGCCGCTGGCGGGCAAGCTCACCGATCGCTTCGGCGGCGGCCCGCTGGCGCTCTTCGGCGTGGTGCTGACCACCGCAGCGACGATCCCGTTCGCCCTCATCGGCGCCCACACCTCGATCCTCTACCTGTGCGTGGCCATGCTGTTCCGCGGCTTTGGCATCGGCTTTGCCTTCATGCCGGCGATGACGGCGGCGTTCGCGGCGCTCGAGCGCCACGAGCTGTCTGACGCGACGCCTCAGCTCAACGTCCTCCAGCGGGTCGGCGGTTCGATCGGCATCGCCGTGCTGACCGTGGTCCTCACGCGCCACCTGGCCGACGCCCACACCCTGGCCGCCGGCGCCGCGGCGTACGGCGCGGCCTTCTGGTGGGCGGCCGGCCTGACCGCGCTGGCCATCATCCCGTGCGTCATCCTGGTCCGAGCTGAGCGTGCCGCGCGGCGCGCTCACGCCGCTGCGGCCGAGGTGCCCGAGGAGACGCTGGCGGAGGCTGTGGCGGCATGAGCACGACCTCGGACAAGACCACGCCGGCGTCGACGCTCACCGCCGCCATGCGCCCGGCCGCCCAGGAGCTCGGCCAGGCGTTGAAGAGCTGCCTGAGCGCCGTGCGGCGGCTGCGTGGGCGCGAGAACCGTGCCCACGGCGAGCTGTCGGACGCTCAATACGGGCTGCTGTTCAGCCTCGTCGACCACGAGGCCCTGCCCACGAGCGAGCTGGCCTGCCTGGCCAACCTGTCTCCGGCGACCGCCACCGGCATGCTCGACGGGCTCGCCGCGGCCGGCCTCGTGTCCCGCGTCCGCTCCGAGCGCGACCGCCGTGTCGTGCTCACGTCACTGACCGCGCACGGGCGCGCGCTGGTGGACGCGCGCCATGCCGTATTCGCCCCGCGCTTCGCGGCGGCACTCGCGGAGTTCTCCGACGACGAACTGCACACGGCGGCGGCCGTGCTGGGCCGCCTGGGTGCGATGTTCGACGAGATCGGGCCCCCCACCGAGGGCTGAGCGCACCTACCCCTTGATCGTCACCGTCCGCGTCACCTGAGTCCGCGTCCCCGCGGCGTCGGTGGCCACGATGGTCACAAGAGACTTGACCGACCTGGGGTGGCCCACCAGCCGGCGCAAGGGCACCAGCTTGACGGTGCGCCTCCCGGGCGCCAGCCTGAGCTTCGCGCTCGCCAGTGTGAGGGTGAACCGGGAGAGCGCCCCGCGGTGCTCCGTGCCGCTCAGCGTGATCTGAAGCGCCACCGCCTTGCTCGCGGTGACCTTGAAGCCCAGGCCCTTGAGGAACTGCCGGAGCGTCATCCGCGAGGCCAGGCCCGAGAGCCGCAGCGTCGCCGCCGTGTCCCGGGATGGGCGAGTTTCCCTGGGCGGCATCGTGCCCATCGGGGGCGTCGTGCCCACCGGGGGCGTCGTGCCCACCGGGGGCGTGGTGCCGGTGGGCGGTGTGGCGTCAGTGAACGGCCGCGTGCCCGTGGGGGCGGACGCCAAGCCGAAGACGGCCGCGCGGCTGCTGCCACCGCCGCTGGTCTGGCCGCCGGCCACGAGGACATCGCCCGACTGGAGAACCACCGCCACTGGATCGATCCGCCCGGTGGTCATCGACCCGACAGCGGTCCACGTGTTCGGGGCCGACATCGCCGACGCAGCTGTGGCGAGCCCCACCGCCATCGTCACGCACATTGCTGCAGCAACGCGGCGCGCCGGCGCGCGCATGACACGTCCATGCCCTGTCATGCCCATTCTCCTGTCGTCCGTGACAGCCCAACCACGATTCGGTATGTCGGCGGGCGCGGACCAGTCGCCCTCCCGAATAACCCAAGGTGAAGGGGATTCCTTCCAGCCTGTGAAGCGAGGCTACGGCGCCGGAGCCAGCAGGCCGTCGAGGTGAACGGTCCCCCGTGTGGCGTCGCGTACTCCGAAGGCGATCGTCCCGGGGCCGGGCCCAGGACCGGCGGCCTCGGCGAACTGAACGATGGCCGGCAGCACGATCGGCTTGCGGAAGGCCACCTCCACGGTGTACCCCTGCCCCCGCCCGCCCGGCTCTGAGCCCAGAGCAGCCAGGCACCGGGCCTTGGTCCACATGCCGTGGGCGATGGCGCCGGGGAAACCGAACAGGCGAGCGCTCAGCGGATGGACGTGGATCGGGTTGAGGTCCCCGGACACCGAGCCGTAGCGCCGGCCGAGGTCGCCCGGGCAGCGCCACGTGGCCGTCGCCGGGAGATCCTGGCTGGGTGGGATCTCGCGCGATCGGGGCTCGTCCGCCGCGCCCCCGCCCTCCGCCGTCCCGCTGCCGCGGCTGAGGTTGGTGGAGGACTCCTCCCACACGAGCTCCTCGCCGACCCGGGCCTCGGTGCGGATGGTGAACTGACGCCCGCGCGGATGAGGCTCGATCGGGCTCGCCCACACGCGCAGTGACAGCCGCTCGGAAGCGCGCAAGGGGCGGTACACGGTGATGGCGTTGGCGATGTGCACCAGCCCCATCGCCGCCAGCGGAAACCGCCCGTCGGTCATCAGGGCGAGGTGCATCGGGAAGGCCAGCATGTGCGGATAGGTCGGCGGCAGCGTGTCGGACAGGCCAAAGCCGCAGACCCGGTCATAGGCGGCCAGGCGGCCAGGATCCACCGCGACGTCGTCGCGCGTCAGCGCCTGGTCGGGAACCTCGCCGCCGCCGCCGCCCAGCCACGGCAGCTTGCTCGCGCCGGGGATGGCCGCCAGGCCGGCCCGCGCGAACAGAGGCAGCATCGAGGGCGAGCCCTGCAGCTCCTTGTCGGCCATCGCGGGGCTCACGCTCCGATCAGGCTCTGGCCGCACACGCGGACGATGTTGCCGGTGACGCCCGGCGACCCCGGGCTGGCAAACCAGGCCACCGTCTCGGCGACGTCAACCGGGAGGCCGCCCTGGGAGACGCTGTTCATGCGCCGCCCCGCCTCGCGGATGGCGATCGGCATGGCGGCGGTCATCTGGGTCTCGATGAAGCCGGGAGCGACCGCGTTGATGGTCACGCCGCGCTTGCCCAGCGCCGGGGCGTAGGCCTGCACGAACCCGATCACGCCCGCCTTGGAGGTGGAGTAGTTGGTCTGCCCCGCGTTGCCGGCGATGCCGCTGATCGACGAGACGCCGACGATCCGCCCATTGCGCCGGACGGCATCGCGCGCGAGCAGTTCCTCGGTGATGCGCTGGGGCGCGGTCAGGTTGACGGCGATCACCTTGCTCCACTGCGCCTGCGTCATGCGCCCGAGCGTCTTGTCACGGGTGATCCCGGCGTTGTGCACCACCACGTCGACCCCCTCGTGCCGGTCCACCAGGTGGTCGGCAATCGCCGAGGGGGCGTCGGCGTCGGTGATGTCGGCGGTCAGCAACGAGCCGCCCAGACCTCCGGTGAACGCGGATAGCTCCTCGGCCATCTGCGGGACGTCGAGCCCCACGACGTGGGCCCCGTCGCGAGCCAGAACCTGGGCGATGGCCGCACCGATCCCGCGGGCGGCGCCGGTGACGAGCGCCACCTTGCCGGCCAGCGGCGCGTCCCAGTCCACCTTCCCGGCGCCGGCGGCGGCGGGCCCGATCCGCACCACCTGGCCGGAGACGAACGCGGACCTGGGCGAGAGGAGGAAGCGCAGGGTCGACTCGAGCTGGGCCTCGGCCTTGGGCTTGACATAGACCAGCTGCGACGTCGCGCCCCGCTTGACCTCCTTGCCGATGGCGCGCTCCAGGCCCTCCAGGGCCCGCTGGGCGATCGCCAGTGGGGGCGTGGCGCAGTCCTCGGGTGGCGTGCCGAGGATGATCACCCGCCCCGACGGGTCCAGGCGGCGGATGGCCGGCGCAAAGAAGGCCCACGCGCGCTCGAGTTCGTCGCTTGACTCGATCTGCGTGGCGTCGAACACGAGCGCCTTGAAGCGCTGATCGCCGGGGGCGGCCTCGGGATTGAAGACCCCGGCGTCGAGCTTGGCCTCGGCCGCCGCGGTGCGCAGGTCCTGGTCCATGGCGGTGAGGACGTCCGCATTGATCGCCTTCAGGACCTTGGCCGCGGGCGCGGTCAGCCGGGACGGCCCCGGACCCGCTGCGCCGAGCAGCACGGGGCCGGCGATCACGGGGCCGCCGGGGTCGTAGCGCTCCAGCCGCGACGGCTGGGGCAGCCCGACCTGCCTGGTGACGAGCTTGCCGATCGGGGTGTTGACGAGCTGGGCGTAGCGGTCAGTCATGGGCAGCCTCCATGATCGCGGTGACGCCGAGTCCGCCGGCGGCACAGATGGAGATCACGCCGTGAGCGGGCCGCGCGGGGTCGGTTTCACTGAGAGTCTTGGCCAGCGCGGCGACGATGCGTCCGCCGGTGGCGCCGAACGGGTGCCCGGCGCCCAGGGAGCCGCCGTGGACGTTGAGCTTCTCGCGATCGATGGTGCCCAGCGGCTCGTCGAGGCCCAGGCGCTCTGAGCAGAACACCGGGTCCTCCCAGGCCTTCAGCGTGCACAGCACTTGGGCGGCGAAGGCCTCGTGGATCTCGTAGAAGTCGAAGTCACCGAGAGCGGTGCCGCGGCGCTCGAGCATGCGGGGCATGGCATACGCGGGCGCCATGAGCAGGCCCTCGCGCTTGTGGACATAGTCGACGCCGGCGGTCTGGGCGTCGACGAAGTAGGCCTGGATGGGGATGTCGTGGGCCTTGGCCCACTCCTCGGAGGCCAGCAGCACGGTCGAGGCGCCGTCCGACAACGGGGTCGAGTTGCCGGCGGTCATGGTCCCGTCGGGGCCGCCGAACACCGGCTTGAGCTTGGCCAGCTTCTCCACGCTGGAGTCGGGGCGCAGGTTCTGGTCGCGCTCCAGCCCCAGGAACGGCGTGACCAGATCATCCATCCAGCCCGAGTCGTAGGCGGCGGCGAGATGGCGGTGGCTGGTCGCGGCCAACTCGTCCTGCTCCTCACGCGCGATCCCCCACTCGGTGGCCATGATCGCGGTGTGCTCGCCCATGGAGAGGCCGGTGCGGGGCTCGGCGTTGCGCGGGATCTCGGGGACGAGCTGCTGGGGGCGCAGCCTGGCCAGCGTCTTGAGGCGCCCGGCGTTGGACTTGGTCCGGTTGAGCGCAAGGAGAACCTCGCGCAGGTCCTCGTTGATCGCGATCGGCGCGTCGGAGGTGGTGTCCACCCCGCCGGCGATCGCGCAGTCGATCTGCCCCAGCGCGATCTTGTTGGCCACCAGGACCGTCGCCTCCAGACCCGTGCCGCAGGCCTGCTGGACGTCGTACGCGGGCGTCTCGGCGGCGAGCTTGGATCCCAGCACACACTCGCGGGTGAGGTTGAAGTCGCGGCTGTGCTTGAGCACAGCGCCGGCGACGGCCTCGCCCAGGACCTCGCCCTCGAGCCCGAAGCGGGTGACCAGGGCATCGAGGGTCGCGGTCAGCATGTCCTGGTTCGAAGCACGCGCATACGGGCCGTTCTGGCGGGCGAAGGGGATCCGGGTCCCGCCGAGGACCGCCACGCGGCGGGCGGTTGCGTTCATCTCTGGCTGCTCCTCGATCGTGTAGTTACGCCCCCGTAGCTTACCCCTAAGTTACGGTTCTGTAGCTTAAATGCAGGTCGGTCCCCGCCCCGGGGCTGAAGACGACGGGCGCTACTTGTGGCCGGTCGTCGTGGTGAAGGCGCCGCCGCCGACAGCGCGGCGCACCAGGCGCGGCGCGACGATCCGCATCGCCGCGAAGACCGAGTAGAAGCGGGGCACGTAGCGCTCGGGCCGGCCGCCCGGGCCGGCCTCGAGGATGGCCTCGGCGACCGCCTCGGGGGTCGAGACCATCCAGCGCGTGGCCGCCCGCGCGAGCAGCTCGGTGGCCGGGAACCCCTCGGTCGCCACGAACCCGGGCAGGACGAGCCCGACGTGGACCCCGTGCGCGCGCTCCTCCAGGTGCAGTCCGTCGGTCCACCCCGCGAGCGCGAACTTGGCCGCCGAGTAGCCGGCGGCGCCAGGCCGGGCCACCCGGCTCGCCGTGCTGGCGACGTTGACGATGCTGACGGCAGCGCGGCGCGTGTCTGGGGCGGGCGGCGCGCCGGCGGATGCGGTCTCACGCAGCAGCGGCAGCAGTGCCTCGGTGAGGCGGACCGGCGCCTCGAAGTCCAGCTCCAGGTGGCGCTGGACGTTGGCCCAACCGACCTCGGCGAAGCGTCCCCGCCAGGAGGCGCCGGCGTTGTTGACGAGCAGGTGCAAGGCGCCATGCTCTGACTCGACCGTGTCACGGATGCGCGCGGGGGCCTCGGGATCGGTGAGGTCGGCGGCGATCACCGTGGCACCACCGAGCTCGTCGGCCAGCGCCTCGAGGCGGTCGCCGCGCCGGGCCACGAGGACCAGGCGCGCGTCCGGCTCACGGGCCAGCCGGCGCGCGGTCGCCGCGCCGATTCCGGCCGATGCGCCGGTCACCACAGCCACGAATGCCATCGCCGGCAGGCTACGCGACGCGTGAGCGCACCGGTTCCCGGGGTAGCACTGGCGCGTGAGTCACAGCACGATCGCGCTCCTCACCGTTCCCATCGTCACCGGGGTGATCGGTTACGTCACCAATTGGACCGGAGTGCTGATGCTGTTCTACCCCGTGCACTTCCAGGGCTGGCGCGTCCCCGGCGTCCGGACGCTGGTCCGGGTGCTCCCGCACAAGCTTCAACAGATCCCCGGGGTCATGGTGGGCGGCATCGGCTGGCAGGGGATCGTCCCCTCGCGGGCGGCGAAGATGGGCAGCCTGGCGGTCGACAGCGGGATCGCCAAGATCGGGCGCCCGAGCGAGTTCTTCAATCAGCTCGAGCCCGACAAGATCGCCGAACAGATCATCGTCTCGGCCCGGCAGGAGCTGCCCGCGATCGTCGACGGGATCATGGAGCGCGAGCAGCCGCGGCTGTGGCAGGAGCTGCCGCCGCAGGCCAAGGAGATGATCGAGCGGCGCGTGCTGGCCCAGCTTCCCGACGTCGTCCACGAGCTGACCGATGAGATCGGCGAGCACATCGAGCAGCTCGTCGACGTCAAGCTCATGGTGATCAAGCGCTTTGACCCCGAGCTGGCCAATCGGGTGTTCCTGGACATGGGCCAGCGCGAGCTGACCTTCATCAAGAACTTCGGGTTCGTGTTCGGGTTCGCGCTGGGGATCCCCGTCGCCGTCCTCACCCACTTCGTCACCGCCTGGTGGCTGTTGCCGATCCTGGGGGTGGTCATCGGCTACGTCACCAACTGGGTGGCGCTGTGGATGATCTATGAGCCGCCCGAGCCGTGGCGGTGGGGGCCCGTGCGCGTCCACGGTCTCTTCATCCGCCGCCAGCACGACGTCGCCGAGGTGTACGCGACGATCGTCGCCGACGAGATCCTCACGGTGTCGGAGTTCGGGTCAGAGCTCCTCACGGGGCCCCAGTCCGATCGTACGCGGGCGCTGGTCGAGGACGCGCTGCGCCCGGCGATCGACCGCGCGCTCGGCCCCGCCCGCCGAGCGGTGCAGGTGGCCCTGGGCCCCGGCCGGTATGAGTCGCTGCGCGAGTCGTTCGCCACCGAGCCGATCGATCAGATGATGCAGCCACTCACCGATCCGGCGTTCAGCCGGGAGCAGTCGGGGACGATGCGCCGGCTCATCACCGACCGGATCCGCGAGATGTCGCCCGCCGACTTCGGCGAGCTCCTGCGCACCGCCACCCGGGAGGACGAGTGGCTGCTGCTCGTCCACGGCGCCGTCCTGGGCCTCGCCGGCGGCCTGATCCACCTGGCGGTGTTCGGATGAGCCTGGAGCGCCAACCGCCGACGCTCGACACCGGGCTACGGCACAACGCCCCGGCGCTGGCCCGCATGGCCGCGGGGCTCTGGTGGCAGGCGACCCGATGGAGCGTCGCGCAGTCTTTGCACGCGAGCAGCCGACTGGCCCGCGCCGCCGCCGATCCGTCGCGGTCAGCCCACGTCCTGGACGAGCTGGGCAGCGAGCTGCGCGGCTACGCCCGGAACCTGCTGGGCATCACCGAGCTCGACGAGCGCGTCGCCCAGCTCATGCCGCCCGCCCCTGCCGAGACCGAGGACGGCGCGGTCTCCGAGCGCGAGACGCTGCGCCGCCGCGGCGCCGAGCTCCTGCGCCGGGCGGCGCGGATCGCCGGCGATGACCGGGCGCACCCCGCCTACGCGCGGATCCTCACCGAGCTGGCCCCCGACGAGGGTCGGATCCTGAGGCTACTGGCCACCGAGGGCGCGCAACCGGCCGTCGACGTGCGCGCCTCCAACCTCATCGGCGTGGGCTCCGAGCTCATCGCCGGCGGTATCAACATGATGGGCGCGCAGGCCGGGTGCCAGCACCGCGCCCGCGTACCCGCGTATCTCAACAACCTCGAGCGGCTGGGCCTGGTCTGGTTCTCACGCGAGCCGGTGGGCGACCCGGTGGCCTACCAGGTACTCGAGGCACAGCCCGAGGTGCTCGACGCGATGCGCTCAGGGCAGCGCGCCAAGATCGTGCAGCGCAGCATTCACCTCACGCCGTTCGGAGAGGACTTCTGCGCCGTCTGCCTGCCGCTGGACATCGCGGAGACCGAGGCCCTCAGCCAGCCGGAGCGCTAGCGCTGATGCGCAGTGCCAGCGTGAGCTCAAAGCGCCCCTCGGGCGTCTCCATGGCCTCGCCGAGAAGCTCGCGCAGCTTGGCGATGCGGTAGCAGACGGTCTGCGGGTGCACGTAGAGCGCCTGGGCGATGGCCGGCGTGCTCGAGCCGGCTAGTTGACGCCCTCGGCGAAGAGCCCGTTGGGCTCGTAGCCGGCGAACACCACACTGCGCTGCAGGGGCTGGCGGGGCTTGACGATCACGCAGTAGGAGCGCCGGCCGTCCTGGCTGGGGACGCAGGTCCGGTAGACCGAGCCCGCCTGGATCGTGAAGGTGTCCGTCTGTCGCGCGTTGGCGCGAAAGGCCTGCGGAGCGTGATCGCCGATGTAGGCCACCGCGCGCACGACGGCGTCGCGCAGTGCCCGCTGGTTGTCGACGATGCCCTCGTGGCGCGCCACACCGGCGGCGAGCAGTCCGGCGCTGACGAGCACGACCGCGATGGTGCCGCCGTAGTTGCGGGCCACGACGACGGGCATGTCGCCGCGCACGCGCCGTACCGCCGCGCCGAGCACGCGCGAGAGGAACAGCACAGCGAGCAGGTTGAGGACGAGGCCCGCCAGCAGCCCGCCGGCCAGGCTCTGGCGATCGCCGACGAAGGGCCGCACGCGGGCGATCACACCGTCCAGGAAGGCGGCGGCGACGAAGGTGGGCCACAGCCAGGCGCCACGCCATCGCCAGCGCGTACGGGCGATCCAGGCGGCCTCCATGCCCACACAGTACCCCCGCCCCGCTCCGCGGCGGCCGCGGCTCAATCAGCGTGACCGCCCCGCCGCGCCGTCTCTCACCGTGTCACCTGTATGACAACGTGGTTTTCCCATCCGGTTGACAGGGTGCTGTAGGGTAAACGTGCGCAAAGCTCATCATGCGCTAAACGGAGCGCGACTTGGGGGAACGAGTCGCGCGGAAGTTGGGGGAACACTGAATGTGTCGCTCGTCGACCCGGCTGTGCCAGGCGGCGGCTGCTCATGGTGAGATCTGATCACAGGTCTCATCTCGCGACCGCGATGGCCGAGGGTGCTGATCCTGTCACCCACCCCGTGCGGGTGGCGGTGGCCGACCGTCGTCGGCTCATCGCCGAGGCGCTCGCGGCGCTGATCGCCGACCGGGACGGCTTCTCGGTCACCGGCGCGCACGTGGCCGAGGGGGCCGTCGAGTTGATCGCCCAGCAGCAGCCCGATGTGGTCGTCGTCGGCGCCTGCGCGGACCCGCGGCCTGCGATGGAGCTCGTCCGCGAACTACGCCGGCGCCTGCCGCGGGTGGAAATCGTGATCGTGGCCGACGCGCTGGAGCCGGCGCTGGTCAGCTTCGTGCTCGATCAGGGGATCGGCGGACTGCTGCTCTCAGACGCGGCCGCCCGCGACGTCGCGGCCTGCTTGGACCACGTCGCACACGGGCGTGCCGTCCTCCCCTCGGGCTGGCAGGGCGCCCTGTCCGCCGATCGCAACGATCCGCTCGACACTCTGTCGGAGCGCCAGATGGAGGTGCTGGTGCTCCTCGCCGACGGCTGCTCCTACGACGAGATCGGTACGCGACTGTTCATCTCGCTGAACACGGTCAAGTTCCACGTGAGGTCGATCTTCGTCCGCCTCGGTGTTCGCAACCGCATGGCCGCGGCGCGCCTGCTGGCGCGCCACCGGGCTTAGCCGCTCCGGCGAGTGACACACACCGTCCCTCGGCTGTCTGTGACCTGACACTTCTGCGTCCCAACCACCCGCAAAGGCAGGGTGGACACCACACCAAAAGCCGTTGCCTGCCCTACCCGTTGGCCCATACGGTTCCCGCCAGAAGAGTGCGCAAGGGGGCGCATTGGGGCCAAACCGAAGCGCGCTGCCAAATCATCATGAAGGGGGCCTGTCTCGATGGGACAGACGGCGCCCACGACCGCGTTCCTGCGGGCCGTGCGCCGGATCAAGGCGGCGAAGCTCCTGGGCTGATCCCCACCCCACCACCAGGCGAGGGCCCGCGCTTATCGCGGGCCCTCCCTGGCAGTTGGTAACCGGCGAGGGTCCGCGGCATGCCGCGGACCCTCGTCGTATGTGAGGGCGTTGCCCGTAACGAGGAGTAAGCTCGCCACAGCCCATCGGCGGGCCACGCGGCGATCCCGCACGGCCCGGGAGAGCGGAGCGCGACGGAGATCCCGGCGCTCATCGACGAAAGGGAAGCAACCGAGAATGGCGACCGAAACGGCTCAGCCCGCAGGCGGTACGACGCCGGCAAGCGAGCCCGCCCACCCCGAGCACCTCCAGCTGGAGGATCGGATCTGGCTGCTGCGCGCGATGCTGCTCATGCGAGGCATCGAAGAGCGCGCGATGAGCCTCTACCGCCAGGGCAAGGTCCCTGGCTCCTTCTATGACGGCTACGGGCAGGAAGCAGTCTCGGCCGGTGCGGCGTTCGCGATGGCCCCCGAGGACCGCCTGTGCATCCTGCACCGCGATCTGGCGGCGCACCTCATCCGCGGCGTCACCCCATCGCGCATCCTGTCGCAGTACATGGGCCGGGCAGCCGGGATCACGCGCGGGCGCGACGGCAACGTGCACTTCGGCGACCGCCACCTCGGCTGCGTCGGAATGGTCTCGATGCTCCCCGACATGATGCTCGTGGCCACCGGCATGGCCATGGCCTTCAAGCTGCGCGGCGAGCGCCGCGCCGCGCTCACCTGGTTCGGCGACGGCTCGACCTCCCGCGGCGACTTCCACGAGGCGATGAACTGGGCGGGGGTGCAGAAGCTGCCGGTCGTGTTCGTGCTGGAGAACAACCAGTACGCCTACTCGACGCCGCTGGACAAGCAGTTCGCCGTCGATCCGGTGGAGCGGGCCGCGGCCTACGGCTTCACCGGGGTCACCGTCGACGGCAACGACGCCGAGGCGATGTTCGAGGCCACGCTCGCCGCACGCCGGCGCGCCGTCGACGGCGACGGTCCGACGTTGATCGAGGCGGTGACGATGCGCATGCATGGCCACGCTGCCCACGACGACATGAAATACGTGCCCAAGCAGCAGGTAGAGGAGTGGCGCCGCCGTGATCCGGTGGAGCGCCAGGAGCGCCGGCTGCGTGAGCTGGAGGTCGACGTGGACGCGCTGCGCGCAGAGGTGACCGCCGAGATCGAGGCCGCCGCCACCGAGGCGCTGGCCGGGCCGATGCCCACCGCCGACGACGTGCTGGACGGTGTGTTCGCCACCGAGGCCGAGGCGCTGGGCGACGGCCAGGCGCCCTGGAGCGGCTACACCAAGGCGGCGGGGGGTGACGCCTGATGGCGACGCTGACCTACCTCCAGGCGATCTCCGCGGCGCTCCGTGACGAACTGCGCGCCGACGAGCGGGTGTTGATGATGGGCGAGGACATCGGCGAGTTCGGCGGCGCCTTCAAGGTCACCGACGGCTTCGTGGCCGAGTTCGGGACCGACCGCGTCATGGACACGCCGCTGGCCGAGTCGGCGATCATCGGCTGCGCCATCGGCGCGGCCGTCGTGGGGATGCGCCCCGTTTGCGAGATGCAGTTCTCCGACTTCATCTCGTGCGGCTTTGACCAGTTGGTCAACGTGGCCGGCAAGATGCACTACCGCCAGGACCTGGCGGTCCCGATCACGGTCCGCCTGCCCTCCGGTGGCGGGTTCTCCGGCGGCCCGTTTCACTCCCAGAACCCCGAGGCGCTGTTCATGCACTCCCCTGGGATCAAGGTGGTGGCGCCGTCCACCGCGGAGGACGCCAAGGGACTGCTGCACGCCGCCATCCGCGACCCGAATCCCGTGTGCTTCATGGAGCACAAGCACCTGTACCGCCGGGTCAAGGGCGAGGTCCCCGACGAGATCTATGAGACCCCGTTCACGGCGCGGGTGGCCCGCCCGGGCTCTGACCTCGTGGTCATCGCCTACGGCGCGATGGTCGAGGTCGCGCTCCAGGCCACTGCGGACCTGGACGGCGCGTCGGTCGAGGTGCTCGACCTGCGTTCGCTGGTGCCGCTCGACGAGACGGCGATCCTCGACTCGGTGTCGCGGTGCTCGAAAGTGGTGATCGTCGACGAGGCCAACATGACCTGTGCGGCGGGCGCCCAGGTGGCGGCGCTCATCGCCGAGAAGGGCTTCGAGGATCTCGACGGCCCGGTCGTGCGGGTGGCCACGCCCGATGTGCCCATCCCGTTCTCGCCGCCGCTGGAGCAGGCCGTGCTCCCGGGCGTCGACCGAGTGAAGGAGGCGTGCCGTGACCTCCTCGCGTACTGACACTCTCATCGACGTGACGATGCCCCAGATGGGGGTGTCGGTGGCCGAGGGCACCGTGGTGGGCTGGCGCGTGGCCGTCGGTGACGCCATCGGTGCCGAGCAGACGCTCTGCGACATCTCCACCGACAAGATCGACACCGAGGTGCCGGCGCCGGTCAGCGGCGTCGTGGCCGAGATCCTGGTGGACGTCGATCAGACCGTGGACGTGGGGACCGTGATGGCGCGCATCGCCGTGGAGGGCGGCAGCGAGGATTTGGTTCCCGCCGCGCCCGGCCCGCCCGCCGCGCCCGGTCCGGCCGCAGCGGCGCCGCCGGCCGCCGCCGAGGAGGCCCCGTCAACAGCGCCGGCTCCCGCTGGCCCGGCCCGGGCACATGCGCCCGGGCAGCGCTACTCCCCTGTGGTGGCGCGGATCGCCGCCGAGCACGGGATCGACCTCTCGACCATCGAGGGCACGGGGCGCGGCGGCCGCGTGCGCAAGCAGGACGTCCTGGCCGTCGTCAACGACAACGGTCACGCCGCCAACGGCCATGCCGGCGGAGCGGTGGAGGACCCCCCGTTGCACATCGAGAGCCCCTATCGCCCCGATCCTCCGGCTCCCGCGCCGGCGGCGGCCCCCTCGGCGGGCACGGTCACCGGCGGCGATGGCCTGTCGCGCATGCGTCGCACGATCGGCCAGCGCATGAAGGAGTCGCTGGACACGACGGCGACGTGCACCACGTGGATCGAGGTCGACATGAGTCGCGTCGAGGCCGCCCGCGCCAAGCTGGGCGTCACCGCGCTGGCCTTCGTGGCCAGGGCGACGATCGATGCGCTGCGCGAGCACCCGGCGCTCAACGCCTGGCTCAACGGCGAGGACTACACACGACCGGACGACGTCAACCTCGGGATCGCGGTGTCCCTGGGCGAGGACGGTCTGATCGTCCCGGTCATCCACAAGGCGCAGGAGCTCTCGGTGGAGGGCCTGGCGTCGCGGATCAAGGACATCGCCCGGCGCGCTCGCGCCCGGCAGCTGACCGCCGACGACGTGCTGGGCGGAACGTTCACGATCACCAATCCGGGCCAGTTCGGCTCGATCATGGCCACCCCGATCATCAACGTGCCGCAGGTGGGCATCCTCGACCTCGAGGCGGTGGTGAAGCGCGCGGTCGTGGTCACCGATGAGGACGGCAACGACTCGATCGCCATCCGGCCGATGACCATCCTGGGGCTGAGCTGGGACCACCGTGCGCTGGATGGCGCGCTGTCGGCCCAGTTCCTGGCCACGCTCAAGCGCCGGCTGGAGAACCTCTCCGCGTAGCGCCATGGACGAGCTCTGGGTCTGCCACCTGGGCACGGTCGACTACCGGGAGGGCCTGGCCCTGCAGGAACGCGTGCGCACCGCGCGTCAGTCCGACGAGGTGCCCGACGTGATGCTGATGCTCGAGCACTGGCCCGTGTACACCCGCGGCAGGCGCTCGGGGCCGGGCGAGCTGCCGATGGGCGAGGACTGGTACCGGGCCCAGGGGATCGACGTCGTCAACGTCGACCGCGGCGGCAAGATCACCTACCACGGCCCCGGCCAGCTGGTCGGCTACCCGATCGTCCGCGTCGACGACGTGATGGCGTACGTGCGCACGCTCGAGGCCGCATTGGCGGCCGCGCTGCACCAGGAGGGGATCCCGGCCGCGCGCGGCCGCCCGGAGGACGGGCCCGACTACACCGGCGTCTGGGTCGGGGAACGCAAGATCGCCTCGATCGGCGTTCACCTGTCGCGCGGCGTGACCACGCACGGCTGGGCCGTCAACGTGGAGAACGACCTCCAGCCGTTCTCGTGGGTCGTGGCCTGCGGCCTGCCCGAGGTCCAGATGACCTCGCTGATCAAGGAAACGGCCCGCCCGGCAGGCCAGATACCCTGCTTTCGCAAGCGGGCGGCGTTTCAGGTGGCTCAGGCGCTGGGGCGGCGGCAGCGGCTGATGTCACGGGCGCGGCTGGAGGCGGCTGTGGGGTCGCGTGCGCCTGTTGCTGCATAGCGTCCGCCGGCGTTGTGGCTGGGTATCGGCGAACGTCAACTGCGGCTTTCGAAGGCTGCACTGGCGGCTACGGCGGTCCTTCGACGGGGCTGTGGGAGATAGTGCTCGTCTGGCGATGCTTTTATCCCACAACCCCCTGCAAAGGTCCACTATTTCGCCCAGACCCCACCCTTCCCAGGCCCGTCGTTGACGTTCGCTCCGAACCCCCGCCACGATGGTGAGGTCGCGCTACACCTTGGTGCGGCGTGGCCCGCATCACCCGCGCAGTAGCCTTGGAAGCGCAGTGACCACACGCCAGCACCAGACCCGCTCGCGCGCCCACCCCGGCGGGATCGCCGACGTGCTCACGGTGCTCAACGTGGGCGGCGGCGAGGTGCAGCCCCATCGCGGGCGCAAACCGCCGTGGTTCAAGGTACCCGCGCCCGGAGGCGAGCGCTACCGGCAGCTGCAGGAGATGATCGAGTCCGAGAACCTCCACACGGTGTGCCGGGAGGCGGCCTGCCCCAACATCGGCGAGTGCTGGGAGCGGGGCACCGCGACGTTCATGATCCTCGGCGACACGTGCACCCGCCGGTGCGGGTTCTGCAACGTCAAGACGGGCAAGCCGACGTGGAACGATCCGCTGGAGCCCGCGCGGGTGGCGCGAAGCGTCGCCCGGATGGGCCTGCGCCACGCGGTCATCACCTCCGTGGACCGCGACGACCTGCCCGACTACGGCGCCGGCGCGTTCGTGGGCGTCATCCGCCAGATCCGCCGGCAGTCGCCGGCGACCAAGATCGAGGTCCTCACCCCGGACTTCCGCGGCTCGGAGATGCCGCTGGCCAAAGTCATCGCCGAGCGCCCCGACGTCTTCAACCACAACGTCGAGGTGGTCCCCCGGCTCTACCCGGTGGCCCGCCGCGGCTCGACGTGGGAGCGATCCAAGCGCGTGCTGCGCACCGCCAAGGAGTACGGCGGCGACGAGGTGACGACCAAGTCCGGGCTGATGGTGGGGCTCGGCGAGTCGTTTGAGGAGATGGTGGACGCGCTGGGCGAGCTGCGTGAGAACCATGTCCAGGTCCTCACCGTCGGCCAGTACCTGCGGCCCACCGAACGCCACCTGCCGATCGTGCGCTACTGGCATCCCGACGAGTTCACGGCGCTGGAGACGGCCGCCTACGAGCTCGGCTTCGACCACGTCGCCGCCGGGCCGCTGGTGCGCTCCAGCTACTACGCCGACCAGCACATCGTCCAGAAATCAGATCCCGCCCACCCCGGCCCGCTGCGGGAGTCCGCGGCATGAGCCGGCGCCGGCGCATCGCACTGTTGCTCCTTGCCGCCTTGGCGGTGGCGCTCATCGTCGCGCCCGCCGCGCTCGCGGCTGCCGGCGGCGGGTCCTCGGGCTTCAGCGGCGGGGGTGGTGGAGGCGGCGGTGGCGGCGGTAGCGGCTTTGCCCTATTCATCCTCATCCGCCTGCTCATCGACATCGCGATCATCGGCCACGGGCTGGGTCTGCTCTTCCTCGTCGCCTGCGCGCTGCTGTTCTGGTTCGTGACCCGCGGGCTGCCCAAGCTCCAGGCGTGGTGGGCGGAGCGCGCCGCCCAGCGCACCGGCAGCCGGCGCAAGACCTCCAAGCGCGAGCGCCGCGTCGAACTGGCCGCCGCCGAAGCGGCCGACGAGGACCCGGACTTCGCTCCCGACCACGTGCGCGCCGCGGGCGCCAAGCTGTTCATCGACATCGAGAAGGCGTGGGACACCGGCGATCGGTTCGCCATGCGCGCGCTGGTCTCACCCGACCTGCTCGTCGAGTGGGAGCGCCGCCTGGACGACTTCGAGGGGCGCGGCTGGCACAACCACGTCGAGCCAATCGGCCAGCCGTCGGTCGAGTACGTGGGCCTCAAGCGGACCGGCAACGCCGACACCGACCACGTCGTCGTCAAGATCGACGCCCGGGTCAAGGACTACGTGACCGATCGCTCCGGCCGTCACCTCAAGCGGACGGGCAGCATGAGCGAGATCACCCGGATCCGCGAGTTCTGGACGCTGCAGAAGCGCAACGGCCATTGGATCCTCGCCTCCATCGAGCAGGGCGGCGAGGGCAAGCACGCCCTCGACGAGGACATCGTCGCGACGGCGTGGGGCGATGAGACGGGGATGCGCGACGAGGCCCTCATCGAGGGCGCCGTGGCCGACCAGGTGCCGGAGGGGACCAAGGTGGCCGAGGTCGCCGACCTGCAGTACGACGGCGATGCCCACGCCGCGGCCATGGACCTGAGCCTGGCCGACGGGCGCTTCGCCCCCGACGTGCTCGAGGTCGCCGCCCGGCGCGCGGTCAACGCGTGGGCGCAGGCCATCGACGGCAACGACGCCCTGCTCGACGCGATCGCCACGCCGGCCGCCAAGCGCGAGCTCCTCTACGCCGGGGACACCAGCGGCGCGGTGCGGATGGTCGTCCGCGGCCCGGTCGTCAACCGGATCCGCATCGTCAGCCTCGACGCCGGAGCCGAGCCTCCGACGATGACCGTGGCGGTTGACCTGACCGGGCGGCGCTATGTGGAGAACCGCGACACCGCAGCGGTGGTCGCGGGCAGCCGGACGCGCAGGACGAGCTTCACCGAGCGCTGGACCCTCAGCCTGAGCGGTGACGAGGCGCAGCCGTGGCGGATCACCGCCGTCGGCGAGCCCGTCGGCCTCGCCTAGCGAGCCCCGGTCCCGAGTCGGTCCCGCGCACCCGCCACCCCGCGCCGTGCGGATGGGCGGGGGCCGGTTTCGCTCCATAAGCTCCCGGTCGCATGATCCCGGTCAAGGACAACATCCCCACCGATCGGTTCCCGTTGGTGACGGTCGCGCTCATCCTCGCCAACGTGATCGTCTACCTGCTGTCGATCCGCCACGGCGGGTCGATCATCAGCGGCCCCGACACTCGGGAGCTCGTCAAGTACGGGGCCACTCCGTATGCGCTCACCCACCCCGGCGTTCACTGCGGGCTGACCGGCCCCACTCAGCTCGGCTGCGGGCGCGGGGTCAGCGGCCTCCCCGCTTGGGAGACGGTGTTCACCTCGATGTTCATGCACGCCTCGATCCTGCACATCGCCGGGAACATGCTGTTCCTGTGGATCTTCGGCAACACCGTCGAGGACGCGGTGGGGCGAGTCCGCTTCATCGTCTTCTACCTCCTCGGCGGCGTGGCGGCGCTCGCGCTGCAGGTGGCGGTCGGTCCCGACACGGTGGCGCCCACGATCGGCGCCGCCGGGGCGATCGCGGCGGTGCTGGGGGGCTACATCGTGCTCTATCCCCGGGCACGGGTCCTCACGCTGGTGCTCATCATCTTCTTCTTCGGCGTGATCGAGCTGCCGGCGTGGGTGATGCTGGCGATCTGGTTCGCCATGCAGGCCGCGTTCGGCGCCGCCGGCCTCACCTCGCTGAGCAACGCGGGCGGAGTGGCCTACATCGCTCAGATCGGCGGATTCGCGTTCGGCGCGCTGACCATCCGGCTGGTGGCCACGCGCCGCAAGCCGACGCCCCCGACCACCGCGGCCTACCGATGAGGTTCGTGGTGCTGGTGATCGTCGTGATCTTCACGGTCTTCATCGCCGTCCTCACCGCGCTGGACATCGCCCATCACGGCCTCACCTGGCTCGACGTGCTGTCGATCCTCATCGTGATCCTGTTCGGCACCGGAATCGTTGGCGCCCTGCTGCAACCACCCCGAGAGTGACGCGGCCCGGCCGCACGGCCGGTGCGTGCACCGTGTAGCGGCAATGGGCGAACCAGGTGTCAGATATAGTGCCGCCATGGTCAGGGTCGACCGTCCGGGGTTCCGCGTCGAGGAGGTGGAGATCGGCTCGGCTGTCATGGTCAGCCTCCACGGCGAGCTCGACGTCCAGTACCGGTCGCAGGTGACCACCGCTCTCCACCGTGCCCTGAACCGCCGCCCGTCGGCGCTGGTCGCCGACTTGCGCGGCCTCACCTTCATGGACTCCACGGGCGTCCACGCCCTCATCGAGGCCGAGCGCCGCTGCCGCCGCCAGGGCGTGCGGTTCGTCGTCATTCGCGGTTCGATCACCGTCGGCCGGGTGCTCTCGGTCCTGGGCCTGGACCGCCTGTTCGAGTTCGTCGCGGGCCCCGAGGAGGTCCTCAATCTGGCCCCGGCCTAGCGCCGGCGAGATTTCCAGCGGGCGGGCGGGCGCTGGTAGATTCGCGGTGTGACGGACGTACGGGAGCGGCTGGTGACGGCCGCCTACGAGTTGTTCGCGCGCCACGGGGTTCAGGCCGTCGGGATCGACGCGATCATCGAGCGCTCCGGCGTTGCGCGCCAAACGCTCTACCGCCATTTCGGCTCCAAGCAGGAGCTGGTGCTCGCGTTCCTGCAGCGGCGCGAGGAGGTGTGGACGTACGGCTGGCTGGCCGCAGAGGTCCAGCGACGCGAGCACGATCCCCGCCGGCGGCTGCTGGCCATCTTCGACGTCTTCGACGAGTGGTTTCGCGACCCGGAATTCGAGGGGTGCTCGTTCATCAACGTGATGCTCGAGCACCCGGCGCCCGATCACCCCCTCCACCAGGCGGCGGCCGGCTACCTGGCGCGGATCCGGGCCCTCCTGCGGGAACTGGCCACCGACGCCGGGATCGCCGACCCGAGCGGCTTCGCGCGGCAGTGGCACATCCTGATGAAGGGGTCGATCGTGGCCGCCGGCGAAGGGGACCGCGACGCCGCCCGCCGAGCCAAGCAGATGGGGCGGGTCCTGCTCGGGCAGGCCGCGGCCTCAGATGCAGCGGGTCATGTCGCCGAAGGCGCGGGAGGGCTCGCGGCGTAGCCGCCCTGCTAGCCCTTCAACGCGACGTCGATCGGCTCGAAGTGGGCGAAGGCGTACAGGTCGTCGACCCGCGCGCGCACCGCGCCCGCTTCCACGGCCTCGACGCCCTCGGTGCCGAATCGCTCGACGTTGAAGGACGCCACCGCGGTTCCGTAGGCCATCGCGTTGCGCAGCACCGGCATGGTCACCCCGCCGTCGATCTGACTGGCGATGAAGCCGACGAATCCACCCGCGAACGAGTCGCCGGCTCCCGTGGGGTCGATCACCTCGTGCAGCGGGTAGGCGGGCAGCGCGAAGAAGTCGTCGGCGGTGATCAGGGCCGATCCGTACTCGCCCTGCTTGGCCACCACGACCGACGGTCCCCACCCGAGGATCTCATGGGCCGCGGAGATGAGGTTGGGCTTGCCGGTGAGCTGTCGGAGCTCCTCATCGTTGAGCATGAGGCAGTCGACCCGGCCGATGATCTTCAGCAGCTCGTCACGCGCGATGTCGATCCAGAGGTTCATCGAGTCCAGCGCGACGAAGCGGGCCGCCGCGCATTGCTCGCGGACCTGCAGCTGCAGGCCGGGCTGGATATTGGCCAGGAACAGCACGTCGCAGTCCTGCGAGGCCTGGGACAGCTTGGGAGAGAAGTGCTCGAACACGTTGAGCTGGGTGTCGAGCGTCTCGCGGGTGTTGAGGTCCCAGCCGTACTTGCCCTTCCAGAAGAACGTCTTGCCGCCGGCGACGCGCTCGACGTCGTCGATGTTGGAGCCGCGAGTCTGCAGCACGGCGAGCTCGGCGTCGCCGAAGTCGTCGCCCACCGGGCCGACGATCCGCACGTCGTCCAGCAGGGAGGCGGCGAGCGCGAAATGCGTCGCCGCGCCCCCGAGCATCCGCTCGCGCACACCGAAGGGCGTCTCGACCGCGTCATAGGCGATCGAGCCGACGACGGTGATCGTCACGCGACGACCCCCTCGGCCAGTCCGGCCGCGTCGCGCAGGGCCTCGGCCTCATCGGTCTGCTCCCAGGTGAAGTCGGCGTCGTCACGGCCGAAATGGCCGTAGGCTGCGGTCTTCTGGTAGATGGGGCGATGCAGATCCAACCGCTGGCGGAAGGCCGCCGGGCGCAGGTCGAAACGGTCAGAGACGAGCTCCTCGATGCGCTCGGGCGACAGTCCCGGCGCTTCGGTCCCGAACGTCTCGACCATGATCGAGACCGGGCGCGCGACGCCGATGGCGTAGGCGACCTGGACTTCGGCGCGGTCAGCCAGGCCCGCCGCGACGATGTTCTTGGCCACCCAGCGGGCGGCGTAGGCGGCCGAGCGGTCGACCTTGGAGGGGTCCTTGCCCGAGAAGGCGCCGCCGCCGTGCCGCGCCATCCCGCCGTAGGTGTCGACGATGATCTTGCGCCCGGTCAGGCCGCAGTCCCCGACGGGGCCGCCGATGACGAAGCGACCGGTCGGGTTGACGAGGAAGTCGGCGCGCAGAGCCGTCTCGTCGTAGAGCTCGGCGGGGAGCTCGGGCACGACCACGTGCTCCCACAGGTCGTCGCGCAGTTGCCCCTCGGTGCCCTCGGCGTGCTGGGTGGAGATGAGCAGCTTCTCGATCCCGACCGGCACCCCGTCGGCGTAGCGCACGCTGACCTGGGTCTTGCCGTCCGGGCGCAGGTAGTCCAGCGTGCCGTCCTTGCGCACCGCCGCCAGCCGCTGGGCCAGCCGGTGGGCCAGGGCGATCGGCAGCGGCATGAGCTCAGGCGTCTCGTTGGTGGCGTAGCCGAACATCATCCCCTGATCGCCCGCACCGGCGGCGTCGAACTCATCACCCGCGGCGCTCGCCTGACGGGTCTCGTAGGCGGCGTCGACGCCCTGGGCGATGTCGGCAGACTGCTTGTCGACCGCGTTGAGCACGGCGCAGGACCCCGCGCTGAACCCCAGCGAGGCGTCGGTGTAGCCGATGCGAGCGATCGTCTCGCGCGCGATGTCCTGGACGTCGAACGTCGCCGTCGTGGAGATCTCGCCGGAGACGACGACCAGACCGGTGTTGACCAGGGTCTCGCAGGCGACGCGGCCGTGGGGATCCTGGGCCATGACGGCATCGAGCACGCCGTCGGAGATCTGGTCGGCGATCTTGTCTGGGTGGCCCTCGGTGACCGATTCGGAAGTGAAGAGATATTGCCTCGCGGGTGCGGCCATCCGGGGGCCTCGCTTTCTCTGAGTCGTCTCTGTTTCGCGCGGCCGCGCAGGTTAGCGGCCCTCGATAACAACGAGTTATGGCTCGGCGACTCGCACGGAGCGCGTCTCCTTGACGGGCCTATGGGCCCAGAGTATGTTGACCTGAGGGAGACCGGTCAGTCTCGCCGGCTCATTCATCCTCACGAGGAGAGGACGCACGTGCCCATACCCACTGAGCTCGTCGGATCGCTACCGCGCCCGATGTCGTTGCAGCAGGCCTACGCCGACTACGACGAGGGCAAGATCTCGTTCGACGATCTCCAGACGGCACAGGACGCCGCGGCCGAGGACTCGATCAGGCGGTTGGAGGCAACCGGCGAACCGATCGTCACCGACGGTGAGCAGCGCGAATCGAGCTTTGCCACCTACAACCTCACCGACACGTTGGCCGGCACCGGCCTCGCCGACGGGCTGGCCGGCGACGGGCAGTTCTTCGCCATCTTCGACGACGGCCACAACCGCCAACTGCCGCGGATCACTCAGGGCCCGTTCCACTACAAGACCTACGCGTCGGAGTTCGTGACCAAGAACAAGATGATCGCCACCCACGCGGTCAAGCAGGCGGTCATCTCCCCGTCGATGATGATGCTGCTCTACCCGCTGGACGGGGAGCTCGACGGCTATTCGCGCGAGGAGTTCCTGTCCGACTGCGTCGACGAGGCCGAGAAGGACATCCGCCAGTGCTTCGACGCGGGCGCGGTGCGCGTCTCGGTGGACTTCACCGAGGGGCGGCTGGCCAACAAGAACGACTCGCGCAATCCGTGGACCGGGCGCAACATGCTGCAGGACTTCATCGATCTCAACAACCAGCTGTTCGCGCGGTTCACCCCCGAGGAACGGATGAACATCGGCGTCCACACCTGCCCCGGCGGCGACTGTGACTCGGTGCATTCCAAGGAGGTCCCCTACGGGATGCTCCTGGAGCACATGTTCAAGATGAACGCGGGCTACTTCCTCATCCAGTGCGCGTCGGAGGAGGACCGCGAGAGCGTGTATGAGATGTGCGGCCGCTACCGGCGCGACGACGCCGACGGCGTCTCCCAGATGTGCTTCATGGGGGTCATCAACCCGCTGAGCCCGGAGGTGGAGACGGCCGAGCACGTCCGCGACGAGCTGATGATGGCCGCCAAGCACATCCCGATGAACATGCTGGGCGCCACCGACGACTGCGGCTTCTCGCCGTTCAGCCGCGACGTCAAGCCCCTGCACGGCTCGCCCGACTTCGCGCGCGATGTCGCAATGCAGAAGATCTCGGCGCGCCTGGAGGGCGCGCGGATGGCCTCGGAGGCCATGGGCATCTGACGCCGGCGCGCCCGCGTCGTTGCGCCCGGCCGGAGCGGCCGGGCGCGCGTCGTCTGACAACGCGTCGGGCGCGCGGCCTGTAGGGTCACGTGCGTGTCCACTGAGTCGTCGTCCAACGGAGCCTCATCCCAGGACACGCGGTTCTGGCACCCGTTCGCGGATATGAACGCGGTGCGCGGTCACGAGGTGGTCATCGACCGCGCCGAGGGCATCTGGATCTACGACACCGACGGACGCCGCTTCCTGGACGCCACTGCCAGCCTCTGGTACACCAACGTCGGCCACGGCCGCACCGAGATCGCCGATCGGGTGCGCGACCAGATGTCCAAGCTCGAGGCCTATTCGACGTTCGGTGACTGGAGCAACGAGCCGGCGATGGAGCTCGCGGCGCGCCTGTCCGAGCACGCCCCGATGCCCGACGCGCGCGTGTTCTTCGCCACCGGCGGCGGGGAGTCGATCGACACCGCGGCCAAGCTCGCGCGCCAGTACTGGTCGGTCGAGGGCCGGCCCGGCAAGGTCCACATGGTCACCCGCTCGGCGGCCTACCACGGCACCAATGGCTTCGGGACCTCGCTGGGCGGGATCGAGCCCAACCGCGTCGGCTTCGGTCCGCTCGTCCTGGACACGTCGAACGTCGTGCACGACTCGGTGGCGGCACTGGAGGAGGAGATCCTCCGCATCGGCCCCGACCGCGTCGCCGCCTTCTTCGCCGAGCCGGTCATCGGGGCCGGTGGGGTGTACCCGCCGGCCGATGGCTACCTGGAGGGCGTCGCCGCCGTCTGCGCCGAGTACGACGTCCTGTTCATCGCCGACTGCGTCATCTGCGCGTTCGGCCGGCTCGGCACCTGGTTCGGCGTCGAGCGCTGGTCGCTGCAGCCCGACATGATCGTCTTCGCCAAGGGCGTGACCAGCGGGTATCTCCCGCTCGGCGGCGTGGTGGCCTCAGCGCGCGTGGCCGAACCGTTCTGGTCACAGCCCGGGCACGTGTTCCGTCACGGCGCGACCTACGCCGGCCACGCCGCGTGCTGCGCGGCGGGCCTGGCCAACCTCGACATCCTCGAGGGCGAGAACCTCATCCCGCGCGGCGCCGAGCTCGAAGACACCCTTTATCAGGCGCTGTCGCGGCTGCGCGATCACGAGCTGGTCACCGAGATCCGCGGCGGCACGGGGCTCATGGCCGCCGTCGGCCTCGATCTGGACGCCGGCGCCGGCGTGGTCGCCGACGTCTTCGCGGCGACGCGCGAGCGCGGCGTCCTCACCCGGCCGCTCGGCGCGGGGTTGGCGATGTCGCCGCCGCTGACGATCCAGCCTGACGAGATCGAGCTCATCGCCTCGGCGATCGGCGAGGCGCTCGACGCCGTCGTCAGCACGCACGGCGCCGCAAGCTGACTGCTATCACTGGCGCGTGCCCTTGCGCGCCATGCCTCAGCCCGGCGGGTCGGTGCTCATCGACTATCTGGGGACCACCGTGCACGGGACGGTCAAAGAGGTGAGCGACGAGGGGCGGCGGCTGGAGGTGGTGACCGACGACGGCGCCACCCTCACCTTCGCGCTCAACCGCGCCACTGCGACGTTCACCGCCGGCGGCGGCCAGACCGCCCCACGGCTGCGGTTCGTGTCACGCTGACCGTTGACGAACAGACCCGGATATAGGATGCTGCGGCGCGGCGGGCCAGGCCCCGGAGAGGCCCGCCTCTCACGTGTATCGGGATCGAAGAGAAGGGGATGGGGTATGTGGCGTGAATTCGGCCGCACGGTGTGTGGGACGATGGCGCGCGCCTGCGGGCTCGCGGCGGTGGTGGCGATGGTGCTCTGCGCCAGCGCGCTGGGGGCGGGGAAGGTGGTGACGGTCGGTTCGCCGCTGACCAACGACCCGCCGTCAGTCGCGGTCTCGAGCAGCGGCGACGCGCTCATTGCGTGGAACAACGACAAGCACGTGGCCGGCGCTTTCGATTTCGTCCAGTACTGCGTCCTGCCGGTCGGCGCGACGGCGTGCTCGCACTCCGGCAACCTCCAGCCGGCGGATTCGGCACAGGCCATCGATGGGGTGCACGTGCTCGTTGACGGCGGGACGATGGTCATCCTCGCCGACGTGTTCGGCGCCGCCGGTAACAACGCCGGGGACTACACGCCCGAGCAGGAGTGGCAATCGTCCGACGGCGGCGCGACGTGGTCGCTCATCAACGGCGGACTCTCGGTGAGCAGCGGGATCCTCAACGCCGACACGGGCCCGTTGAGCGCGGTCATCGTGCCCGGTACGGGCGTGCTGGGCTACGGTTGGGACACCGCGGTGGGCGCGCCGACCTTCAACGCCTTCCCACTGTCGGGTGCGCCCGAGTGCTCAGTGGCGACCTGTCCGGCCGGGTTCGCCACGCTCGAGCCAGACACCAACCCGGACCAGATCGGCAATCCGTTCGGCCAGTTCGCCGCCCAGGCCGGCGCTCAGCCGGGGGTGCTGGGCATCTTCGACACCAACTTCACCAACGGCCCGCTGGGGTGCTCGGTCCAGGCACCGTTCGGGACGGCCTACGCCTATGGCTCGGGCAACCAGAGTGCCTCCAACAGCTACAACATCTCGCCCGGGTCGCCGGGTAGTGCGTGGAAGGTTCCGGTCACCCAGGCCGACTGCAACGTGGAGAACCCGGGCGTCGGCGGCGGCCCGAGCGGCTTCGGCGTGCTCGAGACCAGTGAGGCGACGAGCACGACCGTGTATCACCGCTTCGACGCCACAACGATGAAGTTCGACACGCCGCTGGTGAACGTTGCCAAACAGTCAGAGCTCGACGCGGCGCTCTCCCAGGACGGCGCCGGCGGCATCTATGGGACCTACCTGCTCGACGGAGCGGGCGGCCCGATCAACCTGTCCTACAGCGCCGACGGGGGCAAGTCGTTCTCCGGCGGCGTCCTCCAGGCCGACAAGGACGGCGAGGACGCCAACGTGACCAACGGCGTCAACGGCGCCGGGCAGGGCTGGGCCGTGTGGACCAACAACGGCTCGGTGCTCGCCCAGCCCTTCCAGGCCGCGGACGCGATCTCACCGGCCAGCGTCGGCGGCGGCGCCACGAGCAACGGCTCAACGGTGACCGTCGACGTCACCTGCGCGTCGTTCCCGTGCACGATCACGATCACGCTCACCGCGCCAGAGACGGTGGTGGTCAACGCCCACACCGCGGCGGTGGCAGCCAAGAAGGGCAAGAAGAAGTCCAAGATCGTGACCCTGGGCAAGGGGAAGTTCACGATCACCAAGAGCGGCGGCAAGAAGCTCTCGGTCAAGCTCTCGGGCGCCGGGAAGAAGTTCCTGGCGTCCCGGAAGGGTCACGTCAAGATCACGGGGCTCTTCTCCGAGACGCTGGAGAAGCACACGACTCAGACCAAGCGCACCTTGAACCTGGTGATCAAGCCGTCAAAGAAGAAGGGCAAGAAGTAGTCGCCAGCCGCCCGAAGGCGGTGAACATCGGCCGGGCCGCGGCCATCTGGTCCACCAGGTGGTCGCGGCTCTGGGCGCGGAAATCATCGATGCGATGGCCGGCTCCCTCGATCTCGGCGACGTCGCCGGGGTCCACGGTCCAGCCTTCGATCAGCATCGGCGCCGTGAGCTCCAGGTGCGCCTGGCTGCCCCAGGCGCTCTCGCCCACGCGAAACAGCGCGGCGCCGGGGCCCGGCGTCGTGGCCAGCTCGGTGGCGCCCGGGGGCATCTCGATGATGTCCTCGTGCCACTTGAGCACCGGCAGCCGTGCCGGGAAGGCCCCGAACAGGGGATCGCCTGCGGCCGCGGGCAGGAGGGTCATCTCCGGCCAGCCGGCGTTCATGGCGCCGGTATAGGACACACGACCCGCGGCGGCCACGGCGAGAAGCTGCGCCCCGAGGCACATGCCCAGCACCGGGACGCGCTGCAGCAGCGCCTCCTGCAGGAGCTCTACCTCGGCGGTCAGGAAGGGGTCCTCCGCCACGCGCGTCGCGCTCTGGCGCCCGCCGAGGGTGACCACGCCGGCGATCTCCCCCGCAGCGGGCAGCGCCTGGTCGTCGCCGGGGTTGCGCTCGATCACGGTCGAGCCCGCCGCCTCCAGGGCCTCGCGCACGATCCCGTCCTGGCGGTCGGGGAGGTGGGTGATGATCAGAACGGGCTTCACGAGGGCGCAGGATAGAAGCGGCCCGACATGCCACGCTGTAGCGATGTTCAGGTGGCTGATGGCAATCGTGGCGCTCGCGGCGGGAGGATTGGGGTCGCACCCTGCGGCGGTGGCGGCGAGCGCGCCGGCCAAGCCCCGGATCGTCTGGGACCCGATCCCGTTCGGCGCCGCGCGCAAGGCGCAGATGACCGCGTACGTTCGCCGTCACTACGGCAGCTTCATGACGCCCACGTGGCGACTGGTGCACCCCCACGTCATTGTCATCCACTACACCGACGCCGGCTACTCGTCGACGTTCAACACCTTCGCCAACGACGTCCCGGACTCCGAGCTGCACGAGCTGCCGGCCACCTGCGCGCACTTCGTCATCGACTCGGGCGGCACGATCCACCAGCTCGTCTCGCTACAGACGATGTGCCGCCACACCGTCGGGCTCAACTGGACCGCGATCGGGATCGAGCACGTCGGCTTCAGTGATGGCCAGGTGCTCGGCGACGCCCGCCAGATGGCCTCGAGCCTGAAGCTCGTGCACTGGCTGCAGTGCCGCTTCAATATCCAGACCTCAAACGTGATCGGCCACGCCGAGAGCCTGTCCAGCCCCTACCACCACGAGGACGTGCCCGCCTTGCGCACCCAGACCCATTCCGACTTCCTCCACCGCGACATGCAGACCTATCGCGCCCGGCTGCGCAGGCTCGGAGGCTGCTGATGGCCGCCGCAAGCGTGTCACGGGTGGGGGTGGTGGGCGCGGGCTTCATGGGCTCGGGCATCGCCGAGTCGGCCGCGTCGGCCGGCATCGACGTCACCGTGTTCGAGCCCGAGGCCGCGCCGCTGAGGCGCTCGCGCGACCGGCTGGCGGTCTCGGTGGACCGTGCGGTGGCGCGCGGCAAGCTGACCGCCGAGGAGGCTGAGGGGCTGACCGGGCGGATCGCCTACACCAGCGAGTTCGATGACCTGGCCGGGGTCGACGCAGTGCTCGAGGCGGTGAGCGAAGACCCGCGGGTCAAGGGCAAGCTGTTCCAGCGGCTGGACGAGGCGCTGCCCGAGGCGCGCTTCCTGGCCTCCAACACCTCCTCGATCCCCATCGCCGAGCTCGCCGCGTGGACGCGACGCCCCGAGCGGGTGATCGGCCTGCACTTCTTCTCGCCGGTGCCGGTGATGAAGCTGGTGGAGGTGGTGGTGGCGCTCGACACCGCCGACGACACGGTGTCGGTCGCCGAGGACCTTGCCACCGGGATGGGCAAGAAGCCCATCCGGACCAAGGACCGCTCGGGGTTCATCGTCAACATGCTGCTCGTCCCCTACCTGATGGCGGCCGCGCGCATGTACGAGGACGGCTTCGCTACGCGCGAGGACATCGACGACGGCATGAAGCTCGGTTGCGGGCACCCGATGGGCCCGCTGGCCCTGTGTGACTTCATCGGCCTTGACGTCCTCTACGCCATCTGCGACTCGCTCTACGAGGAGTTCAAGCGGCCCGAGTATGCGCCGACCCCGCTGCTCAAGCGGATGGTGGTCTCAGGCCACCACGGCCGCAAGACCGGCAAGGGCTTCTACGACTACCCGTCGTAGGCGACGCCGCAGTTACCCGGCGACGACGGTGAACAGCTGCTCGTCGGCGGCCAGCCGGGCGCGCAGCGTCTTCAGGATCTGGGCGTGCAGCTGGCAGACGCGACTCTCGGTGACTCCGAGGATCTCGCCGATCTCGCGCAGCGTGAGGTTGTAGACGTAGAGCAGCACCGCGATCTTGCGCTCACGGGGGGCCAGGCACTCAAAGGCCTCGCGGAAGCGCTCCTTGGCCTCGCCGGTGACGGCGAAATACTCGGGGTCGGCGTCGGTGTCCTCGGAGATGAGAGTGTCGATGCGCTCGGTGGCCATGTCCTCCTCGCCGTTGACGAGCGCATTGAGCGATCCGACCGAGGCCTGGGAGAGCTCGTCCTGATGGCGGACGAGGTCCTTGACCTCGATGCCGAGCGCGTCGGCGAGCTCTTCGCGGCTGGGACGGCGGCCGTAGAGGCGGAAGAAGTTGTCGCGGGCCTTGCCGATCTCGCGGTCCCAGCGGCGCAGGGATCGCGGCGCCCAGTCGTTCCGGCGCAGCTCGTCGAGCACGGCGCCGTGGATACGGGTCCACGCGAACTGCTCGAGCGTGGCGCCCTTCTCCGGGTCGTACCGGTCGATGGACTTGATCAGGGCCTCCAGGCCGCATGAGATGAAGTCGTCCACCTCGCAGCGGGCCGGCATCTCACGGATCTTGCGGTAGACGATGTACTTGACCATCGGGGCGAAGGTCAGTACGAGGCGGTCGCGGAGGCGGGAGTCGCCGGTCCGCTGGTACTCACGCCACAGGTCGAGCGTCTGCTCAGCCGACAACCGTCCGGCTCGTTCCGTTGTAGCCATCTCACCCACTCTTGGTCCGAATACACGAGGGAGGCCGGTCCCATGGGGCTGGGCTTCCGGCGGGGTGAAGGTCGCTTATCACCCCGGATTTATGTCGACCGAACGGCGGCGTTCGCGCATCCCCGTTTTGAGGTAGTTGGGCCACTGTGGAGGCCGTCGGCAGCTCGCCGCCCTCGAACCGCGGGGCGGGCGCCCGAGGGCTCGCCGAGATGCGGGGCGGCCTAGGGCTGCTGCGGGGGCGCCGGGTTGACCTGCGTGCCCCGCTTATCGCCGCCCTCGGCCTTGAACGGCGCGGGCAGATCCGCGGGCAGAGAGGCGCCGGCGGCATGGGCAGCGGCCTCGTTCTCGCGCTTGACCTCGAGCCAGATCTCCTCGCGGTACACGCGCACCGAGCGCGGGGCGTCGATCCCGAGGCGGACGGTCTGGCCCGAGACCTCCAGGACGGAGATGAAGACGTCGTCGCCCAGGACGACGCGCTCGCCTCGCCGGCGAGTGATGTTGAGCATTAGGTGGGGTCCCCGTCCGCGTTGGAGGTGCCACCCATGACCTCGGCGAACAGCGGCGCGCGCAGGTCAGTGCCGGGGGCCTGGTTGATGATCTGGTGTCCCTGGCCGTCCCAGATGAGGATCGGCGCCTTCTGGTTGGCGGTGAACTCGGAGAGCTCGGCGCTGGCGACGACGGTGACGTAGACGTCCACCGGTGTGGCGTCATCGAGGCCGAGGCGCTCGCCGTCCTCGTCGGTCAGGTCCACCTGGTAGGTGGAGAAGAACCGGTGGGGATCGGTCACAGGCAGCGAGAGGCTGGGGTCATCGATGCAATGCAACCACAAGAACGGGCTGTCCGGGTCGCTCGTCAGCAGCGCGTAGCGCGTGCCCCCGAGGCCGATCAGGCCGTCAGGGAACTCGATGACCGTGTCGGGGTCGATCTCGACGTGTCCGAAGCGCGTGCTCTCAATCGCCAGTGCCACAGCGGCGGCTCCTCTACCTGGGTTGACGTACAGGCGGTGGTCCTCCTAAGCCTACTTGCGGCGCAGGCGAACGGTCTTGAGAGCCTACGAGCTGAGGAAGTCCATCAGCGACGACTGGACGATATTGGCCCCCGCCTTCAGCGCGGCGGTGAAGGCTGCCTGCTGGTTGGAGAAGGTGGTCATGGCCTGGGCCATGTTGACGTCCTCGTCGTTGGAGAGCGCGGCGGTGTCGCCGTTCTGAAGACCCTGGATGCGGTCGCCGGCCAGGGTCAGGCGGTTCTGGGTGGCCCCGACGTTGGCCTGCAGCTGGGTGAGGCTGCTCAAGCTGCCCTGAAGGTTGGAGATCTGGTTGGTGGACAGGTCGGCGATGCCGGCGGTGTTGCCGCTGCGCATGTCGGCGGAGATCGTCCGCAGCGTGTCCAGGAGCTTGCCGTCGTTGGCGCTCGTCCCGCTGCCCAGCACGCTCGAGATGTCCGCGTTGACCTGCAGCGTGGACCCGGGGCCGATCTGGCGCGTGACCGCCGCGGTGTTGCCCTGGTAGGTGTCACCGGTGGAGTTGGAGTACGGCTGGGTGTTGGTGGACGTACCCGAGAAGATGTACTGGCCGTTGTACTGGGTGTTGGCCTCCTGCTTGATGGCGTCGGCCAGCTGGTCGATCTCGTCGGCGGTGGCCGAGAGGTCCGTGGCGGACTCGTCGCCGTTGGAGGCCTGGACGGTCAGCTCCTGGGCGCGCTGGAGCATGCTCGTCACGTTCTGCAGCGACGTGTCGGCGGCCGAGGCCCAGGCGGTGCCGTCGGTGATGTTGGAGTTGTAGTTGCTCAGGCCCTGGAGCCCGTTCTTGAGCTGGATGGCCAGGCTCGCCCCGTAGGGGTTGTCCGACGGCTGGTTGATGCTCAGGCCCGTCGAGAGCTGCTGCTGGGTGGTGGCCAGCTGATCCTGGACGTTGTTGATGCTCGACAGCACCGACGCCGTGGTCATCTGGGTGGTGATGCGACCGGAGATCATGGCCTAGAGCCCTCCCCCGACGCTGCTGATGAGCGTGTCGAGCGTGGTGTTGATGGCGTTCATCACGCGCGCCGAGGCCTGGTAGGCCTGCTGGTACTGGATCAGATTGGTCATCTCCTCATCCAGCGAGACGCCCGAGACGCTCTGGCGCTGGTTGGAGACCGCGGTGAGCACCGCCTGCTGCGTGGCCTGGGTGCTCTGGGCGGACTGGACGCCGCTGCCGATCTGTGACACGAAGGCGGAGTAGGCCTGGTCGGCGGACCCGTTGGCCAGGTTGCCGATGGCCTGGGCCAGGTCGGCGCCCGAGGTGCTCGAGCTCGAGGTCTGGATCGTGGACGTGTTGGCGGAGACCGCGATCGTCGCGGCCGACGTCCCGGTGAAGAACGGGCTGGAGGGCTGCAGCGCGTTGACTGAGCTGATCACCTGGTTGGCGACGCCATCCAAGGAGGAGATGTACTGGCCGACCGGGCCGGTGGTGGAGGAGACGTTGAGCAGCGAGCCGAGCTGCCCGCCGGCGGCCGAGGTCAGGGTCTGAGGCCAGGTGACGGTGGTGCCGCTCACCAGCGGGCTCGAGGCGTCGCCGAAGCCGACCGTGACCGAGCCGTCCGAGCCGGTGCTCACCGAGATCTGGGCCAGGCTGGAGAGATCGTCCAGCGCGCTGTCGCGCTGGTCCATCAGCGTGTTGGGCGTGATGCCCGCCTGCTGGGCCTGGCTGATCTGGGCGTTGAGCGTGGCGATCGTCTGGGCGTCCTGGGCGACCTGGCCATTGGCGCCGGTGAGGGATGCGTACTGCTGGGAAGCCTGGCTCTGCACCGTCTGCATCTGCTGCGCGACGGCGTTGAAGGTGGAGGCGAGGGTCTGGCCGGCGCCGACAACGCCCTGCAGCGTCGACGCGTTCTGGGTGGAGCCCAGCGCGTTCCAGGCCGACCAGAAGTTCGCCATCACGCTCTGCAGCCCGCTGGACGAGGGCTCGTTGACCGCCGTCTGGACCTGCCCCAGCTCGGTCGCGTTGGAGTTGGCGTTGCTGGTGGCGCTGTTCTGCGCCCGGTACTGCACGTCCAGGAACTGGTTGCGGATGCGGCTGATGTCGGTGATCGAGACGCCGGTGCCGATCTGGCTGCCGCCGCCCTGGCCGGGGATCGTCAGCGGCGCCGTCGCCGACGTCTGCACGCTCTGGCGCGTATAGCCGGCGGTGTTGGCGTTGGCGATGTTCTCACCCGTGGTGGTGATCGCGGCCTGGGCGGCCTCGAGGCCGCTGAGCGCCGTCTGCAGTCCGGTGAAGGCAGGGATGGTCACGGCGCTAGACCTCGAGATCCAGGACGCGGTGGCGGTTCGACAGGCGCGGAGCGGTCACGCGGTTGTGATCGCCGGCGGAGTCGTAGCCCAGATGACGGTCGGCGTCGGCCAGACGCAGGAGGTGGTCCAGGAAGGCCAGCTCCTGGCTCATCAGCGCCCGGTTGACGTGGTGCTCGCGCTGGACCTCCTCGAGGATGCCGCGCAGCTCGGCGCTGCGGGCGTGGGCCAGCGGGGCGCGGCCCGGGTCCATGACCGCGTCGAGCAGGCTCATCGACACCGCGGTGGGCGACACGCCGAGATGGGCGCCGGCGCGGTCGAGCAGGCGCGCGCGGTCGCGCTCGATGAGCGCGCGGCGCTGGAGCTCGGCCTGGAGGATGCCGGTGAGGGAGACGACCTGCGAGACGTCGCGGGCGCGGATGGCCGCGCCCTGCTCGAGCACCACCTGCAGGAGACGCCGAGCCGAGATCAGCTGGGCCTCGAGGTGGGCGATGACGTCGGTGGTGAGAGCGGTATCGAACTGCTCGGCGGGAACGGTGAGGCTCATTTCTTGGGCGCTCCCAGGGCGGGATCGATGGACTGGGCGATCTGCATGGCGACCCCGGTGCCGCCGCCGGACATGACGCTCGAGGCCAGTGTCTGGGGCAGGAGCGACGAGTAGGCGCCGAGCCCTGCGCTGGCGTCGCTGCCAGACGAGTCGCTGCTCGTCCCGCCAAGGCCGTCGTCGCTCGAGCCGCCAAGTCCGTCATCGGAGCCGCTGGAGCCGTCGAGGCCCGGGACGGTGGCGGCCAGCTGCTGAGCCAGCTCGTTGACGAGGACGTTCTCGAAGGCCATTCCGGTCTCGTAGGCGTTCTTGGCCTTCTGGTCGCCGTTGCGCACGGCCGCGGGCTCGTTGGCCGGGTCGATCATCGGCAGGTTGCCGGCGGGCAACGAGGCGCTGGTCGTGGGCAGGGCGGCGGCGGGCAGCGCGCTGGTGGCGGAGATGAAGCTCATAGCTAACGCTTGATCTGGTTGGCGATCTGCAGCATCTGGTCCTGATACTGGATCGCCTGGCTGGCCATCTGGTAGCTGCGCTGGGCGCTGATCATCTCGGTCATGTCCTGAGCGGCGTCCACGTTGGAGCCCTCCAGGGCGCCCTGCTGCAGCGAGGAGCCGGTGGCGGGGCGGATGGCGCCGCTACCGGAGGTGACGCTGAACATGCTGTCGCCGTCGGGCTGGAGCTGGTTGGGGGCCGGCACGTTGACCAGGCTGATCTTGCCGATCGTCTTGCTGCCCGAGATGACCTGGCCGTCGGTCTCGATCTTGACGCTGTCGGCGTCGGTGCCCTTGGAGAGCTTGAGCGGCGGGAGGAGGGGGTTGCCGGTGGAGTCGGTGATCTCACCCTGGGCGTTGACCTGCAGCGCGCCGTTCCGGGTCAGGCCGACGGAGCCGTCGTCACGACGCACCTGGAGGTAGCCGGGGCCCTGGATGGCGACGTCGAGCGAGCGCCCGGTGTTCTGGATCGCGCCCTGCGCGTCGCTGCGCCCGACGATCGCGGATGACGAGCCGGCGCCGGTGGAGATCGACGGGCTCCCGCTGGAGTTGCCGCCGCCGCTGTAGAGCAGGTCCTGGAACCCCACCTCGGTCGACTGGTAGCCGGTCGTGTTGAGGTTCGCCATGTCGTTGGCGATGGCGTTGAACTGATTCTGCTGAGCCTCCATCCCGGAGGCCGCGGCATACAAACCCTGCAACATCTATCAGCCTCCTGCGATTGAGCCGACGCTGGACGCGTCTTCCTGCATCGTCTGGTCGATCGACTGAAGCGCGCTCTGCCCGGCCTGGTAGGCCCGCAGCGAGGCGATCATGTCGGTCATGGTCTGGATGGGGTCGACGCCGGAGTTCTCGAGCTCGCCCTGGTGCACGACCCCGCCGGCCTTTCCGGTCGAGGCGCCGGAGAAGTAGTTGTCGCCCTGCTTGGTGACATTGGGCACGTTGAACACGCCGAGAGCGGAGGCGGGCACGGTGCCCGTGTTGCTCACCGTGATGGGCTGGCCGTTCTGGCCGAGCACGACATTGCCCTGGGCATCGGCGAGCTGGCTTTTGGCGTTCGATTGAAACTGGCCGTCGCGGGTGTAGCTGATCCCTGAACCGGTGCGCACGGCGAAGTAGCCGGCGCCGGCGATGCCGAAGTCGAGCGGCTGGCCGGTCTGATTGAGCGTCGACGGGCTGGTGTCGGTGACCACCTTGTCGATCCGCACGCCGGTGTTGATCGTGCCGACCTGCTGTCCGGTGGCGGTGTTGGACAGCAGCAGCGAGCCGAAGCTCTGCTGCTCGGCCGAATCGGGCTTGTAGCCCGGGGTCGAGGCGTTGGCGAGGTTGTTGGACAGCTGGTTCTGCCGCACCTGCTCAGCGAGCATTCCGGACGCGGCAATGTAGAGACCGGGATCCATCGTAGGGAGTTGATCGACAGGTGCTGCATAGTTCTTGAGGGCGATGCCCGCACCTCTGGCCATCAACCCCCAGGCACTGCGCGTCCTGGTCGGCCCCGACATCAAGATCGTGCCCGGCCGCGCGGTGATGGCGCGAGTGGTCCAGGCCCCGCCCGGGCAGAAGGGGTCGCTGAGCATCGCCGGCTATCTCCTGGACGCCGAGCTGCCCGAGAACGTGCAGGCCGGCCAGGACCTGCGGCTGGTCATCCGCGACGTCAACGCCGAACGGGTGCTGCTGGCCATCACCGACCCGCACGAAGAAGGCCACGCGCAGCCCAACCAGCAGGCCCAACCGGCAACGCAAGCCCCGCAGGCCCAACCCGTGCACGCGCCGGGCGGGTGGGATCCGGATCCGTCGCTGACCGCCCCGCCGCCGGTGCCGCTTCCCGGGGGCGGCGAGGTCCAGGTCACCGAGCGCGACGCCGGCGGCGCGGGCGGAGAGGCCGGCGATCGCCAGAACGTTCTGCTGCGCTACAACGCCCCCGCGCTGGGCTCGGTCGACCTGCGCTTCCAAATGGATGCGGGGGCGCTGAGCCTGTCGGTCACGCTTCCGGCGGGGCAGCCGCTCGAGCTGGCCCAGGCCGGTGCCGAGAGCCTGCGCCAGGCCCTGCGCCAAGCGGTGCCCGGGCGCGCTGTGGCGGTCACCGTCGCCCCGCGGCGCGAGCCCCTGGACCTTTATGCCTGACCCTCAGCCGCCACGCCGGCGCGCCACCGCGCTGCACTACACGCACGGGGATGTCGCCCCCACGGTGACGGCGACGGGCGCGGGCCTGTTCGCCGAGCGGATCATCGCGGCCGCGCGCGAGGCGGGGGTGCCCGTGCGCGAGGACCCCGCGCTGGTGGAGGCGCTCGCCTCGCTGAACCTCGGCGCCCAGGTGCCCGAGGCGCTGTGGAAGGCGGTGGCCGAGACGTTGGCCTGGGCCTACCGGCTCGACGCGGGCGCGCGATCCTGAACGCAGAGAGCACACGGTGCGCTCTTGGAGACCGGCTGTCGCGAAACGCGAGTCATGCTGAAGCCTCGGAGCGCACGGTCCGCAAACGCCGACCGTGCGCTCTGTCGTGTCAGTGCGCGCGGGCAGTCCACCGCGCGAGCTTGAGGAATCGCCGCCCTGGCTGGACTTAAGTCCCGGCAGCCCGCCGCCGATGATGAGAGTGCTCCCTCGGTAAGGATCTCTCCATGGCTCTTCGCCTCACTGGCAAAACTCTGCAGTCCCCCACCCCGGCGGCCACGCCCGCCGTCACCTCCGAAAGCCTGGCGTTCCAGGCGCGGACGGCACTGGGCAGCGGCGACGTCTCCGCATTCAGCGCGTTGTTTGCCGCCGCCAACGAGCTGACCGACCCGCAGCGACGCTTCCACGGCAAGCTCACCCTGATCGACGCCGGCATGAGCGCCACGGCGCAGGCCTCCGAGGGGCTGGCCACCCGCGTGTACCTGGCCATCGCCACCGCCGCGCTGGACATGCTCGAGGACTCCCCGAGCGAGCCGACCATCCTCAACCTCGCCGGCGTGGCCCTGTATGAGCTGTGGAGCCTCGACGCCGCGCAGGCGCTGTTCCGCGCCGCCCGCCGCCTGGACCCGAGCCTGCCCAACGTCGAGGCCAACCTCGACGAGGTGGCGCGCCGCAAGCGTGCCGGCCGCCGCACCCGCCCGCTGCACGCCGCCCTCCCGGCGCTGGCCCGCCGCGCCACCAGTGTCGCCAACCGGGCCAAGCCCGCATCCGGCCTGACGCTCAGCCTGTGCATGATCGTGCGCGACGAGGAGCAGATGCTCCCCCGCTGCCTGTCCGCCGTGGCGTCCGCGGTGGACGAGATCGTGATCGTCGACACCGGCTCCACCGACGCCACCGTCGAGATCGCCCGGTCCTTCGGCGCCAAGGTCATCGAGTTCCCCTGGACCGGCTCCTTCTCCGAGGCCCGCAACGTCTCCTTCGAGGCCGCCACCGGTGACTGGGTCATGTACCTGGACGCCGACGAGGTGCTCGTGGCCGAGGACGTCGAGCAGTTGCGCGCGCTCACCGGCCGCACCTGGCGCGAGGCCTTCTACCTGGTCGAGACCAGCTACACCGGCGAGCTGGGCGACGGCGGCGCGATGGTCAACAACGCGCTTCGCGTCTTCCGCAACCGCCCCGAGTATCGCTTCCGGGACCGCCTGCACGAGCAGATCGCCCACACGCTGCCCACCTACATCCCGGGCCGCGTCGAGCAGACGCCCGTGCGCGTCACCCACTACGGCTACCTCGGCTCCGTGCGCGACGCCAAGGAGAAGTCTCAGCGCAACATCGAGCTCCTGCGCAAGCAGTCCGCCGAGTCGCCCAAGACCCCGTTCCTGCACTTCAACCTCGGCTCCGAGTACATCGTCGTCGGCGACTTCAACGCCGCCATCGACGAGCTCACGACCGCGCGAGCGCTGGTCGCGGCCGAAGGCAACCTGACCCGCGCCGAGTACGTGCCCTCGCTGTTCACCCGCCTGGTCACCGTGCTGCGGATGGCCGGCAGCCTGCTCGAGGCCGACACGACCGCCGCCGAGGGCCTGGAGCTGTTCCCGCAGTTCACCGACCTCGTGCTGGCGCAGGCCCGCATCGCCCAGACGCGGGGCGACACCGACGAGGCGGTGGCACTGTTCCACCGCGCCATCGAGATGGGCGAGGCCCCGGCCCGCTACAGCCCGATGGTCGGCAGCGGCACCTTCCTGGCCCGTCTGGCGCTCGCTGAGCTGCACCTGGAGCTGGGCGAGCCCGCGCCGGCGCGGACCGCGCTGCAGTGGTGCGTCGAGCACCATCCCGAGTACGCGGCCGTGGCCGGCCCGTATGCCTCAGCGCTGCTGCGCGACGGCGTCGCTCCCGGCGACGTGGTCGCCGAACTCGACAAGCTCGACGCCCTGCCCGCCGCCATCCGCCGGACGGTGGCCGCCATCCTGCAGCAGGCCGACGCCGCCGACGAGGCCGCGGCTCAGTACCGACTGGCTCTCGAGGCCGCTCCCACCGACGCGAGGGCCCGAACGAGCCTGGCCGAGCTGCGGCTCGGGCGCGGCGCCTGGGACGAGGCCGCCGAGCTGGCCGCCGCCGTGCCCGCCGATGACCCCTACGCCGCTCTCGCGGTCCGGATCGAGCTGTGCAGCCTCATCGGTCGCGCGGACGCCGGGACGGTGCACCTCGTGCTCCGGCGCGCCACGAGCGCAGGGCTGTCAGCCGCCGAGGTGGCGGTGTTCGAGACCTGGTCGGCGGTCGCGCAGGGGGCCACGGAGACCGCACCGGTGCCCGTCGCCGGCGCGCCGCTGCTGGCCGTGATCCTCGAGACGCTGCTGCACGGGGCCGACGGCGAGCGCTTCGTCGCTCTGCTGCCGGTGCTGGAGCGCTCCCAGCTGCCGCGCCGCGAGCAGCGCGAGCTGCTGGCCCAGATGTACCTGAAGGCCGGTCTGATCGACCGCGCCGCGCAGGAGTGGCTGGCGGCCGCCTTCGAGACCCCGGACGTTCGGTCGATGGTGGGGCTGGCCCGGGTGGCTCTGGCCCAGGGCATGGCCCAGGACGCCGCCAACTTCGTCTCCGCCGCGCTCGAGCTGGACCCCGCCTCGGCCCAGGCCAGGGCACTGCTGAGCGCGCTTCCGGCCCCCGTCGCCGCCTAGCCGGACGGCTGGACATCTGGCCGATGAGGCTCAAGTTGCCGGCGCCCGCGCTCGATTACTCCGGGCAGCATGACTTCCCGGTTTTCACGTTTCGCGCGCAGCGGCCGCGTCCGCTCGGACGACATTCCCGCCTCCCCGCCCCCGGAGGTGCTGGAAGCGATCGCCCGTGCCCACGAGGCCTACGAGCGGCTGGAGGCGTCCGGCCGGCACGTGCACTTCGACCTCAACCAGGCCTCGGGCGCGCTCGCGATCGAGCTGACCGATGCCTCGGGCACCCCGCTGCGGAGCCTGTCGCCGCGGACGGTGCTGGAACTTGCCGCAGGCGCAGCGCTCGACTGACGCACTGACAAAGGATCCCTCATGTCCACCAGCTCCGTCTCCTCCTCCTCCACCCCGACCACGACGAACCTCAGCTCGCTGGCCGGTGGAGGTCTGCAGATCACCGGCCTCGCCTCGGGCCTGGACACCAACCAGATCATCACCGAGGAGATGTCGATCTACCAGCAGCCGGTGACCAACCTGCAGAACCAGCAGAGCGGTCTGACGGCGATGAACAAGCAGCTCACCAGCATCCAGTCCGAGCTGCAGACGCTGTCCGCCGACGCGCTGGCCGTCGGTGACCCGACGCTGTTCGAGACCCAGCAGTCGGTGACCTCATCGGATCCGACGCGCGTGACCGCCACCAGCGCCACCGGCGCCGGCGTTGGGGGATATCAGGTCGCCGTGACCCAGCTGGCCAACTCCGCCCAGGCCACCTACGGCTTCACCAGTCCCACCAGCGGCAGCGACAGCATCACGATCAACGGCAGCCCGTACACGATCGCGGCCGGCGAGTCGGTCCAGGACTTCGTCGACTCGGTCAACTCAGACCAGACCGGCACCGCCTACGCCGCCGCCACCAACTCAGGCACGGTGGTCTTCTCCTCGCGCCAGACCGGCGCCAGCTCGGCCGTCGCCGTCAACGACGTCAGCGGCGGCGGCGCGCTCTCCTTGCAGTCGCAGAAGGCGGGCCAGGACGCGCTATTCAGCATCGACGGCACCAGCGGCAGCTCAGCCTCCAACACCGTCACCAACGCGATCGGCGGCGTGACCCTGACGCTCACCGGCGTCACCACCACCAGCGGCCCGATCACCGTCAACGTCGGCGCCCCGGCCCCCAACGCGACCAACATCTCCAACGCGGTCAACACCTTCGTCACGCAGTACAACAAGGTGATCACCGACATCCAGACCCAGCTGGCCCAACAGCCCTCGAGCACGGACCCGACCCAGGGCACCCTGTTCGGCGACCCCGAGCTGCAGGACCTGCTGAGCTCGATGCGCTCGCAGATGTTCACCGGAGGGTCCGGCCTGCCCGCGGGCGCGGCCAGCATGGAGGACATCGGCGTGAGCACCGGCGCCACCACGGGCAGCGGCGCCGTCTCGCAGTCCGCGCTGGCCGGCGACCTGACGCTGGACCCCACCGCGCTGACCAACATGCTCCAGTCCAACGCCGGCGGCGTGAAGTCGATCCTGGCCAGCTGGTCCTCGAGCTTCGTCAACATCGCCGACGACGCCTCTGACTCGGGCGGCACCATCGCCTCGCGCATCTCGGGCGACAACACGCAGATCTCGAGCCTGGGCAACCAGATCTCGTCGATGCAGTCGGCCCTCACCGACAAGCAGAACTTCCTCGTGCAGGAGTTCGCCCAGCTCGAGGCCGCGCTCTCGTCCAACCAGTCCCTGAGCAGCTCGCTGACCAGCCAGATCGCGTCCCTCCCCGGCGTCTGATCGGCGCGGGAAACCGCCCCCCATCCACCCCCCTCGGGCGGATGCCGGTCTCCCCGGTTTTTCCTCAATTTTCGGCCATCACGGCCGATGACAAGGGTGAGCGAATGGATCGCTTCTGGCACCGGCGTCACGTGCGGCACCGGACCCCTCACGGAGTACCTATTCAACTCGACCTGGTGTGAGAGAAGACAAATGAGCGCATACGCCGCGACCTATTCCCCCAACGCCTACCGTGCCAGCGCGGTCCTGACCGCCTCCCCCGGCCAGCTGGTCGTGATGCTGTATGACGGCGCCCGCCGCTTCCTGCACCAGGCCTCCGTGGCCATGGGCGAGCGCGACGTCCCCGTCGCTCACAGCAAGCTCACGCGCGCTGAGGAGATCATCCGCCACCTGCGCAGCACCCTCGACATGGACCAGGGCGAGCTGCCCGCGCGTCTGCAGTCGATCTACACCTTCTCGCTCTCGCACCTGCGCCAGGCGCGCCTGGACCAGGATCCCGCGAAGATCCTCGAGATCGACGAAATGCTCGGCAAGCTCCGCGAGTCCTGGGCGGCGATCGCCGACCAGCCCGTCGATGAGCGCTGAATCCGCTCAGCCCTACGAGGCGCTCGCCGCGATCATCGAGCGCGAGCTGCAACTCGTCTCCGAGCGCAACTTCGACGAGCTGCAGTCGCTCAAGGAGGTGCGTGAGGAGCTGCAGCGCTCGCTCCCCGACACGCCTCCGGAGGCCGCGCGGGCGACGCTCGAGCGCTGCCGCCAGCTGCAGAAGCGCGTCGAGATCGAGCTCATGCGAGTCCGCGAGGTCCTGCTGCTGGAGCTGGGCCGCGTCCGCCAGGCCCAGCGCACCGCCGACGGGTATGCGCCGGTGCGCCGCCGGGTCCCACTCGTCGCCGCCACCGCCTGATCCGCGCGCCCGTCCGCGAGGCCGGCCCGCCGGATCTGGACGACGCAAAGTTTTTTGGGGCGTTCTGACGGAAGGGGTCTAAAGACTTCTCGTCAGACGCCGACATTAGAGATGACCGCACGGAGTGGTCATGGAGAGCCCAAGGAGGGCCAGTGCAAAGCGACCTGACTACCTATGTCCCTCCTTGACACCACTCAGCTTTCCCTCGAGGCCGCCATGCGCGGCTCGATGCTGCGCCAGACGCTGCTGACCAACAACCTGGCCAACGCCGACACCCCTGGCTACCAGCGCGAGGACGTCAACTTCCAGAGCACTCTGGCCAGCGCCATCCAGAACGGCCAGTCGCCGAGCTCTGTGAACTTCAGCCCGGTCACCCAGTCGGGCACCGTCAGCGCCGACGGCAACGGCGTCAGCGGCGAGCAGGACTCGGCCGATCTGGCTGAGAACGGCCTTCTCTACGAGGATCTGACCGCCGTCGCCGCACAGCGCGAATCGATCCTCAAGACCGCGATGGGTGCGCCCGGGTCATGAGCTTCTTCGACGCGATCGACCTCGCCGCCTCGGGCCTCACCGCGGAGCGGACGCGGATGGACGTCACCTCCGAGAACCTCGCCAACGCCCAGACGACGCAGGGCGCCAACGGCCAGCCTTACCGCCGCCAGGAGGTCGTGCTCCAGCAGGTCGGCGGCGGCTTCAGCTCCCAGCTCGCCGGCGCCCTCGGCCAGTCCGGCGCGACGCCGGGCGGCGTGCAGGTCGCGGGGATCGTCTCTGACCCCACGCCCGACCAGCTCGTTTACGACCCCGGTCACCCGGGCGCCAACGCGCAGGGCTACGTGAGCATGCCCAACGTCAACCCGGTCACCGAGATGACCGATCTCATCTCGGAGTCCAACTCCTACCAGGCCGACGTCACCGCGATGAGCACGGCCAAGACCATGTACTCCAAGACGCTGGACCTCCTCAAATGATTCCGGCGATCTCAGGCGCACTCGGCCAGCTGAACCCGAGCGAGTGGAGCGTCGGCTCCGTCGGCGGGATCGGTTCGACGCAGGCTCCGGCCGGCCAGGCCGGCGCGGGGAGCTTCAGCGGCGCGCTGAGCAACGCGGTCAGCTCGCTGGAGCAGACGCAGGCCAACGCCACCCAGGCGTCGCAGGGCCTGGCCACGGGGACGCTGAGCGACCCCACCCAGGCAGTGACCGCAGTCGAGAACGCGTCGCTGTCCATGGATCTGGCTGCCCAGATCCGCGACAAGCTCGTGTCGGCTGAAACCACGATCTTCCAGACCCAGGTTTAACCCATGCCCAACTTCGGTGAGATGGCCAAGAAGATGTCCCCCAAGGGCTGGGTGATGCTCGGCGGTTCCCTCGTGCTCGGCGTCGCCTTCCTGATGATCGTCATGTCCGTCGCGTCCAAGCCCAGCTACTCGACGCTGGAGGCCGGGATCGATCCGGCCCAGACGGGCAAGATCACGAGCACCCTCTCGGCCGCGGGCGTCAGCTATCAGCTCCAGAACAACGGCACCGCCGTCGCCGTCAACGCCAGCCAGACCGCCCAGGCGCGCGTCGCGCTGGCCACCGCGGGCCTGCTCACCACCCAGCAGCCGGGCTTCTCCCTGCTCAACTCACAGCAGCTCGGCCAGAGCAACTTCCAGCAGCAGGTGACCTACCAGCGCGCCCTGGAGGGCCAGCTTGCCTCGACGATCCAGACGATCGACGGCGTCACCTCCGCCACCGTCAACCTGGTCATCCCCAACTCGCAGGACCAGCTCTTCTCCGACCAGACCCAGCCGGCCACCGCCTCGGTGCTGCTGGGCGGGAGCCAGCTCTCCGCCAGCTCGGTGCGCGGCATCGCCCAGCTGGTCGCCTCCAGCGTCCCCAGCCTGTCGATCAACAAGGTCACGGTCACCGGGTCTGACGGCTCGCTGCTGTGGCCGACCGCTGACGGCGACGGCGCCGGCGCCACCACGCAGCAGCAGGCCGACCAGAAGTACGACGCGTCGATGACCAGCCAGGTCAACGCGATGCTCACCCAGACGCTGGGCGCCGGCAAGGCCCAGGTCGTGGTCAACGCCAACGTCAACGCCAACCAGTCCACCCAGGACGCGCTCTCGTACGCCAAGAAGGGCACGCCGCTGACCCAGACGACGTCCAACGAGACGCTCAAGGGCGGCAACGCCTCGGCGTCGGGCGTCTCGGGCACCGCCGGCAACATCCCCGCTCTGGCGGCCGCCGGTACCAGCGGCGGCAGCGGCTCCAACTACGCCAACAAGACGACCAACACCACCTTCGGGGTCAACAAGACCGTCACCCACACGGTCCTCGCGCCCGGCAACGTGCTCAACCAGACCGTCTCGGTGCTCGTCGACAAGTCGGTCCCGGCGGCCTCGCTGCCCGCGATCAAGCAGGCCGTGGCCAACGCGGTGGGCCTGAACTCCAAGCGCGGCGACACCCTGTCGGTGGGCCAGCTGGCCTTCGCCAAGGCCCCGGTGGCCACGCCGCCCGCGGCCGGAGCCGCCTCGATGATGAAGTACGCCAAGTACGGCGCCGCCGGCCTGGCCTCGCTTCTCTTCCTGGTCTTCGCCGGGCGCATGCTGCGCCGCCGCGAGCGTGAGGCCTTCGCCGGCCAGCCCACCTGGCTGCGCGAGCTCGAGACCCCCCGTAGCCTGGCCTCGCTGGAGGCCGGCCAGCAGGGCGGCGCCACCATGGTCAACGGCGGTCCCACCGAGGTGATGTCGCTCCAGTCACCGGTCAACGTCGCCCGTCGCCAGGTCGAGGACCTGGTGGACCGCGATCCCGAGCGCGTCGCCCAGCAGGTCCGGGCCTGGGTCACCGAGGAGGACTAGGTGGGCGCTGTCGAAGTCTTCCAGCCGCAGGGCGCGGCGGTCGCCGCCTCCGGCGCCGCCAGCGCCGCCGCCACCGCGGCCCTGGCCAAGATCAAGGGTCGCCAGAAGGCGGCGGTGCTGCTCGTCTCGATTGGGACCGAACGCGCCGCCCAGGTGTTCTCGCGGCTCAAAGAAGACGAGATCGAGTCTCTGTCACTGGAGATGGCCAAGCTCCAATTCCTGGAGCCCGGTCTCGCCGACGGCGTCCTCGCCGAGCTGGCCGCCACGGTTCAGGCGTACGACTCGCTCAACGCCGGCGGCGTCGACTACGCCCGCGAGGTGCTGGAGCGCGCGCTCGGCCCCGAGCGCGCCAACGAGATCATCGGCCGTCTGTCGAGCGTCATCGAGAAGCGGCCCTTCGAGTTCCTGCGCAAGACCCCGCCCGAGCAGGTGGTCACCTTCCTGCGCAACGAGTCCCCGCAGACCACGGCCCTGGTGATCGCCAACCTGCACACCACGCTGGCGGCGCAGGTCCTCGCCAACCTTCCCGAGAACGAGCAGCCGGAGATCGCGCTGCGGATCGCCAGGATGTCCGAGACCAGCCCCGACGTCGTCAAGCAGGTCGAGGCGGTCATGAAGGCCAAGCTGGCCAACGTCGTCCAGCAGGAGTACTCGGCCGCCGGCGGCATCAAGTCGCTGGCCGACATCCTCAACAACGCCGACCGCTCGACCGAGCGCAACGTCCTGGACAAGATCACCGAGACCGACGAGAGCCTCGGTGCCGAAGTCCGGCGACTGCTGTTCGTGTTCGAGGACATCACCAAGCTCGACGACCGATCGATCCAGCTCATCCTGCGCGAGGCCGACCAGAAGGACCTGGCCCTGGCCCTGCGCGGCGTCGCCGACGACGTCAAGGAGCGCATCCTGGCCAACATGTCCGAGCGCGGCGCGCAGATGCTCGTCGAGGAGATGCAGTTCCAGCCGCCGCAGCGCAAGCGCGACATCGAGGAGGCCCAGGGACGCATCGTGGCCATCGTGCGCAAGCTCGAGGAGGCCGGCGCGGTCGTCCTCTCGCGATCGGACGAGGACGTTGTCTTCTGAGACCGCAGCCGCGACGATCGCGGCCTACACCTTCCGTCAGCTGGAGGCCCCGGCGGGCTCCGTGCGCGACGTGGCCGACGTCCTGTCAGCGGCGCACGCCGACGCCGACCAGATCCGCCAGCAGGCCCGTGCCGCGGGCGAGGCCGAGGGCCGCGCCGCTGGTCTGGCTGCGGCCCGCGCCGAGATGGAGCCCTCGCTCCACGCGGTGGGCGCCACTGTCCAGGCGCTGGACGCAGCACGCGACCAGGTCATCGCCGAGCTCGAGCATGACGCGGTGGCCCTGGCCCTGCGCCTGGCCGAGCAGATCGTGGCGGCCGCCATCGAGGTCGCGCCGGAGCGCATCGTCGACATCGCCGCCGTCGCGCTGCGCCGCATCCGCGACCGCCAGCACGTGACCCTCGTCGTCAACCCGGCGGACCTCGAGCTGATGTCCGACGCCGTGACGCGGCTGCAGTCCGAGCTGGGCGGGATCGAGCATCTCAACGTGCAGTCCGATCGGCGCGTTGGTCGCGGCGGCGTGTTGGCACGCACCGACGAGGGCGAGATCGACGCGTCGATCGAGACGCAGCTGGCCCGCGCCCGCGAGGTCGTCGCCGCCGAGCTGGGCCCGCGCGACGGAGTGCCCGAGAATGAGGTCTGACACCTTCGCCCGCCCGGCCTTGGGAAGGCTGGCGCGGGTCATGCAGGACGAGGATTTGGCACGCCGCCGCGGCCGCGTGCGCGATCTGATCGGTCTGATCATCGAGGCGACCGGCCTCCAGGTGGAGATGGGTGAGGTCTGCCTGGTCGGTGACGGTCGCGACCGTCCGCGAGTGCCCACCGAGGTGGTGGGCTTCCGCGGCGGCCGAACCCTGCTGATGCCGCTCGGCGAGCTGACCGGCATCGCCCCCGGCACGTCCGTGCATCCCACCGGCAAGCCCTTCCGGGTGACAGTGGGGGACGGGCTGCTCGGGCGTGTCATCGACGGGCTGGGCAAGCCGCTGGACGAGTACGGCGATCTGGAGGACGCAAAGACTCGCGACGCGACCGCCACGCCCCCGGACGCCCTGACCCGGCCGCGGATCTCGGAGCGCGTCGGCCTCGGCGTGCGCGCCCTGGACACGCTCGTCCCCTGCGGCAATGGCCAGCGCCTCGGCATCTTCGCCGGCTCGGGCGTGGGCAAGTCCTCGCTGCTGGGCATGATCGCGCGGTCCACGACCGCCGACGTCAACGTCATCGCCCTGGTCGGCGAGCGAGGCCGAGAGGTCCGCGAGTTCGTCGAGCGCGATCTCGGCGACGCCCTGGCCCACTCCGTGGTCGTGGTCGCCACCTCCGATCAGCCCGCGCTGGTCCGCATCCAGGCCGCGTTCACCGCCACCGCGATCGCCGAGCACTTCCGCGATCAGGGCAAGAACGTGATGCTGATGATGGACTCGGTCACGCGCTTTGCCATGGCCCAGCGCGAGGTCGGCCTGGCCATCGGTGAGCCGCCGGCCACGCGCGGCTACACCCCCAGCGTGTTCGCCCTGCTGCCGCGGCTGCTCGAGCGCGCCGGCACGAGCCCCGACGGCTCGATCACCGGCCTCTACACCGTGCTCGTCGACGGCGACGACATGAACGAGCCGATCGCCGATGCAGTCCGTTCGATCCTCGACGGCCACATCGTGCTCACGCGCTCGCTCGCGCACTCCGGCCACTACCCGGCGATCGACGTGCTGCAGAGCGTGAGCCGGCTCGTCGGCGAGATCGTCACCCCCGAGATCCGCGAGGCCGGCACCCGGCTGCGCTCGGCGCTGGCCGCCTTCCGGGAGAAGGAGGACCTCATCTCCATCGGCGCCTACCAGCCGGGCACCGACCCGGTGCTGGACGCGGCGATCGCGCTGCGCCCGGCGATGGACGGCTTCCTGCGCCAGAGCATCGAAGACCTCACCACCCCGGACGAGGCCGATCAGGCGCTGCTGTCGCTGGCCGCCCAGCTGCCCGGCACCGGCGAGCTCGTGCCCGCCGTGGACGTGGCGACGGTTCAGCCCCCCGCCATTCCCACGCCTCAGGTTCCCGTGGGCGCGCCTGCCGGCGCCCCCGCCGCCATCCCGTCGCTGACCCTCGCCGCATAGCGCGTCATGCGCTCGGACAAGCGTCCAGGGGGATTGAAGTCTCGCTGGATTCGGCCGAATAACTGAGCATGGCCGGTCCCTCGTTCCGATTCCGCCTCGAGCGTGTGCGCGCATTGCGCGAGCGCGCCGAAGATGAGGCCAAAGAAGCCTTCGCCGGCGCCATGATGGACCGCCAGCGCTCCGAGCAGGAGATGGACGACGCCGCTCAGCGCGTCGCCCGGGCCCGCGAGTCCCAGCTCAGCGCGGCCGCGGCGCCGATCAGCGCCACCGAGCTCATGGCCCGCCAGGCCTACCTGGAGCGCTCCGAGCGCGCCCACCAGGCCAGCCGGGAGGATCTCAACCGGCGCGACCAGGTCCTGGATGAGCGCCGCGACGAGTTGACCGAGGCCGCGCGTGACCGCCAGGCCCTGGAGCGCCTCAAGGAGAACCGCCGCATCGAGTTCGTCCGCGAGCAGGAGCGCATCGAGGCCGCCAACCTGGACGAGATCGCGCTCAACGGATTCCGCCGGAGGGCTGCATGAGCTCCGGCATCGGATCGGCGTCGATGATGCCGGCCGTCACCCCCGACGCGCCCTCCGCGGGCACGGCGAGCGCTCCCAGCGCCGGCCCGGGCACCGCAGGCGCCACCGGCACGCCGCTCACCGGGGGCTCTCCGCCCACGGCCGGCGCCCAGGGGACGAGCCCGCCGACTCAGGGCGCCCCGCCGACAGACGCCTTCGCCAGCGTCCTCTCAACTCAGGTGGCCCGGACCGCACTCGCGGAAGGCCAGAGCAAGCAGACCTCCACGAAGGGAGGGAAGCGAGACAACCGCGATGCGTCCGCGTCTCCTCAGGACACGACCGATCCCAAGGCGGGAGGCGTCGCCGACAGCTCCGCGAGCACCGATCCCGCTTCGCTGATCGCCGCCGCGCTCACCGCCGCCGCGCCCACGGCGCAGGCCCCGTCGCCCCAGGCGACGAGCGCCGGGCGGGCGGGGACGGACTCTTCGACCTCTGACGCACCCGCGCTCGCCGGCCAGGCGCCGCTGGCGTCTGCCGCCGGCGCGGCTGCTCCGGCCGCACCCTCGGGCCCCGGTGACGTACGCGCCGCGCTGACCCAGTACGCCGCCGGGACGGCCGGCCCCGCTTCCGCGGCCACCGCAGATGCCCCGGGCACTCCCGCGACCCCGTCTGCCACGACTCTTCCCGGTTTTCCGGCGCCGACCACCACGGGGACGCTGCCCACCACTGCGGCCCCGGTGCGCCCGGCGGCCCCCGTGACCCCGGCCGCCCCCATCGCGCCGGCCGCGAGCGCGCCCACGACGACGACTGCTTCCACCCCGGCCCAGACGACCCTGGCCAACGCGACGGCCACGGCCGCCACCACCGCGCTGGGCGCCACCGCCCCGGCGGCCGCCGGCAACCCTGCCGCCACGAGCACCCCGGCCGCCCCGGTCACGGGGATCGCCACGGTCAACGCCGCCGCCGGTGCCGGCGCGAGCTCGAGCGGTCACACCTCGACGGCCAAGGACAACTCTGACGGCGACAGCGCCCGGGGCAACGCGGCACCCGCGCCCGCGCCCGCTACTGCGGCTGCCGCGACGCAGCCGGTGGCGCAGGCCGCGCCGGTGACGGCGTCCGCTCAGACGTCCGCCCCCGCCACCGCGTCCAGTGTGCCGACGGCCTACGGCGTGCGCCTGGCCGAGGCGGCCGAGAAGGTCTCCAACACGATCGCCATGGGTGCCCGCGACGGGATGTCGGTGGCCCGGATCGAGCTTTCGCCGGAGAACCTCGGCGCCATCCAGATCCACCTGCAGCACACGCCGGACGGCATCGTCGCCCGCGTCGTGACCGAGCACCCCGAGGCGGCCCAGACCCTGTCGCAGAGCAGCGACGATCTCAAGCGCCAGCTCCAGCAGAACGGCACCGCGCTGCTGCGCCTGGACATCGAGTCCTCGGGCCACCAGCGCTCCGGCGAGCAGGACCAGACCGGCTCCGCGCCGGGCTCGACGGGCTCGGGCTCGAGCGCCGGCTCAAGCGACGAGGACGCCATCGACGCCGACGGCGCCATCTCCACTGACACCCCCCTTCACACCCTTTCGGGCTCCGCGCTCGTGAACGTGCTCGCCTGAGGCGTGCTCCACAGACACCAAGGACCACTGACATGACCGACGTCACCAGCACCGGCGCCACCACGGGCACGACCGGCAGCCAGCTCACGCCCACGGGCACCACCGGCACCACCTTCAGCAACCCCAGCTCGAACCTGGGCGAGAACGACTTCCTGACCCTGATGATGGATCAGCTCCAGAACCAGGATCCGCTGTCGCCGAGCGATCCGACGCAGTACCTGTCAGAGCTCGCCGGCTTCTCCAGCCTCGAGCAGGAGACCTCGATCGCCACCAACACGTCCTCGGCCGCGACGCAGCAGGCGTCGAGCTCGGCGCTGAACCTCCTCGGCCGCACGGTGAGTTACCAGGACGCTGACGGCGTCACCCAGACCGGCATGGTCAACAAGGTGGACTTCACCTCCCAGGGCCCGTCCCTGACGATCGGTACCACCAGCGGCATCGGCCTCTCGTCGGTCACGGAGGCAACGTGACAACACCGGTCTCCAACGTGGCGCTGGCGTCGCCCAGCGCGGTCGAGACCCCGGCGGCGCCCGCCACGGTGCCCACTGCGGCGCAGGCTGCCCTGGCCCTCAATCTTCCCGTGGGCACGCCGACGTTCGCGTCGGTGCTGGCCCACAGCACGTCGGCCGCGCAAGCGCCCACGTTCTCTCGCCACGCGCTGGAGCGCGTGAACCGGCGAGGAATCCAGCTCGACCAGTCAACCCTGCAACGACTGGCGGGTGGTGTGTCACGAGCCGCGACCAAGGGGTCAAAGGCTGCAGTGGTCTTTGTGGACAACACCGCGTTCGTGGTGTCGGTCCCCAACAACACCGTCGTCACGGCGGTGGGTTCCGAGCACATGCGCGAGCACGTGTTCACAAACATCGACAGTGCCGTGATCGCGTAGCGAGAACGGATTCAAGACCCCGGCTGGTCCTCCAAGTAGGAAGCCGAGAAAGGAAGTACCTCAAATGATGCGAGGAATGGACTCCGCGATCAGCGGACTCGAAGCTCACCAGACGATGCTCGACGTGACGGCCAACAACCTGGCCAACGTCGACACCATCGGCTACAAGGCTCAGCGCACCACCTTCGTGGACCAGCTGTCCGAGAACCTCAGCGCCGCCACCGGCCCCAACGGGTTCAACGGCGGCTCCAACGCCAAGCAGGTCGGCCTCGGCGTGAGCGTCGGGTCCATCGACAATCTCATGGGCACCGGCTCGCAGCAGACCACCGGCAACGCGCTGGACGTCTACATCCAGGGCGACGGCTTTCTCCAGGTCGGCAACGGCGACCCCGGCACCACCTCCCCCTACACCAACAACCTGCCCAGCACGGTCGACTACACCCGCGCCGGCAACCTGAAGCTCAACTCGTCGGGCTTCCTCACCACCCAGGGCGGTCAGTACGTCGTCGGCTCTACGGCGCCCTCGAGCTCCAGCTCGGCCTCCCCGACGTACCTCAACGTCCCGCCGGGATCGACCAACCTGGCCATCGGCCAGGACGGCAGCGTCAGCTACACCGACGAGGACTCGACGAGCCCGACGTTCGGTCAGACCAAGACTGCCGGTTACATCTCGCTGGCCACGTTCCCCAACGAGGCCGGCCTGCAGCGTGACGGCGGCTCGAACTGGAGCGCCACCGCCAGCTCGGGCTCGGCGACGACCGGCACCCCCAGCGTCGGCGGCTTCGGCCAGACGATCTCCGGCTCGCTGGAGATGTCCAACGTCGACCTCGCCACCGAGTTCACCAACATGATCACCGCCGAGCGCGGCTACCAGGCCAACTCGAAGGTCATCACCACGGCTGACTCGATGCTGCAGACCGTCGTGAACATGCCTCAGGGCTAGTCCTGACGCACTGAGCTGAGGGGGCGGCGCTCGAGGGAACGCCGCCCCTTTTTCTCTCCTTCCCTCACCAACCCCTCTTTCAGGAGCACACCTCCATGATCACCTTGCACCGCCTGGGACACGCGGTGGACACGTTCCAGATCAATCCCGACGCGATCACGACCATCGAGGCGACGCCCGACACCGTGATCACCATCCTCAACGGCCAGAAGATCGTCGTCGCCGAGCCGCCGCACCGGGTCGCCGAGATGATCGCGACCTACCGCGCCACCGTGCTCGCCGAGGCCCTGATCCTGCGCCACGAACTGCGCGCCGAGCGCAACGAGCTGCGCCGGGTGACTCCCCTGCGCAAGGCCTCCACGCTGACCGCCGTGCACGACGCCGCCCTCGAGGCGCGCCACCACCACGGCTGACCCGGCCTGACAACCGCCCCATCCTGCCTCCGCTGCGCCTCGCGGCGCCGCCCCTCCGCCCGTCCGCATCACCCCGCAGACCGACACGTGATTTCCCCTCAGACCCCTTGATTTTTCTGCTCCCCGGTCGATCTAAGAGAATGAAATGAAGCCCGCTACCGCAATCGGAATCGTTGTCGCCACCCTGGGCATCCTGATGGCCGGGATCATGGGCGGCACCAGCCCGGCAGCCTTCATGGACATCCCGGCGCTGCTGATCATCATCGGCGGCACCGGCGGTGTCACGCTGGCCAGCTGCGGCATGGAATCGATGAAGAAGGTGCCGGCGCTGTACAAGATCGTGTTCGGGCCGCCCGAGATCGACCTCAACGCTCGCGTGCAGCAGCTGGTCGGCTTCGCCGAGCAGGCGCGCCGCGAGGGCCTGCTCGCCCTCGACGGCCAGACCGCCGAGATCGAGGACGAGTTCACCCGCAAGGGCCTGCAGCTCGTCGTCGACGGCTCGGACCCCGAGCTCGTCCGCGAGGTCCTCGAGGCCGAGATCGACGGCATGATCGCGCGCCACCACGAGGGTGCGGGCCCGTTCGAGAAGGCCGGCGGCTTTGCGCCGACGATGGGCATCATCGGCACCGTCATGGGCCTGGTGCACGTGCTCCAGAACCTGTCGGCGCCGGCCACCCTGGGCCCCGCCATCTCCTCATCCTTCATCGCGACCCTGATGGGCGTCGGCTCCGCCAACGTCCTCTACCTCCCGATCGCCAACCGCCTCAAGGCTCTCTCCAAGCAGGAGGTCGAGCTGCGCACCCTGACCCTCGAGGGCATCCTGGCCGTCCAGGCCGGCGACAACCCGCGCGTCGTGGCCGAGAAGCTCGGTTCCTTTGTGCCTCCGGCGGAGCGCAAGTCCGAGGACGAGGGCGGCTCGGTGTCGGAGATGCCGCAGGCCGAGGCGGCCTAGGGGGTTGTGATGGCCGGTCGTCGCGGCAAACGCGGTCACGCGGTCGAGCACGAGAACGAGGAGCGCTGGCTCCTGACCTACGCGGACATGCTCACGCTGATGTTCGCCCTGTTCATGGTCCTGTACTCGATCTCGTCGGTGAACATCTCCAAGTACCAGAGCCTGCAGGAGTCGCTGAAGGCGGCGTTCTCGGGCTCGATCCTCTCAGGCGGCAAAGCGATCATGCAGTCGGGCTCGGAGTCGACCAAGGCGCACACCCCGGCGACCGCCGAGGTTCCCGCGATCGTCCCGCTGACGCCCAACATCCCCAAGCCCTCCGACACGTCGGCGCAGCAGATCTCCAAGGCCATGCTCGCCGCGAGCGGCGCCCAGCAGGAGCAGCAGAGCTTCAAGAAGCTCCAGCAGGAGATGAACGCCTACTCCAAGGCGCACGGATTCAGCAACGAGGTCCAGACCGTGATCAACCGCCAGGGGCTGGTCGTGCACGTGCTCACCGACAAGCTGCTGTTCGATTCGGGGTCCGCCACGCTCCAGTCGGCTGGGTTGCCACTTCTGGGAGAGATCGGGCATCTGCTCAATGTTGACCAGAAACATCCGATAACGGTGGAAGGAAACACTGACAACCAGCCGATCCAGAGCTCGCAGTTCCCCAGCAACTGGGAGCTGTCGACTGACCGGGCCACCACCGTCGTTCGCTACCTCATCGCCCACGGCGTGCAGGACCAGCGACTGTCGGCGGCCGGTTATGCCGACCTGCATCCGCTGGCCAGCAACGCCACCTCGACCGGGCGCGCCCGCAATCGCCGGGTGGACATCGTGCTGGACCGCATCTACCCCGACCTGAACCCCTAGGACCACCCGACAATGAAAAAGAAGCTGATCATCATCCTGCTGGTCGTCGTGGCGGGTGGGGGCTTTGCCGCCAAGACCTTCCTGCTGCCCAAGCCCGCGGTCGCCAAGGCCAAGATCGACGGCGAGATCTACGTGCTGCCCAAGGGCTTCACGCTCAACCTCACCGACGGTCGCTACGCGACCATGACCATCGGCCTGATCCTGGCCCCGGGCCAGAGCGACGGCGCGACGGCCGCGGGCGCCACCACGACGCCCGCCGGCATCGGCACGCTGCCCGAAGAGCCGGCGATCCGCTCGATCATCACCAACACGATCACCAATGACCCGTCCTCGGCCCTGCTCACCGACACCGGCCGGACCAAGCTCAAGTCCGAGATCCTCAGCCAGATCAAGAGCACCACGGACGTCAAGGTGACCGACATCCTCTTCACCGACCTCGCGGTCCAGTAAGGAGCCACCATGAGCCACGACGTCGACTTCGAGCCTCTCAACGGCGACGGCGCCACGGTCCGCGCCGGTGGCGAATGGACCGCCGACCTGCGGCGCCTGTCCGCGGTCCCGGTGGACCTCAGCGTCGAGATCGGCCGCGCCCGCATGTCCGTGGGCGAGACCCTGGAGCTGCGCGAGGGATCCGTCGTAACCCTTGACCGCATGGCGGGCGAGCCCGTCGACCTGCTCGTCAACGGCACGCCCATCGCCCGCGGCGAGGTCGTGGTCATCGACGAGCAGTTCGGCCTGCGCCTGACCCAGGTCCTGGCGGCCCCCGCCGGTGCCGAGCGCGGTGACGCGGCCGACTCAGACCACGCCGCAGCGGGAATCACAGACATCGTGACCGGTTAACCGGCCGCCTGGCCCTCGTGGCTGTGGCCGGATAACCGACACAAACCTCAAGCTGGCGCCTCAGGCGCCGAATATCTCGAGAGAAGGCCGAGCGCAGGATGCGCGACACGGCTCGTTACGGAAACAAGGAGTAGGACACGATGTCAACACAAGCCAACCATCAGCAGCTGGTGGTGTTCACGCTGGGCGCGGAGCACTACGCCCTGCCGATCCAGGCAGTCAACGAGATCATTCGCTACGCCGAGCCGCGCTCGGTGGCCTCACGGACCGAGTGGGTCCGCGGCGTGATCAGCCTCCGCGGCCGGATCGTCCCCGTCTATGACGTGGCCGCCCGCCTGGGGATCAGCTCAGAGCTCACCGAGCAGTCCAAGATCGTGATCGTCGAGGCCGGCGCCGAGACGGCCGGCGTGATCGTGGACAGCGTCGAGGAGGTTCTCACCGTCTCCGACGATCAGATCGAGGACGCGCCCGGGGCCGACTCGACGATGATCGAGGCGATCGTCCGGATCGACGACCGCCTGATCGTGCTGCTCACGCTGAGCACGATCTTTAACACGACGACCGAGCTCCCGGTCGCCGCCTGAGCGTCTGACCTGTCAGACGCAGACCAGTTCCCATGACCACCACCACCGCCAAGCCCCGAGTGGTCGTCGCGGACGACAGTGCGCTCATGCGCCGGATCGTCACCAACGTGCTGACCAAGGGCGGGATCGACGTCGTCGGCGCCGCGAAGGATGGCGATCAGGCGCTCGCCCTGTGCGAGCGCCAGACGCCCGATGCGATGACGCTCGACCTGGCGATGCCGGGGCTGGGCGGGATCGACGTGCTCAAGGCGCTCAAGCGCCGGGGCGGCCCGTCGATCCCCGTGGTGGTGGTCTCCGCCTTCTCGCCGGCCCACGGCGCCTACGCCGTCGACGCCCTCGCCGAGGGCGCGTTCGAGCTGGTGCCCAAGCCCACCGGCCAGGCCGACGTCGGTGCCTTCGAGCAGAACCTGCTCACCAAGATCCTCGTCGCGACCAAGACGCGCCGCCTCGGCGGCCACCTGCGCTCGGCACGGCCATCCCGGGACCGCAACGGCAACGGGAGTGACACGGCCGTTCTCGCCGACGCCGCCGCACCGACGTCGACCAACGGCCACGGCCCGGGAGCCCGCCGGTTCCGCAGCGGCCTGTCGCGCGCGCTGCTCATCGCCACCTCCACCGGCGGGCCGCGCGCGCTGGCCGAGGTCATCCCCGGCCTTCCCTCCCCGCTGGGCCTCGGCACCCTGATCGTGCAGCACATGCCCGCCGGGTTCACCGCCTCGCTGGCCGCCCGCCTGGACCGCTCGAGCCCGCTCAGCGTCCGCGAGGCGCAGGGCGGCGAGTCCCTGGAGCCGGGGGTGGCGCTGATCGCCCCGGGCGGCCGGCATCTGCGGCTGAGCCCGGCCGGCCAGACGGCGCTCAGCGATGACGAACCGCTCGGCGGCCTGCGGCCGCGGGCGGACCTCCTGATCGAGGACGCCGCCGCCAAGTGGGGACACCGCCTCACCCTCGTCGTACTGACCGGCATGGGCAACGACGGGCTGCGCGGCGCCCGCGAGGTTCGCCGCCAAGGCGGGCGAATCCTGGTGGAGGCTGAGCAAACCTGCACCGTGTATGGCATGCCGCGTGCCATCGTCGAGGCCGGCCTGGCCGATGAGGTGCTACCTCTTGATCAGATGGCCGCTGCGATCACGGCGGAGGTGAGCTCATGAGCGCCATTGGCGCCACGGGGGACGACTACGTCGCCTTCTGCGAGGGCCTGCGCCAGATCTGCGGCGTCGACCTCAGCCAGTACAAGCGGCCGCAGATGGAGCGCCGGCTGCGTTCGTTCTTCGCCCGCAGGGGCATCGACCTCCTGACCGACTGCCTGGACGCGCTGCGGCGCGACAGGACCGAGCTCGACGCCCTGCTCGACCGCGTGACCATCAACGTGTCGCAGCTGTGGCGCCATCCCGAGCAGTGGGTCCGCCTCGAGCGCGACGTCCTCCCCGACCTCGCCGCCACGGCGCAGGTGCGCGCGTGGAGCGCCGGGTGCTCCTACGGCGCTGAGGCCACCACACTGGCCGCGGTCTGCCGCCACGCGATCCCCACCGCCCGCGTCACGATCACCGGCACCGACATCGACAAGCGCATGATCGAGCGCGCCCGCGCCGGCGTGTTCAGCGCCGAGGACGCCCGCGGCGTCGAGATCAACCGGATGCAGCGCGCCTTTGACCGCGTGCCCGAGGGTTGGCGCGCCAAGGACGCGCTGCGCCGGATGATGACCTTCGAGATCGGCGACCTGCTGCGCCTGCGACCCGCCGCCGCCAGCCAGGACCTGATCTTGTGCCGCAACACCGTCATCTACTTCGCGGAGCCGATCCGCGACGACCTGCACGCACGCCTGGCGCAGGCGCTGCGCCCCGGGGGCTACCTCGTCGTCGGCGCGACGGAGCGTGTGTCCAAGCCGGCCGATCTGGGCCTCCAGATGGCCCACCCCTTCATCTATCGGAAAGCATGATGGACACCTCCGAATACATGCCCATGTTCCTCGCCGAGGCGCAGGAGCACCTGCAGGAGCTGAACCTGGCCGTTGTCCGCCTGGAGGAGGACCCGCGCGACCGTGAGACGGTGGACGAGATCTTCCGGGCCGCGCATTCGCTCAAGGGCATGAGCGCGACCATGGGCTTCGCCCAGATCGCCAAGCTCACGCATGAGATGGAGGATGTCTTCGAGCTCCTGCGCCAGCGCGGCGAGGGCCTCACCCGCGAGGCCATCGACACCGTCCTGGCCTGCCTCGATGCCCTCACCGCCTCGTTCGAGTCGATCGAGGCCGACGGCGAGGAGGCCCTTGACCCCACCCCGCTGGTCGAGCGGCTGCACGGCCTGGTTCGCGCCCGCACCGCCGAGCAGGAGCTCGAGCGCGTCGCCACCACCCCGGTCCCCAGCGTCGTGCTGGACACGGCCGTCCGCCAGCGCGTGCTCCACATCGTCGCCGTCCTGGACGATCAGGTCCTGATGCCGGCCGTCCGCGCGCACATGGTGTTCGCCGCGACGGCCGAGCACGGCGAGCTGATCGCCAGCGCACCGCCCGTGGACGACATCGAGCAGTTCTCCGGTCAGCGCCTCGAGGCGTGGGTCGCCTCCGAGCAGGCAGAGGAGGCCGTGATCAAGACGATCGCCAACGTCTCGGACGTGGTCGCGGTCGAGATCGACGAGGTCGCCGCCCCTGCCCCGGCTGTCCCGCTTGCCGTTGCCGTTGCCGTCGCCGAGCCGGAGGTTGAGGCCGACACCGCGGCTGAGCCCGCCAGGGCGGCCGAGCCGGCCAAGGCCGCGGCGCCCAAGGCCTCCAGCGCCGCCCGCACCGTCCGCGTCGACGCGGAGCGCCTGGATGCCCTCATGCACTCCATGGGCGAGCTGGTCATCCACCGCACTGCCGTCGAGGCCCTCACCGGCTCGCTGGACGTGCCCGGACTGCAGCAGGCCATGCAGGAGCTCACGCGTAGCTCCCAGGCGTTGCAGGCGATGGTCATGCAGGTGCGGATGATCCCGGTGGACGTCGTCTTCCTGCGCTTCCCGCGCCTGGTCCGCGACCTGTCGGGCAAGCTGGGCAAGGAGGTCAAGCTCAACCTGGTCGGCTCTGAGACCGAGCTGGACCGCACCGTCGTCGACGCGCTCGGCGACCCGCTCGTCCACCTGGTCCGCAACTCGCTCGATCACGGCCTGGAGCCTGTCGAGGAGCGCGTCGCCGCCGGCAAGCCGGAGGTCGGCACGCTGGAGATCTCCGCTCGCCACTCCGGGGGCAGCGTCGTCATCCAGGTCCGCGACGACGGTCGCGGCATCAACCCCGAGGCGGTGGCCCGAACGGCCGTCAAGCGCGGGCTGATCGACGCCGCGGCCGCGGCCGAGATCAACATGAAGACCGCCGTCGAGCTGCTGTTCGCTCCGGGCTTCTCCACCGCGGAGACCACGAGCGACATCTCCGGGCGCGGCGTGGGCATGGACGCGGTCCGTACCAAGATCCGCGAGCTGGGCGGCGAGGTCCTCCTCGAGTCCGTCGAGGGCGAGGGCACGACCGCCCAGATCCGCCTGCCGCTGACCCTGGCGATCGTCTCCGCGCTGCACGTCGACGTGGCTGACGGTCCCTACGCGATCCCGCTGGACCGCGTCGAGCGCACGCTGCGGCTGTCCGAGCAGACGGTTCGCTCGGTGGCCGGGCGCCGGATGCTGGTCCTCGACGACGGGGTCCTGCAGCTCCTGGACGGCGCTGAGGTGTTTGGCCGCCAGAATCAGAGCCCACCCACCCCACATCAGTTCGTGGTCATCGTGCGCGCGCAGGAGCAGCGCCTCGCGCTGTCGGTCGACGACCTGATCGGTCAGCGGGAGCTCGTCACGCGCCCGCTGCCGTCCGCCGTCAGCGGGGAGCCCGTCTCGGGCGGCGCCGCGCTGGCCGACGGCCGGATCGCCCTGATCGTCGACTGCGACGCACTGGTCCCCAAGGCGGACAGCCGCGATCGCAGCGCCCGCACCTCTGACAGCTCCACCGTCACCGGAAATGGACGGGTGGCGGCATGACCCACGATCGATCCCAGGAGAAGACTCCAGTGAACCCGTCCCTGTCCGAGACCCAGTTGGACGCGCTGCGTGAGCTGGCCAACATCGCGTCCGGAACCGCCGCCACGGCGCTGTCGCAGATGCTCGCCCGTGAGGTGGAGATCAGCGTCCCCCGCGCGCTGGCGCTGCCGCCGGCCGACGCCGTCGACGAGTGCGGCGACCCCGAGCAGCATGTCGCGGGCGTCGTCGTGCCCATCCAGGGTGACATCGACGGCATCGTCCTCCTCCTGATCCCCTACGAGCAGGCCGAGAACCTATGTGGCCTGCTGGGCGTCGAAGCCCACACCGAGGTCGGTGACTCGGCGCTGCGCGAGATCGGCAACATTCTGGCCACCTCCTACCTCAGGGGGCTGGGTGCGATGACGGGCATGGAGCTGGAGCCCTCGCCGCCGCTGCTGCACACCGACATGCTCGCCGCCATCGTCTCCTCACTGCTCGTCGGCGCCGCCGGCACGCATGACCTCGCGCTCGTGCTCGACTCCGAGCTGGACGTGTCCGGCTACCCGTGTTCGATCTCCTTCCTTCTGCTCCCAACCTCCGGCCAGATCGTCGATCTGCTGGCGCCGCTCGGTCTTGCTGAGCCGTCGTCCTGATCATGGCCTCGGCTCGTATGGGTGAGATGGTGGTCTCCAGCGATCCACACGAAGAGCTCGTGGCCCTCGGCCTCGGCTCCTGCATCGGCCTGGCCGTCGTCGACCGCACCGCGGGCGTCGCCGGATTGGCACACATCGTCCTGCCCGAATCCAACGACCGGGGTGAACAAGTGGGCAAATTCGCAGACACCGCAGTTCCCGAGCTCATCGCCAAGATGTGCGAGGCCGGGGCCGTCGAGCGGCGCCTGGAGACCGTGATCGCCGGTGGCGCGCGGATGTTCGAGATGAGCGGCGGACTGGATATCGGCTCGCGCAACGAGGCCGCTGTCCGGGCTGCCCTGGCCCACGCGCGGATCCCCGTCAAAGCCGCGAAGACGGGCGGCAACATCGGCCGGACCCTGAAGGTCTCCGTCGGAGAGCTGCGGGTCACCGTCCGCGCGGCCGGCGAGCGGCCCGAGACGCTGCTCGAAGGCCGGGCGCCGGCGACCGCGAGTCGAACGGAGGCGGCGCGATGAGCGAGCTGCTCACCCCAGACAAGATCGCCGCCCTGGTCGACGCCGCCAAGCAGGGCCAGCTGCCCGACGCCGGCTCCTCCCAGAAGTCGAGCCGGCGTGGCCACCGTCTGCGCACGGTCGACTTCTCCCGGCCGACCAAGTTCTCAGCCGACCAGGCGCGCCGGATCATGCGCGCCACCGAAACGTTCTGCCAGACCGCCAATACGCGTCTGTCGACCGAGCTGCGCGTGCCGGTGGAGCTCGAGCTCATCAACACAGTGCAGCTCACGTGGGCCGCGGCGCAGGCGCAGCTGCCCCCGAACTCGCTGTCGCTGATCCTCGAGGTCGCCCCGATCGGCACGCGGATGCTGCTGACCGCCGAGCAGTCGTTCGTCCTGGCCGGCCTCGAAGCGCTGCTGGGCGGCTCGCCCGATCGCCCGCCCAAGGACCGGCGCATGTCCGAGATCGACTGGAGCCTGACCCGCCGGCTGTTCGAGTCGCTGGTCGTCCAGCTGTCCTCGGTCTGGCAGGAGCTCGGCGGCGTAACCCTGAGCGCCGGCGAGATCGACCCCCACGACGCCGGCCAGGTGGCTTCGGTGTCAGAGCCGACGTTCACCCTCCTGCTCGAGTGCCGGGTCGCCAAGCAGTCCTTCGCCCTGGCCATGCTCATCCCGTGGGCCGCGATCGAGCCCGTCGAGGACGCCATCTCCGGCCGCGACCACAGCCACGACGACGAGGTGCTGAGCACCTCGCCGATGCAGAAGGCGCTCTCCGACGTACCGGTGACGCTCCGCGCCGAGGTGGCTTCGATCGACCTCGAAGTGTCCGAGATCCTGGCGCTGGTTCCAGGAAGCATTGTCAAGTTCGGCGTTCCTGCCGATGACGGGGTCATGCTCTACGCCGAGAACGTGAAGCTGGCCCGCGCCCAGCCCGGGTCCCACGGGCCGCGACGTGCCGTGCAGATCTGCGGGCCCGAGGGGACGGGCTGATGGGCGCCACCGACATGACGCCGCGCGACGCGGTGATGCGTCTGGGCGCCTCCACCGCCGAGGCGATCGCCCAGGTGCTGGAGATGTTCGCGCCCGGCACCATCGAGCGCGGCGACGTCAGCGTCATGGGCGAGGGCCAGTCACCGTTCAACGGCATCGCCCCCGGCTCGGTGGCGGCCAGCGTCTCCTATGTCAATGGCGTCACCGGCGCCAACATCTTTGTCCTGACCGCCGCCGGCGTCCGCAACATGGCCCAGGCGATGGGCATGCCCGCGCCCGAGGACGGCGGTTCCGACGAGCTCTCAGAGCTGGAGCTGTCGGCCGTCGGCGAGGCCTCCAACCAGATGATGTCGGCTGCGGCCAGCGCGATCGGCGTCGTCCTCGGCCAGGAGATCGAGATCTCCCCCCCTGACATCCGCGTCCTGGACAACCCCGACGCCGTGGCCGAGATGTACGGATCGTCTCCGCACGCCACCTCGACCACGTTCCTGATCGGCGGCGAGTCCTGCCGGCTGATCCAGCTCGTGCCCCGGGCGTTCGTTGTCCGCATGGCCCGTGCGCTGGATGAGCTGGACGGCGAGACCGTCGACAGCGACGGCTCGTCGGCGGGCGACGGTGCCGGACGCGGGACCGCCCAGACCATGGCTTTGGAGGAGGCGCTGACCGGCATCAAGGTGCGCGTGTGGGCCGAGCTGGGCCGCACGCAGCTCGGTCTGTCCCGGGCCCTCGGCCTGCCTCTTGGTTCCGTGGTCGAGCTCGACCACCCCGCGGACGCCCCCGTCGATCTGTACGTCAACGGCCTGCCCTTCGCTCAAGGTCACCTGATCATCACCGATGACGGAGAGTGGGCGTTTCAGTGCGACACCGTGGGTGTCCGAGCGGTCCCCGAGACGTCGCCGCGTCAGGAGCCCGCCGCTGAGATCTTCAACGAGACGTTCGACGAGGCGCCGGAGGTGGTCACCGCAGACGAGGCCGTCGAGGCCGACGAGCCCGATCCCGCCGCCCCCACCGAAGACGACACCACTGCGGAGACCCCCGCCGCACCCCCCACCCCTCACAATGACGAAGGAGCAGCTGACTGATGGCCCGTGTACTCGTAGTCGACGACGCCGCTTTCATGCGCAAGGTCGTGGGCGACGCGCTCGCCTCCGGCGGCCATGAAGTGATCGGCGAGGCAGGAAATGGCAATGAGGCGGTCGCCCGCTTCCAGGAACTCAAGCCCGAGCTGACGATGCTTGACATCACCATGCCGGAGAAGACCGGCCTGGAGGCCCTGGCCGAGATCATGACGCTCGATCCCGGCGCCCGCGTGCTCATGTGCTCGGCGCTCGGCCAGGAGTCCAAGGTGATCGAGTCGATCAAGCTCGGCGCCAAGGATTTCGTCGTGAAACCGTTCCAGCCCGAGCGCCTGCTCGAGGCTGTCGGCAAGGCCCTGGCCTAAGCCTCACCAGCCCCCGCCGCTGCCTCTGCGCGGCGGGGAAACGAGCCGGGGGAGGCCGGATCAAGAATCCGGCTCGTTGGCCTAAAGCCCCCGGCCCGATCGGCCGACAAAGAGGGTGACTCTTCCCTCGGAGTCTTCCCCCTCGATGCGGTTCTCCACGTTCACACGTGGCGCTGGCTTGGTCGGCGCCCTCACGCTCTCGTACGCCCAAATGGCGCAGGCCGCCACTGGTGCCACCGGAGAGCAGACCCCCCTGCATCTGTCGACCAGCGGGGCGGCTCACGTCGCGTCGGCCGGCGGCAGCGGATCGGGGATCGTGCGGACGATCATCGCGTTGGTCGTGGTGATTGGGATCATCTTCGCGATCTCGAAGATCCTCAAGGCCGTCAAGGGCCGGGACGCGGTCCGGGCCAGCGGTAACGGCCTGGAGCAGATCGCCACGCTGCCCATCGCGGCGGGCAAGTCCGTCTCGCTGCTGCGCTCGGGCACCGACATCATCCTGCTGGGCGTCGGCGACCACGGGGTCACGCCGATCAAGACCTACACCGAGGACGAGGCCATCGCCGCCGGGATCGACCTCCCGGAGGACGAGGAGAACTTCGACGCCACCGACAAGCCGCTGGACCGGATGATCAACGGTCTGCGCCGGCTGACCGTCCGCGACTGACGCGCTGATGAAGATCGACTCCTCAAACGCGCTGCAGATCCTGCTGCTGATGGGCGGGCTCTCGCTGATCCCGGCGATCCTGTTCACCGTCACCGGCTTCACGCGGATCCTGATCGTCCTGGGCTTCATCCGCTCGGCGATCGGCACCAACACCACGCCGCCCAACCAGGTGCTCGTGGGGATCGCCCTGTTCCTGACCCTGTTCGTGATGTCGCCGACGATCAGCGCCATCAAGAAGGACGCCTGGGAGCCCCTTCAGCACCACCAGATCTCGACGGCGACGGCGATCAAGCGCGGCGAGGAGCCGCTGCGGGAGTTCATGTTCCGCCAGACGCGCAACCAGGACATCTCGCTGTTCGTGAGCATGTCGCGCATCAAGACCCCCCAGACGCGGGCGCAGGTCCCCACCTACGTCCTGATCCCCGCCTTCATCATGTCGGAGCTCAAGACATCGTTCGAGATCGGGTTCTTGATCTTCCTCCCGTTCCTGATCATCGACCTGATCGTCTCCTCGACATTGATGAGCGTCGGCATGGTGATGCTGCCGCCGAGCTTCATCTCGATGCCGTTCAAGATCCTGCTGTTCATCTTGGTGGACGGCTGGGACGTCATCACACACTCGCTCGTCGCGAGCTTCCACTAACGCCCCCGACCCGGACCCTTCGCCATGAATCAGGACACCGTAGTCAACCTTGCCACCCAGGCCATGAAGCTGGCGATCGAGATCGCCGGCCCGATGATGCTCGTCGGCCTCGTGATCGGACTGGTCGTCTCGGTCTTCCAGGCCGTGACCTCCATCCAGGAGCAGTCGCTGACCTTCATCCCCAAGGTCGTGGGCCTTGCCGCGCTCATCGTGATCCTGGGCCCGTGGATGCTCGACCAGCTGGTCACCTACGCCCAGAACCTCTATACGTCGATCCCCTCGCTGATCTCGTAGGTAGTGATCGCTCCCGTGAATACGCCCGCATTCGAGGCGCGCCTGGCGGCGCCAGGCTTTGTCCTCGGACCCTCGTGTAGCGCTGCTACACGTCGGGTCCTGCGTCCGCGCCTGGCATCCACCAGTCACACCTCTCGGTGCGACCGTACCCACGGCAGCGACCACTGATGAGCCAGTTGACGCTCAGCACGCTGCTGCAGCAGATCGGCAGCGACAAGGTCACGGGGTTCTTCCTCGTCCTGGCTCGCGTCAGCCCGCTGTTCGTCCTCGCGCCCCTGTTCTCGTCCAAGATGGTGCCGGCGCGGGTCAAGGGCATCGTCGCCGTCGGCCTGTCCATCGGCCTCACCCCCCTCGCCGTCCACGGCCAGAACATCCCCACCGACCCGATGGCGGTCGCCGGGATGCTCGTGGTCCAGGTGCTGGTGGGGCTGGCCTTCGCCTTCGCCGTCGGCATGGTCCTCAGCGCCATCGAGGCGGCCGGGGCGATCGCTGACATGTCGGCCGGGTTCTCGTTCGGCTCCGTGGTGGATCCGGTCAACGGCAACGCGGGCGGCACCCTGACCAACCTGTACAGCCTCGTCGGCCTGGCGATGTTCATCGCCATCGGCGGGGACGCCTGGACCTTGCGCGGCCTGCAGCGCACCTTCGACCTGGTGCCGCTGACCAAGGCCCCTCAGATCGCCACGCTGACCTCCGGCGTCGAGCAGGCCTTTTCCACGATCTTCGTCTCCGCCGTCGAGGTGGCCGCCCCGGTCATCCTGGCGCTGCTCATCACCGACATGGCCTTCGGGATGATCGCCAAGGTCGTGCCCCAGGTGAACGTCTTCGGCGTCGGCTTCCCGATGAAGGTGGGCGTGGCCATGCTCGTCGTCGCCGCCTCCCTCCCCTTCCTGGGCTCGTTCATGAGCGACCAGATCGCCAACGCGGTCACCGGCGCACTGCACTTCATGTAAAGCCATGGCCAACGACGACAAGACAGAAAAGCCAACCGGCAAACGCAAGGGCGAGGCGCGCAAGAAGGGTCAGGTCGCCAAGAGCACCGAGATCAACGGCGCGCTCGTCCTGGTCGCCGGCCTGGTCGCGATCTCGATGCAGGGCCCGGCGGTCGTCAACGCGATGGCCGGCTCCATGCGCGCGCTCTTCGGCATGGTGTCCCGGCCCAACGAGGTGTCCTCCGCGGCGGGCCTGCACGGGATCCTCGGGCTGATGGTCCACACATTGGAGACCACGGCGTTGCCGATCGGGATCATCTGCATGGCCGGCGGGGTGCTGTCCAATGTCGCCCAGGTGGGTCTGCGTCCGACGCCCTACCTGCTCAAGCCCAACTTCAAGAAGCTCAATCCGATGCAGGGCGCCAAGCAGATCTTCGGCAAGCGCATCGGCTTCGAGCTGGGCAAGGTCCTGGCCAAGGTGGCCATCGTCGGCGGCGCCGCCGCGATGAGCCTCGTCCCGCTGATCACCCACCTGAGCGCCAGCATGGGTACCACGCCGATGGCGCTGGGCAGCCTGCTCAACAGCGGCGCCCGCTCGATCATCGAGCGGATCGTGATCGTGTACCTGCTGATCGCCGTCGTCGACCTCATCCACTCGCGCCACACCCACGCCAAGGGGATGAAGATGAGCAAGCAGGAGGTCAAGGACGAGGGCCGGCAGTCAGACCTCCCCCCCGAGATCAAGGCGGCCATCCGCCGTCGCCAGATGATGGCGGCGCGGGCCCGGATGATGGCCGCGATCCCGACCGCTGACGTGGTCGTCACCAACCCGACCCACTACGCCGTCGCGCTCAAGTACGACGGTGCTCTGCCGGCCCCCATCGTGGTGGCCAAGGGCAAGAACCTGGTGGCCGCGCAGATCCGGCGGATCGCCACTGAGAACAACGTCCCCATCGTGCCCGATCCGCCGTTGGCGAGGTCACTGCACGCGATGGTCCAGATCGACCGGATGATTCCGGCCGAGCTGTTCGCCGCCGTGGCGCAGGTGCTGGCATTCGTCTACAAAATGGCTGGTCGAAGGAGAATCGCCGCATGAATGAGCAGACGCTGCGCAAGATGCTCAAGCACACCGATCTGATCGCGGCGATCGGCGTCGTGCTCCTGGTCTCGATGCTCGTGATCCCGCTGCCGTCGGCACTGCTGGATCTCATGATCACCTGCAATATCTCGGGCGCCCTGGCGATCGTGGTGGCGACGATGTACATCAACAAGGCGCTGGAGTTCTCCGCCTTCCCGACGCTGCTGCTGCTGACCACGATGTTCCGGCTGGCGATCAACGTGTCGGTGACGCGCCTGATCCTCACGACCGGCAACGCCGGCTCCGTGGTGGCCTCCTTCGGTCAGTTCGTCGTCGGCGGCAATGTCGTCGTCGGCCTGGTCATCTTCATGATCCTCATCGTCATCCAGTTCGTGGTGGTCACCAATGGTGCCGGCCGCGTCGCCGAGGTGTCGGCGCGCTTCACCCTGGACGCCATGCCCGGTAAGCAGATGGCGATCGACGCCGACCTCAACGCCGGCCTCATCACCGACCAGGAGGCGCGCGCCCGCCGCATCGAGATCGCCCGCGAGGCGGATTTCTACGGGGCGATGGACGGTGCCTCCAAGTTCGTCAAGGGCGACGCCATGGCCGCCGTGGTCATCACCGCCATCAACCTGGTCGGCGGCATCGTGGTCGGCATGCTCCAGCACCACCTCGGGTTCGGGGAGGCCACCAAGCACTACTCACTGCTCACCGTCGGCGACGGTCTGGCCGCCCAGATCCCGGCGCTGCTGATCTCCGTCGCCACCGGCATCATCGTCACCCGCTCGGGCTCCGAGCGCGACCTCGGCTCCGAGGTCGCGACCCAGATCCTGGGGCAGAAGAAGGCCCCGCTGGTGGCCGGCGGCGCGATCCTCGCCTTCGCGCTCGTCCCGGGCCTGCCCAAGATCCCCTTCATCCTCATCGGCGGTCTGCTCTTCGCCATCGGCTGGGGCCTGCGCAAGAACGAGGGCGGCATCGCGGCCCTCATGGCTGCTCCCGCCGCCGCCGGGGCGGTCGCGGGCGAGCTGCCCGCGGCCAAGGAGGACACGAAGGCCGCGCCGCGCGACGAGGTGATGAAGGAGCTGCCCATCGACCCGCTCGAGCTGGGCATCGGCTTCGGCTTGGTGCCGCTGGTCGACCGTGGCTCCGGCGGGACCCTGGTGCGCCGCATCTCGCTCATCCGCCGCCAGATCGCCGGCGAGCTCGGCATGGTCATCCCGCCGGTGCGCATCCACGACGAGGTCGACCTCGATTCGCACGAGTACGTCTGCAAGGTCCGCGGCACCGAGGTGGCGCGCGGCCGGGTCATGGCCGGCCACAAGCTGGCGATGGATCCGGGGGACGCTGTCGGCAACCTGTCGGGCATCCCCACCACCGAGCCCGCCTTCGGCCTGCCGGCGGTGTGGATCGCCGACTCCCAGCACTCCGAGGCCGAGGCCCTGGGCTACACCGTGGTCGACGCCGAGTCGGTGATCGTCACGCACCTGACCGAGACGATCCGCGCCCATGCCGCACAACTGCTCACGCGTCAGGACGTCCGGCAGCTGCTCGACCAGCTCAAGGAGTCCAACGAGGCCGTGGTCAACGAGGTCGTGCCCGACATCCTGTCGCTCGGCGAGATCCAGCGCGTCCTGCAAACGTTGTTGTCAGAGGCGGTCTCGATCAGGGATCTCGGCGCTATCGTCGAAGCAGTGGGTGACAAGGCGCGGATCACGCGCGACACCGGACTCCTCGCGGAGTACGCGCGTCAGGCGTTGGGCCGAGCCATCACCGCCCCCCACCTCGGTACAGACCAGACATTGCGCGCGATCACCCTCGATCCGTCGATTGAGCAGGAAGTGGCGACATCGATCACGGCCACGACGGATGGCGAGTTCCTCGCGCTCGATCCCTCCCGTGCCCAGGCGCTGCTCGGCGCCGTCCGCGCGCAATCCGATCACGCCGCCGCGCGGGGTGGGATCCGTCCGGTGCTCCTGTGCTCGGCTCGCGTCCGTCGCCACATCCGGCGCCTCGTGGAGTCGGCCGTGCCGCACCTGGCCGTCTGCTCCTACAACGAGATCGCGTCGGGCATCAGCGTCGAGACGATTGGAGTGATTAGCGCGTGAGCGATCCCTCCTCGCCGTCATCGGCACCGTCCGGCGAACCGGACGGGGTGCGCACGTACCGCGGACGCACCATCGAGGAGCTGATCCCACGGATCCGTGCCGAGCTGGGCCCGGACGCCATCATCCTGCGCGAGCGCGAGGGGCTCATGGGTGGGATCGGCGGATTCTTCGCCCAGAAGTGCGTGGAGATCGACGCACAGGCGGCTCCGCGGGTCAACGTCTACGCCGACGACTTCGAGGACGAGTACGACGAGGAACACGAGGGCGCGACCGGGGACTACGAGACCTTCTCGGCCGAGCCGCCCGCAGGATATGTGCCCGTGCCGTTGCCCGACGCTCCGCCGCCGGACTACGACGCCCCGCAGACGCCCGTGGTTGAGGGACCGCCGGCGTCCGCGCCTTCCCCAGCCCCGGCCGCCCAGGAGCGCACCGCTTCTGTGGCGCCGGCCGCTGGCGCCCCCGAGCCCGCGATTCCCGTCCCGCCGGCCTCGGCAACTCCCTCGCCCGTCCCGCCGGCGCCCCTCCCGCCGGCTTCGGAGGTCCCTGCGGCGGCCCCGCCCGCCCCCGAGCTGCCCGTGGCGCCTCCGGCCCCGCCGGCGGTGACGCCGTTCCTCGACGAGGCCTCGTTCGCTGCGCGCCTGGAGGAGGCGTCGTTCGAGACCGACGCGCGTCTGACTGAGGTCGAACCCGAGCCGGAGCCGGAGCCATCTCCCCCTGCGCCTCCGGCCGCCCCCTCGTTCATCGCCTTCGATGATTTCCATGAGTCTCCGGCGGCGGCGGCGCCCGAGCCGGAGCTCGCAGAGCCCGAGCCCGAGCCCGAGCCCGAGGTCGTGGAGGCCGAGCCGGTGATCGAGTGGGACGAACCCGAGCCGGTGTTCGCCGAGCCCGAGGCCGTCGGGCCCGAGCCGGAGCTCGTGGAGCCCGAGTTCGTGGAGCCCGAGGCCGTCGGGCCCGAGCCGGAGTTCGTGGAGCCCGAGCCGACCCCGGAGCCGGTGGACCGCGCGCCTCGCCCCGCCCGGCGCGAGCTCGATCCCGCCCCGTGGCTCGCGTTCGCCGCCGAGTCCCTGATGACCGACGACACGCCTGAGCCTCAACCTGAGCCTGAGGTTGAGGTTGTGCCGGAAGGGGAGGTCACAGAACCCGACCCGGAACCGATCGCCGAAGAGCCCGAACCCGAACCGATGGCCGAGGAGTTCGACGTGGTCGAGCCCGAGCCGGAGCCGGTCGAGGCCGAGCCGATTCCAGAGCCGGTCGAGCCGGAGCCGATCCCAGAGCCGGTCGAGCCCGAGCCGATCCCGGAGCCCGCCACACCCGCCGCCCAGGCGCCGCCGCCCCCATCGCCGCCCACACCCATAGCGCCTGAGTACGGCTACGCCACCCGCCGCCGCGGTGGCCTGCTCCCGGCCGCGGAGCGGATGCTGCGCGCCGCCCTCGACGCCACGGCCGCGGCCAACGAGCGCCGCGAGCGCGAGCACCAGGCCCGCGTGGCGCGCCCCGCTGCCTCGGCCCGGCCGTTCCCGGGCGCCGGCACGCCCCCGCCGGCTGCGCCCGCAGCCACGCCCACCCCGGCCCCCGCCCCCGAGGCACCGCTCCCGGAGGACGAGGAGCGCGCCCGCGAGCGCGCGGAGCTCCATCGCCGCGAGGCCGATCTCGAGCGGCGGCTCGTCGCCTCTGGGCTGACGCCCGGCCGGGCCGCCGCCCTAGTGGGTGCGGCCGTCTCCCGTCGTGGCCCGTTCAGCGCCGGCGGCACCCTCACCGACGATCTCACGGCGATGATCGCAGCGTCGCTGCCGGCGCCGGTGGCGCTCCCGCAGGAGCACGGTGCGATCGCCGTGGTGGGGGCGGGCGGCTCGGGCAAGACGCGCAGCGTGGCCGCCCTGGCGGCGGCGCAGGCCCGTGCCGGCACGCTGGTGAGCGTCGCCAGCCTCGGCACGCCCGGGCGCGAGGACGAGCTCGGCGCGCTGCTGCACGGCGAGCCGGTCAACATCATCCCGGCCATGCGCACGCGGGCCACGGCGCGGGCCGTCAGCTCGGCGCGCGCCCGGGGCCTGGTCATCATCGATACCGCCGCCGCGGCTCCGCGGGACGACTCGACGATCGACGTAATGGCCGACACCCTGCACAGCTTCGGGCTCGACGGCATCTACCTGACCGTGCCGGCCACCCTCAGCTTTGGCGCGGCGGTCAAGCTCGTCGACAGCTTCTCCGCCTTCGATCTCACCGGAATGGTCGCCACGCACGTCGACGAGACCGACGAGCTGGGCCAGATCGCCGAGCTGACGATGCTGACCGGGATCCCGCTGGCCTACACATTGACCGGATTGACCCTTCAGGAGGCCGTCGCATCTGCCGATCCTGAAGACATCGCAGCTGAGTTGCTGAGATGACCAAACCCACCGAGATCGCACCCAACAACGTGACGCTCTTCCCCGGCAGCGGGCAGGGCACCCTCACCACGCCGACCGGCGAGGAGGTGCCCGTGCGCACGTTCGAGCGCGGCGAGGAAGTGGTACTGGTGGTGCTCGTCAACCTCGACGACGAGCGCGAGAGCGACTCCGTGGAGGCCGCCAAGCTCGAATACACCTCGCGCCGCGGGCTGATCAAGCTGCGTGGCGAGGCCGTCTTCGAGGACCCCAGCCTCATCCGCTTTCATCCCGACGGCGACGCCGAGATTCTCCAGCGCCGCGACTTCGTGCGCGTGCACACGCCCCACCCGGTCACGGTGGAGTCCGAGATCGAGGGCAGACGCCGCGTGCACACCGTCGATCTCAGCGGTGGCGGAATGCTGCTCTCCGACGACGAGACCCTGGCGGTGGATCAGACGATCCGCTTCACCATCTCCGTCGTCACCACCGAGCTTCCGATCGAAGGGATCGCCCGTGTCGTTCGCATCCGCGAGGACGGCAAGCGGGCCCTGATGTTTGAGCAGATTGCCGAGCACGACCGCCAGCGACTCATCCGCTTCGTGTTCGAGTGCATGCGTACGGCCCGGGCGCGGACCCGCGGCGACCTGATCTGAGCAGCCCGGCCCACCAGCGAGCGAGGACACGACGATGGCCAAGGACAAGAGCAACGCCAAAGGCAAGGCCAAGGGCGACAAGAAGGGCAAGAAGGGGAAGGGCGCGGCTGACGGCATCAGCGTCGCCGGGCATCCTCGCGCCGCCGCCCAGGTCCGGCGCGCCAAGGGCTTCGGTGGCGTCACCTTCTTCCTCATCACCGCCTACTTCTCGTTCAAGGCCCAGGTGCCCGCCGATCAGGTGGCCCTCCGCGCGCTCATCGCGGGCATCGGCGGATACCTGCTGGCCTGGATGTGCGCGGTGACCGTCTGGCGCCAGCTGGTCCTGGCCGAATTGCGCGCGGCGCTCGAGAGCGGTCGGGCGCGGATGGAGCCGGTCACAGCCGGCGCCGGGAACGCCGCGGCGCCTGAGGGCGACGGGAAGTAGCACGCCGCCCTCGGGCTGGGTATCCAATAGGAGCAGGCCATGGATCCGATTCACCCGATTGTTCCGACGGCCCCCAACATTCCCCGTGTCGCCCCGGCCCCGGCAGTGAGGCCGACCGACCGCCAGGTCGAGCGCCGGCGCCAGGAGGAGGAGCGCGAGCGCCGCCGGCGCCGCCAGGACTCCTACAACGACCAGGAGTCCTCCTCTGACGATGACGATGCGGGCGAGGACGACGGTCGCCTGCACGTCGACGTCATCGTCTGACGCACGGCCCGGCGCCGTGCTCGCAGCAGCTGCGGGCGCGTCTTGAGCAAAGTGTCCAGACGGTCCTGGACACGCCTAAAGTCGTCCCGCCTGACGTCGATAACTCCGTATGTAACCGGCCGCAAGGAGCAGCCGGGGGACTAACAACCCAAACCACACCATGGAGGTGTACTCACTATGTCCCTGTCTATTCTGACGAACATCTCGGCGATGAACACTCAGCAGAACCTGCTGAACTCGTCCAACGCCGTCTCGCAGTCGATGGCTCGCCTTTCTTCGGGCCTGCGCATCAACAGCGCCGCCGATGACGCCGCTGGCTACGCGATCTCGCAGGGCCTGACCTCTCAGGTCAACGGCCTGAACCAGGCGAGCAGCAACACCAACGACGCCATTTCGATGGTGCAGACCGCGTCAAGTTCACTGAATGACGTGCAGAACATGCTTCAGCGGGTGTACGAGCTGGGTGTCCAGTACAACAACGGCTCGAACTCGAGCACGGACAAGACCGACATCCAGGCCGAGGTCAACCAGCTGACGCAGGAAATCGACCGCCAGCAGAGCTCCTCGAACTTCAACGGGCTCAACCTGCTGAACGGCAGCGCCGGCAGCAGCGGAACGGTCACCTTCCAGGTCGGCGCGAACAGCGGCGACACCCTGACTGCCACGTTCTCGAACGTTGAGGGCGCGGGCGGACTGGGCGGCCTTGGCTTCGACTGGACCCAGGCGTCCTCCGGTGGAACGGTCATCGACCTGTCCAGCGCGAGCGCTCTGACCAGCCTCACCAGCGCCATCAACAACATCTCCAGCATGGCGGCCACGCTGGGTGCGGTGCAGAACCGTCTCCAGTACACCTCCGACTCGATCTCCTCGACCGAGCAGAACCTGTCGGCGTCCAACAGCCAGATCAAGGACGTCAACATGGCGCAGGAGATGACGAACATGACCCAGGAGCAGATCCTGGAGCAGGCTGGTACTTCGATGCTGGCTCAGGCCAACTCGCAGCCCCAGCTGATCCTGAAGCTCCTCGGCTAGTTCGAGCTGACGTTTGTTTGATCGGGCGGCGCCTTCGGGCGTCGCCCGGCCAGACACCTCACCTATACGTCTTCATCAGGCAGGCAGGCGACACGTAGGCGCCGCCGGCCCGATGTCCCAAGCTCGATCTGCGGCAGCTCGGCTGACCGCCTCGAGAACAACAACGCCTCGCGCTCACCCAGGTCGCTAACCACCGCGAGGCCTATATCAGATCCGATCCATCGAGGGAACGGTTGGAGAGAGGCGGACTTCGGTCCGCCTCTCTCTGTTAAGAGGCCATCTCACAACCCCGCGTGTGGGGCTGGCGAGCGCGGGGGGTTGTGAGATGGCCTCTAAGCCACCGTGGCCTCGAGCCGACCCAGCGTCCGCGCGATGGTGGCGAGGACCAGCATGGGTCGCTTGGTGAGCTGCGCCCAGGTGAAGCGGAGGACCACGTGGCCGGCAGCGATCAGTTTGTTGGCCTTGGCGCGATCGCGCTGAAACGCCTGGTAGCTCGCGTGGAACTGGTGGCCATCGACCTCGACGACCAGCTTGAGCCGCGGCCAGTACGCGTCGGCCTCGACCCCGTCGACGTAGGTGTTGAAGATGGGACGTTCGAGCTCGGCCTCGCGGACCAGCTGTTTCAGGATCCGCTCGGCCCTCGAACGCGTAAAGCCAGTTTCCTTCTCGGCTGCCAGCAGCGCCCGCAGCGCCGCCACACCCCTGCGTCCCGGGCACCGATCCATCGCCGCCTGCAGCTCGGCGTCCTTGACCAGCTTGAGCGCTCGTGCCTCGTTGAGCAGCCGGTCGACGCGCGACGTGCTGGCACAGTCGATCAGCGTGCGCGCCGGAGCGGTCACCGGGAAGCCCTGGTGCAGCCGTACGTCGCGGATGTCGAGATGCTTTACCTCGTGGATCCGTAGGGTCGGCTGGCGTCGGGCGTGGCGCCCGATCATCGTGATGGCCACGAAGGAGGGGGTTTCGGTCAGCCCCCAGAGCGCGGCGGCACTGTCATGGCTCAGGACGGCGTTCGTGCCGGCATAGAGGAGCGCTGCGGTCTCGGCGGTCAGCGGTTCGAGGAGCGGGTGGACGACAGACAGCACCGATGGCAGCACGTGGTGCAGCGCGCCCGTCCGCAGGCGATGTTCGTAGGAGCCACGGTCGACCCCAGGGCGCGCAACTGTGACCGGTGCACCAGGCCGCGTTGCGCACTAGCGACCTCCGCCAAACCTCTCTCCCCGGTCCCCCGAACCTGGAGAACGTGCGAAACCTCCGTCGCCCACTCGAGTTTCCCACGATCTCCATCCCTCACATGGGATACGCGCCAAACCTGCGGACGCGATCCAGGTTTCCCGCGAAATCCAGGTTGTTCGGCTCCCATATAGATAAGAGCCTCCAGGGCAGCCGGATTCACCCCCCTCCCAAGCCTGCTTTTCAACGAGGACCATGGCGCCCGAGCGTCCAGAGGTCAGCGCCGGCGCAGGATCCCGATCCGTCCGTCGGCGTCGACCTTCTCAAACGGCCAGTCGTCGCCGCCGATCGCCTCGTCGAACACGGCGCGCACCCCCGCCCACCACTCATTGACGTCGTCGAGGACGAGCAGCCCACCCGGCGCCAGCAGGGCCGTGAGCTGGGTCAGCTCGCGACGCAGATAGGCCGAGTCGTGGTTGCCGTCGATGAACGCGGCGTCGAAGGTCAGCCCGGTGTCGACCAGGCGCGGGAGGACGTTCTCAGGTGCCGCCTCCTGGGCCCAGGCCGTCGCCGGGTTGTAGCCCTCGAACACGACGCTGTCATTGGAGAAGTTCTTCTCCAGGCTGAAGCCGCAGATGAGCACGTGGCGCTCGGTGAGACCGAAGTTGGCCAGCAGGTCATTGACGACGAGCTGGGTGTGCTCGACGCCCCGGTGGGGGATGTCAGGATCCACCGAGAACACGGTCGCGCCGTGATCGCGCCCCCAGTCGAGCAGGTAGGAGAGCGAGATACCGACGAAGTTGCCGACGTGCAGCAGCCGGGGCGCCGGCGGGGCGAACCGGTCCAGCGCGGCCGCGATCCGCTCCATCGACGTCTCCGGCACCGAGCCGTCGCGGGCGTGGAACTCCGACAGCCAGCCCCGCTCGACGACGAAGCTGATCGCCGCCTCATACGAGTACAGCTGATGGCGGTCGCGCTGCCCCCAGTGCCGCTCGGCCTGGCGGCGAAGCCCCTCGAGCTCGCCCACGCCGTAGACCGGACGCGGGATCGGGAGCCAGCCGCCGTCGCCGGTGGCCAGCACGGCGTGTGACCGGCGGGCGGCGGTGTCCAGCGCGCGTTCGCCGCCGTCGACGATCCACAGCGTGACCCCCGCGCAGTCGTCGGGGTCGATCCCGCCGGCGGCCAGCATCGCGCCGACGGTCTCCCCGGCCCACTGAAAGTCGGAGGTCGGGGCGTAGATGAGCAGGGACGCGTCGTCATCGGGGCCGAAGGTCTGGAAGTAGCGGGCGAACTGGAGTGGCTGGGTGGCCAGCTCCTGGATGTCGACCACCGTGACGAACGAACCGGGTAGATCGAGCGGCGGCGGGCCGTCGGCCGCCGCCTCCGCGGGGTGGTCAGAGCGCTCGTCCACTGCGCTGTGTGAGACTACCGGTATGTCTGACGTGTCCACCCGCCAGGCGCTCATCGAGCGCGTCGTTCTCAATCCGCCGCCGGTGCACGGCACCGCGGCCGGCGAGACGGGCGTCTGGTCCACCGCCCACGACTGCTACGACTTCCTCGCCCGTCATGTCGAGCCCGGGGCCCGGACTCTGGAGACGGGCTGTGGCATCTCCACCGCGCTATTCGCCCTGTGGGGGGCCGAGCACACCTGCGTGGTCTATGACCAGAACGAGGTCGACATCCTCATCTCCTGGGCGGCTCAGCAGGGCGTGGACATCAGCAGGCTGACGTTCGAGGTCGGGCCGTCGGACGACGTTCTGCCCCGCCTGGAGCCGACCGAGCTCGACCTCACCTTCATCGACGGCTCGCACGCCTTTCCGGCGGCCATCGTCGACTGGTTCTATGCCGCCGGCCGCCTGCGCGACGGAGGGATCTGCGTCATGGACGACATCCAGCTCCCGATGGTGACCCTGGGCCTGTTCGAGTTCTTCGCCAAGGACCCACGGTGGGAGCTCATCGCGCGCACCGACAAGTGGGTCGCGCTCGTGCGCCACGCCTCGGGTCCGCTGCGCGAGGAGTGGACCGAGCAGCCGTTCCTCAGCTGACGCGCGCGGCGCGTCGGTCAGAATCCGAGCAGCGTCCGCTGGGCGTAGGCACGCAGTTCACCCAGCGAGTCCGGGGTGAACATGGGCGGGCCGCCGTCGGTGGCCGCGCCGCCGTCGGCAGCGCGGCGGTAGACGGCGCGCGCGCCGCTGCGCATCCGGTGGCGCTGGGCCGCGTCGCGCTCGTCGATCACCGCGAGCAGGTCGATGTCGGCCCGGTCGGCCAACCCACAGCGCTCGATGAGGGCCGGCAATTCGCGGGCGGCGTCATCGGGCGCCATCCGGGTGGCATCGATCGCCAGTGTGATGAGCTCAGAGCCCCCCATCGCCTCGGCGTAGCGCTCGATCATGTCGTCCCCGGCGAGCAGCTCGTGGGCGTCGGCCAGTGCGACGAACATCCGGGACCCGGCGAGCGGGTGCTCGACGGCCAGGGCCGCCTTGGCGCGAGCAGTGGCGTCGTCGAAGCGGTCCTTGGCGCCAACTCGGAACGGATCCCAGGCCAGCGCGCGGAGCGCCAGCATCGCCTCGCGCGCGAGATCTCCGTCCTCCAGCGCGGCGTCGGCCTGCGCCAGGCACGCGTCGGCCGTGGCGGCCCCCTCGGGGTCGGTGTCGGCCGGGGCCATGAAGTAGGAGCCGGCCGCCGCCAGCACGCCGCGCGCGTGCTCCTCCACGCCGCTCCAGACGAAGGCGAGATCGTCGGGGGAGAGCGAGTCGAGGGCAAGCTGGCGCAGCGCCCACAGCTGGAAGGCGACCTCTTTGCGGTGCTCGCGCACCGCGCGCGGGCCGCCGCTGATCCCGCCGGTGAGATTGGCGCCGTGCTCGCGGTAGAGCGCCAGCGGCTCGCGGATGTAGTCGACCTCGGACACCTCGGCGGCGCGCAGGGTCAGCCACCAGTCCGCATAGGGGATGCCGGCCGGGATCGGATCGAAGTACTCGCGCAGCGTGCTGCGGATCATGATCGAGGACTGGGTCGCGACGTTCTGGTACAGGATCCGCGCGAACGCCTGCTCTGGCAGATCGCCGAGCTGGCCGATCAGTGACGGGCGCAGGGTCATCTCGTTGCCGTCGACCACGACCATGTCGCAGAAGACCATCCCGAGCTTCGGGCGCGACTGCAACAGCGCCACCTGACGCGAGACCTTGGAGGGCAGCCACACGTCGTCAGCGTCGAGCAGCGCGAGCAGCTCACCGCCGGCCTCGGACACCGCGCGATTGGTCGCGGCGATGTAGCCGCCGTTGGCCTGCTGCACGAACTTGATCCGCCCGGGATGGCGCTCGGCCAGCTCGGAGACGATCTGCGGCGTGTCGTCGGTCGAGCCGTCGTCGACGACGACGATCTCCATCCGGTCGGCCGGGTAGTCCTGTTCGAGCGCGCTCTCGATCGCGCGCCCGACGTATTGCGCATAGTTGTAAGCGCCCATCAGGACGCTCACGGTGGGAGCGCTAGGCGGCACGCGCGATGCCGGAGCCGGCTGCCGGAACGTCGGCAGCCGCGCCGAACGCCTCCCGCGCCGCCACCAGTGACTGGGCGACGACCTGATCCATGTTCAGGTATTGATAGCGCGCCAAGCGGCCGACGAACACGACGTCGCGCTCGCGCTCGGCCAGTTGCTGGTACTGCTTGTAGAGATCCCGGTTCTGCTGACGCGGGATGGGGTAGTACGGATCGCCCTCGGCGCAGGGATACTCGTAGGCGACGGTCGACTTGTACGAGAGCTGGCCGGTCAGGTGGCGAAACTCTGTGATGCGCGTGTAGTCGACGTCCTCACCGGGGAAGTTCACCTGGCCCACGGGCTGCACCAGGCCGCCGTCGCGGGTGTCGTAGGTCTCGGTCCGGAAGGTGAGGCTGCGGTAGGGCAGCTTGCCGAGCCGGTAGTCGAAGTACGCGTCGATCGGCCCGGTCCAGACGAGCTTGCCGTAGCTGATCGTGTCCGGGACATCGGCGAAGTCGGTGCCGACGCGAACGGTGATCAGTGGATGGTCGTGCATGCGCTCGAACATCCGGGTGTAACCGATGCTCGGCATGAACTGAAAGCTGTCGGTGAAGTAACGGTCGTCGGTGTTGTGGCGGACTGGGATCCGGGCACACACCGAGGCGTCGAGCTCGGAGGGATCCAGGGCCCACTGCTTGCGCGTGTAGCCGCGGAACAGCCGCTCGTAGAGATCGCGACCGACCTTGCCGACGACGGCGTCCTCGGAGTTCTCAGTCCGCGCCTTGGTCTCGGCCAGCCCGGCCAGGTAGGCCTCCGCGGCGGCGTCGGAGTCCAGCGACAGGTTGTGCAGCGCGTTGATCGTCGTGCGGTTGATCGGGACCGGCACCTGCTGCTGACCGACGGTGGCCAGGACTCGGTGCTCATACGGATGCCACTCCGTGAAGCGGGAGAGGTAAGAGCTCACCTTGTCGGAGTTGGTGTGGAAGATGTGCGGGCCGTAACGGTGGATGAGAACACCGGCGGCGTCGATCTCGTCGTAGGCGTTGCCGCCGATGTGGTCACGCTTGTCCACCATCAGGACACTCAGGCCCTGGCTGGCCGCGCGCTCGGCCATCACGCTGCCGCTGAAGCCCGCGCCGACGACGAGCACGTCGTAGTGAGAACCGCCCGCCCGCCCGCGCGCCGGGGCGGGCCGAAGCAGGGGAGAGCCGATCGAGGTCGGGGTCATGTGCGGGGTTGTCGGCCGGCCCGCCGCGGACTTGAGCGCGGCAGACCGATGTCGGATCGGACCGCTCAACTCCTCCGGGGGGCCTGCCGATAACACGACTACCTCGATGGATTTCACCCTGCTCGACCCACCGCTGAACGTCCTCGTCGTCCATGGCGACGTGCCCCCGCCGGACCGCGACGCCTGCTCGCTGCGCCTCTTGCGCATCGTCGAGCAGATGGTGGCCGAGGGTCACCGCGTCACCTTCCTCGCGCGCGGGGGCGGGGATCAGTTCCACAACAGCGCGCGCCTGCTGCAGATGGGCGTCGCCGAGGTGTTTCCGCTCGACGCGGTGCGGCTCGGCGAGCGCTTCCCCGAGCGAGGCTGGCGCTGGACGATCGAGACGCTCGATCTGAAGTGGCTCTTGGACCGCGGGAACTTCGACGTCGCCTGGCTGTCGCTCTATGACATCGCGGAGCAGTACACGCCGCTCATCCGGCAGCATTCGCCTGCCACCCAGGTCGTGGTCGACTCCAGTGACATACAGTGGATCCGCGAGCATCGCGGCGCGACGCTCTCGGGTGACCCCACGGCGATCGCCGCCGCCGAGCGCACCCGAGACCGCGAGCGGGCCGTCTACGGCGCCGCCGACGTCAACGTCGCCATCAGCGAGGTCGACGGACAGGCCACCCGCGAGCTGGCTCCCGACGTGCCGGTGCAGATCGTGTCGCTGGTGGAGGATTTCCCGCCCGTCGTCGCCGATCGCTCGGCGCGGTCAGGGCTGCTGTTCGTCGGCAACTTCTGGCACGCCCCCAACGTCGATGCGGTGACCGCGTTCCATCGCGACACCTGGCCGCTGGTTCGCGCCGCGGTCCCCGGCATCCACCTGACCGTGGCGGGCAGCGCCCCGCCCGAGGAGATCCTCGCCCTGGCCGCCGACGACGTGACCGTGACCGGGTGGGTGCCCGAGCTCGAGTCCTACATGGCGCAGGCGATGATCTCGATCGCTCCGCTTCGCTACGGCGCCGGCATCAAGGGCAAGATCGTCCAGGCGATCGCCGCCGGCCTGCCGGTGGTGACGACCACGATCGGCGCCGAGGGCATGGGCCTCACCGACGGCGAGCACCTGCTCGTCGCCGACGATCCGGCTGGCTTCGCCGCCGCCATCGCCCGTCTGCACACCGATGAGGAGCTCTGGTACCGCCTGGCCACCGAGGCACCCAAGCCGCTGGCGTCGCGAATGGGGCCCGAGGCCGCGCGCGCCGGCGTCCGCCGCTCGCTGCGCGCCGCCTGTCCGGTGCGCTGGCAGGCTCGAGCCGACGGCGAGGAGCTTGGCGGGTTGCTGACCACGTTCACCCGCGACCACATCGCCGGCGATCCGATCACGCTGACCCTGACCGTGCCCGCCGACGATCCCGAGGCGCCGCAGGCGGCGTTTGAGCGGGTGACGGCGCTCGCCACCGAGCTGGCCATCGATCTCGACGCCACCGCGGACATCCAGATCGTCCCCTGGGTGCCGGGCACGGCGCCGCTCCCGCGGACCGTCATGCTCGACGCCGCGCCGTCCGCCGTCACCGCGCCTGCCTCATCGACGGCCTCGTCGGCCACCCGGCGCCGAGGCGCGCCGCGGCCTAAGGTGGCCGTCGCGCTCCAAGGCGCGCTCAACGCCCGCCATCTGCACGCGCAGCTCGAGCTGCTCGGACCGGCGATCGCCGGCCACGACGCCGAGGTCGTGATCATCGCCTTTGGCCACAACGGCGCGACGAGCAAGATGCTCGCCGCCCAGTCCGGGGCGCGGATCATCCGCACCGATAAGCACCCCGGCCGTGAGCAGTCCCAGCGCCTGGCCATCGAAGCGACGTCGGCTCCGGTGCTCATCACGCTCGGCTCGATGGCCCTCCCGCAAGCCGACCTGGTTGGCCCGCTGCTGGAGGCGCTGGGAGACAACGCGTCGTTCGCGGGCGCCAGCATCGACGCCGAGCAGGGGCTCCACGTCGGCTCCGACGGCACCCTGTGGCCCCTTCGCGCCGGCGATCCACGCCCGATCACGGCGCTGCCGTTCGACTGCCTGGCGGCGACGCGCGAGGTCTGGGAGCAGGCACCGGTGTCACTGCCGATGCGCGAGGGCCATCCCGAGCGCCAGCTCGCCAACTGGGCGCTGGAGCACGGCCCCCTGGCCGTCCACCCGAGCGCCCGCGTGCACAGGATCGACTCCGGTCCGGTGAGCGTGATCATCTGCACACGCAACCGCGCCGAGGAGCTGCCCGAGGCGGTCGCGCTGCTCGCCGCCCACGGCGCCACCGTCAACGGCAATGAGGTCATCGTCGTGGATAACGGCTCCACGGACGCTACCCCCGAGATCGCCCGTGACCTCGCCGCCCACTACCCGGGCGTCCGCGTCGTCCACGAGGACACCCCCGGTCTGTCGCACGCCCGCAACGCCGGTGCCCGCGCGGCCGCCAACGCGTATCTGTGCTACCTCGACGACGACGCCCGGCCCGCGCCCGGATGGCGCCAGAGCATCGCCTGGGGCCTGCGCGCCGACGGCATTGTCGCCGCCGGCGGTCCCATCGCCGCGCTGTGGCCGGCCGAGCGCGAGCCCGGCTGGCCGGCACCCGGACTCGAGGGCGCCCTCAGCGTGCTCGACGCCGGCGAGATGACGCGCGTCCTGACCCCGCCAGAGATCGTCTACGGCGCGAACTGGGCAATCCGCAAAGAGGCGCTGATGGCGGTCGGGGGCTTCGATGGCCACCTCGGCTACGCGCCGGACGTCAAGATCGGCAGCGAAGAGGTCGCCGTCGCCTGGCGCCTGCACCTGCGTGGGCTGGGCGGCACCCTGTACCTCCCCGGCGCCGCCGTCGGACATCGCATCTCGGCGGACCGGCTCAACGACGACTTCCTGGTCGGCCGCATGTTCGCGGTCGGGATCGAGCACGCCCATCTGCGCGTCGAGCGCGAGGGGCGCGGCCACCAGCGCCTGGTCTCCGAGGCCGGCACCGCGGCGGCCGACCTGCTCGGGCTCCTGCCCCTCGCGGGCGAGATGGAGCTGGAGGAGGCGCTGGATCGGGTGAAACGGTCCGATCTCGCCGTGACCGAGCGAACCCGCGCCGCCGAGGCGCTTGGACTCCTGTCGGCATCGGTGCTGTTCCTGGAGGAGCAGACCATCGAGGCCGGCGATCTCTCCCTCCGGCTACGCCCCGAGCACCTGCGCGGCGTCCTGCACTCCGCACCCTCGCTGACCACCGCGTCCTGATCGCATGGCCGCGGCTCAGTCCCGCCCGCGCCGTCTGATGATGACGTCGTTCGGGTTCAACGACAGCGGCGGTGGGACGACGGTTCCGCGGCTGGCCGCCAAGGAGTTGGTGCGCCGCGGCTGGGACGTGACCGTATTCCACGCCGCCGTGACGCCGACCGAGTCCCGGCAGCCGTACGAGGTCCGCGAGTCCCACGACGACGGCGTGCGCCTGATCGGGGTGCACAACCGGCCTCACGGCCTGTTCGACCTCGGCAATCCCGACCGCGAGCTCGACGACCCGCCGATCAGCCAGGCCTTCGCCCAGGCGCTGGATCGCCTTGCCCCAGAGGTCGTCCACTTCCACAACCTGCACAACCTCGGCGCGTCGCTCATGGACCACGCTGCCGCTCGCGGACTCCCGGCCTACTTCACCACACACAACTACTGGCTGATCTGCCCACGGGCCTATCTGCTCGACCAAGAGGGCTCGATCTGCGCCGGCCCCGGGGACGGGGCGCGATGCGCCTCCTGCGTCGGCAGTCCTGATGTCGCCGCCCACCAGCGGCGGCTGGCCGGGATCCGGGCCCGGGCACAGCGGGGCCTGACCTCCATCCTTGCCGTGTCGGACGCGGTGCGCCGTACCCTGCTGGCCGCCGGCTACGGCGCCGATCTCGTCGATGTCGTCCGCCAGGCGATGCCGCACGAGACCGAGATCTGGAGCCGGCTCGGCGAGGCCCGCCGGCCGGGACGCGTCGGCGACCAGCTGACCGTCGGGTTCCTGGGGTCCGCCTACCCGCACAAGGGTCCCCAGCTGCTCACCGCCGCCGCGCAGCAGACGGAGGCGCGGATCAAGGTCAAGATCCTGGGCGAGATCCCGCCGCAGTTCGAGCGCCAGCTGCGTGGGATCGACCGGCGCGGGGCCATCGAGGTGGTCGGTCGTTTCTCCCCCGACCAGATCTCCGAGCTGCTCGCCGACGTCGACGCGGTCGTGCTTCCGTCGATGTGGTGGGACTGTGCGCCGCTGGCCGCGGCCGAGTGCCTGGCCGCCCGCACGCCGCTGCTCGTCCCGCGTCTCGGCGGGCTGCCCGAATCGATCCGCGACGGAATCGACGGCCTGACCTTCGACGGCCTCGACGTGGATGACCTGGCCCGGCAACTGGACCGCCTCGCCGGCGAGCCCGGCCTGCTGGAGCGCCTCCAGTCCCAGATCACTGCGCCCAAGGCGTTCGGCGACTACGTGGACGAGCTCGAGGCCTACTACGCTGGGGAGCGTCCCGGCAGGATCACCGAGCCTCCTGCCGCCGCGACGCTCGCCATCCGCTGGCAGGGCGACCACGGATTGCCGACGAGCCTATCGATCATCAACGATCAGGTCACCGAGCTCCTGGCCGGCGACGTGCAACGCGTGCCCCGCGATGATGCTCCGCCCGCCCATGGCGCCCGCCCGGCCGGCCCGCCCCTGCCTCACGCCGCCGACGTCGAGGTCCGCCACCAGTGGCCGCCGGATCTGCGCCCCGCCCCGGCGGGCCGGCTGGCGATCATCCAACCCTGGGAGTTCGGCGCGGTGCCGCAGGCATGGTGCGGTCCGCTGGCCGACAACGTCGATGAGCTGTGGGTGCCGTCTGAGTACGTTCGCGGGATGTACCTGGACGCCGGTGTCGACCCCGCGCGGGTCGTCGTCATTCCCAACGGCGTCGACCTCGAGCGGTTCTCGCCCGACGGCCCCCGCCGCGAGATCCCCGGCGCCGGCCTGCGCTTCCTGTTCGTCGGCGGCCTGGTCGCGCGCAAGGGCCCCGACGTGCTGCTCGCCGCGTGGCGCGAGGCCTTTGCCGGGCGCGCAGACGTCACGCTGGTGATCAAGGACTTCGGCGCTGACGGCATCTATCGGGGCGAGGGCCCGCGCGAGGCGATCCGCGCCCACGCTGCGTCGGGCGCGCTGCCGCGCATCGTGCTCGTCGAGGACGACCTGTCCACCGACGAGATCGCCGCGCTGTATCGCTCGTGCGACGTGCTGGTGGCGCCCTACCGCGGTGAGGGGTTCGCGATGCCGGTGCTCGAGGCAATGGCGTGCGGCCTTCCGGTCATCGCCACCGCGGGCGGCCCGACCGACGAGTTCTGCCCTCCCGACGCCGGCTGGCGCATCGCGTCGCGCCGTGCCACCTTCGCCGACGATCGCGTCGGCGACCTGCCGACGGCCGGTCGCCCGTGGATGCTCGAGCCCGACGCCTCGCACCTGGTGGCGCTGCTGCGGGAGGCCGCAGACGCCGATCGCACCGAGCGCGAGCGCCGCGGCGCCGCCGGACGCGCGGCGGCGGAGCGTTTGTCCTGGACGACGGTCGCGGCGGCCTACGAGGAACGGATCGCTGCGCTGGCCGCGCAGACCCCGCGTCTGGCCGGTCCCGCCGAGCCGGAGCCCTTCCCGCTGACCGAGGCCGTCGAGGTCCGCATCCTGGCGACGCCGGCGTGGCGGGCCGAGGATGAGCTGGGCGAGCTACTGGCCCGCTGGGGCGAGCTCACCGACGCCGCCACCCCCGGCTGCCTGTACCTGCTCGCCGATCCGGCGGTCGACGGCGACCCCGAGGCGCTGGAGGCGCGCGTGCTCGCCGCCGCCCAGTCATCGGGCGCCGATATCGAGTCCTGCGCCGACATCAACGTGCTGATGGAGCCCGCCGTCCCCGAACGCGACCGCCGGCTGCACGCCGCCATGGACGCCTTCGTCCCGCTGCACGGAGCGTGCGCCGGACATGAACGCATGGCGATCGCCGCCGGTAACGCCGTCGTCGCCCCGCGGCGCGATGCTCTCGCGGCCGTGCTGGGCGCGGCGCGCGGTCTCACCGGCTCAAGGTCGTGAGCCGGGCGGTCGATGATCGAATGAGACGATGAGCTACGTCGACGTCCTCTCACGCGTCTCGGCGATCGAGACGCAGATCACCGGCCTCCAGACCGCCTTCACGCCTCAGTCCCCCGCGTCGTCGACCTCGACGACGTCCGGCGCGACCCCCGGCGCATCCATGACGTTCTCCTCCGCGCTCAACGGCGCGATGGGTACGTCGGGCACCAGCGCGACCGGCACGACGTCGCTGCCATCGAGCGCGAGCACGATGCTGACCTCGGGCCAGCAGCAGTTCGCCTCGGAGCTGGCCAGCCAGACCGGGCTGGATCCCGGAGTCGTGTCGGCGTGGCTGCTGGCCGAGGAGTCAGGAGGTGCTGCGGTCTCACGCCAGAGCGCCAACAACAACGACTGGCTGAACATCGGCTACACCGACAGTGGCACCTACGGCTCGGCTGACTCGATCTGGAGCAATCCGACCACCGCCGCCGACGCCACGGCGGGCTGGCTCAAGGGCCAGAACACGATTCCCGGATATGGCACGGCGAGCTCCGGGATCCAGGCCATCGTCGGGACCGCCGGGCAATCCCCCCAGGCGCAGATCTCAGCGCTGCAGGGCTCGGGGTGGGCGTCCAGCGGTTATCCGAGCCTGCCCTCGCTGTATCAGCAGGTCGCGGGCTAAAGCTCCGCGGGCCCGAGGCGAGCTCAGAGACCTTCGGGGTGCAGCACCGTCGGGAAGGTGGCCAGGTAGGCCGCCGACGGGGTGCCGATCTTCTCCACGCCGCCGCCGCCGCCCCAGGCGCCGTGCATGCCGCCGGACTCGTAGAACTGGCCGTTGATGTCGATGATCACATGGCCGTTCTGGCCCGACAGGGCGCGGTCATAGACGGTGACCGCCTGGCCGGGGCCCGACACCATGCCGGGCTGGCTGGGCAGCGCGGTGGTGTCCACCGGCGAGGTGAGGTAGCCGCCGGCGTGCAGCACGGCCGAGACGAAGCCCGAGCAGTCATAGCCGGACTGCGGACCCCAGCCGGAGTGGCCGCCACCGTAAACGTAGGGCTTGCCGACGAGGGAGTTGGCCTCGTTGACCATCGCCGCCACGCGGGGATCGCCCACGCTGACACCGCCGCTGGCGCCCACGGCGCCCGCCGCGCTCGAGCCCACGACACCCGATGTCGTAGAGCCGGCCGCGGCCTGCGCGCTGGCCAGCTGGCTGGCGAAGTCGGTGGAGGTCCCCGTGCCCGTGGCGGCGCTGCCCGTGGAGAAGGAGGCCCCCGTGGACATGGACGCAGACGCAGACGCAGCGGAGCTCCCGGCGAGCGACGCCGGGTCGAGGATCTGCTGCTGCAGTTGGATGATCTGGTCGATACGGCCGACCACTGCGCTGATGCTCACTAGACGTGACATCGGCCGCTCAGGGCGCGACCTTGAGCGCGATCGCGCCTGCACTAGAGTCGCGCCCGTGCCGTTGACCCGTGCCGATATCGCCCGCGGGGCCCACCAGTTGCTGGCCGAGGACTACGGCCTGTACCTGGCCTCCAATGCGTCCGTGCTGGCCCAGCTCGAGACCACTCCGTTCGGGGTGCCGGTGTCGGCTCTGGACTTGCTGTCCCCGGTCACTGAGGAGTGGACCGTGGCCGACCTCATGCGCGTCTACAACGTCCTCAACGCCACGGCGTTCGGGGACAAGGGCATCCCGTTGCAGAATTGGGTGATGATCGACCTGGGCCTGCTGCCCTCGGCCTTCCTGCTCGTCACCCTGTCGCCCGAGCGCGCCCGCGCGGCGGCGGATGAGGAGCGCGGCTACGCCTCCGAGCGGGCTCGTACCGGCCAGGTGCTGGGCGCCGTGCTCGCCGAGGCCGAGCGGCTGGGCTACGACGGGCCGATTCCCGTCGCCGGCTACTGCGCAGCACCGACCCCGGTGCCGGGCGGCTGGGTCGGCTGGTCGCTGTGCTCGGCGATCCCGGGGCTGGGCACCACCACCAAGGCGCTGGGCCTGGAGGTCTACCGCGCCACCACGCTGACCGGCGTGGCCCAGTTCACCGACCAGGCACTTCGCGTGCACCGCAAGTTCGGGCGCATGGAGATCGTCTGCGCCGTGCTGGACCTGCATCCCGTGCCGCACACGCTCGTGTACCGCACCGACGTGCACGACGACGACTCCGAGCGCGCCCCGACCACGTGGATGGACGCGCGGGACCTGGACTCCCAGCAGGAGATGCAGGCCAAGATCGACGCCGGCACCAGCCGTTACTTCGTCCTATCCCCCGGGTTCGTCGATCACCGGGTCCCGATCCTGGAGGTGCCCGCGTGATGATCTGCGTCCGTCCGTCCGCCCCCGGGGGTCGCCGCTGATGCCCGGCCGTCACTACGTGCTCGCCTTCTCGGGCGGGCTGGATACGTCATATGCGCTGGCGGTGCTGGTGGACCGCGGCGAGCGGGTGACGACTGTCACCGTCAACACGGGTGGCTTCCCGCCCGAGGAACTGCGCGAGATCGAGCAGCGCGCGGAGGAACTGGGCGCCGACGACCACGTCGTCATCGACGGGCGCGCCCGCCTCTACGACCAGTTCGTCTCCTACATCCTCAAGGCCAACTACCTGCGCAACGGCGTGTATCCCTCGTGCGTCGGCGTGGAGCGGATGCTCCAAGCCGAGGAGGTCACTCGGGTCGCGCTGGACCGGAGCGCCGACGTCATCGCGCACGGCTCCACCGGCGCGGGCAACGACCACGTCCGCTTCGACGCCGTCACCAAGGCGCTGGCGCCCAAGCTCGAGATCTTCGGGCTCATCCGCGACGAGCAGCACACCCGCGAGGAGGAGCGCGACTTCCTGCGCGAGCGCGGCCACCCGGTATCTGACATCACCGCCAAGTACTCGTTCAACTTCGGCATTCTTGGCACCACCATCGGCGGCGAGGAGACCTACGGCTCCTGGGAGTACCTGCCCGAGGAGGCGTGGCCGACGACGCGCTCGATCGCCGATGCGCCCGACGAGCCGGCCGAGCTGGTGCTGCGCTTCGAGCGGGGGCTGCCGGTGGCCTGCGACGCCGTGAGCGGCGTGGCCGAGGCCGACACGGCCGTCGCCGAGCTGGGCATCGGCGTGCCCGGCTATGACACGCTCGCCCTGCTCAACCGCCTCGGGGGCGTGCACGGCGTGGGCCGCGGGATCCACACCGGGCAGACGATCATGGGCATCGTCGGCCGTCTGGGCTTCGAGGCGCCGGGCATGCTGATCCTCATCGCCGCCCACCGCGAGCTCGAGCGGCTGGTGCTCACCAACGCCCAGCAGACGGTGAAGGCCTCGCTGGGCACGACGTTCGGCGACATGCTGCACGAGGGTCGCTACTACGACCCGCTGCTCGACGACATCCGCGCCTTCCTGGACAGCTCGCAGGGGCGCGTCACCGGCGATGTGCGCGTGCGGCTGCACAAGGGCAACGTCGTTCCGCTGGGGACGCGCAGCGAGTACAGCCTGCTCGACGCCGGTCGGCGCCTGGGCTCCACCTACGGCCACGGCTCGTCACTGTGGAGCGGCGACGACGCGCGCGCGTTCGCGCACATCTACGCCACCGCCGGGGTGCTGGCCCAGTCGGTCACCCAGGACGGGCAGGATTAGCGCTATGCGCCAGGCGCGCCAGGCGCGCCAGGCGCCCGGGCGCGTCGGCGGTGAGGATCGCCACCAGCAGCGCCTCGAGGCGCTCGAGCTCCGTCACGGGGATCGACTCGGTGTGCTGGTGGGGGTCACGGCCACCGCTGGCGAGAGCCACGACGTCGGTGCGCGCCGCCAGGTAGTTGGCCTCGAGCGTGGCCTGGCGCTCCTCCATGACGATGCGCACGCCGTCGACCCGCGCGGCCGCAGCGTGCACGAGCGCCCGGGCGCGCGAGTCCTCGGCGTGCGGGAACGGCGGCACCATCCGCTCGCGATCGCGCATCCACTCATACCGCGCGCCGCGGGCCTCGCAGGCGGAGGCGACCGTGCGCGTGATGGCGTCGATCGTGGTCTCGATCTCGTCCAGCGTGTAGCCGCGAACCTCGCCGCGGACCAATGCCCTGTCGGGAATGGAGTTGGTGAGCGCGGTGTGGAACGCGGTCTCCGGGTCCCCGGCCTCGGCGATGATCTCGGGCGTCAGGCGGTCGATGACCGAGCCGCCGAGGATCGCCGCGACGTTGGCGCTGCCTCCGCCGGGGAGCCGCCCCAGCGGCAACGCGGCGACGATCTCGCAGGCCACGGCGATCGCGTTGACACCCGCCTCGGGGTTGGCGGCGGCGTGGGCGGCCCGCCCGTGGACCACGAAGACGAACGAAGTCTGGCCCAGGGCACGCGTAATGACCGTGCCGACGGGCTTGGCGCCGTCGATGGAGAAGGCGCAGTCGACGCGCTCCAGCAGTTCGGCGGAGAGCACCCCGGCGCCCATCTTGCCGCTCTCCTCGCAGCAGGTGAAGGCGGCGTGCACCGTCGGCCGTTGGGCCTCGGGGAGGGCGGCGGCGGCCGCGCACACGCCCATGACCGCGGCGACCGCCGCCTTGTTGTCGGCGCCGAGGATCGTCTCGCCGTCGGAGCGGATGATCCCGTCGGCATCGACGTGCGGCGTGACCGGGGGCGTGCCGGACTCGACGGTGTCGATGTGAGACACGAACAGGTACGCGGGCGCTCCCGTCGCGCCGGGTACGGTCGCGATGAGATTGCCGCAATCTGAGCCGTTGACCGCGCCCGCGTCGTCGAACGCGGCCGCCACCCCATGGCCGGCGAGCCACTCGCGGATGAGCTCGCCCACCACCCGCTCGCGCCGGCTGGGGGACGGGACCGACACCAGCTCGAGGAACAGTTCGGTGACGGACGCGTCCCGGGTCAGAGGCACGCGCGGCAGGTTACTTGCGGCGACGCTACGTGGTCACCGGCGCGGCGCCCAACTCGCCGGCCAGCGAATCGGAGGTCATCACGTCAGAGAACATCGGGTAGTCGAACTTGATCGCGTTCGCATGCTCCTCGGCGGACGTGGCGGCGACGCAGTCCGACAGGGTGATGACCTTGTAGCCCTTCTCATAGCCGGTGCGCATCGTGGACTCGACGCAACAGTTGGTGAGAAAGCCCCCGAGCGCGATCGTGGTGATCTCGCGGGCGCGCAGGATGAAGTCGAGGTTGGTGGTGGCAAACGTATCCAGCCCGCGCTTGCCCTCGACCACGACGTCGCCGGCCTGCGGCGCCAGCGCGTCGACGATCTCCGACCCCCACTCGCCCTTGACGAACGCCGTGGAGTCGACCACGCCCTTGAGGATCCCGTAGGGATGCTCAGCGATCTCGTTGTAGCCGGGTGCGAAGGTGATGGGCGCGTGGACGATGGTGGCGCCCGCCTGGCGGGCGGTGTCGACCAGCCGGCGCGTGTTCTCGAGCATCCCGGTGTCCTCCATGACGCCGGCCACGGCGCCGTGCAGTGCCCCGCCCTCGGAGGTGAAGTCGTTCTGATACTCGATCAGGACAACTGCGGTGTGCTTGGGGTCCAGGGCCATGTGGCTCTCCCTTTCGTTGTGGGCGGCGGCTGTGCCGCCATGCTAGTGGCCTCAAGCGGGCGGTCAGCCGAGGGTGCGGATCGGCTCGCCGGCCAGGAATGCCGCGATGTCCTGCACCACCTGGCCGTACATGTGGCGCATCCCGGGCTCGGACACGTAGCCGAGGTGCGGCAACAGAACGACGTTGGGCAGCGTGGTGAGCGGGTGGCCGGACGGGAGCGGTTCCTGGTCATACACGTCGAGTCCGGCGCCCGCGATGACGCCCACGCGTAGCGCCGCCACGAGCGCCGCCTCGTCGACGATCGGCCCGCGCGAGGTGTTGATGAGCACGGCCGTCGGCTTCATCGCCAGCAGCTCGGAGCCGCCGATGAGGCCGCGGCTGCGGTCGGAGAGGACGAGATGGATGGAGACGAAGTCCGCGCTGGAGAGCAGCTCGCCCTTGGTGACGCGGTGCACCCCGACCTCTGCCGCGCGCTCGTCGGTGAGGTTCTGACTCCAGGCGATGACCTCCATGCCGAAGGCGCGGGCCGGACCCACCATCGCCGCGCCGAGGGTGCCCAGACCGACGAGCCCCAGCGTCGCGCCGGCGAGATTCGTGGGCACGCCGAGCTGCCAGCGCCCGGAGCGCAGCGCGTGGTCCTCCTGCGTGATCCGCTTGGCCACGGCGAGGATGAGCGCCCACGCGACCTCGGCGGTGCCGGGCACACCGGCGGGCGGCGTGACGCCGGTGCCCTGTGTCCCAGACACCGTGACACCGCGCTGCAGGAGGTACTCGACGTCGAGCGACGCGTTGCGCATGCCGGTGGTGATGACCAGCCGGAGGTCGGGCAGTTGGGACAGCACGTCGCGCTGCAGGCGCGTGCGCTCGCGCATCAGGACCAGCACGTCGAAGGCGGCGAGACGCTGCGGCAGTTCGTTCTGGGCGATGGGCTCAGAGAAGAACTCGACCTGCACCTCGTCACCGAGCGACCCCCAGTCGGCGTAGTCGCGGGCACGGCGCTGGTAGTCGTCGAGGACGGCGACGCGAGTGTTAGGGGATCGTGATGAGGGCGGCATTTGGCCTCAGGGCCATGGCGATCGCACGGGTACAGGAGCAACCTATCGCTACCGGGTCACGACGTGGCCCGTTTGAGAACGTCCATACGAGCGCAAGGAGGAACCTTTGCCTCGAGAACTGAACATCCTCGTCATCGCGAACCGCACTGCCATGTCCGACACGCTCGAGGAGACGATGCGTGCGCGCGTCGGGGAGCGCCCCGCGCGGTTCACGCTCGTCATCCCGGCGGGCCGCGGCCTGGAGGGCCGCCGGGCGGTGGAGCAGATGAACGCCCACATGCGTGAGATCGGGCTGGAAGTGCACAGCGTCGCCGGCGACCCCGATCCCCTGCGCGCCGTCCTGGAGGTCTACAGCCCGGCGGAGTTCGACGAGATCATCGTCTCCACGCTGCCCTCGTGGGGCTCGCGGTGGATGAGGTCCGGACTGCCGCAACGGATCGAGCGTCACACCGGAGCACTCGTGCGCCACGTAGAGGCGCGGGAAATGCCGAGGGGCCGTGACCGGAGACCGGTGGCCACGGGGAGCCGGCCACGCTAGTCGGGCGAGCCCGGAGCGGGTCTTAGAATCTGCGGGGCTGCCGGCCGAGTACGCCATCTACCTCCGACCGCCGGGCCTCACCGGGATCGAGGCCCTGCACGCGCGCTTCGTGCAGCACGCCTACCGGCCGCACTCGCACCGGACGTGGACGATCGCGGTGGTGCAGCGCGGCGCGGCGCGGTTCGAGGTCGACAGCACCCGGCAGCGAGCGGACGCGGGCGAACTGTTCGTGCTCGAGCCCGAGGCCGTCCACACCGGGATGGCGGCAGTCCCCGAGGGGTGGGCCTACAAGGTCCTCTACGTCGAGCCCTCCGTGCTGCACGACTGGGCGGAGGGTGACGGGCCGGCGCCGCGAGCCGCGCGCTGGGTCGTCTTCCGCGATCCGGCGCTTCGCGCCGCCCTGTTGAGCGCGCACGCGGCGCTGGCCGGGGAGCCGGCGGGACTGGGCGTGGAGGAGAGGGTGCTGGCAGCGATCGCAGGCCTGACGCCGCACCTGCGCGGTGCGTCGGCGAGACCGCGCCACGAGCATGGCGAGCATGGGGCCGTGCGCCGGGCGCGCGTCCATCTTCAGGACCGCTGGGACCAGCCGGTGTCGCTGGCAGACCTGGCTGCCGTGGCGGGGCTCTCGCGCTTTGAGCTCATCCGCCGCTTCCGCCGCCAGAACGGCCTCACCCCGCACGCCTTCCAGCGCGACCTGCGCATCGACCATGCCCGGACGATGCTCGGTGACGGCGTGCCCGCCGCGGCGGTGGCGGCGGCGTGCGGCTTCGCGGACCAGCCGCACCTGTCGCGGGTGTTCAAGCGGATGGTGGGAGTGACGCCGGGGGCGTACGCGCGGGCCGTGCGGCGCTGACACGGGCGGCCGCTGCTGCCCCTTCGTGGCTGTCTCAGCCGGGTAGACGCAGGCCCCGCCAGGGGCCGAGCACACCCGGCGTCCCGGTGGGCCGCTGCGGTGTTGGCGGGGCGGCCGCCCGGCCGAACTGCGCACACACGCCCCCGCGCGGCGGCGCGTGTGCAGTTTGCCCGTCCATGTTGGCGCTCATCGCCCAGCGCCGCCGATACGGCGACCGTGCGTGCAGTTTCGCCAGTGGGCCAAAGAGCGCAACATCGTTCAAGACGGAGGCGCACCACCCCGGGGATGATCCGGCGGACATGACCGTCGCCGAGTTCGACACCAAGGTCGCGATCGTCGTCCGCGACGATCTCGCCGTCTGGCAGCGCCTCAACGTGACGGCGTTTCTCATGAGTGGGCTGGTGGCCTCGGCGGGCGCGGCGGCCATCGGCGAGGAGTACGTCGACGGCGACGGCGTCCGGTACCTGCCGCTGCTGGTGCAACCGGTGCTGGTGTTCGAGACCGTATGCGAGAAGCTGCGCACCCTGCGCGAGCGCGCCGCCCGCCGCGAGGTCCCGGTGGCGATCTACACCGCCGACATGTTCGTCACCGGCAACGACGCGGATAACCGCGCCGCCGTGCGCGCCGCCGCCACCGCACAGCTTGACCTGGTGGGGCTCGGGGTCCGCGCCGGTCACCGGGATGTCGACGCCATCGTGCGCGGCGCCCAGCGCCACCCGTAACGCGCGTCTCACGCGGGGCATCGACAGTCCTTCGGAGCTTCACACGCTCGGCTTACAGGCCGCTCCGAAGCTGCTGGCATGAACATGAGCACTGGTCTTCTCCGACGGCCCGCGCCCGCGCGGGCACCCCGCGCCGTGCGCGGGCCCGCGCCCGCCGCCTCCGCGTGGCTGGCCGCCAACTGGCAGCGCCTGGCGCTGCCGGCGCTGCTGCTGGTCACCGCGCTGGCCTATCTCTGGGACCTGAGCGCCTCCGGGTCTGCCAACAGCTTCTACGCCGCGGCCGTCCAGGCGGGCACCAAGAGCTGGAAGGCCTTCTTCTTCGGCTCGCTTGACTCCTCGAACTTCATCACCGTCGACAAGCCGCCGGCGTCGCTGTGGGTGATGGCCCTGAGCGGGCGCATCTTCGGCTTTAGCAGCTTCAGCATGCTCGCGCCCCAGGCCCTGGAGGGCGTCGCCGCGGTCGCCCTGCTCTACGCGTCGATCAAGCGGTGGTTCGGCGCGGGCGCCGGGTTGGCCGCCGGCGCGCTGTTGGCGGCGACGCCGGTGGCGGCGCTCATGTTCCGCTTCAACAACCCCGACGCGCTGCTGGTGCTCCTACTGGTCGCGGCCGCCTACTGCCTCACCCGGGCGCTCGAGCGCGCCGGGACGCGCTGGGTGGTGGCCGCCGGGACGATGATCGGTTTCGCCTTCCTGGCCAAGATGATGCAGGCCTTCCTGGTGCTGCCCGCGTTTGCGCTGGTGTACGTGGTGGCGGCGCCGACGGGCCTGCGCCGCCGCGTCGGGCAGATGCTGGCCGGTGGTGTGGCGATCGTGGTCAGCGCCGGCTGGTGGGTGGCGATCGTGGCGCTGTGGCCCGCGAGCTCGCGGCCGATGATCGACGGCTCGTCGGACAACAGCATCATCAACCTCATCACGGGCTACAACGGCCTGGGCCGCATCTTCGGGAGCGGCGGTCCGGGCGGCGGCGGCGGGGGCGGCGCCGGGGGGAACTTCAGCGGCGCCACCGGCGTGCAGCGCCTGTTCAACTCTCTGATGGGCGGCCAGGCGTCATGGTTACTGCCCGCGGCGCTGCTGGCTCTCGGGGCCGGGCTCATCGCCGCGCGCCGCGCGCCACGCACCGACCGCACCCGCGCCGCGCTGCTGCTGTGGGGCGGCTGGCTGATCGTCAGCGGGCTGGTCTTCAGCCTGTCGAGCGGGATCATCCACACCTACTACACGGTGGCCCTGGCCCCCGCGATCGCCGCGCTGGTGGCGATCGGCGGCCGGATGCTGTGGGTTCGTCGCGACACCTCGCGGGCGCGGGTGTCCGCAGCCGTGGTGGTGGCCGTAAGCGCCGGATGGGCATGGGAGCTGCTCGACCGCACCCCGAGTTGGGAGCCGTGGCTGCGGACGACCATCGTGATCGCGGCGGTCGCGTCCGTGGCCGCCCTCCTCGCCTCCGCGGCGTGGCGGCCAGTGCGCGGCCGCCTCGGCGTGGTGGCGGTGGTGCTGGGCGTGATGGCGTCAGTCGCCGGCCCGGTGGCCTACGCCGCCCAGACGGTCACGACCGCGCACACGGGCTCGATCCCCTCGGCGGGGCCGGCAAGCGCCGGCGGGATGGGTGGCGGCTTCGGCGGTGGCGGTGGGGCGCCGGGCGGTTTCCGCGGCGGGAGCGGTTTCCGTGGCGGGAGCGGGATGCCGGGCCGCGCCGGCGGCCCCCCAACGGGCGCGCGTACGGCGCTGCCCACCGGCGCCCGTCCGAGCGGCGCCCCCAGCGGCGGCGCCCGCAGCGGCGGCATCAGTGCCGGGGGCGGCGTGCGTGGCGGCGGCATGGGCGGCGACGCGACCGTCACCGCGGCCCTGAAGCGCGCCCTCCAGGCCGACGCCGGCCGCTACCGGTGGGTGCTGGCGACGTCGGGCTCGCAGTCAGCCGCGCAGATCGAACTGGCCACCGGCGAGCCGGTGATGGCGATCGGCGGCTTCAGCGGCGAGGGCGGAAACCTCAGCCTCGCGCAGTTCGAGCGGTACGTCGCCGCCGGCGACATCCACTACTACGGCGCCTCCGCCGGTGGGGGACCGGGCGGCGGCGGCAGTTCGACGAGCGCCATCACCACGTGGGTCGAGGCCCACTACAAGGCCGTGACGATCGGCGGCCAGACGCTGTACGACCTGACCTCGCCCCAGTAGTGGGAGTTATGGCAGCGTCAAACCGAGGAGGCGCTGGGCGGCACGGACCACACTCGTACCGCCCAGCAGCGGGGTCCGCACGTGTCCCCTGATGGTCAGCGTCATGGGCTCGCAGGATGCGCGGCCCCTGCCGGACGCGATGATCTGGCTGGCCCGCGCCAGCACGCGTCCTGCCGGAGCCGCGCGGAACGTGAACGTCACGACCGGATCGTCGGCCTTCCCCGTGCAGTCCAACGCCCCGGGCGGCAATGGCTCCAGCCCGTTGATCAGTGATGCGATCCGTCGAACCCTCACGACGCTGGTGACCGTGAGGTTGCTCGCCGGCGAGCGGTGCGGCCGCTTGACCGTGACCTCGAGCACGCGGACCCGAGCCGGGATCCGGTTGCCCCGCTCCGCTCCTGCACTCGCCGTGGCCGCCACCGCCACTGCCACTGCCAGCGCCGCGAGCACCACGATCGATCGCCCGAACCACCTCATCTCGCCCACACTACGCCGGGCGCGACCGCCTGTCACAGTCTCCACTGGTGGCCCATCGAGAGATCCATTCGTGGCTGATGGACATGGACGGCGTGTTGGTGCACGAGGAGCAGGCGATCCCCGGCGCCGACGAGTTCGTGGCGCGGCTGCGGGCGAACGGGACGCGCTTCCTGGTGCTCACCAACAACTCGATCTACACGCCGCGCGACCTGGCCGCGCGACTGCGCACCAGCGGCATCGACGTGCCCGAGGAGCGGATCTGGACCTCGGCGCTGGCCACGGGGCGCTTCCTGCAGGACCAGCGTCCCGGGGGCTCGGCGTTCGTCATCGGAGAGGCGGGGCTGACCACGGCGTTGCACAACGCGGGCTACACCCTCACCGAACGCGGCCCCGACTACGTGGTGCTGGGCGAGACACGCACCTACAGCTTCGAGCGCATCACGCAGGCCATCCGGCTCATCGAGACCGGGTCACGCTTCATCGCCACCAATCCCGATGCGACGGGGCCCTCGGTGGATGGGCCGCTGCCGGCCACGGGCTCGGTGGCGGCGCTCATCACCCGCGCCACCGGAGTCGACCCCTACTACGTCGGCAAGCCCAATCCGCTGATGATGCGCTCAGCCCTCAACGCCATCGACGCCCACTCCGAGACGGCGGCGATGATCGGCGACCGGATGGACACCGACGTCGTCTCGGGACTGGAGGCGGGGATGGAGACGATCCTGGTCCTGTCGGGGCTGACGACGCGTGATGAGGCCGAGCGCCACCCATACCGGGCCGGACGGATTGTCGACTCGATCGCCGACCTCCTGCCAGAAGTCGGCGGTTAGAGCTACCCTCCCGCGAATGCCGCACGCGCCGGGCAGGACCGTTGTGGCCTAACGAGCGTCGCATTTGCGACATCCCTGGCATCTTCTGCAAGCTTTGAGATCCGACCCGCGTGACACTGTGTCACCTCGTCGCTCCGGTCCGCCTGCGATGCGGCTACTCTGCCCACCGCCAATCAACGTTTCACGCTAGGAGACAGGATGAACAAGACGGAACTCATCGAGGCCATCGCCAAAGACAGCGGATTGTCCAAGGCCGACTCGTCGCGTGCGCTGGACTCGCTGCTGACCACCGTCACCAAGACCCTGAAGAAGGGTGACGAAGTGGCGATCACCGGCTTTGGCAAGTTCTCGGTGGCCAAGCGCGGCGCGCGCACCGGCCGCAACCCTCAGACGGGCGCTCCGGTCAAGATCAAGGCCTCCAAGAACGCCAAGTTCACCGCGGGAGCCACGCTCAAGAACGCCGTCGCGGGCCGGCGCGCCGCCGCCAAGTAGACGGCGCCGGCTCCGGCGTCCGGCGCCGGGGGTGAGGACACGGTTGCGGCGGCCCGGGCGCATTCGGCCCGGCCGCCGTCCACGCCCCGGCTACCCGTCCACGCCCCGGGTACCCGTCCACGCCCCGGCTACCCGGCCACTGGCCCGGTCCCGGCGACTCCGGGGCCTGACGTCTATTCGGCGGCGAGCTCGTCGTCGGCGGCGAGGCCGGGCTCATCCTCGGCCGCGTGGATCGCGCACAGGGCCGGCCCGCCGGACTCGAGTACCGACTCGAGCTCTGACGCGGTCAGCCGGGCGCCGCACTCCTCGCATCGGTCGCCTGCCGTCTCGATGCTGTGCTCCTCCAGGCTCATGGGACGATTTTAGTGGTCTCTCGCGTGAGCGACCACTAACCCGACGAGGGCTGATCGGCGATCCCCGGACCGCCCGCGCCGAGGTAGGCGAGCACCGCCAGGACGCGGCGGTGATCGTCATCGGTGGCCGGGAGGTTGAGCTTTCCGAAGATGTTGGTGACGTGCTTCTCGACGGCGCCAAGCGTGATCACCAGCTCGCGGGCGATGGCGGCGTTGGTGCGGCCCTGGGCGATGAGCGACAGCGTCTCGCGCTCGCGGGGGGTCAGCTGCTCCAGGGGATCGTCCTCGCCGCCCGTCTGGGCGCGCACGAGCGAGGCGATGACCTCGCGGTCCAGCGCCGTGCCGCCTGCGGCGACACGGTGGACCGCGTCCAGGAAGCTGCGCACCTCGCCGACGCGCTCCTTGAGCAGGTAGCCGACCCCGCTCTCCCCGGAGGCCAGCAGCTCCCCGGTGTAGACCGGCTCCACGTATTGGGAGAGCACCAGCACCGACAGGTCGGGGTGGCGGCGGCGCGCCTCCAGCGCCGCGCGGATCCCCTCGTCGGTGAACGTGGGCGGCAGGCGCACGTCGACGATGGCCAGGTCCGGCTTGTGTCCCGCGACGATGCGCAGCAGGCCGTCGCCGTCGTCGGCCTGGGCCACCACCTCGATGTCGTACTCCTGCAGCAGCGCGACGATGCCCTCCCGCAGCAGCACCGAGTCCTCGGCGATCACGACTCGCACGGCAACACCGCCCGGATGGTCGTGCCGATGCCCTCCGGCGAGTCGACGTCGAGCGTGCCGTCCAGCGCCTCCACCCGCTGGCGCAGGCCGCCGAGCCCATTACCGCGAGGATTCGCGCCGCCCGGGCCGTCGTCGGAGATCTCCACCACCAGGCGCGCTCCGGAGCGGCGAATCGCGATCCGCACCGAGGCGCCCGGAGCGTGCTTGACGGCGTTGGTCAACGCCTCCGCGGTGACGAAGTAGGCCGCGGACTCCACCACGGGAGCGAGCCGCTGGGTGAGCTTGCTCTGCACCGTGGCGTCGACGCCGGAGCGCTGGGCCAGCGCCTCGACGGCGGCTACCAGGCCGCGGTCGGCGAGCACGGGAGGGGCGATGCCGCGCGCGAGGTCGCGCAGCTCGGCCACTGCGGCGGTGGCCTCCTCGCGTGCCTGGCGGATGAGCTCGGCCGTCTCGGGCCGGTCCTCGAGCCGGGCCTCGGCGCGGCCCAGCTGCATCGTCAGCGCCACCAGCCGCGCCTGGGCACCGTCGTGGAGGTCGCGCTCGATGCGGCGCAGCTCCGCCGACTGGACGTCGAGCACGCCCCGGCGCGTCCGGGTGAGCTCGTCGACGCGCGCGCTGAGGTCGGGCCGGCGCGGCGAGACGAATACCGCGTGCAGCGCGAAGGCCATGGCCAGGCCGACCGCCGGGAACACCGGCCAGAAGTAGCCGAACCCGGACATCGCCCACACGACCACGCAGTACGCCGCCAGGACGCCGGAGAGCGAGCCGTGCACGGCCAGCCGCCGCCGCGGACCGGGCGGCTGGTCCCACGCCCGCCGCCAGGCCACCTGGAGCGCGATCGGCAGCGCGAGGCTCGACCACACCCACAGGGGCCAGAACGGGCCGCCTGTCGCAGCCCAGATGATGGTGACGGCGACGCAGCACACCACCGACAGGGTGATCTCCCCTGCCAGCAGCGTGCTGCCGGTGCGCCGTGTGACCTGAGACTGAGGACTAGCCATGATCGCTTGCTCCCAAGCCCACATCATCGCAGCGCCGAGGGCTCCGCCACCGGCGCAAACGCGCGCCGGCGCCGTGCCGTCCGCCGCCCCAACAGGGTGACGGCCGCGGGCAGGGCGACGGCCCGGACGATGGTGGCGTCGAGCAGGATGGCCACCGCCAGGCCGAAGCCGAGCTGCTTGAACTCCAGCAGCCCCAGCGTGGCGAAGACTCCGAACACCGCGATCATCACCGCCGCCGCGCTCGTGACCGTCCCCGCAGTTGCGCCCAACGCCCGCACCGCCGCCGTCCGGGCGTCGGCGCCGCGGTGGCGCTCCTCACGCAGGCGCTCGAGGATGAGCACGGTGTAATCCATCGAGAGCCCGAAGAGCAGGACGAAGGCGAACAGCGGAAGCCATTCGACGATCGCCCCGTCGGAGGTGAAGCCCAGCAGCCGCTGTCCGACGCCGTGCTGGAAGACCTCCACCAGGATCCCGAACGAGGCTCCCACCGAGAGCAGGTTGAGCCCGATCACCGAGGCCGCCAGAGCCGGGGAGCCAAACGCGGCGATGAGCAGCAGGAAGGCCAGGCCCAGGACACCCGCGATGACCAGCGGGGTGATCGTGGTCAGCCGACCGGAGAAGTCGGCGTTGCCGGCGGCGTCGCCGCTGAGCATGACCGTGGCACCGGGGAGGCCGAGAGTGCCGTCCACGGTGTGGCGCAGGGAGTGGACCACCTGCTGCTGCGCGGACAGCGACAGGTTGGGGAACGGGACCGAGACGAGCGCGGTCGACCCGTCCCGGGCCACGTCGATGCTCACCGAGCCATCCCCCCCGGTCACGCGCTCGGCGCGACGCCCGAGCTCCTGCATGGCCCGCCGCGCCGCCGGACGGTGCAGGTCGCGGCCGGTGACGACCAGCTCAGCGTCCCCGGGCGCGCCCGGGTAGGCATGCTCGATGGCCTGGTCGGCGACGCGGACGGCGTTGTGGACGGGCAGGTCCCGTACGCCGGGCTCACCGGTCCGCATGCTCAGCACGGGGACCGACAGGGCTCCGAGCAGCGCCACCGTCACCAGCAGCGATGCCGCCGGGCGCGCGGTGACGACGGTTGCCACCCGCTCCCACACGCCGGGCGTGTCGGGGGCGCGGCGGCGGCGCGGCCACAGCCGGCCGCGATCGATCCGGTCACCGAGCAGCGCCAGCACCGCCGGGAGCACCGTGACCGAGCCGATGGCGGCGAGCGCCACCACCAGGATCGCGCCCAGCGCCATGGAGGTGAACTCGCCCAAGCCGGTGAAGGTCAGGCCGGCCAGGCCCACCATGACGGTCAGAGCGGCCACGACGATGGCACGGCCGACGCTGGCCGTCGCCGCGGTCAGAGCGGCCTCGCTCCCACGGCCGGCCCGCCGTTCCTCGCGCTCGCGGCGAATGTAGAACAGCGAGTAGTCGACGCCCACGGCCAGCCCGATCAGGACCACCACCGACGCGGTCGGCTGCCCCTGGGGAGCGATGTGCGAGATGACACCGAGGGCGCCGAGGGCGCCTGCGACCGAGGTGAGCCCCAGCATCAGCGGCACGACGGCGGCGACCAGCGCGCCGAAGGCGACGATGAGGATGATCAGCGTGATAGGCAGCGAGACCAGCTCGGCGTGGCTGAGATCGTGGCCGACGACCTGGTTGATGGCATGGCCGCCCGAGGCCTCGCCGGCCTCCTGCAGCGTCGCGCCGCGGTGCGAGGCCGCGACCGACGCGACGGTCCGTTCAAGCGGCGCCACGTGCTCATCGGCGTTGTCGGGGTCGCCCCGCAGCTGTACCTGGACGAGGGCCAGGCGGCCACCGGCGCGCGACAGTGCCGGGACCTCGCGCGGCCCCTGCACGGAGGCCACGCTGGGCAGCCGGCGGGCGCGGACCTCGAGGGCCGTGACCGCAGCGGCGGTGCCGCGGGCGCTCCCGGAGCGGACCAGCACGCTCTCGATGGCCGGGGACTTGAGGTGAGCGGCGGACAGGGCGGCATCCGCGCGAGCCGACTCGCCGGTGCCGGCGCCCGCGTTGGACAGGGTCCTGGTGCCGGCGGTGGCACCGGCGAAGATGCAGCCGGCGATCAGCACCAGCCAGAGGGCGACGATGGCTCGCGGGTGGCGGGCCGAGGCGCCGGAGATCGAGCTCACCGCCCGGGCGAGGCGCCCCGGCGGCTCAGGTGAGGAGTGGGATACGACGCGTGGATTTCTCATGCTCGCCAGCCTGCCGACGGGACGCTGCGGTGTCGCTGGGGCCCGGCGGCGGATGCGCGGCCGGGCACCCCCGAATCGCCGGTGGGGTTAACCCCACGCCCGTTTCTGCGCCCCCGCGCTCACGGCCCGGCTGGCATCGTGGGTCGCGTGCCCGACACCTCCGCCCGCCCGGCACTGGCACTGCGTGCGCTGGCACCCACCGACTGCGATCGCCTGATCACCTGGATCGACAGCGCCGACGCGCTGTGGCAGTGGTCAGGGGTGCGAGCGTTCACCTGGCCGCTTGACCGCGGGCAACTCCTGCGCGACCTCGCGGCGCGCGCCGGGTCTGGAGGGCTGCTCGCGGGCATCGACGAGAGCGGCGAGATGGTGGGCCACGTGTTGATCGAGCCCCAGCACCATCATGGTGTCGGGCACATCGGCCGCGTGGCGGTCGCCCCCGACCACCGCGGTCACGGGCTGGGTTCGGCGCTGATGCGCGCGACCGTGCGCCACGGCTTCGACGAGATGGGCCTCCATCGCCTTCAGCTCGTCGTCTACACCTTCAACGCCGCCGCGATCGCCGCCTATCGCTCGGCGGGGTTCGTCGTCGACGGGGTGGCGCGCGAATCGGCCCTCGGCTCGGACGGCCGCTGGGACGGGCTGACGATGAGCCTGCTCGAGCCCGATCACCGCCGACCGCCCGACTACGGCGAGGGCATCAGGATCGCGGGCCCGCGCGACGCGGAGCGGATCGCCGCGCTGCTCAGCGCACTCGGCTATCCGCATGACCGCGACCAGGCCTCAGCGCGGCTGCTGGCTTGGGCGGCCGAGGCCCAGGGTGAGGTGCTGGTGGCCGAGGTCGGCGCCAAGGAGGCGGGCGGCGCGGTGACGGGGGTCGTCGCCGTCCATCGCGTGCCCTGCTTCGAGCGGCCCGGGGCCTTTGCCCGCGTTGTCGCCCTCAGCGTCGACGCGCGACATCGCCGCGCCGGCGTCGGACGGCGTCTGATGGCCGCCGCCGAGCGGTGGGCCGCCGCGCACGGTTGCGCGACCGTCGAGGTGACCAGCCTGCGCTCCCGCGATGACGCGCACGGCTTCTATCGCGCGCTGGGCTACGTGGATCGGTGCGCGGAGTCAGGCCGCTTCATCCGGTCGCTGGCCGGCGACCCTGCAGGCTGACCCACACCGCGGTGAGCAGGGCCAGCCCTGCGGTGATGAGGAGCAGGGTGGCGTAGCCGGTCAGGTGCGCGGCCAGGGCCAGCAGATAGGGCACGGCAAACCCGAGGTAGGTGAGGACGTAGTAGATGGCGGTGAGCCCGGCGAGCGCGTCGGGGTGGGCCAGGCGCTGAACCTCGACCAGGCCCGCCACCAGGCACAGCCCATAGCCGATGCCGAGCACGATCGCGCTCGGCAGCAGCAGCCACACGCGCTGCTCGTGCGCGGTGACGGCGCTGAGGACCAGCCCCGCCGTGATGATCGCCAGCCCCACGGTGGCGGCGCGGTTGCCCGTGGGGTGGGCGTCCAGGCGCCGCGCCACCGGCTGGATGAGGACGCCCGCCAGCGCCGTCGTCATGGCCACCACGGCGGTGAGGGCGATGCCATCGGTGGCCTGCCCCGCGCCGACGACGGTCGGCAGGAGCGCGAAGGCGACGGCGGGGGCGGCGAACACCCACGGCGCCATCGGCGCGACGACCCGGTAGAAGCGCGGCTGGCGCAGGCTCGGGAGCGCCCGGCCGATCGTGCCGCCGCCTCCCCGGACCACCGTCTCCGGCGCGCCCGGGACGATCGCCAGTACGCCCAGCATGAGCACCAGGTGTGGCAGGTAGGCGACCACGCGCGGATCCGCCGCCCACTGGGCCAGCAGCCCGGAGATGAGCGGACCGGCGGCGAAGCCGACCGTCATCGCGACCGCGCCGCGACGGGCGGCGCCGTGGTCGGTGGCGTCGCCGAAGGGCGGACGCGAAAGCTCACGCAGCCACGCCGTGCCGGGACCGAAGGCCGCGGCGCTGCCCAGGCCGGTGAGAAAGCGCCCCACATAGAGGAGCGCCACGCCGTGGCCGGCGACGACGAGGGCCAGCGTCCCCAGTACTGAGAGCGCGGCGGACGCCATGATCACCGGCCGGCGGCCCCACGCGTCAGACACGGGCCCGGCGATGAGCAGTCCGGGGATGAGGCCCAGGGCGTAGACCCCGAACAGCGCCTCGAGCGTGCCGGTGGAGAGCCCGAGCTGCTCGTGGTAGACCAGCAGCATCGGCGTGAACTGGTTGGACCCCCAGGCGGCACCGAACAGGGCCGCCGCGGCGCGCACCCAATCCATGCGCGCTGCCGCGCCCACAGACCTGACTCTCACCTGGATTCCAGCCGCGCTCATGTGTGGTTCCTTTCCCCGTTCCGAGGTTCGGTAACCGAACCGACGCTATCACACAGGTTCAATCACCGGACCTGAGACTGCTAGACTCGCAGGCATCATGCTTGGCAAGACCTATGAGCGACAGGACTGCTCGATCGCCGGTGCGCTGGAGGCGGTGGGCGAGCGCTGGACGCTGCTCATCGTGCGCGACGCCTTCTACGGCGTGCGACGTTTCAATGACTTCCAGGCCCACCTGGACATCCCCAAGGCGGTCCTGTCAGACCGGCTCAACGGGCTGGTGGAGGATGGCATCCTCGCCCGCACGCCTGATCCGGCTCATGCCGGACGTCACCTCTACGAGCTCACCCCGAGCGGTGTGGAGCTGTGGCCGGTCATCCATTCGCTGCTCGTGTGGGGAGGCAACCACCGCCGCCAGAACAGCCGGGTGTTCCGCCACGCTCAGTGCGGGACCCGACTGAGTCAGAACGGCCGCTGCGACGCCTGCGGGGTGACGCCGGGCCCGGAGGATCTCATCACCGAGCGCCGTCGCGGCTATCAGCCGACGCGCGACGATCCGGTGACGCAGGTGCTGCGCCAGCCGCACCGTCTGCTGGTGCCGATCGAGACCTAGTCTCCCGACGGGGTGGGCGGGTCGTCGCCTGTCGGCGTGACGCCGACCGCCTCTACCATGAGGATGACGGTGCGGACCGGCGCGCTGGTGCGGTGCATGACGGTGCGCGGCACCGTGTAGCTCTGATGGCGCGACAGGCGGACCGGCTCGCGGTCCTCAAGGCTGATGACCAGCTCGCCGTCGAGCACCATGAAGAACTCGTCGGTGTCATCGTGCTTGTGCCAGTGAAAGTCGCCCTGGATGACTCCGAGGCGGATGACGGAGTCATTGACCGCTGTGAGCGTCTGGTTGAACCACGGCTCGTGGGCGGCGGCCTCGGCATCGATGTCGATCAGCGCCAGGTGGCCGAACTTGTCGTCGAGGCGGATGTCGTAGTCGCCCTCGGAGAAGCCCGTCGTCACGGCCCATCTCCCGGTGCAAGCACTAAACTCATTAGTTTACTTGTGTAGGCTGGCCGGGCGGCGGCGACGGTGTGACCACGCTGGTCAGCAGCTCGATGTAGCGCTCGGCCGAGCGCTCGAGGATGGCCTTGGCGTCCCGGCGCACCGCCGGCCTCCACCACCCGCCGTAGATGCGGTCGAAGTCATACGGCGCCAGCGCCTGCACGATGCCGCGCACGCCCGCCTCAGCCAGCGGCAGGCGCACGGGCGCGCTGTAGACGAAGGAGACCCGATCCTCCCCGGGCGTGACCATGATCGTGTCGCCGGCGAAGATCGCGCCGCGGCCCTCGGCCCCGGCTGACCAGTGGGCCACCGAGCTGCCGGGGAAGTGCCCGCCGCACTGCACCAACGTGACGCCTGGAAGCGCCTCGAGCGCGCCCGACCACGTCCGCACCGCGGGATCGGAGCGCATCAGCCACGGAGCGTCGACGTCCACCAGCAGGAGCTCCGCGTCGAAGGCGTGGCTCCACTCCACCGCCGCCCCGTACATGTGGGGATGACTGGAGCTGACCGCGTGCAATCCTCCGGCGGCGCGCACGGCGTCAAACGCGGCGTCATCGACGAACGGCGGCGGGTCCCACAGCAGATTGCCCTCGGGAGTGCGGATCAGCAGCCCGCGCTGGCCGACGCCGACGTCGGGCTCGCAGCCGACCCCGGTGAGGCCGGGCTCGACCTCGCGGATCACCGAGTGACAGCCGTCGGCGGCCAGTTGTCCCATCGTCGTCCAGCGCTGGCCGGCGGGCGAGACCCACTGGCGCTCGTCCTCGCAGAGGGGGCAGCGCTCCGGAGCCGAGGCGGCGGGCGGGTAGTTGGCGCCGCAGGCGGGGCAGATCCAGATCTCGGCTGAGCTCATCCCTGAGCGAAACCCTACCGACCGGGCGGCGCGGGAGGGGCGGGACCGAGTTCCCCCCAGGCGGCGTCGACGCCGCCGTAGCGGCGGCGCAGCGTCGCCGGGTGCGGGCCGCGCCACTCGCCGCCCGCGAGGTCGTCGCCCGCGGGCGGGCGTCCGTGCGCCACCCAGAAGTCGGCGAGGGCCGAGCGCACCGAGTCGTCACTCCAGCGCTGCAGGTGCACGTCGGCGCCGGCATCGCGCAGCGCGGCATTCCACGGATCGGGCCGCTCGGCGTACAGATCGCACACCACGGCCGCGCTCGGCCAGCGCGGGTTCTCGGCCTCCCAGCGGCCCGGATCGTGGCGCGAGGGGGTCCACTCGCGATGCGTCGGCGGCCGCCCGTGCTCAGCCCGCCAGTCACCGATGGCGACGCGGACCTCGGCCCGGGTCCAGGTCCGGGCCACGGTGGGCCGCAGTGCCGCGCAGGCCGCGCACCGCTCGGCGCTCGGGTTGGTGATCGGCCCGCCGCACTCCGGACAGTGGCGCGCCTGAAGGTAGTTGTGCACGCTCGAGCGCGACACGCCGAGCGATCGGGCGATGGCGCGGACCGTCATGCCGCCCGCGGCCAGCCGCCGGGCGGTGGTGACCCGGTCGGCGACCGAGCTCTCGAAGGTGAGCTTGCGCACCGGCAGGCCCGCTGCGGCCAGCGCAGCGCTCCACGAGCCGAAATGAGCCGCCACGCACGAGCTGCTGGGCCAGCGCGGATGCTCTCGCATCCACTTGAGCTGAGCGGCTCCGGCCTGCTCGGGGCGCTCGCCGCTCCAGTCGTTGCGCCGCGGCACCTCGCCCGTCTGGCCCAGCCAGTCGCGCAGCGCGGCCAAGATCGCGGCCTCGTCCCAGCGCCGGGGCGCGCCCGGGTGGGCCATCGGCCGGTACTGAGTCGAGGAGCGGCCACCGGCCGCCCGGCTCGCGGTGCGTGCGCGTGTCACCTGAGCCGGACGGACGGGAGCCATGTTTCGAGCCGCTCTACAGAGCGGTGACGACCGACTTCGTCTCCAGGTAGTTGTTCAGCACCTGGCTGCCCATCTCACGTCCCCAGCCCGACTCCTTGTAGCCGCCGAACGGCATGGCGGCGTCGAAGACGTGGTAGGTGTTGATCCACACCGTGCCGGCGCGCAGGCGCTTGGCGGTCTTGTGGGCCTTGGAGATGTCGCGGGTGAACACCCCTGCGGCGAGGCCGTAGTTGGTGTCATTGGCGACGGGCACGATCTCGCTCGCGTCATCGAACGGGATGGCACACACGACCGGTCCGAAGATCTCCTCGCGGACCACGTTCATGTCGTTGCTGGTGTTGGTCAGGATCGTCGGCTGCACGAAGTAGCCGCGATCAGACGCCTTGCCGCCGCCGACGACCGCCTCGGCACCGGCGCTCTGGCCGGAGTCGAGGTAGCCGAGCACCTTCTGGAACTGCTCGTCGGAGATGAGCGGGCCCATCTGGGACTCGGGATCGGTCCCCGGGGCGACCTTGATCTGCTTGGCGGCCTCGGCCACGCCCGCGACGACGTCGTCGAACGCGCCCTTCTGCACGTACAGGCGCGAGCCCGCGTTGCAGCACTGGCCGTGGTTGAAGAAGATGGCGTTCGCCGCGCCGGCGATTGCACCCTCCATGTCGGCGTCGGCAAAGACGACGTTCGGCGACTTGCCGCCGAGCTCCAGCGAGACCTTCTTCAGGTTGCCCGCCGCCGCCTTGACGATCAGCTTGCCGACCTCGGTGGAGCCGGTGAAGGCGACCTTGTCGACGTCGTCGTGCTCGGCCAGCGCCGCGCCGGCGTCACCGAACCCGGTGATGATGTTGACCACGCCGTCGGGCAGCCCGGCCTCCTGCATGAGCTCGCCAAGGCGCAGCGCCGACAACGGCGTCTGCTCGGCCGGCTTGAGCACGACGGTGCAGGCACAGGCCAGCACCGGGCCGAGCTTCCACGCCGCCATCAGCAGCGGGAAGTTCCACGGGATGATCTGCCCCACGACGCCCACGGGCTCGCGCAGCGTGTAGGCCAGGTACTCACCCGGTGCCGGCAGCGCCGAGATCGGGACCGTGGTGCCCTCAATCTTGGTCGGCCAGCCCGCCATGTAGCGGAACAGGTCAGCGGCGAGCGCCACGTCCGCGGCCTTGGCGATGGCGTAGGGCTTGCCGTTGTCCAGCGACTCCAGCATCGCCAGCTCGTCGGCGTTCTCCTCGATGAGGTCGGCGATCCTCCAGATCATCCGGCCGCGATCCGACGCGTTCATGCGCCGCCACGGGGAGTCGTCGGCGAACGCCCTGCGGGCGGCCTTGACCGCCTTGTTGACGTCCTCCGCCTGACCGTAGGCGACCTCGGCGAGGACCTCCTCGGTGGCGGGGTTCAGTGTCTCGAAAGTCTTGCCGGACGCTGCCTCGACCCAATCTCCGTCGATGAGCAGCTTGTGCGGCGAATGGATGAAGCTGTCGGCCTGCTGCTCTACCGATTCGGCAACCGCCATTGCTCTCTCCTTCCCGCGCGAGCGGCGCCCGCGCGCCTTGTGTGATGGCTCCTCCACGCTAGTCCATTTTTGAATAGCTGGCAAGGCGCACGCGCGGCCGCGGCGTGCCGGTCACACGCCGGCCGCGGGCCGCGTAGCGTGTCCAGCCATGCCGCGGCCTCGCGACCAGCTCACGGCGGGTGAGTGGGCCATCCTGGCGCTGCTCGATGAGAAGCCCGCCCATGGGTTCGCGCTCGCGCGGGCGATGGCCACGGGCGGCGAGGTGGGCCGGGTGTGGGATATGCGCCGCCCGCTGGTCTACCGCGCGCTGGACACGCTCCAGCGCCTGGCGCTGATCCGGCCGGTGGCCACGCTGCCCAGCGAGTCCGGGCCTCGGCGCACCATCCTCGAGCCCACGCCCGAGGGCCGGCGCCTCCTCGCCCGGTGGTTGCACCACCCGGTCGAGCACGTGCGCGACGCCCGCTCCCTGCTGATGCTCAAGCTGCTGTTCCTCAGCCGCCGCCACGCCGATCCGGCGCCGCTGCTGCGCGCTCAGCGCGAGCTGTTCGCCGCCATGGCCCAGCGCCTCAGCACCGCCGCCGACGCCGCCGAGGGCTTTGAGCGCGGACTGCTGCTCTGGCGCCTGCACAGCACCACCGCTGCGGTGCAGTTCACCGAGGCGATGCTCTCAGAGCCGACGCTGACTGAGCCGTGAACTCCGTCAGCCAAGCGGTGAGCTCGTCGGCCGGGATCGGCCGGCTCATCAGGTAACCCTGGGCGACGTCGCACCCGAGCTCGCGCAGCCGCTGCAGCACCTCGGGGTCCTCCACGCCCTCGGCCACGACGCCGAGGCCGAGGTTGCGCCCCAGGTCGATGGTGGAGCGCACGATCACGGCGTCTTCCTCCGAGGTGGCCATGTGCGAGACGAACGAACGGTCGATCTTGAGCTCTGAGATGGGCAGGCGGCGCAGATAGCCGAGCGAGGTGTAGCCGGTCCCGAAGTCATCGACCGAGATCCGCAGCCCCATCGCGCCCAGGCGCTCCAGGACGCCCCGCATCCGGAACATGTCGGCGACGATCGCCGACTCGGTGATCTCGAGCTCCAGCTGCTGGGGTCCGACGTCCCACCGGGCCAGCAGCGCTGCGACCTGATCGGGGAAGTCGAGGTCGATCAGGTTCCGGGTGGAGACATTGACCGCAACGGCCAACGGGTGGCCCTCGGCGGCCCAGGCGCGGCACTGGCGCAGCGCCTCGTCGATGACGTAGAGCGTGAGCGGCTTGATCAGGCTCGTCTCCTGGACCACATCGATGAACTCGTTGGGCCCGACGAGCCCGCGCGTCGGGTGATGCCAGCGCACGAGCGCCTCCACCGATGCCACTTGGCCCGAGCGCAGCTCGAGCTTGGGCTGGTAGTGGAGCACCAGCTCGCGCTCGTCGATGGCCCGGCGCAGCTCGGAGATGAGTGATAGCCGGTGCGGCTGGTGGTCGTCCTGGCTGCGGTCATAGAACTCCCACCCCGAGTTGTCGCGCTTGGCCACGTACATCGCGATGTCAGCGCGCTGGATCAGGCCCTCGACGTCGTCGGCGTGCTCGGGGTAGGTGGCGGCGCCGATGCTGGCCTCGATCTGCAGTGGCAGCCCATCGAGCGAGAACGGGGCCGCGAACGCCCCATGGATGCGCTGCGCTGCGGCGGCGACGCCCCTGGGCGAGCCGTCGTGGAGCAGGATCGCGAACTCGTCGCCGCCCAGGCGCGCGATCGAATCGGCGCCTCGCAGCGTCGTGCGCAGACGTCGCGCCGCCTCCACCAGGAGCCGGTCCCCGCTGGCGTGGCCGAGCGTGTCGTTGATCTCCTTGAAGCGATCGAGGTCCATGACCAGGACGGCCACGCCGCCGCCCTCGCGCTCGGCGCCGAGGATCACCTGGCGGACGCGATCCTGGAAGAGGACGCGGTTGGGAAGGTCGGTCAGGGAGTCGTGCAGCGCCTGGTGGCGGTTGAGCTCGGCCTGCTGGCGCAGCGCCGCCTCGGCGCGGTCGCGGTCCTGCTCGGCCAGCACCTGGTCGGTGACGTCGAGCAGGACGCCGTCGAGCCACAGCCGCTCGCCGGACTCCTTCAGGATCGCGCTGCCCCGCTCGGAGATCCAGCGCAGACCGCCGTCGGCGTGGAGCACGCGGTACTGGATGGCATAGGGTGCCCCGACCTGGAGCGCCCGGTCGATCTCCTCGGCCACGTACGGGCGATCGTCGGGGTGGATGATGGAGCCATAGGTCCGGACCGCGTTGTCGACGAAATCGGCCGCGGGATAACCGCAGAGCAGCTCGATGTAGTCGCTGATGAAGCGGATCGGCCACTCATCCACGCAGGCGCACCGGTAGACGGCGCCGGGGATGTTGGCGACGACGGACCAGAACTGCTCTTCGATGATCTGCGCACGGGCGTCCGTGGCTGACTGGACAACCATGCCCAGTGATTCGGCCTATCGCCGCAGATCTGAACGCCCAAATGGGGTAAATGTGCCTACTTGCAGCTCGGGTCAGGGTCAAAGGTCACCGTCGACTGCGCCAGCGACAGCGGACCGCTCGACGGGATCAGCTGGACGTGGTTGACCTCCGTGTTGCCCGGGTCGTCGGAGGGGTCGAACGGCCGGTAGAGCCCGAACCGGGCGAGTTGGGCCTCGGAGATCTGGGCCGCACTGGAGCGCAGGAGGCTGTTGACGCCGATGTCCTCGGCCTCGCCCTTGGTGTGCGGGTCGTCGGCGAAGCCACCGACGGCAACGCTGTGGGCAGGCGTGCGATAGCCGCTGATGCCGTAGATGACGACGCGGAGCGCCTGGGCGAGCTGGTCCAGGCGCGACGTGAGGACGGGGAGCTGGCCGACGTCCTGGATGGTGCCGGGGTCGGCGACGAAGCCCGGTCCCGACGCCTGGACGACCGGCGAGGCGTCGGCGCTCGAGAGCGCGCCGCCGCAGAGGTTGAGCTGTTTGAGCTCCTTCTTGACCTGCGCGAGCGACGGGGCGTGGGCGTTGGGATCCCCGACGAGCTCATCGCCGCCGGCGGAGGCCGCCGCGTGTGCGCCGGCGGCGGGCTCGACTGCCTGAGGATGGCCCTGGGGCACCGCCCCGACGACGCCGCCGCCGGGAGCGGTGGAGCCGCCGTCGGGAGCGGTGGAGCCACCGCCGGGTTGCGCACCGCCGCACGCGGCGACGACGCCACACACGACGAGGGCCGCGACCAGGGACCGCAGCGGCCTCGCGCCGCTCGGACTTAATTGCATACAGCGCAGCGGCCGCTCACGCACGAGCAGACTGGGAGCTCGGCTCCGACCCGCTGGGGGCGCCAGTAGCGAAGCCACGCCCTGGCAGCGGGATTGGAGCGGTCCTGGTGCCCGCTCGGCCAGCAGGCGGAGACGATGCGTGAGGTCAGCTCGCGCAGCTCGGCCGGCCGGGACGCCGTCACCGACGCGGCGATGTGGACGCGCAGCTCATCGTGGCTCATGGTGCGGGGGGCGCGCGGTGGGGTGGGGGTCGCGCCTGCACTGCAGATACCCGGATTCCTGCTGGGCCTCACCACCCCCATCGTAGGGACCAGCTAGCCCGTCGGTGCCGGACGCCCCGGGCCGCCACGCGGCGGGGCGCCCGGCGACGGCGCGTTCAGCGCTGCGGCAGGCCGGCGAGGGCCTCCTGGAAGATGCCCATCGCTTCGGCCACGCCCTCGTTGCAGTAGCCCTCGGCCAGCCGCAGGTCGTTGACGACCATGCTGGCGTCGACCAAGAGGCGGCGAAACACCGGGTCCTCACGCGCCGCGGCGAGCTGGGCGGCGCTGCCGCGCAGCTCGATGTACCCGTTCAGCGTGGCGTTGGGTGCGAGCAGCACCACCTCCATGGACTCGATCCGTCCCTCCTGCTGGAGGCGGCCGTAGAACCCCAGCGCCTCGTTGAACACCTCCAGGCTGCGGCCCTCCAACCCGTGGTCGGGCATGCCCCAACTGATGAACAGCAGGCGATCGGCCATTATCAGGCCCCCTTCTGGTTGTGACCCGGCCCTGAGCCGGGCCTTGGTGGGTCCACTATCTCAGGCAGGACGAGTGCGATGCAACGGCTGCGCCCGCCGGTCGACGGCCACCGCGACGACCGGCGACGCGCGCGATAGTGTGCGGCGATGACCGCTTTGCACTCACCGGCATCCGAGACCGGGATCCCCCATTGGCGCCGGCCGCTGGTGCGCTCGCGACCCGATGACCGGACATCCAATACGCCGCAGACACCCGGGATGCGTCGGTACGCGGCGATCTCCGGGAGCTTGACGGGGTCCCAGCACCTGTGGATGGGTGGCAACACCGTCGCACCCGGGCAGAAGTCCGCCGACCACCACCACGGCGAGGCCGACAGCGGGATCTACATCGTCGCCGGCCACCCCCGCTTCGTGTTCCTGGTCGACGACCGGGAGGAGCACATCGACGCGGCTCCCGGCGACTTCGTGTACGTGCCCGCCTGGGTGCCCCACCGCGAGGAGAACCCGTCCGACGACGAGGACGCCGTGGTGGTACTCGCGCGCAGCACGCCGGAGGAGATCGTGGTCAACCTCCCCAGCCTGTGGGCGGTCGACGGCATCCCGGGCGCGTCCGAGGGCTAGCCGGTCATCGCCACCGATGAATCTCGCCGGCGACGGCGTTAAGACCCGTGCCCTGCAATCGAGCATGAGGGGGACACGGTGAGCACGGTGCTCGCGGACATGACGATGTCACTGGACGGCTTCATCGCCGACCCCGACGACGCGGTCGGGCCGCTGTTTGACTGGTACCGGGAGGGGGACTGCGCCTTCACCTTCCCCGGTGATGGCATGGCGGCACAGGTATCGGAGGCCAGTGCCGGTCACCTGCAGGGGATGGTGGACCGGCTCGGAGCGCTGGTGACCGGGCGTCACCTGTATGACATCACACGTGGCTGGAACGGCAGTCACCCGGCGGGCGCGCCGGTGGTCGTCGTCACCCACACCCCGCCCGAGACAGCGCCGGAGGGGAGCACCCCGTTCACCTTCGTCACCGACGGAGTGGCCAGCGCGATCGCCCACGCCAAGGCGCTCGCCGGTGAGCGGACGGTCGCTGTGGCCAGCGCCAACGTCGCGCAGCAGTGCCTGGACCTGGGTCTGCTCGACGTCATCCAGGTGAGCCTGGTACCCGTGCTCCTGGGCCGCGGGATCCCGTTCTTCGCCGCGCTGAAGCGCTATCCGGTGACGCTGGAGGACCCGGTCATAGTGCCGGGGCGCCGGGTGACGCATATGTATTTCCAGGTGCGTCGGTAGCGGCCGCCTCGGTGACGCCGGCAGTCGCCCCCACCGCCCATTCGCGCAGCCGGAAGCGCTGCACCTTGCCGGTGAGCGTCCGCGGCAGGTCGTCGACGAACTGCACGAGGTGCGGGTACTCGTAGCGGCGCATCCGCTCCTTGCACCAGACGCGCAACTCCTGCGCCAGCGCGTCGTCGCCGGGCTCGTCGCCGGCGCACTGGACGTAGGCGGCGATGCGGCTGGCGTCCTCGATCCGTACCCCGACCACGCCGACGCCGGCGACGCGGGGGTGCTCCATCAGCGCGTGCTCCATGTCCACGGGCGAGACCCACAGCCCCCCGACCTTGAGCATGTCGTCGACCCGGCCCACGTAGGCGTAGGTCCCGTCGGCACCGCGCTCGTAGCGGTCCCCGGTGGCAAACCAGTCGCCCAGCATGGAGGCCTGGGACTTCTCGTGCTGGTGCCAGTAGAAGGCTGCGCACGAGTCGCCGCGCACCAACAGCGCGCCGATGCCCGGGCCCTCCACGGTGACGCCGGCGTCGTCGACGAGCTTGAGCTCGTACCCGGGCACAGGCGAGCCGGTGGTGCCCGGTCGCACGTCGCCGGGCCGGTTGGAGCAGTAGATGTGCAGCATCTCGGTCGAGCCGATGCCGTCGACGATGTCGATGCCGAAGCGCTCGCGCCACCGGCCGATCGTCGTCGGGGGCAGCGGCTCAGCCGCCGACACGCAGAAACGGACCGAGTCCAGGGCGCCGTCGGCGTCGGGATCGCGGGCCAGGAGCCCGAACAGCGCCGGCACGCTGAAGAACACCGAGGGACGGTGATGGCGCAGGGTCTCCAGGATCGCCGGCGGCTTGGGCGGCCCCGCCATCAGCACCGAGGTCCCGCCGAACCACAGCGGGAAGGTGAGTCCGTTGCCCAGGCCGTAGGCGTGAAACAGCTTGGTGGTGGAGAAGTGGACGTCAGCGGGCCCGAGACCGAGCACCCCACCCGCGTACTGCTCGCAGGTGACGCCGATGTCGTGCTGGAGGTGGACCACGCCCTTGGGCTTGCCGGTGGACCCCGAGCTGTAGAGCCAGAAGGCCATGTCGTCGCGGTGGGTGGGGGCGGCGTCGAGCTCGTCGGGCTGGGCCGCCAGGGCGGCGTCGAGCTCGGTCACGCCGGCGTCGTCGCGCCCGCGGACCAGCCAGCGCACCGGCCGGTCGCCCAGCGCACCGCGCAGGCGGTCGAGCACGCCGGCGTCGGTGACGACGACCTCGGCGTAGGAGTCGTCGACGAAGTGACGGAAGTTGTCGTCCTTGTCGAGGTGGCTGACCGGGACCGGCACGGCGCCGATCCGGATCGCGCCGAGGAAGGCAATGGGGAACACCGTCGTGTCATCGAGCACGAGCAGGACCCGCTGCTCCCGGCGCACGCCCAGCCCGCGCAACAGATGGCCGGCGCGGTTGACCTGGCGCCGCAGCTCGTCGTAGGTGAGCGTCGCGTCGGAGGCGATGAACGCCGTCGCCTCCCCCCGGCCGGCGCTCACCTGCCGCGCGACGATCTCACTGACGTTGGCTCCCGCTTGCGTGTGGCCCATCTCTCTCCTCTCCGATCCCGGACGCGCTCGGGCGACCCGTGCGGGCCGCTAGGCCGCCCGCTCCTGCACCGGCTCGAGCTCTCCCTCCAACTGCGCGAAGTACTCCAGCGCCCGCGCCCGCCAGCGGTCGTGACGGCCGGCGAACAGCTCGTGGGCGCGCCGGCGCGGCCAACCGTCCAAGAGCAACTCGGCCGGCAGGTCAGGGTCCAGGAACGGGAACTTGCGCCAGGCGTGGACGAGCAGCGTCTGCTGGCGAAAGCACGCCTCCGGGGTGAGCGCGCGCACGCGGGCGAAGTCCTCGATGAAGGCCTCGTACTGGGTGCGCACCGCCTCCAGGTCCCACGCATCGGCGACGAGCGCCTGCGGGTCCCCCATGCTCCCCAACTCGGCCACGAACGACCGGGCCTCGGCGGCGGGCTCCTCGCCGATGGCCGCGGCCAGCTCGTCCTCGCGCTCGACGTGGGGCGTGAGCCACACCCCACCGCCCAGCGATCCCAGCCCGGTCCAGGCCAGGCGCGAGCGCAACTGGTGGCGCACCGCGCGGCGCTCCTCCGGAACGCGAAGCACCACCACCAGCCAGCGGCCGTCCCACCGCCACGGCTGCCCGAAGGAGTAGATGCGGTCAGCGCCGGTACGCAGCAGCTCGGCGGTGCGCCCGCCCAGCGTCATTCGCGCCCGCCGCCCGCGCCGCTCGGTGATGAGCCAGCCGTCGCGGGTGCTGCGGGCCAGCGCCTGGCGCGCGGCCTGCGGGCGGTAACCGAGAGAGACCAGAGCGGCGACCAGGGTCTCCTGCCAGACGCCCTGCGGCCGTGGCAGGACGTACTCGCCCAGGACGGTCAGCAGCAGTGAGCGCGCCGCCGGGGCGCCGACCGACCGCCGTCTCAGCTGCTCGTCGATGACTCGTCCTCCGGGGAGTCGAAGGCGGGACGCAGCGCCTCGAAATGGGTGTTGCAGCTGCGGCAGCGCAGCTGCCGGGTGATGAGCTGCCCGCCCCAGGCCGAGACGACCTCGATGTCTGAGGACTCACAGAACGGACAGGTGAGCAGCGATGCCGTCATCGCCGGCGGCCCTCATCCCAGTCGGTCCACTCGTCGGGGTCGCGCAGCTCGATCTCGGCGCTCTCGGCGGCGAGCCGGGCTGACAGCCAGTCCCGCACCCGCCCGCGTACGCGGTCGGGCCCCTCGCTCACCATCCCCTCGCTCACGGCCGCGCGGAAACCCGGGTGCTCGGTGGGGCCCGGCCAGCGGGCCGCCTGGGCCCACATCTCCGCGATCCGCGTGAGCAGAAGCTCGCGGTCAGCGCCGCCGGTGGCGCAGATGCGCTTGAGCCACGCCTCGGCGTGGACGCGGTGTGCGCCCTCTTCCTGCAGGATCTTGCGAGCGCGATGGGCCAGGGGCTCGAGCGAGCTGTCGCGCGCGCTGGCCACCCACGTGGTGAGGATCCCGTCGACGACGAGGTTGGCGGCGATGACCGACGCCCAGTCGGGCAGCGGGGTGGCGATGACCGTCAGCGGATGGCCGGCGTCCAGGCCCTCGTCTGAGCGCTGCACCCCGAGCTTGGCCAGCACGGGATAGGTGGAGCGCGCGTGGCCGAGCTCGTCCTGCGCCATCGCGGCGGCGGCGACCGCGGACTCGATCGTCGGCGCGCTCACCGCCCATTCGCCGTAGCGGCGACCCAGCGCGCTCTTGTTGTCGGCCAGCGAGCCGATCAGCGAGATCATGGTCGCCGTCGCTGCGTCCACCGTCGCATCGGTGCTCGTACTCATGCGCTGATCGCCTCCCGGATCTCGGAGCGCGGAACCAGGATCATGTGGATCCACGGTTGCTCGTCGTAGATGGCGCGCGCGCAGACCAGGGCCAGGTCCTCGTCTGACTCGGTCACGGTGCCCACGTGGTGCAGCGGCTCCTGATACTCCTTGCGCGCGAACACCTCCCACACCGTCTCGTCCGCGCGGCTCACGCTGATCGCCTCCGCTCGGCATCCAGCCTCGCCTGTATGTCGGCGGCGTGAGTCATCCGGCTACGACGATCCCCAGCTCGCGCATGGTCTGGCGGGCATCGGCGCGGATGCGGTCCTTGGTCCACACGGGGTCCCACACCACCTCGATGTCGACGACGTCGATGTCCGGGTCGGCGAGGAGCGCCTCGCTGATGTCGTCCTGGATGAAGTCCGTGGCCGGGCAGCCCATCGAGGTGAAGGTGATCTGCAGGTCGGCGCGGCGCGCGCGTGGGACGTAGGCCACGGACACGATCAGGCCCATGCCGAGCACCGACACCGGGATCTCCGGATCCTCGACGTGGCGCAGCGCCTCCCAGATACGGGCCTCGACCTGTCGCGTGCTGCTCAGTTGCGCGGTGATCACGCGGCTCGCCTCAGGGAGGTGGTCTGGTAGCCCCGCTGGAGCGTGGTGACGTAGTCGCGGTTCATCGGCCCGCGCCGCCGCCACCGCACCACGACCTCGTCCCAGTCGATGGCGCCGTCGCCGAGCAGCCACTCGCGCCGCTCCTCGTCGAACTGGGCCGGGAAGGGGCAGTCGATGACGTAGCGATCGAGCTCTGCGTCGAAGTGGGCGGGGACCTCGATACCGATCTCGTCCATGAAGGGGACGACCTCGCTCATCCACCACTGACGCAGCTGGTCATTGGACTTGCCCTTGAAGCCGTAGTCCAGCTGCTCGGAGTGCTTCTTGCGATCATCGGGCAGCCCGAACCACTCGAGCGTGAGGATGAACATCCAGTCCACGGCGGCCTGGACCTCCGCACGGCCGTCGGGGTCCTTGCACAGCTTCTTCAGCCACGTGCGGCCGTGGCGCAGATGGAAGGTCTCCTCCTTGTCGACCTTGGCCAGCGCGCGCTTCCACGGGCCGAAGGTGCTGGACTGGAAGACGTCGGAGAGCAGCACGAACCCGGCCTGGTCATACATGGCGTTGGCGCACACCAGCTCGACCCAGGAGTTGAGCGGCACGTCGAAGGCGTAGGGGTATTTGAACTGCCCGGGGGGCCGCTCGTAGATGAGCCAGTCCATGTCGACGCCGAGGTCGCCCAGCAGCCGGTAGCCGATGTGGGCGTGGGCCAGCTCGTCCTGGATGATGCTCATCGCGGAGCCGAAGTTGTTGAGTGCCGGAGCGTGGCTTGCCGCGCGCAGATACGACGGTGCGGACACGAACTCGGTGTCTGCCGACACGGTGAGGATGCGGCGCATCCCCTCCAGGTACTTGGGGGACATGTGCTGCAGCCCCTCGACGAGCTTGCCGGCTGCGAGATGCTCCTGGACCTGCTCCTCAGTGAGCGGTGCGAGCTCTTCGACGGTGGTGGCGACCACGATGTGCCTCTCCCAGGTATGACACTTGACTTACGTTCGCCAGCGTATAGTCTCTTGACACCTAGGTCAAGCGAAGAGGGAGAAACCGTGCCCGAGATGTTGATCGGCGGGGAGTGGCGCCAGGCGGCGGCGCACGAGGAGATCGAGGTGGTCAACCCGGCGTCTGAGGACGTGGTCGACAGCGTTCCGTCCGGCGCGCCCGAGGACGTCGAGCTGGCGGTGGCCACCGCCAAGCGCGCCTTCGGCGAGTGGTCGCGCACCGACGTGGAGAAGCGCGCCGCGATCCTCTCCAAGGCTGCCGACCTCATCCACGAGCATGCCAAGGAACTGGCGGGCGTCCTGACCTCCGAGCAGGGCAAGCCGGTCGCCGAGGCGATCGGCGAGGTCACCCATCTGGCGCACGGCGTGCGCTATTACGCCGAGGCTGCGACCAAGGTCCGCGGCTCCTATCAGGACCTCCCCTCCACGCTCGGCCCCGCCTACGGGATGGTCATCCGCCGCCCCATGGGGGTGTGCGTCGCGATCACGCCCTACAACTTCCCCCTGACGCTGCTGGGCACCAAGGTCGCCCCCGCGCTGGCGTCGGGCAACACCGTGGTGGCCAAGCCGGCGGCGACCACGCCGCTGGCCACGCTGGAGGTGGCGCGGCTGTTCTCCGAGGCCGGCGTGCCCGACGGCGTGCTCAACGTGGTCACCGGCCGCGGCTCGGTCATCGGCGACGCGCTGGTCTCTCACCCCGACGTGCGGCGGGTCGCCTTCACCGGCTCCACCGAGGTGGGACGGCACGTCGCCAAGCTGGCGGCTCCCGACCTCAAGCGCCTGTCGCTGGAGCTCGGCGGATCGGACCCCGTCATCGTGTGCGCCGACGCCGACGTGGATGCGGCGGTCAAGGCCGTCATCATCGGGCGCTACTGGAACGCTGGCCAGGCGTGCCTGGGCTGCAAGCGGGTGTTCGTGCACGACAGCGTGTATGACGCCTTCGTCTCCCAGCTCGTGGACCGCGTGGGCCGCTACGAGCCCGGCGACGGGACGGTCAAGGCCGAGAAGCCCAAGCTGCGCATGGGCCCGATCCACACCCGGGCCGGACGCGACGAGCTGCTGGAGCAGATCGAGAGCGGTGTCTCCTCCGGCGGGGAGTTGCTCATCGGAGGCGGCTCCGGCCCCGGCGCCAAGGGGTGGTTCCTGGAGCCCGCGGTGATCGCCGAGCCCGCGGCCGACTCGCGGCTGATGACCGAGGAGGTGTTCGGCCCGGTTCTGCCGGTCCTGCGCTTCACCGACTTCGACGACGCGATCGCGCGCGCCAACGACACGCCCTACGGCCTGGGCTCCTCGATCTGGACTCACGACGCGCGCCTGATCCACCGGGCGGCGCAGGAGATCGACTCGGGCATGACGTGGGTCAACCAGATCCACTACGGCTACGACGAGCTGCCCTTCGGCGGGGTCAAGGCATCGGGCTTCGGCAAGGAGCACGGCCTGGAGTCCCTGGACTCCTACGTCGAGCTCAAGTCCGTCGTCGTGGGAGGGCTGGCCTGATGGCGGTCTCCTACGCGAGCGGGGCGATCACGCTCGACAAGCCTCCGGCCAACTCGTATGACATCGAGTACATGCGGGAGCTGGGCGGCGCGGTCGATGCGGCCGGCGCTGATGAGTCCGCGCGGGTGGTGGTGGTGCGCTCCGCCAGCGAGAAGTTCTTCTGTGCGGGCGCGGACATCAAGAAGTTCCTGGCCAACGACGTCGATGCCAACATGGTGATGATCCGCCTCGCCCACGAGGTCCTGGCCTCCATCGCGCGGTCGTCCAAGCTGTTCGTGGCCTGCGTCGCCGGGCACGCACTGGGCGGAGGCCTGGAGATCGCGCTGGCCTGCGACGTGCGCTACGCGATCGAGGGCCGCTATCGGCTCGGGACCCCCGAGGTGACGCTCGGCATCCTCCCCGGAAACGGCGGCACGCAGCGCCTGCCGCGCCTCATCGGCCCCGGCCCTGCCCTGGAGTTGCTGGTCACGGGCCGCACCCTGTCGCCCGAGGAAGCGCGCGCGGTGGGGCTGGTGTCCCAGGTGTTCGCGGACCAGGCGGCCTTCGATGAGCACATTGCGGGCCTGCGTGCGCTACCGCCGCTGGCGTTGGCCAACATCAAGCGGGCCGTGTACGAGGGCATGGAGCGGCCGCTCTCCGACGCGCTGGCGCTCGAGCGAGATCTCATCGAGGAGCTGTTCCGCTCCCAGGACGCCGACGAGGGGTTGACCGCGTTCACCGAGAAGCGCGCGCCGGAGTTCGTCGGCGCATGAGCACCGAGACGATCACCACCTCCCCCGGGGCGTTCGTGAACGGCGCCGAGCACGCCAACGGCGGCGACCCGCTGCCGGTCACCAACCCCGGCACCGGCGAGGTGTTCGCCGAGGTGCCCGGCGGCACCGCGGACGACGTCGACGCCGCCGTGAGCGCGGCGGCCCACGCACAGACCGAGTGGTCGGCGCTGGCGGTGTCCAAGCGCGGCGAGATTCTCGGCGCCGCCGCCCACCACGTCGAGTCCCACCTCGACGAGCTCGTCCCCCTGCTCACCCGGGAGCAGGGCAAGACGCTGCGCGACAGCCGCATCGAGCTCGCCAAGGCGGTCGACACGCTCATGCATTACGTCGGGCTGGCCAAGGCGCTGCGCGGCGCCCACACTCCCGGCCTGGACCCCGGCGTGGACGGAATGGTGCTGCGCCGGCCACTGGGCGTCGTCGGTGCCATCGTCCCCTGGAACTTCCCCACGACGCTGCTGTGCAACAAGCTCGCCCCCGCGCTGGTGGCGGGCAACACGGTGGTGGCCAAGCCCGCCGGGACGACGCCGTTGACGACGCTCCGCTTCGCCGAGCTCCTAGCCGAGGGCGGCCTGCCCGCGGGGGTCTTCAACGTTGTCACCGGCAGCGGGTCGGTCACCGGGACCGCGCTGGTGCGCCACCCGCTCGTGCGCAAGATCGCCTTCACCGGCTCGACCCCGGTGGGCGAGCAGATCATGGCGCTGGCGGCCCCCGGGATGAAGCGGGTGACGCTGGAGCTGGGCGGCTCGGACCCAATGATCATCTGCGACGACGCCGACCTGGATGCCGCGGCGTCGGCGGCCTCGATGGGCCGCTTCTATAACTGCGGTCAGGCCTGCCTGGCCATCAAGCGGGTCTACGTGTTCGAGTCCGTCGCCGACGAGGTGATCGAGCAGATCACCGCCAAGGCCAAGCGGCTGAAGGTCGGCCGCGGCGACGTCAAGGGATCGCAGATGGGGCCGCTGCACACCGCGGCCCAGCGCGACGAGGTGGCGGGGCAGGTGGCCCGGACGCTCGAGCGCGGCGGGACCCTGCTGGCCGGCGGCGCGCCACCCGAGGACCCGGAGCTCGACGGCGGGTTCTTCTACGCGCCCACCGTGGTCGCCGACGCGCCGCACGACGTCGCGATGGCCACCGAGGAGGTGTTCGGTCCGGCGCTCCCGATCTGGCGCGTCACCGATCTGGACGAGGCCATCGGCCGCGCCAACGCGTCTCCGTTCGGGCTGGGCTCCTCGGTGTGGACCCGCGACCTGGGCCGCGCGCGCGAGGCGGCCGAGCGGATCGAGGCGGGCTACACCTGGATCAACTCCCGCACCAAGGTCTATGACGAGCTGCCCTTCGGCGGCTGGAAGTCCAGCGGCTACGGCAAGGAGCACGGCATCGAGGCCTTCGACTACTACACGGAGACCAAGTCGGTTGTCTTCGGCAGCCAGTCCTGAGGAGGGGCCCGCGGGCTGGTCGCTGCGCGACTCGCCCTGGGACCTCAGCGACTTCCCGGTCCCGCTCATCGAACTGTCTGACACGTTCGAGGGGTTCCTGGACCTGGAATGGCTCGAGCTGACCCCCGAGACGGCCCGCGTGCGCTTCGAGGTGCGTGAGAACCTCAAACAGCCGCTCGGCCTCCTGCACGGCGGGATCTACTCGGCGGTGGCCGAGACGGTGGCGTCGGTGGCGACGGTCCGGGCCGTGTGGGAAGAGGGGAAGATCGGCTCGGGACTGAGCAACTCGGCCAGCTTCCTGCGACCGGTCACCGCGGGCACGGTCCACGTCACGGCACGCTGCCGGGGCCACGACGACCGTGAATGGGTGTGGGGCCACGAGTTCCGCGACGACCAGGACCGCCTGTGCGCGCTGGTCGACGTGACGATCGCCGTGCGCCCGCTGCCGGGGGCGTGACCACCGCAGCAGTCCAGGTCGGCGGGCGGGCGATCGAGGTCCTCGAGATACCGCCCCGCCCGCCCAGCTCCGACGACGCGCCGCTCGTGCTGCTGCACGAGGGCCTGGGCTCGGTGGGGCTGTGGCGCGAGTTCCCGGCTGAGCTGCAGGCCGCCACCGGGCGCCGGGTGATCGCCTTCTCGCGCTACGGGCACGGGCGCTCCGCGCCGCCGCCCCGACCGCGCACCCCCGCGTTCTTTCACGAGGAGGCGCTCGAGGTCCTGCCCGAGCTGCTCGCCGCGCTCAACGTGTCTGACCCCGTGCTCGTCGGCCACAGTGACGGCGCGTCGATCGGCCTCATCCACGCCGCCCACCATCCGGTCGACGCCCTCGTGCTGCTCGCGCCCCACGTGTTCGTGGAGGACATCTGCGTCACCGCGATCCGGGGCACGCGTGAGACGTTCGTCGCCGGAGAGCTGCGCGAGCGCATGGCCCGACACCACGACGACCCCGACGCCGCCTTCTGGGGCTGGTGTGACGTGTGGCTGGATCCCGCCTTCCTGGAATGGAACCTCGAGGAGGAGGCGGCCCTGGTGCAGGCGCCGACCCTGCTCATCCAGGGTGCCCGGGATCCGTACGGAACGCTGGCGCAACTGCATCGCATCGAGGCCCGCGCCCGCGGCCCGGTGCAGCGGCTCGTGCTCGACGGCGGTCACAGCCCGCACCTGGAGCATGGGCCTGAAGTGGCGGAAGCCGTGGCGGCGTTTCTGGCGTAGGCTCGCTCGGGGATGCCCGGACCGGAGATCCGTTTCTGCTCGGTGGGCGGACACGCCATCGCCTACAGGCTCGCGGGGGAGGGCCCGCCGCTGGTGGTGCCGGCGTGGTGGGTCAGCCACCTGGAGCTCGACCAGCGCGACGACGCCTTCCGAGGCTTCTGGGCGGCGGTCGGGGCCGGGCACACGCTGCTGCGCTATGACCGGCCCGGGGTGGGGATGTCAGACCGGGCGGTCGATGTGGGCGCCGTGTCCCTCGAGGACGACGTAGCGGTGCTCACCGCGGTGCTCGATGCGCTGGGGCTCGAGCGGGTGACGCTCCTCGGCGGATCCTCGGGTGGATGCACCGCCATCGCATTCGCCGCCCGCCACCCCCAGCGGGTGGCACGGCTCCTGCTCTACGGCACCTACGCGCACGGCCCCTCGATCGCTCCCGAGCGAGTCCGCGGCGCCATTGTCGAGGCGGTGCGCGCCCACTGGGGGCTCGGGTCGCGCATGCTCGCCGACATCTTCCTGGGCGAGGCCGCCGCCGGCGTCCAAGAGCGCTTCGCCCGCTTTCAGCGCGAGTCGACCAGCGCCGAGACCGCCGCGGCGCTGCTCGAGCAGGTGTACCGCAACGACGTGCGCGCCGAGCTTGGGCGGGTGAGTGCACCGACGCTGGTGGTGCACCGCCGCGAGGACCGCGCCATTCCCTGTGAGCTGGGACGTGAGCTGGCGGCGGGGATCCCCGCCGCCGCGCTGTCGCTCCTCGACGGCCGCGCGCACTTTCCATGGATGGGAGACGCCGGCGCGGTGATTCGCGCCCTACGCGCTGAGCCGCCGGCGGGACGATCGCTTGAAGACGACCCTCTGTCGCGGCGCGAACGCGAGGTGCTGGCGCTCGTCGCCCAGGGGCTGAGCGATCGCGAGATCGCCGAGCAGCTCATCGTCAGTCCGCACACCGTGCACCGCCACGTGGCCAACATCCGGACCAAGCTGGGGTCCGGATCGCGGGCTGCGGCGGTCGCCGAGGCGGCGCGCATCGGGCTGCTCTGACCGGCGCCGCCAGCCACACGCGCTGCTCCCTGGCCCAAACCGGCCATCGTCGCAAGATGGCCGGGGTAGGCGATGCGCCGGGCCTGGGCGTGCCCGTACCGTCGCCGCATGATCGATACCGCCACCACACCTTCGGCCGCACGGCTCTGGAGTCGTGCCTTCGCCGTCATCTACGACCCGTCCCTGCTGATCGGCGAGTTGAGCGGCATGCGCCGCCGCCGCCGCGACCTGTTGGGCTCCGCCACGGGACGGACCCTCGAGATCGGCGGCGGCACCGGGCTGAACCTGGCCCACTATCCCGCCGACCTCCCCGAACTGATCGTCGCCGAGCCCGAGCCCACGATGCGCCGGCGCCTCGAGAAGCGCGTGGCGGGTGTCGCCGCCCGGCGCGTGCAGTTGCTCGACGCACCGGCCGAGCGACTGCCGCTGCCCGACGACTCGATCGACACCGTGGTGTCCACGCTCGTGCTGTGCACCGTCGATGACCCGGCGGCCGCGCTGGACGAGATCGTGCGGGTCCTGCGGCCGGGCGGGCAGCTGCTGTTCATCGAGCACGTCCGCTCGCAGTCGCGCGCGCTCGGCTGGTGTCAGGACCGCCTGGCGGGCGGCTGGCGGCGGTTTGCCGAGGGGTGTCGCTGCAACCGCCCGACGGCGCTGCTGATGGCCGCCAGCGGCCTCAGCCTCGAGGCCCGCGACGCCACGTGGCGCGCGATGCCGCCGATCGTGCGGCCACTGATCACCGGCCGGGCGACAGTCGCGCCGCAACCCACGCGCTGAGGTGGCGCCATTGGGCGACCGCGCCGGGTTGCGCCCGCTCTCGAACTTTGCGACGATCCGCACGTGGACCGGAGGGCTGTGGCGTGCAGGGTCGCGGTGCGTGCACTGCTGGCTTCGCTTGCGCTGTGCGCGATCGTCGCGGGGCCGGCGGTGGCGGCCACTGCGCCCGTTGTCTTTGACCAGGTCCCGCCCGTCGCGACCAACCAGACGTCGGCGACGTTCAAATTCCATGACCCGAACGGGACCGCGTCGTTCACCTGCATGCTTGACGCCGTCAGCGTCTCGCCGTGCACGGCCAACACGGCTCTGACCTACCCCAACCTCTCCGAGGGCCCACACACGTACTCGGTGAACGTCATCAGCGCCGGCGCCTTGGATCCGGTCACCCGTGACTGGACCGTCGACCTCACCCCGCCGACCACCCAGATCACCGGCAAGCCGCCTGCCCTCAGCAACTCGAAGACCTCCACGTTCACGTTCACCTCGCCGGACCCGACGGCCACCTTCCGCTGCACGCTCAACGGCAGCACCCCGACCGCGTGCACCTCGCCGGTCACCTACACGGGGCTCGCCGACGGGACCCGCTCGCTGCTCATCCAGGCCGTTGACCCCGCGGGCAACGTCGACACACAGGCGCAGGCCATCACCTGGACGGTGGACACAACGCCGCCGGTGACCACGCTCGTCGTCCCCGGGCACCTCACCGGCAAGGACGTGGTGGACTTCTCGTTTAGCTCCAGCGAGGCCGGCTCGACTTTCCAGTGCTCGTTCCGCACCGCCGCATTCGTCCCATGCACGTCGCCCTACCCGGTGGACGTCCCCGGTTCGGGCTCGCACACGTTCAAGGTCCGGGCGATCGATGGGGCCGGCAACGTCGATCCCACCCCGGCGACACATACATGGACGAGCGACCTCACGCCGCCCAAGCGGCCGACGGTCTTGATCTTCGCCGCCCCGTCGGCCCACGCCAGCGCGGTTGCGCTGTCGGAGCACGCCAGCGTCCTGGCGCCGTCGGCGCAGGCCAGCGCGGTGCCCCGGCCCGTCCCCCAGGTCAGGCCACCGCTCGGACTGACATTCACCGCTCCCCTGGCGAACCTGCTCGGCACGGCGCCGTGGCAGGAGTCGACACGCCTGCACGCCCAATGGTCGAGCGACTCGACCGTCCACTCCTACGACGTGACCATCGACGAGTTTCCGATGGACTCGACCGGCATGGGCTTCCATGGCGAGGATCTGGATTACCACACCGAGTACCGCCACACGACCCGCACCGCGCTCACCCTGCGACTGCCAGCGGGGGCCACGGTGTGCGTCAAGGTCAGTGCGACGGACAAGGTCGGCAACGTCTCCCGATCGCGAACCACGTGCACGACGATCCCGATCTCGTTCACGCCGCGCGATATCGGGCCGCCCCCGACCAAGGACGCCAAGGCCTTCCGCGGCTACTACATCGTGCTCGGCCACAAGGGCTATGAGTACGTCCAGGACATCGGCGACGAGTTCTTCTTCTCGCCCACCCGCGTCGCCCTCATCGCCGAGCGATGCCACGACTGCGGCGCAGTGGAGATCGACTTCAACCGGTTCGTGGGCAATCCGCACAACAAGAACCACGAGCTCGCCACCGTGAACCTCACCGCGTCGGACCACAGCGGGGACTTCCACCTCATCAACGTGCCGCTGCCGGCACACCGGGTGGAGCGCGACGGGATGGGCGACCTCGTGATCCGCGCGGTGTCGGGCAAGCCGCGGATCAGCGGCATCGGCGTCACCAACTGACCCGCCGGGCGGGCGGCTCGACAGCCCGCGCCTCCTCCGTGAGCGTTCGTCCAAATGACGGACGGATGTTCTAGTTACTTCGTCGCGTTGTTGGTGAAATACTGGTTTCAGGCGCGACGGGACCGACCGGAACGCAGGGGCACTTTCACTCCATCATCGAGGAGAACACGGGCAGCTTCAACAACGTCGTCGTACCGCCCACTCAGACGTGCAACATCTCAGACTCCGCGATTCGCGGCAACGTGACTGTGGAGTACGGCTCAAGCCTCGACCTGGAGAACTCCGGCACCGTCGGCGGGGACCTGCTGACCGGGAATCTGGCCTCCTCGTTCGAGGACAGCGGCTGGTCGATCGCCGGGCAGGCCGTCGGCAACGGGTCGGGCGGGATGAGCTTCGAGGGCACGGTGCACGGCATCCTGGCCAACAAGGTGGACGCGCTCGACACGCAGAACGCGACCATCGACGGCAGCGTCGTCTCCAACCAGGGCGTGTTCGGGGGCGCCATCGGCGGCAGCGTGATCACCGGTCAGCTGGTGATCAACGGCTCCGGCACTGCCGACAGTCCTGCCACGTGGGCGATCGGGGGCACCCAGCTGGACGGTTCCATGCAGAAGATCGACGGCAACACCGTCCTGACCAACAATCAGGCCGAGATCCTCATCTTCTTCAATCACATCAGGCAGAACCTCGTGTGCCTGGGTAACAGCCCGGCACCGATCAACTCGGTGGGGGGGTTCGGCAACACGGTCGACGGGCGGTCGATCGGGCAGTGCGCCACCACCAACACCGGGGTGCCGAGCGCCTCGGCGATGAGCGCCGTCCGCAGCGCGATGGCTCGTTAGTGGCCATCAGGTAGATCTGGAGCACAGGGAGGGGCGGCCGGCGCGGTCGCCCCTCCGCTACTGGAACAGGATGAGCTGGTAGGCGACGAAGGCGAAGCCGATCGCCAGCAGGCTCCAGGTGATCGGCCAGCTGAGCGTCTTGATGAACGCCTTCTCCCACTGTCCCAGCAGGAGCACGTAGCCGAAGATGGCAGCCAGCATCACCGCGTAGATGATCACCGCCACCAGCGGCGAGGGACCGAGGCCGACGATCGGCGCCACGATCACGCCCAGGACGAGCCAGGCGGCGATGGCGATGATGTCCACCGAGAGGCTCTTGCGCTCGCGGCCGACAATGGTCATGAACCCGCCGGCGCCGACGAGGGCGGCGAGCAGGAACACGCCGAGCGGCCAATGGGTCCCGAAGCCGAAGATCGCGCCCATCAGCTTTCCGCCGGCCCACAGCAGCAGCGGATCGAAGAAGGCGACCGCGAAGTAGCACGCGAACATGTCCTCGGTCGAGTCCCACGGGTTGGCGAAGACGGGCCGTTGCGGGACCAGCGCGGCGCGAAGGGCCGCCGGGTCAAGCGCGGCACTGAACGAGCGGGGCTGGTCTGGTTCGCTCATCGATTCGGGCCTCCTCGCGCATATTAATGGGCGGGCGGGTCTGCCGTCCTGCGGACAGGGTTAGTCTGCCCCGCATGCCGCGAGTCCCGGGACGTGTCTTCGTGGTGGGGTCCACCAACGTGGACCGGACGGTGGCGGTGGCGCGGCTGCCGGCACCTGGTGAGACGGCGCTCGGCGATGCCCTGGTGGTGAGCCCGGGCGGCAAGGGCGCCAACGCCGCCGCGGCCGCCGCACGATCCGGCGCCACCGTCGTCTTCGTCTCGGCGGTCGGCGCCGACGCAGATGGGGCGGAGGCGATCGCCACCCTGCGCGCCGAGGGGGTCGGGGTCGAGGCGGTGGCGGTGTGCCAGGACGCCCCGACGGGCGCGGCGCTGATCGTCACCGACGGCGGCGGCGCCAACCTGATCGCCGTCGCCAGCGGGGCCAACGGCCGACTGGACCCCGAGCACGTCACCCGCTCGCTGGCGGGCCTCACCGCCGAGGACGTGGTGCTGGTGAGCGCCGAGATCCCCGACGCCGCCGTCACGGCCGCCGTGCGGGCGGGATCCGAGCACGGCGCGGCGACCCTGCTCGACCCCGCCCCCGCTCGCCCCTCGCTGCTCGAGGCCGCCCGGATCGGCGCCATCCTCACCCCCAACGAGTCAGAGGCCGCCGCGCTCACCGGATGCGACAGCGCCGAGGCCGCGGCACAGCGATTGGCTGCGCTGACCGGGTGGCCCGCGGTCGTCACCCTCGGCGAGGCCGGGTGCCTGGTGGCCGACGGGACCACGACGACCCGCCACGCCGCCGCGCCGGCCGAGGCGATCATCGACACGGTCGGCGCAGGGGACGCCTTCGCCGGGGGCCTTGCGGCGACGCTGGCCGGCGGCGAGGCGCTCGACGCCGCCGTCGAGGCCGCACTGCGAGCCGCCGCGCTGTCGCTGGCCCACGCCGGGGCGCGACCACCCACCCAGGGACCACCCACCTAGGGTCAGGACGCGCGCGCCAGCGCAGCGATGACCTGATCCGCGGCGGCCGCCACGCCCCCGCGGGGCGCCGAAACGCGCAGGTCCGCCTGGCCATAGGTCGCCTGCCGGCGCAGGAAGAGCTCGTGGATCTCGCCTTCGGTGCGGTTCTGCAGGAGCGGCCGAGTCCGCCTCAGCGCGGGAAGCTCGGCGCGCACGTCGGGCCAGGACACCTCGAGGTGGACCACGAAGGCGCCGTCGCGCAGGGCGGTGCGGGTATCCGCGTCCTCGAGCGCGCCGCCGCCGAGCGAGAGCACCGCCGGCGAACCGGCGAGGAGCTCGGCGATGACCTGCCTCTCCAGCGCTCGGAAGCGATCCTGCTCGCCGGCGGCGAACAGCTCGGGGATCGAGCGGCCGCAGCGCTGCACGATGACCTCGTCGCTGTCGAACCACGTCGCCCCCAGGCGCCGCGCCGTCAGCTGCGCGGTCGTCGACTTGCCCGCGCCCATGAAGCCGACGAAGGCGATGTGGCGGCTCAGCTGGGCAGGCACGCGGGCGAGCCTACCGAAGCCATTTGGGCAGGCAGACGCGTTTTGCGCCGCCGGTAGGATGGGCCCGTGACCGACGCCAGCGCCTTCGTCGACGAGGTGGGCAACGAGCTCGCCACCTGGCCGGGAGTCCGGATCGAGCCGCGCGCGGACGGCGTCTCCGTCGTCAGCTACCGCGACTCCGAGCTGGGACTGCTGTACCCCGATCGCGGCATCGCTGAGCTCCCGTTTCTCAGCGTCGAGCACGACGAGCTGATCGAGCACGGCGAGGCCGAGCCGGCGGACGCCACCCCGGACTCGGTGGGCGTCAGCCACGAGCTCCACGGACCCTCGGACATCACGGAGGTGCTGGCGCTGTTTGACCGCCGCTACCGCGAAGTTCGCGGCGAGGGCCCGCCCCCCAGCTCCGCGGACCCGGACTTCACCCCCGACGATCCGGCCTGAGCGACCGCCGGCCCCCTCACAGCCGCTCGCCCGCCTGCACCGGGTACCGGATCCTGTTGCCCGGCGGGGCGAGCGGGCACTGCCAGTCCTCGTTGTAGCGGCATGAGGGGTGATAGAGGAAGTTGAGGTCGACGATGAGGCGGCCGTCGTGCACGCCCAGGTCGGCGCCCTTGGCCGTGTCCAGGAGATAGCGGCCGCCGCCGTAGCTGGTGTCGCCGGCGGTGCCGTCGCGCAGCGGCACGAACAGCCCGCCCGCGTACTGCTCCATCCACCAGACGTCGAGGGTGGCCTCGACCGGCGCGGGCAGCCCGAGCGTGCCGAGCCGGCGGAGCGAGGTCGTGTCGCCGCCGCCGGTGGGCAGGGTCAGCGTCGCCGCCTCGGGCGAGGGGTCGAGTTCGAGCACGAAGCGCAGCTCGGCGTCATAGGGCCAATACGGCACCCCGGTGCGGCGCAGCCGGTCACCGGGCATCAGCGGGCTTTCGGGATGCTCGCGCATGAGGGCGTCGCGGCCGCGGCGCCACAGGGTGTGAGCGGCTGCCGGGTCGGGCTCCGCCCTCAGCGCCGCGTAGAGCGCGGCGACACGGCGACGCCAATCGACGAGCTCGAGCTCGCCTGCGAGGGATGTGGCCTGGTGCGCTGCCATCGTCGCCCGCCCGCCGTGGGCGCGTGATCCATTATCGCGGGGGGACCATCCCGTCATCGCCGCCTGCCGAACCTGCACATAGCTGCGCCGCGCTCAAGTTTGTTCCTGGTGTGACCGATATCTGGGCCAATGGAGCCCTCGATGCTCGGAGCTGATCCGATGTCCCCTGCCCACCCCACCCTGCTCATCGCCGATGACGACGCCGTCGTGCGGTCGATGCTGAGCCTCACCCTTGACCGCCAGTTCGACATCGTCGGCGCGGCCCGCGACAGCGATCAGGCGATCGCGCTGGCCCAGGCGGCCCAGCCCGACGTGGCCCTGATCGACGTCCAGATGCCCGGCGGCGGACTGCGCGCCATCCAAGGCATCGCCGACGTCTCCCCGGACACCGCGGCCGTGGTCCTCTCGGGCGACGAGTTCGAGCCCATGGTGCGCGAGCTGATGATGGCCGGCGCCATGTCCTACGTGCGCAAGGGCATCGCCCCGGCCGACCTGACCGAGCTGCTGCATCGCGCGATGCGAGCCCGCCCGGGCTGCGCCTAGCGGTCAGAGCAGGAGCCGCGCCGCCGTCACGGTCATGACGACCGCGACGAAGCAGTCCACCCCGCGCCACACCCGCGGCCGGGTGAGCAGCACGTGGGCGAGGCGCGCGGCGGTGGCCAGCGCCACGAACCACACGACGCTGGCGATCGCTGCGCCGGCGCCGAACCACCACTGGCGGGGCGACTGGGTGTGGGCCACCGAGCCCAGCAGGACGATGGTGTCCAGGTAGACCGCGGGGTTCAGCCAGGTGAAGGCCAGGCAGGCGGCGACCGCAGCCATGCGGCTGGTGCGCCCGGGCTCGCCGGCCCGCTGCAGCGCCTGAGGGTCGAGCGCCCGCCGAGCGGCCAGCGCCGCATAGGCCAGCAGGACCGCGGCCCCTCCGACGCGTGTGACCTCGTGCAGCCAGGGACGGCCGGCGAGCGCCGCTCCGGTCCCCGACACGCCGGCGGCGATGAGGATGACGTCCGAGACCGCGCAGATCGCCACCACCACGGCCACGTGCCGGCGCAGCGCGCCCTGGCGCACCACGAACGCGTTCTGCGGCCCGATGGCGACGATCAGCGACAGACCGAAGAGGAGTCCCGAGATGAGCGCGCCCAGCGCCCTAGCGTCGATCACAGGCACCGACGGTAGGCCGCGGACGCCTCGAGCACCACTTATGTTGCTTACATATCCTTAGATGGACTAATGGCAGTGCCGACGATCGATCAGGGCCAGCTCGAGGCGCTGCTGGCGGCGGTGACCGAGGGCACCTTCGACGCCGCGGCCCGCGCCCTGCACGTGACGCCGTCGGCGGTGAGCCAGCGCATCAAGGCGCTCGAGACGCGGGTAGGGCGGGTGCTGGTCACCCGCTCCAAGCCCGTGGCACCGACGCCGTCGGGCGCCGTGCTGCTGCGGGCGGCGCGCCAGATGCAGGCGATCGGCGCCGACGTGCTGGCCGAGCTCGGTGACGACGCATCAGCGGACCCACTCACCGTGCCGCTGGCGGTGAACGCCGACAGCCTCGCCACCTGGTTCGTCCAGGCGCTCGCCGCCGCCGGCCCGGGGCTCACCTTCGACATCCGCCGCGCCGACCAGACGCGGACGGCCGAGCTCCTGCGCGACGGGACCGTGATGGCGGCGGTCACCGCCTCGGCCCAGCCGGTGACCGGCTGCACGGTGCACCGCCTGGGCCAGATGCGCTACCGCCCGCGGGCCTCGGAGGTCTTCGTGGCGCGCTGGTTCTCAGATGGGGTCAGCGCACAGGCATTGGCGGCGGCGCCCGTCGTGCTCTATGACCGCGAGGACCCGCTCCAGGACCAGTATCTGCGCCGCCGCTCCCGGCGTCGGCTCTCCCCGCCGCGCTGCTACGTCCCGGGCTCAGGCGCCTTCGTCGACGCCGTGCGCTCCGGGCTGGGCTGGGGGATGGTCCCCGACCTGCAGGCCGCAACCGCGGACGGCGCCGTCCCGCTGGTGGAGTTCGATCCGCGCGCTGTCATCGACGTACCGCTGTACTGGCAGCAGTGGCAGCGCAGCTCGACCGCGCTGGAGCGCGTCACCGCGGCCGTCCGCACCCACGCGGCCGCCGTGCTGTGAGCAGGCTCACCACTCGGGGAAGTCGGCCTCCGACACGGTGACGGGCTCAAGCGCCCGGCGCGGGGCACCCGCCGACTCCAGCGTGGCGGTGGCCACCTGCAGCGCGCTGCGGAACTCGACGTCGCCGCGCTCCAGCCCGGCCTCGATGAGGATGCGCAGGGCCTCGACACGGCCGGCGCGTCCTGACAGGAACGGGTGGCAGGTGAGCATGAACAGGGCGCCGTGGCGGCGCATGGCGTCGAGCTCGTGAACCCACGCCTCGGCCACGGCGAGTGGAGAGCGGACCTGATCACCGATCGCCGGGCGCGGCAGGAAGGCGTACTGCTCCCAGTCGTCCAAGCCCCAGAACGGCGGCAGCTCGGCGATGGCGCCGTGGCCGGTCTCCAGCACGTAGGGGGCGTCGGAGTCCATCAGGCTCGAGTCATAGGCCAGCCCGTACTCGGCGACGAGATCGGGGGTGCGCCAGGTCGCCTCCCACATCGCCGCGCGATGCCCCCTGACCTCCACCCCGAGCGCCTGCAGCGTCGCCAGCGCCCGTTCGAAGTCGGCGCGCTCGCCCGCGGCGTCGAGGTCGACCGCGGAGCGGTGAGACCACGAGTGGTGGGCGACCTCGTGGCCGGCCTCCAGAACATCGGAGACGGTCTGGGGATAGCGCTCGGCGGTGAGGCCGGGGATGAAGAACGTCGCCGGGAGCCCGTACTCCGCCAGCAGGGCCAGGATGCGCGGGACGCCCACCCTCGGTCCGAAGGCCTGATGGGTCATGGCCATGGCGTGATCGGCGTAGCGCCGCCCGACGGCCAGGATCGCCGACTCGGCGTCGACGTCGAAGGAGAGCACGGCGGTCGTGGTCATCGTGGGTCCTCTCTGGGAATGGTCAGCCCCCCGGCTGCGGTCAGCCCGCCTGGCCGCGCCGGGCGATCGCCGTCAGCGCCAGCATGTCGAAGGCGACGGTGGCCGCGTTGAGCGCGGTCACCTGACCCGCGGTGTCATACGGCGGCGACACCTCGACGACGTCGTAGCCGACGAACTCCCGGCCGGCCAGGGCACGCAGGAAGGCCAGCGCCTCGTGGGGCAGCAGGCCGGCGGTCTCGGGCGTGCCGGTACCGGGAGCGAAGGCGGGGTCCAGCACGTCGACGTCGAACGACATGTAGGCGGGGCCGTCGCCCAGGCGCGCGGTGACCTCGCCGGCGTAGCGCTCGGGTGTCCAGGTGCGCAGCTCCTCGCACGGGACGATGGCGAAGCCCCACTCGCGCGGCTCCTCGTAGTCCGCCGCGGCGTACAGCGACCCGCGCATCCCGGCCAGCAACGAGCGGTGAGGGTCGATGAGACCCTCCTCCAGCGCTCGGCGAAACGGCGTGCCGTGGGTGAAGCGCTCTCCCCAGTAGGCGTCCCAGGTGTCGGCGTGAGCGTCGAGCAGCACCACCCCGACGGGCCCGTGCTGGGCCGCGTGGGCTCGCAGCTCGCCGAGAACGATCGAGTGGTCGCCCCCGATCACCAGCGGCACCGCTCCCGCCTGAAGCACCGGGGCGAGGGCCTGGGCAATCTGCCCGGCGGTCCGCTCGGCGTTGCCGGGCGTGGTGGTGACGTCGCCGCCGTCGATGACCGACAGGGTGTCGAACACGTCCACCTCGAGCGCGGGGTGCCAGCGGCGCATCATCAGGCTCATCTCGCGCACGGCGGCCGGGCCATAGCGCGCACCCGGCCGGAAGCTCACCGCGGAGTCGAAGGGAACTCCCAGCACGGCGACGTCGGCGCCCGCCCAGTCGTCGGAGAGAGGACAGCGGGCGAAGGTGCGCACGCCGGTGAAGCGCGGGCTCTGCGACGAGTCGGTCGGCTGGTAGCGCGGGGGCACGGCGCGATCCTAGTCTGGCGGGCCCGGGGATCTGACTTGGTCACTTGCCCAGGCACCAGGCACGGCATTTGGTGCTTGGCCCAATGGCAGCGCCGGAAGGTTCTTTCTAGCTTCGCCGCGCAGGCGTACGCACCCGCACCAGGAGAGAGAGGGTCGATGTCATCGGGGATTGATCCGGGCCGAAGTGCCGACCCCAGCGCGGCCGCGGCCGCGCGCAGGGCGGACCTCGAACACGAACGCGTCGAGGAGCTGCATGGCGGCGCGCCGTCGCGGGACTTCAAGTTCTCGTCGGCGTTCGCCCTCGCCTTCTCGGACATCTCGCCGATCGTCGGCATCTACTCGGTGTTCGCGATCAGCTTCGCGCTGGCCGGCCCGGGCTGGTTCTGGGCGCTGCCGATCGTGCTCATCGGGCAGCTGCTGGTCACCGGCGTGTTCGGTGACCTCGTCTCCAAGTGGCCCTTCCAGGGCAGCGTGTACGCCTGGTCCAAAGAGCTGGTCGGCCCGCGCTTTGGCTGGATGACCGCCTGGGCCTACATGTGGGGCCTGACCCTGACGCTGTCGGTCCTGGGCCTGGCGGCGGCCCAGTACCTGCTCGCCGCGCTCAACGTGACCAGCTTCAGCAAGGAGGCCGTCGCGGCCGTGTCGCTGGGCGTCATCCTGCTGGCCACCAGCGCGAACATGATCGGCGGCAACACGCTCAAGCGGCTGCTCTACATCACGCTCACGTGCGAGCTGGTGGCGTCGGTGGGCATCGGCACCGTGTTGCTGTTCTTCCACCGCACGAACTCGTTCTCGACGCTGTTCCACGGTGCGGGAAGCGGGCATTCGCCACCGCTCCTGCTCGGCCCGTTCCTGGGCGCGGTGGCCTTCGTCGGCTACTCGTTCGTCGGCTTCGAGGCCGCCGGCTCGATCGCCGAGGAGGTCAGGGAGTCGCGACGGGTGCTGCCCAAGGCGATGGTGCTCTCGCTGGCCGTGGCCGGCGCCCTGGTCATCTACGCCTGCCTGGGCATCAGCCTCTCGATCCCCAACATCGGCGCGGTGCTGTCAGGCCAGGTGGCCGACCCGATCACCTCGACGCTGGAGACCCGGCTGGGCACCGGCGTAGGCCGGGTCGTGCTCATCGTCCTCACCATCGGCTTCACGGCGAGCCTGATCGCCGTCCAGGCGGCGGTGAGCCGGGCCATCTGGGCTGCCGCGCGCGACCGCGTGCTGCCCGCCGCCGACGCGCTGGGCTCGCTGTCGGGTCGCCACCGGATGCCGCGCCGGGCGATCGCGCTCACCGTGTGCATCTCGGCGCCGCTCCCCTTCATCAGCTTCTCGAAGATCTACACGCTGCTGCTCTCCTTCTCCACGGCCGGCTTCTACATCTCCTACGCGATGCCGATCCTGGCCCTCGCGTACGTACGCCTCAAGCGACGGTGGGTCCCTGGCCCAGTGTCGATGGGCCGCTGGGGCGCCCCGGTGACCTTCATCGCCGCGGTCTGGATCGTGTTCGAGACGGTCAACGTGGCCTGGCCGCGGGACTTCAACCCGCAGTGGTGGCTGAACTGGGGGCTGATCATCATGACCGCCGTGCTGGGGACGATCGGCGTGGTGATGTGCAATCGCATCTTCCGTCGCCGAGGTGCCCTCGAAGCGGGCGCGGCGAATGGCGGTGACAGCGCCGCGGCCGTCGAATACCAAGGAGACGCGTGATGTACGAGCCCTGGAACGCCCTGGACGCCCCGCGCTTCACCGGCCCGCGGACCTACGCCCGCCTGCCCTACATCAAGGACCTGGCCGGCGTCGACGCCGCGGTGTTCGGGATGCCGTGGGACGGCGGCGCCTCGTTTCGCGGCGGCGCGCGCTTCGGTCCCGAGGCGGTCCGCTCGGCCTCGGGGATGATCCGCACCTACAACGCGGTGCAGAAGGTCCAGGTGTTCGGTGCCCTGTCGACGATCGACTACGGCGACACCCCGACGGCGCCGGGGTACATCGAGGACACGCTGGCGCGGATCACTGCCTTCGTCACCCCGCTGGCGCAGGCCGGCGTGGTGAGCATCGGCATCGGCGGCGACCACTCGGTCACCCTTGCCGAACTGCGCGCGCTGGCCGCCGTCCACGGCCCGCTGGGGCTGGTCCACCTCGACTCCCACACCGACCTGTGGGACGAGTACAACGGCCACCCCTACTCGCACGGCACGAACTTCCGCCGCGCCCTGGAGGAGGGCGTCGTCGACCCCGCCCGCATGCTTCAGGCCGGGATCCGGGGGCCGCTCTACGGCGAGGCCGACGAGGAGATCCCCGCGGCGCTCGGCGTCGACACCATCTCCTGGATCGAGCTGGCCGAGATCACCCCGGAGCGGTTGGCGGCGCGCGCCCGGGACCGGCTCGGCGACGGACCCGCGTTCCTCTCCCTCGACGTGGACTTCGTCGACGCCGCGTTCTGCCCCGGCACCGGGACCCCCGAGGTGGGCGGCCCGACGAGCTTTCAGGCGCTGTCGTTCCTGCGCGCGCTCGCCGGGCTGCCCTTCGTCGGCTATGACGTCGTCGAGGTGGCGCCCGCCTACGACGGGCCCGGTCAGGTGACCGCACTGTTCGCGGCCAACGTCGTGTTCGAGATGCTCACGATGGTGGCGATGGCGCGCGCGGGATCGCCAGGGCCAGGGCCAGATCGATCCGGCTCGCCAGTGTCTCGATAGGCCGCCCGGTCAGACGCGACACGCGCGCCAGGCGGTAGTGCAGCGTGTTGTGGTGGATGTGCAACTGCGTCGCCGTCTGCCGCCAGTGGCCGTCGTTGGCCAGGAACGCAGCCAGGGTGTCGACCAGGTCGGAGTTGTGCTCCTGGTCCCAGCGCTCGACCGGCCCAAGCACCGTGTCGCGGAAGGCGCGCAGCACGTGCGGCTCGAGGAAGTCCAGCAGCTGCCGGTGAGCCCCCACCTCGAGCCGGCGCACCACCCGCTCCCCCTCGGGCCGCGCCAGCGCGAGCTGATGCGCGCTCATCGCCTCAGCCAGAGCCCGGCGCAGACCGCCGGCCCCGCTGGGCGAGCGCCCGGTGCCGAGCACGGGATCGGCGCCGCCGTCGCGGATGAGGTCGGCGATCTCGTCCACGATGTCCTCGTCGCCCGCCTGGACGAGGAGCACGCGCGCGCCCCGATGAGCCGCCCCCAGGCAGCGCGCCCCGCAGGCCATCGCGGCGTAGGTGACGTCCCGGGTTGAATTGGAAGACATCACGGTGGTGATGGGCTGGCCCGGCGCAAGGTCGAGCGCCTCCAGGCGCGCGCTGAGCGATCGCATGCCCAGCTCGCCGTCCCAGAGGCGGGTGAGCAGCTCCTCGACCAGCTCGGAGCGCACGTCCTCGTGCTCCCGGCGGCGGGCGTCCTCGAGCACGAGGTAGGCGCTGGCCTGCTCGATGACCAGCCGCGCGTCGTCGGAGACCTCGGCCAGCGGACTGCCGACGATCACCGCCGTCGAGGACAGCGCGTCGGCCACCCCGAACGCACTGAGCGCCGGCGCCACGGCACGCGGGAGGTCTCCGCGGCGGGCCGCCCGGGCGGCGGCGCGTGCGGCCTCGGCATCGGGCGGCACGTCGTCGGTGAGGCTGTGGCCGCCCGGACCGACGAGCCACACCGGTAGGCGCGTCTCGCGGCGCAGCAGCTCGACCACGGCGCCGTAGCCCTCGCCGCGGGCCAGCTCCTCCAGCAGCCGGCGCAGCCGCATGAGCTGAAGGCGGACGGTCGCGTCACTGGCCCGGTTGCGCTCCATCACGCACTCGCCGATCGCGCTGAAGGCCAGGTCCGCCGGTACCTCGACCAGCGGGAGCCCGGCGTCTCGGCAGGCCTGCACCACCGCCGCCGGGGTGACGCTGCCCATCTCGCCGACGCCGTAGCCGATCGCCACCACGCCGGCCGCGCGCGCCTCCTGGATCCAGTCGCGGGGGTCGGTGGTGGTCAGCCACAGCCCGTTGGTGAGGAGCAGCTCGCCGGGGAAGGCGTACTGGGCGGGATGGTCGAGGTCGGAGACGTGCACGCCGCGGAGCAGACGATCGTGGTTGCCGACGTCGACGAGCACCCGCAGGCGCAGCGAGGCATCGGCGGCGAGGGCGGCGACCGTGCAGGAGCTCATGAGCCTCGGCTGTACGGTATCCCAACCCAACGGCCTCAGGCTCGGTCGTTGACCCAATGGCTGTGGTCATCCGCGCTGCCTAGGGTCGTTTCACCGATGTCCGCCGCGCTCGTCACCGGAGGCAGTTCGGGAATCGGCGCCGCCTGCGCCGCACGGCTGGCCGCCCACGGCCACCAGGTGGCGGTGGTCGACCTGGCGCCCGCGGCCGCCGCCGCGGTGGCGCTGAGCCTGACCGCGGACGTCAGTGACGGGCCGGCGCTGGCCGAGGCCGTCGGCCAGGCGGAGGCCGAGCTGGGCGAGATCGACTACCTGGTGACCGCTGCCGGCTACTACCGCGCGGGCGCCATCGCCGAGCCCGACGAGGCGCAGTGGCGGCGCATGTTGGAGGTCCACATCGGGGGCACCGCCAACGCGTGGCGCGCGGTCGTGCCCCGCATGCGCGCCCGGGGGCGCGGTGCGATCTGCGCCATCGGCTCCGAGCTCGGGATCATCGGCGATCCCTCCGCGCCCCACTACGCCGCCGCCAAGGGCGCCATCCACGCCATGGTCAAGAGCCTTGCCGTGGAGCTCGCGCCCGACGGCATTCGCGTCAACTGCGTCGCCCCCGGCCCCACCGACACCGCGTTGCTGCGCGATGACCCGAACATGGCCGGCTACGCCGACGCGCTCCCGCTGGGGCGCGTGCTCCAGCCCGACGAGATCGCGGCGGCGGTCGTGTTCCTGCTCCTCGAGGACACCAACATGGTCGGCCAGGTCGTCTCGCCCAACGCGGGGGCGGTGCTGTGACGGCGGCGGGGGCCGGCCGGCTCGAGGGGCTCGAGGGCCGCGTCGCCTTCGTCACCGGGGCCGGCCAGGGCATCGGCCGGGCCACGGCCATGCGCCTGGCGCGGGAGGGCGCGCTCGTGTGCGTCAACGACATCGACCCCGACACCGCCGCAGCGGTGGCCGACGCGGTGGGTGGAATCAGCGCCCCCTGCGACGTCAGCGACCTGAGCGCCCTGCGCGCGCAGCTTGACCGGTGCGAGCGCGAACGGGGGCCGATCGACCTGCTCGTCGCCAACCACGCCTTCATGGTGATGGCGCCGTTCGTCGAGCACGGTGAGGCCGAGTTCGCGCGCACGCTCGAGGTCAACCTGCTGGGAACGGCGTGGCTGCTGTCGCTGTGCGCGCCCGCGATGGCCAACCGGGGCTACGGCCGGATCGTCGCCATCGCCTCGGAGTGGGGGCTGATCGGCTGGCCCAACGCCACCGCCTACGCCGCTACCAAGGGTGGCATCGTCGCGCTGGTCAAGAGCGTGGCGCGCGCGTACGCACGCGCGGGCGTCGCGGTCAACGCCGTCGCCCCCGGGGTGACCGACACCCCGCAGCTCGACGTCGACGCCGCCGACGCCGGCCTCACGCACGAGGAGATGGTGGAGGTCTACGGACGCGATGTTCCCCTGGGCCGGATCGGGCGGCCCGAGGACATCGCCGCCACGGTGGCGTTCCTCCTGTCGGCGCCCGCGGGAGCGTTCGTGGGCCACGTCCTGGGGCCCAACGGCGGCTCCACCCGGATCTGACCCGCCGTGGCCGCGCCGTTGCACCCCGCCCTGGCCCGCACCGGCACCGGCATCTGCGCCTCGAGCACGTTCTGGATGCCGACGCGGGTGCAGTTCGCGCGCGGCGTGGCGGGCGAGCGGCTGGGTGCGCAGGCGCGGGCGCTCGGGGTGGGCGGGGCATCGGTGGACCGCGCGCTGTTGGTCACCGATCCCGGCCTGCAGGCCGCGGGCGTGTGCGAGGCGCTGCTCGACGGACTGGCGGACGCGGGCCTGAGCACGGACGTGTTCGACCACGTCCAGGGCAATCCGCGCGACGTGCACTGCCTGGAGGGCGCCGAGCTCGGCCGCTCCGTCGGCGCTGAGTTGGTCATCGGCGTCGGCGGCGGGTCGGCCATCGACACCGCCAAGTGCATCGCCCTGCTCATCACCAACGGGGGCCACCCGCGTGACTGGGAGGACTTCGGCACGCTGCAGGCCGCGCCCCTGCCCGTCCTGGCCGTGCCCACGACCGCCGGGACCGGCAGCGAGGTGTCCCCATCGGCCATCATCACCGACACCGAGCGGCACAAGAAGATGAACCTGTTCGATCCGCGGATCTGCCCGCAGGTGGCGTTGGTGGACCCGGATCTGACGCTGTCGATGCCGCCTGCCCTCACCGCCGCCACCGGCATGGACGCGCTCTCGCACGCCGTCGACTCGCTGCATTGCGCGCTGGCCAACCCCGCGTCGGATGCGCTGGCGCTGGAGGGCGCGCGCCTCGTGGCGCTGTACCTGCGCCGCGCGGTGGCCGACGGCGCCAACCTCGAGGCTCGCTGCGGCATGATGCAGGCCAGCCTGACCGCGGGCCTGGCCGTCGGCATCACCGACGTCGCGGGCTGCCACTGCCTGGCCGAGTCGATCGGCGCGGTCTATGACCACCCCCACGGCGTCTGCTGCGCGGCGACGATGTCGGCCATCATGGAGTTCAACCTGCCCGACCCGGCCACCGCGGCGCGCTACGCCAGGCTGGCGGGGGCCTTCGGCCTCGCCACCGAGGGTCTGCTGACCGAGACCGCGGCTCGTCTCGCCATCGACTACGTCGCGGCGCTCAACACGGACCTCGGCATCCCGCCGCTCGCCGAGCTCATCCGCGCCGAGGACCTGGACGTGCTCGCGCAGAAGGCCGCCGCCAACACCTCGGCGCCGTCCAACCCGCGGCCGGCGAGCGTGAGGGACTTCAGGGCGATGTTCGCGGGCGCGCTGGCGCACGCTCGCTGAGCAGCGCCGCGACGGCGTCGACCGGGAGCCCCGGGCTGCGGTGCCCGTCGATCCCGACCATCGTCTCAGCGGCACACAGAACGTTGAGGACGGCCTCCTCGGTGGCCTGGACGACGGCCTCATACAGACCGTCCATGGCGTGCCAGGGCATGAACTGCATGGTCTCGTAGGCCGCGTCGGGTCCGACCTCGCGCATCGCGCTGCCCAGCGCGCCGGGGTTGGCGGTGGAGAAGGCCAGGAAGATGTCGCCGGAGAAGTGCGAGCCGGTGGAGCCGGTCCGCGCCAGCCCGAGCGGGACCCGTCGGGTGAGTGCCTTGCACTGCCCCGGCAGCAGCGGGGCATCGGTGGCGACGATCACGATCGTGCTCCCGGCCCCCGGCGGCACGAACCAGTCGGTGTCCTCCTGGGGGTTGTCCGCCGACAGGGCCTGGCCCACGGGCACGCCGGCGATGACCAGCTGTCGCCGGCTGCCGAAGTTGGCCTGCATGAACACCCCGACGGTGTGCTCGTGGGTGCCGAACGTGACTCGCCGCGAGGCGGTGCCCGACCCGCCCTTGAAGCCGTAGCAGGTCATCCCCGTCCCGCCGCCCACCGCGCCCTCGGCCACCGGACCGGGGCCGGCGGCGTCGATCGCCGCGACAGCATGCCCGGCCCGGACGTGGCGCCCGTTGATGTCGTTGAGGTACCCATCCCAGGTCTCGGCGACGACCGGCAGCAGCCACTGGCGCGCGACATCGGGATGGTGTCGCACCACCCATTCGATGGCGCCGTCGTGCACCGGGCCGACGCTGTGAGTGTTGGTGATGAGGACCGGCATGGCCAGCGCGCCGCTCTCCTCGATCCAGGTGGTCCCGGTCATCTCGCCATTGCCGTTCAGCGACCACCAGCCGGCCGCGGACGGCGCCCCGACGCCGTCGCGCCCGCGGGGGAGGATGGCCGTCACGCCAGTCCGGACGGGACCCTCGCCCACCCGCAGGGCGCCGTCGCCGTGCACCAGCGTGGTGTAGCCGACGGCCACGCCCGCGACGTCGGTGATGGCGTTGGCGGGACCGGGCCGGCCGGCGAGGTCGATGGGAAGTTCACGGGCGCGCACGGGTGGGTTGTTAGGCGGAGATTAACCGGCGAGGATGCGGGTTTGAACCCGAGCATCTATGGTCGGGTTGCTATACCTTCGCGCTTTCTAAGACTGAGAGGAGTCTGTCGTGAGGTGCAAGATCGGTCATCTGGGGATGTGGACCGGGGCGGCGGTGGCCAGTCTGGCGCTCGCGGCCTGCGGAAGCAGCAGCTCGTCGAGCTCGAGTGCGAGCGCGCCAGCCGCCTCGGCCACGTCCAGCGCCGCCGCGTCGTCGAGCGGGGCGAGCAGCGCAAGCGCCAGTGCCAAGAACTTCAAGGTCGGCGTGGTCACCGACATCGGCGGTCTGAACGACCACGGCTTCAACCACCTGGCCTACATGGGGCTGCTGCAGGCTGAGAAGCAGCTCGGTATCACGGGTCGCGTGCTGCCGTCCAGCTCGGGCGCCGACTACACGCCCAACCTGACCACCTTGGCCCAGCAGGGCTACAACCTGGTCATTCCCGTCGGCTTCCTGATGGCCGACGCCACCGACGCGGTGGCCAAGCAGTTCCCGAAGGTGAAGTTCGCCATGGTGGACTCTGACGCCACCGCCGAGAAGGGCGACCCCAAGAACATCGAGGGCCTGCTCTTCGAGGAGCAGCAGGCCGGCTACCTGGCGGGCTACCTGGCGGGTCTGTACGCCAAGGAGAAGGGCTACAAGACCATCTCCAGCGTCGGCGGCCAGAAGATCCCGCCGGTCGACCACTACATCGCCGGCTACCAGGCCGGCGCCAAGAAGGCCGACCCGGGCATCCAGACGCTCAACGGCTACTCGCAGGACTTCGTCGACCAGTCCAAGTGCAAGCAGATCGCGCTCAACCAGATCCAGCAGGGCTCCAAGGTCGTCTTCCAGGTGGCCGGTGCCTGCGGGCTCGGAGCGCTGTCGGCGGCCCAGCAGTCGGGCGACCAGGGCATCGGGGTCGACGCCGACCAGGCCTACCTGGGGTCCTACATCCTCACCTCGGCTGAGAAGAAGGTCGACGTGGCGGTCTTCAACGCGATCAAGGCGCTGATGGCCGGCAAGTTCGCGGCCGGCACCAACGTCACCAACAACGTCGCCAACGGCGGCATCGGCTACGGCAAGATCGGCCCGGCCGGCCTGAAGTTCGCGCCGCAGATTGCGAAGATCTACAGCGAGATCAAGGCTGGTCAGCTCAACAACATCCCGAACACGGTTCCGTAGACGCGGTTTGAATGACAGATAGCCCAGTGCCGGCGAGCTCGGGCGCTCCGGCGCTCGAGCTGAAGGGCATCACGAAGAGGTTCGGCTCGGTCGTCGCCAACGACCGAGTCGACTTCGACGTCCGTGCCGGCGAGGTCCATGCCCTGCTCGGCGAGAACGGCGCGGGCAAGTCGACGCTGATGTCGGTCCTGTACGGCCTCTACAAGCCGACCGAGGGCGAGATCTTCGTGGACGGCACGCGGGTGGAGGTCGACTCGCCGGCCACCGCGATCCGACTCGGCATCGGGATGGTCCACCAGCACTTCATGCTCGTGCCGGTGATGACCGTGGCCGAGAACATCGTGCTCGGCCAGGAGCCCAAGAGGGCGGGCGGGATGCTGGACTTCGCGGCCGCCCGCGCCCGGGTGCGCGAGCTCTCGGATCGCTACGGGCTCGCCGTCGACCCCGACGCCACCATCGAGGACGTGACCGTGGGCGCGCAGCAGCGCGTTGAGATCCTCCGCGCCCTGTACCGGGGCGCCCGAATTCTCGTCCTGGACGAGCCCACCGCCGTGCTCACCGCCCAGGAGGTCACCGACCTGATGGCCGTGATCCAGCGCCTCAAGAGGGACGGCACCGCGATCGTGTTCATCAGCCACAAGCTCCACGAGGTGCTGCAGGTGGCCGACCGGATCACGGTGCTGCGCCGGGGCAAGCGGATGGACACCGTCCCGCGCGAGGGCGCCACCGAGCGCAGCCTGGCTCAGCTGGTCGTGGGCCGCGATGTGCTCCTCGCCGTCGAGAAGCTGGCCTCCAAGGCATCGGGCGAGACACTGCTGGAGGTGCAGGAGCTCCACGTTCGCGACGACCGCGAGCTGCCCGCCGTCGACGGGCTGTCGCTGTCGGTGCGCGCCGGGGAGATCGTCGCCCTGGCCGGCGTCGAGGGCAACGGCCAGCAGGAGCTGGTCGAGGCGATCACCGGGCTGCGCCTCCCGGAGTCGGGCACGGTGGCCGTCGGGGGGCGCCAGATCGGCGGGGCCGGCGTGCGCGCGGCCACCGAGGCCGGCATCGCCCACATCGCCGAGGACCGCCACCGACGCGGCCTCGTCCTCCCCTTCACCCTCACCGAGAACATGGCCTTGCGCGAGTACCGCCGCCCGCTGTTCAGTGCCCGGGGCTGGCTGCGCCTGCGCCACATGCGCGACCGTGCGGGCCGGCTGCTGCGCGAGTTTGACGTCCGCGGGGGCGGGCCCGAGGCCTTCGCCGCCGCCCTGTCGGGGGGCAACCAGCAGAAGGTGTGCGTGGCCCGCGAGATCGCCTCTGATCCGAAGGTGCTCATCGCCCACCAGCCCACGCGCGGCCTGGATGTCGGCGCCATCGAGTTCGTGCACCGCCGCCTCGTGGAGGAGCGCGACAAGGGCCGGGCGGTCCTGCTCGTCTCGCTCGAGTACGAGGAGGTGCGGGCGCTGGCCGACCGCATCCTCGTCATCTACGAGGGCCAGATCGCCGGTGAGTTCGGACCCGACGTCACCGAGGAGACGCTCGGCATCGCCATGACCGGCGGGCAGACCTCGGCAGAGGCCGCATGAGCGCCGGCGGACCTGACCCTGAGACGATCGCCGAGGGCGGCGCTCAGCCCTTCGAGGAGGAGGGCATGGAGGCCTCGCTCACCTCGCCCGCGCGCCTGACGGCCTACCTGCGTCGCGGCGGAGTGACGGTGCCGATCCTCACCGCGCTGATCGCGTTCCTGGTCGCCGGCCTCGTGGTCCTGCTCACCGGACATGACCCGTTGAGCACCTACAGCGCCATCTTCAAGGGCACCGGACTGAACTGGCTGTTCCCGTGGGTCTCAGGCGCCGAGCGCACCACGGCCGCGCTCGCGCTGCAGCAGACGCTCATCCAGACCACCGCGCTCATCCTGGTCGGACTGGCGGTGGCCTTCGCTTTCCGTGCCGGCCTGTTCAACATCGGCGGCCAGGGCCAGTACACCATGGGGGCGATCGTGGCGGTCTGGGTCGGCTCGTCCTTGTCGGGGCTGCCCGCATTTCTGCACATCGTGCTCGCCATCGCGCTGGCGGCGCTCGCGGGGGCGGCGTGGGCGGGGATCGCGGGGCTCCTCAAGGCGGTGGCCGGCGTCCACGAGGTGATCTCCACGATCATGCTCAACTGGATCGCCATCTGGCTGGGCGTGTACCTGTTTCAACTCGGCGGCCCGCTCCAGGACCCGTCGCAGTCGTCGGTGCCCGTGTCCAAGACCGTTGTCGCCTCGGCCAAGCTCCCGGTGTTCTGGGGCCCGGCGGCCCTTCAGGGCCTGGACATCGGAATCTTCATCGCGCTCGCCTGCGTGGTGGTCTTCGCCATCATCATCAAGCGGACCCGGCTGGGCTATGAGATCCGCGCCGTCGGCTTCAACCCCGACGCCGCGAGCTACGCCGGGATGAACGTGCGGCGCAACTACGTGCGCGTGATGCTCATCTGCGGCGCCTTCGCCGGGGTGGCGGCGGCGATGGACATCCTGGGCTGGAAGTTCAGTCTGTTCACCAACGACATCCAGACCTCGCAGATCGGCTTTTTGGGGATTGCCGTCGCCCTGCTCGGGCGCAACACGGCGGGCGGGGTGGTGGCGGCGGCACTGCTGTTCGGGGCGCTGCTCACCGGGACGTCCCAGCGCAACCTCGACCCGACGGTGTTCGACCCCAACCTGGCTCAGTACCTCACCTTCATGATCCAGGGGCTGATCGTCCTGCTCGTGTCGACCGATGTGATCGCCCTGCGCGTGCTGCGCGGTGGGCGTGGGATCGCGGTCGGGCTCAGACGCAAGCCGCGTGACGCGGCCACCGGGACCGAGGGTTCGGTGTGAGCGCGGGGACGATCGCCGCAACGCCGGCCCGGGCGGTGTCGGCCAAGCATGTCGGCATCGCGGGGCTGATCCTGGCCGTAGTCACGTGGATCATCACGCTGCCGCCGTTCCTGGTCCGGACCCCGGTGCCGTCGATCATCCTCGGGCTGGCGGCGATGGTGGCGGGAGCCATCGCCCTCCAGGCGGGAGAGCGCCGGCTGGGCTATATCGACCTCTTCCTGTCAGTCCTGGCCATCGCGGGCGCGATCGCCTCCACCAAGTCGGGCCTCGGCCATCTCAACACGGTGTTCGTGTGGTCAGCGCTGGTGGCGGCGATGCTGCGCTACGCCACTCCGTTGCTGTTCGCCGCGCTGGGCGGGATCGTCTGCGAGCGCAGCGGGGTCATCAACATCGGCCTCGAGGGCATGATGCTCATGGGCTGCTATTTCGGGATCTTCGGGGCCGACGTCCTGGGCTCGTGGGTGCTCGGCCTGCTCGTCGCGGCGGCGGCGGGCGGCCTGCTGGCGCTCGTGCACGCCGGGTTCTCGATTCACCTGCGCGCCAACCAGGTGGTGAGCGGGACCGGCATCAACTTCCTGGCCCTCGGCATCACCGGCTACTTCTTCACCGCCCACTACGGCACCAACGGCACGCCCAACAACATCTCCACCGTGCCCAACGTCAAGATCCCGCTGATCCAGCACGTCGGCTTCTTCGGCCAGGCGATCGGCGACGCCAACCTCATGACGTGGATCGGGCTCCTGCTCGTGCCGGCGCTGGCGGTGTTCCTGTTCCGCACGCGCTGGGGACTGCGCATGCGCGCGGTGGGCGAGAAGCCCCGCGCGGCCGACACCGTCGGCCTGCCCGTGCTGCGCATCCGCTACGTCGCGGTGATCGTCTCGGGCATGCTGGCGGCGCTCGGCGGCGCCTATCTCTCGGTGGCCTTCGTGGGCTCGTTCACGCCGAACATGACCGAGGGCCGGGGTTTCATCGCCCTGGCGGCGGTCATCTTCGGGCGCTGGCGCCCCGGACTGGCGCTGGTGGCTACGTTGCTGTTCGGCTTCTCCGAGGCGATGGCCGACCGCCTGCCGACGTTCTCGGGCACGCTTGCCACACTGTTCCAGGCGTTGCCCTATCTGCTCACCCTCATCGCCGTGGCCGGTCTCATCGGCGCCTCGCGTCCCCCAGCGGCGAGCGGCATCCCCTACGTGAAGGAGTAGAGATGGCCGTCGCCCGCCTCGCCCTCGACCGACGCTCTGAGGGGGCCGTCGGTCTCAGTGACGAGATCGAGCTCTACCAGCGCACGTACAACACCCTGTTGCGCTCCAGCGGCGAGACGCACCTGCGGGTGCTGGAGCCCTCGCACCGCGCGAGCGGCTCGAGCCTGCACGCGCTGGCGGCGAGCGACGAGATCGACCTCGGCGCCTTCATCTATGCCATTCGCCGGCTCCCGGACGGGATCATCGGCGCTCAGCTCGTCGCCATGGCTCAGCAGGTCGAGGCGCTGGTGAGCGCCGGCCTGCCGGTGGGGAGCTGGGAGGAGGCGGAGGCGCCGGCCCGGCGCCGGCGCTGGTATGACGACGGGGCGGGAACGCTCGCGGTGCTCCTGGCCAGCCCGTCTGACCTCGACGACCTGCTGCCCACCCTCGTCGCCTTCCAGATCGAGTGGAACAAGATCCGCGTGCGGCAGCGGGCAGCCGGCTGGCAGGAGATCGTCGCCGATCGCGAACCCATGCCCGAGGAGTGCGCGCGACTGCTGGGCGGCAGCCCTGACGACTGGGGCCGGCTGCGCGAGGCGTGGGGCGAGCGCTTCGCCGAGCATCTGCGCCTCATCGCGCGCGAGCGCATGGCCATGCGCATCCGGATGTTCGGCGGCTCCAACACCGGCTACGCCCGCATGACCCGGCGCTGGTGGGCGCCGGTCAGCGCCGAGCTCAACCGCGAGGGCGTAACCATGGAGCGGCCCCTGTACTTCGTGAGCTCCAACACCCACAGCCTGGTCAACATCGCCACCTCGGTCGCGCGCGACCGCGAGCAGGAACTGGTGGCCTTCGTGGAGACGATGGAGCCCGACGACATCCTGCGCCAGGAGCTGGCCGCCTTCCGCGAGGGCCGCGCCGAGGGCTCGTGGGAGAACTTCCTCTACTTCGTCGCCCGCATCTACTTCGCCACCAAGGGCAGCGCCGGCAAGGCCGAGCGCCGCGACGCCGAGCGGGCCGCCGGCGTCACCCACCTGCGCTCGACGACCGCGCTGCGCGTGCCGGCGCAGATCCTGCCGCTGGCGGCGCTGCGCTGCGACGGGCTGGACCCGCGCATCGGCGAGGTCGACGCCGACGCACTGGCGGCCTCGGAAGCCGTGATCGTCAACATCGACTATCCGCTGGGCCTGGCGGCCTACAACATCCTGCGCGAGGTGGCCGTCGACCGCGCGGCACTGCGGGGCGTGTACGTGCTCGGCAAGGCGGCGACGCTCAACGCCGACGTGGGCGACGTGATGATCTCCAGCGTCGTCCATGACGAGCACTCCAACTCGACCTATTGGCTCGATAACGCCTTCGGGGTCGACGACCTCGCCGGCGACCTGCGCTTCGGGACCGGGCTGGACAACCAGCGCGCGGTGACGGTCAAGAGCACCTTCCTACAAAACCGCTCCTACCTGGACTTCTACTACCGCGAGGCCTACACCGTGGTCGAGATGGAGGCGGGGCCGTTCTGCAACGCGGTCTACGAGATCGCCGACGCCGATCGCTACCCGGTGGGCGAGGCCGTCAACTTCTCCAAGCTGCCGATCGACCTGGGGATCATCCATTACGCCTCTGACACGCCCTACACCCAGGCGCGGACCCTGGGGGCACGCGGGCTGAGCTACTACGGCATGGATTCGACCTACGCCAGCTCGCTGGCGATCCTGCGGCGGGTCCTCATGCTGGAGGGCGCGCTCAACGGGCGGGGACGGCGGGCGACCGATCAGGCGCGCGACGAGGCCGCTACGCGCCGACAGGGTGCCATGCCGTCTTCAGCTCGGTGACGGCCTCGATGCGCTCCAGCGCGTCGGCCACCGCCGGCTCGTAGCCCAGCGCGGCGTCACGGTGGCGCGCGCGCTTGATCGTCTCGGCAGCCAGCCGGTCAAGCTCGGCGCCGAGCTCGGCGTCACCGGCGGCATCGACGATCGCGTTGAGGTCGCGGTGGCCGCCCAGGGCGGTGGCCAGCTCGGCGCGACGGCCCGCCAGCAGGTTGACCACGCCGCCCGGGATGTCCGACACGCCCAGTACCTCGGCCAGGTCCAGTCCGGCCAGGGGCCCGGCCTCTGAGAGGATCGCCACCACGGTGTTGCCGGCCGCGAGCGCCGGCGCGATCTCGGCCACCAGCCCGAGCAGCGCCGGCTCATCAGGAGCGACCACCCCGACCACCCCGGTCGGCTCGGGCAAGGAGAAGGACAGGAACGGAGCGGCCACCGGGTTGATCCCGCCGAGCACGGCCTGGAACTTGTCGGTCCAGCCCGCGTAGTGGACGAGCACGTCGGCGGCGGCGTCGACCTGCTCGCCATCGGAGACCGCGGCGAGCTGCTGGCGGCGGGACTCGAGCGCCTCGGCCGCGCGATAGAGGATCTGACCGCGGTTGTAGGCGGTGCGCGCCGACCACGGCCCGAACGCCTTGCGCGCCGCGCTGACCGCGTCGCGGACGTCCTTGCGCGAGGCGCGGGGAATGTTCGCCTGACCGTCGTCGCCGGGGCGCGCGGCCTGGTCATAGCGCCCGGACTCCGAGCGCACGAAGGCGCCGCCGATCCACAGCTTGTAGGTCTTGCGCACCGCGATGCGCCCCGCGCTGTTGGTCATCGAACCACCCTCAGGTACGGGCGCAGCCCGGCGGGGCCGCCCTCGCGGCCGAACCCGGACTCCTTGTAGCCGCCGAAGGCGGCCGTGGGGTCGAAGTGGTTGTAGGTGTTCTGCCACACCACCCCGGCGCGCAGCGCGCTCGCCACCTCGAACGCCTTGGCGCCCTTGTCGGTCCAGATCCCGGCGGCCAGCCCGTAGCGCGAGTTGTTGGCCTTCTCGATGGCCTCGGCCTGGGTGCGGAAGCTGAGCACCGACACGACGGGGCCGAAGATCTCCTCCACCGCGATCCGGTGGGCGGGGGAGACATCGGTGAACAGCGTGGGCGCGAACCAGTAGCCGTGCTCGGGAAGGTCGCAGGCGATGGTGCGCCGGCGGGCGCCTTCGTCCTCCCCTGCGGCGACGAGCGTCTCGATTCGCTCGAGCTGCTCGGCGGAGTTGATCGCGCCGACGTCGGTGTTCTTGTCCAGCGGGTCACCGACGCGTAGGCGGCCCATCCGCCTCCACAGCTTGGCGATGACCTCGTCGAGCACGCTCTCCTGGATGAGCAGGCGCGAGCCCGCGCAGCACACGTGGCCCTGGTTGAAGAAGATCCCGTTGACGATCCCCTCCACCGCCTGGTCCAGCGCCGCGTCCTCGAAGACGATGTTGGCCGACTTGCCCCCGAGCTCGAGCGTCAATCCGGTGGGGCAGCCCGCCAGGGCGGTCTGGATGTCGCGCCCGACTGCGGTCGACCCCGTGAAGGCGACCTTGTCGATGCCCGGGGCGCGCACCAGCGCGGCGCCGGCGTCACCGTCGCCGGGCAGGATCGAGACCACGCCGTCGGGCAGCTCCGCCTCCTGGCAGATCTCGGCCAGCAGCAGGGCGGTGAGTGGCGTCGTCTCGGCGGGCTTGAGGATTGCCGTGTTGCCGCACGCCAGCGCAGGGGCCAGCTTCCAGGCCGCCATCAGCAGCGGGAAGTTCCAGGGGACGATCTGGGCGACGACCCCGAGCGGCGCCACCTCGCGCGCGTTGACGCCGTAGCGCAGCTTGTCGGCCCAGCCGGCGTAGTGGAAGAAGTGCGCGGCGGCGAGCGGGATGTCGACGTCGCGCGATTCGCGCAGCGGCTTGCCGCCGTCGAGGGTCTCGACCACCGCCAGCTCGCGGGCCCGCTCCTGGATGAGACGGGCGATGCGGAACAGGTACTTGGCCCGCTCACGGTCGGGCAGGGCGGCCCAGCGCGGCTGGGCGGCGCGCGCCGCGTCCACCGCGGCGGCGATGTCGTCGGGGCCGGCCCAGGCGATCTCGGCGATGGGCTGCTCGGTGGCGGGGTTGAGCGTGGGCTGAAACCGCGGCTGCGCGGGGTCGCGGAAGGCGCCGTCGATGAACAGGCCGTAACGGTCGGCGAGGCGGACATGGTCGGTCGCCTCCGGCGCGGGGGCGTAGTCCCAGACGATGGAGGTGCGCTGCTCGGTCGTCATTCGCGGGAGAAGTCCTCGGAGCGGCCGTAGCGGCCGGTCTCGGTCTTGGCGTATTGGAGGAGCAGATCGTTGAGCACGCTGGAGGCGCCGATCCGGATCCGCTCCGGGGTCAGCCACTCGTCGCCCAGCGTCTCCTTGACGAGCACCAGCCGGTGCAGCGCCGCCTTGCTCGTCGAGACCCCGCCGGCGGCCTTGAAGCCGACGATCCGCCCGGTGTGCTCGGTGTAGTCGCGGATCGCCTCCAGCATGACCAGGCACACCCCGGGGGTGGCCCCGCTCGCCGCCTTGCCCGTGGAGGTCTTGATGAAGTCCGCGCCCGCCTCCATGGCCAGCAGCGAGGCGTAGCGGACGTGGTCGTAGGAGCCGAGCTCCGCGGTCTCGAGGATCACCTTGAGATGCGCCTCGCCGCAGGCGTCCTTGACCCGCGCGATCTCGCGCTGCACACGGGCGTCGTCGCCGGCCAGGAACGCCTCGCGCGAGATGACCATGTCGATCTCGTCGGCGCCCGCCGCCACAGCGTCCTCGGTGTCGCGCAGCTTGGCCTCCAGCGACACCTGCCCGGCGGGAAAGCCGGTGGCCACCGAGGCGGTGCGAACGCCGCTGCCCTCGAGCGCCTCACGCGCGACGGCGACCAGCGCGGGGTAGACGCAGATGGCGGCGACCGACGGTATCTCGGGCATCGACGGGGCGGGGCAGACCCCCTTGGCGCACAGGTGGCGCACCTTGCCGGGCGTGTCGGCGCCCTCGAGCGTGGTCAGGTCGACCATCGAGACGGCGAGGCGGATGCCCTGCTGCTTGGCGGTCGTCTTGATCGAGCGCTTGCCCAACTGCGCGGCGCGCTCCTCGACGCCCACCCGGTCCACGTGTGCCAGGCGACGACTCATGCACGCTCAGGCTAGTGCATGGGGGCGGAAATTCGGGTCGGAATCGGCGAGTGGCTGGGCGTGATCTGACGTCGCCGAAACGATCCGAATTTTCGGCTACATGCACCAACGCCCCACTGATATCCATTCCATATGCGACGCGCCGCGGTCATCGTCATGGACGCCTGTGGGGTCGGGGCCCTGCCCGATGCCGCCGACTACGGGGACGAGGGCGCCAACACGCTCGGCCATCTGGCGCAGGCCGCCGGGGGACTGCAGCTGCCGACGCTCGGCGCGCTGGGGCTCGGCTCGATCCTGCCGCTGCGGGGCGTGCCGCCGGCCGAGCACCCGGTGCTGCACGGCCGGGTAGGCGCGGTGGGCCCGGGCAAGGAGTCCACCACCGGCCATTGGGAGCTCATGGGGGTGAGGGTGGAGCGGCCACTGCCCACCTACCCGGACGGGTTCCCCGACGACGTGGTGGCCGCGCTCGAGCAGGCCACCGGTCAGCGCTACTGCTGCAACCGCCCCTTCAGTGGAACGGCGGTGCTGGACGCCTTCGGCGAGCACCACCTCAAGACGGGCGAGCTCATCCTCTACACGTCGGCGGACTCGGTCCTGCAGATCGCCGCGCACGTCGACGTGCTCTCCGAGCCCGAGCTGTACCGCGTGTGCGCGCAGGCACGCGAGGTGATGGACGGCGAGCACGCGGTGGGGCGGGTGATCGCCCGGCCCTTTGACGGGGAGCCGGGGGGGTGGCGCCGGCGCGAGGGCCGGCGTGACTTCGCCCTGCCGCCACCGTCGCGCTCCTACCTGGAGGAGCTCCAGGCCGCGGGCGTGCCGGTGCACGGCGTGGGCAAGATCCGTGACCTGTTCGCAGGGGTCGGGGTCGACGTCAAGCACCCGGGGGCGACCAACGCCGAGGGGATCGCGGCGACCACCGCGCTGCTGCGCGAGCTGGAGGAGGGCCTGGTCTTCGTCAACCTCGTCGAGACCGACCAGCTCTACGGCCACCGCCACGACGTGCCCGGCTTCGCCGCCGCGCTGCGCGCCATCGACGACGCGGTGGCGCAGTGGCTTTCGCTGTTACGCGAGGGGGATCTGTTGATCCTGACCGCGGACCACGGCGTCGATCCCACCACGGATCACACCGATCACACGCGCGAGTACGCGCCGCTGCTGGCGCGCTTCGCCGGAGACGGCGGGCGCCGCCACGACGGGGCGCTGGCCGACGTCGGCGCGAGCGTCATGCGCTGGCTCACAGGGCGCGACGTCGCGGAGCTGCCGGGCGGCTCGTTTGTCTGATCCGGGCCATACCCTGGCGCTGTGATCAAGCGCGTCCTCGTCTTCTGCGGCTCCAGCCCGGGCGCTCGACCCGAGTACGCCGAGTCCGCGGATGCGCTCGGCCGGCTGCTCGCGCAGCGCCAGTTGGGCCTCGTCTACGGCGGGGCCAAGGTCGGCCTGATGGGCGCCGTGGCCGATGGCGCCCTGGCGGCCGGCGGCGAAGTGATCGGCGTCATCCCGCGCAAGCTCGTGGAGCACGAGATCGCCCATCCCGGGCTCTCTGAGCTGCACGAGGTGAGCACCATGCACGAGCGCAAGGCGCTGATGGCCGAGCTGGCCGACGCCGTCATCGCGCTGCCGGGCGGCACCGGGACCCTCGACGAGCTGTTCGAGCTGTTCACCTGGAGCCAGCTCGGCCTGATCCGCATGCCGATCGGCCTGCTCGACGTGGCCGGCTACTGGCAGCCGCTGCTGGCCTTGCTCGATCACATGGTGGCCGAGCGGCTGCTGCGCGCCGAGCACCGACACACCCTGCTCGTCTCAGCCGACGCCGCCGATCTGCTCGATCAGCTGGCGTCCTACCGGCATGAGGCGAGCGATAAGTGGCTGGACCGCCGGGCGGCGGAGGCTCAGTAGGTACCGAAGACGCGGTCGCCGGCATCGCCCAGGCCCGGGCGGATGTAGGCGTTCTCATCGAGCTCGCGGTCGATCGCCGCGGTCCACACGATGACGTCGGGGTGCTCGGCCTCGAGCGTGGCCAGCCCCTCCGGGGCGGCGACGAGGCACACGAGCTCCAGGTGGCGGGCTCCGGCCCGCTTGAGGTGATGCAGAGCCCGGACCGCGCTGCCCCCGGTGGCGAGCATCGGGTCCAGCAGGTAGACGGGGACGTCGGGCAGTCCGGGCGGCAGCCGTTCGTAGTAGTCGATGGGCGCGTGATCCTCATGGTCGCGCTGAATGCCGAGGTGCCCGACGCGGGCGTCGGGGAGCAGGCGCAGGAAGCCCTCGACCATGCCGAGTCCCGCCCGCAGCACCGGCACCACGGCGATCTCGTCGCGCAGCCGCAGGCCGCGGGTCGTCTCCAGCGGCGTGTCGATGTCCACCTCCTTGACCGGGAGCACGCGCGCCACCTCCACGGCCATGATCGCCGAGGCCTCGTACAGGGCCTGGCGGAAGACCTGGTGGGGCGTGGCCTTGTCGCGCATCACCGAGAGGCGATCGGCCAGGACGGCATGTTGGACGCAGTTCACGCGCTGGGCCACGCGGCGATCCTAACGCTAGGCTCACGCGCCCATGGTGTCCGTCAACGTCGAGATCAAGGCCCGCGACGCCGACCCCGACGCGACCGCTGCCCGGTGCGAGGCCCTCGGCGCGGTCGATCGCGGGGTGCTGCACCAGCGCGACACGTACTTCGCGAGCCGCCATGGGCGGCTCAAGCTGCGCGAGGAGGACGAGGCCGCGGCGGAGCTGATCGCCTACCGGCGGCCCGACGCCGCCGAGGCCGAGGAGAGCGCTTTCGTGCGGGCGCCGGTCTCAGAGCCGGCGCTACTGCGCGAGGCGCTCGGCACCGCGCTGGGTGAGACGGCGGTAGTGGTCAAGCGGCGGCGGCTATTCGTCTGGGAGAACGTGCGCATCCATCTCGACGACGTCGAGGGCCTCGGGACCTTCATCGAGCTCGAGGCCCTGGTCGGCCCCGGACTCAACGTGCGCGAGGAGGCGGCCGACAAGCTGTCGCGGCTGCGGGCCGAGCTGGCGATCGCCGACGACGCGCTCGTCGCGGTGGGCTACTCAGACCTGCTGCGCGACGGCGTCGACGCCCTGCTGCGCGGCGCCGACGCCGCCATGCGGACGGCCTACGCGCCCTACTCGGAGTTCAAGGTCGGCGCCGCCGTGCGCGCGCCGTCGGGCGCCATCTACGTGGGCGCCAACGTGGAGAACGTGGCCTACCCCCAGGGCCAGTGCGCCGAGGCCTCGGCGATCGGCGCGCTGGTGGCCGCCGGGGAGTCGGCGATCACCGCGGTGGCCGTGGTGGCCGAGAAGGTCGAGGTGTGCCCACCGTGCGGCGGCTGCCGCCAGCGGCTGGCCGAGTTCGGGTCCGCCGACACGCCGGTGTACCTGGGGCGGCCGGGGGCGGAGCCTCACACGGTGACGCTGGCTGAGCTCCTGCCGCTGTCCTTCGGACGCAGCGAGCTGGGACGGTGAGCGAGGCGGCCTCGGTGCTGGTCTCGCGCGCCCCCGCGCCACCCAGGGTCGGCGTCGTGCTCGGCTCCGGGCTGGGCGCGGTGGCCGAGGCCGTGACCGACCCCGTGGTGGTGGGCTACGAGGAGCTGCCCGGGTTCCCGCGCCCCACCGTCGAAGGACACGCCGGGCGGGCCGTGCTGGGGCGGATCGCCGGAGTCCCGGTGGCGGTGCTGCAGGGCCGCGCCCACCTCTACGAAGGCGGCCCGATGGACGCGCTGCGCGTGCCGGTGCGCGCGCTGCGGGCCGCCGGGGCTGAGATCCTGATCCTCACCAACGCGGCCGGGTCGCTGCGCCCCGACGTCGGCCCGGGGCGGCTGATGGCCATCACCGACCACATCAACCTCACCGGGACCAACGTGCTCATGGGGCCCAACGACGCGTCGGTGGGTGAGCGCTTTCCACCCATGCGCGACGCCTATGACCCGCAGCTGCTGGGGGAGCTGCGCGCGGCGGCGCAGGCCCTGGAGATTCCCCTGGCCGAAGGCGTGTACCTCGCGGTGAGCGGGCCGACCTTCGAGACCGCGGCCGAGATCCGGGCCTTCAAGATCCTGGGAGCGGATGCCGTGGGCATGTCGACGGTCCACGAGACGACCGTGGCCCGCCACTGCGGCCTACGGGTGCTCGCCGTCTCGGCGATCACCAACCTGGCCGAGGGGATGTCCGATGTGCCGCTCAGCCACGAGCAGACGCTGCGCGACGGCGAGCGGGCCGCCGGCGACCTCAGCCGCCTGCTGCTGGGCTTCCTGCAGCGGATCGGGGGCGAGGATGCTCGCGGCTGAGCTCATCCGCCGCAAGCGCGACGGCGGGGAGCTGTCAGCGGAAGAGGTCTCCGAGCTGGTGGCCGGGATCGCCGACGGGTCGGTGAGCGATGCCCAGGTGGGCGCGCTGGCCATGGCGATCTTCCTGCAGGGCATGACCGCCGCAGAGCGCGTGACGCTGACGGGCGCGATGACCCGCTCGGGCGATGTCCTTGAGTGGGGCGACGCCGGGCTGACCGGGCCGGTCCTGGACAAGCATTCGACGGGCGGGGTCGGGGACAAGGTGAGCCTGCTCCTGGCGCCGATCGTCGCCGCCTGCGGCGGCGCGGTGCCGATGATCTCCGGGCGCGGGCTGGGCCACACCGGCGGAACCCTGGACAAGCTCGAGGCGATCCCCGGTTACGACGTCGCGCCGTCGTCTGAGCGCCTGCGCGCGGCAGTGGCGGGAGTGGGCTGCGCGATCGTCGGCCAGACCGCCCGCTTGGCCCCGGCCGACCGGCGGCTGTACGCGATCCGCGACGCCACCGGGACCGTCGAGTCGATTCCGCTGATCGTCGGCTCGATCCTGTCCAAGAAGCTCGCGGCCGGGCTGGACGCGCTGGTCATGGACGTCAAGGTCGGATCGGGGGCGTTCCTGCCCGATCGCGAGCGCGCGCGGGAGCTCGCCCAGGCGATCATCGACGTGGCCCGCGGTAACGGCCTGCCCGCCGCGGCGCTCCTCACCGACATGAACCAGGTGCTGGGACGCGCGGCCGGCAACGCCGTCGAGGTGCGCGAGTCGATCGAGCACCTCACCGGCGCTGCGCGCGACGAGCGGCTGACCGAGGTGACGCTTGCGCTGAGCGCGGAGCTGCTCGTCCTCGGCGGTGTCTTCAACGGCGCCGCCGAGGCCCGCGAGGCCGCCCAGCGCGCCCTTGACGGCGGCGCCGCCGCCGAGCGGTTCGCGGCCATGGTGGCGGAGCTGGGCGGGCCCTCGGATCTCGTGGACGCGCCGGACCGGCACCTGCGGGCGGCGCATGTCGTGCGCGCCGTGGAGCCGGTGGAGGAGGGAACCGTCAGCGGCGTGGACGTCCGCGCCGTAGGAATGGCGGTCGTGGGGCTCGGCGGCGGCCGAGCGCGCGAGACCGATCCCGTCGATCACAGCGTCGGCTTCACCGAGGTCGCCGCGCTGGGCGAGGGCGTCGGGCCGGGACAGCGTCCGCTGGCGATCGTCCATGCCCGCGACGAGGCGAGCGCGGAGCGGGCCGCTGACGGGCTGCGCCGCGCCTTCACGCTCGGGGACGGCCCCGAGCGCCCCGATCCGAGCGTGATGGAGGTGCTGCGATGACCGTCGACTCCCTGCCCAAGCTCGAGCTCCACGTCCACCTCGAGGGGACCGCAACCCCCGAGCTGGTGCAGCGGCTGGCCCAGCGCAACAGCGTCGACCTCCCCGAGCGGCTGCTCAACGAGCACGGGCGCTTTCACTACGGGGACTTCCTGGACTTCCTGCGCACGTATGACCTGGCAGCGAGCGTCATCCGCACCGCGGAGGACTACCGCGACATCACCTACGAGTACCTGCGCGATTGCGCCGCGGAGGGGGCGATCTACGTCGAGCTCACCGCCTCGCCCGATCACGCCCGGCTCGTGGGGCTGACTGACGAGGAGCACATCGGCGGCATCGCCCGGGGCATTGACGATGCGCGCGCCGCGCACGGGATCGAAGGGCGGATCCTCATCTCGGCGGTGCGCAACTTCGGCGTCGAGCGCGCGCTGGCGGTGGCCGCCTACGCCGCGGAGGAGAGCCACCCGTACATCGCCGGGTTCTCCATGGCCGGCGACGAGGCCAACTTCCCGATCGGCGATTTCGCCGAGGCCTACGCCATCGCCGCCGCCGCTGGCCTGGGCTGCACGGTGCACGCCGGGGAGTGGGCGGGGCCCGACAGCGTGCGGGCCGCGCTGGCGCTGCCGGTCACCCGCATCGATCATGGCGTCCGCGCCATCGAGGAGCCCGCGCTGGTGGCCGAGCTGGTCGCGCGGCGGATGGTGCTCAACACCTGCCCGACCAGCAACATCGTGCTCGGGGTCTTCCCCGGGTTCGACCAGCACCCCTTGGGGCGGCTGCGCGACGCCGGAGTCCGCCTGACGCTGGGCTCCGACGATCCGCCCTACTTCGGAGCGACGATCGGCGGGGAGTACCAGGTGTGCTTTGAGCGGCTCGGGTTCACCGAGGCCGATCTGCGGACGGTCAGCCTCACCGCGATCGACGCCGCCTTCTGCGACGAGGCGCTGAAGTCCGCGATGCGCGCCCGGGTGTCAGCGGCGGGGCCGGCGTGAGGATCCTCGTCACCGGGAGCGCCGGGCATCTGGGCGAGGGTCTGGCCCGAGTCCTGGGTGAGCTCGGCCACGACGTGGTGGGCGTGGACGTGCTGGCCTCGGGGTTCACGCGAGTGGTCGGCTCGATCGCTGACCGCGGCTGCGTGCGCGAGGCGATGGCGGGGGTGGACGCGGTCATCCACACCGCCACTCTGCACAAACCTCACGTCGGCTCGCACTCGCGCGGTGACTTCGTGGACACCAACATCACGGGCACGCTCAACCTGCTGGAGGAGGCGGTCGCGGCGGGCGTCAGCCGCTTTGTCTTCACCAGCACCACCAGCACGTTCGGCCGGGCTCTGACGCCCGGGGAGGGCTCGCCCGCGGCGTGGATCACCGAGGACGTCACGCCGGTGCCGCGCAACATCTACGGCGTCACCAAGACCGCGGCCGAGAACCTGTGCGAGCTGGTGTGGCGCGATCACGGCCTGCCCTGCCTCATCCTGCGCACCTCGCGCTTCTTCCCCGAGGACGACGATCGCGACGACGCGCGCGCTGCATTCGACGACCTCAACCTGAAGGTCAACGAACTCCTCTACCGCCGGGTGGACCTGCAGGACGCGGTCGACGCCCACCTGCTCGCGCTGGACCGCGCCCCCGAGATCGGCTTCGGGCGCTACATCATCAGCGCCACCACTCCGTTTGTGCCCGAGGACGTCGACGAGCTGCATCGCGACGCGCCCGCCGTGGTCCGGCGGCGGTTCAGCGACTACGAGGACATCTACGCCGCCCGGGGCTGGACCATGCTCGCAGTGATCGACCGGGTCTACGTCAATGCCCACGCCCGCGCGGAGCTGGGCTGGTCGCCCGCCTTCGACTTCCGTCGCGCGCTGGACGCCCTCGCCGCGGGCGAGGACCCCCGCAGCCCGCTCGCGATCACGGTGGGTGCCAAGGGCTACCACGCGCAGCCCACCGGCGTTTACACCACCCGGGCTCGCGACCAGGGCTGACCGCGCGGGTCAGCGGGGCGGGTCAGCGGGGCGGGTCAGCGGGGCGGGTGCGTGGGGCCCGGGTTAGGACTGGGTGGGTGGGACCGGGTATTGGTGCCGGCCGGGCTCGGATAGGGGACGCCGAGCTCGATGGCGCCCAGCTGGCGCCAGAAGTCGTCGCGCAGCTGAGTGTTGCGGTGCGCCGCGGAGGTGGCGAGGTCGCGGAACAACCGCTCGAAGCGCTGACCGCGCTTGATGGCGCTGGCGCCGATGGTGCGAAACAGGTGCTGCTCGACGGCCTCCCAGGACTGGATCATGACTTCGCGACCGATGGCGGCCAGGCGCGCGTCCACGGCCCAGGTGTAGGGCTCGCTGCCGTCGGCGTTGCGCCGGCAGGCCTCCATGTGCATCTCGGCGCAGTGCATCATCGCCGCCTCGGCGGTCTGGAGCTTGACGAAGGCTCCGCCGTACCAGCGCTGGAAGTCCACGTTCTCAAAGCGCGGCCCGAACGGCGGCAGCGGGGTGGGCTTGTCCAGCGCCCAGTTGCGGTACTCGTCCAGCGCGTTGTAGCCGCCGCCGACCAGAGCGCAGGCCAGCGACAGGGTGAAGATGACCAGCGCCCGCCCGCAGTACATGGGGTTGCCGTGCAGGGCCAGCCCCGGCGTGCCACCCTCCACGGCCATGTCGACCATGTTGACGTCCTCGATGACGTAGTGGGCGGGCAGCTGCGCCCCGTCGAAGCGGATCGTGTGCGAGCCGGTGCCCTTCAGCCCCAGCGTGTCGCCCCAGTCGTCGAGCTGGGTGAAGGCGGAGCGCGGCGCCACGAACAGGGCCATGCGCGGCACCCCGTCGGCGTTGGGCTGAGGGAGCATCGCCTGGCCCATGTAGTAGGTGGAGTACGGGATCCCCGAGCAGTAGGCGACGGCGCCCTCCAGCCGGTATCCGCCGTCGATCGGCGTGGCCCTGAGGGTGGGCGCCGCGACGGAGGCCGCGCGGAAGTCCCCGCCGCCGAAGACCTCCTCCTGGGTGCGCTCGGGAAACCAGGAGCCCACCTGCAGCGCGTGGTTGGCCGACAGGCACGCGCCCCAGGCCGCCCCCATGTCGCCCTGGGCCAGCTCCACGCCGACGCGCATGAAGGTCGGCACGTCGACCTCCAGCCCCCCGTAGCGCCGCGGCACGTACATGCGATAGAAGCCCGCCTCCAGCAGCGCCTCGTGCACCTCCTGCGAGTAGGTGGCGCGCTCCTCGGTGTCGGCCTGTTCGGCGATCAGCTGCTCGCGCAGGCCCCGCGCGGCGGCCACCAGCTGGTCACCGACACGCTCCATCTCCCGTCCCTCCTCGAGGGTGCTCATGAGGTCATCGTACGGTCGTCATGACGCTGATGACAATGTGGGCCACTATGACCCGTTTTGTCATCAGCGTCGGGCGTCCATCCCAACCCCGCGGCGGTTACCGGCTCGCGACCGCGGGCTGATCGATCCGTCGCGTTTGGACCGCGACCTCGCGGCGGCGCAGCAGGACAAGGGCGAGCAGCGCCGCCGTGGCGATGATCCCGGCCTCGACATGGAACGCCGCCTGGAATCCGGCGGTGAGGGCCGAGGCGACGTGGGCGCCGGAGCGCAGCGCGGTCGTGGTGTGATCGGTGGCCACGGTGATGAGGGCGGCGATCCCGATGGCGCCGCCGATCTGCTGGGCGGTGGTCATCAGACCGGAGGCCAGGCCGCCGTCGCGCTCCTCGGCGTCGCCGGTCCCCAAACCGATGACGGGCACGAAGGCCAGGCCGAGGCCCAGGCCGGTGAGGACGAGGGTCGGCAGCACGTCGGCGCCGTAGGAGCTGGTGGGCGTGAGGCCGGCCATCAGCCACAGACCCACCACCGCCAGCCCGCAGCCGATGGTGATCGGCAGACGCGGGTCCACCCGCTGGGGCAGCCGGCCCATGGCCCCGGAGGCGATGCCCATCGCGGCGCTGAAGGGCAGGAAGGACAGGCCGGTGGTGAGCGGGCTGAAGCCCAGGACGCGCTGGAGATAGAGCGTCTGGAAGAAGAACATCGCCAGCAGGCCCGCGGCGGCGAAGAAGATGACCAGGTCCGCGCGCAGGGCCAGGGGGCGGCGCAGCAGCTCGGCCGGCAGCAGAGGCGAGGCCGAGCGCCGCTCGCTCACGACAAAGCCGACGCCGAGCCCCAGCGCCACCGCCAGCCCGCCGAGCGTCCGCGCCGAGGTCCAGGGGTGGCTGTCGGTCTGCACGACGGTGTAGACGAGCATCAGGAGGGACAGCGTGGCCAGCGCGGCGCCGCCGACGTTGGGGAGGGGGCGCCGGGCGCCCAGGTCATCGGGGGCCAGGACACGTGGGATCGCGGCCAGGGCGACGGCGGCCACGGGCACGTTGATGAGGAAGATCCAGCGCCAGTCCGCGAGCTGGACCAGCGCCCCGCCGGCGAGCAGGCCGGTGGCGGCGCCGAGGCCGAGCAGGCCGGCCCAGATGGCCAGCGCCCGGCGTCGCTCAGCGGGCGCGGGCGAGGCGGCCAGGAGCAGGGCCAGAGCCGACGGGGACAGCAGCGCGCCGAAGCTCCCCTGCAGCGCCCGCGCACCGACCAGCACGCCGGAGCTGGGGGCGATGCCGCACAGCGCCGAAGCGGCGGCGAAGCCGGCCAGGCTGATGGCGAAGACGCGGCGCGGGCCGAAGCGATCGGCGAGCCGGCCGCCGACGAGCAGCAGCCCGCCGAAGGTCAGCAGGTAGGCGTCGACCACCCACGACAGGTTGGCGACCGAGAAGTGCAGGTCCCGGCCGATCGTGGGCAGGGCCACGTTGGTGATGGTGTCGTCGACCAGCAGCATGAACTGGGCGACACAGGCGAGCAGCAGGACGAGCGTGGGACGTGATCGGCTCATGTTTTTCTCCACTTGTAGAACTCTTCTACACTTGTAGAAGAACCGCCGCCACTTGTCAAGCCCTACTGCGATACTCGTCCCGTCGATGCCGTCATCTGACCGCCGTGTCCGATTGCTCGAGGAGGCCCTCCGCCTTGTCTCTGAGGGTGGCCTGGGCGCGGTCAGCCACCGCAGCGTGGAGCAGGCGGCGGGCGCGCCGCACGGGTCGGTCACCTACTGGTTCGGCAGCCGGGAGGGGCTGATCGCCGCGCTCGTCGACTGGCTATGTGCGGAGTCCGAGCGTCAGGTGCGCGCCATCGCGGCGCCGGTGCAGGAGCAGGTCGCCGCCGGCGAGACGCTGGACATCAACGCGATCGCGGCGGCGCTGACCGCGTGGATGGACGCCGGGGCGCGCCTTCACCTGGCGCGGATGGAGCTCGAGCTCCAGGGCGCCCGGGACCCCGCTCACGCGGCGCGGATGACCCAGTGCGCAGAGGTGTTCTGGGACATGTGCGCCACGATCGCCGGGGGGCTGGGCTCCGAGGACCCCGCGCGTGACGGGCGCGCGATGGCGATCATGCTCGACGGGGTGCTGCTGGACCGGCTCGCCCACCCGCCACAGGACGACGACGTGGTCGTCGCTTCGGTGCGGTGGCTGTTGTCTGGCGTGCCGAGCCGCATGCCCGCGGCCACATAGTCAGGGCTTCAGCGAAGCCTCCAGCGTGATCTCCGGCACGCCGGCGAGGGCCCGGCTGATCACGCAGCCCACCTTGGCGCCCTCGGCCGCCTCGCGGAAGGCCGCCTCGTCGATGCCGGGGACGTCGCCCACCGTGGTGAGGTTGATCGAGGTGATGGTGGGCGCCCCGTCGACGAACCGCAGGGTCACCACGGCGTCGGTCTTCACCGAGTTGACCGGAGTGCCCGCGTCGGCCAGCGCCGCCGACAGCGCCATCGAGAAGCACGACGCGTGCGCCCCCGCGATCAACTGCTCGGGGTTGGCGCCCGGGCCGTCCTCGAAGCGCGAGCGAAACGAGAACTCGCCGGCGATGGTGTCCCCCGCCGTGAACGTCCCGGCGCCGCCCTTGAGGTCGCCCTTCCATTCTGCGCTGCCCTTGGCCGGCATGGTGCTCCTTTGCAGTCGGTGGTCGAGGTCCGCATGCTATCTCCGGGGTGACCGTGCGCCTGCACCTACTCCATGGGAGGCCCGATGCCCACCGTGCCCGAACAGACCGCCCTCACCGCGCTCGAGCTCGCCCGCGCCGGCCGCTTCGCCGAGGTCCGCGAGCTGTTCGTGCCCCAGCTGCGGCCCATGGTCGCCCCCGACGCGCTGCAAACGGCGTGGACGGGCGAGCTCGGCCGTCAGGGCGCGGTCATCTCGGTCGGCGCTGCGCTGAGCGAACCGACCGGCGCGGGCCCGGTGGTGGTCAAGGTGCCGGTCACGTGCGAGCGCGGCGGGTTCACGCTCGTCGCGCAGGTCACTGAGGCGGGGCAGCTCGGCGGGCTGCAACTCGCCCCTCCCGGCGCGGCGCAACCGACCGCGCCGTGGGAGCCGCCCGCCTACGCCGACCCCGGCCGCTTCGAGGAGCAGGAGGTCACGCTCGGGCCAGAGGCGCTGGCGGTCTCGGGCACACTCAGCATCCCGCGCCGGGGCGGCCCGTGGCCCGCCGTCGTGCTCCTCGCCGGCTCTGGATCGCTGGATCGCGATGAGACGGTCGGGCGCAACAAACCGCTCAAGGACATCGCGTGGGGGCTGGCCAGCCGCGGCGTGGCCGTGCTGCGCTTTGACAAGGTGACCTACGCCCACGCTGCGACCGTCAAGGACGCGCAGGACTTCACCTTGACCGACGAGTACGTGCCGCACGCCACCGCGGCGATCGCCGTGCTGCAACAGCACCCCGGCGTCGCGGCGCGGCGGGTATTCGTGCTCGGCCACAGCCTCGGCGGCACCGTCGCGCCCCGCATTGCGGAGGCCGACCCGTCGGTGGCCGGCCTGATCGTCATGGCCGGCGGCGCGGCGCCACTGCACCGGGTGATCGTCCGCCAGACGCGGTATCTCGCCTCGCTCAACCCGGCCGGCGCGGCGGGGTCACAGCCCGTCATCGACGCGCTCACGGCGATGGCCGACACGGTCGACAGCCCCGACCTCTCCCCGACGACGCCGGCGAGCGAGCTGCCGCTGGGGGCGCCCGCGACCTACTGGCTGGACCTCCGCGGGTATGACGCGCCGGCGCTGGCTGCCGCGTTGGGCACGCCGATGCTCATTCTCCAGGGCGGGCGCGACTACCAGGCCACCGTCGACGACGACCTGGCCCGCTGGAGGGCGGCCCTCGACGGTCGCCCCGGCGTGACCATCCGCGTCTACCCGGCGTTCAACCACCTGTTCGTCGCCGGCCGGGGCCCGTCCACGCCGGCCGAGTACGAGCCCGCTCAGCACGTCGACCCCGCGGTCATCGACGACGTCGCCGCGTGGCTTGACGCCTAGAGTTTCTCCCGTGTCCGATCAGCCTGTGTCACGGGGGCCGAGCCGGCCGGGGACCGACGGCGAGGCGCGCGCGCCCGACGAGCGTCCCCGCGGCCTGATCGGGACGGTGCTCGGTCTCTTCGGAGGCTTCATGCGGTGGGTGGCGCGCCTGGTCCGGGGGGAGGTCGTCAAGCGCACGGGGGGTCCAGCGCGTGCTCGCGTGATCGTCCTGTTCGCGCTGGTGTTGGCCCTCAACGGCGCCGATGCCTCGACGGTGGGCGCGATCGCGCCACAGCTCGAGGCCTCGTTACACATCAACAACACCGATATCGGGCTGCTGAGCTCCGTCTCGCTGCTGATCGGCGCGGTGTTCACCGTGCCGGTCGGACTGCTCGTCGACCGCACCAAGCGGATGCCGCTGCTGGCGCTGACCGTCATGCTCTGGAGCCTGGCCTCGCTGTTCAGCGCCTTCGCGGGCAGCTATGGGAGCCTGCTGCTGACCCGGCTGGCGCTGGGGGCGGTGGCGGCGAGCGCCGGCCCGGCGATCGCCTCACTCACCGGCGATTACTTCGCGGCCGCAGAGCGAGGACGCATCTGGTCCTACATCCTGCTGGGCGAGGCCGTCGGGACCGCGTTCGGGTTCATCGTCAGCGGCCTGGTGGCCAGCGCGATCCAGTGGCGAGCCGCGTTCATCGTCCTGGCGCTCCCGGGGTTTGTCATCGCGCGCGAGCTCTGGCGCACCGTGCCGGAGCCGCTGCGAGGCGGACAGAGCCCGCTGGCGGTGGGAGCGGTTGACCTCAATGAGGAGATCGCACAGGCCGCCGCCCGCGTGGCGCAGGGCGAGCCCCTGGTCATCGACACTCCCGGGGTCGACCCTGCGCAGGGGGCGCGGGAGGCGGCACGGCGGGCCGGGGCGGTCCCCAACCCAGAGCTCGTCCTCGACGAGGACGCCAGTCAGATGTCCCTGTGGCGATCGGTCCGCTACATCGCCTCGATCCCCTCCAACGTGCTGATGATCGTGGGCTCGTCGCTGGGCTACTTCTTCTTCGCCGGCCTGCAGACCTTCGCCCTGCTGTTCGTCAAGGGGCACTACCACGCGAGCCAGGTGAAGGCCGAGTTGGTCCTGGCCCTGCTCGTGGTGGGCGCCGTGCTGGGGACGCTCGTCGGCGGGCGGCTACCCGACGTGCTGCTCAGACGCGGCGACATCGGAGCCCGCGTGTGGTTCCCCGGCGTCTGCTACATCGGCGCCGCAGCGTTCTTCGTTCCCGGGCTCCTGGTCAGCGACATCAGCCCCGCGATCTGGTTCGACGTCGCCGGAGCGGCGCTCATCTTCGCCGCCAACCCGCCGCTCCAAGCGGCGCGCCTCGACGTGGTGCCGTCCGGTCTGTGGGGACGCGCCCAGAGCGCGCTCACCTGCGTCCGCTCGCTGGCCCAGGCGGCCGCCCCGCTCGTCTTCGGCGGTGTCTCGGTCCTGGTGGCCGGCATCGTGCCCTCGCAGGCCCCCATCGGCACCCGGCCGCACGCGCCGTCCTCGAGCACCAGCACCGCGCTGGAGATCACGTTCCTGATCATGCTCGGGACCCTGGCCGCGGCCGGATGGCTGCTGTTCCGCGCACGCACCACCTTCGCCAGTGACATCGCCACCGCAGCTGCATCCGAGCCCGACCACGTTCCCGGCTGATGCGCTGGGGTGGGTCAGCGGGCCCGGGGCGCCTTCAGCGTGACCGTCCGGCGGAGGACCGTGCGGCGCGTGGTGGCGCCGGCCAGCGTGAGCGTGATCTGCACCTTGAGCCGGTGGTGGGCCGCCAGCAGCTTGCGCGAGGCCTTGGAGAGCTTGAGGACGACCGTCTTGGCCTTGCCGCCCTTGAGCGAGAAGCGCACCGAGCCCAGCGAGACCTTGTGCCGCTTGACCTTGGCCGCGGTCACCGCGTACTTGCTGACGGTCTGACCGGTCAGCGTGCCGGTGGCGCTTTGGGCTGAGCGCAAGGTGAAGGCGACCTGTGAGCCGCCGGGCTTCACCGAGACCCGAAACGCCTTGAGCTTGACCGCCGGCTTCGTGGTCGTCGTCGGCCCGGTCAGCCCGCCCGGCGAGGTGCCGGCGCCGGCCAGCGAGATCAGGTGATCGTGCAGCGCGGTGCCATTGGGCGCCGCGGGCGTGCCGTCGTAGCTGTTGAGCAGGTAGAAGGCGCTGCACCCCGCGCTGTCCTTCTCGTCCTGGGAGAGCACCCACCAGCCCCACGCCAGGTAGCCGACGCCGTGCTGGTCGGCCCAGGTCATGTAGTCGCTGTCAAACGTCGACGGCGTCTGGTTGGCGCACTTGGGCTCGGTGTAGTTGTCCTCATCGAACTCGCCGGTGACGACCGGTACGTTGGCGGCGACCGGAGCGATCTCGGCGTTCCAGCAGGCGACGTTGTCGCACGTCTTGCCCATGTAGTTGTGGAACGAAGCCGCCTCCTGGTTGAGCGGGTCGTTGGGCGCGTGGTCGGCCCACTGGGTGAGATCGTTGGCGTAGTCGAGGCCACCGACCATGATGGGCTGGGCGGCGCCGGTGGCGCGGATCGTGTCAACCAGGGTCTGCATGCCGACGATCTGGTAGCGGGTGGTCGGATTGCCGTTGGCATCGTAGGCCTGCGTGAAGCAGGGAACCGGGGGAGCGCCGCCACCGACGGCGTCCGGCTTGGTCCCAGATGCCCAGCAGCCCCAGGTGACCGCGTCCGACGCATTCCCGTCGTCTCCCGACCGCGGGTCGGTGGGGTCATACGGCTCGTTGAAGACGTCGAACACGACCGCCGGATTGGACTTGAACGTGGAGGCCACCGAGTTCCAGAAGTCGGTGGAGTGGGCATCGGGCATCGGTTGCTGTTCCATGGCGACCTGCGCACCTGGCGCGGTCCAGTGCAGGTCGAGGATCGCGTAGAGGCCGTGTGCGTTCAGGGCGGCGACGTAGTCCTTGACCGACTGCTGGTAGCCGGCCGCCGTGAGCGGGGATGGCGGATCCTGGCTGCTGTTGGGCTGGCCGTTGATCCCCAGCCAGCAGTCTTCGTTGAGCGGTACCCGGACGGCGTTGGCGTTCCACGACGCGACAGCGGCGGCGTCGGCCGCGTCCTGATGCCCGTCGTTGTAGCCGAAGCCGTCGACGCACGCGTACTCAGAGCTCGGGTGATTGACGCCCAGGAGCCGGATCGTCTGGCCCGCGCCATTGACGAAATGGTTGCCCTGGATCGAGATCGACAGCGGGACCGCCGCCGCCTGGCCTACCGCAGGGACGAACGCCGACCCGGCGATCGCACACGCGATGCCCACCGCGGCCGGCAGCAGCCGACCCATCCCACGTAGAAGCCCCGGTCCCATCCGTTGCACCGAATACTACGTGGCTGGCGATCCCCTGTCCAGCTCACGGCTCCGCGAACCGGGTCGCGTCTGAGGCGGGATGTGGTTGGAGAGTGCCCGCGACCGCTGTCAACTGCCTGGTCGCGCGCGTCGCGGTGGAGCGACGACGATGACCTCTCCGCTCATGACGTCAGCAGGAGGCACGCCATCGATGTGCGGTCTTAGCTGAGAGCGTCGGCGCAGGCGGCCAAATCGGCGTAGAGCCGTCGTCGCTGTTCGGTGTCAAAGGTGGCGAGCATCCGCTCCTGCACGGCGGCGACGGCCGCGGAGGCGCCGACGAGGCGCTTGGCGCCGGTGTCGGTAAGGGTGAAGTGCTCGTGGCGGCCGGCGCCGTCGCTTCGGACAAGGTCGGCGCTTCGCAGCGTGCCCAGGAGCTGGTGCATTGCCTGACGGGAGACGAACGTCCCACGTGCAAGTGCGGCGTTGGTGAGCCCGGGTGTGTGGGCGAGCTGTTCCAGACACGAGTATTGCGGGACGGTCAGATCATGGTCTCGCAGGGCTGCGTCCATCGCGGTCCGCAGGGCGGCCTGGGTGCGTTTGAGCACGTAGCCAACGGCCGTATCGAGATCGACTTGACTCACGTCAACATCTTGACATATCCTGATCGTCAAGACATTGACAAGCGATAGGAGTGTTCTCGATGCCGGTTGGTCCCGATTTCATCTCTCTGCAGGTCCGCGATCTCGACACCGCCGCGGCGTTCTACGAGGACCGTGTCGGCCTGCGCCGTGCGGCTGCCTCACCGCCTGGCGCGGTGGTGTTCGCCAGCCAACCGATCCCGTTCGCCGTCCGCGAGCCGCTCCCCAACACCGATCTTGACTCCGGTCAGCCCGGCCTCGGCATCGCGCTCTGGCTCAAAGTCGATGACGCCCAGGCGTTGCATGACCAGCTCGCCGGGCGCGGAGTCACGATCTTGACCGACCCGTTTGACGGCCCGTTCGGTCGCACCTTCGCCCTCCGGGATCCCGACGGGTACGCGGTGACGATCCACGATGCCGCCTAAATGGCCATCACCTTTCACCCGCTCGGCCAGTTCTCGCTGACCGCGGCGGCCCGGTTTGCCGAACACTTTCCCGGCACCCGGGCCGACCGACTACCGACGGCGCTGCGCTACGCCTGGGCCGTCGACGGCGACTGGCGCACCGTGCAGGTCACGGTGCGCCAGGACGATGAGGCGATCCATGCCGAGCTCGCCGATCAGCCGCCGGAGGAGCTCGCCCGTCAAGCAGCACGCGACCTCGAGCAGATGCTCTCACTCGACGTCGATGGGACCGACTTCGCTGCCCTGGGCGAACGCGACGTTGTTGTCAGAGCGCTGCAGCGACGGTTTCCCGGACTGCGACCGGTGTTGTTCTTCACCCCCTATGAGGCCGCAGCCTGGGCGATCATCGGGCAACGGATCCGGATGAGGCAGGCCGCCACGATCAAGGAGCGTCTGAGTGATGAGCTCGGCACATCCGGGGCGTTTCCCGCACCGGCAGTGCTCGCTCAGCTCTCCGCACCCCAGCCGGGGCTGACCGACCGCAAGATCGGTCAGCTCCGCGCGCTTGCGGCCGCTGCCGACGACGGCGCGCTCACGCGTGAGCGACTTCGGGCCATGACCCACGAGGACGGGCTCGAGCACCTTCAACAGCTGCCGGGCATAGGACCGTTCTCCGCCGAACTCATCCTCATCCGCGGTGCCGGCAACCCCGACGCATTGCCCGGCCACGACACACGGCTCGATGACGCCATCCGCTCCGCCTACAGCACATCCGACGAATCCGCGATCCACCAGATCACCGAATCGTGGCGTCCCTACCGAGCCTGGGTGGCCCTCCTCCTCCGAGCGTGGCGCGAGGCCGAGACGGGCGAGATCGCCCGGGGCCGGCGCAGCACAACGCGCTTACAACCCCCCGACGCCCAGAAAGCATCCGATTTGCAGGCACTTCCGTCAGTGGAGCCAGCCGGGATCGAACCGGCGACCTCCTGCTTGCAAAGCAGGCGCTCTCCCAACTGAGCTATGGCCCCTTCGCGCGGCCAGTCTAACGCGCTCCGTATCCTGGCCCGGTGGGCGCGATCAGTGTGAGCTACGCCTTCCCGGCGGACTTTCTGGACAAGCCGGGCCAGCGGGCTGGGTTCGTGGCGTTGGCGGCGTTCCTGGGCGCGTTCCTGTTCATTCGCACGAGCGCCCGGCTCGGGCGCAGCCCGCGGGTGCCGTGGTGGCCAGGGAGCGTGAGCACGAGCGGCGGCGTGCACCTGCACCACCTGGTGTGGGGCATCGTGCTCATCCTGTTGGCAGGTTTCCTGGGCTTCGCGATCAACCCAGTGAGCCCGTGGAACGAGGTGCTCGCGGCGTTGTTCGGGGTCGGCGCGGGGCTGACGCTCGACGAGTTCGCGCTGTGGGTCTACCTGAAGGACGTGTATTGGGCCGAGGAGGGACGGGCATCGTTCGACGCGGTGGTGGTCGCGACCATGCTCGGCCTGCTGATCGTGCTCGGGTTGGCCCCGTTTGACCTGAGGGGCCACACATCATCGGTCGCGACGCTGTTCACCGTGGTGACGATGGATGTGCTCCTGTCGGCCGCGGCGATCCTGAAGGGCAAACCGCTGCTCGGGCTGATCGGCGTCTTCGTCCCACTCGCCTCTTTGGTCGGCAGCGTGCGCCTCGCCTCCCCCACCTCGTGGTGGGCACGGCGCATCTACAGGTCGGGTGGCAAGCACGAACGGGCGCAGGCTCGCTATGCCCGGATCGCGGCGCGCCGCCGCCGCGTCTCCGACGCCATCGCCGGAACCCCGACCGACGAATTGCCCTAACCGCTCAGGCGCTCAGGCGCCCGCGGCGAGCTCGAGGCCCAGGGCGCCGAGGTCGCCGATGCCACCGCCGGCGACGCGGACGACGTCGGGGCGCCCGGCACGGCGCAGCAAACTCGCGGCGAAGGCGGCGCGCATGCCGGCGGCGCAGGCCACGGCGGTGGTGCGGCCGCGCTGGGGCAGGACGATCGACTGGACATCGCGCAGCCGGTTCAGCGGCACGTGGTGTGAGCCGGGGATGTGGCCGGACACCCACTCGCTGGGCTCACGGACGTCGACGAGATCGACGGACTGCCGGCGCAGGCCGTCGGCGAGCCGCTCGAGATCCCAGGAGTCCGAGTGAGCCACCGGCACTGAGTGGCGCCCCCAGTCCTCGGCGTCCGCGATCGAGACACCCACGAGATTCCAGAAACCGACCGCCTCCAGGGCGAGGGCCATCCGGCCGGCGTCGGCCGCGTCAGCGGCGACGATCACCACCGGGACCTCCGGGTCCAGGGCCCAGCCAGCCCGCGTGCCGACGCCCGCCGAGGACACCGGCAGGTTGATCGAGCCGGCCACATGGCCCCGGTCAAACGCCGTGGGCGCGCGGCTGTCGAGCACGGTCGCCCCGGTGCCGAGCATCGACAGCAGGGCATCGCCGGTCAGCAGGCGCGGGTCGGGCGGCGAGGGCGCGCCGGAACGGCGATTGAACTCGACGATCCGCTCGACGTTGGGCGGCCGCGAGGGCAGCTGCGCCGTGAGACCCTGGACGAAGGCGTCCTCGTCGAGCCCGAGACGCGAGTTGTGGCGGCGCTCGAACCCGATCGTGGAGCTCGACTTGCCGCTCAGGCCGGCGCCGCCGCAGAGCGACCCGCCGATGTGTGCGGGCCACACCTCGACGTGGTCGTCGAGGTCAAGGAGGCGGCGGAGGCTGGCGTGTAGGGCGTGGGCGCCCTCCCTCGGCTCGACCGCGAGATCGGGACGGGCGACGTCGCCGATGAGCAGGGAGTCGCCGCTGAGCAGCATCCATGGCTCAGCGCCGCGGCTGAGGTCGGAGACCAGGAAGGTCAGATGCTCGGGCCGGTGCCCGGGCGTGGCCACCGCCTCAAGACGCACCGAGCCGGCGACGATCTGGTCACCCGCCGCGACGATGTCGACGCCGCCGTCCTCGTGCGAACCGGGCCGGTAGCTGCGCGCCCCCGTGGCCTGGGCCAGGCGCACGCGTCCGGAGACGTGGTCGGCGTGATCATGGGTGTCGAGGACGTGGGCGATCCGCAGATGCTGGGACTCGGCGATCTCCAGGTAGGGCGCGATATCCCACCGCGGGTCGACCACGATCGCCTCGCCTGCGTCGCCCAGCAGGTACGAGGCGCAGCCGAGGTCGGGATAGAGCACTTGACGGAAGAGCACCAGCGGTCCTTTCAGCTACGTCCGGGGATCCACCGCACCCAGAGATAGCTCAGACTTGGTCGACCGTCAATGGACGGAAATCCGGCTGACTTTGGCCGGTTTGACCCGGTACTACTCGTCGAAGTCGAAGTCCTTGGGCGGGCGCTGCTCGAACCACAGGCGGTCGTGGTCCGGCGTGTCCTGGAGGAACTCGGGCGTCTCCTCCAGCACGTCGTCGTCGCCGCCCTCGGCATTCTCCTCGGCCGCCAGCACGTCCTCGACGTTGTACTCGGCGGTCTCGGGGCCGACGCCGCCCATCGGCGGAGGTGCTGCCGGCTCGCGGTCGGCGGGCAACGTCTCGCGCGCAGGCGCCTCCTCGAACGGGGCCTCATCGAAGGGAGGGGCCTCCTCCTCGTAGAGCTCCTCCTCGAGGGGTTCCAGCGCGGGGTGGTCATCGACGCCTCGCGGCGGCGCGTCCCCGTGCGCGGGGAGCTCGGGCGGGGGCTGGACCGGCGCCTCGTCATAGAGGGCCGTAGCCCCGGCATCGCCGGCCGGTTCCTGCAAGGAATCGTGCGACCAGCCCTCGTCGCCCGCCTGGTCGTAGGCGGGGGCACCATCGGGGGCCGGAGCACCGTCGCCCGCGGCCTCGGCCTCCGCCAGTTCGGTGGGAGCGGGATTGCGCCGGACGGGACCGAGCGCCTCGCGCTCGTCGCGTTCCACCTCCCCCGGATCCGCGCCCCGGCGGCGCTTCAGGTCAAGGTGGTCTCGGATTGCGTCGTCAAGAAGACCCATGCGGCAAAGGCTACTCGCCGCTGACCACGTTAGCTGTATCCGGCTCAGCTCTCACGGTGCGGTTCTTGCCTTTGCGCTTGGCCTCGTACAACGCCGCATCGGCGGCAGCAATCAGCTCGTCTTTATTGCCCTCCACGGACGCCGCCGCGCCCACGCTCGTCGTCACGCGCAGGCACCCCTCTCCCTCGAGCAGGGGGATCTCCATGGCCGCGATGGCCATCCGGGCGCGCTCGGCCATCTCGAACGCACCCTCCAGATCGGTGTGGGGCAGGATCAGCGCCATCTCCTCGCCGCCGTAGCGGGCGGCGACGTCGACGTCACGCGATGTCTCGCGCAGCGCGTCGGCGACACAGCGGAGCACGAGATCGCCCTGCTGGTGGCCGTGGACGTCGTTGACGGACTTGAAGTTGTCGATGTCCAGCATGATCAGCCCGACCGGGTACTGATAGCGGCGGACCTCCTCCATCTCGGAGCCGAGGAGGTCCTGGAAGTGGCCGTGGCTGGCCAGCCCCGTGAGATCGTCGGTGATCGCCTGGCGCTGCACGTCGAAGTGCAGGTTGACGTTGGCCATGGCCAACGTCGCCTGGGCGGCGAGTGAGCGCAGCAGCTCGAGGTCGTCCTCGGTGAAGGCGCGGCCGTCGCGACAGACCGTGATCAGTCCGTGCGTGGGGCCGCCGGGGCCGATCGGGCCGAGGGCGACAGTGGCGAGATGGACCTCGCCCAAGAACGCCTCCCCCACCCCGTCAGAGGCCAGCGCGCTGCGCTCGGACTCGTAGATCGTCGCCTCCAGGCCGGCGAGACGGCCGACGTGGACGGTCTCGGTGAGCATGTCGTCCGCGCTGTGGCGCGCGCTCACCCGCCCGCGGTCGGCCTCGGTGGCGTCCATCGCCGTCTGCAGCGCGAGCTCGAGCAGCGCGTCCTTGTCAAGGCCGGAGGCGAACGCCTCGCCGATGCGCCGGATGGCCTGGCGCACGCGGGCGCGCTCCTGCTCGAGCTCGGCGAGCCGGCGCTCGAGCTGGCGCGACATGTTGTTGAACTCCTCCCCGAGCAGAGCGAACTCGTCGCGGCCCGAGGTCGGCACCGAGGAGGAGAAGTCGCCGCCCGCCAGGCGGCGCGCGGCGTCCAGGAAGCGGCCGAGCTGACCGTGCAGCGCGCGGGACGCCAGCAGCGAGAAGAAGAAGGCGAGGATGAGGAAGCCGGCGATGAAGATCGCGGCCAGCAGGCGATCGGCGCCGACCGAGCCGCCGGTGACCTGAGCGTTGGACAGGATCGACACCGCGACCCGGGACCCCTCGAAGCCGCTGAAGGTCTCCGTGACCACCTGGTAGGCGGTGCCGCCGATCGTAATCGACCCGCGTGGGCGGGGCAGCGTGTGCCCCGCGGCCGCCGGCAGCGTCGAGGCGAGCGTGGTGCCGTTCGAGCGGACCACGACGTCGATGCCCGATCCGTCGAGGTCACGGGCGAGCTCGCCCGCGGTCAGTTCCGAGGCCACGACGGCCCGAGCCGGCCGGGAGCGCTCCCCCTTCACCAGCGCGATGCCTGGTGCGATCGCGGTATGAACCCCGATGTCGACCTTTTTGACCGGGCCCACCGACACCGTGACCCGGGCCAGGCCCACTTGGGCGAGGAGACCGCGAGTGCGGGCATCGAGGTTGGCCGGTGGGGTGAGGGCGAGGTCGCCGGCGATCGTTCTCGCCCGCAGGCTCGCCTGGGTGCTGCTGTTGACGTACAGGCTTTCGGCGGTGCCGGCCACCGCGCTGGCGCGCGCGTCGGCCTTACCCGACTGACTGTCGTCGATCAGGCGAAACACCAGAAATCCGACCGCCGCCATGGGGACGACGACGATCAGGACGAAGAAGCTCGTCAAGCGTGTACGGAAACTCATCATCGGTCGCTAACGACTTGTATCGGCAGTTTCCAGCGTTTTCCATAGCCCCGATGCTCCTACCGGCGATCGGGGGTATCGATGAATGGACGGTGCGGCGTCTAAACTCTTCCCGTACACCGCGTGGCTCAAGCCACCCGCGGGGCTATAGCTCAGTTGGGAGAGCGCCTGGATCGCACCCAGGAGGTCGCGAGTTCGAGTCTCGCTAGCTCCACTCACAGGGATCCCCTTGGTCAGCCAGGGGCCCGTGGCGGCGCTGATAGCCTGCCCGCGGCGATGTCGGAGCTGACCGGATCCACAGTACCGGAGGGCCGGTACATGCTGATCTTCCGGGGCGGCGCCGTATCGCGCGGCGATGTCTCTCCGTCGGCGCTCCAGGCCCACCTGGAGAAGTGGTACGCGTGGTCTGACGAGCTGACGCGACAGGGCCGGCGCAACCTGGGGACGCCGCTTGACAACGGCGGCAGGGCGGTGCGGGGAACCGAACGGGTCGTCACCGACGGGCCGTATGCCGAGTCCAAGGATCTGGTCACCGGGGCGATGATCGTCGACGCCGCCTCGCTGGACGACGCGGTCGAAGTCGCCCGGGGGTGCCCAACCTACGAGTTCGGAGGGTCGGTCGAGGTCCGTCCCGTCCAGCGGGAAGGCCACTGAGTTGGGCGCACGCCGGCGTGCCGTCTGAATCGTCGGCGGGGCTGGTGGAGGACCTGTTCCGGGCGGAGCACGCCCATCTGGTCGCGGCCCTGACGCGGACACTCGGCCCCGCCAACGTGGCGCTGGCCGAAGACGTCGTGCAGGACGCGTTGATGAGCGCGATGCAGGCCTGGCGCTTTGGGCCGCCGCGGGACCCCAAGGCGTGGATCGTGCGGGCCGCCAGGAACCGAGCCATCGACCTCATCCGTCGTGAGCGGCGCGGCGCGGCGCTCCTGCCCGAGCTCGCGCTCACCACGGCGACGGTCGACACGATCGACGCGGCGCTGGCACCCGTGGCCGACCGGGCCAACCAGCTCGCCATGATGTTCGCCGTCTGCGATCCGGCGCTGACGCCCGAGACGCACGTCACCCTGATTCTGCGGTGGCTCTGCGGCCTGTCGCCCAAGGAGATCGGCCATGCCTTCCTGGTGGACACGCAGACGATCGACAGACGGCTGCATCGCGGCAAGGCCCGCCTGCGCGAGCTGGAACAGATCGTGGACGTCGAGCACCTGTCCGACGTCGCGCACCGTCAGGGCTCCGTTCTTCACGCGCTCTATCTCCTGTTCAGCGAGGGCTACCACGGCAGTAACCCCAGTGAGCCGGTTCGGCCGTTCCTGTGCACCGACGCGCTGCGCCTGACCGAGCTGCTGCTCGACACCAGTGCCACCACGGACCGGCGCGTGTACGCGCTGGCAGCGCTGTTCTGCTTCAACATCGCCCGCCTCTGCACTCGGCTCGACGCAGACGGGGTGTTCGTTCCGCTCGAGGAGCAGGATCGCGAGCGGTGGGACCGCGCGGTCATCGCGCGCGGGCTGGCCCACCTCTCGGCATCGGCCGGCGGCGAGGACATGTCGCGGTGGCACATCGAGGCGGGAATCGCGTGCGAACACGCAGTGGCGCCCTCCGTCCGAGAGACCGACTGGGGCCGCATCGTGGGGCTCTACGACCTGCTCATGGCCCAGTCGCCCGGTCCGATCGTGGCGCTCAACCGCGCCCTCGCCGTGGCAGAGCGCGATGGCGTCGAGGAGGGCCGCCGCGAGCTGGTCGCCGTCGCGGGCGATCGGAAGCTGGAGCGGTATCCCTTCTACTGGGCGGCGTTGGCCGACCTGCAGCGACGGGGCGCCCGCCCCGGCGACGCGCGCGCGAGCTATGAGCGCGCGATCGAGCTGTCGCGCAGCCCGGCCGAGCGGGCCTCATACCAGCGGCGCATCGAGCTGCTGGAGATTTTTTAGATCGCGCGTCTGGTTTGAGGCGCTGCCGTTCGTCTTGGAGGCGTAGCTCAAACCCCTACGCGTCAGGAGCACGGTATGCGCAAGCTGATCGAATCCACACTCGTCTCAATCGACGGCGTCATCGAGTCGCCGGACCGCTGGGCGCCATTCGACGAAGAGGCGGCGCAGGCCGCGCTCCGGGAGCTCGATCACTACGACGCCTTCCTCATGGGCCGCGTGACCTATGAGCGGCTGCGGGCGCTCTGGGCGCCCATCAGCGGGAGCCCTTACATCGACCGGATCAACGCCATGCCCAAGTACGTGGCCTCCCGCACCCTCAGCGATATCGGCTGGAACGCCACGCCACTCGGAGACGACGTCGTCGGCGCCATCGAGCAGCTCAAGGCACAGCCCGGGAAGGACCTCATCAAGTACGGCACCGGCCGCCTCGACGGCGCCCTCCTCGCAGCCGGCCTCGTCGACGAGATCCGGCTCTGGGTCATGCCGGTGGTCGTCGGCGCCGGACAGCGCCTGTTTGAGGACATCGATCCGTCATCGTTCAAGCTGACCCTCGCCGACGTCCGCAGGCTCGCCGGCGGGTCGGCCATGCTCACGTACCTCCCCGAGCACCCCTGAGCGGGGGCCCTGACCGCTCCGACCGATTTGGGATCATGAGGGGGTCGGGCCGAGATCGGCCTGGCCTACCTCGCCTCAGGCGACATTGGCCCGCACATCCGGCTGAGCTGTGAGAAAGGTTGGTCGCGCCATGCAGTTCGGAATCTTCTCGGTCAGCGACGTCACGCGGGACCCGGTCTCAGGCTCCACCCCCAGCGAAGCGGAGCGGATTCGGGCGATCGTCGAGATCGCGCGGCGCGCGGACGACGTCGGGCTGGACGTGTTCGCGATCGGTGAGCATCACAACCCCCCGTTCTTCTCCTCCTCGCCCACCACCCTGCTGGCCCACATCGCGGCGCTGACCACGCGGATCGTCCTCAGTACGACGGTGACGTTGATCACCACCAACGATCCGGTCAAGATCGCCGAGGACTACTCGATGCTCCAGCACCTGGCGCGCGGTCGCGCCGATCTGATGCTCGGCCGCGGCAACACCGTCCCCGTCTACCCGTGGTTTGGCAAGGACATCGGCAAGGGCCTGGAGCTGGCGCTGGAGAACTACAACCTCCTGCATCGCCTCTGGCGCGAGGACGTCGTCGACTGGGAGGGGGACTCGCGGACGTCGCTGCAGGGGTTCACCGCGATTCCGCGGCCACTGGACGACGTCCCGCCCTTCGTGTGGCACGGGGCGATCCGGACGCCCGAGATCGCCGAGCAGGCCGCCTACTACGGCAACGGCTATTTCGCCAACAACATCCTGGCTCCGAACTTCCACTTCAAACCCCTCGTGAACCTGTACCGGGAGCGCTTCGCCCACTACGGGCACGGCACTGCCGAGCAGGCGATCGTCGGGCTCGGCGGTCAGGCGTTCATCGCCAAGCGCTCCCAGGACGCGGTGAGCCGGTTTCGTCCCTACTTCGAGGGCTCACCGATCTACGGACGCAGCTACCGCCTCGAGGACATCATGCACGGCACGCCGATGAGCGTGGGCAGCCCGGAAGAGGTGATCGAGAAGACCCTCACGTTCCAGGAAGGGTTCGGCGACTACCAGCGGCAGCTGTGGGTCGTCGACGCGATGGGCCTACCCCTGGACATGGCCCTCGAGCAGGTCGAGTTACTGGGTACCGAGGTGGTGCCCGCCCTGCGCCGTGAGATGGACGCCCGCCGCGCTCCCGGAGTGCCCGACGCGCCGACGCACGCCAGCCTGGTGAAGGCCAAGTACGGCGATCGCCCGCCCCGCCAGCCGCAGCCGAGCGCCAATCGGGGCGACAACCTCACCGGCGCCTCGCCCTATCAGGACACCGACCCGGAGCTCGCCGCCGAGTATCCGCTCGTGGGTTGATGGGCACCTCCCCGAGTGGCGGCGACGGCGCCGCCGACGACATCGCACCGCGCTACCTGGCCGTCATCACCGCCGGCACCAGCGAGCCCTCGACCACGAGGATGCTGGCTGACCGCATCACCCAGCGGAGCCTCGAGGATCTGCGCGAGATGGGCACCACCGCGTCGGCGCGGATGATCGAGCTGGCACCCCTCGCGGTCGAGATCGCGCAGGCGACCGTGACCGGATTGCCGTCAGACAGCCTGCAGGCCGCGATCGAGCAGCTGGCGGGCGCCGACGCGATCATCGCCTGCGCACCGGTCTACAAGGCCGGGATCAGCGGCCTGTTCAAGGCGTTCATCGACCTGCTTGACAACGATCTGCTGATCGCCAAGCCGGTCCTGCTGGCCGCCAGCGCGGGCAGCAGTCGTCACGCCCTGGTCATCGACGGGCAGATGCGCCCGCTGTTCGGGTACATGCGCGCGCTCACCCTGCCGACATCGGTGTTCGCCGCTCCCGAGGACTGGGGATCCGGGGGACTGGGCGACCGCATCGATCGCGCCGCGGCCGAACTCGCCGTCACCGTCCACGCGGGCATCGAGCACGGGATCACCGAGCGGGCGTGGTCCGGCTACCAGCACCAGTTCGCCGGCAACGCGACACGGGCGGACCAGACCGCAGCGGACATCGACTTCGACTCACCGCTGATGCGGCTCGCCGCCGGCGGGAGGCCCACGCCGTGACGGAACCCCGGGGCCGTTACCGCACGACCTGGAGACGCAGGTCGGTCAGCCGGTCGGCCTCGCCGAGTGAGACGCGCCGGAGCGCGACCAGCGGGTCGCCCTCGCCGCCGTACAGTCGCACGCCGTCGCCGAGCAGTACGGGCGCGAGGTGGATGACGAGCTCGTCGAGCAGGCCCGCGAGCAGGCATTGGCGGGTGAGGCTCGCGCCGAAGATCCCGACGTCCCGGTTGCCCGCCGCCACCTGTGCGGTCGCCACCGCCGTCGCCAGGTCCTGGGTCAGGAATGTGACCCTCGGATCCGCGTTCTCGGACGGCGGTCGATGGGTGAGGACGAACACCTGACCGTCCCATCGCCCGCCGTAGATGCCATCGAGGGACATCGTGTGGTGGCAGATCGTGGCCATGTGTGCTCTCCGGTCGGGTGAGGTGCGGTACCGCTTGGACTCGGCCGGTGCGCGCAACTCATCGGGGGTCAGCGCAGTCGACGCCGGGGCCTCGGCATCGTCTGGCGCTCCGGCCCCGCGCAGCACCCTGGCGACGACGCCGGCGAGCAGGATCGCGAGGATCGCGCCGACGATGGCGACGACGTGCAGGCCCTGGGTGAACGCCACGCGCGATGCATCCACCAGCGGCACCCCGACGCGCTCGGGCAGGTGCGCGGCGGCGTGGACGGCGTCGGCCAGCGTCCGCACGTGCTCCGCACCGGCCAGCGGGCCCAGGTGGCTGCGGTAGACGGCGGCGGCGATGCTGCCCAGCAGCGCGATGCCCAGCGCGCCGCCGAGCTCGGTGCCCGTCTCCGACAGCCCCGACGCCTGGCCCGCCTTCTCGGGCGGGACGGCGCCGACGATGACATCGGTGGCCAGCGTCACCACCGACGAGACGCCGAGCCCGAGCAGCGCCGTGCCGGCCAGCGTCAGCGGCAGTCCGTGCCCCCCGTGCCCCGGCAGCTGCGTCAGGATCAGCAGCCCCGCCGCAGCGACCGCGAAGCCGTAGGTCATGGTGCGCGCCACCCCGACGCGGCGCGTCAGCACGGGGCCGAGCGAGGAGCCCGCGATGAAGCCGAACGTCGGCGGCACGCTCCACAGCCCCGCGGCCAGCGGCGAGAGGCCGAGGACGAGCTGGAGGTACTGGTCGGTCACGAAGAAGGTGCCGAAGATGAGAAACAGGCCGAGGGTGTTGGCGGCCAGCGCAGCCGCGAACACCGGGCGCCGGAACAGGTGCAGGTCCAGCAGCGGAGCGGCCACCGTCTGCTGGCGGCGCAGGAAGACGAGGCCCAGCGCGCCGCCGATCAGGAAGGACAGCGCCGCCACGGGCCCGAACCCGGTCTCGGCCAGCCGCTTGATCCCGTAGACGAGCGTCAGCACCGCGAACAGCGAGAGTGCGGCGCTGGGGAGGTCCAGGGGCCGGGGGTCCGGCTCGCGGAATTCCGGCAGCAGCATCGGTCCGAGCACCAGCAGAAGCGCCATCACCGGCACCGCAATGAGGAACACCGAGCCCCACCAGAAGAAGTGCAGCAGCAGGCCGCCGAGCGCCGGCCCGAGCGCCGCACCGGCCGAGAAGCTCATCACCCACACGCCGATCGCCACCGTCCGCTGCCGATCGTCGAGGAACATGTTGCGGATCAGCGAGAGCGTGGAGGGCGCCAGCGTCGCGGCCGCGATCCCCAGCAGCCCGCGGGCCACGATGAGCATCGCCACGCTGGTGGCGAACGCCGCCAGCACCGAGGCGAGCCCGAACATCGCCGCGCCGATCATCAGCAGGCGGCGGCGGCCGATCCGGTCGCCCAGGATGCCCATGGTGAGCAGGAAGCCGGCGAGCAGGAAGCCGTAGATGTCGCTGATCCACAGCAGCTGGGTCGGGCTGGGCTTCAGCGCGGCGCTCAGCGAGGGCAGCGCCAGGTAGAGCACGCCGAGGTCCATGGAGTAGAGGAGGCACGGCAGCGCGATGACGGCGAGGGCCACCCATTCGCGGCGCCCCGCCCGTGGGGTGTGGGTCTGTGAGGTGTTCATGCCGGTGTAACCCCACCGTTTGGGCAAACTCATCTCACGCCCGGGGATCTTTCTGAGCCGGGGGCGACCGTCGGTCCTCGCGGCCACCCCCGGCCAGGTCTCCTACGCGCGCCGGAACGCCCGAACCGACAGCGGCACGAACACCAGCAGCAGCCCGGCGAGCCACGCCAGCATTCCCAGCGCGGGCCCCAACGCATGGCCGTGGCCGATGGTGAGCGCGCGGGCGGCATCGACGGTCAGGGTGACCGGGTTGATCTCGGCGAACCAGCGGATGGCGGCGGGCATCGAGTGGACCGGCACGAAGGCCGAGGAGGCGAACACCAGGGGGAAGACCCAGATGAAGCCGATCGATTGCGCGGTCTCCGGATCGCGCGCGGAGATCCCGATGTAGGCACTGATCCACGAGAACACGTAGGCGAAGGCGAGCACCACGAGCAGCGCCAGGGCGACCTCATAGACCGGCTGGGTGGGCCGGAAGCCGACGGCGATCCCGAGCCCGAGCATGAGGATGAGCGTGAGCGCGTTGACGGCCAGGTCGGCGGTGGTGCGGCCCAGCAGGACCGCGGAGCGGGCGATCGGCAGCGACCGGAAGCGATCGACGGCGCCGGCCTTGATGTCCTCGGTCAGCCCCAGCCCCGTGGTCAGCGAGCCGAACACGGCGGTCATGACGATGATCCCGGGCAGCAGGTAGTCGACGTAGGGGATCCCCCCGGTGTTGATCGCGCCACCGAACACGTAGCGGAACAGCAGGACGAGGATCACCGGCTGCACGAACAGGTAGACGACGTACATTGGCCGGCGCAGGACCTTGCGCAGCTGGCGGACCAGCATGACCCTGCTGTCAGCGAGGGTCTCGCCCATGGTGAGACGGCTGCGATCGGGGATGGTGTGGGTGGCGGTACTCATGCTGCGGCCTCCTCGGCTTCAAAGGTGTCAGCGGGCTCCTCCAGGGGGTGCCCGGTCAGGGTCAGGAAGACGTCGTCGAGGCTCGGCTGCTGGAGCTCGACGGAGACGAGCTCCAACCGGCGCTCGTCGAGGCGGCGGATGGCCTCCGAGGAGGCCCCCGGGTGATCGACGCTGAGGCGGATCTCGCCCTCGGCGGAGTTGAGCTGCGGCGCGTCGCCCACGGCGAGAGCGGCGACGGCCTCGGCGGCCTCGGCAAGGCGATGCGGGTCCTGCACACGGAGCGTCAGCACGCTGCCCCCCACCATCGCCTTCAGCGTCGACACCGTCCCCTGGGCGACGATCCGCCCATGGTCCACGACGGCGATCTGCGAGGCGAGGCGGTCGGCCTCCTCGAGGTACTGGGTGGTGAGCAGGACGGTGACGCCGCCGTCGGCCAGCTCCGCCACGACGCGCCAGAGCTCCTGGCGCGAGCGGGGATCCAGGCCGGTGCTCGGCTCGTCGAGCAGGACCACCGGCGCGCCGCCGATGAGCCCCGCGGCGAGGTCCAGCCGGCGGCGCATGCCGCCCGAGTAGACGCCGGCCCGCCGCTGCGCAGCCTCGGTGAGGTCAAAGCGCTCCAGCAGCTCGCCGGCGCGGGCCCGGGCCTCGGCGCCCGACAGCCGGTTGAGCCGGCCGATCATCTCGAGGTTCTCGCGACCGGTCAGCTCGCCGTCGACGGCGGCGAACTGCCCGGCGAGCCCGATGCGCCGGCGGACGGCCAGCGGCTCTGAGACCACGTCGTGACCGAGGACGCGGGCCTGGCCCGACGTCGGCTCGATCAGCGTGGCCAGGATGCGGACGAGCGTGGTCTTGCCCGCGCCGTTGGGCCCGAGCAGGCCGAACACCATTCCGGCGGGGACGTCGAGCTCGAGGCCGTCAAGCGCGGTCACGTCCCCAAAGTGCTTGCGCAGATCGCGCACCTCGATTGCTGTGGGTGAGGTCATGTCTGTCGTTCTCCGTGTCAGATCGCGCCCCGGTACGCGCGGTTGATGGTGATGTCGCCATAGCCGCTGTGGGCCCGCACCTGGACCGACTCTTCGCCGGGCTCGGGCGGACCGCTGCGGTCCAGGCCGTTGTGCACCTGGCCGTAGCCGGTGCTGAGATCGAGCCAGGCGGCGGTCCCGTCGGGGATGCCGACCTGGATCTCGCCGTAGCCGGTCCGGGCCTCGACCGAGCCCTGGACGGCCTCGGCGACGCGGACGTCGCCGTTGGCGTTTTTGAGGACGGCGGCGCCGCGCAGGGCGCCGGCGCGGATCTCGCCGGAGCCCGTGCTGATGTCCACCGGGCCGGCGGCATGACCGATCTCGACGTCGCCCATTCCGGTAGTCAGCCGTGCGCCGGCCGCGTGGCCGATGTTGATATCGCCGAGGCCGGTCTTGACGTGGCTCTCGCCGAGCTCGCCGCTGGAGCGGACCGAGCCCATCCCGGTCTTGGCCAGGACGCTCGAGCCGGCGGGGAGCTCCACCCGGACCTCGACCGCTCCGTTGTGAGAGAACGGGCCGTAGGTACGCCAGGTCTTGGGAGTCTTGACCAGCACCCCCCCGGGGCGGTGCTCGATCCGCGTCGCCTCGGCGGCGGCCACATCCTCGGGCTTGGCGGGATCGCCAGGGCGCACCTCGACGACCGTGTCGGCGCGAGCACCCGCCTCGATCCGGACGTCGGCGGCGACGAGGTCGAGCTCGAGCTCGATGGGAACCGGTGTCTCGAAGCGGGGCATCTATCGCCCCCATCCCTTGAACTTCTGAACGCTCGAGGACGACGGCGACTCGACGGCGCCGGCCCGCCCGCGCTCGACCACCGAGGCGACGGCCCGCACCATCCAGGCGTTGATCGACAGGCCCTCCCTCTCGGCGGCCTGCTCGACCCGAGTCTTGAGCTGCTCGGGCAGGCGCAGGTTGATCCGCGCCAGCGCGCCCTCGCCGCTCGCCGCGGCGTCGCCGGCGAGCAGGTCCTCGCCCGCGCCGCCGTCGCCCGCATCGCCGGCGGGCGCCTGCGTGTGGGTGCTGACGACGAACTCAGGGTCGCTTCCGCGCAGGCGCAGCTCCACCGACCCCGGCGCGAGCTCCCGGGTGATCTCCGCGGCGGCGGCCGAGAGCACGTCGAGCAGCATCAGCCGCACCGAGTCGTCGAGCGAGGCGAGCAGCCGCTGGGCCGCGCGCGCCTCCTCTTCCCTGTCTCCCTCCGCGGCGAGCGAGAGCCGGTCGCGGAGGCGTTCGAGATGTCTATCCAGTTGCATGGCACCATGGTGACACCATTTTGGCACCATGTCAAGCCATACTGATGCCAGAGTGGCTCAGCGCTTGTGGCGGGTGGGGCCCCTACGGTGGCGACGGAGACGGCGGCGGCGCGGCAGACGTGCCGCGGACCCGATCCGTAGGCTGGCGGCGATGACCCCGTTCGCCGACCATCCGCTGGCCGAGATCGTCGAGGCCGTCGCCGCGCGGGATCCCACGCCCGGCGCGGGACCGAGCCTCGCCTGGACCTGCGCGCTCGCCGCCGCGCTCGTCGAGATGGTCAGCGCAGTGACCCTGCGCCAGGACCCCGACTCGCCGGAGACGATCGAGGGCCGGCGGGAGCGCGCCCGCGCCCTGCGCCTGACGTCGCTGTCGCTCGCCGATCTCGACGCCGCCGCCTACGGCGACGTGCTCGCCGTCCAGCGGCGCCGCAAGGAACCGGATCACGCCCAGAGACTTCGCCGCGCGCTGGCCGACGCCGCCGACCCGCTGGTGCGCATCATCGAGACCGCCCGCGAGGTGGCCGAACTGGCCGCCGACGCCGTCCCCGACGCGCGTGGCGGCGTGCGTGGGGAGGCGATGACCGCAGCGGTCCTCGCCGAGGGCGTGGCCCGGGGCGGCGTGCCCCTGGTCGAGCTCAACCTGGCCGCAGATCCGCAGGACCCGCGGCGTGCGCTCGTGCGTGAGGCGGCCGCCGCGGCAGCCGCCGCCCTGCAGCGGACGCTCGGCCCCCGGACGGCCTAGAAGATCGAGCTGATGCCGTGGACGGCGGCCGTGCCGAGGATGATCTCGAGCACGACGCCGGCGACCCCCACGACCAGGCCGGCGACGACGACCACGAAGTCCTCCAGCAATACGCCGAGCGACAGGACCACCACCCCCAGCGCCGGCAGGGTGTCCAGCCCCGTGAAGGGCGGGGCGAAGAACGCTCCCGCCGTCCCGGCCAGGACGAGCACGCCGAACACGAGCTTGAACAGCCGGTGATCGAACAGGAACACCAGCCGGGGCCGCGACAGCCGCTCCAGGCGGCGGATGAGCCGGGTCAGCCCGGCGATGAACTTCTGCTGCTTGTCGCCGCCCAGCTTCAGGCCCTGCCAGCGCTTCGGCAACCACACCTCCCGGCGACCGACGATCAGTTCGAGCGCGAGCAGCGCGGCGATGATCTCGAACACGTGCGTGGCGCCGCCGGTGGGCAGCGGCAGCGCCGGGAGGCCCAGCAGCACGACGAAGACGATGGCGAAGCTCTTCTCGCCAAAGGCGTCGACGAGGGCGCCGAGAGTCCGGTCGTCGTCGCCCTCCAGCCATTCCTGGAGCTCGTCGCTCAGCTTCGGGTCCGCCGCGGCATCCGGCTCGGCGTCGCGCGCGCCCGCTCCGCCGGCGGCGCCTGCGCCAGCGGGATCGACGTCCTCGGGTGCTCCGGTCATGGACGGAGTGTGGCGCGGCCGGCGTTCGGCCGCCCGCCTAGAGCAGGTGGCAGAAGAGGTGCGGGCTGGACTGACCGTGCGCGGCAGCCGCGCGGGCGGGGGGCGGGCCGGTCATATCCATCATGCTGCCCATGCTCATGTACGCCGTGGAGGCGGCGAGCACGACGGCCAACTGGCAGACGCCCAGACGCACCCGGGGCGATACCGGGCGGCCGAATGGGGCACAGCGCCAGCACAGTGCGGCGATCATCAGCGCGTCGACCGCGCACAGCGAGTCAAACGTGCCGACGGGCAGCCGACCGATGCCGGGCAGGCCCGCCGTCCGGGTCACGATCCACAGCGCCGTGAGCGCGAGCTGGAGCCCGATCCCGGCGGTGTACACCCAACCGCGCCGCGACCGGACGGTGACCAGGGCGATCCAGGCGAGCTCCAGGGCCGCGATGCCCGCCTCGCCCGCGGCGACCGCTCCATGACCGGCGGGCATCGTGAGCGCGGAGAACAGGTACACCGCAGCCAGCGCGCCGGACAGGACGTTCATCACCGGGCGGGTGACGCGGTCGGTCAGGACCCCCGCAGGCACGCGGGCGGGGGTCGCAACGCTGTGATCGAAGGTGGCCACCGGCGCGCCGGTTATGCGGCGGAGGTGAGCCGGAAGGCGCCGACGAGCGCCTGGAGCTCCTGGGCGGTGCTGGACAGCACCTCGGCCGAGGCCGCGACCTGCTGGGTGGAGGCCGACGACTGCTGAGTCGCCGCCGAGGCGTGCTCGGTGGCCGACGAGGCCTGTGCGGCGACCGCGGCGACGCTCTCCATCTCCTGGGCCATGCGCTCCGCGCCCTCGGCGATCTGCTGGGTGGCGCGCGAGATGTCCTCGGACTGCTCGGTCATCTCCTGGACGGCCTCGCTGATGCGCTCGAAGGCCGTGCGGGTCTGAGCCGCGGTGGCCGCCGACTGGCCAGTGCGCTGGGCCCCGTCCTCGACGACCGACACGGCAAGCCGGGTCTCTGACTGGATCTGGTCGACGATCTGGGAGATCGCCGCCGCCGCCTGGGACGACTCCTCGGCGAGCTTGCGCACCTCCTCGGCGACAACGGCGAAGCCCTTGCCCGAGTCGCCGGCCCGGGCCGCCTCGATGGCGGCGTTGAGGGCCAGGAGGTTGGTCTGGTCGGCGATGCCGGTGATCGTGCGCACGATGGCGCCGATGTGCTCGGACTTGGCGGCCAGCTCGCCGATCGCCTGCGACGCGTGGGCCGAGGACTCGCTGACGGCCTGCGCCGCGGCGGTGGCCTCGTTGGCAGCGGTCGCGCCCTCGGCGGCGGCCTCGCGGACGCGCTCGGCGGCATCGGCGGTGCGGCGGGCGCTCTCGGCGCTCGAGGCGACGGCCGCGCCGACCTGCTCGGCGGACTCGCGGGCGGCGGCCACGGCGTGCACCTGGCGCTGAGCGCCCTCGGCGAGCTGGGTCAGAGACCCCGCGACCTCGGAGCTGGCGCGGCCGGCCTCGGCGGTCGTCTGGGCCATCTCCACCGAGGAGGAGGCGACGTTCCCGGCGGTCCGGTCGATCGACTGCACCAGTTCGGCCACGAAGCCGATCCCGCGACGCAGGGTGCCGATCGCGGAGCCGGCCTCGTCGTCAGCGCCGATCACCTCACCGATCGAGAGGTCACGGGCCTGCAGGCCCTCGGCGAGAGCGACCATCGTGTCGTGGTCGTGCTGCTGGGTGACCAGCAGCTCGGCCTGGCCGTAGGTCTCCCGGGCCAGGGCGATCGAGATGTAGATGAGGACGGCCACCTCGAAGACGACAAACCCGGCGTGCAGGGCGACCATCTCGATGCCGTGGGCACCCGCCCACGCGGCCGGGAAGACCCAGAAGCCGGCACCGGCGGCCTGGAGGAAGTGGAAGACCAGATGGTGGATGGCGACGATGAGCCCGCCGAACGCCGGGGCGCGCCAGTCGCGGTAGAGCAGGAGGAAGGCCAGCCAGGCGAAGATGTGGAAGTGCAGCTCGGTCATCCCGTGCGCTTCCTGGATGAAGAGCGCGGAGAAGCCGGCGAACGCGGTGGCGATGGTGCAACGCGACAGGAGGGTGCCGGGCCGCGCGTGGACGACCGCGAGCGGCGTCAGCGCGAGCGCCAGGCTGGCGACGATCCCGATAACCCAGTAGCCGTGCAGGGCGGCGAGGCCGATCCCGAAGGGGACGTGGGCGAGCAACAGCTTGGACAGCATTCCGTCGGCACGGACCTGCTCGTCGTGCAACATGCGCTCCGCGCGCACGTTCACCTCATTGACCGTCAATGTCATCACCTCGTTGTGCTCCTTGCGGAGACCGGTCCCGTCGACACGTTCTTCCTCATAGTCGGCGCCGGCGCGCGAGGCTTGAGTCAGGGGTCGGCGAACTGGCCGCTCACGCTGCCGCGGACGCGGCTCGGGTGAGCGGCCGTGGGTGAGGCGCGGCTGAGGTGCTGCGAGCTAGCCGGCGCTCGCGGCGGCGGCGCTGCCGATCTGCGGTCCGAGCTCCACCAGCCGGCGCGCGGCGGCGACGATGGCGTCGGAGTCGATCCCGCAGTCGTGCAGGAGCTCGGCCATCTTGCCCGAGCCCGGCAGGTGCGTCACCGCGAGCTGGACCACGCGCGGCCGCTCGTCGCCGTCGGCCATCTCGCTGATCACCGCCTCGCCCATCCCGCCCTCGCGCCAGTGGTCCTCGACGACCACGAAGCGTCCGCCGGTCGCCTGCGAGGCGGCGTTGAGCGTGGCCACGTCGACCGGCTTGACCGAGTACAGATCGATGACGCGGGCGTTGACGCCGTCGGCGGCGAGCGCGTCGGCGGCTTTGATCGCCTCGTGCAGGGTGACCCCGGCGCCGATCAGCGTCACCTGGTCCTCTTCAGACTCGCGCACCACCCGGGACCCGCCGATCTTGAACTCCTCGTCGGGGCCGTAGAGGGTGGGCAGCCCGGCGCGGGTCGAGCGCAGGTAGGAGATGCCGTCGTGGTCGGCCATCGCCTCGGTGAGCTTCACCGTCTGGTTGGGGTCGGAGGGGTAGAGCACGACCGAGTTGCCAAGGGCTCGGAACTCGGCGAGGTCCTCCAGTGCCATCTGCGATGGACCGTCCTCGCCGATCGAGACCCCGGCGTGTGAGCCGTTGAGGCACAGCTTGGCCTGGGAGATGACCGCCATGCGCACGAAGTCATACGAGCGTGAGTGGAAGGCGGCGAAGGTGGCGGCGAACGGCGTCCAGCCTCGGACCTGGAAGCCGACCGCAGTCGCGATCATCATCTGCTCGGCGATATAGGCCTCGAAGTAGCGCTCGGGTGTCTTCTTGATCGCCTCGTCGGTGTGCGTGGAGTTGCTCACCTCACCGTCGATGACGACCACGTCGCCGCGGCGCTGCATGATCGCCGCCACGCCCTCGCCGAACGCCTTACGCGTCGGGACGGCGTCGCCGCCGACCTCGTACGTGGGCAACGGGACCGACGGGTCGGAGTCGAACTTGTGCGGGGTGCCGGTGCTCTCCGGCTTGGCCACATCCACGTGGACCGGGCCGACGTTGCCCAGCTCCTCGATCGCCTTGTCGGGGTCCTTGAGCGGCTGGCCGTGCTTGCCCTCGACGTTGGCGGTCTCGGTGGCCCCGTAGCCCTTGATGGTGCGGGCGACGATCATCGTCGGCTTGCCCGTGGTGGCCTCGGCCTCGGAGAAGGCGCGGTCGATCTCGGCGATGTCGTGGCCGTCGATCTCGATCGCGTGCCAGCCGGCGGCCTCTGCGCGCCTGGCGTAGGAGCTGAGGTCCCAGCCATGCATGGTCTCGCCGCGCTGGCCCAGGCGGTTGACGTCGATGATGGCGACGAAGTTGTCCAGGCCGTTGACGCCGGCGTGCTCGACGGCCTCCCAGATCGAGCCCTCGGCCATCTCGGAGTCGCCGCAGAGCGTGAAGACGCGGTAGGGCAGGCGATCCAGGTCACGCGCACACAGGGCGACGCCGGTCGCGATCGGCATGCCCTGGCCCAGGGAGCCGGTGGCGACGTCCACCCAGGGAAGGATCGGAGTGGGGTGGCCCTCGAGCTTTGAGCCGAACTGGCGGAAGGTCAACAGCTCCTCGTCGGTGACCGCGCCGGCGGCGACGAACATGGCGTAGACAAGCGGAGAAGCGTGGCCCTTGGAGAAGATCAGGTGATCGTTGTTGGGGTTCTCCGGGTTGTCGTAGTCGTAGCGCAGGTGCCGGGCCATCAGCACCGCCATGAGGTCAGCGGCGGACATCGACGAGGTGGGGTGCCCGGAGTTGGCGGCAGCCGCCGCCCGAATCGAGTCGATGCGCAGGCGCTGGGCGAGCTGATGGATCTCTTCGTTGGTCATCGGGCCTTCCTCTGGATCGGGGCCATGTAGCGACGAATTGCGCGCCACGCGCACACTGAAAACATCCGGCGCACCCAAGGGTAATACCACCCGCTGGGCTCCACCGATCACAAGAACGGTGACCGTGGGCCGGTGGTCGCGTGCAGCGGTTACCAGCGGCGTACCATTGAGTCATGACGGCACTAGGGCTGGCGTTGCTTGTGATCGGAGCGGTGGTGGCAGTCGCGGAAGCGCACTACCCCACCCAGGGCATCGCGGGGGGCACGGGCGTGCTGGTCATGGCCGTGGGCGCGGTGCTGGCGATCGCCGGCCTGGGCGCCGGGATACTGCTGGCGCTGCTGGCGGGCGGCGCGCTGGCGGCCGTCGGCGCGGGCGGGGTGCTGTTCTCGGTGCGCAAGGGGGGTGCCGTGCGCCACCGCCGCGTGCGCACCGGCGCCGAGGGGATCATCGGCCACCTGGGGACGGTGCGGAACTGGACCGATGCGGACGGCAGTGTGGCCGTCGACGGCGCGCTGTGGCGCGCCCGCCGGTCGCTGGGCGCCGACGACGATTTGACGAGTGACGAGTTGCACGCCGGGGACACGATCGTCGTCGAGCAGCTCAAAGGACTGACCCTGTGCGTGCGCCCGGCCGAGGAGTGGGAGCTGATCTAGCCCATGGTCACCGCCATCCTCATCGTCGTCGCCGTCATCCTTGTGGTGGCGCTGACCGCAGTGGCCAGCGCGATCCGGGTCCTGCGCGAGTACGAGCGCGGGATCGTGTTCCGGCTGGGGCGCCTGATGGAGGTCCGCGGCCCGGGGCTCCAGGTCCTCATCCCGTCGCTTGACCGCATGGTCCGGGTCAGCCTGCGGACGGTGACGCTGTCGATCCCGCCCCAGGAGATCATCACGCGTGACAACGTCCCGGCGCGCGTCACCGCCGTGACCTACTACCGGGTGATCGACCCCAGCAAGGCCGTCACCGAGGTGGAGAGCTTCCAGTCGGCGACGCTCCAGATCGCGCAGACGTCGCTGCGGTCGGTGCTCGGCGTCGTGGACCTCGACACACTGCTCTCCGAGCGCGAGCATCTCAACGCGTCGCTGCAGGAGGTCATCGACGCCCAGACCGAGCCGTGGGGGATCAAGGTGACCACGGTCGAGATCAAGGACGTCGAGATCCCGGAGCGGATGCAGCACGCGATCGCCCGCCAGGCGGAGGCCGAGCGCGAGCGCCGAGCCAAGATCATCAACGCCGAGGGCGAGGCCCAGGCGGCGGCGAAGCTGGCCGAGGCCGCGGACGTGATCGGCCGCAACCCCGTCACGCTGCAGCTGCGCTATCTCCAGACCTTGCGCGAGATCGGCGGCACCCAGAACTCGACGATCGTGTTCCCGATCGACGTCGTGCGCCCGATGGTCCAAGCTCTGGGAGCGGCGGCCGCGTCGGGCGACAAGTCGGTCGCGGATGCTCAGCCGTCGGGCACCGCCCAACTCGACGCGATGGTGGCCGACTCGCTCGAGGCGGCGCGCCGAGCCCAGCTGGGCCCGGGGGCCGCGGGCGCCGATGCCGCGCCGAGCGCCGATGCCGCGCCGAGCGCGGAGCCGGAGCCCGCCCCCGGCGACGACGCGTCAGGCGGTGCGTGAGGGGATCGGACGGCGCGCGTGCGACCGCGACGTGAACGCTATGCGTGGTGGGGCGTCGCGGCGCCGCTGAGCGAGCTGGGCGACCATCGGCCGGCCTGGCCGGCGAGGTTCACTGCCCGGACGCGGAACCGGTACTTCTGCCCATCGTTGCCGATGAACGTATAGCTGCTGCGCCTCGTGTGCTTGAGGATCATGTGCCACGCGCCGTGGACCCGCTCCTGGAGCTGCGAGTAGGCCAGCGGCGTGCCGCCGGCGGTCGAGATCTTCCACGTCAGCGTGAGCTTCACCCGCCCGGCTCTGGGGCTGCCATCGATGCCGGCGCCGCCGCCGGCGATCTGCGGCGGCGACGGCCCGCACTGGCGCTTGTAGATGTCGGTCCCGAAGTAGGTGGAGTGCGGCAGCCGGGCGTAGCCGAGGTGCGAGAGGCCGAAGATGTTCTCGACACTGCCCAGCATGGTGTAGTGGTCATAGGCCGTGTTGGTGACGGTCCCGGGGGCGATGCAGGGCGACAGCATCACCGCGCCGGTGCGGCCGCCGCCGGGTCCGGTGCCGCCGGGCTGAGGGGCCGCCGGGCCGGGGATCGCGCCGCAGCACGAGCTCGAGTCACCGCCGGTCGCCTCGTCGAAGATGACCATGAGCAGCCCGTCCTCCTTGAAGGCCTGCGACGCCGTGATCCGCGGCACCCAGGTCTTCAGGAACGCGTCGGCGGCGGGGAGGCCGCCGGGCTGGCCGTTGGCGCAGGTGGCGTCGTGGCCGTCGCTGCACAGGTTGGGCGTGATGAAGGTGTAGTTGCGGGTGCTCGAGACGCGCGCGAGGTCCGCGGGCAGGGCGTCGAGGTTGACGACGTGGCTGTCACACAGCCCGGCGTTGTCAATGATCGAGTGGAAGTAGACGAACGGGTCGTGGCGGCTGGCGTACATGTCGGTCGCGGTGGCCGCCTCGGTGTGGTCCGGCTGGCCGACCACCGGGTGACCGCAGGTGGCCGACTCGCGGGTCGGGTCGGCGCCCATGTCCTCGTTGTAGTCACGCCAGGTCAGGCTGTCGGAGCCCAGCTGGCTGGGGAGCGTCTGCACCTCGGCGGGGTAGACGCACCCGGACCCTGACTGCTGGCCGAAGGATCCGAGAGGCCCGCTGCCGGCGAAGTTGGCGAAGACCCCGCAGTCAGCCTGCGTGGACGGATTGGGCGCCTGGCCGCTGATCATGGCGATGTAGTTGTCCAGGGAGGCGTGGCCGACGCCGTAGTAGTTGGGCACGAATGCCCCCTTGGCCGTCAGCGTCTTGGACAGGTACGGCGCCGGCGAGTCGGGCCCGAACGTCACCGCCGCCGATTCGTTCTCCAGCACGATCACGAACACGTGACGGACCTGGAACCTGCCTCCGACCGGAGCGGCCAGCGCGGGCGATCCGGCGAGCGCCGAGACGATCGCGATCAGCAGCGTGCTCAAGAGGGTTCGCCGGAGCACGCAGACAGGTGGCACGGCGAGCACACTAACCTCAGCCCCCGCCCCATGGCAACCAGATCAGACATCCGCAACATCGCGATCATCGCCCACGTCGACCACGGCAAGACGACCCTCGTCGACGCCCTGCTGTGGCAGTCCGGCGCCTTTCGCTCCAACCAGGACGTCGCCGAGCGCGTTCTGGACTCCATGGATCTCGAACGCGAGAAGGGGATCACGATCCTGGCCAAGAACACCGCGGTGCGCTACGGCGGGGTCAAGCTCAACATCGTCGACACCCCCGGCCACGCGGACTTCGGCGGTGAGGTCGAGCGCGGGCTGACCATGGTCGACGGTGTGCTGCTGCTCGTCGACGCTTCCGAGGGGCCGCTGCCCCAGACGCGCTTCGTCCTGCGCAAGGCGCTCGAGGCGCGGCTGCCCGTGATCCTGGTCGTCAACAAGGTGGACCGCCCCGACGCCCGCATCGACGAGGTCGTCGACGAGGTCTACGAGTTGTTCCTGGACCTCGATGCCGACGAGTCCCAGATCGACTTCCCCATCGTCTACACCAACGCCAAGGCCGGTCAGGCCGCGCTTGACCCGTCGGCGTGGGCGGACGGGGGCGCCGGGCCTGATTCAGACCTGCAGCCGCTGCTCGACCTGCTGGTGGAGCACGTGCCCGCGCCCGAGTACGAGCCCGACCATCCGCTCCAGGCCCACGTCACCAACCTCGACGCCTCCCCCTACGTCGGCCGACTGGCGATCTGCCGCGTGCGCAACGGCACGATCCGCCGCGGCGAGACGGTCGCGTGGTGCCGCCACGACGGCTCGATCGAGCGCGTCAGGGTGTCAGAGCTCTATGTCACCGAGGCGCTGGACCGCGTCGAGGCGACCGAGGCCGAGGCGGGCGAGATCATCTCCGTGGCCGGGATCCCGGAGATCACAATCGGCGACACCCTGGCCGACGCGGACGATCCCGTGCCGCTCCCGGTGATCACCGTGGACGAGCCGTCGCTGAGCGTCACCATCGGCATCAATACCGGCCCGTTGGCGGGCCAGGACGGCACCCTGCTCACCGCGAGTCAGGTCCAGGGCCGGCTGGAGCGCGAGCTCGTCGGCAACGTCTCGCTGCGGATCACGCCCACCGAGCGGCCCGACGTCTGGGAGGTCCAGGGACGCGGCGAGCTGGCCCTGGCGATCCTGGTGGAGCTCATGCGCCGTGAGGGCTTCGAGCTGACGGTGGGCAAGCCCCAGGTCGTCACCCGTGAGATCAACGGCAAGACCCACGAGCCGGTGGAGCGCATGAGCGTCGACGCTCCCGACGAGTATGTCGGCGTCATCACCCAGCTGATGGCCCTGCGCAAGGGGCGCATGGAGCAGATGGTCAACCACGGCACCGGCTGGGTGCGGATGGAGTACCTCGTCCCGGCCCGCGGGCTGATCGGCTTTCGCACCGAGTTCCTGACCGAGACCCGGGGCACCGGCCTGGTGCACCACGTGTTCGACCGCTGGGAGCCCTGGCACGGCGAGCTGCGCACGCGCCCCACCGGTTCACTGGTGGCCGACCGGCGCGGCACCGTGGCCGCCTTCGCCCTCTTCAACCTCCAGGAGCGCGGCACCCTGTTCGTCGAGCCCGGCGACGAGGTCTACGAGGGCATGATCGTGGGCGAGAACTCGCGCGCCGAGGACCTCGACGTCAACGCCGTCAAGGAGAAGCACCTCACCAACATGCGCATGTCGACCGCCGACGAGCTGGTCCGGCTGGTGCCGAAGCGGGAGCTCTCGCTCGACCAGGCGCTCGAGTTCCTGCGCGCCGACGAGTGCGTCGAGGTCACCCCCCACGCCGTGCGCCTGCGCAAGGTCTCGCTCGACAAGACCCAGCGGGTGCGCGAGGCGCGGGCGGTGCGGGCCGCCGCGGGGTCGACGGCGTAGGGCCCGGGCGGGCTCGTCTCTCGACCGGGCGCGGGGGTTTGCGAGCCCGCATGCCCCGATTCCGGTCACCTGGCTCGATCTCCCCCGCCTCACGGGGGTTTGCGAGCCAGGAGCCCTCAGAGCGCGGTTGCTGGCCCGATTTCCCCCGGTTTGCAGGTTGCCGCACCGACCCCGGGGCCCGCCGCCCACTCTGATCCCTTCCTAAGCCGGTCGTTGACGTTCGCCGGTGCCCCGCCACGGACGCGCCGGCACCGCGACGTCGATCGGGACGACCGCGCCCGCGCGCAGGTCCCGGCGCCCCCGGAGCGCGGTCGGAAGCATCGGGACCGCGGCGGCCAGCGCCCGCACATGAGCCCGCAGCCGCCGCTCCCGCGCCGCGTGCCATGCCCACCCGAGCTGGCGATACAGGACGGGCCCGAGCCAGCGGGCCGGCCAGAACCGGGCCACCAGGATCAGGGTGTTGCGCGTGGCCAGGAACGCCGCCCCACCGGGCAGCGCGTCCGAGGAGCTCTGGGCGGCATGGAGCGCGACGACGGGCTCGTAGCGGCAGGTCCACCCGGCCAGGCGCAGGCGCAGGGCGAGGTCGACGTCCTCGAGGTAGGCGAAGTACGGCTCGTGGAAGCCCCCGGCGCGGCGCACCGCTGCGCGGCGGTACAGCGCCGCGCCCGCGCAGGCGCCGAACACCTCGCCCGGGGCCTCCCAGCGCCCGTCGTCGGGGCCGAAGCGCCCGCGCTGTTCGCACACCCCGTCGCGGCGCAGCACGTCGCCGGCGTCGTCGACCATCTGCGGGTCGCGCAGAGAGAGCATCTTGCAGGCCACCGACGCCGCCTCGGGATGGTCGTTCAGCGCGGCCGTGGTCCGCGCCAGCCAGTCGGGGGCCAGCTCGACGTCGGCGTTGATCAGGGCCACGAACTCGCCGCCGGCCAAGTGCAAGCCGACGTTGGCGGCATGGGCGAATCCCGTGTTATCCGAGAGCGAGAGGACCCTCACCCCGGCGTGCTCGTCGCGCAGGTACGGCACCGAGCCGTCGCTGGAGCCGTTGTCGACCACGATGACCTCGTCCGGCGCGAGCTCCTGCGCGGCCAGGGCCGCCAGGCACCTGGACAGCCAGCCCCGCCCGTTCCAGTTGGGGATCACGACGGAGATCACCGCGCCGCCTCCGCTCCCGCTCCGGCCCCCGCCGCCGCGGCCAGGACCGCCCGCGTGCGGCGCGCCGCCACGTCCCAGCTCAGCCCCGCCACGGCACCCGGGGCCGCGGCCGCGAGCCGCGCGCGCAGACCGTCCTCGCGCTCGATCGCCAGCAGCGCCGCCGTGAGCGCGGCCTCGTCGCCGGGCGCCACGCGGAGCACCGCGGCGTCGAGCTCGGGGCCGAACACCGGGAGGTCCGAGAGCACCGCGGGCGTCCCGCGGGCCAGCGCCTCGCGCACCGGCAGCCCGTAGCCCTCCAGCAGTGAGGGCATGACCAGGGCGCGCGCGCCGCGGTAGAGCGCGTCGAGCTGCGCGTCGCTGACGCGGCCGAGCAGTGAGACACCGTCGCCGTCCAGGGAGCCCGCGAGCCGGCCCTCGCCGGCGAACACCAGGCCGGCGGCCAGGCCCGCCCCGCGCGCGGCGGAAAAGGCGCGGACGAGGAGGCCGGGCGCCTTGCGGGGCTCGAGGGCGCCGACCGCCAGGAAGTAGGTGCCCGGCGGCGGCGTGCCCGGCGGCGGCGTGCCCGGCGGGGGCGTGCCCGGCGTCGGCGTGCCCGGCGTCGCCGTGCCGGGCGGCGGGACCTGAGCCCCGCGCAGCGCGGGCGCACCCGCGGTCACGGCAACCCCCGGGGCCACCACCTCGATCCGGCCGGCGTCCAGGCCCCAGCGCGCCACCAGCTGCTCCCGGGTGGGCGCCGCCAGCACGATCACGCGCGCCGCCCGCCGGGCCAGGGCCCGCGGCCGCGCCAGGCGATGCCAGGCCCTCTCATACGGCGTGAAGTCGCCGGGGCGCAGCTCGAAGCTGAGGTCCTGGATGGTGAGGACGAGCGGAACACCGGGCGAGAGGGCGAGCGGGGCGATCGTCGGAGCCCACACCACGTCGGGCGTGACGCTCAGCAGCCGGTCCAGGCGCGGGCGGCCGCACACCGCCGCCGCGCCGAACAGCACCCGGCCGGGCAGCACGTGGCGATGCGCCACCACGTTGAGCGGGAGCTCCAGCTCAACCGCACCGCGCCCCGGCGCGAACAGATGCCACTCGTCGTCCGGATGCACGCGGGCCAGCGCAGCCAGCAGTTCGCGCAGATAGCGCGTCACCCCCCGCGCGCCGGCGAGTGCTCGAGCGTCCACTCCGACCCTCATGCCGCCCGCACCGTACACGCCTTGTTCACAGATAGACTCGCCCCGGTGGGTTCCACGTCGTCTCGGACCCGAAGCTAGGGCGATGAGCGCCGCGGGCCGTGTGGCGGCCGGCGAGCGCACGCGCCCGCCAAGGTACCTGCACTCGGCGAGGGGCTCGCGCTACGAGGCCCGGCGGGGCCAGACGCCCCTCGGCGAGCGGCCCGGGGTTCTGCTCCAGGTCGTCCTGTTCATCCTCGCGGCGGCCCTGGCGGCATTCACCATCGTGCAGGGGATCGCCCCCCACGACGAGGGGCTGATGCTGCAGGCCGGCGCGCGGATCGCCTCGGGCCAGTGGCCCTACCGCGACTTCTGGAGCAACTATCCGCCCGGCCAGCCGCTGGTGCTCGCGGTGCTGCAGGAGATCTTCGGGGCGTCGCTGCTGGCGTGGCGGGTGGTGGCGGTGGCCGTCGACGCGGGCGTGGCCCTGCTGGCCTATCGCCTGGCCCAGCGCCGGGCGCCGGAGGTCTACGCGCTCGGCGCATGGCTGGCGGTGGCGAGCGTGATGGCCTTTCCGTCGCTGCCCGGGCCCAACCCGCCCGCCCTGCTGCTGTGCTTCGCGGCGCTGATGGCGGCGCGCCGGCGCCCAGGCCTGGCCGGCGCCATCGCCGGGCTGGCCGTCCTGTTCCGCTTCGAGCTGGGCCTGGCCGCCATCGCCGGCGTGCTCCTCACCGCGCCCCGGGGACGGCGCGCCCGGGCGCTGGGGTCCGCGGGGGCGGTAGCGGTGGTCTCGCTCGCGCCGTTCGCGCTCGTCGCCCCACATGCGATGTGGCACGACACGATCGGCTTCTACGCCCACCAGGACCTCCAGCGCCTGCCCTTCCCGATCGGCTTTCACGGTCCATGGCGGCCCAGCAAGCTGATCGAGTTCTACATCCCGCTCATCCTGGTCGCCGGCCTGGCGCTGTGGTGCGTGCAGATGGCGGTCGGCCGCGAGCGCCGCACGGTCAACGCGCGCGCCTCGATGCACGGCGGGATCGCCGCCGGACCGCCCGCACCGGGGCCCGATCCCGAGGCGTGGTCGCTCGCGCCGCTGGCCCTCGTCGGGCTGGGGTATCTACTCGGTCGCACCGACGTCTACCACCTCGTCCCGCTGGCCGCCGTACTGCCGGTGATGCTGACCTGGACCGCGGCGGTGTCGCGCCTGCCGTGGCTCAAGGTGGCGCTGCTCACCGGGCTGGCCCTGATCGCGATCTACGGCGTCGAGCGACGCGCCGGGCAACTCCTGCACCCGCCGGCCGGGGCGGCGGTCCCCGGACCGGCCGGGGACGGCGTCCAGACCTCGCCGGCCGACGCCCGCGCGCTGGCGGGGCTCGAGGGCGCGCTGGCGCGGATCACCCGCCCCGGCGAGCCGATCTTCGTCACCGACCCCCGGACTGATCGGGTCACCGCCGGCGACCCGCTGCTCTACGTCATCACCGGACATCCCAACGCGACGGGCTATGACGTGATGCAGCCCGGGGTGGTGACCACGGCGCCGGTCCAGACCGACATCGTCGGCTCGCTGCGGCGCGCGCACACGCGCGTGGTGGTGCGCTGGCTGGATCCCCGCGCCGAGCAGGCCGAGCCCAACGGATCCTCGCGGTCGAGCGGGGTGCACATCCTCGACGACTACCTGAAGGCCCACTACCGGCCGCTGGCGCGCTACGGCGTCTACCAGGTGCTGCTGGCGCGCGGCGCCGGCGCCACCCCGTGAGCGATCGGCTGCCGTTCCCCCGCGCCGAGCTGCGCCGGCGCACCCTGCGGGGCACGATCGTCACCGCGGGCTTCCTGGCCGCCATCGACGGCCTGGTCCTGGTCCAGGGGCTGGTGGTCACGCGCCTGCTCGGCCCGAGTGAGATCGGGCTCTACGGCATCGTCTCGACCACCGTGATCTCGCTCATCGCGCTCAAGCGGGTGGGCATCGACGAGCTGTTCGTGGCGCAGGACCAAGACGACCAGGAGCGCGAGTTCCAGTACGCGTTCACGATGGAGCTGGGGCTGTCGGTGGCGATGTGCCTGATCATCCTGGCCCTGTCGCCGGTGATCGCCGCTGTGTACCGCGACGACCAGCTGCTGGCGCTCATGGCCAGCCTGGCCTACCTGCCGATCGCCTTTGCCCTGCAGGCGCCGCTGTGGGTGTTCTTCCGGCGCATGGACTACCGGCGCCAGCGCTCCCTGCAGGCCATCCAGCCCGTTGTCGGCTTCGTCGTCACCGTCCCCCTGGCGGCGGCCACCAGCCTGGGGGTGTGGAGCCTGGTCATCGGCCAGGTGACCGGCTACGTGATCGCCATCGCCGCCACGCTCCGCGTCACCCCCTACCGCCTGGCCCTGCGGTATGACCGCCGCGTCGCCGCCCGTTACCTGCGCTTCTCGGGCCCGATCATGGCGACGATCGCGTGCACGCTGATCATCGCGCAGGGGCAGATCCTCATGATCAAGCTCCACGACGGCCTGGCCGCCGCCGGCTTCATCACCCTGGCGGTGACGCTGACGCGCTACATCGACCGCGCCGATCAGATCGTCACCGCCACCATCTACCCCGCGATCTGCGCCATCCAGGGCCAGCGCCGGGCGCTGGAGGAGCTGTACCTGAAGTCCAACCGGGCGACGCTGCTGTGGGTGCTGCCCTACGCGGTGGGGGTCGTCCTGTTCGCTCCCGACCTCGTGCACTTCGTCCTGGGCGACGCCTGGGCGCCCGCGGTGGTGCTGCTCCAGGGCCTGGCCATCGTGGGGGCGATCACCCAGCTCGGCTTCAACTGGTTCTCCTTCTTCCGCGCCCACGGACAAACCCGCCCGCCGGCGGTGGAGGCGATCGCCGGCGCCGTGGCCTTCCTGGCGCTCGCGCCCGCGGGCCTGCTGCTGGACGGCTTCCACGGCTTCGTGTTGGCCCGGATCGCCGCCGCGCTCGTGCCCTTCGCGGTGCGCGGCAGGTTCGTGCGCCGCCTGCTGCCCGACGTTCGCTATCGCCAGATCGTCGCCCCGACGCTCATCCCGATCGTGGTGGCTGCCGGCGCGACGTTGGTGCTCCGCGCCATCCTGTGGGGGCAGCACCGGACGCTGGGGCAGGCGATCGCCGAGCTGGTCCTGTTCGTGGCTGCCTACACCGTCATGGCGCTGCGGCGTGAGCGGGCGCTGGTGGGCGAACTGCTGGGCGCGGTACGGGGCGGGCGCGGGGATGCCCCCGGGCCGGTGTCAATGCCGGTGGGCAACGACGATGTCCTGGAGACTGCGGCCCTCGAGGCCCGACCAGGTCCCGTGGGCGAGAGCGTGCCGTGACAGCCCGAGGGCGTCCAGCCGCTCGGTGACCCAGCCCTCGTCGTAGGCGACGGCGGCCTCGGGGACCGCCGGATCGGCCACCGCGACCGCGGGGTCCGCGGCGGTCAGCGGCGCAAACGCCGCCGGCACGGGGCGGCCGGCTGAGAACAGCAGCCAGGTGCTCAGCAGCCGCCCACCGGGCGCCAGCACGCGCGCGGCCTCGGCCAGGTAGTGCTCGGCGGCGACGGGGAGCAGGTGCGTGAACAGCGAGGTGGCGATGACCAGGTCAAACGCCCCGTCGCCGTACGGAAAGCGGTAGGCCTCGGCCGGAAATGCGCCGGCACGGTTGTAGGCCGTGTTGCGCAGGTCGGCGTGCACGAAGCGAAACGGCGCCGCCGTGCCGCGATAGTGCTCCTGGCACCAGGCGATGCCCGTGGCCACGATGTCAAAGCCGTCATAGGAGCCGGGCGGGCGCAGCACGCCCGCCAGGACCCGGGCCATGCGCCCGATACCGCACCCCATCTCCAGCACGCGGTCCTCCGCGCGCAGTCCGCCCAGCTCGCGGAAATGGCCGAGGAACTCCTCGCCGGTGGCGCGGAAGTCGCCCCCGCCGACGTAGCCCGACATCCGCCGCGGTGGGGTGAGAGGGTCGCGGCGGCCGGCGAGCGAGTCCACGGCGTCGGTGGCCCGCAGGCGCAGAGAGATGGCGGCTCGGCGGATCATTGCGATCGCAGTGTTCGCCATAGGGCGGCCATGAGCATCCCGATCGCGGCCACGCCGACCCAGTGCGCGCCAAGGTGCCCGGTCGCATAGCCATAGTGGTTGCCACCCGCCGAACTGCCCGGATGCAGCAGATAGAGCACGGGCACGACGATGCCAAGCAGCGCGCCCGCCGCCAGCGCCAACGGACCGGCGCCGATCCCGCGCCACAGCACGACCGCGATCGCCACCGCCGCCACCACGCCGGCGTCGATCCCGAAGACGAAGCCGAACACCAGCGCCGCGGGCAGCGCCCAGATGATGCTCGGCTCAAGCACCGGCGCTGACCGGCCGGCCGCGAGGTGCACGCGCGGCGGGTCGGGCACGACGTCGCGGCGTCGCCAACCTCCGACCAGCAGAAGTAGCAGGCAGGCCAGGCCGGCGACCCCGGAGATGATGTACCCGATCGTGGCCAGGCGCTGGGGGACAAACGTGAAGGCCACCGCGGTGCAGCCCGGGCCGACCCGCCATCCGTTGGCGTAGCCGTCGATCGGTGTCGGGGCGCCCAGCGAACGCCCGTTGCATGTGGCCGACCACCCGCGGTCATAGCCCTCTCCGAGCACCAGCCACGCCGGTCCGCGCACGGCGACGCGCACCCCGCGATAGGCGCCGCGGCCGCTCGTCCCGACCGCGACGACCCGGCCCGGCGGGACGGCAGCGGTGGCGACCGGCGCCGGCGGCGGGGAGCCGAGCCGTAGGTTGTTAACGCCAAAGGTGCCGCCCAGGACCTGGAGGTGCTGGGCGCCGGAGGCGAGGGGCACGGGCGCGCCACAAGCGCGGGCGTACAGGGGACGGCCCTGCGCGAAGGCAGCTGCCGAGCCGGTGACGCGCAGGCGGATGACGCCGCTGTTCACGCGGACGCGGACGGCGCCGCACGGGGCTCCGTGAAAGCCGGCGGCACGGATTGCCGGCAGCCCTCGGACGCCGAGGACCTCGGCGATGCCCACCGCTCGCCGGTCCGCCGCGCTCGCGCGCGCCGGGGCGGCGGCGGTGAGGATGGTGAGACGAAAGCGACGAGCGCTCACCGCGCGGGGCAGCGCGACCCGCCCGCCGGGGTCGACCGGTAGCGCGGGGGTGGCGCCGCCCGGCCAGGTCAGCCGCACCTGGGTGGGCCGCGCCACCGGGATGGACGCAGCGAGGAGCCGCAGCGCGCGGACCGTGGTCGGACGCGGGGTCTGCCACGCCAGCCACGGGGTGTGGCCTCCGGCGATCGAGCCCAGCCACGCGGTGCGCGGGTCGCCGTCGAGGGCCGCCGATGCTCGCCACCGGGGCTGGCCGTCGGCCCGGTCAGACGAGGTGGCCGTCACGGGCCCGCGGTAGCCGGCCAGCCGGTCCAGCGCCGGGTCCGGAGCCGAAGCGAACGGGGCCACCCACGCCGTCGCGGCGAAGCGCCGGCGCGCGGGGACCGAGAAGACGCGGCTCATGGTCTGCTCGGCATCGCCGACGTCGGCCACGTTGAGCGCCGACCAGGGGCCGGCGACCACGGTGCGGGCGTAGGGCTCGTCGCCGGTGGTGCGCTGGAACAGGTAGGTGAGGCCGGTGTGGCGCAGGTCCGCGCCCGCGAGTGCGTCGGTGGCGTCGACGGGGAGGCGCAGCGCCTCGGTGGCGTGCACGCCCGGGATGCGCAGCTCGCGGATGCCGCCGGCGCCGGCCGTCGCCCCGGGCGCAGGCGGGCTGACGGCGGTGATGGTCACGCGCAGGCTCGACACGGCCGGGCCGGGAGGCAGCGGCAGGTGGTTGAGCCCGGGATGCACGGCGAAGGAGCGGCCCTCGATCGCCACCGCCCGGACGCTGCCGCCGGCGTCGTCGTAGGGGACGAGGTCGACGGAGGCGATCCGGCGGGCGAGCGAGAAGTCGACCTGCAGCCAGCGCTGGCTGGGGTCAAGCGTCGGGTCGGCGACCCAGGCCGTCTGGACCGACCCGTCGATGGCGGCAGACGGCCCGTGCTCGGGGAACTGGGCGCGCTGTGGCGAGAACGGCGCCTGGACCACGCGCACGCCGCCGCCGTACACGGCCACCGTCTCATCGCCGGGGCCGCGACCGAACGGATCCAGGATCAGCCCGTCGGCGCTCACCGTCTCGTCGGAAGCCAGCACCGCGCCCGTGTTCTGCTCCAGAGAGGACGCGGCGAACGCCTGGCGGCGGTTGGAGTCGGTGATGACGACGTCGCCCCCCGGAGCCACCTGCCGGCGCAGCGCGGCGGGGCCGAGATCGGCCGCGTAGAGGATCGGCCGCTGCAGGGGCAGCATGCTGAAGGCGGCCAGCCCAGCGATCCCGTCGGCCGAGCCGTCGACGACGATGGGATCGCGTACCGGCTCCACGCGGATGAGCCCGCGTGCGCTGGGCAGGTCATAGCGCCGCACCTGGGGCAGGCGCGCGGTGGCGCCCGGCTGGGTGGCTGACGCGTAGTGGGTCACCGGGCCGTAGGACCGGGCCGGGCGTGCGAAGCCAGGCTGGGATGCCAGCTGGGCGGCGGCGTCGGCCGGGGCGGGGGCGTCGGAGCGCGCGAGGTCGTCGTCGGCGCCGCTCACCACCGCGCGAGCGCCGATGAGCGAGAGCAGCGGGCCGAGCTGCCCTGGAACGAGGCGCTGCTGGTGCACGAGCCCGTCGATCGTCCACAGCAGGTCCGTGGCCCGCAGGTTGGTGTAGGGCACCTCGGAGCGCTCGGCGACCGGGCGTGAGGACAGCGCGGGCAGGATCGGATCCACCGTGCCGCCCCAGGTGTAGAAGCTGAACAGGTCGCCGGGCAGGACGATCGCGCGCGAGTTGGCGGGAAGCTCGCGATCGAGGTCGGCCGCGGCCTGGCGCCACGCCGCCGGGATCCCGTGATAGGAGACCTGTGCGTCCTGGGCGTGGCCGACGACCAGGGGCCAGGCCGCGCCGACGAGCACCGCCGCCACCGCCACCGCCAGCACCGGCCGCGCCACCAGCCCCAGCCGCGTCCCCATCCCGAGCCGCGCCCACAGCGCGCCCGCCGCCACCCCGGCCAGGACGGCGAGCGCTACCGCCAGCAGCGGCGCCCCCTTGTAGGAGGCGCGCAGGAAGCGCACCGCCGCCACATGGTTATAGGTGAAGAACAGCCCATGGCGTAGGGCCGTCCCGTCGGGGAAGCCGGCCATCATGACCAGGACCGCGACCAGCGCCAGCCCCAGGAAGAACGGGGCGTAGCGCCACCGGCGGATCCCGGCGAAGCCGCCCAACGCCGCGGCGGGCAGCAGCAGGGTGGCCACCACCACCGGAGCGGAGAAGAGCAGCGTGAGCGAGTCGTCGAAGTACGGGATGGCGCGGCCCTGAAAGCCAACCCCCACATAGGAGAGCCAGAAGCTCATGAGCCGCAGCGCCTCGGTGGCGCTGGTGGTCCCCCAGACCGTGCCGGGCTGCTCGGTGAACTGGAGGAAGTTGACGCCGTAGGCGGATTGGATGTAGGCGGGGATCACCCACCACAGGGAGACCAACACGCCCAGCGGAACGGCCCGCACCAGGAACCCGCGGGCCTGGGCCACGGTGACCTCCGTCAGGGCCACCTCGTAGACGATGAGCAGCGCCGGTCCCAGCAGCATCCAGGCCACCACCGCGCCGTTGACGCCCCCGCCGGCGGCAGTGACCAGCAACGCCACCGCCGCGGGCCAGCGCCAGCCGCCCGGCTCGCGCAGGCCCCGATGCACCGCGAGCAGCAGCCAGGGCAGCGCGGCGTAGGCCAGCAACGTCACCGTGGTCCGGTTGGCGTAGGTGACGACGAACGGGTTGAGCAGGATCACCAGCCCCGTGACCAGGTGAGCGACCCCGCGCGGCTCCTGCACCATGGCGTCCAGCAGGCGTACCACGCCCCACGCGGCGAGCGCCAGCACCGAGCCCAGCCACAGGCGCTGGACCACCCAGTCGGGCAGCCCGATCAGGTGCCCGAGCGCGAAGAACGGGCCCATCGGGAACAGGTAGCCGGCCTGCTGGCCGGTCTGGACCCCGCCCAGCTGCCCGGTGGAGGTCCACACCGAGGCCACGTCGCCGAGGAAGCGGCCCGGGTCGACGTGCAGGTTGATCTTGGTGTCCGCGGTGGCCAGGCCCGGACGCTGGGCGAAGGCCAGGGCGTAGGCCACCAGACCGAGGAACATCGGGACCCCGACGGCCCGGCGGGGCGTGGACATCGGCGGGAGCCTAGATGGTTGATTCCGCGGCCGCGTGAGGCCGGGGGATTCGGGGATCAAGGCGGTCAAGGACGCAGGGCGAAGCCCATACTGGATGTATGGGCGAGCCCGAGGACGCCGATCCGGCGTAGATCATCCGGATTCATCCGGCACGCGGGGTCGTGGAATCAACCATCAGGTCGGTCCCCGGCCTGCCGGGAGAAGCCACGGTGTCATGCGCTAGCGTGCCCGCCAGCCATGAGCGTCGCCGGCACCGAGCAGGACTTCGCGCCCGTGCTGGCCGCGGTGGCGGGCGTCGAGGGATGGATGACCGACGCCCAGGCGCGCCGGCTGTGGGACGGCGCCCGCCGGGTGGCGCCGGGCGGCCGGATCGTCGAGATCGGCTCCTTCCGCGGGCGCTCCACGATCGTGCTCGCCTCCGCCGCCGGCCGGGACGTCGCCGTGGTGGCGATCGATCCTCACGGCGGCGGTGACCGAGGCCCCAACGAGATCACACCCGACGCCCCGCGCGGCGACGCCGATCACGAGACCTTTCACGCCAACCTGCGGACGGCCGGGGTCGACGAGCGGGTGAGCCACGTGCGCCTGCCGTCCGGACAGGCGCTGAGCGACGTGGCGGGCGCGATCGACCTGCTCTACATCGACGGGGCGCACCGCTACCGCTTCGCCAAGCCCGACATCGAGCTGTGGGGCGCGCGCGTGAGGCCCGGAGGCACGATGCTCATCCACGACGCCTACAGCGCCGTGGGCGTCATGCTGGCCCAGCTCCGGCTCCTGTTCGCGGCGCGGCGGTTTCGCTACGTGGGCAGGTCGGGGTCGCTGGCCGAGTACCGGCGCGAGGACCTGGGGCCGCGCGAGCGGCGCGACAACGTGCTGGCCCAGGCGGCGGCGCTGCCCTACTTCGTGCGCAACTGCGTCGTCAAGGCCGCCCTGGTGGCGCGGCTGCGACCGTTGGCGCGAGCGCTGGGCGAGCACGGCCACTGGCCGTACTGATGGCTCCAGACGCGCTCATCGCCGCCGGCCCGGTGCCGTCCGCGCCGCCCGCGGTGGCGCCCCCGCCCGGCCACCCGCGCTTCCCGCTCATCGACTCGCTGCGGGCGATCGCCGCGCTGTGCGTCGTCGTGGCCCACACCGCGGTGTTCGCCGGGTTCTCGACCCACAGGTGGACCACCGCGCTGTGGACCGGGCTGACCGTCGGGGTGCCGATCTTCTTCGTCATCTCGGGCTTTCTGCTCTACCGCCCCTTCCTGGCCACGCAGCTGCTCGGCGCTCCGGGCACGGCGGTGCGGACCTACGCGTGGCGGCGGACGCTGCGCATCGTCCCGGCCTACTGGCTGGCTCTCACCCTGCTGGGGTGGTGGGCCCACCTGCAGGGTGTGTTCACGCACGACTGGTGGCGTTACTACCTCTTCTTGCAGGTCTACAGCCACCGCACCCTGTACGGCGGGATCCTGCCGGCCTGGACGCTGTGCGTCGAGGTGACCTTCTACGCGCTGCTGCCGGTGTTCGCAGCCGTCATGGTCCGGCTGGCGGCGCGCACCGGGCGCGCCGGGCGCCGGGAGCGGATCCGGCTCGAGCTCGCCGTGCTGGGCGGCCTGGCGGTGGCGTCGCTGGTGCTGCGCACGATCGATCTGGCCGGACCGCGCACGGTGCTCGACAACACGCTGCTGGAGAACTTCGACTGGTTCGCGCTGGGCATGGGCCTGGCGGCGGTGAGCGTGGCCGCGCAGGACGGGGGGCCGGGGGCAGCCGTCGCGCGACGGCTGGCGCGCTGGGGGCCGGCATGCTGGGGGATGGCGGTCGCGCTGTATGTGTTGGTGGCCCGGCTGTTCCCGTTCGCGGCCGTCAAGGTCCACGGCATCTTCTTTCAGACCGCGTGGGGCGGGCTTGCGGTCCACATCGCCTTCGGGCTGAGCGCGGCGCTGCTGATCGCGCCCGCCGTGTTCGTGCGCCCGGGCAGTGCGCCCGCGCGCGTGCTCCGATGGCGCGTGCTGGCCTGGCTGGGGCTCGTCTCCTACGGCATCTACCTGTGGCACGACCCGCTGCTGGGCAAGCTGCTGCAGCACGGCGCGTACTCGTGGTGGCGAGGGCACCCGTTCCTGGTCCTCACCGCCGCCACGTTCCTCGCCGCCGTGGTCGCGGCGGCACTCAGCTACTACGCGGTCGAGCGCCCGATCCTGTCGTTGAAGAACATCTCGCTCACCCGCCCGGCGGGGCGGGCAGCGCGGGCTCGGCGCGCGGTTCGCTGACCGCCCGGCGGCGGTCGGGAACGAGGCGCCTGAGCGACAGCGCCGGACGCTCGATGAGGTAGTAGCTCGCCGCGCCCAGCGCGATCGAGCCCAACAGCGGAACCACGCCCCACTGGATGTAGCGCCACAGGTGCGAGCCGCTCTGGCCGTAGTGCCACGCCAGCAGGCGGCTGAGCAGCGGCGAGTGCCATATGTAGATGCCGTAGGAGATGACCCCGATCCACAACAGGGCCGGCCACGCCAGCACGCGGCGGACCAGTCCGCCGCGGTCCTCGCCGAACACCGCAGGGGCGATCACCCCCACCGCCACCGCGCCATAGAGGACGTTGCGGGCCAGGTACTGCGCGGGCGTGTAATCCTGGGCGGGGTCGCCGGTGAGCCCGATGCCGAGCGAGACGAGCAGGAAGGCGGCCAGGGCGAAGGCCCAGGCGACCCCCGGGCGCCGGCCGACGAGACGGACCGCCGCCGGCTCGGCGCCGCCCAACTCGAGCCATGCACTGAACACGGCCAGGCCCATGCCCAGCGCGAACTCATCGATGTAGCCGGGCAAGGCGACCAGCGCCGGCTGCGGCGAGCCTGGGATCACCGGGACAGCGCCGGTCTTCATCAGCACCGCCTTGTAGGCCACGCTGAACAGCCACAGGCCAGCCACGCCGACCGCCTGGAGGCGCAGCCGGGCCCGGAGATCGTGCGCCGTGCGCATGGAGACCGCCCGCAGCGTCAGCGCCCACAGGGGCAGGAACAGGTAGAAGCTCACCTCCAGGCCGAGGGTCCACGCCGGCGGGTCGCCGGCCGCGATGGTGGCGCCGCGATAGATCTGGGCAAAGCCGAAGTAGGTGGGCACGCCGCGGGCGGTGAACACGCCGTGATACGGGACCAGGAGCGTGGCCACGGCCAGCGCCACCCAGTAGGCCGGCACGATGCGCAGCGCCCGCCGCCACAGGTAGGCCCGGGCGCCCGGGGACCGGCCGCCGGTGAGGTGGCTCATCACGAACGGGCGGTAGATCAGGAACCCCGAGACGACGAGGAAGATGACCACCCCCACCTCCATCCGGGCCACCACGGCGCGCAGACCGGGCTGTCCGAGCGCGCCGCCGTAGATGCCCACGGAGTGAAAGACGAGCACGCTGAGCGCGGCCAGCGCGCGGACCGAGTCCATGAGCGCGAAGCGGCGCGAGGGCGCGGCGGCCCCGGGCACGGTTCCGGGCGCTGGCGCTCGTGCGGGTGCGGGTGCGGTCATGCGGGTGCGGGTGCGGGTGCGGGTGCGGTCATCGTGGGCTGCCCACCCGCGCGCCGCCGGCCGCCGGCGCGGGAGCGTCGATGTCGGGCGGCGCGGCGGGACCCGGGGGCTCAGGCGGCCCCGGGGACTCCGGCCGTCTGGAGCGCTGGCGCGCCGCCGACAGGGTCATCCACACCGCCAGGCCGAGCAGGATCACCGCGGCCACGCCCAGCCAGTGGGCGCCGATGAGCTCGACGCTGTAGTTGAAGTTGTAGCCGCCCTGGTTGCGGGGGTCGGTGACCAGGTAGGCGACGGGGACCGCCACCAGGAGCACCGCCCCGGCCGCAGCGGCCAGTGCCCGCGGCCCGTAGCCCCGCCAGAAGATCACGAACAACCCGACCGCGATGGCGAGTCCCGCGCGCTTGGCAAAGACGAAGCCGAGCAGCACTCCGAGCGCCACCGCCAGTGCGGCGGCGCGCGGCAGCGCCAGGCGGCGCCGCGCGGCCCCGGAGGCGCCGAGATCCAGCAGCGGCTCGAGCCGGGCGCGCACGGGCCCTGCCGGCGGCCGGATGAGGATCAGGAGCAGGCCCAGGGCCAGCGCCACCACCCCGGAGATGAGGTAGCCCAAGTTGACCGTCGACTGCGGCGAGAAGGCAAACGACACATCCCGGCACCCCGCGGGCGCGCGCCAGCCGTTGGCGTAGCCGTCGATGAGCTGCGGCGCGCCCAGAGAGCGGCCGTCGCAGCGCGCCTGCCACCCGGTGTCGTAGCTCTCCCCCAGGACCAGCCACGCCGGGTGGGTGAGAGCCACGCGCACGCCGCTGACGCTGTCGTTGCCCAGGCGACCGGCGCTGACCAGCCGTGCCCCGGACGCGGGTGGCAGCGGCGACGGGGCCGGCGAGCGCAGTCGCAGCAGGTCGACGCTGAAGCTTCCCGGCAGCGACCCGATCAGTTGGGTGCCCGCCCCCATCGTCACGCGCCCACCGCACGCCGCCGCGTCCAGCGCCAGCCCCGCGTCCAGCGCCCCGACCGAGCCGGTGACGCGCAGCGGCACCCGGATGCCGCCCACCGAGACGGTGGCCACGCCGCAGGCGCTGCGCACGGCGCCCGCATGGGGCACGCTGACCGCCGCCAGCCCCGGCACCGACAGGGTCCCGATCCCCACGGCGCGCGCGCTGCGCCGCCGCGCGGTCAGCCCGGCCGGGAAGCGGGCGTCCAGGATGGTGAGGCGAAAGGCGCGGGCGCGCACCGGCCGGGGGAGCACGACCTCGCCGCCGGGGCCGACCGCGAGCGGCGGCGAGCTCCCACCCGTCCAGCTCAGCTGCACCCGGGTGGGTCGCCGGACGGGCTCGCGGGCGGGGGTGATCCGCAGCCGGCGCACCGTGAGCGGGCGCGCCGTGCGCCAGGCGATCCACGGCGCGGGGTCAAACGGACGGATCCACAGGCCGATCCACGCGGTGCCCGGATCGGCGTCAAAGGCGCCCGAGGCCCGGTAGCGGGGCTCGTTCTCAAACCGGCTCGACGAGGTGAAGGCGGCGCTCGTGCGTACCCCGCTGAGCGTGTCGAACTCCGAGTCCGGGGCGCTCACCGCGGGGGTGACGCGCGCGTCGACGGTGTAGGAGCGCTGCGCCGGGGAGAAGAGCTGCCGGGCGATGAGGGCCTCAGGATCCTGGGCGTCGGCGGGATCGTTCTGGACGGGCTCATTGACGTAGCGGCTGGCGCGCATCGGATCGTCGGCGGTCTCGCGCGCGAACAGCCAGGTCAGCGAGGCGTGGCTGAGGTCGCGGCCGGCCAGCGCGCCGCTGGCCAGTTGCGGCGGGCGCAGGACCTGGGAGACATGGACGCCGGGGATGCGGACCTCGCGCAGGCCACCGGGGCCGCTGTTGTCGTTCAGGCGCACCACACGGGCCAGGGCGATGCGCAGGCTCGAGATGCCGCGCGCGTGCAGCGGGATGCGAGTGCCGCCCGGCGAGACCGGGAAGATCTGGCCGTCGATGGCCACCGACTTGACCGTCGTCTGAGGCCCGACCAGCGGGAAGACGTCGATGTAGGGGACGTCGCGGGGGTGGCTGAAGTCGATCTGGACCCAGCGCTGCGCCGGGGGCAGGTTGGGGTACGGCACCCAGCTGGTGTTCAGGTTGCCGTCAAAGGCGGCAACGGGGCCCAGCTCGGGGAACTGGGCCAGGCCGTAGATCGACGGCGCCTCCAGCGCGCGGGCGCCCCGCACGAGCGTGACGGTCTGGCCGGCGGTGCCCTTGGCGGAAAACGGGTTGAGGGTGGCCTCGTCGGCGGTGATGGGCTGGCCCGCGGTGAGGACGGGGCCGAAGTCCTGCTGGGTGAATTGGGGTGAGAACACCTGCCGGCGGTTGGAGTCGCTGATGACGATGTCGGCGCCCGACGCCGCGTCTGACCGGATGGCCCGGCGCGTCAGGTCTCCGGCGTAGAAGATCGGTGCCCGCCCCGGCAGCTGGCCGAAGGCGGCGAGGTCGGCCAGTCCCTGCGCCGAGCCGTCGAGGACCGTCGGAGCCCCCTGATCGACGTGGACGATGCCCCGCCCCGGCGAGAGGTGAAACTGGCGCACCTGGGCGAGGCGCTGGGACGGGTCGAGGGTGCCCGGTGCTGCGGGAACCGGCGCGAGCGGCCCGTAGTCGCGAGCGGCCCCGAGACCCTGACCGGCGAGGGCACGAGCCGCGATCGCGGGGTCGACGGCGCCACTTCGGGTCGTGTCGTCATCGGTGCCCGAGATGACCGAGCCCACGCCGATCAACCCCAGCAGCGGCTTGAGCTGCCCACCGAACAGGCGATCCTGCTGGACGAGGTTGTCGATGGTGACCAGCAGGTCGTCGGCATGCAGGTCCGAGTAGGGCGTCTCGTAGCGGACCGCCACCGGCTTGCGGGTGAGCCGGGGGAGGATCGAGTCGATGGTGCCGCCCCACTTGTAGAAGGCGAACACCTGGCCGGGGAGCACGATGGCGCGCGAGTTGGCGGGCAGGTGGGCGTCGAGGTTGCGCCCCGCCGCGCGCCACGCGGCCGGGATCCGCTGCCAGGTGAGCTGGCGGTCGATCGCCTTGCCCTCAAACAGCGGCCAGGCGGCGAGCACGATGAGCGCCGCGAGGGCCGCCGGGGCGGCGACGAGCACGGCGCGGCGGCCGGCCCCCGTGAGAATGCGACTAATTCTCAGTCTCGCCCAGGCGACCTCGGCGGCGAGCCCGAGCAGCCCGGCCAGACCCAGCGCCACCAGCGGCGCGGCCTTGTCGACGGTGCGCAGGAAGCTGAGCAGGCTGACGTGGTAGTAGACCCAGTTCATGAGCTGCCGCAGCGGGGTCCCGTTCGGGAACCCGGCCGACATCACCACCACTCCGAGCAGCACCAGGGCCAACAGGAACGGGCCGTAGCGCCAGCGGCGGGTCCACACGAAGCCCAGGCAGGCGAGCGCGGGCACGATCAGCGACGCGCCCACCACCGCGACGTTGTAGAGCAGCGTGCCGCTGTCGGAGTAGTAGCCGAACCGGGCCTGGGGGTAGCCGGCGCCGAGATACGAGGTCCAATAGCCCATCAACCGCAATGACTCGGTGATGGAGTTGGTGCCCCAGATCGTGCGCGGCTGCTCGGTGTACTGAAGGAAGTTGATCCCATACCGGGCCTGGACGAGCAGGTCCAGGACCCACCACAGCGACACCAGCACGCTGAGCAGCGCCGCCCGGATGGCAAAGGCCCGCGCCGCCCGCCACGGGACGTGGCCCATGGCCGGCTCGTAGACGAGCAGCGCCGCCGGTCCCAGCAGGACGAAGGCGACGAGCGCGGCGTTGACGCCACCCCCGGCCGAGGTGAAGATGAGCGCGAACGCCGCCGGCCACCACCAGGACCTCAGCCGGCCGGCGCCGGGGTCGGCGCGCAGGCCGCGGTGGACGGTGAGCAGCAGCCACGGCAGCGCGGCGTAGCCCAGCAGAGTGATGCTGGTGCGCGCGGTGAACACGACCGTGTACGGGTTGAACGTGTAGACCGCCGCGGCCACGACGTGGGCGATCCCCCGGGGCGCGCCGATGAGCACGTCGAGCAGCCGCAGCATCCCCCACGCGGCCAGAGCCAGGATGAGGCCCAGCCACAGCCGCTCGGCCACCCATGGGGACAGGCCGATCGCGTGGCAGAGCGCGAAGAACGGGCCCATCGGCCACAGGTAGCCCCCGTACTGGGAGCTGTGGATCTCGCCGAGGTCGCCCGTGTTGGTCCACACCGAGGCCACGCTGGATAGGAACCGGCCCGGGTCGACGTAGAGGTCGATCTTGGTGTCCGACGTCGCGCGGCCGGGCAGCTGCCAGAAGGCGACGGCGAAGGCCAGCGCCGTGAAGCCCAGCGTGACGCCGGCGTCCTTGCGCACCCTCAGCATGCGCGGGCGAGTGTAAGCCTGGAGCGCGTCAGTGCGGGTTCACCGCGAGCGGAAGTCCAGCGGGTCAAGGCGCTGGGCGTGCGCGAGCGCCTGGGCCTGCGCCGCGGCGTCGTTGCGGGCGCCCTGGATGCGGTAGAGCGCCGCCCACGCGTCGAGATTCTGCGGCTCGGAGCGGAGCACGGCGCTGACCGTGCTCTGCGCGCGGTTGAGGTTGGCGGCCCCGCCGCGGACCTCGAAGGCGCCGGCGATGTCGAGGCTGATCGACGCGTCGGGGTTGACGAAGCGGGCCGACCGCAGGTCGTCGATGCGCCGGTCGAACTGTGCCTGGGGCCCGGTGAGCGCCGCGCGGACCGCCGCGATCGAGCCGGCGGCGGCGGCGGCCTGGTTGACCTTGTGAGTGTCAACCAGCAGCACCGCGAACCACACGGCGGCGACCGCCGCCAGGCCGGCCAGTGCGATCCGCGGGAGCATCGGCACATTCTGACGCTGCAGACGGCCATCGGCGCTGCGCGATGCCGTCCAGCGCGACGGCGGCGAGCACGATGAGCGCGGGCTCGGCACCGACGCGGAAGCGCGTGAAGCCGTAGCCGGTGACCGAGACGAACACGACGAGGACGAGCGGCGAGAGCAGGATCCGCCACGGCCCGCGGCGCCGCCACAGCAGCACCGTCCCGGCGATGGCCAGGAGGGCCACGATGTAGTACACGAGCACGCCGGCCTCCTCCACCTTCTCGTTGCGCCCCTCGAAGAACGCCTCCATGGCCCACTGCTGGCGGGGCAGGAACAGCTCGAAGGACCGCCCGATGCGCGCGGCGATGACCACCGGCAGCCGCCCGGGATGATCGCGGGCGTAGCGCAGGCCGACATCGCGCAGGTGGTCGGATTCGACGGCCTCGTTGGTGTGCGTCGGGGGAGGTAGACACGAGAGGTCCCACTGGCCCAGCAGCGGCCCGTGGTAGGTCGGCGGGCAGTTGGCCCCGGCCAACAGCCCGCCGACGTTGGTGGAGATGAGCACCGGCTGGCCGAAGGTGATCCAGGAGTGCACGAGCCACGGGGAGAGGACGAGCACGCAGGTCACCACGCTGGTCACGCCCCGGCGCCAGCCGGCCAGGCCGAAGGGGAGCAGCACGATCAGCAGCAGACCCTCGGACCGCGTGAGCGCGGCGAGCGCGATGACGAACCCCAGGGCGATGGCCCGCCGGACCGACGGGTCCTCGCGCAGGCGCAGCGCGCACAGCAGCGACAGCGTCACGAACAGCGCGAACACCGACTCGGAGCGCAGCGAGCCGTCGGCGGCGATCAGCAGCGGGTAGACGGCGGCGATCCCGGCGGCGATGAGCCCCAAGCGCGCGCCGCGGGCGCCGCCGCCGCCCACGCTGTTGCCGAGCAACCCGGTGACCCACACCGTCGCCGTTCCGGCGACGAGGTCGACGACGTCGTGCCAGGCCCAGGTGCGCCCGCCCAGCACAGAGATGACCGCCTCGAGCAGCGGATAGACCGGCGGCTTGTCGGCGCTGGGCCGGGCGATGTGCTGCGTGAACCACACCTGCGGCTCGATCAGCCCGTGACCGGAGGCCAGCAGGTTGGCCTGCTGCTGGAACTCGAGCGCATCGCCGAGCAGCGGCCTGCTCTTGACGATCGCGTAGGCGTAGACGAGGCGGAGCGCCAGCCCGCCCAGTGCGATCGCCGCCAGCGCGCGGCGAAAGGTCATACGACGGGTTGCCGCGACCCGGCCAGGACCCGGCGGGGCGCTCGCCGCCGTGCCGCCAGCCGCTCCGACAGGGCCAGGACCCCGGCCGCCGCGAGCACGGGCAGCGCGATATCGAAGGAGTCGCGTAGGCGCGGGACGCCGTAGCCGATCGCCGTGGTCAGGCACACCACCACTGCGGGGGCGAGCAGGATCAGCAGCGCCGGCGGGCGGCGGCGCAGCGCCAGCACGCCGGGAATGGCCACCAGCGCGAACAGCCAGAAGGCCGCCACGCCCGCCTCGGCGACGTCGATCTGCTCCCCCTCGGCGAAGGTGCGCGCCTGGCGGCGCGGCTGCCACAGGTCCCACACGCGCAGCTCGCGCAGCGCGATCACCGCAGGCAGACGGCCGAGGTGATGGGCGGCGTAGCTGAGGCCGTCGTGCTGCCAGATGGCGGCCTGGGCGGCCTCGTTGGTCTTCGTACGCGGGGCGATGCAGGTGATGTCCCAACCGCCCATGTTGACCCCGTGGTAGGTCTGCGGGCAGTTGGCGCCGGCGATCACGGTCTGGTTGTTGGTGGAGATGAGCACGAAGCGGCCGAAGGCCACCTCGTTGCGGATCAGCCAGGGGGCGATGACGACGGCGCAGGTGAGGATGCCGACGCCGGCCAGCAGGGCGCGACCGGGGCCGGCGCCCGGGCCGCGCCCACCGGAGCGCGCCCGCCACGCCACCGGCACGAGCAGGAAGGGCACGAACAGAAGCGCCTCGGTCCGGGTCAGCGCGGCCAGGCCGATGACCACGCCGAGGACGACCGCGCGGCGGACGGTGGGCCGGTCATACAGGGCGAAGGCGGCCAGCAGCATGCCGGCGATGAGCGGGCCGTAAAGGACTTCGCTCATCAGGTCTCCGTCCACCGCGATCATCACCGGGTAGACGGCATAGAGCAGAGCGGCGATCACGCCGAGCCGGTCACCGCCGACGCGGCGGCCGAGCAGGCCGACGAGCACCAGGGTCACTGTGCCCAGGAGCAGCCCCAGCGAGCGCTGGATGAGGGCGCCGTGGCCGCCGAGCAGGTAGAGGCCCGAGAGCACGATCGAGTACAGGGGCGGGTGCGCGGCCGACGGGCGGTAGCGGTGAGTGGCCAGCAGCGCCCACGGATCGGTGAAGCCGTGCCCGTTGACGATCAGGCCCGGCTGCCAGTGGTAGAACCACCAGTCGCCGATGCCGACCACGTGGCGGGCGGGGCCGTACAGGTAGGCGGCGCGCAGGACCAGCCCGAGCGCGGCAGCGGCGGTCAGGCGACCGGCGAACGTGCTCGGTCTCACGCGGGGCAGCATAGGGTTCGCAGGGGCCACAATGCGCGGTTGTGAACGTCCGGGCCAAACGCTTCCCGCTGGTGGACTCGCTACGGGCGATCGCGGCGCTGTGCGTGTTGCTGACCCACACCGCCGTCGCCGCCGGGATCTCGGGCAACCCCCACAGCGCGCTCAGCCCCTACGCCCAGCGCCTGGACGTGGGCGTGGCCATCTTCTTCCTCATCTCCGGCGTCCTGCTCTATCGCCCGTTCGTGGCGGCGCGGTTTCGCGGCCGGCCGGCGCCCGCCACCGGGCCCTATGCGTGGCGGCGCTTCCTGCGCATTGCGCCTGCCTACTGGCTGGCGCTGACCGTCACCGCATTGTGGGTGGGGACCTCGGCCTACGAGCTCGGCGTGTTCAGCTCCAGCGGCTTCCCCACCTACTACCTGATGGCGCAGACCTACCGCTCGCGGACCCTGTCGGGTGGACTGATCCAGGGATGGACGCTGACCATCGAGATCACCTTCTATGCCTTCCTGCCGCTCTACGCGTGGGCGATGCGGCGGCTGGCCATGCGCGGCCGCCGGACCGGCGACGCGGAGCGCGACGCGCGGTCAGTGCTGCGCTCCGAGCTGATCGGGCTGGCCGTGCTGGTGCTCGTGTCCGAGGCGTGGAAGCTGGTGGTCCTCGGCGGCCAGAGCCCCCACCAGGTGGTGATCACGCCGGCGCTCGACGCGCTGCCCGCGTACCTGGACCAGTTCGCGCTCGGCATGGGCCTGGCGGTGGTGAGCGCCTGGATCGAGCAGCGCGGGAGCGCCCCGCGATGGGTGGGGCGCTTTGACCGCGCGCCGGTGCTGTCGTGGGTGTTCGCCGCGGTGGCCTTCTACGTCGTCAGCAAGCGCATCGGGATCAGCCCGCGGTTCTTCGCGCCGATGGGGCGGTGGCAGTACCTCGGCCGCGAGTGGCTGTACGCCATGGTGGCCTTCGGCCTGCTCGTGCCCGCGGTCATCGGCGATCAGAAGCGCGGCCTGCCCCGGCGGGTCCTGGGCCTGCGCGTGCTGGCCTGGCTGGGGCTCATCTCCTACGGGATCTACCTGTGGCAGACGACCGTCCTGGCCCAGCTGCAGCGCTGGAACTTCGGCGCGCACTCGATCATCCAGCCCTGGCTGTGGTGGTCGGCGGGGACCCTGGTCATGACCGCCGCCATCGCGGCCGCCAGCTACTACCTGCTCGAGCGACCGGTGCTCTCGCTCAAGGACGTCTTCGGCGCTCAGCGCAGCGCGGCGCGCGACGCGGCCGCCGAGCCCGCGGCAGCGGCGCCGCCGCCCACCGCGTCCACCGGCGCGGAGCGGTAGGGCTCGAGCGTCCGGTCCAGCTCGGCCAGCCAGCTTGAGAGCTTGTGCTCGTAGAGGCCCTCGATCTGGCGGCGGCGCAGGTGCGGCCGCCCGCGAGGTGCGACCGAGGCGTCGACCCAGGTCGCGCCGTCCTCGTCGGTGCCGAAGGCCAGGCGCGCACGCACCGGCAGCCAGTCCAGCGCCCGGGCCCGAGTGCCGGCGGCCAGCGCCGACCCGCCCTTGAGCTCGATCAGGCCGGGCCGGCGGTCGGTGATGGTCATGATGCGGCGAGCGGCGAACTCGGTGAGCACGTCCTCGATGAGCTCGGCAGCGCCGACGAGCCGCCAGCTCTGGCGTCGCTCGCGGGCGCGGGCCACGCTGATCGGCGGCTGGGCGGTGACCAACGGCGGCCGCGTCGCGTCATCGGGGCCGGTGCGCGACCGCACATCCTGGCCGGCCAGCAGGCCGCCGCGGACGTGGCCGGCGGCGTCGTGAGCAAAGCGCGCGTGGGCGCGCAGCACGCGCAGATTGTCGGCCGCGGTGCGCTCCCAAGTGAAGGTGAGCGCCCGGCGGCGGGCCGCCTCCCCCAGCTCCTCCAGGCGGTCGCGATCGGCGATGAGGTCGCGGACCCGGGCGGTGAGCTCTGAGATGTCACGGGCGAGGATGCCGGTCTTCCCGTCCACGATCGACTCGCGCAGCCCGCCCACGGCCAGCGCGGCGCTGGGCGTGGCGCACAGGGCGGCCTCGATGACGGTGAGGCCCCAGCCCTCCGAAGAGGAAGCGGTGAGCAGGATCCAGGCGCGGGCGTAGAGGGCGGCGCGGGTCTCCTCGTCGACGTGGCCGTGCATGGTCACGCGGTCGGTGAGGCCGCGGCGGACGATGTCGGCCTCCAGCGCCTCGCGATGGTCGCCCTCGCCGACGATGTCCAGCGTGGCGCCGGGGATGGCCTCCAGTACGTCGAGGACGTGCTCGATGCGCTTGTAGGCCTTGAGGCGCCCGAGGTGCACCAGTCGCGGCTTCTCGTCGCGCTGCGCGGGACCGAACAGGCCCGGCTCGACCCCGCAATACGCCACGCTCACCCGCTCGCGGCCCAGCCCGTCGATCTGGACGAGATCGTCGCGCGCGGACTCCGAGATGGTGAGGAACGTGGCCCTGCGATAGAGCACGCGCAGCGGCAGCTCCTCGAGCAGCGCGGCCAGGGCACGGCCGCGGTAGCGCCCGAACTCGCCCACGTACAGGTCGCGGTGGGGGTGGCACACCAGGGCGACGCGCGGGGTGTGCAGCCACAGGGGCGTGAGGAAGGTGATCCCGTTGATGACCTCGAGGACCACGTCGGCGTCGCGGCCGAGCCCGCGCATGGTCGCCCACACGGCCCGCGGGAACACCGACGCACGGCCGCCCATCCGGTGCACGGTGAGGTTGGGGCCGGCGTGCTCGAGCCGGGCCGCGCCCGGGTAGTCGCCGGCGATCACCGTCACCCGGTGGCCTGCCGCCGCCCAGCGCCGCACCTGTGCGTAGAGGTTGGCCCCCGAGCCGCCGCCCTGCGGATGCGCCCAGCAGCGGTCGGCGAGGACGAGGATGCGCAGCGGATCGGCGTCGCGCTCGACGTGTCCGTTGTCGTGTGACCCTGTCATCGAAGGCCGAAACCGTAGCCGACGGTCATGCGGGCGTCGCCACCTCGGCGCGGGCGGGGGCGGCATCGCGGTCGGGCCGCTGCGCGTCGCGGCCGCTGAGCGCGAGCAGTGCGCCGGCGAGGACCATGGCCACGAGCGTGAGCGCCGGCATCTGCCAGTCCCAGTCCAGCGGGGCGTGAGCGATGTAGACCACCACGCCGGCCACCGGGCCCGCCGCCAGCACCGGCTCGACGCGCACGGCTCGCACCGCCGCCAGCGCGACCCCGGCCAGGAACGCCGCCAGCAGCGCCAGTCCGACCACGCCCAGCTCCGCCGCGGTCTGGAGCGGCAGTGAGTGGGCGTCCTGGGCCGCCTCGAACACCGTGCGGTCGCGCAGCCAGTACACCGACCAGCCCCCGGCGCCCACCCCCCGCAGCGGCTCGTCGCCGAAGGCGCGCAGGGCGACGCGCCAGTACGCGTAGCGGTTGCTGCGCAGCGTCACCAGCCGCGAGGTGCCCGAGGACAGCGATTGGGACTGGCGGCTGGACTCCTGGTTGCCGACGACGATGGCCAGCGCGAGCCCCACGACGATCACCGCCAGGGTGATCGCCGGCGCATGCGCCGGCAGGTGCAGCGGGGCCGGCTGCTCACGGCGGCATCGCCACCAGCGCACGGCACCCATCAGCACCGCCAGCGCGACGAGCACGAGAAGCATGATCAGGCCCTGGTGCTCGCGCGTGGACAGCGAGCCGCCCAGCGCGGTCACGCCGCGCCAGCGCGAGGCGAAGACCGAGGCGACCACGCCGGCGGCCACCGCGTGCAGGATCGCCTCCAGCTGCTCGCGCCGGGGCGCGGCGACGATCAGCGTCACCAGCCCGGCGGCGCAGGCGAATAGGGCGCCGCGAGAGAAGCTGAGATACAGCCCCAGGCCAAGCAGGGGCGCCGCGGCCGAGGCCAGCGAGCGTTCCAGCCGGGGGCGGGCGCCGTCGCCGCCGATGCGCGCGATCAGCACGAGGCCGATAGCGGCCAGCTCACCCATCGCGTTCCAGTACGTGAGCGGCTGCTCGAGGCGGCCCTCGGCGCTGACTGACCGGGCGAAGTGCAGCACACCGGGCGCCAATCGCTCCGACACGCCATAGCCGATGACGACGAGCGCGCCGGCCGCGAGCGCGGGCTCAACCGCGCGCATCGCACCGCGGCCCTGCAGGAGCAGCGCGGCGGCGACCAGTACCGCGAGGTAGAGCACCGCCTGCTGGCCGGCCTGGTAGGCGTCGCCCTTGATCGGCGCCCACGCCGTGGAGAGCAGCGTCCAAGCCGCGAGGGCGGCGAGGCCGCCGATGGCCAGAGCTGCCGCCCGGCCCCGCGGCAAACCGGCGCGCACCGACACCGCCGCGACAGCGACGAGCACGCAGGCCAGCAGGCCGGCCCACAGCGAGGGCTGCTCGAAGTAGCCGCCGGCGAAGAAGGCGAGGACGGTGGGGCCGGCGAGCAGGGCCGCCGTCGCCCCGCTGAGCACGACCCGACGCACGGCGGAGGAGGCCACCAGCCGCTTACCGGCCGGCGCGCCGCACGAGCCGCACTGGGGCGGCAGCGCGGCGGGTACTGAGCGGGGCGTCGGCCCGCGCCTGCTGGGCCGCGGCCACCTCGGCCAGCAGCGCCCGGTGAAACTGGGTGGGGCCGAAGCGGGCGGCGTTGCTCAGGCACGCCTCGGTGGAGATCGCGCCGTCGTCGAACGCGGTCACCGCGGCGGCCAGCTCCGGCGCCCCGCCCGACCAGAAGCAGCCCGTCTCCCCGTCGATGACCGTTTCCAGCGCGCCCCCGCCGCGCCGGGCGATGACGGGACGGCCGGCGGCCTGACTCTCGACGGCCGCGATGCCGAACTCCTCGATCGAGGTCACGATCATGGCGCGGGCCGCGCTGACCAGATGCTGAACCTGGGCGTCGGTGGCGCGCCCGGTGAAGGAGACCATCGGACCGGCGGCGCGGCGCAGGCGACGGCTCTCCGGACCGTCGCCGACCACCACCAGCCGGCGGCCGATGCGGTTGAAGGCCTCGATGGCCACGCGAATCTGCTTGTGGGGCATGAGCTCGGAGACGATCACGTAGTGCTCGCCCACCGGGCCGCGGCCGAAGCGGTCGACCGCCACCGGCGGGTAGACGACCGCGGACTCGCGTCCGAAGTAGGTGCGAATCCGGTCCTGGGTGGCCTGCGAGTTGGCGACGTAGCGGTCGGTCCGCTGCGCGGCGATCCAGTCCCACTGGCGCCAGCGGCTGAACAGGCCGCTCAGCGCCGCCCGGCTGATCGGGTCGCGACGGCGCTCCAACGTCCCGTAGCGGTCGCTCCACGCGTAGCGAAACGGGTTGTGGCAGTAGCTGACGTGGACCGAGCGCTCCCCGCACAGCACCGCGTGGGCCCAGGCCGAGGAGCTCGAGACGACCAGGTCATAGGCCGAGAGGTCAAACGACTCGATCGCGGCCGGATACAGGGGGAGCATGGCGCGGAAGGTGCGCGCCGACGGGCGCAGCTTCTGCAGAAAGGACGTGTGGACCGTGCGGTGGGCGAAGCGACCCTCGGTGCCGTCCTCGTCGTAGACCGTGGTGAACAGGTCGGCCTCGGGCCACATCGCGCAGAGCTCGAGGAACACGCGCTCGGCTCCCCGCATGTCGAGCAGGAAGTCGTGGATCAGCGCGACCCTGGGAGCGGTCCCAGGGGTCGTCGAGGGGGCGAGCGCCATGGCGGGGCAGTGTATGGATTGGTCCACTCGGCGCACAACTGGCTACCGCCACCACTAGCCTGCGCGTGTGCCCGCCACGGCTCGGCCCCCACGCGGCGACTTCGCGCTCGTCACCGTGACGCACAACTCGGCGGCGCACCTCGGGGGGCTGCTCGCGTCCGCCGCGCGCCACCTCCCTGGCGTCCGCACGGTGGTGGTCGATTGCGCCTCGCGCGACGACACGGTGGCCGTGGCGCGCACGTTCGCCGATGCGGTGGTGGTGGCGCTGGGCGAGAATGCGGGCTTCGGCCGCGCCAACAACCGGGGGCTGGCCGAGGTGTCCGAGCCGGTGGCGGTGCTCGTCAACCCCGACGTCGAGCTCCTCGACGACTCGCTGCGCGCGCTCGCGGCGCAGGCGGCGCGGCATCCTGACCGGCTGCTGGCCCCGCTCGTGCTCTATCCCGACGGCAGGCGCCAGGACACGGTCCATCCGGCGCCCGCCTCGGCGGCCGATCTCGTGCGGGCACTCATCCCGGGGACGGCGCTGGCCGCCATCTCCGCGCCCGCGGCGCGATGGCTGGAGCCGTGGCGGTCAGGGTCGCCGCGCGCGGTGGGCTGGGCTGTGGGGTGCGCGATCGCCGCGCGGACCGACACCCTGCGGCGCCTCGGGCCCTTTGACGAGGCGATCTTCCTCTACGGCGAGGACATGGAGCTCGGCCTGCGCGCGGCCGCCACCGGGGTTCAGACCTGGTTCTGGCCCGCGGCGCGGGTCTGCCACCACCGGGCGCACGCCTCGGCGGTGGCCTTCGGGGGCGAGCCCTTCGCGCGCCTCGCGGCGGCTCGCCACGACGTGGTGCGCGCGCGCCTGGGCGCGCGGCGAGCGACGGTCGACGACGCGCTGCAGGTGCTCACCTTCGGCTCGCGGATCGCGCTCAAATGGGCGCTGGGGCGGCCCGCTCGACGTGAGCGGGCACAGCTGCGCGCGCTGGGCGACGTCCGGCGAGGCGACGTCCGGCGAGGCGGCGCCCGGGGATGAGGCGGCGCGGGGAGGCGCTCGCCGCCGCGGTGGCGGTGGCGGCGGTCGTGGTCGGCGTGGTCCTGATCGTCACCAGCGGAGGGTCACGGCACCCCCGTGCCCATGCGGCCCCGACCGGATCGCTGCGGGCCGCTCTGCCGGCCCCTGCGAGCCAGGTGTTCGGGATCAACGTCAACCGGCTGTTCAACGACCTCACCTACACCCAAGCCCACATCGACGCCCAGCTCGCTGCCGTGCGCGCCACCGGGGCGACGGTGGCGCGCAGCGACGCGCTGTGGGAGGCCGCCGAGCCGCACGCGCCGGCGGGCGGCCGCCACCGCTACGACTGGTCCTTCGACGACCAGATCGCGGGCTCGCTGGCCGCCCACGGGCTGACCTGGCTGCCGATCATCGACTACACCGCGCCGTGGGCGCAGTCGGTGTCCGGGCAGGACCACTCGCCGCCGCGCTCGGACGCCGACTACGCCGCCTACGCGGGCGCCTTCGCCGCGCGCTACGGGAGCGGCGGCACGTTCTGGCGCGCTCACCCCGGCGTGGCACCGCTGCCGGTGACGGCGATCGAGATCTGGAACGAGCCCGACAACCCCGAGTTCTGGACCCCCGACCCCGATCCCGCCGCCTACGCCCGGCTGTACCTGGACGCGCGCGCGGCCATCGACGGCGCCGACCCGGCGATCCGGGTGCTGGTGGGCGGCCTCACCAACGCGTCGGTGTTCCTGCCGGCGATGGTGCGCGCGGTGTCGGACCTGCGCGGGCACGTGGACGGGGTGGCGCTCCATCCCTACGGGAACCCGCCCGTGGTGCTGGCGCGGGTGCGCGGGGCGCGGGCCGCCCTGGTGAACGCCGGCATGAGCACCGTCCCGTTGTACGTGACGGAGTTCGGCTGGACCACCCAGCCCGCGGGAGCCATCAACTACGCGCCCGCGGCTCGGCGCCCAGCGGACATCGAGGGCGTGCTCCAGGCGCTGGGCCACCTGGACTGCGGACTGGCTGCGACCCTGCTCTACACCTGGGTCACGCCGCAGCGCGACGCCACCGACGGCCAGGACTGGTACGGCATCGCCAATCCCACCGATCCGAGCGCCGGGACACCGGACACCGCCGCCTTCGCCGCCGGGCTGCGCGCCGCCGCCGCGCCCGACGCAACCCCCCCGGCACCGTGCCCGGTGTCGTGAAGCGCTACCTGATGCAGCTGGTGGCCACGGCGCCCTTGCGCTTGCAGCCCTCGAGCGCGAGCGCACCGGCCTTGAACGCCGCCAGCGCGGGCTTGACGGTCACGTTGCCGTTGTGGAAGCCCAGCAGGCCGGAGAAGTTGAACGGGCCGCTATGCGGGTCCTCCTGGCCCATCCACGTGTACCAGTACACGCCGATGAGGTGCAGAGACAGGCGCTGCCGGCCGATGAGGGGCAGCAGCGTGGCGATGTTGCGGGCCTGGCCGGCCCTGGTGGTGATGAAGTCAAAGCCGGCGCTCGTCTCCCCCTTGGCCGACGGCCAGCTGATCTCGGTGGCCATCAGCGGCTTGGCGCCGTCCCCGAAGTGCGCCATGGCGCGGCGCACGAACACCATGAACTCGATGACGTTGGCCGGGATCTTGGTGAAGCCGTTGACCGAGACGACGTCGAAGAGGTTCTTGGCGCCCTTGATCCTGTAGACCTGGCCCAGCGACTTCCAGGCGGTGTTGGTCAGCGCGCCGAGCACGACCCGGGCGCCCGGATCGGCCTTCTTGACCGCGGCGTGGGCCACCTTGAGCAACGACACGTAGGTGGAGGCGAACGGTTGCCTCCAGTAGTAGGCGAGATTCGGCTCGTTCCAGATCTGCCAGGACCGGATCGGCATCTTGGGGATCCCGGGGTTCTCGCGCCAGAAGCTCCCATGGGGACCGTAGCGGCCGATGAGCGCGGTCAGGTACGCCCCGTACGGCGTGTAGTGGCGGGGATAGGCGACCCCGCTGCGGTTGGTGACGGCATCCCACTGGGGGGCGTAGAGCACGGTCGGGAGGACGCTGATGCGCTCGCGGGCGGCGTCGCCCACGACCGTGTCGGTGAACTGGAAGCTCGTCGGCCGCCCTGAGACGTCGGTGAAGCCCGCCTTCTGGGCGTCCGGCACGTCCGCGTCGCTCGCGTACGGCTGCGCGGCCGCCCAGCTGAAGGCCACACGAACGCTCTGCACGCCGTTGGCCACCATCGTCTTGAGCTGATTGGGGAAGTTGATCGGGGTGTCGGGGCCGAACATCGGGCCGTCGACGTCGACGCCCATGAATCCCTGGGGAACGGGGCCACCCGTGGTGACCTTCGGCTTGCTCGCCGCTCCCGCGTCCGCCGCGACGACCGCCACGAGCACGATGGCCGCGATCAGCAGCGGCAGTGCCATGAGTCGAGAGCGGTCCGCGAACCTCCTTGCGCGCAGCGGCATGGCGGCGCAGTGTATTCAGGCGCGGTCAGGTCCGGCGCAGCCGGACCCGCAGCCCCAGCCCGCCGGCCACCAGCGCGAAGCCCAACATGGCGGCCAGCCACCCGTCGTAGCCGGTGTGGGGCAGCTCACCCGCGGTGCTCGACGCGATCGTCGCCGTCGGCGTGGTGGGATCGCTGCCGGTTGTGGTGCTCGCGACGGGGGTGACGCTCGTCGTCGGCGTCGGGGTGGCCGGCGGGGAGGTGGAGGCCGGCTGGGTCGAGGTCGCCGGGGGGCTGGTCGCGGTCGTCTTGGGCTTGCTCTTGCCCGGCGCGGTTCCGGCGAAGGGATCGGTGTACTGCTGATCGCCGGCGGAGCCGCCACCCCCGGCGAGCGTCACCGCAGGGACCGCGAGGGCGAGGGCCGCCAGGAGCAGCATGCAAGTCACCAGCCGGCGTGAAGTGCGCACCGGTGCGAGTATGGCAATCGCCGTGGCGGCACGCGTCTGGCTTGCCGGGTTGCCTGGCAAACGCGCGTTTTGCAGGATCTCTTGCAGAACGAGGCGATGGGTCGGCGATCGCGACGGGGCGTGTTAGGGTGCCTGCCGCCGGACCCCCAGCCGTCGTACATCGGGTGCTCACGCGCCCTCATCCCCCGGTCATCGATGCCCCGCGCGGGGCGCGGTGCCGTACGTCCACCTGCGCCCTTTGCCCCGTCTGCCCATCCCCCTTTCTCGCGCTGTCGTTGCCGCCGCGGTGTCGGCCGCGCTGCTCGGAACCGGCCTGACCGCGCCCAGCTCGGGCGACCTTCAGAGCCAGATCACGGGCACGCGGTCGGCAGCCGCGTCGCTGCGGGCGCAGATCGACGCTGACTCGCGGCAGATCGCCGCCACCGGCGACGGCGTCGCGCGGGCCCAGGCCCGGCTGTCGTCGGTCCAGGACCGGCTCGACGCGCGGGTGGCCGAGCTGAAGTCCGTCCAGGCCCAGCTCCTGGCGGCGCGCGACCACCTCGTCGACCTCGAGAACCGCATGCACGTGGCCACCACCGCGCTGTCGGCCAACCTGGTGTCAGGCTACGAGGGCAGCCAGCCCAACCTCGTGTCGGTGATCCTCAGCTCCAAGGGCTTCTCAGACCTGCTTAACCAGATGGGCTTCATGGCCCGGGTGGCCCATCAGGACGCCAACATCGTCAAGTTCACGCGCACCGCGCGGGCGCAAGTGGCACGGCAGGCGACCGCGCTCGAGGGCCTGGAGGCCCGCGACCGCACGCTGGCCCAGCAGATCCTGACCCAGCGCAACCAGGCGGCGGCGCTGCAAACGGCGCTCCTGCACCAGCAGATCGCCCAGGAGACGCGGCGCGCCAACACCACGGCCCGCTATGACGCGGTCAAGGGCCACCTCGGAGCGCTGCAGGCCCGGCTGAACACGATGGAGAAGCGTGCCGCCCAGGCCGCCACGCGCGCCGCAGCGACCGGGAACGCCAACGTGAGCGGCATCGCCGTCAACACCGGCGGCATGGTCCAGCCGCCCCCGGGCGCGCCCGAGGCCGTCCGGCAGGTGATCGCGGCCGGCAACGCCATCGCCACGCTGCCCTACATCTACGGCGGCGGGCACGCCTCATTCCACGCCGACGGCTATGACTGCTCAGGCTCGGTCAGCTACGCGCTGGCCGCGGCCGGGCTGATCAGCTCGCCGATGGTCTCCGGCGCCTTCGAGGACTGGGGCGAGGCGGGCCCCGGCAGGTGGATCACCCTCTACGCCAACGCCGGCCACATCTGGATGGAGGTCGCCGGTTGGCGCTTTGACACGGTGGCGCTAGCCGAGAGCGGTACCCGCTGGGCGCGGGGCGGCGGGGAGTTCTCGGGCTTCGTGGTCCGCCACCCTGCGGGGCTCTAGGTCGTCGCGGCCCGGGCCGCGGCGGGGCTCGAGGTTCTCGGGACCCTCGGCCGAGCGGGGAGCGTCGTCGGTCAGGTAGCGGACGGCCAGGAGTGCGGCCGCCGGGGCCGCGACGATCGCCAGCATGGCCAGGAACCAGAGCTGGCCGGCGTCGGTGCCCTCGCCCAGTGTGTGGACGATGCCGGCGATCCAGGCCAGCGCCGTGAGCCGGTGCAGCTTGCGCCAGCGGCTGACGCCGATGGCCTGCCGGGCGTAATAGGAGAGGCCGAGCACGACGAGCGCCCAGCCGCCGATGATCCCGATCGACGTCCAGGCCGTCTTGTAGCCCCAGGCAAAGGGCACGGCGATCTCGCCCAGTGACGGGCTCAGGAACCCGTCACCCAGGAGCGCGAGGCCGTGCACGGCGAGGGCGACGAGCGTCCCCAGCGACAGCACCTCGTGCAGGGCGAGCATCTCGGGGCGGCGCGTGCGCAGCATCTTCAGGCTCATCATCAGGCCGACCGAGACGGCGAGGCTGGCCAGCACGAGCGAGACGATGCCGGCGGCCCGGCTGGTGATCCAGAACAGGTGGGGCGCGACGCTGGTGGCGACGGTCATCGCGCCGCCGCCAGGATCGCCGAGGCCTTGCCCCGGAGGTCGTACATGGTCACCGACGCGCCGTTGGCGGTGACCGTCACCTTCCGGCCCACCTGCTCAGCGATGGCCAGCGCGGCCTGGCTGCCCTGACGGGAGTCACCGCCGGGACCGCCCGGACCGCCGCCGAAGCCGCCCTGGCTCTCAGCGAGGATCCAGCGCAACCTGCCGGTGCGCACCTCCATCGCCAGCCATTGCGCGCTCACCGTGCTCTCGCGACCGGAGAAGCCGCCCAGGCCGGCGACGTTGGCGTCGCTGGCGAGGATCGCCGATGCGGCGCTGCTCTGACTCTCGACGCCGATGGTGCCGCCGCCGTGGGTCTTGGCGTATTGGACGGCCGCGTTGAGGCTGGTCGAGTCGCCGCCAAAGGCGCCGCCTCCGCCGCCAAAGCCGCCTGCGCCCCCACCGAAACCTCCTGCGCCCCCACCGAAACCTCCTGTACCGCCAGGACCGAAGCTACGGCGCCGGAAGCCGCCCGCGCTCGACGGCGGGTTGGCGAATAGGCCCTGGACGCCGCTGCGTGCTGAGCCGGAGCCAGCGCCGGGCGCGGCGCCGGGCGCGACGCCGCCCCCGGGGCCACCGCCCTGGAAGCGGAAGGCACGCCGGCCGCCGAAGCCGCGGAACCCGCCCCCGCCCACCCCTCCGAAGCCTCCGCTCTGCGCGCTGGCCGGCCCGCCGGCCGGGAACGTGCCGGCGGTGGCATGCCCGATGGTCTGTGCGGCCCACGTGGCGGGCGCCGCGAGCAGCGCCGCCAGGGCCACCCCCACCACCACGGCGCGGACACGAGGGGCCAGCTGCGCGGCCAGGAGGATCGCCGACACTCCCGCCGCAGCGATGATCAGCGGGCGCGCCCAGGCTAGGTCGCCCGAGAGGTTGCCCAGCACGACGAGCTCGGTGACCGCCCCTGCCACGATCGCCGCCGGCACGGCGATCCGGGCCACCCGGCCGCCGCCCAGGGCCTCGCCGACACCGGCGCCGATGAGCATTGCCGTGAAGGGGGCCAGGAAGGAGACGTAGTAAGGGTGGAAGATCCCCGAGGCGTAGCTGAAGACGACGGCGCTGACCAGGAAGGCACCGCCGACGGCGATAAGCCAGCCGGTGCGCGGGTCGCTGCGGCGCAGGCGTGAGGCCACGAGGACGCCGAGGCCGGCGACGACGGCGAAGCCCAGCAGCCAGCCCGCCTGGTCGCCCAGGCCCGAGGAGAGCAGGCGGAACACCCCGGTCGCGCCGCCGAAGGCGCCGCCACCACCACCACCGCCGCCGCCGAAGCCGGCGCCGGGCGCGCCGGTCTGACCCGTGACCCGGCCGACGCCGTTGTAGTTGAAGATCAGAGACCAGATGCTGTTGTCGGCGGTCCCGCTGATCCAGGGCCGGTCGGCCGCCGGGGTCAGCGTCACCAGGATCGGCCAGGCGAGCCCGACCACCGCCAGCGCAACACCGCCCGCCGTCAGCTGGCGCAGGGCGGCCAGACGCCCGCGGGGCGCCACCCAGAGATAGGCGAGCGCGATCCCGGGCACGACGAAGAGCGCCACCGCCATCTTGGTCTCGAAGCCGAGCCCGACGCAGACCCCGCACCAGACCAGCCACCGCGTCCGTCCGTCCTCGAGGGCGCGGACGGCGAACCACAGCGCCGCCACGCAGCAGAGGACGAGCAGCTCGTCGGGGTTGTTGTGGCGCGACATGGCGACCGCGATGGGGGTCGTGGCCAGCGCGATCCCGGCCGCGAAGCCCGCCGGCCGCCCGAAGCGCCGCCGGGTCAGGTCATAGGTGAGCGCCGCCGCGGCGGCTCCCATGAGCGCCTGGGGAACGAGGATGCTGAGCGGGTGAAAGCCGAAGATCCGCGCCGACAGCGCCTGGACCCATAGGGCCAGTGGCGGCTTGTCGACCGTCATCAGGCCGGTCTTGTCCAGCGAGGCGAAGAGGAAGTCGTGCCAGCTCGTGGTCATCGAGCGCACGGCCGCGGAGTAGTAGGTGTTGGCCCAGCCATTGATGGCGAGCCCCCACAGGTTCAGCGCGCCGGCGACCACGGCCACGGCGAGGAGCTCAGGGCGGGCCCACAGGCCCTGGAGCCACCCGGGGACGCTGCGGCCCTGCAGCCAGGCGGGGCGCAGGGGCTCGCGATAGGGCGTCGAGTCCGAGCTCATCGCGGCAGCATCCTGCGGTCGGGTGAGAGGGATGTAAGAGGCGTGCGCATTCTCAGACGGCTCTCAGGGTCAGGACTGGTCGGGCGCGTGGTGCGCCTCGGTGTAGTAGGCGGCGGCCATGAGCAGGGCGGCGCCGATCACGGCGGCGGCAGAGGCGATGAGGACGAGGCTGGACACGGCGGGCTCCTTGGTGAAATCCGTTCGGGGTCACGGGAGCATCGGTGTCGGCTCGAAGCCGTGGCGAAGACGTGTCTAAGACGTGTGTAGGAGAGGCGCGAGCGGCCCGCGTGCCGGCGAGGCGCGAGGCCGTCCGCGCCCGTACCGTCGTGCTGCGCCCGGCGCGCCTAAAGTAAGAGGAACTGCGTCTGAAACCAGGAGTTTTTCCAGATATGTCCGCGACCACCAACAGCTTTGACGCCAAGGCGACGCTGACCGTCGGCGACGCGTCCTACGAAATCTTCCGGCTGGATGCGCTCCAGTCCCAGTTCGACATCGCCCGGTTGCCGTTCTCGCTCAAGATCCTGCTGGAGAACCTGCTGCGCAACGAGGACGGCGAGTCCATTCGCGCGCGCGACATCGAGGCGCTGGCCACCTGGAACGCCAAGGACGAGCCGTCCAAGGAGATCGCCTTCACGCCGGCACGCGTGATCATGCAGGACTTCACCGGCGTCCCCGCCATCGTCGATCTCGCGGCGATGCGCGACGCCATGAAGGAGATGGGCGGGGACCCCAACAAGATCAACCCCCTGGTACCCGCCGAGCTGGTCATCGATCACTCCGTGCAGGTGGACGCCTTCGGCACCGCGCAGGCCTTCCAGCGCAACGCCGAGCTGGAGTTCGAGCGCAACAAGGAGCGCTACGCCTTCCTGCGCTGGGGCCAGGGCGCCTTCCACAACTTCAAGGTCGTCCCGCCCGACACCGGGATCGTGCACCAGGTCAACCTCGAGTACCTGGCGCGGGTGGTGTTCGTCGACGATGAGCGCAACCTCGCCTATCCCGACACACTGGTCGGGACCGACTCGCACACCACCATGATCAACGGGCTCGGGGTCCTGGGCTGGGGCGTCGGCGGGATCGAGGCCGAGGCGGCCATGCTCGGCCAGCCGATGTCGATGCTCATCCCGCAGGTCCTCGGCTTCAACCTCACCGGGGAGCTGCACGAGGGGGCCACGGCCACCGATCTCGTCCTCACCGTCACCGAGATGCTGCGTGAGCGCGGCGTCGTGGGCAAGTTCGTGGAGTTCCACGGCGCCGGGCTCGCCGGTCTGCCGCTTGCCGACCGGGCCACCATCGGCAACATGTCCCCCGAGTTCGGCTCGACCTGCGCCATCTTCCCCATCGACGCCGAGACGCTGCGCTATCTCGAGTTCTCCGGGCGACCCACAGAGCAGATCGCTCTGGTGGAGGCCTACGCCAAGGAGCAGGGGCTCTGGCACGACGAGGAATCCGAGGAGCCGACCTACTCCGACACGATCGAGCTCGACCTGTCCGAGGTGGTGCCCAGCATCGCGGGCCCCAAGCGGCCCCAGGACCGCGTCTCGCTCACTGAATCGCGCGACGCCTTCCGGATGGCGCTCGAGGATCTGCTGCCCGATGACGAGGACGACGTCGACGAGGCCGACGACGACAGCTTCCCCGCCTCCGACGCGCCGGCCACCAACGGCACCCGCGACCACGGCCAATCGCCGCACGGCGGCACGGGCGGCGCTCAGGTCGCCGACCGCCGCAGTGTCCGCGCGCCCGTCACCCTCGAGGACGGCACCGAGACCGAGCTCGACCACGGCCATGTCGTCATCGCGGCGATCACCAGCTGCACCAACACCTCCAACCCGTCGGTCATGCTCGGAGCCGGGATCCTCGCGCGCAACGCCGTCCAGAAGGGCCTGACCGTCAAGCCGTGGGTCAAGACGTCGCTGGCACCCGGGTCCAAGGTCGTCACCGAGTACCTGGAGCGCGCCGGGCTGGACGAGTATCTCGACGCCCTGGGCTTCAACCTGGTCGGCTACGGCTGCACCACGTGCATCGGCAACAGCGGACCGCTGCCCCAGGAGATCTCCGACGTCGTCGGCGCCGAGGACCTGGCCGTCGTCTCGGTGCTCTCGGGCAACCGCAACTTCGAGGGCCGCATCAACCCCGACGTGAAGATGAACTACCTGGCCTCCCCGCCGCTGTGCGTCGCCTACGCGATCGCCGGGACGATGGACATCGACCTCTACGACGATCCGCTGGGCGAGGACAAAAACGGCGAGCCGATCTTCCTCAAGGACATCTGGCCCGACGCCCGGGAGGTGGGGCAGACCGTCGAGGAGGCGGTCCAGTCCGACATGTTCCGCTCCAGCTACGGCGAGGTCTTCGACGGCGACGAGCGCTGGAACTCGCTGGAGGTGCCCACCGGCGACGCCTTCGCCTGGGACGAGCGCTCCACCTACGTCCGCCGGCCGCCGTTTTTCGAGGACATGCCCCCCGAGCCCGAGCCGCTCGAGGACATCGTCGACGCCCGCGTGCTGGCCCTGTTGGGCGACTCGGTCACCACCGATCACATCTCCCCCGCCGGTTCCATCAAGCGCGACGGGCCCGCCGCGGCGTACCTCAACGAGAATCACGTCGAGTCCCGCGACTTCAACTCCTACGGGTCGCGGCGCGGCAACCACGAGGTGATGATGCGCGGCACCTTCGCCAACATCCGCCTGCGCAACCAGCTGAAATCGGACCCCCCCTCCCGGAGGGCGGGGTCACGAGGTACTTCGGCGGCGACGGCGACGAGGAGATGTCGATCTACGACGCCGCGATGCGATACATCGATCAGCACGTCCCGCTGATCGTGCTGGCCGGCAAGGAGTACGGGTCGGGCTCGTCGCGTGACTGGGCGGCCAAGGGCACCCGGCTGCTGGGGGTACGCGCGGTGATCGCGCAGAGCTTCGAGCGCATCCACCGGTCCAACCTGGTGGGCATGGGCGTGCTGCCACTGCAGTTCTCCGACGGCGAATCGGTGGAGTCCCTGGGGCTGACCGGCGAGGAGAAGTTCACCATCAAGGGGATCGCCGACGCCGACGAGGTGCCACGAACGCTGACCGTCTCCGCCGACGACAAGGAGTTCGAGGTCACCGTCCGGATCGACACGCCCAAAGAGCAGATCTACTACCACCACGGCGGCATCCTGCAGTACGTCCTGCGTGAGCTCCTTCACTAGGACGCCAATCCCGGCGTGCACTAGATTCCTCGGCCATGGCGACTCCTGAGCTGCTGCACCGGCTGCTGACCGCGGCCGGCCCATCGGGCCGCGAGACCGCGCCCGCCAAGGTCTGGCGCGACGGCTGCGCCGCCTTCTCCGACGACGTCCGCGCCGACGCCGTGGGCTCGTCCATGGCCCGGGTACCCGGGACCGCCGACGGCCCCACGCTGGCCGTGATCGGCCACATCGACGAGATCGGCATCCACGTCACCCACATCGAGGACGACGGCCACCTGCGCTTCGGCGAGGTGGGTGGCTGGGACCCGATCGTGCTGGTGGGCCAGCGCGTGTCCATCGCCAGCCGCGGCGGCGACGTGACGGGCGTGATCGGGCGAAAGCCAATCCACCTCATCAAGTCCGACGAGCGTGACCGGGCGCCGAAGGTCAAGGACCTTCACGTCGACATCGGCGCCAAGGACGGCGACGAGGCCAAGGAGATGGTGCGCATCGGCGACGCCGGCGTGATCGACGTCGCCCCGGTGGAGCTGCCCAACGGCCGGCTGGTGTCACGCGCGCTGGACAACCGGGTCGGCTGTTACGTCGCGGCCGAGGCCGCCCGCCTGGTGGCCGCCGACGGCGGCGCTCCCGGCGACGTGCTCGCGCTGGCGGTGACCCAGGAGGAGACGAGCTTCGCCGGCTCGCGCACGAGCGCGTTCGCCCTGGAGCCCGACGTGGCGATCGTCGTCGACGTCATCTTCGCCACCGACCAGCCCGGGATCGAGCTGGGCCCGACGACCAAGCACCCGCTCGGCTCGGGTCCGGTGATCGCCCGCGGGACGGCGCTGCATCCCCGGGTCACCGACCTGCTCATCGACATCGCCGAGGAGGAGGAGTTCCCGTTCACGCTGGAGTCGCTGGGCCGCGCGACCGGTACCGACGCCGATGCCGTGCACGCCAGCCGCATCGGTGTGCCCACGGCCATCGTGTCGGTCCCGCTGCGCTACATGCACTCCCCCGTCGAACTGGTCTCACTCGCTGACGTCCAGGTGGCCGCCGAGCTCATCGCCGCCTTCGCCAAGCGGCTGGAGCCCGGCATGTCGTTTGCGCGGTAGCCCTGGTGGCGGTCGCCGGCACTGATACCGCGGCCGCGCCCCTGCTGCTCCTGTTCGACATCGACGGGACCCTGCTGAGCGGCGCCACGTCCGCGCACAGCGAGGCGCTGCACGAGGCGCTACACGAGGTTCACGGCATCAACACCCGGGGGCACGGGGCCGGGATCGACCCGGCCGGGCGCACCGACGGGGAGATCGCGCGGCTGCTGTTGCTCGACGCCGGGGTCTCGGCTCTCGCCATCGACGAAGGCGCCGGCGCGGTCCGGGCCGCCTGCGGCGAGGCCTACGCCCGGCTGTGCCCGCCCAGCCTCGCCGACACCGTCATCCCGGGCATCGCTGAGCTGGTGACGTGGCTGGACGGACGTGACGGGGTGCGGCTGTCGCTGGTCACCGGCAACTACGAGCCGGTGGCGCGGCTCAAGCTCTCGCGGGCCGGGATCGGGCACCCCTTCCCTTCAGGACAGGGTGGCTTTGGCTCAGACTCCGAGGATCGCGCCGCGCTGCCGGGCATCGCCCGCAAGCGTGCCGGACACGACGGGGTCTCGCATCCGCGCCGCCGCGCCATCGTCATTGGCGACACCCCGCGCGACATCGCCTGCGCGCAGGCCGATGACGTGCGCTGCTTCGCCGTGACCACGGGCCGGTACGGCGCAGAGCAGCTGACCGGCGCCGACGCGGTGGCCACGAACGCGGGGGCCCTGCGCGAGCTGCTCGAGGCCGCGCTGGCCGCTTAGTTGCGCTTGGCGGGCGGCGGATCCTGAAACCCTGGAGCACACGGTCGCGGTTTTGGCGGTGTGTGCTCTGTGAGTTCAGCCCCACTCGGGTTTCAGAGCACACGGTCGGCGAGTATGCGGCGTGTGCTCTGTCGCTTCAGAAAAACCGGGCCGCACCGGCCGACGTTGCACCGGCGAAACTGCACACACGCCGCGTCCCGGCGCGCCGCGCGTGCAGTTTCGCTCGCCAGGTTGGCGCTAGACGCCCCACGCCCTCAGGCGGCGGCGTGTGTGTGCAGTTTCGCCAGAGCCCGGGCGGGGTGGGGCGCGGCGCGGCGCGCGGGGCGGGGCGGGGCGGGGCGGGGCACCCTCGGACCCGGACCCGCTGGCCGCTTAGTTGCGGACGAGCTTCTTGTAGGTGATGCGGTGCGGGCGGTCGGCCTCGGCGCCCAGCTGCTCGTGCCTGAAGGACTCGTAGGCCTCGAAGTTGCCCTCGAACCAGCGCACCTGCGAGTCGCCCTCGAAGGCGAGCACATGGGTGGCGACGCGGTCCAGGAACCACCGATCGTGGGAGACGACCACCGCGCACCCCGCGAAGGCCAGCAGGGCCTCCTCCAGCGCTCGCAGCGTGTCGGTGTCCAGATCATTGGTGGGCTCATCGAGCAGCAGCAGGTTGCCACCCTCACGCAGGAGCTTGGCCAGATGCAGGCGGTTGCGCTCCCCGCCTGAGAGCTTGGCCACCTTCTTCTGCTGGTCGGTGCCCTTGAAGTTGAAGCCGGCGGTGTAGGCGCGACTGGCCACGGTGCGGTCACCGAGAGTGATCTCGTCCAGGCCGCCGGAGATCTCCTGCCACACGGTCTTCTCAGGGTCCAGGGCGTCGCGGGACTGGTCGACGTAGGCCAGCTTGACGGTCTCGCCGAGGCGCAGCGTCCCCTCGTCGGGCTGCTCCTGGCCGGTGATCATCCGCAGCAGCGTCGTCTTGCCGGCCCCGTTGGCGCCGATCACGCCGACGATGCCCGCCGGCGGGAGCTTGAAGGTGAGGTCGTCGATGAGCAGGCGGTCGCCGTAGCCCTTGCGGACGCCGTCGGCCTCCACCACCACGTCACCGAGCCGGGGACCGGCGGGAATGTGGATCTGGACCTGGTCGAGCTTGACGTTGCGATCCTGGGCCAGCAGCGCCTCGTAGGCGTTCAGGCGCGCCTTGGGCTTGCCACGCCGCGCCGACGCGTTCATGCGCACCCACTCGAGCTCCTGTTGGATCGTGCGCTGACGGCTGGACTCCTGGCGCTCCTCCTGGGCCAGACGCTTCTGCTTCTGCTCCAGCCAGCCGGAGTAGTTGCCCTGGTAGGGGATGCCGCGGCCGCGATCGAGCTCGAGGATCCAGCCGGCGACGTTGTCCAGGAAGTAGCGATCGTGGGTGATGGCCACGATCGTGCCCTTGTAATCCTGGAGATGCTGCTCGAGCCACGCCACCGACTCGGCATCCAGGTGGTTGGTGGGCTCATCGAGCAGGAGCAGGTCGGGCTGGCGCAGCAGCAGCCGGCACATCGCCACCCGGCGCCGCTCTCCACCCGACAGCGTGGACACATCCGCGTCGGCGGGCGGGCAGCGCAGCGCGTCCATCGCGTACTCGAGCGTGGTGTCGAGATTCCAGCCGTCCACGGCGTCGATCTGCTCTTGCACGCGTGAGAATTCATCGGCGGTCTCGTCGGTGTAGTTCATCGACAGCTCGTTGAAGCGGTCCAGCAGCGCCCGGATCTCGGCGACGCCGTCCTCCACGTTGCCCTTGACGTCCTTGGTCGGGTCGAGCGCCGGCTCCTGCTCGAGCAGCCCGACGGTGGCGTTGGGGGCGAGCTGGGCCTGGCCGTCGAACTCGGTGTCGATCCCGGCCATGATGTTCAGCAGCGTCGACTTGCCGGCGCCGTTGTAGCCCAGCACGCCGATCTTGGCGCCGGGATAGAACGACAGGGAGATGTCGGCGAGGACCTCCTTGTCGGGCGGATAGCGCCGGGCGAGCTTGTGCGTCGTGAAGATGTACTGAGCTGACATTGCTCCTGAGCATAGGAGGGACGGCTCGGGGCGGTTAGGATGCCCCCAGCATGCGCCGCGGCCTCATCACTCTCGTCGTGTTCGCCGCGTTCGCGGGGCTGGCGCCGGCGGCCCTGGCCACCACCCAGACGGCGAGCCAGGGCGCGGTGACCGCGACGTTCAGCTACACCGGCCACTACCCGAACTACTCGGCCCTGGACCTGAGCATCACCAAATCGGGCGTGGTGCTGTATCACCAGGCGGTGCACTCCAAGGCGTGCGGCAAGTTCTGCGCCCCCGGCGCGACCGGCGCCAAGGCATCGTCGGTGCAGGTCATCGACCTCGACCACATCGGCCAGCCCAACGTCGTCCTCAACCTCTACACCGGCGGTGCCCACTGCTGCTCGGTGCAGCAGATCTTCACGTTTGACCCGGGAACGATGACCTACGCCGAGACCGAGCGCGACTTCGGCGACCCGGGTGCGCGGATCGAGGACCTCAACCACGACGGCCGCTTCGAGTTCGTGACCGCCGACGACCGCTTCGCCTACGCGTTCACCGACTTCGCCGCGTCGGGCCTTCCACTCCAGATCCTCACCTTCACGGGCAGCCGCTTCCAGGACGTCACCAACAGCTACCCGGCGCTCATCCGCAAGGATGCGGCGACCTGGCTCAAGGCATACCGGCAACTGGACCATGGGCACGACATCGACAGCGTCGGGGTGATCGCCGCGTGGGCGGCCGACGAGTACCGGCTGGGGAAGGCCGCCACGGCCAATCGGTACCTGCACCAGCAGGCCAACGCCGGGCACCTCAAGAGCGCGCTGGGGGGCAGCGTGCCCCAGGGGCAGAAGTTCGTGGCCAAGCTGCAGACGTTCCTGCGCCGCCACGGTTACGGGCACTGACCAGCCACGGGCACTGATCACCCACGGGCACTAACCACGCGCCGAGCCGGCCGCGGTCAGAGCCCGGCGGCCTCCCGCAGCGCCTCGGCCTTGTCGGTCTGCTCCCAGGTGAAATCGGGGTCGTCGCGGCCGAAGTGGCCGTAGGCGGCGGTCTTCTGGTAGATCGGGCGGTGCAGGCGCAGGTACTGGCGAAAGGCGCCGGGGCGCAGGTCGAAGTGCTCGCCGATGAGCTCGAGAATGCGCCCGCGGCCGACCTTGCCGGTGCCGAAGGTCTCCACCATGACGCTGACCGGGTGAGCGACGCCGATGGCGTAGGCGACCTGGACCTCGGCGCGATCAGCCAGGCCCGCGGCGACGATGTTCTTGGCCACGTAGCGAGCGGCGTAGGCGGCCGAGCGGTCGACCTTGGAGGGGTCCTTGCCCGAGAAGGCGCCGCCGCCGTGCCGGGCCATCCCGCCGTAGGTGTCGACGATGATCTTGCGCCCGGTCAGGCCGCAGTCGCCCATCGGCCCGCCGATGACGAACCGGCCGGTGGGGTTGACCAGGAAGCTGCGCCGCAGCTCTTCGGGGTCGTAGAGCCCGTCGGGCAGGACCGGCAGCACGACGTGCTCCCACACGTCCTCCCTGATGTGGGTCTCGGCGCCCTCGGCATGCTGGCTGGAGATGAGCAGCTTCTCGACGCCGACCGGCACCCCGTCGGCGTAGCGCACGCTGACCTGGGTCTTGCCGTCCGGGCGCAGGTAGTCCAGCGTCCCGTCCTTGCGCACCGCCGCCAGCCGCTGGGCCAGCCGGTGGGCCAGGGCGATCGGCAGCGGCATGAGCTCAGGCGTCTCGTTGGTGGCGTAGCCGAACATCATCCCCTGATCGCCCGCACCCGCGAGGTCCAGCTCGTCGCCGCCGGCGTCGTCCTGCCGGGTCTCGTAGGCGGCGTCGACGCCCTGGGCGATGTCGGGGGACTGCTTGTCGATGGCGTTGATGACCGCGCAGGTCTTGTAGTCGAAGCCGAACGTGGCGTCGGTGTAGCCGATCTTCTTGACCGTCTCGCGCGCGATGTCCTGGATGTCGACGTAGGTCGTCGTCGTGATCTCGCCCGAGACGACGATCAGGCCCGTGTTGACCAGCGTCTCACAGGCGACGCGGGCGGTGGGGTCATCGCGCAGGACGGCGTCCAGGACCCCATCGGAGATCTGGTCGGCGATCTTGTCGGGGTGTCCCTCCGTGACCGACTCGGAGGTGAACAGGAACTCGTTCTCAGCGAAGCTCATCGGTCGGTGGTGTCCTTGCTCTTGCGGGTGATCTCCAGCAGGTAGGCGACCATCACGTCGGTCGAGCCGAACCTCAGGTGGTATGCGTCGGAATGTTCTTCCACGCGAGCGATCTGTTCACGCTTGCTGTTGAAAAGCTCTGAGAACTCGAAGAAGGAGAAGTCGACGACGCGCGCCTGATATCCCAGCCCATCGAGCAGCTCCGCGGTGCGCCGGCGGCCGATGACGCTCAATTGCATCATGTACGCCGTTCCATCGTCGGCCAGAGCCTCGGGCAGCAGCCGGATCAGATGGTCCAGCAGGTTGCGGCCCCAGTAGTCCAGCGGCCGGTGGGTGCTCACCTGCTCGAAGGGATCGACCGGCGTCTGGTACAGGCTGGCGACGATCACGTCGTAGCGCTCCTCGGGGACCCACGGGTAGAGGTCCTGCGCGGCGGCGCTCACCTTGTCGGCCACGCCGTTGCGAAACGCGTTGGTGAGCGTGTTCTTGACCGAGGTCTGGTCGATATCGATTGCGTGGACGTGCGCGGCGCCGTTGCGGGCGAGCTGCACCGTCAGCAGCCCGCTCCCCGACCCGATGTCCAGGCAGCGCTGATGGGCTCCGACGCCCTCGCGATACAGGTACTTCCAGATGAGGAAGCTGCCCTGGGTGGGAGTGAACACCCCGTCCTCGACGCCGATCTCGGGCATGTCGAGCGGGAACATCTCGCGCCCGCGGGGGTCGGCCCACGACGAGGGCTCGCGCCGGCGGCCGTTGGCCGCGCCGTTCTCGATGGTGAGGACGGCGGGGCGGTCGTGCCCGGGCTTGGTCTCGGTCAGCGCAGCGCGGGCGGCCTGCAGGTGCTCGGGGCGCACGCCACAACAGCCCCCGATGATCTGCGCGCCCTCGGCCCGCCAGTTCAGGGCCAGCTCCGCGTACTCGGTGCCCTTGACGCCGGGCTCCTCGCGCCATCCGGCGGCCGAGAGATAGCCGAGGTTGGGGTAGACGCCGAGCGGGAGATCGGTGAAGTCGCGCAGCCACGAGAGCATGCCGGAGACGTGATCCGGGGGGATGCAGTTGATCGCCAGGGCACCCACCCCCATCTCCTCAAAGCGCCGCGCCGCCCGGCCAAACGCGTCACCCTCCGGTCCGCCCCAATGCTCGCCGTAGACACCGCACACGCCGTGGCGGCAGCGCCGGAAGCTCAGCCACACCGGGATCCCGGTGTCGAGCAGCGCCTCGACGGTGGCATAGGTGGAACTGCGGACCAGCGACAGGGTCTCGAGCAGGATGAGATCCGGGGGCTCCTCCTCGAACGCGCGCGAGAGCAGCGCGATCGTCTCGCGGCCGTCGGGCGTGTCGACGTCTCCGTTGATGCTGAAGGCAATCGCCACCTCGTCGGCGCGGCCGGCGTCCTGCGCGGCCGAGCGCGCCAGGCCGACGGCGCGGCGCACGATGTCCATCCAGTGGACGGGCTGCGATGACTCCGACAGCCGGGTCGAGCCGTCGCGTAGGGCGGTGGGCAGGCCCCAGGTGTTGGTGCACACGACGTCGCAGCCGACGTCGATGTAGCTGCGGTGCACCCGGGCGACGTCCTCGGGCGCATCCAGGAGCGCGGTGAGACCCCAGACGTGCTCCTCCACCTCGGGACGGCCGCCACGCACCTTGATGAGCTCGGTCCCGTTGGCGCCATCGAGGATCACGCACTGATCCGTCGCGATCATCCGCGTCAGGCGGGCATACCGGTCGACCGTTCCCGTGGCGGTCATCTCAGCCTCTCTCTCCATGGGGTCTGCCGACAGCTTCGTTGTCCACGCGACGAAGCGCCACTCTCACACTTCCTAAACGACCTAGACTTTTGAGTAGGATGACCACGTATACGGGGTCCGGGCCGCTCCGCCATCGCTTCGAGGCATCAAACCTCTCGTTGTGTGGGGCAACTCATACACAAAGGATAGGTCGCCCAAGCGGGTCGCGCGGTACGTTCCCGGGGCGTTGTCAGTGCACGTGTCATCGGACCGGCGCGCAAGCGCCCTGGAGCCCGTTCTCCGCCAGGCCGGCGGCGTGCTGGTCCTGCATGACGGCCGTGCCGTGGTGGCGCATTACGGCTCCGCCGCCGGGGAGCTGGCGGCATGCGTGAGCGCCGTGGGCGTGGCCGATCGCTCCGACCTGGCCATCCTCCAGCTGGACGGACCCGCCGCGCAGCTGCGTCACCTGTCTCAGCGCCTCGCCGGCTGCGAGGTGGCACCGGGCGGCGCCGCGCACAGCGCGGGTGCCTGGTGGTGCGCGGCGAGCCCCGAGCGCATGCTCGTGCTCGTCGACGCGAGCAGCGGCGATCGTCTGCACGCCCTGCTGCGGGCGCGAGTGGCGCGGCGCTCCGCCGTCACCCTCGCGGATCGCAGCGGCGAGCTGGCGGCCCTGGCCGTCGTGGGCCGTCGGGCCTCGGCACTGCTGGCCGAGCTCGGCGTCTACGGAGAGTCGCGCAACCCGCGCGACGTGTCACCGCTGACCGCGCATACCGGCGCCGGCGCCGAGGTGCTGTGGCTCCTGGAGTCAGACGACAAGGCCCTCGCGCTCATGGCAGCCGCCGACGCCCCCGTCGTGTGGCACGCGATCGAGCGCGCCGGGCGGCCCCACGGGCTCTGCGCCGTGGGTCAGGACGCGCTCGCGCGCTACGCGCTGCTCCGTCGCATCTCCAGCCCGCTCTAGCGCCCCCCACCCCCAGGCCGTTCCACCGTCCCGGAGGGGCGGTGGTCGGCTGATGTCGCACGCCCCGGTCCTGGACGTCGCCACCGCCGAGCGGGCGCTCGTCGATCTGCTCGCGCTCGAGCGGGAGCTGCTCGAGCTCGAGTACGTCCGGCGCGCCGATGCCCTGGAGCGCGTCTCTGAGGCCGTGCGCCGGCTGGGCGAGCAGGGCACGAGCGAGGGGCTGCTCACCCGCGCCGCCGCCGAGCTGGTCGCGGGCTCCGCGTTTGACCGCGTGCTCGTGTCCGAGGTCGTCGACGGGCGGCTCGTGCCCCTGGCGATCGCCGGCGGCGCCGACCAGGCGGCCGCGGACGCCGCCCTGAGAGAGCTGGGCGAGACCGTGATCCGTCTTGAGTACCCGCTGCTGGAGTACGAGGTGGCCCGTGGCCACGAGCCCGAGGTGGTGAGCGTCGCCGACGCCGGGGCCCGGACCCCGACGCCCCTGGCGCGGAGCCTGCGCTGGACGTCATACGTGGTCGTGGCGCTGGTGGTCGGCAGCACCACCATCGGGCTGCTGCACGCGGACGCGACCGGCAGCGGCCGGGCGGTGGACGCCCTCGACGGTGAGGTGGCGGGCCGCTTCGCCGAGGAATTGGCGGGCGTATGCGAGCGCGCCGTGCTGCGCCACACGCTCGAGCTGCACCGCGCTGAGCTGAGCGCCGCCGTGCACTGGATGAGCACGCGCCTGGGCCGCCTCGAGGACTCCGCGGGGCTGATGCGCCCACGCAGCCAGGGAGGCGACGCGCGGCTCGTCGAGTCGCTCACCGCGCGAGAGCTCGACGTGCTGCGGCTGCTGGCCCGCGGCAACACCAACCTGGCCATCGCGAGCGCCCTGGTGGTTCGCGAGGGCACGGTGAAGTACCACGTCAAGAACATCCTGCGCAAGCTGGGCGCGACCAGTCGCGCGGACGCCGTGGCGCGGTTCGTCCGGGCGGGGGGAAGCGTCGACGGCCCGGCCGGCGGAGGGCGGCCGTGACCGCCACCACCTCTCGCCAGGTCGTCACCGGGCCGCTCGACATCGAGCTGGCGGGGCGTGTGGCCGCGGCGGTCTCCCGGGCCCGCGCGCTGGTCGGCGACCCCATGGGCTCCGCCCGCGGGGCGGGATCGCCGGGCGGGCCAGGCACCCCGGCGCACGCGCTGCGCGAGCTCATCGACGTCCTCAACGAGCGGCTGGCCGCGCACTGCGACGACGCCCCGGGGGGCGCGGTGCACGAACAGGAGGCCGCGCTGGAGCGTCTGCGCCGCCGCTACGACACGCGCTTTGACGCCCTGGCCGCCGTCCGTCAGGCGCTCGACGACCTGCGCTCGATCACGTCGCCGGCGTCGATGCTGGCGCAGGCGCCGGCCGCGCTGTGTGCGGCGTCCAAGCTGCAGCGCGTGATCCTCTCGCTCACCGAGGAGGGGCGGATGGTGGCCGAGGCGGCCCACTTCTCCGGAGATCGCGCCGGGGCCGCCGACGTCGTCGGGCGGCTGCGCGCCGATCCGATCGCGCTGGAGCATCCGCTCATCGAGACCGAGCTCCTGCGCCGCCGCCGCGCCACCATCGTCGATGACGCGCAGGTCCACCCGCGCGTGGACCGCCGCCTCGTGGAGCTGATGGGATGGACGTCCTACGCGGCCGCGCCGCTGGTGGTGGGACCGCACGTCATCGGCATGCTCCACGCCGACCGCGGGCCCGGGCAGCGACTCGACGTACTCGACCGCGACGTCCTGTGGGAGTTCACCAGCCTGCTGGGGCAGGCCTATGAGAGCGCGAGCCTGCGCCGCGCGCTGCGCCACGAGCGTGAGCAGCTGCGCGAGTTCCTGGACTGGCTGGGCGCCCGCTCGGGCGAGCTCACCGACGCCCCCCTGCGCCTGGCGACGATGCAGCGCCCGCCGCGACGCCCGGCGACGCCGGCGGTGGCGTCCGTGGGCGGTGCTCGCGACGACCGGGTGGTCTTCGAGGGCCTGCTCACCCGCCGCGAGCTCGACGTGCTGCGCCTGCTCGCCGACGGCAACTCCAACAAGGCGATCGCCGAGGCGCTGGTCATCTCCGACGGCACCGTGAAGTTCCACGTCAACAGCATCCTGCGCAAGCTGCGCGTCGCCAACCGCGCCGAGGCGGTGTCGCGCTACCTGCGCCTGCTCGGGATGCGGGCCCCCTGAGGAGGGCGATGTCGTGCTGCGGATCTTCGCCCTGCTGCTGGCCCTCGTCTCGGTGGGCTGCATGTCGGTTGCGCTCATCGGGATGGTGACGGGGCGCCCCAGCGACCGGGCCGGGTGGGCGCTGCGCCTGGCGGCGGTGGTGTGCTTCGGCGCCGCCGTGGCGCTCAACGTGGCGGCCCACTGACCTAGCGCGGCGGGGGCCATCAGTTCTCCGGCTGCCAGCGGCTGATCGTCCACAGCCCGCCGTCGACCTCGGCCACCGTGGCCAACGTCACGTGCCAGCCCGGCCGCAGGCCCTGGTAGGCGCTGGTGTGGGTCGCGGTGGTGCGCTCGCGGGTGACGACGGCGTAGACGTCATCCTCGCCGGTCACCGGGGCGATCGCCTCGACCGCCCCGGAGTTGGCGACGCCGCCGAGCGCGATCGAGCTGTCGTGGCCGACCTGGGCCGCGGCCAGTGTCATCGCCGAGCGGGCCTGGCCGATGGCGGCCTGCGAGAGCACGCGCAGGTGCGTGGCCACGGTGTGTGCGGTCCAGTTGATGTACCACTGCGCGAACACCTGCACCGCCTGGACCGGCGAGCGCCATCCGCCGAGGGCCTTCTGGGCCGGCGCGGGCGTGGGGATCTCGTGGGTGCGCTGGGCCCTGGCCACCGTGGCCCGCAGGCGTGCCGTCGCCGCCGGGGCCGGCACCGACTGCGTGCTCGACGGCGAGCCGGCCCGCCCCAGGCCACAGCCCACGAGCACGACGGCCGCGACAGCCGCTCCCGCCAGCGCCCCGAGCGCTCGCACTACAACCCCACCGGGTGGCGCACGACGAAACCCGCGGACTCGCGCACCAGCGGATGCCACCCGATCCCCGCGCTCCCGTCCCCCGGCCCGGCCGCGTCGTGGGTGTCCCAGCGCAGCCCGGCGACGTACATGAACACGTGGTCGGCCGAGGCGTAGATCGTCACCCACCGGCCCGGTCCGGGCCGCCCGAACGATTCCAGCGCCCCCGAGGCGGCGTCGTAGCTCACGGGCAGCAGCCCGCCGCCGTAGAGGAGATGCTCGACGCTGGACGAGCAGTCATACGCCGGCGCGATGGCACTGAGCGCGAGGCCGTGGCCACCGCCGACCATGTACGGCCGGCCCACGATCTGGTTGCCGGCGGCGATGATGCCCTTGACCGCGGGCGGCGACCCATCCGGCGCCGTCGCCTGGCCGCCGGGCAGCAACTGGCCCCGCGGGCCGGCGGTCAGGGCCACCCCCGCCGCGGTCGAACTGGCAGCCGCACAGGCCGCACTCACAGCGCCGGCCGGTGGCGGAGCCTGGTCCAGCACGTCCTCGGCGCCGGCCGCGGGCGGATGGCTGATCCGCACCGCTCCCGACCACCTGCCGCCCTCATAGGGAATCCGCAGCGCCCCCGCGAACTGCCACCACAGGTCGATGACGCGGGGCAGCCCGTCCACCGGTCCACCCCCCAGACCGAAATCGCGCTTGTAGGCCACCGCCGAGCGACCGTCCCAGCTCACCCGGAGCGGGGTGAGGTACGGCAGCCCACCCATCGCCGTGGCCGTCTGGAAGGTGATCCCGCCGAGCTCTGCGTAGCTGTCGGGATGCGCGTCCAGGCTGGCCCCGGAGGCGCCGACCGTCCCACTGCTCGGGTCGCCGGGACCGCCGTATTCGGTGGCTCCGACGGGCTGTCCGGAACCGCTCCCGGCCGCCGCGACCAGCCCGATCTCACCCGCCGGACCGGAGCACGACCCGGCCGACGGCGGCGATCCGCCCAGCCCGGTCAGCACGAGCAGCCCCGCGCCCGTGCAGAGCATCACCGCCGCGCCGCCGAGCGCGAGGAGGAGCCCGGCGGCGCGTCTGGCGGGGGGCGCGGTGAGGAGCACGCGCCGACCATAAGCCCGCCGCGGCCCACCCCCGGCGGATTGGCACACATTCGTTGCACTTAGGGCCGGTGCGAGACCTTGCAGGCCGCCGGATGCCCGCTAACGTTGAGGTTTCATGCCACGCATCCTGGACGTTGAAGCCGCGCTGTTGCTGCTCGAACTCGAGCCGCCGTTCGATCAGCGCACGGTTCAGTTGGCGCGGCGGCGGATGGCCAAGCGCTGGCATCCGGACATCGCCCCGCCGGGGCGCCGGCACGAGCACCAGCGCCATCTCCAGGCCATCAACGAGGCGGCCGACGAGCTCGAACGCCTTGCCGAGTCCTCGCGCGGCGGCAAGGTCAGCCGCAACGCGGTCAAGGCGTCGGCGGCCGCCACCCGCCGCGCCCGCGAGGACGCCGGGCGCCGCGCCTACGAGAACGAGCAGCGGGCCCGCGAGCAGGACGCCGATCGCGCCAAGCACGACCCGTTCGGCTCGCGCGTCCCCGACCACTCGGTGGTCCACCGCTACGCGCGCTGCGTCTCCTATCCCGAGTGGGGCGTGGGGACGGTGAGCGGCATCTACTTCTCCGGCGACGAGGAGGCCTCGCAGCAGTGGGCGCGCGTGATGTTCTCGGTCGGCGTCCGCACGGTCCCCGCCGGCTCGCTGCAGTTCGTCGACTTCTCCAAGCCCGATCCGGCGGCCGACCGGGTCCAGCGCTTCATGACCGCCGCCCAGCACGCGCTGGCCGAGGGCGACGCCGCGTTGGCCGCGCAGCGACTCGTCTACGCGCGCGACGCCGAACCGCAGAACCCGATGGTGCTGCGCCTGCTGACGGCGGCCTTCTGGCAGGCCGGCAACCTCCCCGCGGCAGCGCGCACCGTGCGCGACTGGGCGCGGGTGGACACCGACCGCCCCACCCCCGAGCGCTTCGCCAGCCGCATCTACGAGGACATGGGCGCCCTGGACCTGGCTGCCGACGCCGCTGTGCGCGCCGCCCGCCGCGCCCCTGGCGACGCGTCGGCGTGGGAGCGGCTGGGCCGGCTGCGGCTACGGCTCAACGACCGCACCGGGGCGATCAGCGCGCTGGAGCGCGCCCGCCTGGTCGGCCCGTCAGTGGACGGCCTGCTCGACCTCGCGCTCGCCCACCATCTCGCCGGCGACGTCGGCGCCGAGGTCTCCGCGGCCCATGCCGCCACCCAGATCGACCCCACCTCGCCGCGAGCGTGGTCGGTCTACGCCCACGCGCTGGCCCGCACCGATCGCTTGGCCGAGTGCGGCAAGGCGTGTCGCCAGGCCCTCAAGCTCGGCACCGACGACGAGGTGTCCCAGTTGCTTGACCGCGTCGAGCGGGCCACTCCGCGCGAGCTGTCGCACCGCAGCGCCGCCTGACCGCCGAGTTCGCGTCAGAGCAACAGTCGCAGGGGCCGCTCAAGCAGTTCCTTGATGGCGGCCAGGAAGCGCGCGGCGTCGGCGCCGTAGAGGATGCGGTGGTCGCAGCTGAGCGTGAGCGTCATCAGGTGCCGGTCGATGATGGCGCCGTCGTCGTTGCGCGCCAGGACCTCACGGACCGCCCCGACACCGAGGATCGCGGCCTGAGGCACGTTGACGACGGGGACGATCGCGGTCATCCCGAACATGCCGAGGTTGGACACGGTGAACGTCCCGTCTGCGAGCTCCGCCGGGGTCACCGACCCATCGCGCACGCGCTCGGCGAGCCGGCGTGACTGGGTGGCGATCTCGCCGATCGATTGCCGGTCGGCGTCCCGGATCGTGGGCACGATGAGCGCGCCCTGGGCGGCAACGGCGATCCCGACGTTGATGTGGGAGTGCAGCTGGATGCGCCCGTCGCGGAAGGATCCGTTGGCCAGCGGATGCTCGCGCAGGGCCAGCGCGGCGGCTCTCACCACGAAGTCGTTGAGCGAGGGGACCGCCTCGACGCCGCTGGCCTTGAGCTCGGCGCGCAGTCCGAGAGCGCGGTCCATCGCCGCCTCGGTTTGGACCTGGAAGTCCGGCACGGTGTCGCGGGCCTCACTCATCCGCTTGACGATCACGTGCTGGATCCGGGTCAGCTCGCGGACCTGTCCTTCGCCGTTGCCATCCGGAGCCGGGGTGCGCGCAGGCGCCGGTGCGGGGGCGGCGGGGCGCGCGGGCGCCGGTGCGGGGGCGGCGGGGCGCGCGGGCGCGCCATGAGGCGCGGGCGCGGCGATGCCCGCGGCCTCGGCCACGTCGGCACGGGTGATCCGGCCCCTGGGGCCGCTCCCGGTCACCGCTGCCAGGTCGACGCCGTGCTCGCGGGCCAACCGGCGAGCCACCGGGGTGACCGCCACCCCATCAGCGCCCGCGGTCACCGGGACAGGCGCCGGAGGGTTCCCGTTGCTGGGCGCCGGCGTGGCCTCTGCGGGCACCGGCGCCGTGTCCGCCACCGGCTCGTCCGCCACCGGCTCGTCCGCCACCGGCTCGTCCGCGACGGGCTCGTCCGCCACCTGCGGCGTACCGGCTCCGGTACGCGCCATCACCGCACCGACGGCGAGCGTCTCGCCCGTGGCGGCCACGATCGTCAGCACCCCGGCCGCCGGCGACTCGTAGGTCATCGTGGCCTTGTCGGTCTCGATCTCGACCAGCTCCTCGCCCTCGGCGACCTCATCACCGTCGGGCTTGAGCCAGGTGAGGATCGTCCCCTCGGTCATCGAATCAGAGAGGCGGGGCATGGTGATATCGGTCATGGCAGGAGGTCCAAGGCCGCGCCGACGATGGTCGCGGCGTCGATTCCGAAGTGACGGTAGAGATCGGCGACGTCGCCTGATTGGCCGAAGTCGTCGACGCCGAGACAGGTGACCGGCACGCAGCGCACCGACCCCAGGAAGCTGAGCGTGTGCGGATGGCCGTCCAGGACGGTGACCATCGGGGCCGCCCGCTCCGCCGGCAGGATGTCATCGAGCACGCTGTCGGTGCCGGCGGCCAGCCCGGAGCGAGCGCGCAGCGCATCGAACACCAGCCCCGGTGAGGTGAGGCACACGACGTCGGCGGGATGGCCTGCCTCGGTGAGCTCGTCCGCCGCGGCCAGCGCCTCGGGGATCATCACCCCGAGGGCGGCGATCGTCACCGCCGGCCCCCCGTCCGCCACGCGCAACGGGTAGCCCCCCGCCAGCGCCTGACGGCGTCGACGTTCGCGCTCCGGGCCCTCGGGTGGCATGGCCGCGAGCCCCTGGTCGATCGGCCGCGTCGAGAGCCGGAAGTATGCCGAGCGGCCATCGCTGCGCCCCAGTCTCGCCAGGGCGTCGAGCAGCGCCCACTCCAGATCTTGGCCGAAGGCCGGCTCCCAGGCGGTGCAGCGCGGCTGCTCGAGCCCGATCGAGGGGGTGATGATCGACTGGTGCGCCCCGCCCTCGGGCGCGAGCGTGACGCCGGACGGGGTGCCCACCAGGATCGACTGCGCGCCCGCGTAGATGCCGAAGGACCACGGCTCCAGGACACGGTTGACGAACGGGTCATAGAGCGTGCCGATCGGCAGCAGCGGTTCGCCGTCGCGTGACCACGTCAACCCGAGCTCGGCCAACAGCCCGACGAGGTTGGTCTCGGCGATGCCGAGCTCGATGTGCTGGCCATGGGCCCCCTCCCGCCACCGGACGAGGGTGTCCGTGTCGTCGGCGAACCAATCGATGCGGTCACCGATGTTCCACACGCCGACCCGGTTCAGCCAGCCGCCCAGGTTCGTCGAGGAGGCGACGTCGGGGCTCACCGTGACCACCCGGGCCGCGACCTCCGGGGCCGCGTGCGCGAGATCCACGAAGAAGCGACCGAAGGCTTGTTGAGTGGAGGCCGTGCCGGTGTGCGAGCGACCCACGTCCGGGGGCGTCGCCGGCGGGGCCTTGGGTGTCCGGGGCTCGCGCTTCAGCCGTTGCGCCACCTCCCGGCACAGCTCGGCTTCAGGCGTCCCGGCGGGGAAGCGCGCCCACGGGTCCGAGGCGTCGGCGCCGAGCTCCGGCGCCAGCGTCTCCCACTGCGGGCCCGTGAGCAGCGCGGAGTGGTTGGCCGGGTGCCCCATCGTGGGCAGACGCCACGCCTTGATGGTGTAGGCGAAGATCACCGAAGGTCGGTCGACCATCGCGTCAGCCTCCGCGTACGCATCGAGCAGCATCCCCAGGTCGTGTCCGCCGAGATCGCGCACGGCGAGCTCGAGCTCAGCGTCATCGACCTCACGGAACACTCTCTCCAGGTCGCCGCGCGCGCTGCCCTGGCCATCGAGCAGGCGACGGCGCAGCTCCTCGCCCTGGGCGCGCAGCGCGCGCTGGTACTCCTCATTGCTCATCCCGTCGATCCGGGCCCGCAGCGCCTCGCCACCCGGCCGGTCAAAGAGGGCTTTCAGCCGCCGCCCGTACTTGACGGGGATGGTGTGCCACCCGGCCGCCTCGAACATCCCGGCCAGCCGGCCATAGGCCATGTCGGGCACGACGCGGTCCAGTGACTGGCGATTGAGGTCCACCACCCACAGGACCTCGCCCAACCGCGGGACGATCGGATCGACCACCGCCTCCCACACGGCGCCCTCATCGAGCTCCGCGTCCCCGAGCAGCGAGATCTCCCGGCCGCCCTGGGGCACATCGAAGTGCCCGGCGACATACCGATGGGCCAGCGCGCTCCACACGGTGGCGGTGGCCCCGATCCCTACCGAGCCGGTCGAGAAGTCCGCCGGCACGGGATCCTTGAGCCGGCTGGGATACGACTGCAGACCCCCGAACTCGCGCAGCGTCGTCAGGTACCTCGCGTCCAGCCGCCCCAGCAGGTACTCAATGGCGTGCAGCACCGGCGCGGCGTGCGGCTTGACCGAGACCCGGTCGGGTGCGCGCAGGTGGTGAAACCACAGCGCGGTCATGATCGTGGCCATCGACGCCGACGATGCCTGGTGCCCACCCACCTTGACCCCCGACGGGGTCTCGCGCACATTGTTGGCGTGGTGGACGATCGAGGTCGCCAGCCACAGCACCCGCTGCTGAACGGCCTCGAGCACCTCGAGTTCGGCAACCGGGGGCGCGCTCTGGCTCATCCGGCAAAGTTTCGCCGTCTGAGGGTGCTCCCGTCGAGGTTCCGTGTGCCGTTGACGATCACCACGCAAAAACTTTGCGCGTGCCGGGGTGCCGACGTTATGATCGTGACGTGCCGCGAGCCGTTCTCGACGAGGTCGACAACCGGATCCTGGACCTGCTCGTCGAGGACGGACGCCGGTCGGCCAGCGAGGTCGGGCGGACCGTCGGGCTCTCGCCCGCGGCAGCCAAGCGCCGCATCGACCGCCTGGAGCAGATCGGCGTGATCACCGGCTACCGCGCCGTCGTTGACCACACGATGCTGGGCTCCACCATCGAGGCGTTCATCGAGCTCCGCTTCGCCGCCGCTACCCAGGTCGGAGAGGTGGACCGTGCCGTCGCGGACCTCCCCGAACTCGTCGAGTCGTTCACGACCGCCGGCGACCCCGATGGGCTCGCTCGGGTCCGCGCACACGACGTCGACCACCTCAAGCGCGTGATCGACCGGATCCGACGCAGCGGCAAGGTGACCGGCACGAAGACGCTGATCGTGCTGGGCCAGTCGCGCCCGGCGGACTGATCACCGCCGAGGTCCGCGCGCTCGGCTCAGTCGCCGACGACAGAGCCCTCGCGCCCGCACACCGGGCAGGACTCCTGAGGCTCGAGCGTGCGACCGCCGCACGCCGGGCACCGCTCGAGCTGCTCGAGCACGCCCAGCAGCTCGCCCACGCGGCACACCAGCAGCCGCTCCTCGTCGACCTCGATCCACGTGCCCGCCGAAGCGGGGAAGACCACGTGATCGCCCGGCTTGACCGGCATGCGCACCCCGACGTGGTCCCACCAGTCCAGGCCGGGTCCCACGGCCAGCACGATCCCGTGCTGGGGCGGCGGCTCGTCGGAGCCGGGGGGCACGAGGAGCCCGGACCGGCGCACGCGATCGGGATCGAGCTCCTTGATCACGACGCGGTCGAAGAATGGGCGGAGTTGGCTGCGCATTACACCGTTTGATGATAGAAGGGACGCCGCCCGAGTCTCTCACGGACGTCCCATCGGTCCGCCGTCCGCGTTAGTTTTTGCCCTGATGCGCCTGATGATCGCCCGCTGCTCGATCGACTACTCCGGCCGCCTGGAGACCCACCTGGCCGAGGCGACGCGGCTGCTGATGTTCAAGGCCGACGGGACGTTCATGGTGTGGTCCGACCACGGCAGCCAGAGCGTCAAGCCGCTGAATTGGATGACCCCGCCGACGGCGATCGAGGAGATCGTGAGCCCGCCCGCCCCGCCCACGCGCATCATCGTGCGCAAGCACGCCGGGGCCGCCGAGGACCGGGTGGAGATCGAGCTGCACGAGATCCTCTCCGACGTGAACCACGTGATGGGGTCGCCTGACGCCGACGTGCCCCTGTCCAAGGACGGCGTGGAGGCCCATCTGCAGGAGGCGCTCGCCGCCGCCCCCGAGTGGTGCGGCGAGGGGTTCCGCCTGGTGCGTCGCGAGTGGCCGACCGACATTGGGCCCGTCGACCTCATGTGCCGCGACGAGGAGGACCGTTGGGTGGCGGTGGAGATCAAGCGCGTGGCTGGGATCGATGCGGTGGAGCAGCTGTCGCGCTACCTGGAGCGGATCCGGCTGGATCCCGCCTTCGCCGGCTGCCGAGGGGTGCTGGCCGCCCAGGTGATCAAGCCCCAGGCGCACGTGCTCGCCGGGGCGCGCGACATCGCGTGCGTCGAGGTCGACCTCGCGGTGGTGCGGGGCGAGCGCCAGCCCGAGCTGAAGCTGTTCGCGGCATGACGGACGCGGCGGCTCAGCCGGCGGTCCTCACCGAGCGCCGCGACCGGGTGCTCCTGATCACCCTCAACCGCCCCGATCAGCGCAACGCCATCAACGCCGCGGTGGCCCACGGGATCGCCGCCGCGCTGGACGAGCTCGACGCCGACGCCGGGCTCTCGACCGGGGTCATCACCGGGGCCGGCAGGGGCTTCTGCTCCGGCATGGACCTCAAGGCGTTCGTCGCCGGGGAATCGCCCGTGGTGGAGGGCCGGGGCTTTGCCGGGATCACGCAGCGCGCGGCCGCCAAGCCGCTGATCGCCGCGATCGAGGGCTTCGCCGTGGCCGGCGGCCTGGAGGTGGCACTCGCCTGCGACCTCATCGTCGCGGCGCGCGGGGCGCGGCTGGGCATCCCGGAGGTCAAGCGCTCGCTCGTCGCCGCCGGTGGCGGCCTGCTGCGGCTGCCCCGCATGCTCCCGCGCAACATCGCGATGGAGATGGCCCTGACGGGGGACTTCATCCTCGCCGAGCGGGCCGCCGAGCTGGGCCTGGTCAACCGGCTGGCCGAGCCGGGCGGCGCCCTTGATGCGGCGCTGGACCTGGCCGGGACGATCGCCGCCAACGGGCCGCTCGCGCTGGCCGCCACCAAGCGCATCCTCACCGAGGCGACCGATTGGTCCGACGCGGAGTTCTTCGCCCGCCAGGAGACCATCGCGGCGCCGGTGCGCGACTCTGCGGACGCCCGCGAGGGTGCGACGGCGTTCGCTGAGAAGCGCCTCCCGGAGTGGAAGGGCCGCTAGCAAGCCGGGAGCGGCCGAGCCGGGTCAGTCGACCAGCGTTGCGAGGTCCTGGCGCGTGCGGGTGCTCCGAGCCGCGACGATCTCGAGCAGGTTGCGCAGTAGCACCGCCCGCAGGTTGGCATCCAGCTGGCGTAGGCCGGCGAGCGCGTCGGCCGGCAGCGCATGGCACTCGACCTCGGTGTCGGCGCGCGCGTCTCCGACGCGCGGGACGCCGGTGAGCAGGGCCAGCTCACCGATCGTCATCCCGGCACCCAGGGTGGCGATGCGGCGCACGCCACCGCCGGGCACCGCGACGGTCTCGCTGACCACGCCGCTGGTGATCAGCAGCAGCTCGCTGACGGAGTCCCCGGACCGCACGAGGTAGTCGCCGGCCGCGAAGAACCGGTGCTCGAGCAGGCCCTCGAGCTGCGCGAGATCATTAGGAGAGATCCCTCGCAGGACGGGGTGGTCGTCCAGACTCGTCAATGCCGGTGCCGCGGTATCGCCGGTCAACCGGTTCTCAAAGAATTCGAGCGCGCGGTCCAGCTCGTCGAAGGGCTGAGCGCTCATCGCCTGCGTGAGCTCCCCAGGCGCGGCCGACAGCGCGCTGATCCGATCACCGAGCCCGGCGAGGAGCGCGACCGCCGCCGCGTGGACGTCGCTCACGCGCCGCAGATCGAGCACGACGAGCTCGGCCGGGGCGTCGAGCACGGCCCGCGTCACCTGCTCGGCCTCGGCGAACCCGAGATCGCCCTGAAGCTCGAAGGCGCGCGCCCGCGCCCCCTCGCGCGCGATCTGCGCCGCCACCGCCGGCTCACGCTCACGCTTGGACGTCAGCTCGGCGAGCGTGAACGTCCGCCGGACCGGGGACGGAGCGCCGTGGGAGTGTTTGAAGATGTGGAGGTCCAGCGACCGGGAGAGCTCCTCGCACACACGCACGCCCCGGACTGAGTTGCCGCGATCGTCGAGCGGCGGCGAGAAGACGCCGATGCCAAGCCGGCCGGGGAGCACGGCGATGACGCCTCCGGCCACGCCGCTCTTGGCCGGCAGCCCGACGTCGTAGAGCCAGTCCCCCGCCGCGTCATACATGCCCGCTGTGGCCATCACGCTCAGTACGTCGCGGACGGTGTCCGGGGACACCACCGTCTGACCGGTGACCGGGTTGCGACCACCTGCGGCCAGGGTCGCGGCGATCACCGCCAAATCGCGGCAATCGACGAGCACCGAGCACTGGGCGATGTAGTTCTCGACGATCTCGTCAGGGTCACCGTCAAAGCGCCCTGCACCCCGCAGCAGGTGAGCGATGGCGCGGTTGCGATACGCGGTGTGGGATTCCGACTGGCGCACGCGGTCGTCAATCGCCAGCTCGCGGCCGGCGAAGGCGCTATAGCCCTCCAGCAGCGAAGGATCGGGCTCCGCTCCGAGTAATGAGCGCGTGAGGATCGCGCCGGCATTGACCAACGGGTTGAGCGGATCGAGATCGATCGCGTTGAACGGCTCGCCCGTCGGCTCGACGCCGACCCGCTCGCGGACGGTCTCGCCACTCGACTCCAGCGCCATCGCGAACGTCAGCGGCTTGGAGATCGACTGGATCGTGAACGGCAGCCGCGTGTCACCCACTTCGTAGATCGCCCCGTCGACGGTGGCCAGCGCGATGCCGAACGACGAGCGATCGGCGAGCGCCAGCTCCGGGATGTAGTCGGCGACCGCGCCCGAGTCGTCCTGCGCGAGGCGAGTGTGGAGATCCTCCAGATAGGCCTGGACGGGGCTGTCGGACGTCAGCATGCTCACGTCACGGTAGGGTCCTGGGCGCGCGAGGTCATCACCCCGTTCGTGGGAGACCGATCGCCGACTCCTCGCGGCGGGCGGCATGATCGAGCAGCGAGCGGACCACCGCCTGATGCCTGGCGGTTATCCGGACCCATACGGCTCGTGCCGCGGAGTTGTTCTGCTGGATGAGCGTCGCGAACAACAGGCCGCGAGGATCGGTTCTGAACAGCAACTCGGCCTGGAGGCCGAGGACCGAGTCCGCGGCGAGGAGCATGACCTCGGGGCTGCTCTGCCGCACCTTCCAGCCCAGCACCCGCCGATCAGACCACGGTGCCCCGAGCTTGAGACCGAGCCCCATCCAGCCTGAGACCAGGCGCGCCCGCACCGCCAGCGGCGCGTCGTTGAACACCGCGCGGGCCCACTCCTGCGCCGTTCGCTGGCCGCCGACGTCGACGACGAAGGCGTCTTCGTAGTCGACCCGCGAGAGGGTGCTCAGCTCGCGTGCACCCTCCGGCAGCACGATCTGGCACACCCGCTCAGGTACCTCGACGCGACCCATCTCTGTTGCCATCATCATCATCACGCTCCATATATACAGTGCTGTATATATGGAGGCTAGGCATCATCGAGAGCCATGTCAACCACACCTCACACGCGTTAGCGCACGCGGTGGCGCCTCCGACCCGCACACCCCGCGCGACCTGGATCCAGGCGGGCCTGCAGGCACTCGCCGCCGGCGGCCCTGACGCCGTGCGGATCGAGCCTCTGGCCAAGGCCCTCGGCGTCACCCGCGGCAGCTTCTACGGGCACTTCGAGGACCGCAGCGCGTTGCTCGAGGCGATGCTCGACAGCTGGGAACAGGCCGCGACCAACGAGGTGCTGGAGCAGGTCGAGCACCGCGGCGGTGACCCGCGCGTGAAGATCAGGCGCGCCGGCGCGCTCACGTTCAGCGAGGAGCTGCTGCCGATCGACCTGGCCATCCGCGACTGGTCACGACACCACCCCGCCGTCGCTGAGCGCCTGCGACGAGTCGACAACCAGCGGATGCAATACCTCCGCTCGCTGTTCGGAGCCTTCTGCGCCGACGAGGGGGAGGTCGAGGCCCGCGCCGTACTCGCGTTCTCGCTGGCGATCGGACACCACTTCATGGCCGCCGATCACGGCCCATACAACCCCGCCGAGGCCCTCCAGCTCGCCGTGGAGCAGCTGCTCCGCTGAGCCCTCTCGTCTTCCACCCCGCGCGAGCAGCCGGCTAGGCCGGCTCGCCCCAGGCGGTGGCCATGATCACGCGGCTGCCGCCGTGGTCGCGGTGCTCGCACAGGTAGACGCCCTGCCAGGTGCCCAGCGCCAGCCGCCCGCCCATCACCGGCAGCGTCAGCGTCGAGCCCAGCAGGGCCGACTTGATGTGAGCGGGCATGTCGTCGTCGCCCTCGAGCGTGTGCGACCAGTACGGCGCTCCGTCCGGGACCGCCTGGTCAAACCAGGTGGCGAAGTCCCGGCGGACGTCGGGCGAGGCGTTCTCGTTGAGCGCCAGCGACGCCGAGGTGTGCTGGATGAGGAGATGGAGCATGCCCACGCGCAGCTCCTCGAGCTCGGGCAGCGCCTCCACCACCTCGCGCGTGATGAGGTGAAAGCCACGGGGCTGGGGCGACAGCCGCAGGTGACGTTGGATCCACATCACTCGGGCAGGCGCGCAACGCGCATGTCGACCCTCTCACCCTTGAACGGAACCCCCTCGCGCATGAGGAGCCGGCGCTGGCGGCGGCCCTTGGCCAGCGATCCGTCGGCCCGGACGATCCGGTGCCATGGAATCGTCGGGTCGTCGCAATCATGGAGCACCGCCCCCGCCTGCCGCGGCGCCCCCGGCGAGACGTCTCCGTATGTCTGCACAAACCCCTCGGGCGTGTTGCGGACACGCTGGAGGATCGCGTCGCGTGATGAGGCGGGTGGGCGCATCGCAGAAGCATGCCAGGGCCGGGACTGAGACAAAGCGCCGACTACACGGAAGTCGACCGAGGCCCGGCCAGTGATCCGCGTGATCCGCGTCGGTTGGCCGTGGCCAAGGACCCGGATGGAGCTGTCGGTGCGTCTGTCACCAGTTGGGGTCGCGCCCCGACGAGCGCGGCCGACCCTCACGCCCTTCTCCGGTTGGGCCTCGTGCGACGCGATGTCAGAGCGGGCTCGCCTCAGGCAGCGGCCCTTCAGCGTCCCCGGCGGACACCCGGTTGCTGATCGCCCGCACCGTCCCGTGCGTAACGTCGGCGGCGGCGGCGATCTCCCTCGTGGATAGGCCAAGCCGCATCGCACGAGCGATGGCCTGATGGTGATCACTTCGCGTCTCGCGGGCACGGCGACCGGTTCGCTCCACACTCCTCAACGTATCGCCCCGAAGAGCGTCGCGCACGTCTTCCTTGCCCTGGGCCTCCGCCCGTGCGATATCACTGAGAGCATGCCCCGCGGCCATCGCCGCGCTTGCGGCGGCCACCAATGCTTCAGCGGCCGCTTGTGCAGCGTCGCCGTCAGCGTCGGTCTCTGCGCGCAGCCGAGCTCCGGCAGCCTCAGCGACCGCAGCAAGCTCAGTGACCAGTCCAAGCCTCCCACCATCATCCTGAGAAAGCATCAGCCTCATCCCCCTTTGTCTTTGAGGGATGCTTCCCCGTCCAGAACCGATTTACGCAGCATGGTTGCAGCCAGAGAGCTCTCCACCGGGCGCAGACCTCGTCCAAAATCAGTCGGTAGGTCATAGCCCAACTCACACGCTGGGGGGTAGCGCGGGTTACGCATGCGGCAGCGCTCCACCGCGCGGTCGGTCACCGTTTCCTGGGGCCGGTCGCCCAGTCCCTTCATTCGCCACCCGCGAAGCGCCTCGCCACCCAAGAGCCGACGGCGTGGGGTGGGACGGTGGAGGACCCTCCCAGCGGGCAAGGAAGAGACACCGTCCGGATGTAGTGCACGCCGCTGCGGGCCGATAGTCGCTGGGCATGACTGAGCCGCGTCTGCTCCACCTGAGACCCATTCTCCTTTTCGCGTTAGGGTGGTCAGATACTGGCGATCCCGCCGTAAGCGCCGTCCTCGACCATCAAATCGGGGTGCTGCGAAAAAGGGGGCGCGTGGGTTTTGCCCAACGGGACGTGGGCCGCTCGGCGGGAGGTGTGGACCTGCTCGGCCGCTGCCACCAACTGCGAGACAAGTTGGGGACCGGACTGCATTTGGGCGGGCGACGACGCCGGCGCACCAGATTCAGTGGTCGGGTAGCCGCTAATTCCGCCACCTGAACGCCTGCCTTCCATCATCGGAGGCTGGCGATCCGGTAAAAGCGGGGAGGCAGCTGATGGTGGAACCAGGCGGGTCAGTTGCGCCCCCTGAGGCGCTTCTCTCCAGTAAGAGGTCACGCGGCCCGCGAGGTCAACCTGGTGTCATTTCTCTAGAAGGTCACGTGACATCTCGGGTCACGAACGGTGGCGGTAAGACCAGCCGGCGTCTTTCACGAGGACAATTGCGGCGGTCATCCTTGCGCCGCCTGGCGGACCGCGACCTCGACGTGCGCTTGGAAAGCCGCAATCCGATACTTGATCTACTCCGGGTCGGATTGGCCGAGCTTCCAGTCAGTTTGCTGACGCTCAAGCCGATTTAGGCAGGTTTTGCGCTTGTGGCTGTTTCGGTTCCCGGCCGCCGGAACACCCTCTCACTAAGGGAAGAATCGGAAGAGGTAGGAATGGTTGGACGGATGCACCTATTCGCAGCAACCCGGAGACACGGGTAGAACCATGCTCCGACGCCGGCTCCGCGCATCTGCCAGCCGTACTCGGGTCCTAGGCCTGCTGATCAGCATCGCGCTGTTCCACACCTTCGGGTCGGCTGTCGCCTCCGCAGCCGGCGTCACCTCGGCAGTTGCCCCTCCGGCCACGGTTACCGCCGCCACCGCGCCGGCCGCCACCGCGCCGGCCACCACCGCCGCCGCCCAGGTCACCACCGCCGCCCAGAGCGCGGCCGCCCCGGTCACCACAACCGCCTCAGCGGCCGCCGCTGCCCCAGCTACCACAACCGCCGCCGCCGCTACCACCCCCGCCGCCACCGCCGCCCCGAAGACCACCGCGCCGGCCCCCGCGACCACCACCGCGAGCGCTCCGGCCGCCACCACCACCCCGGCGACCACCACCGCACAGAAGACCACCGCCCCGGCCGCCACCACCACCCCGGCGACCACCACCGCACAGAAGACCACCGCCCCGGCCGCCACCGCGCCGGCCGCAAGCGCCGCCCCCCAGAAGACGGCCGCGCCGGCTGCCACCACCACCCCGGCGAGCACCGCCGCCCAGAAGACCACCGCCCCGGCCGCCACCGGCCCGGCCACCACCGCCTCAGCCGCCACCGCCGTCCAGAAGACCACCGCGCCCGTCGCCACCACCGCCCAGAAGCCCACCGCGCCGGTCACCACCACAGCGCCGGCCGCCACCACCGCCCCGACCACCAGCCCCGCCCCGACCACCAGCCCGGCCTCGGTCACCAAGACCACCGCGCCGGTCACTAAGACCACGGCGCCGGTCACCACCACCGCCCCGACCACCAGCCCCGTCTCGGTCACCAAGACCACACCAGCTACCAGCGCTGCGCCGGTTACTAAGACCACGGCGCCGGTGACGCAGGCGGCGCAGACCAGTACTAAGACGACCGCGCCGGCCACCACCACAGCGCCGGTGGCGACCACCCCCCTGACGCAGGCGGCCCAGACGATCGCCACGAGCGCCGCGCCAGTGGCCGCGACCGTCCAGCAGACCACCGCGCCGGTCACCACCGTCGCCCAGAAGACGACCGCCACCGTCCCCAGCCCTGTCTCGGTCACCAAGACCACGGCGCCGGTGACACAGGCGGCGCAGACGATCACTGCTCCGGTCACCAGCGCCGCCCAGAAGACCACTACCCCGCTCGTCACCACCGTCGCCCAGGCCACCACCCCCCTGACGCAGGCCGCCCAGACGGTCGCCAAGAGCGCCGCGCCCGTCGTCACCACTGTCGCCCAGGCCACCACCCCCCTGACGCAGGCCGCCCAGACGGTCACCAAGAGCGCCGCGCCCGTGCTCGCCACCGTGCAGCAGACGACCGCGCCCGTGCTCGCCACCGTGCAGCAGACGACCGCGCCCGTGCTCGCCACCGTGCAGCAGACGACCGCGCCCGTGCTCGCCACCGTGCAGCAGACGACCGCGCCCGTGCTCGCCACCGTGCAGCAGACGACCGCGCCGATCACCGGGGCGGTCGGCTCGCTGGCCGGTGCAGCAACCACGATCACTGTTCCCGTCGTCGCCGCAGCCAGCGCCCTCACTCAAGCCGCGCCGCTGACGACCGCCGTTTCCAAGATCGCGGCGCCGGTGACTCAGGTCACCGCTTCTATCGCCGGCGCCACTCGTAGCCTGGTGCAGGCCGCCGCGCCGCTCCTCCCCACCGTCGCCCGAGGCGCGCAGGTGGCCCCGGCAGTGACTCAGCTCTCTTCCGCGCCCTCCAGCTCGCGGGCGAGCGCGACCGCACCTCCACCGCTGCACAGCACAACGGTGCAGCCGAGCGATTCTGCTGACAGCCTGGACGCTGCTCAGCGGCCGACGCCCCCGGTCAGTGGACCGCCGGTCACCCCATCCGTGACGAACTCCACGCTGCCATCGGTGGTCGACCGCGTGGCGACGGCGCCCACCGTTCCCGCACCGCCGGCCGGGGACGCAGCCGGTCAAGGTCACAACACCGGGACCGCCGAGACCGCCCCTGTGGTGGGCCTCCCGACCTCTGCGCAAAGCTTCTCGCCCTTCGCGACCCCACTTTCGAGTCCGGCAGCCCCCGTCGCCGGGACGACGTCCCTCACCCGCAAGCCGGCCGCCGAGCTTCGCTCGGTTCCGCCGCTGTCTCCGTCTCCGGCACCATCAGTTCCGCCGGTGGGATCACCGGGAGTGGGCGGCGTCGGCACGGGTACCGGCTCGTCAGGTTTCTTCTTCTTCTCCTCCTCCGCGGCGCTGCTGGAGACGCGTTCTCCGGTCGTGCCGCGGCTCGCTGGACGGCTACGGATCAGCTCCGAGGTCGGCCGCCCGGCACCATTCATCGCATTGCTTGCTGAGCCTGGCTGAGCCGCGCGCGGCTTCCAGGTCCTGAACGCCGGGCTGGCGCCTGGCGCTCCGATTCATCAGCAAGCAAGGAGTCAGAATGTCACGCTCTCTACGGGCGGCAATTGGAGCCAGCACGCTTGCGCTGGCTGCGATGCCAGGCGTGGCGCTCGCCAAGGGCAGCGACGGCTCGTCGCAGCCCCGCGGCACCAACACGCCGGCGGCGGTCATCCAACGGTCTGGCCGACGCCACCCCGAACGCAACCAAAAACGCATCCGGAGACACCAACGGCGCCCAGCGATCCAAGCCGGGCACCGCAGAGCTCATCTCCTGGTCCCGGGCACTGGCTATCACCAGGGCGCAGGCTCGACCCGGGTGCGCTCGCTCCAGCGGCGGTTGGCCCACCTGGGCTTCACCCCCGGACCCATCGACGGACGCTATGGCCCGCTGACCACCGGCTCGGTGCAGCGGTTCCAGGCGGCGGCCAGTCTGGCCGTTGACGGTATTGCAGGCCCCCACACCCTGGCAGCGCTCAAGGCGACACGCCACGCGGTGATGGCACCAGGAGCTGGATACCGTCAGCCCGCGGGCTCGGCCCCCGTGCGCTCGCTGCAGCGGCGACTGGTCCACCTGGGCTTCACCCCCGGACCCATCGACGGACGCTATGGCCCGTTGACGACCTCGGCGGTGAACCGATTCCAGCACGACCGCCACCTGCCCGTCAGCCCGGTCGTCGGCCGTCGAACGCTTCTGGCACTGCGCCTCACGCCAGATCGCCGTCCGCGGCAGCCGGCGCCCGCAACGAGCCCGCCTAGGCATCCAACACCGACCCAATCCACGGCGACAAAAGGGGTGCAGCCACAACCGACGCCGCCCGTGGGTCCAGTCCTACTGGCACTGGCACTCGCGCTGCTGGGACTGGCGGCGCTGGGCCTCAGCTACTACACGAGGCGCCGACAGGTCCGCTCCACACGGGGTGCGCCACCGCAGAGCAGGACCGGCACGAGCCGAGCAACGGCATCTGCGCCAGCAATGGCGCGCATCCCCCGCACGCAGCAGCCAGCGATGGCGCGCATCCCCCGCACGCAGCAGCCAGCGATGGCAGGCAACCGCCGACCACAGCAGCTTGCGATGGCAGGTAGCCACTTACCACAGCAGCCAGCGATGAGACGCAACCACCCGCCACAGCAGCAGACGACGGCTCTCGATCAGCTGGTCGACCTGTCATGGCTGGCGCTGGCCGATGAGCCGCTTCCGGAGGTGGCGGCGAATGTCAGCGCTGATCGAGTCACCGGCGGGGGAGCGGGCCCGGAGGAGCCCGCCAACGAGCCTGGCCGCATGCGACGGGCCGCAGGCCACCCGGCGGGCGAGGACCCGGTGGGCGAGGATCTCGTCGCTCAAGAGGGCCATGTCCCTGGCGACCACGGCGGCGAGGATGTTGCCGCGTCGGCGGCGGCCCTGTCGGTCACCAGTCCTCGGCCCGAGGCCGACGATGACGTGCACTTCGGCGTGGCGGCGCATGCGCTCGGTGTGTCGCGCAAGACCGTGGAGCGGATGGTCAAGCGCGGAGAGCTCGAGCGGGGACCGTCCAACGCCTCGGCGACGGTGTCCAAGCGGGCGTTGGTGAGCACGTTGGAGGCGCGACGTCGCAACGTCAGCCACCTGACGCGAGCGACCGAGATCGAACGATCGAAGTCCGTGGACGAGTATCCGGCGGCGGCGCCTGCGGCCGCGGCCTCGGCAATGACCGAGCTCAGTCTGCTCCTGGCGCCGTTCCTGGACGAGTTCGTGGCCGCGCAGACGCGCACCGCGGTGCTGGAGAACGAGCTGGAACGACTCAGAGCGCGAGGCGGGCACGACCGCGCCCGCGATGAGCTTCTGCTGGCGCTGGCCACGACCGGCTGGCGGGGTCGGCGCAAGATCCGCCAGGCCGTCCTGCGGCAGCTACGAGAAAAGGAGGTCGCCGAGCAGGCGGGTGCACGACCGCCCGCCTGACGCTTCGCCATGCCCATGACAACGACTGCCCGCACAATCGCGCCCCTGACTCTGGCGCAGCACGGAGCCCACACATCCCGTGGGCCTCTGCACCGGTCGCTACCTACTGGCGCCGGCCACGGCCGCCGGCGCCAGAGGCGACGGGTGCACTGAGGAAGAGCTCGCCCCGCGAGACCCCCTACGGTCGTGACAGCCACCGGCACCTCAGGGCGTCGGCCGTCGATACCCGGAGGCGAGTGCGGCACTGGCGCCACGGCCTACGCTACATCTGCGGAAGCATCGGCACCTCGCTTGCGGCTAAGTCCGAGCGCGAGGCGTGACGCGGACGCTGCGGGGCTTCCAGCCGTCTCTCCCGACGCCGCGAGGCTGTTATGGCACGAGGACGATCTTGCCCCGCGTGTGGTTGCGCTCCAGCTCCGCATAGGCCTCGCGCACCTGATCCAGCGGGTAGGTGGCGGCGATCGGGACCTCGAGGGCGCCCTCGTCGATGAGCGCGGCGAGCCGCGCCAGGGTCTCCGCGCTCGCCCCGGCGGCGTTGCCCTCGGCCTTGACGCCGTACTTGGCCGGCGCTGCGAAGTCGGCGATCGTGTCGATGCGGTCCGGAGCCACCCCCAGTTCGAGCGCGAGCTCGACGTAGCCGCCGCCGACCAGGTCCAGGAAGGCGTCGACGCCGTCAGGGGCCGCCTCGCGGATCCGGTCCGCCACGCCGTCGCCGTAGGTCACCGGGATCACGCCGTGACCCCGCAGCCACTCGTGATTGGGCTCGGAGGCCAGGCCGATCACCGTGGCGCCGGTGCGGCGGGCCAGCTGGACCGCCAGCGAGCCGACGCCGCCGGCCGCGCCCGAGACCACGACGGTGTCGCCGTCTGAGAGGTTGACCGCCCCCACCGCCGCGTACGCGGTGGCGCCGGCGACGTGCAGCGCCCCCGCCACCTCCCACGGCACCCCGCCCGGCTTGCGGGCGGCGTGCTGTGCGTCGATGACGGCGAGCTCGGCCTGGCTGGCGCGATCGTCGGTGAAGCCGATCACGTCGTCGCCGGCCTGGAAATCCTCGACGCCGTCGCCGACGGCCTCGACGACGCCGGCGAGGTCCGAGCCCTGGCCCGAAGGGAACGTCGCCGGCCAGCGCTCGTGCAGCATCCCCTCGCGGATCTTGCCCTCACCGGGGTTGATTCCCGCCGCCTTGACGCCGACCAGCAGCTGGCCCGGGCCGGGGACCGGGTCCTGCACCTCGACGACCTTCAGCACGTCGACGTCGCCGTACTCGTCAAATCTCACCGCTCGTGACATCCCATCAGCTCCTTGGTTGGTGACTGCTCAGATAGCTAACCGCACGCTGAACGGACTTTCCATGCTTGAAAGTGCCGAAAGCATATGTCATCGTCTTGCTCTATGGACGTACTGACCGATCTGCTTCAGCGCTCGAGCGCCCGCGGCGCGGCCTTCTCTCGCACCACCGCCCACGGCGACTGGGGGCTGCGCTTCGGCGGCGGGGCGGCGCTCGCGGTCCACGTAGTGGTCGAAGGAGAGGTCCACCTGTGGACGACGCGGCCCGAGCAAGCGGTGCGGCTGCTCCCCGGCGATGTCGCACTCGTGCGCGAGCCCGCCGCCCAGCACCTCGCTCATGCCCCGGGGGCCCGGTGTCGCCCGGCGGGTGAGGTGATGGCTCCGGGCGCCGGCGTCTCGAACCGTATGAGCCTTGGGGAGCCGGCGGACGGCCCGCCCACGACGTTCTTCTGCGGCGCCTACCGGTTCGAGGGCGACCTGTGCCAGAGCCTGCTCGCCGCGCTGCCCGAGCTGCTGCCTATACGCCCGGCGGCGGGCAGCACGCTGCGCGCGACCCTGGACCTCCTCGCCGCCGAGATGCTGCGGGACGAGCCCGGACAGCAGACGCTGCTCGATCGCCTGCTCGACGTGGCGCTGGTGCAGATCCTCCGCGAGTACCTCACCTCCCGCGACGCCGCCGCCCCCGGCTGGTTTCGCGCCTCCTCCGACGAGCGGATCGGGACCGCGCTGAGGGCGCTGCACGCCGACCCGGCGCGCACGTGGACGGTGGCCGAACTCGCCGAGGTCGCCGCGCTGTCGCGCTCGGCGTTCGCGCGCCAATTCACCGAGCTCGTGGGCCTCGCGCCCCTGGCCTACCTCAACGACTGGCGGATGGCGCTCGCCCGGGAGCGGCTGCGCGACACCGAGGCCCGTCTGGCCGCGATCGCCGGGTCGCTGGGGTACGCCTCCGAGTTCTCCTTCGCCGCCGCGTTCAAACGCCACCACGGCCTCGCGCCCGGACGGTGGCGCGGCGACGCCCGGAGCCGACAAACCGCTCTGAGCGCTTCCTGATAAGGTCGCTGGCCCGCGGATTTCCCAGCTAATGGGCAGAATCGGCTGCGCGGGCGATTCTCTGATGACCAACTGCCGCCGTAGGGTCCCGTTCCGAGTCGCCATCGTCATCGCCGCCGTCATGGCGTTGGCGGGCCTTGCGCTGCTCGCGCCCCAGCACTCGGGCGCCAGCCAGAGCCTCGGCGCGCTCCACGACGAGCTCGGCGCCCAGCAGGCCCACGAGAACGACCTGGCGTCCAGCATCAGCCAGCTCGACGCGAGCATCAGCTCCCTGGAGTCGCAGATCACGCTGGTCGAGAACCGCGAGGCGGCGGTCCGCCAGTCGCTCGTCGCTGACCGGGCCCGCCTGGCCGCGTTGGAGGGACAGATCACGCGGGAGCGCGCCCACCTCGCGTTGCTGCGCAAGACGCTGGCCAAGGCCAAGGGCATCCTCCAAGCCCAGCTCGTGTCCCAGTACGAGTCCTCGCCGCCCGACGTGGTCTCGGTGATCCTCAACGCCCAGGGGTTCAACGACCTGCTCGAGCAGCTCAACTTCCTGGGCCGCGCCAAGCACCAGCAGCAGTCCATCATCTCGATCACCGAGGCCGCCAAGGCCGCCGCCGACGCCGCCGTCAAGCGGCTGACCGCCCTCCAGCGCGACGTGCGCCGGATCACCGCCGAGACGCAGGTGCGCGCCCAGGCGCTGGCCGGCATGAACCGGCTGCTCTCCTCGCGTGAATCGGCGCTCTCGGGCGCCCGCAGCGCGCAGCGCGCCGCATTGGGCGCCAGCCAGGCGCGCAGCCACGCGCTGCGCAGCCAGATCTCGCGCGTCGAGGCCCAGCAGGCCGCTGCCCGGGCCGCTGCGGCCGCGCGCGCCGCCGCCGCCGCCGCGGCTGCCGCCGCCAGCGCCGCGCCGGCACCGGCACCGGTGAGCAGCGGCCCGGCCCTCGGCCCGACCGGCGGGTGGGCCATCCCGTACGCGATCGTCCTGTGCGAGTCCGGCGGCCAGAACCTCTCGCCCAACAGCGCCGGGGCCTCGGGCTACTACCAGATCATCCCCAGCACCTGGAAGCTCTTCGGCGGAAGCGGCCCGGCTGCGTACCTCGCGTCGAAGTCCGAGCAGGACGCGGTGGCGTCGCGCATCTGGAACGGCGGCGCCGGCGCGTCGAACTGGGTGTGCGCCGGCATCGTCGGGATCCACTGACGAGAGCGTCCGTACCGACAGCCGTCAAGCTGCTGGTGGCGGCGCTGCTCATCGCGGCGTTCGTCATCCGGCTGGTGTACGTCGAGAACACGTACTACAAGGCCAAGAACGACGCCGGGACCTACAACCGGTTCGGGAGCGATGTCGCGCGGTACGGCGACTACCACACCGGCTCGGGGCCGGGCTCGGGCGCCGGCGGCTCGCGAGGGCCCACGGCGTACTTCCCACCGGCCTTCCCCTACTCCCTCGCGGTCGTCGACCTCATCGACGGCCACCAGGCGGGCGGCAAGGCGGCGGTGAGACCCGAACGCGTCGCCCAGGCGGTGGTCGGGACCGTCAGTGTCGGCCTGCTGGGACTGGTGGCGTTCGAGGTCTTCGGTGGCGGCGTCGCGGTGGCCGCGCTGGGTATCGCCGCGGTCTATCCGGTGTTCGTCGAGCTGTCGGGGACGCTGGTGGCCGAGAACCTGCTGGTCGCGTTCGAGCTCGCCGCGATCTGGACGGCGCTGCGGGCGCGACGGGCGCGCGGGGCGGCTCGGAGCTATGCCTGGATCGCCGCCACCGGGGTCCTCGCCGGGCTGGCGACCCTCACCCACGAGAACGCGGCGGTGTTCGTCCTCCCGCTGGGTGTGGCGGCGTGGTCGGCGATCCGCGCCCGCGCGCCGGACCGCGCCCGGCGGCCCCGGCTGCGCGCGATGGCCGGGCCGGCCGTGCTGGTGCTGTGCGCATGCGCCGTGATCGCGCCCTGGACGGTGCGCAACGCGGTCGAGCTTCATCACTTCGTGCCGGTCTCCGACGAGACCGGGATCACGCTGATCGGCACCTACAACGCGACCTCGGCGGCATCGCGGCCGGTCCACTACAAGTGGGACCTGTTCCTCAAGATGCCGGAGTTCCAGGTCATCGCCAAGGCCGCGCATCGCTACGACGAGGTCGGCCTCTCCGCCCTCCTTCAGTCCCGCGCCCTGGATTACATCCGGGCCCATCCGCTCTCCCCGCTGGACGTCGCCTTCCACAACACGCTGCGGATGTTCGAGCTGGAGGGCTCGTTTGCCTGGCACGCGTCCTACGACGCGATCGGCCTGCCTTCCCGGGCCGCGGGGATCGGGGTGGTGAGCTTCTGGGTCCTGCTGGCGCTGGCCCTCGCCGGCCTCTTCACCTCGGTGCGACGCGAGGCCCCCGCATGGCTGTGGGCGTTCCCGGTGCTCTACTGGCTCTCGATCACCTTCGTCAACGTCGAGACGCCGCGCTTCCGCGAGCCCATCGACCCGTTCTTCGTCCTGCTGGCCGCGTGCGCCGTGGCCACCGCGGCGCGACGCGTCCTCGTCCCCCTAGGGCTGGGCGGTGCGCCAGTCCGGGGTCGTGGGCGAGCGCCCGAGCTGGCGGGCCACGACACTGAGCTGGTCCAGATGGTCAAGCGCCTGGCCTGAGCCGACGGCGACGCAGGTGAGCGGCGATTCGGCGCGGAAGACCGGCATCCCGGTCTCGGCGGCGACGAGCTCGGGGAAGCCCCGGACGAGCGTCCCGCCGCCGGCGAGCAGGATCCCGTCGCGGGCGATGTCGGATGACAGCTCGGGCGGGGTCTGCTCCAGCGTGTCGCGGATGCCCCGGAGGATCTCGCGCAGCGGGCCGGCGATGGCGTCGCGCACCTCCTCGGAGTGCAGCTGCACGGCGGTGGGGAGGCCGGTGGCGAGATGGCGCCCACGGACCTCGGTCGTCTGCTCCTCGCCCAGCGGCATGGCCGAGCCCAGCTCGATCTTGATCGCTTCGGCGGTGCGCGAGCCGATGGCCAGCTGATGCACGGAGCGGATGTAGTGGGAGATGGCCTCGTCCATCTCATAGCCGCCGACCCGTACCGAGCGGGAGACGACGATCCCACCCAAGGAGATGACCGCCATCTCGCTTGTTCCGCCGCCGACGTCGACGACCATGCGGCCGATCGGCTCCTCAATCGCGACCCCGGCCCCGATGGCAGCGGCGATCGGCTCCTCGATGAGATGGACGCGGCGCGCGCCCGCCGCCAGCGACGCCTCTTCGACGGCGCGCTTCTCCACCTCGGTGACCCCCGAGGGCGCGCACACGATCAGGCGCGGGTGGGCCGTACGACGGTCGATCACCTTGCGGATGAAGTAGCGGAGCATCTCCTCGGTGACCTCGAAGTCCGCGATCACCCCGTGGCGCAGCGGCCGGGTGGCCGAGATCGTCGCCGGCGTGCGGCCGATCATCCGTTCCGCGTCGGCGCCGACGGCGTGGACCTCGCCGGTGGCGACGTCGGAGGCCACGACCGAGGGCTCGGAGACCACGATCCCGCGCCCACCCACGTAGACGAGGGTGTTGGCGGTGCCGAGGTCGATCGCCATGTCATGGACCCCGAGGGTGGGCGCGAAGTGGCGCCGTGAGTTGTCGCGACGTGAGCCGTCTCTGCGAAAGCGGATTGTGCAGACATTGTCAGATGCGCGAGGCCGGCGTGAGACGCGGCGGACGGATTGCAAGCCCGGCGAGGGTCAACGACGGCAATCGAAGGCACGCTCGGGCGGCCGCGAAGGGACGTGTGTCATCTGAAGCGCCATAGTGGCGCTTATTTTGCGGCCGGCCCGCGCGGATGCGTCCGTCCCGCGCGGACCGAACGTCCCGCGCGGACCGAAGGAAACTCAGCGCTCGCCGGGCAGCTTGCGCGGGAACTGCGACACGGTCTGCTTGAGGTCGAGCGCCGTGGCGAGGATGCGGTGCTGCTCGGTGGCGTGAGCGATGGGGTAGCCCTCGCCCGAGGCGGCCCGCTCGGGACGGCCGATGTAGCCGAAGTTGAGGTTCTCGGGCAGCACCTGCAGCAGGCGCGGCGACATGTAGGCGCGGGCCCCCATGTTGCGCGGCTCCTCCTGCACCCAGACGACCTCCTTGAGGTTCGGGTACTGGGCGACGACGGCGAGGATCTCGCTCTGCGGGAAGGGGTAGAGGAGCTCGACTCGGCCGATGGCGACGTGCGGGCTGGCGCCCTCGTCGCGGGCCTTGGTGGCCAGCAGGTCGTAGTAGATCTTGCCGGTGCAGAGGACCAGCCGGGTGACGTCGTCGGGGTCGGCGCTGGCATCGCCCAGCACCGGCTGGAAGCGGCCCCCGACCAGATCCTCGAGGCGGCTGGCGGCCTGGGGCAGGCGCAGCAGGCTCTTGGGGGTCATGATCACCAGCGGCCGCTGCTTGGCGATGCGCGCCTGGCGGCGCAGGAGGTGGAAGTACTGGGCGGGCGTGGTGAGGTTGGCCACGCGGATGTTGCCCTCGGCGGCCAGCTGCAGGAAGCGCTCCAGGCGGGCGGAGGAGTGCTCGGGGCCCGAGCCCTCGTAGGCGTGGGGAAGCAGCAGGGTGAGCCGCGACGACTGGCCCCACTTGGCCAGGCCGGAGGTGATGAACTGGTCGATGATGACCTGGGCGCCGTTGACGAAGTCGCCGAACTGGGCCTCCCAGAGCACCAGCGTCTCGGGTCCCTCCTGCGAGTAGCCGTACTCGAAGCCGACGCAGGCCATCTCCGACAGCGGGCTGTTGTGCAGCTCCATCGGCGACAGCGCGCCGGGGAGGTGCTGCATGGCGCAGTGCTCCTGCCCGGTCTTGGGGTCGTGCAGCACCAGGTGGCGCTGGCTGAAGGTGCCGCGCTCGGTGTCCTGGCCGGTGAGGCGGATCGGGATCCCCTCGGTCAGCAGGGTGGCGAAGGCGAGTGCCTCGGCGTGCGCCCACACCAGCCCCTCGCCGTTGACGACAGCCTCGCGGCGCTGCTCGAGCTGCTTGACGAGCTTGGGGTGGACGGTGAAGCCGTCGGGCACGGCGAGCAGTTCCTCGTTGAGCACCTTGAGCCGGTCCTCGGCGACCGCCGTCTTGACCTCCGGGGACGGCGTGCGGTCCAGCTGGTACTCGCCGGTCTCGTGCTCGACGCCCTTGGCCGCCGCGATCCGGTCCTTGAGCTGCGCGTGGGAGTCCGAGAGCACTGACCACACCTCGTCGGTCATCTCGGTGGACTCCTGCTCGGAGACGACGGTCTGGTCGACCAGTTGGCGTGCGAACAGCTCGCGCACCGACGGGTGCTTCTTGATCACCTGGTACATCTCGGGCTGGGTGTAGGCGGGCTCGTCGGCCTCGTTGTGGCCAAAGCGGCGGTAGCCGATCAGGTCGATGAGCACGTCGTGGCCGAACTCCTGGCGGAAGGCGAAGGCCAGGCGGACGGCGCTCACGCAGGCGGCGACGTCGTCAGCGTTGACGTGGATGATGGGGACGTCGAAGCCCTTGGCCAGATCTGAGGCGTAGGTGGTGGAACGGGAATCGTCGGGGTCGGTGGTGAAGCCCACCTGGTTGTTCTGGATGAGGTGGATCGTCCCGCCCACGGTGTAGCCGTCCAGAGCCTGAAGGTTGAGCGTCTCGGCGACCACGCCCTGGCCGGGGAAGGCGGCGTCGCCGTGCAGGATCACCGGGATGGCGGCATTGGTGTCCTGGTGGGCGTGCGGCCCCTGGCGCGTCGTCTGCGCGGCCCGCGTGGCACCCGCCGCCACGGGGGCCACGAACTCCAGGTGCGACGGGTTGGACTCCAGGCGCACGATGATCGACTCCCCGCCCTGCAGCGAGTAGGAGCCCTGGGCGCCGTGGTGGTACTTGACGTCGCCGGTGCCGCCCTGGGGCAGCGTGGTGATGGGCTCGAGCGTCGAGGAGCCCTCGAACTCGGCGAAGATCGAGTCATAGGGCCGGCCCAGGTTGTGGGCCAGGACGTTGAGGCGGCCGCGATGGGCCATGCCGATGACCACCTCGCGGGCGCCGCGGGTGGCCGAGAGCTGGATCAGCTCGTCGAGCATGGGCACGGTCATGTCCAGGCCCTCGACACTGAACTGCTTCTGGCCCAGGTAGGCCTTGTGCATGAAGCGCTCGAAGGCGTCGACCTCGGTGAGGCGCTTGAGCAGGGCCTTCTGCTCGTCGTTGGTGAGCGGCCGGCGGAACTGCCCGGACTCGATGGCCTCGCGCAACCACAGGCGCTGGCGGTGCGAGGCGATGTGCTCGATCTCGTAGGCGATCGTGCCGCAGTAGGTCTCGCGCAGGTGGGGCAGGGCGTCGGCCAGCGTGGCGCCGGGCACGTACATGCGCAGCACCTGAGCCGGGATCTGGGCCATGACCTCCGGAGTGAGGCCCAGCGGCGCCGGGTCCAGCGCGGGGTCGCCCTCGGATTCGCGCCCGAGCGGGTCCAGGCGCGCGGCGAGGTGGCCGTGGGTGCGGTGGGCCTTGAGCAGCGAGGTGGCAGCCTGCACCGCCATCATGAGCTCCTCATCGTGGGCGGCGCGGTGCTCGGAGCCGGAGCCGCCGCGTGGGCGGCCGCGGCGGCCGCCGCCGGGGCGGGCGGGGGCGGGAGCTCGGGCAGCTCGACGCCGAGGTCGGCGAAGACGTTGTCGTAGAAGGACTCGTCGCCCTGGAGGAGCGCCTCGATGCCCTGGAGGAAGCGGCCGGACTCGGCGCCCTGGATGATCCGGTGGTCATAGGTGGAGGTCATGGTCATGACCTTCTCGGCCCCGATCATCGGGCCGACGCGCTCCAGGCCCACCGGATACGCGATCGAGCCGGTGGCGACGATCGTGCCCTGGCCGACCATCAGGCGCGGCACCGAGGCGATCGTCCCGATTCCGCCCGGGTTGGTGAGCGTGACGTTGCCGCCGGTGAGGTCGTCGGCGGTCAGGGTGTTGGTGCGCGCCTTGTCCACCAGCGCGTTGTAGGCGTCCAGGAACTGGGCGAAGCTCATGCGCCCGGCGTCGCGGATGACCGGCACCATCAGCGTGCGGCTGCCGTCCTTCTTCTCTACGTCGACGGCGAGGCCGAGGTTGACGGCGCCGTCGTCGTGGCGGTAGGGCTTGCCCTCGATCTCCTCGAAGTGGTGGGCCATCACCGGCATGTCGGCGGTGGCGACGCGGGCGATCGCGTAGGCGATGAGGTGGGTGAAGGAGACCTTCTTGCCGCCGTTCTTGAGCTGCTTGCGCCGCTCGTCGAGCGTGGTCACAGTGAGGGTGCGGAACGAGGTGGCCGTCGGGATGGAGCGACTCTGGTCCATGTAGCGCGCCAGCGCGGCGCCGCCGCCCTTGATGAGCTGCGCGCTCGCCGTGGGAGCGGGCGGAGCTCCATTGCCGCGGTTCAGCACGTCGGCCTTGGTGATGCGGCCGCCCCGGGCGGTACCGTGGATCGACGAGAGGTCCACCCCCTCGGCGGCCGCCACACGGCGGGCTACCGGCGAGGCGTTGGTGTCTGCGCCGTTGCCCGCGGAGGGGGTCGGGGTGCCTGTAGCGGGGGTGGGGGCGGGGCCGGCAGAGCCGGCCTGTGCACTCGGCGCGATCGACGCGGCGCTGCCGCCGTTGCCCGATGGCGCGCCGCCGCCGGAGGCTGCGGCACCGACGCTCATGCGGGCGATGACCTGCCCGACCGTGACCGTCTCGCCCTCCTCGGCGAGGATCTCCGTGATCGTGCCGTCGGCGGGAGCGGGGAGCTCCATGTCGACCTTGTCGGTGGAGATCTCCACGACGGTGTCGCCGTCCTTGACCGCGTCGCCGACCTTGACCGACCATTCCAGGATCGTTCCCTCGGTCACCGACTCGCCGCCGGTGGGAGTCACGATGTCCACCGTCTTGCCCGCGGCCTCCTGGGACGCCGCGACGCCCTCGGCTTCGGTGGCCGCACCGGCCACGGCCTCGCCCGCCGTGGTGGGGGGCGACTCGCCGGACACCGGAGTGGTCGTCTCGGCCGCGATCGATCCGTTGGGAGCGGCAGCGGCAGCGGTCGCGGTCGCGTCGCCGTTGGTGGAGATCTCGGCGAGCAGGGCGCCCACGGCGACGGTGTCACCCTCGACCGCGTGAATCCGGGTCACCGTGCCCGACACCGGAGAGGGCACCTCGGCGTCGACCTTGTCGGTCGAGATCTCGACGATCGTCTCGTCAGCCGAGACGGTGTCGCCCTCCTGCTTGTGCCATTCGAGCACCGTGCCCTCGGCGACCGAGTCACCCATGGCCGGCATGACGACTTGAACAGTGCTGGTATCGACCGCCATCAGTCTTTCACTCACTGTACTGCGTGGTCGGAGATCGACGGCGGTCTGCAACGACGAAGCCGATCGACCCCGCGAACGGTCCCAGCCCGCCGATGACGGCGACCGTCACCGCGAGCCAGAACGGGATGATGTGGCGGCGGGCGGCGTCGATGCACAGCAGCGACATCCCGATCCATAGGACCCCGTGGGCCAGGCCCAGGATGAACGTCTCCGGCTGGGGCCCTCCGAGTGCGAAGGCGCACACAAGCAGCCCCAGGTATACGAACGAGTGGATGAACGACGCGAACTCCAGGCGCCGGAATGTGACGAAGCGCATCACCCGGGGGGTGTGACCAGCTCGGCGAGCCGGCGCAGTGGCGCGTCGGCCTGCTCGGGCCAGCGGCTCACGTCGGCCGGCCACCACTCGAACTCGTCGTGCTCGGCGTCGGGCGTCACCGCCGTGCCGTCCGACAGCCAGGCCAGCCCCACCAGGGAGACCAGCCCGCTGGGGAGCTTGACCAGCGCCTCGACCGACATCCGCTCGGGCGTGACCGACCACTCCTCGTCGAGCTCGCGCACGAGCGTCTCGGCCGGGTTCTCGCCCACCTCGACCGACCCGGCGGCGCCCAGCGCCCAGCGCTCGGCCCAGGTAGCCAGCCAGGCGGCCCGCCTCCCGGCCAGCCAGCGCCCGTCGGCCGAGCGGACCACGCACGTCGCCGACAGGCTCTGGGCCGCCCCGTCGTCGAGCAGGCGCACGGCCCACCGCACGGGCTCGCACTCGAGCGTGAGCGTGTCGCTCTCGACGCTGAATCCCGTCAGTCGCGCCGCGAACCCGTCATGGGCCGGGGAGCCGCGGTCGCGCAGGCCCTCCAGCAGCCGGTCGGCGGCGTCGATGCTCTCCTGGGGCGGGGCATAGGGCTCGTCGGACCAGCTGACGTAAACGTCGGCCTGGCGCCACGGACCGCGAGCGAGGACGCCGGTGGGGAGGCTCATCGCCTAACCGTATCTATGCTGCCGCCCGTGACACGGCGCCGCAAGCACTGGGGCTGGGGCTTCGAGGACGAGCAGCCCTCCCCTGACGAGGTCCGTGGCGCCGCCGCCTTCCTGGCCTCGCACCTCGGCTTCGGCTCCGCCGAGCCCGAGACGCCGGTGCCGCTCTCTGAGCTGACCCTGCCCCCGCCACGGCTCACCGCCCCCGCCCGCCTGGCCGAGATCTGTGCCACCGACGACCACGCGCGCGCCTTCCACGCCTACGGCAGCTCCTACCGCGATGTTGTCCGCGCCTTCCGCGGCCGCTTCGACCACCCGCCCGACGTCGTCGCCCACCCCGCCGACGAGGGCGACGTCGAGGCCGTCCTGGAATGGGCGCTGGGCGCGAACGCCGCGGTGATCCCGTTCGGCGGCGGGACGAGTGTGGTGGGCGGCGTCGAGCCGGCGGTCGACCCCCGGCGCTTTGACGGCGTTGTGACGATCGACCTCGGCCGCCTGGACCGCGTGCTGGAGGTGGACGCACAGTCGTTGAGCGCCCGGATCGGAGCCGGAGCGACGGGGCCACGGCTGGAGGAGCAGCTGCGCCCCCACGACCTGACCCTGCGCCACTTCCCGCAGTCCTTTCAGTTCGCCACGCTCGGGGGGATGATCGCCACCCGCGCCGGCGGCCACTTCGCCACCGTCTACACCCACATCGACGATCTCGTGCAGTCAGTGCGGGCGGTCACCCCGGCGGGGGTGTGGGAGTCGCGACGTCTGCCGGGCTCCGGCGCGGGGATCTCCCCGGACCGGATGCTCATCGGCTCGGAGGGCACGCTCGGACTGATCACCGAGGCATGGGTGCGGGTGCGACCCCGGCCGCGATTCCGGGCCTCGGCCGGCGTGCGCTTCGCCACCTTCGAGGACGGCGCAGCGGCGGTACGCGCCCTCTCCCAATCGGGCCTGTATCCCACCAACTGCCGGCTTATCGATCCCGACGAAGCCCGGTTGACCGGCGTTGGAAACGGCTCCCACGCGCTCCTGGTGCTCGGCTTCGAGTCCGCGGCGCTCGAGGTGGGCGTCCGCCTGGACGAGGCGCTCACCTGCTGTGCGGACCACGGCGGCGCCTGGGACGAGCGCCGGGGCGAGTCCGCCGACGAGGCGGTGGGCAGCTGGCGTGAGGCGTTCCTGCGCGTGCCCTACCTGCGCGACACGTTCGTGGCCATGGGCGTGATCTCCGAGACGTTCGAGACCGCCGTCACGTGGGATCAGTTCGCGGACCTACACCGAGACGTGCTGGCGCGGACCCGGGCCGCGGTCCACGAGGCGTGCGGCGGCGGCTCGGTGACGTGTCGCTTCACCCACGTCTATCCGGACGGGCCCGCTCCCTACTACACGGTGCTGGCGCCGGGCCGGCGGGGCGAGGAGCTTGAGCAGTGGGCGCACATCAAGGCCGCGGCGGCCGACGCCATCCTCGACGCGGGGGGCACGATCACCCACCACCACGCCATCGGGCGCGACCATCGCCCCTGGTATGACCGACAGCGGCCCGAGCCGTTTGCCGCCGCGCTGCGCGGCGCCAAGGCGGCGCTCGACCCGTCCGGAGCGCTCAACCCCGGGGTGCTGATCGACTGAGAGTCTCTATGAGACGTGCCCGTCGAGAGCGGCCAGCACGGCGGGTCCCGCCGGGGCGAACTCGGGCGTGAGCCGCCGCAGGAGCTCGAGCCACCCCGGGTGCGCCTCGATCGCCGCCCGCACATCGGCGAGGGCCGTCTCCATGTCCCCGACCTGGGCGGCGCCCAGACCGGCCCAGAAGCGCAGCTCGTCTGACTCGGGCGCCAGCTCACAGGCTCTCCGGAACAGAGCCGAGGCCTCGTCGTGGCGGCCCTCGGCGAGGCGCTCGTCGCCCTCGCCGGCGACCCGGTAGGCGGTGTCGAGCCGGGCCAGACGCGCCAGCTCCACCAGCGGGTCGGGATCGTCCTCGACCCGCAGCGAGGTGACGGTCGCCCACGGATCCCCGGCCGCGGGGACGACCAGGACCGCTGCCGATTGGCGCCCGCGCAGGTCGCCGCCGGCGGCCTCGGCGACGTTGAGCGCGGTGAGCAGGCGGGTGGTGAGGCTGCCCTGGCCCGAGGCGTAGGCCGACAGCATCGCCGGCCAGACCTCGGCGGTGGCCATGATGTTGGCCTGGCAGGAGACCCCGTCGCCCTGCACGTCACCGGCGTAGGCCATGCAGGCCTCGCCGGTGTGCGCGGCCACGTCGCCGCGGGCGTCGACGATCGCCACCTGGCGAGAGGCGGCCAGAGGGTCCTCGGCGAGCAGCCGCTTGAGCGCCCCGGGCGCCGACATCCCCCGCTCCAGCAGATCGAGCGCGCGCGGCCCATAGGCCACCTCGGCGTTGGCCTGGGTGGCGACAGCACCGACGCCCGGCCGGGCCCACGGGACGATGGGCCCGACGTTGAACCAATGCGATTGGACCGCCACGCCCAGCTCGCCCGTGTCGGGGTCGCGCGCGACGATCGAGTAGGTCATGCCGCAAGCGTACGGTTAAACCGCCTCAGGGCGAGGGGGACGCAGATCGCCAGGATGATCAGGCACCACAGGGCCATGGCCACCTCGGGGTGATGCAGCTGCCACGAGCCGCCGGTGTCGAAGCCGGGGGTGGTCAGGCCGCGGACGCTGCCCACGAGCGCTGAGATCGGGTCCCACTCGGCGATCGCGCGCGGAATGGCGTCCATCCCGGCGATCGGTACGAACGTCCCGGCCAGGAAGCTGAGCGGGAAGATCACGATGAAGCCCACCCCCTGCATCGCGTCGGGCGAGCGCACGAGCATCCCGAAGAGCACCCCCGCCCACGTGAAGGCGAACATGCCCAGGACCATCAGGCCGAACAGCTCCACGCCGTGGGCGAAGGTGAGCTGGGGGTTCCAGCCCAGGGCGAGGCCGAAGCCGACGACGATGACCATGCCGAGCACCTGCTCGCAGAACTGGCCCATCACCTGGCCGGTGATGATCGACAGCCGGCTGATCGGCATCGAGCGGAAGCGATCGATCACCCCCTCGGTCATGTCATTGGAGGTGGCGACCCCGGCGCCGATGATCCCGAAGGCCAGCGACTGCCCGATGATCCCCGGGAACATGTAGTCCTTGTAGCTGACGCCCGGCACGTGGATGGCCGAGCCGAACACGTAGAGGAACAGCAGGATGAAGACGATCGGCTGGATCGTCACGTCGAGCAGGCGCTCGGGGACGCGCGGGATCGCTCGGAGGCTGCGGGCGGTGAGCAGGATCGTGTCGCGGGCGAAGCCCAGCGGACCGGTGGGGAGTTGCGCCGTGCGGACCGGCACGGCGGTGGCGGTGGCGGTGGTCATACCGCGGCCTCCTCGAGCTCGGGGGTCTGGTCGTGGGCGGTGTGCCCGGTGAGGGCCAGGAACGCGTCGTCGAGCGTCGGGCGGCGCAGCGCCACCTCGTCGACGCCGATCCCCGATTCGTCGACCACCGCGGCGATGTGGGCGAGATCCGCCGCCTCGCGCGGAGCCGGGATGGAGATCATGCGCTGCTCGGCGGAGGGCGTGACCTCGAAGCGCTCCCACAGCAGGTCGCACAGCTCGGTGAAGGCGGCCGAGTCGGCGGCGATGATGTCGACCCGCTGCTCGCCCACCTGAGCCTTGAGCTGGGCGGGCGTGCCCGCGGCGACCTGGGTGCCGCGGTCGATGAGCACCACACGATCGGCCAGGGCGTCGGCCTCCTCGAGGTACTGAGTGGTGAGCAGCAGGGTGACGCCGTCGCCTACGAGCTCACGGATCGTGGTCCACACCACCTGGCGGCTGCGGGGATCAAGGCCCGTGGTGGGCTCGTCGAGGACCAGGACGTGCGGGGTGTCGATGAGGCCGGCCGCGAGGTCGACGCGGCGCCGTTCGCCGCCGGAGAGGTTCTTGACCAGGCGGTCACGGAAGTCCCCGATGTCAAAGCGGTCGATGAGCTGGCCGGCCAGCGCGCGGCCGGCGCGTCCGTTGCGCCCGCGCAGGCGCGCCATCAAGACGAGGTTCTCCCGCGCCGTCAGGTTCTTGTCCAGCGCGGCGAACTGGCCGGTGAGCGAGATGAGCTCGCGCACACGGGCCGCGTCGCTGACCACGTCGTATCCGCCCACCTGAGCGTGACCGGCGTCGGGGCGCATGAGCGTCGCCAGCATCCGGACGGTGGTCGTCTTGCCGGCGCCATTGGGGCCCAGCAGCGAGACCACGGTGCCGTCGGCGACCTCCAGGGAGAGATCCTCGACGGCGGTGAAGTCGCCAAAGCGCTTCGTCAGGCCGTCGGTGTGAATGGCAAGTTCTGTCATGGGCCGTAAAAGTACAGAGACTGAAAGAATTCTGCAAGTGAAAGTTTCTCGATAGACTCGGCCACGACGGATCACCGCCGCCTGACTGCACGAATATGGACAACGACAACGTGTCGCCCCAGCGCGACGACGAGGCGCTCGCCGACACCACGAGCGAGGAGCTCCTGGATCGGCTCATCTCCGACGAGATGGGCGAGAAGATCGCCCAGATCATGCGCAGCGCGCGCCGGGCGCAGGAGGCCTGGCACCGCTCCCGCCACCCTGACGAGGGCCTGCGCGAACGCAAGCGACGGCTGACCCGGCAGCTCATCTCCGACGCCGCCACCACCATGTTCGCCACTCGGGGCTTTGACAGCGTCAAGGTCTCGGAGGTCGCCGAGCGGGTCGGCGTCTCGGAGAAGACGATCTACAACTACTTCCCCACCAAGGAGTCGCTGGTCCTCGACACCGCCGACGAGGCGGTGGAGCGGATGGCCCGAGCGCTGCGCGAGCGCGGGCCCGGAGAGTCGCTGACCGCCGCCGTAGTGCGAGCGATCCGGGAGGACATGGAGCGCTTTGACCAGGCGCCCGATGAGCTCATCGAGTTCATCCCACTGTTCCTGGGAATGATCGACAGCACCCCGGCCCTGCGCGCGGCGTGGCTGGAGATGCACGACCGGCTGGCCAATGTCGCCCGCGACGAGCTGGCGGCGCAGGCCGGCATCGACCCCCGCGACCCCGAGCCGATCGCCGCCGCTCGCGCGCTGGCCGGCCTGGCCGAGGTCGCGCTCGAGTCGCGTATCAGGCGCATCCGCGAGGGCCTGCGCGGCGAGGAGTTGCAACGCGCGGCCGACGACGACCTGGAGCGGGCGGCGCGGCTGCTCGAGACGGGGCTGTGGTCCTTCAGCGTCCCCCGCAGCCAGCGGGCCAAGCAGCAGGCGCTGGAGGCCGCCCGGGCGGCGGACGACGCCCGCACCCAGGTGCTCAAGGCGCTGCGCCAGGCGCGAGCGGCGTGGGACGCGGTGCGTCGCGAGGGCGGCGCCGGCTGGGACGCCCGGTCGATGCGCCAGGAGATCCAGGACCACTTTCGCGAGGCCCAGGACCAGGCCAAGCAGCACGCCGAGCGCCAGGCCAAGCAGCATGCCCAGCGCCAGGCCAAGCAGCATGCCCAGCGCCAGGCCAAGCAGCACGCCCAGCGCCAGGCCCGCGACGGGCGGCGCGGCGGCGGCCAGGCATGACGACGGTCGCGGTGCTCGGGGCCGGCGGGGTCGGCGGGTTCGTGGCGGCCGCGCTGGCGCGGTCCGGCGCCGACGTGGCGGTGGTGACCCGGCCGCAGACCGCGGCGGCGCTGGACCAGGCCGGCGGGCTCACCGTGTCCAGCCGGGCGCTGGGCGAGGACTTCCGAGCCCATCCACGGGTTGCGACGGAGCTGGCCGAGCTGGTCGACGTGCTGTTCGTCGCCATCAAGGCGGCCGGTCTGGCCGACGCCCTTGAGCGGGTGCAGGCGACGCCGGGCCTGGTGGTGCCGCTGCTCAACGGGCTCGAGCACCTGGAGGTGCTGCGGGCGCGCTTCGGCACCGACCACGTCGCCGCCGCGGTCATCCGGATCGAGTCTGACCGGCCGTCGGCGGGGGTGATCATGCAGACCAGCCCCGGGGTCCGGGTCGACATGGCCGCCGCGCGGCCATCGCCGGCCGGGAGGCTGGCGGATGCGGCCGAGCTGCTGCGCGGCGCGGGGATCGAGGCTCGGATCGCTGACAGCGAGGCCCAGGTGATGTGGTCAAAGCTCGCGCGGCTGTGCGCGCTGGCGCTGACCACGAGCGCCTCGGACCGTCCGCTCGGCTACATCCGCGCGGACCCCCGCTGGCGCTCGGCGCTGGAGGGCGCGGTCTCCGAGACAGTGGCGGTGGCCAACGCCGACGGTGCGGGCCTGGCGGCCGCCGACACGCTGGCCGAGCTCGACGGGGCCCACGCGGAGCTGGGCTCCTCGATGCAGCGTGACATCGCCGCGGGGCGCCCGACCGAGCTCGATGCGATCGCCGGAGCGGTGGTGCGCGCCGGGCAGCGCCACGGGCTGCGCTGCCCCACGGTGCAGTGGCTGGCCGAGCGCGTCGCGGTGCGCGAGGCGCGCGCCGTGGCGTGAGCCGGCCTGCCGCTAGAGCGGTGGCCTGATCGGCTCGGCGGGGCCGTCGACGTAGACCGGCTCGCCGATCTCCTCGGAGGCGACCGCGTCCACGACCTCCTCCTCTTCGATCTCGCCGGCGCCGTCGTGCTGGCCGTCGCAGAGGACCCGGAAGTTGCCGGTGCCGCCGCCGTCGGACTGCAGCACGATCCCCGGGAGGATCTCCTCGCCCTCCTCCAGGCCCAGCCGCTCGATGTCGAAGTGCGCCATCCCGATGCCCCAGCTGTTGTGGTCGGGGTTCTCCCGATCATGGGCGGCGACGCCCTGCGCGAAGCGCTCCAACAGCTTGGCCATGGTGGAGGTGTCGACCATCTGCGCTGGGGTCAGCTTCGCTCGATGATCTCGACGCGGTAGCCGTCCGGATCGCGCACGAAGCACAGCCGGTTGCCGCCCTCGTTGATGGTGTAGGGCGGGCGCTCGGGCTCGATGCCCTGGTCAGACAGGTCGGCCAGGGTCTGGTCCAGGTCACCGGCGGTGATCGCGATGTGGCCGTAGCCGGTGCCGATGTCGTAGGCCTCGGTGTGGCCGAAGTTGAAGGTGAGCTCCAGACGCGGATTGTCGCCGTCCTCGGGCTGGTTCATGAAGACGTTGATCGCCTCGTCCCGAATGGGCGCGCGGCGGATCTCCTGGAAGCCCAGGGCCTCATAGAACGCGACCGAGCGGTCGATGTCCGTGATCCGGTAGCAGGTGTGAATCAGGCTCATATCTGCCTCGAAGCGTAGCTCGATAGCCTCTTCGCATGATCGTTGAACGCTCGATGAGCGATGGATGGCTGTCGAACACCTACATCGTGGGCGACGAGATGGGGGGAAGCGCGGTCATGGTCGACGCCGGAGGGCCGGTGGCGCCGCTGCTGGAATTCCTCAAGCGCGGCCAGCTGACGCTGACCCAGGTGCTGCTCACCCACCACCACCACGATCACGTCGCGGAGCTCGACACGGTCAAGCGCGCGTTCCCCGACGTGCCGGTCCTGATCCACCCCCTCGAACGCGATCAGGTCCCGGGCGCGACCGACGTCATGCAGCCCGGCCAGACCATCGAGATCGGCGCTCTGCGCATCGAGACCATTCACACGCCGGGCCACACCGCGGGCATGCTTTCGCTGCTGTTCGACGGCACCGACGTGTTCACCGGCGACACGCTGTTCAAGGGCTCGGTCGGCGGCGTGCGGGCGCCCGGGCACACCACGTACGCCGACCTCAAGGCCTCGATCATGGACAAGCTGCTGGCGCTGCCCGCAGCGACGCGGATTCATCCCGGGCACACCGACCCGACCACGGTCGCCGACGAGCTGGAGACCAACCGGTTCGTGCGGATCTGGCGCGGAGTGGACGCGGAGGGCACCGAGCCGTGCACGGCGATGGGCGACCCCGCCACCCTCATCCTGCTCGGCGACGACTATGACGGCGGGCACAAGGCATGGGTCCGCTGGCCCGACGGCTCCGATGACATCGTCGCCGGCTCGCAGGTGAGCCGAGACTGACGCGCAGCCGTGCCAAAGGACAAGATTCCGACCTCCCGGGTGGGTCGCACCGCCCGGATCGGGAGTCTGGCGGCCGGTCAGGTCATCCGCGAAGGCGCGACGCGGGCGGCCAACGTCGCCCGGACGACCGAGGGTCGCCAGGTCGCCCTGGAGCGCCGCCAGCTCGAGGCCGCCGAGCAGATCGTCGCCGCCCTGGGCACGATGAAGGGCGCCGCGATGAAGGTGGGGCAGGTGCTGTCGTTTCTCGACGTCGGGATGGTGCCCGAGGAGTACCGCGAGGAGTTTCAGCGCAAGCTCGCCGTCCTGCGTGACGCCGCCCCCACGGTCAGCTTCCGCGACATGCGCAAGGTCATCGAGGAGGAGCTGGACGATCGGCTGGCCGACGTCTTCGACGAGTTCGACGAGGAGCCGATCGCGGCCGCCTCGATCGGCCAGGTCTACCGCGCCCGGCTCACCGACGGGCGCGCGGTGGCGGTCAAGGTCCAGTACCCGGGCGTGGCCGCCGCGGTGCGCGCGGACATGCAGAACCTGGGCCTGATCCTGCGCCTGGTCAAGCGCATCGCCCCCGGGCTGGATCCCAAGGCCATCGGCGAGGAGATCCGCTCCCGGGTGCAGGAGGAGCTCGACTACGAGCTCGAGGCCCAGAATCAGCGGACCCTGGCCCGCATCTTCCGCGGCCACCCGTTCATCGTCATCCCTGACGTGATCAGCTCGCTGTCACGCGAGCGGGTGATGGTCTCGGAGTACGTGAGCGGCACGGGCTTCGAGGAGCTGCGCGGGCGCTCACAGGAGGAGCGTGACCGGCTCGGCGAGATCCTCTTCCGCTTCTACTTCGGCTGCCTGTACCGCCACGGTCAGTTCTCCGGGGACCCTCACCCCGGCAACTCGATGCTGCTGGACGACGGCCGGATGGCCTTCTTCGACTTCGGGCTGTTCAAGCGGATGCCGCCGGGCGCGGTGGAGCTGGAGATCGCCGTCGCCCGCGCGATCATCGAGGGCGACTGCGAGACGATCATGCGCCTCGGGACCGAGGTCGGGTTCTTCCGCAACCCGGAGAAGTTCAACCCCGACCGCGTGCTGGCTCACTTCCGGGCCGCCACCTCCTGGTACACCAGCGATCGCGAGGTCGAGCTCACCCCCGAGTACGCGACCCAGGTGCTGATCGACATGAGCGACCCGCGCTCGGAGTACTTCGGCTACCTGCGCCACGAGTCCGCCCCGCCCGACCACATCTTCGGGCGGCGCATGGAGGTGCTCACGCTGGCGGTCATCGCGCAGCTTCACGCCAGGGGCAACTTCCACCGGATCGCCCGCGAGTGGTTCTACGGGGATCCGCCGGCCACCGAACTCGGGGAGCTCGAGGCCGAGTTCTACTCGCGCGCCGCCGCGTAGCGGTCCGGCCCCGAGTCCGTATAACGCTCGCGCGGGGCGACGCGTCGCAACGTCAACGACGGCTATCCAGGGCGGGATCGGATCGCCGCGGCAGGACCCGTGGTCGAAAGTGAAGGACATAGCTTCAAGATCGACCACGACCACCGCGTGGTCGGCGCGGGTTCAGGTGACCGAGACGACCCGGCCCTCGCCGCGCTGGCGGCCGGCCGGGGCGACCGCGAGGTCGGCGGGCTGCGCCGGGGCCTCGGTGGCCACATGGGCGGGGCGGGCGCCTCGCCGGCGCGGGCGCCACACCCGCAGGTACTGGGCGAGCACGTAGGAGCCGACGACGAGCAGGAGCGCGAGGCCCTGGCCGATGAAGGTCTCCCAGTTGTTGAACAGGCTCAACCACGTACCCATCCAGCCGGGGATGCTCAGCCAGGTGATCGGGGTGGTGCCGATCCAGCCGGCCAGCTGCATCTCGTTGACCTGCTCGCCGACCTGGACCAGGAGCACGAACAGGAGCATGACCCCGGTGATGATGAGCAGCCGCTTGTAGGGCAGGCGCTGGTGCAGGGCGAACGTGAGCACCCCGACCGCGCCCGTGAAGAGCAGCCCGATGACCACGCCCTCCAGGACCACGCCGGCCCCGTAGATCTGGCGCAGGTTCTGCAGGAAGATCACGATCTCGAAGCACTCCCGGTACACGGAGGTGAACCCGAGCAGCCCGAGGCCGAGCAGCATGCGGCGCCGGTTGGTGTCCGCGTCGGCGCCGAGCAGGCCTCGGCGGCGCTTGTGGTGGTGCGAGATCCAACCAGTCCAGTAGACCTTGTGAAAGAACCAGTTCATCACGATGAGCAGGACGATCAGCGCCGGGATCCCGGTCGCCGCCTGGATCGACAGCTCGGAGCCCGAGAACTGGCCGATGATCCAGATGACGCCGAACCACGTGAGCACGCCGGCCCCGATGGCCAGCGCGCTCCCGGCCGCCACGGGGCGGCGGTACACCGTGTTGGCGCCCAGGAAGCTGGCGGTGATCGCGGCGAGCACCAGGATCGTCTCCAGGCCCTCGCGAAAGACGAGGATCGCGCTGTCGAGGACCACCGTGGTGTGGCTGAGGCGATGGCCCGCGGGCAGATCGGTGGGGTCCGTGGTGCCACCGGCGGCGTGCCAGCTCACCACCACGATCGCCACGGCCGCGGCCAGGACAACCGCGGTCCAGACGTAGAAGCTCACCGAGCTCGACCGGGAGGCGGTCCGCTTGGCGGGGCGGGGGGCGAGGGTGGAGGTCTCGTTCACGGCACAGATCGCGCGAGGCGTCATATCCGAGCGCGACGCTCGGCTTACGGTCGGGACGGTAACACAGGTTAGGTGTCCCTAATAGGGCACCCTAACGCAATATTCGCGACGACGAGTCCTAGACCTCTTGGACCTGGAACAGGCTGGTGGTCCCGGGGCGGCCGCTGGGCAGCCCGGCGGTGATCCCGATGCGCTGGCCGCGCTGGACCCACCCGAGCTCGACCACGCGCCGCGCGCTGTCGGCGATGAGCTCCTCGGTGACCTCGTGGCGGCGGATCGACTCCGCCTGCACGCCCCACATGAAGTTGCAGCGGCGCACGGTCTCGCGCCCGGGCGAGAGGCAGTAGATGGGCACCGAGGGGCGGTGGGCCGAGATCAGCCGCGCCGAGCGACCCGACAGGGTCGGCACGACGAGCGCGGCCAGGCCCAGGTCGCGAGCGGCGGCACAGGCGCTGTAGGCGATGGTGTAGGCCGGGTCGCGGGCGTCGCGGCGCACGCGGGTCTCGTTCCACTCGCGGTAGGGGAGCACGCCCTCGGTGCGCTCGGCGATCGAGGCCATCATCTCGACCGCCTCGACCGGGTAGGCGCCGACGGCCGTCTCCTGGGACAGCATCACCGCGTCGGTCCCGTCGAGGATGGCGTTGGCGACGTCGGTGGCCTCGGCACGCGTCGGCCGCGACGAGGACACCATCGAGTCGAGCATCTGGGTGGCGGTGATCGACGGGCGGGCCAGGCGACCGGCGATCCGCAGCAGCTGCTTCTGCACGATGGGCACGTCCTCGATGGGCAGCTCGATGCCCAGGTCGCCGCGCGCCACCATCACCGTGTCGGCGGCGCGGATGATCTCCTCGGCGTTGTCGACGGCCTGCGGCTTCTCGATCTTGGCCACCAGCGGTAGGCGGGTGTGACGGCGGACGTACTCGACGTCCTCGGCGGTCCGCACGAACGACAGGGCCACCACGTCGACGCCGATCGACTCGCCGAAGCGCAGCATGTCCAGGTCCTCCTCCGGCACCGCGACCAGGCCGCGGGTGTTGCCCGGGATGTTGAGGCCCTGCCGCGATGCGACGGAGCCGCCGACCTCGACCAGCGTCTCGACCTCGCACTCGCCACCCCGGACCTGGTCCACGCGCAGGCGGATGGCGCCGTCGGCCAGATAGATGACGTCGCCGGGATCGACGCACTCGGCCAGCCCGGCCCACGACACCGACATGCGCGTCTCGTGGCCGTGCTCGGTGCTGCCGCAGGCGAGGACGAGGCGCTCGCCCGGCTTGAGCTCGACGCGATCGTCGACGAGCGGCCCGATGCGCAGCTTGGGTCCGGGCAGATCCTGGAGGATGGCCACCGGCCGGCCGACGGCGGCCGAGGCAGCGCGGACGCGGGCGGCGTTCTCGGCGTGCATCTCGCGGTCGCCGTGGGAGAAGTTCAGGCGGGCGACGTCGAGGCCGGCCGCCACCATGCGCGCCAGCGTGTCCGGGTCACGGGAGGCGGGGCCGATGGTGGCAACGATTTTCGTGCGGCGCATACGCAGACCAAACTACTGGACCGCTCGGGAACGATTCGTTAATAGCAGGTTGACGTGTGAGCGCTCACACGACCGTCACTGCGCCGTTCACGACGATCGGCTCGCCGTCGGCGCTGAGCCGGCCGCCCTCGCGCAGGTCGCAGATCAGGTCCCAGTGCAGGGCGGAGTCATTGGTCCCGCCGGTCTCGGGATAGGAGCGGCCGAGGGCGAGGTGGACCGTGCCGGCCATCTTCTCGTCAAGGAGGATGTGGCCCGTGGCGCGGTCGATGCCGGCGTTGGTGCCGATGCCGAGCTCTCCGAGGTAGCGCGCGCCGGCGTCGGTGGCCAGCGCCGCCTGAAGGTAGTCGTCGCCCTGGTCGGCCTGTGCCGACACCACCTTGCCCTGCTCGAAGCGCAGCTCGACGCCGGTCACCGTCACCCCGCGAGGGCCGGTGGGGACGGTGAAGCGGATCGTGCCGGTGGCCGAGTCCTCGTGCGGTCCCGTGAAGACCTCCCCGCTGGGCATGTTGTGGTGGCCGTCGGAGTTGATCCAGGTGCGACCGGCGACGTTGAGGCGGACGTCCGTGCCGTCGGCCTCGATGTGAATCTCCGATGCCGCGCTCAGCCGCGCCACCATCGCCTCCTGGGTGGCGCTGAGGTCGCGCCAGGCCTGGACGGGGTCGGGGCGGTCGAGGAACAGCGCGCGGTTGACGAACGCGGCGTACTCCTCAGTGCTCATCCGGGCCTGCTGGGCCAGCGCCGCCGTGGGCAGGATCGTGCCGGTCCAGCGCAGCCGCAGCATCGACTCCTGAAGCGGCTTGCGCGCTGTGGCCACGGCGGCGACGACCGCGGGGTCGGCATCGGCGAGCTCGGTGGTGTTGGCGGGCGCGTCGAGCCGGACGAAGGCGTCGAGCGCGCCCGCGACCGCCCGGTGGGTCGGCGGCGGCTCAGAGCGATGCCGGGGATGGGCGTGGCGGTAGAGGTCGGCGGCGAGCCCCGGGGGCTCGAGAGCCACGTAGGGCCACGCGTCGCGCTCCAGCACGGCGCGATGCAACGCCACCGCCACCTTCTCGGCCAGGGTCGTGGACATGATGCCCACGCGGTCGCCGGGCGCGACCTCCATGCACCAGTCGCACAGGAGCGCGGCGAAGGCCTCGGGGTCGGGCACCGATCCGGTCATGGGGCCTCCAGCTCGGGGAAGTTCTCGGCCAGGTGGGTGCGCAGCGAGTCCAGCACGAACTCGCGCTCGGCCGCGGTGGCCATCCGGTAGCGCGCCAGCAGATCCTTGGCGCGGGAGGTCTCGATGTCCGAGATCGTCCACGAGACCGCCAGGCGCTCGAACAGCATCTCGATCGCGCGGGCCCGGGCGTCCTCCCGGTGCAGCCCGCCGGCGATGGTCTCGGCGTACACCCGCCGCGTCGCCGGGCTGAGCGCCCCGCGCAGGGCCAATACGTTGCCGTTGGCGTCGCGGTACTCGGTCTCGGGCGCCCGCAGCGCGGTCTGCTTGGCCCGCTCGCGCCCGCGGCGGCCCATCAGGACGCCTCGGCGGCCTGCTCGAGCTGCCGGCGGACATCGCCGGTGACCGGATCGGCGTGTCCGGCCCACGCCTGCTCGGGCCCGAGTGCGGCGAGCTTGCGGATCGACGCCCGCGCCTGCTCGACGTCGGCGTCAAAGGCCGGATGCGGGACCCGGGGGCCGCCCTTGCGCCCGGTCTGGATGTCCAGCGTGTAGACGGTGTCGGAGACGAGCGCCAGGCGATCGGAGCGGCGAAACAGGCCGATCAGGCCGGGCGCGTGGCCGGGGAGCTCCACGACCTCGAATCCCGCCACCTCGTCGCCCTCGGCGATGGTGCCCTCGATCGCCACCGCGCCGCCGTCCCAGGCGGGGAGCATCCGCTTGAAGTAGGGGCGTGCGTAGGGGCGCAGCTTGCCCAGGTCCCAGTAGTCACGCAGGGGCTCCTCGTTGACGGCGGTGTCGCGCTCGAGGGGATGGCAGAAGACCGGCACGCCCAGCGCGGGCGCCGCGCCGCGATGGTCGGGATCGGCATGGCCGAGCACCACCCGGCGCGCCCCGCCATGCTGGGCGCAGACCGCGGCCAGCGCCGGACCCATGGCCTGGACCCCGGCGTCGAACACGGTGACGCCGTCGCCGTCGGCGATGAGATAGACGTTCATGGGCTTGAGCGGGAAGCCACCACGGACGACCCACACACCGTCGGCCACCGGCTCGACCGAGACACCGTGCATGGCGCGCATGACCCTCGTGCGCGCATTGGCCAGGCGGGTCAGCCGGGCCTCGGCGGCCGAGCCGGTCGCGGGCAGCAGGCCGAGCTGACGGGCGAGGTCGCCGCTGTCGATGTAGGCGTCGTTGTGGACGATGAGCTCGTCCTCGACGCTGATGACGTCGCAGCCCTCGAGATGGACGCGGGCGCGATTGGGGGCGAAGCCCTGAAAGCTCCCGGGGCCGGCGAAGGTGCCGTGCGCCTGCCACCGGACGGCAGTCCGGTGACGCGCCGTGGTGAGCTCCACCACCTCCAGCGCGAAGTCGGGGAAGGCGGCGAACAGCTCACCGAAGTAGGCGCGGATCCCCTCGGGCGCCACCAGGTCCTGCCCTCCGACGAAGCGGTCGATCGCCCCGGGCTTCCAACAGGCCGCGGCGGCATCGAGATCGTGCGCGGAGAGTGCGGCGAAGTAGCGCTTGGCGATGTCCGAGGTGCTGGCCAAGGCGCCGCAGTCTACGCGCCGCCAATATCGTGACGAGCCGTGACTCCGACGACCCGCCAGAAGGAACTGGGACGCGGCGAGCGCGTGCTGCCCGGCCTGTGGCGGCTGCGGCTCCCGCTGCCGTGGCCCGGCGTCCCCCATTGCAACGCGTGGGCGATCGCCTCCGGATCGGGCATCGTGCTGGTGGACACGGGGATGCACGAGCCCGGCTCGCTGGCCCAGCTCGAGCGGGCCATGGACCAGGTCAACCTGCGCCTCGAGCACGTGCGGCTGCTGGCCTGCACCCACGCCCACTCCGACCACTGGGGCCAGGCGGCCCCGATCATGGAACGGGCCGGCTGCGAGCTGTGGCTGCACCCCAACCACGCTCACGCGACCGCCCGAGCCGACAACCCCGAGGCCGCCCTCGAGCGGCGGCTGGAGGTGGGACGCCAGAGCGGGGTGCCGCCGCGAGCGCTGGCCGAGTACGCCGAGCGGGCCAAGCACTTCCCCTCCGGCGTGGCCAGGGTGGTCGAGCCCGACCGTGCGCTGGTGGACGGCGTGACGCTCGAGACCGACCTGGGCGAATGGACCGTCTACGAGACGCCGGGGCACGCGCCGTCGCATGTCTGCCTCTACCAGCGCGAGCGCCGGATCCTCATCTCCGGCGACCACGTGCTGGGCCGGATCTCGCTGTTCTACGACTACGGCTACACGGCCGACCCGGTGGGCGAATTCCTGCGCTCCCTGGACAAGGTGGATGTGCTCGACGCCCGCCTCGCGCTGTCGGGGCACGGCAAGCCGTTCGTCGACGTGCACGGCCACATCGAGGGCAACCGCGCGCTCGTCTCCGAGCGCCTGGCGGCGGTGCACGGTTCGGTCTCCGCGGCGCCCAAGACCGCGCTGGAGGTGCTTCCCGCCGTCTACAGCCAGCCGGTCGACGTCCGCAACGCCACCTGGTTTCTCTCCGAGACCCTCAGCTACCTGCGCCACCTGGAGGCGCAGGGGCGCGTCCGCGCCGAGCCCGACGGAGACGTCGAGCGCTGGCGCGCGACATGAGGGCGCACGCCCGATCCTAACCTTGACACAAGCGTGTCAAGGTTGTTACGCTGCCGGGCATGCGCATCGATCAGATCCTGGAGGAGGCCGACGAGCCGATCTTCTCCTTTGAGTTCTTCCCGCCCAAGTCAGACGCCGGCGAGCGCGTCCTGGGGTTGGCACTGGAGTCGCTACGCCAACTCTCCCCGGCGTTCGTGTCGGTGACCTACGGCGCCGGCGGCGCGTCGCGCGGGCGCACCCTGGAGCTGACCAAGTGGATCAAGCAGGAGCTGGGCATCGAGGCGATGGCCCACCTCAGCTGCGTCGGGTCCACGCGCGAGGAGCTTTCGGACGTGATCGCCGACATGCGCCAGGCCGGGATCGACAACATCCTCGCCCTGCGCGGCGATCCGCCCCGGGGTGAGACCGATTGGAAGCCGCACCCCGGCGGGTTGCAGTACTCCACCGAGCTGGCGGCGCTCATCCACTCAGACCACGACGTCTGCATCGGCGGCGCATGCTTCCCCGAGGTCCACCCCGAGGCTCCGGACCTGGCGCACGACCTGCGCTTCCTCAAGGACAAGATCGACAACGGGGTCTCGTTCCTGATCACGCAGATGTTCTTCGACAACGAGCTGTACTTCCGCTTCGTGGACGAGGCCCGGGCGGCCGGCATCGACGTCCCGATCCTCCCCGGCGTGATGCCCATCACCGACCTGCGCCAGATCAAGACCATCACCGGCATGTGCGGAGCGACGATCCCGCCCGAGCTGCTCGAGGCGCTCGAATGGCGCTCACACGATCCCGACGCCGTGCTCCAGCTCGGCGTCTCCTATGCCACGTTGCAGTGCGCCGAGCTGCTGGCGCGCGGGGCGCCGGGCGTCCACTTCTACACGCTGAACCGCTCGCACGCGACGCGGGCGATCCTCTCGGCCCTGCGCCTACACCGCCCGTGGGTGGCCCGCGAGGTCGTCAAGACGGCGGTGGCGTGATCTTCAGGGCGTGGGCGAGCATCGGCTGCCCATCAACCTCGTAGCGCACGTCGACGTCGTCCTGGCGCTTGTAGGTCCCGATCCCCCAGAAGCCCCAGAACCACGCCCAGCGCCCGAGCCGCTGGTGCACCAGCTCGCGCTCGAACAGCAGCTCACCCGCGGAGACGCGGAAGTCGGTCCCGAGCTCCTGGCGCACGCCGTTGACGTAGACCTCGAACGGCTGACCGACGCCCGGAGGCAACACGACGCGCCACTCGCTCATGCGGCCTCCATCAGGTCCGCGTTGACCAGCGCCAGCATCGTGACGTCGAGCCGCCGGCCGCGCTCGCGCACGTAGCCCCGCAGCCTCCCCTCCTCGACGAAGCCGGCCCGGCGCGCCGCCGCCACCATCGCCACGTTGTCAGGCTCGGTGACGACCTGGACCCGGGCGAGGCCGCACTCGGTGAGCAGCCAACGGCCGGCCAGGCGCAGCGCCCCGGAGGCCACACCACGGCGGCGGTGCGCCGGAGCGGTCCAGATGCCCAGCTCGGCCCGCGCGTGATCCCAGTCCACGGCGTGGACGTCGATCTGCCCGATGCACTCGTCGGCGCTCGCGGCGACGATCGTCAGCCACACGCCGGTGCCCATCGCCCGGTCGCCCGGGCCCGCTTCCACGCGGCGCCCGAGCTCGGCGCCGCTGGGCGGGCGGGCGAGGCCGAGACGGCGATAGAGCTGGGGATCGTCCTCGTGGGCGATGAGGACCTCGGGTATGTCGCGCTCGGCGGCGAGCCGCAGCCCCACCGCTGCCGTGCTGAGGTCGTTCGGTTCCGGAAACGACGGCATGTCGGCCCTGGACCGTACTCTCAATCAACGTCATGCCGGAGAGCGAATACAGGCGGGAGATCGACTACAGGGTGAGGCGCTCGGAGCGCGCGCGGCGCATCCGGGTCAACGTCGACGGCGATGGCGTCGAGGTGGTGCTCCCCCGCCGCGCCGCCGAGCGCGAGGCAGCCGCGGCCGTTCGGGAGCTCGAGCCGTGGATCCGCCGGCGCCTGAGCGAGCTCGCCCACGCCCAGCAGGCGGTCGCCGCCCGCGGCGACGCCGTTCCCTACCTGGGCGAGCTACTGCAGGTCCGCGCCGACCCGGGGCGCACCCGGGTCCACCGCCGCGGCGCGGTGCTGTGGGCCCCGGCCGGAGCGGAGCGCAAGCCCGCCCTGGAGCGCTGGTACCGGCGGGCGGCGCGCGCGGAGATCGCCCCCCGGCTGGAGCATGCCTGCGCGCTGGCCGGCCTGTCCTACTCCAAGCTCACCATCCGCGGCCAGCGGACCCGGTGGGCGAGTTGCTCGCGCAGCGGTGCGATGAGCTTCAACTGGCGACTGCTGCTCGCGCCCGAGGCGGTGCTGGACTACGTCGTCTGGCACGAGGTCTGCCACCTTAAGGTGATGGACCACTCGCCGCGGTTCTGGGCCCTGCTGGCGCGCTGGTGCCCGGATTACCGGGAGCAGTCACGCTGGCTGCGCCGGCACGGGCAGACCCTGGTGCTGTGACGCGACCGATCAGCGCTCGCTGACCACCCGGCGCAGCGCCGCATACGGGCTCTCGCCCCGTTGCTCCGTGACGATCTCGCGCCGCACGCGGCCGCGGAAGGCCTCCACCGAGCCGTCGCCGCGCACGTCGACGCCGACGCGGACGCTGGGCACGAGGCGCTCGGGCCCGGCGAGCTCCAGGCGCGCCACCACCCGCTGCTCGGGCTGGAACCGCTTGTACTTGACGTTGACCGCGTCGCCGGGCGCCGCCCCGGCCAGCTCGCGTCCGCGCGCCTCCAGAGCCTCCAAGGCCCGGTCCACGTCGTCAAACGACGACCGCCTCACCTTGGGACCGGCGCGTTCGGTCAGCTTCCAACGCACCCGGCGATGATCGCAGGGACGTTGGTGCTCCGGGTGGGCAGGTCGAACTCGACGTCGAAGGTGTTGCCACTGCGCAGGCGACGCAGCGGTCCCGCGGCAAAGCGCTCGGACAGACGATGGATGGCGACGTTGTCGGCGAGCATGGTGGCCTCGAAGCGGCGCACCCCGTGCGAGACGGCGGCATCGACGAGGCGTCCCATGAGCTCGCGTCCGAGGCCCTCGCCCTGCCAGTCGTCGCCGACCACGATCGCGAACTCGGCGGCCGCCGGATCGTCAGGCAAACGCACGAAGCGGGCAACGGCGATGATCGCCTCCTCCGCCTCCGGGCTGTCGGCGAACGTGGCGACCAGCGCATAGTGGTCACGTCCGTCGACGATCGACAGGTAGGTCGCGTCGGCAGCACTGAGGTACGGCTTGGCGGTCATGAAGCGCCGGTAGCGCGACAGCGGGGAGAGCCGGCCGTGGGCGGCCTGAAGCCGATCGACGTCATCGGCGCGGATGGGCCGGATAACGACCACGCGGCCGTCGCTGAGGGCGTGGATGTCCACGCCCTCAAATCTAGGACGGCTGGGGGGCACCGAGTGTGCCCGCCATCACTGATGACGCTAGGAGCGCTCTGAGATCGGGACGTAGTCCAGCCCGCGCCCGCCGGTGTAGATCTGTCGCGGCCGGGCGATCTTCTGCTCGGGATCATCGATCATCTCCAGCCACTGGGCGATCCAGCCGCTGGTGCGCCCGATGGCGAACAGCACCGGGAACATCTCCACCGGCATGCCCAGCGCCTCGTAGATGAGGCCGGAGTAGAAGTCGACGTTGGGGTAGAGCTTGCGGCTGACGAAGTAGTCGTCCTCGAGCGCGATCTTCTCGAGCTCGGTGGCGATGTTCAGCAGCGGGTTCTTGCCCGTCACCTCGAACACCTCGTCGACGGCCTTCTTGATGATCTTGGCCCGCGGGTCGAAGTTCTTGTAGACCCGGTGGCCGAAGCCCATCAGACGCTCGTTGCCGTTCTTGACCCCCGCGATGAAGTCCGGGACGTTCTCCGTGGTCTCGATCCGCTTCAGCATCCGCAGCACCGCCTCGTTGGCGCCGCCGTGCAGCGGCCCGTAGAGCGCCGCCACGCCCGCGGCCACCGCGGAATAGGGGTCGACCTGGGAGGAGCCGACGCTGCGCACGGCGCTCGTCGAGCAGTTCTGCTCGTGGTCGGCGTGCAGGATGAACAGCACGTCGAGGGCGTGCTCCAGCCGCGGGTCGGGCTCGTACTTGAGCTCGGCGATCTTGTAGATCATCGAGAGGAAGTTGCCGGCGTAGCTGAGGTCGTTGTCCGGATAGACGTAGGGCATGCCGCGGTTGTGGCGATAGGAGAACGCCGCCAGTGTCGGCATCTTGGCCAGCAGCCGGATGACCTGCAGGTAGCGGCTGTCGGGGTCCTTGATCGCCGACGCCTCGGGGTAGAAGGTCGAGAGGGCGCCGACGGACGCCAGGAGCATGCCCATGGGGTGCGCGTCGTAGCGGAACCCCTGCATGAACTCCTTGACGTTCTCGTGGACGAAGGTGTGGATGGTGATGAGGTGATCCCACTCGTCCAGCTGCTGCTGGGTGGGCAGCTCGCCGTGGATCAGCAGGTAGGCGACCTCGAGGTAGCTGGACTTCTCCGCCAGCTGCTCGATCGGGTAGCCGCGGTACTCGAGGATGCCCTTGTCGCCGTCGATGTAGGTGATGGCCGAGCGACACGACGCCGTCGCCATGTAGGCGGGGTCATAGGTCATCAACCCGAAGTCGTCGTCGTGCGTCTTGATCTTGCGCAGCTCGGTCGCGCGGATCGTGTTGTCTTCGATCGGGATCTCGTACTGCTTCCCGGTGCGGTTATCGGTGACGGTCAGGGTCCCGGTCGACGTCGCTACGCCGCCCCCGTCCATCCCTTGTTGAGTCTCGGTGGTCATAGCGCTCCTTGACGCGGTTACCGGAGGCCGCCTCTTGGTCAAACAGGGCGTCGACGACCTTGCGAATCAGACTTTACTTACCCATCTCCGCGCGCTCCGCACACGAGGGCGAGGCCGTCACGACGCCGGTCGCGGGCGTCAGGAGGTGGCGATGCTGGTGCCGACGGCGATCACGACCAGCACCGCGGTGAGCGTGATCACGCCACGCTCACCGACGCGGTCCGAGGCGAAACTCGGACGCTGGATGCCGATCGTGGCCAGGATGACCGCGTAAATGGCCAGCACCCCGCCGATGATGAAGAACGGCACCTTGGAGGGCTCGTCGGCGGCGGTGATCAGCAGCAGGGCGGACATCGCGGGGGCCCGAGCCTATCCCAAATCACCGGGATCCGCCCCTTCGCGCGCCGAGCGGTACCGGCTGGCGGTCGCGGCGCGCTGGCCCTGATAGTGGCTGCCCAGCTCGGGGCTGCCGTAGGGCCGTAGGGCGGGGCGGTCGAGCATCATGAACGAGAGCTGGGCGATCTCCAGCCCGGGGTGCAGGATGATGGGCACGCGGGTGAGGTTGTTGAGCTCCAGGGTCAGGGTGCCCTTCCAGCCCGGGTCACAGAAGCCCGCCGTGGCGTGGACGATCAGGCCCAGCCGCCCGAGGCTGGACTTGCCCTCGATGCGGGCCACGATGTCGTCGGGCAGCTCGACCCATTCCAGCGTGCGGCCCAGGCAGAACTCGCCGGGGTGGATGACGAACGACTCCCCCTCGGGGACCACCACCTCCTCGGTCAGCTTGTCCGGCGGCCGGCGCAGGTCGATCGCCGTGGCCAGGTGGTTGTGAAAGACGCGGAAGGAGTCGCCGAGGCGCAGGTCGACGCTGGCCGGCTGCACGAGCGCCGGGTCCCACGGGTCGACGCGGATGCGGCCCTCCTCCACCAGGCGGATGATGGTGCCGTCAGACAGGACCGACGCCGTGGCCTCGCGGCCGGCGCCAAGCGCGGGCGGGTCGGGCGCGGCTTCCCTGTCACCGTTCATGGGCGGCAAGTCTGACAGCGACGCAGGCGGCGCTCAGTGCCCGACGGTGCGGGCGCGGGCGCGCACGGTCCGGACCCGCGCCGGCGGGTGCGGAGCGGGGTCGCCGTGGGGGCCACGCCGCGGGCGGCGGGGGAACGGCTGACGGGGATGCGGGCGATGACGCTTGATCCCGCCGTCGTCGTCAGACGACGTCTCGTCCTCGGGCTCCTGCTTGATCGCCCACCACACCAGGTAGATGAGTGCTGCGATCGGCAGCTTGAGCGCGAGCATCAACCACAGAAATCCCCACGTCACGAGAAGGCGATCCTATCCCTTTGCGCCACAGATGCAACCCAAAATGGCGAGGTGAGCGCGCGCGGCGCCGGCCGGGGGTCGGTTGCGCGCGCGGTGGCAGCTTGGGGTCAGTTGAGCGTGCGCATCCGTGCGCCCTCGGGGTCCAGCAGCGGTTCGGCCGCCACCTCCCCGGCGACCCAGCGGCCGAAGATATCGACGTGGACCTCGGTGCCGACGCCGTGCTCGGCGGGCAGATACGCGTAGGCGATGGAGCGCTGGACCGCGTAGCCATAGCCCCCGCTGGTCACCCGCCCACAGATCTCCTCTCCGACCCGGACCGGCTCGTTGCCCAGCGCCACCGAGCGCGGATCCTCGAGCACCAGGCAGCGCAGCCGCCGCTCCGGGTCACGCAGGGCGTCGGCGCCCACGAACGAGCGGTCCTCGCGCACGCAGAAGTCCAACCCGGCCTCCAGCGGGGTCTCGTCGGGGGTGATGTCCGCCGCCCACACCCGATAGCCCTTCTCCAGTCGCAGCGCGTCGATGGCGCGGTACCCCCCGGCCATCAGCCCGTGGGGTCGCCCCGCCTCCCACAGCACCCGCCACAGGCCGGCGCCGAACTCCGTGGGGCAGTACAGCTCCCACCCCGCCTCACCGACGAAGGTGACTCGCAGCGCCCGCACCGGGACGTCCCCGATGGCGAGCTCGCGCATCCGCATGTAGCCGAAGTCGAGCGGGTCGGCCGTGAGCGGGCGCAGGATCTCCGCCGCCTTGGGGCCCCACAGAGCGAAGCACGCCCACTGCGAGGTGACGTCTGACAGCGTCACCGATCCGTCATGGGGTAGGTGGCGGCGGATCCAGGCGGCGTCGTGATTGCCGAACGCGGTGCCGGTGACGATCTGGAAGGAATCGGACCCCACCCGCCCGACGCGGGTGACGGTGAAGTCGCACTCGATCCCGCCGCGGCGGTTGAGCATCTGCGTGTAGACGATCCGGCCGGGCTCGTCGGGGATCCGGTTGTCGCATAGCCGCGTGAGCAGTTGCGCCGCGCCGGGCCCGGCCACCTCGAGCTTGGCGAACGACGACTCGTCGTAGAGGCCGGCCGCGGTCCGGGTGGCGAGCGCCTCGGCGCCGATCGCCGGCGACCAGTGGCGGCCGGCCCACCCGCGCGGGCGCAGGCTCTCGTCTCCCGCCGACGCGTTCGGGTCATACCAGTTGACGCGCTCCCAGCCGGACTTCTCGCCGAACGCGGCGCCGTGATCGCGGTGCCAGGCGTAGGCGCTCGAGGTGCGCAGCGGGCGTCCCGCCTGGCGCTCGTGGCCGGGGTAGCGGATGTCGTAGTAGGTCTCATACACCTCCTTGGCGCGCGCCAGCGAGTACCGCGGCGAGCGGTACTGCGCGCCGAAGCGGCGGATGTCCATCTCCCAGACGTCGAGTGACGGCTCCCCGGTCACGATCCACTCGGCCATCACCCTGCCGATCCCGCCGGCGCCGGCCAGCCCGTGGGCGCAGAAGCCGGCGGCCACGAACAGGCCACGAACATCGCTCTCGCCCAGGCAGAACTCGTTGTCCGGGGTGAAGGCCTCGGGCCCGTTGATCAGCCGCGTGACCTTGACATCCTCCATGGCGGGCACGCGCTTGGACGAGTTGGTGGCGATCTCCTCGAACCGCGGCCAGTCCTCCTCCAGCAGCCGGCCGTTGAAGTCCGCCGGGATGCGGTCGACGTCCTGCCCGTCCAGGAACCACGGCGCGCTCTCGCGCTCGTAGCCGCCCATGACGAGTCCCGCGCCCTCCTCGCGGAAGTAGATGAGGTTGTCGGGGTCGCGGAGGGTGGGCAGATGCTCGATCTCCCCCCCGCCGCCACTCACGGCGCGCTCACGAAAGGGCTGGGTCACCAGGTACTCGTGCGCGAAGGGGATGACCGGCACCCGGACGCCGGCCATCCGGCCGATCTCGGCGGCGTACATGCCGCCGGCGTTGACCACCACCTCAGCCTCGATGTCGCCCCACTCGGTCCTGACGCCGCGCACCCGGCCCTCGGTGACCACCACGTCGTGCACCCGAGTGTGGGTGAACACCTGGCAGCCGCCGCGCCGGGCACCGTCGACGAGGGCATAGGTGAGCATGGACGGGTCGAGGTAGCCGTCGGTGGGCAGGTAGGAGGCGCACCGCACGCCATCGGTGACCATGAGTCCGAACAGCGCCTGGGCCTCCTCGGCCGACAGCAACTCCAGCGGCAGGCCGAACGTCCGCGACCAGGCGACCTGGCGCATGACCTCCTGCTCGCGCTCCTCGGTGCAGGCGAGGCGGATGCCCCCGCACTCCACCCAGCCGCAGTCGAGCGTCCGGTACAGCGCCACCGAGTCCATCATCATCCGCGTCAGCGACACGCTCCCGCGCAGCTGTCCCACCAGCCCGGCCGAATGAAAGGTCGAACCGCTGGTGAGCTCGTTGCGGTCGACCAGCACGACGTCGCGCTCGCCCAACTGCGTGAGGTGATAGGCGATGGAGGCGCCTCCGACCCCGCCGCCGATGATGACGACGCGGGCGCGGTCGGGAACGTCACGGGGTCGCGGCACGCATCCACTCCTCCAGTCGGGGGTCTGAGGCATTGCGTTCCAGACGGGAGAAGTGCTGGCGCGCGTAGTCGGCGAAATCGAAGTCCAACTCCGAGAGCGAGCCCTGCACCACGCCCCACGCCGCCTCGCGGGCGTCGGAGACGAGCATCATCAGCCGCAGCGCGGCCCGGCGCCCCGGGTCGGGCGGCTGATCGAAGTAGGCCTCCAGCAGGCGTTCCTGGGCGCCCTCGTCGAACTCGTTGTTGACGGCCAGGTTGCCCAGGTCGAAGTAGCGGTGACCCATGCCGGCGTACTCCCAGTCGACGAGGAGCGCGTGGCCCGGGTCGGCGTCCGCGGCGAGGACGTTGCCGGGCAGCAGGTCGTCGTGACAGGGGACGGGTTCGGCGAGCGGCATGACCTCGGCGATGCGGGCCACAAGCTCGCGGGTGCGCGTGAAACTGCCGGGCAGCGTCCCGCCGCGCCGGGCCACGAGCTGGGCGTAGTCGGCGAGCAGGTCCGGGACCCAGAAGCGCACCGGCAGCCGCAGCCCGGACCGGTGAAACGCCCGCAGCGCCCGCGCGGCGCTGGACGGATCGGCACGCAGGCGGGCGCCGTCGATCGGCGCGCCCGGGAGCCACTCGGTGACCATGCACTCCTCATCGGCGGCGATGAGGGGCGGCGCGATACCGAGCGCGGCGGCGCGCTCGGTGGCCACGCGCTCGGCGGCCCGGTCGATCCCCAACAGGTCGGTGTCGCGGCCGGGCAGCCGCAGCACGCAGTCGCGCTGGCCGAAGCGCACGCGGTAGTTGCGGTTGGTGATGCCGCCGTCCAGGGGCACGGGCTCGCCGTCCACGGGCCCGAGGCGTTCAGCCAGACGGTCGATGATGGTGATCAGATCGGCCACCGGGGCGGCACCCTAGCGTTTAAGGCTTGGTTCCTATACCTTCGCGCACCAAGTGGCCGTCCGCGTTCACACGACGGCCTCGGCAACCTGATTTTCGGAGGGTGGTGGGATGAAGCTCGAGGAGCTCCGCAGCCGGGTCGAGGCCGGCGAGATCGACACCGTGCTGATCGCCCTGTGCGACATGCAGGGCCGACTTCAGGGCAAGCGCCTGACGGCCCGCCACTTCTTGGATGAGGTCGTCGACCACGGCGCCGAGGGCTGCAACTATCTGCTGGCCGTCGACGTCGACATGAACACTGTCGACGGCTACGCGATGTCGTCCTGGGAGCGGGGCTACGGCGATTTCGTGCTCAAGCCCGACCTGGCCACGCTGCGTCCGGTCCCGTGGCAGGAGGGCACGGCGATGGTCCTGTGCGACCTGGCCTGGGAGGACGGGTCCGACGTCGTCGCCTCGCCGCGCCAGATCCTGCGCCGACAGCTCGCCCGGCTGGCCGAGCGCGGGTGGAGTGCCAACGCGGGCACGGAGCTCGAGTTCATGGTGTTCCGCGAGACCTACGAGTCGGCGTGGCACAAGGCCTACCGCAACCTCGAGCCCGCCAACCTCTACAACGTCGACTACTCGATGCTGGGCACCGCGCGGATCGAGCCGCTGATCCGCCGCATCCGCAACGCCATGGAGGGCGCCGGGATGGCGGTGGAGAACTCCAAGGGCGAGTGCAACTACGGCCAGCATGAGATCAACTTCCACTACGCCGAGGCGCTGCGCACCGCCGACGACCACTCCATCTACAAGAACGGCGCCAAGGAGATCGCCGCCCAGGAGGGGACGGCCATCAGCTACATGGCGAAGTTCGACGAGCGGGAGGGCAGCTCGTGCCATATCCACTTCTCGCTGGCTGACGGGGAGGGGCGCAACGTGTTCGCCGGCGATCGCCCGCTGTTCGAGTCCTTCCTCGCGGGACAGCTCGCCTGCCTGCGTGAGCTGACGGTGCTGCTGGCCCCCAACATCAACTCCTACAAGCGCTTCGTGGAGGGGTCGTTCGCCCCCACCACGGTCGCCTGGGGCCAGGACAACCGCACCTGCGCGCTGCGCGTGGTCGGGCACGGGCAGGGGCTGCGCTTCGAACTGCGGGCCGGCGGGTCCGATCTCAATCCGTACCTGGCGCTGAGCGCGATCATCGCCGCCGGCCTGCACGGCGTGGCGAACGAGCTTCAGCTCGAGCCCGCCTACCAGGGCAACGCCTACCACGCCACTGACAAGCCGCGGCTGCCCACGACGCTGCGCGACGCCCGCGACCTGTTTGCCACCAGCGAGGTGTCACGCGGCGCGTTCGGCGATGACGTGGTCGATCACTACGTCAACGCCGCGGACGTCGAGCTCACGGCGTTCGAGGCCGCCGTCACCGATTGGGAGCGCTTCCGCGGCTTCGAGCGGTTGTGACGACGTCGACCAACCACGACGTCTCGACCTCGCTGGAGGCGGTGTTTGCCCCTGTGCACTCCCAGACGGCGTTCGAGGAGACGGTGGACCGGCTGGGCACCGCCATCAAGCTGGGGCTGCTGTCACCGGGGACGCGCCTGCCCGCCGAGCGCGAGCTGTGCGCCCGCCTCGGGATCGCGCGCTCCACGCTGCGCCAGGCCCTGGTGGCGCTAGGTCAGAGCGGTCACCTGCGCGCCACCCGGGGCCGGGGCGGCGGGACGTTCGTGTCCGACCCCCAGCCACCGGCGCTGCCGCCGTCGCGCGAGGTGCTGGCGGGCTGGCGCGACGTGTGCGACGGGCGCATGACCGTCGAGGTCGGGATCGCGGTACTGGCCGCCGAGCGGGCCCGGCCGGCGGCGATCGACACCCTGGAGGAGTTGGTGGTGACGATCGACGACCTGCTCGACGACTTCCCCGCCTACCGGCAACTCGACGTGCGCTTCCACGTGGGGCTGGCCGAGCTCACCGGCAGCCCGCGCCTGGTCAAGCAGATGACCGAGATCCAGGGCGCGATGGGCGCGCTCATCTCCCACATCGCCCACCCGCCCGAGGTCCTGGACTCCGCCAATGACCAGCACCGCCGCCTCGTCGCCGCGGTGCGCCGCCATGACGAGGCGCTGGCCGCGCGGGTCATGACCGAGCACCTGCGGGGCACCGAGCACATCCTCGCGGGGCTACTGCCGCGCGGCTGACACTCGTCCCGGGGTGGGCGCCGAGGTGCATTGGGGATCGAGCCCTTGACTTGACGTGTCACGCGGACATATGGTTCTCGCGCCTTGAAGGGCCGATCAGCAGACCTTTTCCCGAGGAGGGCCGGATGACCGCAGAAGCTGAGCCTCTCTCAGCCGATGAGCAACGTCTCGCCGAGCTGGGCTACAAGCAGGAGCTCAAGCGCGGATGGAGCGGATTCTCCAACTTCGCCATCTCGTTCTCGATCATCTCGATCCTGGCGGGATGCTTCACCACATACGGACAGGCCTGGCTGAACGGCGGCCCGGTAGCGATCTCCATCGGGTGGCCGGTCATCAGCGTGTTCATCCTGCTCGTGGCGTTCTCGATGGCCGAATTGGCGTCGGCAATGCCGACGGCCGGTGGCATCTACTACTGGTCCTCGAAACTGGGGGGACCGGCCTGGGGATGGTTCACCGGCTGGTTCAACCTCGTGGGGCTGGTCGCCGTCACCGCATCGGTCGACTACGCGGCGGCGACGTTCCTGAACTCGACACTCTCCTTCTACGGCCTGCACCTGTTCGGTGTCAACTTCGCCACCGCCAGCGTGCAGTCGTCGCTGCACCACGTGTTCGTGCTGTTCGCGATCATCTTGATCGCCCACGCGTTGATCAACATCTTCTCGTCTCACCTGGTGGCCCTCTTCACCCAGGTCTCCGTCTGGTGGCACGTGATCGGCGTGCTGGTGATCATCGTGCTGCTGGTCGCCGTGCCCAGCCATCACCAGAGCTTCGGCTTCGTCTTCGGGCATCGTCAGAACTTCTCGGGCTTCAGCAACAACATGTACTGGTTCTACGTGCTGCCGCTCGGGTTCCTGCTCACCATGTACACGATCACGGGGTATGACGCGTCGGCGCACATCTCCGAGGAGACCCACGACGCCGCGATGGCGGCGCCCAAGGGCGTGTGGCGGTCGGTGTTCTACTCGGCCGTGTTCGGCTGGTTCGTGCTGCTGGCGTTGACCTTCGCCGCCACGCACACCAAGGCGATCGACGCGGCGGGCGGGACCTCGCAGTCGATCATCGAGTCCGCGCTGACGTCGTCGGCGGCCAAGGCGGTGCTCGTCATCTCCACCATCGGCCAGCTCTTCTGCGGCATGGCCTGTGTCACCAGCGCCAGCCGGATGACGTTCGCGTTCTCGCGTGACGGCGCCGTGCCCGGCCACAACCTGTGGCGTCGGCTCAACAAGCGCCAGACCCCGACGTGGGCGGTCGTGTTCGTGGCCGCGTTCGCCTTCATCATCACCATCCCGGCGTTCAAGGGCAACCACGCCGGTCTGCCGGTGGCCTTCCTGGCGGTGACGTCCATCTCGGTCATCGGTCTCTACATCGCCTACACCATCCCGGTGTTCCTGCGATGGCGGATGGGCGACGCCTTCGAGGCCGGCCCGTGGACGCTGGGCCGCAAGTACAAGTGGATCAACCTCATCGCCATCGTGTGGGTGGCGCTGTGCGTGATCATCTTCTGCCTGCCGTTCACCCCCGCCGCGGTCCCGTGGAACAGCGCCTTCAGCTGGTCGGCGTTCAACTACGCGCCGCTGGTCACGATCATCGTGATGGCGGCGGTGACGATCTGGTACTACGCCTCAGCCCGGAAGACGTTCAAGGGCCCGATCCACACCATCGAGTTCGGCGAGGACGGCGTGACGGTGGTCGACCCCGCGGCGGCCGAGCTTGCCTAGCGGGGTCCTGGAGGTCCTGGAGCCCGCCACCGAGGCGGTGCTCCAGGAGGTCCCCCGCGCCGACGCCGCCGACGTGGACCGGGCGGTGGAGCGCGCCGTCGCGGCCTTCCCGGCCTGGCGGGCGGTGACCCCCTCAGACCGGGCGGCGCACCTGCGCGCGCTCTCCGAGGTGGTGCGCGATCACCAAGAGGAACTGGCCCAGCTCGAGGCGCGCAACGCCGGGAAGGCCATCGGGGACGCGCGCGGCGAGATGGGCATGGTGAGCCAGGTGTTCGGCTATTACGCCGGTTCACCCGAGCGGCTGACGGGCGACACGATCCCGGTGGCAGGCGGGCAGGCCTGGACGGTGCGCGAGCCGCTCGGCGTCGTCGGGCTCATCGTTCCCTGGAACTTCCCGCTGACCATCGCGAGCTGGAAGATGGGGCCGGCGCTGGCCGCCGGCAATACGATCGTGCTCAAGCCGGCGGAGCTGACGCCGCTGACCGCGCTGCGCTTCGCCGAGCTCGCGCTCGAGGCCGGGCTGCCCGAGGGCGTGCTCAACGTCGTCGTGGGACCCGGATCGGTGTGCGGCGCGCGGCTGGTGGAGCACCCCGGAGTGGCCAAGGTGGCCTTCACGGGATCCACCGAGGTGGGCCGCTCGATCGCGGCCGGCGCGGCGCAGACGATCAAGCGGGTGACGCTGGAGTTGGGCGGCAAGTCGCCCAATATCGTGTTCGCCGACGCCGACCTCGCCGCGGCGGCTGCGGCGGCGCCGGGCGCGGTCTTCGGCAACGCCGGCCAGGACTGCTGCGCGCGCTCGCGGATCCTCGTCCAGCGCGAGGCCATGGACGAGTTCATGGCCGGGCTCGAGCGCGCGGTCACCGCGATCCGGGTAGGCGACCCACTGTCGGAGGAGACCGAGATGGGGCCGCTCATCTCGGCGGGCCAACGCGAGCACGTGGGGTCGTTTGTGGACGAGGGCGCGTCCGTGGCCTTTCGCGGGTCCGCTCCGGACGGACCGGGATTCTGGTTTGCTCCCACCGTCCTGTGCCCGGTCGACGCCGGGGCGCGGGCAGCACGCGAGGAGATCTTCGGGCCGGTGGCCGTGGTGATCGGATTCGATACCGAGGAGGAGGCGATCAGGTTGGGTAACGACACCATCTACGGGCTCTCGGGCTCGATCTGGAGCGGCGACGGGGCGCGCGCGCTGCGGGTCGCCCGGGCACTCGACGTCGGGGTGCTCTCGATCAACTCCAACACCTCGGTACGGGTCTCCACCCCGTTCGGGGGCTTCAAGCAGTCCGGCTACGGGCGCGAGCTGGGCCCACGCGCCCTCGACGCGTACACCGAGGTCAAGTCGATCTTCTACGCCACCGCATGAGTCGCCTGTCGGGAAAGGTATGCGTGATCACCGGCGCCGCCGGGGGGATCGGCAGCGCCACCGCGTCCGTGTTCGAGCGCGAGGGCGCCCACGTGGTCGGCGTCGACATGCTCGAGCACAACGTGGGCGAGCTCTCGCTCACCGCCGACGTCACCGACGAAACCGCCGTCTCCGAGCTCTACGCGCGCGTGCGGCGCGAGCTGGGCCGGATCGACGTGCTGTTCAACAACGCCGGCATCTCGCCGACCGACGACGCCTCGGTGATCGAAACCGGTCTGGAGGCGTGGGAGCGCGTGCAGACCACCAACCTGCGCAGCGTGTTCCTGTGCTGCAAGCACGGGATCCCCCACTTGCTGGAGAATGCCCCGCCCACCCGGGGCTCGGTGATCAACACCGCCTCGTTCGTGGCGGTGATGGGGTCGGCCACCTCGCAGATCTCCTACACCGCGTCCAAGGGCGGCGTGCTGGCCCTGTCGCGCGAGCTCGGGGTGGAGTTCGCCAAGCGCGGCGTGCGCGTCAACGCGCTGTGCCCCGGCCCGGTCGACACGCCGCTGCTGCGCGAGCTCTACGCCGCCGATCCCGTGGCCGCGCAGCGCCGGCTGGTGCACGTGCCGATGGGCCGCTTCGCCGTCGCCGACGAGATCGCCAACGCGGTGCTGTTCCTCGCCTCCGACGAGTCCTCCTACGTCAACGCCACGGAGTTCCTCGTCGACGGTGGCATCAGCGGGGCCTACACCACCCCGCTCTAACCGGCGCCCCCGGGCGCCGAGCGAGACGCGCGGGCCGGGCGGGGCGGACGGGCCGGGACCGAGGGCTCAACACGCAGCAGCCGCGCCGGGCGCTCGGGCAGCCACCAGTTCCAGCGCCCGAACAGCGACACCACCGCGGGCACCAGCAGCGCCCGGATGACGGTGGCGTCCAGGATGATCCCTGCCGCCAGACCTGTGGCGAACACCTTGACCGTCGTGTCGGGCGCCGAGGCCATCGACGCGAAGGCCAGGAACAGGATGAGCGCCGCACTGGTCACCAGCCGCCCGGTGCGCCCGATGCCGCGCACCACCGCGGCGTCGGTGGAGCCGCTGGCGTCGTACTCCTCGCGCATGCGGGCCAGGATGAACACCTCGTAGTCCATGGACAGGCCGAAGAGGAACGCGAACACCATCAGCGGGATCCAGGCGTCGACCGAGTGCGTCGCGGCGATCCCCCACAGGGCATCGGAGCCGTGGCCCTGCTGCCACACCAGGGTGATCACGCCCCAGGCGGCGCCGACGCTGATCACGTTGAGCAGCACCGCCTTGAGCGGCAGCAGCAGCGAGCGGAACGCCCGCGCCAGCAACAGGAAGGTGAGGACCGCGATCAGCGCGATCATGAGTGGGAAGCTCCCGTAGATCGCGTCGACGAAGTCCTGGTTCTCCGCGCCGGTGCCGCCCACGCGGACCTCGTCGCCGAGCGACCGGGCCGCGCTCTGCACGCGGGTGAGCGTGTCTGCGCCGGCCGGGGTCGAGGGATCGGCCACGCCCAGCGCATCGAGCACCGCGGTCCCATCACGTTGCCACTGGGCGCCGGTGGGGGCCACCGCGCCGTGGACGCCGCGCACGCGTGCCAGCGTCCCCGCCACCCGCTGCGCCTGCCCCGCCGGAGCCAGGATCTCCATCGGGGAGAGCGCTCCGGAGCCGATTCCCGACCGTTCGAGCTGCGCCAGCCCGATGCGCGCGTCGCCATGCTGGCTGAGGGTGTCGACACTGGCCTGCCCGGGCTGCAGGCCGGTGGCGGCGAGGACGAGCGCGGCCAGCACCACCGCGGCGCCGGCGGCGGCGAACCAGCGCCGCCGGACCACCAGCGCTGCCCAGCGCGTCCACTGGAGACTCGGCCTGTCATCGGAGCGCTTGTGGGGCCAGTCCAGGCGGTTGCCGGCGGTGACCAGCACGATCGGCAGCAGCGTGGTGGCGACGATCACGCTCACCAGTGGGATCAGCATCCCGGCGTAGCCGATCGAGCGCAGGAACGGGAGTGGCAGCACGACCATCGCCAACAGCCCGATGGCCACTGTGGTCCCGCTGAACACGACCGCTCGCCCGGCGGTCGACATGGCCCGCACCACGGCCTCCTCGCCGGTGTGGCCGTGAGCGCGCTCCTCGCGCCAGCGCACCACCACGAGCAGGGAGTAGTCGATAGCCACCCCCAGCCCGATGAGGGCCACCAGAAACTCGACGATCATCGACACGCTGGTCACCGCGGTGACACCCCACAGGACGAGGAAGGTGGCCATGATCGAGACGATCGCCATCAGGAGGGGGACGAAGGCCAGCAGCGAGGCGAACACGAAGGCCAGGACGACCAGCGCGCCCAGGCCGCCCAGCACCGACTCGAGGAGCACACCCGGCCCGCTCGAGCCGCCGGTCTGGTTCTGCAGGGCGTAGATCCCGGTGACGCGGACCGGAGCGCCGGCGATGGTCTGGCCCGCCAGCGCCGCCTGGGCCGCCTTGGCGGCCCGCGTGTTGTTGCCGAACGACTCGTTGTCGGGTGGGGGGTAGGCGAGCACATAGGTGGTGCGCCCGTCGGCGGACACGAACGCGCGGTTGCCGGTGGAGGCAAACGACGCGGTCCGCAGGCCGGGGATGGCGCGCTGCAGCCGCTGCCGCACGTTCCCCAGGCCCGCGCGGACCGTCGGTGAGCTCACCGACGTCCCCGGCGGGAGCGTCACCACCCCGATCAGCGGCGAGGTGCGGCCACCCTGCCCGAACAGGCGCTGGATCTGCGAGTTGGTTTCATACCCCTGGCGCCCGGGGACGCTGAACTCGCTGCTGAACGCCTTGGTGGCCTGCCCGACGCTCGCAATCCCGGCGATCGTCACGACGACCCAGAACGCCGCCACCCATCGTCTGTGCGCCAACACCCATCGCGTGATCGTCGTCATCGCCCGCCCTTTAGTTCGCTGTGCGCATCATTTGTAGCACAAATAATATGGTTGGCGCAACGTGCGTTCTGTCAATAAACTGACGCGCAATGGCTGAGCCGAACCCCGGCCTGCTGCTGCACCCCGCGCTGCTGCGCAACACCGGCTACCTGATCAGCCGGCTGGGCTTCTACGCGTCCAAGCAGTTCGCCGAGCGGCTGGCCACCATGGGGCTGACCCCGCGGACGTGGGGGGCGATGAACATGCTCGATCACGAGGGCGACGTGAGCCAGCAGCAGCTCGGGCGGGCTGCCGGCATCGACCCGAGCTCGATGGTGTCGACGATCGATGAGCTCGAGGCCAAGGGCTGGGTCGAGCGCCGGCGTCGCCCCACCGACCGCCGTGCCTACGCCCTGCACATCACCGACGCGGGCCGCGACACGCTCACCCGCGCCCGCCGGCTCGCCGGCAGTACTCAGAACGACCTGCTGGCCCCCCTGGACGAGGCCGAGCGCGCCCAGCTGCACGGCCTGCTGCTGCGCCTCCTGGACGCCGTCGGCGACGCGCAGGACCAGATCAACTTCAGGGACCCGCCACCGCCGCCGACCGGCGACGGCTGACGTCGGCCGCGCCGCTCTCGCCGGCACCCGGGACCGCCGGCGCGGCCGCCAGCGCCAGGCCGATCCCCAGCAGGACCCACGTCGTCGGGTCCTCCAGGAAGTCGGCGTAGAGCAGGGTGTGGAAGACCAGGGCGATGAACGCGGCGGCGACCGCCGAGCGCACCGGGTCCCCCCGTGCGCGCCTGACCACGCACACCATCGCGCAGATGACGAAGGTCAGGTAGGCGAGCTCGCCGATGAGGCCCTGCTCCGCGGCGACCGTGATCGGGATGGTGTGCGAGGCCGACAGCGACGTGGCGGTGAGACGGTTGTGGCGGCGGTATTGGGTGACGAAGGAGCCCGAGCCATAGCCCCAGACCGGGCGGTCGCCGAACAGCGACAGGCCGCCGCTGACCAAGCCGCCGCGGCCGCTGGAGGCGCCGTTGATCCCCTGGTTGAGCCCGAAGGTCTTGGGCGACGCCGCGACCGCGATCGCGCCCAGGGCGATCACCACCACGGCGATCACGAGCGCGCGCCCGGGCTTCCAGCGCAACGCCGCCAGCACCGCCAGGCCGACGAGCAGCGCGGCGAGGCTCGAGCGGCTGAGGGTGAGGAACAGGCACGCCCAGAGCACGGCGAGCACGACGGCGACGCTCGCCTGGACGCGCTGCGGGAAGTCGTAGATGAGCGCGACCGCGAGCAGGATGATCGCCAGCGCCAGGTAGCGCCCGAAGATGTCGGGGTCCAGGAACACCGAGTTGACGGTGAAGTAGGTGTGCAGGTCGTTGGCGATGACCAGCTTGGAGCTGAGGATGATCGTCTTGGTGGCGTACTCGAAGAAGCCGATGAGCGAAAAGACGAGCGCCAGCGCGACCGTCACCCGCATGCAGTCGCGGATGAGCCGGCGATCCCACTCCAGCCCGCGCAGCAGGCACAGCAGCAGCGCGAACGGCACGTAGAAGAAGACCATGTTCTGGAGCGCCTGCTCGAAGTTGGCCGAATACCAGGCCTGGACGCCGTAGAGGACGACGTAGAGCGCCAGCAGGCGCACGACCCAGTCCACAAGGCCGTCCCCGGGCACGGGCGTGGACTGTGGGTCGGGTGGTGGGCCGGGTGGTGGGCCGGGCGCTGCGGGAGGCTCAGACGGCGCGCGCCACGCGTGGTAGATCCACGCCAGCGCCGCGGCGGCGATGACGAAGTAGAGGGGGACGAGCAGGTTGGAGGTGCCCCCGTTGGCGGTGCCGCCGCCGGTGGAGATGGGGACGCGGAAGGGCAGCGCGAACACCGCCAGCGGCGCCACCAGCCACGGGCGGCGCGCGATGACCGCCGCCGCGGCGATGAGCGCTGCGACCACCACCGCCGCGCCCACCACGGCCTCCAGCGGGTGGCGATGCACGATGTTCAGCTGCGGTGAGCTCCAGATATCGGTGAGCAGCAGCACCGGCGCCAGGACCAACGCGCCCAGCATCGCGACCGCGCGGGCCCGGCGGTCGGAGACCAGCAGCACCACCGCCGCCAGCGCCGCCACCACGACGACGCCGGCCTTGGGTAAGGGTCCGGTTAGGGCGGCGAAGGCGATCACTCAAACCGAATCATCCACTACCCTCTTGGCCCATGCCCTCTGCGAAGCTGGCGGCGGCCGTTGCGCTGTCCGCACTTTCGCTGTCAGCGTGCGGGATCTCGTCCAAGCCGGAGGCCGGCACGCCGAACGCGATCATCAATGGTCACAAGGGTCTCGACGACCCGCGCGCCAAGCACACCGCCTGCCTCAAGCAGGACCATGTCGCGTTCCGTCTCGAGCAGCGCACGATCGCCGGCAAGATCCTGCCCAGCATCCAGGTCGGCACCGCCCCCTCGGGGCCGACGGTGAGCTTCGAGCCCACGCCGGGGGACGCCCAGGGGCTGCAGATCCAGGCTGAGGCGCAGGGCGCGGAGATCATCGGCTCCGCGCTGGTGTATCCCAACCAGGCCTCGGACCAGCTGATGACCGTGGTCGAGAACTGCGTGGCCAAGGGGGTCTCGGGCTGATGGCGCGGCGCCCTGTGGTGAGCGTGGCGTCTGCCTCGACGACTGATTTCCCAGCCGGGGCGGGGCGGGCGGATACGGATTCCAGCCGGAGCACCCCGCGCGCCATCTCGACGCTGTTCCCGGGCCGCAACTTCTACCTCGGCCTCGCGGTGGTCACGCTCACCGCCGGCGCGCTGTCGCTGCTCATCCCCTCGACGCCGAGCTATGACCCGTGGTCCTGGCTGGTGTGGAGCCGCCAGATCGTCCACGGCCACCTCACCATCACCAGCGGCGGCACCTCGTGGAAGCCGCTGCCGATGATCTTCACGATCCCGTTCGCGCTGTTCGGCAAGGCGGCGCCGGATCTATGGCTGGTGGTGGCACGGGCCGGCGCGCTGGCCGCGGTGGTGATGGTGTTCCGCCTCGCCTACCGCCTCACCATGCGGGTCGGTGGGCTGTTCGGCGAGGCCGACGCCGGCATGGACCGGCTGACCGCGGCCGCCCCGGCGCTGCTGGCCGGGGTCATCGGGGCCGTTGCCCTGGCCCTCTCGGCCTCCGGCGGGTTCGTCTCCTCCAACGCCCTGGGCTACTCCGAGGGCTTCGCCGCGGCGCTGCTGCTCATCAGCATCGACCGGCACATCGACGGCAAGCCGCGCCAGGCCTTCGTGGTCGGCTTCTTCGTGGCGCTGGACCGGCCCGAGATCTGGCTGTTCTGGGGTCCGTACGGGCTGTGGCTGTTCTGGAAGGACCCCGGCGCCCGGGTCCTCGTCGCGACGCTGGCCGTGATCACGCCGATCGTGTGGTTCCTGCCCGTCTACCTGGGCTGCGGCTCGTTCAGCTGCAGCGTCAGCCGCGCCACGCATCCGCGCTCCAACAGCCTGGCCTTTGCCTCCAACCCGTTCGTCGCGGAGCTCAAGCGCGCCGCGTGGCCGACGATGCTCCTGCGCATCAAGGTCGTCGCCGCCCTGGTGGTCATCGCCGTCACCGGGATCCTCTGGCGCACCTACCGGCGCTCCGGGATGGCCGGGCTGCGTACTGAGACCAGCCAGGCGCGCCTGACGGCGGCCCTGCTCGGCCTCGGCGGCCTGGCGTGGTTCGTGGTCATCGCGATCATGACCCAGGTCGGGTTCAGCGGCAACAACCGCTACCTGGTGCTGGGAGCGGCCCTGGTGGACATCTGCGGCGCGGTCGGCTTCGGCTGGGCCGCGCGCGAGCTCGCCGTGCTGGGCGCGCGGCGCCGACGCGGCGGCGCGAGCGGCACCAGTCGCACCGCGGTCGCCACGGGGTTCCAGTGGGCGGCGGTGGCGCTTGTCGCCCTCGTCTTCGTGATCCTGCCCAACTGGGTCGGCAACAGCATGATCTCGATCCCCCGCACGCACGGATCGCTCGTCTACCAGGCCCGCCTGCGCGAGGGCATGAGCGACCTGATCAAGCGCTTCGGTGGCGCGGACAAGGTCCTGGCCTGCGGCAGCGTGATGACCGAGGGCTTCCAGGTGCCGATGGTCGCGTTCGTGCTCGACGTTCCGACGACGCGGATCGAGGCGCCGCCGACGCTCGGCGGAGGGGCCCACCCCCAGCCGGCGGCTGCGGCCCCCCACCTCATCCTGCAGACGCGCGACACGCGGTCGGCGAGCCTGCTGCCGTTCCTGAGCACCTGGCCCGGCGTTCACTACCACTACGCCGGGACCTCGGGCCCCGTCCACATGTTCACCCAGGGTTGCCCCGCGGGCTCCGCGTGACGGCCGCGAGAACCTGCTGATGGCGACCGTCATCGCACCGACCCGCGGCGCCCCGACGCCCGGCACGGGACTCGGCGACACCGCGCCGCGCCTACCCGACCGCCTGGCGCGCGTACCCACCTGGCTCTGGGTCGGGGGCGGGCTCACCCTGCTGATGGCCGTCTCGGCCTTCCTGCGCAGCCGCTACCTCGGCGGCGAGTTCTGGATGGACGAGGGGATCACCACCGGGATCTCGCTGCATCCGATCAGCCAGATCCCCGGGATCCTGCGCTACGACGGCAACCCGCCCCTGTACTACATGATGCTGCACGTCTGGATGTCGGTCTTCGGGAGCTCGGAGACCGCCACCCACGCCCTCTCGCTGGTGTGCGGCGTGCTCACCATCCCCGCCGGCGGCTGGGCCGGCTGGAAGCTGTTCGGCACCCGCACCGGCGTGTATGCCGCGCTCCTGTTCGCGTTCAACGCGTGGCTGACGGCGTACGCGCAGGAGACCCGGATGTACGAGTTCATGGGGCTGCTGGGCGTTCTGGCCACGGCGGGGTTCCTGCTGGGCTTCGTCTATCGCCGCCGGCGTTACCTGTTCCTGTTCGGCGGAGCGCTCACCGTGATGCTCTACACGCACACGTGGGGGACGTTCTTCTTCGCGGGCTCGGCGGTGGCGCTCATCCCGGCGCTGATCGCCTCCGACGACCGCCGGGGTCTCATCCGCGACGCCGCATTCGCCTTCATCGGCGCCGGCATCCTCTACCTGCCGTGGGTGCCCACGCTGCTCTACCAGGCCGCCAACACCGCGGCGCCGTGGGACAACGTACCCCGGTTCGGCGCCCCCATCCTGCTCTCGCGCGACGTCATCGGCGGCGACCGGATCACGATGCTGCTCGTCATCCCCGCGGTGATCGGCCTCGCGCCGCTGTTCACCCGTTCGCACCGGCGCTCGCGCGAGTGGGTCACGGTGTGGACGCTGGTGACGATCCCGGTGGCGACGCTGGGGATCGCCTGGCTGGAATCCCAGGTCAACCCCGCCTTCGTCGCCCGCTACTTCGCCCCGGTCATCGGGTCCATCATCCTGCTGCTCGCCTGGGGCTGCGCCCGCGCCCGGCTGCTGGGCGTGGTGGCCATCGTCCTCTCCATCGCCTTCCTGGCCAACCCCAGCTCCTACACGCCCCAGTACAAGTCCGACATGCGCGACATCGGTGCGGAGATGACCCCGCAGCTGCGTCCCGGGGACCAGGTCGTGGTGGGCCAGCCCGAGGAGACGCCGCTGGCCTGGTACTACCTGCCCGGCGGCCTGCAGTTCGCCAACACCGCCGGGCGGGTGTCCGATCCGCGCTACATGAACTGGGTCAAGGCGCTGCACCGGCTGACCAACACCAACCCTCGGGCGACGCTGACGCCGATCGTCAGCGCGATGAAGCCCGGCCAGCACCTGCTGTTCATCCGTCCGCTGACCGAGGGCGCCCAGAACTGGGAGGCGCCGTGGACGCGGATGGTGCGGCGGCGGTCAGCCCAGTGGGGACAGCTGCTGCAGGACGACGTCGAACGCGGGGTCCTGCGACCGGTGAACGTGGCGCCCCACTACTACCGCGGCGCATGCTGCGTGGGCAACAGCGCCGTGCTCTATCAGAAGGTCTCCTGACCGCGCGCGCCCCGGGCGTCCGCCCCCGCCGATGACGACAGCCACCCCGCCACGACCTTCCTCCTCCTCGCTGCTCGAGATCCCCGAGATCGTCGACGTCCGCGCGCCGCGCTGGTTCGATCGGCTGCCCCGGTGGGCCACCGCCGGCGCCGTGCTGGTGGTGCTGATGGTGCTCTCGGCGTTCATCCGCAGCCGCGTGCTGAGTGGGCAGCTGTGGTTCAACGAGGCCGGCGCCGTGGGACTGGCCTCGCATCCGCTGGGCTCGCTGCTGGGGGCGGTGCATCGTGCGGGCGCCGCGCCGCTGTACTACCTGTCGCTGCACGTCTGGATCAGCGTGTTCGGATCGGGGGAGAACGCCACCCACGCCTTCTCGCTGGTGCTCGGGCTGCTGACGATCCCCGTCGCGATGTGGACAGGCTGGAGCCTGGCCGGCCGGCGAGCCGGGATCTTCGCCGCCGTGCTGTTCGCCTTCAGCTCCTTTCTCACGCGCTATGCCGAGGAGACCCAGCCCTTTGAGCTGATGGTCCTGCTGGGCCTGCTGGCCACGACGGGGCTGCTGCACGCCTTCGTCTACCGCCGGCGGGCCTACCTGTGGCTGTTCGGCGTGTGCCTCGCTCTCATGCTCTACACCCAGGGCTCGGCGCTCCTGTACTGGCTGGGCGCCGCGGCGGCGCTCGTGCTCGTCTGGCGCTCGCTGCCCGACCGGCGCACAGGCTTCGTGCGCGACGCGGCTTTGTCCTTCGGGGGGGCGGCGATCGTGTTTTTGCCGTGGCTGCCGGCCACGATCGATCAGATCGCCCACGCCACCAGCCCGTGGCACTACATCCCGCTGATGGGCGCCACCGTGCCCAGCCAGCTGCTGGGATCCGAGCGCGTCGACGTGACGCTGCTCGTCTGCGTGGTCATCGCCGTCGCGCCGCTGCTGATGCCCGCACGGCGGCGCACACCGGAGGCGGCGATGTTCTGGGCCCTCATCGCCATCCCCGCGGTGGCGCTGGCGGTGGCGCGGATCGCCGGGTTCTTCATCCCCATCTGGGCGTGGCGCTACTTCGCGCCGATCGTGGCGCCTCTGCTGCTCCTGGGTGCGCTGGGCACGGCGCGGGCCCGCATCGTCGGCGTGGCCGCCATCATCTTCTGCGTGGCCTTCCTGGCCAACGCCGGGTCCTTCGCGCCCGCGTACAAGAGCGACATGCGCGACGTCGCGGCCGAGATGCAGCCGCTGTTGCACCCGGGGGACCTCGTCGTGGTCAGCCAGCCCGAGCAGGCCCCGCTGGCCTGGTACTACCTACCCGCCGGACTGCGCTTCGCCTCGACCATGGGGCCGATCTCCGACCCGTCGGTCATGAACTGGATGGGGGCGATGGGCCGCCTGCAAGGCGCCAATCCCCGGGCGACCCTGCGCACCCTGGTTGCTAGTCTCAAGCCCGGCCAGCAGCTGCTCTACGTGCGCCCGTTGACCGAGGGCGCCAAGAACTGGACGGCGGCGTGGCCGGCGCTCGTGCGCCGGCGCTCCGCGCAGTGGGGGCAGCTGCTGCAGGACGAGCGCGCCAACGGAACGCTCAAGCCGGTGGCCACCGCCCCGCACAACTATCGAGGCGCCTGCTGCGTGGCCGACAACGCAGTGCTCTATGTGAAGGCCTCCTAACGCCCGCCCACCATGACTGAGACCAACCCCACCGCCGCCCCCGGCTCTGACATCACTCCCGAGCATCCCGTCGTGGTCCTGGGCGCGGGGCCGGCGGGGCTCACCGCGGCCTATCAGCTGGTCAAGCAGGGCAAGCCCGTGATCGTGCTGGAGTCGACGGAGTTCGTGGGCGGGATCGCGCGGACCCAGGTCCGTGACGGCTATCGCTTCGACCTCGGCGGGCACCGCTTCTTCACCAAGGTCAAGGAGGTCGACGACCTCTGGCACGAGATCATGAAGGAGGAGTTCCTCAAGCGCCCGCGCAAGAGCCGGATCTACTGGAACGACAAGTTCCTGGAGTACCCGCTGCAGGGCATGGACGTGATCAAGAAGCTGGGGCCGGTCGAGCTGACCCGCTGCCTGATCTCCTACGCCTGGGCCGCGGTGAAGCCCAAGGGGCGTGAGGACACGTTTGAGGAGTGGGTCTCCAACCGCTTCGGCAAGCGGCTCTACCAGCACTTCTTCAAGACCTACACCGAGAAGCTGTGGGGCGTCTCGGCCACCGAGATCCGCGCCGAGTGGGCGGCCCAGCGGATCAAGGGCCTGTCCTTCTTCTCCGCCGCCAAGGCCGCGTTCTTCGGCAACGAGGGCAACAAGATCAAGTCGCTGATCTCCGAGTTCAACTACCCGCGCTTCGGGCCGGGGCAGATGTGGGAGCAGATGACCTCCGACATCCGCGCCCAGGGCGGCGAGGTGCGTTTGAATGCGCCGGTGACCCGGCTGCGGGTGACCGACGGTCGCGTCAGCGAGGTGGTCGCCGGGGGGAGACGCTGCACCCCTCCTACGTGATCTCCTCGCTGCCGCTGCGCACCACGGTCGGCATCACCGAGCCCGAGGCGCCGCTGGAGGTCCGCGACGCCGCCCGTGGCCTGCGCTACCGCGAGTTCCTCACCGTGCTGCTGGTGATCGATGTCGACGACCCGTTTGACGACAACTGGATCTACATCCACCAGCCGGGCGTCCAGGTGCTGCGCATCCAGAACTTCAAGTCCTGGAGCCCGTGGATGGTGCCCGAGGGCGAGACCGCGTCGTCGATCGGCATGGAGTACTTCTGCTTCGAGGGCGACACCCTGTGGAACATGGCCGACGACGACCTGGTGGCGATGGCGGGCCAGGAGATCGAAAAGCTGCACCTGGCCGAGGCCAGCCGGGTCCGCTTCGGCTTCGTCGAGCGCGTGCACAAGGCCTACCCGATCTACGACGAGCTCTACGGCGAGCGCGTGAAGACCATCCGCGAATGGCTGGCGACGATCGGCAACCTCACCCAGGTGGGGCGCAACGGCCTGCACCGCTACAACAACTCCGATCACTCGATGCTCACCGCTATGCGGGCAGTCGACAACATCCTCCTGGGCACCCACCACGACATCTGGGCGGTCAACGCCGAGAGCGTCTACCACGAGGAGCACCAGGAGAACGAGGACCCCTACCGGCGCCCGCCGACCACTCCGGCCATGGAGCAGCCGCTCGCCTCGGAGCGATGAGGCGGACGATGGCCCTGCGCGCAGCGATGACGCGGGCCGTGGCAGCGCTCACCGCGCTGGTCCTGCTGGCCGCCGCGCCCGGTGCCGCGCTGGCGGCGACCACCACCAAGCAGGGCGATCAGTCCGGCGGTTCGTCCTCGGGCGGTGCCGCGGCGCAGCCTGCCGCGTCGAGCTCGAGCTCGAGCTCGGGCGCGGGTTCGGGCGGCGTGTCGCCGCAGACGTCGAACGCCACCGCTCCCGCGTCGACGCAGCCCGCCGTGCCCATCACCCCCAACGGGTCGACCAATCCGCTGTCGGGCGGGGTCACACCGGTGTCGCCGACGCCGACCCCCACCGCGACCGCCACCACCCCGGTTATCACCAACGGGACGGCGCAGACCAACGGCAGCAGCTCGCTCGCGGGCGGCAGCACGCTGGTCATCGTGATCGCTGCAGTGGCCGTCCTGGGCGGGATCGCCTTCTTCATCTGGCGCGACGCCCGCCGCCGGGCCCCCGCTCACCCCTCCGACGCCCTGGGCGGCACCGGGCGCCGGGCGGGCTCCAAGCCCCCGCCCAAGCCGCGGAAGCTCAGCACCGCCGAGCGCAAGCGACGCAAGCGCGGCAAGGCCCGCTGACCCCAGCCGCGAGCGCCCGACGGCGCCGGCCGTCAGCCCGCACTACCGGCGCCGTCGAGCACCCGCAGGTTGCGCCGGGCCTTCACGAGCTGGCGCTCGACGGTGCGCACGGTCATGTCGGTCTCCGTGGCTATCTCTGAATAGTCGAAACCGAGCCCCCTGAGCCAGAGCAGGCGCTCCTGGCGCTCGGGCAGCTCCCGGAGGAGCTCTAGCCGCAGCCGGGCGCCCACGGTCTCCTCGGGCGCGGGGGCGCTGCGGTTGATGCGCAGGTCGTCCGTCTCTTCCAGGAGCTGCTCCAGCGACAGGTCGTGACCGGCGCGGCGCACGAGCTTGAACACCTCGTGCAGCGCCGTGGTGATCAGCCATGACACGGCCCGATCGCGGGCCACCCGGTCGCGGTGGTGTAGCAGCCGGATCCAGGCGAACTGGCAGGCGTCGTCGATCACCGCCTCCGGGGCGGCTACCTCGCTGCACACCTGACCCCGCACCAGGCCGGCGGCGCGGGCGTAGAGCTCCTCCACCTCTCCGAGTTGACCAACTGTGCATTCGTCGATTCTGGACGGCCTCCCGGACATGATGATCACCTCTGAGTCTAATTGAGACTAATTATTTACGATTCAACCTAGCAAATGTCCGAAGGCTTTACTAGGCTGAACTTACTTCAATTGGCTCAATTAGATTTGAGGAGGTCAGCTTCATGAGTAGCGAGATGGCGATCGCGCACGTGGCCGCGGTGACGGCCCATCCGGATCTCCAGGGACTTCCGGGCAGCAACGTGCTCCAGCAGCTCGTCAACGGCGCCGAGGCCTGGTCCCTGGTGATCGCGCTGCTGGGCGCATTCATCGGCGCGGGGCTGTGGGCGGTGGCCTCGCACACCCACAACCATCAGTACGCGGGACGAGGACGCATGGCGGCGCTGATCTCGGGGGCGTCGGCGCTGGTCATCGGGGCCGCCCCCGGACTCGTCAACTTCTTCGCGCACCTCGGCGCGACGGCCAGATGACCGGCCCTGCGCGAACCGTCGCGCTGATCGCGGTCCTCGCCGCGCTCGTTCTCTCGGCCACACCGGCGACCGCGTCAGCCGGCGTTGGCGGCACCGTGTGCTCGCTGACGGGGTGGGTCAGCGGTCTCGCCGCGAAGCTCTGCACCGTCGCTACCCACGCGGGGCGGGTCCTCAACGCCGGCAAGAAGCTGGCCGGTGGCCACGTGGGCGGAGCGATCGGCGCGCTCACCGGCAGCGCGTCAAAGACGGTCGCACGCGCCGCGGGCGTCGCCGCCATCGCGACTGGGGTGATCGGGGGCGCGCAGGAGGCGCTCAAGCTCACCGTCAAGGCCGTCGGTGACTCCACCAACCCCGACCTCGGGGCGGTCTGGTTCTCGGCCTCCTACTGGCGGATGGCGGCGGTCGCAGCGCTGCTCACTGTGCCGTTCCTGTTCGCCGCCGCGATCCAGGCGATGCTGCGCTCGGACGTCACCCTCCTGCTGCGCTCGGCGTTCGGCTACCTCCCGCTCGGCATGCTCGCCGTCGGGGTTGCCGCGCCGCTCACCGGGCTGCTGCTGGCCGGATCCGACGAGATGTCGACGATCGTCTCCTCGGCATCGGGCCACGCCGGCGCGAGCTTCCTGGACCATGTCGGCGCGCTCGGTGGGGCCGTCTCGGCGCTCAGCGGCACGGTGTTCGTGTCGTTCTTCATCGCGCTGTTCACCATCGCCGCCGCGATCACCCTGTGGCTCGAGCTCCTCATCCGCCAGGCGGCCGTCTACGTGATCGTGCTCATGCTGCCCCTGTTCTTCGCGGCCATGGTGTGGCCGGCGCGCCGGATCTGGGCCGCGCGCGCCGTCGAGTTGCTGGTGGCGCTGATCCTCTCCAAGTTCGCCATCGTCGCCGTGCTGGGCCTGGGCGGGGCCGCGCTCGGCCACGCGCTCCTCCCCGGGATCGGCTCGTTCCTGGCGGGCACCACCCTGGTGCTACTGGCCGCCTTCTCACCCTGGGCGATGCTGCGCCTGCTGCCGCTGCACGAGCTGGCGGGTGCTGCGGTCGGCGGGCTGCGGCCCCACACCGCGCAGCCGCCCCAGGCCGCCGACAGCCGGACCCACGGGGCGACCGACGCAACCGAAGGCGCCATGAGCGCCGCCACGGGGAGCGACGACGCCGACCCGGATGTGGCAAGCGAGGACGTCGCGGCACGCCTGCCCGCGCGGCTCCGTGCCTTCACGCGGCGCGACCGGGCGGGCGAGAGCGCGCCGGAGGCCGGCGATCCGGCCGGTCCCGACGGCGGCTGGAGCGGTCGCGACGGCGACGGTGGGGGCGATAGCGATGGCGGGAGCGGAGGCGGGGGCGTGGCGCAGGCCAACGGTACGCGCGGACCCCGCATCGCCGTGCCGAATCCAGGCGGCGCGGCCGCTGCGGATGGCGCGGCGGCCGAACACCCGACTGCCCCGATCGTGGCCGCTGCGGATGACGCGGCGGCCGAACACCCGGCTGCCCCGATCGTGGCCGCTGAGACCGACGCGTTCGGACCCACCGAGCGCCGCGGAGAGCTGCCCGAGGTGTTTCGCTCGATGAGCCTCGACGGGGCCGTCATGCAGCTCGACCAGCCGCTGCTCGACGACGGTGGCCCGCCCCCGCCCGTTCACCGTCGCCTGCTCGGACCCGGTCACGACGACGGGCCAGCGCCCCCTCGCCTGGAGCCTCCGCGTCCCGAGCCTCCCGTGCGCCCCGAGCCAGGGGACGAGCCGGCGTGAGCGACCGACGCCTCACGTACTGGTTCGGACCGCTGGAGCGCCGCGGGCTGCTGGGCCCGGTCCGCGCCGGTCAGGCGGCGGTGATCGCGGCCGGTGGCGTGGCCGGGATCGCCGCGCTGGACGCGTCGCCGTCGGCGCTCGGCGTGCTCGCCGCGGGGGCGCTGCTGGCCGTGGCCCTGGCCGCGACCTGCGTTCCGGTGGGCAGCCGCACGACCGAGGAGTGGCTGCCTTTGACGCTGGCGTTCGGGTGGCGGCGGATCGGTCGTCGGCGGTTCGCCTCCGCCGCGGCGACGGCGGGGACGCGCGTGCGCCGCGCCGGGCCACGAGGATTGCGCGGACGGCCCCCGACCCCGGTGGCGCCACCGCAGCTGCGCGACGTCGGGCTCGCGGCGTCGGGCTATCACGGGCGGCCCCTGGGGATCCTGTCCGAGCGCTCCGGCCGGCGGTTGACCTCGGTGCTCGCCTGTCGTGTCCTCGCGTTCTCGCTGCTCGACCAGGATGACCAGGAGCGTCGCCTGGCCCGGTGGGGCCTGGTGCTGTCGGGCGCCGGCGGCACGGCCATCAGACGGGTGCAGTGGATCGAGCGCACCGCCCCCGCCCAGGGCGACGAGCTCGTGCGATGGGTCCACTCCGAGCACGACCCGGCGGTCCCGCTGCGTGGCACGCCGATGATCGACTCCTACCTCGAGCTGATCTCCTCGACCGCGCGCGTCGCCCAGGAGCACGAGGTCCTGCTGGCGATCCAGGTCGACGCCCAGCGCGTGCGGGATCGCGGCGCGGACGCCGCCACCCGCGCCCTGGTGGAGCAGACCGAGCGCGTCGCCCAGGGCCTGGAGGCCGCCGAGGTCACGGTCCTGGGAGCGCTCAGCCCCGGCCAGCTGGCCCGCACGCTGCGGACGGCCTTTGATCCGTATGCGCGAGCGGAGCTGACCGCCCTGGACGCGTGCGAGCCGGACCGCGACGGCCTGGACGACGTCAATGCCTGGCCGCTGGGCGCCCGCGAGAGCTGGGAGCACTACCAGTCAGACGGCGCCCTGCACGCGACGTATTGGATCGGGGCATGGCCACGGATCGAGGTCTCGCCGATGTTCATGGATTCACTGCTCGGCCACTCGGGGGTGGTGCGGACGGTCTCGGTGACATTCGAGCCGCTGGCCGGCGACCGCTCGACGCGTGAGGTGGAGGCTGCGGTCACGCGTGATCGCGCTGACCGGGAGCTGCGCGCTCGCTTCGGTCAATCCGAGACGGCGCGCCAGCGCCAGGCCGCGGACGCCACCCGTCGCCGTGAGGCCGAGCTCGCAGCCGGCCACGGCGAGGTCCGTCTCAGCGGATTCGTGACCGTCACCGGCCGCGACCCCGACGATCTGCGTCGCGCCTGCGGGGAGGTCGTGGAGCAGGCGGCACGGTCGCGCCTGGAGCTGCACCGCCTCTACGGGCAGCAGGCCGATGCCTTCACGTTCACGCTGCCGCTGTGCCGGGGGCTGCGGTGAGCCTGCCCACCGCCGAGCGGCCGGGCCATCGCTCCACCACCCGCCACGCGCAGGCGATCTACCCGTTCATCAACCCCGGGGGCCTAGGCGGCCGCGGGGTGTATATCGGACACGACTCCGGTGGCGGAGCGTTCTGTTATGACCCATGGGTCCTGTACGCCGACGGGGGCCTGGACGATCCCAACGCGATCGTGCTCGGCAAGCTCGGCCAGGGTAAGAGCGCGCTGGTCAAGACGTTGCTGTGGCGGATGCTGCTCTTCGGGCGGCGCGCGTTCGTGCTGGATATCAAGCGCGAGTACGGCCCGCTGTGTGACGCGGTCGGGGTGCGGCCGATTTCGCTGGTGCCCGGCTCGGGCGTGCGCGTCAACCCGTTGGCCTCGCGTCCCGAGGAGCACGCGCAGCTCGAGCTCCTGCGCGCAGTCACGGTGGCGGCGGTGGGGGACTCGCTCACCCAGGTCGAAGCCGGCGCGTTGCGCGAGGCGCTCCGAGTCGTCCGCGCCCGCGGAGACGGGGAGCCGACGCTGCCGCAGATCGCCGAAGTCCTGTTTGCCCCGGTTGATGCGATGGCCCGGCGCCTGGAGACGACCGTGACCGCGCTGGCCGCCGACGCGCGGCGGGCCGCGCTCGCGCTCCAGGACCTGTGCGAGGGACCGCTGCGAGGGATGTTCGACGGGCCCACGACGCCCGGGCTCGACCTCGATGCCCGGTTGCTCGTGCTCGACCTGCATGCGGTCCGGGACTCGCCCGCGGTCGGCATCCTGATGGCCTGCGCGAGCGCCTGGATCAGTGCGCTGCTGGCGCGCACCGCACAGCGTCCCGGCCGGGAGCGGCTCATCAACGTCGCCGACGAGTCGTGGAAGATCGTGCAGCACACCGGGCTGGGCGAGTGGTTTCAGGCCAACTTCAAGCTGGCGCGGCAGTTCGGCGTGATGAACCTGGTCGTGCTGCATAAGCTCGCCGATCTCCACGCGGCCGGGGACGCCGGCTCCCGGGCCGCCCGCATCGCCGAGGGCCTGGTCGCCGACGCCTCGACCCGGATCGTCTATCACCAGGACGAGAGCCAGGTCCCGCTGACGCGCTCGCTGCTGGGGCTGTCGGGGAGCGAGGCGCGGCTGATCTCGATGCTCTCCCCGGGACAGGCGCTGTGGCGGGTGGGCGCGCGCTCGTTCGTCGTCGCTCACCAGCGCTCTGCGGTCGAGCGGCGGCTGACCAACACGGACACCGGGATGAGCGTCACGCCAGGGGGTCGGCGCCGATGAGAGGCGGCCGCAGCGCGGGCGGCATGTCGGACGCCGCGATACTGGCGCTCATCGGCGGCGCGGGTGCGCTGGCCGCCACCGTGTGGTTGTGGGGCGGCCTCGCCGGCGTGCTGTTCGGCGGGGGCTGGCCGCGCGTCACGGCGGGCCAGTTGCCGATGGTGATGGTGCGTCTCCCGGCCCGCCTGGCGCACCCGGCCGGCGCGTGGCCGCGCGGCGCCCAGGCACTGCTCCCCCGCGCGGCCGGGTTCTACGGCGCGCTGACCCTGCTGGCGACGACGACCGCGGCATGCGTCGCCGCGGCATCCAGGGCAGGCCTTCTGTCCTGGATGGGCCGACGCTCGGCCGGGGCCCGGTGGGCGAGCGCCGGCGAGCTGCGCGCACTGCACGGCCGGGCCCGCACAGGCCGCCTCGCGCTCGGTCGCTGCCGCGGGCGGCTGCTCTACGCCGAGCAGCGCCACGCGCTGGTGGCCTTCGGGCCGCCCCAGTCAGGCAAGTCGGCGGGGCTCGCGGTCCCGGCCCTGCTGGAGTGGGACGGCCCGGCCGTCGCCTCGTCGATCAAGACCGACCTGCTGGCGTGCACGCTGGCGCGGCGCCGGGCGCTCGGGCCGGTGTTCGTCTTTGACCCTTTCGAGCTCTCGGGCATGCCCGGACAGACGTGGTCGCCCCTCCGCGGCGCATCGAGCTGGGATGGAGCGCTCGAGGTCGCATGGCGGCTGGCGGCGGCCGGCGAGATCGATCAGCGCGGCGTCGAGGGCGGGGACTTCTGGGCGATCGCCGCCGAGCAGCGCCTGGCGCCGCTGCTGTTCGCCGCGGCCCGCACCGGAGCGGGGATGGATGCGGTGGTCCGCTGGGCCTACGGCCAGGGCTCGCGCGAACTGTATGAGGCGATCTCCGAGCTCACCGGGTCCGCGGGCGACGAGGCCGAGCTGGAGGGTGCTCATGCCGCCTATGACGCGGTGCGCGCCTTCGAGGCCCAGGCCGACCGCACCCGCTCCTCGATCGAGGCGACGGCCCAGGGCCTGCTGCGCGCGTACCGCTTCGCCCGCGTGCTGCGCTCAGCGCGGTCGTCGGAGATCGCGCCGGACACGCTGCTGGACGCACGCGCGACGCTGTACTTGATCGGCGACGCCAAGGCCTCCAAGCTGCTGCGGCCGATCTTCCTGGCGCTGCTGTCTGAGATCGTCGATCGCGCCTACGAACGGGCCACCCTGGCCGGCGGGCGGCTGGAGCTCCCACTGTTGTTGTGCCTCGATGAGGCCGGCAACGTCGCGCCGCTGCCCAACCTGGCCGAGATCGCCTCCACCGCGCCCAGCCACAACATCCAGCTCGTCTCGATCTTCCACGACCTCGCCCAGGCGCGCAGCCGCTACGGCCGCCAGGCCGAGACCGTGGTCAACAGCCACCGGGCGCGGATGCTGCTGCCGGGGGTGGCCGATCTGGACACCCTGCGCTACTTCTCCGGGCTGGCCGGCGAGGAGGAAACGCGCGAGACGACGCGCACGGTGGACGCCGGCGGCGGCTCGCGGACGATCGGGGTGCGGCGCCGGCCGCTGGTGGCGCCGGAGGCTCTGCGGCAGCTGCCTGCCGGCCACGCGCTGCTCTTGTACGGGCGGATCCCGCCGGCGGAGGTCCGCCTGCGGATGTGGTTCGCGGATCGTCGACTGAGGAGGTTGGCCGCATGACCTGGCACGGACCCGACGACTGGCGGGACGACCTGCCCCAGGACGACGGGTGGTCAGAGGAGGAGGCGATCCGCTGGCCCCTGACCTGGCGGGGCCTGCTTCCTCGAGAGCGGTGGCTGTGGTTCGAACGGCTGTGGACCGACGTGTGCGAACTGCGCGTCCGCTATCGCCTGGGCGTGCGCGCGCAATGGTGGGAGGACGACATCCAGGTGGAGGCGCTCGCGGCCTTGGCCGCGTGGACCGAGCGCTACGACTCCGGCGAGTGGGACGACCCGCCCGGCAAGCTGGCGCTGCTGTTTGACATCGAGCGCATCGCAGCACTGCTGCGCGACGGGGTCGATCCGTTCTATCCCGACCGCGATCGGACCGGGTTCGTGCGCCATCTCATCGACCTCGGATGCCAGCCGCCGCCGAGCCGGCGCCCGGTGGAATGACGATGCGGTCACAATCTTGGCCACGTGGAGCCCGTAGAGGCGCAACGACGGGCGGCGTTTCCCCTGGGCGCCGCGGTGACGCTGTCAGAGCTCGACCAGGATCCCCACCCCGCGCTCGCTCGCCTGCGAGCGGCCGAGCCGGTGTCGTGGCTGCCCAGCCTCGATGGCTGGCTGGTCACCAGGCACGACCTGGTGCTGGCCGCAATGCGCGACGCGCAGACGTTCACGGTGGACGACCCGCGATTCTCTACCGCCCAGGTGGTGGGGCCGAGCATGCTCAGCCTCGACGGAGCCGAGCACGATCGCCACCGCGCGCCGTTCGTGGGGCCGTTTCGCGCCGGCGAGGTGGCGGGGCGGTTCGCGCAGTCCACTGAAGATGAGGCCGGCCGGCTGATCGACGCGCTGGCGCCGGCGGGCGCCGGCGAGCTGCGGCGGGCGTTCGCGGGACCGATGGCGGCCGCGATCGTCACCCAGGCGCTGGGCCTGGGACGCGACGAGGTGGCCGACGTCCTGGGCTGGTATGACGCGATCGTCGCCTCGGTGACCGAGATCACCGCCGGCACGGGCGCCACCGCGGCCGGCGAGGAGGCGTTCGCCCGGCTCAGCGCGCGGCTGCGCGCAGTCATCGACGGCGGGGATCACTCGTCGCTGCTGGCGGCGGCGGCGGGCGCCGGTGTGCTCTCCACCGAGCAGGTGATCTCCAACGCCGCGGTGCTGCTGTTCGGCGGGATCGAGACGACGGAGGGGATGATCGCCACCGCCGCGCTGTACCTGCTGTCCGATCCGGTGTACGCGGAGATCGCGCGGGTGGAGGCGGAGGCGGCACGCATCGGGTCGGCCGGGTCGTTGCCGGCATTGGGCGCCGCGATCGATGAGTCGCTGCGGCTGGAGCCCGCGGCGGCGGTCATCGACCGCTACGCCACCGCGGACGTCGTGCTGGGTGGCGCGCGGATCGCGCGGGGCGAACTGGTGCGCCTGTCGATCACCGCGGCCAACCGCGACCCGGCGGTGTTCGCCGACCCCGACGCGTTTGACCCGGGGCGGACGAACCTGCGCCGGCACGTCGCCTTCGCGCAGGGCCCGCACGTCTGCGTCGGGGTGCATCTGGCGCGGCTGGAGGCACGCGCGGCGCTGGGCGCACTACTGACGCGGCTGCCGGGGCTGGCCCTGGACCCGGCGCGGCCGGCGGCGGTGCGGGGGCTGGTGTTCCGCAAGCCGCAGCGACTGGATGTGGTGTGGGCGGTCAGCTGACCGCGACCGCCAGCGGCAACCTGTAATTCCCCTACTCGGACGAGGGGTCCGAGTCGTCGCGCCCCAGCAGCTTGAGCTCGTGGAAGAGGCCGATCTCGGGGCCACCGATGAGCTCCCAGGCCCTCGCGATCCCGATGAGGAAGCTGACGATGACGATGATGGCCACCGCCCGAGTGGCACTGACGTCGGTGCCGGCGTTGATCGCGCTGATACCGGCGATGAGCTGGATCACGAACGCGACGGTCTGGCCGGCCAGGAACAGCGCGTCGCGGGGGCCGCCGCCGTGCCGGCGGCGCAGACGGACAAGCGAGAGCACCGAGGCGGCCACGAAGAACAATCCGCCCATGGCCACGATGATCGCGGGCCAGGCGATCCCGATTCCGGGGATGAGCACGAATAGCGACACCGAGAGCGCGTTGGAGAACGAGGTCAACGCTGCCGAGGCTCGCACCCGGTGCAGCTGACCCTCGCCCTCCTTGGCCAGCCGCTCCTGCGTCACCGAGACGGCGACGAAGAGCAGACCCACGAGCGCCCCGGCCACGCCGGCCGCGGCCACGAAGAAGTCATGGAAGGTCTCGGGGAGCACGGGCGAGCCGGCGGCGGGTGCTACGCGCGCTCGACCATCACCGACGTCGCCTTCACCGTCGCCGTGGCCTCGACCCCCGGCGCGAGCGCCAGCTCCTCCACCGAGTCACGCGTGACGGCGGCGGTGATGAGGAACGGGCCCGCCTCGATCTCCACCAGCGCCATCACCCCGTCCACCTCGACGGAGCGCACGACGCCGGTCATGCGATTGCGCGCCGAGAGCTTGCGGCCCGTCTCGTGGCGCTGGGGCCGGTGGGTGAGACGGCGGACCTCCTCGTCGCTGACCATGCGCCGGTTGCGCTCGTCGCGGAAGGTCTTGAGCTTGCCGGAGCGGTCCCAGCGACGCAGCGTGTCGGCGCTGACGCCGATGGCGGCGGCCGCCTCGCCCAGGGTCAGGTTGGTGCTCACCTCTGGAAACATACCCGTGCCCCCCGACCCGAAGGGATCCACATGAAGCTCAGCGCACGCAATCAACTCGCCGGAACCGTCAAGGAGGTCCATAAGGGCGCGGCCATCGCCAACGTGGTCGTCGACGTCGGTGGCCAGCGCGTCGTCTCCTCCATCACCGTCGAGGCCGTCGATCAGCTCGGCCTGACCGAGGGCACCGCGGTCACCGTGATCGTCAAGGCGTCCGACGTCATCCTCGCCACGGACTAGCGCATATGCCTCTCAGCTCCCGTCGGCATGATCGCAGCCACAACCGGACCGTGGCACTGCCCGCGTGGCAGGGCGGAGGCGCCGAGATACCGATCGATCGCCTCGCGGCCAGTGGCGTGGGCACCGAGGCGGCGTATGAGGCCATCTCCGCGGAACTGCTGCTCGACGGCCAGGCTCGCCTGAACCTGGCCACCTTCGTGACCACCTGGATGCCCGAGACCGCGGCCAAGCTGATGGCCAAGACCGCCGACAAGAACATGATCGACAAGGACGAGTACCCGCAGACGGCGGAGATCGAGGCGCGCTGCGTCAACATCCTGGCCGACCTGTGGAACGCGCCCGAGCGGGCTACCGCCACCGGCTGCTCCACGACGGGCTCCAGTGAGGCGGCGATGCTCTGCGGGATGGCCCTGAAGTGGCGCTGGCGCGCCCGCATGGAGGCCGCCGGCAAGCCCGCGGATCGGCCCAACCTGGTGATGGGCGCCAACGTCCAGGTGTGCTGGGAGAAGTTCTGCCGCTACTGGGAGGTCGAGCCGCGCCTGGTGCCCATGGAGGGCGAGACCTTCCATCTCACCGCAGACCGGGCGCTGGCCCACTGCGACGAGAACACGATCGGCGTGGTGGCCATCCTCGGTTCCACCTTCGACGGCAGCTATGAGCCGATCAAGGAGATCGCCGAGGCCCTGGACCAGTTCGAGTCAGACAAGGGCATCCACATCCCGATGCACGTCGACGCTGCCTCGGGCGGCTTCGTGGCCCCCTTCCTGGCCCCTGACCTGGAATGGGACTTCCGGATCAAGCGCGTGCAGTCGATCAACGCGTCGGGCCACAAGTACGGCCTCGTCTACCCGGGCGTCGGCTGGGCGATCTGGCGCGACGAGAAGGCCCTGCCCCGCGAACTGGTGTTCAACGTCAACTATCTCGGCGGCAACATGCCGACGTTCGCACTGAACTTCTCCAGGCCCGGCAGCGAGGTCATCGCCCAGTACTTCATGTTCATGAGCCTGGGTCACGACGGCTACACCACGATGATGCAGGGCCTGCGGCACGTGGCCATGCACATCTCCAGAGCGGTCGGACAGATGGGGCCCTACCGGCTCATCTCCGACGGCTCCGAGCTGCCGGTGTTCGCGTTCGCCACCAACCCGGACGTCACCAACTACACAGTGTTCGACGTGTCCGAGCGCCTGCGCGAGCGCGGCTGGCTGGTGCCCGCCTACACCTTCCCGGCAAACCGGCAGGACCTCAGCGTGCTGAGAGTGGTCGTGCGCGCCGGCATGTACAAGGAGATGGCCGACGAGCTGATCGAGGCCCTGGCCGAGAAGACCCAGAGGCTCGAGTCGCTATCGGAGCCGCTCCCGCCCGCGGTGGCGAGCACGGCCGCGGCGTTCGCGCATTAGCGCACTGGGAGACCGGGCGCCCGCGCGACCGCGGGTCACAGCACCTCGGCCAGCGAGCTCCCGGCGTCCTCCAGCTCCGCCAGGGTCGAGGCCTCGATCACCCGGTCCAGGTCGAGGATGCGCGCGCCCATCGCATCGAGCTCGCGCGTCCCCACCACCGCGTGGCACGGGACGCCCGACTGACGGGCGCGGGTGGCGACCTCGGAGACGACCTTGCCGACGAGGCTCTGCATGTCGAGCTTGCCCTCCCCGGTGATGACGGCGCGGGCCGAGCGCATGCGGGCGTCGAACCCCACCTCGTCGAGCACGAACGCCGCCCCGGGGACGAGCTCGGCGCCGAACGCCGCCCACAGGCCGCCCGACAGGCCGCCGGCGGCGCCGGTCATGGGCATGCCGCGCGGGTCGCGATCAAGCCGCCGCGCCATCGCGTTGAGCCGTGCGGTGAGCCGCGTGACCTCGTCCGGGCCCGCGCCCTTCTGGGGAGCGAAGACCTTGGCGGCATCCTCGAACGGGGTGCGCACGTCACAGAGCACCACCAGCCGCGCGTCGCCCAGCCCGCCGGCGCGCTCGATCGCCTTGATCGCGCCAGAGCCCCCGTCGGTGGTGGCGCTGCCCCCGACCCCGAGGTAGACGACCCGGGCGCCGGCCGCCACCGCCGCGGCGATCAGCTCGCCCGTACCGGCAGTGCTCGCGGCCGCGGCGTCGCGCTCGTCCTCAGAGACCAGGCTGAGGCCGCTGGCCGCCGCGGTGTCGACCAGGGCCACCTCGCCGGCCACGCCAAACTCGGCCTCGATCGCTCGCCCGAGGGGGTCGGTGACCGCGGCGGAGCGTCGCTCGGCGCCCAGTCCGGCGGCCAGCGCGTCCAAGGTGCCCTCCCCCCCGTCGGCGACCGGGCACAGATCGGCCGGCCGCCCGGCGGCCTGGAGCCCGCGACCGATCGCCGCCGCCACCTCGGTGGCGCTGAACGTCCCCTTGAAGGAGTCCGGCGCCACCAGGACCACCTCGGGGACGCCGGGAATCCGCCCCACCCGGCGGTCAGCTCACCGGCTCGAGGACGAACACCGGGATCTCGCGGTCAGTCTTGGTCTGGTACTCGTCGTAGTCCGGCCATACCGCGACGGCGCGCTCCCACCACTGCGCCCGCTCGTCGCCGCTCAGCTCCCGGGCGGTGAAGTCGCCCTTGGCCGTCGCGTCCTGGACCTCGACCAGCGGGTGATCCACGAGGTTGCGATACCACGCCGGATGTTGGGGGGCGCCGCCCTTGGAGGCCACCGCGGCGTACTTGCCGTCATGCTCGACGCGCATCACCGGGTTCTTGCGCAGCTTGCCCGACGTCGAGCCCATCGAGGTGACGACGATCACCGGCACCCCGCGCATCACGGTCCCGCTCGTCCCGCCCGAGCTCTCGATCTCCTCCACCTGCTTGCGCACCCACTCGGCCGAGCTGGGGGCGTATTCACCTTGCAGCGGCATGCGTTTCTCCCTCCGTCGCGGTTATCAGGACTGCATCTGCTCCAGGCGGCACTCCGCCGGAGGCTTGTCGTCGCGCCAGCGCAGGATCTTGGTGCCGTGGCGGATCCGCCCGCCGCTGGCGTGATCGAAGGTGACCTCCACCACCAGCTCGGGCCGCAGCGAGATCCACTCCAGCTCGCGCTCTGACTGCCAGCGGCTCGGATCGCCGCTCCCGCGCTCACCCGTCTCATACGGCTCCAGGCTGCCGACCAGGGCGCGCTTCTCAGAGGCCTTCAGGCCCGACGAGTGCCCGACCACGTGCAGCGTGCCCCCGTCGTCGTAGAGGCCGAGGATGAGCGAGCCGACCGTGCCCTCCTCCTTGCCCGGCCGGTAGCCCACGACGACGGCGTCGATGGTGCGTAGTCGCTTGACCTTGACCATGCCCTTGCGCTGGCCGGGTCGGTAGGGCGCGCCGAGCTCCTTGGCCACGACGCCCTCGCCGCTGCGCAGCCAGTCGGCGGTGCCGTCAGGGTCACGGGTCAGCGGGGTCAGGTCGATGCCGGCCTGCGTGAGCTCCTCCAGCGCAGCCCGGCGCTCGGCGAAGCTGAGGCCCAGCAGCTCGTCGTCGTCGCGCGCCAGCAGGTCAAAGGCGACGTAGCGCGCCGGCGTCTGCTCGGCGAGCATGTTGATGCGGCTCTCCGCGGGGTGGATGCGCTGCTGTAGCGCGCCGAAATCCTCGTGGCCGTCGGCGGCGTCGATGACGATCTCGCCGTCGACGACGTAGCGGCCGGGCGGGAAGCGCAGCTCCGGGAAATAGCGCTCCAGCGGCTTGCCCCCGCGCGACTGGATGGTGAACTGCTCGCCGTCGACGAACGCGATCGCCCGGAACCCGTCGAACTTGGGCTCATAGGCCCACTGATCCCCGAGCGGCAGCTCCTTGCCCGAACGGGCGAGCTGAGGCTCGATCGGCGGCTTGAGCGGGAGCGACACGGTGGCGCTCGATGGTAGCTGTGCGGCCGCCGCGGGCCGCCGCAGGCCACCGGATAGCATCAGACGGATGGCAGAGCATTCGGTCACGGCCGCCGAGCAGGAATACCTCGAGTCGCTGTTCTGGCTCTATGAGGCGGGCCTGCCCATGAGCGGGGCCAATCTGGCGCGCGCCATGCGACTCTCCGCGCCCACCGTGCACGAGATGCTCGGGCGGCTAGAGCGCGACGGCTACATCGAGCGCACCGACGGGCGCAAGATCCAGTTCACCGAGTCCGGCCGCGAGCAGGCCCAGGTCATCGTGGGCCGTCACCGCATGATCGAGCGCTTCCTCACCGATGTGGTCGGGGTCCCGTGGGACGACGTCCACGAGGAGGCCGAGAAGCTCGAGTACGCCATGACCCCGCGCTTCGAGGCCTACATCCGCAGCGCCGTCGGCGACGCCTCCACGTGTCCGCACGGCCATCCCATCAAGGTGGGCGAGCGGATCGTCGGCGTGCCCCTGGCCGACTGCGAGGTCGGGGCCAACGTCACCATCCTGCGCCTGGAGAACGAGGCCGAAGACCTCCTGCACTACCTCAAGGGCGCCGGGATCGAGCCGGGCCTGCAGGGGACCGTCGCCGCCAACGACGGCGACGAGGTCCAGGTCAACAGCGACGGCGAGACCGCGAGCCTCACCTTCAGCGTCGCCGAGACCGTGTCGGTCCTCGCCGACCCCTCGCCACCGCCGCGGATCGCGCTGCCCGAGCAGCTCGTGCTCGGCGGGCGCTATGGCCGCTGAGACCGGGCCGCGCTCAGACCTGGGCGGACAGCCGCGGCACGCCCGCCGACAGCCAGCGGTGGATCTGCGCGTACACCGCCGGGTGGTTGAGCAGGTCGAAGTGCGTGGCGCCGCCCACGTGGGCGTACTGGTCGACCGGGAACTGCAGCCGCTCGCCGCGCCCGCCCTGTGACCAGGCGCTGGGGCGGAGCACGAGCAGGTCGCCGAGCAGCCGCCCCACCACGGCGTCGGGCTCGCGGCTGAGGCTCGCGCTGATGAAGTAGTGCGTCGCGGTCCGGAGAAAGGGGACGACGGTCCCGGTGTTGGTCCAGAAGGCGTCGGGGTCGTGGCCCTCCCAGTCGGCGTCGACCACGTAGCCGTAGGCGAGGTCCTTGACGCCAACGCTGCGCACCCGGATCGGAGCCGCGAATGGTTGGAGCTCGGGGACCCTCCCCGCGGCGTGGCAGACCGCGTTGGCGCCGAGCTCAAGCGGCGCGCCCCGGTGGGGCGCACCCAGCGTGAACACGTGGCGGACCCGGTCGCGCCAGACAGCGTCACCCGCGTAGTGACAAGCGCCCCTGGCGACGAGGCCGCCCATCGAGTGGCCGATCAGGGCCAGCTCGGCGACCTGCTCCGGCCAATGCTCGGTGAGCGCGTCGAGCAGCGCGGCCAGCGCGCGCCCGTTGTGGGAGATGTGCCGGCCGCTGTTGTAGCGGATGAAGATCGGTGTGTAGCCGAGCTCGGTGCGCAGCCGCTCCCCGTAGGGCACGTGCCGGGCCGCGCGCAGGCGCCAGGCGTCGTCGGTCTCACACAGGCCGTGCAGGAACACCGCCAGGCGAGGAGTGGCGTCCGGGAAGGCGCGGCGCAGCGCGTCGGGGTCCAGTCCCACGTCGCGCCCGCGGACCCGCACCGCCATCGGCGTCTCCAGCGCGCTGCCGTCGCGGTGCAGCCGATCGCCCAACATTCCGTTGATGGCACCCACAGCCACACGGCCGGGCGTCGCGTCTGTCAGCGAGGGGGCGTCCGGACCCCTCTCCGCCCACCCGAGGCCCGTTGCTGCGGCCGCGCCCTTGACCACCGTGCCGGTGAGCACCGAGGCCACCCCATAGGCGCGGGTGGCGACGCGGTCGTGGACCTCGCGCACCGGCGCCGCCGACGGGCCGAGCGCGCCGAACACCCGCGTGGCGATGCTGCGATGGACGTCACGAGCCTGGCCGGCGATCCCGGCCGCCGCATCCCCGGCGAGGTCGCCGAGCGCACTCAGCTCGTCACGCCGCATTGACCTTCCGGCCGACCTCCGCGTACGCCTCGGCCAGGCGCTTGACGCCCTCCTGGATCTCCGAGGGCGTCACCCCGGAGTAGGCGAGGCGCAGCGATGACTCGCTGCCCTCGAGCACGAAGTCGGTGCCCTTGACGAACTGGACCCCGCGGATGGCGGCGGCCTCGAACAGCGCAGCCACATCGGTGCCCTCGGGCATATCCACCCAGAGGAAATAACCGCCCTCAGGCGCCACGAAGGCGGCGTCGGGCAGGTGCTCGGAGAGGGCGTCGCAGAGCGTCTGGGCGCGCTCGCGCAGCGCGTCGCGCACCGTCTCGATCGAGCGCTCGATCGCCCCCGAGCGGCAGAACTGGTTGACGATCGCCTGGGACACCATGTTGGGCGAGATGTAGGTGCTGGTCGCGATCTTGACGATCTTGGCGATCAGCTCCTCGGGGCCCACCAGATAGCCGACGCGGATGCCCGGGCACACCGTCTTGGAGAACGACGAGGCGTAGACCACCACGTCGGACCCGATCGAGAGCATCGTCGGCAGCGCCTGGCCGGAGAAGCGCAGGGCCACGTAGGGATCGTCCTCGAAGATGGTGAAGTCGTGCGCTCGGGCCAGCTCGAGCAGCCGCTCGCGCTTGGGCTCAGACAGTGTGTAGCCGGCCGGGTTCTGGAAGTTGGGGATGATGTGGGCGAGCTTGGGCTCGGCGCCCGCGGCGAGCACGCGCTCGACGGCGGTCACGTCGATCCCGTCGGGCTCGAGCTGGACCATGCGCACGTCGGCGCCGCGGTTGCGCAGCGAGAGCAGCGTGCGGTCATACGTGGGCAGCTCGACCAGAACGGTGTCCCCGGCCTCGACCAGGGCATCGAACAGGAAGGCATCGGCCTGCATCGAGCCGTTGGTGACCAGCACCTGCTCGGGCGCGACCTGGTGGCGCTCGGCGATCCATTCGCGCAGCGGCACGTAGCCCACGGCGGTGCCGTAGGCGGTCATGCCCCGAGCGTCGTTGGTGAACGCCTGCTCGGCCGCGGCGCGCAGCCCGTCGACGTCGATGATGTCGAGGGACGGCGCCCCCCGGGCAAAGGAGATCGTGCCTGCCACGGCCCTAAGAGTACGTGTTCGGCTCGAAGAGGTGCACGTCGACGATGGCGCGGTCAGCCCCCTCATACTCCCGCACCGTCGCGCTGCGCACCTCCGGCAGGGCCTGGAGCGCCTGCTCGAAGCGCCGCAGGGCCTCGGTTCCGGTGAACGGGCCCGCCGAGACGCTGACCGTGGGCGGACCGGCGGTGGGCTCGCGACGGTCGGTCAGGTCCTGCGCGGAGGCCAGCAGGCGCTCCTGGGCCTCGACCAGCGCGGTGAGCCGGACCAGCAGGTCCCCGACCTGACGGTCCTCGGCCGCCAGCCGCTTGGGAACGGGGGCCGCCTCGGGCGCGACCACCGGTGGCTCGATCACCGGAGGCTCAGGGCGGCGCGCGGCGACCGCGGCCGGCTCCAGGCCGCTCTGGATCGTCCGCAGGCGGCGGTCGATCTCGGCCAGGCGAGCGTCCAGCATCGACTTCTCCGGCATCGACGGGCGAGCCTAGCGGCCGGTTCGGCGGTTAGGCGCCCAGCAGTGCGACGGCGGCCTCGGCGACCTGGGTGGGCGTGCGCCCCACCTTGACGCCCTTGGCCTCCAGCGCCTCGGCCTTGGCGACCGCGGTGCCCTGCGAGCCGGACACGATCGCCCCGGCGTGGCCCATCGTCTTGCCGGGCGGAGCGGTGAATCCGGCGATGTAGCCGATCACCGGCTTGGTGACGTGGTCGGCGATGAAGTCGGCCGCCCGCTCCTCGGCGTCGCCGCCGATCTCGCCGCACATGACGATCAGCTCGGTCTCCTCGTCGTCCTGGAACATGCCCAGCACATCGATGAAGTCGCTGCCCGGCACCGGGTCGCCCCCGATGCCCACGATCGAGGAGTTGCCAAAGCCGCTCTGGGCCAGGACGTTGCCGATCTGGTAGGTGAGGGTGCCCGACCGCGACACGACTCCGACGTTGCCCTGGCTGAAGAACGACGCGGGGATGATGCCGACGCTGGCCTTCCCCGGCGAGAGGATGCCCGGGCAGTTGGGGCCGATGAGACGGCTGCGGCCGTTCTTCTTGAGCGTGTTGTACACGCGCATCTCGTCATGGGCGGGAATGCCCTCGGTGATGCAGATGATCAGCTCGATGCCCGCGTCCTCGGCCTCGAGGATCGAGTCGGCGGCGAAGCGCGGCGGCACGAAGATCATCGCCGTGTTGGCGCCCTCCTGCTCGACGGCGGCGTGGAAGGTGTTGAAGACCGGGATCCCCTCGACGTCCTGGCCGCCCTTGCCGGGGGTCACCCCGGCGACGACCTGGGTGCCGTACTCGCGGTTGCGCAGCGAGTGGAAGGTGCCCTCACGGCCGGTGATCCCCGACGTGCAGAGTCGGGTGGTCTCATCGACGAGGATGCTCACGCGCTGACTCCCGCGGCCGCGAGCTCCACGACCTTGGCGGCCGCGCCGTCCATGGTCGATTCGGTGTAGACGTTGGGCAGCTGGGCCTCGGCCAGCAGGGCCCGGCCCTCCTCGCCGTTGGTCCCGTCCAGGCGGACGACGAACGGCACCGACGGGCTGATCGTCTTGAAGGCCTCGATCAGGCCCTTGGCCACCTCGTCGCAGCGGGTGATACCGCCGAAGATGTTGAACAGCACCGCCTTGACCTTGTCGTCGGAGAGGATCACCTCGACGGCGGCGGTGACGGCATCGGCGCGCGAGCCGCCGCCGGCGTCGAGGAAATTGGCGGGCCTGCCCCCGGCCTCGGCGACGACGTCCAGCGTGGACATCGCCAGGCCGGCGCCGTTGGCGAGGATGCCGACGTCGCCGTCGAGCTTGACGTAGGTGAGGCCGCGCTCCTTGGCCATCAGCTCCTGCGGGTCCTCGGCCGAGAGGTCCCGCAGGTCGGCGTTCTCGCCGTGGCGATAGAGCGCGTTGCCGTCGAGCGTGACCTTGGCGTCCAGCGCCTTGACCTCACGATCGGGGGTGATGATCAGCGGGTTGACCTCCACGAGGGTGGCCTCCTCGGCGGTGAAGACCTCGTAGAGCTTGGCCAGCATCGCGCCCACCGGGCGCACGACGTCAGCATCCACCCCGGCCTCGTAGGCCAGCCGGCGGCCATGGAAATCCTGGAAGCCCAGCAGGGGATCGACGTGAAGGCTGGCGATGGCGTCGGGGTCCTCGTCGGCCACCTGTTCGATGTCCATCCCGCCCTTGGTCGAGAGCAAGACAAGCGGCGCCTTGGCCGAACGGTCGAAGACCACGGAGGCGTAGTACTCGGAGGCGATCTGCGAGGCGCCCTCGATCCACAGCTCGTGGACGGTGAGCCCGCGGATGTCCATGCCGAGAATCGCGCGGGCCTGCTGCTCGGCCTCGGCGCGCGTGTTGGCGATCTTGATCCCGCCCAGCTTGCCGCGCCCCCCGATCTGCACCTGCGCCTTGATCGCGCAGGGGTAGCCGATGGCCTCAGCGGCGGAGACGGCGTCCTCCACGGTGCGCGCCGGCTGGCCGTCGGGAACCGGCACGCCGTGGCGGGCAAACAGCTGCTTGCCCTGATACTCGAGTAGATCCATGACGGCGATTCACTCTATTGACTCCCGTGGGCAGGCGGCGTCAGGGGCCCGAGGGCGACGACGAAGCGCGTCACGGCGGTGCCATGGCATCATCAGCGGCGCATGGCCCTACCGAAAAACGTCTCATTCATCACCTTCGACGTCTATGGGACGCTGATCGACTGGGACACGGGCGCCTTTGACGCGTTCAGCGCCGAGGGCGATCGCGACGGCTTCACGGTCGAGCGCGACGAGCTCCTGCCCCTGTTCCACGAGATCCAGCAGCAGATCGAAGCCGGGTCCTACGAGCTCTACGCGGAGGTCCTGCGTCGCACCGCGGTGCAGATCGCCAAGCAGCTCGACTGGCCGCTGGAGCCCTCACGCTCGGGCTTCCTCCCTGACTCCGTGCACCGCTGGAAGCCGTTCAAGGAGACCAACCCGACCCTGACCAAGATCGCCAAGCAGTACAAGGTCGGCCTCATCTCCAACATCGACGACAAGCTGCTGGGTCAGACGCGGCGCCACATCCCGCTGGACTTCGATCTGGTGGTCACCGCTCAGCAGGTCCGCTCCTACAAGCCCGATCCGGCGCACTTCACCGAGTGCGAGCGGCGGATCGGTTCCAAGAAGGGGTGGGTGCATATCGCCGCCAGCTATTACCACGACATCGAGCCCTGCCTGAAGAAGAAGATCCCGGTGATCTGGGTCAACCGCTCAAAGCAGCAGCTCGAGGCCGGACAGAAGAAGCCGGACGCCGAGGTCGCCAGCCTCAAAGAAGCGGCCAAGCTGATCGGCATCGGCTGATCAGCGAAACTCGGCCCCCACCCACCGATGCGCGCCGTAGCGCTCCACGCCGACGTGATCGTGTTCGTCTCGGACATGTGGCAGACGACGTGCACGGCGGTGCGTGGCGGCGACGAGGGGTTCGTGATCGATTCGGTCCTGTATCCCGAGGAGCTGCGCGCGCTGCCCGACGTGCTCGAACAGGCGGGGTTCCCCGTCTCCGGGCTGCTCGCCACCCACGGCGACTGGGACCACCTGCTGGGGCGGGGGGCCTTCCCGGGGGCGGCGCTGGGCGCGGGCGAGGCGACGGTGGCCCGGCTGGGCTCCGCACTGGGCGAGGCCCAGCGCGATCTGCGCGCATTTGACCAGGAGCACTACGTCGATGGGCGCCCACCCCTGGCGTTGGGGTCGCTGCAATCGCTGCCGGTCCCCGGCCACCTCGAGATCGGAGAGGGCGCCGCGGCCCACGAGGTCGAGCTGCATCTGACCGGCGGCCACACCGCCGACGGGGTGGCCTACTGGCTGCCGTGGGCCAAGGTGCTGGTCTGTGGCGATTACCTCTCGCCGGTCGAGATCCCAATGCTGTCGCCCGGCGGCTCGGTGGAGGTCTACCGGGCCACGCTGCAGCGGCTGGGACCGCTGGCGGCGCAGGCCGAGTGGGTCGTCCCCGGGCACGGGGCGCCCTACGCAGCCACGCGCGCGCTGGAGATCCTGGGCGAGGACGAGGCCTACCTGGCGGCGCTGCAGGACGATCCCGGTGCCGTCACGCTCCCGGCGGGTCGGGCGACGCCGCCACAGCGCGCGGTGCACGACGCCAACGTGGCGTTCGTCACCGCAGCCGGCTGAGACGCCGGGCGGGTCCCTGGCTGAGACGCCGGGCGGGTTAAGGCGCGCAGCGGGGGAGGCGCTACTCGGACGCCGAGGTGATCACCGCGAGCGTGTCGCCGGTGGCCACCGAGGCACCCACGGAGATCGGCAGCTCCGAGACCGTGCCGGCCTTGTGGGCGGTGATCTCGTTCTCCATCTTCATCGCCTCGACGACGCAGACCAGCGCGCCCTCGTCGACGTCGGCGCCGGCCTCGACGGCGACCTTGAGCACCGTCCCCTGGATGGGCGAGGCGAGCGTATCGCCACCCCCGCCACCACCTCCGCCGCTTCCGGCACGCCGCGCGGGCCGGCGGGCCCCCGCGGGAGCGGCGCCGGCGGGAGCCGAGCCGTTGACGGCACCGGCGAACGGCGGGCCGATGACCTTGACGTCAAAGCGCTTGCCCGAGACCTCGACGGTGTAGGTCTGCTGCACGGGCTCGCCCTCGTCCTCGGCCTCATCGGGAGCCTTGGGCGCGGGCGGGAAGGCCAGCTCCTTGAGCCACGCGCGGTCCTCGATGAGATCGCGGCAGGTCTCGGCGTCGGCCCATTGCCGCGTGGCCATGATCGCCTGATGAAACGGGATGAGCGTCTTGAGCTCGGTGATCTCGTACTCGCCCAGCGCCCGGAGCATGCGCGCGGTGGCCTGCTCGCGATCGGCGTCCCACACGATCAGCTTGGCCACCATCGGGTCGTACATCGGCGTGATCTCAGAGCCCGGGCCGACCCCGGAGTCCACGCGCACGCCGGGGCCCGCGGGCTCGCGGTAGCTGCCGATCCGCCCCGGCGCGGGGGCGAAGTTCTTGGAGGCGTCCTCGGCGTTGATCCGGCACTCGATGGCATGCCCGCGCAGCTGAACGTCGTCCTGGGCGATCGAGAGCCTCTCCCCGGCAGCAACCCTGATGCCCTCCTTGACGATGTCGATGCCGGTCACCATCTCGGTGACGCAGTGCTCGACCTGGACGCGGGTGTTCATCTCCAAGAAGAAGTACTCGCCGTCCTGCAGCAGGCCTTCGATCGTGCCGGCGCCGGTGTAGTTGACCGCCGCAGCGGCGTCGGTGGCGATCTTGCCGATCTTGGCCCGCAACTCCTCGTTGACCGCGGGCGCGGGCGCCTCCTCCACCAGCTTCTGGTGGCGGCGCTGTAGCGAGCAGTCACGCTCCCCCAGGTGGATGACGTTGCCGTGCGAGTCCGCCAGGACCTGGACCTCGACGTGGCGGGGGTCGGGGAGGTAGCGCTCGAGGTAGACCGTGGCGTCGCCGAAGAACTTCTCACCCTCGCGCGCCGCGCCCTCGAAGGCGTCCTTCAGCTTATCCTCGGACAGAGCGACGCGGAAGCCCTTGCCGCCCCCGCCGCCGGCGGCCTTGACCGCCACCGGGTAGCCGACGGTCTCATCGATGATCTTCCGGGCGTCGTCGATCGTCTCCACGGGCTCGGTGGTGCCGGGGACGATCGGCACCCCGGCCTCCTGCATGAGCTCGCGGGCGCGGGTCTTTGACCCCATGGCCTCGATCGCCGAGGCCGGCGGCCCGATGAACACCGTGCCGTTCTCCTCCAGCGCCTTGGCAAAGGCGGCGTTCTCGGCCAGGAAGCCGTAGCCGGGGTGGACCGCCTCCGCGCCGCACTGGTTGACGACCTCGATGATCTTGGCGATGTTGAGGTAGCTCTCGGAGGCGGGTCCCGGGCCGAGCAGGTAGGCCTCGTCGGCACGGGTGACATGAAGCGCGTCGCGGTCCAGTTCGGAGTACACCGCCACGGTGGCGATTCCCAGCTCCTGGCACGCGCGTGCGATTCTCACCGCGATCTCGCCGCGGTTGGCGATCAGCACCTTCGAGAACATGCGGCGGCCACTTTACCGGGCGGTAGGGGCAAGGGCCTGCGCCACGTCGGCGATAACGGCTTCCGGCTCGCGTTCGAGCTGGCGCCAGCTGATGCGAATGACGAGGAGCCCGGCCTTTCGGAGCCGCCCGTCGCGCTTGTGATCGTCCTCGAAGCGGTCACGCGTGCTGTGGAAGGCGAACCCGTCGATCTCGACGGCGACACGCTGTTGGGGCCACAGGAAGTCGATCTCGTACCCGTAGCGCCTGACGTTGACGAGCGGCCGCGGCAGGCCGCTTCGGTGCATGAGGGCCAGGAACCGCTCCTCGGCCTCCGAGCGCGTGAAGGTCACGGTGGTGTGAGCGGCGACGATGTCCTGGAGGGTGGCGCGGCCGGCGTGACGGCCCGCTCGGCGCAGGAGCTCGGTGATGTGGCCCAGGGTGCCCAGCCGCTGGATGAGCATCTGATCCAGGGCGCGTTCGAGTTCGCGCGCGGGAATGATCGGGGCGAGGTCGAGGAGCGCTCGGGCGGGCGAGGTGACCGGGAGCCCCTGCCGTACCGCGACGTCGCGGGCGCGCAGCACCGTGCTGCGATGCACCCGCACCCCCGCCGGGTCCTCGACCGAGGCCCCCGGAACCGTGACGTGGATGAGGCCGTCGCCCGAGTCCGGGCCGCGCACACGCCAGAGGATGGCGGCGGTGTGGTGGCTCAGCGCCGCGCCGGCGCGCACCGCGAGCAACGCCGCGGTCTCATCGGCGAGCGGGATCGCCACGTCCGGGCCGACGGCGAACACCCCGCAGTGCACGCGGCGCAGCAGCGCGCCCCGAGCGAGGCGATCGATGGTGTTGGAGCCGATTCCCGCCGCGAGAAGCTGCCGGCGGGCGACTCGGCTCCGCTGGGCACCGGCGATGGCGAAGATCCGCTCGTCACGGGTGCCGTGGATGGGGGTTTTCGAGCCACGTCCGAGCAGTTGGACCATGCTGGCTCCGTTTTCCCCGTCCTGCGGGGGAAACGGAGCCGGGTGACCGGGATCGGGGGGTGCTGGCTCGATTTCCCCCGGATGAGGCGCGGGATGTGAAGGGGTCATATCTATGAGAGCCTCGAGGTGGCCCTGGTTCACCCCCCCACGACGTAGTCTTGGCATCAGTCGTGGACTCCGCCGCCGCCTCCACCCGAAAGCGTCATGCGCTCCAGTTGTTCGAGGGGCTGCCGCGACGCTATGACGCCACCGGGGCGGCGATGAGCTTCGGCCAGGACCCGCGGTGGCGCGCGGCGATGGTGGCGGCCGTGCGCCCGCAACCGGGCATGCGCATCCTCGACGTGGCCACGGGCACCGGGATGGTGGCCAGAGCGCTGGCCGCGCGCGGCGCCGACGTGACCGCGCTGGACCAGTCCGAGGCGATGCTGGCCGTGGCGCGCTCCCGGCACGCCGACGCGGCCGGGACCGCCGACGCGTCCGGGACCGCCGACCAAGCCGACCCGGCCGACCAGAGCCGACCCGGCCGGCGGCCACATCACCTTCGTCACCGGCGAGGCCGAGCACCTCCCGTTCGAGGACGCCTCCTTCGACGCGCTCACCTTCACCTACCTGCTCCGCTACGTCGACGACCCCGCCGCCACCCTCATGGAGCTCGCGCGGGTGGTCAAGCCCGGCGGGCGCATCGGGATGGTGGAGTTCGGCGTCCCGGACAACCCGACCCTGCGTCAGCTGTGGCGCGCGCACACCCGCGTCGGCCTGCCCGTCATGGGCCGCGCGGTCTCCACCGCGTGGTACGAGGTGGGCCGCTTCCTGGGCCCGAACATCGAACAGTTCCACGCCGCGTACCCCGACCTGGGCGCGCTGTGGGAGCGGGCGGGCATCGACGGCGTCATCCAGCGCAGGATGAGCTTCGGAGCGGGCCTGGTCATGTGGGGAGTCCGCGACGGCCACCACACCTGAGCCCCGCACTCGGCTGCCCCGGCCGGCCTTCTACGCCCTCGCCCCCGGCGGCTGGCGCGACTTGGTCACGCTCCTGCACCCGCCGTATACCGCATGGCACCTGAGCTACGTCGCCCTCGGGGCGGCGGCGGCGCCGGCGATCCACGGCAACCGGCTCGCCGCCGCGCTCGTCGCGTTCTTCCTGGCCGTCGGGATCGCCGCCCATGCCCTCGACGAGCTGCACGGCCGCCCCCTGCAGACGCGGCTCTCGCGCACCACCCTCATCACCCTGGCGGTGGTGAGCCTGGCCGGGGCGGTGGGCATCGGCGTCGCGGGCGCGATCACCATCTCGCCCTGGTTGGCGCCGCTGGTCGCCATCGGCGCGTTCCTCGTGGTCGCCTACAACCTCGAGCTGTTCGGCGGCCGCGTCCATGACGACACGTGGTTCGCGCTGGCCTGGGGCGGCTTCCCCGCCTTCACCGGCTACTTCGTCAACGCGCTGCAGGTCCGGCCGGCGGGCGTGCTGGTGGCGGCCGCGTGCACCCTGCTCAGCGTGGCCCAGCGCCGTCTGAGCACGCCGGTGCGAGAGCTGCGGCGCAGGACCGCCGAGATCCATGGCACGCAGCGTCTCACCACCGGGGAGACGCGCCCACTCGACGCCGAGACCGTGGCCGCGCCGCTGGAGGGTGCGCTCCGGGCGCTGTGGGTCGCCGTGGTGGTCCTGGCCATCGGCGCGGTGGCCGCCCGGCTCTAGTGGCCGCCCGGCTCTACGCTGCTGGAGCTCTAGGCCGTGGCGTTGATGACCATCCCCGCGGCGACGGTGTCGTTGGTCGACTCGTCGATGAGGATGAAGCTGCCGGTGGTGCGGTTGCGCGAGTAGGGGTCGACAACGAGTGGCGCCGAACAGCGCAGGCGCACGCGCCCGATCTCGTTGAGGCCCAGCTGGTCGGCCTTGACGTGGTCGAGCGTGTTGATATCGATGCGATGCTCGATCGCCTCCACGACCGCCCGGGCCGAGCGGGTCGTGTGCTTGATCACGTACTTGCCGCGCGGGGCCAGCGGCTGCTCGCTCATCCAGCAGATGTGGGCCTCGAGCTCGCGGGCGGCCGTGGGCTGATCGTCGGCCTCGACGATCATGTCGCCGCGGGAGACGTCGATCTCGGTGGCGAAGCGCAACGCCACGCTCATCGTGGGGAACGCCGCCTCGATCTCGCCGTCGAAGGTGTCGATCGCGGCCACGGTCGATCGCTGGCCACTGGGCAGGACCACGACCTCGCTCCCGGGACAGATGACGCCGCCGGCCACCTGGCCGCCGTAGCCGCGGTAGTCGTGGTGGGAGTCGCTCATCGGGCGGATCACCCACTGCACCGGGAAGCGAACGTCATTGAGGTTGCGATCCTGCGCGATGACGACGTGCTCGAGGTGATAGAGGAGCGGAGCGGCGCCGTACCACTGCATGGCGTCAGAGCGATCCACGACGTTGTCGCCATGCAGCGCCGAGATGGGGACAAAGGTGATGTCGGGGACCTGGAGGCGCGCCGACCAGTCGGTGACCTCCTCCAGGATGTTGTAGAAGACGTCCTCGTCGTAGTTGACGAGGTCCATCTTGTTCACGCAGACCACGAGATGGGGGATGCGCAACAGCGAGGCGATGTACATGTGGCGCCGCGTCTGCTCCGAGACGCCCTTGCGCGCGTCGACGAGCACGATCGACACGTCCGCCGTCGAGGCCCCGGTGACCATGTTGCGCGTGTACTGCTCGTGGCCGGGGGTGTCGGCGATGATGAACTTGCGCCGCGGGGTGGCGAAGTAGCGGTAGGCCACGTCGATGGTGATGCCCTGCTCGCGCTCGGCGCGCAGGCCGTCGGTGAGCAGCGCCAGGTTGAGGTAGCCGTCGCCCCGGCGCTCCGAGGTCTGCACGACGTGCTCCATCTGATCCTCGAAGATCGACTTGGAGTCGTGCAGGAGACGCCCGATGAGAGTGGACTTGCCGTCGTCGACCGAGCCGGCGGTGGCGATCCGCAGCAGCTCGGAGTGACGCCGGCGCACGGCGTAGCTGTCCTGCGCCGGTGCCGGAGCGGAGCCGTTCTCCTGCATCTCAGAAATAGCCTTCACGCTTACGATCCTCCATCGCCGCTTCGGTGACGCGGTCATCGGCGCGCGTCTCGCCCCGTTCGGTGATCCGGGTGGCGGCGATCTCGGCCACCACGTCCTCGAGGGTCGAGGCCTTCGAGCGCACCGCGCCGGTGCAGGTCATGTCCCCGACGGTGCGGTAGCGCACCGACTCGGAGAACGGCTCCTCGCCGTCCATGAGCTCGATGAACTCGTTCTGGGCGTAGAGCATGCCGTCGCGCGCGAACACCTCGCGCTCGTGGGCAAAGTAGATCGCGGGGATCTCGAGCCCCTCGGTGCCAATGTACTGCCAGACGTCGAGCTCGGTCCAGTTGGAGATCGGGAACACCCGGACGTGCTCGCCCTTGCGGATGTTGCCGTTGTACAGGGACCACAGCTCGGGCCGCTGGCGCTTGGGATCCCACTGGCCGAAGTCGTCGCGGAAGGAGAACACGCGCTCCTTGGCGCGAGCACGCTCCTCGTCGCGGCGGGCCCCGCCGAAGGCCGCGTCGAAGCCGTGCTCCTCGATCGCGTCGAGCAGGGTGGTGGTCTGGAGGCGGTTGCGCGAGGCGCGCGGTCCGGTCTCCTCGGCGACGCGGCCCTGGTCGATGGAGTCCTGGACCGAGGCGACGATCAGGCGCTCGCCGATGTCCGAGACGATGCGGTCACGGAACTTGGTGACCTCCGGGAAGTTGTGCCCGGTGTCGACGTGCATGATCGGGAACGGGAACTTGCCGGGGCGGAAGGCCTTCTCGGCCAGCCGCAGCAGCACGATCGAGTCCTTGCCGCCGCTGAACAGCAGCACGGGACGCTCGAACTCGGCCGCCACCTCACGGAAGATGTGGATGGATTCGGCCTCGAGGGTCTGGAGGTGGGACAGCTCGTAATGGACGGGGTTCATCAGGGGGCAGCCTGGTGGGTTGGGGGACGGGTCTATCCGGGCGGGACGTGCGCGCTCATGGTGTCTGCACCACGTGAATCCCGCACTCGGTCTTCTCAGAGCCGGCCCAGCGGCCTTCGCGGCCCTCGCCGGGCTGGGTGCAGGGAGCGCAGCCGATGGACCCGTAGCCCTGGTCGTGGAGCGGGTTGTAGGGCAGGTCGTGCTTGAAGATGTAAGTCCAGATGTCCTTCTCTGACCAGTCGGCGAGCGGGTTGAGCTTCCAGATCCCGCGTCGCTCGTCCTGCTCGAGCTTCGGAGCGGCGGCGCGCGTGGGCGCCTGCTCGCGCCGGATGCCGGTGATCCAGGCATCGACGTCCTGCAGAGCGGCCTCCAAGCCCGCCACCTTGGCGGCGCTGCAGCAGTTCTGCACCGTCCACGGCTCGCCGGGGCTGCGCGCGTCCATGACCCTGATGGCGATCTGCGGGTAACGGTCCTCGAACTGCTTCCACGTCGCCAGCGTCTCGGGGAAGAGCACGCCGGTATCGATCGTGAAGGCATTGATCGGTTCCCGCCCGCCGAGCCCCGAGCCACCGCGCCCACCCTCGAGCTCCGAGAGCATGTGGAACAGCACCGACTCCTCCTTCTGGAAGGAGCAGGCCAGCGTCAGCCGGGGCTGGTAGCGCTCCACGCCGTAGGCCAGGACCTCCTGCGCGGTCGCGCCCTCGAGATCGGGAACAGTCGCGCTCAAACCGCGCACTCCCCTTCGCCGCGGATGACCTGGAACGGGGCATCCCGGTTGTAGTCGATGAAGTAGTTCATGTTCTCGAGGTTGAATTCGATCGGCATCGTCAGATCCTTCACGCGGCCTTCGAACTCGGCCGCGCCGACCCGGTCCACGAATGCGGGGAACAGCTCGCCATCCTGACGATCTGACTCATAGAAGCGTACCCAGCGCTCGACAGCCTCGGGAACTCGCTTGGCGGGCAGGCGCGCCTTGAGCCGCTGTCCGTAGCGCACCTCGCCGCCCTCGTACTTACCCCCGATGTGCGCAATGTAGGCCGGGACGGTCTTGTCGCCCACCTTGATCGAGGCGCCGTAGAAGCCGATGTCGGCGATGTGGTGCTGGCTGCAGCCGTTGGGGCAGCCGCTCATCTTGATGTGCATCCGGCGGGTCAGCGGGTCGCTGATCCCCATCTGGACGATTCGGTCCTGCACCGCCTGATTGAGGCCCATCGAGCTGGTGATCCCCAGCTTGCAGGAGTCGGTACCGGGGCAGCTGACAACGTCGGAGATCTCGTCGGCGCCGGGGTCGCCGAGCTCCAGTTCGCGCAGCGCCTGCCACACCTCGTAGACGGACTCCTCGCGCACCCAGCGCAGCACCAGGTTCTGGTGAACCGTCGTCCGCGCAGAGCCGCCCGAGTAGCGGCGCATGATCTCGCCCACGCCGCGCAGCTGCTCGGGCGTGAGGTCGCCGCGGCGGATCTTGGCCTCGACGGTGACGAACCCGTCCTGGCGCTGGGGCGAGACGTTGGACTCCAGGAAGTGGTCGAACTGGCGCCGGTCGCCGTTGGGCGAGGCGTATTGCACGCCGACCTCCGGGGCCAGCGCCTCCTCGTCGACGTCGAAGAAGATCTCGTCCAGCGAGAAGTCGCGGTCGGAGACCCAGTCGCCCTCGAGCTCCTCCTCCACCATGTCGCGGAAGGCGTCGATGCCGACCTTGTCGATCAGCACCTTGATGCGGGCGCGGGCGCGGTTGACGCGCAAAAAGTCCTGGCGGTCGAAGATCCGCATGCACGCCTCGGTGACCTTCAGGTAGTCGCCGTTGTCGAGCTCGACGAACTCGTAGAGCACCGGCGCCAGGCGGGGCATGATGGAGGTGCCGCCGCCGACCCGGATCTCGACGCCGCGGACTCCGTCGCGCTCGCGCGGGGTGAACGCCATGTCGTGAATCTGCGTGATGGCGTTGTCCTGGTCGTTGGCGGTGAACGCCGTCTTGACCTTGCGCGGCATCGCCTGCGTGGTGGGGTGGCGGACGAAGTAGCGGACGTAGGCCCCGGCGTAGGGGGTGATGTCGAAGAGCTCGTCCTCCAGCGTGCCCGCGCGGGGGTCGCCGGTGACGTTGCGCATCGTGTTGCCGCAGCCCTCCCGCGAGGACAGCCCGGCCTCGGAGATCTGGCGCATGAGCTTCGCGACATCGGGGAGCGGGATGTGGTGCATCTGGATGTTCTGACGCGTCGTCACGTGCCCCTTGCGCAGCGGCACGTACTCCTCGATGACGTCCGCGAAGGCGTCGAGCTGATCGGGCGTGACCCCGCCCATCGGCAACTTGACGCGGATCATCTGGACGTCGGCCTGGCGTTGCCCGTACACCCCCTGCTTGAGGCGGAACTTGATGAAGTCCTCCTCCTGCAGGTCGCCCTTGAGAAAGCGGCTCGACTCAGTGTCGAAGTCGTCGAACTCCCGCTCCAGGATCGGGATCACGTGACCCGGGACGTTCTCGAGGACCTCGGGATTCTCGAGCGAGCCGGTGCGTGGTGCCTTTGAGTGGATCGATGCTGGCTCCATGGGGGTCCTTCCGGGTTGGGAACGATCACGTGCCGCGAAAGGGCTCACGTACAAACTACCAAAACCCGATCTGGATCAGGCTATTTTGGCTGGGAGTCAGCGGAGGACGATGGCCGTGCGGAACGCCGAGGCGTCCGTGACGGTGACCGTGATGGTCTCGAGCACGGCGGGGTGACGGCGCTTGCCCGGCTTGGGCTTGGTCTTGGTCTTGACCAGCGCGATCGCGGGCACGATGACGCGCAGCGAGGCGGTACGGACGGCGGCCGTGCGCAGCGTGACCACGAGATCGCCCGCGCGCAGACGCGAGGCGTTCTTCAGCTTGTGACCCGATCCGTTGCGCACCGTGATCCCACGCGAGAGGTCACGTGCCCGGCGGGCGAAGCGGACTGCGGCGGAGGGCGCGATGACGATGGACTCGATCGGCGGCGCGTTGCGCCCCGCACCCACCCGCAGTGATAGCGCCGGACGGCCCTTGGCGTTGACGGTGAGCCCGCCGGTGATGGTCGGTCGGCCCGCGATCGACCAGGCGATGGGGGCGTCGGCGGTGGCTCCCGAGGAGTCGGTGACGGTGATCGTGGCGGTGGCCTTCCCCGTCCGCCTGGGGCTACCGGTGATCAGGCCCGTGGCGGGCGCGACCGACAGGCCGGCGGGGAGGCCGCCGGCGTGGTAGGTGAGCGCGTGGCCGGCACTGTCGGTGGCGTGAAGCTGGAGCCGGACGGGCTGGCCGACACGAGCGGCCTGGGCCGCCGGGTGGGTCAGCGTGACAACGGCGCCGGGCGTCGGAGTGGGTGCGGGCGCCGGGGCGGGCGCGGGCAGGGTCCAGGTGGAGTCGCACAGGGCCGAAGCCACCGCCGCACCCTTGGGCGAACCCAGCCCGGAGGCCATGTCATAGCCGGGGCCGGCGCTGAAGCCGGAGAGCCGGCCGAAGGAGTTGTTGCCGGTGGTGACGTCGTTGAAATACGTGCCGTAGGCGCTGGCCGCCGCCTGATACAGGGCCGGGTTGGCAAAGCCGACGCTCTTGCCGGTGCACGCCACCGACGCGTTGGCGAGCGCGGCGAGCGCGGCCCAGGTCGGCGCGGCGGCACTGGTCCCGCCGAAGATCGACCAATGGTGGTTGTAGAAGATGCTGTAGCCGGTGACGATGTCCGCGTCGGCCGAGACGTCGGGGACCTCACGGCAGGCGGTGCCGCGGGGGACGATGCAGGTCACGGCGGTCTGGGGAACGGTGAAGCCCGACTGGTAGCTCGGCACCCCCCAGAAGCTCGAGACGCCGCCGCCGCCCGCGCCCGACGCGGCGCCGTTGTTCCAGGTGCTGTTCCACACCGACTCGGTCGGCGGGGGGCCGACGGCGGTCAACGAGGTCCCGCCGACGCCGGTCACGTACGGCTGGCTGGCCGGGTCATCGACGGACCGGGCGCCGGACCCGGTGCCGCTGGTGCAGTCCTTGACGCCGTGGTCGCCGGAGGCGGCGAAGATCGTCTGGCCCTGGGCGGCGGCCTCGAGGAACAGCGTGTTCTCCGCGCCGGCGGTCGAGGATCCCTCCTGCGGCTCGCACAGGCCCCACGAGGTGGAGATGACCTTCACGCGGTTCTGGGTGACGATCGCGCGGTAGGTGTCGAGCGCCGAGGTCCCGGTGTTCTTGCCCTCATAGACGAAGACCGAGGCGTTGGGCACCAGCCCGATGACATCCTCGACGTCCAGCGCGGCCTCGCCCTGGCCGGCGCCGGTGCCCGGGCCGCCGTCGACGGTGATGTTGGTGACCGGGGTGCTCGTCCCGTAGCAAGCCTGGTAGCCGGCGACGTCGGAGGCGGAGTAGGGCTCGAGCTCGAACAGCCCGACGGTGGTGCCGCTGCCCCCGTCCCCGGCGGCGTAGAGGCCAGACAGGCCATACGCGGCCGCGATCTCCGCGGCGGTGTAGCCGCCGCTGTCGGTGTCAGCACTGCACGGCTGGCTCTCGCCGGGGGCGATCGCGTCGCGCCCGGCGGTCGCGGCGTCGTGCGACCGGGCGCGCGGGGCCTTCTGGAGGCCGGCGGGACGCGGCAGTTGCAGGGTGTCGAGCCCGACCACGCCCTGCACCGCCCCGGAGACCGACGCGGAGAGCGCGGGCGCGACGGTGTTGGCGAACGCGATGCGCCCACCGGGGACCCGATAGCGCTCAAACGACGTGCCGAACGCCCGCGACATCGTCGCGGCCGAGGCTTTGATATCGAAGGAGAGGCCGTTGACCGCAAGCGGGCCGAGGTGCAGGCCCTGCACTTGGAGCGCCGTCCGCACATTCACCACCTGCGCGGTCGTCGGGGCAAAACGACTGGCGAACTGCGCGACGCTCAGATAGCGGCGGTAGGACGGCGATCCCGGCGTCGAGACGGCCTTGGCGAACGCCGCCAGGGCTGCCGGATCCCGCGGCTGGAGGGCCACGGTGGCCTCAATCACCGAGGACTGGGGCAGCGCCCCGCGTGCGACGGCGCCGCTGGGGATGACCGGAGCGCGACCAACGCGCAGCACGGCGCCGACCTTGGCGCCGCGCAGTGGGGCGGCCGCGGCGACAGCGGCGAGGCCGACCGCCAGCAGCACCGCGGCGACGAGCGCAGCGGCGAGGCGGTGGATGACACGTGCGTGAGCGCTCAGGCCCACGGCGGGGGTAGCTCCGGCTGGCGAGCCACTCCCTCACGCAAAGCCGCCTGCTGCCAGGGGCTGCGCCGTAGGTGCGAGGGCGCGGACCGTGGTGCGGTCTCACGCATGAACCGTTCGAGAGCAGCCACCACCGCGGCAGCCTCCTGGTCGGAGGCGCCGGGGGCCACGATCGCGAGCTTCGGACGTCGGTTCATCGCGTTATGAAAGGTATCGTCAGCCTGGCGTGTCACCTTTACCGGTTCTTGACTACCCCGGAATCCTGAGCGCTGTGGCTCCGGGCGACGCGATTGCGCGGGTTCGTGAGGCTTTTCTGCGCTTTCACGCGGGAGATTGGTCGATGCCGGCCAAGATCTACCTGCAGAGCCCACCCTTTGGCGATTTCCGCGCCATGCCGGCACGCGGCGGCGGGATTGCCCTGTTGAAATGGATCACGTCGTTCCCGGGCAACCCGGCCCGTGGGCTCCCGACGGTGATGGGCGTCATCTGCCTCTCGGACGCCGAGACCGGGGCGCCGCTGATGCTGCTCGACGCCCGCGCGGTGACCGCGCTGCGCACCGGCGCGGTGGCGGCGGTGGCCACGCAGGCACTGGCGGCATCGGACGCCGCCACCGTGGGGATCATCGGCTGTGGCCTGCACGGCGCGTGGACCGCGCGCTGCCTCGCCGCCGCCGGCTACTCGGCCGGCGTGTGCTCAGACCCCCGTGAAGAGGTGGCCGCCGAGCTTGCGGACGAGTTGGGGTGGTCGGTGGGCTCACGAGAGGAGGCGGCCCGCTGCGACGTCGTCTGCTGCGTCACCCCCGGTGCCGAACCGGTCATCGACGTGGGCGACCTGCGCGCGGGCCTGCACCTCAACATGCTCGGCGCCGACGGGCCCGGCAAGGCGGAGGCGACCATCGGCGCGGTGGCGTCGTGCAGGCTGTTCTGCGACGAATGGCACCAAGCGTCTCACGGCGGGGAGCTGACCGGGGCGATCGAGGCCGGCCTCGTCGCGCGCGACCAGGTGACCGAGCTCGGCGACGTCCTGGCTGGCGAGGCGCCGGGACGGCCGGGGCCGGCGGCGGTGACGCTGTTTGACTCCACCGGATTGGCCATCCAGGACCTCGCGGTGGCGCGCGCCGCCTACGAGGCATGGCGGGCCGGCGGCGTGCCGGCCCAGGAGATCACCCTCTAGGAGGCTAAAGCGGGATGTTGCCGTGCTTACGGCGGGGGCCCGGCTCGCGCTTGGTCTGGAGCGTCTGAAGTGCGGTGATCACCTTGGGGCGCGTCTCATGGGGGACGATCACGTCATCGATGTAGCCGCGCTCCGCCGCCACGTAGGGGTTGGCGAAGTGCGCCTTGTAGTCCTCGATGAGCTTCTGGCGACGCGAGTCCGGAGTGGGCGAGGCGGAGATGTCGCGGCGGTAGATGATGTTGACGGCGCCCTCGGGCCCCATCACCGCCACCTCGGCCGTCGGCCAAGCGAAGTTGAAGTCCGCCGCCAGGTGCTTTGACCCCATGACGTCGTAGGCGCCGCCGTAGGCCTTGCGGGTGATGATGGTGATCTTGGGAACGGTCGCCTCGGCGTAGGCGTAGAGCAGCTTGGCGCCGTGGCGGATGATCCCACCCCACTCCTGCGTGGTGCCCGGCAGGAAGCCGGGGACATCGCAGAAGGTGAGGATCGGGATGTTGAAGGCGTCGCAGGTGCGGATGAAACGCGCGCCCTTCTCCGAGGAGTCGATGTCGAGCACCCCGGCCAGCTGGGAGGGCTGATTGCCCACCACGCCGATCGAGTGCCCATCCAAGCGGGCGAAGCCGCACACCAAGTTGCGGGCGTAGTGCTCATGGACCTCGAAGAACTCACCGTCGTCGACGATGCGGTGGATGACATCGCGCATGTCGTAGGGCTTGTTGGGGCTGTCGGGAACGATGGTGTCCAGCTCCGGATCCTCGCGCAGCGGGTCGTCGGTGGGCATCACCCGCGGCGGGGTCTCCAGGTTGTTCTGGGGCAGGAAGCTGAGCAGATAGCGGGCGTCCTCCAGACACGCGTCCTCATCGTCGGAGGCGAAATGAGCCACGCCCGACTTGGAGTTGTGGCTCATCGCCCCGCCCAGCTCCTCGAACCCGACCTCCTCGCCGGTGACCGTCTTGATCACCTCGGGGCCGGTGATGAACATGTGCGAGGTCTCCTTGACCATGAAGACGAAGTCGGTGATGGCGGGCGAGTAGACCGCCCCGCCGGCGCACGGCCCCATGACCAGCGAGATCTGGGGGATGACGCCGCTGCAGCGGACGTTGCGCAGGAACACGTCGCCGTAGGCGCCGAGACTGACCACGCCCTCCTGGATGCGCGCGCCCCCGGAGTCGTTGATCCCGATCACAGGGCAGCCGATCTTGGCCGCCAGGTCCATGATCTTGCACATCTTCTCGGCCATGACCTCGCCCAGCGAGCCGCCGAAGACGGTGAAGTCCTGGCTGAACACGCAGACCCGGCGACCGTCGATGGTGCCGTGGCCGGTGACGACCGCGTCACCGTAGGGGCGGTTGCGCTGCATGTCGAAGTCCAGCGTGCGGTGGCGCACGAACACGTCGAGCTCCTGGAAGGAGCCCGGGTCCAGCAGCTTGGCGATTCGCTCGCGGGCGGTGAGCTTGCCCTTGTCGTGCTGCTTGTCGACCGCGGCCTGGCCGGCGTTGTGGATCGCGTGCTCGCGCAGCCCTTCGAGCTGGGCCAGCTTCTCGTCGTAGGTCTCGGGCGCCTTGTCTCGCATCATGGCGGGCGAGTCTAGGGGCACGGGCTCGTGGGGGGGCGCACGGAGGTGTGGTGTGGACTTCGCCAAATCTCAGGGATGAATCCAGGGATGGCGATCTTGTCGCACCGGTTTTCCGCACCTAGGGTGGAGCCGCGATGTCGCTCAATCGTTCTCTTGGCACCGTCACCGTCGCGGCCCCGTGGGCCGGCAAGACGCTCGCCGTTACGCGCACGCTGACGATTCCGGCGCGGGGAAGGATCGGAAGCGGATTCCTGCTGGCCTGCCTGGGGGCGGGCACAAGGCCGCGGTGCGCAGCGGTACCGCTTCCGGTCCTCGCCACGCCAACCCACGCCACGGGGCAATCCTCATGACTCTCTCTGCTCGCCGCCTGATCCTCGCGGCGCTCCTCTGCACCCTCGCGCTCGCGGCGCCCGCTCATGCCGGGCAGATCGTGTATCCGTCGGGCAGCGGGATCTGGGTCATGAACGAGGACGGCTCAGCCAAGCGCGAGCTCGTGGACGCCAGCCATCTGCCCGGCATGGAGCACCTGGGGGATCCGAGCGTGCAGCCCAACGGCACCGAGGTGGCCTTCGAGGGCCGGTGGAACCAGGCGTTCTACGAGCAGAACCACTGGGGGCCCGCGCCCGGCATGTGCGGCGGCAACTGCGAGGGCATCTACGAGCTCGTCAACGGAAACGCCTCCCGGATCACCAACGCACCGTTTGACTGCGGCGCCCAGCCTTGCGAGTCCCAGGAAACCGACCCACGGGTGGCCCGCGACGGATCGGTGGCCTACGTGTTCCAATCGTGGAACAGCGAGCTGGGGAGCACCGGCTGGATGCCGATCCAGGGCCAGTCGGACCTCCTCGCTCGGGACAGCGCCGGCGCCAACCAGACCCGATGGCCGACGGCGTGCGACGGAACCAGTGCCGCAGGCAAGGAGATCACCGACGCCGACGTGCTCGCGGTCAACCCGCTCATCCCGAGCCAGATCGCTTACGCCAACTGCCGCGAGACCACCAACGACGGGAGCTGTGTGGTGGATTGGACCAGCGCCTATGACGTGATCGACTCCGGCGCGTCGCAGGGCTCGGCCGCTGACGACGTCACCTATCACTCGCTGGCCGATCCGAACGCCCAGTGCCTCCAGGACGCCACCACGCAGATCGGCGACATCGACTTCTCACCGGACGCGACTCATGTGGTCGAGCTGCACGGTGGCGCGAGCGGGGCGGGCATCTACACCTACGCCGCGAGCCAGAACGGCGGCGCGTCGGCCACCGAGCTGCTCGCCATCCCGGCCAACTGGGTCTTCTACAGCGTGCGCTATGTCGGGTCGGGCAAGATCGGGTTCACCGCGGGTCCCGCCAGCGACAAGGTCAGCCTGTACACCATGCCGACCACCTGCGGTCCGGCGAGCTGCAACGTGGCCACGGGCACCGGGGTGACCAACCTCACCGGCACCAGCTACGTCAACGAGGACTACGTCCTCAACACCGCAGGCTTCGGATACACCACCTCCGCCGCGGAGATCAAGGCAGTGGCTTCGCCGCCCCCTCCGCCTCCGTGCCCGTCCTGCGTGCCCACGCCGCTTCCGTGCACGTCGTCGTGCATAACGACGAAGAAGCTCACGGCAACCGTCGCCCGCATCTCCGCCCAGCACATGCGCACGCTGCTGCGCAAGGGACTGACCGTGAAGCTGACGTGCTCGGCGGCATGCCGGGTGAGCGCCTCGCTCAAGCTCAGGCGCACCGTCCTGGGCAGCGGGTCCAAGCGGTTGGGCAGGCGCGGCACGGTCTCGTTCACCGTGCGCCTGTCGCGCAGGGGAACGCGGGCGCTCAAGCGAGCCCACCGCCCGACGGTGACGCTGGCCCTGATCGTCACCGACGGCGCCGGGGAGAAGCAGACGCTGACGCGCACGTTCACGGTGCGCTGAGCCGAAGCTCGCGCGTCGTTGACGGCCGGGATCAAGTAGCGCCGAGCGCGCCGGCGAGCTGGCCGCGGACGCGGATCCCGAGCTTGCGATAGGCGCTGGCCAGGTGCGTTTCGACCGTCTTCTCGGTGACGAACAGCGCCTGGGCGATCTCGCGGTTGGGCACGCCGGTGGCGGCGAACTGGGCGACGCGTCGCTCCGTGGGAGTGAGCGCGAGCGGCCCGGTCGCTGCCGCACGCCGGGGCCGTCCGCCGGCGGCGATGAGGGCACCGCGCGCCCGCTCGATCACCGCCGGGGCGGCGGACTCGGTGGCGAGCTCGAGCGCCTCGCGCAGGGCCTCGCGCGCGGGCCCGGCCCGGCTCGCCGCGGCCTGGGCGACCCCCTGCTCCAGCAGCGCCAGGGCGAGCTCCAGGCGCGCCTCCGAGGGCCGCAGGAGCTCGACGGCCTCGTCCAGCACGGCGAGGCGTTCGCCCGGCGGCCCGACGAGCGCCTGGGCGCGAAGGGCCTGCCCCAGCAGCCAGGGATCGCCCCATCGGCGCGACACGGCGACCTCGGCCGCAATCAGCTCCCGGGCCTCGGCCTCCCGCCCCAGGGTGTGCAACGCGAGCGCGGCCTCGGCCCGCCACGGGGCCAGCGCAGAGTTGGCGGTCTGCCACTGCTCCACCAGCCGGCCTACCAGGCGCATGTCCTCCAGCGCCTCGAGCATCCGGCCCTCGGCGAACCGTAGGCGCCCGCGGGCGCTGAGGACGATCGGTGACGGCAGCTGATCCTCGGGCCCGGCCGCGCGGGCCAGCGTGACCCGCGCCTCCTCCAGGTCGCCCTTGAGCACGAGCGCCTCGATCTTGAAGGCGAGCGCGAACGCCGCGGTCAGCGCCGACACGTGTGCGGGCGCGACATGGATGGACAGGTCGACGTCGGCGATCGCCTCATCCAGCGAGCCGGCACGCCAGTGCGCGGCCGCCCGGAAGGCGGGACCCAGCGCCAGACTGACGACATTGCCCCGCGCGCGGGCGTGGGCGATGAGATCGCCCCAGACCGAGACGGCCTGCGCGTAGCGCCCGCTGTGCATCAGCGCATTGGTGGCGTGGGCGTACATGAGCACTGACTCCATGAGCCAGCCGCCGGTCAGCGCACGCTCGGCGAGGTCGATGACCTCCTCGCGGGGATGCACCCGCGCCAGCGCCTCGTTGGACAGGATGGCCAGCAGCATGCAGGCGCCCTGGCTGTCAGCCGGCATCGCCGGGTCCAGGCGCGCCAGCCGCTCCACGGCGAACGCGCGCTGCGAGCTGTCCATGACGGCGAGGCTCAGCATCTCGGCCTCCAGCCGGCGCCACAGCTCGCTGTCGGTGTCCAGGCGTCCGAGCGCCTCCAGGGCGAGGTCGATGCCAGGCTTGAGCCGGCCCGCCGGCCCCAGGAGCTGGATGAGGATCAGCGCCGCGTGGGCGTGCGTGGTCACGTCCGGAGCCGACTCGATCGCCCGCTGCAGGTGCGCGATGGCGCGCGGATCGCCGGCGCGCGCCTCGGCCCGGCCGGTGGCGAGCAGAACCGCGGCGGCGTGTGCCGGCTCCGGCGGCTCGTCGAGGGCTCGGCGCAGGAAGCGCGCCGCCAGATCCGGGGCGCCGCGCGAGATCCCCTCTTCGGCCGCCGCCTGAAGCGTGGCGACCACCCAGGGGTCGCCGGCAGGCGGCGTCTCGGTGAGGTGGACCGCCAGGCGCTCGGGCGGGGCGCCGTCACGGGCCAACAGCCGGGCCGCCTGGAGGTGCAGGCGACCGCGGTCGGTCGCGTCGACCTCGGCGGCAATGGCGGCCCGCACCATGGGGTGAGCGAACGTCGGCAGGTCGGCCCGGGCCAGGACCTCCACCCGGGCCAGCGCCTCGAGCACCGCGTTGGCGGCGCCCGAGTCAAGGCCCGACAGCGCCGCCACGTGGCCGGGCTCGGTGCCGTCGCCGAGGATGGCCACGGCTCCGGCCACCGCCGAGGCATGGGGATGCACGCCGCGCACCCGTCGCAGCACCGAGGGCGCGATACCGCGCGGGATGACCTCGTCCACCGTCGCCGCGGCCGCAGCGGTCGGCTGCACGCCGCGATCGGCCAGCTCGCGCGACAGCTCGCACAGCAGCAAGGGGTTGCCCTGGGTCGTCGCCTGGCACGCCGCGCAGAATTCGGGGGCGGCCTCGGGATCCAGCCGCGCTCGCACCAGCGCCGTCGCGGCCTCGCGGTCCAGCGGGGCGGGTCGCACGACCACGGAGCGCGGCGCGCTCACGATCTCGGCGATCACCACCTCCTCGCTGCCGGGCTCATGCGGCCGCAGCGCGACGCACAGCTGGGCATCGACCCCGTCCAGGCGCCCGAGGAGATAGGCCAGCGCCCGCAGCGACGGCTCGTCGGCCCAGTGCAGGTCGTCGACGCACAGCACGAGCGGCTCGACCGACGCGATCGCCGCGATCAGCCAATAGAGGCCGGCGAGGACCGCGAAGGCATCGACCGTCTGGCGGAAAGGCCGCAGGTCCAGCGCCGGCGCGGCCAACGCGGCGTCGCCGGCCATCAGCGCCGCCCGCTCGTCGCCGGCCAGTCCCCGCAGCACCGGCTCGAGCAGTTGGCGCATGACCCCAAATGGCAGCTCGCGCTCCAGTTCGGAGCCGCGTGCTCGGAGCACGCGGGCTCCCCCGCTACGCGCGGACGCGGCCGCCTCGTCGAGGAGGCGCGTCTTACCGATCCCTGGAGCCCCTTCGATCGCCAGCAGGTGGGTCCCGCGACGATCGCGCAGAGCCTCCCCGATCGTCGCCAGCTCGTCCAGACGGCCGACGAGTTGCCCTCCGGCGGTGCTCACCCCGCCGGAGTCTAGGCGCGTCGTCTACCGGGCTATGCGCGCGAGTACGGGCGGTGGTGCGCCATGCCGAGGCTGTCGAGGGCGGCGACGAGCGCCTCCTCGCCGGCGGGGGCGACGGGCTGGGGCGGGGCGGGCGGCTCAGGAGCCGGTTCGGGAGTGGCGGGGGCCTCGGCGACCGGTCCGGGCTCGGGCTCGATGGGCTCCTCAGCCACCGGCTCGGGCTCCGACGGCTCACCCGTCGGCTCCCCCGTCGGCGCGGCCCGGCGGCGGAAGGCGAGCCTGAACCTGGCGAACCGGCCGGCGCGCTGGGCGGCTTGGGGCTCCGCGGCCTCGACGACGAGGTCGGGATCGACGGTCACGGGCTCCGTGGCGACGGGCTCAGGCTCGGGCTCCATGGCGACGGGCTCAGGCTCGGGCTCCGTTGCGACCGGCTCAACCGGCTCGACCGGCTCGACAGGCCCGACCGGCTCGACCGGCTCGGCGGGCCGCCCCTCCTCCGTGACCGTCAGCGTCACCCGGGTCCCCCATCCCGAAGACTCGAGACGTACCGTGCCGCTGGCGGCGGCGCCCTCCCAGGCGACGGCAGTCTCGGGTTCGAGCTTGGTGATTCGGATCTCGCCGAACGCGCCCAGATGGCGGGCCAGCGACGCGGCGTCGCTGCACTCCGCCCACAGCTCGGGCGCCGATTTGACAAGCGTTCGGCTGCTCTGGTGCTCACTCATGACATCGGGATTCGCCCGGCCACACGCGACTCCTCCCACCGTGGCGAGGCTTGCAGCGCGGCGCCCCAGGACGGATCTCAGGACCGCGCGGCGCGAGCGACGAGACCGTCGAGGAAGGTGTCGATGCCGAAGTGGAAGCGCTCGTCGCCGTCGCCGCTGACCAGGTCATCCCCGAGGCGGACCAGGTTGGGATAGCGGTCGGCGGGCAGGGTGGTGAACACCGCGGCGATCTCGCCGGCGACGGCGCCCTGCTCGTCGCCGCGCTCCTGATACGTCGCAGTCTCCACGGCAGAGGCCACCGTGATGAGTGGCAGGATGTCGCACGCCCACGCGGCGTCACGCGGGGTGACTCCGCCGGCCAGGAGCACTCCCAGGAGGTTGTCGGCAAAACGCAGGGAGTTCTCGCCGGTGGGGACGTTGGCGACGGCGACTCGGGCAATGCCGCGATGCTCCTCCATGACCTTGAGGACACCGTCGACCATGCGGTGGACCTGCTCGCGCCAGCGGCTGGGATCCGGTTCCTCCAGGGGCACCATGGCGCTGACGCGATCCAGGAGAGCGTTGAGCAGCTCGTCGCGATTGCGGATGTAGACGTAGAGCGACGCCGGGCCGGTGTCGAGCTCGGTGGCCAGCCGGCGCATGGTCACCGCGTCGAGCCCCTCCTCGCGCAGGACGCGCATCGCCGTGTTAAGGATGACGTCCTCGCCCAGGGGCGCCTTGGCGGGACGGCCCCGGGTGCTGCGCGGGCGCGGCGGCGATTCCACCTCAACGATTCTATCGCTTGACCGATCACCGTTCGTGCCGTACAGTGTTCGTTACGAACAACGTTCGGCACGAACACCGTTCCTGGCCGACCCGAACTTCCAGCGAGGCATTGCATGTCCACCACCTCCATTGCGCCCGATGCGATCGGGCACCCATCCCCGGCCGCCGATGACGCGCCCGCCGGCGACGGCCTGTACGCCGCCCGCTGGCTCGTCCTGGCCATCGTCCTCTGTGCCGAGGTCATGGACCTCATCGACGCGACCATCGTCAACGTCGCCGGCCCCTCGATTCGCCGCGACCTCGGCGGTGGGGCCACCACGCTGCAGTGGCTGGGCGCGGCCTACACGCTCAGCTTCGCCGTGTTGCTGATCACCGGCGCCCGGCTGGGCGACATCTTCGGGCGTCGCCGGCTCTTCCTGGTGGGTTCGCTGGGCTTCACGCTGATGTCCGCGCTGTGCGCGGTGGCGCCCTCGGCGGAGCTGCTGATCGTCACCCGCGCGCTCCAGGGCGGATTCGGCGCGCTGCTCATCCCCCAGGGCTTCGGCCTGCTCAAGGAGGTCTTCCCACCCGAGGAGGAGGGCAAGGTGTTCGCCAGCTTCGGCCCCGTCATGGGCCTGTCGGCGATCGCCGCGCCGATCCTGGCCGGCGTCCTCATCGACGCCGACATCCTCAGCACCGGCTGGCGGATGGTGTTCCTCATCAATGTCCCCGTCGGAGTGGTCGCCTTCGCCGGGGCGCTGCGCTACCTGCCTCGCGGCGCCGCCAAGCCGGGTACCCGCCTGGACATGGTCGGCATGGCCCTGGTCGGACTGGCCTCGGTGGCCGTCATCTACCCCCTGATCGAAGGCCGGGCCGAGGGCTGGCCGGTGTGGATCTTCGCGATGCTCGCCGCCGGCCTCGCGCTGCTGGCCGCGTTCGTGTTCTACGAGCGCCGGCGCACGGCGGTGCCCCTGATCGAACCCAGCCTGCTGCGCAACCGCACCTACACCGACGGCATCGTCGTCGCCCTCGGCTTCTTCGCGGTGTTCGCGGGCCTGATCCTGATCGTGTCCCTGTTCTGCCAGGTCGGCGAGGGCTTCTCGCCCGTGCACGCCGGACTGACCCTCGTCCCGATGACCGCCGGCATGGTCGTCTCCATGGTCATCTCCTTCGCGCTGGTGGCCAAGCTGGGACGCCACCTGCTGCACCTCGGCATCGCGCTCTCGGGCGCCGGCGCCGTCGTCCTGGCGCTCACGGTGTCGGGCGCGACCGGGGCGAGCACCTGGGCTCTGCTCCCGGCCCTGCTGCTGATGGGGCTGGGTGCCGGCTTCGTGTTCGGTCAGTTGTTCGACATCATCCTGGCCGGCGTGAGCATGGAGGAGGTCGGGTCGGCGTCAGGCGTGCTCAACGCGGTGCAGCAACTGGCCAACGCGCTGGGCGTGGCCGTGCTGGGAACGGTGTTCTTCTCGCGACTGACCGCCGGTCACCTGCCCACCGACGCCCTCGAGATCACCGCGTGGGTGACACTGATCCCACTGGCGCTGACGTTCGCCCTGGCGTTCAAGCTGCCGATGCGGGCCCGCGCCGAGGCCGGCCACTGATCGGCCTCGACGGCTAGGAGCCGAGTTGGATGGCCATGAAGAAGACGGTCAGCAACACGATGAGCGCCATCACGTTCCCGACGAGGACGAAGCGCCGGACGCCCGCCGTGTACTCCGGGCTCCACGTCGCGCTCGTCCGCTGGCCACCGGCGGGCACGGCGGTGGCCGCGAGGTCGCGTTCGGCCAGGGTCGCCAGCCGTCCCGCGGGCCGGACGATGTACGAGCCCTCCAGGGCGCCGAGGACGATGGAGGCGAGCACGCCCCAGCCGACGTAGAAGTTGCCCCACTGGTGGAGCTTGCTGGCCAGGTAGACGCCGGCGATGATCACCACGAGCAGCCCCGGGTTGACCAGGTAGCGGCCCAGCCGCTGACGGGCGCGCAGCAGCCACGGCGTCACGCTCGGATCGGTGCGGGCCGCAGCCGCGAACAGGATCGGGAAGGCGAACACCGACCCGAAGCCAATGACCACGGCGAGGATGTGGATGGCCAGGACGACCTGGGGAAAGGAGACGGCGGCGACCAGCACGGGCTCAGTAGGTCGGCTTGTAGTCGCCGAACACGTCGCGCATCGCCCCGGACACCTCGCCGATCGAGCAGCGGTCCTTCAGGGCCTGGCGCAGGACCGGGAGCATGTTGTCGGTCCCGCGGGCGCACTCGCGGATCTGCTCCAGGCGGGCGGCCACCGCCTCGGCGTCGCGGTTGGACTTGAAGGCCTCCAGCCGTGCCACCTGCTCGCGCTCTGATTCGGGGTCCACGCGCAGGATGTCGGGCACCTCCGGCGTGTCCTCGACGAACTTGTTGACGCCCACCACGATGTCCTGTCCCGTGCGGTAGCGCTCGTGGTAGCCGAAGGCGGATTCCTCGATCTCGTTCTTGATGAAGTCGATCGCCTGCACCGAGCCGCCCAGCTCGTCGACCTTGTCGATCAGCTCCTGGGCGCGGCGCTCGATCTCGTCGGTGAGCGCCTCCACGAAATAGGAGCCCGCGAACGGGTCGACCGTGTCGGCGGCGCCGGACTCGTAGCCGATGATCTGCTGCGTGCGCAGCGCGATCTTGGCCGCCCGCTCGGTGGGCAGGGCCAGCGCCTCGTCATACCCGTTGGTGTGCAGGGACTGGGTCCCGCCGCAGACGGCGGCGAACCCCTGCAGGGCCACGCGGACGATGTTGTTCTCAGGCTGCTGGGCGGTCAGCGTCACCCCGCCCGTCTGGGTGTGGAAGCGCAGCTTCCAGGACCGCTCGTCCTGGGCGCCGAAGCGCTGACGCATGATCTCGGCCCACATCCGCCGGGCGGCGCGGAACTTGGCCACCTCCTGGAAGACGTTGTTGTGGCCGTTGAAGAAGAAGGCCAGCCGGGGAGCGAAGCGGTCGATCTCCAGCCCCGCGTCGAGCGCCGCCTGGACATAGGCGATGCCGTTGGCCAGCGTGAAGGCGACCTCCTGCACCGCCGAGCACCCCTTCTCGCGGAAGTGATAGCCGCTGATCGAGACGGTGTTCCACTTGGGCACCCGCTCGTTGCAGTAGGCGAACAGGTCGGTGGTGAGGCGGATCGCGCCCTCGGGCGGGTAGATGAAGTTCCCGCGGGCGATGTACTCCTTGAGGATGTCGTTCTGAGTGGTCCCGCGCAGCTGCTCGGCGGAGACGCCCTGCTCCTCGCCCACCAGCTCATAGAGGAGCAACAGCACGCTGGCCGGAGCGTTGATGGTCATCGAGGTCGAGACCTCGTCCAGCGGGATCTGATCGAACGCCGTGCGCATGTCGTCGATCGTGTCGATGGCGACGCCGGTGCGGCCCACCTCGCCCAGGCAGCGCGGGTCGTCGGAGTCAAGCCCGAGCTGGGTGGGCAGGTCGAAGGCCATGCTCAGCCCGGTGGAGCCGTGCTGAAGCAGGTAGCGGTAGCGCTCGTTGGACTCCTTGGCCGAGGCGTACCCCGCGTACTGGCGCATCGTCCACAGCTGCTGGCGGTACATCTCGCGATGCACGCCGCGCGTGTAGGGGTAGTCGCCGGGCTGGCCGAGGCGCTTGTCGAGGTCGGGCGGGAGGTCGCGCTCGTCGTAGAGCGGCGCGATCTCGATCCCGGAGTCCGTGAAGTGGCGCGGGTCGTCAGGACCGACGATGGGGGCGATCGTGCGGTGATCGTCGGCGGTGGCCATCGCCACCGGAGGTTACCCGGAGGGGCCTGCCGTCACCCAACGGCGCCAGCAACGCCCAGTAAACCAATAGGTGTACTGCCTGCGGGCTAGAGGACCTTGTGGAGGAAGGTACGGGTGCGGTCGTGGCGCGGATTGTCCAGTACCTCGGCGGGCTTGCCCGACTCGACGACCACCCCGGCGTCCATGAAGACCACGGTGTCGCCGACCTCGCGCGCGAAGCCGATCTCATGCGTGACGACGATCATCGTCATGCCTTCGTGGGCGAGTAGGCGCATCGCGTCGAGCACGTCGCCGACCAGCTCGGGATCCAGCGCCGAGGTCGGCTCGTCGAACAGCATCAGCTTGGGCTCCATGGCCAGGGCGCGGGCGATGGCCACGCGCTGCTGCTGGCCGCCCGAGAGTGCGACCGGATAGGTGTCGGTCTTGTCCGAGAGGCCGACGCGGTGCAGCAACTCGACCGCCTTGTCGCGCGCCTCAGCCCGGCTCACACCCTTGACGCGGACCGGCGCCAGCATCACGTTCTGGACTGCCGTCATGTGCGGGAACAGGTTGAACTGCTGGAAGACCATCCCGATCTCTGCGCGCTTCTGGGTGATCTCCTTGTCGCGCAGCTCGTGGAGCTTGCCGCCGGACTCACGGTAGCCGACGAGATCCCCGTCGACGAACAGCCGTCCGGAGTTGATCTTCTCGAGGTGGTTGATGCAGCGCAGGAAGGTGGATTTCCCCGACCCGGACGGTCCCAGCAGGCACATCACCTCCCCGCGGGCGACATCAAGGTCGATGCCCTTCAGCACCTCGAGGCGCCCGAAGCGCTTATGGACGGCCTCGGCTCTGACCATCGGACCGGTCATCCACCGCCCCCCATACCGCCGGCGCCGCCTCGCCCCATCCCGAGCCACCGAGCCCGCATCGTCATCTGCTGGGCGCGGGAGAAGCCGCGTCCATACCGCCGCTCGACGAAGTACTGACCGACATAGAGCACGCTGGTCATCGCCAGGTACCACAGGCTGGCCACGATCAGCAGCGGGATCGTCTGGTAGGTCGCCGCGTAGATCTGCTGTGCGACGAACAGCAGATCGAAGACGGAACCGAGCACGTAGACCAGCGAGGTGTTCTTGAGCATCGAGATTGTCTCGTTGCCGGTCGGGGGGAGGATGACCCGCATCGCCTGGGGCAGAACGATGAGGCGCAGCACGTTCAGCCGCGACAGGCCGAGTGATTGCGCGGCCTCGGTCTGCCCCTCGTCCACGGAGATGATTCCGGCGCGGACGATCTCGGCCATGTAGGCCCCCTCGTTGAGCCCAAAACCGAGGACGGCCGCCATGAACGCACCGATGAGCGAGTTGTACGAGACGTTGATGATCGCCGGGCCGCCGAACGGAACGCCGAGGGTGATGTGCTTGAACAGCGCACCGGCGAAGAGCCAGAACAGGAGCTGGACGAGCAGAGGCGTGCCGCGGAAGAACCAGATGTAGAGCCAGCTAAAGCCCGACACGAGCGGATTCGGTGACAGCCGCATGACCGCCAGGATCACCCCGAGGACGATCCCCACCACCATCGACACGACGGTCAGCTCGATCGTCTTCACCACACCGCTGAGGATCCGGTGGTCGAACAGATAGTGACCGACGATCCCCCAATGGAAGTTGGGGTTGACGATGATCGCGCGGACGATCGACGCCGCGATGATCAGGATGACCACCGACGCGATCCAGCGCCCAGGGCGCCGGACCGGAACGGCCTCGATGTCCTCTGGCCGTTCCGTTCCCGGTGATGAAAGCTCCGAGGTGCTCACCTCTGAGCGTGAGTTGTACTAGCTCGTGGCTCCGTTGATCTTCACGTCGGCCGGGGAGATGGCTCCAGCCTGCAGGCCCCACTTGGCCATGATCTTCGAGTAGGTCCCGTTACTCATCAGCACCTTCAGCGCGGCGAGGACGGGCTTGTCCAGGTCACCGGTTTTCGGTACCGCGAGGCCGTACGGCGCCGTGCCGTACGTGGTGCCGACGGTCTTGAACTGGCCGTTGGACTTCTTGACCGCGTACGACGCGACCGGCGAGTCCGCCATCACGATCTGCGCCCGGCCGCTCGACAGCGCCAGGTTGGCACCGTTCTGGTCAGGGAACGTGAGGACGGTGACGTTGGGCTTGCCGCCCTTCTTGCACTTCACGCCCTGGGCGGTCGCGTCGGTCTCCTCGGTCGTGCCCTTCTCGACCGCGACGGTCTTACCGCACAGGTCGGCCAGGCCGCTCACGGATGTGCCGCCCGACGCCTTGGTGATGAACGACGTGCCCGCGGAGAAGTAGTCGACGAAGTTGACGACCTTCTCGCGAGCCTTGGTGTCGGTGAACGACGACGCGCCCATGTCGTACTTGCCCGCGGCGAGACCGGGGATGATGCCGTCGAACGTCTCGTTGACGACCTTGGCCTTCAGCCCCATGACCGCGGCGAGCGCCTGGCTCAGATCCGCGTCCATCCCGATGACCGTGTGGCCGTCGGGCGCGAAGAACTCGTTGGGGGCGTAGCTGGCGTCAGAGGCGACGGTGAGGGTGCCCTTCGACTTGATGGCCGATGGCACCAGTGCGACGACCGTCGCGTCCGCGCCTGCTGGAGCGGCCGAACTCGAGGCCGCCGTGCTCGTGGCCGCCGCTGATGATGTCGACGAGGTCGGCGCGGCGGCGGCCGACGACGTCGACGACGATGAATTGCTGCTCCCGCAGCCCACGATGGCCGCCGCGCACACCAGCGGCACCGCGACGGACAACCATGTCCTTATTGAACGCATAGCGATTCTCCTCATTGGGTCCCAGAAAACAGGCGGGAGGATAGGCAACATCGCCTCCGCCTGGCAGACCTCCTAATCGCCCCCCAACACTGGCGTAGCCTTGTCGCCATGAACGTCACCGTCCGCCTCTTCGCCGGACTGCGCGAGCGCGCCGGCTGCGACGAGGTCGCGCTGGAGCTCCCCGACGGGGCACGCGTGGCCGACGCGCTGGCGCAGCTGGGCGACATCGTCCGCGACGTACCGGTGGTCATGGCGGTCAACCACGAGTACGCCGATGACGGCCACGGCCTGTCCGCCGGCGACGAGCTGGCGTTGATCCCGCCGGTGTCCGGCGGCTCGGTGGGCGTCGCGCATGTGCGGGTCACGGTCGAGCCACTGGCGCTCGATCCACTGGTCGCCCGGGTCTCCGATCCCCGCGCCGGCGCGGTGGTCACCTTCACCGGGGTCACGCGCCAGGTGGCCGAGCTGGACTACGAGGCCTACGTGCCGATGGCCGAGCGCCACATGGAGCGGATCGTGGCCGAGGCGATCGAACGCCACGGCCTGTGCGCGGCCGCGGCCGAGCATCGGGTGGGAGCCGTGCCGCTCTCCGAGGCATCGGTGGCGATCGCCGTGTCGGCGCCCCACCGCGCCGAAGCCTTCGCCGGGGCCCGTGAGATCATCGACGAGATCAAGGCCCGCGCACCGATCTGGAAGCGCGAGGAGGGTCAGTGGGTAAGCGGATCTCGCCCACACACCGAGCCGCCCCGGCCACCCTCTCGAGCCGGCTGACCCGCGCGCCTGTAGATTTGCCGCTCATGTCAACCTGCCTAGTCACCGGGGGCGCGGGGTTCCTCGGATCCCACCTCTGCGAGGAACTGCTGCGGCGCGGCAATCGGGTGATCTGCGTCGACAACTTCGAAACCGGATCGCTCGCGAACATCGAGCACATCCGCTCACCCGAATTCCGGTACCTCAGCCTGGACATCATCCAGCCCTACTTCATCGATGAGCCGGTCGACTTCGTCTTCCACCTCGCCTCGCCGGCCTCCCCGATCGACTACCTCCGCCTGCCCCTGCACACGCTCAAGGTCGGCTCCTACGGCACCCATCACACGCTGGGTGTCGCCAAGAAGCATCGCGCGCGCTTTCTCACCGCCTCCACCAGCGAGGTCTACGGCGACCCGCAGGTCCACCCCCAGCCCGAGAGCTACTGGGGTCACGTCAATCCGATCGGCCCCCGCGGCGTCTATGACGAGGCCAAGCGCTACGCCGAGGCGCTGACGATGGCCTACCACCGCCAGCAGGGCGTCGACACCGCGATCATCCGCATCTTCAACACCTACGGGCCGCGGATGCGCCCCCACGACGGGCGCGCGATCCCCACGTTTCTGCGCCAGGCGCTCCAGGACCGCCCGATCACGGTGTTCGGGGATGGGTCCCAGACACGGTCGTTCTGCTACGTCGACGACCTCATCCGCGGAATGATCGCGCTGTCTGAGTCGGGCTACCACAACCCCGTCAACGTCGGCAACCCCAACGAGTTCACGCTGCTGGAACTGGCCGAGGCCGTGATCGAGGTCACCGGATCGAAGTCCGAGATCGTGTACGAGGCCCTGCCCACCGACGATCCCCAGGTGCGCCAGCCCGACATCTCCCTCGCCCAGAGGGTCCTCGGATGGAGCCCGGAGATCCAGTTGCTGGAGGGATTGCGGCGGACCATCGAACAGGCGGGACGCGACGGCCTGATCGGCGAGGACAAGTGATCGTCGAGCCTGCCTGAAGCGGGCCGGCGGAAGGGAGCCCTGCACGGCGACCTTCCACGTAACTTCAGAGACGAGATACCGTTACGACGTGCGGGGGTCCAGGCTATCGGCCCTGCTTAGCGTGACAATCGATCACAAAGAGGCAATTCCAAGCCGTACAGGCAGGCGCGGCGCCGCCGTGCCAGTCGTGCTGCCCGAGCACGACGTCCGCCGCAAGCGCCCGCCCGTGCTCATGTTCCTGTTGCGCGTGGAAACGCTGCGCCGCCTCACGCGCGTCCTGACCCTGCTCCTCCTGGATTTCGTGGGCGTCACCGCGGCGATCTTCACCGCCATCACGATCAAGCTCGCCCTCCGCGGGGACTTCAGGTTCGACGCGGCGTGGAGCAACACGCGCACCCCGCTGGCGTTCGCCTACCTGCTCACGGTGCTGATGTTCGCCCGGCTCGACCTGTACGCCGACAGGCCGCGGCGCCCCGGCCTGCCCAAGATCTTCGCCGGCCTGTTCCAGGCCACGGTGATCGCGCTGATCTTCGCGCTGGCCACCGGTAACCACTTCAAGAGCTACTACATCTTCTACGGCGCGCTGCTGTTCGGCACCGTCTACATCTCGGTCCTGCGCGAGTGCTACACCCGCTTCACCGGGTGGGTGCTGGAGCAGGCCGGCTACCGGCGGCGGGCGCTGCTGGTCGGCTCGGGCCAGCACATCGAGGAGGTGGCGCACGCGCTGGGCGGCCGGTCGAGGACCCAGGTGGATCTCGTCGGCTACATCTCGCTCACCCCGCGGCCCCAGAACGGCCTGCGCTCGCTGGGCCGGCTCGATGAGCTCTCTGACGTGCTGGGCGACGAGCGCATAGACGAGGTGATCATCGCCGACCCGGACTTCCCGCAGGAGCGAGCGCTGGATCTCGTCGATCGCTGCCACCAGCGCGGCGTCACCGTGCATGTGGCTCCGTCGACGATGGAGATCCTCATCGACCGAGCGGTGTTCGTGCCCGGCGAGTCGGTTCCGCTGTTCACGCTGCGCCCGCCGGTGTTCGAAGGCGTCCAGTTCGCGGCCAAGCGGACCTTCGACCTCACCCTCTCCACAGTGGGGCTGGTGCTGCTTTCGCCCGTCCTGGCCGCCATCGCCGTCGCCGTCAAGCTCAGCTCGCCCGGGCCCATCATCTACCGCTCGGTCCGCCCCGGGATGGGTGGCAAGCCCTTCCGCTGCTTCAAGTTCCGCACCATGCGCGAGCACTCGGATCAGATCCAGGCCGACCTCGAGCCCCTCAACGAGCTCTCCGGCGCCCTGTTCAAGATCCGCGAGGACCCGCGGCTGACCACGGCGGGCCGCTTCCTGCGTCGCTTCTCCCTGGACGAGCTGCCCCAGCTGGCCAACGTCATCCGGGGCGAGATGTCGCTGGTGGGCCCGCGCCCGCTGCCGATGCGCGACTTCGAGCGCCTCGAGGACTGGCACAAGAAGCGCTACCTCGTCATGCCCGGGATCACCGGCCTGTGGCAGGTCTCCGGCCGCGCTGAGCTGGACTTCGACGATCTGGTGCGCCTGGACTTCCTGTACCTGGAGCGGTGGTCGATCCTGCTCGACCTCTCGATCCTGGTCAAGACCATTCCGGCTGTGCTCTCGCGCCGCGGCGCGTACTAGCTCGGCGCGCGGCGCCCGCGCCCGCTAGGCTCCCGGCGCGGATGCCCCCCACCGACCGCTTCGTCATCAGCTTCGCCGCCGAGCCTCCCCAGGAGGCCCTGCCCTACGGCCGCTGGGCCGACACGCTACGCGACCACTTCCTGGCCGCCTGCCACGAGATCGACGCCGAGGGCGAGGATCTGGGCACAGCGGGGGACATCGCGTGGTTTCCCGACCGCTCTTACGGCGGCAGGACCTACGTGCCCGCCGTCGCCCGTACCACCACCGGCTACGAGCTGTTCGGATTCGTCTCCTTCCGGGAGGGCGGGGAACAGGGCGGACGCGGACCCGTCGACTTCGAGGCCAGTGCCGACTACACCTCGGAGACGGCCGAGACCAACCCAGATTGGAAGCTGGACACCAACGACGAGATCATCGGCCAGTGGCGCGGAGAGCAGGGCAACGTGGCCGACATGACGCTGGTGTGGGGGGTACCGATGATCCCCGGCGGAGTCATCGTCACCGCCGAGCTGGCCAACCTGGCCGTCGACCAGTGCCAGCTCATCGAGGAGCGCTTCACGTTGATCGCGCCCGACAGCTACCGCTCTGACCTGCTGGAGACCAAGCTGTGGGACAAGGGGGGCTCAGAGCTGGCCAGCGAGTCCCTCTGGGTCGATGACGACGATGACGACGAAGAGGACGAAGAGGACGAACAGGAGGACGAGGACGCGGAGGACGACGGGCGGGCTTGAGCGGCGCGCCTAGGTGGCCTAGGTGGCGTGCTCGGCCTGGGCCTCGGCGGCGGCGCGCTGGCGCGCCAGGGCCACCGGCAACCGCGACCTGACCTCGTCGTCGGTCAGCGGGAAGTGGCAGGCCGCGACCGACCCGCCCGGCTTGCCCTCGAGCGGCGGATCGTCTTCAGAGCACTTCGGCTGGGCCTTGGGGCAACGGGTGTGAAACCGGCACGCCGAGGGCGGGTTGGCCGGGCTGGGGACGTCGCCGAGGAGCAACTGCCGCTGCTGGGTGCCTCCGCCCGGATCCGGCACCGGCACCGCTGAGAGGAGCGCGCCCGTGTACGGGTGGCGCGGCGAGGTGTAGAGGACGTCGCTCTCCGCGATCTCGACGATCCTGCCCAGATACATCACGGCCACTCGGTCGCACATGTGGCGCACCACCGACAGATCGTGGGCGATGAAGACGAGGGTGAGGCCCATGTCGCGCTGGAGTTCGCGCAGCAGATTGAGGACCTGCGCCTGGATGGAGACGTCCAGTGCCGACACCGGCTCGTCGGCGATGAGCAGCTTGGGCTCCAGGGCGATCGCCCGGGCAACGCCGATGCGCTGGCGCTGGCCTCCGGAGAACTCGTGCGGATAGCGGTTGTAATGCTCGGGGTTGAGCCCGACGCGGTCCATCAGGTCCTGGACCCGGCGCTTGCGCTCGCCGTCGCCGCCGTACAAGCCGTGGATGATGAAGGGGTCGGCGATGATCGACCCGACCGACTTGCGCGGGTTCAGCGACGAGTAGGGGTCCTGGAAGACCATCTGCACGGCGCGGTGCAGCGCCTTGAGCTCGTCCCCCTTCTGGGCTCCGACCTCGCGCCCGTCAAAGGTGATGGTGCCCGACGTCGGGTCCATCAGCCGGCACAGCAGGCGCGCGGTGGTGCTCTTGCCGCACCCCGTCTCGCCCACGATGCCAAGCGTCTCCCCCTGCTTGACGTCGAAGGAGATGCCGTCGACCGCTTTCACGGCCCCGATCTGGCGCTGGAAGATGATGCCGCGCTTGATGGGAAAGTGCTTGGTGAGGTCGCGGACCTCCAGCAGGTTCGTCATGGCTCTACGTGTCCTCCGGTCCGGTGATGACGTCGCCGCTGCGATCGTTGCGTGTCAGCCGATGGTCAACTTCGTCGACGGGTTGCATCGGCCCGTGCTGACCGTGGCGCTCGGACTCGGTCACGCCCTCTTCCGACGGTTCGATGTCCGTCCCCTCGCTCTCCGGCGCATCGGCAAGCTCCGGCGGCACCTCAGGCTCGGGCGACGAGGCCGCCATCCGCCGCAGCGAATCGTCGTCGCGCCCCGTCTGGATGCCGTCCCAGATCCGGCTGCGCACGGAAGACTCGAGCAGGCATGCGACGACATGCTCAGCGCTCCCGTCCACGGCCGCGAGCTTGGGGTCCACACGCTTGTGGGCGTCGCGCACATAGGGGCAGCGGGGATGGAAGTGGCAGCCGCTGGGACGGTTGATGAGGCTCGGCGGCCGGCCCGAGATCGGCATGAGCTCCTCGTCGCGCGGGTTGTCCAGGCGCGGGATCGATCGGAGCAACCCCCACGTGTAGGGATGCTGGGGGGCGTGGAAGATGTCCTCGGTGCTGCCACGCTCGACGATGCGGCCGGCGTACATCACGCAGATGTCGTCGGCGATCTGGGCCACGACGCCGAGATCGTGGGTGATGATGATGATGGCCGTGCCCAGCCGCTTCTGGAGATCCTGGAGGAGGGCCAGGATCTGGGCCTGGACGGTGACATCCAGCGCGGTGGTGGGCTCGTCGGCGATGAGCAGCTTGGGCTCGTTGGACAGCGCCATGGCAATCATCGCGCGCTGGCGCATGCCGCCGGAGAACTCGTGCGGGTACTGATCGATGCGGCGCTTGGGATCGGGGATTCCGACGAGGTCGAGCAGTTCGGCGGCGCGCGCGCGCGCCGCCGACTTCGAGATGCTCTGATGCGCCCGCATGGCCTCGACCAGCTGCCACCCCACGCGATAGAACGGATGCAGCGCCGACAGCGGATCCTGGAAGATCATCGCCATGTCGTTACCGCGGACCGCCCGTAGCTTGTCGTCGGCGAGGGTGACCATGTCCTGCCCGTCGAACGTGATCGATCCCTTGATGGTGGTGTTGTCGCTGCGGGTGAGGCCGAGCGCGGTCAGCGACGAGACCGTCTTGCCCGAGCCGGACTCGCCGACGATTCCCAGCGTCTTGCCGGCCTCGACGGCATAGGAGATCCCGTCGACGGCGTGCACCACGCCATCGAGCGTGCGAAACGAGACGCGGAGATCCTCGACAGAGAGAAGCGGGTCGCTCATGGCCACCACCGCGTCCGACCTGCGGTCACGAGTAGCGCACCCGCGGGTCCAGATAGGCGTACATGATGTCCACGACGATGTTGGCAATCACGATGAACAGCGCGGCCAGGATAACCGTCCCCTGCACGATCGGGAAGTCAGACGAGACGATCGCCTGGTAGTTGAGCCGGCCGATTCCGGGGATGTCAAACACCGTCTCAGCGATCACGGCTCCGCCGAGCAACGCACCTATGTCGAGACCGAGGATCGTGAGCACCGGCGTCACCGCGGAGCGGACCCCATGACGCCAGATGACGCGACGCTCGGTCAGGCCCTTGGCGCGGGCCGTGCGGATGTAGTCCTCGCCCATGGACTCGATCAGGCTGCCACGGAGCACCCGCGAGTAGACGGCTGCCGACGTGGACGCGAGCACGAACCACGGTAAGAGCAGCGAGGTGAACCAGTGCACGGGGCTGACCGTGAGCCCGACGTAGCTGCCGGCGCCCGGAAAGATCTTGAAGCGGCCGATGTCGTTGGCGAACAGGAACAGGACGAGCAATCCGAGCCAGAAGTCCGGAAACGAGACGCCCGCCAGCGCGCCCGCCATCGCCCCCCGGTCGACGGCCGAACCGCGCTTGATCGCCGAGATGATCCCGATCGGAACCCCGATGAGGAGCCAGAGCACCGCGGCCCCGAGGGTCAGCGACAGCGTCGCCGGCAGGCGGTCCTTGATCAGGCTCGTGACCGACGCCCCTGAGTAGAAGCTGTAGCCGAAGTTCCAGTGCAGGATGATGTTCTTCATGTAGGTGAAGAACTGCGTGTAGACGGGCTTGTTCAGCCCCAACTCCACGCGGATGTGCTCGATCGTTGCGGGGCTGGAGTTGCGACCGGCGCGCAACACCGCCGGATCGGCGCTCGGGAGGATGTTGAAGAAGAGGAAGGTCAACGCGCTCACCAGGATGGTGAGCACGATCCCCCAGAGGATGCGACGAACGATGTAGGTGGCCATGAGAAGAGGCGGTCGGTGACGGGTGCCTGGCCCCGCCGCCCAGGGCGGCGGGGCCTGACACTACGTGAGACGGCTTACTTCAGCGAGGTGAACGAGAAGTCCCAGCTTCCCTCGTTCCACAACATGTTGACCCCGGCCACGTCCTTGGACTCGAGGTTGGGCTGGTTGTCGAAGTCCTCCGGGACCGCGACCGCCTGGTCGACGAGCATCTTGTCGACGTTGGCCCAGGCCTGGGCATGCTCGGCGGGGTTCTGAACGAGCGCGGCCTTGACCATCGCCTGGTTGATCGCCGGGTCGTTCTGCTGGCTCCAGTTGGAGTTGTTCGTCGGCACGATCGCCGGACCGTAGAACGTCGGGTACAGAACGCTCAGCGGATCGGCGAAGTCCCGGATCCAGCCGGCCGTGGGGCAGGCGTCGATCTCCTGCTTCGGGACACCGCAGTACTTGGAGTACATGACCGACTGGTCGATGAGGCTGACCTTGGCATGCAATCCGAGTTCCGAGGCCGCGTTCTGCACGATCTGGGCGATCTGCGGTCCGTTGCCCTCGGCTCCGACCACGATCTGCGTGGTCAGGTTGCCCGTGTACTTCCCGCTCGGATAGCCGGCCGCCTTCATGTACTTCCTAGCCACGGCGACGTCGCCGTTGACGTTCTCGTTGTAATCGACCTGGGGCCCGGCGGCACCGCCCGACTCCGCGTAGCCGATCACGCCGGGGTAGATGAAGTGCGTCCCCGGCTCAGCCACGAGGAGTCCGCCGCGCGCCTTGACGATCGCCATGCGATCGAGGGCAGCCCACATCGCACGCCGGATGTTGACGTTCTTGAACACGCCATGCTGAGTATCGAGTGTCAGATAGTGCGTGCCCGAACCGGGCGTGAACGTGATCTGCGAGGGATAGCTCTCGTAGGCGAGCTTGACCGTCGCGTTGGTCGGCGTATCGAGCATCACCATGTCCGAGCCCTTGAGCGTCTGCTCACCGATGACCGTCGAGTCTCCACCAATGTTGAAGTTGATGCGGTTGAGGTACGCGGGACGCCAATCGGTGCTCGGGTTCCAGTTGGGATTGCGGACCAGAGTGTCTGACTTGCCGGGCTGGTAACCGATCCCGGCGATCTTGCCCGTCTTGTCGGCCTCGACCATGTACGGCCCGGTCGAGAGCAGGTACTGCGTTCCATATGTGGTCGGCGCGTGTTTGTCCAGCGGCCCAACGAACGAGGCAGGCAGCGGAGCCGACAACGGCAGGCTGAGCGCGTCGATGACCAGCGCAGCGCCTGGCTTCATGAGGTGGATGACGAGGGTGTTGTTGTTCGGCGTCTGGATGCCGGGCAACGGGCCGCCCTTGTACTTCGGGTCGGTCGAGCCGACGATCGGCGCCGGCGAGGCGGAGCCGAAATAGGCGGGCCAGTAGGCGTTGCCGACGTTGGGGTTGGCCCCTCTCTCCAGAGCGAACGCCACGTCGTGCGAGGTCACCTCGCGATTGACCGGTGGGCTGAAGTGCACGCCGGTCCGGATATGGACGGTGATCGTCTTGCCGCCGTCGGTGATCCCCCCATTGGCCTCGGTGGGAATCTCTGTCGCCAGGTCGGGACGGACCGTGGTGGCCGAGTTGGGCGGGTAGGAGAACAGCGGCCGTGTGGTGGCCTGGATGATCGAGTAGTCCAGCGCGTAGTACGCCGAACCTGAATCCAGGTGCTCGAAGTCTCCGTTGGAGACGACATTGAGCGTGCCGCCCTTCTTCTTCCCGTAGAGCTGCTGGCCGTCCGGGTTCTCGCCCGCCTTGAGCGGAGGTGCCTGAATGCCGCTACTCGTAGTGGAGCTGGCTGCGGCGCCGCTGGACGAGCTCGATGACGACGAGCTACTGCCACAGGCCGATATCCCAGCGGCCAGGACTCCAGCGACCGCAACCGCGATCAGTGTGCGACTACCCCTCATAGGGTGATTTCCTCCTGTGATTGGATGCGGAGCACCGCTCCCCAATGAGCCATGGGGCTCATCGCGACTCTCCGCGCGGGTTCAACGCGTCCAGCAGGCCGTCGCCGACCAGATTGAACGCAAGGACGGTGAGGAGCAGGGCTGCTCCAGGAAAGACCATGTACCACCAAGCGGTGTTGAAGATCGGCGTCGCGTCGGCGATCATCTGCCCCCAACTCGCCGTCGGTGGCCGGATGCCCACGCCCAGATACGACAGCGCGGCCTCGAGCAGGATGTTCGTGGGGATGAGCAGGCTCGCGTAGACGATCAGCGGCGCCATCAGATTGGGCAGGATCTCGCGGAACAGGATGCGCCGGTTGGACGCTCCCAGTGAGCGCGATGCCTCCACGAACTCCTTCTCGCGCAGGGAGAGCACCTGCCCTCGGGCGATGCGGGCGATGTAGGTGAAGCTGGAGATGGTGATGATGAACAGCACGGTCCCGATGCCAGGCTGGATGAGGCCTCCGGCGCACCCGCGGACCCCGCAGGCGGCACCGATCCCGAGGCCGAGGACCAGCACGGGGAAGGCGAGGAACACCTCGACGAAGCGCGACATCACGGTGTCGACCCAACCGCGGTAGAAGCCGGCCAGCAAGCCGATGACCGTCCCGATGAAGGTGGCGATCGCCGTACCGAAGATGCCCACCACGAGCGACACGCGGGCGCCGTAGATGACGCGGCTGGCGACGTCACGGCCCACGCCATCGACTCCGAACGGATGCCCCGCGGTCGGTCCCAGGGGGCTGCCGAAGGCGTCGGTGGCGTTGGGATCCTGGACGTTCGGGCCCGGCAGCCCCAGCAGCTTGACGATCAACGGCGCGAAGATGGCGACCAGGATGAGCAGGATGATGAAAGTGGCAGAGGCCATTGCCACGCGGTCGTTGCGGAAGCGGCGCCAGAACAGCTGACGCGGCGACCGTGCCGTGACGTCCCCGCCCCCGAGCTCGATGATGTCGGCAGGGCCCTGCTCCTCGACGAGGATCTCTGACGAAGCGCCGATGCTCACGGGTTAACGCGCAACCTCACGGCGCAGCTACCTGCCTCCATGGCATGGGATCGAAGCAGATCCGCGATGGGCTGTCACTCACGATTAATGCGTGCTCAACGAATGGACGGGCGGTTGGGGCGGCTGGGGACAGTTACTCTCACCGCTCAGGCCCTCGTAGCTCAATGGACAGAGCACGCGCCTCCTAAGCGCGGGATGCAGGTTCGATTCCTGCCGGGGGCACGTTCTCCTCCCCGGTGACGTGAGGATTGTAGGGCGTAGGTCCCGGCGGCGATGCACTCAGGCCTACCCATTCCTGTCATTGCCAAAAGCCCCCGTGCTACGGTCCGCGCGTCCTCGTGTCCGAGAGCACCCTCGAAGCCGTCCCGCCCCGTCCCGGGGGAAGCGAGCACCGCACCTCCGCCCTCTCGAGCCAGTCCCGGCGCCGATTCGGCGCGGGCTACGTGGGGTGGCTGGTGGCGGCTGCCGTCATCGTGCTCTCCGCCATCCTCGTCGTCTGGGCCAAGACCCGCCCCGGCTTTGACCCCTACGGCTGGCTGACCTGGGGCCACATGACGCTGCACGGCGGCCTGGACACCAACGCCGCCCCGTCATGGAAGCCGCTGCCCTACGTATTCACGGTGGTCTACGCCCTGCTCGGTTCACACGAGCTGCGGCTGTGGATGATCACCTCGGCGGCGGTCTCGCTCGCCGGGGTGATCTTCGCGGGGCGCATCGCCTACAAGCTCACCGACGCCCCGCCCGAGCGGCGCTGGGCGGCCTGGGCCGCGGCGATCTTCGCCGGGCTCGCGCTGCTGGGCATCCAGGACTACTTCCACTACATCCTCAGCTCCCAGTCGGATCCGATGATCGTCGCGCTATGCCTGGCGGCGATCGACCTGCACCTCGACGGCCACACGCGGCTGGCGTTCGCTGCCGGGGCGCTCGCCGGGCTGGGTCGCCCGGAGGTGTGGCCGTTCCTGGGCCTCTATGTCGTGTGGGCGTGGGTCCGTCGCCCCGCCACCCGCCCCGTGCTGATCGGCGGAGTGGTGGTGATGGCGCTGCTGTGGTTCGGCGTTCCCGCGCTCACCTCGCGCACGCCGTTCGTGGCCGCCGCCAACGCGATGGACTCCGGTCGCCGGCTGACCTCCGATCAGGTCGGCGGCACCATCCGGCGCTTCCTGGAGCTGCACTACTGGCCGCTGGAGGTCGCCGCGCTGCTCGCGGTGATCTTGGCGGCGTGGCGTCGGTCGTGGGCGGACCGCGTGACGCTCGTGCTCGCCGGCGGCGTGGTCGGCTGGGTGATCGTGGAGATCGCCTTCGCCCTGCACGGCTGGCCCGGCCTGGCGCGCTACATGTTCGAGGCGGCCGGCGTGATGATCGTGCTCGCCGGGGTCTTCGTGGGACGGGTGCTGGCCGACCCGCCACGGCTGGGCGAGGTGACGGGACGCGCGGCGACGGCGGCCGGCGCGGTCGCGGTGGGCCTGCTGGTGATCGGGTTGCTGCCGCCGGCGCTCTCGGCAGCGCGCACCGAGCACAGGGACATCCGCGTGCAGCGGGCACGCACCGTCCAGCTGGACAAGCTCAATTCGGTGATCGGGCAGCTCGGGGGCGCGGCGCGGCTGCGGGCCTGCGGCGAGCCGCTGACCCGGCTGGAGTACCAGACCGCGTTGGCCTACACGCTGGGCGTCAACGTGTCGAAGATCGGTTTCAAGTACGGGCAGGCGATCGCCCACGGCAACCCGATCGTGATGTTCACGCCCACCTCCGGGGGCTGGCTGGTCCAGGCCGACCATCAGGTCACGGCCTCCTGTAAGTCGTTGCCGCAGCTGCACTGACGTCGCTCGTTGGGGGTCGCCGCGTTTGCGGCGACGCGGGGGCGCGTCAACGACCTGCTGGGGAAGGGCTGGCCTGTCGCGTCGGCGGCTGCCGCGAGAGGTTGGGGCGGATAGTGAAGCTATTTCCTTCACTTTCGACCACGACCCCGTCGAGGGGCGGCCCTGGCAACCCCGCTAGCCAGCGCGGTCCGGACGCTCGGGATAGACGTCGTCGATCGTGGTCAGCGCCACGTAGGGCACGCCCGCGGCGGCCTGGATGGCCTGCGCCCCGCCGGCCAGGCGGTCGCAGATCGCCAGCACGCCGCAGACGTCGTGACCCTCGTTGCGGATCGCCTCCAGCGCGCGCAGGGTCGAGCCTCCCGTGGTGACGACGTCCTCCACCAGCATGCAGCGGTCAGCGGCATCGAGCAGCGGCCCCTCGATCCGGCGCGCGAGGCCGTGGGTCTTGGCCTCCTTGCGCACGAAGAAGGCCTTGACGTCGGCGCCGCCGGCCAACGCGGCGCAGGCGATCGGGTCCGCACCCATCGTCATGCCGCCGACGGCCGTGGCGTCCCATTCCTGCGCCTGCGCTGCCACCAGCTCCGCGAGCGCGGAGAAGCCGGCCGGGAGCATGATCGCCCGCTTGGCGTCGATCAGATACTGGGCGGTGGCGCCACTGGTGAGCACCACCTCCCCGATCACCAGCGCATGAATGCGCAGCTCCGCCAGGAGCCGGTCACGCGCGGGCGCAGTCACCGGCTCACTCGTAGTAGACGTCGACCCAATCGCCCATCTTCACCCAGTTGAACACCGAGATCGCATCGATGATGGGCAGCCGCATGCAGCCGTGACTGGCCGGGAAGTCCGGCGCCGGGTTGTAACCGTGGATCGCATAGCCGCGGAAGAAGAAGCTGGAGAAGTACATACCGTCGGGCAGGTAGCCGGGCACCCGGTAGTACACCTGGAAGCGCCCCAGAACGGTGGGGGTGGATGGCTTGCCCGAGCTGATCGGATAGATCCAGATGACCTTGGAGCCGTTGATCTCGGCTATCAGCTGACGGCTGAGATCGCCCTCGACGTGGGTGCCGTCCTTGGGATAGCGCACGTGGAAGGTCCCGACACCGTTGAGCAGCTCGGAGACCGTCGCCCCGTCCAGGGACTGCGACACGCCGTGGCCGAGGAGGCGGTGGTAGGCGTCGAGCGCCAGCCCGGTGTAGGTGTCGTAGACGCCGCTCTGGGGGACGAAGATGTGGAGGGCGTTGAGCCGCTGCTGGATGAGCGTCACGAACGTGCTGCGCGCCCCGAAGCCCGCCTGCGGGTTGAGCACGGTGAACGCGCGCTCGGACAGGAAGCCGAGCATCTGGGGCGTGCGCGCATGCGTCACCTTGACGCGCACCGGGCCCGCCGATCGCGCGCTGACCTTCTCGGTGAACGCGCCGATCCCGCCCTTGACGGGCTTGATGCGCAAGACGTCGGTCTTGATCAGCTTGCGCCCGAGGAAGGACTGGACCTTCACCTTCTGCCCGGCGACATAGGGCCGGACGAAGCCCTGAACCTCGACGACCCGACCCGGCACCGTGACCTCGGCCTTGCTCACCGTGAAGGTGTCGGCGAGGTACAGCTTGGCGGTGGCCTTGGCCGCAGCGGGCGGCGTGGGCGTGGTCGGCTTCGCGGGAGTGGTCGGCTTGGTCGGTTTCGTGGGGGTGGTGGTCGGGGTGGTCGTGGTCGGGGTCGCGCTGGACGTGGTGGTGGCCGCGTTGGTGGTGGTGGTGACCGCGTTGGTGGTGGCTGCGGGAGCCGCGTTGGTAGCGGTCGAGACCGCGGTGGTCAGGGATCCGGCCGGAGCCGAACCATCGGCGACAGCGACGCCGGCGAACATCCCGAGCGGCACGATCGAGGCGGCGAGAGCCGCGGTGCAGGAGGCGAAATGGCGACGCATAGCCGGGAAAGTAAACCAGGGATCAACCCTGACGATGGTCGGTTGCCTTGCAGGCGCTCAGGCGGGCCGCGGGTCCCGGGGGGCGAGCGGGCCGGTCACGGCCGCGATCACCAGCCAGGAGGCGATCACCAGCCCCACGATGGCGAGGGCGCTCCAGCTCAGCTGGTTGACCCCTAGAGCGAGCGCGTTGTTGGCGCTGTGCAGGGCCATGCACGGGTACAGCGAGCGGGTGCGCCAGCGCACCAGGCACAGGACGAAGCCCAGGAAACCGAGTGGCACCAGATACTGCGACGAGGCCGATCCGGTGTGGGCCAGGCCGAAGAGGATCCCGGTGAGCACCGCGGCGATCCAGGGTCCGAGCTCGACTCGGCCCACGCGCAGCGGGATGTTGCGCAGCGCGCCGAACACGAAGCCGCGGAAGAAGAACTCCTCGCAGATCGGCGCGACGGCGCAGACGAACAGCGACGCGGCGACGAGCGCGGCGGTGCTGTGCGTCGCCCCGAGCTCGCTGGGCAGCTTGTCCTTCCCCTGCAGATGCACGAGCGCGCTGTAGAGGGCCGTGACCCCGTAGTACGCAACGGCGGCGGCAACGACCGCGATCACCCCCGTCCGTACGGGGATCAGACGGAAGCCGAAGTCCTCGGGCCGTGCCCGGCCGCGCCACCACGCCAGCCACAGCGCCGCGACCACGAAGCAGAGGTCAAAGACGATGTCGGCGACGATGTTGGCCGCCGGGCTGGGGTGGCTCACGCTCGAGCCGCCCGCGCTGGCGACGATGTCGACGACGATCGTGCCCAGGGATCCCAGGACCAGCCCCAGCGCGACGGCCGCCGGTGCGGTCCAGACCGGCCACGGCGGGTGCTCCTCGGGCCCGATCCCGCCCGGCTCGCGCGGGGCGGGGTTCCGCGGGTCGGACGGCGGTGGCTCGTCGTGGGGCGACGCCGTCGGGTGCGAGGACGAGGAGGCCATGCGCCGGAGGTTAGGGAGCGGCCGGCGATGAGGCGACGTTCTGGCGGATCATCCCCGGCCGGTCGGTCACGGCCAGTCCAGCTCGTCCAAGCCGCCGATCGTCGCCACGCCGGCGGGTGGGGGCGGGCCGGACGCCGCGTCGCGGCGCAGGAGCACAGCGGGGATCCCGCAGGCCGACGCTCCGCGAACGTCCTCGTCCAGGGTGTCCCCGACGTGGCGAGCCCGCTCGGCCGCCACGCCGGCGAGAGCGAGCGCGTGGGCGAAGATGGCGCGCTGCGGCTTGGCCGCGCCCACCGCGGCCGAGGTGACGACGCCGTCGAGCAGCGGCGCGAGCCCGACACGCTCGAGCACCTCGGCCAGTGACACGTCCCAGTTGGAGACGACGACGATGCGCGCCCCGGCCGCGCGCGCACGCAGGAGCGCCGGCCGCGCGTCCGGATAGGCGTCGAAGCGCAGCGCGCTCAGGAGGGCCTCGGTCAGCTCGTCGATGTCGACGGCGTCGAGCCGGCGCGAGGCCGGCAGCGCCTCGCGGAGAACCTCGGCGCAGCGACGGCGCACGGCGGCAAGGCTCTCCAGATCGCGGCCCAGGCCCATGTGGGCGCGGTAGAACGCGATCTCGGCCCCCAGCGCCCGTCGGGCCTCGTCCTCGGACACCGCGACTCCGAAGCGGTCCTCCAGCTCTCGTCGCAGCGCCGGGACAGGCGGAGCCAGCGACACCAGCGTGCCCAGGCCGTCGATGAGGAGGGCGCCCCTTTGCATCAGCCGGGTGCGATCTTGCCAGCCGGTTGCAGGACCCCGAACCAGCGGGCCGAAAAACCCTACTCAGTACACTGGCGACCCACGAGTGCGGCGCCTGCACTTGAGCGAACTTCGCCCCGGCGCCGGACGCTCGACCGAGATTCCATGAGCCGACGTGAGAGACAGCGCCGACGCCGGCGCAACCGGGGATCGCCGCTGAAGAGCGTGGTCGCGATGGCGGCCGTGCTCGTCGTCTGCGCGATCACCGTCGGCGCTCTGGCGATCGCCGGCTGGGTGGTCAACGTGGCGCACTCGGCGCCGAACCTCAACACCCTGAAGCCATACGTGCCGGGGTCGCCCTCGCAGGTGTTCGCGTCCGACGGGACCTCGCTGGGTTACATCTGGTCGCCCACGGTCCACACCAAGATCGCCGGCGACCGCATCCCCCAGATGCTCAAGGACGCCACGGTCGCCATCGAGGACCGGCGCTTCTACCAGCACGGCGCCCTTGATTACCAGGGCATCGTCCGCGCCGCCATCAAGGACGCGGCCGAGGGCGGGAACGGCCTGCAGGGCGCCTCGACGCTGACCATGCAGCTCGTCGACAACACCTACCTGCCGCACCGCTTCAAGTCCAACCACGACCTGAAGTACAAGATCGTCCAGGCCAAACTCGCCGAGCAACTCGAGGGCCAGCACTCCAAGGACTGGATCCTGGACAACTACCTCAACGACGTCCCGTACGGAACCGTCGGCGGACAGACGGCCTACGGCGTCGCAGCCGCGTCGCAGATGTTCTTCGACCGGCCGGTCCAGAAGCTGAGCCTCGCCCAGTTCGCGCTGCTGGCCGGCTTGCCCCAGGCGCCGTCGGAGTACAACCCGTTCCTGCACCGCGACGACGCCCTGCGGCGGCGCAACGAGGTGCTCCAGTCGATGGCCAATGCCGGCTACATCACGCAGGCTGAGGCCGATCAGACGGCGACCAAGCACCTGGAGATCAAGGCCGACAACACCCTGCAGGAGCACAAGGACCCCTACGTCTTCGACTTCATCGAGCAGCAGGCGGCGCGCGACCTGTGCCCCAGGACGCCCAACAGCTGCAAGCCGCTGCAGCAGGGCGGACTGAAGATCTACTCCACCATCGACCTGCGCAAGCAGGCCCTGGCCCACCAGGCGATCGTCGATCACGAGTCGCTCCTGGCCGAGCAGGGCCACGGCACCGCCGGCGCCGCCGTGGCCTCGGTCAACACCGCCAACGGGCACATCCTGGCCATCGCCACCTCCGGCAGCTACGCCGACACGCAGGTCAACTACGCGACCTCGGCCCATCGCCAGCCCGGGTCGTCGTTCAAGACGTTTGCCCTGATGACGCTCATCCACGACGAGCAGGGCAATCCCAATAGCACCTACTACGTCTCCAAGCCGCTGTCGCCGGGCTGGTTGAGTGCCGACCCCACCTGGGAGGTGCACACCGCCGAGGACTCCTACCAGGGCACGATCAACATCACCAAGGCCACGATCCTCTCTGACAACACGGTCTATGTGCAGCTGGCGGCCGACCTGGGCTGGGACAAACTCGACGACACTGCCCGCGCGATGGGCATCACCTCCCCGCTGGACGGCAACCCGGCCGAGGTGATCGGGGGCCTGCGCGTCGGCGTCACCCCCCTGGAGATGGCCGACGCCTACGCGACGCTGGCCAACGGCGGCAGCCACGTCCCGGCCACGATCATTAACAAGGTCACCTTCCCCGACGGCAGCTCGCGCAACTTCGGCGACGCCACGCCGACGCGGGTGTTCCCCTATGACGAGGCGTACGAGGGCACCAGCGTCCTCAAGCAGGTCGTCACCAGCGGTACCGGCACCTCGGCCAACTACGGCTGCCCGGTCGCCGGCAAGACCGGCACGGCCAACAACCTGGAGAACGCGTGGTTCGTCGGGTACTCGCCGCGGATGTCGACCGCGGTCTGGGTCGGCTACCCGCAGGGCAACATCCCGATGAACGACGGCTTCGGCGGCACGCTGGCCGCCCCGATCTGGAACGAGTACATGCACGATGCGTCGAGCGGTTACTGCGGCAACTGGGCCCCGCCGGACGTGGCCTTCGACGGAAAGCCGTTCTTCGGCCCGTTCGCCGTCACTGGCCAGCCGGTGACGACGCCGTCCACAAGCGGTACGGCCAAGCCGAACACGACCACGTCGCCCAGCGGCGGCACCGGCCTGGGGACCGGGACCGGAACCGGGACGACGAAGACCAACAACCCCACCCTCTTCGCGCACCCGCCGCAGCCGGGCGGGGGCACCAACTCGACGCCGCCGCCGGCGCACAATCCGCCGACCGGCGGGGGCGGCGCGACCGCCCCGCCCAAGCACTGACGACCTCCGGTCACCACGCGGCTGGTAGCCTCGTCTGCGTACGGGGCGCACACGCGTCCGTGCTCTCATCGAGGTTTTAGGTCAACGCATGCCCAAGGAAGAGAAGGTCGAGTTGGAGGGAGAGGTCGTCGAGGCCCTCCCCAACGCGATGTTCCGCGTCAAGCTCGACAACATGGATCGCGTCGTGCTCGGCCACGTGGCCGGGAAGATGCGTCGCTTCCGCATCCGCATCCTCCCCGGCGACCGCGTCCGGGTCGAACTGTCGCCGTACGACCTCGACCGCGCCCGGATCGTCTACCGGCATCGGTAGACGCTCGCCGCTCGGCGGCCGGGTTGGCGAATGCGCGAGCTGGAGCTGATCGAGCGTCTGGAGGAAGTGCTGGCGCCGCGAGCCGGCGCCGGGGCCACGGTCCTGCGCTGGCTCGGCGATGACGCTTCCGTGGTCCGGGGCCGCGGGTACGCCGTGACTTCGGTCGACACCGTCGTCGACGGGGTCCATTTCCGCTCCGGCCAGCTGACTCCGGGTGAGATCGGCCACCGCGCGCTTGGCAGCGCGCTGTCTGACGTGGCCGCGATGGGGGCACGCGCCGGCGAGGCCTACCTGGCCCTGTGCCTGCCCAGCGGCACCGAACTGGAGGACGCCGTCGCACTGCTTGCGGGCGCGCGGGAGCTCGCCGACGAGTGCGGGGTGACCGTGGCCGGCGGGGACGTCAGCGCCTCGCCGGTGCTGAGCATGACCGTGACCGTCGTGGGCTGGGCGAGCGACCCCGCCGAGCTCGTCGGGCGCGACGGCGCGCGCCCGGGCGACTTGGTGGCCGTCACCGGCTCGCTGGGGGGCGCGGGCGCCGGGCTGGCTCTGCTCGAGGGACGGGCCGTACTTGAGGATCCCGCCCACCCCGCGCGCGCCGAGCTGCACGCGCGCTATGCCCGGCCCCGGCCCCGGCTGGCGGAGGGGCGGGCGCTGAGCGCCCTGGGCGCCACCGCGCTGATCGACCTGTCCGATGGTCTGGCCACCGACGCGCGCCACGTGGCCCACCGCAGCGGGGTACGCATCGAGGTCGACCTGGATGCGCTGCCGCTGGCGGCCGGGGTCCGGGAGGTGGCGGCACAGCTCGACACCGACCCCGCGTCGTTCGCGGCGACCGCCGGTGAGGACTTCGAGCTGTGTGCCTGCCTCCCCGCGCCGACGCGTGCCACCGTGGACACCCAGTGGCCGGCGGCCGGCGCGGCGCTGACCTGGATCGGGCGGGTGGTGGAGGATTCCGCCGGCCCGCCCGGCCTGGAGCTCGCCGGCAGCACCGGCGAACTGTCAGGCTACGAGCACTCTCCCTGAGGGCGCTTCCCGGATCCGCCCAGCTGCTGCTCGTGCAGCAGCCGGCGCAGGATCGCTGCGGCGACGGCGTGAGTGTCCACGCGGTACTCGCCGCGCCCCACCTGCTCCTGTATCTCACTGATTCGCATCTCGCGATTCCCTTCGCCCATCGGCTGACTCTGACCGATCAATTGCTGTCCTTGGTGTCGGCGCTCAAGCTTTCGACCTCCATGCCGAAGCGCGGGGGCTGGACGTTTTGACGTCGTCTGTCTTTAGTCAAAACTCAGAAGGGCCATCAGGCCACGGCGGCACGCGCCGGACCCAGGGGCTGGACGCCCTGCAGGCGGGCGAAGATGATGATCCGCTGTGCCGCGCTGTAGAGAGGGTTGCAGGCCGAGAGGACGAGCCGGTCATAGCCCGCGTCGTTGATCACCGACACCTGTGTCGGCTTGACGATCCGCTGGTACTGGACGACGTAGGTGAACTTCCCATACGGCATCCTCACGAAGATCCGGTCCCCGCTCTTGAGCTCGTTGAGGAACCGGAAGGGCGCCAGATAGGTGGTGCGGTGCCCGGCGATCGCCACCGTCTGGCCCATGCCCGGCAAGGCGGTCTGCGGGTAGTGGCCGGGGCCCTCCTCCAGGCTCTGGGTGTCGGTGCCCTGCACGATGTTGTAGGTGTTGCCGATCCGCGGGATCTCGATCTGGCCGATCGCGTCGCCCGTGGTGACCTGGGCGCGCTCGCGGCGCGCGAGATAGGCGATCCGCTCCCCCAACGGCTTGATGCTGTGCAGCGCCTTGACGTCTGAGCCGGTGAGCGGCGCGGTCCGGTAGCTGAGGTAGCGCTGGTTGACCTCGCCGCGCATGATCAGCCCGATCGCGGCCGTCACGGGCTCCTGCCAGATCAGCGTCGCGCCCGCGTCGAGGACGAGCAGCAGGCCGGACAGGATGAGCACCGACGAGATGGCGCGGATGAAGCGTCTCATGACCTATTAACGGCGCAGAGCCGATTTTGTGCCGCCGAGCGAGCCCGGGCCGGCGTAGGTGACCGGCCCCCGGACGGTGACCGGGGCGGGCTGGGTGCGCAGGCCCCGCGTGGCCAGTAGCGAGAGGGTGATCGCGCTGAGCAGGCAGCCCAGGACCACGCTCCACTCGATGGCGGCCGCGATGCTGACCCCGTGACCGGCGAGGAGCAGCATCATCTCCCACACGACGTTGATCGGTCCGTAACCGAGCTCGTTGGCGTAGTAGGCGACCACGAGCACCGCCGGCACGATCCCGAGGGCGACGAGGGCCAGCCGCAGCGGCAGCGGGACGCGCATGTCCGGGCTGATCGCCCACAGCCACAGGTGCAGCGCCGGCACCAGCAGGAATGCGGCGAACGGGTTGGTGAGCCAGATGGCGAAGGTGACCACGCACATCACCACGAGCAGGCCGGCCACCGCGCCGTCGCTGCTCAGGCCCTCGAGTGGCCGCCGCGAGGTGCGGGTGCGCGTCGGGAGGCGGCGCACCAGCGCGAGCACCCCGGCCGAGCCGCCGACGAGGACCAGCGCCATCACCACCAGCAGGGCCGCGCCCCCGCCGCTCAGCGGGATCGCGCCGGCCGCCACCGGACCGGGCGGCGCCACCGGGAGGATCCCGACCAGGCGCGCCAGCAGCACCATTCCGATCAGGAGAGCGAACGGGACCGCGGCGGCGAGCACGACGGTCAGCGACCGCCAGATGATGTGCCCGCGCCTGCGCGCCCGAGCGACGCCGTCGATCGTGGTCATCAGCACCGGCACCAGCAGCGACAGGACGAACAGCGAGATCGCCCACCCGGGCACGACCTTGCCGCCGAGCAGCACATAGGGCGAGGGCGGCGGCAGCGTCCGGCCGCTGTCCAGCGCGGAGATCGTGGTGAGGACCGCGCGCCCCACCGCCGTCAGCTGGTCGGCATCCATGGTCGGGGCATCCGCCGCCGGCCCCTGCTCGCCCGAGAGCGACAGCTCCACCGCTGGAATGCCCTTGGCCCCGAAGGGTGCCTGCTGGCCCAGCGTGAACGGGAAGGCCAGGTGTGCGAACTGCCCGCCGAGGCCGGTGAACGAGTTCGACAGCGAGCTCTGCGCCGCCAGTGCCGAGGCCACCGTGTTGCGCAGCCCCGTGGGGGCGACGTCCTGGCGCGTGGACCACGGGAGGATGATCGGCTGCTGGACATGGGTGCTGGCCACGTCGCCGAGGACGAGCACGGCGTCGACGGGCCCGGCCAGGTTGGCGGCCAGCCGGATCGCCCCCGCGGTCCCCTGGGTACCGCTGGTCGAGGCGAGCACGACGCTGCGGTGCAGCGTCTCGCCCTCCAGATCGCGGGCCAGTTCCATGAGCATGGCCGAGCCCGACGCCGACGCGGTGGCCGGCGCACCGAGGGCGTCGCGCGGGGCCACGATCACGATGCTGCCGCTCTCCGTCCCCGGGCGCATGCCCACGACGTTCTCCAGGGGCACCGTTCCGTCCACGGTGCGCCCCGTGAAGGTGTCGACGGTGGGTGCCGACCCGCCGCTCCCGCCGCCCCCGAAGCCATATTGGGCCAGCGTGTTGCGGATGGTCACGGCCAGCGACTGATCGCCGTCGGAGCCAGGCCGGCGGCTGGGGTCGAGCTGGGCGATGTTGGCCATCTTGGCAGCGACGTTCTGGCCGTTGAACGCGGACGGAGCCAGCGTCGGGTTGAGCGCCGTCTGCTGATCCTTCAGCGAGAACGCCAACACGACGAGAGCCAGCGCCGCGATGATCAGCCCGGTCCGGTAGATACGCGGATCCAGCATCCGGCCTAGGTTATCTCCCGCCGAGACGGGCAAAACCCGATGGCTGCCGGAGGCCGCCAGGGCCTGGCAGGGCGCGGGTAAGCCGCCGGGCGCCGCCCGCTCATTACTCTTGTGTGAGGTTGGCCGAGAAGACCGCGCCTGAACGCAGCGCCCGGATTCTGCTCGTCGACGATGAGCAGTCGATCCAGACGCTGCTCTCGTACCCGTTGCGCAAGGAGGGTTATGACGTGGTCCAGGCCACCGACGGCCGCCAGGCCCTCGAGCGCTTCGACGAGCAATCCTTTGACCTCGTGGTGCTCGACCTGATGCTGCCGCGGATCGACGGCCTCGAGGTGTGCCGGCGGTTGCGCAGCCGCAGCTCGGTGCCGATCATCATGCTCACCGCCAAGTCCGAGGAGATCGACAAGGTGGTGGGCCTCGAGCTGGGCGCCGACGACTACATCACCAAGCCGTTCTCGCTGCGCGAGTTCTCCAGCCGGATCAAGGCCGCGCTGAGGCGCGCCGAGATGAGCCGGCCCGATCAGGCGCTGCCGGGGGAGGCACCGCTGGACATCCGCGAGCTGCGGATCGACTTCGCCAAGCGCAGCGTGCGCATTCGCGGCAATGACGCCCAACTCACCTACGTGGAGTTCGAGATCCTCTCGGCGCTGGCGCGGGCGCCCGGCCGGGTATTCACGCGCGACATGCTGCTGGCGCGGATCTGGGGCGACTCCGCGTACCGTGATCCGCGCACGATCGACGTGCACATCCGGCACCTGCGCGAGAAGGTGGAGCGTGATCCGAAGGACCCGGAATATCTGTTCACGGTGCGCGGGGTCGGCTACCGGTTCCGTGATACCGATCCCTGAACCTGGAGCCTGACCGGGAGTCACGTCGTGGGGCGTAGATGAGGCTGTCCCTGAGCAACCGACTGGCGGTCGTTTTCTTCGCCATCACGGCGCTGGCCATCGGCGCGCTGTATCTGTACGTCGCCCCTGGACTGCAGAGCCGCCTGATGGGCGAAAAGCTCACCGCGCTCGCGGTCACCGCGCACACGCACTCGGGAAAGCTCGGCCGTGCCGTCGGCAGCTCGACGCCCTTGCCCGCTGTCCGGCGGCTGGTCAACCAGACCGCGGCGACGTCGGGTGACCGGGTGACGCTCCTCTCGGTCAACTACGCCCAGGGGGCGGTCCAGCTGTCCCAGCAGGCCGACTCGGGCGCGGGCTCCGGCCCGGCACTGACGTTCCCGATCGCCTATCGGGCGGTGGCCCGGCGCCGGCTGGTCAGCGGGGTGGAGCACTTGGGGTCGGGCGCGGTGGCCGAGGTGGCCCAGCCGGTCTTCTATCTCCACGGCCCGGTGGGCTGGGTCATCGTCTACTCGGCGCCGCTGGCCGACGTGATGCGCACCGTCTCCACGGTCCGCCACGAGATCCTGGTGGCGGGCGCCATCTCGCTCCTGCTGGCCCTGGTGGCGGGCTACCTGGTGGCGCGGGCGCTGGCGCGCCGGGTCAAGCGGCTGGAGCTGGCGGCCAAGCAGGTCGCCGCGGGGGACTTCAGCCGGCCGATCCCGGTCGACTCAACCGATGAGCTGGGGCAGCTGGCGGTGGCCTTCAACGAGATGCAGCAGCAGCTCCAGCAGCTCGAGCAGGCGCGCAAGAAGTTCATCGCCACCGCCTCGCACGAGCTGCGCACGCCGGTGTTCTCGCTCGGCGGGTTCGTCGAGCTGCTCGAGGACGAGGAGCTGGACCCCGAGACCCGGCGACGCTTCCTGGACCAGGTGCGCGATCAGGTGCAGCGCCTGGGCAAGCTCTCGGTCGACCTGCTCGACCTCTCCCGACTCGAGTCCGGGTCGCTGGAGCTGCGCCCTGAGGAGGTCGACCTGGGCGAGCTGACGCGCTCGGTCTCCGGGGAGTTCGAGCCCACGCTGGCCCAGCACGACAGCCGCCTCGAGCTGCGGCTGCCAACGTCGATCGAGGCGCAGTGCGACCCGGTGCGCGTGGCCCAGATCATGCGCATCCTCATCGACAACGCGCTGACCCACACGCCGGCGGGCACCCAGATCGTCGTCACCGCCGCGCGGGAGAACGGCCACATCCGCCTCGCGGTCCGCGACGACGGCGACGGCATCGAGCGAGTCGCCCAGCAGCGCATCTTCGAGCCGTTCTACACCGCCGACGACGCCCAGGGCTCCGGGTTGGGCCTGGCGATCGCCTCCGAGCTGGCTGAGCGGATGCGCGGCCGGTTGTCGGTTCAGTCGGCGGCGGGGGCGACGACCTTCACACTCGAGATCCCGGCGTAGCTTCGGTCAGGGCATCCATGGGTCGAGCAGCTTGAGCCACACCTCGCTGCGAGTGGGGAACGCCGGCATCGCGTGCACGAGGCGCCGCAGCGGGACCTCGGCGACGATGGCGATGGTCGCGGCGTGCAGCGACTCGGCCACCTCGGGGCCCGTGAACGTCGCACCGATCATCACCTCGCGCTGCTCGTCGACGACGATCCGGCACGCCGCGGCAGCTCCCTTGCCGACGAAGCTCGCCCCCGGCGTTCGCCCCATGTCCCCGTCGACGGCGCGCGCGCTGATACCGGCGTCAAGCGCCTCGCGCAGTGTCTGCCCTACCGCGGCGATCTGTGGGTCGGAGAAGACGACGCGGGGGACAATTCCCCATCCCAGTCCGCGCTCGCCTCGCGGTTCATGATGGTGGCCACCGCGACCATCGCCTGGTACTTGCCGGCGTGGGTCAGCAACGCACGGCCGTTGACGTCGCCGATCGCGTAGAGCCAGGCGGAGTGGGCGGGGACGGTCACCCGCATGCGGTTGTCGACCGCGACGACGGCGCCGGGCTCGAGGTCGACCGTCTCGAGGCCGAGGTCGCCGGTGTGGGGCACGCGCCCAACCGCTACCAGGAGCTCGTCGGAGACGACGGTGTTGCCGTCGTCCAGGGTGAGGCTGAAGGTGCCGTCATCACCGCGCGCGGCCTCCGTGGCCTTCGCGCCGAGTCTGACGTCGATGCGCGCGTCGCGCAGCGCCGTGGCCAGCCCCTCGCCGGCGAACGGCTCCTCTCCGGGCACCAGCCCCGGCTCGGCCTCGACGAGGGTGACGGCCGCGCCGAGCGAGGCCCACGCCTGCGCCAGCTCACAGCCCACCGCCCCGCCGCCGAGGACGGTGAGGCGCTCCGGCACGGTCGTGGCGATCGTGCCCTGGCGATTGGTCCACGGCTCGATCTCCCGCAGGCCGGGCACGGGCGGGATCGCGGCGCCGCTGCCGACGGCGATGACCACGGCGCGCCGGGCATGGTGGATCTCGTCGCCGACCCGCACCCGGCGCTCGCCGTCCAGCCGGGCCTGGCCGCGGTAGAGCGTGATGCCGCGATCCTCCACCCACGGCAGCTGGGCCCCGTCGTCGAGGTCGTGGATGACCTCGTCGCGGCGGGCGAGCACGGCCGCACGATCGAGGGCGCCGGTCACGGCCTCTCTGGCGCCGGGGACACGCTGCGCCTCGGCCAGCACCTGCGCCGGACGCAGCAGCGCCTTGGAGGGCATGCAGGCCCAGTAGGCGCACTCCCCGCCGACGAGCTCGCGCTCGACGAGGGCCACGTCGAGGCCCTCGCCGGCGGCTCGTCCGGCGCACACCTCTCCGGCCGGCCCGGCGCCGATCACAATGACGTCGTGGTCACCCATCCCACCCCCAACGGTATTCGCGCCGGGGGCCGGAGTGTCAGGAGACCTCGCGCAGGCGGCCCGTCTCCACCTCGTAGACGAAGCCGCGCACCGCGTCGGTGTGCGGGACGAACCGGGACGCCTTGACCCGGGCGATCGACTGGCGCACGTCGCCGTCCAGGTCGGGGAAGGCCTCGGGGGCCCACGTCGGCCGGATCCCGGTGTCCTTCTCGATGGCGGCCTTGAACTCGTCGTCGGTGAAGGTGAGCATCCCGCAGTCGGTGTGGTGGATGAGGATGATCTCCTCGGTCCCCAACAGGCGCTGGGAGATGGCCAGGGAGCGGATCGCGTCGTCGGTGACCACCCCGCCGGCATTGCGGATGACATGGGCATCGCCCTCGGTGAGCCCGAGAATCCCGAAGACGTTCAGACGGGCGTCCATGCAGGCGACGACAGCCACCTTGCGGGCCGGCGGCAACGGTAGATCGCCCTTGCTAAACGAGCCCGCGTAGCTCTCGTTGTTGGCCAGAAGGTCATCGGTGCTCGTCACGATCGTTCTCCTTGGGAGGGGCGTTGAGAGGTGCCTTGAGAGAGGCGGCGAAGACGAGACGCTAACAAGTTCACCGATCTGGTGGGATATCTTGAGGGCGGGCTCCGGTTATCGTCTGTCCCGACGCATGTCATCTGACACGCCACTCGTCCTCGTCTCCAATCGTGGCCCGGTCACCTTCCAGGAGGGCGGCGAGATCAAGCGGGGCACCGGCGGTCTGGTGACGGCGCTCATCGGCCTGGCCTCCCATCGTCCCGTCACCTGGGTGGCCTCGGCGATGACCGACGAGGACGTGGCCGAGGCCGAGCGCAACGACGGCCGCCCGTTCCCGGTGAAGGCCCCCGATGGGGGCGAGTACCGCGTGAAGCTGGTCGCGTCAGACCCCGACGCCTACGACGGCTTCTACAACATCATCGCCAACCCGCTGCTGTGGTTCATCCAGCACTACCTCTGGGACCTCTCCAACGCACCGGACATCCGGCGCAACGAGACCGAGGCCTACGAGTTCGGCTACAGCGCGGTCAACGAGGACCTGGCGCACGCGGTGCTCGACGAGATCGACGGCATCGACAAGCCGGTGGTGATGGTCCACGACTACCACCTCTACATCCTGCCGGCGCTCGTGCGCCGCGAGCGACCGGACGTGTTCCTGCACCACTTCGTCCACATCCCGTGGAGCCAGTCGGACTCCTGGCGTGTGCTTCCGACGCCGATCCGGCGCGACATCTACAACGGGATCCTCTCCAACGACATCATCGGGTTCCACACGCGTTCCTATCGCCGGAACTTCCTGCAGTGCTGCGAGGACCTGATGGGGCTCGATGTCGACCACGACGCCGGCGTGGTCAAGGTGGAGGACCGCGAGGTGTGGGTCCGCGCCTATCCGCTGCCGATCGACTCGAGCGCCATCCAGGCGGTCGCCGCCCGCCCGCGGGTGCGGGAGTTCGAGTCAGAGCTGCTGCGCCGCCGGCGCGACCATCTCATCCTCCGCGTCGACCGCGCCGACCTGAGCAAGAACGTCCTGCGCGGTTTCAGCGCTTTCGACACGTTCCTGGAGCAGCATCCCGAGTTCCGGGAGAAGGTGACCTTCATCGCCCAGCTCATGCCCTCCCGGACCGACGTTCCGGAGTACGCCGAGTACCTGGAGCGCATCGAAGCGGTGGTGGCGGTGGTCAACCATCGCCATGGCTCGCCGGATTGGATGCCCATCCAGCTCAAGCTCCGCGATGACCTGGAGGAGGCGGTGGCCGCCTACAAGCACTACGACATGCTGATGGTCAATGCGATGTTCGACGGTATGAACCTCGTCGCCAAGGAGGGGCCGATGGTCAACGAGCGCGCCGGCGTGTCGGTGCTGTCGGAGAACACCGGCGCCCACGAGGAGCTCGGCCGGTTCGCGCTCTCGGTCAACCCGTTCGACATCCAGGAGCTGGCCGATTCGATCCACGCTGCGCTGACCATGCCCGTCGCGGAGCGCAAGCGGCGCCACGAGGGCCTCATCTCGATCGTCACCGCGCGCGACCCGGGCGACTGGATCGACGACCAGCTCGCCGACATCCGCGCCAAGGAGACCAGCCGCGAGAGCGCGGTGTGAGGCCCGGCGGCTCCCCCGCTAATTGAGCGTCCTGCCCTCGCGCAGGAGCTCGATGTAGTTGGTGATCCGCCGGTCGCGCGCCGTCTGGGTCTTGACGTTGTGCAGGCGGTAGAGGAACGCGTAGCGCTTCTGGCCCTTGAGCGTGGCGAAGAACTCCTTGGCTTTCGGCTCGGCGTCGAGGGCCTTCTGGAAGTCGTCGGGGATCGAGGCCCGGCTCTGAGGCTCGTAGGCCGCCTCCCAGCGGCCATCGCCCTGGGCCGCCTGGACCTGGGCGTGCCCGGCGGCGTGCATCCGCCCCGCCGCGGTGAGGGCCGTCGCCTTGTCGCGGTTGACCTGCGACCACCTGCTCCGCGGGCCTCGGGGCGTGAAGCGCTGCAGGAAGTAGGTGTCGTCGAGCGGGCGGCGCACGGCGTCGATCCAGCCAAAGCAGATCGCCGTGTCCAGCACCTCGGGGTAGTGGACGGTGGTGACCCCCGATCCCTTCTTGGCGATCTTCACCCATGCGTCGGGCGCGGTGGCGTGGTGTTCCTGGAGCCACCGCTCCCAGTGCGCGTCATCGGGGCATTCGACGATGTTGAGATCGGAGAGCGGCGTGGGCTTGCGCGGCGCGGGCATACCGCGATGGTGACACGAGCCGAGCGTGCCCTGATCGGGCGGCGGCGGGCCGGACGGCGAGCGCGGGGCACCCGCTATAGTCGGCGCCCGCCCTGTGTGGGCGGTTTTCCATGCCTGAGCAAGCACGCCTATACGACCTGATGCTGGTCCTCTCGATGACCGCCGAGGACGAGCGCCGCGCCAAGATCCTCTCCGACGTCGAGTCGCAGATCACGGGCGGCGGGGGCACCGTCGAGCGCAACGACGACTGGCACAACCGGCCCCTGGCCTACGAGATCGATCACCAGACCGAGGGCGAGTACCACCTGTTCCAGTTCACGGGGCCGACGGGACTGCTGGAGAACCTGTCGCACACCCTGCACATCGACGATGCGGTGCTGCGCTTCCGGATCATCCGGGTGGTACCGGGTACCCCGCCGGCGCCTGACTCGGCTCCTCCGGTGGTGGCGGGCACGCCCGCAGCCGCGGCGGCCGCCCCGGCCGCTGCCGCCCCCGTCGAGGCGTCGTAGCCCTCGTCAATACCGCGGGCCCCGTCCGCCGCCGCGGCGGCAGCCCTGACGTGTGACGAAAGCGTCACGAAACGCACGCCGTGCGCCGACGGAGCAACGTTTCCGCCAAATTCCGCTGAGCGCGGCGGGTTGCCGTCTGGGACGGCCATAGACTCGATCCGAGCTTTACAACAGTCCTTTGGGAAAGGAGCCACAACATGGCTGGCGCCAACATCAACCGGGTGATCATCACCGGCAACCTCACGCGAGACCCCGAGACCCGCTCGACTGGATCGGGCAACACGGTGTGCTCGCTGCGCGTGGCCTGCAACGGCCGGCGCCGCAATCCTCAGAGCAATGAGTGGGAGGATGCGCCCAACTACTTCGACGTCTCCGTGTGGGGCGCGCAGGGCGAGAACTGCCAGCGCTACCTCTCCAAGGGACGCCCGGTCGCGATTGACGGACGCCTGCAGTGGCGCGAGTGGACCGACAAGGACGGCAACAAGCGCCAATCGGTGGATATAGTCGCTGACTCCGTGCAGTTCCTCGGCGGCCGCGACGACGCCGGTAACGGGAACGGGAACGGGTTCTCCTCCAGCTCACCCGCTCAGGAGAGCGACGTCCCGATCGATACCGGCGACTTCGAGCGCACGCCTGTCGGCGCCGCCGGAGGCGACGACGACATCCCGTTCTAGAGGCAGTTTCCAAACAATCACGCTAGGCTGATCTCCGTGGCAAAGCAACGCAGACGACCGGTGCGCCGGCGCGACCGCAAGGGTGGGCCGACTTCGACCCGCCGTAAGTCGTGTCCGTACTGCCGGGACAAGGTGGAGCAGGTGGACTACAAGGATCTGTCCATGCTGCGCCGGTTCATCTCCGATCGCGGCAAGATCCGCTCGCGTCGGATCACCGGAGCGTGCCGCCGGCACCAGAGCCAGGTGGCCCGCGCGGTGAAGCGCGCCCGGGAGCTTGCGTTGCTGCCCTACGTGGCCGAAGGCAGTGGAGATCATCGCGGAGGTCGCGGCGATCGCGACCGAGACCGCGACCGCTAGAGGCGGGACCCTTCGATGCCGCAGGCGATCCTGCTTCAGGACGTGGAGCAACTCGGTGAGCGCGGGACCGTGGTCGACGTGTCGGCCGGGTATCTGCGCAACTACCTGCAGCCGCGCAAGCTCGCCGAGCCCGCGACCGACTCATCGATCCGGGTGGCCCGGCGCCGGCAGGAGGACGCCGAGCGCGCCGTGCGTGAAGCCGAGGAGCGCGCCCGCGAGGGCGCGGCCGTCCTCGGGCGCACCGTGCTGACGATCCCGCAGCAGGCCGGCGACGACGGGCGGCTGTTCGGGTCGGTGACGCCCCAGGACATCGCCGACGCCATCAGGGACGCCCGCGGGATCAAGATCGATCGCCGCAAGATCCACCTCGAGGAGCCGATCCGCAACATCGGCACCTACATGGTGGTGGTTGAGATCGCCGACGATGTGACGGCGGCGGTCAAGACCATGGTTGTCGCCGCTTAGCGTCCAGCCCCCGGGACGGTCGAGGCCGTCCGCTTGTGAGCACGGCTCACTTGCGATGCGTACCAGCAGGACAACGGTGGCTCCGACGTGCTCCACAAGCGGAAGCCTCGGCCCGTCCTGCGCGCGGCCGACGAGCGGGCTCCTGAGCGCACGGCCGCGAGCCGAACATCGCGGCGTCGTTGTGAGCGCGGAGGCCATGGCGATCTGGACGGTTCCCGGCGGCGAGGGGGGTGAAAAGCGGGCCGCTCGAGGCTCTCAATGAAGAGAGGCCCAGTGGCAGATCCAACGGCCGCCGACAGGCCATCGACGCCATCCGACAATCGTGCGGAGGTTGCGGGAAGAGTCTCTCCCGGCGACCGACGCGGAGGCTACCCTCGGACCCCCTCGTGAGCACCGTCCAGAACATCGCCGTCCCGCCCCACAATCTCGAGGCCGAGAAGTCCGTGCTGGGTGCGGTGCTCCTGGACGAGCGCCACCTGCACTCGCTGCTGGTGGAGGAGCAGCTGCGGCCCGAGCACTTCTACCGCGAACAGCACGGCGCGGTGTTCGCGGCCATGCTGGAGCTCTACGAGGCCGACAACAAGATCGATCACCTCACGGTCTCCGAGAAGCTGCGCCAGCACGGCAAGCTCGACGAGGTCGGGGGCCCCGCGACGATCGACGAGCTCGCCGGTTGGGTCCCGGCCGCCGGCCACGCCCGGGAGTACGGCCGGATCGTCCACGACAACTTCAAGCTGCGCGCGCTGCTCACCGCCTCCTATGAGATCCAGGCCAGCGTCCTCTCCCGGGAGGCCCCGGCGCGCGAACTGGTGGAACAGGCCGAGCGCTCCGTCCTGGAGGTCGCCACCGACGACCGCCAGAAGAAGATCCGCTCGATCGCGGACATCCTGCACGAGGAGACCGACAAGCTCCATCGCCTGTCGGTGTCCAAGACCGCCCTCACCGGCACCCCGTCGGGCTTCAAGGACCTGGACGAGAAGACCGGCGGCTTCCAGCCCGGCAACCTGGTCATCCTCGCCGCGCGCCCCTCGATGGGCAAGTCCGCGCTGGTGGCCAACATCGCCGAGAACGCGGTATTGGCCGGCCACGCGGTGGCGCTGTTCTCCCTGGAGATGTCCGAGTCCGAGCTCGCCCAGCGCTTCGTCGCCTCCCAGGCGCGGATCAAAGGCGAGGACCTGCGCCGCGGCAAGGTGGCCGAGCAGCGCTGGCCCAAGATCCTGGAGGCCTGCCAGCGGCTCGCCGAGGCGCCGCTCTACGTCGACGACTCGTCAGACACCGGCGTCCTGGAGGTCCGCTCCAAGTCCCGGCGCCTGCACGCACAGGTCCAGGGTGGCCTCGGCCTCATCATCATCGACTACCTCCAGCTGATGCGCCACGAGGGCCGGGTCGAGAGCCGCGTCGAGCAGGTGGGCCAGATCAGCCGCGGACTCAAGGGCCTGGCCCGCGAGCTCGACGTCCCGGTCATCGCGCTGTCCCAGCTCAGCCGTGGCGTGGAGCAACGCGGCGGCGAGAAGAAGCCGATCCTCTCTGATTTACGAGAATCCGGGCAAATTGAGCAGGACGCGGATCTGGTCATGTTCATCTACCGCGAGGAGTACTACGAACGGGACTCCGAGCGTCCCGGCGAGGCCGACATCATCATCGCCAAGCACCGCAACGGCCCTGTGGGCGACGTGATCCTCACCTTCCAGAAGGAGTACCCGAAGTTCATGAACTTCGCCGGGGAGCGGTTCGAGGCGTGAGCGCCGCGAGCGACACGGGGCGGGGGCGAGCGTGAGCGACCATTGCGCGTTCGATCTCTGCGACGGCGACGGGTTCCTCTACGACGCTGAGACCAACACGGCGTATCCGTGCCGCTGCCGGCCGCAGCTCATCGCACGGCGCCGGGCGAGCACGCTGTCCGCCGTCATCCCCCGGCGCTACCGCGACGTGTCGTTCGAGCGACCGCCGGTGACCGACATCGAGCCGGCGATCGTCGCCGCCACCCGCCGCTTCGCGGGCACGATCGACGACCAACTCGATGCCGGGCGGGGCCTCTGGTTCATGGGACCGCCGGGCACGGGCAAGACCACCCTGGCCATGCTCGTCTCCAAGGCGGTGCTGGAGGCCGGGCGCACGGCGGCGATCTACTCGCTGCCGCGCCTGCTCAACGAGATCCGCCATACCTATGAGACGGGCGGGCACAACCAGCTCATGGACCGGCTGGCCGTCGTGGACATGCTCCACATCGACGACGTGGGCGCGGAGCGCAAGAACGACTGGGTCCTGGAGGAGCTCTACTCGATCGTCAACTCTCGCTACGAGGACCGGCGCTCGATGGTGCTCACCACCAACTGCCTGGACCGCGAGGAGCTGTGCGAGCAGATCAACGCCCGCACCGTGTCACGCCTGACCGAGATGTGCGACGAGCTGCCGCTACTCGGCCACGACCACCGGATGGACCTGCGGACCGCCTAGCGGTCGGTGCGGGCCGCCTGGGGCTCGCCGTGGGCCCGCCCGGGGCTCCAGAGACCCAGGTACCGCCCCAGCGTGGCGAAGCCCGCCAGGCAGAGCAGCGCGTCGGCCAGCCCTCGCGCCGCGCCGTCAAACGCGTCCTGGGCCGGAACCGCGACAAGCGTGATCACCGCGGCCACCGTGGCGGAGACGATGATGGCCAAAAGCCACGGTCGCCCATCGAGCGGACGCGGCACGAGACCGCCGAGGTCGTCGAAGATGTCCCCCGCGCCGCCGTCCGCCACCGGCCGCACGCGGGACGCCGCCCAGATCGACGGCAGCGACGCCAGCAGGCCGGCGATACTGACCGCGGCGATAACGACGGCGAACGTCGTCCAGGCGGGGGTCTGGAAGCGCTGGTAGGCGATGGCCGCCGTGGCCAGGCCGGCCATGGTGACGATGCCGCAGATCACGCCGACGACGGCGCGACGGACGATCACCTGAGCCTCTGCCGCCGGCAGGATCCCGGAGCCGCGCCGCCGCAACCAGCGCAGCATCGCGAGCGTCCCCGCAACGAAGGACACCTGGGAGAACAGGATCGCGACCGCGATGGCGATCTGGCCGATCACCGAGGCGCTCTTCGGCGTCACACCGAAGATGGCGTCTGACGTCACGAAGGCGAGCCCGAACAGGCTCCCAGCCAGAGCGAGCGCGCCGAAGGCGGTCACGGCCGCCCGCCGCGCGCGGGTGCTGCCCACCTCGTCGGCGAACTGGCGGGCCAGCTCGCCGGGCTCCCCGAGCTGCGCGTCGGGGTCGCAGGCGAGATGGTCGGCGTACTCGGCGAGGATGCGCCCGCGCAGCCGGCCATGGATGCCCACCCGGCGCAGCTCCTGACCGAGGCGGGCCTCGAACTCCGTGCTCATACCAGCACCGCCTCGACCGCGCGGGAGAACTCCCGCCACTCGCTGCGGCGCGTGCCCAGCTCGCGCCGCCCGCGTCGCGTCAGCTCATAGGTGCGCCGGCGCCGCCCCTCCCCATCTGACCACTCGCTGCACAGCAGCCCGGCCGCCTCGAGACGGTGCAGCGCCGGATACACCGTGCCCTCGGGCAGCGCGAGCGCGCCATCGCTGCGGCGCTTGAGCTGCTCGATGATCGCGTAGCCGTGGAGAGGGCCGTCAGCGAGGACGGCGAGGATCAGGGCGTCGAGGTGGCCCTTGAGCGATTCGGCTCTCATACCTCGTAATGCTAAGCCTAGCAAGCCTAGGTGTCAAGCCCGGCGGTGGCGGGAACGAGGACGGCCTCGGCGCGCCCTACACTCACACCCCGATGCCAGGAATCGTGGTGGTCGGTGCCCAGTGGGGCGACGAAGGCAAAGGCAAGGTCACGGACATGCTCGCCGAGCAGGCCGATGCCATCGTGCGCTTTCAGGGCGGCAACAACGCCGGTCACACGATCGTGCGCGACGGCAAGACGTGGAAGCTGCACCTGATGCCGTCGGGGATCCTGCATCCCGGCAAGCTGTGCGTGATCGGCAACGGGGTGGTCATCGACCCCAAGGTGCTCACCGACGAGCTGGACGAGCTGCGCCGGCGCGGCGTGGAGACCAGCGCGCTGCGGATCTCGGCCAACGCCCACCTCATCATGCCCTACCACATGCTGCTGGACCACGCGGGCGAGGCCAAGCTGGGCAAGCTCGAGATCGGCACCACCCGCCGGGGTATCGGGCCGTGCTACGCCGACAAGGCGGCTCGGCTGGGGATCCGGGTCCAGGACCTGCTCGACGAGAAGATCCTCAAGAAGAAGATCGTGGCCGCGCTCGATCCCAAGCGGCTCTCACTGCGGCCCTATGCCAAGGACCCGCGCCTGGACCTGCAGTCGATGACCGACGAGTACCTGACCTACGGCCACGTCCTGGAGCCCTACATCGCCGACACCTCGCGGCTGGTGCTCGAGCGCCTGGACCGCGACGAGATGGTGGTGTTCGAGGGCGCCCAGGGCGCCATGCTGGACATCGACCACGGCACCTATCCGTTCGTGACCTCGTCCAACCCGGTGGCGGGCGCGGCCTGCATCGGCGCCGGCGTCGGACCCAAGGACATCGACGAGGTGTGGGGCGTGGCCAAGGCCTACGTCACCCGCGTCGGTGCGGGGCCCTTCCCCACCGAGATCGAGGGGCCGCTGGCCGACGAGATGCGCGAACGCGGCGGCGAGTACGGCACCACCACCGGCCGCCCCCGGCGCGTCGGCTGGATGGACCTGGTCGCGATGCGCTACGCGGCGCGCCTGAACTCCCTCACCGCGCTGGCGATCACCAAGCTCGACGTGCTCTCGGGGTTCGATCCCATCCGCGCCTGCGTGCGCTACCGCAACGACGAGGGTGCCGAGTTCGATCACTTCCCCTACCACCAGACGGTGCTGCACCACGCGGCCGGCGAGTACATCGAGATGCCGGGCTTCACCGAGGATCTCACCGAGTGCCGCTCCGAGTCCGAACTACCCGAGGCCGCGCGCGACTACCTGCGCTTCGTCGCGGACTTCGTCGGGGTGCCGATCGTGCTGGTGGGGGTCGGCCCGGGCCGCGAGCAGGTCATCTGGATGGACGCGGCCGACGGCATGGTGGGCGTTCCAGTCGACCGCGCGGCCAGCGCCGGCTGACTCCGGCGCGGGCTAACGCCAGCGCTGGAGCAGGTCCTCCTCGCCCACCTGCCGCACCACCCGGCCGGGCACGCCCATGACGACAGCGCGGGGGGGACATCGCGCACGACCACCGCGCCGGCCGCCACGAACGCCTCCTCGCCGATCACGACGCCCGGCGTGAGCACGACGCCCCCGCCGACGCGGCACGCCCGCTTGAGCGTCGCGCCGCGCAGCGGCGTCCCGGAGCCGTGGCGGGCCATCGTGTCGTCGTTGGTCATGATCACCCCGGGGCCGATGAACACGTCGTCCTCGACGACCGTCCCGGCGGTCACGTAAACGAGGGTCTGGATCGACACCCGGGCGCCGACGCGCGTGTCGAAGTCGATGGTGGAGCCGCGACCGAGCACCGAGCCCTCGCCCAGGACGCCGCGGTCGCGGATCTGGGACTGGTCACCCACGATCGCCCGGCAGCCGATGGCGGCGCCGGCGTAGACCACGGCTCCGCAGCAGATGGTGGCGTCATCGGCCACCTCGAGATCTCCGAAGGCCCCCGCGGCCATCGACCCCGGGCGCAGCCGCGGGCGCTTGCCCAGCACGGCCCCGTCCTCCACGAGGACCCGCTCGCCGAGGCGGCTGCCGGGATGCACCACCGCGCCGGCGCCGATCGTGCAGCCGGCGCCGATGACCGCCCCGGCGTGGACGACGGCCCCGGGGGCGAGGCTCACGCCTTCGCCCAGCTGGGCGTCGGCGGACACGAACGAGCCGTCCGGGCGGGCCGCGGGGCTCGAGGTCATCGGGGTCCCGCCAGCGTGCCGAGCGCCGCGACGACCCGTTCGCCGGCGTGGCCGTCCCCGTACACCGGCGGCGGGGGCGCGGCGGGGGGCTCGCGCTCCAGCGCGGCGAGGACGCGGCCGAGGTCGAGGTCGGCGAGCACGTTCCAGCCGAGCTCCACGGTTTCCGTCCACTCGGTGTTGGGACGCAGGGTGACGCAGGGCACGCCGGCCAGGAACGCCTCCTTCTGCAGGCCCCCGGAGTCGGTCACCGCGGCGCGCGCCTGGCACAGCAGAGCCGTCAGCTCGACGTAGCCCAGCGGCTCGGTGAGGATCACTCCCGGCGCCTGCGCCAGCGCGTCGCGCAGTCCGGCGGCGCGCAGCCGCGCATCGGTCCGGGGGTGCAGCGGCAGCAGGACCGGTAGGGGGAGGCCGGTGAGGACCTCCATCAGCAGGGCCAGCCGCTCCGGGTCATCCACGTTGCCGGCGCGGTGCGCGGTCGCCAGCAGGTAGGCCCCAGGCTCCAGGCCCCGCGCACGCACCAGATCGGTGCGCTCGCGCGCCTGGGGCGCAATCGCCATGGCGACGTCCACCATCACGTCGCCGACCAGTTCGGCGCGACCGGCCACCGCCTCGTGGCGCAGGTTGGTCATGGCCACATCGGTCGAGCACAGCAACAGCGTGCTGGCGTGGTCGGTGAGAACGCGGTTGAGCTCCTCGGGCATCGAGCGGTCAAATGACCGCATGCCCGCCTCGACGTGCGCCACCGGAACCTGGGCCTGGGCGCCGACCAAGGCACCGGCCAGCGTCGAGTTCGTGTCGCCGTAGACCAGGACGACGTCGGGCGACTCGTCGGCCAGCACCGGCTCCAGCGCGGCCAGCATGCGCGAGGTCTGCGAACTCGCGGTGCCGAGGGAGATCTCGAGTTGGCGGTCGGGCGCCGGGAGGCCCAGTTCGGCGAAGAACACGGCCGACAGACGATCGTCGAAGTGCTGCCCGGTGTGGATCAGGATCTCTTCGTGCTCGCGGCGCAGCGGCGGCGACACCGCGGCGGCCTTGATGAACTGCGGCCGGTTTCCGACGACGGTGAGGACCTTCATGGGCGGGCCGGGCGCCTCAGTCGCGCAGTTGCTCGGCGATCCGCGCCGTGACCGCTTCACGCGCGCGGTCAGACACGGGCGAGGGGCCGGTGTACTCGTGATCGTCGATGGACGCGACGGTCTGCACCTCGCGCACCGTGGAGGCGAAGAACACCTCGTCGGCGCCGTAGAGGTCCTTTAGGGTGCACGGCCGCTCATCGGCCCCGGTCACCTCGATGACGAGCGCCCGGGTGATCGAGGCCAGGATGTGCTCATCCAGCGGCGGGGTCAGCAGGTGCCCGTCCCTGACGTAGAACAGCGAGCTGGTGGGCCCCTCCAGGACGCGTCCGTGTGGCGTGACGAGCAGGGCCTCGTCATAGCCCTGCTCGCGCGCCAGCCGGCCGGCGAGCATGTTGCCGGCATAGGAGAGCGACTTGATTCCGTCGAGGATGCGCGTCGGCGAGTACGTGATCGACTTCACCCGCGCGCTGTCGCCCACCGACACCATCGGCTCCGTGAGCAGGATGCGGCGCCCGCCGCGCGTCATCATGATGCGCAGGCACTGATGGTCAGGACCGGTGCCGGCCTCTGCCAGCAGCCGAAAGGCCTCGGCGCGGACCGACTCCAGGTCGACCGGGAGCCGGAGGTTGCCGGCCGAGCGCTCCATGCGCGCGAGATGTGCGTCGAAGGCGTACGGGGTGCCGTCGTAGACCCGGATGACCTCGAATACCCCGTCGCCGCGGATCAGGCCCTCGTCGGTGACCGGGATCGTCGCCTCGGCGGCCGGCATGATCTCACCGTCCAGCGAGGCCAGCGAGGTGGCGCCTGTGGGGCTCATCCACGCACAGGTTATTGGCCGGCCGCGCCGCGTCGAGACCACTCGGGCTGCGTCCAGACCTCGGCGAGGCGGACGATCGTCGCCGCCGCCGAGGCCATGTCATGGACCGAGGCCCACTCGCGCACGGAGTGGAACTCGTGGCCGCCCGTGAAGATGTTGGGCGTGGGCAGCCCCATCTCCGACAGGCGCGAGCCGTCGGTCCCGCCCCGCACCGGCACCCGTACGGGCGCGAGCCCCTCCGCGGTGATCGCCGCTTCGGCGGCCTCGGCCACGAACGGCACGGGCTCGAGGTACTGGCGCATGTTGCGGTATTGGCGGTGCACCCGAATGTCGAGCGTGGCTCTCGGCGCGCGCGCCATCACCTGGCGGGCGGTGTCCTCGAGTAGCGCGACGTGCTCGGCGAGGCGGTCCTCCTCGAAGTCGCGCACGATGGCGCGGATCTCGGCGGTGGCCGCGGTGCCGCTGAGGCTGTAGACGTGGATGAAGCCCTCGCGCCCCGAGGTCGTGTCCGGCGTGAGGCGGTCTGACGGAAGGGCGGCGACGATGTCGGCCGCGAGCCGCGCCGCGCTGACGAGCTTGCCGGTGGCGTGCCCGGGGTGGACGTCGACGCCGTGGATGGAGACGATCATCTCCTGGGCGGAGAACGTCTCGTCGGTGAACTCGGCGATCTCGGAGCCATCCATGGTGTAGGCGCACAGCGCCCCGAAGCGGTCGATGTTGAACAGCGTCGCCCCCTCGCCGATCTCCTCGTCGGGGGTGAACGAGATCCGCAGCGTGGGCCGCGGGAGCTCCGGGTGGGCAGCGAGATGGGCCACGGCGGCCACGATCTCGGCCACCCCCGCCTTGTCATCGGCGCCGAGCAGCGTGTCGCCGCTGGAGGTGACGATGTCGTGGCCGACCTTGGCCGCGAGCTCCGGGATCGACTCCGGGTCCAGGCGGGTCCCGCTGCGCGGGAGCACGATCGCGCCGCCGTCGTAGTCGCGGTGCACGATCGGCTCCACGCCGGTGCCGGGAGCGTCGGGGCTGGTGTCCATGTGAGCGATGAGCCCGACGATCGTCCCGTTGCCCGCGGTGCCGGCCAGGGTCGCGGTCACGTAGCCGTTCTCGTCCAGCGCGGCATCGCCGAGTCCGGCGGCGATCAGCTCCTCGACGAGGACGCGCCCGAGGTCGAGCTGGCCCGGGGTACTGGGGGACTGGGTGCGCTCACGGGCGGCCTGGGTGTCGATGCGGACGTAGCGTTCGAAGCGGCGCAGCAGATCCGGGGCCAGCGTCTGCGCGAGCTCAGAGGTGTAGGGGGCGCTCATCGGCCTGCAGTAAACCAGCCGACGTCGCGCCCGTGGTTGGCGCCGGGAGTCTTGGGGTAGCCAATTCCCGCCGGGAATACCACCCCAAAGGGAAGGGACACCTCCATGCTGCTGGCTCTCGCCATCGTCCTGTTCATCATCGCCATCGCCGGCGGTGTGATCATTCACCCCGTCATCTTCGTGCTGGCGCTCGTCGCGCTGGTCATGTTCTTCTCCGCACGGCGCGGCGCCCGCGTCTAGCCGCACCGACGGATCTGCTTGCGCTCCACCGCACCGGGTAGCCCGCCGACATGGAGGCACCCCACCTCGAGTGGAGCGCAGCAGCCGTCCGTGACGGCACGCTGACGGTGGAACTCGCCGGCGACCCGCCCCGCGGCTGGAAGGCGACGTTCCGACGGACCGCCACGCTGCTCGGCGGGGGTGACTGGGGCGAGGTATCGCTGAAGGGGGCGAAGGTGAAGGTCACCGAGGTGCCCGACGGCGAGGAGGAGGAGTTGCGCTTCTTCCTGGAAAGCGTCGTGCAGCAGGCCAACGCGACGCACGTGCAGAGCGAGGACGATGCCGAGGACGAGCCCGATGAGGGGGACGAGCCGAAGGAAGGCGATGACGCCGACGCGCGCATGACCGAGCGCTTCCGGGCCTTCGGCGAGACCTGATGGCCACCGCGTCGCCGACGAAGCCCGGGACTCGCCGGGGTCGCCTGCGACGCTCGGATTGCTCGGGCAAGGGGTTGCGGCGCATCCGCCGCGGACGGGGCTTCGGCTACGTCGATGCACGGGACGAGCGTCTCACCGACGACGAGACGATCGAGCGCATCCGGGAGCTGGCGATTCCGCCCGCCTGGGAGGAGGTGTGGATCTGCCCCGATCCGCTCGGCCACCTCCAGGCCACGGGCGTCGACGCGGCCGGACGCAAGCAGTACCTCTATCACCCGCGCTGGCGTGAGCTGCGCGACCGCGAGAAGTTCGACCGCATGGTGGACTTCGCCCACACGCTCCCGAGCCTGCGCCGGCGCGTCCTGCGCATCCTGCGTACCGGCGAGGGCGTTGACGAGCGGCGAGTCCTGGCCTGCGCGATCCGGCTGCTCGACGTCGGCCTGTTCCGGGTCGGCTCCGAGGAGTACGCCGACGACGAGGGTGGCGTCGGCCTCGCCACGGTGCTCAAGCAGAGCGTCAGCTTCGCCGACGGCGAGCTCGTCTTCGACTATCGGGCCAAGGGCGGGGTCAGGCGCGTTCAGGCGGTGCAGGACCCGGCGGTGATCGCGGTGGTCCAGGCGCTCAGGCGACGGCGCGCGGGCGGCGACCAGCTGCTCGCCTTCAAGCAGGGGCGTCGCTGGCACGACGTGCGCTCCGAGGAGATCAACGAGTACCTGAAGGACCTCGCCGGCGACGAGTACTCCGCCAAGGACTTCCGGACCTGGAACGCGACGGTCCTCGCCTCGGTGTCGCTGGCCGCCGACGGGCGGGAGGCCGGGTCGGCCGCCGCGCGCAAGCGCGCGATCAACGGCGCGGTGCGCGGGGTGGCCGAGGTCCTGGGCAACACGCCCGCGGTGGCGCGCCGCTCCTACATCGATCCCCGGGTCTTCGATCGCTATCTGTCGGGCTGGACGATCGGCGGCGAGGTGGACCGGCTCGGTGGGCTGGGCGGCCCCGACGACCGCCGGCGCGCCCGATTGGAGCGCGCCGTGCTCGATCTCCTGGCCGACGACCGGGGCTCGGCGGCCGTCGAGCGCTTCGCGAGCGGGAGCTAAAGGTCGATAAAGAGACCCGCCATGCGTCTGGAAAACACGGGATTTACCAGGGAGGTCGGGGGCGCTGTGATACAACAAATGGTGTCTGCGACCTTGGGAGGTCCGCCATGGCGGTCACGTCTCCGCCTGTCTTGACCGTCGGCTCGGGAGAGCTGTTCGATCGTTGGTATGAGGAGCATGACGTCCGCGCTCGCGATGCGCTGATCGAGCGGTTTCTGCCCCTGGCACGCAAGCTGGCGCGCCGATATGCGGGCTCCAACGAGCCATACGACGACCTGGTACAGGTCGCGAGCCTGGGCCTCGTCAAGGCAGTGGAGCGTTTCGATCCCGGTCGCGGCTTTGCCTTCACCTCGTTCGCCGTGCCGACGATCGTCGGGGAGCTCAAGCGCTATTTCCGCGACAGCGCGTGGGCTCTGCACGTGGACCGCAGCGCCCAGGAGTTGGCGCGCAAGATCGCCGACGCCCGCCGTGAGGTCAGCCTGCGCCAGGGACGCTCGCCGACCGTACCCGAGCTGGCCGAGTACCTCGAGATCTCAGAGGAGCAGGTGCTCGACGGCCTACAGACCAACGAGGCCTATGACACCGTCTCGCTCGACGCCCCCCGTAGCGGCGACGAGGAGCACGAGAACCGGATCGAGACGCTGGGCAGCCAGGACGACCGGCTCGACCTCGTCGACGACCAGGCGACGGTGTTCGCGGCGGCCCAGCATCTGCCCGAACGCGAGCGCCGGATCCTGTATCTACGCTTCGGCGAGGATCTCACCCAGGCGGAGATCGCCCGCCGCATCGGCGTGTCCCAGATGCAGGTGTCGCGCCTGCTGCGCAAATCGGTGCAGCGGCTGCGCGATCTGACGCAGGAGCGCCCGCAGCCCGCGTAGAGCCGCGCCCGACGCGATCGTCGCGCGGTCAGTGATCCTTGACGTGCATCCGCAGGGTCATCCCCGACGCCCCGGTGCGGAGTTCCACCAGGTCACAGACCTGATTGATGAGCCACAGGCCGCGGCCCTCCAGCGCATCGGCGGCGGGTCGCCGGCGGCCCGCCATGACGTCCTGCACCGCGGAGTGCGAGCGCACCTCGGTCACGACCTCATCCCCGTCGTGCCAGATCCGGGTCGTGCACCGTGCATTCCCGTGCGTGCATGGCTGCGTCGAACTCCGCCTCATCGTGATGGATGAGTGCTTCATGCACGAGTCCGGGTTTCGGACTGTGCGAGGATGTGCGCGCGTCGACCATCGAAGCTCCCGCTATGGATACCGTTTCCGGGTCCCCCCACTTCCAAACCCGACCGTGGATCCCACTGACCCCAACATGGCCGGGCCGAGATCAGTAGGCTCGTGATCACGTGCAGAATCAGTTCCAGGTAGAAGTCCGCAGAAATGGTGCGGCCGCCGTGGTGGCCGTGAGCGGAGAGCTGGACCTGGCCTCGGGCCCGGAGCTCGAAGCCGAGCTCGACCAGCTGACCGGACCCGACGTCCAGCTCGTCGTAATCGACCTTCGCAACCTGGATTTCATGGACTCGACGGGCCTCAGCATCCTCGTCCGCGCCCACCAGCGCCTCGCCGGCGAGGGGTGCGAGATGGGCCTCGTCAAGGGTTCCCAGCAGGTCCAGAGGCTGCTCGACCTCACGGGCGTGGCCGAACGCCTGCGGCTCGTCGACGCGCCTGAAGAGCTGCTCGACCCGCGCTGAGAGCTGCTGACCCCCGCTGAGCCGGGCGGCTCAGCGCCGGTGGTCGATGACGACCACGCGCAGGAGCTCGGAGTCGCCGGCCTCCTGCACCGAGACCTGATCGGAGAGCAGGACGAGCGGCGAGGCGGCGTGATCGGCGGCCTGCACGTCCAGCCGTGAGCCGGTGCCCTTGCGGAACGGGCCGACGATGAGCTCCAGGCGGCGATCCTGGGCCGCGAGGCGCGCTTCGATCCGCTGCCCCTCGGCCGCGGTAGCGGCGTGAGCGGCCAGCGTGTCGGTCACGAGGTAGACGTCGGAGAAGCGATCGAGTGAGAAGTGGGCGGTGGCGGCCAGGGTCCGGGCCAACCTCCCCAGAACCCCCGGCAACAGCGTCACCGGCGACAGGGAGACGATCACCTCGCCGTCCTCTTCCGCGGACGGCGTCAGCTCGGCGTCGCCCGTGGCCGCAGGCGGCGCCTCGAACAGCTTGCGACCGTCGCGGCGAACCGAGAAGTCCATCCGAACCTCGGTTCCGCCGCCGGGGGCCGAGCTGAACTGCACGTCCTCCGTGAGCGCGCGGATGACTGACAGGCCGATGCCCTGGCTGACGTCGCCCGCCGGGGGCGGGGCAGGCATCCCGACGCCCTCGTCACTGACCCGGACGCTGAACTGCTCCGGGGTGACGAACAGCCCCACCTCCATGGGGCCGGGCTCTCCCCCGTAAGCATGCAGCACGACGTTGTTGCAGGCCTCGCTGACCGACGTCTTGAGGTCGTCGAGCAGCTCGGGATCGATCGACAGGAACTCGGCAACGCCTCCGAGCATCCCGCGAACGATCGTCAGGGTCTGTGGCCTGCTCTCGAGACGCAGGCGAACGGTTGAGCCTTCAGCCATCACCTCAGCACTGAGAAGGTTCCCAGGCACCGACGCCCGGAAACAGACGTCGGCGCGGCCGAAGGCCCAGCCGCTCGTGAAGTCAGCCCTCGGTGATCTCCGTCAAATGCGCGATCGCCCGACGCAGGATGCGGCTGACCTGCATCTGAGACACGCCGATCTGCTCGGCGATCTGCGTCTGCGTGAGGTCGTGCACGAAGCGCAACGTCAGCACCTCGCGCTCCCGCTGGGGCAGTTGCCGGGCGGCCGCCGTGATCGTCACGCGGTCGTCGGCAGACGACAGACTGGGATCCAGGTCTCCGAACGATTCGACCATAGTCCCACTTTCGCCCTCTCCGTCGTCGTACGGGGCGTCGAGAGAGGAGGCGTGGTGGGCGCGAGAGGTCTCAAGAGCGTCGAGAACGTCCCCGATGTCGAACTCGAGGTACTGGGCCAGTTCGAGCACCGTGGGGGCGCGGTTGAGGCGGCTCGAGAGAGTCTGCTGTGCCTCCTCGACCCTGACCGCACGTTCCTGCGCGCCTCGGGGGACGTGGACGGCCCAGCCGAGATCGCGGAAGTAACGTTTGAGCTCTCCGAGGATCGTCGGTACGGCAAATGAGGAGAAGGCGGTGCCGCGGGTCAGGTCAAACCGATCGATCGCCTTGACCAAGCCGAGGCTGGCGACCTGGAGGAGGTCGTCGAAGGGCTCGCGCGCGCCGCTGTAACGGCGGGCGAGTTTGCGCGCGAGGGGCAGGAAACGCTGGACGAGCTCGTCGCGAGCCTGGCGATCGCCGTGCTGCTGCCAGCGGACGAACAGGCTTTCGTTACCGACGTCTCCAGCGGCGCCGGTGCGCTTGAGCCGACGCAGCTGCTGTGGGGGAGGACTGGTGGCGGTGCTCATGGTCCAGTGCCTGTACCCCATTCCCGCCCGGCTCAATCACACGCGCGCGTTGTTCTCACACATTTCTGTCTTACCCTTGACGCTATCCCGAGCTTTGCGGTCGATCATGCGTCCGTGCCTGAGCACACCGAACGGCTACGCGTGCTCGTGGTCGACGACGAGCCGGGGATCGTCGACGTGGTCTCGATGGCCCTGCGCCATCACGGCTTCGAGGTGGCCTCGGCGCAGACCGGAACCCAGGCGCTCGCCCAGGTCCGCGACTGGCGCCCCCACGCCATCGTCCTCGACGTCATGCTGCCCGACATGGAGGGTTTCGAGGTCGCCCAGCGGCTGTCGCAGCAGCGTGCTGAGGTCCCGATCCTGTTCCTTTCGGCCCGCGACAACACCTCCGACAAGGTCCGCGGCCTGACCACCGGAGGCGACGACTACGTCACCAAGCCGTTCAGCCTCGAGGAGCTGATCGCCCGGCTGCGCAACCTCCTGCGGCGCAGCGGCGCCTTCCAGGAGACCCCGGGCCGCCTGCGTTTCGCCGACCTCGAGCTCGACGAGGACACCCGCGAGGTACGCCGCGGCCCATACGCGATCGAGCTGACCGCCACCGAGTACCGGCTCCTGCGCTATCTGCTGCTCAACCCGCGGCGGGTCCTGACCCGAGCCCAGCTGCTCGACCACGTGTGGAGCTATGACTTCGGCGGCGACGCACGCGTGCTGGAGACCTACATCAGCTACCTGCGCAAGAAACTCGACGTCCACGGGCCCCCGCTGGTGCACACCGTGCGTGGTGTCGGCTACGCACTGCGCCTCCCCCGGGACTGATGTCGCTTCGCGCGCGCCTGCTCCTTGGGATGGTGGTCCTCGTCGCCGCGGGTCTTGCCGTGGCCGCTGTCACCACTTATGAGGAGCAGCGCTCGTTCCTGCTCAATCGCGTCGACCAGCAGGTGCAGTCCGGACTGGTGCCCGTCGCCTTCGAGCTGCGCCTCCCCGGCATTCGGCCCACGCGCGCACGCGGGGCTCGCCGCTTTGGCCTCGGCGGCCTGCTGGGGCGCCGGCCGCCGGGAATCGGGCCGGCCAGCCTGCCGCCCGGCACCTTCGGCGAGCTGATCGGCCCCGGAGGCAGCGTCGTGCGTCAGCGGACGTTCACCTACGGCGAACCGGCGCCGTCGCCGCCGAGGATTCCGGCCCACCCTCCCATCAGCCGTGCGGGCCGCCCGCTGAAGCTGTTCACCGTGCATGCCAGCCGGGGCCCCGACGTCCGCTACCGCGCCGCCGCATTCGCGGTCGGTGGCGGCAACACCGTCGTGGTAGCGGTGTCCCTGCGCGAGACCGATGACACACTGCACCGCCTGGTGATGGTCCAGGTGCTCGTCGGAGCCGGGGTGATCCTGGCGCTGGTGCTGCTGGGTTGGGTGGTCATCCGTATCGGCTTGCGGCCGCTGGACCGCATCGGCCGGGTGGCCGCCGAGATCGCCCGCGGGGACCTGTCCCGCCGGGTCAGCCCGGCCGACCAGCGCACCGAGGTCGGGCGCCTGAGTCGCTCGCTGAACGAGATGCTGGGACAGATCGAGCACGCCTTCCGCGCCCGGCGCCAGAGCGAGGATCAGCTGCGCCGCTTCCTCGCCGACGCCTCACACGAGCTGCGGACGCCGCTGGCATCGATCCGCGGCTACGCGGAGCTGTTCCGGTTGGGGGCGGCCGATGACCCGGCGACGCTGGAACGGGCCATGGCGCGGATCGAAGCCGAGGCCACCCGCATGGGCGTACTGGTGGAGGACCTGCTGTCGCTGGCCGCGCTCGACCAGGCTCCTGAGCGGCCACGTATCCCCGTCGACCTCGGCGAGCTGGCGGCGCACGCCGCCGAGGACACGCGCGTGACCGCCCCGGATCGCGGCGTGCGGCTGTGCGTCGACGAGCCGGCCATAGCGGTGATCGGCGATCCGGACCAGCTCCGCCAGTTGCTGGCCAACCTGATGCGCAACGCCGTCATCCACACGCCCGCGGGGACGCCCATCGAGATCGCCGTCCGCCGCGAAGGCGGCATGGCGGTGCTGGAGGTGCGCGATCACGGGCCCGGCGTGCCCGACGACGCGACCGATCAGCTGTTCGAGCGCTTCTGGCGTACCGAGGGCGGGCGCAGCCGCGGCAAGGGCGGAGCCGGCCTGGGACTGGCGATCGTCAAGGCGATCGCGGTCGCGCACGGCGGCTCGGTCAGCGCGGGCAACGTGGACGGGCGCGACGAGGACGACGGGGGGGCCGTGTTCCGCGTGGCCCTGCCGGCGCTCCCCGCGGCCGCCCCCTCTCAGGAAAATCTCAGCCTTCTCACGTCGGACTCTTATCTGGATCACGCAGATTGAGTCGGTGACCCTCCGGCGAGCAGCGTTGGCAGCTGCGTGAACATCAGAGTCCCCTGGCACATCCTCGCCATGGTGGCGGTGTTCGCCGCGGTGGTGGTCGCGGCGGTGCTCGAGCTGGGCACGCCGACGGCATCGACGCGCACGTCCACGGAGATCGTCACGGCCGCCAACGGCGTGGTGCAGTCCACGGTCACGGGCACCGGGAATCTGGAGCCGGGGACCGACGTCCAGGCCAGCTTCCAGACGAGCGGGACCCTCCAGCACCTCTACGTCAAGGACGGCGACCACGTCGCCAAGGGGCAGCTGATCGCGACGCTCGACCCCACCGCGGCCCAGCTGACGGTGCAGCAGGCGGAGTCCAACCTCACCTCGGCCGAGGACAACCTGACCAACGCCGAGGACCAGACCGCCACGTCCGGAGCGTCCGGGTCATCAACCAGCACCAGCTTCGAAACAACCCAGGAGTCGACCGAGTTCGTCGCCTTCCATCCGGCGACGTCGACCACCACGCAGACCACGACCACCCAGACGACGCCCAGCACCACGACCACGAAGACCACCACCTCGGCGCCCACGCGGACGACCCCGACTCGCCGGAGCGGCGGCAGCGGGTCCTCCGGATCGTCGAACAGCGGCTCCAGCAGCTCCAGCGCGTCTAGCGGTTCCGGCGGTTCTGGCGGTTCTGGCGGCGGGGGTTCGGGCGGCGGGTCGCGGTCGAGCAGCGGCGGCTCGGGGTCCGGGCAGACGAGTACGACCAGCGCCGAGACCATCGCCGCCAACATCGCCTCCGCGCAGGCCGCGGTCGACGGCGCCGAGGCCACGGTCCGCAACGCCGAGAACGCCCTGAACGAGACCCGCCTGTTCGCGCCGGCCGCCGGCACGGTCGTCAACGTCGCCGCTGTCTCGCCGGGCGACACCGTCTCCTCTGGCGGCTCTGGCTCCGCGACCAGCGCAAGCTCCGGGTCGAGCGGGAGCTCCGGCTCGGGCTCCAGCGCCGCCACCAGCGCGACGGCCGGCAGCCTCGGCGGCTCAGCCAGCAGCTCGTCCTCATCGTCGACCAGCTCGGGCCTGGTCGAGATCGTCAACGCCGGTTCGATGACGATGACCGTGGCCTTCAGCGAGTCCGACATCTCCAAGATCAAGGTCGGGCAGCCCGCCGACGTCACCCTCGAGGCGTTGTCCGGCGTGGAGCTCGCCGCGCACGTGAGCGCGATCTCCACCCTCGGGACGACCAGCAGCGGCGTGGTCAGCTACAACGCGACGCTCACGCTCGACCAGCACGATTCGCGCGTCAAGCCGGGGATGAGCGCCTCGGCCGCCGTCGTCACGGGCCAGGCGTCGGGGGTCAACCTACCCAACAGCGCGGTGACGACGACGGGCTCCGTCGGTCGCGTCAACCTGCTCAAGGGCGGCAAGGCGACCCCGACCACGGTCGTGGTGGGCCTCGTCGGCGACAGCCGCACCCAGATCGTCAGCGGCCTGCGCGCCGGGGATCAGGTGCAGGTGACGACCACGCTGCCGGCACTGGGCTCCGGTACCTCGGGGTCGTCGTCGGGCTCCACCGGGACGCTCGGCGGAGCCGGCGGCCTTGCCGGGGGCGCTGGTGCCGCGCGGTTCCTTGGCGGCGGTGGCGGCTTCGGCGGCGGAGGCGGCGGATTCCGCGGCGCTACGGGCGGCGGGTTCCGCGGTGGCGGCTGATGGCTCAGCGCCCTCCCGTCATCGACCTTGACCAGGTCACCAAGACCTACGAGCTCGGCGAGATCGCCGTGCACGCCCTCAACGGGATCACCGCGACGATCCAGTCCGGCGAGTACGTCGCGATCATGGGCAGCTCGGGCAGCGGCAAGAGCACCCTCATGAACATCCTCGGCTGCCTGGACGTGCCCTCCAGCGGCGTCTACCGCCTCAACGGTCTCGATGTGCGGTTCGCCGACGAGGACCAGCTCGCCGACCTCCGCAACCGGGAGATCGGGTTCGTCTTCCAGAGCTTCAACCTCATCCCACGCACGCGCGCCCTGGCCAACGTCGAGCTCCCTCTCGCCTACGCCGGGCTCAGCCGCGGCGAACGCCACCGCCGGGCCATGCGCGCGCTGGCCGACGTCGGCCTGTCCTCACGTGTGCACCACCTCCCCTCCGAGCTCTCGGGCGGCCAACAGCAGCGCGTGGCCATCGCGCGAGCACTGGTCAGCAACCCGGCGATGATCCTCGCCGACGAGCCCACCGGGAACCTGGATACTGCCTCCACCCGGGAGATCCTCGAGATCTTCGAGCGCCTCTCCGACGAGGGCCGCACGATCATCCTCATCACCCACGAGCATGAGGTGGCCGGTCACGCCGAACGCGTCATCGAGCTCTCCGACGGGCACATCGTGTCCGACGCCGCCAACGCGCTGGAGGCCTCGTCGTGACCGAGATCGTGCGGGTCGCGCTCACCGGTCTGTCGGCCAACAAGCTGCGCTCGGGTCTGACGATCCTGGGGCTCATGATCGGCGTGGGCTCAGTGATCATCCTCGTCGCCGTGGGCACGGGCTCCTCGACCGCCGTCCAGTCCCAGATCGAGGCCCTGGGCTCCAACGTGCTGCTCGTCCAGTCCACGCCCACGCTGGGCGGGATCGGCCGCGGCGGCGGCTTCACGGCGGATCCGCTGACCGTCGCCGACGCCGACGCGCTCGTGAATCGGTTCACCGCACCCGACGTGCAGAGCGCCTCCCCCGTGGTCAACGCCAACGGAGTGACGCTCACCTACAACGGGACCACGTACTCGCCCTCGTCGTTCGTGGGCTCCACGCCGACCTACCAGGCCGCCCGCGACTACACGATGGCCACCGGGTCCTGGTGGACCAAGGCGCAGGAGAGTCAGCATGCCCGCGTCGCGGTGGTGGGCCCGACGGTGGTCCAGGAGCTGTTCGGCGGCGCGAGCCCCATCGGAGCCACGATCAGTGTCAACGGCACGAACTTCCAGGTGATCGGAGTCACCGACTCCAAGGGGTCCAACGGCGCCACTGACCAGGACGACGTCGTGATGGCCCCGCTGACGGCGGTCCAGGACACGCTCACCGGCTATGGCGACGTCAATTCGATCGTGGTCCAGGCCAAGTCCCGCGACCAGCTCTCGGCCGCCCAGACCGAGGTCACCAACATCCTCACCCCGCTGCTGCCCCCCTCGCCGGGATCGACCTCGTCGAGCTTCAACGTGATCAACCAGGGGTCGATCCTGCAGGCGTCGAGCTCCACCAGCAGCGTGTTCACGACGCTGCTGGGCGAGGTGGCCGCGATCTCGCTGCTGGTGGGAGGGATCGGGGTGATGAACATCATGCTGGTGTCCGTCACCGAGCGGACCCGGGAGATCGGCATCCGTAAGGCCGTGGGGGCCCGGCGCTCGGACATCCTCGTGCAGTTCCTCGTCGAGGCCGTGCTCGTCTCGCTCTTCGGGGGGCTCGCCGGCGTCATCTTCGGCGTCGTCGGAAGCCAGTTCGAGATCGCCGGCGTCCACCCGGTGATCGCCCCGTACTCGATCGGCCTCGCCTTCGGCGCGTCGGTGCTGATCGGCCTCTTCTTCGGGACCTATCCCGCCGGACGCGCCGCCTCGATGCGGCCGATCGAGGCGCTGAGGTTCGAATGAACCGCATGCCATCACGCCGCAGGCCCATTCCCACCAGACCCAGGAAGACCACCATGGACACCATCACCCCCGACCGGAGCGAGGAGGACTGGGACGCTTATCAGGACGCGCCCGAGACCGAGACGCCGATGCCGCGCCGTGCGCGACGGCAGTTCTTCAACCGCCGCACGGCCGCACTCGGCGCGCTTATCACCTGCGCTATCGGCTTCTACGCGGGGATCCGCGTGGAGAAGGGCCAGCTGTCGAGTTCGGGCTCCGCGCTTGGCGCGACCGCCGGAGGCGGCGGCGCCCGAGCGGCGCTGGCCGCGCGGTTCGCCCGCGGCGGGGCGGCGGGTGCGAGCGGGGCGGCGGGTGCGAGTGGCGGGGCTGGTGCGGGGGGCGCGGCGACCGGCGGGTTCGCGGGCCGTCTCGGGGCCGGAGCTGCCGGCGCCTCGTTCGGAACCGTGGCCAGCGTCAAGGGCAAGACCATCTATGTGACCGACACCGCGGGCAACACCGTCAAGGTCAAGGTCACCCCCTCCACCACGATCACCAAGAACCAATCTGTGTCCCGGCACGCCATCCGCCCGGGCGACACGATCATCGTGACCGGCGGCTCGGGGTCCAAAGGCGCCACCACCGCGGCCACGATCACCGATTCGGGCAACCGTGGCGGCTCGGGGTCCAGTGCTGGCGGTGGCTCGGGCTCTGGCTCGGGTAGCGCCGGCTCCGGCTCTGGCGGGGGCTCGAATTCCGCCGTCGGCTCCCTGTTCTCATCCGGCGGATGAGCATCACGAAAGGAAGCAGTACCACCATGACTCACCTGCGCACAGTTCGATTGGCGATGCTGGCGGGGACCGTTCTCATCACAGCGGTCGTGCTCGCCGCCTGCGGCTCGAGCTCCAACACCTCCTCCAGTGGGGCGAGCTCCGGCAGCTCCTCTGCCAGCGCGGCGGCCGGCAGACCGTCATCGGCCGCCCGCTCAAAACTCGTCGCCTGCCTGAAGTCCCACGGAGTCACTCTCCCCAACCGACCCCCAGGGGCGCAGCGGCGCCCCAACGGCGGCGGCGAGGGCGGCGGAGCACCCGGCGGGGGAGGCGGCTTCTTCTTCGGCGGTCCTCGCGGCGGTGGCAACGGCGGGGGCGGCGGTCCTGCCGGCCGATTCAACAATCCGAAGTTCCGTGCCGCCTTCCAGGCCTGTGGCGCCGGCCAGTTCCAGCGTCGCCGGTTCACCCCCAACAAGGCCGCGGTGACGAAGTTCGTCGCCTGCGTCAAGCAGCACGGTTACAACCTGCCGACCCCGAACTTCTCCGGGAAGGGCCCGATCTTCCCGGCCACGATCTCGCGCAACAAGAAGTTCCAGGCGGCGGCGCGGGCCTGTGCCTCCGATCTGCGCCCCCAGGGAGCTCCGGGCGCAGCCGGTGGCGGAGGCGGCAGCTCTGGCAACTCCGGGGGCGGGTCAAGCAGCGACTGACGGCGGCAAACGCAGATCGCTGTGAGCCGCGTCCGAACCCGGGCGCGGCCCTCAGGCGAGGGAGATGCACCGATTAGCCTCAGTCGGGTTGCGTCTCCCTCGCCTCCGCCCCGACCTGTCGCCGTTCCGAGACAGCCGCGACCTACGGCTGGTCGTCGGCGGCGGCTTCGTCTCGAACCTCGGTTCCCAGGCGACGCTCGTCGCGCTGCCCTTCCAGCTCTACCTGCTCACCGGGTCGGCGTTGATGGTCGGGCTGCTCGGGGCCGCCGAGCTGGTCCCGTTGGTCTCGATGTCGCTTCTGGGCGGCGCCATCGCCGATCGCATGGACCGCCGCCGGCTGCTGTTGCTGACGCAGATCGGGCTGGTGGCAACCTCGGGCGCCCTGGCGATCCTGCCTGCGCTGGGACGGCCCCCGGTGGCGGCGCTGTACGTGCTGGGCGGCCTGTTGGCCGGCGCCAATGCCCTGCAGAACGTCGCCATGTCAGCGCTCCTGCCGAATCTCATCGACCGTCCGCGGCTCCCGCGGGTGCTGGCCGTCACCTACGGGCTGTCGGCGCTGGCGACGGTGATGGGGCCCGGGTTCGGCGGCCTGCTCATCGCCGCGTTCGGGGTCCAGGCCGCCTACGCCGTGGACGCGGTCAGCTGCCTGGCGGTCGTCGGCACCGTGCTGCGCATCGCCGCCCAGCCTCCGATCACCGTGGGCGCGCACCCCAAGGTGCTGGCCTCGATCGCCGAGGGGCTGCGCTACGTGAGGGGCAATCGCGCCCTGGTGGGCTCCTTTGCCATCGACCTGGTGGCGATGACGTTCGGGATGCCGCGCGCGCTGTTCGCGGTCCTGGCAGTGAGCGTGTTCCACGCGGGCGCGGCGGGCACCGGCGCGCTCTACGCCGCCGTCCCGGCAGGCGCGACCGTCGCCGCGCTGCTCACCGGCTGGATCAACCACGCGCGACGGCTGGGGATCGTGGTCATCTGGGCGGTGGCGGTGTGGGGCGCGGCGGTGGTGCTCGCCGGGCTCGTGCGTTCCCTGTGGCCGGCGGTGGCACTGCTGGCCGTCGCGGGCGCGGCGGACTCGATCTCGGCCGTGTGCCGCTCCACCATCAACCAGACGGTGACACCCGACCACATGCGCGGCCGCATGTCGTCCGTGTTCTCGCTGGTGGTGAGCGGCGGCCCGCGGCTGGGGGACATTGAGGCCGGCAGCGTGGCCGGGGCGACTGGGGTCCGCTTCTCCGTCGTCTCCGGGGGCCTGCTGTGCATGGTGGGCGTCGTGGTCATCGCGCTGGCCTTCCCGGCGCTGCGTCACTACGACACCGCGGACTGGACGACGGCGCCAGACGCCGGCACCGCGCAGCGGATCGGCGAGACCGTGGAGGCCGTCGAGCTAACGTGAGCTGACGGTATGCGTGACTCTGCGGGTTACTTTCTCGATGACTCTGTGATCCGCCAGGTCCTGCGCGAGCGCGCCCTCGCGCTGTCGGGACCGCGGGCGCTGTTGATGCAGGCGGCCCACCCGCTGGCGGTCGCCGGTCTGCTGGCCCACTCCGACGCGCTGGAGGACCCCTACGTGCGGCTCGCCCGCACCGCGAAGATCATGAACCTCATCACGTTCGGCGCCCGCACCGATGCCGACCGCGCGACGCGCCGGGTGCGGGCGATGCACCGTGCCGTTCGCGGCCGGCTGCCCGAGGCCGTCGGTCAGTACCCGGCGGGGGCGCCGTATCGCGCGGATGACCCGGAGCTCCTGATGTGGATCCTCTACAGCCTGGTCGACTCGGCCGTCGTGGTCTACCGGACCTACGTTGGGCGCCTGGACGAGACCCAGCGCGCCGCGCTGTGGGAGGACTACCGCGTGATCGGGCGCCTGTTCGGCCTGCGCGCCGGACAGATGCCTCGCACCGTCGCGGACCTGGACGCCTACGGCCGGGCGATGCTGACCGGCGGCGCGCTCTTCGTGGGCGACTGGGCGCGCCGGCGCGCGCGGGAGATCGTGCTCGAGCCCCCGGTTCGTCGGGCGGCGCGCCCACTGCTGGAGACCGTCAACTTCATCACCATCGCCCTGCTGCCCGACGAGATCCGCGCGCAGTACGGGTTCTTCCCGCTGCCGCCGGTGGCGCTGCGCAGAGCGCTGGTCGGCGTCGGTGCCGCCTACGTGCGCCGTGGCGTGCTGCCGGTGCTCCCGGCCCACATCCGCCAGGTCCCGGCGGCGCGGCAGGCTGCCTGATGACCAGGGTTGCCGTCGTGGGCCATGTCGAGTGGGTCCAGTTTCTTCGTGTGGACCATCTGCCCAAGGCCGGAGAGATCCAGGCAGCGGCGCGCGAGGCCACGCACGCGGGCGGCGGAGCAGTGGTGGCCGCGGCAATGCTCGCCGAGCACGGCGCCGAGGTGGACTTCTACGGCGCGGTCGGCAGCGATGCGCTCGGCGAGGCCTCGGTGCGCGAGCTGACTGCACGCGGGATCACCGTGCACGCGGCGTCGCGCCCCGGCGCCACCCGGGAGGTGCTGACGCTGCTCGATCGCCGAGGCGAGCGCACCATCCTCCCCATCGGCGAGCGGATCCAGCCCGAGGGAGCGGACGCGCTGGAGTGGGATCGCCTGTCTGAGGCGGATGCGGTCTACGTCACCGCCGGAGACCCGGGCGCGCTCGAGCGCGCCCGCGCCGCTCGGGTCCTGGTGGCGACGCCGCGGCTGCGCGAGCGCTTCGAGGTCCCCGGCGTCTACATCGACGCGCTGGTCTTCAGCGCCCACGACGAGGCCGAGGTGAGCTGGGCGCGGCGGCTCGAGTCAGACGCTCGGCTGATGGTGGCCACCGAGGGCTCGGACGGTGGCCGGTGGTGGGGCGAGTCAGAGGGCTGGTGGAAGGCGGTGCCTCCGCCGGGTCCGGTGCGCGACAGCTACGGGTGCGGCGACTCCTTCGCCGCTGGGTTCACGTTCGGCCTCGGCGCCGGCCAGTCGGTGGCCCAGGCCTGTGAGACCGGCGCCCGCTGGGGGGCGGAGATGCTGACGCGGGTCGGCGCGCCCTGAGGTGGGGCCGCAGTGGGCCGCCCTGAGCGTGAGGCCCCAGTGGCCCGCCGCGGTCACGCCCGCTGCGGTCAGAGGTCGGTCTGGCGCGGGGCGTAGCGGTGGTGGAGCATCAGTGCGTTGCCGTCCGGGTCCTGGAAGAACGCCATGTGGCAGACCCCGGTGTCGAGCACGTCAGCGTTGAACTCAACCCCGGCGGCCTCGAGTTGCGCGCGTGCCTGCGCGACGTCATCCACGTGCAGAGCCACCGGGGCCGGCGAAGATCGATGCTCGATCCCCATCTTCGCCGAGTCGATGATGCTGAGGGTCAGGTTGCCGGTCTCGAACTCGGCGAACCCTCGGTCGGGTATATGGACCGCGCGCGGCAGGCCCAGCGTCTCTCCGTAGAACGTCATCGCGCGGTCGAAGTCCGTGGTCTGCAGGGCGACGAAATCGACCCCTTTGACCATCTGGTCTGTGGCTGCCATCTCGGTCTCCTCCTGTCGGTTCCCCGGCGTGTCCGTATCAGTGTGACGTCCGCCGCGGATGCGAACATACGTTCGTGCCAGATGAGCCCACGATACTGCACGCGGACCTCGACGCGTTCTACGCGTCCGTGGAGCAGCGTGATGAGCCGTCGTTGCGCGGCCGGCCGGTGATCGTCGGGGGCGGGGTGGTGCTGGCGGCCAGCTACGAGGCCAAGGCGTGCGGCGTGCGGACGGCGATGGGAGGCGCGCGGGCACGGGCGCTGTGCCCCCGCGCGGTCGTCGTGCCGCCCCGGTTTGCCGCCTACACGGAGGCGAGCAAGCAGGTGTTCGCGGTGTTCGAGCGGACCTCGCCGCTGGTCGAGGCTCTCTCGATCGACGAGGCATTCCTCGACGTGAGGGGTCTGCGTCACATCTCCGGGACGCCGACGGAGATTGCGGTGCGATTACGTCGGACGGTGCACGATGAGGTGGGGCTGGTCATCACCGTCGGCCTGGCCTGCACGAAGTTCCTGGCCAAGGTGGCGAGCGGGGTGGCCAAGCCCGACGGACTGCTCGTGGTCCCCGCGGGCGGCGAGCTGGCCTTTCTGCATCCGCTGCCGGTCGAGCGGCTGTGGGGGGTGGGGGCGGTGACGGCGGCCAAGCTGCACGCGCACGGGCTCACCTCCGTGGGGCAGGTGGCGCGCCTGGGCGAGCAGACGCTGGTGTCGATGCTGGGCCGAGCCGCGGGGCGTCAGCTCTACGCGCTCTCGCACAACCGGGATGCGCGGCGCGTGACGGCGCGGCGCAGGCGGCGGTCGATCGGGGCCCAGCGGGCACTCGGGCGCCGGCGGCGGTCGCCCGCGGAACTGGACGCCGCGCTGATGACGCTCGTGGACCGCGTCTCGCGTCGGATGCGCACCGCGGGACGGGCGTGCCGGACGGTCGTGCTGCGGTTGCGCTTCGACGACTACTCGCGGGCCACGCGCTCGCACACCCTGGCCGAGGCGACCACGCGCACCACGACGTTGCTGCGCGTCGTCCGCGGGCTGCTGGCCGCATCGGGGGCGGTGATCGCCCAACGCGGTCTGACGCTCATCGGGATCGCGCTGACCAACCTGTGCGACGCCAAGGCAATTCAGCTGGCGCTGCCCTTTGATCGCACCGCGGGGCTGGACCGGACGCTGGACGAGTTGCGCGATCGCTTCGGCTCGCGCGCGATCTCCCGCGGAACGCTGCTGGGACAGGACACGGACGCATGGGTGCCGCTGCTTCCGGACTGAGCCGCAGGGGCGTCAGAGGCTGGCGAGCCGCTCGCGGAGGAAGCGGACCTCGGCGTCGGCGTCGGTCAGCTCCAGGGCGCGGCGGTAGGCAGCCGCGGCCTCCTCCGGACGGTCGAGGCGGCGCAGCAGCTCGGCCCGGGTGGAGTGGAGGTAGCGGTAGCCGTCGAGGCTGAGGCGATCCACGATGGCGAGGGCCTCGTCCGGCGAGCCGGCCTCCGCGACCGCCACGGCGCGGTTGAGCTCGACCACCGGCGAACCGGTGATGCGGGACAGCTGCTGATAGAGCGCCCCGATCTGCAACCAGTCGATCGGATCGTCCAGCTGGAGGGAGGCGATCGCGGCCTGCAGGACGTAGGCTCCGCGGCCGCGGAGCGCCAGGGCGCGGTCGAGCCCGCTGCGGCCGACGGCGATGGCCTCGGCGTCCCACAGGGTGCGGTCCTGGTCGGCGAGGCGGACGAGCTCGCCGTCGAGGAACCGGGCCCGGCGGCGGGCGTGGTGCAGGCGCATCAGCGCCAGCAGGCCGTGGACCTCGGACTCGTCGGGCATGAGCTCTGACAGGACCGTGCCGAGGGCGATCGCCTCGGTGGCAAGGTCGGCGCGGCCCCCGTAGCCCTCATTGAAGATGAGATAGATCACGGCCAGAACGGCGCCGAGGCGCTCCGTGAGGAGCCGCGCCGGGGGCACGCTGAACGGGATGCCCGCGAGCTTGATCTTGGTGCGCGCGCGCGAGAGACGGCGTTTCATCGTCTCAGGAGAGACGAGGAAGGCGCGCGCGATCTCGTCGTTGGCCAGGCCGCCGAGGGTGCGCAGGGTCAGCGCAACCTGCGCCTCGATCGAGAGTGCGGGGTGGCAACAGGTGAAGAGCAGCTCGAGCCGCTCGTCGCCGATCTGATCGGAGCCGAGATCGTTCACGTCATCCTCCACGGCCTCGTCGCGTTCCAGCAGGCGTGTCTTGGCTGCCAGGGCGCGCTCGCGGCGGATCCGGTCGATCGCCCGGTTGCGGGCCGTCGTGATCAGCCAGGCGACGGGGTTCTCCGGCGTGCCCTGGCGCGGCCACCGCTCGACCGCGATGGCGAACGCCTCCTGGGCGGCGTCCTCGGCGCGCTCGAAGTCGCCGAGGTAGCCGACCAGGGACGCCACCACCCGACCCCAGTACTGCCGGAAGACGCTGTCGAGCACCGGCCCCGTTCAGCTCGTCGCCGCCGCGGGCGTGATGGAGTCGGGCACCTAGCCTTCCACCAGCGGCCGGACCTCGACTGAGCCGCCCAGCCGTGCCGCCGGGACGCGCGCCGCGATCTCGATCGCGGCGTCGAGGTCATCGAGCTCGAACACGTAGTAGCCGGCGAAGACCTCCTTGGTCTCGGCGAACGGGCCGTCGGTGGTCAGCGTCCGGCCGTCGTCGACGCGCACCGTGGTAGCGGTGCCGACGTCTTCGAGATGGCCGCCGGTGAGGCACCCCGGCTCGTCGCGCAGCGCGAAATACTCGGAGCTCATCGCCTCGAGCTCGCCGTTGCTGAAGTGGTCGACCATGCCGGGCGTGGTGTAGATGAGGAGCGCGTACTTCATGGGAACCTCCGTGGTGAGTGGGCCTGTGTCGCGTCAAAGACGAACGGCGTGGCCCGGAGGGGACACTACGCCGTCCCCAACCCCACCAGCACTGGCCCGACCGGCTCGTGCTCGACCCGCTCCGCCGCGTCCCGGGCCGCCTCCTCGCCCGCGAACCGTGCGACGAGCCGGATGGCCAGATCGATCCCCGCCGCCGGGCCGCCGGCGGTGACGACGCTGCCGTCATCCACCACCCGGGCGCCGCGACGCACATCGGCGCCGGCCGCCGCCAGGTCGTCCAGAGCATTGCGGTTGGTGACGGCGGGACGGCCCGAGAGCAGCCCGGCACGCGCCAGCAGCATCGCCCCCGTGCACACCGACGCCATCACGGCCCCCGCGTCATGCCGCGCGGCGAGTGCCGCCGGGAGCGGGCCCTCGCACTGGTCGCGCACTCCCGGGGCGGCGTCCAGCCAGCCGCCGCCGGGGACGACGACCAGAGCGGTCGCCTCAGCGAGCGCTGCGGCGGACGCCACATCGGGAGCGGCCGCCAACTCAGCGTCCACGTGCATCACGAGACCGTGGGCGGAGTGCACCGTCGGGCGGTGGCCGGCCGGGCGCACGACGCGCGTGGGGAAGCCCGCGGCGGTCAGGATCTCCAGGGGGGCGATCGCGTCCAGGTCGTCAAAGCCGTCGAAGACGACGACCTCGGTGAGGGGAAGAGAGCTGTGCTGAGTCATGCCGCCATCGTGAGGCCGAGCCGCGCGACTGGCAAGTGGCAGAAACGCCATGTATCGTAAGATTCATGCCACACCACGGCCAGGCTGGCCGTCCCCACCAGGTGGTCGCGCTGGCCCTCGACGGGTTGGTGCTCCTCGATCTGGCCGCACCGACCCACCTCTTCGGCCACTGCGGCGCGCCCCACTACGCATTTGTCCTCGCCGGCGTGCGCGCGGGCGCGGTGCGCAGCTCCACGGGCATCGATGTCATGGCCTCCGCCGGCGTGGAAGCGCTGGAGCATGCGGACACGATCGTGGTCCCCGGCATCGGCCCTGACTCAGACCCCGAGGGGTTCGCGGAGGCTGCCCAGGCGGTGGCGCGCGCCCACCGCGCCGGCGCGCGGGTGATGTCGATCTGCACCGGGGCCTTCGTGCTCGCCGAGGCGGGCGTGCTCGACGGGCGGCGCGCCACCACGCACTGGGACTCGACCGAGCGCCTGGCGCGGCGCTATCCGCGGGTGTCCGTCGATCCGTCAGTGCTCTACGTCGACGAGGGCAGTGTCCTGACCAGCGCGGGCGTCGCCGCCGGCCTCGACCTCTGCCTGCACGTCATCCGCCGCGACCACGGTGCCGCACTCGCCGCCCACATCGCCCGGCGGACCGTGATCGCCCCACACCGAGACGGGGGCCAGGCCCAGTTCGTGGCCCGCCCCATCGCCGATGACGCAGGTGCGGGCACCTCGTTGGAGGCGACCCGCGCCTGGGCCATCGGGCGGCTCGACCAGCCCTTGGACGTGCCCACGCTCGCGCGCCGGGCGTGCATGTCGCCGCGCAGTTTCGCCCGTCGCTTCCGCCAGGAGACCGGGACCACCCCCGCGCAGTGGGTGCTGGACCAGCGCACGCGCGTCGCCCAGAGCCTGCTGGAGACGACCGACCTGCCGGTGGAGCATGTGGCCGCGCATACCGGCTTTGGCTCAGCGACCTCGCTGCGCACCCACTTCGGCCGCCGGTTGGCCACCACGCCGACCGCGTACCGGCGTGCCTTCCGCGAGCGCTGACCTCTCGGGCGCGAACCAAGCCCGCGTCAGCCAGGGCGGTGGCGGTCGGCCAGAGTCAGACCGCCCGCCTCGCCCCAGGCCCCGCGGGCGTGAAACGCCGGCACGAGCTCTGAGGTGACCACCCCACCCTGATCGGTGAGCTCGTCGATGATGGAGAACCACGCCCCGATGCGCTCGGGGGTGTCGACGACGATGGTCGTCGCGGGGACGTGGCGGCGCAGCGAGAGCAGTCGGTCTCCCTGCGGCGCCCGCCCGCCGTGGTAGCCCCAGATCCCGTGCACCACCGTCGCCCCTCCCGCTCGCGCCGCCCGCAGCCGGCGCACGATCTCGACGAACAGCGGGCGGCCGTCGTGCAACGTGTCGTGGTCGGCGTGCACCATCAGCTTGACCCAGGTCCGCAGTCCCGCGTCGTCGGTGCCCGGCACGTCGTGGGGCCCGGCGAGGCGCTCGCCGTCGACCTTGCAGATGCGTACCCGCTCCAGCGTGAGCAGGGGGCGGTCCAGCAGTCCGGCCACCTCGGGCAGGACCGGGCCGAGCTCCGCTCCCGAGCCCACGGCGATGATCATCAGCGGCACCTGGGCGTTGGCGGCGAAGAACCGGGCCCGCTCGCGGGCGCCGTGGGCCGTGCCGTCGACACCCAACAGGACCGTGGCGCTGAGCAGGCCGTGGCGGCGCAGCAATTCGACGATGGCGACAAAGGCGGGGCGGCGCCCGGCGCGTTCGTGGCGCCCGCAGTAGACGGTCAGCTTGGACGCCTCGTGCAGCTCCTCGGGCAATGTGACCGCGCCCACCCGCCCGGTGAGCAGGCGGGCCCGCTCCAGGGTGAGGAGCCCATGCTCGGCCGCGGCGCCGATCTCGGGCAGCGCCGCCGCGATGCGCGGCCGGGCGTCGACCGCGGCGAGCACCATCGGCAGGTCCTCGGAGAGGCTGAGCAGGCGGTCGGTCTGCAGCACCTGGTGGCGGCCGAAGCCCTCCGCGCCGCGCAGCAGGATGGTGGTGGCCAGGCCGTGGCGCTCGCAGATACCCAGCAGCGCGTCACCCAGGAACTGGCCGCCGGACCGGTCACGTTCGGCGAAGTACGCGGTGAGCTTGAGGCAGTCCTCGTTCACAGCGCTACCCCCACGGCGTGCCCGAGGGCCACGGCGGCAAAGCCGACGAGAAGCGAGCCCAGGAGGTTGGCCAGGGCAAGACGGAGCTGGTCGTCCTGCCCCAGGCGATGGCTCTCGAGCATCCAGGTCGACAACGTGGTGTAGGAGCCGAGCGTCGCCGTCCCGGCGAGGATGAGGGCGTTCCCGCTCAGTGCCGCGCCCGAGACGCCGCCCAGCAGCGCCGCGCCCGAGATGTTGACCACGAACGTCCCCCAGGGGAACGACCCGCCGGCGCCCGCCCACTCGCCGACCAGGCCGTCGACCGCGAACCGGGTGATCGAGCCGGTCCCACCAAGCAGCGCGACCAGCAGCCACGTGCCGAACGTCATAGGACCGTCCGTACGCGCCGGACGAGCGCCGTGGCCAGCAGGACCGCGGCGAAGCCGGCGACCAGCGTCGCCGCCGCATACGCCACTGCCAGCCCCCACTCGTGCGCACGCGTCATCTTGAACAGCTCGAGCTGCACCGTCGAGAACGTTGTCAGCGCCCCGCACAGCCCTGTGCCCAGGAACGGCCGTTTGTAGGCCGAGGTCGGCAGCCGCTCGGCCAGGCGCGTGACGAAATACCCCAGCAGGAAGGCGCCGAGGATGTTGACGGTGAAGATGGCCCACGGCCACGTGTGCGCACCGTCGGGAAACGCTTGGGCGAGTCCCGTCCGCGCCAGCGCGCCGACGATCCCCCCGCAGAAGATCGCGGCCAGCTCGCGGCGGTCGTGGGTGGGAAGCATGCGGGGGCCGAGCAGTGCCGTCAGGGCGAGAGCGGCGTGCAACGACGGTAGCGATCACCTCGGCGATGGCCCGTTAGCGTATGCGCGATGGCCGGCCTTCGCGGCAAGTTCGACCATGCGGTCACACCGCCGGGCCGGTACGCAATGGAGAGACGTGGTGGCTGACCGGATGGACCTGACGCACGCGACCGACGACGATCTGCTGGGAGCGATCGCCGTGCGCGACGGCGAGGCGTTCACGGTCTTCTATCGCCGGCACCTGCCCGTCGCGTTGGCCTACCTCATGCGCGAGACGCGCGACCCCGAGCTGTCGGCCGACCTCGCCGCCGAGGTCTTCGCCGACGTGCTTCTCACCGCGCACCGCTACCTCGATCACGGCATCACCGCGACACCGTGGGTGATCGGGATCGCCCGCAACAAGCTGCTGATGAGCCTGCGGCGCGGCCGGGTCGAGGCCAAGGCGAGAAAGCGGCTGGGCTTCGAGCCCGTGGCCCTGGAGGACTCCGACCTGGAGCGCGTCGTCGCGATGGCCGACGACGGGCGGGGGCCGCTGCAGGCCCTCATGGACGAACTGCCTGACGATGAGCGACGCGCCGTGCTGTCACGCGTGGTGCACGAGCGCAGCTACGGCGACATCGCCTCTGAGCTCAGCTGCTCGGAGATGGTGGTGCGAAAGCGTGTCAGCCGGGGGCTGTCGCGCCTGCGCGAGCGGCTGGGAGGGAGCTGAGGGATGGCGGACTACCTGGACAACGTCGGAACGCAGCTGGCGCAACTCACGGCGCGCGGCGTGGACCGCAGCAGTGGCCCCACCCTGGTCCGGGAGCCGCAGCGCCACGGCGGCCGGCACGACGGCGGCGGCGGTCAGGGCGGCGGCAATCGCCGAAGCCGGCGCGAAGCGCTCGTGGTCGTGGCAGCGCTGGTCGTGGCCATCGTCGTGGTGGTCGGCCTGCTCGTCTTGGGACTGGGGGCCAACCACAACACCCCCACCCATCAGGCCGCCATCACACACCACGAACCGCCCCCGGCCCGGCACCGGCACCGCCACCGCGGCGCGCCGCGGACGTCGACGGCCAGGCACCTGAGCAGCAAGGCCCCGGCCAGCGCGACCGCTCCGCGCCACGTCCAGGTCCCCGCCGGCCCTGTCCCGCCCGGCTTCGGCCCCGACTCGTTCACGGCCCTCGGCACCGACACATGGTGGCTGCTGGGCACTGCACCGTGCTCGGACCCGCCGTGCACATCGATCCTGCGCACCGACGACGGCGGCCACAGCTTTGTCGGCATCCCCGCCCCCCGCACCACGCAGGTCTCACAGATGCGCTTCGCCAACGCCGCGGACGGCTTTGCCTACGACAGCCAGCTGTGGGTCACCCACGACGCGGGCGCCGGCTGGCATCAGGTCCGCCTCGGCGGGGCGGTGACGCAGCTGGCCACGGCCAACGGCTTCGCCTACGCACTCGTCCGCTTCGGCCACAAGGGCGCAGGCCGGCTCGAGCGGGCGCCCCTGGGATCAGACGCCTGGACGACGCTGACCGCCGCCGGCAGCGCGTACGCGGGCCTGTGGGCGCACGGGTCCGACGTCCTGGTCGGCGCCGACAGCGGCGCCGCGCTCCACGTCTCCCACAACGCCGGGGTCAGCTTCACCTCGACGCCGTCACCGTCCAAGGGACTGCCCTGCGACTTCGAGGAGCCCGCTCGCAACGTCGTGTGGGCCCACTGCGCCACCGGCACCGAGAGCGCGACGTGGCGCTCGACCGACTCCGGCGCCCATTTCCGCCTCGTCCCGGGCCCATCCCAGCCCAACACGGGCCTGTTTGCCGCTGCGTCGGCCGACACGGCGGCACTCGGCGCGGACAAGGTCTTCCGCATCACCGGCGGCGGCACGCACCACGCGCTCGTCCCCACCGTGGCCACGACCCACCTGCAGTACCTGGGCTTCACCGACGCTGCGCATGGCGTCGCGCTGGGCTACGACGGCAGCCTCGCCCCCGCCAACGAGCGCCTGTACTACACCAGCGACGGTGGGCTCAGCTATCGCCTGGTGTCGACCGGCTGAGCAGCGGCCGCATCGCCGCCGCCGGCGGCCCGGGCACGAAGGTCCAGCTCATAAGTCTGTCCCACCAGGTCGACGCCGAAGCTGCGGTGGGGCTCTTGGCGCACCAGCGCGAACCCGTGCGCCAGGTAGACCTGGCGAGCGGCGGCGAGGGGATCATTGGTCCACAGCTGCATCCGCTCATAGCCCGCGGCGGCGGCGAAGTGCAGCGCAGTGGCCACCAGGCGGTAGCCCAGGCGCCGTCCGCGGGCGCGCGCATCGACGAGCAGCATCCGTAGCCGGGCCGTGCCCGGCTCGTCGCCCCTGACCACGAACACACAGCCCACGCGCTCGCCGTCGAGCTCGGCGATCCAGGCCGCGGCCCCCGCGGGATCCGTCTCGGCCTCGGCCGCGTAGTCGGCGATGATCCGCAGGCACAGGCTCTCGAAGGTCGTGTCCCATCCGAACTCTTCGGCGTAGAGCGTGCCGTTGGCCATGACCACCCACCCCAGGTCACCAGGGCGGCCCAGTTCCCGAATCGTCACCGTCGCGTCCTGACGAGCCATCGCCGCAGACCTCGCTTTCGTCACTGAAACACTTGTGTCAGTAGACTACCGCATGATGACGGACACGGCCCCAGTCTCATCGGCACGGCGCCAGGAGCTGCTGGATCGCGCCTACCGGTACGTCATCGAGCACGGACTCTCGGCGATGTCGCTGAGGCCGCTGGCCACCGAGATCGGCTCCAGCCCCCGAGTGCTCCTCTTCCTCTTCGGCTCCAAGGACGGCCTGGTCCGCGCCCTGCTGTCGCGGGCACGCGCCGACGAGCTTGCCCAGGTGCAGCGGATCCGGCGAGGAGACGGGGTGGACCTCACGCGAGTCGGGCGGGAGGTCTGGCGGTGGCTGACCGCCGATGAGCACCGCGGCCTGCTCACCCTGTGGACCGAGAGCTACGCACGGTCGCTGATCGAGCCCGAGGGACCGTGGGCCGGGTTTGCCGCCGGCACGGTGGACGACTGGCTCGCGCTGCTGGCCGACGCCCAATCGCCCGCCGAACGCGACACCCCGGCGGGAGAGGCCCGTCGCACGCTCGTGCTCGCCATCCTCCGCGGGGCGCTGCTCGACCTGCTCGCGACCGGGGACGTGGCCCGCACTACCCGCGCGGTGGCCACAGCACTGGAATCCGTCTGAACCACGCGCCGGGGAGCCGAGCGCTGGTACGTTCTGCGCCGATGCTCGATCTGCGCCCGGTAGGACCCGGCGACGCGCCGGCGCTGCACGGCCTGATGTCCGATCCCGAGGTGGCGCGCTGGCTCCGCCCCAAGGGGGTGAGCGGCCCCTTCACCCTGGACGAGTGCGAGACGTGGGTGACCGCCGATGTGGCCCATTGGGCCGCCCACGGGTTCGGTCCCTGGCTGGCCTGGGACGGCGAGGCGTGCGCCGGGCGCTGCCTGCTCAAGCACTCGCTCGTCGCGGGCCGCGGCGAGGTGGAGATCGGGTGGGCGGTGGCCAGCCGCTATTGGGGGCGCGGCGTGGGCACCGCGATGGGTCGTCACGCGCTGGCGGCGGGCGGCGGGCGCGGGATCGCCAATCTCGTCGCCTTCACCCGCGCTGACAACGTCGCATCGCGCCGGGTCATGGAGAAGCTCGGCCTCGCCTACGAGCGCAACTTCGAGCATGCCGGCTACCCCCACGTCCTGTACCGAACGATCCGGGAGCGCAACGCACCATGAACGACTTCACCCTTGTCGGCGGACCGACTGCGGTCTTCGAGCACGCCTCACTGCGCTGGATGACCGACCCCGCCTTCTCGCCTCCGGGCGACTACGACTACCTCACCAAGCTCACCGGACCCGCGCTGGAGACCGAGGCCGTGGGTGACATCGACGTGGTGCTGCTCTCCCACGACCATCACGCCGACAACCTCGACCCGGCCGGGCGGGAGTTCCTACCCCGCGCGGGCCAGGTGCTGACGACCGCCGCCGGAGCCGAGCGGCTGGGCGGCAACGCGATCGGCCTCGAGCCCTGGGCGTCGGTCGAGGTCCCCGCGCCCGACGGTTCGTCGGTGACGGTGACCGCCGTGCCGGCCCAGCACGGCCCGGATGGGACCGACCACATCACCGGGCCGGTGATCGGGTTCGTGCTCCAGGCGCCCGGCGCCGACACCATCTATGTCTCGGGCGACAACGCGTCGCTCGACATCGTGCGCCACATCGCCGAGCGGATCGGGACGATCGACGTGGCGGTGCTGTTCGCCGGGGCGGTGCAGATCCCGCAGCGCTTCGACGGCGCCTACCTCACCCTCTCCAGCGACCGCGCGGCCGAGGCGGCGAAGCTCCTGGGAGCGCGCCTGGTGATCCCCGTGCACTTCGAGGGCTGGGCCCACTTCACGCAGGGTGCCGACGCGCTGCGCTCCGCCTTTGCCGGCAACCAGGTCACCGATGTGCTGCGGATGCCTGCGCGGGGGGAGACCCTCGTGCTGGCCTGAGCGCAGCGGGCGAGCGCTCAGATCTCGTCGTGGACGCCGATCGAGCGCTCCAGTTGCTCCTCCGCGTCCCCCTGGTGACCGCGGCGCTCCTCCAGAAGCGCGCTGGCGATGGCATCGAGCTTGGTGTGCAGAGCGCGCTCGGTGCGCAGCTCGGAGTTCTTGAGCACGGCGACGAGAATGAGCGTGACCGCCGACATCCCACCGGCGGTCGCGGCCAGGAAGCGATCGCTCGCGCCGATCAGGAGCCCGACCGCCCAGGCGAGCACGAGCGCGCCGCAGGCGATGAAGAACAGCGACGAGCTGGCCAGAAACGAGGCGCGCTCGGCGAACTGGTCAAACCGGCCGCGGCGGTTCTCGATCCGGTCGGCCGGGTGCTGGAGGGTACGGCCAAGGCCGTTGGCACTCACGCTGCCGGCCGTTCGCGCGGCCCGCGCGGCGCGGCGGCCGGGCCCTGGGTGTGTGGGTTCTGGCATGCCTCAACCATTAGCAGGGGATCCGGCGGGCGCCGGGTGAGGAGCCGGTCAGGCGGGGACCGGCTCGGGACGCAGTGCGCCGGCGGCGACCGAGGCGCGACGCTGCCCCTCGGGGATGACGTGCGTGCGCAGATCGTGCTCGTAGACCCAGTGGTCGAGCTGCATCGTGTGGCGGGGCCGCGATGAGTAGTGGCGCACGTAGCGCCGCTCGTCACGGCGGATCTCAGCCTCCATGTCCGCCACGGTGGGCGGCGCCCAGTCACCCCCCAGCCAGCGACCCACGAGCTTGGCCTGAGACTCGGCGAACGGGAAGATCGTGGGGATCGCCTGCCCGAGGCCGACGAAGGCGAGGTCATCGAGCCCCGGCTTGAAGATGCGCTTATAGAGGCGCAGAACGTTGCCGGGCGCGGCGAGGAAGGCCGGGTCAAAGAACGGAAAGCTGATCTTGTAGCCGGTGGCATAGACGATCGCGTCCACCGGCTCGACGCTGCCATCGGCGAAGCGGACCCGGTCTGACTCCAGTTCCGCCACATCGGGCTTGGCCACCGCGTCGCCCGAGCCCAAGCGCAGCAGCAGCTCGCTGGAGACCGTGGGGTGGGCCTCCAGGAAGTGATGGTTGGGGCGGGGGAGGCCGAAGTCCTCCATCCGCCCCGAGATGAGGCGCGGGAGCAGCCGGGCCACGCGGCGCTGAAGGCCGAGCGGGATCCGCGGGTTGGTCCTCACGACCGTGTCCACCGGGCGCCCGAGGACGTACTTGGGGATCACCCACGCGCCGCTGCGGGTGGAGAGGAACACGCGCTCGGCCACGCCCCGGCGCGAGAGCTCGGAGACGATGTCCACGGCGCTGTTGCCGATCCCCACCACCAGCACCCGCTTGCTCTCGAGCGCGAGCGGTTCGGCAGGATCGATGTAGTGGTGCGAGTGGATGGTGGGCCCGTCGAAGCGCCCGGGGAAATCGGGATAGGAGGGATCCCAGTGGTGGCCGTTGCAGACCACCAGAACGTCGAAGCGCTCGCCATCGATGTCCCAGCCGCCGCCCTCCCGGCGCGTCGCGCGCTGCACGACCGTACCGAAGCGGATGCGGTCGCGTAGCCCGAAACGGTCGCTGTACTCGCGCAGGAAACCGTGGATCTCGGTGTGGTGGGGAAAGTCGGGATAACGCTCGTCCATCGGGAAATCCTGGAAGCTGATCGCCGTCTTGGACGTGTCGATATGCAGCGAGCGGTACGCCGAGGAGCGGCCGTTGGGGTTGCGGAAGTACCAGTTGCCGCCGACCTCGTCGCTGGCCTCGAAGCAGGTGTGATCCACACCCCAGTCCCCCAGCGCCTTGATCGTGGTCAGGCCGCTCACGCCGGCGCCGATCACGCACACCCTCGGGCTCCTCTGCATGCGGGCAGTCTACGGGCTGCCGCCGGGCGGGCAGCGCGGTTGCGCGATCAGTGCGCGGTGGCGAGCAGCGCCAGCTTGTCGGTGCGGCTGAGCCGCTTGATCCGCGCCTCCTCGCGCCGCGCCGCGGTGCGGTCCGGCATGGGGATCGCCAGCTCCAGATCGACGGGCAGCCGGCTCGCCGTGTAGCGACTGGCGACGCCCGCCCGGTGGCGGGCCAGCCGGCGTTCGAGGTCCACCGTCCAGCCCGTGTAGAGCGAGCCGTCGCGGCAGCGCAGCAGATAGACCCAGGCCTCGGGCACGAGCCACAGCTTCGCCGAAACGACGGTCGCACCTGCGTTGGAGGGTTGTCGTCGCGGCGCGTACCTACGAGCTCTGGAGGATCCGCCCGGGTGAGGCGCCGGCTCTAGCCGCCCTCGAGCTCCTCTAGGGCGATGCCCCGCGCCGCGACGGGCGCCGACTGCACGATCGACGTCGTCGTCTGCCCGTAGGCCGCGAAACCGTCGATGACCTCCTCCAGATGCTCCACCGAGCGGACGTGGGCGGTCATGATGTAGCAGTCGTCGCCGGTGATGCGGCGGCACTCGACGACCTCCGGGGTGCGCCGGGCCAGCTCGCCGACCTGGTGCAGCTGCCGCGGGGCGGGGCGGATGCGGATGACCGCGGTGAGGGCGAGGCCCAGCGCGCGCGGGTTGAGCTCGGCGCGGTAGCCGAGGATGACCTCCTCCTCCTCCAGACGCGCCAGGCGCTCGGCCACCGAGGGCGAGGACAACCCCACACGACGGCCTAACTCGGCGAGGCTGAGGCGGGCGTCGGCCTGCAGCTCGGCGAGCAGTCGTAGGTTGACCGCGTCCAATAGCGCGCCACCTTCGGTGTTTCTGCCATTACGCCTTCGATTCTCAGGCACCTCGCCCATCTTACCTGCGTATTGCCATGGACACCAGCGGTGACCGGGCGCAAGCTTTGGCCATGACCGCCGACACAAGGACCGTGCGGCGCGTGGCCACGGCCCGCGTGCCGCCGCACGCGTACTTCGCGGTCAGCGCCGTCTTTCACTACCTCGGCCCCTCGTTCGCGGTGCTTCTGTTCGCCCGGGTGGAGGTCCTGGGCGTCGCGTGGCTGCGGATCGCCTCGGCCGCGCTCATCTTCGCGGCGTGGCGGCGCCCCTGGCGAGCCTTCACGCGACTGGATCGCGACGGGCGCCGGCTGCTTATCGCCTGGGGCGCGGTGCTGGCGGTCATGAACGTGTGCTTTTACTCGGCCATCAGCCGTCTGCCGCTGGGCACCGTATCGGCGATCGAGTTCCTGCCCGTGATCGTGCTGGCGGCGATCGGGGTGCGCTCCTCGCGCAACCTGCTGGCGCTCGCGCTGGCCGTGGGCGGTGTCTACCTGCTCACCGACATCCGCGTGGCCGGCGCCACCTTGGGGTTCGTGTTCGCCTTCGGCAACGCAGTGCTGTTCTCGCTCTACATCGTGCTCGCCGACCGGGTGGCCAAGCGCCCCGCGCTCAGCGGCATCGACGGGCTGGCCGCCGCGATGCTCATCGCGGCGGTCGTGGTGACGCCGATCGGCGGATGGCAGGCCGCGCGCGCGTTCGGCGATCCGGTCGTGCTGCTGGCCGGGATCGGTGTCGGCGTGTCCTCATCGGTCATCCCATACGTCACCGACCAGCTGGCGATGGTCCGCCTGCCACGAGCCACCTACGCCACCATGGTCGCGCTGCTGCCGGCTCTGGCCACCCTGATCGGGATCATCGTGCTGGCGCAGATCCCGACCTGGGTCGAGGTGGCAGGCCTGGCGTTGGTGGTCGGCGGCGTAGCGCTTCACCGCCCCCCTCCGACGGACGGCGGCACGGACGGTTCCGACGTACCCCCGGCAGCCGGCTAGGTGCCCTGCGACGCCTGGGGCCGCCGTGGCTCGAACAGCTCGATCGGGTTGCCCGACGGGTCCTCGAGCAGGATCTGGGCCGAGCCGACACCGGTCGCGATCTCGTTGCGAAAGCGCGCGCCCTCGCCGCGCAGCCGCTCCACCGTGTCGGCGAGATCGGCCACCTCGAGCATGATCCGGTTCCAGCCGCCCGGCCCCTGCGTCGTCCCGTCGGGCATCGGGCGCGAGCCGCCGCCGTGATGGTCGGCGGGCACCGGGGACGCCAGCACCAGGCGCAGATCCCCGCGAGTGAGCATCGCGAACGCCGGGTCGGGAAACATCAGCACCTCGAAGCCGAGCCGGTCCCTGTAGAAGGCCACAGCCTCCTCGACGTTGTTGACGATGTACCGGACGCTGACGGTGCTCATGGGCGCTCCTCGGTGGAGGGTGTGGACGGTCGCTCGTGGTAGCCCTCGCCACGGGGCTCGAAGAGCTCGACGAGGTTGCCCGCCGGGTCGCGGACCAGGACCGTGTTGACCGTCGGTCCGGCGGTGATCGGGGTGACCAGGGTCGCTCCCTGACCGCGAAGCCTGTCCACGGTCGAGGCCAGGTCGGCCACTCGCAGCGACATCCGGTTGAAGCCGCCTGGCGACGGCCGCGTGCCGTCGGGCAGGGCGTGCGGCTCGGTCGGGAGGCTCAGCAGCAATCGAAGGTCGCCCCGATAGAGCATCGCGAACGCCGGCGCCGGGCGCAGTTCCTCCTCGAAGCCCAGCGAGCGGCAGTAGAAAGACACGGCCTGGTCCATGTCGTCGACGAAGTAGCGCACCGTGGCGCTGTGGCGACCGGCCTCCGGCGGTCCCGGTACCGCCGTCGGGGCGGGCGCGCCCTGCACGCGGCTCAGGAGCGCGGCGGCGAACTCCGGGCGCGGGTGCACCGGCAGCACGGGCAGCCGCAGCGCCTCGAGCGGATCACGCGACATGATGCTCCCCCTCTCCGTACACGCGGCGCAGCGCGGACCGGGCCCGAACCAGCAACGTCTCGGTGGCGTGGACGCTGCGGTCCAGGTGCTGGGCCACCTCCGGCACCGAGAGACCGTCGAGATAGCGCAGGGTCAGCGCCGTGCGCTGCGGGAGCGACAGACGCAGCAGGGCCACGTGCGCGGCCTGCGCGTCGAGGACCTCGTTCCACGGGTCTTCGCTGCTCGGCTGCTCACGCTCGGCGGCGGCCAGGCCGCGCCGCTCGCGTTCGGCCCGCCGCCAGTGGTCGACCAGCTTGTGGCGGGCGACGCCGATCAGCCACGCGACGGTCACCGGCGCAGGCCGGTCGCCTCTGGTCGCCGCGACCGCAGCCATGAACGTCTCGGCCGTGAGGTCCTCGGCCAGCGCGACGCTGCCACAGCGCGGCAGCAGGTAGCCGTAGACCTGCGGGAGCGCGGCGGAATAGATCGCCGCCACGGCGGCGGCGGGGTCGGTCGTGTCGTTGGGGCCGATGTCACATCATCGCTCGGCGAGGGCGGACTCCGAACACGCTGCGTCAAGATGAGTTGCATGGCCCTCCCCGCGCTCACCACCGAGACCAGCTTCCGGCGGCTCTGGCAGCGGCCGCGCTATCCGGGGTTCCTGCTCACGGTGTCGCTGTCTCGCGCCAGCTCGGTCATGTTCAACACCGCGGGCGTGCTCCTGGTCCTCCAGCGGACCGGCAGCGCCCCGCTCGCCGGGATCACCGCGGCGGCGTCGGTGGTGCCGAGCGCGCTGACCGGTCCGCTGCTGGGGGCATGGCTGGACGTCGCGCACCGGCGCCGGGTGCTGATCGTCGCCGATCAGTTGCTGAGCGTGGCGGGCCTACTGGCCATCGTCGCCCTCGCGGGTCATGCGCCGAACTGGACCGTCCCGGCCGTGGCGGTGATCTACAGCATCACGCGGCCGTTGAGCATGGGCACCTTCTTCAGCGCGCTCGCGGCGATCGCGGGCCCGGAGCTCCTCGATCACGCCAGCGCGATCGAGGCGACGAGCCTCAATCTCGCCGTGATCATCGGCCCGGCGCTGGCCGGCGCGTTGGCCGGGATCATCGGCGCCGCATCGACGGTGGAGGTGCAGGCCGGGCTCACGTTGCTGGTCGCCGGGCTGGTCGCCGTCAACCCGGCGTTCGAGGCCCGGTCAGGGGAGCGAGCGGCGAACATGCGCCACGCCCTGCGCACCGGCCTGCGGGCGCTGGCCAAGGAGCGCGTGCTGCGGGCCACCTCGTTCTCGAGCAGCCTGGCGAGCTTCGGGTGGGGCCTCATGTACATCGGCTTCCCGCTCTACGCCGTGCAGATCCTGCACAGCCCCGCCCACACCAGCGGCTACCTGTGGGCCGCGGTGGCGGGCGGCTCGATCCTCGGCACGTTCGCGCTGCACGGCCCGCCGGTGCTGCGACGGGTCGGGTGGTCCTACGGCATCCTCGGGCTCTCCGCCCTGCTGTGGCCGCTGGCGGGCACACTCGTCATCGGCATCGCGCTGATCGGGCTCACCGGCTTTATCGAGGGGCCCGCGTACTCGGGCACGATCGCGCTGCGTCAGCGTCACACGCCACCGGCGGGACGGGCCCAGGTGATGACCACACTGGCGAGCATCTCCCAGCTCATGGTGTCCGCCGGCGCCGTGATCGGCGGCACCCTCCACGACCCGCAAACGCTCATCGTCGTGTTCGTCGTCGTCAACCTGATTGCGGCCGGCGCGGCGATCAACCGGCGTGCGCTGACGTGAGTCGCCCCGGGGCCGTCCCTTCGTCCCGCGGCGCGCCCACGACGGTCGCGCGGCGTGGCGAGCTCGTCGCCGAGCGCGACCCCCAGCGCCCGTCAGGCCGCCTGCTGCGCCAGCGCGACATGGACGCCTCCTACGTCGACCTCGCCGACCCGCAGCACCTGGAGTTCGATTACCTGCGCTGGATCCGGATCGTGCTGCGCGCCGGGCGCGCACGGCGGACGCTGCACATCGGCGGGGGCGCATGCACCCTCCCCCGCGCGCTGGCGGCCGAGGACCCGGACGGGCGCCAGGAGGTGTGCGAGGTCGACGCCGACGTCCTGGCCCTGGCGCGCGAACACCTGGGCCTGCGCCGCGCGCGGGGCCTGCACGTGCGCCATGCCGAAGGGCGCGCCTTCGTGGCGGGCCAGCCGACAGGCCGCTGGGACGCGATCGTCATCGACGCCTTCATCGGCGCCGCCGTCCCGCGCCGGCTCATCACCGCCGAAGCCCTCGCCGACGTGGCGCGCGTGGCTCCGCTGGCGCTCGTCAACGTCGTCGACAACCGAACGGCTCGCGACGTACGGTCGGTCGCCGCCGGGCTGGCTGAGGCCTATCCCCGGGTGTGGGCGCTCGGCGGCCGGGTCGGCAACACGGTGGTTGCCGGCAGCGCCGTCGCTCTGAACATGCAGCGGATCGCGGCCGCGGCGGCCGCTGACCCCTCGCCGGCGCACCTCACCGGCCCGGCAGCGATGGCGCGGCGGCTGGCCGGGACCCCGCCGCTGCGCGACGACGAGGTCTGAGCCGACGTCCGCGAGATCTGGCCCGGCGACACGCGGATGGGTCAGAATGTCGGCGCACCGGCGAGCGGCACCTGCGGGGAGGAGACATATGGCAGTCGACCTGGTCATCGACGTTGAGAACACCCCGGGAGCTCTGGCGCAGGTCGCCACCGCCATCAGCGACGCGGGAGTCAACATCGCGGCGGCTACGTGCCTCGGCCCCGGCGAGCGCGCCGAGCTGCACATCCTGGTCAAGCATGCCGAGGCGGCCAGGCACTCGCTGGCGATCTCCCAGCTGGCGGTCACCCGCGAGCGCGAGGTGGTGGTGGTCGACGTCGAGGATCGTCCCGGCGTGCTGGCCGACCTGACGCGCAAGCTCGCCAGGGCCGGGGTCGACCTCGACCTCATCTACATCGCGACGCGCAACCGCGTGGTGTTCGGCGCGCCGGACCTCGACGCGCTCCGGGCGGCCCTGGGCTGAGCAGAACAGAGGCCCCGGGGGTCACCCGGGGCCTCCGTGCCGGTCAGGCCGTCGGCCCTTCCCTCAGGTTTTGATCATCCCGTGGGGGTTGATGACGAACTTCTTGGCGACGCCGCTGTCGAAGTCCTTATAGCCCTGCGGGGCTTCGTCGAGCGAGATCACCGTGGCGTTGACCGCCTTGGCGATGTGGGCCTTGTCGTTCAGGATCATCTGCATCAGGCCGTGGTGGTACTTCATGACCGGGCACTGACCCGTGGTGAAGCTCTGGGACTTGGCCCAGCCCAGGCCGATGCTGATCGACAGCGAACCGACCTTGGCCGCGTCATCGACGCCGCCGGGATCGCCGGTCACATACAGCCCGGGGATGCCGAGCTTCCCGGCGGCGCGGGTGACGTCCATGATCGAGTTGAGCACGGTCGCCGGCGCCTCGTGGTCTGAGTCTGATCCGTGGCCGCGGGCCTCAAAGCCGACCGCGTCGACCGCGGCATCGACCTCGGGCACGCCGAGGATCTGCTCGATCTGATCCTTGGGGTCCCCCTGAGAGATGTCGATCGTCTCACAACCGAAGCTGCGGGCCTGAGCCAGGCGCTCGGGGATCAGGTCACCCACGATGACCACCGCGGCGCCGAGCAGCTGCGCGGAGTGCGCCGCGGCCAGCCCGACCGGGCCGGCGCCCGCGACATACACCGTCGAGCCGGAGGTCACCCCGGCCGTGTACGCGCCGTGATAACCGGTGGGGAAGATGTCTGACAGCATCGTCAGATCGAGGATCTTCTCCAGCGCCGCGTCCTTGTCAGGGAACTTCAACAGGTTCCAGTCGGCGTAGGGCACGACGACGTACTCGGCCTGGCCGCCGACCCAACCGCCCATGTCGACATAGCCGTAGGCTGAGCCCGGCCGGTCGGGGTTGACGTTCAGACACACGCCGGTGTTGCCGGTCTTGCACATCCGGCAGCGCCCACACGCGATGTTGAACGGGACCGAGCACACGTCCCCCTTCTTGATGAACTCCACTCCGGGCCCGGTATCGATCACCTCGCCGGTGATCTCGTGACCGAGGATCAGACCCTCCGGCGCGGTCGTCCGCCCCCGCACCATGTGCTGATCAGACCCGCAGATGTTGGTGGCGACGGACTTGAGGATCGCCGCGTGTGGCAGTTTGCGACCCACGTTGGCGGGGTTGACACCCGGGCCGTCCTGGAGCTCGAAGGACGGGAAGTCCATGTCCTGAACCTCAACCTTCCCGGTGCCCATATAGGCAACGCCTCTGTTGTCTGCCATCTCTCTCCCTCTGTCGAGTGTTCGATTGGCTCTCTCTCTCGAAGCTATCCCGGATGCGCCCCGATACACCTGGCCGGGCGGTCGCATCCCCCTGCCCGGTCGGGCAGGTCCTAGCCCGCCCGGCCTCGCCGGGCGTCAGGGGGCCTGTCGGTCACACCTCGGGGAGGCTCAGCTTGCCCGCGGCGTAGGCGACCTCGGCCCGACGGCGCACGCCGAGCTTGCGCATGACGTTGTGGACGTGGAACTTGGCGGTGCTCTCGCTCACGAACATCCGGCTGCCGATCTCGCGATTGGTGAGGCCGTGGGCCAGCAATCCGATGACTTCCCGCTCGCGCGACGTGAGCGCCGATTCCGGGGCGTCGCCGCCGTGGGCGACGAGCGCGCGCATCATCTCGGCGCTACGGCTGTCAAAGCCCGACTCCCCGCGCGCGACATCGCGGACGATACGGACGAGATCGATGACGTCGACCTCCTTGAGCACGTAGGCCATGGCCCCGCGGCGTAGCGCCTGGTTGAGCAGGTTCTCATCCAGGAAGGTCGAGAGGATGATCACCCGGGAGTCCGGGCGACGGGCCAGGATCTCGCTGCAGAGCTCGAGCCCCTCGGCGTCGTGGTCGGCGCTGAGCTTGAGGTCGAGCAGGATCACGTCGGGCCGGACGCGTTCCAGCAGGCGCAGGGCCTCGCTGCGACCCCCCGCCTCCGCGACGACGGCGATGTCGGGCTCCAACTCCAGGATCGACCGCAGCCCCCGGCGGACGATGGCGTGGTCGTCGACCAGCATCAGCCGGGCGGAGGTGGCGGCGGCCTCAGGCACCGACCCCGGCCTCGGTGAGCGGGACCTCGACGCGCAGGCTCACCCCGCCCCCGCGACGGCGTCTCACCGTCGCCTGGCCGCCGAGCTCGCGGACGCGGCCACCGATCCCGGCCAGACCGAAATGCTCGCCCCCGGAGCTGCCGCCCCGGAGTCGATGGCGCAGCACGGAGGCGTCTCCGTCGCCGTCGTCGCTCACCACCAGCCCGACCGCCTCTGGCGCCCACCGCAACGCCAGCCAGGCATGACCCGCGTTGGCGTGACGGACGACGTTGAACAGGGACTCGCGCGCGATCTGCACGAGCGCGTGCCGGGTGGCGCCCGCGACCGGCCGCGGGCTGCCGTACGTGCGCAACCTCACCTGGAGGCGGGTTCCGGCGACGACGTCCTCGACGACCTCGTGCAGCGCCTGACGCAGGTCGATGTCGCCATCGCTGGCCAACTCGAAGATGACCGCCCGGATCTCGTTGACCGCCGAACGCGCCAGCGACTTGGCTGCGGTCACGCGCTCGAGCACCGGGGGCGCGGTGGAATCGTGGCGGCGGCACCACTCCAGATCCATGCCGATGGTGAGCAGTTGCTGGGCGACCGAGTCGTGCAGCTCCCGAGCGATCCGGTTGCGCTCCCGGCTGAGGAGCTCGCGCCGGCCGGCGTCCTCCAGGCGCCGGCGCACGCGTTCTGACTGGGCGAACAGCCAGGCGTGGTGCAGTGCCACCCCGGCGTGGTTGGCCAGCGTCACGAGGATCGAGAGGTCCGTGGACTGGACCACCGCATCACGCCTGAGCCCGACCGCGAGCACGCCCACGAGCTCTCCTTGGACCGGCATCGGCGCGGCCACGACCCCGCCCGTGGCGTCGTTGAGGTCATAGGCCCCGTCGCCGAGGTCCGCCGCATCGATCGTCACCGGCGCCCGAGCCTCCAGCGCCCGGCTCGCGACGAACTCCAGCACCGGCTGTGGCTGTCCTGGGCGTGGGAGCACGGCGCCCTGCCCGGGACGGGTGACATGGGCGGGCTCCCGGCTCTCGCTCTCCCCGCTGAAGACCATGGCCGCCCACGGCGCATCGAAATGATGGGCCGCCGCCTCGACGACTGCATCGCACAGGGCCCCCGGGCCGTCCGGGGCCGCGCACAGGGCGCTGGAGATCCGCTCCAGCGTCTCGATGGAGCGGTCCAGGCGCTCGGCGTTCTCGCGCCAGGCCGCGTAGAAGCTGGGCTTGGACGAGCGCACCCCAACCAGGCGCTCGAGCGTCCGGGCGCGGTCAGTAGGCGGCGGCGCAGATGTCGCGGACATCCTGCTCGGTGACGGGTCGAGGGTTGGTGGTGATATAGGCGTCGCGCAGAGCGTTGACAGCGAAGCGCCCGAACTCGGCCTGGTCGACGCCCAGCGTCCGGAGCCCAGCGGGGATCTCGAGCGCGCGGGCCAGGGCCTCGACGCGCCCGATCGCCGCCTCCGCCGCGGCAGCGGGTGTCAGATCGGCCACCGCGACGCCCAGTGCCCACGCCACGTCGACGTAGCGATCCGCGTGCGTCTCGGCGTTGAAGCGCATCACGTGCGGCATGAGGATCGCGTTGAGGAGGCCGTGGGGAAGGTCCAGGGCCCCGCCGATCTGATGCGCAATCGCATGAGTTGCGCCCAGCAGCGCGTTGGTGAAGGCCAGGCCGGCCTGGAGGCTGGCCCGCGCGATCGCCTCGCGCGCGTCGAGGTCGAGGGGATGCTGGACCGCGCGGGGCAGATAGCGCACGATGGCCTCGATCGCCGCGACGGCGTGGCCCTTGCTGAGGAAGTCCGACGCCTCGGACACGCAGGACTCAATCGCGTGGCTGAGGGCGTCGAGCCCGGTGTGGGCGGTGAGCTCGGCCGGCATCGTGGTCAGGAGCTCCGGGTCGGTGAGGGAGATCTCCGGCACCAGCGCCCGGCCCCCGATCGTGGCCTTCAGCATTCGCTTCGTGTCAGTGACGACGCAGAACTGGGACACGTCCGCTCCCGAGCCGCCCGTCGTCGGCACCATCACCATGGGCGGGATGGGGTGGGTGGCGCGGTCGATGCCTTCGTAGTCAAGGATCCGACCGCCGTTGCCGCTGAGGACCGCGACCCCCTTGGCGACGTCGATGCAGCTGCCGCCGCCGATGGCCAGCAGCGCGTCGCAGCCGTTCTCCCGGTAGCTCTCGAAGGCCGCCTCGACCTCGAAGTCCTTGGGGTTGGGCGTGAGGTCGTGCCAAAGCCGCGACCGCACACGGACGTCAGCGAGATGAGGCAGGGCCCGGTCCACCCAGCCGGCGGCGAGGACGCCCGGATCCGAGATCAGCATCGGCCGGTGACCGCCGACCCGGCGCACCGCGCCGCCCACCTCGGCGAGCGCTCCGATCCCGAAGATCACGTCGGGGATGACGAACTTGCTGACGCGCCCGCGCGTATCCGGCGCGCTCAGGAGCGCCGGCTGCGACTCCGTCACCTGGGCCGGGCTGACATCCTGCACTGCTCCCTCCCTGGGATCGCTGCTGGGAGAAGATCCTACCCGGCCACCGTCCCTGGAACCCATGCCAATGGGGGCGGGACCTCCGGGGCGGGACCAGCGGCTACAGCTCGTGCTCGGCCAGCCGCGCCTTCAGGTCCTTCACGCGCGTGGATAGCTCTGCGGTGCGCGCGCGTGTGGCGGCGTGCTTGGGGTGCCCGCTGGCGCCGTCGCGGCTCGCGCCCATGGCAAACGCGTACTCCCACGAGGCCAGGTGTGCCGTCAGCGCGGCGTCGGCCTCGGCCAACTCCGCCTTCAGGGTCTCGATCACGGGTTCATTGAACCAATGAGCACAGACGCGACGGGGCGTCAGTTGCCGCAGAACTCGCCCGTGATGATGCGTCCCGGCGCGTTGAGCGGGCGCTCACCCGCCACGGCCTGGAGGGTCCGCAGCTGGGCCAGCAGGCGGTCGGCCTCGTCACGCAGCGAGCGCAGCCGCGGGTGGGTGCCGTCCATGGCACAGCCGTGCCCGAACGCGAAGGCGACGTCCATGCGCGACATGAACTCCCTGTACTGGCGGCGGGCCTCGGCGACCGTCATGGTGAGAACCCTCATCGGCTCGTGACAGACGGAACTTGAGCCGAGGGCGAGCTAGCGTCGCTCGACGGCCAGGCGCAACCCCAGCCCGATGAGCACGACGCCGGTGACCCGGTCGAGCGTCGCTCTGACCCGCGGGCGCATGAGCATCCGGGCCGCGCGCGCAGCCGCGACCGTGTAGGCGAGCAGCCAGACCACGGTCATGGCCACGAAGATCGCCCCCAGCACCAGGAACGGGAGCAGCACCGGACGCCCGGAGCTCACGAACTGCGGAAGCAGGCTGGTGAAGAAGATCCCGATCTTGGGGTTGGCCAGGTCAGACAGGAACCCCTGCCGGAACCCGGCTCGTGCCCCTATCGCGGACCCAGTCCATGGGCGCGTCGTCTGCTCCTCGCCCGTCTGACGATGTGCGGCGCGCAGGGCCTGGATCCCCAGCCACACGAGATAGAACGCCCCGACCAGCTTCAGCACGGTGAAGGCGACCTCGGACGCCCGCACCAGCGAGGCGACGCCGACCGCGGCCGCGATCGTCCACACCGAGATCCCGGCGCCGACCCCCAGCGACGTGCCCAACCCGGCACGCCGGCCGTGGATGAGCACGTTCTTGGTCACCACCGCGGTGTCCGGCCCCGGAATGACGATCACGATCGCCGCGACCCCGATGAACACCAGCAGGTGAAGGCCCATCGTGGAAGTGTCGCATGACGCTCACACCGGCTGGGTAAGCTCACCGCACCTTGGTCTCGGTGGGGGGTCGTCATCTGGCTGTGCTCGTCGCCGCGATCGTCGCGATGTCCGCGGCGTGGGCCGACGGGGCGCGCGCCGCCACGGGCGACACCTATCTGGAGTTCGCCAAGGTCACGGCGCCCACCACCGGCGCCAACGCGGAGATCGGCGGAGGCGAGCTCGGCGGCTCAGCCGCGATCTCGGCCGATGGGACGACGGCGCTCGTCGGAGCCTTCGACGAGGCCAGCGGCGCCGGAGCGGCGTACGTGTTCACGCGCTCCGGGGCGACGTGGACGCTGCAAGCCAAGCTGACCGCCCCGACCGCCGGAGCCAGCCGGGCGATCGGTACCGACGTCGAGTTCGGCGGCGCGGTCGCGCTCTCGGCCGACGGCAACACGGCCATGATCGGCGGCTTCGGCGACAACAGCGACGCCGGCGCGGCCTGGGTCTACACGCGCGGTCCGTCGGGCTGGAGCGTGCAGCAGAAGGTGGTTGCACCCACCACCGGCGCCGGCGCCGAGATCGCCCCGGGCGAGTTCGGCAGCCGCGTCTCCCTCAACGCCGCCGGAACCACCGCGCTGATCGCCGGCGTCGAGGACCACGCCTTCGCCGGAGCGGCCTGGACCTATACCCGCGCGTCCACCACCGCGACGACGTGGAGCGAGCGCGCCAAGCTCACGGCGCCCACCACCGGCGCCGGCGCCGAGATCGGCGCGGGCGACTTTGGGAGCGCCGTCGCGCTGTCCGCCGACGGGCTGAGCGCCGTCATCGCCGGCGACGGCGACGGCGGCAGTGTCGGCGCGGCATGGGTGTACGGCAACTCCGGCGGGACGTGGACCGAGCAGACCAAGCTGGTGCCGCCCACCACGGGCCCGGACGCCGGCCTCGGTGCCCCCACGTTTGGAAGCGCGTTATCGCTGTCCGCCGACGCGAACACCGTGCTGATCGGCGGCCAGTCCGACAACCAGCGAGGCGCCGCATGGGTGTTCGCGCGCACGACGGCCACGGCGTGGAGCGAGCGCGCCAAGCTCTCGGCCCCGTCGAGCGGGGCCGGCGCCGAGATCGGGCAGGGCTTCCTCGGCGCCTCGGTCGCCCTCTCCTCCGACGCGACGACCGCGGTCCTCGGAGCGCCGTTTGACAACTCAGCGATCGGAGCGGCCTACGCGTTCGACGGCTCGGGCGGCACGTGGACGCTGCGCGGCAAGCTCACCGCGCCCGCCGGGAGCGACGCGGAGTTCGGCTCGGCGGTGTTCGGCGGCGGCCTCGCTCTCTCCACCGACGCCACCACGCTGCTCGTCACCGGCCACTCGGACGACAACCTGGCGGGGGCCGTGTGGTCTTACGTCGCCACGACCCCGCCGGTGGTCTCCGGCGTCTCGCCCGCGGTGGGGACGACGAGTGGAGGCACGGCGGTCGTGATCCGCGGCAGCGGCTTTGCCCCGACGGGGATCGACGCCGTTTCGTCGGTGACCTTCGCGGGCGTGCCGGCAACGTCCTTCCACGTGGTCTCCTCCACCCAGATCGACGCCGTCGCACCCCCGCACGGTGCGGGGGTGGCCGACGTGATCGTGACCGCGCCCGCCGGGACCACGCCGATCACCGCAGCCGACCAGTTCAACTACGTGGCCGCCCCCCGCGCCCCGACCAAGGTCGCCGTGAGGGGCGGCGACCGCCGAGCCACGGTCACCTTCAGGCCGCAGTCCGCGACCGGCCCGGTCACCTACCGGGTCATCGCGTCGCCGGGCGGCGCGCACGCGTCGGCCAAGCAGAGCCCGATCACCGTGCGGGGCCTGCGCAACGGCCGGCGGTATCGGTTCCGCGTACTGGCCACCAACGCCGGCGGTACGAGTCCCGCCTCGCGGTCGACGCGTGCGGTGACGCCCTTCGCATCGCCGCGGCTGTCGCGCGCATCGATCCGAGGGACAGCGCTGAGCGCGCCGCGCATCGCCTTCACAGCGTCGGCGGGCCGCCGCTCGCCCAAGCTCGCCTCGCTCGCCGTGAGACTGCCGCGCGGGCTGCGCTTCGATGCGCGCGAGCTCGGCGGGCACGTGCTCGTCGGCGGCCGCCCGCCGCGCGGGACGGTCGGGTTCAAGCGCGGAGTGCTCACGATCAGGCTCCAGCGGCCGGCGCGGCGGGTCGCCGTGAGCATCGTCGCGCCCGGCGTCTCGGCGACGGCCTCATTGGCCAGGGCGGTCAAGCGGCGACGTGCCGGCCGGCTGACGCTCAACCTGACGATCGCCGACGCGGCGCACAACCAGATCACGCTCAAGCTGCGCCTCCGTCCGTCCTGACGGGCGCGGCCCACCCCGGCCGGCGGGCGAGGCTCAGCGGTGCAACGGGGCGCGGTCCGGCGAGCGGACCGGCTCCCTGGGGGCTCGGCGCGACCGGCGCGCACGCAGCGCCTGGCGTCCGTGCTCGCGGAGACGGAGGCGCGCCTGCTCGGCATCGGGCAGGGGCACGCCGCCGCGGGGGGCGGGGGGCGGAGGCGGATCGGGACCGCGTCCGGGACCCCCTCCTCCGTCGTCATCCGAGGCGTCCGGTGTGCCGCCGGGCCGGCGATACAACAGCGCTGGGACGAGCATCAGGCCCGGGAGGGTGAAGAAGACCAGCGTCAGCAGCAGGCTCGCGGCGACGCCGTCTCCGACCAGCCGGAGCTCGCGCGCGGCGATCAGGATGGCCGCGATCAGGCTCGGCACCACCGGGAGGGCCGCCACGCGAAGCCAGAAGTGCGGCTTGCGATCGCGGGGCGACCCGGCGAACACCACGAAGGCTCCGAACAGGAGGGCGCACGCGGCGAGCCAGACGATGAAAGACGTGGCCCGGCCGCCGTCCGCGGGCGGATGTGGGGCAGGCGGCACGGCAATCTTCAGGGTACCGCCAGTCGTCGCGGGCGACCACCCCTAACAGCACGGGCGCCTGACGCCGTCGTCAGCGCCCCTGCGACGCCGCGGGCTCCTCCGAGTCGATCGAGTCGTCCTCGTCGTCTGACGGAACATCGCGTGGCGGCTCGTGCCGGCGATGGGGCGCGTGCGGCAGACGGCCGGCTTTGCGGACCTGCTCGGTGAGGAGGTACTCGATCTGGCCATTGATGCTCCGCAGGTCGTCCTGGGCCCAACGACGGAGTGCCTCGAATACGCGCGGGTCAAGGCGCAGGAGGAAACGTTTGCTCTCGGCCATTGGTCAGCTGTAGAGGGTCCCGGTGTTGATCACCGGGGTCGGCGAGTGGTCGCCGGACAGGACGACCATCAGGTTGGAGACCATCGCCGCCTTGCGCTCGGGGTCCAGCTCGACGAGATCAGAGTCGGCGAGCTGGGCGAGCGCCATCTGGACGAGCGCGACAGCCCCCTGGACCATCGTCCGCCGCGCGGCGAGGATCGCCTCGGCCTGCTGGCGACGGAGCATCACCTCGGCGATCTCCGGCGCGTAGGCGAGGTGGGTGAGGCGGGTCTCGAGGATCTCGATCCCGGCGCGGTCCAGACGGGTCTGCAGCTCGGCCTCCAGGCCGCCGCGCACCTCGTCGGTGTGACCGCGCAGAGAGATCCCGTCCTCGTCGTAGTCGTCATAGGGGAACTGGTTGGCGAGGTGGCGCAACGCGGTCTCGCTCTGGACGACCACGAACTGGCGGAAGTCCTCGACATCGAACACCGCGCGAGCGGTGTCGTTGACGCGCCATACGACGACCGCGGCGATGTCGATCGGGTTGCCCCGCGCATCGTTGACCTTGATCCGGTCGCTCTGGAAGTTGCGAATGCGCATGGACACCGTCTCCCGGGAGAGCACCGTGAACGGATTCACCCACCACAGCCCCGAGTCCCGCAGCGTCCCGATGTAGCGACCGAACAGGATCAGGACACAGGACTCGTTGGGCGCCACCACCACCAGCCCCGGCGACAGCAGCGCCGCGGCGACGATCAACGCGATGCCGATGATCGCCAGCGCCGTCGTCCCGCCCGACCCGACGACGATGAGCACCACTCCGGCCACGACGGCGGCGATGACCGCGCTCAGCGCCGGCACGCCGGGGCCGGCCCAGGCACCCCGTTCGCTGTGGGGCTCGCGAGGCTGCGAGCGCTCCGGCTGATCAGTTGTCGTGCTCATCTCGGCCCTCCCCTCGCGATATCACCACCATATTGTCACAGAATCATGGCGCGGCGGCGTACTCCTCGTCGGTGACGTGCCGGCCCCACGTGACCGGGCTGCCGGACTCGTCAGCCTCATGGATGGCGATGTGGCTCATGAAACGCCCGGGCGCGGCGCCGTGCCAGTGGTTCTCGCGCGGCTCGAAGAAGACGCGATCGCCGGACCGGATCTCCTGCACCGGTCCCCCCTCCCGCTGACAGCGGCCGATGCCCTCGGTCACGAAGATGGTCTGGCCCAGGGGGTGGGTGTGCCACGCCGTCCGGGCGCCGGGCGTGAAGTGGACCCAGGCGGCGGCGGCTCGGGCGGGCGCGGCGGGCGCGGCGATCCCGTCGACGTAGACGACGCCGGTGAACCACTCGGCGGGTCCGGGTGTGCTGCTGTCAGACGAGGTGCGGGTGATCTGCATGGGTCTCCTTGTTGGAACGGACTGCTGCGCACCTCATCCTGCCGGGCTCAGAGCGCGAGTGCCGCGGCGTCGCGCCCAGGCCAAGACCCGGGCCTGGCTCAGCGCGCAGCGTCCCTGATGGCCGGTTAGCCTGCGCCGATGACCGCATCGGTGCCTGAGCGCGATTCGCCGAAGCTGGGCCGGCGCATCGTGCGGTTGTTCCGGCCGCATCGCGGCGTGCTGTCGGTGATCGTCGTGATGATCCTGATCAGCTCGGTGTTGAGCGTCATCAGCGCCCTGTTGGTGCGGCGGGTGTTCGACGACGCCCTATTCGTCCAGGGTGGGCCCGATCTCACGGCCCTGTATCCGCTGGTGGCGGCGTTGATCGCCATCCCGATCGTCAACGGGGTCCTGAACGTCGGCCAGGCGTACCTGACCGAGGTGGTGGGCAACCGGGTGCTGCAGGAGCTTCGCAACCGGCTGTTCGAGCATCTGGAGCGGCTCTCGCTGGCGTTCTACACCGCGACGCGCAGCGGCGAGGTGCAGTCCCGGCTGGCCAACGATGTCGGCGGGGTGCAGACCACCATCACCTCGACGGCGTCCTCGGTGGTCAGCAACGTGGTCACGCTGGTGTCCTCGGTCGTGGCGATGGTGCTGCTCTCCCCACTGCTGACGCTCATCTCGCTGGCCGCGACGCCGTTCTTCGTCGTGTTCAGCCGCCGGGTCGGACGCGCCCGGCGAAAGGCTCGTCGCGACGCTCAGGCTTCGTTGGCGGTGATGGGCTCGATCACCCAGGAGACCCTGTCGGTGTCCGGCATCCTGCTGGCCAAGGTGTTCGGGCGACAGGAGCACGAGGTCGATCGCTACCGCGCAGAGAACGCCAACCAGGCCGAGCTGCAGATACGCCAGGCAATCGTCGGCCGGTCGTTCTTCGCGGTCACCCAGGCGTTCTTCGGGATCAGTCCGGCACTGGTCTATCTCGTCGCCGGGCTTCAGGGCACCCACGGCGACCTCTCGGCGGGCACGCTGGTCGCATTCACGACCCTCCAGAGCCGGCTGCTGATTCCGATCAACCAGTTGCTGCAGGTGTCGGTTGACGTGCAGTCATCGCTGGCGCTGTTCGGACGGATCTTCGAGCTGATCGACCTCCGGCCCCGGATCACCGATCGACCCGATGCCCTCAGCATCGAAGCAGGCGATATCCGCGGCGAGGTCGCGCTCGACCATGTGTCGTTTCGTTATGGCGGCGGTGAGGACGGCGGACCGCCCGCACCCGGGGACGCGCTGCGCGACGTCTCGATGCTCGTCTCGCCCGGGCAGCTGGCGGCGCTGGTCGGGCCCTCCGGAGCGGGCAAGACGACGATCTCGTACCTGATCCCGCGCCTGTACGACGTCGAGCACGGAGCGGTGAGGATCGACGGTCACGACGTGCGCGACCTGACCGCTGCGACGATCGCGCACGCGGTGGGAGTGGTGACTCAGGAGAGCTATCTCTTCGGAGGCACCGTGCGCGAGAACATCAGCTACGGCCGGCCGGACGCGACCGACGAGGAGGTGGTGGCCGCCGCCAAGGCCGCGTTCATCCACGAGCGGATCACCGCACTGGAGAACGGCTATGACACCGTCGTGGGCGAGCGCGGCTACCGGTTCTCCGGGGGGGAGCGCCAACGGCTAGCGATCGCGCGCGTGATCCTCGAGGACCCGCCGATCCTGGTCCTCGACGAGGCCACCTCGGCGCTGGACACCGAAAGCGAGCGCGTCGTGCAACAGGCGCTCGAGTCCCTCATCCAGCGGCGAACCACGATCGCCATCGCGCACCGGCTCTCGACCATCCGCAACGCCGATGTCATCTTCGCCGTCGAGAACGGCACCATCGTCGAGCGCGGCACCCACGACGAGCTCCTCGCCCAGGGCGGCCTCTACGCGCGGCTGTACGAGGAGCAGTTCGGCAACGGTGCGGTTGAAGCCCACTGCAGCGACGGTGTGATCCTGGCCAACGGCCACCCGTGCCGACCGTCGAGCCGGCGAGCGCGGCCGGGCGCGGAGGTGGCGGCGCTCGAGGCCACAGAACCTCCGCCCTCGGCTGCCGAGATCCCCGCCGAGCTCCGCACCGTCCTGACGGCCTAGTCACACTGCCCACGAGGGGACCAGCTGCGCGAGCCGAGCCGGATCGGTGACCGACCTCATCTCCGTGATGAGTCCGTCGCGGACCGTGAAGGTCATCACGGAGACGGGTCGCCCGTCGACGACGATCAGCACACCGGCGGCGCCGCGGGCAGTGAGGGGCCGCAGTTCTGGCTTCAGCGCGGCGGCACGGGTCGCGCCGGTCCTGGCCTGGGCGGCGATCGTGGCGGCTCCCTGGACGAGCCTCACGCCCTGAGGCGTGAAGGCGTGCAGTTCGGCGTCCGGGGCAAGCAGCGCGAGCAGCGCTGACAGATCGCCGGACCCGGCCGCAGCGAAGAACGCATCGACCACGGCACGATCGCTCGCCTCCATCTCGGGCACGTCCGGAGGCACGAGACGCACCCGGCGGCGAGCGCGGCTCGCCAGCATCTTCGCGGCATTGGTCGAGCGGCCGAGCACATCGGCGACCTGGCCGAAGGGCAGGTCGAAGATGTCGTGGAGCACAAAGGCGACGCGCTCAGCTGGGGTGAGGCTGTCCATCACGACATGTAGGGCCAGGCCGACCGACTCGGCCAGCAGGACCTCATGCTCGGGAGTCGGCGCCCGGGCCGCGGGATCGGTGCGTCCCGACCCGCCGAGGAGCTCGTCCAGATCGATCTCGACCGGCACCTCTCGCCGCGTGCGGCGAGTCCTCAGCATGTCCAGGCAGACGCGGCTCGTCACCGTCGTCAGCCACGCGCGGAGATCGGCGATCCCGTCGCCACCAGTCCGGCTCAATCGCAGCCAGGCCTCCTGGATCGCGTCGTCCGCGTCGTCATCGGAACCGAGCATCCGCAGGGCGATCGTCCGCAGATACGGGCGCTGGCGCTCGAATCCTGCGGCCAGATCAGTGGTGTCGCTCACGCCGCGCTCGCTCATGTCCCTCTTAGACGCCGACGACCGCCGTGAGGTAACACAGCTGACGTTACCTTCGCCCTCCCGCGCTCGTCTGTCCGGTGTCCGACGTTTCCCGTCCCTGACCCCGCGACATCCCGGAGGAACCATGACCCAGTCCGACACACGATCACCACGCCTGTCTGACCCCGCAGGCTCCGCTGATGCCGTCGCCGGCGTGCAGCAGATCATCAAAGCGATCTACGCCGGCGGCGTCCCACCCCAGACCCTCGAATTGGTCCACATGCGGGCTAGCCAGATCAACGGATGCAACGCCTGCATCGCCGCCGGCATCACGAACGCGGAGAGGATCGGCCTTGGCACCGATCGGCTGGTGGCACTGCCGGCGTGGCGCGAGTCCGACCTCTTCGACGATGCCGAGCGAGCCGCTGTCGGACTCACCGAGGCGATGACCCGCCTGGCTGATCACCCGGACGTGGTCAGCGACGAGATCTGGGCGGAGGCTGCCGAGCATTTCGACGAGGGTGCCCTCTCAGCGCTCGTGTCGATGATCGCGCTGACGAACTTCTTCAACCGCGTCAATACCACGCTCAAGGTCCGGCCGGGCGCCTGGGAGTAACCCCAGACGTGGGCCGGATGTGATGTGGTGGGAGCTGTGATCGAGAGAGGAGCCGGCTGATGAGTGAGACGCGAGTGGTGGTTGACGGGCTTGGGTTCCCCGAGTCCACGAGATGGCATGACGGGCGCGCCTGGCTGTGTAACTGGGGCTCTGGCGAGGTGCTGGCGGTGACGATCGACGGCAATCGTGAGGTGATGGCCCGCATCGATGCGCGGGCGCTCCCGTTCAGCATCGACTGGGATCGCGACGGCCGGCTGCTGGTGATCGACGGGCCACGGCGCGTGCTGCTGCGACAGCAGCCCGACGGGTCGCTTGAGCAGGCCGCGGATCTCACCGCGTTGAGCGCAGGGCCATGTAATGAGCTGGTGGTCGCCCCGGGGGGGATCGCCTATGTCAACGGCGGATCAGGGACGGTCATGCGCGTGGGCCCCGACGGCGCGGCAGACCAGGTCGCCGACGGTTTCCAGTGGCCCAACGGGATGGCGGTCGTCGACGACGGCCGCACGCTGGTGGTAGCCGACTCCCACGCGCAGCAGCTGATCGCCTATGACGTTGCCGCCGACGGCGCATTGTCGGGTCGTCGCGTCTGGGCGGACGTCGAGCATGCGCCCGACGGGATCTGCAGCGACGCCGACCGCGCGATCTGGGTCGCGAGCGTGCCCGGGCGCCACTGCGTACGCGTGCGCGAGGGCGGCGAGGTGCTCAACACCGTCGCAGTCGACCGCGGCTGCTTTGCGTGCATGCTCGGCGCCGACGACGGCCAGACGCTGTTCATCGCCGCCGCTGAATGGCACGGCATGGAGGCCGCAATGCGCGACGGGCCCGGCCAGACCGGGCGGCTCCTGGCTGCCCCGGGCCAGCCCGCGCCCCACGCCGGCCGCCCATGACCCCCGCGCGATCTGCCGCCTCGACGCCATCATGTCGGGCCGCTATGAGGTACCTGCCAACATGTAGGGCATGAGCGATCACGACAGTTTTGAAGAGCGGCTGCGCGCCATCGCCGACGAGATCAGTCGGTCGATGCAGCGCATCTCCGAAGTTGACATGGAGGAACTCTCCCAGCGCTACGGAGTCGACGCGGACCGCGCCCGCGCCTTCGCGGACGCCGCCGGCCAATGGCTCAACGATCGTCTCTCCCCGGGCGATCCACTGTTCGGTCAGGTCAAGCGCCGCGATGACCGCAGCACCGAGACCCCGGTCGATGCCGATCTGGATCTGAAGGGGCCGCCCGAGGCCGGGCCGACACGGCCAGGACCCGGACCGGGTCCGCATCCGCTGGACCTCCCTACCGACCAGCAGGGAGTGGCGCTCAGCGCGCTGGATTCCGCTCGCTGGACGGTACGGCCCGGCAGCAACCAGCTGGCCGGCACCGGCATCGGCGCCGGACCGGTGGCGTCTGACGTGGTGAGCGAGCTGCGCGGCCGGGATTGGATCACGGCCGACGGCACGCTGACGCTGGTGGGCCGCCACGCGCTGGCCCGGTGGTGCCGCACCGTCGAGGCTCCCGCGCCAGCCGAACCCGACGCGCCGCTGGCCTAGCCATGAGATAGTCGCGCAGTGTCGCGGCCCCGCTCGCACGAGACGGTTGCGCTGAGCGGAGCGATCCGCCGTGCCCAGATCTCGTTCGGTGCGCTGTGGGCGAGTGAAGGCGCCTTCACGGTGGGGCTCACCGTCGTGGCGTTCCGCGACGGCGGGGTCGCCGCGGTCGGCATCGTCACGGCCGCGCGCATGGGTGCCGCGGCGCTGCTGGACCCGTGGCTGGCGACGGTCGCCGACCGGGTGCGGCGTGAGCGGGTCCTGAGCTGCGTCGGCCTGGTGCGGGCCGCGGCCCTGGGCGGCGCGGCCGCGGTCACGGCCGGCAGCGGCCCGACCGCGGTCACTTACGGCCTGGCCGTCCTCGCGACGGTTGCACAGGGCCTCTACCGGCCGGCGCACTCGGCACTGCTGCCGGCGCTCTGCCGGTCGCCCGAGCAGCTCACGCGCGCCAACGCGGTGCGCGGCCTCCTCGACTCATCGGCCACGCTCGGCGGCCCCGCGGTTGCCGCTGTGCTGCTGGCGGTGAGCGGACCGGCGACTGTGTTCGCGGCGTGCGCAGGCGCGTCCCTGCTGGGCGGGCTGGTCGTCGTCGGGCTGTCATACGACGCCCCGCCGCGCTCAGAGGCCGGGGCGGGCGGCGCCCGTGAGCTGCTGCGGGGGTTCACCACCATCGCGACCGATCGCAGGCTGACGCTGATCACGGGCCTGGGCGTCGTGCAGACGTTCACGCGTGGCTGCCTGACGGTGTTCACCGCGGTGCTCGCCATCGACCTCCTGCACACGGGCAATCCGGGCGTCGGCGTCCTCACTGCGGCTGTCGGTGCCGGTGGGATGCTCGGGTCGCTGCTTGCCTTCCGCCTGGTCGGGCGCGGTCGGCTGGCGTTCTGGTTCGGCGTCGGCGTCGCGCTGTTCGGCGCGCCCCTCGTCGCTGTCGGCGCCGCCCCTGAGCAAGTGCCCGCGATCCTCCTGCTGGGCCTCATCGGCATCGGCAACGCCCTGATCGACGTCGGAGGGTTCACCCTGCTTGCCCGGCTCACCGACGAGGCCGTCCTGGCCCGCATGTTCGCCGGCTTCGAGGCGATCCTCACGCTCGGAGTGGCTGCCGGGAGCCTCATCGCGCCGCTGATCATCGACCTGATCGGCGTCCGGCCCGCCCTGGTGGTGATCGGGTTGCTGGCGCCACTCGCGGTGACCGCCAGACGGCCGGCGCTGCGCCGCATCGACACCACCGTGCAGGTGCGCGACGCAGATGTCGCCATCCTGCGCTCGATCCACATGCTGGGCGTGCTCCCGCTGGCGACGATCGAGCAGCTCGCCGGCGCGCTGGACGACGCGGAGCTCGCGCCCGGGCAAACGGCGATCCGGCAGGGGGACCGCGGTGAACACTTCTACATCGTGCGGTCAGGCCGGGCCGAGGTGCTCGTCGACGGGCGCGTCGTCGGGACCCTCGGACCCGGTGAGTGCTTCGGCGAGATCGCTCTCCTGCAGGACCGACCGCGCACCGCCACCGTGCGCGCCGCCGCAGACGGGTGCCTGCAGGTCAGCCGGCTGCGCCGTAGTGCCTACCTGACGGCCGTGACGGGCTACCCCGCCGCCGCCGCGGCGGGCGACGACCTCGTCACCAGCCGACTCGAGGCCGACGCGCGGCGACCCGCGGCGTCAGGGCTCGGTGGCGACGCGCCTCGGTCGCCGGAGGCCCAGCATGTACGGCATCCCGCGGCCGGCGACGTCGAGCGTCCTGGCGACCCGCCCGAGCCAGCCGGGATCGGGGATCGGGGGCAGTGACCCACCGACGGCGGCGATGTCCGCGAAATACGTCTGCACGCGACCGATCCCCTCGAGCTCCTGCTCGACCTGCTGCACGGGGTCAAAGGCGTCGCCGCCGTTGCGATAGAGCTCCTCGGAGAAGAGGAGGTACTCCGGCGTCTGAACGGAGTTCTTCAGCAGGCGGTGGACCAGGATGACGTCGATCCCGACGAGCTTGCGGCGATCTCTGATGGTCTGCGTCGCGACCTCGCCCACGTGCGCGACGAACTTCAGCTTCAGGTTGTTGGCCTGCTCGCAGGCATCGCAGGGGCACAGGTTGGAGGCGACGTACTGGCGCTCGCGGTGGAACGCGTGATGCATCTGGGCGACGGCCTCGGTCAGGGCGGCGCCCGTCGCGGCGGCATCCAGGGTGTCGGCCTGACGGGAGAGGAAAGCGGCGTCGCCCTCGATCTCGATCAGCTCGAAGTCCTCGGCGGCGTCGATCACCGCCTCGAGCAACCTGGCGGTGTTGACCTCGGCGTGGGCGAGGCTCATCCGGTGGGTCCTCATGTACTCGGTGTAACCGCCGATGTCGGCGATCACGAGTAGCGCACGCTCCGGTCCCATGGTGGGTGATCCTAAACGGATGGCCCGGCCACGGTCTCACGTATCGTCCGCCGCCCGTCGTAGCTGCCCCACCGGAAGCCGGTGGGGTGAGGCTCGGGTACCAGCGGCGCCCGGGGCCGGCGGGCGACGGCATCCGGGAGGTTGTATTCCGGCGGCGCGACGTCGTTGGGCGCGTCGGGGTGAAACAACGAGGCGAGGTACTGCAGCTGCCCGCGGCCCGGGCCCTGCTCGAACATCCCTCCGCCGTAGAGGCCGATGCCGTGCTCCCTGCAGTAGTCGTAGGCGTCGAGGAGGGCCCGCACGCTGCCGAAGCGCGCGGGCTTGACGTTGAGCATGCGAGGCCGCCACGGCAGCGCCTCGATGTCGGCGACCGAGTGGATCGGCTCGTCCCAGGTGATGCGATCACGGTGGCGCTCGAGTAGTCCTTCGTCGCCGGGCGCGAGGGACGGATCCTCGATCCACGCGTCGGGCAGCCCCTCGATGACGCGCCGGTACAGGCGCATCTCCGGCTCCATCGCCACCGTGAGGTTGCGGTAGAAGCCCTTGAGATCGACGACGTCGACGCATCGCAGGTGAGCGAGCTCGTCCACGACGCCGTCGTCCCAGCTGGGGGTCGGATCCAACTTGAAGCGCAGGTGAGGGTCCTCACCTAGCCATGCGCGCAGGATCGTGAGGTTCGGCGGATCACCGATCCGGACCGATGCCACGAAGTTGACCGGCTGCGCCCGACGGCCGACGGCGTGCTGGAACGAGACGCCGTTCTGGCGCAGGGCGAGGTCGAGCGCGGCGCTCTCGAACGCCCATCGCCGGTAGTAGTGAGCGCTGTCTCGGATCGGCCGGACCGGGAAGAGGTTGGCCAGGGCGAGCAGCCGCGAGAACTCGTCGAACGTGCGCGTCCCATGCAGCCAGCTCAGGTCACCGCCGGCCCGAAGCAGCTCGATCTGGTCGATCTGGTCCCACGTGACGTCCTCGCCCTCGCCGACGTGGTCCGCGCCGCTCAGCCGCACCACGATTGAGACCTTGGTGAAGCCGCTCGTCGTGTCGCGCACGATGGGCTGGAGCTCGCAGCGCTCGATGATCAGCGGCAACTCGGCGACGTGCGCGTAGGTCTCATATCGAGTCACGGTCGGCAAGGCTTCCTGGCGCACGGCGCGGGCGAAGACTCTACCTGCGCGTGATGGTGGGGCAGTGCGATAGTCGGGTCATGCCCGCTCCTGCGCCGACGCTCAGGGCCGCTGACCCGGGGTCCGCACTCGGCGCGCGCGTCCTGCGCGCGTACATGGATGACGTCGCGAGCCGGTACTGGGGACGCGCGGCCACATCCGCGGAGGTGGACCGCGCGTTACGCGAGGACCCCAGCGATGACCTCGCCCCTCCGACCGGTCTCTTCGTGGTTGCCACCATCGACGGCGCGCCAGCCGGCTGCGGCGGCGTCCGGCTCACGCCTGACGGCATCGCCGAGCTGACGCGGGTGTGGGTCGCGCCGGCGGGCGGCTGTCAGGGCTGCAAGCTGAACGGCGGGTAGCGGTCCGTGATCAGCAGGAAGGCGTAGGCCGCGACCCGGTTATGCCAGCGGAACACGCCCTCGATGAAGTCAAACAGCGACCGCGGGTAGCGGCCCGTGAACACGATCGCGAACCAGGCGAAGACGGCGGCGATCAGCGCGCCGATGGTGAGAAAGAAGAGGACGATGTAGTGCGGGATCGCGAGCAGCCATTTGACCAGCGGCAGGCCCTGGCTGAGGTCGTGTTGGGCGTCGGGATACGGGAAGTCCAGGTGGACGGCCTGCTCCTCGTCCGTGGAGGGGTACCGGTCGTCCATCAGCGCGAAGTAGACCGCGACCCGGTTGCTGAAGCGGGTCAGTTGGAGGTTCCACTCGTACCACCAGCGGGGGTACTTCTTGCGGAACAGCAGCATCAGGAGCACCGGGATGACGAGGATCCCGATACCGCCCCCGGCGTAGCGAGCGCCGGTGCCTCCCGCGTTGGCCCCGAAGCTACCGCCCTCGATCGTCGCGGCGAGGATCGCGATCGGGATGATCGCGAAGATGCGAAGAGCCGTGCTGAGGCGATTGAGGCTGCGCCCGGGATAGTCGACTGAGAACGTGAGCGGGTACTGGTGGCCGCCGCCTGGCGGGGCCCCGTCGCCCGGCGAACCTGCCGGTATCTGTCCTGAACTCTCCATGGTGTTCCCCCTCTGTCAGGTGTACGGCGTACACTCTGACCAGGACTATAGGTGTACGGCGTACACTTGTCAAACACGATGACCCCCGAGACCAACCACGGCCGGACGCGCCTGAGCCGATCGCTCGTACTCCAGGCTGCCGTCACGCTCGCTGACCGGGACGGTCTTGAAGGGTTCAGCATGCGCCGGCTCGCGCAGGAGCTGGGCGTGGTGCCGATGGCGCTCTACAAGCACGTGGCCAACAAGGATGAACTGCTCGACGGCATGGTCGACATCGTCTTCGGCGAGATCGAGTCCCCCGCGATCGGCGACGACTGGAGGTCAGCGATGCGGGGCCGGGCGATCTCGGCCCGCGAGGCGCTGAAGCGCCACAGTTGGGCCATCGGGCTGATGGAGACGCGCAGCCCCGGGCCGGCCAACCTGGAAAACCACAACGCGGTCATGGGCTGCCTGCGCGAGGCGGGCTTCTCGTTCAAGACGGCCATCCACGCCTACTCGGTGCAGGACGCCTACATCTACGGCTTCGCCCAGCAGGAGAAGACGCTCGGGTTCCAGACGCCCGGCGATGCCGGCGCCGCCGCGCAGCGACGAGCCCGGGCGATCGGCGCGCTCGACGCCTACCCGTATCTCGCCGAGATCGCCGCCAAACTCCCCGAGTCCGGGTACGACAACGCCGTCGAGTTCACCTGGGGGCTGGACCTCATCCTCGACGGACTCGACCGCTGCCGGGATCGCCAAGAGCACGAAAGCCCCGGGTCGCCGGGGCTTTCGGAGTGGGCCGTGTAGGGATCGAACCTACGACCTTGGGATTAAGAGTCCCCTGCTCTACCAGCTGAGCTAACGGCCCTGAGGTCTCGCGATGTTACCCAGGGTCCGGGGCGGGCAGCCAGCAGGCCCACCCCGGCCCGGGGCGGCTGGTCAGCAGGCCTGCTGCGCCGCGGTGGGCTGGGTTTTGGCCAGGGCGATCTGGGAGGTGATGGTCTTGCGGCTGGCCTTGGGCACCATGCTGGCGGCCTTGGCGGCGGCGAGATCGCCCTTGCGGGTCTGCTGGGCGGCGTAGGCGGTCATGGCCAGGCATTCGAAGCTCTTGACCGAGCTGGCGTCCGACTGGGTGGCGACCTCCCAGGCCGCAGCCGAGTTGGCGTAGTCGCCGAGGGCGCCGTACGCGTTGCCGGCGAAGATGGCCAGGTCGTTGCCGGGGCTCTTGGTCAGCGCGAGGTACTTCTGCCAGGCGGCGGTGGCCTTGGCCAGTTCCTTCTTGCCCGCGGTGGTGTAGGTGCCCGTAGCGCTGTTGAAGCCGCTGCTGGAGGCGTTCTGATAGCGAGCGGTCTCCAGGGCGGCCCAGGCCGCCGGGTCCGTTGGGTTCTTCTGGGTCTGCTTGAGCGCGGTCTTCTCTGCGGAGCTGATGATCGAGCTCTGGTTGTTGGAGCCGCCGCCGAACGCGTTGAGCAGGCCGCCGTTGCCGCTGCCGGTGCCGACGCCGAAGAGAACCAGGCCGCCGCCGAGGATGAGGGCGAGCCCGAGGTAGATCACCTGGACGGTGCGCCGGCGGCCGCGGCCGCGCAGATCGAAGAGCATCAGTCAGTCCTACAGATCATGAATCGGACTCGCCCGCGTCGGGAGGACCGACGGTGATCAATTCGGCGGCGGCGCGCTTGGCGTCACGGCGGTCTGCGAGCTTGAGCAACACAATGCTGGCCAGGAATAGGACGACGAGCGGGGCGGTCTCCAGGCCGGTGGTCACCGGGTCCGCCCCTGGCATCGCCGCCGCAACGACGGCGATGATCACCGTAGCGTAGCGCCAGTGCCGGGTCAGGGTGCTGCCATTGATCACGCCGAGCTGACGCAACCCCAGCATCACCAACGGCAACTGGAAGGCCAGGCCGATCGCCCCCATGGTCACGACCTCGAAGGAGTACAGGGGCTTGGCCTGGACCAGGTTGTCGAACTGGGCGGAGTTGTAGCCCTGGAGGAACTTGACCGCTGCCGGCAGCACGATCAGGTACGTGAACACCACCCCGCCCACGAACAGCGCCGGCGCGGCGACGATCACCGGGGTGGCTATCTTGCGCTCGTTCGGGCTGAGCGCCGGTACGACGAAGGCGTAGACCTCGTAGAGCAGTAACGGCAGCGTCAGCAGGATCGCCGCCCAGAAGGTGACGGTCAGCGTCGTCGTGAAACCCTCGCCCACGCCGAGCGTGACCGGAACGTTCGGGGGCGTCTTCTGGGGCAGCGCCTTGGACGCCTCCTCCAGGTCAGTGGCCGCCTGGCCGATCACCGAGCGGTCTCCGGCAGACAGCTCCGAGGAGCCCGACAGGGTTCTGAACTGCTTGGCGGCGTCGCCGATCGCCTTTGACGCCCCGACGTTGGCCCGGGTGAGCCCACCGATCTTGTTGGACGCCGTCTTGGTCGCCGGCGGCAGCGGCTTGTTGAGGAGGTCCAGCAGGTGGCTGTTCTGCCAGTAGCAGAGCCCGAACGCGACGGCCAGCACCGCCAGGCACACGAAGAGGCGGCTTCGGAGCTCGTCGAGGTGATCGACGATGCTCAGGCGGTCCTCATGCCCGATGGGCCGGAGAGCCTTCGCCATCGTGTGGGCTCCGGCGCGCTGCTAGGAGCGCTCGGACCCGGCGGTCCCGGATCCGGGGGTGGCCGCCGGCTCGCTGGAGCTCGGCTTGACCTCCGGCGTGGCCCTCGCCTCCGACAGCGCGGGCTTTTCCTCGTCCTTGGACTCGCCGGTGATCCCTTCCTTGAACTCGCGCATCCCCGACCCCAGGCCCTTGCCGATCCCCGGAAGCCGCTTCGGACCAAGGATGAGCAGCACGATGATGAGGACGACGATGGCGTCTATGCCTGGGTTGCGGAACATTGCTTCTTACGCCTCTCCGAATTGGGGGGGATGACAAGCGTAGCGGTCAGAGAGGGGCGTGGACGTGTTTAACACGGATTGAACAGAACTCTTACTCAAGCTGGCACAGGGGTGCGCCGATAAAACGGGCGAGCAGCCATGAGCAACCACCCTGAACGCCACTCCATTCGCCGCATCGTCCTCCCCAGCGGGCGGACGATCGAAGTCGTCCGGTTCTACGCCGAGGAGACGACCCATCCGGGCCTGCATGTGTGCCCCGATTGTGGGTCGCACCTCGTCCAGCCGATCGACTGGTCTGAGGCGCCCCAGGGCTTCTGGGAGCTCATCCTCCAGTGCCCGAACTGCTACTGGATGGACGAGGGCGTGTTCGACCAGGACCAGGTCGATGCGCTCGAGGAGCACCTTGACGACGGACTGACCGACATGCTCTCGGACCTGCGTCGCCTCACCCAGGCGAACATGACCGAGGAGATCGAGCGGTTCGCCGCAGCGCTCAACGCTGATCTCATCCTCCCCGAAGACTTCTAAACACGTCGCGCCCGTAGGGCGGGCGGGGCGGGCGGGGTTTCGCTCGCTCCCGGTCCGCCGGCCCTACGAATAGCGCTCGACCACGCCGTCGGCGATGAGCTCCATGGCCCCGCGCTGCCGCGCCGGCATCTCGGGCAGCTCCGCCTTGGCGCTGGCGACGAACTCCAGCGCGCGCGCCCGGGTGTCCTCGAGGGCGCCGGTGTCAGCGATGCGGGCGCACACCTCAGCGGCGCGCTCCGGCGTGTTCACGGAGCGCAGGTCAAGCGAGCCCAGTCGCGGGTCGCGCTCCCGCGCCAGGATGAGCGGCAGGGTGACGGTTCCATCGAGCAGGTCGGCGCCCCGCGGCTTGCCCGTCCGCTCGGGCGGGCCCGAGACGTCCAGGACATCGTCGAGCAACTGAAAGGCCAGCCCGATCCGCTCGCCGAACAGCGCCAGACCGGGCAGCCGCTCCGCGTCGTCGCCCTCGAGCGCCCCCAACTCGCAGGCGGCGCGAAACAGCACCCCGGTCTTGAGGCGACAGCGCTCGAGATAGCGTGCGATGGCCACCGCGCACCAGGCATCGGCGCGCTGCATCAGCTCCCCGGCCGCCAGCTCGGAGCTGGCGCGCGACAGCACCTGCACCGCCGCCACCGACCGGGTCGCCGCCAGCTCGGCGAACGCCCGTGAGAACAGCAGGTCCCCCGTGGCCGTCGCAGCCAGGCGCCCGCCCGAGGCCATCACCGTGGGCCGGCCTCGTCGCAGCGGCGATCCGTCGAGCACATCGTCGTGCACCAGGGTGGCCGAATGCACCAGCTCCACCGCCACCGCCGAGCGCAGCAGCGTCTCTGACTCCGGCGGCGGAGCGCCCGCGGCCAGGAACAGGAGCAGCGGGCGCAGGCGCTTGCCACCGGCGGCGATGGTGTCCCCGGCATGGCGGCCCAGGACCTCGCCGTGGCCGTCCGCGGCATCGAGCAGCCGCCGCTCCAGACGCTCCATCAGCCGCGCCGCGGACTCACCGCCGGCCGCCACGACCGCCTGCACGGTTCCCTGGACGGCGCTCATGGTGCCACCTCCCCCACGTGCAGCGCGATGATCCCCCCGGCGGTGATCACGTAGCGCACGGAGCGCAGCCCGCACTCCCACATGACCGCCGCCAGCGTTTCAGGCGGGGGAAAGCGGCGCACCGAGTTGGGCAGGTAGTTGTAGGCCTCAGCGTCCCCGGCCACCCGGCCGAGAACCGGGACGATGCGATCGAACCACACGTCCAGGAAGGTCGAGAGCGGCGGGCCCGTGGGCGTGGTGATCTCGAGCACGACCACCCGTCCGCCGGGGCGGACCACCCGGGTCATCTCGGCCAGCCCGCGCTGGAGGTCGGAGAAGTTGCGGGCGCCGAACCCCACCGTGGCCGCGTCAAACTCATCGTCGGCGTAGGGCAGCGCGAGCGCGTTGGCGGTCTCGAAGCGGACGGTCGCCTCGGCGGGCACGCGGGCGGCGGTCCGCTCCGCCGCCGCCTTGTCGCGCGCCAGCTCCAGCATCCGCTCCGAGAAGTCGGCGCCGATGACCGTCCCGCTCGGCGCCACCCGGCGCGCGAGCTCCAGGGCGAGGTCGCCGGTGCCGGTGGCCACATCGAGGGCCCGCTGTCCCGGGCCCAGCCCGGCCAGGTCGGCAGCCCGCCGGCGCCAGTGGTGGTGCAGGCCCGCGGTCATGACCGAGTTCATGCGGTCATATACGCCCGCGATGCGGTCGAACATCGCCCGGACCTGGGGCTCGGGCAGCGTGCCGGGCGTTGACTCCGCGACCGGCTCTGTGACGTCCGTGTCGGAGTGGCCCGGCGGCGAAGTTGGTCTCGCCGTCATGGTCCCTGACGCGACCGGCCTACTGGAGCATCGATAGGAAGTTGACCAAGTTCTGGAACTTCTCCGGGCTGTTCTTCGCCAGGTCCGAGAACGAGGGCATCGGCGCGGTGGGATTACGCAGCGTCGACGCGATCGCCTGCGGGCGGCGGATCGCCCCGATGTGGGTCAGTGGCGGTCCGGGTCCGTTGTTGCCGTTGTCACCGATCACGTGGCACGCCAGACAGCCCGACTCCCCCACGACGTCCTCGCCGGCCCGGAAGGACGCCTTCTGGGCGGCACTGAGCGACGCCGGTGGAGCCAGGTCCACCGAGTTGGGAGAGCCGGTGCTCGCACCCGAGTAGGTGAGGAAGGCCATCGCGAAGATCGTGGTGAGCCCCGCCGCGAGGGCGATCGGACGGCGCTCGATCCGGCGCTCCGGGCTGCGGTCATAGAACGGCAGCAGGAACAGCAGGATCATGCAGATCGTCGGGACGCCGATGGTGGCGAGGTCCGTGAACTTGGGGATGTTCTTCATCACCCTGAGGACCTCGAAGAGGAAGAAGAAGTACCAGTCCGGGCGCGGGACGTAGGTGGTGGTGGTCGGGTCCGCCTTGGGACCCATCTCCGCGCCGAACATGGCGGCGAGGAAGATGATCACGATCATGACGAGCACCGCCATCATCGAGTCCTTGGCCACCGCGTAGGGGAAGAACGGCTTGCCCTTGTTCTTCAGGATCGCGTATTCGCGGAGATAGGTCTCCTTCTCTGCCTGGTTCACGCGACCATCCTCAGATCTCCGCCTCGCGCAACGCGGGCTCCTCCTCGGCCTTGATCCACGGCGGGGCCGAGATACCGAGCTTTGTGATCAGGTACAGGTGTGCGCCGATGAGCGCGGCGATCAGCCCGGGGATGAGCATCATGTGGATGGCGTAGAACCGCGACAGCGTCGTCGCCCCGAACTCCGGCCCGGCGCGCAGGAAGTCCGACAGGTACGGGCCGAGGAAGGGCCCGGTGCCGTTGATGTTCACGCCGACGATCGTCGCCCAGTAGGACCGCTGATCGAACGGCAGCAGGTAGCCGGTGAAGCCCATGGCCAGGGTCAGGATGAGCAGCACGACGCCGATGATCCACGTCAGCTCCCGCGGGTACTTGTAGGCGCCGAAGAAGAACACGCGCGCCATGTGCAGGAAGATGAGGATGATCATCACCGAGGCGCCCCACTTGTGCATGGCGCGGACGAGCTGGCCCAGGAAGGCGTCGTCGGTGATGTAGCGGATCGATTCGTAGGCGCCGCCGTTGACGTTCGGCTGGTAGAACATCGCCAAGAACACGCCCGTGACCGCCTGGTTGAGGAACGCGAACATCGTCGCCGACCCCAGCGTGTAGAACCAGTTGATCCCCTTGGGGACCTTGCGGAAGAGCAGCCAGCGGATGCCGCCCGACAACGAGGTGCGCTCGTCCAGCCAGTCGACGACGTGGATCCCGCCCTCGGCGGCGGTCTCCAGCGGCGTCATCGGCTCCGCCTCCTCGCCGGGGCGCTTGGGGATCGGCTTCAGGATCTTGGGGAGCGGAGGTGCGGGAAGCTTGGGCATCGTTTACGGGTGGCCTGGAGGGCCTGACGAGGTGTCGAAGCGTGCGGGATACAGATATTGCCCGATCCCGTCCAGCGGCTGACCCGGGTCACGCGGGGAGAAACGGTGCAGCTCGGAGTTGACCGAGAAGCGCGGGCCGATCTCGACGAGGCCCGTCGCGTTGTTGAAGCGCGTGTAGAAGCGATCCAGCGGACGCACCGGCGGGCCGCCGGCCACCATCCCCCGGAAGTCGTAGACGCCGCCGTGGCACGGGCAGATGAACCGCTGCGCGGCGGCCACGAAGCGGACGGGGCAGCCGAGGTGCATGCAGCGCGAGGACAGCGCGATCCAGTGGTTGTACTCGTCCACGGGCTCGGTGTCGATGCTCGCGTCGCGCTTGCGCACGTAGGCGATGGAGTAGCCGGCTTCGCCGATCCCCTGGACGATCGTGAGGACCTTGGTCGTGTACGTCGTCTCGCTGAAGTCGCTGGGCGGTCCGATCGCTTGCCACTTGAACGGGACGCGGCTGAACAGGGGCCCGAGGGCAAAGCCCAGCGCCGGCAGGGTGAACGCCGCGGCGGCCACCATGCCGCTGCCCTGCGTGACGACGTTCATGAACCGTCGGCGGGTGACCGTCTCGCCCTCGAAGGCGCCCGGCATCAGCCGATCCTCGGTGTATTTGGACTTGGAGCCCTCTTTGTGTCGATCTGCCACGTGTGCCTTCGCTCAACCGCAGGTAAACCAAATTGAACGCGCCAGTAAGCGTACCGTCAACAAAGAGGCGAGCGTCACGAGGGTGCGCCCCCCGCGGCCGCCACCACGGCGTCCCGCGACCCGGCCAGAGCCTCGGCCGCGCCGGCGCCGCCGGCGCGCGCCAGCGCCTTGGCCGCCGCGTGTGCAGGGGTGGCGCCCCACCCGATCGCGGCGGCGCCCGCCTGCCAGACAGCGTCGGCCAGCGCGGGATCGGAGGCCGCCTGCGCCTGGGCCAGCAGCGAGATGAGGTCAGCCAGTTCGGCCACCGCGGCGAGATCGCCGAGCGAGGCCAGCCGCGCCAGCCCCAGGGCGTAGAGCTCGTCGCCCAGCAACAGCGCCAGGTCGGGATCGGCGCCACGCACCACGCGGGGGGCCCCGTAGTGCAGCAGCGACCCCTCCAGGATCATCTCCAGCAGCAGCTCGTAGTCGCGCTCGCGTCCGGAGGCGCGCGGGCCGGCGGCGGCCAGCTGCGGCGCCCCGGCGCCCGTCTCGGCCCCCGGCGCGGCGATTGAGGCCGACGGCGGGTCGGGGTGCAGCGAGGCGGCGAGCGTCCCGCCGTGGTCCAGTAGCGCCTCGCGCAGCGCCGTAAGACTCATGTGCCCAGCTCCGCGAAGGCCTCGGCCGCCGCCGTCACCGTGCGGATCACGTGGTCGCGCCCGTGGACCACCGAGGGGAACCAGGCCTCGAACTGCGACGGGGGCGGGTAGACGCCGCGGGCCAGCAGCGCCCGGCACCAGCGGGCAAAGGCGTCGGTGTCGCACGCGGCCGCCCCGGCGTAGTTGGTCACCGGGCGCTCGGAGAAGAAGATCGTCAACAGGCCGGGCAGCGACTGCACCTGGACGGCCACCCCATTGCCGCGCGCGGCCTCGCGCATGCCGTCGGCCAGCATCTCGGTGGTCTCGGCGAGGCGCTCGTAGGCTGCGGTGTCGAGGTGCTCGAGGGTGGCCAGCGCGGCCGCCACCGCCAGTGGGTTGCCCGACAGCGTGCCCGCCTGGTAGACGTCCCCGGCCGGCGCGATCCGCTCCATCAGCGCGCGCGGGCCGCCGTAGGCGGCGGCCGGCAGCCCGCCGCCGATGATCTTGCCCATGATGGTGAGGTCCGGCATCACGCCGAAGCGCTCCTGGGCCCCTCCGCGCGCCACGCGCAGACCGGTGATCACCTCGTCGAAGATCAGCAGCGCGCCGGAGGCGTCGGCGGCGTGGCGCAGCTCCTCCAGAAAGCCGGGCTGGGGCGGCACGACGCCCATGTTGGCCGGGACCGGCTCGGCCAGGATCGCTGCCGGTCGGTGGCGCGCCACCGCCTCGCGGACGGCCTCAGGGTCGTTCCAGGGCACGATCACGGTGGCCGCAGCGGCCGCGGCCGGGACTCCCGGGCTCGCCGGAATCCCCTGGGTGGCCAGTCCCGAGCCCGCCTCCGCCAGGAGGCCGTCAACGTGGCCGTGATAGGCGCCGGAGAACTTCACCACGATCTCCCGGCCGGTCGCGGCGCGGGCCAGTCGCAGCGCGCTCATCGTCGCCTCGGTGCCCGAGGAGGTCATCCGCACCATCTGTACCGACGGGACGCGGTCCGCGATCCGCTCGGCCAGCTCGACCTCGCCGGGGGTCGGCGCCCCGAAGCTCGTCCCCCGCGCCGCCGCCTCGGTGACCGCCGCGACGACGTCGGGATGGGCGTGGCCGAGGATGAGCGGGCCCCACGAGCTCACCCAGTCGATGTACTCGTTGCCGTCGACGTCACGGATGATCGGGCCCGAGCCCGATTCGATGAAGATCGGATCGCGCCCGATCGCGCGCATCGCCCGCACCGGCGAGTTGACCCCGCCGGGCAGGAGCAGGGCGGCGCGACGGTACAGCTGCTCCGAACGGGTGGTGTCGATCGCGGTGCCGCTCACGCGCCCGCGTGCTGACGTTCCCAGTCTGAGTGATCCTCGGTGAAGTAGAGCAGGCGGATCTTCTTGAACTCGGTGGAGGAATAGAGGGTGGCGCGGTCCGAGATCCCGGTGTCGTCGGCGATCGAGTCCAGGATCGAGTCGCATTCGCCCTTGGAGCGGCCGTGGGCCATCGTGAACACGGAGTAGGGCCAGTCCGCGTAGGTCGGCCGCTGGTAGCAGTGCGAGATGCCCCGGAAGGACGCCATCCGCACCCCCAGTTCCATGATGCGGTCATCAGGGACCTTCCACACGCCCATGCCGTTGGCGCTGAAGCCGGCCCGGCGATGGAAGAGGATCGCTGCGACGCGGCGCAGCAGGCGGCGCTCCTGCATGACGCGCAGGTGCGCGAGGAGCTCATCCTGCCCGATGCCGAGCTGCGCGGCGGCGGGAGCGTAGGGCTCCGCGATGACCGGCATGCTGCCCTGCGTCGCCCTGATCACAGCCTGGTCGAACTCGTCGTAGGGCTGGGCCTCGGTCTCGGCGGGCTCGGCGGGCTGGACCGCGGTGGACAGCGCGTCGGTGCCGCCCTCCATCTCGAGGTCCATGCGGATCTTGAACAGCTTGAGCGTGGGTAGCTGGCGTACGGACTCCGCTCCCGCCTCGCGCGCCAGGACGTCGAGGGTGCCCTGGAGGCCGAGTTCGGAGCCCGGCTCCGTGGCGATCGTGAACCAGATGTTGAACTCGTGGTTGCGCAGGTAGTTGTGCGACACGCCGGGGTGCGCGTTGATCACGGTGGCGGCACGCCACGGGTTCTCCGGATCGACCTTGGCGGCGACCAGCATCGAGGAGTAGCCCAGCGCGCGGGTGTCGAAGATGGGCGTGACCTGGCGGATGATCCGCTCCTCGAGCAGGTGGGCGACCGTGGCCAGCGCCTCCTCCTCGGTGATCCCGGCCTCCGCGGCGACGTGCTGGTAGGGGCGCGCGGCGATCGGGAACTGGCCCTGCATGAGGTTGAGCAGGCGCTTGTCCAGGTCGGTGAGCGCGATCGCGGCGCCCTCCTTGCGGCTGCGCAGCTTGGGGCCGTGGCGGCCGCCCGCTGGGTCCTCGTGGATTCCGTCGGCGGTGCCGGTGGGTCTCATTGCAGCCATGCAGCGGCGTCCTTCGCGTGGTAGGTGATGATGATGTCGGCCCCCGCGCGGCGGATGGAGGTCAGCGCCTCGAGCACCGCCGCGCGCTCATCAAGGTACCCGGCCGCGGCCGCGGCCTTGAGCATCGAGTACTCGCCGCTGACGTTGTAGGCGGCCACCGGCAGGGACGTCTCGTCCTTGATGCGGCGGACGAGATCGAGGTACGGGAGAGCCGGCTTGACGATGAGGATGTCGGCGCCCTCCTCGACGTCGAGGAGGGCCTCGCGCACGGCCTCGTCGCCGTTGGCAGGGTCCATCTGGTAGCCGCGCCGGTCCCCGAAGGCGGGAGCGGAGTCCGCCGCGACGCGAAACGGCCCGTAGAACGCCGAGGCGAATTTGGCCGAGTAGGCCATGATCGGCGTGTCGGTGAAGCCCTCGTCATCCAGCGCGGTGCGAATCGTCCCGACACGGCCGTCCATCATGTCCGAGGGGGCGATGATGTCGGCGCCGGAGCGGGCCTGGGACACCGCCGTGCGCGACAGCAACTCCAGCGTGGCGTCGTTGTCGACGACCATCCCGCCGGGGGTCTCGCGCAGCACGCCGCAGTGGCCGTGGCTCGTGTACTCACACAGGCACAGGTCGCAGATGACCAGCAGGTCCGGATAGGCCTCCTTGATGGCGCGCGTGGCCAGCTGGACGATCCCCTCCTCGTCCCAGGCGCCCGAGCCGTCCTCGTCCTTGGCGGCGGGCAGGCCGAACAGCAGCACCGCGGGGATGCCGAGCGCGGCGGCCTCGCCGGCCTCCTCGACGGCATGGGCGATCGAGAGATGGTCCACTCCGGGCATCTCGGCGATCGGCTCGCGGCGGTCGATGCCATGGGCCACGAACATCGGATAGACGAAGTCCGCGGCCTCGAGGCGCGTCTCGCGCACCAGGCCGCGTAGTGCGCGGTTGGCTCTGAGCCTGCGCAGGCGGGTCTGCGGGAACGACATAACTGTCCGTCGAGAATACTGGCGCGGAGACCCGGCCCGCGGCACACTGTCCGGACCGTGACCTACGCGCTGGATCGGCTGGGGTGGCTGCAGTTCCAGCAGCTGTGCGCGCATGTGCTCGAGCTCGACGCCGGCGTGGCGCCCGACGTGTGGCAGGGCGATGCTGACCGCACGCGGATAGCCATCCTGGACTGCGGCCTGGGACCGCCCCTGCTGGCGGCGCCCCTGCGCGACCGCGTGCTGGTGCATTGCGTGTGGCTGCGTCCCGAATCCGCGGAGCCGGTCGCGGCCGCCCTGGAGCAGTTGTCCATCGAGCAGCTCGAGGATCTCCGCGGGCTGAACTCCTACGTCCTGATGGGCAACGGCGTGGCGGTCACAGATGGCCCGCGCCCGAAGGTCAAGGGCCTGACGGTCGACGTCATCGACAGCCCGGCGCTGTGCGCGCGGATCGACGCCCGGCCCGAGCTGCGCCTGGCCATGCCGTCGCTGCTGGGTCTAGGCGACCTCGAACCGCTCATCACGGCAACTGCCGCCGAGCGCTCCACGCTGGACCGTGGCGAAGCAGAGCGACTGGCGCGCGTGTTCGTCCCCACCCGCGCCTACGCGCGGGCGGTGAGCACCCTCGCCGAGCACCGTTTCGCGGTGGTCACCGGGCCGCCCGAGATGGGCAAGACCGCGATCGCGCGCATGATCGCGCTGGCCAAGATGACCGACGGCTGGGAGGCGCACGAGTGCACCACGCCCGATGAGCTGCTCGCCGCACTGGACCCCACCGCGGCGCAGGTATTCATCGCCGACGATGCGTTCGGCTCCACCGAGTACCGGGCTGACGCCGCCGACCGCTGGGCGCGGGCCATGGAGCGGCTGCTGGGGGCCCTGGACGATCGCCACTGGCTGATCTGGACCTCGCGGCCGGCGCCGCTGCACGCCGCGCTGCGCCGGCTCCACCAGGAGCGCGGGGCCGAGCGCTTCCCGGCACCGGCACGCGTCCTGGTCGACGCCGCCGACCTCGACGCGGAGGAGAAGGTCCTGATCCTCTTCCGTCATGCCAAGGCGGCGGACCTCCGGCAGTTCACCCGCCGCGGCCTGTGCCGGTCCGGTCCCATGATCGTTTCCACTGACACGTTCACGCCCGAGCGGATCCGCCGGCTCGTCGTCAGGCTGGCGCGCGGCGACCTCGACGTGGTGAGTGCCGCCGAGGCTGAGCTGACCACCCCCACCGAGGCGATGGCCACCTCGCTCGATGCCCTGGCCGATGAGCACCGCGATCTGCTCATCGCCCTGCTCGACACGCCACCGGGCGCGGTGCCCGAGCGCGAGCTCGTGGCCGCGCTGCGCCGCCACCACGACGGCTCGCTCTCGCATCCGCCGCGAGAGCTCGTCGACCGGCTCGCCGACCACTTCCTGCGGGTGGCGGCATGAGAGTCGCCTGGGTGCATCCCACCTGGCGCGACCTCGTCATCGAGCGGTTGGCCCGAGACGCGGGCCTGAGGCAGCACTTCCTGACCCGCTGCGGGCCCCATGGCGTGGTGCTGGCGCTTTCCACCGCGGGCGGCGCCCAGGGCGAGCGAGCCCTGCCGCTCATCGCCGGTGACCGGGACTGGGACGCGCTCGGTGACCGGATCTACACGCTGCTGCCCGAGCTCGACCACGCCGAGCTGGCGGCGGTGCTGCGCGCGATCTTGGGCGCGGCGCAGACCGCGACCCCGAACGGGATGGCCGCCGGCGAGGCGCGGGTCCTCGCCCGTATGGCGCTCGAGCGGACCGCCGCCCTGTGGGCGGCAGCGGGGACGCCGGTGCTCCTGGACTGCGTCGACGCATGGCTATCGCTGTCTGACCACCTCGACCCGCCGGTGTCCCCGGACTTCCTGGGACCGACGTGGGCCGAGCTGCTCCCGGCGGGCCTACCGGATCCCGATGACCTCAGCGAGGTGCAGCGCTTCACCGATTGGGTCACGCTGTCCGAGTTGCTGGGCGAGTTCTCACATGAGGCGCTGGAGCAGTTGGGGTTCACCGGCGCGCACGACGCCCTCATCCAGCGCTACTGGGAGCTGCCACGCTCGAGCAACGAGCTTCTGACGGCGGGCGACGCGCGGCCCGATCGGCTGACGCCGTGGGACGACGTCCAGGGCCGCACGATCGCGGACTCGACGGTCCGCCGCGTGCTCTCCGACCTCTGAGCCTCAGACGAGGTTCCAGCGCTCGATGCGCCGGGAGGTGACCAGCCCGTTGACCACGTATGGGTCGGCGTCGGTGAAGCTCCTGATCTCCTCGGGGGTCACACCGGTCCACACGATCGCACCCCCGGTGGGCGGCGCGCCCAGGGCGCCGGCCATGGTGATGTGGCCCGCGTCGCGCTCGGCGCGGATCGCTGCCAGGTGGGCCTCGCGGTGGGGGCCGCGGCGCTCGGCCATGTCGTCCACGTAGGTGTAGAGCAGCAGATAGGTCTCGTCGTCGGCCATCGTGGGACACAAACTATCGCGCACCCGCGCGAGACGAGTGGCGGGGGCGCTACCCTTGCTGACCGTGAGCAACCTGGACAGACGCCGCGGCTACACGCCCCGGCGCGCACGAGAGCAGCGGGCGTACCGGATGGTCGTCGGCGGCGCCGCCGCGGGCGGGATCGGCGTGATCACCCTGGTGCTCTCGATCGCGGGCGTCGTCTCAGGGTTCTGGCCGGTGCTCGCCTTCATCATCGCCGCGATCTGCGTCTTCGGGTTTCTCCGCACCACCGGCCAACGCTGACTGTCGCGCCGGTGGCCGGCGAGCGCGCGGCCGAGGAGATCGCCCCCGGGCTGTGGCGATGGACTGCGCGGCACCCGGCGTGGCAGCCCGGGGCCGAAACCGGCAGCCCCGGTGACTGGGACGCGAACGTCGGCTGCGTGCTGTGCGTGGACGCGAGGTCCGCGCTCTTCTTTGACCCATTGCTGCCCGCCGACGCCGGCGCATTCTGGCGGTGGTGCGACGGCGTGGTCGGCTCTCGCTCCGTGCACGTGCTCACCACCATCCGCTTTCATGGCCGCAGCCGGGAGGCGGTGGCCGCCCGCTACGGCGGCGAGGTGGTCACGAGCCTGCGCAGCCTCCCGTCCGACGTCGAGGCCTTCCGGTTCACGGCGGCCGACGAGACGATGTTCTGGCTGCCGACACGCCGCGCCCTGATCCCGGGCGACCGCCTCATCGGCGACGACGCGGGGGGCGTCCGGTTGTGCCCGGACTCCTGGCTGGCCTACCTGAGGGAGCCATTGGACCAGGCGGGACTGCGCACTCTCCTGCGCCCGCTGCTGGACCTCCCCGTCCAGCGGGTGCTCGTCTCGCATGGCGAGCCGCTGCTCACGGGTGGGGCGGCCGCGCTGGAGCGAATCCTCGCGTAGTCCGGCTACGCGTGAGCACTCACCGAGCGGCCATGGCGGCCGAGCGCGGAGACGCCGGTCACCGTGGCGGTGAGATGGTCGGTGTAGCCCAGGAACGGCAGCGTCAGCGAGTGCCCGCGCCCGCGGATGAGTCGCAGGAGGTGGCGCCCGTCGCTGCCGCGCACCTCCAGCAGGTAGTACGCCGCCCCACGCGCCTTGCCGAAAGAGACGCTGAAGGTGCGGCGGTGCCGGCGGACGCGCAGCCCGCGGACGCGCGCCGGGGCGGCCGGAGCCGGCGCCCTGTAGTTGGTCAGCGGCACGCTCTCGCGGGCGACCCCGCCCTCGGAGACGATCGCGTAGACCGTGCGCTTGCCGGCGCTCCCGGCGGCGGGCGTGAACCGCAGCGTTCCGTGGGCGCCCTTGGCCTTGCCGAGGATCCGGTAGACGCGATGCGCGCGCTCGGCAAAGGCAACGGACATGCCCGGGTGCGTTGACACCGAATAAGTGAGGCGCTTGGTGGCGCCCCGGCCCGACACGTGACCACGCAGCTTCGGCGCCGCGTATCCGCGCGCCTGCCGGACCCGCGTGATGGCGCTCGAGCCGGGCGCCGCTGACACCTTCCACACTCCGCCCCCCGGGTTGCGCACCATCACGTAGGTGGTGCTGGTCTTGGCCACCGGGAGTGCCACGGCGGGCGCGCTCGCCGCACCGGGCCCGAAGCCGACCGGGACCACGGTCTTGCCGCCCGGGCTGGTGAGGACGACCGACGGCGCAGCGCCCGCGCCGGTCACGGCGATGTCCTCGAACGGGGCCCCGCCGGCGGTTGCGACCTCGGCGACGCGCGTCCGCCCCGCCCGCCCGGCCACCGAGGCGACGGACACGGGCTTGACGACGAACGGGGAGAGGTCACAGCTGCCGGTGCCGACCGACGCGTCGGGCGTGCCGCCCCACGGGTATGACAGCCCGGCGTGCAGCCCGAAGTCCGAGCCGCAGGCGGCCACGCCCAGCGACGAGACCACAGCCTGCACCGAGATCGCGGAGTAGCCGGCGATCTGCAACTGACCGTTGACGTCGGCCGAGAACTCCTTGGCCGGCAGGTCGACGAACGCATCCATGTTCGCCGTGAGCTCGGCGACGTCCAGGTCGATGTCGACGTTGCCGTTGACCTCGAAGTAGCCGTTGCTCTGGAAGATCAGCTTGGCGTTGGCGATGTCGAAGCCGTGCACGGAGCCCGACCCGTCGGCCTCGAGCACCACCGGGCCGCCGTTGATGAAGGTGATGGTGACCGAACCGGTGACCCCGATGGTGTAGTTGGGGGGATCGAGCGGGATGGCCCCGACCGAGACCGAGCCGTGGAAGCTGCGTCTGTCGGGGTGGATGTCAAAGCCACCGCCGAAGCCGTCGAGATAGCTGTCGGTGAAGATCGGCACCCCGGGGAAGGGCACGTTGACATTGAACGAGCCCATGGTGAAGTCGCCGTCGTCAAAGCGGACCGCGACGGCGATCCCGAAGTACGGCGTGCCCGAGGGGATGTTGAGCGTGGCCGAGCCGTTCCAGACGTTGCCCGTAGCCGCGTAGTCGATGTTGAGGTCCTTGACCTCGAGCGCGCCGAGAACCAGGTCCGGCACCCCGATGTGCAGCGAGGAGAGCTTGAGCCCGTTGGCGTTGTCGGCCTGGAGGGTTGCCTGCCCGGTGACCCCGCCCATGTAGGCCGGGAGCTTGAGCGACACGGGGATGACGACGGCGTCGTGCTGGATCTGCACGTCGATGCTGGTGTCAAAGGGGAAGCCCTTGAGCGTCGACGCCGTCGCGGTGTCGAAGTTGAACAGAGTGTGCCCTGTCGTGTCCAGCGAGCCCTGGAGACTCACGTGCAGTGCCTGGTGATACAGGGTGATGTCGCCGATCCCGGGGGCGCGCAGCACGATGCGCACCTCGCCGGTGGTGTTGATGGTGTGCTGGCGCGGGTCGATGACGATCTGGACCCCCGCGTCGGGGATGATCTCCAGGCCGTTGAGGCGGATCTCGCTGGAGATGATCGCCGCGCCACTCGTCGGGTTGGACGGGTCGCGCAGGAAGCAGCCCGCCTCGGCGATGGCGTCGATGTCCCCGAAGTGCACATCGGTGCAGGACACCGAGGCCAGCGGATCCCCGCCCAGGCCGCCCAGGCCGTCGCCGTTCAGGTTCCCGAGCCCCTTGAGGTGGGTGGCGGCGAAGGAGCCGAACGCGGCCACGTCGATCTGTGAGCCGGTCACCCCGCCATGCTCGGGCTCCTGGAAGGCGGCGAAGCCGCCTCCGTCGCCGGCGGCACCGAGCGCGAGGGCGCTGGGCTCGTCGAGGCCGCGGGCGATCACCTGCGGAGCCGACCACTGACGCCCGTTGCTGGAGCTGGTCACATACAGCGCGTTCTCGTTGAAGAACCCGACCGTGAGGAGGCCTGAGGCGGCTTCGGTGATGGCGTAGTTGGCATGCTCGAAATTGCTGTTGGGAGTGATCCGCTGGGCGGCGCCGGAGGGCTGGCCATTGACGATGCGCTGGAGGAAGAGCGGGCCCGAGAACGTCTTCTGGTACATCAGCCAGACGCCGCTGGGACCACCGACGATCCGGGAGTAGCCCTGGCCGTTGATCTTGGCCACCGACCAGCTCGACGAGCTGTTGATGTCGCCGGTGCCGTTGTACTCACGGACGAAGATGTGGTTTGTGAGGTCCGAGAATTCGGCCACCGGACGCGTTCCGTCCAGCGCCAGCCGACCGTTGTAGGCCTCGTCGGGACCCTGGTCACCGAGGTTCAGGCGCGTACTGGAGAAGGCACCGGGGGGGGTGGCCTGGAAGATGGTGCCGCCGCTCATCGTGTCGCTGATGACGCCGATCTGCGGCTGCGCGCCGCCGAACACGATCGCGTTGCCGCTGGGGTCGAGGTTGCCGATCGTGCCCGGGCCGGTGAAGGTCTTGCCGGCGTCCTCGGAGGTCCACAGGAACGTCGGGTAGCCCGTGGTCCCGTCGGGGAGGGTCTCCGGGTTGGGGAACCGGTGGTCGACCATGAGCAGCTCGTTGCCGACTGCGAGCGGCACCGGGCCGTCCTCGTCGATGTTGTACCTCGGATCCCCGGCCTCAGACGGGACCAGGCCATCGTTGGAGGCACACCCGGTCTGGCCGCGCATGAGCACGCAGTCGTGCAGGACCGAGGGAGCGCTGACGTCGGTCGGGGTGACGGTGTAGGCGACCTGGCCGGTGCCGGCGGCATCGACGAGCAGGCGGGGATCGGCGCCGTCGCCGAGCTTGATGAGCTTGCCGGGGATCACCGGCGCCACCTTGGGCAACTTGTGGTTCCAGTGGTATCCGGGTGTCGAGAACGGATGGCCCTTGGCGGCGGCCACGCCGCCGGTCATGGCCATGGCCAGACCGGCGACCAGGACACCCCAGACGACACGACGCCACGAAACCCTCACCAGTCACCCCCGGTGGTTGCCGGCACCCCCGGTAGGCGCCGTGCGGCGAAAACACTATTGGCGGTGTCAAGTCACCGGGATTCAGAGGGTCGCAGGCGCTTAGGTGACCTAGGTTCCGGAGAAGCGGCGCATGCTCAGCGTGGCCAGGGCACCGAACGCCGCCGCGAGCACGGCCAGATGGACGAGCGGCAGCCCGATCTGAGGCGAGGTGCCGCTGAAGGCGTTGGAGACGGCCTGGAGCGTCGCCTTGAACGGGAACACGAAGGAGATGGCGTCGAGGACCGACTTCAGCGCGCCCGAGACGGCGTTGGCCGGGACGAGAGCGACGAAGGCGACCGGCAGCGAGACCAGAAAGGCCATCAGCGACGCCGCGCTCACCTCGCGGGCGATCGCCCCGATGGCCACGCCCAGGGCGCCGAAGGCCACGCTGCCCAGGGCCAGCGCCAACACCCACAGTTCGAAGCGGGTCCAGTCCAGGTGCACGAACAGCGAGACGAACACGGCCATGGCCAGCGTCACCACGGTGGCGCAGGCCGCGGAGAGGGTCACCTTCTCCGACAGCAGCCGGCCGGGGGTGACCAGGCCGCGGACCAGCCGCGGGTACGCGTTCTCGGCGCGCTCGAGGGCGAGCAGCCCCGCCGCTAGCAGCATCGTCACGAACATCAGCGAGATGACGACGGCGATCGCCGCGGCGTAGGCGTCGGTGGGCGTGGTGCGACCGTCGACCTGCGTCTGGTTCACGGTCAGCGGCGTCCCGATGGTGCCCAGCACGGGCTTGGCGAAGCTCAATCCCTGGATGGCGAGATCGGCGAAGCTGATGACCTGACCCAGGGCCGGGCGCAGGGGCGAGTTGGACGGCAGCGACCCCAGCGTGCCCTGGACGATCGTGCGCGCGTTGCGCAGCCCGAGCAGTCGCACGGTCTGGCCCAGGATCTCGACGCTGCCCCCGTTGAGCACCTGCTGGAGGTCGTTGATGGCGACGCGCAACACCTGCTTGGAGACGTCCTGTTCGACCTGGTTGATGCGCGACGAGATCGCCTGGTCGACGAACTGGCGCTCGATCGGGTCCTTGCCGTTGAGGTAGAGCTGCACGGCCGGACTGCCCACGCCCTGGGTGATGAGGTTCTGGAGCTGCTGAGGCAGGTCCGCGGGGATGACCACCGCCGCCAGCGCCCGGCCGTCGCGCACCGCGGCCACTGCCTCGGCCCGGGAGTGGACCTTGATCGGCTGCACGGAGCGCAGCAGGTCCGAGGCGTAGCTGGCCACGTTCAGCTTCTGGCTGCCAAGGCTGATCGTCCCGTGGTTCTTGGGGACCTCGTTGTAGAACGCCACGGTGGGCTTGCTGGGTGGGCTCGACAGCGCGAAGCCGATCATCAGCGCGATCGCGATCGGATAGACGACGAGCAGTCCCACCAGCAGCGGCGAGCGGCGGAGGATCTGAAGATCCTTGATCAGCAGCCAGCGCATTCGCGGCGTTCAGTGGCCCCGCTGATGCAGGAAGCTCACCAGGGCGGCCTCGAGGTCACGCGGGTCGCCCCCCACCGCGCGCTCGAGCTCGCCGGGGGTGCCGGTGAACAGGAGCTCACCGTCCGCCAGCAGCAGCACCCGGGTGGCGTAGCGCTCGACCTCGCCGACATCGTGGGTGGAGAAGACGACGGTCGTGCCCAGCGACGAGATGAACTCCCAGAGGCGCTCGCGCTGGCGCGGATCAAGCGACGCCGAGGGCTCGTCGAGCAGCAGCAGCGGGGGCTCTGAGAGCAGGCCGATGGCGATGTTGACCCGCTGCCGGTTGCCTCCCGAGAGCCGGCCGACCTCCTCGCCGGCGCGATCGGCCAGATCGGTCTGAGCGAGCATGCGCGTCACCGCCGCCTCGGGGTCGGGCAGCTTCTCCAGCCGGGCGAACAGGCGCAGGTTCTCAGCCACCGACAGCTTGGAGTACAGCGCCGGTTGCTGAGGCACCCAGCCGGCCTCGCGCCCCGAGATGGTGAGCTCGCCCTCGTCGGGGGACAGGACGCCGGCGAGGATCGACAGCAACGTCGTCTTGCCGGCGCCGTTGGGCCCGATGATTCCCACCAGCTCGCCCGGCGAGAGCTCGAAGCTCACCGACTGCAGCGCCGCGCGCGTGCCGAAGCGCTTGGTCACACCGCGGACGGCCAGCGGGCTGGCGGGCGTCCCGACGGTCATCGAGGCGTGGTCACGCGCGGCTCAAGCGAGGCCCCGCAGGCGCGGCAGTAGGCGTCCCCGGCCGCTGCGGGGGCGCCGCAGTCCGGACATCGGTCCGGATCGCCGTCCGAGATCAGCCCCAGCCCGACCCCTCGTGTCCCCCACGGCTCGAGCACGAGGTGGCGCTGGAGGTAGACGACGGTCTGGCGGATGACCGCGAGCACCGGCAGGGCGACCAGTGCACCCACGATCCCGTAGAGCTTGAAGCCGATCAGCAGGGCCAGGATGATGATGATCGGGTTGATCCGCAACGAGATCCGGAACACCTGGGGCGCCACCACGTGGCCCTCCAGCTGCTGGAGGGCCACGAACAGAGCGATCAGCCACACGGCGGTGATCGGGTCCTGGAAGAGCGCGACCAGGACCGCCGGGATCGGGCCCACGATGGGCCCGATGTAGGGGATGAACTCCATCAGCCCATAGAAGGCCCCGAAGAACACCGCGTAGTCCCGGCCCGCCGGGAACACCCCGATCAGCCCGAGGATCTCCAGGCAGATCGCGGCGCTGCCGCCCATGACCAGGCTGAACAGGAGCTGGCCGCGCACGTACCCTGAGACCGCGCCCTGAACGAGCAGCGGGAAGTCGTCCTCGGGGGTCCCGTCGCCCGGGGGCATGATCCGCCGCGCCAAGGTCCCGATCTGGTTGCCGTAGACGAGCAGGTAGATCGACAGGACCAGGATGAGGATGAGGTCGAAGCCGATCGTCACGAGCTGCGACAGCAGGTCGCGCGAGAAGGACACGATGTCGCCCGAGCGCTTGAGGACGTCCTTCTGCAGCGTGTCCAGGGCGCTGGACCCCTGCTGCTTGATGTGGACGTGGAGCCCGTGGTGGTTGAGGAAGTTCTGGAGGTTGTCGAGCTGGCGGTTGGCGTGGCGCACGATGCTGGGCACGTTTTGCTCGAAGTGCGTGATCTGCGAGGTGACGGGGCTGGCCAGGAGCACGCCGATGCCCGCGATGACGCCAAACCCGGCGAAGTAGACGATGAAGATGGCCAGGCCGCGGGGGAGCACGTGCTCGAGCAGGCGGACGATCGGGGAGAGGATGAGCGCGACGACGGCCGCGACCACGAGGATGATGAGGACCGAGCCGGCCGCGCGGGCCAGGGCCCAGAGACCGAGCAGGGCGAGCGGGAGCACCACGAGCTGGATCCAGCGGGGGACGATCACCGGCGGGACCGCCGGCGGCCCCTGAGGATGCGCGCGGTGGTGTCCGGGCAGGTGTCCGTGCAGGTGCTCGTGCCGGTGCGGCGCGTCGCCCGGGTCGGGGGCCGGCCCGGTCGGATCTGGGCTGGGCGTGGTCGACCCCGCCTCCTGGGCGCGGCCCTCGTCGTCCACCGGGCCGCCCGCCTGGACCGCCGCGGAATCCGGCTCGCCCTCGGGCTGCGGTGGGTCCGCTGTGCGCGGTCGGGCCCATCGACGCATACTTGTGATTATGAGGGTCACCGGGGCCAACCCCTGAATGCCACGCGCGGTCAACATCCTGTTCGCCGGCGACGTCGTCGGAGGACTGGGCAAGCGCACGCTGCTGGGGCTGCTCCCCGCGCTGCGCGAGCGCCTGGAGCCTGACTTCGTCGTCGTCAACGGCGAGAACGCCGCCGGGGGCCTGGGCATCACCCCCAAGATCGCCGACCAGCTCTTCAACGCGGGCGTCGACGTCATCACCCTGGGCAACCACACCTACCGCCAGCGCGAGATCTACGGCTACCTGGACGCTCGCCGGGAGATCCTGCGCCCGGCGAACTTCCTGCGCAGCCAACCCGGCCACGGCTGGTGCGTGGTCGAGCGCGACGGGCTGTCGCTGGGGGTCGTGTCGCTGTCGGGCAACCTGTTCATGGACGCCGGCCGCCCCGCGTTCGCCGAGGCCGACGCCGCCCTACACGCCCTGCGCGACAAGGCCGACCACATCCTCGTCGACATGCACGCCGAGGCGACGAGCGAGAAGATCGGCATGGGCTGGTACCTGGATGGGCGCGTCACCGCGGTGGTCGGCACCCACACCCACGTGCCCACCGCCGACGCGCGGATCCTCCCCGGCGGCACCGCCTACGTGACCGATGTCGGGATGACGGGACCTCGGGGCGGCGTGATCGGGGTCAAGCGCGAGCAGGCGATCGAGGCGATGGCCACCAAGATGCCCGTGCGCTTCGAGACCTCGACCGAGGACCCGTGGCTCAACGCGGTGCTGATCACCACCGGTGAGCAGCCGCGGCGGGCGGTGGCGATCCGGCAGCTGCTGGAGCCCGCGGAGGGCATCAGCTAGCCGCGGGGGCGGCAAGCGGGCGGGCCAGCGACCTGGAAAAGGCGGGAAACCTCCGGCACGCCCTGCGGTTTGGCGCGAAAACCAGGTGGGAGATGGAAAACGCGTGAAAGCCGGCGGGCAGTCCCAGGTTTGTCGCGATCTCCAGGTCTGGCTCGACCGGGCGCCGCTACGAGGGGGCGATGTGAATCCCGACCGGCTCCTGCTGGGGCTCGGCCTCGGCGGCGCCGTCAGACGCCTGCGCGGCGGGCGCCTCGCGCTCCGGGTGACTGGCCACCAACGCCACCAGCGCCATGGGCAAGAACCAGACGAGGTAGGGATAGAGCCAGTAGTTGAGGGTGAGCTGGAGGGCGATGAGCACCCCGGCACCCAGCGCGGCCACGTCCACCACCGTCCGTCGTGACGGCAGGAAGGCCACCCCGAGGGCCAGCGCGATCACCGCGCCCTGCAGCAGGCTCTGCAGCCAGCCCAGTCCGCCCCACAGCCCCCAGATACTGAACGGTGTGGTGCGGTCTGACTGGTAGACGATCGAGTCGCGCCAGAAGGCCGGGAGGTCGTGCTTGAGCAGCACCGGCAGCATGGTGAGCACGCACGCGACCACGAAGGCGATCCCGAACCCGACGATGTGGCGCTTGCGCAAGCGCTCCTCGGTCCCGCGCAGCAGCAGCGGAGCCAGCGCGAAGGGTGCGAACTTGGTCATCCCAGCCAGACCCGCCATCAGCCCGCGGCCCGGCGCGGTGCGGATCGCCAGCAGCGCGAACACCAGCGCGGCGGCCACCAGGCTGTCGTTGGTGTTGGAGTTCAGCGCGTAGAGGGTGAACGGGTAGGCGGCCCACAGGTAGGCGAGCACCACTCCCAGCGTGTTGCCGCGCAGTCGGCGCCCCAGCAGGTAGAGCCCGGCCACGCACAGCAGATCGAAGAAGATGGCCGCGCCGTGGGCGGCCGGCAGGGAGTCCCAGGTGCCGCCCCAGCCGAAGATCAGCCGGAAGGGGACGTAGAGCATGTAGCTGACCGGCCCGTAGGTGTCGCCGTACATGTTGTCGTGGGGCCAGTGGCCGTAGAGCGCGACGTTGTGGATGAGCTTGTCGGCGCCGATCACCCCCGAATAGCCGACGTCGATGACGTTGGAGTTCAGGATGTTCAGGCCGATGCGAAACGCCATCAGGAACACCGTGCCGATGGCCAGCCACGACACCGGGACCACGGTGCGCAGCGGCCGGCGCGGGATCCCGCGGCCGCCGGCCAGCAGCAACAGGCGGATCATCAGGTAGATGAGCGGCGGGTAGACGAGCGGGACCGAGAGCCCGATCTTCGCGTGGTTGAAGAAGGCCAGCGAGACCGAGAAGCTGGACAGGACCAGCAGGTCCAGGTGCCACAGCGACGGCCGTCGCCGCCACGGGATGAAGGGGGCGACGAACAGGATGCAGAGCGGGATCCAGATGTACCAGGCGTTGACGCGGCGGCCGAACGCGCCCGCATAGCCGCGGGCCATCGTCCACGCCACCTGGAAGCCCGTCCAGGCCTGGGTCACCGCGCCGGTGTTGTCGTCGACGTAGACCTGGAGCAGTTCGCGCTGGGGCTTGGTGTCTGAGAACCAGCTGACCTGCCAGGTCGGGGCGCCCTTGGTGTACTCGTAGGGGATGGCCTTGGGGTGCCGGCGCAGCTCGGCCTTGACTCGGGGATCGGCGGAGGCGCGGCGCAGCACCTGGTTGGCGGTGAGCCGGTAGCCGCTGGGCGGCTTGTTGGGGTTGGTCACGAGCACCGGCCCCCCGGAGGCGGCGACCGTGGTGGTGACCGTCTTGGTCACCGTCTTGGTGATGTCGACGCTTGTCGCGCCCGAGGTCGCCGTGGGGCCGGGCAGGGCGTTGACGGCGGTGCCGCTGGTGGTGGCGGCCATCGTGGCCGCGGGAGTGGCCAGCGCGGCCAGCGCCAGGACCGCCAGCAGGGCCGGGACGACGACCAGCCGACTCAGATGGTTGATGCCACGACCCCGCGCGCCGGTGGGCTGGTGGTGGGACACGGTGGGCGGGCGGGGCCGGCTCCGGTCTACCAGCGGTCTACGCCCTGAAGCTCCACAGCTTCTGTCCCACGAAGGACAGCGGGGTCGCGGCGACGATCGAGATCGCCTGGGCGACGACCTTGGGGAACCCGGCGCCGTCGACGAGCGAGACCAGCACGACATAGCTGAACCCGAACGCGACCAGCGAGATGGCGAAGAACTTCAGCGCCTGCTCGACCGGGTGCGCCTCGCGCTGACTGCGGAAGGTCCAGTGCCGGTTCCACCAGAAGTTGTTGAGCACCGACACCGCGAACGCGGCCACGGCGGCGAGCTTGTAATCGATCTTGAGGAGGTGGACGCACACCGCGAACACGATCAGGTTCACGACGTAGCCACTGGCGCCGACCGCGGCGAAGCGGGTCAGCTGGAGCCAGTTCTGGGGCTTGCGCACCCCGTGCCGCACGCGGTGGCGGAACGGGAGCTCAACGAGCGAGGTCAGCTCTTCGGGCATCGGGTCAATGTAGCCATCAAATGTTGAGAGTCCGTAAGCCCTGTGGGGCCGCACCACGGGACGCCGGACGCAGATCCTAGATGGTCGTGAGATCAACCACCGAGACCGAAGTGTGCCCGGATCATGGGAGCGATGTCGCGCAACGACCACTGATCGCGCGCCGCCCGGGAGTCCGGACCGGTCCCGCACCACAGCATCACGCCGAGCGAGTCCGTGCGATGGAGGGAACCATGCGAGCCGCCGCCCACGTGATCCGATCCTCCCCAATCCACGAACTCATAGCCCGGCGCGGCCGAGAGCAGGATGTCCCCCGCCGTCGGGCAGTTCAGCGCTGACCACACGCGAGCGAGGGCATCGGGGTACTCGGTGGAGAGGAAGCGGCCGTCCTGGATCTCGGCGCGCAGGACCCCCAGCTCCCCCTCGACGCTCCACGCCTCACCGCGCGAATCGGTGAGCTCTCCCCCCGGCACGAAGCGCAGCTCGCCCCGGCGGCCGCGGACGATCGCCTCACCGTCCTGGCGCCACATCACGAGGTCGACGCCTTCCAGCTCGGCCGCCACCTCGCGCGCGCGGGCGCACGTATCGGGAGCCTGCTCGGGATCAAGCGCGTAGATCATCGCCGAGCGCTGCGCCGGGCTGAGCGCGATGTCTCCGCCGGTGACGCGGGCACTGGGCCGGGCCACGTCGAAGTCCTCGAAGGCGAGGTCCAGGCGGATGCGCTCTTCCACCGGCGCCTGGGAGTGGTCAGAGCAGACGATCACCGCGTATTGGTCCAGGAACTCGTCGGGTCCCCCGGCGGCGTGCATCAGCCGCTCGATCTGGCGGTCGGCTGCCGCCAGCGAGGTCACCTGGGCGTGGGGGCCGTTACGGTGCGAGAAGGCGTCGTTGTCAGGCAGCGAATAGAGCAGGAAGTCGAACAGGTCGTGCTCGACGAGGTAGGAGCCGACGCACCCGGTGTGCTGGTCGCGCGCGCCGGGCAGCCCCAGTTGGCCACGGCAGCCAGTGCGCCGCGACGCGTAGAGGTCGGCGTAGAACAGCTCCTGCGGCCCCTCGATGGTCCGCCGGAAGAACGTGGAGGTCGCGATCCGCGCCAGCGCCGACTCGTTGGAGACCTCGTGCTCGTGGCGCCCGCGGTAGATGAGGTACGTCGTCCCGGCGGTGCGGACCTCGATGTCGTCGAGGGACTCGAACACCGTCTCCACGTCGTGGGACAGGTGCTCGGCGTTCATCCGGTAGACGGTGTCGGTGAGCGAGCGCAGCACGCCGAACTGCCGCGACGCCGAGAAGCTGGAGCCGTACTCGACGTAGCGGCTCTCCTCCCGGTGATACCAGTTCATGCTGGGTATCTCATGGCGGTCGGGCCCCACGCCGGTGGTGATCGTGGCCGCGCACACCGGGGTCACCGATGGGAACGCGGCCACGCAATCGCCGACGTAGACCCCCTCCTGCTGGATGCGGGCCATCGCCGGCGCGCGGCCGGAGGCGATGACACGCTCGAGCATCGAGGGCTTCATCGCGTCGACGACGACGAGCACGAGCTTCTTGGGCGCCGTGGCCACGTTGCGCTATCTGAGGATTCGCAGGCCCGCGTACTTCTGCTCGGCGCGGCCCCGGCCGGCGTAGAGCAGCCACAGCAGCGACAACAGGACGACGACGCCGACGGGGGGCAGGAGCACCGTCAGGACCGCGGCGAGCAGCGCTCCCGACTCCGAGAACAGGGGCAGCATCGCGGCCGTCTGGTCGTCGAGCCGGGCGCGCACCCGGGCCAGCAGCGGTCGGGTGGCCAGCAGCCCCACCCCCGCGCAGAGCACGCCGGCGAGGAAGCCCGGCCACACCGCGTGATGATCCTGGGCCAGCGCTCCGGCGAACATGAGCGCGCCGAGGATGAGGCTGATCGCGGCCAGGGTCAGGGTGACCAGCCGCCCGGTGAGCAGCTCGCGCGTGGCGCGGCGCTCAGTGGCCCCGAGCAGCACCACCCCGATCACCATGACCAGCAGGAATGGCGCCTGTTCCAGGAAAGAGTACGAGGTGTGCGAGAAGTTGATCTGCACGTCGGCGGCACCGAGCGCGCCCACAGCGAGCGCGGGCAGGAACGGCCTGATGCCCACCGCCGCGGCGATGCCGAGCCCCTGGAAGATGTAGAAGACGAGGTGCACCGTGCTGTACCGTGACCGTGGTGACGATAGACGAGACGGCAGCGTGAGCCCGGGCGGGCTCGAGCGCGACCCGGACCCCGTCCACTCCGGCCGCGAGGGGCGGGATCTTGACCTCACCGCGCCGCGCCGACGGTCGTCCGCCCGGGACATCCAGCGATACGCGGCGCTGTTCGCGCAGCGGACGAAGGTCATGCGGTCCTCGGCCATGCGCGACCTGATGGCGCTCACCGAGCGCGAGGACGTCATCTCACTGGCGGGGGGCCTACCTGACACCTCGACCTTCCCGGCCGATTCCTATGCAGCGCTGATGAGCACCGTGGCGGCCGACTCCTGCGCCCGCGCGCTCCAGTACGGCCCCACGGAGGGCTTTGCCCGGGTCAAGGACTGCATCGCCCGGGTGATGGCGGCCGAGGGCATGGAGGTCGACACCGATGAGCTGCTGGTGACCAGCGGCGGCCAGCAGGTGATCGATCTGGTGTGCAAGACGCTGGTCGATCCCGGGGATGTCGTCGTCGCCGAGGCGCCCACCTACCCCGGCGCGATCCCCACCTTCTCCTCCTACCAGGCCGACGTCGTGCAGGTGGGGATGGATCGCGACGGCATGCGCATCGATGAGCTCGAGCAGACGCTCGATGAGCTGGAGCGCAGCGGCCGGCGGCCCAAGTTCATCTACACCGTGCCCAACTTCCACAACCCGGCGGGCGTGACGATGTCATTGGAGCGCCGCCGTGAGCTGGTGCGGATCGCGGGTGAACGCGAGCTCATCGTGCTGGAGGACAACCCGTACGGCCTGCTGCGCTACGAGGGCGAGTCGCTGCCGTCGCTGCACTCGCTCGACGACGAGTTCGTCATCTACGCCAGCACCTTCTCCAAGATCCTCTCTCCCGGCGTCCGCCTGGGCTGGGCGGCGGCGCCCGCGCCGATCCTGGCCAAGATGCAGATCGGCAAGCAGGGCTCGGACCTGTGCTCGTCCTCGATCTCGCAGTACTTCGTCACGGCCTACTTCGAGGCGGGCCCGTGGGACGACTACGTCCGGTCTCTGCTGGAGATCTACCGGCGCCGGCGCGATGTGATGCTCGACGCGCTCGCCGAGCATTTTCCGCGCGAGGCCGAGTGGACGCACCCGCAGGGCGGCCTGTTCATCTGGGCCACGATGCCCGACTACATCGACACCACCGACCTCCTGGCCCGGGCGCTGCGCGAGCACGTGGCCTTCGTGCCGGGCCGGGCGGCGTTCGTCGACGGTCGGGGCGGCTCGGCGATGCGCCTGAACTTCTCCGGCGTCGACGAGGATGCCATCCGCGAGGGCATCCGGCGGATCGGCGAGGTCGTGCGCGAGCAGGTGGCGATGTACGGGACCCTCACCGGCGCGCGGCCCGCGCGGCCGGCCCAGTCGGCCTCCGACGCGTCGCGGCAGGAGGGCCCCGCAGGCGTCGGCGGCGAGGACGACGGGGCGGGCGCTCCGGGGGCGCCGGCGGAGCTGGCCAAGATCCTCCACATGCCGGTGACCCACAAGCGCGCTGGATGATCTAGCCCGATGCGCGTGGCGGTGCTCAAGGGTGGGCGCTCGCTCGAGCGCCAGGTGTCGCTCCGGTCAGGAGCCCGCGTCCAGGATGCGCTGGAGCGTCTGGGCCACGAGGTCATCCCGATCGACGTCGGCTCGGATCTCGTCACCCAGCTGACGACGCGCCGCCCCGATGTGGCCTTCATCGCCCTGCACGGATCAGACGGCGAGGACGGGACCGTTCAGGAGCTGTTGGAGGTGGTGGGCGTGCCCCACACCGGCTCGGGGATCTCCGCCTGCATCCGGGCCTCGGACAAGGTGCTGGCCAAGCACGCCATGCGCGACAAGGGGATCCCGACGCCGGACTTCTATGCCTTCAACGAGACCGCTCTCGGCGCCCTGGGCGCGGCCCAGGCGCTCCCGGCGATCGAGGACCGCCTGGAGTTTCCGATCGTGGTCAAGCCGGCGCGTCAGGGGTCAGCCCTGGGGATCAAGTTCGCGCGTAGCGCCGCCGATGTGCCGACGGCGCTGGTGGCGGCGTTCTCCTATGACCGCAAGGTGCTGCTCGAGCGCTATGTCTCGGGCCGCGAGCTGGCGATCTCGATCCTCGAGGACGCCGACTCGGCCCAGCCCCCGGTGGCCCTGCCGATCGTCGAGGCGGTGCCCGAGCAGGAGGACTTCTACGACTTCGAGGCCCGCTACGAGATCGGGCGCACGCGGTTCGTCTGCCCCGCCGAGCTTGACGACGCCACCGCGGTGCGCGCCGCCGAGATCGCGCTGGAGACCTACGGGCTGCTCGGTTGCGCGGGCTTCGCTCGCGTCGATCTGATGCTGGAGACCAGCACCGGCGAGCTCTACGTGCTCGAGGTCAACCCGATTCCCGGGCTCACCGAGACCAGCCTGCTGCCGCTGGCCGCCGAGGCCGCCGGGATCTCGTTCGACGAGCTCGTCGAACGAGTGCTGGCCGCGGTCGTCGTCCCGGCTTAGCCTGCGGCTCAGAGAGCGGCGAACGCCGCCGTCATCGTCGCGCGCCGGGCCGAGCCGGCCGGGGGTGGTGGAGGAGGCGAAGGTGGTGGGTTGGTGGGAAACCCCCCGCTGCCAGTGCCGGACGGCGGCGGGCTCAGCACGTTGCCCAGCTTCGCCCCCCACTTGAGCCCGAGGTTGGTGGAGAAGTTCTGATAGCGAGCGTCCACGGTCTGCAGATGCTTGAGGGCGGCTCGGTCGGGATCGGTGGTGAGGTCAGCCCTGAGGCCCTTGAGGACCGCTGTGATCCCCTTCGATGTGGGGCGAAACACCTTCGCGAAGCCCTTGAGCGCAGCCGTCGTCCCCGGCGGGTCGGCGGTGAACCCGTTGACGGCCGCCGCCTTCACGTCGGCGCAGAGATCGCTCGGCTTCAGGCCCAGGAGGATGCTCTGGACCTTCGCGATGGCGTGGATGTCCTGCGAGAAGGCGCGTTTGGAGAAGTGCACGCGAGCCAGGCTCCGCGAGAGCGCCCGTGCCGGGTGGACGACCGGGTGCAAGGCGTCGATCGAGAGGTCGAAGGCGCCCTCGAAGATGAGGTCGAAGGCCACGGCCTGCTGTTGAGCGGTGCCGTTCGCGATCGAGGCGGGAATGCCGCCGGCGCAGCCTGCCTCGGCCTGCGCCACGAGCGCCTTCGCGGCCGCGGTCATCGCACCCTCGTGACGCACTGCGGTCTGGTCAAAGCGCGTGATCGCGCGGACGACGGTGCGCGCCGCCTTCACGTCCTGTGGCTTGGGCGCTGCGGCCGGAGCCGCCATCGCGGAGCCGCTCAGGAGATTGAGCGCGATCGCGCCCGCCACCACGCCGCTCAGCCGCATCGACCTCTTACCCATTCCCCGCACCGCGCCTTTCGCTCGTCCCGACCGCTGAAACCTGCTCCACCAATGCGAACTGTATGTGACGCCGGAATACGGCGCAACGGGTCATACGTCCAGACGCCGGCTATCGGGTGAGGATCCGCAGCAGCCGGGGGGTCTCGGTCAAGACGAAGGTGTTGATGTAGGCGGTGTAGCGCTTGTCCAGGGCCTGCAGCGTTGTGTACGCGGCCCGATCGGCGGACGTGATCAGGTAGGGCCTGAGGCCGGCCGGGACCTGGGTCGAGCTGCCACCGGACAGCTGGGGCGCGACGCGCCTGAGCAAGCGCGCCGTTCCCGCCGGCTCGGCCGCGAAATGCCCCGCCTCGGCGGCCTTGACGTCGGCGCACAGGTTGTTGGGCGTGTCCGGCTCATTGCCCAGGATGATCTCGAACACCAGCGCGGACAGGCGCGGCTGTGTGAAGTGGACCCGGCGCAGTGCGTGCAGCAGCCCGCGCTCGGCGTTCCTGATCGGGCGCGCGGCGGCGGCATAGAAGTCGAAACTGGCCTCCTTGACCAGGTCCCGGTAGACCTTGCGCTGCGGTTGCGTGCCGCCGTCGAACAGGGTGATGGGCATGTCGCCTGCGCAGCCCGCCTTGACGCGGGCCAGGTAGGCGTTCGTGGCCTTCGCGATGACTCGGCGGCGGGCGAGCTCGGCCCGATCAAAGCGTGTCTCGGCTGCGATGAACCGCCGTGTCGCGGTGACATCCCGCGCGTTGGGAGCCATCGCCGCGGCCGGCCCGCCCACGATGAGCGCCCCACTGACCCCGGCGCCCAGCAGCAGCCACCTCAATGCCTTCGCTCTGCTCACACGCCCCCTCCACTCCGGTTGAGCGAGGGGCAGCCTATGTCAGCCGGAGGGGCGGCGCAACCAGGGCGCGCGCGGCCTACTCGTCGGAGGCGAAGTCCTCGGGGGTCACCTTGTCGAGGAAGTCCTTGAACTTCTCGACGACCTCCTCGGTGTCCTCGACCTCGTGCTCGAACTCGATGGCGGACTCGGTGATGACCTCGTCGGCGGCGAAGATCGGCGCGCCCGAGCGGACGGCCAGGGCCAGGGCGTCTGAGGGGCGGGAGTCGATCTCCAGCTCGCGGCCGTTGGCCCGCAAGGAGATCGAGGCGTAGAAGGTGTTCTCGCGCAGCTCGGTGACCGCCACGCGGGTGCATTCGACCTCCAGCTCCCCGAGCATCTCGGACAGGAGATCATGGGTCATCGGCCGCGGCGTCGAGGCACCCTGGAGCTTCATCAGGATCGCCGCCGCCTCTGGATGACCGATCCAGATCGGCAGGAACTTGTTGCTCTCGACGGTCTTGAGCAGCACGATCGGTTGCTTGCCGACCATGTCGAAGCTCACGCCGTAGATCACCATTTCCTGCAAAGCGTCGCTCCTCGTCGGGTCGGCTCAGTATAGGCGTCCCCCCAATGGGCTCCTCCCACTCCCCCTTCGCCGCCGCCCCGATGCTTCCCTGCCGCAACCGCCCATCAGAAGACACAAACGGACTAGTGTTCGCGCCGTGAACATACGGCCGCTCCCCGCACAGAGAGCGGGCCGTTGGCACCGACAACTTGAGAGAGGGAGAGCGAGATGGCGACGGTGGAGCTGGCACGCGAGCAGCTGTTGATCGGGGGACGCTGGACCGATGCCGACGGCGGCCGGACCTTCGAGCAGACCTTCCCGTTCACGGGCGAAGCGGTCGGGACCGCGGCCGCGGCCGGACGCGCCGACGCCCACGCCGCCGTAGACGCCGCGCACGCGGCATTTGCCACCTGGGGGCGTTCGACGCCCGGCGAGCGTCGCACCATCCTGACCAAGGCCGCCGATCTGCTGTCCGAGCGCGCCGAGCAGATCGCCCAGATCGTCACCGAGGAAACCGGCGGCGTGTTTGGCTGGGGAATGTTCAACGTGGCGCTGGCCTCCAACATGCTGCGCGAGGCCGCGGCGCAGACCTACGGGCTGATCGGCGAGGTGATCCCCTCCGACGTGCCCGGCAAGCTGGCCATGGGCGTGCGCCAGCCCGCCGGCGTCGTGGTGGCCATCGCGCCCTGGAACGCCCCGGTGATCCTCTCGACCCGCTCCGTGGCCACCCCGCTGGCCTTCGGCAACACGGTCGTGCTCAAGGCCTCCGAGCTGTGCCCGCGCACGCACGCGGCGGTCGTCCACGCCCTCCAGGACGCCGGCCTGCCCGAGGGCGTCATCAACCTCATCACCAACGATCCGGCCGACGCCGCTGACGTCGTCGACGAGCTCATCGCCCACCCGGCGACCCGCCGCATCAACTTCACCGGATCCACCAAGGTAGGGCGGATCATCGCCGAGAACGCCGGACGCCACCTCAAGCGGGTGCTCCTGGAGCTGGGCGGCAAGGCGCCGATGGTCGTCCTGCCCGACGCCGATCTGGACAACGCGGCGGCAGCAGCCCACTTCGGAGCCTTCTTCCACCAGGGCCAGATCTGCATGTCGACCGAGCGGATCGTCGCCGACCGAGCGATCGCCCAGGACCTCGCCGAGCGCATCGCGCAGCGCGCCCGAGCGGCGACGGTAGGCGACCCGCGCGACCCGCAGACCCAGATCGGACCGCTCATCAACAGCGCCGCGATGGCGCGGGTCACCGGCCTGGTCAAGGACGCCGTGGAGAAGGGAGCGACCACGCTGAGCGGCGGCGAGGCCGACGGAACCTGCTACCCGCCCACGGTGATCACCGGCGTCACCCCCGAGATGCGCGTGTATGGCGAGGAGTCGTTCGGGCCGCTGGTGACTGTGGTCGAGGTCGACGGGGTCGACGAGGCCGTGGCCACCGCCAACGACACCGAGTACGGACTGTCGGCAGCGGTGTGGAGCCAGAACGTGCCGGCGGCGCTGGAGCTGGCGCAACGGATCGAGTCGGGCATCTGCCACATCAACGACACCACCGTCCAGGACGAGCCTCAGATGCCCTTCGGAGGCGTCAAGGCCTCGGGCTGGGGTCGCTTCGGCGGCCGCGCGGCGCTGGAGGAGTTCACCGAGCTGCGCTGGATCACCGTCCAGGAGCTGCCGCGCCAGTATCCGATCTGACCTTCGGCTGAGGAGGGCGGCGCGGCGCGGCGCCGCTGAATGGGGCCTCAGCCCGCTGGTAGCGTTCAGCGATCGGCACGGGCCGCCGCGCCCGCGTTCAGGGATTCTGGACGCGTCACCACTGCGCAAAGGACGATCGTGAGCACTTCAGAGACTTCCGGTCTGGTCACCGATCTGGCCGGCCTGCAGGATCTCGCCGGCAAGCACGCCGGCTACACCGAATGGCGCGTCATGGAGCAGGACCGCGTCAACCAGTTCGCCGACGCGACCGACGATCACCAGTACATCCACGTCGACCCCGAGCGCGCCAAGGAGACTCCCTTCGGCGGAACCATCGCTCACGGGTTCCTGACGCTTTCGCTGCTGGCCCCCATCTCCGGGGAGCTGCTCACCGTCAGCGACGCCAAGACCGGGATCAACTACGGTTTGGATCGCGTCCGCTTCCCCGCGCCGCTGCCGGTGGGCGCCGAGTGGCGCGGCGGGGCCGAGGTCGTGGAGGTCTCCGACGTGCCGGGCGGCAAGCAGATCAAGCTCAAGGTCACCGTCGAGGTCAAGGGCTCCGAGAAGCCGGCGATGGTGGCGGAGTCCCTGGTCCGCATCTACGGCTGACCGTCATGGCCACCGCCGCCATCGACCTCACCAAGGTCGCCGCCATCGACGTGCACGTGCACGCCGAGCGCAACCACGACGAGCCCCAGGACCCGGTCACGCTCGAGATCCTGGACGCGGCCGGGAAGTACTTCGGCGGGCATCCGCCCCAGCCGAGCGCCCAGGAAGTGGCCGAGTACTACCGCGAGCGCAACCTCATGGCGGTCATCTTCAACGTCGACGACGAGGCCGGCATGGGCCGCCGGCGGCTGGGCAACTCCGAGGTCCTGGAGGCGGCGCGGGCCAACCCCGACGTGCTCATCCCGTTCGGGTCGGTGGACCCCCACAAGGGCAAGCTGGCGGTCCGCGAGGCGACCGAGCTCATCGAGGCCGGGGTGCGCGGGTTCAAGTTCCACCCCAACACCCAGGCGTTCTGGCCCAACGATCCGGCGTGGTTTCCGCTGTATGACGTCATCGCCTCGGCCGGGCTCATCGCCCTGTTCCATTCCGGGACGACGGGGATCGGCGCCGGGATGCCCGGCGGCGGCGGCGTACGCCTGAAGTACTCCAACCCGATGGCGGTCGACGACGTGGCGGCGGAGTTCCCCGGGCTGGACATCATCCTCGCGCACCCGTCGTTCCCGTGGCAGGAGGAGGCGCTGGCCATCTCGGTGCACAAGCCCAACGTGTACATCGACCTCAGCGGGTGGTCGCCCAAATACTTCCCGGAGATCCTGATCCAGTACATCAACACCCGGCTGCGGGACAAGATGCTGTTCGGGTCCGACTTCCCGCTCATCACTCCCGACCGGTGGCTGTCTGACTTCGAGAAGCTCCCGATCCGCGACGAAGTCCGGCCGCTGGTGCTGAAGGAGAACGCGGTCAGGCTGTTCGGGCTGGGCTGACGGCTTGGGCGGTCCGGCGACCTGGAAAGCGCGCCAAACCTCGTGCGCCGCGCCGGGTTTGTCGCGATTCCCATGTCCCACATGGTTTTCGCGGAAAACCTGCCACTCCCGTGGCGGTTTGCCGCGATATCCAGGTTGAGAGCTCGCCGCCCGCGACGGGGTCGCTCTTCACGTCCTCTCCGCCGCCAAAAGGACCCTCTCGTCGCGCGCCCGCGCGCGAAGCTGAAGGGCAACTGCGGGCTTAAAGTGAGAGCGCCCCGGAACCGGCGGGATATGAGGCCGGACTCGGGGCGCGCTCGAGGGAGGAGAGGTACTGCGCCAACCATGATGCGCCACCCCGCTCTAGAAGTCCAAGACGCGTACGCGCGGTGATTTATAATCAGGCGTTATGGAACTGCGTCAGCTGCGCTACCTGGTGGCGCTCGCCGAAGAGCTGAACTTCACGCGCGCGGCCGAGCGCGAGCACGTGGCCCAGCCGGCGCTGTCGCAGCAGATCCGCCGGCTGGAGGACGAAGTCGGGCTGACCCTGGTGGAGCGCACCACCCGCCACGTCGCGCTGACCGACGCCGGCGAGGTCCTCGTCGTCCGGGCGCGGCGGGTGCTGGCCGAGCTGGACGCCGCGGGCACCGAGCTGCAGGCGCTGCGGGGAATGGACACCGGCCACGTCACGATCGGCTCGATGCACACGATGGGGCCGATCGACCTGTCGCTGCCCCTCGCCCTGTTTCACGATCTGCACCCCGGCGTTGGCCTCACCGTCCGCGAGCAGTCCAGCGAGGAGATGGCCGAGATGCTGCGCGTCGACGAGCTCGACCTCGCCTTCCTGTCGGTCACCGAGCGCGTCGAGGCCCACGGGCTGGGCCTGCACCAGCTCGTCTCGGAGGAGCTGGTGGTCCTCCTGCCCCTCGTGCACCCGCTCAGCGGCCGCGCGGAGGTTCGCATGGCGGAGCTCGCCGACGAGCAGTTCATCAGCTTCCGCGCCGGAGCCCGGCTGCGCGAGCTGCTGTTCGCCGCGGGTCGCGAGGCCGGGTTCGAGCCGCGGGTCACGCTCGAGTCAAACGAGAGCCAGCGCATCCGCCGGCTCGTCGCGCGCGGGCTCGGCGTGGCCATCCTCCCTCGGTCCGACGCCGACCGGCCCGGTGCCGAGGTGGCCGTCGCGCGGCTGGTGAAGCCGTCGCTGCGGCGCGACATCACGCTCGCCTGGCGGGAGGGGCGCCGGCTCGCTCCGGCAGCGGCGGCGTTCCTGGACCTCGCGCGTGAGACCTTCGCCGACCCCGACGACGAGGACGCCACCATCGAGCGCCTCTACTTCTGAAGCCGGGCGGCGAGCCAACGCCCCGTACTCCTTGAAGGTTTGAAAACCGGTCCATCGCGGTAGACCTAAGCGCTATTGGGTGCCCGTTTCCAGGGCGGACGCCCGAGCGACCTTCCAGGAGGGAGTATCCGATGAGGAACGGCCTGAGTAGCCGTGGGTGGCTGTCGATCGCAGCCGCAACCGTGACCGCCGCGATGGCCTTCGCGCCGTCGGCCATGGCCGGAACATCCGGCACGTCAGCGTGGCGGGTGCGCAGCGCCACCGACGCCGGCAGCTATAGCGCGTCGCGCATGTCGGTGACGCTGACGCTCGCCCAGCGCAACCAGAGCGCGCTCGAGGCGCTCGTGGCCAAGCCGCACGCCGCGCTGACGCCGGCGCAGTTCGACGCGCAGTTCGCGCCCTCGACGGCCACCGTCGACGCCATCCGCAGCTGGGCGTCCGTCAACCACCTCACCGTCTCCTCGGTGTCCTCCAACCGGCTCCTGGTCACGTTGGCCGGCTCCTCCGGCCAGCTCTCGAGCGCGCTGCAGACCGGCTTCGAGCGCTTCCACTCGGCCGCCGAGGGCAGCTTCTTCGCCGCCTCCAAGCCCGCGCACCTGCCCGCGTCCTTCGCCTCCAGCGTGACCTCCGTGGTCGGGCTCTCGAGCCTCGCGAAGGTCGCCGTCCCCGCGCCCTCGGTCCGGTCGGCCTCTGCGCTGAGCGCCGGCAGGGCCGCGCTCTCGGCCACGGGCCTGCCCGGCCTGCCCAGCGGGCTGAACTACCCCGCCACCTACACCCCGCAGCAGCTCAACGCGATGTACGACTCTCCGTCCACCGCGACGGGCAGCGGCCAGCAGCTGGCGATCATGACCGAAGGCGACGTCAGCCAGCCCAAGGCGGACCTGGCCACGTTTGAGAAGACCTACGGCCTGCCCGCGGTGACCTGGAACCAGATCAACGTCGGCACCCCGTCCACCGACACCTCCGGCGACGACGAGTGGGATCTGGACAGCCAGTACTCCACCGCGTTCGCCCCCGGGGTGACCACCCTCAACGTCTACGTCGGCCCGTCGCTCAACGACTCCGACATCCTCACCACCATCAACAAGTGGGTCACCGACGACATCGCCCAGCAGGGCAGCTTCTCCGCCGGTGAGTGCGACCTGCTGGCCGACGCCTCCGGCTTCACCTCCGGGCTGGACGCGGTCCTCAAGCAGGCCGACGCGCAAGGCCAGACGATGTTCTTCTCCTCGGGCGACACCGGCTCGCAGTGCCCCGCCATCACCGGGGTCAACGGCGTTCCCGCCGGGATCCCGGACACCAACTACCCAGCCTCCAGCCCGTTCGGCATCGGCGTGGGCGGCACGAGCGTGCTGGACAACAACCCGCTGAGCGAGATCGCCTGGTACGCCGGCGGCGGCGGACTCAGCCCGATCGAGCCGACCGCGTCCTTCCAGGCCAACGCGAAGGTGCTGGGCGTCACCGTCCCGCCGAGCCGCGGCGTCCCGGACGTGAGCCTCGACGCCGACCCCGAGAGCGGCTACGACGTGGTCGTCGACGGAGCGGTCGAGGGCATCGGCGGAACCAGCGCCAGCGCGCCATCGTGGCAGGGCATCTGGGCCCGCGTCAACGGCGCCCACGCCGGACTGGGCTTCGCCGGTCCGGTCCTCTACTCGACCGAGCCGTCGAGCGCCTTCCACGACATCACGGTCGGCGCCAACGGCGCCTACACCGCCGGGCCCGGGTACGATCTGGTGACCGGGTTGGGCACTCCTGACATCGCGAAACTGGTCAGCGGAGCCTGAACCGAACCGCCGATCGTCGGGTCTAAGTTGACATAGAGACGACTGGATCCCCGGCCTTGGGGGTCCGGAAAGTGCGGAAACGCACAATTTGTCGACATTCTTAGCCCGTCAATACGTCCAATTGAGATAGTGCCTGCGTAATTGATGCGCAGGTGGGAAAGATGGGTCTGAGGGCGAATAGCGCCCCAGGCCCTTCTTTCTGCTCAGGCCGGTGGTGGCGCCTTAGTTCGACAATCGTCGAACAAGCTGGTACCATTACTGATGGAGAAAACCCCATGCGAGACACGGAGATCGTTCTGAAAAGCTTTGACAACGATGCCAGGGAGACCCCCACCCAGGGTCGAAGCGAGCATCACGATACCAACCAGCGTACGCGGGCCCGCGGCCGTGGCGAGCACGGCTCAGCTGCGGCTGCCCCGTCGCGCCGCCGCCAGCCCCGGCGTCGCGCGGCTCTGTCCGCGGAGCGCCGCCCCACCGCCGCTGAAGCGCGTCTGAGCGCAGGCGTCGGCACGGGCGCCATGACGGAGAATTCGCTTGACCTCTTCCTGCGTTCGGCGCGGCAGCACCCGCTGCTCACGGCCGATGAGGAGATCGAGCTGGCCAAGCGCATCGAGCGCGGAGACCTGGCCGCCAAGGAGAAGATGATCAACTCCAACCTGCGACTGGTCGTCTCCCAGGCTCGCCGGTACCAGGGCCACGGCCTGCCGATGGAGGACCTGGTGCAGGAGGGCATGCTCGGCCTGATCCGCGCCGTCGAGAAGTTCGACTGGCGCCGCGGGTTCAAGTTCTCGACCTACGGCACCCTGTGGATCCGCCAGGCGCTCCAGCGCGGCCTGCAGAACCACGGCCGCACCATCCGCCTGCCTGTGCACGTCGCGCAGCGCCAGACGAAGGTGCGCAAGGTGGAATCCGAGCTCAGCACCAAGCTGGGCCGCGAGCCCACCGACGAGGAGATTGCGGCCGAGGCCAAGCTCGACGTCGATGAGGTCGCCGAGTTGCGTGAGCTGACCCGGGGCCTCACCAGCCTCGACCAGCCCGTTGGCGAGGACGGCGAGACCGCCTTTGGCGATCTGCTCGCCTCTGACCGCCCCGAGCCCACCGAGGAGGTGGAGTCGGCCGAGCGCCAGGAGCTGATCAGCGGCGCGGTGGCGGGTCTGCCCGAGGCCGAGCGCAACGTCATTCGGCTGCGGTTCGGCCTGGCCGGCGCAGAGCCGCTCAACCTCCGCCAGACCGGGATCGAGCTGGGCATTCCGCTCAGCAAGGCCCGCGAGCTCGAGGCCCAGGGCCTCAGCCGCCTGGCGATGAGCAACCAGCTCGAAGAGCTGCGGCGAGCCGCCTAGACAGATTGACCTCAGGAGCCCCGGTTGCCCAACGGCGACCGGGGCTCTTGTCGGTTAAGGGGCGCTTCCGGGGTCGGCGTCGGGGTCGGCCGGGAGCGAGCCGACCCTCTCCAGCGTGTCGACGGCGGCAGCACCCGGTGACCGTGCCGTGAGCTCGTCCGGATCGGGACGCAGCCGCGCCGAGTAGATCGAGGGCGCGCCGAGCCGGCGGGCGATGACCGTCGCCTCCACCACCGCGAGCAGCGTGGGGGCCATCAGGGAGTCGAAGTTGCGCGTGAGCTCGAGGACCAGGACCACGCCGGACAACGGCCCCTGCATCGATGCCGCCAGAAAGGCCCCGCCGCCGATGATCGCGTAGCTGCCGATCTGAGCGCCCGGGAACAGGTGCAGCCATCCGTATCCGAGGATCCCGGCCAGCAAGGCGCCGATGGTGAGCGTGGGCGTGAAGAGGCCGCCGGGCGAACCGGTCCACAGGCACGCGGCGGTGGCCAGCGGCTTGAGCAGGAACAGGACCCACAGCAGGCCGAACGAGATGCTGCCGACCGCGGCGAGCTGCACGACGCCCTTGCCGTTGCCCAGCAGCTCCGGGTACCGGACAGCCACCAGGCCGAGAATCGGGAACACGACAAACGGCGCGATATAGCGCCCCCGTCCCGTCGGGCGGTGGGTCCCGGCCCAGGCGATGATTCGCACCCACACGATCGCCACGACGCCGATGATCGGGCCTGCGAGCGCCCCCCAGGCAAGCTGCTGGGGATGGATCCCGTAGAGCGGCAACCGATAGGTGGGGCCCGTTCCCAGGCCGATCCAGGCGACGCAGGTGGCGATCACCGACGTCGCCAGCGCGGGCAGCACCAATGGCAGCGCCAGGGTGCCCAGCAATACCTCGAGCGCGAACAGAGCCCCGCCCAGCGGGACGTTGTAGACCGCGGCAAACCCGGCGCCGGCACCTGAGGCCACCAGCAGCCGGCGCTGCCACGTCGGCAGCTTGCCCCAGTCCGACAACCAGCTCCCCGCGGCGCCGCCGACGAGCTGCGGGGCACCCTCCCGCCCGAGTGAGACGCCGAGCCCGACGGTGATGATCGACACCACGGCACGGGCGATGCTCGGCACCACGGCCATATGCGCGCCGCGCAGCCAGACCGCCTCCGACACCTCGGAGCCGCCTGACACCGGCAGCCGCCCCAGAACGAAGACGCCGACCGCGACGACGACCGCGGCCACCACGAGGGCGACGATCCGGCGCCATGCGGCGGCCGCGGCGACGCCGTCGAGGAACGGTCCGCGGCGATAGCCGAAGGCCAGGTGCTCGACGAGGTGGAGCAGGCCGACGAGGGCCGATGCACCGATCCCGGTGATGATGCCGAGCACGATGACGATGCCCCAGAAGCGCGGGCTGTAGCTGGCGACGATTCCCCGGCCGGTGACGTTGGCCTGGGGCGAGAACCAGTTGCGGGCCCGGGCGCGGCGACTGTCGGGCGGGTGCGGCGCCGACGTCCTGGTCGGGCCTTGTTCCACGCCCGCAAGCGTGCCAGGTTTGGCCGGAGTCAGGAGTCCGTACGCTACTCTTGCCGCGTGTCTTCGCTCCGCTATCGGCGCGTGATCGTCAAGCTCAGCGGGCGGGCATTTGCGGGATCCGCAAGCTTCGGGCTCGACTCGCAGGCGATCGAATACGTCGCTGACCAGCTGATCGCAGCCCGCAACCTCGGCGTGGAGGAAGCGGTCGTGGTGGGCGGTGGCAACTTCTTCCGCGGCAACGTCGCCGAGGACTGGGGCATCGAGCGTGCCGAGGCCGACAACATCGGCATGCTGGGCACGGTCATGAACGGCATCCTGCTGCGCGGCGTACTGAAACATCGTGGGCTGGAGGACGTCCGGCTCATGACCGCGCTACCCATGCAGTCGATGGCCGAGCCGTTCATCCGGCTGAAGGCCCTCTCGCACCTGGAGCGCGATCAGCTGGTGCTGCTGGCCTGCGGGATCGGCCAGCCTTACGTCACCACCGACTACCCGGCGGTGCAGCGGGCCATCGAGCTGCGTGCCGACGCGATCCTGCTGGCCAAGCACGGGACCGACGGCATCTATGACCGCGACCCGCGCAAGGACCCCGGCGCCCACCGCTACGACTCTCTTGGCTACAGCGACGTGCTGGAGCGCGACCTGCGGGTCATGGACCAGCAGGCGATCGTGCTCGCCCGCGACCACGAGCTGCCGTTGCACGTGTTCGACTTCGATGAGCGCGACGCGATCTCCGCGATCTGTCACGGCGAGAACCGCGGCACCTACATCTCCCCGTCGACGAAGCTGGTCAAGTCGGCGGTCGCGCCCGTCGTCTGAGCCGCGCCAGGGGTTATGACGGCGTCCGGCCGACGGCCAGCATCGTCGCGGTTGCGGGTGGCAGACGCACGACGAAGCGTCCCTGCACCGCGCGGAGGGTGAAGCTGCGGGCGGCGCCGGAGAGCTCGCCGGTGGCGGTACTGACCCCGAACGATTGGCCGCCGATGGTCACGCCAGTCGTCGCGTCGGCCTGCGGCGCGCGCAGGCACACCCCGGTGGCGGTGGTAGCGACGGCGGCGGCGGGCGGATTCACCGCGGCAGTGACGGCCCGGCGGCGTGAGTCGTTGATGAGCACGACGCGGACCTGGCCGTCGCGGCTGCGCGTGGACCAGACGCGCAGCGTGGGCGGCCCGCGATAGGCGGCGGGGAGCAGGCGGGCCCCGGGGGGCGCCGCCCGCGCGAACATGAGCAGCCCGTAGTAGAGCGGGCGCACCTCGGCGCTCCAGCGGCCCGCGTGCTCCGACACGGCGAACGGCTCATAGATGGCCTTGTGGAAGGTGTGGATGTTGACCCCGTCGACGCCGACCCGGGCCATGTTGAACAGGGCGTCGAGGACCCACAGCGACGACGCGAAGGTGTCGCTGACCCCTCGCGCGCCGCCGCACGAGACGCTGTTGAGCTCATCGGCGCGCAACGGGATCCCGCGCGCGTGGGCGGTGACGACCGCCGCGGCGAGGCTGGCGGCCGGACCCGTGGCAGCCGCCGGGGCCAGCAGGTTGGCGATGGTGGGGAACTCCGGAGACTGGCGCGCGGTGAAGCAGCGGTGCAGGGGATAGCGGTGAAAGGTCACCATTCGCACCCGCGGCTCGGCGACGAGGTACGAACGCAGCCCTGACAGCCATCGGGGGGCGCCCGACGCCGGGCCCACCAGCGGCACCGTCCGGGGCAGCGCACGGCTCACCCTCGCGTAGTCGCGTAGGTAGGAGGCGAAGTCGTAGCTCGCCGGCCGGCCGGGCACCGGGACGCCCGCAGCTGTCTCATACCAGCCGAGCGTGCCGTAGACCTCGGGCTCGTTGCCCAACTCCAGGCCGGCTACGTAGGGGCGGCCCACACCGCGCACAAGGGCCGCGGACTCCGCGGCGGCGATCGCGCGGCTGTCTGACTCGAAGTTGACTCCCAGGATGAGCCTCGCGTTCAGGGCCTGGGCCGCGGCGCGGGTGGCGCTCATCCACTGCGAGCCGAGGGTGTACTGGATCCCTGGGGGCTTGGCCACGCCGGGCGTCGGAGCCCACGTCCAGTCGGTGGTGTCACCGCCGAAGCGCAGCACCGGGGACCGCCCCGGGTTGAGGTTGCGCACCAGTTGGTCAAACACGCCGTCGGGGTCACCCGGCGTCCCGAAGTACCCGGGCGCCGAGCGGTACTCGATGGAGAGGCCCACGAAGCCGGGCGGGACCGGCCGGCTGTCAGGGGCGGCGCCGATCTGGACACGGATCGCCTGGAGGGGAATCCTCGGCAGCGCGGACTCGGCAGCGCGGGCGCTGTCGCGGAGCGGGAGGATCGCGGCGATCCCCGCGATGACCGTGATGAGGCCGGCGACAAGCAGGAGGCGGGCGGCGGCGCGGATGCGACGACCGTACCGGCTCAGGAAATTCTCAGACGATCCTCCTCATTCGCCAATCGACCCGGGCCGATGCTCAGGAGCGATCCGCCCCCTCACCTTGGAGACCCTATGTCCATCGGTTCGATCGGCAACGTCAACAGCGCTTGGCCGTCGCAGCAGTCCTCATCCGCCCAGAGCTCCTGGCAGAACGTGCTGAGCTCCGTCTCCGGCACCCTGGGCCTGAGCACCTCGGCGCTCCAGCAGCAGGTGCAGTCGGGGCAGAGCCTGAGCTCGATCGCTCAGTCGCAGGGCGTCTCCCAGCAGACGCTGATCGGCTCGATCCAGAACGCGCTCACCCAGAACGGCTCGACCGCCTCAGGTCCGCAGCTGCAGCAGGCCGCCACCAACATCGCCAACCGTACCCCGGGCGCCGGCCACCATCACCACCACGGCGGCGGTGGCGGTGGCGGGATCGGGAGCCTGCTCGCCACCGACGACACCTCGTCGACCGACTCGACCGCCGCCGCCGGGCCGTCGGTAGCGACACCGGCCACGGACGACAGCGCCGTCCCGTTCTCCGATCAGCTCAGCGCCGCCACCTCGGCGAGCTCGCTCCTGTCGGCGCTGACCAACCCGTCCTCCTCCCAGGACAGCTCGGCGACGCTTGCCAACCTGGCCGGCGAGAGCGACCTCTGGCAGGGCATCGACACCACGGCCTAGGGGGTCAGACCTCCGGCCCGCCGCCCTGCGATTCGGGCGGGGGCGCACCCTGGTTGTCACCGGGCGCATCGGGGGCGCGGATCCACACGCGGATGTGACCGGACCTGATCACGAAGTTCGTCCGCGCCGTCTGACCGGCACCGGGGTTGCACGCGCTCCCACCCCGGCCGGGGCGCCCGGTGAGCCGGAACAGCGCCTGCACGAACGGGCCGCCCACGTGCACAACGGAGATCAGCTTCGCGCCGCAGGGCAGTGCCTGGTTGGCCGCCTCGGCCTCGGCGAGGCTGTTGAGGGTGAGCTCCTGGTCGGGCCCGGGGGCAAAGACGCTGGGGATCTGGAAGTACCGGGCCGCGCCGCGTACATCGCCGCGGCGCAGGGCGTCGGCCCACCCGCGGATCACGGCGGTGGTGCGGGCATCGGCGGCGCGGGGAGCATGCGCCGGGAGCGGGTTCGCCGGAGAGCTCGGCTTGGCCTGATGGCGCGCGGTGGTGCGTGATCGTGTACCGGAGCTGTGGCTGGCCCCGGAGCGCGCCGTGGAGCCGCAGCCGGCCGCGATGACGGCCACGGTCACCAGCACCATCGGTGCGCCCAGTCGAACCCGCGCCATGGGCTGATGATTGCATGCAGCCCCTACCGGCCACCCCGTCTGCCGCTGCGGCTGCGTCACGCACGAACGACAGTGCTCAGCCGCCGCCTTTACGACCGATCCCGAGTGGGCGATCCAGGACTCGAACCTGGGACCTCTTCCTTATCAGAGAAGCGCTCTAACCGACTGAGCTAATCGCCCGTCCGGACGCGATTCTAACGGCGTCCGGGCCGAGTGGTGCGCGGACCGGCCGGACCGGCGTGCCCCCACTCGCCTGGGTGGTGTACCCCCTCGTCCAGCCGAGGTTGATCAAATATCAGACAGCCTCAAGGCTTGGTTGAGGCGGATGCACGAAGCTTCAGCCTGCGGGCCAGCTCCAAAGCCTCCTCAGCGCTCTCGAAGGTGAGCTGCGCGCGGAAGCCTGCACCTGAGGCTGAGACGGTCACCTCTCGGCCCAGAGCGGCCTCGAAGATGTCGCCGATCTCGGTGATCGCGGCCTCCTGGTCGGGGTGGAGGCCTCGCGCGCGGCGGCGGTGGGCGCGCACCGTCGTGGTGTCACCGTCTATCTCAGCGCGGGCTCCGCGGGCGCGCTGCTCGGTCTCGCGCACCGACCAGCCGTTCTGCACCGCGGCGCGCCCCAGGCTCCGGCGGTCGCCGTGATCGGGGGCGAGCAGAAGCGCACGGCCGTGGCCCTCGCTGAGGTCGCCCGCCTGGATGGCCTCGAGCGTCTCATCGGGCAGGTCCAGCAGGCGGATGAGGTTGGAGACCGCCACCCGGCTGCGCCCGACACGGCGGCCGACCTCCTCGCGCGAGAGGCCGAGCTCCTCGGTCAGCGCGGCGCAGGCCCGGGCCTCCTCGACGGGGCTGAGGTCCTCGCGGGCCATGTTCTCGACGAGAGCGACCTCGAGCGACGCGGCATCGTCCTGGTGGCGGACGATCGCCGGGACCGTCTCGAGCTCGGCCAGCTGAGCGGCGCGCCAGCGACGCTCGCCGGCGATCAGCTCGTAGGTGCCGCCCGGCAGCGGCCGCACCAGCACCGGCTGCAGCACGCCCCGGACCTTGATCGACTCCGCCAGGGCGACGAGCGACGCCTCGTCGAAACTGTCACGGGGCTGATGGGGATTGGCGGAGATGAGCTCCAGCGGGAGCTGGCGCAGCTCCTCGGCCTCCTCGCGCGGCGCCACCGAGAGGATCGCCGCCAGTCCCCGGCCCATCCCGCGCTGGCGTTCAGCCACGAGCCGCGACCTCCTTGGCCAGTTCGAAGTAGGCGTCCGCGCCCGCGCAATGCGGGTCGTAATGGATGACCGGCTTGCCGAAGCTGGGAGCCTCGCCGACGCGGACGTTGCGGGGGATGACCGTCTCGAAGACGAGCTCAGGGAAGTGCCGGCGGACCTCGGACTCGACGTCCTGGGCCAGCCGGGTGCGGTTGTCGTGCATGGTGAGAAGCATCCCGGCAACGGTCAACCTCGGGTTCAGCTCACGTTGCACCAGCGACAAGGTGTCGAGCAGCCCGGCGAGGCCCTCGAGCGCGAAGTACTCCGACTGCACCGGGACGATGACGCGGTCCGCGGCCACCAGCGCATTGACGGTCAGGGGGCCCAGCGAAGGCGGGCAGTCCAGCAGGACGAAGGCATAACGGTCCCGGATCGGCTCCAGCGCGTCACGCAGGCGGCCCTCCGATCCCGCCATCCGCGGCAGCTCGACGTTGGCGCCCGCCAGGTCGGGGCCCGCCGGGATCACGCCGAGGTTGGGGATCTGGGAGGCGACCACCGCGTCGGCCAGCGGCATGTCATCCAGCAGGGCGTCGTAGACCGTGGGGGTGATGTGCTTGTCGATCCCCAGGCCGAGCGTCGCATTGGACTGGGGATCCATGTCGATGAGCAGTGACGCGTAGCCGGCCTCGGCGATGCACGCGGCGAGGTTGACGGCGGTCGTGGTCTTGCCCACCCCGCCCTTCTGGTTGGCAATCGCGTAGACGGTCCCCATGGGAGATGAAGCTAGCGCCGCACGCGGTCAGATGCCCCGCCCAACGGGCGCTTGCGCGCCATGCCCGGCCGGCGGGGAAACCGGTCCGGGGTGGGCGCGATCTTGCGCATGAGATGCAGATGGCGGTGCAGCGCGCCCGGGTAGGGCTCCACGCGCGTCACCGCCCGCGGCTCCAGCCCGAGCTCGGCGGCGGCCCGGGCCCCGGCGGCCTCGTCGTCGGGGTCGCGCCGGCCACGCCAGGCGACCAGCGAGCCTCCCTCGACCAGCAGCGGCGCCGCGTACTCGGCCACGACCGCCAGCGGGGCCAGGGCCCGGGCGGTCACCAGATCGCAGGACCCCTGGCCCTGCAGCCAGGATTCCGCGCGCGCGTGGACCGCCGCGGCGTTGCCCAGCGCGCAGGCCTCGATGCCCGAGGTGATGAATGTGGTCTTGCGACCGTTGCTCTCCACCAGGCTGACCCGCGCGTCGGGTAGCGCGATGGCCAGCGGCAGCCCCGGAAACCCGGCGCCGGCGCCGAGGTCGGCGATCGCCGTCGCGGCTCGCACCTCGGGCAGCTCGAGCGCCACCAGGGAGTCGGCGAGGTGGTCGCGCAGGATCCCGTCGCGCTCGGTGACCGTGGTCGGTGCCTCGGGGTTGCCGGCGACGAGCTCGAGCAGCACCTCGAGTTGAGCGGCCTGTCCGCTAGACAGCGCATGACGCTGCGCAAGGGCACCGAGCGTGGTCAGCGGTTTCGCTCGCGATCGATGAAGGACGCGTAGTGCTCGCACATCGCGTCAAACCGCTCGGCCGCGTGGCCGTCGAGCGCGACCAGGTCCTGTGACTCCAAAATCGGCAGGAGATCCTCCACCAGTGCCCGCCCACGCGCCATCCACTGGTAGTAGGAGCGGCCACCGTGGTGATACGGGCCGTAGAGCCGGCAGTTGGGGAAGCGCTCCTCCAGCCATCGGAAGATGGCCTCGTGCCGGGTATGCATCCGCAGGACCACCTGGGGCTGTCGCCCGTCGCCGCCGAACGACCCCTCCCCGACGAGCAAGCCGATGAGAAAGCCGCGATCGAAATCCGAGAGCTCGGGCACCGGTGGAGTTCTACCGGCCCGCGTGTTTCACCGTCAAGAAAAACGTGAAACATCCCGCCTTTCGGGCTGCCCGGTCAGGCGGTGGGCGCCGCCGCCGGCGTGGCCCGAACGTCGCCGGGGCGCTCAGTCGACGAGCGGGGCGACCACGAGGTACCGCGAGGGCTCCTGGCCCTCGCTGTAGGTCTCGACGTCGTGGCGACCCTTGAGGTGCTCGTGGATCACCTTGCGCTCCAGGGCGCTCATCGCGTCCAGGGCCACCGGGCGATGGCCGCTGATGGCCTGCTGGGCCGCCTGGTCGGCGGTGGCCTGCAGCGCGACGGCGCGGCGTTCGCGGTACCCCGCGGCGTCGACCAGCACCGACACGCGTGGGTGGGTGGGATCCGGACTGTGTCCGGCGATCCGGTAGGCGAGATGCTGGATCGCATCGATGGTCTGCCCGTGGTGGCCGATGAGCAGCCCGAGGTCCTCGCCAACGAACTCGGCGTGCAGGCCGTCATCGGCGTCGCGGACCTCCACCGTCGCATCGACCCCGGCGGCGTCGGCGATTCGCTCCAGCAATTCGCGCACCCGCCCGACGGCGGCCTCTGAACTGGCGCCCATCCGTTACCTCCGCCGGCCCGAGCGTTTCTTCTTCTTGCGCGGGGGCTTCGGGGGAGCGCCGCGCGCGCCACTGGCCACAGGTTGCTTTTCGGGCTCCGGCTCCTTGGGCTTGCGAATCCGCGCTCCCAGGCCTCCACCCGAACCGCCCGAGCCGTTGGGGCCCGACTTCGGCGGGCCGCCCCCGTCTGAGCGCGGGCCGCCCCCGCCCGTAGGCGGTGGTGGTACCCCACCGGCGGTGGCCGGGCGCACCGGCCCGATGCGGCGCTTGACCACGTACTGCTGGCCGATCGTCCACAGGTTGGTGGTGATCCAGTAGACGAGCACGCCGGCCGGGAACCGGATGACGAAGACCACGAAGATCAGCGGCATGAACAACATGATCTGCCGCTGCGTGCGGTCCGTCATCGCCCCGGACATCATCAGGCTGGACCCGAGCTGCGTGCCGACGTAGAGGATGATGAGGATGACCAGGGTCGCGCCGGTCGCCTTGGCGGTGATGTCCCCGATGAAGAGGAAGCTCGACTCGCCGTGGACACCGCACGGCACGGTGTGGGCGGCACTCAGGACCCCGTGGTTGTTGGCGCGCTGCCACAGCGGGCAGATGTCCAGGCGCAGGCTCTGGCGCAGCATGTAATACAACGAGATGAACACCGGCAGCTGCGCGGCGAGCGGGAGGCAGGAGGCCAACGGGTTGACGTTGTTCTCCTTGTAGAACTTCATCATCTCCTGCTGCTGGCGCTGCTTGTCCTCCTTGTACTTGGCCTGGATGGCCTTCATGTCGGGTGCCAGTTGCTGCATCCGCGCCATCGAGCGGATCTGCCTCACCGTCAGGGGCACGAGCAGCGCGCGCACGCAGATGGTGAGCAGCACGATCGCCCAGCCCCAGGGGATCCCGATGCTGTTGTGGAAGAACTTCAGCACCGCCTCGAAGACGTCGATCAGCGGCTGGAAGATGTTGGCGGTGACGAGCAGCATGGTCAGGAGGCGCTCGGGGCGGCGGCTCGGGGCTTGAACAGCCGTTGCTCCTCGACGGGGTCAAAGCCCCCTCGGCTCCATGGGTTGCACCGCAGGAGCCTCCAGCCGGCCAGGACGAGTCCGCGCAGTATGCCGTATCGCTGAATCGCCTGTGCGGCGTACTCAGAGCACGACGGGTAGTACCTGCAGCGCTGCCCGACCATCGGCGACAGCAGCAGTTGATAGGCGCGGATCGGCAGGATCGCGACGCGGCGAAGCAGCATCATCCCGCGGTCGTCTCCTCGGCGTGGGCAGCCTCGGGGGCGGTCTCGGATCCGGCGGCCGCACTCTCGGTGGCGCCCGGGACCTTGCCCATCAACTCGGCCAGCGCGCTCTGGATGCCCGCCAGCCCATCGCGCTGCGCCAGGTCCTTGGCCCCCTGCCGCGCGATCACCACCGCGTCCGTTCCGGCCGGCAACCGCCCACCCTCGCGCGCGAAGGCCTCGCGGAGCAGTCGCTTGACGCGGTTGCGCTCCACGGCGCCGCCCACCTTGCGAGACACGGACAGCCCCAGGCGTGGCTCGGCGTCCTCGTCTCCTCGCGGGAACACGTAGAGGACCAGCTCACGACCGGCATGCGACCGGCCGTGGCGAAAGACACGGTCAAACTCCGCGCTGCGCGACAGCCTTCCTCGCCCTGGCCGATGCGCGGACACCGATCCCGCCCACCCGCGGGACATCACACCGTCAGGCGCTTGCGTCCCTTTGCGCGCCGTCGCTTGAGCGTCAGGCGCCCCGCGCGCGTCTGCATACGAGCGCGGAAGCCGTGGGTACGAGCGCGCTTGCGCTTCTTGGGCTGGTAGGTGCGTTTCATCTCAAAAAGCTCCCGCAGTCAGGGAGGAACGTCGGAGTATACGCAGGCGCGCGGCTCGCCTTGGCCAGTGCCGTTGCGCGCTCGCGGCGCCTCGCCGCACCCCTCGGAGCTTTTTCCCGCGCTTTGCGCCAACGCCCCGGGAAAGCACCCAGGCGGCAGGAAGGCCGTTGGTATATTCGCCGCCCCCCGGGCGATTTCGTCCGGGCCCTCACCCATCGTTCTCGAACGCTCCCGGGAGGAGCCGCTTGACGCTGCCCGCTCAACCTGACGCCGTGTCCGCATGGCGCATGATCCGAGCAGAGCTCCAGCGTCGCGTCGCCCCGTCGGCCTACGAGATCTGGCTGGCTCCCATCGAGCTCGAGTCGTTTGACGGCGACATGCTCCTCCTCCGGGCTCCGCGAGCCACCCAGAAATGGCTCGCCGGGCGCTACGGGCCCGTGCTCGAGCGCTGCGTGCGCCAGACCATGGGGGCCCACACCCGCGTCGCCTTCTCCGGATCTGACGCGACCCACCCCGAACCCGCCGTCGAGCACCCCGGGGCCGACACCGAGCAAAGCCGGCTCAATCCCCGCTACCGCTTCGAGCAGTTCGTCATCGGCGAGGGCAACCGCCTGGCCCATGCCGCCGCCCTGGCCGTCGCCGAGCTCCCCGGCCAGGCCTACAACCCGCTCTTCCTCCATGCGCCGCCCGGACTGGGCAAGACGCATCTCCTGCACGCGATCGGTAACTACGTCGCGGACTACGGGGGCGGCACCACCGTGCGCTACACGACGGCCGAGTCCTTCACCAACCACTTCATCAGCGCGCTCAGCACGAAGTCGCTCGACGCCTTCAAGCACGCCTACCGCGACGCGGACGTCCTGCTCATCGACGACGTCCAGTTCCTGGCCAGCAAGGCCCGGACCGAGGAGGAGTTCTTTCACACCTTCAACGCGCTCTACGAGCACGGCCGCCAGCTCGTGCTGACCTGCGACCGGCTCCCGCGCGCGCTCGTGGCGATCGAGCAACGCCTGCGCGAGCGCTTCGAGGCCGGCCTAGTCGCTGACATCAAGCCCCCCGACCACGCCACGCGCGTCACCATCCTGCGCAAGCGAGCGGCCGTCGACAACATCGCCCTCACCGACCCGACGGTGCTCGACCTCATCGCCGACCGCGTGGCCGACAACATCCGCGCGCTCGAGGGCGCGCTCATTCGCGTCGTCGCCTTCCACTCGCTCACGCAGCGGCCGATCGACCGCGCCCTCACGCTGGAGGTCCTGGATGCCATGTACCCCTCCCGGCGGGGAGCGGGGCCTCCTTCGATCGCCGAGGTGCAGGCGATCGTCGCCACGCACTTCAGGCTCTCCGTCGAGGAGCTCACCTCGTCGAGTCGCACCAACGCCGTGGCCTGGCCTCGCCAGGTGGCGATCCACATCGCCCGCGATCTCACCGGCGCATCCCTCCCGGCGATCGGGCGGGCATTCGGCGGGCGCAACCACGCCACCGTCGTGCACGCCTGCAAGCGCGTCTCCGAGCGCCTCAAGAACGATCAACAGATTGTTGATGAGATCGCCACGCTGTCGGCTCTCGTCTCCGTCCGTCAAGCCGACCGCAACTGTTGACAGACTTGCCTGTCCGCCTTCAACAGCCATCAGCCCGCTATTTGCCGGAGATCGCGCGGTTCTCCACAGCTTCTCTTCCCTCTATGACTTCTAACTCCTTTCTGAGGTATTCATCGTGAAGATCTCGCTCGAGCGCGATGTTCTGCTCGCACAGCTGCAGACCGTCAGCAGAGTGGCCTCGACTCGCAGCGCGATCCAGGCGCTCTCCGGCGTGCAGCTCAGCGCCGGCCAGGACGGTTGCGAGCTCCGCGCCACCGATATGGACGTCGGCCTCCGCGTCCCGCTGGAGGCCGAGGTCGCCCGCGAGGGCACCGTCGTCCTGCCTGCCCGCCTGATGCTCGACGTGGTGCGCTCGCTGCCGGCGGCCGCGGTCACTCTCGAGCTTCGCTCCGCCGAGCAGGACGTGGAGCTCGTGTCGGGCAACGCGCGCTTTCACATTCGGACCCTGCGTGGGGACGACTTCCCGCCGTTCCCCGAGCCCGAGCCCGACACGGCGGTCGAGGTCCCGGCCGACGCTTTCGTCTCCACTGCCCAGAAGGTGGCCGGCTCCGCCTCGCGCGATGAGACGCGCCCCGTGCTCACCGGCATCCTCGTCTCCGCCTCCGAGCGCGAGCTGCGAATGGTCGCCACGGATTCCTATCGCCTCAGCGTCAAGGAGACGACGCTCGAATCGCCCCTGTCCTCCGGCTTCGAGGTCAACGTGCCCGCGCGGGCGCTCCAGGAGCTGGGCCGTCTCGTCGGCCATGGCGAGGCTGAGGCGCTGAGCATCAGCGTCCGGCAGAACCAGGTGCTGTTCACCCTCGGTCGGGTGATCCTGTCCAGCCGCCTCATCGACGGCCAGTTCCCCAACTACCGCCAGTTGCTGCCCGAGAGCTTCGAGCATGAGCTGCGCCTGGCCGGAGGGGAGTTCACCGACGTCGTGCGGCGCATCAGCCTGCTGGCGCAGAAGAACGCGCCGCTGCGCCTGGCCTTCGCGCCCGGCGAGCTGACCGTCTCGGCCCAGACGCCGGATGTCGGCGAGGCCTCGGAGTCGCTGCCGGTCGCGTTCCAGGGCGAGCCGCTGGAGATCGGGTTCAACCCAGAGTTCCTCCGCGCCGGCCTGGAGGCGATCGATGACGGCGATGTGTGGCTCAAGCTCATCAGTCCGCTGCGCCCCGGGCTCATCGAGGCCGCGGACGAGAGCCGCTTCCGGTACCTGATCATGCCGATCAGGCTCAACGTCTAGGCGAGGCGGCGGCTTCGCGTGCGGGTGGTGGGCCTCAGTCTCCGCGACTTCCGCGGCTACCACGACGCGAGCGTGCAACTCGGCGAGGGGCTGACCGTGATCACCGGTCCCAACGGCGCCGGCAAGACCAATCTGCTCGAGGCGCTGTACTTCGGGTGCACCGGCCGCTCGTGTCGGACGACCAACGAGCGTGAGGTGGTGCGCTTCGGCGAGCGCGCCACGCGCGTTGTCGTCGCCGCCGAGGCCGAGGACGGCCCCCACGAGTTGTCCGTGGGCTTCGCACCGGGCGAGCCCAAGCGCATGCGGGTCGACGGCGCCAACGTCGAGCGGCTGGTGGAGGTGTCCGAGCGCCCGCTGGTGAGCGTCTTCCTCCCTGATCGGCTCGAGCTCATCAAGGGCGCTCCCTCCCTGCGCCGCGCGCATCTCGATCAGCTCGTCGCGGGCCTGTGGCCGGCGCGTGTCGCCACCCGCCGGACCTATCACCAGTCCCTGGCCCAGCGCAACGCCCTCATCGCGCGCATCCGCTCCGGCGCGGGCAGCCGCAACTCATTGCACAGCTGGGACGCGCAGTTGGCGCGCCACGGCCTGGCCCTGATGGGCGACCGCCAGGCTGCGGTTGACGCCATCGTCCAGCCGTTCGGGCGCTGGTGCGCCGATCTCGGGCTCAGTGGCGACCCCGCCCTGCGCTACCGGCCGCGGTCCAAGGCAACGACTGCGGACGAGCTGGCCGCGGAGCTGCGTGAGCGTATCGATGGCGACATCGAGCGCGGCTTCACCGGCCATGGTCCCCACCGCGACGACCTCGTCGCCACCCGGGAGGGACGTGAGCTGCGCGCCTACGGCTCCCAGGGACAGCAGCGCCTAGCTCTCCTCGCCCTGCTGCTGGCCGAGCGCGATGCGCTGGCCACCCACCGCCACAGCCCGCCGCTGCTCCTGCTCGACGACGTGATGAGCGAACTGGATCGCCGCCGCCGCCGGGCGCTCATCGAGCTGCTGCGCGCCGGCGATGGCCAGGCGGTGATCACCGCCACGGATCTCGAGCAGGTCCCGGGCGCCGAGGAGCCGGGGGTCCTGCGGCTGGAGGTGACCGACGGCGAGGTGCGCGCCGAGGCCATGGCGGGGGCGCGATGACGCATTACCGCCGCTCGCCGCGCTCGATGGAGTCGGCGCTGTCCGTGCTCGCCGATGAGCTCGCTCCGCAGACGCTGCTGGCCGAGGTTCAGCGGGCCTGGCCCGAGGTCGTGGGGCCCTCGATCTCGGCTCAGGCGCAGCCGACCGCCGAGCGCGGCGGGGTGGTCACCGTCTCCTGTTCGGCGTCGGTATGGGCCCAGGAGCTGGACCTGATGTCCGTGGCCATTCTCGAACGCCTCAACGGCGCGTTGGCCTCCGGGGGGATATCGCGGCTGAGGTGCGTCGCCGGGGGTCGTTGAGCCGCTTGTCCAGGCAGGACGTTTTTGGGCGTTTTGCAGGCAAAAGGAGCCCGCCGCCGAGGCCGTTTCGACCGACCTCTGTGCTATTCTTCTGTACACCATTCCTCACGCCCCGGCGCGCCTGGCCTGGCGCGGGACCGGGGCGTGTCAACGTCATCGGAGGATCGTGACGAACGACGAGGGTGCCCGCGCGGGCGCCGGCAATTCCAGTTACGACGCACAGGACATCACCGTTCTCGAAGGACTCGAGGCGGTGCGCAAGCGTCCGGGCATGTACATCGGCTCGACCGGTGTGCGCGGTCTGCATCACCTGATCTACGAGGTCGTCGACAACTCCGTCGACGAGGCGCTCGCCGGCCGCTGCTCGGAGGTAACGGTCACGATCCATCCCGACAACTCCGTCACGGTCGTCGATGACGGGGCCGGCATCCCCGTCGCCATCATGGCCAAGGAGCAGCGCCCGGCGGTCGAGGTCGTCCTGACCGTCCTGCACGCCGGCGGCAAGTTCGGCGACGGCGGTGGCTACAAGGTGTCGGGCGGGCTGCACGGCGTCGGGGTATCGGTGGTGAACGCGCTGTCCGAGCGCCTCGACGTCGAGATTCGGCGCGACGGTCACGTCTTCCGCCAGACCTACGCGCGCGGCAAGCCGCAGGGCGACCTGGTCAAGGGCGAGCCCAGTTCAGAGACCGGCACGACCATCACCTTCCTGCCCGATGACGAGATCTTCGAGTCGCTCGACATCGACTTCACCGTCATCGAGGAGCGGATGCGGGATACCGCCTTCCTCACCCGGGGCCTGAAGATCATCATCGTCGACGAGCGCGAAGAGGGCAAGCGGGTCGAGTTCCAGTACGAGGGCGGGATCCGCGACTTCGTCGCCTACCTCAACCAGAACAAGGACCCGATCCAGAAGAACATCATCTACTTCGAGGGCGAGAGCTCAGAAGGCGCCGTCGAGGTGGCGATGCAGTGGAACTCCTCCTACCAGGAGTCGGTGTTCTCGTTCGCCAACAACATCAACACCATCGAGGGCGGCTCCCATCTGTCGGGCTTTCGCGCGGCGCTGACCGGCGTGCTCAATCGCTATGCGAAGGAGAAGGGCGAACTCAAGGACAAGGACGACAACCTCACCGGCGAGGACGTGCGTGAGGGGCTGACGGCGGTCATCTCGGCCAAGCTCGCTGACCCCCAGTTCGAGGGACAGACCAAGACCAAGCTCGGCAACCCGGGCATGGCGGGGTTCGTCCAGTCGGTGGTCAACGCCAGGCTGGCGGAGTTTCTCGAGGAGAACCCCCAGGAGGCCCGGGCGGTCATCCGCAAGGCGGTGTCGGCCGCGCAGGCGCGAGCCGCCGCGCGCAAGGCACGTGACCTCACCCGCCGCAAGTCGGCGCTGGAGAACTCGACCCTTCCCGGCAAGCTCGCCGACTGTTCGGTCAAGGATCCGTCGCTGGCCGAGCTGTTCGTCGTCGAGGGCGACTCCGCCGGCGGCTCCGCGGTGAGCGCCCGCGATCGCAGCACCCAGGCGATCCTGCCGCTGCGCGGCAAGATCCTCAACGTCGAGAAGAGCCGGATCGACAAGGTCCTGGCCAACACCGAGGTTCAGGCCCTCATCACCGCGATCGGGACCGGTGTGCGCGACGAGTTCGACATCGCACGGGCCCGCTATCACAAGATCGTGCTGCTGACCGACGCCGACGTTGACGGCGCTCACATCCGCACGCTGGCGCTCACACTGCTGTTCCGCGAGATGCAGCCGTTGATCGAGGCCGGCTACGTCTATATCGCCAAGCCGCCGCTGTACCGGTTGACTCGCGGCCAGAAGCACCGCTACATCGAGCGCGAGTCAGAGCTCGAGGACATCCTGCTCGGCGACAAGTTCGACAGGCTGGAGATCACCGACAGCCAGGGCAAGGCGTTCAAGCTCACCGAGGCGCGGTGGAAGCGGTTCACCCGACTGCTCAAGCAGTACGAGGGCTGGGCATCGGCGCTGCGGGCTGCCCACGGTCACGGCGTCGTCGCCTTCATGCAGCAGGCGCGCATGCTCGAGGAGCACATCACCGACGTCCCGGCGCTGCTCAGCCACGTTGCCGGCAGTGAGGGCAACGGTGACGGTCACGCCTACCGCCTCGTGCTGATCGAGGAGCGTCCCGAGGAGCTGGTGATCCGCACGCTGGAGGCAAAGACGGGCCTCGCCACCACCCATCACGTCCGGCGCGCCGCCCTGGAGGCCAACGAGTACCGACGCCTGGCCGATGTGCACCGCGACCTGGACGCTCTCACGGGCACACCTCCGTTCACGATCACGCTCGGCGACAACACCACTGACGCGGGCAGCTTCGAGGACCTCCACGACCAGGTGCTGGCCATCGCCCAGAAGGGGATCGACTACTACCGCTTCAAGGGCCTGGGCGAGATGGACGCCGAGGAACTGCGGGAGACGACCATGGATCCGGAGACCCGCACGCTCGTGCAGGTCACGATGGAGGACGCCGCGTCAGCCGACCTCGTGTTCTCGATGCTGATGGGCGACCAGGTCGAGCCCCGCCGCGCGTTCATCGAAGAGAACGCACGCCTCGTCACCAATCTGGACATCTGATGATGAGCTCGCCCACCCAGATGAATGACACTGACACTGACACTGAGCTCACCCATCCACCCCGCCACCCCAACCGTAATGGGCTCACCCATCCACCCCGCCACTCCAACTCGTACCCCCAATCGGTAGGTAAGGCATGTCTGCGATTGACACCATCGGCGGCGGCAACATCGAGCCTCGCGGGCTCGAGGAGGAGATGCGCTCCGCGTATCTCGATTACGCCATGTCGGTCATCGTTGGGCGCGCGCTGCCTGATGTCCGCGATGGCCTGAAGCCGGTCCACCGCCGCGTGCTGCACGTGATGAACGAGTTGGGCCTCCAGCCCAACCGCAAGCACGTCAAGTGCGCCCAGATCGTCGGCGAGGTGATGGGCAAGTTCCATCCCCACGGTGACACGGCGATCTACGACACGCTGGCCCGGATGGCGCAGGACTTCTCCATGCGCTATCCGCTGGTCGACGGCCACGGCAACTTCGGCAACATCGACGGCTGGGGCGCGGCCGCCATGCGGTACACCGAGGCTCGCCTCGAGCGCCTGGCCACCGAGATGCTCCGGGACATCGACTCGGAGACGGTGGACTTCCAGCCCACCTACGACGGGACACGCCAGGAGCCGGTCGTGCTGCCGGCCCGCTTCCCGAACCTCCTCGTCAACGGCGGTTCTGGCATCGCCGTGGGCATGGCGACCAACATCCCGCCGCACAACCTGCGCGAGGTCGTCGCCGCCACCATCGCCTACATCGACGATCCGCAGATCGACGTCGAGGGCCTGATGCGCCACATCAAGGGCCCCGACTTCCCGACGGCCGGGACGATTCTCGGTCGCGAGGGCATTCGTGACGCGTACGCCACCGGGCGCGGCCGAGTGCGGGTGCAGGCCAAGGCTCACATCGAGCCCATCGGCCAGGGCAAGGAGGCGATCATCGTCACCGAGTTGCCCTTCCAGGTGCGCAAGGGTGGGGACGGGGGGTTGATCGAGAAGATCGCCGATCTCGTCCACGACAAGAAGATCTCCGAGATCACCGACGTCCGTGACGAGTCCGACCGGCGTGGCATGCGGCTCGTGATCGAGCTCAAGCGCGACGCGATCCCCAAGGTCGTCCTCAACAAGCTGCACAAGCACACCCCGATGCAGACGACGTTCGGCGTCAACATGGTCGCCCTCGTTGACAACGTGCCGCGCACCCTCTCGCTGCGCGAGGTCATCGGCCACTACGTCGATCACCAGCGCGAGGTCATCGTCCGCCGCACCAAGTACGAGCTTCGTCGCTCCGAGGAGCGCGCCCACGTGCTCGAGGGCCAGCTCATCGCACTGCAGAACCTCGACGAGGTCATCGCCCTCATCCGCGCGTCGCGGGACAGCGAGACCGCCCGCGCGGGCCTGGTCGAGCGCTTCGAGCTCTCGGTGATCCAGGCCCAGGCGATCCTCCAGCTGACGCTGAGCCGTCTGACCGCTCTGGAGGCCGACAAGATCAAGCAGGAACACGCCGACCTCATGGAGCGCATCAAGGAACTGCGCGAGATCCTCGGCGACGAGCAGCGTGTCCTGCAGCTCATCAAGGAGGAGCTGGGCGAGATCGCGGAGGCCTACGGCGACGAGCGCCGCACGGAGATCACCCATGCCGACGGCGAGATCGACATCGAGGACTTGATCGCCGACCAGCAGATGGTCATCTCGATCACCCACTCGGGCTACATCAAGTCACTGCCGCTCTCCACCTACCGCCAGCAGCGCCGGGGCGGGGTCGGCGTCACCGGCATGGACATGAAGGACGACGACTACATCGAGCATCTGTTCGTCACCTCCACGCACGACTACCTGCTGTTCTTCACCAACCGGGGGAAGATCTACCGGCTCAAGGTCTACGAGCTCCCTGAGGCGTCACGCACCGCGAAGGGCCGCGCGCTGGTCAATCTGCTGCCGCTGCGCGAGGGCGAGCGGGTCCAGTCCGTGCTGTCCACGCGCGACTTCACCGAGGGTAAGTACCTCGTGTTCGCCACCCGGGACGGCCAGATCAAGAAGACCGAGTTCATCGCGTACAACACGCCGATCAAGGCCGACGGCATCATCGCCATCAACATCCGAGATGACGACGAGCTCATGGCGGTGCGCAGGACGAGCGGCCATGACGACATCATCATGGTCTCGCGCTCGGGCCAGGCGGCGCGCTTCTCCGAGGACGCGGTTCGCTCCATGGGTCGCGACACCAGCGGCGTGCGTGGCATGAACGTGTCCCAGAAGGGCAACTCCGTGCTGGCAATGGACGTGGCCCGTGACGATCAGGAGCTACTGGTCGTGACCGAGAACGGGTACGGCAAACGGACCCCGATCTCCGATTATCCGGTCAAGGGCCGCGGCACGATGGGTGTCAAGACCATCACCCTCACGGAGAACAAGGGTCAGCTCGCCGGCGCGCTCGTGGTGCGAGAGCACCAGGAGCTGGTGTTCATCTCCCAGAACGGGATGGTCCAGCGGACCTCGGTGCGCGGCATCAACCGTTACGGCCGCGCCTCTCAGGGCGTCCGCGTGATGAACATCCGCGATGACGACCAGGTGAGCGCCGTTGCGCTCGTGGTCGAATCCGAGGCCGATACGGCGGCGAAGGTGGCCGGCGACGGTCCGGTGTCGGTGGGCGACGACGACGTGCCCGCCCCCGCCGATGTCGCGCACATCCCGGACATCGTCGACGAGCCGGTCGACGAGCCGGTTGATAACGAGCTGGACGGCGACGACGACACCGGCGATTCGGGGGCGGACGACGTGCCTGCGCCCGGCGACGAGTAGCCCACCCGGCGACCCCGCACTTTCCGCCGGTCCGATTCGCTAATCTCCTTGGTACCAGAGAAAGGAGGTGGTCCGAGCTTGTCTGACAGTTCTTGCGGGACCCTGGAGGTGTCCGGCCGCTAGGTCGGAGGCTGACCCCGCTTAGCGGAGTCCAACCCGCGACACCGCCGCCATCCGAGCGCCCGGGATTTGTCCCTCCGGCACTAACGGCTCGTGGTGGTCAGCAGCCAGATTGGTGAAGGGCGCCGTTGTCGAGCGGCGCCCTTCGCCCGTTAAGGGGAGCCGACGCCGACGCCGCGCGGGCCTCGGGGGTCCGGCACGAGCGGCGCGTTACGATCGACGTATGTGCCGAAACATCCGAACCCTCCACAACTTCGAGCCGCCGGCCAGCCAGGATGAGATCGAGGCCGCCGCGCTCCAGTACGTTCGCAAGATCAGCGGATCCACCAAGCCGTCCAAGGCCAACGAAGAGGCCTTTCACGCGGCGGTGCACGAGATCGCCGAGATCTCGGCGCGGCTGCTCGGGTCGCTGACCACCAACGCCCCGGCCAAGAACCGCGAGGTCGAGGCGGCCAAGGCGCGGGCACGGTCCGCCGAGCGCTACGCCGCCTGAGGGGTAGCGCAGGACCGCTGAGCGCTACGTCGCCTGCGGCGGCAGCGTGAACCCGTCGGCGCTCTCGGCAAACGGGAGCACCCGCACCACCGCGTCCACCTCGAGCGGACCGTAGAGGTGCGGGAACAGCTCGTCGGAGCCCGGGTCGCCGGGCTCATAGCGCAGCGGCGCCCCGAGCCGGTCCACCGCGACGCACAGCAGCACCAGGTCGCGCCCGCCCCGGAAGCGCGCGTTGGCGACCCGGGCCACCTGCTGAGGATCGGAGAGATGGATGAAGCCGTCGGTGTCGTAGCCGGGCGCGCGATAGCTGCCGGTCTCCAGCGCGGCGTCCCACGCGGACCGCGTGGCGATGTGGAAGATGACGGCCGGCGGGCTCAGGCCGCCAGGTAGGCCCGCCACGCCGCCGGGATCGTCGGGCTGGCGACCTGGATGAACACGTTGGGGTTGGGCGTCCGCGGCTCGGTCTTGAGGTGCATGCCCACCTGCCGGGGCAGCGAGTTGCCCTTGCGGCGATTGCACGGCGCGCACGAGGCGACGATGTTCTCCCAACTGGAGGGCCCGCCCTTGGACCGGGGCACGACGTGGTCGACGGTGAGGTTGGAGCGAGCGCCGCAGTACTGGCAGGTCCAGTCATCGCGGGCGAAGACGGCGCGGCGGGTGATCTTGCGCCGGTGCGTGTCGCGCGGGATCCTCACGTAGCTGACCAGCCGGATGACCATCGGGCGGGCCATCGTCGAGTTCGCCGAGTGCAGCTCCCATTCAGAGCGCTCGATCATCTCGGCCTTGTCCTTGAGCAGCAGGACCACCGCGCGTCGGACTGTGCAGACGTTGATCGGTTCGTACGTGGCGTTCAATACGAGCACCCGTCCGCCCTCCCGCCCGCGCCGCTGGTGCTCAGAAAGCGGCGCGGACCCCAATGGCTCTGGTGTTACGAATGTGGCCATAGGACGCGAGTTGGCGCCCAGTCTACCGATGCGGGTGGGGGACCTGCGAGCACGGCGCGCGGCGACATCGTGTCAGGCGGCGGGATAGCAGCCCAGGACCTTGAGCCGCTCCACGCGCTCGCGCAGGCCGTCCAAGCCGGCGGCGATGGGGGAGTCCTCCTCGTGGCCCTCGAGGTCGACGAAGAACATGTAGCGGCCCAGGCCCTGCTTGCGCGGGCGCGACTCGATCCGGGTGAGGTTGACGCCGCGTCGGGCGAACTCCGACAGACAGGCCACGAGCCATCCGGGCGCCTCTGAGCCCAGGCCCCAGAACACGATGGCGGTCTTCCACGGCCCCAATGGCGCGGCGCCCGAGGCGAGCACGCGTGGGCCCCCGGGATCGGTGCCCGCGCGCGCCAGCCACACGAACCGGGTCTCGTTCTCGGCGACGTCCTCGACCCCGGCCCGCAGGACCACACAGCCGTAGCGCTCGGCGGCCAGGCGGTTGCCGAGCGCCGCCCACGGTCCGTCGTGCTCGGCCACGACGCGCACGGCATCGGCCGTTGAGCTGCCCGCCAGCACCTGGGCCTGGGGGAGCCGGGTGCGGATGAAGCGCGCGCACTGGGCGTTGGCCTGCGGGTGGGACACGACGGTCTTGATCTCCGCTAGCTCGAGCGAGGTCCGGGCGATCAGGCAGTGACGGATCGGCTGGACGACCTCGCCCACGATCATCACGTCATCGGTCTCCATGGCCAGCGCGTCGAGGGTGGCGTTGACCGAGCCCTCGAGCGAGTTCTCGATCGGCACCAGGGCGGTATCGACGGCGCCCTCGTGGACTGCCATCACCGTGTCGTAGATCGTGGCCAGGGGGACGGTGTCGATCTCCAGGCCGGCGATGTCGGCCAGCAACGCCTCCTGGGTGTGGGTCCCCTCGGGACCGAAGTAGCCGGCCCGCATCGGCCGATCAGCGCGCGCCGGTGGGGGCGATCCCGCCGGACTGCTGCGGCGCGCCGCCCCCGCCCTGACCGCCCTTGGCCTGGAGGGCGAGCTTGATCGCCTCCTCCTCCTCGGGGGAGAGCTCCAGCTCGCCGCGGCCGCCGTGGACCTGCTTGGCGTAGAGCCGGGCCTGGTCGCGGTGCAGGATCGCGGACAGCACGACTCCGGAGCGCGTCGAGTCCAGGAGGGCGATCGACATCGATTGATGCCCCGACATCTCGCCGTAGGCGTCGTAGCGGACCAGCGAGGTGTAGGCGACGGCTCCATCGAGGCGCTGCTCGGCCGTGGTCATGCGCTGATCGAGCCGCCCCGAGATGTCCTCGACGTACTGGTGCAGCGCCTCGAACTGACTGCGCAGCGAGGCGGCATGGGCCACGAGGTCCTCGCGGCGGTCGCCGAGCACGGCTCGCTGCTCAGAGCGCAGCCGGGAGAGCCGGAAGGCCAGCACCACGCTGGTGAGCAGTGCGACGACGGCCACCGCCCCCGCCGCGATCGCCACGATGCCGACGGTACTCGTCAGGTCATGCACCGCAGAAAGGATAGGCCCAGGCGCGGAGGAGTGACCGGTCTGGACGGTGGGCGTGGCCCCGCCCGGCCCGCGCTACTGGAAGGTGACCGTATAGGTGATGGTGTTGTTGTCCTTGTTCTTCTCGCCCGGGACCGGCTCGACCGTCGCCACGACGGTCTGCGTGCCCTGCGGCGGGGCCGCATTGAGCTTGACCGTGCAGGTGGCGCTCTTGCCGGCGAACGTCTCGGGCACCGTCGCGGTCCCGGTCACGGCCGGATTGGTGCCGTTGACGGTGACCTTGCACTTGACGTTGTGCTCGTTGTTGGTGCCGCCGTTGGCGAAGCTGAGCGTGAACGATGGGATCGGGCTTGATGGGATGGTGTTCGTGGCCCCGGTCTGCAGCGTCGTCCCGGCCACGCTGACCGACGTGAGCGAGTGGCCGTGCAGGCCCGGGGCGGGCTTGGTCGACGTGGCGCCGGGAACGTTGACGTGCAGCACGGAGGCCAGGAAGCTCGGCAGCACCCACTGGACGCTGGGCACGAACTGGTCGCCGTTGATGGGGCTGAAGTGGGTGCCCGCGGCATGGAGTGCCCCGTAGATCTGCGGCAGCGCGTAGTCCTTATAGAGGACGTCGGAGGCATAGAACTTCGCGGTCTCGGCCGCGATGGCGTTGATCTGGGCCTCCGTGGCCGTGCTGGAGAGCGCGGGCTGGATCTCGTTGGCGATCCCCCCGATCCCGTCGACGCGCATCTTCAGGGCTTTGAGGAAGTCGGCGTTGCCGGACTTGACCTGATCGGGGACGCTCGCCTGATTGGCCTTCTTGTAGACCTTGTCCTCATCGTTGAGGACCTGGTTGATCTGGTGCTGGACCTCGGTGCCGCTGCCGGCCTGCGACGCCTGTCCCAGCGTGGTGAAGAGTTGCTTGCCGTTGGCGACGGACTGCTGGTTGAGCGACGAGACGCTGTTGGTGTAGTCCTGCAGCGCGGAGTTGGTCGCGCTCACCTGGCAGCTGTGGACGCCCACCGCCACCAGCACGATGACGATGATGATGGCGATGATGGCCACGCCCCGGCGGACCTGGATCGCCTGGTGATCGCCGGGCGGGCGACCACTCCCGCCTCCAGGACCTGAGGGGCGACGGCCGCGCGATCCAGCGCGGGACGTCGTGCGAGTACGAGGCTCTGGCCGAGGTGGTTCGTCGACCTCGTCGAAGAACGACAAGCGGTACCGCTCCTTGCTGTGCCGGTGGAAGTGCGCAGTATGACCTCCGTCGCGGCTGGATTCACAAAATCCCAACCACGCGCGCGCGGTATGCCGCGGGCCGCCCGCGCGCAGGGACGGCCCCTCCGACGGCGAAGAGCGCTCCATGCGCTCCCGCGAGCCATCGACGGCCCGTACCCGTACATTCGCGACCCGCCGGCGACCCGCCGGCCAGCCCGATGTCGCCCAGCTGGACGCCGCCCAGATCGACCCCAGCCAGCTCGCGACCAGCCGGCTGGGGTCCCGGTTGCCCTCACCGCCGCCCGGGCCCGTCGTGCTGGACCGCTACCGCCTGGCGCGCCGGCTGGGGGCGGGCGCGTTCGGAACCGTCTGGATGGCCCGCGACGAGCGCCTCGAGCGCGACGTCGCGGTCAAGATCCTGCCGCGTGAGCGGACGACGTCCTCGCCCGCCCGCTTCGAGCGCGAGGCCCGCGCGGCCGCTCGGCTCTCGCACCCGGCGATCGTCACCCTGTATGAGGCCGCGGTGGACGACGACGGCGCGTATCTGGTCTCCGAGCTGGTCCGCGGCGCGACGCTCGACACCCTGCTCGACCACGGCCAGCTGTCTGACCGTGACATCGTCGGCATCGCCCTGGCGCTGTGCGACGCCCTGCAGCACGCCCACGCCCACGGCGTGGTCCATCGCGACGTCAAGCCCTCCAACGTCCTGGTCCCCGAGGCGCCGACCAGCGCGGTCCAGGTGGCCAAGCTGACCGATTTCGGCGTGGCGCGCGTCGTCGGCGGGGATGCGCTCACGCACCCCGGCGACGTGCTCGGCACGCTCGCCTACATGGCCCCCGAGCAGGCCGAGGGACTCGAGGTCGCAGAGCCCGCGGACCTGTATTCGCTGGCTCTGGTCATCTACGAGGCGCTGAGCGGGGTCAATCCGGTCGCCTCCAGCGGCCCCGGCCGCGCCTCCCGGCGGGTGGGCATGCACCTGCCCGCGCTGCGCCGCCAGCGCCGCGATCTCCCTCGCTCGCTGTCGGCGGGCATCGACCGGGCCCTGCGCCCCCGGCCCCGGGAGCGGGGCACGCTGGGCGAGTTGCGCCAGGTCCTCGCGCTCGCCCTGGACGATGTCGGCGACGAGCCGGGCGTTGTCACCGGCGCCTGGACGACGCTGCGCCCACCGACCGCCGCCGACCCCGAACACGCCGCCGAGCGCGAGCGCGTATGGCGCGACGACCTCGGGGGCGACGAGCCCGCCCCGCACCGAGCCGATCCCGCGGCCCAGGCCGGCCACGCCGGCCCCGTGTGGCTGCCGCGGGCCCTGGGCGCCGCCGGAGCGGCCGGCCTGACCGTGTGGCTCGCGCTGACCGCCCTGGCGCCCGCCCCCGTGCCCCCGGCGGCGGCCGGACTTCTCGCCGGCGCCGCGGTCCTGCTCCTGCCGCGTCTGGGCTGGTGGGGGCTCATCATCGCGCTGGCGGCTGTCGCCGTTTCGCGATCCCTTCCGGGCGCTGCGGGCGTGATCACGATCGCGCTCCTGCTCCCCATCGTGCTCAGCCCGATGGCTGCGTCGATTTGGCCACTCAGTGCCGGCGCACCTGCGCTCGGCCTCATCGGCTTGGCGGGCGCATGGCCCGCCGTGGCCGGACGTGCCGGCACGCCGTGGCGCCGCGCCGCGCTGGGGGCGATCGGCTGGGTCTGGCTGCTTTTGGCCTCGGCGATTGCCGGGAAGGCTCTCTACCTGCCGCTGGTGCCCGGTGTGGCACCCCCACACGCCTGGATGCGCTCCCTGTCTGTCACCGTCGAACACCTGCTGCGCCCGGAGATCTCGGCCGGGGTACTGGCGCCCGCGCTGGTGTGGGCGCTCGCGGCGGTCACCCTCCCGTGGCTGGTGCGCGGTGGATCGCTGGTCCTCGATGTGGCCCGCGTCGTCGTGTGGGCCACGGTGCTGGTGTCGGCCACCGGGGTGGCGGTCGCCGCCTGGCACGGGTCGGCGACCGGCCCGAGCGGGCTCGCCGCCCCCACTGCCCTGCTGGGCGCGCTAGCCTCGGCCGTCGTCGCGCTGGCTCCGTCGCTGCTCGGGACGCGGCGCGTGGCGTTGCGCTCAGGTAGCCCTGGGGCGAGACTCCCGTAGCATGGATCCGCCCGGAGGGGCGACCTGATGAGTGTGCTCAGAAGCATCGAGAGCAAGATCGCCGGCCTCGTCGAAGGCACCTTCAGCCGTGCCTTTCGCTCGGAGGTCCGCCCGGTCGAAATCGCCCGGAAACTGGCCCGCGAGATGGAGGAGCATCGCACCCACTCGCTGTCGCGCACCTACGTGCCCAACGAGTACCGGGTGTTCCTCTCGCCGCGTGACCGGGAGCGCTTCGCCGACTATGAGGATGCGCTCGTCTCAGAGCTCACCGGCTACCTCCTGGAGCATGCGCGCCGGGAGCGGCTGGTACTGATGTCACGGCCGGTGGTGGAGTTCGAGACCGACGACCGCCTCGGCCTGGGGGAGTTCGGGATCCAGACGCGGGTCGTCAACCCGGAGCCCGAGGCCGACGAGGAGGTCGCGCCCGAGGAGGAGGCGTCGGGGCGGACGATGATCTACAGCACCGCCGGCCGGGTCGCCGAGCCGTTGGAGGAGCGCGCCCGCTCTCGCCAGCAGACCGCGCTGCTGCTGATGGGCGGTAAGCGCCTGGTCGTCGGGCCGGGCGGGGCCACCATGGGACGCAGCCGTCAGTGCGACGTGACGGTCGATGATCCCAACGTGTCGCGCAACCACGCCGAGGTTCGCCCCCGCGGCGGCTCCTGGGTCCTCACCGACCTGGGCTCCACCAACGGCTCCCGTCTCAACGGGCGCCGCGTGGAGGGGTCGGAGGTGCTCAAACCGGGCGACGAGATCGAGGTCGGCACCACCGTGCTGCGCTTCGAGCTGGAGTAAGGCACGGGCATGGGCTCAACGGTGCTGCAGCCGGTCTCCGTGGGCCTGAAGTTCGGGTTCCTGGCCGTCCTCTACCTGTTCCTCGTCTGGGTCGCGTGGAGCGCAATCCGCGACCTGCGACGCGGGCGCGGCGCCCCGGCCACGCCCCAGAGCAGCCCGTCGCCGGACGAGACCGGGATGTATGACGCGGCGTCGGAGGGCCTGGGCGGGCTCGACGACTTCGAGCCGCGCCTCCTCGTGGAGCGCGCCGCCGGGCACGAGAGCGGCGTGGCCTATGACCTCCTGGACGGCGCCGTCCTGGGCCGCGGAGACGTCGAGATCCGCCTCGAGGATCCGTTCGCGTCATCGCGCCACGCGAGGATTTCCCGTGAAGGTCACGTGTTGGTGATAGAGGATCTGGGCTCGACCAACGGCACCTACCTCAACGAGGAACCGCTGTCGGGGCCCCAGCCCCTGTATGACGGCGATCGCATCCGGATCGGCGACAGCGAGTTCTCCTATCTGCAATGACCGACAGACCCCGACCGATCGTCCGCAGCAACCCGCCACCCCACCGCCAAGGGCGCTAGAAACCTTCGAGCATGCTCCGCGCAGCCGACACGATCTGGAAGACCGACACCGGGCGCCAGCGGCGCGACAACGAGGACAACGCCTTCGTGCGGGCACCGCTCTTCGTCGTCGCCGACGGAATGGGCGGGGCGCAGGCCGGTGAGGTGGCGTCCCAGTTGGCCGTCGAGGAGTTCCACGAGGCGCTGCCGGACGAGGGCAGCGCCGAGGAGCGGCTGATCAACCGCATCCGCGCCGCCAACCGGCGGATCTACGAGCTCTCGCGCACCCAGCACGAGCACGCCGGGATGGGTACCACGCTCACCGCCGCCTACCTCGACGACGACCACCTGGCGGTGGCCCACGTCGGCGACAGCCGCGCCTACATCTTCCGCGACGGCGAGCTCACGCGCCTGACCCAGGACCACTCGCTGGTCGAGGAGCTCGTGCGCCAGGGCAAGCTGACCCAGGAGCAGGCCGCCGAGCATCCCCAGCGCTCCATCATCACGCGTGCATTGGGCATCGAGGGCGACGTAGAGGTCGACACCTGGTCCTATCCGATGCGCGCGGGCGACGTGGTGCTGCTGTGCTCAGACGGGCTGACCTCGATGATCGGCGAGGAGCTGATCGGACAGATCCTCAACGACGAGAGCAGCCTGGACCGAGCCGGCGACCAGCTCATCGCCGCCGCCAACGACGCCGGCGGGCGCGACAACATCACGGTGGTCCTCTTCCGGCTCGAGGATGTCGGGGGCGCTTCGTCCGGCGACGTCGACGAGCCGACCGTCGTCGGCATGGAGCCCGTCCGGGCCCCCGACGAGGGCCGCGACGCTCATGCCGCCGCCGAGGCGACCGAGACGGAAGCGGCCCATCCCACGGGACACGGAACCCACCCGCCGCGTAGCGACAGCGGGGCCGTGCTCACCGCGCCCCCGCCCCAGCTGCAGCGGGAGCGCACGCCGCCGAGGCTGGCGCGAACCCAGGGCCGGCCCCAGACGGCGCCCGGCCGGCGCCGGCCCTCGCGCTTCATGAAGCCCATCGCGGCCCTCATCGCCACTCTGATCGTGGTGTTCCTGGTTGGGGGCGGCGCCTATCTGGCCAGCCGCGAGTACTTCTTCATCGGGACCAACTCCGACGGCATCGTCACGATCTTCCGCGGGTTCCCCTACGACCTGCCGCTGGGGATCAAAATGTACGAGCAGTTCTACGTCTCCGGGGTGCCGGTCAGCGCAGTCCCGGCCGACCGGCGCTCAGGGCTGCTGAACCATCAGCTGCGCTCGCAGGGGAACGCGATCACGCTCGTGCATGCCGCCGAGCTCGGCCAGCTGGCGCGATGAGCGCACGCAACCGTGAGCTGTTCGGCCTGATTCCGGCCGCCCTGCTCGTCACCGCCGGATTCGCCGGCGTGTTCATCCAGCGCGAGCAGGTGCTGTCCAACGTGTCGCTCACCTACGGGGCGATCTTCCTGGGCCTGTGCGTGGCCGCCCACATCCTGATCCGCGTCACGCTGCCCAACGCCGACCCCTACATGTTCCCGCTGGTGGCGCTACTGGCCAGCTTCGGAATCGTGATGGTCTACCGGGTCAGCGCAACCGACGCCCGCCAGCAGGCGCAGTGGTTCGTCCTGGGGCTGATCCTGTTCGCGGTGACGATCATCGCCTTCCGCGACTACCGCAAGCTCGAGCAGTACCGCTACGTGATCGTGGTGGTGTCCCTGCTGCTGCTCGTGCTCCCGCGCCTGCCGGGGATCGGCGAGCAGGTCAACGGGGCCTATCTCGAGATCAAGGTGCCCGGCGGCCTGAGCTTCCAGCCCACCGAGTTCTCCAAGATCGGGCTGGTCATCTTCCTGGCCAGCTACCTGCGCGACACCCGCCAGGTCATGGTGCTGGGCGCGCGACGGGTCCTGGGGGTCACCTTGCCGCCGCTCAAGCACTTCGGCCCGGTCCTGATCATCTGGGGCCTGGCCATGGTCGCGCTGCTCCTCCTCTCGGACATCGGGTCTTCGCTGATGTTCTACGGGGCGCTGCTGTCGATGCTCTACGTCGCCACCGGGCGCCTGTCGTTCGTGGTCATCGGGCTGGTCGCGTTCGGCATCGGCGCCTGGTACCTGGGCACGCACATTCCACACGTCAACGCGCGCTTTCAGGACTGGCAGCACCCGTTCAACAGCCGCCTGTACCACGCGGAGGGCGGGAGCTTCCAGGTGGCCAACGGGGTGTTCGCCCAGGCGGCCGGCGGCCTGTTCGGGCTGGGTTGGGGCCAGTCGATCCTGCAGCTGATCCCCTTCCCGCAGACCGACATGATCTACGCGGTCATCACCAACGAGCTGGGGCTGTTCGGGGCCACCGCGGTCCTCGTCGCCTACCTGCTGTTCATCTATCGCGGGTTCAAGACCGCGACGCTGGCGCGCGACTCCTTCTCGACCCTGCTGGCCGTCGGGCTGTCCACCGTGTTCGGGCTCCAGGTGTTCGTGATCGTCGGCGGGGTGACCCGCGTGATCCCGCTCACCGGCGTGACGCTGCCCTTCATCTCCTACGGCGGCGCGTCGATCGTGGCCAACTTCGTCCTGCTGGCACTGTTGCTGCTCGTCTCCGACCGCTCGCGGAGGCCGACCACGTGAACGCTCAGATCATGCGGCTGTTCGGGGTGATCGTGGTGCTGTTCGCGCTGTTGGTGGTGTGGACGACCCGCTGGACGGTGCTCGACGCCACCGCCCTGAACAACAATCCCCTCAACAGCCGCACGCTGATCACCACCCTCAAGATCAAGCGCGGCCGGATCCTCGCGGCCGACGGCGAGACGCTGGCGCGGTCAGTCAGGCAGCGCAAGACCGGCTACTGGCTGCGCACCTATCCGCAGGGGCCGCTGTTCGCCCAGCCCGTCGGATACGCCAACCTCATCGGCCGCCAGGAGGCGGGGCTGGAGAAGTACCGCCTGCCCTATCTCAAGGGCCCGTCGACGACGCTGAACTCCGTGTTCGGGCCACTGGGCGGCAACACCAACGTGGGCGACGATGTCTACACCTACCTCGATCCCAAGGCCCAGCGGCAGGCCCGCCAGGAGTTGGCCGGACGTCCCGGCTCGGTCGTCGCGTTGGATCCCCGCACCGGCGCGGTGCTGACCATGTACTCCAACCCCAGCTACGACAACAACCACTACAACGCCCCCTGCTCGGACGCCTGCCAGCTCAACCGCGCCACGCAGGGCCGCTACCCGCCGGGCTCGACGTTCAAGGTGGTCACCGCCACCGCCGCCATCGACAGCGGCAAGTACACGCCCGAATCGCTCATCAACGGCGACTCCCCCAAGACGATCTCGGGGGTGCCGCTCGAGAACGACAACAACCAGAGCTTTGGCGAGATCACCCTGACCAAGGCCCTGACCGAGAGCGTCAACACTGTGTTCGCCCAAGTGGCCCAGAACGTCGGGCGGCCCACGATGACCAAGTACATGAAGCGCTTCGGCTTCTACGCGCTGCCCCCGATCGACCTCCCCAGCGACGAGCTGGCCGCGAGCCGTCCCTACGACTTCAAGGGCCGCCCGTTCAGGCCCGGGAGCCCGAACGAGGACATCGGGCGCATCGCCATCGGTCAGGGCGGCCTGCTGGTCACGCCGCTGCAGATGGCGATGGTGGCCGCAGCGGTGGCCAACGACGGCAAGCTCATGGAGCCGCTGCTCAGCGAGAAGGCGGTCGATCCGGATGGCCGGACGGTCAAGACCTTCACGCCGACGCTGTATCACGAGGTGATGAGCCCCAAGACGGCGTCCGAGGTCAACCAGATGATGCGGACCGTGGTCGACGAGGGCACCGGGACTCCGGCCCAGCTGGGCTCCGGCATCCCCTTTGCCGGCAAGACGGGCACGGCCTCGATCGGCGCCACCGGGTCTGGCCTGACCCAGCCGTGGTTCATCGGGTTCGCGCCGGCCGACAACCCGAAGGTCGCCGTCGCGGTGACCATCGAGAAGACGCAGGGTCAGTTCGGCGGCCAGGTCGCCGCCCCGATCGCGCGCGACATCGTGCAGACGCTGCTGGCGGACGGGAAGTGATGGCCGAGGTGCTCCCGAACACCATGGTCGACGGCCGCTACCGGGTGGTGTCGCGGCTGGGATCGGGAGGGATGGCCGACGTGTTCCTGGCCGAGGACCAGCAGCTCGGGCGCAAGGTCGCGCTCAAGCTCCTGCACCACCGCTTCGCCCAGGACCCCGATTTCGTCGAGCGCTTCCGCCGCGAGGCTCAGGCGGCGGCGGGCCTGCAGCACCCCAATGTCGTCAGCGTCTATGACCGGGGGACCTTCGACGACACCTACTACATCGCCATGGAGTACCTGCCAGGGCGCTCACTCAAGCAGCTCATCCGCGATGAGGCGCCCCTGGACCCGCTCCGGGCCATCGACATCACCATCCAGATCCTCAAGGCGGCGCGGTTCGCGCACCGCCGGGGGGTGATCCACCGGGACCTCAAGCCCCACAACGTGATCGTCGACGACTCGGGCCACGCCAAGGTCACCGATTTCGGCATCGCCCGCGCCGGCGCCTCGGACATGACCGAGACCGGCTCGATCATGGGCACCGCGCAGTACCTCTCGCCCGAGCAGGCCCAGGGCCGCGCGGTCAACGCCGCCTCCGACCTGTACTCGGTCGGCGTGGTGCTCTACGAGATGCTCACCGGGCGGCTCCCATTCGACGCCGATTCCGCGGTCAGCATCGCGCTCAAGCACGTCTCCGAGGCGCCGGTTCCGCCCAGTCAGATCAACCCCAACATCCCGCCCGAGCTCGAGCAGACCGTCCTGTGGGTGCTCAACAAGAACGCCTCCGATCGCCCGGCCGACGCCGATCAGCTCATCACCGTGCTCGAGCACTGCCGCGAGGCGATCACCTCCGCGGGCGCCGGCCAGCACACCGCCAGCATGGCTGCGGTGGCCGCCGCCGGCGCCGCCGCGGGCGCGGGAGCGGCGATCGCCCCGGGCCTGGCCGCCTACCAGGAAGCCCAGGGCCAGGCCACCAACGGCTCGGGCGAGATGTCCGCGGTGCACCCCATCGAAGAGCGCGAGCGTCGCAGCTGGACGCTGTGGGCGTGGGTGCTGCTCGTCATCCTGCTGATCGCCGGGGCGGCGGCCGCCGCCTACTTCCTGACGCGCCCGAAGCAGGTCCTGGTGCCCAAGGTCATCGGTGAGCAGGTCAACGCGGCGCGCGCCACCATCGAGCAGTCCAAGTTCCAGGTGTCCACGGTGCCGGTGGTCAATCACAGGCCGCCGGGCATCGTCGTCTCGGAGTCGCCGGCCGCCGGGACAAAGGCCGACAAGGGCTCCACGGTGACGCTGAGCGTGTCGACCGGCCCCGGCAACGTGTCCGTGCCCACGGTGCAGGGGCTGACGGTGTCCCAGGCCAGCAAGGTCCTCAAGAAGGCCGGGCTCAAGGTCTCGAACGTGGTGGAGCAGAGCTCGGGCCGGTTCGCGGCCGGCCAGGTGACAGGCACCAATCCGGGGACGGCACGCTCGGTGCCTCACGGGGCCGGGGTGACCCTGTTTGTCTCCAGCGGCCAACCGCAGAAGAAGGTCCCCAACGTGGTGGGTGAGAGCCAGACTGCGGCCACCGAGGATCTCACCCGGGCGGGATTCAACGTGCGCCCCAGCAATCAGCCCGCGTCCTCGCAGTCCGACGTGGGCAATGTGATCAGCCAGAGCCCGAGCGGCAGCACCACCGCTCCGACCGGGTCACAGGTCACGATCACCGTGGGCACGGCGCCCGCCACCACCACGGTTCCAACGGTCATCGGCGACCCGTCCGGGGGCGCGGAGAGCGCGCTGCGCGCTGCCGGGTTCAAGGTGAACCAGATCATCCGGGTCGTCACCAACCCGGACAAGAACGGCACGGTCGTGGCCCAGAGCCCGGGTGGGAACTCGACCGCCAAGAAGGGGAGCACCGTGACCATCACCGTCGGGCAGCTTGCGCAGACGACCTCGTCCTCCACCACCACGACCACGTCCACCACGAAGACCACGACCTCGCCGACCACCTCGACCACGACGACCACGACCTCGCAGGGCCAATGAGCGCTCAGAGAGTCGCTGTGCTCTCCGGGGGACGCTCGTCCGAGCACGAGGTCTCGCTGGCCTCAGGCGCGTCGGTGGCCGAGGGCCTGCGCACCGCCGGCCACACGGTCACCGAGATCCGCGTCGGGCGCGACGGCGTGTGGCGGCGCGACGGCGAGCCGGTGACGGTGGCGCTGGGCTCGGGCCTGCCCGGCATCGACGTCGTGTTCCCGGTGCTCCATGGGCCCTTTGGTGAGGACGGGACGGTGCAGGGGCTGCTCGAGTGTCTCGACATGGCCTACGTCGGCGCCGGCGTGCTGGCCTCGGCGCTGTGCATGCACAAGGTGGTCTTCAAGCAGCTCATGGCCGACCAGGGCATCCCGCAGGTGGCGTACCGCGCCGTGGACGAACTAGACCATGCCGCGGACCCCAAAGCGACCGTGGATGCGGTGGCGGAGCTGGGCTATCCGGTGTTCGTCAAGCCGGCCCGACTCGGCTCGTCGGTGGGCATCGCCAAGGTCGCGGAGCCCGGCGCGCTCCCGGCTGCGCTGAAGACGGCGTTCGCGCACGATTCGGTGGCGATCGTCGAGGCGTTCGCCGCCGGACGCGAGGTCGAGTGCTCGGTGCTGGGCAACGGCGATCCGATCGCCTCCGAGCCCGGGGAGATCCTCCTCGCTGCGGGCGAGCGCGGTTGGTATGACTACGAGGCCAAGTACGCCGAGGGCGGGATGAGCCTGGTGGTACCCGCGCGGGTGGAGCCCGAGGTCCGCGACCGGATCCGCACGCTGGCGGTGCAGGCGTTCACGGCGTCGGGGTGCCAGGGCTTGGCCCGCGTGGACTTCTTCGTCATCGGCTCCGACGTGCTGGTCAACGAGCTCAACACGATGCCCGGGTTCACCCCCACCAGCGTGTTCGGCTCGCTCTTCGCCGCCAGCGGGATCGAGTATCCGGAGCTGCTGGACCGGCTGGTCACGCTGGCGCTCGAGCGCCACGCCGCCGAGGCCAAGCTCAGCCACTGATGGAGGGTGGTCCGGGTGGTCCTGGCGGGTCCATGGCGAAGGCGGGCGGCCCCATGGCGAAGGCGGGCGGCCCCATGGCGGAGGCGGGCGGCTGGGCACGGTACTGCTGGCGATGCGGCGCCGGGCTGGATGCGACGCCGCCCACGATCTGCGCCGCCTGCGGACAGCCCCACTATCTCAACCCGGCCCCCTGCGGCGAGGCCGTCGTCGTGCGCGGCGGCAGAGTCCTGCTCCTGCGCCGGGCGTTGGATCCCTACCGGGGCTTCTGGGATGTGCCCGGAGGGTTCTGCGACGCTGCCGAGCATCCGATGCACGCCGCGGAGCGCGAGCTCGCCGAGGAGCTGGGCCTGCGGGCCCGGGCGACCGCCTACATCGGGGCGTGGCTCGATGTCTACGGGCCGCCCGCGCCCGACGGCATCCGGGTGCACTGCATCACGAGCGCTTACCTGATGGAGCTGGAGGATCCTGAGGCCGAGCCCCGCCCGGACCCCGAGGAGGCGACCGGCTTTGGCTGGTTTCCCTTCTCCGAGCTGCCGGCGCAGCTGGCCTTTGCCGATCACGCGCGGCCGATGCTGGCCGCCGCGGCCGCGGTGCTGGCCGGCACCGCGCCGGCGCTGCCCGACCGGACCTGGTAGCCGCGCGGCCTCCCTCGCCCGGCTCAGTGGGGCGTTCGCCCGGCGGCGCTGCGGCTGGGTCTCGGGACCCTCACCCGCCCGCGCGACGCTCACCGCCACTCCTGGCCACGCCGCCAGGGCTACGTGTAGAGCGCGATCTCGTTGATGTCGACGTGGCTGTGCGCGCCGAGGCTCGTGATCCACACCAGGAAGAAGCGGTACTTGGTCTTCGCGGAGCTCAGCTGGATGGTCTGCGCGGCCTTGACCCGTGGTGCGGCGCCGACCTTGACCCAGCCGCTGGACCCGGAGTTGAAGGTGTCAGGATTGGGCCGCTGGCTGGTGGCGTAGATGGTCACTGCAAAGCCCGGAGTGTCGGTGTCGAGGATCATCGACCCGGCGGCGACGCCGGGCTTGGCGTCGACGTAGAGCCCCACGCCGGGCTTGCCCAGGGTGTCGCCGAGGTAGCTCTCGGTCGACCATGCCGTGTTGCGGTCGCCGTCGATGGCGAAGCCGGTCTGCTCGGGATGCTGGTTCTTGGGACCGCTCAGCGCGTCGGGGTTGTAGTCATGCGCGCACGAGTCGCACAGCGAGATCGGGTGTGGCGTGGCCTTGGGGGCCGGCTGGGCCAGCGTGCCGGTCCCGTGGTGGGTGTTGTTGGCCGCGAACACCAGGATCGCCACCACCGCGGCGGCCACGATCAGCCCGAGGCCGGCCACCAGCAGCGGCTGGCGCCGGCGCAGCGGCAGCCGCCGTCGCTTGGGCGAGGGAAGCGTGCGCAGCACCGTGGTGACCTCGCCGGTCACGTTGCCCGAGCGCGCCGTCTCGATGGCCAGCACGTCCTCCAGGTCGGCGATGAGCTCGGCGTCGTCGGCGTAGCGCTCGTCCAGGCGCTTGGCGGTGGCGGTGTCGACCACCGAGGCCAGGGCGGCCGAGATCTCCGGTCGCTTGAGCTGCACGTCGGGGATCGTCTCGCGCACGTGCTTCATGGCCACCGCGACCTGGCTCTCGCCGGTGAACGGCACCTCGCCGGTGAGCATCTCGTAGAGCACGACCCCCAGCGAGTAGAGGTCCGACTGCCCGGTGACGTCCTGGCCCAGGGCCTGCTCGGGCGAGACGTAGTCCGTCGTGCCCAGCACGCGGCCGTCGGCGGTCAGCCCATCCTCCTCGAGCGTGCGGGCGATACCGAAGTCCGTGACCTTGGCCGACCCCTCGTGGTCGATGAGGACGTTCTGGGGCTTGACGTCGCGGTGGACGATGTGGCGTATGTGCGCGGCCCCCAGGGCGCGCGCGATCTCGATGGCGTAGGCGACGGACTCGGTGATGGGCAGGCGCCCCATCCGCCGGATCCGGTCCTTCAGGGTCTCGCCCTCGACGTACTCGAAGACGATGTAGGGGCGGCTGTCGTCCTCGCCGGCGTCGATCACGCCGACGATGTGGGGATGCGACAACTGGGCCACCGCGCGGGCCTCGCGGCGGAAGCGCTCGAGCTGGTCGGAGTCGGTGGCGACCTCGCGGTTCATCAGCTTGACCGCCACCTGCCGCTCGAGCGTCTCGTCCAGGGCGCGGTAGACCGTCGACATGCCCCCGGCGGCGATCCTCGCCTCCAGGCGGTAGCGGCCGTTGAGACTGGTGCCCACCAGGGTGCTCATGCGTCCGTCTGTATTGTGCGGCACGCGCCGGTCCCGCGGGTGCATGGGGCGCGTACGTGCACGCGAGAGTCGGTGAGAGTGTCCTTACGAGCGCCGGCCACGGAAGCGTCAGACCGCTCGGATCCGCCCGCCCTCGCCTTCGATGCCCACACCGGGCATGCGCACGCGGCCCCCGGCGTCGGTGACCCGGCCGATGACCGCGGTCCCGGGGTGACGGTCCGCGAGGAGCGCGACGGCGCGCTCGGCGTCGGCGACCGGCACCACGGCGCAGAAGCCGCAGCCCATGTTGAAGACCTCCCACATCTCTGCGGCCGCGACGTCGCCGAGCTCGGCGACGACCGAGAACACGGGGAGCACCGGCAACGGCTGGGTGATCTCGAACCCGACGCCGGGTCGGGTGGGGTTCAACCGCAGCAGGTTGAGCAGGCCGCCGCCGGTGATGTGGGCCAGCCCGTGCACCGGGATGTCCGAGCGCAGCAGCTCCATCACCGCGCGGACGTAGATGACGGTCGGCTCGAGCAGGGCATCGGCGACGCTGGCGCCCTCCAACCCGGCCGGACGCGCGTCCAGGGACAGGCCGGCCTCGTCGATGAGTACGCGGCGCGCCAGTGTCAGGCCGTTGGAGTGCACCCCGGAGGCCGGCAGCCCGATCACGGCATCGCCCGGCGCGCACGCCCGGCCGTCGACGATGGCGTCCAGCGCGACCGTGCCGAACGCCGAGCCCACCAAGTCAAAACCGTAGGGCGACGGGTGCCCGCGAATGACCTCGGGAAGCTGGCACACCTCCCCGCCGGGAATCTCGACGCCGGCATCCTCGGCCCCGGCGCGCAGCCCCTCGGCCAGCTCCGCGAGCAGGGCCGGGTCGGCTGACTCGACGGCGAGGTAGTCCAGCAGCGCCAGCGGCTCAGCGCCGACGCAGATGAGGTCGTTGACGTTCATGGCCACGCAGTCGATCCCGATGGTGGAGAAGCGCTGGGCCTGCTCGGCGACGATGACCTTGGAGCCGACGCTGTCGGTGGCCAGGGCCACGCCCAGGTTGGGGGCGATCCGGATGACGCTGGCGTAGTGGCCGGGAAGAGGCACCGAGAGCCGCTCACGCCCGGTCTCGATCGAGCTGAGGACCGAGACCAGAGCGGCGACGCCGCGGTCGGCCTGCCGCGTGTCCACTCCGGCGGCTGCGTAGGCGTCGGTCACGTCGCCATTGTCGTATATGGATCGGACTCTGCCCGCCGCGCCAGGCGGGCGAGCACGACCGCCGCCAGCCCCAGCCGGTACAACGCATACGGGAGCAGCGACCGGTCACGCTCGACCTGGCGGATGAGCCAGGTCGAGCCCAGCGTCGAGGCGAATGAGGCGCCGGCCCCGAGGCCGATCGGCAGCGCGCTGCGGGGCGGCAGCCCCCGGCGGGCGAGGCGGACGGTCTTGAGCAGCGTGGCGCCGGCGATGACCGGCAGCGCGACGTGGCGCGAGAGCTTGTTGGCGTCCTCACGGGTGAACCCGCGCCACCGCGCCGCCGCCAGGGTGGCGCCGTTGCGCGACACGCCGGGCAGCAGGGCGCAGGCCTGGGCGATCCCCAGGCAGAGGGCGTCGACGAGCCCCGCGTCGTGCGAGGTGCGCGTCTGCGGCGTGCGGTCGGCCCGCGCCATCGCCACTGATCCCACCACCAGGCCCAGCGCGATCGTTCCCGGGGTCCCCAGCCGGCGCTCGATGGGGCGCTCCAGGGTGTAGCCGACGATCGCGGGCGGCACGAACGAGAGAGCGATGAGCTCGGCGATCCGGAGGCTCATGTCGTGGACGGCATCCGACACCTCGGTGCGGAGGGTGATGAGCAGCGCGGCGGCCGTCCCGGCGTGGAGCGCCACCTCGAAGGCCTTGCGCAGCTCCGCATCGGCGTCGCTGTAGTCCCAGCCCAGCAGCCAGGGGAGGAGCGCGATGTGGCCCGAGGAGGAGATCGGCAACAGTTCGGCCGGGCCGTGCAGCGCGCCCAGCAGCAGCGCCTCTCCGACCGCTATCTCCTGCCTGCCCTGCCCCTGACCAGAATCAGCCTCAGTCGGCGACGACATCAGCCGCCGGCTCCGGGTTGTGTGCACCGCCGGCTCCGCCGCGCGAGCGTCTCCACCGCACGATCAGGTAGACGACGGCGGCCACCAGGACCACCGCTCCGACGTAGTCGACGTACTCCAGGTGGTGGCGCCAAGTCTGCCACTGGGCGCCCACCTCGCGCCCCAGCACCGCGAGCCCGCCGATCCACAGGATCGAGCCCAGCGTCGCCATGGTGACGAAGCGCGGATACGGCATCCGCGCCACGCCGGCGGCGTACGGGAAGGCCGCGCGGATGAAGGGCAGGAAGCGCGAGACGAAGATGACCGGGCTGCCGTAGCGGTCAAACCAGCGATGGGCGCGCTCCAGGCCGCTCGCGCTCACATGCAGCTTGGAGCCGTGGGACTCCAGCAGCTCTCGCTGGCCGAAGAAGCCGATGGAGTAGGCGATCGAGGCTCCGGCGACATCGCCGACGACGCCCGCGACGATGATCCCGGGCAGCGTGAGGTTGCCCTGGAAGACGTCGAAGCCGGCGAACAGCATCGTCGGCTCGGTTCCCGGCACGCCGATGACCCCCGAGCTCAGGGTGAGCAGGGCAACGCCGGCCAGTCCGAGGCTGGCGATGAGATGCGTGGCGAGGTTGACCAGCGGACCGGTCAGGGAGGCCAGGAGGAACGGCACCGCGGACTAGCCTAGCGGCCGCCACCAAGCCTGCGGGCCCCGGAGCGGGACTGTGAACGGGGTCTCATCTAACGTAGCGCCGCGATGGCGATCCCCCTGTTTGACAACGCCACCCCGACGGCCCCGCTGCGCGACACCATCCTGCAGCGCATCGCCGAGGTGGTGGCCTCAGGCCAGTTCGTGCTCGGCCCGGACGTCGCGGCGTTCGAGGAGGAGTTCTCCGCCTATCTCGGCGTTCGGCACGCCATCGGCGTCGCCAATGGCACGGACGCGATCACCATCGCCCTGCGCGCCCTGGGCGTGGCGCCGGGCGATGACGTCGTGGTTCCGGCGCTCACGTTCTACGCGAGCGCCGAGGCGGTGGTCAACGCGGGCGCGCGCCCGGTGTTCTGCGACGTCGACTTCGACACGCGCAACGTCACCGTCGACACCGTCCGCGCCGCGCTGACGCCGCGGACGACGGCGATCGTGTCGGTCGATCTCTTCGGACTCCCCGCTCCCGACCTGAGCGAGGTGGGTCTTCCCGTGCTCGAGGACGCCGCGCAGGCGGCCGGCGCCCGCCGCGACGGCCGGATGGCCGGGACCCTCGGCACCGTGGCCACCTTCTCCTTCTACCCCTCCAAGAACCTCGCCGCCTTCGGGGATGGCGGGGCGATCGTCACCGACGACGACGACATCGCCGCGGTTGCCCGGTCGCTGCGCTTCCACGGCTCACGGGACAAGCAGACCTTCCAGTACGTCGGCTACAACTCGCGCCTGGACGCCATCCAGGCGGCCATCCTGCGCGTGCTCCTGCCGCATCTCGACCGTTGGTGCGACGGGCGCCGCGCCGCAGCCGGGGCCTACCTGGCCGCGGGCGTGGGCGAGTACGTCTCACCGCCGGCGGTGCCCGCCGCAACCGACCCGGCGTGGCATCTGTTCGCCGTCACCCACCCCCGGGCCGACGAGATCGTCGCGGCACTGACGGCGGCCGGCGTCGAGGCTCGCGGCTATTACCGCGTGCCGTTGCACCGCCAGCCGGCGATGGCCCCGTACGTGGACCGGGTGGCTGCGTTGCCGGTCACCGAGGCACTGGCAGCGCAGATCATCGCGCTGCCGATGAGCCCCGTCCTCACCGACGAGCAGGCCCGCGAGGTCGTCGCAACGCTCGCGACGGCCGCGTAACGGCCGCCGCCGCCGCCATCCTGTGCGCTGACCGTGCGCGTCTGGGTCGACTTCACCAACTCCCCCCACGTCCTGGTTCTGCGCCCGGTCATCGAGCGGCTGCGAGCGCATGGCCACGAGGTCAGCGTCACCGCGCGCGACTTCGCCCAGACGCTCGCCCTGTGCGACCGCTTCGGCATCGAGCACACCGCGATCGGCCACCACCGCGGCGCCGGCCTGCTGGACAAGGCGCGCGGCCTGGCTGCCCGCTCGGCGCAGCTCACCCGCTGGGGGCGGCGCCACGGGCCGTTTGACCTGGCCATCGGCCACGGCTCCAACGACATCACCGTGGCCAGCGCCATCCTGCGGATCCCGTGCTCCACCACCTTTGACTACGAGTGGGCCACCGTGCAGCACAACGTCAACTGCCGCCTGGCCCAGGCCGTGGTGATCCCCGAGGCGATCCCGCCACAGCGCATGGACCGCTACGGCGCCCGGGGCAAGCTGGGGCGCTACCCCGGGCTCAAGGAGGAGTACTACCTGGCGGACTTCGAGCCCGACAGCGCCATTCTTGCCGCGTTGGGCCTGGATCCCGCCGAGCCGATCGCCGTGGTGCGGACCCCGCCGGCCGTGTCGCTCTATCACCGCTTTGAGAACGATCTCTTCGGCCAGGTGCTGGACCGGCTGCGCGGCACCCAGACCGTGGTCCTGCCGCGGACGGGCGAGCAGCGCGCCGAGCTGGCCCGGGCCGGGGGGTTCATCGTCCCCGAGCAGGCCATCGACGCCCAATCGCTGATCGCCTACGCCGACCTCGTGGTCTCCGCCGGGGGGACGATGAACCGCGAGGCGGTGGCCCTCGGGACGCCCGTGTTCACCGTGTTCGAGGGGCGCCTGGGCGCCGTGGACGAGCAGCTCATCGCCGAGGGTCGGCTGGCGCAGCTGCAGCGACCCGACCAGGTGCAGCTGGTCAAGCGCGATCGGGGGACGGACCCCGCTGACACCGCCCAATCCGCGGAGCGCGTGCGGCGCGATCCAGAGGTCCTGGTGGAGCTGCTCTCGCGGCCCGCCCGGCGCCGATGAGCGCGTTCTCACATGCCGCGCTGGTACCGTTGCGAAGCTCCTCGTGTCTGACACCACGCTAGAGACGCCGCACTCCCTCGGACCCGAGGGGCACGATTCCTCGCCGCGGAGCCGCTCCGACCGGGGCGTTCGCTCGCCCCTGGGCCGCTTCACGTGGTGGCTGGTGGCGCTGGCTGTGGTGCTGGTGTCGGCCGTCGTCCTGCACTGGGCCAACACGCGGCCCGGCTATGACCCGTACGGCTGGCTGGACTGGGGCTACCACACGCTGCACGGCTCGCTCAACCTCGGCGGCGCGCCGTCGTGGAAGCCGTTCACCTTCGTCTTCACCGTCGTCTACTCCCTGTTCGGGCACTGGGCGTTGTACCTGTGGATGCTCACGGCGGTCTCGATCTCGCTGTCGGGGGCGGTGTTCGGCGGGCGCATCGCCTACCGGCTGACCGCCACCGAGGGCGGCCCGGCGTGGGTGGCCTTCGCCGCCGGCGCCTTCGGCGGCGCCGCGGTGCTGGGGATCCAGGACTACTTCCACTACCTGATGAGCGCCCAGTCGGACTCGATGCTCGTCAGCGTCTGCCTGGCCGCCATCGACATGTATCTGTGCGGGCGCCTGCGCTGGGCGTTCTGGATCGGCGTGCTCGCCGGCTGGGGCCGCCCCGAGGTGTGGCCGTTCCTCGCCATCTACGGGATCTACCTCATCCGCAGGCACCCCAATATGCGCAAGGACGTCATCGGGGGCGCCGTCCTGACGCTGTTCTTCTGGTTCGGCGTCCCGACGATCACCAATGGGCGCCCCAACATCGCCGGACAGCTGGCGCTGCGCTCGCCGCGCGAATGCACCACCGGCAAGATCACGTGCACGATCAGCCGCTTCGCGGCACTGGATTACATCGTGCTCGAACTGGCCGCGCTGCTCGTGCTCGTGCTCGCCCTCCTGCGTCGCAACTGGACCGTGGTCACGCTCGCGGGCATGGCCATCGGCTGGGTCGTCATCGAGATCGCCTTCGTGCTGCACGGCTTCCCCGGCGTCCCGCGCTACCTGTTCGAGCCCGCGGGGCTGACCGCGGTGCTGGCCGGGATCTGCTTCGGCTGGCTGCTGCTGGACGCCAAGCGCTACTGGCGCGTGCTCCCGACCTGGGCGGGGATCCCGCTGGCGCTGGTCCTGCTCGTGGTGATGGTCCCCAAGGGCATCGCCACCGCCCGCGCCGAGCACAAGGACATCAACCACGAGCGCGACCGCACCAAGGAGATCAACAAGCTCGGCGCGCTCGTTGCCGCGCTGGGGCCCGAGCGCATCCAGGCCTGCGGGTGGCCGGTGCTCAACGTGGAGTACGTGAGCATCATGGGCTGGTACCTGCACCGCAACACCGGCGTCATCGGCTACCGGCCGAAGATCGAGCTGGCCAAGAAGCGCCCCGATGTCCTGTTCACGTCGCTGCCCAACGGGTGGTCGGTGACCCCCAATCACGAGCCCGCGGGCAGCTCCTGTAACCAGCTGAAGTCGCTCTATGTGCCGACCGCCCGCCACCCCCAGGGCGTGCTCGTCCCGAAGTGATCTCCCGCGGGGTCCAGCCGGGCCTTAGCAGTTCTTCACACACCGGCTATTAGAATCCGCGCCGCATGCGCCGACGGATCAGATCCGCGGCCTTCCCCGTCCATCGTCACGCGCTTCCCCAGCTGGTGGTCGATGGGCTGCTGGTCGCGCTCGCATACTTCCTCGCCTTCTGGCTCCGGTTCGAGGGTGACTTCCACCTCCAGAACCAGCGCTACGGCCATCTCCTGACCGACACGATCGCGTGGGTGGTCGTGGTCACGCTGGTCGCGCTGGGGGCGTTCGGCCAATACCAGCGCCTGTGGCGCTTCATCGGCCAGCGCGACTACGAGGCCGTGATCAAGGCCGTGTTCGTCGCCACCGTCGTCGTGGTGGGGATCATCGCGTTGCTGCACCCTCTGCAGTGGCCGACCACGACGAGGGTCCCGGGCATCCTGCACGTCCGCAAAGCGCATTCCTACCCCGGTCCTCCCGCGCCCGTGGCGCTGCCGGCCAGCGTGATCGCGACGTTCTTCCTGCTCACCCTGGCGCTGCTCATCGGCGCGCGCTTCGCGGTGCAGCTGATCGTGGAGGGGCGGATCCGCACCATTCGCGCCGGCAAGGGCGCGCGTGAGGTGCTCATCGTCGGCGGCGGCGAGGGCGGCCGGCTGGTCGTGCGCGAGCTGGCGCGCAACCCCGGGCTCGGATTGACCCCCGTCGGCTTCCTGGACGACGACCCGCGCAAGCGGGGGATCAAGGACGAGCACGGCCTCAAGGTCCTGGGGAACACCGACGCCGATCTGGCCCGCGTGCTGGACGAGGTGGAGCCCGACGAGGTCGTCATCGCCATCCCCTCGGCCCCGGGCGAGCTGCGCGGGCGCGTCGTCGCGGCCTGCCGCGAGCGCGGGATCCCGGTGCGGACGATGCCGACCGTGTTCGAGCTGCTGCGCGACGGGTCAGGCCAGCTGCGCGTCACCCGCCAACTGCGCGAGGTCCGCGTCGAGGACATGCTCGGCCGCGAGCCCGTCCGCGAGGAGCTCCAGCGTGTCGGCGCCTATCTGGCCGGCGAAATCGTGATGGTGACCGGCGCGGGAGGCTCGATCGGCTCCGAGCTGTGCCGCCAGATCGCCCGCGTGGGCCCGCGCCGCCTGGTGCTCGTCGACCATGCCGAGGACAACCTGTTCGAGATCCGCCGCGAGCTCGAGGAGGACCGCCACATCCGGACCGCCGTGCCCGTCCTCGCCGACTGCAAGGAGGAGGAGCGCATGCGCGAGGTGTTGGCCGAGCACCGACCCACCGTCGTCTTCCACGCCGCCGCCTACAAGCACGTCGCGATGATGGAGAGCAATCCGGTCGAGGCGATCCGCAACAACGCGCTCGCCACGCGGCTGGTGGCGCGGATCGCCGGGGAGCTGGGAGTGGACACCTTCGTGCTCGTCTCCACCGACAAGGCGGTCCAGCCGGCCACCGTGATGGGCGCCTCCAAGGCCCTGGCGGAATGGGCCGTGGAGGCGGAGGCCACCAAGCACCCGGGCACGCGCTACGCCACTGTGCGCTTCGGCAACGTGCTGGGCTCCTCGGGCTCGGTGGTGCCGATCTTCCGCCGGCAGATTGCGGCGGGGGGCCCGGTGACAGTCACCGACGAGCGCATGACCCGCTATTTCATGACCATCCCCGAGGCGGTGCAGCTCATCATTCGCGCAGGGTCCCTGCGCGACGAGGCCAGCGGCGAGGTGTTCGTCCTGGAGATGGGCGAGCCCGTCAGCATCATCGAGCTGGCCAAGACGATGATCCGCCTCTCGGGCCTGGAGCCCGAGCGCGACATCGCCATCGACATCGTCGGCGCCCGGCCGGGTGAGAAGTTCCACGAGGAGCTCTTCGACACCCATGAGCACCCCCAGCCCACGCCGGTGCAGCGCATCCAGCGCGCCAGCCACGATCGCCTGGACCCCGAGTGGGTGGACGGCACGTTCGCGGACATAAACCTGCTCGTTCTCGAAGGTGACGCCGCCGCGTTGGCGAAAACCGTGTCCGAACTGTCCGGTGCGCGCGCCACTCTGCCCTCCGGCGACGCCCCGACGTCCACCCTTAGACTGCGCCCGTAACCCATGGCCTCGATCGCGTACGCACTCTCGATCCAGCACTTCATCAACACGGTGGGTGCCAAGGCCGGATTCGCCGCCATCATCGGCCTTGCGCTCCTGGTCCTGCTCTTCTTCACGCAGTCGCGCGAGACGGCCAACCTCCGTCGTCGCGCCGACGAGGCCGAGCAGCAGCTCTACCAGCTCCAGCTCCACCTGGACCACCTCTCGCGCCAGCGCGCCCACCAGACGGCTCCCGCAGCGGCGCAGACCACCGGCGCCCCCGTCGCCGCGCCTCCTGCTGCCGCCCGCCTGGCCAGGCCGGGGGCGACCCGGGCGATCCCGGGCGAGCAGGTCGCTGAGCCCGGTGGCGTGGCCACGCTCATCCCGGCCGCGCCCGCGGGCGTCGGCGCCCCCGCGCTCAGCTCCGCCACGCGCCTCATCCCCCTCGCCGAGCCCGACGAGATCTCGATCCGGGCGCTGCGGCCCTCCACCAACGGCGACGGCGGCGACCACGTCTCCGACGCCACCGTGGCGACCCCGCCCCCCTCCATGACCACGCCCCCGCCCGCCCCGCCGCCGTCCACGGCCGCGGGCGGCGGCAACGGCGTCGCTCGCGCGCCCGTGCCCGTCCCCATGCCCACCATGGCGGCGGCGGCCGAGCCCGCCCCGCCGCCGCGGGTGGCCCTGCCCCGCCAGCAGCAGCGCCCACCCGCGCGTCCACCGGTGTCGCCTCCGCGGCGCGGTGGCCAGGGGCCTGGCCGCCGCATCAGCCCGGTGTTCTTCATCCTGGCGGCCGTCCTGGCCGCGGCCGCCGTCGCGGTGGTGCTCATCTTCGTGACCGGCTCGAGCAGCAGCAGCTCGTCGTCGTCGAGCTCCTCGTCGGCGGCGTCGGTCTCGAGGACCGACGCGGGCGCCAAGGGCAAGGGGACCAAGCAGCACAAGGGCGCGGTGACGGAGGTGACGCCGAGCTCGGTCACGGTCGCCGTCCTCAACGGCACCAGCACCGACAACCTCGCCGCCGACGTCCTGGGCAAGCTCACCACCGCCGGCTACAAGGGCGGCACCAAGCAGAATGCCGCCGAGAGCGGGGTCACCTCCACCATCGTCGGCTACACCGCTCCGACGTATCGCTCCGACGCCCTCGCCGTGGCCAAGTCCCTGAACCTCGGCCCGGCCTCGGTCCAGGGGGTCAGCCAGGGCGATCGCGCCAAGGTGTGCGGCGGCACCTCGGCGTGCACGACGCAGGTCGTGGTGACCGCGGGCACCGACCTGGCTCAGACCGGCTGAGCTCCCTGCGCGGCCCCGGGGATCGCCCGGCGCGCGCTCGTCGCTACTCTCTTCCGTTCCCATGTCCGCCATGAAGGATCTCCTCGACCTCCCCCCGCGCACCGAGAAGCCCCGCCAGGAGGGTCTGACGCATGTGCTCGACCGCGGCCTCTCGGTGGCCGACATCGACGGCCTGGTCGAGGTCGCGGGCGACTACATCGACATCGTCAAGCTCGGCTGGGGCACGGCGGTCGCGACCGGGAATCTCGAGGCCAAGCTGGCCCGCTACAAGGAGCATGGGATCACCGTCATGTTCGGCGGCACGCTCACCGAACTGGCCATCGCCCAGAACCGCCTGGACCGTCTGGTGGCCTGGCTCAAGGAGCTGGGGCTCGACCACATCGAGCTCTCCGACGGCACGCTCAACATCGAGTTCGACCGAAAGCTCGAGCTCATCTCGCGGCTCGCGGAGGAATTCACCGTCCTCTCGGAGGTCGGCTCCAAGGACGACACGCGCATCATGGCCCCCTACCGGTGGGTGGAGCAGATGACGGCGGAGCTGGAGGCGGGCGCGTGGAAGGTGATCGCCGAAGGGCGCGAGAGCGGCGCGGTGGGCATCTTCCGCCACGACGGCGAGGTGCGCCAGGGCCTCGTGGATGAGATCCTGCACGCCATCCCCGGCGACAAGATCATGTTCGACGCTCCCCGCAAGGAGCAGCAGGTGTGGTTCGTGCGCCGGCTCGGTCCCGACGTCAACCTCGGCAACATCACCCCCGAGGACGTCCTCTCGCTCGAGACCATCCGGGTGGGGCTGCGCTCCGACACCGCGGTCGCCGAGCTCAATGACTGACACGCGGCGCGCGCGGCAAGCGTGCGCCGTGGGATAGCGATGGACGACGGCCTCGGGCTCGGTCTCGGCGGAGTCCGGCTGGCGCGCCACGGGGAGACCGACGACAACGTTCCGCCGTTGCGCTTCCAGGGCTGGACCGACACCCCGCTCAACGACACCGGACGCCGTCAGGCGCGCGAACTGGCCGAGGGGGTGGCCGGCGACGGAATCGCCTCGCTGTGGGCCTCGGACCTCAGCCGGGCGCGCGAGACGGCGGAGATCGTCGGCGAGCGCATCGGGATGGCCCCGGTCCTCGACGCGCGCCTGCGCGAGGGAGCGCGCGGGCGGTGGGAGGGCCATCTGATGCAGGACATCGAGCGCGACGAGCCGGAGCGCTACGCCGCCTGGCGCCGCGCTGGCGCGGCCTTCCGCTTCCCGGGCGGCGAGTCGCTGCTCGAGCACCAGCAACGCGTGACCGAGGCCCTGGGCGAGATCCACGCCACGGGCCCCCTGCCGGCGCTCGTCGTCTGCCACGGCGGCAGCATCCGGGTCATGCTGTGTGCCGCTGACCCGCGCGGGCTCGACGCCTTCCATACCTTCGAGGTGCCGAACGTGGGGGTGGTTGCGCTGTGAGCCGAGCGCCGGTGGCGGCCTTCGCGGCGTTGGCCATCGCCTCGGTGGCGGCGTTCTTCGTCACCCAACACCTCAAGGTGACCACGCCGCTCATCCAGTACCGCCCCGCGCCGGTCCCGAACACCATCAACCCGGTGCACGGTGGCATCTGCCGGGTGCGCAACGGCAAGGGCGTGGTGCGCCGCGTGAGCTTCAAGCGGACGACGATCTCCTTCTACCTCCAGAATCGCTCTGACAACGTCAGCGTCTACATCGTCGATCGCGACGGCGACCAGGTCCGGCAGATCGCGAACAACGTGTTCATGCGTGCGCACCCGCCGCAGCGGCACTACTTCACCTGGAACGGGCGCCTGGACGACGGCTCGGTGGCGCCGGCGGGGGCCTACTACATCAAGGTGTCCCTGTTCCACGAGGCCCGGTCGCTGATCATCTCCAGCAGCACGGCCGCCCTACCGGTGACGGTGGAGACGACCCGCCCCCGGGTGCGGGTGACACACGTGACCCCGGCGTCGATCACCTCCAGGGCGGGCACCCGGGTGACGTTGCACTACATCGGCACCGGCACGCTGCGCCCGCGGATCCTCATCTATCGCGTCACCGGCGGCCGCTCGCAGGTGGTCAAGAGCTTCGCCGCCACCACCAAGGCGGGCGCCAGCACGTGGGACGGCACCCTCGCCGGCGGGCGGCCCGCCCCGCCGGGGACCTATGTGGCCGGCGTGCTCTTCACCGACAAGGCCTGCACCACCGCGCGCTCGCCGTCCTCGCCGTCCGCTGCTCCGGCCGCGGTCATTACGGTTCAGTAGCCGCTCACGGCAGCACCCGCCGCGATCCGTACCGTTAGCCGGCGTGACCGCGTATCTCAAGCGCCTGGTGTCGTCGCTGGCTGCCTACCAGCTAGCCGACGTCGTCTCCAAGTTCATCGCCGTGATCCTGCTGCCGGTCTACACCCGGTACGTCACACCGGCGGGCTACGGCGTGGTCGAGCTGTTGGCCAACGGAGTGATCCTCATCAGCATCCTCGTGCGCTTCGGGATGATCGAGGCGTTCCTGCGCTTCTACTTCACCGACGCCGACCAGGGCCGCCGCGATGCGCTGGCCCGCCGCGCCGTCTTGTTCCTGCTCGTCGCCACGACGATCGCGTCGGTGATCCTGGCGGCGTTCGCAGCCCCGGTCAGCCGGGTCGTCCTGGGCTACCAGGACGTCACGACGATGCGGATCGCGGTCCTGGGCCTGTGGTCCTTCACCAACCTGGAGCTGGCCTACGCGCTGCTGCGCGTCGACGAGCGCCTGCGCCTGTACGCGATGGCGTCGCTGAGCAACGTCTTGATGACCGTCGCCGCCTCGGTGGTGCTGGTGGTGGTCCTCGGCAAGGGCGCGCGCGGACTGCTGCTGGGCAACTACGCGGCCTCGACGGTGGTCCTGTTCGCGTTGTGGTTCAAGCTGCGCCACCAGCTGTGGGGTGGGCGCGGACGGCCGCAGCATGGCGAGGAGATGGGGGTGCTGCTGCGCTTCGGGCTGCCCACGGTGCCCGCCGAGGCGTCGGTGTACGCGCTGTCCATCGTCGACCGCTACTACATCTTTCACCACCGCGGCCCGGCGATGGCCGGCCTGTACTCGATCGCGGTCAAGCTGGCCGGGGCGGTCGCGTTCATCGTGCGCGGCTTCCAATACGCATGGCCGCCGCTGGCCTATTCGGTCACCGACGACGGCGAGGCGGCCCGGCTCTACGGCCTGGTGACCACCTACTACCTGATGGTGAGCGGATGGGTGGTGGCCGGGCTGGCGCTGGAGGGCCGCTGGGTGCTGCGCCTGCTGGCCGCTCCGGCGTTCTTCGAGGCCTACAAGGCGCTGCCGTGGGTGGCCCTGGGCTGGGCGATGTACGGATTGTGGGTGGTCTTCCTGGCCATTGCCGGCCGCGCCAAGGTCACCGAGCGCAACTTCCCCGCGGCGATCGCCGGCCTGGCAGCCAACGTGGTGCTGCTCCTGGTGCTGGTCCCGCCGCTCGGGCTGGCCGGCGCCGGCCTTGCGCTATGCGGCGCCTACGTGGTGATGCTGAGCGTCATGCACCTGCTCACCCGGCGGGCCTTCCCGGTGGACTTCGAATGGCGGCGGCTGGCCCAGCTCACGGTGATCATGGGTGGCCTGGCCGCCGCCGGTGAGCTGGCCCTGCCCACCGCGGGCGCCGTTGGCTTCATCAGCCGGGCGGCGGTGTGGCTGGCGATCCCGCTCGTGCTGCTGGTCACCGGCTTCGCCCATCGGGCCGAGCTGGCCCAGGCCCGCGCGCTGATGGCCCGCGCGCGCGCCCTGAGCCCCCGTCCCGCGCCGGGAGAGTCGTGACCCGCCCCGCGGTCAGCGTCGTGATGCCGTTCGCCGGCAGCCGGGCCGAGGCCGAAGCGGCGCTCGCCGCGTTGCACGGCCTCAACGCCGGTCCCGAGGACGAGCTCATCCTCGCCGACAACGCGGGCGTCGCCCCGGACGATGAGCGCGTGACCGTCGTACCGGCCACCGGCGAGCAGTCGCCGTCGCATGCGCGCAACGCGGGTGCCGCGCGGGCGACCCGCCCCTGGATCCTCTTCCTGGACGCCGACTGCGTCGCCCCGCCCGATCTGCTGGAGCGCTTCTTCGTGGCCCCCGTGGGCGAGGACGTGGGGGCCCTGGCCGGAGCGGTCGTCGCCGCGGACCCAGGATCCCGCCCGCCTGGCCTGGCCGCGCGCTACGGCGCCGCCAAGAACTTCCTGGACCAGGACGCGCACCTGGCCCACCCGTTCATGCCGCGCGCGGTCGCGGCCAACCTGCTGGTGCGCCGGGAGGCGTTCGAGGCCATCGGCGGTTTCTACGAGGGCGTGCGCGCCGCCGAGGACACCGACTTCTCGTGGCGCCTGCAGCGTGCCGGGTGGCGACTGGAGGGACGGCGCGAGGCCGCCGTGGAGCACCGCTATCGGACCACCGTGCGTGCCCTGCGCCGCCAGTGGCGTGGCTACGCGGCCGGGCGCGCGTGGCTGGGGCGGCGGTATGACGGCTTCGCTCCCCAGCCCGCATTGACTCGGGCCGCCGGGCGGGTCCTGCATCGTCGCGCCTCCACTGCCGGGGCGGCGCCCTCGCCGGCCGTGCCGTCCGCTCCCACGGTCGGGCGGGTCGAGCGCGGGCGCTTCCTGGCCCTCGACGCCCTGCTCGGGGTGGAGGAGCTGGCCGGCTTTGGGCTGTCCAACCGCCCGCGACACCGGGAGGCCCGCGGGGCCGCTCGCGTGATCCTCGTCGCCGACCGCTTCCCCGCCCAGGACGACCCTCTGGCCGATTTTGCGCTGACGCTGGCGGGCGCCCGGGTGGAGGCTGCGGCGCGCCCCGAGGCGCTGGGCCGGCGGGCGGCGCGGGGATTGACCATCGATTACCGCGAGGACGACGGCGCCGGCGCCCGGGCGCTGGCCGTGGCACGTCTGGTCGCGCGCCACCCCCTGCGCTGCGCGCGCGACCTCATCGGCCGCCGGGCCGGGGCGCCCACCCTGGCGGCGCTGGCCCCCGCGGTGGTCCGGCTGGTGCGCGACGGCGACGCCCGCGTCCACCCCCTGGGCGGAGAGGACGCGCGCGCGGTCGCCGCGCGTCTGGCCCGCTTGGCCGGACGGCGGCTGGAGACGTGATGCGCGTTCAGCTCGTCGATCCCCCGGCGTTCACGCCGCCCTATGACCATGCCCTGGCCGCCGCGCTGGCCCGCGGCGGCGCCGAGGTGGAGCTGATCACCAGCCGCTTTGCCTATGGCACGGTGCCCGACCCCGACGGCTATGTGCGGCGCGAGCTGTTCTACCGCAGGACGGTGGGATCAGCGGGCTCGCGCGCGCGGCGCCTGAGCAAGCTCGCGGCCCACGTGCCCGACATGCTGCGCTACCGCCGGGCGGCGGCCGACGCCGACGTCGTCCATTTCCAGTGGCTGACCGCGCCCGTGCTCGACGTGGCCCTGCTGCCCCGCCGCCCGCTCGTCCTGACCGCCCACGACCTGCTCCCGCGCGAGCCTCGCCCGGGCCAGCTCGCCGCCCAGCGGCGCCTGCTCGAGCGCGTCGACGCCGTGGTCGTCCACTCCGAGTACGGCCGCAGGCAGCTCGTCAACGGCCTCGGCCTCGACGCCGCCAGGGTTCACGTCATCCATCACGGCGCGTTTACGCACGCCGTCAATGGCCCGCGTGCTCCGCTGCCCGCGGAGCTCTCTGCGCCCGGGGGCGGGGGCTCGGGGCGGCCGGTGGTGCTGTTCGCGGGGCTGCTGCGGCCGTACAAGGGCCTGGACACGCTGCTGCGGGCGTGGCGCCGGGTGACCGGCGCCGAGCTGTGGATCGCCGGGCGCCCGATGATGGACCTCGGCCCCCTGCGGGCGCTGGGTGGCGACGGGGTGCGCTGGGTGCCGCGGTTCGTCTCAGACGGCGAGCTGGCCGCGCTGCTGGCGCGCGCTGACGTCGTGGTCCTGCCCTACGCGCGGACTCAGCGCTTTGACCAGTCAGGCGTGCTGGCGACCGCCATGGCCTTCGGCAAGGCGGTCGTGGTCACCGACATCGGCGGGTTCTCAGAGATTGCCGCTGCCGGCGCCGCCCGGCTGGTGGCGCCCGACGACCCCGAGGCGCTCGGCGGCGCTCTGGCGGCGTTGGTGGCGGATCCTGCCGAGCGCGAGCGGCTGGGGGCGGGGGCACTGGCCGCGGCGCGCGGGCCGTACTCCTGGGACGCGGCGGCGCGCGCGACGCTCGCGCTCTACGCGCGCATCACACGCTGACCGGCTGGCGCCGGGCGACCTCCTCGCGCACCACCGGCGCGACCCTGGTCCCGAACAGCTCGATCGAGCGCATCACGTCGGCGTGGGCGACGGCGCCCACGCTCATCTGACCGACGTAGCGGGTGTTTGAGAACAGCTCGTGCTCGAAGAGGATCTTCTCCGCCACCTGCTCTGGCGAGCCGGCGGCGACCGCGCCACGCGGAGAGCGCAGCGCCTCGTACTCGTCGCGTCCGGCGGGCGGCCAGCCGCGCTCGCGGCCGATCCGGTTCATCATCGCCAGGTACGGGCTGGCAAAGGCGCTGTCGGCGGCCTGTGAGGTCTCGCCGACGAAGGCGTGGGTATTGATGGCCAGCGGCAGGGCTGCGGCGTCGTGCCCGGCCTCCGCGGCGGCCTGCCGATAGAGCGCCACGAGGGGCGCGAAGCGCTCCGGCTGCCCGCCGATGATGGCAAGCGTCATAGGCAGGCCCAGCACGCCGGCGCGGACCACCGACTCCGGGGATCCCCCCACCGCCACCCACACGGGCAACGGGTCCTGCACTGGGCGCGGGTAGACGCCCGCGTCAGTCAGCGGCGCGCGCAGGCGACCTGACCAGGTCACGCGCTCCTGGGCACGGATGGCCAGGAGCAGGTCGAGCTTCTCGGCGTAGAGCTCGTCGTAGTCGTCGAGGTCATAGCCGAACAGCGGGAACGACTCGATGAACGATCCCCGCCCGGCCATGATCTCGGCTCGGCCGCCCGACAGGAGGTCGAGCTCGGCGAACTGCTGGAAGACGCGAACCGGGTCATCAGAGCTGAGCACCGTCACCGCGCTGGAGAGGCGGATGCGCTCGGTCCGCGCCGCGACCGCCGCCAGGGCCACCGCGGGCGCGGAGATGAGGAAGTCGGGACGGTGGTGCTCGCCGATGGCGAACACGTCGAGCCCCACCTGCTCGGCCAGCTCGGCCTCCTCCAGTAGGTCGCGCATGCGCTGCTGCGGGCTGACGCCCGAGCTGAGGTCGGCGAAAGTGGCCAGCCCGAGTTCGATCATGCCCGCAGCATAGCAAGATAGTTGTGAGGACAACTAACGGTTCATCGGCCCAGCGGCGAGCGGCTCAACCTTTGCGACGGACCGGTCGACCCATAGCTGTATGGCACCCGGCGAAAAAACTCTCACGGCGATGCGCATCCTCATCGTCGATGACCAGGCCTTCAATATCGCCGTCATCAGCGGCATGCTCCGCGAAGCGGGCTACCAGGACATCGTCAGCACGCGCGACCCCCGCAGCGTGCCCGAGGTGTGCGCCGCCGAGGGACCCGACCTGGTCCTCCTTGACTTCCACATGCCCGGCATGACCGGCGTCGACGTGCTCGGCTCGATCGCGGGCCTCGTCCACGGCCCCGAGAGCCTCCCGGTTCTCGTCGTCACCTCTGACCCGACCGCGCAGCGGCGCTATGACTGCCTGGCCGCGGGGGCCCGCGACTTCCTCACCAAGCCCGTCGATGAGGTCGAGCTGCTGCTCCGCGTCCGCACTCACCTGCTCACCCGTCACCTCCAGCTCGCGGCCGAGCGGCGCGCCGAGGATCTCGATGAGGCCGTCCGCGCTCGCACCGTCGAGCTCGAGGAGGCGCGGGTGGAGAGCCTCACCATCCTCGCCGCGGTGTCGGAGTACCACGACGACGACACCCACCAGCACACCCAGCGCGTCGGCGCCCTCGCCGCCCGCCTCGCCGAGGTGCTGGGCCTGCCCCGGTCCTTCGTCTCCGACCTCCGCCGCGCCGCCCCGCTGCACGACCTCGGCAAGGTGGCGATCCCGCAGCAGATCCTGCTCAAGCCCGGGCCCCTCACCGACGAGGAACGCGCCGAGATGACGCGCCACGTCCACTTCGGGGCCAAGATGCTGGCCACCGCCCGCTCCCCGATCCTGCGCCTCGCCGCCGAGATCGCCGTCAGCCACCACGAGCGCTGGGACGGAAACGGCTACCTCGCCGGGCTGGCCGGCGAGGCTATCCCCCTGTCGGGGCGGATCACCTCCGTGGCCGACGTGTTCGACGCGCTGACGCACCAGCGCCCCTACAAGGCGGCGTGGGAGCGCGAGCGCGCGCTGGAGGAGATCGCGTCGCAGGCGGGGCGTCAGTTCGACCCGGCCGTCGCGCAGGCGCTACTGGCGCTGGACCTCGACGCGCTCGACGAGACCGTCGCCGCTCTGGCCGCCTGAGCCGCTTTGCGCTGTGTGGCGTTCCCGGCTACACCGGCGCACGCAACGATCCCCGCCGTCCCCGCGTATCCGATACTCATCGTTGACCCTCAACAGGAGATCGCACGCCATGATCCTCATCGCCTACGACGGCTCTGATGACGCCAAGGCCGCCGTCGAGCACGTCGCCGAGCTCGTCCCCGGCCAGTCCGCGATCGTCGTGACCGTCTGGGAGCCCTACGTCCACCTGGTCACCCGCTATCCGGCGACCAGCACGCTGGTGGCCGCTGAGGACAGCGAGCAGATCGACGACGCCAGCAGCGCCGACGCCGAGCGGACAGCCGAGGAGGGCGCGGCACTGGCCCGGACCCACGGGCTCGAGGCCTCCGGCCGTGCCGTCGCTCGGCACGACTCCATGGCTGACACGTTGCTCGCCGAGGCCGATCGCGCCGACGCCGGCGCGATCGTCGTCGGGTCGCGTGGCCTGGGCGGGCTCGGCTCGCTGCTGTTGGGCAGCGTGTCGCACGCGCTGCTGCAGCACGCTGACCGTCCCGTGATCATCGTCCCGTCGCCCAAGGTGGCCCGCCGGCGCAACGAGAGTCGCCGGCCGGGTGGCGACGAGACCGCGTAAGCATCAGCGGCGCCCGCGGCGCGGCGCCTCGATCCCCAGGGCCCGGCGCTTGCGCGCTCGGGCGACGCGCAGCGCGAGGTTGATCGAGAGGTCGACGACGAGGATGAGGATCAGGGGCCACCAGCCCGCGAGCCCACGTCGGCGCTGCGCCAACAGGATGATCACCGCCCAGGCGCCGACGAACGTGCCGACCACGCTGGCGAAGAAGATGACCCCGGTCAGCCAGGGCGTCCCGACGTAGTCCTCGAACGCGCTCTCGTCATAGACCCTTGGCTCGTTGTCGTGATGCGCGCCATCGAGCGACATTCCCCGGTACCCGCGTCTGAGCGGAGCAGGCACTCAACTTGTGTTGCCCATTCAGCGAGCCGTCAAACGGCGGCGGGCGCGTCTGCGGCACAATCCGGCGGCCGTGTCCCTCCTCAAGAGCGCATTCTGGGCCTCCGCGGGGCTCCTCGTCTACACGCACGCCGGCTACCCGGCGGCGCTGGCCGCGCTCGATCGGGTCCGGGGCCGCCGCGGCGAGGCCGGCTCAGACGGCTCGGCCGGAGCGGCTGCCCAGGTGGAGCTGCCCGGGGTGTCGGTCATCGTCGCCGCCTACGCCGAAGAGGCGGTGATCGCCGAGCGGGTCGCCAACCTGCGGGCGCTGGACTACCCGCCAGATCGGCTCGAGATCATCGTCGCCTGCGACGGGTCGCCCGACGCCACCGCCCAGCGCGCCCGTCACGCCGGCGCCGACGTGGTGCTGGAGCTGCCCCGCGGTGGCAAGGTCCGCGCCCAGGATGCCGCGGTGCGCCGCGCCCGCCACGAGATCACCGCCTTCTCCGACGCCAACGTGACCTGGGCAGCCGATGCGCTGTGCCGCCTCGTGCAGCCGTTCGCCGATCCGCAGGTGGGGTACGTGTGCGGTCAGGTGCGCTTCGTCAACGACCGGGGAACCAACCAAGAGGGGCTGTACTGGCGCTATGAGATGGCGGTGCGCGGCCTGGAGTCCCGCCTGGCCTCGGTGACCGGCGGCAATGGGGCCATCTACGCCACCCGCCGGTACTCCTACATCGTCGTGGACCCGATCATGGGCCACGACCTGTCGTTCCCGTTCAACATGGTCAAGCGCGGCTGGCGGGCGGTGTACGCGCCCAGCGCGCGGGCCAGCGAGAAGATGGTGCCCTCGATCGAGGGCGAGTTTCGCCGCAAGCGGCGGATGATGAGCCACGGCTGGCCCATCATGGTCCGCGGCGGAATGCTCTCGCCGCGCGGCTATGACCCCGGGTACGCGGCGATGATCGTCTCGCACCGGGTCCTGCGCTACGTCTCGCCGTTCCTGCATCTCGCTGCGCTGGCGGCCGCCGTCGCGCTCATCGGGCAGGGCTGGGTCTACCTGGTGGCCACGGCGCTGCAGGCGGCGCTGCTGCTGGCCGCCCTGGCCGCTGCGCTCGTGCCGCTGCGCCCGTTGCTCGTGGCCCGCTACTACGTCCTGACCACGGCGTCGCTGGCCGCGGGGCTGTGGGACTGGCTGACCGAGGGCACCGAGGCCGGCTGGCAGGCCGCCGAGGGCACGCGATGACCAAGCGCGCCGTCGACATCGCCCTCGCCCTCCCGCTCGTGCTCCTCACGGCGCCGCTGGTGGCGCTGCTGGCCCTGGCCGTGCGCCTGGAGTCGCGCGGGGACCCCATCTACCGCCAGACGCGGGTGGGCAAGGGCGGCGAGCTGTTTGAGATCTACAAGCTGCGCACCATGGTCCACGGCGCCGAGTTCACCGGTGCGGGCCTCGCCATCGCCGCCGGCGATGCGCGCATCACCCGGCTCGGCGCGCTGCTACGGCGCTACTCGCTCGACGAGCTGCCCAACCTGTGGAACGTGCTGCGCGGCGAGATGTCGATCGTGGGGCCGCGGCCGACGGTCAAGGGCCAGGTGGACCAGTACACCGCGCGCCAGCGCGGGCGCCTTGCGGTCAAGCCCGGCATCACCGGCTGGGCGCAGATCAACGGTCGGGCGTCGCTGCCGTGGCCCGAGCGCATCGAGCTGGACCTCTGGTACGTCGAGCACCGCTCGCTGGCGCTGGACCTGTGCATCCTCTCGCGCACGCTCGGCCAGGTGCTGAGGGGCCACGGCATCTACAAGGGAGCCACCGGCGGATGGCAGCCTCCCCCGCAGACGTAGCCGTCCTGCTCACCGGCGTGGGCAAGCGCTACGCCCTGGTGTCGGTGTTCGCCCAGCACGCGGTGACGATCGCCGCCGACCCCAACCCACTGGCCCCGGCCCAATACGCCGCCCATCACCGTCGCTCCGTGCCGCCCTTCACCGACCCCGGCTACATCCCGGCGCTGCGCGCGCTGTGCGCCGAGTTCGGGGTGGGCGCGGTGGTGCCGCTCACCGACCTGGACCTGGAGATCCTCGGGCACGCGCAGAACGACCCCACCGACCCGCTACCCGCGTTCGTCCCCGACGGCGAGGTTGCGCGCGCGACGTTTGACAAGTACGAGACCCATCGGCTGCTGAAAGGGCTCGGGCTGCCCTCGCCGCCGACGGTCCTCCCGGGGGAGCCCGTCGACAGCTATCCGGTGATGATCAAGCCGCGGTGGGGCTCGGGAGCCCGATCCATCCACCTCGCCCAAGACGAGCGGGAGGCGGCCTTCCTGGCGGAGTACATCCGCGAGCCGGCGATGATGCAGCGCGCGATGCAGGGGCCGGAGTTCTCGATGGACTGCCTCTCAGATCTCGACGGCCGATGCCTGAATGTCATCCCGCGCACGATGATCGAGTCTCGCGGCGGGGAGTCGATCAAGGGCACGGTGATCGCCGACGAGGAGCTGATGGACCTGGGGCGCCGTGTCGTCGAGGCCCTGGGCTGCCGGGGCCCGTGCACTGTGCAGGCCTTCCGCGACCCGGAGATCGGCCTGGGCATCACCGACGTCAACACCCGCTTCGGCGGCGCCTGCCCCGCCCACCTCTACGCCGCGCTACCCGGCCGCACCTACCCCGAGCTCATCGTCCGCATGGCGCGCGGCGAGCGGATCGAGCCCCACATCGGGGAGTTCCGCGACGGCGTCACCTTCACGCGCTACTACTGGCAGCTCGAGCTCGACGGCGAGCTGCGGCCGACGGGCCGTGATCTCATCAGCCCCCCGGGCCCGCCGGTCCCCAGGGCGGGCGGGGCTGTTTCTTAGCCACCGCTCTAACGATCACCAGTACTCTTAGTGCTGTGGCTATAACAGTCACCCAGCTGACGGCGTTCCTGGCGGTCGTCCGTGGCGGCTCGGTGACGGCGGCAGCCGACGAGCTGGTGGTCACCCAGCCTTCGGTGTCCTCGGCGCTCGCGGCGCTGGGGCGCGAGGTGGGCTGTGAGCTGTTTCAGCGCGCCGGGCGGGGCATCCGCCTCACGGACGCCGGCAGCGCCTTCGCTCCTTACGCCGCCGACGTGATCGGCCTGCTCGAGCGCGGCCGCCGGGCGGCGCGCGAGGCGGCCTCGGCCGGCGGGCGGAGGTTGCGGATCGCCGCCGTCACCACGGCAGCGGAGTCCTTCGTGCCCGAGCTGATCCGCGACTTCGCCCATGCCCACCCCGATGTCGAGCTCACCCTGGATGTGGGCAATCGCATGCAGGTGATCGAGTCTGTCCTGCGCCACAGCGCCGACGTCGCCATCTCCGGGACCCCGCCGGGCGACGAGCGCCTGCTCGCCGAGCCCCTGGGCGAGAACCGGATCGTCTGCATCACCTCGCCCGATGACCCCGCGACGGTGGGCAGGGCCCACGCGGCCGCCGAGCTCGCTGGACGGCCCTGGCTGCTGCGCGAGCCGGGGTCCGGGACGCGGGCGCTCAACGAGCAGTTCCTGGCCGACCAGGGAATCGCTCCGCGCACGCTCGAGCTGGGGTCAAACGGCGCGATCAAGCAGGCCGCGCGCGCCGGGCTGGGGATCTCGCTGCTGTCGCGGGCTGCGGTCGAGGTCGAGCTGGCCGGCGGCCAGTTGGGCGAGATCGCGTTGCGCGACCTGCCACCCAGCCGGCCCTGGTATGTGCTGCGCTCCTCGGTGGGGCCGGCGCGGCCGGTCGTGCAGGAGCTGCTCGCCCACCTGCGCCCTCGCTAGATCGCGCGCTCCGGCGGGCGGGAGCGCGAGGGCACGGGCTGATCGGTGTCGGCGCGTGCGCCGTTGGCCCCGAGCGCCACCGCTGCCCGTGCCGTCACCAGCTGGTAGAGGACGAGGAGCTGGGTGACCGCCAGCGGCTCTGAGCGGTGCAGCTCGGTCCCGACGGTGAACTCCCCCAGCCGGTCGGTACGCAGGTGGCTGGCGAAGTGCAGGCGGTCCCAGATCGTCTCCTCGAACGTGGCGCTGCGGGCCGGGTCGATCGTGCCCGGAATCCACAGCTGGGTCTCGGAGCCGCGCTGGGCCACCCGGATGGTGCTCTCGCCTTCGGTCAGCGCCGGCAGATCGGGGTGGGCGAGCCCCGGGCGCATGGCGAGCTTGGCGTCGAGGTGCGCCGGATCTCCGCGGTCGCCGGGCATGAACGAGATGACGATGTCAGCCCAGCGACGCTGGGGACGGATGAAGGTCTCGGCGTCGTCCTCGCGCCGGTCGAGCTCGGCCAGGACCTCGTCGGTGGTGTAGCCGCGACGGCTGCAGTCGCGCTGCACCTTCCAGCGCCGGCGCAGGTCCTCCGGCGGGTCCAGGAAGATCCGCACGTCATAGGTGTCGCGCATCGCCGGGGTATGGAAGCCGAGCATCCCCTCGACGATGGTGAACTGGGCCGGGGTGATGTGCTCGGGCGGCGCCAGCGCTCCGTCGCGATGGCGGTAGACGGGCTTGAGGATCGGCTCGCCGGCGCGCAGGTGGACGAGGTGCTGTTCGAGGATGTCCAGGTGGTTGGCGTCGGGATGCAGCGGCGTCAGCCCCTGCTCGGCGCGCTGGGCCCGCGTGTAGCGGTGATAGTGGTCGCCGTCGATGTGCGTGACCCGCGCCTCGCCGAGGATGCGCACGAGCCCGCGCGTCAGCGTCGTCTTGCCGGCGGCGGAGTCGCCGCAGATTCCGAGAAGGATCGGCCGTGGCATTCGTTGCCGTTGAGCGTACGGAGCGCCCCGCCGCGCGACAACTGCAATGCGGCGCCCACGTATAGCTCTGACTCTATGGCTACCAGGCAAATCAGTCTTTGACGTCTATGCGGACTCGCCCGTAGCCTGCCGCGCATGCTCTCCACCGCTGACACCCACAAGGACCGCTGGGCCTCGGGCGTGACCCCGTATGCCGAGATGGGCTACTTCGATCCCGACTACGAGCCCAAGCCGACCGACGTCCTCGCCGCCTTCCGCATCACCCCGCAGCCCGGCGTCGACGCCGTCGAGGCGGCCGCGGCGGTGGCCGGCGAGTCCTCCACGGCGACCTGGACGGTGGTGTGGACCGACCGCCTGACCGACCATCGCCACTACCAGGCCAAGGCCTACGACGTCACCGCTGTCCCCGGCCGTGAGGGGGAGTACATCGCGAGGATCGCCTACGACATTGACCTGTTCGAGGAGGGGTCGATCGCCAACATGACCTCCTCGATCATCGGCAACGTGTTCGGGTTCAAGGCCCTGCGGGCTCTGCGCCTCGAGGACCTGCGCATCCCGACCGCGTACGTCAAGACCTTCCAGGGCCCCCCGCACGGGATCGTGATGGAGCGCGAGTACCTGGACAAGTTCGGGCGCCCGTTGCTGGGGGCCACGGTCAAGCCGAAACTCGGGCTCAGCGCCAAGAACTACGGGCGCGTCGTCTACGAGGCGCTGCGTGGCGGCCTGGACTTCACCAAGGACGACGAGAACATCAACTCCCAGCCGTTCATGCGCTGGCGCGATCGCTTCCTCTACAGCACCGAGGGGGTCAACCGCGCCTCGGCGGCCAGCGCCGAGGTCAAGGGCCACTACATGAACGTCACCGCGGCGACGATGGAGGAGATGTACGAGCGCGCCGAGTTCGCGCGCGAGATCGGCAGCGTGATCATCATGATGGACCTCACCGTCGGCTACACCGCGATGCAGTCGATGTCGAAGTGGGCGCGGCGCAACGGGATGATCCTGCACCTCCATCGCGCCGGGCACGGGACCTACACCCGCCAGAAGAGCCACGGCGTCTCCTTCCGCGTGATCGCGAAGTGGTGTCGCCTGCTGGGCGTCGACCACATGCACGCCGGGACGGTCGTGGGCAAGCTCGAGGGCGACCCGGCGATGATCGCCGGCTATTACGACACCCTGCGCCTGGATCGCGTGCCCGAGAACCCCGAGCACGGGATCTACTTCGACCAGGACTGGGCGTCGCTGCCCGCGGTCATGCCGGTCGCCTCGGGCGGCATCCACGCGGGCCAGATGCACCAGCTGCTGCGCTACCTGGGCGAGGACGTGGTCCTGCAGTTCGGCGGCGGCACGATCGGCCATCCGATGGGCATCGCCGCCGGCGCGACCGCCAACCGCGTCGCCGTCGAGGCGATCATCCAGGCGCGCAACGAGGGCCGTGACTACTTCCAGGAGGGCCCCGACATCCTCGAGCGGGCTGCCCGCGGCTGTCCCGAGCTCGACGCCGCGCTCCAGGTGTGGAAGGACGTCACCTTCGACTTCCAATCCACCGACACGCCCGACTACGTCGTCACGCCCACCCTCGCCTGAAAGGTCAAGCCATGCGGGTCACTCAGGGAGCCTTCTCGTTCCTCCCGGACTTCACCGACGAGCAGATCGCCGCTCAGATCCGTTACGCCCTGGACAAGGGCTGGTCGATGAGCGTCGAGTACACCGACGATGCCCACCCGCGCAACTCCTACTGGGACATGTGGGGACAGCCGTACTTCGAGCTGTTGCCCGAGGACTTCGAGGTGGTGCTGCGCGAGGTCCGGGCGTGCCGGGAGGCTCACCCCGACCACTACGTCAAACTCATCGCCTACGACGCGCGCCGTGGCCGCCAGACCACCGCGCTGAGCTTCATCGTCAACCGGCCCGCGACCGAAACGGCGTTCCGCGCCGAGCGCGCCGACATCCACGACCGGGTCGTCCGTTACCGGCTGACCCCGACCCGATGACCGCGTTGCAGGCGGTGGCGGTGGCCGACGAGCGGCTGCGTCTGCCGGAGATCGAGATCGACATCGAGCCGGTCCTGGCCGAGCTCGATCGCGAGCTGGTGGCGCTGGGGCCGGTCAAGAGCCGCCTCCGGGAGATCGCCGCGCTGCTCGTGGTCGACGAGATGCGTCGCCGCGCGGGCCTGAGCGCCGCCCGCCCGACCTTGCACATGTGCTTCACCGGCAACCCGGGGACGGGCAAGACGACGGTGGCGATGCGCATCGCCGAGATCCTCCACCGGCTGGGCTACATCAAGCGCAATCACGTGGTCGCGGTCACGCGCGACGACCTCGTCGGCCAGTACGTGGGCCACACCGCGCCCAAGACCAAGGAGGTGCTCAAGCGCGCCTATGGCGGGGTGCTGTTCATCGACGAGGCCTACTACCTGTATCGCCCCGAGAACGAGCGCGACTACGGGGTGGAGGCGATCGAGATCCTGCTCCAGGTGATGGAGAATGAGCGCGAGAGGCTGGTGGTGATCCTGGCCGGATACCGTGACCGGATGGACGAGTTCTTCGAGCTGAACCCGGGGATGGCCTCGCGCGTCGCCCACCACATCGATTTCCCCGACTACGGGACCGACGAGCTGTTGGCCATCGGCCGGATGATGCTCTCCGACGCCGCCTACGAGCTCTCGCCCGAGGCCGAGTCCGCCCTGGGCCGTGACCTTGCCCGCGCCGCCGGCCGCCCGCGGTTCGCCCACGCGCGCAGCGTGCGCAACGCCGTCGAGCGCGCCCGGCTGCGTCACGCCAACCGGATCTACGCGGCGGCGCGCAGCGGGATCCGCGCCACCCCAGTCGAGCTGATGCGCATCGAGGCACAGGACATCGCGTGATGCCGCGCCCGGTCATCCTCGGCGTCGTCGGCGACTCGGCGAGCGGCAAGACGACGATCAGCCGCGGTCTCGTCCGCGTCCTGGGCGAGGACAACGTCGCTCACATCTGCACCGACGACTACCACCGCTACGACCGCGGACAGCGGGCCGAGCTGGGCATCACGCCGCTGCACCCCGACTGCAACCACCTCGACATCATCGCCCAGCACCTGACGCACCTGCGCCGGGGAGAGCCGATCCTCAAGCCGGTCTACCGCCACCAGGACGGGACCTTCGGCCCGGCGGTGCACGTGCGCCCTGAGCGGTTCACGATCATCGAGGGCCTGCTGGGCTACCACCGGCCCGCCATGCGCGAGGTCTATGACGTCCGCGTGTTCCTGGCGCCGCCCGAGCAGCTGCGCCGCCGCTGGAAGGTCGCGCGCGACTGCTCGCGCCGCGGCTACACCACCGACCAGGTGCTGGCCGAGCTCGACCGCCGCGAGCCCGACTCCGAGGCCTTCATCCGCCCCCAGCGTCACCACGCCGACATGCTCGTCTCCTTCCTGCCCCCGGCCGAAGGCGACGACGACCACCTCGACGCCGAGCTGACGCTGCGCGACGGGTTGCCTCATCCCGACCTGGCGCCGTTCATCGACGGCCGGCCGGACGGCCTCACGCTGATCGAGCGCGACGGCGAACGGGTGCTGCGGATCCCCGGGCGGATCGAGCCCACCCAGGCTGAGGCCATCGAGGAGGCGATCTGGGCCCGGATGCACTTCGCCACGCACCTGCGGGCCCGGAGACTGGGCGAGTTCACCGTCGCCACCGATCTGCGCCGCTCCGAAGCGCTGGCCCTGGTCCAGCTCCTCATCCTCTATCACCTGGTCACCGCGCGGGCGACGGTCGCGCTCGGAGGTGACCGCGCCCGCCCGGACGCCGTGCCGGTGGGCTAAGTCTTCACTTAGGTGTGCTTGCGCGCGCCCGGTCCCGGCGGGCAACCTTCATGGCGTGAGAGGTCGGCTGGATAGGCTTTTGGTGTGATCGACTCCGCTGTTGTCGCCGCCACTCAGGACACGGCGATCGCGTGGCTGGCCGAGGAACGCCGCGTCGTGCAGGCGCTGCTCGTCGAGGTGGAGGGGTCCGCGCCCCTGCCCGTCGGGGCCATGATGGTCATCGACGACCACGGCAGCATCGAGGGCTCGATCACCGGCGGCTGCGTCGAGGGGGCGGTCGTCACCGAGGCCGAGGAGCTGCTGGCCGCCGGGTCGCCCGCCCCGGCCAAGGTCCTGCGCTACGGCATCTCCGATGAGCTGGCCGGCACCGTGGGGCTGATGTGCGGCGGGATCGTGCACATCCTCATCTATGAGCTGAGCGGCGAGGCCGCCGAGGTGGAGCGGGCGGTACTCGAGGCCCACGCCGACGGTCGGCCCGCCGCGGTGGCCACGCTGCTGGACGGCGACAGCGCCGGCCGCCGGCTGGCGGTCATCGATGACACCCTCATCGGCTCCCTGGGCGACACCGAGCTCCTGGACCGCAACGTCACCCGCGAGGCCCAGGGCCTACTGGAGGAGGGCAAGACGACGCTGCGCCGCTTCGGCGCCGACGGGGCCACGCTGGGCGATGACATCCGCGTCCACATCCGCGCCTACGCACTGCCGCCCCGGATGTGGATCATCGGCGCCATCGATTTCTCCGCCGCGCTGGCGCCCTTCGCCTCACAGGTCGGCTATGAGGTCACGATCTGCGACGCCCGCGACCGCTTCGCCCGCTCGCGCCGCTTCTCCACGGCGGCCACGGTGAAGATCGGCTGGCCGCAGGACGTCATGGCGGATGTCGAACTGGGCGTTCGCGACGCGGTGCTCGTCTTCACCCACGACCCCAAGTTCGACGAGCCGGCGCTGATCGCGGCCCTGGGCACCAACGCCGGCTACATCGGCGCGCTGGGCTCGCGTCAGACGACCGCCGACCGCGAGGAGCGGCTGAAGCGCTCCGGCGTGAGCGAGGCTGATCTGGCCCGCATCCACGCGCCCTGCGGGTTGGATATCGGCAGCCGCACCGCGGAGGAGACCGCGGTGTCGGTGCTGGCCGAGATCATCGCCGCTCGGGCAGAGCGGGCGGGGTCGCCGTTGCGCCAGACCAGCGGCCCGATTCACGGGCGCGATCGCGCCGAGGCCTAGCGGCCCCCAACCGGGGCAGCGTCACATTCGAGCGGCGTCAGAAGGCGCCTGGCCACGTGCTCGTCGCCTCGCGCAGCGCTGCTGCGCGTCGGCTCCTGCGTCCTCGCCGGTCATCCTTCTGCCACCGCTCTCGGTGCGACTCTGCCCCGGCCGGGAACCGCGAGCAATACCCCGCCACTGATCGCGGCCAGCAGGGCCGCGGAGGCGATGACGATCCAGCCGTCCTGGAACGCGGCCAGCTGCTGGGCGCCGGTGTGCGGGGTGCCGATGACCGCGACGAGCACCGCTACCCCGACGGCCAGCCCCACCTGTCGCAGCATGTTGAGCACGCCCGAGCCGGTGGCGAACGCCTGCGGCGGCAGCGCCGAGGCGCCGGTGGACATGAACGTCGGCAGGGTCAGGCCCACGCCGATGCCGGTCATGAGCATCCCGGGCAGCATCTCGCCGGCGTAGTCGGGGGTCAGCCCGGCGCGCAGCGTCCACCAGGTGGCCCCGGCGGCATAGACGGTGGCGCCGGCGGCGATGACGCGCCCGGGCCCGAAGCGGGCAATGAGCCGTCCGGCGACGAGGAAGGCGAACAGCGGCACCATGAGCGGGCCGGGGGCCACGCCGAGGCCGGTCTGCAGCGCCGACCAGCCCCACACCTGCTGGTCCCAGAGCACGATCGAGAGCAGCATGGCGCCGAACGCGATGGAGAAGACGATCGCCACCACGCTCGAACCGGTGAACGCGCGGATGCGGAACAGCGAGGGGTCGATCAGAGGGTTGCGTGCACGGGCGCAGTTCAGGGCGAAGAGCGCCAGCGCCGCCACGGCGGCGGCCAGCACGATGACCGTTGTCGCCGAGCCCCAGCCCCAGTCGTTGCCCTTGACCAGGCCCAGCGTCAGGAGGCCGACACCCGCGGTGACCAGCACGGCGCCCAGCGCATCGGGCCGCGGTACGGGGTGACCGGTCACCTGGGGCAGCCGCCGCCAGCCGACGACGAGCGCGGCCAGGCCGATGGGGACGTTGACGAAGAACACCCACCGCCAGCTGGCGGCGACCAGGAGCCCGCCCACCACGGGCCCCAGCGCGGCGGCGAGACCGCCGATGGCCGTCCACGTGCGGACCGCGTTCTGGCGGCGCTCGGCGGCGGTGGTGGCCAGGATCAGGCTCAGCGACGTCGGCGTGAGCAGCGCGGCGCCGGCTGCCTGGAGGATGCGGAAGGCGACGAGCATGGTGAGGCTGGAGGCGGCGCCGCAGGCCGCCGAGGCGCCGGTGAACACCGCGACGCCGAGCAGGAAGCCGTTGTCGCGCCGGCGGCTCTCGGAGAGACGGCCGAACAGCACCAGCAGCGAGGCGTAGACGATGGCGTAGCCGTTGAGCACCCAGGAGAGGTCTCCCAGGCTGCGCTCGTGCAGGTCCCGCGCGATGTCGGGCAGGGCCACGTTGACGATGAACAGGTCGAGGCTGGCCAGGACAACGCCGGCGCAGACGATGACCATGACCAGGGTCGGTGACGCGTCGGCGCGCCGGGTGCGAGTCTGACTTAGGAAGCTCATAGCCAGGCACGCTACCACACTGGCTTAGAGATTCCTAAGTCAGCTATACTGGCGGTTGCGATGACCGAGACCACGATTCAGATGACCGGGACGCTCGAGCCCCGAGACGGCTGGACCGCCGACGCCTGTCCCATGGCCCACGCCCTCGACGTCGTGCGCAACCGATCGGCGTTCCTCGTCCTGCGCGAGGCCTTCTACGGCGCTACGCGCTTCGAGGAGTTCGCGGCGCGCACCGGCCTGTCGGAGCCGGTCACGGCCACGCGGCTGCGCGAGCTGACCGACGCCGGGCTGCTCGAGCGCGAGCCCTATCAGGAGCCCGGGCAGCGCACGCGCCGGCTCTACCGGCTGACCGAGAAGGGCTCTGACCTGCTGCCCGCCATCGTCGCCCTCATGCAGTGGGGCGACAAGTGGGTGCTCCCCGGGGGCGCCCGGGTGGAGGTCCGCCACCAGGGCTGCGGATCCGCGGTGCGCGCCGAGCTTCGGTGCGAGCATGGGCACGACGTCGGCGGCGACGAGTTGGAGCTGGCCCGGCGGCGGTAGCCGGCTCTGCTGTGGGGGACCTGCGCTTGCGCGGTGCGTGAGCGGGTCGAACGGCATTGCTTGGGAGCGGGTTGGGTGCGGGCCGGGCGGGGGACCTGGGAAACGCGGCAAACCTCCGCCGCCCGGCTACGTTTGGCGCGTTTTCCATCTCCCACATGGTTTTCGTGGGAAACCTGGGTGCGCGGGACACGTTTGTCGCGTTCTCCTGGTCCGCAGCCGGGTCCAGTCGCAGCGCCCACCCTGTTCCACCTTCCTGGCCGCTGTAGCCGGGTAGCCGCAGGCCCCGCAGGGGCCGAGCACGCCCGGCGTCCGGTCTGACGGCTCGGGTAGAGTCGCGCCGCCGTGCGCCGCCGCCCCATCAGCCTCGCCGTCGCGCTGATCGCAGCTGCCGCGCTCGTCGGCGCCGCCTCTGGGGTGGCCCACGCGGACGGCTGGACGGGCGGCACCGTCAAGGCCCCCGGGGGCCCGTACCTCACCGACGCGCAGGGCCGCGCGCTGCAGCTCCACGGGGTCAACCTGGTGGCCAAGTGCGGCGGGGGCTCGGTGGACATGCCCGAGGCCGGCACCCCGTGCGTGGGCCCCGCCCAGGGGCCGCGGCTGGCGTATGTGCTCTCGCCCGACGCCGACGACCCCGGCCGCCGTTTCACCGCGGCAGACGCCCGCACCCTCACACAGCTGGGCTTCAACACCGTGCGGCTGGGGATCATCTGGGAGGGCCTGGAGCCCGGGCCGGCCAATGCCCGCATCAACGATCCGCACTACTGCGCCGCGCACAAGCCGGGCACGCCGTTCCCGAAGCTCGGCCCCGGCACCGACCCGTACAGCGCCGCCACCGTCCGCGCCTACCTGGCCAAGACCGACCGGATCATGGCCCTGCTGGCCCACGCCGGCCTGCGTGTGATCGTCGACATGCACTCCGACGCCTACGGCTCGGCCTTCTTCAACACCAAGGGGTCGACGCCGTGGAACGGCGAGGGCGCGCCGCTGTGGGCCACGTGCACCGGTGGCGCGCGCTTTGAGCCCACCCCCGGCTGGGGCAGCTTCTGGCTGTTGCACCCGATCCAGGTGGCGATGCACCACTTCTTCGCCAACGACGTGCGGGCCGACCTGCAGGGCCAGTTCGCCCGGGTGTGGCAGGCGGTGGCGCGGCACTTCCGCGGCAACCCCGCCGTGCTCGGCTACGAGATCTACAACGAGCCCAACGACTACCTGGTCAAGCACCTCGACGCCGAGCTTCAGTGCGACTATGGAGGTCCGGTCAACGAGCCCAAGTCGTGCGCCGCCAACCACACCGCCGCACTTCCCCACGGCCTCATCGGCGCCATCCAGGCCGCCGATCCCACGCACGTCGTCTTCTACGAGCCCAGCGGCAACACGAACTTCGGCGCCCCCGAGACGATCGGCAGCTCAGAACCGCTGCGCTTCCCCCGCCTGGCCCTGGCCTTCCACGCCTACGGCAAGATCCCGCAGGAGTTGGCACTGGTCCGAGCCGAGCGTGCCCACACGCACACCGACCAGCCGGGCGGCCCCGCGTCGATCCTCGACGAGTTCGGTGCCAACAACGACGACGCAGCCAGCGCCGGGACGGTCGGCGACGCCGAGGCCGACAACCTCTCGTGGGCCTACTGGGCGGCGACGCAGCTCAATGATCCGACCGCCGGCGGGGCGCACGAGGGGCTGCTGGATCAGACCACCCGCCAGCCGTACCCCAACCAGGCGCGCGCGATGTCGGTCCCGTATGCGTGGGCGACCGCGGGGGCGCCGGGCGCCCAGTCCTTCTACCGCCCGGCCCAGACCTACCGCTACCGGTACACGGCCGATCCCAAGGTCCACGCCCCGACCGAGATCGAGATCCCGTCCTACACCTACCCCCTGGGCTACAGCGTGCAGGTCACCGGAGCGCGCGTGACGTCAGCGGCCGGCGCGGCGTTGCTCAAGCTGAGCGCCGACCATCGCGCCAAGACGGTCAGCGTCACCGTGCGCTCCCTGACTGCCACGCCGTTCCCGGCCCGCTGACCGCCCGCCGGCTACATCGCGACGACGTCGGCGCCCGGAATGGCCTCGATGAGCGCCGAGATCTGAACTCCGAACACCGAGTGCGACGTCCCCGCCGCGCACCACACGACGTCAAAGCGCCGCAGCGACTCGTCGATGATCGTCGCCAGCGGGCGGTCGTGCCCCAGCGGCGGGATCCCCCCGATGGCAAAGCCGGTGGCCGCCTTGGCCTCCTTGGCGGTGGCCACGCGAAGGCCCAGCCGCTCGGCATCGACGCGGCGATCCCCGGCGCACAGGACGATCACCGGCTCCTCGCCGCGGAAGAACACCAGCGACTTGACGATCTGGCCCACGCTCGTGCCCAGCGACGCCGCCGCCTCGACGGCGGTGCGCGCCGAGGAGTCCAGCTGCCGCGGCTCGATATCGAGCCCGACGGCGCGCAGTCGCTCCTGGATCGTCGCGGCGTTGGGGTGCAGTTCGCTCATGAGGGCCGGCTCGCGATCGCCGAGGCGAAGGTCTGCGCGAACCACAGCTCGCCGTCGTCGGCGGCGCGCGGCCGAAAGCCGGTGACCGCTCCGCCGCCGATGTCGGCCCGCAGCGCGGCACGGATCTCGTCGCGGACGGCCTCGTCGGTCTGGGCCTGCTGCAGCCATGGCCCCAGCCGACGCTCCAGTGGCCGGGTGGCGACGTCGATCGATTCCACCCCGGCCTCACGGAGGAGCGCCTGGATCCGAGTCGCGGCCAGCATGCGCGTGTGCGAGGGGTCGCGCAGACGCTCGAGCCGGTTCTGCTCGGCGGCCACCTCGGGATCCTCGTCGGCCACCAGGTCCACCAACGCCACGTGCCCGCCGGGGCGGGTGCAGCGGACCATCTCGGACACGACCGCCCCCGGGCGCTCGAAGTGGTGGGCGGCAAATCGCGACACGACGACGTCGAAGGAGCCGTCCAGGAAGGGCAGAGCGGCCGCGTCGCCGCGCATGAACAGCACGTTGTCGCGGCCTTCGGCGGCGGCCTGCGCCTGGCCCCGGGCCAGCATCGCCTCGGTGGCGTCCAGCGCCACCACCGTCCGGGCCGTCGCGGCGAGCTGGCGGGCGGCATGCCCGGTGCCCGCGGCCACGTCGAGCACCACGTCCTGGGCGCTCAGCGGCAGACGCTCGAACACCCACCGGGCGTCGGCGGTGAAGACCTGGTTGCGCGAGGGATCCTCGAACGCCGCGGCCTGGGCGGTGAACGCCTGCTCGATCCGCCGGGCGTGCTCCATCGCCATCGTCTAGGCCAGGAATGGGGCCAGCAAGGAGAGGTCGGCCTCGCTGAGCCGCTCGGCGGCGGTTTTGTGCTGGTGCCAGTAGGGGTAGAGCAGGGGCGGGCGGCTGACCTCCTCCAGTCGCCCGGTCTCGTGGTCTGACAAGGTCAGCTCGGCGGCGGCGAGGTTGTCGACGAGCTGATCGTCAGTCCGTGCGCCGATGATCACCGAGCTGACGGTGGGCCGTGTCAGCAGCCACGCCAGCGCCACCTGGGCCGCGGATACACCGCGGCTCTCGGCGATCTCCACCAGGACGTCGACGGTGTCATAGAGCCGGTCCTCGTCGTAGACCGGCGGCTCGTTCCAGTCGGTGAGGTGGCGCGAGCCGGCGGGCATGTCCTCGCCGCGACGGTACTTGCCCGACAGCAGCCCACCGGCCAGCGGACTCCACACGAGCGTGCCCAGGCCCTGGTCGATCGCGAGCGGGATGAGCTCGTACTCGGCCGAGCGCTCCTGCAGCGAGTAGTAGATCTGCTGGGCGGCGAAGCGCGGCAGGTGGTCGCGCTCGGCGATCCCCAGCGCCTTCATCAGCTGCCAGGCGGTGTAGTTGGAGACGGCGACGTAGCGCACCTTCCCCGTATCCACGAGGTACTGCAGCGCGCCCAGCGTCTCCTCGAGCGGGGTCAGGCCGTCCCACTCGTGCACGTGGTAGATGTCGATGTGATCGGTGCGCAGGCGGCGCAGGCTGGCCTCGCAGCCGCTGATCACGTGGTGGCGCGACAGCCCGGCGTCGTTGGGCCCGGGGCCCATCCGCATGCGCACCTTGGTGGAGATGAGGACGTCGTCGCGGCGATCCTTGAGCACCTCGCCCACGATCTCCTCCGCGCGTCCCGTCGAGTACACGTCGGCGGTGTCGACGAGGTTGATCCCGGCGTCGAGGCACATGTCAACCTGGCGCCGCGCCCCGGCGACGTCGGTGTCGCCCACCTTGGCGAAATTGCCCGCCCCGCCGAAGGTCATGGTGCCGAGGGTCAGGGCCGAGATCTGCAGTCCGGAGGTGCCCAGCGGCCGGTAATCCATTGGCGTCCTTTCGACGAGGTGACGGAGGCGTGCTCTCGTCGAGAGGCTAGAAGGCGCCTGGCTCCGGTCGGCCGTGGGCGCGTCGGTGGTTCAAGCCACCGCGGCGGCCGACGCCGAGGCTGCGCCGCCGGAGGCCCAGCATTGGTCCACGAACGCCCCGATCTTGCTGGTCAGCCGCGCCGGATTGACGCGAAGCTCGAGGACCGAGTGGGCGTTGACCAGCCGGGCGTTGGGGAGTTCGGAGGCGAGCATGCCGGCGTCGGAGAAGGGGTGCACCGGATCCCGAGGGTGGCCGATCACCAGCGCGGGGGTCTCGAAGCGGCAGCGTTCGAGATGGACCGGCGCGGCGCGGCCGTAGAGGATCCCGTTCAGCACCGCGGCGCTCGGCCCCGGGTCCTGGGAGAGCCAGTCCAAGCCGAGCTGCGCCAGGAGCGGCAGCGGGCCGCGGGGTACGGCACGCGCGCCCCGGGCCAGTGCCCGCATCCCCGGCTCGCCGAAGCGCAGGGCGAACAACAACGGGATGAACGCGGCGCCGCAGGCCGCGATGGCGTGGTCGAGCACCGGCATCTCGAGGACCATGCCGGCCATTCGGTCGGGGGCTTGCAGCGCCACCTCGAGGGTGATGTTGGCGCCCAGCGAGGTGCCCCCGACCACGGCGCGGTCGATCCCCAGGTGGTCCAGGAGCGCCACGGTCTGCTGCGCGAACGCGCTGATCGAGTAGCGCCACTGGTCACACGGGCGCGACGAGGCGCCGTGTCCGAGCGGGTCCAGGGTGATCACCTGGTTGCCGCGGGCCGCCAGCCGGCGGGCCAGCGGCGCCTGCATCTTCTGTGACAGCAGCAGGCCGGGGAGCAGGACCGCCGTCCGCGAGCCCTCCCCATAGACGGTGTAGGCAAGCCGTTGCCCGTCGAGGTGAAACTCGGCCATCGTGGATCCCCAGGATAACGAGGCCGCAGGCGTTGACTGGCCAGTCAGCCAGTTCGCAGGCCGGGGCGCGACAGCGAGCGGTACAGTCTGGTACCAGCCACCGCTTCTCGCAGACTTTCAGGAGGGACTCGTCACATGGCCAAGGCTCCACGATCGCTTGCCGGCAAGGTCGTCGTCATCACCGGCGGCGCCCGCGGAATCGGGCGAGCCACCGCGGCTGCGCTGATCGCGCAGGGTGCCCGGGTGGCGATCGGCGACATCGACGCCCCGCTGGCTGAGCACACGGCCTCCGAGCTGGGCAGCGGCACGCTGGGTCTGGCGCTGGACGTCACCGACCACGCCGGCTTCGACGCTTTTCTCACCGAGGTCGAGAGCCGGATGGGCCCGCTCGACGTGCTCATCAACAACGCCGGGATCATGCCCATCGGCCCATTCGTCGATGAGACCGACGTGACCGCCCGGCGGATGGTGGACATCAACCTCCACGGCGTGCTCCACGGCTCCAAGCTGGCCGTGGAGCGGTTCATGCCTCGCGGCCGCGGCCATCTGGTCAACATCGCCTCGGTGGCGGGCAAGGGTGGCTTCCCCGGCGGCGCCACCTACTGCGCCACCAAGCACGCCGTCGTGGGCCTGAGCGAGGCGATCCGGGCCGAGATGCGCAAGACCGACATCGACGTGACCATCGTCATGCCGGTGGTCGTCAACACCGAGCTCGGCTCGGGGCTGCAACGCAGTCGCGGGATCAAGGTCGTCGAGCCCGAGGACGTCGCCAACGCGATTGTCGAGGCGCTCCAGACCGGCCGCGTGGACGTGTACGTGCCGCGCCCGATCGGGTTCATCATGCGGATGGGGCAGGTGCTGCCCCGCTCGGTCGCCGACTTCGTCACCCGGGTGCTCAAGGGCGACCAGGTCCTGGTCAACCCCGATCACCTGCTGCGCGAGGCCTACGAGAACCGCACCGGCGACAAGCCGGCGCTCACCGAGGCGCCCCCGGCGGTACCCGTGGGGGCGGTTCCGGCGGCCGCCGAGGCCCAGACCGCCGAGCCCCACAAAGAAACCGTCTGAGCCCGGGGACCGGGCCGGCCCGGCTAGACCCCGGACCCGAGCCAGTCGGCGATGAGCGCGCCGATCTCGGGGCCCGCATCCTCCTGCAGGAAGTGGCTGGCGTCGGCGATGACGTGCGCCAGTTCGCCGCCGAGGGCCGCGGCGAAGCGCCGGCCGGTCTCGAGCGGCAGCACCGGATCTGAGTCGGCCCACAGCATGAGCTTGGGCCGCGCGTCGCCGCGCAGCGCATCGAGGGTCCGCTGCCCTGCCTCGGCCCCTGGCATGTCGGGGCTGGTGGGCAGGATGAGCGGGAAGGCCCGCGCCCCGGCCTTGGCGGCGGCGTTGGGGAACGGCCGCTCGTAGGCGGCGATCACCTCATCGCCCGGGTCGCGCTTGCACGCGCCGCGCACCAGGAACCCGACCGGCAAATCGTCGGTCCGCGCGACGAAGTCGCGAAAGGCGTTCCAGGCGTCGGTCATCGGCTGATGGCCGGTGAACAGGCCGGTGTCGAGGATGACCAGCCGCGCCACCCGCTCCGGCGACTCCACGGCGGCACGCAGGCCGATCGGCCCGCCCCAGTCATGGACCACCATCGTCGCGCCGGTGACGTCAAGCTCGTCCAGCAGCGCGGTCAGCGCCGCCGTGTGGCGGTCATAGGAGTACCAGTCGATGTCGGTGGGCTTGTCGGAGCGGCCGAATCCGGGGAGGTCCGGCGCGATGCAGCGGTAGCCGGCATCGCGGACGGGCACGAGCACCTTGCGCCACAGAAACGACCACGTCGGCTCCCCGTGGACGAACACCACCGGCGGGCCGTCGCCCTCGTCCAGATGCGCCATCCGGACCCCGTCGAAGTCGGTGAACGTCGAGGCAAAGGGGAAGTCCGGGAGGCCTTCGAGCGCTTCAGGGGGTGTCTGGACCAGCTCGGTCACGGTGCCGGCGCAACCTACCGGACGGGCGTCACCCACGGCGTAGCCACGCCGCCGCGTCGGAGGCCACGGTGATCCGGATGGCGTCGGGCTCGCGGGCCCAGGCGATGACGTTCAGGGACTCCAGACGATCCAGAATGGACTGAAACGCCTGCGCCTGCGCCGGAGCGACGTACCGGCGCGCCACTGAGAACGCCCATCCGGTCTGCGCCGGAGGGTCCGAGAGCCCCGCCTGAGCGGCGAAGCGCGCATCGGTGACCGTGCTCAGGATGCGCAGCGGCGCGTCGCGCAGCCCGGAGACCCGGCGCACCTGGGCGGCGAGCTCGATCATCACGCGCAGGGCCTGAGGGCGCAGGCCGCGATACAGCGACCGCGGGGCGCCGAGCGCCTTGGCACCGGTGCCCATCCCCGGGTCGATGATCAGTCCCAGCGCCGCGGCGTTGGACGGCAGCGGGACGATCGTGCGGCGCTGGTAGGCGGCCGCCAGGGCCGCGGGATCGGCGAAGGGCCGGGCCGTGGGGTGTAGGGCGCTGCCGCCGGCGTCATCGGCGGTCTGCAGCGTGCTCAGGCGGGCCAGCTCCGGCCGGTTGGTCCGGTACAGGTGCATGATCCCGACGGCGGCGAGGATGCGCCAGTAGTAGGTCCACGAGTCGTCGCCGAAGCTCGACAGGCGCCGGTAGGCGGCGGCGTGGCGTGTCGGGGCGCTGTCGAAGTACAGCTGGGCGTAGGGGACCGGGCGGCCGCCGTCGTAGAGGTCGAGCACCTGGTGCAGGTTGCCGATGCCCATGTGGTAGCTCTCGATGGCCAGGTCGGGACGGCCGAACTGGCGCTCGGCGATCTTCAGGTAGCGCACCGTGGCGGCCAGTTCCTTGGTCACGTTGAAGCGGCCGTCGACGGCGGCGCGGCGGGCCAGGAGCGGGCCGAGTCGGCCCCGGCGGGTGCCCGCGGCCACGGCGTCGATCTGACCCGTCAGGCGCCGGCTGGCGGCGAGGTCGATGTGCATCCCGAGCAGCGATTGACCGGTGGCGGCGAGGATCTGGGTCAGCCCGGCGGCGTCGGCGGGATCGGAGCCGGCAATGGCCTGCGGGCGGCCGGCGCTCTCGAGGAACACCAGTCCCTCGACCATGTTCGGATCGATCCCCGAGCCGGCGGTCGCCCGGTCGATGGCCGGGCGGAAGGCGGCGACGCGCTTGGCGGTGGCGACGGCCCCGCCCGGGCTCTGCACGAACAGCGGGCGGGCGTTGCCGGCGGCGGCGCGGGCGACGAAGTCCGCCTCCTGGCTGGAGCGGTAGGCGAACGGGTCCCCGGGGCCGGCGCTATCGGCCACGGTCGGGGCCGGGGGCTGGGGCAGCCCACCGCCGAGACCCGAGACGACGATCGCGACCACCACGATGAGACCGGCCAGCGCGACCAGCAACCGCGCCCGTCGCCGGGCGGTCGTCATGGTTCGCGGGCGCCGATGGCCGCCACGCCGGACGGCCGGGCGCTCCGGGACCGGGCCGGGCGGCCTCGAGGGACCAGGTCCGTGGGACACGCCGGGCCGAAGCTATCAGCCGTGCGACACGGCCCCGCCCGCCCGCCCTCCGCACGCCCGTCGGCTATGCTCGTGCGCTCGCTGGGCACCTCCGCGCCGCCTCAGGCCGGCAGTGGCACACCGCCGCGGCGAGCCGCGCCAGCACCACACCTCAAAGACCCGCATTGGACATGAGTACCTCCGACCTCACAGGCCGCCGCGTCCTGGTCACCGGTGGATCCGGCTTCATCGGCCGCCACGTCGTCTCCCAATTGACGGCCGACGGCGCACACGTGCGCGTCGTGGACCTCCAGCCCCATGCCGACCCCTCGGTCGACCTGGTGCAGGGCGACATCGCCGATCCCGAGGTCTTGGCGAGGGCCTTTGACGGCGGCTTTGACTCGATCGTGCACCTCGCGGCGGTCACCTCGGTGCTGAAGTCCCTGGAGGAGCCCGAGCGGACGTTTCGCACCAACGTCGCCGGCACCCACGCGCTGCTCGAGGCCGGACGCGCCGCCGGGGTGACGTCGCTGGCGTTCACCTCCACCAACGCGGTCACGGGCCCGATGGAGCAGCCGAAGATCACCGAGGACGCCAAGCTGCGCCCGCTCACCCCCTACGGGTCGACCAAGGCCGCGGGCGAGATGCTGATGTCCGCCTACACCGCGTCCTACGGGCTGCGATGCGCCTGCATCCGCCTCACCAACGTCTACGGTCCCGGTATGCAGGCCAAGGACAGCATCATCGCCCGCCTCATGCGCTGCATCCGGCTGGGTACGACGTTCGAGGTCTACGGCGACGGCACTCAGGTGCGCGACTACGTGCACGCCCACGATGTGGTCGCCGCCATGCGGCTCGGCCTCACCTCCGACGCGTGGGCCGGCGCGACCGTCATCGGCTCGGGCAGCTCCCTGTCGGTGCTCGAGGTCATCGATGCCGTCAAGCGCGTCTCCGGCGCCGACGTCGACTTCACGCACGGCCCCGCCAAGCCCGGCGAGATGCCCGCGGTCATTGTCGATCCCGCTCGCGCTCACGCCGCCGGCTGGTCGCCGCAGTATCCCGACCTCGACGACGGGCTGGTGGGCGTCTGGGACGAGTGGTCCAAGGCCGAGGTCAAGGCGCCGGCGACGCGATGACCGCGATCGACATCAGCCGCGAGGAGTACGACCGCCTGGACCCCGCCGAGCGCGGCGCGGCCGAGGCCTTCCTCGAGCAGCATCCCGCGGGCGCCGGCGCGCCCCTGGCTGTGGTCATCCCCGCCTACAACGAGGAGCCGACCGTCGCCGAGGTGATCGCGACCATCCCCGCCGAGGCGGCCGGGCTGCAGACTGAGGTGATCGTCGTCGTCGACGGCGCCAAGGACGCCACCGCCGCCGCTGCCGCACAGGCCGGGGCGCTGGTGTGCGACGTCCCCGTCAACCGGGGTCAGGGTGCCGCGCTGCGGCTGGGCTACTGGCTGGCCCGCGCCCGGGGTGCCCGGGTGATCGTGACCATCGACGCCGACGGTCAGTACGAGCCCGACGAGATCGGGGCCGTGGTCCAGCCCATTCTCGACGACAAGGCCGACTTCATCTCGGGCAGCCGCCGTCTGGGCCAGGAGCTCACCACTGACTCAACGCGCCATCTCGGCGTGATCGTGTTCGGCGCCCTGATCTCCGTGCTGGTCCGCCACAAGGTCACCGATCCGGCCTGCGGCCTGCGCGCCATGCGCTCGGAGGTGACCGCCGACGTCGTGCTCGAGCAGCCCCAGTACCAGGCCTCGGAGCTCATGATCTCCGCCGCCCTGCATGGCTACCGCCTCGGCGAGGTGCCGACCACGATGCGCGATCGCGGCCAGCACGCGACCGCCACCAAGAAGGGCGGGAACTTCCTTTACGGAGTCCGGTTCGCCCGGGCTGCGCTCCACACCTGGTGGCGCGACCGGACGGCGGCGCGCAGCCGCGACTGACCCGAGAAGACCCACTTCTCGTAGATGACGAACTTCACCACGAACAGGACCGCCTGCACGAGCACGTAGGAGCCGGTGACCAGGATCGCGCGCAGCCCGTGGCCGGCGGGGACGTTGGCCACGACCCAGTGCTGTGTCGCGGTGGTAGCGAGCGAGGACGCGACGAGCACGACGCCCGAGATCGCGACGTAGGCGACGATCTCACGCAGGAAGTCAGCACGGCCCTTGATCTTCCATGCCCAGCGGCGGTTGAGGATCCAGTTGGGAATGGCGCCGGCGAAGAAGGCGAGGATCGAGCACGTGGTGGGGTGCCCGCCGAGGATCACGTACGAGATCGCGAACACGACGATGCTCGTCAGCAGCGCGATCACCGAGCCGATGGCGTACTTGGTCACCTTGGCCGCATACGCGGACTGCGAGAACCGCTGCGCGAGCGCGGACGAGCTCGCCCGGTTATACAGGTCGGTTACCACCGATCGTGATCCTAGCGCCTGGGGGCATAAGATCGCCGTATGCGCCTTGCGGATGCGGGCTCCGGGGTCGAGCTCGACGACGACCTGGTCATCGGCGGTGACAACCTGCTGGTGCTCGAGCGCCTCCCCGACGCGGCCTTTGACCTCGTCTACATCGACCCCCCGTTCAACACGGGGCGCGCCCAGACTCGGCGCTCGGTGACCGCCACGGCCGATGCCGATGCGTCCCGCGTCGGCTTCGGCGGCCGGCGCTATCGCACCACCCTGCTGCAGAGCCTCAGCTACGACGACGCCTTCGGCGACTACCTCGGTTTTCTGGAGCCACGCTTGGTCCGCGCCCGCGAGCTGCTGGCCCCCCACGGCACCCTCTACTTCCACATCGACTACCGCGAGGCCCACTACTGCAAGCTGCTCCTCGACGAGGTGTTCGGGCGCGACGCGTTCCTCAACGAGATCATCTGGGCCTACGACTACGGCGCCAAGCCACGCCGCCGGTGGCCAGCCAAGCACGACACGATCCTCGCCTACGTGCGCACCCCGGGCGCGCACCACTTCGACGCCGACGCGGTGGAGCGCGAGCCCTACATGGCGCCCGGCCTGGTCGGCCCCGAGAAGGCCGCCCGGGGCAAGCGGCCCACCGACGTGTGGTTTCACACCATCGTGCCGACCAACGGCGCGGAGAAGACCGGCTACCCGACGCAGAAGCCCATGGGCGTGCTGCGCCGGCTGGTGGCGGCCTCGTCGCGCCCTGGCGGCTGGTGCCTGGATCCGTTCGCGGGCTCGGGCACGTTGGGCGCGGTGTGCCGTGAGCTGGGACGGCGCTTTGTCCTGATCGACTCCAGTCCGGCGGCCCTCGAGGTCATGCGGGCCCGGCTGGGCGACGCCGTCACCGCTCCGGCCCCCGCACGAGTGGCACGAACCTGACCGGGTCCAGGCGCTCTGAGTGTAGGCCGCCGGGCATCCGGCGCACGCGGGTCAGGTACTGGTGCTCGTCGCCGACGGGCGCCACCAGCCGGCCCCCGGGGGCCAGCTGGGCCTCGAGAGCGGGCGGGATGTGCGCGCCGGTGGCCGCGGCGACGTTGACGGCGTCAAACGGCGCCTGCTCGGGCAGCCCCTCCCAGCCGTCGCCGACGACGCAGATCACGTTGGGGTAGCCCAGCCCCGCCAGCGTGACCCGCGCCTGCGCGCTCAGCTGCGGGTGGCGCTCCACCGTCCACACCTCGGCGGCCAGCAGGCTCAGCAGGGCTGCGTGATACCCAGACCCGGTGCCGACGTCGAGCACCCGGTCCGAGGGCGTGAGCTCCAGCAGCTCGAGCATCCTGGCCACCACCACCGGCTGCGAGATGGTCTGTGCGCAGTCGATCGGCAGGGCCGTGTTCTCATAGGCCCGTGCCCGCTCGGCGTGTGGGACGAAGCGGTGACGGGGCACCGCGGCGATGGCGTCGAGCACCCGCTCGTCGTGCACCGACCGCGCCAGCAGTTGCGCGAGTCCCTGTGCCGCGTCCACCCGCGTCATTCTCACAGGCGCCGCTGCGGCCGCCCCGTGCTGCTCCTGGCGGCGCTGGTGGGCGGCGGTCCTATTGCTGCGGGACAGTCGCCGGCACGCGCCGAGGCGCGGAAGCGAAGCCGGGCAGGTGAAGGGCGAAGATCGACCCGGCCCCGGTGCTGGCCACGGTACAGCCGCCCCCGTGGGCCTTGGCGATGGCGTCGGTGATGGCCAGACCGAGACCCACCCCGCCCGCGGCACGGGTGCGGGCCGAGTCAGCTCGAGCGAACCGCTCGAAGATCCGCGACAGCGCCTCGGGCGGCACCCCACACCCCTCGTCCTCGATCTCGATCAGCACCTCGCCGGGCTCACAGGCGCGGGCGCGCAGCTCGATGGCCGCCCCCTGAGACGAGTACTTGACCGCGTTCTCCAACAGCACGTCCAGGGCGGCGCGCAGCCGCTCGGCGTCCACGCGGAGCCGTCCCGCGGCCAGCGGACCGAGCCGCCAGACGCGCGGCGCCAACTCCGACCATCTCATGAACACGTCCTCGAGCAGGGGCTCGAGCTCGATCTCGGCGAGCTGAACGAAATCGGGCTCGTCGGCGACGGCGAGCACGAGCAGGCGGGCGACGATTGCGTCCATGCGGCCTAACTCGTCCAGCGCGACCTCCACCTCGGCGGTCGCTCCGGACTCTGAGCGCAGCAGCTCCAGATGGCCGCGGGCGATCGTCACGGGGGTCCGGAGCTCGTGCGAGGCGTCATGGATGAACCGCTCCTGGCTCTCGAGCAGCAGGCGGTGCTCCTCGGCACGCCCTTCGGCGATGCGCTGGGCGTCCACCCGGCGGCGGGCGTGCCACACCATCGCCAGAAACATCGCTGCCATCAGCGGCACCTCGAACAGCTCGCCCCAGAGCTGGATGCCGTGAAAGGCGTCGAGCCCGATCGAGAACCCGGTCAGCGCCATCACACACCCCAGCACGATCAGGGTGGGCCGCGGGGCCCATACGCGGAACCCGTACAGCAGCGTGATGCTGATCCATACGAAGTGAAACGGGATCGTCTCCCAGCTCGGCCACGCGATCATGGCCACGTAGTTGGCGGCTGCGAACGCCGCCCACAGCAGCTCCACCTGCAGTCGGCCGGCCTGCTCCCACAGGCTGCCGGCGCGCTCGGTCATGCCGCAGCGCGATAGCCCGCGTTGCGCACGGTCTCGATGGGCGCGTCCGGACCGAGCTGGCGGCGGAGCCGGCGTACGCACACGTCGACGACGTTGGAGCGCGGGTCGAAGTCAAAGCCCCAGACCTCCGAGAGCAGCCGCTGACGGCTGATCACCTCGCCGGGGTGGAGCATCAGGAAGTGCAGGAGGCGGAACTCGCGGTCGGCCAGGTCCGCCACCGAGTCGCCCATGCGCGCCTGGCGCCGCGTCAGGTCGAGCGCGAGCACGCCGACGCGCAGCACGCCGCCGTCGCCCGAGGTGAAACCGCCGGCTCTCCGCATGTGCAGGCGCAGGCGGGCCAGCAACTCCTCCAGCGAGAACGGTTTGACGACGTAGTCGACTGCGCCGAGCTCAAAGCCGCGCAGCTTGGTGGCAATGTCGCTGCGAGCCGACAGGATGAGCACCGGGACGTTGTGATGGCGCAACTGGAGCTGGCGCAGGACCTCCAGGCCGTCCTGTCCCGGCAGCAGCAGGTCGAGGATCACGCTGTCATACGTGCCCGACAGGGCACGCTCGAGCCCTCGCTCGCCGTCCGGCGCGACATCCACGACGAAGCCCTCGGCTTCGAAGGCACGGGCCAAGAAGGCGCGGATGCGCGCCTCGTCCTCCACTACCAGAATTCGCATGTCCCCTTCCTCGCTTGAGCCCTGCGGCCCGGGGGGGTGCAACATATCCCTCCCTAAGAATTTTGTAAATGACGCGCAGATGACATCCCCGTCATCTGCTTGCTTTGCGCCTCGGCCGAGATAGATACTCGCGGCCAAGGAGAGGCCATTTATGAGCGGTTATGCGAAGCGAGTGACAGGGATCGTTGTCGGAGCTGCAATCGTTTGCGTTCTGTTAGGCCTGTACATCGGGGCCTACCTGACGAGCCAACCCGGCTCCGCCTCCGCGGCGCCATCGGACGCGGGCGCGCACCTCTATCTCGGCACCGTCCCGGCGTCCGAGGGCACCGACCCGCACCCGAGCTGGGTGTCGTACTACGCCGTTGACGCCGACAGCCGCAACTGGCGCCACGACACCACCTTCATCCTCCCCGCCAACAAGGTGGTGACGGTCACCGTTTACAACTACGACGGACAGAGCGGCCTGCGCAATCCCTTCATATCCCAGGCCGAGGGCATCGGCGGCGGCGCCTTCAGCCTCGACGGCAAACCGACGAAGGTGATCGACCCCGACGCCGCTTCGCACATCTTCGCGATCCCTCAGCTCGGCGTACTCGTGCCCATCGAAGGGGTTGCCGACGACGCCAAGAACCAGTGCGCCAACGCGCCATGCGGCCTGGACACGGCCCATACCACCACCACGTTCACCTTCCACACAGGCAAGCCTGGGCTGTATCGCTGGCAGTGCTTCGTCCCGTGCGCCGCCGGTTACATCGCCGGGTGGGGCGGACCGATGCAGACGGTCGGCTACATGGACGGGTTCGTCAAGGTCGTATGAGGGGCGCTGACAGATGAGCGAGGTCAACCACTGGCGCCGCGTCGTCCTGTGGTGGCTTGGCACCAGCATCGTCGCGACGCTGCTGGTGGTCCTGCTGCTCGCGCCGATCCTGCCGCCGGGCAACGGCTCGGTCGAGGCATCGGGCCAGGTGGTCGACAACACCGTCCTGCTCGGGATCTCCACGCCGGTGGCGATGGCCGTGCTCGTCTACTTCATCTACGCCCTGATCGCCTTCCACGAGCCCGACCCCGCGGCGGTGATCGACGGGCCGCCGATCCAGGGTGACGCCAAGATCCAGACGTGGTGGCTGGTGGTCACGACCGGGATCGTCCTCTTCCTGGCCGGCTACGGGACGGTCCGCCTCTTGGCCGACGGGGCCGGTGGCGGCCAGGGACCGAACCCGATCGCGGCGCCCGCCGGCTCCAAAGACGCCCTCCAGGTGCAGGTCATCGCGCAGCAGTGGAAGTTCACCTACCGCTGGCCGTCCTACGGCGGGCTGGAGACCTCCACGCTGGAGTTGCCGGCACACCGGATGATCGAGTTCCACGTCACTTCGCTCGACGTCATCCACTCCTTCTGGGCTTACCAACTGGGCGTCAAGGCGGATGCCAACCCCGGCTTTGACAACATCGCCTACGTCACCACCAAGGGGCCGCTGACCTTCAACGTCCACTGCGCGGAGCTGTGCGGGGTGTGGCACGGCTACATGTTCGACACCGGGCACGTGGTGAGCGGGAGCGCCTTCAACACGTGGATCGCCCAGCGCCAGCAGCAGTACGCGCCGGTGACCAAGAGCCTGGGGCCGTATGCCAAGCAGTATTTCCCGGACCCGCAGAGGAGAGGTGGATGACCACAGTCGCGATCTCAGCCCGACCGCAGCCCGCATGGCGCAAGCTGCTGGGCTTCAACCTGCTGACCGGGATCGTGCTGGCGGTGGTCGGGTGGCTCGTGGGCAGCTGGATCGGGGCGCGGATCCACGCGCCCAGCATCGACTACTTCTCCGACACCGGCGAGAACGACATCGGGATCTTGCTCGGCTATCTGTTCGGGGTGATCGGGTTCCTCGTCGGCCTGGGGTTCGCCAACTACCCGATCAAGCGCCTGCTGGGCCACCCCGCCTCGTTGGCCGAGCACGAGTCAGAGGGTGAGGGAGTGGCGCGCTACTTCCGGCTGTGCACCGATCACAAGGTGGTGTCGATCCAATACATCGTCGGGATCGGCGTGTTCTTCCTCGTCGGCGGGATCAACGCGATGCTCATCCGGACCGAACTCCTGCAGCCCAACGTCCACGTGTTCGGTCCCAACCAATACGTGACCCTGGTCGGCCTGCACGGGGCGATGATGATGGGGATGATGACCAGCGGCGTGCTGGGCCCGTTCGCCAACTGGCTCGTGCCGCTGATGATCGGTTCGCGGCGGATGGCCTTCCCGAGGATTGAGTCGTTCACCTTCTGGCTGCTGATGGCCGCCGGCGTCGTGCTCATCACGACCATCTTCATGGGCGGCTTCCAGACCGGCTGGACCGGCTATCAGCCGCTTGGCGATCAGGGCACCGCGGGCTATGACGCGTACATCGGCTTCTTCGCGCTGGTGGGCGTGTCGATGTGCCTGCTGGGCCTGAACCTCATCGTGACCATCATCACCATGCGCGCCCCGGGGATGACCTGGAACCGCCTGCCGATCTTCGTGTGGAGCGTCCTGGCCACCGCGCTCCTGATGATGCTGGCGGCGCCGATGCTGATCGCGGCGCTCTTGATGGGGGCGTTCGATCGCACCGTGCAGACGGCCTTCTACGTTGCCAGCCAGGGCGGAAGCTCCTATCTGTTCCAGAACCTGTTCTGGGTCTTCGGTCACCCCGAGGTGTACATCGTCGCGCTGCCTGGCTTCGGGATCGTGCTGGAGTTGCTGCCGGTGTTCTGCCGTAAGCCGCTGTGGGGTTACCGGCTGGCCGTCGCAGGCATGCTGGGAGTGGCATTGCTCAGCTTCTTCGTGTGGCAGCACCACCTGTTCGTGAGTGGCATCAACGCCGACCTGCGCCCCTTCTACATGCTCTCCACGGAGCTGATCTCATTGCCCACGGGTTTCATCTTCCTGTGTGCCATGGGAACGATGTGGCGTGGGCGAATACAGTATTCGGTACCCATGCTGTTCTGCATGGGCTGGGCGTTCAACTTCCTGTTCGGCGGGATCTCGGGCGTGTTCCTCTCCGACGTGCCGTCGGACGTGACCACCCACGGCAGCTTCTTCACCATGGCCCACTTCCACTACACGATCATGGGCGGCCTGGTCTTCTCTCTGTTCGCCGCCATCTACTACTGGGGCCCGAAGATGACGGGATTCAACTTCAACGAGCGCCTGGCCCGGATCCACTTCTGGACGCTGTTCATCGCGTTCAACTCCACCTTCGGTCCGCTGTTCGCGCTGGGACTGATGGGACAGCCGCGCCGTGTTGTCACCTACCCGACGAATCTGCAGGCGCTCAACGACTGGGTGAGCGTGTCGGCGTTCTGCATCGGCCTGTCGATGCTCGTCTTCCTCTACAACCTCATCTGGTCGATGCTGGTCAAGCGCGAGCCCTCACCGGCCAACCCGTGGAACTCCAAGTCCGCCGAGTTCCAGTTGCCCACCCCGGTGCCATTGCACGACTTTGACCGCATCCCGGTGTTCGACTCCGATCCGTATCCGTATGGAGTTGACCCGGCGCCCGTGCTGACGCCGAGCGCGCAGGGGGCTTGACATGGAAGGCGCAGCCTCCGCACCCACTCATCCGCAGATCGAACTCGAGCCGCCGGAGTGGCAGCCGCGCGCGCTCAGGGCCGGTGCGCGCGGCCTGTGCGGAGCCGTGGCGTTCTTCATGATCTCGTTCGTCTTCGCCTACTTCTACCTGCGCGCGCAGGATCCCAACAAGGACTGGAAGATCGGCCACGTCAAACCGTCGCTGGCCCTGGGGTTCATCATCCTGCTCGTGCTGGCGGCCAGCGCGGTGGCAATGCGCGTGGCGGCCACCCGTCCCCAGCTGACAGTCAGCACCGGCACCGCCGCATTGGTGCTGGCGCTCCTGTCGGTCCTGCTTCAGGTGATCGATTGGACGACGCTCGGCTTCGGGCCCGAGAGCGGCGGCTACGCGAGCGTGTTCGTGGGCTGGACCGCGTTCTATTCGGTCATCACGCTCCTCTGCGCCTTCTGGATCGAGACACAGGTGGCGACCGCCTGGCGCCGGCGACGCCAGGGGGCGGTGGCCACTCCCGCGGAGGTGATGTCCGACGCGCCGGTCGTGCAGGCCGGCCTCGATGCGTGCTCGTTCTTCTGGTCGTTCTATGTCGCCAACGGCCTCGTGCTGTTCGTCCTCCTCTACCTGCTGTAGGCGATGAGCTCGCACAGGCGATGAGGGGGCACCGGCGATGAGCTGGCACGGCTGGTCGGTCCAACCCCCGCTGCTCTACGTGGCGGTGGCGGCGATGCTCTATTACGTGGGCGGGATCGGGTACCGCGGCTCCGGACGCCAGGGACTGCGCGCCGCGTCGTTCGCCGCCGGGCTGATCACGCTCGTGATTGCGCTGGAGTCCCCCATCGACGGCTACGCCGACCAGCTCTTCTGGGTGCACATGTTCCAGCACGTGCTGCTGCTCACCGTGGCGCCGCCGCTCATCCTGCTGGGCCGGCCGTGGCCGCGGATGTGGCGCGCGCTCCCGCTCGAGGCGCGGACGCGCGTAGGGCGGACCTTGGCCCGAGCGCGGTGGACGGCGCCGCTGCGGGCGCTGGCGCGCCCGGTTCCCGCCTTCGTCCTCTTCAACGTCACCGTGATCGCGTGGCACATCCCCGCGGCCTACGACGCAACCCTGCGCTCCTGGGCGGTGCACGACATCGAGCACGTGATGTTCTTCTTCACGGGCCTTCTGTTCTGGGCGCGGGTGATCGATCCCGGGCCGCTGCGTCCGCGGCTCGTGTGGCCGGCGCGCATCGCCTTCACGGTCGGCTCAATGGTGGTGGGCTGGGTGCTTGCGATCACGCTGGTGCTCGTGCCCCACCCGCTCTATCCCTTCTATGCCGCGCTGGCGCACCGTCCGGGCGGGATCACCGAGCTCGCCGACCAGCAGCTCGCCGCCGGGATGATGTGGGTGCCCGGATCGCTGGCGTACACGATCACGTTCATGATCGGCTTCTACCGGTGGCTGGAGCCCGACCGGAAGCCCGCGTCCCCCGAGCGGGCGCTTACGACCACCTGAGGAGGACTGACCGGCATGCCCCTGTTCGCGGATGACTTCCTGGCCGGCTCGCTGCTCTCGCTGCTGCTGCCGGTGTGCCTGCTGATCGCGATCGCGGTCTGGTACGTCGTCTTCGCCAGGCGCGCCCCGGACGCGCATCCGTCCGCGCCGACGCTGCCGCCGTCCGATGTTGTCGCCGCGGCGGGCGACGCCTCAGACCTGCCGCAGCCGGCCGGCCCTCCGCCCGGCGAGATCAGATGATCCAGGCCGGGGCCATCCGGCACCACGTCAGCCGGCGCGGCGCCGGCCAGCTCGCCGCGGTTCTGGCCGTGGCGATCGCGGCGGGCGTCGGCGCCGGCGCCGGGGCGCATCTGCTGCTGGCCGGCGGCGCCTCGACGTCTGCTGCGTCCCACACGCCGGCGGGGTCGACCGCGACCGCGGTCGGTCACGGGCCGTTGCGCGGCCAGGCCACGTGGGCGCCCGGCGCGCGCCCGGCACCAGCTATCTCGACGCTGCGCGATCAGAGCGGGAGCCGCTTCAGTCTCAGCTCCCTGCGCGGGCGGACCGTGGCGGTGGAGTTCTTCGATTCGCACTGCAAGTCCGAGTGCCCGCTCGCCGGCCGGGCGCTGGCCGCCTCCGAGCGCGCGCTGCCGGCCGCGCAGCGTCCCGTGCTGGTGGTGGTGAGCGTCAACCCCCGGGACACGCGCGCCAGCGTGCGCGCGGCGATCCGCTCCTGGGGGCTGGCCGGCGTAGCGCCCTGGCACTGGCTGATGGGGACCCACGCGCAACTGGCACCGGTGTGGGCGTCCTACCACATCTTCGTGGAGCCCACCCGCGGTGACATCAGCCACACCGAGGCGTTGTATCTGCTGGACCGCCGAGGCGACGAGCGCTCCGGCTACCTGTTCCCCTATCTGCCCGCCTCGCTGAGCCACGACATGCGCGTGCTGGCAGGACGGCAGGGAGGCGAGCGTGCCTGAGCTGATCGGGGCCGTGCCGGCCGAGGGCCTGGCCGCTGACGGCGCCGCGCTGCGCGGGCGGGGTGCGGAGTCCCGGGCCACGCTCGCCGACTACGTGACGTTGACCAAGCCGCGGATCATGTCGCTGCTGGTGCTCACCGCGGTGTGCGCGATGGTCGCCGCCGCCGGCGGAGCGCCGGCGACGGTGCCGTTGGCCGCGCTGGTCATCGGAGGTGCGCTCGCGTGTGGCGGCGCGAGCGCGCTCAACCATGTCCTCGATCGCGACATCGATCGCCTCATGGGCCCCCGGACCGCGTCGCGTCCGGTCGCCGCGGGCCGGATCTCGCCGCGACGTGCCGTGGCCTTCGGCCTGGCCCTCTCCGCGCTTGCGTTCGCGGTGCTGACGATCTTCGCCAACCTGCCGGCGGCGGTGCTCAGCCTCAGCGGTGGCGCGTACTACGTGGTCGTCTACACCCTGTGGCTCAAGCGCAGCACCGCGCAGAACATCGTCATCGGCGGCGCGGCCGGGGCGATCCCGCCGCTGGCCGGGTGGGCGGCCGCCCATGGGACGCTCGGGCTCGGCGCCTGGCTGCTGTTCGCCATCGTGCTCCTGTGGACACCGCCGCACTTCTGGGCGCTGGCCCTGCTGCTCTCGCGCCACTACGAGGCCGCCGACGTGCCGATGATGCCGGTCGTCCGGGGCGCGTCCGCGACCTCGGTACGGGTGCTGCTCTACACCGTGGCGCTGGTGGCGGTCTCACTGCTGCCCGCGGCCCTCGGCACCTTCGGTGCGGGCTACCTGGTCGCCGCGGTCCTGCTCGGCGCCGTCTTCTGCGCGTTGGCGTGGCGGCTGTGGCGCGTCCAGACCCCGGCTCGCGCGGCGGTGCTGTTTCACTACTCGCTGCTGTACCTCTCGCTGCTGTTCCTGGCCGTCGCGGTCGATGCGGTCATCCGTTAGCCGAGGTCGAGGAAAAGTAAGACCAGCGTAGGAATGCGGGGCCCTAAGCGGACTCTCAGGTGAAGGATGGCGCGTGGCGGGAAGGCCTGTTGTATCCAGGCCCTCGAACCACGGGAGATTCGATGACCCTATCTCTGATCATGAACGTCGTCTTCGCCGCACTCGTCCTCGCCGTCATCCCAGGGATGTTGGCGTGGGCGATCCGCACGTCTCGCAACGAGGCTCCGCCTCGTACGCGCGCGCTCCGGCGCCCGATTGGGCACCCGAGCTACGCGGGTCCGCGTCTCAGCTCCGCCCACGCTCGCCGCGAAGGCGTGCGAGGGCCGGTTCAAGATGCTGGTTGATCTGCTCTGAGGACATACCGGGCAGCTGAAACACGGCCTCGCCGCTCTGGGCTCGGACGTGAAGCTCCTGCGCGCGCCGCCCCGGGCGCAGGCCTCGCCGTGAGCTCGCCACGTCGACGCTGTGGATCTCTGACCACAACAGGCGGCCGATCGCGGCGCCGCTGGAGGCCTTGAGCAGGTCCAGGCCGGCATCGGAGAAGCGCAGCTCGAGGTCGCTCTCGCCGTTGCGCAGGCTCTCGATACCGCTCACGTGCACGGCACCCAGGCGCAGCGCCTGCAGCGGTGCCTGGGCGTCCGTCTCCATGGCGGACTCGTCGGGCGTGGCCTCGAGCCGGGGCGGTTCGGCGGGGGCGCGCGCGTAGGGAGGCGCCCCGGCCAGCTCGTGGGCGCGGGCCACGACAGGGTGCGAGACGGCGTGACCGAGGTCGAGGCCCAGCTCGGTGGTGGCCGCGCCGGCCAGGCAGCGGCGCCACAGGACCCCGCCGGCGCGGGCGGCCGCCGCGTCGACGAGGGCGTCGAGTTGCGCCGCGTCGAGCGTCATCGGCTCGGCGGCAGCGGCAGCCTGGCGCAGGATGGCGGCGCGCAACCGCGCCTGCAGCTCCTGGCGCGCGTGCAGGACGATGCGGTCGGCGACCGCCTGCTCGGAGTCGGTGCTCACCCCTGCACGAGCTCCGTGACCCGGCGCAGGAAGCCGGTGGCCACGACGCCGAACACGGTCCGGTGGTCGCAGGCCAGCGTCAGCGCCACCTGGTGGCCGGGGACCACGGCGCCGTCGCGCAGCACCGGGACCCCGCGGATGGCCCCCGCGGTGAGGATCGCCGCCTGGGAGGGTCTGACCAGGCCGGCGGCGCGGTGGATCCCCTCGTCGCCGAGGTCCTCGAACGTGAACGTGGCCCCGGCCTGCTCGGGGGGCGTCAGCTCGCCGGAGCGCGCCCGGGCCGCCAGCCGCGCGACCTCCTCGTCGAGCTCGGCGGGGGACTTGGCGTCGGCGTCGAGCACGGTCGCCGTCACCGGTCCCTCCGCCGTCTGGATGACCACGCCGACGTTGACGCGGGAGTAGAGCTCATAGCGGCCGTCGCGATAGGCCCCGTTGACACGCGGCCACGCGCGCAGAGCCCCGGCGCACGCGGCGATGAGCAGGGCGGTGGTGCTGCATCCCTCCGCCTCGCCGCGCGCCACCAGCGAGCCGGCGTCGGCATCCACGGACAGCTCGAGGTCCGGGACGGTGGCGCGGATCTCGGCGCTGCGGCGCGCGATCGCCCGGCCGGCACGGTCGGGCTCCTCGACGATCGTCTCGCCCTTCAGGGCCTCGGCGGCGACGCCGACCGGTTGTGTGCCGGGAAGGTCCATGATGCGATCCAACATATCGCCGCATGAGGTCGAGGAATCAACCGTCTACGCGTCGGCATCCTCCCACATGGCCAGGAACTCCTCGGCCTCCAGCCCAGCGAGGTCGGCCCGGAGCCTGCGCACGAGCTTGCTGGCGTCCTTGGGCGCCAGCTCCCAGTAGAGCAGCAGCTCCCCGTCGTCCACTGACACGACCTCGATGCGGTCCGCGCGCGATCGATCGGCCATGAACGCCGGCTCGCGTCCCCCGCGGGTGACGATCAGGTGAAAGACGCGGTTGGCCTTCATCGCCGGCGTGCCCGGATGTTGCTAGGCCACCGGTCCCGCCGCTGCGGCGAGCGCCTCGGTCGCGCGTTCCAGCGCCCGCTCACCGCAGAACGCCTGGCCTGCGACCTCGATTGCGGGGAGAGCCGTCACCCCGGCCTGTCGAGCCCGCTCCCCGGCACGCTCCAGCGACGCGCCCACCGAGCGCAGCCCCGCTCCCTTGAGCACCGCGGTGGGGTGCATCTCGCACGCCGCGGCGGCGATCAGGACGGTGCCCTCGTCACCGAGCTCGCGCCCGCCTGCGAACACCTGCCGGAAGGCCGCCAGCGAGAACGCCACCGCGCGCCCGCCCCCTTTGGCGTAGGTGGCGACGCGCATTGCGAAGGCGGAGTCGGGGGGCCAGGTGGCGGGCAGCCGCAGCGGCTGCAGGCCCTGCTGGGTGATGGCCAGGGCCAGCGCCTCGGTGTCGGGCGCCGGCGGTGTCCATCCGACCGCGGGGCCGTGGACCGGCTCCCATTCGGGAATACGTCCCACCCGCCCCAGCTCGGCCATGATCCGCTCGGCCGTCATGTAGCAGCCGGGGTCGCCCAGGTCGTAGTAGAAGACCGGCTGTCCGAGCGCCTCGGCCACGAGCCGTCCGGGCTAGCCGTGGATCAGCCAGCCGTCGGCGGCGCGCGCGGCTTCCATGACGGCCTCGGACATCGTCGGATGGCCGTGGACCAGCCGCGCCAGCTCGGGGTAGCCGCCCTCGAGCGCCCGCGCGTTGACCAGCTCCTGGATGAGCTCCGTCGCCTTGGCGCCGATGATGTGGCCGCCGAGCAGCTCGCCGTATTTGGTCTCGCCGATGATCTTGACCAGTCCGGTGCGATCGCCGTAGACCGTCCCGGCGCCGACGGCGCCGTAAGGGACCTTGCCCACGGTGACGTCGTAGCCCTGCTCGCGGGCCTGAGCCTCGGTGAGCCCGAAGCTGGCGACGTTGGGGGTGCAGAAGGTGGCTCGCGGGATGTCGATGTACTCGATCGGGTGGGTGGTCAGTCCCGCGGCGTCCTCGACGGCGATGACGCCCTCGTCGGAGGCCTTGTGGGCCAGCGCGGGCCCCGCGACCAGGTCGCCGATCGCGTAGATGCCCTCGACGTTGGTGTGCATCGCCCCGTCCACCTCGATGAGGCCGTTCTCGCCGAGCTTGACGCCCGCCGCGTCCAGGCCCAGTGCCGCGATGTCGGGCCCGCGGCCGGCGGCGATGACCAGCCAGTCCACCTCGCCCGACTCGTCACCGTGCTTGAAGGTCACGGAGCTGTCGCCCGAGCCGATCTCGGTGACCAGGGTGTTGGTGTGCACCGTGATGCCCTGGCGCTTGAAGCCGCGCTCGGCCAGTTTGGAGATGTCGGCATCCTCGGTGGGAAGGACGCGGTCCAGCGCCTCGAAGAGCGTGACCTCGGCGCCGAGGCGCGCGTAGCCCGAGGCGATCTCCGAGCCCGACGCGCCGGCGCCGACCACCGCCATGGACTTGGGCAGCTCGTCCAGCGCCCACGCCTCCTCGGTGCCGATCACGCGCCCGCCGAACTGGGCCCCGGGGATCGGCCGCTTGACCGAGCCGGTGGCCAGCACGATCGTCTTGGCCGAGATCTCCTGGCCGCCCACCGTCAGCGTGCCATTACCGGTGAGGGTCGCCTCGCCCTCGATGAAGTCGACCTTGTTCTTCTTGAGCAGACCGGCGACCCCGCCGGTGAGCGTCGAGATCACCTTCTTGCGTCGTTCCGAGACGCCGCCGTAGTCGATCTCCGGCTCGGAGACCTTGATGCCGAACTCGTCGGCCTCGCGGATCTCGGACAGGACGTCCGCGACGCGGAGCACGGCCTTGGCGGGGATGCAGGCGTAGTTCAGGCAGCGGCCGCCGACCACGTCCTTCTCGATGCAGGCGGTCTTCATCCCCAGCTGGGCGGCACGGATGGCGGTGACGTAGCCACCCGGCCCGGAGCCGATGACCACGCAGTCGTAAGAGGATTCGGGCATTTGTTACGAGCCTAGCCACTCAGGGGGGGAGACCACATGACGGAGATCACGCTCCGGGTCGGTGCGGCATCTGGATCCGGCTCAGCACGCGGACGAGCTTGAAGAACAGATAGCCCGCGACCACGATGATGATCGGCGCCACGATGAAGCCGAGCGCGTTGCTGGCCTCCACCAGGTACAGCGAGAACAGCGTGCCGATGATGGCCAGCAACGCCATGAAGCCGAGCACCGCGCCGTACCACATGCGCCACAGACCGACCGCGCACGCGCACATCAGCGCGGAGAAGATGAGGATGCCGCCGGCGGCGGGATGCTTGCCGTGGATCTTGTCGCCGGCCAGCCACGCGATCAGGTTGGCCAGGCCCAGCGCGGCGGCGAGCAGCGCGGAGATCCGGATGACCGGCGGGCGCTCGCCTGGGGCCAGCGGCTTGAGGTTGGCGCGCGCCTCGGCGTCGCGTCTTTGGCTGCGGGTGAGCTCCTCCCCGGTGGGGACGGACCAACCGCTCGGGCGCTTGGGCTTGGGCGGCTCGGTGGCGGTCGCCTGGGCCGGGGCGGCCTCTGCCCGGACGGGCTTGGCCGCCGGCGTGGCCTTGGCGGGGCCGCGACGCCCGCGCTTGCGGCTACGTTGCGCCAACGCCTGCCTCATTGCCGGAAGGCAGCAGCGCACGCGCCGCGCTCTCGGGGTCGCGCGCGTTTGTGATGGCGCGCACCACCGCGATTGCAGCCGCGCCCGCTGCCCGCACGTCAGGCGCGTTGCCGGCGTCGATGCCGCCGATGGCGAAGAACGGCGTCGCCGCGTGCGCCGCCGCGTAGCGCACCAGATCCAGGCCCACCGCCGGGCGGCCCGGCTTGGTGGGGGTGGCGTGCACGGGGCCGACCCCGATGTAGTCGATCTCGGGCTCGGCGGCGGCGGCGTCGACCTGCGCGGGCGAGTGAGTGGAGAGACCGACGATGCGATCGCGCCCGACCAGCGCGCGGGCCCGGTCCACCGTCATGTCGTCCTGCCCGACGTGGACGCCGTCGGCGCCGGCGGCCGTCACCAGGTCGGGCCGGTCGTTGAGGATCAATGGCACGCCGCGGGGGCGGCACAGCGCCGCGTAGCGCCGGGCGGTGGCGACGATGGTGTCATCGCCGGCGTCCTTGAGGCGCAGCTGGACGATGTCGACGCCCCCGTGCAGCGCCCGCTCCAGAAATGCGTCGGTCTGCGCGCCGCAGACGAGATACAGGCGCGCGGTATGGAGGGCGTCGCGAACGTCGGGCACGCTCGCAGTCTGCCATGCCCTTCGCCGGCGCATGACCCCGCCCGCGCTAGGATCAACCCCTTACGGGAGCCCCACCGTTGGGCTGAGAGGGCGGACGCCGATCCGCCGACCGTCACGACCTGACCGGGTAATGCCGGCGCAGGGAGGTCCATTGTCCGAGCATCCAGTGACAGCAGACGTCGTCATCATCGGTGGCGGCGTGATCGGCCTGTCGGTCGCGTGGCGCGCGGCGCGGCGTGGCCTGCGTGCCGTCGTGCTCGAACGTGACGCGGCGGGCCACGGCACCTCGCGCTTTGCCGCCGGAATGCTCGCGCCGGTGGCCGAGGTCACGCCCGGAGAGGAGCCGCTGCTCGAATTGGGGTTGCGCAGCGCGCGCCTGTACGCACGCTTCATCGCCGAACTGGTGGAGGCGACGGGGGTGTCGAGCGTGGGGCACACCACCGCCGGCACGCTGCTGGTGGCGCGCGACGCCGACGAGGCCGAGGCGCTGGAGCGCGAGTTCGCCTTGCGCCACCGCCTCGAGCTACCCGTTGAGCGCCTGCGCCCCTCGGAGGCCCGCCGACGCGAGCCCGCACTGGCTCCCGCGCTGCGCCTGGCCCTCGACGTCCCGGGCGACCACGCGGTCGATCCCCGCATGCTCCTGCCGGCCCTGGTGGCAGCCGTGCGCGCGGCCGGCGGCGAGGTGTGCGAGCACGCCGCGGCTGCCGGCGTGGCGCTGACCGGCGGCCGGATCCGCGGCGTCGTCCTGGAGGACGGCACGACGGTGCGCACCGAGCAGGTGGTGGTGGCCGCAGGCGTGTGGTCACCGCAGCTCTCCGGGCTGCCCGAGGCCGACCGGATCCCGGTGCGCCCCGTCAAGGGCCAGATCATGCGCCTGCACGATCCGGCGGGGCCAGGCCTGCTCCAGCGCGTCATCCGCATGGGCCCGACCTACATCACGCCGCGCGGGGACGGCCGCTACGTGCTCGGCGCGACCTCGGAGGAGCGGGGCTTTGACACCACCGTCACCGCCGGTGCCGCCTTCGAGCTGCTCCGCGACGCGGCGGAGCTCGTCCCCGGGGTGTCCGAGCTGGTCCTGGACGAGTTCGCGGCCGGCCTGCGGCCGGGGACGCCCGACAACCTGCCGGTCATCGGGCCGGGATCGGTGGACGGGCTGCACTGGGCGACCGGCCACCGCCGCGGCGGGATCCTGCTGGCGCCGGTCACCGCCGAGCTGGTGGCGGGCGTGCTGGCCGGCGAGGCGATGCCCACATTCGCCGCTGCCTTCGCCGCCGGCCGCTTCGCCGCGACAGCCGGGGGAGCCGCGTCGTGAACGTCACCGTCAACGGCGAGCCCCGCGAGCTGGGCGCCGGCGCTACTGTCGCCACCGTGGTGGAGATGCTCGATGTCGATCCGGGTGGCCGCGGCGTCGCCGTCGCGCTCGATGGCGAGGTCGTCTCCCGCGGCCGCTGGTCTCAGACGCGGCTGACCGAGGGCTCCACGGTGGAGGTTCTCGCCGCGATCGGAGGAGGATGAGCGCCATGCCCGACGACCCGCTGCACATCGCCGGCCGCACGCTGAGCTCGCGGCTTATCCTCGGCACCGGCGGCTTTGCCAACCATGAGCTCCTCGCTGCCGCCTGCCGCGCGGCGGAGGCGGAGCTGTGCACGGTGGCGCTGCGGCGGCTCGAGGGTGGGCGGGGGCCGCGTTCCGCCGGATCGATCCTGGACGTGCTCGACGAGGTGGGCGTCTCGGTGCTCCCCAACACCGCCGGCTGCTACACGGCGCGCGACGCCGTCACCACCGCCCAGCTGGCGCGTGAGGCGTTCGAGACTGACTGGATCAAGCTCGAGGTCATCGGCGACGACCGCACGCTCCTGCCCGACGCCGTGGAACTCGTCGCCGCCGCCGAGGAGCTCGTCGACGACGGCTTCACCGTCCTGCCTTACACCACCGATGACCCGGTGCTGGCGCGCCGTCTGGAGGACGCGGGTTGCGCCGCGGTGATGCCGCTGGGCTCGCCGATCGGCAGCGGCATGGGCATCTGCAACCCCTACAACCTGTCGATCATCATCGAGCGGGCGGGGGTGCCGGTGATCCTCGACGCAGGCGTCGGGACCGCATCGGACGGGGCTCTGGCCATGGAGCTCGGCTGCGATGCGGTGCTGTGCGCCTCGGCGATCTCGCGCGCGCACGATCCGGTGGCGATGGCCCATGCGGTCCGGCTCGGCGTGCAGGCCGGACGCCTGGCCCGCGGCGCCGGGCGCATCCCCCGCCGCCGCTACGCCCAGGCCTCGACGCCGGACGAGGGCATGCCCGCCTTCGACGTCCAGGGCCTCTCGTCGCCGCTCACGTGATGACCGTCGACGAGCTGATCGACGGCTGGCAGGCCGCCTGGTCGGGCAAGGACCCGTCGGCGTTCGCCGAGGTCTGCGCTACCGGCATCCAGTACGAGGACCCGCTCACCGGAGAGCCCCTGGACGGGCTCGACGCGTTGACCGCGCACGCCGCCCGCCTGTGGGAGGGCTTCCCGGACGCCCGGCTGGAGCGCACCGGCGACCGCCTGACCAACGAGCACTTCGTCGCCGCCCCGTGCAAGGTGCTGGGGACCCACCGCGCCGCGCTGGCGGGGCTGCCGGCGAGCAACCGCTTCGTCGTCGTGCACTGCGTCTTCTACTGCGAGCTCCAGCACGAGCTCCTGCTCCGCGTACGCGCGTTCTTTGACGTGTATGAGGCCGCCACGCAGCTCGGCGTGTTGCCCGCGCGCGGGACGCTGGGCGAGAAGGCGCTGCTCATGCTCCGCGGCTTCGGGCTGCGCAACGCGCGGGGGTAGCGCCCGGTCGCGGTCCCTGAGCGCTTGAGCGGGGTGTCGACGAACGTCAACTGCGGCTTAGGAGAGGTTGGGCTGACGCGTCGCCGCTGGCCCGCGGGGGTTGTGGTCGATCTTGCCGCCATGTCCTTCACTATCGACCACGGCCTTCCGACGGGAAGCCACCGGGACGCCGGGAGATCCCCAACCGCCTACTCGATAGCCCGTCGTTGGGCCACGCTCGCGCCCCCGCGACTTACCGATCCCTACCGCGCGCCCCGCGCGCTACCGCCCGCGCAAGCGCGCCACCCGAACCGCCGCGGCCAGCCCCTCACGCGCCGCGGGCGACAACGGCCGCCGCAATCGCCAGCAGGCCCCGCTGAAGGTGAGGTTGGCCACCGTGGCGAAGCCCGACTCGTCGGCGCGCAGCGCGAGCAGCAGGTGCGCGACGCGGTCGGCCGCCGGCAGCTCGGCGTCGGTCACGCCCACGCAGTAGCACTGCACGCGCCGCCCCCCGGGGCGGACCAGCAGGGCGCCCGCGGGCCCCACCACCCAGACGCCGAACCTCCCGCGTTCGACGACCAGCCCGGTCCGCGTGGCCAGCGCACGCGCCTCGTGGCCGACGAGATCGCCGAGCAGGCCCAGCGCGCGTTGCTCGGCGGCGTCGCTCGCACCCGGTCGCCGTCGCAACGGGCGCAGCACGCCGGCGCCGCGCGCGGCATAGAGCGCGGGGATGGTCCACGCGAACCCTAGTGCGAACACCGACACCACCGCCAGCACCGGCGCCAGCAAGGGGAGCGCCACCGCCGTCGCCAGGAACGGGATCTCGTGGGCGACGGCGCTCACCGTCCATACCCGGTCGGCGCGGCGCAGCAGTCGTTCGTCGGCGCGCTCGCGCCAGCGCACGTTGGCCAGCTCGGGCAGCTCGCCCGAGAGGGGTTGGCCCATCGCGTCGGCCGCCCCAGCCATGCTCACCGCGCGCGCCGTCTCGCCCACGGCCGCCGGTTGGATCAGCCGCCGGCGATCGGCCGGCGCAGGACGACGAGCTCGGCGTCGAACGGAAGCTCGCGCACCGCGGTGGCGGTGCCATCGGGCTCCGAGGCCACGGCCAGGTAGCCGCAGTCGAGCTCGGCGGCAAGGGCGGCCCGTGCCACCTCCGTCCCGGCGAGGTCATCCGGACTCCAGTGCGCCAGCACGGTGTGTCCTGTCTGGTCCATGCGGATGAGTCGTGACATGCGGCCTTCCTCCGGTACGGGTGAAGATCCCATCATACGTCCGGGGCATCCCCCGCCTCGCCGACGGTGAGGCGCAGGTCGGCCGCCACCGGCGCGTGGTCAGAGAGCGCGCCACGGTCCAGCACCTCGGCGTCGCCCCAACTCTCCATCGGCCCGGCGGTGAATAGGTGATCGACGTCATGCCCACCCACGCGGGCGAACCCGTCCCACTCCGGCGCGCGCAGGTTGAAGTCCCCGCCGAGCACGACGGCGTCGCCGCGCGCCCATCGCAGTGCCGCCGCCGCAGCGGCGGCCCCGTCGCGCAGCGCCGCCGCCTCGTCGTGCGCGGTCGCGTGCAGGTTGACCACCCACACGCCACACCCCAGCGACACGCCGTGCACGACGCGGCGCTCCGGCGAGCGGGTGAGCACCTCGACATGGTGGGTGACGATGCGATCGCGGCGGGCGAGGATGGCGTTGGCCCCGCCGCCCTGGGACTTCATCAGCTCGGGCCAGCGCCGGGCCAGCGCTCGTCGCACCCGCGGCAGGGCGTTGCGCGAGGTGAGCGCCTGACGGTGCTCGGCGCCGACGCGGTCGGCGAGCGGCGCGGTCCACCACGGCGGCACCTCTTGAAGGAGCGCGACGTCCCACTCCCACCCCTGCAGCGCCGCCCCGAAGGCGTCGAGCTGGTCGTGGCCGGCGGCCGGCACCGAGCGCCCGTGCATGAGGTTCCAGGTGAGGACCCGCAGGTGCACCGGCCCAACGTACACTGCGGCCCGTGCCACGCCACTTCCTCACCGGAACCGAGATCAGCGCGCAGGAGCTCGCCGCCCTGCTCGATCGCGCCGCTGAGCTCAAGGCCGCGCCACGGAGCTCCGACGCGCTGGTGCGCCGCTCGGTGGCGCTCATCTTCCAGGCGGCGTCGACGCGCACGCGGACATCGTTCGAGGCCGGCATCGCCGAGATGGGCGGTCACCCGATGGTGTTGCGCAGCGGCGAGCTGCAACTCAGCCGCGGCGAGTCGATCCGCGACACCGCGTACATCCTCTCGCGCAACGCCGCCGCCATCGGCATCCGCACCGGTCCCGACGAGGAGGTGGAGGAACTCGCCCGCCACGCCACCGTCCCGGTCATCAACATGCTCACCGCGCGCCACCACCCGTGCCAGGCGCTCGCCGATCTGCTGACACTGCGTGAGACGTTTGGCGCGCTGGATGGACTGACACTCGCCTATGTCGGTGACGGCAACAACGTGGCACGGTCACTGGCCATCGTCGGTGCACTGGCGGGTGTACAGGTACGCGTCGCGGCACCCGAGGGCTATCAGCTCGAGCCCGTCGCCGGCGTGCAGTTGACCGATGATCCGCGCGCCGCCGTCGACGGCGCCGACGCTGTCTACACCGATGTGTGGGTGAGCATGAGTGACGACCCGGCCTCGGCGCAGGAGCGCCGCCGCGCGCTGTCGCCCTACCGCATCGACGACGCGCTGCTGGACCTCGCGGCGCCGCACGCGATCGCGCTGCACTGCCTGCCCGCGCACCCCGGTGACGAGATCACCGCCGAGGTTCTCTACGGCGACCGGCAGCGCATCTGGGATCAGGCGGAGAACCGTCGCCACGCGCAGAAGGCACTGCTCGAGTTGCTGATCGGCTGAAACGTTGCGCCCGTTACGCGCAAATTGCGCGCACATTGGGTAGATTCGCGCAAGCGCCGCAGTTCAACTCATTCGCGCTCAAGCGCCAAGAAAGCAAATAAGGAGCAGGAGCTTCCGTATGCCCCCCGCCAAACGCTCGTCGTCCGGCCGTTCAAGTTCATCGTCTTCGTCGCGATCCGGCGCCACCCGCACGAGTGCGAGTTCGCGCAGCACGGGCGCGAAGGCCACGAAGGCTGCCGCGCGCAGCGGCGCCAAGTCCACCGGCACCAGCGCGCGCAAGGGCGCGGCCAAGACCGCGACTCAGGCCAAGTCCGGCGCGACCAAGACGCGCACCACGGCAAAGCGCGGCGCCGCCAAGACCGCCTCCGCGGCCAAGTCCACGGCCCGGTCCGCGGCGACCACGGCCAAGACGGCGGGCGCGGCTGCCGCCGGCACCACCCGCGCCGCGCGCGCAGGTGCGAAGGGCACTGCCACCGCGGCGTCGACCGGCGCCAAGAACACGCGCACGAGCGCGAAGGCGACATCCACCCAGACGCGTAGCGCCAGCGGCGGCGGCGTGCTGTCGGTCGCCGAGCAGCTCGCGCAGGGCGCCATCAAGCCCAAGGACGTGCTCATGCTCACCCGCGGCCACATCCAGGAGGCCATGGACGACGCGGCCTCGCGCGGTCGCGTCACGCGCAAGGACGCCAACGACCTCGTCACCGAGCTGGTGCGGCGCGGCCGCGGCCAGGGCACCGACCTGGTGAAGGAGATCGAGTCGCTGCTCGGCAAGGCCGGGGCGGCCACCAAGCGCGCCCGCAACACGGACTCCGTCGATCGCATCGTCCGCGGCGCGGACCGCGCTCGCCGCGCTGCCGGGGTGGGGCCGTCCTTCCCGATCCTCGGTTACGACGACCTCAACGCCGCCCAGGTGCAGAGCCGCATCAAGGAGCTCAAGAAGCCCGAGCTGCGCAAGGTGCTCACCTACGAGCGCAAGCACGCCAACCGTAAGTCGGTCGTGGGCGCGCTCGAGAAGTCGCTGGCGTAAGCGCCACCACACGGCGCATCTCGCACACGGAAACCAGACGCCCGGGCGCGTGCCGCGCCCGGGCACCGCTTGCGCCTGCTAGTTCTGTAGGGCGCGATGTCCACCGCACCCCCCACCCCGATCCGGCCCCAGCGCGGCGATGAGCTCGAGCTGACGGTCGACGCACTCGCCTTCGGCGGCGCCGGCGTGGCGCGGGTCGAGGGTTACGTGGTATTCGTCACCGGCGCGGTTCCCGGCGATCGCGTGCGCGCCGTCATCGGCAAGCGCAAGCGCGCCTACGCCGAGGCCCGCGCGTTGGAGATCCTCGAGCCCGGCCCTGACCGGATCGCGCCGGTCGCGCACCATCCGGGCGCTCCGTGGCAGGTGCTGTCCTACGCGCGCCAGCTCGAGGTCAAGCAGGCGCAGGTCGACGAGGCGCTGCGACGCATCGGCAAGCTCGACGGGTTCGCGCTGGAGCCGATCGTTCCCGCAGTGGCCGAGTGGCGCTATCGCAACAAGCTCGAGTACTCCTTCGGCGCCGACGCGGACGGTGCGTTGGTGTGTGGCTTTCACGCGCCCGGCCGCTGGGACGAGATCGTGGCCATGGACGACTGCATGCTGGCCTCCGAGCCCGCCAATGCCGCGCGGGACCGGATCGTGCAGTGGTGCCGCGAGCAAGGACTCACTCCTTTTGACCGGCGCAGTGGCGAGGGCTTCCTACGCAACCTCGTGGTGCGTGAGGGCCGTCGCACGGGTGCCATCCAGGTCCGGCTGGTCACCAGCGTCGGGCACCTTGACCGCGACTCGCTCATTCGCGCCGGTGACGGCCTGGACGGACTGCTGTGGACCCGCGTGGACAGTGTCGCCGAGACCACCTACGGCGGTGAGACCGAGCTGTTGGCGGGCTCTGACCGTTTTACGGACGTGCTCGGCGGCATGCATTTCGAGATCTCGGCTGAGGCCTTCTTCCAGACCAACACCGAGATGGCCGAGCGCCTGTACCAGCTGGCCATCGAGTACGCGGCGCCGGTCGGGTTCGAGCGTGTCTATGACCTGTACTGCGGCATCGGCACGATCGGGCTGCTGATGTCGCCGCGCGTCGCCGAGGTGTGGGGACTGGAGCTCGTGCCCGAGGCGATCTCCGACGCGATCGCCAACGCGCGCGCCAATGAGATCGACAATGCGCACTTCTTCGCCGGCGACGTGCGCCTGGCCATGCGCGAGCTGGTGGAGCGCGCCGGGCGTCCCGACGTAATCATGGTCGACCCGCCGCGCGCGGGGCTGTCGCAGAAGGTGGTGCGGCGGATCATCGAGGCGTCGCCGTCGCGCATCGTCTACGTGTCGTGCAACCCGACGACGCTGGCCCCCAACGCGGCGCAGCTCGTCGAGGCCGGGTACGAGCTGGTGCGCGTGCGCCCGGTCGACATGTTCCCCCAGACCCCTCACATCGAGTGCGTGGCCGAGCTCGTGCGCCGCGGGTAGAGTGACGGTCATGCGCGCCGCGACCATCAAAGACAAGCAGCTGACCATCCAGGAGCACCCTGACCCCGTCCCCGGATCGGGGGAGGTACTGATCAAGGTGCGCGCGGCCGGGCTCAACGGCGCCGACATGATGCAGCTCGCCGGAAACTATCCCGCGCCTCCCGGCTCGCCCCAGGACATCCCGGGGCTCGAGCTCGCGGGAGAGGTCGTGGACCGTGGACCGGGTGCCGAGCGCTTTCAGATCGGTGACCGGGTGATGTCGATCGTCGGCGGCGGCGGACAGGCCGAGCTCGCGACGGTCAACGAGCGCATCCTCATGCCGGTGCCCGACAACTTGTCGTGGCCCGAGGCCGGCGGTCTGCCCGAGGTCTTCACCACCGCTCACGACGCGGTGTTCACCCAGGCGGGCCTGGTGGTGGGCGAGCGGCTGCTCGTTCACGGCGCGGCGGGCGGCGTGGGCTGTGCCGCGGTGCAGCTGGGTCAGGCTGCCGGTGCGCGGGTCACGGCCAGCGTACGCAACACCGATCTGCACGACGCGGTGGGCAAGTTCGGCGCCAATGTGTGCGCGCCCGGCGACTTCCACGATCAGGGCCCCTACGACGTCATCCTCGAACTCGTCGGCGCGGTCAATCTGATGGACAACCTCAAGGCGCTCAATACCGGCGGGCGGATCGCCGTCATCGGAGTGGGCGCCGGCTCGACGGGCGAGATCGATCTCCGGCTGGTCATGATGAAACGCGCCCGGATCCACGGCTCGACGCTGCGGGCGCGCCCGCTGGAGCTCAAGGCACTGACGGCCCGCGCCATGGAACGCTCGATACTGCCGCTGTTCGCCGGGGGCGAGGTCAAGGTGCCGGTCGCCAAGACCTACCCGCTGGCCGAGGCGCCCGCCGCCTACGAGCACTTCAAGGCCGGCGGCAAGCTCGGCAAGATCGTGCTCACGATGGACTGAGGCGTGCGCCGGGCGTGCGCTCGCCGCTCAATAGGGCGGCAGGTCCTCCCACCACTGCCCCAGCACGCGAAACGCCGACCAGAACGCGCGCTTGGCGCCGTCCTCGTCCAGCGACTCGTCGATGTTGGGGACGAACAGCGCCTCGATCGACGGGGTGAAGTGCTGCAGCTCCCCGGGAGTGGCCGACAGCTCGCGTGACAGCGGCACGTCGAGGTCGTTGATCACGCCCAGCGCCTCCTCGCCCATCACCACCACGATCTTGGGCTGCACGATGGCCAGCTCCTCCAGCAGGCGGTTCACGCAGCCCGGGTCGGCCATCGCCGGATCAACGACCGGGCACTTGACGCACAGCGTGCCGTAGACCGCGAGTGGATCGATGCTCAGGCGCTTGAGCGACTTCATCAGCGCGTTCCCGGTCCGCCCGTAGAAGGCGACGCCCTCCTCGACCTCCGAGGGCCGCGCGGAATACTTGACCATGAAGATGTCGGCCTGGGGGTGGCCGGAGCCCAGCACCGGCATCAGCTGGCCCCGAGGACAGTCCTCGCACTCACTCAGGCGCCGGGCGAACGCGTTGAGTTCGCGGATCGCGCGCTCGAGGTACTTCTCTCGGATCTCGTCGTCGGTAGCCGGCACCCCAGTCGGATTGGACGGACCCCGTGCTTGTCCTTGCGGCTGCATCAGGACTTGCGCCCCGTGGCTCGCCTCACGCGGCGCTCACGGCTGGCTCGCCGGGCCCCTTCGGGCATCGCCTTGGTCTGGAGAAACTTCAATGCCTGCACGTAAAGGAGGCTGGCCGGGTTGCGGATGATGTCGGCGTCGCGCAGCGACTCGAGGAACTCCTCGGGCCCGTTGAAATCTCGCATGCGGATGCGCACCGAGCCCAGGCCCTGGGGCACGTGCGCGTCTGATCCGGCCCCCGCCGGCATCCGGTACTTGGCGGCGAAACGGACCGCCTCCTCGTTGAACTCCGAGATCGCGATGCGCGGGTTGAAGACCTCGATGGCGTCGACGTCGTCGATGACCGCGAGCAGATGCTCGTAGTCGGGCACCGAGTGCATGCGATCGAACGGATGCGGCACGTAGACCAGGCCGCCCTGGCGGCGGATCTCGGCGATCGTCTCCTGGAGCGTCATCCCGCGCGGGATCTTCTCCTCGATGAACAGGCCGATGACCTCGCCCTGCTCCTTGGTCTTGACCTCCTCGCCAACGATCACCTTGACCCCGCTGGCCTTGGCGCGGGCCTCCAGCGCTCCGGAGATCTCGTTGTGGTCGGTGACGGCGATGGCGCCCAGCCCGCGTGCTCGCGCCTCCGCGAGGAGGACCTCGACCGGCGTGGCGCAGTCATAGGAGTGGTCGGTGTGCATGTGGAGATCGACGTCGATCAGCGGCCGCGAGGCGATCCGGGCGCGGACGGCGCCGTTGCCAGTGTCCTCCCGGCGCCGGGCGGCGAGATCGAGATAAATGGCCTCGAGCTCGGAGGCCACGCGCCCCCAGCCCAGCGACTGGCGCAGCCGCCCGCACTCGCGGCCGGCGCGCGTGCGCAGCTCGGGCTCGGCGACCAATCGCGTCAGGTGGGCGGCCAGCGTCGCGGTCTCCCCGGGCTCGAACATGAAGCCGCATTCGCCCTCCCCCAGCGCCTCCTCGTAGGCGGGCAGGCGCGACGCCACCGGCACCGCGCCCGCGCCCAGTGCGCGCACGAGCGTCCCGGGGGTGGCGCGGTCGCCCTCGGAGGCGAACACCGCGATGTCGGCGGTCCGCAGCAGGTCCGCCTCGTCGCCCTCCGAGGCCTCCTTGAAGGTGATCCGCTCGCGCAGCAGGCGCGTCAAGGTCGCCGGTGGTGCGGTCGGTCGCGGGTACCACACCGTGGCGCGCCACAGCGGCTCGGGGGGCAGCGCGCGCAACGCCCGCAGGAAGAGGCGCAGCGCGGCGCGCTCCTCGGTGGCGATCATCACGATCTCGGGGATCTCGGAGGGCGCGCGGTCCGGGGCGACGTCGGCGCCGGGCGCGACCACGGTGTACTCGCCCGGGAAGTAGTGCTGCAGCAGGTTGCGGGTGGCCGCGTAGCTCGCGGTGCGCGCATCCATACGGGAGAACAGCAGCCGTGACAGCGGACCGGTGAGCTGAGTGGAGAGCACGCGCTCGGTGGGCGCGTGGAAGCTGCCGACGTTGAGCGCTCGTGAATGGCGCAGCGCCGCGCTCGAGGCGCTGGGCGCGAACGGCTCGTGGACGTTGACGATGTCGAGCGGGAGCGCCGTGAGCGCCTCCTCGATCGTGCGCGCCACGTCGACGGGCAGCGAGGCCGCGCGCCGTCGCGCCGGCGCGAACGGCAGCACCTCGCCCACGCCGAGCACGGTTGGCTTGCCCTGGGCGTCATCCAGGAGCTGCTCGGGACTCGAGCGCAGCGCACGGCGGCTGTCGCGCACCAGCGCGGCGTCCTCGGAGGGCGCGACGATGAGCACGCGGTGGCCGCGGGACGCCAGCTCACCCGACACCCGCGCGACGTACTCGTTGACCTCGTTGGCCACCTCCCACGCAAATGGGGTCACCTGCGCGATGGCCAGACGCTGGGGCGCGGGCACGGGGGACATGTTATTCCGCGCTCGCCGGCGGGCGATGGTGGCGGTCGAGCCGCGGGCCGAGTGGGTCGACATGTTCGAGAACGCCGGCGGCCGGGGGAAGCCCAAGGTAGGACAGGTCGCGCTGGCCTACGACACCGATCGCGACGCCGCGGTCCGGCGCGCCCATCGACGCAGGCTTCGACGAGGTGGCGCTCGTGCAGATCGGGTCGGGCCACCAGGACGCGTTCATCGACTGGGCAGAGCGCGAGCTGCTGCCGGCGCTGCGGTCCCTGTAACCCACACTCCATCCGGCCGCGCCATGAGGCACAGTGCGCGGGTGCCCGCCGCGCCGACCTCCCTCACCGCCGCCGCCGCGCGGCGCATCGCACTCGCCGCCCAGGGCTTCGGCCGCCCCCGGCCGGCCACGCCCCCGGGCACGCGCCAGATCCGGGAACTGGTGACCCGCCTCGGCGTGCTCCAGCTCGACTCGGTCAACGTCTTCAGCCGCGCTCATTACATGCCGGTGTTCTCGCGCCTGGGGCCGTATGACCGCACGCTGCTGGACCGCATGGCGGGCCACGACGCACCGCGGCCGACCCGGCGGCTGGTCGAGTACTGGGCTCATGAGGCCTCGCTCATCCCGGTGGAGAGCCACCCGCTGTTCCGCTGGCGGATGGCCGACGTCGACGCCGAGGCGTGGGGGTCCATCCGCCGCGTCATCCGTGAGCGGCCGGAGCTCGTCGCGGACACGCTCGAGCTCGTGACGGCGCACGGCCCGATCCGCGCCAGTGCCACCGGCATCCCGCGTCCCGCGCGGCAGCCGGGCGACATGTGGAACTGGCACGACGGCAAGGTCGCGCTCGAATACCTCTTCTACACCGGCCAGGTCGTGTCCGCGGGGCGGGTCAACTTCGAGCGCCTCTACGACCTGCCCGAGCGCGTCCTGCCGTCCGACGTCCACGCGGCGCCCACGCCCGATCCGGTTGAGGCCCAGCGCGCGCTGGTGCGCATCGCCGCCGGGGCGCTCGGCGTCGCCACCGAGCCCGACCTGGGTGACTACTTCCGCCTGCCCCGGGCGGACTCCAAGGCGCGCGTGGCGGAGCTGACGGCCGCCGGCGAGCTGATCGAGGTCGAGGTGGCGGAGTGGGGCGCGCCCGCCTACCTGTGGCCGGCGGCGCGGCGCCCGCGGCGGATCCAAGCACGGGCGCTGCTGTCGCCGTTTGACCCGGTGGTGTGGTTTCGCCCGCGGGCCGAGCGGCTGTTCGGCTTTCGCTACCGCATCGAGATCTACGTTCCGGCGCCCAAGCGGGTGTACGGCTATTACGTGCTGCCGTTCCTGCTCGGCGACGCGCTGGTGGCTCGGGTCGATCTCAAGTCAGACCGCCAGAACGGGTCCCTGCTGGTCCAGGGGGCGTTCGCCGAGGAGGGCGTGGACGTCGGCCACGTCGCCGCCGAGTTGGCCGCGGAGCTGCGTCTCACCGCGGCGTGGCTCGGCCTCGACGATGTCGTGGTGCGGGGGCGCGGGGACCTCTCGCCCGCACTGGGGCGGGCGATCCGGTCCTAGACGCGGGGGTCAGGCCTTCGCGGGCGCCTTGGCCCTGCTCTTGGCCTTGGAGGCGGCGGCCACCGGCTTGCGCGAGTACTTGCCGATGAACGCCTCGGTCAGCTCGCGGGCCTCGTCGTCGGGGCGCTGGGTCATCGGTGACTTCATCAGGTAGGAGCTGGGACCGTCGAGCTGCCCGGCCAGGCCGTTGTTGAGGGCCAGCTTGCAGCAGCGCACGGCGTCGGTGACGATGCCGGCCGAGTTGGGCGAGTCCCACACCTCGAGCTTGAGCTCGGCGGTCAGCGGCACGTCGCCGAAGGCCTGCCCCTCGAGGCGGATGTGGGCCCACTTGCGGTCGGTCAGCCACGGCACGTAGTCAGACGGGCCGACGTGGACGTCGTCGGCCGGCAGCTCGTGGCCCATGATGGAGGTGACCGCGTTGGTCTTGGAGATCTTCTTGGACTCCAGCCGGTCGCGCTCGAGCATGTTGTAGAAGTCCATGTTGCCGCCCACGTTGAGCTGCGAGGTGCGCAGCAGCTTGACGCCGCGGTCGTGGAACAGGCGCGCCAGCGCGCGGTGGACGATGGTGGCGCCCACCTGGGACTTGATGTCATCGCCGATGATGGGGAGGCCGGCCTTCTTGAAGCGCTTGTTCCAGTAGTCCTCGCGCGCGATGAACACCGGGATGCAGTTCACGAAGCCGCAGCCGGCCTCGAGGATCTGCTCGACGTACCACTTGGTGGCCTGCTCGGAGCCGACCGGAAGGTAGGAGACGACGACGTCGGTGCGCGTGTCCTTGAGCACCTCGACGATGTCTGCGGTGGGGCCGGGGGCCTTGGTGATCTTCTCCTTGAGGTAGCGGCCCAGGCCATCGTGGGTCATGCCGCGCATGACCTCCACGCCCAGCTTGGGGATGTCGTCGCCGAGCTTGAGGGTGTTGTTCTGGCCGGAGAAGATGGCCTCGGAGAGGTCCTTGCCGACCTTGTCGGCGTCGATGTCGAAGGCGGCGGAGAACTCGATGTCGCTCACGTGGTAGCCGCCCAGATCGACGTGCATGAGCCCGGGCACGCGCTGGGTCGGATCGGCGTCGTTGTAGTACTGGACGCCCTGGACGAACGAGCTCGCGCAGTTGCCCACGCCGATGATGGCCACGCGGACCTTCTCGTGCTGGTGGCGCGCGCTGCCGTTGGACGAACCGTTGGTGGTGGTCACGTGGGGTTCCCTTCTCTCAAAGTCACGGCCCGCACACGGTCGGCGGGCATCACCTCAGGTATGCCACAACCGCCGCTGCGGTTACACCCAAATGTACACCGCCCGGTTTCCATCCATTCGTGCACGGAGCCCGCTACCCAACACCAGTAAACTTATTGGTTTAGTCCATGACAGCGCGCAGGAGCGCGGCGGCAAGCGCCTGGGCCTCGGCGGCCGGCTCCGTGCTATTGGACAGCGCCACCCGCGCCGCCGCGCCGTCGTAGAGCAGCGCCAGCTGCCGGCCGACCCGCTCAGAGCCACGGGCGCCGGCTTCGCGGGCCAGCGCCGCCAGCCGGTCGGCGAACTCCTCCTTGTAGGCGACGATGACCCGCCGGGCCGGATGGTGGGGGTCGGCGAGTTCCACGCCCGCGTTCACGAAGGGGCAGCCCCGTAGCGGGCGGCGACCGTCGGCCAGGGTGGGGTAGAGCTCCAGGAGTCGTGCCCGGGGCGCGAGGTCCGCCCGCGTCAGCACGGCATTGGGCGCGTAGCCGGGATCGGCGGCCAGCTCGCTCAGGTACGCCGCGACGAGCTCGTCCTTGCTGGCGAAGTGCTGGTACATGGAGCGCTTGGAGACACGGGCCTCCGCGCACAGCTCGGCGATCCCGGTGGCGTTGATCCCCTCGCGGGCAAAGAGCTCCCGGGCCGCATCCAGGAGCCGTGCGCGGGCGCCGGGTCCCGCGGGGGCGGCGGTGGGGCGGGCCGGTGCAGGCACGCCCCCGAGGATACCGGTCGGTTTCCGGGCGCTACTCGTCGGCGGGCGCGAGCGCGTTGAGCTGCTTACGCACGTACAGGATCCGCTGGAGCACGGTGAAGGCGCTGAGCGCCGCCAGGACGTAGACGGCGGGCGCCAGCAGCTCGAAGTGACCCAGCCCCGCGCCCTTGGCGAACACCAGGCCGATGGAGAGGATGACGACGCGGACCGGGCGGGTGGCCAGGCCGACCTTGCACGCCACGCCGAGCGCCTCGGCGCGGGCGCGCGTGTAGGACACCATCAGCGACGCCAGTACGGCCACCACCACCGCGGCCACGGCCGCCTGGTCGTGGCGGCTGGCGAAGTACGCGGCGACGGCGGTGAGGACGATGCCCTCCTCCAACCGATCCAGGGTCGAATCCAGGAACGCGCCGAACGGCGTCCCCTTGCCCGACATCCGGCTGTAGCGGCCGTCCAGCGTGTCCATGATCGAGCCCACGATGAAGGCGACGCCGCCGAGGAAGAACAGGCGGCCGACGATCAGGGCGGCGGCGGCCAGGTTCAGGGCGAACCCCGTGAGCGAGATGGCGTTGGGAGTGAGGCGGCTCTCGATGAGCCGCTCGCGCATCAGCTCCGGCGTGGTCGGGCCTGCTCGCCGCGATCGGGGTCGGCGCTGCCGCGGCTGCGGCGGGCGAGGAGGCGAGCTTGGCGTGGCCATCCGCTACGACAGCGTAGGCGGTCAGGCGGGCGCCTGCTCGAAGGCCCATACGTCGGGCCTGGCCCGGGCCAGGAGCTGCTTGGCCAGCAGTGCCGACGCCAGCGCGGTGACGGCGCCGAGCACGACGTCGGTGAGATAGTGGTTTCCGGTCGCGATCACGACGAACGTGATGAACAGCGGATACAGCGCCCACGCGACGGCGGCGAACGGGTTCTTGACCAGCCGGACCATCGGCCAGCCGATCATCAGCGCGAAGCAGACGTGCATGGAGGGGATCGCGGCGTAGAGGTTGAGTAAGGCGCTTGACGGCCCGTGCTCCACGGTGACGCCCGTGAACTGCTGGATCGAATCCGTGAAGCCCCAGGCGGGCATCAGTCGCGGCGGCGCCGTCGGATACAGCGCGTAGCCGATGAGCGCGAACGCCATCGCCACCATGAACATGTTGCGCACGAAGTAGAAGGAGTCGTTGCGCTTCAGGTAGATCCAGACCAGCGCGCCGAGCGTCACCACGTAGTGGGCGTTGAGGTAGGTCGAGTCGGCGATGTCCATGAGCCACCGGTTGTTGATGGCCCACGCTTGGATGCTCGGCTCCACGAACACGTGGAGCGTGCGCTCGAGGTTGATCACCTTGTAGGCGTTCCACGTCGCCTTGGCGACGTCATTGCCGTCCACCAGGCCACGGACGAGCTGGTAGAGCAGATAGGCCCCCACGAACAAGGCCACCTGACGGACCACGTCCCCCCAGCCGCGTGGAAGCACGCGCGCCTCGATCTGTCTGGCTCGCCGCTGCATGGACAGTGCTCCATCCTATAAAAGCGTCTGTCTGCTTCCGGTTAGCGAACCAATGGCCTGAGATCAACGGCACCGCGGCGACGTCGCCCCGACCCGTCCCGGGGCGAACCGGATCGACAGCCGGACCGGCCCGGCGCGACGCAGCGTCAGCCGGGTCGCGTCGCCGTCGCGGCTGACGCAGCCGTCGCCCCGCGTGAGCGCCCAGTAGGGCGTGAAGTGCACGTGCACGGTCGCCGTCCCGGGTCCGAGCGCCTCGAGCGCGACCCAATCAGAGCCCATGGCGCGCAGCGTTGCCGCCCCCTGCGCGAGGGGTGTGGGATCGACCACGGCATAGACCCGCCAGTGGGCCGAGCGCATGGCCGGCCGCAGGTAGGGCTGCCCGGCGCGGATGAGCGCTGCCTCCGCTCGCGCGGACGGGTCCAGCGAGGCGTCCGGGAGGGCGACGTAGCGGATCGCGTTGGCGTGCAGCCACCGGTCGTAGCCGTCGGCGGTGAGCCGGCCGTCGTAGAACAACGCGTTGTCGGCGCGGTCGAGCTGCCGTTCCCAGCCACGGGCCAGGGGGAACCGCGGGGCCAGGCGATAGGCCTCCCAGTGGGAGTTCGTGAACGGGATCTCGATCCGGAAGGTGCGCTCCCGGCCGCCCGGCTGGGCCTCCAGGAAGCGCTCCAGCGGCCGGTAGTAGGCGGCGCTCGTGGCCGGGTCGCCGGCGAGCGCGGCGACATCGGCGACGGGTGCCTGCCACCCGACGTAGAGCAGCGGGAGCGCGCACAGCGCGAGCCATATCCGGCGCCGCGGCCGCCACAGCAGCGCGGCCATCGGCGCGGCCAGCAGCGTCCCCAGGCGGGCGATATTGCTGCCGATGGGGGAGGGGACCGCGTAGACCGCGAGCATGGCCAGCAGGTAGAGGGCGATCCCCGCTCGCAGGGTCACGGCGTCACGGGGGAGCGCCAGCAGCGCCAGCGCGCAGATGGCCAGCAACGGCAGCAGCGTGCCCAGCGCAAACGGCTCGGTCCCGCCCTCGGGGAAGGCGACGGCCAGGGCCAGCACCGGCACCAGCGCGGCGGCCGCCGTGACGAGGCCGGGGAGGGCCGGCCCGGCGCGCCGGTGGGTGAGTGCCGCGCCGAGCGCGTGCCCGCCCGCGGCCAGGGCGGCGAACAGCGCGGCCACCGGGCTGCACAACGCCGCCAGCAGCGCGAGCCCGGCCGCGGTGCCGGGCCGGTCGCGGTCCAGGGCGACGACCGCGCCGAGCGCCGGCAGGGCGCCGAAGGCCAGGGCCAGCCGTCCGGTGTACAGGTTGATCGCGGTGGCGGCGCCGAAGGCCAGCGCCGCCAGCCACAGGCCGTCTGTGAAGTGGCGGCGGGCCAGCGGCGCGAACAGTGCGGCGGTGCCTGTGGCGGCGAGAGCGGCCGCGAGCTGGGGGGTGAGCAGCGCCGAGACCGCCGGGAAGAGGACGCTGTAGCCGAGGATGTGGTGACCGCTGTACCAGTCGTTGTTCCACAGGCCGAACCCCTGCTGCGCGAACAGCTGGGCGCGGAACAGATGCGCGGCCAGGTCCTGGGTCGGCGGCGAGACGATGACGTAGACGGCGGCGAGCGCGGCGGCGATCGCCACCGGCGCGCTCTCACGCCACCCACGCGCATGGAGGCCACCCAGCCGCCTGCGCCACCCGCGGGCCCCTGCGCCGGTGATCGAGTCCTCGCGGGTGGGCGCGGGCGGGCGAGTGGCGGTGGCGCTCATGCCGCGAAGCCGGCCAGGCGCTCGGCCAGCGCCGGCACATCGAGCCACGGCCAATGTCCGGCGCCCGCGATGCGCTCGACGGTGGCGTGGGGGAGACGCTGGGCGTAGGCCTCGGCGAAGGCGGGGGGCAGCCAGGGGTCCTGTTCGCCCCACACCACCAGCGCCGGCTGCGCGAGGTGCCCGAGGTCCGCGCCGGATGCCGCGAGCGTCGCGGTGTCGACGGAACGGTGCAGCCTGAGGATCGCGCGCTGAGTGCCCTGGTCGAAGTGATCCCAGACCGTGTTCACGCGGGCGTCGGGCCAGGCCTCGGCGGTGACGCTGCCGGCGCGCAGGATCCGCGCCAGCCACCAGCGGTTGACCGATCCCATGAGCAGCTCCCCAATGCCCGGGCGCCGCCACCACCGCACCATCGCGGGCCATTGGAAGCCCTCGAGCAGCGGGACGGCGTCGATGATGGCCAGTCGCGTCACCCGCTCGGGATGGCGCTGGGCGAAGAGCAGGCCGATGGCCGCCCCCCAGCCGTGGCCGACCAGCACCACCTCGCGAACGTCGAGAGCGTCGAGGAACTGCTCCACGAACAGGGCGTAGGCGGGCAGCGAGTAGTCGAGATTGCCGGCCTTGCTCGTGCGCCCGAAGCCGGGCAGATCGGGGGCCAGCCCGCCGGTGAGCGCCAGTAGCCCCGCCCAGTCGTCCGAGCTCGTCGGAACGCTGTGCAGGTAGAGGATCTCGGTGTCGCGGGCCGCCGTACGCCGGTAGAAGACGGAGGCTCCGGCGACTGCGATCGTGTGCTGGTCGTCGCCCACGCCCGGCCGAGGATAACGTCCGCGGCGTGACCGACCCCGACTGGAAACGCCCGGCGCCACGTCGGATCCGCGCCGTCCGCGATCGCCTGCGGCTGGTCTACGGGATCCCGGGCTGGGGCGCGCACGGGCACCCGATCGCCGAGCTGATCCTCACCGTGCTGTCCCAGTCCACCAACGACCGCAACCGCGACGTCGCCTACCTGCGCCTGCGCGAGCGCTTCGACGACGGGGACGTATGGCGATCGGTCCGCGATGCGCCGGTGGACGAGATCGAGGAGGCCATCCGCCCGGGTGGCATCTCCAAGGTGAAGTCCGCTCGGATCAAGGACATCCTGGAGGCGATCACCGCGACCGCCCCCGACCCCGGCGACGGCGAGGACGCCCTGTGGCTGGACTGGCTCATCGACGGGACGGTCCCCGAGGCCCAGGCGTACCTCACCGCGCTCCCCGGCGTGGGGCGCAAGACCGCCGCGTGCGTTCTCCTGTTCGCGCTCGGGATGCGCGACATCCCCGTCGACACCCACGTCTCACGCGTGGGTACGCGCCTGGGCCTGTTTCGCCCCAAGGCGCCCTTTGAGGAGATGCACGACGAGATGCTCGCCATCACCCCGCGCGGGCAGGAGCTGGAGTTCCACATCAACCTGCTGCGCCATGGCCGGCGGACCTGCCACGCCCGCCGGCCGGAGTGCGGGGCGTGCGCGCTGCAGCGCATGTGCCCCAGCGCGTTCTCGTTTGGCTAGGGGTGTGGTGGGCGGTGGGCGGCGGCCGGTGCCGGTGGCACGGGCGAGCCCCAACGGCGGGCTTTTTGAAGGCGGATTCGGGCGGCCTCGGGGCTCGCCGGGGTGGGGTGTTGGTAGATAACCGTCACGACGTGATGGTGATCTCCCATGACCCCCGTTGATGGCCCGCCGCGGGGGCGAAATCCCGCGCCCACCTCTCGATAGCTGTCGTTGACGTTCATCCGCCACCCACGAGCGTGCGCACACGATCTGCTACGCTGGGACTCAGATTTTTGTAACCGTATGGGAGCAGACAACAACCATGGGAAAGACGATCGGAATCGACCTCGGGACGACCAACTCGTGTATGGCCGTGCTCGAGGGCGGCGAGCCGACGGTGATCGAGAACGCTGAAGGTGGGCGGACGACCCCGTCGGTAGTCGCATTCACCAGCGGTGGTGAGCGCCTCGTAGGCACCGTTGCCAAGCGCCAGCAGGTCACCAACCCGCAGAACACGATCTTCTCCATCAAGCGCTTCATGGGCCGCAAGGAGGCCGAGGTGCGCGAGGAGGAGGCCATCGTGCCGTACAAGGTCGTGTCGGGTCCGGGCGGCGACGTCCGCGTCGACGCGGCCGGCAAGCAGTACTCCCCGCCGGAGATCTCGGCGATGATCCTCGGCAAGCTCAAGGCCGACGCCGAGGCCTACCTGGGTGAGACGGTCGACAGCGCCGTGATCACCGTCCCGGCCTACTTCAACGACGATCAGCGCCAGGCGACCAAGGACGCCGGCAAGGTCGCCGGACTCGACGTCAAGCGGATCATCAACGAGCCGACGGCGGCCTCCCTGGCCTACGGGCTCGACAAGGAGACCGACCAGACGATCCTCATCTTCGACCTCGGCGGCGGCACGTTCGACGTGTCGGTGCTGGAGATCGGCGACGGCGTGTTCGAGGTCAAGGCCACCGCGGGTGACAACCACCTGGGCGGCGACAACTTCGACAAGGCGCTCGTCGACTGGCTGGTCGCGGAGTTCAAGAAGTCCCAGGGCATCGACCTGGCCGCCGACCCGATGGCGCTGCAGCGGCTCTACGAGGCCGCCGAGAAGGCCAAGATCGAGCTCTCCACCACGCAGGAGACGCAGATCAACCTGCCGTTCATCACCGCCGACGCTTCCGGGCCCAAGCACCTGGACACGCGCCTCACCCGGGCCAAGATGAACGAGCTGACCAGCGCGCTGCTCGACCGCACGGTCGCGCCGGTGCGCCAGGCGCTCGACGACGCCAAGGAGAAGGGCGCCGGCACCATCGACCACGTCGTCCTGGTCGGCGGCATGACCCGTATGCCCGCCGTGCAGGAGAAGGTCAAGGAGCTCACCGGCAAGGAGCCGCACCGCGGCGTCAACCCCGATGAGGTCGTGGCCGTGGGCGCCGCCATCCAGGCCGGCGTGCTGGCTGGGGACGTCAAGGACGTCCTCCTGCTCGACGTCACCCCGCTCACCCTGGGCATCGAGACCAAGGGTGGCGTGATGACCAAGCTGATCGAGCGCAACACGACCATCCCGACGCGCAAGTCCGAGGTGTTCTCCACCGCGGAGGACAACCAGCCCAGCGTGGAGATCCACGTCCTGCAGGGCGAGCGCGAGATGGCGACCTACAACAAGTCGCTGGGCAAGTTCCAGCTGACCGGCATCCCGCCGGCGCCCCGCGGCATCCCGCAGGTCGAGGTGGCGTTCGACATCGACGCCAACGGCATCCTCAACGTGTCCGCCAAGGATCTGGGCACCGGCAAGGAGCAGAAGATCGAGATCCGGTCGGGCTCCGGTCTGTCCGAGGACGAGATCAAGCGGATGGTGACCGACGCCGAGTCCCACGCCGAGGACGACAAGCGCCAGCGCGAGCTGGCCGAGGCCCGCAACAACGGCGAGAACGCGGCCTACCAGGCCGAGCGTCAGCTCAAGGACCTCGGTGAGCAGATCGACAGCTCCTCCAAGGACGAGATCGAGGGCGCCATCAAGGCCGTCCGCGAGTCGCTGACCTCCACCGACGCCGCTGACATCAACGCCAAGACCGAAACGCTGCAGTCCGCGTTCCACAAGGTCTCCGAGGCGATGTACCAGCGCGCCCAGGAGCAGCAGGCAGCCGAGTCGACCCCTGACGACGCCGGCAGTGAGAACGGCGCATCCTCCACCAACGGCGCGAGCGCCGAGGAGGACGTGGTCGACGCCGAGGTCGTGGACGAAGGGAAGTAACGCCCGATGTCCCACGACCACCACAACCACCGTGCGCCTGAGACGGTGACGCCGGCGCAGGTGCCTGAGGCGGAATTGCCTCAGGCGCCGCCTGGCGCCCCTGAGGGCCACGACGCCTCACGGGCGCAGGCCGAGCGGCCCCAGAGCGAGGCCGAGCTCAGGGCTCAGCCGGGCACCCCCGAGTCGGGGGCCTCGGACGGGCGGACGGGCGCTGCGTCGCCCTGCGACCTGGATGAGCTCGCCGCCAAGGCCGAGAAGGCCGGCGAGTACCTGGCGCTGGCCCAGCGGACCCAGGCCGACTTCGAGAACTACCGCAAGCGGGCTGCCCGCGACGCGACGGCCGCGCAGGAGCGCGGCGCCGCCAAGCTCGCACTCGCGCTGCTGCCGGCGATCGACAATCTCGATCGCGCGCTGGCCCACGCCGACGAGGTGGTGGCCACCGACGGCGGCAACGGCGCCGAGTCGCTCGTGGCCGGCCTCAAGCATGTCCACGCCGACCTGATCTCCGCCCTGGGCAACGTGGGGATCGAGCGCTACTCGCCCGAGGGCGAGCCGTTTGATCCGCAGTACCACGAGGCGGTCGCGCAGCAGCCGGTGCAGGGCGCCCAGCCGGGGGTCGTCGTCGAGGTGTTCCAGCGCGGCTACCGCATGGGCGAGAACGTCGTGCGCCCCGCGCGCGTCGTCGTCGCCGGGTGAGAAGGCGGTGAACACCCGTGGCCGATCGGCCTGACTACTACAAGATCCTCGGGGTGGGCAAGAACGCCTCCGACGAGGAGATCAAGAAGTCGTACCGCAAGCTGGCCCGCCAGTACCACCCGGATACCAATCAGGGCGACAAGAAGGCCGAGGAGCGCTTCAAGCAGATCTCCCAGGCCCATGACGTGCTGTCTGACCCTGACAAGCGCAAGGCCTATGACCGCGGCGGCTTCCTGGGTGGCTTCGGCCAGCCGGGCGGCGGCGGGTTCGAGAACGTCGCCGGCGGGTTCTCCGACATCCTCTCCAACCTGTTCGGAGGGGGCGGCGGCGCGGGCGGTGCGGGCACGGCCGGCCGGGGCTCGGCGCGCGGCACGGGGCGGGCGGGACGAGTTCCGCAGCGCGGCCGCGACCTCGAGACCGAGGTGTCGCTGAGCTTTGACCAGGCCGTCAACGGCGCGCAGGTGCCGCTGGCGGTGCCGACGTCGTCGCCGTGCCCCACCTGCAGGGGGTCAGGCGCCAAGCCCGGCACCTCCCCGCGGGTGTGTCCGGTGTGCAACGGACGTGGCCTGGAGGCCCAGAGCCAGGGCATCTTCTCGATGTCCCAGCCCTGCTCCAACTGCCACGGCTCGGGCACCGTCATCGACGAGCCGTGTGCCACCTGTCAGGGCTCGGGCGCGCAGCGCTCCGTCAAGCGGATGCGCGTCAACGTGCCTGCCGGGGTCAAGGACGGCAGCCGGATCCGGCTGGCCGGCAAGGGCGAGCCCAGCTTTGGTGGGGGTGGAGACGCCGGGTCTGCCGGCGACCTCTACGTGATCACCCGGGTGTCCGAGTCGCCGGTGTTCAAGCGCAACGGCGACAACCTCGAGGTCGAGGTGCCGCTCACGATCCCGGAGGCCCTTCAGGGCGCCGTGATCGAGGTGCCGACGCTCAACGGCTCCAAGCGTCTGCGCGTGCCCGCCGGGACCAAGCCCGGGACGGTGCAGCGGCTGCGCGGCGAGGGCCCGGCGCGGCTCGGCGGCAAGGGCAACGGCGACATCCATTACCGGTTCGTCCTCGAGGTGCCCTCCTCGCTGTCGCCCGAGCAGTCCGAGGCCGTCGACAGGCTGTCACAGGTCATGAACGGCAACCCGCGCGAGCGCCTGTTCGCCGCGTCGGCCGGCGGGGACGCACAGTGATGGGCTCCCGCCGCCTGCGCACCACCACCCGCGTCGAGGTCTCCTCAGACCGCGGCGTGTTCATGATCTCGGTGGCCGCCGAACTGGCCGACATGCATCCCCAGACGCTGCGGATGTACGAGGCCCGCGGCCTCATCGAGCCCCAGCGCTCGCCCAAGGGCACCCGCCTGTACTCCCAGAAGGACGTGGACCGACTGCGGCGCATCCAGGAGATGACCGCCGAGCTGGGCATGAACCTGGCCGGCGTCGAGCGGGTGTTCGAGCTCGAGCAGCAACTGGACTCGATGGCCCGCAAGGTGGCGTCGATGCAGAAGCGCGCCGACGAGTTGAGCGCCGAGGTGGCGCGGCTGGAGGCGGTCCGCCGCGAACTACGTGCCGAGATCGTCCCCTACGTGCGCGGCGGCGAGCTGGTGCGCCACGCCGACCTCCAGAGCCTCAGGTTCGGCGTCTCGAGCGGCGACGGATCCTAGAGTCGGTCGCGGTGGGTCAGACGCGGTTTCCGCGGGTCATCCCCACCGCACCGATCGACGTACCGTCGTGTTGGGGTGTGCGACGATCTCCGCTCCGGAGAAACCGGTTCCGCCCGCCCGCGTTTCGTGCCGGTCAGACCAATAGGGAGTGAACGTTTCATGGGTATTTCGAGCTGGGGATTGAGTCTCGCGCTGCACCGCGCTCGGATCGCGCTCGCGGCGGCGGTGTGCGCGCTGGGCGCCGCGGCGCTGTCCGCGACGCCCGCCGTGGCCGCCGGGACGAATACCCACTGGACGTGGTTGGGCGCCGCGCCCGCCGATGGCACCGTCTCCCTGGCGCTCCCGCTCAAGGCCAACGTCGCGGGCCTCGAGCGGTTCGCCACCGCGGTGTCCGATCCCACCTCACCCCAGTACGGCCAGTACGACTCGATCGCCGACCTGGCCCGCCGCTTCGGCGCCCCGCCGGCCGAGCGTGCCCGGGTTCTCGGTTACCTCAGGCGGGCCGGCGCCTCCGCGGTCAAGGTCGACGTCACCGGCCTGTTCGCCGAGGCGACGATGCGGGTCTCGGAGGCCGGGCGGATGTTCGGCACGACGCTGGGTGATTTCCGGACCGCCGACGCCAACGCCCATGTCGCGCGGTTCACCGCCCCCGAGAGCGGGGTGCAGATCCCGGCGGCGCTGCGCGACGACGTGACCGGCGTGGTGGGGCTCGACACCCAGCCGCTGTTCGGCTCCTCCTCGCCGGTGATGTCCGGGCACGCCGCGTTCCCGCACAAGCGGGCGGCGGCCGGCACCGAGACCGCCGACGACCTGTCGGGCTATACCAACCGGACGGGCAGCCCATCCGGCTGCAAGCGCGCGGTCTCGCAGCAGGGCTTCACCCCCAACCAGTACCTGACCGCCTACAACTACGCCCCGCTACAGAGCGCGGGCCTTCAGGGCCAGGGCGAGCGCGTGGCGTTGATCGAGATCGACGGCTTCCGTTACTCGGACCTGCGCGCGTTCTCTCAGTGCTTCGGCCTCGCCACCCCCGCGATCAACGGCTTCGGCGTCGGGCTCAAGAAGCCGCTGGCGCCCGGCGGCGAGTCGACGCTGGACCTGGAGGTCCTGGACGCCGCGGCGCCCCGGCTCAAGGCTGTGGACGTCTACGAGTCGCGCCCGAACGCGGTGGACGTGCTCAACTCGCTCACGGCGCCCCTGCGCAACTCCGGGAGCAAGCCCGACGTGATCTCCGCGTCGCTGGGGTCCTGCGAGGAGGCGACGCGGCTCGCGATCGGCAACTCCGGGCTGCGCCACTACGAGGGCGCGCTGGCGATGGCCGCCGCCAGCGGCATCTCGGTGCTGTCCTCCAGCGGTGACGACGGCTCGTCGGCGTGCCTGACGCCGGACGGGCGGCCGCTACCGGTCCGGGCGGTGAGCTATCCGGCGTCGTCCCCGTTCGTCACCGGCGTCGGTGGCACGAACTTCTCGCTCAACACCGCCAACCACATCGTCGCCGAGACCGTATGGAACGACGCGCCGCTGGCGATCGCCTCGGGCGGGGGCGGCTTCAGCGAGCTGTTCAAACGCCCCGGCTATCAGAACGGGTTCGTGCTCGCGTCCCACCGCGGGGTCCCCGACGTCTCGATGCTGGCCGACGTGGAACCCGGTTATGAGATCTACTGCACCGCCAAGGGGGAGTGCATCGGCCCGCACAACCAGGACCCCTGGAGCCAGGTGGGCGGCACCAGCGCGGCGGCGCCCCTGGTCGCCGGCGGTCTGGCCTTGGTGGATCAGGCGCTGCGCCGCAGCCACCACCAGGATCTGGGGCTGGCCAACCCCCTGCTCTACGCCATCGACCACTCCCCCTCGGCCGCCGGCGTCATCTCCGACATCGTCACCAACAACAACGACCTGGGCCAGAGCCTGGGCAGCGCCCCCTTGGGCTGCTGCACCGCGGGCCCTGGCTACGACGAGGCGTCGGGCCTGGGCAGCCTCAATCTGGCCGGCCTGGCCCTCGTGGCGGGCACGGTGGTGCCCCACATCGTCAACGTCGGGGTATCGGTGCCCTCCCAGCGCCATCCGGTCGCCAGCAGGCACATCGTGGCCACGGTGAGCTGCTCAGGGCGCTGCCTCATGGGAGCGTTCGCCCGGATCCGGATCGGGCGCTCGCGCAAGGTCATGACCGGGAACTCGGGCGTCTTCCTGCTCAAGCGCGCCGGCCGTCGGACGATCAAGATCGGCCTGAACGCCAAGACGGTGACGGCGCTGCGCAGCGCCCTGGCTCACCGGCAGAAGGTCACGGCCACGGTCTATGGAGCGATCCTCGATCCGAGCGGCAACATCGAGTCCCAGACGCGGGGCAAGGAGCTGCGGGTCCGCGGGTAGGTCGGTCGCCGGGACACGGGCGGTGGGCGCGCGAAATCCTTGAACTCTGGGCGGTTTCGTGCGATAATCTTAGTCACACAGACTTAGATTTCTCCCTCTGAAACCCGGAATCGCCTATGCAACCAGACCGTTTCACCATCAAGTCCCAGGAGGCGCTGCAGGCCGCCCAGCGGCTGGCCGACGAGCGCCGCAACCCACAGACGACCCCGGAGCACCTACTCGCGGTGCTGCTGGAGCAGGACGGCGGCGTCGTCGCGCCGGTGCTGCGCAAGCTCGGCGCCGAGCCGGCCGCGGTACGCCAGGCGCTGGCGCCGCGGCTCGACGCGCTGCCCAAGCTGTCCGGCGGCCCGGCGACCGCCGAGCCCGCCGGCGGCTCGACCGAGCTCGTCCAGATCCTGCGCACCGCCGAGAGCGAGATGCGCGAGCTCAACGACGAGTACGTCTCCACCGAGCACCTGCTGCTGGCGCTCGCGGCCCATCCCGGCGGCGCCGGCGAGGCGTTGCGCGCCAGCGGCGCCACGCGCGAGGCGCTCCTCAAGGCGCTCGCCGAGGTGCGCGGCTCACACCGCGTCACCGACGACAGTCCCGAGGACAAGTTCCGCGCCCTGGAGAAGTACGGCCGCGATCTCACCGAGGCCGCCGCACAGGGCAAGCTCGACCCCGTCATCGGCCGTGACGACGAGATCCGCCGCGTCATCCAGGTCCTCTCCCGCCGCACCAAGAACAATCCGGTGCTGATCGGCGAGCCCGGCGTCGGCAAGACCGCCATCGCCGAGGGCCTGGCCCAGCGCATCGTGTCGGGCGACGTGCCCGAGGGGTTGCGCGACCGCCGCGTGGTCTCCCTGGACATCGGCTCGCTCATCGCCGGCTCCAAGTACCGCGGCGAGTTCGAGGACCGGCTCAAGGCCGTCCTCAAGGAGATCGCCGATGCGGGCGGCACGGTCATCCTCTTCATCGACGAGCTGCACACGATCGTCGGGGCCGGCGCCGCCGAGGGCGCGGTCGATGCCGCCAACCTGCTCAAGCCGATGCTCGCCCGCGGCGAGTTGCGCGCGGTCGGCGCCACGACGCTGGACGAGTACCGCAAGCACATCGAGAAGGACGCCGCGCTGGAGCGGCGCTTCCAGCCCGTGTACGTCGGTGAGCCCAGCGTCGAGGACACCATCGCGATCCTCCGCGGCCTCAAGGAGCGCTACCAGGTGCACCACAAGGTTCGCATCCAGGACTCGGCGCTCGTGGCCGCGGCCACGCTGAGTCAGCGCTACATCGCCGACCGCTTCCTACCCGACAAGGCCATCGACCTCGTCGACGAGGCCGCCTCGCAGATCCGGATGGAGATCGACTCCAAGCCCACCGAGATCGACGAGGTGGACCGCCACATCATGCAGCTGGAGATCGAGCTGCAGTCGCTGGGCGACGACGACGACGCGGGCACGTTGAGCCGACGCGAGCAGCTCGAGCGCACCCTGGCCGAGGAGCGCGAGCGCTCGGACGCCATGCACGCTGAGTGGCAGCGCGAGAAGGAGACCCTCGGCGCGGTGGCCGACATCCAGGAGCGCCTGGAGCAGGCCAAGCTCGACCTGGAGCGCGCGCAGCGCGAGGCCGATCTGGGTCGCGCCGCCGAGCTGCAGTACGGGACGATCCCCGAGCTGACCAAGAAGCTCGAGGAGGCCGAGGTGGCCGAGCAGGAGGCGGCGGCCGCCACCGACCAGTCCAGCGGCCCGCGCTTCCTCAAGGACAACGTCGATGCCAACGACGTGGCGGAGATCGTGGCCAAGTGGACCGGCGTCCCCGTGGCGCGCCTCATGGAGGGTGAGATCGAGAAGCTCGTCCACATGGAGGAGCGCCTCCACCAGCGCGTCATCGGCCAAGACGAGGCCGTCAGCGCGGTGTCGGCGGCGCTGCGCCGCTCACGGGCGGGCCTGTCTGACCCCAACCGCCCGATCGGCACCTTCCTGTTCCTGGGCCCCACCGGAGTCGGCAAGACCGAGCTGGCGCGAGCGCTGGCCGAGTTCATGTTCGACACCCAGGACGCCATCGTCCGGATCGACATGTCGGAGTACATGGAGAAGCACGCCGTCAGTCGGCTGGTCGGCGCCCCCCCCGGCTACGTCGGTTACGAGGAGGGCGGTCAGCTGACCGAGGCGGTCCGCCGCCGCCCCTACTCGGTGGTGCTGCTCGACGAGATCGAGAAGGCCCACCCCGACATTTTCAACGCGCTGCTGCAGGTGATGGACGACGGCCGGCTGACCGACGGCCAGGGCCGCACGGTCAGCTTCAAGAACGTCGTGCTCATCATGACCTCCAATATTCCGGGCGGGCGCGCCGGCGTGGAGGCTCACTTCAAGCCGGAGTTCGTCAACCGCCTCGACGACATCGTTGAGTTCGAGCCGCTCAGCCGCGAGCAGATCGGCGAGATCGTCGACGTCCAGGTCGGGGTGCTCGTCAAGCGCGTACGTGAGCGTGAGGTTGAGGTTGAGCTTTCGGATGCGGCGCGCACGCTGATCGGCAATCTCGGCTACGACCCGACCTACGGGGCGCGCCCGCTCAAGCGGGTCATCCAAAAGCGGCTCGTCGACCCGCTGGCCCTGGCGATCCTCGAGGGTCGGTTCGTCCCCGGCGACACGGTCAGGGTCGACGCGGCCGATGGGGAGCTCGTGCTCGAGCGGGCCGAGGCCACCGCCCCGGCGGCCGCCGTCTAACGCCTCGCAGCCCCACCCCGCCCGGGGCGGCGCCTCACTCCTCGGTGAGGCGCTGCCCCCAGGCGAACACGTTCTTCTCGGTGCGCAGGTGCATGAACGTCTCCAGCTCGCGCACCGAGGGCATCGCACGCACCTCGTTGAGAACGCCCAGGAGCTCCTCCTCGGTCGCGCACACCAGCTCAGCGATCACGTCGAAGGACCCGGCGGTGGCCACCACGTACTCGATCGCCGCGATCTCGGCCAGCCGCGCTGCCGACTCGCGGGTGTCGCCGCTCACGCGCAGGCCCAGCGTGGCCACCACGCCGCGTCCCAGGGCCACCGGGTCGGTCACCGCCACGATCCGCATCAGCCCCGATTCGCGCAGGCGGTTCACGCGCTGGCGCGTGGCGGCCTCGGACAGGCCGACCGCATCACCGATCTCGCCGTAGGGGCGCCGCCCGTCCTCCTGCAACAGAGCGACGATCGCGGCGTCGAGCTCGTCGAGTCTGGGCGGTGACGACGGCATTCAGAGTCACCTCACCTATTCCACGGTATTCGAAGGATAAAGCGACTATATACGTGCCTAGCTCAACGGAATAGGTGGCGATGAAGGTCAGGGACGACGGCAATAGCGCCGGAGCGCGCGGCGGCTCGGTATCCGGTACAAGTGCCGTAGAGCACTGCCAACGCACCAAGGGAGCGCCGGATGCCCACCTACATCATGCTCACCACCCTGACACCAGACGGAGTCCAGACGATCAAGAACAACCCGGGCCGCATCCGCGAGGTCAACCGCGAAGTCGAGCAGCTCGGCGCCTCGGTCAAGGCGCAGTGGGCGACGCTCGGCCAGTTTGACTTCGTCAACGTCATCGAGGCGCCGGACGAGCAGACCATCATTCGGATCTCGATGGAGCTCGGATCGCGCGGGACGGGGCGCTACGAGTCCCTGACCGCCATCCCCATCGACGACTTCATCGGCCTCATCTGACGACGGCGCTGAGGTGAGCGAGACCGTCCTCGTCCTCGGGTCGGGCGCCCGGGAGCACGCCATCGTCCAGGCGCTCGCGCGCTCGCCCCGCCGGCCCAAGATCGTGTGCGCGCCCGGCAACGTCGGCATCGCCCGCGAGGCCGAGACGCGGCCCGTCGATCTCGCCGACCCCGGCGCGGTCCTCGGCGCGGCGCGCGACCTCAGCCCCGACCTCGTGGTGGTGGGCCCCGAGGCGCCGCTGGTGGCCGGCGTCGTCGACGCGCTCACCGACGCCAAGATCCGCTGCTTCGGGCCCACCAGCGACGCCGCCCGCCTCGAGGGCTCCAAGGCGTTCTGCAAGGAGGTCATGGTGGCGGCGGGCGTGCCCACGGCCGCCTACTCGGTGGTGAGAACCCCCGACGAGGGGATGGAGGCCATCATCGGCTACCCGGTGGTCATCAAGGCCGACGGCCTGGCCGCGGGCAAGGGCGTGATCATCGCCGAGACCGAGGCTGAAGCCCGGGTGGCGCTGGAGGAGCTGCTGGTGGCGCACCGCTTTGACACCACCCGGGTGGTGGTGGAGGAGTACCTGGTGGGCGAGGAGCTATCGCTGCTGGCGGTCTGCGACGGAGTCACCGCCGTGCCGCTGGCCTCCGCTCAGGACTACAAGCGCATCTTCAACGGCGACCTGGGCCCCAACACCGGCGGCATGGGCTCCTACTCGCCGGTCCCGTCCGTCGACGACGCGCGCGCCCGGGAGATCTGCGCCGCCGTGCACCAGCCGGTGCTCGACGTCCTGGCGCGGCGCGGCTCGCCGTTTCACGGGGTCCTCTATGCGGGCCTGATGATGACCGGGGACGGGGGAATGGGGGGGATCCGCGTCCTCGAGTTCAACGTCCGCTTCGGCGACCCCGAGACCCAGGCGATCCTCCCGCGGCTGCGCTCGGACCTGCTCGACCTGCTCGAGGCGGCGACCGAGCCCGGCGGGCTGGCCGGCGTGGCGCCACTGGAGTGGACCGAGGACATGGCGGTCACCGTCGTCCTGGCCAGCGCCGGCTACCCGGAGTCCTTCCACGCGGGTGATGTCATCCGGGGCCTTGAACGAGTGCCGCCCGGTATCTCCGTCACCCACGCCGGCACCGGGCGCTCGCGCCAGGGCCAGCTCGTGACCAAGGGCGGGCGGGTGCTGAGCGTCACCGCCCTCGGGGCCACGCCGACCCGATGCCGCGCCGCCGCCTATGCTGCGGCCAACATGATCCACTTCGACGGCAAGCAGATGCGCCACGACATCGCGCTCAAGCTGGTGCGATGACCCCCGAGTACGAGCCAGCGATGCCGGAGGGCGAGCGCGTCCCCGAGCCGGCCGAGGGACCGACGGTCCTACCCGAGGCCGAGCCCGACGCCCTGGCCGAGACCGCCGTCGAGATCAACGAGCTCGCCGCCGACGAGCCGCACGTGGCGATCCTGATGGGGTCCAAGAGCGACCTGCCCGCGATGGAGAAGGCCGAGGCCGAGCTCACCGAGCGCGGCATCCGCTCCGAGACCCGGGTGATGTCAGCGCACCGTGAGCCCGACACCGTCGCCGACTACGCCAAGAACGCCCGCATGCGCGGCATCAAGGTGATCATCGCCGGCGCGGGCCTGTCGGCCGCGTTGCCCGGCGTCGTCGCCGCGCACACCGATCTGCCGGTGATCGGGGTGCCGCTGACCAGCCGCACGTCGGTGGCCGGTGGCCTGGATGCCCTGCTGTCGATCTCGCAGATGCCCCCGGGCGTGCCGGTGGGGTGCGTGGGCGTCGACAATGCCCGTAACGCGGCCGTCCTGGCCGCGCGCATCCTGTCGATCTGAAAAGCCCCTGCGGAGAGACCGCCCGCCGGGTGGCGGACGGTCGGGGTGCGGGACGTCTAGGACGCCCGGCGCAGGTCCTGAATGTACTGCGCGATCACAGCCGCTTCGTTGCGGCGAGAGCGCGGGACCCGGATGGTCTCCTCGACCGGTAGAGCTGGGCTCTGTGTTCTCATCTGGCTTCCTCGCAGAGCACGGGCAACGCTTGCGCGTTTGCCTGGGTTGTACGATGCCCGTCGTACGATAGCAGCTTGTACGATGTTCCTCGTACAATGCTCGTGGGGTTCCTATAGTGCAAGGGGCAATGTCAATTCACACCACTGAATCGATCGCTCATCCCGCCGTGGAGGAGCTGGAGCTCGGCGCCGTCCTGCATGCGCTGAGCGATCCGGTGCGGCTGCGGATCGTCGCCAAGCTGGCCCACAGCACCGGCGACCACACCTGCGGCAGCTTCGCTCTCCCGGTCACCAAATCAACGTGCACGCACCACTTCAAGGTGTTGCGCGAGGCGGGCGTCATCCGCCAGCGCGCGCAGGGCACGACTCGCCTCAACCGGCTGCGCCGCGAGGACCTCGACGCCCGCTTCCCCGGCCTGCTGGACACCGTCCTGCGCGCCGCGGAGGCCGCCGAGGTTTCGAAAGAGCAGAACGCCGAGGCCGCCGGTGCCACGCTGGTCGGCATCACCGCCGATGTCGCCGCCGCCCTATCGGCGACGGGTCAGCCGGGCGGCCCGGCCGTCGCGTAGCGTTCGGCTCCCTTGATCGCCCGCTATACACGCCGGGAACTGGGTGAGGCGTGGTCAGACTACGCGCGCTTTGACGCCATGCGACGGGTCGAGGTGGCCGCCTGCGAGGAGATGGACGGCCCCACCTCGGCCGAGCTCGACGCCATCCGCGCCGCCGCCTTCACCGTCGAGGCGATCGACGAGCGCGAGAAGGTCACCGATCACGACACGGCCGCCTTCGTCGACGTCCTCTCGGAGTCCGCGGGCCCGGCCGGTCGCTGGATCCACTACGGCCTGACCTCCTCCGATGTGCTGGACACCGGCCTGGCTCTCCAGATTGGGGCCGTGGCGGGGCTGATCCTGCCCGAGTCCCGCCGCCTCGCCGACGCCCTGGCGGCGCGCGCCCGCGAGCACGTCGACACGCTGTGCGTGGGGCGCACCCACGGCATCCACGCCGAGCCGACCACGTTCGGGGTCAAGCTCGCCGGGTTCGCCTTCGAGGCGCGGCGCAACGCCCAGCGGCTCGAGCGCGCCTTCGCCCAGGCGGCGGTGGGGGCGGTGTCGGGGGCGGTGGGCACCTACTCGGCCACCTCCCCGGACTTCGAGGCGCGCGTTCTGGCCCGGCTGGGCCTCGAGCCCGAGCCGGTCTCGACGCAGGTCGTCGCTCGCGACCGCCACGCCGAACTGCTGCAGGCCATCGCCCTGGCCGGCGCGGGGCTCGAACGCTTTGCCACCGAGGTGCGCCACCTCGCGCGCACCGAGGTGGGGGAGGTCCGCGAGCCGTTCGGTCGCGGCCAGAAGGGCTCCAGCGCCATGCCCCACAAGCGCAACCCGATCAAGTCAGAGCAGGTGGCCGGCCTGGCGCGCGTGCTGCGCGGCCATGCCAACGCCGCGGTCGAGGACGTCGCGCTGTGGCACGAGCGCGACATCTCGCACTCCTCGGTGGAGCGGATCATCCTGCCCGACTCGACGATCCTGCTCGACCACATGCAGCGGCGGGTCCTGGCGCTGGTGGAGGGGATGGTCGTCGACGCCGCGCGGATGCGCGAGAACCTCGAGCTGACCTACGGCGCGCTGTTCTCCCAGCGGGTCCTGCTGGCGCTGGTGGCGGCGGGCAGCACCCGCGACGACGCCTACCGCGTCGTGCAGGGCGTCGCCCAACAGGCCCTCGACACCCGCACGCCCATGCGCGAGCTGCTCGCCGCCGATGACGCGGCCGCCGGTCTGAACCTCGACGCGATCTTTGATTACGCCCCGTTCGTGTCCCACGCGGGCGAGATCGTCGGGCGCCTGGACGAGATCGCCTGAGGCGCCGCCCCCCAGCGGCGCCTCCGCGCGATCGGTGCTGGACACGCCCCTGTCCAGTGCCCCAAGCGGTTCATCGCTCATGGTGCCGCCAGGCGGGAGAGATGAAGTCCGTATCTCGGTGATGGGAACGGTACGCCAGGGCCAGGGCGCCTCCTAGGTCGTTTGACCCACTCCGGGCGTGCTGTTTTAGATCTCCCAGCCGCCCTCGTCGGCCGTCCGGGCCGCGGCGAGGGCCGCGTCGAGCTGGCGCAGCGCCGCGGGAAGGCGCGTGGCCAGCTCGCGGCCGGCATCGGTGAGCGTGACGCGGCGGCTCGTGCGCTCGAACAGGTTGACGCCGAGCTCGCGCTCGAGCGCCACGATGCGGCGGCTGAGGGTCGACGGCGTCACCCCGAGGCGGGCGGCGGCGCGTCCGAAGTGCAGCTCGTCGGCGAGGACGCCGACCGAGCGCAGCTCACGCAGTTCGATCACGGCGCGGACCGTACATCATTGCGTGAGACGCAACGCAAGCTTCCGTGGAGGCGACTTGACCGCCGGGCGCGGTCCGGGTTAGCTACCGACAGTCCGCAAGGAGGAAGAGGATGACCAGCATCGCCATCGTGGGATCCGGGGTCTCGGGCCTGCACCTCGGGTTGTTTCTGCAGCAGCACGACGTCCCGGTGACCATCTACAGCGACAGGACCGCTGAACAGATCGCCTCCGGGCGCCTGCCCAACACCGTCGCCCACCATCACCACACCCTCGAGCGCGAGCGCGCTCTCGGCGTCCATCACTGGGATGCGAGCGAGTACGGCTACGTCTGCCACCAGCACGCCGTCCTGGGCACGCCCGAGCCGCTGCGCTGGCGCGGCGACTTTCAGCAGCCGTCCTCGATCATCGACTACCGGCTCTACCTGCCCCGGCTTCTCCAGGACTACGAGGAGCGCGGCGGCGATCTCGTCGTCGGCCCCATCGAGGTCGAGCAGATCGAGCGCATCGGCGCCGGCCATGACCTGGTGGTGGTGGCGGCCGGCCGCGGAATGGGCGCGATGTTCGCCCCGATCCCGGCGAAGTGCCCGTATGACAAGCCCCAGCGCCGGCTCTCGGCCGGGATCTACCACGGAGTGCGCTACTCAGACCCCAAGGGCGTCGGCGTCCACATGTCCCTGGGTCACGGCGAGATGCTGGAGCTGCCCATCACCTCGCGCGACGGGTTCGCCACCGCGCTGCTGTTCGAGAACATCCCCGGCGGCGACCTGGAGGTGCTCGCCGACCTCGACTACGACGCCGACCCCCGCGCGCACGACGAAACGGTCCTGCGCAAGCTCGAGGCGCATTACCCGATGTGCTTTGAGCGCGTCGACCCGGCGGAGTTCCGCCTCCAGGGTCCCACCGACCTGCTCCAGGGCGCGCTCACGCCGGTGGTGCGCGAGGACTACGTGCGCCTGGACGGCGGGACGTTCGCGCTGGCCATGGGCGACGCCCACTGCGTGGTGGATCCGGTCAACGGCCAGGGCGCCAACTCGGCCTCCTACTCGGCCTGGGTCATCGGCCAGGCCATCCTTGACGACCTTGCCTTCGACGAGCAGTTCTGCCGCCGGATCGCACGCGACCGTCAGGCGTTCGTGTACGGCGTCTCGGACTGGACCAACATGATCCTCAACCCCGAGCCTCACGTCGTCGGGCTGCTCATGGCGATGGCCCAGGACAAGGCCGTCTGCGATGCCTACACCCAGAATTTCAACCACCCCGATCGCCAATGGGATACCGTCGCGACACCCGAGCGCACCGCCGCGTTCATCGCTCGACACACCGCCGGGCAGCCCGCGGTGGTCGCGTAGATCCCGATCGAGAGGTCCCCCCAGCCGATGCACAAGCTCGTCGTCCTCTATTCCCCGCCCGCCGACAAGGAGAAGTTCCGCGCCTACTACGAGGGCACACACCTGCCGCTGGCCAACGCGCTACCCGGCCTGCGCGCCTATCGCTACGCCTTCGATGTGGGCTCGCCGGCGGGCGACAGCCCGTACTGGTGCACCTTCGAGGCCGACTTCGACGACGCGGCGGCGATGGCCGCGGCGATGCAGTCCGAAGAGGGCGCCAAGGTCGCCGCCGACGTGGCCAATTACGCCGATCAGCCGCCCGTGATGCTCCATTACGAGGTGACCGAAGGCGGCTGAGAGGTCGTCATAACGCCGCGCTAGGATCGGCGGCGTGACCGCTCTTGCCGACCTCCCCCTTCTTGCCTCGGGCAAGGTCCGGGAGATCTATGACCTGGGCGACGAGCTGCTGATCGTCGCCTCGGATCGGATCTCCACCTACGACGTCGTCCATCCCACGCCCATCCCCGACAAGGGGAGCGTGCTCACCGGCGTCTCGACCTTCTGGTTCGAGCGCACAACCAACATCGTCGCCAACCACGTCATCTCCGTCACCGATGGCGTGCCCGAGGAGGCGCGCGGCCGGGGCATGGTGGTGCGCAAGCTCAAGATGCTCCCGGTGGAGTGCGTCGTGCGCGGTTACATCACCGGGTCGGGGTGGAAGGACTACCAGGCCACGGGCAAGGTCTCGGGCCACACGCTGCCCGAGGGCCTGCGTGAGTCAGACCGGCTCCCGGAGCCGCTGTTCACGCCGTCCACCAAGGCCGACGTCGGCCATGACGAGGCGATCGACTTCGAGGGCGCGGTGGCGCTCATCGGCGACCGGGCGCTGGCCGAGCGCGTCCGCGACGTGTCGCTTGCGCTCTATGACCACGCCGCCGAGCACGCGCGGGCCAACGGGATCATCCTCGCCGACACGAAGTTCGAGCTCGGCCTCGACAGCGACGGCGAGCTGACCATCGGCGATGAGATGTGCACCCCGGACTCATCGCGTTTCTGGCCGGCTGACCAGTACGAGCCGGGCCGGGGCCAGCCCAGCTTTGACAAGCAGTACGTCCGCGACTGGGCCTCCTCGACCGGGTGGGACCGCAACCCGCCCGCGCCCCCGATCCCCGACGACGTCGTCGCGCGCACGCGCGAGAAGTACGTCGAGGCCTACGAGCGGATCACGGGCGAGCCGTTCAGCGCCTGGGTCGACCGCACGAGGCCCTGATGGGCCCCCGGGAGAGCCACTGATGCGCGCCCGGGTCCTGGTCAAGCCCAAGGCGGGCATCCTCGATCCCCAGGGCCAGGCGGTGGAGCGCGCCCTCCCCGCACTGGGCTTCACGGGCGTGCGCAACGTCCACGTCGGCCGGCTCATCGAGCTTGACGTCGAGGACCCGGCACGGCTGCCCGAGATGTGTCAGCGGCTGCTGACCAACCCGCTCATCGAGGACTACGAGATCGTCGAGACCGACGGCGCCAACGGCGCAGCGGGGTCCGCGCGATGGTGAAATTCGGGGTCATCCGCTTTCCCGGCTCCTGCGACGAGGTCGACGCCCTGCTGGCCTGCCGGAGGGTGGGGGAGTCGGTCCTCTTGTGGCACGGCGACCGCGACCTGCAGGGCGTCGATGCCGTGGTCGTCCCCGGCGGCTTCTCCTACGGCGACTACCTGCGCGTGGGCGCGATCGCGCGCTTTGCCCCGGTCATGGAGGAGGTGGCCGCGTTCGCCGCCGCCGGTGGGCTGGTGCTGGGCATCTGCAATGGCTTTCAGGTGCTGTGCGAGGCCGGGCTGCTCCCCGGCGCGCTGCTGCCCAACACCTCGCTGCGCTTCATCTTCCGCCAGGTGGCGCTCGAGGTCGTCAATACCAACTCGCCCTTCACTCAGACGTGCGAGCCCGGTCAGCGCCTGTCAATCCCGATCAAGCACACGACGGGGCGCTACTACCTGCCCGACGATCAACTCGCGCGCATCGAGGCGGCCGGGCAGGTGCTGCTGCGCTACGCGCCCGGCGAGAACCCCAACGGCTCGCTCAACGACATCGCCGGGGTCTGCAACGAGCAGCGCAACGTGTTCGGCCTGATGCCGCACCCCGAGCACGCGGTGGACCCGCTCACCGGCCCGACGGGCGGCCTGGCCATCTTTCAGTCCATCCGCGCCCACGTCGCCGACGGCGCCGCACTGGTCTGAGCGGTCACCGCCCGTAGCTGACGTGAGCCCCAACGCCGCCCCCGCCACCCATCGCGAGCTCGGCCTGACCGACGCCGAGTACGAGCTGATCGTCTCGGGGCTCGGGCGCGAACCGGCCGTCACCGAGCTGGCCATGCTCTCGCTGATGTGGTCTGAGCACTGCGCCTACAAGCACTCCAAGAAGCTGCTGCGCCGCCTGCCCACCGAGGGGCCGGCGGTGCTCATGGGGCCGGGGGAGAACGCCGGCGTGGTCGACGTGGGCGGGGGGCTGGGCGTCGCCTTCAAAGTGGAGTCCCACAACCACCCCAGCGCCGTGGAGCCCTTCCAGGGCGCGGCCACGGGCGTCGGCGGGATCCTGCGCGACGTGTTCGCGGTCGGCGCGCGGCCCATCGCCGTGCTGGACTCGCTGCGCTTCGGCGAGCCGGCCGAGTCAGAGCGCTCGCGCTACCTTCTCGACCGCGCCGTCGGCGGCATCGGCCACTACGGCAACTCGATCGGCGTGCCCACCGTAGGCGGCGAGATCTACTTCGAGTCCTCCTATGAGCAGAACTGCCTGGTCAACGCCATGTGCCTGGGCCTCGCTCCCCACGAGCGGCTGATCCGCTCGGCCGCGGCGGGCCCGGGCAACGTCCTCGTCCTCCTCGGCGCGCTCACCGGGCGCGACGGGATCGGCGGCGCCTCGGTGCTGGCGTCGGCCGAGCTGGGCGACGGCGATGAGGCCAAACGGCCATCGGTGCAGATCGGCGATCCGTTCGCGGAGAAGAAGCTGCTGGAGTGCTGCCTGGAGCTGCTCGACGAGGAGCTGCTGGTCTCCCTGCAGGACCTCGGCGCCGCCGGGCTGACCTCGTCCTCGTCGGAGATGGCGGCCAAGGGCGAGGTGGGGCTGGACATCGACTGCGCGCTCGTGCCGCTGCGCGAGGCCGACATGGAGCCCTTCGAGATCATGGTCTCCGAGTCCCAGGAGCGGATGCTGTGCGTCGTCGAGCCCGATCAGCTCGCCGCCGTCATCGCGGTGTGCGAGCACTGGGAGACCCTGGCCACCCCGATCGGCACGGTCACCGACACCGGGCGGATGCGGGTGCGCTCAGGCGACGAGGTCGTCGTCGATCTGCCGGTGGAGATCCTGGTGGACGACTGCCCCCTGTATGACCTGGAGCCCGTGGCACCGGCCAAGCCGCTCTACCCCGCGCCGACTGCCAGCCTCAGCGTCGAGTCGGGGCCTGAGGCAACGCTCGTAGCGCTGCTGGGCTCACCCAACGTCGCCTCGCGCCGTCCGGTGTTCGAGCAGTACGACCCCGTCGTGCAGTCGCGGACGGTGCGCCGGCCCGACGATGCCGACGCGGCCGTGCTGGCGCTGCCCACCGGAGAGGCCATCGCGGTGTCGATCGACGGCAACGGCCGGCGGGTGGCCTGTGACCCGCGGACCGGCGCCATCGAGGCCGTCTATGAGTGCGCGGCCAACCTCGCCTGCGTGGGTGCCACGCCGCTCGGTCTCACCAACTGCCTGAACTTCGGCAACCCCGAGAAACCCCACGTGGCTTGGCAGCTCGTGCAGGCGGTGGAGGGGATCCGGGCCGCCTGCCTGGCGCTGGAGGTGCCGGTCGTGGGGGGCAACGTCTCGCTCTACAACGAGGCACCGGCCGGTCCGATCTTCCCCACGCCGGTGATCGGCATGGTGGGTCGCCTGCCCGATCCCGAGCGCGCCGGGCGCCTGGGCTTCGTCAATGACGGCGACGCGATCGCCGTGGTGGGCACCTTCCAGCCCTCGCCGGCCGGCTCCGAGCGCGCCAAGCTGCGCGGGGAGGCGCCGACGGGTCCGCTGCCCGAGCTCGACCTGCCGGGCGCCCGGGCCGCCCACGACACCGTGCGGGCGATGGTCAACACGGGCGCCGTGCGCAGCGCCCACGACATCGCCGAGGGCGGCTTCGCCGTGGCGCTGGCCGAATGCTGCATCGCCGGCGGCATCGGCGCCACGGTGTCGGTGCCCGAGGGGGCCGACCTGTTCAGCGAGGCGCCCGGCCGGGCCTTCATCGTCTCCGGCCCCGAGTCGGCGCTGCGCGGCCTGACCATCCTCGGCCACGTGGGCGGGTCGTCGCTGACGCTGGAGGGTGTCCTTGACATCGAGTTGGACCGGCTGGCCGAGGCCCGCGACGGGGGCCTCGCCCGGTTCATGTAGGGACGCCGCCGGGACCCGCTGGCGCACATTCCGGGAGACCCGCCGAGCGGGGCTCCGGCCACTGCTAGCCTTGACAACTGTCCGGCCGAGCCCTCCGCCATGCTTGGTCCGTGACCTCTCTCGTGAACGACCACCGCGACGGACCCCGCGATGAGTGCGGCGTCTTCGGGATCTACGCCCCCGGCCATGACGTCGCGCGTCTCGCCTACTTCGGCCTTTTCGCGCTCCAGCATCGGGGCCAGGAGTCTGCGGGCATCGCCACTGCGGCCAAGGGCGGCAACATCATGGGGATCCGCGACCAGGGACTGGTCTCCCAGGTCTTTGACGAGAACATGCTGCGCTCGCTGGTCGGCGACATGGCCATCGGTCACGTCCGCTACTCCACCACCGGCTCCTCGGAGTGGGAGAACGCCCAGCCGATCGTGCGCGACGACCGCCGCACGCTGGCGCTGGCCCACAACGGCAACCTCATCAACGCCGTCGATCTGCACGCCGAGCTGCGCGGCCGCGACGTTCCCTTCCAGTCCACCTCGGACTCCGAGATCATCGCGGCGATGCTCGCCACGCATCCCGCTGATCGCATCGACGACGCGCTCTCCGACGTCCTGCCCCGGCTGAGCGGAGCCTTCTCCACCGTGGTCATGACCGAGGACTCGGTCATCGCCTTCCGCGACCCGCAGGGCCTGCGGCCCCTGGCCATCGGCCGCATCGACCCATCCGACCCCGCCCACCCAGACGACCCGCCGGCGTGGTGCGTGGCCAGCGAGTCGTGTGCGCTGGACCTCATCGGGGCCACGCTGGTGCGCGAGGTGCTGCCCGGCGAGGCGGTCACGCTGAGCGCCGCGGGCCTGAGCGCGCGCCAGGTCGTGCGTTCAGAGCGCCGTGCCTTCTGCGTGTTCGAGTACATCTACTTCGCCCGCCCCGACTCGCGCATGGGCGGCACCGTGCTGCAGGTCGCCCGCGCCCGCATGGGGGAGAACCTGTGGCGCGAGGCGCCGGTCGAGGCCGACGTGGTCATCCCGGTGCCGGACTCCGGCAACGCCGCCGCCCGCGGGCTTGCGCGTGCATCGGGTCTCCCGACCGACGACGGCTTCATCAAGAACCGCTACGTGGCCCGGACGTTCATCCAGCCCGGCCAGGAGCTGCGCCGCCAGGGCGTGCGGATGAAGTTCAACCCCGTCCCCGAGGTCGTGGCCGGCAAGCGGCTCATCGTCGTCGACGACTCGATCGTGCGCGGCACCACCGACCGCCAGATCGTGCGGATGCTGCGCGACGCCGGGGCCGCCGAAGTCCACCTGCGCATCTCCGCGCCGCCGATCAAGCACCCCTGCCACTACGGGATCGACATGTCCACGCGCGAGGAGATGATCGCCCACGGCCGCACCGTGGACGAGGTCGCCGCCGAACTGGGTGCCGACTCGCTGCACTACCTGTCACTGCAGGGCGTCTACGACGCCATCGGCGGCTCGCGCGCGGAGCACTGCGACGCCTGCTTCAGCGGCGAGTACCCGCTGGCCGGGACCGAGGACGCCCGCGGCAAGTACGCGCTCGAGCACGAGCTCCCGCTCGCGCGCGTGTAACCCGTCCCCGCCCGCCCCGCGGAATCCGTCCCCGCCCGCCCCGGTCCGCCCGGACGCGGCGGTATGGTCGGCCGGGTGGCTGGGTCCAATCCGCGCAGCACCCTGAGCGAGGTCTTCGGCTTCGATGACTTCCGTCCCGGCCAGGCCGAGGCGGTCGGCGCCGCCCTGAGCGACCACGACGCCCTGGTGGTGATGCCCACCGGCTCAGGCAAGTCGCTGTGCTACCAGCTCCCGGCGCTCATGCGCGAGGACCTCACCATCGTCGTCTCGCCGCTGGTGGCGCTGATGCGCGACCAGGCGTGGGCGGTGCACCGGATCGCTCCGGGCAAGGTGACGCTGATCAACTCCCAGCGCAGCCACAACGGCAACGCCGAGGCCATGGCCCGCGTGCGCCGCGGCGAGGTCCGCCTGCTCTACGTCGCGCCCGAGCGCTTCGCCTCGCCGGCCTTCGCGCGGATGCTCGCCTCCGTCGACGTCGGCCTGTTCGTGGTCGACGAGGCCCACTGCGTCTCGGAGTGGGGCCACGACTTCCGCCCGGACTACTTCCGGCTCGCCGACATCGCGGCGGGCGTCGGCGCGCGCTCGGTGATGGCGCTCACCGCCACCGCGACGCCGCGAGTGGCCGATGACATCGCCGGGCGGCTGCGGTTGCGCGACCCGCTGCGCGTGGCCACGGGCTTTGACCGCCCCAACCTCAGCTTCGCCGTCGTGCGCTGCGGCGGGGCCCGGGACAAGGAGCAGCGGCTGGTGGCGGCGCTGTCTGAGGCCGCGGCGCGGCCCGCGATCGTCTATGCCGGCACCCGTGGGGCCACCGAGAAGCTCGCCGGAATACTCTCGCGAGCGCTGGACTGCGGGGTGGTCGCCTATCACGCGGGGATGCGTCCCGAGCAGCGGGGGACCGCCCAGGAGCAGTTCATGACCGGGCGCGCCGAGGTGATCGTCGCCACCAACGCGTTCGGGATGGGGATCGACAAGTCCGACGTGCGCACCGTCTGTCACGCCTCGGTCCCCAGCTCCCTGGAGGCCTATTACCAGGAGGCCGGCCGCGCGGGCCGCGACGGCGCCCCGGCGCGCTGCCTGCTCTTCGCCGAGTCGCGCGACAAGGGGCTGCACGTGTTTTTCATCCAGCGCGCGAGGGTGACGCCGGAGGCCTTTGACCGGGTGGGGGAGCGCCTGACCTGGGCCGGCTGCGACGGCCGCTATGACCTGGCCGTATCCGAGCTGGCCAGCGTCGTGGGCGACCGGGGGTCGGGCGACGAGGACTCGGTGCGCGCGGTGCTCGGCCACCTCGCCCGGGCCGGCGTGCTCACGCCGGCGCCGGCGCCGCCCGATCGCGCGGTGGGACAGATCACCGGAGGCTGGGACCGTGGTGCCGCGGGGCGCTGCGTGGCCTCGGCGCGCGAGGCCGAGCGCGTGCGCTGGAGCCAATACCGAGCGGTGTGGGGCTACGTCGAGGGCGATGACTGCCGCCGGCGCGGGCTGCTTGACCACTTCGGGGATGCGACGGCCGGTGCGCCGGACGACGGGGTCCGGTGCTGTGACGTGTGCGCGCCGGAGCTGGTTCCGGCCCCGCAGGCCATGCGCCGCGCTGGTGCCGCGGCCGGGGTTGCGCCGGGGAATCTGGACGAGGCGATCCTCGACGTGGTGGTCTCCGCGCGCCCGCCGGTGGGTCGCACCCGGGCGGTGGAGATCCTCCGCGGGGGACGCTCCAAGGTGGTGGTCCAGAACGCCTATCACGACCTGGAGGGCTACGGCGCCTTCGCGCATCTGCGCTCCGAGGAGGTCCTGGTTCGCGTCGACGAGCTCGTCCAGGCGGGGAGGCTGCGCTCCACGGGCGGGCGGTTCCCCAAGCTGGCCGCGGCATGAACGTCGGCGTGCTGGCGTCGGGCAATGGCACGAATCTCCAGGCGCTGATCGACCGGGCCCATGGTCGCGACGGGGTCGTGCTGCGCGCCGTCGCGTCCGACCAGCCGGGCGCGCGGGCGCTGGATCGCGCGCGGGCGGCGGGGATCGACGCCGAGGTGTTCGCGCGCGAGGCGTTCGCGGACCGCGCGGCGCGGGATGCTGCGATCGCGGCGTGGCTGCGCGAGCGCGAGGTGGAGCTGGTGGCGTTGGCGGGCTACATGCAGCTGGTGGAGGAGCCGTTCCTCGCCGCCTTCCCGGACCGCGTCGTCAACGTTCATCCGGCGCTGTTGCCGGCCTTCCCGGGGCTGGGCGCGGTCCAGCAGGCGATCGATCACGGCGTCAAGGTCTTCGGCGTGACCGTCCACTTCGTGGACGCCGGCATGGACACCGGCCCGATCATCTTCCAGCGGGCCGTCGAGCTGCCCGAGGCCGCCGACGCCGACGCGGTCCTGGAGGCGCTGCACCCGATCGAGCACGACCTGCTCGTCGACGCGGTCAGGCTGATTGCGCGCGGAGCGGTGCGCGTGGACCCCGCCAACCCGCGCCGCGTGGTCATCTCACGGTAGATTGGGGCCCATGGAGGCGAGTGCACAGCCGATGAGCGTGCCGGCCACGACGTCCGAGGAGGTTCAGGTCAAGCGCGCGCTGCTCTCCGTCTCTGACAAGACGGGGATCGTCGAGTTCGCTCGCGGCCTCACCGAGCTGGGGATCGAGGTGATCTCCACCGGTGGCACGGCCCGGGCGCTCATGGAGAACGGCATCCGCGTCCGCTCCATCTCCGAGCTCACCGGCTTCCCGGAGATCATGGACGGCCGGGTCAAGACGCTGCATCCCAAGCTCTATGCCGGGCTGCTCGCGGTCCGCGACAACGACGAACACCTGGCGGCCGCCGAAGAGCACGCTGTCGAGTTCGTGGACCTGGTGTGCGTGAACCTCTACCCGTTCGAGCGCACCGCCGCCCAGCGCGGCGCCCGGGATGAGGACGTCATCGAGAACATCGACATCGGCGGGCCGACCATGATCCGTGCCGCTGCCAAGAACCACGCCTACGCGGTGCCGGTGGTCGACCCGGTGGCCTACGACGCGGTCCTGGCGGAGTTGCGCGAGTCCGACTGCCGCCTCTCGCCCAACACGCGCGAGAGCCTCGCCGCCGAGGCGTTCGCCTATACCGCGCGCTATGACACCGCGATCGCCCGCTGGTTCCAGGAGCGCCGCGAGGACTTCCCGCCGCTGTTCGTGCGCGCCTTCGAGAAGGTGCTCGAGCTCCCCTACGGCGAGAACCCCCACCAGCGCGCCGCCTACTACGAGCAGGTCGGCGCGCGGACCCACGTCCTCTCGATGGTCTCCCAGCTCGGGGGCAAGCCGATCTCCTTCAACAACCTGCTCGACCTCGACGCCGGCCGGTTGCTGCTCGCGGAGTTCCAGATCCCGGCGTGCGTGATCATCAAGCACAACAACCCGTGCGGCGTGGCCTGCGGCTCCACCGCGCTGGAGGCCTACGTCAAGGCCTACGCCTGTGATCCCCAGTCGGCCTTCGGCGGGATCGTGTGCCTGAACCGCGGGGTCAACGGAGACCTGGCCCGCGCCCTGTCCGACCAGTTCGTCGAGCTCCTGTTCGCGCGCGGGTACGACGAGGAGGCACTGTCGGTGATGGCCGAGAAGCCCAACACCCGCATCCTCGACGATCAGGAGCGGCGCATCCCCAACATGATCGAGCCCCACCTGCGCCAGGTCATCGGCGGCCTGCTCGTCCAGGACCGCGACTTCGATCTGGAGGAGCGCTCCGAGATGCAGGTGGTGACCGAGCGCCGGCCCACGGAGGCCGAGTGGCAGCAGCTCTCCTTCGCCTGGCGCGTGTGCAAGCACACCAAGTCAAACGGCATCATCATCGCCCGCGACCTCCAGACCATCGGGGTCGGCGCGGGACAGATGAGCCGCGTGGACTCCGTGCGCCTGGCGCTGGCCAAGGCGCGCGACGGCGTGGAGGGCGGGGTCCTGGCCTCCGACGCCTACTTCCCCTTCTCCGACGGGCCCGAGCTGGCGCTGGACGCGGGCGTCAGCGCCATCATCCAGCCCGGCGGCTCGGTCCGCGACCACGAGACGGTGGAGGCGGTCGACCGGGCGGGCGGGGCGATGGTGTTCACCAGCCGCCGCCACTTCCTCCATTGACTGAGCGCTTCCCCGGCGACCCTCCGTCCCCGTTCGAGGGTCCGTTCGGCTTCAGCCGTCTGGTCCGGGTGGGCGGCTTCGTGCTGGTGGGCGGAACGACATCGGTCACCTCGGAGGGCGCGGTATGCGGCTCGACCCCGTACGAGCAGGCCGTCGAGATCTTCACCAAGATCCTCCACGAGCTCTCACGCGTCGGCCTCGGCGCCGGCGACGTCGTCCACAACCGCATCTACGTCACTGACATCTCCCGTGCCGAGGAGGTCGGGCGCGCCCACGGCGACTTCTTCGGCGAGCATCGCCCGCTGGCCACCATGGTCGAGGTCAGCGGTCTCATCGACCCCCGCATGCTCGTGGAGGTCGAGACCGTCGCCCACGCGGGCGCCTGACCGCGCCGGAGCGGCGCGGTTCGTGCCGCGCCGCCCACGCTACCGTCGGGTACGCGATCATCACTCTCTCGCCGCCGTAGCTCAGTTGGTAGAGCAGCGGACTTTTAATCCGAAGGTCCTGGGTTCGAGCCCCAGCGGCGGCATCAGAAGTAGCTGGGTTCGTCGAGGGAGCGATCGACTTGACGGGCGCACCGCTGGGCTACGTGTCATGCGCTTTCACGGTCGAACGGCCGAGCTGGCCGGGGAGCGCTCGTGCAAGTTCCTCCCGTGAGTGGATGTCGAGCTTCAGGTACACGTGGCGCAGGTGGTACTCGATTGTCTTGGGGCTGAGGAACATCGCCGCCGCCGCCTCGCGGGTCGTCTTTCCGCTGGCCAGCAGCATCGCGATCTGCAGTTCTTGCGGCGTCAGCTCGTCGATCGTGCTCGGGTCTCGGCGCCGGAGAGTCTCGCCGCTCGCGGCGAGCTCCGCACGCGAACGATCGATCCAGGGACGCGCATCCAGGAGCTCGAATGTCTCGAGGGCTGCGCGGAGCTGCTCGCGCGCCAGCTTGCGGTTGCGCGCGCGGCGGAGTCGCTCCCCGTAGGCGAGCTGCGTGCGCGCCTCCTCGAACACGTCGGGCGTGTCCGCGTGCTGTTCAAGGGCCTGTTCGAAGGTGCCGGCGAACCGGCTGTCGGAGGCGACGAGTGCCTGGCCGCGGAGCGCGCGGGCGATCGACCAGGACTGACCCTTTGCCTCGGCGGCGGCACTGAATGCGTCGGCGAGCGCCCGCGCCTCCTTGGTGCGGCCCAGCCGGCAGCACGCGTCGATCAGCTCCGGCGCCGGCGACAGGTCCGGATCGGTGATGCCGAGCTGATCGACCAGCCGCTGCTGGCGCGTGAGGTGCTCGATCGCGGACTCCGCTTGGCCGAGACCCAGTTCGAGCATGCCGAGCGCCTCAACGGCCCACACCTCGTGTAGCCGCGTTCCGAGGCGATCACAGAGCTCCAGCGCCTCGGCGACGCCGGCCCGGCACTCGGCGGCGCGTCCCCGGCGGGCCTGGAGGCGCGCGAGCCCCGAGAGCCCGAACACGAGGTCCGTCTGCTGGCCGGTCTCGCGCGCGAGGCCGATCGCCTCCCGGTAGGTGGCCTCGGCGAGAGCCCAGCGGTCGGTGGTGGCGTGGTCGAGCGCGATCAGGTCGAGGACGAGCGGCAGCGCCCCGACCGCCGAGCGTTCCCGCGCGACCTCAAGCGCGCGGTCGAGCAGCACGCGCCCGGTGCCGGTCTCGCGGAGGAAGATCGGCGCGATCGCGAGCCATGGAACCAGCTGCAGGTCGTCACGTAGTTCGGGCGATGCACCGGCGAGGGCGACCGCCTCCTGGATCGCCCCCGAGCCGGCGGCGGCGTTCCCGCCGACGACGCGGGCGATCCCGATCGCGATCGAGGCCAGGAACCGCGTGCGCACCGGCGCGCCAGGCGGCACCAGATCCGAGGCTCGTTCGGCGACCACGAGCATCTCAGCCGGATTGCCGGCGTAGAAGCAGGCACCGGTGGCCTCGGCCAGCATCGCGATCGCACGTTCTGGATCGGCGTGCTCGGCGGCGGCGGTGAGGATCGCGTGACCCCGCATCACGGGGCCCTGCCGCGTCGCGATGTGGCCGACCAGCTCGTCGATTTCGAGCCGGCGTACGCGCTCGCCGGTCGCGGTGCGCGCCTCGTCCAGTAGTGCCACCGCTCGGGGCGCGGACCCGGCATGCCAGGTCTGCCGGGCGGCGGCGAACACCAGCCGGGCGCGGCGCTCGCCGTCGGACGCGAGCCTCCCGGCACGCTCGAACGCGAGCGCGGCCGTTGCGTACGCGCTCCGATCGCGGGCCCTGACCCCGGCCTGCTCGAGCGCGGCCGACGCCTGCTCGTCGACCCCCACGGCGGCCGCTGCGAGGTGCCAGGCTCGGCGGTCGACGTCGCGATCGGGCAGCGCTGACGCCAATGCCGAGTGCATCGTCCGGCGCTCCCCGGGGCTCGCACCGGCGTAGATCGCCGAGCGCACCAGCGGATGGCGGAACTCCACCGAGCCGGCTCGCACCGATACCAGCCCGGAGCGCTCGGCGGCCGACAGCGCGGAAAGCTCAACGCCCAGCCTCCTCGATGCGCGTTCCAGCAGTGCGAGGTCGCCGCTGTCGCTGGTGGCCAGGAGGAGCAGCGCCCGCCGCTCGCCCTCCTCGAGCTCACCCATCCGGCGCAGGAACTCGCGGGAGATCCGCGCCGAGACGAGGACCGGGGCTCCCGCTGGTACGAGCGCGAGCTCGTCGGCCTCGCGGGCGAGCTCGATCAGCCCGAGCGGATTGCCGGCGGTGGCATCGTGCAGTCTGGCGGCGGCGTCCGGAGCGAGCCAGTCCAGCAGTGACGCGGCTTCCTCGCGGCTGAGGCCGCCGATCCGGATGGTCGGCAGGTCCGCACCGTCGAGCAGCGAGGGCTCCCCCTCACGAACAGCGACCAGAACCGCCATCGGATCAGCTACCAGCCGTCTGACGGCGAACCGCATCGCCTCGGCGCTGGGGCCGTCGAGCCACTGGGCGTCGTCGACCAGCACCGCGACCGGCCCCTGCTCGGCGTACGTGGCGAGCAGACTGAGCGTGGCTGCGCCGACCGCGAACCGCTCCTGAGCGCGGGCCGGCCTGAGCGCGAGCGCGCCCTGGAGCGCGAGCGCCTGCGGCTCCGGGATGCGGTCGAGCACCCCGAGCGCCGGGCGCAGTAGTTCGAGCAGCGACGCGAACGGGATCTGTGCCTCTGACTCGACGCCGCGGGCCCGGAGCAGCTGCATCCCGCGCGCTCGTCCCTCGGCGTGCTGGAGCAGCGCGGTCTTGCCGATGCCCGGCTCGCCCCGGAGGGCCAGCGTCGCGCTCTCGCCCCGCCGCGCGCGCTCGAGCACACGCTCGATGGCTCCTCGCTCACGGTCGCGGCCCACGAGCATCGCGCAATTCTCTTGCACCGGCCCCCAAAGCGGAAAGACTAGGTGGCCCCCGGATGCGAACTGCGGCCCCCGCGTCATACGGTCGGCCCGTCAACCAATCGAGGAGGACTGTCAGATGGGCGCCACCACCGAAGCCGTCGAGGTCGATGGCGACAAGCTGATGCAGTTCGTGTTCCGGGCGGTCGATGAGGTCGGCGCCACGCTGAATGCCGCGCTGGTCGTGATGGGCGACAAGCTCGGGCTCTACCGCGCGCTCGCCGGCAGCGGCGGGTTGTCCCCCGCGGAGCTCGCCGAGCGCACCGGGACCGCCGAGCGGTACGTACGCGAATGGCTGAACGCGCAGGCCGCGGGTGGCTTCGTCGCCTACGAGCCGGAGAGCGGGCGCTACACCCTGCCGCCCGAGCAGACCGTGGCGCTCACCGACGAGTCGAGCCCCGCCTACCTGCCGGGGTTCTTCCAGATCGCCCTGGGCTCGGTGATCGACTCCCCTCGGATCGTCGAGAAGGCGCGAGGCGGCGACGGGCTCGGGTGGCACGAGCATGTCCACGACGTGCACGAGGGCTGCGAGCGCTTCTTCCGGCCGGGCTACAACGCGCACCTGGTGGCCGAGTGGCTGCCGGCACTCGAGGACGTGGTCGAACGGCTCGAGCGCGGCGGTGTGGTGGCCGACGTGGGTTGCGGCCACGGCGCGTCGACCATCTTGATGGCCCTGGCGTTCCCGAACTCGAGGTTCGTGGGCTCCGACTATCACGAAGGCTCGATCGTGACCGCACGGCGGCGGGCACAAGAAGCCGGCGTCGCGGACCGCGTCAGCTTCCAGATCGCCCCGGCCGCGGGGTACAGTGGCTCAGGCTACGACCTGGTGACGATGTTCGACTGCCTGCACGATATGGGCGATCCGGTCGGCGCCGCGCGCCACGTGCGCTCGACGCTCAAGCCCGATGGCACCTGGATGATCGTTGAGCCGAATGCCGGTGATCGTGTCGAGGACAACCTCAACCCGGTCGGCCGCGCCTACTACGGCTTCTCGACGCTGCTGTGCACGCCGGCGTCGCTGTCGCAGGAGGTCGGGCTGGCGCTCGGCGCTCAGGCCGGCGAAGCCCGGATCCGCGACGTCGTCGAGACGGGCGGCTTCGCCCGATTCCGCCGCGTGGCTCGAGACACCGTTCAATCTCGTGTTCGAGGTGCGTCCGTGACGACGACCTCCGACGAGACCGAGGTGCCCGCGAACGCTGCGGGCGCCCGGCGGATCGAACAGACCCGCGCCCGATATCCGGATCACACTGGTGACGTCGAGCGCGGCGGCGTGCGCGTCTTCTACGAGGTGTACGGGACGGGCGAACGGACGGTGCTGCTGTTGCCGACCTGGTCGATCGTTCATTCGCGCTTCTGGAAGGCGCAGATCCCGTACCTGGCCAGGCACTTACGGGTCGTGACGTTCGACGGACGCGGCAACGGGCGCTCGGGCCGACCGGCTGGCGCCCACGCGTACAGCGCGAGCGAGTTCGCTGACGACGCGCTCGCTGTCATGGATGCGACCGAGACGGAGCGTGCAGCGCTGGTGGCGCTGTCGTCCGGTGCGCTGTGGGCAACAATCCTCGCCGCCGATCACCCCGACCGGATCGACGCGATCGTGTACATCGGCCCCGGGGTGACGCTCATCTCCAACCACGCCGAACGCGATGTCTCCCCGTTCGAGGACGCGATCGAAACCGACCCTGAGTGGGCCAAGGCCGCCGGCCGACTGACCCACGACTACATCGGCTTCGTCGAGTTCTTCTTCTCGAAGTGCTTCACCGAACCGCACTCCAGCAAGCAGATCGAGGACTGCATCGGCTGGGCGATGCAGACCACACCCGAAACGATCCGCGACACCGTGCTCGGCGTCGGAATGCCCCGTCAGGAACTGTTCACCGAAACCTGCGCGCGCGTACGCTGCCCGACGCTCGTGATCCATGGCGACGAGGACCAGATCCGCCCCGTCACACAGGGTGCGGCGCTCGCGGAGGCCACAGGCGGCCAGCTCGTGACACTCGAAGGCGCGGGGCACATCCCAAATGCGCGCGATCCGGTCAAGGTCAATCTGCTCTTGCGCGAGTTCGTCGGCGGACACCGAACGGCCACATCGGCCTGGAAGCGTGCCCGAGCGCGCGGGCGCCGCGCCCTCTACATCTCCTCGCCGATCGGGCTCGGCCATGCCCAGCGCGACGTCGCGATCGCCGACGAGCTCCGCAACCTGCACCCCGATCTCACCATCGACTGGCTCGCTCAGCACCCGGTCACCAAGGTCCTCGAGGCGCGCGGCGAGCGGATCCACCCGGCGAGTGCCGAACTCGCGAACGAGTCGGCGCACATCGAGTCCGAGTCGGCCGAGCACGACCTGCATGCCTTCCAGGCGATCCGGCGGATGGACGAGATCCTGGTGGCGAACTTCATGGTCTTCCACGACCTCGTCACCACCGAGCACTACGACGTGTGGATCGGCGACGAGGCCTGGGAGCTGGACTACTACCTCCATGAGAACCCTGAGCTCAAAACGGCCGCATATGTGTGGCTGACCGACTTCGTCGGCTGGCTCCCGATGTCCGACGGCGGCGCCCGCGAGGAGTTCCTGACCGCCGACTACAACGCCGAGATGATCGAGCAGATCGCGCGCTACCCGCGCGTCCGCGACCGGTCCATATTCGTCGGCGACCCTGACGACATCGTCCCCGAGCGCTTCGGGCCCGACATGCCCGCGATCCGGGACTGGACCGAGCAGCACTACAGCTTCGCCGGCTACGTCACCGGCTTCGAGCCACCGGGATCCGCCGACCGCGAGGCCCTACGCGCCGAACTCGGCTACCGCCCCGATGAGCGCGTGTGCATCGTGACGGTCGGCGGCTCGGGCGTCGGTGCCGACCTTCTGCGCCGGGTGATCGCGAGCTTCCCCGAGGCGAAGCGCCTCGTCCCCGAACTGCGGATGATCGCCGTCGCCGGTCCCCGCATCGACCCGCAATCACTCCCCGGGCACGACGGTCTCGAGATCCGCCCCTACGTGCCCGACCTCTACCAGCACCTGGCGGCATGCGACCTCGCCGTCGTCCAGGGCGGTCTCACCACCGCCATGGAGCTGACCGCGACCCGGCGGCCGTTCATCTACTTCCCGCTCAAGCACCACTTCGAGCAGAACTTCCACGTTCACCACCGGCTCTGTCGCTACGGCGCGGGGCGGCGGATGGAGTTCGACGAGTCGCCCCCGGATGCGATCGCCGCGGCCATCGCATCCGAGCTCGACCGTAAGGTCGACTACCGTCCCGTGGAATCCGACGGCGCCGCGCGGGCGGCGGCGCTGATCGCCGAGATGGTCTGAAGCGCACCCAGCTGGGGTCGTCGCCGGCGCCTCGTCGCTGTTGACGCCTAAAGCGGGCGCCGCCGCCTGGACGCCTTGCGCCCGCTCGCGGAAGCGATCGATGACGCCGAGCTCGCGGTTCTCGCCTGATCACACGCCCGCTCACACGGCTCGGCGGTTAAGTAACAGGTGGCTACCCCAATCCAGTCCATCGGAGGTCCCATGCCACGGCTCAATGCCAAGGGTCATCGAGGGCATGTTCACGTCCGAGCAGAAGACCCAGATCTCCAAGCGCCCGACCGATGCGATGGGTCGACGCGGGCTCTAACGAACCGAGAACGGACCGTCGCAGTACAGACCATTAGCGCCAGCATTCAACTTCTTTGGGCGCACTCCCAGGCGCTACTGGACCGAGCCGGGGTGAAGCCGGGCTGGAGCGCCCTTGACCTGGGGTGCGGTCCACGCGGCACCCTCGAGCTGCTCTCAGAACGGGTTGGCGTGACCGGGCGCGTGACTGGGCTGGACTTCAACGCTGAGCACGTCGCGCAAGCGCGAGAGCTCGTCGACGAGCGCAGGCTTACGAACGTTGACGTTGTGCAAGGAGACGCCAGGCACACCGGGCTGCCAGCAGGCTCGTTTGATCTCGTGCACGCCAGGCTGCTGCTGGTCACGATTCCCGACCCCACCGCCGTGGTCGCGGAGTTGGTCCGCCTGGCCCGGCCCGGTGGGTGGGTGCTCAGCGATGAGGCCGACTGCAGCACCCACATCTGCCACCCGCCAACGCGGCGTGGGACCGGCTCGCCGGCACGTTCCTGGACGCGTTTCGGCTCGACGGCGCCGATCCCGATCTCGGGCGCCGACTTTCGGGGCTGTTTCGTGCGGCAGGCCTGGTCGAGGTCACGGTTGAGGCCCGAGCCGACGTGTACCCGATCGGCCACTCCCGCCGCACGGTGCGCCTCGACATCGTGCAGAACATGCGCTCCAAGATCGTCGAGCGACAGCAGCTCACCGAACGCGAGCTCGACGAGCTCGACCGGGAAGCGGGCGAACACCTGGCCGATCCCGGCACCGTGATCATGCCGTGCCTGTACTTCCTCGCCTGGGGACGAAAGCCACCTGAGAAGGCTGGACGATGACCGATATTGCTTTGTGGTTCTGACTGTCGATCCATGAGTGAGCGGGCAATCTCATTGCGTGCATCGAGCCGGAGTGCCTCATTTCGCGACGCGCGAGCTAGCGGCCCTCTCCATCGCGACGGTTTGATACTGCGCACACCTTTGCACGGGAAGCTCACGCGGGCGGGGGGCTCGCGATGCGCGGGAGTCTCTTGTACCTATCGAGGCTGCTGAGTCCCAAGTGTGTGGCCTCGGCGGCCGGCCGGGGCCTTCGGCGTATCCGGAAAGGTGGGGCCTCCTAGCGCAACGGCGGGATCGTGTTGAAGACGCCCCACGGGGTGTCCGCACCCGCTCCATTGATGCTCTTCGTCCCCGTGATGCCCGGGAGGTAGGCATCGTTGTTGAACAGGTACAGGGGCCGGCCGTCGTAGGTCACCTGGTAGGTGCCGTGCGGTCTCACGATGATCCCTAGGGCGTCCTGGTCAACACCGGGCCCGGCTTCAGGCCACTTTGTGGTGAGGACCGGTGGCCAGGACACGGCACACTGCGCCTCACAGACGCTCTTGTGCCCCCTCCAGTCGTGCCTCTCGTGGCCTCGCATGTCGCCCCGCTGGTGGCTCCCTTCGCGGCTCAAAATGTAGACGGGGAAGTCCGCGTCGGGGAAGGCGCTGAAGTCATTGTTCATCCTTGCACCCAGCACGGTCTCGTCGGGCCCATTGCTGCTGACCGGGGCGGTCTCGAGCTGCAATTGAGCCTGACCCGTCGCGGGAGTGCCCCGAGCCGGATCGACCAGGTACCAGATACCCGGGGGACTGGTCACCGGATCGTCCAAGTTGGCGCCTTGCGTATCCCCCGCCGCTTGGTCTAGGAAGAACCGGTACAACGGATAACCGGCGTAGGTCACCTGCTTCACCGACGACACGCCCGGCAGGTCGAAGTCGGCGCGGGTCACTGTCCCGAGAAGCCGGGGGTTGACTCCCGGCCCCGCGACGGGAGCGCCCTTGGTGAGGAGCGCCGGCCAGAGGTCACTGTCGCAAGGCGTATTTAGGACGTTCATGCTGTCGCTACACGCGAAGTCCGCGCCAGACAGCGCATGGAGCTGGTCTGCCGTGAGCAGGTACAGCGAGCAACCGGCGTAGTCGCCCGAACCAACGACCAGAACCCTGCCGTAAGACGTCGTGGATGCGGCCGACACGGTCGCAGGGCCACTCGGTGGGCTCATCACGTCGTCGGAACAAGGCCTGGTTTGGGCGCTCGCGGATGAGCTGAACAGAAGAAGGGCCACGCCAACGAGGCCCAGGGTGAGTGTGCCGGCTGCGGCAGGGCCTGCGACGGGCCTTCGGAGCCGGCGAACCAACGTCGTCATGACAACCTCCAATCGTCTCCCGGGGCCCGCTGACCTGAGCCACAATCGACTACGCCTCGCATCGGCACCCCAGGCGGAATAGCGGCGACCAACGCGCCGACGAAACCGAGCGCGGACCGATGTGAGCATCTCAACCACCTCATTTGTGTAGAAGTGGGGATCGAGCACGCGCACCTGGGCGATCCGGTCGACGGGGAGCTGGTTGCAGGCGGCCGTCCTGCGGATCGCCTCCGGGGTCGCGGCCGTCGTTGTGCTCGGGACTCAGGTCGGGTGGCGTTGCCATCCCGTCGTCGAACCGACCAACGCGACGTTTGGCGACCTCGGTTCTCAGCCCGTCGTCGAACCGACCAACGCGGTTGTTGACTCGATGGGTTCTCAGCCCGTCGTCGAAGCGACCGACGCGGTTGTTGACCGGATGGGTTCTCAGCCCATCATCGAAGCGACCGACGCGCGCGCGGTTCGTTGCCGGAGTCGGAGGTACCGACCCGGCGTGGAGCCCTGGGCTGCTGAGGGGGTGTGTGAGTTTGCTTGGCATCGGCGGCATCTCCCGGTTGGTCCAACGGGTTTTCGCGGACCCTGTGGTTGTGAATACGCGTGGGGACAGCAGCGAGCCGTGGCCGTTTAGCGGTTTGCGATTCGCAGCTGCTGGTCGGCTCCGCCTCGATCCGGTGCGAGGAAAGCCAGCGTTCTCGTGTGCGGTCTGCTCGTCTGGTGCTGATCACTGGGGGTCTTTGCGACCCATCGAGCAGCGAGGCTAAGTCGCCCGCGTGGCCCTGTCATCGCTCGAATTGACCCACTTCAGACAGTCACCGGCCGGCGCGGGCGTGCGCCGGGTATCAGATCTGAGTATCGTGATTGTGGGCGCGACGCGTGCATGATCTTCCAGCCTCGCTTCGTCTTACTTCGCCGTTTCCGTTCGTCGGGCGGTCTCTGGAGTTGCAGCGCCTCCGGACGCTGATGCCGAGGGCGGGCGGAGAAGGCCCCCGGGTTGTCCTCGTTGGCGGTGAGGCTGGGTCGGGCAAGAGTCGCCTGGTGCGCGAGTTCGCTCGCGACGTAGCCCGGGATGGTGCGCTGGTTCTTTATGGCGCTGGTGATGCGGTCGTGCGCGCCCCATATGGCCCGTTCGCACAAGCCTTTGAGCGTCTCGTCGACGTCATCGATCCGGCCGAGGTCCGAGCCGTGCTCGGCACCGGGGGCGGAGAGCTCACCCGCCTGCTCCCAGATCTCCCGGTCAGGCCCGATCGGCCGGCGCCACCGGCGAGGGCTGATCCCGACACCGAGCGCCACCGACTGCACAGCGCGGTGACCGACATGCTCGAAGGGATCGGGCGCCAGCATCAGATCCTGCTGGTCATCGACGACGCGCAGTGGGCTGACACGCCAAGCGTGCTTCTGCTGCGCCACCTAGCGCGCGCGGCGGGCGGGCCGGTGCTCTTGTTGGCGACGTTCCGAGAGGAGGAGGCCGGCATGGAGCAAGCGCTCGCTCAGACCCTCGCGGACCTCCGCCGATCTGACGACGTCGTTCGCATGCGTCTCGCGGGACTTTCCGGTGATGAGGTGATTGAGTTCGTCGAGAGCGCCGGCGAGGGCAGGTCAGGCACCGCGCTCCCCGAGCTGGCGCACACCATCAGCAAGCTCACGGACGGCAATCCGTTCCTCGTTTGTGAGCTGTGGCGCGCGCTACTGGAAACCAATGTTCTGGACATGACTGGTGGGGTGATACGACTCACCCGTCCGCTCGCCACACTGGGGACGCCTGACAGCGTCAGCGAGGTCGTCAACCAACGACTGTCCCGGCTTGCGTCGCCGACGCGTGTGCTGCTCGATGTGGCGGCGACCGTGGGGCCGGAGTTTGAACTTGAGATCGTCCGGCGCGGAACTCGTTTGGCCGAGGCTGAGCTTCTGGGCGCGCTTGACGAGGCGGTCCGCAGCGGGATCATCGAGGAGCTGGCGGAGCGCAAACTGGCCTATCGATTTACGCACGAGCTAGTCCGCCGCGCGGCCTACGACCGGCTCACCGCGGTGCGCCGCGCCGAGCTTCATCTGCGAGTCGGAGAGTGCCTTGAGTCCGCCGACGCGCGGTCCCCTCGCGCGCTGGCTGACCTCGCGCGTCATTTCGCCGCCGCCGCCCCCCTGGCCGAAGTGGGGCGTGCGACCGAATACAACGTCCTTGCCGCCCACGCCGCGATTGACGCGCTTGCGTTTGATCAGGCGGCAGAGCTTCTGAGCACCGCGCTGGAGCTCGGGATAGACGACCCGGTGCGGCGGGCCGAGCTGCTGATCGAGCTCGGCGGCGCAAGACACCGGGCTGGCAGGGCGCTTGATGCGTTGGACGCGCTGCGGTCGGGTGCGGACCTGGCCCGAGAACTGGGCAACGCAGAGCTGTTGGCTCGAGCGGCGATCGGCTACGAGGCGGCGTGCTGGGCCCCGATGATGATCGACCAGGGCGCTGCCGAACTGCTCGAGGAGGCGACCGCGGCGCTTGGTGAGGAACGTTCGGAGCTGCGCGTCGGTTTGCTGAGCGGGCTCGCGCGGGCGCTAGATCTCCGGGGCGATCACACGCGCGGGGTGATCGTGCGGGCGGACGCCGTCGACCTGGCTCGCCGGTTGGGCGACCGCGCTGGGCTTGCCGCCGCGCTGATGCGGTCCTATTGGTCGCACGGCGTCAGCCCGAGCCAGGAGATTCACGAGATGCTGGCCGAAGCGAAGCAGTTAGGCGAGGAGCTTGGCAACGTGGAGATTCGCGTCGAGGCGATGGCATGGCGCGTGCCGTGGTATGTGGCCCTCGCCGACCTCGCCTCCGCCCGCCGTGAAGAGTCCTCGCTACGCGCGACTGCCGCCGCTACCGCCCAACCGCTGTTCATGTACATGGCCGAGCAGTTCGGCTCCGCGATTGCGCTGGCCGATGGTCGCCTCCAGGAGGCGGAGGCCATGGCGTCGCGCTCGTATGAAGTTGGCCAGCTGCTGACCGGGCGCGACGCGTCCGGGGCGTATGGGGTCCAGATGTTCAGCCTTCGCCGCGAGCAGGGACGCCTGGCGGAGCTCGCGCCGGTTCTGAGGATCCTCACCGCGACGGACCACGGGCGCGGACCCTGGCGACCGGGGCTCGTGGCGTTACTCGTCGAGCTCGGGATGCATGCAGAAGCCCGACGCGATCTCGCGCAGATCACCACTGACGGGCTTGATCAGTTCCGACAGTCGCTGTGGCTGGCGTCGCTGACATACCTAGCCGATGCCAGCGCCTCGCTCGGAGACGAGGCGACCGCGGCGCTCGTGTACCCCGAGCTTGAGCCGCTCGCCGGAACGAATGTGATGATCGGCCAGCTGGTCGCGTGCTACGGCCCCGTCGACCGCTATCTGGGGATGCTCGCAGCGACCCTCGGTGAATGGGAGCGCGCCGAGGCACACTTCGAGCATGCGATCGCGCTATGCCGGCGGATGGAGACATCAACCTGGCTCGCCCACACCGAATACGAGTATGCGCGCTTACTCATCGCCCGCGGTAGCCCAAACGCGCAACGAGTTGCCGCAATGGTTGGCGATTCCGCTCGACGCGCGGGTCAGATCGGGTTGATCGCGCTGTCTGGCCACATCAGGAACCTGGGCAAGCCGATCGCCTCGGCGAGTCTCCCCGACGAGCTGTCTGCCCGCGAGGCGCAAATCCTTCGCCTCGTCGCGCAGGGCCTCACCAACCGCGAAATCGGCGCGGCCCTGTTCATCAGCGAGCACACCGCCGCGAAACACATCAGCCACATCTTGACCAAGACCGACTGCGCCAACCGCACCGAAGCGGCGTCCTACGCCCACCGCCATGCGCTTGTCGACGAATCAGGATCCGGCTACGATGCTCGGTGATGTCGCTGTACATCATCGAGCGGTCGTTCGCGGAGCAACTCGAGCTCACCAGTGACGACGTGACGCTGCTCGAAGAGATCAACTCTGACGAAGGCGTCCGCTGGCTGTTCTCATTCCTGAGCGCCGACCGCCGAAAAACCTACTGCCTCTATGAAGCACCCTCCCCAGAGGCCATCATGGCCGCCGCCAAACGAGCCAACGTCCCCGCTGACGCCATCGTCGAGGTCCAGGCACAGACACTCGGCGCCCCCGGTCGCCCACTGGAATGGGCGGCCGGACAGACACCGCAGTAGCAGTGCCGACCCGACCTACGGGCTCACTCGCCCATCACCCCCGGGACGCCACCACCGGGCGGCGTCGGTCGCCGCGATGCTGCGTTTCGCCCGAAGGTAAGTGCTCTCAGTGGGGCTTGCAGACCTGAGCGTCGCAGTGGTGAGATCGGTCACCACGTGCGCGAGGTAAAACGCAGTGTCGATACCGGCGACATCCGGTACAACGACGCAGAACAGTCGTCCGACCGGCAAGGGCCGGCGGACCTCGAGTCATGGTCGAGGTCTGACCACGCCCAGCGGTCCATTCCGGCCTCGCGGCGCTTGTCGCCTTTGCCGTGCCGACGAGCAGCGCGCCACGGTCGAGATCGGTCTGGTTGAGGGCGAGCGCCTCACTGAGTCCGCAGCCCGGCGCGCCAGAGCACGACGGCCGCGCCGCGCAGCCTGACACCCTCGGGACTATCGCCGGCGCCGCGCATCACCGCGATGATCCCCTTCACGGCCGGCGGATCCGGTGGATACCGAAGCCCTTTGTTGCGCGGCGGAACGCCTCGGTGAAAGCTGGACGTGGTTGCCGGCGACCGGCGCCGCCCGGCGCGATCCAGCAAGAGGATGGATTCCATGACGCCCTCCTCTGGACGATGGTTGACACGACCATCCTCCACGCACCGAACCAACCCACCACGACCACCACTTTCGGGCGCAAGCCGCCGCCGGCGAGCTAAGTGTGTGGCGCGGTCACTGGGGCCGGCGTGCGCGCCTGACCAGCACCAAACTGCTCGCCACCAACCATGCGAACAGCACTACCGCCGCTAGCAGCAACACGCCGTAGAAAAGCGAGCTGTTGTTGGTCGGCCCGAGCATCGTGGTCGCGCTCGCGACCCCGAGGACGACTGCGACGATGCTCAGCCAGCACAGCCATCCAGGAAGTGTCCGCTCGTGCCGGATCGCGGCTGCGAACGCGCCGGCGGTCAGAGCGAGCGGCACCCCGATCGCCGGGCCGCCGGCGAGGTAGGAAAGAACAACCAGCGCATGAGCCAACGCTGGATCGCTTGCCACGGACTGCTCCGCGAGCACTCGGTAGCAGAGCGCGGACATCGCCAGGAACGCCGCGGCGATGATCCCGCCGGCGAGCGCGAGCGCGGCGACGCGGATGCCAACGGAGCGTAGCCGTGCGTATAGGTATGACGCGAATGCCGCCAGCGCAGCAGCCGCAAGTAGATGGAAGAAGCTCAGCGCCCGCACTTCGGAGACGTTGCGCACGAAGTACTCACGCAGCTGGGCTCGCGTCGCGCTCAGCGCCGGAAAGTTCGTCGTTGCGAGCAGGTCGCCGAACAGCAGCCCACACGCGAAAAGCACAACAGCAAATACCCCGGAGGCCGCCCACGCCGCCTCCACTCGTGCTGACATCGCCTCCTCTCTCACGTCAATCCTCACCGACCCATTCCAGCACGCGCGACCGTCGCTGCTGCCAGTCGCAGCGCGTTGGCGACGAGCGCTTCCCCTTTCGGACAGCTTGGGCCACGCCAATGCGACGCGCGGCGTGGCTGCTCGGTCGCGACGGGCGCCACCGACATCGCCAAATGAAGCGGCGTCGATGCGGACGCGCCCCGTTCCCGGAGCTCCAGGTTGACCGGCGAGGTCGGTCGCCGACGCTTGGCGCCGGCGACGGCCGGGGGTAGGATCCGGCCGAGACGATGACCGGGAGCATGCCGAGCACGACGACCGCGGCAAACACCGGGGCCAAGGGCGCCACGAAGGGCGCACGCAACCGCGCTGCCCGGCGGGCGGCCAAGCCAGCCGCCAAGGTCACCTGGTTTGTCGGCAAGAAGGTCGCCAAGCGCAAGGCCCGGAAGCACGCCCGCCGCTACGGCGACGTCGCCCGCACGGCCTGGTCGGCCGCGCTCATCTATGGGCCGATGGCCGCGGAGGTGCTCGGAGTGGTCGAGCAACCCAAGCACCGGCGGCGGTCCCCGGCCTTCCTGGCCGGGATAGCGGTCGGTGGCGGCCTCATGTACCTCGCGGGCCGCGGCCGGACCGCTTAGGGTCCGCCCGCGAACGGACACGGCCCACCCCGCGCGACGCGGCATCTGCGTGTGGCCGTATCGACTGCGGCCCGAGCCGAGATAGGCCCCCAATCTCGCCCGCGCCCACCGCTACGGTCCGGACGATCGCATCTCTCCTCCACACCGCGGGACTCGGGCCATCGCGTTGGCGGCGAAGCGCGGACCGCATCGGTGCGCTGCATCCCGTTCAGGAGCGTGCGGGTCGGGGGCGGGGGTCGTGAGCTTGGAGAGCAGCACGGTTGCGCCCGGAGTGGGAGAGCCCGGCCTCGTGGGTTTCGCGCGCTGATTTGACGGCCTTGGAGCGCGGGATTACGATCGGGGTGTCGAGGCCGACGCGCATCGACCCGGACGGATGGATGTGCACTTCAAACGAGCGTTGATAGTCGGGGCAATGACCGTGGTCCTGACGTCAAGCTTTGCCCTCGTCCGCAGTAGTTCGGCGTTCGCCAGCGCGAGCCCCTTCGGGGTCGCGACGACGCTTCTCGGTCACGCCGGGCCTGTGAGCAGCGTCGGGTTCAGCCCCAATGGGCGCACCCTTGCCGCCGCAACCGAAGACGGGACGGTCCAGTTGTGGGACATGAGGCGCGACAGGTTGGCCGGGACGCTCGCGGGCCTGGTCCACATCGTCGATAGCGTCGCGTTCAGTTCCGACGGGCGCACCGTCGCGGCTGGAAGCCGAGGCGGGGTGATTCGTTTGTGGGACGCGCCAAGCCGTAGGCAACTCGGAAGGGCGCTCAGGGCACACTCAGGCTCGATCTACAGCGTCACGTTCAGCCCGAACGGACGCATACTTGCGGCGGCGAGCGCCGACGGGACAGTCCAGTTGTGGGACGTGAACAGCCGCAGCCTGATTGGTCAGGTCGACAATCATGCCGGCGCCATCGCCAGCGTCGCGTTCAGTCCCAACGGGCGCAGCCTCGCCGCCGGCGACATCAAAGGCACGGTCGTGCTGTGGGACGTGCAACACCGCCGCCGGCTCGGCGTGCCATTGAGAACCCATCATCTCGTGAGCAGCGTTGCCTACGCTCCCGACGGCCGAACTCTCGCCGTGGGAAATGGCGACCAGGGGACCGTCGGTCTGTGGGACGTACACGGCCAGCACCTAGACCGGACCCTGCGCACCGGCAACAACGCCCCCGTCTCCAGTGTCGCGTTCGCCCCCCACACAGGGCTGCTCGCAACGGGGAGCGAGTCGGGGGCGGTCCAACTGTGGGGCCTGCCGGCAGACAACCAGCTCGCGACGCTCAACGGCGGCACCGGCCCCGTCTTTAGCGTCGCGATCAGCCCCGACGGGCGAACACTCGCCGCTGGAGGGCTCAACGGAACGATCGGAGTGTGGCGAAGCGTCGTGCCGAGCGCCTGAGATCGCTCGCAGCCAATTGCCGCCTTCGACCCAGCACGCCGCTCTGGACAGCCGGCCTGCGCGCCGGCTCTGCGCAGGGGCACCTCTCGGGGGTGGCCACTCGTGCGAGTCAGCGTTAGGAGAGCCAGCGGCGCCTCCGGCGCCGCGCGTCCAAGCCGCGACGCTCGCGTTCGCGGGGCAAACCAACCGCGACGGGCACACCACGTGTGCGAGCGCCTTTTTGGCCCGATCCAACACTCTGCCGTGGACCATGCCAGAGAGGCCAGGTATGGTCGGCGAATGGCAAGGCTCGGCGTTAGCCGTGAGGCGCTAGCGAGCATGCTCCGCCAGCACGGCGAGGAGGATTTGGCAGAGAGCGCGTTGACGTTGTCAGATGACGAGTTGGCTCGTATCGGGACGCTCGGCGCCTACTACGCCTTCTCTGAGGACGCGATGGAGCTTGGAGGCAGCATGGGTGGGACCCGAGCGTTGTCGCTGGCGACGATCGACGTGCTGGAGAACACAGGGCGCGATTTGCGCTGGAGCCGCACGGAATGGGAACGCGACAGAAGCTCGTCCGACCGGTTTGCAGACGACGACGCTGTGAGAGACCGAGAGCTTCGACGTCATGCCGCTGAACAACAGATACCTGCTGACGAGAGCAAGCGAACCCTTGACACTATTGATCCGCCGGCGTGGGGGCCCGCGTTACCGGATGCCACATGTCTGGTCAAGCGGTGCCACGAGTTGCGGACCAAACCGCTGAGAGACTTTACGGTCGAAGACCTGCGCATCATGATCGGTCAGCAGGTCGCCTTGGGTCGCATGGTCGCGCTCTCGCTCGACCGAGTGCAACCGGACTCGCCCGTGGGAGACGACTTCCCCGGAGATCTGCTGGCCAGCGTGCTCCAGGTGGACGCTGTGTTCTGGGAACGGTGTCCAGATCTAGACGTTGAAGTACGCAGACTGGCCGAGCGCCTTGACGAACGGTTGGAGCTAGAACCAGCATTGCGCGAGCTCATCAAAACCTTCATCCGAGGCCATTCGGCTCGGCGTATAGCCCTACGGGCTCGCTTAGCTAGCGATCCACTCGACGACTGGTGGAGCGGGTCCGTTTAGCAGAAGACGTCGTCTGCTGACCGCTGCGTGGACACGACGTGGGGTGCGTTCATTCCTGGCGCGCCAGTGAGTCGCCGATCAGCCAGATCGTGGGCGGCCACAGCCCTACGAACAGCGCGCGCCGCTCGGCGTTGCCCCGCTCGTCCTGGTCGACGGTCTTGGCGCGGATCCACAGCCCGATGCACAGGCCCACCGCACCCATCGAGGCGAACTGCATCTGTGATGCGCGCAGGCCGCGACGATAGAGAAACGCGGAGAGCACAAGTGTTGGCTACCCGTCCGCCGGTCCGGCACACACCCTGTGGGTGCGTCCGTGACGGGCGGGTAGCTCCAGACCATGCCTCGTCGACCCACGCCCTCGGCCCGCTGGCTGCTGGCGCTGACCTGGCCGACGGGAATCGCCTTGACCTCGTGGGACTACATGTGGCGTACGACGGTGATGCACCGCCGCGAGAGCGTCCGTGGCGCAGCAGCCGAACATCTGCCGCCCGCGCATCGCACCGCAATCGGGGACACGGAGGTGCAGGAACCACACGACGGGGTCGGCCCCCTGTTCCATCGTCGCTACAGCACCCGAATTCGCGACTCAGGCCTGTCGGCCTCTGCGCTCATGGCACATTTGAAGACAGACCTCAACCGGGCCGCGCCGACCAGGTTCGCCCGGTTTCAACGCGTGCTCGGCGATCAGCCGCGCCTCCAGCTCGGGGACGAGTACGTGGTGCGCATGCCCGGGCCGTGGGACGGGCCGGTCAGGGTGGTCGCCGACGACGAGCGCTCGTTTCGGCTGGCAACGCTGGCGGGCCACCTGGAGGCAGGGCAGATCGAGTTTCGAGTGCGCCAGGAGGGTCAGATCATTTCCTTCGAGATCGAATCGTGGGCGCGGAGCGGCGATCGCCTCTCCAACCTCCTCTACCACAGGATCCGCATGGCCAAGGAGGTCCAACTGCACATGTGGATCTCGTTTCTGGAGGGGGTGACCGCGCTCTCCGGTGGCACGATGTCCGGCGGCGTCGACATCGATACCCAGCGAGTCGACGACCCGTTCGGGCCCGGGGCATGACGCGGGACGACATCGAGGACCGGCTCGCGGCCCTGACGCGCACGCCGGTTAACTACGACCCGGACGCACTCGACTTGCATCACCCGCCGGCGGGATGGCACGTTGACGATCGCTGTCAGCCCCTCCCCTCGGAGCCGCCGGGAGATCCGGTGGGGGACGGCAGTTGGGCGATCGCCCAGCGACTCCTCCAGGGCTACGAGTTCGCCGACCCGTCGATCGTGCGCGCCCACTATCAGCCCGGGGCGCCCCTACAGGGACGGACGATGCTGCTCGAGCTACGCGCGCTCAACCTGGTCAGCGTTCGCGTCGGCGTGCGCATCGTCACCGTCTACGACGAAATCCGAGGCCGAGACGGACGGGACGCTCGGGTGTTCGGCTGGGCCTACCGCACGCTGGAGGGCCATGTCGAGATGGGCCAGATGGACTGGCAGGTGTGGAAATGGCGCGACACCGGCGAGGTGCAGTTCCGCGTCCACGCCGTCTCCCGGCCCGCAGCGATTGCCAACCCGGTCATCCGGCTTGGCTTCCGGCTGCTGGGCAGCCACGAACGGACTGTGTTCCTCACCAGCACTGACACGCGGATGCGCAGACTCACCGAGCTCGCGCTCCAGCGCGAACGTGCCGGCGACGCCGTGCGCGACGCCGGCCCGCAGCTCACAGCCCGCAGGCTCGCATCCAACGATCCGGCTCACGAGCAACTGGCGCGGCGCCTCGATGGCGAGTCCGCGCCACGCCAGTCGCGCGCTGACCCAGGTTGAGCTAGATGCGCGCGACGTCGCGCTCGGCGACCTTCACGACCCCCGCGCGATTCTTGTGCGAACGCTCGTATGCGCGGACTTGGTGCACGCGCTGTTCGTCGCCCTCGGAGAGGACGGCCTGCACCTCGGTGGCGGTGAGCTCGTCATATCCGGGCCACGGCTCGTCGCCGCGCAGCGAGGTGATGCGGCTGAGCACGGTGGTGCGGTTGTGCGCAACCTGTGACTGCAACACGCGACCGAGGGCCAGTTCAGTGGCCCGAGCCTCGCTGAGGCACTGCACGACCTTCTGCTGAGAAGCGGACATACGGAATCCAATCAATAGAATCTGAGGGAGGCGCAGAAGCCTGTCGAGACGTCGGCAACGACGGAACATGACGGCCCGATCTTCTGCGGTCAACACACACGCGATAGCTCTCACCGGCTCGGCTACGTCGAGGAACTCGAGAGCGTCGCGCGCTTCTACGGGGGCGAGACCGGGGCTGTGATGGTCGCCACCTCCGTCGGATCCATCATCTCCCGCAGCCCGGCGGCGGCGCGGCGCAGCAGCCGTGACACCTGCATCTGCGAGCAACCGAGCTTCGCGGCGATGTCCTGTTGTCTCAAGTTTGCTTCCAGCCGCATCTGCAGCGCCCTGCGCTCCAGGTAGGGCAAACGCGTCATCGACGCGCTCAGCGACACCGTCGTTTCCACCAGTCCGTAGCCGCCATCGGTGTGACTGATCGTCTCAATCAGCGCGTACGGATCATCGGGATCTGTCGAGGCGAGCGGTGCGTCGAGCGAGGCGGCGTAGTGGGCGTTGCCCGTCTCGAGCGCGGCGACGACGTCCTCGGGACTGAGCTCAAGGTATTCAGCGAGCTCCTGTAGCCGCGGTTGCCGCCCAGACCGTGAGGAGATCTGCTCAACGGCTCGCGCAACGTGGAGTGCCATCTCCTGCGGGCCTCGGGGAACGTGCACCGACCAGGCGGTGTCACGGAAGTATCGTTTGAGCTCCCCCAGGATGGTCGGGATCGCGAATGACGGGAACGGGATCTCGCGGTCGCGATCGAATCGGTCGATCGCGCCCAGCAGGCCGACTACGGCGACCTGGACCAGGTCGTCGATCGGCTCGTGGGGACTGCGGTACCGATATGCCAGCCGGCGGGCGAGCGGCATGAACCGCTCGACCAGCGCTTCACGCGCGGCCCGGTCGGCGTCGTCGTGCCATAGGCGCAGCAACTCGTCGGTCGCACCTCGATGGTCGCGGCTTGCCTCGGGAAGGTGCGTGGTGGGAGTCAGGATTGTCTTTTCTGTTGAGTGGTTAGGGCGCGTTGAGCTGCTCTGCGACGACGTCCTCCGTCAGTTCGTCGCGGGCAGCGGCATGCCGATCCCGAAAGTGAGCATCGAAGGTCCTTCGCCGGTTCACGCGCAAGCTCGCGCACCGGCCCAGTGGCGGCCGTTGGACCGCCGGTTAGCGCGTGACAGGCGCGAGGTTGGTGCGGGGACCGGCGGGAGCGTGCGGCACGTCGGACGCGCCGCTGGTCCTGCTTGGCTCGGATCCGAGAACGTCGTCGTCGGCGATCATCGCGCTCTCGAGCGAGCGGTACACGGTCACAGTGTCGAGCAGACCAGCCAAGGCGAGAATTCGGTGTACCTGGCCTTGCTCGTGGCACACGAGCGCGAGCGCACGGTTCTGGGGCTGGAGCCGGCCGAGCGTGCCCATGAGCACGTGCACCCCGGTCGAGTCCATGAACGGGACCTCGGAGAGGTCCACGACGACCGGACCGGTGTGGTGCTTGACCACCGGGATCAGGGCCTCACGCAGCATGGGCGCGGTCATGAGATCGATTTCGCCCTGCACGCTGAGGACCGCGACGTGCTCATGATGCTCGTTGGCCGGCAGCAGACGTACCGCCCAGGGACCGGCCGCCGCCGACGCCCGCGCGTCAGTCTGCTCCGGAGCCAGTGCGACATCCGATCGCGTCTGCGCCGCACGGCGGTCACTTTCATACATGGTCGGCACCGGCTTCCGGATTACCCTGCGAAAGAGAGACTGCATAGCTCATGCTCGCATAGTGCAGAGCTCTTGTCAAAGTTCTGATGATGTAATCAGGATGAATCGCCCGCAACTTGCGTACGAAAACGCGTCGACATCGGTCCGTTGCGATACGCTCACCGTCTCTTGGCTCGCGATCGCGGCATCTACAGCATCGGAGCGGTCGCTCGGATGCTTGGTCTGTCTCAGTCGGCGATCCGCAGTTGGGAGGACCGCTACGGGCTGATCGTCGCGCAGCGCAGCGAGGGCGGGCGGAGGGTCTATACGCGCGACCAGATCGCAGAGCTGCGCTTCGTGCAGGAGCGCCTTGACGAGGGGTTGTCCGCCGCGGATGCGCACCGCTTGCTCGCCGAGCGTCAGGCGGATGCGTCGCCGATCGTCGAGGAGGAACCGCCCAATCGATCCTCCCGGGTGCTCGTCCTGGTGGCCGAAAGCGACCGGTATGGCGCGGAGCTTAACGACTTCTTGCTTCGCGCCGAGGGCTATGAAGTCGAGGTGGCATTGACCGCAGAGGAGGCCGAAGAGAAGTTCACCTCACAGCAGCCCGCGCTGTCAATCGTCGAGCTGATGATCTCGGGCGGCGTGGGCCGAGAGTTGTGCCATCGACTCAAGCAGCAGCGTGCCACGCCGGTGCTGTGTGTCTCGAGCTTGGATCTCGGCGAGCACGCCCTGGCCGCGGGCGCAGACGCCTTCCTCAAGAAGCCGCTCGAGCCGCTGCAACTCGTCTCGACCGTGAAGGACCTCCTCCGCCGCAGCGGGCTCAGACACGAAGAGCTCGGCGCGGCTTGATGAGTGATCGGTTCTCGAGCGGGGACCGACACTTGGACTCCGTCCTCGGCGGGGGCCTGCCAACCAACGCGCTGAACCTGATCATCGGTCTCCCGGGCAGCGGCAAGACGATCCTGGCTGAGCAGTTCATGTTCCACAACGCGTCCCCAGAGCGCCCGGGCGTGTATCTGTCAACGGTCTCAGAACCACTTGAGAAGATTCTGCGTTACGGCCAGAGCCTTGGCTTCTTCGATGCCGCGGCGATCGGGTCAAGCATGTTCTTCGATGATCTGGGGCGGACGCTCAACGACGGCGGCCTCGATGCTGTTCTCGCCCACGTTCGCGCGCTGGTCGCAGAACGCAGGCCGGGGGTGATCGCGATTGACAGCTTCAAGGCGCTGTCGGCCTACGCCGCGACCCCACAGGCGTTCCGCCAGTTTCTGCATGAGCTGGCCGGGATGCTCACGGCGTTTCCCACGACCGCGTTTTGGGTCGGCGAGTACGGTCGCGACGAGATCGCGACCGCCCCGGAGTTCGCAGTCGCTGACGGGATCATCTCACTCGCGACACGCCGCGAATCCGAACGCGCCGTCCGCCACCTCGAGGTCCTCAAGCTTCGCGGCACGGGCTTCATGTCCGGCGAGCACGCCTACCGGATCGCCGCCGACGGCTTGCATGTCTTTCCCAGGCTCGCGGAAAGCGTCGCCACCGAGACCTACACATTGCAGACCGAGCGGATGTCCTCCGGCATCCCTGCCATCGATCAGATGCTTGCCGATGGTTACTGGCCCGGAGCGGCCACCATGGTTGCCGGCCCGTCGGGGTCAGGCAAAACGCTGATGGGGCTGCATTTCATCTTTAATGGCGCGGCTGCGGGCCAGGCCGGCGTGATCGCGACCCTGCAGGAGAACGCCACCCAGCTCGATCGCATCGTCAACGGGTTTGGCTGGTCGCTGAATGACGAAGCGGTCGAGCTGATGTACCGCTCCCCCGTGGACCTCTACCTCGACGAATGGTTCTACGAGCTTCTCGAGGTCATCGAGCGCACCCGAGCGCGCCGGGTGTTCATCGACAGCCTGGGGGATCTACGGCGCGCAGCCGTGGACGAATTGCGCTTTCGCGAATATCTCTACTCGCTGCTGCAGCGCTGCGCCAACCAACAGATCAGTCTCATGATGAGCCAGGAGATACCAGCGCTGTTCGGCATTTCCCAACTCTCCGAGGACGGCATCTCTCACCTATCTGACAACGTCATCCTGCTCCAGTTCGTGCCCCGGGATACGGAGCTGGGGCGCGCCGTGACGGTCCTGAAGACCCGCGCCAGCAGGCACGATCCCGAGATCCGCGAGTTCACGATCACTCCGGAAGGCATTGTCCTCGACGAGCCGCACCGCAACTCAATGGACTTGGGACGCGGAACGATTCCTAGAACGGCTGACGCTGCTCCGCCGATCTGACCAATCCCGTTGGGGAGACCCCTGATCCGTAACGGCGCGCCTGAGCAGTCAGTGTCACCACTCCCCCCGCGCGATAACGGTGCGCCGGGCCGTCCGCCTTGACCTTCAAGCCTCGCGCCGCACCCATGTGTCGCGGTCGACCCGCCAAATCTGTTCGATGCCCGACTCCGCTGGCGCCGCGATCTCATCTGGGGCTTCGGCGACGAGCTGGTAGTCAAGCCGACGAGGAACTCCGGCGCTGGCGAGATTGGCCTTGTCATGGTGGATCTCGACATGCGTGATCCCCTCGACCGTAAATGCGCCGTCGGTGAGTAGCCGAGCGGCTTCCGTCGCGAGACCTCGGCGGGTGAAGGCCGGGTGTAGCCAGTACCCGATCTCCAGCCCGTCGGGCTCGATGCGCCGATGAAGACCGCAGCTGCCGATCGCCCGCTGCTCCAGGCAGATGGCGAGCATGACGTCACCGCCCTCTGACCACTCCCGCTCTCGGTCGCGCAGCATGGCTTCGCGCTCGCCGACGGTCAGCGGCTCGCTGGCCATCCAGCCCATCCAGGGACGCAGATGCTCTGCACTCTCGGTCACGATGCGCTGCAGTTCGCCAGCGTCGAACACCCGCCAACGGCGCAACATCAACCCTGACGGACCAGAAAGCCTCTGCGGGAGTCGCGCGCTGCAACGTGGCATCCGCGGAAACGTAGCCGCTCGATCTCTCACGTTCCTCAGCCGTCCACGTTGGCGTCTCGCCCTCCAACGTTGACTGCGTCCGTCGCCCTCCCCAGACTCTGCTGGAGCGGAACTTTCTCCGTGCTTGACCGTTCAATGTCCGTGGTGCGACGTCCATCCATCTTCAAACTCGTGGTGGCATTGACCGCGCTGAGCGTCCTGGGTGGCCCGATGCAGGCTCAGGCGCGGTCACCCCGACCAAAGGTGCTTGTTTTGCGGCCGCGGTTTGTGCAGGTGCCCGGCGACGGGCTGTTTATGAACGACGAGCGCTACTTGTTTTCGGTGACTGGTGACGCATTCTCCGCGAACGCGAACGCCGGGTTACTGATCGATGACGCCACCGGCCGGCGCCAGATGCTGCAGTTCACCGCGGGCTGTCGACCCGGCCAGCTCGGCGCTGGCCGCATCGTCCTCCTCTGCCGAGACAGCGCACCCGCCCAGCCCACCCAGGAGCTGTATGACATTGCCAGCGGTCAGACGACCACGTTTGTTCCCAACCCCGCGCTGACGCAGCCGCCGCTAGGCGTCCCCTGCTCAGACCCGACCGACTGCGGAGTGTCGATCGCTGGCATCGGAAGCGACTGGGTATCGCTTGACACCGGGCAGGTCGACGAGCACGCATGGAACATGCATGCCTTTCAGAATCTGACCTCCGGCCAGGTGTCCGCAGCCCCGGCTAGCGCGACGACATCGGTCGATCTGAACCGACCAAGCCTGTCATGGCGGGCGTGCCCGCCGCTGAAGGTACCGGTCCTCAACGGCGGATACGACAACCACGCAGTGGGTCTGCTGACGCCGCTCGGGCACGGCTTGGTGATCGCCTCCGGATTTGACCAATATCTGGAGCGGTGCGGCACACACCTGCATGAGCGCTTGGGCGGCGGAGACGTTCTCCGCACCAGCTACCTGGATGTCGGTGGCTGCGCCGGGATCACCTGCCCGCCCCAGCACAATGCCCACGCGATCGTCTGGCCCGGTGTCGGACAGATCAACGGGCTCCTGATCCCCAGTCGGCAGCGGTTCACTATCCCCGTCCCGGCCCGTCTCGACCCCCCGGGCTTCGGCCAAGTCTTCGAGGTCGGTCTCACCCAGCATCACCTCTACCTCGTCAGTGCAACAAGCCGCGTGTTCAGCGCTCCCGCACCGAACGCACCCCACGAGCACTAGCGCCATGTCAGCAACAGGCAGCCAAGCCCAGCTGGTGGCGATCCACCGCCGGGGGTTCCGAGTCCCGCCGAGCGCGATGGGCGCCAAAGAGGTCGCCGTCGCATAAACCGATGGTTCAACGGGCCGCGGCACCCCGGACGACTCGCCGCGCACCGACGGGGCGCACAGGCGAGCCGCCGCAGCGCCTCAGCTGAAGGCCATCTCCGTGATGTCGATGGCGACGAGCACGGGCTCTCGCACGACCACGTGGTTGCCCTCGTAGCCGTAGATGCGGCGTGTGGTGGGGACAATGATCCCGTCGACGTCCCGGTTATCCAGCGCGTAGTTGGCGCCGGTTGTGCCGCCGAGGATGTCGACTGCGTAGTCGTGGCGACGCAGGAGGCCGTCGGGCCCGAAGTAGAAGAGCTGCTCGCGGGTATGGCTCGCGATCTCGTCGGGGAAGGCGACGCGAAGGCGCCGCCAGTCCTCTCCGTCCTCGCGCCAGATCTCCGGCTCCTCGCTGACGCTGAAGCCGGGCTGGGAGAACAGAAAGGGAGTCGTGAGGTAGGTCCACAGGGCTTCGCCACTGAAGTAGGCGACGTCGATGTCGTCCCACGGAGTCTCCGCCGCCTGGTCGGCGAAGTGGGCGCGTGGGTTCTCCCGTTCTTCGCGCAGGTCGCCCGTAGCGGTCTCGATGACGATCCGGTTGGGTTCGAAGATCGAGCGCTTGTCCTGGCCGGGGAAGTCCATGACCAGCCGCTCGTGATGGGTGCTCGCGGTGATGACTACGTCTTTGAGCACGTCCGGACGTCCTTTGAGGTACCAGACGCCTCCGGTAATCGATGCCTCCACGCGGACCGATCTGACCTGGCTCCATCGCTCCCGGCCGCCGTGAGCGTCGATCGCCGCGTCGAGCAGCTTGCTTTCCGTTGAGATCGCCATGGTTCCCTTTCGTTGACGTGCTGGATCGTGATGTCACTGCCTGTGGGACCCGGATCAGGACCGGAAGGCCCGGCGGGCTCATGTCGTGCTGGCCGGTGCCGCAGGCGGGCGACACCGGCGCGAGTCGCGCGCCGGTGTTCGCCTTTTCGGGAGGCTGGCGCCGCGCCGTCTAGGAAGCCACTGTGACCGGGACCCTCGCCGCCTGCTCGATCAGATCGACGATCGTGTCCGGATGGGTCACCATCGCTAGGTGTCCGGAGGCAATCTCGACCGTGGTGGCTCCCATGCGCAGAGCAAACTGCCGCTCGGCGTCAGGCGGAATCGCCTCGTCGTTCGCGGCGACCACAAACCACGACGGCAACGACTTCCACGCCGGCTCGCCCATTGTGTAGTCGAAGGTACTCATCGAGATGGGCTGCTGGACCGCGTAGAGAACCCGGGCCTGAGCGGGATCCAGATCGCCGGCGAAATGTTCGACGAAATCGGCCTCTGGAAGCCACCCGAATCCCTGTTCGTCGACGGCTAGGTTCGCGAGCGCCGGCGTCGGGGGTCCGCCGCTGAGGAGCGCTCCGAGCGACTCGCCCTCGTCGATCCCGAAGGCGGCGACGTACACGAGGCTGACTACGTTGGGAGCGTCGGCGCCGAGCGCGGTCATGATCTGCCCCCCGTAGGAATGACCGGCGAGCACGGTCGCGCCGTCCTGGCGGGCAAGAACTTGCCGTAGGCGGGCAACGTCGGCGTCGGTCGAGGTCTCGGGGAATTGCGGGGCGGTGACGTTGTAGCCCTTGGCCTGCAAGCGCTCGATCACATGAGTCCAGCTGGAGCCGTCGGCCCACGCGCCGTGGACGAGGACAACGTTCGGTAGGTCGCTCATCAGGGATCTCCTTCGATTCGGACGTCCGGTCCGAATGACCGGGCGAAGACAGGCTGGATCCTGGCCGATCTGACTTGATCTCTCTTGAGTCAACCGACTGCTTAGGTGTCTTTGCCCGCAGCGGTCGCGAGGGCGTCGCGCACTTGCGAGCGCGAGGTGATCCCGAGCTTCGGGAAGGTCCGGTAGAGGTGGGAGCCGATCGTCCGGTGAGAGAGGAACAGACGGTCGCCGATCTCACGATTCGAGAGCCCCGCGCCGGCGAGCTCGGCGATCTGCAGCTCCTGCGGCGTCAGGCGGTCCCGTGCCTCGGAGTTGCGCGGACCGAGCCGCTCACCAGTGGCTCGCAGCTCCTGCCTCGCCCGCTGGCCCCAGCTCGCCGCGCCGAGGACGTCGAATGACTCGACCGCCGCCCGCAATGGTCCGCGCGAGTCGGCGTCTCGGCGGTGTCGGCGTAGCCAGCGGCCATAGGAGAAGAGCGTCCTCGCCCGCAGGAACGGAGACCCGGCGAAATCGCCTTTAAGGGCACGCTCGAACAGCGTCTCGGCCTCGTCCTCGCCCGCGAGCAACGGTTTCGCGCAGGCGAGACCAGTCAGCAGGATCGGCGCGCCGCTCTTGCGGCCGACGGACTCGAGCTCGTCGACCACTCCGGCCACCCAATCGCTGTGCTCGACGCGATCGCCGGCTTCGACCAGGTCCAAGATGGCCGACCAGCGCATGAATCGATGGAAGGCCGGCGCCTTTTCGTCGAACACTGGCAGGAGATGCCGAAAGGCATCCTCGTGGCGACCCTCGCCGGCCGCCATCGCGCCACGCGCGAGGTGCACGGGTGCGAGCAGCGGTCCCGCACCGGCCTCTAGCAGTGCACGCTCCGGCTCCGCGAGCATTGGCTCGATGTCCTCGCCGCGCAGCGCCGAGCCGAGAGCCGCAACAAGCTCGCCGGTGACCCCGAACTGCGGCTGCTGAGTATCGCGCGCCAGCGTCGCCGCTTCGGTGCCATCCCGCATCGCCTCTTTCCAGTCGCCCGTATGAGTGGCGACCCAGGCGTGGTGCACGAGAGCCTGAGCGAGCATGCCGAGCCGGCCTTGCTCACGCAGGCCGTCGACGGCCCGCGACAAGAAGGCCTTCCCCGTCGCCATATCGCCGGCCTTTTCGGCGGCAATGCCGATGTACATCGCGGCGCGCGGATCGACCGTCTCGTGCGTCCGCTTGGGGGCAACGTGATCGCGAACCTTCGATCCGGTCTTCTCGGGGTCGGCTAGGGCGATCACCGCGAGCAGGCGTGGATCGTCGTGCGGGACCCCGATGCTCATCGCTGCCTCGACGAGATAGGACCTGGTCTTGGCCCGGGTTGGCGTCCACCAGCAGCGATGGGCGATCGGAATCAGCGAACGCAACGCCAATTCGCTGTCGCCACCGTCGGCCATCTGCCTGGCGATGGTCACAAACACCTTTGTCGCGCCGGTTTCACGCCAGATATCGCCGCTGATCATCTGTCGCAGCCAGGCGAGACGCGCCGCCTCGGGCGCACCGAGACCGAGGTGCTGAGCCTCGGCGACCATTCGGCCCGCGACCTCGGTGAGTCCCAGCTCGTAGGCGAGCTCAGCCGCCCGGAGTAGGCGCTCTCCCTTGCGTCGCGGATCGGCGCTGAGCGTGGCTGCGCGTTCGAGCGCGGCTGCCGCGGCACTTATCGCGCCACGCCCTCGCGCCGTCGACGCTTGGGCCTCGAGCGCCATTGCGATTTCTTCGTCGGCATCGACCGCGGCCATCGCCCGGCACCAGAGCCGTCGTTCGGGATCGCCGATAACACCCGCCAACGCCGCGTACATCGCCACGACCTGCGCCGGCGGAGCCGCCTGGCGCACCGCCGAGCGCACCAACGGATGATGGAACATCAGCTTGCCCCGAGCGATCTCGACCAGCCTCGCCGCCGACGCCGCATCGAGGTCTGCCAGCTCAACAGGCCCGCCATGGAGCTCGGCCGCGGAATCAATGATCTCCGCGAGCGAAGCCCGCCCATCAAGGGCGCCGGCGAGCAACGCGAGGCGAGTTTCATCCCGGAGGCCTTCGAGCCGCGCGGCAAAGGCGTGCTCGAGACGCGTGGTCAGGATCTCCGGCTCCGGCGAAAGGTGCTCCTGCGGGTCCGTCGGGCGCGAGGTGTCGGCCAGCTCGACCAGCGCAAGCGGATTCCCGGCCGCTTCCGCGAGCAGACCGGCGCGGCGGATCGGATGCAACCCCGGCGCATGGCGGTTGAGTAGCTCCGCCGCGTCGTTGGCCCTGAGCCTCTCCAGGCGCAGCCTTGGCAGCCGCTCCTCCTCGAGTGAGACCGAGTAACCGTCGCGCACGGTGGCAAGCAAGGCGATCGGCTCCGTGTCCAGCCGGCGCGCGAGGAAAGTCAACACGTCCAGGCTGGAGATGTCGAGCCAATGCGCGTCGTCGATCAGAAGAATCTGAGGCTGCGACGAGGCGGCTTCACTGACGAGCTGGTGGACGGCGAGTCCGACGTGGAATCGGTCAGGCACCCGCGCGTCGGTGATACCAAACGCCGCCTCAAGCGCGCGCCGTCGCGGATCGGGCAGGCGATCGCTCAGGTCGAGGATCGGTCCCAGCAGCTGATGCAGGCCGGCGAACGCGAGCTCGGCCTCCGACTCGACGCCGATGGCGGACAGGGTCTGAGAGTGTGCGGCCTCCGCGCGGCCTCGTACATGTTGCAGTAGCGCCGACTTGCCGATACCGGCATCGCCGCTGATCACAAGCGCTCGACCGCCAGTCCCGAGGCCATCGACTAATTCGTCGAGGCGCCGCACCTCATCCTCGCGCCCGATCAAAGCGGGCGCCTGCAAATCGGAGGTAGCCCCCCTCGCCCGGCGCATGTACAGAACACCTTACGGCTTGACATGGCTCTAGCTGTGTCTTTCCTTCGCACACCTCCAGGGAATGCCCGCCACACCATCCACACCCGACGCCCGAGGTGGGGGCCGGGGACCGCGGCCGCTGTCGGCCTGGCTTCGCGAGTGCTGCCGTGGTTAGGTCTGGCCGAAGAGCGGCCCGGATTCGCCGGTTCGACCATTTCAGCCGCAGAGCCCCGAAACTAGACTCAGCGTGCCTAGTGTCCGAGGTGGTCACCAAATATGCGCGCAGCGGCGGCGCGAGCATCGCCTACCACTCGGTCGGGAACGGCTCGACTGAGTTGTTTTACGTGCCTGGGCCGGCGTCAAATGTGGAGTTGATGTGGGACGAGCCCGTGACCGCGCGGTACCTGAGGCGGATCGCCTCGTTCGCCCGGCTGGTGTTGTTCGATCGGCGTGGCACGGGTCTATCTGATCCCGTGGATCGACCTCCTACGCTCGAGCAGCAAATGGATGACGCCCGCGCGGTCGTGCGGGCAGCCGGTCTGAGGCGACCAGCGCTGTTCGGGGTAACCGACGCTGGGCTCTGCGCCTTGTACGCGGCGACCTATCCAGAGGAAGTCTCTGCGCTGGTGCTGTGGGAGGTCGCGGCGTACGGCGCAGAGTTCTTGACCGAGGAGTTGCGCCAAACGTTCTTGGACGCGCTGGAGCAGGGCTGGGGGCAGGGCTCGCTGATGGCGCTCTACGCCCCGAGCGGTGTCGGGGATCTGCGCTTCACCGAGTGGTGGGCGCGATATCAGCGGGCCTGCGTCAGTCCTGGAATGGCACGTCAGTTAATCGAGTTCGTGACACGGGCGGACATTCGCAGCGTCCTTCCAAATGTCCGCGTACCGACACTGGTTCTTCACCGGACCGACTCTGGGGTGGTGCCAGTTGCGCTGGGCAGAGACGTCGCCGACCGAATACCTGCAGCACGGTTCGTCGAGGTTGCGGGACAGGATAACTATCCCTGGATCGGCGACGTGGACTCGTGGTTCGCTCAGTTTGAGGAATTCTTGACGGGCGCCCGCCAGCCGCACACGACCACCCGAGTGCTCGCCACGGTGCTCTTCACTGACATTGTGGGCTCCACAACACGAGCGGCGGAGCTAGGCGACCGCCGTTGGCGTGAGCTGCTGCTGGCTCACAACCAGGTGATCCACCGCGAGGTCCACAGCTGGGAAGGCTCCGTAATCAACACAACCGGAGATGGCTTTCTCGCCACGTTCGACGGCCCAGCGCGTGCCGTGAGCTGCGCACTCACGATCGTTGAGGAGGTTCGGCGGCTGGGACTTGACATACGGGCCGGCGTCCACACGGGAGAGTGCGAGAGACTCGGCGACAACGTCGGAGGAATCGCTGTTCATCTCGGTGCCCGCGTAGCTGCCCTAGCGTCGGCCGGCGAAGTGCTTACCTCGCGAACGGTCAAGGATCTCGTCGTCGGCTCGGGTCTTCGCTTCCATGATCGCGGCACGCACGAGCTCAAGGGCATACCCGGCACATGGCAGCTCTACGCGGTCGAGCCTGGGTCGGAATTACACGGCTAGCGAGCAGCCCCACAAACGCGCCGAGCACCGACGCTAACGGACGCACGCGACGCATACGACACAGTGCCGTTGGTCGGACCCGCCGCCTCATTGGATTGGGCCGCAGCGGGCGACTTGCGGGTGTCGTCGAGCTAGAAGTTGAAGCCAAACGTGAGCGCGTTGTGCACCGGCGGCAGTCCCGAGGCGCTCGGGGGATCCATCGGCGCCGGGACGCCGCTGGTCGGCCCCGCGCCGGGGGCGGCGTTGAACGCGAAGCCCCAGCCACCGCCCGGCGACCACGACGCCTGCGGGCCGACCTGGAGCTGAGCGGTGATCGGACCCATCTTGATCGTCAACTGCACGCCGGCGGCGGCCTGGAAGGTGAATTGGCCTTGCATCGTCCCGCCGCGATCGGAGGTGACGCCGGCGAGCAGTTGCAGGAACGCCTGGGCGCTGATCACGGCGCCGAGAAAGTGGACCTCCCGAGTACTGATCTGCGGGTTGATCCCACCCAGCCACTGGACCTGGCCGTTGTCGATGTTGACCGACGCCTGCAAGATGTAGACGCCGCGCTGGAGCTGGAGCTGGACCGTCCGGTCAGGAGTGGCCTTCCCAGCCGACCAGCTCCACTGCATGCCTGCCTGGAACTGGAACGGGTCGGGCGTGTCGGGCGCCGGGTCGGCGGGGACCGTGATCGTGTCAGGTGGCTGCGGGAGCGACTGCAGGATCGCCCGGAAGTCGAACAGCCTCGCCGCGACATCCGGCGCCATCGCGCCGGCGCCAGCAGGCGACCGATAGTCGGAGATGCTCGGTTGCCGGTCGTGGAGATCCGGGAGCGGTGGTAGCTGGCCCGGCCGCAGGAGGCTCGAGCCCACGCTCGGGAGGGACAGCGTCGGCGGCGGCATGAACTGCGGGTCGAGGTGCAGGCGGGGCGTCGGGCCGAGCAGACTCGGCGTGTCATCGCGAGCGAGCAGCCGCGTCGTCGCGCGGTTGCCGACCGCCCGCTGGAGTCCCAGCACGCGCGCCGCGCGAGCGTCGATCGCGGGTGTTGCCTGCGACGGTGGGCGCTCGGCGGACCGCTCTTCGCCGCCTCGCTCGGGGCGGGCGATCTCGTCACGCTGACCGGCCATCGCCTAACTCTCCCACACGGTCGGGTCGCGTGCATGACCCATCGTGCTCGGCTCCCGTCGCAGACGACGGCAATACTCGCCCCCGCGTTCCTCCGATGCCCAGCGCCGTGGGGATTGGGCCTCGCGCCGGCGATGCTGTGTCAGACCCTGGCCAGTGCCGCCGCCGGCGCGTTCGCGGCCTCGAGCACGTGGCGCTGGAGGAAGCCGATCTCGGCGTCGAGTGTGGCCTGGTGTGCGCGCTCGAACGCGGCGTAGTGATCGCCGTCTAGTCGCACGAGCTCTCCGAGGGGTGCCCGCTGGGCTGCCTTGACCGCGGGAGCGGTGAGGACGGTCTGGTCATCGTCGAAGACGACCACCAGGAGGGGGCATGCGATCCGCGACGCCGTCCGCCCGGGCCGGTAGAAGGCGATGCGCAGCGCCGAGGCCGCGGCGACCGTCTGGTCCCAGTCGCGGTATCGCCCGTCGGGATCGAGCGCCTGGCCGCCCCGTCCCCCGTCGGGCGTGGTGATCGAGGCCACGGTCCCGCGCGGGCCCGCGAGCGGGATGAGGACCGGCGGCCGGCGCAAGAATCGGCGGCCGAGGAGGTCGCCTGCGGCGCGCAGATGCAGGCGCAGCGCTGCTCCCGCGCTCATCGCGCGCATGGCTTTGGGAGCGATCGCAGGTCCATCGGCTAGCGGGGCCTGAGCGATGGCGGCAGCCAGGCCCGGCTGTCGCGCGGCGACATGGAGCACGTGGCCGCCGGCCAGCGAGAAGCCCCAGATCACGATCCGCGTCGGGTCCACCTCGGGCAGCGTGGCGGCGAACGCGATGGCGGCCCGGTAGTCGTCCACCTGATCATCGACCCTGACGACTTGGCGCGGGCTGCCGCCGCTCTCGCCGAACCGGCGGAAGTCGAAGGCCAGGACGCTGAACCCCGCCGACTGGAAGTGTGGCGCGAAGGGGTCGCTCGCGGGCTCCTTGGTCACGCCGGTGCCTCCAGCCATGATGATGCACGCGCGGTTGGCGCCGGGATAGTGAAGGGCGGCGATCATGGAGTCGCCGCTGGGGAAGCGGACGTTGTGCGGTGCTGAGTAGGTCATGTCAGATATGGTTGCGCAGAGAAACTAGTTGCGCAAAGAATCCAGAGGAGGTGGCGAACTAGTTGCCGCGCAGAAACCAGGCTCCGACCCAGCCCCCGCGGGACGCGGTGGAGCTCGCGATGGACGTGCTCACCGACCGGTGGACCTTCCTCATCCTGCGCGAGGCGTTCTTCGGCGTCCGGCGCTATGGGCAGATGCAGCGAAACCTCGGGATCGCCCGCAACGTCCTGGCCGACCGCCTGAGCCAGCTGGTGGCCAACGGGATGTTCGAAAAGGTTCGCTACCGCACCAACCCCGACTGGTACGAGTACCGGCTCACTGACCGTGCCGTAGACCTCTACCCAGTGATCATCGAGCTGATGCGCTGGGCAGGGCGGCACCTCGCCCAGGACTCCGACGTCATCGACGTGCGCCTAACCCACCGAGGCTGTGGGGCGCAGACCGAGCCCTACCTGACCTGCTCACACTGCCACCAGCGCCTGGGCGGCCGTGACATCGAGGCCACCGTAGCCCGCCCGCCGGCGGAGTCCTAAACGCGTGCCAGCCGCTCGTGTCGGCCCAACGCTGGCGATTAGTTTGACAACGGCGACGTCGCCGAGCGCACGAGCGCGGGCGGGACCACTCGCTCGCCGGTTCGGACGCCGTCGCCGCCGCGCGTGGCACCCGGCCGGCTTCGCTCGACGGTTACGGCCTTTTGGCGGTGACGAAATACCCCGGGGCATCATGTCGTTGTGGCGGGGCCTGGAGCTGCTCGAGCACCGTGGTGTTGTCGGTGGATGCCCACTCCTTGCGGATTCGGCCGTGGTCATCCATCACGAAGATGTTGAGCAGTTGCCAGACGACCTTGCGTCCGTTGGGTCGCAGGGGGCCAATCGGGGATTGGGTGAACTCGCGGACGAACGTCCCCTCGATCCATGTTTGGCAGGCGATGGTGTCGCCCTCGACGACCATGATGCCGCGCCTGATCGAGCGGTCGTCAAATGCCGCGCGTAGCGAGGCGAAGTAGTCCGAGAGGCCGTTGAAGCCCGCGACGAAGCCGCCGGGGCCGTTGAACTCAAACCCGGGAGCGAAGTAGTCGCCGATCGTGTCGATGTCCTCGCCGGTCACCTCGATCTCACCAGCGCGTACCAAGCGTGCGAGCAGCTCGTCGCGTGTGTATTGCTGTGCCATGGAGTTCTCCTAATCGTTGCGTGTCTCTGACGGTAGACGCGGAAGCCATCAGAGATACGACGATCAGTGCTGTCAGCCATCACGAAATCGCATGGCTCTACGATTGGTGTCATGCCCGAGCTGACCCTGACCGGGATGCGCGTCGTCTTTGAGGTCGGCGCGCGCGGTTCGTTCACGGCTGCGGCCGGCGCGCTGGGCTACACCCAGTCGGCCGTTTCTCGCCAGGTGAACCTTGTCGAGCAGGCGGTGGGTGCCAAGCTGTTCGAGCGCGGGTCGCGCGGCGTCCGCCCGACGCCGCGCGGGGAGCTGCTGCTCCGTCGCGTCAAGACGATCCTGGCGCAGGTCGACGCTGCGATGCTCGAGCAGGACGAGCTGGGGGAGCCTTTAAGCGAGCGGCTCACTGTCGGGGCGTTCCCGACCGCGCTCGCCGCGCTCGTACCGCGGGCGCTGGCCCGGGTCATCGCTGAGCATCCCGCGATGGAAGTGAGGATTCGCGAGGGCGGCACAGAGGCCCAGCTGCGGCGGCTGCGGGCCGGTCAGATCGATGTTGGTGTGATAGCGGCCGGCACTGGCCTTGAGTACGACCTGGCCGACCTGACGTGCGATCAGCTGATGCGCGGTCAAGCGCACCTCATCGTCTCCGCTGAGCACCGCTTCGCCGACCGGGGCTGGGTCAACGTCGCCGAGCTCGAGGACGAGCGCTGGATCGTTGGTGAGGCCGACCGCAGCGGGCCTCAGTTCGGCGCCTGGCCCACGCTCGGAGGCGAGCCCAACATCGTCTACACGTTGCGCGACTGGCCCGGGCGCTTCGGCCTGGTCGCCGCCGGTCTCGGCGTGGCCGTCATCCCGTCGCTGCTCTTGCCAGCGCTCCCTCCACGCGTCCGCGCGCTCAGGGTCGAGGATCCACAACCGTTTCGCCGCGAGGTGCTCGCGGTGACCCGCCCCGACCGCACCCCCAGCACCCAAACGGTGATCGCCGCGATGCGCGAGGAAGCCGCGCGACTCATCGACTCGCGCTGAGCCCACCAGATCAGTTCACGATCCGGCGCCCCTCGTTGGATCGGCTCGCGCGGAACGGGCACCCGTCGCCGTCACCTGGTGACCGCACCAGCGACATCTGGACGACGCGCCGCCGCATCTGTGCAGGCGCGCGGCGCTGCCGCCCGCCGACACGGCGGTGCCGGTCGGGTTTGGGCGTAGGCACGCGTCACGGTGCTGGTTGCTCGTGGCGAGAGCGGTGTAGTGCAGATGTTCGAACGGCGCCGGACCCGTGCTGAAAGGAGCCAGTTCGGTGCACCGCCTCAACTGGATTACGCGCCGAGAGATTATTCGCGGGAGCCTGCTGGCCCCTGAGCCGCGGTGTCCGGCGCTGCCGCAAAGAACTCGTCGACCGGAATCTGAACAGGCTTGTCCCGCTCCCGTCGCCCAGCGTCCTTGGCCGGCGCGAGGTCCACCAGCACCAGGTGCAGTCGGTAGGTCTCCGTCTGTAGCACTGCGGGCAAGTCGTAGTAGGTGCCGTCGCGCCGGAACACAACGCAGAACGCTTCGTCCACGGCGTAAGGACCACGTCGCAACCTAGCGACGGTGTCGAGCACCTCCTTAACACCGTTGACGATGTCGCCGCGGGCGCTTGATGACGCGAACTGCTTCGCCTCGACGTAGAAGCTCGCCAATGGGTCGAGCAGGTCAGGGTGTAGGCCGCCGGCTAACGGCTTTGTCAGAGGGGACACCCCGGCGTCGAAGAGGTAACGGGCCAATTCGCTGGTCAGGCGGTCTTCGGGTCCCCCCGGCAGCCGGTCGTCGTCTGCGACCGCGAGCATCCGTTCACGGTCGTGCCATTCGCATCGCAACTTGAAGCGATGGACCAACGCCAACCGCGAGCGGGTCGTACCGATACGACGACGCAGTTCTTCCCGGAGGCGTTCAACAGCATCGCGAAGTTCGTCAACGCGTCTGTCGATCACGCTGACGTCACCCGCATCCAGCCTCTCCTGCCATGCGAGCTTGAACAGCGAGTAGCTCTCCGAGCTCATCCATTCGCTGAGGTCGCTCGCGGCGCTCCGGGTTTCTTGTCCCTCGTCATCGACGATTCGCGGCGGCGGGTTGAGCTCATCGGCCACTGCCTCGAGCGAGAAGAGGGCGAGCCCGGGAGACGTTCGGGTGCGCAGCCTCAGCAGACGGACCGCGTAGTCGTAACGGCGCTGGACGTTTCCGACCCGTCTCCGCCATGCGTCGAGGCTGTCCGGTTCGGGGGCGTTCTGATCCGTGTCGGTTCGCGGCTGCGCCTCGCTTGAATTGTCCCGGGGGCCGTCCTTGCGAGCCGCCGCTGCCTCGACCTCATGCCGGTAGGCGGTGTCCTTGTTCTGGAGGATTTCCAGGAGCGTTTTTGCTTTGCCGCCGTTGCCGTCGGCGTTGAACGGTTCCGGCTCGGAGGCGGCCCACTCGTCGAAATACGCGAGCGTGCCCGTGTAGCTCAAACGCGCCTGCAACGTCGCTGCCGGTGAGCCCGACTCGGACGGTGCCTTCAGGTCGGAGTCATCCGCCTCGGGCCGAAGCTCGACGAACTCGCGCCGCAACTCCACCAGCTCAGTTGTCAGCTGCGCATCCACCCCTTCCATCGCGTCGATGATTCCAACGACCTCGTCGAGGACATCGTCGAGGTAGGCGGCGAGCCGCGGTTCGGTTCGCAGCGCCCTGAGGAACGGCTCAACCTGAATAAGGAATGCCGCCGACTCAGCCTGACGGAGAAGAAAATCCACCTGGCGATCAAGCAACTCAACGAGCGGGTCCACCCTCCGCAGTATGTCCCGTCCCGCATAGATGTGATGCCCCGAATCCGTCAGACCGTCGAGGCTCACGCTCAGCTCCCAGCATCACCCGTGCCGAGCCCCCGCGGATCTGGACGCCGATGCTCCGAGCCCCGGCCGACCGCGGGCGTCGGGCTTCGCCATCCCAATGCCGCGACGCGGGGTGGGCGTCGTATCCCGCGGGGGGGTTGACGCCAGGCATGCGGCGTGGATGAGTTCCAGCACGGTGTCGGCAGCGATGCGCATCTGGGTTGGGTCGCGGCGAACCTGGCTGAGGAGCAGTCCCCCTTGGAGGAGCATGAGCGTTTGGGAGGCGAGCAGGCCGGGATTGGCGTCGGGTCGGAGTTGGTCGCGCGCGGCCATCGCTTCCAGTCCGGTCTGGAGGGAGAGCTCCCAGCGTCCGAGCCCGTCGGCGAGGATGAGGCGCGACGCTTCGTCGCGTTCGATCAGTTGCCCGGCGAGTGAGCCGATCGGGCAGCCGGGGGAGTTGCGTTCGACCTGCAGCGCGACGATCTCGTCTAGGTAGCGCTCGATGCCGGTGATCGAGTCAAAGCCGGCGAGAGCTTCGGCCTGGGTTTCCAGCACGGTGTCGCAGGTTGAGGCGGCGACGGCGCGCAGGAGCTCGTCGCGGTCGGCGAAGTAGAGGTAGAGCTGGCTCTTGGAGGCGTGCGCGAGCTCGCGCACGTCATCAAGCGACGTGCCGGCAACGCCACGTTGGGCGACTAGTTCGGCGGCGGCCAGGACGATCCGTTCGCGGGTCGCGCGTCCCCGGGCTGTTCTCGGCTGCTTGTCCATCACAGTCAGTCTAGCCCTACTTGGACTGTTCGGTCCATGTAGTTGCTAAGCTCCGCGCTTCACCAACTTGGACCTTTTGGTCCATGTCGACAGGAGCGCCAATGAGCTTCGAAGGAAAGACTGTGCTGGTCACCGGCAGCACGTCAGGTATCGGCCGGGCCGCCGCCGAACAGTTCGGCAGCGCCGGCGCGCACGTGATCGTGACCGGCCGCGACCAGACGCGCGGCCGGGAGGTGGTCGACGCGATCGAGTCCGCCGGCGGCCAGGCGCGCTTCGTGGCTGCCGACCTCTCCGCGCCCGATGGTGCCCGGAGCCTCGCGCAGGCCGCAGGTGACGTGGACGTGCTCGTCAACAACGCCGGGATCTTTCCATTCGGCCCAAGCCACGAGATCCCGATCGAGGACGTCAAGACGGTGTTGGATTTCAACGTCGTGGCACCGTTCACGCTGACCGCAGCGTTCGTGCCCGGCATGATCGAGCGTGGAAGCGGCGCGATCGTCAACGTCTCCACCATGGTGGCCAGCTTCGGCCTGCCGGGAATGTCAGCCTACGGCGCTTCCAAGGCCGCATTGGAGCTCCTGACCAAGGCCTGGGCCGCGGAGTACGGGCCGCTCGGCGTGCGTGTGAACGCAGTCTCGCCTGGCCCCACTCGTACTCCGGGAACGTCCGCCATGGGCGAGGAGGGGATCAATCAGCTCGCCGCAACCCTGCCGCTCGGACGTGCGGCCGATGCCCGGGAGATCGCCAACACGATCATCTACCTCGCCTCAGACGACGCCAGCTTCATCAACGGCGCCATCGTCCCGGTCGACGGCGGCCGAGTCGCGGTGTAAACCAGGCACAAGCAGCACCGGCGACCGGCACGTCTTGAACACTGCCGGTCGCCAATGGCACGGCCGACGCGACTGTGCACGCAGCACGGCAGTGCTGACCCAGAGCCGGTCACTCGCGGATGCGCCAACCGACGATCCCCAACGTGGCAATCCGTCCGGGCCGTTGCGGCCGCCTGCCGCACAAAAGGAGGCGTCCGCGCGAGGCGAAGTTGGATGGCTGGTCGATCATCGCGACTAGCTCCGCTCGCGTCCGCGGAAGCTCGCTCACGCCACAATCGTCCCTCGCAACTCGCCCGCCAGCGCGTCGAGGCGTTGCCTCGCCTGGACGCGGACAGCGTTGACATCGTCACCGTCGACGGCCTCCACGACCTGGAGGTAGAGCTTGAGCTTGGGTTCGGTCCGGCTCGGGCGGGCGACGGCGCGCAGGTGCTCGCGGCAGCCGAGCACGAGCAAGCCCGGTAGTCCCGGTCGGTCGCTGACCGGATGGGCGCCGTTGCTCATCGGATGTGATCGCAGACAGTAAAACCGAAACGTAGAACTGTGACCCTGCACCCCATCTCTATTGTTGGGTAGTGACGATGATGGGGACCGAAACGGTGGTTTGGTTCGACGTATATACGATGACGACATCTCCGAAGACGACGTGATCGTCGCTGGAGCCGGTTCCGGCACCCGATGCGAAGAACACGAGTTCGTTGTTGTCGGGTCGAAGGGTAGGGCCGCCCGGAGTGTTAGCCGGAATGACTTCGTGCCATGTGCGCTCCGCCTCGTCGCTATCTACGAAGATGTATTCGGTCACTGTGGCGTCGTTGATGCGGACGTTAAAGTGTGGCGTGCCAATGTGACGGGTCCGGTAGTAAATCACGGCCGGGAGTGCGATCGCTCCGGGGAGTGCGAAGTCAAAACTGAAGTCGGTGCTTTCGGAGCTCGGAAGAGTGAAACCTGAGGCGGTCTCTTCGAAGGCGTGATAGCGGGCGACCTGTGTTTCTTCGATAGTGATGGGTCTAGGATTCTGAACGCGAGACATGTGAGCTCCTTCGATGAGGTCCTTTCTACATGACATCCTGCGATCGGTGACCGGTGGAGGCGGGTGCCAGGTTTCGGGCTCGGAGGATCCGCGCCTGCACTGCCAACCAGTCTCAGCTCACAAGAGACGGCCAGCCTGGTCTTGATACACGCAATGCCACCTCTTCCCTCAAATGGAGGAGTGCGCATGCGGCGGTGGGGACGACGAGCGCAGCCGTTTGCAGGGCTTTTCGGTCCTCTACGAGCGGTTGAGGTCAACGGCTCGCTCTCCAATCCCCCCGAACGAGTGCAATGGTTGGCGTGGCGGCCGACGCCGCGCTGTTCCTTGGCGGCAAAGCGACGGCTCGGCGGCGCAGCGCGGGATGATCCCAACGCGGCGATAGGGATCGCCGCTCGGCGCCCGCCCGGGACCGAGACGCCGGCGACGTCGATCGAGTTTCCGTATGCAGCACGGCGACCCTAAGGGGTCGGCACCTCGTCCCTCCGTTCGGCCAGCTGCAGCTACCCGGCCGGAGGCGCTCGGGAGGATTGCGTCGGCTGGGGCGCAACCTGCTTGCCGCGCAAAGCGCAACGGTGGTGCCTGCCGATGACGTGCCTGCGGCCGGCGCAGACCGGGTTGGAGCGAGGAGTGGCGAAGGTGGTGCAGATGCAGATCAGACCCGCGATTATGGGTGTGGCGGTCCGGAGTGGTTAGTGGTGCAGTCTGAGCCCGACCGTCGGCACGAAGAGCGACGCGAGGTATTGGGGCCAGAGGATCGCGCCGTTGCATCGGAAGCTGATGTTCGCGCCGTCCGCCGCCTCGAAGTTCCTGGCGGGGCTTGAGTAGCGGCCCGCCTTGACTTGGAGCGTGTGTGACCCGGGCTCCACCTGAAGCTCGACGGTCTGGTTTCGCTCGATCGATCCGGCAGGTTTGCCGTCGAGGATGATCTCAAAAGAGCCGCGGTGAAGCTCCGCGGCGCCGGTCGCCGCTCGTGTCAGCGTGAGGGTGGATGACATTCCGCGACTCCGTTCGTCTTGTTGGATCGCCTCGGTCGTCTGCATCGGCGGGCGTTAGGTGCTCGTGCCCGTGATGAGTCGTTCGCGGTCGAACACCGCCGCCACGGCTCGCCAGGCGAGCAGGTCGATCGACAGCAGGACGGCGGCGAGGCCGATCGCGAGACCGGCCGACACGGTGATTACGTTGAGCGACATCAGCGCCAGGATGGCCAGCAGCGGGAGGGTGCCGAGCACGCTGAGCTGCTGGGCGACCCGCACGTCCGTGGAGCGGGCGGAGACCGCGATCCCTACCCAGATCCCCCAGCCGGCGAGCAACGGGGAAAACAGTAACTGGACCAGCACGTGTGTGTCCGCGAAGATCGCCGAGGAGATCACGGGATGGGCAAACAGGGCCGCGGCGGCGAGGAAGATGCCAAACGCCGCGTATGCGATGACCAGGGTCGGAACGAACGCGGCGAGCGCCTTGGCTACGAGGAACTCCTCGCGGTGGATCGGGGTGATCAGAACGGGCTCCAGCGTGCCCTGCTCGCGCTCTCCGACCACCGAGTAGGCGGACAGGGTGGACGGCAGGAACGCCGGGATCACCAGCATGTACAGCATCGAGAAGCCGACGTGCAGGCTGAGGTTGGCGCTGTCCACGTGCCTATAGGAATTGAACACCTGGATCAACGGCAGGATGATGAACAGCAGCGGCAACGCGGTCATCGTTCCGACCACGAAGCGGTTGCGCCGATAGTCCCGCAGCTCCTTGACGACGATCGCCCTGACGCGCGTCCTGCTGAAGCTCATCGACTCTTGGCCTCCACGTCCTCGTTGATCAGCTCGAGGTAGACGTCCTCGAGCGAGTGACGGGACTCGCCGATCGACAGAATGTCGGCACCGGCGCTGACCAGCGCCCGCGCTACCTGCGGGGCGGCGACCTCTGGACCTGAGACGTCGAGCGTGTAGCCGCCGGATGGCGCCTGTTCCCAGCCTTCGACCCCGGGCAAATCGCTGAGCACAGCGTCCGGGTCCTGCAGCGGCTCGCGGACTCGCACGTCCAGAGCTCGGCTGAACAGTTGCTCGCGCAGCTCGTCGGGCCGGCCGATCATTCGCAACGTTGTGTTCAGGATCGCCACCCGATGGCACAGCCGCTCGGCCTCCTCCAGCCGGTGTGTGGTGAGGAAGATCGTCACTCCCCGCTCTCGAAGCGAGGCGATGAGCCCGTGGACCTCGCGGCTTGCCACCGGGTCAAGGCCAGACGTGGGCTCGTCGAGGAACAACACGGCGGGGTCGTTGAGCAGTGCTCGTGCCAGCGCCACGCGCTGTCGCAGACCCTTTGAAAGCGCCTCGCACCGATCACCCGCGCGGTCTTCAAGGTTGACCGCCCGCAGCGCCCGTTCGATACGGCCGCGAATGTCATCCAGCTCGTAGAGCCCGGCGAAGCATTCGAGGTTCTCCATCACCGTCAGCCGGAGATACAACCCGGGGGACTCCGGCATGATCGAGATTCGCGACCGGATCGCAGGACCGGCCTCCGCGCTCAACGGAATCCCGGCGACGGTCGCGGAGCCAGAGCTCGGAGAAATCAGCGTCCCAAGTGTCCGCACGGTCGTGGTCTTGCCCGCCCCGTTGGGGCCTAGAAAGCCGAACACCTCGCCGTAGCCGACATCGAACGAAACGTCCTCGAACGCGACGCGCTCGCCGAAGCGCTTGCTCAAATGCTCGACCTGAAGCGCGTGCTCGCCCCGTGCCGGAGGGACCGAACCGGCCGCTGAGCGGGGCCGCTTCGCTTGCGTCCGTGTCGTGGTGGCTCCAGAATCCACGACACCAAGCTAACACCGGCCTGGCCACTCGTCTACAAAACTCGCTCTGCGTGCTAATTTTTGACCATGCGGCCAATACCCGCCGACGGCAAGCGCACGTTCGTAACCAACGCCAGGCGGGCGCAGATCGTCGAGGCTGCGATCGACACGGTCGCCGAGGTTGGCTACGCGAAAGCCTCGCTCGCGCGTATCGCGGTACGGCTCGGCATTAGCAAGGGCGTGATCAGCTACCACTTCGCCGGCAAAGACGACCTGATCGCCGAGATCGTCACCCAGGTGCTCCAACAGGCGAGGGCGTACATGCAGCCCCGCATCGAAGCGCAAACAACCGGCCCAGAGATGCTGCACGCCTACATCGAGTCCAACCTCGAATTCATCCGCGACAACCCCAATCAACTCCGTGCCATCGTTGAGATCGTGCGCGCGACGTTCACCGGCGCCAAGAGCCCCCTCAGCGGGAATCGCGACGGGGCCGTCCACATCCTCGCCGAACTGCTCACCCGTTTCCAGGCCACTGGCGATTTCCGAGCCGACTTCGATCCCAGCTCGATGGCGATGACGATCCGAGCCGCGATCGACGTCGCGCCGAGCCGGCTGACCGACCCAAAGTTCGACATCGACAAATACGCCCAGGAAACGGTCACCGTGTTCCACCTAGCAACGCGGCCAACCGCAAGCTGAAGGCCGTCCAAGGACCTCTCGACCCGCTGGAGTCGAGCACCGCGACGGAGAGTCGGAGGCAGCCTCGTCCCGGTTGCCGGCCGTCCAGCTGCATCGCGCTCTGGGCGCCTTGCCGGCGGCTCGTCGCCGAGGCGAGATGTTTGTCGCCGAATCACCACAGGTGACGTTCGTCTCCGGCGGTTGGTTTGCGACTTCAGATGGGCCCGTTGCTGCACGTTGGAGGTTCGCAGCGCGGTTTCAGTTGCGTAGCTAGAGCTTGTCGCCGCGCGCGGCGACCTGCGCTCGACGTGGCGACCGGCGCTTCGTCAGCTGAACGAATGTGGTGTCGTCTGCGCGGCGATGCATGCCCCGCGAGGGCGGGCACTCCGGATGGGCGTGTGAGAGATCGCCCATTCAGAGCGACCTCCGTCGTGCGTGCTGCCATGGTTGGGCGCCAAAGCCTCACATGGGCTTCGCCGGATCCCGATCGTCCCCGGCCTCAGGCCTTGCTTGGAGGTTGGATGAAGTCAGTGGCCCGGAAGCAGCCGTGGCTGTGGTCGTTGACCACGCCGACGTTCTGCATGAGCGCGTACACACTCGTGGGCCCCACGAAACGGTAGCCCTGTGACTTCAGTTGCTTGGCGAACGCGTCCGCCTGTGGTGTCGACGTAGGGAGGTCTGCGATCGATCGCGGCGCACGCTTACGGGTGCTCTCGTAGGATCTCGCGAGCGCCGCGAGGCTGGGCGACGCGGAACTCATCGCGCGGGCGTTCTCGACGGTGGCGCGGATCTTGGCCCGGTTACGAATGATCGAAGGATCCTGCACCAGTCGGTCGACGTCTCGCTCCGTCATCGCCGCGACACGCGCGATCTCAAAGCCGTGGAAGGCTCTGTAGAACGCGTCTCGCTTCCCAAACACGATCGACCAGCTGAGCCCGGCCTCAAACACACCCAGGGTGAGCGCCTCGAACAAGGCTGACTCGTCGTAGGTACGCCTACCCCAGACCTCATCGTGGTACCGGCCCAAAGCGGTATCACCCGATCCAGCCCAGGCACACCGCGGGTTGCCGTCGCAACCGATGATCACGTCGTTGCGCATCTGGCCTCCGGCGCCCAATACTCTCGTCGCCGCCGGTTACCTTACACCGGCATGGTCGATTACCTACTGTTCCAGTCGCGCATCCCAGGCGTGCAGGTGACTTGGCGACCGCAGGCTCGGCGGGCGGCTGGGATCGAACTGGTCGGCGGCCCGAAGCAGCAACGGGCGTGCCACTGAGGGTCCGCTGGCCCGCACCGAGGCAGAGTCGGCGTCATAACTAGGATGACTCGTGTCATCGTAAATGACGAGCACGAACCGACCCGGACCGAGGAAGATCACGTCCCGTGGCCGAGCAGCCAACAAACCCGCTGGTTCCCCCGCCGAGCCCAACGCTGTCGGTGTCGCAGCTAGCGACGCTTGCCGCCATCGGCGAGGAACGGACGGCTGATGCGGGCGAGGTTCTCTACCAGGTCGGTGATCGCGAATACCCGTTCATGGCGATCATCGAGGGCGAGGCGGCGATCCTCGACGCCGCCGGCAACGAGATCGTCCGTCACGGACCGTCGGGGTTCCTGGGCGAGTTGAACCTGCTCTCGGGCCAGACGGTGTTCGTTACGGCGGTGGCCACTACGCCTCTGCGCTATCTCGCCATTCAACGTGACGCGTTGCGGTCGCTGCTCTATGAAGACGGTCCACTCAGTGACGTCGTGCTGTCGGCGTTCATCGCGCGCCGTGAAGGTCTCCAGCGCGTCCACGGCCTCGGCCTGGAGATCATCGGACCGCAGTCGTCCAAGGCGACGATGCGGATCGTCAACTTCGCGCGCAGCAACCGCCTTGTCTTCACCTGGCGCGATCCCGAGCACGCTGACGATCCCGCGGCGGCGATACTGATGGAGAGCCTCGACGAGGCACAACTGCCCGTGGTCAGGCTGCCCGGCGGCCTCGAATTCGAAAGCCCGTCCCCAGGTCAGCTGTCCCGGGCGCTGGGCATAGGGCGCGAGCTTGCCGCCCGCGAGGAGGCTGACCTGCTCATTATTGGCGCTGGTCCGGCCGGTCTGGGCGCGGCGGTCTATGGCGCTTCGGAAGGCCTGGACACGCTGCTCGTCGACAGCACAGGTCTGGGCGGTCAAGCCGGCACCTCCCGCAGGATCGAGAACTATCTCGGGTTCCCCGCCGGGCTCAGCGGCTCGGAACTGACCAGCCGCGCCGTGACCCAGGCGCGCAAGTTCAACGCCAGGCTCGCCACGCCCTACCGCGTGGTCTCGCTGCATGCCGGCAGCGACCGTCATACCGTCCGGCTAGAAGACGATGTCGAGGTGGCCGCCCGCGCCGTTGTCATCGCCACCGGCGCCGAATACCGCCGCCTCCCCGTCGCGGACCTCGACCAGTTCGAAGGGATCACCGTCTTCTACACTGCGGGCCCGCCCGAGGCCCAGCTTTGTGGCGCCGAACGCGTCGCCGTCGTCGGCGGCGGGAATTCCGCCGGACAGGCGGCCGTCTGGCTCGCGCGCGGCGGAGCGCTGGTCACGCTGCTTCATCGGCGCGGCGATGTCCGAGAGACCATGTCGGACTACCTTGTGCGAGAGGTCGAGCACTACGGTATCCAGGTGCGCGATCGCAGCGAGATCGCTGCGCTACACGGCGCGGAGGGCCGCCTGGAGGCAGTCACGCTCATGAGTGGAGAGCAACTGCGGTTTGCGTTCTTGTTCCTGTTCCTAGGCGCGTCGCCATGCACCCAATGGCTCGACGACGTGGTCAGACGCGACGAAGACGGCTTCATTCTCACCGGCGCCGCGGTCAACGCTGACAATCTGCTGCAGACCAGCGTCCCCGGCGTGTTCGCGGCCGGAGATGTGCGCTCCGGGTCAAGCAAGCGCTGCGCTACAGCCGTGGGCGAGGGCGCTTGGGCTGTGCAACTGGTTCACGCGCACCTCGCTCGGTAGGGACCCAACCGTGTCCGTCGAGCGCGATCGGCCGCAGCACAAGAGCAGAACCCGCGGCCTGATGTCACCGCGCTGATCCCGGTCATCGACTCGAGCAGCCCCATCATGGCGGGTCGGGAGAAGGAGATCCGCTCTGCCCAGGCGGAGCGATGGTTTTGATCCTTCTGCCCGTCAAGGCCGGCGAGTGCTCGGCAACATGGCAGTCGCGCCATCGCGGACGGTCACGCGATTGAGTTGCCACGGATGAGGTCAGCAGCGATTGTCGGCGACCGTTGTAGTTGTCGTTCCCGCGTTGCCAGAGCTCGCTGCGTTCAGCCCCCGAGCCTTATTCGACGTGACCCCCAACCTGGTTGCTGTTTTGTGTCGAGCCGATCAGCCCTCGGCCGGGTAGGCATGCTGTTGGTATCTGAGGCGGTCGGGATCCCAGTTTGCGTTGAACGTGATGAGCAGCCACGCTGCCCATGTGGACGCGAGATCGCTGCTGCGGCCGACTAGGCCTTCACCGCGCGGGTTGATCGGGCTGCGCCGCCTTGGGAGGATGGCGGCGTGGGCGGAGAGGCTCAACGCTTAGACCCGGAACCGGCGCCCCAGACCCGGCCTGCGTCGGCGGCTGCGGCCTCCACCGAGTTCGTTGCCCGGCCCGTGCCGGCCGTGGGCGCCCCGGGCCGTGTGGCTCGCCGTGGCGGCGCTGGCCTCGGAGCCGCGGGTTTGCTCCAGCTCCAGCGCACCGCCGGCAATCGGGCGGTCCTTACGGCCATTGGCCAGAGTCACCGTCTACAGCGTGCGCCCAAATCCGAGGGCACTCCGGGGAACCGCCCCGATCTCGCGGTGGGCGACACCGGACCAGCGGTCAGGCTCCTGCAGTCGCGCTTGATCCGGTACGTGTCGAGGGACGCGCTGCCGCTGATGCTCAGCGGCGTCGTCGATCAGGACACGCTGGATATGGTCGACCTGTTCGCGGCTCAGTACGGCACCGGCTCCTCAGCCCGGGACGTCTTCGCAACGACCGACGAGCTCGAGACCCTCAAGGCGGAGGCCGTTCCCAAGGCCAAAGCCTTCGACGATCTATCGGATGCCCACAAAGCCGAGGTCGCCTCGATCGTCAACCGCCATATGTCCCAGGCGTACGAGGTCAGCCACCGCCCGGGCGAGACCGCGGGAGACGTACGCGAGTGCCTCATCACAGCCCGTAATTCGGTGACGGCCGAGCGGAACGCGCCCGGTGAGCTCACCCTGAACATCACACTCCGCGACGCTCAGAGATACCTGTACGGCCGCCTTGCTCCGTACACGGATTCTGTGGCGCTAAAGAACCTCGCCGCCGGGCTCGAGAGCTCCACGCTCGCAGAGATATTCCATCATGACCCGAGCGACACCAACATCCGGGGCGCGATTCAGGCCACCGAGGAGTACGAAAACGCCAAGAGCCAGACCGACGTCCGCACGAGCGGAAAGCCGGCCTCCGCGCTGGGGGGCATTCCGTACTTCAACAAAGGGATCGCCGATTCGAGTCAGGACACCGCGGGAGATCAGTGGAAGAAGGACCTCGCCCCCGCCAAGATGAACACGGCCGATATCGGCGGCTCACCAGCTCCGGGCCGCGGAGCGTTCCCGTCCACGGGAGCCGCGGGCTCGGAGGAGGCATGAATCCGCCGGCCGGCCCGGCCGTCACGGACAGGGTCGTCGGCCTAGGCCGGTGAGGACCGCGGGGACTTACGCGATCAAAAGACAAGCGCCGCCAGCCGGCTCCCGTGGTAACTCCCGTCGCCCCGGGACGAGCGTGAGGCAGACACCCGGATCGCGGCGTAGTTCCCGCGCGCTGGGCTGGTCAGTAGAACCCCCCGCCCTACCTATCTAAAGGAGGTGTTGGGGGGGTCGGCCGGGCGTCGCTCGCGCCTCGGCGACAGCATGGGCGACCGATCGGCTGTTCTGAAGCGCGGTAAGCAGGCCGATCATCTGGTCGCGGTCGTACTCATCGCGTCCGTCGGGGGTACGCGCCGGCGATGGGAAGCCGTACCGCTCCTCCCAGAGCCGCAGCGTGTCCGCGCTGACGTTGAGCACCGTGGCTGCCTCGTTGATCGTAAGCGTGGCTCGACCCTCCTTCACAGGATGTATCGGCAGCCGGGTCTGTTCCTTTAGCTCTTTCGGGAATTGCGGACGGGTGTCGTATGGGTGCAGCGCGCCGAAGGACGTCAGGTAGCCGAACTCCCCGAAACGGCTGGCGCCGAGACCAGCCGCGAACCCGCGGGTTGACGAACGGACAAGCAAGCGGCCGGGCGCAGCGCTTGCCGAGCTGAGGTTGAACCTCGTGAGCTGCCCGGTCACGCGTGCGCGACGGGCAGACCTGGCTGCGATGGCCGAATGACCTAGACCGCCCGGATCGTTTGCTGTGCGGGCTTGATGGGCGCATCGGGCGGTGCAGGCTTGTTTTCTGGGTCCGAGGCTTATAGGTTGCGAGTGTGGATGTCGTGTCCCGGGTCTGGGTACGTGTCACCAGGGAGCGCTGGTCGCAGAGAATGTGGCGGTGGTTGACGGCGGTAGCGCTGGCGTGCGGCGTCTGGCTCGGCGTCGGCACGCCCGTGGCCGCCGCGCAGGGGACGGGCTACTCGGTCACCTTCGTGGCGCGCTCCTGCCCGGCTTACACCGACATCTTTGCGAACCGGGCCCGCAATGACATCCAGGAGACCCTCCATAACCTTGGACCAGACAGCCCGTACACAGAGCCCTTCAATGTGAATCCCAAGACCGAGGGGTCTCGTCCCCAGGATGTCTGCAAGCCGCTCCCGGACTGGGAGTTCACGCTCGGCCACGGGTATCAGAGCTCTGTGGTGACCGGTTCCTGGGGCTCGCTTTCGAAGGTCACCGGCGTGTTCCCCCGGCCGGCGATCCTCACCCAGGATACGACTGCGTTGCTCGATCAGGACGGGCAGCAGATCGGCAACGACACGATCGCTGGGGCGACGACGATCGAACTGTCGCCCGATGAGGTCGCGCAGGCGAGCACCCCTGACCAGCTGTGGGCTCAGGGCGGCACCCCGGACGATCCCGTGCTCGACCAGAGGTTCCCGGGTCAGTATGGGTTCGGGGCGCTGCGCTGCGCCATCGACGCTCTGAACGGTGACAACGTCGAGTTCATCTTCTTTCCCGACGGGGTTCACCACGTCTTCTGCTACGGCCTGTATGTCCAGCCGCCGCCGACCAGCGGCACGATCACCATCGTGAAGAAGGTCAGCGGCGCACCGGCGGGCGAGAACCCGTCTTTCCCGTTCAGTGGGAACATCTCCTACGACGCCCTTGGTTTCCAGCTGGGCGACCGGGAGTCGAAGGACTTCTTCCGGGCCGGCGGCGCGACTTGGACGGTCAAAGAAGGCGACGTGGCCAACTACCGGCTGGACGGCATCAACTGCACCGCGGTGGGCGTCGGCGGTGAACCGGCAAAGACCACTTTCACCGTCGACGGACCGACCGCCGATATCCATTTGGCGGAGGGGGAGCACGCTACGTGCGTGTATCACAACGCCTACGTGCCGCCACCGGGGGGTCTGACGATCCGCAAGGTGACGCTTGGGGGCGTTGGCACTTTCTCCTACGCGGTAACGCCTTCTCCGAACCGGGGTGAGGTCCACGAGGCGGAGGCGACCACCACCCAGCCAGGGGTGCCGGTCGACGCGGCCCCATCGCTTCTGACGCTGGCGCCCGGTCACTACGTGATCGCCGAGCAGAAGCCAACCTCGCCCGACGGGCGCTGGCACCTGCGCCACGTGAGCTGCAACGGCGCGAGCCGGTCGACGTCCAACCCGTTCCCCGTCGAGATCCACAGCGGCGGCCCACCAGTCGTCTGCACGTTCGTTAATGAGTTCGTTCCGCGCGGCTCGATCTCGATCGCAAAGATCACCGAGGGCAGCACGGGGACTGCGTCGTTCAAGGTCGCGCCGGATTCCGGACCCCCCACGCAGTATCTGCAGACTGCGACAACGACGACTCCCGGCGTGGCGGCAGATGCCACGCCCAACAGGCCAGCCGACGCCACCGATCACCTTCGCCTCGGCACCTATCACATCGTCGAACAGCCGCCCCTCACCTCCGCCGGAGACTGGACCCTGACTGCGGTCGTGTGCAACGGGGTGGCGATCCCGTTTGCCCAGGGGACCGCGACCATCATGCTGACCCGCAAGGTCCCCGACGTCCACTGCGTGTTCACCAACGCCTTCTCCGCGACACCGCCGGTCCTCCCGAACCCGACGCCGGTCCCGCCGCAGCCTCCCAACCCCCTGACGCCCGGCCCCGCCTATGACCTCGCCGACCTGGTCGTGACCAAGGTGGCCTCGGCACCGGTCGTCACCCGCGGGCAGGTGATCGGCTTCCGGATCACAGTCAAGAACCGCGGACCTAACCCGGCGCAGCGCGTGGTGGTCGATGACCAACCACGCGCGGCGGCGACCGTGGTGGCGGTCCATACCACTGCCGGCAGCTGCGACCATAGTGGGCGACTGACCGTCTGCCCGCTGGGCACGCTCAAGCCCGGCGCCAGCGTGATCATCATCGTCCGCACCCGCGTCGAGACTCACGGGACGAGCTTCGTCAACCGCGCCGTGGTCGGAACTTCCACCCTGGAGCAGACGCTCGCGAACAACGTCGACTCCGCCCAGGTAACCGTTGTCGGCCCGCGACGGCCGGTGGTGGGCTGCGCCAGTTCCCTCCGTCCGCCACGAGGAACTGCCCGCATCGCCTGCTGAGGCCGGCGACCTCTGCTTCCGCCGGACGCGCTTCAGAACCAAGCTGACTGCCCAGGGTTTGAGCCTGTCGCGCTGTCGGTCCGCTACTCGAGGGCTGTCGATCGGCCTACACGCAGACGAGGTTGCCGCAGGTTCATGAGTGCAGCACAGCTCGTAAGCGGATGCTCGCGCTCGAGCGCGGCTACGCCGCGCAGGTCGGCGCAAACCGCTGGGCCGAGGTGCGCTCAACCCTCGAGACCCTCTTCGGTGACGATTAAGGTGACTCGCGTTTGACGGAGACTTGGATCTGACGGTCACGGAGTAGCCGGGCGCCGGCCGAACGCGGTGATCGATGGCTAGCGTGCTTCGGGACGTGGGCAGGCAGACCGTCGGTATGGTGAGATTCTTCGGTCGGATGGGTGATCTCGCACAGCCACTGAGCATGATCGGACCTGCCGACGCCGGTGGTGTCGCGGCGTTCATCCACCGGCACACCCCTCTCGAGGCGAGTAGGGTCGAAGCGCTCGGCGCCGGGATGGGCTCCGTAGCCTGGCTCATCGATCGCGGGTGGGTCGCCCGTTTCCCGGTCACATCGGACGCCAGAGCGACGCTTGAGGCCGAGCTATCGCTGCTATCGCTCCTGACCGATGCGCTGCCCGTGCCCGTGCCTCGCGTGGAGCACGTCGTGCGCCGCCGCGACGGACAGGCGATGATGACCGTCTACCGCTTTCTGCACGGCGCGCCGCTCACCCTTCCCGCGCTCGCCGGTCTATCAGACAGCGCTCGCGGCCGTGCCTTGGATGAGGCCGCCGACATGATCGAGGCGCTGCGACGCGTCCCCACGCAGCGTGCGCGAGCGGCTGGGGTCGAGGTCCGTCGCCATGAGGGTTTCGGGCATCCCAGCCAACGCGCACTGCACCACCGACACGCCGGTCGGCTCGGGAACGACGCGGTCGCCCGGATCGAGGCGCTGTGGCGCGACTACGAGACCCGGCGCGGTGACGACGTGACGCCGGACACGCTGGTGCACGCCGACCTCAAACCCGAACACGTCCTGCACGAGCCCAGCTCCGGAGAGATCACCGCGGTGCTGGACTGGGGCGACGCCTGCTTGTCGCACGCCGATTCTGAGCTGGCCGTCATCGGGCTGTTCTTCGACGCCGACGTCCGTGACGAGGTCGCACGCCGGCTGCCCAACGTCGACGTGCAGCAGATCGCTGATGACGCCGAGCTCCTCGTCGCCGTGCGATGGCTGTGTGACCTCGACGCGGGGGCGAGAGACGGAGACGAGCCGTTCCAATCCATGTGTGCCACCAGCCTGCGCGGCCACCTTCAGGCCATATGACGGAGGGCAGTCTCACGCTGCGGGACACTCCAGCGGACGCTCGATAGCCCGCTCGGGTGTCTCGCTGCCCAACGGCTGACTCATGCGGCCGCGGTCTGGTCGAGAGGTGACAGTCGGTGATCAGGCAACGCATGACGACTGCGTGTGCTGGAGGATCGCGTCGCAGATCTCCGGCCATAGCGGTACGGGCCGGTCGTGCCCCATGTCCTTGAGCAGCAGCAGCCGCGCCCCCGGTATCACCGCAGCGGTTCGCTCGCCACCACTCGGCGCGATCAGCGTGTCGTCAAGCCCGTGAATGACCAAGGTGGGAATGTCCAACCGCCCCAGCGTCTCAGCGCGCGGCCCGCTGGCGATCATCGCTGCCAATTGGCGGTTGACCCCCTCCGGGTAGTAGCAGCGGTCATAGCTTTCGGCGGCGATCTGGCAAGCCGCCGTCATCTCGGGATACCGGCTGGACCGCCAGATCGCCGAGCTCTGGCTCGCCTCGATGTATCCCGCTCGGTCCGCAGGGGCCGGGGTCAGCAGCGCGGCCATCGCCTCCGGCGTCGATTGTCCGTACTCCGGCTCGCCGGTGGTGGACATCATCGAAGTGAGCGTCAGGACGCGCTCGGGATGTTCGATCGCGATCGTCTGCGCGATCATCCCGCCCATCGACGATCCGACGATGTGGGCGCAGGGGATTCCCAACGCCGTCAGTACGCCAACGCCGTCGCGGGCCATGTCAGTCAGCGTGTAGGCCGACAGCCGTCTCGCTTCTGCGAGATCCCCACCCGTAGCGGCAGCGATGACCGCGGCGAGTTCCGCGCCCTGTCCATCGAGCTTCGATGACAGCCCGCAATCGCGATTGTCGAAGGCGATGACGAACCGGCCACCAGCTGCGAGACGCTCACAGAACCGCCGCGGCCAGGCGACCAACTGCGCTCCGAACCCCATGATCAAAAGCACCGGCGGCGCACCAGGCGCGCCGAACGTCTCGTACGCAATCGACAGACCCTCCGCCGTCACCGCCGCTGCCATGCCCCGAGCATGCCAGGCGCACACCACAGCCCTGGCGTTCAACACTGAGCGCCCGGGAACCTGCGGCCAGCGGCGACCCGGCCGAACGTACAGACCTCGGTATCGCCCAGATTCCGGATGTCGCCATCCCGTACCGCCAGCCGCGTCTCGTCGACCATCGCTCAGCGAAGCGGCCCCGCCCGCCCTCGGCGCCCTGGCTCCGGCGAGTTGCGGCGGCAGTGACCCGTCAGGGGAGGCAAGGAACGGGCGGTTGTTGTCGACCAAACGCCCGGTGCTCGGGGTCGTTTAGGGCCGTCAGCGTTGTGAGGGTGGCGGATATCAGGTCTATTCGGTGTCGGTAGGCGCGCGGTGATCGCCACCGGTTTGGTAGTAGCGCTCGATGGGCACGCGCGCTTCGTCGAATAAGGCGGGCCCGTCTTGGCGCACAGTCGGCCAGTCCGAGCCGGGGTTGAGCGCGATCGCCTGTTCGGTGGATAACGCGTAGACGACACGGCCCAGGCCTGACCGGGCGATCGCGCCGGTGCACATGCCGCACGGCTGGCAGCTGGTGTACATCGTGGTGGCCGCGGCGGTCTCGGGCGAGAGTTCGCGTGCCGCCCAGCGAGCCAGCTTCAACTCTGGATGGGCACTGACGTCGCGGTCGCGCTGAACGGTGTTATGCGCCTGCATCAGGACAGCGCCCTGAGCGTCGACCAGCAGTGATCCGTACGGAGCGTCGCCGCTGGTGATCGCCGCGGCGGCGATCTCGATGGCGCGGCGCAGAAAGGCGCTGTCCTGGGCAGTGATCATGGGTCGAAACCTCCATGCCGCGGTGCTGAAGACGCCGCGGCAAATCGGGATTGGGGACTTCATCAGGGACGAGCCCCTGCGACAGCAGAGGAATCGTTCCACGGGGGCGGCGCTCGCGGTCGCGTTGCCACGGTGCCGAGTTCACACGGGTCAGGCCGTCGTTAGGGCGCCATCCGCGTCGTCCGCGTCGAGCCCGATGACCGTGCGACCACTCGGCGCCTGCCCGCTGGGGTGGCTGTCGAGGTGGTCAATCGTCTGGGTTCAGGCGTGGGAGATCCGCTCGTTGCTCCAGGACCAGGTGGAGCTCGCCTCGCCCAACTGGGGCGGCGGCCGCCGGGATGTGCATCGGCTACCCTCCTGGGGTCCGTGCCGGCGCACTTCTCGCCAAAGATCTCGCGCGGGCATGGATTTGGCGGCCGCCCCAGTCACTCGGGGCGGCCGTTTTACGTTGGTGGTGCGTAATCCGCGAGCCGGCGCGCCCGTGTCAGCTGGGCATCACGAGCAGCGCGATGATCACGCCGGCCGTAGCGGCCACGATCAGCGCGGCCGCTGTGATGCCGCGGCGCAGCCGCCCCGCCGCCGGAACGAGTGCCGGTCGGATCCACCGTCGCGGCACGACCCGTAGCGCTGGCCACCGGCGACACGCGAGCGCCACCATCACGTCCGCGAACCGGGTGTCGATCGCCGCGTTGACGCGAGTGCGCATCACGTGAAGATACGGTCGCGCTCGCTGCCCGGCCAGGCGTGCAAGCCGTTGCCCGAGCGCCTGGTGGTGGCGTGTACGAGGACGGCCGCATGACCATGACCGAGCGGGAGCGAGCTGGAGCCTGGGAGTTTCGCTGCGCTGCTCGAGGCGGAGGATTGGTCGGCCTTGCCGGCTCGGGGTCAGCGCAGGAAGATCGCGCGGGCGGTGGTGGCCAGCATCCGAGGGCCTGGCGAGATTCTCGCGATCGCGGCGGTGCATTCGGGCGCTACCTCGAGGAGACGCCGCGTGTCGCGCTCGTGATTCTGCGGACGCCGTGAGCTCGACACCTTCGGTCGTCTGGCCGCCCGTCTCGTTGAGCTGTGCGAGCGCTACGGGGAGGTGACACCGGAAGGGACTGGTGGTGGGGTTAGGCGTGGCGGTGGTGGGTGATGGGGCGATCCAGCGTGGGCGTGTGGTTGTGTCAGTTGGGGGTGCGTGGGGTTCTTTTGGTGGGTGGTGGGGGCGCTGGGGGTTGGGTGGCTGGGGGTAGACTGCGTGGACTGGAGTGTTGCCCCGGGGGGCGGGATGGCTGTTGAGAGGGTTGAGCTGGGGACGATCTATCTGGTGGATCTGGTCGGTTCGACGCAGCTGGCGACGTCGGTGGGGCCGGTGCGGTGGGATGAGTTGCGCGAGGAGTTTTTCGGGCTGCTGCGCGACGCGATTGATGGGTCGGGGGGCCAGGCGTTTAAGAACACCGGTGATGGGTTGATGGTGGCGTTTGGTTCGGCGTCGGCGGCGGTGCGTTGCGCGGTGTTGACCCAGCAGTTGTTTGAGCGGCGTTATCGCAGAGCCGAGTTGCGGTTGCGGGTGCGGATTGGGTTGGGGACGGGGGAGTCGACGTTGGTGGATGGGGATTATTTCGGGATGCCGGCGACGGAGGCGGCGCGGTTGTGTGATCGGGCGCCGGCGGATGGGATTCTGGTGTCGCCGGCGACGAGGTTGTTGGCGGGGCGGGTGGTCGGCGCGCGGTTTGAGTCTTTTGGGGTGTTGGAGCTGAAGGGGATCGCGGAGCCGATGGAGGCGTTTGTGGTGGTGTGGGAGCCGTTGGCGGAGGAGTCGGGGGTTCAGGTGGGGGGGTGGCCGGTGCCGGCGGCGGTGGGGTTGGTGCCGCGGGTGGCGTATGTCGGGCGGGTGGATGAGCGGGCGCGGTTGGAGCGCGGTCGCGGGCAGACGCGCGTGGGGGCGCGGCAGGTGGTGTTGGTGTCCGGTGAGCCGGGGATCGGGAAGACGCGGCTGGCTTCGTATGCGGCGTTGGGGGCTAACGCGGAGGGGTTTGCGGTGTGTTGGGGGGCGTGCTCGGAGGATCTCGCGGTGGCGTATGAGCCGTGGATCGAGGTGTGCTCGCAGCTGGTGGAGCATGCCCCCGGCGAGGTGCTCGATGACTATGTCGCGGGGCATGGCGGTGAGATTGCTCGGCTGGCGCGTCAGCTCGCGCGCCGGGTGCCGGGTGCGCCCGCGGCGCAGTCCTCTGATCCCGAGACCGAGCGGTTCCTGCTGTTCAAAGCGGTCGCGGAGCTGCTGCGCGCAGTCGCGCGCTCACAGCCGTTGTGCGTGGTTCTTGACGATTTTCACTGGGCCGACGGGCAGTCAGTCGCGCTGCTCAAGCACGTCGCGCGCACCGTCGAACAGGGCGCCCTGCAACTGATCGTCACCTACCGCGACTCCGATCTCACCAAGGATCACCCGCTGACCGGGGCGTTGGCAGATATGCGCCGGCTCGAGGGCGTCGAACGGATCCGTGTGAGCGGGCTCGGACCGGACGAGGTCGCTGAGCTGGTGGCTGCCGCAGCGGGCCACGAGCTCGATGCCGACGGCCTGGCGCTCGCGGGCGGACTCGCGACCGAGACCGGAGGCAACCCATTCTTCGCCGGCGAGATCCTTCGCAACCTGATCGAGTCCGGCGCGATCACGTTCAACGAGACGGCGCATCGCTGGAGCGTCGACAGGGCGGCGGTGAGCAGCCTGCCGGAGAGCGTCCGCGAGGTCGTCGAGCACCGGATCGATCGGCTGGGAGAGGAGGCCCGGGAAGCGCTGAGAAGCGCGGCGGTGATCGGGCGCTCGTTCGATGTCGAGTTGCTCGCGCAGCTGGTCGAGATGAGCCAGGCCCGGCTGCTCGACGTGCTCGAAGCCGCGGTTCAGGCGTCACTCCTGCGTGAGTCGACTGAGGTCGTCGGACGGTTCGCTTTCGAGCACGCGCTGATCAACCACACCTTGTACCAGGGCCTCGGTGGGACTCGCCGTGGGCGGCTTCACCACCGGGTAGCCGAGGCCATCGAGCGGCTGCACGGCGTCGACTCCGAACAGTATCTGGGCGAGCTGGCCCTCCACTGGCGGCTGGCCACCGTGTCGATCGGAAGGGAAAAGGCAGCCGGCTATTCGCTGCGGGCCGGGCGGCGAGCGCTCGACAGCCTCGCACCGAGCGAGGCCGCAAAGCTGTTCGGGGACGCCCTCGACATGCTCGGTCCGGATGCGAGCGCTGCCCGGTCTGAGGCGCTGATCGGGCTGGGTGAGGCGCAGCGGCAAACCGGGGAGCCGCGCTACCGCGAGACGTTCCTCGAGGCGGCGGGAATCGCCGCGGAGCTGGGGGACGCCGATCTCGCCGCCCGCGCGACGCTTGCCAACACCCGCGGTTTCGTGAGTAGCTACGGCGGCGTCGATCGGGGCCGGGTCGCGGCGATCGAGCGGGCACTCGAGCTCGACGACCCGCCGCAGCCGGCCCGCCACGCGCGGCTGCTGGCGCTGCTGGCCAAGGAGTTGGCGTTCGAGCCGGAGCGCGCCCGGCGGCATGGGCTGGTCGACGAGGCGCTCGCGTTCGCTCGCCAGGAGTCCGATCCGCGGACGCTCGCGGCGGCGCTCGAAAGCTCCTGCTATGCCACCTGGGCGCCGGACACGCTCGCCATGCGTTCTGAGCACGTTCGCGAGCTGAGCGCGCTGGTCGCGCAGGTGGGGGATCTGCAGGTCGAGTTCGTCGCCAGGCTGCGGGAGCTGAATCTGGCGATCGAGCTGGGCGATTTTGGGCGGGGCGACGCGGCGCTCGAGCGTGCGCAGGCGATCGCGGAGCAGACACGGCAGCCCTCACAGCGATGGAATGCGGGCTTCCTTGCTGCCGGGGTGACGTGCATCCGCGGCGATTTGGAGGCCGGCGAGCGGCTGGCCGAACAGGCGCTCGCACTCGGACAGGAGGCAGGGCAACCCGACGCCGCGGCGATCTACGGAGCCACGATTGTCTTGAACCGCATGCTCCAGGGCAGAGGCGCGGAGGTCATCGCCCTGATCGAGCGGATGGTGGCCGAGTACCCGGGCGTGCCCTGGGAGGCGGCGCTCGGCTACACGTGCTGCCTCATCGACCGCCGCGCGGAAGGCGCGGAGATACTCGCGCGTGCCACGGCGCAGAACTTCGAACGCTTGCGCTATGACCAGAATCGCATGACAGGGCTGGTTCTGTACGCAGACGTAGCCGCGCAGACACGTTCGGTCACAGCCGCTGCGATGCTGTATGAGCTGATCGAGCCCTACGCCGACCAATTCATCTGGAACGGCGGCGTGAGCTTCGGACACGCGCGCACCTACTCCGCGATGCTCGCCGCGACCCTGGGCCGCCACGAGCACGCCGACGCCGACTTCGCCTTCGCCTGCGACTTCCATCAACGGCATCGCCTGCACGTGTGGCAGGCCCGATCAGAGCTGGGCTGGGCGGAGGCGCTAGCCGATCGAGGCGAGCTCGCCCGCGCCCGCGAGCACGCCTCCCAGGCGCTCACGCTTTCACGTGACCATGGTTACGGCGCGTTCGAAGTGCGCGCGGCCGCGATTGTGGGGTCCCACGCGGTGATTGAGCCCTGACCCGCCGCTCCTGTCGAGGAACTGCTCGTCAACCGTTAAGCCTGGTGCACGCGGCCACGCCACCGTACGAGCAGCTTCGGCACCGCCAGCCCGTAAAAATATGCCAGCCCCACTCCGAGGACGGTTTCGGCCACGCGTTCGCGAAAGCGGTGCGCGGCGCTGGCGGGGTCGGCGTACAGGAGTAATAGGAACACGAGTGCGGTGGTGAAGGCCGGGGCGACGTACCAGCGACTGCCGCTGGTGCCCGCCGCCGCGGCGAGCGCCGCCAGGACGGCGATGCTGTACCACCCCGGCGAGGTGTCGCTCGGACGAGCGCGGTCCCAGCGAGAGCACCGGCGAGGACTGCGAGCACGCGGCCGATGCTGCGTAGTCGTTGCATGTCCTCACTGGGGCGCATGACCAGCAACGCGGCACCGGTTGCCCAGCCGACGTGCTCGAGATCAGCGAGAAAGCCGATCGCCGCGGCGGTCGCGCCGGCGAGCCCGAGCAGGACGCCGTACTGGAGGGTCGGCCGGACTCCGTTCCGATCGGCGATCGAGCTGCTGCGCCGGCGGCGGCGACACCGGCCAGCGCGATGGCGATGACCGCGAGCGTCGGCACCCCGGCGAGCACGGATCCGACGACCATCGGTACTCCGGCCAGGAACCCCAACGCCGCAAGCACCACGCGACCACGACGTCGTGCCGGGAGCCCGATGATCGTCGCCGGGAGCACCCCCACGGCCAACGCGACTCCTTTGCGCACGTCGGTCGCGGCGACGATCGCCGCCGGGATGGCGTACGAGGTGCCAAGCGCCGCGCCGGACCACGCCCACGCGAGGCCGGGCGGCTGCTCAGGCGTCGCCACCGGTTGGCGCTCGCTCCTTGAGGGCGAGGGCCGCAAGCGTGCCGATGCCCAGGACTGCAGGCATGATCCACAGCGTGTTCTGGAAGTCGGCGAGCTGCGCCTTCGCGGCGACGAGTTGGGGGATGTCCGGCATTTGCTGAGGGTACTCAAGGCTCCCGGGGCCTGAGCGCAAGTTTCGCCCACTATTCGACGTTTTCATCACAGCGCTCCACAAGCAGGGGCAATGTGGAAGCGTCAGGGGCCGGGGCAATGCTTCTGAAGTCCGAGGGACCGGACAAACAAGCAAAGGGGTAGTACAGGATGCACTTCGTGTCGAAGTTGCGTAGGCCTTCGCCTGCCATGTTGGTCGCCGTCGTAGCGGTATTCCTCACATTCGGAGGAGGAGCGTACGCCGCGGTGAGGATCACCACCTCGGACATTGTCAACGGTGCGGTGACGCATGCCAAACTGGCCGACGAGTCGGTGATGAACAACAACCTCGGGCAAGGGGTGGTGCACGCCGACAACCTGAGCAGGTCACTGGCCGCGCAGATCGCCGCGGGGCCGAAGGCGTCCGTGGGGACGAGGGGCGACGCCGGAGCAACCGGACCACAGGGACCCAAGGGCGACTCGGGCTCCCAGGGCCCCAGGGGCGACACGGGCTCCCAGGGCCCCAAGGGTGATAAGGGTGACACCGGCGCAGCTGGTGCACAGGGTGACTCGTACCTCGCGGGTGCCTACTACAGCGTTGCCTACTATGACGTGGGCGACACCAACGGCGGCGCGATTGCCACGGTGGCGTGCAATCAACCGACCGACACCGCGATCAGCGGCGGCGTGTCCGTGGACGACTACACGAAGGCCGTGCCGGTCGGTCAGTCATTCCCCGGCCGCATGGATTGGAGCACCAACACCCCGAAGCAGGGGCGGCTTGACGGCTGGATCGTCCAGTTCGCAAGCCAGACCGGCGCGTCTCCGGAGAAGGTCAAGGTCTGGGCGCTGTGCGTCCCCGGCCTGAATGTCCCGGTGGATCAGACCTACACCGAGTCCAGCAACTAGTCTGCGGGAGGCCCGGGATCCATCGCTGAGTCCCGGGCCTCTCCTCTGGCCTCGATAGGAGGGCGGGCTCTCTCGCGCCGGCGGGACGACTGAGCCCGCACCGTACGCAGCGCTTAGGCTCTGCTGATCCTGCTGGATAGGATCACCATCAAGGTGAGAAGGAGACCCAAGTGGCCGTGAGCCTCCCCGACGGTCTGCTGGCGCTGTTGCGTCATGCGAGTCCGTGCTTCATCTCCACGTCGATGCCCGACGGCTCGCCTCAGCTGACCCAAACCTGGGTCGACACCGACGGAACGCACATCCTGATCAACACCGTTGACGGGTTTCAGAAGGTCAAGAACATCAGACGAGATCCTCGCGTTGCCGTGGCTGTCTCAGACCCGGCGAATCCATCGCGGTATTACGCCGTCCGGGGAGAGGTGCTGAGCCTGACCACCGACGGCGCCGCCGAGCACATCGAGCAGCTCGCCCAGCGCTACCTCGGGACACCGTATCCGTGGTATGGCGGCCGCGATCAGACCCGCCTGCTTCTCACGATCCAGGCACACAAGATCCATTCGATGGGCTGAGGCATCTACACCGCCAACATCGCCGACGGCGAGCACCCCGGCACCGCGTCGATCATCAACGGCCACACCTGCAACGGCCAAGACACCAGCGGCTGCAATCAGGTCCCCACAATGATCTCCACGGGCTTCGGGTCAAGCGGGGTAGCGATCGACGGCACCACTCACGACGTATACCTCACCAACACCGAGGACACCAGCGTGTCGGTGATCGGCGGCGCCACCTGCAGCAGCCGGGACACCACCGAGTGCGACCGGACACCACCAAAAGTCGCCGTCGGCGACTACCCAAGCTCAATCGCCGTCGACCCGAGCGCTGCGACCGCGTACGTGCAAGACAGCGAGGGCGTCTCGATCATCCCTCTCCGGCGCTAACTCCCGACGCACGCCGACCAGGCCACCCAGTCAGGCCCGCGCGGTGAGGTCCGAGTGCGCTGGGACAATCGCACGCGTGGTGCCGGATCCCGACCAACCGCCGGTAGCACGTCTGCTCAAGGCGGGGGCAAGGGGCGCTGAGCGTGTGGCGCGGGCAACCGGGGTCGATCGGGCTCTCGACGAGGCTGTCGAAGAGGCGATCGTCCGCGCGCTCAACAGCGAGGTGGTCGATCGAGCGATCGAGCGGGCGGTGGCGCTCCGGGCTCCGATGGTCGAGCTCAACGCGGAGGAGATCGCACAGCTCGTCAAGCAGGCGTTGGACTCCGAGGCCGGCGAGCGGGTCTGGGACGAGGTATTGGCGAGCGGGCAGGTACAGATGCTGGTGGAGCGGATTGCGGGCGCTCCGGAGATCCGCGCCGCGATTGCCGCCCAGGGCGCCGGTCTCATCACCGACGTCGGCGTTCGGCTGACCAGGCTGACCGAGGCGTTGGATGACACCATGGAGCGTGTCGTGCGCTCGCGCGGCCAGAGCGAGTCAGAGACCGACCAAGCGGGTCTGGCGACCCGTCTGGTTGCCGCCGGGATCGATCTTGGGCTGCTGTCGGTGATCTACTCGCTGGCCTCGGGGGTGCTCGCGTCGGTCATCTCGTTCACGTTTGGAGAGCAGCTGTCACTCGGCGCGGCGATCGTCCTCGGGGTGCTTGCATTCCTCGCTGCCGGCGCGGTCTTCACGACGTTCTGGGCGCTCGTCGGCCAGACACCGGGGATGCGCTTCCTGTCGATCCGGCTCACTTATCACGGTTCACGCGACATCACGCTGGGGTTGGCCACACGGCGCTTTCTCGCCGTGATCATCAGCGTGATTCCGTTGGGCCTCGGGTTTCTCGCTGTGCTGCGTGATCCGTCGCGACGCGCCTGGCACGACCGCCTGACCGGCACCGAGGTCGTGTATGACACGGTTCAACGAGGCGCGCCCTACGGTGGCGCCGCCGCCAGGGGCTCCGCGGCCGAGCGGGCGGCCTAGCCGCAGAAGTCCAGCCGGCGGTCGACGTCGCGCGACCGCGGCGGTGGATGACGCTCTCCCTCGCTCCGAGGGCGACGAGTAGCGTGCTGGCCGAGGGCGCTACGCTGGGCGGCAGTGACGCAGAGGGTGCAGGTGCTGCGGGACGGCCAGGCACGCGCATACATCGTTGCTGAGGAGCACGAGGACGGATCGCTGCTGCTGGCACCCGAGCCGACCCCGAGCGGCCAAGCCAAGGTACCTGCCAGGGACAGCCGCGCTGACGTCCCTGCTGCCGCTGCGGTTGGCCGGATCCTCCAGGTGAGCGACCTGACAGTCGCTTATGGGCCGAAGACGGCAGTTGACTCGATCAGCTTCGAAATCCGCCGGGGAGAGATCTTCGGACTGCTCGGGCCAAACGGTGCCGGCAAGACGAGCACGCTGAGTGCGATCGAAGGACTGATCAGGCCCCAGTCGGGGTCGATCCTGCTTGACAGCATTGACAGCAGGCGCCATCCCACTCAGGCCAAAGCACGAATGGGAGTTCAGCTCCAGGCGACCAGCTTCCAATCCGAGCTGAAGATCACGCAGATCGTGCGGCTCTACGCCGGGCTCTACGGGGTGCGGCTCTCCGACCAGCAGATCGCCGACGGCCTGCGCGGGATCGGACTCCAGGACGAAGCACACAAGCCGTTCAAGCAGCTCTCCGGCGGACAGCAGCAACGCCTCTCCCTGTACATCGCGGTCGTCCACGATCCCGCGCTGCTGCTGCTCGACGAGCCAACCTCCGGTCTCGATCCACAATCGCGCCGTCAGCTGTGGACGCGGATCGAGCACATCCGGCAGGGCGGCGGAAGCATCCTGCTGACGACGCACTCGATGGAGGAGGCCCAGGCGGTCTGCGACCGCCTCGCGATCATCGACAACGGCACGGTCCTGACGGTCGAGACCCCGCACGATCTGATCGAGAAGCACAAGGACGATCCCCGCGTCCGGGCGGTGTCCCGCGGCGAGGTGACGCTCGAGGATGTCTTCATCGGGCTGACTGGGAGCGAGATCCGTGACTAGCTCAGGGACCGCCCCGGCACCCGAGGGAACGGTCCCCGGGCCACCACTTGGCCTCGTGTTCAGCTCTCTGCTGCGCGCGGACTTCCTGGTGTTCCTCAAGAACCGCCGGGCGCTCATCATCGGCATGGTGCTGCCCTTCTTCGTGCTCCTCAGCACCAGTGGGAACAAGGCGACTGACAAATTCGGCGGGGCGGAGTTCGTCATCGGGTTGGCGATCGCCTACTCGTTGCTCTCGACGGCGCTGGTCGGGTACGCGCTGACCGTCGCGCGAGACCGGGAGAAAGGTGTGTTCCAGCGGCTGCGGGTCACGCCGGCGCCCACCTGGACGATCATGACCAGCCGTCTGGTGATGCAGGCAGTGGCGAACCTGATCATCTCGATCGTCGTCCTGATCGTCGGCAGCCTGATCCACCACATCTCACCCACGGCCGGGCAGTACGCGCTGGTGTTGCTGGTCGCGATCCTGGCTGGGGCGGTGTTCCTCAGCCTCGGCCAAGCACTGGTCGGTCTGGTGAAGTCGGCCGACAGCGTCCAAGCGGTCGCGCGGGTGCTGTTCGCCGTCCTGATCCTGCTCGGACTTCTCGGCCAGAGCGGAGCCCTTGGCTCCTTCTGGAGCTCGGTCGCGCGCTGGACCCCGGTTGGAGCGGTGATGACGCTGTTTGCCGGAGTGCTCAACCTGCACGCGTGGGCCAGCCGGGACACCTTCTCGGTGCTGGCATGCCTTGGCTACATCGTCATCTTTGCCGGCATCGGCATCCGCTGGTTCCAGTGGGACGCGCGATGAGGGCAGTTCGACGTGCGATGCGTGCATGGGTGAGCTACTCGCGCTCGCCAAGTCGGCGAGCGCGATACATGTGATGGGGGCCCCCGGCTAGGAGCGCCCGTCGCGCCCGCGGATCAAACGACGGGCGCGGGCTGAGAGATGAGGTGGGCGCGCCGGCGCCATCGTGTTGGGAGTGAGATGCGGGGCTTAGAACGCTCGAGCGGTCAGGAACCGGACTTGATCGTGTCGCGCAAGTACTGGACGTCGGCGTCCTCGACGTCGGCCGGACGGGAGTTGAAAGTAGCCAAGCGTGCGAGCATTCGGTCCCTCCTGAATGGCAGTGATATTGCTTACAGTTACACTGTATCGAATTCCATGAACGACGTCGAACGTGAGCCCGGCGGACCGGGTCGCCGGCCGTACCGCTCTCTCAAACGTGCGGAAGCGACGCTCGAGCGGCGCCGGCGCATGCGCGCGGCGGCCGAGCAGCTGTTCATGCGCGACGGCTATGAACCGACGACGATGCGGAGCATCGCGGCCAGGGCCGGCGTGGCCGAGAAGACGCTCTATTTGGCCTACCCCTCAAAGGCGGCGCTCCTGGACGAGATCATTCGGGTCGGCGTGCGGGGCGGAGAGGGCGATCAGCCGCTGACGCCCCGAGCGCCGTGGACGGAGGTGCTGGCTGGGGCGTCTGCGCCCGAGGTCGTCGCCCGCTTCGCCGCCGCCGGAACCGCCTTGATGTCGCGCGCCGCCCGACTCCTGTGGCTGGGCGAGGCCAACGCCTTCAGCGACCCGCAGTTACAGGAGGCCCGCGAACACGGGCACGCCAATATCCGCACCGACATGCGGGAGTTCGCCGCCGCCCTGGCGGAGCGCGGAGCGCTCGCACCAGGCCTCGACCCGGAGCGGGCCGCCGCGATCCTGTTCGCAACCTGCTCCAACGAGACGATCTTCCTTCGCCTCACCGACGAGTGCGGCTGGACCCCGGACCAATACACCGAGCTGATCGAGAAACTCGTCACCGCACTGCTCCTACCGCCCGCATAGCGCGGGGTCCGCCGGCCCGAGCCCGGGCTAGTTCAGTAGGGCGCTCTCGAACGGGAACGAGGAGAGCAGCTCGGGGCCGGTGTCGGTGATGAGGAGCTGTTGTTCGAGCTTGACGCCCTCGTGGCCGCCTTCCTCGCCGATGTAGCTCTCGACGCAGAGGGTCATGCCAGCCTCGATGACGCCGTCATAGCCGGACTGCTCGAAGTCCATGCCGTGGTACAGGTACGGGTATTCGCCGGTCATGCCGCACCCATGGGCCGAGAGGTAGTAGCGGTTGGCCACGAAGCGCTCCGGGATCGTCCAGGCACGTTCGGAGTACTCCCGAAACGACACGCCGGGCCGGAGCAGTTGCATGTTGTGGTGGACCTGTTCGTGAGCGACCCGGTAGAGCTCGCGTTGCTGGCGGGTGGGTTGCTGGGGCCCGGTGTGAAAGGTGCGCGAGAAGTCACTGTAGTAGCCGTGACAGCCGACGACGTCCGTGTCGAGAGCGACGAGCTCGTTCTCGCCCAGGCGCCGGTCGCCGGTCTCCTGAAACCACGGGTTGGTGCGCGGCCCGGATGAGAGCAGGCGCGTCTCGACGTAGTCGCCGCCGAGAGCGATCACGCACTGGTGCAGGACAGACCACAGCTCGCTCTCGGTCAGTCCCGGCCGGACCGCCTCGCGCAGGCGAGCAACCGCAAACTCGGTCGCCTTGACCGACGCGCGCACACACTTCAGCTCCTCGTCTGACTTCACCGCGCGAGCTCGTTCCACGGGCGCCTGCGCGTCAGAGATCTCGAAGCCATGATCGCGTAGCGCGAGCGCCGCACCGGCGTTAGCGCGCTCGACCCCGACAGCCGCTCTGGGCCCGCAATGCTCGCCGATCAACCTGGCAACCTGCTCGGCCCACGCCGCTTCGACGGCCGCGATCGTGTCGCCGGCGGCGGCGTAACTGGCGGTCATCGCCGGGCGGATCTCGTCGATCGTCTCCAGGCCCTCGGCCAGGTGAGCACAGCCGGTGAACTCGTACAGGATGACCGGCCCGGACTGAGGGATGAACAGGTAGCGCGCCGGATTGCGCGCGTGGAAGATCTGCATGTTGCGCGCTCCGGTGGCATAGCGGATGTTGACCGGATCAAGCAACACGCACGCGTCCAGCGAGCGCGCTTTCATCTGCGCTCGCACGCGGCCCAGGCGATAGGCCCGGACCGCCGTCAGATCGATCGGCTCATCGGTCTGGAGCTGATCGAGCAAGGTCAAGCCAGGCAGATCTGAGCGATCACCGTGCCAGTCAAGTTCCATTCCGCGCACGGTACTCGGTCATCCCCGCCGGCAAATCGCAACGTGCCGAACCGCCACGCCGGCCGGCGTGGCGAGTGCAAGTGGCGCGAGAGCACGAACGCTCTTACCGAATGCCTAGCTTGCTGCACTAATCCTCATCGGGCACGGATGCGCACGCCGTGCTCATGCGTCCCCATCAGCACGTGCGAGCCGGGGCCCGCGCCGCCTGGGGGTGCTGGCTGCGGGCCCCGGCGCCCGGGCGCACCCTGGAGAGCGAGCGCCTCTCGAACGCTCAGGGCAAGTCCTGACCGCTGCGTGATGAGGGGTTCGCGGGCCCGTGGCGCTCCTGGCGTGATATCACGGACTGGAGCGGAGCACCATCGAGAGAGGACTGCCATGCCACCCACCACCGTCCATTTCAATGGCTCGGTCAACCTGGCCGACGCTGAGACCGTCATGCGCGAGATCAGTTCACGTATCCCGAACGGCTTGCGGCGGATGACCGACGGCGAGACGGGAGATCGCAACTACTGGATCAGTTTCCAGACCCGAAAGTTCGAGCAGATGCCGGAGTTCGAGACCGTGGCGGTCGGGAAGGCCTACGAGACGGCGCCCGACGCTCCCGACATGCCTCAGCTTCGCCTCGCCAAGGACGCTTCGGCCGAGATGATCAACTGGCCCAACCTCGGCTACGCCGATGAATACACGGAGTCGTTTGCGACATTCGAGCGGATGCAGAACGAGGGCACGATCGCGGCCGACGTGCGTTTCCAGCTGCAATACCCAACCCCTCTGGCGTCGGTGGCGGGGACATTCCTGCCCGACGATCTGCCCACGGTCGCGCCCTCCTATGAACAGGCGCTATTCGCCGATCTGGACACTGCGCTTGAGCGCCTCCCGCACGACCGGGTCGCCGTTCAATGGGACGTCGCGGTCGAGTTCGGCGCCCTGGAGGGAGCGATGGGACCGAAGACGCCGATCGACCAGATCGCGCCCGGCCTGGTGCGGTGCCTTGAGCGCGTCCCCTCGGATGTCCCGGTTGGCATGCATCTCTGTTACGGCGATTACGGTCACCAGCACTTCAAGCAGCCAGAGTCACTGAAGATGCAGGTCGACCTCATCAATGCCGTCAGCTCCGGCGCCGGGCGCCCGGTCAACTTCGTCTCCTTCACCGTGCCCCAGGCCCGCAATGACGCCGCCTACTTCGAGCCCCTCGCCGGACTGCTGACCGGCCCGGACACCGAACTGGACTTCGCGCTGGTCCCCTATCACCCCGGCGACCAGGCACCGGGCACGACCGCGGAGCAGATCGAGCTCATCGACGCTGCTCTGCTCAACTCTGCCGGGGGCACTCGGCACTGGGGGATCTGCACCGAATGCGGGATGGGCCGCGTCGACACCGCTGACGTACCCGGGCTCCTGGACCTCCACAGCCAGATCCTCGTGTCCTCGCCGGGGTAACACGGCCGCCGCGGCGCTCTCATTGGTTGTTCTGGACCGCGCCGAGCGGGTACGACCCTGGTCATGCCTGGCGGTGAAAGCTGATCGCGGTGACGGACGTGGCGCATGCGGCGATGCGGGGCGCGATCGCATCGATGGCCATGACGGGGATGCGCGTCGTCACCGTCTCGCTGGGCTTAGTGCAACAGGCTCCGCCGCAGCAGATCGCGGGCGAGGGCCGCGGGCCGCGTCGTGCCGCGATCGAAGTTGGGCACTGGGCGTTTGGGGCGGGCGCGGCCGCCGGCTACGGGGCGCTGCCGCGGTCGTGGCGCGAACGTTCCTGGACCGGACCGATGTACGGGCTGCTGATCTGGAGCGGATTTGAGGCTGCCGCGCCGCTGCTCGGCCTCCCGCATGCCGACCAGCCAGGCGTCAAGCATCGGATCGCGATCGCTGCGGATCACATGCTCTACGGGTTCGTGCTCGACGAGACGCGTCGAGCGCCGCAGAGCTAGGTCGCGGACGGGTCCCCAGGCTCAGGGCAGGACCCGCCCGGGTCTAGGAGAAGCCGGCGACCTGCGAGGATCCGCTCGTGGATCCCTCCGATGCGTATGGGTCGCTCGTGGCTGAGGTTCATGCGTTGCTGCCCGCCGACGCCGTCGTCGTGGATGCGCACACGCATTTGGGCCGGGATGAGGACGGACAGGAACTGGACCTGGCTGGGCTGATCGCGAGTTTGGACGAGGTCGGTCCGAGCGCCCGGGCGTGCACCTTCCCGTTGCACGACCCCGACCGCACTCCCGCTTACCGGGAGCCCAATGATCGCGTCCTGCGGTGGGCGGCGGAGTCGGGCGGGCGGTTGTATCCGTACTGTCGCCTTGACCCGGCCGAGGACCCGGTGGGCGAAGCGGAGCGGTGCCTGGCGCTCGGCGCGCGCGGGATCAAGCTCCATCCGCGAGCCCAGGCGTTCGGGTTCGGCGGTGAAGCCGCTGAGGGGATCTGGCGGGTGGCAGAGGCCGCGAAGGTTCCGATCCTGATCCACGCGGGCCGCGGGATGCCCCGGATGGATCCGCTCGCCGACCTTGCGCTGCGCTTCCCGGATGTGGTGCTCGTGCTCGCCCACGCCGCGATCGCCGATCAGGGGATGTTCGCTTCTCGGTTGGGCGACCATCCGAATGTCGTCTACGACACGTCCACGTTCTCGGTGTTCGATCAGCTGGAACTGTTCGCTCGCATCCCCGCTGAGAGGATCGTGTTTGCCTCCGACGTCCCGTATGGCCGGCCGCTCGGCGCCCTGCACACCGCGCTGCGGATGGGCACGTACGCCGGACTTGATGACCATGACCGGAAGCTGTTGGTGGGTGGGACGATGACCGACATCCTGGAGGGGCGGCCGCTGACAGCGCCCACACCGCCCCGGGTCCCGGAGATCCGCCGGGTCAGCGGCCGGCTGGCGCGAGTCAACGGCTACATCATGATGTCCTTCGCCGCTGCGATCGGCTCCGGGCCACCCCCCGATTTCACGCGCGCGGTGCCGTTCATCGCGCTTGCCCGCGCCGCATGCCGTGATCCCGATCCGGGCGTCGTCGGACCCGCGTTGGAGCGGGTCGACGGACTGCTCGCGAGCGCTGAGCAACTCATTGCCGCCGGCAATGATCGCGCCCGCGCTGCCGTCGGCCTGGTCATGGCTGCCGGGGTGATCGCCGCGACGGAGCCGCTCCCAGCGCCCAGCTGACACCGAGGCGTCCGGGTCCCCACCTCGGGCCTGCGACTGTCGGTAGGCTTGCCGCTGTGCATTGGATGGTCGGCGCGCGTACAGCCGGGGTGACGCTGGTGACAGCGCTCGTCGCGCTGGTTGTGGGAGTTACACCGGCTCTGGCCGGGACCGCCAACGGCGGCCTGCGCCACGCCCCCAAAGGCAACCCGCTGGCAGGGGTGAAGTGGGGCATCTACGAGGGGCCGGTAGACAGCGTGTGGCCCGCGTACGCGGCTGCTCACGGGCACAACAAGCGCCTGTTGGGAAAGATCGCGCTGCGTCCGCGTGCCGTGTGGGCCGGCTCATGGGACAGCAACCCCAGGCAGAGTGCGCAGGAAGCGGTCCAGGACTCGACGCAGGGAGATCCCGACGTTCTCGCCCAGGTTGCGGTGTTTCGCCTCAACCCGTGGGAGACCTGCTCGGGGTCATGGTCGGCCGCCGATCAGGCCGCCTATAGGGCGTGGATTCGCGCCTACGCGGGCGGGCTCGGATCGGCGCGAGTGGCGCTGATCCTCCAGCCTGACATGCCCTTCGCGGTGTGTGTCCCTTCTCCCGTTCCCGAGCAACTCATCTCCTACGCCGCGAAGGTCTTCAACGCATTGCCCCACACGACGGTGTACATCGACGCCGGCGCCTATGCCTGGGAGAACCCCGCAGCCATCGCACAGATGCTCGAGCGCTCGGGCATCTGGCACTCCCGCGGCTTCGCGCTCAACGTCACCCAGTACGGCTCTACCGATCAGCAGCTGCAATGGGGTGCGGCGATCAATCGAGACCTGGCAGCTGCGGGAGCGCGCGACAAGCACTTCGTCATCAACACCGACGAGAACGGGTCGCCGTACCTCGCCGGCCAAGTTCCCGGCGGCGGCGGCAGGTCCAACTACACGCCTCGCTGCAGTCGTCCGGGCCAGCAGGTCTGCCAGCGGCTCGGCATTCCCCCGACCACTGACGTGGCCGACCACCGCTGGCATCTCACCACCGCCGATCGGGGGATCGCCGCGACTGAGGCCGACGCGTACTTGTGGCTGGGGCGGCCGTGGATGGTCAACGCCGGGCCCTTCTCACTGCGCTACGCGCTGACGCTCGGCGCCAACGGCCTGTACTAGGACGAGCGCATGACCATGAGCGCGCCTGATCCGGGAGGGACCGGTCAGCCGCCCGCCACCGGCGCAATCGGGACGCACGCTGGGGTCTGAGCGTCGGTGGGATCCAGCGCGTTGAGGATCTCGCACAGCGCAATCTGGTCATAGACGACCGATAGGTGCTCCCCTTGGTCCAGGCGGCAGACGTTGTGCAGCAGGATGTTGTGGACCGTGGCGTCCGGACCCGCGGTGAGGAACTGGTTGGTGTCGGGCGTGACCACCTCGTCGTTGCGGCTGGTCCGAAACATGCGTGCCGCGGGCGCGGCTAGTCAGGCCTGATGGGTGTCGAGCCGGGAGACCCGAGCGCACTGCGAAGCGCGGAGGGCACGTGGCCGGTCTCGACGCGCAGCGCACGACAGAGGTGACTTTGATCGGCGAAGCCCAACTCGACGGCGAGCCGGGCCAGGTCTCGCTCGCCATCGGCGAGCTGCTCGAGGGCGGCGCGCGCACGGAGGCGAATGCGATGGCGCGAGATGGTGTGACCGGTGGCGGCGCGGAAGATCCGACTGAGATGGTGCGGCGAGACGGAGAGTGTTCGCGCCAGCTCAGGCAGCGGACACTCCGGCTCGGCGGCGAGAATCTCACGAGCACCGTCGATAACGCCGCGGCGGGCGCGGATCGTCGCCGGTCGGCCCGCGGCGACGGGCCGCGGGTCGACCTGCTCGAGTGCACCCGCGACGAGCGTGATCGCCCGTTCGGCTAGTTCGTGCGTGTCGCCCCCGCGACGAGCGGCTGCGAGCAGCAGCCGATGCTCGAGGTCGAGCCGCGGCGAGGTTGGGAGTCGGCCGGCGGGGAGTACGTCGTCGCCCCAGATCGACGCGGTGAGCGTCGCGGCGAAACCGATGGCCGTGCAGTCATCGCCACCGGCGTGTGGGTGATCGAAGCGCTGGTCCTCGCCGGGATTTGCGCAGTACGCGGCCATGGGGTCCAGTAGCGAGTGGACGCCGCGTGCCCTCCGGATGAAGCAGCCGCGGCGAACGAACACGACCGTGCGCTCAGTGCTGGCCTCGATCTCCGGTCCGCGGCCGATCGCGTGGCGGCAGCGAACGTCTCTGATCGTGATGCCATCGCGATCGAGCAGTGTGCGCGTCGAGAGCATCATCCAAATTGTCGCAAACGAGCAGGAATGTCCAAGACGGCCTGGATGCGGCGCGACAAGCTGGCTGCGATGGCGGCGCTCGTGATCCTGCTCGCCGGCCAGGCGATGGCCACCATGGATGATTCGATCCTGGCCGTCGCCGCGCCTTCGTTGCGCGCTGACCTTCACGCCTCCGGCGGCGAACTGCAGCTTGTCGTGGTGATGTACACGGTGGCCGTTGGGGCGTTGGTCGTCACCGGCGCGCGGCTCGGGGACACCCTCGGCCGCGGGCGGGCGTTCGTGTACGGGGTGGGGGCGTTCACGCTGGCGTCGCTGGCCGGCGGCCTAGCCCCCAGTGTCCAGGTGCTGATCGTCGCGCGGACGTGTCAGGGTGCCGCCGCGGCATTGATGATGCCGCAGGTTCTGTCGATCATCCAAACGCAGTTCGAGGGCCAGCGTCGGGCCCGAGCGATCGGCACGTACTCGATGATCCTCGCCGCTGGTGTCGCGGTGGGCCAGATCCTCGGGGGGATCCTCGTGAGCGCGCACCTGCTCGCTGCCGCGTGGCGGCCTGCTCTCCTTGCCAACGTGCCCGTAGGCGCCGTGCTGCTCGTCAGTTCGCGCCGCGCGCTTCCGCGGATCGGCCGCGGTAGCGGCCAGCGGCTCGACCTCGGCGGGGTAGCGCTGCTGAGCACCTGCATGCTGGCGCTGGTCGCGCCGCTCAGCCTCGGCCGCGACTACGGCTGGCCGCCCTGGGTGTGGCCGTGTTTCGCCGGCTGCGCCATCACAGGCGTCGCATTCGTCACGCTCGAGCGCCGCCTGAAAGCTCGAGCGGGGCACCCGCTGTTCGACCTCGGGGTGCTGCAGCAACCAGGGGTCGTGCCGGGCGTGCTCGCGGTGCTGTTGATCATGGCCTGCTACTCCGGGTTCCTGCTCAGTCTCACCCTGTTCCTGCAAACCGATCTCGGGTTCTCGCCGCTACGCGCGGGACTGGTCTTCGCGATCTACGCGACGGGCTTTGCCGTCGCCTGCCTCACGTGGACCAGCGCCAGCCACCCCACACGCGCCCGGATGCCGGTGCTCGGCCCCCTCCTGATGGGCGTCGCACTGCTCGCGATCGGGCTGCTCGCGCGCCACGGCGGCTGGCCGTTGACGCTTGCCGCGCCGCTGCTGTTCGCGGCCGGGGTCGGGCACGCAGTCGGATTCTCGCCTCTCGCACATCGCCTGAGCACGCTCGTACGCCCAGCCCAAGCCGCCGACCTGAGCGGACTTGTCCTCACCGCGGACTGGATCGGGACCGTGCTCGGTGTCGCCAGCTTCGCCGGTATCTACCTCAGCAGCGCAGGCCACGGTCCGGCCCGTGGGCTTGCCGCCACCACCGACGCGATCGCCGTGACGCTCCTCGCCACCGCCGCATGCGCGTGGGTAGCCGTCAAAGCGAGCTCCGAACCGCTGTGCACCACGATGCAGTGTCCAGCTGAGATGTAGCGATCGCGATCTGATCTTCTGCTCGCCGGTCACGCTCGGCAGATATGCTGCTGCCAGTGGGACCGAAAAGTGTTGTGACGCTCGTCGTCGCGTGCGTCTGCGGGTGGGCGGCTGCGTCGGCGAACGCCTACGTCTACTGGAGCAACTTCGCCGGCAGCAGCGTGGGCCGGGCCGGCCTGGACGGAGCCGCCGCCGACGAGGGCTTCGTGGCCGTGCCGCAGGCAGCCGGCGTTGCCGTCGACGGGCAGTTCGTGTATTGGGCCAACGACGCCACCAACACGATCGGTCGCGCCAATTTGGACGGCTCCTCGCCCAACCAGAACTTCATCACGGGCCTGTCGGAGCCGAGCGGGGTCGCCGTCGACGCCGATCACGTCTACTGGACCAACGAGGGCACAAACTCGATCGGGCGCGCCAACCTCGACGGCTCCGTGCCCAACCCGAACTTCATCCCCGGCGCCAACGGGCCCGAGGGCGTCGCGGTGAACTCCACCAACATCTACTGGGTCAACCACGGGAACGGGACGATCGGGCGCGCCCCCCTCAACGGTGTCACCCCGACCCAGACCTTCATCGCCGGCCTGGACGGCCCCAACGGTGTCGCCGTCGACTCCGGCCACATCTATTGGGCCGACTTCGGCCACGGATCGATCGGCCGCGCTCCTATCGCAGGCGGGGCGGCGGACAACGACTTCATCGCTGGCCTCAACTCGCCGAGCGCGGTCGCGGTCGACGCGGGCCACGTGTACTGGACCAGCTTCCCCGACAACGCGATCGGCCGCGCCAACCTGGACGGCAGCTCGGCGGCGCACGCCTTCATCGCCGGCCCCAACGGTCCGAACGGGATCGCCGTCGACGGTGGGGCGTTCCCGCCCGTGACGTCATTGGCGCTCTCCCCGGCCGCGCCCAACGGCGCCCACGGCTGGTACACGACGGGCGTCCACCTCACCGCCGCCGCCTCCGACAACGTGTACCCGGTGGCGTCGCTGCGCTGCGTCGCCGATCCGCCAGCGCCACCAGCCACGTTCGCTGCGATCGCGCCCGCCTGCTCGCTGGCCGGCGCCGGCGCCGACGTCTCGGGCAACGGCCTCCACTCGGCCTATGCCGCTGCCCAGGATTCGCAGGGCAACACGGGCACGCCCGTGAGCGTCGGCTTCCGCATCGATACGACGCGGCCGACGGTCCGCTGCGCCGGCGCGCCCGCGTTCCTGGTCGGCTCTCGCGGGGGCGCCGTTCGCGCCAACGTCAGCGACGCCGGGTCCGGCGCCGCCGCCGGGACCGTCGCCGCCGCGGTCCGGGCATCGTCTATCGGCAGGAAGTCGGTGACCCTGACCGGCGCCGATAACGCCGGCAACCACGCCAGCGCCAAGTGCAACTACACGGTCCGTGCCCACGCGCTCAGCCCGACCCCATCCATGACCTGGGACTTCGCGCTGGTCGCGCACGGAACGGCGACGACCATCGCTTCCATGAAGGTGGCGTCAGTCCCCACCGAAGCCGTGCTCAAGCTGGTCTGCACCGGCCACGGTTGCCCATCCAAGTCCCAGTCAGCAGCGGCCGTCAAGCCGGTCAAGTGCGAAGGCAAGAAGTGCCGCGCCCGCAGCCACAATGTCGACCTCACCCGCCTGTTCCGCGGCCACCAGCTCAGCGTCGGCAGTCGGATCACCGTCACCGTGACCCAGCGCAACACCAACGGCAAGGCGTTCGTGTTCGTGATCCGCAAGGCAAAGCTGCCGAAGCCGCAAATCGGCTGCCTGGCGCCCGGTTCGAGCAAGCTCAATCGCGGCTGCTGAGGCCGGGTCGCTCGCTGGACCGCGTGAGCGTCAGTCGCTCACCCTGCCGCTTCGATCGACGTGCAGGGGGTTCCCGTTCACGAGCGCGGTGAGCCGATACGAATCTGGAAGTGTGGCTGCGTATGTCTCGATGCCCCGCTCGATGTCCTCACTCGCAAGGTCGGGAGTCGAGCCCAGATCGACACCGAGCACCCGGATGAAGTGCCACTGGTCCGCGTCGCTGACGATGCACTCCCAGTAGTGACCACTCTCGCTGCGGTCGAAGCGGGCTACCGCCGCGCCGATGCCGCTTGCGCTCTGCCGCGCGTTGAAGGCCGCGTGGGCGCGGAGTTCGTCCTCAGACGGGACGTCGGGACTCCGGTCGCTGAACCGATCGGGCATCGCACGACACGCTACCGGACCCCAGCACGACCCTCTCGTCAGCCTTCCGGCCAGCCCGCTGACGTCCGCGCCTAGGCCTGGTTTACCGTTACGCAAACGACTCCCGGACGCCAGGGCTGCCGGAGGGCGGCGATGTGGGCTCGATCATTCTGCTTGCGCTAGCCGCGGCCGTGTATCCGCAATTGCTTGCGGTGGTTGTGATCACCCTGACGCGCCCCAATCCGCAGCCGCTCCTCTGGGCCTGCTATCTCGCCAGTCTGCTCGTGAGCGTCGGCAGCAGCGTCCTGATCTTCGCGGTCTTCCGGTCGAGCGGGAGCGTCGCCGGTACAAGTTCTCACCGGCTCGGCCCGTCGGCCTATCTCGCGGCCGGGGCGATCGCGGTAGTGGTCGCGCTCCTGCTCGCGACTCCTCGCGGCCGAGTGCTGCTCGATCGAAACCGGCCGGCATCGCATCGAGGCGCGCGGCGTCCACGACCGGGCTCGGCGGCCGCGGCCAGGACGCGTGCACGGGCAGAGCAGGCGCTCAGCGAAGGTTCGATCGTCGTCGCGTGCCTGGTCGGCGCGCTGCTGGCCGTCCCCGGCCCGTTTGACCTCGTCGCTGTGGGGCGTCTTGCGAGAGGCGGCTATGGGGTTGTCACAGCGGTGGGTGCGATGGTGGTGTTCGCACTGATCAAGTTCATCCTGATCGAGATACCGATCGCCGGGTATGCGATCGACGGCGATCGCACAGCGGTGACGGTCAGCCGCTTCTCCCGCTGGATGCAGGCCAACAAGCTCGCGGCCGTCGGCGCGATCATCGGCGTGTTCGGGATCGTTTTGATCGGCAGAGGGATCTCGCGCCTGGGGTGAACGTGCGCGGTCCGGCCGGGGGAGACTGTGCACGTGGCGCCCGCGCGAGGGCTCGGGTTCACTGATCGTCACCATCAGGGGCGCTGGGTGGATTTCTTCTGCGGAGCCGATCGATCTGCTCGCGCAGCGTCTGCCAGCGCGAACGGGCCTCGCGGATGAAGGTGTCCCACTCGCGACGGACCTCGTCGTCGGGCGGTCGCTCGCCGGCGCGGATCCGGTTGAGCTCGTCGAACACCTCGCGTCCGAGCGCCGCCGAGGCGACCAGCGCCACCATGAAGCCAAACAGCGCGGAGATCATCGCGAACACCGCCCCGATGGCTCCGTAGCGACTCGCGTACGAGCTGAACAGGTGCGGCACGTACACCGCCGCCCCGGCGTAATAGACGGCGAGCGCCAGGCCCGCGACGACGGCGAAGGGGGTGAGACTCTTCATCGTGATCCGTTTCGCGCTCAACACGCGGCCGCTCCAGGCGAGGAAGATCGCAGTCAGAGGGGTGAGCAGCAGGTTCGCCCCGACCTGGACGCGACTCCGTCCGATTTCGCGGTGGGCCACGCCACTGATGACCAGGTACGCGATCAGCCCAGCGATCCACATCAGGTCGTTGAACGTGTTGCGGACGCTCAACGGACGCAGCTCCCACGTGCGCTCGAATAACCGCTGCACGCCCCGGGCGAAACTGAGCACGGCGATCACCAACAGCACCGCGCCGATCACACCCACGTCTGCGTTCGTGGAGGTGGCCGGCGCCAGCGTGTCCCGCACCGCTTCGGCCCCTCCACCGGTCAAGTGGTAGCGATCGATCACCCATCGTGCAGCGCCCTCAGCCTGGAGATGCGGGACCAATGCGCCGGCCAGGACCGCGAGCGGGATCAACGCGGTCAGGGTGCTCGAGGCCAGCGCCATCGCCCGGTCGAAGCCGGCGATGAGCTGAAACCGATTCAGGACGCGCAGCACGAACGCCGGGCGCAGCCAGAAGGTCAGGGTCCGCACGAGCCGCTCGCGGTCGACCGGGACCCGTCGCCTGGATCGCGAGCCCTCGGGCGGCACCTCAGACATCGCGGGCCTCTGCACTCGACACGTCAACCCTCCGGCACGTCACTCTACGAATGCCCGCCTCCCGAACGCCATCCGGATGGTCGCACGCCGGCCGGTGCGGACGCGGCGACGGCCGACCGAGAGCAGTCCTATCCGGCGGCTTGTCGGGGTTCCGGGGATCGGTTAGGGTCGCACGCGGCGCGCGCGGCCGTTGACCGACGAGGTATTGCGCGAGCCACCGGTTGTGGTCCTTTCGCGACAGCTCGACCTCGCGCAACCCGACGGCTCCTCATGAAGCCTTCCGCCGACCCCTCATCCAAGCTTGCCGACGCGACCCGCCGCCTGGTGGAACTCGAGGCCGTCGAAGCCGAGCGCGCGCGGGCGGCCAAGGCGCTCTATCGGATCGGCGAGCTGGCGAGCGCGGCCCGTGACCTGCAGGAGTTCTACCGAGCTATTCATGGTGTCGTTGGCGAGCTCATGTATGCGAGCAACTTCTACATCGCGCTCTACGACGAGGCGCGCCGTCTGATCAGCTGGCCGTACTTCGTCGACGAGGTCGACACCGAAGTCCCCGATCCCCAGCGGTGGGAGCACTTCGGAAGCGGCGACGCGCGGGGCACGACCGCCTACGTGCTCCAGACGGGAAAGCCACAGCACCTCTCAAGAGAGCGGGTCGAAAAGCTCGTCGAGCTCGGCGAAGTCGAGCTGGTCGGCGATCTAGCTGAGGACTGGCTGGGGGTGCCGCTGGCGTTCGGCGACGGTCGCACGGTCGGCGTCCTCGTCGTGCAGTCCTACCTGCCGGACTTCCGCTACACGGAGCAGGACGAGGACCTGCTCACCTTCGTCGGCCAGCATGTCGGCGTCGCCCTCTCGAGAGCGCAGGCGATCGAGGAGACGCGCCAACGCCACGCGGAGCTTGCGCTGATCAACACCGTCCAGGAGGCGATCGCCGGCGAATTCGAGCTACAGGCGATCTACGACACCGTCGGCGACAGGATCCGTGACGTCTTCGACGCGCAGGTTGTCGATATCGGCATCTATGACGAGGCCTCCGGCCTGGTGCGCTTCCCGTACACGATCGAGCGCGGCGTGCGCTTCCCCGACGAGCCGATCGAGCTGATCGGCTTCCGCAAGCACGTGATGGAGACGCGCAAGCCGCTGATGATCGAGGAGAGCACGCCCGAGGTGGCCGAGCGCTACGGCAATCCGCACGTGCTCGCCGGGGAGCCGGCCCAGTCGCTGCTCTACGTCCCGCTCGTGGTCGGTGGGCGCGCGACCGGCGTGATCTCGCTTCAGAACCTCGATCGCACGCATGCGTTCAGCGACTCTGACCAGCAGCTCCTCCAGACGCTCGCGGGCAGCTTGAGCGTCGCGCTCGACAACGCACGCCTCGTGCACGAGACGCGGCAGCGCAACGCCGAGCTCGCGCTGATCAACAGCGTCCAGGCGGCGATCGCCGGCGAACTCGATTCCCAAGCGATCTACGACCTCGTCGGCGACAAGATCCAGGAGGTCTTCGACGCGCAGGTCGTCGACATCGGCATCTACGACGAGACCTCCGGCCTGTTGCGCTTCCCGTACACGATCGAGCGTGGTGTGCGCTTCCCGGACGAGCCGATCGAGCTGATCGGCTTCCGCAAGCACGTGATGGAGACGCGCGTGCCGCTGATGATCGAGGAGATCGCGCCGGAGGTGTTCGAGCGCTACGGCAATCCCGTCGCGCTGTCCGGAGAATCGTCCAAGTCAGCGCTCTTCGTCCCCCTGGTCGTGGGCGGACGCTCCACCGGCGTCGTTTCGCTCCAGAACATCGACCGGACCCACGCATTCGGTGAGGACGACCGGCGGCTCCTGACGACGCTCGCCAGCAGCCTCAGCGTCGCACTCCACAACGCGCGCCTCGGCCAGGAGACGCGCCAGCGTGTGGCCGAGCTCGCGACGGTCAACAGGGTCGGACAGGCGCTCGCCTCACAGCTCGACCTTGACGCGCTGATCGACCTCGTGGGCGAGCAGGTGCGCGAGACATTCGAGGCCGACATCGCCTACGTGGCCCTCCACGACCAACCGTCGGGCCGGATCGACTTCGTCTACTACTACGAGAGCGGGGAGCCCAGCGAGCAGGCTCCGATCACGTTCGGCGAGGGGCTGACGTCGCGGATCCTTGAATCGCGCGAGCCGCTGGTGCTCAACCGCTCGGCGCAGTTCGACGAGCACAACCCGGTTGGCACCAGCGTGCGGTCGTACCTGGGCATGCCGATCCTCGTGGGGAATTCCGCGATCGGCGTCATCAGCGTCCAGAGCATCGATGAGGAGGGTCGCTTCGGCGAAGCCGACTCCCGCCTGCTCGCGACGATCGCGGCCAACGTCGGAGTCGCGATCCACAACGCCCGCCTGTTCGCCGAGGTGGAGCGACAGCGCGGATATCTCGAGTCGCTGCTCTCCATCAGTCCCGCCGCGGTCGTGGTCATGGACGCCGAGGAGCGCGTGACCGAGTGGAACCCGGCCGCGGCCGAGTTGTTCGGCTATTCCGCCGAGGAGGCTCTGGGCCGGCCGATCGACGACCTCGTCTTCGGCGACTCCAGCCGCGAGGAGGGGCGCGAGATCACGCGCGAAGCGATGCGAGCCGGCCGGGCGCAGCGGATCACCCAGCGCCGGCGCCGGGACGGAACCCTGGTCCACCTCGAGCTGATGCTCGTCCCGCTCACCGTGGACGGCGTGCGCGTCGGCTTCCTCGGCGTCTACCACGATGTCACCGAGCTGCAGCGCGCCCGTCACGAGGCCGAGGCGGCGACGCAGGCCAAGAGCGCCTTTCTGGCGACGATGAGCCACGAGATCAGGACGCCGATGAACGCCGTGATCGGAATGACCGATCTCCTGCTTGGAACGGAGTTGATGGCGGAGCAGCGGGAGTTCGCCGAGGTCGTGCGGACCAGTGGAGACGCGCTCCTGCACGTGATCGACGACATCCTCGACTACTCGAAGATCGAGGCGGGCAAGCTCGACCTCGAACGCGAGGCGTTCAGCCTGCGCGAGTGCGTGGAGGGAGCGCTGGACATCGTCGCACCACGCGCCTGGGAGAAGGGCATTGAGCTCGGCTGCCTGATCGACGAGGCCGCGCCCGCTGGAATCCTTGGCGATAAGGCCCGCCTGCGTCAGGTGCTGCTCAACCTGCTCTCCAACGCGGTCAAGTTCACCGAGACGGGCGAGGTTGTCATCCTCGCGCACGCCGAGCCGACCGAGTCGACCGCCTACCAGCTCGAGCTCGTCGTGCGCGACACCGGGATCGGGATCCCACCGGACCGGATGGACAGGCTCTTCACCTCGTTCAGCCAGGTGGACGCCTCGACGACCCGCCGTTTCGGCGGGACGGGGCTCGGCCTCGCCATCTCCAAGCGCCTCGTGGACCTGATGGGCGGCACGATCTCCGTGCAGAGCGAAGCGGGCAGCGGCTCGACCTTCCGCATCGCCTTGCCCGTCACGGCGGCCGAGGTGCCGAGCCAGATTCACCCGGAGGAGGGCCTGCCGCAGCTCGCCGGCAAGCGCATCCTCGTCGTCGACGACAACGCGACGAACCGGGAGATCGTGAGCCGACACGCCCGCTCGTGGGGAATGGAGCCAGTCGCGGTCGAGTTGCCCGCTGATGCGCTCGCGCTGATCGAGGCCGGTGAGCCGTTCGACGTGGCCGTGCTGGAGATGATGATGCCGGAGATGGACGGGCTCGCCCTGGGCGCGGAGCTCCGGGCCCGTCGCAGCGAGCACGACCTCCCGATCGTGCTTCTGACGTCACTCGGCCGCCTGCCCGAGGACCAGTGGTCAGGCGTTTTCGCGGCCCAGCTCGCGAAACCGCTCAAGGCGTCACAGCTGTTTAACACGTTCCTGCAGGTGCTGACCGCGGGCCAGGCGAGGGAAGAGACGGCCGAGGTCGCGGCCGGCGGCAAGCACGCGATGTCCTCGCTGCGGATCCTGCTCGCGGAAGACAATGCGATGAACCGGAAGGTCGCGCTCGGCTTCCTCAAGCGGCTCGGCTACCGCGCCGATGTCGCGTTGAACGGTCTCGAAGCACTGGCGGCGCTTGAGCAGCGGCCCTATGACGTCGTGCTGATGGACGTGCAGATGCCCGAGCTCGACGGTCTCGACGCTTCACGCCGGATCTGTGAACAGTGGCCGCTGGAGAGCCGCCCGCACATCATCGCGATGACCGCGAACGCGCTGCCCGAGGATCGCGAGGCCTGCTTCTCGGCCGGCATGAGCGACTATGTGGCAAAGCCGATCCGAGCAGAAGAGCTGGCCGCTGCGCTGAAGCGCGCCCAACCGCTCCGAAACCCTGACGCCGGGTCGGGAGAGAGTGGTGATGCCGACTCGCCGGAGAGCGAGGTCATCCTCGAGGGTGCCGCGCTCCAGAACCTGCGAGACCTCGGCGGCGCTGACTTCCTCATCGAGGTAGTTGACATGTTTCTCGCGGATGCGGCGGCGCTGATGACGAGCCTCCGCAGCTCGCTTGAGCGCCATGACACCGAGGAGCTGCGCCGAGCGGCGCACACGCTGAAGTCCAACGGCTCGACACTGGGCGCCACGGTCTTCGCAGAGCTCTGCCGCACCGTCGAGCAGCGCGCGAAGGACGGGCGCCTCGACGGCCTCTCGCAGCTCGTGGATCAGATCGAGCAGGCGTACCGGGCGCTCGAGCACACCCTCGCGTCGCTTCGCTCGGAACCGGTGTCGTGAGCGGCTCCGGTCCGACTGCCGGCACGATCCTGATCGCGGACGACAACCGGGTCAACCGGCTCCTGCTCGCCCGTGGGCTCGAGCTAGACGGGCATACCATCGTCTTCGCCGAAGACGGCACGGAAGCGCTCGACCTGTTGCGACAGCGGCGCTTTGACCTGATCCTGCTGGACGTCTTGATGCCCGAGCTCGACGGCTACGGAGTCCTGGGGGAGCTCCAGCGCGACCCGCATCTCCGCGACATCCCGGTGGTCGTGACGTCGTCGCTCGACGAGCTCGACAGTGTCGTGAGGTGCCTAGAGATGGGCGCAGAGGACTACCTGACCAAGCCGGTCAACCACGTGTTACTCAACGCGCGAGTCAACGCGAGCCTCGAGAAGAAGCGCCTGCGCGACCAGCAGCGCGAGCTGATCAGCAAGTTCGCCACCAAGGAGGTAGCTGAGGATCTGCTCACGTCGGGGTTCTCGCTCGGCGGCAAGTACGTTGACGCCTCGGCGATGTTCTGCGACATCCGCTCGTTCACGACGATCGCCGAGGCCCAAGAACCGGCGGAGACGATTGCGCTGCTGAGCGACTACTACACGCTGATGATGGACGCGATCAACGGCGAGGGCGGGATCGTGAGCCTGATCGCAGGCGACGGCCTGATGGCGATCTTCGGCGCGCCCTTGTCGCGTGAGGACCATCGCCGGGCCGCCGTGCTCGCAGCGCGGCAGATGATCGACCTGATCCGCCTGTTCAACGATGAGCAGGCGGGGCGGGGCAACGTGCAGATTCAGATCGGTATCGGGATCGCGTCGGGGCGGGTCATCGCCGGCTACACCGGGACGCAGCAGCGGGCGACCTACACCTGCGTCGGCGACACCGTCAATATCGCGGCACGACTCGAGTCGCACACCAAGGTCGCCCAGCGGCCGATCCTCATCAATGAGGACACGCGGAGCGGTCTCGGCGACGATATTGCGGTCGAAGCGCAGGGCGAGGTGCTGGTGAAGGGGAAGGCCGAGCCGATCAACGTGTACGCCGTCCTCGTCGGCTCGCTCGTCCCCGAGAGCGCGTGAATCGGCGTCCGCTCGCATCAGGTGTCGCCGACCTGGTCGCGCCCATGGCCGTGGCTTAACCGAACCGCTGCACGCAGTCAACGGGTGCGCCACGCCTCATGCCTACTTTATGTGGCGCCCCTTAGAAACCGAGATGCTCGAGTCCACGCGCACGATCAGTGTCTTGCGCCTGCCCCATCTTCGAGCGTTGGCCTCGCTGCTGGCTGGCGCGATCGTCGCGATCGCCGTAGTCGCGCTGCTGACGACGGGCGGGCACGGTGGAACGCGGCCGTCGACGCCGGCGTCGGCGCCGGTTCCCATTTCACCCTCTCGCCAGGGTGGATGCGCACCCAGCTCCCGCCCGACCCGCATCCGAACGGGTGCGTCCGCCATGCATTCCGGGCAGTCCGCGCTCGGTGGCGTGCTCGACGCGGCGCTGGGCGCCGCGCGCATTCGCCTGCACGCCCCCGCTGTCACCGGGGCGGTGGTGGTGTGCGGCCGCGTGGTGTGGGCCGATGCGACGGGGGTTGTCGACCTACGCTCCGAGCGTCCGGCAACCGACCGGTCCCTCTTCGTCCTCAACAGCGCGGTGAAGACCGTCGTGGCCACGATGGTCATGCTGGAAATTCAGCACGGTCATCTGTCGCTGGAGACGAGGTTGTCGCAGTTCTACCCCCGGCTTCCGAACGCCCACCAGATCTCCGTGCGGATGCTGCTGAACATGACCAGCGGGCTCCCGGATTACCTCGACAACCCGCGCATCCAGTCGATGATGCGCGAGCGGCCGCGCCACCACTGGACAGTCGACCAGGTCCTGACCGGACTGGGCACAGGACTGGGAACCCCGAAGTTTGCCCCCGGACTCGACTACCAGTACTCGGACACCAACTACATCGTGCTCGGTGCGATTCTGGAGCGGATCACCCATCGCTCGATCGAGCGCGACTTTCAACAGCTGATCGCGAGACCGCTCGGGATCACGTCCGCGACGTTCGTTCCCGCTGCGGCGGCCAAGGCGCTCATCGCCCACCCGTACCTGGGCGACCGCGATGGCTCGCCCGTCAGTCAGTGGATCCCGGGCTTCGGCGTGTCGAGCGCCGTGTGGGGGCCGGTGTTCACCGATGGCGGTCTGGCCATGAGCTCGCTCGACCTGGCCTGGTTCGGCAACGCTCTGCTGGGCGGTCGGCTGGTCAGTGCGGCAGGAGTCAAACAGATGACCGACATCGGCCGCGGCGACTATGGCTTCGGTATGCGAGACCGGTCGTTCGATGGTCGGTACTGGCTCGGGCACCGCGGTTACTTCGGCGGCTTCGAGGCCGAAGACTGGACTGACCCTTCGCGGCAGCTGACGATCGCTGTCGCCACCAACCTCCAGGGCGAAGGCGGCGAGCCGACCTCGACCGACCTCTGGCAGGCCATCGCACGAGCCTATGATCGCCAGAACCCCGGGTAGCACGAGCCGGCCGTCGGCTGAACTCGGCGAGCTGTCAACATGGCAAGGACACGGCCAGCGATCGGCGCGAGCTTCGCGGAGGCGCCGGTCTGTCCCCACGAACCACATCGGAGGCGCCGATGAACAACGACCGCCGGCACCCGCGTATCACCGATGTTCGAGATTTCCGAGCGAGGATCGGATCCGGCCGCGACTCCCGGGATGTTGAGGGCGTCATCAACCTGTCCGAGGGCGGCATGCTCGTCGCCGACACCACCCTCACCGTCGGACAGCAGACCGGATTTGAGCTGAGCGGCCCGAGCTTTCACTACGCCGGTGTGGCCGAGGTCATGCACCTGACGAACGAAACGACCGGCCTGCGCTTCCTGTCATGGCAGGCTCGCGACAATCGCCCCTTCCGCTCGCTGATCGAACAGCGATCGGAATGGCAGGCGCCCGCCAACGCAGGCGATCGACGCGCCGACCCTGTGGTACGACGCGTCGCGGTTCTCACGGGGCCGAAACGCCAGCCACCTCCGCCTCCTGGCGCGGGCGGGCGCTCCCCCGATCGCTGAGCAAGGACGGCCCACGGCGGCTGGTCCGCGTTTGCCCGCTCGCGTCGTCGAGAGACCTTGGCTGAGCGGAAGACGAGACCGTCCGGTCGGCTTCAAGCATGCCCAGTGAGTTTCCGATCACTAGGGTGCCATGTCCTTTCTCCCGAGGCCCAGAGCGCACGCCCCAACCCGGCAGGACGATCCGCGCGACGACGGACCGCTGGCGGATGTCACTTCCGGGGTCATGTGGCTGGCCACCGCGGCGATCGGGGTGGCCGTGCTCGTCCTCCCCGGGACTCTGAGGACGCATCTGGGCTGGGCGTTTGCCCTCGCGGGTTTCGCCGCGGGCTGGGGCGGCATATCGCTCTGGCTCGGCCTCCGCGCCAAGACCATGCCGATCGGCCGGCGCGCAGGGGTGACGGCGGCGATGATGCCGATCGTCGCGCTCGCCCTGTGGGCGACCGGGGGCGTGAACAGCTACCTCCAGCCGGTGTTGCTGTTCACCGCGCTGTTTTTGGCCTACTTCTTCCCGCCTCGACTCGCCTGGCCGCTCGTGGTCCTGTTTGTCTGCGCGTTTGCGACGCCGCTGCTCTATGACCCCGCGGCCCTGACCTCTGCGTATCCGGCGCGCATTGCGACATTCGCGATGGCGGTTGCCGGTGAAGTGGTCGTGATGCAGTTCCTCAAGCGGAGACTGCTCGCCGCCGAGGCTCGCCAACGCCAGATGGCCGAGGTGGACCCCCTCACCGGCCTGCTCAACCGACGCAGCTTCGACGCGGCGCTCCAGGACGTCTTCGCCCGCGGACTGGCTGCAGGCGAAACGGAGGGAGCGGCGCTTGTGCTGTTTGACTTTGACGAGTTCAAGCTCATCAACGATCTCCACGGTCACCCTGTCGGGGATGCGGTACTGCGCGCGGTCGCAGACGCGGCCCAGCGGGTCGTGCGCCGGGGGGACCGGCTTGCTCGCATTGGCGGGGACGAGTTCGCGGTCCTCGCCGCCGGCGCAGGGCCCGACGCCGTGATGCGCCTCGTCGATGCGCTCGATCAGGCGATTCGATCGGCTGACACCCCTCCGGCAGTTGGGGGAGTGAGGGCGACATTCGCCTGGGCGACGGCGCCCGAGGAGGCGGCCGACCCTCAGGGCCTCATGCAACATGCCGACGCGCGGTTGATTGCGCGAAAGCGAGACCGCAGGGCCGCTCACAGGACTCACGACCTGGTGGCCGGCGGCTGACCGCCGGCCACGCTCTCAGCGCCCGCGCCGGGCGGCGTGCCGCGTGGCAGCGACCGCCAGCACATCAGCTCGCTCGTTGAGCGCGTGGCCGATGTGCCCCTTGACCCAGTGCCACCGAACCTGTTCGTGGTCAGACGCTGCGCCGTCGAGCTGGACCCAGATCTCCTTGTTCTTGACCGGGGTGCCCGAAGCCGTCCTCCAGCCCTTGCGTTTCCAGCCGGCCATCCAGGAGGTCATGCCGTCGTGCAGGTAGCGGGAGTCGGTCACGATGCACGCCCGCGACCCGGACGGCAGCGCGCGCAGGCCCTCCAGAGCGGCGGTCATCTCCATGATGTTGTTCGTCGTGAGGGCCAGACCGCCGCTGTGCTCCTCGATGACCCCATCTTCCCAGCAGAGCAGCGCAGCCCACCCGCCCGGGCCGGGATTGCGCTGACAGGCGCCATCGGTCCAGACGAGCACCTCGCCAGGGGCGGCTTCAGGGAGCTCGCCGGGCAGCGATCGGGATCGCCGGTGCGGGGCAGTGGAGGCCACGGGACGGGATTCAACCAACCGCCGCCCCCGGAAAGCCCTCCCCGGAGGTGAGATCATGTCGGAGATCCTGATGCTCACGCGCGAAACGGCCACGTTCACGGACAGCGCCGGGTGGAACTGGGAGTTCGACCTCACCTTCATGCTGTCTGCCTACGGGTGCATCTGGGGACGCGGGTGCCCGGACATCCGGCGGCAGGGCAGCGCGCGCGGCTGCTGCGTGCTTGGTGTCGAGATCTATCGAGGAGAGGGCGACGCACCCGGCCGCGAGGACCTGGCGATGATCCGCGGACGGGTCGAGCAGCTGACCGACGAGGACTGGCAGAACCGGCGCGTGGCACTGCGGCGCGGGGGCAGGGACCCGTGGGGCAAGGCGCGCTTCAAGCACGACAGCGTCCACACCCGCATCTATCGCGGCGCCTGCATCTTCCACAACCGCCCTGACCACCCCGCCGGAGCCGGCTGTGCGCTTCATCTCGCGGCGCTGCGCCGGGGCGAGGAACCGATCGACTGGAAGCCGGAGATCTGCTGGCAGGTGCCGCTGTTCTTCGACAGTGACACGACGACCAAGACCACCACGGTCCGGGCGTCGCGGACGGCCGACTGGGGGCAGGAGGGGATCATCGACTGGTGGTGCACCGAGCACGAGGAGGCATACGGCGCCAAGCAGCCGGTGTACCTCAGCATGGAGCAGGAGCTACGGCGTGTGTGCGGCGACGATGTCTATGAGGAGCTCGCCGCCCACTGTCGGGCCCGGCGGCCCACCGGCAGGCCACGCCGTCTCACGCTGCTTCCCCTCGCGCCCTAGCGCGCTCCCACCGGCTACTACTGGGCGCAGCCGTGGGTCAGGAGCTGTAGGACGACGGCGTCGACTGAGGGGCGCGCCGGTCCCATCCGTGAAATGACGAGTAGTCGCTGGCATCCCACGCTTCGTGCAGTCCGGGCTTGCTGAGATCCCAGTCGGGACGGATCTCGCTCGTCACGGTCCGTAGGTCGTGCCAGAGATCCACGAAGGAGGGACGGCCCCAGAACCAGTAGCCGTTGTAGATGCGGTGAACGACCAGGCCGGGCCTCAGCACGAGGGTGTGGGGGATCATCGGGTCGTGCTCGGGGTCGGTGTACTCCTGGATGTCGAGGTCCTTCTGGACGGTCCGCTCCGGGTCCGAGAGGAAGGGCCACTGGGCGCCGGTCGACGCGCGGAACTCCTGGCTGGAATGGTGGGTGTCGGTCGAGATGGTGGCGACCTTCGTGTAGGCCACGGCGATCTTGGGGTAGTTGGCGGCGAGCTCGAGATGCTGCTGGTGCTCCTTGGGGCAGTAGTTGCCGCGCGCGAGCGTGAGGATCAGCGGGTCGGCGCCCTGGATCTCGCTGAGCTTTCGAGCAACGTTCTCGTGATCGGGCAACTCGTAGTCGGGGAAGGTGGCGCCGGGGACGATGTCGCTGCGCATGATCTGCTCCTGTCAATGGTTGAGGAGTGGCGAGAACGGGTGGCCGGCGTTCGTCTGCTCGCGCCCGGTGGTCCACGGTCAGCTTGCGGCACGGGTATGGACCAGTGGTCACCCGGGCGCCATCGGAGCCGTTCGGGTCCACAATCAGCGTAATCAACCGGCGCCGTGGGCGCCAGAAAGGGGGCCACCCCATGAGCACCCACACACCGGTGTGCGAGCTGCTTGGGATTGAACACCCGATCGTCCTGGCGCCGCTGGCCACGGATCCTCGCCTGCCCGCCGCGGTCTCAAACGCGGGCGGCCTCGGCAGCCTGGGACTGTCATGGTCCGATGACGCGGGCGAGGTGGTTCGTGAAACGGCGGCCCTCACCGATCGGCCGATTGCCGGCAACTTCGTTCTCTTCGCCGATCAGCATCGTCGGGTCAACCAGGCCCTCTCGGCGGGTCTGCGGATCGTTTCGCTCATCTGGGGCGATCCCTGCAACTACGTCGCCCCGGTGCACGACGCCGGAGGGCTTGTCATCCACACGGTCGGCAGTGCGGAGGAAGCGCGGCACGCAGCCGGTTGTGGAGTGGACGTCATCGTGGCGCAGGGATGGGAGGCCGGGGGCCACGTGTGGGGTGGCGTGGCGACGCTCCCGCTGGTCCCGGCGGTCGTGGACGCGGTGGCACCAATCCCGGTCATCGCCGCCGGCGGGATCGGCGACGCTCGAGGAGTCGCGGCGGTGCTTGCTCTCGGCGCGCAGGCCGCCCTGCTGGGCACGCGGTTCCTGCTGGCTGATGAGATGCCGATCCACGAGGAATACCGGCGTCACCTGATCGCCGCAGCCGAGACCGATGCAGAGTGGTACCCCAACCTCTATGAGGTGGGGTGGCCGGACGCGCCGCACCGCGCCATCCACAACTCGACGGCCGAGAGGTGGGAGGTCGCCGGTCGGCCGGCACCGGGGAGTCGACCGGGGGAGGGCGAGGTGATTGCGCACTTCGCCTCCGGCGATCCGATCCTCCGCTATTCGCCCGCACCCCCGATGGTGGGAACGACCGGCGAGATCGAGGCGCTATCGCTGTGGGCTGGACAGAGCGTTGCGCTCGCCACGCGACGGCAGCCTGCTGCCGAAATCGTCGCCGAGCTCATCTCGCGCTTGTAGCCCCCATCCGCGGCCGGGCGGTGGAGATTGCATCGCCAGGTCCCACACGCCATCCTTCGAGTCGTGCGGCTATTTCGCAAGAGCGAGGAGAGGATCGCCCAGGAGGCTGGGGCCCAGGCTGAGATCGACCGTCTCAAGACGCTCACCGTCGAGGAGCTGGCCGTGGTCCTGCTGCCGGGGCTGGGGCCCGAGCAGGTGCCCCTGGGACACAACCTCCGGCCCCAACAGCTGTGTGAGTATCTGCTCAGGGACTTTCCCGACATCGGGCAGACGATGCCCCTGCAGCTCATGGCCCGAGTGCGCCGGGCACTCGACCGGCTCGAGGCGGTCGGATTGGTCTCCTCGATGTCAGTACTGCAGCGATCGCCGATGTGGCAGATCACCAGCCTCGGCATCAGCGTGCTGGCCGATGGCACGGCGACGCAGCGCCTCGTCGGCTCCGCGTAGCCGGGACGCCGGCGTTCGCCACTCGGGCAGCCGCCGCAGGGGCCGGCGTGCGAACCAGCTCAGGCGACAGGCTCGGCAGCCGGCTCGCCGGCCGGCGCGGCGGTCGGCGCCACGGGTGCAACCGCTCGCCGCAGTCGGGGGTCGACCCGCGTTCGCGCGGCGTCGACGTCCTTGATCGACAGCGCCGCGGGCACGCCCAGCAGGGCCACGGCCGCGGCCACGAGGAAGGTGATCCGGTAGGCGGTGAGATTGGGGACGAGGTGTCCGGCGACCGTGTGCACCGGCCCGACGAGCACGATCGTGGTGGTGAGCAGCGCGACGCCGATCGCGCCGCCGAGCTGGCGACTGGCGTTGTAGAGCGTCGAGGCGCGGCCGGTGTCAGCCGAGGAGATGGTTGCGAACGACGCGGCTTGGGCCGGGACGAACACCTGGGCCATGGAGACGCCGACGCCGAACAGGATCAGCCGCGCCCACCACAGGCTGGTGTCAGCTCCCATCAGAGCGAGTGAGCCGATGCAGACGGCGACGCCGAGCAGCCCGAGGGTGAGATGGCGGCGTGGGCCCAGGCGCCAGTAGATGACGCGGCTGGCCAGCTGGGAGCCGACCATCACCCCGACCGCGCTGGGGAACTGGCTCAGCCCGGCATTCAATGCGCTCAGATCTCGACCGTCCTGGAAATACAGGGTGACGGCGAACAGGACGCCGAGGAACGCGATCGAGACCATCACGACGACGCCGGTGGTCGAGCGAAACAGGCGATTGCCGAGTAGGCGCAGGGCGACGATCGGCTCGCGTGTTCGCAACTCCACGGCCACCATGGCGCTCAGGAGCGCGACCCCGGCGACGATGGTGATGAGAACCCGGGTCGACCCCCACCCGAGGTTGGGTCCCTCGGAGACGCCGTACATGAGCAGCGCCAAGCCGATGCCCGAGAGCAGGAACCCGGGGAGATCAAAGGCGCCAGGGTGGCTCTCCGCATGCTGCTTGACGAACAGGACGCCGAACACGAACGCCGCCAGCCCGACCGGCACGTTGACGTAGAACACCCACCGCCAGGATGCCTCGGTCACCAGGAAGCCGCCGATCACCGGAGCGAGCGCCGGGGCCAGCGCGGTCGGCAACACGATGATCGAGGCGGCGCGCACGCGCTCCTGCGGCGGGAACGCGCGGAACAACATCGCCGTCCCGACCGGCGCGAGCATCCCGCCGGCCGCCCCCTGCAGGATCCGGAACAGAACCAGCTCGCCGACGCTGGAGGCCAAGCCGCACAACGCGGAGGCGACGGTGAACAACACGATCGCCGTCATGAGCACCCGCTTACCGCCAAAGCGATCGCCGAGCCAGCCCGACGCGGGGATGGACACCGCGAGGCTGACCAGGAAGGCGATCGAGATCCCGTCGACGGCGGTGGGGGTGACGCCAAAGTCCCGGCCGATCGACGGCAGCGCGACGTTCACGATCGAGACGTCCATGATGCTGATGAACATCGCCGCGACATAGACGACGCTCACCGCGACCTTCGGGTTGATCCGGTCCTGCTGATTGAGGAACGTCATTGCGTCTTGATCTTGGCAGCGGCGCGTGCCCGCTGGACGAGGTCGACGCTCGCCGCACGCAGTTGGCCGCCTTCGGCGAGGGGCACGGAGAAGGCAACGCGGGCCGGTGCGCGGCCGCGGGCGGTGTCCAGCGCAAGGTCGATGCCGTAGCGGTCGAGTCCCGAGCATGCGGCCGCGGTCGCATCGGGGTAGCCGCCGAGGGCCTGCGCGATCTCCAGCAGCGCGTCGGCGTGGTCCGCGTTGAGGTGCGCGACCGCCGCGCGGGCACCGCCCGCGACGGGATCGGGTTGCGCCGCGGCGAAGGCCGGGCCTGACGCGGAGTCCATGCGGCCGTACCCACCGACCCAGCGGACCCGCTCGACCTGGAGGATCCAGAGCGAGAAGTCCGAGAAGTCGATGTAGGTGCTCGCAGCCGGCACGGCCGTGAGGTGCACGGCGCGAGCCGCATCGAGCGAGGCGGCGTCCGATGGGGGTGTCATGCGGCCGGCGAGAGTCACACGCGCGCCCGCGAGGGGATCCGCCGGCCGATCGACCTGGCTGATGACCAGGCTCGCACGAGGATCGGCGCCGACGTTGCGGCCGTGCTCGGCCAGCCGAGAGAGGCAGAGGACCGGCGCGCCGTCGTCGAGCGCGCCGTAGGTGATCACCGACGCCCACGGGTCACCATCGGCGGTCAGCGTCGCCAGTGCGGCGACGTTCGTCGCGGCCACCAGGGTGCGTGCCTCCTCCGCGGGGCTCAGCCGCGGCGCGGGCTGGGTCGGCACCAGGGGTGGCGGCACCGATGGGGCGCCGTCGACGACGCCATGGTCCGGGGCGCTGCCCGCGATCTCGCTCACACTCCCAAGCCAAGCACATTCGCCTCGCGTCCAGTGCGCGCGGGACCGGCTCGCCGGCTGCCCAGCACGCGGCCGCTAGCGTAGGTCGGCGATGCCGATCCGACTGTCGATCCTTGACCTGGCGCCGATCGGACGCGGACAGAGCGCCAGTGACAGCTTCGCCGCGAGCGTGGCGCTGGCCCAGCAGGCGGAGGAGCTGGGGTACGAGCGGGTGTGGTACGCCGAGCACCACAACATGCCCGGCATCGCGTCGTCGGCGACCAGTGTGCTGATCGCGCACATCGGCGCCCAGACGCGGCGGATCAGGCTCGGCGCCGGCGGGGTGATGCTGCCCAACCACGCGCCGCTGACCATCGCCGAGCAGTTCGGCACGCTGGCGGCGATGTATCCAGACCGGATCGATCTGGGCCTGGGCCGGGCGCCGGGATCTGACCAGAACACGATGTACGCCCTGCGCCGAACGCCCGGATCGGCGGAGGCCTTTCCCCAGGACGTCGTGGAGCTGCGCGGCTATCTCGAAGGCCAGAGCGTCGTCCCCGGGGTTGACGCCGTGCCCGGCAAGGGCTCACGGGTCCCGCTCTACATCCTCGGGTCGTCGCTGTTCGGCGCACGGCTGGCGGCGGCACTGGGCCTGCCCTATGCGTTCGCGTCGCACTTCGCGCCGGCGGCGCTGGATGCGGCGATCACCGCCTACAGAAGCGAATTCCAGCCCTCCGACCAGCTCGAGCGGCCGTACGTGATCGCCGGGGTCAACGTCATCGCCGCGGACACCACCAGTGCTGCCGAACGCCAGCTGCAGGACATCCGGCGCAGACGAGCCGTCAGCCTCTACGGACGGCAGATCGGCGTCCGGGACCTCGAGATGCCCGACGAGCAGGCCGACCAGCTGCTCGCGGCCGGGGCGGCAACCCACGTGGACGAGATGCTCACCTACACGGCGCTGGGCACGCCGCGCCAGGCTCAGGACTATCTCGACGGCTTCCTGCGCCACACCGAGGCCGACGAGCTGATGGTCACCCACCAGGCGCCGAGCATCGAAGACCGCCTGCGGTCAATCGTCCTGTTGGGCGAGGCGATGCTCGACCTCTCCACGACCTGACGGCTGTCGGGGGCCCGCCGGGTGCTGACCCCGGGCCCATGGCCGACGCCATCGGGCCCGGGGGCGAGCGACTGCGCTGCTACAGCTTGGGCAGCGTGTTGGCCTCCAGCGTGGCGATGATGTGGTAGCCGGGCGTCTTCATGTGGATGTTGAAGCTCCCGTCGCAGAAGAACGTCAAGGTGCAGACCTTGGCAACCGGCACCGGGATCTGACCGAACGTCGGGTCATTGGTGGCCAGGAACGGTCCATAGGCGCCGGTCGCCGCCGTCACGTCGACAAACGCGGCGCCGACCGTGTGATACGCCTTCTCGAGGCCGGGGTTGATGACGTCGTGGAAGGCGCTGATCGAACCCGGGACGAGAGCCAGCGTGTTGGCGCCGAGGACCGTCGGATGGACCCACAGCCCCAGCTCGACGTCCGGGTAGGTCGAGCCGATGATCCGCATCTGCGGACCGCCCGCCGCCCGCAGTTGCTTGACGATCTTGGTCACGTTCTTGACCGCCCCGGGCATGTTCGCCTTCACGCAGGCCGTGGGGTCGGGCTGGGTCGGGCAACCATCGACGTCGTTGCCGCTGATGGACAGCGTGACGACCTTGACCCGGTTGCGGTGACTCTTGATGAAGTCCACCGCGGCCTGCGTCTGACTCTTGTTGGGGTAGTTGGCCGCTCCCGGCGCGAGTGCCTGCGGAACGCACCCCACCGCCGACGCGGTCAGCATCGACGTCGTCGTCGCTCCGCCGCAGCCGAGGTTGACGAGCTTCAGGTGCCAGCCGCGGGCGGCGGCGAGCGGAACCAACTGGTCGGCAGGGCCGTTGTGGGTCGAACCCTGCGTCCCGCCGGGCAACTCCTGCCAGCCGACGGCGTATGAGTCACCGAGCGACAGCAGGATCCCGTTGACCGGCTTGGGCTTCGGCGCGGCCTTGTGGTGAGCGGCCGAGGCGGCCGGTGCGAGCGCCAGCAGCCCGAGCAGGCCCAGAGCCAGCGAACGAAAACGACGTGGCATGCAACTCCTCCTTGATGTACAGCGTCCGGAAGGCGCAGCAGCCTACCGGCGGTGCTCGCGTGCCGGCGCCAGCACGCCCGCTTGCCTCAGGTCATCGCACTATGCCCGTGGCGCGCTCCACGTCCGGCTCGATCTGAGCCGCGTCTTCGAGCGACATCTCGCGTCCCTGGAGGAGCAGCGCCTGAACCGCTTGCTCGTCGAGTTGGTCGCGCAGGGCGTTGCACGCCGCTTGCTCGGAGATCACGTCGGTGCGCTGTTTCGTGACGTTCGCGCTGTCGCTGAATCCGATTGCCGCTCCCAGGAGCCACCCCGATCTCTCGAGTTGGCCCTCCTCGGCCAGCGGCCATGCGATCTGCTTCGCCGCGGCTGCCGCGGAGACCCGGTCGCCGCGGTCGATTGCCGCCCTGAACGCCTGCCGCCCCAGATCCGTTGCGTCCCGGTGACGTCCTTGCAGGTTTGCGACGTGGGCGAGGTTGATGAGCGCCACTTGGTCGGCCGGCAAGCCCCGGTCTCTGTCGCGTTCGATGGCCTCCTCGCACAGCGCGCGGGCATCATCGAGGCGGCCCTCCTCGATCGCGAGATCGCCAAGGTTGACCAGGGCGACCGGTAGGAAACCGGGCACATCATGTTCACGTGCGACCTGGATCGCTTCCTCGAGCGCGGCACGGTCTCCCTCTAAGTCGCCCTGCTCGGCGGCAATACGTCCGCGTACCGTGATCGCGCTGCAGATGTCGGCGGGCCGTCCCCGCTCGCGGTAGATCGCCAGAGCTCGCTCGGAGAGCGCCGCCGCCTCGTCGTATTCGCCGCGCAAGATGGCCACATCGCATGAGGCGGAAAGCACACCCGCCTGGAGCAGCAACGGATAGATCGAGAGCTGTTCGCGCGCGAGGCGCAGCCAACGCGCCGCCTCGTTCACTTTGCCCTGATGCGTCCACACAGACCGGGTCAGCGGCGCTGAAAGCCGTGCCACCGTCTGTGTGTCGCCGTCCGCCGCGGCCGATTCGAGTGCGCTGCGGAAGTTCTCGAGGTCGGGGATCAGCTCGTCGGGGTGAGGGCGTTCATCGAATCCCTTGAGTGCTTCTGCGTCGCAGACCTCGGTGTACCACCGGACGTGTTTGGCCCGCAACTGGGGCGCCTCGTCACTGTCATCGAGCTTCTCGAGCGCGTACTCCCGCAGCAGTTGCAGCATGCGGTAGCGGTTGCCGTCTGCTCTGAGCAGGCTTCTGTCCACGAGCGCGAGCAGCGTGTCCAGCCGTGCGTCACAGACGGCCTCGGCGGCGGCGAGAGTGCAGCCGCCAGTGAACACAGCGAGTCGCACGAACAGCCGCTGCTCGGCCCCGGTGAGGAGGTCGTAGCTCCACTCGATGGTTGCCGTCAGGGTGCGCTGGCGGCGGGGCGCATCCCGTGGACCGGTAGCCAACACCGGCAGTCGTTGGTCCAGTCGATTGAGGATCTCAGCCGGTGGGAGCGCCTTGGTTCTGGCCGCGGCGAGCTCGATCGCGAGCGGCAGACAATCAAGCCGCTCGCAGATCTCACCCGGGAGATCAGTCGGCATCATCAGGGAGGGCGCGACAGCCCCTGCGCGGCTGATGAACAGCTCGATCGCATCCCCACGAGCGAGTACCGGCACCTCGTACTGCTGCTCGCCGGCCAGCCGTAACGGCTCGCGGCTGGTCACCAGCAGCCGCAGGCCGGGACAGGCTGCGGTCAGTTGCCCCAGCACGGCACTCCCGTCGGCGAGTTGTTCGAGGTTGTCGAGGACCAGCAGCACCTCCCGGCCGCGCAGCCATTCTCGGAGACGTGCGCTGGGGGTGAGGCCGAGCTTGTCGGCCAGCCCCAGCGTCTCGCAGATGACCGGGGCGATCAGTTCGGGATCGCTGATGTCGGCGAACCCCACGAACCACGCGCCGTCCGGGTAGTCGCTTGCGGACGCCTCGGCGGCGCGCACGGCCAGCCGTGTCTTTCCACTGCCGCCGGCGCCCGTAAGCGTCAGGAGCCGCGTATTGGCGTCCTGGAGAAGACTCGTAACGTCGATCAGTTCGCGGGCGCGGCCGAGAAACGGCGTCGCCGGCACGGGGAGGTTGCTTGCCGGCGCCGGCGCGGGCGCCGGCACCGGCTCGAGCGACGCATCGTGCTCGAGGATCGAACGCTCCAGCGCCTGTAAGGCCCGGCTGGGCTCGAGGCCCAGCTCGTCACGCAGCACGTTGCTGGTCTCGCGGTAGACGGCCAGCGCCTCGACCTGGCGGCCGGCGCGATACAGCGCGAGCATCAGCTGGCCGCGCGGCCGTTCCTGCAGCGGATTGGCCGCGACCAACGACTGGAGCTCCTCGGTCAGGTCGCCGCCCGCGCCGAGCGCGAGGTCGGCGTCGATCCGTTCCATCAATGCCAGCCCTCGCAACTCCTCCAGCCGCCGGATCTCGGGCTGCAGATAATCCACCAGCGCCACGTCGGCCAGCGGCGTTCCGCGCCACAGCGCCAGCGCTTCGCGCAACCGCGCCGCCGCGCCCCCCGCATCACCGGCTGCGAGTAACACACGGCCTTCGCCGAGCAGACGCTCAAACCACGCCGTGTCAAGCTGCTCGTCGTCGGCGGTGAGCACGTACCCGCCCGGCCGTGTCTCGATCGCCTCGCGTCCCTGCGCGCTCTGAAGCAGCCGGCGCAGCCGCGAGACCGCCACCCGCAGCGCGTGGACCGCGGCTTCAGACCGCTCCTCGCCGAAGAGCTGGGTCACCAGCGCCTCGGTCCTGACGAGTTCGTTGGCGTGGAGCACCAGAAGGGCGAGCAGCGCGCGCTGGCGCTCGCCGCCGAGTCGCAGTGGCTGACCGTCCCGCCACGCCTCCACCGGGCCCAGCAGCCCGAACTGCAACCGTCCCGGGCTCTCAGCCCCCATGGGTCGCGATTATCCCGACCGCCCTCGAGCCCCGCAACCATCCCGAGCACCGAGAAGCGCGCGGTCCGCACACTGGGGACCCGACTGAGCGGCGGGTCACCAGGCTGACGCCGGTGCGGCGATGCTCGCGCAGCAGGTCCGCGAGGGCGTGGTGCGCCGGCCGATGTGTCCTGTGCACACGGATGTGGCGGACGAGCAGGTACGGCGGGGCGAGGAATGCGGCGCCGACGGCGACGACGAGCGCCGCGGCCAGCACGAAGCTCAGCAACAGCAGAAACGGGCCGATCAGCGCCAGCACCACCAGCGCCCACGGGCCGACGACGAAGATGACGGGCGGCCCGGCGACGGCGACGAAGCCGACCAGCGGGACGATCTCGCCCAACATTTCACCGACGCTCGGTGGGTCGGACTCGGAGGTACGAGCGCTGTGGTCTGCGCTGCGCGGGTGGCCGGCGCTCGAGGGCGGCGGCGGGGGTGTGATGAGCTCGCCGGTGTTCATGCCGCGAGCTTGCTCTGGCCGGCGCGCGCTCGCGTCCGGGCGTGTCCCGCGTCGGGTCCCTAGTCCCCGGTGTCCGCCTGCCCAGGCAGGGTGGATGAACCGCTCGGGGCGAGGATGGCTATACGGCGCGAAGCGTCAGTCGCCGGCGGCTTGACCACCGTCTATGTGCAGGACCTCGCCGGTGACGAAGGTGGCCCGGTCGAGGTACATGATCCCCTCGACCACGTCGCTGATCTCGCCCAGCCGGCCAAGGGGGTGAAGGGCGGCGAGGCCGGCGTAGGACTCGGGGTCATGCGCGGGGGTCCTGATGACTCCGAGGGCGACGGCATTGACCCGCACACCATGCACGGCGTATTCGATGGCCAGCGAACGGGTCACCGCGGCCAGTCCCCCCTTGGTCAGGGACGCGAGTGCGGCGGGTGAGCTGCGGTGGGGGTGATCGACGAGGCTGGTGCTGATGTTGACCACGTGGCCGCTTTGCTGATCGACCATGTGCCGGATGGCCCGCTGGGTGATGTGAAAGAACCCGGCCAGGTTCACTCCGGTCATCGCGGCGTAGTCCTGGAGGGTGTAATCCGTGAAGGCCTTGCCGATGAAGACCCCGGCGTTGTTGATCAAGCTGTCGATGCGGCCGTAGCGATCGAGGGCGAGTTCGACGATCCGCTCGGCGGTCCGCGGTTCCGTGATGTCGCCCGCGACGGTGAGGAAGTCGGGATCGCCGGAGGCGGCGATCGCGCGCGAGCTGCCCACGATGGCGTACCCGGCGGCGCGGAGCGCGGTGGCCAGGCCCGCCCCGATGCCCTGCGAGGCGCCGGTCACGATCGCGACCCTCGGCGACACGCGGTCAGATGCCGGCGCCATCCGACACGGCGGCGGTGCCCATGGCCACGGGGTCGTTGGGATGGGGCGCCAGCGGGGTGACGATGATCTTCAGCCATTCATAGAGCGGCAGCGCCCGAAGCAGGCCGTCGAGCAGCGGCTGGCTGTCGGCGCGGTAGACGCCGATCGCCTTCGTCTCCCCGGGGCCGCCGGGCAGCCTCCACAGCCGGATGAGATGGCCCGCGTCCGCGAGCTCGGCGGCCGCGGATGCCTCGGCACGTTCGCCGTCGGTGACCTCGGCCGCAGGAGTGCCCCGCGGAACGGTGAGATCGAATTGGACCAGGAATTCCATGAGCGTCTGCGTGTAGGCTCGTGTTCCGGGCGGACCATCGCGCCCGTGCCACCCCTGGCCGATGCCCTGGTGTGGACGCTGCGGCCCCCGGACGGCGGCCGGAATCCGGTCGGCTCTGTCGCTTCGCTATCTTTACCGGAGGGATCCTCCGGTAAGTCGGAGGCGGCCCTTCCATCCGAGCTTGAACCGAGATCTCGACAAGGTGAACATGAAACTGACTGCGACTGCTCCTGCCTCATCCGCCGGGGCCCAGGGGGGGTCCCGATGAGACAGGGCCCCCTGGCCGGCCGTTACCCCGCGGCGGCGGCGATGGTGATTTTCGCGCTCGTGCCCTACCTGGGCCTCTCGGCGGCGCTCCAGCCGCTCGCTCCCGCCATCGGCCAGCAGCTTCACATGAGCGCGCAGACGATGAGCCTCGGCCTCGGCCTGGCCAACGCCGGGTACGCGGTCGGGACGGTCCTCGCCGTCCAGTTCGCCCAGCTCTTCCCTCAGCGGCGGATGATGGTCCTCTACGCGGCGTTGCTGGTGCTCGGGTCCGTGCTGGCAGCGGCGGCGCAGAATCCGGTGATGTTCATCGCCGGCCACGTGCTCCAGGGCCTCTGCACCAGCCTGCTCCTGATCGCCGCCGTGCCGCCGCTGGCGATCGGCTTCGGGCTGCCCCGGATTCGCTCGACCGCGGTGATCATGAACGTCTGCATCTTCGGCGCAGTCGCCCTTGGCCCTACGGTCGGCGGCATCCAGGCCAGCGCCGGCGGCTGGCGGCCGCTGTTCTGGATCGTCGCCGTCATCTCCCTGGCCGCGCTGGTCCTGTCGGTGCTCACCTTCGAGGACGCCCCTCCCGCCGACCCGGACGCGCCGCGGGCCCCGCTCGCGCTCGGGCTCGCCGCGGCGGGCTGCGTGTCCGCCTTCTACGGCGCCTCGGAGCTGCTCACCCACCCGTTCCTGGACATCCAGACGTTCGTGCCGCTGGTGGGCGGGTTGGCGCTGATCGTCATCCTGATCGTCAACCAGTACCGCAGCAAGCACCCGCTGCTGACGATCCGCAGCATGCTGACGAGCACGATCCCGGTCGCCGGGATCGTCGTGGCCCTGACGGCCGCTGCTGCCTCGGTGACCGCGACGGATCTGACCGCGAACCTCCTGGCACCGCACTACTCCCCCGTCCACCTCGGGCTCCTCTTCCTGCCCGAGCTCGCGGGCGCCCTGCTCACCGCGGCGGTGCTCGGCCTCGTGCTCAAGACACGCGAGCTGCACTACCTGCCCTTGGCCGGCATGGCGTTCCTCGCGGCCGGGATCGCGGTGTTCCGTATCCAGGTCCCACCGACGCAGACGCTCACTCTGATCGGCTCGGGCCTGACTGGGATCGGTCTCGGGGCGGCGGTCGCCCCGGCGCTATTCGTCGCCGGCTTCTCGCTGCCGGCCGCGAGCTTGCAGCGCGTGTTCGCGATCGTCGAACTGCTGCGCGCCGTGGCGGCGTTCCTGGTCGCTCCGGTGTTCGCACATTTCGCCGCCACCGTCGGTGACAGCCCCGCCCAGGGCACCGAGATCGTGCTGTGGATCGGGCTCGGGATCGCGATCAGCGGCGCTGTCATCGCCGTCCTGCTCTATGCGCTCGGCGGCGCCCGCGCGCAGAAGCCGGACCTCCAGCGTTTCATGGACAGCGAGGGCGCTGCGTGGTACTCGCCGCCGCTGCTGGCCGCGGTCCGTAGCCGCCGGCGCCATCGCGCGCTGGCGCAGGAGCCGGCGTGAGCATGACCACGCAGTCCGCCAGCCCGGTGCGCGGCCCGGTCCTGTTCGCCTATGACGGGTCTGACCTCGCGAAGCTCGCCATCGACGACGCCGCCCGGCAGTTGGCGCCGGGACGTACCGCTCTCATCCTCACGGTCTATCAACGGTTCGACGTCGGGTTCGTGCCCATCGCTGGAGATCGATTTGACGCCGCTGACATCTTGAACGTCAAGCGAGCCGCCGAGCGGACCGCTGCCGAGGGAGCCGCGCTGGCGCAGGCAGCGGGATTCGACGCCCGCAGCGCGGTGGTCGAGTCTGCACCAACCTGGAAAGGCATCGTCCAGGTCTCCGACGAGCACGACGCAACGCTCATCGTGCTCGGTTCGCACGGGCGCAGCGGACTGGCCGGCGTGCTGATCGGCAGCGTCGCCGAGGCGGTCGCCGCGCACTCGCGACGCTCAGTTCTGATCGTCCACCGCGGCGACCGTGCCGATCGAGCGCCGGGTCACACCGACTCCGGCACCGCCACCCACACATCGTCGTAGGAGGCCCGCCGTCCCGGCTGAGGGTGGCACGCCCCGATGTCAGGTCAGACCGCGATGAGCACGATGCCGAGGGCGACGGCAACCGAAGGCAGCAGCCGTCGGCGGGCGAATGGCTCTTTGAACAGGAGGGTGGCGATCAGCGCGGCGCTGATCACGCTGGTCTCCCGCAGAGCGGACACGAGGGCCAGGGGTCCGCGGGTCTGCGCCCAGACGACGATGCCGTAGGCGAGCACCGAGATGACGCCGGCACCCAACCCGGCGGGCAGGTCGGCCAGCAGCCGGCGGTGAAGGCGGTGGCGTATGCGGTAGAAGGCGATGGCGAGGATGGCCGGCGCCTGGAAGACGAAGACGAGGGAGAGGTAGCCGGCCGGGTTGTCGGCGTGGCGAACGCCCAGTCCGTCGACGACCGTGTAGCTCGCGATCGTGACGCCGGTCAGCAGCGCGGCGGCCGTGGCCGGCAGGTCCGCGCGGGTCAGCGGCCCACCGGCGAAAACGACGCCCGTCAGCGCGGCCGCGATCGTGCACGTTCCGGCAATCTGGAGCGCCGTGAGGTGTTCGCCGGCGATGAACCAGGCGCCGAGTCCGACGAGCACTGGCGCCGTGCCCCGCGCCAACGGGTAGGCCCGGCCGAAGTCCCCGAGGCGGTAGGACTGCAGCAGGGCGGCGGTGTACACGATGTGGATGACGGCCGATCCGGCCGCGAACGCCACCGCACTGGAGCGTGGCAGGCCGACGATCGGCATCACGATGATGGCGAGGCTCCCCTGGGCTGCGCCGATCAGCGCGAACGCCACCGTCTTGTCAGAGATGGCCGACGCCGTGGCGTTCCAGGAGGCGTGCAGCACCCCGGCGAACAGGACGAGCGCGACGACGGTGAGGGTGAGCTGACGTGCGGGCATTCAGGCAGGGGTCTATGAAATAATATTCACCATAGGAGAGCAAGCCGAAACTACGTTTCTCTCATCGGAGGCTGGGCCGTCGGCGCGACTGCGCGCCGGACTGGCTGGGCTGCCCGTCGCCGAGCGACGCGTCGCCGAGCGCTTGCTCGCACAGCCGACCGGGGCGGGCTATGACAGCGTGGGCCGCCTCGCCGAGCGCGCGCGCGTCTCGCCGGCAACCGTGGTGCGCCTGTCCCGGCGCCTGGGGTACGCGGGCTATGCCGCGCTCAAGCTGGCCATCGCCCACGAGGCCGGCCGCGCCGACCAATTCGGCTACGGCCGTGCGCAGTCCGGCTCGACGTCACGGCTTCACGAGCAGGTGATGGCCGCCGACGCCGACAGCATCCGACGGGGCGCCCGGGCGATCGACGCAGCCGCCTTCGAGGAAGCGCACGCGGCCATCGCCGACGCCGGCCACGTCATGTTCGCCGGGGTTGGAGGATCTGCGGCGCTGGCGGCGCTGGCCGCGTTTCGCTTCGCGGCGCTGGGCATCCGCGTGACCAGTGCGATGGACGCGCTCGTGCAGCACCTCCAGGCCGACACCCTGCGCGCCGGGGAGGTGTGCGTCGCGATCAGCCACACGGGCGAGAGCCGGGACACGATCGACGTGGCGAGAGCCGCCGCTCAGGCGGGGGCGATCACCATCGGCATCACCAGCTCGGCTGGATCGCCTCTCACCCAAGCAGTCCAGATCGCGCTGGTGTGCGCTGACCAGCACGATCCGACGGCCCAGGAACTGTTCGCCAACCCGGTTGCGATCGTGTCCGCGCTCGGAGCGCTGCACGCGGGTGTCGCGGCACGATTGCCGGCGTCTGCGGCGCCGGCGGCAGCCGCCCGGGCCATCACCTCACACCAATACTGACCCATCTGTCATTCGGCGGGCACCGATTCCCCGGGCTGCAGGATCGGCGGGTCGGCGGCGACCGTCTCCGGGTACTTCAGCCCGTTTCCCGTGTTGAGCAGGACCACCTCGTCGTCGGGCGCGAGCCACCCCGACTCCCGCAGCTTGCGAGCGGCGGCGACCGTCGCGGCGCCCTCGGGGCAGATGAAGGCGCCCTCCAGCCGGCCGAGCGCGCGCATCTCCTCGAGCAGCTCGGCGTCCGGGACGGCGATCGCACACCCGCCGGTCTCGGCGATCGCGGCAAGCATCAGCCGGTCGCCGAGCGGCTTGCCGACGTTGAGGCCGAAGGCGACCGTCTCGCCGCCCTCCCATGCCGTCGCGCGGGATTCACCGGCCTCGTAGGCCCGCACGATCGGGGCGCAACCCTCGGCCTGCACCGCGACCAAGCGGGGCGACGGGCCGTCATACCAGCCGAGCGCGCGCAGTTCGCCGATCGCCTTGTGAATCCCGATCAGGCCGACCCCGCCCCCCGCCGGGTAGATGATCACGTCGGGCAGGCGTCCGCCGAGCTGCTCGAAGATCTCCAGCCCCATCGTCTTCTTGCCCTCCAGGCGGTAGGGCTCCTTCAAAGTCGAGACGTCAAACCAGCCGTCGTCGCGGACGGCGCGCCCGACGATCGCGCCCGCATCGCCGATCAGGCCATCGACCAGGAACAGCCGCGCGCCCGCGACGGCGCACTCTCGACGCGTGACCTCGGGCGCGTCGATCGGCATCACGACGAGGGTGTCGACACCCGCCCGCGCGGCATACGCCGACCACGCCGCGCCGGCGTTGCCGTTGGTGGGCATCGCCACCCGACCGATGCCGAGCTCACGCGCGCGCGAGATGCCCACGGCGGCGCCACGGGCCTTGAAGGTCCCGGTGGGGCACGCACCCTCGTCCTTGACCATCAGGCGCGACAGGCCCAGGCTGGCGCCCAACCGCGGCAGTTCGATCAGCGGGGTCATCCCCTCGCCGAAGGTCGTGATGTGCTGGGGATCGCGGACGGGCAGCAGCTCCCGGTAACGCCACAGCGACGGCGGCCGGTCGGACAGATCGCCGGGCGTCAGCGTGCCAGCGAGCGCCGAGAGGTCATAGCGGGCGAGCAACGGCGCCCCACACGCGCATAGGTTCTGCGGACGATCGGCGTCATGGCGCTCGCTGCAGACAGAACACTCCAGATAGGCAAGATGTGACGTGCCCGTGCGCATCATCTGCCGAAGGCCGCGCGCTCCGCTGCCCGCAGGTGCCGGTCAGGTCCGTCGCAGTGCACCGCGCCGATCCTACCGTCGAGGTGTCAGCACGGAGTGGAGCTGTGGACCCCCGGCCCCCGCGGTTGCGGTCCACAGCTCCGTCTCACTCCGTGCCCCTCGTGCCCCCTCGTGCCCCCTGGTGCCCCCTGGTGCCCCCTGGCTGGGTGCCCCCTCATCGCCCCAGCCCCCGGTGTGACGTGTGTGTGCTCTCAGGTCCGGCGGACGCGGCGAGGCGCCGGCGACTCGGCCCAAGCAGATGGCAGCGCTGACGGATCCAGAGGGTCCAGCTCTGCCTGGATGCGGTCCAGCGCCGCCGGCAGTTGCGCGGCGGGGACGTCGGGGTTGTAGAGCGGGCTGGTGCACCCGTCGGTGAGCAGCCATCGCAACGTCTGGAGTGTCTCGGGCCGGGGGTGAGTCACCCGCTCCAGCGTCGCCGCCAACTCGAGGAGGTGCGCTCGCGCCGCGGCAGCCCGCTCGTAGAGCAGCACGTCGTAGCGCCGGACGCGCGCCGCAGTGTGGGAACGACGGGCGACGCTGCGCAGGCCCCCCACCAGCCTCAGGCGCCCGCGGTCACGCGATCGCGCGGTGAGACGGTGAGCGGCCGTGTCGGGGCGCAGGATCATCGCCGCGCTCGGTTCGGGTGCGGTGCGCCACATCATGCCTGTCCTTTGGCAGGCTGGTGGCGGTGGCGCAGCCGGCGCGTCGGCAAGGTCCAGTGCCAGGCCGTGCCGCTGGCCGGGCGCGACTGGGCGGGCATCTGACGCGACTGGATCGGCGTCTGGCGCGCCTTGTCGCTGGAGAAGGTGCGAACCAACTCGGGATGAAGCAGTGACTGCACGGCGGGTCCCCTTCGCTAGGGCTGGACGGTGTGCGAGTCAGACCTTCGGGCACGCCGGTCACCGTCCGGTCACTTCCGATCACAACGCGGTCACGATGACTGCCGTGTCAGGATCCCGGCCGGATCCATGCGCACCGGCTATCCCGTCCACGACCTGCCGTCCACCAAGACCACATGAGCCCGGAGCCGCACGTGGCCCCGGGGGCGCCCGTGGAGCTCCGGCGCCTGTCGGCATCGATCGATCAGCAACTGGAGCCCACGATCGAGCTGCTCGGAGGCCTGGTCGCCGAGGAGTCAGTCGAGGGCTCCGATGCGATTTCTCGCTGCATCGAGCTGATCGATGGCGCCGTGCGGCCGCTCGGTGGCCGCCGACGTCGCGTGGAGTTCGACGGCCTGCCCAACCTCGTTGCCGACTGGGGCGACGCTGACGACGACCGCCGGCTCATCCTGGCGGGGCACGCCGACGTGGTCCCGGCGGAGGGGGAGTGGGAGACCGAGCCGTTCGCGCTTGTCCGCCGGGCCGACACGCTCATCGGTCGCGGCGTCTGTGACATGAAGGGTGCGCTGGCGGCGTACGTCGGAGCCCTGAAGGCGGTCGCACGTCACGTGGACCTGAACGATGCGCCGGTGTCGCTCGTAGTGACGGGCGACGAGGAGGTGGGGAGCGCCCGCGGCATGGTGCCGCTGCTTGACGACGGGCACGTCACGGGGGGTTGGGCGCTCTGCGGCGAGCCCACCGGACTCGACGTCTTCACCGGCAACCGGGGCGTCGCGTGGCTGCGCATCAAGATCAGCGGGCGAGGCGGACACGCCGGGCTCCCGCACGCCTGCGAGAACCCGGTGTGGGCGGCAGCGCGGGCCGTCACCGCGCTCGAGGCGCTCCCGATGGAGGTGCGCGACGACCGCTTTGACCCGTCCACGCCGAGCCTGACGGTCACGTCGCTGCAGGTCGAGGGCGAGCCGTCGATCAACACGATCCCCGATGCGGTGTGGCTGTCGATCGACCGCCGTCTCCTTCCCGGCGAGTCCGCCGAAGCGGCGCTGGCCCAGATCGAGTCGGCGGTGCGCGACGCCGTCGCGGCGCCTCTGACGTGGGCGCTCACCGTGAATCGTGTCTGCCCCCCGTACATCGCCGCCGCCGGCGATCCGCTGGTCGACACGGTGCAGCGGATCGTCCGGCAGGCCGGGCGGGCGGGGACCCTGGGCACGGACCCCGCGGCGGATGACTCGTCGTGGCTGGGCAACGCCGGGATCTCGACGGTGCTGTGCGGGCCGGGCGCGCCCGAGCAGGCGCACACGACCGGCGAGCACGTCGACATCGCTCAGATCCACGACGCGATGATGATCTACGCGCAGCTGATCCTGGCCACGGTCAGCCGGTCGCCTGGGCGAGGCCCATGAGGTTGCCCTCGCTGTCGTAGAAGAACGCGCCCAGCTCGCCGGTGCCCTTGCTCGGATAGTTGCCGGGGACGACGATGGTGTCGCCACGGGCCTCGAAACCGGGGATGTCGAAGTGCGCGAAGGTCAAGCCCCGGGCGCGCAGGTCGGCGATGGCCGCGTCGATGTCCTGGACCTCGAAACCCATCTGGGTCGATGCCCCTGACGCCGTTCCTGAGGATGCGAAGACATGGAACTCGGTCGCTCCGCATAGATAGCGCAGCCCGCCGCCGCGCTCCTCGACCGGTTCGAGCCCGAGCTTGTCGCGGTAGAAGGCGCGGGCCCGGTCGAGGTCCTGGGCGGGGAGCTTCGTGACGGCATGGGCGTTGCTCAACGGTCCGGGCATGGTCGTCTCCTCAAGTAGTCGCGGGGGGTCACAGAACAGACTCACCGGCGGTGGCGGACTCATCGGCGCCGCGGCGCCCGGTGTCACGCCCGCGGCCCCCGCTGGTGTCTTCATGGCGACACCCCCACGGACACGGAGCACACCATGGCACTACGCGCTCGCAAGGCGGAGCTCAGCGACAGCATGATCGACGAACTCGGCGACGTGCTGGAGTATGCGGAGGCCATGACGAACGCGCCGCCCACGGTCACCGACGAGCTGTCCGCGCGCCTGACCGCGAGTTCGCAGGCCCCGAGCGCGACCTCGACGGTATGACCGAGGATCCGTTCGTCGCCCACCGCGGACTTCTGTTCACGGTGGCCTACGAGATGTTGGGGTCGGCGGCCGACGCCGACGACGTGCTGCAGGAGTCCTGGCTGCGGTGGGCCGACGTCGACCAGTCGCAGGTGCGCGAGCCGCGGGCCTACCTCATCCGCGTCGTCACACGGCAGGCGCTCAACCGCCTGCGCACGGTGTCACGCCGCCGCGAGGACTACGTCGGCGAGTGGCTGCCCGAGCCGCTGCTGACCAGCCCCGACGTGGCCGAGGACGTGGAGCTGGCGGAGAGCGTGTCGATCGCGATGCTGACCGTGCTCGAGACGCTCGGGCCGATGGAGCGGGCGGTATTCGTGCTGCGCGAGGTGTTCGAGATGCCCTACGGCGAGATCGCACAGGCCATCGGGAAGTCGGCGCCCACCGTGCGGCAGATCGCGCGGCGGGCGCGCGAGCATGTGGCGGCCCGGCGGCCGCGGGTGCCCGTCAGCCGGTCTGAGCAACAGGCGGTGGTCGAGCGGTTCCTCCTCGCTCTGCGCACAGGGCAGGTTCAGGATCTGATGGCCGTCCTGGCACCCGACGTGGTCCTGGTCGCCGATGGTGGCGGGCGGGTCCCCGCGGCGATCGCTCCGCTCCACGGGGCCGAGCTCGTGGCGCGGTTGCTGGCCCGGCGTGGACGGGTGGCGACGGCGGTGTGGCTCAACGGTGCGCTGGCGGGCCGGATCGAGGGCGACGGCACGCGAGCCGTGGTGAGCGTCGTGGTCGAGGCCGGGCGGGTCGCGCGGATCTACGCGATGGCCAACCCGCTCAAACTCACCCGGCTCGATGAGCCGGCCCATCTCGCACGGTGAGCCGCGAGCCGTTCGAGCACACCGGCGGTGACACGTATCTGACCCACGCCCAGGTCCTGCCGTACACCTACACCGTGGGGCCGCCCGCGTCGGAGCGGCGGCGCTCAGACCTGTTCGATCTCGCTTCTGGGGCCAGGCGCCGGAACCCATCCGGCGGCTGGCCGGGCGGGAGCCGGTTCGGTGCTCGGCTGACCGGTGAGGGCACCAGAGCGTCGCTCGTCGTCGGTGATGTCAGGGTCGGCGGGCAGATGCCGGCCGGTGGAGAGGAAGGAGGCGTGAAGGGGGCTGCACATGGGTGGTCACGCTAGTGCCGTCCGGGCATGGACGCTTCTCGAAAACTGATCGTTTGGGACGCCCGCGCTGGCCGTGAGCGAGAATGCCGCGCGTGCTCAGGTCCCTCCAGCGTGGGTGGGCGATCGCCGCGTGCGTCGCCCTTGGCCTTCCGGGCATCTCTGCCGCCAGGGACATCCCGGCACGCCTTTCGATCGCACCCAGCGCCGTCACCCGGCCGATCCCGCAGGGGTTCCTCGGGTTGGCCTTCGAGTACAGCGGGATCAGACCCTGGGTCGGGCCCGGAACGGCACCACCCAACCCCGTGCTCGTCCGGCTCATCCGCAACCTGGACCCGGCTGGCCGCCCCGTGATCCGCATCGGCGGGCTCAGCACCGACCGGTCGTGGTGGCCGGCCGCGGGCCTGACGCAGCCGCTCGGCGTGACCGACGCCCTCACCCCGGCATGGGCGCAGTCGCTGCAATCGCTGGCCCGGGCAGTCGACGCCCAGCTGGTGATGGGCGTCAACCTGGAGGCCGACAGCCCGCGGCTGGCCCAGACCGAGGCGGACGCGTTCCTCACGTGGATCGGGCGCCGCTACGTCACTGCCCTGGACATCGGCAACGAGCCGCCCCTGTACCCGAGCGTGCCGTGGTATCGCCGGCAGGGCGGGCACGTCTTCCCGTGGTACTCCGGCGTGGGGACGCCAGTGTTCGCCCGCGCCGCGAACTGGGGGCCGGCGGGGTTCGTCAGGGAGTATGCGCGGATCCTCGGTGCCCTGCCGCGGATCCCGATCGCCGGTCCCGACACGCAGCGGCCCCCGTGGTTTGCCGCCTATGACCGGTTCCTGTCTCCGCGCTCGCGCGTGCGCATGATCGCCTCGCACGGGTACGGGCTCAATAACTGCGTCACCAACCCGGCGGCCGCCTCCTACCCGTCGATCCCGCACCTGCTCAGCGGCTACGCGCTCCACGATCTCCTCAACGGGCTCATCCCGTACGTCGGCGCCGCCCACCACAACGGCGCGACGTTCCGGATCGATGAGATGGGCTCGGTGACCTGCAACGGCCGCCGGGGCGTGAGCGACACGATGGCGTCCGCGCTGTGGGCGGCGGGCGCGCTCTTCAGTGTCGCCCAGGATGGGGTCGACGGCGTCAACCTCCACAGCTATCCGGGCCTCACCAACGGGCTCTTTGATTTCACCGATTCCGCGCGCGGTTGGAGCGCTGCCGTTCACCCGCTGTACTACGGCGCGCTGCTGTTCTCCCAGGCGGCGCCCGCCGGCTCGCGCCTGCTCCACGTGACGCTCGGTGGCCCGCGGACGCTCCGTGGCTGGGCCACCACGGGCCCTGGGCGCGAGCGCCACGTGGTGTTGCTCAACGACAGTCTCACCGACAGCGCCATCGTTCTGGTGCGTGCGCCCCACCGCGTCCTCGGGGCCGGCCCTGCGCAGCTGGAGCGACTGTCGGCCCCGAGCGCCGCGGCCACCGGCGACATCTCGCTCGGGGGCCGCAGCTTTGGCTCCGCCACCGCCACAGGACGGCTGAGCTCGCCCGTCGGCGATCGCGTTGTGGCCCGTGGAGGCGCCTACCGCGTGAGGGTGCCGGCCGCGAGCGCGGCCGTGCTTTCGTTGTCCGCACGATGACCCGACTGAGACGAGGTGATCCATGACGATCCGAACGCTGCTCGACCAGACGGCGGGCCTGGCCGCCGACTATCTCGAGGCGCTGCCCGAGCGGCCGGCGGGCTGGCTGGCCGAGGTGGACGAGCTGCGATCGGCGCTGGGCGGTCCGTTGCCCGAGGCGCCCACCGAGCCGGGCGAGGTCATCGCCGAGCTGGTCGCCGGCGCAGAGCCCGGCCTGGTCGCAAGCCCGGGCGGCCGATACTTCGGCTTTGTCATCGGTGGCACCGCACCGGCCGCGATCGCGGCGGATTGGCTGACCTCGGTGTGGGATCAGAACGCGGGTCTGTACGTCTGCTGCCCGTCGTCGGCGGTCGTCGAGGAGGTGGCCGGAGCCTGGCTGACCGAGCTGCTCGGGCTGCCGGCCGGGGTGGGTTTCGGGCTGGTCACGGGATGCCAGATGGCGCACGTCACCGCGCTGGCCGCCGCTCGCCACGGCGTGTTCGCCGGCGTCGGCTGGGACGTCGGTCAGCGGGGCCTCATCGGGGCTCCGGCGGTCCGGATCCTGGCCGGCGCGGAGCGCCACATCACGGTCGACCGGGCGCTCCGGCTCCTCGGGTTCGGGACGGGGTGCGTGACGCCGATCGAAGCTGACGAGCAGGGCCGGATGCGGCCCGCGGCGCTGCGTGAGGCGGTCGGCGCAGGGGACGGACCGGCGATTGTGTGCGCCCAGGCCGGGAACGTCAACACCGGCGCGTGCGATCCGCTGGAGGAGATCGCCGACATCAGCGAGGCGGCCGGGGCATGGCTGCACATTGACGGCGCCTTTGGCCTGTGGGCGGCGGCCAGCCCGGCGCACCGCCATCTCGTCGCCGGCGCTGAGCGCGCCGACTCGTGGGCCGTGGATGCCCACAAGTGGCTCAACGTCCCCTACGACAGCGGCATCGCGTTCTGCGCGCACCCCGAGGCCCAGCAGGCGGCGATGGGCGTGCGCGCCAGCTACCTCATCCAGGCCGATCCGGGCGGTCCGCGGGAGCCGCTGGAGTGGAATCCGGAGTTCTCGCGCCGGGCCAGGGGCTTTCCCATCTACGCCGCGATCCGCTCGCTGGGCCGGTCGGGGATCGCCGATCTCATCGATCGCTCATGCGCGCACGCCCGCCGCTTCGCCGATGCGCTGAGCGGGACCCCGGGGGTCGAGATGCTCAACGAGGTCGTGCTCAACCAGGTCCTCCTGCGTTTCCTGGACCCGGCCGGGGACCACGACGCTCACACCGACGCGGTGATCGCGGCGGTTCAGAGCGACGGGACCTGCTGGCTGAGCGGCACCACATGGCAGGGCATGCGCGCCATGCGCATCTCGGTGTCAAGCCAGGCCACCACCACCGACGACGTGGACCGGTCAGTCGAGGCGATCCTCCGCGCCGCGCGGGGGCGGGTGGGTCGCTGAGTTACGGCGTTGGCTCGGTTCGAACCTGGAGTTCGTGTCAAATAGGGTCCTGGCGCGCGCGTGTGTCGTGTGGCCCATGCCTCACATGGATTCCGCGGAAAACTTAGAGGGCGTGTGGCGATCTGACGCGGAATCCAGGTATGCCGGCGAGGGCAGTCCCGCCCGCGACCGCTCAGGCGCGGGCGAACTCGAACAGCGTGCCCTGCTCGCCCAGTGTCAGGGGCCGCCAGCGAGACCGGCCGTCGTCCCATACCGAGACGGTGACGTCCACCGTGCTACGAACGTCCTTGAGCGCGGCCACCGCGTCGGCCGCGGCGCCGTCGTCGAGCAGCGTCTCGCGCGTCATCAGGTCGACGATGCGAAACCGGCGCGGGGCCCGGGGCGCAGGCGGCTCGGGCTCGCGGGGCTGTGGCTTGCGCGGGACGTGCAACGGCTCGCGCTCCGGGGGGCGCTCGGCCGTGCGCTCGAGCGGCACCATCGTCGCCCCGGTGCCCTTGGTCGCGGTCTGGAGGATCCACGTCTTGCCCATACCTTCAGGATACGAAGACCGTTCCCACGGACAGGAGAGGCTCACGTGACAACCACGGCTGCCTTCAACGCCGAGGACTATCGAAGATCGACGCCAACCGAGCGAGGGTGAGCGCCCCCAGCAGCAGACCGAAGTCGCGCAGCGCGACGTCGTAGAACCCGGAGTACGTGAGCAGGTCCAGGATGATCCCACCGAGCCACGCGGCGACCAGATAGGCGTAGCGCGGTTTGATGGCGACCAGAACGCCAGCGGCGATCTCGATGATGCCGACGACGTGCATGGTGCCGGTGGCCGTGAACGGCTTCGCCTCCCTCAGCGTCGGCGCGCGCGGGTTTCTTACCTGCTGAGGGTCCTCCGGCCGCCCCGGCATCGGGACGCCGGTCGGTCAGGACGGCGGTGCGCCGAGGCCGCGTCCGAGCTCCGCGCCCGCCTCGAGCGTGTCCGCGAGCGCGGTCGTGTGGTCACTGGTGACGCGCTCGCGCATGACCTCGGCGGCGGTCTGGAGGTTGTCGGCGAGGTTGGCCAACGGATAGCCGCGGCTGTCCAGCACGTTGGCCAGCCACCGCAGCTGCTCCGGAAAGGACAGGACGCCGCGGACGTCCAGCACGGCCCAGTTGACGAGGTGCTGGTTGTCATGGATGCCCCACTCGCGGGCGAGGTCGCCGTAGCGGTCGCCGTCCTCGGGGTGCCGGTGCAGGTGCCGCTCGGTGATCTCAGCAGCGAGCGGGCGCAGCTCGAGGACCACTCCGTCGGGCAGCGTCGCCGTGACCGGCGGCGCCATCCCCGACGGCGGTGCCGGCCGCCGAGCGCTCATCTCGCGACGTCCATGTCGGCGTGCCGGTGATCGAGGCGCTCACGATTGATGGGGTGCCGCATCAGGACGCTAGTTCAACCCGGCATGCTTGATGAGGGCGTCAATGGCGTCCCTCGCGTCGGAGACTCCGTGGCAGAGCTGCACCTCTGCGCGCATCTGGTCCTCGACGGTGATCCCGCGGCCGCCGAGCACGAAGCCCGCCTCGGGCCAGAGCTCGCGCACCTCGTCGATCACGGACAACACGTCATCCCGGCGTCCGGGCATCGTCGAGCTCAGACAGAGCACGTCCGCCTGGTGGTGGTGCGCGGCTGCGGCGAGCATGGGGGCCGGCACGTCGGGGCCCAACATGACGACGTCATAACCGGCCCCACGAACGAGGTTCTCCACCATGCGCAGCGCCACGACATGGAGCTCGCCGGGCGGAGTGGCCAGCATGACGCGGTGGCGTCCGCGGGCTCCCGCCACCCGCTGCGCCTCCCGCTGCAGGGCGAGAATGCGCACGGTGATCTCGGTGGCGATGTGCTCCTCGGCGATGGAGAGCTGCCCCCGTTCCCACAGCTCACCGATGAGCCACAGGGCCGGGGCGATCACCTTCTCGTCGATCTCGGCGGTGCCCAGATCGGAGTCCATCGCCTCGCGGATCGCGATCTCGGCCGCGATCTCGTCGCCGGCGATCAAGGCATCGGCGTACGCGCCGGTCAACTCGGCGATCTTCGCTTCGTCTGGGTTGTGCGCGTGGTTCTCCGGATGGGGCCCCATCTGCTCCCTTTCCGCCACCATACTCCGGGACCCGCGCCGCGCGCGAGTCTCAGGCGGGGCGCCAGCCGCCGGCGATGAGTGACGCCGCGGGGGCGAAGAGCGGCTCGGGAAGCTCGTCCCACGCATACCAGTGCCAGCCCTCGACCTTGTCGGGCTCGCGCACCGCCGGCTCGCCGACCGCGTCGACCAGGTGATGGAGCGTGATGAAGTGCAGCTGGCCGTCAGTGAACACGTCACTCGTCCAGGTGACCGGCTGGACCGAACGGGCGGTGAGGCCCGTCTCCTCGAACAGCTCCCGGCGGACGGTGTCAGACGGATGCTCGCCGGGATCAGGCTTGCCGCCGGGGAAGGCCCAGGTGCCCGCGCCGTGCGAGCCTCGCCGGCGGCCGAGGAGGACGGCGCCGTCGCGGACGATGATCGCGCTGACGCCGACCAACGGCCCGGTGGCCGCTGCGCCCGGGGTCACCGGCGCGGGCCGAGGTCGTCGGGCGCGGGGTCGTCGAGCATGGCCCGGCCCTCGGCGTAGGCCTCCCGCAGGTCATCGCCGCGGTAGGCGACGCGCGCCGTACGTTCCAGCGCGGCGTCGGCGTTGACCGCGACCGTGTTCTCCAGGACCGCGAACAGCGGGATGTCGGACATCGAGTCCCCGTAGGCGACGCAGGCGCGGCGGGGCAGGCCCTGGGCGGCCCGCTCGGCTTCGGTGAGGCGGACCTTGTCCGCCGGGCTGAGGATACCCGCCGGGTCGATCGGCGCGGCGAACGGCGGCGGCGGCCAGCGGGACGCGCGGACGACGTCGATGCCGCGCAGGCCGAGGTGCTCGGCGAAGAAGCTGGGCGACATGGTGATGAGCATCGAGCGCTCACCCCGCTCGGCGATGTCGGCGCAGACCTCCTCGATCCCGTCGATCCAGGGCGCGTCGGCGACGACCTCGGCGACCAGCTCAGCGGTCAGGTCGGCCCACAGCGCGTGGGTCTCCACGGCAAAGTCCGACGCCGAGATCTCCTCGGTGGCGAACTGCCGCTCGAGCTCGGCCAGCGGCTCGAGACGCCCGACGCGGCGCGAGATCTCGATCGCCGCCGTCGTCCCCCGCAGCAGCGTGCCGTCCATGTCGAACACATGCAGGGCGCTCATGGTCTCCACGATATCCGCGGCCCGATCCTGGCCGCAATCGCTGCGAGGCTTGCCGCCATGACCACCACGCCTCGACGCACATATCCCGAAGGTGTCCCCAGCTGGGTGGACACCGCGCAGCAGGATCCGCCGGCCGCGCAGCAGTTCTACGGCGGCCTCTTCGGCTGGACGTTCACCACCGTCTCGCCACCCGGTGCCCCGGTCTACGCCATCGCCGCCCTGGACGGCCGCGACGTCGCCGGCATCGGCCAGGCCGACGACAGTCCGCCAATGTGGAACACCTACATCGCGGTCGACGACGCCGGGGCCGCCGCGGCGAGGCTCTCCGATGCGGGCGGCGAGGTGAGCGACGACCCAGGTGAGCTGGGGCCGTTGGGCCGGTTCGTGAGCCTACGGGACCCGGCGGGCGTCCCGTTCCGCCTGTGGCAGGCCGGCGAGCACTCCGGGGCTCAGGCCGTCAATGAGCCGGGATCGTGGAACTTCAGCGACCTGCACACCGACAAGCCGGACTCGGTGGCCTACTACGCCGACGTGTTCGGCTGGTCAGTGCAGGACATGGGCTTTGCGACGATGATCCGCCGCCCCGGCTATGGCGACCACCTCGAGGCCACCGTCGATCCGGGGATCCGGGAGCGCCAGGCGGGGATCGCGCCGCCGTCGGGCTTCGAGGATGCGATCGGCTGGGTCGCCGCGCCCGAGGCCGGCCTGCCTGCGCACTGGCACGTGACCTTCTCGGTGGCGGATCGCGACCTGGCCGCCACGGAGGCACAGCGGCTCGGCGCCGAGGTCCTGTCGACCGCAGACAGCCAGTGGACGCGCACCGCGCTCCTCCGCGACCCGCAGGGGGCCGTGTTCACCGCCAGTCAGTTCACCCCGCCGGACTGAGCGTGTGCCGCCCCGCGGCGCGCTCAGCCGACGCGGTAGCGCACGTGCGTGGCGAGTGGCGAGTGGATCACCTCGATCGGCTCCAGGCGCAGGTCGGCGACGCCGCGAAACGGCGACTCGCCGGCGCCGAGCACGGCGGGCGCGATATCGAGCGTGAGCACGTCGATGACGCCGGCCGCCAACGCCTGGCGCACGGTCGACGCGCCGCCCGCGATTGAGACGTCGAGGTCGCCCGCCACCGCGCGCGCCTGCGCATAGGCGGAGTCAAAGCCGTCGGTCACGAAGTGAAACGTCGTGCCACCCGCCATCTCGATCGGGTCGTGCGGGTAGTGGGTGAGCACGAACACGGGCGCGTGATACGGCGGCTCATCGCCCCACCAGCCACGCCAGTCCTCATCCCATTCGCCACGGATCGGCCCGAACATGTTGCGCCCCATGACGAACGCGCCACGGGGTCTGAGCAGGTCCGCGGCCACCGCGGCATCCGCCTCCTGCAGGTCATCGGCAAGATGCCACCGGTGCAGCTGGAGGCCGCCGTGGCCGAGCGGGTTGTCGCGATCCTGGTTGGGGCCGGCGATATAGCCGTCCAGGGAGATGGAGACGTGAGCTGTGGTTTGAGTCATGCGCTACAGACTGCCGGATGCGCCGGAACTCATCGCTTGGCGCGCTCTCGGCGGTGCGCAGCGCGGGTCAGCGGATCGCGGTCGACGGCGCCGCTGGTGGGATCCCGGCCTGGTGGCGGGCGAAGGCGAGCCGGGCCAGGTCTCCGTCGTGCAGCAGCCGGCCGGATCCGCCGGCTGGTGATGCGGGCGTGCGCTCGCGAAGGCTCTGGACCAGCGTCCAGATCAGGACCTCCGCGGAGAGGACGACCACGAACCGGGCCAGCGGGCCGATGGTCCACAGCAGCGGGCCGGCCGTGACGAGGCCGATGAGCTCGGCGGCAGTGGCCAGCGGTCCGGCGAGCGCGATCCACCCGATCGCACGCCAGGCAGCCCCGATGGGTCGTAGCGGCAGACGCCGGCGAAGGGAACGCCCCGCGTGGGCAGGACGCTGAACAGCACCACTGCCCGCCCGGCCGTGAAGCGCATGAACGGCCCGCGTCCGACGATCACCATGCAGTTGCGCCGCCCCAATCGTGACACCGCCAGCGCGTGGCCGAGCTCATGGCCGAGGATTGAGAGCGGCAGCACGATCAGACCGGCGATGACGAACCCGATCACCGAACCGAGGAGCCCGATATCGCCCACCACGAATGTGACCACGATCACCGCGGCAACCGCAAAGGCCGTGTTGACGAGCTCGTCGCGGGTGGCGGTCAGGCGCGGCACTTCCAGGTCCTATCGGCCGCGGCCGGAGCTGAGGCGAAACGCGGAGCGCCACGCTCGACGGATGGATCAGGCCGGGCCCTCCCCGGCCGTGGCTACGCCGCGGACGGGGGAGGCTGTCCAGGCGATCGACGCTGACGGGGCGGTGACCGGAGCCTCACCACACCAGGCGGGCTCTGCGCGCCAGCACCCGATCCAGGTCGCCGCTGGCGGTGACGAGGGCGAGCAGCCCCGCGCGCATCGCGTCGAGCCCGCCGGCACCGAGCTCTGCGGCGAGCTCGCGTTCGAGCTCCCGGCTCGTGGCGAGCGCGGTGGCCCGGACCTTCTCGCCCCTGGCGGTCAGCCGGAGATGCCGGATGCGGCGATCGCCCGGGACCGACGCGCGCTCGATGAAGCCCGCCCGCTCAGCCTCGTCGGCGACCGCGCTGGCCGACTGCTTGGTGACGTCCAGCATCTCCGCCAGCCGCGTGATCGTGGGCTGTTCGGCGGCGACGGAGCGGATCACGAACCCGAACGACGGCCGCATCCCGTCGATCCCGCCCGCCTCCATCGCCACTCCCAGCCGCTCGGTGAGCGCGCGGTACGCACCCGCGAGCAGAATGGCGAGGTCCGGAGCCTCCTCGCCGCCGCCGGGCTTCGAGCCGCGGCGTGGGCGCGCCGGCGTCACTGTGCCCAGGGGATCGGGAAGGGGTCCCCATCGCCGATGCGGGCCTCGCCGCCCGCAGCCATGCAGCAGATGGCGGTGAAGCGCTGTGAGCCGGCGTTGCTCAGCCGGAAGGCGACGTGGGGCGGGAGGCAGATGGCATCGCCTCGCCCGACGTGGTGGCACCGCCCCTCGACCTCGAACGTGGCCTCGCCGTCGAGCACGATGAAGACCTCGTCGCAGGTCAGCGTGTGCTCGGGGCTGCCGGCGCCGGGCTCGAGAGCGACCTCCCACGCGGCCACGGATTGCGAGCCGCGGGTGGGGGACCCGTAGCCGGTGATCACGGTGCCTTCCTCACCAAACTCGGGTGCGTCAGAACGGCGGATGACGGTCTCTGGCATGGCGGTGCTCCTCCTGGCGTGGACGAGAGCGGAATATAGTCAGTTATGACTGACTGTCAAGCACTCCTGACTATCTCGTGATGTGTGTAGGTGTACATGCGGCCATTGCCCGGGTCCGCCCTGGGCTAGATTGGGACGGTGGCGGGCGTCAGAGGCACCAGGCCGGGGGCGGGGGGATGGGCAGCGCTTGTCGTGATGTGCCTGCTCCTGACCATGCCCGCGTCGGCGCACGCGCGGAAGATCTACATCAACGTCGAGCTGGGGCAGGCCGGCGAGGTCAGCCCCCCGACAGGAGAGCGCTGGCAGTCGACGGCGAGCGTCTCGGCGTACTACCGGACGACCAGCCAGGCGCTGTCGGCCGGCGACGGGACGCTCGTGCTCGTGCCCCAGGCGACCGTCGGCAGGTTCACCGCCACCCTCACCGACGCACTGCCGGGCCTGTCGCGAGACTGCTCCTGGCACGGCGCTCCCGGCGGGGGCCATCAACTCGCCGTGCTCCAGGACGGCACGCCGTTCGCCCATGCGCTGTCGATCCAATGGCCCGGCTATCCCGGCATGTGGGCCGAGTCGCTGAGCGGCACCTCCTCCGGTGGCTGCGCGGCCCGCTTCACTGACAACCCGCTCCAGGGCGCGGTCAGGTGGACGCTGGGTTCGACCGCCGGGACGGGCGGAGGCAACCACTTCATCTTCGCCGCCGTCCCGCGCAGCGCGGCCGTCGAGAGCCGGGCCTCGAGCGCTTCGATCGCGGAGGTGACGATGAGGTCGCTGCTCACCTCCGCTGACGGGGCGATCTCCGCCGTCACCGCGCAAGGGTTCGTGGTCGAGAGCACGGTGCCGTTCGCCGGACGCCGGAGGGACGTGGTGCCCGCGCCGGCGATCTCCGCCGGCGGCACACTGCCCGCTCCGTTGGGCGCCCGTGCCCTGCGCGTGCTCGGCTCTGAGCTCGTGCCCAAGCGGATCCCCAGCGGGTGCATCGCCGGCCACCAGCGCGGGCGCCACCAGCGGTGTCCGTTGACGACCCGCTGACCATGACCGCTCCCATCGACCACCTCCGCGGGCTACGTCGCGATGGCCGGCTGGTGGTCATCGACGGTGGCATGGGCTCCGAGCTGGAGGCTCAGGGCGCGACCATGGACCACGACGCCTGGAGTGGCCTGGTCAACCTGACCGATCCCGGGCTCGTCCGGCGCGTCCACGAGGACTACGTGGCGGCGGGCGCTGACGTGCTCATCACCAACACGTTCATGTCCGGGACCGGCCCGATGAAGCGGGCGGGGGCCGGAGAGCACTTCGCGCCCGCCAATCGCAACGCGGTCAGGGCCGCCCGCGAGGCGTCGCTGGCCGCCGAGCGCCCGATCGTCATCGCCGGCAGCGTGTCGGCGACCGAGCTCGGCGCCCCGGAGATCGCGTCCGGACGGCCGGCCACGGGGGTCGATGAGCACCGCCGCCTGCGCGAGGGCTACGCCCGCCAGATCGAAGTGCTGGCGCAGGAGGGCGTCGACCTCATCGCGCTGGAGATGGTCGATCACCCGCGCTACGCCGAGCCCGCCGTCGAGGCGGCGCTGGAATCCGGGCTGCCCCTGTGGCTGGGCCTGAGCATGCACGCCGATGAGCTCGCGCCCGGCGAGCGTGCGGCGCCGCAGATCACTCCGGAGCTTCGCCAGGTCGCGCGGCTGGCGCGGGGCGACGCGTTTGACGCGGTATGCGTCATGCACACCGACGTGTATGACGTGGACGCGGTCCTCGGCCTCGTCGCCGAGGGCTGGGATGGGCCGGTCGGGGTCTATCCCCACCACGGCGTCTGGCTGCGGCCGAGCTGGCAGTTCCGGGACCTGCCCGCCGAGCGGTTGGTGGAGCTGGCCCGCGGCTGGCGCGACGGCGGTGTCGGGATGATCGGTGGCTGCTGTGGCATCGGGCCGGGCCACGTCGCCGCGGTGCGCGAGCTGGACCCGTGAGTGCGGTACCGTCGGCACCATGGCGCGAACCCCGCTGAACAGCGCCGCGCAACTCGCCTGCGCCGACGTCCTGCACAAGCGCTTCGAGGCGCTCCCCGAGACGGCGACCGTCGACGAGGTCCGCCGCTGGTTTGCCGCCAGCTCCCATCGCAAGATGGCGTTCCTGGCCGACGATGACCGCTACGTCGGCTCGCTGACCCGGGAGGATGTCGCTGGGCCGCTCGACGCCGGCCGGGCGGCCGCCGAGGTGGCCCGACCCGGACCCACCATCGCGCCCGACGCCCCGGCGCGCACCGGACATGAGCTCGCGATCGCGGGCGGCGCGCTGCGCGTCCCGGTCGTCGACGGCGGCGGGCGTCTGCTCGGCGTCGTCGCGGTCACCGAGGACCTCGCCGGCTTCTGCGGCTGACGGCGCGCGACGGTGAGACGGGTGGTCAGGAGCGCAGCAAGGGCGGCTGGGCCACCGCCGGCGCCTCGACCGGGAGCGTCAGCAGGAGCGGCACGCCCTGGTAGCCGTCGAGCTCGAGACTGAAGCTGCACAGGTCGTCGACGACCGCGATCTGCTGCGCGCGGAAGAGGTCGATGACCTTGGCCGTCGGCGGCAGGTGCTCGGAGCGGATGGTCCCGACCACCTTCTCGGGCCCGAAGTTCAGGACGGTCACCTGCAGGTTGGCGTTCTCCAAGCGGTGCACCATCACCAACAGCGAGCGGTGCGACACGCCGGGAACGTCGATCTGCGTGGCCATGGGAATGCGGTAGCGCCGCCGGATCCGGATGATGCGGCGCAGCCGGCGGGCGAAGGACGAGCGGTCGGCGAGCTGCTCGGGCAGCGTGCCGTAGAGGCTGCGGGCGCGCGGCAGGCCGCCCTCTGAGCGCTGCGCTTTGGGATTGGCGCCCATGAGGTCGTGGGCGCCGCGGTTGATCCAGCGCGTATCTCCGTCGGCGATGAGGTCGGCCACCTCGGCCGGGTCGGTGGTGAGCATCCCCGTCAGGTCCCATCCGGAGAGGGCGAAGACGCCCGGCTGGAAGGCGTTGTACATCGCCAGCAGCAGATGCATGAGCTTGACCCGCTCGACGTCTTCGTCGGACATGGCGCTGGGGTCGGGGATGTCCAGGATCGCGCTGATCGCCGACGCCGTGGTGCACGCGATCCCGTTGGTGGTGAACGCGCGGTTGTAGCGCCGATCGGGGCCGGTGATTGCCGCGGTGAGCTCGCCGCGGATGCGGATGGCCAGCTCCCCGCCGGTGAGCTCCTGCCCGCCGTAGGTGAAGACGTCGTCGCGATGGCGGGTGGCGAAGTGGACGAGCTCGTGGGTGAGCTCGTCGTGGTTCTGCAGCGCGTGCACGAGCGAGGCCGAGTCGATCCCCAGGGCCAGGGCCTGGTTCATGGTCAACCGCAGGAACTCGGTGTCGCCCATGGCCAGCGCATGGTGGTAGGCGGGGCGGTTGACGAAGTCATAGGAGAGGTCCGCGCCCGACTCCGCCATGGTCTTGATGTCGTCCATGGTGAGGTTGAGCTCCTGGAAGGAGAAGCCGCCCATCTTGCGGATCATGCTGGAGATGAGCTGGTTGGCCGCCTCTGACAGCGGGTGCCCCTCAGACCACCCCGGCCGGTCCTCGGCGCTCTTCTCGACGCCCAGGAAGCCGTTGGCGTCCAAGCGCAGCGCGCCGGAGCCGAGGTCCGCGAGCGAGTGCAGCGCGTCGCCGATGACCAGCCGCATCCCGGCGAACGACGGGTCCAGCCAGTTGATCGAAGGCTGGCCCGCCTTGAAGTAGTGCAGGTACACCCAGCGTCGTTCGGTGCCGTCGACGCCCTTGACCACTCGCGTGGCGCTCCAGTTGGTCTCCTTCACACCGGGCTCGAAGAAGATGACCCGCTGGAGCTTGCCGATGATGTAGCCGGCGGCCTGGAGCTTGGCCTCGGACTCGACGTCGAGGTTGGCGTAGTCGCGCCCGTCGGGGACGTCGGGCAGCATGTGCCAGTCCCGCGGGTCGACGGACACCATGTGGTAGATCCCGGGATAGTCCTGGTAGCCCATCTCGGCCAGGCGGAAATCGGCGCCCTTGCCCGTGTGGCCGGGGACGATGTCGTCGATCACCGTCCCGTCGTGATCGCCCGCGACGACGCACAGGGCGCGGAACTGGTCCTCGCTTCCGAACATGGGGTCGACCTGCATGCTGATGCGATCGAAGTGCCCGTCCACCGAGCCCGTGGGGCTCCAGCCGTTGATCCCGCCGGCCAGCTTCACGGGGCCGGTGTGGACGCCGTCGATGCCGATCTCCTGAAACGCGCGCCATAACTCCGGGTCGGCCAGCCCCGAGAGGAACGACTCGCCGCCGCGGGTGATGAACGACAGCGGGTATGCCGTGAACCACACCGCGGCGCGCTCCACGGCGGCCCGCGGATCGGGGTCGGCGAACGGGTTCTGCCACATGCTCCCCTGGCCGGAGAGCTGTGTGGCCAGCGCCTGAGCGTCGTGCAGCATCGACTGTTCGACGAGCCACGCGACGTAGGCCTCGTTGCTGCCGTCGGTCGCACCCGAGAGGCCGGAGCGGATGATGTCGCGCAGCACGCGTCGCGCCGACGGGCGTAGCCGGCGCGGCCGCGCCGGATACAGGTGCTCGTCGTAGGTGATCTCCGGAATGAGGCGATGCTCTTCGGTGGGAGGGCCGAAGTGATCGCCGATTGCCGAGCCCGTGCGGTCTCCAATCTCAGTCATGGCGTGGGGGTTAGCCGTGTGGCGCCACATCGTGACAGCGACCGCATCATCGCGCTGTTGGCGCGGGCGCGATCAGGGCGCTCCGGCGCGCAGCGGCGAGGCGTCCCCGACCGACCACTTGTGGCCATAGGGGTCCTGGAAGCCGCCCTGGCGATGGGTCCCCCATGGCATCTCATGGGCGGTGACCGGCGAGCCGGGCTGCGCGCCCGACGCCACAGCGCGCTCGATGAACCCGTCGGGATCCTCGACGAAGACCTCGATGCGCACGCTCGTCTGCCCGACGCGGTCGGGGCTGTCCTCCGCCGGATTGCTCGGGTTGGCCTCGTGCAGGAAGAATGGCGCACCGCCCACCTCCAGACCGGCGACGCCGCCCAGATCCCACCGCACCTCGGCGCCGAGTGCCTCGCGGTACCAGGCCACGGCGGCGTCGGCGTCTCCGACGATGAGCATCACGGAGATGCGAGGTCCTGGCGGATGCGCCTGGAGCGCCGGGCCCGACGTGCCGCCCCAGTCTTCGGGCGCCACATCGGCGATGGCCTGAGAGAAGCACCACTGGTGCCCACCAAGGTCCTCCGCGGTGTACTGCCGCTCGCCGTAGGGATAGTCCTGCGGCTCGGCGAGGATCGTGGCGCCGCGCTCGCGCGCGCGCCGGCAGTGGGCGTCGGCGTCGTCGACGCGGACCACGAGGGAGACGTGCCCGGCCGGCGCCTCGGAGGTGCGCGGCTCGGTGATCGCGATCGTGCCTTCGCCGAACGAGAGCTGGGCGCGGTGATCCCCAGCGTGCCAGCGCTCCGCAAGCCCAAAGACGTGACACAGCCAGCGCCTCGCCTCGGGGACGTCGTCGTAGACGAGCTCGGGGATGATCGTGCACGCGGGCATGGTGCGGTTGGCCCCGCCGGTCGGGGGCGCCGCCGCATCACGGTCGTGGGCGACGATGCCCACCAGGTTCCCCGCCGGGTCGCTGAACGACGCCAGGAGCCGAGGACCGTCGGGCGTGGGCTCCTGCCGGAGCGCGGCGCCGGCCCCCTCTGCCGCCGTGAGCGTCCGGGCGACGTCGTCGACGTGGATCCACATCACCGGCCCGGCATCGGGGGCAGGTGGACGGTCGGTGATCCACTGCCCGATGAGCCCCGGCGCCTCAAAGCCGGAATCGGACCCATCCGCCCCCACACGCCAGCCGAGGACGCGCTCGTAGAAGCGCGCGGAGGCGGCGATGTCCGTCGCGGGAAGCTGGAGGTAGACGAGCTGCCCGTGGAGGAAGCGCGCTGCCGGATGGTCTTCGTCGGTCACGTGGCGGCCCGGCGGCTAACCGAGGATGCCCAGCCCGGCCTGGGCCACCTCCATGTCCTGGCTGTAGTGGCCGCCGCTCACCCCAATGGCGCCCACGACCTGGTCGGCGACGGTGATGGGGAAGCCGCCGCCGAAGATGACGAGGCGGTCGATGCCGCCGACGGCGCCGGCCGCCAGGGGCGGGTCGTCCTTGATGAACTCGTGCCAGCCGTCTGTGGGCATGCCGAAGCCCACCGCCGTGTAGGCCTTGTCCTGCGCGATCTGGACGCTGAGCAGGGCGGCGCCGTTCATCCTGCTGAACGCCTTGAGCACCCCGGATTCGTCGCAGATGGCGATGTTCATGGGCACGCCGATCTCGGTGGCCTTGGCTTCGGCCGCGGTGATGATCCGGTGCGCCAGATCACTGCTGATGCTGGCCTTCTCGAATGTGTCGCTCACCGCTCGGTCCTTTCGTCGTGGTGGTCGTCCCGGCCGGCGAAGCGTACCGCCGCGGCCGCCGCGGGCCGGGCGCTGAGCGGGCGCTGAGCGGACCCGAGATTCCTCAGCGCAGGACGAACCCGGTCCCGAGCGGGTCACGAGGATCGAGCACGAAGCGGTGCTCGCCGGTGCGGAACGCCGTCCCGGAGACCTCCGTGAGAAGGCCTTCGGCTACCTCGCCCACCGCTCCGGCCGTGAAGGTCGTCCCGGCGATCGAGTCGTTGCGCCAGGTGTCGCCGAGGCCGATCTCGCCGTCGGCCAGCAGCAACGCGGTGCGCGCCGACGTGGCCGACCCCGTCGGCGAGCGGTCAACCTCACCGTCGGCAAAGATCGCGACGTTGCGGTGATGGCGCCGCCCGACCGGCTCGGTGAGGACGGTGCCGTAGATTCCGGAGAGTCGGTCGTCGTGCGGATGCCGCGAGGCCGGCCCCCCGTCGAGCGCCGCTTTGACCGCCCGCCCCGCCACGATCAGCGCGGGCAGATCCCCGGCCGTCACGCGCAGGCCAAACGCCGCCGCCGGCACGAAGGCGTAGAAAGCACCGCCCCACGCGACGTCCGCCTCCACCTTGCCGGCGACGACGCCCCGGGCGATCACGCGCGCCGGCACGTTGACGAACGCAACCTCCTGCACCGCGCCGCCCACGCAGCGCACGCGGGCAGTGACCCGTCCCGACGGGACGTCGATCACCACGTCCACCTCCCCGTCGGCCGGCGCCGCGACGCGACCTGACTCCACCGCCCAGGCGCCGAGTGCGATCGTGCCGTGCCCGCACGCGGTCGAGTAGCCGTCCTTGTGCCAGAACAGCACGCCGAAATCCGCCCCCTCGTCGTCAGGTGGGACGACAAAGCACCCATACATGTCGGCATGTCCGCGCGGCTCGTGACACAGCAGCCGGCGCACACGGTCGATCCGCTCCGTAGCCGCGGCGCTCTCGCGGCGCTCCGCCACGTTGGCGCCCGGGATTGCGCCGATGTCACTGACGACGATCCGGAACGGCTCACCGGCCGTGTGGTAATCAGTCGTGCGCAGGTCCGATGAGTCGCCGGGACTGGGTGACACTACGTGCCCGCCTGTGTCAGTGCACAAAAAATGGGCGTAGGTGTGACCCGGAGAACACGTGGGATAAAGTCACTCCGGAGAGCGACCCTGCCGTGTGGCGGACCTTGCGTCTCCTGGTCCGCTCTTCGCTGTGTCAGGCACCTACGCCCACCTGCAACCTTATGTGCCGGCGCCGTCACAAGTCAATCCCTGACAATCACCAATTCTTCCAAATACCGGGATGATCGTGTGGTGGCCGCCGGCGGTCTCGGCACGGCGGCGCCGCGCCGCAGGGGGTCAGAGCTCGGGCGCGATCCGGCCGGGGTCAGCGACGCCGCTCTCGATGGCGGCTTGGCGGACCGCCTGGGCCACGGTCTCGTGGACGTGGCGGTCGAGCACGTCGGGAACGAGCTCGGACTCGACCGTCAGCCCGGCCAGCGCCCACGCCGCGGCGCGCTTCATGGTGATGTTGATCTCGCTCGCGCCCGCCAGGAGGGCGCCCCGGAAGATGCCCGGGTAACCGAGCACGTTGTTGACGCTCGTGCCGTCGGCGGCGAAGGCGGCTCCGGCCGCGAGCGCGACGTCGGGCTCGATCTCCGGAGCCGGATTGGTCAGCGCCAGGATGACCTGGCCGGGACGCACCAGGTCCGGGGTGATGAGGCCGGCACGGCCCGTGGTGGCGACGACGACGTTGGCCTCCCCCATGACGGTGGCGAGGTCCGCGATCTCGATCCCGTGCGCGCGGGCGTGATCCTGGGCCCAGGGGCTGGGGTCAGTGGCGATGACTCGCTTGACCCCGGCGTCATGGATGAGCGCCGCGATCCCGTAGCCGGCGGCGCCCAGGCCGATCTGACCGACGACGGCCTCGTCGAGGCGCATGTCCACCTGCCGGCAGGCCGCGATCAAGGCGGCCATGGTGACCACGGCGGTGCCGTGGACGTCGTCGTGCATCACCGGCTGGGGCAGGGCCTCGATGAGGCGGCGTTCGATCTCGAAGCACTCCGGTGCGGAGATGTCCTCGAGGTGGATTCCGCCGAAGCCGGGGGCGACGCGGACCACGGTGTCGACGAACTCGTCGACGTCCTTGGTGTCGATCAGCAGGGGCATCGCGCTGACGCCGACGAGCTGGGCGTAGAACAGCGCCTTGCCCTCCATGACCGGCATGCTCGGCACCGGGCCGATGTCGCCCAGCCCCAGGACACGGGTGCCGTTGGTGCAGATGGCGACGCTGCGCCCGATCATGGTGAAGCGCCCGGCCAGCTGCGGGAACTCGGCGATCGCTTCGCAGACGCGGGCGACCCCCGGGGTGTAGACGTCGCGCACGTCCTGGTTGGTGCGGATCTCCCGGCGGCCGGTGATCTCCAGCTTGCCCCCGTCGTGGGCGATGAAGGCACGGTCGTGAAACCACACCACCGACACTCCGGGCAGCGAGCCGAGTCCCGCGGCCAGCGCCTCGCCGTGCTCCTTGTCGCGCAGTTCGACGGTGATCTCGCGCAGGGACTGGTTGCGCGCGATGGCGATCGTCGTCACGTCACCGATGAGGCCGCCGAACTCCGAGATGCGGGTCGCGACGTTTGCCAGCTGCCCGGAATGGTGCGGGATCCGCAAGCGATAGGTGCAGTCCATAGCCATGCGCTAGCTCCTTGAGATAGAGGCCCGATCGGCCCGGGCACCGCTCATTGTCGACGACTTGCCCGCCGCGGGAGCACCCGGGGCGCATACCATGGCCACAGAGGGCTGAGACGATGCGCATCCTGATCATCGGCGCGGCGGGGATGGTGGGGCGAAAGCTCGCCCAACGCCTCGTGCGAGACGGCATGCTCGGGCCGCAGATCATCTCCGAGATGGTGTGCGTTGATGTCATGCCCGCACCCGAGCTGGGTGCCGGTGTGGAGATGGTCGTCGCCGACATCACGCAGCCCGAGGTGGCGGTCGACCTGATCGCGCGGCGTCCGGAGGTCATCATCGACCTGGCCGGAGTGGTCTCCGGAGAGGCCGAGGACAATTTCGACAAGGGCTATCGCGTCAACCTCGACGCCACGCGCCACCTGCTGGAGGCGGTCCGCCTGGCCGGGACGAGCTACACGCCCCGCCTCGTCTTCAGCTCCTCGATCGCGGTCTTCGGGCCGCCCATGCCCGACGTCATCACCGATGACCAGGCCACCACCCCCGCCACCAGCTACGGCACCCAGAAGGCGATCACCGAGCTCCTGTTGGCCGACTACACGCGCCGGGAGTTCCTGGACGGCATCGCCATCCGCCTGCCCACGATCTGCGTGCGGCCGGGCGCGCCCAACCTGGCCGCGTCGGGCTTCTTCTCCAACATCATTCGCGAGCCGCTGCACGGCCGCCCCGCCGTCCTGCCCGTCTCGCCCGAGGTGCGCCACTGGTTCGCCTCGCCGCGCGCGGCGGTGGGGTTCCTGCTGCACGCTGCGACGATGGACACGACCGTGCTGGGTCTGCGCTGCTCGCTGACGATGCCGGGCCTCTCGGCCACGGTGGCCGAGGAGATCGAGGCGCTGCGCCGCGTGGCCGGCGACGATGCGGTCGCCCTCATCCGCGCCGAGCCCGACGAGGCCATCGCGCGGATCGTCGACGGGTGGCCCCGCGCCTTTGATGCCCGGCGCGCCTCGGCGCTGGGCTTCACCGCCGAGCGGGCCTTCGACGAGATCGTCCGCGTGTACGTCGAGGACGAGATGGGCGGGGCGGCGGGGTAGACCAGGGTGGGTCGTGGGACCCGGCGCGGTCGCTCATCAAGGCTCAGACCGCCGCGGTCGCCGGCGACGTGGCCAGCGCCTGCGCCAGCCGTTGCAGCCCCAGCGCGATCTCGCCGGGCCGGTGGGCGGTGAAGGACAGGCGGAGCGTCGCGCGATCGGGGGCGCCGGAGAAGAACGGCGCGCCGGGAACGTATGCGACGTCGTGATCGAGGGCGCGCTGAAGCAGCGCCCCCGCGTCCCAGCCGTCGGGCAAGCGTGCCCACACGAACATCCCCCCGTCAGGATGGTTGTGGGTGGACCCGGCTGGCAGCGCGGCAGCGAGCCCTGAGAGGAGTGCGTCGCGCCTGGCGCCGTACTCGGTCCGCAGCCGCTCGATGTGCGCGGTGAGGTCGGTGGTGGCCAGCCAGCGGGCGGCGGCCGCCTGGTCGACGGTCGAGGAGTGCAGATCGGCGGCCTGCTTGGCGATCGTCAGCGAGCGCAACAGCGGCCGCGGGGCACGCACCCAGCCGATGCGCAGCCCGGGGGCGGCGATCTTGGACAGCGTGGAGATCGCCAGCGTCCGCCCGCGAGCGGCGGGCAGAGACGCCACCGCGGGTAGCGCCTCCCCGCTGTAGCGCAGTTCGCCATAGGGGTCGTCCTCCACGATCCACACCCCGGTGCGCTCGGCCACCGCGGCCAGGGCAACGCGCCGCTCCAGCGACAGCGTCCGGCCGGTCGGGTTGTGGAAGGTGGGCACCGTGTAGAGCAGAGTCGGTCGGTGCTGCGCGATCAGCGCCTCGAGCGCGTCGGGGTCCAGGCCGTCGTCGTCGCAGGGGATCGGGATCGCCTCCGCGCCGGCCAGGGCGAAGCACTGCAGCGCCGCGAGATACGACGGCTCCTCGACGAGCACGCGGTCGCCGGGCTCCAGGAGGACGCCGCTCACCAGCGTGAGCGCCTGCTGGGAGCCGCTGGTGATGAGCAGATCGTCGGCGGCGGTGTCCAGGCCGCGCTCGGTGAGCCGCCTGGCCACCAGGCGGCGTAAGAGCGGATCGCCCTCCGTGGTGGAGTACTGCAGAGCGCGGGCACCCGAGTCCTCGGCCAGGACCGCCGTGAACGCGGCCTGCAGGCCGGTCCGGTCGAACAGGTCGGGTGCCGGCAGGCCGCCGGCGAACGACACCACCCCGGGGCGCTCGGTGAGCGCCAGGATGTCGCGGACCGGCGAGCTGGTCGCGCCGCGAAGGCGGCCGGTCGGGGCGGGTGGGTGCGATGGGTGCGACATGCGGACTCCTTAACGACGTCGGGTGGTCACGGCGGCTGCCACCGGTCTCCCCGCGCGCGGGCGCGGGTCTTCAGCGACCGGTGGCGCGCTGTACTCGGCGTGCGGGAGTCCGCATGGCGCCAGTGTAGACCCCGGCTCTGCCCGGCCCCGCAGGACTTCGCGCCTCGCCGTGGTAGGGCGCCCTCGCCGGGCCTATGATCACGCGGGTGGGAGAGGACCCGAGTGGTGGCGGCCCCGCCGCCATGACAGACCAAACCGTGCTGGTGGCGTGGTCGTACCGGCGCCGCTCGCCGAGCCGGCAGTTCGCGGCGCTCATCCTGGAGGGCGCGCGTGTGCGTCTGATCGACGCCAGCGGCGACGTCCTGCTCGACGCCGACGGGCACACCCTGCGCGCGGACATCGTCAGCCCCACCCAGGTGGAGGTGCACGAGCCCGACGGCACCGTGCGTTACCTCGTCGGCCCGTTGCCGCAGTGGGGCAAGCGCGGCCGCGGCGCCGAGCTCGTCGACCGCTACGGCGCCCAGCTCACGCCTGACCCGGAGCTCGTGCAGCCCGAGGGACGACTCTCGCGGTTCATGGTCACACCGGCCTCGTCCCAGCTGCGCCGGCTACGGCTGTGGCCGCCGGTTCTCGTCGCGATGCTGCGCGAGCGCGGGGTCGGCGCGCTCAGCCCGTGAACACCGCCTCGGGCAACAACGCGCTGACGATGTACTGGCCGGCATCGACGATCTCAGAGATCTTGAGATCGACGGCGAGGCTGCAGAGCAGATAGGCATCGACCGGGGTGAGGTCGTAGGTCTGGTTGATGTGGTCGACCATCGCCCGGATCGCGTCCTGTGACGCGGCGAACAGGTCGCTCCCGACGCCGGTCGTCGCGTAAAACGGCGCCGAGTCCACGCGTGGGGTCAGCGGCGCCGGCGTGCGGAACTGCGGGCTGGGGATCGAGCGGCCCTTATGCAGGGTGAAGCGGAGAGTCGCGTACATCGGCGCCTCGAGGCCGGTGACGCACACCTCGCCGTCGCCCTGGCAGCCGTGGGCGTCGCCGCAGGAGAACTTTGCCTGGTCCACCTGCACCGGCAGGTAGAGCGTGGAGCCGGCGACGAGCTGCCGGATGTCCATGTTGCCGCCGAAGGTCCCGGGAGGCATCACCGACTGCTCGCTCGCGCCCGCAGGGCAGACGCCCATGGTCCCGAAGAACGGCGCCAACGGGATCGCCACGTCCTCGCGCATATACGCGAACCGGCCGTTGGTGATGTCAAACACCCGCAGGTATGGCTCGGTGAAGTCGTCGCTGAGCAGGCCCAGGCCGGGCAGGACCGCGGTCCAGCCCCAGCCCTGGGTGTGGATATCCAGGATCTCAACCGCCAGCGTGTCCCCGGGTTCGGCCCCCGCCACCCCGATCGGCCCGTTGAGCGGGTACAGGCGATTGAGGTCCAGGGCGGGGATGACACTGCTGTCGGACTCGGGCGTGATCTGGTTGTCCACGACGTCGCGGGTCCACACCACCACCGTGTCGCCGGAGTCGACGACAACCCGAGGCTCATTGCCCGTGTCCCACGTGTAGTGCACCTGTTCGTCGGGCAGATAGTGCGTGCGGGCCATCGGCCACCTCCAAGCTCGGGTTCGCCGCAACGCTATGTCATGGCCCGCCGGCGCGGCAACCAGGTGCCGCGCTCGGCGCGCGCGGGGGATCGCGTGCGGGAGAATGCGTGCCGCGTGCGACTGCCGATCACGAGATATGCCGCACTGGTCGCGGCGGCCATCGGGCTCGCTGGATGCGGATCGAGCGTCGTCGCCACCACCACCTCCGACGACACCATCCCGCAGGGCAAGCCCCACGTCATCCAGCCGTCCGCCGGTCAGCATGCGTCCGCGGTCACCGCCACCGATCCGGTCGGCGACATCCACGCCCACGCGCCGCCGCTCTCCCAGGTCAAGGCCCAGCTCAAGCTCGAGCACGTGGCCGCGCCGGTGACCAACGCGACGTACATCAACCCCCTGCCTGACGTCACGCGCTGGGAGCGCACCGACCAGGGGGTCGATGCCGCCATGAACCCCGGCGCCCCGATCCTGGCCCCGTGCCGGATCAAGGTGCTGGATATCGAGCCCGGCTGGTACGCCGGCCAGCCGCTCGTGTACTTCGAGCTGCTCCAGGGCGCGGACGCCGGGCAGGTCCAGTACGTGGCCGAGCAGATCACCAACATCGCCCCGCCCGGCTCGGTCCTGGAGCAGGGGCAGGCGGTCGCCCGCTACGCCAAGAGCGGCACCGCGATCGAGTACGGCTGGTCGACGCTGAGCGGCATCACGCTGGCGGTGGCCACCACTGGCTACGAGGAGGGCGAGATCACCCCCGCGGGGCGCAGCATGCGGGCCTGGCTCAATGCCCTGGGCGCCGGCGCGGGGCCGAACACCTGACCGCCGCGCTGAGCCCGGCCGCCCACGCAACCGGGCGGGTGTCCATCTCGGGTGATCGCGTTCGTCGTAGGGGTGATAAAGACAAATGGTGCCGCCGCGAAGCGACACCCCATCCCTGGAGGCCCGACGATGAAATACCTCATGTTTGTCTGCGTGGACGAGGCTCTGGTGACGCCAGAGTCGACCAAGGACATGCCGCGCGACACGATCGCCTGGGTGGAGGAGATGGACGGACGCGGCGTTCGCCTGCAGGGCAACCGGCTGCAGGAGCTCAGCACTGCGACCACCGTACGCGTGCGCGGCGGCGAGGTCGTGCTCGCCGACGGGCCGTTCGCTGAGACCAAGGAGCTGATCGCGGGCTTCGACATCATCGAATGCGCCGACCTCGACGAGGCGATCGAGGTGGCCGGCAAGCACCCCGTGGCGCGCATCGGCTCGATCGAGGTGCGACCGTTCGCGGTGGACTGAGAGCCGACGCCCAGGAGGCGGTGGCGGCGGCGTTCCGCGAAGAGTGGGGACGCATCGTCGCCGCGCTCATCGGGCGCACCGGCGACTGGGACCTGTCCGAGGAATGTGCGCAGGAGGCCTTCGCCGAGGCGTTGCGGCGCTGGCCCTCGGACGGCGTCCCGGACCGCCCGGGAGCGTGGCTGACCACCGTGGCCAAGAACCGGGCGATCGACCGGCTCCGTCGCGAGCGCCGCGGCGCCGAGCTGCTGGAGCAGGCGGCATCCACCGGAGGTGAGGTCGAGACGATGGACGACCCGGAGGTCGACGAGAGCGGAATCGAGGACGACCGGCTGCGCCTGATCTTTACCTGCTGTCATCCGGCGCTGCCGCTGGAGGGGCGGGTGGCGCTCACCCTTCGCACGCTGGCGGGGCTGACCACGGCGGAGATCGCTCGTGCGTTCCTCGTGCCGGAGCCGACCATGGCCAAGCGCCTGGTGCGCGCCAAGGGCAAGATCGCCGGCGCTCGCATCCCCTACCGGGTTCCGCCCGCGCAGGTGCTGCCGGAGCGCATGGGCGGGGTCCTGGCGGTGCTCTACCTGCTGTTCAACGAGGGGTACGCGGCGTCCGGTGGGCCGGAGCTCATCCGCGCGCAGTTGTGCGATGAGGCCATCCGGCTCGCTCGCGCGCTCAGCACCCTCATGCCCGACGAGCCCGAGGCGACCGGCCTGTTGGCCCTGATGCTGTTTCACCACTCGCGCCGGCGGGCCCGGTCAGACGCGGCGGGCGATCTTGTCACCCTCGAGGACCAGGACCGCACCCGATGGGACCGAGCCGAGATCGACGAGGCTCACGTGCATCTGGAGGCGGCGTTGCGCCACGGGCGGGCCGGCCCGTATCAGCTGCAGGCGGCGATCGCCGCGTGCCACACCGGCGCCGCCGACGTCGCCGACACCGACTGGGCCCAGATCGCCTCGCTCTATGAGCTGCTCGCCGAGGTCGTGCCGTCGCCGGTGGTGGCGCTCAACCGCGCCGTCGCCATCGCCATGGCCGGCGAGCTGAACGACGGCTTGGAGGTCATCGACGAGCTCGAGGCCTCTGGCGAGCTAGCCGACTACCACCTGCTCCACGCCACCCGGGCCGACCTGTTGCGCCGCCTCGGACGAGACGACGCCGCCGCCGCCGCCTACCGTCGGGCGCTGCAGCTGGCGGGCTCTGAGGCTGAGCGCCGCTTCCTGAGCAGGCGCCTGGCCGAGGTGGGTGGATCGCCCTGAACGGCCCCGCCGCCAGCGGGGTGCACGCCGCCTCGCGCGCCACCTACGTGGCGTTCGCCGGTGCCGGGTTCGGCTTCGCCAGCTGGGCGTCGCGGATACCGCAGGTGAAGGCTCGGCTGGACCTCGATCCGTCCCAGTTGGGCCTCCTGCTGCTCTCGCTCGCCGCCGGGTCGGTGATCTCGCTCCCGCTCGCTGGACCGATCGTGGCCCGGTTCGGCTCGCGGCGCACGGTCATGGTCACGGGCGTGCTTGGCGGCGTGGGGCTCGTCGTGGTGGCGGGCGGCTACCGGATCGGGGTCGCGCCGGTGGCGGCCGGGCTGTTCGGCTGGGGCGTGGCCAGCGGCACGTGGGACGTGGCGATGAACGTCCAGGGCGCCGTCGTCGAGCGGCTGCTCGGGCGCTCGATCATGCCCCGCTTCCACGCGGGGTTCAGCCTGGGCACCGTCGCCGCGGCGCTGGGCGGGGCGGTGATGGTGGCGCTCGGCGTGTCGGTGACCGTTCACCTGGCGATCGTCGGGCTGAGCGTGGGCATTGGAGTGCCGTGGGCGGTGCGCGACTTCGTGCCGGACTCCGCCGATGCGGTCCCGTCCACCTCTGAGCCCACCGGAGCGGCCGGCCCCGGTGAGTATGAGCCGGTGGGCGCCCGGGAGTCGCTGCGCGCCTGGCGCGAGTCGCGGACCCTGCTGATCGGCCTGTTCGTGTTGGCCTTCGCCTTCGCCGAGGGGACGGGCAACGACTGGATCAGCCTGGCCACCATCGATCGCCACCACGTGGCCCCGGCGGTGGGGACCCTCGTTTTCGCCACGTTCCTGGGTGCCATGACCACCGCGCGCTGGTTCGGTCCGGCGGCGCTCGACCGCTACGGCCGGGTCCCTGTGGTGCGCGTCCTGACCGTCCTGGCGATCGCAGGGCTCGTCCTGTTCGTGTTCGGCCCCGGCATCGTGCTGGCCTTTCTGGGGGCGCTGTTGTGGGGTACGGGGACGTCGCTGGGCTTCCCGGTCGGGATGAGCGCAGGCGCTGACGAGCCCGCCTCCGCGGCGCCGAGGGTCGGTGTCATCTCCACGATCGGCTACTGCGCGTTTCTGGCCGGGCCGCCCCTCATCGGCTTCCTGGGCCAGCGGTCCAGCGTGCCCCACGCGCTCGTCACGGTCATCGCCCTGATGCTCGTCGCCGGGGCCATCGCCGGCTCGGTGCGGCCGCCCCGGGCCGTCACCGCGCCCCGGCGGCGGGCCGGCGTCGAACAGACGTCCAATTAGCTTTAGGTCCTAAACCTCTACAAAGCGAATGCCGAAGAGAGGTGTGTCGCAAAGGCATACTCGTCGTGAGGCGAGGGCGCAAAGCCAGGGGTCTTCGCCCGAAGATCGCCCAGCTGCCGATAACCAAATTTCATTTCGCGCCGCCATGGATGGTGGCACTACATGGAGGGGTTTTCAGTGCCTTTGGTTATCTACCCGCGAGTTCGCAAGACGTTCGGCCGCATCGCCGCGTTGACCTGCGTCGCGGTTTTCGTCAGTTCCGGCGCGGCGTTCGCCGCGCAGTGCCCGACTCAGTCGGCCAAGCAGAAGTTCTCCAAGTGGGGCGACAGCTCTGACTACTTCCTCGTCCCCGGTGGCTCGTTCGAGGGCACGCCGGCCCAGGTGGGGTGGACCCTGTCCGGGGCGACGCTGACTCCCGGCAACGAGCCGTTTCACATCGACGGGATCACCGACGATCAGTCGCTGTTGATCGACGGCGGTGGCAGCGCCACGTCGCCCGCGTTCTGCGTGGACAGCACCATGCCGAGCATCCGGTTCTTCGTACGCCAGACCGCGCGGGGCTCGGATCTCAAGCTGCAGGGTGTCGCTCAGAGCCCCCGCGGCCCGCTGTCGATGACCCTCGCCGATTTCTCCGACGGCTCGCTGCCGATGTGGACCCCGGTCCAGGTCACCGTCGCGACCAACCGGATCCCGAAGGGCTTCTCGGTGTCGGCCGCCATGCGCTTCGTCGTCTCCGGCTCTGGCAGTTGGCAGATCGACGACATGTACGTCGACCCGTACCGGGCCGGCTGAGCCGTCGGCGCCGACGCGCGGAGCACGCACGACCCATGAGCATCATGGAGCCCTACGCCGACGAGTCGCAGTCGGCTACCGAGCGACTGCTGGAGACGAGCTGGGAGGGCCGCGAGCGCCGTGCCTCCGAGCGTGAGCTCATCGTCGAGGCCTCGGCGGCCGCGCTGTTTGTCCTGGCCGCGGTGGTGCTGGTCCTCACCTGGGGAGCGGCGGGCCTGCGTCTCGGAGTGGCGGCGCTGTTGATCGGCGTCTACGCCGTCGTGGGCCGGATCGAGTTCCCGGTGGGCGCCGGCTTCGTGGTCCCGACACAGCTCATCCTGGTGCCGATGCTGCTGATGCTGCCGCCGGCCGTCGTGCCGATCGCGGTGGCGATCGGGCTGGTCAGCGGCAACGTCGTCGAGTGCGCGCTGGGCCGGGTCCCGCCGCGCCGGATCCTCTCCGCGGTCCCCGATGCCTGGCACGCCGTCGGGCCCGCCATCGTCCTGCTCGTCGCCGGATCTCCACGGATCGGGCTGGCGCAACTGCCGCTGCTCGCTGCGGCCTTCGCAGCTGGGTGCATCGTCGACCTCGCCGGTTCGATGGTGCGCATGCGCCTCGCCGGCGTGGTGCCCGACCTCAAACTCCAGATGCGGGTCATCGGCCTGGTCTGGGCGGTGGACGCGTCGCTGGCGCCGCTGGGGTTCCTCGCCGCCATGACCGCCCGTCAGGGGTACCTGGCCATCCTCTTCGCCCTCCCGCTCGTGTTCCTGCTGTGGCTGCTGGCCCGCGACCGCAGCCAGCGCATCGACCAGGCCCACCACCGCCTCAAGCTCGTCGAGCAGGAGCGGGCCCGGCTGCAGACGGCGGTGCGCCGCCTGGGCGACGCCTTCGCCGCCAAACTCGAGCTCGGCGGCCTTCTGGAGATCCTGCTCAACGGATCGGTCGAGGCCCTCGACGCCGACGCCGGACGCCTGACGCTCACCGGCGGCCCCGCCCCGCTGGCGCTCACTGCAGGCGACGACGAGGCGGTGCAGGCGCTGGAGCGCGACGGCGTCCCCGCTCCGGCGTACCCGATCCAGGTCGGCGAGGCCGGCGCCTGGACCCTCAGCCTGCCCATGCGCGTCGCCGCCGCGCCGCGCATCGTGACCGGGACCCTGCGCTTCGTCCGCGACGGCCGCGCCTTCGAGGAGGACGAGGTCGCCCTCATCGCCGAGCTGATCTCCAAGGCCGAGCTCTCCGCCGCCGAGATCATCGCCCACGAGACGATCCGCCGCCAGGCGGTCACCGATCCACTCACCGGGCTGGGCAACCGCCGTAAGCTGGCCGCCGATCTTGCCGCGGCCCTGCGTGATCCGTGCACCTCCCGGCCGTCGCTGCTGCTCCTGTTCGACCTCGACGGCTTCAAGGATTACAACGACACCTTCGGCCACCTGGCCGGCGACGCGCTGCTGGCGCGCCTGGGGCGCAAGCTCGACGAGGCCGTCGCGGGGGTCGGCTCGGCCTACCGTCTCGGCGGCGACGAGTTCTGCGCCCACGTGTATCTCGAGGACCAGGACTCGGACGCGGTCATCCAGTGGGCGTCGGCGGCCCTGTCGGAGACGGGCGCCGAGCTGAGCATCGAGGCGTCCCTGGGGGTGGTGCTCCTGCCCCACGAGGCCGACAGCGCCGATCACGCGCTCCAGGTCGCCGACGAGCGCATGTACGCCAACAAGCGCAGCCGCTCCACCGCACGCAGTCAGGCCGGCGAGGTGCTGCTGCGCACCATGCACGCCAAGCAGCCCGAGCTCGACGAGCACTCCTCCAACGTCGCCGAGCTGGCCGTGCGGGTCGCCCGTCGCCTGGGCCTGGGCGGCGAGGCGCTGGACGAGATCGCGCGTGCCGCAGAGCTTCATGACATCGGCAAGGTGGGCATCCCCGACGCGATCCTCAACAAGCCCAGCGGCCTCACCGACGGCGAGTGGGAGTTCATCTACCAGCACACCATCCTCGGCGAGCGCATCCTTCACGGCGCGCCCGCGCTGCGGCCCGTGGCTCGGCTCGTCCGGGCCAGCCACGAGCGCTGGGACGGGGCCGGGTACCCGGACGGCCTGCGCGGCGGGGAGATCCCGCTGGGCGCGCGGATCGTCGCCGCGTGCGACGCCTACGAGGCGATGACGGCCAACCGCTCCTACCGCGCCGCCGTCTCCCACGAGCAGGCCTGCCAGGAGCTGCGACGCTCGGCCGGGAGCCAGTTCGACCCCGAGGTCGTCGAGGCCTTCCTCACCGAGATCGAGGCCGCCGGCGAGGAGGGCGAGCTCGACGCCGCCCAGCACGCGGCCGCGCACGTGCGGATGCTGCTCGGCGACGTCGCCGACGCCGACGCCGACGCCGACGTCGCCGTCCCGCAGCGCTGAGCGTCACCCGCCGGCTCGATGACCACCGCCCAGCGCGGGCGCCGGCACGCGCACCGGCTGGGCCTCGGCAACCACGTCGAGCGCGTCGAGCACATTGCGGAGATTGACGAGCAGGGCTCCGAACATCGGCCACAGGCCACCGTGGAGCTGCTCGGTGGCCAGGCGATCGGACAGGTGGGTGAGCTCGGCGCGAGCGGCCCTGAGGCCGTCGGCGTCGTCGTTCTCGATGGCCGTGCCTGCACGCTCCAGCAGCCCCAGCCACGGCTCGCGAAACTCCGGGTTCCACTCCTCCGGGGCGATTGAGGCCACGCGGATGGTGCGCGCCAAGCTGCGGGTCTCGGCGACCGCCTGGGCGAGACGGTTGATGATCTGCGTCATCTCCTCCGCGGCGCGCATCCGCTCCGGCACGGCGCGCCGTGGGTTCAGCCGACCGCTCTGGCGCGCCTCCTCGAGCACGTGCCAGGCGCGATTGATGTCGTCATCGAGCCGGTCGGTCTGCGCGATCCAGTCATCGGCGGCCTCCGTCGCGCAGCCGTCCCGGAGCGCGCCGGCGACGGCACTCAGCAGCTCGCCGAGGCGATCGTCGATGACGTCGATGTGCCGAGCGGCGGCCCGGTCGCGTAGCGGAGGCCAGACGAGCAGGTTCACGAGCAGTCCCACCGCGATCCCGATGCCGGTGTCGATCAGCCGGTCGGCCAGCATTCCGCTCTGGCCGACAAAGCCCGTGGTGAGCACGACCACGGCAGTCGTGGCGGTGGTCACCGGCGCGCGCAGGCCGGGTGCCGCGCCGGCCAGCATTCCCACCAGGACAGTGGCGCCGAGCGCGAAGGCGGTGGCGCCGAACAGCGCCCACGCGCCCGAGGCGATGAGCACTCCGAGCACGCTCGCGCCCGCCTGCTGCGCCCCGCGCTGCAGGGTCCCGAACACCGTCGCGTGGACCGTGAGGAGCGCCGCCCACGGCGCCATGAACGCCTGCGAGAGATGGAACACGTGAACCGCGAGCACCCACGCGACCACCGCGGCCCCGACCGTCTTGGCCAGCTGCGAGGCCTCCGCCCAGGCGATCGGATCGCGCAGCCGTTGACCGATCTGTGCCTGCATCTGCGAAACCCCTACCCGGGCGAGCGCGTGCTCACCCCAACCGGGGCCTGATCACCCCCAACCGGCGCGCGGTAACGTCGGGCTATGGCCAAGCGGGCGCAGACCAAGGCGGCGGAGGCGATCCGCGCAAGCCTGCCTGCCGACGACGAGGGCGGGGCCTTCGTCGAGCGCGTGCTCGCCCGCGCCGGGGAGCTCAACCTCCTGGGCTGGGTACGCGACGACCCCGACGGGCGCGTGCGCATCCACGCCGAGGGCGCAGCCGGCGCTCCGGCGGAACTGGTGGCGTCGCTGGAGAGCGGCGGCGCCCAGGTCGAGACCGAGAAGGTCAAGGCCGAGGGCCACGAGCAGTTCGCCGTGCGCGGCGTGAGCGCGGGCGTATTCGTCGTCCAGGAGCACCAGGCGACGGCCCACCATTACGACCTGCGCCTCGAGGTGGACGGCGTGATGCGCTCATGGGCGGTGCCCAAGGGCCCGTCGCTGGACCCGGCGGTCAAGCGCCTGGCCGTGCAGGTGGCCGACCATGACACCGGGCACAACACCTTCGAGGGCGCGGGCCACGGCGGCGGGGTGATCGTGTGGGACCGCGGGACCTATGAGCAGGGCGGACGCGTCCCATGGCCCGAGGCGCTGGACCGGGGCCACGCGGTGTTCGTCCTGCACGGCGAGAAGCTGGAGGGTGGCTTCGCCCTCCAGCGCACCGGTCGCGGCGATCCGCCGCAGTGGCTGCTGATCAAGCGCCGCGACGAGCAAGCTCGCGCGGGCTCGGATGTCGCCGCCGAGCGCCCGGAGTCAGTGGTGACCGGCCGGACGCTCGCCGAGACGATCGACGCCTGAGTCTCAGGCGTGGGACGTCAGGTCCTTGAGGAACATTTTGAGGTTCGAGACGTGCTGGCCGTTGACGGTGGCGACGCAGTCGGCGTCGACGACGCCCGCCAGCGTCCCGCCCTGGAACACGTCGGACACGCTGAGGCAGTAGCTCTTGCGGTAGGCCAGCCATGCCCGGTGGCCGGCGATCAGGTCGCGCCGCGCGGAGGTGGTGTGCAGGGCGTTGAAGATCTTCTGGTTGAGCGAGTCGATCTGCTTGTCGCTGTGCAGGATCTGCTGCTCGGCGCAACCTTCCTCCTGGAGCGTGGAGCGCTTGCCCGGCGACCCCGAACAGGGCATGGGGGTGAAGGACTCGCGGATGAGGGGCGGGGCGAGCTTGGCCGCGTGCCCGTCCGACGCCCCCGCGGGCGCCGCGGCGAGGGCGAGAGCCGCCGCGGTCGCGGCGAGGACGGCGAACGACGAGAACGGGTGGGGCATGTCCGGCTCCGAATCTGACTCGAGGGTTGAATGTCGGCAAGCTACCGACCCATGGGCGCCCAGTACCGAGACCTCGTGGCATTGGAGACTCCGCGGCTCACCCTCGAGCTGCTGACGCGGGCCCACGCCGCGGAGATGGCGCCCCTGCTCGCCGACGAGCGCCTCTACACCTTCACCGGCGGTCGGCGGCCGACGCCGGAGGAGCTTCAGACGCGCTACGCGCGACAGGCGGCCGGCCGGTCTCCGGACGGCGTCGAGCGGTGGTGCAACTGGATCGCGCGCCGCCGCGAGGACGGACTCGCCGTCGGGTTCGTCCAGGCCACGCTGTCTGACGACCCGCCTCCACCGGCTCCGACGACCGCGGTCCTGGCGTGGGCGCTGGGCATCCGGTTTCACGGCCACGGCTACGCCCGCGAGGCGGCGGGGGCGATGCTGAGGTGGCTCGAGGCGATCGGCGTGGAGCGCACCGTCGCCTACATCCACCCCGAGCACTCGGCGTCGATGGCCGTGGCGCGGGCGCTGGGGATGGGCCCGACCGACGAGCTCGTCGACGGCGAGGTCGTCTGGGAGCGCTTCACCGGCTGACGGTGCATCATTCACACCACGCGCCCGAGGCCATCACGGCGCTCACCTGCAGATCGTCGTCAAGGACGACCAGGTCGGCCCGGCGCCCGGGAGCGATGGATCCGAGCCAACCCTCGAGACCCAGGACGCGGGCGGGGTTGGCGGAGGCCGCCGCCGACGCCTGCTCGATGCTGAGGCCACTGTCGCGCACCGCGCGGCGCAGGGCCTCGCCCATCGTCAAAGTGCTGCCGGCGAGCGATCCGGTGCGGGTGAGACGCGCCTCGCCCTCGTGGACGTGGACCTCCTGGCCGGCGAGCATGAACGTGCCGTCGCCAACCCCGCTCGCGGCGATCGCGTCGGTCACGAGCACTGGGCAGGAGAGGGCGCGCACGACGAGCCCCACCACGGCGGGATGGACGTGGCGGCCGTCGTTGATGAGCTCACATGGAATGTCGGCCTCCAGCGCCGCGCCCACCAGGCCCGGCGCGCGATGGTGCAGCGGCGGCATGGCGTTGAAGAGATGCGTCGCGTGGTTGGCGCCGGCGCGGATCGCGGCGACGGCTTCCTCGTAGCCGGCGTCGGAGTGCCCCACGGCGACGATCACGCCCTCCCGGCGCAGCGGCTCGATCAGGTCCACCATCCCTGGGAGCTCGGGCGCGATGGTCATCAGCCGCAGGCCGCCGTCGGCTGCTGACACCAACCGGTCCAGCGCCGCGCGATTGGGGGCGAGCATGTGCGCGGGGTCCTGGGCGCCGGCGCGCCGAGGCGAGAGGAACGGGCCCTCCAGGTGCGCGCCCAGCACGTGGCCGTGGGGCCCGGGCCCCCGCCGGACGAGCTCGGCGGCCCAGCTCAGCCGTTCGCAGAGGTCGTCCACCGGCGCGGTCATGAGGGACACGAGCGTCGCGGTGGTGCCGTGGAGCCGGTGGAAGGCCACTGCGCCCTCCATCGCCGTCGGGGAGTCAGCGACGTCGTAGCCGCCGCCGCCGTGCATGTGCAGATCGAGGAAGCCCGGGAGCAGCCAGGCACCGTCGAGGTCGTGGACGGGCGCGTCCACCGCCGGTCGGCGGGAATCCACTGAGGCGACGACGCCGCCTTCCAGGTGCACCCAGGCATCGCTGAGCACTCCGTCGGGGGTGACGACCCGTCCGCCCGCCAGCAACCGCTGCGGGCTGTCGGTCATCGGCACGCGCCAAGGTATATCGGCCGCGGCGGCATTGCCGAACCTTCACAGATCGATCCGGGATGATCTTGGGCGTGGCGACGCGGCTGGTGATCTTCGACTGCGACGGGGTCCTCGTGGACAGCGAGGGGATCTCCAACGCGGTGCTGGCCGAGGCGCTCCGCGCACTGGGCATTGACATCTCGGCGCAGGAGGCGCACGACGCCTACCGGGGGATGTTCCTGTCAGAGATTCGCGCCGACGCCGAGCGGCGCCTCGGCGCTCCGCTGCCGCCGGATTTCCTGGAGACGTTCGAGCGTGCGCGCGAGGAGGCATTCCGCGCGTCACTGGAGCCGGTGCCCGGGGCGGCCGACGCAGTGCAGGAGGTCAAGGCTCTGGGGTTTGACGTCTGCGTCGCCTCGCAGGGCAAGCTCTCCAAGACCGAACTGACACTGACCCTCACCGGCCTGCGCGACCTGTTCGGCGCCGACGCGGTCTTCTCGGCCCACAGCGTGAGGCGTGGCAAGCCGGCGCCGGACCTGTTCCTGTACGCGGCGGCGACGATGGGTTGGGCGCCGGAGCGGTGCGTGGTGGTGGAGGACACGATGATCGGCGTGCGGGCGGCGCTGGCGGCGGGCATGCGGGCGATCGCCTATGCGCCTGACGGTGACGGGTTCCGCGCGGCGGGGGTCACGACGGTGCTCGCGCTAGGCGATCTGCCCGGCCGGCTGACGGACGCTTCTCGAGCGCGATAGATCCCCTGACCCACCCTCACCACGGCGGAGGCTCAACGTCGCGGTCGTGCGGGGTTCGCGGTACCCGGTGCGGGTGTGACGATGCTGGGCGTATCTGTGCGAACGCGGGAGTCGAACCCGCGGGCGCTGCCCTCGCGCCACCAGGAGGCCGGTTTCCCGGCTGTGCAACTTCCGGGCAGTTGCCGCCCTGACGTTCGCCGCCTCCTGTGCGGCTACCGACTGTCGCGCCTAGTCGTGCGTCTGCAGATCCACCGTCCAGTTCGCGTTCTGAATCTCGACATCGAGCTGCCGGCGCTCACGGGCGAGCTGGTCGACCCGGGCGCGCACCGCCGCGACGTCGAACGTGCGCACCAGCCGGATCTCCGAGCGGCTGTAGCGCGCCTGCTGCTGTGCCGTCGCGTCGGCCACCGCCTTCAGCGCGGCGTGCAGCAGCCCCAGGACGTCGCGTCGCGCGAGCGCCTCGGTCAGCGTCATCCCGGACTCCAGCCGCGTCTGCGCGTTGGTGGCGTTGATCGCGGCGATGAGGGCTTCGAGCTCAGCGGCGATCGCATCGAGCTCGGCCAGCAGGGGCTGGGGATCCTCGGCCGGTTGGTCGCCCTCCTGGACCAGCGCGGTCACTCGGAGGCGGTCGCGCACCTGAGCCAGCCGCGTCTGCAACTCGGCGCGGCGGGCGAGAGCCTCTCCCAGCTTCACAGCCATGCGGCCACCGAGCCTACAGGAGGCTTTTCAGCCCAGCACGGGCACATCGGCGGTGAGGATCTCGTATCCGTCGGGGGTGATGAGCACGTTGTCCTCGATCCGGATACCGCCGAAGTCCAGCATCCGGTCCACGCGATCCCAGGCGACGGCGTCGCGGTGTCGGGCGCGACGCTCGGGGTCGTTCAGCATGGCCGGCACGAAGTAGATGCCCGGCTCGACGGTGACCACGAAGCCCGCCTCGAGTGGCAGGTTGATGCGCAGGTTCTTGATGGGTGAAGGGGTGTCACGCCGCGAGCGCAGCGGTCCGGCGGCGTCGCGCACGCCGAGGCCGACCATGTGGCCGATGCCGTGCGGGAAGAACAGCCACACCGCGCCGGACTCCACCAGCGCGTCGGGCTCACCGCGCAGCACGCCGAATGCCACCAGGCCCTCGGCGATGACCCGCGCCGCAGTCATGTGCACGTCCACCCACTCGGTGCCGACGCCGCAGCGTTCGATGGCCGCTCGCTCGGCGGCGTGGACCACCGCGTGCAGCTCCGCCTGCTCGGCGCTGAGCCGGCCGCCGACGGGGTACGTGCGCGTGAGGTCACACGCGTACTGGCGGTAGTCGGCGCCCGCGTCGATGAGGACGAGGTCCCCGTCGGCGAGGCGGCGGTCGGTGGGCATGAAGTGCAGGACCGCCGAGTTGGTGCCCGCGCCGACGATCGTGTCGTAGGCCATGGCATCGGCGCCCGCGCGCAGGGCGGCGAGCTCGAGCTCCACCTGGACCGAGCGCTCGGTGCTGCCCTCCACCAGGATCGGCACGGCGGCGGCGAACGCTGCCCGGGTGGCGCGCTCGGCGATGCGCATTCGCTCGAGCTCCACCTCGTCCTTGGGCCGGCGGACCGCGTCGAGGGCGAGACGTAGGTCCGCGCTCAGCGCCGCATCGCAGCGCACCTCCAGCGAGGTGGAGGGCGCCGCCCCCAGACATCCCACCGGCCGCTCGCGCCGGGCACCGAGCCATACGGGCAGCTGGCCGAGCGGCACGCCCCCCGGCTCACCGCCGACGGCACCTGTCCACAGCCTCTCCTCCGCGGTGACCTCGGCCACGAAGTCAACCCAGCCGTCCTGCGGGTCGAACGCCAGCACGCCGCCGGGGCGGTTGCGATCCGTCAGGTAGAAGTACTCGGAGTGGGCGTGGAACGGGTAGGTCCTGTCCCCGCGTCCGGGGACCCCGATGGGGTCCCCGGCGCCGATCAGGACCATCTCGTCCACGAGTCCCCACTCGGCGACGGCGGCGTCGCGGCGGCGGACCAGCTGGCGGTCGATCGCGGCGTCGCTCACGGCGCCGAGTCTAAGCCTCCGGGAGCCCGGAGGTGCGTCGTACACCGACGCCGACCGCGTGTCCGGTGCTATTGACCACTGCCTTGACAGATGTTTACTATTACCGCACACCAACTCGCCGCTGGCTGAAAGGAAGCACATGTCAAATATCGCGTCCCGCGGCTCGACGATGGCGGTCGACTGGGAGCAGAGGATCGACTTCGCCAAGCTGCGCGCGGACCGCCTGGCCCGTGCCCGGAACGCGCTGCAGCGGTCCGAGTTGGGTGCCCTGTTGCTGTTTGACCCCAACAACATCCGTTACGTCACCAGCACTCATATCGGCGAGTGGGCGCGGGACAAGAACGCGCGGTTCGTGCTCCTTCCGCGCACCGGCGACCCCGTGCTGTGGGATTTCGGTTCGGCGGCGCGCCACCACCAGCTCTACGCCCCATGGCTGCCCGAGGACAGCTTCCGCGCCGGGGTGTCTCCCATGCGCGGGGCGATGCCCGACGAGACCGGTGTGCCCGACGCGCTGGCGCGCAACATTGTCCAGGAGCTGTCCGAGCACGGCCTGGCCGGCGAGGAGGTCGGGATCGATATGACCGACATCGTCACGCTCAACGCCCTGCACCGTGCGGGCGTCTCGACCGCCGACGGCTCGCAAGTGATGCTGTCGGCGCGGGCGATCAAGACCGACGAGGAGATCGCGCTGCTCGACCACGCCGCCGGCATCGTCGACGCGGTCTACGAGCGCATCTACGAGCTCCTGCGTCCCGGGGTCACCGAGAGCCACATCGTGGCCGAGGCCCAGCGGCTGCTGTTCGAGCTCGGCTCTGAGCAGGTGGAGGCGATCAACGCGGTGTCCGGCGATCGGTGCAACCCGCATCCCCACGTGTTCTCTGACCGGCTGCTGCGCCCGGGCGACCAGGCCTTCTTCGACATCATCCACTCGTTCATGGGCTACCGGACGTGCTACTACCGCACGTTCAGCGTGGGCGGCACCAACCAGGCGCAGGTTGACGCCTACAGGCAGTGCCGCGAGTGGCTTGACGATGCCATCGACCTCGTCAAGCCGGGCGTCACCACCGATGAGATCGCCGCCGTGTGGCCCACGGCGCAGGAGCTCGGGTTCGCCGACGAGGTGTCCTGCTTTGGCCTGCAATTCGGGCATGGACTGGGCGTCGGCCTCTATGAATCGCCGATGATCTCGCGGCTGCACAGCTTCGACAACCCGGTGGCGATCGAGGAGGGGATGGTGTTCGCGCTCGAGACCTACTGCGCGGCGCGCGACGGGATCTCGGCCGCGCGCATCGAGGAGGAGGTGCTGGTCACCGCCGAGGGCAACCGCCTACTGACCCGCTTCCCCGCCGAGGAACTGCTGGTGGCCGGGCGCGTCTATGTCCGCGGCGCGGACCTGCTCTCGAGCACGGACCTCACCCCCGAGACGGTCGCCGCCAAGTAACCGTCCTGTCCGAGCGGGCGGGACGGGTTTCAGCCGAAGCGCGTGTCGCCCGAGCGACCGACCACCAACCAGATCGCCTCGACGGGCTCGTCGCCCACGGTCGCCAGTCGGTGCGGCGTCGTGGAGTCGAACGAGATCGAATCGCCGGGGCCGAGGACGTGGTCCTCGAAGCCGACCGTGACCTGGAGCGTCCCCGACAGGACGTGCCCGTACTCGCGGCCGGAGTGGCGCATGAGGTGGGCGCTCTCGCACGAGGCGCCGCCGGGCTCATAGACCACGAAGAGGAAGTCGACGTTGGGATCAGGGGACTGCGTGAGCCGCTCCCAGCGCACGCCGGAGTCAAGCTGGATGACCTTGCGCTCGTCGGGGGTGACCACCGGCCCGCGGGTTACCTCGGTGCCACCATCCCCGTTGGCGCGCAGTTGGGCGTCGAGCACCTTCAGTCCGTCGGCGGCGTTGGCCGGTCGTGCAGACGTCCCCACCCGCCCAGCGGCGACCTTCGCCGGCTGCTCGGAGAAGAGCTCGTCGAGCGACATCTTCAGCTCGGTGGTGATCGCGTACAGGGTGGCCACCGACGGCGTGGCCTTGCCCCGTTCGATCTGGGAGATGAGGCTCGGCGAGAGGGTCAGCCGGCGCGCCAGCTCGCGGACCGACATGTCCATCGACTGCCGCCGGGCCCGGATCTGGTCCCCGACCTCGGGCAGCACGGCACGCTCAGACGACGAGTCGGCATCGCTGGAGGGCACGGCCCCAGTGTACTGCACACTCGGTGAGAAGTGTGCGTTCTTAGTTGACACGACCGCCAGAGTGTGTAGTAGACTTGAACTCTGACGAGAGGAGTGTGGTCGCCGACGCCGCGGCCGCCGCCACGAGGAGTCGCATGCCCGCCAGCGATCAAACCGCGCAGAGCTCATCGCACCCCCCCGCCGCGCCGCCAGCGCCACCGGCACCCTCGGCGCCCCTGTTCTCGCTCAGGCACACCGCGGCGTCGGCGCCGATCTGGCTGGCCACCGCGGCCCTGTTTCTGATCAGCCTCATCTTTGAGCCCGACAGCGTCCGGCACTCGGCGCTGCTCGGGATGCTCCCGTTCGCGGCGGTGCTGGCGATCGCGGCGATGGGCCAGACGCTCGTCGTCCAGCAGGGCGGCATCGATCTCTCGGTGCCGGGAATGATCTCGCTGACGATCGTGCTGCTCACCAGCTATCCCAACGGGGACTCGGGCAAGCTGGCGTCGGCGCTCGTCATCGCGTTCGCCGCCGTCCTCGCCGCGGGAGCGATCAGCGGGGTGATCGTCAGCGTCATCGGGGTGACCCCGATCGTCGCCACCCTGGGGATGAACGCCGTCCTCTACGGGGTCGTCATCCAGGTCTCGGCCGGCAACCCGCCGCCCACCACCAACGCGATGGCCCGGTTCGCCGGCGGCAAGCTACTCGGGATCCCCAACGCGGTGATCATCGCGGTCATTTTGACCGCCCTGGTGGCGCTGGTCATCAAGCGCACCATCGTCGGACGGCGCTTCGAGGCGGTGGGGTCAGGGCTGCTGGGTGCCCGGGCCGCGGGGCTGCGCGCGCGCCGCTATCAGCTCGCCACCTACGTCGTGGCCGCCGCGCTCTACTGCACCGCGGGCATCCTGCTGGCCGGGATCGTGCACAGTCCGAGCGCCTTCCAGGGCGACTCGTACCTGCTGCCCACGGTGGCTGCGGTGGTGTTGGGCGGGACCTCGCTGCTGGGCGGGCGCGGCAGCGTGATCGCCACCGCGGTGGCGGCGCTCTTCATCACCCAGCTGGATCAGTTCGTGTTGGTCATGGGGGCCAACCAAGGTGTGCAGAACCTGGTGGACGCCGGCGCCCTGGCCGTCGGCCTCGCCATCTACAGCGTTCCGTGGAGGAGATTGAGGCGGAACGCGCGCCGGCCGTCACCGGGCGGCGCAGGCAGGTTGGAGCAGAGCACCGAGCCCGGGTTGCCTGGGCTCTAGTCAATCCCGGCGCGCACGTCGCGCACGGGTCACACAGGTGAACCGATGGAAAGGGTGGAGACGTTGATGCAGTGCAAAGCAAAGGCTCTGGTGTTCAGCCTCCTGGCCCTGGGGATCGTCGTCGCGGTTGCGGCGTGCGGCTCCAGCTCCTCAACCAACAGCAGCGGCAGCGGCGGGGGCGGTTCGAGCTCCGCGCCGGCTGCCACCGGCGCGAGCGGCGCCACCAGCACCGCCGCGGCCGCCGCGTCGGGGAGCGGGCCGTCGTGGTGCGGCTCCAAGAAGATCACGTTCGCCCTCGCGGACGGGTTCGGTGACAACAACTGGCGCAAGATCACCGTCGGCGAGGCGCGCGACGAGGCGGCCCAGTGCAAGAGCATCACCAAGTTCGACTACACCGATGGACAGGGCAACACGCAGAAGGCCATCTCCGACATCCACGGCCTCGCGGCTCAGGGCGTCAACGCGGCGGTCGTGTTCCCCGACGCCGGTGAGGCCGTCCTGCCCGCCATCCGCGACATCTACAAGGCGGGCGTGGTCACGGTCCCCTACCGGGTGTCCCCGGGCGGCACGGCCGGCACGGATTACAACTACTACATCTCCACGCAGTTCCAGCAGGCAGGCGCGCTGTGGGGCAAGTGGCTCGACACCGCGCTGCACTGCAAGGGCAACGTGATCAATCTCGGCGGCCCGCCCGCCAATTCGCAGAGCCTGGCTGAGTACCAGGGCCTCAAGCAGGCGCTCGCCTCCTGCCCGGGGATCCACATCATCGGCCAGACCCCGTACTACGTCACCAACTGGGATCCCGCGCAAACGCAGAAGGTCGTCACCGCGGTCCTGGCCAAGTACCCGAAGATCGACGCCATCACCACCGACTTCGGGGCGGCCCTGGCGAGCGCGTTCAGCGCGTTCTCCCAGGCCAACCGCAAGATCCCGGCGATCGCGACCGAGGACTCCAACCAGCTCTCCTGTGACCAGAAGAAGGACGGCTTCCCGCTGTTCACGGTCGACTCGCAGAACTGGATGGTCCGCACGGCGGTCGACTTCGCCGTCGCCAAGGCCACCGGAGGCACGGTGCCGTCATCGACCGTCGTCCCGCAGAAGCCGTTCGAGGACTCCATCACCGGCAAGCCCCATCCGGTGGAGTGCGTCTCGTCGCTACCCAGCGACGCGATTCTCTCATCGCACCTCACCCACGCCCAGCTGAAGGCAGCGCTGGGCGAGTAACCACACGCATCGCACACCCGCTCCGGCCGCCGTGGTCCCATACCGCGGCGGCCGGGCAGGACGTGACACCGGCCCATGACCGAGACACTGCACCAGACCACCCAGCCACCCACCTCCCGCACGCTCCTCGAACTGCGCGAGGTGTGGAAGTCATTCCCCGGGGTCACCGCACTGCAGGGGGTGTCACTGTCACTCGCGGCCGGCGAGGTGCACGCGGTCCTGGGGGAGAACGGCGCGGGCAAGTCGACGCTCATGTCCGTGGCGTCCGGGTCGATCGCGCCCGACTCCGGCGCCATCCTCATCGGCGAGGGCAGCTATGACCGTCTCACGCCCGCCGAGGCCCAGGGTCACGGCGTGGCCATCGTGCACCAGCAGCCGGCGGTGCTGCCCGACCTCACCGTGGCCGAGAACCTGGCGCTGGCCGCAGCGGGGGCCAAGCCGACGGCGGAATGGATGCGCGCGCAACTGGGCCGCGTTGACCTCCGCGTCGCGCTGGGGGCGCGCCTCGAGGACCTCACGGTCGCGCAGCGCCAACTCCTGGAGCTGACCAAGGCCATCGCCGCTCATCCGAACGTGCTCATTCTTGACGAGCCGACGGCGCCGCTGGGGGCCGACCGCGTGGCCACGGTGTTCGAGCTCGTGCGCGCCGCGGCACAGGGCGGCGCCGCCGTCGTCTACATCTCCCACCGGCTGGCCGAGGTGCGCCAGATCGCCGACCGGGTGACCGTCATGCGCGACGGCGCCGTCCGCGGCAGCGCGCCGATCGACGAGATGTCAGACGACGAGATGCTGCGGCTGATCGTCGGGCGGTCGGTGGAGACCACCTTCCCCGGCAAGCACGCCGGCGCCCTCAGCGACGATGGGCTGGCCGTGGAGAACCTCTCCAACCACGCCTTCAAGGGGGTCGGGCTGGCCGTCGCGCCGGGCGAGATCGTGGGCCTGGCCGGGATCGCCGGCAACGGGCAGTCGGAGTTCCTGCGCGCGCTCGCCGGACTGGAGCCGTCCAGCGGCGAGGTGAGCCTCGGCGGCCGCACGCTCGGCCTGGGCAACCCTGTGGCCGCTCAGCGCGGCGGCATCGCCTACATGCCCGCCGACCGCCACAGCGAGGGGCTGCTCATGGCCCTCTCGGTGCGCGAGAACGCGACGCTGTCGTCGCTGTCGCGGTACGCCAACCGCGGCGTGGTCAGCCGGCGCGCCGAGGTGACCGCGGTGAGGCGCGAGGTCGACGCTTTGCAGATCCGGACCGCGTCGCTGGAGACTGACGTCGAGGCTCTCTCGGGCGGCAACCAGCAGAAGGTGGTCCTGGCCCGCGCGATGCTGTCCCAGCCCAAGCTGATCCTCGCCGACGAGCCGACCCAGGGTGTCGACGCCGGCGCTCGCGTCGAGATCTACCGGATCCTGCGTGAGATCGCCGAGGCCGGCGTGCCGGTGCTCATCGTCTCATCTGACGGGCTGGAGCTCGAAGGCCTGTGCGACCGCGTGGTCGTTTTCTCGCGCGGGGAGGTCGTCGGCGAGCTGCACGGCGAGGACGTCTCGGAGGAGATGATCGCCCGGACCATCGTCACCGCCACCACGCATCGGGCGGCCGATGCCGCGTCGGCCAGCCCCGGCGGCGGCACCGCTGAGCGCGCTCGGCGCTTCCTCAGCGGTGACTATCTGCCCAGCCTTGTGCTCGCCGTGATCATCGTGGCCCTGGGCGTCTACACCTACGGGCAGAACCCGCGGTTCACCGCCACCTTCAACGTCACGTCGCTGCTCACGCTGCTGGCTGCGCTGGCCTTCATCAGCTTCGGCCAGCTGATCGTGATCATGACCGCGGGGATCGACATCTCGGTCGGCCCGCTGGCGGGCCTGGTGGTCGTCATCGCCTCGTTTTTCCTGGTCGACGGAAAATCCACGCCGGTTGTGGTCCTCGGTCTAGTCATCATGCTGGCCACTGCGCTCACCACCGGTCTCGTCAACGGGTTGATGGTGCGCGTCGGCCGGTTCACCGCGGTGGCGGCGACGCTGGTCACCTACATCGGCTTGCAGGGGATCTCGCTCTTGCTGCGCCCGTTCCAGGGCGGCTTCATCTCGGCCACCATCACCGATGACATCCAGACGAACATCGGGCCGATCCCGGTTGCCTTCCTCGTCGCCGTCGCGCTGGCGCTGGTCCTGGAGTACTGCCTGCGCTTCACCCGCTGGGGGTTGGCCCTGCGCGCGGCCGGCTCGCGCGAGCACGCGGCCCACCGGCTGGGCGTGCGCGTCAACCGCACCATCATCGGCGCCTACGTCGCCTGCTCGGCGCTGACCTTCCTCGGCGGGCTGATGCTGATGGCCCAGATCGGCGTCGGCGATCCCACGCAGGGCGTCACCTACACGCTGGCCAGCATCACCGCGGTCGTGCTCGGCGGCGCCAGCCTGTTCGGAGGCCGGGGCTCGTTCATCGGGACGCTGCTCGGCGCCGCGCTGCTGCAGGAGACGATCAACGCCACCACGTTCCTCAGCCTCTCGCAGGCGTGGCAGTACTGGTTCCAGGGCGTATTCGTGCTCGTGGCGGCCGTCGCCTACACGCTGGCCCGAAGGCGCGGGAGGATGGCGTGACGGCCGGCGCCGGCGACCTGAGCGGACGCGTGGTCCTCATCACCGGCGCGGGCAGCGGCATCGGCCTGGGGATCGCCCGGGTGCTGGCGCGCCACGGGGCCGAGCTCGTGCTCTCCGATCTGGATGCCGACCGGGTCAGCGACGCCGCCGGCGAGCTCGGCGCCACCGCGCTCGAGCACGATGTCACCAGTTGGGTGTCCAGCCGTCGCGCCGTCGAGGACACCATCGATCGCCACGGCCGCCTGGACGTCCTCGTCAACAACGCGGGCGTCTCCAAGAGCGTTCCCTTCCACGAGCTCGACGAGGCCGAGTGGGACCGGGTGCATAACGTCAACGTCAAGGGCGTGTTCCTGACCACGCGCGCGGTGGTCCCGCACATGATGGAGCGGCGCTCGGGCTCGATCATCTCGATCTCGTCGATGGTGGGCAAGGAGGCGATCGCATTGTTCGTGCACTACAGCGCGTCGAAGTTCGCGGTGATCGGCCTGACCCAGGGCCTGGCCAAGGAGATGGCGCCCTACGACGTTCGCGTCAACGCCGTGTGCCCCGGCGTCGTGCGCACCCCGCTGTGGGAGCCGCTGCTGCACCAGCTGGCAGAGAACAAGGGCATCACGCGTGACGAGGCGTGGCAGGAGTTCGTCGATCCCATCCCGCTCGGGCGCCCCCAGGAGACGGAGGACATCGGGGAGGCGGTCGCGTTCCTGGCCTCGGACCGCGCGCGCAACATGACCGGCCAGGGCATCAACGTCACCGGCGGGATGCAGCTGCACTGATGACAACGCACACGAGGAGACAGAGATGAAAGCGCTGGTGTTCGAGGCGCCGGAGACGGCCGTGATCGCGGACCTGGACCGCCCCAAGATCGGCCCCGACGAGGTGCTAGTCCGCTCTCACGCTGTCGGGATCTGCCATTCGGACTTCGAGCTCTACGCCGGGCGCTACATCATCCCCGTGCGCTATCCGATCATCCCGGGCCACGAGTGGGCCGGTGAGATCGTCGAGGCTGGCGCCGACGTGGCCGGGCTGAAGACCGGCGACCGCGTGGTGGGGGAGTGCGTGGTCGGTCCTGAGGGTCGCGACCACTTCGGTTTCTCCATCAGCGGCGCCAACGCGGAGTACTTCCGCGCGCGCGGCGAGTGGCTGCACGTCCTGCCCGAAGAGCTGTCCTACGAAGCAGGGGCGCTGGTGGAGCCGTTCAGCGTCGCCTACAGCGCCACGCACTCGGCGGGTGGCCTTGACCCCGCCGATCAGGTGGCGGTCATCGGCGGCGGCCCCATCGGCCTGCTCTGCGTCGCCGCTGCGGCCGCGCACAACGCCACGGTGACGTTGATCGAGCCCCAGCAGTCGCGCCGCGCCGCCGCCCTCGACCTCGGCGCCCGCGCGGCGCTCGATCCCACGGCGGGCGACTTCTCAGACGCTGTGGCCGAGCACACCGCAGGCCGCGGGTTCGACGTGGTGCTCGAGGCGGCGGGCAAGCCCGCCGCCATGGCGATGGCACTCGAACTGGCCGCGCACTCGGCGCGCCTGGTCTACATCGGCATCGCCATCGGCACGAGCGCACCGGCGCAACTCGGGCTCATCCAGTCAAAGGCGCTACGGCTCAGCGGGATCATCGGCTCGGCGGGTCTCTGGCCGCGGACGATTCGCTTCCTGGCCAGCGGCGTGGTGGACCCGACCGCGATCGTCACGGCACGGTTCCCGCTCGTCGACGCGCTGGCCGCGCTCGATGCTGCCCAGGACACTGCCACCAACGTCAAGGTCCACATCCAGACCGCATGAAGGCCGCCGTCTACCGAGGACCGCGCGACATCCGCGTCGAGTCCGTCCCCGAGCCCGCGGACCCGGCCGGCGCGGACGTGGTCATCCGGGTGGCGCGGGCAGCGATCTGCGGCACCGATTCGTCGGAGTGGGCGCACGGGCCGCTGCTGGCCCAGCCCCCCGTCGTGCTCGGCCACGAGTTCGTCGGCCGCGTCGTCGCCGCCGGACCCGAGGCCGCCACGCTGCGCGTCGGCGATCGCGTCGTCTGCGGAGCGGGCATCTCCTGCGGGCAGTGCGATTGGTGCCGCGCCGGACGCACCAACCTGTGCGCGCACTACCGCACCATCGGGCTGCACGTCGACGGCGGCCTGGCGGAGTACGTCAGTTCGCCGGCGGGCATCTGTCTGTCGGTCCCGGAGACACTGAGCGACGACGCCGCCGCCATCGCCCAGCCGCTGGCGGTCGCCCTGCACGCCGTGCGGCGCAGCGGTCTGCGCCGCGGCCAGTCGTGCGCGGTCATCGGCGCCGGGGGCATCGGCGCCTTCATCGTCGCGGCGGCCGCGGCGGCCGGCGCCTCCCCGCTCATCGCTCTCGACATCGACGAGGACCGCCTGTTGACCGCGCGCACCCTCGGCGCGGCGACGGTCATCGATGCGCGCGGGTGTGACCTGGACGCCGCCATCCTTCAGGCCACCGGCGGTGAGGGTGTCGATGTCGTCATCGAGGCGTCGGGCACACCGGGGGCGCCGGCGGCGGCGACGCGGGCAGCGCGTCGCGGCGGCCGTGTGCTCATCGTGGGGCTGCAAGCGGCCCCGCGCGAGCTCGACCTCCTCTCGCTCACAGTGCGCGAGGTGGAGATCTCCACGACGCTCGCCCACGTCTGCGACGTCGACCTGCCCGAGGCGCTCGCGCTCCTGGCACGCTCAGAGCTTGCGCCGGCGGTCACCGAGCGGGTGATCGCGCTGGACGACCTCGTGCCGCACGGGATCGAGCCGTTGGCCGGTGGAACCGCGCGCGGGAAGATCGTGGTGGCGCCGTGAGGACCACACCACTTGGCCGCATGGGCTCGCCCATGGCCCGCCGGCTCCTGCGGGCAGGCTTTCCACTCACCGCCGCTCAGCGCACCGCGCCACGGGAACTCCTCCCCGGGAGCGGTGACGTGGCGGTGGTGGAAAGCCCGGCTGAGACTCGCCATGGCGACGGGGAAGGGGCCGGGCGATGAGGGGCCTGCACCACGTGGGGATCACCGTGGCTGACCTGGAGAAGGCAATCGACTTCTACCACGGTGTGCTGGGCCTGGAGTTCGCCGGCGAGCCCAGCCCAGTGTTCGACGACCCCGAGCTGGGGCCGGCGGTCGGCGTGCCCGGCGCCGCGCTGCGCCAGGTGTCCCTCGCGCTCGGGCACACCATCCTCGAGCTGCTGGAGTACAGCGCGCCGCGGTCGCCGGTGAACAAGCCGCTGCCCCAGAACGCCCTCGGCGCCCAGCACGTCGGCTTCCTGGTCGAGGATGCGGCCGCGACCAAGGCCGAGCTCGAGGCCAAGGGCGTGCGCTTCTTCTCTGACGTCAACGCCGTCGACGACGGCGTGCTCGCGGGGTGGCGCTGGGTGTACTTCTCCGACCCGGAGGGCAATGCGCTGGAGCTGGTGCAGGTCGCCTACACCCGTCCGGAGGAGCGTCGCGCTGGGATCGCGGCCTACCTGAAGCAGCGGACGAGCCGGGAGGCGGTCTCATGAGATACGGAGTGATCTTCAGCTGTCAGGACCCGGAGGGGTCTCCGATCGGCCATCCCGCGGTCTATGAGTCCGCGCTGGCCTGCGCGGTCGCCGCCGAGGAGCAGGGGTATGACTGGATCAACGTGACCGAGCATCACGTCGCCGCCGACGGTTACCTGCCGGCGCTGTTCGTGCTGCTGGCTGCGATGGCCGCGCAGACCGAGCGGATCCGGCTCTCGACGGGGATGCTGATCCTGCCCCTGCACTCGCCGCTGCGGATCGCCGAGGAGGCGGCCGTGCTGGACATCATCAGCGGCGGCCGGCTCACCCTCGGCGTGGCCGCGGGCTATCGCGAGGCCGAGTTTGTGGCCATGCAGGTCGACTACCGCACCCGCGGTAAGCGCTTCGTCGAATCGCTGGAGCTCATGCGCCTGGCCTGGACCGGGGAGCTGTTCACCTTCAGCGGCGAGATCTTTGACTTCCCGGAGCTCGTCGTCCGCCCGGTGCCCCTTCAGCGCCCTGGCATTCCGTTGTGGCTGGGCGGGACGACTCCGGTGGCGCTGCGCCGCGTCGTGCGACACGGCGCGCCTGTCTTCCCCGGGGCCACCGACGACATCGCGGTGGTGGCCCAGCGGATGGCCGCCTATGATCGCCTCCGCGACGAGCTTCGCTCCACGGCACCCCGCGAGCTCGTGCTGCCGCGCCTGGCCGTGGTGGCCGACACCACCGAGGAGGCCCGTCGTCGCGCCCTGCCTGGCATCCGCGCCATGCTCGAGACCTACCAGTCGTGGGGGCTGCCCGTCGACTTCACCCAGATGCTCACTGACTGGTCGTTGCTCGACGACCTCGTCATCGCCGGCGATGCCGATCACTGCCGCGCGTGCCTGGAGCGCTACGCCGAACTCGGGCTCACCGACCTGCTGCTGCAGTTCGCTATGCCCACGCTCGAGCCGGCGGTGATCGCCGAATCCCAGGCCCGGTTCATGGCCGAGGTCGCGACCCCCGCTGCGGAGGTGCAGCTCTGACATGGCTCACTCGACCACCCAGCTCACCGATGCCGTCGACGCCGCGCAGGGCCTCGAACTCTACGAACGCATGGCGCTCATCCGCCGCTTCGAGGACGCCGTGCAGTCGCTGTTTCAGAAGGGAGAGGTCCACGGCACGACCCACCTGTACTCTGGCCAGGAGGCGGGCGCGGTCGGCGTGTGCAGCGTGTTGACGCCGTCTGACCGGGCGGCCGGGACCTATCGCGGGCACGGCCACGCGCTGGCGCTGGGCGTGGACCCCGAGGCGCTCATGGCCGAGCTGCTGGGCCGCGAGACCGGCGTGTGCGCCGGGCGCGCGGGCTCGATGAACGTGATCGACCTGGCCCATGGGCTGATCGGCTGCTTCGGCATCGTCGGTGGATCGATCGCCGCCGCCACCGGCGCGGCGCTCGCCTTCCAGCGCCGGGGCGTCGACGACGTCGCCGTCGCCTTCTTCGGCGAGGGGACGACCAACCAGGCCTACTTCGCCGAGTGCCTGAACTTCGCCCGGGTGCTCGGGGTGCCCGCGGTGTTCGTGTGTGAGAACAACCGCTACATGGAGTTCACGCCGATCGAGGACGTGACCGCCGGCGAGATCCGCGCCCGCGCCGAGACGCTGGGGCTGTGGGCAGAGACCGTGGACGGCATGGACGTGTGGGCGGTGCGCGAGGCGGCGCAGCGCGCGGTGGACCACGCGCGCTCCGGCGGCGGACCCGCGTTCCTGGAGACGCTCACCTACCGCTTCGTCGGCCACTCGCGCTCAGACCCCGGTGCCTACCGCAAGGCCGGCGAGCTCGACGAGATGCGCAAGCGCGACCCGCTGGTGGTGGCGCGCGACCGCTTGGCCGAAGCCGGCGTGGACAGCTCGCAGCTGGACGCCGTCGAGGCGCGGGTGGACGAGCGCATGGCCAAGGTGGTGGAGGCGGCGCTGGCGGCACCGTTCCCGGCGGCGGACGCCCCCGCCTCCGAGTACAAGGACGCCGCGGCCTCATGAGCGTGGTCCAGATGACCGAGGTGCGGATGCCGCGCCTGTCTGACTCCATGGAGGAGGGGACGATCGTGCGTTGGCTCCGCGCCGATGGCGAGGTCGTGGCCGCCGGCGAGGCGCTGGTGGAGATCGAGACCGACAAGGCCACCATGGAGTACGAGGCCGAGGCGGGCGGGACGCTTGAGATCCTCGCCGCCGAGGGCGCCACGGTCGCGCTCGGCGATGCGATCGCGCGGCTGCTCGGAGACGGGGCACAGCCGACAGCGACGCGGGCGGAGCCGCCGCCGCCCGCGCGAGAGGGCCGCCCGGAGCGGATCCTGGCCACGCCGGTGGCACGACGGATGGCCTCCGAGCTCGGCGTGGACCTCAGCACCGTGACCGCGACCGGGCGCCGTGGCCAGATCATGAAGGCCGACGTCGAGGCGTTCACGGCCTCCAACGGGCATGGGCACGGCACCGCGCCCGAGCCCGCCGCGGAAGCGGAGGCGGCGCCCGCCCGGAGTGAGGCGGGCCGCGAGGAGCTGACCCGCACCCAGCGCACGATCGCGCGCCGTATGACCGAGTCGCGCGCCGCCGTCCCTGACATCGAGCTGGTGGTGGACATCGACATGGGCGCCTGTCTGGCCCTGCGCGCCCAGCTGGGCGAGCACCACTCCCCGCCGCCCTCGGTCAACGACCTGGTCATCAAGGCCTGCGCGTTGGCCCTTCGCGAGCACCCGCGCGTCAACGGCAGCTATGACGAAGAGGCCTTCGTCCTGCACGAGCGCGTCAACGTCGGCTTCGCCGTCGCCGCTCCCGACAGCCTGCTCGTGCCGGTGGTGACCGATGCTGACCGCCGGCCCGTCACGGAGATCGCCGCCGCCACCCGTGATCTGGTGGCCCGGGCCCGCGACAGCCGGATCGCTCCGGCGGAGCTCTCGGGCGCCACCTTCACGGTCTCCAACCTCGGGATGTTCGGGGTCGACCGCTTTACCGCGATCATCAACGCTCCGCAGGCGGCGATCCTCGCCGTCGGCGCCGCCGCCGAACGCGCCGTCGTCCGCGGCGGTGCCGTCACGACCGCGGTGATGATGACTGCGACGCTCGCCGCCGATCACCGCATCCTCTACGGCGCGGATGCCGCGCGCTTCCTCACCGATGTCCGCGACCGCCTGCAGGCCCCGATGGGCCTGCTGGCCTGACCCAACCGGAGGCGCACCCATGCCGACCCTCGAATTTCGCCGGGCCATCTGCGAGGCGCTCGACGAGGAACTGGAGCGCGACCCCAGCGTCATCTTCTTCGGCGAGGACGTCGCCGCCGCCGGTGGGGTGTTCGCCGTCACCGGCGGACTGCAGGAGCGCCACGGCGCCGAGCGGGTGTTCGACACGCCGATCTCGGAGCTGGCCATCGCCGGGGCGGCGTTCGGCGCCGCCGTCGGCGGCATGCGCCCGGTCATCGAGATCATGTTCGGCGACTTCCTCTTCCTGGCCATGGACAGCCTCGTCAACCAGGCCGCCAAGTACTGGTACATCTCCGCCGAGCAGGCCAGCGTCCCACTGGTGGTGCGCTCGGCGGTGGGCGCAGGCGGCCGTTTCGGGGCCATCCACTCCCAGATGCCCGCGCCGTGGTTTCAGGGCATCCCCGGGCTCAAGGTGGTCGCCCCGTCCACGCCGGGCGACGCCAAGCGCCTGCTCAAGGCCGCCATCAGAGACGAGAACCCGGTGATTTTCCTGGAGCACAAGCGGTTGTACTCCGTGAAGGAGGAGGTCGCAGACGACCCCGAGATCGAGCCGCTGGGCGTCGCCCGAGTTGTCCGCGCGGGCCGCGACCTGACCGTCGCCACGGCATCCAAGTCCGTCCACGATGTCCTGGCCGCCGCCGAGACCCTCGCCGGCGACGGCCTCGAGCTGGAGGTCGTCGACCTGCGCACGCTGCGGCCGCTGGACCGCGACACGGTCTGCGCGTCGGTGAAGCGCACCAACCGCCTGCTGGTGGTGGAGGAGGGCCCGCGCACGGGCGGCTGGTCGGGCGAAGTGCTGGGCGACCTGGCCCAAGACGCGCTCGAGCACCTCGATGACGCCTGGCGCCTGACCACGCCCGATGCGCCCATCCCGTACAGCCCGACGCTGGAGGACGCGTTCCTGCCGTCGGCCGACCACATCGTGACGAGCGTGCGTGAGCACCTCGCGCGCGCCTGACCCCTTACGAAAGGAAACCTGATGAGCGTTGAGATCGACCGTCCCGTCCTGACCGAGCATGCCCGCAAGGTCGGGCTCGACGACGTCAAGGTGCCGCTGGAGGACCGGCCCGAGGCCGGGCGCCCGGGCTGGATCGACATGGACGTGCGCTGGATCGTCACCCGTGACAACGTCGGCGCCGATGACTCGGTGTTCGGGCTCACCTACTTCCCGCCCGGCTCCCGCCATGAGATCCATCGCCACGAGAACGCCGAGGAGGTCGAGCACCTCATCGCCGGCGAGGGTGTCGCCCGCGTCGGCGACGAGGACGTGGCGATGGACATCGGCGACACGGTGTTCGTGGCGCGCAACGAGTACCACGGCTTCCGCAACACCTCTGAGACCGAGACGGCGGTGATGGTCTGGTATTACGCGGGGGCCGCCACGCTCGAGGAGGCGACCTACATCACCGAGGAGTCAGACCGCCAGAGCTAGGCGGGCCGAGCAAGAAGGCGAGGGATCGTCATGCGCGCCGCGCGCTATCACCAGGCCAAGGACATCCGGATCGAGGACGTCCCTGAGCCGTCCGGGCTGGGACCCACCGAGCTGCTCGTGCGCCCGCGCCTGTGCGGGATCTGCGGGACCGACCTGCACGAGTACATCGCCGGCCCCATCGTCACCCCGTCTGAGCCCCACCCGCTCACCGGCGCGGTCAACCCCCAGATCCTCGGCCACGAGTTCTCGGCCGAGGTCGTCGAGGTGGGCGCCGAGGTGGTCGCCGCGCGGCCAGGTGACCGCGTGGCGATCATGCCGCTCATCTTCTGCGGGCGCTGTTACTTCTGCCTGCGCGGGCTCAACCACCTGTGCACGCGGATGGCCTGCGTGGGCCTCAGCTGGGCCTGGGGCGGCCTGGGTGAGCTGGCGGTGGTGAGCGAGTATCAGGTGGCCGTCCTACCCGACGGGCTCTCCGACGAGCAGGGCGCGCTCATCGAGCCCGCCGCGGTGGCGGAATACGGAGTGCGCCGGGGCCAGGTGGGCCCGGGTGACAGCGTCCTCGTCGCCGGCGCGGGCCCCATCGGCGCGCTCGCGGTCCTGGCCGCTCAGGCCGCGGGCGCCGGCGCGGTCTACCTATCAGAGCCCAACCCCGAGCGGGCCCACGCCGCCGAGCACCTAGGCGCCACGGCCATCTTCAACCCGCTGCAGACCTCCGTCCCCGACGAACTGCAGGAGCGCACGTGCGGCATCGGCGTCGACGTGGCCATCGAGTGCGCCGGCAACGCCCGTGCGCTGGACGACTGCATCATGGCCACCCGCCGGGCGGGCACCGTGGTGCAGACCGGCCTGCACGTTGCCCCCGCCCAGGTGCACCCGATGGTGTGGGCCCAGAACGACCTGACCATCGTGGGCACCTGGTGCTACCGGGTCTACGACTGGCAGCGGATCGCCGCGCTCATTGCCAGTGGTGCCTTCCCGGTGGAGAAGGTGATCACGGCGAGGATCGCCTTGGACCGCGTTGTCCCTGAAGGGTTTGAGGTGTTGATCGACCCCAGCGGGAACGCGCTGAAGGTGCTCGTAGAGATGAGCTGATCTCGCCCGTGTTGACCGGGACCGCCGCGCCATCGGACGTGGCTGCGCCGGGCGTGGGGGTCGGACGCGGCTCGATCCCGTCGATCTCGGCCAACGTTACGTGCACGGTTTCGCGCGCGGTGGCGATCGCGATCGCGGCGAGCACGCTCGCACCGAACGTCATCGCCGCCACCGGCACCCAACCGCCGGTGCCGTCGCCGGCGATCCAGGCGGCCACCGTGGGGGCCAGTCCGCCCAGGGCGAAGCCCACCTGGGTGCCGATGGCCATGCCCGAGAGGCGCACCCGCGTGGGGAACATCTCGCCGTACAACGCGGGCCAGACGCCGTTCTGGGCGCTGTAGACCAGGCCGGACATGGCGATGCCGACGATGAAGATGAGGACGTAGCTGCCGCCGGCGATCGCGGCCAGGTAGGCGAACATGAGGGCGCCGGAGCCGAGCGCGCCGAAGATGAACACCGGCTTGCGGCCGATCCGGTCGGCGAGGTTGGCCCACAACGGGATCGCCGCCAGGGCGACGAGGTTGGCCGCGATGACCACCCACAGCATGGTGGTGTCATCGAGCCCGACGGTCTTGACCGCGAAGGCCAGCGCGTAGACCGCCACGATCGTCGAGACGGTGGAGGCCAGGCCGCCGAAGGCGACGCGCAGGAGGTTGGGCCAATGCTCGGCCAGCAGCGGCGCCAGCGGGAGACGGGACTGCTCGTCCTCGGCTTCGAGCTGCTGGAATGCCGGGCCCTCGGTGAGCCGGCTGCGGATGATGAGGCCGGCGATGGTGACGATGGCGCTCAGCCAGAACGGGATGCGCCAGCCCCACGAGTCAAGCTGGCTCTCCGGCAGGCTCCCGATCGGCAGCCACAGCGCGGTGGCGACGACGAGGCCGCACTGGGTGCCGGCGAGGGTGAAGCTGGTGTACAAGGAGCGCCGGCCCTCGGGCGCGTGCTCCAGGCTCAGAGAGTTGGCGCCGGCCTGCTCCCCGGACGCGGCCAGGCCCTGCAGTAGCCGCAGCGCGACCAGCAGGATCGGCGCCAGCAGCCCGATGCTGTTGTAGCTGGGCAGGCAGCCGACGAGGAACGTGGCCGTGCCCATCAGCGTGACTGTGAGCACGAGCACGCGCTTGCGCCCGTATCGATCTCCCAGTTGGCCCATGAAGATCGAGCCGACGGGGCGGGCCACGTAGGCGACGCCGTAGGTTGCCAGCGACAACAGCGTGCCGGTGGTCGGGTCCGCGGTCGGGAAGAACACCCTGCCGAAGACAAGGGCGGCAGCGGTGCCGTAGATGAAGAAGTCGTAGTACTCCAGGAAGCTGCCGATCCAGCCGGCGATCACCGCCTTGATCGGCGTTTTGCCGGCCTCATCGCCTTGTCGCGAGCCTGAGCTATCCATTGCGGTGTCCACCATCTCCCTCTCTTTTCGGTGATGTCAACCAGTTCCCATGGGGGGCGTGGGCCGCGGCGAACGCGGGGGCGCGGACGGCGGTCTCGAGGGCCCTCAGCGAGCGCCGTGCGTCGCGGGCGACGCGGCCGGGGCCGCTGTCGCGCAGGGCGTCGCTGAACACCTCCAGCGACAGCGGCCCTGAGTACCCCGCGGTGAGCACCCGCGCGGTGAAGTCCACGAGGTCAAAGGCGCCCTGGCCGGGCAGACAGCGGTGGTGCCGGCTCCACTCCAGGACGTCCATGGACGTCTCGGGCGCGTCGGCGAGCTGGCAGAAGAGCAGCTTCCCGGCGGGAATGTCGGCGATGGTGTCCAGGCCGGTGTGGAGCGCCAGGATGTGGAAGCTGTCCAGGCACACGCCGAGTGCGGGATGATCAGCCAGTTGCACGATCCGCCAGGCGTGGTCGTACTCGCACACGTGGCGGCCCCACGCCAGCGCCTCGTACGCGACCTGGACACCGTGCTGCGCCGCGAGAGCGGCGAGAGCGTGGAGCTGCTCGGCGGCCAGGGCGTCATCGTCGATGGCGTCGGGGGACACGTTCGAGCAAACGAGCAGGGTGCCGGCTCCCAGCTGGCCCATCAGGTCGAAGGTCGCGCGGGCCCGCTCCAGGTTGCGCGCCAGCGTGGTGGGGGTCACCGCCTCGAAATCGCGAAACGGCTGAAAGAGGTCGACGCTCAGCGCAAGCTCATCCGTGGCGCGACGCATCTGCTCCGGCGTCAACCCGGACTGCGCCAGGTCAGGCTCAAACAGCTCGACGCCGTCAAATCCGGCGTCCGCGGCGGCTTGGAGCTTGGCCTCAAGCGACCCACTCATGCAGACGGTGGCGATGGCGTGGCGCACGTCAGCCCCGCTCCGAGTCGATGCCGACGGCGGTGTCGTCCTCGGCGAGGGTCGCGAAGTGGCGCAGCATCCGCTCGCGGTCGGGGCGCACGCCGGTGAAGAGCTCGAAGGACAGGGCCGCCTGGAACACGGCCATGCCACCACCGTCCAAGGTGCGACAGCCCAGCCGCCGGGCGTGCTGGAGCAGTTCGGTCTCCAGCGGCCGGTAGACCACCTCGGCCACCCACAGCCCGTCATGCAGGAGGTCAGGATCCAGCGCGGGACCCGGGCTGGCACGCATCCCTGACGGGGTGGCGTTGACGATGCCGTCGGCCCGTCGCAGCGCATCGCCGAGCCCGGTCGGCTCGATGACGGCGGCGCGGCCGGCCCCGTGGCGCTTACCCAGCGAGTCGGCGATCGCGAGCGCGCGATCGCGGTCGGTGTCGCAGACCGCCAACTCCTCGATGCCGAGCGCGAGCAAGCCGTGGCCAACCGCCGAGCCTGCGCCACCGGCGCCGAGCAGCACCACCCGTCGCGTCGCCACGTCGGGCAGGCCGCGCACGAAGCTCTCCTGAAAGCCCTGACAGTCGGTGTTGTGGCCGACCGCACCGCGGTGGTCGAAGACCACGGTGTTGACGGCGCCCAGCGCGGCGGCGTCGGTGGAGAGGCGGGTGAGCTCGCCCACCACCTCCTGCTTGCACGGGTGCGTGATGTTGACTCCGCTGAAGCCCAGGCGCTGGGTGACGCGCAGCAGGCCACCCACCGCCTCGGGCGCCAGGCCCAGCGTGGTGATGTCCAGGCGCTCGTAGACGTAGCTCAGCCCTAGGTGCTGGGCCTCGCGCTCGTGCAGCGCGGGACTGAGAGAGGGTCCGATGTCGGCGCCGATGAGACCGACACGGTGACGGGGGATGTCGACCGGAAGGATCATAATGTACGAACTAGTTAGTTATCTATCCGCGGCGCGCCTGGTCTAAACGGGAGCGCTCTTAGAATCGCCTCCGAGTCCGGCTCACATCGAAAGGACGTCATGGCAGCGCCGAAGCTCAAGCAGGCACCCAGCGCCCGGCGCCAGCGCGACCCTGAGCAGACGCGCGCGGAGATCCTCCAGGTGGCGGCCGCCGAGTTCGCGGAGTACGGCTTCTCGGGCGCGCGCGTGGACCGGATCGCCGCTCAGATGCGCACGACCAAGCGCATGATCTACTACTACTTCGGCTCCAAGGAGGAGCTCTACGTGGCGGTGCTCGAGCGCGCCTACGCCGCCATTCGCGAGGCCGAGCAGACAATCGACGTGGACCATTTGGACCCGATCGCCGCCATCCGCCGCCTCGCCGAGCTGACCTTTGACCACCACGAGGCCAACCCGAGCTTCCTGCGTCTGGTGAGCATCGAGAACATCCACCGCGCCGAGCACCTGCGCCAGTCCTCGCAGATCGCCAACCTCAACGTGCCGGCGATCGATCTCATCGCCCGCATCCTGGAGCGCGGATACGCCACGGGCACCTTCACGCGCCGCGTCGACGCCATCGACCTGCACATGATGATCAGCGCCTTCTGCGTGTTCCGCGTCTCCAACCAACACACCTTCGGGGTGATCTTCGACCGCGACCTCACCAGCCCCGATCTGCGCGACCGTTACCGGGAGATGTTGGGTGACATGGTCGTCAGCTACCTGGTGAGCGGCTGACGCGCACGGCCCGTCAGTCGGCCGCCAGCAGCCCGTCGAGATCGGCCACCGTGATCACCTTGGCCTGGCGCGGGAACACCTTCTCCATCAGGCAGGCGTGCACCGCCGCGTCGCCGTCGGCGGTGGCGTCCGACAAGACGTACAGCGCGTAGTCGCGGTCCGCGCCGTCGCGCACGGTAGAGAGGACGACGCCGCTGGTGCTGATGCCGGCGAGGATCAGCGTGTCGATCCCGCGGTCGGCCAGCTGCTGTGCGAGGTCGGTGGTGGAGAAGGCGCCGACGCGGGTCTTGCGGACGATGATGTCCCCTTCGTGTGGGGCCACGCGCTCGTCGATCTGCGTGCTGGGGGAGTCGTCGTGGAACGCCCGGGCGCCCGAGGCGACCCGCGCGCCCATGCTGCTGGTGGGAGGGAAGTGCTGCAGATCGGCATCGGTGAAGGCGACGCGGACGTAGCCGACGCGGCCGCCGCGGGCGCGCACCAGGTCGATGGCCTGTGCCGCGCGGGCCACCAGCGCGTCGGAGTCGTCGATCATGGCCACGATGGCCTGCTGGTAGTCCATCACCAGCAGCGCGGCGCGCTCCAGGTCGATCGCGGTGGTGGCGTCGGTCATAGGGTGGCTTCCTTGTGTCGGGGGACCGGGGCGGGGGTCGGGACGTAGCGTCCGCCGCGCATCAGCGAGGCGAGCGCGCCGAGCACCGACAGGATGGCGGCGACGATGAACACCACCACCAGGCCATCGTGAAATGGCCCGGAGATGAGGTGGGGGAAGAACTGGTGTCCGGTGAGGACCGCCTGGTGGGCCGGCGACAGGGTCGCCAGGGCGTGGGTGGCGCCCAGCAGGTGCGCCACCGGGTTGACCCCGAGCAACGCGGCGAACAGGGACGACACCGGCGGCAGCGAGCCGACGTGGTGGGCCACTGTGGGCGTTACCCCCTGTGCGATCAGGCCACTGCTCAGCGCGTGGGGGAGGTTGGTGGCCAGCCCGGCGATCATCAGCGAGAAGAACACGCCGATCGAGAGCGCCGTGCCCGAGTTCTGGAACGTCGAGCGCATCCCCGAGGCGGCGCCGCGCTGTGACGGCGGGACGCTGCCCATGATCGAGGAGGAATTGGGCGCCGCGAACATGCCCACCCCGATCCCGTTGAGGAGGATGAGCAGCGCGAAGGCCCAGTAGGAGAAGTCGATGGGCAGGAGCAGCAGCCCGACGAAGCTGGCACCGAAGACGAGCATCCCGGCGGTGGCGAACCCCCGGGAGCCGAAGCGATCGGACAGGTAGCCGGAGATCGGGCCCGAGGCCAGGAAGGCGATCGTGAGCGGGAGCAGATAGATGCCCGCCCACAAGGGGGTGTCGACGTAGTTGTAGCCGTGCAGGGGCAGCCAGATGCCCTGCAGCCAGATGATGAGCATGAACTGGAGCCCGCCGCGGGCGATGGCGGCGATGAACCCGGCCGCGCTGCCCGCCGCAAAGGCGCGGATGCGGAACAGGCCGAGCTGGAACATCGGCTCGGCCACCCGGCTCTCGATGACCACGAACGCCATCAGCAACAGGACCCCGCCGATGAGGCCTCCGAGGACCCACGGGTTGGTCCAGCCCATCGTGTGGCCGCCGTAGGGCTGGATGCCATAGGTGATGGAGATGAGCACCGCGCTGAGGCCGACCGCGAAGGTCACGTTGCCCCACCAGTCGATCGAGGCGGGGTGGCGTTCGGCGGTCTCGCGGAGCTTGTGGTAGGCCCACACGGTGCCGAATACGCCGACGGGGACGTTGACCCAGAACACCGCGCGCCAGTCGATGGCCGCGAGCAGCCCGCCGGCGATGAGACCGACGAACTGGCCGGCGATCGCCGCGATCTGGTTCGTGCCGAGGGCCAGGCCACGCTGGTCGGCCGGGAACGCGTCGGTGAGGATCGCGGCGGAGTTGGCGGTGAGCATCGAGCCGCCGAGCGCCTGGAGCACCCGCCAGCCGATCAGCCACATGGCGGCCGCCTCGCCGCGGAACGGATCGAAGGAGAGCAGGATCGACGCGAAGGTGAAGACCGCGAAGCCGCCGTTGTAGATGCGGACGCGGCCGTACATGTCGCCCAGCCGCCCCAGGGTGACCACCAGCACTGCCTGGACGAGGCGGTAGCCCATGATCATCCACAGCAGGTAGCTGATGTTCCCCGGGGCCAGCGGGTCGAGGCCGATGCCACGGAAGATCGCCGGCAGCGAGATGATCACGATCGAGCCGTCGAGCGCCGACATGAATACGGCCATCGTCGTGTTAGAGAGCGCGACCCACTTGTAGCCGTCGTCGGGGGCCTGCATCAGATGCTCTGGGCCAGACGCTCCAGCAGCGGCGCGATGGCGGCCAGCTGGTCGCGTTCGGCGGGCGTGAACTCCGTCGCCAGCGCCCGGGCCAGCTGCTGGACCTTGGCGTTGCGGCGGCTGCGCAGGAGCTCGAGCCCGGCGTGGGTGATCGACATCACCGCGCGGCGCCCGTCGTCGGGGTCCGGGGCGCGCTCGATCAGGCTTCGCGCTTCCAGGGCGCTCAGCGTCGCGCCCATCGACTGGGGGCTGATCTGCTCCTGCTTGGCCAGTGCTCCCGGCGTGGTGGGGCCGCCACGGTCCAGGCGCGCCAGGGCCGAGGTCTCCGACAGCGTCAGATCTCCCTCCACCGGCACCTGGCGCAGGCCACGGACGAGCAGTCCGACGCTCACGCGCAGGGCCGCCGCGATCTGGTCGACGTTCGGGTCGAGGTTCCGGGGGGCGTCGGTCGAGGCGGGCATGATCATCAGTCTAGACTAATAAGTCTGCCCTTATAATCCGGGGCGGCGGCGGTCACGCTCGCTTGGCGTTGGAATTCGAGCCAGCAACGGGCTCAGCAGGTGCCCCGGCTCGTTTTCCCCCGGTTGGCGGGGGTTTCCGAGCCAGGTCGCCGGATTCGGTGGTTGCTGGCTCGATTTCCCCGCGTTCGCCCGACGCCCGACGCTCGACGACCGACGCCCGACGCCCGACGCCCGACGGCCGGCGGCCGGCGGCCGACGGCCGGCGGCCCGGGCCCCGGCTGAGGCGCTCCAGCTTTTGTCACCGTTCCCAGGTCGCCGCGCGCCGAACCGTGTACAACAGGCGGTGCGTGGCTCCCGCCGTCCCTGAACCCGTCGCGCGCCTGCTCCAGGCCGCCAATGACAACGACACCGACGCGTTCCTTGCCGGGTTCACCGGTGACGGGGTGGTGGACGACTGGGGCCGGGAGTTCACCGGCGCCGACGCGATCCGGTCCTGGAGCGACAACGAGTTCATCGGCAAACGGGTGCACCTCGGCGTGCGCGAGGTGACGCAGGATGGCGCGACGACGGTGATCACGGCGGACGTCGGCGGCGACGGCTTCAACGGCCCCAGCCACTTCAGCTTCGAGGTGCAGGGCGACCGCATCGCCCGCATGACCATCCGGGCCTAGAACGAGAGGAGCGTCCAATGAGCTACGAGCAGATCACGGCGGAGACGGCCGACGGCGTCCTGACGATCACGCTGAACCGGCCCGACCGCCTCAACGCCTGGACCCCCACGATGGGCGCGGAACTCATCGCGGCCTTCGACGCCGCCGACGCCGACGACGCGGTCCGGGCCGTCATCGTCACCGGCGCCGGCCGCGGCTTCTGCGCGGGCGCCGACCTGCAGGGCGGCGGTGCGACGTTTGACTGGCGCACGCGCGAGGGCGGCGGCGAGGGGATCCCGCGCGACGGCGGCGGCCGGTTCACGCTCCGGGTGTTCGACTGCACCAAGCCGGTGATCGCGGCCATCAACGGGCCGGCGGTGGGCATCGGGGCGACGATGACCCTGCCGATGGATATTCGCCTCGCGGCCGACAACGCGCGCATCGGGTTCGTATTCGCGCAGCGCGGGATCGTGCCCGAGGCGTGCTCGAGCTGGTTCCTGCCCCGGGCCGTCGGCATCAGCCGTGCCATGGAGTGGGTATCCACCGGCCGGGTGTTCTCCGCCCAGGAGGCGCTGGACGGACGGCTGGTGCGCAGCCTGCACCCCGCGGACGAGCTGCTGCCCGCCGCCCGCGCCCTGGCCACCGAGATCGCTCAGAACACCGCTCCGGTGTCGGTGGCGCTGGCCCGGCGGATGATGTGGCGGATGCTCGGCGCCGAGCACCCGATGATCGCCCACCGCGCCGACTCGCGGGGGATGTTCTACCGCGGACAGTCGGCCGACGCGGCCGAGGGCATCACCTCGTTCCTGGAGAAGCGCCCCGCCCGGTTCCCCGACCGGGTCAGCGAGGGGCTGCCCGACATCATGCCGACGTGGAGCGCACCCAAGTTTGAGTGACGGCCGGCGACGGCGGCTGTAACGAATCCCGGGGAGCCGGACAATCTGGTTCCACGATGGAGCGACAGGTCGATCGGCGCGGGGCCTTCGAGCAGCTGTTCAACGCCCACTACTGGGCCGTGCGCGGCTACGTGCTGCGCCGTTCGCCGTCGGGGGCGGCGGAGGACGTCGTCGCCGAGACGTTCCTGGTCGCGTGGCGACGCCTGGACGACATCGGGGAGGACCCCCTGCCCTGGCTGCTGGGCGTGGCGCGTCGCGTCATGGCCAACCAGCACCGCGCCGAGCGTCGCCGCGGGGCCCTGGCCACCCGGCTGCAGGACCTATTTTCCGCCCCCGCCCCGGCCGCAGCCCTGGGCTGGGAGCCGCCTCCCACGATGAGCGACGAGCTCGCCGTCGCCATGGAGAGCCTCTCGGCCCAGGAGCGCGAGGCGCTGCTGCTCATTGCGTGGGAGGGCCTGGAACCGGCGCGTGCGGCCCGGGTGGCCGGGTGCAGCGCCGCGGCGTTTCGCGTGCGCCTTCACCGGGGTCGCCGCCACGTCGCCGCGGCTCTCGCCGATACGGCCGTCGCCCCGCAATCGTCGACCGCCGGAGAGTCATCATGACCACAGACGAACGCGTCATCGCCCAGATCGCCGAGGCCAACCCTGTTCCGGACTCGTCGTCGCCGACCGTGCAGGAGCGCGCCGAGGCCGAGCGGATCCTGCGGCGCCTGCTTGAGGAAGCGGCCGATGGCGGTCAGCGCCGCCACCGCGGACCGCGTCGCCGGCACCTCGGGATCCTCGTACCGGTCGCGTCGCTGCTCGTGGTGCTGGTCGTGGCCGCCGTGATCCTGAGGACGGGCGGCACCGCGACCCCGACCGGCTCGAGCCCGAGCGGGGGCTTGAGCCTCACGCTGCGTGCCGAGCCCACCCCACAGGTGCCGCGGATCACCGCCGCCGCGATGTCCCGAGAGCTGGCGATCATCCGTCGCCGGCTGCGGACGGTGGGTCACGGTTTCGCGGTCACGCAGTCCGGGGCCAGCGGCATCGTGGTGGCCGGTCCCGCGGTCCGTGCCGCCGAGCGGGCCCGGATCGTCCGCCTCGTCGGCCAGACCGCCCAGCTCTCCTTCTATGACTGGGAGGCCAACGCGCTGACGCCCAACGGCAAGACGGTGGCCAGCCAGCTGCTCACCCAGGACCCGACGGCGATGACGATCAGTGACGGCCGCGCGTCCGGTCCCGGTACACCCGGCGCGGGCAGCCTGGCGCTCTATCAGGCGGCCAAGCTCGCCGCCAAGCAGCCGGCGCAGCCGCTGTCTGAGACGCAGTCGCGCAAAGGCCCGGCCTACTACCTCTTCGGGGCGCCGGGGAGTCCGGCATGCGCGGCCGTCGCCAAGGCCAACGGGACCCTCCCGGTGCGCGGTCAACACTGCCTGCTCAATGGCCCCGAGGCGAGCCTCAGCGACCTGTACGCGGGTCTCCCCGTCGGAGTGACAAAGGCCGACGGCGAGCTGGTGACGGTGCCCCAGGGCACAGTGGTGCTGCAGGCGGCCAACCCGTCGGCGTCTGACCAGATCGAGCCCAGCAGCCCCAAGGCGGATTTCTACGTGCTCAGGGACGATGTGGCGGTTCCCGGCAATGACATCACCAACCCGCAGCCGACCACCGACTCGAGCGGCCAGCCCGACGTCACCTTCGGCTTCACCCGGACCGGCCAGAGCCGTTTCGAGGCGGTCACCCGCCAGGTCGCCCGCCGCGGCGCCCGCGTCAGCGTCGGGGGCGATACGCTCGCGCAGCACTTCGCGGTGGCGCTGGACAACCAACTCATCACCGTCCCGCAGATCGACTACCGCCAGTACCCCGACGGCATCGCCGGCGGGGGCGGCGCGGACGTCACGGGCAGCTTTACGCCGCAGTCGGCCAGGGACCTGGCCACCGAACTTCGCCTCGGCGCTCTCCCGTTGGCGGTACGCGTCGTGAGGTGAGGCCGGTACGCGTCGTGAGCTGAGGCCGGACCGGAGGTCTAGCTGACGCCGCTGGGCTCGCGCTCCTTGGCGGCAACATGGGTGACGGGGAGGCCGAGCCCTCTGGCCTTGCTGATGAGATCGAGCTTCAGCCACCGTGAGATCCCCAGCGGCAGCGTCGAGATGATGATCTCGTCGTAGCTGCCGAGGTTGACCGCGTCATGGATGGCCATGAGCGGCTCGGAATCCCCCACGCTGCCGGTCACCTCCTGACCCGCCGCCTCCGAGAGCTTGGGCAGTGCGGCCTTCAGCACCGTGTTGGCCTCGCCCTCGCCGGCCTCGGTGGGGTCGACGACCTTGTGCATTCCGTGTGCCTGGCGGGGCACCACCATGTGGAATCGCACGGAGCCCTGCTGAGCGCGCTCGTGGACCGCGTCCAGTAGCGCGCTGTTCGCCGCGGTCTGGTGCGCGACGACCAGGACACTGGCCGGTTCAGACATCTGTTCACCTCCACTGAGGCTGCGTTCCGGTCCCATTCGAGTATTCCACTACGTGGCAAATGCCTCAAGGGCCTGCCGATAGGCTGCGCCGGTGGCTGCCTGGGACCTGCCCACCCCTGCCCGTGACCTCCCCACCCTGATGGGCGAGCTGGCCGACCTGGTCGCCGCGGCGGGCATGCAGCCGCGGTCCCACGCCTACGGCGCTGATCCCGAGCAGGTAGCCGATCTGCTGCTGCCGGCCACCGAGGGGCCGCATCCCGTGGTCGTCCTCCTGCACGGAGGGTTCTGGCGCGCGCGCTTTGATCGCTCCCTGATGGCGGCCCTGGCCGTCGACCTCGCCGACCGCGGGTGGGCGAGCTGGAACGTGGAGTACCGGCGCGTGGGCAACGGCGGGGGCGTCCCTGAGACCCTCGACGACGTGCGGGCGGCCATCGCCGCGCTGCGGCAACTGCACGAGCCGATCGTGGCGGGGCGGGTCGTCGTCATCGGCCACTCGGCCGGTGGGCAGCTGGGCCTATGCGTCGCCGACGACCCGGCCGTGGCCGCGGTCGTGTCCCAGGCCGGTGTGTGCGACCTGGCGTGGGCATTCGCCGAGGGCATCGGCGACAACGCGGCAGCGGAGTTCGTCGGTGCCGGGCCCGCCGCGCGACCCGAGGCCTACCGCCTCGCGGATCCCATGGCGCGGATCCCGGCCGGAGCGCAGGTCCTGCTCGCCCACGGCGACGCCGACGACCGTGTGCCCGTCGAGCACAGCCGCCGGTACGCGCGGGCCGCTGAGGCGGGAGGGGACGAGAGCTGCGAGCTGCTCGAGCTGGCCGGCGTCGATCACTTCGCCGTCATCGACCCGCGGACACCGACGTGGGCGGCGATCGCCGCGCGCCTGGAGGCGCTGCGGTGAGGCGCGGCACGCCGATAGTCTGAGGCCGTGCGAGACCCCATCATCGTCGTCGGGGGCGGGATCGGAGGCCTGACCACGGCGCTGGCGCTGCACCGCCGCGGCCTGCCCTGCCGGGTGTTCGAGCAGTCGCCCACCATTCGCGAGCTCGGCGTGGGTATCAACACCCTCCCGCACGCCATCGGCGAGCTGCAGACCCTCGATCTGCTGGAGCGGCTCGACGCGGTGGCGGTGCGGACCTACGAGCTCATCTACATGAATCGCCTGGGCCAGGAGGTGTGGCGGGAGCTGCGCGGCCTGGATGCCGGCCATGCCGTGCCTCAATTTTCGATCCACCGCGGCATTCTGCAGGGTGTGCTGCGCGACGCGGTGGTGGAGCGGCTGGGCGCCGAGGTGGTGTGCACCAACTGCCGACTGACTGGCTTTGCGCAGGACGACGACGGGGTGACGGCGACCTTCGTGGATCACGACGGCGCGGACATCGGGCCGGTGCACGGCGCGGCGCTCATCGGCGCCGACGGGATCCATTCGACCGTCCGCGAGGCGCTGGTGGCCGGCGAGCCGCCGCCGCGCTGGAACGGGACGATGCTGTGGCGCGGCGCCACCGACTGGCCCGTCTTCCTCACCGGTCGCTCGATGATCATCGCCGGCGGCATGAAGGCCAAGGTGGTCCTGTACCCCATCGGCGCCGGCAGCGATGACGAGCACCGCCTCACCAACTGGGCCGTCATGGTCAAAGTCGGGGAGGAGGGGACGCCGCCGCCCCGGCGGGAGGACTGGTCGCGACCCGGGCGCCTGGACGAGTTGATGCCCCACGTGGCCCGCTTCCGCATCGACGAGGTCGACGTGCCGGCGCTGATCGAGTCCACCTCGGTGTTCTGGGAGTACCCCGTGTGTGACCGCGACCCGATCGACCGCTGGTCGCACGGGCGAGTGACGTTGCTCGGCGACGCGGCGCACGCCATGTACCCAGTCGGCTCCAACGGCGCCAGCCAGGCGGTGCTGGACGCGATGCGGCTGGCGGACGAACTGGCCGACGGGGCCGACGACGACGTCGTCGCGGCGCTGCGCCGCTACGAGGACGCGCGCCGCGGGCCGACCGCGGAGATCGTCCACTCCAACCGCCGGGGCGGCCCCGAGGGCGTCATCGACGCCGTGGAGGGACTGGCCCCCGACGGCTTTGACGACATCGAGGCGGTGCTGCCCCACGCCGATCGCGAGGCGATCGTGCGCGGCTACGCCCAGAAGGCCGGCTTCGCCGTGCCTCAACGCCCGCACGCAACCACGACAAGGAGAACCGGCATGACCCCACCGAGCACCCCAGACGTGATGGCGGCCGACGCGTCGGTCGACGGCATCACATGGAACATCCTGGGCCAGATCTACCGGCCCAAGCAGGTCACCGACGAGTCCTTTGCCTGGCACGCCGAGTTTCCTCCTGACACCTTCGTGCCGCCGCACATCCACCCCACCCAGGACGAGTACGTGTACGTGATCGACGGCGAGCTCACCCTGTTTGACGGGGAGGCGGACCGTGTGGCCCGGAGCGGTGATCTCGTCCGCCTGCCGCGGGGCAAGCCGCACGGCCTGTTCAACCGCTCCGGCGAGACGCTCCTGTGCTGGTTCTGGGTGACGCCCACGGGCAGGCTCTATGACCTGTTCGCCGGCATCGACGCGATGGCTGACCAGAACCCCGACGACGTCGTCGCCCTCTCGGCGCAGCATGAGGTGGAGTTCCTCCCGCCGCCCAGTTGACGCACGCCACCCGGCTTCGGGCGCATGAACGACGCCAAAGCCGGGAAGCACGTGCCCATGTCATTCCCGAACGACCGGCCGCAGGCCACTCACCGGGTGCTCCCGATGACCGACCGGCACATTCGCGCCATGCTGCGCGGCGCCACCGCGGCCAAGATCCTCAATGGCTGGCAAGGGCCGCATCTGCTCGAGCGCAGCTACTGCATCGCCCCGTGCAACGCGTCCGCCGCCGAGCGGCCGCTACACGACGTGATCTCCTACTGCGAGGCACTGGCGACGGCCGGCATCCAGCCGTTGTTCCGCGAGTCCGAGCCGCTGATGTAGCCCCGCCAGGTCGTACAGTCGTCCGGTGGCCACCTGGGATGACGTACGACGGTTGGCGCTGGCGCTGCCTGAGACCTCCGAGCGCGAGTCGCGCGGCCACAGGCAGTGGCGGGTTAAGGACAAGCTGTTCGTGTGGGAGCGCCCGTTGCGCAAGAGTGACCTCGAGGTGCTGGGGGACTCGGCGCCGGGCGGGGAGATCCTGGGCGCCCGCGTCGAGCATCTGGTCGCCAAGGAGGCGCTGGTGGCCGATCCATCGGGCGAGTACTTCACGATCCCGCACTTTGACGGCTATCCCGCGATCCTGGTCCAGCTGGACCTGATCTCGCTCGCCGACCTCGAGGAGATCACGGTCGAGGCGTGGCTGGCGCGCGCTCCGGCGAGGCTGGCCCAGGCCTACCTGGACGACCGCTGAGGCCTGGGAGATCGCTACGGTCGGCCCCTGTCACGGGGTGATGCGGTCAGGCAGATCGAACCCTGTGAACGCGTCGGCGCTACGGAAGAAGGTGAGCTGTGACAGCTCCGTGTGGCGCAGGGACAGCACGGTGATGGCGTGGGGCATGAACGTGTTGAGATCCTCGCGCCAGCTGTAGTGGCCGAACGCGATCTGGCCGTTGGCCCAGGTGGGCACGAGCCGGTGTCGCGGCGTCGTCGCGGCCAGCGGAGTCGCGGCGAGGAAGGCGGCGATGTCGTCACGTCCGGCGAACCACGTCGGCTCCGGCGGCATCGCGAGCACGGCGTCCTCGGCGAGCATGGCCACGATCGCGTCGATGTCGGCCCGCTCCCACGCCAGCACGAACCCCTCGACGATGCGCCGCAGCTCGCGGTCATCGAGCGAGCGCAGCGTCTCCTGTTGGCTGCGTTCGGGCAGTCGGGCGTCGACCGTCTTGTGGGCGCGCTGCAGCGCGCTGTCGATGGACACGGGCGTGGCGTCGAGTGCCTCCGCGGTCTCGCGAGCCGAGAACCCGAGCACGTCACGGAGCAGCAGTACTGCGCGCTGGCGGGCGGGCAGGTGCTGGATTGCGGCGATGAACGCGAGCTCGACGGCCTCGCGCTCCTCGTAGCGGGCGTCGGGGATCGACGAGCCGGCGAGCCTCGAGTCGGCCAACGGCTCGATCCAGGCCGACTCGACCAGCGGCTGAGCCCTCGGGTCGTGCGGGTCCGCGGGCGGGCCGTAGTCGATCGGGAGCACGCGCCGGGGTCGGCGCTTGATCGCCTGCAGGCAGGCGTTGGTCGCGATCGTGTACAGCCAGGATCGAAGCGAGCTGCGCCCCTGAAAGCGCGGCAGCCCGCGCCAGGCCCCGAGGAGAGCGTCCTGCAGCGCGTCCTCGGCATCGGCCGATGAGGCCAGCATCCGGTAGCAGTGCGCGTAGAGCTCGCGTCGATGGGGGGCGATGAGGCGGGCGAAGGCGTCCTCGTCGCCGTCGCGGGCAGCGTGAAGGAGCTGCTGCTCGTTCATCGCCACTCCTTTGGTTGCCAGAGCGCGAGTTGGCCGCCGCACGGAGCGGAGATCACGCTGCGCCATCCGGCCGGTCCCTCGCGCGGCTCGAGCAGTACCGATGCGCCAAGCTGCCGCGCGCGCTCGGTGGCCGACTCGATCCTATCGACCTCGACGTAGGGAAGCCACAACGGGCGCTCCGTCTGGCATTCGACCACCCCGCCGGTGATCGCGTCACCCAGCCCGAGCCCGAGCGCCAGGTAGCACCCATCGGCGGTATCGATCCGAGTCGCCTGCCACCGCAGCAGCCGGCCGTAGAAGTCACTTGCGCGCGAGAGGTCGCCGGTGTGCAGCTCGAGGTGCACAACCGGCCGGGGGCCGGCGCGAACGCCCGCCCCCACGCGATCGATGCCCTGGTTCTGGCTCATGACCGATCTCCGGTTTGTGTCATGTCGGATGTCATGCCTGTGGTTGCAGCGCGGGAGCGGTGCTGACCCGCGCGGTCGCCCGGCGGCCAGGGAGCGCCAGACCGATGATCGCGCCAATGACGCTGAGGCCGGCCGCGACCCCGATCGCCGGGCCGAACCCTTCGACGAAGGACGCGGGCGAGGCGTAGCTGCCGGTGGCCGCGAACACCGCGACGGCGATCGAGATGCCAAACACGCCGCCCAGCTCGCGCATCATGGTGTTCGCTCCCGCCGCCTTGCCGATCGCGTCCTCACCCAGCGAGCCGACGACTGAGTTCTGCGCCGACGGGATCGCCATCGAGACCCCGACACCGGCCACGATCAGCGGCGCCAGCATGTGGGCGTAGGGAAGGTGCGGCTGCGCGATCAGCGCCAGCCATGCCATGCCCGCCGCCTGCAGCGAGAGCCCGGCGACCATCAGCGGCCGCTCGCCGACCTTGTCGGCCATCGCGCCGGCGATCGGCGCCACCGTGATGAACGTCGCGGTCCACGGCACCAGCCGCAGGCCGGCGCCGAGCGGGCCGTAGCCCTGGCCCACCTGGAACAGCTGGGCGTAGAAGAACACGGCGCCCGACAGCGAGGCGAAGGTGAGGAAGATCGCCGCGTTCCCGGCCGAGAAGCTGCGCGAGCGAAAGAAGTCGATCGGCAGCATCGGCTCGCGCGCCCGTCGCTCCCAGCCGATGAATCCCACCAGCAGGGAGAGTCCGACCGCCGCCGTGGCGATCGTCTCGACGCTGGTCCAGCCGACCTGATTGGCGCGCACGAGCGCCCACACGATGCCCAGTGCGCCACCGGTCACAAGGGCAACGCCGGGCAGATCGAGGCTGGTGTCCGGCCCGTAGCTCTCCTTCAGCTTCGTCAGGACCAGCGGGATCGCGACCAGCGCGATGGGCACGTTGATCCAGAAGATCCACTGCCAGTCGATCCCCTGCACGACGACCCCGCCGATCACCGGGCCGCTCGCGACGGCGAGACCGGTGACGGCGCTGAACATCCCGATCGCGGCGCCGCGCTTCTCGGGGGGGAATGCGGTGCTGAGCAGCGCGAGCGCGAGCGGCAGGATCAGCGCCGAGCCCGCCCCCTGGACGGCACGCGCCGCGATCAGGAGCCCCACGTTCGGCGCCACGGCGCTCACCGCCGAGGCCGCGGCGAACACTCCGAGCCCGACCGCGTACAGCCGCCGGCGACCGAAGCGATCACCTAGGGCCGCGGCCGTGATCAGCAGCACCGCGAAGCTCAGGTTGTACGCGTTCACCGTCCACTCCAGCTGCCCGACGGACGCGCCGAGGGACAACCGGATCCGGCTCAGCGCGGTCGCCACGACGAGAGTGTCCAGCGCCGCCATCAGCGAGCCGACCCCGGTCAGGATCACGACCCACCGCGTCGCCGATTGTGACTGGGAACCCATCAGATCACCTCGAGTCCCGCGCCGGTCACACCCAACGTCGCTCCACGGTGCTCATCGCCGGACGCGACCGAGAGGATGGCTCGGGCGACTCCGTCCGGGTCAAGCGCCACGGGCCACTTGCCCTCGCCGTAGGCCGCGACCGCCGCCTCGCCGATGCGCGTCCCGACCACGAACTGCATCGGCGCCACCGCGACGAAACGGATCCCGAGCTCGCGGGCATCGGCGGCTCGCTGGAAGTAGCCGGTCAGGAACATCTGCATCCGTTTCGCGCCGGCGTAGCCGCCTGACATCGGCGAGCCATTGGGGTTGGCCCCGGCGCCGCTGGACACGATCACCACCGTCGAGCCTGGGCGGAGCGGGTTCGCCAGAACAGCCCGGCCGACCTCGAACGTGAGCTTGACGTCGACATTCCACGGCGCGGAGAACGACTCCCAGCTCTGGGCGTCGATCGAGGCCATCCGCGGGCGCGTGCCCGCCGCCACGACGACGAGATCGGGATCGGCCTCGGCGAGAAGGCCCGCGGCCTGCGCGGGATCTGTTGCGTCCCGGTCCCGCCCTGACGCCCACACCTCGACACCCGCCGAGCGCAGCGCGCCGGCCGTTGCCTTACCGATACCGCTGCCGGCACCGATGACGAGGGCTCTCTGGATACTCATGACTTGCCTCCATGGGTTGTGTCTCCATGGAGAGTCGGGACACCGCGCGAATCCATCGCTCGCGGTCCGCGGGTGTCGCGGGGCCGGATCGGGCCGGCGAACGGGAGGCCGTTACGAACCCGTGAGGCTCTCGTAGATCGCCACGGTCTGATCGGCGATCGCCGGCCAGGCGAAGTGCGTGGTCACCCGGCGGCGCCCCGCGCGGCCCATCTCGGCGGCCAGCGCCGGATCCCCGATGAGCGCGTTGACGCGGTCGGCGAAGGCGTGGGCAAAGCCCTCGGGATCGATCGGGTCGATCTCCCCCGGCGCCTGCTCCAGAGGGACGAGAAACCCCGTCTCACCATTCTCGACGACCTCCACGATGCCCCCGGTGGCGGAGGCCACCACGGCCGCCTCGCAGGCCATCGCCTCGAGGTTGACGATCCCCAGCGGCTCGTAGATCGAGGGGCACGCGAACACCGTCGCGTGGCTGAGGAGCTGGATCACGTCGGTCTTGGGGAGCATCTCGTCGATCCAGATGATCCCGTCGCGGCTCTCCTGCAGGCGCTGCACGCCCGCCGCCACCTCGGCGCCGATCTCCGGAGTGTCGGGGGCGCCGGCGCACAGCACGAGCTGGGCGGCCGGATCGAAGTCGACCGCGGCCCGGAGCAGGTGCGGTACCCCCTTCTGGCGGGTGATCCGGCCCACGAACACCACCGAGGGTCGATCCGGGTCCACCCCGAGGCGCCGGAGCACGTCGGTGCCGAGGTCCGGAGCGTACTCGGCGGTGTCGATCCCGTTGTAGACGACCTGCACCCGTTCGGGGTCGATCGCGGGGTAGGCGGCCAGGATGTCGCGCCGCGAGCCCTCGGAGACGGCGATCACCGCGTCGGCTCCCTCCAGCGCCACTCGCTCGCAGAAGCTCGACAGCGCGTAGCCGCCGCCCAGCTGCTCGGCCTTCCACGGGCGCAGCGGCTCGAGCGAATGCACCGTCGCCACGTGAGGGATGCCGTAGGTGAGCTTGGCCAGGTGGCCGCCGAACTGGGCGTACCAGGTGTGGCTGTGGACGATCTCGGCTCCGTCGACCCCGGCGGCCATGACCAGATCGATGGACATCGCCTGCAGCGCGGCGAGATGCGGCTCGCCGCCGGCCAGCGCCTCCCACGGGCGATGGGCGTGGACCGCCGGGTCGGCGCGGTCCGCCCCCCAGCAGTGCACGGTGAGCTCCACGCGGGAGGCGAGCTCACGCGCGAGGTACTCGACGTGGACGCCCGCGCCGCCGTAGACCTCGGGCGGGTACTCGCGGGTCAGCAGCGCGACACGCAGACTCACGTCCGCGTCACTCCCGCCCTGACCCGGGCGCCCTTGGGAACGACCACCACCCCGGCGTCTGAGACCGTGAAGCCCGCCTCACGATCGGCGTCGAGATCGACGCCCACCTCGGCGCCGGGCTCGACGTAGACGTCCTTGTCCAGAATGGCGTTGCGCACCACGGCGCCGCGGCCCACCTCGGCGCCCGAGAAGAGCACCGACGCCTCCACCTGCGCGTAGGAGTGCAGGTGGACCTTGGGCGAGAGCACGGACTTCTCCACGGTGGCCCCAGAGATGATCACTCCGGAGCAGACCATCGAGTCCAGGGCCTGCCCCTTGCGGCCGTCCTCGTCGGCGAACACGAACTTGGCCGGCGGCAGCGGCTCGGGCATGGTGAGGATCGGCCACTCCATGTTGTAGAGGTTGAACACCGGGAAGACGGAGATCAGATCCATGTGCGCGTCGTAGAACGCGTCGAGCGTCCCCACGTCGCGCCAGTAGCCGCGATCGCGCTCGGTGGCGCCGGGGACTTCGTTGGCGGCGAAGTCGTAGACGTGGGCGCCACCCGACTCCACCAACATCGGGATGATGTTGCCGCCCATGTCGTGGGAGGAGTCGCGCGACTCGGCGTCGAGGGTGACGACGTCGACCAGCGTGTCGGTGGAGAACACGTAGTTGCCCATCGAGGCGTACACCTGGTCGGGCGCGTCGTGGAGGCCCACCGCGTCCTTGGGCTTCTCGCGGAAGGCGGTGATCGTCCGGCCGTCGGCGGCGGTCTCGATGACCCCGAACTGGTCGGCCTGCTCGATCGGTACGCGGATCGCCGCGACGGTCACCGAGGCGCCGGACTCGATGTGCTGGCGGACCATCTGCTCGGGGTCCATGCGGTAGATGTGGTCGGCCCCGAACACGATGACGACGTCGGGCCGCTCGTCGCGCAGCAGGTTGAGATTCTGGTGGATGGCGTCGGCGGAGCCCTGGAACCAGTACGGGCCGCGGCGCATCTGGGCCGGGACCGGCGCCACGTAGTTGCCCAGCAGCGGCGATAGATGCCAGGTGGTGGCGATGTGCCGGTCCAGCGAGTGGCTCTTGTACTGCGTGAGCACCACGATCTTCCGGTAGCCGGCGTTGACGATGTTCGACAGGGCGAAGTCGATGAGGCGGTAGTTGCCGCCGAACGGGACCGCAGGCTTGGCCCGGTCCAGGGTGAGCGGCGACAAGCGCTTGCCCTCGCCCCCCGCCAGGACGATCGCGAACACGTGGTTATGGTCGGCGGTCTTCATCCCGGCTCGCCTCCTGTGGTGCGCGGTGTCCAGCCTCACGCACAGTTCAGCATGAACCGAGCCGGTCGTGGCGGTTTTTTCCGCCCGCGGGGTGTGGTGGGGTGGTGTGACCGGTGGTCAGCGCCTGGCGGGCGGCGATCTCCGCCGCCCGCGTCAGGCGTTGACTGCCCCCGGACGTTCCTCGACCATCTGCTGCACCACCTCGAGTCCTAGCGCCCCCAGGAGCTCGGGATGGTGATGGGCGAGGTGTGCCTGTGCCGCGTCAAAGAGCTGCCCCCTACTTTCGCCCGCGAGTTGCGCCCCGCACTCGCAAAAGGCGATCCTGCTGTGCTCTCCGGTCGGGTTCGTCATGAATCCTGTGTGACGGCCTTTGGCTGGTGGTCGGCGAACCTGGTGGAGCGCCGCTGCTTGCTCGTGGTCCGTGGCCCCCGGTTGGCCACGCACCAGAAAGCTGTCATTGGGGCGTTGGCAAACCGTTTCCACAACGTTTCCACCCTGGCCACGCCCCCGCCCAACGGGCGCTCACAGCCCGGCTCGCACCAGCGCGGCTCCCTCGCTGAGCGCGCGCAGCTTGGCCAGCGCCAGCGCGCGCGGGAGGTACTTCATGCCGCAGTCGGGCGCGGGGATGAGCCGCTCGGCGGGCACGTGGGCGAGCGCGGCGCGGATGCGCTGGGCCACTACCTCGGCGGTCTCGGCCTCGGGATCGCCGAGGTCGAGCACGCCGACGAGGATCGTCTTGGGCGCGAGCTCGGACAGCTGGCCGAGATCGAGCTTCGGCTGGGCCGCCTCAACCGAGATCTGCTGCGTGCTGCTGTCGGCCAGCTCTCCCAGGAACTCGTAGCGGTTGCGGTCCTTGGCACCGACAACGGCGGCGTAGCCGAAGCACATGTGCACCGCGGTCGTCGCCGACAGGCCGTCGAGGGCGGCATCGATGGCCGGCACGGCGATGCGCCGCGCGGCCTCGGGATCGTTGCGCAGCCACGGCTCGTCGAGCTGGATGACGTCCGCGCCCGCGGCCTGCAGGGCGCGCGCCTCCTGGTTGACCGCGGCGGCGAGGTCCATGACCAGCTCGTCGAGCTCGTCGTAGGCCTCGTTGGCGGCCTGCTGGGCCATCGTGAACGGGCCGGGCAGGGTGATCTTGATCGTCCGGTCGGTGTGAGCGCGCAGGAACTCGACGTCACGGACCTCGACGGGGCCGCGCCAGCGAACCGGGCCGACGATGCGGGGTACCACCCGATCGCCCGAGCGGGTCGTGATCGTGGCGGGGTGCTCCGAGTCGATCCCATCCAACGCGGTGGCGAAACGATTGGAGTAGCTCTCGCGCCTCATCTCGCCATCGGTGATGGTGTCGATCCCCGCGCGCTCCATGTCGCGAATCGCCAGGCGCGTCGCGTCGTCCTGAGCCTCCTCCAGGAACGGCTCGGGGATCCGCCAGGCCGAGGCCACGCGCACGCGCGGCACCGAGTGGGCGCCGAGCGCATCGCGGTCGATGAGCCAGGCCGGCTGCGGATAGCTGCCGACGACACTCGTCGTCAGGGCGGTCATCGGCCCGACGATACCTGGCGCCAGCGGGGGCCGGCGGGGTGTGGTGGGGTGGTGTGACCGGTGGTCAGCGCCTGGCGGGCGGCGATCTCCGCCGCCCGCGTCAGGCGTTGACTGCCCCCGGACGTTCCTCGACCATCTGCTGCACCACCTCGAGTCCTAGCGCCCCCAGGAGCTCGGGATGGTGATGGGCGAGGTGTGCCTGTGCCGCGTCAAAGAGCTGCCCCCTACTTTCGCCCGCGAGTTGCGCCCCGCACTCGCAAAAGGCGATCCTGCTGTGCTCTCCGGTCGGGTTCGTCATGAATCCTGTGTGACGGCCTTTGGCTGGTGGTCGGCGAACCTGGTGGAGCGCCGCTGCTTGCTCGTGGTCCGTGGCCCCCGGTTGGCCACGCACCAGAAAGCTGTCATTGGGGCGTTGGCAAACCGTTTCCACAACGTTTCCACCCTGGCCACGCCCCCGCCCAACGGGGGAGCGCGCCATCCGCGGCGGATCTTTTGATCAACCGGTGATCCACCGCCGGCACCCCTTCGTATGAGGCGGCAACAAGGTAACTCTGAGTTTTCGGGAAGGGAGACTCACTCATGTCCACAGCGCAAGACGGGCCAGGTACAGACCGCAGACAGTTCCTCCGGCGGGGTGCCGCCACAGGCGCCGGGATGGTGGCCGGCGTGTCGGGACTGGGCCTCCTCGGACCCGCATTCGCCTCCGCCAAGGGCGGTGGCGTCACCTCGGGCGACGTGGCCATCGTCGGCGCGGCGCAGATCGCCGAGGCCCTGGCCGTCACGACCTACACCAACATCATCAACAAGGCGCCGTTCTTCAAGCACCTCCCCGAGGACGACCAGGGCTATCTGGTCGGGGCTCGCCAGGAGGAGATGTCGCACTACGCGCTGGAGATGAGCGTGACCGGCAAGCCCTCGCCGTTCAGCACCTTCTACTACCCGTCCAAGATGTTCAGCGACGCCCAGACGACCCTGGACGTCCTCGTCACTCTCGAGGACGCCTTCATCGCCGCCTACCTGGTAGGGGTGCGGAACTTCAGCACCCCCGATCTGCGCGTCCTGGCGGCTCGCATCATGGGGATCGAGTCAGACCACCGCACGCTGGCCCGCGTCCTGGGCGGCGACGTGGCGCGCAAGGACGGCGGCCCGATCGAGAAGATCACCGGCGTCCAGGGCAAGGCCGAGAGCATCGATCCACCTAACAACAACGGCTATGAGCGCACGCTGAAGTGGACCAAGATCAGTCAGGCGGTCGACGCCCTGACCCCCTTTGCCGACAAGGCGTCCGCGGCCAAGGCGGGCTTTGACACCTCCAAGCCCTACCAGTTCAAGCCCTTCACGCCCAGGCTCCCAGAGCCGCTGGGCGCGTTTCACTCCTTCGCCGGCTGACCTCCCTCCCCACCGGACTCAGCCGGCGAGAGGCGGCGCGGCCATGGAGGGCCGCGCCGTCTCGGGGGCGCCGCACACGCTCAGCCCAGGCGCTTGGACATCACGACCACGTCGTCATGGGCGTACCCGAGGGCGGTGTAGAAGGCGATCACGTCGTGATTCTCGGTGCGGACCATGAGGTCGATCTTGGGCACGTCGCGCGCGCTCAGCCAGGTCTCGCAGGCACGCATGATCGCGCGTCCGTGGCCCCGTCCCCGCCGCTCGGGTCGCACCGCCACGTAGTAGACCCAGCCGCGATGCCCGTCGTGGCCGACCATGGCGGTGGCCACCAACTCGTCTCGGTCGTGGCCGGCCAGCACCGTGGAGCCCGGCCCGGTTACCGCACGGCGCAGATCGTCGATGGGGTCGTTCCAGGGGCGCGTGAGGCCAACCTCGCGCCACAGCGCCACGGCAGCGTCGAAGTCACTCGGTGAGAGGGGCTCGATGTGCATCTCGCGCGGGACGATGCCATGCCGGCGTCACGCATCCCCCTTCAGCGCGCTCCACGCCGCCTGCTCCAGCGCGGCGCCGACCGCGGTGGGCGATCGTTTGGCCTGTCCCGCCAGCCAGTGGCGGGTGTACTCCTGGGCCGATCCCAGCCACAGGGCATGGATGAGCTCGAGCGGCAGCGTCTGGACCGCGCCGTAGTGCGCGTGGGTGCGCCACCAGGCCATGACCTCTGCGAAGAAACGCCGGTTGAGCTCCGTCAGGGCGGGGCTCTCGGCGCGGGCGCCGAGCAGGATGACCGTCTCATGGCGGTGGTCCTGGACCCAGCGCAGGAAGTAGCGCACTCCGCGACGGACGCCGTCCTCGGCGCTTGGGCTGGCCTGGAGCATCTCGAGGAAGCCCGCCTGAAAGCGCGCCGTCACCTCGGCGTAGAGCGCCTCCACGAGCGCAGCCTTATCGGCGAAGTGGTGATAGAGCGCGCCGACGCTGACCTCCGCTTCCCGGCGGATCTCCTCGAGGTTGACCGCGACCGCGCCGTCCTCGCCAAACCGGCGCAGGGCCGCGGCCAGCAGCCGGCTCCGTGCGTTGGGGGCGCGACGCATTTCGGGGACGGTCATCGGCACCAGAGCTTTCATCTTCTCATACCGAGGATTCCTCTGTATAGTCGGCGCCGCGATGTCCGAGCTGGGAACGCGCTATGAACGCATCGGCCACGGCTATGCCCGCCTGCGTCGTGAGGACCCTCGGATCGCCGCACGGATCGCCGCCGCGCTGGGGGACGCTCGCACCGTCGCCAACGTCGGGGCCGGCGCCGGCTCCTACGAGCCACGCGACCGGTACGTGATCGCCATCGAGCCCAGCGACGTCATGGCCGCTCAGCGCCCGCCGGAGCTGCCCCCCGCCATCCGGGCGACCGCGGGTCGGCTGCCCCTGCGCGACGACAGCGTCGACGCCGCGATGGCGATCCTCACCATCCACCATTGGGACGCCGAGCGCGAGGCCGGCGTCCGCGAGCTGCGCCGCGTCGCCACCGGGCCCGTGGTCGTCCTCACCTACCTACCCGAGGTCAGCAACGAGATGTGGCTGGTCCGGGACTACCTGCCCGAGGTGGGGGCGCTGGACTCCCAGATCTTCCCCGCCCCCGGCCGGCTCGCGGCGTGGCTGAGCGGCTCGGTGGCGGTGGAGACGATCGCGGTTCATCGCGACTCCCCCGACTGGATGTTCGGCTCCTTCTGGGCCCATCCCGAGCGGGTCCTCGATCGCGACGCCCGCAACGCCACCTCCGGCTTTGCCCGCACGTCGCCGGAAATCGTGGACCGGGTGGTACGGGCGCTGGAGCACGACCTGGCCAGTGGGGAGTGGGACCGGCGCCACGGGCGTCTGCGCGAGTTCGACGAGTTCGATGTCGGGCTACGCCTGGTGGTCGGCACCCCGGCGTGAGCCGAGGGGCCCGCGCCGAGCGTGTGTATGTTCGAGCGCGTGAGCGCAGGCAACGGACACCCCGAGCTGATCATCTTCGACTGCGACGGCGTGCTGGTGGACAGCGAGCCGATCGCCATCCAGATCGACGCGATCATCTTCGCCGAGTACGGGATGCCGATGTCCGAGGCGGAGATCATCGACCGGTTCGTGGGCCGCTCGCCGTCGGTGACGCGCGACGCCATCGAGCAGCACATCGGCCATCCACTGCCCGCGGACTTCCACGAGCGGACCGAGGCCATGTTCAACGAGGCCTACGAGCGAGGCCTGGCGCCCATCGACGGGATCGAGGAGGCGCTTGACCGGATCAGCGCCCGGACGTGCGTGGCCTCCAGCAGCGAGCCCGACCGCCTGCACTACAAGCTCCGGCTCACGGGGCTCTATGACCGCTTTGCCGGGAGGATCTTCAGCGCCACCGAGGTGCGCAACGGCAAGCCCGCCCCCGACCTGTTCCTGCACGCGGCCCGGCAGATCGGCGTTGCGCCCGAGGCGTGTGCGGTGGTGGAGGACAGCCAATACGGTGTGCAGGCCGCGCGGGCGGCGGGGATGGCGGCGTTCGGCTACGCCGGCAGCGTGACCCCGGCGCGGATGCTCGAGGGCACGGGCACGACGGTGTTCGACGACATGCGTGACCTGCCGCGGCTGCTGCAAAGCCGCTAGCGTCCGCTCCGATGGCCGAGCCGAGTTTTCGCTTCGTATGCGTCCCCGACGCCCTCGCGGGCGCCCCCTCAGGGTGGGCGCGGGAGATGCTCCAGGACGGCGAGATCGCGCTGCTGGCCGGCGACGGGGGACTCGAGGCCGTCAGCGGCGTCGCCCACGACCTCGGGCTGGTCAGCGTTTCGGTCGTGCGCGGCGAGGACACCGCGCAGCGCCAGGAGCAGACGGTGATGGCCTACGCCGAGCACTTGCCGCTGGTGTGGGTCAGCGCCGGGTTTGGCGACGGCGCCACGACGTGGGCGCACGACCGTGGCCCGATGACGCTGCTGGTGGCGGCCGGCGGGCCGCTCCCCGAAGCAGAACGGCGGCGGATCGAGCGCTTCGTGGCCACGCTCGGGCGCCAGTCCGAGTAGCGCCCCGTCAGTCGCGGACCACGACGATCCCGGCGACCCAGTCGGGCAGGTTTTGTCGGCGGGGGGATAGGAGCGTCGCCAAGAGCTGGACGGCGCCGGGCACCAGCATCCAGCCACAGCAGCTTGCCATCCCGGTGCTGGGGCGCGCGGCGGAGCCCGCTGTGTCGGCTGGCGGATCGTCCGGGTGCCGCGGGCGAGAGCCCTCCTGCTCGGCGGCGAGCGCCGTGCTCCGGGTCTGGTATCGCTCGAACGCCGGGCGCCACACCTGTCGGGCCAGCCGTCCCCACGCGAATCCGACGAGCTCGTGGATGATCGCGCTGCGCCGGCTCACGGGACCGCCGCTGCGGACGTCGACGCGGCGAAGGTGCATCGCCTTCATCCCCGGGCTGCGGGCATTGCGCAGCCCGATGCCGGCGGCGGCGGAGGCCAGGCCGATGGTGCCATTCACGTGCCGTGTCTCGAGCAACGCGTTCACTCGACCGCTCAGCCGATCGAGTTGCGCAACGACGTTGCCGCGACCGCGGTTCAGCGCGAAGATGACACCGGCACAGCCCCCGATCAATGCACCGGCGCCGCCGATGAGCACGCCGAGGTCGATCAGGGCGGCGCCCGCCCGGCGCCCGAGCGGGGCCGCCTGCGGCGTGTCGCCGGCTCGCGCCATGGCGAAAGGGTCCCATGCGGCGGCGAGACCGACAACCGGCGCCTAGCATGGGCGAGATGAAGCGCATCGGCTTTCTCTCCTTCGGCCACTGGCAGCCACTGCCCGGCTCGCGGACCCAGACCGCTCAGGAGGCGCTGCGCCAGACGATCGACCTGGCGGTCGCCGCCGAGGAGCTCGGCATCGATGGCGCCTTCGTGCGCGTTCACCACTTCGCGCGTCAGCTTGCCTCGCCGTTCCCGCTGCTGAGCGCGATCGCCGCCCGCACGAGGCGGATCGAGATCGGGACCGCGGTGATCGACATGCGCTACGAGAACCCGCTGTACATGGCCGAGGAGGCCGCGGCGGCCGACCTCATCAGCGGGGGCCGGATGCAGCTGGGGATCAGCCGCGGCTCCCCGGAGCCGGCGGTGCGCGGCTCGGAGGCGTTCGGCTACGTGCCGGGCGAGGGCAGCAGCGACGCCGATATGGCGCGCGCCCACACCCAGTTGTTCCGCGCCGCCATCGCCGGGGCGGGCGTCGTCCCGGCCGACGTGCGGATGACCGGCTCGGCGGGGATGCTGCCGGTCCAGCCCCAGTCCTCCGGCCTGCCCGAGCGGATCTGGTGGGGATCGGGAACCCGCCAGACGGCTGTGTGGACCGCCGAGCAGGGCATGAACCTCATGAGCTCGACCCTGTTGGTGGAGGACACCGGGGTGCCCTTCGACGAGCTGCAGGCCGAGCAGATCCAGTGGTATCGCCAGGCGTGGGCCGAGGCGGGCTGGGAGCGGACGCCGCGCGTGTCGGTCAGCCGGAGCGTCTTGCCCATCGTCACCGACGAGGACCGGCGCTACTTTGGCGGCCGCGCGGGCCTGCCCGGTGAGGATCAGGTGGGCCTTTTGGAGGGCGTGCTGGCGCGGTTTGGCCGCAGCTACACCGGCGAGCCCGACGTCATCGCTCAGGAGTTGAGCGCCGACGTGGCGGTCCGCGAAGCCGACACCCTGCTGCTCACCGTCCCCAACCAGCTCGGCGTCGAGTACAACGCGCAGATGCTCGAGACGATCGCGCGCCACATCGCGCCGGCGATCGGGTGGGAGCCCGCGCTCACCGAGACCCCCTGAGGGGGCGGGGGTCTAGCCGTCCATGTTGACGGCGTACACGTTGGACGGCACGATCGTGACCACGACGCGGCTCTCGCCTGGGTTGTCATGCACCTTGAGGTCGGCGTCGTACTTCGCTCCGACCTTGTTGGCAAACGCGTAGTCGTCGTCGGGCGTCAGCTCGGCCGTGCCCCGCACTTCGAGGTACCGGTACGGGTTGCCCACGTCGAGCAGCATCAGGCTGCACTGCGGCCGCTTCTGGAGATTGCGCGTCTTGAGCCGAGCGTCGTTGAGCGACAGCTTGAGCGCGTCGTCTTCATGCAGGAACCAGACCTCGGTCTGCTGGGGGACGCCGTCCTTGCCGACGGTCGCGAGGGTGGCGAACTGCGCTTCGAGCAGGTCGCGGTGGGAATCGGGGAAGGTGGTCATGGCACCATTGTCGCGGAGTCCTCCACCCCGGCGCCCTCCAGGCCGGACGCCGCCGCCAGGCTATTGGCGGCGTCGACCATCTCGTCGAGCTCGGCGAGGAGCGCCAGTGCGTCCGCATCCTCGCCGCACTCGCGCTGGAAGGCCTCGAACCGGGCGCGGACGTCGGGCAGCTCGTGGGGCGTCGGCTCCTGCTGTGGGCGGGCGCGCAAGCTGGCCTCCACCTCTCCGAGAACTTCATCGATCCCCGTCTGGAGGGGTCGCAGCCCGGGCTGGGGACGCCGCTCGCGCTCGTCCTGTGCGTCCAGGCGCAGCACGTGTGCGGCCTGGACCAGCCGGCGCATCGCCCCCAACGCCCGCTGGCTCTGGGAGGCGTCGATCCTCCGCGTGCTCGGCTCAGACAGCGAACGGGCCACCGTGGACTCGGCCGTCGTCCGGGCCAGCCGTGCCCGTCGCGCCAGCGCGCGCATCCGCTGGTCGCCGGGGCGGCGCCCCTCGGCCGCGGCGGTGAGCACGACGTCGACGTAGGTGCGCTCGGCCCCGACGAGCTCGGCGAGCGATTGCCAGGCCGAGGTGCGTGCCCAGGTCGGCCACAGCGCAAAGGCGGTGAGCCCGATCGCGCCGCCGATGAGCGTGTCGACCAGCCGATCGGTGGCCGTGGCGAGCGTGTCCGGGGTGATCACGTTGAGTAGGAAGACCACGAGCGCCGTGATGAAGGTGAACCCGACCGCGAAGCTGGCCGGGAACAGGGAATAGCCCGCCCACGCCAGCGTGCCGACGAGGACGATCGTCGCGGCGCCGGCCGGGTGGAAGGTGACCGCGATGGCGCCGGCGAGCGCGACGCCGAGGCAGGTACCGAGCGCCCGCTCGGCCCCGCGCGTGAAGGTGGCGCCGAACTCAGGGCGCAGGATGGTGGCCGCCGCTACCACCATCCAGTAGCTGCGCGGGATCGGCAGCTCGCGTGCGATCAGCGCCGTGACCGGGACGATGACCGCCAGGCGCAGCGCGTGGCGCCCCGCGGGCGAGTGAATCGACATGTTGGCGCGGATCAGCTCCAGGTCGGTCCGCAGGCGGTCGAGCGGATGGTTGGTCCGGTGGTAGGGACGTCGGGCGCGCAGGCCGCCGCCCTTGCCGGCGGCCGGTGACAGGGCGGCCACCGCACGGACCTGTCCCGCCAGCGCCGCGAGCCGGCGGTCCATGTGCAGGGCCGGCGATCCCGGCGCGCCCCCGCGGTAGGCCTTGACCTCGGCGTCGAGCTCCGCGCTGCGCTGCAGCAGGCGATGAGAGGCGTCCTCGTCGCCCCGGATGGCCAGCGCGGCGGTGTCGAGCGCGCTCGAGGTCGTAGCGAGGGCGCGTCGCACCGGGCTGTCGGGCGCGCCCGCCTCCTCGTCGCCGGCGGCGCGCAACTGGCGCAGCAACGCGTGGACGGCCGTGATCTGCACCCGCATCCGGAAGGCCTCGTTGACGAGGCTGCGCAGCGTGGTCAGGGCGGCGTCCCCGAACAGCGTGGGGGAGGCGAGGCTGGCCTCGGCGTCATCGATGGCCTCGGCCGCGGGCAGCGTTGACGCCTCGTCTGAGGCGGCGGCCAGCGCGGCCAGCCCGCGATAGGCCGCGGCGGTGGCCGCGCGCTGATTGCGCAGCGGCAGCGGCCAGCGCACGACGCTGAGGAAGACGACCTGGGCGAGGCCGCCGGCGAGCACGAGGGTGGCCAAGCCGAGCGCCTGAGCGGCGGGCTGGCTGAAGCGCCCGAACACCACCAGGGCGATGATCGACTGGGTTCCCACCGCGCCGCCGCGGTTGCCGACCGCGACGAGGAGCCCCGCCATCAACCCCCACAGGCACAGCACGATGATGTGCAGCCAGGTCACCGATCCGGTCACAGAGCCGACGAACGTCGAGATCGCCATGGCGACCGCATCGATGGCCATCAGCGCCAGCGGCGGACGGCCCCCGGTGACTCGCCAGGCGATGCCGACGAGCATCGCGCCGGCGCCCATGGTGACCCCCCACACCGGCTTGCCAATGACGATCCCGAAGGTGAGGACGGCCACCACCGGCACCGCGGCGAGGAGCCCGGCGTCAAAGGACACGAGCTTGCGATCAAACCGCGCCGCTTCGCGGACCGCCCGGCTGACCGCCACAGTGGTCTCCAGTGGGTGCTTGGACTGGGGGTGACGTGCGGTGGTCATCTAGCCGATCCCGCGCCGGACGATGTTGTGCAGCTCCTCGCCGGCACACCAGCGGGCGAGCTGCTCGCCGGCCAGTTCGGCGGCGCGGGCGTTGCCGGCCGGTGAGAGCCCCGCGATGTGCGGCGTGATCGACATCACGCCGGGGGCGAGCCACAGCGGATGGTCGTTGGGGAGCGGTTCGGGATCGGTCACGTCCAGCACCGCGCACAATCGGGCCGTGGTCACCTCGGCAACGAGCGCCTCGGTGTCCACCACCGGGCCGCGGGCGGCGTTTACCAGCAGCGCGCCGTCGCGCATCGCGGCGAGCTCGCGGGCGCCGATCAGGCCGCGCGTCGCGTCGCTCAGCGGCGTGAGCAGGACCACTGCGTCAGCCTCGGGCAGGAGCGCGGGCAGTTCGTCGATGCCGTGGAGATCTTCTCGCGCGCGCGAGGCGACGCCGATCACCTCGGTGCCGAAGGCGGCGAGATACCCCGCCACCCGCCGGCCGATCGAGCCCATCCCCACGATGAGCACGGTCCAGCCGGACAGGTCCGCGACGCTGCTCTTGGTCCAGGTGTGGATGCGCGCGTATGCCAGCTGCCGCGAGGTGACGCCCAGCAGCGCCGCCACTACCCACTCGGCTACCGAGGTGTCGCGAGCGCCGCGTGCGCTGCACAGGGTCGCCTGCGGCGGGACGTGGGGCTCGAGCCATTCGGTGCCCGCAAACGTCGCCTGCACGACGGCCAGGCGGCTGAGGGTGGGCATCCGCTTCAGCACCTCGGCGTCGGCGGGCCCGGGCACGAGGAAGTCGATTGTCTCCAGATCGACGCTGTCGTCGGCGAGCAGGACCTCGACGCGCTCGGGGGCGCGGGCGCTGACAGCCGCGAACGCCGGCTCGATCACGGCCGCGCGGATCCCACGCCGCGGTGGGGAGGGAGGAGGCACCGAGCCAAGTGTGCCCGAGATGAGCGAGGCTTAACGGCGTGCCCGGCACTCGCGCCCGACCGATAGACGCCGTCATCTTCGACCTCGGTGGCGTCCTGCTGGACTGGAATCCCCGCTACCTGTATCGGAAGCTGTTCGATGACGAGGAGGCGATGGAGCGCTTCCTGCGCGACGTGTGCACGATGGAGTGGCACGAGGCCAACGACCGGGGGGTGCCGTTTGAGATCACCTGCGCGCAGCTGGCGGCAGAGCATCCCGAGCACGCCGAGCAGATCTGGGCGTGGGGGACGCGTACCGAGGAGATGCTGGGCGGCCCGATCGACGGGACCGTGGAGATCCTGCGCGAGCTCACTCGGGACGGCTGCGCGGTGCGCGTGTTCGCACTGACCAACATGGAGGCCCACACCTACCCGCTGAGGCGCGAGCGCTACGACTTTCTGGGGTGGTTCGAGGGCACCGTGGTGTCCTCCGCGGAGGGGATCATCAAGCCCGACGCGCGGATCTTCCGTGTGCTGCTCGAGCGCTACGGGCTGGACGCGGGCTCGACGCTGATGATCGACGACAGCGCGCGCAACATCGAGGCGGCGCGGGCGCTGGGCATGCCGACCGTCCTGTTTCGATCGCCCGAGGCGCTGCGCGCGGAGCTCGAGGACGCCGGCGTGTTGGCCCGCGAGTGAACCTAGAGCGTGCGGATGAGCCCGGCGCCCTCCACGGGCACCAGCCCGGGGGCGCCACAGTTGGGGCAGGTGCCGTCCGCGCCCGTCGTGGCCATCGCGTTGGTGTGCGCACCACAGCTGCGGCACTCGCAACGTAGGAGGCGCGCGATCACGAGCTCGGACTCCGGGTCAAGGACGGGAGCGGGCTCGGTGAGCTGAGCGGCGGTCTTGGAGAGCTGCCGAAGGGCGGCGACGTGCATGCTCTCCCCATCGGTCATGGGCCGCCGGGGCTTGCGACCTCGGGCTGGTGGCGGACGAACGTCGGTGGCCGCGCGGTCTCAGCGCCTCGGCCAGTCGGCCTGGGCGAGCTGGGCGATGACGACGGCGAGCGACTGCGTGCCCTTCTGCCCGAGGCCCGAGCTGCGCACGCCCACGTAGAGCTGTTCGGCCAGGGACGCTCCGGGCAACACGACGTTCATGCGCCGTGCCTCGGCGAGGGCGATCCCGAGGTCTTTGATGAAATGGTCGACCTTGAACCCCGGCTCCAGGTCGCCCTTGAGCAGCCGCGGTCCATAGTTGGAGAGTGACCACGAGCCCGCGGCGCCACCGGCGATCGTCTCGAGCGTCTTGTCGAGGTTGAGCCCTGCGCGATACCCGTAGACGAGCGCCTCGCACACGCCGATCATTCCCGCCGCGATCGCGAGCTGGTTGACCATCTTGGTGTGCTGGCCGGCGCCGGCGTCGCCTTGGAGCTCGATCGTCCTGCCCAGCGGCTCGAACACCGGCCGCGCGCGTGTGAAGGTCTCCCTGTCACCGCCGACCATGATCACGAGCGTCCCGTTTCGGGCGCCGACGTCTCCGCCCGACACCGGAGCATCCAGGGCGCCGACGCCCTTGGCGGCGGCCGCTTCGTGGATCTCGACCGCGAGCGAGGGCTCGCTGGTGGTCATGTCGATCAGGAGGCCGCCTTGGCGCATGGACTCCAGCACGCGGCCCTCGCCCAGGATCACCTCGCGCACGTCGGCCGGGGTGCCGAGCATGGTGACCACCACGTCGACGTCGCCGGCGAGCTCGGCGGGGGAGTCGCGCCACTGCGCTCCGGCTTCCAGCAGCGACTCCGAGCGCCGGCGCGTGCGGTTGAAGACCGCGACGTCGTGCCCGCGGTCCAGCAGATGGCCCGCCATCGGGCCGCCCATCACGCCGGTGCCGATCCAGCCGATGGTGAGGGGCTCGGTCATCGGCGGCATCGTAGTCCAAACCGCCGGCCCGACCGGCAGGTCAGGTGGCGGTGGTCGTCTCCAGCGAGCGCCCGGTGGCCCGGATGCCGAACAGGATCAACGCGCCGGTGACCACGCCGGTGGCGGCCATGACGATGAAGGCGCCCGAGAACCCCCACGCGGAGTTCGCCCCGAGGACGATGAGCGGAGCCAGCGCGCCGCCGATGTGGCCCAGACCGTCCGTGAGGGCCACGCCGGTGGCGCGGGCGCTGGTGGCGAAATGCTCGGCCGTGTAGGTGTAGAGCAGCGGCACCAGGAGCCCGACGGTGGTCGAGGCGAAGAAGCCGAACACGATGATCACCGCCGGCGACACCGCCAGGCCGATGACCAGCAGCGAGGTCGCCCACGCGAGCGCGAATATCGCGGCCGAGTACTTGCGCTCGAAGCGGTCGCTGAAGCGCGTCGTGGCAAACGCCCCGACGAGGAAGCCGATCCCGGAGACGATCAGGTAGGTGGTGCTGTCAGCCAGGCTGTAGCCCTTGTCGGTGAACAGCGTGGGGGCCAGGGTCAGCCACCCGTAGTTACCGATGTAGTAGACGAACCAGATGCCGATGAACAGGAACACGCGGCCCGCCATCGGCGCACGCATGAGGGCCTTGACCGGAAAGTCCTCGGCGGGTGCCTCGTCGGGCACCGGCTCGGGCGCCGGCAGCTTCTCGTCATCGTCGAGGTTCTCGCGAGCGGTCGCCTCCGCCTCGGTGACGATGTCGGCCGCCTCCTCGTGGCGCCCCTGCGAGACCAGCCACCGGGGCGAGGCGGGCAGGCCGCGCCGCATGAACAGGATGCTGACGCCGCCCAGCGCGCCGATCCCGAACAGGATGCGCCAGCCGGCGGCGTAGTTGGGGACGAGGAAGCGGGCGACGAAGGGGACGACGGCGAAGCCCGCGTAGGCGGCGGTCGTGGCCCAGCTGGTGTAGCGGCCGCGAAGCGGCGCCGGTGAGATCTCGCTCAGGTAGGTGGTCACGGCGGCGATCTCGGCGCCGATGCCCAGGCCGGAGATGAAGCGGAAGACGACGAGGCTGGTCACGTTCCAGCTCACGGCGGCGAGCGCGGTGCCGACGGAGAACAGGATGACCGAGACAACGAGGCTGAGCTTGCGGCCCCACTTGTCGGCCACCTGACTGTCGCCGAGCGCGCCGATGATGTAACCGATCAGGCTGCTGGTCACTGACAGGGACACCGCGCCTTTGGAGGCGTGGAACTGGGTCGCGATGACCGGCAAGGCGAACGAAATCGTGACGATGTCGAAGAAGGCGAAGAAGTAACCGGCGCCCACCACCCACAGCAGGCGCTTCTCATACGGCCAGACCGGGATTCGGTCCAGTCGCGCAAGGGGACCTGGCCGGCGGCGCGCGCGGCCAGCCGGCGTCGGGGCAGACACGGGTTCCATGATCTCTCCTAAACCTCGTTGCTAGAGGCGTACCCGGCACGCACGCGGCTAACCGCGAGTTCGTGGTGGGTCAGCTGCGGGTACGGCCGGTGCGGATCATGTCCAGCGCCTGGGTCACGCGCCGCGCGCGGGTCTCCTCGCGCTTGGCCTCCTCGATCCAGCGGGCGAACTCCTTGCGGTGGGTGAAGGCGAGGCCCTCGAAGGTCGCCTTGGCCTGAGGGTCCGCATCGAGCGCCTCGGCCAGCGCGGGCGGGACCTCGACGGTGCGCGGCTCGGTGTCGAGCTTGAGCTCGAGCGACACGGTGTCCCCGGCCTGCACGCCCGCTCCCGTGCGCACCTCCTTGTTGAGCCCGACCAGGAACTCGCCGCCCATTCGGGCCACGCTGGTGCGCCAGGTGTAGCCGTTGACGCTGGCGATCACCGGGAAGCGCTTGGCGCCCTCGCCCACGGCGGCGACCTGCTCGTCGTCCAGAACGAAGGCCGCAGCCGGGCCGCGGGTCACGAGGTCCCCGGTGAGGCTGATCTCACCCACGGCGCGCATCCTCCCACACACGCGCGCGGCTAAGGTGGCGGGTCGTGTCCGCGTCGCCGCTCGTGAGAATCCTGCTCGTCTCCGGCTCCAACCGCGACGGCTCGACCAACGCTGCCGTCCTGCGGACGGCGGTCGCCGTCGCGCCGGACGGCGTGGAGACTGTGCTGTACCGGGGGATCGGCGCCCTGCCGCTGTTCAACCCCGACGATGACCGGGAGGGCGTGCCCGCGGACCCGCGCGTCGCCGAGATGCGCCGCGGGGTCGCGGCTTCGGACGCCGTGCTCTTCTGCACGCCCGAGTACGCCGGCGCCATGCCCGCGGCGCTGAAGAACCTCCTGGAGTGGACCATCGGCGACGCCGGCACCTATCAGAAGCCCGTGGCTTGGATCAACGCGGCGGGTGCGGCCGCCCCGACGGGGGCCGCGGACGCCCACGAATCCCTGCGCAAGGTCCTGGGCTACGCCGGGGCTGACATCGTCGAGGACGCCTGCGCCCGCATCCCTGTCGAGCGCTCGCTGGTCGGTCCCGACGGGCAGGTCACCGACGCCGCAGTCCGTGAGCAGATCGTCGCCGTCCTGGGTCGGCTGGCCGAGCACGCCGCCACTGCCCGCGAGAACTGACATCGCGCCGGTACCGCGGCGTCCGGCACCTACAATCGGTCTCGCGCCCCCATGGTCTAGCGGTTAGGACGCCTGCCTTTCACGCAGGAGATCGCGGGTTCGAGTCCCGCTGGGGGTATGCCGCTGTTGCTGGAGATCAATCCCTCGCCCCGGCGCTGGCCGTGGGCAGTGGCGGCGTTTTGGAAGCGCGCAGAGCGTCGGTGATGTCGTGGCCGTCCTCGGCGGCGCCGGCGCTGCCCCCTGGAGCGGATGTGGTCGCCCGCGGGCATGTGGGTCAAATCCGGCGTCGTGGAGTGCCGTGTACAGAACGTCTCTTTGACTACCGCACGATCGGAGGACTCCCCTCGAGCGACGGCCGCGACACCGAGCACCCAGGAGCTGGGACTGTCACAGGCGGTGTGTCTGTCTCGTCTTACGAGGGCAAAAGGAAACCAGAGGAGCAGATATGAAGGTGTTCGTAGCCGGCGCCACGGGCGTTCTCGGCAGAGTTCTCGTCCCGCAGCTGGTGGCGCGAGGCCACGCGGTGGTCGGGATGACCAGGAGCGCGTCGAAGCAGGATTTGGTGCGCAGTCTGGGAGCGCGTCCGGTCGTGGCCGACGCTTTGGATCCTGACGCGGTCGCCCAGGCGGTGGCGTCAGCGGAGCCGGAGGTGATCGTGCATGAGCTCACAGCGTTGTCCGGGCCGATGAGCGTCCGTGATGCGCGGCACCCCGAGCGCTTCAGGGGCGCGATCATGACCAACCGGCTGAGGATGGAGGGGACGGACCATCTGCTGGCGGCCGGTCGTGCCGTCGGGGCGCGGCGCTTTGTGGCGCAGAGCTTTGGGGCCTTTCGATGGGCCCGAACGGGCAGGCCGGTGCTGACCGAGGCCGATCCCCTGGATCCCAACCCGCCGGCGTCGCTGCGGACGGTAGTGGACGGGCTGCTGTATCTGGAGCGGGCGGTGACGAGCATCGAGTGGGGCGAGGGTCTGGTGTTGCGCTACGGCGCCTTCTACGGTCCGGGGACCTCGATCAGCCTGGCCGCGGATGCGGTGATGGCGGCACCGATCCGCAAGCGCCGGTTCCCGATCGTCGGCGACGGTGGTGGCGTCTTCTCACAGATCCACATCGACGACGCCGCCGCAGCGACCGCGATCGCGGTCGAGCACGGCCAGCCGGGCATCTACAACATTGTCGACGACGAGCCCGCGCCCGTGCGCGAGTGGCTGCCGGTGCTCGCAAGCGCGCTGGATGCCAAGCCACCCAGGCGGATCCCACGCTGGCTCGGGCGGCTGGCCGCCGGTGAGGCGGCAACGCTGACGATGACCGAGGTGAAAGGTGCCTCGAACGCCAAGGCCAAGCGCGAGCTCGGCTGGCATCCGCGCTATCCGAGCTGGCGCCAGGGCTTCGCGCAGGGACTCGGCTAAGGCGATGACCGAGGAGGAGTTCAACGAGCTGCGCCCGTCGGCGTTCGCGATCGCCTACCGGATGCTCGGCAGTGTCAGCGAGGCCGAAGACGTGGTGCAGGAGGGGTTCCTGCGCCTGCACCGGGCGCGCGCGGGCGGGGACCGGATCGAGTCGCCGCGCGCCTACCTGTCGACGGTGGTCTCGCGGCTGTCGCTCGACCAGCTGCGCTCGGCGCGCGTGCGGCGCGAGACCTACGCCGGCGAGTGGTTGCCTGAGCCGCTGGTGACGAGCGCCGACGACGATCCCGCCCGCAAGGCCGAGATGGCGGACTCGCTATCGCTCGCCTTCCTCGTCCTGCTCGAGAACCTGTCGCCCGAGCAGCGCGCCGCGTTCCTGCTGCGCGAGGTATTCGACGAACCCTATGACCGGATCGCCGAGATCGTTGGCACCAGCGTGCAGAACGCCCGCCAGCTCGCCGCACGCGCCCGCCGCCACGTGGACGAGCGGCGCCCCCGGTTCGATACCTCGCGCGAGCAGCGAGAGCAACTCGCGACCCACTTCTTCGCGGCCGCCGAGCAAGGTGACCTCCAAGGGCTGGAGCAGCTGCTGGCCCACGACGTGCAGCTGACCGGGGACGGCGGCGGCAAGGTTCCGGCGTTGGCGCGGTCGCTGTACGGGCGCGATCGTGTCGCGCGCACGCTGATCAAGGCGTTCCGCCTGATCGCCCGCCTTCCAGGCGTATCGTCGCGCCCCGTCGTGGTCAACGGCGGTCCGGGAGCAGTGTTTCTCGACGCACAGCAGCGCCTGATCGCCGTGATGGCGCTCGACACCGCCGCCGGCCAGATCACAAGCATCAGTTCGATCGTCAACCCCGACAAGCTCGCACACCTCGGGCCGGTCGCCGACGTCAGCTCGCTCCTGGGGTCGGCGAGATGAGCTCCGGCGTTGTTGCCGCGTCGCCCCGTGGCGCGATTAAAGACAGTGCTCGGCTGCCGGTTCGCGTGGCCTATGCGGCGTTCGCTTGGGTGGTCGTGTTCTTCGCCTTTCACGTCTACTGGTACGCCGGCGGATCGTTCGGGCTCAACGGCGAGTTGCGCCGCGATCTGGTCCCGGATTCGGTGGTCGGCGGGATCGTTGAGGTGCTGGGCCTGGTTGCCTTCCCGCTCGGCGCGTGGGTGAGCCTGGCCATCGCTCGCGGGTGGCCGCGCGGCAAGATGCAGCGCGCCGCCGCGATCGTCGTCTGGCTCGGCTGCGCGCTGCTCGTCCTCCGCGGCGGCGCCGGGCTCATCGATGACCTGACGCGCGCGGTGGGTCTGTTGCCCAACGGGATCACCGGGCTCTCACACAAGCAAACGATGGGCGCGGCGTACTACCGGTCCGCGTCCGCCCTCTGGTCAGGCAACGTCACCGACGGCTATTTCTTCGCCGGCGGACTTCTCTTCGGCGTGCTGGGTTGCCGTTACCGCCTATCTCGATCGCCGACCAGACATTGAGTGCTGGCACCGATGTTCACGGTGTGCTCGATCCGGCGCGGCCAGGGGCCTGCCGGCAGCACGGCGCTTCACACGCGAGAGGTCGTGGCTCGCACGCAGCCGTGCTCATCAGTCGCCGCCATCACCAACCGCTGCATCCGGGACCTCGGTGACGGCTTAGCAGCCGCTGCGCGCCTGCGCGGCTTCGCTGGTCAGGTAGGACGGCAGCGTGTCGTACGGGTTGGGGAGCGTGTCGTCGGTCGCATAGACGTCACCGACGCCCGCGGACGCCGACTCGCTCAGCACGCTTCGCATCGACAGTTGGTCAGGGACCTGGTAGACGATGTTGTAGAAGCGGCGGGGGGCATAGCCGGCCATCCACGACGGGAAGCGCGTCGAGGCATAGGAGGTGGCGTTGCCCTCGAAGGTGACCAGGATGTCACCGGCAGCGACCTCGCCCTGGCCGGGGACCGTCCCGAAGTTCACGATCGTCTGGGCGCTCGACCCCTGCGTGTGCACGTAGTTGGTGAGCGTCTCGTAGTAGGAAAGCTTGGAGCTGCTGGTGGACGCGTCGTCAAGAAAGATGCTCGTAACCCCGTAGAACGTCTTCCATGCGTTGATGTTGGCCTCGACGGTGCTCGTGGCGATCGCGCCGTAGCCGGTGTCGACGTAGCCGAAGACGGTGATCCCGGCGGCCTGCGCCTGGGCGATCGCCGTCGCGTAATCAGAGTTGAGCGCGGTCCCGGGGCCGCTGTTGGCGTTGGCCACCATCATGCCGACTCCCGGGGTCGCGGCGTCGGCGCTGTTCCACAGGCCCCCGGCCGAGGGGTAGAAGTACGCCGGCACCACGACCGACTGGCAGACCCGGGGAGCGCCCGGGGCGACGGTGACCGTCACCAATCGAGACGCGCTACCGCCTGCGCCCGTACAGGTCAGAGAGAAGGTCGCGCTGGCCAGCAGTACGCCGGTGCTCGCCGAGCCTGAAAGCGGCTCGCTTCCCGACCAACCGCCAGAGGCCGTGCACGCAGTCGCGTTCGTCGTGCTCCATTGCAGCGTGCTCGCCGCGCCCGACACGATCGAGCTCGGACTGGCTGACAGAGAGATCGTCGGAGCCGGCGTGGCGGGGCCCGTGAACGTGATGTCATCGACCCACAACGTCCGGCACGCGTTCGTGGCCGTGTCGGTGATCGCCAACGTGTGGCTGCCCGCGGGGGTCGAGACGGTGGCGCCGAAACTCTGCCATGAGCTGCTCGACACGTTCGCGCTCAGCAGCGACCTCCCGTCCAGGCTCACCCGCACCGCAGGCCATCCCGACTGACAGCGGGTCCCGTGGGCGACGAGCTTGACGCCGGTGACCGCGCGGGAGAGCGTCAACGAACTCGTCAGGCTGGAGCCGATCGTGGTGAGCTGCACCGCTTCGCCGCCACTCGCGGCTCGGTCGGTCGTGATGCTCGCGCCGGCGGGCAGCTGCATCTGCTCAGCTTCGACTGTGGCCACGGTCGAGGTCGTCGCCGCCGTGGCGGCCGCGCTGAAGGCCCCGCAGCACAGCGCTGCGACGATCACCGCGACTACGCGGCGTCTGCTGTCCGTCATGCCCACGCGCCCAGCATCGCTGCCATTCCCGACGTGACATTACGCGCTATGGGGAGGAAAAGCGAGCGACGGGAGGCCGCCGACCCCGCGGTCGGGTTGCTCGTTTGTGATCAGAGTGGCTGTCGGGCCTCGGCTTGAGTGGCGGGGTTTGGTCTGTTGCGGTCACTCCGGGGATGAACGGGCACGACGTGACGCCGGGTCTTGGGGGGCGTGGAGGAGTCCACGGATGCTTTCCGCGGCGGCGAACCCGGTTTGCACGGCGGTCTCGACGTAGGTCGTCCCGAGGTAGTCGCCGGCTAGGAAGAGGTTGTCCAGCGGCCGCTCGAGGTCGGCTTGCAGCGCTGAGCGGCCGGGGCGTGGGTGCGGGAGGCCGCGGCCCCATCGCTTGATCTTGATCTCGGCGATCATGCCTCGGAGGCGGGGAAAGATTGCCGTCACCTCGTCGGCGTAGAGCCGGGCCACGGCATCGTCGTTGAGGTGGTCGAGCCGTCTGGACAGTTCGGCGCCGGAGTAGACCATCAAGGAGCCGCCCGGGGCTCGGGGTCCCGACCGTGTGACGTTGGCGATGTTGAACAGCATGTTGAACGCGCGCTCCGGCGTGGCGACGGCGTAGACGTGGTCGTAGGGCATCGGCTCGGTCTCTCGGGTCAGGAACGCTCCGACGACGTAGGGGCCGTAGGTGATGCCCGCGAGCGCCCGCGCGGTCGCCGTCGGTAGGTCGGTGACGATGGCGCGGGTGACGTCGGCAGGGGTGGCGAGCACGACGTAGCGCGCTCGCAGCCGGTGCGCGTGGCCTCGGTGGGTGTATCGCACCGTGACGCCATTCGGATCTTGGCTCACTTGTTTCACCCTGCAGTCGGTGCGCACCCGTCCGCCGAGTGCGCTCGCGATCGCCTCGGGCAGCATGTTCGATCCGCCGAGGATGTTCCGCGTCAGGCCGCCGGCTTTGTCCCACACGAGCTGGAAGTAGCCGATCCCGTAGCCGGCCGAGACCTCCTCTGGCTCGCCGGAGGAGCGCCGGATGGTGGCGCGGAATATCTCATCGACGCGGCGGGGCACTCGGCCCAGGAATTGCGAGAACGTCTCCTGGTCGCGAAAGCGCAGGACGCGGACGCGTCGGTCGGCGTCTGACTCGCCGTCGCGCCTGGCGGTGGCGCGGCGGTAGCGCTCCACCTCGAATCGGAGCCGGGCGCCGACGCGGATCAGGGAGACGCGCTCGGCGAAGGAGAGCGAGAGCCGAAACGGATAGGTCTCGACCCGGGAGCCGGCGAGCATCTCGTCGCCAAGGGCCACTGCGGTGAGGACCCCGGGCACATCGCGCGCCGCGACCCCGGTGGAACGCAGCAGCCGCTCGGTCGCGGAGCCGGGGCCGCTCAAAACGTGGCCTCCGAAGTTCAGCCAGTATCGGCCACGTGGCTCGGACATGAGCCGCCCGCCGACACGTGACTCGCTCTCGAGAACCACCACACGCGTGTCCCGAAGCTCCCAGGCCGCGGCCAGCCCTGCGATCCCCCCGCCGATCACCACCGCGTCAAGCGGCTCGTCGACGTCCGGCGATCTGGCACACGCTGTGACGGCATTCATTTTGTCGCTCCGTTGGCTGCTCGCCCTATGTATTACAGGATGGCTGCACATCACCGCAGGATGCAACCGGACTGGCTGGCGCTACTCATCAGCGATCCGGGCGTGCCACAGCCGATCTCCTCGGGTTCGTCACACCAGCGGACTTTGTCTCCGACGCGGTCGCCAAGCTTCCAGCGCCGCGATTTGGGCTCTGTCTCGATGCCTGACCACATCTCTTGCAGTCCCGTGAGCGCGCGGTCTTACTGCTCGCTGCTCAGCGGCAGGAGCGACAGGTCGTCGCGGACGCGCGCGACCTCCATCAACACGACATGGCGTGAGCGTTACAGGTGTCGACAGCACTGGACGTTCCGGGGTAGCTGGGGTGAGCATTGCGTCGGCCCCGACGCACGATCCGTTGTCGCGCAACTCGATCGTCCCGCTGCGGCCGCTGGCAGGCGTGCCCAGGCACGCCGCGCACTACCGGGGGTCGTCTGCGTTATGGAACTGCTGGTAGCGCCGGTAGTACCACGCCACCCCGCCGTAGCCGAGCATTCCGAACACAACAACCGCAATCAAGCCGCCGACCCATCCGGGAGCAAATGCCACCGCGACAACCAAGACCAGCAAGACCAGCGGAAACAGCCAGGGCAGTACCGCCGTGATCAAGGGCCGAGTGTCGTTCACTCGCCGCAGCCTCGCACACCGCTCAAGAACATTCAAACAAAGGAGCGAGCGGACATCGTGATGCCTAACCCGTCTAGGCGGGACAGCATCGCCGCGGGCATGAGGCTGCCGCGACTCTCATCGCATGCCAACGAGTCATTGTGGCGGGGTGACGGGCGCGATCGTGAATACAACCGCGACCGTCGCGTCGACCTCTTGGGCGCCCGGGTGGACGGTCGTCGGTGTCGAAGGTGCTCCCGTGGCGCTTGGCGCCCCCTGGGCTGCGCCGGGTGCCGCGACACCTGACTGCGGGTTGAGGTTGATCGATTGCACGCCGGTGACGGTGTCGCCGAGTTGCGCGGCGGCGGCGTCGGCCTGGCTGCGGGCGTCGGTGATCGCCGCTTTCTCGGCGGCAATTTCGCCGGCGGACGGGTTCGCAAACGCAAAGTCCGGGCCGTTGATCGTGGTCGCGCCGGCATGAGTGGCCGCGTCGATGACACGGCCGACGATCGCCGCTGTCGAGGTGATCGACAACGACTCGCTGGCGGTGCAGCGCCTGATCAGGCGCTTATGTCCCTTCGGTCCCACGCGGATCCTGGCGCAGCTCGTGTTGATCGATTCGGTCTGGATCCCGGACGCCGGCACACCCACGCCACGAACGGCGTGGACGATCGCGCCGACGCGCCGATTCGCGGCCGACAGCGCCGGTGCCGACGTCGCCGCAGAGCGCGTCACCGATAGTGAGAGCGACGCCACATTCGGGATGAGCATCACCGACCCCTGGCCAGCCACGGTCAGCGTCGCAGGCGTCGAGGTGTCCGCGAGCGCCGCAGGCGCGAAGCTCAGCGAGATCAGACCGACCAGCGCCGCAGTTCGGACGTGCACAACAGACCCCCTTCGTTCGGCTGACAGAGTCCCCTATCTATACGCCCCACCCATCGCCGGCGTCACGCGAGGATGTTCGGTGAGCTGCTGCGCGCGATCCGCGCCGCGGCCGGAATCGTGAGTCCGCTTGTCCCAGCCGTGGTCAGGGGGACGGTCTCGTTGCTCTTGGTGCAGCACGGCATTGCTGAAATGCCGACGAAGGAGCAGCTACGGCGGAAATCCGCGAGGGCCTACCGAGCGCGGCCGGCCGGCCGAGGTCAGCCGGGCGACCGGTGTCGTCCGTGGGATCCGTCGTGTCGGTGGCGGTGGTAATCGGCCGCGGTGGGGAAGTTCCTGATCCGCGCCGTCGCCCCGTGGCCGGCGAGGTCCGAGTATGGCCACGCTGACGTCGCGCCCCACGGGCCCGTGGAGAACGGGACCGAGGCCGAAACCCCGTCGAGGTTGACCAGGTTGAACGCGCCGCCCACCGTAGCGCCGGTCGGTGTCGTGCCCGGGGGCGTCGAGCCGAGGATTTCGCCGGTGAACAGGGCGTGGAAGGTCACGCCCGGCCTCACTGGGGTCGTGATCACGCTGGTCACGTTGCAGTAGCAGCCGTTCCCGAGCCGGCTCCAGGACTGAAAGCCGTCCAGCGTGAAGTGATCGACACGGGGCGTGACGGCCAGGGCCGGGTAGCCGTCGAAGTCCGCGCTCATCTTCCACACGTGGGGCTGGACGCCGATCTCGGCCGGGTTGTCGTATGGCACGGTCAGCGGCCGCTCATTCTCGAGGAAGGTCACGTTCCCGTACTCGCCGTTCCAGGTGAGCTCGGTCTTCTTGAAGTGCTCGAGCCAGATGCCCTGCCAGGTGTTGTGATCGCCGTTGACGATGGCGCCGGTGTTCCCGCTGGACGCCACCCAATTGGCGGTGGTGTAGCCATCGCCGGAGTTGTTGTTGGTCTGGATCTCGGCCTGGTTGAGGATCGTGTAGTTCTGATTGAGCAGGTATGCGTTGGTGGCGCCACTGACCGAGCTCACGTCGCTCAGCGTCGTCGGGTCGGTCGGTGACCCGGACCGGTGAGGTGTGTCGCCAATCACGATCTGGTTGGCCGCGAACGGCCCCAGGTCGCTCGGGTCAAAGGCGCGGCCGTCCGCGTTGAACTTTGAGAGCACCGTGCCCGGAGCGGAGTCCTTGACCGCCAAGGTCGCCGTGTTGTCGGCTCGCAGGATCGGGTCGCCCAGACCCATGACCACCGTATTGGGCCGAGCGACGGTGATCGGCGCGTCCAGAACGTAGGTGCCCGGGCCGAGCAGCAGATTCTTGCCGCTCGCCAGCGCCGCGTTCATCGTCTCCGCGTTGTCTCCCGCCGCAACAGATGCGACGTAGAAACTGCTCAGCGGCAGAGAGTCACCCTGCCTCCGCGTGGTGCTCCAGTTCGGGCCACGCACGTGGAACTGCGCCGACGGCCGGAACACCCGGAACCGGCTGCCGTCGTAGTAGACGAAGGGCGCCTCGCGAATCACCGGTGTGACCGCGACGTTGGTGAGGTCGCCGGGCGCAGCGTAAGGCGAAACCGAGCCAGGGCCGAAGTTGTCAGCCGGGGCGCCGACGGTGCCGCTGAACACCATGTCGGACCCGAAGCCCGAGTACCCGCCGATCCGGTCCTGCTGGGAGTAGATGTCGGAGTTGCCGCCGTTGCCTTCAGTGCCCGGGCGGTTCAGCCCGTCACCGTTGATCACCGTCCCGGTGATGACCGAGTTCGTGATGGCAAAGCCGTTGGCGACCCCAGGTACCACGTTGATCTGGAAACCCTGGGTCACCGGATCGCACGGGTTCTGGCACGCTCCCGGAGTTTGGGTGACGGGCGAGACATACAGGTCGCCGAGGATGTTTACCCGGCGCAACGTCGCGGTCTGCGACGTGTACCAAAGCATTCCGCCGGCCGGGACGTTGGCCTGGATCGGATTGATCGTCAGGTTCGACATCTGGCTATCCCGGATCGCCAGAAAACCGTTGTTGATGCTCAGGGCCCCGTTGATCACGACATCACACGGGCTGGTGCCAAGACCGGCGACAACCGTGCCAGGGGCGACTTCCGCCTGGACGACGTTGCTCGTCGTCGCCGTCGCCGGCGTGACCGACGGGTCGCCGTACGTGCCCGGGAGGAAGAAGAACTGCCGCTTGCCGTCACCCGCCGGCGGCGCGGCGTTGAGCGCCGCGTTGATCGAAGCGACCGACATCGACGGGTTGAAGATCGTGACATTCGCGCCGAACGGATTCGCCGGGATGTTCGCGACGGGCCTCGGGGCAGACGTGCACGGGTTCGTCGTCGCGGAGGCCGTCGCAACTCCCCCGGCAAGCAGCGCAGGCACCACGCACCCCAGGAGGAGCGCAATATGCACCAGTCTTGACCCGACCGCGCTCAGCATGCGTCTCCGGACGCTCATGGACATGCGTTGCGTCTCCTTGTGTCGATGACCTGATGAGAGGCCGGCCACGGCTGGCACCTTAATGCCTACACCTCCTCAAGCTGCATACAGATAACACAAGTGTGCGCTGGACGCAACCTTGGCGGGCACGAAGCCAATGTGTCCGGCGTGGTCACAGGACGCGTCTCGTGCTCGCCGGCCTGGTGATCGCACGCGTCGGCGACGCGTCAAGCCGGGACGAGTCCTTCGACAGCAACGGTTCGTCCGATCTCGGCGGCGCTCGCAAGCGCTTGGCCGTGCCCTGCGCGCACGCGGCGGGTAGCTTCTGGTCGTGGACTGGTTGGCGCAGAGGAGGAACGCACCGGCGTTCCTCGTCGTGGCGATGTTGGTGTGGTTCGGCGTGGTGCTGGGGTGCGCAATCCTCGCTGGAGAGCTGCTCGAGCTGGCGGAGCGACCGAACGGATCGACATCGATCGACAGCTCCATCACCTCGTGGATGGTCACGCACCGGACCGGTGCGCTCACGGCGTTCGCACGCGCTGCATCGACCGTGGGAAGCCAGAAGGTCCTCTCACCCCTGGTCGGCGTCGTCACCGTGCTGCTGCTGGCACGCCGCCGACTCGTGCTGGCCTGCTTCCTCGTCGCCGCATGGGGTGGAGCGCTGCTCCTTTACAACCTCACCAAGGCGTCCGTGACCCGGCCCCGTCCACCGACCGACATCTGGTTGACGACGGCCGGCAGCTCATCGTTCCCGTCAGGTCATGCCACACAGTCGCTCGGCACGTTTCTCGCGCTGGCGCTCGTCGGTGCTGCCTTCCTCCCGCGGCCGCGCACAGCCGCGGTGGCGCTGGCGGTCGTCCTTGGCGCCTGGGTTGGGTGGTCCCGGGTGTATCTCGGAGTTCACTGGGCAACCGACGTGGTCGCGGGCTGGCTGATCGGCGCGGTGTGGGTTGGGGCCGTCGCGTGGCTGACCGCCCGTGGCAGGTTGCCTCGCGAGCAGCGCCTCGCTGCGCGGACGGCCGACCGCGACTGAGCGCGCGGCCCTTCAGCGTTGGCGTCGCGGCGGCTAGCCGGGTGTCCGTTGTCGCGGCCGGGAGGTGACGATCTGGATCTCGGCGCTGGTCGCTCGCCGTAGCAGCTTGGCAGCAGGATGACCTGGTGCGCGCATGGGCCGGCGTCGCGCGGGCAGCAGCACCAGGTCAAAGCAGCCGGCCGCCGCGAATTCGTCCAGCGACGGAGAGACCCCGTCGATCAGCACCTCGTACGAGGCGTGCGCGTCGAACTCCTCAAGCGACGCGCGCGCGTAATCGAGGTCTTCGGTGACCACGTCCTGGATGGAGAGGTTGTAGTCGAGCGCCGAGTTCCCGCAACGCGCACCTGAGATGCCCTGCGGCGCCACGCTGACCACGGTGAGCGTCGCCCCCTGATGCTGCACGAGCTCCCTAGCCAGGTCGAGTGCCGCGGCGCCGCTGCGCGCAGGCTCGAACACCACCAGCACTCGCTTGCCGCTCATCGTCTGCGTCCCAAATGGCCCGGGACCGCGCCGTCAGGCGTCGCGTGGGATCACGCGGTCGGCTTCGACCGCCTCGCCGCTGCGCGTGTCGAGATAAACGACCAGGACGGTGGGCGAACCCCCGAACCACGCGCTCAACTCGCCCTCGCCAACGAAGTCCGCGGCCCGCTGTGAGCCGTCCGGGCCCATGACCCAGACGGGCTGACCCTTGTGGAATTGGCCGTCGCCGATGCTCATCAGTGAGGGACACCCAGACGCTTACGCTTGCAAGACACGCTCTGAGAGAGCATACGCACGCCGCGAGCGCTCGTGGGATATCTCAGCGCTCGCGTTCTGGCGTTTCGTCACGTTCGCAGGGTCGATGAGACCCGCGGCATTAGTCGCAGACGCGACCGGCGGAGCACGGATTCGCCGAGTCGACGATGATTGGTCGACATGTCTGAGAAACCCACCGCACGCAGTGTCAAGATCTCCGCCGACGAGCGGACCGGCTGGTCATCGGAGCGGCCGCGCGCACACGGGTCCCCGCCGCGCCCGGTCGACGTGTCCGTCCGCTGCCGCGTCCTCGCTCCCTCGCATCGGCTTCGCTACTCACCGGGGAGCCTTCTTGTCATCGTCGGCGCAGACGCAGCGGATCCTGCCCGGTTCGCCGAACGGGTCGTCGAGGAGCGGGGCGCGTCGCTCACACCGGCTCGGGTACGAGCGCTGCTCGCCGGCCGGGTTCCGGACCCCGAGATCGAAGCACGTGTCAGCGAACTGCTCGCCGGCGCTGTTCTCAAGCGGCTGCAGGCTGGGGAGACCGTCGTTCTCCCGCTCGAGGGTTTCGACGCCGACGAGCGCGATCGCTATGTACGCCTCGCGCATGGCCTGCGCCGCCCGCGTCACCTGATCTTGCTGGAAGCTCCGCGCGATGCGGTGCGCGATGACGAGCGTCCGGCCCTGGACGAGCTCCGACGGTCGCTGGACGCCGGTGAACTCGGCCTCGAGGGCTTCCAAACCGCACTCCGTCTCGGCGGTCAGGCGCTCACCGAGCTCAAGCGAATCGTGTTTCAGCCCCCGCCCCGCGACGACTGACCCTCATCGGCTGCCTCCCTAGCCGAGTAGGTCACGGTGAGGGAGACGGAGGCGAAGCTGGGGACGATGCAGCGGTGGACCTTCTTGGTACCCGACCACCTTGCGGCGCCCGTTCTTCTCCTTCTTGAGGATCGCCCGGCGCAACGTCCCACAGAACTGGTTGGGACCGAAGGGACCGACGAACTCGCCTGGCCCATAGAAGGCGCTGTTCGCCGCGTCTGACACCGACACCACCGACCCCAGGGTCAGTCCCACACCTTTCGCGTATGCCAGCGCGTTCGTGTGTGCGTCCTTGAACGCTCCGCCGATCGCCGCATGCCGGGCGGTGTCATACGCCGAGACGGTGGACGCGTTGTCGTGGCGGTTCTTTGGGTGTACCGCGCGCTCGCCGGTACCGATCGCGGTCACGGTGCCAGACGCTGCGGCCGCCGCCGGGGCTGCTGCCAGCACCGTGCATCCCGCCACCAGCGCCATACCCGCTGCACGAAGGACTCGGATACCCGCCCGGGGGAGCGTCCGGGCAGGCATCCGAGCTGCGTCGGGACCTCGGCGCCAGTCCGGCCTCTGCTTGCTCCTAGCGCACGACCTCGTAGGTGAGGAAGACCAGCCCATCGCCGACTGTCTTGGTGTCGACCAGGCGAAGTGGCTTGTTGTCGCTGGTCTCGCCGAACAAGCGCCGCCCGGCACCGACGACGACGGGGAAGACGAACAGACGGAACTCGTCGACCAGGTCGTGCTCGATCAGTGCTTGCCCGAGCTGGTAGCTGGCGTAGATCAGAATCTCGCCATCGAGGTCCTGCTTGAGCTTTGAGACCTCGGTGGCGACGTCGCCCGTCAGCACCGTGGTGTTCTGCCAGACGGGGTCCTCGAGGGTCGCGGACACGACGTATTTGGGCAGGCCGTTGAGCCTGTCCGCCCATGCCCCGGGGCGGGCCGACCAGCGCGAGCCGAACCACTCGTCGCTGCGCCGGCCCAGCAGGAGGGCGTCGGTCCGCATCGCCTCCTCGGCGAGGATCTGCGCCCACGGTTCGAGGTCCGCGCCGCCAAACTGGCTGAACCAGCCGCCGCGCTCGTACCCCTCCTCCCCGTCTGGATCCTGAACCACCCCGTCGAGCGAGACGTTGGTGCTGATGACGATCTTTCCCATCGCAGCTCTCCTTTCATTGGACTGTCGCTGCGTTGGTTGAGGCGTCGCACCGCGTGGAAACTGAGCGGCGAATTTCCGGCGGCCCCGACGTCATAGCCGTGATGCGGATGAACCGGAGAGACCGTGCGAGGATGCGAGCGTGAGCGACCAGATCCTGGCCCGTGCCCGCGCCGGCGACGCGGACGCGTTCCGCGAGCTGACGGATCCCTACCGGCGTGAGCTCGACCTGCACATCTACCGGATCGTCGGATCGCGACAGGACGCCGAGGACCTGCTCCAGGAGACACTGCTCGCCGCGTGGGGCGGGCTTGGGCGCTTCGAAGGACGGGCGTCGGTGCGTGCCTGGCTGTACCGGATCGCGACCAACCGATCTCTCGATGCGCTGCGCGCGACCCGCCGTCGCCCGGAGGATCGGCGGGTGCCCCAGATGCCCGAGCCGACCCGCTGGAACGAGCCGCTGTGGCTTGAGCCCTACCCCGACCTGCTCCTCGAGGGCATCCCGGACGACGCTCCCGGGCCGGAGGCGCGCTACGAGATCAAGGAGGCGATCGCGCTGGCGTTCATCGTCGGCCTGCAGCATCTTCCCCCGCAGCAGCGCGCGGTCCTCGTCATGCGCGATGTGCTCGGGTTTCGCGCGGCGGAGGTCGCAGAGACGCTCGAGACCAGTGAGGCATCGGTGAACAGCCTGCTGCGCCGCGCGCGTGACGCGTTTGAGTCACGGCTCCCGGCTACCGGCCGCGAACGGGCGCCGCTTCCCGACTCAAAGCTCGAACGCGAAATCGTCGGCCGTTTCGCCGACACCGTCGAGGCGGGCGACATCGACGCGATGGTCGCGCTGCTGACCGACGACGCGTGGCTCACGATGCCGCCCCTTCCGCACGCCTATCAGGGTCGCGCCGCGATCGGTGCGTTCTTGCGCGGCGCCGAGGAGCGGCGCGGCGGGTCGTTGCGATTGGTGGCAACGAGCGCCAATACACAACCGGCGTTCGGCGCGTACCTACCGGGGCATCAGAACGACGTCGCTCGGCCAGTCGCACTGTTTGTGCTGACTCTTGAGCGCGGGCGTATCTCTGCGATCACCTGGTTCGCGGATACCAACGTGTTCCCGCAGTTCGGCTTGCCGTCGATCCTGCGGTAGCCGCCTGCGCCCCTCGCGGCGGCGTCCGAAGGGGCGTACGCTTAGTCGCGCTCGGCCCAAGTCGGTTCCTCACCGGGGTGTGTCTTGCGTCTGATCCTCAATCTCATCTGGTTCGTTCTGGCTGGATTCTGGCTAGCGCTCCTCTATGTGGTCTTCGGGATCCTGGCCTTCATCCTGATCATCACGATCCCGTTCGGGCTCGCGTGCTTCAGGATCGCCGGATTCGCGCTGTGGCCCTTCGGCCGCAGGATCGTGCGGCAGCCAGGTGCGGGCGCGCCCTCGCTCGTCGGCAACATCATCTGGGTCGTCTTCTTCGGATGGGAGCTGGCGCTCGCGCACCTGGTCACGGGCATCGCGCTATGTGTGACGATCATCGGGATCCCGCTCGGCCTGGCCAACTTCAAGCTGATTCCCGTCTCGCTGTTGCCACTGGGCACAGAGATCGTCCGCACCGACGATCCCCGGCAATTCGTGTAGGGCACACCACACCACACCAGCGCCGCCCGCTAACCGAGGAGGATCACGATGACGGACCCGTACGATGCTGCGCTCGAGCTGGCCGGCAACCTCCTGGGAAGGCGGCTGGAGTTGCCCCTCGGACCCGGAGAACCCGACAGCGGACGCGACTTCCGCAGGCTCGCGACGCTGCACACCTTCGGCGACAGCTGGAGCCGGAGCCAGCAGCTCGATACCCGTACTCGCAGCTTGATCTCGGTGGCGATCGCCGCGGCGCTCGGCACTCACGAGCCCCTCCGCGGACAGCTGCGGATCGCCTTGCACAACGGGGTCAGCAAGGACGAGATCGTGGAGCTGTTCATCCACCTCGAGGCCTACGCCGGCGCCGCTCGTGCGTTTGACTCCTACCAGGTCGCGGCCGCCGTTTTCGCGGAGGACAGCTGATCACCAGCCGCGGTCAGTGAGGCGCATGCGAGAGCGTGAACGGGAACGGCGAGTCGCGTGAGCGCGGATCGGGACGGCGTGACGATCCACGACCTGGCGCGCGACCGGCTCGGGTTCGAGCGGTTGCGCCCCGGCCAGGAGCAGGCGATCGCCGCCGCGGCTGCGGGCCGGGACGTGCTCGCGGTTCTGCCCACCGGCGGCGGGAAGTCGGCGATCTACCAGCTGGCCGGTCTGCTGGGCGGCCGTCCCACCGTCGTCGTGTCGCCGCTGATCGCGCTCCAGGACGATCAACTGGCGCACCTGCGGGCGGCGGGCCTGCCGGCCACGATGCTCAACTCGACGCAGTCGGCCGGCGTACGGGCGGCGGCGCTCGTCGAGGCCTGTGGGCCTGACGAATTCGTGTTCGTCTCGCCCGAGCAGTTGTCCAACGACGAGACGCGGGCGGCGCTGCGACGCGTGAGACCTGGTCTGTTCGTCGTCGATGAGGCGCACCTCGTCAGCCAGTGGGGGCGCGACTTCCGTCCCGATTACCTGCGACTCGGGGCGCAGGCCGACGAGCTTGGCGCGGGTGTGCGGATTGCGCTCACCGCCACCGCGGCCCCTCCCGTCCGGCGCGAGATCTGCCGACGGCTCGAGCTGCGTGATCCCGAGGTGGTGATCGGCGACTTCGACCGGCCGCACGTCGAGCTGTCCGTGGAGCACCCGCGCTCGCCCGAAGACAAGCAGCGGCTGATCGCGCACGCCGCGGGTGAGCTTGGGGGTCCGGGGATCGTCTATGCCGCGACCCACGCCGGAGCGGAGGCGGCGAGGGACACGCTGGCCGCGGTGGGCGAGCGGGTGGCGCTCTACCACGCCGGGTTGGGTCCCGTCCCCAGGCGCCGGGCGATGGCGGCGTTCCTCGAGGACTCGGCCCGCATCGTCGTGGCCACCGTCGCGTTCGGGATGGGCGTCGACAAGCCGGATGTGCGCTGGGTGCTGCATGCCGACGTGCCTCCGTCGCTTGACGCCTATTACCAGGAGTTGGGCCGCGCCGGACGCGACGGCGACCACGCCGAGGCGCGGCTGCTGTACCGGCCGCAGGACGTCGGCGCGGCGCGGCACCTGACCGCGCGCGGGGTCTCTGAGGCGGCGGTGGCCGAGATGGCCGGGGAGCTCGCCGCCACCGGTCGGCGGGAGCTCGGCCCGCGCTCGACGACGCTGGCACTCGCCCGGCTCGTCGATATCGGCGCCGCCGCGTGGACGGCGAACGGATGGACGCGCTGGACCGGGGTCATGGATGTCGCCGGAGCGATCGCCGCCTCGCGGGAGGCGGGCGCGCGAGAGCGAGACGTCGAGCGCTCCCGGCTGGAAATGATGCGTCGCTACGCGGAGCACACCGGGTGCCGGCGCTCGTTCCTGCTCTCGTACTTCGGCCAGGACTACCCCGGACCGTGCGGCGCATGTGACAACGACCGCCGGCCCGCGCCCGTCGCCTCCGCGGCCAAGCCGTTTCCGGTCGGCGCCCGCGTCGCCAATGATCGCTGGGGTGCGGGCACCGTGCAGCGCTACGACGGCGATCAGGTCACCGTCCTGTTCGACGAGCACGGCTATCGCGACCTGCTGGTGCCGTTGGTGATCGAGCGCGGGCTCCTGCGCGGCGCCGGTTAGCGTCAGCGAGGGGAGGGCTCGCCGGCGCCCCCTCGGAGGACGAGACCGGCTGCACTAGCATCGGCCGCCATGTGGCAAGCCGGTCGCTTAGGAACGTTGCGGGGCGTAGTCCTCGGCTCTGGAAAGCTCGCCGGTGCGCTCATCGTCGGGGTCGGCATGATGTCGGCGGGGACCGCGTCCGCAGCCGCGATGCCGGATTTCGGCAACCCCGCGGGGCACTTCTATGTGCCCCCGGCCGGCCGCGCGGTGAATACCGCCCACCCCGACCACACGATCGGGAACGGCAGTCCCGCCAGTTGCACCCCGGCCGCCGTGGTGCGCGACGTTGCCGCCGGCGGGCTCGTCACCTTCAATTGCGGACCGAAGCCGGTCACCATCGTGATGACCAGGACCGCCACGGTGCCCAAGACCCGGCGCCGAGTGGTGCTGGATGGCGGCGGCCGGGTCACGCTGAGCGGAGCGGGAAAGCGCCGCATCCTGTACTCGGACACGTGCGCGGGCACCTGGTCAACCGATGACTGCGTCAACCAGCCGGATCCCCAGATCGTGGTGCAGAACATCACGCTCGAGGACGGCGCCGACGGCACCCATCAGGCCAGCTGTACGGCCAACATCCCGAGGTGCTGGTACGGCGGCGTGGACGGTGGCGGCGCCATCTACGCCGAGGGGGGTCAGTTCAGGGCGGTCAACTCCCGCTTCGTTGACAATCGCTGCTACGCCTACGGCCCCGACCTCGGCGGGGGAGCGATCCGGGCGCTGGCCCAGTACCACAACCGCCCCGTCTACATCACGAACGACACCTTCAGCGGTGGTCGTTGCTCCAACGGTGGGGCGCTGAGCAGCATCAGCGTCCAGTGGGACATCCTCAACAGCCAGTTCACAGACAACAAGGCCATCGGCTGGGGAGCCAACCCGGCGGCGCGGGGCACTCCGGGCGGCGGCAGCGGCGGAGCCGTCTACCTCGACGGCACGGACGACAACGTGCTGATCGGCGGCACTGTGATGAGCGACAACAGCGCTCGAGAGGGCGGCGGCGCGGTTTTCGACGTTGTCGACAGAGGCTGGGGCGCCCTGACGTTCAACCAGTCACATCTGCACCAGAACACCAGCGGAAAGTTCCAGACCTTCCCGGGCGTCTACTACGACCTCGACGGGCATGACCGACCTCCGGCGATGATCAGGTCCAGCGCCAACTGATCCAGCGCCGCCGCTCGTCGCCTCGCTCGGCGCGGCAGGTCTCGCCGGTGTAGGAACCATCTAGGCTCCTGTCGTGCCCAAGGGACGGTTGGAGGCGTTCAGCGATGGCGTGATCGCGATCCTGATCACGATCATGGTGCTCGAGCTGCACATCCCGGTGGGCACGTCGTGGCATGCGCTCGGACATGAGCTGCCCGTGCTTCTCGCGTACGCGCTCAGCTTCGTCTACCTCGGGATCTATTGGAACAACCACCACCACATGCTCGCCGCCGTCTCGCGGGTGACCGGCGGAGCGATGTGGGCCAACCTGCACCTGCTCTTCTGGCTCTCGCTGATCCCATTCAGCACCGCGTGGATGAGCGAGCATCGATTCCCCTCGGTCCCGACGGCCGTCTACGGCATCGTCCTGCTGAGTTGTGCGATCGCCTACTACATCCTGCAGACGATGCTCCTCCGCGCCGAAGGTGACCACTCCGTACTGCGCGCGGCGCTCGGTTCGGATTTGAAGGGCAAGATCTCGCCGGTCCTGTACTGCCTGGGGATCGGATTGTCCTTCGTCGATCGCTGGCTTGCCCTCGCCGTGTACGTCGGCGTGGCGCTGATGTGGCTGGTGCCCGACCGCCGCGTCGAACGTCATGTGAGCGTTGCTCCCGCCAAGCCACGGGACTAGACACACGCCCTCGCGACGTAGTGGGACTGTCATCGCCACGCGCTCGAGTCCACCAATTCATCAGTTGTCACGTTTGCTGTTCGCCGCGCGTCATGGGAGTAGTCACCACGACCCCTGGAGGAACAGCCATACTGGAGAAGGTCCTTTATACGAGCGTGCTCGTCAGCGACCAGGACCGGGCGCTCGATTTCTACACCAACGTCCTTGGTCTCGAGAAGCGGGTTGAGAACCCAACTCCTAACGGGCCGCGGTTTCTGACCGTCGGGGTCGAGGGGGACGGGTTCCAGCTGGTTCTCTGGCCCGGGACACCCGGCCAGGCCGAGCCGGCGATGGGACGCCCGCCGGCGTCGATCACGATCGAGACCGACGATTGCCGACAGACCGTCGAGGAACTGAAGTCGCGTGGTGTCGAGTTCGTGTCAGAGGTGCTCGAGTTCCCATGGGGCTACGTCGCGCAGTTTCAGGACCCGGACGGCAACCGGCTGCAAGTACGTGAGGGCCGCTAGCCGTGACAGCGCTAGTCCCTTGAGCCGGCCTTGGCGCGTCGCTACGCCGGCATCTTGGTCAGCAGCAGCCAGGCGCTGGTAACGCCTCCGGCGAGAGCCGCGACTACGGGCAGGACCAAGACGTCAAGGCCGGCGTGGACTCCGAAGATCATGAGCAGGCTGGCGATCAGGAGCAGGATCGACGTGATGGCGTTGGGGGCGACGGCGTCGAGGATCGACGCGACTCTATGCGCGGTGGCACCCTGGACGCTCGGGCCGACGGTGGCACGTCGATCCAGAATCAGCATGCCGCCTCCGATGAGGACCGCAAGGGCCAGGAGCTCGAACCCTGCCGCCGCGCCGCCGGCGATCACCGCGAATGTGCTCCACTGCTCCAACCGGGGCCCCTCCTTCACGCCGGCACCGACCACGACGCCGGTCATCGAACAGGAGACTACGGACCGGGCTGGGAGGTGCGTCCTTGGGGATCGCCACACCCGGGAAGGATGGCGCCGCAGCGGGGTCGATCAGGGTGAGGACCTGACTGAAACGACTTAGGAGATAGTTATGACGCTGCGAACGATCCGCCGATTGGGGGCCATTGCGATTCTGGCCGTCGGGGCCGTACACCTGCAGGAATACTACGGTGGCGGCTATCGAGTCCTGCCCACGATCGGGACCTTGTTCATGCTGAATGCGATCAGTTCAGCGGTTGTGGCCATTGGGCTGTTTGCGCCACTCGAGCGCATGCTCCAGCCGCGACGTGCCGAGCTCGCGAGCGGCCTGCTGGCGGGCGCGGGAGTGGCGATTGCAGCCGGGTCGCTGATCGCTTTGTTCATCAGCGAGAACGGGCCACTGTTCGGATTCTCGGAGACTGGATACGGCACCGCGGTCGTGCTCGCGATCGTCGCCGAGGCTCTGGCCGTCGTCCTGCTGACCCCGGTACTTGCCGTCAGTCTCAGACGAGCGGCGTCGGGCAGGAGCGCCTCCGCAATGAAGCCCGCCATGACCTCGCGGTAGCGTCTGGCCGGCTTGTTGAGTCAGACAGACGAGCGGAAGCGCTTGACCGGCGTCGCCGCCTCAAAACCCAGGGCGAGGTAGAGCGCCCTACCGGCATCGCTCGCGTCGAGGCCGGCCTGGCGCGCACCGGTCTGTTCGGCCGCGCGCAGCGCGATGGCAGTCATCGCCTGTGCGATTCCGCGGCGACGCCAGCCAGGGTCGGTGTTGACGAAGATCACAGTCGCCACCGTTCCGAACGCGGCCGAGCCCGATGTGGCGCGGACCATGCCGCCGTGGTCGACGGCGACCCACAGCGTGAACGCTGTCGGCAGCGACCGCAGATGGTCCGCAAGCGCTCGTGAATCAGTGAGCTGCGGATCTGCCCGGCACGCGGCGGCGACCGCCTCGGTGAGGCCCACGCCTTGGGGCGCATCGCCGGCGATGCGACGGACTGGTCTCAGCATCAGCTCTCGCGGCAGGGCAGCCGCCGGCACCGTCCGCAGGTTGCGACAGATCATCGCGGTGGCGATGCCGGCCCGCCACGTCGCATCGCCGTCGAGCAGAGCGGCGCACTGCACCGCGGGCTTGCATACGGTGACCATTCCGGCTCTGGCGCCGCCCATCACCGATGACAATCGGTCGTGCGCGCGGTCATCGGTCACCAGCAGTCGCGCACGCCGGTCGCCCCCGTGAGGCAGCAGACCATGGATCCCGGGCTCGTCAAGCATGGCCTCACCTGAGCGCCGTGCGGCACGACATCGCGCGAGGAACGCCTCCACATACACATCAAGCGCAGGAGCGTCCATTTGACGAGTCAGGCGTGCGCCGGGATCCCAACGTTGCGATATGACATCGATACGACCAGCTTACGGCTCGTAAGGGGCTAACCTGACCGCGTCGCATCGCTTTCCAGACGACGTCTCGTCGAGTAAGATCGCGGACAACGAGGTCTTGCCGGCGGGACCATCTTGGCACTGCTGGAGCGCTTCGACGGACAAGTTCCCCGCGCTCGCGGCGCCTGAGGGCGGCCCGCGGGAGCAGTGCGACTTGCAACGTTCACTTCGAGGTCGGAGCCGCGCCCATGCAACCAGAGCCCACGCCGGGCCGTCAGATTCCTGCTCATCGCTACCAGTCGCGCCTGTCCAGGAGCCTGCTCGACATTGCAACGTCGATCGTGCCCTACCTGGCGCTCACGGTTGTGCTGGAGCTCACACTCGGGACTTCGATCCTGCTGACGCTCGCGCTCGTCATCGTCGCCGCCGGATTCCTGGTGCGCACGTTCGTCGTCTTCCACGACTGCGCTCACGGATCGCTGTTTGCCTCCAAGCGGGCAAATCGGTGGGTCGGACGGTTTGCCGGGTTGCTGGTGCTCTCACCGTTTGAACGATGGCGCCATGACCATGCAGTGCATCACGGCACCTCGGGTGATCTCGAGCGTCGTGGCGTGGGAGACATCGTCACGCTGACCGTCGATGAGTACCGCGCTCGGTCACCGCGTGGTCGGCTGGCCTACCGGATGACACGCAATCCGGTGGTCATGTTCGGGCTCGGTCCCATCATCGCGATGGTCATCGGCCCGCGCATCGCCACTCGGGCTCAGCGGCCGCGCCTGCGCCACAGCGTGCTGCTGACAGACGCCGTCATCGTGTCTCTCGTCGCGGGGCTGTCGTGGCTGATCGGGTTCGACCGGCTCCTGGTGGTGTGGGCGCCATCGGCGCTGATCGCAGGATCGGTTGGCATCTGGTTGTTCTACGTCCAACACCAGTTCGAGGACGCCTACTGGCAGAGCGCCGACGATTGGGACTACACCGAGGCGGCGCTCCGTGGCAGCTCGTACCTCAGACTGCCGAGGCTGCTCGAGTTCTTCACGGGCTACATCGGGTTTCACCACGTGCACCATCTCAACGCACGGATCCCCAACTACAACCTTCCCCGCGCTCACCGCGAGAACCCGATCTTCCATCAGGTGCCGTCACTGTCGCTGCTGGACGGGCTCCGCGCGGTCCATCTCAAGCTCTGGGACCCGGACCGGGGCAAGCTCGTCTCCTTCGCGCAGGCCCGCTGACCGGCGACCGGCTCAGACCGGTTCGCCCTCGTCCGGCGCCTCGCCGAACCGCCGGACCCGGTCCGGGCTGCGCGTCCGCAGCCACAACAGCACGAAGATGCCGAGCACGACCCAGATCCCGGCGATATACGGCGCCTCGTCGATCGGGTGTGGTGGCACAGGCTCGATCGACTTGTAGATCGTGTAGCCGCAGAGGACGATGGCCACGACCGGCAGCAGGATGTCCAGCACCACGTTGTAGCCGCCGCTCGCCGTGCCGCGCTCGCGCCAGAAGAGGCAACCGCGTCGGGGAGGGCGAGCACGCCGTGTTCGAGCGATCCTGCTGCGGGCTTATCGATCGCGGACATCGCCTGCCTGCCAGTGCCGCGCGGTGGCCCGGACCGATGGCCGCGCGCGCAGCGGCGTCAGCGAACCACGACGCAGTTCAAAAGTCAAAACCTGCTCGGGGGTCAGTCGCGTCGATACCTTCGGCTACTTCTCAGGGTGCCTGACCCGGAGGATGATCTCCACATGTCCTCGCAGCCCGCGCCGATTCAGGACCCAGGGGTGACCGTCGCAACCGGAGAACCCGATGAGATCTCCGCTGCCGGAGACTGGCACCACCGCTTGGCCACCACGCTCGAGTCTCACAGTTCGCTGATCAAGTCCACCGCCAGCGTGCTGCTGACCGGCTGGAATGGCGAGGCGAGCACGCAGTATCAGACGCTCTCGACGGTGATGTCCGGCCACTACGAGGCGACCGCGGAGGAGGCGCGCGCCGTCGGCAGCGCGCTCAAGCGGTTCAGTGCGGAGCTCGGCAACGCGCAGGGTGAGGGGCGGGTCGCGCTGAAGAATGCAATCCACTGGATGAACGAGGTCAACGACTGGCAGGACAAGCTGGCCGCGGCCGAGGCAGCCAAGGCCGCAGCCGAGGCGCGGGTCAGGACGGCCATGTCGACGGTCGTCGCGGCAAACCACGCCGCGAGCGCACCGGGCGCCGCGCCCGGCGCCGCCGGGGCTGCGCAGAAGGCCAACATCAACCTCCAGGCCGCCCGCAACGCGCTGGCCAAGGCCGAAACCGACCAGTCGACCGCCACGAAGAATCTGAAGAACGCGGCCAACCATTTCACGATGTGGCAGAAGAAGGGCGGCAACGCCCTGCAGGAAGCGGAGAAGGCGGCGGGCGTCGCCGGTCTCGCCCTCGGCGCCGTGGCGATCACCTCGCCGCCCATGGCCGGCGCCATCAACGGGTTCGTGAACGGGATGTCGGGATCGGACACCGCCTCGATCTTCGCCGGCTTCTCCCTGGCGGGCGGTGGGGGATCTGCGCTCGCCAATTGGCAGGGACTCTTCCAGGCCGGCGCCGGCGCGTCAGCGACCGCCAGTGGCAGCGCCAGCATCACCGGCGTCCAGGGTGACGCCTCGGTCCAGGCCTTCGCGGGAGAGCAGGGAAACGTGACCGGCAACGTCGGCTGGAGCCAGCTCGGTGCAACCGGCACCGTCGATGAACTGGGCGGCGCCGAGGTCGACGGCGACGTGAACGGGGAGTTCGGCCTGAGCGGCGTGGACGCCAACGCAGGCGGCTCGGCGTTCGCCGGTGCTCAGGCCAACGCCTCAGGGACTGCCAACCTCGGACCCGGGTCGGCCTCCGGACACGTCGGCGTCAGCGCCGGCATTGGCGCCCAGGCCAGCGGTTCCGTGGACGTCTCGGCCCATAAGATCGGGCTCTCCTGGAACGTCGGTGCGACGCTGGGACTCGGCCTGGATGTCGGCGGCTCGGTCTCCGTCGACCCATCGAAGGTCATCAGCGACGTCAACAAGGTGATGCCGTGGAACTGGTAGGCCGCCGGCCCCCGGCCGAGAACGCATCGCGATGCGGCTGAACCTGTTCACCTTCTGCCCCGACGGCGGTCCCATGTTCGAGGTGTGGGCGCCGCAGGAGATGCAGCAACGCGATGCGCCGGAGAACCTCGGCGCGCTGGTTGCCGAGGCAGCAGAGGGGTTTGCGCCGAACCTGGTAGTCGGCCACAACCGCGTCAGCGCAGACATGACCTTGGAAGCCCTGGCCGCACGATTGGAGGCCGACGCGGCGAAGCTTCCCGGGGCCGAGGTGCGGGCGGGGCGGACGCTCGCGGGGACCGCCGGCGAGGTGCGCATCACCGCCTTCACCCATGCCGGGCAGCAGGGCAGCGGCCCGCTCTATCAGATGACCGCGTGCCTGCTCGCGCCCTCGCCCGACTCAGACGGCGAGCTGCAGGGCTCGACCAGACGCGACGTTCCTACCGACGAGCGGGACCTGATCTACCTGACCGGGACGTGCACGCTCGACCAGATGGCCACGTGGGATCCCGCGTTCGTGGACGCGGCCAGCAGCGTGTGGTTCGGCTAGACCGCGTGATGCGGTCCGGCGGCGTCACAGCTTGAACGACACGGCCTTCCAGCCCCATCCGTGCTCGGTGACCGCGTCGCGCAACGGATCCTTGATCTCGCTGGAGCGGAACTTGTAGTTGTAGACCTGGCCGAGCTCGCCCTCCTCGGTGAAGCCCACCGCCCGGCCGGACTCGATCTCGTTGATCTGCCCACGAGACCACGACTTGCTGACGTATGGGACCCCGTCGCGCCACTCCACCGTCGCCTGCTCGTCGAGGTTGCGAACCTCGTGGTCCTCCTCGTCGAACTTCAGCTTCACGCGAAACACCTTGCTGAGGCCGTACTGGAAGAAGATCCCGTACCACTCCGCGTCGACGATCCGCCATTCAGCAACCAGATCGCAGCCCTCGTCTGCGCCGTCATGCACCTGCCAGGGCGCGCTGTCGCGGTTCAAGCCGAGCAGCGTCGAGCGCAGATCGTCGACGGAGACCGGAGCGACGCCTTCCTTTGCCGGCTTGGTCCCCTTCAGCTTGTCCAGCAAGCCCATGCGCACCTCCACTCCGTCGTACGGTCGGAATTCCCGCGTCCCAGCCATCTCAACGTCCGCGAGCCGCAGACTGTACCGAGCGGACTTCGGCGGCGCCCCAGCCGCTGCACCTGGCCACCCGGGCGCAATGGCGGGCCGTGACCCTCCTACGCGGCCGCTGATGGGATCCTACGCGCGCCCGTCTAGGACCCTTAACTGCCCCGGTCTAGGAGGGGTCTGCCGGGCAACTGTGCCTGGATGCCCGATGTGCGCGCGGCTCGGTCAGACGAACATCGGCGCCATGCACATCACACGCCAATATCCACGTTTCGGCCGGCTGCTCGCGGCCCTGGCCACGTCACAGCTCGGCGACTGGCTCTACAACCTGGCGCTGCTCGCCTACGTCCAGCAGCGCACCCACTCGACCGCGTGGCTGGGCATCATCACCGCCGCGCGGATCGCTCCGCTCGTCCTGGGCGCGCCGATCGGCGGCCTGATCGCCGATCGCTGCGACCGCCGGGGGCTCATGTTCGCCTCCGACGTGCTTCGCGCCGGGATCATGGGGACACTCGTGTTCGTCGCGCTGGCCGGCCTGCCGGTGGCCCTCGTTCCGATCTTGGCGGCGGCCGCCACCCTCGCCGGCGTCGTCTACCCGCCGAGCGTGGCCGCGGTCACTCCGCGTCTGGTCGACGGCGATCAGCTTGGCGCGGCCAACGCCGCGCGGGGCGCGATCCCCCCCGCCTGCGTCGCTGCAGGTCCGGCGCTCGGGGCCGTCCTGCTGCTCATCGGGCCACCGGCGGTCGCCTTCGCCGTCAACGCCGGCACCTTTGTGATCTCCGGTCTGCTCATCGCCTCGATCCCCGACGGCCCCGAGTTCGCCCGGGTGCCGCGGCCGGATGGCGGCGATCCGGCGACAGACTCGGCCGTCAACGGCGTGCGCGGGCTCCTCCGCGAACTGCGGCACGGCGCCCAGGCTCTGCGGGCGGCGCCCGAAGCGGGGTGGATGGTCAGCGCAGACACCGCCGCCAGCCTCGTCTATGGCGCTCAGACGGTCCTGTTGCTCCTCGTCGCCGGGCGACTCGGACTCGGTGCCGGCGGCTATGGCTATCTGCTGGCGGCGCAGGGCGCCGGCGGGATCGCCGGGGCCACGCTCGCCGGCCGCCTCGGTCGCGCCGCGGCGGCACGTCTGACGCTGGCCGCTGGGCTGGTGATGGTCGCCCTGCCACTGCCCGTCCTGGCCGTCACCACGAGCGTCGGCGTGGCCCTGGCCGTCGGCGTCGTCGGTGGCGCCGGTGCGCTCATGGTCGAGGTCGTCGCGGACACCCGCCTGCAGCGGACACTCGACGAGTCGCGGCTCGGCTGCGCCTACGGGTTCGCCTTCGCCGCCTCGCTGGGCGGGATCGCCGTCGGTGGACTGATCACACCGGTGCTCGTCGCGCTGGCCGGCCTCAGCGGGGCGCTGTGCCTCATTGGCGCGATGGTGCTGGCGCTGGCGTCGCTGATCGCGCTGCGCGGCGTGCGGCGGCCGATGCCGGTCGACGGTGCGGCTGGCGTCGCCGGCCCCGGGGCCGCGGTCGCGAAGGCCTGACGGTCGCTCTGGCTAGCGCCTGCCGGGCTCGATCGGCAGGAGCCCGAGCCGCTGGGCCACCCCGGCGGCCTCGACTCGCGTGCGGGCATCGAGCTTGGCCAGGATGCGGGTGATGTGGACGGTGACGGTCTTCGGGCTGATGTAGAGCTGGGCGGCGATCTCCCGGTTGGTGGCGCCGCCCGCCATCAAGCGCAGGACGTCGAGCTCGCGGGCGGTGAGGCCGATGCGGTCGGCCGCGGACGGTTCGCCGCCGGCCTCGTCCGCACCAGCGCCATCGCCCGGGGCGTCCGCCGCATCCGCTGCGGCCTCGAGGGGTATCCGCGCCCGCCGCGCCAGGTCAGCGATCTCCCGCCGCAGCGGCTCGGCGCCCAGCCGTTCAGCGATCGCATGGGCGGCGGCGAGCATCTCCGGAACGTCGCCGCGGGGACCTCCTCCCGAGAGCACAAGCTCGGCGGCGCGCCAGTGACAGTATGCGACCTGGAACGCGGCACCGTGGCCCTCCCAGCGCCCCGCGAGCGCCGTCCAATCCTCAGCCGAGGCGGCCGCGTCAGCCCGCGCCGCTTCGACGGTGGCCAGCTCGACGAGCAGAGCCGCCTCCAGTTGGGGGTCTGCTGCGACCAGGGTCCGGCCGGCGTCGCGGATCTCGCCGGCGCGCCGAACCGCCCGCGCGAGCGCTTCGGCCTCACCCGCGGCCCGAGCCTGCGCCGCGAGCTCCGCTTCGGCGCGAGTGCCAACGGCGATGAGCGGCGCCAGGTAAGTGACCTCAGAATCATCGGTTCCCTCACGTCGGCCGAGCTCAGCGGCGACGACCTCCCTGGCGTCCGCCGCGCGGCCGTCCCAGAATGCCGCCTCGGCCCGCGCGGTGGCGGTCGGAGCGGTCCACATCGAACCGATCGCGTCGCGCATCGCCCGGTCGACCTCCCGCAGCGAACGCTCGGCGCCGGCGGCGTCGCCGCGCAACGCCTGCAGCTGGGCCAGCACCGAGAGCGCGTCGGCACGCCCGACGCTCCAGCTCGCCGTCGGCGCGATCGCCTCCGGCAGGATGGCGTCGGCCTCCTCCCATCCGCCCTGGCGCACCAGCCGCCCGGCCAGCTCGCCGATGAGCATCGGCAGGACACTGGGCACGCCCTCGTGCCGGGCTGCGGCCACGCCGGCTCGCGACACCTCGACGGCATCGTTGAGCCGGCCGGACTGGTCGAGCACCTCAGCGAGGTTGATGTAGGCGCGCGTCATCTCCTCGGGATCGCCGAGCTCCTCGGCAAGTTGTTGTGAGCGCTCGAGGGTGGCGATTGCCCCGTCGGAATCCCCGGTCAGCATGAGCGCCGCGCCGAGGCTGGTCGAGATCCGGCACTCCTCCAGCCTCGCGCCGCCCTCGCGGGCGAGTTCGAGTGCCTGTTCACAGCGGGTGCGTGCCTCGCCGCCGCGTCCCAGCAGCGTCAGCAGATGACCTTCGGCGCCCAGGACACGGGCACGGTCGGCGACCGGTGCGTCCTCCGGCATCACCGCCACCGCCAGGCCCAGCTGCTCTATCGCGTCGCGTTGCTGGCCGCAGATCCATAGGTAGCGGCCGATGCGCTCGTGCAACGTTGCGGCGACGAGTGGATCCGACGTCTCTTCCACGAGGCCCAGAGCGCTGCGTCCCAGCGCCACCGCTCGGTCAGCATCACCGGCCAGGTGAGCGGCCTCCGCCGCGCGGCGCAGCAGCTCCACCCGGTCCGGGCTGCCGGCCCGATCATCAGCCGAGACCGCGTCCCAGAGCTCGGCGGCGCGCTCGAAGTGCGCGTTGGCCTCGGCGAACGCCGCCATCCGCTCGGCCTCGGCGCCGGCTCGCGCGGAGGCGGCGAAGGCCGCCGGGAGGTTATGAGCTGCCGACCAGTGCGCGGCCAGCTCCGCGGCCACGCTGCGGCCGGAGGCCGACAGGGAGGGGTCGGCGGCGAGCGCGCGGCCGACGGCGGCGTGCAGCGGACCTCGCTCGCCCGGCAGCAGGTCATCAACCAGCGCTTCCCGCAGCAGGGCATGGCGAAAGCGATAGACGTCGTCCTCGTGCTCCTGGACCAGCACGTGATGGGCCACCGCCTCTCGGAGGCCGCCGAGCAGCGCGTCGCGGTCCATCGGCGCGGCGGCGTCCAGCAGCGCGTGACGCACGCGCGGGCCCGCGACCGCCGCGACCCGCAGCACCGCCTGGGCGTCGGGGGTCAGCGCCTCGATCCGTACCATCAGCGCGTCGCGGATGTCCTCGGGCAGCCGGCCGTCGGTGCGGTCGCCACCGGCGGCGACGAGCTCCTCGGTGAAGAACGGGTTGCCCTCGCCCCGGCGCAGCAACTCGTCAACGAGCTGCGGCGCGGGCGGATGGCCGAGGATGCCGCTCAGCTGCTCGGCCAGCTCATCTGGGGTGAACCGCTCCAGCGTGAGCCGGCTGACGGCTCGCGTGCGATCGGCCTCGGCCAGGAAGGCGCGCAACGGATGGCGGCGGTGCAGTTCGTCGGTGCGATAGGTGACCGCGACGACCAGCCGCTCCTGGCGCCGGTTGCGGATGAGGAACGACAGGAAGTCGCGAGTGGACGGATCGGCCCAGTGTGCGTCCTCGACCACCAGCACCAGCGGCCGCTCAGCACCGAGGCCGCCCAGGAGGCTGAGGAGCAACTCGAACAACCGTCCCTGCGCCAGCGACGACGGCACCACCCCGGCGTCCTCACCGTCGAGCTGTGGCAGCAGTGGTGCCAGGTCCCGCGCGCCCCGGGGCAGGATCTCGGCGAGCTCCTCGCCGGTGATGCCGCGCAGCGCGGCGACCAGCGGGGCGTAGGGGAGCTCAGCGTCGCCGAGGTCGATGCAATCTCCCGTGATGACCCGTACCTCAGCCCCACGGGTCCGTGCCGCGAACTCGTCGATCAGGCGGCTCTTGCCGACCCCCGACTCCCCGCCGATCAGAGCGAAACCGGGCTCGCCGCCGGCCGCCTCGCGGGTGAGTTGGTCCAGTCGTGCCAGCTCGGCGGTGCGTCCAACGAACTGTGGAGAGGCCACACGGGTCGACACGTCCGAAGCATCTCATGCGCTGATACGGACACGCAGGCCCGGGGCCTCTCAGATCTCGCCGATCGGTGCGACAGTGGAGTCCACCACGACTTCAACGTGAAAGAGGACCCCGTGAGCACTGAGAACAGCACTAGCCGCGTCGCGGTCATCACCGGCGCCTCGTCGGGCATCGGCGAGGCGACCGCTCGCGCGCTGGCGGCCGACGGACATCGCGTTGCGCTGCTGGCCCGCCGCGTGGACCGCATCCGCGCGCTGGCCCGGGAGCTCGGCTCGGCCGCGGTGGCGATCGAGGCCGACGTCACCGACCGCGACTCGATCGTGGCCGCCTCCCGGCGGGTCGCGGACGACCTCGGTGGCGCCGACATCCTGGTCAACAATGCCGGCGTGATGCTGCTGGGCCCGTTCTCCGCCGAGCTCTTCGAGGACTATCGCCGGATGATCGACACCAACCTGTTGGGGGCGATCACGGCGACCGAGGTGTTCCTCGATCAGCTCATCGCCGGCGACGGAGGCGACCTGATCAACCTCTCCTCGGTCGCCGGCCGGACCGCGCGGCCCGGCAACGCCGTCTACGCCGCGACCAAGTGGGGGATGAACGGGTGGTCGGAGTCGCTGCGCCAGCAGCTGCAGCCCGATGTGCGCGTGATCGTCATCGAACCCGGCGCCGTCGCCACCGAGCTCACCGACCACATCACGCACCGCGAGACGAAGGCGGCCGCCGAGCAGATGTACGAGCAGACAGCGATCGCGCCCGAGGACATCGCCCAGATCATCGCCTTCGCCGTCTCGCGACCGCGCAGCGTGTCACTCAACGAGATCCTCGTCCGCCCCACGGCGCAGGCGTTCTGACGGCCACAACGCGCTTGCACAACTCCCGGGAGACCACCATGGAATACCGCACACTCGGACGCACCGGCGTCCACGTTTCGAAGCTGTGCCTCGGCACGATGATGTTCGGCGCCTGGGGCAATACCGACCACGACGACTCCACCCGCATCATCCATGGCGCGTTGGATGCGGGGATCAACTTCGTCGACACCGCCGACGTCTACTCGGCCGGCGAGTCGGAGGAGATCGTCGGCAGGGCGCTCAAGGGCCGCCGTGACGACGTCGTGCTGGCCACCAAGTTCTGGGGACCGATGGGTGAGGACCCCAACCACGGCGGCGTGTCACGCCGCTGGATCATCACCGAGGTCGAGAATTCGCTGCGGCGCCTGGGCACGGACTGGATCGACCTATACCAGATGCACCGCCCCGATCCGAACACCGACATCGACGAGACCCTCGGTGCGCTCACCGACCTCGTCCACCAGGGCAAGGTCCGCTACATCGGCTCGTCCTCATTCTCCGCCGGCGAGATCGTCGAGGCGCAGTGGACGGGACGCGAGCGGCGCCTTGAACGCTTCCGTACCGAGCAGCCGCCGTACTCGCTGCTGGTCCGCGGGATCGAGCTCGACGTGCTGCCCACGGCCCGCCGGCATGGCATGGGCATCCTCACCTACAGCCCGCTGGCCGGCGGCTGGCTGTCGGGAAGCTGGAGCGCCGACAGCTCACCCACCTCCCCGGCGCGGCAGCGGCTGGCCGCGCGCTTTGACATGTCGCTGGCGGAGAACCAGCGCAAGCTCGCAGCCGTCGCGCAACTCGCGAAGGTCGCCGACGAGGCCGGCGTGTCGCTCATCGAGCTGGCGATCGCGTTCGTCGTCAATCACCCCGCCGTGACCTCGGCGATCATCGGGCCACGGACGATGGAGCAGCTCGACAGCCAGCTCCCCGCCGCCGACGTTGGCCTCGACCCCGCGACCCTCGACCGCATCGACGAGATCGTCGCGCCGGGCGTCAACCTCAACCCCGCCGACACCAGCTACGGCGAGCAGGTTCTCCAGCCGTCGCTTCAGCGCCGGCCGGGCGACGGCTGACGCCGCCCGGCAGCCTGGTCATCGTGGGGCTTGTCAGTCGATCTCCACGTCGAAGTCCCACGACACGACTGGTCTGCGGCCCATCGGCGTCCAGCGCAGCTGGCCGTTGCCGGTCGGGAGCACCGCGCTCAACGTCAGCGTCACCGGCCGGCCGGCAACGACCCGCCGGGGCAGGCGGCCGCCGCCGCGCAGGGTGACCCGGGCGCCGTTGCGCTCTCCGTGCTCGCCGAGGAAGGCGAAGTCCCGAGCCGACAGCGGGATGCTCCCGTGGACGGCGGCGATGGTGAGGGTGAACCGGGCCGGGCTGGTGGCCGGGATCGGTTGCTGACCCTCCTCGGGCACCGCCGGGCCGACCGCGGTGACCATGGCCCGGCCACCGGGCAGGTGCATGGCCACCGTGTCACCCTCGATGGCCAGCCGCGGCCGGCGCGGCGTGGCGGTGAGGACCCGGTCGGTCGCCGGAACTGCGGCCCTGGGAAGCCAGCTGGGGAGCTCACCGCGCCCGGCGACGTGGTGCTTTGGTCCCGTGGGATTGGTGAAGACGTCGCGGCCGAACGGCGCCAGGCCTCGTTGGGCGGCATAGCCGATGTGCCCATCGCCGTCCAGGCCCCGCGAGTGGCCGGCCACCGAGAACAGGTCCTCCATGGTGCGCAGCCAGCTGTAGTGGTTGTAGAACCGCTTGCTGACCGAGCCCGGTCGGATGTAGGGCGAGATCAGGACGCTGCCGGTGTCGCCGCCGCCGGTGGTGGGATCCTTGGCGTCGAACAGCGGGTCGGTCTGTGGCGACTCCGCCCCCAGGATGACGCCCGCGACTGGCCCGGTGGTGGTGATCGCGTGGCCGGAGCCGTCGACGAGCTGGAACGAGCCCTTGTCCACGAAGCCGCCGAGCTGATTGGGCGCTGTCGCGGTGACCGGGGTGTCCGTCACCGGCCCGACGTGTGCCCCGGCCGGGATGCCGCTGCCGGTGACGGTGCGTCCGGGATCGGTGGCGACCGCCGCGTTGTCACTGATCGTCGAGCTGCCCGCGGCGGCGGTGGCGCCGGCGTCGGTGCGCGCGCCGGGGACGCTGTCCCCACCGCCCAGCAGGCAGGTTCCGGCCGGTAGCTTCGGCGTGGTCTGGGCGACGCAATTGCTCGGCCGGTCGATGAAGGAGTTGTAGCCGGGACCCGGATACAGCTGGTTGCCCTGCTTGTCTGCGAGCAGCGGTGTGTTGGGCCCGGTCGGCTCCGAGTGCACGGTGTGACCGAACAGCGTCTCACCCGCGGAATCGTCCTGGATCGAGGTGCGGGCGTTGGGCGGCACCTGGGTGGAGTTGGCGAAGCTGTTGCCGGTGTAGGTGAAGGGGGGGAAGGCCTCGTCGAACGTGATGTCGATCAGGCCGCCGTCCTTGAACGCGCGCGAGGCTTCGATCTCGGGGACCACATGGGCCAGGAACTGGTCGGCGGCGTACAGCCCGCCGGTGTAGTTGACCGGCGGCTTGGGCGTGGTGGGATTGGCGAACCCGCCGGAGAGGTTGTTGCCGTGGCACACGGCGTCGTGTGCGTCGCTGCAGTTGTCCGGAGTGATCCAGCTGAAGGCTGGGGTGGTGGACTCGTGCTTGAGGTCGTGGACCAGGCCGTCGTTCTGGCTGAACAGGTTGGTGATGTGCTTGGCGTTGCAGTCGCCTGAGCCCAGGATCGACTCAAACCACGGGAACGGGAAGTGCTTGGGCACGTACTGGTCGGTCGCGTCGGCGCTGCCGGGATTGGGCTGCGTGGTGGAGCCGGCCGTTCCCGGCTGGGCGAAGGGCGCGCCGCAGACGTTGGTACCGGCGCTGTGCGGAGCGGTCCCCGCCGGATCAGGGTTGTTGAGGTCCTGGGCGTAGCCCTTCCAACTGACGTGTGCCTTGTCGAGCTGGTTGAACAGCGTGGGCACCGCCGCCGGGTAGACGCAGCCGTTGGCGCCGGGAGCCGCGTTGGGTCCGGCGGCCGAGGTCATCTGGCCGTAGTTCGGATTGGTCTTCAGCGAGCCCGAGAGGTCGACGTGCCCGGCGAAGTGGTTATAGGAGGGGCAGTCGTCCTGTGTGTCTGACTCGGTGGCCTGGCCGCTGACGAGCGAGAGGTAGTTGTCCTGGCTGAAGTGGCCCGTCCCGTAGTAGTTCTTGAGCAGCACGCCCTGGCGGGGCAGCGTCTGCCACAGGTACGTGTTGCGGTTCAGCCCCGTGAAGCTCGCGTCATAGGACTTGTTCTCCAGGATGATCAGCCACACGTGCTTGATCTTGCCCGGCGCGATGCCGAGCCCGTCCGGCGTGGCGGGCTTCGGCGCGGACCGGTGGGCGCTGTCGGCCTGCCTGACCGCAGCGGAGCGGCGAGGCGTCACCGCGGACGAGCCCGCTGAGCCCAGCACGATCGTCCCCAGGACAGCGAGTGCAGCACATGCCGCGACGACCCTGGCAAACCTCATACGTCACCTCCCGCACGAACACCGGATCCCGGCTGTCTATCACTCAGCGGGTGGGTTGCGCAAGGCGCCGTTGGTCTGCGGGGTCTGGTGGGTCGACGTTGCCCAGGCGATCTGTGAGGCAGGCTCCGGCGCGGCGCCCCGGTGATCGCGGGCTGGGCCGGGGCGTCGTCGGGCCAACGCCTACGTCGTGCTGTAGCCCCGCGATGCCTTCCGGATCTCGCCGCGCTTGGCCAGTTGGGTCAACCGCGTCGAGACGCTTCCGGCGTTGAGATTGAGCGCCTTGGCGACGTCACCCGCGGTGCTCTCGGGATGCTCGGCAAGGAAGGCGATCACGCTCGCCTTGGTGTCGGTCTGCCGGCTGCGAGCGGTGGCGCGGCGCTTGCTCGCCCGCCGCGCCGTCGCGCGGCGTGTCGACCTGGCAGGGGGCCCGGCCGGCGATCCGCCGTTGTGGGCCTGGAACTCACCGATCTGATGATCGAGCCACGCGAGATGCTCCTGGACCTCGGCACGCTCAGCCTCGAGCGCGTCGATGACCTGCTGCATCCGGGACATGGGTGAGCTCCTAGGCCACGTCCCACTGACGCCGCGCCAACTGCTGCTCGCGGTCGCGTGCCGCGCGCAGCTTGCGGGCCTTCTGGGTGGCCTCCTCGTTGCGTCGCGCGATCTCCTTGCGCACGTCGTCAAACGCCGTCGACGCGGTCGACCGCCCCGGACCAGGCTCGTTGTTCTGCTTCGGCATCGACTGAACTCCTCATCGCTCCACTGAGAACACTGACCACAGGAAGGATGAGAGAGCGCGACACCCAAGCGGTGGAACCTGCCAGAAAGACTCTACTCCGCGGTAGGCTGCCTGTCGATGACGCCCCCGCGGCTCTACTACATGCCGCGAACCCGGTCAAGCCGCGTCCTCTGGCTTCTGGAGGAGACCGGCGCGCCATATGACCTGACTGAGATCGCCGGTGGACAGCGCCGGTCTGAGGAGCATCTGCGGCGACATCCGCTAGGGCGCGTTCCGGCCCTCGAGCTCGCCGACGGCGTCACGATGTTCGAGTCCGCGGCGATCTGCCTTCAGCTGGCCGACCTCAACCCGGACGCGGGGCTGATCGGACCGGTCGGCTCCACTGAGCGAGGGCTCGTCTACCAGTGGGTGCTGTTCGCCGTCTCAGAGCTCGAGGCGCCGCTGTTTCGATGGATCGGTGAGCTTCGCGAAGGGATCGAGGACTCCCCCGCGCAGGCTCGCTTCGCGGCGGCAGCTGCCGCCGTGGAGTCAGCGCTCGCGGAGCGCGAGTATCTGGTGGCGGATCGCTTCAGCGCCGCCGACGTGATGTGCACCAGCGTCCTCGAAGGGGCACACACGCGAGAGCTGCTCACGCCATGGCCGGGCCTCGAGGCTTACGTGCAGCGTGGCACGGCGCGTCCCGCGTATGCGCGGGCCGCCGCGATCTCGGATCGTCCCCGTAGCTGAGGTGTCAGCGACGTGGAGGTGGCGGTCGGGCATGAAAGGAATGCCGCGACGGGGGGTCTAGGGAGTGTGGACCGAGAGCGTGTGCTGGCCGGCGTCACGCGCGTCAGGCAATTCAGCTGGCCGCGGGGGTTTCCGCTCGTCCAGTTCCCCAACGTCCCCCTGATCGTCGCGTTTATCGGCGGCGTGGCGGCGAACATGATGCACGGGGCTGGGCACCGCGATGCTCTCGCGGTGTCCTATCTGGCGATGGCGCTCTGGGCCTACGAGGAGCTGGTCGACGGCGTCAACTGGTTTCGCCATCTGCTGGGTCTTGTCTACGTCGTCTCGACGTTGACGCATCTGGCGATGGCCATCCGGCACTGACTCGCCGGTGACGCCACCAGGCCTCGATCGCGAGAGCCGGGAGCTCGCCGCAGAGAAACCCGGTCCACACCGGGACGTGGAGCTGGTTCGCGGCGGCGAATCCCGCCGCCGCCCCAATCGTCGGCACCAGCCAGAAGAACGGGTATGGGACGGCGCTGGAGGCCCACCAGGGGGGATGCTTGAGCCAGGCCACGCGCCGCCGCTACTCGATCACCGGAGGCTCCAACAGCGAAGCGTTGATGTGCTCTGACAGCGCGGTGGCGGCGGCTCGCTCCGCGGCCAGGCGCTCTTGCTCGTCGTCGCCATCGGCGAGCCGAGCGGCATAGGACGTGGAGGCGACCTCCCACAGCTCGTGGAGGCGGTCGGTCTCCAGCCGGGCCTGGCGGCGCATCGTCTCGACCGTCGCAGCGATGACCTCCGCCGGCGTCTGAGCCTCGTAGGTCGTCTCCGCGTCGGTCTCACGCACGAAGGTGAAGGTACGAGCCGCGGTCAACGTGGGCCGATAGCGGACGCGTTCGATGCGGATCGAGGCATCGTCGAGCACGCTGGTGGAGACGCCGAAGCGCGGGTAGGGCTCGATGCCCGCCAGCCACGCCCGTCTCTGTGCATCGGACACGCGCTGTCGGCGGGCGTCGATCGTGAGGCCGAGGTACTCAGCGACGTGCACCCATCCCCAGTGAGTGGCCGCCAGCAGGATCCCGATGACGGCGATCACGACGCTAAACGCTCCCCCGCCGTTGAACAGCAACTCCACGGCGCCGTAGACGGTCAGCGCCACTCCGCCGATCAGGGTGATGCCCGTCAGGGCCGAGCCGGCGGCGACCAGCCGGCCGTGCCTGGGGGAAGGCGCGGCCGGCTCCGGGGGCTGCTCGGTCTGGGGGAGATTCAGACGATCATCGGCGAGCAGACCCGGGTCGGGGTCGACGCCGAGAAAGGCGATCATCCCCCGTCTGTCGTCAACCGTCGTCTCGGTCATGCCGCGCTGCGCTTACCGTTGCCGCTGGCGCGGCGTCTCCGGGGGCGCGATCTGCGGGGCGGCGGGAGCCGGGCGTCGCGCACCGTTGCCGCCGCCTGTCGCGCCGCTGGCGGCGAGATTGCCCGTCAGCATGCCCTGTTGGATCTGGTCCATGAGTGATCCGACCGCAGCCGGAGAGTGGGGGAGCAGGAGTGTGGTCATGTTGCCGTGCTCGCCGACGGAACGGATCGTGTCCATGTACTGCGTCAGCGCAACCAGGCCCATCGCCTCCTTGGGGTCGATGCCGTGTTCGTCGGCCAGGACGGCGAGCGAGTCCTTCAGTCCCTGGGCGATCGCCACGCGCTCGGCCGCGACGCCCTCACCGTGCAGGCGCATCGACGCGGACTCAGCCTCGGCCTTCTTGATGCGAAGCGTCTTGTCACCCTCGCCCTGTGCCGTCGCCGCCTCCTGGTTGCGGCGCGCGGCATTGATGTTGTTCATCGCATCCTTGACGCGCTGGTCCGGTTCGATGTTCGTGATCAGCGCCTTGATGATCTCGTAGCCGTAGTCGGCCATCTGGGTCTGCAGGGTGTCCTGGATGTGCTTGGCGATGGTGTCGGCGTCGGCGTAGGCCTCGTCGAGGTCCATGGTCGGGATGTGCGAGCGGACGACATCGAAGGCGTAGGACTTCATCTGCACTTCGGGGTCATCCAGCTTGTAGAACGCGTCCTTGACCTTGCCGTCCTCGGCGCTGACCATGTACTGGATCGCCAGCTTGACCACCACGAACACGTTGTCACGCGTCTTGGTCTCGATGTCGGCGTTGAGCTGCTCGACCTGAAGGCTCATCCGCCCGGCCACCTTCTCGACGAACGGTGACTTACGCTGCAGCCCCGGGCCGGCAACGCGGACGAACTTCCCGAACCGTTCAACGATGGCACGTTCCTGCTGTTCGACGGTGAAAAAGAAGACTGGCATGGTGAGGTCCTTTCAGATGAGCGCGACGAGTCCGTGTGACTCTGGCTCAAGACGGGATGGTGTGTGTCGCCACCGATGCAGCGACAACAGGGGCGCAAACGACCCGCGTGAAGTGGGGCGGGGCGAAGTCCATGGTGATCACCTTCCCGAGCGTGGCCGCCAGCGTGGGGGCCGTTGCTCTTTGTTGTTGGCGCCCTTCACAGTTTACTCCCTCGGCGCAGGCGGATTATCGGTTCGACGGTTCGCCGCGGGTCCGTCTCTGCCGGCGTGACGGGGCGCTTGACCGGGGCGCTCCAGCGTCAACCGGGAGATGGATCCCGCGTGTCCGGCAGTCGGCGATGTGACGGGGGATGACGGGTCGGTTTTTGGCCGATGAGACTCCGCCCTGAGCGCTGAAGCGAGTGCTCAGGCATCCGGCCTCACGGCGTGAAACTCGATGCGATAGACGAGCGTGTCCTCGTCGATCGGGCCGGCGTGCGCGGCGCGCCGGCGCAGCGTCTCGCGGTCGGGCTCCCCGGCTCGTCGGACGTCCGGCGCGCTGATCGCGGCGAACGGGACGAGCTCGATGGCGTCCACCTCGATCTGGCCGGGGCCGACGCGGTAGCGGCCACCGAGCTTGACCTGCGGCCGGGTCCAGAGCCGGACCGAGAGCGTGATGTCCCCGCCCAGCACGTCGTTGCGCAACTCGCGGCTGAACTGCACGGCGGGCGACGCTAACAGTTGAGTGCCAGATCGAGGCCGGTTGTGGCTGGGCTGACCGTCGCTACTGGGTCGGTCCGCGCGCGGCCGACCCGCACGCCGTGCACCTGCGCCCCAACGCGCGGATCACGCCCCGGCCGGTTAGGGTGTAAGGGCCGATGTCGCTACGCGAGGTCTACAACCGCCACTGTCATACGGCTCGCCAGGAACGGGCGCTGCTCAGCGCGGTCGGCTTCACGTCGGCGTTCGCCGTCGCGCGCGGGATCACCCACTCGATCCGCGCCGGAATCGGCCCGTTTCACAACATCTCCACCGGCGGTCGCCACATCCACCACAGCACGTTCGGGATCTTCGGCCTGCTGGGGATCGGATACCTGTGGACCTATCGGATCGGGATCGGGGAGCGGATGCCGGAATGGGCCTCACGGGTCACCGCGGGCGGCTACGGGGTCGCGGCGGCGTTGACCCTGGATGAGTTCGCGCTGTGGCTCGACCTGCACGACGATTACTGGGACAAGCAAGGGCGCAAGTCGATCGACGCGGTGGCGCTGTTCGGCGGCATGCTCACGATCGGCGTCGCCGGCCGGGACATGATCAACGACCTCGGCCTGTTTCCCAAGCGCATCAGCAAGCTGGTCGAGCGCGACCAGGCTCGTCGGGCCGCGGCGCGGCAGGCCGGCTAGACGAGGCGCCGCACGAAGGCGCGGGCGGTCTTGGCGACCTCGCGCCAGCTGTGGTCGATCGTGAGGGGTGAGTCGGGCCTGCCGGTTACGACTGGATGAAGGTCAGGAGGTCGGCGTTGATGGTGTCGGCCTGGGTGGTCGGCATGCCGTGGGGGAAGCCCTCGTAGGACTTGAGCGTCCCGTTGGGCAGCAGCTTCGCCGACAACGGCCCCGAGTCGGCGTAGGGGACGATCTGGTCGTCCTCGCCGTGCATGACGAGGGCCGGCACCGTGATCTGCTTGAGATCCTCGGTGAAGTCGGTCTGGGAGAAGGCCACGATGCCGTCGTAGTGCGCCTTGGCGCCGCCCATCATCCCCTGACGCCACCAGTTCTGGATGATCGCCTCCGAGGGCTCCGCTCCGGGCCGGTTGAAGCCGTAGAAAGGCCCCGAGGGGAGCGCGCGGTAGAACACCGACCGGTTGGCGGCCAGCTGGGCCTGGAGGTCGTCGAAGACGCTCTTGGGCAGGCCGCCGGGGTTGGCCTCGGTCTGCACCATGAGCGGTGGCACGGAGCTGATGAGCACCGCCTTGGCCACGCGGCTCTGCCCGTGGCGCGCGATGTAATGGACCACCTCGCCCCCACCGGTGGAGTGCCCGATGTGGATCGCGTCGGAGAGATCGAGGTGGGCGGTGACCGCCGCCAGGTCATCGGCGTAGTGGTCCATGTCGTGGCCGCCGCTGGTCTGGGTGGAGCGTCCGTGCCCGCGCCGGTCGTGGGCGATGAGCGCGGCGCGCCGCGCACGCAAAAGATGTGAACGAGCGAGCGTCGCTGCTATCCGGTCGTGTCACCGGGCGGCAGGGCTGCGGTGACCCGCATGGTCCTCACGCCCGCGGGTGTGCCTGGAGCCAGCTGGCCACCTCGCCGGCGTGTCGATCCGGGGGGAAGATCGGATAGAAGACGTGCTCGATCTGCCCATCGAGGATGATCATCGTCAGGCGCTTGTAGAGCGTTCGTCCGTTCGCCTCGAACGTCGGCAGCCTCATCAGCTCACCGAGGCGCAGGGAGGGGTCCGACAGGATCGGGAAGGGCAGGGACATGCGTGTCGCGAACTCGCTCTGATAGTCGGTGTCCTGCGAGGAGAGGCCGAACACGCGCGCGGCGCCTGCGTCGCGCAGCTCCTGGATGTGATCGCGAAATCCGCGTGCCTCCGGCGTGCATCCGCGCGCGCCGGGGATCGCGTCCCAGCCTTCAGGCAGATCGACGCCGGGCTTGCCGCTCCGCGGATAGAGATAGAGCACCGTGCGTCCTGCGCCCAGTGCGCTCACGTCCACCGCCGCACCGTCAGTAGCCGCCAGGGTGAGCTGCGGCATCGCCATACCGGGCAGATGCTCGGCGGCGCCATCGTCCTCGGGCACCGGGAGGTCGTCAGGCAGACTCTCGTAGGTCGTCATCGCGGGTCCCTCCGTAGTTGTGGCACGGGCTGGGGTGTGCGCCGGCTCACCATTCGTCTGACCCCTCCGCCTCGTCTGCCGCGTCGCGGTAGGGGGCCTCCTCGCGGCGGATGAGATCGGGGTTCACGCCGCGGGCGTGGGCCAGTTCAAGCGTGAGCGTTTGCAGCGCGCCCGCTCCCGCCAGCAGTCCGGCCAGCCGGGAGTCGAGCAGCCCGGGGTCAGCCGGCTCGGTGACGACCCGTCCGGCGCGCGTGAGCTCGGGTGCGAGCGCCTGGTCATAGCTAGCGGAGAACAGCCCAGCGACGGGCATGCCGATGGCGGCGACGGCACGGGCCACATCGCCGGCACGGTGCGCGATGCGCTCGCGGGCGGGGCCGTCAGTGATGGCCACGAGCACGAGAGCGTCGGCGGGCTCGTGACCGGCGAGCTGTCCGTGCAGCACGGTTTCCAGCTCCAGCGCGATCGTCGGCACCCGGGCGCCCTCGGCGATCTTCAGCGCCAGCTCGCGGGCGGTGGTGAGGTCGGAGCCCGCGCCGGCGCACAGGACGACGCGGCGGTCGGCCAGTCGGGCCGCCACCGACGCGGCCTGCGGGGAGCTCGAGGCCCGCTGGAGAAGGTCGCCGGCTGCGGTCGGCTCAGCGGCGAACGGTCCCACCGACCCCGCCAGCCCCGCACCCGCCGCCAGCGCCGAGGTGTAGGCGACGGTGTGGCACCACGACTCGTCATGGCGGGGCGTGAGCAGCACGTGCTGTGAGCCGCGCGCCACACTCCCGTCGCGCTGATGGGTGATCGCGATCGTCCGCGCGCCCGCTGCGCGCGCAGCGTCCAGGGCCAGGATGGTGGCGTGCGTCTCGCCGTCGTGAGACACGACCAGGCATATGCCCGGGGCAGGGTCCAGCGCGGCGCTCAGCGCGGGTCTCGCCTGCACCAGGCCCGACAGCTGGGGGTCGACGGCGGCCCTGAGCATGGTGGCGACGCCATGGGCGGCGTGCTCCGAGGTTCCGCACCCGGCGACGATGACCGGGCGGTGGTGCTCCAGTGCGTCGAGGATCACCTCAGCCGCGGCCGAGGTCCCCGCGGGCGGATCGCTCAGCAGCGTCTTCACCAGCGCCGGCTCGGCTTCGATCATCTCCTGCATCACCCACGGCGGACCCGGTCGCAACTCGGGGAAGTCGTCGGTATGCCAGTCAGGAGTGGTCACACGCGACGCTCGGTTGGGCGCTCATGAGCGAGAGTGTCGCACGGTCCCCTGTGCCCATCTGGAAGGATCTCCTGCCGGCCACCAGCCATTTGAGCTGTCGGGCGGACCGTAGGCCTGCACGGCCGCGCCGGCCCGCCCGGCGTTCGACGCTGTAGCCGGCGTCAGATCAGGCGTCCGGAAGCCCGGCGAAGTCGCGCTTGACCTTTCGATACCAGCCCATTCCCGAGATCGGTCGCTTCCACCGGCCCTTCATGTCCTTCAGCGCGCCCTCGTGGGTGGCGTCACCGCCGGCGACCATGTCCTTGAGGTGCTGATCCTGTGCCTTGATGACCTCATCGGCGGTCGTCCCCCGCAGTTCGAAGTCACACGGTCCACCCAGTTGCTGACAGCTCATCGTCTTCATTGCGCGTCCCTCCTCGTGTCGTCGTGTGCGGCAAGCGTAGGAATACGCGCTGTCCAGCGCTTCTTCGATCCTGCTTGATCACAGACGGTGCTACGCGGCGACGACGGCGCTGGCCCCCAGCGCCTTGCGGTGCGCGTCCAGCGCGGTGACGGCGACGTAGCCCTCACCGGTGCCGAGATTGACCGCGGTCTCAAACCCGCGTCGCGGCACGACGCCGACCGTGTTGATGTCACCGTGTCGCGCGCCGGCCTCGATTCGCCAGTGGCTGACCTCGGTGGCACCGTTCCAGCTCACGTACGCGGTGGCGCGGGCGCTCGAGCGGTCGCGCGAAACGGCCAGGGCGGGGGAGGTCGCTGGGCGCCCGGACCAGGCCTGGCGAAAGCTGCGGTAGGACTTCTGTTCTGAGCTGGTCCCGATGCGCAGGTCGGCGAGGACGGCGCCGGCGGCATCGAACTCCGTCACATATGGCGCCGAGCCCCACCCGACGGCCATGTGTCCGTCGCCAAGGTGCCGGGCGGAGCCCATGGCGGTGGCGTCGACCGGCCGGGAGCGAAGGTAGGCGCGTGAGAGCGTCACCCGGCGCCCCGGCTCGTCGAGGTCGAGCTTGAGGCCGCGGGTGGGATGGGTCTTGGTCCGGCCGTCGTCGCCGTTGTCGAACACCGTGAGCGTGTGGGAGTTGGGCAGCCGGACGTCGTGCTGCCAGGCGAACTGCGCACCTGACCCCATGTCAAACTGGCTCCGCTTTCCCCCCAGGCGCCACATGACCGCACCGGTCTCGCGGTGGAGCTTGTACAGCGCCCAGGTGTGGCGGCCGGAGATGAGCAGGTTGCCGTCCGGCGTGACGTCGATCGAGTTGAGGTGCATGTAGTCGAAGTTGTGCGTGGGAGCGCGGTAGGACTCGGCCGGATCGATGTGACCGAGGCTGCGCCACTCCTGTACGAGGCGACCGGTGGCGATGTCCACCTCCTGGAAGATCGAATCGCGCACCGCGGCGTGGGGCGAGCCGCCGATGGCGGTCAGGTTCACCGGCGTCGTGACCGGCGGGCAGGTGAACAACGCCGTGCCGCGATCGGTGAGCGTCAGCTCGTGGAGGTCGATGTGGTGGCCGTTGGCGGCCCTGACCCGCGCGATCTCGCGATATGACCGGTCGAGGATCACCGCCTCGCCAAATCCGTAGCCGCTGAGCACCTTGCCCTCCCACCAGATCAGCACGGGCTCACCGCGGTAGGTGTGGACGGCGAAGTTGGTGGGCCAGGCGCCGCCACCGGCCTGCCGAAACCAGATCGGCTCGCCCGCGCTGTCGACGATCATCGGTCCCGCCTGGGCGCCGCCCACGCCGGCCGGCCCCATGAACAGGTACCGCCCGCCGGCCGGCCGCGCGTCCGTGGCGAGCGCATAGGTCGTGGGGGGCTCGAGCTCGGGCGCCGAGTGAAAGTGTCGCACCGTCCCTTTGGCGCCCTCGGTCACCCGCCACGACGCCAAAAGCGGCACGTCGCCGCCCAACAGGCGCGACACGCCCACGGCTCCGCCGCCGAGCACCGCAGCGCCCACACCCGCGCGCAACAGGCGTCGCCGAGTCATCAGCGGTTCGGGAGAGGACGAGACCGTCATCGGCGGGCCAGTTCACCACACGAGTGCATGCCTCCGACGAGAACCGGCGAAGAATTTGCCACGGTGCTTATGCGGGCCTGACGCGCGCCGGCGGGCCCGCCGCGGGGTTTGCGGCCCAAGCAGCTGGGTACGCGAAAGGGCTTGGTCCCAAATGAAGGAGCATCCATGCTCACGCTCTCACCATCGGCGGTTGAGGCCGTCGACAGCCTGCTGCACCGCCCCGAGGTCCCCGACGACGCCGGGCTGCGCATCCGCAGCGCCGGCGAGTCTCAGCTCGCCATCGAGATCGCCCCGCAGCCCGCGCCGGGCGACCAGATCATCGAGGAGGGCGGCGCGCGCGTCTTCGTCGAGTCAGAGGCGGCCCCGTTTCTCGACGACGCCGAGCTCGAGGCGCGCACGCAGGGCGACCAGATTGCGTTCGGTCTGACCCCGCACGCCGCGGGGCCAGGCGCCAACGGCGCCGGGCCCGGCGCCTAGCCGCACCCGGGCGCGGGGTTGCGCGCTCGTGTGCGCAACCCCGCCGCCGCCATGGCTCAGGCGATGCACAACCCCGCCGCCGCCATGGCTCAGGCGATGCACAACCCCGCCGCCGCCATGGCTCAGGCGATGCGGATCATTTTCTTGTTGACGAACTCATCCGCGCCGAAGCGCCCGAGCTCGCGGCCGAAGCCGGAGCGCTTGACGCCGCCGAAGGGCAGCTCCGCGCCCTCGAGGCCCGCGGCGTTCACAAAGACCATGCCGGCGTCGATCTGATCGGCGACGCGCATGGCCTGCGTCGAATCGTTGGTCATCACGTAGGAGCCCAGGCCGAACGGGGTGTCGTTGGCCAGCTTGACCGCCTCGTCCTCGCTGCCCACGCGGTAGATCGAGGCCACCGGCCCGAAGAACTCCTCCTTGTAGGCGTCGTTGTCCGGCTTGATGTCGGTGAGGATCGTCGTCTCGAAGAAGTTGCCGTCATGCTCGCCACCCGCCACCAGGGTCGCGCCCTGGTCCACGGCGCGCTTGACCTGCTCGGCGAGCCGCTCGGTCGCCGTCGACGAGGACAGCGGGCCGACCTGGACGCCCTCCTTGGTGGGGTCGGAGGGCTTCACTGCCAGCAGCTGTGAGCTGAACTTGTCAACGAACTCGTCATAGAGATCGTCGACGACGATGAAGCGCTTTGCCGCGTTACACGCCTGGCCGGAGTTCTCCAGCCGCGCGCCCACCGCCTGCTCGACCGTGGCGTCCATGTCGTCGGTGCCGAGCACGATGAACGGATCCGAGCCGCCCAACTCGAGCACCACCTTCTTGAGATTGCGGCCCGCGATGGCGGCGACCGCGGAGCCTGCCCGCTCAGAGCCGGTCAGCGACACGCCGCGCACGCGCGGGTCGCCGATCACCCACTCGATCTGGTCGTTGGTGGCGAAGATGTTGATGTAGGCGTCCTTGGGGATCCCCGCTTCGTGGAACATCTGCTCCATCGCCAGGGCGGACTCCGGGCATTGCGGCGCGTGCTTGAGGAGGATCGTGTTGCCGATCACCAGGTTGGGCCCCGCAAAGCGCGCCACCTGGTAGTAGGGGTAGTTCCAGGGCATGATCCCCAGCAGCAGGCCGTAGGAGCTGCGGCGCACCAGCGCCGAGCCGTTGCCCTCCAGCAGCTTGATCGGCTCATCGGCCATCAGCGACGGCGCGTTGTCGGCGTAGTAGTCGTAGATCGCGGTGGAGAAGTCGACCTCGCCGAGCGCTTGCTCGATCGGCTTGCCCATCTCGCGCACGATGATCTCGGCGAGCTCCTGGCGCTTCTCGGTGTGCAGCTCGCCGACGCGGCGGATCGCGGCGGCGCGCTCCTCCACGGTGGATGACGTGGCCCAGCTGCTGTGCGCCGCGTCGGCGCGCCCGATGGCGTCGCGCAGCTCGTCGTCGGTGATGGTCGGGTACTCGCGGACGGTCTCGCCCGTCGCCGGGTTGATGACTGCGTAGTCGGCCATAGATCCCTCTCTCGTTCTCGTCACTGCTGTGCAGATGGAAGCTACAACGCCGCCGCTGGTAGCGTCGCTCGCCGTGGATACGGTGCTGAGCGCGTCGCGGCCCGCGCTGTCGAATGCGGATGCGATTGGGCTGGCCCGGGCGTGCTTCGGCGTGACGGCCGCGGCGGCGCGCGACCTCGGTAGCGAGCGCGACCGGACGTTCGCCCTCGACGGTTCCGACGGTGAGCCGCTGGCGATCCTCAAGGTCTCCAACGCGTCCGAGGACCCCGGGGTCCTGGACATGGAGGCCGAGGCGGCCCTGCACGTGACGGCGGCCGACCCGGGCCTGCGCGTGGCGCTCCCATGGCGCCCGGCCCGGACCGGTGCCGGCGCCGGCGGTGAGACCGCCCCGGCCCGTCCGGCGCAGCCGGGAGACGCCGTGACGGAGCTGAGGGCCCAGTGGACCCACGGCGACGTCGTGCACTGGGCCCGGCTCTATGACGTGCTGCCCGGGCACAGCCGGATCGAGGCGGCGCGGTTGAGCGACGCTGCGCTCATCGCCTGGGGCGAGACGACGGCGCGGCTGGACCAGGCGCTGCGCGGCTTCACCCACCCGCGGGCGCGCCGCACGATGCTGTGGGACGTACAGCACGCTCTCGCCGCCCGGGGGATGCTCGACGACATCCGCGACGGTCGCCAGCGCGCGCTGGTCGCGCGCGTCCTGGACGAGTTCGAGCGCACGGTGTCGCCGGTCTGGCCCAGGCTGCGCGCCCAGGTCGCCCACACCGATCTCTCGGTGGACAACACGGTGACCGACGACGCCGGGTTCATCACCGGGATCATCGATTTCGGCGACATGAGCCACACCGCGATGGTGACCGAGCTGGCCTCGGTGCTCGACTCGCTGGGTGTCGGACGGGAGGGCGACGAGCTGTTCCGGATGGCCCGGCTCGTGCTCGACGGCTTCCAGCGGCGCACCGAGCTCGAGGATCTGGAGCTCGATGTCCTGGGCGTCATGTGGGCGGCCCGCGGCGCCGTGACGATCGCCATCAGCTCATGGCGTGTGGCGCAGGGCCTGGAGGAGCAGGGCTTCGCAGAGCGATACAACGGACAGTGCGCGCGGATGCTCGAGTCGATGCAGGCCGCCGGCTGGCCCGAGGTGGCGCGCCGGCTCGGCGCCGAGGTGTCCGGGCCGGGTGGCGGCGGCTCGCTGGAGCAGCGACGCGCGTCGGCGTTCGGCCCCGCGATGGAGGCGCTCTTCTACGACGTCCCCGTCGAGGTCTCGCGCGCCGCGGGGGTGTGGATCACCGACACCGCCGGGCGGCGCTACCTCGACGTCTACAACAACGTTCCCTGCGTCGGCCATGGCCATCCGCGGGTGACCGCCGCCATCTCTCGCCAGGGGCGGCGGGTCAACACCCACATGCGCTACCTGCACCCCGCCGCGATCGAGTTGGCCGAGCGACTGACCGCCCTGTGCCCACCCGAGCTCGACACGGTGCTGCTGGTCAACTCCGGGTCAGAGGCCAACGACCTGGCGTGGCGCATGGCGACCGCGGTCACCGGCCGGCGCGGCGGCCTCTGCACCGCCTATGCCTACCACGGGATCACCGAGGCCACGGCGGCGCTGTCGCCGGAGTCCTGGTTCGACACCGCGCCGCCCGCGCACGTCGCGCGCTGGGAGCCGCCCGACCCCTACCGTGGCGAGTACCTCGACGGTGCCGGCTTCGCGGCCGCGGTGGACGCGTTGCGCGCGCGGGGGCAGCCGCCGGCGGCGGCGATCCTCGACGGGCTGGTGATGAGCGACCGGATCGACGATCTTCACCCCGCCTACGTGCAGGATCTCGTCCGGCAGGCCCGCGAGGCCGGCGCACTGTGGATCGCCGACGAGGTGCAGGCCGGCCACGGCCGCACCGGTGAGATGTGGGCGTTTGCCCGCTTCGGCGTCGTTCCGGACTTCGTCACGCTGGGCAAGCCGATGGGCAACGGCCATCCCGTCGCCGCTGTCGTGACCCGCAGCGAGATCGTGCAGGCGCTCGTCGGCCACACCGTCCTGTTCAGCACCTTCGGGGGCAACCCCGTCAGTGCAGCGGCGGCGCTCGCGGTCCTCGATGTGATGGACGACGAGCGCGTACTGGACCGCGTGCGGATGAGCGGCGGCGCGCTGCGCGACGCCCTGGAGGGGCTCGCCCGGGGCCACCAGGCGATCGGGCACGTTCGCGGCGTCGGGCTCGCCTGCGGGATCGAGATCGTGGCCGACGGAGTCGGCGGCGAGCCCGACGGCGTCCGGGCCCGCGCTGTGCGCGACCGGCTGCGCCATCACGGGGTGCTGATCGGCACCACAGGCCGTGCCGCCAACATCCTCAAGCTCCGCCCGCCGCTGGCGTTCACCGCCGAGCACGTCCCGGCGTTGGTCTCCGCGCTCGATACCTCGCTCGCGGAGACCGCACCCGGCCGGTAGGTGAGGTCAGGCGGCGGCTCCCGCGAGCGTGAAGTAGAAGCCCGCCTCGAGGTCGGCGATCAACCCCTGATGGGTCGGCTCCCAGCTCAGGCGCTCGCGGGTGAGCGCGTTGGAGGCCGGCGCGTCCCAGCTGAAGAAGGCGCCGAGCCAGCCGAAGTGGTCGCTCGCCTGCTCAGGGTCCACGGAGACCAGTGGGAGGTCCAGGTGCCGGGCGATGACCTCCGCGATCTCGCGCGTGGCCACGCCCTCGTCGCCGACGGCGTGGTACACGCCGCCCGCGGGGCCCTGCTCGAGCGCGAGGCGATACAGCCGTGCCGCGTCCAGACGATGGACCGCCGCCCACCGGTTGGCGCCCTCGCCGACGTAGCCCGACGCGCCACGCTCACGGGCGATCTCGACCAGCCTGGCGACGAAGCCGTGGTCGCCCTGGCCGTGCACCGACGGCGCCGGTCGCACGATGGATACCCGGACGTCACGATCGGCCAGTCCGAGGGCCACGGCCTCGTTCTCGCGCCGTGGGTGGCCGGGCCCCGACGGGTCGTGGCGGTCGTCCTCCATGACCGGACGGCCGGGCTGGATGACCCCGGTCCCGGTGGTGACCACCAGAGGCCGCCCGGAGCCCGCCAGCGCCGCCCCCAGCGCTTCGATGACGTTCCGGTCGGTCGCCGCCGCGGCCTCCATCTGTGAGAAGTCGTGGATGTAGGCGGTGTGGATGACGCCGTCCGCGTCGGCGGCGGTACGGGCCAGGGTGTCGAGGTCGTCGAGGGAGCCACGCACGACCGCGGCGCCGGCGTCCTTCACCGCGTCGGCCGAGGCGTCCGAGCGGGCGAGGCCGACGACCTCGTGCCCGGCCTCCATGAGATCTGAGACGACGGCAGAGCCGATCCAGCCGGACGCGCCGGTGACGAAAACACGCATGAGAAACCTCCAGGGGGCGACATGGTCTCGGTGCCGGGAGGGGCGACCAGCCATGTCGATGTCAGTTGCTGACATCACCCTAGCACTGATGTCAGCTGCTGTCATCATTATCATCTCGGGCCATGACCCGCTGGGAGCCCGGTGCCGCTGAACGCCTCGCGCAGGCGGCGCTCGACCTGTACGCCGAGCGCGGCTTCGAGCAGACCACCGTGGCGGAGATCGCCAAGCGTGCGGGGCTGACCGAGCGCACGTTCTTTCGCCACTACGCCGACAAGCGCGAGGTCCTCTTCGCGGGGGCCGGCGCGTTACAGGAGCCGATGGTCACCGCCGTCCAGGACGCGCCCGACGCCACCGCGCCGATCGACGCGGTTGCCGAGGGCTTGCGCGCCGGCGCTGCGGTCCTGGAGCCCCGCCGGCCGTTCTCACGCCAGCGCCAGGCGGTGATCGCCGCCAACACCGAGCTTCAGGAGCGCGAGCTGATCAAGCTCGCCAGGCTGGGAGGGGCGCTGTCGGACGCGCTGCGGCGGCGCGGCGTGGCGGACCCCACAGCGAGCCTGACCGCGGAGGCGGGGATCGCCGTGTTCAGGATCGCCTTCGAACGCTGGGTGGACGCGAGCGAGGACCGCGAGCTCTCACAGCTCATCCAGGAGTCGCTGGACGAGCTCCGCGCGGTGACGGCCGGAGCGCGCGGCTAACCGCTGACCCGGCGGCGTAGCCGCGCCAGGTCGGCGTCGGCCAGGCCGTGCGCTGATAGCCACGCGGCCGAGCCGCCATACCCCTCGTCCACCAGCACGAGGAGCCGCTCCATGGTGTGCGCCACCGGCGCATGCGACATGGGGTAGTCGTCCTTGAGCTCCTCGCGGTAGGTCGGAGATGACAGGAGCCGATCGAAGATGGCGTGGATGCGCTCCTCGGTGGCGAGGTAATCCGAGACGATCGCCTCACGGTCCACGCCGCCGGCGTCGAGGGCGAGCGCGATGACGACGCCGGTGCGGTCCTTGCCGGCGGCGCAGTGGACCAGGACGGCTCCCTCGGCGCGGGCGATCGTCTGCACGGACGCCACCACCGAGTCGGGGCGGCGCTGGAGGTAGCTCATGTAGGCCTGGACGATCGGCGTCTCGTCCGGCAGGGTCTCGCGGTCCTCGCGCCCCCAGGGCTTGACTGCCGCATCCAGATCGGTGTTCCCCCCGGAGTCGGGGTACAGCGAGCGATGCTCGATGCGCACCCCCGGAGCCGCGGTGATGGGGCCGGGCCCCTCTTGCTCGACCTCGGTGTCGGTGCGCAGGTCCAGAACCACCTCGAGTGACTCTTCCTCGACGAGCCTGCGCACATCCTCGGCGCTGAGCGACTGCAGGTTGTCGGCTCGCAGCAGCACTCCGGGCACGACGGCGCGCGCGTTGACGGCGCCGTCCAGGGACAGCCACTGTGGTGTGCGGTCGCGGACGCTCATCCCGGGCGGGCCTGGCCGCTGTACTCCGGGTTGGGAAGCATGTTGGTCGCCATCGCCATGCGGTTGGTGAGGTTGTACATGGCGGCGATCTCGGCCACGTCCCACGCCTCCTCGAGGGTGAGGCCGGCGTCGAGCAACGTCTGCAGGTCCTGCCGCGTGACCTCGCGGGGCCGGAGGGTGAGCTTCTCGGCGTACGCACAGATGGCGCTTTGGCGGGCATCGAGGTCGGCCCGGCGCCAGTCGTAGGAGATCCGCTCGCCCAGCACCGGGTCGCCGAGCTCCCCGCGCAGCGCGGCGCCGTGCGCCACGAGGCAGTACAGGCACCCGTTGGCGGCGCTGACGACGACCGCGATCATCTCGCGATCCGCGGCCCCCAGGTGCTCGCTGGACTCGTGCAGCTGGCGGAAGTGAGAGAACCAGGCGCTCAGCCGCTGGGGGCGAAACGCATAGACGCGGAACACGTTGGGCACGAAGCCGAGGCGTTCCCGGGCCTTGGCGAACAGCTTCTGCAGGTCGCTCGGGAGCTCGCTCTCGTCAGGGACCGGGAACCAGGAGCCGGTGTCGTCCACGAACGGGGAGTCTAAGGATCTCCCGGGCCCGCCAAACTACCGGTGGTGGAGAACCGCAGCATCGCCGAACGCCTGGACGCGTTCGCGACGCTCCTGGAGCTCTCGGAGGCCAACCCGTACACGATCCGGGCCTACCACCGGGCGGCCGAGACCATCCGTGGAACCGCGACGCCCGTGGCCGAGCTGGTGAGGACCGGTCACGTGCGCCGGCTGCGCGGGATCGGCAGCGGCATCGAGGCGCGCCTGCGCGAGCTGGTGGAGACGGGGGAGATCGCTGAGCTGGCCGAGCTCGAGCGCGAGCTCTCCCCGGAGCTGGTCGGCCTGGGGCGCTACCTGGGGCTCAGCGCGCAGCGATCGATCGAGCTGGCGCGGGCGCTGGGCATCCACACCGCCGACGAGTTGCGCGAGGCTGCGGCCGCCGGCCGGCTGCGCGACGTCCCGGGCATCGGCGAGAAGACCGAGGCGCGGCTGCTCGGCGCGCTGGCCCGCGAGCCGGAGGCCGCGCCGGCCCGCGGGCTCCTGCTCAATCGTGCGCGCGAGCTGGTGGGCGGCATCGCCGCGGCGCTCGACGGCCAGCCGGGCGGGGACGTGCGTCGCTGGCGCGACGACTGCCACGACCTGGCGGTGGTCTGCGCGGCGCAGGACCCGGCCGCCACACTCGCCGCCTTCGCCCAGTTGCCCCAGGTCGTCGCGGTGATCGACCAGGCCGAGCGCCAGGCCATCGGGGTCACCATCGAAGGCGTCGCCGTCAGGCTCCTCGTGGCCGCGCCGCCGGCGTTCGGAACCGCGCTGCTGCGGGCCACCGGCACGGCGGCGTACGTCGCCGGACTCGAGCCCCTGCCCGACGCGCCCGACGAGCCGTCGCTGTACGCCGCGCTTGACCTGTCGTGGTGCCCCCCCGAGTTGCGCGAGGCACCGTTTGACGGCGAGGCCCCGGCGCTCCTGGAGTTGGAGCAGGTCCGCGGCGACCTGCACGCCCACACGACGTGGTCAGACGGCCGGCAGACGGTTGAGGAGATGGGTCGCGCGGCCCGCGAGCGGGGCTATGAGTACCTGGCCATCTGCGATCACACCCCGGCGGTGGGAGCCGTGCAGGGGCTCACCGCTGACGACGTGCGCCGCCAGGGGGAGGAGATCGCCGCCGCCAACGCGGCGCTGGCCCCGTTTCGCGTCCTGCGCGGGATCGAGTGCGACATCCTTCCCGACGGGCGGCTCGACCTGCCCGACGCGGTCCTCGCTGAGCTCGACTGGGTCCAGGCAAGCGTCCACGGCGGCCAGCGGATGCCCGCACGCGAGATGACCAAGCGGGTGCTGGAGGCGCTGGGCAACCCCTATGTGCGCTGCCTCAGCCATCCCACCGGTCGCTACATCAACCGCCGGCCCGAGAACGCGCTCGACCTCGAGCAGGTCTATGCGGCGGCGCTCGAGCACGGTGTGGCGCTCGAGGTCAACGGCCTGCCCCTGCGCCTCGATCTCTCGGGCGAGCACGCGCGCGAGGCCGTGCGCGCGGGGGTCTCGCTGGTGTGCTCGACCGACGCTCACTCGACCCAGGGGCTGGGCAACATGGTCTACGCGGTGGCCACGGCGCGGCGGGGCTGGGCCACCACGAGCGACGTGCTCAACACTCGGCCGCTGGCCGAGATCCTGGCGGCGAGGTAGACCGGTAGCGCAGATACACCACGCCGGAGCCGAACGTCCGGGTCTCCGCCAGTTCGACGTCGATCGGCGCGTCAAGGGTCGGGAAGAACGGCGTGCCGCCTCCGACCACGATCGGGTTGACGAACAGGTGGTACTCGTCCATCAGCCCGAGACCGATGACGCCGGCGGCCAGGCCGGGCCCACCAACGGCGATGTCCCCGCCCGGGTGCTCGCGCAGGCGTGCGACCTCCTCGGCGATTCCTGCGGTGGCGAGGCGCGAGCTGCCCTCGACGGCGTCGAGCGTCGTCGAGAAGACCACCTTGTCCAGCGCCTCCCACGCCTCGGCGAACTGGCTGCGCACGCCGCGGGGCTGGTCCTCGGTCTCCCACCCGAGCATGTCCTCATAGAGCCGACGGCCCAACAGGTGGGCACCGAGCGAGGCCGTCTGCTCGTTGTGGAAGCGGTGCAGCTCCGCGTCGGGCACCGACCAGTCGTGGCGGCCGTCGGGCCCGGTGACATAGCCGTCGAGCGAGACGCCCATCGAGTAGATCAGCTTGCGCATCTTCGGCGATCATATACCGATATCGGCATGCGTGTCGCCGACAGACGACGCCGGGCGAACGTCGCCGAGCCGCCGTGTCTGCTTGGGTATGGCGTCGATGACCACTCGCTACGCGCCGACCGGCGCGGTCGCCGCCGCCAACCACCTCGCTGCCGAGGCCGGCGCGGCGATGCTCGACCGTGGCGGCACCGCCGCCGATGCGGCCGTGGCCGCGGCAGCGACGATGGCGGTCACCTCGCCGCACATGTGCGGCCTCGGCGGCGACCTGTTCGCGATCGTCGTCAGTCCGAGCGGGCCCCCGGCGGCGCTCAACGCCTCCGGGCGCGCGGGCTCTGGCGCCGACGCTGCGTCGCTGCGGTCCGCGGGCCTCACGCGGATGCCGTTTCAGCACGACATCCAGAGCGTCACGGTCCCCGGCTGCGTCGACGGCCTCACCGCGCTCCACGCGCGGTTCGGAAGTCTGCCCCTCGCGGACGTCCTCGCCCCGGCGATCCGCCTCGCGCGCGACGGTTTCCCCGTCTCCCCGACCTTGGCCGATGCCTCGCACGTGCTGGAGGCCGAGATCCGCGCCGCGGCCTTCGGCGCCTCGCCCGCGCTGGTGCGAGGCCGGCGTCTCACCGTGCCCGGGGTCGGCCAGGCGCTCGCCGACGTGGCGGCGGGCGGGCGTGGGGCCTTCTACGAGGGCGGCCCGGGACGCGCGTTGCTCGCCCTGGGCGGGGGCCTGTTCAGCGCGCAGGATCTGAGCACCGTCCAGGCCGACTGGGTGCAACCGCTATCGCTCGAAGCGTTCGGGCGCCGTCTCTGGACCATCCCGCCCAACTCGCAGGGCTATCTCGCCCTGGCGGGCGCCTGGATCGCCGAGCAGGTTGGCGTTCCCGTGGATCCCGCCGAGGAGGCGTGGGCGTTCGTGCTGGTGGAGGCAGCCCGGCAGGCCGCCCACGATCGCCTCGCGGTGCTGCACGAGAGCGCGGACGGCGCCGCTCTGATCTCGCCCGAACGGCTGGCGCCTCGCGCGGAGGCGATCGGCGGCGGGGCCGGCCGCGGGCTCGCCGACGTCTACGGCGACGGGGATACAACCTACCTGTGCGCCGTCGACGGCGACCGGACCGGGGTGTCGCTGATCATGTCCAACGCCGCCGGCTTCGGGGCCCACCTGGTCCTGACCGAGCACGGGATCCTCCTCCACAACCGGGGGATGGGCTTCTCGCTCACCGACGGCCATCCGGCCGAGCTCGGGCCCGGCCGCCGGCCGCCGCACACCCTCTCGCCGCTCGCCGTCACGCGCGAGGACGGCGGCCTGCACGCCGTCATCGGCTCGATGGGTGGTGACGCCCAGCCCCAGATCGTCCTGCAGCTGCTGGCGCGCACGCTGATCGCCGGGGAGGACCCTGGCACCGCCGTCGGCGCGCCGCGCTGGAGCCTGACCCGCGAGGAGTCGACGGGCTTTGACACCTGGGAATACGACGAGCCGCCGATCGTGGCGCTGGAACACGGAGCGCCCGACGCGTGGAGCGAGGGGCTGCGCCGGCGCGGCTACCGGGTCCACGAGGCCAAGCCCGGCGAGGGGGGGTTCGGCCACGCCCAGGTCATCCAGGTCGGCGCCGACGACATGCTGGGCGGCGCCGCCGATCCCCGCCCCCGCGACGGGGCGTGCATCGGCCTGTGACCGCTCCCGCGAGGTAGGCTGCAGCCCGTGGACCTCGGGATCCAGGGTCGCGTCGCGCTCGTCGGGGGCGCCAGCCAGGGCATCGGCCGCGCCGTGGCGGAGGTGCTGGTGGCCGAGGGCGCGCGCGTGGTCATCACCTCGCGCAACGCCGAGCGCATCGCCCAGGTCGCCACGGAGATCGGCGCGGCCGCCGGCCACGCCTGGGACAGCGCCGACCTCGACGCCGCTCCGGGGTTGCTCTCGCGCGTCGCCGAAGAAGTCGGCCCGGTCGACATTTTGGTCACCAATACGGGGGGTCCGCCGCCCAACCCCGATCCGCTCGGTTCCACCACCGAGCAATGGGAGCAGGCCCATCGCACCCTCGTGCTGGCCCCGATGACGCTGCTCAGGCTCGTCCTGCCCGGGATGCGCGAGCGCGGCTGGGGCCGCATCGTCGCCATCGCCTCGACGACGGTGCGCGAGCCCATCGCCGCGCTCATCCTCTCCAACGCCGAGCGCTCGGCCCAGCTGGCCGCCTACAAGACCATTGCCCGCGAGGTGGCGCGCAACGGCGTGACCATCAACACCCTGCTCACCGGGTCGATCGCCACCGACCGACTGGCCTCGCTGGCCGGCTCCATGGAGAAGGCGGAGGCCGGCGCCGCCACGACCGTGCCCGCCGCCCGGCTCGGCCGCGCCGAGGAGATGGCCTGGGCCGCGGCGTTCCTGGCCTCGGATCGCGCGGCCTACATCACCGGCGCGGCGCTGGCCGTCGACGGCGGCGTGCTGCGCGGCATCTGACCCGCCCGCTCAACCGGCGCGGGCTACGCCGAGGATGCGCGGCGTCACCGGGTACAGGCGCGCGTCCTCGGGGAACGGGAAGCCGCGGCAGCGCTCGAAGACAAAACCGGCGCGCTCGATCTCGGCCAGCGTGTCGCGGTCCGCATGGCAGCCGCCGAACATCCGGGTCCACAGAGGGTCGATGCGGTGCTGCCAGCGAGCAAAGCCCGGCCGGCGGGAACGCACGTGCTCGTAGAAGCGCAGCTCGCCACCGGGGCGCAGGACGCGGCGAAACTCGGCGAGGGCCGCCGGCTGGTCGGCCACCGAGCACAGCACGCCACAGGCGACCACCGCGTCCACCGATCCGGGTTCGAGCTCGAGCGCGTCAGCCACCCCCGGCACGACGCGGACCGGGACGGGCGCGCCGGCCGCGGCCTTTTCGGCCTGGGCGCGCAGGTAGGGCTCGGGCTCGACGGCGATCACCTCGGTGACGGTGGCCGGATAGTGCGGGAAGTTGATCCCGTTGCCGGGGCCGACCTCCACCACCGTGCCGGTCGCCCCGGCGAGCATCTCGCGGCGCAGCTCGCGCTCGCCCTTGCCGCGGTCGCGTCCACAGACGCGGTGAAAGAAACGAGCGAACAGCGGGTTCTGGATGTCCTGGCCCATCCTCTGAAACCTAGCCGGTGACGGGGCTCGGGGGATAACCCCACCGCGCTCGGGGGAGTGCCGCATGGTTGCGGCGATTCGGCGGACATACCGTGCCGCCCATGATCCGAACAACTCTCATCCTCACCTCGGCCGCCGCCCTTGCCCTGGCCGTCAGCGCCTGCGGCCTGCGCATTGAGAACGACGGCCCTCACACCGTGCAGACCCGGACGGTCGGCTCCTTTCACCGCGTCGACCTTCGCGGCTCGACCAACGTCGTCGTCACCCGTGGCGACACGGTCGCGCTCACCGTCTCGGGCGGCCGCAACCGTGTCCGCGACGTCGTCACCCGGGTGCAGTCCGGCACCCTGGTGGTGGAGGACCGCAACTCCGACGCGACCCTTCACCTCGGCGGTGACGGCCCCACGGTCACCGTCAGTACGCCCTCGCTGGTCGGCGCGCGCCTCGACGGCTCCGGTGACCTGTCCATGGCCGGCCTGGCCGGCGGTCCGCTGCAGATCCGCGTCGACGGCTCGGGCGATGTCGACGCCCACGGTCGCCTCGACGGCCTCGACGCCGCCGTCGACGGCTCGGGAGACCTCGACCTGGGCGACGTCGTGGCCCAGTCGGCCAAGGTCAATCTCTCCGGGAGCGGCGACGCCGACGTCCACGCCGTGCGCACCCTGTCGGCGGTGGTCAGCGGTAGCGGGGACGTCAACTACGCGGGGAACCCGCGGGTGACCCGGGACGTGTCGGGCTCCGGGGACATCTCACAGCGGTGACCGATGGCCGACAAACGACCGATCGGTGACAAATCTGCACCGCGGGGAGCGATGTGGAGCGAAATGGTCGTCCCGCGTACACGTGATGACAAATCCCCGCGATGAATCCCGATTCGTTGCCGATCGGGTGTACAGGACAGGCCGCAGTCCACGGGCTCGCGGCGAAGGGCCGCCGACGCTCAAGGCGAGTGCTTGGGTCCGGCCGATTTTGCGCCGATATGACCCTATGCCCCGTCACATCCGCGTCATATTGGTCATCACCGGAGGCTGGATCGCTGCGTGCGAAGCGCACGCGCTCGGTCTGCGCTGGCTGCCCATCGGACCCCAGAAATGGCTGCACCTGGTGGCGATGGGGATCGGCGCCGCCCTGTGCCTGGTGCGAGCGGCGGTTCGTCCGCGCGAGCGTCTGGCGTGGCTCGTCATCGGCCTGGGCGTGTTGGCGTGGGCCTTCGGAGAGCTGTATTTCACCGCCGTGCTGTGGAGTGACTCCTCGCCGCCGGTGCCGTCGCCCGCAGACGCCGGCTATCTCTCGTTGCCGCCGCTCATCTTCGTGGGCCTGATCCTGCTCGCGCGCTCTCGGATCAAGGGCCTGCCCAAGACGATCTGGGCCGACGGCGTCACCGCCGGCCTGGCCGCCGGCGCGGTCAGCGCGGCCATCGTCTTCAAGCCGGTCCTCGCCGCGGTCAGCGGCGACAGCCTGTCGGTGGCGACCAACCTCAGCTACCCGACCATGGATCTCATCCTGCTGGGCTTCATCGCCGGGGTCCTGGCGGTGGGCGGTTGGCGCCTGGACCGCCGGTTCGGGGTCATCGCCGCGGGGGTCATGTGCTTCTGGACCGCGGACACCATCTATCTCATCAAGGCAGCCGAGGGAACCTGGGTGTCGGGCGGTCCCTATGACCCGGGCTGGTGGACCATCGCGGTCTGCTGCGCCACGGCGGCGTGGATGCAGCCCCGGGGGCGGGCGACCCGGGCACGGAGCGCGCAGGCGATCAGCGTCGCCATCGCGTCGGCAATCGTCAGCCTGGGGATCCTCGTCGCCGGCGCCGTCACCGACGTGACGCTCCCCGCGATCCTGCTGGCCACGGGCGCGCTGCTCTGCGTCCTGCTGCGTCTCGTGCTCACCTTCCGCGCTCACCAGACGGTGCTGCGCCGCACGACCCGGGAGGCGCACACGGATCCGCTCACCGGGCTGGGCAATCGCCGGGCCTTCGCCGTCGCGCTGGGTGACCGCCTCGACGACGACGATCCCGAGCCGATGATCCTGGCCCTGTTCGACCTCGACGGCTTCAAGAGCTACAACGACAACTTCGGTCACGCCGCGGGCGACGCCCTCCTGCAGCGCCTGGCCCAGGGGTTGGAGTCCGTCATCGGCGCCGACGGCGGCGTGTACCGCATGGGCGGTGACGAGTTCTGCGCGCTGCTGCCGGGAGGGGACGGCGGCGAGGCTCTGCTGCGGGCCTCGGTGGGCGTCCTCTCCGATCATGGGGACGGGTTCACCATCAAGGCCTCGCTGGGCAGCGTTCGCCTCCCGGAGGAGACCAGCGACGTCGAGGAGGCGCTTCGTCTCGCCGATCAGCGGATGTACGCCCACAAAAGCGGGGGCCGCCGCGCCACCGCCGCCCTCGAGGTCAAGCACGCGCTGCTCTCAGCCCTGGCCCACCGCGACCCCGAGCTCTCCGAGCACGTCGACGACGTGGCCGAGCTGGCCGCCGGCGTGGCCGCGTCGCTCGGCTGTGACTCGGCGCAGGTGGAGGCCGTGCGGATCGCCGCCGAGCTGCACGACATCGGCAAGATCGCGATCCCCGAGGCGATCCTGGACAAGCCCGGGCCCCTCACCCCCGACGAGTGGACCCTGATGCATCAGCACACGATCGCCGGCCAGCGCATCATCCTCGCCTCGCCCGCACTTGCCGACGTCGCGCCGCTGGTGCGCTCCTCGCACGAGCGGTGGGACGGCGCCGGCTATCCCGATCGCCTGGCCGGGGAGTCGATCCCGCTCGGCGCGCGGATCATCACCGTCTGCGACTCCTACCACGCCATGACCAGCGACCGCACCTACCGCAAGGCGCTCAGCACCGAGGTGGCGCTCACCGAGCTATGCGCCTGCGCCGGCAGCCAGTTCGACCCGGCGGTCGTCGAGGCCTTCCTGCGCTTTCGCGCCGCGTCGGCCGGGCGGGCACGCCGCGTCGAGCGCGAACCGCACGCCGTCGCCGTCAGCTGAGCAGCACCGCCGCGCCGCGGTCTGAACCGTTTTCGTGCCGCACCGGGTCTGTATTGGTGCGAACACGAATACGAAAGGACCGCATGCTGAACTTCACCAAGAAGGCCTCCGCCGACCGGGGAACCGGATCGCGCGACGGCCTGCCGGAGGGCGCTGAGCGCGTGACCATCGCCGCCGGATGCTTCTGGGGCATCGAGGCCGCGTTCCGCGAGATCGAGGGTGTGCTCAAGACGACCGTCGGCTACACCGGCGGCACCGTGGACCACCCGTCATATGAGCAGGTGTGCTCTGACACCACCGGCCACGCCGAGGCCGTCGAGGTGTGGTTTGACCCGTCAGTGGTGAGCTACGGCGAGCTGCTGGACACGTTCTGGGCCATCCACGACCCCACCACTCGCAACCGGCAGGGCTGGGACTTCGGCAGCCAGTACCGCTCGGCGATCTTCGTCCACGACCCTGAGCAGGAGCGCCAGGCCATCGCCGCCCGCGATGCGCGCCAGGCGGACCTGACCAAGGAGATCGTCACCCAGATCGTGCCGGCGACCGAGTTCTACGACGCCGAGGACTACCACCAGCGCTACTTCGAGAAGCACGGCGGCGCGGTGTGCGCCACCACCGTGCGCTAAGCCCAACCAGACTGACGAAAGGCACCACATGAGCAACGTCATCACCGCCACCCAAGCCAACTTCGAGCAGGAGGTCCTGGCCTCCGACGTGCCCGTCATCGTTGACTACTGGGCGCCCTGGTGCGGGCCCTGCCGCATGCTCGGCCCCGTGATCGAGCAGATCGCGTCCGAGCGCGCCGGGACCGTCAAGGTGGCCAAGGTCAACGTCGACGACGAGCCCGCCCTGGCCGAGCGCGCCGGGGTGCGCGGCATCCCGTACGTCGTGCTCTATCGCGACGGGGAGGTCGCCGCGCAGGCGATCGGCGCCCAGCCCAAGGCCGCGCTGGAGCAGTCGCTCGGCCTCCAGGCCCCGGCCCCTCAGGCCGCGTAGACCGCCTAGGCCGCGTAGACCGCCTAGACCGCGTAGAGCGAGAGCCGCAACTGCGTCAGCCCTCTTCGAGCCCCAGGTACGGCTCGAGGAGGGCGCGCAGCGCCATGCGCCCTCGATGCAGGCGGCTCTTGAACGCCGCCTCGCTCGCCCCGGCGACCTCGGCGGCGTCATGTGTGGACAGGCCCTCGATGTCGCGTAGCACCACCGCCGCGCGCCAGTCGGCCGGCAGCTCGCCCAAGGCCGCGTCGAGGGTGCGCTCGAACTCTCCGGCCAGCACCCGCGCCTCGGGCCCGGATTCAGTCGGCTCGGGCAGTGTCGCCACCGGATCGGGCGCGTCTGACTCGGGCGCTGCTTGAGCGCGCGGCAGCGTCCGGCGCGAGAGCCGGCGCTGGGCCTCGTTGAAGGCGATCCGGTACAGCCAGGTGGAGAACCGGGCGCGCCCCTCGAACTGCGCGAGGGCCCGCCAGGCGCGCAGAAATACCTCCTGAGTGACCTCGTCGGCGTCCGCGGCATCCAAGCCGAAGCGCCGCAGTGCCCCGTAGACCCGGTCGGCGTGCAGCATGACCAGCTCGGCAAATGCGTCCTGGTCACCGGCGCGCGCCCTCCGGATGAGCTCGGGCTCGTCGGAGGGCTCGCGCGGCTCGTCGATGGGGCCAACAGTCACGGGGGCGGTTATACCGCCCCCGCTGGCGCGCCCACCGGCTGCCCCGGTGTGTCGCTGCTTAGCTCTCGTCGAGCGAGAGCGAGCAGGAGTTGATGCAGTAGCGCTCGCCGGAGGTGCCCGGTCCGTCGGAGAAGACGTGGCCCAGGTGCCCGCCACAGGCGGCGCAGTTCACCTCGATGCGATGCATGCCGTGGCTGTAGTCGGCCTCGAGCTTGACGTTGGCACGGTTCGCCGGCTCGGTGAAGCTCGGCCAGCCGGTGCCGGAGTCAAACTTCGTGTCCGAGGCGAACAGCCCGGCGCCGCATCCGGCACAGCGATACGTGCCGTCACGCTTCTCGTTGACGTACTCGCCCGTGAAGGGGCGCTCGGTGGCCTTATGGCGCAGCACCTCGTACTGCTCGGCGCTGAGCTGCTCGCGCCAGTCGCGGTCGGTCTTCGCCGCGGCGGCCACGTCGGTCTGGTTCTGAATGTGAGTGGTATCGGTCATGCTGTTATGACCCGCCCACCCCTCCAGACGGTTCAGGAGGGAGGAGGCTCGTCCAGGCGACCGCGCACAGCCGCCGCGATCTGAGCCGCGCCGGCGCCGCCGCCGGGCGCGGGCAGCCGACCCAGGCCGTGTATGACTGAGCGCAGCCCTGCCAGGAGCCGCTCGCACTCAGGGCAGTCGCGCATGTGGTCCTCCAGGCGCGCGCGCCTGCCTGGCGCCAGCTCTCCGTCGAGATACTGGGACATCCGGCCGGGCGCCCAGCCGTGATCGCGCCTGAACTGCACCCGGTATAAGAGCCTCATGGGACGTATGACCTCGGCAATGCGCAAACAGGTTCGCACACTGCCTCCGGGACCGGGCGCGCCCGCGCTGTGGCAGACGCTGGCTTGGATGAGTCGCCCCGGCGCTTTCCTGCAGGGCGTGCACCGGCGCTTCGGCGACCCGGCCACGATCCGCACGTATTGGACTGACGAGCCGATGGTGCTGTTCAGTGGACCCGACGCCGTACGCGAGGTGTTCGCCCTGCCCGCGGCGATCGCGCCCGCTGGGCAGAGCTGGGAGTTCCTGCGCCCGTTCGCCGGCCCCCACTCGATCCTCGTCATCGACGGCGACGAGCACCTGCGCGAACGGCGGCTGCTCCAGAAGCCGTTTCACGGCGAACAGATGCGCGCGCTGGGACCCATGATCGGCGAGCTGGCACGCGCCGAGCTCGCCACCTGGCATGGCCCCGTCAACACGTTGGAGCGTATGCGCGCGCTCACCCTGGAGATCATGCTCCGGGTCGTCTTCGGGGCCAGCGACGAGCGCGAGTTCGCGGAGCTCCATGCCGCGGTGGAGGGGGCCCTGGCAGGGGTCCGATCGCTGCCCCGCGTACTGGCCATGGCCGTGGTGATGAAGGACCTGGGCCCGTGGAGCCCATGGGGGCGATTCCGGATTGCCGTCGAGCGCTTCGACGCGCTGCTCTACGAGCTGCTGGCCCGCCGGGGCAGCGATCCCGGCGACGGCGCCTCGGTGCTGTCGCTGCTGCTGGGCCAACGCGATGAGGACGGCAACCCGCCCACACCCCAGCACCTGCGCGATCAGCTCGTGGCGCTGCTGATGGGCGGGCATGACAGCTCGGCGGCGTCGCTGGCCTGGGCCTTCGAGCGTCTGGCGCGCAGCCCTGAGGTTCGCGCGCGCCTGGCCGAGGGCGACCCTGCCTACCTCGACGCGGTGGTCAAGGAAGTACTGCGCGTGCGACCCGCCCTCACCATCGCGCCGCGGCTGCTGCTCGAGCCGGTGCAGATCGCAGGGCGCACGATTCCCGCCGGGGTCCAGGTGGCCGCCTGCCTGTGGCTGGCCATGCGCCGCGAGGACCTGTGGCCCGACGCCGCCGCCTTCCGCCCCGAGCGCTGGCTGGACGGGGGCCCGCCCGACCGGATGTCCTGGATCCCCTACGGGGGCGGAGTGCGCCGCTGCGCGGGTGCGCCGTTCGCCGAACTGGAGATGCGCGAGGTCCTGCGCGCCGCGGTGCCGCTGGAGTACCGACCGCCGCGGGCCGCTGCCGAGCGGGCGGGGCGCAGCATGCTCGTGGTCGTGCCCGAGCGCGGAGGCGAGATCATCGTGGCGTAGCGGCGGCCCGCCTCGCTTCGTCCTCGTAGGGGTTGTGCGCGTACCCGCGGAGCAGGTAGGACAGCGGCATGCGGATCGGGTGATGCTGCATCTGCCACACGTGGCAGAGCTCGTGGCACACGAGGTCATCGTCGGCCGCGAGCGCTGCCGAGCGCAGGAGGATGAGGTTCCACATCGTGTAGCCGTCAAAACGCCGGAACCACGGCAGCGTGAACAGCCACGCCGCCGAGACGATCGACACGCGGTCGATGTTCACGGGTCGCGGGTAGAGCTCGAGGCGGTCCAGACGGGACTTGGCGCGCACGAGCAGCGCCGCGTCGAGTCGGGTCAAGCGGGGCTGCCGGTGAGCGACAGGGGGTGCGCCTCGTAGCGCCGGGCCAGGCCATAGAAGAAGCCCCCGTCGGTCAGGTCGGTGGTCGTGCCGTCGGCACCGCCGCCGAACAGGAGCCCGACCACGCCCGCGTTGCGCGTGGCCCTCAGATGCGATTCGCCCGGATCGTCCAGCCACCACTGCAGGCGGTTGTCCTGGTAGTGGCCCGAGGTGTTGTTGAGCATCGTGTCACCGAGCGGCAGCTGCCAGAGCACCACCGGCGTGTGGGTGCGATGGGTGAACGCCGCCAGGTACGCGTCGTGGCGGTGGAAGTCAGCCGGGCCCCACCACGTCTTGGGGTTGTGCTCGACGAATTGGTAGTAGCCCGCGTCGCGGTCGGTCACGTCATTGAAGACGAGGTCGAAGTGCGCGTGCAGCGACGCGTAGAACGCGGCCGACTTGGCGCCGAGCGCGCGCATATGGGCCAGCGACGGCTTGGAGTACGTGGGGTCCTCGTCGGTCCCCCAGGTGCTCAGGTGCCAGGCGAGCGTGACGTGCGGCGCCAACCGGTTGCGCAGGGCGATCAGCTTCTGCGCGAAGGGTCGCGCCAGTGCCACCGCATGGGCCTGCTCGAGGTACCCCCACAGGTCAGGTTCGACGTGGACGACCACGAGATGCCGGCCGGCCGAGGCGGCGATTCGCCGCAGCAGCAGCTCGTAGTCGGCCCAGTAGGCGCGCATCGTGGCGGGGTTGCGCAGGTTGGAGAGATCCTTCTGCTGCTCGGTGGAACCGATGGCGGGGGAGGACTGCAGGAGCTGGTAATAGGTGAACACCGGGATCTGATGAGCGGCGATCGACTCGCGCACGTACATCGAGGCGAAGGTGCCGTTGGGGTTCCAGGTCGACCAGCCGTGGCCGGTGTTGACCCCGCCCGACAGGTACTGGTAACGCGCGTCGACATGCGCCTTCTGGGCGAGGTGGTGGGCGTCGCCGGGTGAGTCGCTGACGCCGAGGAGCAGGTGGTGCGGCCAGCCCAGCGGCAGCGCCGCCAGCGAGACGAGCAGGGAGAGCAGACTCCGGCGCATCGTCGTGACGGTAGCGCCGGATCGCTAGGACCGTGCGGGGAGGAGGGCCCGCAGGTCTCCAATCACGTCGGCTTGGAGCGCGTTCTTGTCGGTCCGGTAGCGCTTGACCCGCGCGAAGCGCAGCGCGACGCCACCCGGGTAGCGCGTCGAGGACTGCACGCCGTCCAGCGCGATCTCCACCACCAGCTCGGGCCGCACCATCACGGCAATACCGCGGCGCTCGGTCTCGAGGCCCAGCAGGGCGTCGGTCTGCCAGCGCAGCAGCTCGTCGGTGAGGCCCTTGAAGGTCTTGCCCACCATGACGAACGCGCCCGAGTCCGGATCGCGGGCGCCCAGGTGCAGGTTGGACAGCCGGCCCTGCCGGCGCCCGTGGCCCCATTCGGCGCCGAGCACCACCAGGTCATAGGTCTGCACCGGCTTGACCTTGCGCCACGCCTTGCCGCGCCGTCCCGCCGCGTACGGGGAGTCGGCGTCCTTGACCACGACGCCCTCGTGGCCGGCGGCGAGCGCGTCGTCGAGCACCCCCTGAGCCGCGACGGCGTCGTTGGTGAAGATCCCGGGGATCCGGTGGGCGGGCGCGACCCGCACCAGATGGGCGATCCGCTCGCGCAGCGGCGTGTCCAGGAGGTCCTCGCCGTCCACGTGCAGGATGTCGAACAGGAAGGTGACGATCCCCTCCGGCGGCGCGCCGCTGTCGATCTGGGACACCGTGAACTGAAACGGCGCCGGGCCTCCTGCGTCCATCCACAGGGCCTCGCCATCGAGGACCACCTGGCTGACCGGCAGCCCCCGCACCGCCTCGACGATCCCGGGTAGCGTCGCCGTGATCTCATTGAGGTTGCGGGTGTAGATGCGCACCTCGTCGCCGCGGCGGTGGATCTGGATGCGGATCCCGTCGAGCTTGTACTCCACCGAGGCCTGCGCGAACCCCTCCAGGGCCTCGGTCACGTTCGCGCCGGTCGAGGCCAGCATCGGCAGGATCGGCCGGAAGATCTCAAAGCCCACGGCGCGCAACCCTGCCTCGCCGCCGGTGATGGCGATGTGCGCCATCTCCGTCAGGTCGCCGGAGAGCATGAGCGCGCGCCGGGCGACCTCGCCGCGCACCCCGGCGGCCTTGGCCACCGCGTCGGCCATGAGCCCGGCGAGGGCGCCCTGGCGCAGGCCGCCGGTGAGCAGCCCCACCAGGAACGCGGCCTCGGGCTCGGTGGCCCGTCCCATCAGCGCCTCGAGCAACTCCCGGCGCCGCCCCGCCGAGCCGCCTCCCGTCTCGGCCTCGATGTCGGAGATCGCGCGGTCGACGTCGGTCACGGTGAGCGTCGGCGTGTCCGCGGGCGCTCGTGTGACCCCCCGGATGGCCGCGTAGCCGATGCCGACCCGCCCCTGCCGCGCCGCCCCGGACAGGAAGCCGACGCCGATCGGGATCTCCTCGGCGTCGAGCCTCCGCAGCAGTTCGGCGAGGATCGCCACCTTGGCCGAGCGCGAGCTCGTCGCGGCCACGGCCTCGGAGGCGGAGACGATGTCGGCGAGCAGGGTCACGCGTGTCTAGTCCAGCAGGTCGCCGCGGTCGCCCGGTGTGACCCCCGTGTGACGAGGGACACGCGCGTGTAACGGACGGGTCCGGTCAGGGTGCTTCTAGTGTGAAGGGAAGCATGATCACCCTCGCGCGGCAGCGCATCCACGGCCATCTGTGGCCGATCCTGCAGACGGCCGTGGCCGCGGTGAGCGCCTGGTACATCGCCGTGCTCGCCGGCGTCGAGCACCGGCCCGCCTTCGCCGCGATCGCCGCGGTCATCTCGCTGGGCGCGGCTTTCGGGGAGCGCCGCCAGCGCGCGGTGCAGCTCATCGGCGGGGTGATGCTCGGCATCGTCCTGGCCGACCTGCTGATCCGCGCGATCGGCACCGGGTTGCCCCAGGTGGGCCTGCTCGTCGTCTTGGCGATGCTGGCCGCGGTCATCCTGGGCGGCACCGAACTGCTGGTGACCGAGGCGGCGGTGTCGGCCATCCTCGTCTCGACTCTCTCCTCGACACCCGAGGTCCGGTTGCTCGATGTGCTCATCGGCGGTGGCGTCGCCCTCATCGTGCACACGCTCGTGTTCCCGCCCGACCCGATCACGGGGGCGGCGCGCGCCACCAACGCCGTGTTCGGCGACTTGGGGGTCGTCCTACGTGACGCGGCCGGCGCGCTGGCTGCCGGCGATGCCCGCTTGGGAGAGGCGGCGGCGACCGGCGCCGAGGCGGTGGAGGCCAACGTCGACGTCCTCAGCCAGGCGGTCGTGTCGGGCAGCGACACCGCCCGCTGGGCGCCGCTGCGCCGCGGGTCCCGGGACCAGCTCGACCGCTACGCGCGGATCGTTCCCCACGCGGACCTCGCCGCCCGCAGCGTTCCCGTCCTGGCGCGCCGCATCCGCCAATACGTGCGCGGCGGCAACCCACCGCACCCCGAGCTCGCCGACGCCATCCGCGACCTCGGCCTGGCCGCGTGGGAGCTGCCGACTCAGTTCGACGAGCCGTGGCGCAGCGGCGACGTGCTCCGGTTGGCGCTGCGCGCCGCCGGCATGGCGACCGCGGCGGCCGCGCGCGACCCGCGCCTGGCCGTCAACGACATCGCTGGGCAGGTCCGCTCGCTTGCCATCGACATCGTCCGGGCCTCCGAGGCCGCCGAGACTGACCACAGTGCGCTCAACGACGCGCCCACCGAGGAGCTGCTGGCGGCCCTGCCGCTCCCCGAGCCGGCCGCCGCCTGATTCCGGCTCACGCCGTCGCCGAGGGTGTCGCCAGCATGGCGGCGATGTCGCCGGCCGGGAGCGGGCGGCTGAAGTGATAGCCCTGGCCGTATTCGCAGCCCAGCGCGGTCAGCGCGTCGAGCTGGTCGGTGTCCTCGATGCCCTCGGCGGTCACCCGCAGCCCGAGGCTGTGGGCCAGGCTGACGATCGAGCGCACGATGGTCTCTGACTCGGGGCGGTCGATCATCGTGTCCACGAAGGCACGGTCGATCTTGAGCGTGTGGCCCGGGAAGTCGTGAAGCACGGTCAGCGACGAGTAGCCGGTGCCGAAGTCGTCGAGCTCGACCGTCACCCCGAGAGCGAGGAGCTCCTGCAACACGGTCATGACCACCTGCGGGTTCTCGATCAGCGTGCTCTCGGTGATCTCCAGGACAAGGTTCTCCGGGCTCAGGCCGGAGTCGGCCAGGGCGGCGCAGACGTGGTCGACGAGCACGCTGTCCATGAGCTGACGTACCGAGACGTTGACGCTGACCGTGACCTCAGGTGAGACGAGCCCCTGTGTGCGCCACTCGCTGAGGGTGCGGCAGGCGTCGCGCAGCACCAGGCAGCCGAGCTGACCGATCAGTCCGGACTCCTCAGCCACGGGGATGAACTGGGCCGGTGGGACCTCGTGCTCGCCGGCGGGCCAGCGCGCCAGGGCTTCGAGGCCGCGGATGGCGCCGGTGCTGAGATCGACGATCGGCTGGAAGAACGTGCGCAGGCGGCGCTGCTCGATGGCCTGGCGCAGATGGGTCTCCAGCGACATGCGATCGACGACGCGCTGATGCATGCTGTGGTCGAAGACCGCGCATCGCCCGCCCCCGTGACCCTTGGCGTCGTACATGGCGATGTCGGCGTTGCGCAGCAGGACCTCGGGTGCGACGAGCCCATCGAGGTTGTGGGCGATCCCGATGCTGCCGACGATCTGCAGGGCGCGATGCTCGAACGGGACCGATTGGGCGATGGCCTGGCACAGGCGCGTGCCGATCTCGAGTGCCTGCGCCGCTGAGGAGACCCCCTCCAGCACGACGGCGAACTCGTCGCCACCGAGGCGCGCCAGCGTGTCGCCGGGCCTCAGCACCCGCTCCATGCGCCGCGCGAGCTCGATGAGGACGCGGTCGCCGGCGGCGTGGCTGACGCTGTCGTTGATGAGCTTGAAGCGGTCGAGGTCGATGTAGAGCACCGCGCAGCCGCCGGTGGGTGCGCGTTCGCCGCGGCGCACGCACTGGGTGACGCGATCCATCAGCAGCGTGCGGTTGGGCAGGCCGGTGAGGCTGTCGTGCAGCGCATCGTGGATGAGGCGCTCCTCGGCGTTGCGCCGCTCGGTGATGTCCGACAGCGAGCCGGTGATCCGGACCGGGGCTCCCGCGGCGTCGCTGGTGGACAGCCCGCGGCACAGGACCCAGCGCCAGCGCCCGTCGCCGTGGCGGATCCGGTGCTCGTTCTCGAAGTAGGGGCTGGCTCCGGCGACGCTGCCGTCGATCTCATGGCGCAGCCGTTCGAGGTCATCGGGATGCACGAGCTCGAACCACGCGGCCATCTGATCACCAGGCAGGTCCTCGTGGCCCAGCAGGGTCTTCCAGCGCTCTGAGAAGTGCACGCGTTCCGCGGTCAGATCCCAGTCCCAGATGCCGTCATTCGTTGCGCGGACGGCGACGGCATAGCGTTCCTCGCTGCGGCGCAGGTCGACCATCGCCTGGTGCTGGCGGACCGCATACCGGATCGTCCGCTCCAGGCTGGGGGCGTCGATCGTCCCCTTGACGAGGTAGTCGGTGACGCCCAGCGCCGTCGCCTCCATGTCCACCGCGTAGTCGTCCTGGCCGGTGAGCAGGATCACCGGCGCCGGCGGGTCGGTCCCCCAGGCGGTGCGTACGAGGTCCAGGCCCGTGTGCTCGCCCAGCCGGTAGTCGACGAGGTACAGGTCGTGGCTGGTGACGCGCACCACATCCAACGCGTCGGCGTAGCTCTGCTCCCATTCGAGGTCGAACTTGGTCCGGCCGTTGGCCAGCAGCATGCTCTGGGTCAGCACGAAATCGTCCTCGTCGTCCTCCACGAGCAGGACGCGGAGCGGCTCAACCCGGTTCATCGCCGCTCTCCTGCGGCAGCTCGACCAGGTCGAACCAGTAGCAGGCCAGGCGCTGCATGGCGGAGGCGAGTTCCTCGAAGGTGACCGGCTTGGACACGAACGAGTTCACACCGAGGTCATAGGTGCGCACGATGTCCTCCTCGGCCCGGGAGGTGGTGAGGACCACCACGGGGATCCGGCGCAGGTCGGGATCGGTCTTGATCTCGCCCAGTGCCTCCCGACCGTCCTTCTTGGGCATGTTGAGGTCGAGCAGGATGAGGCCCGGGCGCGGGGCGGGAATGCCGCCCTCGGCGTACGCCCCCTGGCCCCGGAGGTAATGCATGAGATCCTCGCCGTCGACGACGAAGCGCAGGTCGTTGATGAGCCGGCTCTGCCTCAGTGCGTCGGCGGTGAGGACACGATCGTCCTCATCGTCGTCGGCCATCAGGATGGTGATCGACCGGCGGCCGGTGATGGTGTCAGACATGGGCCGCGGCGATCTCGTCGGTGGTGGTGTGCGGCTCGGCCTGAGTCTCGGTCTCGGCCTCGGGGAACAGAGACGTCGGTGACGGGCCCTCGTCAGGCTGTGTCACCGGGAGGCGGATCGTGAACGTGGAGCCGTGGTCGATCTCGCCGGTGGCGGTGATGGTGCCGTGATGGCGCTCGACGATCTTCCGGCACAGGGCGAGGCCGATCCCCGTCCCGGGATAGGCCCGCGCGCCGTGCAGGCGCTCGAAGGCGCGGAAGATCCGGGTGGCGTATTGCTCGTCAAAGCCGATCCCGTTGTCGTGCACGGTGAGCTGTGCGATGTGATCGATGACCTGGGCCTCGACGCGCAGCTCGGGGGTGACGTCGGCGCGGCGGAACTTGAGCGCGTTGCCCAGCAGGTTCTGGAAGAGCTGGCGCATCTGCAGGGGGTCGGCCTCGATCGTCGGCATCAGCCCCACCCTGAGCACGGCCCGGCTCTCCTCGATGCTCACCTCGAGGTCGACCAGGACCTGCGAGATCACGTGCCCGAGGTTGACCGCGGTAAATGGATGCCCCTGGGTGGAGACCCGGGAGAACACGAGCAGATCGTCGATCAGGTTGCGCATCCGCCCTGCCGCGTCCGACATGCGCCGCAGGAAGTCGCGCCCCTGCTCGGACAGGTTCTCACTCTCCTTGGCGTTCAGCTGCGCGGCGAAGGTCTGCACCTTGCGCAGCGGCTCCTGGAGGTCGTGGGAGGCGATCGAGGCAAACTGCTCGAGCTCGGCGTTGGACCGCGACAGTTCCGCGGCGTGGCGCAGCAGCTCGTTCGTGCTCTGCAGCCGGGCATTGCTCGTCTCGAGCTCGGCGTTGGCGCGGGAGAGCGCCGCGCCGCTGGCCAGCAGCCGGCGCAGCAGCACGAGCACACCGAGCGCCAGCACGCCGAGTGCGATGAAGATGGCCCACGGCAGCCACTTGCGTGCGCCATTCACCGAGCTGAACAGAGAGGACTGCGTGGTGGTGAGCACCACGCGCCACGTGCTCCCCGGGATGGCCGCCGAGACGAAGTACCCGCCATGCCCGTAGGGCCCGCTGTGGCTGTGGTCAAGGCCCGTCAGCGGGAGCTGGGTCGCGGGCGCGCCCGGAGACGCCGAGGACGGTGCCGCATCCGCGATCATCGCGCCGCGACTGTCGATGACGTACGCGGCGCCGACGGTGTGGGGGATGCGCTGCAGATAGGTGTCGAACAGGACGCCGAGGAGCGGCGCCGGCAAGCCACCCACGAGGATGCGCGGGCCCGCCCGGGTCTGCAGCGGCACGACGAGGTCAACCACGGGTGTTGCCCGGGTGCCACCGGACAACACATCTGACAGTGACACCGGGGCGCCCGCACGCACGCGTGCGAACGCCGGAGAGGTGAGCGCCTGTGACAGGTCGGCCGCGGTCATCGTGCGCGAGTGTGCGAGCACCTGGCCGTCGCGAGCCAGGATGGTGGCGAACGCCAGATGACTCTGGGCGGCGGCCCGGTCCAGCGTCTGGTCGCTGACCGTCGCCGCCGTGTAGGCCGGCGTCGCCGCGGCTGAGCTCGGGACGGAGGCGACCTCGGCCTGAATGAGGGCCGACACGACCTGCGCACGGTCCTGGAAGCGCGAGATCAGGGTCTCGCGCGCACGTGCTTGGGTGGCGTGCAGCGACACGCCGAGGACGACGAGCGCGATGGCCAGGACGAGCGCAGCAGCGCCCACCACGGCATGGGCGCGGTGTCCTCCCAGACCTAACAATCTCTGCATTGACATAACGCCGACGCTCTCCCTGCCGGTCAGCGGTCCCGTTGCCGGGCCATTATGCGCCGAACTAGAGCGTTGCCATACGTCGTTGGACAAATGTTGCAGCGCGGTGTCCAGCGCCGCTGGACACCGCGTGGCGGAGACGGGTTCTCAGTCCAGGCAGGCGTACGCGGCGCGGACGTAGGTCTCGGAGCGGTCTGACCCGATGATTCCCGGCGCCATGTTGTTCATCATGTATCCGAAGGTCACGCGCCGGTCCAGGTCGGCGATGATCTCCGACCCACCCCATCCGCCCCAGTAGCAGCAGCGTCCCTGGGGCACGTAGGGCACCGTCTCAGTCTCGGGCAGGGCGAAGCCGATGCCGAAGCGCAGCGGCACGCCCAGCACCAGGTCGGTGCCGTGACTCTGCTCGTCGAAGATGAGATCGATCGTCTCGGGCGAGAGCAGTCGGACGCCATCCACGGTGCCGCCCAGCGACAGCGCCTTGATGATTCGCACCACCGAGCGTGCGTTGGCGTGCCCGTTGAGTGCGCCCATGTCAGCCCGCCGCCACGCGGCGGTGTTGGCGTTGGCAGCGTCGGCGACCGGGCCGGTGAACGTCTTGTACGTCGGGCTCTCGGGCGGCAGCGACGCCAGGTCGATCGGCAGCGGCGGCGGGGGGACGACCGGGGCGATGCGCGGCCAGTCGCGCTCGGCGGCGCCGATCTGGAAGTCGGCGCCGAGCGGCCCTGCGATCTGCTCGGCCACGAAGCGCTTGAGCGGGAGTCCCGTGACGCGGCGCACGATCTCGCCCACCAAGTGGCCCTGATTGTTGGCGTGATATCCGGACGCGGTGCCGGGCTCCCACCACGGTGCCTGGGCGGCCAGACGCTCGGTCGACGACGTCCAGTCGTACATGTCCGCGACCGCAAACGGCGCGTCCCAGCCCGAGACTCCGGAGGTGTGGCTGAGGATGTGACGGACTGCGATCGCCTCCTTGCCGTTGGCCGCGAACTCGGGCCAGTACTCCGCCACCGGTGCGTAGGCATCGACCTCGCCGCGGTCGATGAGCATCAGCGCGGCGAGGTTGGTCACCGTCTTGGTCGTCGACCACACGTTGGTGATCGTGTCCCGCTCCCACGGCCGGCGCCGCTCGGTATCGCACCATCCGCCCCAGATGTCCACAACGGTCTCGCCGTCGATATCGAGCACGATGCTCGCACCGAGCTCGTCGTGCTCCAGTTGCTGCGCCAGCGCGTCGCGCACCGGCGCAAAGCGTGCGTCACACGTCCCGGACACCTCAGCCATCGGACCCTCCTCGAGCTCGCCTGCGTCGGACTTCGCGGGGCGAGATTCTGACGCGTCAGACGAGCGCCTGCTCAGGGTCTGAGGTGGCGACGATCTGGCGCAGGGCGGCCACGTGGCCGTCGAACGCCGCGCGCCCCGCGGGAGTGAGCCGGGCGCGGACGCGGCGCCGGCGGTCGCGCACCGGCCGCTCGATGTCGACGTACCCGGCCTCCTCCAGGGTCGAGAGCTGCTTGGACAGCGCCGAGTCAGAGAGCTCGAGCCGATCGCGCACGAAGGCAAACTCGGCCCAGTCGGCCGCCGCCAACAGCGCCACGATCGCGAGGCGCGTGCTGGGGTGGATGAGCTCGTCGAAGCGGGCCTCGGTCATCGCTCGGCGTCGCGCGCCGCCCGGCGCCGGACTGCAGCCAGCAGTTGCGGACCACCCAACACGATGATCACGGCGACGAAGACACTCGTGATCGTCACCGGGTGGTTGGCGCCGTCGGCTCCGACGGCCAGCGCTCCGGCGATGGTGAGCAGGGCACAGGCGACGATGCCGCCGAGGACGATCCGTGCCGTCTGCCGGCCGGCGAGCTCACGGCTCACGCTCAGCTGCCGCGAGCGGTGACGCCCGTCCACCACGCGGGGGGCCACGGTGGAGTGCACGGCGCCGAACAGGAGCGTTGCGGCCGTCGTCAGCCACGGGTGCTTGAGATCGGTGATGAACCCGAGCGCGATCCAGCCAAGGGCCAGGCCGCACCAGTACCAGTACGGCAGATCGATCTGATCGATGACCTGCCGGCGGCCGCGCTCGACCGAGTCAAGCGCCGCGCGCGCCTCGTTGGCAGTGACGTGGGGTTCCATGGCAAATCAACTTTCCTAGTGGGAAAGTCAGAGTACGCTTTCCTACTGGGAAAGTCAAACCGGGGCCGCGGCGGTGGGCGCGGCGCTGGGGCGCGGCCGGCTGCGGGGCCGCTGCGGGGCCGGCCCCGCTGCGGGGCCGGCCGGGAGCTCTGAGGCGATGACGCGGCCTTGGGGGGCGAAGACGCTCGGGGCGAGCACGCCGACCTCGACGTTGGGCGCCTCGCCGCGGTAGAGCATGACGTTGGTCCAGTGCGGCCCGGATGTGCCCTCGATCGCTGCCGCGAACTCGGGGCACTGGCGGACGAACGTGTAGACCTCGTCGAGCATCGGGCGCCACCGCCCGGCGAACTCCTCCCACTCGACGGTCGCCGCGATCACCGCCGTGCGGCGGGGCTCGGCCTCCACCACTGTGACCCGGTCGCCTGGCACGGCGCCACTGTATCCGGCGCCGACCATCAGGCGTTGCGGATGATGAGGTACGCGCCCACGATGATGAGGACGAAAGCCAGCAGCGAGCGCAGGCGCTCGGCGGGGACCGCGTTGGCGATCCGCCACCCGACCAGTGCGCCGGCGAGCAACGGCACCCCGATGACCGCCACCAGCGGCCACGCGACCGCTCCGCGCAAGGCGTAGCCGACCGTGCCCACGCCGGCGATGACGATCGATTGGGCCTGGGCGGCGCCGAGCGAGGGGAGCATCGCGGCGCCGATCGAGATGAGCAGGGGGACGCTGAGCAACTGGCCGCCGAGTCCGAACAGGCCGCTCACGACCGCTACCACGAACCCGATGGGTGCCACGATGCGCGCAGCCGGCGTGCCGGATGTGGCGGGCGGATGCCCCCGCCCGCGGTCGCGGTCGCGGAGGTAGAGCAGGACGCCGATCGCGCCGACGCATACCCCCAGCAGAATCCCGAACGCCCCGCCCGAGACCTGCGCGTTGACCACCACGCCCAGCGGCGTGCCCACGACGGCCACGGCCATCAGGATGGCCGCCATGCGCCGCGTCTCAGGTCCGCGGAGCTGGCCCGAGCGCGCGAAGGCGGCGGTGCCGAGGATGGCGGCGCCCAGGTTGGCGGCGATCGCGGTGCCGCTGACGGCGGCGGGCGGTAGGCCCGAGAGGAGGAACAGCCCGATCGTCACCAGCGCCCCCCCGGGTCCGAGCGCCGTCGTCCCCACGCCGCCGGCGAAGCCGAACAGCGCCAGGAGAATCAGCGTGCCGGCGGCGAGGTGCTCGGCGCTATGGGTCAGCCCTGCTGCGGCGAACGCCATCACGCGCCGGACGCATAGGGTCGCGCGGGCACCCCTCGCATCGGGCGATCTTGTCAAACGGTGCGGGCGAAGCCGCCGGCGGCGACGCGACGACGGTCGTGGCGGATAGTGAAGGACATAGCTTCACGATCCGCCCCGAGCTGCCGACTACACGGCCACATGACCAGTCGCGAGCTCATCATCCTGTGCGGCCTGGGCCTGGCGGCGTGGGGCCATCTGCTGTGCCACGAGCTGTTCGGCGTGGCCACGGCCTGGGTCCGGATCGACTCCCGGTTCCCGGCGGGGTGGCGCTCGTCGCCGGCCTTCGCGGGCGCGTGCCTGCAGGTGGTCGGCGCGGTCTGCGTGCTGATCCCGGCACTGGGCTGACCTTTACCCGCGGCGCCCGCACGGTTCTTCGCACGTGGGTGGCCGGACGGCCACACCCGTTCCTAGCATCGACGGGATGAACCAGACATCGTTTCTCGGCGACAAGACGATCGGCCGGATCGGCTTCGGTGCCATGCAGCTCGCCGGCCCGGGCGTGTTCGGCCCGCCTCGCGATCCCGACGCCGCGCGCGCCGTCCTGCGCCGCGCCATCGAGCTCGGCGTCGACCACATCGACACCTCGCAGTACTACGGGCCCGATGTCGTCAACGACCTCATCCGCGAGGCCCTGCACCCGTACCCGGAGAACCTCAAGCTGGTGACCAAGGTGGGCGCGCGGCGCGACGACCAGGGCGCGTGGCTGCCCGCGCTCTCGCCGGCCGAGCTGCGCGAGGGCGTCGAGGACAATCTGCGCTCACTCCGCGTCGAGCGCATGGACCTCGTCAACCTCAGGGTGCTCGACGAGCGTGGCGCGCCCGGGGAGCCGACGCCCGAGCAGATCGGGGCGCTCCAGGACCTGCAGCGAGAGGGCAAGCTCGACCTCATCGGGGTCTCCAATGTCACGTTCGCGGGCCTCCAGCGCGCGGCCGAGCTCGTGGACCTCGGCGAGGTCCAGAACGCCTACAGCGTCATGGATCGCACCAACGAGCCGCTCGTGGACTACTGCCGCGAGCGCGAGATCGCCTTCGTGCCCTTCTTCCCGCTGGGCTCCGCGTTCACCGGCGGGCCCGCCAAGCTCGCCGCGGATCCCGCCGTGGCCGAGGTGGCGGCCAAACATGGCGCCACGCCGTCGCAGGTGGCACTCGCGTGGCTGCTGGCCCACTACGACCGGATGCTGCTCATCCCCGGCACGACGTCGGTCGCGCACCTGGAGGAGAACCTGGCCTCGAGCGACGTCGCCCTGGACGAGGAGGACCTGGCCACGCTCCAGTCGGTGCGTCAGCAGGGCCGCCCCGAGCACTGATCAACTCGCTGCGCCACGCGGCCGCCGGAAGTTGTCATCAGTGGCACACGTTGATGGGGTGCAAACCTCGGGGGCATCCGAGATCCATACCTCTTTCATGGAAGAAGGGGAGACATGGCTCAGCATCACCATCAGCCAGTCGGGTTCCAAATCAAGCTGGCGGCTGCCGTCGTGACAGCCGCTCTCGTCCAGGCGCCGCTGCGCTTCACCGCCTACGCGCTGATGCTGCGACGGTCACGCCGCGCGTACCCGCAGCTCTTTGACGGGCATGCGGCGGCAGCCGCGGTCGCAGCCTGCCTGGACGAATATCAGCGCGAGGGGGCGGCGTAGGAGCCGCGGCCCGAGCGCAGCTGTTCACCGCCGCCGCGGTGGTCCTCAGCCCGCCACGGGCACGGCCACCGCGGCGGTGGATTCGCGCACCACGAGCTTGGTCGCGAGCTCCACGTGCAGCGCCTCGATGCGCTGGTTCTGCAGCAGGCGCACGAGCAGCGCCACCGCCATCCGGCCCATCTCGGCCAGCGGCTGGCGCACGGTGGTGAGGGTCGGCGTGACGATCGACGCCTCGAAGGTGTCGTCAAAGCCGATCACCGAGAGATCCTCCGGGATGCGGATGCCGCGCGCCCGCGCTGCCTGCATGGCGCCGATGGCCAGCATGTCGTTGAACGCGAAGATCGCGGTCGGGGGATCGGGAAGCTCGAGCAGGCCCAAGGTCGCCTGGACGCCACCGCGATCTGAGAAGTCCGACTCCACCTCCAGCTGTGGATCGGGCATCACGCCGACGGCCGCCATCGCCGCTCGGTAGCCGCGCAACCGCTCCTCCGTGGCGATCCAGCCCCGTGGTCCGGTGACGGCGGCGATGCGCCGGTGACCGAGGCTCAGCAGGTGCTCGACCGCCTCGCTCGCCCCGGATGTGTGCGCGGCCGACACCGTGGGGACGCGCTCGTCCAGCGACTTGTGCGGGTCGATGATGACGAACGGGTAGCCGTGCTCATGCAGCCCCGAGAGCTCCTCCCCCGACTCCTCGGGCAGGATGAGGACCGCTCCATCCGTGGTCCCGTGCATGAGCCGCTCCAGCAGCGTCACCTCGCGCTCGTGCTCGTGGTGGGTGGGGCACAGGACCATGCGCATGTCGTGCTCGTACAGGGCCTCCCCGGCGCCGTCGAGGATGACCGAGAAGTAGGAGTGATGGACCATCGGCGACATCACGCCGACGAGGCCCGTGCGCCCGCCCGACAGCCCGCGCGCCGTGCGGTTGGTGCTGTAGCCGTGCTCGCGCACCACGCGCATGACCGCCTCGCGGGCCTTCTCGGAGACCTCGGCACGGCCGTTCATCACACGCGACACCGTTGCCGTCGACACCCCGGCGAGATCGGCGACCTCGCGGATCGTCAGCCGGGACGAGCGTCCGTTGCCGTCTTCAAGCGTTTCCATGGAAGGTATTGAATCACATCATGAAACGTTACATCAAGGCACCGCCGCCAAATCGCCTGCCAGCAGTCGGCGTGAGTTTCGAATATCCATGTTTTGTATGGCCTTGACACGCCTGCAACGTTTCCGTTACCGTTTACATTGCGACTCGCCCAAATGCCCGTCGCGTCGTCTGAGGACGATGCGGCGAACGGGCAAGCGAGTTCTGCGAGAGTGAGAGCGAGAGAGGAGACGGTCCGTGCGGTTCATCCTGCGAAGGCTGGCGTTCTACGTGGTCGCGGCGTGGTTCGCGATCACCGTGAACTTCGCCATCCCACGAGTGATGCCGGGCAACGCGGTCGACGGGATGCTGGCCAGATTCCCCACGCTCGACGCCAACTCGCTGCGCGCGCTTCAGGCCGAGTTCGGGGTGCACACCCACGGCGGCATCCTCAGCCAATACGTCGCCTACCTGGGTCAGCTCGCGCACGGAAACCTGGGGCTGTCGGTGGATCAGTACCCGTCGACGGTGACCTCGATCCTGGCTCAGACGCTGCCGTGGACGCTGATCCTCGTCGGCACCGCCACCATCCTCAGCTTCGCGCTGGGCACGCTACTCGGCATCTTCGCCGCGTGGCGCCGGGGCGGCTGGCTGGATCGCACGCTGCCGGCGTTCACCTTCCTCCAGGCCACGCCGTACTTCTTCCTGGCGCTGATCGTCATCCAGCTGTTCGCGCTCGACTGGCGGCTGTTCCCGTTCGGGCAAGGCTATGAGCTCGGCCTGCAGCCGGGCTTCAACTGGCCCTTCATCTCCAGCGCCATCTCGCACGCGGTGCTACCGGCGCTGACGATCATCCTCACCGCGATCGGCGGCTGGATGCTCCAGATGCGCAACGTCATGCTGACGACGATCTCGGAGGACTACATCCTCGTCGCCCAGGCCAAGGGCCTGTCGCCGCGCCGGATCATGTTCACCTACGGCGCGCGCAACGCGATCCTGCCCAACATCGCCGGCTTCGCCCTGTCGCTGGGCTTCGTGGTCGCCGGGGCGCTGGTGATGGAGATCGTCTTCTCCTACCCGGGGATCGGCCTGACGCTCTACAACGCCGTCACCTCCAGTGACTACCCGCTGCTGCAGGGCATCTTCCTGGTCATCTCGTTCACGGTGCTGCTGGCCTCCCTGCTGGCCGACATCGTGTATGTGGTGGCCGACCCGCGGGTGCGCTCGGAGGCGACGTACTGATGTCCGCGATCAGCTCACCCCTCGGGGCCGACCCCGACAAGGTCGTCGTCGAGGTCCCGGAGGCGGTCCTGGGCCGGCGCCGCAATGTGCTGGCGAGCCTGCCGCTCAAGGCCAAGATCGGCGCAGTGATTCTGGGCCTCTTCATCCTCGTCGCGATCGTCGGCCCCTGGGTTGCCCCGTTTGACCCGTCGGCGACGACCACCGGCCAGGCGCTGCCGCTGGGCCCGACCTCGAGCCACCTGTTGGGCACCACCGCCACTGGCCAGGACGTTCTCTCCCAACTGCTTGTGGGGACGCGCTCGACCGTGGTGCTGGGGCTACTCACCGGCGTCATCGCCACGCTGCTCTCAGTCGTGATCGGCACCTCGGCGGGGTTCCTCGGAGGTGTCGCCGACGAGGGCCTGTCGCTCGTGGCCAATGTCTTCCTGGTGCTGCCGGCACTGCCGCTGCTGGTGGTCATCCTCGGCTACCTGCCTCATTCGGGCGAGCTCCCCACCGCCATCATCCTCAGCGCCCTGGGGTGGCCGTGGGGCGCGCGGGTGATACGGGCCCAGACGCTGTCGCTGCGCCGGCGCGACTACGTGGCCGCGGCGCGTGAGGTGGGGGAGCCGACGTGGCGGATCATCGTGTTCGAGATCCTGCCCAACCAGATCGGCCTGATCGCCGCCAGCTTCGTCGGCACCGTGCTCTACGCGATCCTGACCTCGGTGGCCCTGGCCTTCATCGGCGTGGCCGATCTGCAGACCTGGAGCTACGGCACGATTCTCTACTGGGCCCAGAGCGGCAACGCCGTCCAACTCGGCGCCTGGTGGTGGTACGTCCCGCCCGGCGTATGCGCCGCGCTGTTGGGCACCAGCCTGGTGCTGCTCAACTTCGGGCTCGACGAGCTGGGTAACCCGCGCCTGCGTGCGGCGAGCCGCGCGGTGCAGATCGGCCGCCGCGTGTGGCGCCCGTCTGACCCCACGCCGGTGATCCGCGATCAGGGAGCCCCGCGATGAGCGAGAGCCACACCGCCGACCCTGTCACGGCCGCGCCGAGCGCGAGCGCGAGCGCGACGCGTCAGCCGCTGCTCGACATCCGCGGCCTCTCGATCGCCTACCGCTCGGCCGCCGGAGATACCCGCGCGGTGCGCGGGGTGGACCTGGCGCTGTACCCCGGCAGCATCGTCGGCCTCGCCGGCGAGAGTGGCTGTGGCAAGTCGACGCTCGCCTATGGCTCGGTCCGCCTCCTGCGCCCGCCCGCCGTCATCACCGGCGGCAGCGTCACCTATCACGGCCGGCGCATCCCCGGAGGCGGCTTCGACGTGCTGGGCGCCACCGCACCGCAGCTGCGCGCGCTGCGCTGGCGGGAGATCGCCATCGTCTTCCAGAGCGCGATGAACGCGCTCAATCCGGTGCTGCGGATCGGCGAGCAGCTGCTCGACGCGTTGCGCGCCCACACGCCCGCACCAGAGGAGCGGCTGCGCGCCCGGGCCATCGAGATGCTCGACCTCGTCGGGATCCCGGCCGCGCGCATGCGCAGCTACCCGCACGAGCTCTCCGGCGGCATGCGCCAGCGGGTGATGATCGCGATGGCCCTGTCCGTCGAGCCCGAGGTCGTGATCATGGACGAGCCCACCACGGGACTGGACGTCGTCGTCCAACGCGAGATCCTGCGCCAGGTCTTCGAGCTCAAGGAGCAGCTGGGCTTCTCGGTCCTCTTCATCACCCACGACCTGTCGCTGCTGCTCGAGGTCGCCGACCGGGTGATGATCATGTACGCCGGACAGGTCATCGAGTCCGCGCCGACCGATCAGTTGCGCAGCGGCCCCTCTCATCCCTACACCCGCGGGCTGCTCGGCTCGTTCCCCAGTCTGCACGGCCCCCGTCGCGTGCTCTCGGGGATCCCCGGCTCGCCGCCGGACCTGCGCGGCGAACTGGCCGGCTGTCCGTTCGTACCCCGCTGCGCCTTCTCGACCGACGCGTGCGGCCAGGTCGATATGCACCTGCGCCCAACCGACGGTGGCGCCAACGGCTCGGCCACCGCCGCACCCCCGCATCTCAGCGCGTGCCCGTTCGTCACGGCGCACACAGTCTCCCCCGCGGTCGTCGCCCCGGGCGTCGCGCCCACTCCTCCGCCGTCCCCGGCGGCGGCCGCAGCGGGAGACCCGGCAGGGGGCCGACTTGTGCTTGAAGCGGTGAGCCTGACCAAGGAGTACCGGCTGGGGCACGGCCGCGGCGCCAGCATCATTCCGGCGGTCCAGGAGGTCTCGTTTGGCCTCCGACGCGGGTCGGTGGTGGCGCTGGTGGGCGAGAGCGGGTCGGGCAAGAGCACGATCGCCAAGCTGCTGGCCGGCCAGGAGCGGCGCACCGGTGGCCAGATCCGGCTGGACGGCAACGAGATCGATCCCTCCGCGCGCCGCACGTTCCGCGCCTACAAGAGCGAGGTGCAGATGGTCTTCCAGGACCCCTTCGCCTCGCTGAACCCGCTCCACACGGTGCGCTACCACCTGGAGCGCGCGCTGCATGTGCACTCAGCTCGCACCGGCCGGGCGCCGAGCGTGACCGAGGTCGACCGGTTGCTGGAGCAGGTGGCGCTCACCCCGGCCGGGAAGTTCCGGGACTCCTATCCGCACGAGCTCTCGGGCGGGCAGCGCCAGCGGGTCTCGATCGCCCGGGCGCTGGCCGCGGCTCCGCGGGTCCTGCTCGCCGACGAGCCGGTCTCGATGCTCGACGTCTCGATCCGCCTGGAGGTGCTCGACCTCATCGCGGACCTGCGCACGCGACTTGACCTGGCGGTTCTCTACATCACCCACGACATCGCCTCGGCGCGTTACTTCGCCGACGAGATCCTGGTCATGAACGCCGGCCGCATCGTGGAGCGCGGTCCCGCCGAGGCCCTGACCCAGAACCCCTCGCACCCCTACACCCAGCTTCTCATCGCCTCATCACCGGATCCGGACAGCTTCACGGCGCCGCCGAGCGGCGAAACGCTCGCGCTGGCGGCCGGCGACCGGGAAAGGAGGAGCCCGGGATGAGCTAGTGGCCAGAAGCCAGCGCCCCCGGCCTCACCCGGGGGCGCATGACCCGCGATGCAGCTGCCTGGGCTCAAGGCCCGGGCGCACCACATATCGACACAACGTTTGTATCAGGAGGTGCCCGCTCGATGGAGCGAAGCAAGACATACAGGACGCTGAGCGCCGGCTGTTGCGCGCTCGTCGCGGCCGCCGCGCTCGCAGCGTGCGGCGGTGTCTCCAGCACCGGTTCGAGTTCGAAGAGCTCGAACGGCAACCCAAGCAACTCCGCGAGTGCCGGCAACGGCGCGGTCCTCACCGTGGAGTCCAGCCAGCAGAACGCCATCACCAAGAACTTCAACCCCTACGTCCCGTCTTCCGCGGCTTCGCTCTTGGGCGCCACCTCGCTCATCTATGAGCCGCTTCTGCAGGCCAATGCGCTCAAGCCTGGCCAGTACTACAAGTGGCTGGCGACGGGCTACAGCTGGTCAGACGGCGGCAAGTCGATCACCTTCACCATCCGGCCGGGCGTGAAGTGGTCAAACGGCAGCGCCCTCACCGCCGGCGATGTCGCCTTCACCTACCAGATGCTGAAGAAGTATCCGGACGCCAACACGACCGGATTGGCGATCAAGGGTGTTAGCTCGTCGGGTGACAAGGTGACACTCACCTTCCCTTCCCCTCAGTACGCCAACCTCCAGAACATCGGCGGGCAGGTGTACATCGTGCCCCAATCGGTATGGAGCAAGGTGGGTGACCCCGGGAAGTACACCGACGCCGACCCGGTGGGCAGCGGCCCCTACACGCTGGGCAGCTTCAGCGGTCAGGGTTTCACCCTTCAGGCCAACCCGAGCTATTGGGGCAGCAAGCCGGCGGTGGGCAAGGTGGAGTTCCCCACCTACGCCTCCTCCAACACGGCTCTGGCGGCTCTGCAGACCGACCAGCTCGACTGGGGCGGCAACTTCATCGCCGGCGTGCAGCAGGTGTATGTCGCGGGCAAGCCCAGTCATCACGTGTGGTTCGCGCCCGTCCAGACCAACAGCCTGGAGCCGAACCTCACCAAGTTCCCGACCAACCAGCTCCCCGTGCGCAAGGCGATCAGCCTGGCCATTGACCGCACGGCGCTCAGCCAGCAGGCCGAGGGCGGGCTGGAGCCGCCGGTGGGCAACGCGAGCGGGTTGACGCTGCCGGTGTTCCAGCAGTACCTGTCACCGTCGGTGGCCTCGTCGACGCTGCCGGCGCACCCCGACATCGCCGGCGCCAAGGCCGTCCTCAAGCAGGCCGGCTACGTGATGGGATCAGATGGCATGTTCCGCACCAAGTCCGGCCAGAAGCTGTCGATCGACATCACCAACCCCTCGTCGTTCGCGGACTACGCGGCCGGTGATGCGCTCATCGCCAAGCAGCTTCAGCAGGCCGGCATCGACGCCCGGTTCGTCGGCCAATCGGTCGACGCCTGGTCCTCGGACATCGCCACGGGGAACTTCCAGCTCACCCAGCACTGGTCCCAGACGAGCGTGGCCCCGTACCAGCTGTACAACGACTGGCTCAACAGCGCCCAGGCGACCAACAACGCCGCCGGCGACTTCGAGCGCCTCAAGGACCCCAACGTCGACGCCATGCTGACCAAGCTGGCGGGCGACAACTCGGTGGCCGGCCAGCAGGCTGACCTGGCGCCGATCGAGAAGTACGTGGCCGCCAACCTCCCGGTCATCCCGACCGTGTACGGCGTGGCGTTCGACGAGTACAACACCGGCAAGTTCACCGGTTGGCCCACGCAGGGCAACTCATATGAGTCCGGGAGCCCCAACGCCCCGACCAACGAGGTGGTGATTCTGCACCTCCGACCCACCGCCTGACCCCCCGGCGCTCCGCGCACCCCCGCCCGCCCGCAGTCAGGTCGCGCGGGGGTGGCGCCGCGGCAACGGGTCGATCTGCACTCACCATTACAAGGAGACTCAAGTGAACGGGCTGACAACGAACGGCGCTTCGGGGGCGCGCCGCTTCCCAGAGGGCTTCCTCTGGGGTGCGGGGACCTCCGCCTACCAGATCGAGGGGGCCGTCGATGAGGACGGACGCGGACGCTCGATCTGGGACGAATTCAGTCACACGCCGGGCAACGTGCGCGGCGGGGAGACCGGTGACATCGCCTGCGACTCCTACCACCGGGTGGCCGAGGACGTGGCCTGCCTGGCCGAGCTGGGCGTGGGCGCCTACCGCTTCTCGATCGCCTGGTCGCGGGTGCTGCCCAGTGGTCGCGGCCCGGTCAACCAGGCGGGGCTGGACTACTACCGCGAGCTGGTCGACGAGCTGCGGGCCAACGGCATCGTCCCGGTGGCCACCGTGTACCACTGGGAGCTGCCCCAGGCACTGGAGGAGGAGGGCGGGTGGGCCACCCGTGACACGGCCGAACTGCTCGCGCAGTACGCCGGCGTGCTCGCCGACGCCCTGGGCGACCGGGTGGGCATGTGGACCACCGTCAACGAGCCCAAGCAGTCCGTGCACCAGGGCTACCGGGTGGGGACACACGCTCCGGGCCATCGCGACATGGGCTTGGCCGCGGCGGCGACGCATCACATCCTCCTCGGCCACGGGCTGGCGCTCCAGGCGCTCCGGGCCGCGCTGCCGGCGGGAGTGCCGGTCGGCATCGCGCTGGACCCGCACCCGTACCGCCCGCTGGGCGAGGACGCCGTGGCGGTCGCAGCGCAGCTCGACGCCGATCACAACCGGATCTGCATGGACCCGGTCCTGCACGGCACCTACCCCGCCGAGGCCGACCCGGAGCTGCTACCGCCCGACGCGCTGATCCGCGAGGGCGACCTGGCGACGATCAGCGCCCCGGTCGACTTCCTGGGGGTCAACTACTACCGACCCCACTACATCCGCAGCGGCGACTGGTCGGACCTCCGGCTCGGCGAGTCACCGGTGTCAGACCAGTCGGGCTTCGTCGAGTACCTCCCCCTGGAACGGCCGCAGACGGTGATGGGGTGGCTGGTCGAGCCCGACGGGCTCTACGAGATCCTCCTGCGCCTGCACCGCGAAGCGGGCGGGCTGCCGTTGTACATCACTGAGAACGGCTGCGCGGCCGAGGACTACGTCAACCCCGACGGCGAGGTCAACGACGCCGACCGGGTGGATTACATCCACGGTCACCTCGACGCCACCCTGCGCGCGATCGAGGAGGGCGTGGATGTCGCCGGTTACTTCCACTGGTCGCTGCTGGACAACTTCGAGTGGGCGTGGGGGTACCGCCGGCGCTTCGGCCTCTATTTCGTCGACTATGGAACCCAGCGTCGTCTGCCCAAGCGCAGCGCGGCCTTCTACGCGGGGATCGTGCGTTCCGGCGAGCTGCCCGCGCTCGATCCGCTGGTCGCTGAGCTGTCCCTGGCCCCGGTCGCGAAGTCCTGACGTGCTCAGCCGGTGGCGCCGCCAGTCGGCGCCGCCGGCCACGCCGGGAGCTCGGGCCGCAGCCGCTCACACGCCGTACCCAGGGCGAGCACGGGGACATCGGCGAACCGCCGTCCGATGATCTGAAGCCCGATCGGCCGCCCGTCGGTCGTCGTGGTCCAGGGCACGCTGATCGCCGGGTGCCCGGAGATGCTGAAGGTCACCGTGTATGCGATGTGCTCCAGCGCCCGGGCCGGGTCCGCGGCGGGGCTGGGGAGATCGGCGCTGAAGGTGGCGACCGGGGCGACAGGGCACAGGATGTAGTCAAAGCCGTCGATCGCATCACGGGCGGCGACGCTGATCGCCTCGAGCTGGCTGAAGTCCTCAAACAGCTCCATCCCACTCCGGCCCTCGGCGGCGTTCATCCACTCGCGCAGGTAGGGCAGCATCCGCGCCTGGTTCTCCGGCGGCAGGGCGCGGAGGTCGCGCAGGCTGCGCATCCGCCAGAAGCGGTCCAGACCGGTGAGCATCGCGTCGGTGATGAGCGGCCCGATCGGCTCGACGCGGGCGCCGGCCTCGCTCAGGGCGGTGGCCGCCGACTCCACGGCGCGCGCCACCTCGGGATCGGTCGGCATGCCGGCGCCGGCGTCGGTGGTGAGCGCGATCTGGGCGCCGTCCACGCGAACCTCCAGGTCCTCCCAATCCAGCGTCTGCGCCGGCAAGCTCATGAAGTCGACGTCGTCGGGCTGGGCCAGGACGGACATCGCGCGGGCGGCGTCGGCGACGGTCCTGGTGAGCGGGCCGGCCACGCGGGCGTAGTACGGCGGATTCACCGGTACCCGTCCGAAGCTCGGCTTGTGGCCGACGACCCCGGTGAACGCGGCGGGCAGGCGCACCGATCCTCCGATGTCGGTGCCGATGTTGATGGGCGCGTAGCCCGCGACGGTGGCGGCGGCGGCGCCGGAGCTCGAGCCGCCCGGGTTCCAGTCGGGATTCCACGGGCTGCGCGTCGTCCCGTGGCGGGTGGAGACCCCGGAGGTGAGCATCCCGAAATCGGGCATCGTCGTCTTGGCCACGAGGACCGCGCCGGCCTCCCTCAGCCTTGCCGCGGCCGGGGCGTCGCGAGGTGCCGGCGCGAGGGTCGTCGCGGCCGATCCGAGAGGGCTCGGAACGCCGGCCGTGGTGATGTTCTCCTTGATCGTGATCGGCACGCCGTCGAGCGGGCTGAGCGGCTCTCCGGAGCGCCAGCGCGCTTCGGAGGCGACGGCCTGGCGATCGGCCGCGGCGTCGTCGCGGTGCCACAGGGCGTTGATCGTCGGCTCCCACGCCTCGATCCGGGCGCGGACTGCCTCCAGCGCCTCCCGCGGCGAGGCGTCGCCCGCCTCGTACGCGCGGGCGAGTCCGACGGCGCCGAGATCCACGAGGTCGGTCATGGGCTGTCTGCACAGACTCGCATGCGGGGCATTGTGGACGCTTGATCGAGCATGCGCGCGCCGACACGACCGATCTGGCATCGTCGCCCGTCGATGAGCGGCTATCGCGTCCTGGTCACCGATGGCGAGACCCGGGCCTGCGTTGCTGCGGTTCGAGGTCTGGCGGCGGCGGGCTTCGAGGTCATCTCGGCGGCTCCGGACGGGCACGTGGCTGCCGCCCATTGGTCGCGCGCGGTCAGCCGGCGGATCCGGATCCCCGCTCCGCTCACCGACGAGGAGGGGTTCGTGGCCGCTCTCGTGGGCGTCGTGAGCGGTGGCGAGATCGACGTGCTGATGCCGGGCAGCGACGCGTCGCTGCTGGACATCTCGCGGGCACGCGCGCGCCTGGAGGCGCACGTGCGACTCGGACTGCCCGCCGCCGATGACGTCTGGCGCGCGCTCGACAAGGCGGAGCTGTACGAGGCGGCGGCGCGGCACGGGCTGACCCCGCCCCCGACCCTGCTCTGCCGCGAGATCGAAGAGGCGCTGGGCGCCGGCGCCGAGCTGGGCTACCCGGTGGTGGTCAAGCCCCGGCGCTCCGTGATCGAAACCGAATCGCCGCGCCGTCACTCCGGGAGCCTGCTCGCGGCCACACCCGCTGAGCTGTCGGCGATGGTCGACTTGCTCGGGGGCGATGTCCTGGTCCAGCGCCGCGCCGCGGGGGCGCTGGTGTCCTTCGGGGGTGTGTTCGCCGGCGGGGGGCTGCTCGCGGAGGCGGTCTCGCGCTATGGGCGCACGTGGCACCCGAGCGCCGGCAACGCCTCCTTCTCGGAGACGATCGACGGGTCCCCGGAGCTGCGCTCGCGGGTGTGCGCACTGCTCGCCGACCTCGGTTGGGAGGGGCTGTTCGAGCTTGAGTTGATCGAGCGCGAGGACGGCGGATGGCACGCGATCGACATGAACCCGAGGCCATACGGATCGATGGCGCTGGCGATCGGCGCCGGATGCAATCTGCCCGCGATCTGGTGCCGGCACCTGCTCGGCGACCCGGTGCCCGTGACCCGGGCCGCAGCGTGCGTGCGCTACCGCTGGACCGATGCCGACCTGCGCCACGGGCTGTGGCAGCTGCGGGGCGGCCATCCGGCGGCCGCCGCCCGGACCCTGAGCCCGCGCCCGCATGTGGTGCACGCGTTCGCGCGCCAGGCCGACCCAGGCCCAGGAGTTGCCCGAATGGTGGAGATGGCCACGGTGGCGGCGGCACGCACGCGAAGCGCGCGTGGCGCGCGAACCTCATCGCCAAGGTCAGACCCCACGGTGATCATCGGCGCGGGGCCCTCCGGCCTGGCGGCGGCCGCCCACCTGCCCGCGCACGGCGTCGACGTACGCGTGTTCGGCGAGCCGCTCGAGTTCTGGTCCCAGCGGATGCCGGAGGGCATGCTGCTGCGCTCGCGCCGACGCTCGTCCAACATCGCCGACCCGCGTCGGGAGCTGACGATCGCCGACTACGAGCGCGCTGAGGGCCGCGCGCTGCGATCACCGTCGCTCACGCGCGAGCAGTTCATCGACTACGGGCGCTGGTTCGCGCGCCAGATCGCCCCCGGCATCGACCCCCGACGCGTCAGTGCGGTGGCGCGCGGCGGCGCCGGCTTTCGCCTGCGTCTGGACGACGGCGAGGAGCTGGCCGCGTCTCGGGTCATCGTGGCGGCGGGGCTGGTCCCGTTCAGATACCGCCCTGAGCCGTTGGCGTCGCTGCCCGCATCGCTGATGTCGCACGCCTATGACCACGATGACCTCGGAGGTTTCTCCGGGCGGCGTGTCGCGGTGATCGGGTCGGGGCAGAGTGCGCTGGAGTGCGCGGCCCTGTTGCACGAGCGCGGGGCCGCCGTCGAGGTGCTGGCGCGGGCTGCCGCCGTGCACTGGCTTCCTGATGACACGCTCCCCGTCGCCCCGGGGGTCGGCCGGGCGTGGCGGCCCGCCGTGCCGTTGCCCCCGACCGATGTCGGCGGCCGTCTCACGGGGTGGGCGGCGGCCACGCCCGACATGTTCCGCCGGCTGCCGGCGCGCCTGCAGCCCGACGTCGCCTTTCGCTGCATCCGCCCCGCCGGGTCGGGGTGGCTGCGCGGGCGGCTGTCGGAGGTGCCGATCTCCTGCGGCGTCGCGATCTCGGACGCGCGCGAGCACGCCGGACAAGTCACGCTGCAGCTGGCCGACGGTTCGTCGCGGACGGTCGATCACGTGCTCCTCGGCACCGGTTACCACGTCGACGTCCGGCGCTACCCATTCCTGGAGCGCGAGCTGGCGGCCTCGATCGCCGTGGCCGACGGGGGATACCCGGTGCTCGGAGCGGGCCTGGAGTCCTCGGTGCCCGGCCTGCACTTCATGGGCGCGGCGGCGGCGCACAGCTTCGGTCCGATCATGCGCTTCGTGGTCGGCTCCTGGTACTCGGGGCCGGCCGTGGCCCGCCGAGTCGCGGGGCGCCGCCAGCCGCCGATCAGCTTCGCGTTCTAGCCAAGCGGGTACGCTGACGGCATGCGAGCGGTGGTCAGCACGATGCTGGCGGTGTTGTTCGGGGGCGCAGTGAGTCTGTTGTCGGGGTCCGCCTCGACCGTCGCGCCCGCACGGGCGGCTGCGACGCCGCACGCGGTGCCGCGGGCCACCGGCGCCACCGGAGCCGCGACGGACTGCACGATCTTCTCCGGTTCGCCGACGTCGAACGCGCAGTGCGGAGCCGGCAGCGACGACACGGTTGGCACCGATGGCAACGGCGCGTTCTACCGGACGATGATCTCCTTCACCAATCTCGACATCCCGGCCGGCTCCACGGTGAACAGCGCGACGCTGACGATCAACGTCCTGGGGGCACTGGGCTCGACGGGCGCGACGGTGGTGGATATGAAGCGGGCGTTCACTCCCGGTGCGGCGACGTGGAACACGTACGACGGCGTGCACCCGTGGACGATGGCCGGCGGCGACTACAACGCGAGCCCGCACGGGTTCGAGACCGTGCCGGCCGGGGCCACGGGCGCGGTGGCGTTCAGCATCCCCGAGCTCGTGCAGCCGTGGGTGGATGGCACCACTCCGTACGGGCAGCTGGAGATCGTCGGGTTCCAGAGTGGCAGCGCCGCATTCACGATGGCCCACGACCCCGTGCTGAGCGTCACCTACACGCCTCCGCCCACCACGACAACCGGCACGACACCCCCGACCACAACGAGCGGCCCGGTGGTGATGACACCCGTGTCGACGCCGCTGCCGGTGGCGAAGGGCAAGCGCGCCCTGCGCATCAAGGTGGCGCTCGCCTGGACGTGGAACGGCCCCGCCATCCACCTGCGCAAGGTGAAGGTGGGCACGATGCCGGGCGATACCGAGCTCACCATGAGCTGCGACGGCGGAGGCTGCCCGCGCCACTCGGCCAGCAAGGCGTCCGGCGCGCGCAAGGTCCGCCGCGCGCTGCTGAGGCTGGCCGGCCACCGCTATCGGGCCGGCGACGTCCTCTCAGTCAAGCTCACCGCTGCGCAATACCGACAGGAACGCGCGCGCATCTTCTTCCGCAACGGCAAGCGGCCGCTCGTCCTGGGCTAGAGCCTGGCCCCTGGCTCCGGCGTCCCGCTGGCTCGGAAATCACCGCATCTGTCCGTATGATGGTGGTTCGGGGAGCCGACGGGCTCACGGGGACGAACGTGGAGGCGGCTGGTGACCGGCGTAGGCAAGTGGCAGCAACTCGGCGGCATGGCGTCGCCATGCTGCCCTGCCCGGCGCAGCCGGCCCGGGATGTAGCGCAATGGCCGGAGGCGACCCGGGAGGCCCCGCCCAGACTCCGAACATCGTCGGCCGCTACGAGATCCTGCGCGAGATCGGGCGAGGCGGCATGGCGATCGTCTACGTCGCCCGTCAGCCGGACCTGGACCGGCAGGTTGCGCTCAAGGAGCTGAGCCGCTTCCACGCCGGCTCGGCGGAGTACGCCCACCGCTTCCTGCGCGAGTCGCGGATGGCCGGCTCGCTCAACCATCCCAACATCGTGACCGTGTACGAGTACTTCGAGCACGCCACCATGCCGTACATCGCGATGGAGTACGTGCCGCGCGGATCGATGCGGCCGTACATGAGGCGGCTGACGCTGGGCCAGATCGCGGGGGTCCTGGAAGGTGTGCTCGCCGGGCTCGCTCACGCAGAGGCGGCCGGGATCGTCCACCGCGACCTCAAGCCGGAGAACATCATGGTCACCGGCGACGGGCGCGTGAAGATCACGGACTTCGGGATCGCCCGAGCCACCCAGCGCGCGGGCACGCAGTACATGACGGCGACGGGCATGACCGTCGGCACGCCCACTTACATGGCGCCCGAGCAGGCGATGGCCGGCGACATCGGTCCCTGGAGCGACCTCTATTCCGTCGGCGTCCTCACCTACGAACTGGTCGTCGGCCATGTTCCGTTCCACGACACCGACGCGCCGATGGTCATCCTCATGCGCCACGTCAACGAGCGCATCCCCTCCGCGGTGGAGGTCCGTCCCGACGTCGACCCCAGGCTCTCTGAGTGGATCGACGCCCTCCTGGTCAAGGACCCACAGCAGCGCGTGCGCCACGCGGTGGACGCGTGGGAGTCGCTGGAGGACATCATCGTCGCCCTGCTCGGTCCGCTGTGGCGCCGCGACGCGCGCCTGCTCGATGACCAGATCGCGGTGAGCAACGCGGTGCCGCTGACCCCGGCGCCGTTCGAGAGCCAGGGGTCGATCCGCACACCGACGCCCGCGTCGAGCCCGGCGGTGGCCGACGAGTTCGTCACCTTCGATCCGTCGCCCGCGGCCGACGTGCCCGCGCCCCCGGTCCAGACGCCGCCCCCGGCGCAGACGCCGCCCCCGGCGCAGACGCCGCTCCCGGTCCCGACGCCGCTCCCGGTCCCGACGCCGCTCCCGGTCCCGACGCCGCTCCCGGTCCAGCCGGTGGCGGCGCCCGAGCCGGAGCCGGAGGTCGCGCCGGAGCCGCTTGCAGCCGAGAGCGAGGCCCCGGTAGCTGTGCCCGAGCCGGTGGCCGGGCCCGAGCCGGTGGCCGAGCCCGAGGCGGTGGTCGAAGCCGAGCCGGTGGCCGAGCCCGAGCCCGGGCCCGAGCCGGAGGCGCCCGCGGCGGAGCCCGAGCCCGAGGAGCCGGACTTCGTGACCTTCGCGCCGGCCGCGGTCGCGCCGTTGCCCGCGCCGCCGCCGCCCCACGAACCGGAGCCCGTCGCCGCCGAGCCGGAACCCGCTCCCGAGCCGGAACTCGAGCCCGAGCCTCAGCCGGAACCCGAGCCCGAGCCCGAGCCGGAACCGGAGCCCGCTGAGGCGATGCCCGAGCCTGAGCTCGAGCCACACCCACCGCTCGAGCCTGACACCGAGCCACTCCCGGAGCCGGTGGCGGTGGCGGAGCCCGTCGCCGAACCCGAGCACACTCCCGAGCCCATCCCCACGCCGGTGGCGGCGAGTCGCCCCGCCACCCAGGGGTCCGGGCGGCGCGGCCCGCTGGCGGCGCTGGCCGCGGTGGCAATCGTGATCGGCGCGGCGATCGGCTTCCTCGTGGCCCCGAGCTCGCACAAGGCGGCCCCCAAGGCGCCGCCGCTCAACCAGGTCGCGTCCGCGGGGACCGGCGGCTCGCTCAAGCTCCACTTCCCCACTGGCTGGCGGACGTCCAACGCGGTCCCGTCGGCGGCGTCGACGCTGAAGCTCGACAGCCCGACGACGGTCAGCCCTGCGACCTCGGCAGACCGCGGGGCGCTCGTCGTCGGCACCGCGGCCGCGGTCGGGGCCAATCTTCTCCCGTCCGCATTCACCGGGTCGCTGGGGACGGCGGCCCAGGGCGCCCCGGTGAAGCTGGGCGCCAACACGTTCATGCGCTTCCTGGACGTGGTGCCTCAGTCCACGTCGACCGCCCTGTCCGTGTACGCGCTACCGACCCAGCACGGGACGGCGATCGCCGCGTGCGTGCTCCCGGCCTCCGGCGCGACGGCATTCAACGGCACCTGCGAGGGCGTTCTCCGGACGCTTCAGTCCGCAGCGCCTGTCCTGCCTCTGGGCGCGAACCCGGCATTCGCGTCGCAACTGGGGACGATCGTGGGGAAGCTGAACGGCACGCGCAGCACCGCCGGTCGCCAGCTCGCCTCCGCCAAGAGCCAAAAGGCCCAGGCCACCGCCGCCAAGACCCTGGCGAGCGCCTATCAGCAGGCGGCCACCGCCGCCGCCAAGCTCCAGCCCGGGCCGGTCGGGACCCAGGGAAGCCATGCGATCGTCGCGGCACTCCGGCAGCTCGCCGCCGGCTACCAGGCGCTCAGCGCCGCGGCGGCGCACAACAACAAGAAGGCCTACGCAGCGGCGACCGCCGACATCGCCAAGGCCCAGACCGCGCTCAGCGCGGGATTCGCGCAGCTCCGGCAGGCCGGCTACACCATCGGCTGATTCACGCGGATCGGCTGATTCACGCGGATCGGCTGATTCACGCGGATCGGCTGACTCACGCGGATCGGCTGACTCACGCGGATCGGCTGACTCACGCGGTTCGGTCGTCCGGTCGCGCCGCCCGCGGGCCTGCGATCAGCCTCCGCCCCCGCCGCCGCTGTGGGAGACGCCCGTCGTCCCCCCGCCTGATGATCCGCCCCCGCCGCCACTCGGTGGCGTCGAGCTGCTCGGCGGCGTCGAACTACTGGGCGGCGTGGAACTGCTGCTGGGCGGCGTGGAACTGCTGCTCGGCGGCGTCGAGCTACTGCTCGGCGTGACCGAGCTGGTCGACGAGCTATTGGTCGCGGGCGGCGTGCTGTTCGTCGTCGCTTTGACCTTGGGCTTGGGCTTGGGTGGCGGCGCGTGCAGCGCGGGGACGGCCCCGGCGCCCGTCAACGGAGTGATGCTCGCGTGCTGTGAGCTCCCCGCGCTCGACGGGGCCAGCGAGGACCCGGTCACGGCGGGGGCCGATGTCTTCTTGACCGCGGACCCGATGGCGAAGGCCGCCACGAGCCCGATCACCAGCGCGGCCGCCAACAGCAGCCAGCGCTTACGGACATCCTGACTGGTGGGCGGCGACGCGATTGCTGCCACGTCGCTGCCTGACATCAACGAGCTTTCCATCCGATCCGTACCCCCGATGCGAGTTCTGGTCCAATCGTAGACCAGCTGTCCAGTGCATCAACGCGGGGCTGGTGGCCTGACGTGCGAATTCCCCCAGCCACGCCCAGCCATCACCCATCCTGGCACCGAATTACGACGTCAGGCCACTAGATGATGCGCTCGCGCACCGCCATCGCGACGGCCTGCGAACGGCTCTTGACTCCCAGCCGAATGACGATGTCGTGGAGGATCGTCTTGATGGTGCGCTCGCTGTAGGACAGTCGCTCGGCGATCTCCCGGTTGGACATGCCGGCCGCCACCAGGCTGAGCACCATCTGCTCACGCGGGGTGAACCCACCGCTCTGCGGGTCCACGTGATCGCGCCGGCCGATGGGGCTCACCGACCCGCTGAGCCTGCGCACGGCGCTCGAGTCAAAGGCGAAGATTCCCGCCGCGACGGCGTTGACGGCCGCGAGCAGGGTGTCGGGCGTGAGCTGATCGCGCGACAGCGCGCCGCCGACGCCGGAGCCGATCGCGTCCAGGACATCCGCGGTGCTCGCCTCGTGCATGCACAGCAGCACCCGGGCCCCCGTCTGGACGGCGATCTCCTGCACGAACGCCATGGCGCCTCCGAGGTCTGAGTCCAGCACCACCACATCGGCCTCGGCCAGCGCCTCGCTCTCCCACGCCAGCGCGATCGACGGCGCATGGTCGACCGCTTCCACGCCTGCGGCGATCGACAACGTCGTCCGCAATCCGCTCACGTAAATCGTGTCCCGGAACACGATGAACACCCGCATCGCCCCACCTCTGTCTCTGGCTTGGTCCCGATCCGACGCTACTGCGGCGCCATCATATGCGCCGGGCGCGCGCTACGCACAGCTCCGGGCGATTCTGAACAGCTATTCCTCGCGGCGGGCGACTCGGACGACGTGCTCGCCGGACACGATCACCTCGTCGGGCTCGATCAGGACCTGGCGCCCGGCCGCCTTGGATCCCTGCTCGCCGGTGGCAAGGTCCATCTCGTAAAGGCGCAGGATCTTGACCGCCTCGACCGCGTCGAAGGCGTGCATGATCGCGTAGAGCTCGCCCTGGTTGAGCGATCGGCCGGGCGGCCAACCGCTCCCAGTCTGACCGGGGTTGCCGCCGATCAGCGGATTGAGATACGTGTAGAGCTGATGGCGCACGTGGTTCTCGATGCGCTGGGTGTCGGCCCGCGGCGTCACCTGCAGGTTGACCACCACCGAGATCGCGCGAAAGCGCATCGGGGCGAGGCGCACCGGCGTCCCGGGCAACTTGCGCGCGTCGAGATAACGCTGGATCTCCTCGAGCAGGAGCTCGTCAGGCGTCAACTCCTCGAACGTGAGCTTGCGGTCCGCGGGGTCCACGCGCGGGAGGATCCGCAACGTCACGCCCGGCTGCTGGTCGGCCACGCGCAGCGCCCGGGCCACTCGCGGCGTCGCCTCGGTGGCCAGGAACTCGTAGTCCTCGACGGTCACCGCTCGATAGCGCGTGCGGATCTGCAGAGCGGAGCGCTGCCGAGCGGACTCGAGCGCCTCCGGGTCAACGCCGCCGAGCGCCGCTCGCGGATTGGTGACCGAGGCGACGCCTGGGATCGCGCTGCGCAGGACCGAGATCGCCCCGGCGTCGACGTTGCCGGTCCGGCCGCCGCCGTGGCGGTAGCGGCACATCCGCAGCATCGCGCCCTTGGCAGGGATGGCGCCGTGCAGCGTCACCCCGCCGTGGGCATCGCGCAGCTCGGGCCCGAGGCGGATGTGCCCGTGCACCAGGTCGATTCCGAAGTGGCGGTCGCCGGGGCCTGAGCCCGCGAACGAGTCGACCTGCTCCCACGGCTCCCAGTCGCCCTCGCCGGTCCTGACCTCGAGCGTCTCGCCCGGCGCCAGGGTGAGGACGGGCGTGAAGCGCGTGGCGAACGTCTGCCCCGGCGTTCCGTCGCTGACGCCAACGGTCTCCTCGGTCTCGCCGGTGGAGTGCTCAGCTCCGAGCAGCGCGCCGGTCGGAGCCGCGGTGATCTGGTAGATCTCTGGCGCCTGCGTGAACACGGCGGGCTCACCCGTGATGCGCGTCGTCTCGGCGATTCGGCAGCGCAGCCAGTGAAGGCGCCGGCCGGCCAGCGCCTCGGTCCCGGAGCCTGGTGGGCACTGCACCTCCACCGTCCCCGACCCGTAGTTGAAGCCGCCGGTGAGGTCCTCCAGGACATCGACTCCGGTCCAGGTGCCATCGCCGCGGCTCATCTCCCAGCGCAGTGGCGGGTCGTCGGGCTTGACGCCGGCGCCGCGTGCCATCGACGCCTCCATGGAGATCTGCATGACCAGCCGCGACAGGCTCTGCTCGAAGCCGAGGTAGAGCGCGTCCCCGATCTGCGGCTGGCGGCTGAACGGGATCTGGTCCGGTCCAGTCGGGTACGCCACACCGTCGGCCACCCCGATCTCCTTGGCCGCTCCAGCGCGCTGGACGACGTACGCAGCCGGGGGGAGCGGAGGGATCACGAACGTCTCTGACGTGCCGAAGACGATCGACTCCTGCGTTGCCGTGCGCACCGTCCCGACCTCGGTCCCGGCGTGGATCTCCAGCGGCTCGGACGGGGGAGCGCTCAGGCGCAGCCGCACCTCGGTGTGCGCGGCGGCGGGGCCGTCGAGCTCGATGCCGAGCAGGTCCAGGAGGGCAACGTGGAGCTTGTCGGGCACCATGGCGAGGCGCTCGACCGCCAGTCCCGTCATCCATGTGAACAGCTCGATGAGGGCGGCCGTGGGGTCCGCGGCGCCGTTGACCGCAAGCTCCGGGCAGAGCACCGCGACGCGCCGTCGCGCCTCGGCGACGAGCGCTTGGTGGTCGCGGTCATCGAGGCGGACCGAGGCGAGGGTCACGCGGTCTCCTCAGCCGGGATCACGTAGAACGGATACACGAGGTTGTAGAGCCGGCTGGTGGTGAGGACTTTGTAGGTGATGGTGATCATCAGCGTTCCACTCTGCGATTCGCTGAGGTCGAAGTCCAGGCCGATGACCTCGATGCGGGGCTCCCACCGCGCCAACGCGGTGTGGATGGCGGCCTCGATGTGGCCGACCAGCTCCGCGTCGATGGCGTCGAAGATGAAATCGTGGACCGCGCACCCGAACTCGGGGCGCATGGGGCGCTCGCCCGGGGCGGTGCCCAGGATCAACCGGATCGCCTGCTCGATGTCGGTGACCCCGTGGGCGAGCGCCAGGACGCCGCGCTGGTCGGCCTGGAGGGGGAAGGAGAGCCCGGATCCGATCAGGTCAGCCATCGCGCCGTCATCCCAGGCTGATCATCGGGCCGCTGACGGTGACGCCGCTGGGGCCGATCTGGATCGAGGACCCGCCGCACTTGATCGTCACCGATTGGGTGCCCTCGATCGTCACGTTGCCCATGTCGGCCTTGACACTGATGTCGCCCTGCTGGCTCTCGATCGTGTAGCTCTGCTGCGCGGTCTCGGAGATGTTCTGGTCCGCGCTGACCGTGAGCGACGTGTTGGTGGTCAGGTTCATCGCGTCCTTGGCAGTGGCCACGATCTTCTGGTCCGAGAGCACGGCGAACGAGCCGTCCTTGCTCTGCGTGAGGTCGTCGCCCGGCAGGTCGGTGCCGTTGAACAGCGAGCCCAGGATGTACGGACGCCGCGTGTCGCCGTGCTCGAAGCCGACAAGCACCTCCTCACCGACGACGGGCAGCATCATCAATCCCCGCGCGTTCCCCGCGCTGACCGATGCGATCGGGGCCCAGGCACCCTCGGTGTCAGGTCCCAGCGCGGGGTACTGGACGCGCACACGGCCCATGTCGTCCGGATCGGCGTTGTTGGTGACCAGGCCGACGACGAGCTGGGCGCCGAACTGGGGGCCGCTGCCGCCGGCGCGATCGCCCCCGACTGAACCCAGCAGCGTGTGGGCCGCCGAGTTGGCGAAATGGGTCTCGTAGGTGGCGCCGCCGCGCAGGATGTGGGTAGCGGCGGCGACCCGGTAAAGCCCGCTGAACTTCTGGCCCAACCCGCTGACCTGCACCGATGTCCCGGCGCGGATACTGGGGTTTCCGTCGCTGACGCCCTCGGCGGCGATGTAGCCGTTGGCGAGCTTGTCCAGCAACGCCTGCGCGACTGCCTGGCCCTCGCTCTGGCTCTGCACCGGTTCAGTGGCGATGTGGATGTCGGCGCCATCGAACGCGCCCGCCACCGAGGAGCGCTCGACACCGATACGGGCCACCTGCTCCGGGCTGGACGCGGTGACGCTGATCGCCTGCTTCGTCTTCGGGTCGAAGGCTGCCAGCGTCACCTGCTGGGCCTGCTGGGTGGCGGTGACCCGCGGGCTGAACGACCGCAGCGTCTGGGGCCATTCCAGCTCCACCGGGTTATCGGCGCTGGGCTTGCGGAAGTACGCGTCGGTGTCCTGGACCACGAACTCGAAGCCGACGCGCTCGGCCAGGCGCCAGATGAAGTCCCAATCGGTCTCGTTGTCCTGCTGCATGAAGTCGTGGGGATCGCCAGTGCTGTCGCATTGAGCGCTGAACCCCGCCTCGCTGAGGACTTTCGTGACGATGTCGCTCGTCGTCTGGTTCTGGAACGTCCTGACCTTTCGGGCCCGGATGAGGATGTGTGACCGGTCAAAGCCGCGCACCAACAGCTCCACTCCGCCCGCGCCGAAGTTGAGCTCCTGCGAGACGACCTGGCCCTTGAACAGGCTCGTTGTGGTCAGCTGATCGCGCGCCCCCAGCTTGACCTCCAGCGGCTTGCCGATGTCGAAGGGGTGGGAGTCGATCGGCGGATCCTCGCCCTCCTTGCCCTTCTCGTAGACGACTGAGAGGGTGCACGTGTCGGGGAGGCGCAGGTAGCTGAGGATCCGCACCTCGCGGATGTGGGCGCTCAGGGTCTTGTCGACCTCGGTCCCGTCGATCAGGACCGAGTAGAGGGCGACATTGCGGTCCGAGGTGGCGCTCATGTGTCGAGCCTCGGGACGGTCAGGGTGCTCCCCCGTCGCAGCGCGAGCGGATTGTCGATCCCGTTGGCCTCCGCGATCGGACGCCACCGCGTGGCGTCGCCGTAGGACTCGTAGGCGATCGAGTGCAGCGAGTCACCGTCCTGGACGATGTGTGACCGCAGCCCCGCCGTACCCCGCGTCGTCGGGTTCTGTGCCTGTCCGGCGGGCGAGGTGTCCTCGGCCTGGGCGAGCTCCAGGTCCACGAAGGCGCGCATCGGGTCGCCGTTGGGGTGAAACAGCGCGTACTGGATCGAAATGGTCAGCGGCGCCGCCTTGGGGAGCTTGGTCGAGCCCCAGCTGAAGGTGACGAACTTGGGCGCGCTGCCGCCGCCGTGCATCGCCTTCATCAGCGCGTTGGCCTGATCCTTCACCGTCTGGTCAGAGCCCTGGAGCGAGGTGTCGAGCAGCAGCGTGAGCTTGTAGGTCATCGGCAGGCCGCCGCCGAACTCGGGGTCCGGCCAGTCCTTGCTCTGGTTGGGCTTGTAGGTCCAGACGTTGGTCTTGGAGATCGTGTACGTCTCCGGGTTGAACGCGCACTGGATCGTGTCGCCGCCCTCGATCTGCAGCTTCGCGTTCTGAAAGCCTTGGGGGACGGGCACGTCAGGGCCCCAGCTTCAATCCCGAGTGCGCGATCTCCAGCGTCTCGCCCCATGTCTCGGGATCGGCGGAGTTCGCGTGGAGAACCGGCCCGGACCAGTGGACGGGATACGCATCGGAGAAGGTGAACTTCCGTACGTCACGTGACATGTCGCCCTTGGCGGCTGTGAGCGTGACGGTGATTTCTTGGGTCTGCGCCTTGGTGTGGGTGGCCATGAACCACTGGAGCAGCATCTCGTCGCTGACCAGGCCCCAGGAGAGCTTGAGATTCGGGTAGCGCATGCGTCCCGGGAGACGGTGGACGAAGTCGTTGTTGCCACCCTCGGCGTACTCGAGCACGTCGAACCACATCTCCAACCCCTCCATGCCCTTGAAGATGCCGGCGAAGGCGGCGTTGGCGGTGATGTTGGGGACTTCGAGGACGACGTAGTGGACGAACGCGGTCATGGCTTAAAACGGGTGGTTGATGAGCTGGCCGAGCTGCTCCTGCTCTTCGCGCACACGGCGCAGCAGCTCGGCGTAGTTCTCGTCGGAGTTGTGGCCGCCGCCGCCACCACCACCGCCCGAGGCCGCTCCCCCTCCGGCGGCTCCGCCCGCGGCGTCGGCGCCGGGAACGGCGCGGGCGAGCGTGCGGACCGGGGCCGCTGGGCTGGGCTGCGGCGCTGGCGTCCGGGCGATGCGCTGCGGAGCGCTCGGGGCCGGCTTGGGCGTGGTGCCGGCGCCGGGGGCGAGCAGCCGGGAGAGCATCTGGGCGGTCGCCGAGGGCACGGGTGGTGCGGGCCGCGCGGGTGGTGCGACCGGCGCGGGTGGTGCGACCGGCGCGGGTGGTGCGACGGGCACGGATCGGGCGACCCGCGCGGGTGCTGTCAGCGGCGTGGCTCGCGCCGGCGGCGTGGGGGCCGGTGCCGCCGGACCGGGCATCGCCGGGGTCAGTGCAGCGGACGGCTGGGCGGGGGAGGGACCGACGGGCGGGGGAAACCCGGGAGCTGCCGGAGCCGGAGCCGGGGCCGGTGCGGTGGACGCCGTCGCCGGGCGCGCCGAGGCGGAGGAGGAGCCGGTGGCGGCGGGGCGTCGGATGCGGGCCAGCGTGAGCGCGGGGCGCGGCGTCGGTGCAACCGGGGGCGTGGCGGGCTCCGCGGGGGGCGCAGCGGGCGGAGTCGAGGACGTCGGGCCCGCCGAAGATGGGGTGGCGGGCGTCTGGGCGGTGGCCGCTGCCATGGAGGTCGCCGCCACGGAGGCGGCCGCCGGGGTGGCCGGTGGCGCCACGGAGGTCGACGTGGAGGGGGACTGCGTGGCCTGCGGCCGCGGACGCACCCCGAGCGCGGACCCGATCCGGCGCGCCATGCCCCGGCGCGAGCGGGGTGCCGGATCTGGGCTCGCGGGGGCGCGGTGCGCCAGCGTGGCCGCGGTGCGGTGGGTCCCGGGTGGGGCGGGGGCCGGGGCGACCGGCGCGCGGCTCAGCACCGCCCGGTGCGCGGCCGGCGGTGACGTCGGCGTCGGTGACATCGGCAGCGGTGAGATGGGCGTCGGCGCGGCCCGGGTCTCGGGCGCGGCGCTTGCCTCGGGCGGCGAGGCGGCCGCGCGGGCGATCTTGACCGGCGCCGGGCGGGCGGTCTCACGCGATACCTGCTGGGGGCCGGCCTGCGGCGTGGGCACCGCGGGCGCCCCGGCGGACGGCGCGGCCGGCACCACAGCCGTTGGTGGGACCGCCGGCGACTCGGTGATCGGGGATCCGTCACGGGCCGCGCCGGGCGGCGCCGGAGGGGCGGGCGGCGTGGGCCGCGGCGGAGTGGACATGGTTACTGCTGGGCGCACCGCGGGGGCGGGGGTGGGCGACGCCGCCGGCGCGCGAGGCGAAGGCGTACTCGTGGTCTGCGACGGGGCGACCGGGGCCGGGCGCCGTCGAAACGCGTCGGCGATGCGGCGAGCCAGCGACCGAGTGGGGCGCGGCGCGCTGGGCGTTGGGGCCGATGGTGCAACGGATGCGCTCGGCGTCACGGGCGGCCTAGGGACGGCCGGGCGCGGCGCCCGGTCCATCCGCGGGCGCGGCGTAGGGATCGGGCGCGCGTTCTCGGTGGGTCGACGCGACAGGCGTTGCGGGCGCGCTGCGGACGCGGGTGCGGGGGACGTGGCCGGCGCGGGTGCGGGGGACGTGGCCGGCGCGGGTGCGGGGGACATGGCCGGCGCGGGTGCGGGGGACGTGGCCGGCGCGGGTGCGGGGGACATGGCCGGCGCGGATGGTCCGGACGTCGCCGGCGTTGACGCCGGCGGTGGGGCATTGCGCGGAGCACCCGGGGCCGGTGCCCGCTGCAGGCCGGCCTCGGAAGCCGAGGACGGCGTTGGTGCCGCTGCTACAGAGGGCGAGGGCGGCGGCTCGGCGGGCGGTGACGGCGCAGCTTCCACCGGGCTGGTCGCTGCGGGCGGCGGGGACGGCGCGGCCGTGGATGCAGTCGGCGGTGCCGGGGGCGCGGATGGCCCGGGTGGGGGCGGGCCGGCCGAGGCAGGCGTGGCCGTGTCCCGTGACCCTGGAGCAGATCGGGCGGCCGGAGGAGCGGGAGCCGCCGGGGCGCCGCGTGCCGCCGCGGGGGCGGGGGCGGGGGCTGCCGGGGCTGCCGGGGCGGGGAGGCCTGCCGGGGCGGGGGGGCCTGCCGGGGCGGGGGTCGCCGGGGTGGCCGAGCTGGTCGCGGGCGCAGACGGCGCTGACGGGACTGACGGCAATGCAGGCGCTGCGGGAGCAGGCGCCGCGGGGCTCTGATCGGCGAACGGCCCGGGCGTGGGCGCCAGCGCCGGCTGCGGGGAGAGCGGCGTGGGCGTTCCCGTCGGTCCGCGCAGCGCGCTCGGCGAGCGCCTCGGTGCTGACGCCGGCGCCGGTGGGGCGGGGGAGGCCGCGGCCGGTGCCCGGGACGCAGGCGCTGGCGCCGGAGTAGAAGACGAGGGTGGAGCCTGGGGTGCCGGAGCCGACGACGGCGGCGGGCCACCCGGGGGACGCGTGCTCAGCCGCTTGCCGGGCCTGGCGGGCGGGCGCCGTCGCGGCGGCCCCGGAGGGTCGCTGCCGCGCGGGCCCTCCAGGATCTGCGCGCCGCGAGCGCCGGGCGTGGGCGGCTGCGGCGGGCGCGCTTCGGGACCAGGTGTGGGCGCGGCGCCCGGGGCATCCGTCGCGGCTGTCGCCTCGCCCGGCCCATCCGCGTCCTCCGCCGGCGCCGGGGCCGGGAGGGTCGGCATGAACCCTTGGTAGACGGGCGTGCTGCCGGCGAACATCGCGTCGAACATGTCGTCGGGCATGTCGTAGCGCTGCTTCATCAGCGACCGGAACGTCGCGGCCTCCTCGCTGAGGGGAGGCTGGGGGGCCGGCGCGGGCGGCGCGAACACGGGCGGCGCGGACCCGGACGGCGCCTGGGGCGCCGGCACCCACCTGACCGCATCCGGCGCGGCCGACATCGGCGCTGCCGGTTCGGCTGCCCACGACGCGACGAGTGCGTGAACCTCCCTCGGCGGCGCGATGCGCGTCGACGCGCTCAGCAGCTTGGGCGCGCGGCGGCGCAGGACCGCGTCAGCGACCCGGGTGTGCGAGACCGCGCGCGCGGCCACACGCTGTCCCAGCGCCAGGCGGCGGAGCACCGATGGCGGTGCCCTGTGCCCTGCACCTGTGCCGGCGTCTTCCATTCAGCTTCCGATCTCCGGGATCTGCGTGAGTGCATGGGCTTCGGCCAGGAAGCGGCGCCGGTCGGCGTGCTCCAGGTCGAGGATGGCATCGAGTTGCCAGTGGAAGTGGTAGGCCAGTTCGGCCGCCTCCGACAGCAATTGCTCCGAAGACGGCCTCGTCATTCCCCCAGGCGACCATCCTCTATGTCTGTGAGGTCGACCTCGAACCGGTGCGAGCAGTCGGGGCAAGTCACCACTCCGACGGCCTCGCCGTCGCTGTTGAAGCGTTCGTACAGGCGTTGGAGGTGATCGAAGTCCGCGGCGTAGAGGTCTTCCACCACCGACGGCGTCACTTCGGTGATTTCACCGATGCGGTTCACCGTCCTGGCCAGCAGCAGCACCGTCAGGTAGGCGCTGTTCTGCCGGACCTCGAGTTCACGCAGCGGCTCGATCTCGTCGCGAGCCGTCGCCAGGCGCATGGTGCCGACTCGATGAACCTGACCGGCGTCGTCGACGATTCCCCGAGGTAGCGTGAACTCGATCTCGGTCTGCATCAAACCAGCGGATCGCTACTGCCTGGTCCGCAGAGCGCCCACTTGTCGGCGTCGATCGTCGCGGTGATCGTCAGCACGCCGTTGGAGCTGGCCTCCGACGGCGAGTGGCTGAGCCCGGTGAGAAGGGCCCCGGTGCCGACCCACTGAAACAGCGGCTGACTCGTGCTGTCCATGAAGACCACGGTCACGGCGGCCTTCTTGTCGGTGATCGCCTTCGTCGCGTCGGAGATCATGTTCATCCACTTGACGAGCACATTGCCGGGATCCCACCCCTGGGTGAGGGTCATCGTCCCGTAGGCGGGGTTCTGGACCGATGAGATGATGGTCTCCGGTTGACCCTTGTCGCCGTGGAAGATGTGCTTCGGAGCCTCGATCGACCAGTTCGGAGGGCTGCACGAGCTGAAGAGCAGCTTCGCCATATCGTCCTGGCTGGCGATCGGCGAAGAGGCCTGGATGTCCACGGTGATGTGGGTGACTGTCTGAACGGGAGGCAGGTCTGCGCCCATGATCTGTTCCTTTCGTAGCTGGTACTAGGACGTCACTCTGCGACTTCGGCTCCGCCGCCGCCGGTGAACTGGCTGAGTCGGAAGATCACGAACTCAGCGGGCTTGACCGGGGCGACCCCGACCTCGCAGACGACCTGACCGGCCTCCACGATCTCGGGAGGATTGGTCTCCGCATCGCATTTGACGAAGTACGCCTCTTGCGGCGATGCGCCCGAGAGCGCGCCGCTGCGGTGCACGCGGCTCAGGAAGCTCCCGACGTTCGTGCCCAGCTTGCCCCACAGTCGCTCGTCGTTGGGCTCGAACACGCTCCACTGCGTGCCGGTCATGATCGACTCCGCGATGAAGTTGAACAGCCGGCGCACGTTGATGTAGCGCCACTCGGGATCGCTGGAGAGCGTGCGCGCACCCCAGATCCTGATGCCGCGACCCGGGAACGCCCGGATGCAGTTGATGCCGTTGCGGTTCAGCTCACCCTGCTCGGCGTGCGTGATCTGAAAGGCCAAGCCGTTGGCCCCACGGATCACCTCGTTTGCCGGGGCCTTGTGCACGCCCCGCTCCTCATCGGTCCGGGCCCACACGCCGGCCACGTGACCGGATGGTGGGACGCGGAGCGGGCGGCCGGTCAGCGGATCCATGACCTCGATCCACGGCCAATACAGCGCCGCCATCTTGGAGTCATAGCCGGCGGTGTTCATCCGCCACTCGAGCACGTCCTGGGCGATGAGGCCGTCTGGGGTGTCCAGGATCGCCATACGGTCGCCCATCAGCTCGGCGTGGGCGATCATCTTGCCCTGGAGGTCGCGCATCTGCGCCCCGTCGCCGTTGAGGCTGACGATGTCGGGCATGATCAGCATCGTCACCTCGTCCAGCGCCGAGGCGTTGCCCATACCGCGTCGCTTGGCCACGTCGCCCTCGAAGTCGGAGGCCGTGACCTTCTCCACCGCCACGGAGGGCACCGAGAGCGTGTAGCTGCCGGCCGCGACGCGCACATCGGGCAGCGCCGCCCCTGTCTCCTCGATCTTGATCAGCTTGGAGGCGGCGTTGACCTTGGTGGCGACGAAGTTGCGGCCCTTCTTCATCGAGAGACCGTCGTACTCCTCAGACTCCATTCCCGAGCTGACGACCAGCTTGTAGGTCGGTTCGCTGTTGTCCTTGCCCTCCTGGACCGGCTCTTCGGTGAGGTCGAGCTTGACCGGCTCGCTGGCGGCGGTGAGCGCCGTCACGCGAAGCGCCTCGACGTCCTTATCGGTGGCGGCGGGCAGCGAGGCTTGCGCCGCGGGCGTCCCGCGCTCGGACCCGACACGGATGATCCAGGCGATCGATCCGCCGTTCTGGAAGTAGCCGTACACCGCATGGGCGGTGTAGGAGCCTTCCATGAACGGGCCGTTCTCCGGGTGCTGCGGATCGGTGTAGATGTTGGAGAACTGCGTCCAGTTCGAGATCCGCATCGGCTTGTTGATAGGTCCGCCGGGCAGAAGCCCGACGAACGCGGCGACGGCGGTCGCGACGCCTTCGATGGGCTTGTTCCCCGACGAGACTTCCTCGACGTAGACACCCGGAGTCAGGTATGTGGGCATGTCACTCCTTGAGAGCTAGCGATGACGTTGTGCGGGTTGGCCGAAAGGGGCGTCGCCCGAAGCGGGCGACGCCACACGTGGTCGCCCCCAAGCGCGGTTTCTCGATGGTCCGGTCCCCCATCCCCATTGCCTTACTACAAACCAGTGACACATCCTAAGCATTTGCGGCGCTCTCGTCGGGAGGCCTTAAGGGCAGCCGCACCGCCCCGACTGCCCGAACGGGCAGCCCGAAGGGCAGGGGGTAGGGTCAGGTCCGACCAGAGCGCTTGCGCGTCGCAGCCGCGACGAGGTCGCAGCGCCCGCCGGGGACCGTGACCTTGCCCGCGGCCTCGTGGCCGTCCACGGCTCGTGCCACCACCCGGTGTGTGCCGGGTGCGACCCGCGCGAAGGTGAACCGGCCGTGCTGGTCAGTGGCGGCCCAGCGACCGGCGTCGGGCAGGGCGACCCAGGCGCCCTGCAGCGGCACGCTCTCCTCGTTGGTCACCGTCCCACCGATGCGGTGCAGTTCCTCGAGCGTCGAGCGCGGGCCGTCGGCGTGCAACGTCCGGATCGTCGTGGTGCGCACCTCGGGGCCGCGTACGAACGTCGCGCCGGACTCGATGACGATCTGCACCACGTAGTCGATCGATGCCTTGTACTGGCCGCCGACCGACGTCCAGAAGTCGGCCTTCTCCTCGCGCGGGCGTCCCACCGAGCTCTCCGCACGGGACAGGGTCGTGGTGACATTCTGCGCCAGCACCTCGGGCGGGATGTCGGAGTAGGAGAAGAGGATCGCCAGGACCTGGGACAGGAGCCGGTGCTCGTCCTCCACCGCCTTGGTCCACGCCGTGACGGCATAGGTGAGCTCCAGCTGCAGCGGAGGGTCCGCGATGACGGCCGCGCCGTTGGTCCGGCGCTCGGCCGGAGTGGCGGCGGCGCGGTCAACCGCCTCGCGCATGTCATACAGAAAAAGGTCGACGCTGGGGCCTGTCAGCTTCCCCGACCACTCCTTGGACGGCGCGTCGAACGCGATCTCCACGCCCTCGAAGCCGTGCTTGTCAAGCTCGCGCTTGAGCAGGATGCGCAGCGCCTCGTCGAGGTCGGCGATGGCCGTGTTGAGAGGGACATCGACGACGCGCGCCATGAATGCGCACTGTACAGCCTGTTACCGGGTGGCCCCGGCCGATTTGGCGCTCAGTCGCGGTCACCTGTCATCCCGCGCATGTAGTCCCGGACCGCCGCGTACGACCGAAGTCTGGGGTAGTCGCGCGCGGGGATCCGGACGTCGAATGTCTCCTCGAGTAACGCCACCAGGACCACCGCGCGCAACGAATCCCATTCCGCCAAAGTGTCGACGGCGGCCGACTCGATCTCCCCTGGCCCGAGCTCCGGGAACGCGTTGGCAAAGCAGCCGGCGAGCCTGTCGTCGATAGCGGTCACGTCGCGCCATCGAGCACGCGGTGCACCAGCGGCGGTGCGCTGCGCTCGAAGTTCGCGCGCGTCACGCGAAGCCGCCCTCGCGACTGCTGCCCGTCGAGCGACGTCAGGAACTCGCGCACCGCGACGTTGCGCGCGGTGGGGTGGAAGCCGAGGGCGACCTCGTCCGCGGCGAACCGGTCAAACACGTGGCGCAGGGTGTGGTGCTCGACTCGCCGCGCAAAGGCGCGACAGCTCATCGCCCAGGTGTCGATCGCCGGCCCCCCATCGCCGGGGGTGACCAGCAGCGCCGCGACCACTCCCAGCGGTCCAAAGCGGTCGGCATAGCTGACGGTGACGAGCTCGCCCCCCCGCTGCGCCGCCTTCGCCAGGTCCGCTTCGGTCACCCGCTGCCCGTTGAGGTTGAACTGGGTGGCCTTGCCGATGAGCTCGAGGGCACGCGACGCGTGCGCGGTCCCGTGGCGGAACTCGATCGCGCCGTCGACGCCGGCCAGGAAGTCGGCCGATCCGTCGTCCGCGGCGAGTGCGCTGTGCAGTGCCCGCGCGGCCCGGACGCTCTCGAGGCGCAGGCCATCCTCGGCCGACAGCTCGCCCTTGCCAAACAACGCCCGCAGGTGTTCGAGGAACGGCGGCATGTCGTCGTCGTCGACGGGGAGAGCGAGGGGGAGCAGCCCGGGCAGACGCTCGCGCACCTCGTCTCGCTCGAGCGGGCTGTCGTCGATGAACACCACGGCGTCGGCGGCGACGTTCCAGGTCTCGAGGATGCGATGGACCGAGTGCGACTTGGCTCCCCAGGTCACCTCCACCGGGTAGAGCGCGTCGGGCTCGATGAGGAGGTCCGCGCGGGCGAGCGCCGCTGCCACGAGGCCTGGATCGTTCCGGGTGGCAACGCCGATCAGAACCCCGGCGCCGGCCAGTGAGGCAAGGAACTGCTGATAGAGCGCGTGCCGGTGGTCATCTCCCGTCCACGAGACGTCCTGCGGGCCCGCCTCGTCCAGTAGCCCCGCCCAGAGCGTTTCGTCGAGGTCGGTGATCAACCCCTTGCGCGGGACTGGCGGGCACAGCAGTTCGGCGAGCAGCGCCGCCACGGCGGACGCGTGGTCAAGCGAATAGGGAAAGCCGGCGGCGAGCTCTGCCTTGACATCGCGACGGGTGGCGGGCGGGGAGAGGCTGTCGAGCCGCTGGTGGCTCACCAGCGACACGCCCGGCTCCGAGGACAGCCTGGCCGCGGTGCCGGCCGCCATGGCCCGGAGCGTCAGCTCGTGCGGACCGCTCTGTCGCGGGGGCTGGGGGAACAGCGGCGGGAGCGTCAGCGTTGGCATGACGCACACGACACGACGGCCCCCGGCAGTGAGGATTGACCGTTCCAGGCGCTCCAGCGCCGTGCGGGTCTGTTTCACGATGTCGTCGAGCTGATCGGGGCGCCAGCCGCCGAGCCGGCGCAGCCCCAGTCGCGGGTCAAGGTCGGGCCACTCGACGATGACGGCCACCGGATCATCACCCGCGTCGGTCGCCCGTTCTATGTTGCCGGCCAGATCGTCGAAGAACCCGGTGTGCACCTCGACGGACGTGCGCGCCAGGCGCCCCATCAGCTCGGCCGCCAGAAACGTGCGCAGGTGAAGCGGTTCGCACCCGCACGCCAACCACACTGTGAACGGCTCGCCCGTCTCGGTCGCCCCGCGCTGAACGATCTCGAGCGCCTGGGACAGCCTCATCAGATGACGTCGAGGTAGTAGCGCTCGACGGCTTGCACGGTCCCCGGGTGTGACCACAGCGTCAGGTAGGCATGCATCGTGTGGGGGGAGGGGACCAATCCCGCGGCGAGAAACGGCCGGACGTCCGCGTAGCCCATCACCGGAACCACGACGTAACCCGCTCCGTCGCCGGCCGCCTGCGCCAGCAGCTTGGCGAGCAGCCTCTGGCGTGACGCGTTGCCGGCCGACGCCCACAGGATGTCGTCCACCACCAGGTAGCGCGAGCGGGCAGCGTCGGCCACCGTGGCGACGCTGCCGGTGAGGACTGCGTCACCGTCGCTGATGACGATTGCCCCGGCCCGCGACAGCTGCCAGTCCGCCTCGGCGTCACTCCAGACCCGCCACAGCCGCGCCCGGTGAGCGTCGTGGCCGCGCTCGGCATCTCCGCCGGCCGACTCGACGAGCCGGCGCGCCGACACACGCTCACCAGACGGGCTATCGGCGCGGAGAGCAGGCGCCAGCGTGCCGACGAGATAGGAGAACGATTTGACCCGCACCAGCGGGAGGTCGAGAAGGCGGCAGCCGGTCTCGATCATCCGGTGCATGGCCTGGCCGTCGGCGCAGTAGTTGACCACGCCGTCGTATCCGGCCGCGGCGGCCCGGCGCATGAGCTCGCTCCACACGACGATGCCGTAGCCCGCCGCCTTCTGGGCGGGCGCAACGGTGAGGAGCGTCGAGATGAGGATCCGACGGGTCGCTCCCGCGATCTCGACCTGGCGGGGCAGGCCGGCGACGAAGGCCACGAGACCCTCATCGGTGTAGATCGCCGGCGCCAGTGTGGATCCGGGGTAGCCCAGCCAGTCGGCGAGCAACTCGGCGGTGTAGAGGTACGGGGCGCTCGGGCCGTCGGCCCACGAGTCGCGCATCACGGCGGCAAGCTCCTCGTAGTCCCCGCGGAACTCCTCCACCTCCTCGGCCGCGCGGCGGATCGTGTCCGCGATTCCCGTCATCGGATCACTGGTGCCGGGCCGCTACCGGGTCTAGGATTCCCACATGGCCGAGCGTACGCAAATCGAGAAGCCGGGCGCCACGCCGGCGCAGAGCCCGCGCGTCGCCGCGTCGATCGCACGCCATCCGGGCGCCGCGGGCGCGCTCGCGCTCCAGCGCGCGGTGGGCAACCGCGCCGCCACCCAGGTGCTGCAGCGGTGGGCCGCCCATCCGGACAAGGACAAGAAGGGCGTCCTCATGCCCGACGAGGTGGCCGCCGACTTCACCCGCTTCAACCCGCCGCTGAGCAAGTAGCCGCGCGGCGCTATGCGACGCACGCGGTCGGCGTGCGCGCCCCCGGCGGCAGACAGCGGAACGTCTCCATGGGGGACTTGCCCGACACGATTGTGAAGATGACCACCTCGCCCACCTCGTTGGCCGCCGTGATCTGGATCGTGACCGTCGCGTGCGGGCTGAGGTGGCGCTTCTTGAGCGCGGAGGCGAGCGCCAGCTTCCCGCTCTTGGGGGCGGAGAACGTCTTCTTGGCGAACGGGCAGCCGTGGCCGCGGCAGGCGAGCGCGATCTTCGCGCCCTTGGGCAGGTGGGTCAGCGTCAGTTCGGTGGCGAAGCTGAACGCCTTGCCGAACGCCCAGGTGTAGGACGGAGAGAGGCTGATGACGACGTACTTGAAGGTCACCCGCTTCTTCGCCGACGCGGTGCCGGTGAGGGTCAGCGTGGCCGGCACCTTGTAGCGCGCGGTCAGGAGCTTCTTGCCGGTCGAGTTCAGCGACAGCTTCACCGTCGAGCTCTTGCCTGTAGGGATCGAGTAGGAGGCCGAGGCGATCGTCTCGACCTTCGTGACCTTCTTGGGCGGCTTGGGCTTGGGCTTGGGCTTCTTCTTGGCCTTGGCGGCGACGGCAACCACCTTTGACCCCTGCGTCGTCACGTGCGCGGTGAGCTTCGCGGTCCCGGTGCAGCGCTGGCTGGGCAGGCCCTGGCAGGACAGCGTCAGCGTGACGGTGGTCGGCGTCGCCGCGGTGGATAGCAGCGAGGCGCCCAGCGACGGGGACACCGTGACCGGCGCGCTCGTTGACGTCACGGTGGTCGTGAGCAGCGGATAGGTCGCGAGCTCCTCACACGAGATCTTGTGCCCGGCATCGGCGGCGGGGATCGCGAGCGTCTGCGCTGTGGCCCCGAAGATCGGGCTGCCGTCGAGCAGCCAGCGGAACCCGTCGAACCCGAACCCGAACGTCGGCTGCTGCCCCGCCCACGAGGACCAGGTCGCGGGCTGACAGGTCAGGGTCTGGCCGGGTTGCCCGGTGCCGGTGGTCACGGGCGCATTGAGGAGGGCCGCCGGCGCACCTGCCCCAATCGAACCGACCTTGCCGGCGCCGACCTCGGTGAACCACAGGTTTCCGTCCGAGCCCGGGGCGATGCCGACCGGGCCGGAGGACGCCGTCGGGACGGTTAGTTCGCTGATCGTCTTGGTGACAGCGTTGATGGTGCCGACCTTGCCCACTCCCTCGGTGAACCACATGTTCCCGTCGGCGCCCGGGGCGATGACCACCGGGTCGCCCATCGGCGTTGGAGTGGCGAACTCGCTGATCGCGTGAGTCGTGGGGTCGATGAGTCCAACGCTGCTCACAGCATTCGCCTGCTCGGTGAACCACAGGGTGCCGTCGGGGCCGGTGGAGATGGCGTTGGGTGCCGCCGCCGCTGTCTTCGTCGGGAACTCGCTGATCGTTGCCGTCGCCATGTTGAAGACCGCGATCTTGCTCGCAGCCTTCTCCGTGAACCAGATGTTGCCGTCCGGTCCGGAGGCGATGCCGAACGGCTGGCTGCTCGGAGTTGGCACGGTGAACTCTGTGATCGCGTGCGTTGTGGGGTTGATCTCGCCGATCTTGTTCCCGCCGTCCTCCGTGAACCAGACGTTCCCGTTCGATCCGGTCGTGAGGTCGACCGGAAATGCGGAGGCTGTCGGGATCGCGAACTCGGTGATCGCGTGGGTGCTCGGGTTGATCTCGCCGATCTTGTCGGCCGCGAACTCGGTGAACCAGAGGTTGCCGTCAGGGCCCGTCGTGATCCCGAGCGGGCTGGAGTTGGGAGTCGGCGTCGCGAACTCCGAGATCACGCCCGTCGCCGGATTGATCTCGGCGATCTTGCTGGCGTTGATCTCTGCGAACCACAGGTTCCCGTCTGGCCCGGCGACGATTCCCTCCGGCCCGCTTGCTGGGGTCGGCGTAGCGAACTCGCTGATCTGACCCACCGGCGCGGCCACCGAACTGCCACTCAGCGCCAGCGCCGCAAGCAGCGCCGTAGGCACGATCCATCGCCATTTCGCCGGTCGATTCACCCGTATTCCCCTGATCTCCGCGCCGTACCGTACTCCTCCCGGCGGCACGCACCGATTGCCGGTCGGTTAAGTCTGCTCCTGCACCTCGGTCCGGCGGCCGACGTCTCGCACCATCGCGTGGAAGCGATCGAAATCGGTCTCCAGAGTCAGGCGGCCCTGCTTGCCGTACTCCTGGGCAACCGCCCGCACCAGATGGCGCATCTCGATGTGGGATCCCTCGTCCGCGGCCCGGAAGGCGGCGGCGAGCGAGCAGTTGCGGATCGCGCCGCCCGACAGTTTGAAGCGCTCGGCCAGGAAGTCGAAGTCGACGTCGTCGGCCAGCGGCGCCGCCGTGGGCAGCACCAGCCGCCAGATGCGGCGGCGGTCCTCGGCCTCGGGGAACGGGAAGTCGATGAGGAAGTCCAGACGCCGCACGAACGCGTCGTCGATGTTGCGGCGGAAGTTGGTGGCGAGGATGACCGCGCCCGGGTAGGCCTCCATGCGCTGCAGCAGGTAGGCGACCTCGATGTTGGCGTAGCGATCGTGTGAGTCCGAGACCTCCGAGCGCTTGCCGAACAGGGCGTCGGCCTCGTCGAAGAACAGGATCGCGTTGGAGCCGTCGGCGGCGGTGAAGATCCGCTCCAGGTTCTTCTCGGTCTCCCCGATGTACTTGGAGACGATCGTCGCCAGATCCACCCGGAACAGGTCCAGGCCGAGCTGCGCGCCCAGCACCTGAGCCGCCATCGTCTTGCCGGTGCCCGACTCCCCCGCGAACAGCACCTTGAGGCCCTGGGTCCGCGACACGGTGACCTCATAGCCCCACTCCGACAGCACCTGATCGCGATGGCGCAGGTAGGCCGAGATCGACCGCAGCAGGTCGAGCTGGCGCTCGGGGAGGACGAGGTCCTCCCAGGCGTATGCGGGCTCCAGATGGGAGGCCAGCTCGCCCAGGCGCGAGGACGAGGCGTGACGGGCGCCCAGGTCCAGATCGGCGGCCAGCGGCACGTCGTCGCCGCGCATGCGCGCCGTGATCAGGCTCACCTCACCGGCGTCGCGGATCTGCTCGATCGAGAGCCGGAACTTCGCCGCCACCTCGCTCGGGTCGTCCACGCCGGTGAAGGCGCTCCACGCCCGGCCACGCTCGGCGAAGGAGGGGTGGGGCACGTCCACCATGAGCGAGGGCCGGTCAGACAGCGCGGCCGCCTCCCGGCGCGTGGCGCACAGCAGGACGAGCCGCTCGGGGCTCTCGTCGATGGCGCGCAGCAACGCGCCTCGCTCGGGCGGCGCCAGGTCGCCCAGCCCGTCGATGCACAGCCGGCCTCCCGCCAGGACCGCGGCAAGCCGAGCGTCGGCCAGGGTGTCGGCCTTCTCCAGCTCGCGCGCGCCGAGCACCACCACCGGCGCGCCGGCGGCCGCCGCCACCACCGCCCCGGCATCGGGGCCGCACACCACCAGCGGCAGTTGCGTGCGCGCCGCCAGGAGCGGGGTGACCTGGGCGATCGAGTCCACGCGCCCCACCTCCGCCTCGGGATCGATCCGCCGCAGGCGCGTCCCGGCCGCCGCGCCCAGGTCACCGGCCCCGAGCAGGAAGGCCACGAGCCGGTCGGCCACCTTGACGGGCCGGTCAGCGAGCGTCGTCAAGGGGTCCACGGCCACCAGACGGATCGCGCCACCGCTCGAGAGGCGACCGCCCGGCTCAAAGCAGGTCAGGACATCGGCCGGGTGGACCCCCTCGCCCGCCAGCAGCTCGGCGGCGAGGCGAGGACTGGCCAGACGCCGGGTGACGTCGTCCTGGAGGTAGGCATACAGGCGGCCGTAGCGGGGCTGCAGCTCCGGCGCGACGCACAGCGCCAGCACCGAGCCGTCGAGCGCGTCGAGGCCGAGCCGCGCCACCGCCTCGTCGAGTCGCGCGCCCGGAGTCGGAGTCCCCGGCTCGGCAGCCAGCGACACCGCCTGCTCATCGGAGATGTATAGGCCGCGGAGCGAGTCGTTGGGGTCGTTGCCGGCCGCCACGGCAGCCTGCACCGCGGCCTGGACGCGGCCCTCGAGAAACTGAAACCAGTTCAGCGCGGTCCCGGTCGCCGTCACACGCCCGTGCCCGTCAGCCGATGCCCCGGGCGGCGGCCTCAGCCTCGCGTTCGAGCGTGTCGCCCGGTTGCGAGACGGTCAGCGGCCCGCTGTCCGGCGCCCCCCGCTGCTGCACGACGTGCGCCAACTCGTGGGCGAGCAGCTCGCGCCCTCCGGCTGAGTCGGGCTGGTACTCGCCGGCTCCGAAGAAGATGTCGCTGCCCACCGTGAATGCCCGAGCCGAGACGGCGCGCGAGAGTGCCGCGGCGTGGTCGTCGTGATGGACGCGCACATCGCCCAGCGACTGGCCGTAGGCTCCGCCGACCTGGTCGGCGACTCCGGCATGCAGGCGCTGCCCGCCCGCGCCGGCCGCGGCGATGGCGGCCTCGACGTCGGGATGAACGAGCCCGCCGGGGAGGATCCCCTCGCCGTCGCGCATCTGCGCGATGGCGCGCGACAGGTCGCGATTGCCCATCGCGGAACCCAGCCGCGACACGGCTGACTCGGGCTCGTCCCGGCGCACCGCCGGGGCCAACCCGGCCGGCGCCGGAGGGCGCTGGCGCTCCACATCGGGCGCCGCCGAGCGCAGCTCGTCCTGGTCCACCGGCCGAGCATAAGTCCGCTGCGCCGAGACCGCAAGGGCCTTTACCGATCCACCCCGATCCATTACCCTCGTTGGTGGACTGCGGCACTACCGGGGGAGCATGACGGCACCTTGGCGCAATGCGGCTTCTGCGCTAGATCACGTGACTGAAACTGTCCCCTTGTTGCCGGGACTGGAAATGCTGATCACGCCACCCCACGCGCACATCGTCGTGCAGCCGCTATGCAGTGCGGGCTGACCATCAACCATGACCTTGGTCGCGCCCGGGGTCCACGGCGACGTCGTGACCGGGACGCACGGGGCGGGCGAGAAGACGCCGAGCTTGGCCGCGGTCGCGGCCGCGACAGTGGGGTTGGACATCGTCCCGCACATGCCGAACGTGGGAATGTTGACCATCGGGGCGAAGGCCTGGATGTTGGCCGCGGGCGTATCAGCGGTCACCGGCGTGCCCATCGGGATGACGGCCAGCGGGACGGGCACGGGCGGCATGGCGAACGAGCATGTGATCATCGCTCCATTGCTCACCAGCGGCGGCATCGCGAACGACTGTACGCCCGCCGCTCGTTGGTTGCAATGGCGGGTCACGCGACGGGCGTGACGTAGGGGGAACCGTGCTTCCAGAGATCCTTCTCGACGACATCCGTTTCCAGGAGCTGGTTTCAGAGGCGCGCACGCGCATCGTCCGGCATGCGCCGGAGTGGACCGAACACAACGTCTCCGATCCCGGCATCACGCTCATCGAGCTCTACGCGTGGCTCACCGAACTGCTCGTCTATCGCATCAACCGCATCCCGGAGCGGCTGCACTTCGGGCTGCTCGCCCTCGTGGGCGTCGCACCCCGCCCGCCGGAGTGCGCCAGCGTGCCGGTGCGGTTCATGCTCGATCAGCCGGGCGGCGGCGGGGTCGTGCCGGCTGGTACCGAGGTCGCCTCCCCGCGCACCGCCGGCAGCGAGTCCGTGGTGTTCCAGACCGCCGTTGAGCTGGTGGTGCCGCACGAGTGCACGCTGGCCACCTACGGCGTCCAGCGCAAGGGGTCAAAGATCCAGCTGGCCAAGGACGCGCACCCGCCCGGCGAGCTCCAGGCGCCGTTCGGCACCCCCGCCACCGCCGGCGACGCGCTGCTGCTCGGGTTTGACTCGCCGATCGCCGGCCTGGTCATTCGGTTGGACATCGAGTGCTCGCGCGCCGAGGGGTCCGCGAGCCCGGGCGACCCGCCGCTGCGGTGGGAGGCGTCGGTGGACGGTGGCGAGTGGGAGCCGGCCGCGGTCGTCGCCGATGAGACCGGCGGCTTCACCTTCGGTGGCGGCGCCATCACGGTGGAGGTGCCCGAGGCGGCGGGCGAGACGCGGATCGAGGGCGTCAGCCGCCACTGGTTGCGCTGCCGCGTGCGGGACCGAGGCCGCAGCGACCACGGCGCCTACACGACGTCGCCGGAGATCAGCTCCGTGCAGGCCCTGGTCGCCGGCGCGACGGTGGAGGCCTATCACGCCGCCACCGTGACCGGTGAGCTGATCGGCACCAGCGAGGGCATCCCCGGGGCGGCGTATGCGCTGCCGCGGAGTCCCGTCCTGGTCCCGGAGGAGGGCGAGGTGGTCGAGGTCCGCGAGCTCGGCAGCGACGCGTGGGTCCCGTGGCAGCAGGTCGAGTCCTTTGAGAACAGCGGCCGCACCGATCGCCATTTCCAACTCGACAGCGCCCGCGGCGAGGTCCGCTTCGGGCCGGCCGTCCGGCAGCCTGACGGCGGCTGGCGGCGCTACGGCGCGGTGCCGCCCGGCGGCGCGGTGCTGCGCATGAGCCGGTACCGCTACGGCGGCGGCAGCGCGGGCAACGTCGCCCCGCGCGCGTTGAGCATCCTGCCGCGGGCGGTGATGGGGATCGAGAGCGCCACCAACCCGGTGGCCGCCATCGGCGGTGTCGAGCCCGAGTCGCTCCAGAGCGCGCGTGAGCGGGCACGCCTCGAGATACGGGCGCGCACCCGAGCGGTGACCGGCGAGGACTTCGAGCGGCTGACCCTGGCGGCATCGCCTCAGGTGGCGCGTGCGGTCTGCGTCGGCCCGGACGAGTCCAACCCCGACCGCCCCGTCCGCGTCCACGTGCTGGCGAGGGTCGAGCCGGCCGACCGTCTGCTCGAGGCCGATGAGCTCATCCCCGACGCCGATCTGATGGCCGAGCTGGCCGCCACGCTCGACGAGTACCGGCTGCTGGGCACGAGCATCAGGCTGCTGCCGGTGCGGTTGCGGGGCGTGAGCATCGTCACCGACGTGCGTGCCTCGCCGCGCGCCGACCTCGAGCGCGTGCAACACGACGTGGCCCACGCGCTCTACATCTATCTCAACCCCCTGATCGGCGGCTCGCCGGCCGGGCCGTCCGAGGGCTGGCCGTTGGGGCGCGCGCTCAACCTCGGCGAGCTGTTCGGGATCGTTTACGCGATCCCCGGGGTCGAGTTCGTGAACATCCTGCGCATGTACGAGACCAACGTGCGCACCGGCGAGCAGGCGCCGCAGCCCACCGACAGCCGCCTGGTCCTCGCGCCCGACGAGCTGATCGCGTCGGGGCGCCACATCGTGAAGGCAGCCCACCGTGAGTGACGACGACACCCCCGTCGCCAACGACGACGGCGAGACCCCGGGCCTGTTCCAGACGTTCATCGGCGGGGGCTTCGGCACCGTCCAGATCGAGCGCGCCGTCGGGACCGATCCGGCGCCCCCCGCCGTGTCGGGGCGCCGCTACCTCCGCGACAACCTGCCGGGCATCTACAGCGAGGGCGATTTCGGCATGCGCCTGGTCAGCGGGTTCGAGGCGCTGCTCGATCCGCTGGTGGCTGCCCTCGACAACCTGCCCGAGCACTTCGACCCGGCGTACGCCCCGCGCGATGTGCTGGACCTGCTCACCGAGTGGCTCGGCCTGGAACACGACGAGGGTCGTTCCGGCGAGGAGCGGCGAGCGATCGTGCGCAGGGCGCCCGAGCTCATGCGCCGGCGCGGCACCAGGGCCGGCCTCGAGCTGGCGCTGTCGCTCGCGTTCCCCGGGGTGCCGTTCCGCGTCGAGGACGCGGGCGCGGTGACGTGGTCGCTGGACCACGACGAGGCCGAGACGCCGAGCCCGCCGTCCTTCGTCGTCTACTGCGACGTGCCCCTCTCGCCGGAGCGCTCAGCTGCCGTGGCGCGGCTCATCGAGCAGGCCAAGCCGGCGCACGTCGCCCACCGGCTGCGCGTCAAGGCGCCGCCCCGCCAGTCCGGGAGCTCGGCGTGAGGGTCTGTCGCAGCTGCGGGCGTGAGAACCCCGACGAATCGGACTTCTGCAGTTGCGGCGAGTATCTGCGCTGGGAGCCGACCAACTTCCTGCCCTCGGTCGCGGCCCCCGACGCGGACGCGGCGCACGCCAACGGGTCAGCGTCCGGCCCGGCGGAGACAGCTTCGCCCGGCGCGGGCGCCGTGGGCGGCGCGAGCGCCCGAGCCGCCGGCGGACCCGCGGGCGGGGCGCCGTCTTCTCCGGCGGGCGGGCATCCGATGTCGCCCCAGGACCTCGATCCCAACATCACGCTCGGCCCCGAGATGATCCTGCCAGGCGCGGGTGCGGTGGGGGGCGGCGGGGTGGGCGGGACTGGTTCTCCACCGCCCGGGGCGGCTGCGCTGTCGCTGCGCCTGCCCGGCGACGACGGCGCTGACGGCGGGCAGGTCTCCGTCTCGGTGCAACCCGGCGCGCGCGTCACCGTGCTCGGCCTCATCCGCAACCAGTCCGACGTCGTGGACAACTTCGACCTCTCGGTCCGGGGCCTTCCTGAGGACTGGTGGACGATCGCGCCGGCCACCGCGTACCTCGTACCGTATGGCAGCGGCGGCACATACGAGCAGGAGGTCCAGATCCACCTGCATCCGCCGCGCACGCCGCAGGCGCAGGCGCGCCCGTGGTCGTTCGAGGTGGTGGCGGTGTCGCGCGCGTTCGGCGGCGAGGTGGCCGCCGCGGCGGCTAGCGTCACCATCGAGCCGTACACCGAGCTCGGCACCGAGCTGCGTCCCGAGCGGGCCTCCGGGCGGCTCAAGGCGCGCTACGTGCTGACGGTCTACAACAAGGCCAACGCGCGCACCGAGGTCGATCTCGCCGCTGAGGACACCGACGGGGAATGTGACTTCCGCTTCGCCGAGCCCCGCATCGCGCTGGAGCCCGGCAACGGGATGGAGTGCCCGTTCACGGTGTTCCCGCCCAAGCAGAAGTGGATCGGTCGATCGGTCGACCGTCAGTTCCAGCTCACTGCCACGCCGGTCGGGACCGAAGGACCGGTGCCGCCGCGCATGGCCACGTTCCGCCAGCGGCCGTGGCTGCCATGGTGGATGTCGGTCGTCGGACCGCTGCTGGCTGCCGCGGTGGTGGTGGTGATCATGCTGCTGCCCAAGCAGACGGCGGTACCGAACCTCAAGGGACAGCCCAGCGCGTTCGCCGCTCAGAAGCTGCTCAACAAGATCGGGCTCAAGCTGGGAAAGACCACGAGCAAGGTGGTTCCCAAGCAAAAGGGCGGCACCGTCATCGACCAGAGCCCCGCTGCCGGGGCGAAGGCCAAGAAGGGGACGGTCGTCGACGTCGTCGTCGTCACCGGCACCGGGAAGGCGACGGTGCCCGCGATCGTCGGGCTGCCGCTCGGCCTGGCCCAGCAGAAGCTGATAGAGGCCGGCCTGGCGCTCGGCGCCGTCCAGCCCCAGCCGCCGAACCCCAACGGCAAGGTCTCCTCCCAGCTGCCGCTGGCGGGAACGCCCGTGGCCGACGGCTTCTCCGTCAACGTGTTCCAGGCGGCGCCCGCCGCGGCCGGTGGCTCGAAGAAGGGCAAGGCCGCCGTCGCCGCCGCCGCGGCTGCCGCCGCGCCCGCCGGGGCTGCCGCGGCCGCGGCTGCCGCGGCGGGCAAGCAGAGCGCGAGCAGCCTGGCGGCCGTCGCGGCGCAGGCGGGCACGGGCCCCGTCCCCATCCCCAAGCTGCCGCCCGATCCCACCCAGGCGGCGCAGGCGCTCTCCAACATCGGCCTGGTCCCCCAGCCGGTCAAGCAACTGTCCACCGCGCCCGTCGGACAGGTGGCCGGAAGCGTTCCAGCGGCGGGATCGAAAGTCCCCAAGGGGGCCCACGTGGCGCTGCTCATCTCCAGCGGCTCGCCCCAGCTCGCCTTTGACAACGCCACCCAGGTCAACGTGATCGATCCCACGAGCGGCAAGGTGTCCGCGCAGGTCCCGCCCGGTGTGGGCTCCCAGGTCGAACCCGCGTGGAGCCTGAACGGACAGCACCTCGTCTACGAGCAGAACGGGTCGCTGGTCATGGTCGAGCCCGGCGTCAAGGGCTCGCCGGCGGCGATCATCACCCATCCGCCGCAGGGCATGTCGGACCGCAATCCCGCCTTCGCTCCCACCGAGAAGGCAATCGTGGTCGCCTACATCCAGGGCGCGGGCAACGCCGCCCACCAACTGTGCTTCGTCGCCGTGACGAAGTTCTCCTCGCCCAACACGTGCACCTCGGTTCCGGGGTTCGCCCTGGGCGGACAGGTCAGCTGGTCCCCGGACGGCAGCACCATCCTCGTGCTGGGGACGCGTGGCACCAACGGCGGCAACTTCGGTCTGCTGGCCTTCACCAGCAGCACGCCGTACTCGCCCAAGGCCTCCGACTGGAGCCAGCCGACGCTGCAGACCGACGCCTCGGTCCCGCAGCAGGGCGTGTTCGCCGGGGCGTTCTCGCCCGACGGCAAGAAGCTCGCGCTCGTCGCCGGCTCAAACAGCACCGGGTTCAACCTCTTCATCGTCAAGCCCAACGACTTCAGCCCCAGTCAGCAGGACGAGCTGCCGGTGACCGCGTGCCAGATCAGCTGGCGCTCGGACAGCCAGGAGCTCGCCGTGATGCAGGCCAACGGCCTGTGCGGGCCCCAGGCCACCGGCAAGATCGTTGGCGTCGACCTGTCCAACCCGCGGAACCTGACCACGCTGGTTCCGCTCGGCGCCCACCCGGCGTGGCAGCCGGTGCCCGGTGGCTGACCTCGCGCCCGGAGCCGATCTCGCGCTGCCGGGGGCGCTGGTGCTGGTCCTTCCCAATGGCGTCCGGCTGCCCATCCGCGATGCGATGACGATCGGCCGCGGGGAGACCGCGGACGTCAAGCTCGAGGACCGCACCGTGTCCCGGCTGCACGCGCGGATTGACCCCACGCGTGACGGGCCGATGATCAGCGACGCCGGGTCCCGGTTCGGGGTGACGGTCTCCGGCCAGCCCCTGTCGCAGCCATGCCGGCTCACCGCCGGCGCCGTGATCGGACTCGGCAACGTCACCCTGCGGGTGGAGAGCGCGCTGGCGCCGGTGCCGTCCCCGGGCGGGCCGGGCACCGCGGGCGGGGTGGCGCCGGGGGCCGGGCGAGATCCGAGCGCCGGGCCCAACGCCACCATCGTCGTGCCCGTCAACGCCACCCAGCTCGGGCTGCGCGCGCCCGCCGCGACGGGCGGCGACGGTGCCCTGCGTCCCCGGCTGCGGTCCGGGTGGGCGCTCAAGCAGATCGACGGGAGCGCGGACGACGAGCGCTGGGTCCTGCGCGACCTGCGCAACGAGTCCTTTCTCACCATCGACAGCGAGGACGCCGCGCTGCTGCAGATGCTCGACGGCCGGCTCACCATTGCCGAGCTGCTGACCCAGGCCACGACAGTCGTCGGGCCCTCGGGTCCCGGCCGGCTGGCCCGGCTGATCGCCGGGCTGGGGGACCGGGGAATGCTCGACGGGGTGGCGCCGACGCCGGTGGCCCAACCCGAGCCGGGGCTCCTGGCGCGCGCGTTCAAGGCGCGGGAGAAGACCTTTAACTGGGTCCCCGACTACTTCGAGCGCGCCTACCGGCATTGGGGCCGGATCTTCTTCTCGCCGCTCACCGTCTCGTTGCTGGTGCTGCTCTCGGTCGCGGGGATCGCGGTGTTCGCCTACCTGGTCGGCGCGCGGTACGGGACGCCGTTCGTGGTGGCGCATCGGCTGCTGATCGGCGGTGCCGTGTTCTGCGTCGGGCGCTTCCTCATCGTCATCCTGCACGAGCTCGCGCACGGGCTGGCGCTGGCCCATTACAAGCGTCGAACGACCCGCGCCGGGATACGGCTGCTGTTCATCTTTCCCTACGCCTTCGTCGACACCAGCGAGGCGTACTTCGAGTCCCGTGCGCATCGCATCGTGATCAGCGCCGCCGGGCCCGCCACTGATTTCTCACTGGCCGCGCTGTTCGGGATCATCTGCGCGATCTCGCCCGCGGGCAACGTGCGCGAGGTGTTCTTCCAGCTCGCGTTCGCCGGGTATGTGGGCGCGTTCTTCAACGCCAATCCGTTCCTGGATCGCGACGGCTACCAGATCCTCTCGGAGTGGCTGCGGGAGCCGAAGCTCAAGGAGCGGGCGCGGGCGCAGCTCAAGGCGCGCCTGTCGGGCACGATGAGCGAGGAGGAGGGCTCGCCGGTGCTCGCGCGCTACGCGGTCGCCGGCCTGGTGTGGTCAGTGATCGGCGTGGGGTTCGTGCTCGTGCTCTCGTTGCGCTACTACGACCGCTTGAGCGCGCTGGCCCCGCACAGCGTGGTGTTGGGCGGCTTCATCCTGTTCTTCATCGTCCTGCTGTTACCCGTGGTGTTCGCCCTGGTGATGCCGATGGTCAGCCGGGCGCGCTACGGATCCCGCGAGGTCAACCGTGTCATCCCCTGAGCCTCAGGATGACCATGTGTTGGCGGGTCGTTTGATTGAGCGGTTGTTGGTGGATCCGGTGTTTCGGGCGGAGTTTCGGCGGGATCCGGTGGGGGCGTGTGTGGTGGCGGGGTTGCCGGGGTTGGCGGGGGAGTTGGGTGGGGGTGTGGGGTCGGGGATGGAGACGTTGGAGTTGCGGGAGTCGCGGTCGTCGTTGGCGGGGGTGGTGATGGCGGCTGCGGTGGAGGGGTTGTCGGTGGCGGAGGCGCAGGCGTTTGTGGAGCATGGGGCGAAGGGGTTGCATGGGTTGCGGGTGCCGGGGCGGTTGGGTCATGGGGTGCGGGTGCCGCCGGGGGTGGGGAAGGTGCAGGGTTTGGAGCACAAGGTTGTGGGGCGGGCGGAGGGTCGGTTGCGTGCGGTGGAGCGTGCGGCGGGTGCGGGTTCGGGGCGTGGGTCGGCGGGGTCGTCGGTGGGGTCGGGGGGTTCGGGGTCTTCGGCGGGTGGTGCGTCGGCGGGTGGTGCGTCGGCGGGGGGTCATGCGGCGTCGGCGGGTGGTGGGTCGGCGGGTGGGTCTTCGGCGGGGGCGCCGGCGGGTGGCGCGTCGGCGGCGGGTGCGGGGTCGGCGGGTGCGTCGGCGGCGGGTCATGCGGCGGCGGGTTCGGGGTCTGGGTCGGGGTCTGGGTCTGGGTCGGGTGCGGTGGGTTCTTCGGCGGGTGGTGCGTCGGCGGGTGGGGGGTCGGTGGCGGCGGCGCATGCGGCGGGGTCGGGTGGGTCGGGTCAGGCGTCGGTGGTGTCAGCGGCTCCGGCGTCGGGTGGTGCTGCCGGTGGTGGTGGGGGTGGTGCGGCTCCGGGGTCGGGGTTGCCGTGGCCGGATGCGCCGGGGTCGGGTGGGTCTCAGGCGGGTGGGGTTGGTGGTGTGGTGGGTGCGGTGCCGTCGGGTTCTGGTGGGGCGGGTGTGGCTGGTGCGGTGGTGGGTGCTGGTGGTGGTGTGGGTCCGGTGGGGGTGTCGGGGTTGTTGGAGGCGCCGGGGTTGCAGGCGTCGGCGCAGGCGCGGGCGTTTTTGGCGTCGGGGGGTGTGGATCCGCGGGTGGTGTCGGTGTTGGATTCGGTGTTGGCGCATCATTCGGTGGGGGTGGCGGATGTGGTGGCGTCGAGTTCGCCGGTGCATGTGCAGGCGTTGGACATCGTGTCGGTGGATGGGCAGCCGGTGGGTCCGGATAATTTCGCGGCGCGGGATTTGGTGACGGAGATCGCGGCGATGGATTCGAGTGTGCGTCCGGATGAGATTGGGACGCCGTGGCCGATTCAGTCGCCGGGGTTCTTTTCGGATCCGACGTCGCAGGGGTCGTTGCATTTGGCGTTTGAGATGCCGGGCACGAATGCGGGGGTGGTGGAGCAGGCCGCGGGCGCGCCTGGCGCGGGCGCCGTCCCCGCCGTCCCCGGCGCCGCCGGCTACCCCGCCCCCGCGTACGCTGCTGCCGCCTATCCGGCTGCGGCTCCTCCCGGCACGGCGGTACCAGGGGCAGTTCCCGGTGCCGGGGTGCCCGGCACCGTCCAGCCCGCCGTCGCCGGGGCGGTTCCGGCGACCGGCGTCCCTGCCACAGCCGGGGCGCCCGGCTCGACTGCCGCCGAGCAGGCACAGCAGCTCGCCGGCTCCGGCGCTCCGATTTCGCTGGCGTCGGATCCGACGGCGAGCGCGAAGATCTCAGACATGGTGCGCTTTGCCGACTCGGCGGTCGGCAAGCCCTACGTCTACGGCGGCGGTCATGGCGACTTCACCCCGCAGCCGGGCTATGACTGCTCGGGGTTCGTCTCCGCGGTCCTGCACTCGGCCGGCTACCTCACCCATCCCGTCGATACGACCGCACTGCCTTCGCAGCCGGGGATCTTGGCTGGTCCCGGCAAGTTCGTGACGATCTACGACCGGGCCCTGTCAGGCCATGACGGCCACGTGATCATCGAGATCCACGGCCAGTTCTACGAGTCGGGCGGCATGCACGGCGCCTGGGGCGGCGGTGGCGGTGTGGAGAAGATCGGTCGCCCCTCGGACGACTATCTCAAGACGTTCGAGCACGTCCTGCACCCGGAGGGTCTGTAGCCGTGGGCCTCGACGACGCGGCGGAGGGAACCGCTGATGACTGAGGACGAGAACGCTTTGGCGGGTCGTTTGATTGAGCGGTTGTTGGTGGATCCGGTGTTTCGGGCGGAGTTTCGGCGGGATCCGGTGGGGGCGTGTGTGGTGGCGGGGTTGCCGGGGTTGGCGGGGGAGTTGGGTGGGGGTGTGGGGTCGGGGATGGAGACGTTGGAGTTGCGGGAGTCGCGGTCGTCGTTGGCGGGGGTGGTGATGGCGGCTGCGGTGGAGGGGTTGTCGGTGGCGGAGGCGCAGGCGTTTGTGGAGCATGGGGCGAAGGGGTTGCATGGGTTGCGGGTGCCGGGGCGGTTGGGTCATGGGGTGCGGGTGCCGCCGGGGGTGGGGAAGGTGCAGGGTTTGGAGCACAAGGTTGTGGGGCGGGCGGAGGGTCGGTTGCGTGCGGTGGAGCGTGCGGCGGGTGCGGGTTCGGGGCGTGGGTCGGCGGGGTCGTCGGTGGGGTCGGGGGGTTCGGGGTCTTCGGCGGGTGGTGCGTCGGCGGGTGGTGCGTCGGCGGGGGGTCATGCGGCGTCGGCGGGTGGTGGGTCGGCGGGTGGGTCTTCGGCGGGGGCGCCGGCGGGTGGCGCGTCGGCGGCGGGTGCGGGGTCGGCGGGTGCGTCGGCGGCGGGTCATGCGGCGGCGGGTTCGGGGTCTGGGTCGGGGTCTGGGTCTGGGTCGGGTGCGGTGGGTTCTTCGGCGGGTGGTGCGTCGGCGGGTGGGGGGTCGGTGGCGGCGGCGCATGCGGCGGGGTCGGGTGGGTCGGGTCAGGCGTCGGTGGTGTCAGCGGCTCCGGCGTCGGGTGGTGCTGCCGGTGGTGGTGGGGGTGGTGCGGCTCCGGGGTCGGGGTTGCCGTGGCCGGATGCGCCGGGGTCGGGTGGGTCTCAGGCGGGTGGGGTTGGTGGTGTGGTGGGTGCGGTGCCGTCGGGTTCTGGTGGGGCGGGTGTGGCTGGTGCGGTGGTGGGTGCTGGTGGTGGTGTGGGTCCGGTGGGGGTGTCGGGGTTGTTGGAGGCGCCGGGGTTGCAGGCGTCGGCGCAGGCGCGGGCGTTTTTGGCGTCGGGGGGTGTGGATCCGCGGGTGGTGTCGGTGTTGGATTCGGTGTTGGCGCATCATTCGGTGGGGGTGGCGGATGTGGTGGCGTCGAGTTCGCCGGTGCATGTGCAGGCGTTGGACATCGTGTCGGTGGATGGGCAGCCGGTGGGTCCGGATAATTTCGCGGCGCGGGATTTGGTGACGGAGATCGCGGCGATGGATTCGAGTGTGCGTCCGGATGAGATTGGGACGCCGTGGCCGATTCAGTCGCCGGGGTTCTTTTCGGATCCGACGTCGCAGGGGTCGTTGCATTTGGCGTTTGAGATGCCGGGCACGAATGCGGGGGTGGTGGAGCAGGCCGCGGGCGCGCCTGGCGCGGGCGCCGTCCCCGCCGTCCCCGGCGCGGCCCCCGCAACCATCCCCGGCGCCGCTCCCAGCGCCGTTCCCGGCGCGGTTCCTGGTGTCGACCCGAGCGCCGTGCCCGCGCCGGCCGCGCCCAGCGCCGACGTCGTCACGTCCGGCACACCCGCCGGCACGACCCCAGCCGGCGCCGCTCCTGCCGGCGCGACCCCCGCCGGCGCGGCGGCCGCCGCCACGACCCCGGGCGGCGGCGCCCCCGCCGGCTCCGTGCTCGACGCCGCAGCCGGGTCCGGCGCGCCGGCGGCGGGCCCCAACTTCGCCTCGCCCGCCGCCCACGCCGCATTCGAGGCCGCCCACAAGGAGCTGGGCGTCCCCTATCTCTACGGAGGGGAGAGCCCGAAGGCCGGCTTTGACTGCTCGGGCCTGATGCAGTGGGCCTACCACCAGGCGGGTGTCAACCTCCCTCGGGTCGCTGATCAGCAGTTCACCGTGGGCACCTCGGTCGGCCTCAACGACCTCAAGGAGGGGGACCTCGTCTTCTTCCGGATCGGGGGCGGCGACGTCGACCACGTCGGCATGTACGTCGGCAACCACATGTTCCTCGAGGCGCCGCGCACCGGCGAGGTGGTCCAGATGGCGGACCTGCGCAACTCGTATTGGTCCTCGCAGTTCGCGGGGGCGCGGCGGGTGGTCCCGCTGTCGGGGGCCGGACTGAGCCAGGCCGCGAGCACGCCTGCCGGCGGAACCACGCCAGGCGCGCCCGGAGCCGTGCCGGCCGCCGGGACCGCGCCCGGCGCCCCTGGAACCGTGCCCGCCGCCGCGCCCGGAACGGTGCCCGCCGGAGCCCCCGGCGCCGTGCCCGGCGGAGCCCCCGGCACCGTGCCCGGCGGAGCCCCTCCCGGGGCCGCCCCCGTCCCCACGCCGGGCGCCCCGGACCCCAGCGCCGCTCCCGCGGTCGCCTCCGGCACCGCCCAGTTCCAGGCGCTCCCCGGCCATGAGCCCCACCATCACAGGCTCAATACGGTCAAGTTCCTTCAGGCTGTCCAGCCGGCGCCCGGCTCCCCGCTCGCCCAGGCCGCCGGGGCGGGGACCCCCGCCGGCGTCGATCCCACCGCCGCCGGGGCGGCAGGCCAGCCCGTGGCCGGTCAGCCGGTCGTCGATCAGCTCCAGGGCCAGCCGGGGGCCGCGCCTGCCGGGACCACGGCGGGGGTTGGCGAGCAGGTCCTCTCACAGGCCGCAGCGCCCGCGGGCAGCGTCGTCTCGGTCAGCTCGTCGATGCTCACCAGTGGCCAGCAGACGTTCGTCGCCCGGCTCTCGTCCCTGACCGGCCTCAACACGCGGGTGGTCGCGGGCTGGGTGCTGGCCGAGGAGTCCGGCAGCGCGGCGCAGGGCCGCGAGGCGGCATCGAACTTCAACTGGCTGAACATCGGCTACTTCGACAGCGGCACCGGGGCGATCGCCCACGCCAGCCCCTTCGGCAACCCGGAGACCGCGGCCGAGCAGACTGCCAAGTTCCTCAAGGGCCAGTGGGGCGGGGCCAGCACCGGCATCCGCGACATCCTCAACACCGTCGGCAAGCCGCCCGATGACCAGATCATGGCCATCGCCAACAGCGGGTGGGCCAGCAGCCATTACAACAACGGGGCCAACCTGCGGGCGACCTTCGAGGAGCTGGCCAACATGAAGATCGTCACCGCCCCGCCAGCAGGTGCCGGCCTGGCGGTCCCGGCGCCCGGCACGCCGATCACCTGATCTGCGCGATTTTTCCAACATACCTGTAAAGATCGCGCTTTCGAGCGCCCCAGCCGGCTGACGTGCGCCACGTGGCGCGGCGGACGTGCACGTTTGGGACGCGGTGGCACTTGCGCCAACGCCGCCTCCCGACGAACATCAACAACCATGACCACCACCATGGACCTTGACCAGGGCTCGGCCCTGCTGCACTTCACGCGCAACGGCGCGTTCGGACCCGGCAAGACGGAGCTGCTCGTGCTCGAGCGCGGCGAGGGCCCGTATGTCTTCGACACGCACGGCCGCCGCTACGTCGACGGGCTCTCCAGCCTGTTCTGCGCCCAGATCGGTTACTCGTACGGCGAGGAGATGGCCACCGTGGCCGGCGAGCAGCTCTCCAAGCTGGCCTTCAACACGCTGTGGGGGACGGCCCACCCGGCGGCGTTGCAACTGGCGGACCGCCTGGCTGACCTCGCGCCCGAAGGGATCGACCGGGTCTTCTTCACCTCGGGCGGCTCGGAGTCCGTGGAGTCAGCCTGGAAGATCGTGCGCCAGTACCACATCGCCAACGGGCAGCCGCAGCGGATGAAGGCCATCGCGCGCAACATCGCCTACCACGGCGTCACCCTCGGCGCGCTCGCTCTCACCGGGGTGCCCGGCTACAAGGAGCCGTTCGGTCCCCCGGCGATCGACACCACCCACGTCTCCAACACCAACGCGTTCCGCAACCCGCTCCAGGGCGAGGAGCTCACCAAGCACCTGCTCGAGGAGATGGAGCAGGCCATCATCGACGCTGACCCCGAGACCGTGGCCATGATCATCGCCGAGCCGGTCCAGAACGCCGGTGGATGCCTCGCCCCTCCGCCGGGATACTGGCCCGGCCTGCGCGAATTGGCCGACCGCTACGGGATCGTGCTCGTGGCCGACGAGGTGATCACTGGGTTCGGGCGGCTCGGCGAGCTGTTCGGCTCCACCCGCGTCGGCGCCACCCCGGACATCATCACCACGGCCAAGGGCCTGACGTCGGCCTACGCGCCGATGGGGGCAGTGTTGGTCTCCGGCCGCATCGCGGCGCCGCTCTACGACGAGGGGCGCACGCTCCTGCACGGCATCACCTTCGCCGGTCACCCGCTGTGCGCTGCCATCGCGCTCAAGAACCTCGAGATCTTCGAGCGCGACGGCGTGGTGGAGAACGTCCGCGCCCGCGAGGGCACCCTCCAGCAACTGCTTGACACCCTCAAAGAGCTCCCCATCGTCGGCGACGTTCGCGGCACCGGGTTCTTCTGGGCCGTCGAGCTGGTCAAGGGCGAGAGCAACGAGCGCCTGGACGCCGACGAGCGTGAGCGGCTCCTGCGCGGCTTCATGCCGGGCCGGCTGCGCGAGGCGGGCCTCATCGCCCGCGCCGACGACCGTGGCGACGCGGTGCTCCAGATCGCCCCGCCGCTCGTCGCCGACGACGCGGTGCTCGAGGAGATCGTCGACGCGATGCGCGAGGTGCTGGCCGACGCGGGCCGCCAGCTCGGACTCCAAGCCGGCGGCCGCACGCAGTCCGCGCTCACCCGATCGTGATCGTCTTCTCCAAGGCCTGGGCCAGCAGAGCCTGACCCGCGTAGCTGGGGTGAATCCCGCAGCCGCCGGCGCTCAGCTGCGTCAGTAGCCCGGCGGTGCAGGTGTTGTCACCGGAGTGCGCCGAGCCGGCCTGCATCTCGCCGTAGCCGTCGGCGATCCTGACGCCAAACGGCTTGGCGGCGGCGTCCTGGACCTGGTTGAGCGCCTGGGACTGGGCGTTGTCCGCCGGCATGGAGTAGTCGAGCGAGTAGTAGTTGACGATCACCAGCTGGCCGTTGTAGTGGGCCTTGTTGCGGATCGCCGACAGGATCGTGTGGATGTTCTTGGTCACTGTGGCTGCCACGGCGCTCTGCTCGGCGGTGCTTGCGCAGCCGTCAGGCTTCGTCTCCTGGCAGACGAAGAAATCGTTCGCGTCGATCATCAGCGTGACCAGGCGGACGTTGTGATGGCTGTGCAGGTAGGAGAGCGCGAACGCCAGCTGGGAGCCCTTGTAGCTGACGTGCAGCGGGTGGATCATCCGGTAGTTGCCACCGGTGTGCGCCGGGTTGTTCTCACACCCATTGCTCGGCGCCGACGGGTTGATCAGGCTCGAAGACGTCTCACCGGGGCACGAGGCATTGGCGACCGACAGGCGCAGGCGGGCGGCCAGTTGCTCGGGGTAGCCGGGAAAGCTGGCGGCGTCGGCGTAGTCCGGGGCGGGGACCACGGTCGGCTCCATGTATCCGAACGTCACCGAGTCGCCGAGCGCCAGGTATTGGCTGCCCGGGACGACGGGGAGGTTCTTGGCCGGCCTGGGGACGCCGTGCGTGGGCTTGGACTTGGACTTCGCGAGAGCGGAGCCGCTGCCCAGCGCCACCAGAGCAATGACGCAGACCATCGACAACACCGCGACGACGCGCATGCGTCTCGCGCTATAGACACGCTTCATGTGTCCTCCTCCTGGGGGGATTTCGCCAGGGCCCCGGGGCAGGGCCATCACGCGCTAGCAACGAGAATCGTAAGCCCAGGTCGTGTGCCACCGCGCCGGTGCTGCGCGTCCAGGCCGAGGCTGCGCAAGCTACCGTTTCGCGCCGTGCCCTCTCCGTGGCCGCAGACCGACCCGAGTCCCGCCCAGCGGGCCGCCTACGCCGATGCCCAGCCGGTGTCGTTCTGGCTGGACTCGCTCCCCGATCGATCGTCCCATGAGCCGCTGACCGGGCGCACCGAGGCCGACCTGTGCATCATCGGCGGCGGGTACACGGGCCTGTGGGCGGCGCTGGCCGCCAAGGCCGCAGACCCGGGCCGTGACGTCATCCTGCTGGAGGCCACCCGCTGCGGCAACGGCGCCAGCGGCCGCAACGGCGGCTTCCTGGAGGCGTCGCTCACGCACGGTCTGGCCAACGGGCTTAGCCGCTTCCCGGAGGAGATCGACCAACTCGAGGCGCTCGCGGCAGAGAACTTCGCCGGCCTGCGCGCTGACCTCGCCACCCACGACATCGAGTGCGACTACGTGACGCCCGGGGTCCTCACCGTCGCGCTCGAGCCGCGTGAGCTGGAGGACCTGCAGGAGGAGGTGGGGCTCACCCGCCGCTTCGGCCACGACGTCGAGTTGCTCGACGCCGAGCGCGTCCGCGTGGAGGTCAACTCGCCGACCTATCTCGGAGCGGTGTGGGACCGCACCGGCTCGGCGCTCGTGCACCCCGGCCGGCTCGCCGAGGGGCTGCGGGCCGCCGCCCATCGCCAGGGCGTGCGCATCCACGAGCTCACGCCGGTCCGCACGCTGCGCGCCGAGGGTGCGGCGACGGTCACGGTCAGCGCCGAGGGCGGCGTGGTGACCGCGCGCCGGGTCCTCATGGCCACGAGCGCCTACCCGCCGCTCATCCCCGCGGTGAAGCGCTACATCGCGCCGGTCTACGACTACGCGCTCATGACCGAACCGCTCTCAGAGGCCCAGCGCGACGCGATTGGCTGGAGCCGTCGTCAGGGGATCAGCGACATGGGCAACCAGTTTCACTACTACCGGCCCACTGCCGACGGCCGCATCCTGTTCGGGGGCTATGACGCGGTGTACCGCCACGGCGGCGACGTGGGACCGCACCGCGACGACGACGACGCGACCTTCGCCACGCTCTCCCAGCACTTCTTCACCACGTTTCCGCAGCTGGAGGGGCTGAGGTTCAGCCATCGCTGGGGCGGGGCCATCGACACCTGCAGCCGCTTCTCGGTGTTCTTTGGCCGGGCGTACGGCGGCCGCCTCGTGTACGCGCTGGGCTACACCGGGCTGGGCGTGGGGGCCAGCCGCTTCGGGGCGCGCACCGCCCTGGACCTGCTCGATGGCCGCGCCACACCGGCGACCCAACTCAAGATGGTGCGCCGGCGCCCGGTGCCGTTCCCACCCGAGCCGCTGCGCTCCGCCGTCATCCAGCTCACGCGCAACCGCCTGGCCGCCGCCGACCGTCACGACGGCCGGCGCGGTCTGTGGCTGCGCACGCTTGACCGGCTCGGTCTCGGCTTCGACTCCTGAGCCGAACCGGAGCCCGCCCGCCCCACCCCTAGAATCGCCGCGTGTCGGCGTGCCCGAGCGACCAGCGGTGAACGAGGCGGTCGCCCTCGTCGCCCTGGCGGCCAGTCTGACCGCGGCCGTCGCGCGATGGCGCCGCGCGCCCGACTGGGCCGTCGCCGTGGCGGCGGCGGTGGTGGTGGTGATCGTCGGCGCCCTCAGCCTCCACGGGGCGCGTACCGCGCTGGGCCGACTGGGGCCGACCGTCGGCTTCCTGGCCGCGCTGCTCGTCCTCGCCGACGGGTGCCGCCGGGCCGGCCTGTTCGACGCGCTCGGGGCGCTGATGGCGTTCGGCTCACGGCGGGGGGCGGGCGGGCCCCGGTCTCTGCTGGGGGTGGTGTTCCTGGCGGCGGCGACGACCACCGCCGTGCTCAGCCTGGACGCCACGATCGTGCTGCTCACGCCGATCGTGTTCGCCACCGCGGCGCGGCTGCCCACCAGCCCGCGCCCGCACGTCTACGCCTGCTCGCACCTGGCCAACAGCGCCTCGCTGCTGCTCCCGGTCTCCAACCTCACCAACCTGCTGGCCTTCACGGCGTGCGGCGTGTCGTTCACCCGCTTCGCGGCGCTGATGGCGCTGCCGTGGCTGGTGGCGATCGCGATCGAATGGGTAGTGCTGAGCCGCGTCTTCGCCGACGACCTGCGGCAGGCGCCTGAGCCGGCGCCCACCGGAGAGGGTGCGACGCGGCCGCAGTTGCCAGCCTTCGCGCTCACCGTGGTCGCCCTCACCCTCATCGGCTTCGGGATCAGCTCGATCGTGGGCGTGGCGCCCGTGTGGTTTGCCGCTGCCGGCGCGGTCGCCCTCACCCTCCGCCGGCCCCCGGACTCGATCGGCGCCCTGGTGAGTGCCGCCGAGCCCACCTTCCTGGTGTTCGTCCTGGCCCTCGGCGTGGTGGTGACTGCCGCGGGGGTCAACGGCCTGTCGTCGGTTGTGGACTCGGTGACGCCGCATGGCTCGAGCCTGCCGGCTCTGCTCGGCGTGGCCGTCGTGAGCGCGGTGCTGGCCAACCTCGTCAACAATCTTCCGGCGACGCTCATCATCGTCGCCGTGGTGTCGGCCAGCGCGCCCGCGGGCGTGCTGGCCATGCTCATCGGGGTCAACGTCGGGCCCAACCTCACCTACGTCGGATCGCTCGCCACGCTCCTGTGGCGACGGATCGTGCACGCCCACGACGAGGACGTCGACCTGCGCGAGTTCCTCAAGCTCGGCGCGCTCACCGTTCCGGCCACCCTGGTGGCCGCCACGGCGGGGTTGTGGTTGGCTTTGCAGGTCTTCTGATGCGTGCCCTGGTCTGGATCACCGAGAGCTCATGGCAGGCGTGCGTCGACCAGGCGCGGGCGCTGGTGCCCGCCGACGCCGAGGTCACGCTCCTGCACGTCGCCGCCAGCGACGTCGAGTACCTGGCCGGCCATCCCGGCCCGGGCCGGCTCGGCCGTCGCCGGCCGCCGCCTCCGAAGGGGCCCAGCGTGCGCGAGATCGGCGACGCCGAGGCCCAGGCCCTGCTGGAGCGCGCACGGGAGCGGCTGGGCCGCGATGCCCAACTCAGCGCCCGGCGGGGTCGGATCGAGCGCGAGGTGCTCGAGGCCGCAGAGGATTGCGACCTGCTGGTCCTGGCCCGTGACGGCGAGCCGCGGCGTGAGCCCAAGAGCGTCGGCCACTATGCCCGCTTCGTCGTCGACCATGCCGGCTGCCCAGTGCTGCTGGTGTGGTCTGAGCCGCCGCCTGGCCTGGACCAGATGCACTGGCCACCGCACCTGCGCCGCTGACCGGCCAACAAGTAAACCTATAAGTTTACTTGTGCACGGTCAGACGTTGCGCAGCAGACCCTCGCTGCGGGCCCACTCGACCGTGCGCCGGACCGTCTCGCGCGGATCGGTGTAGCGCAGCCCCAATTCGCGCTCGGCGCGGGAGCCGTCGTAGAGGTGGCCGTGCAGGAGCGTGCGCACCATCTCGCGGCACACCGGCGGCTTGCGCCTGCGCACCCGGTAGGCGTACTCCACGACGGTTCCCGCGGTGGTGGCCAGCGCGCGGGGGACGATGCGGGGGTTGCACTGCACCCCGGCGACGTCGGCGGCCAGCGCCAGCGCGTCGGAGACCGTCAGGCGGATGCCGCTGAGCAGGTAACGCTCGCCGGCGACACCCCGCTCGGCGGCCAGCAGATGGCCCTCGACGCAGTCGGCGATGTCCACCAGGCTGACGTCGGTGTTGACGAACACGGGGAGGCGCCCGTCGAGCGCCGCCAAGAGGAAGCGGCCGGTCCCGCTGGCCCGGCCCGGCCCCTGCACGGAGGAGGGGTTGACGTAGACGACGTCCTGCTCGGCCTCGCGCGCGGCGGCGACGGCGGCGCGCTCGCCCTCGGTCTTGGTCCGCTCGTAGGTCGAGAGGTACCAGCCCCGGTGCGGCGACCACTCGTTCCCGATCGAGCCCGGCTCCTCGCCGATCGTCGCCGCCGAGGAGGTGTGCACCAGGCGCGGCACCGCGGCACGCCTGGCCGCGCGCACGGCTGCTACGGCGCCGTCGACGTTGGCGCGGCGCATCGGCTCGGGGTCGTCGACGCACAGGGTGTTGACCCCGGCCAGGTTGTAGGCGAGCGAGCAGCCCGCCATCCCAGCAGCCATGGCATCGACGTCGAACACCTCGCCGGGTACCGGCTCGCAACCCTGGACGCGCAATGCACTCTCGGCCTCCGTGGACCGGGCCAGGGCCACGACCTCGTCGCCGCGCTCCACCAGGCGCGCCACCAGCGCGCGGCCGATCACGCCGGTCCCTCCGGTGACGAACACGCGGGTCATGTCGAGGCTAGTGGTCGTCCCCGGGGAGGGCCATCAGGTGCGCAGCGCGTCCAAGGAGCGGATGAGATAGTCGGCGCCCGACCAGGCCGTGACCACGGCAGCCACCACCATCGCCCACTGATCCAGGTAGGCGCCGGCGATGATCACGTCGGGGCGGAGCATGGCCAGTGCGACGGCCACGAACTGCACGGTCGCCTTCCACTTGCCCAGCATCGTGGTCTGAAGGTGGCGCCCGCCGGCCTCCACGGCGGCGCGCAACCCGAGGATGGTGAACTCGCGGGCGATGATGACGAGCACCACCCAGGGCGAGGCCCGATCGACCGCGACCAGCCCGACGAGCGCTGTCGTCACCAGGAGCTTGTCCGCGGTGGTGTCCAGGAACGAGCCGAGCTTCGTGGTGACGTTCCACGCGCGGGCGAGCCGTCCGTCAAACCAATCGGTGGCGGCCGCCACCAGGAAGAGGATGGCCGCCGCGGTGAACGAGTGGTTCAGCAGCAGCGCCATGATCACCGGAGAGACCACGATGCGCACGCCGGTGCCGACCGCGAGCACGCGAGATGATCGCAACGCGGTCAGGGTACCCGCCTCCACGGTCAGGACACTACCTCACAGCAACTCGAGAGCCAGCGCGCGCGCTGCGTCGGCGTCGTCGGTGTCCAGGGCCGCCTCGGCCGCCGCGCGGGCGTCGGCCAGCGACACCTCCCGCAGCGCCGCCTTGGCCTCCGGAACGAGCGCCGCCGCCATGCTCAGCTCGGTGACGCCGAGGCCGGCGAGCAGCACCGCCGCCGGCGGGTCTCCGGCCAGCTCGCCGCACACCCCGACCCAGCGGCCGTGCGCCGCCGCGCCCGCGACGGTCGCCGCCACGAGGCGCAGCACCGCCGGCTGCGTGCCGGCCAGCAGCGGGGCCAGGCGCGCGTCGCCGCGCTCGGCGGCCATCGTGTACTGGGTGAGGTCGTTGGTGCCCAGGGAGAAGAAGTCGACGTGGGCCGCCAGGCGCGCCGAGGCCAGGGCAGCCGCCGGGACCTCCACCATGATCCCCAGCTCCATCGGGGCGTCGATCCCGGTCTCCCGGCGCGCGGCCTCCAGCAGCCCGCGAGCGGCGGTGATCTCGGCCAGCGTGGCCACCATCGGCAGCATCGTCTTGACCGGGTACTCGGCCGCGACGCGCAGGATGGCGCGCAACTGCGTGGACAGCACCTCCGGACGGGCCAATGCCAGGCGGATCCCACGCACGCCCAGGAAGGGATTGTCCTCCGCGGGCATCGGCAACGCCGGCAGCGGCTTGTCGGCGCCGGCATCCAGCGTGCGCACGATCAGCGGCCGCCCGTCGAGCGCCCGGGCGATCTCCCGCAGCGTCTCGGCCTGCTCCTCCTCGCCCGGCAGCTCCTGACGGTCCAGGAACAGGAACTCGGTGCGCAGCAGGCCGACGCCCTCGGCGCCCAGCGCGACGGCGTGGGCCGCGTCGCTGCCGGTCCCCAGGTTGGCGAAGACCTCGATGCGCTCGCCGTCGCGCGTCACCGCGGGCTCGAGCGCACGCTCGCGGGCCGCCGCACGCCGCCGTTCGGCGCGCTCGCGACGCCCCTGCGCGTCGGTCACCACCTCGGCCGGCGGGTCCACCATCACCGTCCCCGCCTCGCCGTCGAGCAGCAGCGTCGTGCCGTCGGTCACCCCCAGCACGTCCGGGCCGAGGCCGACCACGGCCGGCAGTCCCAGCGCCCGGGCCAGGATGGCGGCGTGGGCGGTGGTCGAGCCCCGCGCCGTGGCGATGGCCAGTACGCGCTCGGGGTCCAGCCCGGCGGCGTCGGCGGGGGTGAGCTCGTCGGCGACCACGATCCCCGACGCTGACGCCGACGCCGACGTGCCGTCCGAGGCGCCCCCGGTGATCGCATCGACAACCCGGCGGCCCACGTCGAGCACGTCGGTCGCCCGCTCCTGCAGCAGCGGCTCGTCCAGGCCCCGATAGACCGCCGCCACCTGCTGGGCGGCGTCGTGGACGGCGCGCTCGGCGATGGCGCCGCGGGCGATGGCCGCGCGCGCGGGCTCCAGCAGGGCCTCGTCATCGAGCAGCGCCAGGTGGGCGTCGAAGATGGCGGCGTCGGCCGCGCCGGCCCGGCCGGTCACCAACTCGCGGTCTCGCTCGACGGCGGCCCGCGCGCCGGAGAGGCCCTCAACCAGTCGCGCGCTCTCACGCTCCGCCGTCTCAGGCTCGCGATCCGCGGGCGCCTCGCCCAGGCCGCCCAGGCCCCGGAGACGGTGCGCGGGGCCGATGGCCACGCCGGCCGAGGCGGGCACGCCGGTGAGGACGGTGCCCGCCGGCGGCGGCTCGGCGGGCGCCGTGAGCGGGGCGCCGGGCGCGGCGGGGGCCTCGGCCACCCCGGCAGCCGCGGCGGTAGCGGCGGGCGCGTCGGCCACCCCGTCACCGAACCCCTCGTCGGCCAGCGCGCGCAACGCCTCGACGGCCTCGGCCGCCTGCGGGCCGGCGGCGGTCACCACGAGCGTGTCCCCGAACCGCGCGCCGAGCGCCACCAGGTTCGTGAGGCTGCGCGCGCTCACCGGTGCGTCGGCGCCCGCCTTGGCCACCCGGACGTCGGCGTCGAACCCGCGCGCCGTCTCAACGAAACGCGCCGCCGGCCGGGCGTGCAGTCCAATGGCGTTGCGGATCGCGAGCTCCGCCGTGGCGTCGGCGACCGCGGGGGCCTCCTGCGCCGGCGGGGCTGCGTCCGCGTCGCCGGCGATCTGGCTCGTCTTCATCGACAGCGCTCCGCGCGCCTCGGCCTCCACCTCGTCCAGGGAAGCGCCACCGGCGGCGGCGACGGCGGCCGCCACGGCGCCCTCGACCAGCGGCGCCGCGCTCAGCCGCACCGGCCCGGCGGCGCCCTCGAGCATCTCCACCGCGAACTCGGCGCTCATCAGCGCGCTGCCGAGATCCATCAGCACCAGCACTCCGTCGGAGGACATGGCCCGTTCGATCGCGCCCCGCACCCGCTCGGCGTCGGTGCCCAGCGCGGGGTGGGTGGGATCGTTGTCCTCGAAGCCGCCCGCCGGCTCCAGCGCCAGCTCCGGGCCCGCCATCTCGCGGGCCAGGCGCACCACGCCCTCGGCGAGCGCGTCGCTGTGGGAGACGACGACGATCCCTACCACGGCTTCCCTCGACTGACGGTCAGGGAGTGGAGCCGTTCCGGCTCAGGCCGTAGGACCGGTGCAGGTAGTCGATCGGGTGCACCGACGGCAGCTTGGTCCCGTGGGCGATCTGCCAGCGGCAGGTCTCGGAGTCGCAGGCGACGGATGGCGCACCCGACGCCGCGACCTGGTCGAACAGGTCGCGCCCGACGGCCATGGAGATCTCGTACTTCTCGGCCTTGAGCCCGTAGGTGCCCGCGATCCCGCAGCACCGCGCGTTCATCTCCTTGACCTCGAGCCCCGGCACCAGCGCGAGCAGGTCGAGCGCCGGCTTTCCCACCCAGTGGCCTTGCTGCTGGCAGGGGGCGTGGTAGGCGACCGTTTCGTTGATGGGGGAGAAGTCGGTCTTGAGCTCGCCGCGGTCGTGCAGCTCGAGCAGCAGCTCGCAGATGTCGTAGGTGCGCTCGGACACGAACTTCAGGTCCGGGTCGTCCTCCAGCGAGAGAATCTCGCGGGCCTCGCGCTTGAGCATCAGCGTGCAGCTGGTGGCATTGCCGACGATGATCGTGTCCTCGTCGGTGACGTGCGGGCGCAGCGCCCGCGCCAAGCGCAGCACGACTTTGCGCCCCTCCTCGAACAGCCCGCTGGACTGCAGCGGCAGGCCGCAGCAGTCCTGCTTGGGCACCACCACCTCAAAGCCGTTGTGCTCGAGGATCTCGACGACCTTCTCGCCCTCCCACGGCTCGTAGTACTCGGTGCCGCAGCCATGGAAGTACACGATCTTGCGCGCGCCGGCCACCCGCCCGCTCGCCGCCGCGCGCTTACGGGCCCAACGCGAGAACCGTCGCCCGGCGAACTTCGGCGCGGGCGCGTCGCGGTGAACGCCCAGCACCTTCTCACCGAGTATCCGGAGCGGCTTGAAGCGCAGCGTGAAGTTGGCGATCGGCGCGACCGGGGTGCCGGCGCGGCCCAGCCACGTCGGCCGGGTGATGATCCGGTCGCGCAGCGGAAAGCCCTTCTGGCGCTTGAGCTTGTTGCGCGCCTGGGCGTTGATTTCGGCGATCTTGACCCCCTGCGGGCACACCTGCGAGCAGATGCCGCAGCCCGAGCAGTAGTCGACCGACGCGTCGACCGACGGCTCGTCGGCGATGCGGTAGCGCTCGGACTGCGGGCCGGCGTACTTGGGGCCCGGGAACAGCGGCGTCGCGTTGGACACGGGGCAGGCGGTCTCGCAGATCGTGCACTTGACGCAGTGGTCCAGCGACCCGCGCAGCAGCTCGGCCACGAACAGGTCGTTGCCGCCCGAATCGCTCATACGGTCACCGCCCTCGGCGACACCTGGGCCCCGACCACCTGCGCGGCGCGGTACCCGCTGGCCAGCGCGATCCCCTCGCCCGAGCCCTCGCGCCACGGGGCCGCCCCGGGCAGGGCGGCGCCGGCCACCACCACGTTCTCGGCGCCCTCGGCGCGCAGGTCCGAATCGACGGCCACGCCCACCCGCGCCAGGGGCTGCTCGTCGAGATAGCGGCTCACGAACCGCGCCTCGCCCTCGGCGGGGACCCCGCGCAGGGGCAGGCCCAGCACCCGCTCGTGCGTGACCCAACCGGAGTCGAGCTCGATGCCCCCCGAGGCAAAGCCCCCGGTGGCCAGCACGAACCAGGGCGCCGCGTAGTGCAGGTCGCGACCGGCGGCGCGGGTCGCCACCGAGGTGATGCGGTCTCCGTCGCGCGCCGCGGAGACGACCTCCGCGCCGAGGACGAGGCGGCCCCCGGCCGCGCGCAGCGCCGCCCGAAGGATCTCGTAGAGGCGCATCCCCGGCACCGACGGCGGCAGCGTCGGGATCTCGAACACGCGGCGGCCGAGCCGATGCTCGACGTCGGCCAGCACCTCGTGCGGATCGCGCAGCCCCAGGATCGCCGGCAGCCCCACCGCCTCGTCCGCGCGCAGGGTCAGCGACAGCTCGGCGCAGAACTGCCGCCGCCACTGCTCATTGTCGAAGTGGCGCGCGAGGCCCAGGGCGTTCATGTCGGCCCGCTCGAGCTTCAGCTCCACGCTCACGGCGCGGGCGTCGATGCCGGCCCGCACGAGGTTGCCCGCGCACAGGCTGGGATGGAAGTCGCGCAGCGCCCGGGTGCCGACGATGCACACGCGCTGCAGGCCCGAGGCCTCGCCGTTGGCCATCGTCTCGGGGACGAGGGCGGAAGGACGCAGCGCGCCGACGGCGGTCGGCAGCAACTGGTTGCGCTCGAGGCTGCCACCGTAGACGTAGCCGGGCATCGGCCCGCTGGGCACGAGCTGGGCAAACCAGCTCAGGGCGTCTGAGACCACGTCGGTGCCGAGCAGCGCGTAGGGATGGTCGGGGCGATCGGCGATGAGCTGCTCCAGCGCCGGACCCGGGGCGTCGACGCGGTCGGGCGCATAGCCGAGCACGTCGATCGTGGCCGGCGCCAGATGGGTGGAGCCCACGCCCTTGGCCACGACGGCGACACGGGCGCCGTCCTGGGCCAGCCGTGTCGCGGCGACCAGTCCGGCGGTGCCGGTTCCGATGACCACTGCGTCGAAGTGCAGCTCGCTCGCTCTCATATCGGCAGGTGCTCCACATCGAGGATGCCCTGGAAGATCCAGTCGTCGAGTCGGACCTGCCGCAGCTGGTCGCCGTAGAGGACCGGCCACTCGCCCTTCCAGCGCTCCTGCAGGAAGTCCAGCAGCGCCTGGTCGGCATCCTCGGCGCTCATCCCGTCGTGGGCGTGCAGGATGCCCGTGGCCCGGTAGATGCAGAACCCGCCCTGGCACGGCCCCATCCCCAGCCGCAGCTGGCGGCGGATGTCGTCGAGGTTGGTCGACGCGGTGCGCGTGATGGCCTCCTCGAGCTTGTGACGGGGGACCAGCTCGCACTCGCAGATCAGCTGCTCATCGATGAGGCTGGCCTCCTTACGCTTGAGGCGCTCGCCCAGGGAGTAGTTCTCGCCCGACTCCGATCCCGGCAGCGGCTCGGTCGACGTCGTGCACGGACGGGTGTGGCCGAGCTGAGCGACCACGGCGTCCATGGTGTCCTGCGCCATGAGCCGGAACGTCGTCAGCTTCCCGCCGGTGATGGTGAAGAAGCGGCCCACGCCGTCACGCTGCGCGTGGTCGAGCAGCGCGTGGGCGCGGGTGACGTCACGGGTGTCGGTGTCCGACGCCTTGGCGTCCTCGAAGAGTGGGCGCACCCCCGTCCATACCCGCAGGGCGCGCGCGTGCCGGAAGCCGGGGACGAGCTTCTCCCCGTCGTCGAGCATCGCGTCGACCTCGCTCTGGTCGACCGTGTGGTCGTCGGGGTCCTCGGTGTGCTGATCGGTGGTGCCGATGACGCTCACCGTCCGGACGGGGACGATGATGTCGCCGTCGGTGGGCATCTGGCAGCGGTTGACCACCGTGTTCACCAGCCGGTGGTTCATGGCGATCATGATCCCGCGGCCCGGTAGCACCCGGACCCCTTCGATTCCGGCCAGATCGGCCACCTGGCCCGCCCACGCGCCGGTGGCGTTCACGGTCACGCCCGCGTTGATGTCGATCTCCTCGCCGGTGCGCGCGTCGCGCACACGGGCGCCGGTGACCTCGTCGCCCTCGCGATGGATGGCGGTGACGGCGTGGTAGGGGAGGATCCGGCCGCCGCGCTGCTGGACCCCGTGACCCATCGCCCACACCGTCTTCCACACGTCGATGTTGGCGTCGGGCACCTTGAACGCGCGCGAGATCTGGGGGTTGAGGCGCGGCTCGAGGGCGAGGGCGTCGGCGACCCCGATCTCCTCGCAGTCGACGCCGGTGTCGGCGCAGCCCTGCGAGAAGCGGTCGGCGTAGGCCGGGTCGTCCCACTGCGTGGTCACGAACAGCCCGCCGGTGTCCTCGATGCAGTCGGCGGCGACCTGGCGCAGGATGCGGTTCTCGCCGATGCACTCCACGGCGGCCCGCGGGTCCTTGACCGCGTAGCGTCCGCCGGAATGCAGCAGTCCGTGGAAGCGTCCGCTCGTGCCCTCGGCCAGGTCCTGGCGATCCACCAGCACGACGTCGTAGCCGCGCAGCGCCGCGTCCCAGGCGACCCCGGTGCCCGTCGCGCCACCTCCGATCACAAGGATCTCGGTGTTGAGCGTCACCATTGCGTCAGACTACCTCCGTCGGAGGGTCCTGCGTGTGAAGGACGCCGAGGGCGGCCCGCAGGCCGCCCTCGATGCCATCACACAGACCCATGGACTCCCGCGTCAGTCGAACCAGTCGAAGGTGCGGGTGACGGCCTTCTTCCAGTACTTGTAGTACTCGTCGCGCTTGTCGGAGTCCATGTTGGGCTCCCAGCGCTTGTCCTCGGCCCAGTTGTTGCGGACCTCCTCCTGGTTGTCCCAGAAGCCGGTCGCCAGCCCGGCCGCGTAGGCGGCGCCGAGCGCGGTCGTCTCAGCGACCTCGGGACGGATGACCGGCACGCCGAGCAGGTCGGCCTGGAACTGCATGAGCAGGTCGTTGTGGACCATGCCGCCGTCGACCTTGAGCGAGTCCAGGGTCACCCCGGAATCGGTCGCCATGGCTTCGACGATCTCCCGGCTCTGGAAGGCCGTGGCCTCCAGCGTCGCCCGGGCGATGTGCCCCGCGTTGACGTACCGGGTCAGGCCGGCGAACACGCCGCGGGCGTTGGACTTCCAGTAGGGAGCGAACAGGCCGCTGAACGCCGGCACGATGTACAGGCCGCCGTTGTCGTCCACGGACTTGGCCAGGTCCTCCACCTCGGGCGCTGCCTTGATCAGCTTGAGGTTGTCGCGCAGCCACTGAACGAGGGCCCCGGTGATCGCGATCGATCCCTCCAGGCAGTAGATCGCGTCGTTGTCGCCGATCTTGTAGCCGACGGTCGTCAGCAGGCCCGACTTGGAATGCACGAGCTCGGTCCCGGTGTTGATCAACATGAAGTTGCCGGTGCCGTAGGTGTTCTTGGCCTGACCGACGTCGAAGCAGGCCTGACCGAAGGTCGCCGCCTGCTGGTCGCCCAGGTCGCCGGCCAGGGCGACGCCGCTCATCGCGCCGGTCGTGACGTCGCCGTAGACCTCGCTTGAGGCGTGGATCTCCGGCAGCATCGACATCGGGACGCCGATCGTCGACGCGATCTCGCTATCCCACGAGAGCGTCTTGAGGTCCATCAGCATCGTCCGGCTGGCGTTCGTCACATCGGTGATGTGCAGCCCGCCGTTCGTGCCGCCGGTCAGGTTCCAGATGAGCCAGGTGTCCATGTTGCCGAAGATGAGATCTCCGGCCTCGGCCTTCTCACGGGCGCCGTCGACGTTGTCCAGGATCCACCGGACCTTGGGCCCGGAGAAGTAGGTCGCCAGCGGCAGACCGACGGTCTCCCGGAAGCGGTCCTGACCGCCGTCGGCACTCAGCTCATCCACCAGCTTGTCGGTGCGGGTGTCCTGCCAGACCAGCGCGTTGTGCACGGGCTCGCCGGTGTTGCGGTCCCACACCAGAGCGGTCTCGCGCTGGTTGGTGATCCCGAGGCCGGCGATGTCGTCGGCACTGGCGCTGGCCTTCTCCAGCGCCTCGTCGAGTACCTCCTGGGAGCGCGCCCAGATCTCCTTGGCATCGTGCTCGACCCAGCCCGGCTTGGGATAGATCTGCTCGTGCTCCTTCTGCGCCACCGACACCACATGGCCCGAGTGATCGAAGATCATCGCCCGGGAGCTGGTGGTGCCCTGATCCAGTGCAGCTGCGTATTTCGGCATGTGCTTCCTTTCAGTCCGCCAGCGCTTCGGCGGCGCTCTTGAAGAGGTAGAAGGTGGAGGTCGCGCCGGGGTCCTGGTGATCGGCGGAGCGATCACCCAGGTAGCTGGCCCGTCCCTTGCGCGCGACGAGCGGCGTCGTCGCGTTCATCCCACGCTCGGCGGCCGAGACCGCCTCGCGCAGGCCACCCGAGAGATCCGATGCCTGCTCCAGTGCCTCGACCGCGGGCAGGAGCGCGTCCAACATCGTCTTGTCGCCAGGCTGGGCCTTGCCACGAGACTGGACGCCCTCCATACCCTTACGCCACGCCGCGGCGAACGCCGGGAGATCGACCTCGGACTGCCCGGCCAGCGCCGTGCCCATCTGCAGAAACAGGGTCCCGTACAGAGGACCGGCGGCGCCACCGACGCTGGAGATCAGCGCCATGGCCACCGTCTTGAGCACGGCGCCGGGATCAGGCTGCTCGGACGACTGGAGCTTCTCCAGCGCCTTCTGCATGCCGCGGTTCATGTTCGTCCCGTGATCGCCATCGCCGATCGCGGTGTCGAGACGGACCAGCTCCTGCCGGTGCTCGCCCATCTCGCCCGCGAATCGGCTCATCCAATCCAGCGTGGTGTCGCGATCGATCACGACAGCTCCTACGCGCCCCAGCGCAACGCCGGAGTGTTCACCGGAGCGTCCCAGTAGCGGACCATCTCGTCGTCGAGCTTGACCAGAGTGATCGAGCAGCCCTGCATCTCCAAGGAGGTGATGTAGTTGCCGATCAGGTTGCGCTCGATGGTGAGGCCGTGCTCGGAGGCGATCTTCGCCACTTCGGCGTAGACGATGTACAGCTCCAGCAGCGGCGTGCCGCCCATGCCGTTGACGAAGGCGAGCACCTTGTCTCCGGATGAGAACGGCAGGTCCTCCAGGATGGGAGTCATCAGGCGTTCAGCGACCTGGGAGGCCGGGCCGATCTTCTCCCGGAAGCGGCCCGGCTCGCCGTGGATCCCGATCCCGATCTCCACCTCGTCCTCGGCGAGCTCGAAACTCGGCTCCCCGGAGGCGGGTGTGATGCACGGGGTCAGGGCCATGCCCATCGAACGTCCCTGGGCATTGACCCGGCGTCCCAGCTCCGCAACCTCCTGCAGGTTGCGGCGGTCGTCTGCCGCGCCCCCACAGATCTTCTCCACCAGCACGGTGACGCCCACCCCGCGTCGGCCGGCCGTATACAGCGAGTCCTCCACGGCTACGTCGTCGTTGGTCAGGATCGTCTCGACTTCGATGTTGTCGCTCTGGCCCATCTCGGCGGCCATCTCGAAGTTCATCACGTCGCCGGTGTAGTTCTTGACGATGTGAATGACCCCGGCGCCGCCGTTGGCGGCCTTGGTCGCCTCCAGCATCTGGTCGGGCGTCGGGGAGGTGAACACCTCGCCCGGGCAGGCGGCATCGAGCATGCCCGGCCCGACGAAGCCGCCGTGCATGGGCTCATGCCCCGAGCCTCCGCCCGAGATCAGCCCCACCTTTCCCTGCACCGGGGCGTCGGCACGGACCACCATGTAGGGGTCAAACGTCACACGGACACGGTCGCCGTGTGCCGCCTCGACCCCACGCAGGGCGTCCGCCACCACCGCGTCGGGCGCGTTGATCAGTTTCTTCATCGCGATCGCCTCAGAACGGCGCGCTGCCGAAGACGATGTCGAAGAAGATCGCGCCGATGGCACCGCCGATGAGCGGCCCCAGCACCGGCACCCACGCGTAGGACCAGTCCGATGTGCCCTTGCCCGGGATCGGCAGGAGCGCGTGAATGATCCGTGGCCCCAGGTCTCGCGCCGGGTTGATCGCGTATCCCGTCGGTCCGCCGAGTGAGAGGCCGATGGAGAACACCAGCAGGCCGATCAGCAGCGGGGCCAGGTCCGCGCCCGAGAACACGTTCCACGGGCCGGTGATGGTCAGGACGCCGAACACCAGCACGAACGTGCCGATGATCTCGGTGACCAGGTTCCATGCGTAGTTGCGGATCGCCGGGCCGGTCGAGAAGACGGCGAGCTTCAACCCTGGATCCTCGGTCTCACTCCAGTGGAGGAAGTACGCGAGGTACACCAGGACCGCCCCGATCATCGCCCCGATGAACTCTCCGATCCAGTATTTGATCGCCTGAGAGCCGGTGATCCCACCGTGGATCCAGATCCCCAGCGTCACTGCTGGGTTCAGGTGCGCGCCGTCGAAGAACCCGACGGCGTAGACGGCCACCATCACCGCCATGCCCCACCCGAAGGTGATGACGATCCAGCCCGAATTCTGCGCCTTCGATTGGTTCAGCAGTACGGCTGCAACGACTCCATCACCAAGCAGGATCAGGATCGCGGTCCCGATGATCTCCGACGGAATGATGCCCAGCGTCGGGAACTTCAGATGTACGACGACTGCCGCTAGTGCTCCCAATTTCTTCTCTCCCTCTTGAGACGAAGCTGCGGATTTTCGCGATACTAATCTCGCCTGTTCGACAATGTCAAACTGAGTTCGAATTAACTAAAACTCGGTTCGCCACTTCGTAACCAGGGCGTGGAGGGGTAGGAGCATCAGGTGCCCGGCAACATCCAGTCCATAGAGCGCGCGGCAGCAATTCTGCGGCTGCTGTCGGGCCGCACGCGCCGCCTCGGCGTCGTCGATCTCGCCGGCGAGCTCGGCCTCCCCAAGGGCACGGTGCACGGGCTGCTGCGCACGCTCCAGCACGTCGGCTTCGTCGAGCAGGATCCAGAGACCGGCAAGTATCAGCTCGGTGCTGCCCTGCTGCACATGGGCTCCAGCTATCTGGACGGCAACGAGCTGCGCACGCGGGCGCTCAACTGGTCAGACTCGCTGGCGGCGCGCACCCAGGAGGCGGTGCGCATCGGCACCCTCCACGAGGGTCAGGTCCTCATCGTCCATCACGTGTTCCGGCCCGACGACAGCCTCCAGACCCTCGACGTGGGTTCACTGCTGCCCGCCCACGCCACCGCGCTGGGCAAGATGCTGCTGGCCCACCACCCCTACGCGCTGGCCGAACTGGCGGAACTGGCCGGCAACGGCTTCGCCTCCTTCACCGACGCGACCATCTGCGACCGGGAGCGTCTGGAGCGCGAGCTGGTGCGCACCCGCGAGCGGGGCTGGGCCACCGACATCGGCGAGCTCAACCCGCGGCAGGTGTCGCTGGCGGCGCCGATCATGGATCGCAGCGGCGTCGCGGTGGGGGCGATGGGTATCTTCGGTCCACCGGAGCGCCTTCTGGTGGCCCGGCAGCCGCGAGCGGAGTTGCTGGCCAACGTGCGCGAGGCGGCCCGCGCCGTGTCACGCGAGCTCGGCGCGATCCCGTGGTGAGAGAGAGGTGGCGGTGAAAGAGCGATACGTGGCGGCGATCGACCAGGGCACCGCGTCGTCGCGATGCCTGATCTTCGACCGCTCCGGCCGCATCGTCTCGGTCGCCCAGAAGGAGCATCACCACATCTATCCCCGGCCCGGCTGGGTCGAGCACGACCCCGAGGAGATCTGGCGCAACGTCGAGTTCGTGGTGGGGCGCGCGCTGGCCGAGGCGCGGCTGGAGGCGTCCGACCTCGTCGCGCTGGGCATCGCCAACCAGCGCGAGACGACCCTGGTGTGGGACCGCGCCACCGGGCAGGCGCTGCACAACGCGATCAACTGGCAGGACACCCGGACCGATCACATCGTCCGCGCGCTGTCGGCTGAGCACGGCGACGGCTGGTGGCGCGAGCGCTCGGGGCTGCCGCCCGCCACCTACTTCGCGGGCCCCAAGCTGCGCTGGCTGCTCGACACCATCCCCGGCCTGCGTGAGCGCGCCGGCGCGGGGGAGGTCCTGTTCGGGACCATGGATTCCTGGCTGATCTGGAAGTTGACCGGGCGCCACCTCACCGATGTCACCAACGCCAGCCGCACGATGCTGATGGGCCTGCACACCCTCGACTGGGACGACGAGCTGCTGGCCGCGCTCGACGTGCCGCGCCGGATGCTGCCCGAGATCCGGCCATCGGCCGAGTCCTACGGAGAGGCCCGCGGGCAGCTCGCCGGGGTCCCGGTGGCGGCCGCACTCGGCGACCAGCAGGCGGCGCTGTTCGGCCAGACATGCTTTGCCGCCGGCGAGGCCAAGTGCACCTACGGGACCGGCAGCTTCCTACTGCTCAACACGGGCGCGAGCCCCGTAGTCTCCGAGAGCGGCCTGCTCACCACCCTGTGCTGCCGGGTCGGCGACGAGCCGCCGTCCTACGCGCTGGAGGGCTCCATCGCGGTGACCGGCGCGCTCGTGCAGTGGTTTCGCGACAACCTCGCCCTGATCGGCTCGGCGCCCGAGATCGAGACGCTCGCCCGCACCGTCGAGGACAACGGCGGCTGTTACTTCGTTCCGGCGTTCTCGGGCCTGTTCGCCCCCCACTGGCGCAGCGATGCGCGTGGGGTCATCGCCGGCCTCACCGGCTACATCACCAAGGGCCACCTCGCCCGTGCCGTGCTCGAGGCGACCGCCTGGCAGACGCGAGAGGTGGTGGAGGCGATGACCGCCGACTCCGGGGTGTCCCTGAGCACGCTGCGCGTCGACGGCGGCATGACCGCCAACAACCTGCTCATGCAATTCCTCGCCGACGTGCTCGACGTGTCGGTGGTCCGGCCGATCGTGGCCGAGACGGTGTCACTCGGCGCGGCCTACGCCGCCGGCCTCGCCGTCGGCTTCTGGCCCGACACCGACGCGCTGCGCGCTTACTGGCACGTGGCCGCGCAGTGGCTGCCCGACATGGAGTCCGACCAGCGCGAGCGCGGCTACCGCAAGTGGCGAAAGGCGGTGGCGCGCACCACCGACTGGCTCGACGAGGACGACGACTAGCGCGTCAGCCCGCGGGCGGGCCCTGGACGACCTCGGCCTTGGGGGCCGACCGGCGATAGGGCGAGCGCGATGGCCCGCCGTCGCCGTTGTCGAAGAAGCTCTGGACGCGCTCGATCAGGGCCGCGGTGTCGCCGTTGGGCGGGATCGGCTCGCCGAAGGCGACGGTGATGCGATGGCGGCGCGACATCAGCCGGCCGCGTAGGCGACGTGGCCACAGCCGCCCCGGCGGCATCGCCTCGGCGGTGCCGGTGACCCGGATGGGGATGATCGAGAGGTTGTGCGCCGAGGCCAGGACGGCCGCTCCGCGGCGCACCCGTCCCGGGCCGCCGCCCCGCGAGCGGGTGCCCTCGGGGTAGAGCAGCAGGTTCCAGCCTTGGTCCAGCAGCCGGTCGAGGTGGCCGCCGTCCTTGGACATCCCGCCGCCGCCCTTGCGCTCGATCGGGACCGTGTTGAAGATGAGCGACACGGCCGAGGCGACGACGCGGTTGCGGTAGAAGTAGTCCGCCGCCGCCGCCACCGCGGTCTTCTTACGCAGCTTGCGCGGCAGGGCCGAGAGGATCACCGGCGTGTCCATGTGGCTGGCGTGGTTGGCCACCAGGATGACCGGCTGCGTCAGCGAGGACAGCTTCTCCCGGCCCGTGGCGCGCCGCGCCGCGTAGTAGTCCATGAGCGGGTTGAGCACGAACCGCATGAAGTTCTCGCGCACGAGCCGGGCTGGCGCCGAGCGGGCCCACGGCACGTCGAGCTGGGCTGCGGCCGCGCGCAGCTCTCTCCCCTTTTTGGGAGCATTGCGCGCCACGTCAGAGACGCGGCGCTGCCAGCTTCGCTGACGGCGGAACGGCAACACCGCCCGAGATACCCCCGTGCGTGACATCCGTTACAGATTGCCGCTCAAGCGGGGTGGACCAGCACGGTAAGCTCGGCCTAGCCACCAACCGGGGGCCAGCCCCACCGACGAGGGAAGGGAGGACGGATGGCCATCGATCCCAGCGAGCATCCGGGGAAGCCGGAGCAGCCTCAGGAGGGGTTCGCCGAGGGCGAGGACAACCCCGAGGCGTTCCCCGAGGACGAGGAGGTCGGGCGCTTCAGCGAAGGGCAGGAGGACCTGCCCGCCGAAGACCCGGAGAAGCTCCGCCACGGCCGCTTCTCAGAGGGCCAGGAGGACTTGCCAGAGGATGACCCCGAGAAGCACGAGGAACGTCGCTTCTCCGAGGGTCAGGACGCAGAACCGCCCGGCTACAGCACCTGACGGCCCGCCAACGGCGCCGTGCCGGCGTCCGGCCGCGCGCCGGACGGTGAGTCGGCGTGGCCGCGTGGGTATGCGCGCGGTGTGGCCAGCAGCTCGGGGTCCTGGCCGTCCAGGGCCATCCACGCCGCCCGCAGCCCATGGCTGCCGGCGGTGGTCAGCGCGCTCACCCGGTTCTCCATCTGCCCCACCAGGAGCGCGTCGGCCGGCGGGCGGATGATGCAGACGGCCGGGCTGGCGGCGGGGTCTGACGCCTGCGCCGCGAGCTGAGCGCTGAGCTCGTCATAGCGCTCGGAGCGGTTCAGGCGCAGCTCCACCAACGCGGGGTTGATCTTGTTGAGATAGGCGTCGGTGAGCCGAGCCACCAGGCTCGACAACGGCGTGTGCTGCACGCCATGGGGGCGGGTCTGGAGGACGAGCATGTCGGTCGCGGTGGTCTGGGCGGCATGCACGGGGATCGCCTCGGCCAGGGTCGCGTCCAGCCAACGTCGGCCCCGGAAGGCGACGGGCGGGCCCGCCAGCCACGGGAGCCGGCCCGACGCCCGCAGGGCGCAGCGGATCTCCTCGCCACTGGTCAGGTTTTTGAGGTCCACGATCCGGGCCGAGTCGACATCGGTGGCGGTGCAGTGCAGCTCGATCGCGCTCTGGAGGATCACGTCGGTGCGCAGCGGGCGCTGGTGGCGCCACACGGTGCCGACCACGTAGTCCATGTCGAAGATGGGCCGCTTGCGCAGCAGGGCATCGCGGAAGCTGACGAAGCTCGGATCGCCGAACCCGTGGGGGTACAGGGCGGTGAGATACGCGGCCTGGCCCGCGAGCAGAAAGGCTCCGTTGAATGCCCCGGCCGACGCGCCGTGGACCTCGTCGAAGGCATCGCGCAGGCCCAGCTGCTCGATCGCCGCCGTCATGCCCGCCGAGACGACGCCGCGCATCCCGCCGCCCTCGATGACCAGGGCCACGCGACGCCTGTCGGTGCGCGCGCCCGGCCTGGAGCCCTCGTCGCGGCGACGGCGGATGAGCGCGACCACCGGGTGCTCGCGCTGGTCCTCGGTCATCGTCGCCGGAGCGCGATGGGGATCGGTGGAAAAGCTCTTGAGGACCGTCAGGCGCATGGCTGCGAGGGTACTGTTACCGGCCGTGGCGATGCTCGGTCAGACCTCGCTGGACGTCAGCCGGATGGGCCTGGGCCTGGCGGCGCTCGGGCGCCCCGGCTACATCAACCTCGGACACGCGGCCGACCTGGCCGGCGAGGCGGACGTGGACGGGCTGCGCGGCCGGGCCCATGAGGTACTCGACGCGGCGCTGGCCGCCGGCGTGCGCTACTTCGACGCCGCGCGATCCTACGGGCGCGCCGAGGAGTTTCTCGGCTCGTGGCTCTCTGACCGGGGCCTTCGCCGCGGCGAGGTGAGCGTCGGGTCCAAGTGGGGCTACACCTACACCGCGGACTGGCGCGTCGGCGCCGAGGTCAACGAGGTCAAGGACCTGACCATCGACACGCTGCGCCGCCAGGAGGACGAGACCCGGGCCCACCTGGGTGACTGGCTAGGGCTCTACCAGATCCATTCGGCGACGCTGGACAGCGGGGTGCTGGAGGACCGCGCGATCCTGGACGAGCTGGCGCGGCTGCGGGCGCAGGAGGGCTGGTTCACCGGCCTGACGGTCACCGGGCCGCGGCAGGGCGAGACGGTGTCGCGCGCGCTGGACACCGGCGCCTTTGACTGCGTGCAGGCCACGTGGAACCTGATGGAGCCCTCGGTCGGCCCCGCGCTGGCGGACGCCCACCGGGCCGGGCTCGGCGTGATCATCAAGGAGGGCGTGGCCAACGGTCGGCTCACCGCGCGTGGCGACGCCCCGGCGCTGGCGCAGGTGGCGGGGGAGTTGGGCGTCGCCCCCGACGCGCTCGCTCTGGCCTGCGTGCTGGCGCAGCCATGGGTCGACGTGGTGCTGAGCGGCGCCTCGACCGTGCCGATGCTGGCCTCCAACCTCAGCGCGCTCGAGGTGACGGTTGGCGACGAGGCGTGGGACCGGCTGTCCGGGCTGGCGGAGGACCCCGAGGGCTATTGGGAGCAGCGCTCGGAGCTCGCCTGGAATTAGGCAGCGCCTTAGCGCCGCCTTCGGGCGAACCGGCACGATAGGGGTGTGGTCTCCGGGCACCTGATCATCGTCCTCGCCGTCACCGCCGTCACCCTGCTGGCGGTCGCGGCCCTGCGGCGGGTGGGCGTGCCGACGGCAGCGGTGCTGGTGGTGGCCGGGCTGGTCATCGGGTTCCTGCCCTTCGTCCCCGACGCATCGCTGGAGCCCCACGTGGTGCTGCTGGGGCTCCTGCCGCTGCTGGTGTTCGACGCAGCGGCTACCTCGTCGGCCACCGCCTTCGTGCGCAACGCGCGCTCGATCGGACTGCTCGCCGTCGGCCTGGTGGTGGCCACCGCGGCCGGCGTCGCCGCGGTCGCTCACTGGATCGGGCACCTGTCGTGGCCGATGGCCTTCGTCCTGGGGACCGCGGTGGGGCCGACCGATGCGGCCGCGGCCACCAGCGTGGCCCGCCGGCTCGGGCTGCCCCGCCGGCTGCTCACCATCCTCGAGGGCGAGGCGCTGTTCAACGACGGCGCTGCGCTGGTGCTCTACGCCGCCGCCGTCACGGCGGCGACCAGCGGGCACTTCTCCGCCGGTCACGCCTTCCTTTCCGTGCTCTACGCGTCGGCCGCGGGGACGGCCATCGGCCTCGCCGTCGGCGTCGTGGGCCGCGCGCTGCGCAACCGCATCGATGACGCGCCGATCGAGATCGCCGGCTCGATGTTCATGGCCTACGCCGCTTACCTGCCCGCAGAGGCGGTCCACGCGTCGGGCGTGCTGGCCGCGGTGGCGGCCGGCCTGTACCTCGGGTGGCACAGCGGCGGCAGCGCATTCTCGGCGCGCAGCCGGCTCCAGTCCCAGGCGTTCTGGGAGACGCTGGTGTTCCTCATCAACGCGGCGCTGTTCGTGATCGTGGGGCTGTCCTTCCACACCTTCACGGCGCAGGCCCGCGGCCCCGTCGGGCGGCTGGTGGTCACCGGGATCGCGGTGGTCCTGGCTGTGATCGGGATCCGGCTGGTCTGGATGGAGGGGACCGGCTGGGTGACCCGGCTGCTGCGCCGCGCCCCGCCCGCCGACGAGCAGGACGCGCCCGACCAGGCCGGGTGGCGCCAGCGCCTGGTCATCGGCTGGGCCGGCATGCGCGGCGCCATCACGCTCGCCGTGCTGCTGGCCGTGCCCCGGACCACGGACGCGGGCGCTCCCCTGGCCGGGCGCGACGACATCATCTATCTGGGCTTCGCGGTGATCATCGCGACTCTGGTGGGCCAGGGCATGACGCTGCCCCTGCTCGTGCAGCGCCTGCGGCTGACCGAGCATCCGTCGGTGGCCGAGGCCGAGCGCCAGGCACGGCTGACGATGACACGCGCCGTGCTGGAGCGGCTCCAGGGCGACGGCGACGGCCCGCCAGAGCTCATCGACGGCCTGCGCGCCCAGTACCTGGCGCGCCGGCGGCGCCTGGAGTCCGGCGACGACGACGACGGGGAGCAGGACGCAGAGGCGGCCGGCGCCGACCGTGCCCTGCGCCGCGAGCTCGTCGCCGTGCAGCGCGAGGCGCTGGCGCGGATGCGGCGCGAGGGCCGGGTCGGGATCGGGACCGCGCGCACGCTCGAGCACGATCTGGATCTGGAGGACGCGCGCCTGGGCTAGCGTGGTGAGGCATGCCGCGGCGCAACCGAGCCACTCCACTGGGTGACGTCATCGCCGACCCGGCGCGCGGGCTGGTCTATGCCAACCGCGGGGTGCTGGTCGATGCGCAGGGCGAGATCCGCCGCCGCTGGGGCGTGCGGCGCTGGATCGCCTGCCGCCTGGAGTTCAAGGGCCGCCGGCGCCGGCCGCTGATGGCGCCCGGCCGCTACACCGAGCTGTTCTTCCTGGACGAGGCGACGGCGTTCGCGGCGGGCCACCGGCCGTGCGGCGAGTGTCGCTATGAGGACTACCGCCGCTTCAGCGCGATGTGGCGGGAGCTGCACCCGGGGCAGGTGGGGGCCGACGCGATGGACGACCAGCTGCACGCCGAGCGGGTGGACCCCGACACGCGCGGTCAGCGGCGGCACGCGCTGCCGTTCAGCGATCTGCCCGACGGCGCGTTCGTGCTCCTCGACGAGCGCCCGTGGCTGGTGCTGGACGGGGAGCTCTTGGAATGGACTCCGGCCGGATACGTCGCCGCCCGCCGGACACGCCCCGCCACGGGCACCGCTGTGGCGCTCACACCACCGTCGCTGATCGAGGTCCTGCGGGCCGGGTGGGCGCCGGCGACCGTCCCCTTCCTGCACCCCACCGCGCGGGTGGCCGATCCGGTCAGCTGATCAGGATGCAGCCGGTGGTGGCGTGGGCCAGCAGCTTGCCCGTGGCCTGCTCGGTGAGCCGCCCCTCCGCCGTGGCCAGGCGGCGTCCGGCGTGGACCACCGTGCCCTCGGCGAGGACGCGGCCGGTATCGATGGTGATCCCGCGCGCGTAGCGGATCTGCAGATCGCTGGTGGCGTAGCCCACGCCGGCGGGCAGCGTGCTGTGGATGGCGCAGCCCATGCACGAGTCCAACAGCGTGGCCGCGATCCCGCCGTGCACCGAGCCGATCGGGTTGTACATCCACTCGGCCGGCTCCACCGCGAACACCGCGCGGCCCTCCTGGACCTCGACGAGGCTCATGCCCAGCAGGTCGGCGATCGGCGGCGGCCCGACGGTTCCCTCCATCATGGCCTGGAGGACCTCCATGCCGCTGCGCTCGCGAGCGAGCGTGGCGCTCTGCATCGGGTCCTGCCAGGTGAACGTCCGCGTCCGGTGGCCGTTGTCGCTCATGGCGCGGCGAACTGTAACGGATGTGAGTTGCATCATGCAACTCAGTCGGCTAGGCTGCCGCTCGTGCCCCTGCAGCGCACCTACTCGGGCCAGACGTGCAGCGTGGCCGCCGCCCTGGAGGTGGTGGGGGAGCGCTGGACGATGCTCATCATCCGCGAGGCCCTGCTGGGCGTGCACCGCTTCGACGAGATGCAGGCCGACCTGGGGATCGCCCGCAATGTCCTGCAGGCGCGGTTGGAGCACCTGGTGGCCAACGGGATCCTCGAGCGGCGGCTCTACCAGGAGCGCCCCGAGCGCTACGCCTACCACCTCACTCGCAAGGGACTGGATCTGTGGCCGGCGGTGGTGGCGCTGATGCAGTGGGGCGACAAGCACGCGGGGGTCCCGGGCGGCCCGCCGGTGAGGCTCACGCACCGTGGCTGCGGGGGCGGCGTCGACGACCATCTCCTGTGCACGGCGTGCGGCGCCACCCTCGGGCCGCGCGATGTCTGGGCCGCCGCCGCCGATCATGTCCCCGCCGACCATCCCCTGCGCCGCCGTGACCTCGCGCGTTCGTGAGCACTACGGGACGGCGTCCCTCGGCGACAGCGTCGCTGCCGCGTTGGTCCGCGCCGGTCTGAGCGAGGGGAGGATCGAGTGGTCGGCTCTCGCTCCCATCGACGAGTTCCACACGGGCGGCCTGGCCGCGACCCGTGAGGTTGTCGCGGCGCTCGACCCCATGGACGGCGATCGCGTCCTGGACGTCGGCAGCGGCCTCGGCGGCCCGGCTCGGCTCATCGCCGCCCAGCGCGGCTGCGACGTCACCGGGATCGACCTCACGCCGGAGTTCGTGGAGGTCGCTGAGCGGCTCACCGAGCGGACCGGGCTGAGCGACCGGGTGCGGTTCGTCTGCGCCGATGCGCTGGCGCTGCCTTTCGAGGACGGCGTGTTCGACGCGGCGATCACGCAGCACGTCGCCATGAACATCGCTGACCGCGCGCGGCTGTACTCCGAGATCCGCCGGGTGATGAGGCCGGGTGGGCGCTTCGCGCTCTACGACGTGGTCGCGGGCGACGGAGAGCCGCTGACCTTCCCGGTGCCGTGGGCGCGCGACCCGGAGATGAGCTTCCTGCTCACCGCCGACGAGACCCGCGCCGCGGTGGCCGCGGCGGGCTTCGAGGAGGCGTCGTTCTCCGATCGGACCGACACCGTGGTCCAGGGGGCCCGCTTCTGGGCACGCAACGTGGACCGGCCGCCGGGCGCCGCGCCCGAAGCGCCGCCCGCACCGGAGCCCCGGTTTGACCTGCGCGACGTGATGGGCGATGACTTTGCCCAGCTGGCCTTCAACCTGCGCGAGAACCTGGTGCAGGGGCGCGCGCGGGTGATCCAACTGGTGGCGCGCGCCGTGGCCGCTTAGTCCCGATCGCCCAGGATCGGCGGATCCAGCCTCAGTCCTGGTCGAGGAAGGCCTGCACGCGCTCGCGGTAGGGCTGCCGGTCATAGCTTGAGACCAACGCCCCCGCCATCCGTACCGGGTCGCCGAAGAAGTAGTACTCATACAGCGCCTGACGGCCTGAGAAGGCCGAGATGCACGTGTCCCAGACCAGCCGGAAGAGCTTGACCCGGTCGGGACCGGACAGCGTGGCGGACTGCAGATAGCGCTCGACGTCGTCGTGGGCGGGGCCGTCGATGTCGGCCTCGGTGGGCAGCGCCATCAGGCCGGATGCGCCGAGCTTGCGCAGGATCTCGGGAAAGCGCTGGTAGAGCCTGGGGTACCAGTTGCGCGCGGCGTTGAGCGGCTCCCATCGCGGGGTCATCACGCCGTAGTCGTTGACGGCGGCGTCGGCCTCGGCGGCGCGGACGAAGGCGCGGATGCCCTCCAGCGCGACGATCACCTCGGCGACGTTCTCCTGGACGTGGGAGAACTTTTCGATGCCGATCGCCTCGGTGAGCAGGGTGACCAGGCCCAGCACGAACTCGGTCTTGGCGGTGGTGCGCGCGGTGACCTGGTGGGTCATGTGGTTGATGGCGCCGGTCTCGGTGTAGAGGCCGTTGCACAGCTCGGGGTGGCCGAGCATGAAGCAGCGCTCGAACGGGACCTTCACGTCGTCGAAGATGACGACGGCGTCCATCTCCTCAAAGCGCGAGCCCAGCGGGTGGTCGAAGTGGGTGCGCCCGTAGTCGGCTGACTCGCGGCAGAGGAAGCGCAGGCCGGGGGCGTCGCAGTTGATGGCAAAGGCGTAGGAGTACGGCGCGTCCTCGGGGCGGCCACGCAGCAGCGTGGAGGGAAAGACGAGCAGTTCGTCGGCGAACGGCCCGATGGTGGCCAGCAGCCGCGCCCCGCGCACCACGATCCCGTTGTCGTCCTGGGAGACGATCTGGGCCGAGATCTCGCCGCCGAGCTGCTCTGCGGGCGGCAGGCTGCGGTTGACCTGGGGCGGGATGAGGGTGTGGGTGAGGAGCAGATCCTCCTCGCGCACCTTCTCGTAGTAGCGGCGGACGTTCTCCCCGTACGCGCTGTCGGCCTGGGCGAACCACTCGCCGGCCTCGCTCAGCGCCATCACGCACGCGTTGAGGTAGTCGCCCGTGCGCCCGAGGAAGCCGTTGGACACCCTGGCCCAGGCGCTCATCATCTCCCGGCGCTTGACGAGGTCCTCGGCGGTGCGCGGCACCATGAACGAGGTGCCGACCGGCTCGCCGGTGGTGGGGGACTCGTAGGTGAGGAGGTCGCGGTGGGCCGGGTCGTGCTGGAGGTCGTAGAGGTGCGCGTAGGAGCGCACGACGTTCCGGAAGGCCGGGTGGTCGGGGAGTCCCGTGGTGACGGTCTCACCACCGATCTCGACCGTCGGGCTCGACGCCGCCAGGCGCTCGATGTACTCGCGGCCGGTACGCGCTGGCATGACTTCCCTCTCCTGGTCGTTGACGCGGACAGGCCCGTTATAGCACTACTATCGTACGAGGCGTACGGATAACGTACACTGACTGAGTTGTGGCGGCGCCCACCTCTTTGACCCTGGAGCGCGGGCTTCGCGTGCTCCGTGTTCTGGCGGAGCATCCCGAGGGCATGACCGTCTCCGAACTGGCCGACGCGCTCGGCACCCACCGGGCCGGGATCTACCGGCTGCTGGGCCCGCACCTGGCCGAGCGGTTCGTCCGTCGGCGCGACGATCGCTACTTCCTGGGCACCGGCCTGGTGGAGCTGGCCAGCCGCGTGCGGCCGCGCCTGCAGGAGGCGGCGGGCCCGCTGCTGCAGGCCCTCGCCGACGAGCTCCACGCCACCGCGGCCCTGACGGTCCGCGATGGCGAGGACGCGGCCGTGGTGCTCGACGTCCGCTCGCCGCGCCACGCCGATATGCACATCGCCTACCGGCCCGGGCTGCGCCATCCGGTGGCGATCGCCGCCTCGGGGATCGCCATCCTCGCCGGCGCGCCCCCACGGCCCACCGAGCGCGCCGAGGTGGCAGTGGCCCGCGAGCGCGGCTGGGCGCGGTCCACGGGAGAGTTGCTGCCCGGGGCGAGCGGCGTGGCGGCGCCGGTTGGCGACGCCGACGCGGCCGTGAGCGCGGTGTGGATCGGCGAACGTGACGAGCCGGCGATGGCGCGCGCCGTGATCGCGTCCGCTCGGGCGCTCGCTGATGCGCTCTGAGTCACCAGGCGGGCTGGGCACCGGCTCTGGCGACGGCGCGGCCTGGGGCGCGGCGCGGCGTGGCGGGGGCGCGGCGCGGCGCGGGTGGGGGCGCGGCGCGGCGCGGGCGGGGCGCGGCGCGGCGCGGGGGCGCGGCGCGGCGCGGGTGGGGGCGCGGCGCGGCGCGGGTGGGGGCGGCAGCGCGGCGCGGGTGGGGGCGCGGCCCGGCGCGGGGGTTTTCGAGCCACCAACCGCCCCGCAGCGTCACCTGGCTCGGTTTCCCCCGGCTGGCGGTGGTAATCGAGCCACGTCGCGCGCAGACGTGCTTGTTGGCTCGAAAACCCCCACCGGCCCACCCGGCCCACCGGCCCACGGGCCCACCGGCGCACCGGCCCAGCGGCCCGCCGGGGGCGACTCCCGGACGGCCGGCCCTCCGAAGCGGGGGGTCAGGCCGGAGCGCTGACCGGCGCGTCGAGGTC
>CAVWTW010000011.1:0-10413 GCA_963758035.1 uncultured Actinomycetota bacterium
CACGCCCGTGCACGGTGATGGCCAGCTCCTCTCCCGGCAGGTACGTGGCCGAGACCTGCGGCCGGGTGCGGATGTGGCGGAAGCGCACCGAGTCCGCCGCCGAGCCGAAGTGAAAGGCGCCGCGGAAGAAGATGCCGTCGACCGGCCCGACGATGGGCTGGCAATCGCGCGTGACGGTGGCCAGCGCCAGCAGGCACATTCCGGTCAGCCGCTCTGAGACCTGCTCGGCGCTGAGCCGGCGCTCCGGCTCATGGATGGAGAGCAGGTGGGGCCCGGCGGCCGCGTAGCTCGCCTCGATGAGGGCCTGGAGCGCCTGTAGATCGTCGGCGGTCTCGTGCACGTCGGTGAGCAAATCACGTTTCGGGCGCGCGCGTGCGCGCGCCGAGCGCGGCGACGAGGAGGCTCAGGACGGCGGCGACCACGAGCGCCACGTGAAGCCCGCCCACCAGGCGGCCACCCGCGATCAGCGAGCCGAACAACGCCACCCCGATGACGCTGCCCGTCTGGCGCGCGGTGTTGAGGGTCCCCGAGGCGATGCCCGAGCGGGAGCGCTCGACGCTGCCCAGCAGCGAAGCGGTCATCACCGGCACGATCAGCCCCAGCCCGAAACCCACCGCGGTGAGCTGGGCGACCAGCGTCACGAACGCGCTCTCGGGGCCGATGCCCTCCAGGGCGACCGCGCCGCCGGCCATCAGCAGCGCGCCCCCGGCGATCACCACGCGCGGGCCGAGACGCTCCTGCAGGCTGCCGGCCACCGCGTTGGCGGCCATGATCGCCGCGGTCATGGGGGCGAAGGCCAGCCCGGCCTGGAGCGCCGAGAAGTGCTGCGCACGTTGGAAGAACAGGCTGAAGACGAAGATCAGGCCGTAGAAGGCGACGTTGACGAACAGTCCGATCGCCGTGTTGGCCCCGAAGGCCGGGCAGCGGAAGAGCCGCAGCGGCACCATCGGCCGGGCGCCGACGGGCCTCGATGATGAGGAACGCCACCCCGGCGGCGGCTGCGCCCACGTACCCGGCCAGAACGGTGGCTGAGCCGAAGCCGGCGGTGCCGCCCCGGATCGTCGCTGCCGCCAGCAGGGTGAGGCACACGATCGCCGTGAGCTGACCCCAGGTATCGACCCCGCGCTCGGGCGACCGGCTCGTCTCGGGCGCGAAGCGGGCGGTGAGGAGGATGCCGGTCAGCCCGATGGGGGCGTTGATGAAGAAGATCGCGCGCCACCCAAGGGTCGCGGTGAGCACGCCGCCAACCAGCGGCCCCGCTGACAGGGCAGCGCTGGCGCCGACGGCCCAGCGACCGATCGCGCGGCTGCGTTCACGCGGCTCTGAGAAGGTGTGGTTGAGCAGGGTCAGCGAGCACGGCACCAGCAGGGCCGCGCCCGCGCCTTGGAGCGCCCGCGCGGCGATGAGTACGGCGAGCGACGGGGCGAGCCCGCAGATCGCCGAGGCCACGGTGAACACCGAGAACCCGGCGATGAACACCCGCTTGGCGCCGATCCGGTCCCCTAGCGCGCCTGCGCTGAGGATGAGCGCGGCGAACGCCACCGTGTAGGCGCTGACGACCCACTGCAGCGCGCTGATGTCACCGCCCAGCGCCGCGCCGATCGGCCGGATGGCGACATTGACGACGCTGACGTCGAGCTGGACGACCGCAAACCCAAGGCTGGTGGCGATGAGCGTCAGGCTGCGGCGATGCGGGTGGGTGGAGTGCATCGACATGACCCTAGGAGCAGAACTGTTCAACCCTGGTTGAAACGTTCGGAGGGTACGCTGTGTGAGATGCTCGCCGACGCAGACCTCTCGACGGTCGCCGATCTCATGACCGCGCACCGCGCCACGATCCTGCTGGCGCTGCTCGGCGGGCGGCCGCTCAGCGCGGGCGAGCTGGCCACGCGCGCGGGCATCTCGCCGTCGCTGGCGAGCTCGCATCTGTCAAAACTGCTCGACGGAGGCCTCGTCGCGGTCGAGCAGAAGGGCCGCCGGCGCCACTACCGATGGCCGGCCCCCGCGTGGCCGAGGTGATCGAGGCGATGCTGACGATCGCCCCCGACCGGGCGGCCGCCGGCCTGCGCGAATCGACACGCGGTGCGGCACTGCGGGGGGCGCGGACCTGCTACGACCATCTTGCCGGCGAGCTCGGGGTCGCGCTCACAGACAGCCTCGAGCGCCAGCATCTCATCGACACCGGGGACGGCTCCTACGCCCTGACCACCGCGGGCGAGCGTCGTCTGGAGTCGCTGGGGATCGAGGTGGAGCCGCTCCGCCTGCAGCGCCGCGCGTTCACTCGACCCTGTTTAGACTGGACCGAGCGCCGCCCGCATCTGGCCGGTGCGGTCGGCGCCGCGATTGCCGAGCACGCCCTGGCGCAGCGATGGGTGACCTTCGTGCCCGGCACCCGCGCGCTTCGCGTGACCGACGACGGCCGCCGGGGCTTCCTGGAGCAGTTCGCGCTCAATCTCGCGTGACCGCGACCGAGAGCGCGCCGCGGCCGACGCGAGCTATTCCCAGAGCGCGCTCATCCCCGTGGAGCTCCGCAGATCGTCGGCCAGCCGCGGCTCGTCCTCCGTGACCAGAGCGTCCAGCAGCCGGTAGAGGCCGTCGAAGGCCTCGGGTCCCATCTCGCTGCGGATCCTCGCCTCGATCCGCCGCGCCGCGTCCCGCTGGGCGGCCAGGAACTCGACCGCGCGCCGGGTCGGCGTGACGATCTTCTCCCGGCCGTCGGTGGGTGAGGGCGAGAGGGTCACGTAGCCGCGGTCGCGCAGACTGGCGACGATCTTGCTGGCGCCCTGGCGGGTGATGCCAAGCTCGCGGCCGATGTGGGAGATGGTCACGTCGGAGGCGGCGCCCACCAGTCGCAGCACGCGACCATCGGGGAAGCCGCGGTCGCCGAAGCCCGCTGCGGCCAGCTCCTGGTCAAGCTGGCGCCGGTAGCCCACCCACGCTTGCCGCAGGGCACCGCCCAGGCGTGCCGGGCGTGTACCCGCTCTCGCTTCTCCTCCGCCAACCATGAATTCCTCGCTGATGCGCCAGAGGCGCAGATGGCGTAATGGTGCCACCGCGAGGGGCGGCAAGGAATCACGGCGTCACGGCGAGGCGCTGGCCTGCGTCCCGGTGCCGCCGCTCTGGGTGCCCTGGGTCTTCGCGTGGGCGATCGCCTGCGCCACCTGGGCGGGCGTGATCGCACCGTGGGTGACCGAGGCGCAGTTCTGGCCGGCCGTCAGCAGAGCCGGGGTCTGGAAGTTGATGCCCGCCTTGGTGATCGCCTGAGCTGAGAGGTCTCCAGTGGAGCTCGGATCGGGGAAGTTGGGGAAGCCGTGCGCGCGCAGGCACCGCGCGAACGCGATCAGCGCCTGCGTCCTGGCGCGTTGCTGGGCGGGGTTGCCGTCAGAGCTATTGCCGGGGTTGCCGATGATGTGCTGGCAGGCGGCCTGGGCCGACTTGAACGCGGGCTGGCCCGAGATCGACGGGTTGATGCCGATGCTCACCGAGTTGCCGTTGGCCGAGCTCCTGACCACCGGATCGGGGAAGTTGCTGACCCCGTGGTTGCGCATGCACGCAGAGAACTGGTACGCGGCCGCGCCGGGTCCTCCCTTCGCCCCCGCCGCCGCGCCCGACGAGGACGTTGACGAGGGCGAATTGCCGCCGCAGCCCGCGGCGATCACCGCCACGACGACAGCGGCCACGAGCACGAGGCCGCGAGAGGGGCGTGGGCAGTCGAATGGCGTTGATGTCATGGTAGGCGTCCTTTGCGAGCCAGTGTGTACCCCGCCAGTTGTAGAGATGAGGTGGTGACACCACGGTCACGGCGACTGTGACCCCGCTGTTACGCGGCCTCAGACATCCTCTGGGAGTGAAACGATGAGGGTGCTGGTTGTGGAAGATCACCCGAGGTTGGCGACCGCGCTCGCCGAAGGGCTGCGTCGCGAGGGCATGGCGATCGACCTGGCCTTCGACGGCAACGAGGCGCTGTCACGCGTGGCGATCAACCGCTACGACGTCGTGGTGCTCGACCGCGACCTCCCCGGAGTCCATGGCGATCAGGTCTGTCGAGCGCTGGTGGACCAGCGCAGCGAGACCCGCGTCCTGATGCTCACCGCCGCCAGCACGATCCGGGACAGGGTGGAGGGGCTGGAGCTGGGAGCCGACGACTACCTGCCCAAGCCGTTTGACTTCGGTGAGCTGGTGGCGCGCATCCGAGCGCTGGCCCGGCGCGCCGTCGCACCCGTGCCTCCGACTCTGTCCTGCGGTGACGTGAGCCTCGATCCCTCTCGCCGCGCGGCGTCGCGTCAGGGGCGGCCGTTGGACCTCAGCCCCAAGGAGTTCGCGGTGCTCGAGTGCCTGCTGTCCGCCGATGGGCGCGTGGTCTCCACCGAGGAACTGCTTGAGCGCGTGTGGGACGAGACGACGAACCCCTTCACCGGCACCGTCAAGACGACGATGAGCCGCCTGCGGGCCAAGTTGGGAGAGCCACCGGTGATCCACACCGTGCGTGAGGGCGGCTACCGGATCTGATGACCCGGCTGCTGAGAGCACTGTCGCCGCGTGCGTGGCTGCGCGCGTCCCGCCGGACGGCCAGGTTGCGTCTCACTCTTCTCTATACCGGGATGTTCCTGGGCTTGGGGACGGCGCTCGTCGTCGGCATCTTTCTGCTCTCTGCCTCGGGCAGCAGCGGCATCAGCGCGCACGCCGAGGCCATCCGCGTGACTCCGACATCGACGACGATCACACCGGTGCCGCCCAATGCTCCCGGGCTGGTTCTCCCCCAGCCCCACGGCGGGGTCCTTAATGTCGTCAGCGGCCCTTCCACTGACTTGGCAGGGCTGCTGGCCACGACGTGGGGGCTACTGGTGGTCACCGCGATCGTCTCGGCCCTGTTGGGCTGGTTTGCCGCGGGGAGGGTCCTCCGACCGCTGCGGGAGATGACCGACGCCGCGCGCACGATCTCCGCCGGCAACCTCGGACGGCGCCTCGCGCTCACCGGGCCCGACGACGAGTTCAAGCGCCTCGGCGACACCCTGGACGAGCTGCTGGCACGGCTCGAGACGTCGTTCGACGCGCAGCGACGATTTGTCGCCAACGCCTCGCACGAGTTGCGTACGCCACTCACCGTCGAGCGGACGTTGCTCCAGGTGGCGCTGGCGGATCCCAACGCCACCGAGGCGAGCCTGCGGGCGACGTGCGAGGAGTTGCTGGCGTGCGGCCGCGAGCATGAGCGCCTGCTCGAGTCGCTGCTCACGCTGGCCTCGAGCGAACGCGGTCTCAACCGCCGCGACCCGGTCGACCTGGCACGCGTGGCCGGCAATGTGCTGCTCACTCCGCGCCCCGACATGCAGCGCAACGGCCTCGAGCTCGACACGGCGCTGGAGCCGGCCGCGGTCGCCGGGGACCGGGCCCTGATCGAGCGCCTGATGGCCAACCTGGTCGACAACGCCGTGCGCTACAACTGCCCCGGCGGCCGGGTCGCCATCCGCACTGCCGCCGTCAATGGGCACGCTGTGCTGTCGGTGACCAATACCGGGCCGGTGGTGCGCCTGGACGAGACCGACAGGATGTTCGAGCCCTTCCAGCGGTTGGGCGGCGGCCGGGCGGCGGGCGCCGACGGCCATCACGGCCTCGGGCTCTCGATCGTACGGGCGATCGCCGTGGCCCACGACGCCACGATCGATGCGGTGCCGCAGCCCGCCGGCGGTCTGGCGGTCACCGTCAGCTTCGCTCGGCTGGGCGGCGCGGCGCCGCCTCAGAGCCCTTCGTAGCTGTGCAGAGTGTCGAGGGCGGACACCCCGCTGCTGTGAGGAAGGAGAGGTGTGACGGGATGTGTGTTTCAGTGTGTGAACACTTTTCGATGCACAAGTGACCGGTCGTTTGGCGGCCCCGGTGGCTGCGTGGTATAGCTAGACGCGACGGGAACAACACCCGGCACGGGATCGGAGGGATCAGGGGACATGGGTGTGCCAAGCGCGGCCACGGCGCCGCAGGCGAGCACGGCCACAGCGCCGCTCGTACGCAGGAACATCTGGATGCTGCCCGGCGGCGACCAGACGGTGGAGGAATACGCGCAGGCCGTCGCGATCATGCAGGGACGGCCGGCGCAGGACCCGACGAGCTGGACCTACCAGGCGGCGATGCACGGCACGCACGCACAGTCGGTGCAGCCGCTGTGGAACGGCTGCCAGCACGGGACATGGTTCTTCCTGGCCTGGCATCGGATGTTCATCTACTACTTCGAGCAGATCGTCCGCGCGGCGGTCGTGCAGGCAGGGGGCTCGGCTGACTGGTCGCTGCCGTTCTGGGACTACGGCGCGGGTGGGCAGCAGGCCACGCTGCCGGCCGCGTTTCGCAGTCAGACCGTCAACGGGGCTCCGAATCCCCTGTTCGAGTCCGCGCGGGCGCCGGGCATCAACCGCGGCCTTGCCCTTTCGCCGGCGGTGGCGTCGGCGACCCGGGCGCTGCGGGCCGCGCGCTTTGTCGGCACCAGCCAATTCGGAGGCGGTGTCACCGGGGTGGCCCAGTTCTCCAACGGCACCGGACAGGTGGAGAATCAGCCCCACAACGTCATCCACGATGCGGTGGGAGGCAACGGCGGCCTCATGGCCGACCCTGACGCCGCGGCGGCAGACCCCATCTTCTGGGTCCACCACGCCAACATCGACCGCCTGTGGTTCATCTGGACCGGCCCGCGCCACCTCGTCCCCAGTGACCCGCACTGGACCGGCCAGACGTTCTCGTTCTTCGACGCCCACGGTCAGCGCGTTTCCAAGACACCGGCTGACGTCCTGGACATCGTCGGCCAACTGGGTTACACGTACGAGCTGGCGCCCCCGGCCGGTCCGGCCGGGGTGGGCGGGACTCCGGTTCAACCAACTGCGGAGGATGTCGTGACCGGACCCGAGCCCCCCGAGGGCGAGCCCGAGCTCGTCGGTGCGTCAGAGACGCCCGTCCGCCTCGTCGGCGCCCCGGCGTCGGTGGCGCTCCAGATCGATCAGCAGGCCCACCAGGCCGCGCTGGCCGCGACCGGGGCCACCGCCCCGCAGCGCATCCTGCTCAGCGTCGAGGACATCGAGGCCGCGCAGAACCCGGGGACGGTGTACGGGATCTACGTCAACCTGCCCGCTGACGCCTCGGCCGACGTGGCCGAGAGCCACCATGCCGGCAACGTCTCGTTCTTCGGGGTGGAGCGCGCCCGCAATCCGCGCGGCGATGAGCATGCGCACGGCCTGCGGCTGGTGCACGACATCACCGAGCTGACGCAGAGCCTCGCCGCCCAGGGCGAGTGGGACGGCCACCACGTGGAGGTCACGTTCCGCCCGCTCGGGTTGATCCCCCCAGATCAGCCGGAGCTCGCGCACGCGCTGCCCGACACGGTGACCGATGCTGACCCGCCGGTGACGATCGGGCGCGTCGCCATCTTCTACGAGTGATGCCGCAGCTCCGCGCAGCCGCCGGCTGCCTGTGGTGGCGGCCGGCGGCGTGCCCGCGTGAACGGGCGGTGATGGCGGGACTGCTGGCGGCGATCGCCGGCGCCTGGATCGCGCTGGTGGCGATCTCGGTGGGTGCGGGGTCGGGCGGCGGGACGTCCGGGATGGCGGGGATGCCCGGGATGGACGGAATGGCCGGGATGTCCGGGATGGATGGAATGGCGGGGATGCCCGGGATGGCGGGGATGTCGTCGTCGGCCCGCGCGGGCGCGTCCTCGGCCCACCACTCCATCCTGCTGGGCGGCGGCGCGATCGTCGCGGTGGCGATGTGGACGTTGATGGCCGCCGCGATGATGCTGCCCACCGCGCTCCCTGCGGTCCGACATGTCGCCGCCAACAGCCTGCGCAGGCGCCGCCCGCGCGCGATGGCCACCTTCGCCGCGGTGTATGCGCTCATCTGGGTGGCCTTCGGCGTGCTGGTGCTGGCGGCGTCGCCGGCATGGGCGGGGCTTGACCGGACCGCGGTGGCCGCGGGCGCGCTCGCTGTGGCCGCCGCCTGGCAGCTCTCCGCCCCCAAGCGCCGTGCCGTGCGTGACTGTCATCGGCCGTCGCCGCTGCCGCCGACGGGCCGCCGGGCCACCGCCGGCGTGGTCCGCTTCGCGGCGCGCAACGGCACCGCCTGCGTGCGCTCCTGCTGGGCGATGATGCTGGCGATGGCGTTGGCTGCGACGGCGACCACGTTCTGGATGGTCGCCATCACCGGGCTGGTCCTCGTCGAGAAGCTCGCGCCCAAGCCCCGCCAGGCCACGCGGGCGGGGGCTGTTCTCCTGGCCGCCGGGTCGCTGGCTGTCGCCGCGAGCGCGCTCATCTCCTAACCCACGATCGAAGGGACCGTCATGACCACTCCCGCCACGATTCAGGAAGGCGCGACCGGGGCCACCGTGAGGTGGCTGCAGTACCTGCTCGTCCGCCGCACGTTGAGCTTCACCGACATCGATGGCGCGTTCGGTCCGAAGACCAAGCACGGCGTGGAGGAGTTCCAGCAGTCAGAGCATCTCACGGTCGATGGGATCGTCGGCCCGGCCACCTGGGGTGCGCTCGGCGGTGACGGCCCCGAGCCGCCCACGCTCAGCGAGGGCTCGCGCGGGGGCGTGGTGGACAAGCTCCAGACCGTGCTCAACGAGGGCCGCGGCGAGTTTGCCCCCAGCTCCAACCCAGTCCTCGCCGTCGACGGCATCTTCGGCCCGCAGACTGCGACCGCGGTCAGGGGCGCCCAGCACGAGGCCGGCATCGGCGCCGACGGGATCGTCGGGCTCCAGACCTGGGCGCTCCCGGTGCACGCCGCCGGCGAGGTGCTCGCCGATCTGTGCGGCGTGCCGGGCCCCGGAGGCGCGTAGGCAGAACGGGCCCGCTACGTGGCGGGCACGTCGAGCAGCGTGAGGACGGCGTCGACGGCGTCGTCGCAGAGCGCGGGCGCGCGCTTGGTCTCTCCGGAGGCGACGGCGTCGAAGAGGAGGTCGTGGACCGCGCCGATCGCGGCCGGGTAGCGGCCGTCGGGCACCGTGGGCCAGCCGGGACGGGCGTCACGTGCCTGCTCGTGCCAGGCGCGCAGGAGCGCGGCGATCTGGCGGTGGGCGTCCCGCCGCGCCTCCAGTCCGGCGCGCCCGATCGCCGGCAGCTCGACGAGCATGCAGCGGGCGAACTCGGGCTCGTCGGCCGCCATCTGGAGGTAGGCGGCCACGGCGCCGCGTACCGCGCTGCGGGGATCGTCGTCGACGACGTCGGCGGTCCACCGGGCCAGCCGGTCGACGACCAGCTCCAGCCCCTCGGTGTGGGCGGCCAGGAAGCACGCCTCCTTGTCATCGAACTGCGCGTAGAACGACTGCCGCGACACGCGGGCGCGGTTGACCACATCGGCGATCCGGACATTCGCGTACCCAAGCGTGGCGGCGGCGGAGACCATCGCCCGCAGCACGCGCTGGCGCTGCGCCCGGGCGACCTGGTCAGGCGGCAGGCTCCCCCGGCCGCGCGGGAGCCCTCGTCGCGTGTAGATCTGCGCAAGCGTGCTCACCGCCCGTAGCGTACCGCCCAGTACTGCTGTCCCGAGCGGTACAGGTGGTTGTCCGCGCGCCCCCCGCACCTGCTGTCCCGGCCAGTACTGGCGCACCGCCCAGTACTGGTGTACGCTACCGTACTTGTGAGCGTCAGCGTGGCAGCTCTGCCGGGCCTGGAGGCGGTGCCTCGTGCCGGGGGCCGGCTGCGAGGGCTGCAGCGGTGGTTCGTGCCGCAGAGCTTTGTCGGGTGGACCGCGTCGGCGCCGGAGCGGTATGTGATGGAGCTGCCGCTGGCCCCGCCGGTGCTGTTGACCTGCTCGCCCGAGGACTGCCGGGCCATTTTCACCGAGCGTGACGGGGCGCTGGTGTTTGGCGAGGGTCTGCGCCGCTTTGCCCCCCACGAGGCGATGTTCGGCCACGACGCGATCGCGGCGCTGGACGGTGAGGATCACACGCGCTTCCGGCGCCAGCTGACGGCAGCCTTCCACGGGGAGGCGCTGAAGGGCTATGAGGAGGGGATCGTGGCCGTCACCGAGCGCCGGATCGGGGAGTGGCCGCTGGGCCGGCCGGTGCCGTTCGCCGAGCTCACCCAGGACCTGGCCCGTGACGTGATCGCCACCACCGTGTTCGGCGTCACCCAGCCGGCCCGGGGCGAGCGGCTGAAGGCGGCCCTGGATCGCCTGGACGCGGCGCTCAACTCGCTGGAGCTCGCCGGGCGGTTTGCGGCGGCGATCGTGATGCGGGGATGGTGGGCGCCGTATCCGCGGATCCATTCGATCCACGCCGAGATCGCGGCCGTTGCGCGCGAGGAGATCGCCGAGCGTCGCGCGGCCCCGCCGGACCCGCGGCGCCGGGACTGCCTGGCCGGCTTCCTGGCCGATGACGAGGCGGCCATGTCCGACGACGAGATCATCGCCGCCCTGCACGTGCTCGTCGTGGCCGGCTGG
>CAVWTW010000012.1:0-8118 GCA_963758035.1 uncultured Actinomycetota bacterium
CGCGCCCGTGCACGGTCACGGCCAACTCCTCCCCCGGCAGGTACGTGGCCGAGACCTGGGGCCGGCTGCGGATGTGGCGGAAGCGGACCGAGTTCGCCGCTGAACCGAAGTGAAAGGCGCCGCGGAAGAAGATGCCGTCCACGGGCCCGACGATCGGCCGGCAGTCGCGCGTGACGGTCGCCAGCGCCAGCAGGCACATCCCGGTCAGCCGCTCGAGACCTGCTCGGCGCTGAGCCGGCGCTCCGGCTCATGGATGGAGAGCAGGTGCCGCCCGGCGGCCGCGTAGCTCGAGTCGATGAGAGCCTGCAGCGCCTGCAGATCATCGGCGGTCTCGTGCACATCGGTGAGCAATCACGTTTCGGGCGTGGGTGCGTCGCGAGCGCCGCGACGATGAGGCTCAGGACGGCGGCGACCACGAGCGCCACGTGGAGTCCTCCCACGAGCCGGCCACCCGCGATCAGCGAGCCGAACAGCGCCACGCCGATGACGCTGCCCGTCTGGCGCGCGGTGTTGAGCGTCCCGGACGCGATGCCCGAGCGGGAACGCTCGACGCTGCCAAGCAGGGACGCGGTCATCACCGGCACGATCAGCCCCAGCCCGAGCCCATCGCGGTGAGCTGGGCGACGACGTCACGAACGCGCTCTGGGCGCCGATGCCCTCCAGGGAGAACGCGCCGCCGGCCATGAGCAGCGCGCCTCCGGCGATCACCGCGCGCGGGCCGAGACGTTCCTGAGTCTGCCGGCCACCGCGTTGGCGGCCATGATCGCCGCGGTCATGGGGGCGAAGGCCAGCCCGGCCTGGAGCGCCGAGAGGTGCTGGGCGCGCTGGAAGAACAGGCTGAAGACGAAGATCAGGCCGTAGAAGCGACGTTGATGAGCAACCCGATCGCCGTGTTGGCCCCGAACGCCGGGCAGCGGAAGAGCCGCAGCGGCAGCATCGGCCGGGCGCGACTGGCTTCGACGAGAGGAACGCCGCCACCGGCCAGGCCGCGCCGCCGTACCCCGCCAGCACGGTCGCTGAGCCGAAGCCGTCGGTGCCGCCCCGGATCGTCGCCGCTGCCAGCAGGCGTCAGGCACACGATCGCCGTGAGCTGGCCCCAGGTATCGACCCCGCGCTCGGGCGGAGCGGCTCGTCTCCGCGCGAAGCGAACGGTGAGCAGGATCCCGATCAGCCCGATGGGGGCGTTGATGAAGAAGATCGCGCGCCACCCAGGGTCGCGGTGAGCACGCCGCCGAGAGCGGGCCCGCCGGAGAGCCGCGCTGGCGCCGACCGCCCAGCGGCCCGATCGCGCGGCTGCGCTCGCGCGGCTCTGGGAAGGCGTGGTTGAGCAGGGTCAGCGAGCAGGGCACCAGCAGGGCCGCGCCCACGCCCTGCAGGCCCGGGCGGCGATGAGTACGGCCAGCGAGGGGCGAGCCCGCAGACCGCCGACGCCGCGGTGAACACGGAGAAGCCGGCGATGAACACCCGCTTGGCGCCGATCCGGTCCCCCAGCGCGCCCGCGCTCAGGATGAGCGCCGCGAACGCGACCGTGTAGGCGTTGACGACCCACTGCAGCGCGCTGACGTCACCGCCCAGCGCCGCGCCGATCGGCGATGGCGACGTTGACGACGCTGACGTCGAGCTGGACGACCGCGAACCCAAGGCTGGTCGCGATGAGCGTCAGGCCGCGGCGATGTGGGGGGGTGGAATGCATGGACGAGACCCTAGGCGCAGAACAGTTCAACCCCGGTTGAAACGTTCGGGGGGTACGCTATGTGAGATGCTCGCCGACGCAGACCTCTCGACGGTCGCCGACCTCATGACCGCCCACCGCGCCACGATCCTGCTGGCGCTGCTCGGCGGCCGTCCACTCACCGCGGGCGAGCTCGCCACCGCGCCGGCATCTCGCCGTCGCTGGCGAGCTCGCATCTGTCAAAGCTGCTCGACGGGGGCCTCGTGGCTGTCGAGCAGAAGGGGCGCCGGCGCCTTTACCGACTGGCCGGCCCGCGGGTGGCCGAGGTCATCGAGGCGATGCTGACGATCGCTCCGGACAGGGCGGCCGCCGGCCTCCGCGAATCGACGCGCGGTGCGGCACTGCGCGGGGCGCGCACCTGCTATGACCATCTCGCCGGCGAGCTCGGGGTCGCCCTCACCGACAGCCTGGAGCGTCAGCATCTCATCGAGACCGGGGACGCGTCCTACGCGCTGACCGCCGCGGGCGAGCGTCGTCTGGAGTCGCTGGGGATCGAGGTGGAGCCTCTGCGCCTCCAGCGCCGCGCATCGCTCGGCCCTGCCTGGACTGGACCGTGCGCCGCCCGCATCTCGCCGGTGCGGTGGGCGCGCGATCGCCGAGCACGCGCTGGCACGGCGATGGGTGGCCTTCGTCCCTGGCACCCGCGCGCTTCGCGTGACCGACGATGGCAGGCGAGGTTTCCTGGAGCAGTTCGCGCTCAACCTCCCGTGCGCGATGGCTGTGGGGCCGAGACGACCTACTCCCAGAGCCCGCTCACGCCCGTGGCGCTGCGCAGATCCTCTGCCAGGCGGGGCTCGTCCTCGGTGCCCAGGGCGTCCAGCAGGCGATGGAGGCCGTCGAAGGCGTCGGGTCCCATCTCGCTCCGGATCCTCGCCTCGATCCGCCGCGCCGCCTCCCGCTGGGCGGCCAGGAACTCGACCGCGCGCCGGGTCGGCTTGACGATCTTCTCCCGGCCGTCGGTGGGCGAGGGCGAGAGGGTCACGTAGCCTCGGTCGCGCAGACTGGCGACGATCTTGCTGGCGCCCTGGCGGGTGATGCCGAGCTCGCGACCGATGTGCGAGATGGTCACGTCGGAGGCGCCGCTGCACAGCCGCAGGACGCGACCATCGGGGAAGCCACGGTCGCCGAAGCCCGCTGCGGCCAGCTCCTGGTCAAGCTGGCGCCGGTAGCCCACCCACGCTTGTCGCAGGGCGCCGCCCAGGCGTGCCGGGCGCGTACCGGCTGTCGCTTCTCCTCCGCCTACCATGAATTCCTCGCTGATGCGCCAGAGGCGCGGTGGCGTAATGGTGCCACCGCAGGTGGCGGCAAGGAATCCCGGCATCACGGCGAGCTGCCGCCCTAGCCGCCGGAGCCGGCGCCCTGGGTGCCCGCCGTCTTCGCGTGGTTGATCGCCTGGGCCACCTGGGTGGGCGTGATCTGACCGTGGGTGACCGACGCGCAGCCCTTGCCCGCCGTCAGCAGAGCCGGGGTGTGGAGGTTGATCCCGGCCTTCGTGATCGCCTCCGCTGAGAGCTCCCAGTGGAGTCCGGATCGGGGAAGTTGGGGAACCCATGCGCGCGCAGGCACCGGGCGAACGCGATGAGGGCCTGGGTTCTGGCCTGGCGCTGCGCCGGGGTGCCGTCGGAGCCATGCCGGGCTTGCCAAGGATGTGCTGGCACGCCTTCTGGGCGGAGCTGAACGCCGGCTGGCCGGAGATCGAGGGATTGATCCCGATGGCCACCGAGGTTCCGTCGGCGGAAGTCGTCACCTTCGGGTCAGGGAAGTTGGTGACGCCGTGATTGCGCATGCAGGCCGAGAACTGGTACGCGCTCGCGCCTGGGCCGGCCTTCGCCCGCGCCGCCGCACCCGACAAGGACCCAGACGAGGGCGAGTTACCGCCGCACCCCGCGGCGATCACCGCCAGGGCGAAGGCGGCCACGAGCACGAGGCCGCGAGAGGGGCGTGGGCAGTCGATTGGCGTCGGTGTCATCGCAGGCGTCCTTTGCGAGCAGTATTTACCCTGCGAGTTGTAGAGATGAGGCGGTGACATCACGGTCACGGCGGCTGTGACCTCGTTGTTACGTAAACTCGGACATGCTGTGGGCGTGAAACGATGAGGGTGCTGGTTGTCGAAGATCACCCGCGGCTGGCCACGGCGCTGGCCGAGGGGCTGCGCCGTGAGGGCATGGCGATCGACTTGGCCTTCGACGGCGAAGGAGGCGCTGTCGCAGGTGGCGATCAACCGCTATGACGTGGTCGTGCTGGACCGTGACCTGCCTGGAGTGCACGGCGATCAGGTCTGCCGTGCCCTCGTGGACCAGCGCAGCGAGACCCGCGTGCTGATGCTCACCGCTGCGAGCACGATCCGCGACCGGGTCGAGGGGCTGGAGCTGGGAGCCGACGATTACCTGCCCAAGCCGTTTGACTTCAGCGAGCTGGTGGCGCGCATCCGGGCGCTGGCCCGGCGCGCCGTCGCCCCGGTGCCGCCGACCCTGTCCCGCGGCGATGTCAGCCTGGATCCCTCTCGCCGCTCGGCGTCGCGCCAGGCGCGCGCCCTCGACCTCAGCCCCAAGGAGTTCGCCGTGCTCGAATGCCTGCTGTCCGCCGACGGGCGCGTGGTCTCCACCGAGGACCTGCTGGAGCGCGTGTGGGATGAGACGACGAACCCGTTCACCGGACGGTCAAGACGACGATGAGCCGCCTGCGGGCCAAGCTGGGGGACCTCCGGTGATCCATACCGTGCGCGAGGGCGGCTACCGGATCTGATGGCCCGGGTGCTGAGAGCGCTGTCCGCCGCGAGCGTGGCTGCGCGCGTCCCGTCGCACCGCGCGGCTGCGCCTGACCCTGCTGTACACCGGGATGTTCCTGGGACTGGGGACGGCGCTCGTCGTCGGCATCTTTCTGCTGTCCCCTCGGGCGCCCGGCATCAGCGCGGTCGCCGAGGCCATCCGCGTGACTCCGACATCGACGACGACACGCCGGTGCCGCGCAACGGTTCCGGGCGGGTTCTCCCGCAGCGCCGCGCGGAGTCGTCGACGTGCGCAGCGGCACTCCAGTAACTTGGCGGGGCTGCTGGCCGCGTCGTGGGTGGCTGCTGGTGGTCACCGCGATCGCCTCGGCGCTGCTGGGCTGGTTCGCCGCCGGCCGGGTGCTGCGACCGCTGCGGCAGATGACCGACACCGCGCGCACGATCTCCGCCGGCAACCTCGGACGGCGGCTCGCGCTCACCGGGCCCGACGACGAGTTCAGGCGCCTCGGCGACACGCTCGACGATCTGCTGGCACGGCTCGAGACGTCGTTCGACGCCCAGCGACGGTTCGTCGCCAACGCCTCGCACGAGCTGCGCACGCCACTCACCGTCGAGCGGACGCTGCTCCAGGTGGCGCTGGCGGACCCCGATGCCACCGAGGCGAGCCTGCGGGCGACGTGCGAGGAGCTACTGGCGTGCGGCCGCGAGCACGAGCGCCTGCTCGAGTCCCTACTCACTCTGGCCTGGAGCGAACGCGGCCTCGGCTATAGCGAGCGCGTGGACCTGGCGCGCCTGGCCGGCCGCGTGCTGCTCACGCCGCGGCCCGACATGCAGCGCCACGGCCTCGAGCTCGACGCGGCGCTGGAGCCGGCGCGCGGCCGCCGGTGACCCGGCGCTGATCGAGCGACTGATGGCCAACCTCGTCGACAACGCGGTGCGCTACAACCGGCCCGGCGGCAGGTCGAGGTCCGCACCGCCGCCGTCAACGGGCATGCGGTCGTGTCGGTGACCAACACCGGGCCCGTCGTGCCGCCGAGGAGACCGACAGACTGTTCGAGCCCTTCCAGCGGTTGGGTGGAGGACGCGCGGCAGGCGCCGACGGCCATCACGGGCTGGGGCTCTCGATCGTACGGGCGATCGCCGTGGCCCACGACGCCACAATCGATACGGTGCCGCAGCCCGCGGGGGGCCTGGCGGTCACCGTCAGTTTCGCGCGCCTGGGCGGCGCGGTGGCGCCTCACAGCCCGTAGTAGGCGTGGAGCGTGTCGAGCGAGTGCAGCCCGCTGGTGTCGCCCAGGTCGCGCGGTCACACCCGCCGGCCGCGGGGGTGTGTGTTCCATGAGTGAAACCTTTCCGATGCAAATGTGAAGGGTCGTTTGGCGGCTCCGGCGGACGCGTGGTATAGCTAGGCGCGACGGGGAACAACACCCGGCACGGGATCGGAGGGATCAGGGGAATGGGTGTGCCAAGCGCGGCCACGGCGCCGCAGGCGAGTCGGCCACAGCGCCGCTCGTACGCAGGAACGTCTGGACGCTGCCCAGCGGCGACCAGACGGTGGAGGAATATGCGCAAGCCGTCGCGATCATGCAGGGACGGCCGGCGCAGGACCCGACGAGCTGGACCTACCAGGCGGCGATGCACGGCACGCACGCACAAGCGGTACAGCCGCTGTGGAACGGGTGCCAGCACGGGACATGGTTCTTCCTGGCCTGGCATCGGATGTTCATCTACTACTTCGAACAGATCGTCCGCGCGGCGGTCGTGCAGGCGGGGGGCTCGGCTGACTGGTCGCTGCCGTTCTGGGACTACGGCGCGGGTGGACAGCAGGCGACGCTGCCCGCCGCGTTCCGCAGCAGACCGTCAACGGGGCTCCCAACCCCCTGTTCGAGTCCGCGCGGGCACCGGGAATCAACAGCGGCCTCGCGCTTTCGCCGGCGGTGGCGTCGGCGACCCGGGCGCTGCGGGCCTCACGCTTTGTCGGCACCAGCCAGTTCGGCGGCGGGGTCACCGGGGTGGCCCAGTTCTCCAACAGCACCGGACAGGTGGAGAACCAGCCCCACAACGTCATCCACGATGCGGTCGGGGGCAATGGCGGCCTCATGGCCGACCCGGACGCCGCGGCGGCGGACCCGATCTTCTGGATCCACCACGCCAACATCGACCGGCTCTGGTTCATTTGGACCAGCCCGCGTCACCTCGTCCCGAACGACCCGAGCTGGAGCGGCCAGACGTTCTCGTTCTTCGACGCCCACGGCCAGCGCGTCACCAAGACGCCGGCTGACGTAGTCGACATCGTCGGCCAGCTGGGCTACACGTATGAGGCGCGCCCCCGGCCCCGGCCCGGGCCGCCTCCACCGACTCCGGAGGATGTCGTGACCGGACCCGAACCCCCCGAGGGCGAGCCCGAGCTCGTCGGCGCGTCCGAGACGCCCGTCCGGCTCGTCGGCGCCCCGGCCTCGGTGGCGCTCCAGATCGATCAGCAGGCCCACGAGGCTGCGCTGGCCGTGACCGGCGCCACCGCGCCGCAGCGCATCCTGCTCAGCGTCGAGGACATCGAGGCCGCACAGAACCCAGGGACGGTGTACGGGATCTACGTCAACCTGGCTGCCGACGCCTCGGCCGCCGTGGCCGAGAGCCACCATGCCGGCAACGTCTCGTTCTTCGGGGTGGAGCGCGCCCGCAATCCGCGCGGCGATGAGCATGCGCACGGCCTGCGGCAGGTGCACGACATCACCGACCTGGCGCAGAGCCTCGCCGCTCAGGGCGAGTGGGACGGCCGGCACGTGGAGGTCACGTTCCGCCCACTTGGCCTGATCCCCGCAGATCGCCGGAGCTCGCTCACGCGCTGCCCGACGCGGTGACCGATGCTGACCCGCCGGTCACGATCGGGCGCGTGGCCATCTTCTACGAGTGATGCCGCAGGTACGCGCAGCCGTCGGCTGCCTGTGGTGGCGGCCGCGGCATGCCCGCGTGAGCGCTCGGTGATGGCGGGACTCCTGGGGGCGATCGCCGGCGCCTGGATCGCGCTGGTGGCGATGGCGGTGAGTGGGGGTCGGTTGGGTCGGTCGACGAGCGGGATGGGCGGCGGTATGGCCGGCATGAGCGGCATGGGCGGCGGTATGGCCGGCATGAGCGGGATGTCCGGGATGGCGGGGATGGGGGGGATGCCCGGGATGGGGGCCATGCCGCCCTCGGCCCACGTGGGCGCGTCCTCCGCTCACCACTCCCTGCTGCTGGGCGGCGGCGCGGTCGTCGCCGTGGCGATGTGGACGCTGATGGCCGTCGCGATGATGCTGCCCACCGCGCTCCCCGCCGTCCGACACGTCGCCGCCAACAGCCTGCGCCGGCGCCGCCCGCGGGCGATGGCCACCTTCGCGGCGGTGTATGCGCTCATCTGGGTGGCCTTCGGCGTGCTGCTGCTGGCGGCGTCGCAGGCCTGGGCCGGGTTTGACCGGACCGCCGTGGCCGCGGCCGCGCTCGCTCTGGCCGCCGCCTGGCAGCTCTCCGCCGCCAAGCGCCGCGCCGTGCGTGACTGTCATCGGCCGTCGCCGCTCCCGCCGACGGCCGCCGTGCCACCGCCGGCGTGGTCCGCTTCGCGGTGCGCAACGGCACCGCCTGCGTGCGCTCCTGCTGGGCGATGATGCTGGCCATGGCGGTG
>CAVWTW010000013.1:0-279238 GCA_963758035.1 uncultured Actinomycetota bacterium
CGCACGTCGACGGTCTCGAGCGACGCCCCGTTCGCCAGCGCGTCGGCCAGGTTCTCACGCTTGCCGGTGACCAGGGCGTCGATCACGGTCACCTGGTCGCCGCGAGCCACCAGCGCGTCGACGAGATTTGACCCGATGAAGCCGGCGCCGCCGGTGACCACGCAGTCCATAGGTGCTGCAGGTTACGCGCCGCGGGCATGCGAGGCACGTCTGGTGGGTATGTGGCGCCCCACGGGTTGTCACAACGATTACGTGTCGTTTGCAACTTTCCTGACGTTCGTCCACTAATGGGAGGAACCTCGTAACTTGCGGGCACCATCCTCGTTCTTACGCCTAGCCTCTGAGAAGTCCAGTCTCGTATGCAGGGAGATCTGACCACCCCGATGCGCCCCCAGGGTTCGATTGAGCCAGAGCTGACGCCGCCCGTCACGCCGCCTGACACGGTGGACGTGCTCGGCGTGCCGCTCGGCCTGACCGACTACGACCGCGCGCTGGACTGGATCGACGAGATGGTGCAGGCGCGCCAGCAGGGCTACGTGTGCGTCTGCAACGTCCACGCCGTGATGGCGTCGGCCGAGGACCCGCAGTTGCGCTCGGCGCTGCTGGGCTCTTCGCTGAATGTCCCCGACGGGCAACCGCTGGTGTGGGCTCTCAACCTCCTCGGCCAGTCGCTCGAGGACCGCGTCTACGGTCCGGAGCTCATGGCCCGCTCTTGTGCGCGGGCGGTGGCCTCGGGCCAGCGCATGTACCTCTACGGCGGCCGCAATCAGGGTGCGCTGGTCCAGCTCGCGCTCAACCTGCGCCAGCGCTACCCGGGCGTGCGGATCGTCGGCGGCTACTCCCCGCCCCACCGCCCCCTCACCTCCGAGGAGCGCGCGGCCGTGACCAAGGAGATCAACGACTCGCGCGCCGACGTCGTCTGGGTGGGGATCGGCGTGCCCAAGCAGGAGAAGTGGATGGCGGAGATGCGCGACGATCTCGATGCCCCCGTGCTCATCGGCGTCGGCGCCGCCTTCGACTTCCACGCCGGCCTCGTGCCCCAGGCGCCGGCCTGGCTCCAGGAATCCGGACTCGAGTGGGCCTACCGGCTGGCCCACGAGCCGCGCCGTCTGTGGCGGCGCTACACGCGCTACAACCCGCGCTTCGTCGGGGCCTTCGCCCGGCAGTTGCGCGACCATCGCCGCGGTCCGGCGCGCTCCGCCTGACCGCGCCGGTCCGGCTCCGGTCGGGCGTGGTCACAATCTCCGGTCGTGTCATCACCGCCGACGGCCACCATCGTGATCCCCACCAGGCAGCGGCCCGCGTACCTCGACGTCGCTCTGGCCAGCGTCGAGCCGCAGGCGCGCGCGGAGGGCGCTGAGATCGTCGTCGTCAACGACGGCGGTGACGCGGCCACGACGGCGGTGGCACGGCGCCACGGCGCGCGCGTGGTGGCTCCGCCGCCCCCGGGCGGGCTCAATGCCGCCCGCAACGCGGGCATTGACGCCGCCCGCGCCGATCTCGTGCTGCTGATCGACGACGACATCTCGGCGCCCCCCGGGTGGCTCGATGCCGTGCTCACCGGCGCCGCCTCCGCCCCCGACGTCGATGTCTTCGGCGGGCCCATCCGCGCCCGGCTTGAGGGCGGCGGCCCGCGCTCGTGCGGGCGCGAGGACGCGCCCATCACCACGCTCGATCTGGGCCGCGCCGACCGAGATGTGCCGCTCGTCTGGGGCGCCAACATGGCGCTGCGCCGGCGCGCGATCGACCGGGCCGGCCGCTTCGACGAGGGGTGGCACGGGCCCGGGGATGAGGAGGACTGGGAGCGGCGCTACACCGCGGCCGGCGGTGTCGTGCGCTATCTCGCAGGGGCGGGGCTCGAGCACCGACGCAGCGCCGCGGACGCGACGCTGGCGTCGCTGTCCCGGGCGGCCTACCGCCAGGGCCGGGCGTCGCGCCGCTACGACGTGCGCAAGGGCGCGGTGCCGTCGCTGGCTCGCGAGCTCCGCACGCTCGTCGGGTGTCAGTGGCATGTGGTCAGGCGCCGCTGCCTGGGCGGGATCGTGATGGCCGCTCACGCCGCCGGACGGGTGCGCGAGGCGCTGTCGCGGCCGCGGCCTGACACCTCGACCGATTTCCTGTCGGGCACCAGCGGCCAGGTCCATGGCATCCGGGCGACGACCCGGGCGGCCGTGGCCGACGCCGTCTGCGACGCCGCCGGCCTGGCCACGCTCGAGCCGTGGCGCCTGCGCCGCGCCGCGGCCTCATCGCCGCGGCGCCGCGTCCTCGTCCTGACGATCGAGCGCACCGACGTGCCCAACGTGCTCGCCGCCGCGCGGGCCGAGCTTGCGCGCTCCCACCACGCCGTCGACGTCGTCGGCGGCTTCGTCGGGGACCGCGGCAAGTTTCAGAACCTCAACGCGCTGCTGGAGAGCCACCCCGTGATGGGCTACGACTGGCTGCTGGTGCTCGACGACGACGTCCGGCTGCCCCGGGGCTTTCTCGACGGTCTCGTCTTCCTGGCCGAGCGGTTTGACCTCGCGCTCGCCCAACCGGCCCACCGGTGGCGCTCCCACGCCGCCTGGGCGGTCACGCGACGCCGACCGCTCTCGGTCGTGCGTGAGACGCAGTTCGTCGAGATCGGACCGGTGTGCGCCCTGCGCGCTGACACCTTGTCGCAGCTGCTGCCGTTCCCGGCCCTGCGTTTCGGCTGGGGACTGGACGCGCATTGGTCCGCGGTGGCACAGCGACACGGCTGGCGCATGGGGGTCATCGACGCCCTGCCGGTCGACCACGGGCTGCGCCGGATCGCCGCCTCCTATGACCGCGAAGCGGCGGTGGCCGAGGCCCGGGGCTTCCTGGCCGAGCGGCCTTACACGACCGCGACAGAGGCCCAGCGCACCGTGGTCACACACCGGCGCTGGAGATGAAGGTCGTGATCGTCGCCGAGTACTACCCCCGGGCGTCGGATCCCACCCTGGGCGTATGGGCGCACCGTCAGGCCCTGGCCGCGCAGGACGCCGGCGCAGACGTGCGCGTGCTCGTCCTGCATCGGCCGCTGCCGCCCCTGGCCGACGCGAGGCGGCTGCGGGTGCGGGCCCTGCGCGACGCGGTGCGCCAGCCCGGCAGCGACCTGCTCGACGGCGTCCGGGTCGACTACGTGCGCTACCTCTCGCCACCCCGGCCCTGGAGCTACGCGTCGTGGGGGGCATGGGCGGCGCCCACGCTGCGGCGCGCGCTGTCACGCCTGCGGGTCGAGTTCCCGTTCGAGCTGGCCCACGCGCACTACGCCGTCCCCGCCGGCGACGCGCTGCGCCGGGCCGCGGCGCGGGTCCCGCTGCTCGTCTCGGTCCACGGCGGCGACGTCCACGGCGCGCACGCCGGGGCCGACACGGTGCGCAGCACGCTCGCTCACGCGCGACTCGTGCTGGCCAACAGCGCCGGCACCGCCCGGCGCTGCGTCGAGCATGGGGCCCGGCACACCCGGGTCGTGCACCTCGGCACCGACCTGCCGCCGGATCCAGCGCCAACGCCCGACGTGCCGACCCTGGTCACGGTGGGCAACCTGATCGCCCGCAAGCGCCACGCCGACGTCATCGAGGCTCTGGCCCTCCTTGGCGAGCGCCGGCCGGCGTTGCGCTACGTCATCGTCGGCGACGGCCCGGAGCGCGAGCGCCTGCGCGCCCTGGCTGCAGCGCGGGGTGTCGATGACCGGGTCGAGCTGCGCGGGCGGCTGCCCCACGCCGAGGCGATGTCTGTGGCCCAGTCCGCCTCGCTGTTCGTGCTCCCAAGCGTCGCCGAGGCCTTCGGGGTGGCATACGTGGAGGCCATGGCCGCCGGGGTGCCGGCTATCGGCACACGCGGCGAGGACGGACCCGAGGAGATCGCCGCCGCCGGAGGCGGGATCGAGCTCGTCGCGCCCGGCGATGCGCGGGGCCTGGCGGAACGGATCGACGCCCTGCTGGCCGACGAGCGGCGCCTCGGCGCGCTGCGTCAGGCGGCACGCGAGACCGTCGCCCGTGCCTTCACGTGGCAGGGGTGCGGCGCCGAGACGGTCGCCGCCTACGAAGAGGTGCTCCGTGCCTGACGCCGTCGCCGCCGCGTCGGCGCCGTATGAGGCCGACAACCTCCTGGACCGCCACAGCTGCCGCGCCACCCTGGAGCTCAACTACCGCCATCTGATGGCGCGCGAGCGCACGCTGCTGGATCGCCACCTCGGGCTGGACCGCGGCGATGTCCTGTCGGTGGGGTGCGGCTGGCACCCGGGCCGCCACCTGTTCCCGGCGCCGGCGTTTCGTCTCGTCGGCGCCGACGCCGACCCGGCGAAGGTCGCCGGCGTACTCGAGACCGGCCGCGCCGATGAGGGCATCGTCGGCTTCGCCGGCCGGCTGGGCCTCGAGCCGAGCTCATTCGACGTCGTCCTCTACCGACTGGTCCTCCACCATCTCGCCTACCAAGGGCCGCTCGGGCCGTGCTTCGAGGAGGCGGCCAGCCACCGCGATGACGGCGCTCTGCATCTACGCGCTGCTGGCCAAGGTGTTCCCGTCCACGCTCGCGTCCGCCAACGACTACGGGCGCCTGCTCGCCCCGTTCGGCTACTGGAACGCCATCGGGGTGGCCGCCGCCCTCGGGCTCGCGCCGGCGCTGTGGGGAGCGACACGGCCGTCGGGCCCGACCGCACTGCGCGCGCTGACCATCCCCGCGATGACGCTCATGATGACCGTCATCGCCCTGTCCTACTCGCGCTCGGCGGCATTGGTGGGCGTCCTGGCCATCGCGGCGTGGGTGGCCGTGGTTCCCCTCCGGCTGCGCTCAGCGCTGATGCTGGCCTTGGCCGGAGTGTGCACGGTGCCGCTGGTGGTGGTGGCGCTCAACGACCGCAACCTGACCGTCGACCACGTTCCCCTCCCTGCGCAGGACACCGCGGGACACGCCTTCGGGCCGGTCTTGCTGGGGATCGTCCTGGTCGCAGTGATGCTGGGCGTCGCGGCGAGCCTGGCGATGACCCGGGTTACCGTCAGGGAACCAATCCGCCGGCGCCTCGGCACGGTGCTGCTCGCGCTCGTGGCCCTCGTCCCCGTCGCCGGGGTGGCGGCTCTGGCGGCGTCGAGCCGGGGACTATTCGGGCAGATCTCCCACGCCTGGCAATCGCTGGTCAGCACCCACAGCGTCGTCCACGACACGGCCGGCCGGCTCGCCCAGCTGGGCTCGAGCCGCCCCGCCTACTGGCATCAGGCGCTGGACGTGGGCAGCCACGCGCTGTTCAAAGGCGTCGGCGAACTTGGCTACGGCATCGCGCGCCTGCACTACACCACGAGCATCGAGAAGGCCGACCAGGCCCACAGCTACCTATTTCAGACATTCGCGGACCTGGGACTGATCGGCGTCGTACTCACGCTGGCACTGCTGGCCGCGTGGTGTCGCAGCGCGGCGCGCCCGCTGGCGATCGGCACGCGCTGGCGGTCTTTGAGCTCTGAGCAGGCGAGCGAGCGCCGGGGACTTGTCGTCCTGGCGATCGTCGTCGTGGTCTTCGGAGTCCAGTCCTGCCTGGACTTCACCTTCTACTTCCCGGGCGTGACGATCCCGGTCCTGGTGTGCGCCGGCTGGCTGGCCGGTCGCGGACCGCTGACCGCGCCCGTCGGTCGTCGGGCCGCGCCACGCGTGTCCGTGCTGGAACGCCCGGGAGCCGGGGCGCTCGTCACCGGCTTGGTCGCCGTGGCACTGATCGGCGCCTGGGTGATGTGGCAGCCCCTGCGATCAGCTCAGGCGATGACCGCCGCCGAGAACCAACCGGCCACCGCGTTCGCCAGCGCGTCGCGAAGCGGCGAGCCGGGACCCCCTGTCGATCGAGCCGCTCTACCTGCTGTCCACGCTCTACCAGGACGACAACAATCCCCGCGCGGCGCGGGCGGAGCTGGTGAAGGCCACCCAGCTGCAGCCCGAGAATCCTCAACCGTGGCTGTGGCTGGGGCAGCTCGACCTCGCCACCGGGCGCCCCGCGGACGCGATCACCGCGATGACCCAGGTCTTCGCGCTCAACCTGCCGGTCGACACGACCAGGCTCATGGCCAACGCGGCCATCGTCAAGGCCCAGGCGCAGCTCGCCGCGCGGGCGGCCCTGGTCAAGAGGCGAGCGCAGCGCCGGGCTCGAGCAGCGCATCGGGCAGCGCGACTGAGGCGTAAATCGCAGCCTCGACGGAGGAGTGAGGAAGGTATAGTGAAAGGAGAAATTCATAGGTTACGTAAAGAGAGGGCTGAGTGGTGTGATGGGTGAAGAGGTAGCTGGCGAGGAGGCTGATGTGAGATCTCTGAGCAGAAGTAAGAAGTTGCTGGGTGGGAAGACGGATGGCTGTGGATAGGCGCGAACTAGGATTAGCGGACAGCGCTTCTCGGCCCCCCGCAGCTAGCCGGCCTCCTGAGCAGCGAACTAATGCTACAGAGAGTGACTGAGGTACTGCAACGAGAAGCCTCTCTGAATAAACGAACAGGATAGTAGAGGCTCGCAACAGGTCGGACTGATCTCGGGGACCGAGGTAAACCGCTCACACGCGATCGCGCAACGACGGCGCGAGAGACGAGCGAGGAAAGACACTTGGAATAGAGGAGGACTACGAGCTAAGTATACATCTGAAGAGTAGAAAAAAGCAGGTAGATGAACAGCTGCGAGGATAGGACGAGAACGGAGAGGAACACGACGGGGAGGGCGGTGACCAGGAATACCGCGACAGCGGAGGCGGCGTAAGAACTAAGAGCTATGGAGAAAGAGAAGGGGCAGAGCGGGGACAAAAGGGTCGTGGTAGAGAGCACGGCTCCTCGCTCGGAAAAGAGCTAAAAGAAGCGAATAGATGGTGACTATAGAGAGTAGAAAGAGACAAAATAGAAGCTGACTAAAAGAAAGGAGATAAGAGAAAAAATGAAGGGATAGAGAGAGAAGAAAAGAGAGAGATAAAAGAGAAAGAGGAAGAAGTACGGCAATGTAGGTACACATAGCCGGAAAGATAGAAGAAATAGGTGGAAATGTGAAAATGGAGAGAGAGACAGGTAAGGTAGAAGGGGTATACGGGAAGAAAAAGAAAAAACATCTCAGGGAAGGGGTAAAACCGCATGAACAAGTAGGGCTTAGTAGCGGAGGCGTCGATGACCTACCAGAAGTAGACAAATATGAGGTAGGACAGCATAGACAGTTCGTTGACGAGCGCGAAGTAGAAAGAGAGGAAGATGTAATAAAACAGATAGGCCATTTCGGCTGTCTCGGGCGCCGAGACGGGCACGACGAGGTCACAAATCGTCTCGTATAACGCTATGGCGCGCTCGGTGCACTCTCGCGTGATGTCTCCAACAATCTTCGGTGTGTTGCGCAACGTGTAGTCGGTCCGGCACGGGTCGACGCGCTCCGGGGAGAACGCCAGGTAGATGTCTCGGCCCACCACGAGCCCGTGGGTTACAAGCAGCGGCTGCACCAGCTCGCGGGTAGTGCCCGGGTACGTCGTCGACCCAGAACGATGAGCAGCCCTCGCTGCGCGATGTCGGCGATCGCGCGTGTGGCCGCGAGGAGCGCTGAGAGGTCCGGCTCGCGATTGGCCGTCAGAGGTGTGGGAACGCAGATCAGGTACGCATCGGCGCGGGCCAACGGGGTGAAGTGCGTATGCGCGTCGATCCGGGCGGCCACTGCCGCCAAGCGCTCCGAGGTGATGTCCTCCACGTAGGACTGGCACGCGTTGACCGCCGCTACCTTCGCGTCGTCCAGGTCAACAGCCACGACGAGGTGTCCTGCCTCGGCGATGCCAACCGACAGCGGCAGCCCCACGTAGCCCAGTCCGATCACCCCTATAGCCGCCATATGGGCGCAGACAGTAGCGAGCGCACCGTCGGTGATCTGAGGACGCAGGGACGATGGTAAGGCGGCCGTGATGGCGTGGCCATAGGACCGCGTTCTGCAGCTCTACACGACACGCTGCTCGATGACTCCTGGGTCAACAACCTCGTACACGGCGGTGAGCAGGCGCTCGGTGGGTGCGCAGAAGAGGTAGGCGTGTCGCTGGAGCTCCGGTACCTGCGCGCGAATACGTAGCCGGGTAGAGCGCCCGTGGATCGTCGGTCTGGGTCCAGCGCAGATCCCCCAGCGCGTTCCGCGGCGCTCTCGAGACCCCCTCCGCCCGGCGGGTGACGGCGCTCGTCGGCGACGAGCTCAGCGGGTCACACCAGGCAGGGCGTTGAGCGCGGCCGCCAGGCGGTCCACGTACACCGCGGTGCCGGAGTGGGGCGCGCGCCGCGCAGAGGTGGCGTCGAGGACAACGCGCACGTCAGCGCACCGCCCGGGCCAGAAGCAGACGGCGCGCCAGGGGCGGTCCGCCGGCGGCCCGCACCTCGATCTCCCCGAACCCGAAGTCGCGCAGCAGTTCGCGCAGGGAACGTGCCGTGTAGAGGTGCAGGTGATCGCCCAGAGGCTGGGAGTAGCGCTCGATCCCGCCGGCCAGCAGCCGCAGCCGGCCGTGGCTGGGAGTGGTGAGGAGGACGCGGCCCCCGGGCTCGAGGACCCGCCGCACCTCTGAGAGCCAGCGCGCGGTGTCGGCGACATGCTCGATCACCTCACTGGACCACACGGCGTCGAAGGCACCGTCGTCGAAGGGCAGCGGTCCGTCGATCGGGAGCAGCCGCAGGTCGAGCTCCGGATGCCGGGCGCCCGCCCGGTCCAGCGCGGCCTGCGCGACGTCCACCGCGATCACCCGCGCCCCGCCGTGCGCGAGATCGACGGCGAGATCGCCGGTACCGCACCCCAGGTCCAGCACGCGCTCGCCGCCGGCGACGTTGGCCTGCGCGAACCGCCGGCGGAGAGCGTAATCCGGGGGCCTCAGGTCCTCGGGCAGGCCCTCCCAGAGCTCGTCGTAGTACTCCTGCACGCCGTGAACGTATCGCCCGCGGGTCCGTCGCGGCCCCCGGCGGGCGTCAGGTGGACACGCGCGGCACCGCCCGGATACAGTGCCGCCCCGGGGACACCGACTTCGAGCTCATGCCCACCGACACGGTCAGCGAATCGGACCCCGTCACCTCGGCGGTATGAAGCTCGCCTTCGACAGCCGCCCGGCGGCCGGGTGGCACGGCATCGGCCGCTACACGCGCTGTCTGCTCGACGCGCTGGTCGAGCGCACGCCCGGGGAGATCGTCGAGAGCCCGGATCCCCGCCGCGGGGACGTGTTTCACTCGCCGTGGATCGAGGGGGCGCCGCTGCGCTCTCCCGTGCCGACGGTGGTCACGCTCCACGACCTCGTCGCGCTCAAGCGTCCCGGTGACTACCTGCGCACCGGACTGCGCTTCAAGCTGCGCTACCTCGCGGTCCAGCGGGCGACGATGGTGATCGTCCCCACCCGGACCGTCGCCGATGACGCCATCCGGGCCCTGGACATCCCCGCCGAGCGGATCGAGGTCATCCCCGAAGCGGCCGCGCCCGCGTTCTTCATGCGGCCCGAGGAGGAGGTGGCCGCCGTCCGCGAGCGCCACGGGTTGCCGGACCGCTACCTGCTCTGGGTCGGCACGATGCGCCGGCCCGACCCGCGCAAGCGGGTGGCGGCGCTGGCCCGGGCGGGGCGCTCGATGCCCCTCGTGCTCGTCGGGCCGGTCAGCCGGTGGGCGCGAGAGCTGCCCGGGGTGCAGGTCACTGGCGCGGTCCCCGACGACGAGCTCGCCGCCATCTACAGCGGCGCCCACGCCCTGGTGTTCCCGTCAGACGAGGAGGGCTTCGGGCTGCCGCCCGTCGAAGCGTTGGCCTGCGGCACTCCCGTGGCCGCGTGCGACGTGCCCGCGCTGCGCGAGGTGCTGGCCGGCCGGGTCATGCTCTCCGACGTCGATGACCTCGACGGCCTCGTCCGTCACGCCGAGGGCCTGGCGCGCCCCGCGCCCGCGGCGTCGCAGTGGAGCTGGGGCGACGTGGCGGACGCCACCTGGGAGGTGTACGAGCGCGCGCTGCTGATGCGTTCGCCGGGTCGCCGCCCGCCGAGGGCCGCTCATCACGGGGCGCGGAGGCCCAACGCGGCCGAGCGCCGCCGCCTTCCCTGACGAGGCACGGGCGGCGGCCTGTGGCAGGGCCCCTTTGTCATGGCCCGCGCCATGTGGAATCATTCGCCCCGGTGGTAGGACAGAAATGAGGGGCTTTGTTGCGCTAGGGATGGCGCTGGGTGTGTTGCTGATGGCTCCGGCGGCTTTGGCCGCGACAGTGACACACGCGCCGCCCGCCCACGCGGCGGATACGGTCGTCACCGAAGACGCGCACAGCGGCGGCTACTTCGCGGCCACCAGCACCACCTCGGGCGGGGGTGGCATCTATCAGGATGTCGCGCTGAACACCTCCGCCGGAGAGACCGTCTGTGGCTCGGCGTGGCTCCGCAGCCAGGTCCCCAACACCGGCGCAAGCGGAACCTTCGCGCTCTTCCTGCTCGGCAACAGCGCCACCGACAGCGGCGGCGTGCCATTCGGCGGCCTGGGCTTCGGGGACAGCGCGTGGACCCAGATGCACGGCTGCGTCGAAGCCACGGGCAGCCACACCTCCCTGCGCATCCAGTTCTACCCCACCCCCGGCGGGCCGACCGTGGAGATCGACGACGTCGACGTTCATGTCTCCCTGGCCGCCAACGGAGGGTTTGAGACCGGTGGTGGCTCGTGGGCACCGTACCCAGGCAGCAACAGCAATTTCGTGGTCTACGGAAACGGCGCCACCACCGCCCACAGCGGCTCGCACTTCGCCGCCACCAACACGACTTCGGACGGAGGCGGCTTCTACCAGGACATCGCGCTCAACACGAGCGCCGGGCAAACCGTCTGCGGCTCGGCGTGGGTCCGCACCGAAGCGCCCGCCACGGGCGCGGGGGGCACGTTTGCCCTGTTCCTGGTGGGCAGCGCAGCCACCGACTCCGGCGGCGCGAACTTCAGCGGCCTGTCCAACGGGGACCATTGGACCCGGGTGCAGAGCTGCGTGGAGGCCACTGGCGCCCATACGACCCTGCGCGTCCAGTTCTACCCGACCCCCGGCGCGCCCACCCTGGAGGTCGACGACGTCGACGTCGACGTGTCGATGGCCGCCAACGGCGGCTTTGAGACCGGCGCCGGGCCGTGGGCGCCGTACCCCGGGACCAGCACCCTCTACTCCGCGTTCGCCAGTGGCGCGACGAGCGCCCACAGCGGCGCGGAGTTCGGCGCCACCAACACCACCGACACCGGCGGCGGGATCTACCAGGACGTCGCGGCGAGCACGAGTGCGGGACAGACCGTGTGCGGCTCGGCCTGGGTCCAGACCGAGGCGCCGGCCAGCGGCGCGTCCGGGACCTTCGCCCTGTTCGCGCTGGGCGGGAGCGCCGCCGACGGCGGCGGCGCAAACTTCAGCGGCCTGGGCAACAGTGACGCCTGGGCGCAGACCCAGACCTGCACCGAGGCCACCGGCGCCCACAGCCTGGTGCGGGTCCAGTTCTACCCCGCGCCCAACGGCCCGACGCTCGTGATGGATGACGTCAACGTCGTCGGATCGCTGGCCGCCAACGGCGGCTTTGAGAACGGCCCCGGCGGATGGGTCACCTACCCGGGAACCAACTCCGCCTACGTCGTCGTCCCCAGCGGCCAGATCAAGGCCACGATCGTCGCGCCGGTGCAGCCGACTCCGCAGCCGACGCAGATCCCCCTCGGCACGGGCAGGCACGCGCTCAGGATCAAGCTCGTCATCAAATGGACCTGGCGCTATGGCACCACCCGGGTGAGCTCGGTCAAGATCGGCCACTTCCCCCACAGCACCCACCTCACGCTGACCTGCAAGGGGAAGGGGTGTGCACGGCCGCTCAAGCTCAGCGCCAAGGGCCCCAAGCGGATCCACGCTCTCCTAAAGCAGCTGATCGGGCGTCGTTACCGCGCCGGTGACGTCCTCACCATCACCTTCACCGCACGTGGCTGGAAGCGTGAGCGGGCCCGGATCACGATCCGCCGCAGCCGCAAGCCGCGCGTGGCGCGCGCCTGACCGGCCCGGCGGTAGCATCGTCAACGGCAGGTGGGATGACATGACGATGCGAGTGCTGGGGACCGCTCTCGCGCTGGCGCTGTGCGCGTCGGTGCTAATCGCCACGCCCGCGCTCGCAGCGCCACCGGCCCATCCGGCCGACACCGTGCTCGTGGAGACGGCACACAGCGGCGGCCACTACGCGGCCACCAACACCAGCAGCGCCGGCGGCGGCATCTACGAGGACGTCCCGCTCACCACCTCCGCCGGCCAGCTGGTGTGCGCGTCGGCGTGGCTGCGCACCCAGTTGCCCAGCACCGGCGCCGCGGGGAAGTTCACGCTGTGGCTCACCGGCACCTCGGCGACCAACGGCGGGGCCACCGCCTACGGCGGGCTGGGCAACCTCGGTAACTGGACCCAGGCCCAGACCTGCGTGGAGGCCAGCGGCAACCACACCACGCTGCGAATCCAGGTCTATCCCACCCCGGGATCGCCGACGACCGAGATCGACGACGTCGAACGTCGACGTGTCACTGGCCACGAACGGGGGCTTTGACGATGGCAGCGGCGCGCCCTGGAAGATCTACCCGGGCACCAAGTCCAACTACTCCGTCTACGGCAACTCGCCCGGCGCGCCGCCCGCGTACGCCGGCTCGCACTTCGCCGCAACCAACACCTCGTCCAGCGGCGGGGGCATCTACGAGGACATTCCGCTGAAGACCACCGCCGGCGAGACCGTGTGCGGATCGGCCCGCGTGCGGACCGAATACCCGAACACCGGGGCGTCCGGGAGCTTCACCCTGTGGCTGACCGGCAGCGTGGCCAGCAACGGAGGGGCGGCCCACTTCAGCGGCCTGCCCGGCGGCACCTGGTCGCTGGTCCAGACGTGCGTGGAGGCCAGCGCCAGCCACACCACCCTCAGAGTCCAGTTCTATCCGACGGTCGGCTCCCCCACCCTGGAGATCGACGACGTGAACGTCAATGAGTCGCTGGCGGTCAACGGCAGCTTCGACGACGGCAGCGGCGCGCCGTGGAAGATCTACCCGGGCAGCAAGTCCAACTACACGATCTACGGCAACTCACCGGGCGCGCCGCCGGCCTACGCCGGCTCGCACTTCGCCGCCATCAACACCGCTTCCAGCGGTGGCGGGCTCATCCAGGACATCCCGCTCAAGACCTCGGCGGGCCAGACGGTGTGCGGGTCGGCCGAGCTCCGCACCGAGTTCGGGGCCACCGGCGCCTCGGGCAGGTTCACCCTGTGGCTGGTCGGCGGCGCCGCCCACGAGAGCGGCTCCTCCGGCTATTCCGGCCTGGGCAACGGGACCAACTGGACCCAGGTCCAGACGTGCGTCGAGGCCACCGGGAGCCACACCAGCCTGCGCGTCCAGTTCTATCCGACGGTCGGCTCCCCCACGGTGGAGATGGACGACGTCAACGTGAATCAGTCGCTGGCGTCCAATGGAGGGTTCGAGCACGGCGGCTCGCCCTGGGCCGCCTACCCGGGCACGAGCTCGCACTACACGATCTACGCCAACGGCCAGGTCACGCAGACGATCACCCCACCTCCAGCCCCAGTCCAGCCGACCCCGCAGCCCACCCCGATCCCCACGCCACGCACCCGCCACGCGCTCAAGATCAGGCTGCTGATGAAGTGGAGCTGGCGCTTTGGCACCACCACGCTGCGGCTGACCCGGGTCGGGCGCTTCCCCCACGGCACCCGGCTCACCGTGGCCTGCAAGGGGCGCGGCTGCGGACGGCCGGCGAAGATGAGCGCCGCCGGGTCCAGGGGCGTGCACCGCCTGCTGTCGCGGTTGCGCGGTCGCCGCTACCACGCGGGCGACGTCATCACCATCACCTTCACCGCCCGCGGGTGGAAGCGCGAGCGCGCGCGGGTCACCATCCGCGACGGGCGGCTGCCGCGGGTGGCGCGGGCCTGACTCGTTTGTCTCGGGCGACCCGGGGTGCGGAGAGCCGCGGACCCTGAGGCCAGAGTGCACGGGAGCTGTGGGTCGACCGATACGCTGATCAGCTCGCGCAGTTCTCAAGCACGCCCGCGATGAGCGCCTCACGACAATTCCGCCGCGTCGGCCACAGCATCATCACCGCCGGGGCGGACCTGGACCAGCTGGCGGCGCATCTGGAGGGCGCCAGCTGGGACATGGTCGAGCTCGACGTCCTGGCCCGCGGCGACGAGCTCATCGTCGCGCACTCCCCCGACGAGCTCGATCACCCGCGGCCGGTGCGCTTCGCCGACGCGCTGCGCGCCCTGCGGGATCTTCTGCCCGAGCGCGTCGAGCTCGACGTCGACCTCAAGAGCGTCGGCTACGAGCGGGCGGTGCTCGACACACTGCGCTCGCTGGAGCTCGTCCAGCGCACGCTCGTCTCCACTATGGAGGCCTCCAGCCTGCAGATCCTGCGTACGGAGGCGCCGGAGCTGCGGCTGGGCCTGTCGGTCCCCAAGGCCCGGCGCGACTACCTGTCCAACCCCCTGACCCGTCCCGCCGCCTACGCGATGCTGGCCTACCTGCGCCGGGTGATGCCCCGGCAGGCCGCCCGCGCGGTGCGCAGCGGCTTGGCCGACGCCATCATGGCCCATTGGGGAGTGGTGACGCCCGCGCTGGTGCGGGCGGTGCACGGCGCGGGCGGCGAGTTGTACGTGTGGACGGTGGACGACGCCCAGCGGCTGCTCTCGCTGCATGCGCTCGGGGTCAGCGCGGTGATCACCAACGATCAAGAGCTGTTCGCCCGCGCCGGCCTCCAGCCCACCTGAGAGCCTTCACCGCGTTTCCAGGAGCAGCGTCACCGGGCCATCGTTGACCAGCGCGACCGCCATGTGCGCCCCGAACACCCCACGGCGGGCGGCGGTCAGCTCACAGAAGCGCTGGTACAACGGCTCAGCGTGCTCCGGGGGCGCCGCGGCGACATAGCTGGGGCGGTTGCCCTTGCGCGCATCGCCATACAGCGTGAACTGGCTGACGCAGAGGATCTCCCGCTCGCCCAGCGGCTCGTTCATGCGCCCGTCGGCGTCGGGAAAGACGCGTAGGGCGCGAACCTTGGCGGCCAACCACTGCGCCTCGGCCTCGGTGTCATCGGTGGTCACGCCCAGCAGGACCAGGAGCCCCGGGCCGATCGCGGCCACCCGCTCGCCGGCGACATCGACCGAGGCGCTGCTAACCCGCTGAACCAGCGCCCTCATTGGTGGCCGTCCCTGTACGTGCGGTCGAACCGAGCCACTAGTCGCGCAACTCGGCCGCTGCCCGCTCGGGGGCCACGACGTTCAGGCCCACGCCCGTCCCGAGCTCGAAGCCCGCCAGGTGGGTGAGCCGCGGCACGATGTCGATCCGCCAGCAGAACTGCTCGGCGCCCCGGGGCGCGGTGCGCACCCACAGATTGACGGCGGCATCGTGACCGAAGCGCCGGTGCAGCCGGGCCAGCGCGTCGTGCAGCAGCGCGGCGGCGGTGGGGCCGTCCTCCTCGAAGCGCATGCGCGGCCGGCGCGGGATGATCATCAGCTGGTACGGCGCCCGCGCCGCCCAGGTCGCCAGCAGGACCGCCTCGGAGTCCACGGCGACGATCCGCTCGCGCCGCCGGACCTCCTGCTGGAGCAGGTCGCCGAGCAGGTTGCCGCCCATCGTCCGCGTCGCGTAGGCCCCGAAGCGCTCGCGCTCCCGGGCGATCGCCGCCGGCACGAACTCCAGCGCGAACAGTTGAGCGTGGGTGTGGGCGACCGACGCGCCGGCGTCCGGGCCCTCGTTGACGATCAGGTGCAGGCAGGCGGCGTCGGCGTGAGCCCGCATCCGCTCGCGCCACACGTCGGCGGCGAGCGCCACCTGCGCGGGCTCGAGATCGGCCAGCGAGCGGACCGGCTCGGGCGCGTTGACGATCACCTCGTGGGCGCCGCGGGCGGGGCCGCTCCAGAACAGGTCGGGGTTCGCCGACGGCGGCGGGTCCGGGGCGTGAGGACTCAGCGCCGGGTAGCGGTTGGGCACCACGCGCACCCGCCAGCCGGGGGTGTCCGGGGCGCTGCCCTCAGGACGGACGGCGTAGAGCTCGGGGGGCGTGCTCGCTTCGTTGCCCTCGGCGAACGGGTCCTCCGGGGCACCCGTCATGTCCCCGCCATCGTCGCCCAGGCCGGCTCCGGGACGGCCCGCCCGCACCTCGGCCAGGATGGCGCGCTGGCCCGTCAGCGGGTCGATACGGACCTCGGACACCGTGCGGACGCTAGATGAATTCCTAGGAGAGGATCTTCTCCATCGCGATGTGCTCGATCCCGGCCTCCATGAAGATGCGCCCGCGCGGCTCGTACCCGGCGGCCTCATAGAGGGAGCGCGCGTAGGTCTGCGCGTGGAGCACGAGCCGCCGCGCGCCGCCGGCGCGGGTCTCCTCGTCGGCGAGGGCGAGCAGGGCGGTTGCGATGCCCTGACGTCGGGCCGACGTGCGGACGGCGAGGCGGCTGAACTGAACCGTGGGCCCGACGAACAGCAGCCGGCAGGTGGCCAGCAGGGTGCCGTCGGAGACCGCGACGAGGTGCACTCCCTCGCCGTCGCGGCCGTCGAGCTCCTCGTAGACGGGCACGCCCTGCTCGACGCAGAAGACGTCGTGACGCAGCGACAGCGCCGCCTCCATCTCGGCTTCGCCACGCGCGCGGCGGACCTCGTAGGTGAGCACGTCGGTCATCGCAGCGCGTAGCGTTGGATGTCGGCCTTCAGCGACGCGGCCGTCTCATAGGGCCCGGCGTGATCGAAGACCTGCGCGCCCTTGCGATTGATGTAGACCGTCTGGGGCACGCCACCGACCGCCTTGAGGAAGCGCCCGATCTGCTGGGAGGGGTCTGCGTAGCTCGGATAGCTGACGGGGAAGCGGTGCAGGAAGGCCCCGGCCGCCGCGTTGGTGTCGCGCGCATCGAGCCCGATGAAGGCCACCCGGCGCCCGAAATCGACCGAGGCGCGCTGAAAGACCGGAAACTCGGTCTGGCAGGGCTCACACCACGACGCCCATTCGTTGACCACCACAGGATGGCCGCGGAGGGCCTTGAGCCGGGCCTTGAATCCCGTCGTGCCGCCGCCGAGCAGCTGGTTGCTCTGCGTGTGCAGTGATGCCAGCGCCGCGGGCGAGCCCGCCAGCGCGGTGGCGACCGACGAGCGGGACAGGTTCGCGCTGCGCGGCGCGCTCGTCTTGGGCCGCGTTACCAGGAGCGCCACGACGACCAGCGCTACCAACAGCACCGCGAGCGCTGCCAATCTCTTGCGCGGGCTCACAGTCGACAAGGTTGCCACACGGCTCGCCATGGTCGCCGAAAACCCCCTCTGGGCGTGCCGTTACGGCTAGTCCGTTAGATCTGCTTAAATAACCGTTATCCTTCGGACACGAGGCCGGGGGGACGCTTCTGAGGAACTTCGCTGTGCTCGGCCTCGTGCTGAGACTGGCTGAGCCGCCACGACTTCATGCCGCGGCTCGCTCATCCGGACGCAACGCTTCAACCACTGATGGGTGATGACCACCCCCTTTCCTAGTCCTGACGCGATCGCGCGCGCCGAGTTGCTGACGCGCGAGCGCTTCGTCTATGACGGCGAATCGTTGGAAGAGGCCCTGGCCCCAGGGTCTGAGCGTCGCCGTGCCCTGGACGCGGCCCTCGCCGAGGTCGAGGCCGGCAACAAGACGCCCTCGGTCGCCTGGCGGCGCCAGTTCTCGCTGCTGCTCGGCCTCGAGCGGCTGCTCTCGGAGGAGGAGCCCCGGCTCGTCGACGGCACGGTGCTCTCCGCCCACCAGGTCGACGCCCTGTCGGGCACCCTGACCGCGCTCCTGGCCGAGAGCCAGCCTGCCAACGGCTCCGGCGCCAACGGGATCGTCCCCGAGGACATCGAGGCTCGGGCCCCCTCCCCGGCACCGACACCCGTGCCCGAGCCCATTGACGAGGAGGAGCCCGAGGACGAGGACGGTGACCTCGACGACGACCTCGACCTCGACGACGACGAGGACGACGACGAAGACGAGGCTCCCGAGGAGGAGCCCGAGGACGAGGAGCCCCAGGACTGGCAGGACGAGGGCGAGGGCGAGGAGGGGCAGTTCGAGGAGCAGCCCGAGGACCCCAACGCCGCCAAGCGCTTCTGGTTCGAGCACGCCACCGGCGCCGGCAAGACCGTCGCCGCCCTGGGCTTCGTGGAGGCGTCGCGCACCGGCGGCGTCCTGATCCTCACCCATCGCCGCAACCTCGTCGACCAGTTCCACGGCGAGCTGCGCGACCGTGGGTACCGCGACCGCATCAGCTCCGCGCTGCTCGATGGCCACGACGCGTCCAACGGACCGGTGACCGTCGAGACCTACCAGTGGTTCGTCCGCAACGCCGGCCGGATCTCGGACGCCTACACGATCGTCATCTGCGACGAGGCCCACACCGCCCTGGGCGAGAAGACCTCCGCCGCGATCCGCGCCTGGGCGGGCCCGATCTTCGTCGGTATGACGGCCACCGGCGCGCTCATCGCGCGCCACGTCACCGACCTCTTCCCCACGCAGACCAGCCGCTTCGACCTGGCCCAGGCGGCGCGCCGGGGCGTGATCTCGCCGCTGCGCTGCATCCGGATCCCGCCCGGCCCGGGCGTGCGCACCATCGCCAAGGTGCCGCTGCGCCGCGGCGAGGTGGACACCGAGTTCGATCAGGAGATGCTGGCCCAGCTGCTGGACCAGACCCCGTTCAACCTCGCCATCGCCGACCTCTACAAGACCCGTTTCAACGGCGTGCCCGGCGTGGTCTACGCCGCCGGTGTCAAGCACGCCTACAACGTCGCCGAGGCCTTCCGCAACATCGGGATCAAGGCCAAGGGCGTCTCGGGCGAGACGCCCAAGCGCGAGCTGGCCCGGATCCTGGCCGACTACGAGTCGGGCAAGATCGACGTTCTCATCAACGCCCAGCTGCTGGCCGAGGGGTGGAACAGCCCTCGGGCCACGATCTGCATGCACCTGGCGCCGACCGCGTCCAAGCGCATCTACCAGCAGCGGGTCGGCCGCGTCACCCGCCGCCATCCCGGCAAGGAGGCGGGGATCGTCATCGACTTCGTGCACCCTGCCACCAAGCACGACGATCCGGTGGTGACGCTGCACTCCCTCCTGGACCGCGACGTTTACCGCGGCGGCGCGATCGTCGTCGGCCCGGTCCGCCGCGGCCGCGGACGTCGCGTGCGGGTCGAACGCCGGGTGCTCCCGGTGACGCCCGATCCGGATCGGAGAGCCGAGGTCTTCGAGCGCGAGCTGTGGCGGATCGCCGTCGAGCACCTGGACTACGGGGAGCAGCACGTGTGGGCGGCCCTCGCCGGCGCCCGCGTGGCCCCCAACGGCTGGCGCCGCGCCAAGGCGATGCTCCACTTCGACCGTGGCGGCGAGCTCAAGCGCCGCTACCTGCTCACGGCTGTCCAACGCAACCGCAACGCCCAGCTGCGGCTGCGGGCGCTACAGGAGATCGCCGCCAGTCGCGACGCCGAGGCGTTCGACACCGCGATCGACATCATGGGCACCTGGCCGCGTGAAGAGCGGCGCGAGGGCGTGAAGATCATGCTCCAGGCGCTTGCCGAGCGGCGCATCGGCCGTCGCGACCAGGCCAACGCATGGATCTGGCGCATGGCCGAGTACACGCGCGAGGTCCACGAGGAGTACGCCGTGCAGCGCTGGCCGGAGACCAAGCGGCTGCTCGGTCTACTGGTGAACTCGTCGGGGTCGGCGCACGCACGCAACGCCCGGCGGCTCGTGCACGCCAGCCGCAAGGAGGATCGCCGTCTCTCGGCGGCGCTGCTCGCCGCCGCGCTCGCTCACACTCCCGAGGCCGAGGAGGCGCTGCGCGGCGCCCGCACCCGGATGGCGCGCAAGCCGGCCGCCCTGGCCCGCGAGCTGCTGCGCAACTTCCCCAAGGGCCGCCGCGGGTCCAAGCGCCGGCGCCGCAAGACCGGGGCGACCGCGGGGGCGGAGGCCAACGGCGCCGCCGGGGCGCAGGAGGCCACGCTGACGACGACCGATCCCGACGAGCTGGACGTCGCCGCCGACGCCGGTCCCGATGATGTCGACGACGACGAGCAGGAGCTCGAGACCGCGGCCGACGCCGAGGACCGCGACGAACCCGAACCGGTCGCCGAGTCAGAGACCGAGGCGGCCCCCGAGGCCAAGCCCAAGCCGGCGCGCAAGGCCCCGCCCAGGCGACGCACCCGCGCTCCCCGCAAAAAGGCGGAGACCAAGACCGCGGAGGCTGCCGAGGCCGTGGCGGCCGCCGCTGCGGCCGCCGAGGCGGGGAAGTCCTCCGCCTCTGACGCCGAGGCGGGGAAGTCCTCCGCCTCTGACGGCGAGGCGGTGAAAGCCGCCTCCGAGGGCGAGGCCACGTCCGCCGAGGGCACGGTCGATCAGATCAAGCCCAAGCGCCGCACCCGGGCGCGCCCGGCCCAGGACGCCGACGGGCGGCCGACCCAGGACGCCGAAGAGGCCGCGTAACGCGCCTCAGCCGACGGCGGGAACCGCGAGCTGCGCGGCCGCCTCGGACAGCTGCTGGGGAGACGCTGTGACGGTGTCGGCACCGGTACGGTCGCTGGTCGCCGCCTCTGCCTCGACGGCCGCCAACACGGGAACCATGGCCTGCACCACCGCGGGATCGAACTGGGAGCCGGCGTTGACGATCATCTGCTCGGCCGCGGCCGCGAAGGACATGGCGCTGCGATACGGGCGGTCGGTGCGCATGGCGCTCCAGGAGTCACAGCAGGTGATGATGCGCGCCTCGAGCGGGATGCCCTCGCCGGCCAGCCCGTCGGGGTAGCCGCCGCCGTCCCAGCGCTCGTGGTGGGCGCGGACGATCCTGCCCACCTCGACCATGAAGCCCCCGACACGATCGAGCATCCGCTGTCCCTCGGCCGGATGGGTCTTGATGATCTCCCACTCGTGGGGGTCGAGCTTGCCCGGCTTGTTGATGATCTCCTTGGGGATGGTGATCTTGCCGACGTCGTGGAGCATGGCGCCGAACTCGAGGTTGCGCCGGCGCTCGGGGTCGAGGCCGAGCGCGTCACCCACGGCCAGCGCCAGGCCGACCACGCCCTCGGAGTGCTCGCCGGTGTAGTTGTCGTCGGCGGTAATGACGTCGCCCAGGAGCAAGGCGGTTCCGCGGTAGGTGTCGTTGAGCTCCAGCAGCTTGCCGAGGCGCTGGCTGCGCTCGTTGGCGAACATCCGCAGCAGCCCCAGCAGCGGCACCACCGCGAGGACGGCGTACGGCGCCGTGCGGAGCTCCTCGGCGGCGAGCAGCGCCACCACTGAGAGCGCGGCATCGATCGGATACACCCAGGCGCAGTCGCGCAGCTGCTGGCGCACGGTCGGGACGCGGGAGACCACGTCGTAGGCGCAGGCCCCCAGGAAGTCGCCGGCGAACTGCGCCGCCAGCGCGAGGGCGAGCAGTACAGGACCGGCGTCGTCGGGGCGCACACCGGCGATGGTGAAGACGAGTGCGGGGCCGATGGCGAACGAGGCGTTGGCGAGGCTGCGCAGCAGCCTGTCCGGGGGTACGCGCCCGGCGAGCACGTCGGGCAGCAACTGGGCGGCCAGCACCGCCGCGACCGCCAGGGGGACGAACGCCAGCGGCATCGCGAAGAGCATGGGGACGAAGGCGAGCTGGCTGGCCACGGTGAACCCCGACGGTGTCTCGAACTCCACTCGGATCGCCACGCACATCACGGCCACCGACAGGACCGCCGCCACGGGATTCCACCCCTGCGGCGACGGCAGCACGAACATCACCCCGACGGCGGCGACGAACCCGAGGTTGACCACGACGTCGACCAAGAGCTCGCCACGGGGCTTGGCGGTGGTGGCGCGACGACGAGTGTCGGCGAGCAGTTCCTGCTCTTCCAGCGTCGGCTCTTTGATCATCGTGGCGCAGTCGTCCGGGTCATAGCTGTGCGCACGTAATCGGCCGGATGCCAGAGGACCCTTAGGTCATGGATCGGGAGAGGACGGTCGGGCCGATCCGACATGCGTCCACTAAACGACTAAAGAAATGAGCAATGGCGTCGAAGGCCCGATGCCCGCCCTGTCAAACCAACTGAAAAGGGCAAACCTGGCGCGAGCCAGGGACGCAAAGCTAGAGGTCTCTCTCAGAGATAGCTCGGCTGCCAGTGCACACCACGGAAGGTGCGTACACATGTTGCAGGGCCTTTTCAGCCGCCATACCCGTCTCGTGGGCGCCGTCATTTCGGCCCTCGGGATCGTCGTCCTGTCCGGTGCTCCGGCCAAGGCGGCGCTCATCAACACCGACGCCTGTGACAACGCCGCGTTGTCACAGCCGTTCGCTCAGTGGAACGACTCGAATGAGTACAAGCTCATTCCGGGTGGTTCGTTCGAGAACGGGGCGTCGGGTTGGACACTCAGCCACGGTGCTCGCATCGTGAGTGGGAGTGAGACCTTCGGCGCCACCGGCTCTGTCGGAGCGTCGTCGGTCAACCTGCCCGCGGGGGCATCGGTGACGTCGCCGTTCACGTGTGTGGACGCGGCATACCCGACGTTTCGCTTCTTCGCGCGCAACAACGGCCTGCTGTCGACCGTCGCCGTCTCGGTTGTCTACAAGCTGCCGCTCCTCGGTATCGAGGCTGCGGTGCCTGTGGGGGTAGCGGCCCTCTCCCCCGGCTGGGGTCCGTCGGCCCCGATGCTCACCGCGTCGGTCCTGACGGGTCTCCTTCATGGGGGGACGGTGCCCATGGCCGTTCGCTTCACGGCGCTCACCGGCTCATCGCAGATCGACGACGTGTTCGTCGACCCGCGGATGCGCTACTGATCGCGCCGAGCACAGAAACACGCCGGACCCGGGTCCGCGTTTCGCCGACAGACAGGCGGGACGCGGGCCCGACCCGTGTCCTCAGCGGCACACCACCAGGTGCACCTCGCCGGCGTTGAGCGCCTGGCGCCCATCAAGTGTGTCCACCAGCAGGCGCCCGTGGTCGTCGATCCCGGCGCCCCGGGCGGTCCCGCCGGCCCACGTGACCGTCTGCCCCAGCAACGCGTCGCGGGCGCGCACCGCGTCGAGCATCTCCTCGGTGGGCGCCGCCAGCCAGCGCTGCAGCGCCCCCAGCAGCCGCACCAGCAGCGGCTCGATGGCCTCGGGCGCCAGGCCAAGCGTCCCGGCCCGACCGGCGAGCTCCGCTCCGAACGCCTCCGGAGCCACCGCGACGTTCACGCCCACGCCGATGACCCCCCAGCCCTCCTGCGGGCGCCCCTCGACGAGGATGCCGGCCACCTTGCGCCCGTTGACGTAGACGTCGTTGGGCCATTTGAGCTGCGCGGCAGCGCCGATCGCCTCCGCGGTCGCCACTCCCGCCCGCAACGACATCAGCGCGGGCGGCTCGCGGATCACCACCGAGCCCAGCAGCGAGCGCCCGGCCGGCGCCATCCAGCTGCGCCCCTGGCGCCCGCGGCCGGCGGTCTGCTCGCCGGCGGTGACCAGCATGCCGTGGGGCGCGCCCGCGGCCGCCAGCTCGCGGGCGCGCGTGCTGGTGGAGTCGGTGCGCCGCAGGTGAAGGCGGGGCGTGCCGAACGGTGCGGCGACGCTCATCCGGGGCGAGGGCGGGCCGCGCTCATCCCGGGCGGATGCGGAGCTCGTCGTCCAGGCCCAGGCCCAGCCGCTTCGCCGCGTCGCCATGGTTGACCGCGACGGCCAGGCGGCGCTGCGCGTCCTCGTAGAGCAGCAGCTCGTCGGGGACGGCGTCGGCGAAGGTCCGGACGTAGTGAACGGGATGCGCGCTGCCGTCCCCGGGCTCGATCGTGGCCGCGCGGCCGAGGCGCAGCCCGGACTGCGCCATGTCCTCGTGGCCCACGTTGAGCTGGAGGTTGCCGAAGCGATCCACGTAGCGCACATGGGCCACCACGGCCCCGTCGCGGACCCGCGCCGCCGGGAGGTTGAGCACAACCAGGTCCCCGGCGTCCATGGGGGTCCCGGCCTCGGTGAGCGTCGCCCCGCCCGCCAGCGCGGCGGCCACCGGGGCGAAGATGTCGCGCCCGTGGAACGTCGCCGACACCGGCTGCAGGCGGAACGAGCTCTGGGCGATGTCAACCACCTCGATGATCCCGCCCGCCGCCTCGGCGGCCACCGTCAGCAGGCCGTTGTCAGGGCCCACGAAGCGCCGGCCGTCGCCGGTGCGCAGGGCCACGGCGCGACGCTGAGCGCCCACATCGGGGTCCACGACGGCCAGGTGCACCCCCACCGGGAGATATGCGATGGCCTCCGCGAGCACGATGGCGCCCGAGCGCACGTCGTGGCGCCCGATCCCGTGGGTGAGGTCGATGATCCGGGCCTGCGGGCACGCATTGGCGATGACGCCGTGACAGATGCCGACGAAGTCATCGGCCAGGCCGTAGTCAGACAGGAACGTGATCACCGGGGACTGCTGGTGCGTGCTGGGCATCGGGCTCCGCTCCCGCTCCCTCACGCCCTGGCGGCGTCGTCGACCAGCGCACCGACCAGCCCGTCGATGTCGTGGCGCTCGGCCTCGACATCGGGTTCGCGGCCGTGCTCGCGCAAGGTCTCGCTCGTCACCGGTCCGATGCTGACCAGGCGCGCGCGCTCGGGCACCGCGCCGTCCAGCGAGGCGAAGAAGAAGCGCACCGTGGAGGACGAGGTGAAGGTGACATAGTCCGCGCCGGCCACCGTCGCGCGCTCGCGGTCGGACATCGGCTCGGCCACGGTCTCATAGAGGTCCAGGACGTCGACTTCGGCGCCGCGCTCGCGCAGCGCGTCGGGGAGCACGTCGCGGGCCTGCGCGGCCCGCGCGACGAGCGCCCGGGACACCGGGATATCCGCGAGCGCCTCGACCAGGCCCTCGGCGACGAACCTCTCCGGCACGATGTCGGCGATGAGGCCATGCTCGCGCAGGGCTGCCGCGGTCCCGGGGCCGATGGCGGCGATCCGCGTCGGGCCCGCGTCACCCACTCCGCCGAAGGCCCGCGCGTCGCGCCCGGCCCGGTGCAGGCGCTCGAACAGGAACCGCACCCCGTTGGGGCTGGTGAGGCAGACCAGGTCATAGCGCGCGAGGTCGGGGGCGGGCCCGTCGAGCGCTTGGATCCGGATCGCCGGCGCCTCGATCACGGCGGCGCCGAGGGCGCGCAGCCGCGAGGCCAGACCGCTGGCCTGGGCCCGGGCTCGGGTGACGGCCACCGTCCGGCCGCCGAGCGGCCGCGATTCGAACCAGGCCAGCTCCGAGCGCAGCGCCGCCACCGGTCCGAACACCGAGATGGCGGGGGCCCTGACCCCGGCGGCCCCAGCCGCGGCGGCAATCGTCCCAAGCGTCCCGGTGACGACGCGCTGGTCGGGGAGGGTGCCCCGCTGGATGACCGCGGCGGGCTCCTCGCCGGAGCGCCCGCCCGCCATCAGCTCGCCGGCGATCGCCTCCAGGCGGCGCACCCCCATGTAGACCACGAGGGTGCCGGGGAAGCGCGCCAGGGCGGCCCAGTCAAGAGCCGAGTCCGGCTTGGCCGGATCCTCGTGGCCGGTGACGAAGGCCACCGCGCTGGCGGCGTCGCGATGGGTGACCGGGATTCCGGCGTAGGCCGACGCGGCGACGCCGGCGGTGACGCCGGGGACGATCTCGAACGGGATCCCGGCGGCGCGCAGCCGCTCGGCCTCCTCCCCACCGCGCCCAAACACGAACGGGTCCCCGCCCTTGAGGCGGACGACCTCGCGTCCGGCGGCTCCGTGCTCGAGCAGCAGGGCCTCGATCTCCTCCTGAGACGCGGAGGGACCGCCGCCCTCCTTGCCGGCGTAGAGCAGCTGCGCATCGGCGCGCGCCCCGTCCAGCGCCGTGGCCGGGATGAGCCGGTCGTGAACGATCACGTCGGCGCCGGCGATGAGCTCCAGCGCGCGCGACGTCAGCAGACCCGGGTCGCCCGGCCCGGCACCGACGAGATATACGGTCACGCGGGCACCTCCGCCTCCGCGCGGCGCAGTAGCTCGGCGGCCCCCGCCGCCAGCATGCGCTCGGCGCAGGCCATGCCGACCTCGCCGGCGTCGCCGGTGACCTCGTCGCGCAGCCATGCCGAGCCGTCAGGCAGGCCTACCCATGCCGTGAGCGTGAGACGGCCGTCGCCCTGTGCCCGGGCATGCGCGCCGATCGGCGTGTTGCAGGAGGCGCCAAGGGCGTTGACGAGCACGCGCTCGGCGGTGACGCACGCCGTCGCCTCGGGGTCTGAGACCGCGGCGAGCCGCTCCCGGGCGATCGCCCCCACTCGAGCCTCGAGCGCCAGGGCGCCCTGTCCCGCGGCGGGGACGAAATCCTCGATCAGCCCCCCGGCCTCGTCCTCGCGGCCGAGGCGCTGCAGGCCCGCCCCGGCCAGGATGAGGGCGTCGACCTCGCCGGCGGCGAGCTTGCGCAGCCGGGTGTCGACGTTGCCGCGCACCTCGCGGACATCGAGGTCGTCGCGGACCGCGCGCACCTGGGCGGTTCGGCGCAAGCTGCTCGTGCCCACCCGGGCGCCGGGCGCCAGCTCGGCCAGCGCGGGCACGCCGCAGATGACGTCGCGGGCCTCGGCGCGCTCAGGGATGGCCACCAGGTCCAGGCCCTCGGGCAGTTCGGTGGGAACGTCCTTGGCCGAATGCACGGCGACGTCGATGCGCCCCTCGAGCAGGGCCCGTTCGAGCTCTGACACCCAGCGCGACTTGTCGCCGACGGCGGCGCCGCGATCACCCAGGGTGGTGACCTCCACCACCTCGACGCCGGGGCCGAGGCGCTCGGCCACCCACCGCGCCTGGACCAGGGCGAGGGCGCTGCCCCGCGTGCCGACGCGCATCAGAGGGGTGAGTGGGGGCGGGGTCTCCGGGCCGCCGTCCGGGCGGACAGCTCGTGGATCTCAGCCCCGCCCGCCTCGGTCGCCGCGGGCTCGTCCGCGCCCTCGGACAGGGCCGCGTCGAGCGCGTCGCCGGTGGGGACGCCCTCCTCCACCGTTAGCCCGAACAGGTCGCGGATGAGCGCCATGCGGGCGTGGACCCGATCGTCGTGCATCGTCTTCATCTGCAGGGTGGGCTCGTGCAGCAGGCGATTGACCACGGCCCGGGCGACCGCGTCGATGCGCTCGAGGTCGCGCGGCGAGGCCGACTCCCATTTCCCCCGGTTCTCACCGACCACCTGGCCGGCGATGTCCGCCGCGCGGGCCCGCAGGGCGGCCAGCGTGGGCAGCACCTCCAGCGAGCCGAGCCACGTGGCGAACTTTCCGATCTCCTCCTCGATGATCCCCTCGGCGTGACGCGCCTCGGCCTGGCGGACCTTGCGGTTGCGGGTGGCGATCGCCTGGAGGTCGTCGATGTCGAACAGGGTCACGCCGTCCAGCCCCGCGCAGGAGTCGTCGATATCGCGGGGGACGGCGAGATCGACGAGCAGCAGCGGCCGGCCCTCGCGAGCGCGCATCACGTCGGCGATCTCGCGGACCTCCAGCAGCAGGTGCGGCGACGCGGTGGCGGCGACGACCATGTCGGCGACCACGAGCGCCTCGGGCAGCTCGTCAAGGCTGATGCTGGTGCCGTGGAAGCGGCGGGCCAGGCTCAGCGCACGGTCGCGCCGGCGGTTGGCGACGAACACGGTGGCGGCGCCGCTGTCGGCCAGCGCGCGCCCGGTCAGCTCGCCCGTCTCACCGGTGCCGATGATGACCACGCGCCGGCCGCTGAGATCCCCCAGCCGCTCGCGGGCCAGGGCGACGGCCGCCCCGGGGAGGCTGAGCTGGCCCTCGCCGATGGACGTCTCGGTGCGCACCCGCTTGCCGGTGGCCAGGGCCGCCCCGAAGAGGCGGTTGGTGAGAGGGCCGGTGGTCTCATTGCCCAGCGCCGACTCGTAGGCGCGCTTGACCTGCCCCTGGATCTCGGCCTCGCCGACGAGCATGGACTCCAGGCCCGAGACGACGCGGTAGAGATGGCGCGCCGCGTCACAGTTGCGGTGCGAGTAGATGGCGCTCGCGAGTCCGGTGGGACGGATCCCGGCCTGGCGGGCCAGCATCGTCAGCACCGTCGACTCGGCCTCGACGGGATCGCCGACCACCAGGTAGAGCTCGGTGCGGTTGCACGTCGACACGGCCACCGCCTCGTGCACCTCGGCGCCGCCGCGCAGGTCGCGCAGGAACTCCAGCGCGCGCGCCGTGGGCAGGGCCAGGCGCTCACGCACCTCCACCGGCGCGGTCTTGTGCGAGACACCGATGACCAGCAGCTCGCTCACAGCACCGCCTCGGTTTCGCGGCCGGCGGGGTCCCCCGAGGCTCGGGCAGCCTCGACGTCGCGGCGCAGTTCGTCGAGCTCCTGCTCCAGACGCTGCGCGCGGACGGCCATGATCGACACGTAGACGAGGATGAGGACGACGAAGACGATGTACGCCGCGGCGACGTACTTGCCCGAGGTGCCCAGCGGCAGCGCCGGGGCCGAGGCGATGAGCAGGCTCATGACGGCGCCGCGCTTCGTCCCATGGGCCGCACCGCTTCGTCCCCGAGCAGCGTGCGGCGCAGCCGGCGCACCTGCGAGCGGGCGTTCTTGGACGCCATCTCGAACTTCCACAGAGTCACGTAGAGCAGCGCGATCCCCGCCAGTGCGACGACGAACGTGAGGGCCATCGACGCCGGCAGGTTGGCGCTGGTCAGCGTGAGGACCCGGGGGTGCACGTAGGCCGTGGCCAGCGACACCGCGAGGTAGTTGAGAGGCACGAAGGCACCGGCGACGATGGCGAACACGCTCGCATAACGCGCCTGGCGCTCGGGATCCTCGATGGAGAAGCGCAGCGGCTGGTAGGTGGCGAACAGCAGCAGCACGATGAGGTAGGAGACGAGCGTCGGCTCGTTCCACACCCACCAGTGGCCCCATGACGCCTTGGCCCAGATCGAGCCCGTGATCAGTCCGCCGACGCCGAAGATGAGCGCGATGTGGATGGCCACGTAGGACCGCATGTCCCAGGCCCGGTCGCCGGTGCGCAGGTAGCCGATGGCGAGCAGTCCGCCGAAGATGAAACCGCCCAGCGACACGATGGCCAGCGGCACGTGGATGTAGAAGATCTTCTGGACGAAGCCCTGGCCGGCGTCCAGCGGCGCGTAGAAGAACACCAGCACCAGGGCGGCGCCGAGCGTGATGAGGGTGGCCAGCGAGAGGGCTCGCAGGCCCCTGCCATAGGTGGTGGAAGGGAGCAACTAATCCTCCAGGAGGAAGTCGAACACCGCGTACGCGATCAGTCCGAACACCACATCATAAAGAGCGAGGATCAGCAGCCACTTCCCTGGCGGCGCCGACGCGGGATGGGTGGCGGCGAGCAGTGGACCGGCGCCCCGGGCGGTGGCGATCAGCGCGGGCACGAGCAGGGGCAGGCCCAGCATAGGGCCGATGAGGTCCCGCGCCCTTGTGTGGACCGCGATCGCGGAGACGAAGGTCCCGATCACCGACAGGGCCAGGTTGGCCAGCGCCAGCAGCAGAATCAGCCCGGGGAGCGCGTGACCGAGCGACGGTCCCAGCAGGAACAGGCCAAACGCCGGCACGGCCACGATCTCGAGCACGACGAGAAACAGGAAGAGCCCGCTCGCCTTGGCCACCAGCAGGGCGGTGCGGTCCACCGGGGCCAGGAGGAAGGCGTCGAAGCCACCCTGCTCGCGCTCGGCCACGAACAGCCGGTTGACCCCCAGCATCGCCGCGAACAGCAGCGTCACGACGAGCACCCCGGCGGCGAGCTGGCCGTCGATCGTCGCGCGGTTGAGCCCGAAGTGGAAGATGACGAACGTCACAAGCGCGAACAGCACCATCGCCGGGACGGTCTCGAGCGTGCGCAGCTCCAGGCGCAGGTCCTTGCGCAGCACCACCGCGGCGGTCCTCATGCGTACAGCGCCTCGAGCTGCGCCTCGCTGAACTGGCCCGGATCGCCGACGTAGGCCGGCCGGCCGTCCTTGAGCGCCAGCACGACGTCCGCCTCGGCCAGCGCCGCGCGGGGATCGTGGCTGGTGAGCACGCGGGTACAGCCGCTGTCGCGGCCGATGAGCGGCTCGATCAACTGTGAGGCGGCGGGGTCGAGATTGGCCCGCGGCTCATCGAGCAGGAGCAGCCGGGGGCGGTGCAACACGGCCCGGGCCACGGCCAGGCGCTGGGTCATGCCGCGCGAGAGCAGGCGCACCGGGTCTGACGCGCGGCGCTCCATCTGGACCGCCTCGAGGACCTCATCCACGCGCTCGGGCTCGATCCGGTGCAGGCGGGCGTGGTACTGGAGGTTCTCTCGGCCCGTGAGGTCCCGATAGAGCAGCGGCTCGTGACCCAGGAGTCCGAGCTGGCCGCGGACGAGATGGGCGCGGGCGGGCACCGGCTCGCCGAGCAGCTCGACCTCGCCCTCGTGCGGTCGCAACAGGGAGGCGAGAATCCGCAGGAGGGTCGTCTTGCCGGCGCCGTTACGGCCCAGGACGGCCAGGGTGGCGCCGGCGGCAACCGTCACCGACACGTCGCGCAACGCGGTCCGCTCGCCGAAGTAGCGCGCGAGCCCGCGCAGCTCAATGGCCGGGGGTGCGCTGACCACGCTCACGCTGCAACGTCGCGACGACGTGCTGGAGCGTCGGCGCGATCACAGGAAAGAGCTCGCCGATCGCCTTCGGATTGCCGGGAAAGTTGATGATCAGCGCACGGCCGGCGATCCCGGAGACGCCCCGCGTGAGGATCCCCATCGGCGTGTGGCGCACCGCCTCGGCCCGCAGCGCCTCGGCGAAGCCCGGTGCCGCGCGCTCGATCACCGCCTCGGTGGCCTCGGGGGTGACGTCGTCGTCGGTGAGCCCGGTGCCCCCCGTGGTGAAGATCAGCGACGCGCCCGCCGCGGCCTGACGGCGCAGCCAGTCCTCGATCGCGGCCCGGTCGTCGGGAAGGGTGTCGCGCACGACCACCTCGGCGCCCGCGGCCTCAGCATGCTCGGCCAACGCCGCGCCCGAGAGGTCCTCGGTCTCGCCCGCAGCGACGGAGGTGGAGACGGTGAGAATGGCGGTCTTCATCAGGAGGCGGAGCATAGGCGGGTGCCCGCCCTGCCGTGCCGCGGGCGCTGCCGCGGGGTCAGCGCTGCCAGTGCCCCGAGCGCCCGCCGGCCTTCTCGAGCAGGACCACGCCGGCGATCTCGGCCCCCCGCTCGACGCCCTTGACCATGTCGTAGACCGTCAGGGCCGCCACCGAGGCCGCGGTCATGGCCTCCATCTCGACCCCGGTGGGGCCGGTGGTGCGAGTCTCGGCGACGAGCTCGATCTCCCCCGCCGCCACGTCGATGGCGCCCTCGACGCCGACGTAGGACAGCGAGAGCGGGTGGCACAGCGGAATGAGCTCGGAGGTGCGCTTGGCCGCCTGGATCCCGGCGATCCTGGCCACCCCGATGACGTCGCCCTTGGGGGCGTTGCCCGCGGCCACCTTGGCCGCGGTCTCGGGCGACACCCGGACGACCGCGCGCGCCCGGGCGCGCCGCTCGGTGGCCGGCTTGTCTGAGACGTCGACCATGCTCGCCTGGCCGGAAGCGTCGAGATGGGTGAGGTCGCTCATGCGCGCCGGCTCACCGCCGGATCATCCGGCGACCGGCGCGTGCGCCCGCTGGGCAGCCTCGATCAGGTCCCGGACGCGGTCGGCCCGGCCGTCGCGCAGCAGCGCGATCGGGTCCGGCTCGCCGTTGACGATCGACTCGAAGAACTCCTTGCGGTCCTGATAGGTGGGCAGCGTGCCCTTGGCCCAGCCGCGGGCGTCGTTGAGCAGCACCGCCAGGTCGGCGTAGGGCTCGCCGAACAGCTCGGCGATCTCGCGCTTCATCCGCTTGGCCAGCGCCGGCGAGGCGCCGGCGGTCGAGATCGCCACCGCCAGCGGGCCGGTACGCACGATGGCCGGCAGGATGAAGTTGCACAGCGGCGGCACATCGACGACGTTGACGAGCATGGCGCGCCGCTCGGCGTCCTCGAACACGCGGATGTTGACCTCGGTCGTGTCGGTGGCGGCGATCGCGATCAGGCACGCCTCGAGATCCCCGGACTCATACATGCGCTGCTCCCACACGATCGAGCCTTCAGCGGCGAGCTCGCGCAGCGCCGGGTGCGCCTCGGGGGCGACGAGCGTGACCGCGGCGTCGCAGGCGAGCAGCCCCTCCACCTTCTCCAGGCCCACGTCACCGCCGCCCACCACCACGCACCGGCGGCCCTTCAGGCGCAGGCACGCGATGTAGAACGGCGTGTCGAGCATGTCGCGCACGCAGCTCTGGTCGCAGATCCCCTTGCGGTACTGGCAGACGCACTCCTTGCCGCTGTAGGCCTGTGCGGGCATGGGATAAGCGTAGCTCCGGCGGATTGCGGGTGCCGCCGGTGGCCGGCTCACCCGCCCCCCGGGCGCTAGCTGCGGCGCACGGCGTCCTTGGCCAACCGTCCGCCCAGCCGCAGCAGCGGTACCGCCCCCTCGCGCAGGGCCGCCGCCCGGATCGACGGGCGCCCGTAGAGCAGCCGGGCGGTCTGCTGCAGCGCCCTGCCCAGGGTCTCGTCGTAGGGGTGCCACCACGGGTTGCGGATCGCCGAGGGCTCCCACACGCGCAGCTTGATGTTGACGCACTCATACAGGCCGAACTTGGAGTGGGTGCGCCCCAGCCCGGACTCCTTGACGCCGCCCCAGGCGCATTGGCAGGCGCCGTGGCTGAACATGTGGTCGTTGATCCAGACCATGCCGGACTCAAGCTCGCGGGCGATGCGCTCACCCTTGCCGCGATCCGACGTCCACACCGAGGCGCCCAGACCGAACGCAGAGTCGTTGGCCAGGGACAGCGCCTCGTCCTCGGAGTCGACGGTGATGATCGGCAGCACCGGCCCGAAGATCTCCTCGCGCATGATCCGCATGTCGTGGGTGACGCCGGTGAGGACGGCGGGCGCGTAGAAGTCTCCGGTCAGCCCGGGCGCCGGCGGCCCCGCCACGGGTCCCCCGCAGTGCAGCGTGGCCCCGGCGGCGACGGCGTCATCGACGAGCTCGCGCACGATCTCGAACTGCTCGCGCGACACCATCGGCCCGATCTCGGTGTCCCAGCCCATCGGATCGCCCACCCGCAGGGCTCGCGCACCCTGGACGACCGCGGCGGTGAAGCGGTCGGCCACCTCGCGCATCACATAGACGCGCTCGATCCCCGAGCAGGTCTGTCCGGCGTTGGCAAAGCCGCCCCACAGGGCGCCCGCGACGGCGTGCTCGAGCTTGGCATCGCCGAGGACGATCATCGGGTCCTTGCCGCCGAGCTCCAGCACCGAGCCCTTCAGGCGCCGGGCACATTCCTCGCCCACGCCGCGCCCGGTCTCGACCGAGCCGGTGAAGAACACCTTGGCCACGTCGGAGGACACCACGGCCGGACCTGTGCCCGGGCCGTGCACGACTCTGATCAGCCCCTCGGGGACACCGGCGCGCTCGAACACGTGCGCGATCCGGTCCCCGATGAGCGGGGTGAGCGATGCCGGCTTGAGCACCACGCCGTTGCCGGCCATCAGGGCCAGCGCCACCTCGCCGAACGGGATGCTCCACGGATAGTTCCATGGCGAGATGACCCCGATGACCCCCAGCGGCTCGTAGGTGAACGCGGTCTGCTTGGTCTTGAGGAACAGCTGGGGCATGGGGACCGCCTCGTCGGCCAGGACGCGTCGTCCCTCACCCGCGATCCAGTGCAGGGCGTCGATCGTCGGCAGCACCTCCATCGCGAAGGCCTCGTTGCGCGGCTTGCCCTGCTCGGCGGCGATGAGGTCGCGGATCTCGTCGGACTCGTCGATGAGCACCTGGGCGGCGCGCTCCAGGTATCGGGCGCGATCGCGCAGTGTGAGCTGGGCCCAGAACGGCTGCACCTGGGCGACCCCGGCGACGACCGCGGGGACGTCATCGGGGGCGGTCACGCCCACCGCGCCCAGCCGGGCGCCGGTGGCGGGGTTGAAGGACTCGAGCTGGTCGGTGGCGGAGGCGGTGGCGGTCATCGGGTGAGCCTACCGGCGCTACGTGAGACCCGTAACCGGCGTCGCGAGGCCTGGCGTCAGGCGGCGCGGGCGCCCGCCAGCGCGGTGGCGTGGGCCACGAGGGCGTCAGAAAGCAGCTCGCCCAGGCCGTCGGTCTCCTGCTGATCGACGACCACCAGCGTCGGCTCGGCGGGCCGGTCGAGCTCGATCGCGCCCACCCCCAGCACTGTCTCGCGGGAGTCGATCAGCGCAGTTGCGCACAGCACCAACGCAGTCAGGAGGTCAAAGCTCACCAGCCGCGCCAGTGACAGCTGATGCGCCGCGATCCCCTGACGCGCGTACAGGTCCGCGATGGCCGGCAGGTCCCGCCGCCGGGCGAGGCGCAGGCACACGCGCGGCCCCCGCGGGAGCGGGTGATATTGGGCGAGAAGCGCCCCGTGGGCATGGTGTTCAGCCATTCCTACAGCGTAGTAGTTTCGGCGGACCGGCCAGGGCTGTCCGCGGCGGTACCGTGGAGAGTGATGGAAGACCAGTTGATGCTTGGGGCGACGTTGAGCTTGGCGCACCTGCCGCTGGCGGAACGCATGCGCCCGCAGTCGCTCGACGATGTCGTCGGACAGCCGCAGCTGACCGCCCCGGACTCTCCGCTGCGCGTGTCGCTCGCTTCAGGAGTGCCGCATTCGATGGTGCTGTGGGGCCCGCCGGGGACGGGTAAGACGACCATCGCGCTCTGCGTGGCCAGGGAGGTGGATGCTGAGGTCGAGCAGCTCAACGCGGTGACCGACGGCATCAAGGAGCTCCGTGCGGTCATCGGCCGCGCCGAGCAGCGGCGGGGGATGGGCGGCAGGACCCTGCTGTTCATCGACGAGATCGCTCGCTGGAACAAGGCGCAGCAGGATGCCCTGCTGCCCTATGTCGAGAACGGGACCGTCGTTCTGGTCGGCAGCACCACTGAGAATCCGGGGTTCGAGCTCAACCGATCCCTGGTCTCGCGCCTCCAGGTGCACGTCGTGCTGCCGCTGGGCGAGGAGGATCTGACCGAGCTGGCGCGTCGCGCGCTCTCGGATCCCAAACGGGGCGTCGGCATCCCGGCCGATGACCCCCGGGCGCCCTACGAGCTCGACCAGCCGGCTCTCGAACATCTTCTGCTGACGTCCAATGGGGACGCTCGTCGCCTCTTCGGCACCATCGAGCGGGCTGCGCAGCTGCAGCCGGATGGGGGCCTCATCGGACTGGCGACAGTCGAGAAGGCGGTGGGACAGCGGGCGGTGTCCTACGACAAGGGCGCTGATGAGCATTACGCGATCATCAGCGCCTTCATCAAGTCCATCCGCGGCTCAGACGCGGACGCCGCCCTGTACTGGCTGGCCCGCATGGAGGCAGGCGGAGAGTCGCCTGAGTTCATCGCGCGGCGGCTGGTCATCTCAGCTTCGGAAGAGATCGGCGTCGCGGCCTCTGGGGCCCTCACCGTCGCGGTGTCGGGCATGCAGGCGGTCAAGATGATCGGCCCGCCGGAGTGCTGGCTGCACCTGGCGCACGTGACGGCCTACCTGGCGCGGGCCCCGAAGAGCTGGGCGGCGTATCAGGGCCTCGGCGCGGCGCGCGCGCTGGTGGCGCAGCGCCCCCACTACCCCGTTCCCGCGCATCTGCGCAACGCCACGACATCCCTGGACCGACGGCTGGGCCACGGTGATGGTTACGTCCACGCCTCGCAGCCGGGCGGCGACGAGGTGGAGTTCCTGCCGCCCGAGCTCAAGGGCGCCACCATCTACGAGCCATCGGGAAACGGCCAGGACCGGTAGCGCCGGGGGGGCTACGGGCCCGCCAGGATCTCCCGGGCGGCCTCGTGCACGAGCCCGTTGGAGCCGATCCCGTCGCCGCCGGCCGCGGTCGCGCTGCCGGCGAAGTCCGTGAAGCGGCCGCCGGCCTCCTCCAGGATGACCATCGGCGCGGCGACGTCCCACAGCGCCACGATCGGGTCCAGGGCGAGCTCGGCCGCGCCCTCGGCGACGAGCATGTATTGCCAGAAGTCCCCGTAGCCGCGGGTGCGCCAGCACTTCTCAGACAGCTCCAGGAGCACCTCGAGCCGCCCCGTCTGGCGCCACTCCTCAAAGCCGCCCCAGCACATCTGCGCGTCGCCGAGCTCGCCGATGCCCGAGACGAGTAGGCCGCGGGGCTCGGAATCCGGCGTGTCAGTGGTGAAGGCCCCGGCGCCGCGCGCCGCCCACCAGCGCCGGCCCATCGCGGGCGCCGAGACGACGCCGATCACCATCTCGCCGCGGTCCTGGAGCGCGAGCAGGGTCGCCCACACCGGCATGCCCCGGACATACCCCTTGGTCCCGTCGATCGGGTCCACGATCCAGCGGCGCGTTCCGGATCCGTCGGTGGCGTCGGCCTCGCCGTATTCCTCGCCGAACACCGTGTCCTGGGGACGCCGGGACGCCAGGTGCTCGCGCATCGCCTGCTCGACGGCGCGGTCGGCCTCCGAGACCGGGGTCAGGTCGGGCTTGGTCTCGACCACGAGATCCTCGGCGCGGAACCGGCCCATCGTGATCGCATCGGCGACGCCGGCCAGCTCCAGCGCGAGGTCGAGGTCGTCGGAGGCGCCGGGCACCGCGCGCATCCTACGCCGATAGTCTGGTCTGAAACGATGACGTCCGACGATCTCCAGCGCGCCACGATCACGCTGCTGCAGGAACTCATCCGCTTTGACACGGTCAACCCCCCGGGCCGCGAGCGGGCGGCGATCGAGCACCTCGAGCGCTACGTCTCGGCGGCCGGGTTTGACACTCAGATCCTGGCTGCCGACCCGGAGCGCCCCAACCTGGTCGCGACCCTCGACGGCGAGGGCGACGGCCCCGTCCTCGTCCTGCTCGGCCACGTCGACACGGTCCTCGCCGACGCGTCGGACTGGCGCCATGACCCGTGGTCGGGCGACGAAGCCGACGGCTTTCTCTGGGGCCGGGGCGCGCTGGACATGAAGAACCAGGTGGCGGCCGAGGCTGTCGCCGCGGTCAGCCTGGCCCGGGAGGGATGGCGCCCGACGTCAGGAGCGCTGAAGCTCGTGTTTGTCTCCGACGAGGAGACCGGCGGCGACGTCGGTGCGCGCTGGCTGGCCGAGACCCATCCCGACGCGGTCCGCTGCGACTTCCTGCTCAACGAGGGCGCGGGTGCGGTGTTCGAGTACGGGGGCCGGCGCCGCTACGGCGTCTGCTGCGCCGAGAAGGGGATCTTCCGCTTCAACGTGACCGCGCTGGGCGCCGCCGGCCACGCCTCGATGCCCCGTACCGGCGACAACGCGCTGCTCAAGCTCGCCCCGGTGCTGACCGCCCTGGCCGGGCAGCCGGAGGGGTTCGAACTCACCGAGGCGCCCGCCGCCATGCTGCGAGGGCTGGGTCACGATCCCGAGGACCCGTCAGGCGCGCTGGCGCGCATCGAGGCCGAGGATCCGCGCCTGCGCACGGTGGTGGAGCCGATGCTGGGGGTGACCCTGACCCCGACGATGAGCAGCGCCTCGAGCAAGATGAACGTCATCCCCGCGCGCGCCCAGGTGCGCATCGACTGCCGGGTGCCTCCGGGCCTGGGCGAGGACGCCGTGTGGCGGCGCATCCACCAGGTCCTGGGCGAGCCGTCGGATGAGCTGCGCATCGATTTCACCGAGGAGGTGGTCGGCAACGCCTCGGGGGTACAGAGCGAGCTGATGACGGCCATCGAGGAGTGGATCACCGCCAACGACCCCGCCGGGAGCACGGTGCCGGTGATCCTCCCGGGCTTCTCTGACTCGCGCTGGTTTCGCGAGGCGTTCCCCGAGTGCGTGGCCTACGGCTTCTTCCCCCAGCGCCACCAGACGATGCTAGAGACCGCTCCGCTTATGCATAACGCCGACGAGCGGATCGACGTGCGCGACCTCGGCTTCGCCGCCGGCTTCTACCGCGACATCATCGGGCGGTTGCTCGGCTGAGCCCAGCGGCTCGCCGTCATCGACGAGCTGGCGCGTGCCGCGCGGCACCATCGCCGCCAGCAGCACGACCAGCGCCACGGCAGCGCCTACGGCCAGCACCGTGCGCGCGCCCACCGCGCCCGCCAGCGGCCCGGCGATGGCGAAGCCGAGGGGGAGCAGGGCCAGCGAGCCCATCCAGTCATAGGCGCTCACGCGCGACAGCGCCTGGGGCGGGATGTGGCGGACCAGGGCGGTCGCCCACCAGACCTCGAACAGCGTGAAGCCCAGGCCGGCTCCGAAGGCCAGCACCACTACCACGGCGAGCGGAGCGGCGGCCGCGAAGGCCAACGTCTGTACCGGCCAGACCAGCGTCAGCACCAGTCCGACGAGCATCGGATGGCGCGGGCGCCAGTGGATGCCGACCAGGGCGCCGACCACGGCGCCGCCGCCGGCAGCGCTCTCGAGCAGGCCGAACACGCCCGCGGAGCCGTAGAGCTGCTTGGACACCAGCGGCGCCAGCGCGTACCACTGGGCGTAAGCGGACAGAACCGCGATGGCAAAGGCCGCGATCGTCGCCCACACCCACGTGCGCGAGCGCACCTCGTACCAGCCGGCCCGCAGGTCGGCGAGCACGGTGGTGCCCTCCTGCGGGACCTGCGGGATCTCGCCGCGGACGCGCGGGCGGATGTGGCGCAACAGCTCGGCACTGAGGAGGAAGGTCGCCGCGTCCAGCGCGAACGCCGCCCCGGCGCCGACGGTGAGGACCAGGACGGCGCCCAGCGCCGGCCCGATGAGGATGGCCAGGTTCTCCGTGCTGGAGGACAGGGCCCGAGCGTCCTGGGCCTCGCCGTCGGGAATCGTCTGCGGCAGCAGACCGGAGTAGGCCGGCTGGAAGAACGCCCGGGCCGCCCCGAACAGCGCCTCGATCACGATCATCTCCGCCACGCTCGCGCCGCCCAGCACGATCGACGCCGCGAGCACCGCGTGCAGCAGCGCCCGCGCATAGTCGGCGGCGGTCATGATCCGGTGGCGCGGCAGCCGGTCCGCCCACACCCCGCCGAACAGGACCAGGCCGATGAGCGGCAGCGACTGCGCGGCCAGCACCAGCCCCAGATCGGTGGGCGAGCCGGTGCGCTGGGTGATGTACAGCGCCAGCGCGACGATCACCACCTGGTCGCCGATGGCGCTGGCCGACTGGCCGAGGAAGAGGAACTTGAAGTCTCTGTGGCGCAGAACGCGCAGGTACGAACTCATCACACACACTCACTGACAGGGAACGGCGAGGCAGCGGGCGGCGGGCGGCCTTCAAGCGGCCGCGGCGCCCGCGATTCAGAACGACGTCAGTGGCAGGTGATGCTGAGCATCCCCGGTGAACGGTACCACCGTCAATAGACTCTGCGCATCTCCACGCAGGTCTCCAACCGCCTCGATCCCGCGATCTTTCGACTGCCCGTCGATCGCATCCGCGACGGGTATTACTCCGACGCGTACTTCGTGCTCACCAAGTCGCTGCTCGAGAGCGAAGGCGAGCATCCCCATGTGACGATGCAGGTGTTCCAGAAGGAGGAGTCGATCCTCGGCGGCATCGACGAGGCGATCGCGGTGCTCAAGACGTGCGCCGGTCACCACGACGGCGGCGAGTGGGTCCCGGGCTGGGATCGCCTCCAGGTCCACGCGCTGAAGGAGGGCGACCGGATCGCCCCCCGCGAGACCGTGATGACGATCGAGGGCGACTACTCCGTGTTCGCTCACCTGGAGACCGTCTACCTGGGTTCGCTGGCGCGCCGCTCGCTGATCATGCGCAACGTCGCCGAGGTGGTCGAGGCGGCTCGCGGCAAGCAGATCTTCTATTTCCCCGCCCGCCACGACCACTGGCTGGTCCAGACCGGCGACGGCTGGAGCGCTCACGTCGCCGGTGCGATCGGTGTCTCCACCGACGCCCAGGCGTCGTGGTGGGGCGGCCGCGGCATCGGCACCGTCCCCCACGGGCTCATCGCCGCCTATGGAGGCGACACGGTGAAGGCGGCGGTCAAGTTCGCCGAGCACTTCCACCACGACATGAACATCACCGTGCTGGTGGACTTCGTCAACGACTCCGTGGCCACCGCCCTCGAGGTCGCCGAGGCGCTCCAGGGCAAGCTGTGGGGCGTCCGCCTGGACACCTCGGAGCTGCTCGTGGATCGCTCCCTGTGGCACGAGATGGGCGGCTTCAAGCCCACCGGCGTCAACCCACGGCTGGTGGAGAAGGTCCGCGGCGCGCTGGACGGCGCCGGCTTCGGCGAGGTCAAGATCGTCGTCAGCGGCGGCTTCACCGCCTCGCGCATCCGGGAGTTCGAGGCGGCCGACGTGGCCGTCGACGCCTACGGCGTGGGCTCCTCGCTCATCCGAGGGCAGAACGACTTCACCGCCGACGTCGTCCTGCTCGACGGCCGGCCGTGCGCCAAGGTGGGGCGGGCCTACGCGCCCAACCCGCGGCTCGGAGCGGGTCCAGTAGCCGCGGTCTGAAGCGCCGGGGGTCCAAGCGGCGCGCCGCGGGGTACGGCGCTCTCCGGCGGCCCCCCTGCCAACTCGTCCACCACCCCTTCACCCCGCGGTCCCTCCTGCCGATAATCCCCAGGCGCATGGTCTACGGAACGTTCCTCGGCGACCCCGACTTCATCAGCTGGGTCCACGACTGGGTGCCACTGATCTTCATGGGGGCGCTGGTGGCCCTCGTGTTCATGACGATGCGGCTGGTCCCCCGGACCAAGCCGGCTGAGATCCGGCCCGAGACCACCCCGCCGATCGCCTGGGACGACATCGCCGGCGCCGAGGAGGCCAAGGCCGAGCTGCGCGAGATCGTCGACTACATGCGCGACGCCAAGCGCTTCCGGACCCTGGGGGCGCACCTGCCGGCGGGGATCCTGCTGCACGGCCCGCCGGGGACCGGCAAGACGCTGCTGGCCAAGGCCGTTGCCCACGAGTCCGGCGCCTCCTTCTACTCCCAGTCGGCGTCCTCGTTCGTCGAGATGTTCGCCGGCCTGGGCTCGGCCCGCATCCGGCGCCTGTTCAAGGAGGCGCGCAAGCACGCTCCGGCGATCATCTTCATTGACGAGCTCGACGCCGTCGGCACCGCGCGCTCCGGCGGGGCGGCCAACCGCGAGTACGACCAGACGCTCAACCAGCTCCTGGTCGAGATGGACGGCTTTGACGGCAAGAAGGACGTCGTCGTCATCGCCGCCTCCAACCTGCTGGAGAAGCTTGACCAGGCGCTGCTGCGGCCGGGCCGCTTTGACCGCCACATCTTCGTCTCGCCGCCCGACGTGACCGGCCGCGAGCGCATCCTGGAGGTCCACTCGCGCGACAAGCCCGTCGCCGGCACCGTCGACTTCGGGATCCTCGCCCGCCAGACCGCGGGGCTCACCGGCGCCGACCTGGCCAACATCTGCAACGAGGCCGCCATCAACGCGGCCCGCCGCGGCCAGGACGCGATCGACGGCGTTGACTTCGACCAGGCGCTGGAGCGCGTTGTCGCGGGCATGCAGTCGCGCCGGCGCCTCAATGACCGCGAGCGGCGCGTCGTGGCCTTCCACGAGGCCGGGCACGCCCTCGTCGCCGAGCTGCTGCCGTCCGTGGACGCGGTCCACCGGATCTCGATCATCCCGCGCGGCCGGGCGCTGGGCTACACACTCAACCTGCCCGCCGAGGACCGCTACCTGCGCACCCGCGCCGAGCTGGTCGACATGATGACCATGCTGCTGGGCGGCCGGGCGGCCGAGTCCCTGGTGTTCGGCTCGGTCACCAACGGCGCCACCGACGACCTGCGCCGCGTGGCCGACATCGCCTACTCGATGATCCACGACTACGCGATGGGGACAGGCTTCACCTCCCTGCGCGTCAACTCCGAGATGCTGTCGGAGTCGACTCGCCGCGTCCGCGACGAGGAGGTCCGCGAACTGGCCGACGAGGCGTTCCGGGCCGCCCAGGAGCTCCTGCGCACCCACCGCGTCCAGCTCGACAAGCTCGCGCAGGCGCTCCTGGCCGACGAGGTGCTCGAGCGCGACGAGATCGACAGGATCATGGCCGGCACGCAGGTCACCGCCCCGGACCGCCGCCCTGGCATTCACCTCGGCCTCGCCGCCGCGTCCACCGAGACGCCGGTGGCGCCGACGCCGCCCGCCGAGCAGTAGCGCCGCCACGGCGGCAACGCGCCAACGCGCCAGCGCGGCCCGCCGAGCCGCGACAGCCGACCGATATGCTCGGCGGCGCCATGCTGTCCGCCATCGACCACGTCGGCGTCGCCGTCGAGAGCATCGACGACGCGCTCGCGCTCTACCGCGACCAGTTGGGCATGCCACTCGTCCACCGCGAGACCGTGTCCGAGCAGGGCGTCGATGCGGCGCTGCTCGACGTCGGCGACAGTCACATCGAGCTGCTGCAGCCACTCGGACCCGACACCGCGGTGGGCAAGTTCCTGAGCCGTAAGGGACCGGGCCTGCACCATGTGGCCTATCGCGTCGAGTCGGTGCAGGCCGCGCTGGACGCGTGCGCCGCGGCCGGCATGCGCCTCATCGACGAGGCGCCGCGCACCGGGATCCGCGGCTCGCGGGTGGCCTTCCTTCACCCCGCCTCGACGGGCGGGGTTCTCACCGAGATCGTGCAGCCATCAGAGGAGCATCACCTGTGACCGACGACGACAAGCCTCAGAAGATCAACATCGGATTCCTGGGCGGACCGGTGCTATCGGTCCGCGTCGCGCCCAAGCACCTGGAAAAGTTGCGCGAGGGGCTGGGCAAGACCGGCTGGCACACCCTCAAGGCCGAGGACGGAGACGTGTCGCTCGACCTCGAGAAGGTCGTGTACGTCCTCGTCGACACCGAGGCCCACCGGGTCGGCTTCGGCGGCTGACCCGCCCCGCCGGCGCCCACCCGCCGGCGCACCGCCGCCGGCGGCCCACCCCCGCGCGGGACGCCGCGCTCACACGACGCGGTTGCGCAGGACCCCGATCCCCTCGATCTCCAACTCGATCTCGTCCCCGCGGGCCAGCCAACGCCCGTCGCCGTGCTCGAGGATGCAGCCTCGCCCCACGGTGCCCGAGCCGATGACCTCCCCGGCGATCAGACCGGGGGTGTTTCGCGCGGCGGCCTCGATCAGCCGACCCCACGAGTGGTAGATGTCGCCGGTGCGGCTGTCGGTGCGCACCTCGCCGTTGACCCGGGCGACGGCGCGCATGTCCAGATCGGGCGGCAGCTCGTCGGGCGAGACGAGGACCGGCCCCAGGGCCGTGGCGAAGTCCTTGCCCTTGGCCGGCCCCAGCCCCACCGGCATCTCCCGGAACTGGAGGTCGCGGGCGGAGAAGTCGTTCATGATCGTGAAGCCCTCGGGCCGGCCGTCGGCGCCGATCACGCAGGCCAACTCCAGCTCGTAGTCGAGCATCTGGGTGTCGAACGGCATGGGGATGTCCTCGCCATCTCCGTACACCGCGCCCGGATTGGTGAAGTAGAAGACGGGGATCTCGTACCACGCGGGCGGCACCTCCTGACCCCGGAGCGCCCGGGCGTTGCGGACGTGCTCCTCGAAGGCCATGAAGTCGCGGATCGAGGGCGGCCGCCCATCGGGATAGGTCCGCCTCATCGCGTGAACAGGGTGGAGAGCACGACCTCGGTGACCGTCCGGATCACGCCCTGCGTCGCCCGGATGCGCTCGAGCGCGAACTCGAGGCTCTTGGTGTCCTCGGCCATCACGTGCAGTAGGGCGCTCGCCTCCCCGGCCACGGTGTGGGCCGAGACGACGCCGGCCTCCTTCTGGACCGCCTGCTTGATGACCGAGCCCGACATCTCGCCCTCGCAGTAGAGGTCGACGAACGCCTCGGCGTGCCAGCCGAACGCCTCGGGGTCGACCACCGCCGTATAGCCCAGGACCACGCCGTCGCGCTCCAGCCGGTCCAGCCGCCGCTTGACCGCCGGCGCCGACAGGTGTACGTGCTTGCCGATGTCCGAGAACGAGCGGCGGGCGTTCTCGCGGAGCAGCGCAACGATTCTTCGATCCGTAGCGTCCATGTCCGGTCAGAGACGTGCGTCAACACAACGTACCGGCCTTGTGAAGCCGGTCCAAGCTCCGGATCATTGCATAGGTGACTACCGAAACGCTTCAGTTCCCACACGCCTCCTCCGCCGACGTGATGCCCGTCCACGGGATCGATCACCTCGAGCTCTTCGTCGGCAATGCCACTCAGGCCGCCTACTACTACAGCCGCGCCTGGGGATTTACCGAAATCGCCTATCGCGGCCTGGAGACCGGCTCTCGTGACCGCGTCTCCCACGTGCTCCAGCAGGGCCGGATTCGCCTCGTCCTCACCGGCACCCTGGCCGGCGACGACGAGATCTCCGAGCATCACGCGCGCCACGGCGACGGGGTGCGCACCATCGCCCTCAGCGTCCCCGACGCGGGCGCCGCCTACGAGCACGCCGTCGCTCATGGCGCCGTGGGCGTCGACGCCCCCCAGGAGATCACCGACGAGCACGGCCGCGTGCAGCTGGCCTCGGTCGCGACCTACGGCGAGACGCGCCACGTCTTCGTCGCCCGCGGTGGGTACACCGGCCCGTTCCTGCCGGGGTTCGTCGCGCGCGACGTCGCCCCCACGGGCCCCGACGGGCTGCTCGTGGGCATCGACCACGTCGTGGGCAACGTCGAGCTGGGCCGCATGCAGGAGTGGGTGAGCTACTACGAGCGAGTGTTCGGCATGACCGAGCTCATCCACTTCTCCGACGAGGCCATCTCCACCGAGTACTCGGCCCTGATGTCCAAGGTCGTCACCGACGGCTCAGGCAAGATCAAGTTCCCGATCAACGAGCCCGCGCAGGGCAAGCGCAAGTCCCAGATCGAGGAGTACCTGGACTTCTACCGCGGACCGGGCGTGCAGCACATCGCCGTGTCCACGACCAACATCGTCAAGACGGTGGATGAGCTGGCGGCGCGCGGGGTGCGCTTCCTGCCCATCCCCGAGACCTATTACGCCGACGTGCCGGAGCGCATCGGCGCAATCGACCATGACCTCGCCGACCTGCAGCGCCTCGGGATCCTCGTGGACCGCGACGAGGAGGGCTACCTGCTGCAGATCTTCACCCACGCCGTCGGCGACCGCCCCACGGTGTTCTTCGAGCTCATCGAGCGCCACGGGGCGCGCGGATTCGGCGAGGGGAACTTCAAGGCGCTGTTCGAGGCATTGGAGCGCGAGCAGGACCGGCGTGGGAACCTCTAGCCAGGATCACTCCCACTCCCGCCCGCCCTTTCAACGACGAGGGAGCCGCTGATGCGCTACGAGCAGCGAGGCAGGATTCCGGCCAAGCGCCATGTCGCCTTCCGCGAGGAGGGCCGGCTGCTGACCGAGGAGGTGATGGGGTTCGAGGGATTCTCCGGCAACGAATCGATCCTCTACCACCTGGAGTCGCCGTGCCGGGTGAGCGAACTGGGGTCGTTCACGGCGCTGGAGCGTGAGGAGTGGGTTCCGGCCGCCCACGCCCACCGTCTGTTCGACACACGCTCCGTCGAGGCGGGCGGCGACCCGGTGCTGGGTCGCCGCCTGCTCATGTTCAACGATGACGTCGAGATCGGGATCTGCCGCCCCACCGAGGAGCAGGCCTACTTCTTCCGCGACGGCGAGGGCGATGAGGTCATCTTCGTCCACGAGGGCTCGGGCCGGCTCGAGACGACCTTCGGGACCCTGAGCTACCGCCCCCACGACTACGTCGTCATCCCGCGCGGAACCATCTACCGGTTCCACCCCGAGGGCGAGCAGCTGTGGCTGACCTTCTTCACCCCGGGAGAGATCGAGACTCCGAACCGCTACCGCAACCGGTACGGGCAGCTGCTCGAGCATGCGCCCTACTCGCACCGGGACTTCCACGGCCCGGCCGACCTGGTCACCCATGACGAGCGGGGCGACTTCGAGCTGGTGACCCGGGTGCGCCGCGGCTACCAGCGCTACGGCCTGGACTACCACCCGCTCGACGTCGTCGGCTGGGACGGGTTCGTCTACCCGTACACGTTCAACGTCGACGACTTCGAGCCCATCGCCGGACGCATCCACATGCCGCCCCCCGTGCACCAGACCTTCCAGGGCCCCAACTTCGTCATCTGCTCGTTCTGCCCGCGGATGCTCGACTGGGAATCGGAGCCCACCCACCCGGCGATCCCGATCCCCTACAACCACTCCAACCTCCAGTCGGAGGAGATGATCTATTACGTCTCGGGCGACTTCGGGTCGCGCCGGGGCGTCGATGTCGGCTCGGTGACGCTGCACCCCTCCGGCCTGCCTCACGGCCCGGCGCCGGGCCTGGCCGAGAAGTCGATCGGCAAGCGGTGGACCGATGAGCTGGCCGTCATGTGCGACACGTTCCGCCCGCTGCGGCTCACCCCGCTGTGCCAGGCGCTGGACGACGGCCGCTACGCGTTGTCATGGGCCGCCGCTGACGCCGCCGGGCAGGAGGTGGCCGCCGGTGTTTGAGGAGGCCCAGCTCTACGCGCCGATCACGACCACTGAGGACGGCACGGTCACCGTCCATCTCGACGAGGACCACCCCGGCTTCGGCGATCCCGTCTACCGCGAGCGGCGCAACCACATCGCCGCTCGCGCGCTGCGGTGGGCCCCCGGCCAGGCGATCCCGCGCGTCGACTACACCGAGGCCGAGCAGGATGTCTGGCGCACGGTGTGCCGCGAACTGGCCGCCAAGCACGAGCGCCTGGCGTGCCGGGAGTACCGCGACGCGATGGCGGCGCTCGCGCTCCCGGCCGACCGCATTCCCCAGCTCGACGAGGTCTCAGACCGGCTGCGACCGCTCACCGGCTTTCAGTACCGCCCCGCCGCCGGGCTGGTGGGCTTCGACCAGTTCTACGGCTCGCTCGCCGACGGCGTCTTTTACTCGACTCAGTACGTCCGCCACCACGCACGCCCCCTCTACACCCCCGAGCCCGACCTCATCCATGAGGTCATCGGTCACGGCGGACTGATGGCCAGCCCGCGGCTGGCAGAGCTCAACCGGCTGGCCGGACAGGCGTCGCGCCGCCTGGAGACCGAACCCGGGCGCGACTTCTTCGCCAAGGTGTTCTGGTTCTCGATCGAGTTCGGCGTCCTCTATGAGAACGGTCCCACCCACCGCGAGCTGCGCGCCTACGGCGCGGGGCTGCTCTCCTCCTACGGGGAGATCGAGGAGTTCCGCGGCGCGGAGATCCGCCCCCTGGACATCGCGGAGATGGGCGTCCTGGACTACGACATCACGCGCTATCAGCCGATCCTGTTCGCCGCTGACGGCATCGACCACCTGCTCGAGGTGGTCGGCGGATTCTTCGCCGAGTGCGACGACGACTCCCCGGCGCGCCTGACCGACGCTCGCTCGGTCCAGCGCTGAGCCCAACCCGCGGGGCTCAGAGCAGCGAGGGCGGCGACACCGCCACTGCGCTCCCGGTCCCGTCGCCCCGGGCGCCATCGCCCTGCCGGCGATCGGTGAACTGCACCGCGACGATGGCGATGTCGTCGCGCTGCACCTCGGCGGGCTGGGTGGCATAGCGCTCGAGCGTGTCGGCGAGCTGCGCGGCATCGGCTCCGTGCACGTGGCCGCGCAGCGCCTCGGCGGGCTGGCGTTCCGGGCCGGGACCAGGGTCAGACACGCCGTCGGTATAGAGCAGGATCGTGTCGCCATGCGCGAACGCCAGCTCGGTGGTCTGGAGCCTGATGTCGGGCCAGATGCCCAGCACGGTGCCCCGCGACGGGAGGGTGCGCGGGTCGCCCGCGGCGGGCACGAGGATCGGGGGCGGGTGCCCCGCGCAGGCCAGCGAGACTTGAGCGGTCCCGTTCTCGAGGGTCAGCAGCAGGTAGGCCACGGTGACGAAGCGCCCCTCCAGGCCCTCGCCGAGCATCGCCCGGTTGAGGAAGCGCAGGGCCTCGCCGGGACTCACTGCCCATGAGGCGAGGCTGCGCAGCGTCCACCGCGCCATCGCCGTCACCGCCGCGGCCTCGGCCCCCTTTCCGCAGACGTCGCCGATGACGATCGCCCAGCGCCCGTCGCTGACCGGGAAGGCGTCGTAGAAGTCCCCGCCGACGAGCTCTGCCGCCTGGGCCGGGAGGAAGCGGACGGCGAGGTCGCAGCCCGGGATGGCCGGCAGCGCCGTCGGCAGCAGGCTTTGGCGCAGCACCTCGACGGTGCTCTCGCTGCGCCGGCGGGCCCGCTCGCGCGAGAGCGCGAGGCGGCCGAGGAACACGCCGAGCAGCACCGTGCCCAGCGTGAGCAGGACGAGCACGACGATCGCCTCGACGGTGGCGTGGCTGGCCTCGGTCGTGGCCGCGTTCTGCCGGACGCGCTCGCGCGCGGACACACGCCGCTCCAGCGCGGCCGCGCTCGTGCGTACCGCGTCGACGAGCTGCTTGCCGCGCAGCGTGATGGCGTCGGTCCGGGCGGCGGGGCGGTCGTGCGCGGCCAAGACGAGGACCCGCGGCAGGTAGCCGGTCATGTACGTATCGGAGGCCGCGGCCAGGCGGCGGGCCTCGCCGGCGAACCCGCCGTCCACGCTCGCCGCGCGCGCCAGCTGTGCCTTGGCCTGCGCGAACCCCTTCTGGGCCTGCTGAGTGGGCGCCAGGAACAGCCGCTGACCGGTGATCACGTACCCGCGCAAGCCGGTCTCGGCGTCGACGACCAGCCGCTCGAGGTCGATCGTCGCCACCAGATAGTCATCGGAGCGACGGGTCGCGTCGGCGGTGTGGTGCAGCCTGACGGTGTTGACGAGCAGGAGGGAGACGCCGAGGGCTACCAGCAGCGCCCCGCCGGCCACCACGAGCGCGATCCTGGCGGGCAGCCGCAGCGTGGTCCGCATAGCGCGAATTTACGGACTGTCGCGGTCGGCCGCCGCCGGGCGCCCGACGCTTCGTAGAGTCAGGGCGCATGCCAACGGTTAGCAGTGCTTCGCACGGACGAGTCCAGGCTGCGTTCAGCGAGCTCGATCGGGGCCTGTTGATGGCCGCCCGCACGCGCGGTCACGGGCCGCGCCGTGAGCGCGCCGCCCTCGTCTATTCACGCCTGGGCGAGCACGCCGCCTGCTGGCTGGCGCTGGGCCTGGCCGGGGCGGCGCTGGACCCCGAGCGTCGCGCCGTGTGGCTGCGCGGCGCCGGGGCGGTGGCCGCGGCCTACGCGCTCAACTACGCGGTCAAGCTGGCCGTGCGCCGCCCACGCCCGCAGCTCGACGGCCTCCCGCCGCTGTCGCCGGTCGTCTCGGCACTGTCGTTCCCCAGCGCCCATGCCACCACCTCCTTCGCGGCGGCCCGCGTCTACGGCGGGCTGGTGGCGCCCGGCGTGCTCTACGGCGCCGCGGTGGCCTTCGGCCTCAGCCGGCCCTACCTGGGCGTGCACTACCCATCCGACGTGGCGGCTGGAGCGCTCCTTGGGACCGTCGTCGGCTCACTGGCCGCGGGAGGTGGCGTCACGTGCCGATGAAGGTCGGGATCGTCGGCATGCCCAACGCCGGCAAGTCCTCGCTGTTCACCGCCTTGACCGGCGTGGCGGCCGAGGCCGCCAACTACCCGTTCACGACGATCGAGCCCAACGTGGCCATCGTGCCCGTGGAGGATGAGCGGCTCAACACGGTCGCCGAGGTGGTCGGCGCGTCCAAGATCGTGCCCGACACCATCGCCTTCCACGACATCGCCGGACTGGTGGCGGGCGCGCATCGCGGAGAGGGGCTGGGCAACCAGTTCCTGGCCAACATCCGCGAGACCGACGCGCTCGTCCACGTCGTGCGCGCCCACACCGACGAGAGCGTCGTGCACCCCGAGGGCAGGGTCGACCCGCTGGCCGACATCGACACGATCGAGACCGAGCTCATCTACGCCGACCTCGAGCAGGCCGAGCGCCGCCGCGACCGTGTCGTGCGCACCGCCCGCGGCGGCGATCGCCACGCCATCGCCGAGGCGCGGTGGCTCGACCAGGTCATCGAGGCCCTGCAGGCCGGCCGGCCCGCCCGTACCGTCCCGCCCCCGGCTGAGGCGCTGGACGCCATGGCCCTGCTCTCTCCGCTGACCGCCAAGCCGGTGCTGTTCGTGGCCAACGTCGAGGAGGGCGACCACGAGGTCCCGCCCGCCATCGCCGCCCACGCGGCCGAGCAGGGCGCCGAGGCGGTCGCGGTCTCAGCCCGCCTGGAGGCCGAACTGGGCGAGCTGTCCGACGAGGACGCCGCCGCCATGCGCGAAGACCTCGGGCTCGCCGAGTCCGGGCTGCAGACGGTCGTGCGCGGAGCCTTCTCGCTGCTGCACCTCGTGGCCTTCTTCACCGCCGGCGAGGACAAGCCGGCCCAGTCATGGCACCTGCGCCGCGGGCTGTCTGTCTGGCACGCCGCCGGGCTCATCCACTCCGACATCCAGAGGGGCTTCGTCCGCGCCGAGGTGGTCTCCTGGGACGCCCTGCGCGACGCCGGGGGCTATGCCGGCGCGCGCGACCGGGGCACCCTGCGCCTCGAGGGCCGCGACTACGTGGTGGCCGACGGAGACGTCATCACCGTGAAGTTCACGCCCTGACGCGCGACATTTGGGCGCGATACGCGCCCTTATGTCGCAACCGCCGCCTACAGGTCGTCCAGGGACGACGCGTTCTCCAGGCGCTCGGCCAGCCGGTTCATGCCCAGCCCTCGGGCCGCCTCCGCCCCACCGGCCAGGTTGGTCTCGGTGTCCTCGGGGAGGGCCACCTCCGCCGGGCGCAGCGTGGCGATGTCACGGAAGGCCATGAGCTCGTCGGCGTTCTCGCGCAGTGAGGCGGCGACGCGCGGGCGCTGGTCCTCGGCGGCGGCGATGACCGCCTCCAGCGACCCGTAGCGGTCCAGTAGGTCGGCCGCGGTCTTGGGGCCGATCCCGGGGGCGCCGGGCAGCCCGTCGGACGGGTCGCCGCGCAGCGCGATGAAATCGGGGACGAGGCTCGGCACGACGCCGTAGCGGCGGTGTACCTCCTCGGGGTCGACCTCGTCGAAGCCGGCCGAGCGCTGCTTGAGGTAGACGACGGTGACCTTTTCCCCGGCGCACTGGTACATGTCGCGGTCCCCGGTCATGATCAGCGCCCTGCCGCCGGCGTCCACCTCGGCCTCGGCGAATGCGCCCAGCAGGTCGTCGGCCTCGAGGTCATCGGTGGTCGTCGTGAGCCAGCCGAAGGCGGCAAACAGGTCGGGGGCGTGCCGGAACTGCCAGTCCAGGGCGTCGGGCACCGGCGGGCGGGCGGCGTGGTAGGCGGGGTACAGCTCGGTCCGGTACGCGGCGGCCTCCGCGCCGAAGCAGACGACGATCACCCGCGGGCGGGAGTCCGCAGCGATCCGCAGGATGAGGTTGACGGCGCCCAGCAGCGCGTTGACGGGGTGGCCGTCCCCGTCGGTGATCGAGTCCGGGAGCGCGAAGAACGAGCGGTACAGGACGAAGGGGCCGTCGATCGTGAGCAGGGGGCCGGGCACGCCCGGGAGGCTATCCGCCCGGCGCGACCTGCGGTCCGCGACGCACCGCTCAGCGCCGGCGTCGCCGTCAGGAGACGGTGACCACGGGGCCGTCCAGCGTCCCGTCGACGATCCGGTAGCGCCCCGAGGGCACCCGCGCGCTGTAGGCGCCGCCGGCCGACACGTGCGCCTGGCCCACGGTGCGCCACGCCCCCGAGGTCTCGGACTGAATCGCCACCGAGCCGGCGGCGGGCGCGGGGAACACGGTCCCGCTCAGCCGCCCCGGCGGATCGGTGGTGGTGATCGTGGTGAACGTGGCCCAGGTGTCGTCGAGGCCGAAGATGCCCTGCAGCTGGGTGCCGGTGACGGTGGTGGGGCCGCCGGTGCCGACGACCTGTGCCTGCACGATGCGCGGGGAGACGCCATGGCGTGTCACCGCAATGCCGACGAGGCTGCCCCTGACCAGGCGGCCCAGCTTGTGGGCGGCGGCCGCCACGCTCATCTGCGAGCCCCAGCTGTGGTATGGGTCCTGGCCCGCGTTGTCGTAGGGGTCGGGGACGCCGCGCAGCCATGGCTCGGGCGTCGCGCCGGCCCACACGTTCTGGATGCTCTCGGTGGAGCCGCCCGACGAGGCGAAGAAGTAGGTGACCGCGGGCTTGCCGCCGTAGGTGACGATCTGGCCGCCGGTGGCGGCGACCGCGGCGTTGGTGGACGGGGTCTCGGCCTTCACCCCGCCGTACATCTGCGAGCGGGTGTCTGAGTAGAGGTCGTAGCCGTTGCCACCCACGGTGGTGGTGATCGCGTAGGTGCGTGCGGCCACGGCCTGGGCCTCGAGCGCCGCGCTGGCCCAGCTCGACGGCATCTCGGCGGCCACCACGCCGCGCACGTAGTCGTCGAGGCCGACCGCATCGACGGTCTGCACCGCGCCGCCGGCGCGCGAGAACTGAAGCGCGCCGCGATAGCTGCCCAGCCCGGGCACGGTCAGCGGCGCCGTGGCGCTGGAGGTGGTGACCGTGAGCGGGGCCGCAAAGCTCCCCACCGTCTGGCCCGCGGCGGTGGCGATCGTCAACCTGGCCCCCGCCGCCTTGACCGTGTAGGTGGTGGCGGGCGTGAGGTGCGTGGCCGAGCCCGACACCCCCGTGGCCCCGGCAAACGACGCCCGCCCGGTGGCGAGCAGCACCCGGACGGTCCGGTGCGGGTTGGTCGTAGCCAGCGCGGTGCCCTGGTAGTAGTGGGCAAGGATGGTGCGGTAGTCAGCGCCGTGCAGCGCGTAGCCGTAAGCGCCGTATTGGCTCATCCCGATGCCGTGGCCATCCCCGCCCCCGCGGATGTAGAACGTGCTGTCGGCGCGCGCCGCGGCGGTGAAACCGGCCAGCACCACGACCGCGGTCAGCAGCGCGCGAAGTGTCCGCAAGGTGAGGCCGGAGTTCCGGATCACGGTTAGCGGACGGCCCAGGGCGGTTAGATAGGGTGGCGTGATGAGCGAGCGCAAGGCGTCAGAGGTCTTCGTGGAGTGCTTGGAGGCGGAGGGCGTCAAATACGTGTTCGGGATCCCGGGCGAGGAGACGCTGGATCTCAACGAGTCCCTCGCTGACTCCTCTATCGACTTCATCCCGGTGAGACATGAGCAGGGCGGCGCGTACATGGCTGACGCCTATGGCCGGCTGACCGGCCGGGCGGGAGTATGTCTGGGCACCCTGGGCCCGGGCGCGACCAACCTGGTGACCGCCGTCGCCGACGCGTTCTTGGATCGTGCCCCGCTCGTCGCGCTCACCGGCCAGTCCGATCTCGAGCGGATGCACAAGGAGTCACACCAGTACATCGACCTCCTGGGGATCATGCGCCCCGTCGTGAAGTGGAATGCACGGGTTTCGAGCCCCGAGATCGTCCCGGAAGTGGTGCGCAAGGCGTTCAAGGTGGCCGAGTCCGAGAAACCGGGCTCCACGCACCTGGAGCTGCCCGAGGACGTGATGATGCGCCCGCTGGACGCCTCGCCCCTCCCCCGTCACGCCCCGGTCCAGCCCGAGCCCGGCATGCGGGAACTCCAGCGTGCCACCGACGTGATCATGGCCGCCGAGAGGCCGATCATCCTCGCCGGCAACGGCGCCATCCGCACCCACGCCAGCCGCGCGCTGCGGGCCTTCGTCCACACGACAGGGATCCCCGTGGCCGAGACGTTCATGGCCAAAGGGCTGCTCGACTACGAGGACCCACACGCGCTGGGCACCGTCGGGCTCCAGGCCCGCGACTACGAGCTGGCCGGCTTCGACGACGCCGACGTGGTCATCTCCGTCGGCTATGACCTCGTCGAGCACAAGCCCGAGCACTGGAACCCGCGCGCTGACAAGAAGATCGTCGTGATCGACACCGTCGCCGCCGAGATCGACGAGTTCTTCCTGCCCGAGGTCGAGCTGATCGGCGACATCGCCCACGTACTGGCGCGCCTGGCCGCCGGCTGCAGCCGTAAGGACGTTTCGGCCGGCGCAGACGGGTCCGACCGCCTGCGCCACCTGGTGTCCGGCGCGCTCCAGGACGCGCGCGAGGACGACCAGTTCCCCATGCGCCCGCCGCGCGTGCTGTCAGACATTCGCCAGGCGCTGGGCCGCAGTGACGTGCTGGTCTCCGACGTGGGCCTGCACAAGCTGTGGATCGGGCGGATGTTCCCTGCCCACGAGCCGGGGACGGTGCTGATCGCCAACGGCCTGGCCGGGATGGGCTTCGCCCTGCCCACGGGGATCGCGGCCAAGCTCGTGCATCCCAACCGCCACGTCGTCACGGTGTCGGGCGACGGGGGCTTTCTCATGAACTGCCAGGAACTCGAGACCGCGGTGCGCCTGAAGACGCCCGTGGTCAACGTGATCTGGGAGAACGGGCAGTACGGGTCGATCGTGTGGAAGCAGGACAAGAAGTTCGGCCGCCATTTCGGCGTGGACTTCGGCAACCCGGACTTCGTCAAGCTCGCCGAGGCCTTCGGGGCGCCGGCGTGGCGCTGCGCCAGCGCCGACGAGTTCTCGCAGCGGCTGGGCCACGCGCTCACCCTCGACGTGCCCTCGGTGATCGTGGTCCCGATCGACTACTCGGTGGACGTGGCCATCTCGCGCGAGCTCGGCGCCGAGACGGTCGCCACCTGACGCGCCGCGGCTGCGCCCCCGCCCCGCCCCGCAAGGCGCCGGAGACCGGCCCTTAACGGCGACGGCTCGCCCGGCCGCAGTGGCCGGACGAGCCGCCCTGAGGGTTTGCGACGTACCTCAGGCGCTCATGCGCTCAATGGCGCTTGAACCCTCCGTGACCGGCGAGCTCGGCGACCAGCGCCGTGCCGTCGGCGGTGCCCAGCCCGGTGGCCAGGTCATAGCCGCGGACCGCGCTGAAGCCCTGCACCGTGTGGGTGCCGGGGAACGGGTCGCCCGCGGGATTGGTGAACGTCGTCGTGGAGTTGCCGCGCGTGATGTCGACCACGCCGGTGCCGAAGCCGTCACCGTGGTCGTACAGCGCTGGGTTCAGCAGGCCCAGGTCGTGCCCGGCCGCCTGATCGGCGACCGCGACCACGCCGGAGAACAGCGGGGAGGCCTCACTGGTGCCTCCGATGATGTTCCAGCCCGGCTCCCCGGCGCCCGGGAAGCTCCAGAACACGTTGGCGCCGCCGTCGACGGCCGCGCTCATGCTGATATCCGGAGTCCCGCGCCTGCGGCCAGTCACGTTGGCCACTCGGTCCTGGTAGAAGGGCCGGCTGAACACCGCCGAGACCCCGCCACCGCCGCCGCACGGTGAGGTGCAGATCGTCGGCGGGTCATTCCACAGGTTGTCGGGCGCCAGGCGGTTGCCGTTGGCGTCCAGGTGCAGTTGCGTGCCGCCCACCGAGGTGACGAGCGGATCGGACGACGGCCAGCTGTTGACGCGGAAGGGATAGAAGTCCTCCCCGTCGGGGGCCGCGGTCTCGTCGGTCGGGCCGGCATCACCCGAGGACGCCAGCACGCTCACGCCGTGTGCCGCCGCATTCTCGAACGCGCTGCGCAGGCCGAGGATCGAGCGGGCGCTCGGGAACGTCTCCTCGGTGGCGCCGAAGCTCTGCGTGATCACATCGCCCAGGTGGTGATTGATCACGAAGTTCTCGGCAGCCACGATCTCCGGCAGGCCGGTGACGCCCTCGGTCTCAGCCACCGGCGTCTCCACCAGCAGGATGTTGGCGCCGGGAGCTATGGCGTGGGAGTACTCGACGTCCAGCGACGTCTCCACGCCCCAGCCCGGAGCGGCCGGATCGTTCTGGTTGACCGGGCCGTCCGGCGTGATGACGTTGAACGACGGCGGTCCGGGCAGCCCGTAGGCCGCGTCGAACGTGTTCAGGTCAGCCTTGATCGTGGGCGATCCAAAGGAGTCGACGATCACGATCGTCTTGCCCGCGCCGGTCAGTCCGGCCCGGTACAGCGGGTTCATGTCGTAGGCCTTCTCGTACTGGATGGGCCCGTAGCACGCGATCCCGAAGTCCGCCTCACACTGGGCGGTCGTCGGCGGTGCGTCGCCGAAGTGACCCGGGAACTCATGGTGAAATGGCACCGCGACGGCGCTCTGAGCGGCGAACGCGCACGCGGCTGATACTCCGAGGAGCGCAAACAAACCTCGGGTGCGCAATGCATACCTCCCTGGGGGCTTGGATAAAGCGCCGGGATTCAATCACGCCGCCTCACCCCCGCGCGCAGGTTCAGCAAGGTTGCAATGGGTTGCCGCTATCAGACGATTTGCGGCAATCTGTCAACGCCCGATGAGGCCTATGTGTTGCCGCGCGCCATCGCCCGGAGGTCCATCGCCTTGTTGTAGGTCTCCTCGTCGACGCCCTTCTCGTAGGCCACCTCGCGCAGCATCCGCCCCGACGTGGCCGCCTCCTTGACGATCTCGGCCGCCTTGTCGTAGCCGATGTAGGGGTTCAGCGCGGTGGCGGCGGCCAGCGTCGACTCGGCGGAGCGGCGCGCGCCGTCCTCATTGGCCTGGATGCCGTCCACGCACTTCTCGGCGAAGATCTTGGCCGTCGCCGCCAGCAGGCCGATCGACTGCAGGAGGTTGCGCGCCATCAGCGGCACGCGGACGTTGAGCTCGAAGTTGCCCTCCAGGCCACCGATGGTGATGGCGGTGTCGTTGCCGATGACCTGGGCGGAGACCTGGAGTACGACCTCCGGGATCACCGGGTTGACCTTGCCGGGCATGATCGAGGAGCCCTTCTGGAGCTCGGGCAGCAGCAGCTCCCCGATCCCCGCGCGGGGGCCGGACCCCATCAGCGCCAGGTCATTGGCGATCTTGGTGAGCGAGACGGCGACCACCTTGAGCGCCCCGGACAGCTCCACCAGCGCGTCGCGGTTGCCCTGAGCCTCGAACGGGTCCTCGGGGGCACGGATCTCGAGCCCGGTCGTCTCTGTCAGGCGGGCGCGGACGCGGGTGGCGAACTCCGCGTGGGTGTTGAGCCCGGTTCCGATCGCGGTACCGCCGAGCGGGATCTGCGCGACCTGGGGCAGGGCGTTACGCACCCGCCGCGCGCCGAGGCGCATCTGGGCGGCGTAGCCGCCGAACTCCTGGCCGAGGGTGACCGGCACGGCATCCATGAGGTGCGTGCGACCAGCCTTGACGATGTCGTGGAAGGCCTCGGCCTTGGCCTGGAACGCTGCCTCGAGCCGCTCGAGCGCCGGGAGCAACTCGTGCTCGGTGCGATCGAGGGCGGCGAGGTGAACCGCCGACGGGAACACGTCGTTGGACGACTGGCCCAAGTTGACATGGTCGTTGGGGTGGGCAGGCTGGGCGGGGTCATTGTCATTGGCGAGGTTGGCGATGACCTCGTTGGCGTTCATGTTGGTCGAGGTGCCCGAGCCGGTCTGGAAGACGTCGATCGGGAACTGGTCATCGAACTCGCCGGCGGCGACACGGTCCGCGGCGGCGGCGATGCGCTGGGCGAGCTCGGGCTCGAGGAGGTCGAGCTCAGCGTTGACCCGGGCCGCGGCTGCCTTGATCTGGGCCAGCCAGCGGATGACCGGCACCGGGACGGTCTCGCCGGAGACGGGGAAGTTGGCGACCGCCTTGGTCGTCTCGCCGCCCCACAGCTGTTCTTTCTCCTGCAGGCTCATGACGTCCTTTCACAATGTCGTTCGCGCGCGATGCGATGAACGCTAGCGGGCGGGTCCGGTCTGGGTCCGCGGGGCCGCGGGCCGGCCCGTGCCCGGGTCAGCCGCAGAAGGAGATGAGCTCGCGCGCCACCGCCACGGGATCGTCGTAGGCGATGAGAAACCCGGTCTGGGGCACCGTGCGCAGCTGGGCGTCGGGCAGGAGGTCCAGCGCCTCGGCCGCCGCCGCCATGGGATGGGCCAGGTCCTCCTCGGCCCAGAGCAACAGCACCGGCATATGCATCTCGGGGTAGGCGTCGAGCAGTTGGGTCTGGGCCTCCACCGGCCAGCGCCGGGCGAACTTGGCCCACGAGCGCGCGCGGTTGCCGTTGCCCCCGACGTCGGCGAAGGCGTGGCGGATGAGATCGCGCGCCGCCGAGTTGCCCTGGATCGACAGTCGCTCCCCCATCGCGGGCCGGAACACGACCTTGGCCCCGCGCGCCATCACGCGGTCCAGACCGGGGAGCGCGGCGACGCGGCACGACATCCGCCACGCCGCGCGCTTGGCCCCGAACTCGTCGCGGCGGTGCAGACGGTTGGGCATCAGCACGATGCGGCTGGGGTCGAGGCGGCCAGTGCTCACCGCCAGCAGGATCAGCTCCGCGCCGAGGTCGTGGCCGGCGACGATGCAGCGCGGGCCGCCGGCCTCGCGGCAGAAGCCGGCGAGCACATCGGCGAGCCAGTCGGGCGAATACGAGTGACGCGGGCGATCCTCGGAGTCGCCATGGAGGGGGAGGTCGGGGAGGAGCAGGCGAAACCGGGTCGCCAGGGGCGCCACGATCGGCTCCCACTCGCGGTGAGACAGGCCGAGGGAGTGCAGCAGCACCAGCGCAGGCCCCGCCCCGGTCTCCCGGTACGCGACCCGCGCTCCGTCGGGGTGGTGGTAGAGGCGGAGGCGCATCAGGTAGATCGTGTCACCGCAGCGCAGCGGGTCGATCAGACGTCCACACGATGATCCATAATGAAGATTGGTGGGTACCTTTAGGGACGTGTCCCCACAGCCTTATGACCGGGTTTTGGACCATCGGGACGGCAACGACGTGATTTGCCGTTTAAAGGTTGTGCAATTGCTGTGCTTGTCTGATGATCGCTGCGCAAAGAGCGCTGAAATGGAGCTATGAGGCAAATCCACGGAAGCCCGCTGGGCCTGTCTACGTCACAGGCAGCTCAGGCGCTTGGCGTCTCGCTGGGAACGATCCGACGTTGGTCGGACATGGGCTATCTGCAGTCCTACCGCACGCCGGGAGGACAGCGGCGCTTCAGCCAGGAGCAGATCGACAAGTTCGTCGGCTCGCTGGAGCAGCAGAGCTCAGATCCCATGCTTGACCGTCAGGTCGGCTGAGAACCCGGCTCCCCCCAACCCAAACTCGGGCGGACCGACCGGCCCTGGCGGACCCGCCCTCCATATGCCCCGCCCGCTGTGACGCGGCCCGCTTGTCGGCGAGCCGCATCACATGGTGAGGCGCAGTAGCGACATGACCACGTGCGCCGCAGCCTGCCCCGTTACCGGGCCGCTGACAGCGGGCAGGGCGGGCACCGGTCAGCCACCGGCGCCGGCCTGGTTGATGCGCCGCTCCATGTCGAGCTCAGCGTCGAAGTCGGCCATGTCGGCATGGCGATACTCGACCCCCTCGCCGCTGAGCAGCCCAGCCAGAACCTCCACGTAGCGGGAGTCCACCTGGGTACCCGCGACCCGCCGCAGTTCGGTGAGCGCCTCGAAGGAGCTGATCTGCGTCCGGTAGGTGTCTGACGCCGTCAGGGTGTCGTAGACCTCGGCCACCGAGATGATCTTGGCGAGCTCGGGAATCTCCTCATCGCCCAGCCCGGAGGGGTAGCCGCGGCCGTCGATGCGCTCGTGGTGGGTGAGGACGATCTCGGCCACGGGTCCGTACATCCCGAGGTCGCGCAGCATGTCGGCGCCGAGCTCGGGGTGACGCTGGATCGCCATCCAGTCCTCATCGGTCAGCGTCCTCCCCCGCTCGGCCACGCGGTCAGACAGGGCAAACCGGCCGATGTCATGCAGCAGGCCCGCGGTGTGGGCCAGCTCCTGCTCGGCCTCGCTCATACCAACCTCCCGTGCGATGTCGCGCGCAAACCGGGCCACCGCGGCCGAATGGCGCGCGGCGCGCTGGTCGCGGATGTCGAGCGAGCGCATGAGGCCCGCCAGGACGCCCCAGGACAGCGAGACGTACTGCTGAGCTCGCTGGCGGGACCGTTCCAGGAGATAGGTCATATACGAGAAGGCAAGGACTCCGGCGAGCGCAAATGCGATCCCGGCGGTGCCGACCTGAAGCGTGATACCGACTCCGGCGAGCACCACGAGCAGGCTCAAGCCGCCACTCGGTAGGAACTCCAGCAGCGTTTGCCACCCGTACTGCTCGGCTGACGGGAACGCCAGCCGGCGCAGCGCAGAGAACATCCCAAAGTTGACCAGCAGGCCCACTGCTCCTGCGAGTAGCACGGCCAGGTAGAAGCCGGCTGTCGCTTCGGGCCTCGGGGCCAAGGCACGGATGACCACTGCCGACGCCACGGCGCACGTCACGGCCGGAGGAAGGTTCGTGTAGAGCACGACCCGCCACTTCGTCCGCATCACGAGCGTCGCCGTCAACTCCGCGAGGACCGCTATGACCGCCGCTGATGCGGGGCCAAGGAACGCGGCCGCCAGCGTCGCCACAATGAACGAGGCGGACACCCCCAGCCTGTTCCCACGCTCCCCAGAGATGAGAACACCGGCACCGATCGCGGCGATCCCCAGGATGACGCTGAGGGAGTAGACGCGGTCCTGCCGGCCGACCAAGATGACGGCAATGCATCCGAGCAAGCTGCCGATTGCCACCGCTCCCGGCAGCAATCGCCTCCACGCCCGCTTCGCTCCGTCATCCGCGCGTCGGCGGAACATTTCTGGAAGGTAGCGCTAATTAAGGACCGCTACCAACGTTGAATGCGTAAGGTCAGTTCCCGCGGAAGTACATGTTCCCTCCCTCCAAGAGGTCGAGACCGGAGGCAGCCGACCACCCTAATCGGGCGGCGGCGAGCTGCTGCGACGACACGTGCAAGGCTCTGGACGGTCCTTCCGGTCGCGTTCTGTGACTTGCGTTCCTCCCAAATCGCGTCAAAATGGACGCAACTTCCCACACGCTTTGCACAGATTTTTAGTTGGTAACTCGTGCAATTTTAAATGTACCGGGGGTATTCCGCAACGTTCCGGGCCACCTTTCTGATCAAGTGCGCTATCTGAAGACCAGCGAAGCGGCTGCGTTGCTAAACGTCAGCCCCAACACGTTGCGGGCCTGGGAGCGCCGGTTCGGCTTCCCCAAGCCCCAGCGCTCGCCCGGCAAGCACCGTCTTTTCACCCACGGAGAGATCGCGGCGCTGAGGGACGCCCTCCAGGAGGGCCTGTCGATCTCTTCCGCGGTGTCCCGCGCACGTGAAGGCCTGGCCGCCGACGCGAACTCACTGGTGGGCGCGCTCGTCTCGTATGAGGGCGAACGGGCAGACGCCGCCATCGAGGCGGCCTTGGCGCTCCGGACGGTTGAGCGCTCGGTCGAAGAGGTCCTGCTCCCCACCTTGGACGAGATCCTACGCCGCTATGGAAGCGAATCGGCAGCGTGGGCCTTCGCGTCCCATTGGGCGGCCGATTGGCTGCGGCGCGCGACCCGCCTCTCGCCACCCCCCGTCCGGCCCGTATCCATCGTTTTCGGCGACGCCACGCGCGATGAGCTCGATCCCGACGCGCCCTATCTGCGCGCGCTGGAGCTGTTCTGCGTTCGGGCGGGAATCGACGTGCTCAGCCTGTCGGCTCGTGGCGTGGCGGGCATCGGCGACGCCGTCGCGGTGCATCGCCCCAACCTCGTCGTCGTCGCCGGGTCCCACCTGGACGACGATGCCGTCGCCCGCTGGGCCTACGCCATCCGCCTGGCCGGCGGGAGTGTTCCGGTGGCGGTCTACCGGCGCGGTTCCGATCGAGGGCGCGTGCGCAGCACCGGCACGCGCAACCTGCCTCCGGGCGCCGGAGCCGCCCAGCGCCGCGTCCTGGAGCTGATCGAGGGCGAGTTGCTCGCCGTGGTGGCTCCGCAGAGCAAAAGCACTCACGTCGCGCCCCGCCGCAGCGTCAGCGCCTGAGCGCACGTCGGCTCCTGCGCGGGCCAGGTCGCCGCACCCTCCTGAGGGGTGATGGTGCCGTCGCCGGTGTGTCAGCAGAATGACAGCCGGTTGGGGGGTTGGGGGGGACCTCTCCACCATCCGTGCCCGCGGCCGCCGCGCCGGCCGGTCCGACGCGAGGTCGTCTCCCCGTCGCGTACGACGGACGGCGTCCGACTCCTGCGCGCCGCACGAAAGCGACCAAAGTGCAGCCAACGTTGCGATCCTTGCGCATTTCTCCCAACGACGAAATAACTCCCTTATGAACGGAATCCGGACGAATGCGGCTGCGGTGATGCTGGGGATCAGCCCGAACACGCTGCGCAGCTGGGAACGCCGCTATGGCTTCCCCAAGCCCCAACGCTCGGCCGGGGGCCACCGCCAGTACTCCCTGACCGAGATCGAAGCCCTGCGCCTCACCCTGGCGGAGACCCACAACGTCTCATCGGCGATCTCACTGGCCCGCGAGCGCGGCGAGGGCCCGTCCACACCCTCACGCCTCACCGCCACGTTCACGACCTTTGACGAGGACGGCGCCAACCGACTGCTGGAGGAGAGCCTCGGGCTGCGCTCGGTCGAGCGCACCATCGAGGAGGTACTACTCGACGCCGTGACCACGCTGTTCGAGCCGGGCGTCAGCAGCGCCGAGTACGAATTCGCGTGGCGCCACGCCTCCGGCTGGCTGTCGGCGCAGCGTCGGCTCGCCCCGCCCGCCAGTCGCCGCGACGGCATCATGATCTTCGACGCGTCGTCCCCGTGCGACCTGGACGCCATCCACGCCCAGGCGCTCGAGGTGATCCTGCGCCGCGCGGGCCTGCGCACGCTGGCGCTCACGCCGTCGATCGAGCTCACCCGGCTGGGTCGAGCCCTGCGGGCGCTCAACCCGTCGACGGTGATCCTCACCGGACGGCGCGTCTCGCTGGACTCGATCGGCCGCCTGGTCTACGCGGTGCGCTCCATCGTGCGCGAGGTCGCCGTGTTCGACTACCGCAACGCGGTGCCCGACACCGGGGCCAGCACGGTGTTCCGCCTCGGCGACACCCCGGTGGCAGCACGCGACGCGCTCCTCACCCGCATCGAGCAGCCGGCCGGACGCCCGGTGACGCGTCCGGCGCCGGCGGTGGCGCAGCGATCGACCGCGCCCGCCGGGGCGTAGCGCGCCTTTCACGGGCGCCGGGGCTTCCTAGAATCCCCCGCCCATGAGCAGCCCGCACCGCCCGGTCGATCCGCACGCGTCCTTCCCGCAACTGGAGGAGGCGGTGCTGGCCCGCTGGCGCGAGCGCGACGTCTTCGCCGAGTCGGTACGTCGCCGCGCGGGCGCGCCGCAGTGGGGCTTCTACGAGGGCCCGCCCACCGCCAACGGGCCGCCGGCCACCCACCACGTGCTCAGCCGGGTGTTCAAGGACATCTTCCCCCGCTACCGGACGATGACCGGGCACTACGTCGAGCGCAAGGCCGGCTGGGACTGCCACGGCCTGCCCGTCGAGCTGGCGCTCGAGGCCGAGCTCGGCTTCACCTCCAAGGACGACATCGAGCGCTACGGGATCGCCGAGTTCAACGCCAAGTGCCGCGAGAAGGTGCTCAGCCATGTGGCCGAGTGGAACCGCCTGACCGAGCGGATCGGCTTCTGGGTCGACCTCGACGAGGCCTATCGCACGCTTGACCCCAGCTACGTGGAGTCGGTGTGGTGGGCGCTGAAGACGATCTTTGAGAAGGGGCTGCTCTACGAAAAGCTCAAGGTCGTCCCCTACTGCCCGCGCGACCAGGTCACGCTCTCCAGTCACGAGCTCGGCCAGCCGGGCGCCTACCAGGACGTCGTCGATCCCTCGGTCTACGTGCGCCTCCCGGTCACCCGCGCGCCCGGCCCGGCGGGCCCCGCGCAGCCGGGGGACGAGCTCCTCGTGTGGACGACGACCCCGTGGACGCTGGTCTCCAACGCCGCCGTCGCCGTTCACCCGGAGCTGACCTACGTGCGCGCGCGCTATGACGGCGACCGCACGGCGATCCTGGCCTCCGAGCTCGTCGAGAAGGTGCTGGGCGAGGGCGCCGAGGTGCTCGAGAGCTTCCCCGGGGCCGCGATCGTCGGCACCGCGTATGACCCGCCCTTCCCCTTCATCACCGCCGAGGCGTACGGGCCCAAGGGCCACACCGTCCTGCCCGCCGACTTCGTCACCGCGGCCGACGGCACCGGGCTGGTCCACACGGCGATCGCCTTCGGCGAGGATGACTTCCGCCTGGGCGAGCAGGAGGGGCTGACCGTGGTCAACCCCGTCCGGCTGGACGGCACCTACGACGAGCGCATCGGTCCCTACGCCGGACGCTGGGTCAAGGAGGCCGACCCCGATCTCATCCAGGACCTGCGCGCCCGCGGCCGGCTGCTGCGCTCTGAGGACTACGAGCACTCCTATCCCCACTGCTGGCGTTGCAACACGCCGCTGCTCTACTACGCCAAGCCGTCCTGGTACATCGCCACCAGCCAGATCAAGGACCGCCTGCTGGCCTCCAACGAGGCCGTCAACTGGCACCCCGAGCACGTCAAGCACGGCCGCTTCGGCCACTGGCTGGAGGGCAACGTCGACTGGGCGCTCTCGCGCGAGCGCTACTGGGGCACGCCGCTGCCGGTGTGGCGTTGCGCTCACGGCTGCATGAAGGTGATGGGCTCGCTGGCCGAGCTCGAGCGCGAGTCGGGCGTCAAGCTGCAGGACCCGCACCGCCCCTACGTCGACGACGTGGTGCTCACGTGTGACAACTGCGGCGGGGACATGCACCGCGTCCCCGAGGTCATCGACGTCTGGTTTGACTCCGGGTCGATGCCCTTCGCCCAGTTCCAGGCCCCCCACCACAACCTCGAGCACTTCGAGCAGCGCTTCCCCGCCGACTTCATCTGCGAGGCGCTGGACCAGACCCGCGGGTGGTTCTATTCGCTGCTCGCCATCTCCACGCTGCTGTTCGACACCTCGTCGTTCAAGAACGTGGTGTGCCTCGGGCTCATCCTCGACGAGGACGGTCGCAAGATGTCCAAGTCCGTGGGCAACACCGTGGAGCCGTGGGAGGTCATCGACCGCTATGGCGCCGACGCCCTGCGCTGGTACTTCTTCACCTCCAAGCAGCCGTGGGACGGCTACCGCTTCTCCCTGGAGACGATCGGCGAGGCGGTGCGCCAGTTCATGCTTCAGCTCTGGAACACCTACGGCTTCTACGTGCTCTACGCCAATGCCAACGGTGTCGCGCCCGGCGCCGATCCGCCGGCAGCCACGGGCGAGCTGGACCGCTGGGTTCTCTCCCGCCTGCAGGAGACCGTGGAGATCGTCCGCGACCGGCTCGACGACTTCGACGCCACCACGGCGGGGCGCGCCATCCAAACGTTCGTCGACGAGCTCTCCAACTGGTACGTGCGCCGCTCACGGCGGCGCTTCTGGGACGGCGACGCGGCGGCCTTCGCCACCCTGCGCCACTGCCTGGTGACCGTGGCGCAGTTGCTGGCGCCCTTCTGCCCGTTCATCGCCGACGAGCTCTACGACAACCTCGACGGCGAAGAGCCCAGCGTGCACCTGTGCGACTTCCCGGTCCCGACGCCGCGCGACGCGGAGCTCGAGCAGGCGATGGACGTCGCCCGCCAGACCGTTCGCCTTGGACTCGCCGCGCGGGCGCAGGCCAAGCTCAAGATCCGTCAGCCGCTGCGGGCAGCGGTGATCGTCGCCACCGGCCGAGAGCGCGAGTCGATCGAGCGTCTGGAGGACATCGTCCGCGACGAGCTCAACGTGCACGAGCTGCGCTTCGTCTCCGAGGCCGACGAGCTGGGCCAGGTCGAGATCAAGCCCAACTACCGCACGCTCGGGCCGCGCTTCGGCAAGGACATGCCGATGGTGGCGGCCGCCGTGGCCGGGCTCGATCCGGCGCACGTGTCCGCGGCGCTCCGCGAGGGACGCACCGTGGCGATCAGCGTCGGCGGCGACGATCACCCGCTCGGCGCCGACGACCTGCTCATCAGCATGAAGCCGCTCGAGGGCTATCAGGTGGAGCGCGAGGGGTCACACGCCGTGGCCCTGGAGATCGAGATCGACGACGCGCTGCGCATCGAGGGATGGGCGCGCGACATCGTGCGCGTGGTGCAGAGCGCGCGCCAGGGCGCTGCGTTCGAGGTCTCAGACCGCATCCTGCTGACGCTCGACGGCGACCCCGAACTGCTGGACGCGGCCCGGGCCCACCAGGCCTACATCGCCAACGAGACGCTGGCCACGCGGGTCAGCTACGAGCCGGTGGAGGCCGAGCCGGTGATGATCGACGCCCGGCCGCTGAGGATCGGCGTGACGCTGGCGCGGCAGCCCGGATCTTCCTGAGGAGGTGCGGCGCCCGGGCCGGAGATCGGAGCCCGGGCGCGCACAGCCGTCGCTATGAAAGCGCCGGCTCCAGCTCCTCTTCGATCTTGCGCTTGGGGTAGGCCCCGATCACCGTCTTGGCCACCTCGCCGTGCTTGAACAGCATCAGCGTCGGAATCGACATCACGTTGAACTTGACGGCGGTCTGCTGGTTCTCGTCGATGTTGAGCTTGACCACCTTCAGCGCGTCTCCGCGCTCGGAGGCGATCTCCTCCACGACGGGAGAGACCCGGCGGCACGGACCACACCACGGCGCCCAGAAGTCGACGAGGACAGGGACGTCAGACTCGACGACCTCGGCCTGGAAGTTGTTGTCGGTCACATCTGTCACAGCGCCTGCCATCTCGGTCTCCTTGTCGGTTTACTTCAAAAAGTATAGCGCCACCGCGAAGCTAGGCTAATAGCCATGGCGGACCCCACGAACTCGGAGATCGCAGTCGCGCTGGACGAGCTCGGCGACCTCTCCGAGCTCGACGGGGCGGTCATCCACCGGATCGTGGCCTACCGCAACGCGGCCAGGGCCGTACGCGACGCCTCGGTGTCGGTGACCGCGCTGGCCCGCGAGGGTCGCGCCACCGAACTGCCGGGCGTCGGCGCGATCATCCAGGAGAAGATCCTGGCCCTGGCCGACGAGGGCGACATCCCGGCGTCGGTCAAGCTGCGCGCCAAGTTCCCGGTCGGACTGCTGCAGATCACGCGGCTCCCCGGCCTGGGCCCCAAGCGAGCGCGCCGGCTGTTCGAGGAGCTCTCCATCGACTCGCTCGACGCCCTGGAGGCGGCCGCCTCCGCGCAGCAGATCCGCGCGCTCAAGGGCTTTGGCCCCAAGGCCGAGGAGAGCATTCTGGCCGCGATCGCCGCCCAGCGCGCCGAGGAGGCCGACGGCAACGGCGGCGGGCGCCGCATCGTGCTCAACCGCGCCCTGGCGGTGGGCGAGCAGCTGCTCGGCGCCCTGCGGGCCCATCCCGCCGCCGAGCGTGTGGAGCTGGCCGGCTCGGCGCGCCGGATGACCGACAGCGTCAAGGACCTCGACATCATCGCCACCGCCTCCGATCCGCTGGCGCTGGCCCAGGCCGCCGCGGCCCTGGAGCTGGTCGAGGCGGCCCAGTCTCCGAGTGAGTCCGGCGTGCGGCTGCGGACCCACACGGGGTTGAAGGTCGACCTCCGGATCGTCGCCCCTGACCAGTTCGGCAATCTGCTGCAGCACTTCACCGGCTCCAAGCAGCACAACATGGCGTTGCGCGAGGCGGCAGTGCGCGGGGGGCTGCACGTCTCCGAGTACGGCGTGCTCGACGACAGCACCGGCGAGACCCATCGCTGCGCTCGTGAGGAGGAGGTCTACGCGCTGTTGGGGATGGAGTACATCGAGCCCGAGCTGCGCGAGAACCGGGGTGAGCTCGACGCCGCGACCAAGCGCGCGCTGCCCTCACTGATCACCGTGCCCGACCTCCGCGGCGACCTGCACAGCCACACCACCGCCTCAGACGGCACCGCCTCGATCGAGGAGATGGCCCTGGCCGCGCGTGACGCCGGCTACGAGTACCTCGCCATCACCGACCACTCGACCTCGGTGGCGGTGCGCATCGACCCGGCGCAGCTGTCCGCCCACGTCGCCCGCATCCGGGAGCTCTCGGGCACCGACGCCGTCGGCGGCATCACGCTGCTGGCCGGCTCCGAGGTCAACATCCTCCCCGACGGCTCGCTGGACTACGACGACGAGACGCTGGCCGAGCTCGACTGGGTGGTGGCCTCCGTGCACTCGTCGATGGCCATGGACTCGGCGGCGATGACCGCCCGGATCGTCCGCGCCATCTCCAACCCGCTCGTCGACGTCATCGGCCACCTGTCGGGCCGCAAGATCGAGCGCCGGCCGCCCTACCGCTTTGACTTCCCGGCGATCATCGAGGCGGCCCGTGAGACCGGGACCCTGCTGGAGATCAACTCCAGCCCGGACCGGCGCGACATGGACGAGGTCCGCGCGCGGGCCGCGGCCGAGGCGAGCATCCCGATCGTCATCAACTGCGACGCGCACCGGGTCGGCGGGTTCGAGGTGGCCCGCTACGGCGTGGCGACGGCGCGGCGAGCATGGCTGGGGCCCGACGCCGTGCTCAACACGCGGCCGTGGGATGAGGTGGCGGCTCTGCGTCCGAGGGCCCGCGTTTCGAGCTGACGCTGGTGTGGGGGTCGTGCTGTTTCAGCGACGCGGGCGAACCTCAACTGCGGGCTATCGAGGGCGGCCCGGGAGCGCTCCGGTGGGTCCCTCCGGGGGTTGTGGTCGATTTTGCAGCTATCTCCTTCACTATCGACCACAACCCCGTTGAGAGAACACCGCAGCCGCCCCGGGCACCCGCACCCCACTCGATAGCCGCAGTTGACCTGCGTCAGTGTCGCCGGGAGCGCTTGGCCTTCGCAGCCTTCGCCGGAGGCGCCGGTGGCCGCCGCGCGGAGCCACTCCGAGTCCCCGCACCGGAGCCCGCACGCCCCGACGCCCCACCCGCCGTGGCCACAGCCGGGCGCGGGAACCCCAGCCCCCGCGTCGGCCCCGCGGCCCGAGCGCTCTCGGGCACGACCTCGGCGGGCGTGGCGCCCCAGCCGCGCCACCCCTTCTGCACCGCCACGAACCACAGCAGCCCGAGCAGACACAGGATCGAGGCGACGAAGAAGTTCAGGCGCAGGCCGAAGATGTAGTTGGAGTAGTCGATCCGCTGGGTCTCCTCGAAGATGCGAAAGCCCGAGTAGCCGGCCACGTAGAGGGCGAACAGGCCCGGAGCGCGGATCTTGCGTCGGGAGCCCAGCCACACCAGGAACGACGCCAGCAGCAGGTTCCAGATGAGCTCGTAGAGGAAGGTGGGCTCGAAGGTGGGCACGCGGAGGTAGCCGGGCGGGCGATGCGGCTCTGAGATCTTCAGCGCCCAGGGCAGTGAGGAGGGCGCGCCGAACAGCTCCTGGTTGAAGTAGTTGCCGATACGCCCGATGGCCTGGGCCACGAGCAGGCCCGGCGCCGCCGCATCCATGAAGCGCAGGAGGTCGAGGCGGCCCAGCCGCCGGTGGGCCACGAACAGGCCCACGATGACGCCCCCGGCGATCCCGCCCCAGATGCCCAGGCCGCCGTCCCAGATGGCGAAGATCCCCCACCAGTGATCGGGGATCTGGCTGGGCGTGGTGATGTCGAAGTAGATCCGGCCGCCGATGAGCCCGGCAGGGAAGGCCCACATGGCGATCTCGTAGCAGAGCTCGGGATCGCCGCCGACGCGGCCCCAGCGGCGGCGGGAGATGTAGATCGCCGCGGCGACCGCGAACACGTAGGCAATCCCGTAGGCATGAAAGAAGAACGGGCCGATGCTGAAGCCGTTCTCAGCCGGGCTGGGGATGGCGGCGGGGGCGATCACGTGCCCAATCCTGGCAATAAACGCGGCAGGACGCGTTGGATCAGTGTTGTGGCCACGGCCTCTCGGCTGAACGGCGCCACCAACCCCGCGGCCCGTTCGCCGTAGCCCGGCGTGGGATCGTCCAGGGCGGCACGCAGCGCCGGGGCGAGGTCCTCGGCCACCAGGCGCGGGTCGAGCTCGCGGGCCAGCGCCAGCGCCGGATACGCGCCCGGCGCCGGGGTGGTCACGAGCATGGCCCCATCGGCCAGCGCCTCGAGCTGGGCGATTCCGAAGTCCTCCCGCCGCGAGGCGGCGACGAACACCCTCGCGCGCCGCAGCAGCGCCCGGAACTCGTCCGGGGGCACCCGCCCGGTGAACCGCACCCCCGGAACGTCAGAGCGGCCGCCGATTCCCGTCACCACCAGCATCTCGTCGCCACGCCGCGCGCGCCGCCACGTCTCGAGGATGAAGTCCAGCCGCCGCTTGACCGGGTCCGCCGCGTAGGCCACGACGTCGATGTCGCGCGCCGTGACCGCTCCCGCCGGCCCGGAGCTCTGCACCGCCACCGGCACGACCACGGAGTCGGGCCGCCGCGCCGCGCGCAGCGGCGCCAGCGACTGCGGCGCCATGGTCAGCACCAGCGGCGCCCGGGCCAGCCGCCGCCCCTCGACGGCGCGCTGCCACACCCCGTGGCGCCCGGGGCGGTTCTCGGCGGCCAGCGCGTCGAGCCAGATGACCCCGGGCCGCGGCCACAGCAGCGCGGCGGTGATCGAGCAGTAGACGACCACCCGGGGGCGATGGGCGGCGATCCCCCGCGCGGCGGCCCGGCGCGCCGCCCACGCCTGGGCGAGATCGGTGAGCATGAAGGTGCGCACCTCGGGCACCGGACCGGTGTCGACGGTGACGGTGCGCGCGCCGGCGCGGTCAAACGCCGCGGCGAGCTCACGCGCGGCGGCCCGCCACCCGGTGGTCGCGCCGACGGAGACGATGAGGACATCGGTGGCCCGGTCCGGGCCCGGAACGGCCACGGCGGCTCAGACCTGGCGAGCCGACCGCGAGGAGGGCGAGCCGTTGAGCTCCATCAGGTTGGTGCGAAAGCCGGGGGTGCGCACCAGCTGGATCGGCCGCAGGGGCGACGTGCGCTCGACGTAGAAGCGCGCTCCGTCGCGCTCCTCGATCGCCGTCACCGCGCGTGACTGGCGCCGCCAGGCCAGCGCCCAGATGACGGCGAAGCCGGCAGCGACCGCAGGGACCTGCGGCAGGATGATCCCCAGCGCGCCGGCGCCCAGCGTCGAGAGCAGCAGTGGCCACAACCGATTGAGGACCACCCGCGCCGGGTTGACCTCGGGCAGGGAGGGTTGGCTGCGCGCGTCGGCCAGCAGCGTGGCGATCGGCGAGGACGTCTCGGCGCGCCGGCCCAGCCACAGGCCGGTCAGACCCGCCAGCACCCACCAGCCCGCCGCGATCGGCACGACCACCGGATGCTCGCCGCCCACGGCTCCGGCGAGGGTCACCGCGGCCAGGAAGCTGGCCGCCCCGGCGCTGATGAGGACGGTGGTGCGCAGGAAGTCGGCGAATCTCACCGGCGCTCACTCACGGCTGAGCAGGGTCAGCAGCTCGCGCACGCCCTGAGTCCCGTCCACGACGAGGTCCGCCTCGGCCTTGATCTCCGAAGGGCCCTCGTCGGACTCGACCCCGACGCGCACCGCCCGCTCCAGTCGGCCCTCGTCGACCAGCGAGCCAAGGGCGCGGAAGGCGTCGATGTCGGTCGTGTCGTCGCCGACGTAGAGGGCCATCTCGATGTCAGGGCCCACCTCGTTGAGCAGGCGGACGATCCCGGAGCCCTTGTCGATCTTGACCGGGGGCCGCACCTCGAGCACCTTGCGGCCCCAGTGGGTGCGCAGGCCCGCCGCCTGGGCGCGCTGCGCGATGGCGTCGACAGCGGCCTTGGCGGCGTCCTCGTCGGGGGCCCCGCGCCAGTGGAAGGCGACGATCGGGCCCTTGTCCTCGAGGCGGACGCGGAGCTTGCGGGCGTCGGCGGTGTCGCTCTCTCGGCCGAAGTCCTGGATCCGCCGGATCCAGTCGGCGACCCCGGCGTCGAGCACGGCCTCGGTCCATCCCGCCCGCAGCAGCTCCACGCCGTGGGACCCGACGTAGTTGATCGAGCCGATCGAGACCATGGCCCGGGCCTCGGAGGCGCGCCGCCCGGTCACGCAGGCGACGAGGCCGTAGCTGCGCGCTACTGCGATCAGCAGCTGCCGGGTCGACTCGGGGACGTGCGCATCGGAGGCGTGGTCGACGATCGGCGCGAGTGTCCCGTCGATGTCGAACATGACCGCGGTGCGCTGTGGGTTCTGGCGCAGAGGAGCGAGCGCCTCTGATAGGAGCGCTGAGGTCACCGACCTAGTATGCCCCCTCCCGGGCCTCCCGGCGTGCCGGATCGGGCGTTGGCAGATACCATGCAGCGCCTCGAGATGAGCGACGCAACGCAGGGTGACGGTTATGCGGTGTCCCACCTGGACTCCATGGGCGAGGGCTACGGGTTTCGCAAGGTCCGCCGCGAGCTCGCAGTGACCGCCTTCGGCATCAACGCGGTCGTGCTGCCGCCGGGGTACGCGACCGGGATGCACTTCCACGAGCAGCAGGAGGAGACGTACTTCGTGCACCAGGGCCGCGTGGAATTCCGCTTCGGGGACGGCTCCGCGCACGTCGTGGGCGCCGGCGGCATGGCGCGGGTCGACCCCTCCACTCCCCGGGGCATGCGCAATGTCGGCCAGGATGACGCCATCGTGGTCGTGGCCGGGGGCAAGGACGGCTACGTGGGGCGCGACGGGCAGGCCGTGGGCGACAACCCCCGCGGCGGGCCGCCCGGCGCCTCCTAGCGCCGTCGCCCTGCCCCGCTGCGCGCTGTGACGACCGCCGCACGTCCCACGGTGCTACTCCTGCACGGTCAGCCCGGGGGCGCCGCGGACTGGGACCGGGTGATCGCGGGCGTGCACGGCCGCGCGAACATCGTCGCACTGGACCGGCCGGGCTGGGACGGCGTCACGCGCCCGCGCGACCTGGCGGGCAACGCCGCGGCGGCGCTGTCGGCGCTTGACCGGCGAGGCGTCGGGCGCGCCGTGGTCGTCGGGCACAGCCTCGGCGCCGCGGTCGCGGCGTGGCTGGCGGCCACACGGCCCGATCGAGTGTCCGCGCTGGTGCTCGCCGCCCCCGCGGCCAACCTGGCAGCCCTGTATCCGCTGGACCGCTGGCTGGCCGCGCCCGTCGCTGGAGAGCTCGGCGCTGGGGCGGTGCTCGGCGGCGTGGGCCTGGCGCTGGCGATCGGGCCCGTGCGCCGGCGGATCGCCCGCACGAGGCGGCTGGACGATGGCTACCTGCGCGTGGCCGGCGCCGCCGCGCGCCGTCCCTCCACTTGGTGTGCCTACGCTGCCGAGCAGCGCGCGCTGGTCCGCGGCCTGCCCGAGCTCGAGCGCCGGCTGGAGACGATCAGCGCGCCGACGACGATCATCGCGGACCGGCACGACCGTGTGGTGCCCGAGCGAGCCGTCCAGCGGCTGAGCCGGCAGATTCCCGGGGCGCGCCTGCAGCTCAGCGCGTCGGCGGGACACCTCGTGCCCCAGCGCGACCCGCAGGCGGTGGTGGAGGCGATCCTGGCGGCGCTGGGCGAGTGACGGACGCTCTACCCTCGGCGTGGATGCCGGTGCGTTCGCAGGCAGCCACGAGAGGGCTGGCCATCATCATGGGGGTGTGCGCTCTCGGGCTCGCCATGCCGTCGGCGGGGCTCGCCGCCCGGCTGGTCGGGGGCCGCCCTGAGCAGGCCATCGCCCGCGCGTTCTCCGCGCAGAGGTCGCACCACGGACAGGCGATCGCGTCCATACGCACCTCGAGCGTGAACGGCACCTGGGCCGTCGTACGTTCGGTGACGCCGCAGGCCGCCGGCCAGAAGCGCTCGGGGGCGACCCCGGCCCTGCGGAGCACGTACTACCACCTGGTGCGCGGCCAGGCGCGTCCGCAGCCGCCGCCGCGAGCGGTCAGGGCCGACCTCGCGCGCGACTTCCGGGTACAGGTCGTCTACGCCGGCTCGGGCCGCGAGTCGATCGCCTATACGCAAAACGACCTGAGCGTGTGCGCGGGGGCGGGCTTCTTCACCGATCAGGAGACCGACACGGTGACCCCGATGACCTGGAGCGTGCGCTACGTGGTGAATCTCGACGATCTGCTCTCGGCGGTGCGAGGCCGCGGGGGGACCACGCTCGTGCCCAATGTGACCTTCGACTTCGCGGGCTCGCACGTCAGCGCCACCGAGACGATCAGTCGCTCGGTGCAGGACGTGGGCTGCAACGGCAGGGCGACGACGTTTGGCTGCACGATGACGTTCGCGGCCGGCGGGCCCGATCCCGGCGGTCAGCTGTCCTTCCCGGCGGGCTCGGGGCTCGAGGCGGGCGTGCCGATGGCGGCGCGCTCGCGGGGAGCGTGCGACCCGGACAACTTCACGCTCGGTCCGTCGTTGTGGGACAGCGGCGCGGCGACGGCGCTCGTGGGACAGCTCCCGCTGCTCGGTGGGACGCTCCCGGCCCAGCCCTATGCGCCGGTCAAGGTCGCCTGGCCGGGAGGCTCGGCCGATCAGGCTCAGAGCTTCGCCGCCAGCCCGTGTCAGGGCGACGGGGCGGCCTGCACCGACGCGTTCGCGTGGCGCGGAACGGTGTCCCTGCAACCGGTTTCGGCCTCCTAGGAACGCCGCCGCTCGGCGCGCGTCATACGCCGTTCTTACCTCGCGGCACATAGACTGGCCCGCCGTGGAAACACTTCCCGACTCAGCCGGATCGTACGGTGAGGAGCCGGTCGCGATGTCCGGGATCTCCGAACTCGAATTGCGTGCCAACGCGGCGACGGTGGTCGAGGAGCCGGTGCGCGTGGCGCCGCGGCGCCGGGCCCGGACCCGCCTGAGCGAGGGCGCCCGCCAGGAGCTGCTGTGGATCACGGTCATGTACCTGAGCGCCCGGGGCCTGCTGCTGCTGGTGGCCTATCTGAACGGTGTGTTCGGCCACCACAACTTCCTGCACGAGCTGGCCAACTGGGACGGCCTGTGGTACCGGTCGCTGGCCAATCACGGCTATCCCCACCAGGCGTCTTTCGCCCAGACCAACCTCGGCTTCTTCCCGCTGTTCCCGCTGGCCATATTCGTCGTCAAGCAGCCGCTGCTGCTCATCACCAGCCACGACGCGATCTGGTGCGCCACCGTCGCCGGGGTGCTCATCTCCGGTGTGGGCGGGCTGGTGGCGACCGTCATGGTCCACCGCCTCGCCGAGGGGTGGTGGGATCGCGACACCGCGCGCCGCGCGACGATCCTGTTCATCGTCTTCCCGGGCTCGGTGGTGTTCTCGATGGTCTACTCCGAGGGCCTGCTGCTGCCCCTCGCCGCCGGGTGCATCTACGCGCTGGAGCGGCGCCGCTGGGTGCTGGCCGGCATCCTCGCCGGGCTGGGCACGGTGGTCCAGCCGGTGGGGTTGGCCCTGGTGCCGGTGTGCCTGTTCGCGGCGCTGCGCGAGTGGCAGCGGTGGGGCTGGTCGCTGCGCCCGGCCCGCCGCGCCTTCCTGGCGCCGGTCCTCTCGCTCACCGGGCTGGGCGCGTTCCTGGCCTTCCTGTGGGCGTGGACGGGCAACCCGCTGGCGACCTACATCGCCCAGCACCACGGCTGGAGCGAGACCACGACGCCGCTCTCGCTGTGGCGGATGGCGGAGAAGCTGGCCCATGAGATCGACTTCAACCACTTCAACCAGCCCACGATCAATCTCAACCTGATCATCGGCCTGATCGGCGGCGTGACCCTCGCGCTGTGGCTCGGCCTCGTCTACCTCTCCCGGCGCGAGATCTCCCCGGAGGCGATCCTGTGGACCCTGGCGATCGCGTTCCTGGCCTACACGTCCTCCAACGTGCCGCCGCTGCCGCGCATGCTCATCACCGCGTTCCCTGCGCTGATGGCCGTCGCCCGCTACGCGCGCGGCCGCTGGTTCCGGGTGATCGTGTGGGGCAACGGCGTGTTGCTGGCCGGCCTGAGCCTGCTCACGTTCTACGGCTTCACGCTCCGACCCTGAGGGACCCCGACGGTGATCAGCGGGTCGGCCGGCCGGGCATGAGCTGGACGTGGATGATGCTGGCGTAGCCGTACTTGCGCACCGGCCCGGAGCCGAAGCGGCGCTGAAGCTCGCCGGCCAGAGCGAACCAGCGGGCGCGATGGGCGCGCGCCTGAGGCGGTCCGTTGGCCTGGCCCTCGTGGCTTGACACCAGCCACATCCGCTCGCAGCCGGCGGTTCGCCGCGCCAGCGCCGCCGGCGAGGGGATGGCGTAGTCCTCGACGAAGGGGCGGACCACGCCCCAGGGGATCACCGGCAGCACCGAACGCGGCGCCCGGCGCGTGGCGGCGCCGGTGCCGACGTAGTACTGAAAGGCCATCCGGGCGTCGGCCGGGTAGAAGGTCACGCAGTCGCCCGGCCGGGCCTGGGCCAGGACATCGGCGGTCACCGCCTGCCACGGCTCGGGCGACACGTTCGCCGCCCGCACCACCGGGATCGCCCGCGCGGCCAGGACCACGACCAGCAGCGCCGGGGCGACGTAGCGCGGCCACCGGCGGTCGCCCAGCGCCGGCGCGAGGGCCAGGGCCACCGCGGGCGTGGACATCAGGACGTTGCGCGGGACGAAGACCGGCTGCTTGAGCACGGAGTACAGGAAGGTCAGCGCCCCGGGCAGCACGCACCAGGCCAGCACCAGCCCCATGCCCCACACCGCCTCACCGCGCCGCCATCGCCGCGCGGTGTCGGCCACGAGCGCGATGATCGCGGCGAGGGTCGCCCACATCAGGGCCTTGGTGGTGAAGCTGTGGTGAAACACCGGCTGGAGCCCCGCCGACGTGAGCGACTGGAGGACCTGGGTGTCGACCATCCGGCTGGGCGGCTGGACCCAGAAGAGCTGCCCCGAGCCGCGGCGCACCGCGAGCACCGCCAGCGGAATGCACAGGACCGCGATCGCGACCAGCGCGGAGCCGTAGCGGCGCGCCGAGCCGCGCCGGTACAGAAGGGCCAGCAGCTGAGCGGGGATCACGAGAGCGGCGACGAAGCTGCAGTACATCGCCAGCGTCATCGCCGCCACATAGGCCAGCCACGGGCCCCACCCCGGCGGCGCGTCTCCCTCGGGGTCGACCAGGGCCACGAAGGCCAGGAACCCCGCGCACACGAAGGCGACCATCGGCGCGTAGCCACGCGCGGTCTGGCCCCAGTAGACGAGCGGGAGGCTGACCGCGGCCAGTAGGCCGGCGCCCACCACGACCCGCCGATCGGCGAACAGCCGCTCCGCGATGAGCCCGATCAGGGCCACCGTGGCCACCGTGGCGATGACCGAGGGCAGCCGCAGCACGACCAGTCCGTTGCCGAAGACGCCGATGAGGACGTGCATCAACAGGTAATACGCGGACATGTTGCCGCCGTCGTGGGCGATCGCCCGCCACAGCGCGGACCCGTGCTGGGCCGCGATCGATGCCGTCGCGCCCTCGTCAAAGCCGAGGCTGCGTCCGCCGAGGCCGATGAGGCAGAGCACGGCGGCCAGGGCCGCGGGCCCCGCGATGGCGCCCCAGCCCCGCAGGTCGCGGGCGCCGGCTCGCACCGGCGCCACGAGGCCTGGCCGTCCCTGCACCCCGACGGACACGTCCCGCCTCAGGTTCCGGCCAGCGCGGACGGGGTGCTCTCGCGAACGGGCGCCGGGCTGGACCGCCGCCGCCGCCGGCCGCGCCGCCACACGGCGGCCGCGATCAGCGCGTAGACGGCCACGACCGCCGGGGCGGACTGCAGCGGCAGCGCCAGGATCCCGTTGGGCTTGACCACGAACACCGAGACCGCGATGGCGAGGGCCAGGCCCACCGACCGCTGAGGCCCGTTCATCGCGCACAGCAGGACAAGACCCCAGATGAAGTACCAGGGCCACGCCGCCGGGCCGCCGGCGGCGGCGATGATCAGAAAGGCCCCGAGCCACGGCACCAGCCGGGCGATGCGCACGCGATACAGGAGAACCGCGCCGGTCAACGCAGTGAGCGCGAAGGCGACGACGCCGAAGGCGCCCTCCAGGCCGCGATGTGAGACCCCGAGCCCCACGTCGGAGAGCAGCGAGGCGACCGTGAAGCCGAGGCCGGTGGCGGGGGTGATGGCCAGACGGACCTTCGCCGGGGTCGAGAACAGCGCTGTCGAGAGCCAGTCAAGGCTCACTCCGGCCAGGAGCGTGACCGCGCCCAGGACGGCCACCGCCAGCAGCGCCGCCGTCGCCATGAACCGGACCTGCGCGGCGCGGCCGAGCTCCTCCCTCCCCCACGCCACCGCGATGAACGCGGCGCCCGCGAGCGCGGGCACCTTGACCGTGGCCGCCAGCGCGCAGATGGCCACGCCCAGCAGCGGGCGCCCGTCGAGCGCATAGGCGACTCCGGCGGCCAGCAGGCCCACCATGAGCAGGTCGTTGTGCCCGGCCGCGACCAGCTCGAGCGTCACCAGCGGGCTGAGCAGCGCCAGCCACAGCGCCCGGCGCCCGTCGCTGCCCATCGACCGGGCGAGCCGGGGCACGTACACCGCCAGCAGGGCGGCCCCTGCGAGCTCGAGCAGGCGCGCGAGGAGCACCCCGGCCACGAGATGGTCGCCCACCGCGGCGGCGACCAGGCTCAGCAGTCCCAAGAACAGCGGCCCGTAGGGTGCGGTGGTGTGGCGCCAGAACGGGGATACGGCATCGAGCACGTGCTGGTGGCCCAGTCCCGCCAGGGCCGCCGGGGCCGTCTGGTACGGGCTGTGGCCCAGGTGCAGGATCAGGCCCTGGGCCAGGTAGCTGTAGACGTCGCGGCTGAACAGCGGGGGCGCCAGCGCGACCGGGAGGATCCAGAGCGCTCCGATCGCGGTCAGCGCCCGCCGGGACGGCAGCGCCCGCCCCAGCCACAGCCACGCCCCGCTCAGCAGCGCCATGCCGATGTAGACGAGGATGACGCTGTGGTGGCGTCCGGAGGGAGCGTCCGGCGTGTACCACCACCCGACGACGGGGTCGGCCACCGCCCGTGGGGCCGCGTAGGCCACGAGCAGGGAGCCCGCCAGCCCCACGGCTGTCAATGACCACACCGAGCGCGGGGAGGGCGCGGAGTCACTCATGGGCCGCGGTTCAGCTCACAGCGACGCGTACAGCGCGGTCTCGAAGTCCAGGGCGAGACGCAGCGCCTCGGGAATGAGGAACGGGAGCGCCTGGGTGTAGATCGCGCCGGTCACCCCCGCGGCGGGATCGACCCAGAAGAAGGTGTTGAACAGGCCCATCCAACCGCCGCTGCCCGCACGGCGCCGGCCCGGCTCATCCTCGGTGTTGAGCAGGAGCCCGTGGCCCCACTTGTAGCCCGGGCCCAGTGCGAGGCCGAAGGCCGACTGCGGATCGGCGGTGCGAATCTCAGCCGGGAAGTCCAGCGGCCCGATCTGGTTGGAGAGCATGGCCTGGACGGTGGCCGGCATGAGCACCATCGTCCCGTCGGGACCGGTCCCCTCACCCAGCAGCATCCGCTGGAAGGCGAGGTAGTCGCGCGCCGTGGAGTACAGCCCGCGACTGCCCGAGACATACTCGGGCCGCGACGGCAGCTCGATCTCGCTCGCCGCCCACCGGCCGTCGGCCGCGCGCAGGTGGACCGGCACCAGCGCGGCCCGCGCGCGCTCGTCCAGGGCAAAGCCGGTCCGGGTCATGCCCAGCGGCTCGGTGACGATGGCGGTGACGGCCTCGTCGAGCGAACGGCCGCACACCGCCTCCACGACCAGGCCCAGCCAGTCGGTGGCGTTGGAGTACATGAACACGCTTCCGGGCTCGGCCACCAGCGGGGCGTCGAGCACGGCGCGCAGGCCCGACATCGCCGTGGGCGCGCCGACCGCCCGCTGCCAGGCCAGCACCTCGTCGTTCCAGAACCAGTAGCCCAGGCCCGAGGTGTGCGTGATGAGCTGCTTGACCGTGACCTTGTGGGCCGGTGTGCGCAGAATCGGACGGCCGTCCTCGATGCGCTCGAGCAGGCCGACGGCGGCGAACTCGGGGCAGTACTCCTCCACGGGGGCGTCGATGTCGACCTTGCGCTGCTCGGCGAGCGCGAGCGCGGCGACGGTCACCACCGGCTTGGTCATGGACATGATCCGCAGGGGACTGTCGATGTCGATGGTCGCGTCCTCGCCAGGGGCGAGCGGGCCCGTGGCGCCCTCGTAGATGACGCCGTTGCGGTCCGCGGCCATCGCCACGGCGTTGGGGACCGCGCCCGAGGCGACCGCCTCGGCCAGCACGGCGTCGATGGCGTACGACCGGGTGGATGTGCTCATGGCGCCCGAGCCTAGATGATCGACCCCCCGACCCGCCGCCGCTCAGGAGGCCTGCTCGGCGGCGCGCAGGACCCCGGCACCGCGGCAGCAGGTCCGGTTGCGCCCGGACTGCTTGGCCTCATACAGCGCGCGGTCGGCCATGCGATACAGCGTGTCCCCGTCCGACGGGGTCGAGACCAGGCCGATGCCGGCGGACATCGTCAGCCAGCCCGCGCGCCCGAAGGGCTCTGATGCGATCGCCGCCCGCGCGCGGTCGGCCGCCGCCAGCGCCTCGTCGACGTCGCAGGCGGGCAGCAGCCAGGCGAACTCCTCGCCCCCGACGCGGGCCAGCACCTCGCCGGCACGGACGGTGCGCTCCAGGCGCCGCGCCACTTCGATCAGCACCGCGTCGCCGGCGGGGTGGCCGAAAGCATCGTTGACCTGCTTGAACAGGTCGAGGTCGAGCAGCACCAGCGCGAGCTGCTGGCCGTCGGCGGATCGGCGCGCGGCCTCCCGCGTCAGGGCCTCCTGGAGAACGTGGCGGTTGTCCAGCTGGGTGAGGCTGTCGGTGCGCGCCAGGCGCTCGAGCTCACGCTGCTGGCGCTTCTGCACGCTGACATCGCGCATCGTGCTGACGAAGCCGATGGCGCGGCCGTTCTCCTCACGCGCCGGCCGGGCGGTGATCTCGGCCTCGAAGCGCTCGCCATCGGCGCGCATCAGGGTGAGCTCGTGGCTGCCGCCGTTGTTGCCCACGACGTCGGCCAGGATCGCGGCGATCGTCTCGCGCTCCTCGGGCGGCCAGAACGGATACGGCGGCTGGGCGCCGACCAGCTGGGAGGCGGAGAATCCGGTGAGCACGCACAACGCCTCGTTCACGGCCTTGATCTCACCCTGCATGGTGAGCGCATAGCCCTCGCCCATGGCGCTGACGATCGCCGTCGCGTGGTCGCGCTCGGCGCGGGCCTCGGCCTCAGCCTTCTGGAGGCGGCGCTGAGCCTCCTTGCGGGCGCTGATGTCCTCGACCTGCACGATGAAATGGCGGGGGGCGCCGGCGGCGTCACGGACCAGCGAGACCGACAGCTCGGCCCAGATCTGCGTCCCGTCGCGCCGGATGTAGCGTTTCTCGAACTGGTAGCCGGGGATCTGACCGGCCAGCAGCAGCGCGATCAGCTCCGCGTCGGCGGCGACGTCGTCGGGGTGGGTGATCTCCTGGAAGGAGCGGCGGATGAGCTCCCGCTCGGCCCACCCGAAGATGAGGCACAGGGCGCGGTTGACCTTGAGACAGTGCCCGTCGGGGGCGATCAGCGCCATCCCGATCGGCGCCTGGCAGAAGGCGGTCTCGAACAGGTCCTGGGCCGGGGCGTCAGCGAACTGGCGCTCGCGCCATTCCGCTTCGGGCCCCCTCGCTGCATCCGTGCAATCCATGCTCAATAGTTGTCGGCGTGATCAAACGCGACCTTAAGTGAGTTTTGTATGGATATTGGAAGGAAATGTCTGCGTTCTTGGCCCCATTGGCGGCAAGTGCGATGATGGGGTCGAGATGGCTCCGGCGCCCCCGATCCCGCCGCATCTGACGACAGTCACGCCCCGCCTGGTGGTGTCCGACGGCGGCGGGGCGATCGACTTCTACGTCGCGGCGTTCGGCGCCGAGCCCGTCGGCGAGCGCCACACCATGCCTGACGGAGCCCTCATCCACGCCGAGTTGCGCATCGGCAACGCGATCGTGATGCTGACGCAGGACTCCGGCGACGGGCCGCCCGCCGCGGCGCCGGCGGGCGGACAGGCGGTCAACGTGATCCTGGCCACCTACTGGGAGGACGTCGATGGCGCCTGGCAACGAGCGCTCGCCGCGGGGGCCGAGGTCATCTACCCGCTGGCCGACCACTTCTACGGCGAGCGCGGCGGGCGGCTCCGCGACCCCTACGGCCACCAGTGGATGCTCAGCCGCGTGACCGAGGTGCTGTCGGCGGACGAGATCGCCCGGCGGGGCGCCGCACTGTCCTAGGGCCGACTTTCTCAGCGCTCCAGATCGGGCGGTTCCAGGCCGGCCAGCCAGCTGCCGGTATCGCCCAGCTGGGTCCCCTCGCTCTCATCCTCGCCGTCTTCCTGCAGCACGGCGAAGGGCTCGGTGGCCTGCGGCTCGGCGCGCTGCGTGGCCGCGGACTCCCTGGGGTCTGACTCGTCGGCCTCGGACTGCTCCCAGAGACCGCGGGCAGGCGCGCCCACGGTCGCGAATGAGCCCGTGGAGGGCGTCGGCTCCGCGGCCGGAAAGCGCTCGGAGGCCTGATTGGCGAGGTTGGCCAGCGCCGCCGATACGACCCGCACGTCCTCCAGCAGCCGCTCGCGCTCGCGCCACACCGCATCGGTCTCGGCATCGAGATCGCGCAGCTTGGCCTTGGCGTCGGCGGTCATCTGAACCGCGTTGGCCGCCGCGTCGGCGACGCAGCGCTCAGCCTGCTCCTGGGCCTGGCGCGTGGTCTCGTGGGCCTGATCGTGGGCGACGACGAGGATCGACGCGGTCTGCTCGCCGATCCGCTCGAGCTCGTCGGTGATCGAGGCCATCGGCGCGTGCTTCTCGCGCAGCTGCTCCAGCTCGCGCTCCAGCCCCGCGAGGTGCTCCTCGACGGCGCTGCGGTTGTAGCCGAACGGAGCGAGCGGGAAGCGAGTGGACTCGTCGTTGTCGCTCGGGGCGGGCGGCTCGGCGCCGCTGGTCGTGGCCGGCTTGGACTCCGGTTCCGGCGCGAGGGCCGTGTCGTCCCCGGGCACCTGGTCGGCGCCCGTCATCCAGTTGGCGAAACGGCCCGCGAGGTCGGAGAACGGGGACCGGGGCGCCTCGTCGGCGGCATCCGCCTCCTGCAGCCCGCCGTGCGGGCGATGGAAGTTGTTCATGAGCTGACTCCTTGGCTGGCGATCACCAGGCTGTTCGTCGCCGCCGCACGCTTCCCTGTCGCGCAGAGGCGCCCGCCACAGATCTTGCGCACCCGGGGGCCGCCAGCCAGCCTTCGCCAGTAAACTTATGAGTTTACTTGTGCAGGGCTTCAGGACGCCGGCACAGCCAGGCGCTGCGCCGCGGCGCGGGCCAGCGCGGCGTGATGGCGCTTGGCGCCGCCCAGCAGCGCCCGGTCCACCTCGCCCCGCTTGTAGAGCCAGTGCACGTCGGCCTCCCAGGTGAAGCCGATGCCACCGTGGGCCTGGATCGCGGACGCCGGCACCTCACGCGCGCCCGTCGCCGCCGCGGCCGCGGCCAGAGCCGTCGCCTCCCCCAGCCGCGAAGGCTCGGCGTCGGCGGCCCACGCCGCGTAGTAGGCGGTGGAGCGAGCGCTCTCGGTGTGCAGCAGCATCTGGGCGCACCGGTGCGACACCGCCTGGAAGGACCCCACCGGCACGCCGAACTGCTTGCGCTCCTTGACGTAGTCAAGCGTCATCTCCAGCGCGCGCTGGCACACCCCCACGACCTCCGCCGCGATCGCCGCGCGCACGCGGTCGGCGGCATCCGCCGCCAGCGGCTCGCCCTCGCCGCGCACGGTGGCAAACCGGCGCGTCGGGTCGATCGCGACCAGCGGCTCGCTGTCGGCCTGTCCCCCGGCCAGCAGCCGAGCGCCGTCATCCTCGAGCAGGACCACCACGTCGGCGCCGTGGCCGTCCACAACGAGCTCCGGGCTGCCCAGGCCGGCCCGCAGCTCGCCGCTGATCAGTCCGGGCAGCCATCGGGCGCGCTGCTCCTCGGAGCCGCCGGCCTGGATGACCGCGGCGGCCACGGCCGTGGCCAGGAACGGGGTGGCGGCGCAGGCGAAGCCGAGCTCCTCGAGCAGCACCGCCAGCTCCACCGCGCCCAGCCCCTGGCCGCCGTGCTCCTCGGCGACGGCGATCCCGGGCCACCCGAGCTCCACGATCTCGCGCCAGAGCGCGTCGTCGTAGGCGGCGGCCTCCGCCGCCTCGCGGACCTTGGCGAACGGGGAGCGGGCGGAGAGCATCTCGCGGGCGACGTTCTTGATCTCCCGCTGGTCCTCGGTCAGGTCGAAATCCATGTCGCCTCCTAACGGGCCTTGGGGAGGCCGAGCACACGCTCGGCGACGATGTTCTTGAGCACCTCGGTGGTGCCGCCCTCGATCGAGTTGCCGCGGGCGCGCAGCAGCTCGTAGGACCAGCGACCGCCGGCGGTGAGCGCCGCCGGACCGAGCAGGTCGGCGGCGAACTGGGTGAGCTGCTGGTTGGTCTCTGACCACATCCATTTGGTCAGCGAGCCCTCGGGGCCCGGCTGGCCGTACTTCTCGATCGCGGTGAGCCCGCGATACGCGGTCAGGCGCAGGATCTCGGCCTTGAGGTACAGCTCGCCGAGCCGGTCGGCCATCACCGGGTCCTCGAGCTGCCCGCTCTGCGCGGCCTCCGCGATGAGCCGGTCCAGCAGCTGTCGCAGCCGGACCTGGAGGAAGAAGGCCAGGCCGGCGCGCTCGTTCATGAGCGTCGTCAGCGCCACCTTCCAGCCGTTGCCCTCGCCGCCCAGGACGTTCTCGCCGGGGATCCGGGCTCCGTCGATGAAGAGCTCATTGAACTCGCTCTCGCCGGTGATCTGGCGCAGCGGCCGGACCGTCACCGCCTCCTGCTCCATGTCCATCAGGAAGTAGGTGAGACCCTTGTGCTTGGGGGCCTCTGGGTCGGTGCGGGCCACCAGCATGCACCACTTGGAGTACTGGGCGGCGCTGGTCCACACCTTCTGCCCGGTGATCACCCAGTCGTCGCCGTCGCGCACCGCACGCGTCTTGAGGCTGGCCAGGTCAGAGCCGGCGTCGGGCTCGGAGAAGCCCTGGCACCAGATCTCCTCGGCGCTCAGGATCGGGGTGAGATAGCGCTCCTTCTGCTCGGGCGTGCCCCAGCTCATGATGGTGGGACCGGCCAGCAGCAGCCCGAGGACGTTGGCGGGCAGCGGCGCGCCGGCACGGCCGAGCTCCTCGAAGAAGATGGCCGACTGGGTGAGGGTCGCGCCGCGGCCCCCGTACTCGGGCGGCCAATGCACGGCCGCCCAACCGTCGCGTGCGAGCGCCCGTTGGAAATCCACGCGCCACTCGTAGTTGGCGTCCTCGGCATCGGGCTCGCGGCCGGGTTCGTGAGCGGCCAGCCAGGCGCGCAGCTCCTCGCGGAAGGCGAGCTCGGGCTCGTTGAAGGTCAGGTCCATGGTGTCTCCTTCAATAAGACATTCAGACGACTGTGTCTCAATTGTGCGCTACCGCGATGCTGAACGCCGTGCGGTACTCGTCGCCGGGCGCCACCAGCGTGAGCGCGCCGTCCTGCAGCGCGTCGGTCGGCGCCGTCATCGGCTCGAAGCAGATGAAGTCCTGGCCCTCGGGGGCAAACACCTGGGCGTAGCCGAAGCCCTCGTCGAAGGTGACGGTCAGGGTCTGCGCGCCCGCCGACACGCTGAACTCCGGCGGCGAGCTCAGCCCGACCAGGCCGTCGTCCCAGTTCTGGCCGTTGAGCGCGAAGTGGCGGGACGCGAGGGGCTCGGTGGCGCCCGTCGGGATCATTTGGTCGTCGAGCACGAGGCGCTCAGCCGCGCCCAGCGACACCTGCCAGTCGGCGCGCGGCGCGTTGCCGGGCGGGTGCAGATACGGGTGATAGCCGAACGAGACGGGGACCGCATCGTCGCCAGTGGCGCGCAAGGTGGTGATGAGCTCCAGCCCGACGTCGCCGGCGATGGCGTCGATGCGCAGCTCATGGGCGAACGGGAACAGCTCCATCAGCACGGGCCCGCCCCAGTCCAGGCGGGCGCTGATGCGGTCGGGCGCTCCGGTCTCGATCAGCTCCCAGCGCAGCAGCCCCGGCAGCGCCCCGTGGATCGGCAGGCCGCCCGGATCGGTGGCGTAGCGGCCCTCGGGAGGCGGGAGCGTCACCTCCTTGCCGCCGGCGGCGTACCCCGGTCGCGACAGCCGGTTGGCCCACGGATGCAGCAGCGGGATGCCCATGGTCTTGCCGCGCGCGGCGTAGGCCTCGACGCCCCGGCCGGCGTGCAGCAGCTCGTCCCCCGAGTGGGTGAGCGAATGGCAGAGCATGTTGGCGTCGGGCACGAACCGTGCCTCCAGTGCCCCACCCTCCGACACGATCCCCACCGTTGCGAACCCGTCGACCGAGGTCATGGGCAGAGCATCGCACGCGGCAACGCCCGCGCGCCGGCTCCTTGAGAAGATGGCCCCGTCGCACCCCGCCCGCCGGTCCCTGGAAATGTCCTCGTCGTCTCAGATCGTCATCGTCGGCGCCGGCTTCGGCGGGATCGCCGCCGCGATCGAGCTGCGCCGCCACGGCTTTGACGACGTGACGATCCTCGAGGGCGCGTCCGACCTGGGCGGCACCTGGTTCTACAACACCTACCCCGGGGCGGCGTGCGACGTCCCCAGCCACCTCTACTCGTTCTCCTATGAGCAGCGCACGAGCTGGTCGCGCCTGTGCTCGTCCCAGCAGGAGATCCTCGAGTACCTGCGCGGCGTCGCGCACGACCACGGAGTGCTGGGGCTGATCCGCTTCTCGCAGCGCGTCGGCGACTGCACCTTCGATGCCGGCCGCCGCCGCTGGGCGATCCAGACGGAGTCCGGCGACCGCCATGAGGCCGACGTGCTCATCCTCGCCACCGGACAGCTGAACCGCCCGTCGATTCCGGAACTGCCCGGCCGGGAGCGCTTCGGCGGACGCAGCTTCCATTCCGCCCGCTGGGACCATGACTACGACCTGCGCGGCAAGCGCGTGGCCGTGGTGGGCACCGGCGCCTCGGCGGTGCAGTTCGTGCCCGAGGTGGCGCGCCAGGCCGGCCACCTCAGTGTGTTCCAGCGAACGGGCAACTGGCTTCTGCCGCGGCGCAACCACGTCTACTCACCCGTGGCCCGGGCGGCCATCCGCCATCTCCCCGGCCTCCAGCGCCTGCGCCGCAGCTTCCTCTTCAACTACTGCGAGAGCCTCACCCTCGCCATCCGCCATCCCCGAACCGTCGGGCGGCTCGTGGGGATGCGCTCGACGGCGTTCATGCGCCACCAGCTCCCAGACCCCGAGCTACGCCGCCGGGCCTGGCCCGACTACACCTTCGGGTGCAAGCGCGTCCTGTTCAGCTCCCACTACCTGCCCACCCTCGCCCGCCCCAACGTGGAGCTGGTCACCGAAGCGATCCAGGAGCTCACCGAGAGCGGGCTGCGCACCGCCGACGGGCGCCTGCACGAGCTCGACTGCATCATCTGGGGGACCGGCTTCAAGGCCACCGAGTTCGTGGCCCCCGCTCGTGTCACCGGCGACGGCGGGCGCGCGCTGGACGAGGTGTGGAGCGGCGGCGCCCACGCGCACCTGGGTCTGAGCGTGCCCGGCTTTCCCTCGATGTTTCTCATGTACGGCCCCAACACCAACACCTCGGGCGGCTCGATCATCTTTTACCACGAGGCCCAGGCGGCCTACATCCGCCGCGCGCTCGAGCATCTGCGCGCCGGCGGCTACCGGAGCCTCGATGTGCGGCCCGAGGTGGAGGCGGCGTCGGACCGCGAGCTGCAAGCCCGGTTTGAGGGCACGGCGTGGACGGGCTGCGATTCGTGGTACCGCGACCGCCAGGGGCGGATCGTCACGAACTGGCCGGGCTACATGCGCGAGTACCTCGATCGCACCCAGACCTTCGCGGCCGGCGAGTACGTGTTCAGCCACTAGCGGCCGCCGGCGCCTCGACCCGCTGGGGCCGGACCGCCTCCAGCCGGTCCACGTCGGCGAGCGCCGGGAACAGGTGTCGCCAGCTGACCGCGATCAGCATCGTCATCAGCCCACCGCCGACCACGGCGGGAATCACACCCACCAGGGCCGCCGCCAGGCCCGACTCGAAGTACCCGAGCTGGTTGGAGGCGCTGATGAACACCATCTCCACGGCGTTGACCCGGCCGCGGAGCCGATCGGGGCTGGCCAGCGCCACCGTGGTGGAACGGATGTTCATGCTGTAGAGATCGACGAAGCCGCTGACCCCCAGAGCCACCAGCGAGAGGGGGTAGGAGCGTGAGAGGCCGAACACGACGATGCACGCGCCGTAGATGAAGACGACGGTGAGCAGGAGCCGGCCGGCGCGGCCGGCGATCGGGCGGCGCGTGATCACCGCGGCGCCGATCAGCGCGCCCACCGCCGGGGCCGCCCGCAGCACCCCGAGGCCGGTGGCGCCGACGTGCAGGATGGACCTGGCGAAGATCGGCAGCAGCGCCACCGCACCCCCGAACAGCACCGCGAGCAGGTCGAGCAGGATGGCGCCGAGCAGGATCGGGGTGTTGCGGACGAAGCTCAGGCCCTCCAGCACGCTGTGCAGATCGGCGCCCTGGGGCGAGGCGTCGTCGCCGTCCGGCCAATCAGAGCGCGCAGCGGCGGCGTCGGCCGCCTGCGCCGGGTGCATCGCCACCACCAGGCCGGCGGCCACGACGCACGCACCGCCCGCCAGCAGATACACGAGCGACGGGGACACGCCGTAGAGCAGGCCGCCCAGCGCCGGCCCACAGACCTGACCGGTCTGGGTGGCGATGGAGCGCAGCGTCATGGCGCTCTGGAGGAGCTCGGGGGGCACGAGGGTGGGCGGCAGCGCGCGGGCGGCCGGCGTCCCCAGCGCCATCGAGGTGCCGGCGGCGGCGGCGAGCGCGAGATACGGCGCCAGCGCGGTGTCGCCGGATCCGCTGACCAGGGCCAGCCCGACGCCGACGCCCGCTCCCACCAGCAGCGACCCGGCGAAGACGAGGCGGCGCGGCGCGCGATCGGCGAGCTGACCTGCGGGGAGCGCGAGCACGAACATCGGCACGAACTCCGCCAGCCCGATCCACCCGAGGTCCAGCGCGGACCCGTGCTGGGCGTAGACCTCCCAGCCGATCGCCACCTCGAGCATCTGCAGGCTGAGCCACATGCAGAGCGTGGCCAGCCACCACAGCCGGAAGTCCCGGACCTCCAGAGCTGGGCCGATACGTCTCACGGGTCCCGAGCCTAGTAACCGGTAAATGGGACTCTAAGGTGGGCGGCGTGACCACCCCGCTGCCACTGCGCACCGACCGCCTGAGGCTCGACCCCTGGACCGAGCCCGACTTCAAACTGCTTGGCGACCTCGCCCGCACCCCCGCGGTGATGCGCTACATCGGGGACGGCACCACGTGGACCGACGCGCGCATCGCCGACGTCGGGGCCCACATCTCAGACCACTGGCGCCGCCACGGCTTCGGGTGGCGGGTGGCGCGCATCGAGGACGCGCCGATCGGCTTCATCGCGCTCAACTTCGCGGGTGCGGGAGGCGGAGTGGATCCCGATGAGTACGAGATCGGGTGGTGGCTGGCCCCGAGCGCGTGGGGGCGCGGCCTGGCCCGGGAGGGCGCCACCGCCGTGCGCGACGAGGCGTTCGAGCGCGTCGGCGCGCCGAGCATCCTGGCGCGCGTCTCCCCCGACAACGCCGGCTCGCTGGCGGTGGCCGGTGCGATCGGCCTCACCCATGAATGCCAGAGCACCGGCCGTGCGGGGGAGCCGATCGCGGTGCTGCGTCTCGGCGCCGATCGCTGGCGCCAGGAGCTCGGGCGTTCGTGACGGGCGTCAGCCCGAGGGGCCCCGGCTCGCCTCCAGCAGCTCCGCCAGGCGAACCAGCTTGACCCGGGGCCGGCCCATCGACTCGCCCAGTGAGGACTCGTAGGCGTCGATCATCTCCCAGCCCGCCCAGGTGACGTGGCCGGGGACGCGCTCGGTCAGCCAGGCGGCGACGGCGGCGGTGTCTGAGAGCTCGGGGTCGGGGGTGCTGAGCGCGCCGGCCTCGGCGTCCTCGAGAATCCGGGCCACGGTGTCGGCCGCGTCCTTCTTGTTGGTCCCGATCACCCCGGTGGGGCCGCGCTTGATCCAGCCCACCACGTACTCACCGCGGCACACGCCGTCGTCGCTGACGACCCGCCCCGCCTCGTTGCGGATGAGCCCGCGGCGCTCGTCGAAGGGGATGCCCGCCAGCGGCGTGCCGCGGTACCCGATCGAGCGCAGGACCAGCCCGCAGGCGATGTCCTCGGTCTCCCCGGTGGGCTCGGCGCGGACGCGGCCGTCATCGCCGGCGACGAGCCGGTTGACGGCCACCCGCACCCCGGTGACCGGCCCGTCCGCGCCCTCGCCCAGGATCTCCACCGGCGAGCGCAGGAAGCGCAGCTCCAGCCGGTGCGATTTGCCCGCGGGCGTGCGTTGGGCGTACTCGCGCAGGATCTCCACGTTGCGCCGCTTGGTGGCGTCGGCGTCCTCGGACACTTCGACGTCGTCCAGCTGATGGGAGTGCACGATCACGTCGGCGCGCTCCAGCTCGCCCAGCTCCCGCAGCTCAGGGTTGGTGAACGCGGCCTCGGCCGGACCGCGCCGCCCCAGCAGGACGACCTCGGTGACGCCGGCCATGCCGAATGCCTGTAGGGCATGATCGGCGGTATCGGTGGGGGCGAGCTCGGTGGGGTCCAGCACGAGCATGCGGGCGACATCGATCGCCACATTGCCGTTGCCCACCACCACCGCGCGGCCGCCGTTGAGGTCGAACATGTGGTCGGCGTAGTGCGGGTGGCCGTTGTACCAGGCCACGAAATCGGTGGCCGGATGCGACCCGGGACGGTCCTCCCCGGGGATCCCCAGCCGGTTGTCGGTGGAGGTCCCCACCGCGTAGACCACGACGTGATAACGGGCCACGAGATCCTCGCGCGAGATCTCCATCCCCAGCGACACGCCTCCGAAGAAGCGAAACGACTCGTGCATTGCGGTCTTGGCGTACACCCGGATGACCGACTTGATCTTGGGGTGGTCAGGGGCGACGCCGGCGCGAACCAGCCCATAGGGAGTGGGCAGGGTGTCGTAGAGGTCGACGGCGAAGCCGGCCTTCAGCAGCTGGTCGGCCGCATAGAACCCGGACGGGCCGGCTCCGACGATCGCGGCTCGATTCATCGCGGAACGGCGGACTCGGTGCCTGCGGCCAGGTAGCGGCGGCGCAGCTCCTGGTAGTCCTCGACGGCCATCTCAGACCAGCGCGCCGCCGACCCCGACAGCGCCTTGCGCTCGGTCACCGGTACGCCCGCCGCCAGCACGCCCGGGGCGACGGTCATCCGCTCGGGCACGACCCCGCCGGCGGCGATCATGGTGCGCTCGCCGACGTGGGCGTGCTGCAGCACTGCAGCGCCCATCCCGATGACGGCGCCGTCCTCGATCGTGCAGCCCTCCAGGAGCGCGCCGTGGCCCACGGTGACCTCGTCGCCGATGATGGTGGGCAGATCGATCGCGCAGTGGATCACCGCCGTGTCCTGGATCGAGCACCGCTCGCCGATCTCGATCCGGCTCAGATCGCCGCGCAGCACCGCTCCGAACCAGACGCTGGACCGCGTTCCGACGTGCACGTTGCCGATGAGAACCGCCGTCGGCGCCAGGAAGACATCGTCCCCGATGGTGGGGCGAACCCCGTCGAGCTCGATGAGGTGAGCCATGCCCTGCGAGGCTAGCTACTCGACTGCCGGAGCCACCGCCACGCTCTCGGCCGCGGGAGCTGCCGGCGTCGCCGCGGCCGCCTCGACGGCGTCGACGCCCCGCCGGCGGCGCCGTGGGGTCCAGCGCGCCAGGCCGACGCCGGCGAGGCAGAGGATCCCCCCGGGCACGGCGATGAGCGGCGGCACCTCGCCGAGGATGATCCAGCCGAGCAGCACCGCGATCGGCGGCACCAGGTAGGTCGTCGAGCCCAGCTTGGCCGCGTCGGTGCGCGCCAGCGCGTAGGCCCAGGTGGAGAATCCGATCGCCGTGGGCACGAGCCCGAGGTAGATCGTCCACGCCAGCGCGGGCGCGCTCACGTGGCTCAACTGATGCACGAGCGCGGGGGCGAAGGGCAGGCAGCAGATCGCCCCGATCGCGCAGGCCAGCCACGTCACCGCCAGCGGCGACCCGTAACGCAGGGCCGGCTTCTGGGCGACCACGCCCACGGCGTACACCGCTGCGGCGATGATGCACAGCGCCGCACCCCATCCGGCGCTGAGCCCGTGGCGCGAAGTGCCCAGCGCGATGAGCGCGACGCCGGTGAACGAGACCGCGCAGCCGGCGAGCAGAAGCCTGCTGACCCTCTCGTGCAGTGCCCGGGCGGCGAGAAGGGCGATGAACAGCGGGGCGACATTGACCAGCAGCGACGCGGTGCCGGCGTCGACCCGGCGCTCGGCGGCGTTCAGGGCCACGTTGTAGGCGCCGAACCACAGCACGCCGCACACCACCACTCCCCGCAGCCCCGCCCGGCCCACCATCGGCGGACGCCGGATGAGCATCATCGCCCCCAGCGCGGCGCTGGCCACGAGCAGCCTGGCGAGGGCCAGGGGGCCGGGTCCGAGCTCGCGGCCCGCGTACCGGATGCCGACGAACGCCGACGCCCACAGGCACACGGTGACCAGCGCGGCGCCCAGCGCCAGCCGGCGGGCGCTGCGCGCGACCTCGTTGGGCGGGGAAGCGACGGCCATCCTCTGCCATTGAACGCTACGGCCACCGCCAACGTGACATCGCCACAGGGGATAATCGCCCCTCACCGCCGGCAGTCGTCCGGCCTGAACAGGAGGAGTGCCCATGACCGTACGCCCCCTCTCCCGTCTTTCGCCGCGGCTGCCCCGCGGCCTGGCCGCCCTGGGTGCCATCGCCGCAGCGGGGGTTGCGCTGTCACTGGCGGGCGGTCCCGCCGCTGCCGCCACCTCGGCTTCCGCTGCCGCCACGCCCGCCTGCCAGACGGGCGGCCTCGTCGTCTGGGTCAACACCCAGGGCAACGGGACCGCCGGCACCATCTTCTACACCCTGAACTTCACCAACCTGTCGGGACACTCGTGCACGCTGCGCGGCTTCCCGGGCGTCTCGGCCGTCAACCTGCATGGCAAGACGCTGGGCAAGGCCGCCGCGCGCGTCAGCGGTCAGGCCGTCAAGAACGTGACCCTGACCAACGGCCACACCGCGCACGCCGTGCTGGGGATCGTCGACATCGGCGCCCTGCCCACCACCACGTGCCCGCCCACGACGGCCGCCGGCCTGCGCGTGTTCCCGCCCAACCAGAAGGCGTCGAAGGTGATCCCGTTCCCGTTTCCGGCCTGCGGGGGCACCGGCGGTCCCGCGTTCCTGCGCATCCGGCCCGTGACCAAGTGAGCGGATGAGGTGAACGGGCGGCGATCAGGTGAGCGGGCGGCGATGAGGTGAGCGGGCGGTGGATCAGCCGCCCGTGAACCCCAGGATGAGCTGCGCCGTCTCGAGCGGGACGTCGAGCTGCGGACAGTGACCGATGTCGTCCAGGACGACCCAGTCGGCGGTGGGCAGCGCGTCGCGGTAGCGCGCCGCCGCCCGGGGCCAGAGCAGCAGCCGGTCGGCGGTGCCCCAGATGAAGCGCACGGGGCACGTGACGCGCTCGGCGTCGACGCTCCAGCCGTGGGTGAGGGCGTACTCGATCAGCTGCGGCGCGGCGATGCAGCCGGCCACGCCGCGGATCTGGTGGGCGACGAGCGCAGGCGGGATGTGCTCGTGGTGAGTGGTGATGTACTCGGTGGCGCGGCGGCGCCCGTCGGGGGTGGCGGCGATCGCCTCGGCGTGCGGGGCGGCCGTCTTGACGAGCTCCTGGGTGGTGATGAAGTGCTGGAGGGTGTCCCGGTAGCTGTCGTCGCCCTCGGCCCACCCGCCGGCGGGCGCCAGCGCCACCACGGTACGCGCGCGGCCCCGCGCCGCCAGGCGCAGCGCCGTGTAGCCGCCCAGCGAGTTGCCCACCAGGTGCGCCGTGGGCAGGCCGGCCTCGTCCATGGCGCGCTCCACCGCGACGGCCAGCGTGTCGTCTGACAGCTCGCCATCGATCTCCGGCCCACCGGCGTGACCGGCCAGCGTTAGCGGCGAGCACGTCACGGCGGGCCTCGAGCGCGGGCAGCACCAGGTCCCACGTGCGCCATGTGTCGGTGAAGCCGTGCAGGAGGACGAGCGGCTCGCCGGTCCCGCCACGGTGCTGAGCGGTGAAGGTTGGGTCCATGAGGCGCGGAACGCTACCTGTAGCCTTGGCGGTGAACCCACCTCACGATCGGCGCCCAACTCATGACCGATGCACCGCCCCTCTGGATTCGGCTTCTCATCTCGTGGCTGACGAACGCGCTGGTGCTGGGCGTCGTGGCCGCGGTCCTCTCAGACGTTCACGTCGACAGCGCCGGGTCGCTGCTGCTGGCCGCCGCGGTGTTCGGGGTGCTCAACACCCTGTTCAAGCCGCTGCTGCGCCTGGTCACCCTGCCGCTGGCCGTGATCACGCTCGGCCTGGCCTGGTTCTTCGTCTCCATGCTCATGCTGGTGCTCACCCGCGCCATCGTCTCGGGGTTCTTCATCCACGGCTTCTGGACGCTGGTGTGGGCCACCGTGATCGTCTGGGTCGTGAACCTGGCGCTGGACTTCATCCCGGGCCCGTGGCAGATCGCGGGCAAGCGCGGCCGGATCAACCGGACCTACGGCCGCGGGTAGCGGTCGAGCTGACGCTCAGTAGCCGTCGGCGCCGCAGGTCTCGCCGTCGGGCCTCACCAGCCGCCGGCGCCGCAGGCCTCGCGGTCGGGCCTCAGCAGCCGTCGACGCCGCAGGCCTCTCCGTCCCCCGCCCCCCCGAGCACGACCCCCACCGGAGGCTTGCGCTGGGCCCAACCCTGGCGCAGCAGGCCCAGCAGCTGCTCGGGCGGGTGGGCGCCCGACGCGCCCAGCTGACGGTCGACCACGAAGGTCGGCACCGCGCTGATGCCGAAGCTGTGGGCGGTCTGCTCGTCCGCGCGGACGTCGGCGGCGTAACGATCGGAGGCGAGCATCTCACGCACCTCATCCTCGGGCAGGCCGACCTCCTGGGCCAGCCGGACCAGGGTCTCGTGGTCTGAGATGAGCTCGCCCTCGCCGAAGTACGCCTGGAGCAGCCGCTCCTTCATGGCGTCCTGCAGACCATGGGCCTTGGCCAGGTGCACGAGCCGGTGCCCGTCGAAGGTGTTGCCGGCGCGGGAGATGTCAAGGCGGAAGTCCAGTCCCTCGCCGGCGGCCGTCTCGGTCATCTGCACCTCGGACTGCTTGGCCTGCTCGGCGCTCATGCCGTACTTGCGCGCCAGGTGCTCGGCGCGGTCACCCCCGCGCTCGGCCGGCGCCTCGGGGTCGAGCTCGAAGCTGCGCCACGTGATGGTCACGTCATCGCGATGCTCGAACTGCTCGAGCGCCGCCTCGAAGCGGCGCTTGCCCACGTAGCACCAGGGGCACGCGACGTCTGACCAGATCTCGATCTCCATTGATGCCTCCTCAGTGCGAGCGTAAAAGTTTGACTGCGCAACTGATTCTAGCGAGCGCTGGTGGTGCGTCTCCGTTGACGGAGGCGTTCGCCGAGACGTCCACTCGGGCTGGCGAAAGGAGTTGGGGTCGGGACCACCCCGGGTCACCTCCCGACGCTGCAGAGCACACCCTCGGGATGGCGGGACGGTGTGCTCTGGGGCGTCGCTATGACGCGGGTTTCAACACACCCACTCCGCGGGAGCGGAGCGTGCGCTCTGGGAGGTCGGGTTCGTCGCGCTCAGTCGGCGCCGAGCCCGTGCTCCAGCGCGCCCTTGATCCCCGCGTCCACTGCGTTGAGGCGGTACAGCGCCAGGGCCTCGGTGCTGGCAAAGCGGCCTCCCGGCGCCGAGGCGGGGCCGTGGTGGCACAGGACGCAGTGCAGCAGGGCCAACCGGCGCTCGTCGCCCAGCACGCCCGCGCTGCGCTCGGACAGCATCTGCTCGCCGATGACCAGGTGGCCCAGGAGCCGCCCCTCGTCGGTCAGCCCGATCTCGGCGCCGTAGGTGAACTCCCGCGTGCGGCCGAGGTCGTGGACCAGCGCGGCGCAGATGAGCAGGTCGGAGTTCAGCCCCGCGTGCAGCTGGCAGGTCTCATGGGCCAGCGTGGCCACCGCCACGGTGTGCTCGAGCAGGCCGCCCAGATAGGCGTGATGGCCGGCCCGGCTGCACGGCGCGCGGCGCCACTGGGCTCGCAGCGCGTCGTCGGCCAGCAGCCGGCGCAGAAGCTCGGCGTAGCCCCGGTCATAGACCTCGCCCGCCAGATGCTCGAGAAAGCCGTCGAGCTCGTCGAGGTCGCGGTAGGCGATCGGCAAAAAGCGCGCCGGGTCCACGCCGTCCTCGTCGGCGAGGCGGGCGATGTCTGACACCTCGAGGCTGAGCTCGTCGCGAAAGCGCTCCACCCGGCCGCGCACCCGGACGAGATCGCCGCGCTCGAAGCGCCCGGCCAGGGCATCGGCGCCCTGGAAGGCGCGGGCCGAGAGGGCGCCGGTTCGGTCGCGCAGCTCCAGGGCCAGATACGGCGACCCGGAGCGGGTCTTGAGGCGATCCTTGCGGGTGCAGGCGAACACCCCATCGACGTCCTGGCCGGGGCGCAGAACGCTGATCGTGGGCGCGGTGGTGCTGTCAGACGCCATCAACGCATGATGTACGGTGGTTCGGATGCAGCCACTGCAATGGGAGCACCGTCCCGACGGGCTTCGCGCCCCCGCACTGATCTGCGGTTTCAAGGGCTGGAACGACGCCGCGGATGCCGCCTCGAGCGCCATCTCCTACGTGGGAACCGCGCTCAACGCGCAGCGCTTCGCCACGATCGACCCCGAAGAGTTCTACGACTTCCAGGCCACCCGGCCGCGGGTCAAGATGGTCGAGGGCCAGACGCGGGAGATCGTGTGGCCGGCGGTGGAGCTGTTCGAGGCGCGAGTGCCCCGGGCCCCGCGCGATCTCATCCTGCTCACCGGCTCAGAGCCCTCCTTCCGCTGGCGCACGTTCTGCCAGATCGTCGTCGAGCTGGCCGAGGCGCTCGGCGCCCAGCTGGTGGTGACGCTCGGCGCCCTCCTCGCCGACGTGCCTCACACCCGCCCGGTGTCGGTCACCGGCTTGAGCTCAGACCAGGCGCTCGTCGCCCGGCTGGGCCTGGCGCCGTCCTCCTACGAGGGTCCGACCGGAATCGTCGGGATCCTGCACGCCGCCTGCCAGCAGGCGGGGCTGCCCTCCGCGAGCCTGTGGGCCGCGGTGCCCCACTACATCGCCGCCACGCCCAACCCCAAGGCGGCGCTCGCGCTCGTGCGCAAGCTCGAGGGCCTGGTCGGCGTCGCCGTCGACGGCTCGGAGCTCGAGAGCGCCTCGGCCGATTACGAGCGCCAGGTCAACGTCGCCGTGCAGTCAGACCCCGACGTGCAGGCCTTCGTCGAGCGCCTGGAGCAGGCCGCCAGCGACGAGGCCGACGACTCGCCGGGCGCACTCCCCTCCGGCGAGACGATCGCCCGGGATCTCCAGCGCTTCCTGCGCCAGCGCGGCGGCGAAACCCCGCCGTCGTCCTAGACAGCCGGCCCGGCTTCGAGCCGGTCGGTCGCGGCGATCAGCGCTCGGCGGCCGGGCACACCAGCCGGTAGTCGCACATGGAGCACGCGGCGAAGGACGGCGTCGGCTCGAAGCCCTGGGAGAGGATGCCCTCGGCGACCTCCATCGCCACCTCCTGAACCCACTCGCCCCGGTCGCTCTCGTCGGCGGGCACGGCCACCTTCTGGTCGTCGAGCAGGTAGTAGTAGGCCTGCCGCGAGGCCTCCAGCCGCCAGGACTCGCGCGCCCCCACCGCGTAGAGCGAGAGCTGGACATCATCGACGAGTTGAGCGGCGCTCTTGGGGCGGCCGGTCTTGTAGTCGATGAGCTCGTACTCGCCGTCGGGGAGGCGGTCGACGCGGTCCACGCGGCCCCGCAACAGGTGCGGCCCGAGCTTGAAGGTGAACTGGCGCTCGAACCACACCGGCTCGCCCTCCTCGGAGCGGAAGCGCTCGAGGTAGCGGGTGAGCGCCGAGGCGGCCTTGCCGCGAAGCTGGCGCTCCTCCTCGGAGTCGCCGAAGCCGCCGCGCCGCCAGCCCGTCTCCAGCAGTCCCAGCAGCTCGGGCAGCCCGGGCTGGGTGGGGCCGGTATTGGCGTCGCGGCCGGCGGCGTGGTAGCGCTCGAGCACCTGGTGCACGAGGATCCCGAACCGCTGGTGCAGCGTCGGCTCCTGGGGAATCCGGAACACCCGGGCGAACTTGTACTTGAGCGGGCAGGTGCGGTAGGTGTCGATGTCGGTGGCCGACAGGACCACGCCGTCGCCGCGGCGCGGCAGGAACGGCTCCAGGGAGGGCTCGTCGCGCGCAACGATCGCCTGGGCGCGCCGGCGCGCATCGCGCTCGGCGTCGAGCAGATAGTCGTCCAGGGCCGAGGACTCGAAGATCTCACGCTGCTCCGCGGTGACCGCCTGCAGGATGCGGGAGTTCACGTCGCGCAGGGACTCGGCCACGCTCTGGTCGTCCGGCCGGGCGATGAGCGCGGCCAGCTTGAGCAGCTCCAGGTAGCGCACCACCGCGTGGGAGACGTCCAGGTCGGTGTCGAAGCGCAGCTCGCCCAGGCGCCCCCCGGCCCGCGCGGTGCCCTCCAGGAGCTCGTCGCGCAGCAGCCGGTAGGTGGAGTGCAGGGTCTCGGCGGGGCCGAACAGCTCCTCCTCGCGCTCCTCCCACACCGCGCCCAGCGCCGCCCGGGCCGTCTCGAGCGCCGGGGCCGGCACCAGCGGCGCGCCGCGGTCATCGGCGTGGGGGTAGGACAGCACCAGGCGCGTCCGGGCGCGGCTCAGCGCGACATAGAGCTCTTGGCGCAGCGCGGCGCGGCGGGTCTCCTCGGTGTCAGGCGGCAGCTCCTCGGACAGCAGCGCGTCCGGGATCCGCGCCGGCGCCGCCATCGCCACCCCGGCGTGCAGTCCGATCACGTAGACGTGGTCGGCCTCCAGCCCACCCGACGCGCCGAGGGTCAGCACCTGCACCGCCGCCGTGTCGCCCAGCTCGGGCTCGTCCTGTTCGCGCAGCCCGAAATCGGCGACGGCGGCGATCGAGCGAGCGAACTCACGTGGAGTGGCCTGCGGTGCGCGCGTCACGTAGGCGGCGGCCAACTCGCCGAAGCTGGCCAGGGCGCGTAGGCGCTCCACCACGTCTGGCTGGGCGGCGAACAGCTGCTGGCGGCGCAGCCCCAGGCGCTCGATCAGCCGGTGGACATAGAGGTCGGGGCGGCTGGTGTCGATCGCCGACATGCTCGCCTTGTAGAGCTTGAGGAACACGCGGATGCGCTCGCGGGCCTCCGGCGGCACCTGAGGCGCCTCGATCGCCGCCGCCAGCGCACTGACCATGTCCAGCTTGCGCCGGCGCGCGATCTGGGTGCAGCGGGCGATGTCGACGGAGCGCAGCTCGATCGGCGGCCGGGCCAGCGCACGCACGACGGCACCGGCATCGGTGGGATCGGCCAGCAGCCGCAGCCACGCCAGCACGTCGCGGATCTCGGCGCGCTGGAAGAACGCCGCCTCGCCGATGAGGCGGTGCGGGATCGCCCGTTCCTCCAAGGCCACGCTCACCGCCTGGCCCTCATGGGTGATCTCGGGGACGAGCACCGCCACGCGGGGTCGGGCGGGGTTGGTTTCACCAGCGTCGCGCGCCAGCAGGCGCTCGATGTCGACGGCCACCGACTGGGCCTGGGAGCGCTCGTTGGCGCAGCGCCACAACTCGCACTGCCCGCCGGGGTCCGGGGCGCCCGCGTCCGGGACGCCATTGGGCGCGTCCGGGTCGAGCGAGTCCGGGCCGAGCGGGTCGGCGCCGAGCGAGTCCGGGCCGAGCGGGTCGGCGCCGAGCGAGTCCGGGCCGAGCGGGTGCAACACCGCCCGGGCCGCCCGCCAGATCCGTCCCGGGCAGCGATGGCCGCCCTCGAGCACCGCCACGCGCGTATCCGGCTCCTGGAAGCTGCGCATCCGAGCCGCGCCGGCCCCCCGGTAGCGCCGCAGGCCCGCGTCGGGATCCCCGGCGATGGTCACCGCCCGGCGCGCCGAGACCTCCAGGGCCAGCTTCGCCGGCGCCAGGTCGAGCTCCTGGGCGTCGTCGAGCAGCAGATAGTCGAACCGCCGGGCGAGGCTGGGCTGGGCGCGGGCCAGGTCCAGCGCGGAGACGATGAGGTCGCCGTCGTCGCGCGCCTGGGCCTCGGCCAGCATCCGCTCGTGGGTGCAATAGACCTGGGCGAACTCCCGCTCGAGCTCGGCGTCCGGCGCGTCGTCGGGGAGCGCCTGCGCCCACCTCACGTACGCGTCAGCGCCGACCAGCTCGGCCTTGAGCTGGTCGATGCGCCGCACGAAACCCCCGAGCAGGGTGTTGGGACGACCGCCGAAGTCGTGGTGGCGCAGCGACAACTCGTCGATGCGCCCGACCAGCATGGCCAGACGGTCCCCGGGGGTCAGCACCGACTCGAACGGATCGGCGCCGGCGCCGGCCGCGCGCAACACGAGACCGGCGAGCTGGGCCGGGGTGAGGACGTAGAGCTCGTCATAGCCACGCGGCAATCGGGTCTCGATCCGGGCGCGCAATGCCGCGGCGCGCGCTTCGGTGGGGACGAGCAGGCCGATGCGCTCCGGATCGCAGCCCTCCGCCACCAGCCAGCGAAAGCGCGCCTCCACGACGCGCGTCTTGCCCGTCCCCGCGGCTCCGAGGAGCACCAGGCGCGCATCGGCATGGGTCGCGGCATCGCGCTGCCCGCTGGTGAGACCATCGAGGGGGCGGTCGGAGGCAGAGCCCTCGACAAACAGGTTCATGCGCTCGCTGACCGAGCCGTCGGCGACCACGTTCACGGCCTCCATGGATCTGCCGCGTGCGTTCTCCAGGCTCACCGTCTGACAGCATAGGTCGCAGGATGGCCACCACCGGTACGGCATTGGACGCGGATTGGCTGGGCCTGTGCCGGCGCTCGGTGGAGGGCGCGGCCGAGGTTCTGGCCGCCACGCCGAGCACCGTCGAGCGCGCTCGGGAGACCGGCACGCGCGGCAGCGGCGGGGACCGCACGCTCGAGATCGACAGCTCGGCTGAGTCCGTCGTCTTCGCCCAGTTGCAGGCGCTCTATGACCAGGGCCACCGCTTCTCGGCGATCAGCGAGGAGCGCGGCGAGGTCGACTTCGGCGGCGGCGGCGTGCGCGTCATCATCGACCCCATCGACGGCTCGCTGAACGCCAAGCGCGACGCCTGCCACTACGCCCTGTCGGTGGCGGTCGCGGACGGACCGACGATGGCCGACGTGGCCTTCGGCTTCGTCCACGACTTCGGGGCCCGCGAGCAGTGGTGGGCGCGGCGCGGCGAGGGCGCCTGGCGCGACGGCGTGCGCCTCGATCCCACCCTCCCCGAGCGCCGCTCTCGCGATGGCCGCCTGGAGCTGCTGGGCATCGAGTCCTCCGATCCGCGCTGGGTGGGTGCCGCGATCGAGCCGCTTACCGCGGCCACCCGGCGCCTGCGGGCGCTGGGGACGATCGCCTCCACCCTCTGCCAGGTCGCGGCCGCCCGGTTTGACGCGATGGTCACGCTGCAGCGGTGTCGCGGCGTGGACGCCGCCGCCGGCCAGCTCATCGTGCGCGAGGCCGGCGGTTACATCAGCTTTGCCGACCTCGACGACCCGCTCGACGCGCCCCTGGACGCCACCCCCAGCTCCCGCCTGGTCGCCGCCCGCGCCGAGGACACGCTGCGCGAGCTCGAGGCGGTCCGCGCCCGGCCATGACCGTCATCGACTGGATCCTGGCCGAGAAGATCGCCGGCTATCTCGCCGGCACCGGGGACGCCGCCGACCCCCGCGCCGACCTCAATGCGCTGGCCATTGAGTCCGAGCGGCGCGTCACCGCGTACACGGGCCTGGAGCCCGCCCGCCCGCTGCCGCCCCCGGAGGGGATCGGCCGGCGCGAGTGGGTGCAGACCAACATCAAGGCGATGCGCACCCTGCTGGACCCGGTCCTGGACCGCGCCGGCGAGGGCCTGGGCCCGCTCAAGCCGGCGGCCAAGCTGGCCCTGGGGGTGGTTGTCACCACCGAGGTCGGAGTCGTGCTGGGCTACCTGGCCCAACGTGTGATGGGGCAGTACGAGCTCGTGCTGCTCGACGACGCCGAGACCGCGACCCCGCCACGCCTGCTGTTCGTCATGCCCAACCTGGGCCAGGCGGTGCGCTCCTTCGCCGCCCAGGAGGACGAGTTCATGACCTGGGTGGCGCTGCACGAGGTCACCCACGCGGTCCAATTCGCAGGCGTGCCGTGGCTGCACGACCACGTCGCCGGCCTCGTCCGCGAGCTGCTGCGCAGCGCCGAGTTGCGCATGGAGGCCGAGCGCAAGCTGCGACTGCCCACCTGGGCGCAGGTGCGGCGGACGTTCGACGCGCTGCGCCAGGGCGACCTGATCTCGATCCTCACCAGCGACGTGGAGCGCGACACGCTCGACCGGGTCCAGGCGGTGATGGCCGTCATCGAGGGCCATGCTGAGCACGTGATGGACGCCGTCGCGCCGGATCTGCTCCCCTCGCTGCCCACGCTGCGCGCCGCCCTGGATCGCCGGCGCAAGACGCAGTCCGGCCTCTCGCGCCTGCTGGCCAAGCTCCTGGGGCTGGAGCTCAAGCTGCGCCAGTACGAGCAGGGGAAGTTCTTCTGTGATGCGATCGTCGACGCCGCCGGCACCGAGGCGCTCACCCGCGTCTTCTCGGGCCCCGAGGCCCTGCCGACGCTCGCCGAGCTCACGGAGCCCGCGCGCTGGTTGCGGCGCGTGGGGCTCTCGCACCAGCTCCCCCAGCCCTCGGGCACCTAGCTCGGCGCGCCTGCGGGCGCGGCGGGGATATGGCCCGGTACGGCCCCGCGACGCGGCGGCGAACACGCCGGAATGTAACCCCCGCGCCGCGGCGGTTTACAAACATGTGTTCGCTTATGAGCTACCATCTGACTACGACCTTGAAGCGGAGTGAGGCAATCAATGGCTACCACCAATAACCCGGGCGATACAACGCCCTCCAGCACTGCCAAGGCGGCTTCCACAACCGCCAAGACCACGGCCCGCAAGGCCGCGAGCTCGAGCAAGTCAGCCGCGCGCAGCACCCGGACCACGGCGCGCCGCAGCGCCGCGGGGACCCGCTCGACGGCCCGCCGGACGACCTCCGGCAACGGCTCGTCGACCACGTCGACGCAGCCCAAGACCGTCGTCGAGCAGGCCCAGGTCCTGGCCGAGCGCGTCATCCTCGTACCGGTCGGCGCCAGCCTGCTGGCTCGCGAGAACCTGGTGTCGAGCGTCAAGGGCCTGGCCACCAAGTACGGGACCCGGACCTCGGTCGAGCGCGAGCTCAAGCGCTACGAGCGCCGTGGCGCCAGCGCCCGCAACCGGTTCGAGCGCCAGGTGCGCCGCACCCGGACCAAGTTCGAGCGCGAGCTGCGCCAGCGGCGCAACCGCGTGGAGAAGACCGTCACGCAGAACCGTCGCCGCGTCGAGCGCGACCTGCGCACGGTCCGCCGTGACCTGGAGAAGCAGTCGACCGTCGTGACCTCTCGCGTCGAGAAGTTCGTCGCCGAGGCCCAGGACCGCCTGCCCATCGCCTAACACCCTTCCCCCGCCGGGCGCTGAGGAGAGCGCCGCCGGCGGGAGAGGTTCGCCGGCCTCATATCCTCGCCGGCGAACGCAGCACCCTCTCCTCCCTCAACCGCCGGGGCGTCACGCAAGTGGCGCCCCGTCGGTCTTTAAACATGCGGGTCCAGCACCTCGACCGCACAGTGCGTGTGTGTTACGTTTCCGCGCTCGACCGGGTGGCATGCAGGAGGAGGAAGCCATGAGGGCTGCGGGGAAACGGGGTGGATGGCCGGTGGCGGCCGCGTTGACGACGGCCCTGCTGATCGGCGGCGCCCTCGCGGCATCGGCATCGGCATCGGCATCGGCATCGACCGCGGCGTCGCCGCCGCTCACGGTGCTCTTGGAGTTCGACGGCACCGGGACGTTCTCAGCGACCAACGGCGCCGGAACCGACACCCCGGAGCACAGCGACGTCGCGCTCAAATGGGTAACGACATATGTCGGCAAGGTCCAGCCCGACGGCTCGATCACGTTCCAGGCGACGGGGCCCGGCCCGGGCGGGGAGGTCTTCCAGACGACGGCTCCACCCCCGGGCACCTACCACTTCACCAGCATGGGCCTGACCACCGCCGACTGCACCGGCACGCTCCCGGCGGCCCCGGAGCCGCCGGCGCCGGAGGCGAGCGCCACCAACGGCATGCTCACCGTGCAATCGATCACGGCCGTCGACCAGAACAACCAGACCGGGCAGGTCAGCTGTACGGGCACGGACATGTTTGGAAACTCCGTCGATCTCCGCTCGGACGCAGCCAACCTGTCCGGCGCGTTCGGGCCGTCGTTGCCCGACGTGCTGAGCGCCCACATCTCACTGCCGGCCGACGCGCTCAAGGGCAACACGTTCACCCAGGCGGTCAGCAATGCCGACGCCCTGGCGCAGTTGCCGAGCTCGTGCGCGGATCAGTTCGGTGAGCCGGAGGGACAATGCCCGATGAGCCTGTCCTGGTCGGGGACCATCAAGATCACCGTTCCGTGCGGCGTCGTCACCTTCAGCGAGGGCGACGCACCGGCACTCGGCACGGTCATCAAACGGGGCGACACGGTGTCGACCGGCGCCAAGTCCCGGGTCGAGATCACGCTGCCCGACAGTGGTGTCTACCGGCTGGGCCCGAGCGCCAAGATGCAGTGCGACAGTCAGACGACCACCACCGACAGGGAGCGCAGCATCTCCGACGACTTCCACCTGCTGCTCGGCAACATGTGGGCGGGCATCTCGGAGGCGGTCGGCGGCGACCATCAGTTTGAGCAGGCCACCCAGACCATCGCCGTGGGAGTCAGGGGCAGCGCCTTCACGGCGTCGATGCAGCGCAACGGCGACATCGTCTACCACGTCATCCAGGGGACCGGATTCTTCAGGGTCAAGGGCAAGCGGGAATTCGATTACCCGGCCGGGACCGGCGTGCGCTTCGATCCTGACTACGGCGGTTACACCCCGACGTCCGCGTGGCCGGCCGCCGACCAGGCGCTCGTCCCCGCCGCGCAGCAGCCACCCAAGCTCACCCGCGTCCGGCTGGTGGGCGCCCGCGCCGGCAAGCGGCCGACGCTGCGCTTTACGCTCAACGAGAACGCCAGCATCACCGTCCAGATTCAGCGCGGCCGCCACCGCGTCCTCAAGCGCACGACCTTGGCGCACCGCGGCGCACGCTCGCTCGTGCTGCGTGCGCTGCCCCGCGGTCGCTATACGCTGATGCTGTTCGCCACCGTCCACGCCCGGTCGGTGGCGGTCCAGAAGAGCTTCCACGTCACCTGAGCTGACCACGGCACCCCCGGTGGCCGCTCCAACGAGAGGGGTCTGAGCCGATGGATCTGTGTCTGATGATCGAGGGCCAGGAGGACGTGAGCTGGGATCAGTGGGTCGCGATCGCGCACGGCTGTGAGGAGCACGGGATCCCCACGCTGTTTCGCTCCGACCACTACATGAACCTCGACCTCCAGCACCCCGAGCGCGGATCGCTCGACGCGTGGGCCACGCTGAACGCCCTGGCCGCGGTCACCACCACCGTGCGGTTGGGCACGATGGTCTCCCCCGCCACCTTCCGGCACCCCTCCGAGCTGGCCAAGGTCGTGGCCACGGCCGACCACGTCTCCGGCGGGCGCGTCGAACTGGGGCTCGGCGCCGGCTGGCACGAGCGCGAGCACGAGGCCTACGGCTTCCCGTTCCCGGACACTCGGACGCGCGTCGATGTGCTCGAGGAGCAGTTGCAGGTCGTGCTCGGCACCTGGACCGAGGCCCCCTTCTCCTTCAGCGGGAGCCACTACACGCTCAAGGACCTCGACGCTCGCCCCAAGCCGGTGCAGCGTCCGCGGCCGCCGCTGATCATGGGCGGCTCGGCCGGTCCGCGCAGCGCCGCGCTGGCGGCCCGTTACGCCGATGAGTACAACACGCCGTTCGCCACTCTGGACGCCCTCTCCACCCGGCGGGCCGCGGTCACCGAGGCGTGTGACGCCGCCGGGCGCGAGCCGCTGCCGTTCAGCCTCATGACCGGCTTTGTCGTGGGCGCCGACGAGGCCGAGCTCCGAGACCGGGCCGCCCGCCTGGGCGAGCGGATCGGGTCGACCGCCGACGCCCTGATCAGCGATCCGCCCGCGGGCTGGATCTTCGGCACCACCGAGCGCGCGGCCGAGCAGCTCGGCGCGTTGCGCGACGCCGGCGTGCACCGCGTGATGTGCCAGAACCTGCTTCACGACGACCTCGACGTGCTCGCCCTCATCGCACAGCTGGCACCGCACGTCGCATAGCGCACAAACCACGGCAGGCGGGGCGATCGGACCTGCTTGAATGAATCTCATGCCGACCTCAGAACAAGTCACAGAAGCCCTCCGGACCGTCATCGACCCTGAGCTGCGCCGCGACATCGTCGAGCTGGAGATGGTGCGGTCGATCGACGTCCACGCCAACGGAGTGGTGGACGTGATGGTCTCCCTGACCACCCCGGGCTGCCCCATCCGCAGCCACTTCGAGAACGGCGTCAGCCAGGCCATCCGCGCGCTTGACGGCGTGACTGGCGTCAACGTGACCTTTGACGTGCTGTCCGGCGACGAGAAGACGGCGCTGGGGCGCAAGCTCGGGCGCGGAGGTCTGCCCGAGGGGGCGCTGGCCCAGGTCAAGAACGTCATCTGCATCGGCTCGGGCAAGGGTGGGGTCGGCAAGTCGAGCGTCACCGCCAACCTCGCGGCGGCCCTGGCCGCCGACGGCAAGAAGGTCGGCGTGCTGGATGCCGACGTCTGGGGCTACTCGCAGCCCCGGATGCTCGGGGTCGGCGCGGAGCGCCCCAAGGTCAACGACGAGCGCAAGCTCGTCCCCATCACCGCCCACGAGGGCATCACCGTGATGTCGATCGGCTTCTTCGTCGAGCAGGACGCCGCCGTGGTCTGGCGCGGCCCCATGCTCCACAAGGCCCTCCAGCAGTTCCTGGAGGACGTCGCCTGGGGTGAGCTCGACTACCTGCTCATCGACCTGCCGCCCGGCACCGGCGACGTCTCGATGACGCTGGCCCAGCTCCTGCCGCAGGCCAAGTTCCTGATCGTGACCACGCCGCAGCCGGTGGCCCAGAAGGTGGCGGCCCGCTCAGCGGAGATGGCCGCGAAGCTCAAGCTCGAGATCGCCGGGGTCATCGAGAACATGTCCGGGTTCGTCACCCCCGGCGGCGAGCGCTTCCAGATCTTCGGCGAGGGCGGCGGTCAGCTCCTGGCCGAGCAACTCGACGTGCCGCTGCTGGCCAAGGTGCCGCTGACCATGCCGCTGCGCGAGCAGTCGGACGCGGGCCTGCCACTGGTCATGGCCAACCCCGATGACCCGGCCGCCCAGGCCCTGCGCCACGGCGCCCGCGGGCTCATCGCGCTCTCACCCATCGAGCTTCCCGTTATGCAGGCGCCCGCGCCGGCCGCGGCCCCCAAGCCAGCCGGCATGTCGCTGCCGATGGCCTGAGCGCCCGGGACCCGCGGCCGAGGCCGCGCCGTCAGGCCCCGTTCTTGTAGTAGTCCCCGTTGATCTTGATGTACTTCTGCCACTCGTCGGGCAGCTGATCCTCGGCAAAGCACGCGTCGACGGGGCAGGCCTCCACGCACGCGTCGCAGTCGATGCATTCCTCCGGGTCGATGTAGAGCATCTCCACGGCGTCGTAGTCGGGCTCGTCGGGCGTCGGGTGGATGCAGTCGACCGGGCAGACCTCGACGCACGAGTTGTCCTTGGTGCCAATGCAGGGCTCCGCGATTACGTAGGCCATGTGTGTCGGATTCCTCTACTCGGTTGCAGGTGCGCAGCCGCCGTCATGGCGGGGAGGTGCGCATTTTACGGACACGCCTGACGAGGAGCAGGGGCAACGGCGTCCACGCGTGCCGGGCGAGGCCGGACGGGCCGGCCAGCGCCGGGTAGCCTCCCGGCGGTGCTGCTGCTGACCGGTGCCACGGGAACCGTCGGACGGGCGCTGCTGGGGCCGCTCATCGACGCCGGTACGCCCGTGCGCTGCCTGGTCCGCGACCCGCGGCGGCTGGGACCCGACCGGGTCCGGGTGCAGATCGCCCTCGGCGACCTCGGCGATCACCTCTCCTTCCGCCACGCGCTGCGAGACGTGGACACCGTCGTGCATCTGGCCTCGGTCATCCGCGACCAGCCGCACGGCTCCATCGAGGAACTGTCGGGCGTGGCCACCTGGCGGCTGGTGCAGGCGGCCGAGCGCGCCGGCGTACGGCGGTTTGTCTTCTTCTCGACGCTCGGCGCCTCGACGCGCAGCCGCGGACGCTTGATGCGCGCCAAGGCGGTCGCCGAGAGCGCCGTCGCCGCTTCGTCGCTGGAGCACACGGTGTTCGCGCCGTCGATCATCTACGCGCCGGGGGATCCCTACGTGCGGTTGCTGCACCGCATGTCCTGGCTGCCGGTGATGGCGATCCCGGGCTCGGGCCGCGCCGGCTTCCAGCCGATCAGCGCCGATGACGTGGCCGCCTGCGTGATCGCCGCGCTGCCCGGCGGACCGGCCGCGGACGCCGCCCTCAACGCTCGCTACGAGCTCGCCGGGCCCGAGACGCTCACCCACCGCGAGATCGTCGCCCTGGCGCTGCGCTCCTTCCATCGCCGCCGCCCCATCGTGGGCGTGCCCATGTGGCTGACCCGCCGGATCCTCCGGACCGTCGAGCTGCTGGGAGGGCCGACGGCGTTCGCCACCTGGGACGAGGCCGAGCTGCTGGAGATCCCGCTCGTCACTGCCCGCGGCACGGCGGACGCACGGACGCTGGGGGTCTCGCCGCGGCCGATGGCCGAGGTGCTGGGGGTCAGCTAAAGCGCGGGCGCGCGGGCGGCCCATGGCAGGGCGCGCTCCAGCTGGGCTCCGAGGGCCAACAGCAGCTGCTCGCGCTCGGGCGGCCCGATGAGCTGGACCCCGGTGGGCAGGCCGTCATCGCCCTGATAGAGCGGGAGCATGATCGCCGGCAGGCCCATCACGTTGACGATCGCGGTGTAGGGGGTGAACGCCCCCGAGCGCCGGTAGTGGTCCCACGGGTCGGGCCCGCGGCCATGGATCTCGCCGGTCGGGACCGGCCTCCGCCCCAGCCCGGGCGTGACGACGATGTCAAAGCGCTGCAGCTCGGCCACCAGGCCGCGGGCGATCCGCTCCAGCGTTCCCTGCGCCGCCAGCTGGGTGATGGTGTTCTGGTCGCGGGCGTGCTCCCAGATCTTCCAGGTGAGCGGCTCGACGTCGTCGGCGGTGGGCTCGCGCCCGGCCAGCCGGCCCCCGACGAAGGTGGCCATAGCGGTCGCCGGCCCGAACGCCCGCGTGAAGTCAGACAGCAGCCCCCGGCCTGACCAGGGGGCCTCGAACTCCTCCACGTGGTGGCCCAGGGACTCCAGCAGCGCCGCGGCGTCGCGCGCCGCGGCCTCATTGACGAGATCCAGCTCGGCGTCGTCGAGCGGCGGGTTGAGCACCAGCGCCACGCGCAGCGCCGTGGGCTCGCGCTCCATCAGCTCGGCGTAGGCGCCCGGCGCGCCCGCCGCCCACGTGGCGTCGCCGGGCTCATAGCCGGCGAGCGCGTCGAGCGCGGCCGCGGTGTCAGCCACCGTCCGGGTGAGCACGCCGTCGGTGACGAGAAAGCCCTGACCGGCGTCGGGCCCCAGCGAGACGCGCCCGCGCGCCGGCTTGAGGCCGACCAGCCCGCAGCAGGACGCCGGGATCCGGATCGACCCGCCGCCATCGTTGCCGTGGGCGATCGGCACCATCCCGGCGGCGACGGCCGCCGCCGACCCGCCGCTGGAGCCGCCGGGCGTGCGGTCCAGGGCCCACGGGTTGGCGGTGGGCCCGAACCGGCGCGACTCGGTGGTGGGCAGGATCCCGTTCTCGGGCAGCGCCGTCTTGCCGACGATCACGAAGCCCGCGTCGCGCAGCCGCCGGACCAGGTAGGCGTCGCGGGGCGGCACGTAATCGCCGAACAGCTCTGAGCACATGGTCAGCGGCATCCCCGCGACCGCCCGGTTGTCCTTGACGGCGATCGGGACCCCGGCGAACGGCCGCGGGTCGCCGGCGCGGATCGCCTGCGCCGTTGCCAGCGCCGATTCGTCCGCGACGTGGGTGAACGCGTTGATGCGCGGCTCCAGCTCGGCGATCCGGTCCAGCGAGGCCTGGACGAGCTCGACGGCGCTCAGCTCCCCCGAGCGGATCAGCTCGGCGAGCTCGATAGCGGGACGCGTCAGCAGTTCCGGCACGCGCGCCAGGCTACCGACCCCTGTCACCGGCAGGCGCGACACGCCGAATCACTAGCCTGTAGCCGACCTGAGCCCCCTCCCCAGGAGTCACACCTTTTATGAGCGCAACAGCGGAAGTGCAGTCCGGCCTCGAGGGCGTCGTCGCGTTCGCCACCGAGATCGCCGAACCGGACCGGGAGGGTGGCGCGCTGCGCTACCGAGGCGTCGACATCGAGGAACTGGTCGGCACTGTGCCGTTCGAGCAGGTCTGGGGACTGCTGGTCGACGACTCGCTGCTGCCAGGGCTCCCGCCGGCGGAGCCCAATGCGCTCAGCGTCCGCTCGGGGGACCCGCGAGTAGACGTCCAGTCCGCGCTGGCGATGCTCGGACCCCAGTGGGGCTTTCAACAGCTGATCGACATCTCCGACGAGGAGGCCCGGGACAACCTCGCTCGCGCCTCGGTGATGGCGCTGTCGTTCGTGGCCCAGTCGGCGCGCGGCATCGGCCGTCCGCCGGTCTCCCAGCGTGAGATCGACAAGGCCACCTCGATTCCCGAGCGCTTCCTCATCCGCTGGCGCGGCGAGGCCGACCCCAAGCACGTCAAGGCCATCGACGCGTACTGGAACTCCGCGGCCGAGCACGGCATGAACGCGTCGACGTTCACCGCCCGGGTCGTCGCCTCCACCGGCGCCGACGTGGCGACGGCGCTGAGCGCGGCCGTCGGCGCCCTGTCGGGGCCGCTGCACGGCGGCGCGCCCTCGCGCGTGCTCAAGATGCTCGACGACGTCGCCGAGATGGGCGACGCCGACCGCTACGTCAAGGACATGCTCGACCGCGGCGAGCGCCTCATGGGCTTCGGCCACCGCGTCTACCGCGCGGAGGACCCGCGCGCCCGCGTGCTGCGCCGCACCGCGCATGAGATCGACGCGCCGCGCGTCGAGGTCGCCGAGGCCCTGGAGACGGCCGCGCTGGCCGAGCTCAAGGCCCGCCGCCCCGACCGCGTGCTGGCCACCAACGTCGAGTTCTGGTCGGCGGTCGTGCTCGACTTCGCCGACGTCCCACCGGAGATGTTCACCCCGATGTTCACCTGTGCCCGCACCGCGGGCTGGTCGGCTCACATCATCGAGCAGAAGCGCGAGGGCCGCCTCATCCGCCCTACCGCGAAGTACGTGGGCCACGCTCCGCGGCCCCTGTCGGATCTGAGGCTCTAGTGCCCCGGTGGCCTCCGTCCGCCCTGCGGTCAGCCGCGGTACGGGCCCTCGACGTACTGGGCGAGCATCCGGCTGGCTGAGAACATCGGTCCCAGCGTGCGCAGTGACGCCCGCATGAGCTCGATCCAGCGGGCGGGCAGCTCGGACTCGTCGCGGTCGTAGAACGCGGGCAGCACCTCCTCGTCGAGGAGGTGATGGAAGGCCGCGGCGTCGCGCTCGTCCTGGGCGTGATGATCGGAGTCGACCTCGCCGGAGATCGCCCAGCCGTTGGTGCCGTCGTAGGCCTCGGCCCACCACCCGTCGAGCACGCTGAGCTGCAGGCCGCCGTTGAAGACGTTCTTCATCCCGCTCGTCCCGCTGGCCTCCAGGGGCGGGCGGGGCAGGTTGAGCCAGACGTCGCAGCCACGCACCAGCGCCTGCCCCGTGGCCAGGTCGTAGTCGTCCAGGAAGACGACGCGCTCCCCCACCACCCGGGCGGCCTTGAGGCCGAACACCGCCTGCAGGGTGCGCTTGGCCTCCTCGTCGCGGGGGTGAGCCTTGCCGGCGAGCACGACCTGCACGGGCCGATCGCCGTCGAGCAGCCGCAGCGTCCAGTCCGGATCGCGGGTGAGGATCTCCAGGCGCTTGTAGGTGGCCACGCGCCGGGCGAAGCCGATGGTGAGTACCTCGGGGTCAAAGGCGCGGGCGGCGGCGTCGACGTAGCCGCGCAGGTCGCCGCGCACCAGGCGATCGGCGACGCTGCGGGTCCGGACGAAGGTGATGAGCTCGGCGCGCTGTCGCCCGCGCGCCTGCCACAGCTCCGCGGCGGGGATCTGGTCCACGGGGGCCCACACCTCGGGGTCGGCGGCGCGCTCGCACCAGTCGTCGGCCAGATGGCGATCCAGCAGATCGCGCATGTGCCGGCCAATCCAGCTGGGTACGTGGACCCCATTGGTGACGTGCCCGATGGGGACCTCCTCCAGCGCACGGGCCGGCCACAACGACTGCCACATCTCGCGCGCCACCTCGCCGTGGCGGCGGCTGACCGCGTTGGCGCCGCGGCTCATCCGCAGCGCCGCCTGGGTGACGCCGAAGGGAGCCTGGACGTCGGCGCCGACATCGTGGCCGAGGGCGAGCAGTTCCTCGATGGAGAAGCCCAGCTCACCTGCCAGCCGGCTGACGGCGTCCTCGATCTCGCCCGCCGGATAGGAATCGTTGCCCGCCGGCACCGGCGTGTGGGTGGTGAACACCGTCCGGCTGCGCGCACGATCCAGGGCGTCTGACTGTGACAGCCCGTCGGCCTCGCGATAGCCGCGGGCGAGCTCCAGCGGCGCCAGCGCGGCGTGGCCCTCGTTGAGGTGAACGACGCCGGGCTCGTAGCCCAGCGCGCGCAGCGCACGGATCCCGCCGACGCCGAGCAGCGAGTACTGCGCCAGCCGCGTCTGAGGATCGCCGTCGTAGAGGCGGCCGGTGATCCAGCGGTCCATCGGCGCGTTGTCGGCGCAGTCGGTGTCCAGCAGGAACAGCGGGATCCGCCCGACGTCGACGCGCCAGATGCGCGCCACCACGTCGTTGTCGCCGATGGGAACGGTGACCGTCACCGGCGCCGCGTCGCGGCCGGTGACCAGCGCCGCGGGCAGGCGATCGGGGTCGGTGTCGATCCAGTACTCGTGCTGCCACCCCGAGGCGTCGATGCGCTGGCGGAAATAGCCCTTGCGGTACATCAACCCGACGGCGACGAGCGGTACCGCCTGGTCTGAGGCCTCCTTGAGCAGGTCGCCGGCGAGCGCCCCCAATCCGCCCGAGTAGACGGGCAGCGAGACATGCACGCCGTACTCGGCGCAGAGGAAGCCGACGGGATGGGCGGGATCCACGGGCCCGGCGCGGTAGGGCCGCTCGAGGTCGGCCGCGATCTCCGCCTCCAGGGCCTGGGCCCGCGTCACCAGGTCGCCGTCGTGGGCGGCGCGCTTGAGGACCCGGGCCGGGGACTCCTGCAGCAGCCGCACCGGGTTGCGCATGCACAGGTCAAAGCGCTCGGAGTCGACGCCGCGGAAGAGCTCCGGCCCACCGGGCGTCCACGCCCAGCGGTAGTTGTAGGCGACGCGGGCCAGCGGCGCGAGCGCGTCCGGGATGCGTTCGGTGAGATCCTCGGCGGCGGCGAGGATGTCGACCTGCCCGTCGTACTGAGTGGTTGCGTGATCCAAGAGTCGATTATCTGACATCGGCGGCGATCAGGCCCGCTCCCCCGGGGGGAGGTGGACGAACACGGGCCAGTGGACAGGATCACCCCTCGATGGCAAGGCGAAACCTCCTCGCGCCGTGGCGGCGGCAATAGCATTGCCGCGTGCACACGAGGGAGCCGAGCGAGGCGCGGGCCGAGGAGCCCGCCGCACGGGGGATCGCCGACCTCGTCGCCGCCCCCGCCGTCACGGGCGCCGCCGCCCCCGAGGCGGCGCGGATCCTGGCCCTGCAGCGCACCGCGGGCAACGCGGCGGTGCGCCGGATGCTCGCCCGCGGACAGCTGGCCCCGCGGCCCCGCCGGCTCTCCCGCGACACGCCCGCAGGCGCCGCGGGCGAGGCCGCGGCGGCGGCAGCAGCGACGACGGCGGACTGGACGGCGGTGGTGCCCGACGCCCAGGACACGGTCATCACCGCGTTCGACGCGACCACCAAGACCCAGAAGCTGGTGCACCAAGCGCCGAGGAAGGGGGCGCCCGCCGCGGCGGCGCTCGATCCGGCGGTGCAGAAGGCCGTCGACGCCGCGTGCGCGGCGGTGACCGCCTATCGCGCCACGCTGCCCGAGCCGGCGGTGACCAGCGGAATCACCAGCAGCCAGGGCAAGCAGTGGACCGGCACCTCGTGGACGCGGTACTCGGGGCTGCAGGCCGGTGGCGCGCTGCACCCGCCCCAGGCGACCAAGAAGAACCCCAACCCGGTGGACCCCCGCACCGACGCCCAGAAGCAGGCCTACGCGTCGCAGCGCAGCTACATCGACTGGACCAGCCACGAGAGCGCTGCGATCGGCACCATGGCGGCGCCCAAGGCCGGCGAGGACACCACCGCCTACCGCAAGTGGCTGGGCGACCGCCTCTACTTCGACATCGGGAGCATGGAGGGCGGCTTTGACTCGATCAACGTCTATGACTCCCAGATCGTCACCTGGGGCGCGGGCCTTGGCGGCGCGTCGGGGTTCGTCGCCGACGCCATGAGCAACATGGCGCAGTCCAAGCTCACCGGCGGCGGCAAGGTGGTGGGCGAGGAGGTCACGAAGATCCTGCGTTCCGCCGGGATCGCCTTCGAGGATCTGGGCAAGGGGCGCCAGGGCTTCGTCGTGCTCGACCCGGTGGCCCAACGCAAGTACCACGGCGCCAGCGCGCTGCACGTGATCAAGGCCGACAACCGGCTGCTGATGCTGTTCACCAACCTGGCCCGGGGCGAACTGCCCGGACTCGATGTCGACGCGGCGGGCCCGGCCTCCGGCGCCCAGCCGGGGACCACGCTCAAGGAGGCGGCCCGCCGCGCCGCGTTCGAGGGCCAGCGCCACGTGTTCCTGGACATCTACGGGGGGTCGGGGTTCAAGAGCGCGGTCGACGCACTGGGCCCGACCTGGCCCTATGACTCGCTGATGATGGTGCTCCACCTGCACTGGTGGGGGCTCACCGGGTGGCAGACCTTCAAGGACACCGGCGGCGACATGAGGGCGATCATCAAGAAGACCTACACCCTGGGCAAGTACGTGACCACCCGCAACGGCGCCCATGTCGCGGTCCGCGATCTGGCCAAGCACCTGCAGGACTTCGGTGGAGCGTCGAGCAAGGCGTTGTGGGGACCTGAGCAGCAGCTCTCCGCCGACAAGCTCGAGAGCGACGCCTACTACGTGGAGACCGCCGCCGAGGTGAAGGCCGCCGACGCCGTCCCCGATACGGTCAACAAGGGCAAGGTCGGCAAGAAGGGCAAGGCCGCCGTGGCCCATCAGGATTCCATGTACCGCAAGCTCCAGTAGCGCCGTTGAGCACCGGCAACCCATCCTCAGCGGCGGGCGGCGCGGGCGGCGCGGGCGGCGCGGGCGGGGCGGGCGGCGCGGGCGGCGCGGGCGGGGCGGGCGGGTCCCCTCTCGGCGTGCTGGCCTTCGGGGACTCGATCACCAACGGCGGCGGCGAGCTGCAGTGGGGCGTCGCCCTGCAGTCCTGGGCGCAGTGGACGGCCCGGGCGCTGGGCCTGGCCTACAGCGGCTACGCCACCGACGGCGCGCGGGTGACCGACGTGCGCTACTGGCAGATCCCGGCCTTCGAGGCCCGGGCCGCCCACCCCGCCGCGAGGTATGACATCGGCTGCTTGTACATCGGCGTCAACGACGTCCGCGGCCTGGACTGGGACGCCGGCGCGTTCGCAGCCGACTACGAGCCATGCCTGCGCTTCGCGCGCGACCGCTGCGACCGCGTGCTCGCGGTGACCGCCCCGCTGGGGCTGGGCCTGCCCCGTGCCGGACCCAAGGTGGCCGACCTCAACGCGATCGTCCGCGATACCGCGGCCCGGGTCGGGTCGCTGGTCGTCGACCTCAGCGACTTCGGCGCGCGCAACCACCTGATGGCCGACCGGATCCATCCCACGGCGTTCGGCCAGATCGCGATCGCCGAGCGCGCGCTGGCCGTCCTGGCCGACGACGGGCTCGCGGCCGCGGTCGCCCCGGCCTCGCTGATCAGCTATCAGACCACCCCCGTCGGGCGCCTGCGCGGCGACCTGACCTACCTGTACCGCGACGCCAAGCTGCGGGCGCGGGGGGCGGTGGTGGGCTGGCGGCTCAAGCGGCGCGGGAGCTGAGCTGCGGTGGGGGACCTGCGTCCCGATGGCACTAACGCGGCTCAACCGCGGGCTTAGGAAGGGCTCGGTTCGGGCCTAAACGGTCGACTTTGCAGGGGGTTTTGGTAGATAACTATCACACAAGCACGATCTCCCAAAGCCCCGTCGAAGGACCGCCGAGGCCGGCCGTGCTGCCTTCCAAAGCCGCAGTTGACGTTCGCTGATTCCGCGGTCACACACCGGAAGCCAGCCGCCCCGACTCCTCGCTGGCCTCGCGCAGCCGCCCCGCCAGCGCGGCGGTCAACGCCCCGGAACGCATCTGCCAGCGCCAGCTGCCCCCCGCGCTCCCCGGCGCGTTCATGCGCGCCTCGCTGCCCAGGCCCAGCGCATCCTGGGCCTGGATCATGGCGATCTGCGCCCTGGAGGAGAAGACGTAGCGGATGAGCCCCCACCAGGGGCGGCGGCGGTCGCTGAACCCGAGCCGCGCGATCTCTGAATCCACGAAGGCCCGCTGCACACCCGGCAGCGACTCGAGCCAGCCGCGGGCGGTGTCCTGATCATGCGTCGAGGTGTAGACGAGGCGGTCGGCGGTGTGGTTGGCCAGGCGGTGGACGCTGTGCGGGTCGTCGGGGTCCATGCCGAACTGGATGACGAGCATCCCGGGCAGTCCCACGCGCCGGCGCAGCCGCTCCACTGGCTCGGTGATGACGCCGAGGTCCTCGGCCACCAGGGGCAGCGCCGGGCGGCCGGGATCGGTCCCGGGCGCCAGCTCGCGCTGAAGCGCCCGGAACAGAGCGATCCCCGGGCCCCGCTTCCAGGAGCCTCCACGCGCCGTGCGCGCGCCCGCCGGCACCGCCCAATAGGCCACCAGCCCGCGGAAGTGGTCGATCCGCGCGAGGTCGAAGAGGTCCAGCGTGCGTCGCACCCGCTCCACCCACCAGCGGTAGCCACGGCGCTGCAGCGCCGGCCAGTCATACAGCGGGTTGCCCCACAGCTGTCCGTCGCGGGAGTAGGCGTCGGGCGGAGCCCCGGCGACCAGGCCGGTCTGAAACAGCTCGGAGTGAAAGCGGTGGTCGCATCCGCCGGGCGAGACGTAGATGGCGATGTCGCCGAGGATCCGCACGCCGCGCTCAGCGGCATACGCGCGCAGCGCGCCCCACTCGCGGTCGAAGCGCACCTGGTCGGCCACGGCGCCGCGCCCGGCGAACTGCTCCCAGTCGCCGATCCAATAGGCGTGCCGTTCCCGGAACGCGGAGATCTCGGCGGCCGACACGGCCGCTCGCGGATCGGCGAGCAGCCCTCGCCAGGCCGCGAAGGCCGAGCTTGACTTGTACGGGGATCGGTAGCGGTCGGGCGGGCCGAGCGGCAGCACCTGCCACCACGACTGGCCGGCGGAGGCCAGCCAGTCCACGAATCGATACGCGTCGGCGCCGAGCCGCCCCTCCGGGAGCGAGGTGATGTGGAGCTGGACTCCGCTCGATCGCGGCCGCTGGTTCACGAGCGTTTCACGAGCGGAGGTTTACCCGATGGCGTGTGGCGGATACCTTCCAGACCAGTGAGCATCCGGACTGACACCACCGAGGCCCGTCCGGCACCGGCCCCGCCAACCCCTGCGGAGGACGCTGCACAGCGGGCTCCACGCCGGATCGTCATCCAGTTCCCGACGCCCGCCGTCGACGCCGGCCGCTACCCCGCCAAACGGTGCGTCGGGGACGTCGTCGACATCGAGGCCGATGTCTTCCGTGACGGCCACGAGCTCATCCGCGCCGTCATCCGCTATCGCGGCCCGGACGAGGAGCAGTGGCGCGAGGTGGGCCTGCGCCGGATCGACGCGCACCTCGGCGGCGTGCGCTGGGCGGGCCAGTTCACCGTGGATCGGCCCGGAGCCTGGCAATACACGATCGAGGCCTGGACCGACGTGTTCGGTACCTGGCGTGACGAGCTGCAGCGCAAGGTCAACGCCCACCAGCACGACCTCAGCGGCGAGCTCTCCGAGGGCCGCGTGCTGCTCGAGGCCGCCGCCGCGGCCGCCCAGGACCCGGCCGCCCGCAGGCTCATCGAGCACGCGGTCCAGCAGCTCACCGACTCCAGCGTGCCCGAGTCCGCTCAGCACGACGTAGCCCTGGGCGAGGAGCTCGCCCTCGCCGTCGAGCACGAACAGGAGCGCCACGGCAGGGTCACCCTCGATCAGTCCCTGACCATCGAGGTCGACCGGCTGCGCGCCCGCTTCGGCGCCTGGTATGAGCTGTTCCCGCGCTCGTGGGGCGGCCTGCGCGGAGTCGAGGCCCAGCTGCCCGAGCTGGCTGAGCTCGGCTTCGACGTCGTCTACCTGCCGCCGATCCACCCGATCGGAGTCACGCACCGCAAGGGCCGCAACAACGCGCTCACCGCGGCTCCCGGCGATCCCGGGTCGCCGTACGCCATCGGCGACGCCTCCGGCGGCCACGACGCCATCCACGCCGACCTCGGCACCGAGGACGACCTGCGCTCGCTCACCGCGGCCGCCGCCGAGCTGGGGATCGACATCGCGCTGGATTGGGCGCTGAACGCCTCGGCCGACCACCCGTGGCTGACCGAGCATCCGGAGTGGTTCCAGCGCCGGCCCGACGGCACGCTCAAGTACGCCGAGAACCCGCCCAAGCGCTACCAGGACATCTACAACTTCGACTGGAGCTCACCGGCCTGGCGGTCGTTGTGGGACGCGCAGCTGGCCGCGATCCTGCACTGGGTCGACTGCGGAATCAAGGTGTACCGGGTCGACAACCCCCACACCAAGCCATTCGCGTTCTGGGAGTGGCTGATCAGCGAGATCCACCGGGTCGACCGCGACGTCATTTTCCTGGCCGAGGCCTTCACCAAGCGCGCGGTGATGCGTCATCTCGGCAAGATCGGCTTCTCCCAGTCCTACACGTACTTCACCTGGAAGAACGCGCGCTGGGAACTGACCGAGTACGTCTCCGAGCTGGCCTACTCGGGCGAGCAGGAGTACTTCCGCCCCAACTTCTTCGTCAACACGCCCGACATCCTGCACGAGTACCTCCAGCACGGCGGGCCGGCGGCGTTCGAAACCCGGCTGGTGCTGGCGGCGACGCTCAGCCCCAGCTACGGCGTGTACTCCGGCTACGAGCACTTCGAGAACGAGCCGGTGCGAGCGGGCTCCGAGGAGTATCTGAACTCCGAGAAGTACGAGATCAAGCAGCGCGCCCTCGACGGGCCGCTGCTGGGAATGATCGGCCGCCTCAACCGGCTCCGGCGCGAGCACCCGGCGTTGCAGGAACTGTCGAACGTCACCTTCCTCGAGACCCACAACGAGGCGCTCATCGCCTACGCCAAGCAGACGCGTGGCGAGACGATCGTCTGCGTGGTCAACCTCGATCCCCATCAGGGTCAGCAGGGCGTGGCGGTGATTCCGGCGAGCCTGGGGCTGCCACCCAGCTTCACCGTTCACGACGAACTGTCGGGGGAGCGCTACCAGTGGCGGATCGGCCACAACTACGTGGCACTGGCTCCGGGCGTCCGCCAAGCACACGTGCTCCGCGTCGAGCGATGAGCGTCGGACCACCTACGTTGAGCCACCTGCTCGCGCGGGAGCGGCGCCCCGCCACCGGCCGCGCGGCGACAGGGCCGGCGGCGGCCGGCGCCGCAGCCGCCGCGGCGTCCAACCAGGGCTATCAGTGGTTCGAGGCCGAGCCCCTCTGGTTCAAGCGCGCCGTCTTCTACGAGATCCATATCCGCGGCTTCTTCGACGGCAACGGCGACGGCTCGGGCGACTTCCGCGGCCTCATCGAGAAGCTCGAGTACCTCCAATGGCTTGGGATCGACTGCATCTGGCTGCTGCCGTTCTACGAGTCCCCGCTGCGCGACGGCGGCTATGACATCTCGGACTTCACCCGCGTCCACCCCGACTACGGCACGGTCGACGACGTTCAGGAGCTGATCGACGCCGCCCATGCCCGGCGCATCCGCATCATCGCCGACCTGGTCATGAATCACACCTCCAGTGACCACCCGTGGTTTCAGGAGAGCCGCAGCGGCGGCCCCGACGGCCCCAAGCGCGACTGGTACGTGTGGTCTGACACCGATGAGCGCTATCCCGAGGCGCGCATCATCTTCACTGACACCGAGGTCTCCAACTGGACCTATGACCCGGTGGCCGGCGCCTACTACTGGCACCGCTTCTTCTCCCACCAGCCCGACCTCAACTACGACAATCCCGAGGTCCACGAGGCGATGAGCGGCGTACTGCGCTTCTGGCTGGACATGGGCCTGGACGGTTTTCGCCTCGACGCCGTGCCCTACCTGTATGAGCGCGAGGGCACGATCTGCGAGAACCTGTCCGAGACCCACGCGTACCTCAAGCAGGTCCGCAAGGAGATCGAGGCCGACTACCCCGACCGCGTCCTGTTGGCCGAGGCCAACCAGTGGCCGGCCGACGTCGTGGAGTACTTCGGCGACGGCGACGAGTGCCAGATGTGCTTCCACTTCCCGGTCATGCCGCGCATGTTCATGGCGGTCCGGCGCGAGGAGGCCACCCCGATCTACGAGATCCTCGAGCGCACCCCGGCCATCCCCGACAACTGCCAGTGGGGCCTGTTCCTGCGCAACCACGACGAGCTGACCCTGGAGATGGTCACCGACGAGGAGCGCGACTACATGTACACCGAGTACGCCAAGGACCCGCGGATGAAGATCAACCTGGGCATCCGCCGCCGACTGGCGCCCCTACTGGACAACGGCCGCGACGAGATCCAGCTCATGACGGCGATCCTGTTCAGCCTGCCGGGGTCACCGGTTCTCTACTACGGTGATGAGATCGCGATGGGGGACAACATCTTCCTCGGCGACCGTGACGGCGTGCGGACGCCAATGCAGTGGACCGTGGACCGCAACGGCGGCTTCAGCCGCGCGGACTTCGCGCAGCTCTACGCCCCGCCCCTGATGGACCCGGTCTACGGCTTCCAGGCGGTCAACGTCGAGGCGCAGCTGCGCACTCCCACGTCGCTCCTGCGCTGGATGCACCGGTTCATCGCTCTGCGCAAGGAGCACCCGGTGTTCGGGCTGGGAACCTATGAGCCGATCGAGACGTCCAACCCGCGCATCTTCGCGGTGCTGCGGCGCTTCGAGGACGACCTCGTGCTGTGCGTGCACAACCTCGCGCGTTCGGCTCAGGCGGTGGAGCTCGACCTCTCGGCCCACGCGGGCCGCTCCCCGGTCGAGCTGTTCGGTCGCAGTCGCTTCCCCCGGATCGGCGAACTGAGCTACCTGTTGACGCTGGCGCCACGCGGCTTCTACTGGTTCCAGCTCGTGCACGAGGGGGAGGACGCGATCGGATGACCGATGTGACCAATCCCGCACGAGTCGAGATCGAGCGCCTGGACCCGGGGAGCGTGGCGGCGTGGCTGGAGGGCCAGCGCTGGTACGCGTCCAAGTCCCGCCACGTCACCGGCCTGCAGTTCGAGGAGAGCGTGGCCATCGCCGACGCTCCGCCCCTCATCGTCAACCTCGTCCAGACGCGCTTTGCCTCGGGCAGCCACGAGCTCTACCAGCTTCCCTTCGCGCTGCTGGCCGCCGACCAGGTGAAAGGGCGCCCGGTGGTCTACGCCACCGAGGACTGGACCGCGGTCGACGCCGTCGCCGACCCCGAGCTGGTGCGCGAGCTGCTGCGCCAGATCGACGCCGAGCAGACGCTCGAGGGCGAGGGCGGCTCCTTCCGCTTCCAGCGCGTCGAGCTGAGCGGCCCGCTGCCGCTGGACGCCGCCGTGCGCCCGATCGGCGTCGAGCAGTCCAACTCGTCGATCGTGTTCGGCGACGAGACGGTGCTCAAGGTGTTCCGCCGGCTGGAGCCGGGCATCAACCCCGAGCTCGAGGTGCTGCAGTTCCTCACCCGCCGCGAGTTCGCCAACATCGCACCGCTGCAGGGGTGGTACGAGTACGACGGCCGGTCCTTCGGCGCGACACTGGGCGTGGCGCAGCGCTTCTTCTCAGACGCCGTCGGCGGCTGGGAGCTCGCGCTGGACCAGATCGCCACCGACCCGGCCGCGTTCCTGCCCGACCTGGGCAGCCTCGGCAGGGTCACCGCGGAGATGCACAACTGCCTGGCCTCCGACGGCTCCGATTCCGCCTTCAGTCCCGAGGAGCCCAGCGCCGAGTCGATGTCGCTGCTCACCGCCACCATCGACGAGGACATCGAGCGCGTCTTCGTGCGCCTCCCCGATGACGAGCGCGTTGGGGCCATCGCGGGCCGCGGCCAGGACGTCCGCGAGCAGATCGCCATGCGGGCCCAGACCGGAGTCGGCGGCCGCGCCATCCGCACGCACGGCGACTACCACCTGGGCCAGACCCTGCATCGCGCGGGCGGGAAGGGCTGGGTCATCATCGACTTCGAGGGCGAGCCGGCCCGCCCGCTGTTCGAGCGCCGCCAGAAGCGCAGCCCGTTGCGCGACGTCGCCGGGATGCTGCGCTCGTTGGCCTACGCCACCTCGGCCGCCGAGATCATGCGCGGGATTCCGGCGCCGGGCCAGTTCGAGGAGCAGGCCCGTGCCATCTTCCTGGAGAACTACTTCGCCGCCATCGACCCGGCGCTGCTCCCCGGCGGCGAGGTCGCCATCGCCAACATGCTGGCGATCTTCGAGCTCGAGAAGGCCATCTACGAGCTCCAGTACGAGCTCGACAACCGACCCGACTGGTTGCCCATCCCCGTCGCGGGTATCGCTCGCCTTCTGGAGGCAGCATGACCACCATCGCCAAGAACGACCTCGAGGCGCTCGTCCGCCGCGAGCATCCTGAGCCCCACGCCATCCTGGGCGCCCATGCGTCCGAGGGCGGCGTCGTCGTCCGGGCGCTGCGCCCGTCGGCGGAGTCGGTCACGGTCAAGCCCAACCGCGGCAAGAGCGTGCCCATGACCGAGATCCACCCCGGCGGCATCTTCGAGGCCGAGATCCCGGACGCTGAGCTGCCGCTGAAGTACAAGCTCAAGGTCGACTACGGCTCGGCCGGGAAGTTCACCGTCTCCGACCCGTACGCCTTCCTGCCGACGATCGGCGAGCTGGACCTGCACCTGATGGGCGAGGGCCGCCACGAGGAGCTCTACGAGCGCCTCGGCGCCCACGTCGTCGAGCACGAAGGCACCCAGGGCACCGCGTTCGCGGTGTGGGCCCCGGCGGCCCGCGCGATGAGCGTCGTCGGCGACTTCAACTCGTGGGACGGCCGGCTGCACGCGATGCGCTCGATGGGCACGAGCGGCATCTGGGAGCTGTTCCTCCCCGAGGTGGGAGCGGGCCAGCGCTACAAGTACGAGATCCTCACCCAGGATGGCGAGATCCTGCTCAAGGCCGACCCCTACGCCCAGGAGACCGAGGTCCCGCCCAAGACCGCGTCGGTCATCCACACCCCCGGGCACCCCTGGAGCAAGAAGGACGCCAAGTTCCTCAAGGACCGGGGCAAGCATGAGCCGCTGGCCGAGCCCGTGTCGATCTACGAGGTCCACCTCGGCTCGTGGCGGCTGAACTCGCTGGAGGACAACCGCCCGCTCACCTATGCCGAGCTCGCCGACGAGCTGTCGGCCTACTGCGAGGACATGGGCTTCACCCACGTCGAACTGCTCCCGGTGATGGCCCATCCGTTCACCGGGTCGTGGGGCTACCAGGTCACCGGTTACTACGCCCCCACCCCCCGCTACGGCTCGCCCGACGACCTGCGCGCGTTCATCGACAAGATGCACGCCAAGGGCATCGGCGTGCTGCTGGACTGGGTGCCGGCGCACTTCCCGCGCGACGAGTTCGCGTTGGCTCGCTTCGACGGCTCAGCGCTCTACGAGCACGCCGACCCCCGCCGGGGGGCGCACCCGGACTGGGGCACGCTGGTCTTCAACTTCGGGCGCTACGAGGTCCGCAACTTCCTCATCTCCAACGCCCTGTTCTGGCTGCGCGAGTACCACGTGGACGGGATCCGGGTCGACGCCGTGGCCTCGATGCTCTACCTCGACTACTCGCGGCGCGAGGGCGAATGGGTGCCCAACCAGTTCGGCGGTCGCGAGGACCTCGATGCGGTCGCGTTCCTCAAGGAGCTCAACGAGGTCATGTACGGCCACGAGCAGGGGATCATCTCGGCCGCCGAGGAGTCGACCGCGTGGCCGGGCGTCTCGCGTCCCACCTACCTCGGTGGCCTCGGCTTCGGCTTCAAGTGGAACATGGGGTGGATGCACGACACGCTCGGCTACTTCCAGCAGGACCCCATCTACCGCCGCTACCACCACCACGAGCTGACCTTCAGCCTCATGTACGCGTTCAGTGAGAACTTCGTGCTGCCGCTGTCCCACGACGAGGTGGTGCACGGCAAGGGCTCGCTGTATTCGAAGATGGCCGGCTCGGACCCGTGGCAGAAGCTGGCCAACCTCCGCGCGCTGTACGCCTACATGTGGGCGCACCCCGGCAAGAAGCTGCTGTTCATGGGGTGTGAGTTCGCGCAGCAGGCCGAGTGGAGCCACGAGCGCTCGCTGGACTGGCACCTGCTCGAGCAGCCCGCGCACGCGGGCATCCAGTCGCTGGTGCGCGACCTGAACCGCCTGTATCGCTCCGAGCCCGCGCTCTATGAGCTGGACTCCGATCCGGCCGGGTTCTGGTGGCTGGAGCCCAACGACGCCGACAACAACGTGCTGGCCTTCGCCCGCCAGTCACGCGAGGGCGAGCGCGTGGTGGTCTTCATCGCCAACCTCTCGCCGGTGCCGCGCGAGCACTACCGGCTCGGCCTGCCCCGGTCCGGCCGCTGGCGCGAGGCGCTCAACACCGACTCGTCGTACTACGGCGGAACCGATGTCGGCAACCTCGGCGGCGTGCAGCCGGAGCCGATCCCGTGGCACGACCAGCCGTTCTCGGCCGAGGTCACGCTTCCCCCGCTCGGCGCGGTCTGGCTGGTCCCCGAGGAGTGACGCCTCACCCTTGCCGGCTCTGCGTCGGACGACGGCCGGCGGACTAGGCTGATGCCCCATGTCGATGTCTAGCGAGGTCGAGCCCGACGAGCCCTACCCGTGGGAGCGCCCGCTGGGCGCGCGTCAGATCGACGATGAGCGCGCCGAGTTCCGCGTGTGGGCGCCCCGCGCCTCGGCCCCGACGGTCACCGTGGGCGGGGCGGGCGGAGGCCGTTATCCCATGATCGACGTCGGCCTCGGCGTGTGGGAGGCGATCGTCCCCGCCGCCCCCGGCAGCGACTACATGTACGTGATCGATGGCGCGGAGCTGCCCGACCCGGCTTCGCGCTGGCAGCCCGAGGGCCTGCGCGGGCCATCGCGGGTGCTCGACACCCGCCGGCTGGGCACGGGACGGCGTGGCGGCTTCATGGCCCCGGCGCTGCCGGACCTGCTCATCTACGAGCTGCACATCGGCACCTTCACTCCCGAGGGCACGTTCGCGGCCGCGGCGGAGCGCCTCGGTGATCTGGCCGAGCTCGGCGTCACCGCGGTGGAGATCATGCCCGTGGCCGAGTTCCCCGGGGCCCGGGGCTGGGGTTACGACGGCGTCTATATCTCCGCCGCCCAGTCCTCCTACGGCGGCCCGGTGGAGCTGGCCGCCTTCGTCGCCGAGGCCCATCGCCAAGGACTGGCGGTGATCCTCGACGTGGTCTACAACCACCTCGGCGCGTCGGGCGGCGCGGCCATGGAGGCCTTCGGGCCCTACTTCACCGGCAAGTACGAGACGCCATGGGGCAGGGCGATGAACTTCGACGACGCCGAGTGCGACCCGGTGCGCGAATGGGTGTGCCAGAGCGCCGAGGGCTGGGTGCGTGACTTCGGGATCGACGGGCTGCGCCTGGACGCGATCCACGCCATCTTCGACCAGAGCCCGGAGCACATCGTCGCCGCGGTGGCGCGGCGCGTCCACGCCGTCAACCCGCGCCACTACGTGATCGCCGAGTCCGGTCTCAACGATCCGGTCGTGATGCGCCCGCCCGAGCGCGGCGGCTGGAACTGCGACGCCGCCTGGGCCGACGACTTTCACCACGCGCTGCGCACCCTCATCACCGAGGATCGCGACGGGTACTACGCCGACTTCGGCGCCGTGTCCCAGCTGGCCAAGGCCTACCACCGCCCCCACGTCGACGATGGCGAGTACTCGCCCTTTCGCCGCCGCCGCTTCGGCGCGCCCGCTGAGGACATCCCGCCCGAGCGCTTCGTCGTCTTCTCCCAGAACCACGACCAGGTCGGCAACCGGGCCTACGGGGATCGCATGCCCGCCACCGCCCGGCCGCTGGCCGCGTTCTGCACGCTGCTGTCACCGTTCATCCCGATGTTGTTCATGGGCGAGGAGTACGGCGAGCTGGCGCCGTTTCAATACTTCACCAACCACATCGACCCCGACATAGCGGAGGCGACACGGGAGGGCCGGCGCAGCGAGTTCGCCGCCTTCGCCCAGTTCGCCGCCGAGGTCCCCGATCCGGAGGATCCGCGCACCTTCGAGCGCTCCAAGCTCACCCGCCGCGCCGACCAGGGGCTCGCGCGCCTGTACCGGGAGCTGATCGCGGCGCGCAAGAGGCTGCCGCGCGGCACCCCGCGTGAGATCGAGTACGACGAGCGCTTCCGCTGGCTGGTCGTGCGCCGCGGCCCGTTCGAGCTGGCCTGCAACTTCGGCTCGGGCCCGGTGAGCATCCCCTGTCAGGGGGAGGCGATCGAGCTGAGCGCCGGAGGCGACGCCCAGCTGAGCGGCGGTTCCCTCAAACTGCCCGCCATGGCGGGAGCGTTGGTCCAGTGACCGAGGTCTGGCCCGGTCGGCCCTTCCCGCTCGGCGCCGTCTGGGACGGGCAGGGAACGAACTTCAGCCTGTTCTCCGAGCACGCCGAGCGCGTCTGCCTGTGCCTGTTCGACGACGAGGGCAACGAGACCCGGATCGAAATGCCGGGGCGCCGGGCCCACAACTGGCACGGCTACCTGCCCGGGATCGGGCCGGGGCAGCGCTACGGATTCCGCGTGCACGGGCCCTATGCGCCCAACGATGGGCTGCGCTTCAACCCCAACAAGCTCCTCATCGACCCCTACGCCAAGGCGATCGAGGGCGTCGTGGACTGGGAGCACGACGCCAACGTGTTGCCCTACGTGCCCCCCGACAACATCGAGGACGCCGAGGATGCCGACCTCGAGTTCGACGACGAGGACGATTCGGGCGCCGTCCCCAGGTCGATCGTCATCGACGACGGCTTTGACTGGGAGGGCGACCGGCTGCCCCAGACCCCGTTCGCGGACACGATCATCTACGAGACCCACGTCAAGGGCTTCACCATGACCCACCCCGACGTGCGCGACGATCTGCGCGGGACCTACGCCGGCCTCGCGTCTGAGCCGGCGCTGGCCTACCTCAAGGACCTCGGGGTCACCGCGGTGGAGCTGCTGCCCATCCACCACATCTGCGACGAGTCCTTCCTGCACGAGCGCGGCCTCCACAACTACTGGGGTTACAGCACGATCGGGTATCTGGCGCCGCACTCCGAGTACGCCGCCACCGGCCGGCGCGGCGAGCAGGTGCGCGAGTTCAAGGGGATGGTCAAGGCGCTGCACCACGCCGGGATCGAGGTCATCCTCGACGTCGTCTACAACCACACCGCCGAGGGCAACCACCTGGGCCCGATGCTCTCGTTCAAGGGCGCCGACAACTCCAGCTATTACCGGTTGATGCCCGACGACCCGCGCCACTACATGGACTTCACCGGCACCGGCAACTCGCTCAACCCGGTCCATCCCGCGGTGCTCCGGATGATCATGGATTCGCTGCGCTACTTCGTCACCGACTGCCACGTCGATGGGTTCCGCTTCGACCTCGCCTCCGCGCTGGCTCGCGAGTTCTATGACGTCGACCGCCTGTCGGCGTTCTTCGACACCATCCATCAGGACCCGGTCCTCTCCCAGGTCAAGCTCATCGCCGAGCCCTGGGACGTCGGCCCCGGTGGCTACCAGGTCGGCAACTTTCCCATCTTGTGGAGCGAGTGGAACGGCGTGTACCGCGACGCGATGCGCGACTTCTGGCGCGCCTCGGCCAGCGTCGGCCAGTTCGCCGAGCGCCTGTCGGGCTCGGCTGACCTGTACGAGTCAGACGGCCGCGACCCGTTCGCCTCGATCAACTTCATCACCGCCCATGACGGCTTCACCCTGCGCGACCTCGTCTCCTACAACGGCAAGCACAACGAGGACAATCAGGAGGACAACCGCGACGGCACCGACGACAACCGCTCGTGGAACTGCGGTGCCGAGGGCGAGACCGATGACCCCTCCATCAACGAGCTGCGCCGACGCCAGCAGCGCAACTTCCTCACCACGCTGTTCGTCTCCCAGGGCACCCCGATGCTGCTCGGTGGCGACGAGCTCAGCCGCACGCAGGGTGGCAACAACAACGCCTGGTGCCAGGACAACGAGATCAGCTGGTTTCACTGGGAGACCGACGGGGAGGCCCGCCAGATGCGCGAGTTCACCCAGCGGCTCATCCGGCTGCGGCGCGAGCACTGCACCTTCCGCCGCGAGACCTTCCTGCGCGGCCAGCCCGTCAACGACTCGCCCCTGCCCGACGTGTGGTGGTTCCGGGTCGACGGGCGGCGGATGACCCGGCGTGACTGGGAGCACGGCGAGGCGGTGCTGGGGATGTTCCTCAACGGTCACGCGATCGCCAGCCCGGGCCCCCACGGCGAGGAGGTCGAGGACGACTCATTCGTCCTCCTGTTCAACGCCCATGCCGAGGATCGGGAGTTCAAGCTCCCCCGCCGCCGCATGGGCGCGCGCTGGGCGCTGGAGTTGTGCACGGCGGACCCAACGGCCGCACCCGGCAGCGCCTCGTGGAGCGCCGCGCAGCTGATCAACGTCACGGCGCACTCGATCACGATCTTGCGCCAGGTGGCCTGACCGTGAACGCAGCCGTGCCGCTGCGGGCCACCTACCGCCTGCAGCTCACGCCCGACTTCGGGTTCGCGGACGCGCAGGCCCGCATCCCCTACCTGCGCGACCTGGGGATCAGTCACCTGTACCTGTCGCCGTCGCTGCAGGCCCGGGCCGGCTCCACCCACGGCTATGACGTCGTGGACCCCACGCGCATCTCGGAGGACCTCGGCGGCGAGGCGGCGTTCCGAGCGCTGGCCGACGCCGCCCACGGGGCGGGGCTGGGCATCGTGCTCGACCTCGTGCCCAACCACATGGCCACCGACGATGCCAACCGCTTCTGGACCGACCCGCAGCTGCGCGAGAGGTTCTTCGACCTCGACACGAACACGGACCCACCCACCCACCGGCGCTTCTTCGACATCGACGACCTGGCGGGCGTACGCCAGGAGGACCCCGAGGTGTTTGAGGCGACCCACGCCCTCGCGCTGGCGCTGGTGCGCGACGGCGTCGTCGACGCGCTGCGCATCGACCATCCCGACGGGCTGGCGGACCCGGCGCAGTACTTTGCGCGTCTGCGCGACGGAGGCGCGGGCACCGTCTGGATCGAGAAGATCCTCGAGCCCTCCGAGCCGCTGCGCGACTGGCCGGTGACCGGGACCGTCGGCTACGAGTTCCTCAACGACGTCTGCGCGCTGTTCGTCGATACCGACGCCGAGACCGCATTCACCGCGCTGTGGCAGGAGCTCTCGGGGGATGCGCGCCCGTTTACCGAGGTGGCGGCGGAGGCGAAGCTCGAGCAGGCGTTCGGGGCGTTCGCCCCCGAGGTGCGGCGGCTGGCCGCGGTCGTGGATGTGGAGGGCGGCGCCGAGGCTCTCGCGCGGGCGGTGGCGTCGTTTCCCATCTACCGCACCTACGTGGAGCCCTCGGCGGGTGTCGTCGACGATGCCGACCGTGAGGCGGTGGCCGCGGCACCCGGAGTCCGGAACGACGTCGCCGAGATGCTGCTCCTGGAGCGCGACGCCCCCGCCGAGTTCATCACGCGCTTTCAGCAGACGACCCCGCCCGTGGTGGCCAAGGGCGTGGAGGACACCGCCTTCTATCGCTACGCCCGCCTGCTCGCGCTGTGCGACGTCGGCGGCGATCCGGGCCGCTTCGGGATCGGCGCCGATCGCTTCCATACCGCCAACGCGGAGCGGGCGCGGCGTTTCCCGCAGGCGATGTTGACGACGATGACCCATGACACCAAGCGCTCGGCTGACGTGCGCGCGCGGCTGGCCGCGCTGACCTGGATGCCCGAGCGCTGGGAGTCTGTGGTGCGGCGCTGCCTGGCGCTGTCTGAGCCGCTGCGCAGCGGCGGCGCGCCCGACGACGTCGAACGCTACTTCCTGCTGCAGACCCTGGCCGGCGCCTGGCCGATCGAGGCCGACCGGGTCCAGGGCTACATGGAGAAGGCGCTGCGCGAGGCCAAGCGCAACACCAGCTGGACTGAGCAGAACGCCGAGTGGGAGCAGGCGGTCATGGCTTTCGTCAGCGGCGTCTACGCGCACCGCGAGCTGCGCCGCGAGCTGGACGGCTTCGCGCGCGAGCTCGAGTTCTCCGGCGACTGCGTCGCCCTGCGCACGGCCGCGCTCAAGCTCACCGCACCGGGAGTGCCCGACATCTACCAGGGTGACGAGCTCCCGCTGTTCGCCCTCGTCGATCCCGACAACCGTCGGCCGGTGGACTGGCGATGGAATCAGACGATGCTGGGCCGGCTGGCGGGAGGCGCCCAACCCGAGCCGTCCGTCCGCAAGCTGTGGCTGACCACCCGGCTGCTCGGTCTGCGCATCCGCCGGCCCGACGCGTTCGCCGGCCGCTATCAGCCATTGGTCGCGCCGGACACTGCCGTGGCGTTTCTGCGTGGCGACGAGGTGCTGGTGGCTGTGGCGACCCGATCGGGACCCCCCGACGGGATGCTCGAGGGCGCCGACGGGCGCTGGCGCGACGTGCTCAACGGCGATGAGCGGGAGCTCGGCGCCACCGTGGCCCTGGCCGAAGTGCTCGACGAGTACGGGATCGCCGTGCTCGAGCGCGCCTGATCCGGACCCCGTCCGGCCCGCCCCTGTAATGGATCTGTCCATGATGGACAGTTCCTGAGTGGTGGTACCCCAGGCGCAATTCGAGCGGCTGTACCGGCAGTACGCCAACCGCGTCCATGCCTACGCGCTGCGCCGTACGACACCGAGCGCGGCTGACGACGTCGTCGCCGAGGTGTTCCTGGTCGTCTGGCGCCGTCTGCACCGCGTCCCGGAGGACCCGCTCCCGTGGCTGCTCGGCGTCGCCCGGAAGGTGCTTGCCAACCGGCGCAGGTCCGAGAGCCGTGCCGCCGCACTGACCGAGCGCCTCGCTGACCCCGGATCCCGCCCATACGTGTCGCCGGTCAGCCCGGAAGTCGACAACCGCGTACAGCGGGCGCTCGCGGGCTTGGGGGAGCACGACCGCGAACTCCTGCTGCTGATCGCCTGGGAGGGGCTGCGCGTCAACGAAGCCGCAGAGGCGCTCGGCGTGCGCACCAACACCCTGTCGGTGCGGCTGCACCGCGCTCGTCAGCGACTCGCTCGGGCCCTTGCCGATGAGGATGTCGAGATCGAGATGGAGGTGCAACGGTGACAATCGACGCGCTCGAGTACCTGCGGGGCGAGGATCCGGTGCGGCACGGGAGCACAGCTCCCCCGCTCGAGTGGGTGCTGGCCCGGATCGAGCGACCGGAAGCGCAACCAAGGCGCCGGCGATTCGCCATTCCGCTCGTGCCCACGGTGGCCGTTGCCGCTACGCTGGCGGTCGTCGCCGCCGTCGTCCTGCTCGCGGTCACCCACCGCGGCCCGACCCCGGCGCACGTACCGCCGGCCGGACGGACCACGCCCACGGTGCGCTCGGTCCCGCCACCCGGCTCACTGATGCCGCGCGGCGGTATGCCCGGCCTGTTGTCCATCGCGGGGGTGGCCTCGTCGTCATCGGACCAGGCTCAGATCGATTTCAGCCAGTGCCAGCCCTGCTCCAAGGGCGGCGACGGTCGTGGCTCGGCGACCTACGACTGGCGAGCTGAGACCACCGACGGCGGCCTGACATGGCAGGTCGCGCGCACATTGGCGAACCTCGACGCGTTCGCCTTCGCCGGCCCCGACGGCTGGGGCGAGGGCCTGCGCTCCGCCGGCCATAGTGGCGGCGGCGTGTTGACCTTCTTCGCCAGCCACGACGGCGGGCGAACGTGGCACGTGGCCTCGAGTGACGGGCGCGCCTCGGGCACCGGTGGCGTCTCGATCGCCGGCGGGGAGGTATGGATGCTCGGCAGCCACTGCACCGGCATCTGCAGCGCCTCCAGCGCCCCTGTCGACCTCGTGCTCCGCGCCCCGGCCTCGGGCGATCATCTGGCCTCGACGGGGGGGCAGCCGCCACTGGGCGACACCACGAACGTCAGCGTCGTCGCCACTGGGCGCGACAACGCCTACGTGCTCACCGACGACTACGGCACTGTCGACAACGTCGCCACGATCACCCACACACGGCTATTCGCAACCCGCGACGGTGGGCGCACGTGGCAGCGCATCCCCACGCCGTGCCCGCACCTGACGTTCGGCCGCCTGTACGCCGGCGGCACGCAATCGTTGTGGGCGATGTGCTCGCCTACGCGGGGCGCGGGCGAGCTCCGGCGCTCGACCGACGGTGGCGCTCACTGGACGACGCTGACATCGAGACCCGGCAACGTCCAGCTCCAGCCCGCCTCCGCGCAGGTCGCCTGGGCGACGACCCCGGCCGGCAACGTGTTGCGGACCGCGGACGGCGGACATACCTGGACCAGCGTGTGGTACGGCGGACGGCCCGGGGCGACCGCTCCGAGCAACGCCCCGCCCGTCAACCGGGCCTGGGACGAGGCGCTCGCCGTCCAGAGCGCGACCACCGCCACCGTGATCGCGGTGGTGACGCGCGGGCGCGTCGACGGCCACGCTGCCCGCACCAACTTCGTGACCTACCGGACCACCGACGGCGGTCAGACGTGGCGCCCGAGCGTGGTGCGGCTCCCGGCGGGTTGACGCCGCCCCCCGGCAGGCCACTCGCAAAATAAGCGCCACTATGGCGCTTCAGATGACACACGTCCTTCCCCGGTAGAGTCCGCCGCCGGCCCCGATGCGAACCCTGACGTTCTCCTGGGAGTACCCGCCCGTGATCGAGGGTGGGCTGGCGCGTCATGTGCGCAAGCTGTCTGAGAACCTCGTGCAAGAGGGCGTCGAGGTGCACGTGCTCACCCGGGGCTCCGAGCATCTGGCGCCGCGCGAGGAGCGCCATGGGGTGATCGTGCATCGCGTGAAACAGGCGCCCTTCCCCCGCGACGTCAAGGCGTTCATCCGCTGGGTCGCGTCAATGAACGAGACCATGGCCACGGCGGGTACCGAGCTCGACGACGAGCTGCACTTCGATCTCATCCACTCCCACGACTGGCTCGTGGCCGGGGCCGCCGAGCGCGTCGCGCGCCGGGCGCCGCGGCCGTGGATCGCGACGGTGCACGCCACCGAGTACGGGCGCCACCAGGGCTGGGTGGGCAAGTACCCGCAGTCCCACATCCACGCCGCGGAGCGGGACATGGTGCGCGGCGCGGACCATGTCATCACCTGTAGCCGTTACATGCGCAGCCACGTGGCCGATGTGTTCGGGATCCGGCCGGCCAAGGTCACCGCGATGCAGAACGGCATCGATCCGCGCGACCTCGAGCCGGTCGCGGACGACCTTGATGCCCTGCGGGCCCAGTACGCCGAGCCCGACGAGCGGCTCGTGCTGCTCGTCGGACGGCTCGTCTACGAGAAGGGCTTTCACCTCGCGCTCGACGCGCTGGCTCCGGTGATCAAGCGGCTGGGCAATGTCCGCTTCGTCGTCGCCGGGACCGGCACCGCCGAGGCCGAGCTGCGCCGTCAGGCGTGGCGCCTGGGGCTGCATCGCAAGGGCGTCTTCCTCGGCTGGGTCGGCGACGACATGCTGCACTCGCTGTACCGCATCGCCGACATGAGCATCGTCCCGTCGATCTATGAGCCGTTCGGGCTCGTCGCGCTCGAGGCGATGGCCTCCGGCTGCCTGTGCGTCGTCGCCGACACCGGCGGCCTGCGCGAGGTGGTCCCCGACGACGGCACGGTCGGCCTGCGCTTCCCCTCGCGCGACTCCGCCGCGCTGCAGGAGATCCTGGAGCGCGTGCTCACCGACGACGCCGAGCGCGCCCAGCTGGTGGCCGAGGCGCGCGAGCACGTCCTGCGCTTCGACTGGGCCGAGGTGGCGCGCGAGACCCTCGGGGTCTACCGCCGGGAGCTGCGCGCGGGCGCCGCTCCCGCCGACGCGGTCAGCCGGCCCTGACCGCCTGCAGCGTATAGCTCATGGCCACGCGCTCCGGGCGGTCGATCAGCCGCCACTCGTCGCCGCCGACCTGCTCCATCTGACCGGGGAGGGCGTTCCACGGCGCCGTATCGTGCTCGGCCAACATCGTCAGCGCCAGGCCGGCGTCCTGTAGCGCGGTGACGATCTCCCCGAGGCCGTGGTTCCAGACGTGGGTGCGGTTGTGCTCGAACGCCACGTCGGTCTGCACGTAGGTGCCGCCGTCGTCGAAGACCATCGGCTCCTCGGTCTCGAAGTACGGGTAGCGGACCGCCAGCACACCGTCGCGCCGGTCCTCGTCCAGGGTCCACATCATCGGGTGCCCCTCCCGGATGAACAGCCGTCCGCCGGGCGTGAGCAGCGCGGCCACCGTCTGCGCCCACCGGCTCACCGAGGGCAGCCAGCACAGGGCGCCGACCCCGGTGTAGACCAGGTCGAACGAGGCGCCGTCCAGCACGCGCGGCGCGTCGTAGACCTCGGCCTCCACGTACTCGATCTCAGCTCCGGCGCGGGCGGCGATGCGACGCGCCTGCTCCAGCGACGCCGGCGACAGGTCCACCCCGGTCATCTGCGCTCCGAGCCGGGTCAGCGACAGCGTGTCGGTGCCGATGTGACACTGCAGGTGCACCCCGCGGACCCCGTGCAGATCCCCCAGCCGCGGCGCGTCGAAGGCAACGACGTGGCTGAGGCGCGCCGGGTCGGCGATCAGCTCGTCCACGCGATAGTCGGGCGAGGCGGCATGAGCGGCGGCCCGATCGTCCCAGCTGGCACGGTTGAGGTCTTGGTAGCGCTCCACTGCGCGCGATGCTAGAGCCTCCCCGGACACGAAAAAGGGCCCGGCGTGTGCCGGGCCCCTCTTCAGGAACTGCGGTTGGCTCGGTGGCCTACATCATCCCCGACATGTCGGGCATGCCACCGCCGGCGCCGCCGCCGCCATCCTTCTCGGGCACCTCGGCGACGATCGCCTCAGTGGTGAGGATGTTCTTGGCGATCGACGCGGCGTTCTGCAGCGCAGAGCGCGTGACCATGGCCGGGTCGATGATGCCCGCCGCGATCAGGTCGACGATCTCACCGGTGGCCGCGTTGAGACCGTAGCCCTTCTTGGCCTTGCGGACGTCGTTGACGACGACCGAGCCCTCGAGGCCGGCGTTCTCCGAGATCTGACGAAGCGGCTCCTCGAGCGCGCGGTACACGATCTTCGCGCCCGTCTGCTCGTCCGGGAGCTCGATCACGTCGATGTTGAGCGCCTTCTGGGCGACCAGCAGGGCGACGCCGCCGCCCGGCACGATGCCCTCTTCAAGAGCAGCACGCGTAGCCTGCAGCGCGTCCTCGACGCGGTGCTTCTTCTCCTTCATCTCCGTCTCGGTGGCAGCGCCGACCTTGACGACAGCCACTCCGCCCGACAGCTTGGCGAGGCGCTCCTGGAGCTTCTCGCGGTCGAAGTCGGAATCGGTGGTCTCGATCTCGGACTTGATCTGGTTGATGCGACCCTTGATGGCGTCGCTTTCACCGTTGCCGTCCACGATCGTGGTGGTGTCCTTGGCCACGACCACGCGACGTGCGCGACCGAGCTGGGAGAGCTGGGTGTTCTCCAGCTTGAGACCCATCTCCTCGGTGATGACCTCGCCGCCGGTGAGGATGGCGATGTCCTCCAGCATGCGCTTACGGCGATCGCCGAAGCCGGGAGCCTTGACGGCCACACCGGTGAACGTGCCGCGGAGCTTGTTGACGACCAGCGTCGCCAGCGACTCGCCCTCGACGTCCTCAGCGATGATCAGCAGCGGCTTGCCGGACTGGATCGTCTGCTCCAGCACGGGCAGCACGTCGCGGACAGAGCCGATCTTCTGGTTGGCGATGAGGATGTAGGGATCCTCGAGGGTCGCCTCCATGCGCTCCTGGTCGGTGACCATGTAGGGCGAGATGTAGCCCTTGTCGAACTGCATGCCCTCGGTGAACTCGAGGTCCATGCCGAACGTCTGGCCCTCCTCGACGTTGACCACGCCGTCCTTGCCGACCTTGTCGATGGCGTCGGCGATGACGTCGCCGATCTCGTCGTCGCCGGCGGAGATCGTCGCGACGCGGGCGATCTGGTCCTTGCCCGAGATCTCCTTGGACTGCGTCTCGATGTTCTTGACCACCTGGTCGACGGCGCGCTCGATGCCGCGCTTGAGCGCGAGCGGGTTGGCGCCGGCGGCGACGTTCTTCAGGCCCTGGCGGACGATCGCCTGGGCGAGCACGGTCGCCGTGGTGGTGCCGTCACCGGCCACGTCGTTGGTCGCCGTGGCGACCTCGCGGACGAGCTGGGCGCCCTGGTTCTGGAAGACGTCCTCCACCTCGATCTCACGGGCGATGGTCACACCGTCGTTGGTGATGGTGGGGGCGCCGAACTTCTTGTCAAGGACGACATAGCGGCCCTTGGGGCCGAGCGTGACCTTGACCGCGTTGGCTACCGCGTCGACGCCCTGCTCCAGCGCCTTGCGGGCCTCGGCCTCGTACTTCAGTTCCTTATGTGCCATGTGTGTCTGGTTCTCCTAGAAGGGGGGGTCTACTGGACCTTGGCGAGCACGTCTGACTCGCGGAGGACGAGGAGCTCCTCGCCGTCCACCTTGATCTCGGTGCCGCCGTACTTGCTGTAGAGGACCTCATCGCCTTCGGCGACGTCAAGCGGCGTGCGCTTGCCGGTGTCCTCGTTGACCTTGCCGTCACCCACGGCCAGGACCTTGCCCTTCTGGGGCTTTTCCTTGGCGGTATCGGGCAGGACGATCCCACTCGCAGTGGTCTCCTCCTCCTCGATGGCCCGTACGATCAGGCGATCGCCGAGGGGCTTTAGCTTCATGTGATCCGACCTCCGGTAGAAATGTGCGAGCTTCGGCGCCTGGCACTCGCGTACTCAGAGTGCCAACGCGGTTACGACTATAGCTTGCGCTCAGCGCGATTCAAGGCCAAATTGGCACTCTCGTGTTAAGAGTGCCAGGCTCGGCCGGTCGCAGCCCGCCCGCACGCCTCGCTGTACCGTGCTCGGCGTGGACAAGGTCTTCGGCAAGCATTCCGTGCGCGCGGTCCTGTTGACGCGCCCGGAGACGGTGACGCGGCTGGTCATGGCCGGCAAGGAGTCCTACCACAGCGATCTCATGGAGCTCGCGCGCGCGGCGGGGGTCAAGCCCGAACTGCTGCCCTGGCCCGAGTTCCGCCATGTGGGGGGCGTCACCGACGATGACAAGCATCAGGGGATCGTCGCGCTGACCACGCGCCGCCCCCTGGGCAGCGAGGCCGATCTGGATCAGCTCGCTGACGCCCGGGTGATCCTCGCGCTGGACCAGATCTCCGACCCCCAGAACCTCGGGACCATCCTGCGCAGCGCCGCCTTCTTCGGCGTCGACGCGCTGCTGGTCATGAAGAACCGCGCGGCGGAGGTGACGCCGCTGGTGGCCCGCGTGGCCGTGGGCGGCGCCGAGCTCGTACGCATCCTCCGGATCACCAACCTCGCCCGCAGCCTGGAGATTCTCAAGGGCGTGGGCTTCTGGATCTACGGCCTGGACGAGCGCGGCGAGCGCACCCTGGCCCAGACCGAGTTCGACGCCAAGACCGTCCTGGTCGTCGGCGCCGAGGGAGAGGGCCTGCGCCACCGCACCAAGCAGCTCTGCGACGAGCTCGTCCGCATCCCCGGCGGTCAGGATGGCCTGGAGAGCCTCAACGCCGGCGTGGCCACGGCGGTGGCGCTGGCCGAGGTGTTCCGGGGCCGCGACGGCGGCGCAAAGCCCCCGGGCACGCCGAAAGCGTGAGGTGCGATCTCTTTATGCGCCACGCATGAAGATGTCGCGCACCGAGCGCCGCATCTACGCGCGCGAGACGTACTTGCCCGAGCGGGTGTCGACGCGCACCCGGTCGCCGATGTTGACGAACAGCGGAACCTGGATCGTGGCGCCGGTCTCCAACGTGGCGGGCTTGCTGCCGCCGCCCGAGGCGGTGTCGCCGCGTAGGCCGGGCTCGGTCTCGGTGACCTCCAGGTCCACGGCGCTGGGGAGCTGGAGCCCTCCGGGCTGGCCGTCCATGACCAGCAACTCGACTTCGTCGTTGGGCTTGGTCCAGCGCAGCTCCTCCTCCAGCGAGGCTTGGGGCACGGTGATCTGCTCGTAGCTCTCGGAGTCCATGAAGTGGGCGTCGGTGCCGTCGTCGTAGAGGAACTGCATCCGGCGCACCTCGGTGCGGATGGAGCGGAACTTCTCGCCGGCGCGGAACGTTTTGTCGATGACGTTGCCGTCCGACGCACGGCGGAGCTTGGTCCGCACGAATGCGGCCCCCTTGCCGGGGTTGACGTGCTGGAACTCGAGGACCTTGTAGACGACGCCGTCGACCTCGATGTGGTTGCCGTTCTTGAGCTGATTCGTGCTGATCATCGCCTTCAAGCCTACCCGCCACCCGGGGGGTCAGGCGTTGCACGGAGAGCCCCAGGCCCGCACGTCCCGCCTATCATGAGCCGATCGTGAGCGAGGGATCGTCCACCGGATCCGGCGCAGGAGGCGCAAGTTCGGAGCCCGCAGCGGCTTCGGCCCCGGCAGCGGGTCCGGCACCCGCTGACCAGCCCGCCGCCGTCGCCCCGGACCCGCAGTCCCCGGCCGCCGGCGCGCAACCGGCCGGCGCGGCGGCAGCTGCGCCGGCGGCCTCCCCAGGCGCCACGGGCCCACTGGCAGCGCTGCTGCGCTCCTCCACCGTCCGTCTTGCCATCGCCGGCGTTGCCGCCGTCGTGGTCCTCGGGCTCGTCGCGCTCTCGATCGGCGCGGGCCCCCTGGGCCAGCCGCCGGCGACGCCGGGGTCCCCCGCGTCCACATCGCTGAATGCCCCCACCCAGCACCGTCCCCAGCCGCGGCGGCCCGTCAGGCGGGCCGCCGCTCATCGCCGGGTCCACGCCGCCCGGCGCGGTGTGACGTTCGTCGCCGCCCGCGGCCAGACCCCGGGCGCCTCGCAGCGTGCCCCGACCAGAGCGTCGCTGGGCCGGAGGCGGACGAGCGCACGCCAGCCTGTCGGCACCCGCGGCACCCGCGGCACCCGCGGCACCGGAGGCACCCGGCGCCACCCGGCGGGCGTGCGCCGGCGCTCACCCGCCGCACCCACCGCCTCCACCACGCCGTCGGCACCGGTCGCCTCGACCCCGACGCCGCCGGCCGTGGCGCCACCAAGCGCTACGCCCGCGACCACGGTGGTCGCCAGCACGCCGACCTCCAGCACGCCCAGCCGGCCAGGCCGCCACCCGATCGCCGCCGACGGACACCAGGACGCGGCGGACAGGCACCACGATCACGGGCACGGCGGCGGGCCGCATGGCGGACATGAGGGTCACGACGGGCCTGGCGGGCCCGGCGGACATGGGGGCGGCCCCGGCCCCAGCCCCGCGGTCAGTCCTGCCGGCCACGGGGGTCCCGTTGGCCCTGGCAGCTTTGGCGGCCCCGGGGGACACAGCGGACACGGCGACCCCGGCGGACACACCGGACACGGCGGCCCGGGTGGCCCCGGCGGACACGGCGGCCCGGGTGGTCCCGGCGGACACGGCGGACACGGCGGACACGGCGGACCGGGTGGCCCCGGCGGGTACGGTGGTCCGGATGGTCCGGGCGGCCCCGGCGGGCATGGCGGACACGGCGGGTACGGTGGCTCCGGCGGCCACCACGGTCACTAGCGGCAGGCCAACACTGTTACTACTCGGTCAGGTGCACGCGTGACCGACACAAGACCGCCCACGATGGCCCAGATCGCCGAGCGCGCCGGCGCGGCGCTCAGCACCGTGTCCTATGTACTCAGCGGCAAGCGGCCGGTGTCGGAGGACACGCGACGGCGCGTACTGGAGGCGATCGAGGAACTCAACTACCGGCCGCACGGCCCGGCTCGCGCATTGGCGAGCGGCGCTTCGCACACGATCGCGCTCTTTCTCCCATCGGCGAACTGGGACCTCGTCCCGGTCCAGCAGACGGTCGTCGCCGGGGCCACGCAGGCGACAAGCGCCCGCGGGTACGGTCTGCTGCTGTCCACCGCTCCCACTGATCCCGGGACCATCGTCGAGCTGATTCGCGACCAGCGCGCCGACGGGGTGATCCTGATGGAGACCCTGGCCGACGATCCGCGCGTCGCCCACCTGCGGACCGCGGGGCTGCCGTTCTCACTCATTGGCCGTACCGCCGACACGTCGGAGCTCAGCTACGTGGACCTGGACTTCGGCGCCGCGGTGCGGGTCGGCCTCAAGCACCTGGCCGAGCTCGGGCACCGCTGCATCGCGCTCTTCAACCTCCCCGAGGAGCAGCTCGCCGCCGGCTACACCTCGGCGCTCATCGCCCAGGACGCGTTTACGAAGGGGTGCGCCGAGGCCGGCATCCGCGGCATCCACCTCAACTGCCCCCACCCACCGCACGAGGCCCAAGCGGTGGCCGCGGGCCTCCTCGCGTCCGAGCCCGACTGCACGGCGGCGATCACCACAGACGGCCAGTTCAGCGGTCTCCTGGCCGCGCTGCGGGAGGCCGACCTCCGCGTCCCAGACGACTTCTCGGTCCTCTCGGTGATCGCCTCGCAGTACGCCGAGATGCTGACCCCGGCGTTGACCAGCATCGAATGGCCGGCGTTCGAGGCCGGGCGCCTCGCCGCCGAGATGCTGATCGAGCGCCTGCGAAGCAGCGCCGCGGCTCCGCAGCAACTGCTCATCGGCGGCGATCTCACCGTCCGGGAGTCCACCGGCCCGGCGCCCGCCAGACGGGCGAAGACCGGCCGGTCGCGCAAGGCCGCCGCCGCGTAGGTGGTCGACCGCGCGGTCGCGCGCGCCGGGACCTCAGTTGCGGGCGCCGCCGAGACCGTGGATGCGGTCGCGGAGCTGCTCGGGCGGCTGCTCGATGATCTGGGAGAAGCGCACGACGGTGACGGTGTCGTCCATCGACACCTTGCGGCCGTAGATCTGCTCCAGGAAGTGCACCATCTCGTCGACCCGGCGGAATTCCGGGTTGTCGTGCTCGATCTCACGCGGGGAGAGGTCCCGGACGCGCTTTACCTCGACCTGGTCGATGACCGCGGAGAAGATCTTCTCGCGCGGCGAGTGCTGGTAGCCGATGGTGACCAGGACGCACTCGTTCTTGTGGTACTTGTGCGACTTGTCGCCGAGCCGGATGGTGGCCGTCTTGCGGCCGCGCCGGAGCTGATCGGCGAACACCGAGGAATAGAAGTTGAGCACCCGCACGGCTGCGCAGCCTACCGATCCTCGGCGGATCGCGACAGGGCGCGCTGCACCATCTCGCGTTCGCCGGCGTAGGTCAGCTCGCTGGCGGCCTGCTCGAGGGGCATCCAGCGGGCCTCCTCGATCTCGTGGTCGTGGTCCTCGACGCTCCCCGAGACGTACGTGAACAGGTAGAAGCGGACGGCCTTGGCGATGCGACGGCCGCGCCGTTCGTAGCGGTAGGTCACCTCACCGAGCTCGTCCACCAGCTCGACGGTCAGGCCGGTCTCCTCGGCCACCTCACGCCGGGCCGCCTGCTCCGGGGTCTCGTCGCCGTCGAGGTGCCCCTTGGGCAGACCGAGCACCCGCCGCCCGTCGGCCGCGCGCTTGACGGGGACGATCACCGCGACCTCCCCCCCGCGCAGCACAACGCCCCCGGACGAGAACTCGTCGGCTCTGCCCGGCGGGCTAATAGACGTACCCCTCCAGCCGGCCCGGGTCGTGGACGGTCAGCTTGCCTCGCCCCTGCGTGATCACGCCGGCGCGCTCCAGCGTGGCCAGGAAGCGGCTCGCCGACTCCCGTGAGGACCCCGCGAGCTGGGCCAGGTCGGTCTGAGTGGCGGTGATGAGCACGTCGGTCTCTCCGGCCCCCTCGCTGCGAGCGGTCGCCACCAACTCCGCCAGCGCCGAGGCCACCCGGCTCTGGACCGTCTGGAAGGATTGGCGGGCGAGGCGGTCGTTGGTCTCGCGCAGGCGCCGCCCCAGCGCTCCCAGCAGCTTGACCGAGATCTCGGGGTGCGCGCGCAGGAGCCGCCGCATGTCGTGGCCGAGGATCGCGGCCACCTCGGTGTCCTCCAGTGCCTCGATCGTCGCCGATCGGCTCTCATCCTCGAACATGGCCAGCTCACCGAAGATGTCGCCGGCGCCGAACGTGGCCAGGGTCAACGTTCGGCGGCCGCCGTGTTCGCGCACCGCCCGCACACGCCCGGAGCGCACCACGTAGCAGGTGTCGCTGCGATCACCCTCCCGGAACACCACGTCACCGGCGTCGAAGTGCCGGGGCACGGTCACGGCCGCCACCTCGGCGAGATCCTCCTCCGCCAGCGTGGCGAACAGCGCGACGCTGTGCAGGAGGGCGATCGTCTCCTCGCTCGTCGCCGCCATTGTGTGATGGATAGCACACAGCGACCGGGGCGGGCGGCCGGGCGGCGGGGCGGCCGCGCGTCCGGGCGTCCGGGCGGCCCGGCCTGGGTTCACACCAGATCGAGCGCCTGGTCGCGCCGCCGCCGCCGCACCGCGAAGATCACCCAGGCCAGCAGCGCCCCGACCAGGGCGACCGGGACCATCGCCGCCAGAACGATGAGGGCCACGCCCGCGACCACCACGAGCACGCGCCCGGCGTCGTGCGCCGCCGTACCGATGGTGAACCCGCCGGAATGGTGCTGGCTCACCGGCGGCGGCGCGGCGGCGGATTGGATCCGCACGTCGATACTGCTGTAGGCCACCTGGCGCTGTAGGCCGCGCAGCGTCGAGAGGTCAGACGCGATCGAGGCGTTGGCGTCGTGCAGCCGGGCCTGGATGCTGTCGACCTGCTGGGTGGTGGTGGCATCGGCCAACTGCTTGAGCAGCGAACGCCGCAGCGCCCGCGCCTCGGCCAGCTTCTGTCCCGCGCCGCCGACCTGTCCGGTGATGTCGTTGGTGTTGTCGGTGCGCGACATGACGTGGGCCCCTCGCAGCTGCGACAGCGAGGTGAGGGTCGCCGCGAGGTTGGCGCTGGGCACGCTGAGCTGGAACGAGGCGCCGCCGTTGCCGCCACCGGAGGTGACGTTGGAGCCGTTGACGTAGCCCTTCTCCTGGCCGACGACGTTGAAGACCTGCTGGGAGACGTCATCGATCCGCTTGGGCGTCACCCCCAGCACGAGCTGGGCGGACTGCACCACTTGACGCTTGCCGGGAATCACCGGGCTGGGAATGACCGAGCCGGGCGCCGAGGAGGCTGCGCTCGACGATGACGAGGTCGCGGTGGCCGCGGCCGCGCCAGATGGGCGCTTCTCACGAATCGCCGGGGTGATGCCGAGGAGCGGCTTGCCGGCGGCGGCGCCGCCAGCCGACGGAGCCGCGGACGCAGACGCAGACGCAGACGAGACCACGTTCCCGGCCGCCGCCGAGGAGTTGCTGCTCGAACCGCCGCCATGGCCTCCGGCGACGACGAGCACGACCGCAACGCCGGCGGCCGCCGCCGTCAGACCGGCCAGCGATCCACCCAGCCACCGCCGAAGGCCCGTCCCGCGCGCCGCCGGCGCGGGACGGGCGAACCGGCGCTGCACCTGTGCGTCGAGGCGCGCAGTGAACGCGTCACTGGTCCTGGGTCGCTCTCGGCGCAGGATCAGCGCCAGCTCGGCGAGCTCGGCGTATTGCGGGTCCACGGGATCGCCGGCGAGCGTGGCGTCCACCGCCATCAGCGCGCCCGCGATGTCCTGGCCCTGGGGGTCGCTGTCAGGTCCTCGCATCGCAGGCCTTCCTCAGTTTCTCCATGGCTCGGTACAGCAGGGTTCCGGCGGCGGTTTCGCTGACCCCCAGGACCTTGGCCAGCTCGGTGTTGCGCAGGCCCGCGTGGAACTTGAGCGCGATGACCTCGCGGTCGCGCGCCGGCAGCTCCGCCAGGGCGGCCCGCACGGCGGTGCGACGCAGCGCCACCTCGGGCCCGGCGTCGTCTGCGGGCTCGGACACGTCTTCGGGATCGACGGTCAGCGACGCCACGCGCTTGCGCCGGCGCAACTCGTCGAGCGCCGCATTGCGCGCGATGCCGAACAGCCACGCGCGCTCCTCGCCGCGGCGGCGATCGAAGGTCTTGCGGCGCCGGTAGGCCCGCTCGAAGGCCAGCGCGGTGATGTCCTCAGCGGCGGTGCGGTCGTTGAGCAGCGTCGTCACGTAGGCGAAGATGTCGTCCCGGCTCGAGCGATAGAGCAACTCGAAGCGCTCCCAGGAGTTCTGGGTGGGGCGACGCCCGCCGGACTTCGGTTGCGCCTGAGTCTCGATCACCACCCTCACTACGCGCCCGTATGGGTTCCATCACCACGACAGCTCGATATCTTCGGCCCATGCGCGCCGCGCTCCTGACAACGGTACTCGCGGCCGCAGTCCTCGTCGCGCCCGGTCCGGCAGCGGCGGGCGGTGTGGGACCGACCCGGATTGCCCGGGCCGTCCGTAACGCTGAGCGATCGCGCTCGCTGTGGGCGACGGTCAACATCTGCGACACCCACAAGTACCGCAACGCTCTCGGCGTCCGCGGGCAGATGCCGACGCTCGGCTTCGCCTCGTCGCTGTACATGGTGGTCCAGGTCAATTTCTGGTCTCAGGGACAGCATCGGTTCCTCCCCATCCAGAGCAAGCTGGCCACCACCCGGCTGTCACTGGGCAGCAACGCCAACGGCCTGCAGCAGGACGGAGCCGTGTTCCCGTTCAGCGCCCACACCGGCCTGCTCAACGCCACCTTCACGTTCATCTGGACGCGCGGCGGCAAGGTCATCGGCCAGACCGTGCGCCGCACGACCGCCGGCCACGCCGACGCCGATCATGGCAGCCCGCCGCGCTTCAGCGCGGCGCAATGCCGGATCAAGTAGACCCGCCACCGGGCGACCGGTCAGCGCTGGCAGCCCGGGCACCAGAACGCCGTCCGGTTGTCATCGCCCTGGCCGCGCGCCAGCACCGTGGTCCCGCACCGCGGGCACGGCCTCCCGGCACGGCGAAACACCCGCGGCTCACCCTCCATCCGCCCATGCCGTGCCGAGTGCGCCATCCGCGGTCGCACCGCCTCGATGACCGCCAAGGCCTCCTCGTCGCTCACCGACGACACCGGACGCCACGGGTCCAGGGCCGCCTCCCAACAGCCCTCGGCCTTCCAGATGTTCCCGATGCCGGCCACGTTGCGCTGATCGAGCAGGGCCTCGCCGATCCCGCGGCTGGGGTCGTCGGCGCGCAGCCGGGCCAGGAAGCGCTCGGAGTCAAATGGATCGGCGAGGATGTCAGGGCCGAGGGCGGCCAGCCGCTGGTCAAAGCGGGTGCGGCTCTCGGTCATCAGCTCGAGCACCGGCCCGTTGAACTGGACGACCTGGTGACCCGAGCGCTCGAGCACCAGCCAGGCCAGGCGAGGAGAACGTCCCCATCGGCGGCCGGGGGCATAGACGCCCCACGTGCCGGTCATGCGCAGGTGCGAATGCAGAACGAGATCCCCCTCGAAGCACACGAATAGGTGCTTACCGTGGGTGCGGATCTGCGTCACGGCACGGCCGCCCAGCCGCTCGGGCCAGCGGTCCATGGCGTGCCGGGGATGCGGGGTGCGAACCTCGTCGGGCACGTGGCCCTCCAGGACCGCGCGCATCCGCTGCGCGGCGTAGGCGATGGTGTCGCCCTCAGGCATGTTCGCGCGCTCCGCTCACCGCCTGAGTGTGGCGCGGCCGCCGGCCCGTCAGTCGATCATGCGCTGAGCGTGAGCCGGCGAGGGCCCTCCTGGAAGCCCAGCGCCAGCAGCGCCGGTCCCAGCGGCGAGGTCATCGCCGGCTGGCCGTCGACCTTCTCCAGGGCGACGCGCTTGATCGCGCCGGCACGGACGCGCTCTACCAGCGCCGCCAGCGCGGGGTCCAGCCGCGCGTCGCCGGCGGCCACCAGCGTCTGCAGCGCGCGTCCGCCCCGCTCCAGATAGACCACCGGGTCGCCGCCCACCAGGACCACATACGCGCCCGCTACCCGCGACGGGCGTCGCGCCGAGCGGCCAGGGTGGGTGGGATCGTCGTCTCCATGCCGCCTGGGCCACGGCAGCGCCGCCCCGTAGGGCTGGGCCGGGTCGACGGCAGCCAGTACCAACGGCGCCTCGGCGCCGCGCGGATCCCCCGGGCCCCCACCTGCGCCCGCGCCGCTGCGGGCGCGCAGCCGCTCGACCGCGCCGGGCAGCGCGAACTGCGCACCGCCCAGCCCCTCCAGGAAGTAGCCGCGCCGAGCCACCCCCAGCGTCTCGAGCTGGGAGAGCTCGGAGTAGATCGCCGAGAAGCCACCCGGGATGCCCTCGGCCAGGACCTGCTCGCGGGTGACGATCCCGTAGCGCTCGAGCAGCAGCTCCCCGAGCGCTCTCCGCCGAGCGGCGGGGTCGAACGGTGCCTGCAGCAGTGGCTGGGTGAGCGACCACCGGCCCTGGACCTGAGCCGCAGCACCGACCCCGCGACGGCGCGCCGCCCCGAACCGCCCGCCGCGCACCGCGCCGGGTGGGCGGGACCGGGTTCCCATCTCGCGCTGGGCACGGGCCAAGGTCAGGCGGGGGGCCCGCAGTGGGGCATAGGCGTCGTTGGTGGCCACGCCCGCCCAGGCCAGGTCCCACAGCGCCTCCTGGATCTCCTCGGGGCTCAGCTCCAGGTCCACGAGCAGGTCGGTGAAGAAGCAGGCGCCGGCGGCCAGCCGGGCCCGGATCGCCTCGTGCGCCTCGCCGGACGGGATCTCCCCGCGATAGGGCGGCGGCCCGAGCAGCGCGAGGTCCTCGCGGAAGTACAGGGCCACGCGGCCGGAGTTGCGGCCCAGGGCGCCCGCGCCGATCCACACCACCTCGCCGGCGGCGCAGAGCTGGTCCATCCACGTGGGCGAGTAGGCGCCGACGCGGCGGGGCAGCACGTCTGACTCCCACACCTCGGCGGGGAGCGCCAGCCCCTGCAGCGGCACCAGGGTCTCGCGCAGGCGGTCGATCCCGGCGCCAGAGGCGGGATGGCGGTCCACGCCCTGCCAGGCGGGTAGGAAGCGCGCCAGCTCGCGCGCCTCGGCGGGCTCTATCTCCTTGCGCAGGACGGCCAGCGAGGCGCGGCGCAGGCGGCGCAGGACCTCCGGGTCACACCACTCACGCTCCGAGCCGCCGGGGCGCAGTTCGCCGCGGACCAGGTCCCCCGAGCGCTCGAGCTCGCGCAGCACCGCCGAGACGTCGATCCCGTACCGCGCCCGCACATCGGCGGTGGTGAACGGTCCGTGGGTAGCGGCGTAGCGGCGCAGCAGGCGCGTCAGGGCGTCGGGAACGTCCTCCAGGAACGCCGACGGCAGGCCGCCCGCGGGCGCGGCGCCCAGCGCGTCGCGGTACAGGCCCGCATCGGCGGCATCGATCCAGCGCTCCTGCCCGTTGACGCGGACACGTGCGGCCCGGCGCTCTCCGCGCAGATCGGACAGCATCGCGTCAGGCTCCAGGCCCTCGAGCACGCGCGCGGAGACCTCATCGAGCGTCAGATCCCCGACGCGGCGCAGGACGTCGAGCAGGCCGTCGCGGTTGGCGGCGCGCGTGAGCTCCGACATGCACTGCAGATCGGCCTCGACGCGCTCCAGCGCACCCGGGTCGATGAGATCGCGCAGCTCCTCCTGGCCCAGCAGCTCGCGCAGGAGGTCGCGGTCCAGGGACAACGCCGCCGCACGGCGCTCGGCGTTGGGCGTGTCGCCCTCGTACATGTAGGTGGCGACGTAGTCGAACAGCAGCGAGGAGGCGAACGGCGAGGCGGTGGCGGTCTCGACCTCGACCAGGGTGATCTCGCGGCGCTGCAGCCGGGTGAGCAGCTCCACCAGCCCGGGTACGTCGAGCACGTCGCGCAGGCACTCGCGGTAGGTCTCGAGGATGATCGGGAACTCGCCGTACTTCTTGGCCACCTCCAGCAGGGACTGGGACTTCAGGCGCTGCTGCCACAGCGGGGTGCGTTTGCCCGGCCGCGCCCGCGGGATGAGCAGCGCCCGGCCGGCGTTCTCGCGGAAGCGCGCCCCGAACAGGGCCGAGGATCCCAGCTCGGCCACGACGAGGTCCTCGATCTCGTCGGGCTCGAGCAGCACCAGGTCGGCGCTCGGCGGCTCCTCGGCGTCGGGGAAATGAATGATGATCCCGTCGTCTGAGTAGATGGCGTCGGATTCCAGGCCCACCTGCTCGCGGATCCGGGAGCTGAGCGCGAGCGACCAGGCGGCATGGACGCGACCGCCGAAGGGACTCAGCACGCACAGGCGCCAGTCGCCGATCTCGTCGCGGAAGCGCTCGACCACGATCGCCCGGTCAGAGGGGACCACCCGGGTGGCCCGCTGCTGCTCGCCCAGGAACTCCACGAGGTTCGCCGCGGCGCGCCGGTCGAGGTCATAGTCGCGCTCCAGCGTCTCGGGCGACTGGTCCACGGCCCAGCGCGAGAAGGCGCCGATCGCCTCGCCCAGCTCGCGGGGGCGGCCGATGCTGTCGCCCTTCCAGAACGGGATGGCGCCGGGAACGCCGGGCGCCGGCGTCACGATGACCCGGTCGCGGCCGATCTCCTCGATACGCCAGGTGGTGGCGCCCAGCAGGAACGTCTGGCCCGGGCGGGCCTCGTAGATCATCTCCTCGTCGAGCTCGCCGACCCGCCGGCCGTCGGGCAGGGTGACGGAGAACAGGCCGCGGTCGGGGATCGTGCCGGCGTTGGTGACCGCCAGCTGGCGGGCGCCGGGCCGCGCGCGGATCGTGCCGGCGACGCGGTCCCACACGATCCGGGGCCGCAGCTCGGCGAACTCACTGGACGGGTAGCGCCCGTCGAGCATGTCCAGCACATTCTCGAGTTGAGCCCGGCTCAGTTCGGCGTAGGAGTGGGTGCGGGTGACCAGCGCAAAGAGGTCATCGACGGCCACCGTCCCGTCCTCCCCGGCCGCGGCGGCGATAGCGACGATCTGCTGGGCCAGGACGTCGAGCGGGTTGCGCGGCACCACGGTCGTCTCGATCTGCGCCTCGCGCATCCGCCGCGCCACCACGGCGCACTCCAGCAGGTCAGAGCGGAACTTGGGGAAGATGCGGCCGCGGCTCACGTCGCCCACGGAGTGGCCGGCGCGGCCGATGCGCTGCAGGCCGCGCGCCACCGACTTGGGCGACTCCACCTGGATGACGAGATCCACAGCGCCCATGTCGATTCCCAGCTCCAGGCTCGAGGTGGCGACCAGGCAGGGCAGCTCGCCCGCCTTGAGCATCTCCTCCACCACGGTGCGCTCCTCGCGCGCGAGCGAGCCGTGGTGGGAACGGACCAGCTCCTCGCCGGCCATCTCGTTCAGGCGCAGGGCGATCCGCTCGGCGCTGCGGCGGTTGTTGACGAACATGATCGTCGACTTGTGGGCCCGGATGAGCTCGAGCAGCTCGGGGTAGATCGCGGGCCAGATCGAGCGCCGCGTCGCCTCGCCGCCGGCCAGCGGATCCAGCTCGACACGGTCCCCACCCCCGGCGTCGGGCTCCACCATCGACTCGACCGGCACATGGATCTGCAGGTCAAGCTCCTTGCGCACCCCCGTGTCCACCACCCGGCACTGGCGGCGCGGGCCGACCATGAACCGGCCGACTTCCTCCAGCGGGTTCTGGGTGGCCGATAGGCCGATGCGCTGGACGTCGGCCCCGGCGGCCTCGGTGAGCCGCTCCAGGGTCAGCGCCAGGTGCGCGCCGCGCTTGGTCGAGGCCACGGCGTGGATCTCGTCCACGATGCACCAGCGTGTGCCCTCGAACAGCTTCTGGGCCTGCCCGGTGAGCATGAGGTAGAGCGACTCGGGCGTGGTGATGAGGATGTCGGGCGCCTCACGCAGCATCTGCTGGCGCTCGCGCTGTGGAGTGTCCCCGGTGCGAACGGCCACCTGCAGGTCGGCGCCGATCCCGCGCAGCGGGGTGCGCAGGTTGCGGTCCACGTCGTAGGACAGCGCCTTGAGCGGCGAGACGTAGACCAGCCCGATGCGGCGGTCGCGCGCGGCGGCGGGCCGGGGGTCGGACGCCAGCCGATCGATGGCGTACAGGAACGCCGCCAGCGTCTTGCCCGAGCCGGTGGGGGCCGAGATCAGGACATGCTCGCCCGAGGCGATCGCCGGCCACGCCTGCTCCTGGGCTGCCGTGGGCGCCTCGAAGGCACCGCTGAACCACTCTCGCGTGCGCGCGCTGAAGACATCGAGGGACACCCCATCGAGGCTACTGCGCAATCAGGACCGGACCTGTCCGCGGGCGGGCGCTACTCCGGGTCCATGAAGGCGATCCGCGGCGAGAGCCCGGCGTCGTCTGAGAGCGTGGCGATGTGGCGACCCGGCTGGACGGCCTCGCGGATCTCGCCCAGGAGCGACCGTCCCCGCGCACCCAGCCGGGCGCGGACCGCGGCCAGGTCGGCCACCACCACCACCAGGCCCCAGAATCGCGCCGGTCCCGGAGGGAGCTTGGGCGCTTCGACGATCTCCAGGATGGCCGGGCCGAGGCGGCGGAAGCCCTGGCGGATCTCGCCCACCTCGCGCACGCGCCGCAGCGGCATGCCGGCATTCTCGAGCGCCATCGCGGTGCGGTCGAAGTCGGGCGTGGTGACGACGACGTGGTCGAGGCCCACCGCGCCGTTGGGGTGGCTCACCTCAGGCGCGGGCGGATCGGTGGTGACGCCGGTGGGCAGCCCGTCGACGTCGTGGTGCAGGGTGATCCTGCGCAGGGTCCAGCCGGTGATCCCGCGCCCCGCAGCATCCAGCCACAGCTCCACCTCCCCGAGCACCACCACACCGTCAGGCGAGACCGTGAAGCCAAGCGCGCTCCAGGCCTCGGGCGGATCGGCGATCTGGAGAGCCGCGAGCTCGGCCCGCGGGGCCTTCTGACCGCTCACCCCTCCGACACGATCAGGACGAGCTTGCCGCGCGGATGGCCGCTCTCCGAAATGCGATGAGCCTCGCCGATGTCGGCGAGCGGGAAGGTCTGGGCCACCGGCAGGCGAAAGCGCCCGGCCTCGATGAGCTGCGCCGCGTCGGCCAGGGCGTGCCACGCCCGCGCCGTGCCCGGCCCGCCGCTGAACGGCACGCCGGTCTGCTCGGCGCCGGCGTAGTCGGCGATGGTGAGTACGTGCTCGGGAGAGCCGGTCAGCTCCACGAGCGCGGGCAGCACGCCTCCGCCGGAGGCGTCGAGCGCCCGGTCCACGGCCGGGTCCTGCCCGTCCGTAAGCGCCCGCACTCGCTCGGCCAGCCCGTCGCCGTAGGTGGTGGGCTCGGCCCCGAACTCGCGCACGTAGTCCTGGTTGGCCGCGCTGGCAGTGCCGATCACGCGTGCGCCACGCGCGCGGGCGCACTGCACGGCGGCGAGACCGACGCTGCCCGAGGCGCCGTTGATGACGATCGTCTGACCGCCGCTCACGCCGAGCGCGTCGAGCGTGCGCACCGCCGTCTCGACGGCCACCGGCAGCGCCGCGGCACCCACGAAGTCCAGTGTCCCCGGCAGCCGCGCGTAGTTCTCCACCAGCGCCAGCTCTGCGGCTCCGCCGCCGCCCGCCGCGGCGCCGAACACGGCCTCGCCCACCTCGACGCCCGTCACCCCGTCACCGAGCTTGTCGACGACGCCCGCCACCTCCTGTCCGGTGCGCCGGGGCAGGTCGCCGCCCATCGCACCGCTACGGACCTTCCAGTCGATGGGGTTGACGCCGGTCGCGCGCACCGCCAGCCGGATCTGTCCCGGGCCGGGCTCGGGATCCGGGAGCTCCACGAGCTCCATCACCTCGGGGCCTCCGAACTGGGTGAACTGAATCCCTCGCATCGCTCTCCCTCCCGTCGTGGCGGCTACCGGCTACAAGCCCCCTGAGGCTAGCCGTGCGCAGCCGCCGCACACGCCACCCTCAGTCGGTGTCCCTGGTGCAGCTCGCCACCGTGCGCAGGACGAGCCCGCGCGCCGTCGTCCAGTCCAACCCACACGGCGTCGCCAACGACGAGGGATCGTTGACGATCCAGAAGTTGTCACGGACTCGGACGCGGAGGGGACGCCCGGTGCGAAAGCGCAGGATGACGCCCCTGACGCCGTCGGGGGCCAGGCCGAAACCCGGGGAGCCGGGGCCGATCAGAAACGGCGCCACCGTCCCGGGCGCGGCCTGGCAGGTGGGACTCGACCGCCCCGCGCGGATGACCACCAGGCACAGGCCCGCGTGGGCGTACTCGCTGCGCAGACTCGGCAGCAGCTCCCGCTCCAAAGCCCGCTGGGACCGCGGCTCACAGGCCACCGGCTCCAGCGGCGAGGCGAGCAGATGGCGGCCGGGCACCGCGAACACACGCCCGCCGAACGCCGCGGCACCGAGGTAGCGGATACCGGCCGGCAGGATCCCGCTGAGGGGCAGGGCGCCGAGACGCCGCAGCGCCACCCGATCGGTCAGGCGGCGCGTCCGCGCCAGCACCCCGTACTCAGCGCGCAGGGCGGCGGGCGCGCCGCCGGCGCTCGTGGTCCCGGGCCGCGGGAAGGCGCCGCAGGCCGGCCCGGCATGTGCGGAGGCGGCCAGCACGGCGGCGACGGCCAGCGTGGCCGCCGTCACCTCTGCCTCTTCCCGGCGCGCACCATGACGCGCTACCTGGTGACCAGGATGTTGGCCATCATCCCGGCGTCTTCGTGGGCCAGGATGTGGCAGTGGAACACCGTCTCGCCGGTGAACCCCGAGAAGCGCACCCTCATGACCACATAGCCGTGGGGCGGCAGCACGATCTCGTCCTGGTAGCCGTCAAACGTGGTCGGCACGCCGTTGACGGAGATCAGCTGCATCGGGTAGGTGTGCATGTGGAACGGGTGCGTCTCCTCGGTGTGGTTGACGATCGTCCACTGCTCCACCGTCCCCAGCCGGGCCCGGAAGTTGATCTTGGACGGGTCATAGGACTGCCCGTCGATGAAGAACAGCGTGCCCGCCCGGTTCTCGGAGAAGACCACGACCCGCCGGCGGGCGACGCGGGCCCGGCGCAGGTCGACGGAGGCCCAGGAGATGACGTTGGGCGGCGATGACGGGCGCACCGCGCGGCCGGTGGTGACCAGCGTGGCCAGCATCGTCACCGGGTAGTTGTCGTCGCCCTCGTGGTAGAAGAGCGTCTCCAGGGGGGTCGTCCCCCGGCTGCCGCCGCGCACCAGTACATCCCAGCGCTTGCCTGGGGGCAGCAGCAGGGTCGAGACGCGCCGGGCGTGGACGACGGGGTGCCCGTCCTGGGCCACCACCTCGAAGGTGTGACCGGGGAGCGCGAGCCGGTAGAAGATGTCGGCGCCCACGTTGCCGATGTGCCACAGCTGCGTCTGCCCGGGGGCGATGGTCAGGCGCGGCCGCAGCTGGCCGTCGACCAGGCGCGTGGTGGGGGCGTTGGAGTCGATGTCGGTGTCGACGATGGCGCCGCGGGCCACCTGGACGTCGCGCAGCGCCAGGTACCGCTGGGGGATCCCGCGCAGCGGCGCGGGCAGATCCCGCGCGATGCCCTTGACCTCCAGCAGCCCCGAGAGCCCGTCGAACACCTGCTCCTCCGACGCCGCCGCGGGGAACCGCCCCATCTCGGACATGGGGACCATCTCGTGCGAGTGGTACCAGAAGGTTCCGGTCGGGGCACTGTGCGGCAGGCGGAAGCGGTATTGGAACGAATGCCCGGGCGCCACCGAGATGAAGATGTTGTCGGCACGGCCGCTCGGTGAGACCTCCAGCCCGTGGAAGTGCAGGTTGGTCGGCTCATCGAGGTGGTCGACGAGCGTCACGCGCACGAGGTCCCCGGGTGCGGCGATGAGCGTCGGAGCGGTGAACGAGCCGTTGTAGACCTTGGCCAGGATCCGGCGCCCCGCGATCATCACGCGCTGCTGTGACGCCACCAGCGTCACGTCGAGCACTCCGTGGTGGCTGGTGTAGACAGCCGGGGCCACCAGGGGCCGGCCGGCGGCGCCCGGCGCCGGGTCCAGCGGAGTGGCCGCGGGCAGGGTGGCCACGGCCGCGGTGGCCGCGCCCACCCCGTCGTGACGACCGGACAGGACGAGCCCGGCGGTGAGAAACGCGGCGGCAACCAGGCCGGCCATGCCAAGTGCCCGCCATCGCGCCGGGCGCGCCGGGCGCTGCGGGCCGGGCACGGCGTTCATCGCGGCGCGCTGAGCTCCCGCGCGCGGGTGAAGATCGTGTCGAGCATGTCCTCGGTCAGGCGGCCGGTGAACGTGTTCTGCTGGCTGGGATGAAAGCAACCCAGCAGCGTGAAGCGGCCGCTCACCACCTCGGCGCCGTGCCCGAAGCGGGGCCGCGGTCGCAGCCGCTCATTCCCGGCCGCCGGCGAGGAGGCGCAGTGCGGCGTCCCACGCGAATGCGCCAAGGCATACGATCACCCGCGCGCAGCCCAGCAGCTCCAGCTCGCGCACGGCGTAGGGCAGGCAGGTGTCGCGCTCGGCCGGGGTGGGCTTGTTGGCCGGCGGGGCGCACCGCACCGCGGCGGCGACCCAGCAGTCGTGCAGCTCCAGCCCGTCGTCGCGCGTGCGGGAGGTCGGTTGATTGGCGTAGCCCGCGCGATACAGCGCCGCGAACAGCCAGTCTCCGGAGCGGTCGCCGGTGAAGACGCGGCCGGTGCGGTTGCCCCCGTGCGCCGCCGGGGCCAGTCCCAGGATGACCACACATGCGGCCGGGTCCCCGAACCCGGGGACCGGGCGGCCCCAGTAGGTCTCGTCTGCGAATGAGGCCCGCTTGACCCGGGCCACCTCCTCGCGCCAGGCCACGAGCCGCGGGCATCGGCGGCAGGAGACGATCTCCGCTTCGAGCGCCTGCAGCGCCGCCGCCTCGGCCGGGGTCACGACGGGTCGTCGTCGAGTAGCCCGAAGATGAGCCGGTCGATGACCGGCGCCAGGTCGAGGATGTGGCGGGGAACGCCGAGGCGGACCTGGCGCGAGACGAGCTCGGTGGTGGCGCCGACGACGGCGAAGGACTCGTGGGGCGAGCTGAAACGGCCCATCAGCCCGCGGCGCGCGGCGGCGGCGTTCTCGGCATCGAGCACGTCGGCGAACGCCTGGAGGATCTGGTCACGGCGCTGCGCGGCGCGCGGGCCGGCTCCGATGATCTCCACCAGCAGCGTCTGCGCGAACTCAGGGTGCTCGGCCAGGGCGCCGAGGAAGGCGCGCGTTCCGGCGCGCAGCCGCTCCCGGGCGTTGCCGATCGGCGCGTTGCGCGCCGCCTCGGCCATCGCCGCCTGCACGAGCTCGGCGCCCATGTCAAACAGCGCCAGCATGCACTCCTCCTTGTTGGCGAAGTGCTCGTAGAACGTCGCCTTCGACATCCCGGCGCGGCGGCTGATCGATTCCGACGACGCGCCGGCGTAGCCACGATCAGCGAACTCACGCGCGGCCGCGCGCAACAGGCGCTCGCGCTGCAGAGGGAGCCGGACCTCTGGCGGCGGCGCGTGCCGGCCTCGCGCGGTCGTCACTTCAGCGAACGGCCGTAATGGCGCTCGTAGTACTCGCGGTACGCGCCCGAGCGGATCGGCTCCCACCACCACGCGTTGTCCCGGTACCACGAGACGGTGCGCTCGAGCCCGTCGGCGAAGCGCGTCCGCGCCCGCCAGCCCAGGCCGGCGAGCTTGTCGGAGGAGAGCGAGTAGCGGCGGTCGTGGCCGGGCCGGTCGGTCACGTATTCGATCAGCGATTCGTCGGCTCCGGCTAACTCCAGGATCCGGTGCACGACTTCGATGTTCTCGCACTCGTCCGGACCGCCGCAGTTGTAGACCTCACCGGGCTCCCCATGAGCCAGGACGTGGCCGATCCCGCGTCCGAAGTCCTCCACGTAGAGCCAGTTGCGCACGTTGCGCCCATCCCCGTAGACGGGGAGGTGATCGCCGCCCAGCGCGTTGAGGATCATCAGCGGGATGAGCTTCTCGGGGTACTGGCGGGGCCCGTAGTTGTTGGACCCGCGCGCGACCAGGGTCTCCAGGCCGTAGGTGTGGAAGTAGCTGAGGACGAGCAGGTCGGCGCCCGTCTTGGTGGCGCTGTAGGGGCTGGACGGCTGCAGCGGCGACGTCTCCGTGAACGAGCCCGTCTCGATCGAGCCGTAGACCTCGTCGGTGGAGACCTGCACGTAGCGCAGTCCCCGTTGGCGAGCGGCCTCGAGCAGCACGTGAGTCCCCTGGCCGTTGGTGACGCTGAAAGCGAAGGGGTCGGCAATCGAGCGGTCCACGTGGGTCTCGGCCGCGAAGTTGACGATCGCCTCGGCGTCGCCGATCGCCTCGGTGACCGCCGCGGGATCCTGGATCTCGCCCTGGACAAAGCGGATGTCGGAGGCCACCTCGCGCAGGTTCTCCTCCCGCCCCGCGTAGGTGAGCGCATCGAGCACGGTCACGTCGTCGCCGTCCTCGCGCACGCGCAACTCCACGAACGTCGAGCCGATGAACCCGGCGGCACCGCAAACCAGAAGCTTCATGCACGCACCTCCGCGAGCTCGGAAATGAACTGCTCCAGCCCGGCGCGCCATTCGGGCAGCGTCGGAGCACCGCGTTCGGAGACCAGAACGCTGTTGGCCGGCCGCCGGGTCGGCGTCGGATACTCGGCGCTGGAGATCGGTCGCACGGGGCAGTCGCTGCCGGCCGCGTCGACGATGGCGGCGGCGAACTGATACCACGAGCACTGGCCCAGACCGGCCACGTGCAGGACGCCGAGCGTCCGCTGTTGCGCCAGCGCCACCAACGCCGTGGCGAGATGGCCGGTGAAGGTGGGGCATCCGATCTGGTCGGAGACCACGGTCAACTCGGGGCGCTGTGACGCCGCCCGCAGGATCGTCTTGGGGAAGCACTTGCCGCCGGCCCCGAACAGCCACGCGGTGCGGACGATCGTGTGACGCTCCGGGGCCGCCGCGGCGACGGCCAGCTCGCCGTCGAGCTTCGAGCGCCCGTAGGCCGAGACCGGCGAAGCGGGATCAGACTCCACGTACGCGCGGGGCTTCTCACCGTCAAAGACGTAGTCCGTGGAGACGTGGACGATCCATGCCCCGGCCGCATCGGCGGCCGCGGCGACGTTGCCGGCGCCCGCGCCGTTGACGGCCGTGGCCTCGCGCGCGCGTGACTCGGCCCCGTCCACGTCGGTCCAGGCGGCGCAGTTGATGACCACATCGGGCGCCGCCGCGCCGACGGCCGTCACGGCCGCCTCGGCGTCCGTGACGTCCAGCTGCGCGCGGGCGAGGGGGGTCGTCTCATGTCCGGCCTGCTCGGCGGCGCGGTGCACGTCGCGGCCGAGCATCCCCTCCGCCCCGGTGATGAGAATCCGCATGGCGCGTAGCGTAGTGGGCGTCTGACGTTGACGGAGACGCGCTGTTGCGTTGGGGTCCGGCGCATAATGTTTCTGTAAGGTGTTGGAAGGCTTACGGGTCGATGTTGAGGCCCGCAAGAGCTGGTTGTGGGGGTCTCAGGCAGTCCAGAATGGCTGCATGGGCGCGCAGATACGGTTTCTGTCGATCCGGCAGACAGCCGCAGCATCGGTCACGGTGCTTGCCACACAATCGGTCATCTTCGGCGTGCACGGCGTCTCGGCGCACGCGCACCGCAGGCTGGCCGTAACGGCGTATCCGGGGTTCCCCGTCGGTCGCCATGCGCTGGCCCTGATCCTCGGCGCCGCGCTGCTGGCGCTCATCCCCGGGCTGTGGCGCGGCACGCGCACGGCCGTCTCGCTGACCAGCATCGGGCTCGTGGCGCTGGCGGCGCTCAACGCGGGCCACGGTCGCCTGGGCGAGGCGATCGTGGCGGCGTGCCTCGCGCTCATGCTCACCGCCGGTCGCTCCGCGTTCCCGCTGGGGTGCTCCAATCGCCCGCGCCCGGCGATCGCGCTCGCCGCCCTCGGCGCGTGGGGCCTGGCGGCCGGAGCGATCCTCAGCGCGCCGGACGTCCGGCACACCGCCGGTCATGTCCTCGCCCGCGTCCTGCACCATCCGGTGGCTCACTCCCTCACGGTGGCCTCAGCGCCCCGCCCGCCGGGCGAGTGGGGGGCCCTCATCGACGTCCTCATCGCGGGCGCCGCGGCCATCTCGGTGCTGGCCCTGCGCTCGCTCGTCCGCCCCGCCACCTCCACCAACCGCCATCTGGAGCACGAGTACCGGGCGGCGCGAGCGATCGTCGATGCGCACGGCACCGATTCGCTGTCGCCGTTCCTGCTGCGGCCCGACAAGGCACTGGCCTTCGCCGCCGGCGGCGTACTCGCCTACCGGGTGATCGGCGGCACCGCGGTGATCTCGGCCGATCCGGTTGCGCCCGCCGGCGCCACCGGGGAAGTGCTCTCCGCGTTCCGGGATCAGGCGCGCCGACGCGGCTGGCAGATCGTGCTGTGGGGCGCGGCCGAGACGCACCTGGAGGCCTACCGGGCGCTCGGGCTGCACGCGATGTGCGTCGGCGAGGAGGCCTTCGTCGACCCGCGCACGTTCACCCTGGAGGGACGCGCCGTGCGCAAGCTGCGCCAGTCGGTGCACCGGGCGACACGGCGCGGATGGACGATCTCCGCCTACGACGGGCGCGAGCTCGACGCCTGGCTGGAGTCGGAGATCGAGCTCGTGGCGCAACGCTGGCATGACGATCACGCCCATGTGCACGGCTTCGCCATGGGGATGGGCAGCTTCACCTCCGCGCTGCGCCCCGACGACCTCTACGTGCTGGCCCGCTCCCCGTCCGGCGAGCTCGGCGGCGTCATGCGGTTCGTCACCTGCGGCGACACGCTGTCGCTGGACACCATGCACCGCGTCGGCGAGACGCCCAACGGCCTCAACGAGGCTCTTGTCGCTCGTGCGATGGCCGAGGCGGGCCGGCGCGGAGTGGTCGAGGTGAGCCTCAACTACGCGGGCCTCGCCCACCTCATTCGCCGCGAGCCGAGCAGCAATCGCGCGGCGCGAACGCTCACGCGACTGGCCGTCGCGCCGCTTCACCGCCGCTTCCAGATGGATCGGCTGGTGCGCTTCAACGAAAAGTTCTCGCCGCAGTGGCGTCCCCGCTACCTCGTCTACGAGTCGCGCGCGGCCCTGCCGCTCACCATCGCCCGCGTTCTGCAGGCCGAGGGATACCTTCCCCGCCGCGAGCAGGGCGCCCTGGCCGCCGCCGTGCGCGACGGGCTCCCCGGGGGCCTCGCGGCGCGGATGCGCCCGCCCGGGCCGATCGGGCAGGCGCGATGAGTCGCCCGCGCCCGCGCGCGGTGTTGGCGATCGCGACCGCGGCCCTCGCTGTCATCGGGCTGATCGGCGCCTACAGCTACTGGGAGGCCTACTACCAGCACCGCGGCTTTTCCACCGTCGCCTTCCTGCCCCACGCTCGGCGCGGGCGCCTCCAGACCGTCCACTTCTACTCGCTGGCGCTGCACCGCAGCGCCGACTACATCGTCTACACGCCGCCCGGCTATGACACGGACCCCGCCCGCGCGGGCGGGCCACGGTATCCCGTGTACTACCTCCTGCACGGCAGCCCGGGGCGCCCCGTGGTCTTCACCGACATCGCGCAGCTGCCGGTGCGCATGGACAACCTCATCAGCCAGCACCGGATGCGGCCCATGATCCTGGTCTTCCCCGACGGGCGGATCGGCGGCAGCGTCTACTCGGATTCGGAATGGGCCAACACGCCGTCAGGACGGTTCGCCGGCTACGTGATCAACGTGGTCCATGACGTCGACCACCGCTTCCGCACGCTCGCCCACCGCGACGACCGCGTCATCGCCGGGTTCTCGGCCGGCGCCTACGGCGCCACCAACCTCATGCTCCACAACCTCAGGACCTTCGCCAACCTCCAGTCCTGGAGCGGCTACTACATCGAGACTCGCAGCGGCGTGTTCGCCGGCGCCAGCCCGGCGACGCTGGACGCCAACAGCCCGCTGGACTACGTGCACGGACTCAGGGCCCTCGTCGCCCGCGATCCGATGCGCGCCTTCCTGTTCGTGGGACGCGACGACGATGACAGTCCCCAGACCGGCCCGATGGCCGCCGCGCTGGCCCGCGCCGGCGCGAGCGTCACCTGGGCGCTGTATGACGGCGGCCACGACTGGCAACTGTGGCACGCCCACCTCGACCAGATGCTGATGCTCGCCTCGCGGGATACGAGCGTGCCACCGGGCCACACGCACGGCGAGGCACGGTCGTTGACCCCGGGCGTCGTCCCCATCCCCCACGGCGCGGGCCGCCGTCACCGTCACGCGACCGCGCGAGCCGACCGACGTAAGGCTCACCGCGGCCAACGTGAGGAGGGTCACCGATCCCGGGTGTCTCGCACCCGGTGATCGGTGGCCTGCTTCTGGCGCTCGTCTCAGCGGCGCTCATCAACCTCGGGTTCCTGGTGCAGCACCGGGCGCTGGGCCAGGGGCCGGCGGCCGGCGGGACGCTGGTCCGCCTCCGGCGTTCGCTGCGCAACCCGGTGTGGCTGTCGGGGCAGGCCGTCGGGTGGCTCGGCTTCGGACTCCAGGTCGTGGCCATCGCGGTTGCGCCGCTGGCGCTGGTGCAGGCATTCGCCGCCGGCGGCCTGGCGCTGTCGGTGCCGCTGGCCGCGGGCGTCTTCCGCCACCCCGTGACCCGCGGGCAGGCGCTGGCGGTGGTGGTCATGGCCTTCGGGCTCGCGGCGCTGCCGTTCGGTTTCTCCACCATGGCCGACCGCCTCGATACGGGACGCCTGATCGCCGCCCTCGGCGTGGGCGCCGTGGCCGGCGCCGCCCTCGCGCGCGTGCGGGCGCCGGCGGCGCGGGCCGCCGCCGCCGGGGTCTTCTACGGGCTCGCCGACGCGGCCATCAAGGCGGTGTCGCTGGACTGGCACCGCCACGGGGCGGCGAGCCTGGCCGGCGGGTGGGCGCTCGTCGCCGTCATCGGCACGTTCGCGGGCTTCCTCTGCTTCCAGGCGGCGCTCGAGACCGGGGCGGCGGTACCGGGCATCTCGCTCATGACCGCCGGCACCGCCCTGGTGGCGCTCGCGTGCGGCCTCGGGGCCTTCGGCGAGTCGCTAGGCGCGGGCCTCGCCGCGAGCGTGCTGCACGGCCTGGCGATCGCCGTCGTGCTGGCCGCTGTGCCGGCGCTCGCCACCGCTCACACCGCGATCGTCGAAGCCGCTGATCACCGAGATGAGCGAGCGTCGCCGCGTCCCCGGCCGCTGACCGCGGTCGGTCGTCCGCGGTAGCCAGCATCCCAGAGCGAAGGCGCACGCCTCCAGCACCGGGCCCAGGCCAGGAGTCCGCGAGAACACCGTCGAGGAGAAGGCGACGTTGCGGGCCAGCGCATAGGACGCCTGCGAGACGACGAGCAGCACCACCAGCGACACCACCAGCGCGAGGCCCAGCCGGCGGTGCGGACTCACCTCGGCCAGTGCGACGCCGGTGAGCGCGCCGGCCAGGACCCAGGCCACGACGACCCGCACCAGCGGCTGACCGTCGGAGGCGGCGAGTTGGAGCAGGGGCAGCGCGTCGGAGACCCGCGGGCCGATCGACAGCCAGTGCAGGCTGCGCAGGACATAGAGCCAGCCGGTTCCCGCCAGCAGGCCGGCGGCGACGATCAGCACCGAGCCCGCGACCCCGCCGCCGCGTCGCAACGCCGCGCCGCTGCCGCGCCTGAGGCCCACCCACGTATGTGCCGTCACGCACGCGAGACTACGGCTCGGGATGATGAGTTTCGTAAGCGGCGTGTTTGCGCTGGTTGAGGCTGGGCCGGCGGATCCTGGCTAGATTGACGGGGATGGGTGCCGCCCCATGAAGCGCCGGCGTCTGCTCCCAGCGCTGGTGTTCACCGCCGCCACACTGGTCGTGTTCGGCAGCGCCGCCGCCGTCGTGCTGGCCAGCAAGCGCAAGCCGCGCGCGCGCTCGGCTGCCGCCGCACGGTCGCCCGCGCGGACGCTGACGGCGGTCTGCAAATCGCCGGCGCTGAGCGGCACGATCCCCGCGCGGGTGTACCTCCCCTCGGGGTATGCGTCCGGGCGCCGCTATCCCGTCGTCTACTTCCTGCACGGCCTCCCGGCCGGCCCCACCAGCTATCAGCAGAACGCATTCGTGGCCTCGGCGCTGGCCTCGGCGGGGGAGAAGGCCATCGTCGTCGCCCCGCAGGGCTCCCGGGATGCCGACTCCGATCGCGAGTACCTGGACTGGGACGCGGCCGAGGACTGGCCCCAGGCGATCTCTGAGGACCTCACCACCTGCATCGACGCGCGCTTTCACACCATCCCCGGCCGCGACGGCCGCGCCCTGGTGGGCCTCTCGGCGGGGGGCTATGGCGCGATGAACATCGGCCTGCGCAATCTCGAGCGCTTCGGCGCGGTGCAGTCGTGGAGCGGCTACTTCGTGGCCACCAACCCGGCCGGCACGCAGGTGCTCAAGCTCGGCTCCCCGCAGGCCGACGCGGCAGCCAAGGTGCCGCGGGGCGCGCCGCTCAAGTCCCAGCTGCAGACACAGCCGACCCAGATCGCCTTCTATGTCGGACGCCAGGACTCGCGGTTTCTCACCATGAACCGCCAGTACGACGCCTCGCTGAGCAAGACCGGGATCGCCCACATCTTCCACACCTATCCCGGCGGCCACTCCCTCACCCTGTGGCGCTCGGAGGCCCCGACCTGGCTGGGCTGGGCGCTCAGCTATCTGGCCACGAGCCGCGACAAGCGGCCGCACCCGGCGCGCTGAAACCCGCACCGCAGCCGAGTGACCGGCCGGGCGCGGGTGCCTACCGGCTCGGTCGCGTGGGGCCCGAGTCCGGGTCCACCGGCGAAGGTTGGGGGTCGGGGGGCGGCGGAGTAGCGCGGCCCGAGAGCTGTGGGGGCGCCGGCGCCGGATCCTCGTCGTCGTAGCCGTCCTCATCGTCGTACTCGCCGAGGTTGCTCTTGATCGATTCGAAGATGCTCAGCCCCTGGCCCACCAACCCGGCGGCGAGCTGGCCCAGCCCGTCGGCGCCGTTGAGCACGTTGATGTTGGCATTGGCCAGGCCGCCCGCCGCCTCGCGGACGATCAGGGGGAGCTGGTCGATGAGCATCCGGTCCAGTGCCACCCGGTTGTGCGAGGCGGCCGCCTCGGCCTGGATCTTCATCCGCTGGGCATCGGCCTGGGCGATCACGCGCGTCTTCTCGGCCTCGGCCTCGGCGGGCTTGACCACCTCGGACATCAGCTGCTGCTGGCGCAGCTCGGCCTGGCGCTGGGCCAGCTCGGTCTGAGCGGCGATCACCTCACGCTGGGCCCCGGCCTCGGCCAGCGGGCCCGACTGCCCGGCCTCGGCCTGGGCCTTGTCCACCTCGGCCTTGTACTTGGCCTGGACGATGGCGGTCTCGCGCTGGTACTCCGCCTGCTTGCGCTGGGACTCCTGCTCGGCCTCGGCTGCCGCCTGGTTGGCCTGCGCCTGGGCGATCTTGGCCTGACGCTGGATGGCGGCGTTGTGGGGCGCGGCCATCGCGTCGATGTAGCCCGCGCCCATGTCGTCGATCGACTGGATCTGCAGCGAGTCGACGATCAGGCCCATCTTGACCATCTCGGCCTTGGACCCGTCGAGGACCTCGGTGGCCAGCTTCTGGCGCTCGGTGACGATCTCCTCCACCGTCATCGAGCCGACGATCGAGCGCAGGTGGCCGGCGAAGATCCGCCCGGCCAGCACGGACATCTGGTCCTGGTCAGACAGGAATCGCTGGGCCGCGTTGACGATGCTGTCGGGGTCGTTGCCGACCTTGAACGCGATCACCGCGCGCGCCTGCAACGCGATCCCCTGCTTGGTCACGCACGTCTCGGCGACCTCGGCCTCTCGCATCGCCAAGGTCAGGAAATTGGCCTGGCGGATAAAGGGGACGACGAACGCACCATGGCCGGTCACGACCTTGAAGGGCGTACCGTTCTGACCCGCCCGTCCGCCCGAGATGAGCATCGCCTCATCCGGCGCGGGCACCCGAAAACCGAACATCACTGACTCCTCTTAGGGATTGCAGATCACCTCGCCCCAGCTGCGCACGAAGCACAATTACCCCTCACTGGTGAATTCCATCACATCCAACGCCCGATCTCCGCGGGCGTTGTAGACGAGGATCTCGGTGCCACGGGCCAGCGGCCGCTCCGACCAGGCCAGGTACGCCTCGGTCCCCCCGCGCACCTTCACCAGCACCTCGCCCGGCCCCTCCACGCCCCGGGTGGCGACGATCACCGTGCCGCTGCATCCCACTACCGACTCATCCGGTGTCACGCCGACGTTGTAGCAGGCAGTGGACGGGGGTAGGGGACCGTCATGACCGGGACCACCCTGTGCCGCCGCGCAGAACGGCGGTGACATGACGCCCGCGACGGGCAAGGTGCTGGTGGCGGTGGACGGCGCGTCCGGCGGCCGGGACGCGATCGCGCTGGCACGCGTCCTGGCGCCCCCTTCGGCTCGGATGGTGCTCACCAACGTCTACGGCGTTGGCGGCGAGGCCACGCCCTCCGGCTCGGCCGCCGGCCTCGCGGGCCGAGCGCTGCACCGGCTGGCTCGCAAGGAGTCGGCGGAGTTGCTCGTCGTCGGCTCCAGCCATCGCGGGCCCACCGGGCGGACGATGCTCGGCGGCCAGACGCTGGCGGCGCTCAACGGGTCGTCGTGCGCGGTGGCCATCGCCCCGCGTGGCTACGGGCTGGCCGAGCCGGAGGTCAGCACCGTGGGGGTGGGCGACGCCGGCACGGCTGAGAGCCAGCTGGCGGTGAGCGTCGCGCGGAAGCTCGCCGAGCGCCACGGGGCAAGACTCGAGGTACGCGCAGTGACCGACGGGGATCCGGCGGAGGAGCTGGCGACGATGGCCGAGCACCTGAACCTGCTCGTCGTGGGCTCGCGCGCCTATGGGCCCGCGGGCCGGCTGCTCAGCGGCAGCACCTCCACGCGGCTGGCGCGGAGCGCCGCCTGTCCCCTGGTGGTCGTCCCCCGTCCGTGATTTGGTGTGGGTTTTCACCCAGCTGGGTAAAAGTTCATGAATCGGTGGTGACAAGCGGCGCGTGGGGTGGCAACCTGTTTGTCATGACCCCCGCTGCCTACCCCACGATCCGCATCGACCATGAGCCTCATGGCGACTGGGAGGTGGAGCTTCCCGATGAAGTCTCCCCCGTCCGCTGCCGCACGCTCCACGAGGCCCGCCGCCTCGCCTACCGGCACGCCGCCCACGGCCAGCCGGTCGAGCTCCTGATGCGCGACGCCTACCATCGCGTCGCTCACCGAGAGCTCGTCAACGCCAGCTAGTTTCCCAAGCGCTTCAGGGCACTAAGGGCCGGCCGGCGGCGATTCGCGGCCGGTCAGCTCCGCCACCTTCTCGACCAGATCGTCAGGGCTGAACGGCTTGACGAGCAGGTTGACGTTGGACTCCTCGACGCCGCGGTGCACGAGCCGGCTGTCGTTGTAGCCCGACATGAACAGCACCTCCAGCCCGGGGCGCAGCGCGCGGAGCTTCTGGGCCAGCTCGGGCCCGGACATGCGCGGCATGACCACGTCGGTGAGGAGCAGGTCGATGTCACCGCGGTGACGCTCGGCCAGGGCGATCGCGTCCAGGCCGCTGCCGGCCTGCAGGATCAGGTACCCCTCCTCCTCGAGCATGGTCACCACCAGCGTGCGCAGCGCGGGCTCGTCCTCCACCAGCAGCAGCGTCGGGCGCCGCGGGTCCTGGGCCGGCTCGGCGCTGGCGGGGTCGCCGGCGGCGGGCAGGACCACCGTGAACGTCGTGCCCCGTCCGATGGCGGAGGCGACGTCGATCCAGCCGTCGGCCTGGTCCACGGTGCCGTAGACCGTGGCCAGCCCCATGCCGGTGCCCCGCTCGCCCTTGGTGCTGAAGAACGGCTCGAAGATGCGCTCCACCGTCTCGGGAGCCATCCCCGTCCCGGTGTCGGCGACGGCCAGCTCCACGTAGGAGCCGCCCTCGAGCCCGTGCGGGGCGGCCTCCTCGGCGGACACCGGCCGCTCCCGTGTCGTCACCCGGAGCGTGCCGCCCGACGGCATCGCATCCGAGGCGTTGATCATCAGGTTCATCATGATCTGCTCCAGGCCGGTCCGGTCCATCATCACCTGCGGCAGACCGGGATGCAGCCGGAAGTCGAACACGATGTCGGCGGCGAGCAGCCGCCGCAGCATCGGCTCGAGCTCGCGGGCGAGCGCCGAGACGTCGATCAGCGATGCCGCGGTGTGGCCTCGGCGGGCGAAGGCCAGCAGCTGGCGAGTGAGCTCCGCGGCCCGGTCTGAGGCCAGCAGGATCTGCTCGAGATCGGGGCGCGCCGAGGCCAGGTCAGAGCGGGCCGACAGCCGCCGGGCATAGCCCGAGACGATCGTCAGCAGGTTGTTGAAGTCGTGGGCGATGCCGCCCGCCAGCTGCCCCACGGCCTCCATCTTCTGCGCCTGGGTGAGCCGGGCGGCGATCTCCTGGCGCTCGGTGATGTCGGTGATGACGCCGCGCAGGCGCAGGATGGCGCCGTCGGGATCGTGCGTGGCGGTGACGATGTCGCGCACCTGGCGGACGTCGCCGTCGGCCGCGATCATGCGGTAGAGCAGCTCGAAGTTCTCACTCTCGAGCGCCGCCTGCGCGAACGTCAGCGCCGCCAGCCGATCCTCGGGGTGGACCAGCGACATCCAGAATCCCGGCTGCAGCCACTGCTCGCGCGGGTAGCCCAGCAGCACCTCCTCGCGGCCGCCCAGATAGGTGAGCGACTCCCGATCGGGCGTGGTGGACTCCCACACGATCGCGTCCAGGGCGCCCACGATCTCCTCCACCGCATGTGCCTGGGCGTAGCGCATGTGCTCCTCTTCGAGGCGGCGCTGCTCGCTCGCCTCGCGGATCACGGTCACCATCGCATGCTCGCCGTCCAGGTCCATCGGCGCGCGGCTGATCTCCACCGGGACCTCCGAGCCGTCGCGGCGCACGCCCTGTAGGCGCAGGCCCTGGCGGTCTGGGACGAGCCGCTCCACCGTCGCGCCGATCAGCTCGTCGCGCGGATAGCGGAACAGGGCGGCCGCCGCCCGGTTGAGGTAGCGGATCCGGCCATCGTCGCCGGCCATGACGATCCCGTCGGGGGTGGCGTCGAGCATCTCCTCGAGCGCCCCGTCAGGCAGCCGCTCCACGCTCACGGTCCGATCACGCTCGTGCGGCGCATCGGGGTCGCGGTATCGCAGGGTATGTGGGCACGGTTGGTCATATCGCGGACAGCCTTTCTCAGTATTCCCCTCTGCCCCCTTTCTTAAGAACGCGACGCATCCGGAGGGGTTGGCGCAGAATGGATCCGTGCAGACGGCCGCCGAGCGCGCCGTGGAGCTCGCCCACCGGTGGCTGGACTAGCCCGAGCGCCGGCCGCGCACCACCATCGCCACCGCCTGCACCCGCGTGCGCGCGCCCAGCTTCGAGGTGGCGTTGCGGACGTGGGTGCGGACCGTCTCGGGCGAAAGGAAGAGCCGCTCGGCGATCATCTGGCCATTGAGCCCCTCGGCGAGCAGTTCCAGGACCTCGAGCTCCCGGGAGCTGAGCGCGCTGAGGCGCTGGATCTCTCCGCCCTCGGCCAGCTGGCCGGCCAGCTCCGGGTCGATATAGGTACCGCCGGCCGCCACCATGCGCAGCGCGTCGGCGAGACGCGGCGCCGGCGAGGTCTTGAGCACGAATCCGCGTGCCCCGGCGCGCACCGCCTCGTGCAGCATCGAGTCCGTGCCCGTGTAGCCGGTGTAGAGGACGATCGGGGACGCCGGATCCTCGCGGAGCAGGTCCTCGACCAGGCCGAGCGAGCTCTCCGGGCCGAGCTGCGCGTCGAGCAGCGCGACGTCGAACCGCCGGCGCGACAGGATGGCACGGGCCTCCTCCAGCGTCCCCGCCACCCCCGCGATGCGAAAGCCGGCCTCACGGAGCAGGAGCTCGATGCCCCTGCGCATGGCGAGGTGGTCATCGACGACGATCACCTCGAGTTGCTCGGACGCCATTGACCTCGCTCCGGATTCGCGCGGGTGCGCTCCCGCGTGTCGAGCCGCGCTCAACTCCACCCCGCTCGGGGCGTCAGGCCTCCGCGTCTCGCGGCTGAAGATCTTCCCACCGTTGCCAGATGGTTGCCGCGCGGGCCTCGAAGTTCCTGCTCGTAGCGCGTTTCGGTGATCGAGAGCGACGGAGCGTGGGCTGGCGGACCCAGCGACCATTCCGCCCCAAATCGGTTCCGGCGCCGGGGATTTGGAGCGGACTGGTCGGCGGGCGTGCACCTGGGGGCAAATCGCGCGGACCGGCGCGGATTTGTCATCGATCGGCCGCTCCGAGCCGCCCGCGAACACGCCCGCCCCATAACGAGAAAGCTCGGCCCAGGTGCAGCAGCCGGACCGAGCCATGTGGACAAACGACGAGGCGTCCGGGTTGTCCGCGCGACGATGGCGCTCGTACGCGCCAAACGGGTACACATAGGAGCGGTGACCGACACCGAGACGCCCCGGCTGGACTACCGCATCCCCGACGGATGCCGCGACGAACTCCTGGACGACGACGGACGTCCGCTCCCGCACGCGGAGCCGCTGATGGCGGCGCTGCAGCGCCTGGGGCCGGACGTCCTCCAGGCCGCCGGCCGACGCCGCGACACCATCTTCATGCAGCAGGGGATCACCTTCGAGGTCGCCGGCTCCGACGGCGAGCGCCGCGACCGCGCCTGGCCGCTCGACCTCGTGCCCCGGGTGCTGACCGCCGCCGAGTGGACCACCATCAAGCGCGGGCTGGCCCAGCGGATCCGCGCCCTCAACGCGTTCGTCGACGACGTCTACCACGCGCATGAGATCGTCCGCGCCGGGATCGTCCCGTGGTCGCTGATCGTGAGCCGCCCCAGCTTTGCCCGCCCGGTGCACGGGGTCCGCGCCCCCGGGGGCGTGTACTGCCACGTGTGCGGATGCGACCTCGTGCGCGACGGCGACGGCCGCTGGCGCGTGCTCGAGGACAACGTCAGGACCCCGTCGGGCATCTCCTACGTGCTGGAGAACCGGGTCGCGATGACCCGGCTGATGCCCGAGCTGTTCGCCGGGCATCGCATCCGCGCGGTCGACCACTACCCGTCGCTGCTGCTCGACGCTCTGCGCGCCGTGGCGCCGGCGGCCGAGAGCCACCCGACGGTCGTGCTGTGGACGCCGGGTGCCATGAACTCGGCCTACTTCGAGCACGCCTTCCTGGCCCGGCAGATGGGCGTCGAGCTGGTGGAACCGGGGGATCTCGTGGTCCGCGACGCCGTCTGTTACATCCGCACCACCTCGGGGCTGCAGCGGGTCCACACCATCTACCGCCGCCTCGACGACGACTTCATCGACCCGCTGGAGTTCCGGTCTGACTCGATGCTCGGCGTGCCGGGGCTCGTCCGCGCCTACCGCGCGGGCACCGTCGCCATCGCCAACGCCATCGGGACGGGCGTGGCCGACGACAAGGCGATCTACTACTACGTCCCCGAGATGATCCGCTTCTACCTGAGCGAGGAGCCGATCCTGGACAACGTCCCCACCTACCTGCTCTCGGACGAGACCCAGCGCCGCCACGTCCTGGGCCGGCTCTCGGAGCTGGTCATCAAGCCGACCTCGGAGTCGGGCGGCAAGGGCGTGTTCATCGGCCCGCACGCCTCTGAGGCCGAGCGCGAGATCCAGGCGCGGATGATCCTCGACGATCCCGATCGCTTCATCGCCCAGGAGCTCGTCCACCTCTCCACCGCGCCCACCGAGGTCGGCGACGGCCGGCTGGCCCCGCGCCACGTCGACCTGCGCCCGTTCGCCGTGTTCGGCGAGGAGATCCGGATCGTCCCCGGCGGCCTGACGCGAGTGGCCCTGCGCGAGGGCTCGATGATCGTCAACTCCTCCCAGGGCGGCGGCTCCAAGGACACCTGGGTCCTCGACGACGAGGCCGGCGGCGACGCCGGTGCTCGCGACGGAGCCACGCCCCTGCAGCGCCGGCCGCGCCTGCCCGACGTGCGCTACGGCGCGTGGCACAGCCAGGGCCAGCAGCAGCAGCAGACCCGCGTGTGATGCTGGCGCGGATCGCCCAGGAGCTGTTCTGGCTGGGGCGCGACCTCACCCGCGCCGAGCACACCGCCCGCATCCTCGACGGCGCCTTTCACGCCGACGTCGCCGGGGCTCCCGGCGAGCGGGGGGTCGCGCTGAGCTGGGAGGGGGTGCTGGCCACCATCGGCGCCAAGTCCCCGGCGCTGGGGGAGCATGAGCCCGCCACGGCCGGGGACGCCCATCCGCCGCCCGCGTCGCTGGGACGGGCCCAGGTGGCCCGCCTGCTCACCTTGGACACCGACAACCCCGCCTCGGTGGTCTCCTGCGTGGCCCGGGCGCGCGAGCGCGGGCGCACGATGCGCGACGTCATCTCCACCGAGATGTGGGAGGCGCTCAACTCCTTCTACCTGCTGCTGGGACGCTATGACCTGCAGGCGGCGCTCCAGACCGGGCCGTACTCCTTCTATCAGGAGGTCAAGGAGCACTGCGCGCTGTTCTGGGGCCTGCTGGACCGGACGCTGTTGCGCGACGAGGGACGCGCCTTCCTGGAAGCCGGCGGCCGGATCGAGGAGGCCGACATGATCCTGCGGATGCTCCGGGTGGCGATTCCCGCGGGGCCGCTGGAGGACGGCCATGAGACCGAGGCGCTGGCCCTGCTGCACGCCGTCGGCGGCTTCCAGGCCTACCGGCGCGCCGTGCGGGCGGCGCCGACAGTCGCGCCGGTGATCCGCTTCCTCCTGTTCAACTCCGCCTACCCGGGATCGGTCGCCTCGTCGGTGGAGGCCCTCTCAGCGGCCCTCGCCGCCGCCGACGACCAGCCGCGATCCTCGCCGCCGGTGCTGCGGCTGGGCCGGCTGATCGCCGATCTCGAACTCCAGCGCCGCGCCCCCGACGCCGGCGGCGCCCTGGAGCAGATCCTGGAGCGGGTGCAGGACGAGCTGGAGCTCGTGGATCGCGACATCGACGCTCGCTATTTTGCGATCGCCGCGCTCGCCGCCGTGCACCTCTGACCGATCGCCGCCATGAACTTCGCCATCCGTTATCTCACCGAATACGCGTACGACTCCGATGTCGTCGACAACCTCAACGCGCTCCGGGTCAAGCCACTGGGCAACGGCGGCCAGCGCTGCGACGAGTTCGGCGTGCGGCTGACCCCGGAGGTCCGCCTGCACCGGCACACGGACTACTTCGGGACCGAGGTGGTGGAGTTCGAGATCTCGCGCCCGCACCGGCAGCTCACCATCGACGTGCGCGCGCGGGTGAGCACCAAGCCGCCCTCCGAGCCGCCCCGCGCGACGTGGCAGGCGCTGGCCGACCCCAACTACCGCGAGGCCGGGGGAGAGTTCCTATTCCAGACCGACGACGCCCCCGAGCACCCGGTCCTCCAGGAGTTGCTCAGCGCGACCCGGGCGGCCTCGTCGCCGCTGGCCGCGGTGACGCTCATCTCCGAGCTCATCCCCGACCGCTTCGAGTACCGCCAGGGGGCCACGTACGTCGATTCGACGGTGGCGGATCTCCTCGAGGCCGGCGCCGGCGTCTGCCAGGACTTCGTGCACCTGGGTCTGGCCCTGCTGCGCCGTCACGGCATCGCGGCGCGCTACGTCTCGGGCTACCTGTTCGCCGCCGGGTCGGGCGACGGACAGGAATCGGTCGAGGTCGATACGCACGCCTGGCTGGAGGCATTGCTGCCCCCGGCCGACGGTGGAGAACCGGTGTGGGTGGGCGTTGACCCGACCAACCGCGTCCTCGCCGGCGAGACCCACGTCAAGATCGGTCACGGCCGCCACTACGCCGACGTCCCGCCGGTCAAGGGCGTCTACCGCGGCGGGGCCGGCGCCACGCTGACGGCGAGCGTGACCATGACGCGGCTGGAGCGCACCGACCCGGCGTCGATCGCCCGCTCGTAGGCTGACGGAGGGTCAGCCGGCGATGCCCGACCCCACCCAGTCCCCGCTCCCGCGCGAGCCCGGCGGGACGAAGAAGTAGCCGCCGCCGACGGGGAGGACGTAGTCGGTCATGGGCTCGGTCTCGAGCCGGCGCTGGATGGTGGCGAACTGGCGGTCGGGGTCCTTGTTGAAGGCCATGAAGAGGAGCCCCTGATCCAGGTTCCCGGCCCCGTCGACCCCCCGGTCATAGTTGTACCCCCGCCGCAGGATGCGCTGCTTCGAGGTCTTGGGCGTGCGCGGGTTGGCGAGGCGGATGTGGGCGTCGAGAGGGATCCGGTCACCCTTGGGGTCGAGGTCGTAGCGGGGGTCCTCGTGCTCGTAGGTGCCGCCCAGCGGCGCGCCGCTGACGCGGTAGCGCCCGATCATCTGCTCCTGCTCGAGCATGCCGACCCGGTCCCAGAACTCTACGTGCTGGCGAATGACGCGCACCACCATGTAGCTCCCCCCGGTCGTCCAGGCGGGCTCGCCGGGCTTCGCCCGCACCCAGACGAGCTCGTCCATCTTCGCGGGGTTGGTCACATCGGGGTTCGCGGTCCCGTCGCGGAAGGCGAACAGGTTGCGCGTGTTGGCCTTGGGATCGCGGTCGCGCACCGCGGTCTGGAACCCATCGAGCATCCAACGGATGGTGAGGTGGCCGGCGACGGCGCGCATCAGCTCGCGCACGGTGTGCACGACGGTGTCGCGCTGGCCGGCGCAGATCTGCACGATCACGTCGCCGTGGGTCCGCGTCGGGTCAAGCTCGTCCAACGAGAACGACGGCATCGGCGTGAGCTGGGGCGGGCGCTTGGCGGCCAGGCCGTAGCGGTCGTCGAACAGCGAGGCGCCGAACCCGATGGTCACCGATAGCGAGTCGGGGGCGTTGTAGGCGCCGAGGATCCCGGAGTCCGGGGGAGGATCATCGATTTCGGCCACACCGACCGGCTCACCCTGGGTGAGGAGCCGGGCCTCTGAGGAGATGGCCTGAAGACCCTCGAACAGCGCGGTCCGGTTCGGCGCGACGCTGTCGAGCGCGACGACCGTGGCCTGTGCCGGCTTTGGGGTGATGATCCCGCTTTGGTGAAAGGCGTCGAAGGGGATGCGCTGGCTCAGCTCGCGGGCGTTGAGGTCGCGGGTGGCGTTGGCGAGGTCGGGCGCGGGCGCCGCGTGGGCGCGATCGGCGGCGGCCAGCCCGACCGCTGCCCCGGCCCCGCCGGCGCCGAGCGCCGTGAGCGAGCCCTTGAGGAAGTTGCGGCGGTCGACTGGGCTCACTTCGCATGCTCCTGGCTGGCGATGGTCGGGAAGGGAGGCGGGAGGACGGTCTCGGTCGTGGGTGGGATGCCCTCCAGCGCCGTCAGAGCGCCGGCGAGGTTGCCGTTGATGCGCTCGCGCTGAGCGATGGTGAGCTGCGTGAGCGTCGGGTAGCTCCCGTCGGGCCGACGGAGGGAGTCCATGACGGACTGCAGGCGCAGGAGCCAGTTGTCGACCTGGACCAGCGTGTTGTCGCGACCCTGCATCAGCGGTGCCAGGGTGCGGACCACCTCGCGGGTCGCCGTGACTCCGGCGGCCGTGCCCAGGACACCCTCCCCGCTCCAGGGAACCTGGTTGCCGCTCATCAGGTCGCGCTGGGCGTCCTCCAGGATCTCGTGCGCGCGGGCGGAGTAGTCCAGTGGGTCGATCTCGGTCCGGGGTAGCGTGTGCTTGAGCGACACCACCGCGGGGCTGATGGCCTGGGAGATCGGCACGAGCGAGCGCAGCGGCGCCCCCTGCCACAGCCCCTTCTCGACGCGGTGCAACCCGGTGAAATGGGTCTGAGTGAGGCTCGAGGGCACCTGCGCGAGGTGATCGTTGAGGTTGCCGGGGAGCAGTCCGTAGACCGCCCCGAGGTGCAGGTAGTCGGTGAAGGCGACGTCCCACGCCCGCTCGGCGGCGGCGCGGTCCCCAGCCTGCAGTTGCGCGGTGAGCGCCGACACCGCGGTCCCGAGCTGATCCGACACGCCAACCGCGTAGTGGATGTAGCCGGCCACCGGGCCGTTGAACGCACGGGCCGGGATGGGATCCAGGTCGGACGCGATCTGACCGTCGGCGCCTATCCCGTTCTCGAGCTGGGAGATCCGGGTGCCGTAGTCGCGAGCCGGGATGTTCGAGTCGAACACCGAAGTCTCATGGGTGCGGAGCTGGTTGGCGCCCGAGCCGTGGGGCGCCACCGCGAGCGTGCTGAAGGGCTTGGGCGCGGAATGGGAGCCGGGAATGGTCGCGGCGGCGACCAGCGCCACGACTGCGAGGACGCCGATGCCCGCCAGCCACAGCGCCAGCCGGCGCCTCCTGGAGGAACCGCTCGGGTCCGAGCCGCCGCCGGCGCCGCCCCGCAGCGCGTCCGTGCTGATCGATGAGCCTGACATGTGTCTGGTCCGGGCGCGCCTGGGCGCGACCGTCCGGGGACGCTAACGGGGCCCCGCGGGTGCGGTTGTTACCAACTGGTGGTCAAGGCGTGAACAGGATGGACACGAGTGTGTGACGCCAGGTTCACACCAGCGCGCGGCCCAGGACAGAGGATGCCGCTGTCGCCACGAGGGCGGCCGTGGCACAGACCCTGCTGCCGTCCGCCAAATTGAGCAAAGGAGCTCACTTGCACCTGCGCAAGAAACTCATCGCTGCGGTGATCGGCGTAGCCGCCATCGGGGCATCAGCGATCGGTCTCTCGGTGTCCACGGCGAGTTCGCCAAGTCCGAACCCGTCGACCGTGGCAACGACCACGCCGATCAAGCACGTGGTGGTCCTCTTTGACGAGAACATCTCGTTTGACCACTACTTCGCCACCTACCCGTTCGCCACCAACCCGCCGAACGAGCCGCAATTCCACGCGGCGCCGGGGACGCCCAACGTCAACGGCCTCAACGACGCGCTGCTGACGGCCAACCCGAACGTCAACGACCCGCAGCGCCTGGACCCAAGCCAGGCCCTGACGTGCGACCAGAGCCACGGCTACTCGGCCGAGCAGAGCGCATTCGACGCCGGGCTGATGGACAAGTTCGTGCAGGACACGACGGGCAGCGGCTGTCTGCCGGCCGGCGGCGGCCAGTCCACGTTCCCTGATCAGGGCAACTACGGCCCCAACGGGATCGTCATGGACTACTACGACGGCAACACCGTCACGGGGCTGTGGAACTACGCGCAGCACTACACGCTGAACGACAACTCCTACAGCACGCAGTTCGGCCCGTCGACGCCCGGCGCCATCAACGTCGTCAGCGGCCAGACCAACGGGGCGACCGCCCACGGCGGCACGACCAGCAATATCGAGAACGGGACGATGATCGGCGACGCGGAGCCGCTGTTCGACCAGTGCTCGAACTCCGGGACGCCGCTCAACCCCGACGGGACCCCGGGCGGAGTGACCGCCTCGATGTCGGGTCAGAACATCGGCGACCTGCTCAACCGCAAGAGCCTCACCTGGGGCTGGTTCCAGGGTGGGTTCACGCCGTCCGAGATCCAGAATGGCCGGGCGATCTGCGGCACCGACGCAAGCAACCATCTGGGTCAGCACGCGAACATCGGCAACTCGTTCTCGGCGGACTACTCGGAGCACCACGAGCCGTTCCAGTACTACGCCGACACGTCCAACCCCAACCACGTCTCTCCGACCTCCGTGTCGCAGGTGGGCATCAGCGATCCGGCCAACACCCCGGCCACCCAGGCCATCAACCACCAGTACGACCTGTCCTGGTTCAACGCGGCCGTCAAGAACGGGAACATGCCCGCGGTCTCCTACCTGAAGGCCCCTGAGTACGAGGACGGCCACGCCGGGTACTCGGACCCGCTCGACGAGCAGCGCTTCCTGGTCGATGAGATCAACATGATCGAGCGGTCCAAGGACTGGGCGAACACGGCGATCATCATCGCCTACGACGACTCCGACGGTTGGTATGACCATCAGATCGGGCCGATCATCCGCCAGTCGCAGGGTCCCTCTGACACCCTCAACGGGCCCGGCAAGTGCGGCTCGGGGGCGACTCCGCCGGCGCAGAACGACCGCTGCGGCGTCGGCCCGCGTCAGCCGCTGCTGGTGATCTCACCGTGGGCGAAGCAGAACTTCGTCGACAACACGTTCACCGACCAGGCGTCGATCCCGCGCTTCATCGAGGACAACTGGAGCCTCGGCCGGATCGGCGGCGGCTCCGCGGACTCCGCGGCGGGCAACCTGGACAACGCGTTCGACTTCAACCAGAAGTTCGGACACGCCCCGGCGATCATCCTGGATGACAACACGGGTGAGATCACCAAGGTGATCCAGCCCAACGGCCAGGTCTCGAGTTCCGCGGACTCACCGGCTCCGTCGGGCAGCAGCTCTCCGAGCAGCAACTCGTCGAGCGCCGGCAATGGGAACGGCTCGTCGTCGAGCGGCTCGTCGTCGAGCGGCCACTCGGGGTCGCGGACCATCACCGTGATCAAGCTGCCCGACGTGAGCTGCAACCACGTGACGGGCAAGCGCGCGCTGGTGCTGACGTGCACCACCCGTGGCGGCTCCACGGTCCAGACGCTGATCCGCGCCCGGATGTACCAGGGCAGGAAGCTGGTCAGCAACCGTGCCGCGATGGTCAAGCACAACCGGGTCAAGCTCACGCTGTCCCTCGGTCGCCAGTCACGCGGCGGCCGGTACACGATCCGCCTGTCGATCGATGCGGCCGGACGCGTCGGGTCCCAGACCCGCTACGTCCGCGTTCGCTAGCGGCGAATCCCAGCTGAGCAACTCAACGCGGGGCCCGGCACATGCGCCGGGCCCCGCGGCGCTTAAGGACCCAGCCGAACCAGTCGAAGGACCACCGCCAGCCCCGGTTCACCGCCCGGCCTTCAATAGCCCGCCGGCCGGTGGTAGCGTCGCCGCATGGGAGAACGCACGCAGCACACACCCGGCACGTTCAGCTGGACTGATCTGAACACCACCGATCAGGAGTCGGCCAAGGCTTTCTACACGGCTCTGTTCGGGTGGGAGATCGAGGACATGCCCGCCGGCGAGGGCGTCGTGTACTCGATGGCGGCGATCAACGGTAAGTGGGTGGGCGCGATCTCGCCCCAGCCCCAGCAGCAGCGCGACGCGGGCGTGCCGCCCTCGTGGAACTCGTACATCACCGTGGCCGACGCCGACGCCACCGCGGCCAGGGCCGCGGAGCTGGGCGCCAGCGTCCACGCGCCCCCGTTCGACGTTATGGAGGCCGGGCGCATGGCGGTCATCCAGGACCCCCAGGGCGCCTGGTTCCTCATCTGGCAGCCCAACCAGCACCTCGGCGCGCAGCTCGTCAACGCGCCCGGCGCGCTGTGCTGGAACGAGTTGGGCTCGCCGGACCTCGACGGCTCGGCGGCGTTCTACAGCGGCCTCTTCGGCTGGACCACCAGCCCGATGGAGGACAGCGAGATGCCCTACCTGGTCATCAACAACGCCGGCCGCTCCAACGGCGGCATCCGGCCGCCGATGCCGCCCGGCGCCCCGCCGTTCTGGATGGTCTACTTCGCCGCCGAGGATCTGGACGCGACCCTGGCCAGAGTGTCTGAGCTGGGCGGGAACGTGCTGATGGGCAACACCGATATCGGGATCGCCCGGATCGCGGTGGCGCAGGATCCCCAGGGTGCGGTGTTCGCCCTCTACGCCGGGCACCTCGACGACTGACCGCCGCGCCCGACCGAGGCCGTTCGGCATACTCGGCCGGGTGCGTAGGCGCAGGATCACAGCGGTCGCGCTGGCGGCGCTGGCGCTCGGTGTCGCGGCATGCGGGGCGCAGTCGGGCCCCAACGGCGCGACCGCCTCATCGATCGCGTCATCGACCGCCCCCGAGGCGCCGTTGCCGCAGGGCCACCCCCAGGTGGTCCAGCCGGTGGCGGGCGCGGCGCCCCGGATCGATCAGGCCTCGGCGCCGGCCACCGCCGGAGTGAGCGTCGGGCCACCCGCGGCGTCGCTGCCCCAGCCGCTGTCGGTGTCCGACATCCGCAGGCAGCTGGCCCAGAGCGGGATGACCGCCTCCACCACCCAGGCGACGCTCACCTCCGACGGCCTGGCGGTGGCCCCGATCGGCGCGCCGGCCGCGGTGCAGGCGGTGATCGCCGCCGGCAACGAGATCGCCCGCCTGCCCTACCGCTACGGCGGCGGGCACATGACCTTTCAGGACACCGCCTATGACTGCTCGGGCTCGATCAGCTACGTCTTCGCCGCCGCCCACCTCCTCGACCGCACCGTCGTCTCGGGCGACCTCGAGCAGTGGGGCGACCCCGGGCCGGGCAGGTGGATCACGGTGTTCGCCAACGCCGGGCACACCTTCATGTACGTCGCCGGGCTGCGCTTCGACACCGTGGCGCTGGCCGAGACGGGCTCGCGGTGGTCAGACCGTCCGGCCGACGAGCCCGATCTCAAGACCTTCTCGGTGCGCCACCCGCCGGGGCTCTGAGCGGTTACGTCCGCCCTCTGTGTAAGGGGCGGCACGCAGCCTACGCAGCGCATTTGGGCCGGAGAACCGTCCGGGGGCGGCTCTATCTTCGTCCGCGATCATGCAGGTTCGAGAGCTTCGGGAAGGGAGCCGGGTCGCAGGGGTGCTGTTGCTCCGCTCGGTCGACGTGCGCCGCCGGCGCGAGGGCGAGGAGTACCTCAAGCTCACGCTCGGCAACCGCACGGGGGTCGTCCCCGCCGTCGTGCTGGACAACGTCGCGGCCGCCCGCCCGGTCTGCCGCACCGGCGAGGCGGTCCACGTCGCCGGAGGGTTCTCAGTCCACCCGACGCACGGCGGGCGGCTCGTGATCGAGGCCATCCGCCGCGCCGAGCCCGGCGAGTATGACCCCGAGGTGCTGCTCGACGGGCCCACGCGCCCGGTCGCGCAGATGGAGGCCGATCTGCGCGAGCTCGTCACCACCGTTCAGGAACCGCACCTGCGCCGCCTGCTGGAGGCGATCTTCGGCGAGGAGGCGCCAACCTGGCCGCTGTTTCGCGACGCGCCGGCGGCCAAGCACTACCACCAGGCCTACCGCCACGGCCTGCTGGAGCACTCGCTCACCGTCGCCCAGTCGGTGAGCGCCATCTCGGCGACGTTCCCGGGCATCGATCGCGACGTCGCGGTCGCGGGCGCGCTCCTGCACGACATCGGCAAGCTCGATGCCTACGAACTGCGCGACGACGCCATCGAGATGTCAGACCAGGGCCGTCTCTACGGCGAGATCCCGCTCGGCTACTACCGCGTGCGCAGCCTGATCGAGAGCCTCGGGGAGTTCCCGCCGCAGACCGTCCAGGCGCTGCTGCACATCATCCTGAGCCACCACGGCTCCCTCGAGCACGGCAGCCCGGTCGTCCCGTGCACACGGGAGGCGACGCTCGTTCACATGGCCGACAACCTCGGCGGCCGGCTGGGCAGCTTCGACCGCATCGAGCGGGCGCTCCCCGCAGGGGCGCAGTGGTCGCCGTGGGACAAGGGGATCGGGGGCGGCGCCTATTTCGCTTCGGCCTCGGCCTCGGCCTCGGCTCCGGACTCGGCCGCGGCCCCGGCCCGGATGCGGCCGCGGCCGACGAGCGCCAGGCCGCCTGAGCCCCGCCACGCGGCGCCGGCCGGGTCGGCCCCGGCCGGGCCCGACCGACTGAGCGAGCTGTCCGGCGTCCACTCCACGACCGTTCGGGCACACTTGTGCCGCAATGCGCCAAAAGTGCGCAAATTCCGTGTGACGGGACGCAGCCAGGTTCGCCGTCCCCGCCCCCCGGCTAGAGTTGGTGCGGGGATGGCAAAGGACACCGAGAAACTGATCCGTCAGCTCTCGTTGATCTCGTACCTGATGGCCGAGCGCAGGCCGGTCACGGCGCCGGAGATCAGGCGCGACGTCGAGGGCTACAGCGTCATGAACGAGGACGCCTTCGCGCGGCGCTTCTACGCCGATCGCTCCGAGCTGGAGGCGCTGGGCATCGTGCTCTCGGTGGAGAAGCCGGTCGACGGCCTGGTCGAGCAGGAGAACTACTCGCTGCCCCCTGAGAACTTCCACCTGCCCCCGATCGCCTTCAGCGACGACGAGCTGGCGGCGCTTCACACCGCGCTGCAGCTGCTCGACGGGGAGTTCGCCTACGCGGAGCCGTTGCGGCTGGCGCTGCAGCAGATCTCGTGGGGGCGGCCCAGCCCGCTGTCGACGCCGGAGCAGAGCACGGTCGCGCTCGGGATCACCGGCTCAGCCGGCGGCCACGACGTCTCCCAGCGCCTGGCCAAGATCGAGACCGCCATCTTCCGCCGTAAGACGATCGTCTTCGAGTACCACACGATGGAGCGCGACGACATCGGCACGCGCCGCGTCGACCCCTACCAGCTGCTCTACCAGGGCGGCCAGTTCTACGTCGTCGGCCGCTCGCACGAGCGCAACGCGATCCGGGTCTTCCGCCTGTCGCGCATCCGCGGCAAGGTCGGCTACGCCACCAAGGCCGAGCATGACTTCCAGCGCCCCGACAACTTTGACCCGCGCGTCTACGCCAACCGGATCGACTGGCAGTTCGGCGAGCCGGTGGGGACCGCCGAGGTCTGGATCGGCAACCGCATCGCGTGGCAGATCGAGCGGCACTTCGGCCGCTACGGCGAGATCCGCGCCGCCGGCGACGACGACGTCCTCTTCGTCACCCCCTACGCCAATGCCCGTCAGCTCATCGCCTGGGTGCTCGGCCTGGGCGAGAACGCGCGCATCGCCGGCCCACCCGAGCTCGTAGAGGAGCTGCGCGAGCGCGTCGGACTGCTGGTAGAGAGTCACACGGGCGAGGCGCAGGTCGCCGACGTCGTCCCATCGCCCCGGGAGACCGACGCCGGCCACCCCGCCGACCCCTCCGGCGCCGAGGACGGCGGCTCGCGCCCGGGCCGCGGCCGCGGCGAGGGCGAGGAGGCCAACGGCCACCGGGCCGACGCCGCCATCCGCCCCGAGCGGTTCGCCCGCCTGGTGACGCTGGCCAGCATCCTCATCGAAGCCGGCCGCGCGGGCCGGACGCTCGTCGCCCAGGAGCTGTGCGCCACGCTCAATGTCTCCGATCAGGAGCTGCGCGAGGACATCGCGGTCCTCAACGTCGTCAACTTCGGCGCCGGGACCTACGTGCTCTACGCCGAGATCCATCCCGACGGCTCGATCGAGGTCGATCCCGAGCCCTACGGCGACTCGTTCGCGCGGCCTGCGCGCCTGCTTCCGGTGGAGGCCAAGGCCCTGATCGCGGCCATCGACCTGATCGGCGAGCACATCCCCGAGGGGTCCTTGACCTCCGTGCGCCAGAAGGTCGTCGCGGCGCTGGGCGAGGACCCCGTCCACGAGGGCCTCCAGTTCGCCGCTCCGGGCGGCGACAACGTGGAGATCGCCGGCGTGGTCTCGAGCGCCATCGCCCGCCGCCGGATGCTCACCTTCGAGTACTACAAGTCCAACGAGGACGAGTTCACCTCGCGTCGGGTGGAGCCCTATGCGCTCATCAACGGCCGCGAGGGCTGGTATCTGGCCAGCTTCGACCCCACGCGCGACAGCGTCCGCCACTTCCGCCTGGACCGCATCAAGTCCGCCTCGGTGACCGACGAGTCCTTCGAGGCCCGCCCCGACGTCGATCCCGCGGCCGATGTCGACGGGTGGCCGAGGACCGGCGAGGTCCCCGCCTCCAGCCGCGCCCGCGTCTGGATCTCCCCCGAGCGCGCGCGCTGGGCCCGCGAGGAGCGCCAGGTGGTGGCCGAGCTCGAGGATGGCGCGCTGATCGTGGAGCTCGGCTTCGCCGGCGTCGACTGGCTGGTCCGCGAGACGCTCAAGGAGGCCGGCGACGCCGTCGTCCTCGAGCCCGCCGACGCGCGCGAGTCGGTGCGCCACGCCGCCGAGGCGATCGGCGCCGGGGCCCAGCTCGTCTCCTGAGGGCACCGCCCGCCCGCGCCGCCGCTCGCTCCCTCCCGTGCGCCCACTACACCAATAGGTTTACTCGGGTGAGTCGCCGCGACCAGATCCAGATGAGCGACGCGGAGGTACGCGCCTTCCTCGCGGCCCAGCGCACGCTCATCTGCGCCACCAACGGCGTCCGCGGCTGGCCCCACCTGATGCCCCTGTGGTTCGTGGTGCGCGGCCCCGACGTCTGGGCCTGGACCTACGCCAGGTCCCAGAAAGTCCGCAACCTCGAGCGCGACCCCCGGGCGACGCTGCAGATCGAGACCGGCGAGAGCTATGACCAGCTGCGCGGGGTGATGCTGGAGACCACGGTGCAGCTGTACCGCGACCACGACGCGGTGGCCGCGCTCGGCGCCGAGATCCTTGCCCGGTACGCCGGGGGCTCCGGCTCGCCGGAGGCCGACGAGGCGATCGCGGCCCAGGCGCGCAAGCGTGTGGGACTGCGGTTCGTTGTTGAGCACGTGGCCAGCTGGGATCACCGCAAACTCGGCGCCACCTACTAGATTGCGCACGATGCCTGCACTCAAGGGCCTGATCCTGTCAGGCGGCAAGGGCACCCGCCTGCGCCCGATCACCCACACCAGCGCCAAGCAGCTGGTCCCGGTCGCCAACCGGCCCGTCCTGTTCTACGGCATCCAGGCGATGGCCGACGCCGGCATCGAGGAAGTGGGGATCATCATCGCCCCCGAGACCGGCGACGAGATCCGCGAGGTCACGGGCGACGGCGCACGCTTTGGGCTGCGGATCACCTACATCCTCCAGGACGAGCCCGCCGGCCTGGCCCACGCCGTGCTCACCGCCGAGCCCTTCCTGGGCGATGCGCCGTTCGTCATGTACCTGGGCGACAACCTGCTCCAGGGCGGAATCGGGGACCTCGTGCGCGCCTTCGACCAGCACGGGCCCGACGCCCTCATCCTGCTCACCGAGGTCGCCGATCCTGAGAACTACGGAGTGGCCGAGCTCGAGGACGGGGTCGTGGTGCGGCTGGTGGAGAAGCCCAAGCAGCCGCGCACCAACCTGGCGCTCGTCGGGGTCTACATGTTCACGCCGGCGGTCCACGACGCGGCCCGGGCAATCAGCCCGTCGGCGCGCGGGGAGCTCGAGATCACCGATGCGATCCAGCACCTCGTGGACACCGGGATGCGGGTGGACCCCCACATCGTCCAGGGGTGGTGGAAGGACACCGGGCGCCTGGAGGACATGCTGGCCGCCAACCGCCTCGTGCTGGACACCATCGCCACCCGTGTCGACGGCGAGCTGGTGGACTCCCAGGTGGACGGGCGCGTGATCGTGGAGACCGGCGCCCGGCTCGAGCGCTCCTCCGTCCGTGGCCCGGCCATCATCGGCGCCGGCGCGCATCTCGTCGACGCCTACGTCGGCCCCTACACCGCGATCGGCGAGAACTGCGTGATCTCGGGCGCCGAGGTGGAGCACTCGATCCTGCTCGCCGGCGCGGAGGTCCGCAACCTCGACGGGCGCATCGAGTCCTCGCTGCTGGGACGCAACGTCAAGATCGGCCGCAGCGAGCGCCAGCCCCGCGCCTACCGCTTCATGGTCGGCGACAACTCCGAGATCGGGATCCTGTAGGGCGACCGCGGGCGGGTGGCGGCGGCGCAGGGTGCGCGGCGCGGCGGACTACTCGAGCAGGTCGGCGAGCTGGGCCCGCAGGTCGGCCACCTCCGCCTCCAGCGCGGCCACCCGCGCCTCCAGCGCGCCGTTGTCCTGGCCGTCGGCCGCGGGCGCCGGTTCGTCATAGCTGCCGGCCGGCTCCTCGTAGGCGCGCGGCGGTTCCGCGTCGTGGTGAGCTCCCGCGACGGGCTCGTCGAACCCTCCGATGGCGATCGGCCCATCAGCGCTCGCCTCGCCCGCGTTGCCACCCAGCAGCTGACGGAAGCGATCCTCCTTCTGGCCGGGACGCCGCCCCATCCGCTCGACATACCCCTTGTCGCCGAGCTCGGCCAGGACGCGCTCCACGTCGTCCAGGGAGGCGAGATGGGCCATCCGGTCGCTGCGCGTCTTGAGCTCGCCGGGCGTCTGAGGGCCGCGCAGCAGCAGCACGCACAGGACCGCCAGCTGGTCGCGATCCAGGCCCAGCCCCTCCTCGGCGAGGTGGCGGTACTTGGTGGCCCGTGAACCGGCGCCGCTGGCCAACCGGGCCAGGCCGTACTTCGAGAGCCGCTGGGCGGCGTCGCGGACCTGTCCCTCGTCGAAGTGGGTGACCGGGTCGCGATTGGTGGACTGGTTGCAGGCCAGGCGCAGGGCGTTGAGCGACAGCGGGTACTGGTCCGGCGTGGTCCAGCGCTTCTCGATGAGGCAGCCCAGAACGCGCTGCTCCACCTCTGTCAGCTCGCCGAAGTGCACGGCCCGAGGATAGAACTCACGTCGTTCAGCGGGTGACGACGGTGACGTCGCGGCCCTCGGGCAGGTGCCACTGACCGGCCCGCCAGCTGATCGTGCTCCCGTCGGCCAACCGCGCCGCGGCGTGGCCGAGCCGCGGCCGCCCCCACAGCGTCGCACGGAGCGGACGCTCTGACTCGACCGTGTCGCCGACCCCGGCGGCGACGTGCTCAGCCGGGTAGGTGACCACGATCGAGCCGGCCCGCACCCACAACGGAACGCGATCGATGGGGGCGGCGACGACGACATCTCCGCCGCCACGGACCGTCTGGCCTGACCACGTCTCCACCCACTGGCCGCGGGGGAGCGGGACCTCGCGCTCGCGCATCCCCTGCTCGAGCACGGGCGCGACCCACAGGGCGGGGCCGAAGCCGTAGGCGTCGGTGATGCTCCAGCCGCGGGGGTCCGCCGGATCGGTGAGGCACAGGGGACGCATGATCGGCAGCCCCGTGAGCGCCGCGGTCAGCGCCGCAGCGCGGATGTAGGGGACGAGCTGCTCGTGCAGCAGCACGTAGGCCCGGTAGAGGTCAAGCACGCGATCCCCGTAGTTCCACGGCTCCTGGGGCATCCGCGCATGGGCGTGCATCAGGGGGGTGAAGCAGCCGAACTGCAGCCACCGCACGAGCAGCTCGGGCGGGCACCGCTCGACCAGCTTGTGGCCCAGGTAGCCGCCGACGTCGTGGGAGAAGTTGGAGATCGAGGAGCAGGCGCCGGTGAGCGCCGAGACCACCAGCGCGCGCAGCGACCAGAAGTCAGACACCTGGTCCCCGCCCCAGGTGAGCCCGGCGGCGTGCTGGCCGGTCCACCCGCTGCGCCCGAACAGCACCCCCTCGCCGGGATGGACCTCGTCAAGCGCCCGCTGCAGGCACTCGCGGTGCAGCCCGCCGAGCGCCCAGGCCGCCTCGGCCCCCGTGCGCCCGTCGGCGAAGCGGACGCGATCGGGGATGTAGTAGCCGTCGCCGTCGTCGGCCTTGATCCCGGCCACGCCGAGCTCGAGCACGCGCTTGGCCGACTCGCGCCACCAGGCCTCCGCCGCGGGGCTGGTGAAGTCCACCACCGAGCCTGTCCCCATCCACCACTTGGTCACGAAGGGCGTGCCGTCGGGCTCGGCGACGAAGTGTCCCGCGGCCGCCGCCGGGGCATAGTTGGCCGCGGGCTGGGCGTGCAGGCGCTCGGAGGCCGGCTGGGGCGGGATCTGCCCGTCGCGCGAGTCGAGGTTGACCCACGGCGTCACCCACACGACGGTGCGCACGCCGTCGGCCCGCAGGCGCGTCACCATCCCGTGGGCGTCGGGGAACTGGTGGGGGTTGAACCGCCAGGTGTTGTACTGGGTCGCCCACGGCGAGTCGATGACGATCGCGTCGAGCGGGATCGCGTTACGGCGAAAGCCCTCGTGGTCCTCGAGCACGTCGTCCTGGTGTTCGTGGACGTCACGGCTCTTCCAGAAGCCATAGCCCCATTCGGGCAGCTGCATCGGGAACCCGGTGAGCCGGCAGAGCGCGCGCAGATTGGCGGCGGGCGTCCCGGCGCAGACGAGGTCCAGGACCAGCGGTCCGGCGTGCGCCCGGGTGGACACCGAGATGCGCTCCCCGGCGAGATCGAAGCGCGTCCCGTTGGCATGGGTGCGGCACAGAATCCCGTAGCCGCGGCTGGAGAGCAGCCACGGGACCGGAGCGCAGTCGCCCTGCGGCACGCCACCCTCGGCGAGCATCTCGGCGGGGCAGTCGGGGCCGGTGTAGCGGCGGTCGGCGCCCAACTGGACGTCGCGCCCGGCCTGGTCAAAGCGCGCATGATGGCGCAGGCCCAGCCCCACCAGATGCTCCTCGGCGCGCCGGTCCCAGTCAAAGCCGAGACGCAGCGGCTCGCCGTCGGCGTGCAGGGTCAGGCGCACGCGGTCGGCCGCGGCCACCTCGATCCTGGCGTCCACGGCCCGGCCGCCGTCGAGCTGGAAGCCGAGGGAGACCCCGCGCTCGATCTGTCGCATGAACAGCGCGTGGCGCGCCCGCTGGGCCGGTGAGCGTTCCTCCTCGGCGATCACGCCCTCGGTGAACTGGATGAACTGGTCGCGGATTTCTCCGTCGGCCAGCCATGCCCCGCCCGCGCGCAGGAGGCGGCGCCCATCGCGGCGGATGGTGAAGGCGAACGGCCGCACCGACACCTCGATGCGCAGGCGCCCGGCCTCGAGCAACGCTGAGTCGCTCTGGGCAGCGATGGACAGCTCCGGCGGCGCCATGTGCTCCATGGTTCTCGCCCGGACGGGCCAGGCATGCCCCGGTTTACAGGATCGTTACAGGATGTGTGCGCGTTCTTCACGGGCGCGGATGCCCCCGCGCCAATGCTGTGGGTCATGAACCAGAACAGTCGCGCCGATATGCATGTTCACTCGACGGCGTCGGAGCTGTCGAAGCTCGGGATCCAGCGGTCACTGAGCCTGCCGGAATGTGCCACGCCCCCCGAGGAGGTCTATGAGCTGGCCAAGCGCCGCGGCATGGACTTCGTCACGATCACCGACCACGACACCATCGATGGCGCGCTGGCCATCGGCCACCTGCCCGACACGTTCATCTCCGAGGAGCTCACCGTCTGGTTCGCCGGGGAGCCCCAGGCGGTGCATGTCCTCTGCTACGGGATCACCCCCGGGGATCACGAGTGGCTCCAGCGCCACAACGACAGCGTCGAGAACTGCGCGGCCTATCTCCAGGAGCACGGCATCACCACCGCCCTGGCGCACCCCTTCTACGCCGTGGAGGCGCCGCTCACCGCACGCCACCGCCGCCGGCTGGCCCAGCTGTTTCCAATCTGGGAGACCCGCAACGGGTCGCGGGCCAAGGAGCTCAACCTGCCGGCGTTCGTCTACATCGAGACCCACGGCGGTACCGCCATCGGCGGCTCGGATGACCACGCCGGCATCGACATCGGCCGCACGTTCACGCAGACTCCGCGCGCGACGACCCCGCAGGAGTTCCTCGGCCACGTCCGGGACGGCCACGCCGAGGCTCACGGCGCGCAGGGCTCGGCGGCCAAGTGGACCCACGCCGCCATGTCGCTGGCCATCCGGAGCCTGGCCCCGGCCCGAGACGACGCCCGGGGCGGGCGGGGACCGAGTCCACACGCGGTGCTGCAGATCGTCGAGCGCGTCATGCGCGAGGGCGACGTCCGCCGCGGTGGGGCCGGCACCGACCTCGGCCCCGACGACGCCCGGGCGCTGCTGCGCTCCTGGCTGGTCTCCATGGACCTCGCCATCGACGAGGAGGCGCTGCTCGAACTGCTGCAGGAGGGCGAGCTCAGCCACCCTGACCTGTGCCGCCGCGCGCGGCGGATCCACGAGCGCAAGCTGGCCCAGGCCGTCCACGAGCTGGTCGCCGACCCGGAGGCGACCGCACGGGATCTCGGACGCCACGCCACCGCGCTGTTCGACGCCTGCATCCCCGGCATCCCCTATGCCGCAGCGGCGGCGTTCCTCGGCCGCGAGAAGTTCAAGCTGACCCGCTCTGAGGGCGACCGGCCGCGGGTGGCGCTGGTCGCCGACGGCCTGGGCGGCATGCACGGGGTCACGCACACGATCCAGCAGATCCGCGAGCGGGGCGTCCCCGGCTACGAGGTCGAGGTCATCGGCACCGACTGCGACGTCGACCGTCGCCTCAGCGCCGTGGCCGAGATCGACATCCCCTTCTACCGAGGGCTGAAGGTCGGCGTCCCCAGCCTCCCGGCGATCGTGGAGACGCTGGCCGAGGGCCGCTACGACCTCGTCCACCTCACCTCGCCCGGTCCCTCGGGGCTCGGCGCGTGGCTGCTGGCGCGGGTCCTGGACGTGCCGGTCATCGGCAGCTACCACACCGAACTGGCCGCCTACGCGGGCCTGCGCTCCGGCGCGGCCCAGCTGGAGGCCATCGCGGGAGCGGCGCTGGGCGCCTTCTACGGCGCCTGCGACGTGGTCCTGTCCCCGAGCCCGGCCAGCGACGAGCGCCTGGCCGAGCTCGGAATCGCTTCCACCAAGGTCGCTCGCTGGGACCGCGGCGTCGACCTCGATCGCTTCGACCCCCGCCTGCGCGAGGCCGAGATGTTCGGCGGCAAGGTCAACGTCATGTACTGCGGGCGCCTCACCAGGGAGAAGGGCGTCGACCTGCTCGCCGACGCCTTCCTGCGCGCCCGCGACGAGGACCCGCGCCTGCACCTGGTGCTGGCCGGCGGCGGGCCCGAGGAGGGCCTCCTGCGCGAGCGCCTCGGCGAGCACGCCACGTTCCTGGGGTGGCTGAGCGGCGCCGAGCTGCCCCAGGCCTACGCCTCCGCCGACGCCTTCCTCTTCGCCAGCCGGACTGACACCTTCGGCCAGGTCATCCTCGAGGCCCAGGCCTCAGGGCTGCCGGTGGTCGCGGTCGCCGAGGGCGGCCCGAGGTCGCTGATCGCCCATGGCGAGACCGGGCTCCTGGCCGAGCCGACGCCGCAGGCCCTCGCCGACTCGCTGCTCGCGGTGGTGCGCACGCCGGCGCTGCGCGAGCGCCTGCGCAAGACCGCGCTGGCCACGGTCCGGGAGCGCACCTGGGACGCCTCGCTGCGCCAGCTCGCCTCGGGCTACCGGTCCGCGCTGCTGCGCAGCGCCGCCCCGGGCCGTGCCCAGGCCGCTTAGCCGACGCGGCTCTCCTGGGATCAGAACGCGGTGGCGAGGCTCAGCGGGATGACCCGCTCCGCCCCGGCCTTGCGCAGCTGGCCGCCGACCATGGCCAGCGTCCATCCCGAGCCGCGGCGGTCGTCGAGCAGCACCCCGGCGCCCGGCGGCGGCGTGCCGGTCACGCGAAACGCACCACGGACGTTGGCCGCCTGCTGGACGGCGTTGGCCATCTCGACCTGAGGCGGGCGCTGCTGCGTGCGGGTCAGAAGCGGCACTGCGGGGACCCCCAGCTCTGAGGCCACCTGCGCCGCGAGGCGCTCCACGATGTCGCCGAGTGAGACCGACGGCACCGACGTGACCCAGGCCACATCGCCCGAGCCCGCGCGCACCGCCTCCGCGAGGGCGGCCACGACGTCGTCCTCGAATCCGTCGCCGCGCAGGCCGCGCTGCACCGCGGGCCACCAGCCGCCGTCGCCGAAACGGGCCAGCGCCCACCCGGGCTCGACGCGGACATCCTCGGGGATCTTGCGCATCGACCCCGACGCATCGGGCGCCATCTTCTTGACCTCGAGCTCGATCGGCGCCGAACGCAGGTGCCGTCCCGCCAGCTCCACCAGCGCGGGGTCCGGCGGAGCGTCGAACCGGGGGGCGGTGCACACCGCGCAACGCCCACAGTCCTGGGGCTCCGGATCGTCGAGCTCCTCCTGGAGGACGCGCATGAGGCAGCGCCCGTCGGCCCCGAACTGCTCCATCGCGCGCTGTTCCTCGCGGCGCAGCGCGGTGACGCGCGCGTAGCGCTCGCCGTCATAGCTCCAGTCCGACGCCTCGGCCGACACCCACCGCGAGCCGTCCCGGCGCAGCGCGCCCTCGACGTCGAGGATCTTCAGCATCGCCTCCAGCCGGCCGCGGCCGATGTTGACCACGCCCAGCAGCTCCTGCGTGCTGCGGCCGGCGTCTCCGGCGGTGGCAAGGTCCTCGAGCACCGCGGTGACCCGCTCACGCGACGGGAACGACTGCTCGATGAAGAAGTCCTGGATCCGCCGGTCCTCGACGCCGCGCAGCAGGACCACGTCGGCGTGATCGACACCGCGACCGGCGCGGCCGACCTGCTGGTAGTAGGCCACCACGGAACCCGGGGCCTGGTAATGGACGACGAAGGTGAGGTCGGCCTTGTCGTAGCCCATCCCCAGCGCGCTCGTGGCACAGATCGCCTTGACGTCGTTGGCCAGCAGCCGTTCCTCGGCCGCGACGCGGTCCGCGGTGTCCTGATCCCCGCTGTAGGCCAGTGCACTGACGCCCTGCGCGTTGAGGAACGACGCCACCTGATCGGCGTCGCGCTTGGTCAGGGTGTAGACGATCCCGGAGCCGTCGATGGAGCCGTTCGCGCCCAGATTCTCGGCCAGCCAGGCCAGCCGCTGCGCGGGCCGGGGCAGGTCGACGACCTCCAGGCGCAGGCTCGTGCGCGCCAGCGGCCCGCGGTAGGTGCGCAGCGGCGGGTGGCCGTTGGCGGGTGAGCCAGAGCCGGAGTCGGCCGCCAGCTGCTCGGTGACGTCCGCGACGACGCGGTCATTGGCGGTGGCGGTCGTGCCGAGCACGGCCACGCCCGCGGGCAGCAGCGCCAGCATGTCGCGCACCCGGCGATAGTCGGGCCGGAAGTCGTGGCCCCAGTCCGAGATGCAGTGGGCCTCGTCAATGACCAGCAGTCCCACCGAGGCCGCGAACAGCGGCAGCATCTCGTCGCGGAAGCGGGGGTTGTTGAGCCGCTCGGGGCTGATCAGCAGCAGATCGATGCTGTTCTCGGCCAGGCGGTCCCGGATCCCGCTCCACTCGTCGCGATTGGTGCTGTTGATGGTGTGCGCGCGCAGCCCGAGCCGTTCCGCCGCCGCGATCTGGTTGCGCATGAGCGCGAGCAGCGGGCTGACGATGAGCGTCGGCCCCGCGTCGGCCTCGCGCAACAGCGCGGTGGCCACGAAGTACACCGCGGACTTGCCCCACCCCGTGCGCTGCACGCACAGGACGCGGGCGCGGTCGGCCACCACGTCGCGGATCGCCTCCAGTTGGCCGGGGCGGAACTCCGCCTCCGGATCGGCGGTCAGCGCCCGCAGGCGCTCCAGCGCCGCGGCGGTCAGCGTCTCGGTGTCGGCAGGAGCCACCTCTCGATACTGGCAGCCCCGCCAGCCGGACCCGCGATCAACCCCCGCCCGCGCCCGTCGTGCGCACGTTCTGGGTCCGGCGCACCTTCGCGACCGGTGGCGGTTTGGGCAATAGCTTCGCCACCGGTGCCGACGTGTTGAACCCGATGGTTACGACGGCGCCGTCGGCCCGGCGCAGCCGCCACCGCACAACGAAGTCGGCCCGGTCCGGGCGGTGCGGGACCCTGATGACGTAGACGTTGTTGACCACGCTGGAGGTGACGGTGAGCGCCGGAGCGCCCTTCCCCCCCGGGAAGTGGGCGCTCACCGAGACGTAGCCGTCGGCCACCACGCCCGCCTGGATCGTCGCGCCGCCGCCGACGGGGTCGATGGCGCCCACGCCGAGCGGGCGAGCCGCCGTGGGAGCAGCCGAGCAGCCGTACCCGGCAGCGCCCGGACGTGGGCGGGTGTCCAGAGCGATCGCGGCGAAGCACAACCCCTGGCGGTGCTCGCTCTGCAGCCGCTGGACGCCGAGCTGCTCCTGCTGGGCCCGGAGGGCCACGTCGCGCTCGGCCCGCGAGGCGTGGCGCAGGTCGCGCTTCAGCGTGGCGCGAAACTCCGCGTAGCAGCGGGACGGGATCGGGGCGAACGGGGTTGCTCGCGCCTCCGGGATCAGCCAGTAGCTGCGGCCGAACTCGGTGCGCGCGCGGCGCAGGTCATTGACGAAGACGCCACCACCGATGGGCCAGCCAAGGGCTGCCACGACCTTGTCTGTCGGATCCGGGGGTAACGGTGGCCGTCGCAGCACCCCCACGACCGACAACATCGAGGCCGGGGGCGAACCCTGCTCGGTCGTTGCGCCGTGGCCGGCAGTCTGTGCGCAGGCGTGGTCGCGCGCCACCACCTGCTTGCGTGCGCGTCCGATCTCGCCGGACACGACCGGAGGGGCGGGCCCGATGGGCGCCGCGGACGACGGGGTGCCGTGGCCCGCCGGCCCGCGCGAGGACGACCCCGCGCGATGATGCAGAGCAACCAGCCCCACGGCGACCACGCCGAGCGCCACCACGACGGCGAGCGCGAGTCCGGCGCGCCGCGCGCCAGCCAGCACCCACGCGCGGGACGGCCGGCGCCCGGGCGCCGCCCCGGCCGCGGTGGCCGTCTCGAGCATGTGGGCGGCCAGCGCGTCACGCAGCTCGCCCAGGATCGGCAGATCGTCGAATCCGTCCCCCTCACGCCTGTCCATCGCGACTCCTTTCCGGATCGCCTGTCACCGCGCGCCGCAGCGCGCGCAGCCCGCGGCTCACCCGAGCCCGGGCCGCCTGTTGGCTGACGCCGAGTTCACGAGACACCGCCTCGTAGGAACGTTCGTCGAGCACCCGGGCGCGGACCGCCGCGCGCTGGTCGTCCGATAGCGCGGCCAGGGCCTCTGTGAGGACGCCGCCCTCCCCGGCCTCGGCCAGGCGCTCGATGGCACCCAGCTCATCGGCCGTGGGGGCCCGCAGCTCGGCCACGAAGCGCTCGGTGGCGCGCCGCTCGATCGCGCCCCGCCGAAAGTGGGCGGCGAGCCGGTTGGCGGCGATGCGATATAGCCAGGCCGCGGCCTCAGCGTCGGACGCGGCCAGGCACTGATCGCGGTGCTCGAAGGCGGCCAGGAATGTCTCGGAGAGCAGGTCCAACGCGAGGTGCGGATCGCGGGTCCGCCGGGTGAAGAAGCCCAGTAGCTCCCGGGCGTGGCGGTCATAGAGCGCCAGGACGCGCGCGGCATCCATCGTCCTGCTCTTTGACCCTGTGACCACCGACATGCCTCTACAGATGAACAACGCCCCCGCTTTGTGACGCCGTCCGCCTCAATCATCGCGCGCGTGTCGATACCCTCTCGCGCGATGAGCACCGTCGGCGAACGCCACCTTGGCCTCCTGGCACAGCGGTCCGTCGAGCGCCGCGGCGACTACCCGGCCCTGCTGTTCGAGGGGCAGTGGCACACGTCCGGGGAGCTGTGGTCCCGATCCCAGCGCCTCGCCGCCGGGCTCGCCGAGCTGGGAGTGGCGCCCGGCGAGCGCGTGGTGGTGTGCATGGCCAACTGCCCGGAGGTGTCGATCGCCTACCAGGCGCTGTGGCTGGCCGGCGTGGTCGTCACGCCGGCGACGTTCCTGCTGCCGGCGCGCGATCTGCGCCACGTCATCGCCAACGCCGAGGCCCGCGCGGTGATCACGACGCCCGAGTTCCTGGAGAAGGTGACCGAGGCCACCGACGGGCTCGGTCACGTGCGCTTTGTCATCTGCACCGAAGCGGCCGGCGACGGCGTGCTGGCGCTGCCCGAACTGGAGCGCGCCGACCCCCGGCCGATCGTGGCGCGCGCCGACGACGACCTCGCCGCGCTCCTGTACACCGGCGGTACCACCGGCCGCGCCAAGGGCGTCATGCTGTCGCACGCCAACCTGTACTTCTCCGGCGGCCAGGCGCACGACGCCGCCCACGTGCCCGGGGTCAACCGGGCGCTCACCACTCTCCCCCTGTCGCACGCCTACGGCCTGCTGGTGACGATCGCCGCGATGCACAGCGCCGAGCAGGGCATCAACGTCCTGCTGCGCTGGTTCGAGCCGGCCACTTACCTTCAGCTCATCGGCGAGCACCGGCTCCAGCTCAGCGCGGTCGTGCCCACGATGCTCCAGGTTCTGCTGGGCATGCCGTTGGAGGACTACGACCTCTCGACGCTGGAGTGGCTCAGCTCCGGCGGCGCCCCGCTGGCCCCCGAGGTCGAGCAGGAGTTCTGCCGCCGCGTGCCGTCGGTGTCGATCCGGCAGGGGTACGGCCTCACCGAGAGCGCGGCGCTGATCTCCACCAACCCCACCGGCGCCGTCAGGCAGGGGTCAGTGGGGCGCCCGGTGCCGGGCACCGACGTCGAGATCCGCGACGGCGACGGCCGTCCGCTGCCACCCGGCGAGCCCGGCGAGGTGTGCGCGCGCTCGCCCGGGATCATGCAGGGCTACTGGCGCGCGCCGGAGGCGACCGGCGAGGCGCTCGAGGACGGCTGGCTGCGCACCGGCGACATCGGCTACCTCGACGCCGACGGCTACCTCTACATCGTGGACCGAAAAAAGGACCTGATCATCCGCGGCGGCTTCAACGTCTACCCGCGCGACGTCGAGGACGCCCTGGTCCGGCACCCCGCGGTGCAGATGGCGGCCGTTGTGGGCCGGCCCAGCGAGCGCCACGGCGAGGAGGTGGTGGCCTTCGTCAGCGTCGCGGCCGGCGACGAGGTCACCGGCGACGATCTGGTGGAGTGGGCCCGCGAGCACATCGGCGGCTACAAGTACCCGCGCGAGGTGCACCTCGTGGACGCGATCCCGCTCACCCCGGTGGGCAAGATCGACCGCAAGGCGGTCCGGGCGCGCGTGACCGAGGCGCCCTCAGTCCACGAGCAGCTCGGCTGAGCCCAGCGACAGCCGGTCGCCCGGCTCCAACCGGCAGCGCACCACCCGCCTGCCGTTGACCCGGGTCCCGTTGGTGGAGTCCAGGTCGCGCAGCACCCAGCACCCGTCGCGGAAGGTCAGCCGGGCGTGGCGGCGAGAGACCGACGGGTGTCCCACCATCACGTCGCAGATGTCGTGGCGCCCCACCAGGAGCTCGTCCTGCCCGCCGGTCCAGTCCAGCGCCAGCAGCGTGGGCGGCGCGCCCGGCCTCGGGCCGTCGAACGCGAAGGCACGGCGCAGCGCCACCAGCACGCGCTCCCAGGCGGCCGGGAAGGCCGGGCGCGGGCGGCGCAGCGTGAGGTCCCCGACGAGCCCCGCCGGGTCCACCACCTCTGACCCGAACAGCACGTCCAGACGCTGCACGAGCGTCTGCTGGCTGAGGAGCCCGTCGCCGTAGGCGGCGTTGAGGGTGCGTTCCATCCGCCGTCGCGCATCACCCGGGCGCAGCATCCGCCCAGTCTCGCGCGCCCGCGCGCCGTTGTCCACAGAACAGGATCGGCCGGGGTCCCGGCGAACCTCCCTGCATGGGGACCAACCGGCTGGAGTCCTTCTCCGACGGGGTGATGGCGGTCGCGATCACACTGCTGGTGCTCGCCCTCGTCCCGCCCACGCTCCAGGAAACCTCCCAGCACAGCCTCGTCTACGAACTAGGGCGCAACTGGCCCCACTACCTCGCGTACGTCATCTCGTTCATGACGATCGGGATCATCTGGATCAACCACCACGCGATGATCACGCGCCTGCGCGAGGCCGACCACTCGATCCTCATCCTCAACCTGCTGTTGCTGATGACGATCGGCGTCCTGCCCTTCGCCACCGACCTCATGGCCACCTACCTGCCCGCCGACCACGGCCAGAAGCTCGCCGCGGGGATCTACGCCGGCTCGTTCGTGCTCATGTCGGTGGCCTTCTCCGCGCTCAACCGGCACATCCTGCTCTCCCGGGCCCACATGCTGTACACCGAGATCTCCTTGGAGGAGCGCCGCCGGATCCTCTCCCGATCGATCTCGGGACTGGTCCCCTATCTGATCGCCACGATCCTGGCGGCGGTCTCGGCCTACGCCTCGCTGGCCATCTGCGGCGCCCTCGCCGTCTTCTACGCGCTGCCCATCGCCAGCGGCGGCGGACGACGGCATTAGCCTGGATCCACCGATGATGGGCGGAGACTCGGCGTCGGGGGCCGAGCTAGACGTCATCGGCGGAGCACCATAAGGGTGATCCCTATGAGCGACGCCGATGACGTCTAGCGACGGCCATCCGGCGTCGAGACGACCCCAGGATCGGCGGATCCAGGCTTAGTAGCATCAGGCCCTCGTGGCCGTCTCGGCATCGAACTCCACCTTCAACGAACTGCGCGCGGTGCTGGGCTCGGACAGCGTGCTCCCGGGCGACACCCGGGAGTACCTGAGCGACGAGGGCGAGACCCACAACCTGCGTGGTCGCGCCGATGCCGTGGCTCTGCCCCGCGACGCCGACGCCGTGGCCGCCACCGTCCGCTGGTGCGATGCCCACGACGTGCCCATGGTCCCCCGGGGCGGCGGCACCGGCCTGGCCGGCGGAGCCGTGCCGCTGGACGGAGGCGTGGTCATCAGCCTCGAGCGGCTCGCGGGACCGGTCCAGCTCGACGCCGAGCTGTGGCGCGCCCACGTCCCCGCCGGGGTGCGCACCGGCGACCTGCAGCGCCGCGCGCGCGAGTCAGGGCTCTTCTACGCCCCGGACCCCGGCGCGCTCGAGCAGTCGCAGCTCGGCGGCAACATCGCCACCAACGCCGGCGGTCCTCACGCCTTCAAGTACGGGGTCACGGGCACCTGGGTCCGGGGCCTGGACCTCGTGCTCGCCTCGGGCGAGCCGATGAGCATCGGCGGTGCCGTGCGCAAGGACGTGGCCGGCTATGACCTGCGGTCGCTGATCGTCGGCTCCGAGGGCACGCTGGCGATCGTCACCGGGGCGTGGCTCCGGCTCGTGCCCGCCCCGGAGGCGACCTTCCCGGTCGTGGCCTTCTACCCCGACGTGCAGACCGGCTGCACCGCGCTGGCCACGGTCCTCGGTTCGGGGTTGCAGCCGGCGGCGCTCGAATACCTCGACGAGCCGGCCGTCGGTGCCGCCATCGGCGCCTTCCCGGCCGAGGCGCCCGCCACGCCGGCGTTCATGCTCATCGCCGAGGCCGACGGCTCCGCCGACGAGGCCCGGCGGCTGCGCCTCGAGCTGCTCGAGGCCCTGCAGGACGGAGCGCTGGCCACCCACGCCCCGGAGGAGCGCGGGGCGATCCGCGAGCTATGGCGGTGGCGCGGCGGCGTCGGCCCGGCGGTGACCACCGCCCGCGGCACCAAGGTCTCAGAGGACATCGTCGTGCCGCTCGACCATCTTGCCGAGGGGATCCTGGCCACGCGCGAGATCGGCCGGCGCCACGATCTGCCGGCCTGCAGCTGGGGCCACGCCGGCGACGGCAACCTGCACTCGACGTTCATGCTCGATCCCGAGGACGAGGCGGAGGCCGAGCGCGCCGAGATCGCCGTTCAGGAGCTCTACGCGCTGGCCGCCTCCCTGGGCGGATCGGTATCGGGCGAGCACGGGCTCGGCGTGGCCAAGCGCGGGGCGCTCGCGCTCCAGTGGCCCGAGCCGGCACTGGACCTGCACGAGCAGATCAAGCGTGTGTTCGACCCCAAGGGCCTGCTCAACCCGGGAAAGAAGCAGGCGCGGGCTGGGTGAGCAGCGCGTAGGCGTCGGGCCGGCGCGTGGTCAGGAACGGGAACAGCTCCAGCCAGTCGCGCCGCTGATCGAGGTCCAGGTCGGCGACAAGGACCGCCGGGCGGTCGCGCGGCGCCTGCACCAGCACCCGCCCGTAGGGGTCTGAGATGAAGCTCGAGCCATAGAAGGTGAGCGGTTCCTCGACCCCGGTGCGGTTGATCGCGACCATGAACGTGCCGTTGGCGATGCCGTTGCCGACGATCACCTGCTGCCACAGCGGCTGGGTGTCGAAGTCCGGGTGGTCCGGCTCGGAGCCGATCGCCGTCGGGTAGATGAGGACCTCGGCGCCCTCCAGCGAGTAGGCGCGCGCCAGTTCCGGGAACCACTGATCCCAGCACGTCGGCGCCCCGAGGCGGGCCTCGGCGTCACCGGTGGGCAGCGTGATCAGCGGGAACGCGTCGCCCCCGGCCGGGCCGGGGCGAAAGTAGTGGTCCTCGTAGTACCCCGCGGTGACCGGGATGTGCAGCTTCCGGGTGCGCGAGACGACGGTGCCGTCGGGAGCGACCACGATCGCGGTGTTGTACCCCAGGCCATCCTCGGCGTCGGCGCGCTCATACAGCGACGCGTGCACGTGGACGCGGCACTCGGCCGCGGCGCGCCGCGCGAAGGACACCGTCGCGCCGGACTCCAGATCCTCGGGCCGCGCGCCCGCCGCCTGGGGCCCGCCTGCGGTGACCGCGAAGTACGGCGACAGGGTGAGCTCCTGGAGGCAGACGATCGTCGCCCCCTCGGCCGCGGCCATTGCGATGCCGGCGGCCAGCGCGGCCTCGTGCTCGGCGGGATCGGCGTGCCAGCGCTCCTGCACGAGGCCGAGGCGCAGCGGCGCGCGCTCCGCCGGGCGGGTGCGCGCCGGCGACGCCGGCGGCGGAAAGGCCGTGCGCAGCTCAGGCTCGGGCATCGGCCAACGGTACCTGCTGGGTGATGCAATGCGGCCCCCCGCCGCCGTAGGCGAGCACGAGCCCCGGGACGGGCACCACCTCGCGCCCCGGGTAGCAGCCGGCGATGATCTCCAGCGCCGCCGCATCGGTGTCGGCGCCGGCCACCGGGACGATCACGCCGCCGTTGCAGAGGTAGAGGTTGAGGTAGCTGCCGGCCACGGTCTCGCCCGCGACGGTGGCGTAGGGCAGGTGCGGCAGTTGCACCACATCGATCCCGGCGGACCTCAGGACCGACAGGTTGTGCCGGCAGTGAGCGAAGTTCGGATTGTCCTCGGGCACCGTCTGCAACAGCACCTCGCCCTGCCGCGTGAACGCCGCGACGAGATCGACGTGGCCGTCGGTGTCGCGGTCCTCCAGCAGGCCCATCCCCAGCCACAGGATCGCGTCCACGCCCAGCCGCTCGCGCAGCGTCTGTTCGATCTCCTCACGCGACATCGACGGGTTGCGGTTGGGGTTCAACAGGCACTGCTCGGTGGTGAGCAGCGTCCCCGCGCCGTCGCTGAGGATCGAGCCGCCCTCCAGCACCATCCCGCCGTCGAGCACCGGATCGCCGAGGTGCTCGGCGATCAGCCGCCCCACCGCAGCGTCGCGGTCCCACGGGGGGAACTTCTCCCCCCACGCGTTGAAGCCGAAATGCACCGCGGTCCGCGCCCCGGTCTCGTCGTCGACGACGTAGATGGGCCCGCAGTCGCGCAGCCACGAGTCGTCGAGGCCCAGCTCCACGATCTCGACCCCGGCGCTGCAGGCGGCCCGGGCGTCGGCTGCATCGGCCCCGGGATTGGCGATCATCGTCACGGGCTCAAACGCGGCGACGGCATTGGCCACCGCGGCGTAGTCCGCGCGCGCCTGATCCATCGTCTCGCCCCACAGGTCGGTGCGGCAGGGCCACCCCATGATGGTCCGCTCGTGGGGCTCCCATTCGGCCGGCATCCGCACGCCGCGCACACTAGTGGCCGGGCGGCGACGGCGGCGTTCCGCCCGGGGTTGGGGTCGATAGTGAAGGAAATAGCTGCACGATCGACCACAACCCCTCGCACGGCTCGGCGACCCCAGCCCCAACCTCTCCCAAGCCCGCAGTTGACGTGCGCCGATACCCCGCCGAAACGCCCACGGACGCCCCACGCGAACACCTGCGCGCTAGGCCAGGTGCAACCGGTGCGCCACCGCAGCCGCCTGCGTGCGCCCCTGAACCCCGAGCTTGGCCAGGATCCGCGACACGTGCACGCTGGCGGTCTTCTCGGCCATGTACAGCGCGGCGCCGATCTGGCGGTTGGTCGCCCCCTCGGCCAGCAGGGCCAGGACCTGGCGCTCGCGCGGGGTGAGGCCGAAGGGGTCCTCGGCGGTCCCGGCCTCGCCCGCCCCACCACCGCCGCCGTTCCCGGCCGCCTCGGACATCGCGGCCCCGTTGGCCGCCGCCGCGGCCCCCACCGCCACGCCGCGGAGATCCAGGCGCGCGCGCTCGGCCAGCGTGCGCACCTCGCGCGTCAGCCACTCCGAACCGAGCTGGTCCGCGGTGGCCAGCGCCGCCCCCGCCGCCTCCGCCGCGCCGGCGCGGTCATCGGCGGCGGCAAGCGCCTCGGCCTCGCGCCAGCGGGCGATGGCCGCGGGGTAGGGCCGCTTGAGCTCCTCCCAGGCGACCGCAGCCCGGCGCCATTCCCGGGCGCCCCCGCGCCCGCGCGCTCGGGCCAGCTCGGCCTTGCCCTGGGTCAACCGGGCGTGCTCCACGGGTCCGCCGTCCTGGGCGGTGGCGGCGAGGCGGTCGGCGTGCAGGCGCGCCCGGGCCAGGGCGTCGCGCCGCTCGCCCGATTCATGGAGGTCACGCGCCCGCAGCGCCCGGTCGGCCTCCACCCAGAGGCCGATGCAGCTCACCCAGGCGATCCCGGTCACGTCGTCGGTGCAGACCTCGAGGCGGTCCAGCGCCTCCTGCACCGCGGCCTGAGCGCCGGCGAGGTCACGCCGTCGCATCAGGAGATCGGCGCGCAGCGCGCCATAGAGCCCGATCCACTGTGCGTCGTTGGTCACGGCCACGAGATCCTGGGCAGCCTCGAGGCACTCGGCCGCCGCGTCCTCGTCCCCGATGCCCAGCTCGAGCTGGGCGCCCATCAGCTTGCGATAGATGAAGAGCAGGCCCGCCGAGCGCGTCGGCGATGGCGAAAGGGCCTCCTGGGCGGCGCGCCACTCACCCGCGGTGAACGCCATCTCCGCCGTCGTGAGCTTGAGCCACGCGCAACTGCGCACATGATGGCTGGGGGTGACGGAGAGCCCCTCGCGTGCCATGCGCAACGCCTCCTCGATCTGCCCGGCCTCGTTGAGCTTGTCGGCGAGGTTCGCATAGGCGCTGCCCCGGCTGTCAACGTCGTCGATGGCGGTGGCCAGGTCAATCGCGCGCCTCAGCGACCCGATCCCCCGCTCGATGTCGCCCAGCGACGCGTAGGCCATGCCCAGGGTGTTGAGCAGCTCCGTCTCAGCCACGCGGTCCCCCGCGGCGCGCGCCACCTCCAGCGAGGCCTCGCCCTCGGACGCGGCCTGGCGAAAGCGACCCCGTAGATACAGCACGCGGGCCAGGAACGCGAGGAGTTGCGGACGCTCGGAGCCGGGGTCGTCCTCGGGGAGCATGGCCAGCGCGCGCTCGGCGATCTGCACGGCCTCCTCACCTCGGTTGAGCGCCCAGACGACGCGCGCCTGCCCCGCCAGCAGACCGGCGTAGCGCGCAGGATCGACCTCGGGGTCCAGCTCGCGCAGGGCCTCGTTGATGAGGGTGACGCTGCGCGCGCGGTCGTCGAAGATCTGGTGGGCCTCGGCGGCCATCGCCAGCAGGCGCACATGGTCCAGCCCGGTGACCTGCTCGGGGTTCTCGACGCGTGGCCACAGCTCCAGCGCGCGCTCGGCGAGGTCCGACGCCTCGCCGTAGGCATAGACCTTGTGTGCCGCGCGAGCCGCCGCGATCATGCCGCGCAGCGCGTGGGGCTGGTCCCCCGCGGCCGCGTAATGGCCGGCGATCGAGGACGCGCGCTCGAGCTCACGATCGTCGTCGGCGCCACAGCGCTGCTCGAGCTCCTGGGCCAGCGCGATGTGCAGCTCGCCGCGCTCGCCGGGCAGGAGATCGTCGTAGAGCGCTTCGCGCAGCAGCGCGTGGCGGAAGCCGAAGCCCCCGTCGGCGCCGGCGACGAGCACCTGCTCGGCCACCGATTCGCGGAGTGCGGCCTGGAGCGCGTCACGGTCCAGTCCGGTGACCACACCCAGCATCGCCTCGTCGGCGGAGCGGGCGACGGCAACGGCGCGCGTGACCCGCTGGGCGTCTGCCGATAACCGCTCGATGCGCACGAGGAACGCGTCGCGCAGGCTCTGCGGAGCGGCCCCGCGCCCGTCGAGCCCAGCGGCGAGCAGCTCCTCGGTGAAGAGCGGGTTGCCTTCGCTACGGGTGAACAGGCGCTCCAGCAGCGCTCCGTCGGGCTGGGCACCCAGGATGTCGGCCAGGGCCTCGCCCAGCTCGAAACGGTCAAACGGCTGAAGCTGGATACGCCGTGCGCGCTCGAGCCGCTCCAGCTCGGACAGCAGCGGCCGCAGCGGATGACGCCGGTGCAGCTCATCGGCGCGGTAGGTCAGGATCATGCAGACCCGCTCCTGGCGCAGGGTGCGGGCCAGGAATGCCGTGAAGGCACGAGTCGAGCGATCGGCCCAGTGCATGTCCTCCAGGACGAGGATCATCGGCGCGCTGCCGCTCAGGCAGTCGATCAGCTCCAGCATCGCCTCGAACAGGCGCAGCTGATCGGTGGCGCCGCGTCCATCCGCGCTCCGCGCCGGCGCGGCGTCGTCCTCCAGTCCCGGCAGGATCGTCGCCAGCTCCTGCCGGCCGCCGGCACTGAGGTCCTGCAGCGCTGGATGGTGCTCGCGGACCAGCGGGCGCAGCGCGCTCAGCAGCGGCGCGTAGGGCAACTCCCCGTCGGCCTGCTCGACGCCGTCGCCGCGCAGGATGAGCACGGCATCCGCCGGGTCGACCGCGCTCACCGAGAGGCGATGCTCCAGCTCGCCGACGAGGCGCGTCTTGCCGACGCCCGAGTCACCGCCGAGCAGGACGAGCGTCGGCCGGCCGGCGCTGGCCTCCCGGACGGCGAGCTCCAGCTCCGCCAACTCGCCGACGCGTCCGACGAAGTGATTGCTCGTCAACCGGGGTGGCATGTACGAAGTATCGCCTGAGTGCGGACGCGAGTTGCGAGATCCGGCGCCGATCGCGCCGCGCACGCTCGAGCGAGCGCTGGAGATCCCTGGTGTGGCTCTCGGCGATGATGGCAGTGAGTTGGGGGTGCATGGCCCTGGCCTTCTGGTCGTTGACACTGTGCATCTCAGAATGGACTGAGGCGCGCAGGTGCACATCAGGAGAACGCAGCGCGTTTCGGGCCCTCACCCCTTACTCCATCGGGCGCGGCCCCTTACCCCCGCCGGCCGCGCGCAAAGCGCGCCTCGGGGATGAAGACGCGCCCGTTGATCACGTCGAGCTCGTGCAGCCGGATGCGGAGCGGGTCGTCGTAGGATTTGCCCGCCGGCGTCTCGGTGAGCGTGTGGGCCGCGCGGTCGCGGGCCAGCGAGTCTGAGACCAGCAGCTCCTGCGTCTCCTCGGGATTGCGGCCGCTCACCTGCGCCCGGTCCGGCGGCAGATACCAGAGCTCGGCGTCGTCGTGCACCGCGCCCAGCGCCCGGGCCAGCGGATATTGCGCGGGGTGATAGAGGACCACCACGCGCAGGCGGCCGGGCAGCCGCAGCCTCCGCGCCTGTCGCATCGGAGCGGCGTTGCGCAGCCACGCGGGCGGCCGCCGCCGGGAGGCTTCCAGCGCGAGCACGCGTGGAATGGAGAGCAGGCTGCGCGCGTGCTCCTCGCGCTGGAACTCCTCGAGGGGGCCGGGGAGCAGCAGGATCCCCAACGAGTCTTCGCCCTTGACCGGCATCGTCAGCTGGGCGGCGCCAGGTTGGGGCCCTTGGGCGCCACCTTGAGCGCGGCCAGCGTCACCGCCCGGGCCAGCTGGATCTCGGCCGCGCCTTGACGCCTGCCGGTCACGGTGACCGTGATGTAGCTGCCGCCCTTGCTCTGGGTGCCATTGGTGGCGAACAGCACCCGCTGCGCCGGGATCCACGCCGCCAGCGCGCCACCGGCGTTGACGGTCTGCGGGATCTGCGCGGGCTGAGGCTTGGCGCTGGGACCGTAGGCTTGGGCCTGGTGGACCTGGGTGGTGTCCCACTGCGCCCACGCCTGGGCGGACTGCTGGGCGACGAGATCAAGGCGCGTGCCCGACACGCGCAGCAGGCATTCCACGTTGGCGGGATCGCCATTGGCGATCTTCAGCGACACCGCGCGGTGCTGCGAGGCGGCGGCCGCGGTGCGGGCGCTCGCGCACACCAACTGGGCGGCGTCCTTGGGAGCGGCGCTGGAGGTGGACGAACCTGACCCACCGCCGCAGCCGAAGACCGCGCAGCAGCACACCATCGTCACGGCGGCTGTCGGGATGCGCCCGACGGCCTGAGGCCTAAGCGCGCTGCCCGCCGTCGTCCGCCTCGCCTGCCGCCGTGGCAGCGTCATTCGCCTCGCTCCGCGCACTCGGGGCCGGCGCGGCGCCATTGGCCGACGGCATCTCCTCGCCCGCGCTCAGTGGGCTCAGCGGCGAGCGCGTGGCGGCCGCGACCTCCTCCGCGGTGACGTTGCGCGGATGGTGGCAAGCCGTGACATGGCCGCCCCCGTACTCCGCCAGCGGTGGCTCGACCGCGCTGCACACCTCGGTGGCGTGGGGGCAGCGGGTGTGGAAGCGACAGCCCGACGGCGGGTTGATGGGGTTGGGGGGCTCGCCCCCGATGACGTTGCGCTCCCGCCGGCTGTTCTCCTCGGGGTCCGGGATCGGAATGGCCTCGAGCAGCGCCTCCGTGTAGGGGTGCATCGGCTTGTCGTAGAGCTCCCGGGCCGGCGAGACCTCCATCAGCTTGCCGAGGTACATGACCGCGATGTGGTCAGAGACGTGGCGAACCACCGACAGGTCGTGGGCGATGAACACGTAGGACAGGCCCATGTCGTCCTGAAGGTCGTCCAGCAGGTTGACCACCTGCGCCTGGATCGAGACGTCCAGCGCCGAGACCGGCTCGTCGAGCACGATCAGGCGGGGGTCGACCGCGAGCGCGCGGGCGATGCCGATGCGCTGGCGCTGGCCGCCGGAGAACTCGTGGGGGAACCGGTTGATGTGCTCGGGGTTCAGGCCGACGCGATCGAGCAGATCGCGCACGCGCTCCTCCGCCTTGCCGGCCTCCATTCCGTGCAGGCGCAACGGCGTGCCCACGATCTGCCCCACGCGCTTGCGGGGGTTCAGGGACGCGACCGGATCCTGGAAGACGAGCTGTACCTCTCGGCGCATCGGGTCCAGCGCCTTGCGGCCGAGGTGGGTGATGTCCTGCCCGCGATAGCGGATCGCGCCGTCGGTCGGCTCCAGCAGCCGGACGAAACACCGCGCCAGGGTGCTCTTGCCGCACCCCGATTCGCCCACCACGCCCAGCGTCTCGCCCTCCTGCAGGCGGAGCGACACGTCGTCGACGGCGTGCACGTGGCCGATGGTGCGGTCGATCAGCACGCCCTTCTTGATCGGGAAGTAGAGCTGGACGTGGTCGGCCTCCAGCATCGGCCCCTTCGCGTCGGCCGGGGTTGCGGCCTCAGCGGCCGTGGTGTCGGTGCTCACGCCACCACCGATCCCGTGCCGAGCCCGATCCGCCCGTCCTCGACCACTCGCCGCGTGCGCTTCTCGGACACGTCCAGCCAGCAGCGGTCGAGATGTTGGGGAGCTTCGGTGAGGTGGGCCTCCAGCGGCGGCACCTCGCCGCATTTCTCGAACGCGTGCGGGCAGCGCGGCCGGAAGTGGCAGCCCGTAGGCGCATTGACCAGGGACGGCGGCTGGCCGGGGATGGCGGGCAGCCGGTGCGGGGGCTCGCGATCCATCCGCGTCACCGAGCCGAGCAGCCCCCAGGTGTACGGGTGCTGGGGGTCATAGAAGATCTCGTCGAGGGACCCGTGCTCGACAACGCGGCCGGAGTACATGACGACGACGCGATCGGCGATGTCCGCGACCACGCCGAGGTCGTGAGTGACGAAGATGACGCCGCTGTCGCTCTCCCGGCTCAGCGTGCGGATCTCCTCCAGGATCTGAGCCTGGATGGTGACGTCCAGCGCCGTCGTCGGCTCGTCGGCGATGAGGACGCTCGGCGAAAGCGACAGCGCCATCGCGATCATCACCCGCTGGCGCATGCCGCCGGAGAACTCGTGCGGGTAGGCCCGCGCCCGCGATGCCGCCCTCGGGATCCCGACGCGCTCCATGAGCTGCACGGCGCGGTCCAGCGCAGCGGCCTTGGAGATCTTCTCGTGGGCCCGGATCTGCTCCACGATCTGGTCCCCGATGCGGTGGACCGGGCTCAGCGATGAGATGGGGTCCTGGAAGATCATCGCGATCTCCGCGCCACGGATCGCCTGGAGCTCCTCATCGGACGCAGTGACGAGCTCTTGGCCGTTCAGTCGCGCCGACCCGCCGAACCGCGAGTTGGGCCCGCGAGTCAGTCCCATCAGGGTCATCGCGGTCACGGACTTCCCCGATCCCGATTCGCCCACGATGGCCACGACCTCGCCGCGGTCGAGCCCGAACGACACGCCGTCGACGGCCTTGACGACGCCGTCTTCGGTCACGAACGACACCTGCAGCTCATCCACTTCAAGCAGGCGCTCGGCCATCAGTGATCCTCCCCGCCGGCAGTCATGGTCACCCGGTGAGCCTCACCCGGGGGTCGAGGACGGCGTAGAGGATGTCGACGATCCCACCGAACACGACGACGAAGAACGCGGTGAAGATCGCGCCGACCAGGATCGGTGGGACGTCGAGGTTGCCGATCGCGCTCGCCTCGAACTGCCCGATGCCGGGAAGGTTGAATACGGTCTCGGTGACCAGCGCCGCGCCGCCCAGCAGCAGCGCGAAGTCCAGGCCGAACAGGGTGACGATCGGCATCAGCGAGTTACGCAGGACGTAGCGTCTGAACACCCGGCGCTGCGACAGGCCCTTGGCCCGCGCCGTCCGCACGTAATCCTGGTTGACCGTGTCGAGCAGATTCGAGCGCAGGACACGCGAGTAGAACCCGATGCTCAACACCGCGATCGAGATCCACGGAAGGATGAGGTGGTAGGCCCACTGACTTGGGCTGGTGCCGAAGGGCGTGTACCCCGTGTTGGGGAAGATGGCCCACTTGTAGGCGAACAGGTAGAGCAGCAGCGCGGCGAGCAGGAAGATGGGGACCGAGACCCCGATGATCGCCCCCACCATCACCGCGCGATCGGTTAACCGCCCGACTCTGAGCGCGCTGATGGAGCCGAGCAGGACGGACATCACCAACCAGATGATCGCCGCGGGTATGACCAACGACAGGGTCACCGGAAACCGGGCGCGAAACTGGTCCACGACGTTGAGGTCGTTCTGATAGTCGATCACCTGGCCGGTGAAGATCAGCTTCATCGTGTTGGCGTATTGGACGTAGAACGGCTTGTCGAGGTCGAACTTCTTGGCGACCTGGTTGACCGTCGTCTGGTTGGCGTTGCGCCCCGCGATGGCCCGAGCCGGGTTGTAGTTGGGGATCAGCTCGAAGAAGCTGAACACGAGGAACGAGGTGGCGAGCAGAAGCGCGAGGGCGGAGAGCGACCGCCGGACGATGAAGCGGCCCATCAGGTCTTGATCCGGACCTGCGCGCGCGGGTCCAGGGCGTCCCGCACGCCGTCGCCGACGACGTTGATGCTGAGCACGGTGAGCACCAGCATCGCCCCCGGGATCAGCGAGAAGGAGGGCGTGGTCGAGATGTATGGGAGACCGTCGGAGATCAGGGTGCCCCACGATGCATTAGGCGCCTGCACCCCGGCCCCCAGGAACGACAGATAGGCCTCCAGCAGGATGCAGTTGGCCAGCATGATCGGCACGAACACTGTGATCGTGGACGCGGCGTTGGGCAGGATCTCGGAGAACATGATCCGCCACGGGCTGAGCCCCACCACGCGCGCGGCGTCGACGAAGTCCTGCTCGCGCAGGCGCAGAACCTCGCCCCGGATCGGCTTACCCAGGTAGGGCACGTAGATCCCCCCGATGATCAGGGTCGGGATCAGGAGCGAGTTCCCCTTGATGGGGCCGATCCCGCCGAAGGCGAGTGCGGTGCCGACGACGACGCCGAGGATCACCGGCGGGAAGGACCAGACGAGCTCCATCAGCCATCTCAGGACTCCGTCGACCGGTCCCCGCAGGTAGCCGGACACGAGCCCGACCAGCGTGCCGAAGATGATGATGATGAGGGTGGCGATGCCGCCGATGAGCAACGACGTGCGACCCCCGTAGAGCAGACGGACAGCGAGGTCGCGGCCGTTGGTGTCGGCTCCGAAGAAGTAGTGGCGAGTGAACGTCGGACCGATCGGCACACCGTCAAGCGACACGACGTTCTCCGAGTGGCCGCGGACGTTGATCGTGCCGGTCACGTTGTTGGTGTTCGGCCCGATCTGCGCGACGTCGTGCGCGTAGACCGGCGCGAGCAGGCACGCGACCACCAGCACGATGAACAGTCCCAGGAAGCCGAGCGCCAGCTTGTTGCGGCGGAGCCGTCTGCCCGCCAGTCGCCACGGCCCGATCGCGGGGGCGTGGCGCCCCTCTGACCAAGCATCCCCCGCCGGAGCCTCGGCAACGAGCAGGCCTGCGCCCGAGTCGAGGTGCGTCAGCCCCGGTCCCTCCGGGTTGGCGTCCGGATCACCGGATCGGGTAAACGGATCGAGAGCCATTGGGTCGGGTCGTGGGGAGCTTACCGCCGGATGCCGGCGAGCGGGCCGGGAGGACGCCTAAACAAGGCGCCTCCCGGCCGATCGCCCATCGTTACTTGAGCTGCAGGCTCGTCAGGTCAGTCAGGTACTCGACGGACAGGGTGCCCGTGTTGAAATTCAACTTGTCCGAGTAGAACTTGACCTTGCTCTCGTGGCCATAGACGTCGTAGTAGGCGTGCTGGACCGCGTACTGGTCAAGCGCGGCCCACTGGCTCGTCACGCCCGAGGTGGCCTTCTGGCTCAGCGTCGCGATCTGCTGGTTGTAGTGCGGATCGTTGACGTAGCCGTAGTTCAGCGAGGACCCCGCGTTGCCCGCGAACAACTGCATGAAGTCCCAGGGCTCCGGGAAGTCCTGGTTCCAGTCACCGAAGCCCATCTGCGGCTTCAGGGTGGGGGCACCGATCGTGGTGAAGTACACGCCGGAGTTGACCACCTTCTCGGTCGCCTTGAACCCGAGCGAGTTCAGGACGCCGGCGAAGTAGTCCAGGTACTGGCGGCGGGGGCTGCGCTCCTCGCCGTAGATCGTGACCGGCTGGCCGATCATCCCGGACTTCTTCATGTCCTCCTTGGCCAGCGTCATGTTCGGCGGCCCGTTGGGGTCGTGGAACGGGCAGCTGGACGGGCTGGAGTGACCGGGGATGCCGAACGGAATCAGGTGGCAGTCCGGGGTCATGAAACCGCTGTCAAGCCGAGACAGCGCTCGGTCGTCCGTCGCGGCCAGCACCGCTTGACGGGCGAAGGTGTTGTTGAACGGCTTCTTGTTGACGCCGAACCAGAAATACCAGCTGGAGTTCAGCGGGAGTGCCTGGTAGCGGTCGGCCGCCGAGGTCTTGATCTTCTCCAGGATCGACGGCGGGAGCGTGTCACCCGGGTCGAACACGTCGGCCTGGTTGTCAAGCACCTGCTCGGCGTTGGCCAGGACGTTGGAGTTGACGTTGTAGACGATCGTGTCGGCATGACCCTTGGGCAGGCCGGGGACGTCGAACTTCGGGTTCTTGACCAGCGTGTAGCTGTGCTCCGGGTCGATCTTGCTCCACATGTAGGGGCCGTCGCCGATCGTGCCCTGGGAGGCCAGATTCTTGGCCGGCGTATTGGGCGGGACCGGAGCGGTGCCCGGCAGCGCGAAGATGTCCACGATCGGGGAGAACGGGGCCACCAGGTTGACCGTGAGCGTGCCCTTGGTGTCGTCGGCCGTGACGCCCGAGATGGTCTTGGCCTTGCCCTTGGCGTAGGCGTCGGCGCCCTTGATGTAGCCGCTGATGAACGAGGCGGCCTGCCACGGGATCTTCAGGTCGCGCTCGAGGGCGGTGATGACGTCAGAGGCCTTGATCGGCATGCCGTTGGAGTAGTGCAGGTTCGGGCGTAGCGTGAAGGTGTAGGTCTTGCCGCCGTTCGTGGCTGAGGGCAGACCTGTCGCCAGCGCGGGGACGATCGTGCTTCCGCCGGCTCCCTGGACGCCGCGCTTGAAGCTCAGCAGGGGCGTGTCGATCACTGATTCAAGCTCGTTGCCCTGCGTGGTGAAGTCAAGGCCCGGGTCGGCCGACAGCGGCGGCGTACCCGAGACGATGGTGATGGTGCCGCCCTCCTTGCCGCCGGACGTGCCGGCGCTGGCGCCCGTGCTCGTTCCCGAGCTCGAGCCGGTGGCCGCAGGGGCCGAGGAGCTGCTCGAAGAGCTGCTGCTACTGCCGCCGCAGGCGGCGATCGCGCCCGCGGCAAATACCGCGAGCAGCGAGGCTGCCCACGGCCTGACGTATCTACTCACTGATCCTCCTCCAGAGGTCGTGTGTTCCCAGACCGCACAGCGTAATCCCATCGGCGCCTCGATGCGAGCGGGTGGCGTAGCACGCGCGGACGCCTAATCCACGCTCAACAACGATCGCGATGTGTCTGACCGGAGCCTGACCGGTGTCTGACCAGAGATTCCCCGTGCAATCTGGACACCTACTCGCCAGTAGCACGATGCGGCTCAGTCGATAGTGAGCACGGCCTTGCCCGCCACGCGCCGCTCCAGCAGCGCCTGCACCGCGCCGGCCGCCTCCGTCCAGGAGACGGTGAGGTCGATCTGGCAGTCCAGCCGCCCGTCGGCGACCAGGGCGGCGAGCCGGCGGAGGTCAGGCGCCGCCGACCGCGTGTGCTCAAGCTCGTCAAAGATGTAGAACCCGTGCAGTTCGGCCCCGGGCGCGCGCGAGAAGAGCTCGCGGGTCGGGTAGCTCACGGGCTCGGCCACGGTCGCACCGAAGCTGATCACCCGGCCGCGCGGCGCCACCCGCTGAAGCGCCGCCCCCAGCACTGGGCCGCCGATGGCGTCGAGGATCACGTCGAACGTCTCCCCATTCGCGCTGAGGTCGGCCGCGACGTCGTCGGCGCCCAGTTCGGTCAGCCCGTCGCTGCGGCGCGCGATCGCGGTGACGTGCGCCCCGGCGAGCTTGGCCAGCTGGATGGCGAAGCGCCCGACGCCGCCGCTGGCACCCGTGATGAGCACTCGCTTGCCCACGACGTAGCCGCCGATCTCGAGCGTGCGCAGCGCCGTCAGCCCCGCCACGGGCAGGGTCGCCGCCTGCTCGACGGAGACCCCCTTGGGCAGCTCGGCCAGCGCCTCGGTGGGGACGGCCACCTGCTCGGCCCAGGCGCCGACATCCTTGAGCCCGACCACCCGGGCCCCGGCCTTGGGGCCGCTGCCGTCGATGGCCGGCCAGGTGACGGTGCCCGCCAGGTCCCAGCCCGAGATCGTCCCCGGGGCCATCCGCTCCAGCCGCCGGAGCTCGCCGCGATTGAGGCTGATCGCCTCCACGGAGACGATGGCCTGGTCTGAGCGGGGCTCGGGCTCGGTCACCTCGACCAGCTCTAGGTAGGGGGGCTCGGGGTGGGACACGAGGGCGCGCATCGGCCGCGATACTACGCGGCCGTGGACGCCTTCACCGCGCTCGCCGCGCAGCTGCGCGGACCCGTCCCCGATGCCCTGCGCGAGCTCTCGCAGGACGAGCTCGCCGACTTGGGGGCCGCCCTCGCCGACGCCCGGCACCGCCAAGCGGCGGCGCTGAGCGAAGCCGGCGACCGCGCGCTCAGCCACATCCCACGGCTGCTGCGCGGGCCGATCCGGCGCATGGTCGGATGAGCCGGTCCGCCGAGCTGCTCCGGGGCCAGGCCGAGGTGATGAAGCTGGCCCGCCTGCTGGGGCGCGAGCCAGATGAGCTCGCCTACCTCGAGCGCCTCGCGCCGGCCGATCTGCGCGCGCTGCGCGACAGCGTCACCGAGAGCCTCTATGACGCCCACGGCAGCTCGCTGGCACGGCTGGCCGCAGCCAGCCGCCTGCTGCCCGCGGGCATCACCGCGACCATCGGGCAGCGCGCCTTCGGGGCGCTGCTGTCAGCGCGGCTGGCGGGCTTGCTCGAGACCGACAAGGCCGTCGAGGTCGCCACCAAGCTCCCGCCGCCGTTCCTGGCCGACGTCGCCGTCGAGCTTGACCCGCGGCGCGCCTCGGATCTCATCGGCGCGATCGCCCCCGCACTCATCGGCCAGGTCACCGCCGAGCTCGTGGCGCGCCGCGAGTACGTGACCATGGGCCGCTTCGTCGGCCATCTCTCCGACGAGGCGATCGCCGCCGCGGTGGCCGCCATGGACGACGAGGCCCTGCTCCAGGTCGCCTTCGTGCTCGAGGACCCGTCGCAGCTCAGCCGCCTGTTCGCCAAGCTGCCCCGGGGCCGCGCGGCGGGAGTCATCGTCGCCGCGGCCGACGAGGGCCTGTGGCTGGAGGCGCTGGACCTCCTCAACCACCTCCACAAGCGCCAGCGCAAGGAAATGGTGCTCGCCGCCCTCGCCCTGGACGCGGCGGCGCAGGAGGCGATCCTCGACACGATCATCGCGCACGACCTCGCCGACGAGGTCCGGCTCATTGCCGAGTACGACGACTCGATCGAGGAGCGCATCGCGGAGCGCCTCCGCCTGAACGCCTGAACGCCTGAACGCCTAGGGCGTGTAGTCAGAGCTGTGGCAGGGCGTGCCGCCGCACACGTCGGTCACCACCCCGTTGGGCTCCAGGAAGTCCGAGATCTGCTGCTGGGCCGCGGGGGTGTTGCGCGGATCCTCATGCGGGTCCTGGTTGGCGGCGGTGTCGGCGGGCGCCGTGTTGGTCAGCGGCGGCGGCTGGGTGTGGCCCGGGCCGCTGTCCCAGATCTCGATCGCCGACCCGGTGAACGGGAAGCTCTTGACCGTGGGCAGCCCGTAGAACAGGTTGCGATCGCGCCCGCGGTTGGTGTTGAGGTCAAGAGCCGGCTGGTAGGCCGAGGCGCCGACCGTCCGCGCCTCCACCGCGCCGGAGTACATGGACACCTGATGGTCGCCGTAGGCGATCTGCATGAGCACCTGGTGTGACGGCGTGCCGGGGAGCGGGTGCGCGGTCATCTGCTCGGCATAGCCGTCGGGCTCGCCCCGGTCCCACAGCTGCTGCATCAGGTCCAGCAGCAGCGGGTGCAGCGACTGGTCGGGATAAGCGGCGTAGAGCAGGGTGCCGAAGGGCGCGAAGTCCGTGCTGCGCTGGACGAGCAGGTTGGCGTAGTCGACACCGGTGACCCCCAGCACGGCGTGGCGGAAGTCCGGCGACAGCGCGGTCAGCATGCCGCCCTCGATCCCGCCCTGGCTATTGCCGTCGTAGTAGAGATTCGAGGTCTCGATCAGCGGCTGGCCAAGCTGCCGGAAGGCCGCGTTGCTGGCCAGGCCACCCGGGTTGAGCATGAGCCGCCCCAGGTACAGCATGTTGAGCGCGCCCTGCTGGAGGCGGTCGATGACCGCTCCGAACAGGTTGAGGTTGCCCAGTGCGGCGGCGTCATTGACGGTGTCGTCGCTGGCCAGGCCCCAGAAGGCCGTGGAGCAGATGACGATGTTGTGGCTCAAGGACAGCGCCTCGATCGGCGTGGCCGTGACCTCGTCCGGCGATCCCAGCAGCCCGTGGCCGTAGAGCGCGATCCGCGCCGGAGTGAGGGCCGTGGCGGTGCCCGGGACGACGCACTCGAACGCCGTCGTCGCCATGCTGCCCGGGATCTGTGTGGGCGTGGCGTCGGGCTTGCTGGAGCTGTAGTGGAAACCCGGCTGGGCCGACGGACCGCATGTGATCAGGTAGCACGGGACCTGCAGCGTCCCGTCGACCTGGGTGAGCGCCGCCCCGCTCGATGAGACCAGCGGCTTGGTGTCCGTCACCGTGAACCCCGGCGCGTGACCGGAGTCCACCGAGTCGGCGAGGTTGGTGTCGCCAAGCTGGGCAAACGCGTTGTTGCGGATCGCCAGCATGCCGCCGGTGAGGCTCTTCTGAGAGCCGACGGTGAAGTTCCACGCGGCGTACAGGCTCGCGTTACGGGCGATGCCGGCCCGCTTGAGCGCCTTGAAGATCGCGGCGTAGCGCGCCGTCTGGGATCGCTCCGCCTTGGGCAGCTTGCCGCCGCCGCGCAGGCTCGCGAACCACTTCGGCGCGGGGATGAGCTTCCCGGACTTCGTGCGCAGGTTGCGCAGCGCGACGATGAAGGTGTGGCCGTCGGCCAGGAGCTTGGCCGGGTGGATCATGAGGTCGGTGGCCCCCGGGCTCTTGGCCAGCGAGTCGAGCTCGGCCCAGATGAGCTGGCGCCTGCCGGTGCTCTGGTCGATCAGCACGATCGGCTCGCGCTTGGCCAGCGACGCGGCGAGGTTGGTGAGTGCGACCGCACCGGTGCGCTCCAGGGCCGCGGCATTGTCCAGACCGGGCACGTGGAGCACGACCGCGCTGCCGGGGCTGAACCCGTCGTTGCGGTTCCAGGCACCGGGCTTGACGCGCACGCCTTTGGTGTTGGCGGGCATCGCCGCCGCGGGGAGGCTGACGCGCAGCTTGGTGGCGCTCGTCCGATCGACGCGGGTGAGCCGGTTGTCGGGGAACGGGAACAGGCACGGCTTGCCGGAGTACGGCTGGCACGACGCCGCCGGACCCTTGGCCAGCGCGGGTGCGGCGACGACCGCCAGGATGGCAACGACAGACGCGCACACAACCGATGGCAGAACGGTCCGGGCCCACGGTCCGAAACCCGGGCGCGCGTAGCGCGCAGCGAAACGGTCAGTCATCGTTGACGTCCTCTCTCCTTGCCGCCGCGGGGCCATCCGGCCCCCACGGCTCACGCTGGGGCGTCGTGCAGACTAATCGCCGGCGCGGCCGCGGCGTCGCGCGGCGCCGGCACGGCCACCGTCGGCCACGGGGCGGCGGGACGTCCCAGCAGGTAGCCCTGGATGAGGGTCACGCCGAGCGCCCGCAGCGTCTCGAGCTCGGCCTCGGTCTCGACGCCCTCGGCGATGAGATGACCACCGGTCTGGCGCACGTAGCCGAGCATCGCTGAGACCAGCGCGCCCCGGTCGGGGTCGGCGTCGATGCCGCTGATCAGCGAGCGGTCGAGCTTGAGGTACGTCGGCCGCACCGTCGTGATCTGGCGCAGCCCCGAGTAGCCCGCGCCCATGTCGTCGACGGCGAAGTTGAGCCCCTCGCCGATGAGGCGCTCAATCTCGGCCGCCACGCCCGGGGTGTCCTCCAGCAGGCTGTTCTCAGTGATCTCGAGGATCAGGCGGTCCAGATACGGCGTCTGGCGCAGCAGTTCGCTGGTGCGCGGGTCCAGCAGCAGCGGCCCGGACAGGTTGACGCTCAGGCGCGCGCCGTCGGGCAGGTCACCGAGCAGGTTCAGGCCGGCCCGCAGGCAGGCGAGCTCGAGCCGGTCGCGGACCGCGAACTCATCGGCCAGGGCGAACCAGTGCAGTGGATTGGAGCTCGAGCCCAGGCGGAAGCGGGCCAGCGCCTCGTAGGCGTGGACGGCGCCGTCGGGCACCGACACGATCGGCTGCACCGCCATCTCCAGCCCCTCGCCGCCGATGAGACGCTCCAGCGCGTCCGAGGCGCCACCGGGGCCGCGGCCGGCGATCGGGTCGCCGGCGTACACCGCGAGCTGGCTGATGCCGGTCCGCTTGGCCACGCGCAACGCCACGTCCACCGCGCGCAGCAGCGATTCGGCGTCGTCGCCGTCGCGCGGGAACACCGCCATCCCGGCCGAGGCGTTCACCGAAGGCCCGGCGGCGGGCCTGGCGACGACGTCGGCCAGCATCCGCCGCCCGACCTGTTCAGGGTCAGGCCCGGTGAGGATGACCGCGAACTCGTCGCCGCCGAGACGCCCGGCGATGCCGGTGTCCCCCGCCGCCTGTCTCAGGTGCTCCGCCACCCGGCGCAGGACCGCGTCGCCGGCGGCATGGCCCGCTGACTTGTTGATGGCGCCGAAGTTGTCGAGATCGAGCAGGAGGACCGCGCCGTCGCCCCCACGGGCCAGGAAGGCGTCCAGCGCCCGGCGGAACGCCGCACGGTTGAGCGCCCCGGTGAGGTCGTCGTGGTCAGCGTCGTGGCGCGCCCTGTCCAGCATCGCGCGCAGCTCCTGGGTGACGCGCCCGCACACCAGCAGGAGCGTGACCGCCGCCAGGCAGACGCAGGCATAGGTGAGCGTGACGTGGCCGTGGCGGATGATGGGCAGCGCCAGCGACGCCAGCAGCATCGCCCGGCCGACCCAGAACACGCGCCCGCCGCGGGCCAGCACGCCGCAGGCCACCGCAACCAGCCACAGCAGCCACAGCGTGGTGATCCGCTCGGGGCCGAGACCGATGATGAGGATCGCCGACACGGGGGCCAGCGACTCCTCCACCTTGACCCAGTCGGCGCGCGGCGCGATCAGCTGCACCAGCGCGGTGGCGAAGATGATCGCGAAGCCGATGAGCACCACCACCGGCCGGTGGGCGTGATGGCGCAGCACGGGAGCGTCGACCACGGCGATGAGCGCCCCGGCGACCGCCAGACTGGCGCGTCCCACCGCAGCTGACCGCCGCGCCCGGCGCAGCCCAGCGGGCATCTCCACCAAAGGGTGCATTGAGTGATTGTCGGCACGTCCGAGGTGATCTTTGAGCGTCGCGGACTATGTTCAAAAGCAGATGCCCCAGCTCCAAGCCACACGGCGCCCCGACGCCGGCCAAGCGGACCTCGGCGGTGGGATCAGCCGCGGCCTCGTGCTGCTGCTGGCGACCGCCTGCGGGACCGCGGCGGCCAACCTCTACTACGCCCAGCCGCTGCTGCACACGCTCGCGGGCACGTTCGGGGTGTCCAACGGCACCGCGGGGCTGCTCATCACGATCAGCCAACTTGGCTACGTGGTGGGGCTGGCGGTGCTCGTCCCCCTCGGCGACCTGCACGAGCGGCGCGGGCTGATCAGCGCCACGATGCTCGTGACCGCCGCCGCGCTGGTGCTGTCGGCCGTGGCCCCGGCCTTCGCGGTGCTGGGTGCCGCGCTGGCGGTGGTGGGCGTGACCTCGGTGGTGGCCCAGATCGTCGTGCCGATGAGCTCGTCGCTGGCGGCCGAGCACGAGCGCGGGTCGGTGGTGGGAACGGTGATGAGCGGCCTGCTCATCGGGATCCTGCTGGCCCGGACCGTGAGCGGCCTGATCGCCGCGGCGTTCGGCTGGCGCGTGGTCTACTGGTTCGCCGCCGCCGCGATGGTGATCCTGGCCGCGACCCTGCGCCGCGCGCTGCCCCGCGTCCCTCCGACCACCGATCTGTCCTACGGCGATCTGCTGCGCTCGGTGGTGGCGCTCGTCCGCGAGGAGCCCGTCCTGCGCCAGCGCATGATGGTCGGCGCGCTCACCTTCGGCTGCTTCAGCACGCTGTGGACGTCGCTGGCCTTCCTGCTCTCCGGGGCCCCTTACCACTACGGCAACGGCGTGATCGGGCTGTTCGGGCTCGTGGGCGTCGTCGGCGCCGTGGCGGCCTCGGGCGCGGGGCGCCTCGCCGACCGTGGCCACAACGCCCGGGTCACCACAGCCACGCTCCTCATCATGTTCGCCAGCTGGGGAGTCCTGGCGCTGGGCAAGACCTCGGTGGTCGCGCTCATCGCCGGCATCGCCCTGCTCGACCTGGGCGTCCAGGGCGCGCACATCTCCAATCAGAGCGCGATCTACGCGCTGCGCCCCGAGGCCCGCAGCCGGCTGACCACCGCCTACATGATGGCCTACTTCCTGGGCGGCGCCGCGCTGTCGGCGGTCAGCTCGGCGCTGTACGGCGCCGACGGGTGGAGCGGCATCTGCGTCCTGGGCGCGGTCACGGCCCTGCTGGCGCTGGTCGGTTGGATCGTCACCGAGGCGGCAGCGCGCAGGCGCGCCGCCCCGGCCCGGGCGGTCGTATGATCGACGGCTGATCTGACCTGGGAGGTCGCGATGTCCGGCGAGTCGGCGTGAGCACCAACGGCACCACCACGGCGGACGCCGACGCCCCGCGCAGCGTCACCGTCGTATTCACCGGACTGATGCTGGTGCTGTTGATGGCGGCGCTGGACCAGACCATCGTGTCCACCGCGCTGCCGACCATCGTCGGCGACTTCGGCGGCCTCAGCCACATCTCGTGGGTGGTGACCGCCTACCTGCTGGCCCAGACCGCGGTCACCCCGGTGTACGGCAAGCTCGGCGACCTCTACGGCCGCAAGATCGTGCTGCAGGTCGCGCTGGTCATCTTCCTCATCGGCTCGGCGCTCTGCGGCGTCGCTCAGTCACTGACCCAGCTGATTGCGTTCCGCGCGCTCCAGGGACTCGGCGGCGGGGGGCTCCTGGTCGGCACCATGGCAGCGATCGGCGACGTCGTGCCCCCGCGCGACCGCGGCCGCTACCAGGGGCTGTTCGGCGCCGTGTTCGGACTGGCCAGCGTGATCGGACCGCTGCTCGGCGGTTTCTTCACCACCACCTTGAGCTGGCGCTGGATCTTCTACGTCAACCTGCCGATCGGCATCGCCGCGTTCGCCGTGCTGGCGGCGACGCTGCCCTCGCGCCAGGACCAGACCCACCATTCGATCGATTACGTGGGCGCCGGGCTCCTGGCGGGCGCACTCACCGCGCTCGTCCTGACCTGCACCCTGGGCGGGAACGACTACGGCTGGGGGTCGCCGCAGATCATCGGCCTCGGCGTCCTCACGGTGGTCCTGATCGTGGCCTTCGTGCTGGCGGAGCGGCGCGCCGCCGAGCCGGTGCTCCCGCCCTGGCTGTTTCGTAACTCCGTGTTCTCCATCACCAGCGCCATCGGGTTCGTGGTGGGGTTTGCGCTGTTCGGCTCGGTCACCTACCTGCCGCTGTTCCTCCAGGTCGTACTTGGCGCCAGCCCCACCGGCTCCGGCCTGCAGATCCTGCCGCTGATGGGCGGCCTGCTCATCACCTCGATCGGCTCCGGGCAGCTCATCAGCCGCACCGGCCACTACAGACCGTTCCCCATCGCCGGCACCGCGATCATGGTGTGCGGGCTCTTCCTGCTCTCCACGATGGGACCGGACACCAGCCGCGCGACAGCCTCGGCGTTCATGTTCGTGCTGGGCCTGGGCCTCGGTTCGGTGATGCAGGTGCTCGTGCTCGTGGTCCAGAACGCCGTCGATTACAAGGACCTCGGTGTGGCCACTTCAGGAGCGACCCTGTTTCGCTCAATCGGTGGCTCGGTCGGGACGGCTGTGCTCGGTTCGATCTTCTCCAACCGGCTGGCCGCCGAGCTGGCGTCGGCGCTGCCGCGCAACGGCGCCGGCGGCTCGCTCGGCACCGGCGCCGGCCTGAATACGGCGGCGCTCAAGAAGCTGCCGGTCCCGATCCACGACGCCTACCTCACGGCGTTCACCAACGCCCTGTCGACGGTGTTCATCGTCGCCGCGTGCGTGGCCGCCATCGCCTTCCTGCTCAGCTGGCTGCTCCAGGAGCGCCCGCTGCGCGAGACGGTCACCGCCAGCACCGGGATCGGCGAGTCCTTCGCCGTGCCCAAGACCACCGATTCGCTGGCCGAGGCGTCTCGGGCGATGAGCGTCCTCATCGGCCGCGAGGGTCGCCGCGAGCTCGTGGCCAGGTTGTGCGAGCGTGCCGGTGTCGACCTCACTCCCGCTGCCGCCTGGCTTCTCGTCCGCCTCGCCGAGGTCGACGACGCGCACCCGGCGTCGATCCCCCAGCTCTGCGAGAAGTTCGACATCCCGCTCGACGTGGGCCAGCAGGCCCTGCGCGAGCTCGACACGCGCGGGTTGCTTCAGCGCGACCCCACGGCGGGCGAGGAGCGGGGGCGCGTGGTGGGGGTGACACCCGCGGGGGCCGAGATCGCCGACCGGCTGGTGGAGGAGAGGAGAGCCAGTCTGGCGCGGAGGTGCGCCGGCTGGCAGCCCGAGGACAACGAGGAGCTGACGGTGCTGCTGACGGGGCTGGCGCGCGAGCTCTCGCCCGACCAGCCGGCTGAGCGCGCGGAGACCCCCGCCGCGGTGTAGGCGGCCTCCGTGGCCGTTCGCTCGCGACACGGCGCGATACTGGGCGATACGGGGCGATACGGGGCGAACGTCAACCGCCGCTACCGAGTGGAGCAGGATCGGGCGGGCGGCGACCTGGAATACGCGCCAAACCTGCGCGGCGCGATCAGGTTTGGCGCGTTTCCCATCTCCCACATGGTTTTCGTGGGAAACCTGTGGCGCGGTTGGAGATTTGACGCGTTATCCAGGTCGTGGAGGCCCGCCGGGACCGGCCCGGCGCCGCGGCGAGCCTCAGCGCCGCAGCGACCGCGAATCCGACCCCGTCGCCCGCCGCAGGTCGTTCTCGATCGCGGCGGCCGCGACCTGGGCCAGGGGAAGGATGTCGCGGCGCAGGGTGGTCATCGTGCCGCGGCTGGCGTGGACCGAGACGTTCAGCGCCGCGACGACTGTGCCCGAGGCATCCCGGATGGGAACGGCCAGCGAGCGCAGGCCCTCCTCGAGTTCCTGGTCCACGGCAGCCCAGTCCTGCCGGCGCACCCGGTCCAGCACGGCGCGCAGGGCCTCGGGGTCCGTGATGGTGTGGGTCGACAGCGGGAGCATGTCGATCCGCGCCAGCCGCGTGGTGAGCTCGTCGTCGGGCAGGGCGGCCAGCAGCACGCGGCCCATCGAGGTGGCGTAGGCCGGCAGCCGGGTGCCCACCGAGAGGGTGATGCTCATGATCCGGCGGGTGGGGACGCGGGCCACGTAGACGACCTCGGTGTCGTCGAGCACCGAGATCGACGAGGACTCGTTGACCTGGGCCACCAGCGCCTCCATGTGAGGCTGGGCGACCTCGGGCAGACTCAGCGAGGACAGGTAGGCGTAGCCGAGCTCCAGGACGCGCGGGGTCAGCGCGAAGCGCCCGTCGTTGAAGGTCACGTAGCCGAGCTTGGCCAGGGTGAGCAGGAAGCGGCGAGCGGCCGCGCGGGTGAGGCCGGAGATGCGCGCGACCTCGCTCAGGCCGAGCTCGCGATGCTCGGCATCGAAGGCACGGATGACCAGCAGCCCTCGTTCCAGCGACTGCACGAAGTCGGCACTGCGGGGACGGTCTTCGCTCACGATCTCCTCACGGGTCAGCATGCGCAAACTACCCCACCGGGCACGTTACGTTTATGCTGCTTTCGTGGACAAAATTGTCGACAATGCGCGGGCAGTGAAACGCGGACATCCGGATCGCCCCGAGGATCAGCTGCGGGCCGCGATCGTCGCGGGGCGGCTGCTTCCCAACGAGCGCCTGGTCGAGGCCGATCTGACCCGGCAGCTCGGCATCGGGCGCTCGGCGGTCCGTACGGCGCTGGCGCGGCTCGAGCACGAGGGACTGGTCGAGCTCGAGCCCCACCGCGGCGCCCGGGTGCGCCTGGTCAGCGTGCCCGAGGCGATCGAGATCCTGCAGGCCCGCGCCGCGCTGGAGGGGCTGGCGGCCAACCGGGCCGCGCGCAACGCCACCGACGCCGACGTCGCCGACCTGCGGGCGATCCTGAGCGAGATGCGCTCCCTGCTCGACACCGGGGACCTGCTCAAGGCCTCCGACGCCAACGCCGTCCTGCACCGCCGGCTGCTCGAGATCGGCGGCCACGCCACCGCCAACCGCCTCATCGACGGGCTGCGCTCACAGCTGGTGCGCTTCACCTTCCGGACCATTCTCGTCCCCGGGCGCAGCGAGCGCTCCTTTGCCGAGCACACGGCGATCGTCGACGCCGTCGCTGCCCACGACGGCGCCGCGGCAGAGAGGGCGATGCGCCGGCACCTGTCCCGCGTCGCCGACGCCCTGAACCAGAGCCAGTCGTCCGCATGAGCGAAGCCGCGGAGCCCATCGCCGTCTCAGACCACGCGCGCGAGCTGCTGCGCGGCGCCTACGACACCCACATCCACGTCGCCCCCGACGTCGTGCCCCGCATCGTCGATGACGTCATGCTGGCACGGCGCTTTGCCGCCCTGGGCATGGACGGCTTCATCCTCAAGTCCCACTACACCGCGACCGCCGAGCGCGCCGCGGTGGTGCGCGCCGCAGTCCCGGGCATCCGGGCGCTGGGCGCGATCGTGCTCAACCGCGCCGTCGGCGGCCTGAACGCACTCGCCGTCGAGGTCGCCGCGCGCGAGGGGGCGCGCACGGTGTGGCTGCCCACCGTCGACAGCGTCAACGAATCCCACGAGCGCGACGCCCCGGCCGGGGTGAGGGTCCCGGTGTGGGTCAAGCTCCAGCTCGAGCTGCGCGAGCAGGGGATCGAGATCCCCCCGGTGCCCGTCGTGGACGACGGCGGCGCGGTGCTGCCCGAGACGCGCGCCGTCCTGGAGCGGATCGCCCACCACGGCCTCCTGCTGGCCACGGGGCACCTCGCGCGCGATGAGATCTTCGCCGTCGTCGAGGCCGCACAGGAGCAGGGGTGCGAGCAGATCGTGATCACGCACCCGGAGTTCCCGGCCCAGAGCCTGAGCGTTGAGGATCAGCAGGCGCTCGCCGGGCGCGGCGCCCTGCTCGAGCGGTGCATGACGACGCCGCACACCGGCAAGATCGCGTGGGAGGAGTGGATCGCGCACATCCGCGAGGCCGGGCCCGAGCACTCGATCCTCTCCACCGACCTCGGTCAGGTGTTCAACCCTCCGGTGGAGGATGGCATGGCGATCATGGTCGACCGCCTGCTCGACGCCGGGTTCAACGACGAGGAGGTCCAGGTGATGGCAGTTGCCAACACGCGCCGGGTGGCGGGAGCCGATCCGTGGTGACCTCCGACGCGCCCCGCCGCATGCTGGTGATCGGCGCCCACTCGGCCGACTTCGTGTGGCGTGCCGGGGGCGCGCTGGCCGTGACCACGAGCAGCGGCGGGACCGGGCGCGTGATCGCGCTCTCCTACGGTGAGAAGGGCGAATCCGGCGAGCTGTGGAAGGAGGAGAACCAGACGATCGACAACGTCAAGCGGATCCGCCACGGCGAGGGCGAGCGCGCCGCGGGCCACCTCGGCGCCGATTTCCGCTGCCTGGACCTCGGGGACTATCCGCTGCAGATCGACACCGAGGCGCTGGAGCGCATCTCCGACGAGATCCGCGAGTTCGCGCCCGACGTGCTCATCACCCACACCGACACTGATCCGTTCAACCCGGATCACCCGGTCGCGTACGCCGCGGTCGGCCGCGCCCGCAGCCTCGCTGCGGGCGCCGGGGTGCAGAGCGCGTTCACGACGGTCCGTCCGCCCGAGTTCTTCCTGTTCGAGCCCCACCAGCCCGAGCTGTGCAACTTCACCCCGACGACGTTCGTCGACATCACCGCGGTAATGGAGGCCAAGCGCGCGGCGATGGCGGAGATGAAGGCCCAGAAGTACCTCCATACCTATTACGCCGAGCGCGCTGATCACCGTGGCAATCACGCCCGGCGCTCCTCGGGAAACCAGGACATCCGCCAGGCCGAGGCCTTCCAGCGGGTGACTCCCCAGGTGGTGAGCAGCCTATGACCGATGCGATCGCGGAGCTGGCAGCGCTGGGCTCCGCCACCGTCTACGAGGCCGGGGGCCGGCGCGGCTATGTCGACCTCGACCTCATCCAGATCCTGGCCGGATCACGGGTGGCCGGGCCCGCCCGCACGGTCACGTGCGGCCAGGACGACAACCTCATGGTCCACGCCGCCATGGCCGAGGTCCAGCCCGGCGAGGTGCTGGTGCTGACCATGCCCGATCCCCGTCCGGTGGGCATCGTCGGCGACCTGCTGGCCACCCAGGCCCAGGCCCACGGGGCGGCCGGCCTGCTCGTCGACGCGGCGGTACGGGACATCGACACGCTGGCCGAGCTCGGGCTCCCCATCTGGGCCCGCTGGGTGCGCGTCAAGGGCGCGACCAAGGACGTCCCCGGCTCCATCGGCGAGCCGGTGCAGGTGGGCGGCGCGACCATCCGCCAGGGTGACATCGTGGTCATGGATGCCGATGGCGCCGCCGTGGTCGAGGCCGAGCGCGTCGAGGACGTCCTCGAGGCCTCGCGCCGGCGCGAGGACAACGAGCGGGTCAAGCGCATCAAGCTGCAGGCCGGCGAGCTCTCCTACGACCTCGACGGCCTGCGCCGGCGCGTCGAAGGGGCGTGACCATGCCCGAGCCGCCCGATCTCGCCCACATCGCCCACGCCGAGCTGCTCACCCCGTTCCCCGACGACAGCCTGCGCTTCTTCGTCGAGCTGTTCGGCATGCAGATCGAGCACCAGGAGGGCCAGAGTGTGTTCCTGCGGGGCTGGGGGGAGTACCAGCCCTACGGGCTCAAGCTCACCGAGGCCAGGCTGCCCGGGCTCGGCCACATCGCCATCCGCGCCTGGAGCCCCGAGGCGCTGGAGCGGCGGGTCGCGGGCATCGAGGCCACCGGCCTGGGCGACGGATGGATCGAGGGCGACCACGGCCACGGAGCCGCCTACCGGTTCCGCGATCCCGACGGACACCGCTTCGAGCTGTTCTATGAGCAGGATCGCTATGTGCCGCCCGAGGAGCTGCGCCCGCGCCTGAAGAACGTGCCCCAGCGCCACGTCGATCGGGGGGCGGCGGTCAAGCGGATCGACCACGTCAACATCCTGGCGGCCGACATCGCCGCCAACCGACGCTTCGCCGAGGAGCAGTTGGGCTACCGCACCTACGAACAGGTCATCCTGGACAACGGCGAGGAGTCCGGCGCCTGGATGAGCCTGTCCATCGCGGCCCACGAGCTCATCTACACCGCCGACCACGCCGGCGGCAGCGGCCGCCTGCATCACCTGGCGTGGTTCGTCGACACCCGTGAGGAGTGCCTGCGGGCCGCCGACCTGTTCGTCGACGCCGACGTCCCGATCGAGGCCGCGCCGTCCAAGCACGCGGTGGCCCAGGGGATGTTCCTCTACGTCTATGAGCCCGGGGGCAACCGCGTGGAGGTCACCACCGGCACCCATTTCATCTACGACCCCGCGTATGAGCCCATCCGGTGGACCGAGGCCGAGCGGGCGCGCGGCCAGGCCTGGGGCGTCAAGACCATCTCGACCTTCCACACCTACGGCACCCCGCCGCTCGACGGGACCCTCGGTCCGCCGATCCCGCCGACGAGTGCACTGCCCACCCCCGGCGCCACCGTCGCATGAGCGACGCCGAGGAGATCCGTGAGCTGGTCGCGAACTGGGTGGTGTGGCGCGACGCCGGGGACTGGGAGCGCTTTGCCACCGTGTGGCACGAGGACGGGGTGATGATGGCCACGTGGTTTCAGGGGCCCGCAGCCGAGTTCATCCGCGTCAGCCGCGAAGGGTTCGAGCGCGGGGTGCGCATCCTGCACTTCCTGGGCGGGACGTCGGTCGACCTCAGGGGCGACCGGGCCGTCGCGCAGACCAAGATGACGATCACGCAGCGCACGACCGTCGAGGGCGTCGAATGCGACGTGGTCTGCACCGGGCGCTTCTATGACTTCCTCGAGCGCCGCATGGATCGGTGGGGACTCGTCCTGCGCCAGCCGATCTATGAGATCGACCGCCTCACCCCGGTCTCCGGCGGGCCGGGCCCGGCGCTCGACGCCGACCTCCTCGGGCAGTTCCCCCCCGGCTACCGCCACCTGGCCTACATCCAGTCCCGCATCGGCTACGAGGTCAAGCGCGACATGCCGGGGCTGACGGGCCCGGAGGTGGAGGACCTCTACGCTCGCGGCGCTGCATGGCTGGCCGGAACCCCCGGGTAATGTTGCCGTCATGGATCCCGAGCGGCGGGCCATTGCCGCGGAGGTGTTCGCGGCCGGGCGCGACTACGACGCGGGGCAACCCGACCGGCTGAGCCGGCTGCGCAACGTCGAGCCCGAGACCGCCGAGCTGCTCGGCGTGCTCGTGCGCGCCACGCGCTCGCGGCGCGTGCTGGAGGTCGGCACCTCCAACGGGCACTCGACGCTGTGGCTGGCCGACGCCGCCGAGGCGGTGGGCGGCCGGGTCGAGACGCTGGACATCGACCCTCGGCGCACCGAGCAGGCCCTGGCCAACCTCGTCCGCACCGGCCTGAGCGAGGTGGTGAGCTGCCGCACGGTCGGCGCCGCTCAGGCGCTGAGCGAGTACCCCGACGCGGCCTGGGACTTCGTGTTCCTTGACGCCGAGCGGCCCGAGTATCCGGGCTACTGGCCCAACCTCAGGCGCGCGCTGGCCCCCGGCGCGACGCTGGCCATCGACAACGCGATCTCCCACGAATCCGAGCTGCAGCGCTTCAGCCGCCTGCTGGGGGATGATCCGCAACTGACCAGCGCGCTGGTGCCGATCGGAGCCGGGCTCATCGTCGCCACGCTGGGCGCTCAATAGACCCTGAGCGTAAGCGGACCCATCGGTCCGCTACGATGTCCGACGTGCCTGAGGGATCGAAAACTCCCTACCAGCCTGAAGCGCTCGACCGCGCGACGATGATCGTCGCCGGCGTCGTGCTGCTGGGGGCGGTCATGTCGATCCTGGACACGACGATCGTCAACGTCGCCATCGACCACCTGGCGCAGGTCTTTCATGCCTCGCTGACGACGATCCAGTGGGTCATCACCGGCTACACGCTGGCCCTGGCCACGGTCATTCCCATCACCGGCTGGGCGGCGGACCGATTCGGCACCAAGCGCATCTACATGACCTCGCTCGTGCTGTTCACCATCGGCTCGGTGCTGTCGGGCCTGGCCTGGAGCGCGGGCTCGCTCATCTTCTTCCGGGTGCTCCAGGGCATCGGCGGCGGCATGATCATGCCGTCGGTCATGACGATCATGACCAAGAAGGCCGGCCCCAGTCGCATGGGCCGGGTCATGGGCATCCTCGGGGTCCCGATGTTGATCGCACCGATCATGGGGCCGATCCTGGGCGGTTGGCTCGTCGACAGCGCTTCCTGGCGCTGGATCTTCTTCATCAACGTGCCGATCGGGATCGTCGCCTTCATCCTCGCGCTGATCGTGCTGGACCCCGACACGCCCCAGCCCGCGCACCGGCTGGACTGGCTGGGCATGGCGCTGCTCTCACCGGGCCTGGCCTTGTTCATCTTCGGACTGGCCGAGTCCTCCACCTACGGCTTCGGCGCCGTGCAGTCGTGGGGCCCGACCCTGGCCGGCGTCGTGCTCATCGCCGCCTGGGCCGTACACAGCTGGCGCACGCCCAATCCACTCATCGACCTGCGGACGTTCGCCCACACGCGAGCGGGCGCCGCGGGCGGCACCTTCCTGCTCTTCGCCATCTCGGTGTTCGGCTCGATGCTGCTCGTCCCGCTGTACTACCAGACGGTGCGTGGCCAATCGGCGCTCAATGCCGGTCTGCTCCTGGCGCCCGGCGGTATCGGCGCGATGTGCCTGATGCCGGTCGCCGGCAGGCTCACCGACCGGTACGGGCCGACGTGGCTGCCCGCCGCCGGCCTGCCGCTGGTGGCGATCGGGATGATCCCATTCGCCTTCGTCGGCGCCACCACGTCCTACGTGCTGCTCGGCGCGGGCAGCTTCGTCCAGGGCCTCGGGATGGGCCTCGCGATGATGCCCAACATGACCGCGGCCATGCAGGCCGTCCCACCGTCCGCGATCGCCCGCACCAGCACGGCGATGAACATCATCCGCCAGGCCGGCGCCTCGATCGGCACCGCGATCCTGTCGGTGCTGCTGGCCACGGCGATCGCGAGCAATCTGACCGGAATCATCGGCAGCCGCGTGGCCGGCTCGGGCGGCGGCCTCTCTGCCCTCCAGCACCTGCCGGCGCGCGCGCACGCCGTGGTCGCTGTCCCGCTGGCCCACGCCTTTGCCTCGACGTTCGTGTGGGCGCTGGCGCTCATCGTGGTCGCCTTCATCCCCGCCGCGGGGATGGCCATCTCGGGGTTCCGCCGGCCACTGCGCGCGCCGACGGGCGAGGCCGCACCGCAGCTTGTGGTGGAATAGCCACCCCTGCCTCAGGTCGCCTACACCCGCGGACTCCACGAGCTCGGTGACGGGCTCTACGCCTACCTGCAGCCCGACGGCGGGTGGGGCTGGAGCAACGCCGGCCTGGTCACCGCCGGCGAGACCTCGCTGCTCGTCGACACGCTCTATGACCTGAAGCTCACCCGGGCCATGTTGGAGGCGATGGCGCCGGTGACCGAACGCGCGCCGATCGACGCCGCGCTCAACACCCACGCCAACCCCGACCACTGCTTCGGCAACGAGCTGCTGCCCACCGCCACCGAGATCTACGCCTCGGCGGCCAGCGCCCAGGAGATGGGACGCCTGTCACCGGAGGTGCTGCACGCGCTGAAGTCCACGCCCGACATGCCACCCGATCTCGCCGACTTCGTCGCGCACGCCTTTGGCCCGTTCGACTTCTCCAACATCAGCTTCCGCGCGCCGTCGCAGACATTCACGGGCCGGCTGGAGCTGAGCGTCGGCGATCGCGCCGTCACCTTCCTGGAACTGGGCCCGGCGCACACCGCCGGCGACACCATCGTCCACGTCCCCGACACGGGCACGGTCTTCACCGGCGACCTCCTGTTCATCGACGGCACCCCCATCGTGTGGGCGAGCCTCGGCAATTGGATCGCGGCATGTGACCGGATCCTCGAGCTGGGCGCGACGACGCTCGTACCCGGCCACGGCCCGGTGACCGACGCCTCGGGCGTGCGCGACGTCCGCCGCTACCTCAGCTACATCGCCGACCAGGCCGAGCAGCGCTTCCGCGCGGGCATGGACCCGGCCCAGGCGGCCGACGACATCGACATCTCGGAGTTCGCCGATTGGGGCGACCCCGAGCGGATCGCCGCCAACGTGATGGCCGCCTACCGGGAGCTCGACCCGTCCCTGCCCGCTCCGGCGCCGCCGGAGCTGTTCATGCGGATGGCCGCCTGGCGTGCCGCCCACTGAGGGGCCTTACCTCACACCCACACCGAAAGGACCTCGATGGCCAGCACACAGACGGTCGCGGTGCTCGGCGCCGGCGGGATCATGGGCTTCGCCATGGCGCACAACCTCGCCCGCGAGGGCTACGCGATCCGCGCCTGGAACCGCTCGCGCGAGAAGGCCGAGCCGTTGGCACAGGACGGCGCGGAGATCTGTGACACCCCGGCGCAGGCCGCCGAGGGCGCCGACGTGATCCTCACCATGGTCGCCGACGCCGGCACGGTGATCGACGCCATGTCGGGCGACCACGGAGCGCTTGCCGCGCAGCTCCCCGACGACGCGACCTGGCTGCAGATGAGCACGATCGGGATCGAGGGCACCGAGCGCTGCGCCGCGCTGGCCGCCGAGCGCGGGCTCGCCTTCTTCGACGCGCCGGTGCTGGGGACCAAGGCGCCCGCCGAGCAGGGCATCCTGGTGGTGCTCGGCTCGGGGCCCGAGGACCGGCGCGATCGCGTCCAGCCGATCCTTGACGTCGTCGGCGCGCGCACCATGTGGATCGGCGAGGCGGGCGCCGCCACCAGGCTCAAGCTCGCCGTCAACACCTGGGTCCTCACCGTGCTGGAGGGGACGGCCGAGGTGCTGGCTCTCGCCGAGGGACTGGGTCTCGATCCCCAGCTCGTCCTCGACGCCGTCAAGGACGGCCCGCTCGACATCGGCTACATGCAGATGAAGGGCCGGGCGATGATGGCCCGGGAGTTCGAGCCCTCGTTCCGCCTGCGGCTCGCGGCCAAGGACGCCGGCCTGGCGATGGACGCCGTCGATCTGCACGGACTGGACCTGCCGCTGGTCACCGCGATCCGCGATCGCCTGCACCAGGGCATCGCCGAGCACGGCGAGAAGGACATGGCCGCCACCTACCTGACCAGCGCCCCACACAAGTAAACCTATAGGTTTACTTCTCGCCCTAGGTCGCGATCAGCACCCGCAGGTGGCGGGGGCCGTGCACGCCCTCCACGCGCGTGAGCTCGATGTCCGAGCTCGCCGAGGGCCCGGACACCAGCGTGATCGGCCGCCGGCGCTCGCGGACCGCCGGCGCCACCGCCGCAATCGCCTCGGGGACGATCTGCACGATCTGCCCGGCCAGCACGACGCAGATGTGGTGGTCGGGCACCAGCGTGAGCACGCGCCGACCGCAGATCGGCGAGCCGTCGAGCACCAGGGTGCCGGTCTCCGCGATGGCCACCGAGCATCCGGTCACCGCGCCGTCGACGGCGTCGAGCTCGGTGGCGCTCAGCCCCTCGTCCTCGAGCAGCTCCACGCCCCGCGGGCGCCACGCCTCCGGCAGGCCCGGCGGCACCACCACGCGGCCCAGCCCCATCTCGGCGCACGCCGCGCTGACGGCGTCGGCCAGCTGCGTGGCGGCCACGCGCCGGACCTCCGCGGCATAGTCGGCCACCCGCTCGGCCAGCAGGTCGACCAGGGCGGGGCCTCCCAGCTCGCGGCCGTGGCGGTAGTCGCGGGCCACAGCGACGTCGGCCGCGGTCTCCCCCGCGGGCACGTCGTCCAGCGCGCCCCGGATGCGGCGCAGGATCTCCTCGCGGGCGGCGCTCATGACCGCTCCCGCCACCAGTCGCGAAAGCTCTGCGCCGGGACGGCGGGCAGGTCGCGCGCCGAGGTCCAGCCCGAGAGCGGCCCGGGCAGGCGCCGGATCTTCCCGTCGCGGACGAGCGGCCATTGCGACAGCCGCCCCGCGCGCTGGGCCGCCTCATACAGGCGGCGGTTGGCGAAGACGCGCGCCATGGCGCGCATGGCGAGGTGCTCGGGGGCCACCCGCTCGCGGACACCCGGCGCGCGGGCCGACCGGGCCACCTCCTCGTGGCGCAGGTGTACCAGCACCTCGGGGATGTTGATCTTCACCGGGCACACCTCGTAGCAGGCGCCGCACAGGCTGGAGGCGTAGGGCAGCGAGCCCGCCGCGGTCATCCCGCTCAGCATCGGCGTGAGGATCGCCCCGATCGGCCCTGGGTAGGTGGAGCCGTAGGCGTGACCGCCGGTCCGCTCGTACACCGGGCACACGTTCAGGCACGCCGAGCAGCGGATGCAGTTGAGCGCCTGGCGCCCGATCTCGTCGCCCAGCACGTTGGTGCGGCCGTTGTCCACGAGCACGAGGTGAAACTCTCGCGGCCCGTCGCCCTCCGTCACCCCGGTCCACAGCGACGTGTAGGGGTTCATGCGCTCCGCCGTCGAGGAGCGCGGCAGCAGCTGGAGATAGACCTCGAGGTCCTCCCACGTAGGCACCACCTTCTCGATGCCCATGATGCTGATGAGCACCTCGGGCAGCGTGGTGCACATTCGCGCGTTGCCTTCGGATTCGACCACCGAGACCGTCCCGGTGTCGGCCACGGCGAAGTTGACCCCGCTGATTCCGACGCGCGCGCTCAGAAACAGCTTGCGCAGGTGCGCGCGCGCCGCCTCGGCCAGCTCGCGCGGATCGTCGGAGAGCTCGGGCGGCGCCTCGGGCAGGGTGCGGGCGAACAGCTCGCGGATCTGCTCGCGGTTCTTGTGGATGGCCGGCACCAGGATGTGCGACGGCGTGTCATCGGAGAGCTGGATGATGAGCTGGGCCAGGTCGGTCTCGTGCGCGCGGATGCCGCGCTCCTCGAGCGCCTCGTTGAGGCCGGTCTCCTCGGTGGTCAGCGACTTGGCCTTGACCACCGAGTCGGCGCCGTGGGAGGTGACGATGTCGCCGACGATCCGGTTGCACTCCTCGGCGTCGCGCGCCCAGTGGACCACGCCCCCGGCCCGCTGCACGGACTCCTCGAGGCCGAGCAGGTGGGTATCGAGGTGACGCAGCACGCGCTCCTTGACCGCACGGCCGGCCTCGCGCAGCCCCTCCCAGTCGGGGACCTCGGCCACCACCGCGGCGCGCTTGGCGCGGATGGCGTGGGTGGCATGCCCCAGGTTGTGGCGCAGCTGGGTGTCGGCCAGCGCCGTGCGGGCGGCCTCGGGGAACGGCACTGACGTGGCGCCCGCGTCGCTCACTCCGCTTCGGCCTTGGTCTGGGCGAGGATCTCGGCCAGGTGCATGGTGCGCACCCCCGCGCGCTGGCGCGACAGGGCGCCGCCGATGTGCATGAGGCACGAGTTGTCCGCACTCGCGCACACCTCGGCCCCGGTGTCGAGGATTGTGCGGACCTTGTCGGAGACCATCGCGATCGACGTGTCGGCGTTCTTGACCGCGAACGTGCCGCCGAAGCCGCAGCACTCGCCGGACTCGGGCAGTTCGACGAGGTCGATGCCCCCGACCGCGCGCAACAGCCGCAGCGGCCGGTCGCCGACGTGCAGCATGCGCAGGCTGTGACAGGTGGGGTGATAGGTGACGCGGCGAGGGAAGTAGGCGCCCACGTCCTCGACACCGAGCCGGTCGATGAGCAGCTCGGACAGTTCGAGCACCCGCGGCGTGATCGCGTCGACCTCGCGGGCCAGCCCGGGGTCGCCGGAGAGCTCGGCCACGCGCGCGTAGTAGTCGCGGACCATGCCCACGCACGAGGCCGACGGCGACACCACCACCTCCGCATCGCCGAACACGGTCACGAACCGGCGCACCAGCGGGATCGTCTCCTCCGCATAGCCGGTGTTGAAGTGCATCTGGCCGCAGCACGTCTGCTCGAGCGGGAAGTCGACGGCGACGCCCAAGCGCTCGAGCAGCGTCACGACGGCCCGCCCGGTCTGCGGGAACATCGTGTCGTTGAAACACGTGATGAACAGCGAGACGCGGGTGGGCGGCGAAGCGGTGGGCAGGCGCACATCATCGACCATTGCCGACCATGATCGCGGATCGGGGCATTACTTGCGCCCGCAAGCATTGCCTGATATAGTTGCGCTAGCAAGCTAATCCCACCCCGTCCACCGGCCCTCGGCACCCCACGAGGCGCCAGGGAGGAGCACCGAAACCGCATGAATCCGATCGAAGGCATCCACCACATCACGTTGATCACCGGCGACGCGCCCGGCAACGTCGACTTCTACGCCCGCGTGCTGGGCCTGCGGCTCGTCAAGAAGACCGTCAACCAGGATGACCCCGGCGTCTACCACCTCTTCTACGCCGACGAGCACGGCTCGCCCGGCGCCGACATCACATTCTTCGAGTACCCAGGGGCCGCCCCCGGGCGCGCCGGCGCGGGGATGATCTCCCGCATCGTCCACCGCGTGGCCTCCGAGGAGGCGCTGGACTTCTGGCAGGAGCGTCTCGGCGCTGAAGCCATCGCCACCGAGCGGGAGCCCGGACGGCTGCTGTTCTCAGATCCCGAGGGCATGGGCCACGAGCTCGCCGTCGTCACCACCAGCGACGCGCCGCTCATCGCGGCCAGCCTCGAGGTCCCCGCCGAGTTCGCCCTTCAGGGCTTCGAGGCCGTACGCGCGCTGGCACATGACCCCGCCCGTAGCGAGGCGCTGCTGGCCGACGTCCTGGGCTTCTCCGAGCGTGACACCGATGACTGGGAGGCGCGCGGTGAGCACCGCGGCGGTCGCATCATCTTCGAGCAGTCCGACGAGCGCGGCATCCCCGGCGCCGGCACCGTGCATCACGTCGCCTGGGCGGTGCTCAGCTCCGAGTTGGCCGAGTGGCAGCGTCACGTCACCGCGGCGGGCGCCCACGCCACCCCGGTGATCGACCGGTTCTACTTCCAGTCGGTCTATTTCCGCGAGCCGAGCGGCATCCTCTATGAGCTGGCCACGCTTGACGGCGCGGGCTTTGCCTCCGACGAGGCCCCCGAGGAGATGGGCTCGGGCCTGTCGCTGCCGCCGTTCCTGGAGTCCCACCGGTCCCAGATCGAGCCGCGTCTGACCCCGCTGCCCGACACGCGCCCCTGGCGTCCGACGCCGGCCGGCACCGGGAGCTCGCGATGAACGCCACCACCGAGCTGGGCTTCCACCACGTCTACGAGCCGGGTGCCGGGGACTGGACGCTGCTGCTGCTGCATGGCACCGGCGGCGACGAGCGCGACCTCGTCGGGCTCGGCCGCCGGCTGGCCCCGCAGGCCGCGCTGCTCTCGCCGCGAGGCAAGGTGCTCGAGGCCGGGATGCCACGGTTCTTCCGCCGCTTGGCCGTCGGGCAGCTCGACATCCCCGACCTGCTCGTCCGGACCGACGAGCTCGCGGCGTTCGTGACCGCGGCCGCGCAGGCCTACGGGCGCGATCCGGACAAGATCGCGGCGCTGGGCTTCTCCAACGGGGCCAACATCGCGGTCAGCCTGCTGCTGCGCCAGCCGCAGCTGCTGAGCGCGGCGGCCCTGCTGCGGCCGATCCTGCCCTACGAGCCCGAGTCAGAGCTCCGCCTCGACGGCACCGGCGTCCTCATCGCCGCCGGCGAGGGCGACCCGTACTCGTCACCCGAGCAGACCCGGCGGTTGGCCGAGGTGCTGGACACCGCGGGAGCTGCGGTCAGCGTGCACGTCGAGCCGGGCGCGGGGCACAACCTCGGCCCCGGCGACCTGGCCGCACTGGAGCGGTGGGCGACGGGGCTCGGCGCCCCCGAGGCGTCGGCCTAGGACTCGTCGGCTAGGAGTCGTCGGCCTAGGCGGCGTCGGGCACGGTGCAGCTGTCCGCCGCCCGGGGCGAGAAGCGCCCGAACACCGCCGCCAGCGCCTCGAGCTCGCCGGGCCGCAGCTCGTCGAAGAAGCGCCGCTTCACCGAGGCGAAGTGCGTCGCCTGGGCCTCGCGCATGAGCGTGAGGCCCGCCGGCGTGAGATGGGCCTCGACGGCGCGGGCGTCCTCGTCGCACGGCGTGCGCTCGATGAGCCCGCGGGTCTCGAGCGCCACCGCGATGCGAGACACCCGGCTGAGGCTGAGCCCCGACTGCGTCGCGAGCGCTGAGAGCCGCAGGCAGCGGTCAGGGGCGGCGGCCAGGCGCGCCAGCAGCTCGAGGGACGAGAGGCTGAGGCCATAGCGGGACTCGAGCTCGGCGTCCAGCGCCCGAGTGAGCTGCTTATGGGTCTCCAGCAGCCCGATCCACGCGTCGGCGTGGCGCTCTGACCATTCGGCGACGCCCTCCTTGGACAGGCGGTACGGGGCTGTGGATGTCGTTGCCATATCCCTCATTCTAGCGCATTGCTTGTTAGCGCAAGCAGTGTCCCCGCGGCTCGCGTGTGCTGAAGTAGCGGATGGCTACCCGACTGACAAGGAGCGCCGATGGAATCCCATCCCAATCCCGGCTCCCGCCACGAGCCCGACCGCATCTATGAGCGGGCCTCGGACCCTGCGGAGGCGGCCGATCGCCCGCTCGAGCCCAAGTCGTCGAGCGAGGAGCTCGCGGCCCGCGACGAGCCCCGCCCGGACGCCGAGCATGATCCGCATCACGCGCTCAACAACCCGGTCGGCACGCCCGATCCCGACGCCGACTCCGACCCCTACCGGCCGCCCTCGCCCGACGACGAGGCCGACCGCGCCTCGGGCGTGCGGGGCAGCGGCGAGCGGTCGGCCGACGGATGAGCACCGCGGCCGCCACCGCGCGGCAGATGCTGCAGCGCACGGGCGAGCACCCCGTGATCAGCGTGTACCTCGACCTCGACCCGTCGCAATTCGCCACCGCCCCGGCGCGGGCCACCCAGGTGCGCTCCCTCATCGACGAGGCCGAGCGCGACGGCCGTCTGGACAAGGACGCCCTCTCGCACGCGGACCGCTCGGCGCTCACCGCGGACCTCGAGCGCCTGGAGGCATACCTCGGCTCCGACGAGCCACCCGTGTCCGGGGCGCGGGCGCTCGCGGTGTTCTGCTCAGGCCAGGACGACCTGTTTGAGGCCATCCCGCTCGGCGGCGCCATCGCGCCCAGGGTCGTCATTGCCCCGACCCCCTTGATCGAGCCCTTGGTCGCGGGACCGGATGAGGGGCCCGTCGCGGTGGTGCTGATCAGCCACCGCTCCGGCCGCATCCTGCTCGGGAACCTGCGCGAGCTGGAGGAGGCCGAGGATGTCTCCGACGACGTCCACGGCCGGACCGCCCGCGGCGGCCTGTCCCAGCACAACTACGAGCGCAGCATCGAAGCCGACGTCCAGCACCACCTGCGCCACGTCGCCGAGGAGCTCTACCGCAGCTGGCAGCAGGAGCGGTTCTCGCGGCTGGTGCTCGGTGGCACCGCCCAGGACGTCGATCAGTTCACGTCAGAGCTCCCCAACGATCTGCGCCCGGCGCTCGCGGAGGGGCGGCTGGACGTCACCGTCGAGGAGGCATCCCTCGCCCAGGTCCGCGACGCCCTCGCCCCCGTGCTCGATCGCGCTCGGGCCGCGGCCAAGGAGTCGGCCCTCGCCGAGTTGGAGGACCGCCTGGGCGCCACCAGTCGCGCCGCGCGCGGCATCGAGGACACGCGCGAGGCCCTCAACGAGCGGCGCGTCGAGACGCTGCTGCTGGCCCACAACTTTGCCGCGGAGGGCGTCCGCTGTCCGCGCTGCGGCCTGCTCTATCCCGCGGGGACGGCGAACTGCCCCGCCGATGGCGGGGCGACGGCGCCCGTGGCCGATCTGCGCGAAGCGGCCGTTGAGGCGGCGGTCCTGCAGGATGCGGGAGTGCTCGTGTTCGGCGAGGGGTCTGACCCGGCCCCACCCGCGCTGCAGCGCGGCGGTGGCATCGCCGCGCTCCTGCGCTTCTGACCCGGCCGCGGTCCTCCGCGCCCGGCTTCCCACGCTGAGCAGGCAATACTGAAGGCATGCGAGCAGTCGACCAGACCGGCGGGATGACCTTCGAGTCCCCCTACGCCCATGGCTTCGTCCGCGTGGCGGCGGCGGTCCCGCGCGTCCGCGTCGGCGACCCGCGGTTCAACGGCGCCCGCACCGTGGAGCTCGCCCAGCGCGCCCACGCGGAGCACGCCGCGCTGGTGATCTTCCCCGAGTTGGGGCTGGCTGCCTACTCCAGCGAGGACCTGTTTCACCAGGGCGCCCTGCTCGATGCCGTCGACGGCGCGATTCACGAGATCGTCCGCGCGAGCGAAGCGCTGCGCCCTGTGATCGTCGTGGGCGCGCCGGTCCAGGCCGAGGGCGGGCTGTTCAACGCGGCGATCGTCATCCACCGCGGCCGGATCCTGGGCGCAGTGCCCAAGAGCTACCTCCCCGAGTACCACGAGTTCTACGAGAAGCGCCAGTTCCGCGCCGCGCGCGATCTTGTCGGCGACCAGGTGCGGCTGCTCGGTACCCCCGTCCCCTTCACCCCGGAGATGATCTTCGCCTGCCGCGACGTGCCCGGGTTCGTGCTCGGCGTCGAGATCTGCGAGGACCTGTGGACCCCGGTGCCGCCCAGCACCTACCACGCGCTGGCCGGGGCCACCGTGCTGGCCAACCTGTCGGCGTCCAACATCACCATCGGCAAGGACGGGTACCGGCGCATGCTGTGCGAGGCCCAGTCCGGGCGGGCCATCGCCGGCTACGTCTACACCGCCGCCGGCCTCGGGGAGTCCACCACCGACATGGCGTGGGACGGGCAGGCGCTCATCTACGAGAACGGTCAGCTGCTGCACGAGTCACAGCGCTTCTCCGACGAGCCGGAGCTGATCGTCGGCGACCTCGACCTCGACCGGATCCTCTCTGACCGGATGATGACCTCGAGCTACGCGGACTCGATCCACGATCTGCGCGAGCGCGCGCGGCGGATACGCCGGGTGGAGTTTGACCTGGGCGTGCCCGCCGACGCCTTCGCGCTGCAGCGCCGCGTCGAGCGCTTCCCCTACGTGCCGGCCGATCCGATCAGCCGCAACGAGCGCTGCGAGGAGGTCTACAACATCCAGGTCCGCGGCCTGCAGACGCGGCTGCTGGCCACCGGGATCGAGAAGCTCGTGATCGGCGTGTCGGGCGGGCTGGACAGCACCCACGCGCTGGTGGTGGCGGCGCGGGCCATGGACCGCCTGGGGCTGCCTCGCGCCAACGTGCTGGGCTACACGCTGCCGGGCTTTGCCACCAGCGCCCGCACGCTGCGCAACGCCCACGCGCTGATGCGCGCGCTGGGTGTCAGCGCGGCCGAGATGGACATCAAGCCGTCCGCCAACCAGATGCTGCGCGACATCGGCCACCCCGCCGCCGACGGCCGCGAGCCCGAGTACGACGTCACCTACGAGAACGTCCAGGCCGGCGAGCGCACCTCGCACCTGTTCCGCCTGGCCAACTATCACCGGGCGCTCGTGCTCGGTACCGGCGACCTGTCCGAGCTCGCGCTGGGATGGTCGACCTACGGCGTCGGCGACCAGATGTCGCACTACAACGTCAACGCCTCGGTGCCCAAGACCCTGATCCGGTTCCTCATCCGCTGGGCGATCGACACCGGCCAGTTCTCCGACGACGCCAACGCGGTCCTGGCCGACATCGTCGACACCGCCATCTCCCCCGAGCTCATCCCGGTCAGCGCGGACGCCGATCACGACGGGCCCGAGCAGGATTCCGAGGCCACCGTGGGGCCCTACGAGCTGCAGGACTTCTTCCTCTACTACGTACTGCGCTTCGGGTACCGCCCCAGCAAGGTCGCCTACCTGGCCCAGCACGCGTGGGGCGACCGCGGCCGCGGGGAGTGGCCCGACCTCATTCCGGCGGACGGCCGCCACGAGTACTCCCTGGAACAGATCCGCCACTGGCTGGAGGTATTCGTGCTGCGGTTCTTCCAGACCAGCCAGTTCAAACGCTCGGCGCTGCCCAACGCGCCCAAGGTCGGCTCCGGCGGCTCGCTGTCCCCCCGCTCGGACTGGCGTGCGCCGTCTGACAGCCAGGCCACGGCGTGGCTGCAGGAGCTGCGCTCACGGGTTCCGGAGCGATAGGGTCTGAGCCATGGACCCACGGCCGATCTCTCTCTTTGACGTCGTCAAGCGCGCGTCGGACATCGTCGATCCTGACGACGACGACGCGGTCATCGGCGACTTCGAGCGTGCCTTCGAGGATGACGACGAGCCGGTCGCCGGGCTCGACGTCGAGGAGCGCGTGGGCGAGGTGCTCGCGCAGCTCGATCCGGCGGTCAACAACGGCTCGCTGGCCGTCGCCGCCGCGCTCACCGTCTATCTGAGCTTCCGCCGCGACGAGCTCCACCAGGACGCGCGAGAGCTCATCCGGCTCGCGGTGCGCGCCGAGTGGGAGGGCGAACCGCCCGAGCCCGTCGTCGAGTGGCTCGACGACCGCAACCTGAAGGCCTAGCCAGTCCGCGGGCACATCTAGGTGGTCCGCGCGCAGCGCGCGCCGCAGCGGACCTGCGCGTGGCCCTGCGCGTGCGCGGCCTGCGCGCCCACGAGCGCACCGGCCAGGCAGGCCAGCAGCGCCAGACAGGCCAGCAGCACCACGATCCGCCTGTTCATCGCGCGACGCATTCCCGTGCCTGACCCTTTCCGGTTTCTCGTTGTCACAAACGCCGGTGGTGCCCCGTCAAGCGTGCGTAACCGCCCCTGCTGATAGGAGACATCATGAGAATCCTGGTTGCCGGTGCCAGCGGCGCGATCGGGCGCCAACTGCTCCCGCTGCTCGACGCCGTGGGTCACGAGACGATCGCGGTGGTACATCGCACGCCGGTCGAGGTTCGCAACGGCCACGTCGTCAGCGCCGACGCGCTGGATCGCGACGCGCTCACCACGGCGGTGTCGGAGTTCGAGCCCGACGTGGTGGTCAACCTGCTCACCGCCATCCCCCACAGCCCCAACCCCCGGAAGTTCGAGCAGGAGTTTGCGGCGACCAACCGGCTGCGGACCGAGGGCGCCGCCAACCTGGTGGTGGCCACCCGCGGCGTGCGCATGATCTCAGAGTCGGTCGCCTTCGCCTACGCGCCCGAGGGCGGCCCGGTCGCCGACGAGCGCTCGCCGCTGTGGGAGTACGGCCCCAAGGCGTTCCGCCCCGCCGTGGCGGCCCTCGAGGAGCTCGAGCGGATCACCGCCGAGACCGGCGGCGTGAGCCTGCGCTTCGGCAATCTGGTGGGACCGGGCACCGGCTTTGCCCCCGACGGCATGGTGGTCGAGGCGGTGCGCGGCGGCAAGCTGCCGATCGTCGGTGACGGCTCGGGCATGTTCTCCTTCGTGCACACCCACGACGCGGCGACGGCGATCGTCGCGGCGCTGGACCGGCCTGAGGTGCGTGGCGTCCTCAACATCGTCGACGACGAGCCGCTGGCCGCCCGCGACTGGCTCCCCGTGTTCGCCCGCCTGCTCGGCGCGCGCTCGCCCCGGCGGATTCCCCAGTGGCTGGCCCGCCTGGCGGTGGGGAGCTGGGGCGCCGCCTTCCTCAACGGCCTGACCGGGGCCAGCAACGCCCGGGCGAAGACCGAGCTGGACTGGCGGCCGCGCTATCCCCGGGTCCAGGAGGCGTGGCGGGCGGACCTGACCCCGATGGTGGCACCATCGGTAGCGGTGTGATCCACGACAGCGCCCATGCCCGACGCGGCGACGAGCACGACCGCGCCCACACGCCCGGCGGCGAGGACGACGGGAGCGCGGCGTTCGTCGCGCTGCGCCCCCGTCTGCTCGGCATCGCCTACCGCCTGCTGGGCAGCATGTGGGACGCCGAGGACGTCGTCGCCGATGCGATGGTCCGCTGGTTGCGCACCGATCGCAGCCAGGTCCGGGAGCCGGCCGCGTTCCTCACCACGGTGGTGAGCCGGCTGGCCCTGGACCAGCTGCGCTCGGCGCGGGCCACGCGCGAGACCTATACCGGGCCGTGGCTGCCCGAGCCGGTGATCGCCGACGACACGCTGGACCCCCTGGACAGCCTGGTCAAGCGCGACACCCTGTCGCTGGCCACGCTCCGGCTGATGGAGGAGCTCACCCCGCCCGAGCGCGCGGTGTTCGTCCTGCGCGAGGCCTTCGAGGTCCCCTACGGCCAGATCGCCGAGATCCTCGACGTCTCGGAGGCCAACGCGCGGCAGATGCTGCACCGCGCCCAGGCGCGGCTGGACCAGGGACGGCGGGGGGCCGTGGCCGACGAGAGCCGCCACGCCGAGCTGCTCGAGCGCCTCCTCTGGGCCGCCGGCGAGGGCAAGCTCGAGGAGCTCGAGGAGATGCTGGCCGCGGACGTCATCTCCTACAACGACGGCGGCGGCAGAGCCCGGGCCGCGTTGGTTCCGGTCCTCGGGCGCACCAAGATCATGGCCTTCCTGGGCGGCCTGCGCCGGCGCTTCGGCCCCACGTCCTACCTTCGGATCCTCCAGGTCAACGGCCAGCCGGCCGCCCAGTTCTCACTCGGCGGCCAGGATGCGTTGGCGATGCTCGAGGTTCGCGACGGCAAGATCGTGTCGATCTTCACCGTGCTCAACCCCGACAAGCTCTCCTATCTGTACCGGCAGACCGGGGGCCCGCCCACGGCCGAGGGCGGGTAGGCCGCCCCCGGCCGCGCGCGGGAACGCGTGTCAGGCGGCCTCGGAGTAGAGCTGCTCGCTGACCCGCGGCGCGTCGTCGCGTTCGGCGACCTCGGCCGGCGCCTGGCCCAGCGCCCGCGCCGGAGCCAGGACCGTGGCGCCGATGACGATGGCCGCGATGACCAGTCCGGCTCCGATGAGCAGCGCCAGGTGCAGCCCACTGGCGATCCCGGCCGCCGAGGTCCCGCCGGCGGCGACCACGTCCTTGGCGCGGCTGGCCGACAGCGTCGCCAGCACGGCCAGACCCAGCGCGCCACCGACCTGCATCGAGGTGTTGACCAGGCCGGAGGCGAGGCCCGCCTCGTGGGGCTCGGCGCCCGACATCGCGATGGTCATGAGCGAGGGGAAGCTGAGCCCGGCGCCGACGCCGAGCAGCACCATCACCGGCAGCAGACGCGTGACGTAGTCCGCATGGACCGGAGCGGACGCGAACAGCAGCAGCCCGATCGTCATCAGGACCAGGCCCGGCAGCAGTGTCGCCCGCGGGCCGATCTTCATGTTGAGCTGCGGCGCGACGAACAGCGACACGGTCCCGATCGAGATCGCCACCGGCAGATAGGCCAGGCCCACCTGGAGCGGGTCGTAGCCGAGCACCCGCTGCATGTAGACCGCGCCCAGGAAGAACATCCCGAAGATGCCGGCGATCATCAGCATCTGCACCAGGTTGGCGCCCGAGACGTTGCGGCTGCGGAAGATCCGCAGGGGGATGAGGGGCGTGCGGGCCGTTGCCTCACGGGCCAGGAAGGCGCCCAGGACGGCCACGGCGACGGCGCCGAGGATCAGCGTGTGCGCCGAGCCCCAGCCGTAGTCACTGGTCTTGACGATCGTGTAGACGGCCAGCATCAGCGCCGCGGTGACCAGGGTCGCCCCCGGCAGGTCGGCGCCGGCACGGAGGCCGATGCCCTGATCAGCGGTGACGACGCGGACGGCCGCCAGCGTGGCCAGCACGCCGATCGGCAGGTTCACAAAGAAGATCCAGTGCCAGTCCAGCGCCTGCGTGAGGACGCCACCGGCCAGCAGGCCGATCGAGGCGCCGCCGGCGGCCACGAAGCTGAACACGCCCATCGCCTTGGCCTGCTCGCGCGGCTCGGGGAACATCGTGACGATCATCCCGAGGATCACCGACGAGGTCATCGCTCCGCCGGCGCCCTGGACGAACCGCGCCCCGACGAGCAGCGCCTGGCTGTCGGCCAGCCCGCACAACGCCGAGGCGACGGTGAAGACGGCCATGCCGGTCAGGAACATGCGCTTGCGCCCCACCAGGTCGCCCAGGCGCCCGGCCAGCAGCAGCAGCCCGCCGAACGCGATCAGATACGCGTTGACGACCCACGCCAGGCTCGAGGTGGAGAAGTTCAGGTCGCGCTGGATCGAGGGCAGCGCCACGTTCACGATCGTCTGATCGAGGACGATCATGAGCATCCCGACGCACAGCACCACCAGCGCGATCCAGCGGGACCGTTCGCTCGGGGGCGCCTCTGCTGGCTTGAACTCCATCACTGACATCCGTTGTCTCCTCTCGCTTCTCGACGTTCGTTTGCTGTCGGATCACACCGTATCAGATAGTTCCGTACAAGATCATCTCTGTGTGATCTTGTCTGAAGGGCTCTGATTCGGGGCGTTTGTCAGTGCGACGAACGAGGGGCCGGGAAAGGGACACGGCTTTGCGGCCGCCGCGGCGGCGGCAACGGCGGCGACGCGGCGACGGCGACGGCGGCGGCGGCGACGGCGACGGCGACGGCGGCTCGCGACCACCGCACCCGGCCCCCCTGAGCGTTCAGTAATAAAACGTGCGCGCTTTTACCCGCATAGCTGTAAAAAGCGCGCAAATCACCTCCGCGCCGCCCTCCTCCGCCGCATTCGACGTGCGGTCGTGTCGCCGCCGACGGGGACGGCAGCCAGTACGACCCGCGGTCGAAGCGGACTAGGCGCGCTGCTCGCGCCGCCGCAAGGGCGGGCTGCACGGCGGCGGGCTGGAGAGCCGGCCGCTCACCAGCGCCATGAGCGCGTCGACGAAGCCGGCGCGCTGCTCAGGCGGCAGCGCATCGAGGACGGCGTCCTGGACCCGCTGGACGATCTCGTGTCCCTCGGCCACCTTGGCCCGCCCCGCCTGGGTGACGGTGATCACGCGTGCCCGGCGGTCGGTCGGTGACGGCACGCGCTGGGCGAGGCCCTTGCCCTCGAGCTCGTCGACGGTGACGACCATCGTGGTCTTGTCCACGCCGATCATGCCCGCGAGCTCGGTCTGCGTGAACTGCGCATCCATCGCCGATGACAGGACGCAGAATCCACGCTGCCCGAGCCCGAGCGGCGCGAGGGCAGTCGCGATCTCGGAGCCCAGGGCGTGGTCGGCCTGGCCCAGCATCCACCCCAGGTTGCCCATGAGGCAGTTGCCGGCGGGCTCTGAGGCCTCGCCGGTCGCCTGGGGTGTGTGGACCTCGGTGGCCATGCCGGTCACGATACCAGGCGATGCGACGACGCCAGGATTATCTGCTATGAGAACTTCCGCTTGCCAAGCGTTGTGGTGCCCGCGCGGGGCGCGTCGGCGGTGCTCACGGCGTCGGCGGCGCGTGCCGCGTCGGCCGGGATCTTGGCCGGGTCGAGGATCAGCTCGATGGAGGCGATCCGGCCGCGCGACACGGTCATCCCCACCACCCCGATCGGCCGGCGCGGCGCGATGACGACGCCGCCCCACTGGCCGTTGACCAGCGCGGGGTGACACCACGACGCCCAGCGCGAGCCCTCGACCACGGTATGGCGCGCCACCGCGTCCGCGCCCTCCAGGTGCGCAACCACGATCCCCGGTCGCCCGCCCGTGTCGGCGCGGAACACCACGTCGGGGTCGAGCAACTCGATCAGGGCGGCGAAGTCGCCGGCGCGGGCCGCGGCCAGGAAGGCCTCGACGACGCGACGTTGCGACTGCAGGTCGGCGTCGGGCTCGGGCGCGCCCCGCACCCGGCGCCGGGCGCGGCTGGCGAGCTGACGGGCGCTCTCTGGCGTGCGCCCCACGATGGGCGCGATCTCGTCGAAGGGCACCGCGAACATGTCGTGCAGCACGAAGGCCAGCCGCTCGGCGGGGCTGAGCCGCTCCAGCACCACCAGCAGCGCCAGACCCACCGAGTCGGCGAGCAGAGCCTGATGCTGGGGATCCTCCGCACCCTCGGGCCCGCCCACCAGCGGCTCGGGCAACCACTCCCCCACGAGGTCCTCGTGTCGTGACCTGCGCGCGCGCAGCATGTCGATGCACACCCGCCCGACGACGGTGGTCAGCCAGCCGCGTAGGTTCTCGATGCCCTCGGGTCCGGTGCGGTCCAGGCGCAGCCAGGCCTCCTGGACCGCGTCCTCGGCGTCGGCGACGGACCCCAGCATGCGGTAGGCGATCGACCGCAACTGCGGACGATGCGCCTCGAACTGCTGGGCCTCGAGCCTGTGGTCGCTCATCGGGCTCATACCGGTATGACGCACGCGCGTGGGCAAACGTGACGACGCGCCCTCCCCGTGATTCGCGGACGCATCTCGTCACGTTGCCGCTGTGGCGCCCGTCATACCCGTGACAACTCATTTTCGCGGAGGACCCCATGACCACCGAACCCTCATTTCTGGCGACGCGCGCCGGCAAGCTGATTCTGGCCCTGCTGTGCGCGGTCGCGTTCCTCGACTTCGTCGACGCATCGATCGTCAACGTCGCGCTGCCCTCGATCCGCCGGGCGCTGCACTTCTCCGTCCAGGATCTGCAGTGGGTGCCCAGCGCCTACCTGCTCACCTACGGCGGGTTCATGCTGCTGGGCGGGCGGGCCGCCGACCTCCTCGGCCGGCGCCGCGTGCTGGTGGCGGGGACCATGACGATCGGCGTCGCGTCGCTCATCGGCGGCCTGGCCCAGACGTCGGGGCTGATGATCGCCGCCCGCCTGGCTCAGGGCGCCGGCGCGGCGATGATGCTGCCGGCGGCGCTCTCGATCCTCACCACCACCTTCAGGGAGGGCAAGGACCGCCACACCGCCCTCGGCGTCTGGGGTGGGGTCGGCGGGCTGGCGTCAGCCGCGGGAGTGCTGCTCGGCGGGCTGCTCACCGACGGCCCGGGATGGCGCTGGGTGTTCTTCGTCAACCCGGTCGCCGCGGTGCTCGTCCTGGCCGCGATCTTCCGCATGATCGCGCCCGACGGTCCCCGCGCCCGCCTGCAGGACTTCGACCTACCAGGGGGCGTCCTGGCCACCGGCGGCATGCTGGTGCTGGTCTATTCCTTGGTGGAGGCGCCCATCGTCGGGTGGGACCGCGCCCGGACGATCGGCGGGCTGGCCGCGGCGGCCGTCCTGCTCGTCGCGTTCGTCGCCAACGAACGGCGCCAGCGTAACCCGCTCGCCCCGCTGGAGATCTTCAGCATCAACGGGCTGGGGTTCGCCGACGTCACCCAGCTGACGGCCTTCGCGGGCTTCACTGCGATGTTCTTCTTCCTCACCCTCTACATGCAGAACGTGCTCGGCTACACGCCGATCCAGACCGGGCTGGCTTACCTGCCGCTGTGCGTCGTGATCGGCATCTGCGCCGGCATCGCCTCCCAGCTGCTGACCCGGGTCGGCACCCGCCCGATGATCGTGACTGGCGCGCTGGTCTCGGCGGCCGGCATGTACTGGCTGTCGCGGATTCCCGTCCACGGCACCTACCTCTCCGACATCCTCCCCGGTCTGCTCGTGATCTCGATCGGCTTTGGCCCGGTGTTCGTGGCCGTGGCCACGGCGGCCAATGCGGGCGTCCCGCCCGAGACGGCGGGTCTGGCCGCGTCGCTGCTCAACGCCTCCCAGCAGTTGGGAGCGGCGCTGGGGCTGGCGATCTTCTCAGCGGTGGCCACCAGCCACACCGACGCGCTGCTGGCCCAGCACACTGCCGTGCCCAGCGCGCTCACTGGCGGATTCCAGCGCGCCATGTTCATCGGAAGCCTGTTCATCCTCGGCGCCGCCGTGCTGGGGCTGAGGGCGACCAACACCCGCGGCGAGGCGACCGCCGTTGCCTCCGCGAGCCCGGTCGCCGCGTCCGCGGTGACCCCGTAGACGACCGCCGCGGCGGCCCCGGGAGGGTCGCCGCGGCGCTCCCCCGGTGACGGCCTCGCGGCCCCGGGGAGTGGTTAGGCTTAGCGCCCTGAGCCGAACGCTGATACCTCGTCTGATCACGACCAGCTCGGTGGTGGGGGCCACGACCGCCGTCCGCGTGGGCACCGGCTGCGCATCCCTGCTGCGGCGGCGTTCCCGCCCCCTGGTCAGCCTGGCCGTCCAGGCCTCGTTCGGGCGGGCGGGCCCAGAGACCCTGATCGCCGAAGCGACGCTGCGCGACGAGCTCGTCGCCCTGGCCCGTGAATCGGCGGAGCTGTCGTGGCGCGAGCTGCGGCGCGGGGTCAATGCCCTGGACAGCTACACCCGCCCGATCGACGGGCCGCCCGACGGCTCGCCCCCGCGGCCCTATCGCGTGAAGTCATGACCACGAGCGAGGTCTCCAGCGACGAGGTCATCGCCGAGCTCGACGCCACCTCGGACATCGGCAAGCTCCGGCAGCGGATCAACCGGTGGCTTGAAGGAGTCGATCCCGAGCTGCGTGAATCGCTGACCTGGGCGTTCTCGGGCAGGCCCAAGCACTTCCGACCACTGACACTGTTCGCGTGTGATCGCGCCGTACACGCCACGTCGTCGGCCGACGCCGTGGAGCTGGCCTTCTCCATGGAGCTGATGCACAACATGTCGCTGATCGTCGACGACGTGCTGGATGGCTCGCCCGAGCGCCGGGGCATCGCCACCGTCCAGGAGCGGTTCGGCGAGCTGCCGGCGCTGATGGCCTCCGGCTACCTGGTCGCCGACGCCTTCGCGGCGTTCGCCGGCGACGCGTTCGCGGTGACCTACCTGGCCGAGCTCCTGCGCCGGCTCGGCGCCGCCGAGTGCCTGCAGTGGCGGCTGCGCCGCCAGCCGCTCGGCGTCGAGGACTGGCAGCGGATCGCCGGTGAGGACACCGGCTCGATGTTCGAGATCTGCGCGGTGCTGGGCGCGCGCTCGGAGCAGCTGCGCCAGTACGGGCACTTCCTCGGCGTCCTATACCACGGCTGCGACGACGTCGGGGACCAGCGCGGCCTGGAGGCCCTGGGTGGCGGCGGCGAGGAGGACATCCGCGACGGCATCCTCACCCTGCCCGCCGCGCTGGCCATCCGCGACCCGCAGACCCGCGATCTGTTCGGCGTCGACGACGACGATCCTGACCGCCTGGCCACGGTGGCCGACGCCTGCCGCGCTCAGCTGAACGAGGCCGAGGCGGTCCTTGACCGCATCGCCGACTCCGCCCGGGCGGAGGCCAATGAGTTCGCGCGCCGGCCCGAGCCGCTCCTGGCCCTGGTGGACCAGGTGCGCCAGCTCTCGCGCCGCTGAGCTGCGGCCGCGCTCAGCTGAACCAGCGCCGGCCCTCCGAGCGGCCCTCACCGGCAGACCCGTCCCCATCCTCCGCGCCGTCCCCGCCCGACGCGCCGCCCCCACCGGGCCGCTTGGCCCAGGTCAGCCCGGGCACCCGCCCGCCCGGCGCCGGCAGCCACGGCAGCCCGCTCGGGCCCCGGCGGCGGCATCCGTCCTTGACAAACGACCATGCGTGGGACCACACGCTGGCGGCGGCCACGTAGGGCGCCCAGGCGTAGCGCAGCCACACGTACCCCAGGTCGAACAGGAGATTCCGGGGCGGCGGGATGATCTTCACCGGCTCGCCGTACCGGTTGCGGCGCACGATCACCTTCGCGGCCTGCAGCCCCGTGGTGACGGCCGATTCGATCGTGGTCATCCCGATGTTGTTGTTGCAGAAGTCACCGGCGAGATAGATGTTGGAGATGTGGCTGCTGGAGGCGTCTGGGCGCCACGCGTCGGTTCCGGTCTGGTTGATGAACAGTTGGGAGTCGGCGTTGGCCTCGTACTTGGTGTGCGTCCAGTCGATGTCCGGCGACTCGCCCCACCGCGTGCCCGGGCGGAACGGGAGAAACTCGGCCAGCTCCTGGAGGATGGCCTGGGCGTCGGCGAAGCTGGTCGTGCCGGGCAGCCCGCTCGTGTCAGACGAGGACACCGCCAGGACGGTCCGGCCCTCCAGCTCGGGCACGTTCTCCCAGGTCTGGGAGATGTCGGTGAAGGCCAGCGAGAGCTCGGAACCGAACAGCCCCACCGGCTCCTTCGGGATCCCCTGCAGCTTGTGCTTGAAGAAGAGGTAGATGATGGGCACCTGGGTGGCCCGCAGCCGCACGATCCCGGCGATGTCGGGCGCCTCCTCGACGACCGTCGGCTGGCCCGGCGCGACAGGGGTGCGCACCAGCCTCGACAGAGTGGCGGCGGGGACTGCCAGGAGAAGGTTGTCCACCGGCTCGATGCGGTCAGTGCCGGGCACCGGCGTCCACGTTCCGGAGCCCTCGTCAAAGGTCGTGCCCCGCAGCCCGATCTCGGTCACCCGCTTGTCCGCGCATGACACCCCGGTGATCTCGGTGCTGGTGACGATCTTGACCCCCAGGCCCTCGATCACCTTCATCAGTGGGTGGATGACCCGCGTGAAGGCAGGCCCGGTGGGCAGCCAGAACGCGGGGTCGGGGCTGAGGACGCTGTAGGCGAGGTAGCGGCGGAAATCGGGAGCCGATGCGAGGTAGCTGGGGATGGCCCACACCCGGGTGATGAAGCTGTCAAAGGCAGCCGAGGCTGCGCTGGTCATATAAGGCCGCGTGTTGAGGAACGCGTTGACGTCGACGTTGTCCAGGGTGATCGTCGGGTTGAACCTCTCGGCGAGCAGATCGATGCTGGCGTAGCCGAACACGAACATGTCAGCCGGCGGCCCCACCCCGGAGAACATGTTCTGGATCATGTGCCAGGGCGAGTACATGTCGGTGAGCGAGGCGAACCTCGGGAACTCACGCTTGGACAGTTGCTTGACCGAGGAGAACGGGGCAAAGCCCGCCTCCTTGGGCTGCTCGGTGGCGTCCTGGAGCAGCGCCCAGAAGTTGGCGTACCAGTCCAGGTACATGTGCGGATAGACGTCGAGGTGCTCCCCGTCGGGCATGAGCCGTGAGCCCAGGTTGCCTCCCAACCAGGACTTCTGCTCATACAGCGTGACCTGATAGCCCCGCTGCGCGAGCCGCATGGCGGCGGTCAGTCCCGACAGTCCCCCACCTGCGATCGTGACGGCCGGTCCCTCGGTGCTCATGACGGCGTCTGCTGGACGCTGAGCAGGCGTTGTGCCCGCACGATGTCGGGGAGATCGGTCCCCGCCCGCCCCGGCCCCACCCGCCCGAACCAGTCGCACAACTCGGCCACCCGCTCCAGCGCCGTGGCCTCCTCACCGGTCCGGCCCTGGTGGACGGCGAGCCCGGTGACCGCGCGCAACTCCAAGAGCTTGGCGTTCTGCTCGGCCGCGGCCGCGATCGCCTGCTCATAGGCCGCGGTCGCGCCCTCCGGGTCCGGGGCGTCACCGGTCATCAGCGCCCGGCCCATAAAGCGAAACAGCTCGGATTCCGAGAACCGCTCCCCGGTGTCGATTATGTGCGCCCGGCCCGCCCGCAGCGCCTCCAGTGCCCGCGGTTGGTCCCCGGCGGCGAGCCGCAGGTCGGCGAGCAGGATGTAGAAGTGCGGCAGGCTCAGCCGCGAACCGGAGGCCAGGTAGGCGTCGAGCTGCTCCTCCAGGACCGCGATGCCCGTGCCCAGCTGCCCTCCCCGGCCCTGCTGCCAGCCGGCGTGCAGCAGCGACACGGTGTGCCAATAGCCGAGGTTGAGGTCGGCCGAGTGCGCCCGCGTCTTCTCGGTCCAGTGGCGCAGCTCCACCGGCTCACCGCGGGCCAGGTGCAGGATGCTGCGCATGCCCCAGCCCTGGGCTTTGGTCACCGGACCTCCGACCTCCTCGGTCAGCTCCAGGCTGAGATCCGAGCGGTCGCGCGACTCGTCGGCGCAACCAAGGTTCCACAGGATGAGGGCGAGGTAGGCGAGGGCGGCAGATCCCATGTCGCCCTGCGCCTCGTAGATCTGGACGAACTGATCGGAGCGGTGATAGCGGGTGAAGGCCTCCTCCAGATGGCCGCGCGCGACCTCCAGATTGCCCAGGTACATGTGCACCATGCCGCGGTACAGGTGACCCTCGGCCAGGCGGACCTCGTCGCCGGACTGCTCTCCCAGCGCCAGCATCTCGTCCCCCAGGGCCAGGGCCTGTCCGTACTCCGCGCGCAGCAGATAGAAGCTCCACTCGCCCCGGTTGACGGAGACCAGCCGCTCGTCGGCTCCGGTGCGCTCGCACGCCCGGCGCGCGGCCGCGTAGGCCTGCTGGACCCCGTCCGCGGCGTAGCCGTGCGCGGCCTGCAGGGAGGCGGCCCGATAGGTGAGCAGGTCGACCCGCTCCAGATCGCCGGCCCCATCGACGCCGGCCGCGTCGAGCGCCTCCAGCCCACGGCGGAAGTGCTCGGCGGACTCCAGGAAGGCCGCGCGCTCCAGAGCGCGGATCCCGGCGGTGTGCCAGTAGCCGACCGCCTTCTCGGGCTCGGCGGCGTAGTCCCAGTGGCGGGCGACGATCTCGGGCTCGCGCTCGACCACGGTCGAGAAGCGGTCGGCGAGGACCCCGGCGACCCGGCCGTGCAGGGCCTGCCGTCGCCGGCGCAGGATCCGGTCATAGGCGGCCTCCTGGAGCAGAGCATGCGAGAACTCGCAGCGGGCCCGCTCGCCGGAGACCGGCCGCAGCACGTCCTGCACCGCGAGCTGCGCCATGGCGGGCTCGAGCTCCGGGCCGTCGGAGGGCCACAGGGCGACCAGGAGGTCGCGGTCGAACTCTCGGCCCAGCACCGCGGCCACGTCGACGACGCCGCCGAGAGCCGGCAGGCGATCCAGCCGCTCGGTGAGCAGGCCCTGCAGCGTCGAGGGCACGTGGGTCAGGCTGTCGCGGCCGTTGCCGGCAGTGAGCTGATCGGCGTGCTCGAGCATCTTCAGCGTCTCCTCCACAAACAGGGGGACGCCGTCGGCGGTCAAGTCCACCCAGTCGAGCACGCTGGGGTCCAGCGGCTCGACGCTCGCCCACGCGGCCAGCGCGCGGACATTCTCCGAGGTCAACGGTCCCAGCTCGAGCTCCAACACCAGGCTCGACCGGGCCCAGGGCGGCGCGAACTCGGGCCGAAAGGTCAGCAGGCACAACACCGGTAGGTGGGCCAGGTCGGCGACGACGCGCTGGAGCAGCTCGATCGTCGTCGGGTCGGCCCAATGCATGTCCTCCACCACCAGGAGGAGGGGATGGCGCGCCGGGTTGGCGATGAGCAGCGCCTCGAGGACGTGCAGTGTCGCCGTGCGGACGTCGCGCGGAGCCAGTCCAGCGATCGCCTCGTCGTGCTCGCCGCGGATGCCCAGCAGCCCTGCCACGATCGGAACCGCCTCATCAGGCTGGAGCCCGGCGGCCTGCACCGCCTCGGCGAGCAGCGGCAGGTGCTCGGCGCCCGGACGCCCGCCGTCGACCGCCAGCAGCCGCTCGAGGTAGCGGATGACGGGGTGCAGCGTCGTGCCGCGGTGATGGGGCGAGCAGCGCCAGATCTGCGCCTCGCCCACCTGCGGGTTGAGCCGGTCCAGCAGCTCGCGGACGATGCGGCTCTTGCCGATCCCGGCCTCGCCGGTGAGATGGACGATCGCGCCGTGGCCGCGCTTGACCTGCTGCCAGGCCTGGGCCAGCCGCGCGAGCTCGTGGTCGCGCCCCACCAGCGGCGTCAGCCGGCGCTCACCGGCGACCTCGAGCCGGCCCACGGCCCCAGTGGCACGCAGGACGCGATGCACCCCGATGAGCCGCGAGACCCCCTTCAGCTGCTGCGCGCCCAGCGACTCGGTCACGAAGTAGCCCTCCACGAGATCCCTGGTCGCGTCGCTGATCACCACCGTCTGGGGCGCGGCGATCGACTCCAGGCGAGCGGCGATATGGGGCGTCTCGCCGACGATCGCCAGCCGCTCCCGGGTCTCGCCGACGCCCATCTCACCAGCGACCACGATCCCGGTGTGGATGCCGATCCGGACCCGCAGCGAGATCCCGTGCTGGTCACGCAGCGCCACGTTGAGCTCTTCGAGCTCCTCGAGCATGGCCAGGCCCGCATGCGCCGCGCACTCGGCGCTGTCCTCGCGCGCCTGCGGGTAGCCGAAATAGACCAGGATCCCGTCGCCGGCATAGCGGGCGATGTAGCCGTGGAAGCGCTCGGTGGCGCGCGCGCAGGCCTCCTGGTAGCCGGTGAGGATCTCCCGGAAATCTTCGGGATCGAGGGTCTCGGCCAGCGGCGTGGACCCGACGATGTCGCAGAACATCACCGTCATGTGGCGCCGGTGGGCCGCGCCGGGGGCGTTGCCCGGCACCGCGCTGGGGCCGTCGCCGGGCGCCAGGCCCGGATCCTGCAACGGCATACCGCAACCGCCGCAGAACCGCATCCCGTCCGGGTTGTCGGTGCGACAGTTAGCGCAGATCATCCGGCTCGCGACCCCACCAGCAGCTGGAATTCACGTCCCAAGGATATGAGAAAATGCTTGGGCGAACCGGACGACGGCCGGGACGCGTAGCGCTGCTCGGGGAAGGGAAGGGTGGCGCCAAGCGTCCTGAGGGGGAGAGCGCTTCGCCCATGGCCAGTCATCGCGATCCCGACCAGACTCCGGAGGAGCTCGCCGCCGAGCGGTGGGTGCTGAGCCAGCTGCGCGAGATCGAGCGTGAGGTGCGCGCCCCGCGGCGACTGCGAGTGCGTATCGAGGCCGACGCCGGCTCCCGCCGCCAGCCGTGGGGCCTGCGCGCGGCCGCCGCCCTCGCGGCCGCCGCCGCGCTGCTCGCCGTGGCGGTCCTGGCGCCGGGAGGCCCTGGCACCCCCTCGCTGACGCAGGCGGCGGCACTGGCGAGCCAGGGCTCGGCCGGTCCCCCACCGACACCCGACCCCGATGATCCGGGCGTCAAGCTCTCCGGGCCGGTGGGAGACGTCTACTTCCCCAACTGGTCCTCCACTCTCGGCTGGCGCCCCACCGGGCTGCGCCACGACGTGCTCGACATGCACAGCGCGGTCACCGTGTATTACCGGTTCGGCGCCGAGCGGCTGGCCTACACGATCCTCAGCGCCCCAGCGCTGCCCCAGCCGGCGGCGATGGTGACCGTCGCCAACGGGATGACGATCCGCACGCTGCAGCTGCACCACCGGCTCGTCGTGACCTGGCGCCGTGACGGGAGCACCTGCGTCCTGACCGGGACCAACGTCTCGGCCGCTCAGCTGCGCCGCCTGGCGCTCACTGACCCGCCGCCTGACGCTGACTGACCCGCCGCCCGACGCTGACTGCCACCCGCCGGGGGAGCCAGCTCGAGCACGAGGCGCTGCCGGCCGCGGTGCAGGCGGGTGGTGATCGTCGCCTCTCGCGCGTCCAGGACCCGTGCGGCCTCGCGGTAGGACAGGCCGAACACGTCGACCGCCACTACTGCGTCGCGGAAGTCGGCGGGCAGCGCCGCGATCGCCGCGAACAGCTCGGAGGCCTCCAATCGGGACTCCGCTCGGACGGCGCGGGAATCCTCCACGAGATCCAGGTCAGCGGGCAGGTTGATCGTCTGGGCGCGCCGCCCCGCCGCTCGCCGCCCGGAGACGAAGGTGTTGCGCAAGACCCGAAGCAGGTAGCCGAGGTCATCATCGGCGCGCAGCCGGCGCGGCTTGCGCAGGACGGCGGCGTAGGTCTCCTGCACGAGGTCCTCGGCGTCCTCGCGCGAGCCGCACAGCGCCCACCCGGCGCGGTACAGCCGGTCGAGATGGTCCCCCAGCCGCTCGGGGTCGAGCTGGCGCTCACGCGTCATGCCCGGATCCGGTAATTCACGGGTGGCGGGAAGGATCGCGGTTCGAACGCGTCCTTGGGGCCATGTGAACCTTGACGCGCCTGGCGTTCACCCCCGCGCCACCAGGGAAGGCGTGTCAAAGGGGGGCGCTCGCAGTCTGCGGGCGCCCCCGTTTTTCTCCGTTCATGGTGACGTGCAGCGCCCGCCTCACGACGGGTGCGACGGGCGCTCACGACAGGCTTGGATTTCGGTCCGGCGGGGCTAGTAGCCGGGGTAGGGGTTCGTCGGGGTCGGCCCGCTCATCACGGGGGGTGACGTGGTGGTCGAACCGGTGCTGCTCGTGCCCCCCGCGCTCGGGTCCTTCACGACGCTCCACGTGCCGCCGAAGCTGTGGAGACTCTGGCCGGTCGCGTTGGCCTTCTTGCGGTCGTTGACGAAGGTGTAGAGGGGGTGGCCGCCCAGGGTCACCTGCATCATGCCGTTGCGCTTGAACACGCCGAGCTTGCCGCTGACGCCGGCGGCCTTGCTCAGGCCCTTGGCCGACGACACGGTCACCGGGGGCCAGAACCCGAAGCAGCCGTTGGCCTTCGTGCACTTGGGGTGCTTGGTGGTGTCGCCGCTCAGCATGTAGACGGCGTGGCCCTTGCTGTTGACGACGATCGCCTCGGTCTTGGTGGATCCGGTCTGATTGGTCACCGAGGCTCCCTTGGCGACCTGGAGCGTCAGCGTTTTGGCCACTGCGAGACCCACCATCGCGGCGCTGGCGATCCCCGCGAGGGCAGCGACGACGATGGCGACGTGGAAGCGGCGCAACCGGCGGTGGTGAAGTAGTCGAGCCATGCAGCCCCCTTTGGGGTCGTGAACGGTTTCCCATGCAGGGACGCCGCTGCGGCGAAAACCTTCCCATCGCCGACGGTCGATTTTTCGCGGCCGAGGAGCGGCCTGCGTCACAATGCGCGAATGGCCGAGGACCGACCCGCTCCCTCCCCCGACCGCCGCGACGGTGGTCAGCAGGCTGTGCCGCCGGCGTCGATGCCGCGTGATAAGCGGGGTTGGCGGGTGGCGCCGGCGCCGGATGGGCGTGGTTTGCCGGATGCGCATAAGCCGACGCCGCCGCATCGGCTGCGGGGTTTCTGGATTTTTGTGGTGGTGTTGTTGGCGATCAACTGGTTGTCGGTGTTGTTGTTCGCGCCGGGGTCGGAGACGCGGGTGAAGGTGCCGTTTAGCCCGTATTTCCTGGATCAGGTGCAGGGCAAGAAGGTCAAGTCGATCACCACCACCGGCAATACGGTGGATGGGACGTTCACGGCGAAGGTGACGTATCCGGCGGGCGATAAGAGTGCTGAGCCGACGACGTTGTTTGAGACCGAGGTCCCGACGTTCTGGAATCACGACGCGTTGACGACGCTGTTGCAGGACAACGGGGTGCAGGTCAACGCGAAGTCCACGGTGCAGCACACGTCGTTGCTGGCGGAGATCCTGCTCGGGTTCGGTCCGACGTTGCTGCTGGTGGGATTGTTTGTGTTGTTCGCGCGTCGGGCGCAGGCCGCGGGTGGGGGTGGCCTGGGTGGGCTGGGGAATTTCGGGCGTTCGCAGGCGCGTCGGGTTGATCCGCAGAAGATCCGGGTGACGTTTGATGACGTCGCCGGGATCGATGAGGCCAAGGCGGAGTTGACCGAGATCGTCGATTTTCTCAAGACCCCGGAGCGGTATGAGAAGTTGGGGGGGCGGATGCCGCACGGCGTGTTGCTGTTCGGGCCGCCGGGGACCGGGAAGACGTTGTTGGCGCGCGCGGTGGCGGGGGAGGCGCACGCGGCGTTTTTCTCGATCGCGGCCTCAGAGTTCATCGAGGCCATCGTCGGGGTCGGCGCCGCGCGGGTGCGCGACCTGTTCGCCAAGGCCAAGGAGGCCGCGCCGTCGATCATCTTCATCGACGAGCTCGACGCGATCGGCCGGTCGCGGCAAGGGTCGGCCGGGATCACCGGCGCCAACGATGAGCGTGAGCAGACGCTGGATCAGATCCTGACCGAGATGGACGGGTTTGAGGGCAACGACGCCGTCGTCGTCCTCGGGCGCGACCAACCGGCCGGAGATTCTCGATCCGGCGTTGCTGCGCCCGGGGCGGTTTGACCGGCGCGTCGGGGTCTCCCCCCCGGATCGCGACGGGCGCAAGAAGATCCTCGAGGTCCACACCCGCTCGATGCCGTTAGCCGATGACGTCGACCTGGGGGCGCTGGCGTCGACCACGACGGGGATGGTCGGCGCGGATCTCGCCAACCTCGCCAACGAGGCCGCATTGCTCGCCGCGCGCCGTGGCCATGACAAGGTCGCGTTCGCTGATTTCACCGATTCGCTGGAGAAGATCCTGCTGGGCGCGCCGCGCGGCATCGTGCTGTCGCCCGCCGACCGCGAACGGACCGCCTACCACGAGTCCGGGCATGCCCTGGTCGGGATGCTGTCCCCCGACGCCGACCCGGTACGCAAAGTCTCGATCGTCCCCCGCGGCCAGGCGCTCGGCGTCACCTTGTCCACGCCCGACGCCGACCGGGTGTCCTACAGCCGCGAGGAGCTGGACGCCAAGATCCGGGTTGCGCTCGGCGGGCGAGTCGCCGAAGAGGTCGTCTACGGCCAGATCACCACCGGCGCCGAATCAGACATCCAACAGCTGACCAACATCGCCCGCCAGATGATCGGACGCTGGGGCATGAGCGACACGCTCGGCCCCATCACCCTGCTCCCCGCCGAAGGCCAAAGCCCGTTCCTCCCCGGCGCCTCAGAAACCAGCCCACAAACCCAATGGCTGGTCGACCAAGCCGTCCAAGCCCTCATCGAAGACTGCCACACCCAAGTCACCCAACTCCTCACCGAGCACCGCAGCCAACTCGACGACCTCAGCCACGCCCTCCTCGCCGCCGAAACCCTCGACGCCATCGACGCCTACACCGCCGCCGGGGTACCGATGAGGCGCGCCGAGGTGGAGGAGCCCGACATCGCCTCGGTGGCCGCGCCGGCGTCGCAGACGTGAGCCACCGCGTCGTCGTCATCGGCGGGGGCTTTGGCGGCCTGCGCGCGACCCAGGCACTGCGCCGCGCCGACGTGGAGGTCACGCTCATCGACCGGCGCAACTTCCATCTCTTCCAGCCCCTGAGCTACCAGGTCGCCACCGGGGCCCTCTCCCCGGGCGAGGTGGCCTACCCACTGCGGGCGATCTTCAAATCCGACCCGCACGTGAAGGTCCTGCTCGCCGAGGTGGCATGGTTCGATCTCGATGCGCGCGAGGTGCACCTCGGCGTCGCACCGGGTATGGACACCGCGCCCGATCCGGTCGGCTACGACACGCTGATCGTCGCCGCGGGCTCCAGCTACTCGTACTTCGGGCACGAGGACTGGCGTGAGTTTGCGGCCGAGGTCAAGACGCTCGAGAGTGCGATCGCGGTCCGGGCCGAGATCCTCCGGGCCTTCGAGGCCGCGGAGATCATGCCGGACTCCGAGGAGCGGCGGGCGCACCTGACCTTCGTGGTCGTCGGCGCGGGGCCCACGGGCGTGGAGATGTCGGGGCAGATCGCTGAGCTGGCCCAGGACACGCTGCGGCGCAACTTCCGCAACATCGACTCCACCACCGCCCGCGTGATCATGGTCGACGCCCTGGACCGGGTGCTCACCAGCTTCCCGCACTCGCTCTCGCGCAAGGCGCAGCGATCGCTGGAGAGGCTTGGGGTGACGATCATGCTCAACCGCACCGTCGTCGGCATCGACGCCGAGTCGGTGACGCTCTCGGGCCCCGATGAGTCGACCGAGCGCATCCGGTCTAAGACGGTCGTCTGGGCCGCCGGGGTCACCGCCTCAGAGCTGGCGCGCGAGCTCGGCGAGCTCTCGGGCGCCGAGATCGACCGTGCCGGGCGCCTCACCGTGCAACCCGACCTCACCCTTCCGGGCCACCCCGAGGTGATCGCGCTGGGCGACATGGTGCGCGTGCGCGGCGCCGACGGGACGCCGGTGACCTACCCAGGGGTGGCGCCGGTGGCCATCCAGCAGGGCCACTACGCGGGCAAGCTGGTGGCCGACCGGCTCAAGGGTCAGACCACCCGGCCGTTTCATTACTTCGACAAGGGCAACCTCGCGACCATCGGTCGCGGCCGTGCCGTCGCGCAGATCAACTTCCTCAAGCTGAGCGCGCTGCCGGCATGGCTGGTGTGGCTCGGAGTGCACCTCTTTTACCTGATCGGCTTCCAGAACCGGCTGCTGGTGATGATCAAATGGTCGATCAGCTTCTTCACCCACGGGCGCAGCGCGCGGATCATCACCAACCAGCCGAGCGACGACGTGCCCGCGGCGGCGGCGGGCGCGAGCCGACAGGGCTCCGCGGGCTGACGGGCGCCTAGCGGGGCCGCTTGCGGCCCCACTGCGTCCGCAGTACCCGCAGCGCGTTGCCGCTGGAGATCTGCTCGGTCACGTCGGCTCCGTAACGCCGTGCCAGGGCCTGCTGGAGGTCGGCCATCCGTCCCTGGTGCTCGAGCCCGGGCAGGGCCGGCTTGATGTAGCCGTCGAGATCAGAGCCGATCGCGATGTGGTCATAGCCGCCGGTCAGCTCGTGCAGCTTGTCGATGTGGCGACACAGTGCCTGCACCGACCCGTCAAATGTCTCGGCCACGTCGTGGAGGCCGCTGGTGATGTAGTGCTGGCAGAGGATGAGCCCGAGCAGGCCTCCCCGTGCGGCGATGCGCCTCACCGTGTCGTCGTCGAAGGAGTACTCCAGACCGCCGAAGCGATAGGCCATGTGCGTGGCGATGACCGGGATCTCCTGGACCGGGTCGCGCTCGTCCAGCAGCGCGAACACGTCGCCGATCGACTGCGCGCGCATGTGCGTGAGGTCGACGAGGATCCCCTCGTCGACCATCGCGTTGACGAGTTCGCGGCCCAGCGGCGTCAGCCCCTCACCCTTGTCCTGGTGAAAGACCCGGTTGTAGAGCCCGTCGGGGAGGAACGGGAGCGCCGGCGCATTGGTCGCGACCTGTCGGAAGAACAGGTGGGCCACGGTGATGTAGGCCACTCCGGACCGCGCCAACTCCGCGACGTTGCCGTGCACCTGGCGGGGATCGTCGCCGATGTGAAAGCCGCCCTCGATCGCGTGGACCAGGATCGGCCTGCCGGCGTCGGTGAGGTGCTCCTCGAGCTCGCGCGCCGAGTGCGCGATGACGACGTCGCCGCTGTGAGCGGCCGCGTAGTCCTCCACCGTCTGGCGCTGGTCGAGGATGTCGGCGAAGTAGCTCTGACGCGGCGGCGCGGCGTAGTCCTGTGTCAGATCCATCTCATCAAACGGCTGGTAGAGAACCGACAGTGTCACCCCCACCTGCCCCGCACGCATCAGCTGCTCGGTGACACTCGGGGCGTCACCCGGGCCCTGATAGTTGGCAAAGTGACTGATCAGCTGGACGATGAGCCCCTGCCAGCGGTGACGCCACCATGCCGTCAGCCGCTCGTGCGTGCGCTGCTGGTCGTCCTCGAGCAGGTGCATCGGGAAGTGGCCGTGCATGTCTATGAGCATGGGCGAGCCGCCACTCATACCACTCCAGCTCGGCGAGCGTCAAGCCGCACGACGGTACCGTGGAGGGATGCACACTGCCTCGGCTCTCGCCCTCGGCGACGACCTCATCCCCGACGCCAACATGGTGTTCGACCGAGTCGCCATCATCGACGCCAGCGCCGGCGAGGTCTGGCCGTGGCTGCTGCAACTCGGCAAGCGACGGGCGGGCTGGTACCTCCCCCACCGCCTCGAGCGCCTCCTCCCGCCGCGGCGGCGCGCCACGCGTCGCGTCGACCCGCGCTGGCAGGCGCTCGCCGTCGGCGACCGTATCCCTGACTACGGCGGCCGCGATGAGTACCTCGAGGTCGCCCGGATCGAGCCGGGGCGAGCGCTGGTGTACCGCTCCGAGCGCAAGGGGGCGCCGTTCACCTGGGCGCTACTGCTCGAGCCTCAGGGCCCGGGCGCGACGGCACTGCGCTTGCGCTTCCGCGGCCGGCTGCGCAGCTCGGGCTGGCGTCGGCGCGCGATCGTGGCCACCGGTGACTTCTTTGACTGGGCCACCGGCGCCCTGATGCTGGCCGGCCTGCGCGAGCGGGTGGCCGCCTATCCGCGGGCGAACTGACGCGTCGGCTGGATGAGCGGGGGGCAGGCGACGACGCCCTGCTGCTCAGCCGTGTTGGTGTCCTCGTGCCCGGCGGCGTTGCGCGCACGGACAACGAAGTAGAGCGTGGTGCCGCGCGGCTCGTCCGGTGTCTGGAACGAGGTGGCCCCGGGCGAAGTGGTGAACGTCGGCTTGGCGAAGTCCTCTGCGCCGGATGCCGTGGCGACGAAGATGGCGTAGACGATCTGGGCGCTCGGCGTCACCGGGTCCGTGGCCGCGTGCCATGTCAGGGTGTAGCTGATCTGCGCCGGCGGGAGCACGGGGCCTGGAATCTCGAAACCGGGCCGAGGGCCACCCGACGGGCATGCCACCGCGCTGATCAGCCCCGCGAAGGTAGGGACGTCGCCGGTCGGCTGCGTCGGCGGGCTGTGCGTCGCCTGCGGCTTGACCCGAAACCGGAAGCTCGCGATCGCGCGCGGGGCCACCACGAGGTCCGGGCACGCGCGGCCGGCCGTGGGCGAGCAACGGAACGACTCAGTCTGCACCACCGTGCCGCGCCATCGACCCGCGCACCAGCCGCTCTTCGCGGGCCGGAGGGTGAGCTTGACGCGCTTGCCCTTCCTGGCCGGCTTGAGGGCCCGGCTCGCGCGTGATTCGCAGTGGGCGCCCGGGGGGCCGGTCACGCTGAGCGTGTCGGCCCGGGACAGCGTGCCGAATCTCCCGGTGGCCACCGGCACGCGCAGGCTGAAGGCAAAGTGCGTCCGGGCCGTGCCCGAGCCGGGCTTGACCGTCACTCGCGTCGTCGGCCCCAGTCCGGCGGCCGTCGCCGACGCCACGAACATCGCTAGGAGCGCCGTCGCCAGCGCCGCGCGGATCATCCACCGTCGCATCACGTCGCCCCCGATTATCGACGATCGGCGCGGAAAAGGAAGCTCTAGCCGCGTGGGAGCGGGAACGCCGCAGCGTGATCGCGCGCCCACGTCTCAAACCGGCGCGGCGCCCGGCCGGTGAGCTGCTCCACGGTCCCGACGACCCGTGAGTCATCGAACTCCCCCTCGGAATAGAACCGGAAGAAGGCGTCGATGTAGGCCTGCGGGGTGGTGGCGGCCATCTCCGCCTTGGCATCCTCGTCCGATACCGCCTCGTAGCGCAGGGGGCGCCCCAGCACGTCGGCCAGCGTCGCCACCTGGGCACCGGGGGTGAGCGGCTCGGGACCGGAGAGCTCGTGGTCACGGCCGGCATGGGCGCTCGGGTCGGCGAGCACCGTGGCCGCGACCGCGGCGATGTCGGCGGGGTCGATCGTCGCTTGCGGGACCTCCCCCCACGGCGCGCGCACGACGTCCCCCTCGCGCAACTGGGGCAGCCAGCGCAGCGCGTTTGACTGGTAGCCGCTCGGATGAAGAAAGGTCCAGGGCACCCCGGAGTCCCGGACGGCCGCCTCGGCGTCCAGCCACATCCGCGTGATCGCGTTGGTGGGCTGCCCTCCGATCACGCAGCGCGAGGTGAGGAGCACGACGTGCCCGACGCCGGCATCGGCGATGCGCCGCAGCACGCCCGGCATATCGCTCCAACCGCCGAGCAGGAACACGGAGTCGGCGCCACGCAACGCGGGCGTCAGCGACTCCGGAAGCTCGAGATCGCCCTGCACGACCTCCACCTCAGGCATCCTCGCCACCGCGGCGTCCCGGTCGCGCACCACCGCACGGGCAGTCAGGCCCTGCTGCGTCAGCGCCGAGACCACCTCGCTGCCGACGTTGCCGGTGGCCCCGGTGACGACGATCATGCGCTCACCTCCAGCACCGCCTTGCCCCGCACCTGCCGGCCCAACAAGGCGCCCGCGGCATCCTGCACGTGCTCCCACGACCCCCGCCAGCCGATCTGTGGATCGAGCGCCCCGGCGTGCAGCAGCGCCACGAGGTGCGTGAGATCCTCGGCGAAGCCGGACCCGACGACGAATGCCTCGATCCGCGCGCCGCCGGCGAGGTGGCGCATGCGCTCGAAGTCGATCGTGGTCGGCTGCAACGAGGCCATGCCGATGCTCATCACCACGCCGCCGGGGGCGAGGTGATCCAGCGTCTGGGCCAGCACCTCACCACCGACGTTCTCCAGCACCCCGTCCACCGGTGCCTCGATGCCGTCGAGCGCGAACACGATCTCGTCTGCGCCCAGCTGCCGCAGTCCGTCCGCCCGCTCGCGGCTTGCGGCCACGGCGATGACGTGGGCGCCGGCGCGCGCGGCCAACTGCACGGCGAATCGGCCGACGCCGCCCGATGCCCCGGTGACGAGCACCCGGCGGCCGACGACGGCGCCCAGGCGGCGCAAGGCCCGCAGAGCGGTGACGCCCGCCACGGGAAGCGCGGCCGCGGCGCCGGGGTCCAGGCCGTCCGGGAGCACCGCGAGCTGGTCGATGTCGACGGCGCGCAGCTCGCCCCAGGCACCCGCCCACCCGAAGGTGACGACGCGACTTCCGGCGGGGGGACCCGAACCGTCGGCCGCGGGCGCGATCACGGTGCCGGCGGCGTCCCAGCCCGCGACATCACCGGGCCCGGCGTGGTCGGCCAGGAACGCCAACTCGCCGAAGTTCAGCGAGGTCGCCTCGACGCGCACCAGCACCTGCTCGGCCCCGGGGCGGGGCTCGGGCGCCTCGCCGAGACGCAGACCGTGGGCCACACCGGGGTCGTGGACAAGAGCTCGCATGGACGCGCCATATGGTGCACGCGATGGCGGCGTCCGTCCAAGACCCATTGCTATAACCGCTGGCTATGGACGTCCACGTGCGCGACCTCCGCTATTTCGCGGCCGTCGCGCACGAGCTGAGCTTCACTCGCGCGGCTGAGCGGCTCTACGTCAGCCAGCCGGCCCTGTCCAAGCAGATCCGGGCGCTGGAGCGCCAGCTCGGCGTGACGCTGTTTGACCGCGTCCCCGAGGGCGTGCGCCTCACCCGGGCGGGGACGGAGCTCCTGCCCCACGCGGAGCGCATGATCGACTCCTGGGAAGAGGCCCAGCGGTCGCTCATCCGCGCCGGCGACTGCACGCTGGTGATCGGGATGCACACCAGTCCGGGCCGCGGCCTGCTGCCGCGCGTGCGCGCGATGCTGGTCGCGAGCTGCCCTGAGGTGCAGCTCGAGCTGCGCCAGGTCGCGTGGAGCGATCCCACCGCGGGGCTGGCCGCGGCGCACACCGACGCCGCCTTCGTATGGCTCCCCCTCGACCACGCCCGCTACCGGCGGGTGACGATCGCCCGCGAGCCGCGTCTGGTGGCGCTCCCCAACGTCCATCGCCTGGCCGGCCGCGCCGGCGTGTCGATCGGCGATCTGCTCGATGAGCCGTTCCTCGCCCTGCCGGCGAGCGCCGGTCCGCTGCGCGACCACTTTCTCGCCATGCCCGAGCGCAACGGGCACCCGGTGCGCATCGCCGCGGAGATCAACGACACCGAGGAGACCTACGAGGCCGTGGCCAGCGGCATCGGCATCTGCCTGCTGGCCGCGGGCAACGCCCCGATCTTCGACCGTGGCGACGTGACGATGCTCCCGGTGCGTGACCTCGGCCCCTCCGAGCTGGTGCTGGCTTGGGACGAGCGCCGCAGCCGGCCGCTGCTGGAGAGGTTCGCGCAACTGTGCGCGGACGTGGTGAGCGGCGGCGCCGGCGTGGCGGCGGCCTGAGGCATGGGGGACGCCATGCGCCTGGAGCACTTCGCGGTGATCGTCGATGACTACGACGCGGCGATCGCCTTCTTCGTCGACGCCGTCGGCTTCGAGCTCATCGAGGACTCACCGGCGGTGACCACCGCCGGCGGCCGCCCCAAGCGCTGGGTCGTGGTCCGCCCGCCCGGAGCGAGCACCGGCCTCCTGCTCGCCCGCGCCGACGGCGAACGCCAGACGCAGGCCGTCGGCGACCAGTTCGCCGGCCGCGTCGGGCTGTTCCTGCGCGTGGACGACTTCCAATCCCACTACGAGCGGCTGCGTGCCGCCGGGGTCCAGTTCGTCTCCGAGCCGCGCGACGAGCCATACGGGCGGGTGGTCGTGTTTGTGGACATCGCCGGCAACCGGTGGGACCTACTGGGACCGAGCTGACGTCTGTCGGCGTCGGACCGGATTCAGTCAAGTCGGGGATGAGGCCGTCCGATGGGTCTTGAAACGGCCCCTCGGCCGACCAGATCATCATGGATTCAAGCGCGCATACCACCGAGGACACGGGCGATCGGCTCGTGTCCGGTCTCGAGGCGATCATCGATGCCGCCACCGGCGTCCTCGCCGCCCAATCCCTCGAGGAGACCCTCCAGGGGATGGCCGACGCACTCTCGCCGATCGTGCCCTACACCAGCCTGGCGGTGTTCGAGGTCGTCTGGGTCGAGCGGATGCTCGTCCCGCTGTTGGCCACCGGCCGCTACGTGCCCGAGACGCTGGCCTCGCGGCCGACGCTGGAGAACTCGATCACCGGATCCGCCGTCCTGCGCGCCGAGGTCGTCTATCTCGCTCCGGGCGACCCGCTGCTGCGCGAGCACGTCATGCCGGGCACCCCGCAGAGCGACGAGGACGCCATCCTGGTCGCACCGCTCGTCGTCGGCGATCACGTCGTCGGCACCCTCAACGTGTGGCGGGAGGATGAGCCGGCCTGGTTTCAGCCCGAGGAGAGCCTGCTGCTGCGGCGCTTCGCCTCCCTGGCGGCGATGGCCTACGTCAACTCCGCCCAGCGCGAGCAGCTCCGCATCCAGGCGCTCACCGATGAGCTCACCGGCCTGTTCAATCGCCGCCACTTCGAGCACTGCCTGTCCAGCGTGCTGCGGGCCGAGCGCGAGCGGGGCGGGCCGACCTCGGTGGCCTATTTCGACGTCGACGCCTTCAAAGGCATCAACGACAGGTACGGGCACGCCATCGGCGACCAGGTGCTGTGCGAGTTCTCCGAGGTGCTGCGCGCACAGAGCCGCCGCGACGACATTCCGTGCCGCACGGGCGGCGAGGAGTTCTGTCTGGTGCTGCCGCGGACGAGCCGAGAGGAGGCCAAGCACGTGGCCCACCGCATCGTCGCCGCGGTGCGCGCCGCGCGGCTGGGGCCGCGACGCAACCTGACCGTCTCAGCCGGTGTGGCGACGTCGCCGGACTCGCGCGATGACCGCGAGCGCCTCGTCCGCCTAGCCGACGGGCACCTCATGCGAGCCAAGCGCGAGGGGCGCGACCGCGTCGTGCTCGGCGAGCCCGCCGGCGACTGATCGCCGTCGCCTAGGCTGCGGCGGCGCTCCCGGGATGACCGGCGGCGTCCGCGGGCCAGAGGTCACGGGCGATCGCCCCCAGCGAGACGAGCCGCCCAACGATCGGGCTGACCGACCGGTCCACCTCCAACGCATGACCGTCACGGCGCGCCTCGGCCATCGCGTCCAGGATGGCGCGGATGCCGCTGCAGTCGATGAACTCGAGCTCGGACAGGTCCAGCCGGACCCGTCGCTTGGCCCGCCCGGCCTCGTCGAGCCGCGCTCGCAGCCCATCCGTGGCCGAGAGATCGAGTTCGCCGACCAGGGTCATCCGCACGACACCGTCGGCGTCGTGGCGCTGCCTGACGCCGAACAAGGGTTGGGATGATCCGGTCCCCCGGGGACCGGTAGAAAGCTTTGAGTCGACCACGTCGTACCTCCACGAACGTGTGCAAACCGCGTGATGGAGCTGAGAACGACGGCCGTTGAGAAAACTTGCGCGAACTCCCGCCGCCGCGGTTCTGCCCGCGCTCACCGCGTCCGGTCGCCGTGCGCGGTAAGAAACGCCGCACCGTCGGTCACTGACCCGAACACGCGCGCGAGCTGTTGGACACGCGCCCCTGGACCGGCCCCGACCCACGAAAGGCTCCTCGCATGGCACAGCCGCCGCTCATCGTCTTCGACGTCAACGAGACGCTGCTGGATCTGGACACGATCCGCCCCACCTTCGACCGCATCTTCGACGACCCCGCGGCCCTCCGGCTGTGGTTCGGCGGGCTGATCACATATTCGGAGGCGCTGACGCTCGCCGGGGTCTACGTGCCGTTCACCGACATCGGCGCCGCCGTGTTGCGCATGCTCGCCGCCACGCGCGGGCTCACCGTCAGCGACGCCGACGGCGCTGAGCTCACCGAGCGCTTCGCCTCGATGCCGCCGCACCCCGAGGTGGCGGCGGCGCTGCGCCGCCTGCGCGCGCACGGCTTTCGGCTGTTCACGTTGACCGATAACACGCTGGAGATCTCCGGGCGCCAGCTCCAACGGGCGGGGATCATCCATGTCTTCGAACGCCGCTTCAGCGTCGACGAGTCCGTGCGGCGTCACAAGCCGGCCCCTGAGGCCTACCACTCGGTGGCGCGAGCGCTCGACGCGGATCCGAGCGACATCTGCCTGATCGCGTGCCACACCTGGGACACCCTGGGGGCTCGCGCCGCGGGCTGGCAGGCCGCGCTCATCCTCCGCGAGGGCAACGCCCCGCTCGACGTCGGACCGCAACCGGACTACGTCGGCGACGACCTCGACATCATCGCCGGTCAGCTCATCAACCGCCACCCAACCGCAGCACAGGAGAGCACGACATGCCAGTGACCCGCATCGCCATCCGTGAGGGCAAGACCTCGGAGTACAAGCAGGCGCTGATGGACGAGATCTACGAGGCGATGCGCGAGACCGTCGCCATCCAGGACGGAGATCGCTTCATGGCGATCACCGAGCACGCGTCCGACGCGTTCGCCTACGGAGCCTTCCTCGGTATCGAGCGCAGCGCCGATCTCGTGCAGATCCAGGTGTTCTGGGCGCCCGGCAAGTCGACCGAGGCGAAGCTCGCGATGTACCGGCGGATCGTCGAGCGCCTCGGCGAGCAGCCGGGCGTCCGGCCCGAGGACGTGCTCATATCCGTGACGGAGACGGCGGCCGAGAACTGGTCGTTCGGTAACGGCGAGGCGCAGTTCTACGCACGCCCGTGACGCCGCGCGCGCCAGTGGCTGGTCGCGCGCCAGTGACGGGTCGCGTGCTCGGCGCGGGCGGCACGTTCCGCCTCGAGCCGCCGCGGCTGCGCACCACCGCCGACCCGAGCGAGGAGCGCCACGCCACGTGGTTCGAGCTCTTCTTCGACCTCGTGTTCGCGGCGGCGGTGAGCCGGCTCGGCGCCGCCGTCGCGCGCGATCCGTCGGGTCCGGTGCTCGCCCGGTTCGTGGCACTCCTGGTGGTGATCATCTGGGCGTGGATTCTCTACACGCTGTACGCGAACCGATTTGACACCGATGACCTGATCTTCCGTCTCGCCAAGTCGGCCGCCATGCTCGCCGTTGCCGCCATCGCCGTCAACGTGCCACGAGTGATGGCGGGCCACGGCGGCACCGTGGGGTTTGCCGTGGGCTATCTGGCAGTCCGAGTGTTGTTGCTCGCCTTGTACGCGCGCGCATGGCGCCACGTGCACGGCGACGGCCGGAGGCTTGCGGCCGTCTACCTCGTCGGCTACGGGTTCACGACCGGGCTGTGGCTCGCCTCGATCTTCACCCCCAGCCCGGTCCGTGAGGTGCTGTGGGCGGTGGCCATGATCATCGATCTCGGCATTCCGGTGCGGGCCTGGAGAACCCTCAAGGGGGCCGCCGTGGTCATCTCGCACCTCGTGGAGCGGTTCGGGACGTTCTTCATCATCGTGCTCGGCGAATCGGTGTCTGCCGCGGTGGCGGGCGTGGCGGGATTCGAGTTCACCCTGCAGTCCTGGGTCGTCGGGGGTCTCTGTTTCGTCGTGGCCCTCACCTTGTGGTGGATCTACTTCGATCTCACCGACACCTCGGTGGTCGGGCGAGGCGCCCTGGGACTGGTGTTCGTCTATGCCCACTTCAGCCTGCTGGCCGGTGTGGCCGGATTCGGCGAGGGCAGCAAGCTCGTGATCATGGACGCCGCCGGGCCGAGCGTCGGCGCGGGCGCGCGCTGGGCGATGGCGGGCGGGGTCGCGGCCTTTGCGCTGTCGCTGGCGGCCATCCACCTCGGGGCCGAATGGACCTCGCTGCGCGATCCCACGTTCGTGAGCCGGATCGTTCTGGCCGCGGTCGGCCTCATCCTCGCGGCAGCCGGCGGGGCAATTGCGCCGCTCGCGTTCGCGGGACTGCTCGCGGCGGCGGTGCTGGGGCAGCTCGGGTTCGAGGCCTCGACGCCGCGGTCAGGAGCGCGGACGCCCTGGGCGCCGGCGCCCGAGGCATTCTCGGGCGCAGTGGCGACGCCCGAGACCGTGCCATAGAGTCGACCGATTGACGGCAAACCACCGCGCTCACGCGCAGAGGGGTCGGGACCGAATGGCATTGGGCTTTTACATCACTGGTAAGGGGTTCACGCAGGAGAGGTATGACTCGACGCTCGCCGAGCTTGAGGCAGCGGGCGCCGGAGCCCCCGAGGGACGCATCGCTCACGTCGCCCTGGAGACGGGCGGCGAGATACAGGTGTTCGATCTCTGGGAGTCCCAGGAGGCGTTTGAGGCGTTCGGGGCGACCCTGCTCCCGATCCTCAACGCGGCCGGCATCGAGATCAACGAGCCGATGGTGGCCCGCGTGCACAACCAGATCGCCGGCTGATCCACCATCAGACCGAGCCGGCCGAGGCGCGTTCTCGGCCGGCGCGCGTCATCCACCCTTCACGAAGCGCGGTGACGTTCGCGCGCAATCAGGCCGAGTCACTCGATCACGTCGAGCAGGCCATCGGAGAGCTCCACGCGCAGGCCGCCCGCGGTGACGATCTCGGCAACCTCCTCCGGGCGCTCGGCGCCTCCGGACTGAAGCACCAGGCGCGCGACCTCACCGCGGACGCGCTTGGCCATGTGCGTGATCACGGTCCGCGTGCCGTCGGGCGCCTCCGTGAACCCGCGGACAGCGAGCCGCGTCGCGCGACGAGGCTGCCAGGCCGCCGCGTAGGACCCCGAGCGCAGATCGAGCACCAGGCCGCGATCGGGGAGCGTCGCGCGCAACGGCTCACGCCAATAGGCAGCCAGCCCGCCGATGCCGGGCGGCTTGGCCGTCATCTCCAGGCGGTAGGCGGGAATCCGATCGCCGGGGCGTACGACGCCCCACAGCGCACTGGAGATCAGCACGCCGTCCCAGGGGAGGTCGGCCAGACCCAGAGCCGCGAACAGGACGCCGGTGTAGAGCTCGGCGGCCGGGATCGCCGGCGCGATCCGCAGGGCCGGGTCAACCGCATCGATCAGCCGCTCGCGCGGCTCACGCAATCGTGGATAGACCAGCGTCGAGAGACCGGCGCGGCGGCCGCGATCGGGCGACGCCTTGCCCTGAGAGGGTGGGAGCAGCACGAGCACGCGCGAGAGGCTAGTCGGGTCGACGCGAGCTCCTGAGTCGCTCCGACGGTACTTCAGGGAGTGGCGAGACCGGGACTTGAACCCGGGACACCACGATTTTCAGTCGTGTGGACATTGGCGTCCAAAATACGCTATATGCAGGGGAAATACCTCGGAGCGTCGGTGGCTCACACGGCGGCTTGGTCTACGGTTTACGGGCTTTTTGTCTGCCTTTGGTCCGGTAAATCGAGTCACCGGACCAAAATGACCAATCGTCGCGGTCAGCTGCATCAGCGACCTGGTCGCGCGTCGCTGCAGGTGTGTCGGGTAGCGCGGATACGGGATCTTTGAGTGCCCTTCCGGCATCGTGATCGAGAGTACGGGCATCAGAGGACGTCCACCGCGTGAGTGGGTCGCGATAGACGGCTGGCCATCGTCGGCATTGGTCGTGGCGGTCGGTTCGCCGAGAAACTGCTCGAGCAGCTTGCGGATGTGCGGGTCGACGCTGCGTCCGCTCTGTTGGGTGTAGATATCGAGCGTCGTCTTCCAATCGGCGTGTCCAGCCTGGCTCTGGACGAATACGAGGTCCTTGCCTGCCTGGAAGGAGAGCGTGATGAATGTCCTGCGGAACGTATGCGGCGTGATGCGCCCGGGCATCGGGGCCAGGCCCTCACGCTCGCGTAGCTCAGCTGCGACACGTGCGATGTGTTTGAGCCGGCGGCCGAGGTTGAAGCGGTCACCGGTCCCGCCCCCGCGGACCGCGAACACCGGATCGGTGGGGTCAGCCTTTTGCGCAAGCGATGCCTTGTAGAGCGCGAGCTCCTCACGCACGAATGGGGAGAGGTGGATCTCGCGCACACCGGCCTTGGTCTTTGAGTCGTCGAGCACGATGCGACCGTGGGTGTGATCCACGCGAGCCCAGGTCAGGCCGGTGTGCTCAGAGGCTCTCGTCCCGGTCAGCGAGAGGACGATGATCATGGCCCGTCGTCGGCGCGATGCGTTCCGTCTGGGCTTCACGCGCGAGAGGTAGATTGCAGTGCTGTCGGTGCAGCCCATTTCCCGACCGACCTGCGCCCATGTCAGCCCCTGGGCTCGCAGCTCACGTGCCGCCTGCGCGCGGGCGAGGCTCTGGGGTGTGATGCCTTGGTCGATTAGGTCTGCCGCTTGGATGAGGCTGAGCACCTCATCGGCTTCGAGATGCTCGCGCGGCGGTTTGCCGGGAGTTCGTACCCGCAGACCCGACCGACCCTTGGCCGGGTTGCGGTCGAGAACGTAGTGCTCGCTCTCCACCGCGCGGTCGAGGATCTGTCCGAGGAGTCGGAGTGCCTCATTGATCGTCTGTCCTCCGAATGGTCTTTTCGGCTTGCCGTGTCTGTCGAGCAGTCGGATCCCGTTCTCCTTTGCGAGCTTGAGCTGCTCGGCCTCTCTGCGGAGCCGATCGCGCCACAGGAGCACGGCCTCGTAGGTGATCTCGGTCAGCCGGTGGCCTTTGAACTCGGGCAGGATGTAGCGACTGAGGACATGGCCGTAGGACGCTGCGGTGCTGTGGTCGAGGTCAACGGTCTGCCGGTCCAGCCACACCGTCGCGAACTCATGAAAGATTGGGTCGCGGTCTTCGGCGGGGATGTCTGGGACGGGCGGACGCCAGACGCCTGCCGCAATTGCCTGCATCGTCTCTTGGAGTTTGAGTTCGGCGAGGGGACGGTTCCATCCGTCGAGCTCGGTGCCTAGACGGATGTTGATCCGGTCCCCTTGCCATCGGACTCGGATCGAGTAGGTGATGATCCCGGAGGTGGCGACGTGCTCTCTGACCTCGCCGGTGAGCTTCCGTCCTCGACTCGCCATCGTGCTGGGTTGTCCTGTTCCGGTGTGGCGGGTGTGGGTCGACTGGTCAGCCATCGTAAACGGGATGTAGTCGTTTCGGCCGCCGTCGACGAGGACGACCCGTGCTCGGGGTACTTGGCTCCGAGCCCGATGGCGTCAGCGGGCTGAGAGCAGCCGCTACGCGGTCGGCATTGAAGCGAAGCGGTGCGCGCCGCCCGGGCCCGAGCTTGACTCCACCGAGTCGTCCGGCGTTCTCGTACACCCATGCCCGGCTGACCTGGAACGTCGTACAGACATCCTCGACGGTCAACATCGGGCGCGCCGGAGGCTTTACGGCGACGAGTTTGACCGCGAGAAGATCGGCGAGCCGGTTAAGTTGCTCGTCACTGAGCGTTAGGGAGTTAGCGGTTGCCACTGCGCCTCCCTAGCGGCTCGTGTGATCTGGAGATCGGCTGGCACGTTGACCGTGCGATGACCTGGCCAAAGAGTCGGTCGTCCGCGAGGGCGGTGTGGTCGGCGAGCCAGTCGGTGAGGTCGTATCCGTCTGTCCGCTTGGGCGCGAGGTCGATGATCTGGGCCTTGGCGGTCTCCGCCAAGTCGTCCGAGATTCGGGCGGCTGCGGCGCGTCCTTCCGTGTCGGCGTCCATCACGATGGTGACTTCTCGTCCGGTGAGTAATTGCGCCCAGCCGGGTTGCCATGCGTGGTCTCCGGGTACGGCGATGGCGGGGAGGCCGTGGCTCCGGGCGGCGATCATGTCTGGGGGCCCTTCGACGAGCAGGATGTGTTGTGAGGTTTCGATGCTGGGGTGGGGTATGAGCCCGAGCCGGCTTCCGGGGGCGGCGAGCATCTTGGGGCGGGGGGCCGGTTGTGGCTGGTAGCGGAGCAGGCCGCGGAGTCCTCTGGCCCGGTTGCGTATCGGGATGGTGATCCGGCCGCGATCGAAGCCCAGCTCGAGCGCGGTCATCGTCTCGTAACGCCAGCCACGCTCCTCGGCAAGTCGGGCCAGTAGGCCGGGCCGGTGGGATAGCGCTGCCTGCCAGCGGGCTACATCGTCGTCGCTGACGAGGAGTTTCGTGCGCGCGGCCTCGTCGTGCTGTATCGGCGCCGGTGGCGTTTGATTCGCTCGTGGGCGGCGGGGTGCGTTGAGCAGCTCGCGTGCTGTCTGTAGGCGGCCGCGGCGTTCGGTGAGGCCGTGGGCGATCATCAGGTCGATGGCTGAGCGTGGGGTGTGGCCTTTGGCGAGTGCGGCGTCGTAGGCGCCGCCGCGCGCGCCGCAGCCGTGGCAGCGCCACGCTGCGGTGACGGTGTTGACCGAGCAGGACGGGTCGCGGTCCTGCGCGGCGATGCGCGTCGGGGTCCGCAAAGCAGCTGACGGGCACATCGGCCCGCAGGGTCTCGGGCAGCGGGATGCCGAGTTGGAGGTAGAAGCCGCGGATGTCGGCGCCGGGGAGCGTCAGCGACATGGTGTGCCTCCCTCCGAGCTCGTGTGAGCTGGCGTGATCCTCATATAGAGGTGGCAGGCGGTGATCCAGCGCTCGAAGTAGTGATGCTCGAAGACGTAGGGGAACTTGGCGGGCCAGCGGTCGAGGTTCCAGAAGTGCGCAGACCACTCCATCACCGCGTACTCGCTTGAGGACCACCCGCGCCGAGGCTTGGCGAGCTCCTCGATCACTGGCGCAATCGACGCGTGCGCGAGTACGTCGCGGGCGAGCAGGTTCCAGACTTCGTTGCAGCCGATGAGGAGGTAGACGGCGGCCTGCCAGTCGCCTTCGTCGTTGGGGTGGAGCGCCGAGGCCTCGGCGAACTCAGGATCCGCTGCGCGCAGGTGCTCGAGCCACCGGGCGAAGCGGGCCGCGTGATCACGGGCGCGAGTGAGCGTCTCCTCGAGGGCATCGCGGTCAGCATGGAACATGGTGGCCTCTCCCTTCGGCGAGGTCGTGGACGTTGGCGCTGCGTGCTTCTGGCTCGGTCCAGCCCGCCGCGGTGAGCGCGTCGACCAGTCGTCGTCCGAGCTCGCCGGCCTCGATGGCGAGTTGTCGGCGCTCTTCGCTTGCGGACTGGTAGTCGACGAACGCGCGATGCACCGCCGAGTGGATCTCCTACCACCGTGGTCAGCACAGCGGTGCGCAACTGCAGCTCGTTAGCCCCGCCGCGCAGCTGGTCGAGCATCACTGCGATGACCTGACTGTGGCTGCGAACGTCCGGCGCTCTGACGGCGTGCGTGTCGTCGTAGAGCATCGCGTGCGCGTCGGGGTGCAGTCCTGACCACAGCCGCTCGGTGGCGTCGCGCAGCCGCGTTTGGGCGTCGTTGAGCCGGTGGGCGAGCTCCTGGTCTTCGGTGAACAGCGCGGCAAGGTCACGCGCGAGTGCTCGTGCTGTGGATGGGACGGCCAGATGCTGGCTGGTCATGACTTTCGCCTCGTTGGTGACATGGGCTGGGTGGCTGGGTTCGGCCCATTCCGGGGTGCGCATCGCGATCCATGCGAACTCGCCGCCGAGCAGCGGGACTTCGTATGGGGCTCGCGAGGTCCATTTGCTCAGCTGGCGGCGGGTGAGCTGCCCGCGCCACATCGCCGTGATGCGCTGCGCTGCGGTCATCGCCCACAAGCGCCCGCAGCTCCTCATCTGCGCTCGTGGGTTGCTGCGTCGGTGCGCGACGGGTGTGGCGGCGGCGTGCCTGCCGCGGATCGGTGTGGCGGTGGTCATGTCCCGAGCCTCCGGCGGATGGCGTCCAGGGTCGGGCAGACCCACCGCCCGGCGGTGCAGCCGGCCCCGAGCGCGCGCAGCTCCTCGCGGGTGCTCGAGGGTGTGGTGGGGCACCGGCAGCCCTTGGCTCGCGGGCTGGCCAGGTGCTCGCGGATGATCTCCGCGCGCTCGCGCTGGTCGGCTTGCGCCTTGCCCACTCGGGGGCGTTGAAGTGCGTCCTGACGCGCAGCGGGACGTTCTGCGCGAGGGGTGGTAGAAGTGTCGTGTCGCATGTCGCTCTCCGTTGGAGGGCGGCCGTCTGGCGGGACGCCCCTGCACGGGCGTCCCGCCCAGCCGCCTGTCGTTTACGCGGCCGCCTCTGCGGTCGGGGTGTCGTGAGGAGCGGGGGGCGTCGAGGAACTCGACGTTGTGAGGCGATGACCTCGAGCTTCTGGCGGCGGCCGTTGTCGGAGTCCCACTCGGAGTGGTGCAGGCGGCCTTCGACGGCGACCTTGCGGCCCTTGGCCAGGTACTCGGCGCACGTTTCGGCCTGGCGGCCGAACACGGTGACGTCGACGTAGTCAGCGCCCTGGTCCTCGCCGTCCTTGCGGGGGCGCTGGATGGCCACGCGCAGGCTGGCGACCTGGGTGCCGCCGTTGGTGGTCCGCGGTCTGGACGTCGGTGGTGAGCCTGCCGGTGAGTGCTACGGCGTTCATGTGATCGATCCCTCCTTGTGGGGGTCGGTGGTGGTGGACAGAGCCCGGTCAGCGCCGCCGATGCGGCCGAGCGGAACCGAGCGCAGTGAGGGAAAGGGAGCCCGCGACCTTGCAGCGACCCGGCCGCCGGCGGCGCACAATCCGTGGCGTCGACAACCCACCGGCACCCACCAGGCGGGCCCGATCCCGTATGCCGTCGCCCTCGGTCCGCGCTACGGCCGGTGGGGCGGAGCGCCGGTGGGGGTGCACCAGGTCTCCAGGCCAGCGGCGCCGGTCAGCAGCCCCGCGGTGACGCGCGGCGAGCACGCGCGACCTGGCGGCGGGACGCGGCGGTGGTGCGGATCAGCAGCCAGCCGCTGACGGCGAGGGCCAGCGCGGCCCACTCGAGCGGCAGCTGGGGCAGGTAGGGCAGCAGCCGCGTGCGCCAGCGCCCGAGCTCGACGCCGACCGGGAGGGTGCTGTGGGCGGTGACGACGAGGATGAGGAGGTCCCCGGCCCGGCGGGCCAGCCGGCGGCGTGTGGAATCCGAGCAGCCACAGCAGGTACGGGGCGGCCAGGACGCGCAGGTTGTTTTGCAGGATGCCCAGCGCGTCCGCCGACGCTGCCGGTCAGCGTGGGGTGCGGCGCCGTCGCGCCGGCCAGGCCGGGGTCGACGGCGCCGAGGGCGACGCCGCCAGCGGTGCTAGCGCGATGACGGTGGCGCCGGCGGTGGCGATGTGCCGGCCGTGGATTAGGTTTGCGGTGACCATTGGCTGACGACCCATCCGGTGGGGGTGTGGGTGACTTGGGCGTAGATGACGTGCAGGGCGGCGGGCAGTCCGGCGTAGTCGCCGGTGCCGGTGGTGCGTCTCGCGGCTGACGAGCACCCAGCGGCCGGCTGGCCGCGCCGGTGCCCGGCGTGATGGCGATGAGTTGGCCGGTGTTGGTGACGTGGCTGCGGGTGAGCTCGGGGTCGCGCGCCGCGCCGGCGGCGGCCTGCAGGGCTTGGGCGCGGGCTTGGCCGAGGGCGAGGGCGGCGAGCTGGCGCTCGCGGGCGACCAGGCCCGCGGCGGTCCAGTTGAGATACAGGCGGGCGTAGCGCTCAAGCGCGGCCCGCGGGGTGGGCGCCGCGGCGCCGGCAGCGAGGGTGTGTTGCGCGGCCTGGGCGGCGGCGGGGATGGTGCCGCCGCGTTCGGGGGCCGGGTCGCCGCTGTCGGCGGCGGCGGCGCTGGTGGTCGTCGTCGACGTGGAGGTCGACGGTGGTGGTGACGGCGCGGCCGGCGGCTGGGGTGGTAGGGGTCGGTGATCCCGCACCCGGCGACGGCCACAGCGACCGCGAGCGGTGAGCGTGATGGTGGTGAGGGCGCGGGGGCTCATAGGCCGGCGGGGTGGCGGGCGACGTAGGCGAGGCCGTCGGCGAGGTTGCCGGTGGGGTTTTGGCGCCAGCGGGGGCCGGGGCCGGCGGGGAGGTTCGGGCCGCCGTAGTCGGCGGTGTCAAAGGCGCGGCCGGCGATGGTGATGAAGGCGTGGGTGGAGTTGGCGTAGACGGTGATCCACCGCCCGGGTCCGGGCTGCCCCCAGGCTTCGAGGCTGCCCGAGACGTCGGGCATGACGCCGTGCAGCCCGGCCTTGTAGAGGACGTAGGAGACGGCGCCTGAGCAGTCATACGCGGGCCACAGGGAGGAGAGCGGCCCGTAGTGGATGGGCGGCGCGCCGGCGGGGAGGCTGTAGGGGTGGGTGTGGATCTGGTTGGCGGCGGCGATCGCGAGCTTGACGGCGGCGGGCGCGGCGCTGGGGGCGGTGGCGGTCCCGTCGGGCTGGATCTGCGCCTGCTGGCCCGGGGTGAGCGTGAGCGGCGCGCCGGCGGGCGGCGGGCACGCGGCACTGGTGTTGGGCGCGGTGGGGGGCGCGGGGAGTTGGTCGAGGGTGGCGGCGGTCCCCGAGGCGGGCGCGAGCGCGATGGCGACGGTGGTCTTGGTGACGCCGAGCGGTGCGGCGGCGGTGTCGTAGATGTCCAGGCGGTAGGGGATGGCCTGGCCGGGGCCTTGGCCGTAGCCGATGTCGCGCTTGACCAGGACCGCCTGGCGGTGGCCGTGGGCGACCCGGATGGCGGTGCCGTAGGGCAGGTTGTCCAGCGCGTTGGCGTCGGCGAAGGTGAAGGCGGGGTAGGGGTTGTGATCGAGCAGGGAGAGCTCGGCGAACGAGTCGGGCTCTGCGGGCAAGAAGGCGCCGCTTGAGCCGACCAGGCCGCCGTATTCGGTGGCGCCGACGCGGTACCACCGCCCGGGCGCGCAGCGCCAGCGGCGCGGCGAACATGCCCGCGCTGCGCGAGCCCAGCCGGGGCTGCCGCTCCCGTCGGCCCGGGCGTGGCCGGCGCGGTGCACGGGGGGTTGCCGGCGCCGGCGAGCAGCACCACCGGCACCACGATCAGCATCGCGCCGCCGGCGATGAGCAGCGCCGCGGCGCGCCGCGCGCGGCGGCGCGGTGGGCGCGGTGCTGCCAGGCGGTGGCGCGGGGCCGGGTGGTGGCGGTCATGAGCGCGGGGTCGCGGCGGGGTGGTGGTGTTCGTGCCAGGCGGGGTCGCACAACAGCCCCAGCGCCCGCCACGGGTCCCCGCCGGTCTGGGTGAGGGCGGCGTGGCGCAGCGGCTGGTCGGTCTCGGGGTTTGAGGAGGCGATCCAGTACTCGGGGGCGGCGGGCGCGATGCGCACCGCGCCGCGCCCGCGCGCGGAGATCATGTAGAGCGTCGCGTAGGCGCCCTTGTGGGCGGGCAGCTGCTCGATCTCGGCGATATCGGTGTCGGACAGCCCGAGGGTGTCGCGGGCGTGCTCCAGGTCGCGGCGCTCGTTGGGCAGGCACAAGCGCGACGGCGTGGTTGGAGAGCAGCGCGCGGCCCTGCTCTGAATCGAAGTCGCGGAAGAACTGGGTGATGAAGGTCAGCCACAGCGCGTAGTGCCGCGCGCGGCGCGCGTACTCGTTCAGCCACGCGCCGGCGGCGGGTGAGGACAAGCGGCTTCCAGCCCTCCTCGATGATCAGCTGCGCGCGGCCCGCCCACGGGCCGTGCCCATCGAGGTCCCCGGCGACCCGGCGGCGGCGCAGCTGATGCACCCGCCACTCGACGTAGTCAGCGACCGCGAGCGTCAGGGCCGGCGCGAGGCGGTCAGACAGGCCGGTGAAATCAAACAGCACCAGCGGCGCGTCCTGCGGCGACGGTCGTCGGCGCGTCGGCGACGTGCGCGAGCGCGCCGTCGGTGCCGTAGGGGCCCAGGCGCAGCAGCAGCGACTGGAGCTTGTCGGCGTTGGCGCCCGACAGCTCCCCGGCGTGCTGGCGGGCGCGTGAGGGTGTCGATGAGCAGTTGCTCGCGGGGGCGCTGGCCGGTGGCGGCGCAGTGGCGGTAGACGTGGCCGATCGCGTCGCGCAGCAGGGTTTCCTCGTCGGTGTCCAGGGTGCGGGTCAGCCCGGCGGGGTCGTGCGCCTCGCCGATCAGCAGCGCGTGCAGCGCGAGCAGGAACTCGGTCTTCTGATCGGGAACATGCGTCACGTCGGGGACGTCCCAGGGGCAGATGACGTCGCCGTGCGCGGTCCCCAACTGCACGCGCCGCGCCCCGGGGATGAGCGAGAGCAGGGTGTCGTAGTGCCCGGTGCCGGCGGTGTCGCCGTGCTCGTCGGGGGTGGCGGAGCGGTCGGTGACATAGATCCGTCCGCCCTGGGCGAGGAACCGGGCGGCGAGGAGGATCGAGGTGACGGTCTTGCCGCCGCCGCCTTTGCCGACGATCAGGGTCAGCGACGTGCTGAACCGGGGGTCATAGGGGTCCAGGCGCTCCAGCGTCCCGCCGGGATCGGCGGTGCCGAGGATCAGCCCGTCGGGGCAGCCGCACCGGCTGGAGGTCAAGGGGACGCAGTGCGCGATGTTGCGCTGCGCGTAGCGCCGCCGCGCCCGCAGGACGTCGATGCCCAGCGGGAGGGTGGAGGTGAACCCGTGCAGGGCGAGGTGGCGGCCGCGGACGACGCGGGCGTTGGTCAGGGTGTGAAAGTCAGCGCAGGTCTGCTTGACCGTCCGCTCAAAGCTCTCGGGGTGCCCGGCGGGGTCGCGCAGGGCGCAGTAGATCCCGACCTCATAGACGGTGGCGCCGAGCTGCCCGGCCAGCTCCGCGTCGACGGTCGCGGCCTCCGCCAGCGCGTCCTCCTCGTCTGAGCCGACCAGCCGGTCGTGGCGGTCCTTGTAGCGCACCGCGGCTCGCAGCCGCTGCCAGCGGCGGCGCTGACGCGAGCGCTCCCGGGAGCGCACCCCGACCGAGATGTGCACCGCCAAGGTGGCGGGCAGCGGGCAGGTGAGCAGGTGCGCCAGCCACGAGGGGTCGGTCGCCAACGGTGGGGTGGCGAGGTGGATGGTCTCCTCCAGGCTCCCGTCGGCGTGACGGATCCACGCGGGATGCTCGCCGACATCCAGGCTCGCGGACGGGTTCTCGCACACCGCCTCCAGCAGCTCGTGGCGGACCCGGGCGGCCACCTCGGGGTCGGTGGCGGCGGCGACCTGGCAGGCGTCGGCGAGGCGCTGGAAGTCGGGGGTGGTCTCGGCGGCGGGGTGAAGCCGCTCCCACAGCAGGGCCAGGGTCTGGGTGCCGTCCAGCGGCCAGGTGTCGATCCCGGCGCGGCGCAGCGCGCCGTCAACCTGGGCGCAGTAGCGCAGGCTCTCCACCGCGGCGTCGCGGTGCGCGGCCCACAGGACGCGGTGCTTGGCGCCCGCGGCCAGCGCCTGCAACTGCCGGCGGGGATCGTCGATGACCGGCCGGTAGGGGACCACCACCCACCAGCGGGCGGCCACCGCGGGCTGCTCGGCGTCAGCGGCCGCGATCACCGTCTGCTCGGTCGCGGCCAACAGCCGTCGCCGCGCTCGAGCCAGGTCGGGCTGGCCGGCGGCGTGGTCCTGGGCGGCGGCGACCCGGGTGGCTTCGCGGTCTGAGGCCAGCGCGTCAGCGATCGGGACCGGGTCAGTCTGGGCCAGGATCATCAGCGACTGGCGATCGCCGATGGTCTGGCACAGATGCGCGAACGCCGCCTCGACGCGCGCGAGCTGCGCGGGGTCGGCGGTGATCGTGTTGGGCACCCGGTCGCACTCGATCACCCGCACGTAGCGCCCGTCGGTGGTGACGATCAGCCCGTCGGGCTCCACCAGCGACACCGGCACCAGCTCCCCCAGCGACCCGACCCGGCTGCGCAGCGCCATCACGAGAACGCCTCCTCGCCCGTCAGCCCGACGCCCGCGACGATCGACTCGAGGTCGACGTCGACGCGCGCCTCCGGGCTCGGGGCGGGCGCGCTGGCCAGCACCAGTCCGCGGGCGTCGGGTCGGTGCGGGAGCTGCCAGGACTTGGGGCGGCGGCGGTGAGCGGCGATCGCCGCCAGGTGCCGCGCCGGCGACAGCGCCTGCCCGGAGACGCCGAGCACGACGGTGCCCGCCACGGCGAGCAGCAGCGCCGCGATGGTGACCGTGGGCTTGAGCCCAAACGGCGACAGTCGCACCGCCCCATACAGGACGCCGCCCGCCGCGGCCGCGGCGGCCCACCCGGGCCAGGTCAGCCCCCAATAGCGCTCGCGGTCATTCAGCCGCCGCAACGTCGGAGTCATC
>CAVWTW010000014.1:0-31230 GCA_963758035.1 uncultured Actinomycetota bacterium
GACTGCGTGGTCACCGGCGGCGCCGGCTTCATCGGATCCAATCTGGTCGACGCGCTGGTGGCGCGCGGCGACCGGGTAACCGTGATCGACACCCTCGTCACCGGCAAGCGTGAAAACCTGGCCAACGCGCTGGCAAACGGGGCGTCGCTCGAGACCGTCGACGTGCGTGATGCCGACGCGGTCCGCGCCGTGTTCGCCGCCGCGACGCCTCAGCTGGTCTTCCATCTCGCCGCGCAGATCGACGTTCGCCACTCCGTGGAGCACCCGGCCGACGATGCGCAGACCAATATCCTGGGAACCATCAACGTGCTCGAGGCCGCGCGCGAGACCGGGGTGCGCCGCGTGGTCAACACCTCCACCGGTGGCGGGCTGTACGGCGACGCCGACGTGCTCCCCACGCCCGAGGACAGCCCGATCCGGCCGTTGGCCCCCTACGGTCAGAGCAAGCTCGGCGCCGAGGGCTATTGCGCGCTCTACACCCGCCTGCACGGGCTTTCGACGGTCTCGGTGCGCTACGGCAACGTCTACGGGCCGCGCCAGGACGTGCACGGCGAGGCCGGCGTGGTGGCGATCTTCTGCGGCCACCTCATCGACGGCACCGCGCCGACGGTGTTCGGCGACGGCGGCCAGACGCGCGACTGGGTCGACGTGTCCGACGTCGTGAGGGCCAACCTGATGGCCGCCGAGTCCGCCATCACCGGGCCGGTCAACATCGGCCATGGGCAGGAGACGTCCGTGCTGGAGCTCATCGCAGCGCTCGACGACGTCGCCCCGGACCGGCCGCTCGCCGAGCCGATCTTCGAGGCCGAGCGGCCCGGCGAGGTGCGCCGCAGCTGCCTGGACGTCACCCGCGCCCGCAAGGAGCTCGGGTGGGAGGCGCAGGTCTCGCTACGCGACGGGCTGCGGACGATCCTCGCGGGACTCTGACCCGACGCGTGCCGGCTAGAGGTTCTCGGCGACCCGCGGCGCCTCGCGGGTGAAGAACCACAGGCCCAGCGCGAACGATGCGAGGATGAGCACGCCGGCGGCGATGCGCCGACGGCGTTCCGCCGATCGCCACCGCCGATGGAAAGCTGGATCCGCCGATGAACGCGTGGCCCATCTGGGTGAACAGCAGCGCGGCGGGATTGATCATCGCGATGTGGACGAGCTGGTGACCGAAGCGATGGACCGCCGCGGGCTCGGTGTAGCGGGAGGCGACGTACATGATGGGCGTGAGGTAGAACCAGGCTTGGACGAGCACCTCCCAGATCGGCGCGACGTCGCGGTAGCGGACGTAGGCGGCGGACAGGAGCATCCCGATCCCCGTGGCGAACGCGATGAGCGCCAGCGTGATCGGGATGAGCTCCAGCCAGCTCACCTGTCGGGTCGACGCCACTGGGCACCGCGAACACGAACACGACGATCATGTTCATGGCGAGGTTGAAGGTGGCCGTCAGCGACACCGACAGCGGGATGACCATGCGCGGGAAGCGGATCTTGCGCAGCAGCGGCTCGCGCGTCACCAAGCACGCCACCGCGTTGCCCGTCGCCTCGCCGAAGTAGTTCCACAGCACGATTGCGGTCAGCAGGTAGACGCCGTAGTGCGGCACGCCTTTGCCGACGTCGAGGATCTCGGTGAAGAACAAATACAGCACCCCGAAGAACAGGAGGGGGCGCACGAGCGACCACACGTATCCGAGCGCCGATCCGAAGTAGCGCAGCTTGAACTCGCTGCGGGCCAGGGTCGCGGTCAGCTCCCAGAACCGACGAGCGTCTCCGCCCAGCGCCGAGGGTCCGTAGGCATGTGTGTCCGGGCACGCTCATCGGGGAGCAAGCTAGCAGTCGATCCGCCTCCCAGAGGGACCTTGGCCACCGGGGTGTGGGCGATAATCGCAGCGTGAGCACTCGCTGCATCGAGCCCCGGGGCAGCGTGGGCGCGCGCCGCGGGGAGGTCGTGATCTGCGTGGCGGTCGGCGGCCGCCTGGAGGACTTCGTCGAGGCGCTGCGCCGGGTCCTGGCACATTCTCCGCCGGACACGCGTGGTGCTCGTGTACGGCGCCGTGCCGGAGCGCTGTCGCTGCAGGATCGACCGGACTTGCTGGCTCCGAGCGGCTCGTCTACTTGCTCGCCCGGCGATCGGCCCGCTGATCTGGCAGCGGCAGCGGCGGCCGCCGCGCCCGCCGACGTCGTGGCCGTGGGCGCCCGGATGCCTGGTCGCTGCCGGCTGGCTGGAGCGGCTGCGCGAGGCGGCTGCAGACGAAGCCGGCATGGCGACCGCGAGCGCGCTCGGCGCGGCTAGCGGCGTGGCCGCCGGCACCGTCGACCTCCGCCGAGGTGGCTCGGACGCCGCGCTTCGACGGTCGCCGCCGCGCGCGGTGCGCAACCGCCCGCGGCTCGCGGCGCCCGAGGGCGGCTGCGTCTACGTGCGGCGTGCAGCGTTGGAGCTCGCGGGGACGGCGATCTGCCTGATCTCGGCCGCTTCGGCGCGCGGTGCGTGCACCGCGGCCTGTTCCATGTTCTCGCCGACGACGTGCTCGTGCTGGCCGGAGCGGCTCCGCCCGGCGGCCGCGAACGCGAAGACCGACGCTGGCGCAACCGTGCAACGCGCACTCGGCGTCGCGCGCCGAGCCCTGCGGCGGCTGTCCGTGCTCATCGACGCGCGCGCACTGACGGGCCGCTGCGACGGCACGCGGCTGCACGTCGCCGAGCTGATCGGGGCGGTCGCCCGGCACGGGGAGGTGCGCGTCACCGCGCTGGTCTCGCGCGGCCGGATGTCAGAGACCCGACGTGCGCTGGAGGGCCTGCCCGCGTCACGCTGCGCACGGCCGGGCCCGGAGGCCAGACGCGGCGGCGGCACCGCGCCGACGTCGTGCACCGGCCCCATCAGATCTCGTCGCCGGCTGACCTCGCCGTGCTGGGCCGGCTCGGCGACCGGCTGGTCGTCACCCACCAGGACCTGATCAGCTTCCACGACCCCGGACTACTTCCCCTCGGCGACCGCCTGGGAGGGCTACCGCGATCTCACGCGGCGCGCGCTGGCGGCCGCCGACCGCGTCCTGTTCTTCTCGGAGCACGTGCGCGCCGACGCGCTCGCCGAGGAGCTCGTCGAGCCGGAGCGTGCCGACGTCGTCGCACATCGGCGTCGACCATGCCGTGGTGCTGCCCGCCGCGGCGCCCGTCCCGCCGCCCGGCGCCGAGGCCCTGGCCGGCGAGGTCGAGCTGATGGTCTGTGCCTCGGCTACGGACTTCGCGCACAAGAACCGCTTGTTCGCGCTGGAGGTGCTGGCCGAGCTCCAGCGGCGCCACGACTGGCCGGGCCGGCTCGTGCTGGCCGGCCCGCACGTCCGCTACGGCTCATCGCGCGAGCCGACGAGCAGCGTGCGGCTCGACGCGAGCCCGCGCTTGGCCGCGGCGGTGATCGCGCTCGGACGAGGTCAGCGAGGCGGGCAAGGCGTGGCTGCTGGCGCCGGCGCGCGGCTGGTCCTCTACCCGACGGTGCACGAGGGCTTCGGGCTCATCCCGTTCGAGGCGGCGGCGGCCGGCGTCCCGTGCCTGTGGGCGGCGGGCACGGCGCTGCGCGAGCTGCTGCCCGAGGAGCGCCGCCGAGATCGTGCGCCTGGGACGCGGCGGCCACCGCCGACGCGGCGCTGGCGCTGATGCGCGACGAGGCGGCGCGCGGCGGCCAATGTCGCGGCCGTCGCGCGCGGCGGCCGGCGCGCTGCGCTGGGAGGACGACGGGCCGGCGGCTGGTCGAGGTCTACCGCGCGCGCGTGCGACGGCGCCGCCGGCGCCCGCCGCGTCGCTCGAGCGCGGGCCGGGGCTGATGCGCGGCGGGCTCAGCGAGGACGCGATGCGCCTCGTCGGGCCCTGACGGCGTCCTGCCCGCAGGATCTCGAGCGCCCCCTCCTCGCGTTGCTGGCGCGCCCGCGCCTGGCCGGGCCACTGCGCGCGGCCCTCAGAGGCGGGCTACCGCGCGTCGCGGCGCGGGCGCGACCGACGACGGCCGCTAGGTCGCTCGCCGCGCTCGATCTCGAGCGTGTGCGGGAGGTCGGTGACCCCGCCGCCCGGCTTGTCGGCGATCACGATGATCGAGTTCGTCATGTGGGCGTGCAGACCTCGGCGCCGAACCCGGGCCGGGCGACCGAGGCCACCAGCAGGTAGCGCCCGGGGGCGAGGAAGTTCTCGAAGCGCAGCCGGATCGTCGCGTCGCTGCCGGCGTCGAACGCCCCGGTGTCGATGTGCTGCGTGTCGGTGTTGGTGGTGAACACCGGGCGGTGGCTCTCGTCCAGCAGAGTGATCGAGAACGCCGGATGGTCGATCGCCTCGCGGAAGTGGACCCGCATCCGCACCAGGCACGACTCGCCCTGGACGCTGGTGACCGCGGTCTCGCCCGTCGGGCGATTCGAACGACGGCATTGACGACCGTCGCCGCCGGGTCCTTCGGCGGCAGCTCGTCCTCCGGCGTCCCGCCCTCCTCGCGCCAGCGGCGGAAGTTGTGGTGGTTGTACTGGCGCGCGATCGACGCCGGGTCGCCGATGTCGACCACGCGGCCGCGCTCCAGCAGCATCGCGCGATCGCAGAAGCGCTCGACCGCGCCCATGTCGTGGGTGACGAACACCATCGTGCGCCCGGCCTGCTGCAGCCGCGTGAACTCGTCGAAGCACTTCTGCTGGAACGCGGCGTCCCCGACGGCGAGCACCTCGTCGATCAGCAGGATGTCGGCGTCGACCTGGACCGCGGTGGCGAACGCCAGCCGGACGTACATGCCGGATGAGTAGTTCTTGAGCTTGAGATCGACGAACTCCTCGAGCTCGGCGAACGCGATGATGTCGTCGAAGCGCTCGCGCGCCTCCTTGCGCGACAGCCCGAGCATGATCGCGTTGATGATCACGTTGTCCCGCGCGGTGAGGTCCGTGTTGAAGCCGACGCCCAGCTCGATGAACGGCGACAGCCGGCCGTTGATGGCGATGCTGACCGCTGTCGATCTCGTAGATCCCGGCGAGGCACTTGAGCAGCGTGCTCTTGCCGCTGCCGTTGCGGCCGACGATCCCGAAGAATTCCCCGGCGCGATCTCCAGCGCTCACGTCCTGGACAGCGCTGCAGGACGTCGAAGCTGCGGTGCGCGGCCAAGATGTGCAGGGCTCGCTCCTTGAGCGTGTGGTAGCGCTCGTGGGGGAGGCCGGAACGTCTTGCTGACGTGCTTGACCGAGATGCCGGCCGCGGCGAGCCGGCCGCGGCTGCGCGGCCCGACGATCGACTCTCTCGCTCAGCGATCGCGCTCACGGCGAGACGGTAGCAATCGGGCCGTCCGCGAAGCAGGCTGGTACTTTGCGCGGCCTTGAACGTCTGCACGATCATCGCCAAGAACTATGTCGCGCACGCCCGCGTGCTGGCACGGTCGCTGGCCGAGCACCATCCGGACAGCCGTCTGTGGACGCTGGTCATCGACGACTTCTCGCGAGTACCTCGACCCGGCCGAGGAGCCGTTCGAGGTCCTGACCCCGAGCCGACATCGGCTGCGAGCCGTTCACCCACATGGCGCTGCGCTACTCGGTGCTCGAGCTTTCGACGGCGGTCAAGCCGTGGCTGCTGCGCCACCTGCTCGCCGCGACCGGCGGGCCGGTCACCTACCTCGACCCCGACATCAAGATCTACGGTTCGCTGCAGCCGGCTCGAGCGAGCTGGCGGCCGAGCACGGCGTCGTCCTGATCCCGCACAACAGCGAGCCGATCCCCCCGGACGGCCGACGCCCGAGCCAGGTCGACATCATGATCGCCGGCGTCTACAACCTCGGCTACGTCTCGCTGGCGCCCGGGCCCGAGGTCGACGCAGGCTGCTCGACTGGTGGGCGGACCGGCTGCGCCGCGACTGCCGCGTGGATCCGATGTGGGGATACTTCGTGGACCAGCGATGGTTCGACCTCGCGCCCGGGCTTCCTCACCGGACCTGGCGATCGTGCGCGACCCCGAGTACAACGTCGCGTACTGGAACCTCCACGAGCGCGACGCTCGCAGCGCGACGGCGTCGCTACACGGTCGACGGCCGCCCGCTGGCCTTCTTTCACTTCAGCGGCTTCGACGCCGACGCATCCGCTCGTGCTGAGCCGCCATCAGAACCGCGTCGACGTCGCCGCCGATCCCGTGCTCGAGCGAGCTCCTGGCCGAGTACGCCAGGCGGTCATGGCCGAGGGCCACGCAGATGAGCCGGCAAATGGCCCTACAGCTACGGCGCGCTGGGCGACGGCACCGCGCGTCGACGACAAGATGCGCGACATGTACGACGAGTTCGCCGACGAGCACGACGGCGAGGTGCCGTCGCCGTTCACGCTCGAGGCGGGTGCAGCGCGTTCGACGAGTGGCTGAACGCAGCCGGCGCCCGGGGCGCCGCCGGAATCAGCCGGGCCCTCGCGCGGATCTACGAGGATCGCGCGGATGTCCGCGGTGCGTTTCCCGATCATCACCGGCCGCGACCTGGACGCGCGTTCCTGAAGTGGGCGGAGCAGGACGGCGGCTCCGAGGAGCCTGTTGCTGGCGCGCCTCAAGGAGCATGGACTGAGCCCGAGCCGTCCCGCCGCGACCGCCACGGCGCCGGACGCGAGCGCGGCGCCGCGGACCATCGGGCGCCGAGGCGGCAGGCCAGCCGCTGCGGGGCGCGCCATGGGGCGTCAACGTGGTCGGCGACTTTCGCTCCGACAGCGAGCAGGGCCAGGCGGCACGCGGCCTCGTTGCCGCGCTGGACGCCTGCTGGTGTCCGCGCCCTGCCGGTGCTCGCCCGGCGGCCGACGGCGATCCGCGAGGACCGTGAGTATCCCGCGCGCTCTGTGGCCGACGCGCCGTTCGCCGTCAACATCGTCTGCGTCCGCCCGAGCGCTTCGCCGACGTCTCGCCGCCACGGGGGCGGGCGCCTGTTCGCGCGGCCGCTACACAGTCGGGGCTGTGGTTCTGGGACGGCGCCTCTTCCAACCCGGCCTGGCCGATCGTTCTCGACCTCGTCGAGGAGGTCTGGGCGCCCAGCCGATGGTCGGCGGCGCGCGATCCAGACGCTCCGCGACGGTGCCCGTCCACGCCATTCCGATGCCGGTCGCCCCCGGAGCCGACGGAGCCTTCGGACCCGGGCCGAGCTGGGGCTGCCCGAGGCCAAGTTCCTGTTTCAACGCGCGTCTGGACCACCGAGCCGGCTTCGAGCGCCAGAACCCGCTGGCGGTCGTCGAGGCGTTCCGGCGGAGCGTTCGCGGCCGGCGACGGCGCCGGCCTCGTCATCGACTGCCGCGGTGCCGGCGCAGGCGACGGCGACCACGCGCGTCTGGTCCAGGCCGCCGCAGGCCATCCCGACATCGAGTTGCTCGACCGCGCATGCCTCGACGCCGATGCGGCGACCGTGACCTCCCTGTGCGACAGCTACGTGTCGCTGCACCGGGCCACGGCCTTCGGGCTGGGCCTGGCCGAGGCAATGTGGCTCGGCAGGCCGGTGATCGCTACCGGGTACTCCGGCAACCTCGAGTACATGGACGCTGGGAACGCGCTCCTGGTCGATCATCGCTCGTCGTGGTCGGCGACGGCACGTGACCCGCTGCCCGCCGACGGCCGGTGGGCCGAGCCCGACAGTCGAGCATGCCGGGCGACTGATGCGCGAGTGTTCGAGGACCGCGACGACGCGCGGCGCCTCGGCGAGCGCGCGCGGCGCGACATCCGGGCCGGTCACTCTCCCGAGGCGGCGGCGAAGAGCGCTGAGCGTCCGCGTCGAGTCCATCCGTGCTGCGGGCCGCGTGCGGCGGGCGATCGACCCAGTGGCTCGGAGCATCCGCGGATCGTCGCCGGGCTGCCGATGAGGCTCGCGCAGGGCCCGACTCAGCGACGGCGCCGGGAAGGCCGGCGCCGTGCGCGAGCAGCTCCGCGAGGCGGTACTGCGGGCGATGCGGCCCTACACCGCCTATCAGGCCGAGACGTCAACGCCGAGTCGTGGCGGCGCTGGCCGAGCTCAGCCGCGACGTCGCTCGAGACCCGCGATCACACCGCCGCGCGAGTGGGCAGACATCCTGGCCGCGCCCGGCGGGAGGGCGCCGGGACGACCGGCCGCGACGACGGCATCGAGGAGATCAAGCGGCATCCTGACGCTCGAGACCGACCGCAGCGTGTACCTGGCGCTCGCGCAGATGCGCGAACGCCACGCGCTCATCGGCCGCGAGCCGGCAGAGCCGCCCGCGACACGCGCTCGACCGCCTTCGAGCTCGGGTCTTCTCCCAGAACGGCGAGGACGGCGTGCTGGCGGAGATCCTGCGGCGCGTCGGCGCCCGGCGCGCCATTTCGTCGAGTTCGGGGTCGAGTCCGGGCGCGAGGGCAACTGCGTCTACCTCGCCGATGTCGCGGGCTGGCGCGGCCTGTTCATGGAGGCGGGGAGAGATGTTCGGTCTGCTGAGAAAAGTACGCAGCGCACGGACGGCGTCCAGACGATCCGGGCGCGGGTACCGCGCGCAACATCGAGGCGCTGTTTGCTCAGGCGCGGCGTGCCCGAGGAGCCCGACGTCGTGTCCATCGACGTGGACGGTCAGGATTACTGGATCTGGGAGGCGATCGAGCGCTATCGCCCGCGCGTGATGATCGTGGAGTACAACAGCGCGATCGACCCGCGGCGCAAGCTGGTGCAGCCCGATGAGCCCGACCGGTCGTGGGACGGCACCGATCGATACGGCGCGTCGCTGGGCGCGCTTCAGGCTTGGCCGAGGCGCAAGGGCTACCGGCTGGTGCACACCGACCTGTCGGCGGTCAACGCGTTCTTCGTCCGCGGCGATCTTGCAGGCACCGCTTCCCCGAGCCGGCGGAGGTCGCCGTCGCGGCACGCCCAACTACTACCAGCGCGGGATCCGCCATCCTGAGGCACCCGGCGCGCGGCGCTACCTCGACCTCGAATCGGGCAGGCTGGTCGAGACGGGCGCCACGATGAGCCACCGCCTGACGTCGCTAGATTGAGCCCGCGATGACCCCTCTGCGCAAGCTGCCACGGACTTTCTCGAGCGCAGCGACTTCGTCTGGCACCAGCGCTTCGAGCTCGTCCCCGGTGTCTGGACGCCGGGCGTCAGCCCGGTGCCGTGGCTGTGCAGCGTCGCGGGCTCCCGCTCGGACCTGTCGGGCTGCGGCGTTCTCGACATCGGGACGACCAACGCCGGGACGCGCGTTCGAGCTGGAGCGGCGGGGGGCCGGCGAGGTGGTGGCGCGTCGACATCTTCGGACCCGAGCAGTTCGGCGTCGGCGCGTTGATCGAGTTCCTGGACTCCAAGGTCCGGTTCGTCCAGTCCACGGTCTACGAGCTGGCCGACCGCTTCCCGAGATCCGTTTGACCTCGTCATCTTCTGGGGCGTGCTGTACCACCTGCGCCACCCGCTTCTGGCGCTCGACAACGTCCGGGCGGTCACCGGGCGCGTGGCCTCGCTCGAGACGGCGGTCTGCGACGCGACGCTCCCGACGGCTGCGCGGACGAGCGGGTGGCCCGGTTCTACCGCCGCGACGAGCTCGCCGGCGACCGCTCCAACTGGTTCTCTCCCATCGTCGCCACGCTGGAGGACTGGTGCGGCTCCGCCGGGTTCAGGTCACCGAACGGCTCGGCGCGTGGCCCGAGCGCGGCCCGGAGCGGGCCATGCTGCGGCTCAGCCCGACCGCCGGCGCCGCGGAGTACAGGAGCTGCTCCTACGAGCGGCCGTTGCGCTGCTCGGCCGGCCTGATCTCGCTCGCCGGTCTCGGTGGCGCTGGCCGCGTCGTAGCTGCTGGAGCTCCCGGTCCATCTCGTCGATCTGGCGCAGCGCCGCGCTGTGCGCGACACGGCGAGTGATTGCAGGTTCCCATCGAGCTTCTCGATCGCCTTGAGCAGCTCGGAGTCGATCATGCGCTCATGGACGGCGAGCGGCTTGAGCAACCGCAGCAGGCCCTTGCGGGCACGCGCTGGCGCGGAGCCGAACCGCGGGCGCGCCGTCGGCGGAATCGGCCCGGAGCGGATGAGATCGTCCACCCAGCCGGTGTAGAGCGGGCCGGACGCGCTGAGCGCTGACGCCACTGCGGGGAGGCGAGGATTCGCCGCAGGCGGTCCACGATGAACCGCGCCGGCCGCCTCCGGCCTGTGGCTGGCGCGGATGTCGGCGGCGGCCCGCTCACCGCGCCGGCGCGCCGCCTCCGGGTGCTCGAAGACCTCGCGCATGAGCCGCGCGGCGTGCGTCTGACGTCGGGCTCGGCCCAGGACCCGTCGGCCGGGTACGGGTCGTTGCCCGGGCCGATCTGCACGAGGCGGTAGTCGACGAGGTAGCTGTTGTCGTCGCTCATGAAGTCGAGGTTGCCGGAGTAGCCGGTGGCGATGACCGGCTTGCCCGCCCACATGCTCTCGGCCATGGTGTAGCCGAAGCCCTCGGCGCGGTGCAGCGAGACATAGCAGTCGGCCGCGTCGGTCAGGCCGTCGCGCTCGGAGGCCGAGAGACGGCGTTCGATGAGGTGGATGTCGGGGTGCTCGCGACCGCGCCGCGCCAGCCGCTGGTGCGACGCCGGGTCATGCTCGGCGTTGAGCGCCTTGATGACCAGCGATGCGCCCGAGCCGGGCGCGAACGCCGCGTGAACGCCGCGACCACGGCCAGCGGGTTCTTGCGCTCGAACACACTGAGGTAGTCGAAGGCGAACAGGAAGCGGAAACCCGTCGGGAAGGCCGTCGGGCGGCGTGGCGTCGGCGAAGGCTGCCGGGCAGGGAAACCGGCTGGGGATGGTCAGGACTGGCACCGGGGCCAGGTCGGCGATCGCGTCGCGGACGTGGCGGCTGCCCACCCAGACCTCGTTGAGCGTGGGCGAACGCGCCCATATACCGCTCCGGGAAACGCGCTCACCTCCCATGCCCAGAAGCCGACCGTGTAGCGGTCGGCGAAGAACTCCTTGCCTAGCGACTTGGCCACCGCGGGCACGCCCTCGGCGTTGACGCACAGGAGGTTGAAAGTAGCGTCGCGAGGGCTCCGACGGATCGCCATCGGTGGCGCGCCCGAGCGCGCATCCTCGGGGGCGGCCTCGGGGTGCAGCGTGGTCAGCGTCACCGGGATGTCCTGCGATTGCAGTGCCGCCACCAGCTGGCGGCCGTGCTCGCCGGTGCCCATCACGCCCTTGAAGTAGCCGGCGGCGTCTGACCGCCGGCCGGTCGGCGGGTCCCGCCCCGGGGAGCTGGAGGTTCGCGGGCACCTCGCTCGGTGGACAGCTGGCCCACCCGGCCAGGCGACCCCCGTCGGGACCGTCGAGGTCGGCGAAGACGTCCTGCAGATCGCGGCGGGACTCGTGCAGTGCCGCCAGGTAACGGCTGACGCCCCGGTCGCCGCCGTGCTCCGCGGGACCGCGCAGGTAGCGTACGAACGCGCTCGCGCCCGGCTCGCGTGAAGACCGACCGGCCGTCGAGCACGCCCGCCTTGACGCCTCGCGGTAGGCGGCGCGGGCGGCGGCGTCCAGCGGCGTGCCGTCGGGAAGGCGCGCCCCACGCGTAGGGCCGCGCGCTCCATTCCGCGTGGCCCTCGCCGATCAGCGCGTGCACCATACCCGTCGCACAGCTCGCGCAGCACCGGCCTGGCCGCCAGGTCGATGCGGTCCTGGTGCTTGGAGAGCCGGTCCGGGTGATCGGGGTCATACCCGGAGAAGTGAAAGAAGCGCAGCGGACGGCCGTTGACCGTGAGGCGGTCACCGTCGCGTCTCACATCACGGCTGGACAGGTTCCAGTAGGCCACGTTGTAGCCGGGGTCGCGCAGGATGAAAAGGTCGGGATCAGCCCTGGAGCCAGGTCCATCCAGCGCTGGTCGACGAAGTAGCCGCGCTCGGGCGCGACCAGGCAGTCGGTGGCCAGACGCTCGGACCACCAGTCCAGCAGCTGGTCGACATCGGCGTTGCCGGCGAACCCGGCGAAGCCCAGGTTGAATGAGCCGGAGATGAGGATGTCGGTCTCGCTCGGGCGCTGACCGTCGCGCGGCATCGGCGGCGGTGAGATGCGGGTTCACGACGACAGCGTGCTCCCGCAGCAGGTCGGAGACCTCGCCAGGGAGCCGAACACCTGGATGTCGGGGTCCAGGTAGGTGATATCGGGCACGCCGCGGTCGTGCAACAGGTGCCGGAGCAGCCACGGCTTGACCGCGGTGGAGAGCTCGAGGACGCTGTAGCCGGCCGCCATCTCGTTCCACGGTCGCAATACCGAGGTCGCTCGGGCCGCACCACCTAAAACGGCTCCCTCGCGTCGTCGATCTCTTGGTCGATGTCGTCGATCACCAGGGTCCAGCACGTGCCGTCCGGGTTGTGGGCGGCGAAGGAGCGAGCCAGGACGCGGGCCGCCGCCAGGTAGTTGCGGGCCACGATGGTGCAGACGTGCATCGCGCCGAGAGTAGCGTCGGAGGAGCCGGCGCCGGAGCTTACTTGGCGGCGTCGTGCCCGATGCGCGCGGCGGCGACCGGCATCGCCGGAGGCGGCGCGGCGGCCGCGCTCGGCGATATCGTCGGGGAGCTCGATCTCGGCTACGTCCGGCCCGGCGTGGCGCATGCTGAGCACCCACTGGTGCCCGCGCACCTCGGGTGCCACTGCGCCGGTGCAGGACCAGCCGCGCTCCGCGACGTCCGGCGCAGCCAGCTCCAGTCGTAGATCACGGCATTGCGGACGTCGTGCTCGTTGATGAAGAGCGTGTTCTGGGTCTCCTGCATCATCGGGAAGTCGCGCTTGTCGAAGAGGAACCACGACGTGAGCAGGGTGCCGGTCGGCCCGACAGTGCCGGCCAGTTCGGAGAGGTAGACCTCGGTCTGGTCTTGGGTCGAGATGAGTGAAGACCGAGATCGCGACGACGAGCGAGAAGGTCTCGCCGCCAAGCTCCAGCGGCCGATGCAGGGGCTTGTCGGCGCCCGGGTTGAAGGCGCCGTAGAGCACGTCGTGGTGGTGGAACTCGAAACCGGCGGCCAACGGGGCGAGATTCTCGGTTGCACCACGCTGATCATTCCTGCGTGGAGGTCGAGGCCCACATAGCGCTCAGGGCGCGGCTGCTGCTGCAGGAACTGCCGCGCCAGCCGGCCGCAGCCGCAGCCGAAATCAAGGATCGTCGGGAAGTCCTCAGGGGCCATGCCGGGGAACACGGGTCCGCCAGTGGGGTTGTCGAAAAGCGTCTTGTCGGTCGAGCCCACGAGAGCGCGCATTTCCTGGGGCGGGAAGGGCGGCTCTGAGGGCACCGACCCCGGCCCCGTGGCGTCAGGAGATCTGCCGCGGCGGAGTCTGGAGAAGCGGCTCACCGGCGCCAGCCTAGCGTGTGACAGGCGGGCCATCCTCGCTACGGTACGCGTCAGTGATGGGCACCTACGCGTCGGCCATCTGCATAACGGTGGCCTCGCTCTTGCTCGGCCGTGGCGTCTGCCTGCTCAGCGGTCAGGACGGCGCCAGTTGGGCGGCGGCGCCGGTCGGGTTCGCGGCGCTCATGATCGTATGCGAGGTCGCTGTCAGCCTGCCCGGGCACGGGTGGACTGCGGTGATCGTGGTAGTTCTGCTGTGCGCGGCCGCAGTGGTCGCGGGTCGACGCCGCGGCGCCCGCTGGCCCCCAGCGGCCGACGGCGTTCCCGTAGCGATCGGGATCCTGGCCATCACCGCGGTCCCCTTCCTGGCCAACGGACGCGTGGGTCTCTTGGGCGTGTCCATCCTCAACGACACGCATTGGCACCTCATCATGGCCCAGGGCCTGCTCAATCCGTCGATCCAGCCAGTCGACGGCTACGGTTACGGCTATCCGCTCGGCCCCCATGCGGCGGCCGCGGTGTTCGCCCAGGGGCTCGGAAGCTCCGTGGATCGGACGTTTACCGGGATGATCATCGCGACCCCGATCCTCACTGGGCTGGGCGCCCTCGGGGCGCTCCCCGGTCTGTCGCGCACCCGCCGCTGGCTGGTGGCCTGGCTCACGGGTCTCCCCTACCTGGCGGCGGCATGGTACGTCCAGGCCGCGTTCAAGGAGCCGATCATGGCGCTGCTTCTCGTCGGCATTGTGGTGGTGCTCCAAAAGGGCCGGCGCGAGCGGTTCGCTCGGCCAGCGGCAGTCGTCGTGCCGATCGCGGTCCTGGTCGGCGGCGCCCTCTACGACTACTCCTATCCAGGTCTGCTGTGGCCGGCGGCGGTGATCGCCTGCTGGGCCGTGGCCGAGGTCATCTTCGGCGGGATGTGGCGCAGGCCGATCCCCGCCGTCCGGCGCCTCGTCCCCGCCATCCCGGCCGCGGCGGTCGGAGCCGCGGTCCTGCTGGTGATCGTGGCGCCCGATCTCGAACGTCTGCACCACTTCTACTTCGCGAACGGCGGGTCGTCGGTTGGTACTGTCGGGGGTGTCCAGCTGACCGGCGTCCTCTCATTGGGGAACCTCCCGGGCCCGCTGCACGCGCTTGAGGGGCTGAACCTCTGGCCTACCGGTGACTTCAGGTTCGCACCCAGCAACACGCTGCAGGCCGGGTTGCTCTCGGGCATGGCCCTGCTCATCCTCGTGTTCGCCGTCGCGACGGCACTCGAACGCCGCGAGATCGTGTGGCCTGCGGCGCTCGCCGGCGTCGCCCTGGTGTACGTCTACACCCGCCACTCCCAATCCCCGTATGTAGCCGCCAAGGCGCTGGTGGTGGCGACGCCAATCGTGGCCCTTGGGTCTGGTCTGGCCCTCATGAGCCAGCTGAACCTGGCCCGCTGGCGCTCCTGGACCATGCTCGCCGTCGCCAGCGTATCGGTCGCTTATTTCTATCTCGCGTTCGGCTCGGACTACCTGGTGCTCGCCGACGGCCAGGTGAACCCCGTCAACCACCAGAACGAACTACGATCGCTGCGCCCGCTCCTTCATGGCAAGCCGACGCTGGCGCTCTTCTATGACGACTACGCCCAGTGGGAGCTGCTGGGTCAGAACGAGCGCATGCCTCAGCAGGGCGCAACGTTGTCGACGCGGACTGCGCGGACCTGGGCCTATGGGCAGCCCTACCAGTTCGATTCCCTCACCCCGCAGACACTGGATCTGTTCGACTACGTGATTGCCACGCGGACCAACGCGCTCAGCCAGCCTCCGCCGAACTTCCGGATGGTCGGAGGCACGAAATCCTTCGTGGTGTATCAACGGACTGGCCCGACGCCGCCATTCCAGGTCCTGCCCGCCGCGGCGCCAGAGCCGGGCGCCGTGCTCGACTGCAAGGCTGCACCGGGGCGCCGGATCTCGCGCGAGCATGGGTTCGCCGAGGTTCGGACGCCGCCTGTCTACACAGCGGTCGGCCCCCTGGTCCCCGACCAGGCGGAGACTGTCCAGCTCAAACTCCCCCCCGGGCGGTGGCAGCTGTCGCTGCCGTACCTCAGCCAGGAGGCGGTCGACGTGACCGCGGGCGGGCTCGACGTCACGCTGCCACCGAACCTCGACCGGCCCGGGACGGTGTGGCCGATCGGCGGGGTGACCAGCACAGGCGCGCCGATCACCTTGGCGTTCCACATGACCCACCCGGGCCTGATCAGCTCGCACGATCCTGTCACGCAGTATTTCACGCCCCAGTCTCTAGTCGCGGCGCCGGCGAAGCCGGACCGTCGCGTCTCCGCTCAGCCAAGCGTGCGGTCGGTACGTCGATTGGTATCAGGTCGCTCGCTGACCGCGGGTGAGCAGCACGCAACCCCTCGGGCGTCATGAAAGGCGGCTCTGATCCCGGCGCCGGAGCCCCAGGATCGACAGCAGGAACGACGAGAAGAAGATCTGGATCCCGACGATGATCAGCGTCGCGGCCAGGACGGCGAGGTTCTCCTCGGACAGGCGGCCGAAGCCGTGGTCGATCCAGTCGATGACGATGAACGGCGCCGACGACGACACCGGCGAGCAGGATGCCGCCGCCGAGCAGCAGCCCGTGCTCGAGCTTGTAGCGGGCGCGCATGCGGTCGAACCAGCGGTCGCGCTCGCCCATGAAGTACGTCGCGTAGGCGTGGGCGCAGACCCCCAGGGCCACGCACCTGGGTGCCCACGATGGCCAGCAGCGCGCCGCCGATGAGGGCGTGGATGTCCCATTCGCGGCCGAAGATGCCGAGATGGGCGATGACGATGAACTCGACGATCGCTCCGACCGCCGCCATCACCGCGCCCGGGAAGATGAACAGGTGGTTGGGGGAGTGGACCAGCAGGAAGCGCAGGTGACGCCAGCCGTCGCGGAAGCTCGAGAGCTTGGACTCGCCGCCGCGGGGGTGGTACTCGATGTCGAACTGGGCGAGGCGGAGCTTCTCCTTGGCCGCGCGGATCACCATCTCGGAGGCGAACTCCATCCCGGTCGTGCGCAGGTCCAGCTGGGGCAGGACGTCGCGGCGGAAGGCGCGCATCCCGCAGTGCGCGTCATCGACGCCGGTGCGGAACAGGAGGTTGAGGAACCCCGAGAGCAGCGGATTGCCGATGTAGCGGTGCAGCCACGGCATGGCGCCGGGATGGATGTTCTTCATCCGGTTGCCGATGACCATGTCGGCGCCGTTCTCGAAGCTCGCCGACGAAGCGGGGGATCTCGTCGAAGTCGTAGGTGAGGTCGGCGTCGGCCATGACGATGTACTCGCCCCGGGCGACGACGAAGCCGGCCATGTACGCGCTTCCATAGCCCCGCTCGGGCTCGTGGATGACGATCGCGCCGGCAGTTGCCGCCAGCAGAGCGCTGTCGTCCTCGGAATCGTTGTCGGCGACGATCACCTCGCCGGTGAGGCCGCTCTCGTCGAGCGCCCGGCGGGCCCGGCGCACGCACTCGGCGATCGTCTCCTCCTCGTTGAGGCACGGGATGACCACGGAGACGCTGAGGCCCTCGGCCGTGGCCGACCGCGTCCGGGTGGGTGGTCTGGTTCTCGATCGCGCTCATGGTGTGGGATCCGGCATGCGCTTCAACGCTCGGCGGGCGCAAAGGTCGCGCAGTTGGCAGATACCCCTGATGGCAAGGATATGGGAACCTGCGGCGCCGTCATGCGCATCTGTCTCGTCTATGACTGCCTGTTCCCGCATACCGTCGGCGGCGCCGAGCGCTGGTATCGGAGTCTCGCTGAGCGGCTCGCCGCCGATGGCCACGAGGTTACCTACCTGACGCTGCGCCAATGGGATCGCGGCGCCCCGCATGGCGTCAAGGGCGTCGATGTGCGGGTGGTCGGGCCCCGGATGAAGCTCTACTCGGGCCCCGGCCAGCGCCGGATCCTGCCGCCGCTCGTGTTCGGCGCCGGGGTCCTGTGGCACCTGGCCCGCCACGGCCGGCGCTACGACGTTGTACATACCTCCTCATTCCCGTACTTCTCGCTCCTGGCGGCGGCTCTGGTGGCGCCGGTCCACGCGCTACCGCATCGTCGCCGACTGGTTTGAGGTGTGGAGCCCCGGCTACTGGGAGGAGTACCTCGGACGGGTCGCCGGCCGGGTCGGCTGGTGGGTGCAGAGGCTGTGCGCGCGGGTGCCGCAGCGGGCCTTCTGCTTCTCGCGGCTGTATGCCCGTCGCCTGCGCGAGGAAGGCCTGCGCGGCGAGATCACCATGCTGGCCGGCATCTACCAGGGCCCGGAGACGCCGAAACCGATCCGCGCCGCCGAGCCGGTCGTGGTCTTCGCGGGCCGTCACATCCCGGAGAAGCGCGTTCCGGCGATCGTGCCCGCGATCGCTCGGGCGCGCCAGAGCCTCCCGGAGCTGAGGGCGCTCATCCTCGGCGACGGCCCGGAGCGTGAGCTGGTGCTGCGCGAGGTCCGGGCGCACGGCCTGGAGGACGTCATCGAGGTTCCCGGGTTCGTGGCCACGGAGGTCGTCGAAGACGCCATCGCCCGCGCGCTGTGCCTGCTGCTGCCGTCCAGCCGAGAGGGCTACGGGCTGGTCGTCGTCGAGGCTGCGGCCGGCGGCACCCCCAGCATCGTCGTCGCCGGTCCCGACAACGCCGCCGTGGAGCTCGTCACCGACGGCCGCAACGGCTACGTCGCGCCGTCGGCGGACCCGGAGGCGCTGGCCGAGGCGATCCTCCGGATCCACGGAGGACGGGCCGGCCCTGCGCCAGAGCACCGAGGCGTGGTTTGAGGCAAACGTGGAGCGGCTCTCGCTGGAGCACTCGCTGCAGATCGTGCTCGGCGTCTATGCGTCGGAGCCCAGCGCCCGGTCGTAGCTGGCCAGCGTGCCCTGCGCCGCGGCGCGCCAGCTGTACTGCGCCGCCCGCGTGCGCCCCAGCGCGCGCAGGCGGTCGGCCAGAGCCTGGTCGCCGAGCAGGGCTCCAATCGCCGCGGCGATGGACTCGGTGGCCTCGGGGTCGAAGTGCAGCGCCGCGTCACCGCTGACCTCCGCCAGCGCCCCCCGGTCAGAGCAGGCCACGGGCACTCCCCGGGCCATCGCCTCGAGGACGGGGAGCCCGAAGCCCTCGTAGAGGGAGGGGAAGACGAACGCGGCCGCGGCCGCGTACAGGCCCTCCAGCTCCTCGTCGGAGACCCAGCCGAGCAGCCGCACGTCATCGGCCACCCCCAGCTGCGCCGCGCGCGCGGCCAGCTGCGCCTCGTAGGGGGTCGGGTAGCCGGGGAGGACCAGCAGCGGGCGCGGCGCCGGCAGCAGCGCCAGCGCCTCGATCAGCCGGGTGAGGTTCTTGTGGGGCAGCTTGGCCGACGCGCTGAGCACGATCGGCCGCTCGCCGGCCCCCACGCGCTCGCGCACAGCCGGCTCGGGCAGCGGCGTGGTCACGCCCCCGGGCCTTCCGAACCCCAGGGGCACCACATCGACGCGGTCAGGCGAGATCCCCACCAGCCGCTGCAGGTCAGCCCGCGTCGCGGCGGCGTCCACGATGATCCGGTCGCAGCGGCGTGCCGCGAGCGGAACCAGGGCTCGCATGCCCCGCGCCCGCAGGCCGATGCGAGCATCGGGCACCACGTGGTAGATGAGGTCGTGGATCGTCACCACCCTCCGGAAGCGACCCCACACCGGCGAGGTGTTGGCCAGGCTGTGCAGGAGGTCGATCCCCGCGCGGCGGGCGAGGCCCGGGAGCAGCTGCTGCTCGCCGCGCACCCACTGGATCGCGGTTGAGCGCCCGCACCGGCACCTCCACCGCATCGATCAGGTCAGACCACGGGCCGGGGGTGCCGATCGTGTCGCGGTTGACGAACGCGGTGAACCGGTGCTGGGGCGCGGCCGCCACCAGCTCGGGGATGAGCTCGCGGGCGACCGTTTCGGTCCCGCCGGTGGCGCCGGGGGTGAGGTAGACGAGGTTGAGGCCCACGTGCACGGTCGCGCAGGCTATCGACGCCATGCCGCGGTCCCGGCGCTGACAAGATGCGCCCGTGGAGATCTGCCTCGTCCACCTCGCCTGGGCCGGTGCCGACCCGTCGACGCTGCAGCGATTCCTGGACTCCTATCACGCGCATCCCGCGGGTACGTCGCACCGATTGGTCATCGCGTGGAACGGCTACCGCCACCGCGACCAGCTCGGCGCCGCACAGCGAATCGCGGAGGGGACCGAGCACGACGACTTCGTGGTGCAGGAGTCCAAGCTCGACCTGGCCGTGTACCGGGAGGTCGCCCAGTGGGCCAGCGAGCCGGCTGTCTGCTTCGTCAACTCCTACAGCCGGGTGCTCGCCGACGGCTGGCTCGCCTCGATGGCTCGTCATCTGGCCGAGGATGACGTCGGGCTGGCCGGCGCCACGGGCTCATGGGAGAGCCCGCTGTCGACGGCGAACCTCCCGCGCAGGCTGTTGCGAGCCGGGCGCTACCCCGCGTTTCCCAACCCCCACATCCGGACCAACGCGTTCATGCTGGAGCGCCGGCGCCTCCTGGACCTCCGATGGCCCGAGACCACGCGCAAGAGCCACGCCTACGAGCTGGAGAGCGGCAACGACGGGCATCACCCGTCAGATCGAGGCGCTGGGCCTCAGAGCGGTGGTCGTCGGGCGCGACGGCCGCGCCTATGACCGGGATGGCTTGGCGCGAGAGCCGGACGTTTCGTGCCGGTGAGCAGGACAACCTCCTGGTGGAGGACAACCAGACGCGGCACTACGACGAGGCGCAGGGGCGCGCTGCGCCGGAAGCTGGCTCAGATGGCGTGGGGGAACAGTCAGGCGTGCCCCAGCGGGAGCCGGCCGCGGCCGGCTGAGCACGTCACTGTCCGTACGCGCTGCGGCGCAGCCGCAACGACTCAAGGAATCCGAGCTCCCGGTCCAGCGCGGCCGCCGGCGGTGGCGTTCTCGCGGGCAGGCTCGCCGCCCCAGCGCCAGCCCGCCACCCGTCCCCGCAGAGCCGCCAGGTCGTGGGAGAGGACCAGGTCGCCGGCGACCACGATCGCCTCGGTGACGAGCGCTCGCAGCGCGGCCTGGGTACGCAGCACGCCGTAGCGGCGCAGCACATAGCCGCGGCCATAGCCGGCGCGCCGGCGCTGATCCGCCGAGCGATGCCCGAATGTCGCCCCACCGATGTGCACGCCCACCGCGTCGAGCGCCAGGGCCGCCGGCCACCCGGCCTGGCGCAGGCGCAGCGCCAGATCCAGATCCTCGCAGTACGCCGGAATCGTCTCGTCGAGACCGCCGACCTGCTCCCAGGCGGCGCGCCGGAACGCGGCGGCGGCGCCGTAGGGCCCCGTCACTCCGGGCCGCGCCGCCCCGGCCTCCGCGCTCGGCCGACCTCGCAGGCGGGTGAAGCCGGAGAGGGTCGTGTCGATCACCATCCCGGCGCTGTCGATCCTCTCCTCCCCGGGGCGCAGCAACAGGGTCGCCGACCGAGCCGAGCGCCCGGGTCGGCGGCGAATGGAGCCACCACGCGCTCGATGAAGTCGGGACGGACGTCGACGTCGTTGTTCATCATCACCACGAGCTCGGCGCTGCCGTTGGCGACCGCGCGGTTGCAGGCGACCGCATAGGGCATGTTGCGCTCCAGCCGGACCACCTCGACATCGGGGAACTCGGCCGCCACGAGCTCGGCCGTGCCCTCATCGCAGCCGTTGTCACACACGTCACGCCGTGCTGCCACCGTCTGCCGGGCCAGGTGCTCCAGGCAGCTCCGGGTCAGGTCCCAGTGGCGGTAGGCGACGATCGCCACGTCCACCGAAGCGGTCATCGCAGCTCCTCGCGCCACCACTCCACGGTTCGCTCGCGCGGCCTCCTGCAGCGAGAGTCGGGGCGTCCAGCCCACCTCGTCGCGCAGCCGCGCGACGTCAGCGGTCAGGCGGGCCGGCTCGTTGGGCGACGTGGGACGGGCCCCAAGGGCGACCAGCTCGGGGCGCCCGGTGGCGTCCGCGATCGCGGTGATCAGGTCACGGACCGGCAGCGGCGCGCCGGAGGCCATGTTGACCGGTCCCTCGACGCTCGGACAGGGTCAGCGCAGCGAACGCATCGGCCAGCTCGGGAGCGAAGAGGAAGTCGCGCACCTGATCGCCCAGGGAGCACTCCGCGGTCTCGCCGCGCAGCAGGGACTCGGCGACCGAACTGGCCAGACGCCCGCGCTGCTCGTGGGGGCCGAACACGAAGAAGATCCGCCCCCAGGCCATCGAGATGCCCTCCTGGCTGGCGAACGCGGCCAGCGGTGGCGTGCAGGGCGTTCTTGGCCGTGCCGTACAGCGTCGCCGGCTCGGTCGGGGTCTCGCGCTCGACGCAATGCGTGTCGCGCGCCCACGCGTACTCGGCGCACGTGCCCGGCCATCACCAGCCGCCGCCCGCCGCCGCGCGCAAAGGCGCGAGTCAGGCGAAGGCTGGCCGCGAGCCAATCGAGGTTCTGCGGCGAGGTCCAGAAGCGCCCCGGCTCGGTCGTCCAGGCCAGGTGCAGCAGATGGGTCGCCTCCAGCGCCGCCACGGCGGCCTCGCTGTCGGGCGCCAGCAGGTCGAGCTCGTGCCAGCGAACCCCCTTGGGCGCGTCGTCCGGGGCCGGGCGCGAGCTGACGGCGTGGACCTCCATCCCGGCAGCCAGCAGCGGCTCCAGGGTGCCGCGGCCGACGAAGCCGGTGGCCCCCGTCACCAGGACGCTCGTCACGGCTCGAGGTCGGGGTAGCCGGCGTCGCGCTCGGACATGATCCGGCCTCCCGGCGGCGGGTCTGGCCACTCGATACCGAACGCGGGATCGTCCCAGCGCACGCCGCGCCCCGAGCCCGGGACATACGCCGTCGACATCTGGTACAGGACCTCGCTGGCGTCTCGCAGGCTCTGGAACCCGTGCGCGCAACCCTCCGGGATGAAGAAGGCACGTCGATTGGCCGCGGTCAGCTCCACGGAGAACCAGCGCCGGTAGCTGGGCGAGTCAGTCCTGAGGTCGACGGCGACGTCGTAGATCGCGCCCTGCGTGCAACGGACCAGCTTGGCCTCGCCGTGAGGGCTCGGACTGGAAGTGCAGCCCACGCAGCGTCCCGGCCCGGGCGTTGAACGACGTGTTGCACTGCGAGACACGGATGTCGAGGCCACGGGCCCCAAACTCGTCGGTGCAGAAGGTCCGGGCGAACAGTCCGCGTTCGTCCTCGATCGGCTCGGGCACGACGACCCACGCGCCGTCGATCGACGTCTCCTGGAAGATCATCGGGCCGTAGGCTAGACAGTGTGATCAGCTCTACGTTGGGAGCCCCTGACCCCCGAGCGCTCCTCGGGCGGGTGTTCGGCTTGCTGCCGCAGCCGCTGCGCTGGCGCATCGAGCGTTGGCGGTGGCAGAAGGCCTACGGGCGGCCGTATCCGCTTGCGGAGCGCTATCTCAACGGGCTCAAGGGCATCGAGATCGGCGGCGCGGCCCACAACCACTTCGTCGATGCGATCAATGTCGACCGCGCGGCGGAACCGCACCCGGCCTACATCGAGGAACAACTGCGGCTCGCCGGCCGAGTCGCCCGCATCGACCTCGTCGCTTTCGGCGACGACCTGCCGTTCAAGGACAAGGCGGTCGACTTCGTGCTCGCGTCCCACGTCATCGAGCACTTCTACGACCCGATCAAGGCGCTGCGCGAGTGGGAGCGCGTCGCCCGTTCCTACATCTTCCTGATCGTTCCGCATCACGAACGCACCTTCGACTCCGGGCGGCCGTTGACGCCGGTATCGGAGCTCGTCGGGCGCCATGCGCTCGGGCCGCGAGGAGCACGAGGAGCGCCATTGGTCTGTCTGGGATCTTCCGGGCTTCCTCGCGCTGTGCAAGGAGCTCGGCTTCAACGTCGTCGCGACCGAGGACCCCGACTCGCGCCTCGGCAACGGATTCGCGGTTGTGATCGCGCTCGGCGGTGATGGCGCCCGCGAGATCGACGAGAAGGGCAGAGTCCTAAGCGCGCGGGCCCCAGGCAAATTGCGACAGCAGCCGGCGGACGCCGGGCCCCGCGTTGGCGTAGTCATCGGTCTGGTTATCGGCAACCAGCAGGTTCTGCTGCGTGCCCTGCCAGAAGGTGCGGCTCTCATGCCAGTGCGGGGAGTCGTAGAGGGACCCGTCCCGTCCGACCACCACGGTACGAGCGCCCAGATCCTCGACGCGGCGCGTGAAGCTCCCGGGGCCGCTCTCCAGCCGGTAGGCGTCGCGCTTGCGGCGGATCCGGGGGACGCCGAACTCAATCATGAGGTCCCGCGAGGCGATGAACGCATTCGTCCGCAGGTGGCGGGGCGGGAAAGGGATCGAAGGCGTTGCGGTCCCGGACCATGTCGAGCGCGGCGATGGCCTTGAACGCCAGGCGGCCGTTGTCGCGCTTGGTCGGATTGCGCTGCCGAGCCAGTGTCAGGAAGCCGAGCCGAGCGGCCTCGCGGCCCTCGAAGACATCGTCATAGCCGCTGCGCAGCCCGAGCTGATAGCGGCGAAAGTCCTGATGGCTGGCCCACGAGCCCGTCGCACCCGCCAGACCGACGCCAGGCTGATCGAGTGCCGAGGAGAGATGGCTCAGCCAGCTGTCGGCGACGGCCCGTGAGTAGGAGTTGACAAAGCAGTAGCGCTCGGCAGGCACCGCGGAGACGACCCGCGCGTAGGCGGTGAGGTCCATCCCGTCGTCGGGCAGGTGGATGTGCCCCGGATCCAGCCCGCGGCTGCGGGCCGCCATCAGCGACGGCTCGGCGTCCGCCGGCGTGTCGAAGCCCTTGAGCGCCAGCAGCAACTCGTGCTCCACACCGGGAGCGTGCGCCACATAGGAGTCCAGGAACCGCTCCAGCGGGGAGGGCCCGTTGTGGCGGCGGACGAGGTGGACGAGGAGGAGCTTCACGGGGAGAGGCTGTGAGAATGGCAGCCGCGATGCTCTTCTCGGTGCTCCTGCCCACCCATGACCGCCTCGAGTACCTGCGCTACGCCGTGGAGTCGGTGCGCCGCCAGGATGAGGATGACTGGGAGCTGATCGTCTCCGACAACGACTCCACCGACGACATCGCCGGCTACGTCGAGGGCCTCGGCGGACGAACGGGTGCGCTACGTGCGCACCGAGAGCTTCGTCCCGGTGACCGAGAACTGGAACAACGCCCTGCGCCACAGCCGCGGCGACTACGTGGTGATGCTGGGCGACGACGACGCGCTGCTCCCGGGCTACCTGTCCGGTCAGCGGGCGCTGATCGAGCGTTTCGAGCGCCCCGACGCGATCTACACCGGCGCCTACCTCTACGCCTACCCAGGGGTCCTGCCCGACGCCCCGGCCGGCTGGCTTCAGCCCAACCTCCACGCGCCGTTCTTCACCGGCGCGACCGAGCCGTTCCTGCTGCCCCGCGCCCAGACCCGGGCGTTGGCGCACGCCGCGACGGACTTCCGGGCGCTCTATGACTTCAACATGCAGTACGTGCTCGTGGGCCGGCCGGCGATTGAGCGGCTGAGCGGGGACGGGGATTTCTTCCGCTCGCCGTTTCCCGACTACTACGCCATGAACCTGCTCTTCGCCGAGGCCGAGCGGATCGCGGTGGACCCTCGGCCGCGGGTGGTGATCGGGATCACCAAGCGCTCCTACGGCTTCTTTCACTTCAACCGCCGCGAGAAGGACGCCCGGGCGCTGTTGGCCACCGACGGCGTAGATCCCGAGATCCGCCGCGATCTCGCCCCGGTGGTGCTGCCGGGGACCAACATCAACACGTCGTGGCTGCTGGCGATGGAGGCGCTCTACCGGCGGCTGGATCGCGCGCCGACATGCGCCCCAACTACGCCCGCTACCGACGGCTCCAGGCCCTGTACTGCGAACAGGCGCGCCACCTCCACCGGATGATCTCCCGCTCAGAGCTCCGCCAGGCCGAAGCCGGGTTGGCTCCGGTCGAGCGGGCGCTGCTCCGCGTGTTCGGGCCGATGCTGGGCGCGCTGGTGCGGATCGCGCCGGCGTCGCTGCGCCGCGCCGGCGCGGCGGCGTTCGGTCGCGTCGTCGGGCAGTACGGCCGCGCCAAGCAGCCCGAGCGCGAGGTCGGGCGCTACCAGGACATCATCGAGGTGCTCGACCGTTTCGAGCCCACGCGGCGATCGCCGGCGCCGACTCGATGAGCTCGGTCACCTGCGGGATCTGCGGCGCTCCGGCGACCGCGGCGCTCGTCGCCACCGATCGCAACCGCCGCCTCTCCGAGGACCGCTTCACCTACTACCGCTGCACGTCGTGCCAAACGCTCCAGCTCGTGCCCGTCCCGGCCGACCTGGGCGGATTACTACACCGCCGAGTACTACGCCGTCCCGGACGATCGGCGCGCGCTGGTCGTCGCCGCGGGCGCCGAGCGCTACAAGCTGGACCTCATCCGTCCGTTGGTCCGGGCCGGCCGGCTGGTCGAGATCGGCCCCGCCGTCGGGGGCTTCGCCGCCCTCATGCAGGACGCCGGCTACGAGACGAGCGCCATCGAGATGGATGCCGATTGCTGCCGCTTCCTGCGCGACGTGGCGGGAATCCCGGTGCGGGAGACCGACGACCCGGCGGGGGCGCTGGCCGACGGCGGCCCCTACGACGTGATCGCGATGTGGCACGTCATCGAGCATCTCCCCAACCCGAAGCAGGTGCTGACGGCGGCGGCCGCGGCGCTGGCGCCGGGGGGCGTGATCGCGCTGGCGGCCCCCAACCCCGAGGCCTTCCAGTTCCGCGTCTTCGGGCGGCGCTGGACCCACCTCGACGCCCCGCGCCACCTCTTCCTGGTCCCTCTGGACGAGTACGCACGGGTCGGCGGTGCGCTCGGCCTCGAGGTCGCGCTGGCGACCACGCGCGACCAGGGCACGCTGCACTGGAACGCGTTCGGCTGGCGCGAGACCCTTGCCGGGTTCGGCCGGGGCCGGTATGCCCGCGGTGGTATGCGGGTGATCGGCTCCGCCTTGACGCGCGCCGCGGCACCCGTCGAGCGCCGGGGACGCCAGGGCGCGACCTACACGCTGATCCTGCGCCGCCCGGGCTCCGCCGGCAACGGGCCCGCGACGGTCAGCTCGTAGTCGCCGGCTCGGCCGACCCGGCGGGCCCGCGCTGGAAAACGTGGCGGATCTCGGGTGGGATGCGCTTGCACACCGCCAGCACGGCGACGTAGATGAGCACGCCGGCGATGGTGCGGACGAGCGGGTGCACGTGGCTCACCAGCAGCGGGGCGGCGCCGGCGAGGCCCGCGAGGACCACGATGAGCAGCGCCGGCACCCGGATCCGGCTCACATCGGCGCGCAGCAGCGCAATGAGCAGTCCGATGGCCAGGGACGACTCGGCCACGGCGGCGGCGATCGCCCCGCCCTGGGCCTCGTCGGCCTTGACGAGCACGAGCGTGAGCACGATGTTGGCCAGCAGCGCACCGCCGTTGGCGACCAGCAGGATCGTGTGGCGCCGCAGTGCGAGGAAGATGAAGCCGCAGGCCATCGTCAGGAAGGTCGCCGCCAGCGCGATCGCCTGGATCTGGAGGACCGGGGCCGCCGGGGCGCCCGAAGGGCCCGCCAGCACGCGCACAACCCACGGCGCGCTCAGCGCCACTCCGAGGGCCAGCCCGACGCCGGCGATCACCGACAGATCCACGACCCGCGCGGTGGCGTAGGCGAAGCGATCACGGTCTGAGTGGGCCGACCGGGAGAGGATGGGGAACGCCGCGCCGATAGCCAGCGCCGGGACGCCGATGAGGACCTCGATGACGCGGAACGAGGTGGCGAAGTACCCCGTCTGCTCCGCTGTCGGCGATGAGCGACATCACGACGATGGTGATGCGGAAGTAGAACGTGTTGACGGCGATCGCGGCGGCGTAGGGGAGGGTGTCGCGTACCAGCGGCCACCACTGGGTATCGCTGAAGCGAGGGCGCAGCGGCATGCGCCCGCGCACCAGTACCGCGGCCAGCGCCAGGGCGGCGATGCCCGCCACGGACGTCGAGGCCAGCAGCGGCAGCAGACCCGCTCCGGCGAGCACCAGCGCCACGAGCAGCGCCACCGCCACCACCTGGCGTACAAGGTTGATGACCGTCACCCAGCCGAAGCGGAGGTCCCCCTGCAGCGACGCGGTGAGCAGGTTCGCCACCGCGGTGAAGACCATGCCCACGCCGGCGACCAGCGTCCCGAGGACGAGCGTCGAGTCATAGCCCGCCACCAGCGCGAACAGGACGCCCACGACGACGCCCGCCGCGCTCAGCTCCAGGCGGATGCCCAGCAGGCTGCGCATGAACCGTGCCCGATCCTCGCCCCGTGCGCGAGGCCCATTCGCGCAGCGCGATGTTCATCAGCCCCGCGTCGGTGAGCCCGTTGACGACGGTGACGAGCGCGAGGACGGTCGTGTAGCGCCCGAAGTCGCTGATGCCCAGGTGACGGATGAGCAGCGGCGCCGAGATGAGCGAGAGCCCGATGGTGGCCGCGTAGCCGCCGCCGAGCAGGACGCTGCCGCGCAGCGCGGCCGGCCCGGCCGCCTCCGAGGCGACGAGATCGACCTCCGCCTGATCGACTGCGATGGCCTCCAGCGGCTCGTCCGTCGGCGTCGAGGGCGGATTCATGGGCTGGATGCTAGGGGGATCCGCCGCGGCCCTGGACGACAGACGCTGCCCCCTGCACCCCGACGAGCGGCTCAGTCCAGCAGGCGCATCCGGGGCGAGCGGGCAGCGAAGCGGCCGCCCCACTCCCGGATGTAGCCGTGCTGATCGACGATCTCGTCGCGCAGGTTCCACGGAAGGATGAGGACGACGTCGGGGGTCGTCTCGCGCAGGTGGTCGGGCGCGTAAATCGGGATGTGGCTGCCGGGCAGGAAATGCCCCTGCTTGTGGGGATTGAGGTCGACGGTGTAGTCCAGGAAGTCGGTGCCGACGCCGCAGAAGTTGAGCATCGTGTTGCCCTTGGCGGGCGCGCCGTAGCCGGCGATGGATCGTCCCTGGCCCTTGAGGTCGATGAGGAAGCTGAGGATGGAGCGCTTCTCGCCCTGCACGCCGCGCGCGTAGGCGCGGTAGGTGTCGAGCTCCTCAAAGCCCGCCTGCCGCTCGCGCTCGGCGAGCTCCCGTGCGCGGTCGGTCTCGGGCTTGCCGGTGTCGTCGTCGTGGGCGCCGTAGATCCGCAGCGAGCCGCCGTGGGTCGGCAGCTCCTCGACGTCAAACAGCTGTGATCCCGTGCGCGGCGAACACGCGCCGAACGGTGAGGAAGCTGAAGTAGCTGAAGTGCTCGTGGTAGATCGTGTCGAACTGGTTGTCGTCGACCAAGCGCATGAGATGGGGGAACTCCATCGTGATCACGCCGCCGGGTTTGAGCAGGATCTTCATCCCCCCGACGAAGTCGTTGAGATCGGGTACGTGCGCGAGCACGTTGTTGCCCAGCAGCAGGTCAGCCTGGCCCTTGGCGGCCTGCGCGCTCGCGACCTCGCGGCCGAAGAACTCCACCAGCGTGGGGATGCCGTTCTCCTCGGCGACCTTGGCCACGTTGGCCGCCGGCTCGATCCCCAGCACGGGGACGCCACGGTCGCGGAAGTACTGGAGCAGATACCCGTCGTTGGAGGCCAGCTCGACGACGTGACTGTTCTCACCGAGCCCGAAGCGGTCGATCATCTGCTCGGCGTAGCGCTTGCTGTGCTCCAGCCAGCTGCTCGAATACGACGAGAAGTACGCGTAGTCGCTGAAGATGTGATCGGCCGTCTCGAACTCCTCGAGCTGGACCAGGAAGCACTGCGAGCACACGTATGCGCGAAGCGGATAGAACGGCTCCATGCCGTTGGCCTGCTCGGGCGTCAGATAGCTGTTGGCCAGCGGCGACATGCCCAGGTCGGCGAACACGATCTCCAGCGGCGCACCGCAGAAGCGGCAAAGGCTGCTCATCAGGCGCGAAGGCTAGATGATCGGGTGTGCGGGAGTTCGGCGTCGTCTCCGCCATAATGGCCCGCCGGTATGCGTCCACGGCGTCCCATTGCGGCGAGGGCTCCCGCGTGAAGGCGGTAATCCTCGCGGGCGGGCTCGGCTCCCGCCTGAGCGAGGAGACCGTCAGCCGCCCCAAGCCGATGGTGGAGATCGGCGGCAAGCCGATCCTCTGGCACATCATGAAGATCTATGCCGCCCACGGAATCGACGAGTTCGTGGTCTGCCTCGGGTACAAGGGCTACATGATCAAGGAGTACTTCGCCAACTACTACCTCCACACGTGCGACATCACCTTTGACCTGGCCGGTGGTGACATGGAGGTCCACCGCTCGACCGCCGAGCCGTGGAAGGTCACACTCGTCGACACGGGCGAGAACACGATGACCGGTGGCCGGCTCAAGCACGTCCTGCCCTACCTGGAGGGGGAGACGGATTTCTGCCTCACCTACGGCGACGGCGTGACGGACCTGAACCTTCGGGCGCTCGTCGAGTTCCATCGCTCCAGTGGCCGCATCGCCACGGTGACCGCCGTCCAGCCTCCGGGGCGGTTCGGGGCGATGCGGATCGACGGCGAGCGCGTCGACACCTTTGAGGAGAAGCCACGCGGCGACGGGAGCTGGATGAACGGCGGCTTCTTCGTGCTCTCTCCCGAGGTGGGGCGCTACCTGGGCGGAGATGACACCGTGTGGGAGCAGGAGCCCCTGCGTCGCTTGGCACGTGACCACCAGCTCGGTTCTTTTCGCCACGATGGCTTCTGGCACCCGATGGACACGCTGCGCGACCGCAACGAGCTCGAGAGCTTGTGGGAGTCGGGCGAAGCACCGTGGCGCTGCTGGTGACCGGCTCCGCACAGGTCGACCCGGGCTTCTGGCACGACCGACGCGTACTCATCACCGGTCACACGGGGTTCAAGGGTGCGTGGCTCTCCCTGTGGCTCCAGGACCTGGGCGCGGCGGTGTACGGGTACTCGGACCGCGTCCCGACCGAGCCGGCGCTGTACGAACTGGCCCGGGTGGGGGCCGGGATGCGTGACGAACGCCGAGACGATGTCCGCGACGCCGCGAGCGTCGCGGACGCCATGCGCGCGTGGGCTCCGGAGGTGGTCATCCACATGGCCGCCCAGCCGCTGGTGCGCCACTCGTTCGCGCATCCGCGCGAGACGTTCGACGTCAACGTAATGGGCACCGTCAACGTCCTGGAAGCAGCGCGGGAGGCGCCCGGCGTTCGCGTCGTCGTCGTCGTCACGTCGGACAAGTGCTATGAAAATCGCGGTTGGGAATGGGGCTACCGCGAGAACGAGGCGATGGGCGGCCACGATCCGTACTCGAGCTCGAAAGGCGCGGCCGAACTCGTCGTCAGCGCCTACCGGCGATCGTTCTTCTCCGACCCGGCGGGGGCTCGAGTCGCCTCCGCGCGTGCGGGCAACGTGATCGGCGGCGGAGATTGGGCGCCCGAGCGACTGATGACGGACCTGGTGTGCGCCGCGCGGAGCGGCGAGACCCTACGCATCCGCAACCCCACGGCGGTGCGCCCATGGCAGCACGTGCTCAGTCCCCTCAGCGGTTACCTTGCGCTCGCTCAGGCGCTCTGGGAGTCAGAGGCGTTCGCCGACGGCTGGAACTTCGGGCCCGAGGAGGGCGACGCCCGGCCCGTCTCGTGGATCGTGGAGCGCATGCGCGAGCGGTGGTCAGGCAAGCCGGACGTGGGAAGCCGATCCGGGGCCCCACCCCCATGAGGCGGCGTACCTCAAGCTCGACTCCACGCGGGCGCGTCAACGGCTCGGCTGGCATCCGCTGGTCCCGCTGCAGACCGCGCTGCACAGCATCGTGGATTGGTACGAGGCCTACGCCGCCGGAGCCGACATGCGCGAGACGACGCTCGGGCAGCTGCATGCGCTGCGCGGCGCCGATTCCTGAGACATCTCTCGCGCCGGTATCGTTAGGCCGCCTCGCGCGATGCAGAAGCTCCAGAGAGGGGGAGCGCCCGACCAAGCTCTCCGGCCCGATTCTGCTGGCCCCGACGGTGCACGGTGATGAACGCGGTTTCTTTGTCGAGACCTTCCGCCACGACACGCTGCCGGAGCTCGGCGTGGCCGACGGTTT
>CAVWTW010000015.1:0-50733 GCA_963758035.1 uncultured Actinomycetota bacterium
TGCCGGGCTCACCCAGCTGAGGACGGCCGTGATGAGACGCGTCGCCCGTCCCGAGCCCGCCCCACCTGCGATCGCGGAATCGGCTGCATCGCCAACCCCCGCCTCGCCCACCCCCAGTTCACCGAAGGTGGCACGACGATGAGCGTCGCGGCACCCCAGGCCGGTGGGCCGTCGGCGGGCACCGGCGCGGTACTCGAGACCGGGGCGCTGCGCGTCCAGTACGGCAATGTGGTCGCGGTCAACGACGTGACCTTCTCCGTCGCTCGTGGCTCGGTGACCGGACTGATCGGCCCCAACGGCGCCGGCAAGACGACAATGATCGACGCGCTCACCGGCTACGTGCGGCCCACCAGCGGCACAGTGCGCTTCGAGGGCGACGCCATCACCGGCACGCGCCCGCATCGTCTGGCGCGGCGCGGCCTGATCCGCACCTTCCAGTCCGTCGAGCTCTTCAACGACCTGACGGTGGAGGAGAACCTGATGGTCGCCTCCGAGCCGCCTGGGCTGCTCGGAGGCCTGGGACGGGTGTTCCTACCCGGCCACCGTGAGCGCACCGAGGCGGTCGGATGGGCACTCTCGGTGACTGAGCTCGAGGACGTCGCCGACCGCTTCCCAACCGAGCTCTCGCACGGGCAGCGCAAGCTCGTCGGCGTCGGCCGCGCGCTCGCCTGCCGCCCCTCCCTGCTGCTGCTCGACGAGCCCGCCGCGGGCCTGGACACCGACGAGACCCTCGCGCTCGGCCAGCGGCTGCGGACGCTGCCCGAGCACGGGGTGAGCGTCCTGCTCATCGACCACGACATGGGCCTCGTGCTCAGCGTGTGCGACCACGTCATGGTGCTGGACTTCGGCAACCTCATCGCCGAGGGCACGCCCGCTGAGATCCGGGCCGACACTGCGGTGATCGAGGCCTACCTCGGCAGCTCCGAGGCCGGCGGAGCCCACGAGGAACGGTGACGGTGCCCGCCGCCGCGACCCCCGCCCCGGAGGCGCCCACGACGCCCAGCGACGCGCCGCTGCTCGCTGTCGAAGATCTGCACGCGGGCTACCTCGGTATCCCCGCCGTGCGCCGGCTGTCGCTGACCGTCGCCCCGGGCGAGGTCGTCGCGCTGCTGGGCCCCAACGGCGCCGGCAAGACGACCACGCTGTCGACCATCGCGGGTCTGCTGGCGCCGATCTCGGGGACGGTCACGCTCGCCGGCGAGGCGATCACCGGCCGCCCCGCCTACAAGCTGGCCCGACTGGGCGTGTCACTGGTCCCCGAGGACCGCGCGCTGTTCTATGAGCTGACCGTGCGCGAGAACCTGCGCCTGGCACGCGGGGACAGGTCGCTGCCCCAGGAGGAGCTGCTGTCGATGCTCCCCGAGCTGGAGAAGTGCCTGGGCCGCAAGGCCGGCGTGCTCTCGGGCGGCGAGCAGCAGATGCTGGCCGTCGGCCGCGCGCTGGTCAGCCGGCCGCGGCTGTTGCTCGTCGACGAGATGAGCCTGGGGCTGGCGCCGGTGGTGGTCGAGCGGCTGCTGCCGATCCTGCGCCGGATCGCCGACGAGCTCGGCGCGGGCGTGCTGTTCGTCGAGCAGCACATCTCGATGGCCCTCGAGCTCGCCGATCGCGCCTACGTGCTCAACCACGGCGAGATCGTTCTGGCGGGACACGCCGCGGACCTGCGCGGGCGCCGCGACCTGATGGAGGCCAGCTACCTCGGCGAGTCGACGATCGACGACCTCTCGGACGAGAGTCCGACCGCGGCTGGATGACGCTGCACGCCGTGCCGCCGGCCGCCGAGGGGAGTGAGCGCGCGACCCTCAGCGCCGCCGAGGCCGTCGTCGCCGGGCTGGTGGCAGCCGGCGTCACCGAGGTCTTCGGGATCGCGGGCGGCAAGTTCGCGCCGCTGCTCGAGGCGCTGGCGCGCGAGCCGACGCTGCGCTGGACGGGCGTTCGCCACGAGGCGGCGGCGGCGTTCATGGCCACGGCGGTCGCCCACCGCACCGGGCGCCTGGCGGCGTGCATCGCCGAGATGGGCCCGGGAGCGCTGAACCTCGCCAGCGGTCTGGACACGGCCAACACCAACCACCTGCCGCTGCTCGCGATCACCGTCGGCACGCCGGCCACGCTGCGCGGCCCGGCCCACGGCCTGCTCATGGAGCTCGACGCGCCGAGGCTATTCAGCGCGGTCACCAAATGGCAGGCCAGCGTGGCTCACGCGAGCCGGATCCCCGAGCTCATGGCCCGCGCAGTGCGCGAGACGGCGACCGGGGCACCGGGCCCGGTGCACCTCGAGGTGGGCTACGACGTCCTCGGCGCGCCGCAGGCCTGCGCGGCGGCCGAGCTCGAGGCGGTCGCCGCCGCGCGCCAGACCGGGCGCGCCCCGGCCGACCCGCAGCTCGTGGAGCGTGGCGCCGAGCTGTTGTCCGGCGCCGAGCGCCCGCTGCTCATCGCGGGCGGCGGCGTGATCGGCGCCGAGGCGGTCGCCGAGCTGCGCGCGGTAGCGGCGCGGCTGGGGGCTCCGGTCCTCGTGACGCAGATGGGCATTGGCGCCCTGGCCTCCGAGGACCCCCATCTCGTCGGGCAGGGCGGCGTCGTCTTCGGCGAGTCGGTGCTGCGCGCGCTGCGCGAGGCCGACGTGCTGCTCGCCGCCGGGTGTCGCTTCTCGTCGTGGCTGTGGGACGGCATGCGGCCCGCCGGGGCGGACAACCCCGAGCAGCAGCTCATCCATCTCGACCGTGATCCGACGGTCATCGGGCGACTGCGCCCGGCCGCCGTGGCCCTGGCGGGCGATGCCCGCGCCGTGCTCTCCCAGCTCGCCGCGAGCCTCGGCACGGGTGTGGGTGCCGCGGACCCCGCGTGGCGGGCCGGGCTGCGCGCCGAGCATCTCGCCCACCGCTCCAAGCTCGCCGCTCTCGGTGAAGGCGAGTCTGACCCGATGCACCCCGCGCAGCTGGCCCGCGCCCTGGGTGAGGCGTTACCCGAGGACGCCCTCGTCGTCTACGACGGGGCGCACACGAGCTTCTGGTCAAACGACCTCACCCCGGTGTTCGGCCCGCGCACTCGCTTTCACGACCCCGGCAGCGGCCATCTCGGCTTCGGCGTGCCCTACGCCCACGCGCTGGCGCTGCTGGAGCCGGAGCGTCCGGTGGTCGACATCACCGGCGACGGCGCGTTCGGCTTCAGCGTGGCCGAACTGGACACCGCGGTGCGCTCCGGCCTCTCGGTGGTCCACGTCATCCATGACAACCAGGCGTGGGGCGTGATCGCGCAGAGCCAGAAGCGGCTCGGGTTCGAGCTGGGTACCGGCCTGGAGGGCACCGATTACGCCGCGATCGCGCGCGGCTTCGGCGCCCACGGCGAGCACGTCGTGGCGCCCCAGGAGGTTGCGGGCGCGTTGGAGCGCGCGCTGGCCGCCGGCGGGCCCGCCGTTATCGACGCGCGGGTGCGCTTTGACCCGCACCCCGGCATGCCGCGCTTCGGCGCGATGGGCCGGCAGCCCTGATGGCCACGTCAGGGCGCTTGGCCCGGTCCGCCGGCGCGGTCGCACTGGTCACCGGCGCCGCGGCCCCCGACGGGATCGGCGCGGCGTGTGCCCGGACCCTGGCGGCCGAGGGGTGCGCGGTCGGGCTGCTCGACGTGGCCTCCTGCGCGCCCGTGGCCGAGGAGCTCACCGCCGCGGGAGCTCAGGTGCTCGCTCTGCAGACCGACCTTCGCGACACGGCGGCGATCGACGGCGCCGTCGACCGCCTCGAGCAGGAGCTCGGGGAGTGCTCCATCCTGGTCAACAACGCGGCCGATCTGTCACGGGGCACGCTCGCGCAGACGACGCCCGAGACGTTGCGTCGCGTCCTCGCCGTCAACGTCGAGGCGGTCGTCGCGCTGTGCCGGCGCGTCGTCGCGGGCATGGAACGGCGCGGCTGGGGACGGATCGTCAACGTCGCCTCAGACACCTTCGACCGTCCGCCCGGTCCCGGCCTGCTCGCCTACATCACCAGCAAGGGCGCGCTCATCGGCCTCACCCGCGCCCTGGCCGTCGAGCTCGGCGCAGCCGGCATCACGGTCAACGCGATCGCGCCCGGGCTCACGCGCACCGGCACGGCGGCCGCCGACCAGCCCCAGGAGATGTTCGATGCGGTGCGCGCGGGGCAGGCGGTCAAGCGCACGCTTGTCCCGGCGGATTACGCGGGCCTGCTCGCCTTCCTCGTCTCCGATCAGGCGGGCGTCATCACCGGGCAGACAATCAGCGCCGACGCCGGGCTGGTCTTTCGCTAGGGCCACTCGAGGCGCGTGACGAGAGGAGAGTGTCGATGGGACGACTTGACGGCAAGGTGGCGCTGATCAGCGGCACTGCAGGGGGCATGGGCCGCGCGGCGGCGACGGTGTTCGCCGCCGAAGGGGCGCGCGTCTTCGGCTGCGATGTCAACGCCGAGCCGCAGGCGCAGACCGATGCGATGGTCCGCGAGGCCGGCGGCGAGATCGCATCGCTGGCGCCCGTCGACCTGTCGACGCCCGAGGGGGCGCAGGCCTGGATCGAGGCCGCCGTCGCGCACTATGGACGCATCGACATCCTGTACAACAACGCGTCGCGGCTGCGCTTGGGGACGTTCGGCGAGCAGCCCTTCTCAGACTGGGCGTTCACCATCGACAACGAGCTGCACCTGCCGTTTCACTGCACGCACGCCGCCTGGCCCCATCTGGTCGCCGGTGGCGGCGGCGTGATCATCAACGTCGGCTCGGTCGCCGCCGTGCGCGGCGCGGCCTTCGTGGGGATGAGCGCCCACGGTGCGGCCAAGGCGGCATGCGTCTCCTTCACGCGTCACCTGGCCGCCGCGGGCGCCGACCACGGGATTCGGGCGGTGTCGGTCAGCCCCGGGATGATCCGCACGCCCGCCACTCAGCCCCACTTCGACGATCCGGCCAACCCGACCGAGCAACTGGTCGCGATCACCCCGTCGCGTCGCACGGGCGAGCCCGAGGACGTCGCTCGCGTGGCGGCGTTCCTGGCCTCCGACGACGCGTCGTACATCAACGCTGAGAACATCATGGTCGACGGCGGTGTGTCCGCCATGGCGGGGTGAGGGCGCCGTGATCGCCGACATCCACGCCCACCTGATGCACCCCCACGCGCTCGAGGTGGCCGGCCCGCACGGCGCCGCCTCGGGCTTCGGCGCGCGGCCGCATATCCCGCCACCGGGCTCGCGCTTTGCCCAGATCAACGCGCTCATGCTCGACCCCGCCCGCCAGGTGGCGGCGATGGACGAGCGCGGCGTCGACGTCCACCTCGTGTCGGCGATCCTCGCGGTGACGCCGACCGGCTGGGCGCCCGCCGATGTGGCGCTCGATCTCTGCCGCCTCTACAACGACGCCGCCGCCGAGGCCGCCCGGGCCTACCCGACGCGGCTGGTGGGCTCGTCCATCCTGCCCCTCCAGGATCTGGACCTGGCACTGGCCGAGCTCGAGCGCTGTTGCTCAGAACTGGGGCTGCGAGTGGTGCAGCTGCCGGCCAACGTCGGAGGCGTGTACCTGGGTGAGCCGCCGCTGCGTCCGCTCTGGGATGAGATCGCCCGGCGTGACCTGCTCGTCTTCATCCACCCCGATGGTGTGCGCGATCCGTGGTTCCAGCGCTATTCACTGTGGAACTCGGTCGGCCAGCCGATCGAGGAGGCCAAGGTGCTGTCCTCGCTCATCTACGAGGGCGTGCTCGAGGACCTGCCGGACCTGCGCATTGTCGTGTCACACGGCGGTGGCTACCTGCCCCACTACTACGGGCGCCTGGACCGCAACGTGCACAACATGCCTGAGAGCACGGTGCACATCTCCCAGCCGCCGAGTGCCTACCTGCGGCGCCTGTACTACGACACGTGCGTGTACGAGCCCTCCACGCTCAGCGCGCTGGTACGACAGGTCGGGCCCGGCCAGGTGCTGATGGGCTCGGACTGGCCGGTCGGCGAGGCCGACCCGCTCGGGTTCGTCGAGCGCTGCCCGGAGCTCGCTGACCCGGACGCCCGGGCGGCGGTGCTGGGCGCGACGGCGGCGGGGCTGCTCGGCCTGGCGTGACGGTCGGAGACCGCGCCAGGTCAGGCCACCCGCAGGCGCGACACGGTGCGCGACGTCGTCAGACCCGCCTGCGGACCACCGTCGATGGCGAACACGAGCGGCCCGTCGGCCACCACCCCGAGGCCGTGGCGCGCCACCGGCAGTTCGGCCAGCCGGCTCCAGCGAGCGGTGCGCAGGTCCAGTCGATCCACCTCCGCGACGGTCTGCGTCCCGACCTCGCCACCGACGACGACGATGCTGTCGGCGGCCGACACCGCCTGGAAGCCCGAACGAGGCACGGGCAGCGGCGGCACCGCCCGCCACGCCGACGAGCCCGGCGTGTAGCGCTCCGCGTAGGTGAAACTGCCCAGCCCCAGGGCGCGACCCCCCAGCGCCCAGATGGCGCCGTCCGCCGCGACGGCGGCGAGGTGCTCGCGCGGGTGCGACAGCGGTGGCCCGAGCGTCCAGCGCCCGGAGTCGAAGTTAAAGACTGCCAGGCTCGCGAGGGCGGCGGTGGCATCGTTGCGGCCTCCGACGACGTAGAGGCGATGGCCCAGGACGGCCGCTCCCGCTGCCGCGCGAGCGACGGGCGCGTCGGGCATCGTTGCCCACCGTCCCGTCGCGGGGTCATACCGCCAGAAGCCCCGCACCGCGCCCGTGCTGGTGTCCCCGGGCCCTCCGTACCCGCCGACGACGTACAGCCTGCCGCCGAAGCTCACCGCGCTCATGTGATTGAGCGCCTCGGGCATCGGGGCGACGGCGGTCCAGTGCTGCGTGCGCAGGTTCAGACGCTGGACGACGCTGCTCGACTGGCCGGCGGCGTTGAAGCCCCCCACCACGTACACGTCGTCGCCGATGCGAGCGGCCGATACCTCACCCCGTGATGTCGGCGCCTGCGGGAGAACCACCCACCGTCCGGGGGCGATGCCGGAGACGGGTAGGCCCGCGGGTGCCGAGCGATGCCCGCCCCGGTGGGCTGCCGGGCGCGCCGCGCTCGTCCCGGTCAGCGCGCGGGCACGATGCGCGGCCGTGCCCGATCCGCCTGCGGAAAGGACGAGCCACGACACCACGGCCACAACCGCGCACAGCACAACCACCGCCGTCGCCCGGCGCCGGGCGGCCGTTGCTCGGCTCACCGGTCGCCGGGCCAGAGGCGCGCCTCGATCATGCAGCGACCGTAGCGGCAGGCAGTGCGATTTCCGGCGTTTCCAAGAGAGGTCTCATCGATCCCCCGACGCTCGCGTGACCCGTGCCCAGGCCGGGCCGCGTCGAGGACGATCTAGACGCTGCCGACGCCCAGACGGGAGCGCACGCTGCCCAGAATCGCGTCCGCCTGGGGCAGGAACGCGTCCTCCAGCGTGGGGCTGTAGGGAATCGGCGTCTCGCCCGTCGCGACGATCCAGGCGTCATCCAGATCGTGCAGACCCTCCTCGGCGACCACGCCGAGCAGGCCGGCGGCCCAGCCGCCGGTCCGCGGGCCCTCCTCGACGGCAATGAGCCGATTGGTCTTGGCCACCGACTCGAGCACCGTCGCGACGTCCAACGGCCGCAGCGTACGCAGGTCAACCACCTCTGCCGAGAGTCCGTCGGCGGCCAGCGCCTCGGCCGCTGCGAGCGCGTCCGAAACGCCCTTGCCGACCGACACGATGGTCAGGTCGTCCCCCTCGCGAGCGATCGCCGCCTGACCGAGCGGAATGATCGTGTCGGGCTCGGGAGCCGGGCCCTTGACCGAGTACAGACGCTTGTGCTCCAGAAAGATCACCGGGTTGTCATCGCGAATCGCGGCCTTGAGCAGGCCCTTGGCCTCGGCGGGGGAGGACGGAAAGGCGATCTTCAGCCCAGGGATGCCCTGGAACCACGTCCCGTGGGTCTGTGAGTGGATGGCGCCGAACCGGCCGCCGGCGCCCACGGCCGAGCGCACGACCAGCGGGACCGTCCCCTGCTCGTTGCTGATGTACCAGAACTTCGCCGCCTGGTTGACCAGGCTGTCCATGGCCAGCGCCATGAAGTCCCCGAACATCACCTCGAACACCGGGCGCAGACCGGTGACGGCCGCCCCGTAGGCCGCGCCGCCCAGGGCCAGCTCGGAGATGGGGGTGTCGAAGACGCGCCCGGGGCCGAAGCGCTCATGGAGATCGGGCGTCGCCTTGAACACGCCTCCAGCCACGGCCACGTCCTCCCCGAAGAAGACGACGGCAGGGTCGCGTTCCAGCTCCTCGGCCAAGGCGTCCCGAATCGCCACCCGGAACTCGAGCTCGCTCATGCGCTGAACTCGGTCGCGGCATCGGCCACGGGGTCAGGGTAGGGAGCGGCCAGCGCGTTCTCGATCGCTTCGTCGATCTGACTGGTCACGGTCTCCTCAGCGGCGGCGATCTGCGCCTCGCCGATGCCGTCGCGCAGGAGCCGGTCGCGGGCGAGGCCGAGTGGATCGCGCTCCAGCCACTCCTCCACCTCCGCCTTGCTGCGGTAGGGAGCGGGGTCGCTCTTGGAGTGACCGTAGTGACGGTAGGTCCGGCACTCCAGCAGGGTGGGGCCACTCCCGGCCCGGGCACGGGCCACAGCGTCCGCGGCCGCGTCGCTCACCGCCCAGACATCGTTGCCGTCGACGACAGCCGACGGCATTCCGTAGCCCTGGGCGCGGCGGGCGATGTCGGCACCGGCGGTGGCCTGCGCCATCGGCGTGAACTCGGCGTACAGATTGTTCTCACAGACGAACACCACCGGCAGCTTCATCACCGCCGCCATGTTCATGCATTCGTGGAAGTACGCCTGGTTGACCGCGCCGTCGCCGAAGAAGCAGACCGCCACCCGTCCCTGGCGGGCGGCGGACAGGCCGGCTCCCACTGCGGCGGCGATCGATCCTCCGACGATCCCGTAACACCCGACCAGGCCGTGCGCGAGGTCGATCACGTTCATCGAGCCGGCGCGGCCGCCGCAGACGCCGGTGGCGCGCCCCAGCATCTCGGCGATCAGCGGCTCGGGATCGGTCCCCTTGGCCAGGGCGTGTCCGTGACCACGGTAGGTCCCAGCGGCGTAGTCGTCCGGCTCCAGCGACATGCAGACCCCGACCGCCACGGCCTCCTGCCCGGCATAGAGGTGCGTCGTTCCGTGAACCTCGCCCTTGAGAAACAGGCGGTGCATGGCGGTTTCGAACTTCCGGATCAGGAGCATCCGGGCGTATGCGTCGAGGTATCTCGTACGTGACTGCTGCTGGTCCGTGGCTTGGAGCCCGGTCATCGGCTCGCCTCCTCGACTCGTTGCCAACGCGTGCGTTACGATGCTACCGCAAACGTTTGCAATCCGGAGCCGAGGAGCGCTCGTGGCGGTCGAAATCGTGATGCCCCATTTGTCGGATTCGATGGAGGAGGGCACGATCGTGCAGTGGCTGGTCGCCAAGGGCGATGCCGTCACCGAAGGCCAGGAGATCGTCGAGGTCGAGACCGACAAGGCGACGGTGACCTATGAGTCAGAGCTCAACGGCATCGTGCTGGCGCTCAACGCGGCCGTCGGCGACACCGTCGCCGTTGGCGCCGTGATCGCAGTGGTGGGAGACGGCGACGGCCGGCGCCGGGTCAAGGCCTCCCCGCTGGCCCGCAGGATTGCCGCCGAGCTCGGCGTCGACCTCGCCACCCTGGCCGGCTCCGGACCGCACGGCCGGGTGATCCGATCCGACGTGGAACGGTCGGGCAGCGCTGCCGAAGCCGCCGTCGTGCCGACGGCCATCGCCCCCGAGGCCCCGGCGACCCCGGCGACCCCGGCGACCCCGGCGACCCCGGCGTCTGCCAAGGGCACCACCACGCGCACGCGTCCGACCCGGCTCCAGGAGACGGTGGCGCGCCGGATGGCCGAATCCCGTTCCACCGTGCCCGACTTCGAGCTGCGCTGCGAGGTGGACATGACCCGGGCGGTGGCGCTGCGGAGTGAGCTGCGAGCGATCGCCGATCCGCCGCCGTCCTACAACGACTTCATCGTGCGAGCCGTCGCACTGGCGCTGCGCGAGTTTCCGAGGGTCAATGGCGCCTACCGTGACTCCGGGTTCGAGCAGTACTCACGGGTGAACGTCGGGATCGCGGTCAGCACCGACGACGGGCTGCTGGTGCCGACGATCCTTAACGCCGATCAGCGCTCGCTGACGCAGATCGCCACCACGAGCCGCGAGCTGGCCGCCAAGGTCAGGGACGGCTCGGTCTCGCCGGCAGAGCTCAGCGGCAGCACGTTCTCGGTGTCCAACCTCGGGATGTACGGGGTGGACAGCTTCACCGCCGTGATCAATCCTCCACAGGCAGCGATCCTGGCCGTGGGCTCGCTCAAGCCGCGCGCGGTGGTGGACGACGCCGGGGCGGTGGTCGCCCGGCCGACGGTCCATCTGACGCTGGCCTGCGATCACCGGATCCTCTACGGCGCCGACGGCGCCCGGTTCCTCACCCGGGTGCGTGACCTGCTGCAGCAGCCGCTGGCGCTGATGACCTGACCGGGGGCCGGCTCCCGCGTCGGCCGGGATCGGCTACGGCGCCGGCGACGCCACGGACCGGCTGGGGTCGTCGCCGTTCGTGCTGGCCGGGAGGGGGCTCAAGCCGTCGTCGACGCTGACGTTCTCGGCCTGCAGGCTCAGCCCCGATGCCTCGGCGGCCACCTCGATCAGCGCGGCGAAATCGACCTCGTCACCCTTGAGCCCGGCGAGGGCCTGGACGATCTGCTCGGTTGCGGCCGCCAGCGGCATCGCCACGTTCATCTCCCGCGCGGCCTCGAAGCCGAGGTGGAAGTCCTTGAGCAGCAGCGTCGGGGTGAAGGTGGGCTTGAAGTCCAGGTTCACGTAGGCCGGGCTCTTGTACCGCGTGAAGGTGGACCCCATCACGCTGTCGTTGAGGAACTCCAGGAAGTCGGCGCGCGCGACGCCGCCCTTCTCCGCCAGCACCGTGATCTCGGCCAGGCACTGGGCGACGACGCCGAGCATGAGGTTGTGGCAGATCTTGACCAGCCGCGCGCGCTCCCCCTCCCCGACGTAGGTGACCCGGCGGCACAGCAGCTCCAGGTAGGGCCGCGCCCGCTCGAACGCGTCAGCCGGGCCCGAGGCGACGATGGTCAGTCGCCCGCTCTCGGCCACCTTCGGGTTGCCGCTCACGGGCGCCGCCAGCATGGCGGTGCCGCGATCGTGTGCTCGGGCGCGGATGTCCTCCGCGGCGGCGGGCGAGATCGTCGTGGAGTCGATGATGAGGCCCGGGGTGACGTCGTCGCGGGACAGCAGCGAGGCCACGACCTCCTCGACGTCGGTGGAGCCGGCCACCATGGTGAAGACGATGTCGCGGTCCGCGAGATCGGCGGGCGAATCAACGATGGTGGCGCCGATCTCGGCGAGATCAGCGCACTTCTCGCGCGTGCGGTTGTAGACGCCGACGTCGTGGCCGGCGTTCAGCAGCCGAGTGACGAGCGCGCGGCCCATGCGCCCCACCCCAACCCACCCGAGGCTCGCGGTTTCGTCCCCACCCATGCGTTCAGCTCCTCCATTTGCAATCGATTGCAGGACTCTATCCAAGCGCTTGAGGGCCGTCAAGCTGGCCACTATGCTGCTGCAAACGTTTGCAAGCAACGCGGAAGGCGGAGCCAGTGGGATTGCACAGCTATGGCGTCATGGGCGTGGACTGGGAGGAGCGGGTTCGCCACGACCGGCTGCGCGAGGAGCGCCTGGCCCGCATCACGGCGCTCCTGGCCGAGTCGGAGCTGGGCGCGCTGCTCTGCTTCGACATGTCCAACATCCGCTACATCACCGCCACCCACATCGGGACCTGGGCGCAGGACAAGCTCAATCGCTTCTGCCTCCTGCCCCAGGGCGACGCTCCGATCATGTGGGACTTCGGCTCCGCCGCCCGCCACCACGAGCTCTACAACCCGTGGCTGGGGGACGGGCGCAGCCGCTCGGGGATCTCGACCATGCGCGGCGCGATGTCGCCCGAGTCCGGGCGGGCGGAGGACGTCGCCGAGAAGATCCGCGTCGAGCTCGAGCAGCGCGGCCTGTTGTCCGAGCCGGTCGGGATCGACGCCATCGAGCCGCCGGTGCTGTTCGCGCTGCAGCGGGCGGGGGTGCAGGTGGTCGACGGCCAGCAGCTCATGCAGCAGGCGCGCATGATCAAGACCCAGGACGAGATCACCCTGCTCAACACGGCCTGCGGCATGGTGGACGCGGCCTACGAGGAGCTCTACCGGACGATGCGCGCCGGCATCCGGGAGAACGACTGCGTCGCGCTGGTCAACCGCGTGCTCTACGAGATGGGGTCCGAGTTCGTCGAGGGCGTCAACGCCATCTCGGGCGAGCGCTGCAGCCCCCATCCCCACGTCTTCACCGACCGCGCCCTGCGCCCCGGGGACCCGGCCTACTTCGACATCCTTCACAGCTACATGGGCTACCGCACGTGCTACTACCGCACGTTCGCGGTGGCCAGCGCATCCCGGCCGCTGGTGGACGCCTACAAGCGCTGCCGCTACTACCTCGATGCCGCCATCGACCTGATCCGGCCCGGGGTCAGCACCGGCGAGGTGGTGGAAGTGTTCCCCAAGGCCCAGGAATTCGGCTTCCCCGACGAGGAGGCGGCGTTCGCACTGCAGTTCGGCCACGGTGTCGGCCTGACGATCTGGGAGAAGCCGATCTTCAGCCGCCTCGTCTCCCTCGACCACCCCGAGGAGATCCAGGAGGGGATGGTCTTCGCCTTGGAGACGTTCTGGCCGGCCTCCGACGGCTGGTCGGCGGCGCGCATCGAGGAGCAGATGGTGGTCACCAAGGACGGGTGCGAGATCATCACCCGCTTCCCCGCCGAGGACCTGGTGATCGCCGGCAAGCCCTACTTCACCGTCGGCGGGAGCCTGGCGCTGGAGCGCGACCCTCAGTCCAATCGGAACACGGTGCTCAATGCCGACACCCAGGAGGCGACGCCCCGCGCGCAGGACTGAGCCGGCGCGGGCGCACGACTGAGCCGGCGCGCGTGCCGGTCAGTCGCGCGGCGGCCAGATCGGGATCTCGCCGCGGCCGGAGGGGAACCGGATGTTCTTTGAGCGCACGAACTCGTGGAGGGTCTCGATCGCGTTCTCGCGCCCGAAGCCGCTCTCCTTCTGCCCACCGAACGGCGAGCCGAGGAACGCGCGCCGCATGTAGTTGTTGACGAACACCATGCCCACCTCGAGCCGTTGCGCGATCCGGTAGGCCCGCGTCTCGTCGCGGGTGCAGATCGCAGCGGTGAGGCCATAGCGGGTCCCGTTGCAGATCTCGACCGCGTGGTTCTCGTCGGCGAAGCGCATGACGCACGCGATCGGCCCGAAGATCTCCTCCTGGGCGATGGACATCCCCGGCGTCACATCGGCCAGCACCGTGGGGGCAACCCAGTAGCCACCTCGGAGCCGCTCGTCGGTCGGGAGCTGACCCTGGACGACCAGCCGAGCCCCTTCGTCCAGTCCCCGTTGCAGGTGCGCGAGCACCTTGTCACGCTGATCCGCGGTCACCATCGCTCCGATATCGGTCGCCGGATCCAGCCCGTCGCCCACCACCAGCCGCGTCACAGCCGTGGCGAACCGCTCCAGAAACGCGTCGTGGATGGAGTCGTGGACGAGGATCCGCGCCGTCGACGTGCACGCCTCGCCCTGGTTGTAGAACATGCCCTCCACAACCACGTCGACCGCCTGGTCCAGCTCGGCATCGGCGAGGACCATGACCGCGTTCTTGCCGCCGAGCTCCATCGTTGCGAAGGTCACGTTCTCCGCGGCGCCGCGCAGCACCCGCCGGCCGGTCTCAGTGGCGCCGGTGAAGGTGATCCGCTCGACGCGGGGGTGGCTGGAGAGCGCCGGGCCCGCGCTCAGGCCGGGCACCGCGTTGATCACGCCCGGCGGCAACACCTCGTTGGCCAGCTCGACGAGCCGCAGCACCGTCAGCGGGGCCTGCTCGCCCGGCTTGACGATGACGGTGTTGCCGGCGGCCAGCGCGGGCGCGCACTTCTTGGTGAAATGGATCGGTGGCCAGTTGAAGGGCAGGATCGCCGCCACCACGCCGTAGGGCTCGTAGATGACGCGAGCCTCGATCGGGCCCTGGTCCAGGATCTCGCCGTGCAGCGTGTCGGCCAGCCCGGCGTAGTAGTCGTAGCCGGCGTGGCAGAAGGAGAGGTCGAAGCGCAGGGCGTCGCGCCGCGGCTTACCGACCTCGCGCGCCTCCAGCTCGGCCAGCTCGTCGAGGTGCTCGCGAATGGCGGCGGCGACCAGCCGCAGGAGGCGACCGCGCTCCCGGGGGGCGAACGCCCGCCACTGCGCAAATGCGCGTCGCGAGTCCGCGACCGCCTCGGCCACCAGCTCGGCGTCGCCGTTGACCACGCGTGCGATCTCTCGCCCGGTGGCCGGCTCGGTCACGCCGAAGGTCGCCCGGTCCCCGACGTCGACCCAGCGGCCGCCCACGAACGCTCCCCACGGCTTGAGCCCGATGGTCTCGACGCCGGTCATGCCAAGTGCTCCCACATCCAGTCCGACACCAGTGGGCGGTAGCGGAACGGCATGTTGTTGCACACGTGGGTTCCCTCCTCGTAGAGCACCCATTCCGAGTTGGGCGCGGCGTCGGCGATGCGCTTGGTCTCCTCCCAGGCGATCACCCGGTCGCGCTTGCCGGTGACGACCAGACACGGCTGCTTCACGCGCTCGGCGACGCCGTCCAGGTTCAGCTCACCGGCGCGGCGGCGGGCGTCGGCGGCATCGCCGGCGCCGGTGTGATGGCGGATCGTCTCCCGGGTCAGCTCGGGCATCAACTCCCAGTTGGCGGCGAAGTCGTACGGCCCGCTGATCCCGGCCAGCGCGCGGATGCGCGGCTCGAACGCGCCCGCGCGCACGACGTAGTGCCCGCCCAGGCTCACCCCGACGGCCCCGATGCGATCGCCGTCCAGGTCCGCCCGGCCGGCCACCGCGTCCAGGGCCGCGGCCACGGCGACCTCGTAGTCGGGACGGATGTCCAGGCGAAACCCGGTCTCGCCCTGGCCCGGGCCGTCGAGCGACAGAGTGGCCATGCCCCGGGTGAGAAAGACCGACTCCCACTCAAAGAACTCCTCCTTGGTCGAGTCCAGGCCGGGGATCAGGACGACGAGCGGAGACGGCTCCCGCCCACCCTCGGGCCCGGGCGGCCGGCGCAGGTTGGCCACGATCACGGCATCGTCGAGCGGAGCCTCGATGCGCTCGGCGCCGGGGTCCAGGATCGCGTGGGCGGCGTAGAGGGCGTTGATCGCCGCTTGGGTGTTGCGTCGGTTGCGCTCCGGATCCAGCACCCACACGAACTTGGAGAAGTGATAGGTCACCGCGGCCCGGGCAAAGGCCTCGCCGGCGCTCTGGCGGTGCCCGCGTTGCAGCGCCTCCCGGGCGAGCTGGGCGTGTGCCTCCGCGGTCGCCGTCCAGGCGTCCAGCCACTCCTCCCATCGGGCGATCGACGCCGTCGTGCGGACAAAGTCGTTGTAGTCGATGCCGTTGGCGATGAATCGGCCGGCCCAGTGCCGGATCGCCGCCTCGACCCGCTCGTCGGCCATCTCATTCCCTCCCGTTCGTCGTGAACAGACCCAGTTCGCGCCGCGCGTTACCGCAGAGCACCGCGCGCTCCTCGTCCTCTCTGAGTCCGGCGGCGCGGACGGTGGCGACCGGGTCCGGGTCGGCCATGTCGAACGGGTAGTCGGACCCGAGCAGCACCCGCTCGGCGCCGACGAGCCCCACCAGGATCCGCAGCAGCTGCGGGTCGTGGACAACCGAGTCGAACAGGAACCGCCGTCGGATCTCCACGTCTGCCGCGACCTCCGGCACCGGTCCGGCCGCCTCCACCGTCGCCTGGCCGTGACGCAGCCGCCCGCTCAGGGCGACGATGGCGCCGCCGCCGTGGGCGAGCAGGAGGCGCAGGTCCGGGTGACGCGCCAGCGTCCCGGTGAGCACCAGGTGCGCGGCGGCGACCGTCGTCTCGAAGGGGTTACCGACGAGATTCCAGAGGTAGCGCTCCTCCAGCGCGGGCGCCGCCACGCCGCGCGTGGTCGGGTGGATGAACACCATCGCCCCGCTCCGCTCGGCCGCGCTCCAGAACGGCTCGAAGCGATCGTCGCCAAGGGGGACCCCGTTGACGCTGGTGGTGACCTCGACGCCCGCGAAACCGTCGATGGTCATCAGCCGTTCCAGCTCACCCGCGGCCAACTCGGGATCCTGCAGCGGGACCGCGCCCAGGACCCGCACGCGATCCGGGTGCCCGGCGTGGAGGCGGGCCAGCCCGGCGTTCTGAAGGCGGCAGCGCTCGAGCGCGGCATCGCGCTCCACGTCGTAGAAGAGCAGTGGCACCCACGGGCAGAGCACCGTGACGCCGATCCCGGCCTCACTCTGAGCGGCGACGATCTCCTCCACGTTCACCGCCTCGCTGACCATCGAGCGGATCCGGGCGCCGCCCAGTTCCACCACCTGATGCCCGCCGTCGCGGACGACGTGGGGACGCCAGGTTTCCCCGGGTGCTGACGATCGCAGCAGCTCGGGCACGATCACGTGGGCGTGGACGTCGATCGCGGTCATCTCGGCTCGATCGGAAAGCCTACTGCAAACGTTTGCGGTGAGGCCGTGCGGGGCTGGGGAAGGCGCTCGGCTGGCGGCCGCAGTGCCCCCTCTGCGGCGCGGTTTCTGAAGCGACAGAGCACACGGTCGCTAGTTGCGAGGTGTGTGCTCTGAAACCGCAGTCATGTTGAACGCACAGAGCACACCGTCGGGAAATGGTGAGTGTGCGCTCTGTGAGTTCAGGATCGGGCCTCGCTCGGGGCGGAGCGGCCGAACCCGGCCGCCGGCGCCTATGCCGGCGGGGCCGACGAGCCGCGCACGATCAGCGTCGGCTCCAACAGGATCTGGCGAGCGTCGCGCGAGCCGTCGCTGAGCTGGCTGAGCAGGAGATCCGCGGCCACCGTGCCGATCTCGCGCTGGGGCACGCGCACCGAGGTCAGCGGCGGGCGCAGGCGGTCGACGAACGGCATGTCATTGAACCCGGTGACCGAGACGTCGCCCGGGCAGGCCAGGCCACGGGCTTCCAGCGCGTCGTAGCAGCCGATGGCCAGCCGATCGTTGGCGGCAACGATCGCGGTCACGTCTGGCGCACGGTCCAGAAGATCGTCGCACGCCCGCCGGCCCTGCGCCTCGGTGAACGCATCAGCGAACGCGACCTGCCCGCTCGGAGCCGCCAGACCGAGGTCGCCGATCGCCTCCCGGAAGCCGAGATAGCGCAGATGCCCGGTCGACAGGTTCTGTGGACCGCCGACGTGACCGATGCGCTGGTGGCCGAGGTCGGCGACGTGGTTCACCGCGAGGCGGATTCCCCGGCGGTCATCGACGGTGACCGCGGGCAGCGAGCCGTCCTCGAGGCTCCGGTTGACCAGGACCATCGGGGCGCCGCCGGCCGCGACGTCGGCGAGCAACTCGGTGTCCAATCGCGCCGTGGCGGCGATGAAGCCGTCCACCTGCCTGGCCCGCATCGCATCCATCTGGCTGCGCTCGCGCCCGGCGTCGTTGTCGGTGTTGACGATCAGCGCGGTGTAGCCCGCGCCGCCCAGCCGATCCTCGATCCCTCGCATGATCGGCGGGAACAGCGGATTGGTCAGGTCCGGGATGAGGACGCCGACGGTGTAGGAACGATTGGTCTTCAGACCGCGGGCGATCGGATTGGGCTGGTAGCCCAACTCCTCGGCGACGCGAAGCACCCGCTCGGCCGTCTCCTCGTTGACGAGCGCCCGGGTCTGCTCGTTGAGCGCGCGCGAGACGGTGCCCGGGTGGACCTCCGCCAAGCGAGCGACATCCCGAATTGTCACCGTGCCACGCACAGTTCGATTATGCCCGGGACGGTGGCGCGAGCCGTCCGTGTCAGACCCCCGCCCCGGCCTCAGACGACGGCCGGCCGGCGCGCGCGACCGCGCTTGACCACCGCGTCGAGATCCTCGCCGAGGTCGCTCAGCATCACAATCGCGGCGTTGCGCCCCGGGCCTCCCGTGACCGAGCCGCCCGGGTGCGTGGTGCCACCGGTCTGGTAGAGGCCGGGGATCGGCATACGGTGCTGCGCCCAGCCCGGTGCGGGCCGCAGCGAGCCGCTGTTGGCCAGCGAGCGGTCGCCGCCGTGGAAGGTGCCGTGCCACATGTGGGGGTTGGAGCGCTCGAGGTCCACCGGGGACACGATCAGTTCGGCCAGGATCGTCTCATCCACCAGGTTCGGCGCGGCGCGGCGCAGATGGCTCAGGTGCTCGGCGGCGATCCCATCGCGCAGGCGCTCCCACGCTCCGGGACCGCCGCCCGGGTCGTAGGGCTGCATACCCAGGATCTTCACCGTGTGATGCCCGGCCGGCGCGCGGGTCGGGTCGGCCACCGACGGGGCGGGAAAGAGCAGCCATGCCCCGTCGTGCACGAGCCGGCCCTCGCACACGTCCCGGCCCATGCGCACCACGTCCTCCGGCCACCCGGTAACCCCGGCCGACACCACCTCGAGAGCCTGTCCGTCTCGGGTCGGATAGCGGGGCGGCTCGGTGGTGGCGTAGTGCGCAGCGAAGGCGGACACCCCGGGCTCGTAGGTCTCGATCCCATACCGGAAATCCTCGTCCCACAGCGCCACGGGCGCCATCCCGATGAGGTCCTTGACGTGGATGGTCGACAGGACCGCCTCCCGCGCGACGTGGCGGGTGCCGTCCTGGGTGACCACCCCCGCGCAGCGACCTTCGCTGATGATCAGCTCCACGACGCGGCTGTTGCAGACCACCTCGCCACCGCCGTCCTGGATCACCTCCACCAGCGCGCGGGCGAGCTCGCCCGACCCGCCGCGCGGAATCGTCCAGCTGCGGCGCTGGCGCCCGAAGATGATCGAGTAGGCCAGAGGCCCGGACCCGGCTGAATCAACCGGCTGGCCGGTCTGGAAGGCCATCCAGAGCATGAACGCGCGGACGTGGCGGCTCTCGAACTCGTGCCGGATGACGGCCCATGCGCTCATCGCGGCCCGTCGGCGCCACCGCGCCTCGCCGTCACGGCCCTGCAGCAACTCCTCGGCGCTCGGGCCGAGGCCCACCGGCGTGAATCGCAGGCGGTTGAAGACGTCCTTGACGGCGTCGTACTCGGAGAGGAGGCGGCGATAGGCCTGCTCGTCGGCGCGGGAGAACCGGGCGATCTCCTCGCAGGTGCGTTCCAGGTCCAGCCACATGGTCAGCGACTCGCCGTCGGGGAAGACGACGTGGGCCACGGGATCGGGCTGAAGGTAGGTCAGACCGCGCTCGGCGATGAGTCCGAGCTCGTCGTCGACCAGCAGCGGGTTGGTCTGGATGAGTGTGTGCCCGGTGGAACAGGAATCCAGCCGGAAGCCGGGCAGCAGCAGCTCCTCGGAAGCCACCCCGCCGCCGGGAGTGGCGCGCGCGTCCAGGACCAGGCAGCGTCGTCCGGCCAGGGTCAGGTAGGCGGCGGCGATCAGGCTGTTGTGACCCGCGCCGGCGACGACCACATCCGCATCCGCGGACGGCCCGCCGGGGATCGTCATTCGGCGTCGCTTGCCGCAGTCACCGCGCCGCCGAGGTACAGGGCACCGATCTCCGGATGCTCCAGCACCTCGCGGCCCGTGCCGGTCAGCCGCACGATGCCGTTCTCCAGCACCACCCCGCGGGTGCTGAGCTTCAACCCGGCGCGGGCGTTCTGCTCGACCAGCAGGATCGTCTTGCCCTGCTGGTTCATCTGCTCCACCATGCCGAACACCATCTGCCGGGTTTGTGGGTCCAGGCCCATCGAGGGCTCGTCGAGCATGATCAGCTCCGGATCGAGCATCAGGCAGCGGGCGAACTCGACGAGTCGCTGCTGACCGCCGGACAGGCTCCCGGCCTTCTCGCCGGCCCGGTCGCGCACGATCGGATACAGCTCCTCCACCGCCTGAAGCCGCCGCCGGACCAGCGCCTGGTCAGACACGGTGAACGCGCCCATCTCGACGTTCTCGCGCACCGTCATGTCACCGAACAAGCTGTGGGCCTGAGGAATCTGCGCGATGCCCCTCGTCAGGATCTCCTTGGGAGTCAGACCCGACACGATGTCGCCGTTGAAGCGGATCTCGCCCTGGCGCGGACGCAGCAGACCGCTGATGGTCGCCATGAGCGTTGATTTGCCGGCGCCGTTGGGGCCCACCACGCAGGTGATCTGACCGCGAGGAACATCGAGCGAGACCTGCTTGATGATGTCGCCCCCGCCGTACCCGGCGCTGACGCCGGACAGGCTCAGCAGCGCCGGCGAGTCGCCCAGCTTCGGCGTCGCCGGCGTCCGCACCGGCGTCGCCGACAGGCGGGGACGGTCGGGGCGCACCGCCTGCTCGGTGAGCGCCAGCTGGGTGGCCGGCTCGTCCTCGCCACCCAGGTAGGCGTCGAGCACCGCAGGGTTGGTGCGCACCTCGGCCGGCGTTCCCGAAATGAGCGCGGACCCCTGGCTCAGAACCGTGATCCGGCTGCACAGGCTCATCACGAACTCCATGTTGTGCTCCACCACCAGGATCGTCTTGCCCTGCCGGTTGAGGTCCCGGATGCGATCGGCCAGGTGCGTGATGAGCGTGGGATTCACACCACCGGCCGGCTCGTCGAGGAGCAGGATGGCCGGGTCAGCGACCAGCAGCGAGGCCAGCTCGAGCAGCTTGCGCTGGCCGTAGGACAGGTTGCCGGCAGGTTCGTGAGCGAGGCGGGTGATCCCCACGAAATCCAGAAGCTCCATGGCACGGCGCCGTTCGCTCACCGAGCCGGCCAGGCGCATCACGCCGCGCAGCCAGCCCTCCTCGCGCTGGGTCGCGACCAGCATGTTCTCCAGCACGGTCAGGCGCGTGAACAGACGGGTCAACTGGAACGTGCGACCGATGCCGAGCCGGAACACCCGGTCGGGCGGTGCGTTGGTGATCTCGGTGCCCTTGAAGTGCACCTGACCGTGCTGGATGCGCTCGTAGCCGGTGACCACGTTGAACAGGGTCGTCTTGCCCGACCCATTGGGGCCGATCAGGCCGTTGATCTCACCCTCGTGGACCTCGAGGTCACACAGAGACAGGGCGGTGACACCTCCGTAGGCCTTGGAGACGCCCTTGACCTCGATCAGATTGCTCATTGCGCCGCTCCGGCGACGCCACCGGGGACCTTGGCGTCTCGTTCCGCGGATGCGTTGAGTGCGGCTTTGACACGCCGGCGCTCCAGCAACGCGCTGACCCCGGGGACGACGCCGCGGGGCATGATGAGGATGACGACCAGGAACAGCACGCCGTAGGCGATGAGGTACGTGGCACTGCTCGAGAAGGTCTGGGTCAGATACTGCTGCAGCGACTCCAGCACCAGCGCACCGAGCAGCGGCCCCACGATGGTGCCCAGCCCGCCGAGAAACGCCATCAGCGCGATCGACAGATCGAACAGCGGGTCGAAGGCGAACTGCGGATAGATCTGACCGACGAAGTCGAAGTACAGACCGCCGACGATGCCCACCGGCACCGCGGAGATCACGAAGGCGGTGAGCTTGAGGCGGCGCGTCTTGACGCCCAGCCCGAGCGCTCGGTCCTCGTCGTCGCGGATCGCCAGCAGCTGCAGGCCGAACCGTGACCGGCGCACCAGCCACGAGGTCACGACGGTGAGGATCAGGATCACCAGCGCCACGTAGTAGAAGGGCGTGTTGAAGTTGGCGGCCGAGAAGGGCGCGAGTGGCAGCAGGATGCCCGAGGTACCGCCGGTGAAGCTGAGGTTGAACGCAGCCAGCTGGAAGATGAAGAAGATCGCGATCGTGACCACCACGAAGGTGTGCCGGCGAGTCCGCAGCGCCACCAGACCGACGGGGATCGCGATGAGCCCCGCGACGAGGCCGCCGAAGAGCACCAGCGCGAACACCGGCCACCCTCCCGCCACGTGCCAGTCGCGCGCCGCCACCGCCACCGCGTAGCCACCGGTGCCGAAGAACACGGCGTGGCCCAGCGCCAGGTAGCCGGAGTATCCGCTGAAGATGTTCCACGCCGACGCCGCGACCATGAACACCAACGCGAAGAAGGCGATCGACGTGGTCGTGGGGTCTGTGACCAGGAGCGGGAAGGCGACGAAGATCGCCGCGATCACGGCCACCACGCCCACGGTCAGCCCGCGCTTGGGGGCCCCCACCGCGAGCGGCGGCGCGGGCTCCCCGGCATTCGTCTCGGTCTCGCTCATTGGGCCCGGACTGCGCTCCGTCCGAACAGCCCTTGGGGCCGGAATGACAGGACGATCACGAGCGCGACGAAATAGACCAGTGGCGCCCAGGTCGGGGACCACACCACCGCCACCACATCGTTGATCACGAGGATGAACACCGCGGCCGCCATCGCGCCGCCGATGCTGCCCATCCCTCCCAGGATCACGATCGCCAGCAGGCGCGAGATGAGGTCGTAGCCGGTGTTGGGGTTGAAAGAGTTCGTGGCGCCGAACACCATCCCGCCGACCGCGGTGACCGAGACGCCGATCCCCACCGAGATCGTCCGGACGCGGTTGACGTTGATCCCGATCAGGTCGGCCGCCGTGCGGTTCTGCAGCGACGCGCGCACGGACCGGCCGAACTTGGTGCGATACAGGAGGTAGTAGAGCCCGGCCAGCAGGGCGACCGCGAGCACGAAGCCGATCAGGTAGATGTCGGCGAGATAGAAGCCGAATATGTGCACCGAGCTGTTGACGTAGGAGGCCTGCAATTGGACGTAGTCGACGCCGAAGAGCGCGGTCAGGATGCCCTCGATCACGATCGCCACCGCATAGGTGACGAGAATCGACATCTGCGTCCGGTCCTGGTCACGCAGGCGGCGCATGAAGCAGAACTCCACCGCCACCCCGAGCCCGAACATGAACGGAACGGTGATCAGCAGACCGGGCAGCAGGCCGATCCCGAGGTGCACCGACAGCTCGTAGCTGAGGTACGCGCCCAGGATCACCATCACGCCCTGGGCGATGTTGATGATGTCCATGACGCCGAAGATCAGCGTCAGACCGGCGGCCATCAGGGCATAGACGCCGCCGGTCAGGATGCCATCGACGATCGCCTGCAGCAGAGCGGTGAACGACACTCGGCTCCTATTTCCAGGCGGGCTTCGGGTAGAGCGGCGGCGAGGCGCCTGGCGCCGATGTCGGGAGCGACTGCACCAGGACGCCGTTCTGCCACTGGAAGGTGAAGGTCTTCTGGGCAAGGTTCTCGCCAAGGGGGTCGAACTTCACCGGGCCCTGGACGCTGTTCAGGGTCGCGCCGCTCTTCAGATACTGGGTGATCTTCGCCTGATCAAAGCCCTTGGTCGCGTCCACCGCCTGGGCCAGAACCTGTCCGACCGAGTAGGCCTCGGCGACGTCCGCGTTGACGTCCGACGGCGTCCCACCGTACTTGGCGATGTACTCCTTGACCATCTGCTGGCTGTCGGCCTTCTTCAAGCCCCCGAACCAGCCGTTGGGGACGAAGATGCCGTTCTCATTTCCGGGCCCGACCGCCTTGACGAACTGGGCGCCCTGGTCGGGGCCCGCGGTGGCGATGAACGCCTTGGGCTGGTAGTGCTGCTGGATGAAGACGTGAGTGAACGCCGACACTGTCGGCACGTCGACCGAGCCGAGGAGGAACACTTGCGCGTGCGTCGTCGCCACCTGACCGGCGATCGCCGTGTAGTCGGTGACCTCCGCCGGGAACACCTTGTTGAGTACCGTCTTCACCCCTGCCGCCTCGAGGATCTTCTGCGCAACCGGCAGCTGGGGCTGGGTGAACGGGTCGTTGACAGTCGCATAGGCGGCGGTCTTCGGCCGCTGGGCCGCGGGCAGCGAGGCCACCCACTGGGCGAAGGTGACGAGGTTGTCCTTGACCGGAATTGACACGTCAAAGACGTTGTGCAGCCCGGCGCCGAACACCGTGGGGGCACCCCCTGCCCCTTCGACGAAGGCGTATCCGTAACGGGCGGCGATCCGGGCCGCGGGCACCGTCAGCAACGACGAGAACGGCCCGAAGACGAGCGCGTCCTTGTTGGAGCCGATCAGCTTCTGGTAGTTGGACACGACCTGGGCGGGGCTCGAGGAATCGGAGAGCACATCCAGTTTGATCTGGTGCCCGAGCAGTCCCCCGGCCTTGTTCTGGTCAGCGGCCCAGAGCTGATAGCCGCGCTCAAACGCCTGACCGTCGGCGGAGAAGTCGCCCGACAGTGAAAGCGAGGTGCCGATCGTGATCGGCGCGCCCCCCGATTTGGAAGTGGAGCCCGAACTGCTCGGGCTCCCAGCGGCCGCGCTCGACGAACTGTTCGAACTGCTGCCACACGCGACGACCAACCCGGCGACAGCGAGCGCCAGCGCCATGTACAGGCATTTGCGAAGGACCCTCATCTCTTCGTATCCCTCCCCTATTTCCCCGCGACGTCAGGCGGCGCGTTGGTCCTGCAATCGTTTGCAACGCAACCTATCGCCGGACATTCACGCTGTCAACCGCAAACGTGTGCAGTTGGTGTTAAGACGGCGCTGCCGGCTGCGCGAAGCCGGCTACTCGGTGGCCGCCGGCGACTTCACGTCCGCCGGCTACTTCGCGGCGGCCGGCTACTTCGAGGCGGCCGGCTACTTCGAGGCGGCCGCCTACTTCGCGGCGGCCGGCAGCACTTCGCTGATCTTGTTCGCGTACCCGAGCGGCGCGGTGTTGTGCTCGACCAGGGTGGCGATCGGCAGGTTGCCGGTGCGCTCCTGCTGGACCTGGGCGGGCGTGAACGTGAACGAGATCGTCAGCGACTTGTGTGCGGGGATGGTCACCGGGCTCGGCGTGGTGGCGGAGGCCGTGGCGTCGGGCAGCGTCATCGTCGCCGTGAGCGTGCAGGGAACCTTGGCGTCGCAGTTGAGGCGAATGCCGACGGTGCCCGCGCTGGGCGCCGGAGTCGAGGCGAACTTCACCGGGAGACCGGTGACCACCGGCGCGGGGATGTTGTGCGGGCAGGTGCCCGCGACATGGGTGTTGGACGAGGGCTGGTGCTGGCCGGCCCTCAGCCCGAACTCCATGGCCAGCGTGAAGATGAAGGGCAACGGGCTGATCTTGTTGACCACGCCGGTCGAGGCCACGCCGAAGTCGCGGAACCGCGGGTCGAAGATCTGCGTGCACGGGAGGCCGCGCCGGCTGAGGATGTGGGAGACGAACCAGTAGGGCGTGGCCCCGGTGGGCAGGTCGTCGTCAACCAGCGCTCAGAACGGCCCGTCGGGCTGATCGGGCGAGCCGGTGCGGGTGCGCCACTCCTCCGCCAGGATCGCCCAGCGCTCGTGATCGCGCCAGCGGCCCCCGATCTTCAGATACCGCGGCGAGAACCCCTCGCGACGGAAACCGGCGCCGCGCGCCAGGGCCAGCGAGTTGGCGTTGCCCGGCTGGATGTTGGCCTCGATGCGGTGCAGCTGCAGGCCGGTGAAGGCGTGGCGCAGGACGAGCTCGATCCCGGCGCGCATGTACCCCTGCCCGGCGAACGGCTGCCCGACCGCATACCCCAGGTAGGCGCTCTGCAGCCGGCGGCGGACGATCTGCGACAGGTTGAAGAAGCCCGTGATCGCATCGTCCTCGCTGCGGCAAAGGAGCATCGCCTCGAAGTCGGCGCGGCGCGCATCGGCGAGGTAGGCGGCGAAGCGCTCGTCGTCGGTCGGCGCGGTCGCCCACGGGCTGTGGAAGGCACGGCTGATCCGCATCAGCTCCGTGAACTCCTCCCGGTCAGAGCGGGCCGGCGCGCGGAGATAGACGCGCGCCGCGGAGCTCAGGTCTGCAGCGTCTGCTGCAGGCGGTACGCCAACGCCTCGCATGCCAGATCCTCCGACACATTGAGCAAGAAGCGCTCCCGAGTGTCCTCCACCAACTCGATGGCGTGTCGCAGGCGCACCGGATCGCGGCCGGCGTCGTCCTCGAGTTCGGCAGTGCGGTCGCGGTTGCGCACCAGATCGCCGGCTCCGTAGGCGGCATAGGACAGATCGGCGAACCAGAGGGAGACGAGCTGGAGGCCCAGGTCCAGGGCGCCGGTCTGCACGCGTCGCCGGGTGCGCCGGATGCGCTCTGACCACTCGGTCTCGACGCGCTTGCGGTCCTTGCGGGCGGTGAGCTCGAGCTCCGCCGCGGCCATCGCCTCGAGCTCGGACCCGGCCGCCTCGCCGCGGGCGCGGACGGCGCTCAAGAGCTCGGTCCATGGGCGGCTCTCAGCCATCTCGCCGCGGATGGCGCAGCGCGCGTAGGCCTCGGCGGCGGCGCGCAGGGCGTGGCCCTCGGCGCCGGCCAGCTCCCGCGCCTGATCGGCGTCCTGCAGCGACAGGCGCACGCACGCCAGCGCCGTCTCGTCCGACACGCCCAGCCCGCTCAGGCCAGCGGCCGCGGCTTCCTCGCTGGGAGCCTCGAAGCGGACCGTCTGGCAGCGTGAGCGGATGGTCGGGAGGATCTCCCCCAGGCGGTCGGTGAGCAGGATGAGGTGCACGAACGCCGCCGGCTCCTCCAGGGTCTTGAGCATCCGGTTGGCCGCCTCGTCGCCGAGCTCGTCGGCGCGCTCGATCACGAACACCCGGCGGCTGGACTCAAACGGCGTCCGGCTCGCCGCCGAGATCACGGGCTCGTCGATGTCGGAGACCAGGATCTCGTGCGCGCCCGAGGGCACCACCCAGGTGAGATCGGGATGGGCGCCGCTCGCCACCCGGGCGCGTGCGCTGTCAGGGTTCGCCTCGCCCTCGGCCAGGAGCTCGGCCGCCAGGGCCCGCGCCGCCGCCCGCTTGCCGGCCCCGCCGGGCCCATGGAACAGATAGGCGTGGGAGGGGTGCGAGGGCGTGGCCAGGGCCGGCGCCAGAACCGCGCGCGCGTGAGGATGATTTTCGAGCTCAGCGAGCACCAGATGCGATCCTAGTGGTCAGTCGGGTCGGGGTAGGGTGGGGATCGATTCCATGGCGCGCGGCACGCTGATCACCATCGAGGGCATCGACGGAGCGGGCAAGTCAACCCTCGCCGCGACGCTCACCGACGAGCTCGCGCAGCGCGGTGTGCAGGCCACGCTCCTGCGCGAGCCGGGAGGGGTGCGCACCGCCGAGCGGATCCGCGAGCTGGTGCGCGACCCGGAGGCGACGATCGGGGCGCGCGCCGAGGCGCTGCTCTACGCGGCGGCGCGCGCCCAACTGGTCGAGGAGGCGCTGGAGCCGCTGCTGGGCGACGGGCACGTGGTCCTGCTCGACCGGTTCGTGGACTCGTCGCTGGCCTACCAGGGAGCCGGGCGCGAACTCGGCATCGACGCCGTCGCCGCCATCAACGCCTTCGGCACCGGTGGGCTGGTCCCGGACCGCACGCTGCTGCTGCGCATCGACCCCGCCGCCGGGCGCGTGCGGTCGACGCAGCGCGGCGCCCCGCCCGACCGTCTCGAGCAGCAACCCGACGCGTTCTTCGCTCGCATCGCCGACGCCTATGACGCGCTGGCCCGCTCCGACATCGAGCGCATCCGCGTCATCGACGCCGACCAGCCGCCCTCGGCGGTCCTGCGCGAGGCACTGGCTGCGATCGAGGACCTGGTGACCTGAAGCGCTAGTCGCCCGAGTAGCCCGCGGGCCGCGCCTGCGCGAACGCCCACGCGTCAGCGATCATCCGCTCCAGCTCGGGCTTGCGGGCCTCCCAGCCGAGCTCGGCCCGGACGCGCTCGGAGGCGGCGACCAGCCGCGGAGGGTCGCCGGGCCGGCGCGCCGCCTCGCGCACCTCGATCTCGCACCCGGTGACGGCGCGGGCCACGTCGATGACCTGGCGCACCGAGAACCCGTTGCCGTTGCCGAGGTTGAAGATGTGATGGGTGCCTGCGGTGGTGCCGTCAAGGGCGAGCAGGTGCGCGTCGGAGAGATCCTCGATGTGGATGTAGTCGCGGATGGCCGTCCCGTCGGGCGTCGGGTAGTCCGTGCCGAACACGTCGACGTGCGAGTTGCGGCCCTGGGCGGCGCGCAGGATGTTGGGGATGAGATGGGTCTCGGGATAGTGGTCCTCGCCCGAGTCACCGCTGGCGCCGGCGACGTTGAAGTAGCGCAGGCTGACCGCCCCCAGGCCATGGGCGCGGCAGTAGTCGGTGATCATCATGTCGACGGCCAGCTTGGACGCCCCATAGGCGTTTGTCGGCCGAGGCGGGGTCGTCTCGGAGATCGGCACCTCGTCGGGCTGGCCGTACACCGCGCAGGTCGAGGAGAAGACCAGCCGCGGGACCTCGGCCTCGCGCATCGCGTCGAGCAGGTGCATCGTCCCCACGACGTTGTTGCGGTAATAGAGCCCCGGGTGCTTGACCGACTCCCCGACGAGCGCGAACGCGGCGAAGTGCAGGACGCCGTCAAAGCCCTCGGCGAGCGCCTCGGAAACGGCGTGGGCGTCGCGCAGATCGGCGTGCACGAAGCGTGCCTCGGGGGCCAGGGCCGCCCGGTGCCCGCGCTCCAGGTTGTCGAGCACCACCACCTCGTGGCCGGCGCCGATCAGCTGCCGGGACACGATCGAGCCGATGTACCCCGCCCCACCGGTGACGAGCAGCTTCATCGGGTACACCTCCGGTGGCGGGTTTCAGAGGACATCAGCGCCCGCGTACTGACAGACCTAGAATCGAGGCGGTCGTGACGGACGGGTGGCACTCGCTGGCGATCGGGGAGTTCGAGCATGTGGCGGTGAGTCCGTCCGTGGTGCTGTTGCGCGTGAGCGGCAGATCGTCGGAGCCCCGCCCGAACCCGGACTGGCGACCGACGCTGGTGGCCGACCACGGTAGCGGCCCTGAGCGCTTTGTCGCGCTCCCCTCCCCGCCCGACGCCGAGGGCGTCCTGCGTGCCGCCTATCCCGTCCCGGCCGCGCTCATGACGGCCGCTGCCCGGTTCTGGCTCGAGCTCCCCGACGGAGAGATCGTGGAGCTCGGGACCCCGGTCCCCGGTACACCACGCCGTGCCGCCCCGGACGCTGCGGGCTCGGCCGAAGGCGAGGCCGCAGACGAGACTCGGGTGGGCCAGGACGCCGACCAACTGGCCACGTTGTCCGCCGCGCTCGGAGAGGCGCGCGACCGCGCGACCGCGCTTGGAGGCGAGAACGCGACACTCTCGGGGACGCTGGAGGAGCTCGAGATCTGGCGCGGGGAGCTCGAGCGGCGCCTGGCGGACACGACCACCGAGCTGGCCGAGACCCGGGGCCGGCTCGCCCAGGCGCATGCCACCGCGGAGATGGACGCGCTCGTCGCCCGCGCTGAGGCCGACGCGCTCGAGCAGGCCGCGCACGAGCTCATCGACGCCGCCGCGCAAGCCCACTCAGGGGGCTGAGCCCGACGGCGCCGGGGTGAGCGCCGGCCGCTGCGCCAGTGCTCTGGCGGCCGGGCCCCGGGGGTCGACCGCCGCGGCGCGCCGTGCGGAAGCGGGCCGCGTTGAGGTCGCCTCGGTGGCCCGATTTGGCCGCTTTTGCCTAGTAAAATGAAGCGTGCAACCGCTCCCGAATCATCGCCTCGGGCGAACGGTCGGTGGGAATCGTTTCCGTCCGGCAGGTTCGCAAGCATTCCCTCCCCCGCTCGGCCGCCACGGAGCCGAGATTGGACAGCCGAGGCAGGCGGAAACGAGAGGAGCCGTACTTTCATGGCGAACGCACCGCAAACGCAGATGAGCTCTGGTCCCCAGACGGTCGACGGGCTCTCGGTGCGCCGGTATTTCACGACGCCGGGGACGCATCCCTTCGACGCCATCGAGTGGGAGCATCGCGATGCGCGGATCGGACACGGCGACAAGGTGTCGTTCGAGCAGCCGGGTGTCGAGTTCCCGAAGGCGTGGTCCCAGAACGCGACCAACATCGTCGCTCAGAAGTACTTCCGTGGCCAGCTCGGCTCGCCGGCGCGCGAGAGCTCGGTCAAGCAGATGATCGGCCGCGTGGCGGGAACGATCTCTGCCTGGGGTCGCGAGCGCGGCTACTTCAGCACCGACGAGGACGCCGACACCTTCGAGGCCGAGCTGACCCACATCCTCCTGCACCAGCTCGCGGCGTTCAACTCGCCGGTCTGGTTCAACGTCGGCTTCGAGGAGACCCCGCAGTGCTCGGCCTGCTTCATCCTCTCGGTCGAGGATGAGATGGAGTCGATCCTGGGCTGGAACACCAAGGAGGGCAAGATCTTCCGCGGCGGTTCCGGATCGGGCATCAACCTCTCCAAGATCCGCGGATCGATGGAGCCGCTGACCAAGGGCGGCACCGCGTCCGGGCCGGTGAGCTTCATGCGCGGCGCCGACGCGTGGGCGGGGACGATCAAGTCAGGCGGCAAGACCCGGCGGGCGGCCAAGATGATCGTGCTCGACGTCGATCACCCCGACATCCGCGACTTCATCTGGTGCAAGGCCAAGGAAGAGGACAAGGCCGCTGCGCTGCGCGACGCCGGCTTTGACATGTCGATCGACGGCGAGGGCTTCTACTCGATCCAGTACCAGAACGCCAACAACTCGGTGCGGGTCTCCGATGAGTTCATGCGCGCCGTCGAGAACGACGAGGACTGGCGCCTCATCGCCCGGGTGACCGGCGAGCCGGTCGGGGAGCCGATCCCCGCACGCCAGCTCATGAAGGAGATCGCCGAAGCCGCGTGGCGCTGCGCCGATCCCGGTGTGCAGTACGACACGACGATCAACCAGTGGCACACCAGCCCGGCGTCGGGCCGCATCAATGCGTCGAACCCGTGCAGCGAGTACATGCACGTCGACGACTCGGCCTGCAACCTGGCGTCGCTCAACCTCATGAAGTTCCGCCGCTCAGATGGCACGTTCGACGTCGAGTGCTTCGAGCACGCGGTGGACATCATCTTCCTGGCGCAGGAGATCATCGTGTCACCGTCCAGCTACCCGACCGAGGAGATCGGCGCCAACGCGCGCGCGTTCCGTCAGCTCGGCCTCGGCTACGCGAACCTGGGCGCCTACCTGATGGCCGACGGGGTCCCGTATGACTCCGATCCCGGACGCGGCACGGCCGCCGCCATCACGGCCCTGATGACCGGTCGCGCGTACCTGGGTTCGGCGCGGATCGCGGCGGCGATCGGGGCGTATGACCGCTACCCCGAGAACCGTGAGGCGCACAACTCGGTGATGCGCATGCACCGCGACGCGTCCTACGCGATCGCGGTGGAGGACTGCGTGGACGGCGCGCTGCTCACCGCCGCCCGGAGCGCGTGGGATCAGGCGGTGCAGACCGGCGATGAGCACGGTTACCGCAACGCCCAGGCGACGGTGCTGGCTCCCACGGGCACGATCAGCTTCCTCATGGACTGCGACACGACGGGCGTGGAGCCCGACTTCTCGCTGGTGAAGTTCAAGGAGCTCGTCGGCGGCGGCCAGATGACGATCGTCAACAAGACGGTCCCGCTGGCGCTCCAGACGCTGGGCTACTCAGACGAGCACATCGAGCAGATCGTCGCCTACATCAACGAGCACGGCACGATCCTCGGCGCGCCGGGACTCGAGGAGGAGGACCTGCCGGTGTTCGACGTCGCCGTCGGCGAGCGGGCCATCTCGCACATGGGCCACATCAAGATGATGGGCGCCGTGCAGCCGTTCCTCAGCGGCGCGATCTCCAAGACCGTGAACATGCCGCAGACGGCGTCGGTCGATGACATCGCCGACGCGTACATCCAGGCATGGCGACTGGGTATCAAGGCGCTGGCGATCTACCGCGACGGATCCAAGACCGCGCAGGCGCTGCGGACCGACGCCCAGAAGGACAAGCCGGCCCAGATCGACATTCAGGCTGAGGTCGACAAGGCCGTCACCGAGGCGCTGGCCAAGGTCGGGCCCAGGCGTCGCAAGATGCCGCCCGAGCGCCAGTCGATCACTCACAAGTTCTCGATCGGCGGCCACGAGGGCTACATCACCGCCGGGATGTACGAGGACGGGACGATCGGGGAGATCTTCCTCACCGACATCGGCAAGGAGGGGTCAACGCTGCGCGGGATGATGAACTCGTTCGCGACGGCAATCTCCCTCTCGCTGCAGTACGGCGTGCCGCTGGAGACGCTCGTGCGCAAGTTCAGCTACATGCGCTTCGAGCCCGAGGGGATGACCTCCAACCCGGAGATCCCGTTCTCCAAGTCGATGCCCGACTACATCATGCGCTGGCTCGCGTCGCGCTTCCTGGACACCGACCTGCAGGAGGAGCTCGGCATCCTCACCAAGGAGGTCCGGGCCCGTCAGGCGGCGCAGGACGCTGCGAGCTCGCACCTCAGCGACACGGCAGGTCCCACCGCGGCACACAGCCCGGCACGGCCGGCGACCTCGGCTCTGACCGATGACCCGCCGGTGCTGCCGGCGGTCCGGCGCGGCCTGGATCTCGGGCCGGCGTGCCAGCAGTGCGGCGGGATGATGCAGCGGACCGGCAGTTGCTACACGTGCGGTAGCTGCGGGTTCAACACCGGCTGCGGTTGATGAGCACGTGCATTAGCACGTCACACCCACATTGCACGAGACGTCAATCGGGGGCCTACGGGCCCCCGATCTCTTCTAGAACCCCAGGTAAGTCCGTGGGGCTGTCATCGCACATCATCGGGCGAGCGGCGACGCAGCGACCGATGAACGATTAGACCGAGCCGGTGGCACGATTACGCCCTCGCGGATGGATTGCGTCGGTCGTCGCAGTACGGGCGGGAACAGGCGTTGCCCCGTATCGGCGGGCCTCTGGTCGGGGAGGCGCCCGCTCAACTCGCGGCGTCGCGCGCCGATAACCCGGATAGCGGCCGCTCGGCCTCGTCACCGCCTGGACGGCTTCGCGTAACAGGTGGGGCTGCGCCGGTGGAGCTGACCCTGGGCCAGGTCGGCGGCCGACTGGCCGAGAGTGAGAAGAGCTCCGGGGCGCGTGTCGGGCGCTCCTACCTTCTGCGCACAGCCCGGAGCCCGGCTGTCCTGCCACCAACCCTGACGATTAGGAAATTCATGGACTTGTCCTTTTATCCGCCGCGCATCCGCGGGCTGCTCGCTCTCCTGGTCTTCCTGGTGTGCGGGCTCGCTGGCGCTTCCGTCGCGCAGGCGGCGGCCGCTCCCGTCATCACCACTGTCGCCGGGAACGGCACCTCCGGCTACTCGGGCGACAACGGTCCCGCGACCAGCGCGAAATTGCGCGACCCGCAGGGGGTCGCGGTGGACGCCGCGGGAAACGTGTTCATCGCCGACGACCTCAACAGCGTCATTCGTGAGGTCAACGCGAGCACCGGCATCATCACCACCGTCGCCGGGAACGGCACCTCCGGCTACTCGGGCGACAACGGCCCGGCGACCAGCGCGGAGTTGAACGGCCCGGACGGGGTCGCGGTGGACGCCAGCGGGAACCTGTTCATCGCCGAGTACGGCAACAGCACCGTACGTGAGGTCAACGCGCAGACTGGCATCATCACCACCGTTGCCGGGAACGGCACCTCCGGCTACTCGGGCGACAACGGCCCCGCGACCAGCGCCAAACTGTCGTTCCCGGCCGGGGTCGCGGTGGACGCCAGCGGCAACCTGTTCATCGCCGACTACGGCAACAGCACCGTACGTGAGGTCAACGCGCAGACTGGCATCATCACCACGGTCGCCGGGAACGGAACCGGCGGCTACTCGGGCGACGGCGGTCCCGCGACCAGCGCGAAGCTGTCCGGTCCGAAAGGGGTCGGGGTGGACGCCGGCGGGAACGTGTTCATCGCCGACTACGGCAACAACGTCATTCGTGAGGTCAACGCGAGCACCGGCATCATCACCACCGTCGCCGGGAACGGCACCTCCGGCTATTCAGGCGACGGCGGGCCCGCGACCAGCGCAAAGTTGGGCGACCCGGACGCGGTCGCGGTGGACGCCGGCGGGAACGTGTTCATCGCCGACTTATTTCCCGACAGCACCGTTCGTGAGGTCAACGCGAGCACCGGCATCATCACCACGGTCGCCGGGAACGGAACCTTCGGCTATTCGGGCGACGGCGGCCCCGCGACCAGCGCCCAATTGTCGTTCCCGGCCGGGGTCGCGTTGGATGCGCACGGGAACGTGTTCATCGCCGACTCCAGCAACAACGCCATCCGTAAGGTGATGTCTCCGGCCGCCATGTCTGCGGACCGAACCTCGCTCGATTTCGGGTCGGTGAGCATCGGGCAGGACTCGACCCAGACCACGGTCACGGTGACCAACAACGGCGGCGAGCACCTGAACGTCGGCCAGGCGAGCCTGGGCGGCGCGAACCCCGGCCAGTTCACCATCACCTCCGATAACTGCACGAACGCAACGGTGTCGGCCGGCGACACCTGCACCATCGGCGTGCGGTTTAGCCCGACGGCCGCGGGCGCGCAGACCGCCGAGCTTGACCTCCCGTCCAACGACCCGGACTCGCCGACGGTCATCGCCCTGTCGGGCACCGGCACCACCGTCTCCCAGCCGGCCCCTCCGGCGCCGGTCCAGCCCGCTCCGCCGACCAAGCCCGTCCAGCCCGCTCCGCCGACCAAGCCGGTCGAGCGGGTGAGCAGCATCGGGCAGCCGACCAGCGCTCAGCAGTTGATGGCCCGAGGCGAGAAGATGCGGGTGTACTGCAACCAGGCGTGTTCACTGACGGTGACCCTGGATGTCTATTACCGTGCGCTCACGCGCGGGACCGGCTACCAGAACGCGCTTCACCCCGAGATAGCCCGGCTGCAGCCGTGGATGCGGGTGACGGTCGGCCAGGCGACCGTGAAGCTCGCCAAGGCCGGCTACCGGACCGTGGTCGTGAAGGTCGCCGCGGCGCACCGCGCCGTGCTCGCCCACGCCGGAAGCATCCTGCTCGGCGTGTTCACCCGCAAGGACGGCAAGCTCGTCAGCAAACACTGGCTGCACGTCAAAGGCCCGGACATGAACGCCAAGGTCCAGGCTCAAGGCGGCCACTGACCCCACGCATCCCACCGCAGGCTCAAGCGGGCGTCCGGGAAACCGGGCGCCCGCTGTGCGTTGGCGGCTGACCGCACCGATGACGGCGGCACGCTGACATCGAGGCGCCGTGCTTTCTTCGAGAAATCGTCCTGGATCTAGGCATCGCAATGTCCGCGAAGGCCGGAGAGTGTCGTGGTTCCCGCCGGTTCGAGGCGGGAACCACTTTCAGACGATCGTTGACAGCCCCGCGCGGCGCCAGTCGCGCGGGGACGAGGAACCGGGGGCGGCGTAGGCGCCTTGCGCTGGGATGATGCCCAACGTGGCCGCGACGCGCCTGATCACCGTCGACGACGCGCCTGTCATCGCTGAGCTCCAGCAGGCCAACCGCGAGTTCCTGGCCCCGTGGAGCCCCGAGCGGGCGCCCGCGCACTTCACGGCGACGGGACAGCGCCGAGCCATCGTGGACGCGCTCGCGTCGCATGCGAAGGGAACCGTGCTGCCCCACGTGATCCTCTCTGACGGGGACGTCGTCGGGCGAGTGACACTCAGCGACATCACGCACGGGACCTTTTCGTCCTGCCACATGGGCTATTGGCTGAGCGAGAGCCACAACGGCAGGGGCCTGGCCACGGCGGCGGTCGCCGAGATGGTGGACATCGCCTTCGGCCAGTTGCGGCTGCATCGCGTCGAGGCGGGGACGATCCCCCGCAACGTGCGCTCCCAGGCGGTGCTCCAGCGCAACGGGTTCGTCCCCTTCGGCGTGGCGCCGGCGTACCTCAAGATCGCCGGGGAGTGGCAGGACCACGTCCTCTTTCAGAGGCTCAACCCGGCTGAGGACGGCGCGTCCTCGCCCCCGCCGGGGGTCTAGATCCAGCCCATCTCCGTGGCGCGCAGCACCGCCTGCGCGCGATCGGCGACCTCGAGCTTGGCGTAGACGCTGTGCAGGTGGGTGCGCACCGTGCTGGTGGCGACACCGAGGTCCTCGGCGATGTCCTTGTAGACCTTGCCGGCCGCCAGCTGGCGCAGCGCCGCGGTCTCGCGGCCCGACAGCGGCGACGGCATCGCGCGCTTGCGCGTGCCTCCACCCTGGGGCATGTCGAAGAGCGCGTCGCGCAGCGCCGGCCCGCGCACGCCGAGGATCGCCGCCAGCCGCAGCATGATCCGGCGGTCGACGGCGTCGCCCATCGCGTAGTGCACGACGACGTCGGCCAGACGCAGGAGGGTGGTGAGGGTTGCCTCGGAGTCAGACCGATGGTGGCCGCTGATCGCCTCCGAGAGCCGCTCGGGCAGGCCCCAGCGCTCGGTCAGCACTGCACCGAGGCAGGCGTGATCGAGCGTGGCGAGACGGCGTTCCTCGCGGATCCGCTGCTCCGGCGTCGCGCGGCGGTTGTCGACGCACCAGTTGGCGTCCCCGATGGCCAGCGCGAACACGAGCTTGCCGACGTCGTGCAGCAGCGCGGCGCAGTAGAGGTCGTCGCGCTCCACGAAGCCAACCTCTGCGGCGAGCCGGTCAGCGGCCAGGGCCACGGCCTGGCCGTGTACCCGCAGGTCCTGGATCAGCGCCTCCTGCGTGGTCTTCCATGGAAACGACGCTCGCGGGATCTCGTCGATCACCGCGCGGACGTCCTCGCCGCCCAGCTTGGTCACCGCCTCGGGGATGTTGGCGATGGCGCGGCGCGTGGACAGGCGCTGGGCCCGGCGCATCACGGCGACGATGAGGCCGGTGTCCGACTCGATCGCTGCGACCAGATCGGTGAAGCCGGAGTTGCCGGCGTCCAGCGCGGAGAGGGCGTGATCGCAGGCCGGCGCGAACGCCGGCAGATCCTGGACGTGCGCCATGACGCGGCCGATGCCACGGGTGCTCACCTGGGGTCCGGTGTCGGGTTCCACGGCCAGAAGCGACGAGGTACCGGTGTCTGCGTTCAGCATCCGCGCATCGCCGTTCGCGCCGCCTCGTCCTGGCCGGTCAGGGCGTCGGAGGACGCCACCAGGTCCATGGCCTGGTCGATGATGCGCTGCATCGCGACCGTGGGGTCGTCGAGGGATCGGTTGGCCCCAAATTTGATCAACGTGGTCTGGGCTACCCGATTTCCAGTACATTGGTTACTGGTGCATTAGGACTGTTCACTAATGCACACATTGCGGGGCAACTTGGATGCGAATTCCACATCCGAGCGGAGGCTGAGCCGAGTCCCAGGGCCTGAGGAGCGGGCGCAGGCCCCCCACCGACCACTGAAACGGCTAATGAACGGGCTGGATGGCACGCGCCACCGGCATGCCCGCGGCGCCCGGCGTGTAGGTCACCGACACGTCGTCGCCCACGCCGACCCAGTCGAGCAGGCGCGGATCTGCGGCGGTCAACGTCAGGGTGTGGCCCGTGGCGGTCTGCACCGTGACCGACGACCGGTCATCGGCGACCGCCGTGATCGTGGCCGTGACTGTCCGGGCTCCGGCGAACGCGACCTCTCGGGCCGTGAGCGCCCCCCGGCGGTCCTGCGTGTAGCTCACGTGGAGGCTGTCGCCCAGCACGACCCCGTCGAGCAGGTCATAGACGGCCCCGTTCTGGAAGGTGAGCGTCGGGCCGTAGACCGTGGCGGCGCTCAGTTCGGAGGCGATGAGGTGATAGGGCTTGAATGCGGAACTGGACGCGTCCGGGGCGCCATCGTCGAGCCAGCCGGCGCCCCCGTGGCGCTGGGCGGGGTTGCCCGCGCCGCCGTCGGACGTGCCGAAGTCGCGCCCGTTGATGCTCATGAAGATGTGGACTCCCGGCTTGTCCCAGAAGGTGACGGCGTTGGGCCCATGGCCGACGCCGCGGGCGATCAGCTTCTGCCGGCGCAGCTCGGCGATGATGCCCGCATCGTTGGGCACCGGCATGCCGGCAGGGAGCAGGCCGGCGCCGGCGAGCACCGCCCCCACCGAGCCCGAGCAGTCAAATCCGAGGCGCCGCCCGTTGTAGCCGGGACCCTTGATGCCGATGCTGGCGGTGCCCGCCTGGGCATGCCCGCCTCCGTACACGTAGGGGTAGTCGCCCTGGGTCACGACGTCGGCGGCGGCGGTGAGCGCCCGCACGATGGGCATCCGGCGACCGCCGACCCGGATGGTGAACGAGGACCAGCCGAGCGAGACCACCGAGCCGGTGGCCGACCGGGCGGCCTGCGGCGGCCCCGCCAGCGCGGCGGGCGCCGCTACGGCGAAGGACAGGATCGTCGCGCAGGCCAGCGCGCGCGAGAGGGCAATGAGTCGTGTCACGGTGAGGTCGTGGGCGATGCGGTTGATGACGGCGCGGGCGTTGACGCACGCTCGCGCGCCCCGCTGACCGTTTCATCGGCCGACGACGCTCTGAAATTGAGTGAACCTGGACGGCGTCAGCGCTTGGCGGCACTGCGCGACCGCGACCGGCCGTCGCGCTGCACGGGGAGCTGGGCTTCGCCGCTCTCGAACAGCATCATCACCAGGCCTGCGTCCAGCTCGCCGTTGGCGTCCTCGGGCGCCGTCCCCAGACGCTCGGCGCTCCCCTTCTCGATCTCCTTGATGCGCTCGAGCAGGCCGTTGAGCTCGGCGGCGAGCTCGGCGAAGCCCTTCTCGTCGAGCAGCATCTCCCGCCGGGCGACCACGGCGTCGCTGCGTTCAAAGCCGCCGCTGGACGCCGCCGCCCCGATGACACGGCCGGCCTGGTCCAGGGTCGCGCTGATTACGCCGTTCTTGACGACATCGGGCACCTGGGCCCACGCCTGGTCGGTGACGCTGACGCGACCGACCGCGCGGTAGTAGTGCTCGACGGCGCCGCGGCGCGGCTTGGTGCTGGTCAGCTCGATGAGGCCGACCCGCGCCAGGAAGCGCACGTGGTAGCTGACGTTGCCCAGTGGAGCCCCGATCTCCTCGGCGATCTCCGAGGGGCTGGCCACGCGGGTCTCCAGCACTCGGAGGATGTGGATCCTCAGCGGATGGGCCAGGCCCTTGACCAGCCGCGGGTCATCGATCTCGGTTATCTGCATCATGCGTTTGAGCACCGCAAAGCCTTTGCGGATCCCTTCTACCTAACGGCACAGGCAGGGTTTTCACGTCCTCCGCCGGTGACGCCGGTGACGAGTCGGCCCGGCGAAGTCGGTGCGAACGCTTATCTTAGTCAGCAAGCGGACATTTCGTGTGAAACCGTTTCCGCTGGCCTAGGTTTGCGCCCCGAACGCTCACATTTTTGGGAGCAAGCCGATCGGAAACCGTGATCCTCTTCCTGCATCATCGCTATCGAACCTCCGGGGGCGAGGAGCAGGCGGTCGACGATCTGATCTGGCTCGTACGCCACCAGCTGGGCGAGGATGCCGAGTTGCTGGAGCGCGACTCGGCCGGGATCGGCAGAACCCAGGCGGCCGCGGGGCTCGTGCGCGGTGGCCTTGACCCCGGCGAGGTCGCGCGGGCGGTGCGCCGCACCGGCGCACGCATCGTGCACGCCCACAACCTCCACCCCACCCTCGGCTGGCGCGCTCTCGCCGCGGCGCGCGAGGCCGGCGCGCGGGTGGTGCTGCACCTGCACCAGTACCGCCTGGTGTGCGCGATCGGGGTGTGCTTTCGCGACGGGCACGAGTGCCTGCGCTGCCACAGCCGCAACACGCTGCCCGGGATCGCGCTCAACTGCCGCGGATCGCGCCCCGAGGCGGCTGCCTACGGCGTCGCGCTGATGACCTGGCAGCGCCGGCTGGCGGCGCAGGCCGACGCCTTCGTGGTGCCCAGCCGCTTCGCCGAGGCGCGGCTGCGGGCGATGGGCGCGCCGCTGGGCCCCACCTTCGTGCTCCCGCATGTCATCCGCGAGTTCGCGAGCGCGCCACCGTTGCGGCGCGGAGATCACGCCCTCGTGGTCTCACGGCTGGCCCCGGAGAAGGGGGTGGCGGTGGCGATCGAGGCCTGCCGGCTGGCCGGGATGCCCCTGGTGGTCGCCGGTGACGGGCCCGAGCGCGAGCGCCTCGCCGCCGTCGCGGGGGCGCCGGTGCGCTTCGTCGGCCGGGTGTCGACCCAGGAGCTGGCTCGGCTGCGCCGCGACGCTCGCGTGGCGCTCGTGCCGTCGCTGTCGGCGGAGACGTTCGGGCTGGCGGCAGCCGAGGCGATGGCGGCCGGGTTGCCGGTCGCAGCCTCCCGCATCGGTGCGCTGCCCGAACTGGTGCCCGAGCCGTGGTTGGCGCCGCCCGGCGACGCTCAGGCGCTGGCGGACGTCATGGCGCAGGTGAGCGACGACAACGGCACCGCCCGCGCCGCAGCACTCGAGCGGGTCCGCGCCGTCACGGCTCCTGAGCGCGTCGGACCCGCGCTGGCGGCGGTGTACGAACACGCGATGGCTCAGCGCTGAGCGCGCGGGCGCCGCGGCGCTGCCGCGACACGCTGGCCACCAGCAGGCCCACGAGCACCAGCAGGACGCCGCCGAGCTGAAGGCCGCTGGGGTCCTCTCCGAAGATGAGCGCGGCCAGGGCTAACGTCCCGATCGGCTGCACGGTGAGCAGCAGCGACGTCATCGCGGCCGGCAGCCGCGGTAGCGTCGCGCCGATGATGAGCCAGCCCATGACCTGCGAGCTGAGCGCCAGCGTGAGCAGCCATCCCGCGCCCGGCCAGCTGGGGACGAGCCGGGCGTCGCCGATGACCAGTCCCGCGGCCACGCACAGCACCGCCGCCACGACGGTGGCGTCGCACAGGGGGCCGGCGGGCCGGCGCAGGTCGGCGCCGCCCTGGCGCAGCAACAGCAGAAAGCCGACGTAGGCGATCCCGGCGCCGACGCCGAACAGCGCCCCGCGAGTCGGATTGCGGCCGAACGCCCCGTGCTCCAGTACCCCGGAGATGAGCAGCACGCCCACGAGCGAGACCGGCAACGCGAGCAGCACCCGCGGACCCGGCCGCTCGGACAGGAGCGCCCACGCCACCAGCGGCAGCAGAACCACCTGGATGTTGGCCAGCACGGTGGCCAGCCCCGCGCCGACGTCACCGATCGAGTGATGCCAGAGCAGCAGGTCAGCGCTGAAGAAGATGCCCGCGACCAGGCCGGCCCGGCGCTCACGCCACGAGCGCGCCCCGAAGCGCCGGTCCTCGATCCAGGCCAGCAGGCCTAGGATGGGCAGCGCGTACACGCAGCGGAAGATGGCGGCGGTCGACGGCGAGGCGTGGCTGAGGCGCACCAGGATGCTCGAGAACGCGATGGTGACCGCGCCCACCAGCGCGTAGGCGCGCTCGTTGCCGCTGATGGCGTAGCGCGCGGGGATGCGCGATGGCATGGCTGACGCCGAGCTCACGCCCTGGGTCTAGCAGTTCAGGCATACGGCGACGTCCTGCCAATCGGTCAACGCTCGCGCGCGCACTTCGACAACCTGGAGCGTCCGCCCCCCGCACCGCCGGCGGGGCTCGCCAGGTTCGCTTGGTGATCTGCACCCCTCCTGTGACGTTCGCCCGACGGCCCGACGGCCATCGGTGGCAGGATGGCCCACCGGATGTTGGCAGAGTCAGAGCGAGCGCTGGTCCGCCAGCGCTGTGAGTCCGTACTGCGCCAGAACTGGCGCGAGGGCACGCGGCCCGAGGACGGACAGGCATACGCGTTCAGCTGTCCCAGCGCGGGGTGGTACCCGTGGCAGTGGTATTGGGACTCCTGCTTTCACGCCATCGCCTGGCGCCGCTTTGATCCGACGCGCGCACGGCGTGAGCTCGCGTCGCTGCTGGCCGCCCAGCGGCCCGACGGGTTCATCGGCCACACGATCTTCTGGCACGAGCCTCTGCGTGGGATCCGCCGCCACACCTACAACGTCATCTCACCCTCGGATCCGATGACCTCGAGCATCCAGCCGCCGATGCTGGCGTGGGCGTGGCGGATCGCGGTGGGCGACCCGGCCGATGAGCCGGGGATCGCGCGCCAGCATGACTGGCTGCAGGAGCACCGGACCCTCGGCGACGACGGCCTGCTCTGGATCGTCACGCCCGACGAGTCGGGGCTCGACGCCTCCAACCAGTTCGACGCCATCTGGGGCCGCCGCGCCCACGGGCTGCCCGGATACCTGGAGCTCGTCCACCGCAACCGGCGGCTGGGTTTTGATCTGCAGCGGATCATGGCGGCCGGCGGACCGGTGTGCTGCGAGGTCGTCACCAACGTCCTCTACAACCTGGCGCGGCTGGCGCTGGGTCGTCCCTCGCTGACCCCGGCGCTCATCGAGCAGACCTACGACCAGTCGACGGGGCTGTTCCTGCCGCGCTCGCGGCCCGCCCCCGCGCGCACGCCCGCGGCCACGATCGCCGCGCTGGCGCCGCTGGCCCTCCCCGACCTCCCGGAGGACATCGGCCGGCGGCTCGTCGAGGAGCACCTGCTGGACCCGGGGCGCTTCTGGACGCCGGTGCCCCCGCCGTCGGTGTCCCTCCAGGAGCCGAGCTTCACCGTCAACGATCGCGGGCTCCTGCGCCAGCGCCGCTATTGGCGCGGGCCGACGTGGATCAACACCGCGTGGCTGTGCTGGCTGGGGCTGGTGCGCCTGGGCTACGAGCAGGCCGCGGCCGACCTGGCGCAGCGGCTCGGCACCGCGATGGCAGCGGCGGGGCTGCGCGAGTACTACGACCCGCGCACCGGGGCGGGGATGGGCACGACGGACTTCGGGTGGTCGAGCCTGGTCATGGAGCTGCTCGAACCCGACCTGGACGCCGCCCGCGCGAGCCACCTGTCCACTCTCGTACCATGAGGGACATGGACACCGACCGCGATATGACCCTGACAGAAGAGCAGTGGCGCGAGCGCCTGAACCCCGATCAGTTCGAGGTCCTGCGCCACGCGGCCACCGAGCGCCCCTTCACCGGCGAATACGTCAACCTCAAGGACGACGGCACCTACCGCTGCGCCGGGTGCGGCGCGGAGCTGTTTGACTCGGGCACCAAGTTCGAGTCCGGGACGGGGTGGCCGAGCTTCTATGAGCCCGCCGTTGCCGAGAACGTCGAGCTGCACGAGGACCGAAGCCTCGGCATGGCCCGCACCGAGGTCACGTGCAAGCGCTGCGGCGGCCATCTCGGCCACGTGTTCCCGGACGGGCCCCGGCCCACCGGGCAGCGCTACTGCATGAACTCCTGCGCGCTCCAGTTCGACCCCGCGGACTCGTAGGAGCTCACGCCGACCCGGGCGCGTCCCCGTCGGGCCGCTGCTCTTCGCGGGCGCGCTCGGCCCGTAGCGCCTGGCGCGTCTCGCGCTCCTTGCGGCGCTTGCGCAGCGCGTAGTACAGGTAGGCCATGAACAGGACGAACAGCCCCGCGAAGGCATAGAAGCCGAAGGTGGAGATGGCATCGGCGGCGGCGCTCCCCGCGTAGTAGCCGACGAGCCCGTAGGTGACTCCCCAGGTGATCCCACCCAGCGCGTTCCAGAAGAAGAAATCCCGGAAGCGCATGTGGTTGATGCCCGCCAGCCACGCGGCGGCGAAGCGCACCAGCGCAATCCAGCGCGCGAAGAACACGGCCTTGGGGCCGTGCTTGGCGAAGAAGCGGTCGCCGGTGGCGATGAGCTCGAGCCGGTACTCCTGGAAGGGACCCTTGGCCTCCAGGACGTCGCGCCCCAGCCACCGACCCAGGAGATAGCCGATGTTGTCGCCGACGATCGCCGACGACACACCGATGACGATGACCAGCCAGATCCGCAGCTTGCCCTCGCTGGCCAGGACCGCGGCGAGGACGAGCGCGGTCTCCCCCGGTGAGGGCACCCCCATCGACTCCAGGCCGATGATCGCGGGCAGGCCGTAGCCCAAGCCGCTGGTGATGTTGATGATCGCGGCGAGGGCGAGCATGTCAACCTCCCGGCGGCCCCGCCGACATCACCCCTGCGGTCGCCGCAGGACCGCCAACAGCGACAACCCCAGCGGCAGCGTGCGTCCGCGCGCCAGCCAGCTCGCCTCCAGGGCCAGTGGACGTTCGAGGACGTCGTTGAGCCACGCCGGCCCCAGGTCGAGATCGTTGCTCTCGCCGTTGCGCGCGCCCATTCGCCGCTGCGCCAGGCGCACCGCAGCGGCGGGCGCCAGCAGCAGACTGTTGAACGAGCTCACCCGCTCGATCTGCCATCCGGCCGAGCGAGCGGCCGCGCGCAGCATGGACCGTGAATAGCGGCGGAAGTGGTGGTTGGCCTCGTCGTGGCGTGACCACAGCGCCTGGTAGGCGGGCACGGTGACCAGCAGCCACCCGCCCGGGCTCGCCACGCGCCTCAGCTCGACGAGCGCGGTGACGTCGTCGGGAACGTGCTCGATGACGTCCAGGCAGGTGATCAGGTCAAACACGCCGTCGTCCCAGGGCAGCTCCTCCAGCCGCCCGACGTGCACGTCGCCCAGGCCGCGACGGCGGGCCAACTCGGCGGCATCGTCGTTGAGCTCGATCCCGCTGACCTCGCCGCCGTACCCGGCCAGCTCCACCAGGGTGCGCCCCGAGCCACAGCCGGCGTCGAGGATCCGTGCATCCGCGGGCAGGGGCAACCGGTCCAGCTCGGCGCGGATCACACGCCGCCGGCCGCGATACCACCAGTGGTGCTCGTCGACGGCCAGCGTCGCTTTCATCATCGTCTCGTCCATAAGCGGCGTGATGCTGTCAGATTCCGCCGACCGGCACCGGGTCGTTCTCCGGGGCGTGGGCGCCGGGCAGGCGCAGGGTGAACGTGGCGCCGGGGCCCTCGCCGTCCTCGAGATACAGCGCTCCCCCCATGCGCTCGGCCAACTCCCGGCCGATGGCCAGACCCAGCCCGAAGCCGGCCTGGCCGGCGGTATCGCGGCCGCGATGGAACCGCTCGAAGATGGCATCGCGCTCATCGGGGCGCACCCCGGGGCCCTCGTCGCAGACGCTGATCGTGACCACGGGCGAGCGCTTGAGCACGACGCGCACCGCGGATGCCGGCGGGCTGGCGCGGACGGCGTTGTCGACCAGGATGCGCAGGATCTGGGCGATGCTGCCCGGGTCGCCGAGCGCCCATACCGAGCCGTCGATCTCGTCGAGGGTCGAGTGGATCTCGTTGCGCTCGGTACCGACCTCGAATTCGGCCAGCACCGCCCGGCTGAGCTCGCCGAGCTCCACCGGCTCGGAGCGTAACGAGACCTGGGCGTCGATCCGCGAGAGATCCAGCAGGTCGGCGGCCAAGCGGCCGAGGCGACGCGACTGGGCGTGGGCGCGTTCCACCAGCGCGCGGGCGTCCTCGAGATCCGGGCTCTCGTCGGAGAGGTCGTCGCGCAGCAGTTCGAGCATGCCGTCCAGCGACGTCAGCGGGGTGCGCAGCTCGTGCGACGCGGTGGCCACAAACGCGCGCCGCGCCTCCTCCTGCTGGCGCAGTCGCTGCTGCATCGTCGCCAGCGTTCGCGCGAGGTCACCGACCTCGTCATGAGCGCGGTCAACCGGGACCTCCACCGTCGGGCCGCCCTGGGCCAGCTCCAGTGCCGCCTCGCGCAGGCGGCTCAGACGGCGCACGAGGCGCGCGGAGAGGGGGATGCCGAGGGCCAGGGTGAGCGCCAGCCCCGCCAGCGCGGCGTCAAAGAAGGCGCGGCGGACGACGCCCACCACGTCGGGGATCTCGCCGATGGACTTGCGCACCGCCAGCACGTAGCGCGCGTGATCGTGGCTGTTGATGAACGGGATCGCGGCCCGCGCGTACTCCTGGCCATCGACGAAGCCGAACGTGTACCGCGGCTTGTTGGTGCGGAAGGCGGTGCCGACGTCGTTGAAGGAGTCGTCCTCATCGGCGGGGTCGCGCGTGGGCGCCACGATGTCCGACGGCGCGCCGGGGAACCGCAGGACGTCGACGAAGCGCGCGTCCAGCCGCTTGGCCAGGCCGGCCTGGTCGGTGATGAGGTGGGTGCGGGCATCCCCCTTGGCCTCGGCACGATCGAGTGGGACCTTCACGAACACGGCGAGCGCGCCCTTGCGGCTCAGGTCGGTCTTCAGCGTCGTCTTCTCGGCGTTGCGCAGGCTCTGCTCCAGCGGGCCCAGCAGCGCCAGCGCGGCCACGGCGAGGGTGGCCACGGCGGTGATGAGAACCACGCCGACGATCCGACCGCGCAGACCGAAGGCGCGATGCCCCGGTAGGCGCGTCATTACGTGGTCTCCGGCGGTGGTAGGGCGGCGCCGAGAGGGGTGCCAGGGGCCGGCTGGCAAGGACGCAGGAGGCGATGTGCAGCCCTGCTGCACGAGGCTCCGAGGACGCTGCCAGGTGGTTCCTGGTGCCCCTCGAATGCCGTCCTACTCCCGGCGGGGGCCACGGGTTACGGACCTCGGAGGCGGTAGCCGGCGCCGCGCACGGTGAGGATGTAGCGCGGCTTCTCCGGCTCGGGCTCCAGCTTCTCGCGCAGATGGCGGATGTGGACGTCGATCGCGCGGGGGTCGCGGTAGGCGCTGTCGCCCCAGATCGCGCGCAGGAGCTCCTGGCGGTTGAGCAGCCGGCCCGGATCGGCCATCAGCGCGTCCAGCAGCTCGAACTCGGAGAAGGTGAGCTTGACCGGCTGGCCGTCGATCGTCACCTCCCGCTGGGCGCGGTCCAGCGCGATCGGCCCGACGACGAGGACCTCGTCGCCCATGGCCCGCGTCCCGGCCCGCCGCAGCACCGCGCGGATGCGGCTGCGCAGCTCGGCCAGCCCGAATGGCTTGGTGACGTAATCGTCGGCCCCGGCCTCGAGCCCCAGGACGGCGTCGGCCTCGGAGTCAAGCGCGGTGAGCATGATGATGGGGACCACGTTGCGGCGCCCGCGCAGCGTGCGGCAGACCTCATAGCCGTCGGGCCCGGGGCCCAGCGCAACGTCGAGGAGGACGATGTCGAAGCTGTCGGTGCTGGCACGGTCGATGGCCGCGCGGCCGTCGGCCACCGCCAAAACGCGGTGGCCCTCGCGGCTGAACGAGCGCGTGAGCATCTCGCGCAGATCGGACTCGTCGTCGACGACGAGGATGCTCAACGAGGCATCGGCCCCTCGGGGCGGCCCAGCGCCGCGCGCCGGAGCGGAGGTGGGGTTATCCACGGACATATGGCTCGGCCACGATCGTATCGGTCGCAGCCCACGGAGTCGCAGGATGGCGTACGGCCGGACCCGGCCGGGCCTCATCTCATCCTGGCCCCGAGCAGCCAGGTGGGCCTAGACGGGCTCGAGCTCCCGGGACGCCTCCGCACGCGCCTCGCCCGCTGCCACGGCCATGCGACGCGGCGCCAGGCTGCCCTCCGTGGCCCACGCCCACAGGACGACGAGCCAGGTCACGGTGGCCAGCGACACGTGCACCCACACGATGTCGGTGGGCAGGTGCAGCTCGTACTGGACACTGCCGACGAGGCCCTGCGCAGCGAGCAGAACCCCGAACACGGTCAGCGGCTCCAGCGCATCGGCCCCGGCGCCCCGGCGGCGGCGCAGGAACCACACCCCGATCACCGCCACGCCGAACAGCGCGGCGATGGCGGCGTGCTGATGGATCGCCCACATGAGGGTGTCGGCGCCCTTGAAGTGCAGGCGATGGACCACCTGGCCGGTGAAACCGCCCGAGTGCGGCCCCGAGGCTGTGGCCACGGTGCCGGCGAAGATGGTGAGCCCGCCGAGCGGAGCGAGCGCGCGCACCGACCAGACGGAGATCCGGTCAGTGGAGCGCGGCCGCTCGCCGGGCTCAAAGCGCGCGCGCCAGGCCAGCGCGAAGGCGACCACCAGGATGAGCAGCGACAGGCTGAAGTGCGCCATGACGAAGCCCGGGGCGAGGTGGTGAAGGACGGTGAAACCGCCGAGCACGGCTTGGGCCACGACGCCGAGCGGAAGCAGGACGGCGAGCCATGCCAGGTCTCGCCGGAACGGCCGGCGGGTAAAGGCCAGGATGGCGGCGATGACGGTGATCACGCCCACGACGCCCGAGATGGCGCGGTTGCCGAACTCGATGAGCGCGTGCGTGCTGAGCGGCGGCAGCGGGGTGCCGCCGCACTTGGGCCAGTTCTCGCAGCCCAGCCCTGAGTCGGTCAGCCGCACCGCCGCGCCGGTCATCACGATCACGGTCAGCGATGCGAGGGCCACGTAGGCCACGGTGCGGTACTGGCGGGGGGTGACGCGCAGGCGCTCAGTCATCAGCGCCGACGGAGCGGTGACACGGGGACACGACCACGAGCTTGACGATACTGGTCCAGGGCCCGACCGGCCGACGCTCCGTCGGGCGATACCCTTGCGCTCGCCTATGGGTTCTCAACGCGAACGCCCGGCGCTGCGGGGAGCCGTCATCGGCCTCGGCATGATCGGCCGCCACCATGCCCGTCTGCTGCAGGACACCGAGCGGGTGGAGTTCGCCGGGGCCGTCGATCCCGGCGGCGACCGCTACCGCAGCGTCCATGACCATGGGCTGATCTTCGACTCCGTCCCCGCGCTGTTGGCCCACGGGCCGGTGGACTTCGCGGTGGTGGCCGTGCCCACCGACTCTCACCTGCCCGTCGCCCGCGAACTGATGGCGGCCGGGGCTTCGGTGCTGGTGGAGAAGCCGCTCGCGGGCACCGTCGAGGAGGCCAAGGAGATCGTCCGGCTCGCGGAGATCAGCGGCGTCCATGGCGCGGTGGGACACGTGGAGCGCTTCAACATCGCGCTGCAGGAGATGCGGCGGCGAGTCGCCGACGGTCAACTGGGGCGCCTGTTCGCGCTCTCGACGATCCGCTCCGGGCCGTTCGCGGGCCGCGTCCGCGACGTGGGCGTGATCAAGGATCTCGCCACCCACGACATCGACGTCGTCAGCTGGCTGTCCGATTCCCGGATCGTCCAGGTGGCGGCGCAGACGCAGCACCTCTCCGGCCAGGAGTATGAGGACCTGGCCCTGGTCACAGGGGCGCTGGAGTCCGGACCCGCGTTCAGCCTCGTCGTGGACCGGGTCTCGCCCACGAAGGTCCGCCGGACGCGAGCGCTGGGAGAGCGGGGCGTGCTCGAGGCCGACACGCTCACCGGCGACCTGTTCTTCTACGAGAACGCCGCGGTCGACGTCGCCTGGTCGACGGCCCAGCAGTTTCGCGGCGTCAGTGAGGGCAACGTCACGCGCTATGCGCTCAGGCGTGAGGAGCCGCTGCGCGTCGAGCTGGAGACCTTCATCGACTACCTGCAGGGCGACGCCGACGCCGACGTGGTGAGGCTCGAGCGCGGCGTGGAGATCGTGCAGATCGCCGAGACCGTGATCGAGAGCGCTCGCAGCGGACGCACACTCGCCGCGGCCGTCGTCGGCTGATGCGCGCCGTCGTCGTCGCGCTGGGCAAGATCGGCCTGCCCATCGCCGCTCAGATCGCTCGCGCCGGCCACGACGTGGTCGGCTGCGACGTCGACGCGCGGGTGGTGGACCAGGTCAACGCCGCCCGGGAGCCGTTTCCGGGCGAGGCCGGCCTACAGGAGGCGCTCGGCGAGGTCGTCGGCGCCGGACGCCTGCGCGCGACCACCGACACGACCGCCGCGGTGGCCGAGGGCGCGGACCTCGTCATCGCCGTGCCGCCGCTCGTGGTCGACGCCGAGGCCCGCCCGGACTTCACCATCCTGGATGCGGTGATCGCCGACATCGGGCGCGGGCTGCGCCCAGGCACCGTCGTCTGCGTGGAGACGACCCTCCCGGTGGGCACGACGCGCGGCCGGGTCGCCCCACGGCTGGCCCAAGAGTCCGGGCTGGAGCCCGAGCAGGACTTCTTCACCATCCACAGCCCCGAGCGTGTCTACGCCGGGCGCATCTTCCGCGACCTGGCCACCTACCCCAAGCTCGTCGGCGGGCTCAGCGACGCCGGGGAGCGCCGCGGCGTCGAGCTCTACCGCTCCTTCCTGGAGCCTGAGGTGCGGTCGATGGGCAGCGCCGAGGCCGCCGAGCTCACCAAGCTCGCCGAGACGACCTATCGCGACGTCAACATCGCGCTGGCCAACGAGTTCGCCCGCTTCGCCGACACGTTGGACATCGACGTCGAGCGCGTGATCGACGCCGCCAACTCGCAGCCGTTCTCCCACATCCACCGGCCGGGGGTGGCCGTCGGCGGGCACTGCATCCCCGTGTATCCCCGCCTCTATCTGAGCGGCGACCCCGCAGCCCGGCTGCCGGCCATCGCCCGCGAGGTCAACGAGTCGATGCCCGCCTACGCCGTCGACCTCCTGGCCTCCGAGCTCGGGGAGGAGCTCGCCGGCCTGCGCGTCCTGGTGCTGGGGGTCGCCTACCGGGGCAACGTCAAGGAGACGGCGTTCTCCGGCGCCTTCCCGTTGGCCGCCGAGCTGCACCGCCGCGGCGCGACGCCGGTGGCCGCCGATCCGCTGTACAGCGACGAGGAGCTCGCGTCACTGGGCTTTGCCCCGTGGCAGGGCGAGCCCGTCGACGCCGCCATCGTGCAGGCCGACCACCCCGCCTACGCCACCCTCACCAGCGCTGACATCCCCGGGGTCCGGGCCATCCTCGACGGCCGCGAGATCCTTGATCTGGAGTCCTGGAGGGCCGCCGGGATTCCGGCGCGGCGGATCGGCCGCAGCTGACGTCAGACGCCAGATGCCGGGATGGCCGCGCTCAGGCCGGGGCGTAGCGGAACGGCAGGGAGGCCTCGATCTCGGCCAGCGTCGGCGCCTCCCGGTCGCGGGCGGACACGAGCAGCTCGCCCTCGCTGGGCCACTCGATCCCGACGGCGGGATCGTTGAAGGCAAACCCGCTCTCGCTGCTCGGGTCGTAGTAGGACGAGACCTTGTAGGTGACGTCGGCGAGGTCTGAGAGCACGCAGAAGCCGTGAGCGAAGCCGTCGGGCACATAGAGCTGGCGATGCTCGACGTCGTCGAGGGTGAAGCCCTCCCACTCGCCGAACTGCGGCGACCCGACCCGGATGTCGACGACCACGTCCAGGATCGATCCCCGCGCACAGCGCACGAGCTTGGCCTGCCCGGGCTGGAAGTGCATGCCGCGCACGATCCCCTGGCGT
>CAVWTW010000016.1:0-28701 GCA_963758035.1 uncultured Actinomycetota bacterium
CGGTAGCGTCTCGGCGACGCATGGTGAGCGAGGTCGCCATCCGAGGCGAGATGATCCGGCTGGGCCAGCTGCTCAAGGTCGCGGGGCTGATCGACAGCGGCGCGGAGGTCAAGGCGTTTCTGAGTGAGCAGGCCGTCCTGGTCAACGGCGAGCGCGAGGACCGCCGCGGCCGCCAACTGACCCGGGCGACGTTGTCACCGTCGCCGACCAGGAACTGCGCGTCACGGGGGGATGAGGCTGGACAGACGCCGTCGCACTGGTCAGAATCGCGCGCGGCAACAACCTTGGGGGAGGCCGGCATGACCAGACCGAACAAGAACCTCGTGCTGGCGGCGATGGTGTTCGCGGTCGCGATGACGTTCATCGATCAGACGATCGTCGCGATCGCGATCCCGAACTGCAGCGGGAGCTGTCGCTCTCGGCGACCGGGGTCGCAGTGGGTCATCAACGGCTACCTGCTGGCGCTGTCGGCGCTGTTCGCGTTCGGCGGCAAGCTCGGCGACGTGCTCGGCCGGCGGCGGATGGTGGTGATCGGCGTGATCGGCTTCGCGATCGCGTCGGCGTGCTGCGGCTTCACCCCCAAGGGCAGCGTCGCCGAGGCCTGGATCATCGTCTTCCGGGTGCTCCAGGGCGCGACCGCGGCGCTGATGTTCCCGGCCGCGGTCGGGATCGTCGTCGCCGTCGTTCCCGCTCCGCGAGCGCGGCAGGGCGATGGCGATCTTCTTCGGGATCTCCGGCGGCCTGACCGCGATCGGCCCGATCGCCGGCGGCTATCTGACCCAGTGGACCTGGCGCTCGATCTTCTGGATCAACGTGCCCGGTCGCGATCATCGCGCTGCTGCTGATCTGGCGCTCGCAAGCCCGAGGACGAGCGCCACCCGACGCGAGCTCGACTACCGCGGCACGGTGCTGATCACCGGCGGCGATGGGGCTGATCGTGCTCGGGCTGCAGCAGTCGAGCGTGTGGGGCTGGGGCAGCGTCGCGACATGGGCCTGCATCGTCGTCGGGCGTCGCTGCTCATGGTCGCGTTCGTCGCCTGGGAGCTGCGCACGCCGGAGCCGCTGCTGCAGCTGCGGATCTTCCGCGACCGCGGCGTTCGCGGTCGACAACGCTGGTGCTCGGGCTGATGTCGATCGTGTTCGTGCCGTTCTTCTTCTTCGCCAGCGTGTACGCGCAGGTGTCGCTCGGCAAGAGCGCGTCCAACGCCGGCGTGTACCTCCTGTACTTCTTCATCGGGTTCGTGATCGCGGCGCAGATCGGCGGCCGGATCCTCGACCGCCGCGGCGCACGGCCCGCCGTTGTGCTCGGCAGCGCGCGTCGGCGCGGTCGGCTTCTACCTGCTCGCCGGCAAGCTCACCGACCTGTCGCTGGGCGCCAGCAGGGGATCTACATCGTGCTCGCCGGGCGCCGGCGCTCGGGCTGATGCTCGGCCCCGCCAGCACCGACGCGGTCAACCGTGCCGCCGAGCACGAGCTACAGCGAGGTGACCGGCATCACCCAGACCGCGCGCAACTTCGGCGCCAGCCTCGGCCTCGCGGTGCTCGGCGCGATCCTCGATCAGCCGCAACAACGCCAACATCGCGCGCGCGCTGACCAAGGCCGGGGTGCCGAGCCGCGTCGCGCACCAGCGTCGCGGCGTCGTTCGGCGTCCGGCCAGCGCGCGGTCGGGCGCGGGCCAGCCCGCGCGCTCGTCCACGCGGTCCAGCTCGCGTTCGCGCACTCCACGCAGACCGTCTTCTACATCATGGCCGGCGTCATGGCCGCGACGTTCATCGTCGCCGTCCGGTGGCTGCCGCGGGCGCGTGCGGCCGCGCCGCCGAGGAGGAGCGTGAGGTCACGGGGGACCCCGGCTTGTACCAGGTCCCCTGAGCGAGGCCGGGGCGAGACCCCCCAGGGACCCCAGGCGAGCCCGAGCCGCGGCCTCGGCGGTTGCTTCACCGCGGCGAGCGGCGCCGAGCTTGCGCAGGACCGCTGATACGTGGTGGTCGACGGTCTTTTCGAGAGGACCAACCGCTCGGCGATCTGAGCGTTGCGCAGGCCCTCGGCCAGCAGCGCAGCACCTCGAACTCACGGGCGGTGAGGCCGGCCGGGTTCGCGCGGGTCTTTGGACGGGGCCCTGGGCACGCCGCGCTCGCCTAGCTCGCGAGCCGGCGGGCCACGATCGCCGCGGCGGGTCGGGCGCCGAGCGCTTGGAGCTCGTCCAGCGCCTGGCGCAGTGCTTCCGTCGTCGTCGCGAGTCCGCGAGCGCGAGTGCCGCTTCATAGCGGCAGCCGTTCTCGCGCCAGTAGCTCGCTGCGCGCTCCAGTCGCCGGCGATCTGGTAGGGGTACGGCTCCCGGCGTCCGCCGGCGGCTCGTCGAGTCAGCCCGGCGCGCCAGCGCCAGAGCGCGAGCTCGCCAATGAAGCTCGGCTGCGCGTTGGCGCAGCGCGAGCTCAAACGCGGCCTGCGTAGCTCGGCCCGATCTCCTGCGGGCGGCCTTCGAGCCACGCGCCTCGGCACGCCGCGGCGGCTGAGCGGCGAGATACTGCAGATCGCCGACCGCATCGGCGATCGCCGGGCGCCGTCGAGCGGGGCCGGTGGTCGGGGTCCCCGCGCCGCGCTCGGACCAGTGCCCGCACGAGCGAGGGCTCATGGCGCGGCCCGACACCGGGTCGGCGGCGCGTCGATGATCGAGGTCGCGGTCTCGGCGGCCTGATCCCACAGCCCCAGCGCAAGCTCGGCCTCGGCCTTTGCCCGAGCAGGCATTTCGTCCACGCGTCGAGGCCGTGCTCCTGGCAATACTCGATCCCCTCGTCGGCGTAGCGCGCCGTATCCGAATATCGGCCGAGTCGGCACAGCGCGGCGGACAGGTTGATGTATGCGATCGCGACGTCGGGCTCGCCCGCGCTGCGGCGAGCTCGAGGCTTCGCTCGAGCTTGTCCGTCGCCCCCATGTCGCCGCGGCCAGCTCGACGTGCCGATGTTGTTGAGCGCGTGGACGAGCGTCTCGGTGTCGCCGAGCCGCTCGGCCAGCGCGATCGCCCCTGCCCCACGCGAGCGTCTCCTCGCGTCGTCGCGCCTGAGCAGCGCAGGCGTGCGACAGCGCCGCGTACGTGCGGGCCAGCTCGATTCCCGGCGGGAGCGCGTTCGAGGATGCGGTCGCCTCGCGCGCGTCGACCCGCGCTTCCGCCGTCGTCCCATGCAGCCTTTCAGCCGCGCGCGGAGCCGCAGGACATCCCCTGCCCGCAGCAGCTCGCCGGCGTCGCGGTGGATCGCGAGCGCCTCGTCCAGTGCCGCGAGCGCCTCGTCGCGCATGTCCGTCAGAAAGCCCTCGTCGGCGAACCGCTCCAGCAGGTCGCGCGCCGCTGCCGGCGGCGAGTCCCGCGGCGAACCGCAGCGCGCGCGCGTACTGGTGCAGCGCCTCGCGGTGCGCGCCGACCGCGGCGGCGTGCTCGGCGGCCGCGGGCGCGTAGCGGAGCACGGCCGCGCGTCGCCGGCCGCCTCGGCGTGATGCGCGAGCCGGGCAGGTCGGGCGCACCGACCGCCGGCTCCGCGAGCGCCGCCAGCGCCCGACGGTGCAGCACCACCGCCCGGTCCGGTGCAAGCGACTCCTCGATCGCCAGCCGCGCCAGCTCATGGCGGAACGCGACGCCGTCGGCCTCGCCGCGCAACATCCCCGACTCAAGGCACTCGTCCAGACCATCCAGCGCGCGCTGACCAGCGCCTCCAGCAGCCACACCTCGGTCCGCTGCGGAACGACCGCGACCGCCTCGAGCACGTCGCGCGCGGCGCGCCGCTCAGCCGCGCCGCGCGCGCCAGCACCGCGTCGCGAACGGTCGGCGGGATCCGCCCGCCGCCGGCGGCCAGCACCTCGGTCACGAAGAACGGGTTGCCGCCGGTACGCTCGTACAGCTCACCCGGGTCGAGCGTGGCGCCCGCGCCAGCGCCGCCACCGCAGTCTCAGACAGGCGCGCGAGCTCGAGCGTGCGCTCAGGTGGCGCTGGGCAGCTCCCCGAGCACGACCGCAGCGGGTGCGAGCGGTGCAAGCTCGTCATCGCGATATGTGAGGACCAGCAGCGCCGGCACCGAGTCGATCCGCCGCGCGCACAGCCGCAGCACATCCAACGTCGCCTCATCGGCCCAATGCAGATCCTCAACCACGACCACCGACGGCGACGCGCCTCCAGCTCGTCCATCAGCGCGCGCGCCACCTCGTGTGGCTGGCCGCCGCGCTTCGACCTGCTCGCGCAGCTCGCCGTCGACCACCCGGGCGATGTCAAACAGCGGCCCCAGCGGCCGCGGCGTGAACAGCGGGTCGCACGTCGCCCACAGCACCCGCACCGACCCGTCAGCTGGCCACAGAACCGGCGCAGCAGCGCCGTCTTGCCGATCCCCGCCTCGCCGCGCACGAGGACCACCCACCCTTGCGTGGTGCTGACGACCGCGCCGAGGCGGTCGCTGAGCTCGCCCAGCTGTCCCGAACGCTCCAGCAGCTCTGTCGCCTCGAGCCCCGGAGCGTCGCCCACGCTCCACATACGGCCATGATCCCGGGGCCGGGGTGCCGATGCAACCTCGGAGCCGACCAGCCGCAACGAGGCATGGGCGGCCGGGGTCTCATCGAACCCGGCCGCCGCCTTCCTGATTGGTGCTCTGCTCAACTCGCCAGCGGGTGTGCGCGGCGGCGGTACGCGACGGCGGCCCCGGCGCCGACGCCGATCAGCACCAACAGGCTCCCGGCCCCGATCCCGGCATCGCCCCACTGAAACCGCGAGGAGGATGCTGCGGCAGGCTGGTCGGTATCGGGCGTGCTGGTGATATACGGCGGCGCCACCGGTACACGGGCTCCGATCGCGGCTCCATTGGTCCGTGCGTAGGCGGCAGCGGGCGCGGCCACGGCCGCGATCACGATCGCGGCGGCAAGCGCGCGCTTGATGAAGATGAACATGGTTCCTCCTTCGGTCCCTTACCTGAGGTCAGGCGTAGAAAAATGGGTCGAGCACCCTCACCTCGGTGATCTGGTCGACCGGCTGGCCGTTACGCGTGGCCGCCTTGCGGATCGCCTCGGGGGTGGGGCCGTCGTAGACGCAGAACGTCGTGCGCTTGTCGGCGCTGACGTATGAGTGCACCCAGTTGACGCCCTCCTCGCCGTTGCGCTCGACCACTACGCGGCAGATGTCGGCGCCGCCGTTGTCGACGGGGATCTCCAGCTTCTCGGGCCACGTGCGGTGCACCATGATCGGGCATCGGCTGTCCTCCTGACGGGGTTGACTTTTGACAGGAGGGGACGCTACGTGCCGGCGCACGGCTGTACATCGGGAGGACTCCCTATGTTGGGAGCCCTCCGTCCCTATGTTTCGCGGGTGCACTCGGCCCCCGCCCGCCGTTACTCGGGGTCGTACTTGAACGAGATCCCCAGGCGAATCCGGTAGTTGAGGATAGATCCGTCCTGGATGGTGAGGTCCTGCCGCACGACCTCCGCCACGCGCAGCTCGCGCACGCTCTTGGCGGCGGTCTCGACCGCGACGCGGGCGGCGGCCTCCCAGGACTCGCTGCTGACGCCCACCACTTCGGTGACGCGATAGACACTTTCCGCCATGACGTACCTCCCTCGGAGTTAGAGCAGGAGAGGCGAGTCTTACACGTCTGGCGCGGCGGGTGGGACCTCAGCCGTGGCCGCCGGCCCACAGGCCGACGCCGCCGATGCGATCGACCGCGATGTGGGTGATGTAACCCGGAGGCGGGTCGTCCATCGGCGGGAACTTCATGTCGGGCCCGAGGTAGGTGTGCGCCAGGCGCTGGAGCAGCTCCGCGGCGCCGCCCTCGGTGATGCGAGCCCGTCCATGGATGACGACGTACTCGTCCAGTCCCATCTGGTTGCGCGTCCCGGCCTCGACCGACAGGGCCACCCGCGGGTCGCGGCGCATGTTGCGGATCTTGCGGTGCTCGGGCAGGTGGGCGGCGACGATCTCGTCGCCGTCGAGGCCCACCCATACGATCGAGACCTGCGGGGGCGGCCATCGGGCTCGAGCGTGACGAGGTGGGCGAGGCCCGGACCTTCGAGAACGGCACGTACGGAGTCCGGGAGAGCGGCCACGACGACAACCTACACCACCCCTGAGCTGGCCCATAAGATCGCCCGACCCGACACTCCCGGATATAGACTCGTAGTTCCTGGATCTGTGGGAACAAAGGGGACCGGTGATGCGTGGGGTGACACGCGCGCTGTTGGGCGCGGCGATGGCGGTGGCGATTGGCGTGGCTGTGCCGGCTACGAGCGTGGCGGCGGTGAAGTTCACGCGGGTGGGGTCGATCCCGGGTACCGGGGGGGCGGTGTACGCGTTCGTGCGCACCATGGACGGGACACTCCACATCGTCCGCCCCACGTCGGACAACGGCGCTCAGGGACTCTCGGAGGACGCCATCTCGCCCAGCGGGGCGATTCAGGCTCCGGTCACGGCGCTGTCCACCGACTGGGGGGCGTCGGTGCCGGCGCTGCTGACGCTGCCCAACGGCTCACTGGAGGCTTTCTTCGGCGCGGCCGAGCCGGGCACGAGCGACGCGAGCGCTTGGGGCATCACGTCGCCTGACGGCGGCAATACGTGGACCGCGCCCGTCGATATCCGGAGCGGCCCGCTGGAGGACCTCGCCTACAGCGCCGAGTTCAGGGCCGAGATGAGCGGCACCACGCCCGTGCTCATCCTGACCGTGGCGGGGAGCATGGTCGTCCAGCAGGGCCTCGGTCAGAACACGCCCACCTACCAGGTCACCAACTCCAGCGACGGGTTCGCCAGCGACGCCGACGCGGCGGTCGACGCGGGCACCGGCCAGGTCGTGGCCAGCTGGGACTCGGTGCAAACCAATGGTGGCGACTACATCCAGACCGTCGCGCCGAGCGCGGGCACGCCGGACAAGGTCCCGGGGCAGGGGCGCGACTACGAGGTGATCGCCGGCCGTGACAAGGGACCCGGCGTGTTCGGCGCCTACACGACTGACGACACGCAGTGCGGCTCCTACGCTACGGCGGCGGCACCGTGGCCGTGGGGTCGCTGGCGTCGGTCACGCCGGCCGCGCTCGGCGTGGCCACGGGCATCGACGGACGGATCTGGGTCATGTGGGGCAGTGACAACGGCAACATCGCGGTAACGCGCTCCAACAAGGCCGTGACCCGGTTTGAGCCGATCCAGCACCTCAGCGACAAGATCGTCACTCTCTTCCACCTCGCCGGCGATGGGCGGCTCGGGCCGCTGGACCTGCTCGCCGACCAGCTCGCGGATACCAACCCGCTGCTGCCAGCGGGGGCCTACCACGCGCGCGTGCTGCCGGAGCTGTCGGCCGCCGTCAAGGTGCAGACGATCACCGCAGTCAAGAACAAGAAGAAGGTGGTCACCGGGCACGCGCTGACGGTGACGGTCACTGACGCCGGCGATGCGGTGCTGGGCGCGACAGTGACCGTCAAGGGCCACACCAAGAAGACGAACGGCAGTGGAGTGGCCAAGATCACCCTCGCCGGCTCCGGCACGGGGAAGGTCACGGTGACAGCGACAGCACCCACCTATCAGAAGCTGACCACGTCGGTGAAGCTGTAGCGGTCCCGGTACGCTCGCCTCGTGGGCGCCGCCGGCGACGCGCAATCTGAGCTGGAGCGCCAGCTCATCGTGTTCTCGCTACACGGCGAGCGCTACGGGCTGCCCATCGCCGATGTGCGGGAGATCATCCGCTATACGCCGCCCCGGGTCACGGCGGCGGCACGGGGTCTCATCCGGGGGTTGATCAACCTCCGCGGGCGCGTGCTGCCGGTCCTCGACCTCTCAAGTCGCCTCGGGCGCGTGCTCGAGGTCTCCGACACGACCCGGATCCTCGTCATCGAGGTCTCGGGCGGGTGCTCGGCCTGATCGTCGACGCCGTCGATGGCGTGGTCCAGGTTGCCGTGGACCAGATCGAGCCGATCCCCGGTGCGGGCGGCGACGATGCGCTGGGCGACGAGATCGTGGCCATCGACGACCACCTGGTGATGCTCATCGATCCCGAGCGGGCGCTGGGGCGCGCGCTCCCGGCGCGAGCGGGCGCAGAGTCTCCGCCCGCCGACCCCACGGCGCCGGCGGGCGCCGAGTCTCCTGAGGTCGACCCAGCGGCGCCGGCGGGCGCCGAGTCGCCGGAGGTCGATCCAGCGGCGCCGGCCGAGGAACCCACTCGCGCTGCGCGCCCGAGCGGGCCGCCCCCGGCGCGCCGGCGCTCGGCGGCCACCCCCCAGATGCCGCGGTCGCGGCGCCGGCCCGGGCACAGGAAAGGAAGCGAGGAATGAGCGACGCCGAGGCACTGGTGCGTGCGGCCTGCTCGTTCGATCCACGTCCCGCGGTGGCGCTGCTGGCCTCTCGTGCCACGATATCGCGGCACGATATCGTGACAGGATGCGTCGCCGGCGACGCCGAGCACGTCGCCGGGGTGCTGGCGGCGTCACCCGCCGCGGCGCGCGAACCGGCGGGGCCGTTCGGCTGGGAGCCGATCCTCTACGCGGCGTTCTCCCGGCTGCCGCGCGTCGACCCGGAACGCGCCGAGGGCCTGCGGTCGGTCGTGCGGCTCCTGCTCGAGGCCGGTGCGGACCCCAACGCCTCCTTTGATCACGACGGCTGGCTCCAGGTGCCGCTCGATGGAGCCGCCGGCATCCTCAACGACGCCGAGCTGACCGGGATGCTGATCGCCGCGGGCGCCGACCCCAACGACAACGGGGCCCGCAAGGTGGGGGAGGCGCTCTACCACGGTTGCGAGTTCCCCGACCCCACGTGCGCCGCGCTGCTCATCGACGCCGGCACCGACCCGAAGGTGGTGCGCTATTGCCTGGGGCGGGCGCTCAACTTCCCCTACGCCGAGATGGTCGAGATGTTCTGTGCGCACGGCGCGCGGGCCACGGCGGGTCATCTGCTTCAGGCGGTGTGGCGGCGGCGCCCCGTGCGAACCGTGCGGGCGTTGCTGGACGCCGGCGCGCCGATCGACGGCCGGGAGAAGCACGAGCCCGACGGGCCCAGCGCACTTGTGATCGCCACCCGCTGGGGCGAGGCGGAGGTCGTGGAGCTGCTGGGCGAGCGAGGTGCCGACCCGGCGGCGGTGACCGCAGCCGATCGCGCGCTCGGGGCGTTCCTGTCGGCCGCCACCGAGACCGTCGCTCCAGCCGGCGGCATCGACCTGGACGGGATGCTGTTGATGGCGGTGCAAGGCGGCCACGCCGCCACCGTCGAGCGTCTGCTCGATGCGGGCGCGCGGGTCGACGGAGACCCGGACGCCGACGGCGTGCCGCTGGGCCAGGCCGCATGGCGACGCTACCCGGAGATCGTGCGCCTGCTCGTCTCGCGCGGGGCGCGGCTCGTGTTCCCCGGCGGCGGGAGCGCGATCGGAGCCACGCTGCACGGGTCCGGCAACTGCCAGCATCCCGAGGGCGGCCCGACGATGCAGACCGTCGCCGAGATCCCGCGCGCGCCCTACGCGGAGATCATCCGGTTCCTGCTCGATGCGGGAGCGCCGGTCCCGGAGCGGCTGTGGGAGGGCGCTCCGGCGCCCGCCGTGCTCATCGACGAGCTGCTCAGAGAAAGCGGTGCATGACATGGAGCCCGACGTAGCCGCGCGTCGGGTGGGCGAACGCCTCGGGCACGGTGCCGATCACCACGAAGCCGAGCGACTGCCAGAGCCGCACGGCGCGCTCGTTGGTCTCCACCACCGCGTTGAACTGCACGGCGCGGAAGCCGCGCTCGCGCGCCCACCGGAGCATCGCCTCGCCCAGCGCGCGCCCCGTGCCGCGGCCCGCGCGGGCGGGGTCCACCATGAAGCTCGCCGAGGCGACGTGGGAGCCGGGCCCCGGACGGTTGGCGTACATGTTGGCGGTGCCCACGACGGCGCCGCCGTCATCGACGGCCACCACGGTGCGGGCGGGCGGCTCCACCATCCACAGGCGGCGGCCCTGGTCCGCGGTCATGTCCCGGTCATAGGCGTAGGTCTCGCCGGCGGCGACGATCTCGTGTAGGAACGGCCAGATGGCGGGCCAGTCCTTGGCGGTGGCGTCGCGGATCTCCACGCCGCGGATTATGCGGGCCCGGGCGCCCCGGGACGGTCCGTCACTGGACCCAGGATGATCCCCCTGCCTGGATCTTGAGGAAACCTTGAGGTTTTGGGCGGATGCTGGTTGGGAATTTGAATACCACCGGCGAGTTGTGTCACTCGCTCGCCGGGAACTCGAGCGCGGTCTTCCCGCGGCGATCGACTAATCCAGTTCGTGCCCTCTGGCGGCTGATTAGGCCCTGGGGTGCGGCGGTCCGGCGTGCTCGTTCACCACTAGAACACAGGATCGGATCGTCATGGTCAGCTTGAGCTTGCACAGTGCGCTTTCCGGGGTGCCCGCCTCGGCGCTCGAAGGCGCCCTCGTCGGCTCCCTCGCGCTAAACCATTCCCCGCGCTGACGCGGCTACGCGCTCCGGCGTGGGCGGCGCTCTGCCGGTGTCGATCATCGTGGGCACCTTCGGGCTGCTCATCGCCCCGGGGCTGGCCTCGCCGACCGTGATCGCCGCCGCGATCACCACGCCGCTGCTCGCCGTCATCGCCGTGCTCCTCGTCGTGCGCGCGCGGGTCCTTGTGCTGCCCTTGGCCGCGCTCGCGGGTGGGCTGGCGGTCTGGGCCACGGGCCAGGGCGGCCACGTCGGGACCGGCGTCGTCACCGCGCTTGCCTGCCTCACATTGGGGGCGGCGCTGCAGCGTCTGATCCCGGGCCGCTGGCTGCTGGCAGGGGTCGTCGCGATGTCGCTCGTCGACATCAACGCTGCTGCTGGCGGGGCCGGGCTATCACGAGACCGCGGTGCTGGCGGCCGCTCAGACCAACTTCCACGGACCGCGCTTCACCGGCGCCCGTATCGGGGGCACGACGATCGGTTATCCGGATCTGTTCCTGGCCGCGCTGCTGGGTGCCTCGCTGGCCGGCCAGCGGGCCCAGGCGTGGGCCGCCGGCGTGCTGGTGGTGCTGGCCGTCACCTATGACTCGATGCTGACCCCGGGCTGCTCCTGCCCGCCACCGTGCCGATAGCGTTCACGCTGGTCGTGATCGGGCTCGTCCGGCACCGCCCGCGCGGCGCCCGCCTGAACCGCCCCGCCGAAGCCGAGGCCAAGGCCGAGGCCGCACTGGCGACGCACCGTGAGACTTCGACCGCGCTCAGCGATACGCGCGCGCCTGCAGCTCGAACAGCTCGGTGTACGTGCCCCAAGCACGGGTCAGCTCGTCTGCGAGCCTGACTCCAACATCCGTCCGGCCTCACGGACCACGCTGAGGTCCGCGTAGGCGCACCCGCGCCAGGCTCGGCACGCGCGGCTGGCCGGGGTTCCAGACCCTGGCTACGATCCAGCCTTGCCCACCGCGCCGCCCACTGACACCTCGATGCTGGAACGCCTGGTGGCGCCGGCGGGAAAGGACGTGGTCGACATCGGCTGCGGCGGCGGGGCGCTCGTACGCGATCTGGCCGGCCGCCGGAGCGCGGCCGATCGGGATCGAGATCTCCGAGGAGCAGCTGGCGACGGCGCGGGCGCGTGACAACGGCAGCGGCGCGCGCTACCTCGTCGGGCGCGCCAGGCGCTGCCCCTCGGGGACGGGTCAGTCGACGTGGTCGTCTTCATGCGCTCGCTGCACCACGTGCCTGCCGAGCACCTCGAGGACGGCCTGCGCGAGGCCCGCCGGGTGCTGCGGCCCGACGGCGCGATCTACGTCGCCGAGCCGCTCGCCCAGGGCGACTTCTTCGCCCTCACCAGCCTCGTCGAGGACGAGCTGGAGGTACGCCGCGCCGCGCAGGCCGCGCTCGCCGGCGCGGGACGAGTGGGCCTGGAGCGCGCCGTCACCGTCGATTACGACGTCAGGCGTCTGCCTGCCCGACGTCGCGGCCTTCCGCGCGCGGACGGTGAGCGTCGACCCCGAGCGCGGGCCGGTGTTCGACGCCCGCCGGGACGAGATCGCCGCGGCCTTCAAGCGGCTGGGGCACGCCGGGCGAGCGGCCGGCGAACGCTGCTTCACGGCGCCGATGCGGGCCGACGTGCTGCGCCCGCTCAGCGCCGATTGAAGCTCCGGAGCGCCGATTGAAGATCCGGCCGCGACGCGGGGGCAGCGGGCCACCCACCATCGGCCGTGCCGTGGTCTGGTGGGGCGGCGGGTCCCCCGGCTTCCATTCGAGGCCGGCCTTGATCACCGGGAACGACACCTCGGGGGCGTCCCGAGCCCAGAACGTGTCGAGGTGGCCGAAGCCCGGGAGCGCGACGAAGTCCGCCTGGCCCCGACCCACCGACTCGTCGAAGAACCGCGCCGCCCGGTGCTGGCCCTGCCAGCGGAACATGTTGTTGTGATCGCCGGCGATGAAGGTGATCTGGGCGCGGGTCTTGGGCGGGGTGGCCAGGTATGCCGGCGGCGTTCCGGGCGGTGGTGTGGGCGAGGGGACGATGTAGCCGTGGCGGCTTGACTCGGCCACCTGGGCGATCAGGCTCAGCGGCGTGTAGCCGACCTCGCGGCCGCTCCATTCGTGCACCGGGTCCACCACCCACGGGTCGCCGTTGTCGTCGACGTGGCGGAAAGCACATCCCAGCCCGAGCCGTACATAAAGTTGGCCACCTGGCAGCTCGGATTGCCACAGGGCCGCTCCATCCGCTTGGCGAGCGCGGCGAACAGGCCGGCGGTCGGGGTGCTGGGGCGGATGCCCCACTGGGCGTCGAGCCCGCTGAACGTCTTGGCCACCAACGGCATGGCGAGGCGCTGCTTGAGCCAGGTGCTCTCGGTGACGTCGATGAACAGGGAGACGGCGGAGGAGACGATGTGGGTGACCCGCGGGTCCAGCCAGCCGGCCACGGCGGCCATCATGAAGCTGATCGACCCCTGGCAGTGGACGACCGCCTTGAGGGGCACCGGGGCCGGCCGGTCGCCGCGGGCATCCGTGTCACCGCCGGCCTCGTTCCGCGACGGCCTCCGCGTCACACACGCTGAGGATCTTGCGGACGGCGAGCGGGTGGTCGTGCATGGCCGCGTGGTCCAGGGTGTATTCGTTGGGCGGCAGGTCGATCGACGCCCGCCACGTCTCCACCCACACGTCGTAGCCCAGGCCGAGCAGGTACTCCGCGCACGACGGCCCCACCGGCTGCCCGTAGTACATCTCGGCGCGTACACCGGAGCCGGGGACGAGCAGGACCGGTCCGAGAGTGGGTGCCACCTGCCGCCCGCCGGCGTCGAGGCGGCGCAGCCGATGCAGGTTGAGCGGGAAATCGAGGTCGGGAACGGTGAACTCGACGATGGCGCGGGCCAGCCGCGTGCCGGGCAGCGGTTCGAACGCCGGCTCGGGCGGCGCCGCCCAGAGCGGGCGCGGACGATCCTCCGGGAAGCTCGGGCGCGCCCCGCTCACCGGTGGTCCGGCGTACGTCCGGATCATGTTCGTGCAAAACCACTTCTGGTAGCGGGCCAGCGCGCGCAGACGCGCGCGGCGTGTCGGGCCGGTGCCCCGGAACGTGCTGAGCTCGCGCATGAACGCCAGGGGGCTGATCTGGAGCACGCCGGCCGCCACGTGCTGCTCGCCGTCGCGGATCCGGATGAACAGCGTGGTGGTGTCTGACCACGAGTCATAGCCCGGGTCGTTCTCCACCAGCTTGAATCCCTCCAGCACGTAGCGCCGGCCGGCCGGCCCCTGGAGCTCCAGGTCGTAGCGCATGCGCAGGTGAAGGGCATCGCGCGGCTCGGTCTGCCCGGCCGGGACGAACGCCTGGAAGGTGCCGTTGCGCACGACGAGCTCGCCGCCGAACGCGTCGCAGCGCACGTATCCGCCGGTCACCGCGGCGGGCAGCGCCTCGGGGTCGCGGATGCCGCCGTCAGCCTGGGAGGCGAGGAAGCGCTCGATGTCGCCGACGGCCACGGTGAGCCCGGCGGTCACGGGTTCGCGGTGCTCGGGGAGCATCGCCTGATTGAAGTCCGTATGGCCGAAGGCGAGCCAGCCGTTGAACGTCTCGCTCCACGTGACGCCCGCCGGCTCGGCCGGGCTCATGACGCCCGGTCCCGTGCCGCCTTGCCGATCCGGCCCGCCATCGCCGCGATCGTGAAGCTGGGGTTGGGGCCGACCGGCCCGGGCATGATCGAACCGTCGGCGACGAATAGACCCGGATAGCCGAACACCTCGCCGTAGGAGTCGACGACGCCGCTGCGCGCGTCGGCCCCCATGGGGCAGCCACCGAGGGGATGGGCGGTCAGCCCCGGGGCCCAGCGGGCGGCCAACGGCGGGCCCAGACGGCCCCCGAGGCCCTTGGCAAAGCGCTCGGCCAGGCTCACCGCCGAGGCGAAGTAGGAGCGCGAGGCGCCCTGGGGATCCCAGTCAAGCGCCAGGCCGTCCCCCTCCAGGCGCATGCGGCCGCCGCTCACGTCCTGGCCCATGGTCAGCATCGGCAGCATCGCCGAGGACGCCTGCGGCGGATCCCAGCGCCCGGGCCATCAGCCGGCTGATCCGGCCCCCGCGCCGCCCGCGGATCAGGCTGGGCAGCAGCGCCCGGGCCGACCACAGGTCACGGGGCAGCTCGCCGGCCTGCCACGCCCACGCCGAGACGCCGGGGCCGCCGGCGTCCTGCATCCACAGCCGCCGCCCGTGGGCGGTGTGCTCGGCGTACGCGGTGATCACGGGGCCGTAGGTGGGGTCCAGATCGCGCCAGGAGCCGTCGGGCGCGCGGCATTCGCGCGCCACCGTCAGCAGATCGCCGTTGGTGGAGAAGCGGCGGCCGAGCTGGGCGCTCAGCCGCGGCAGCCGGGGCCGGCTGGAGAGCAGCAGCCGCGTGGAGCCGAACGTCCCGGCCGCCACCACCACGACCCCGGCGGTCACGGTGCGCGTCCATTCGTCGGATGCCTCGTCGGTCGCCGGGTCAAGGAGCGGCTCGCCCCGATCGTGCAGCTCGCGCCGGCGCTGTACGGCGGCCCGCGCGGCGCGGTGCTCGACGTAGCTCACCCGGTAGCCGCCGTCCTTCGCGGGCTCGATACCCGTCGCCTCGCAGCAGCGTGAAGATCCGCGAGCGGGGCTGTGCGCCCTCGGTCTTCGGCCGGCCCTCGTGCAGGAAGCGGGTGAGGTAAGTGAAGTCGAGGCTGTTCTTGGCGCCCTCGTTGCACCCGAGATCGCACTCGCCGACGAGCGTGCAGGTGTGCCGGGGCCGCCCGTGGAGATTCCGGGCGCCGAACGGTTCGCCGGGGACCGCCCGCGCGCTGTCGCTCGCCTCGCCGTTCTCGGCTCGGAAGGTCACCGCGATCGGCGCCAGCTCCGGATGCAGGCCGCCGGCGCGTGCGGCGGCGAGGAACTCCTGGGTCTTGGGCACGCCGCCCTTCTCACGCGGCGAGCGGGCGTACTCCTCGGGCAGCGGGTTGGGCGTCAGCACGCCCGCCGCGTGGTCGTATTCGGCGTCGAGCTGGCTCCGCGTCACGGGCCACGGCACGTAGTCGTTGGAGGGGTCGGCGCCGAACGTCTCCGGCGGCTTGCGCAGCATCACGTTGGCGTAGATGAGCGAGCCGCCGCCGAGGCCGCTGGAGACCAGCGCCCTCACGCGGGAGAACGACCACATCTCCAAGAGGCCGTGCAGCCCGGCGCTGGGGTCCCAGAAGTTGCGGCTCAGCTCCCGCGGTGTCCGGGCGAACGAGCCTGGGGGATAGGGCATGCCGCGCTCGAGCAGCAGCACCCGCAGGTCCGTGTTGGCCACCAGGTGGTAGGCGGCGACGGCGCCCCCGAACCCGGAGCCGATGACAACCGCGTCATAGTGCCCTCGGTCTGATCCGGTCACGGTCACATGCCCTCGGGGCAACTCTATAAGCTAACCGGACGTGGGCAAAGGACGTGATGTGCCTGTCTCCAGCGAGAAGGTGACCTATCGCCGGTGGGGAGCGGTCACTGCGGTGACCAAGCTCAAGCGTGGCCAGCGGCTGCGGTTGATGGCCATCTTCACCTTCGGTAACACGACGGACATCCTCATCCGCCCGCTGCTGAAGATGAAGGTGATTGCACTGGCGCGGTGGACGCTGTGGCCCAACGCGCGCCATCCCACCTATCTGCTGTTCGAGACCAACTGGAGCGGCGCTGACCAGACCTACATACCGGATTTCGGACGGATCATGCCGCTCCAGTGGCGCGGCATCTGGGGGGCGACGACCAAGTTCCGCGGCGCCATTCCCACCACCGGTCTGGACGCGTGGGTCGACGTGATCGACGCCGGCGTGGGCCACTTCTGGACCGACTACGAGCCAGGCGCGTCGACCCGGGTGATCGCCCAGGCGCTGGAGCTGGAGCCCCAGGTGGCGCGCTTCGTCGCCGACACCCAGGGCGCCTCGGCCACCGAGTTTGACCGCCGCTGGCGCGACCTGGTGCTCGCGGTGCACCGGCTGGTGTAGCCATGGGCCAGGTGGGGATCATCACGCCGGTCACCGACGGTCGCGCCGAGGAGCTCACGAACTTCCTGAGGGCGCTGCCCCGCGACACACCACCCACCGCCGACGGCTGGACCACCACGCCACCGTCACCGTTCACCGGAGTGTTACCGCCCACGCATTTCGCCCGGTTTGTGGTCATCGAGCTTGACGATGACAGGCCGTACCTGTTCTTCACGAGCGCGTTCGACGGTGGCACCGGTGACTACCTGCGGGCCCTGGCCGCGACGCCGACCGCGCAGGAGATCTGGAGTCACTGTCAGATCACGGACGCCGACCACCCGCTGACGGGGACGGAGCTCGAGCGCTACCTCTGCGACGAAGGTAACTGGCGAGCCAGCCAGTACGTCGTCAGTGCCTCGGCGACGACGTCACGGTCGGTCAGATCAACCGGGCGCTGTCACTCCGCGCGCAGCTGTCGAGCTTGATGACACGGGCGTCGTCGCTGGACCCGACGGCGCTGGCCCACGACTTCCGCCAGCTCCCGGCGATCCAGGCGCTGATGAGGCGGCGGTGAGGGGCCGGGCCGACATCCAGGGCAACATCCTGCGTGGGTACGCGAAGCATCTCCATGCCGCCTACCTGCTCACGCGCATCGGTGACCGGCACGTCAAGGAGGCCCGCGCGCTCCTCACGCAGCTGCTCGATGAGGATCGGATCGCCACCGAGGAGGACTGGGTCGGGCGCCCGGCGACCCGCCTCAACGTGGCCTTCACCCACGCGGGGTTGGCCCGGCTGGGGATCGACCCCGGTCCGTTCGATGCCTTCCCCGACTTCTGCGAGGGCATGGCCGCCCGGGCCCGCACCCACCTCGGCGACCTCGGCGCCAACGACCCGCAGAACTGGGATGCCGCCTTGCGCGAGGAGATCCACATTCTCTTCACGGTGTACGGATGCAGCGCCGACGAGCGCACGCGAGGCGCCCGGGAGCTGACGCGCGAGCTGGCCGACGCGGAGGTGACCGTCGTTCATCACCAGTGCGCCGCCATGCTGGAAGACGGCCGGGAGCATTTCGGCTTCTCCGACGGGTTCTCCCAGCCGGCGCTGGCAGGCGTGTCCGAGGATCGGCGCTCGCGGCGGGGCGAGGGGGCCCAGCGACCACGGCTGCGCCTCGGGGGCGAGGAGTGGCGCGACGTCCGCCTCGGCGAGTTCCTCCTCGGCCACAAGGACGAGGACGGGGTGGTGCCCGGCGGGCGCGACCCGCTGCTGGTCAACGGCACGTTCATGGTGTGGCGCAAGCTCGAGCAGCACGTGGACGCGTTCGACAGGTGGATCCGCGCCCATGCCGGCGACGGCGACGGCGCGGAGGAGACGCTGAAGGCGAAGATCCTGGGCCGCTGGCCCAACGGCGACTCGCTGGTGCGCCGGCCCGCGTACAGAGGCGAGAGTGGCGACGGAGGCCGCCACACCCCCGAGACCAACGACTTCACCTACGGCCACGACGGAGACGGCGTGCGCTGTCCGCTCGGGGCCCATGTGCGGCGCTCCAACCCCCGCGACGCCCTGGGGTTCCGCACCGAACGCACCCGGCGCAACCGCATCATCCGACGGGGGATGCCCTACGTGGATCGCGACGAAACCCGAGGACTGATCTTCGTGTGCTTCAACGCCAGCATCACGCGGCAGTTCGAGCAGATCCAGGGCAACTGGCTGATGGGCGGCGACACCTTCGGCGTCGGCGCCGAGCGAGATTTCCTCACCGCCGGCCTCGATCCGGGACAGCCGTCGCTGCGCATGACGCTCCAGGGCGACCGGAACCAGCCGCCGGTATTCCTGGAGCGCCGCGAGCCGTTCGTCACGGTGCGCGGCGGCTACTACCTGTTCGTGCCGGGGCTGAAGGCGCTGCGCCGGATCGCGCGCGGCTGATCAGGCCTCGGCCTCGACGCCGAAGCCGAGCTCGACCTCGAGCGCCACCGCGGCATCCACGACCCACCCCATGCCGATCTGCTGAGCCTGCTCGAGGATCTGGCGGGCGAGTCGGCGGATCTGATCGTGGTCCTCGGGGCGGCCGCGGGCCAGCAGCGCGCGGGCCTCATCGAGCATCGCGAGCGTCGCTGCGGGCATCGCCCCCGCGCGCTCAGACTGGGCCCGGGCCGAGGCGATGTGGCTGAGCGCCACATCGATCGAGCCCGCGGCGACCGCCAGCCGGCCCAGCGAGCGGTCGACGGGCCAGACGGCCGACGCGCCGGCCGAGACGACCCACCGGCCGCTGTAGGGCACGAGCCAGTCGTAGATCTGGCGGGCGCGCGCCGCGTCGCCCAGCTCGGCGGCCACATCGCCGATGAGCGCCAGCATCAGCAGATGCGTGCAGTCCTTGGGGAAGCCGTCCAGCCCCGACGCGGTGAGGCGCTCCAGCTCGGCCTGGGCCTCGGCCGACCGCCCGGCCTGGCTGAGCATCGCCGCCAGCGCGCAGGCGTAGCCGACCATCTCCGGCCGCGAGGCCGCCAGCGTCCGCAGTGGTTGCTCGAGCTCGGGCAGGCGGCCCTGAAGCAGGCGCAGCATGAGCAGCTGGGCGCTCCCGGCCAGATCGCTGGTCGAGCCGCGCAGCTCGCGCCCGATCTCGGCGGAATGGGAGTTGAGGCCCTCGGCCTCGTCGAAGCGGCCCATCGTGCCCGCGCGCAGGGCGTAGTGCAACGGCAGGAACACCATGGCGCGCGGCTGGCGCAGGTCACCGGCCATCTGCTCGACGCGGGCGATCTCCTGGTCCACGGCGGCGAAGCGCCCGAGCTCCATGAGCACCGAGATGCGCCAGTTGCGGATGAGGAGCTCGAGCTCGCTGTCGCCCAGGCGCTGGGCCAGCTCGACCACCTCGTCGGAGATCTCCACGTCGCGGATCGCGGACTTGGGTCCCCAGCGGGCCAGCAGGTAGCGGCCGAGCACGTACCCGAGTGTCTGGGCCGACTCGCGATCGCGCCGCCGCTTCTCCTCCTCGCGGGCCAGCCGCAGCGCGTCCTCGGCCAGCCGTTCGCGCCGTTCCACCTCGTCTGACCAGTAGATCGCGGCGGCCAGGAAGCCCTCGACGCGGGCCATCAGCCCCGGCTCGTCGACGCGCTCCAGGCGGGCCACCGCCTCCTGGGCCAGCCCCACGAGCTGCTCGTCGGTGCCGTTGGTCAGCCCCCAGATGGCGCACCCCAGGGCGGCGTGGGCGAAGGCCACCGGGTCCTCGCGCACGCGGGCGGCGTCGGCGGCCCGCAGCAGCGTCTGGCGCGCGGCGTCGGTGTCGCCGACGCGCATCTGGGCCTCGCCGAGCGCCTGCAGCAGCCCGCCTCGCTGGACCTCGGTGAGCCCGGTGACGCCGAGGGCCCCGCGGTACATGCCCACCGCCTGGTCATAGGCGAAGGTCTCCATGGCGCGGTCGCCCGCGCGCCGCGCGTAGTCGATGGCGCGCTGCGGGTCGTGGGCGGGGGCGGCCTCGAGGTAGTGGTGGGCGATCTCGGCCAGTCCCTCGCCGGCCACGACCGCGGGGTCCTGCTCGAGTGCCCGGGCGACGGCATCATGCAGCGCCAGGCGGCGCCCGCGCGGGATCGCGTCGTACAGGGTGGCCTGGATGAGCCCGTGGTGGAAGCCGTAGCCGTCGGCGTACTGGGTGGTCGGGCGGACGAGCCGCAGCCGGATCGCCTCGTCGAGCAACTCCAAGAGCTCGACCGCGGGTGTACTCGCGGCGGCGGCCAGGGTCCCCGCCCGGAACTGCTGGCCGATCACCGACGCCACGCCCAGCATCTCGCGACCCTCGGCCGACAGCATCGCCAGGCGCGCGGTGATGGCATCGCGCACGCCGGCAGGCAAGGGCATGGCGCCGGCGGCCACCGCGGAATCGTCGAGATCCTGTTCGGCCTCGATGAGGCTGAGCAGCTCGGAGACGAACAGCGGGTTGCCGCCGGTGAGATGGTGGATGCGCTCCACCAGGGCCTCGGGCGGCGGGAGCTCGCGGCGGCTCTCGATCATGCGGCGCACGTCGGCGGCCGGCAGGCCCTTGAGCACGATCCCCAGGGTGGGCCGCACGAGCTCCGAGAACGGCGCCGCGTCGCGTCGGGACTCCTCGAGCTCGAGGTCGCGGTGGGTGCACACGATCAGGATGCGCTTGTCGGCCACCGCGCGGGAGATGTAGGAGAGCGCCAGCAGGGAGGCCTCGTCGGCGAAGTGCAGGTCGTCGAGCACCACCACCAGGCCCGAGCGCTCGGCGGTCACCTCCAGCAGCCGCAACAGGGCGTCGTAGAGATGGAACCGGCCCTCCTCGGCGCCGAGGGGAGACGGTCCCGGCGCGGCCGGGAGGCCGAGCTCGAGGTCGGGGACGATCGCGTGCAGCCAGGCGCCGACCGCGCCCAGGTCCTTGAAGATCTCCGGGCCCTCGCGCCGGGCGGCGATCGCCCGCACCACCTGGATCCAGTGCCAGTAGGGGCGGGCGGCCTCGGCGCTGGCGCCGACGCCCCAGACGGCGGGGATGCCGCGTTGCTCGGCGAGCGTCGAGAGCTGGCGGGCCAGCGTCGTCTTGCCGATGCCCGCCTCACCCGAGAGGGTGGCCACGCCGCCCATGCCGGCGGTGGCGTCGTCGAGCAGCGACACGAGATCCTCGGACTCCAGCAGGCGGCCGACGATCGGGCGGCTGGCCCGCGTCCGGCGCGACGCCGCGGTCCGGGCGCGGCCGCCCGAGGGCGCCGCTGAGCGCGTGCGGACCTCGCCGCCACCCAGGGCCTGCGCGGCGGCCTGGGCCAGCTCGCCGGCGCGCTGGGGGCGGTCGTCGGGCGATTTGGCCAGGGCCCAGGCGATCACCTCGTCCATGGCGGCCGGCAGCCCGACGCCGCGGTCGGACACCGTGGGGATCGGGGCCTCCAGGTGCGCGTAGAGCACGGCCGGCACCGAGGTGTGGGCGAACGGCACCGACCCGGTGAGACATTCGAAGAGCAGGCAGCCCAGGGAGTAGATGTCGGCCCGGTGGTCGACGGCGTCGCCGCGGATCTGCTCCGGGGCCACGTAGTGCACCGTGCCCAACGGCCGCTCGGTGCTGTGCTCGGCGGGGTCGCTGATGCGCCGGGACAGGCCGAAGTCGCCCAGCCACGCGTGCAGCGACTGCTCGGCGCCATGGCCGCCGGCGATGAGCACGTTGGAGGGCTTGACGTCGCGATGGACGAGCCCGGCCGCATGGGCCACGTCCAGGGCCCCTGCCACCTGCTCGAGGATCATCACCGACGCGTGGGGGGAGAGGCGGCCCTCGCGGCGGATCATCCCCTGCAGGTCGCTGCCGGGGACATAGCGCATCGCCATGTAGAGGATGTGCTCGATCTCGCCGGCGTCGTAGACGGGGACGACGTGGGGGTGGTCGAGGCTGGCGGCCAGGATCGACTCGTCCAGGAACATCTGGCGGAAGGAGCTGTCGGCGCTCTGCTCGGCGGTGAGGAGCTTGAGCGCGACGTCCCGTTGCAGGCTCAATTGCACCGCCCGATAGACGGTGCCCACGCCCCCGCGGCCGATGACGGCCTCGATGCGATACCCCGCGGCCTCGAAGGCCGCCTCGACGTCCAAACGTCCAAGCACGGGCAAATGGTCCCACGGATCGCCGGCCAGGCGTGAACGTCCGGTAGTTTTGGGTGCAGCGATGGCGAACCGAGGCTCGTGGCGATGAGCGAGACGCGTCGGGAGGGTGCTGCGCCCACGCCCCCTTCGTCAGCCCGTGCCCGCAAGTTCGAGCGCAGTCCGGCGGAGCTCAAGGACGTGATCGCCGCCGAGCGCATCGGGCATCCCTTCCTGGTGTGGAGGGACACCGCGGGCCACCAGCAGATCCTGCCGCTGGGCCCGTCCACGTGGCGAGTGACGATCGGTCGTGACCCGGAGGCGGACGTGTCGCTGGAGGGTGACGCGGAGGTCTCCCGGGCGCATGCGCTGATCGAGCGCGTCGGCCAGGAATGGACGTTCGTGGACGACGGCCTCTCGCGGAACGGCTCATTCATCAACCAGACCCGGGCCCTGGGGCGTCGGCGTCTGGTCGACCATGACCGGATCTCGTGCGGAAACTCCGAGATCGTGTTCCGTGAACCTGTCGTCAAGACCGGAGACTCGACGGTCTCCAGCCGGGATCTGGCCCCGGTCCTGCCGCTCTCCCCGATGCAGCGCAAGGTGCTGATCGCCCTGTGCCGGCCGGTGCAGGCCTCGGACACGGCGACGCCGGCGACCAACCGCCAGATCGCCGAGGAGGTGTACCTCACCGTCGACGCGGTCAAGGCGCACCTGCGGTTGCTGTTCGAGCGCTACGGCCTGGGCGAGTTGCCCCAGAACGAGAAGCGCGCCCGGCTGGTGGCCACCGTGCTCCTGTCCGGAGTGCTCACCGCCAGGGAGTTCTGATCGCACCGACCCACCTGCCCCGCTGGTGGCACCGGCGGCTCGCAAGAAGTAGCGAGCCGATCGCCTCGCCCCAGGCGATCGGCTCGTTGTTTTCCGGCATGATCGGCGTTGCCGCAAACGCCTCGATGATCTCGCCGGCGACGCGCTCGTCAGGCGCGACGTTTGCGGCGATCCGGGTTCCCCGCTCGGATCGCCGACGATGAAGAAGTGATGGCGCCTCTCGCGCGACCGGCTGCGTTCGTGTTGTGACCATGCCCCGGCGCCTCGTGGCACGGTTGGCCGGGCGGCGCGACGGCTGTCACACCCGTCGCGCCGTCCCCCGGTCACCGTGACTCCAAGTAGGTCGGAGCCACCCCCCTGCGGAACGTGCTGCTGTTGAGTCGCAGCGACCTGCCCCCACGTTCCCACTTGCCCCCGATGTGGTCGTTGCCGACCACATCTGCCCCCGTGCCGAACGGCCTACCCCCGTGGCCGTCCGGCGTGACACCCCCGTCGCATGATCCTGTGTAAGCGGCGTTGCTCATCGGAAACGTAGGCGTCACAGTAGGCGTCGCCGGGGGACACTTCACCCCACCCCAGGTGTTGAGTTTTCACACCTCCGCCGTACCACCCGCAAGGGTGGCGGTCCGGCCCGCCCGTCCGGGTGGGGACGGGTCCAGGGTCAGCGCATCGCGCGGTAGCGGCGGATGAGCGCGTTGGTCGAGCTGTCGTGCGCGAGCTCGGGCTCCTGCGCCGAGGCCAGCTCGGGGATGATCCGGCTGGCCAGGGCCTTGCCGAGCTCCACGCCCCACTGGTCGAAGGAGTCGATGCTCCACACCACGCCCTGGGTGAAGACGCTGTGCTCGTAGAGGGCGACGAGGGTGCCGAGGATCCGCGGGGTGAGGCGCTCGGCCAGGATCGTGTTGGTGGGGCGGTTGCCCTCCATCACGCGGTGGGGAACGATCTCCTCCGGCGTGCCGTCGGCGCGGACCTCGTCCTCGGTCTTGCCGAAGGCCAGTGCCTCGGCCTGGGCGAAGACGTTGGACATGAGCAGGTCATGGTGGTCGCGCAGCGGGTTGAGCGTCTGGGCGAACCCGATGAAGTCCACCGGGATCAGCCGCGTGCCCTGGTGGATGAGCTGGTAGAAGCTGTGCTGCCCGTTGGTGCCGGGCTCCCCCCAGTAGATGGCGCCGGTGTCGTAGTCCACGTGGGCGCCGTCGATCGTGACGTGCTTGCCGTTTGACTCCATCGTCAGCTGCTGGAGGTAGGCGGGAAAGCGCTTGAGGTACTGCTCGTAGGGCATGACGCCCACCGTCTGGGCGCCGAAGAAGTCGCTGTACCAGACGGCGAGCATGCCCATCAGCACCGGCAGGTTGCGCTCCAACGGGGTGGTCCGGAAGTGCTCGTCCATATCGTGGAAGCCGGCCAGGAGCTCGGCGAAGCCGTCGGGCCCGACGGCCAGCATCGTCGACAGCCCGATGGCGGAGTCCATCGAGTAGCGCCCGCCGACCCACTCCCAGAAGCCGAACATGTTGTCGGTGTCGATGCCGAACTCCGACACCTTCTCGGCGTTGGTGGAGACGGCGACGAAGTGCTTGGCGATCGCTGACTCGTCATCGCCGAGCGCGCTGAGCGTCCATTCCCGCGCGGATCGGGCATTGGTCATCGTCTCCAGGGTGGTGAACGTCTTGGAGGAGACGATGAACAGGGTCTCCTCGGCATCGAGGTCGTGGGTGGCCTCGACGAAGTCGGTGGAGTCGACGTTGGAGACGTAGCGGAAGGTAAGTTCGCGCTGGGAGTAGTGGCGCAGGGCCTCGTAGGCCATCACCGGGCCCAGGTCCGAGCCGCCGATCCCGATGTTGACGATGTTGCGGATCGCCTTGCCGGTGTGGCCCTTCCACTCGCCGGAGCGCACCCGCTCGGCGAAGGCGCCCATGCGGTCGAGCACCTCGTGGACCTGGTCGACGACGTTGACCCCGTCGACCATCAGCGTGGCGCCCTTGGGCATGCGCAGCGCGACGTGGAGCACGCTGCGGTTCTCCGAGACGTTGATGCGCTCGCCGCTGAACATCGCCTCGGTGCGCTCGGCCAGGCCTGACTGGCGCGCCAGCTCGACCAGCAGCTTCAGGGTCTCGTCGGTGACCCGGTTCTTGGAGTAGTCCAGGAACAGGCCGGCGCCCTCGGCGGTCAGCCGCTCGCCGCGGCCGGCGTCATCGGCGAACAGCTCGCGCAGATGGAGCCCGCGGATCTCGTCGTAGTGCTCTCGAGCGCGCTCCACGCCGGGCGCTCGCGCAGCGGGGGGACGCTCGTCGTCGTGCTCATCGGGTGGGCCTCCTGGGGTCGCAGCGGTCGCTGTGAGGAGGCTAGCTCCGCATCCATGCACCCGCCCCGCCGACGCGGATGACGATCCTGGTCATATACGCCCAATGTGTCATCCAGGCCATTTCGATCGACTTAGTTAGATAGCCGGGCGGCGGGGCCCGGGGATCGGTAGAGTGGCGCCAGCCGCCGCGAACGGCGCCAGCCGCCGCCGAACTGCTGACAGAGGAAAGGGATCCGCCGATGAGCGAACACGATCACTCCGCCCACGAGCACGCCGGGCCGGGCTACGCGTCTCCCCAGGTCGCGCGCGAGCAGCCGCCTGAGAAGGTCATCTACGTCGCCTCTCTCTACGAGGGCACCGGGATCGACAAGCCCGACTTCGTCGCCGTCGTCGACGTCGACCCCGAGTCCTCGGACTACGGGAAGATCGTGCACCGCACCGACATGCCCAACGTCGGCGACGAGCTGCACCACTTCGGCTGGAACGCGTGCTCCTCGGCATGCCACTCCCAGCTTGCCCGCGACACCATGATCGTCCCCGGCTTCCGCTCCTCGCGCATCCACCTCCTGGACATCTCCGACCCGCGCAAGCCCACGATCAAGAACGTCATCGAGGGCGAGGAGATCAAGGAGAAGCTGGGGCTGAGTGCCCCGCACACCGTCCACTGCATGCCGGGCGACATCATCACGATCTCGATGCTCGGCGACGCCGACGGCAACTCCCCCGGCGGCTTCGCGGTCCTCGACGCCCGCGACTTCTCGGTGGCGGAGCGCTGGGAGCGCGACGCCGGCGACATGGAGTTCCTCTACGACTTCTGGTACCAGCCGCGCCAGAACACCCTCATCTCCAGCGAGTGGGGCGCCCCCAACACCTTCCAGGGCGGGTTCAATCCCGCCGACGTCGGCGAGGGCAAGTACGGGCGGAAGCTGCACTTCTGGGACCTGGAGTCCCGGAAGAAGGTCCAGACGATCGACCTCGGCGACGAGGGCCTGATCCCGCTGGAGATCCGCTGGCAGCACGATCCCGACTCGGCCCAGGGCTTCGTGGGGGCGACGCTGTCGAGCAACATCATCCGCTTCCAGCGCAGCAACGGGAGCTGGACGACCGAGAAGGCGATCGATGTGGGCAACGAGGAGCTCGAGGGCTGGCCGCTGCCCGGCGGCGTGCCCGGCCTCATCACCGATCTCGTGCTCTCGCTCGACGACAAGGACCTGTTCTTCTCCAACTGGCTGCACGGCGACCTGCGCCACTACGACGTCTCTGACCCGGCCAACCCGCAGCTGCGCTCGCAGGTGTGGCTCGGCGGGCTGCTGGGCCGCGACGGCGGTCACCCCAAGGCGACCGAGACGCTCAATGGCGGGCCGCAGATGCTCCAGAACTCGCTCGACGGCGACCGGGTCTACGTGTCCAACTCGCTCTACTCGACCTGGGACAACCAGTTCTATCCCGGGCTCAAGGGCTGGCTGACCAAGCTCGACCGCCAGGCCGACGGCACCTACGCGCTCGACCCCGACTTCTTCGTCGACTTCCACGAGCAGGCCGACGGCGCGCGCCCGCATGAGATCCATCTCCCCGGCGGCGACTGCACCACCGAGATCTTCCAGTAGCGCATGAGCCCGCGGGCGCTCGCGCTCGACTGGAGCCTGGACGGCTCGGCCGGGATCGCGTTCCTGGTTCTCTGCGTCGCCGCCGGGGGCGTGTACGCTCCGCGGCGGCGATCGGGCAGCCGGCGCGACCGCCGCCGCCGCCGCTGGCCGCGGCGGCGCACCGCCTGCTTCTGCGCCGGGCTGGCGGTGCTGGCCGTCGACCTCTACTCCGGGATCGGGACCCAGGCCGACGTGCGGCTGTCGGCGCACATGCTCGAGCACATGATCATGTGGGTCGTGGTGGCGCCGCTGCTGGCGGCCGGGGCGCCGATCCGGCTGGCCCTCTTCGCCTTGGGCCGGGGTGGGCGCCGCACGCTGGCGGGCTGGCTGCACTCACGGCCGCTGGCGTGGCTGACCAGTCCGGTGGGCTCGGTGACGGTGTTCTCAGCGGTGCTGCTCGTGACCCATGTCCCGGCCGTGTACGGCCTGGCGTCGGCCAACGACAACGTCCACGAGGCCGAGCATGCGGCGTATCTGGCGGCGGCGCTGCTCATGTGGGCGCCGCTGCTGGGGGTCGACCCGCTGCCCGCCGTGTCGGTCCGCGAGGCAGGCGGCATGCCTGACGGCGTGCATGGCGCCGATGCTGCTGGTGGGGGCGTGGCTGGGCCTTGCGCCCCACGCGGTCTATCACCACTACGTGGCGGAGCTCGGACCGGCCGCTCTGCACGACCAGCGGCTGGCGGCCACGATCATGTGGGCGGGCGGGCTGCCGGCGTTCGCAGTTCCGGCGCTGCTGAGGGGTCGCGTCAGAATTAGCGGCGGCTTGCGCGGCCGTCCCGCGGCGCCACCCGCCACCCACTCGCTCGCAATAGCTCGCTATCGCTTCGCTCCCGTGCGGCGGCTGGCATCCACGGGCTGATCACCCAATTCCACCGCTAATTCAGACGCGGCCCCTTAGACGTATGAGCTCGCGTCGGCGTCGCTCACCGGCTGAGCCGGCGTTGTATCGAAGCTCGGCGCCGACAACGACGTGATCAGCGGATTGGTGGGCGCGGTCGAGCTGCCCGAGACCAGCGCGGCCAGCGCCTGGGGCGAGAGCGCGGTCTGAGCGGCGGTGCCGGTCGCGGCCGCGGTGGCGGCGGTGGAGGCGGTGGTGGACGGGACCGAGGCCGTGGTCGACGGGACGGAGGCGCCGGTGAGGGAGGCGCCGCCCGAGGGCGTGGCCAGCGACGCGGCCGAGGCGACCGAGCCGGTGGTCGCGCGCCCGTGGTCGCCGTCTGGCCGGTCAGCGCCGTGGCGGGGTTCGTCGCGGCGGCGGTCTGAGTGGCCAGCGAGGACAACGGGTCAGATGACGAGTCGCTGGAGGAGGACTCGTCGCCCATCGCGGCGCGCATCGCCTCCTCCCACGCCTGAGCCGCGTCGGCGGTCGGTGCGGTCTGGGCGGCGGTGGCGGTCGCCGAGCCGAGGGTGGTGCCCTGGGCGGCGGCGATCTGCGCCGCGGTCGGCTGCAACAGAGATGAGGCGTTGGTGATGCCGCCGATGGGGTTGACGGACATGCGGCTCCGGAGGTCGAGGGACGGTCCTTCTCTCTTAATCGGCCGGTCGGCCCGGGAGTTGAGCCCGTCGGTACGCTCGCCCAAACCTCGACCGAGGGAGGAGCGGGATGGAAGCCAGCCAGACTGCGGAACAAGCCGTATCTGTACGTGTGCCACGGTGACGACGCAGGGCCCGGGATCCACCCGTGCCGGCGCGTCCAGGAGGCATTGCGGGCCAAGGGGATCGCCTACGACAAGGAGGTCGCCGCCCACGGCAGCCCCATCCCGTTCCTGCGCAAGGGCTCACGTGACGAGCTGGAGGCCAAGACGGGCGCCAGGAAGCTGCCGGCGATGAGGCTGCCCGACGGGACGATGCTCACGCACTCGCGTGAGATCCTGGACTGGATCAAGCAGCAGCCCTGATGCGTGACCACTGGGTCCAATCGGCGGCGGCCGGGCTCCTGCTATGAGTCAGCCTCCGGCCTGAGACTGCGCTGGGCCGACGGCTAACCGCGATCA